>OZ220221.1:507500-509186 GCA_964291505.2 uncultured Kistimonas sp. | reverse complement strand
GCGAACCCGGGGAACTGAAACATCTAAGTACCCGGAGGAAAAGAAATCAACCGAGATTCCGTCAGTAGCGGCGAGCGAACGCGGATTAGCCCTTAAGCACTTTCAGGTTTAGCAGAACATGCTGGGAAGCATGGCCATAGTGGGTGATAGCCCCGTATGCGAAAGGCCTGATAGTGTGAAAACGAGTAGGACGGGACACGTGTTATCCTGTCTGAACATGGGGGGACCATCCTCCAAGGCTAAATACTCCTGACTGACCGATAGTGAACCAGTACCGTGAGGGAAAGGCGAAAAGAACCCCGTTGAGGGGAGTGAAATAGACCCTGAAACCGTGTACGTACAAGCAGTGGGAGCCGTTTTCGGACGGTGACTGCGTACCTTTTGTATAATGGGTCAGCGACTTACTTTCAGTGGCAAGCTTAACCGCATAGGGGAGGCGTAGGGAAACCGAGTCTTAATAGGGCGTCATAGTCGCTGGGAGTAGACCCGAAACCGGGCGATCTATCCATGGGCAGGTTGAAGGTTGAGTAACATCAACTGGAGGACCGAACCGACTACCGTTGAAAAGTTAGCGGATGACCTGTGGATCGGAGTGAAAGGCTAATCAAGCCCGGAGATAGCTGGTTCTCCTCGAAAGCTATTTAGGTAGCGCCTCGTATCTCACCCACGGGGGTAGAGCACTGTGTCGGCTAGGGGCCCATCCCGGGTTACCAAACCGATGCAAACTCCGAATACCGTGGAGTGCAATTACGGGAGACAGACGGCGGGTGCTAACGTCCGTCGTCAAGAGGGCAACAACCCAGACCGCCAGCTAAGGTCCCAAAGTATGGTTAAGTGGGAAACGATGTGGAAAGGCCCAGACAGCCAGGAGGTTGGCTTAGAAGCAGCCACCCTTTAAAGAAAGCGTAATAGCTCACTGGTCGAGTCGGTCTGCGCGGAAGATGTAACGGGGCTCAAACCATACACCGAAGCTGCGGATTCAGTACAGTTTACTGTGCTGGGTGGTAGAGGAGCGTTCTGTAAGCCGATGAAGGTCAAGCTGGAAGGCAGGCTGGAGGTATCAGAAGTGCGAATGCTGACATGAGTAACGATAAAGGGGGTGAGAAGCCCCCTCGCCGGAAGACCAAGGGTTCCTGCGCAACGCTAATCGGCGCAGGGTGAGTCGGCCCCTAAGGTGAGGTCGAAAGACGTAATCGATGGGAAACGGGTTAATATTCCCGTACCGGTTGTAACTGCGATGGAGTGACGGAGAAGGGTAGGCCGGCCTGGCGATGGTTGTCCAGGTTTAAGGCAGTAGGCAGTGGAACCAGGCAAATCCGGTTTCATAATGCTGAGAGCTGATGACGAGGTCACTAAGGTGACTGAAGTGGTTGATCCCATGCTTCCAGGAAAAACTTCTAAGCGTCAGGTTACAAACGACCGTACCCCAAACCGACACAGGTGGTCAGGTAGAGAATACCAAGGCGCTTGAGAGAACTCGGGTGAAGGAACTAGGCAAAATGGCACCGTAACTTCGGGAGAAGGTGCGCCGCTGATGGTGATGGGACTTGCTCCTTAAGCTGTCGGCGGTCGAAGATACCAGGTGGCTGCGACTGTTTATTAAAAACACAGCACTGTGCTAACACGAAAGTGGACGTATACGGTGTGACGCCTGCCCGGTGCCGGAAGGTTAATTGATGGGGTTAG
>OZ220221.1:240000-502500 GCA_964291505.2 uncultured Kistimonas sp. | reverse complement strand
CGGTCTGCGCGGAAGATGTAACGGGGCTCAAACCATACACCGAAGCTGCGGATTCAGTACAGTTTACTGTGCTGGGTGGTAGAGGAGCGTTCTGTAAGCCGATGAAGGTCAAGCTGGAAGGCAGGCTGGAGGTATCAGAAGTGCGAATGCTGACATGAGTAACGATAAAGGGGGTGAGAAGCCCCCTCGCCGGAAGACCAAGGGTTCCTGCGCAACGCTAATCGGCGCAGGGTGAGTCGGCCCCTAAGGTGAGGTCGAAAGACGTAATCGATGGGAAACGGGTTAATATTCCCGTACCGGTTGTAACTGCGATGGAGTGACGGAGAAGGGTAGGCCGGCCTGGCGATGGTTGTCCAGGTTTAAGGCAGTAGGCAGTGGAACCAGGCAAATCCGGTTTCATAATGCTGAGAGCTGATGACGAGGTCACTAAGGTGACTGAAGTGGTTGATCCCATGCTTCCAGGAAAAACTTCTAAGCGTCAGGTTACAAACGACCGTACCCCAAACCGACACAGGTGGTCAGGTAGAGAATACCAAGGCGCTTGAGAGAACTCGGGTGAAGGAACTAGGCAAAATGGCACCGTAACTTCGGGAGAAGGTGCGCCGCTGATGGTGATGGGACTTGCTCCTTAAGCTGTCGGCGGTCGAAGATACCAGGTGGCTGCGACTGTTTATTAAAAACACAGCACTGTGCTAACACGAAAGTGGACGTATACGGTGTGACGCCTGCCCGGTGCCGGAAGGTTAATTGATGGGGTTAGCTTAGGCGAAGCTCTTGATCGAAGCCCCGGTAAACGGCGGCCGTAACTATAACGGTCCTAAGGTAGCGAAATTCCTTGTCGGGTAAGTTCCGACCTGCACGAATGGCGTAACGATGGCCACGCTGTCTCCACCCGAGACTCAGTGAAATTGAAATCGCTGTTAAGATGCAGTGTATCCGCGGCTAGACGGAAAGACCCCGTGAACCTTTACTACAGCTTCACAGTGGACCTTGATATGACTTGTGTAGGATAGCTGGGAGGCTATGAAGCGTGGACGCCAGTCTGCGTGGAGCCAATCTTGAAATACCAGCCTGGTCATGTTGGGGTTCTAACCTGGCGCCATTATCTGGCGTGGGGACATTGTGTGGTGGGTAGTTTGACTGGGGCGGTCTCCTCCCAAAGAGTAACGGAGGAGCACGAAGGTGCGCTAAGTACGGTCGGACATCGTACGGTTAGTGTAAAGGCACAAGCGCGCTTGACTGCGAGAGGTACATCTCGAGCAGGTACGAAAGTAGGTCTTAGTGATCCGGTGGTTCTGTATGGAAGGGCCATCGCTCAACGGATAAAAGGTACTCCGGGGATAACAGGCTGATACCGCCCAAGAGTTCACATCGACGGCGGTGTTTGGCACCTCGATGTCGGCTCATCACATCCTGGGGCTGAAGCCGGTCCCAAGGGTATGGCTGTTCGCCATTTAAAGTGGTACGCGAGCTGGGTTTAGAACGTCGTGAGACAGTTCGGTCCCTATCTGCCGTGGACGTTGGAAGTTTGAGAAGAGCTGCTCCTAGTACGAGAGGACCGGAGTGGACGAACCACTGGTGTTCGGGTTGTTTCGCCAGAAGCATTGCCCGGTAGCTACGTTCGGACAGGATAACCGCTGAAAGCATCTAAGCGGGAAGCCCCCTTCAAGATGAGACTTCCCTGGACCTTCGAGGTCCCTGAAGAGCCGTCCAAGACCAGGACGTTGATAGGCTGGGTGTGTAAGCGTTGTGAGGCGTTGAGCTAACCAGTACTAATGACTCGTGCGGCTTGACCATATAACGCCAAAGCGATTTGAACGCCAACGACGCAGATCGTTGAGAGTGTGAGCGCAGTAAATTCAACAGATTCCGGAGAGCGTAAGGTGATTCAACAATAAAGATGAATCAACATTACGATCTCAACCAGTTTTGTCTGGCGACCATAGAGTATTGGCCCCACCTGATCCCATCCCGAACTCAGCAGTGAAACGATACATCGCCGATGGTAGTGTGGGGTCTCCCCATGTGAGAGTAGGTCATCGCCAGACTTTAATTAGAAAACCCTGATCAGGCAACTGGTCAGGGTTTTTGCTTTGTACGGTTTTTATATTTCAACATACTTCTTACTTCTTACTTCTTACTTCTTACTTCTTACTTCTTACTTCTTACTTCTTACTTCTTACTTCTTTTGCTTCATTGAATCTAAATTCCGTAGTCTAAAATCGAAAAAGCTTTGTATCCCCGTGTTGGACATGGGGTTGACTGAATTCAGCTACTCATCCATTGGGTCCATTGGGTGAACGTAATAATTCAGCTCAACTTATACCAATCGCTTTTTCCAACTGTGGTTTAATCTTCTGTAGCCTGTTCTGTATTGCTCGGAGAAATTACTAGGTTTCCTTCGTAGGTCGGTTTACGAAGGAAGCTGCTGTTAGGACGTTGGCTCGTAAGCGAACCGAGCTACATTAATCAGGTCACAGATTGCCTGTTCAAAGCAAACCTGGTCGCCTTTGTAGCCAGTGTTCCAGTTATAACGTAGTTACGCTGCTGTCCGGTTTAAATATTTCTCCTTTCCGTAAGGTCTGAGCACATGCAGCGATGAAGGATTTAAGGGCCTTTTAGACTTGGTTGCAACAAACCCAGGCAACATAAGGTCAGAAATATCTTAACCGGACAGCAGTGACGTAGTTAGAAAAAATGGCTGGTATTACTTCTTCAGGGGGCACGGATCTCATGAAGCTTAATTACGCAATTTAGGCTGAAGTTTCATTTAATAAATCACTGATGGCTGGTTAAGACATTTCAGGCTTACGTGAGTTGGGTTTGATACAACCAAATTATGGGAAGGAAAAAGCTGGACCCGAACAGAAATATCAAGAATTCGAAATAAGGGAGTGCTGAACACTCCCCAAAAGAAACGTTAACGAAACGCGGGCGAATAGAGAACGGGCTGGTTTGCTCTGGCCTGGATCACAAACCTGAACTGACGCTTCTTGCCTTCAAAGACAGGATTATACCAGTAGGCTGTGTATTCCGCGAATTCCCCTTCATCTTCCAACATCTGGATAGCAATATCATAGCCATTGTCATCGACCGGTATCTCATTGACGACAAGAGGTGCCCATTCCTTGCCATTCTCGCTACTTTCAATGCTGATCAAGGGTTTATGCAGGTTAATTAAACCAGGGCCCACATCTTGCCATTTGAAGGCCCAGTGGCCTTCTTCATTGCTATAGGCGTGCTTGTATTCAGGTGCAGTCAGTACTGAACGTATGGATTCATTTGGCTCAACAGCATCAGGTACAAATTGTCGAGTTTTCAGTGTGTATTCCTGAGTATCTGGCAGATCACGGATGTTATCTGAACCCTGAAGGAGGCTATCAACAAGATTAACCGCATGCCCGGTTATAACCGGCTGGGTATTTTTACCATAGATAGTATGGCCTCCTTCGTAATACTGGATGGCATATTCTTCCGGTGTTGTCATGTACCCGGTATAACCATTGGCAAGACTCGATACCATGACGTGACGGATAGACTGACCATGATTTTCATATATTTCCCGAACGCCGTCTTCTATACGCTTGCCAGATTCGGCAGTGATTTCATAAGGCAGTGGGATGATTGCCATATCACCAATCTGGAAGGCCTGGAACAGGACGGTTCTTGGGAATGAATCTTTGGGTTCCAGAATTCTCTGTAGCGAATCAAAACCGAGTATACGACGCTCTCCATTACAGTTATTGGTAAAGAATGTACGACGTGATCCCTGCTTGAAAAATGGAAGGTATCCGATAACCGGTGACGTGTGTTCAAAGGGAGCTGCAGCGAGAGTATTACCAGCAGCCGCTTCCTCGCAAATACTGACGTCGCCATAGGTATTGTTGTTTCTGATATCCAATTCACGGGTTGCTGTGCGAAGAGACAGAGTATCGGAGAGTTTCGTATCCAGTGACTGGAACAAATTCCAGGCGTGTTTGGCGATGCCTTTACCGACACGACGCGATTCAATTTGCCCCAGCATTTCCAGGCGGGATGCAGGTGCCATATCACCGTGGGTACCTTCGAATGCACCAAAGACAACGCCCTGTTCTGTGTTGTACCCCTGTTCAATAGCCCACTTCACATCGTTTTGAATATAAGCCCAGATATCTGCATTGAAGAAAGGATCGCGCTCAGGTACCCCTGTGCCGTGTATTGAGAAGCTGGCAAAAGCGCCGGCAGGCTTGTAGGTGCCATCTTCCTGTTGTGTATCGATACGCACCATATAAAGCGCAGGATTGATAGCATGGAAGGCGTCACTGGCCGTGTCAGCAAGATTTTCAGTTGTATCGTTATTCAGATACGGTTCCAGTGAACGGTTTCTGGTCCATCCCCACACATCAGTACGTCCGGTAGCGACTTTGGCGGGTTGTTGTGAGTCATACGCTTCGATGATGGCCGTTGAGAGTTGTTGAACCAGAAAGTCAAAATAGACCGGGTCAAAGCCATCTTTGTGGGACGCATGTTTGTTATAGAAGGCACTGCCAAGGTATTGGCCAGGACCGGAATGTGTGTGTGTGGCTGTTATGGCGAGGTTACCTGCATCAATGTCGGTCTTCTGGGCGACAACTTCTGCCACTTTACCCTGAAGGATGCGTGAACCTGCCAGCAGATCGGTTTGTACGATGGCCAGTGCATTACCTTCAGCATCTTTCAGGTAGAAGGCGCGTGCCGCCAGTCGATTACGGAAGCCTTCACCGGTTGTTGACCACATGGAGTAGCCAGCACGGGGGAGTCCGGGAGGAGGCGTGATATCGGCATGAGCGACACCTGCAGTCAGTTGTCCTGTTGAAGACTTCTGCTGAGCTTCGGTATAGGCGACACGGTATGTTTCAGTATTGGCGCAGCCGGAGATGAATAAGAAGGTAAAAAGCAGTGCGGGCAAATGCCGACTCAGTCGTACGAATCCTGTCATGACATGTCCAGTATTATTATTGTTGTACTTTGGTGCTACTTTATAGCAGTCATGGCAGTGTTCCAATAACACTATCGCCATCAGGAAGAGGCATATTAGCCAGTGTTTGTTTATGAAGCAGGGAAATCCGATCATGGCAGGAATCCTTTCCATACCATGAAGCGGTGTATGTGAGCGGGTTACTCTAGGCCAGTTGGCAAAGCGGGATGCATCCCGGCTGTGCAGCTCTTGGGCCCAGCCAGCGATAGATTTCAGTCTGCTCGGGCGGACAGGAGGCACAGCCTTTGTTACAGCCCAGTGTCTCCTTGCAGACGCGGCCTTTTCTTACCCAGTGGGACAGCATGCCCCGGAGCGCGTCCGGGCTGCTTTTGAAGTGCTTGGCCAGATCAGCCAAGCTGACCTGGCCCTGTTCGGCCAGGTAGTTTTTCAGTGGTATCAACATTATGAGCTACAGCAACTCTTACCAGAGGTGACTGTTACCGGCACTTTGTTGTCCATTTCGATGCTGCCGAACCGGCGCAGACCAATGATGACTGCGATGAACACTGCCAGCATACCAGCGATCCAGCTGGTCGCGCTGACGGGGTTCTGGGTCCAGATAGACGCCTGGTAGTACAGCGTGGCGGCCAGGTAGCCCATGAAGAAGGTCCATGAGCCGATGAAGACCGTCCAACGCATGTTGGTTTCCCGGTAGATTGCACCTAGTGCAGCGACGCAGGGTGTGTACAGGAGAATCAGGAGCAGATAGGCGATAGCAGCCGCCTTAGTAGCGAACAGCTGTTGCATAACACTCAGGTTGGTCGCAGCCATGCCCTGTTCTTCTGCGACGGCACCACTGTCAGAAATAACACCGATTTCGATGCCCAGAGGATCAGCCAGGCTGTCACCAATGGCTGCCAGGTTTTCCGGAACAGTGGCCATGGCTTCGCGGATACCGCCCCAGAGGCTGTAGTCTGCACCATCATCGGCAGAGGAAACGCCAGCCAGTTGGCTATACATGGCATCCAGCGTGCCGACAACGGCTTCCTTCGCAAAGATACCTGTAAAGATACCCACAGCGGCCGGCCAGTTTTCTTCAGTCATACCCATGGGGGAGAAGACCGGTGTAATGGTACGACCCACTTCACTCAGTACGGATTTGTCGGTGTTCTCGTTGCCAAAAGAGCCATCAGTGCCCATGGAGTTGAGAACGCCCAGTACGGTGACAACGATAACGATAATTTTACCCGCACCAAGGATGAAGACTTTCAGGCGATCCCAAGTACGCAGCAGTACCTGCTTGACCAGAGGGCGATGATAGTCCGGCAACTCCATGATGAACGGGCTGGTTTCACCGGGAAGCAGGGTGCGCTTCATGATGACCGCTGTCATAACGGCCACGGCAATACCAATCAGATAAAGCGCAAACACGACATTCTGGCCGTTATAGGGGAAGAATGCGGCAGCAAAGAGGACATAGACCGGCAGACGTGCACCACAGGACATGAACGGCGCCATCATGATGGAAAGCATCCGGTCACGCGGGTTTTCCATGGTACGCGCACCCATGATGGAAGGTACGTTACAGCCGAATCCGACCAGCAGGGAGACAAATGACTTCCCCGGCAGGCCAATAGCATTCATGGCACGGTCAATAACAAATGCTGCCCGGGCCATGTAGCCGGAATCTTCCAGAATGGAGAGAAAGAGGAACAGGCAGGCAATGACCGGAATAAAGGTTGAAACAGTCTGAATACCTGCGCCAACACCATCTGCCAGCAGGGTAATCAGGAATTCCGGGGCGCCCATATTGCTCAGGACATAGCGACCGCCATCAACCAGTACTGTGCCGGTGAAGATATCAAAGAAATCAATGAATGCACTGCCTACTTGAATGGTAAACAGGAACATGAGGTACATCACACCCAGAAAGATGGGTAGACCCAGCATCCGGTTCAGGACAATCGCATCAATCTTGGCACTGATGGTTTTAGATAACGTGCCACGACGCTCAAGCACTTGAGCAGTAATCGTGCTGATGAACTTGTAGCGAGCATCTGCGATCAGGATATCAGCATCTTCACCACAGGCTTCTTCCAGCGCAGTGCGACGGCAGTTAACGGCACACAGCATGTCGCTGTCGAGCCACTGTTCCAGATCACTGTCGCCTTCCAACAGCTTCAGTGCCAGCCACTCGGGCTCAACACGGTTTTGTGTTGCCACTGGTGCCAGTTGCTCTGCCAGCTGACTGATAGCCTGCTGCAGATGCTCCGATGGTACGGTGTTGTGTTGCACAATTGCAGCGGGATTTTTAACCGTCCGGTTGATGACTTCCTGAAGCTCTTCAATCCCCTTACTACGGCTGGCCACGACCGGTACGACCGGACAGCCCAGCAGGCGCTCCAGGTTGTCGACATCCAGCTCCATACCTTTGTCTTTCAGCATGTCCATCATGTTGAGGACAACCACGACCGGCTGCTTCATTTCCAGCAGCTGGGTGGTGAGGTACAGGTTACGCTCGAAGTTGGAGGCATCGATGATGTTGATGATCAGGTCGGCATGGCCGGCGAGCACGTAATCGCGGGCAATGCGTTCATCAAGGGAAACATCTTCACTGATGACATCCAGTGAATAGGTACCGGGCAGATCCACCAGAGTAATGTGCTTACCGTGGAACTGGTATTCACCGGTTTTCTTTTCCACAGTCACGCCTGGCCAGTTACCCACACGCTGACGAGCGCCGGTCATGGCGTTGAAGAGACTGGTTTTTCCCGCGTTCGGGTTGCCGACAACGGCGACTGTAAAGGAATCAGACATCTTACCGGGATACCTCGACAATACGTGCTTCTTCACGGCGCAGGCTCAATTGGAAGCCGCGCAGCTCCAGCTCAATGGGGTCGCCCAGTGGGGCGACGCGGCAGACCTTGAAAGTGGTGCCGGGTGTCATGCCCATGGTGAGCAGTTTGCGTCGGTAGGTACGCTGGTTGGAGGAAAAGCCGGTGATGGTGCCGGTGTCTCCAACGGTCAGGTCGCCCAGTGTCAACGTCATAGAATGGTGATCCTCCCGCAGCGGCTGATCCCTTCAGGGGGCAGAGCGAATTGCGAATGTAGTAACAATTAAGAATCATTATCAATTTTTAGTAAAAAAATAGCATTGATCATCATCAATATCCGACAAGTGGTTATATTTCGATCAATGAATAGTTACCTTGCACATCTAATCCCATTTACATGGGCTTTGGCATCGGTGTATCCCGATGTGCTGTAGGGTTATGTACTCTATGGTTTGCTGCAAAAATGCTTAATGGCAGAGTGAGTGACTATAAACTGATCCTCAGTTGCCATGGTGACTGATTAACCCTATGCAGATTCCGTAATGCTGTATAAGTATGATGAAAAGCGGCTCTGTGTGGCGAGATTTTTAGAGAAAGAACACAAGTATTTTTATCTGATAACTAATCATCCGGTTATATTACCTGGCCAGACTATGGGAGAGTCGGAGCTGTTCAATTTGTAGCACCGGCTGTTGTTTGATGACTTCATGCAGAGTCAGGCCGCACATGGTCTGATGCTGAAAGGCAACCATGGTGACGCTTTCGCCACTGTGCAGCTGCTCAATGGCATCTACTCCCAGTCGTCCGGCCAATACCCGATCAGCGCAGCTGGGTGAGCCGTCACGTTGAATATGTCCCAGTATGAAGACACGAATATCAACATCGGGAAAACGTCTTGCGGTAATACTGGCCAGTTCTGCAATACCACCGTTCTGGTGGCCTTCAGCAACAATACCTGCATCGCCGCCAGATGTGAGCAGGCCAATATGTTTGATCGTGTTTTTCATGACTGCCTGCTTGATTCCAAAACGGCCCATGTTGTTGGGTATGTCTTGGTGGTTGCCGGGCTTAAGAACATGCTGGCCTGATACCGGCGATATTTAAGGTGAATACGGCTGTGAGAAATATCTCACGTATTAACGGGGAGTTGTCGACTATTGTCAAATTTTCGGCAGGGTTACATTAACCCTGCAAGGACAGCGAACGCACAGGGCAGTGTGGCGCACGGAAGCGTACAAACAATGATCGTCAGAACCCCGGTTTCGGGGTTTTGTCGTTTATAGAGCGTGTGTTTTCGTCCTTTCCATCAGCCTATACTCTTTCCATATCGCTGTTGCTTCTTCCCGATTCATTGATTGGCCTGGCCATGAAACATGCGCATATCGATAGTCGCAATCGTCTAGTTATCGCCTTCCTGCTGACGGCAGGCTTTATGTTTGTCGAAGTGGCGGGTGGTCTGGTTTCCGGATCCCTGGCCTTACTGGCGGATGCGGGGCATATGCTGACGGATGCTGCATCGTTGTTTCTGGCATTAATCGCACTGCGATACAGTGAGCGAAAGCCTGATGCACGGCGAACCTTTGGCTATCACAGAACAACGACACTGGCCGCTTTTCTCAATGCACTGTCTCTGCTTGTAATCGTTGCATTTATTGTGGTGGAAGCCTGCAAGCGTCTCTGGCATCCCTCACCAGTGTTGAGCGGCACGATGTTACTGGTGGCGTCCATTGGGTTGGTCGTGAATATCATTGCTTTCGCCATACTTCATGGTGGTGATCGCCATAACCTCAATATACGTGGTGCAGCCCTGCATGTTATGGGGGATCTGTTGGGTTCGCTGGCCGCCATCATTGCCGCGCTGGTGATTATGCTGACCGGGTGGACGCCTATTGATCCTATTTTATCGGTCGTGGTTTCAGGCTTGATTCTGCGTAGCGCATGGACACTCTTAAGGCAGGCTGCGCATATTTTGATGGAAGGGGCACCTGAACACCTCGTCGCTGAAGAGGTGCGTCTGGCCATTGTTGAGCGGGTGCCTGAAGCTCTGGATGTACATCATGTGCATATCTGGGCATTGTCGCCGGAACGGATCCTGATGACCCTGCATGTCAAAACCACAGAACTGGTCAATCACTGCAAAACATTGAAAGCAGTCAATGATGTACTGCGTGAACGGTTCGCTGTAGACCACGCCACGATTCAGCTGGAGCAGGATTACTGCACGGATTCAGAGCCTCCACTGGAAATTCCAGGCGATCTGACACATGACCATGGTCATTAAATGTCCGGAAAGGACAAATTTTGTACCAATAATAATTGACCCCTGACGTTTGATGAGGACAATGTGCGCCCTGCAATATTCAATTGTCTTTTTTTCGCATTTTTTCTTGTTCATAGCGGTATCTGACCGTGAATGAGTAAAGGGGGTGGCCACACGCAAGTGGCTTGTTGTCCAACGGGAGTTAGCAGGAAGCGGAAGGATTATAAATGACCTTCTTCAAGCATATTCTGGCGCCAATTGTCTTCGCCTTCAGCCTGAGTGGCGGTGTAGCAGCAGAGAACGTTGTGCATGTGTACAACTGGAGCGACTACATCGCCAAAGACACGATTGCCAATTTTGAGAAAGAAACCGGTATCAAAGTCGTCTATGACGTGTTTGACAGCAATGAAGTGCTTGAAGCCAAGCTGCTGTCTGGCCGTAGTGGCTATGACATCGTTGCCCCTACCAGTGAGTTTCTGGCTCGCCAGATAAAAGCCGGTGTTTTCCTGCCGCTGGATAAAGCCAGCCTCCCGAACTGGCAACACCTGAATACGGATATGCTCAACCGTTTGCAGGAGCATGATCCCAAGAATACCTATGCAATGCCCTATATGTGGGGAACGACCGGCATCGGTTATAACCCGGACAAGGTGAAAAAAGCCCTGGGTACTGATGCACCGGTGAACAGCTGGGCTCTGGTGATGGAACCGGAGAACATGAAAAAGCTGGCCAAGTGCGGCGTTGCATTCCTTGATTCGCCGACAGAAATGTATCCGGCGGCGTTATCCTATCTTGGAATGGATCCGAACAGTCAGCGCACTTCTGATTACAGCAAGGCAGAGGATGTACTGTTGAAGGTTCGGCCCTATGTCCGCTATTTCCATTCATCCCGCTATATTTCTGATCTGGCCAATGGTGAGATCTGTGTAGCCGTTGGCTGGTCCGGGGATGTATTCCAGGCCGCCGATCGTGCCGATGAGGCTGGTAATGGTGTGAATGTCCGTTACTCGATCCCGAAAGAAGGGACGGGCGTCTGGTTTGATATGCTGGCCATTCCCAAGGACGCGGCCAATGCAGAGAACGCCCATCGGTTTCTTGATTACCTGATGAAGCCGAAGGTGATTGCCGCGATATCCGATTATGTGGCGTACGCCAATCCCAATGATGCCGCGACGCCGTTGCTTGATCCCGCTATCCGCAACAACCCCGGCATTTATCCGGATGCCGATACCATGGCCAATCTATACACCTTCCGGGAAGTATCGCCGGCATTGAACCGAACGATAACCCGAAGTTGGAACCGGATTAAATCGGGGCGGTAGTCGCCTGTCGGATGCCCGGTCTCCCTTCATTCCCCTGAGCCACCATAGCCAGTCTTTATAAGGGCTGGCGGGGAACTTTTCCCTGCCATGGTCGTCAGTAGAGAGATGAATCCGGCCATCCGGTGAGCATTTGCAGCATGTCTGGCGGGTGCTCATGGACTACATTTGAAACATTTCCTGTTACACAGTTTTTTTCGGTTGGCACATTTGGGTACCAGCCGAGTGGAGACGTATTTTCATGGCAGTAGCGTCCACCTTTTACAAGAAGAAATTAAGCGCCCGGGAAAAAAAAGAGGTGCTGTTGCGCATCGACCGTATCAGCAAGCACTTTGATGAGACGGTGGCGGTGGATGATGTCAGCCTGACAATCCACAAGGGTGAGATCTTTGGCCTGCTGGGTGGCTCCGGTTCGGGCAAGTCCACACTGTTGCGTATTCTGGCCGGCTTCGAAAAACCCACCGATGGGCGTATTTTTCTGGATGGTCAGGATATTACCGATCTTCCGCCGTATGAGCGCCCCATCAATATGATGTTCCAGTCGTATGCGCTGTTTCCCCATATGACCGTGGAACAGAACGTGGCGTTTGGTTTGAAACAGGATCGGCTACCCAAGGCAGAGATTGCTGACCGTGTCGCAGAACTGCTGAAGATGGTGCGGATGAGCAAGTATGCACGCCGTAAGCCCCATCAGCTGTCTGGTGGCCAACGGCAGCGTGTGGCTATGGCTCGCAGTTTGGCCAAGCGTCCCAAGCTGCTGCTTCTGGATGAGCCCATGGGCGCGCTCGATAAGCAGTTGCGTACCCAGATGCAGCTGGAAGTGGTAGAGATTCTGGAAACGGTAGGTGTCACCTGTCTTATGGTTACCCACGATCAGGAAGAAGCCATGACCATGGCTGACCGGATAGGCATCATGGATGCCGGCTGGATCGTCCAGACCGGTACACCGATGGATATTTATGAAACCCCGAACTGTCGTATGACCGCGGAGTTCATTGGTTCCATCAATATCTTCGCCGGTGAAATCGTTTCCGATGCGGCTGACCACGTCATTATCGACAGTAAGGATCTGCCGGTACCTGTGCGGATCGGTCACGGTATTACGACTGCGCTGGAAGAGCGGAAGGTCTGGGTTGCTGTGCGTCCGGAAAAAATCTTCGTGGATGTGGATAAGCCTGAAGAAGAACATAACTGGGCGAAAGGTGTAGTGGTTGATATCGCCTATCTTGGCGCGCATTCCGTGTATTACGTTGAACTGCCTTCCGGCAAGGTGATCCAGTGCAACATGGCTAACGTGGAGCGAACCGCGGATAACCCGACCTGGGACGATGAAGTGTATGTTTCCTGGGATTCCACCAACTGTGTGGTGCTGAACTCATGAAATGGTTAACTAACTGGCATGAAACCCGGAGCAGCTTCGGCCGGGGGCTGGTGATCGGCACGCCGTACCTGTGGCTGGTGCTGTTTTTCCTGGTACCGTTCGCCATTGTCCTGAAAATCAGTTTTGCGTATTCCGAGATTGCGATCCCGCCGTATTCGGCGATTTTTGAGTATGCCGATGAAGCGCTGACCATTGTCCTTAACCTTGGGAACTACCTGTTCCTGGCGGATGATGAGTTGTACTTTGCCGCTTATCTTGGCTCGGTGAAGATTGCGTTTATCTCGGCGTGTCTCTGTTTGTTGCTGGGTTATCCCATGGCGTATGCCATGTCTCGGGCATCGAAGCGACGTCAGACACTGCTCGTTTTGCTGGTACTGCTGCCGTCGTGGACCTCGTTTCTGATCCGGATCTATGCCTGGATGGGGATTCTGAAAAATAACGGGCTACTGAACAACTTCCTGATGTGGCTGGGCGTGATTGATCATCCGCTGATTATTATGAACACCAATCTGGCGGTCTATATTGGCATTGTGTACGCCTACTTGCCGTTCATGGTGCTGCCGCTGTATGCGAACTTGGTGAAGCTGGATAACTCGTTGCTGGAAGCAGCGCAGGATCTGGGCGCGCGTCCCTGGGAATCCTTCTTCCGGGTGACGCTGCCACTATCACGCAGCGGCATTATTGCAGGTTTCATGCTGGTGTTTATCCCGGCAGTTGGTGAAGTGGTCATTCCACAGCTATTGGGTGGGCCGGAAACCCTGATGATCGGTAAGGTGCTCTGGCAGGAGTTCTTTAATAACCGTGACTGGCCGGTGGCCTCGGCCCTGGCGATGGTGATGCTGTTGATCCTGCTGTTACCGATTGCCCTGTTTAACCATTTCCAGGCCCGTGAGTTGGAGGGCGAACGATGAAACGGAGTTTGTCATTCACCAACCTGATGCTGGTGGCCGGGCTGGTTTTTCTCTACGTGCCGATGTTGATTCTGGTGATCTACTCGTTCAATGAGTCGCGACTGGTGACGGTCTGGGCGGGTTTTTCCGGCAAGTGGTACCTGGAACTGTTCCGGGATGATCAGTTGATGGCTGCAGTCTGGACTAGCTTGCAGATCGCGTTCTGGACATCCTCCATGGCGGTGGTGTTGGGCACGATGTCGGCGTATATCATGACGCGTTTTTCCCGTTTTCGTGGGAAAACGCTGTTTAACAGCCTGATTACTGCACCGCTGGTGATGCCGGATGTCATTATCGGTCTGTCGTTGCTGCTGCTGTTTGTCTTTATGGCGCAAACTATTGGTTGGCCGCAGGATCGTGGCATGTTGACTATCTGGATAGCCCATGTGACGTTCTGTACAGCTTATGTGACGGTCGTTGTTTCATCGCGGTTGCGGGAAGTGGATGTTTCCATAGAAGAGGCGGCCATGGATCTGGGTGCCACACCTCTGAAAACATTTTTCCTGATTACGATTCCAACCATTGCGCCGGCTTTGGCGGCGGGCTGGCTGTTGTCGTTTACGCTGTCACTGGACGACTTGGTTATTGCAAGTTTTGTGTCTGGTCCAGGCTCAACGACGTTGCCTATGGTGGTCTTTTCATCGGTACGACTGGGTGTGACACCGAAGATCAATGCTTTGGCGACACTGATTATCTTGGTAGTGTCGTTGGCGGCATTCATTGCCTGGTGGTTGGCGAGACGTGCGGATCTCCAGCAACGGGAGGCTGAAGCGCTTAAAGGCATGGATGAACTGTAAACGTCCATGATGCTGTTTCGTCAGGCAGGCTCTCCCTGCCTGGCGTTATACACAACGTATCCTTCATCTCTGAATTGCCGGAAAACGGCAATAGCCTCGTTGGTGAGGACATTGTCGGTCACTTCTATGCCTCGTTTTTTAAACTCACCTTTCCAGTCCGGGTGAATTGGGCCTTCATCAAACCCGGTAATCTGTTCCAGTTCAGGACCGCTGCCTGCAACAACCAGCGAACGTATGCCTGACCATAAGGCAGCGCCATAACACATCACGCACGGACGCCAGTTCACGACCAGCTGGTAGGCTGGCAAACCTGCACTGCCCAGATCCCATTGCCCGAGAGCTTTTTGAGCCAAAGACAGCGCCATGACTTCGGCGTGTGCAGAGGAACAGTGACTGTCCATTACCCGGTTGAGCCCGATGATTACCCGTCGTCCGGAGTCCCGCTCAAAGACGCCGGCGGCAAATGGTCCACCCGTATTATGTTCAATATTCAGTCGTGAGAAGCGGATAACCGCAGCCATCCGTTCTTCCAGAGAAGGCAGACATTCGGGCAGGAGGTTCGTTTCCCTTTTAGCCCATGCTGGTAATGCGAGTGAGAATGTCTGAGACGTCATGGGCCTTATTCAGTTCACTTGGTTCAGGTTGAACAGTCGACTTAACAAACGTTGCAGTAGTGATTGTGGTAGCCACCGTCTGATGAATGGCATAACGAAACTGCCACGACCGATTCTGATGATAGCTGGCTTTCTCTCCCGCAGCAGGATGGAGACCAGCTTTTCAGAAAACGCCTCGGCCGTGGTTGGTCTCTCCTGCGAGGCGCCCGCTCGTCGACGAAGGGTTTCTTCAATGGGTTGATAGAGAGAATTTTCTGGCAGGATTTTTTCCAGTTCCCGTGTAGCCGTTTTACCAAAACTGGATTGAATGGCGCCAGGTTGTACGGTAATGACATCAATGCCGAATGGGGCCAGTTCTATTCGCAGTGCTTCTGATAGCGTATGCAGTGCCGCTTTGGAGGCGCAGTAAACACCGGAAAATGGTGAGGTAAGTATTCCTGATACACTGCCAATATTAACAAGTGTACCGCTGCCCTGCTGTCGCATGGTGGGGATAACTTTCTGGATCAGAGCGATGGGAGCGAAGGTGTTGGTTGTAAATTGTCGTTCGATTTCGGCTGTGGGTGTTTCTACAATCGCTCCCATCGCGCCATAACCGGCGTTATTGATCAGCATATCGATCCTGCCGTCATTTGCCAGGATATTGTCGACTAATGCATCGACCTGTTTCGAATCTGTGACATCAAGCGCAGCTGTTTTAATTCCCGAGGATTCAAGGTCTGCAATGGAATCCGGATTGCGTGCAGTCGCCCAGACGTTGAATCCATGACGATGCAGGCTGACGGACAGCGCACGACCAATACCTGTAGAGCAACCGGTGATCAGTACGGTTTTCATTGTTGTTGTGTAACTGGTTTAGGGGAGACGAGTATTTTATCCCCCCGGATGATCGGCGACCAGTTGCCTGGCGTATCAGTGACTGATGGATACTGCCGTGTCTGGCTGCTCTGTGGTGACAGGCGCATCAATATAACGGATGTTCACCCGTTTCATATTACAGAACAGTTCATAGGGGATGGTGCCAGCGTGTTGGGCTACTTCTGCTGCAGGTAGTTCTGCACCCCATAGCGTGACTTTATCGCCTGCTTTGACGTCTGGCAGATCGGTCAGGTCAACTGTCATCATATCCATGGAAATCTTGCCCATGATACGGGCGCGTTTTCCGTTAATAACGACAGGGGCGCCGCTGGGAGTATGACGAGGGTAGCCATCTGCATAACCAATAGCTACCACACCAGCACGAGTGGTCCGATTGGTGATAAATGTACCGCTGTAACCTACAGGAACGCCTGCCGGCAGATCGCGGATAGCAATGATGCTGGAGGAGAGTTCCATGACGGGTTTCAGTTGCTCAGCATGCGGATGATTGACATCAAAAGGTGATGCACCATAAAGCATCAGACCAGGACGAATCCAGTCACCATGAGCTTCTGGCCAGCCGAGAACACCGGGGGAGTTGCACAGACTGGTCTCACCCTCCAGTCCAGCCGTGATTCGCCGGAACGTAGACAGTTGTTGACGGGTATAGTCACAGCCCAGGTCGTCGGCGCAGGAAAAATGGGTCATGAAGACCATATCCTGAACCTTGCGACTTTGGATGAGAGTCTGGTAGGCCTTGAGATAATCCTGTGGCAGAAAGCCAATGCGATGCATGCCGGAATCCAGTTTCAGCCAGATGCTCAGTGGCTCTTTGGTCGGATAAGCCAGCAGCATGTCGATTTGATCCTGATGCTGGATAACCGTCGTCAGTTGGTATTGTTCGATCAGTGGCAATTCATCTGCAGAATAGAAGCCTTCCAGTAGCAGGATAGGCGACTGTATACCGTTATGTCGCAGTTCCAGTGCTTCTTCAATGCAGGCGACTGCGAGGCAGTCTATTCGTTCAGATTCCAGTACCCGGGCGATCGTCAGGGCACCGTGTCCGTAAGCGTTGGCCTTGATGACGCCAACCACTTTGCTGCCGCTTAATTTGCGGGCAAACGCAAGGTTATCTCTCAGTGCCTGGAGGTTGATGGTGGCCTGGGCTGGACGGCTCATTGAAAAGCAGGGCTCCGTTCCATAGTGGCTGCGTACAGCATGAAAAACGTCGGCGACAGCAGGGAATAACTGATCTATCGAGTGGACAGGGCATAAAATCATGGCCTGAGTCATTGTTTTACCATGATATTCACCGGAAATGGAATCACTTCTCTGTAGACGTGATAGTATTCACCCTACGATAGGCTCGCTGTTCCGACGGACGTGGGAGAGCTTCGCAAGTTGGAATCCCTGTGTTGTGGACAGATTCGTACAGAGCCTAGTATCTCCTGCAGGTTCGGTGTCATCGTTCAGTTAACGTTTTTACACGATGCCTTATTAACCAGGGCGACGTTTACTGTCGATGGCTTCTCAGTGCTCCAGAGTATCGATTCGTATCATGAGAAACAGGAAAGAAATTACACGACAGCTTGACAGGATTGACCGGAATATCTTGAGGGTTCTGCAAGAAAACGGCCGTATTTCCTATGTGGACCTGGCTGACAAGGTAGGGCTCAGTACGACGCCCTGCATGGAACGTGTGAAGCGACTGGAAAGGGAAAATGTTATTCAGGGGTACAGTGCACGTCTGAATCCAAACTTTTTGGAAGCGGGACTGCTGGTGTTTGTTGAGATCAGCCTGTATTCAAAGTCTGCGGACATTTTTGATGAGTTTCGTCAGGCTGTTGGCAGCCTGCCGAATGTGCTGGAGTGTCACTTGGTATCAGGTAACTTTGACTACCTGATCAAGGCGCGAATCTCGGAGATGGCGTCATACCGCAAGTTGCTCGGTGATATCCTGCTGAAACTGCCTGGCGTCAGAGAATCCAAGAGCTATATCGTCATGGAAGAAGTGAAGGAAACGTTAAGCCTGCCGATCGAGTGCTGATCCATCATATACAGTGAAGGAGTAACAGACCTTGTTCGTGTTTGTTGCTCCGCCCTGTGTTCAGGGTACGGCTGACAGTATGGGGCCCAGTTGGCTTTTCACCGTGGTGAGTCCTGTCTGCTCCAGTAATTCTTCCATGTTAAACAGCGTCGTCAGACTGCGAATTCTGCCTGACTGCAGGTACCACACCGATATCGCAGAGAGGGTAATCACCCGGTCTGAAGGTTCGACGCCGGGCAGCGGTTTTTTCAGGGTGCCGTAAAAGGTGGAGGTTGTTGCCAGTTTGTTGTGGTCAACAATAATATCATCGGTCAAGACTTCCAGGTCCGGCATATAGTGCCTGACCAGTTGAATGGTCTGACTGAACCCCTGGAAATCAGTTTTCCGTCCGATCAATGAGTTAAAGTAAAAAAAATCCCGCGTATGGCAATGGGCCAGAAGCCTCTCTTTACCCCGGTTCCATGACCATTCAATGTGACGGCGAACCAATTGCTCGCCGGTTAAACGCTCCTGTTCCACTGACACAAATGGTTTTGGATTCATGCTGCCATCCCTGGTGCGTGAAAGTATGGCCGGGTTCGGGTTACTGACCGTACAGCGCTCGTACGATCAAGCACTGATTTAGAAGTCGCGGATAAAATACTGAAGCGCGACGTTATCCTGTTCTGAAATGTCTTTGACTCGGAAGCCTGCGCCGAAATCTTCACTGAAACTGGACGGCTGGCACCAGACACATTCTGCTGACAGCTCAATGTTATGTTGACCAGAAATGGTATTGGGTAACTCCATGGTGAGATTTAGCTGTTGCTGTGCGGACAGTTCCCGTGTCGTCAGCAACATGAATCCTTCTTTGGAAATGTCGAACAGGCGGCCCAGCTTTTCACCCGTGATGGTGTCGAAGACAAACGCTGTACAATCAAGGCGCTTGCGAACATGTCTGCGTTGTTCAGTAAATGTCTCGTTCATACAGTGACAGGTAATATTTCTATTTATTGGCCGTCCAGAATACCTGTTCTGTCATATGAGCACAAAATTTCTGTAACAAAGAGTGTGGGCTTCTGGCTGTCAGGGCTTGGCTGAACGTGTTGTAGGAAAATGATTACACGCTGTGCCGGCGAATCACTATTTAAAAGACATTGGTCTTACATTTTTGTTATGGCTCTGAAATCCTGTACTAAGCTGAATGCAATATCATCTAACTAACAGCCATAAGCCGGATCAATACGATTATCGTCCTCTTTGAAAGTGACGAAACGTAGAGTCGGTGCAAGTGAATGCACTGGTCTTGTGGCACGAAGGGAGGGATTCCGCTGTGTTCAGGACGATCACTGATACCAGACTCAATGATCTTCATTTCAAGCATGATGAATCATCTGGCCTGAAGGCCATTATCGCGATACACGATACATCACGGGGACCTGCGCTGGGAGGGTGCCGTTTTATCTCTTACCAAACGACTGAGGAAGCGATTCAGGATGCTGTGCGTCTGGCGAAAGCCATGAGCTATAAAGCGGCGCTTGCAGGATTGGATCAGGGCGGCGGTAAATCCGTTGTGATGGCACCGGATGGCGACTTTGACCGTGAGGCGCTGTTCAAGGCTTTCGGACGCTTCGTTAATGAATTGGGCGGACGATATATCACCGCGATGGATTGCGGCACATTCACGGAAGATATGGACACAATCGCGACTGAAACCGCGCATGTTACCTGCACAACCGCGATGGGCGATCCGGCACCTTACACCGCACAGGGTGTATTTGGCAGTATCAAGGCCTGCGTTGCGGCCTGCAAGGATCTGCCGGATTCATTGGATGGCGTCACTATTGCCGTTCAGGGGCTGGGACATGTGGGATACGCATTATGTCAGTTGCTGCACCAAGCCAAGGCTCGTCTTATTGTTGCCGACATAGCACAGGACAAAGTCGACCAATGTTGTAAAGCCTTCAATGCCGAAGCGGTTTCGCCTGAGGATATTCACGCGGTGAACTGTGATGTGTTCAGTCCCTGCGGGCTGGGCGGCATTCTGAACAATAAAACGATTCAGGCGCTGAAATGCCGTGTTGTGGCCGGTTCGGCAAATAACCAATTCGCAGATCCGGACTCCGGTCTATCTTTACACCGTCAGGCAATCCTTTATGCACCGGATTACCTGGTTAATGCAGGTGGGCTGATCTTTGCGTCGCTGCGCCATGTAGGCGAGTCAGACAAGGTGATCAGGAAACGGATTGACGGCATTGGTGAGACGCTGACACAACTGTTCAAGCGACAGGCGCAAAGTGGTGAGCCCATCTCACTGATTGCAGACCGAATGGCCGAAACAATTCTTTACGGAAATGATCAGGGACGTATGACAGCCTGAAACAGTAACCGGAAAAGACTGGGGGGTATATGACGAAAACTCATGAAACCATTCCCTGGGTTCAGTACCTGGATGAAAACGCCGAACTGACACAGCCATTGCCGGGCTGGGCAGAACAGCCTGAAATATTGGTCGACTATTACGAAGCCATGGTGTTTGCCCGGCAGGCAGACCAGAAAGCGGTTGCTCTACAACGGACCGGCAAGATGGGAACCTATCCATCTTGCCTGGGGCAGGAAGCCCAGGGAGTTGTTTATGGGAAACTGCTTGAAAGCAGTGATGTTTTTGTTCCCTATTACCGTGACCATCCGGCGATGGTGGCTCGTGGTGTTCGCTACGCGGATATTTACCGCTACTGGGGTGGTGATGAAATTGGCAGTGCATCTGAAGGGTATGGTCAGGATTTTCCCAACTGCGTACCTATCGCAACCCAGGCACCCCATGCTGCGGGGATTGCCAGTGCCTTCAAACTGCGGGGTGAGGATCGAGTGGTCCTGACGACCTGTGGTGATGGTGCGACGTCTAAGGGAGACTTCCTCGAATCCTTGAATCTTGCCGGCGCTTGGCAGTTGCCGGTGGTTTATTTCATCAACAATAACCAGTGGGCGATTTCCGTACCACGCTCCATCCAGTGTGGTGCGCCGACATTGGCCCAGAAAGGGGTGGGTGCCGGGTTACATTGTGTGCAGGTCGATGGCAATGATGTCATTGCTTTGCATGAAGTCGTCAGTGCCGCGTTGGATCGTGCCCGTCACAAACGTGGTGCAACGGTGATTGAAGCGATCAGCTACCGGCTGTCCGACCACACCACGGCCGATGATGCGGGTCGCTACCGTCCTTCTGAAGAACTCCGGGAAGCCTGGGAAAAAGAACCGATCAAACGTCTTCGGGACTATTTGCACGCCAGAGGTCACTGGGGGCCAGAAAAAGAAACGGCCTTGCAGGAACGTGTGGCCCAGCAAGTTCACGAAGAGGTTGAGGCTTACGAGTCCACCCCCTTACCGACCATTGATGACCTCTTTGATTATCACTACGCCAGTACACCCAAGGGATTGGCCGAGCAGAAAGAGGAAATGAAGTTGGGAGGTCTCGGTCATGACTAAGATCACGATGGTAGAAGCGGTCAACAAGGCGTTGGACGACGCGATGGCCGCGGATGAAGATGTCGTGGTGCTGGGCGAGGATGTTGGTACCAACGGCGGGGTTTTCAGGGCAACGATCGGCCTCAAGGAAAAATACGGTTTCAAGCGGGTTATGGATACTCCGCTGGCAGAGGCGCTCATTGCCGGCGTTTCCATCGGGATGGCCTCCCAGGGGTTAAAGCCTGTCGCGGAAATTCAGTTCATGGGGTTTATTTTTCCCAGTATGGAGCAGTTATGCTGCCATGCCGCGCGCATGCGTAACAGGACTCGCGGGCGGTTGACGTGCCCGATGGTGTTACGGGCGCCTTATGGTGGCGGTATCCATGCGCCCGAACACCATTCCGAAAGTACCGAAGCCCTGTTTGCTCACATTCCAGGTTTGCGAGTTGTCATCCCGTCATCACCGGTACGGGCCTATAGTCTGCTGCTGGCCGCTATTGCTGATCCTGATCCGGTCATCTTTCTGGAGCCCAAGCGCATTTATCGTTTGCAGAAACAGGAAATGCCGGCAGTAGGCACGACCTTGCCATTGGATACCTGTTTTACCTTGCGAGAAGGTCAGGATGTCACCCTGGTCAGCTGGGGCGCATCCATCAAAGAAAGTCTGGAAGCGGCTAAAGCGTTGGGTGAAGAGGGCATTAGCGTGGAAGTCATTGATGTGGCAACCATCAAGCCGCTGGATATGGATACGATTCTGGCGTCTGTACGCAAAACGGGTCGTTGTGTGATTGTCCATGAGGCTGCCAGGAGTTTCGGCGTCGGTGCTGAAATCGCCGCACAGGTATCCGCCGAGGCTATTTTTGAGCTTCAGGCGCCGGTCAAGCGTGTGGCCGGATACGACATCACCATGCCTTATTACCGCATGGAAGATCACTATTTGCCGGATACGGAACGCATCGTTCGGGCGATCAAGGAAACCGTAATGTTTCAATAGCCTGCGGCGACAGAGAGACCTGTGACCGTAGCGGAATAGTCTGATTTTGCTGTCACCTTTCAAAGGGGGTGTGCAATGCGCTTTTTCAAGTTACCTGATCTGGGCGAGGGGATTCCCGAAGCGGATATCGTCAAGTGGCATGTCAAACCCGGTGATCAGGTTGAGGAAGATCAACTGCTGGTATCTGTGGAAACCGCCAAGGCGGTGGTGGATGTGCCTTCTCCACAAACGGGTGTGATTGGAAAATTATTTGGCGAACCAGGAGATACACTTCATACCGGTGAGCCGCTGGTGGAATTTGCCGGTGTTGAAGAAGAGGATTCCGGAACCGTTGTCGGCAAGCTGGAGGAAGCACCGGAATCGGCAGATGATGACCAGTTTTTTGTGGGTGTTTCGCCATCAACCGCAGAAAGTCAGAGAGTTCGGGCGACGCCGGCGGTAAGAGCCCTGGCGCAACGGCTGGGTGTTGATATCAATACGGTTGAGCCGTCGTCACCGGCAGGCAACATTACCGCTGAAGATGTCGAAAAGGCAGCCTATACCAGTCCGCTGGGTGAGGACGCGGAAACTCTGCGTGGCGTACGTAAACATATGGCCAGAAACATGGCGGCTTCTGGTGAGTCCGTCGTACCGGTCACATTGTTTGATGATGCGGATATTGGGCATTGGGAAAAAGGTACGGATATCACGGTTCGCGTCATGCTTGCCATTGCTGAGGCCTGCAGAGCAGAACCGTCATTGAATGCCTGGTTTGATGGAAGAACTTTCAGCCGCCGTCTGTTTGATCAGGTACACCTCGGTGTTGCTGTGGATTCTGATCAGGGGCTCTTTGTGCCGGTGATGCAGGATATCGGTAATCGTTCAGCACAGCATCTTCGGAAAGGATTGGATGCCATGTGCCGTGATGTGGAAAACCGCTCCGTCCCCCAGGATGAGTTGAAAGGCGCCACCATCACGCTGAGTAATTTCGGCACGATGGCAGGTCGCTATGCGACGCCCATTGTGGTGCCGCCGATGGTCTGCATTTTAGGAACTGGCGTCATCAGGGAGGAAGCTGTCGTTGTGGAGGGTAAGGTGGAAGTACACCGTATCATGCCGCTTTCTCTCAGCTTTGATCACCGAGCCGTCACCGGTGGAGAAGCGGCACGATTCCTCGCAACAGTTATCAAGCAGTTGCAGAGTACATAAATTCGTTTTAAAACCTAAAGAAGGCTAGATTAAAAAAGAGAGACATAAAATCAAGCTGGCAAGACAGTAACCGATAGATACCGGGAACGGCAATAACGTTCCCGGTCATAACAAAGGTTCAGCTTGGATAAGGAACCGGATCGACCGGGCAAATCGCAGGGCATTGATGCCTGTTGTTGCATCAGCAGTGGTACTGGCGGTTGCAATATTATTCAGACAGGGCAGGTGATCGAGAAATGGAAATTTTCAATAAGTACCAGGAGCGTTATCAGTCAACCAAGCAGGAAGAGATGTCTCTGCAGGAATACCTGGAGCGCTGTAAGGACGACCCGACAACGTATGCCAATGCGTCAGAACGGATGCTGATGGCCATTGGTGAACCGGAAGTGGTGGATACCTCCCGCGATCCGGTTCTCAGCCGCATATTTTCCAATAAGTTGATCAAGCGCTACAAAGCGTTTGAGGAATTCTATGGCATGGAAGATGCCATTCAGCAGATTGTGTCCTATTTCCGGCATGCTGCGCAGGGACTGGAAGAAAAGAAACAGATTATTTACCTATTGGGACCCGTTGGGGGCGGTAAGTCTTCATTGGCGGAACGCCTGAAGGCGCTGATTCAGGATATCCCCTTTTATGCCATCAAAGGTTCCCCTGTCTTTGAATCCCCCCTGGGACTCTTCAATCCCCAGGAGGATGGTCGGATTCTGGAAGAAGAGTACGGCATTCCTCAGCGCTATCTGCGAGGTATTATTTCTCCCTGGGCGGTAAAACGTCTTCACGAATACGGTGGTGACATCACCAAGTTTAAGGTGGTCAAGCTGTATCCCAGTATTCTTGACCAGATAGCGGTCGCTAAGACTGAGCCCGGTGATGAGAATAATCAGGATATTTCCAGCCTTGTCGGTAAAGTGGATATTCGTCAGCTGGAAGAATACTCCCAGAACGATCCCGATGCTTACAGCTTCTCCGGTGCATTGTGTCGCGCCAACCAGGGGATCATGGAATTCGTGGAAATGTTCAAGGCCCCCATCAAGGTGCTGCACCCTCTGCTGACCGCGACCCAGGAAGGGAACTACAACAGTACCGAAGGTATGAGTGCGATTCCTTATGACGGCATCATCCTGGCGCACTCAAACGAATCCGAATGGCAGAGCTTCAGAAATAACAAAACCAATGAAGCGTTCATTGACCGGGTAAACATCGTCAAGGTGCCTTACTGCACCCGGGTTTCTGAAGAGATCAAGATTTACGAGAAACTGTTGCTTAACAGCTCGCTGCGTGAAGCGCCCTGTGCACCGGATACGCTGCGGATGCTGGCCCAGTTCACGACGCTGTCTCGTATCAAGGAACCTGATAACTCCAACGTATTCTCAAAGATGCGGGTGTACGATGGCGAAAATCTGAAGGATACTGATCCGCAGGCGAAGCCGCTGCAGGAATATAAAGATGCGGCTGGTGTTGATGAAGGCATGGACGGTCTTTCAACCCGTTTTGCCTTCAAGATCCTGTCCAAGGTTTTCAATTTTGATCCGTCGGAAGTGGCGGCCAACCCGGTGCATCTGCTTTATGTGCTGGAGCGAGAAATTGAACAGCAACAGTTCCCCCAGGAAATTCAGGAGCGTTACCTCCGCTACCTGAAGGAATTCCTGGCGCCCAAGTACATTGAGTTCCTGGGTAAAGAGATTCAGACCGCTTACCTGGAATCCTACTCGGAATACGGCCAGAACATCTTCGACCGCTACATCACCTATGCGGATTTCTGGATTCAGGATCAGGAATACCGTGATCCGGAAACCGGCGATATTCTCGACCGTTCTGCCATCAATGATGAACTGGAGAAGATCGAAAAAGCCGCCAGCATTGCCAATCCGAAGGATTTCCGGAACGAAGTGGTGAACTTCGTGCTGCGTGCTCGGGCTGGAAATAATGGCAAGAACCCAAGCTGGCTCAGCTACGAGAAGATGCGTTCGGTCATCGAGAAGAAGATGTTCTCCAATACCGAAGACCTGTTGCCGGTTATCTCCTTCAATGCGAAGGGCAGCAATGATGAGCAGCGCAAGCACAATGAGTTTGTGAAGCGCATGGTCGAGCGGGGTTATACCGAGAAGCAGGTCAGGTTACTGGCTGAATGGTATATCCGCGTCCGGAAGTCACAGTAGTGTAGTCACCGCCATGCCAATGCCGGCGCCCAATGGAAACCGCAGGGACTGCGGTTTCGGCGTCGGAGCATGGCAGACAGGGCTGCGCTGTTTCCTCGTATCAACGAGTCTCTGCTTGCCACACGGAGTGTGTAATGAGCATCATTATTGACCGCCGCCTTAACGGCAAGAACAAGAGCACGGTAAACCGTCAGCGGTTTATGCGGCGGTATAAAAAACATATCAAGAAAGCGGTGTCGGATGCGGTGAACAAGCGCAGCATTACCGATGTCGAAAGTGGCAGCGACATCTCCATTTCCCAGAAGGACTTGTCGGAGCCCATCTTTCATCATGGTCAGGGCGGCATGCACCGCAGTATTCATCCTGGCAACAAGGATTTCATCAAAGGCGACCGAATCAAACGTCCCAATGGTGGTAGCGGCCGTGGCGGTGGCGCCGGTCAGGCCAGCAACCAGGGTGACGGTATGGATGAGTTCACCTTCCATATCAACCATGATGAATTCCTGGAATTCATGTTCGATGATCTGGAACTGCCCAACCTGTCTGAAAAACAGCTGTCTGACATGGTGGAATTCAAAACCCGTCAGGCTGGTTTTGTGACAGCCGGACCGCCGGATAGGCTCAATATTGTCCGTTCACTGCGCAGTGCCCACGCCCGCCGGATTGCACTTTCGGGTGGTACGCGTCGGGATATACGCCAGATGAAACGTGAACTGCGGGAAATGGAAGTCCAGCCCGACGGTTACGATGAGGAACGTGCCAATTTCCTTCGTGAAGAGATCAAGCGACTGAACGGAAAGCTCAAGCGGGTGCCGTTCATTGATGACATTGACCTTCGGTACAACAATTTCGTCAAGGTACCCCAGCCGTCAAGCAAGGCAGTGATGTTCTGTGTCATGGATGTTTCCGGTTCCATGACGCAGGAAATTAAGGATATGGCGAAGCGCTTTTTTATCCTGCTTTATCTGTTCCTGCAGAGAAACTACAAGCGGATTGAAGTGGTGTTTATCCGGCATCACACGGCGGCCAAGGAAGTGGACGAAGAAGACTTCTTCTATTCCCGTGAAACCGGGGGAACCATTGTTTCCAGTGCGCTGGAACTGACGCGGGATACCATCATCAAACGTTACTCGCCGACTGACTGGAATATCTACGTTGCCCAGGCTTCGGATGGGGATAACTGGGAAGGGGATTCCTCGGTCTGTACCAAAATCCTGGCGAATGAGCTGATGCCACTGGTGCAGTATTTCTCTTATGTGGAAATCACTGACCGTCAGCATCAGAACCTGTGGCGTGAATACGAAACTATCCAGGACCAGTTCCAGGATTCCTTTGCCATGCAGCAGATAAAGTCCGCCAGCGATATTTATCCGGTATTCCGGCGCCTGTTCGAGAAGAAGGAAGCGTAATGAGCAAGAAAAAAAAACCGCTGTCCACAGAGTCGGAATGGACGTTTGAGCTGATCGAACAGTATGACCGCGAGATTTCCCGAATCGCGGAGAAATTTCGGCTGGAGACTTACCCGAACCAGGTTGAAATCATCAGCTCGGAACAGATGCTGGACGCTTATGCTTCCGTAGGCATGCCTCTAATGTATAACCACTGGTCATTTGGGAAGCATTTCCTCAGTAACCAGCAGGGTTATGAACGAGGACGGATGGGGCTGGCCTATGAAATCGTCATTAACTCCAATCCCTGTATTGCCTACCTGATGGAAGAAAACACCATCACCATGCAAGCGCTGGTCATTGCTCATGCTTGTTATGGGCATAATTCTTTCTTCAAGGGCAATTACCTGTTCCAGACCTGGACTGATGCGGAGTCGATCATCGATTACCTCCTGTTTGCCAAAAATTATGTCAATCAGTGTGAAGAGAAATACGGTATTGATGCGGTTGAGGATGTTTTGGACGCTTGCCATGCTTTGATGAACCAAGGTGTTAACCGGTACAAGCGCCCAAGGCCAATTTCTGCGGAAGAGGAAAAGTCTCGCCAGGAAGAGCGAGCTGAGTACATCCAGCGAACATTGAATGATATCTGGTCCACGATTCCGCAGCAGGAAACGGAAGTGGAAGAGAAAGAGACACGTTTTCCGGAACACCCCGAAGAAAACATTCTCTACTTTCTGGAAAAGAACGCGCCATTACTGGAAACCTGGCAGCGTGAACTTCTGAGGATCGTTCGCAAGATGGCGCAATATTATTATCCACAGCGCCAGACCCAGGTGATGAATGAAGGCTGGGCAACGTTCTGGCACTACACCATCATGCACGAACTGTATAACGAAGGCCTGGTAACGGAAGGCTTTATCATGGAGTTCCTGCATTCCCACTCCAACGTGATTTTTCAGCCGGATTTTGATGACCCGCGCTACTCCGGCATCAACCCGTATACATTGGGTTTCAAGATGTTCGTGGATATTCGTCGTATCTGTGAAGATCCTACCGATGAAGACCGCGAATGGTTCCCGGATATTGCCGGTTCCGACTGGCTGGACACCTTGCATTTCGCTATGCGTAACTTCAAGGATGAAAGCTTTATCCAGCAGTATCTCTCACCGAAGGTGATCCGGGAATTGCGGCTGTTCTCCATTATGGATAATGAGAAAAAGGCCTACATGGAAGTGGATGCTATCCATGATGAGCCCGGCTATCGCGAAATCCGGGAGGCGTTGGCGGCCCAGTACAACCTGGGGAACCGAGAGCCCAATATTCAGGTCTATAACGTCAATGTCAAAGGTGACCGTGCGCTGACTATACGCCACTACATGCATCAGGGGCGGCCCCTGGGTGAAACCACGGAAGAAATCCTGCGTCATGTGCATAAGTTGTGGGGGTTTGATGTCCGGCTGGAATCGGTGGATGAAGACGATCAGGTCAAGCGGACCGTCAGCTGTCCCCGGAAGTCGAGCAAGGACAGCTCAAATGCGATGATAGAGCTTGCCTGACCTCCATACTGTCCATGTCATACAGCAATAAACACCGCCACATTCAACCGGGCGGTGTTTTTTTATGTGAGATGTACTATGGTTTGGTAATTTTCACGGGTGATTGAGTGGAGACGTTGATTTTTAACTCCTGTCCGACAATTGCCTGAAAACTGATCACATCACGATAAAAACAGATCGGGAGAGCACACGACTATGGGTATCGATCCCTCTTGGTATAAAGGTCTTTTACAGCTGTCAGCTTGGGAAGTGGTGGGCGCCACGCTGATTCTCACGCATATTACGATCCTCAGCATAACACTCTATCTGCATCGATTCAGTGCCCATAATGCGATTGACCTGCATCCGGCGATTCAGCATTTCTTTCGTTTCTGGTTGTGGTTAACCACCGGCATGAATACCAAGGAATGGACGGCTATCCACCGTAAGCACCATGCGGTTTGTGAAACGGCGGATGATCCCCACAGCCCGGTTGTAAGAGGGTTGAATGAAGTGCTGTGGCGTGGCTCAGAATTGTATCGTGCCGAGGCCAAGAATGAAGAAACCCTGCGTCGTTTTGGGCAGCGTTGCCCGGAAGACTGGGTTGAACGAAATGTTTACAGCCGGTTCTCAGGCTTGGGCATTACCCTGATGTTTCTCGCTGACGTGACTCTGTTTGGTGTGATAGGCATTACGGTCTGGGCTGTTCAAATGATCTGGAGTCCGGTCTTTGCCGCAGGTGTTATCAACGGTATTGGCCATTATTTTGGTTATCGTAACTTTGAGTGTAAGGACAATGCCCGCAATCTTGTTCCCTGGGGCATTCTCATAGGGGGTGAGGAACTGCATAACAACCATCATACCTACCCTAACTCAGCCAAGTTTTCGGTACGGTTCTGGGAGTTTGACATTGGTTGGGTATGGATTCGTGCCTTTAAGGCGCTCGGTTTAGCCAAGGTGAAATTTACCCGTCCGCTGGTTTACCGGGATATCACCAAAAAGGATATTGATCACGATACGATTCTTGCGGTGATCAATAACCGGTTCCAGATTATGGACAACTACCGTCGTACGGTAATCGGTCCTCTGGTCAAAAATGAACTGGCCAAGGCAGAAGGCAAGAAAAGGCAGATCTTACGTCGGGCGAAAAAACTGTTGTCCCGGGAAGGTGCCTTACTCAAGCCTGACCATGTCGAGCGCCTCAATACTATTGTTGAATCCAGCCATGCGCTAAAAGTGATTTATGAGAAGCGTCTGGCATTGCAGGCTATCTGGCAGACATTTAAAGATAAGAATGATCGTATAGAAGCACTCCGTGAGTGGTGCCGTCAGGCGGAAGCCAGTGGAATTCGCGCATTGCAGGATTTTGCGATGCAGTTGCGTACTTATACCTTGCCCCAGATGGCTTAATCCTGCGACAGTCTCTGCGTTCTTCGCAGAGACTGTTTCCCTTTTCAGTCTGTCTTGATCCATCATCGAAAACGATGATCTGTTGATATCCATCAAATCCTCATCAAAGTCGACAATTTACCCTGCCAGCGATAATTGACAGTGGTAGTTGTGGGGGCAGTAGATGTGGATTGTCTGATGAAAGCCTGGCGCGAAAATGAAAAGGATTTACACGGTTGGCTGCTGAAACAGACGGGTGACAGTGAGCAATCCCAGGATTTGCTTCAGGATGTCTTTTTGAAATCGCTCAGAAATAAAGAGCGCTTTTGCTCACTGGAGCATGCCAGAAGCTGGTTCTTCACCATTACACGGAATACCTTGATTGATGCTGTAAGGAAACCGCATCCTGAAACCATGTCGTTTATTGACCAGGTTCAGCAGGCCCCCGAGACGCCGCTGTTGCTTGAACTGCAATCCTGCATGATGCGTGTGTTGAGTGAACTGGACGACAAAGACCGCGATGCAATTGAACTGTGCGATATGCAGAAAATGTCGCAGGAGGCTTATGCCTGCTCGGTTGGATTATCACTCCCCGCTGCAAAATCGCGACTACAGCGTGCCCGACAAAAGCTACGGACTCATATGATTAAAAAATGTCAGATCCAGTTTGATGAAACTGGTGTCTGTGATTTCACACCCAGACACCGCACCTGACAGTTCAAAAAAATCATTAAAAAAAGATGCATCTTTTTGCCGCTGGCTTCGTGTTTAGAGCAGACAAGACTCTAGCGGAGACCTTCCATGTTGCATTGGTTTACCCGGCTGGCGGACTGGGTGACATATTCGCTGCTTCAGCTAACCCCTGATACACCGCTGGCTAATGGGGTTCATTTCTTTATCGAAGATACCGCCAAGATACTGGTTCTGTTGACGGTGCTGATCTATGCCATCGCGATTGTCCGGGCGGGACTGAATCCGGAGCGGGTTCGTTATTATCTTCAGGGTCGGAGACGTTTTCCCGGCTATCTGATGGGTTCGGTTTTTGGTGCCGTGACGCCATTCTGTTCGTGCAGCTCCATTCCCCTGTTCATGGGGTTTGTCTCGGCGCGTATTCCGCTGGGCGTGACGATGGCATTTCTGCTGACCTCGCCAATGATCAATGAAATTGCCATTGTCTTGCTGACATCGTTACTCGGTATTCGTTTTACCGTTATATACGTCGTGATCGGTATGACGCTGGGCATTGTGGGCGGTTTCCTGATGGACCGCATCAAGTCAGAGCGTTGGTTGGTTCCCTTTTTAGCAAAGCAATATCAAAACCAGGGAAGCTCAGAGGCCATTGATTATCAGGCCCAGGCGATGACTCTGAAAGACCGCCATGAATTTGCGGTGCAGGAAACCCGTACCGTTGTCGGCAGAATCTGGAAATGGGTGTTTATCGGGGTCGGGATAGGCGCTTTCATTCATGGATTTATTCCGGAAGCCTGGTTCCAGACCTATCTGGGTGCTGGGCAGTGGTGGACCGTTCCCCTGGCATCTCTCGCCGGCATCCCGTTGTATGTTAATGCGACGTCGGTGATTCCTGTTATGGGCAGTTTGCTGGCGAAAAGTGTGCCGCTGGGAACCACACTGGCGTTCTGTATGAGTGCGGTTGCCGTCAGCCTGCCGGAATTCATGATGCTGAAACAAGTGATGCAGTACCGATTGCTGCTGATGATTGCGGCGTACCTGCTGGTGGCTTTCTGTCTGGTGGGCTGGCTGTTTAACGCCGTGAATTTTTTGTAATCAATACGATTTAAATCAACACATAAAGAGGTAATGTGATGAAGGATATAAACGTCTATGGCTCTGGATGCCGGAATTGTGTGATTACGGCTGAACGGGTTGAACAGGTGGCGCAACAGCTGAATATGACCATTCGATTAAACAAGGTCACTGATCTGGAAGCCATTGTGAGCGCTGGCGTGGTCAGTACGCCTGCGGTGTCCATTGATGGTCGGCTGGTGCACTCCGGTTCTGTGCCGACACCGGAAAAACTCACAGAGCTTCTGTGCCAATGACAGTATTCTGACCCCAAATACGATCAAGACGACTGCTGCCTGACAGGGGCGTATTTCCTGCGAAAACCTTCAGGTAGTATGTCTGTCTATTTACTCTGGACGATGCCTGATATGGAACAACTGCGCGACTTGTCACCTAACGGCCTGTGGCAATGGTTTGAAACGATCTGCTCGATTCCCCATCCTTCCGGACACGAAATTGCACTGCGCGACCACATTCAACAGTGGGCGCAGGCCGAGGATTTGGAAACCCTGGTGGATACCGTGGGTAACCTGATCATTCGCAAACCGGCGACAGCGGGTATGGAAGACCGCAAGGGTGTGATCCTGCAGGCGCATCTGGACATGGTGCCGCAGTGTAATGCGGACAAACAGCATGTGTTTGAGCAGGATCCGATCACTACGATCATTGATGGCAAATGGGTTCGCGCCGATGGCACTACTCTGGGTGCCGATAACGGCATTGGCATGGCGTCTGCCCTGGCTGTGATGGCTGCCAAGGATATTCCTCACGGCCCCCTGGAAGTACTGCTGACTATCAACGAAGAAGCCGGCATGACGGGCGCCTTCGGTTTACAGGCAGGACTGTTGAAAGGTGACATCCTCATCAATACTGACTCGGAAGAGGAAGGCGACGTCTACATGGGATGCGCTGGCGGTGTAGATGTTCAGGTGAACCGCACGATTGAACGTCAGCCGTTGCCTGCCGGTTATCAGTCCTTTGAACTGACGCTGTCAGGATTAAAAGGTGGACACTCCGGTTGCGATATCCACCTGGGACGCGGTAATGCAAACAAACTGCTGGCCCGTTTCCTGTTTGGTCATGCAGAAGAGCTGGAACTGTGTGTCGCAGATATTCGTGGCGGCAGTCTGCGCAACGCAATTCCCCGTGAAGCGGGTGCAACCATTGCTGTGTCTGCAGCGAATGTCGATGCGCTGAAAGCCCTGGTGGATCGCTATCGTGGAATTCTGTCGTCTGAATTGGCGGCTACAGAACCGACGCTTAAGTTTGAGCTGTCACCCGCAGATGCTCCGGCTCAGGTCTTTGCCACAGAAGATCAACGAACACTGTTGGCGATGATGCACACCGCACCTAATGGCGTGATTCGGATGAGTGATGCCTTTCCCGGTGTTGTGGAAACCTCGACCAATATGGGTGTGGTGAAAACGACTGACGAGCAGGTGGAAATCCTGTTCCTGGTACGTTCCACCATCGATTCCGGTCGTAACATGGTGGAGAACATGCTGCGGGCGCTGGCATTCACCGCCGGCGCGGACATGGAGGCTTCCGGTGCTTATCCCGGCTGGAAACCTGACGCAACCTCTCCGGTCATGCAGATAGTGCGAGATGTTTACCAGGAAAAATTTGGCAAGCTGCCGTCTATCCAGGTCATTCACGCAGGACTGGAGTGTGGCTTGTTCAAGGAACCTTATCCGTCACTGGATATGGTCTCGATAGGCCCAACCATCCGCTTCCCGCATTCTCCGGATGAGAAAGTGGACATCGCTTCTGTTGGTCGCTACTGGGAATTGCTGGTGGCCGTGCTGGGTGCGATACCAGCCAGAAACGCCTGAAACTGATACCCGTTTCTACACCGCGGCAGAGACTCCTCTGCCGCACTCACATCAAGAAATGACTCTTTTATTGATCATTATCGGGGTTTGGTGAAACAATTCTGTCACACAATAGAAAAATAATGTTCGAACCGGAACGAATGTAAACATAATCCTGGGGGATTTTATGCGTAAACCAGCCCATAAGTTTCTGGCCGCAGCCGGTGCAGGCCTGCTTGCCTGCAGTCTGACGGTATCGGCACAGGCCGAGGAATTACGACTCCTTACGTGGGGAGGTTATGCGCCCCAGGAAGTGATTGACCTGTTTGAAAAAGAAACCGGTATTGACGTCAAAGTCACAGTATCAAACAACGAGGACATGATCTCCAAGTTGCGCGCAACCCGTGGTGCGGGCTTTGACTTGGCGCAGCCGAGTCAGGATCGTATCCTGGGCGCCCAGAAGAACTACCGTATCTACAAGCCCATGGATATGAGCAAGATTGATACGAGCCGGTTCATTCCTTCCATGCTGAAAGCCTCTGAAACCAGTGCAACGATTGGTGATGATGTATATGCGGTGCCGCATATCTGGGGTACCAGTGGTTTGATTGTCAACCAAGCCGCGGGCAAGCAGGAATACGGTTTCAATGACCTGTGCTCTGATGACTATGCAGGCAAAGTCTCCTACCGCCTGAAGCGTCCGACCCTGATCGGTTTTGCCTTTGCCATGGGAGAAGACCCCTTTGCAGCCTATGACGACCAGAAAAAATACGAGGCTATTCTTGGCAAAGTGCAGGATAAGCTGATCGCGTGTAAGGGCAATGTTAAAGCTTACTGGTCCGGTGGTGATGCCCTGATCAACCTACTGCGCAGTGGCGAAGTCACCATGGCAATGGGCTGGGATGCCGGTGGCTGGAAGCTCAACCAGGAAAACGACAAGATTAACTTTGTCGCGCCGACATCCGGTGCACTGGGTTGGATCGATACGTTTGTGCTGCCTGCCAAGGGTCGAAATGACGAAGCCGCCTATAAATGGATTAACTTCGTAATGCGCCCGGATATTGCAGCGAAAATTACCACATCTGCCGGTAACTTCACTGCTGCTGTAGGTGCTGAAGAGTACGTGGATGCCGGGTTGCGTCGCAGCTACCAGCAGAGTTTCGACCAGGCCGCCCTGGATAATATCAAGTGGTATCCGCCGGTACCGGCCGGTCTTGAAACCATCGAAGGGAAAGTGCTGGATCGCGTAAAAGCGGCGCAGTAACCCTGATCGGGAGGCGGGCTTCTATGCCTGCTTCCCCCATGCATCTGGTTCTATCTCATCAGTAATAGCAGGATCTACCCATGCCCCCAGAGTTTGATCTCGAATGTCGGGATGTCTGTAAGTCATTCGGTGATTTTCAGGCTGTCAGGGACGTGTCGTTTGCGATTCCCCGTGGTTCTTTCTTTTCCATTCTTGGTCCTTCCGGTTGCGGTAAAACGACACTGTTGAGAATGCTTGCGGGTTTTCTGGAACCCAGCGCCGGAGCCATTGATATCAAGGGGCGCTCTATGCTGGGCGTTCCTCCCAATAAACGACCGGTCAACATGGTGTTCCAGCACCTGGCGCTGTTCCCGATGATGAATGTTTACGAGAACATTGCTTACGGCCTCAGGCGTCGTAAAACCCCAAAAGATGAGATTCAGCGACGGGTCGAAGATGCGTTGGAGCGTATTGGATTACCCGGTATTGGTAGTAAGGCCATTAGTCAGTTGTCGGGTGGTCAGAAACAGCGTATTGCCATTGCCCGCTGTCTGGTGCTGGAACCCGATGTATTGTTGCTGGATGAGCCGCTGGGCGCGCTGGACCTGAAGCTGCGGGAGCATATGAAAGTTGAGCTCAAGAAACTGCAGCAGGCGTTTGGCACGACCTTCGTTTACATCACCCATGACCAATCGGAAGCCATGGTGATGTCAGACCAGGTGGCAGTCATGAATCAGGGACGGTTTGAGCAGATCGGCACGCCGCAGGAACTTTATTACCATCCAAAAACGGCGTTCGTCGCTGGATTTGTTGGTGAAAGTAATCGCTTCCAGGGCGTGGTTGAGGCCGTTGCCGATAATACTATCAAGGTTAAAACGGAATGTGGTCAGATGTTTCAGGCGCAGGCCGCCAACGGCATGCCGATGGATGTCGGCAACCCCGTGTCAGTTTTTGTACGGCCCGAAATCATCCATCTGGGCAAAACCGATGACAAGGCGGCAGATAACCAGGTGTCAGGCGTCGTTGAAAATATTCTGTTTGATGGTGGTAACAGCCGATTACTGGTGCGCGATGCGGATACAGGTTCCGAGCTTCAGGTTGTGTTGCCACAGACACATGAGTTCACAGGTATTCAGCGAGGTGACCAGTTATATCTGAGCTGGAATGCCGAACAGTGTCATTGCTTTGCAGGCGCTGGGGATGCCACGATTGCCGCACCGAAACCAGTTCAGGCACAAGCCACTGAGGCGGCCGTATGATCAGAATGACTGGAAGCCGGCTGACCCTTTACCTGTTAATGATGCCTTTGCTGTTAACGCTTGGGTTACTGATACTGTTTCCCCATCTGGACATGATCAGTATCTCTCTGCGGGAACAGATCAGTTACGGTGAATACCGTTTTACCACTGACCACTATATGGAGTTCTTTACTGAACCCCTGTACTGGCGCACCTTCCTCCGCACGGCAGTCATGTCGATTATGGCGACAGCCATTACACTGGTGATTGCTTTCCCTATTGCCTGGTATATCGCCAAACTGGCCCGGGGGCGCTCACGTAACCTGATGTTCCTGGCATGTCTGATTCCTTTCTGGGTCAGTGAGCTTGTGCGCACCTATGGCTGGATGATTCTGTTACGGGAAACCGGTGTCGTGAGTAATGTGTTGCAGTGGATGGGACTGGTCGATGGCCCCATTGAACTGTTGTACAACGATGTGACAGTAATGATGGGGTTGGTCTACAGCTCCATGCTGTTTATGGTCGTTCCGCTGATCACCACCTTGGATGGACTGGACGACAGCCTGGTTGAAGCAGCCTATGACCTGGGTGGCAACGGTTTTCATGCGTTGAAAGAGGTCATTATCCCTTACGCCATGCCGGGTATCGTCTCGGGCTGTATTGTCGTGTTTATGCTGACGCTGGGTAATTATCTGACACCAACACTGCTGGGCGGTAAGGATAGCCTGTGGTTTACCGATCAGATCTTCACACAGTTTATAACCCGTTTTAACTGGGAACAGGGCTCGGCATTCGGTGTCCTGCTGCTGGTGCTTTCCTCGCTGATTGTCTGGCTCGGCCTGAAACTTAGCGGACAGTCATTCCGGGATACCATGGGTAAGTGAGGAGCCGACCATGATTGCATCCATTCCCCAGAGTCTGGCGTTTCGCAAAACCTATGCGGCGTATGTCAGCCTGTTCTTTTTGTTCCTGATCGCACCACTGGTGGTTGTGGCGGTCTTTTCATTTAACGACAGCCTGTTTCCTTCGCTGCCCTGGCAAGGATTTACGCTGGACTGGTTCCTGTCAGACGGTGGTGGGCGCACAGGACTTTTCCATGATGACAAGTTACTGGGCAGTATCGGCATCAGTATGGTCGTTGCGGTTTTTGTGGCGCTGTTATCGGTGCTGGTGGCATTGTCCAATGCCTTTCTGTTTGAACGGAATGAATTTCCAGGCAAACAAATTCTCTATACGCTGATGTTAATTCCGCTGGTGATTCCCGGCGTTATTCTGGGTATTTCTGTTCTGGTCTTCAGTAGCAATATCGCCAATGGGGCAGAAGATCTTTGGGGTTGGGATCTGAACTTCCTGCGTCCCGGGTTGCTGTTAATTGTGTTAGGGCAGTTCTCGTTTATTTCGACGATTTGTACGCTGATTATCTCTGCCCGTTTACGCAAGTTTGACCGGGCGCTGGAAGAAGCGGCACTGAATCTGGGCGCCAGCCGTTTTGATGTGCTGTGGACTATCACCCTGCCCTGGCTGCGACCGGCGTTGATTGGTGCCGCCATTGTTGCTTTCCTGATGTCTTTCGAAAACTTCAATACGACGCTGGTGCTGGTTGGCAGTGATGCCCCCCTGACTATCACGATGTTCGACCGGATGCGGGAAGGTTCCACGCCGGTACTGAATGCGGTTTCGCTGTTGTTGATGGTGGCATCAGGAGGATTGGCACTGCTCAGTGTGTTTGTTCAACGAAAAGAGCCGGATTGATGATCTGACAGGCGTAAAACGGTCGCACCGTTAGCGCGATAAACTACACTCATCGAACGCCGTCACCAGAGCGTTCGATGAGCCATGTATAAAGGTCTTTTAGTGAGATCAGGCACGGGTTTTCTCATCCCACGCCTGAGGTTCGTACTGCTATTCCTTTCAAGTGCCATCGTCGTTAATGGATATGGCACCTCTTATTCATCGGGAACCTATACAGATAGCATCGTTGCGCAAGGTACCGGAAATACTGTGACGCTTTCCGGCAGTATTACGATGAATTACTCGTCGGATGATCGCGGCTCTTCAGCATTCTTTGCGGATAATAATGGCAGTATTTCCGGAACTCTGGCTGATCTGACGGTTAACCTGCTTAAACCAGCACTTGCAGGCATACGTACCCGTGATGGTGGGGAGGTGATACTTGTCGGCCCATTAACAATAACGGGACAAGGTGATCAGATAGAGGGGATATCTTCCCTGATAGGCAAAGGCGTCAAGATCACTGGACCTGTGCAGATTAGTACAGCGGGAGCTTATTCCAGAGCGTTGAGTGCCGAGCCCGGTGAGATCACGATAGATGGACCGTTAAATATTGTCGCAGAAGGTTTCTATGCTCAGGGAATATTGGCCAAGCATATCACCACGCCTGGTGAAGTGACTCTCAAGGGGGTGACGGATATTCAGGTGTCGGGGCAGGACGCTGCAGGTATCAGTGGCTGGAACAGTATCGTCTATATCCATAATGCACTGACCATTTCAGCCAGTGAAGATGCCTATGCGATACAGACCATGGGTTCATCCCAGTATATGTTTCCCCCTTCACAAACAACCCAGATACCGGATGATCCTGATGTAGCCATGGCGCTGACAACGCGCAGCAGTATCCATTCAGTACAGCCAAATCCTCAGATCGTTAACATAAATGGCAAGATCAGTATCCAGGGTGAGTATAACCAGCTTGTTCTGGATCTTGCGGGTGGATCACACGTTAACAGTCAACTGATTGAAGCGACAAGTAAGGGCGCTTTAAGGCTGCATTTTCATCAACCGGATGCGAAATGGACAACAGGTATTGGTTCGACGATTGCCGGCGGTGGGTCGTTATTACTGGATTTCGTGAACGGCGGAATATGGGAATTACCGTTGGCACCGGCGAATCGGGTAGATAGTCGTTCTCCGGTTGCGCCTTTGAACATTGCTCGTGATGGCAGTTTTTCTATTCAAGGTCATGGAACACTGTTAGGTCATGTTCAGACCTTGATGGAGGAAGGTGAACAGGCGACTTACCTGTTAGTGAAAAAAGATATTAGTGACAGTCCTTTGTCGCTGAATCTTGTCAGCCTTACCGCCGTGACAGACCAAGACAACTACTCGCTCACATTACACCAACAGAATGAGGGGAACGAGGCCTATCTTTATGGCACATTAGCCCACGAAATACCGTTGCCAGAGCCTGATCCGCTGCCGCCACCCCCCCCTATCCCAACGATGGCTGTATTGCCTGAGAATGCGGCGCTATCGCGATTACTGCCAGTAGCAATGATCGACCAGAGTCTGGCATCTCGCTTGCTCACAGAAATACCGGCGGCAGCGAATTGTCATGAAGTGCAGAATGCTATGCAAACGGGGAATGTGGGAGGCCGCTGTCCGGCGATCACTAACGCCGGATTTTCCCCTTGGGCATTGCCTCTTTATGAGCATATCCGAGCCAGCAACCTTGACCTTGATACTGGAGACGTTGGTTACAAGGCCAATATAAGGGGGCTTGCGATTGGGCTGGCCCATGTAATGGGCAACCATCGTTGGGGAGTCGGTATCTTTGCGGGTAACGGCGATATTGATTCACGAGGCGATATTCCTCCAACCCGTAGTCACGTGAATTATCGAGGCGGCATGCTGTTTGGCAGCGTTGCTTTAAACCCTGTGCTGGTGGCCACGACATTGGTCTTTCTGCATTCTGATCACGATATGCGTCAGTACAGCGATACGTCCCGACTGACATCGGACAGTGAGATTGACATCTGGGGCGGACAGGCGACATTTGCGTGGCCTATGCCTTTGAGGGGATGGATCGTCATGCCCTGTGCAGGTTTGTCTTACTGGCATACGCGCCAGCGTCGTGCTCAGGTGGCGGATCAGGATAGCGGGCAGGTATACGGCAATGGTGGTAGCACTGAAACGTATTGGGAGCTTCCACTCAGCTTTTCGGCAAGCGGCAGAGACTTTTTCTTGAACCATGCACAGAATATTGCAGTGACGCCGGAAATGGGGGTTCGTTTCATTCCATCATGGGGAGACCGGGAGCTGCCAGTAAACGTATGGCGCAATGATCAGCCGACCTTCAAGGTCAGGCAATCCGGTGTTCGCCGGGACAAATATCGCACGGAGGCGAATGTTGGCATGCAAGTGGTTGGAAAAAGCATTAACAGCGCAGTGCGTTATGGTGTAAGCAAATCCCGGCATACGCTTTCACAACAGTTAAGTGGTGAATTCACCTGGGTGTTTTGATCGATAGCCATACCTTATCAACAATGAGAGTGGTCAGGTGGTTTCTGATGTATCGCATTCATTCGCTGGCATACTAGGTTCTCTGGACGGTTTTTGATTGTTGGTTTTCTTGTCTTCGTATTCAGTAAGTTCGGTCATGCTTGTGAGGTAATCAGTGGCAGCCTCCAATAAACCGATGCGGATTTCTGACAGTTCCTTCTTCATTTTGGCGATCAGGGCTGATCCACTAATAGGGGCACTGTCTGGATCATTCGTGCTCACTACACTCTCCGGTTCTGCTGTTTGAGTGAGTGTAAATAGTCCATGGTCTGTAAGGTTAATGCTATGACTATCGTGTTAGTGACACTGACCAATCGGGTGGCGTTTCCGTTGCAAGCTTGCAGTGCTTAAAGCGTGAATAAATGATTTTTAATACAACATTTAAGTTATAAATGTATGCAATAAGCCGTCTGTTCAAAGAATATAACGTGTTTGTCTAGGTCAGGAATGACTTGGCAGGAAAGTACAAATAAAAGATGATTTTCAGGATGAAGGACGCATCAAAATATGCTTTTGTCCGTTGTGACAACGATCACAATTCCACCAGTATCCCACAGAAAATCCTGAAGAAACAGACTGTTTTTCCGAGGGCGTTTTCCCTAACCTTGAAAGTGACATCGAATAACAACTACAAGCGATGTCGCTGAAAAAACAAAATGGTATGCCATGGAAGAGGGGACGGCGAAGCCCAACCATGGCGTGAAACAGACTGTCGGGTTACAGCGCGCAGATAGGATAGATAACAGGTTTGGAGAGGGGTTAGACGCACGCTCGGCACGTCGTACATATCCGGTTTAATAAAAACCAGAGATTCATTCAGGAAAGACGGGTGGTGAGTATGTCAATATTCCAACATTTCCAGGATCGTTATGACTCCACGGCTCAGGAAGAGATGAGCCTGCAGGAGTATCTGGAACTCTGTAAGAACGACCCCGGAGCTTACGCCAGTGCAGCAGAACGTATGCTGATGGCCATTGGGGAGCCGGAGCTGGTAGATACCTCCCGCGACCCACGCTTAAGCCGTATCTTTTCCAACAAGATCATCAAGCGCTATAAGGCGTTTGAAGAATTTTATGGCATGGAAGAGGCAATTCAGCAGATTGTTTCCTATTTCCGCCATGCAGCGCAGGGGCTGGAAGAGAAGAAGCAGATTCTCTATCTCCTGGGTCCCGTCGGTGGGGGTAAATCCTCCCTGGCTGAGCGCCTTAAGCAATTGATGCAACAGGTGCCGTTCTATGCCATCAAAGGGTCGCCGGTGTTTGAATCGCCGCTGGGGCTGTTCGACTCCGCTGAAGATGGCGCCATTTTGAAGGAAGAGTACGGTATTCCTGGGCGCTACCTGCGGCACATCATGTCTCCCTGGGCGGTGAAGCGCCTGCACGAGTACGGTGGTGACATCACCAAGTTCCGTGTCGTGAAATTGTATCCGAGCATCCTGAACCAGGTGGCGGTGGCCAAGACCGAACCCGGTGATGAGAACAACCAGGACATCTCCAGCCTTGTGGGTAAAGTTGATATCCGTCAGCTGGAAGAGTATTCCCAGGACGATCCGGATGCGTACAGCTTCTCCGGCGCCCTGTGCCGTGCCAACCAGGGCATGATGGAATTCGTCGAGATGTTCAAGGCGCCGATCAAGGTTTTGCACCCACTGCTGACAGCAACCCAGGAAGGTAACTACAACAGTACTGAAGGCTTGGGCGCGATTCCGTTCGAAGGTATTCTGCTGGCTCACTCCAACGAGTCAGAATGGCAGACCTTCCGTAACAACAAGACCAACGAAGCCTTCATTGACCGTGTCAATATCGTCAAGGTGCCTTACTGCCTGCGAGTTGATGAAGAAATTCGAATCTACGAGAAACTGCTCGAGCACAGCTCGCTGCGCTCTGCGCCTTGCGCACCGGATACCCTGCGCATGCTTGCCCAGTTCATCGTGCTGTCCCGTATCAAGGAGCCGGAAAACTCCAACGTCTTCTCTAAGATGCGGATTTACGATGGTGAGAGCCTGAAGGATACCGATCCGAATGCCAAGTCTCTGCAGGAGTACAAGGACGTGGCCGGTGTCGACGAGGGCATGGATGGTTTGTCCACCCGTTTTGCCTTCAAGATCCTGTCCAAGGTGTTCAACTTTGACCCGAGTGAAGTCGCGGCCAACCCGGTTCACCTGCTCTATGTGGTTGAGCAGCAGATCGAACAGGCCCAGTTCCCGCAGGAAGCCTCCGAGCGTTATGTCCGCTTCCTGAAGGAATTCATTGCACCCAAGTACATTGAGTTCCTGGGCAAGGAAATTCAGACCGCGTACCTGGAGTCCTACTCCGAGTATGGTCAGAACATCTTTGACCGTTACATCACTTATGCGGACTTCTGGATCCAGGATCAGGAATACCGTGATCCGGATACTGGCCACATCCTCGACCGCTCTTCACTCAACGATGAGCTGGAGAAGATCGAGAAGCCGGCTGGCATCGCCAATCCGAAAGACTTCCGTAACGAGGTGGTGAACTTCGTGCTGCGCGCCCGTGCCAACAACGAAGGCAAGAACCCGAGCTGGCTCAGCTACGAGAAGATGCGTTCGGTTATTGAGAAGAAGATGTTCTCCAATACCGAAGACCTGCTGCCGGTTATCTCCTTCAATGCGAAGGGCAGCCAGGACGAGCAGCGTAAGCACAACGACTTCGTGTCACGGATGATGGAACACGGGTATACCGAGAAGCAGGTCCGCCTGCTCTGTGAATGGTATATCCGCGTGCGCAAGTCCCAGTAATGCCTGACACGTGACGTGGGACGACCAGCGTCTCACGTCACCGTGTTACCGCATTCTCTCTACTTCGCACGGGGCCGTATTATGACCAGTATCGTTATCGACCGGCGCCTGAACAGCAAAGGCAAAAGCACGGTGAACCGTGAGCGTTTCATGCGTCGCTATCGCCGCCATATACGCCGCGCTGTGAATGACGCCGTTAATAACCGCTCTATCACTGATACCGAGAGCGGCGAGAAAATCAGTATTTCCAACAAGGATCTGTCGGAACCGTTCTTTCATCACGGCCAGGGTGGACACCGCGATCAGGTGCACCCGGGTAACAAGGAATTTGATACCGGCGACCGCTTCAAGCGTCCGGACAAGCAGGGTGGTTCTGCTTCCGGTGACGGTGAGGCCAGCGATGGCGGCGGCGGTATGGATGACTTCGAGTTCCAGATCAATCGGGATGAATTCCTGGAATTCCTGTTTGATGACCTGGAATTGCCCAACATGGTTCGCAAGGACCTGAAAGACAGCAGTGAATTTCAGACCCGCCGGGCCGGTTTTACCAGTGCAGGTTCGCCGGATCGTTTAAACGTCGTGCGCTCATTGCGCAGTGCCCATGCTCGCAGGATTGCTCTTGGGGGTAAGGATCGTCGTGAGGTTCGCGCGCTGAAACGTGAACTGCGGGAGATGGAGGTCAGTCCGGAGAGTACGGATGAAAACCGTGCGCAGGCACTGCGTGAGCGTATTGCCGAACTCAATGGCAAACTTAAGCGTCTGCCGTTTATTGATGACTTCGATCTGAAGTTCAACAACCTGATCCGGGTGCCTATGCCGTCGAGCAAGGCGGTGATGTTCTGTGTGATGGACGTTTCTGGCTCCATGACCCGTGACATCAAGGATATGGCGAAGAAGTTTTTCTTCCTGCTCTACATGTTCTTGCAGAAGAACTATAAGGCAGTGGATGTCGTTTTCATTCGTCACCACGCTGAAGCCCGGGAATGTGATGAGCATGATTTCTTCTATGCCCGTGAAACCGGCGGTACCGTTGTGTCATCCGCGTTGTCGTTGACCAGCGAGATCATTGAAGAGCGTTACAACCCGAAAGACTGGAACATTTACGTGGCCCAGGCCTCAGACGGTGACAACTGGGAAGCAGATACACCCAAGTGCACCAAGCTGATTCGTGAAAACCTGTTGCCGCTGGTCCAGTATTTCGCCTATATCGAAATCACGGATCGCCACCACCAGAACCTGTGGCATGAGTACCGGTCGGTGGAAAGCGACTATGAAGGCCAGTTTGCCATGTCGCATATTCGTTCGGCGAAAGATATCTATCCGGTATTCCGTGAGCTGTTCGAGAAGCGGGAGGCTACCGCATGAGAAAAGAACCTCTCTCGACAGGTCCCGAGTGGACCTTTGAGTTACTCGACAAATACGACAAGGAAATTGCCCGTATTGCCGAAGGCTACAAGCTGGACACCTATCCGAACCAGATCGAGGTGATCCGCTCTGAGCAGATGCTGGACGCGTATGCGTCCACCGGCATGCCGCTGATGTACAGCCACTGGTCTTACGGCAAACATTTCCTGAGCAACCAGGCCAACTACCAGCGTGGTCAGATGGGGCTGGCGTATGAGATTGTCATTAACTCCAACCCCTGTATCTCTTACCTGATGGAAGAGAATACCATGACCATGCAGGCGCTGGTCATTGCCCACGCCTGCTATGGCCACAACTCGTTCTTCAAGGGGAACTACCTGTTCAAGACCTGGACGGATGCCGACTCCATCATCGATTACCTGCTGTTCGCCAAGCGTTATATTTCCGAGTGCGAAGAGCGTTACGGCATTGATGCTGTCGAAGATCTGCTGGACGCCTGTCATGCACTGCAGAGCCAGGGTGTGAACCGTTACAAGCGTCCGCGTCCATTGTCTGCGGAAGAGGAAAAGAACCGTCAAAAGGATCGGGAAATCTATATTCAGCAGACGCTGAACGACATCTGGTCCACCATCCCGAAAACCTTTCGGGAGGAGAAGACACAGGAGAAACGGTTCCCGGAGCATCCGGAAGAGAACATTCTCTACTTTATAGAGAAGCACTCGCCGCTGCTGGAGACCTGGCAACGAGAGATCATCCGTATCGTGCGCAAGCTGGGGCAGTATTTCTATCCCCAGAAGCAGACCAAGGTCATGAATGAGGGCTGGGCGACGTTCTGGCACTACAACATCATGAACGACCTGTATAACGAAGGATTGATCACGGAAGGTGCGATCATGGAGTTCCTGAAGTCGCACACCAACGTGGTGTTTCAGCCCGGGTATGACAGCCAGTACTACAGCGGCATCAACCCCTATGCGCTGGGCTTTGCGATGTTCCAGGATATCCGACGCATCTGTCAGAACCCGACTGAGGAGGATCGTCAGTGGTTCCCGGATTTTGCCGGCTGCGACAACTGGCTGGAAATCGTCCACTACGCGATGGAGAACTTCAAGGATGAGAGTTTCATCCTCCAGTACCTGTCGCCGAAGGTGATGCGGGATCTGCGTTTGTTCTCCATTACTGATGACGACAACAACCCTTACCTGGAGGTCGGCGCTATCCACAACGACCCAGGCTACCGGCAGCTGCGGGAAACCCTGGCTGCACAATATAACCTTGGCAACATTGAGCCCAACATTCAGGTCTATGACGTGGATGTGAAGGGTGACCGCTCCATGCTGTTACGGCATTTCATGCACAACCGCCAACCGCTGGACCAGCGTAGTACCCAGAACGTGGTCAAACACGTGCAGTCTCTCTGGGGTTTTGATGTGAAGCTGGAATCCGTCGATGGTGACGAAATCCTCGCCACCTACCCGCAATCGGAGTCAGATTCGCATAAAGCGGCCTGATTCAGTCGGGATTTGAGGTTTTTGCCGGGCTTGTCCCGGCTTTTTTGTGGGTGTTTTGGGGGGGGTATCGGGAACCTGCAGGGATATTGGCGGTCTAGACTGTTATAGAACGTAAAAATCGGATTTCGTCAGGGGGAGCAGTGGAACCATGTGCGCATGGACTGTCATTGACTGCAACAGTCAGAAAGTACCGGACATTGTACAAATCCTTGAAACGCTGGGTATCACAACAGAGTGCGTCCAGCTTGAACAGGCGAATGAGTACGACTTCAGCTCTCAGTCAGAAGCGGTCGTCATATCCGGTGGCCCGCGTCTGTTTACCGATTCCGGGACTCATCACACACTTTTAGAACAGTTTACCTTCATTGATCACCTGACAGTGCCTGTACTGGGTATCTGCCTGGGTCATCAGGCCATAGCCCTGCGGCATGGTGCGGATGTTTACCTCGGCAATGAGCGTCGTCAGCATGAAACGGTGGATTTGCTCGATAACCAGCATCCGCTTCTGGCTGATTTTGATCGCAATGTCGATTTTGGCACTGATCATTGTGAGGGCGTGACCTTGCCAGAACACTTTCGGTTATTAGGTCAGTCTGCTCACTATGACGTTGAGATCATGGCTTGCCCTGCCGACAGACAGTTTGGGGTGCAGTTTCATCCGGAGATATCCGGAATGCCGGGGGATCTTCTGTTTCGAAACTTTGCCCGGATCGTTGCAGCGTTTCATCATCAGTCTCATTGAGGGATGACCGGATTGCTATGCTGAGAAAATAATGTATTTCTGGAACACGGGGTGAGAATGAGCGTAAAAGGTGTTGGAGCCAGTAATTCTTCCAGTTATAAAGAAACCGCCATGCCTGCCAAACCGTCAGCGGAAGAAGGCAGCAAAAAAGGTTATGCCGTTAAGTCATCTGATGGTACCAGTCAGTTGGGTGATAAAGGCGGTAAATCGGGTGGTCAGTCATTGGATTTGAGCAGCCGCCAAATCAAACAGTTATTACACACGTTATTCAAATCCCGTGGGAAGGAAGCTGATGCCCAGTTTTATAAAAGTATTCAGGCGATTCTTCCCGGTGCAGACAAGAAGACTATAAACCTGTTTCTGGTGAGTCATAAGTTGGCCAGCAAAGGCGATAAAGATGATTCTGTTGTGCTCAAAAGTTTGTCCAATCGCCAAGTGAAAACCAACATCAAACTGACCAAGATGGAGATGGGCGTATACGATCTGAAAGCAGCATCAAGCGCCATGTCCAAGTATATCTCCCAGATTGAAGAGAAGGAGTTGGGGCATAAGAAACATAAGAAAGCGGTGACGGATAAAGTTGAAAAAGCCAAGGCTAAAATGCAGAAGGAACGGACAGGCCGTGCTGCACCAGGTTCTTTCCATGCGGCCGCAAAAAAACGTGCAACCACCACGACCACCGCCATTGCCAGTAAAGATTGCTTGTTAACGATTGATAGTTATCGCATGAGTGGAAAAAGTTCAAAGAAAAAGAAGAAGGAAAAGAAAGGTAATCAACAGCAGTCAGATAAAGATGAGAATAGAGGCAATGATCAATGAGTAAGTCTATTGATCTCCTGAAAAATTATTATCATATAAAGTAGAATTAATTAAACATTGAATTTTCCTGTTAATACACGTCACTTATTTCAATACTTGCCTGAACTCCTCTTGGTGAATACCCTCCAATAGATTGTTGTTTGATAAAGCGAGTGCTTTGAATTGCATTATAGAGGTTAATTCTATGGTGCAAGACTGTTTATCATTTGACGAGATTCAGGATTACGTATGGTAAGGGGCTCTACACTCGGTTGGGAGCTATTCATGCGGATCCTGATTGATGGGCCGATGATTGGCTTTGTACTTGCGTAGTAATACCCTTTTAGCCGACTCATCGATCGTAGATGCAAACATTCCAAGGGAACATTGGTTCCCTTTTTACCTTACAAAGTATGCGTTTTTTTCGTTAAGGAACCGTTAAGGTTTTACTCAACATACTGCGCCCGTTTTTCAACATATACCAAATAGATAGCAATCTGGGGCCAGGAAAATGTTTAAACCGTTTACAGCAGGCGTGTTAGCTGCGGCCTGTATCGCCGCTTCTTCTTCAGCGATGGCCGGTGACTGGTTTGCGGGTGCCTCCATCGGTACTGTCAAGCAAGATATCTCCGTCAAACAGGATGGTGAAAAAGCCACGTATCCAAGTGATCGCGATGTGGCCAGCAAATTGGAGGATCCCGGTTTTGGCGCGCTGAGACTGGGTCAATATTTGAATGATAATGTCCGCGTTTATGCGACTCTTGGAGCTGGGGGCGTAGAAGCGAGTGAACGTGGGTCATTTATGGGAGTGAACTATAAAGAAACCTATAGCGCTGAAAACCGTGAATTAAGCTTCTCTGCAGATTATGTGGACAACCTGTTTGGCCTACAGACAACCAACTATTTTGTCGGCGGAACACTGGGTATGAACCAGATGGAAGCAGAGTTTAAAGGCACATACCAGGGAACGGGCGTTACGCCGCTGGAGAAGAAATCCAAGAAAGACAATGCCCTGATGTACGGTGTTCAGCTGGGTCTGATTCAAGAGCTCGGTGATCATTTTTCTGCAGAGCTCGGTTACCGCTATACCAAGATGAATAACTCAGTGTCATTTAACATCGACGGTGATCAATATAAGTTCAAGCTGAAAGACCAAAAACTCACTTATCTGGCTATTAACTACCATTTCTGATTTGTGGGTTGTTGTTTTGGCGCAGGCCGTTTAACGGCCTGATCTCGGACGACAGGTTTATAATGGAGATGAATTGTGATTGTTGACTCAATCAGCCGTCATAGCATGCCGAATGTCGGTTCTGACTTATCTCCTTTTGCGTTCTCCAACATGGGCAGTATTTCCAGAGTTACTTTATGAAAAAATTATTCGTTGTACTGTCGGTAACGTTGCTGTTTGCCGGCTGCGCCAAACTGGCAACGCAAACCCGCTATACCGAAACCGGTCGTGAGATTCTGATCGGTCAGTTCCCACCTGAGCCGGTATCCGAGTGTCGAATGGTGCACAATGAAACGCTTGAACAGAGCCTGCTGCAGCGTTATACCGATACCGGTATGCTCCTCGGCTTCTATGCGGATTCCGAGCAGACGCTGTCGATCGCCGAAGCCAAGGGCGCGAATTATGTCCATATCTATATTCCACCCAAGAAGCTGTTGTTTGGCGTTATCGATTTGAACTACAACGATAAGCCCAGAGCGACTTACTACGTCTGCAAGCAGATGCCGTTCCGTTAAAGCCGGTGTGTACCCCGATCGTTGTTGAGCGGTTGATCGCAGGAGCCGGATCATGAATGTACTTGTTGTCGAAGATGAAGAACTGTTGCTACACCATCTGCGCTATCAGCTGGAAAATGATGGGCATTGCACGCTCGGTGCAACGGATGGTGAAGCCGCCCGGCATTACCTGATGGATTATCATCCGGACGTTGCCATCGTGGATCTGGGGCTGCCGGGTATCAGTGGTCTGGATTTGATCCGTCAGGTTCGGTCTGAGGGGAATGCCATGCCGATTCTGATTCTGACGGCAAGGAGTAACTGGCGGGATAAGGTCGATGGACTCAATGCCGGAGCCGATGACTATCTGGTCAAGCCGTTTGAACTGGAAGAGTTGAAAGCCCGTTTGAATGCCCTGATACGACGTTCTGCCGGTTTTTCTCAGCCGATGATTGAGGTCGGTCCGTTCAGTATCAACAGTTTGACCAAAACGTTTTTTGTCAGCAATGAACCAGTGTCATTGACGGCCTATGAATATGTTTTGATGGAATACATGATGCGCAATCACCAGAAAGTGTTATCGCGCACAATTCTGGAAGATCAGATCTACGGCAACAACCACGGAGCGGACAGCAACGTATTAGAAGTGTTGATCAACCGCCTACGCAAGAAACTTGAAAAGCACTCGGGGGTAAACCCGATTGTGACCGTGCGCGGTCAGGGCTATCGGTTTGATCTGCCATGCCTGTGATTGAATCCCTCAAGGGGCGCATGACGCTGGCCGTGGCTTCGTTGTTGCTGCTGTTTCTGGGGTTGGTACTGGCGGCCGTACTCAGCTCTTTCAACCGTACCCTGGACAAAGCTGCCCGGGAACAGCTGGGCGCCAATGCCAACGCCATGCTGGCAGCCGCCGCGCGGGAAGAAAACGGTCACCTGATCATGCCGGAGACGTTGACTGATAATCGCTTTAATACACCAGGAGAAAAGCTTCGGGGTTATATATACGACGAAAATGGCAGACTGGTTTGGCAGTCAATATCGACCATGGGTGACGTCATACCCTATGAGCCGGATTTCAATCTGGAAAAACGGGTCACCTTTAACATCATGGAGCTGGAAGGTGAAGAATTCCTGATCTACGAAATTGATGTTCCTGTGGGGCAGGATTCCCTGGGATACAGCTTTGTGACAGTTGTGCCAGCTCAGCGTTATTTCGACATTATCAGTGTTTTTGAAAATCACTTGCTGCTTTGGATGGGCGTGGTATCACTGGTCATTCTCGCGACGTTCTGGTTGGCGCTCTGGTGGTCGCTGAAGCCGTTTCGTCAGGTCATCCAGCAGATTCGGGAAATTGAAACCGGTTCCCGTGAGCATTTAGATGGATACTTTCCCTCAGAGGTTCGCTGCCTGACCAACAGTATTAATACCTTGCTGTTATCAGAAAAAACACAGAGGGAACGCTACCGCACTACCATGGATGATCTTGCCCACAGTTTGAAAACGCCTCTGGTGGTGTTACAGAGTGTTGGTAATACCCTTGAGATTCAAGGTGAACGGCCGAACCGACAGTCAATGCACGAACTGCGTCAAACGATGATGGAGCAGATCAATCGTATGAACCAGATCATTGGCTATCACTTGCACCGGGCGGTAACCGGACGTAAAGGACTTATGCGTAAGGCGATTCAGGTGGGCCCCTTGGTGCATGACCTTTGTCGCACGCTCGATAAAGTCTACAGGGATAAGCAGGTATCGGTGCAGGTGAACCTGGATGCCGCCTGCCTTTTCCATGGTGACGAAAATGATTTGCTGGAAATACTGGGAAACCTGTTGGAGAACGCCTTCAAGTTTTGTCAGCAACGGGTGCGTATTGGTGGGTATGTACAGCCGGTGGACGACAAAGGTAGAGAGTCTGGCAGTCTGGTGCTGGTCATTGAGGATGATGGCGCAGGTTTAGCGAAAGATCAGCGTGAACAGGTGCTTCAGCGAGGTGTTCGTGCCGATTGCCTGAGTCCGGGGCAGGGAATCGGATTGGCCGTGGTGCTGGATCTTGTCGAGAGCTATGGCGGTAAACTGGTGATCGACACTTCAGAGATGGGCGGTGCGTTGTTTCGTCTGGTCTTACCCTGATCAACTCTGCGGCTCAGCGTTGACTGCTGCAGCCGCAGCGATTGCTTGTTGTTAGTCGTCTTTCTCGTGAATATCGACGGCTTCGTTATCGGTTACTTCCATGAGCAGTTTCGATCCCTGGGCAACCTCTTCCTCGGTACCATGCAGCAATACCAGAAAATTGCCGGCAGAAAGCGATTGTTCATAACGGACGATGCTGTCCTTAGGTATTCCAAAGCTTGCCAGACCTGCCCCCAGCGCTGACAGGCCCCCCACTACAACAGCGCCTTCCAGACCACCGATAATAGCTGACACCAGTGGACCGGCAATCGCTACAGGGCCGACACCGGGAATGACAAAAAAAGCCGCGCCAAACAGAATACCCCAGATACCGCCCCAGAAGGCGCCCATCTTTCCCCAGGCTTTCATCCGGTCACCGGTGTTGTAGTAACCGACCACGTGTTCTTCGGTATGGTAGTCATTGCCGACGACCGAGATCTTTTTCATGTCAAAACCGGCTTTTTGCAGGCGCTTGACGGCGTCATCGGCGGCGTGGTGGGTTTTGTAAACCGCGACACAGGTTTTGGGCAGTTGCATGGTGTTGTACCGCTGATAGAGAAGGTGATCTCCCGGCCATAGCAGGAAAAGCTCCGCCGGAGAGTATTTGGGAAGTAATAAAAACAGTTAAAAAAGTAGATGATTTCGTAGGTGAGTCAAACGTTCAGAATGATGTCGTACTGTGCTTAATGAGTGCTTAATGAGTGCTTATGTTGTTAGCTTATTGGCGACATTTAACCGGTATTTCCAGCAGCTCTGACCAGGATTGTTCCCAGCCCATGTTGTGCCTCGCATCAGGCTTCATATAACGTGAAAGACAATTCTGTTTACGGAAGGAGGACTGATAGTGGCTATAGACGGCAGGAGGAATAATCGTATCTTTTCCGCCTATAAAATGCAGCTGTGGTATTGACGCCAGCCTGTTAGAGTAATCGATAGGATTGAGGCTGTTAGGCATTGGGCTGACCTTATGGAATTGGTTCACAAATGCTGGATCCAGATTGCCTGCGACAGTTCTTATGGACATGACATCGTCTCTGCTGGCAGCCATTAGCAGGGCAAGCGTCCCTCCACCTGAAAAACCAATCAGTTCAATGTTGTTATAGGGTCCTTTTGCCTTGAGCTGATCCAAGGTTTCATTAAGGGTATCCACCATCGGCTGACTGTAGCGCAGGCTGGTCCATACAGGAATTTTGCAGTTGTCACCCCACACGAATTGGCATGGGCGAGCTATGTAGGCTTTGTCCGGAAAATGATCTTGGCGCATAAGGTCAATAAGCAACAGATTACGAGGGGTTGGATCTAGAGACGGACGACGTCGACTAGCCCAGGCATGGCCGTCACCTTCGATATAAACGCGTAGTGTCTTGCCTTGTCCCGACAATACTTGAAGTGTTTGCAGGGGAAAGTGGCGGGTTTGTAATACCTCGGGGTGGGCATCTAGCGCGTGAATACGACTTTCCAATAGTACCTGTCTATTATCATGAAAAAGGCATCCCGTTAGTGATATGAGGAGGAACAAAAAATAAGGTAATGGATATTTATGAAAAAACATTGCTTGACCATGGCGGAAGACCTTATTTTTTATTTTTCCAAAAACCATTTTTGTTTGCAATGGTTTAAGTATCTCCTAAAACTTCATGGTATTGTTCGTCGGTGTCATAGTATTCTGAATCTGAGGATTCGTAGTTAGTACTTAACTCGGAGCAGGCGATTTCATAGTGTTCCATTAATGAAGCTTTTAATTCACTTTCCGCTAAGGATAAACATGATTCTGTTGCAAATCTGATAGCAGAATTATACCTGTTTCTATAATGTTCAGCTATTGCAGAAATAGAGTGAAAGAAAATAGCACCTTTACCAATTTTTCCAAGGCCAACTCCATGTCCGATATGTATAAATTCATGAGCTTTCCTGTAATTTTTAGGTTCGCGTGATTCCGGATTAGGGATCAAAATTGTGATTTTGGAAAAAAGTCCAAATTCTGGGTGTTTTTTGGTTATTGGCAGCAGTTTATATGTTCCTCCTCTCATGTGGGGATCCTTGGTCTCACCATAACTTTGGAACATTGAATATTGGAAGCAGGTTGGTTTGCGAGCAATTGATTGGTATTCATGCCTTCTGACTTTCATCGTTGGATCAGAGGATATGCTTGTTACTTTAGCATCCATAGATAGAAGGCTCATTAAACCTTGTGAGATCATGGCAATAAATCTCTTTTGCCAGATTCTGGTAGGGATATAACAGTGATCAATATTGTTACTGTTGATGACAAAACAAAAATCTCTTTCTTTAAGGTTTTCGAAATAATAAGAAAGCCTTTTGTCTCTATTGTTTGCTGCGATGCATTTGAAAGATGAATTTCCTATTTTCAAATGGTAATCAGGTGAAAAGTTTACTATGTCTATAAGTTTTTGCTCATGCGGTGTTGTTTCATGGGGGAGCTCTTGTGAGGATATCAGGTTTATTTTTAAAGGCTCGTGCGGCCAAATAGCTCTTGTAAATAATTTTGGTTGAGCTTCGTCTTTATGCAGTATGCGGCAATCTTGCGTAATAAATATTGTACATGAAGTACTTTCTTCTACAGTGATGCTAGGGTGTTTTTTATGCTTGTCATGCGTTTTGGTAGTATGTGTTTCTGGGGGAGTGACAGCGGATATAGGCTGTTTTTTTTGCATGCTTAATTTCTCACTGAAAAAGCTAGTTCGTAAAATGTTAGATATGTTAAATAACAAAAGGTTCTGCATGTTATTCTTTCTTGTCTGGCTGGGTGGTGATATTGCTAACGGTTGTAGATTTCCCTGTCAGAATTCATAGATGATTTATTTCATATTTTTTCGGATCATAATAGATAAAATAGTCTGCAATGTTTGTTCGTAGTGCTTGTAAGGAATCCCGTGACCATCACCATTATCGCGGAAAAGCGTGACCAGGCGCAGCAGATTGCGACGGCCATGGGCTGGCGGATGAAAAAGGATCTGGCGACCGGTACGCTGGAAGGGCAGCCGGTAGCGCTGGTCTGGGCATCTGGCCACCTGCTGGAAATCCGTGAACCCCAAGAGCTGAAGCCGGATGCTTCCTGGAATAATCCGGCCACCCTGCTGCCGATTCCCCGCCAGTTTGATCTGCGGCTGACACGCCGAAGCGGTCGGGGGAAAACACCGGCGCAATACTACAAAGTCATTCGGGATCAGCTCCGGCAGGCCAGTGAAGTGATTGTCAGCACGGATCCGGACCGCGAAGGCACCGCCATTGCCTGGCACCTGCTCGAAGCCTGCCGTTATCGTGGCCCGGTGCGTCATGCCTGGCTGGTGGACGGGTTGGACCGACAGGCCGTGCGTAATACATTTGCGCGGTTGAAAGGCGGCGATGAAATGAAGTCCTGGTTCCGGGCATCAGAGGCCCGGGCGAGGGCTGACTGGAGCTATCAGTTCGCCGTACGGGCGCTGACTTTTTACGCCCGGGGCGGCGCCATGGGACCGAACCTGGGACAAGGTGGTGGACGGGAATCAGTCGTTTCGGTCGGACGGGTGCAGACGCCCACGCTGGCCCTGGTGGTGGAGCGTTGTCGTGAAATCCGGAGTTTTGTGCCGAAAGATCATTTCCTGATTAACGGGCATTTTGCGGTTTCTGCTCAGTTGATAGAGGCCCGTTATCATCCTCCCGTAACGGCTGAGATTATTGATGCTGCACCCGCCGGTGTTACCTGGGAGCCCAGTCGTCGTATTGCTAAAGACGGTGATCCGGAACCGCTGGATACGCCATTATTCACCGGCGAACAGGCAGTTCAGGCGTTCAAACAGCGGCTGCTGCAGGTGGGCGATCAGGCAACCGTTATCCAGAACAAAGAGCGCAACAGCCAGCGTAACCCTCCATTGCCGTGTGATCTGGCTGAGTTTCAGGCGGAGATGCACAAGGCTTGCGGCATGACGGCAGCAGCTGCACAGAAAGTGCTGGAAAAACTCTATAACGAGGGTCTGGTCACATATCCAAGAACAGAGCATGCAGAGCTGCCTGACTCACTGTACGCGCCCAATGAACGCAATCCGGTGTTGGAGCATCTGACGCAGATATCGGAATTTTCCCGACAGGCGCAGATGGCTCGCGATATACACGACGGAAACCATCAACATTATCCCGCCAGAAAGCCTGCCTGCTTCACCAGTAAGCCGATGGAACACTATGGGATCATTCCTACCCGAAAATCAGCCAATCTATCGTCCATGAACCGCGAGGCACAGATGGCGTACCGCATTGTGGCAAGGCGTTATATTCAGGCGCTTTGGCCCTCAGCCAGCCTGCGGGAGCAAAAACTGGCTTTTCAGGTTCCGGTGACGGATTTGCTGGGGCATGCGGCAAGTCGTTTTACGGCCTCTCGTACCGAGGTGGTTGACCCAGGGTGGATGCAGGCCTTTCCACGTCGTGAGGATGAGCAGGCTGAAGTGTCATATCAGGCGATTGTTGCGGCACAGAAGGGGATGTTGACACCCTTGAAGCAGGTCGACACGGTGACTCGAACAACACGTCCACCGGCTTATTACACCGATCGTACCTTGATCAAGGCAATGAAAACGGTGGGGCGTTTTGTCAAAGACCCGAAACTGCGGCGTATCCTGCGGGAAAGTGCCGGGATTGGTACACCCGCGACCCGAAGCACCATCCTTGAGACCTTACTGGCACGTAAATTCATTGTGCGTAAAGGCAGTCGTCTTGAATCAACGGCTAGTGGTGAGTCCTGGTGGACTGGCTGCCTGATTGGATGACCAGCGCTGAAACGACAGCTGTCTGGGAGGATTATCTGACCCGTGTTTGTGAATTGCGAAATGATGACAACCTGGCCTGTGAAAAGCGGGATCGGTTTGTTTACCGACAAATTGACCGGTTAGAGAGTTGGTTGCAGGAATTGCAGGGGGCGCTATCCGATAAAGTCAGTGCACAGAGTCGTACGCGCTTTTCTGGCAGTGGAACGCCAACACCAAAAATGATGGCGTATGCTCGTAGTATCAGCCGGCAGGTCGGTGTGCCATTACCGGATAATGCGCTAACGGATCGGCAGGCCTGCAGTACGTTTATTGATACCTATCAGGCTCAGGCGTCACAGAACCGCGCACCGACCCCCAAAATGCTGGGGCTTGCTCGAAAACTGGCGCAGGAGCGGCAGTTGAATCTGTCTGACGAGATTGTCTCCAGCTTTGAGGCTTGTCGAGCCTTTATTGACAGTCAGCTGGGTAGCCTTCAGCAGCAAATCTCCAGTAATAAGCCGCGTCAGACAACCCGCTCTCGACAGGCGCCAAGGCGACAGAGGAAGGGATAGTACGGTGACGACTAAAACGATTGTTCTGGCCGGGGGCGGCCATGCTCACGCCTTACTGTTACATCAATTGATCCGTAAACCCCTTCCTGGTGCACAGGTGGTTATGGTGTCACCTGATCGGTATACCCCGTATTCTGGCATGCTGCCAGGATTGATCGCCGGACAATACCAGCCGAATGAAATGCATATCAATTTATCGGAACTGTGTCGTCTTTCAGGGTGTGAGTTTGTTCAGGGACATGCCGTTAAACTGGATGCTGACAATGCCATCCTCAGCATCGATGGGGGCCGTGGTTTTCATTATGATTGGTTATCCATCAATACAGGTTCATTACCACAAAGTCCTGCCGGTTTTGGGCAGTCTGACCGGGGTATGACGGTGATAGGCGTAAAGCCCGTCAAGCAATTCCTGTCATGGTTGGACGACCTTGAAGTGCAGCTGCCGGTTTTACCGTCTTTTGCACTTGGGGTGCTCGGGCTGGGGGCAGCAGGTACAGAAGTGGTGTTGGCGCTTGAACATCGCCTCTGTCAGCGTTTTCCCGGGGTTTCTCTCCACCTTGTGGGAGCCGGTGGATTATTGTCCGGACATCCTCTCGCTGTACAACAGTATGCGCGCGAGCATCTCACTGCTCGACATATTAAGTTGCATGAGAATGTCCAGGCGTCCCTGGTACCGGGTGGTTTGCAAAGCGGACAGGGTAAAACGATCTTCCTGAATGCTGTCGTTCTGTGTACGTCGGCGCGGCCTGATGGCTGGTTGCGGAACAGTGGTCTAGCACTTGATGAGCAGGGGTTTGTTTCAGTGGACAATGCCCTGCGATCACGCAGTCATCCAAATGTATTTGCTGCCGGTGATATGGCGACACTGGTATCCCAACCGCACCCGAAATCAGGCGTTTACGCGGTCCGTCATGCCGCTGTGCTTGACGTCAATCTGCGCCATCTGTTGATGGGTAAACTTGCCATCGACTACAAGCCACAACGTCAGTCACTGGCACTCCTTAACATGGCGGATGGTCGCGCCATTGGATCACGGGGAGCTGTTACCGTAGCAGGGCGCTGGGTCTGGCACTGGAAGCACTGGCTCGACCAGCGCTTTATGAAACAGTTTCCCCGTGGTTTTGAGCGGTAATCTATTTATTGGCGTCTGTTTCGTTACTGACGGCTTGATGGTTTTTTCCGTCCGGCTTAATGGCCAGAATCGAACAATCGACACCGGCAAAAACGTTCTCTGCCGTATTGCCCACGACAAAGGCGGCCAGCCCGGTTCTTCCCGCTGTTCCCATGATGACCAGGTCGGTCTTGAGGGATGCCGCCAGTTTCTGAATTTCGTGGGAGGCACGGCCTCGTACCAGGTGGCATTGTGCCGCATCACCGATGCCATTGGTGGTGACCAGGGTGTTGAGACGATCCCTGTTGGTGGTTTCCGTTTCTTTCAGCAGTTCATTGACCTGCTCGCGTGACATATTAATGAAAGGTCCCTGAAGACGGTCTTCACCATAAAGGTCCCAGACATGAAGCACATGCAGGCTGGCTTTTTCCTGCAGGGCCAGGTGGTCAGCGCTCGCCAGCAGTTTTCGGTTAAGGGCGATTTGTTCCGGTGTGTCAGTGCTGGTGTCGAGGGCGACGAGAATGACAGGTGCCTGTGCCGGTTGTTCCGCGTCTTTATCCTGCATCATCCAGACAGGGCAGGGGCAGCGACGCAACAGATTCAGGTCATTACCGGTCAGTTGACGTCTGTTGAATACGCCACTGGGTTCCGCTAGTTTGACGACAAGGTCATACCCTTCGGTTTCCACCAGACGGATGACCTCATGGAACGGATGACCGCAGATCTGCCGGGTGGTCACAGTGATACCTGCATCCATCGCCGGTTGGGCAATGGCCAGCAAATGCTCATCCCAGAAGGACTGAAAGTCATCGCGTGACAGGAGTGGATTTTCAAACCAGGCCGGTTGAACAATGCTCACGAAGGTTAGTTCCGCCTGATTATCCGCGGCCAGGGTAATGGCCTGCGCCAGTTCCGCCTTGCTGGTATGCGCGTTGGTGATGGCGACCAGGATTTTTCTGAATTCCTGCATTCGGTTCTCCTCCCCGTTTATTCTCATAGTAGTGACTGAATCACTGTTTCGGGTTGACGGGCATCAATGACCGGAATACTGGCTTGGTGCCGGTTTCTTTCTGATAGTATTCAGTGATCGAGTTGTTTACCGATACTACAGGGAACGGGGATGTTCGTCAGTGGAGAAGTTGTATGTCGTTTTATCGCTGGCAGGGTAAAGACCTTGTGATTGCCTGTCATCTACAGCCCCGAGCCAGTAAGGATGAATTTGCCGGACTGCATGGCGAGAGCCTGAAAGTACGGATCAAGGCACCGCCGGTTGAAGGCAAGGCCAATGCTTACTTGGTGAAATTCCTGGCTAAATGTTTTGGCGTGCCGCGTCGGAATATTGAGATTATTGGTGGGGAGCTAAGCCGGGAAAAGCGCATACGGATTACTGCGCCAGCCATCCTGCCTGACATGCTGGGTATTCAGACTAGCGAATAAAGCCAGAAACTGTTGTACTATTTGTGAACAGTGCGGTTTTATGGATAACGCATCGAGAGATTGGGAAACGACGCTGAAATGGATAGCATGATGATTGAAACCCAAATCCCCTATATCGCTATTGTCGTTTGCATCGCGCTGTTGGCGACCCTTGCCGTTGCGGTCGTCTCGCGTATACGCAGGGACACCGGCGTGCATATTCGTAAGCCTTTCTTTGATGGTTCGGAACGCTCATTTTATGGTCTGCTGGATGTGGCTGTCAGGGAGCATTTCTGCCTGTTCCGGAATCCAGCGCTGGGTGAGATGCTCTTTACCGATGAACAGCAGCGCTCTATGCCTGCACGTTTCCGAAAGGCTCCTGTTGACATCCTGTTGTGTGAACGCCGTTCGCTGGCGCCACGTTGCGCCATTCTGCTGGCGGATCGCAGTACCAAGAAAGGGCGTCGTCGCATTGACCAGATGCGTGTCTGGTTTGACAAGGCGGGTCTGCCGCTGCTGGTCTATGAAACCGGTGGTCTGCTGGATGTACGGACATTGCGGGAAGATGTGTATATCGCGACGGGTATTGAACACGGCAACCAGGGCAGCGAGGTGATCGGTTCTGCTTCCGTACGCAAGGCGGTCAGCGAGCAACCGAAGCGGCCGGAAACCCGGATTTGCGGAAAGTGTGGTGGCGGCATGGCGCGTCATACCCTGAAGCAGGGTAAGCATGCCGGGCGGGAAGCCTGGATCTGCAGCAGTTATCCAGAGTGCCGTACGGCGGTTATGATTCCCGGTAAAATATCCAGCTAAATGCCAGAGGCAGTTTCAGTATGATTGGAACTGCCTTCTCTTCTCTTTCTCTACAACTGTCGAATAATCCAGCTTCAAATTGGCGTTAGTTCTGGTGATTCATACTGGGGAGCTCGGTTGGTAAGACAGGCTTTCCCATTTTGTTAGATAGACTACACGCTGCCTCCTTGCGATTTTCATAATGCCGCCATAAGCTTCCCGCGTATGGATATGTCATTACTGAAATCACGACGTCAAAAGCATCAGGGGCTTTATGTAGCTTGCCTGGCGTTGCTGGTTGTAATGACAATCTGCCTGGTTCAACGCGCCGGGCTGATAATGGCCTGTCCGACCACAGTGACCGTGAGTGATTTGGCTCAGCATAATTCAACGGCTGTTGCCGATGCTGACGACTGTGAGCTCACCGACCATCTGTTACGCGGTGGTGAAATTGTTGAGCTACCCGTGCTGTTGTCACTGTTCACCGTTATTTTTCTGATTACCCTTCTTCAGCGCACAGGCTGGCACATCCTCTCTTCGTCTGATCCCCCCGTGGTCAGGCGTCATGTGTTGTTCTGCACTTTCAGGGAATAGATAGCAATCCAATGTCTGCAGGTTGGTGGCTCTATGGCAGCCGCCATGATATTTGCTGTCTATGGATTTTGTAGAATGATGAAAAAACAGTTTTTTGTGGGGCTGGTCACGCTGTGCCTGCTCCTGATATCGCGGGTTGGTTTTGCACTCAGTACCGAATGGCTGATGAGCCCACAACAGCCGAATGCCAAGGTTCGTTTGCTCCTTACGGGGGAAACGGATCCGGTGGCCGGAACGGTGACGGGTGGACTGGAAGTCCAGCTGAATGATGACTGGAAAACCTATTGGCGATCCCCCGGGGAAGGTGGGATTGCGCCTGAAGCGAAATGGCAGGCGTCTGATAACCTGAAGCAGGTCGAATGGCTCTGGCCGTTGCCTGAGCGTTTTGAATTACTGGGAATACATACGCTTGGCTATAAGAAGAGTATCGTGTTTCCCTTGGTGTTCCACATTGAGGATTTCGACCAGCCCGTCAGGTTGTTGGGTGATTTCCGCCTCTCCTCCTGCACCACCATTTGTGTTCTGTCTGATTATTCGCTGGATCTCTCATTTATCCCATCAGCGTTAAAACCTGATCCAACAGCCGCTTTTGCAGTTGATAAGGCGTTGTCCCGTGTGCCGGCTTTAATGCCTGACAGTGGTTTTGGTGATGTCTCAGCGATCTGGGACGCCAGTCGTCAGATAGTACGTGTCACAGCAGCGCGATCTGAAGGCTGGAAAACGCCGGATGTGATCGTTGATGGCATGGACGAAGTGGTCTTTGGTGTGCCAGACATTCGCTATAAGGGTGAACAGCTGACGGCGACGATGACTGCCAGTAGCTGGTTGAATGATGTCGATCTTACTGATCAGACCCTGGCCGTTACCCTTGTCAGTGGTGACTATGCGAAAGAGATTCCTGTGGTTGCCAGGCTCGGAACAGTGGGTGATGACTTCGACGACAGTAGTCTTTTATATCTGATGGGGCTTGCTTTTCTCGGAGGGCTGATACTGAATCTGATGCCCTGTGTACTGCCCGTGTTGGGTATGAAGGTTTCATCGCTGGTGATGTCTTCGGGTCAGTCTCAGGTACAGGTTCGCCGACAGTTCCTGAGCGTCGCGGCGGGTATTCTTTTTTCCTTCTGGCTACTGGCGGCGGGTCTGTTAACGCTCAAGGCATTTGGCGCGCAGATTGGCTGGGGTATCCAGTTTCAGAATCCCTGGTTTATTGGGTTCATGGTACTGGTGACCACGGTGTTTGCGGCGAACCTACTGTCCTTTTTCGAGATTCGGTTGCCGGTTACCTGGTCATCAAGGATTGCCCAGGCCGGTGATGATGGTCTTGCGGGTCACTTTATACAGGGGATGTTTGCCACCCTGCTGGCGACTCCGTGTTCTGCGCCTTTCCTGGGCACAGCGGTGGCCTTCGCACTGGTGTCAGATCCTCTTACCCTGTGGATGATCTTTACAGCGCTGGGTATTGGTATGGCTGGTCCCTATCTATTGGTCTCTCTCCGACCGAGTCTGGTTCGTCTGTTACCGAAACCCGGCCCATGGATGAATGTCCTTCGTCGTGTGTTGGCGCTTTTGTTGCTGGGCACCACATTCTGGCTGATCAGCCTCCTGAGCAGTCACATGTCGATGATCTGGGTGCTGCTGGTCGCAACAGGGCCTGTATTACTGCTGGTTTTCTCAGTGATTCGCAGTTATCAGCCAAATGTCGGACGCAGTCTGGCCTTTGTAGCTGCATTGTTCCTGTCGCTTGGACTGGTCATGTCAGGTAGCTGGATTCTGGGTGTCTTTGAAAAAAGTTCTCAACAGGAATCAGTGCTGAACTGGACGCCCTTTGATGAAAGCGAAATAGCATCCCACGTGCTGGCCGGCAAGGTGGTATTTGTTGATATTACGGCTGATTGGTGCATCACCTGCAAGGCCAACAAAGCCAGTGTATTGAGCCGGGGAACCGTAGCTGAAGCCCTCAATGCGCCTGATATCGTATTGATGCAGGGAGACTGGACACGACCCTCTGAGGTTATCGGTCAGTTTCTCAATACACACAACCGCTATGGGGTGCCGTTCAATATTGTTTATGGGCCCGGTGCCAAAGAAGGTATCGCACTACCGGTGTTGCTGACCCGTGATAGTGTCTTGAATGCTCTACGTCAGGCGGCAGGTAATCAGGGGGCTGGAGCATGAAACCATTTTTGAAAGTCATGGCATTGTTTGTCCTGCCATCCATAGTGCTGATGTCAGGAACAGTGAGGGCTCTGGCGAATCCTGCTGAGGCTCCGAATCAGAACACACAGGCAGACAATCTGGAAACCGGTGATTCACTCAATCAGTGGATGAAAGCCCGTCGCCTCATGGAACAGCGGGCTATCAGAAGACACCATGAGGCATTGTTTGAGAACCCTCAGGATCCGTTTCAGGGAAAGAAGGATGCCCAACTGACCCTTGCCTACTTTTTTGATTACAACTGCGCCTTTTGTAAACGACAGGATGCCGTGTTGCAGAGAATAATACAGCGATTCCCGCAAGTGCGTGTTGTCTACAAAGACATGCCCATCCTGGCTGATTCTTCGTTTGAAGCGGCGGAACTGGCGCTGGCGGTTTATCGTCAGACGCCGGAGCGTTATAGCGAATTCCATCGACGTTTGATGGCAAAGCCCGGAGCGCATACCAGCCGCTCCATTCAGGCAACGCTTAATGCTGAAAAGCTTGATTCTGGCGTGCTGAAAAAGGCCATGGGGCCAGATGTGATAAGGCACTTGTATCAGAATCTTGGTCTTGCCGAAGCGCTGGGTATTGGAGGGACACCCACATTGGTTTTCCCAGACCAGGTCGCCATTGGATTTAAAGACGAACAGGCTCTGACTGACCTGATTCAAACCCATCTGCAAGGACTAGGCGGCCATGAAAAAACGTCTGGGTAAATTTATTCGGGAAAGTGCGGTGACGCTGTTGATTGCAGTGGGTGTCATGACTGCTTACAACCTCTACCTGCAGCGAAATATGCCCTCAGGGGATGTGCCAGTTTTAACGGGAATAACGTTAGACGATAGTCGTTTTAATCTTGATGCGGCATCTGAAGATGAGACCGTTCTTGTGTATTTCTGGGCCAGCTGGTGCTCGGTGTGTCGGGTTGTCAGCCCCAGTGTGAGCGATATTGCCAGTGATTACCCGGTAATATCCGTTGCCCTGGCATCAGGCAATGATGATCGCGTCAGTCGTTACCTTGCTGCCCATCAGCTGGAATTTGCCACTATGAATGATGAAAGTGGTCGGTTATCCAGAGAATGGGGCGTGCAGGCCACACCGGCATTTGTCATCGTCAAAAACGGAGAGATTCGTTCGGTGACGACGGGGTACACCACCGGACTTGGTCTCAGGCTACGAATGATGTTGCTCTAGAAGAAAACGGCTGTCGGGCGCTATTGGCTTTCCGGCAGCCGTTGTTATGCCTGCAGGTTGGAAGTGGCTGGTGGTCTGGCGTCTATTCTCAACGGTTTGAGAGCATTGTGTTTTCCTTGATACGTCTGTCGACGTAAGGGTTACGCTTTCCGGTAATCTGGCCAATCCGCTTGTCCCGTTCTTCTTCCCATGATGACACCGGCCAGGTACGGTCCCAGGCTTCGTATAGCTTGCGGTCCTGCGTGCTCAGTCGCATTTTGTATTCATCGGCCATGTACAGGTAAATCCTGGCGATCATGCCGCGTGTTGCCGGTGGTGGTTCCGCTTTTCTCGCTTTGAAATCGACCTTGAAGGCGCACTGGCCATATTGCCCCTGAGTTTGTGGCAACAGACTGAAACGGTAATTTGAGCGATCCCCGTTGATCTCACCAACAGCGGGCACCAGATTGTGTAAGTCTGCTTCCATGGTCCGGAATTGCTGGCTTTTCTTTGAGCAATACTTGCGGCCCCCTTGTTGCCAGCATTGCAGCTGGTGGCCGAAGTTCCAGGCGGGAACCACATGTTCCCACTCCACGCGTGATGCGCGTCTTTCCTGCTTGCGAACCTGGTAACCGCAGGCGTTAAGATCAGGTATCAGCTTTTTGCCCTGTTGGTATTGTGGGCAGCCACAGTAGAAGGTGAAAGGGTTGTCTTCATATAACCTGGCTGCCACCTTCTTGGCCTGACTAAAGCTCTGGGGAGGCTTGAGGGTACTGCTTACATAGGCATAGGCGGAGTGCGTCAGTAGTGTCAGCAACACCACTGCGAATAAGGAACGTCTCATTATCTAACGGCTTATGTCTTATATGGCAGGTGGTATTTTTTCATTACTTACCGGCCAATAAAAGACATTTGACGTTATTAACAAGGAGAATAGAAAGGATTACTCAGAATAAAAACATAAAAACTTCTTCTTGGGTTACATCAGGAGCAACACAGAGGCAGTTTGATACAACCTGATACAGTTATGACAACTTACCCATGCATTCATTGAGCATGATGTCTATAGAATATGCATTGTGTTGCAAAACGGGATTTGCCATAGAGGTTTTGGGAGGGATCAAAGAATGAGTCTCCATCGTCTGTTGCTGTCTGTGATACCGCTATTGCTTTTGGAGCTTGCAGGCATTGCGCATGCCGCACCGGTACACGGTGTGGGACCAGGACATCGACACCCTGCTTATCGCCCCGGTCCCCCGGTGGGCAGACCTGCAATTGGCGTTAGGGTGGCAGTCCTTCCCGTGGGCTGGCGGTCACTGGTGGTTGCCGGTGCCACCTACTATGTGGTCGACAATGTGTATTACCGTCGTCAGGGGGATACGTATATTGTGGTCGAACCACCGGCTACCGTTGTGGTGCCCGCTTCGTCTCCTGCTCCTGCAGTGCATGAAGTGTCGTTCACAAGCGTTTATGTCAAAGGCAAGCTGTACTATTACCGCGATGGTGTGTTTTATGACAAGTCGCCATCAGGGCAATATCACATTGTCCCTGCACCGGCGGGCGCAGTCATCGGCAAGCTGCCCGCTGGTGCGGTGGAAGTGCGGGAACATAACAGGGTTTACTGGAAGGCCGGTGATACCTGGTATGAACCGATCGGTTCCAGTGGGGAAACGGTTTATCGAGTAGTGCGCTAAATTAATTGTCACATTTGCATGTGACCAGTTTATTGTTCGATCTGCCAGCTGCGACATAATGAATGTCTGCCTTGCCATAATTCATCATAATTCAGCACGAATTGATCGCTTTTGAACCATCGGAATGCCTCCTTCATGGCGTTAAATCATGGACAGACACAACGCACATGATAAGGAGCACAACGATGAAGAAGATAATGACCGCCTCTGTTCTGGGATTAATCTGCACACTGACGTTTGCTCAGGCTCAGGCGGCTGAATGGACCTGGAAGAAAGGGGCAACGGTCGGCAGCGCAGCCATTGCCGGTGCAGCGCTTGGTGGCCCCGTTGGTTTTGTGGTTGGCGTGGCTGCTGGTGATTATCTCGGTAACCAGGTGAACCAGGCAGACCAGTTGGATGCTGTCCAGTCAGATCTGAGTGTCGCTCAGCAGGAAGCTGAACAGTTGCGGATTGCTTTGCATAATGCTCAGGTTGCCATCCATCAGTATGAAACATTAGCACTGGATACCCTCCAGCAGGATATTCTGTTCCGTACAGCCGGTGATGCTCCTGATGAAAGGGCAAATCGACGACTGCAAGCACTGGTCAGTTATCTGTCAGTAAATCCATCGGTTCAGGTTAGGTTGGATGGTTATGCCGATCCCCGCGGTGCTGATGAATATAATCTGGCACTTTCACAGCGACGTGTCGATGCTGTCCGCCGTATCCTTCAGGATGCGGGCATCCACGAAGATCGCATCAGTGTGAATGCTTATGGTGACCGGCTATCTAAAGCTGAAAAAGGGGATGCGGATGCTTATGCCCTTGAACGGGTGGTTACGATTGAGCTGACCGGTGGAAGTGACTATGAGGCGGTTGCTGTTTATTGATAAAAGCCGCTGAAATAACCTTCTGAGGCTAAGATGGCGCATGAGTCGATCTTAGCCTTTAGTCTAAGTCCTTTTCGTATCTCTACTATGGTCTAGCCTGCGGTTCTGAACTTGCTGCTTTTTTATTCCTCTAACTCTTAAATCACACGTATTTGCCCAGTTTATGGGTTTGTAGCATTTAAGGGATAGAGGTAGTCAGTATGTCGTTAGCAGAGGAGAAAGATAACCATAAAAATAGCGTCCGACTGTATTGGGATGACGTATGGCTGGGCGACTACCAGCTACGTTCGGTAGTGGCTCATATCATGTACAGTGCGACCGGTGAACTGTGCATTGAGACCTTTGAATGTGACATACACAGTTTCCTGCCAAGGGAAAATAAATCTGTTGTTCGACTGTCCGCTGCGAATGTCAGGTTGGGGATTCGTGATAACACGGTAGGGAATCATCCACAGGAGCGTATCCGGATAGTAGACATCGGCCATCTCCGTATTCAGCCGTTGGGTGCCGTACCCGGTGCACGTGAGTCCCGTCCTTTGCATGTGACGGATTGCCGGCTGGACATCATTTCACACCATTATGCCGATACTGTTATTTCCGAAGTGTTGATCTCGCCAGATACGCTGCAACAGCAGCAACATGGTGCAGGTTGTGGTGTGGCTCACCTGCAAGTGTTGTTGGAGAATGTCTTGCAGGTTCCGGTCAGTCGTCGGAATCGTGACTACGAGAGCCATCTGAATGCAGTAAAACGGCAGTTGACTTTCATTGTCGATAATCCCGGTGAATCGCAGGCTCGAGAGCATAAAATTGCACGACAGATGACTGTTAACTTGATCAAGGAAGTTCGGCTGCTGGAACAGCAGGGGCAAATCGCATTGGCTGCATCCTTATTGCGACGAATACCGCTGGCAGCATTAAGGTTATTACTGCCGTCATCAGAGGTCCGAAAATCGGATGAGCGGCAGCTGGTTGATCTGCTGTTAATGTTGCACCGTGCTCTGCCTGAAAAAGCTATCGCGCTGCTTATGACCCAAGTGAATATTGGTACGCTTAATTGGCACACTGTTATGAATTCGCCACTGATCAAGGTGTTATCAAAACACTATAGGTCTCCCCAAGGGGGGGATGTCGCAGAGCAAAAACAGAGAGCACAGGATATCGGATATTTGCTGCTCGCGTTGTCAAACCAGTTGATGATAGACGCGTATACTCATACCCAACATGCATCGACACAGGTTAACTGTAAAACTGAAAGCAATGGTGGTTTAGCGGAACTGTTCTCTTTGTTACAGATGGTTTATCCACAGGTGAATACGCAGCATTCGGACGTAAAAGACGCTGGAAAGATGGTTCGCCATCTTAAGCATCATGAGAAGCCTGACGCGACATTCGCAGCTATTCCACATTATGAACAACTGTATCGACTCACGGAGCTACCTGAAGTCTTGGCAGTCTTGGCTGCGCTTTATCGGGCTGCTGGATGCCATACCCAACGGTTGGAGGCACTGGTGCTGAATGTACCAGAAGACGCTGATCTGGCATTGTTGGCTCGCTGTCAGCATGCCTTGTCAAAAACTGATCTGGACAATCCATTCGGTTTGCTGATACAGCTATCAGACAAGATGCGTTCTACGATGATTGCTGACTATTTCGGCACTATCAAAGGTCAATTGCCATTGAAAATGCGAGTTTTGGAGGCTTTTTCTCGGCACTATTCAAAGAAAGAGCAGCGGCGTTTGCTTCAGCTGTTACCTGATGACGTTTTGATTCGTATGGTAGAGCTCCATTTGTTCAACACAGAGCAGGCCTGTATTGATCGACTCTTGGCACGATCAGCGAAAGTCACAGTCGCTCAGCGCGTACTCATTGCTATGGCATTGCCGATTGAGCGTTTAAATGAACAGCTTGGAGCTTTGCGACGACAGCAACCAATAAACAGCCAGGCGAAAGCATTACTCGCTGAACGGATAAGAGGCACGGAGAAACGGTTGGAGTGCATGCTGGATATGGCCAGTGAGTTTGATCCTGAGATTGTGGCTAAACTTTGCGATCAGGATGAAACGGGACTGAATACGAGCATAGAAACCCGTACGCGTAATGGTGATGTACGAGCTGCCCGGCAGCTGACCCAGCGTGTACTGACAGAGTTGCTGGCGAAAGGCTACCGTATTGCCGCAGACAGTCGTGCAACCGGTGCTTTCAAGCAATATCTTGCAGGTTTGAAACAGCTCTACATCCGCTATCGTTTTTGGTCATACGCCTTATTTTCACGGTTACTGCATAGGCGAAGTACTGTCTTAGATCAGCGATTGTCAAAGGCATTCTATTCGTTGCATGAATTACCCGAAAGGGATGCAGGATTGTTTCAGTCGCTTCAGCTGGCCGCGAAATACTGTGACCAAGGTATGATGCTATTGAATGTTATTGAACGCGTTCGTCTGGACGCCATGATGGCGAAAAAGGTTTGAACTTATCAAGCCCAATCGACTCTATCTTTCATAGCGCTTTTGGTTGTTTTCCTCTGAACTTGATCCGACATGTTACCTGTTGGAGATTTCCCGGTTCAGGTCAATTTAGTTGCCGAAACTAACCGGTTTTGCTGCTCAGATGGCTGATGTTTCACCCAGTGTACAATCAGCAAAGCCCACAGGAATCCCGCGATGACATCCATACCGTAGTGATAACGCAGATACAGAGTGGAAAAGGTAATCGATAACGTCATAAACAACAGAATGCTTTTAATTGGCCAGGAATGCCGGAGCCAGGTCATGAGCAGAGTCAGCCAGGGAATGGCGGTATGCAGGCTCGGAAAACAGTCATAGAGGTAACGGAAACTGTTAACCGCGTCGTAAAGTATTTCATGATTTTCCGGTAAGGGCACAACGAACTGATCATGCATGTAAGTCACCGGACCAACAACAGGCAATATGAAATAAAGGCAAAAGCCACCGGTCAGTGCATAAATGAGTGCTTTGCGTAGATGGAGAAACGTCTGGCGTTGTCCCTGCCAGTAAAAATAGAGCAGCGAACCAATTGGTAACAGGTAATAAAAATGCAGGTAGGCGAACTCCATCCATAGCGTCAGAGCTGGTGTAATCCAGTACTGGAGGTATAGAGGTACAGGCTGGCCAAATAATATAGTATCGAGTTCGATCATCCAGTCGTCACGCAGGGGAATCTGGAAGAAATCAACCGCCAGTTCCAGGCGGAAAACACGCATGGTGAGATAGCCTAACAATATTGCAGGAACAGGCCAGAACTCCCGCAGGAACCATTCAGTGTTGGATGAAAACTGATGCCGTTGCAGTAATGGTCGTAGGCCAAGAATGAGCAATATAAATAAAAGGGCTGCGAAAAGTGCAGCTTTGTTTTGCATGGGTTCTATTGATTGAATGGAACCCGATAGCAGGGCAATGGCCAGCACACAAGTGGGGAAAAATAGTGTGAGCTGCTTGTCTATGGGCCAGTTGCGCAGTGTCTGTAACAGGTGTTGCATTATAAATAATTGGGTTGTTTTTATTGTTATTGTTCACAGGTACTTGGGGACTGTGAAAGATGCAGTTATCGACAGGGTTGTCGTGATTATATGAAAGTGGTCGTATAGAGGCAAAGGCAAGCAAGGCTATAGTCTGTTAGCGAGTCACTTGTACTGATGAATTGAGTGTCTGGTGACGGACTATTATTACTGCACAGAAATAAGTAGTGGACCCATACCACCAGGCTGTTTTGTCATGCTGATTTCATGATTGTTGAACAATGTAGATATCAGTGTGCCGTCCTTATGATTTGCACCGGCCAATACCATCTGATAGCAATAAACGATGAATGACCGTGTCCGGGCAGTACAGGACAATCAGCTACCCCGTACTCTCAGGAGCGTGATACATGCCTGAAAATACCGTGCAAGATGTGGATTACAGTGATTCTCCCGACAGGGTGGCGCGTACACTGGTGCTGAACAGTGGCAATCCTGAAAGTAAACGACAAGAGTTGTTAGTTTATTTTCAGCAGACATTTGATCAGTACGAAACGCTGTTTGAAACACTGGCCTGTGAAGAAGCCTGGTACGAAAAAGCCATTCCTCTCCGCCACCCTCTGATTTTCTATTTTGGCCATACGGCGGCTTTTTTTATTAACAAGTTGATGACCGCCAAACTCATTTCGGAACGTATTGATCCTGATATTGAGGCTATTGTCGCGATCGGGGTTGATGAAATGTCCTGGGATGATCTGGATGACAGCCATTACCGCTGGCCTTCCGTGTCTGCGATGAAAGATTACCGCCGTAAGGTGCGGACGCTGGTCTCTGATTTCATTGCAACCATGCCATTGGATATCCCGATTACCTGGGAAAGTCCGGCCTGGATCATCATGATGGGAATCGAACATGAGCGGATACATCTGGAAACCTCTTCCGTATTAATCCGGCAGTTGCCTCTGTCGTATGTGAAACCGCACCCCTACTGGGAACCCTGCAGTGAGAGCGGAGATGCGCCGGAAAACCGGTTGGTGACGATTCCCGGACGCCACTTGCGGTTGGGTAAGGAGTACGATGACCCACTCTACGGCTGGGATAATGAATACGGCCGCTATGACGTTGAAGTGCCGGCATTCAGCGTCAGTGAGTATCTGGTCAGTAATGCTGAATTCAAGCAGTTCATGGATGCTGGCGGTTACGATAATGAATGTTGGTGGACGGATGAAGGCTGGGCTTGGGCGACATTCAGTGGAGCCCGCCATCCTGAGTTTTGGGTACCCGAGGGTGACGGGTACCGTTATCGAACCATGCTTGAAGAAATTGCCATGCCCTGGAATTGGCCGGTAGACGTCAATTGTCATGAGGCGCAGGCCTTTTGCCGCTGGAAGTCAGAAGTGACGGGGCGTCAGATTCAGCTGCCCAGTGAGGCGGAGTGGTATTGTCTCCGGGAAACAATTGATACTGACCAGCCCTGGTGGGACAAGGCGCCAGGTAATATCAATCTTGAATATTGGGCATCCGCCTGCCCTGTGGATGAATTCCGCACCGGTGAGTTGTGTGATGTCATTGGGAATGTCTGGCAATGGACGACAACGCCCATCGATGGCTTTGATGGTTTCCGTGTGCACCCCTGTTACGATGATTTCTCCACCCCGACGTTTGATGGCCGACATAACCTGATCAAGGGTGGCTGCTGGATATCCACCGGCAACTATGCGATCAGGGATTCCCGCTATGCTTTTCGCCGGCATTTCTTCCAGCATGCGGGCTTCCGTTACGTGGAGTCGACAGCGGTAGAAAACACATCAGCCAATCCTTATGAAACGGATGCCTTGGTCGCCCAGTATTTGGCCTTCCATTACGGCGAAACCTATTTTGATGTTCCCAACTACCCTGTCGCCTGTGCACAAATCTGCCGTGATTTGAGTCAGGAAAGTCCCCGAACCCGGGCGCTAGACCTGGGTTGTTCTGTAGGACGTACCAGCTTTGAACTGGCCCGTTGGTTCCAGCATGTAGATGGAATTGATTTTTCAGCACGGTTCATTTCAGCTGCTTCTGAGTTACAACAACGAGGCAAGATTCGCTATTTCGTACCGACGGAAGGGGAGCTGGGTGATTATTGTGTGGCTGATCTGGCGGAACTGGAGCTGAATGACATTGACGTCAACCGTATCAGGTTTACTCAAGGGGATGCCTGCAATCTTAAACCAATATACGACAATTATGATCTGGTGTTCGCCGGTAATCTGATTGATCGCTTGAATCATCCTGCACAGTTCCTCGGCATGATTCATGAGCGGATTCGCCCGGGCGGTTTGCTGGTACTGACATCGCCGTATACCTGGCTGGAAGACTATACGCCCAAAGGCAAGTGGCTGGGCGGTATTCGGGAAAACGGAGAAGTGCTTGATACTTATACCGGGCTGCACCGAATACTCAACACCCACTTCGAGGAAGTTCAGCCGCCGGTTGATGTGCCGTTTGTCATTCGCGAAACAGCCAGAAAATTCCAGCATACGTTGGCGCAGTGTACCGTCTGGCGTAGAAAGGCTTGAGGAAAAACGTGTTTCTTCAATAGCGCTATACCCATCGGCCCTTGATTTCATGCTGTTTTCAAGGGCCATTCCTGTAAAAGTGTTTTGCCAGCTATTCTGGCCGTTTCGTTATAAAATCCTGCACCTCTCATCCTGTTTTTCAGCCAGACTCTTACCATCCTGTCAGCGTTCTGATCATAGCTGCCAGTGATGTCACGAATTATTGTTGAGTTGTTCCTTTATGCAGCGTATTGCCTACATTGCTTTTGCAGCCCTTGGGATTATCTGGGGAAGTAATTTCCTGTTTGTAAAATGGGCTTCAGCGTTTATTTCGCCCGCACAGATTGCTTTTCTGCGAATCTTTTTTGGTTTCCTGCCGCTGTTAGGTTATGCGGTGATCCGAAAAGAGATCAAACTCTCTCATTTCTGTTATTGGCCTCACTTCCTGGTGATGTCGCTACTGGCAGCGGTTCTGTATTACTACGCTTTCGCTGTGGGTATTTCGTTACTGCTGTCCAGCGTGGCCGGGATGTTGAGTGGTTCCATTCCCTTGTTTGCCTTTGTGATGACGTTGATTTTTCTGCGTGATGAAACGGTCAGTTTTCAGAAAGGTGTAGGTGTGGCGTTGGGATTTCTAGGAGTTTTCATGATTGCCCGTCCCTGGGTTGGGGGGATTGATGGTGTGAATGTTGAGGGTGTCTTGTACATGGCGCTGGGTTCCCTGAGCCTTGGGGGATCGTTTGTCTATGCCAGGAAATTTCTGTCAGACCTGAATCTGTCTGCTGTAGCACTTTCCACGTACCAGATGGCTTTTGCATTGCTGGTCGTTGCCGTCGTGACCGATTTTGACGGGATCTTCCGGATTACCGAGGATACAAAATCCATGGTGGGTGTTGTGGCTGGCCTGGGGATGCTGGGAACGGGTGTCGCTTTTATCCTTTATTATTTCATTGTTAATCGACTGGGCGCGGTAACTGCGTCTGCAGCGACGTATATTCCTCCGGTGGTTGCCCTGATCATTGGGTATTTTGTTATTCATGAGCCTGTCACATCGCTGGATCTGGTGGCTATGGGGCTCATCCTTTCTGGCGTTTATCTCCTGCAGAGTGAAAAGCAGTGGATCTCTGGCGGTCGATTGATTAAAGGTCATTCCTGAGCATTTTCGATATATTCTGTGGTTGATGCTGGCTGGGGATCATAAAAGAAATGATCACAGGACTTTAAGACTCTGGTGCAATGGCTGATACTCTTACCCCTGATTTCACCGGATACCTGTTGATTGTCATGGCGCGCCACATAGCAATTGTCGAAGATGAACCTGCGATTGCCGAGAACTATCGGGATGCCTTCCAGCGGCAGGGCTTTCAGGTCAGCCTCTATGACAACCGGCCTGCCGCAATGTCGGCCTTCTGCCAGACATTGCCGGACCTGGCCGTTATTGATGTGGGCCTGAGGGACGATGTGGAAGGGGGCTTTGAGCTTTGCCGGGAGCTGCGCAGCCTGGCGCCGACACTGCCCATTGTATTCCTAACGGCCCGGGATGATGAGCTGGACGTGATTTCCGGCCTGCGCCTGGGCGCCGATGATTACCTGACCAAGGACATCAGTATTGCCCATGTACTGGCCCGGGTGAATGCACTCTTTCGTCGGGTTGATGCCTTACAGCAGCCGCACAGGGAACCGGATAAACTGGAGCGGGGCAAGTTGGCGCTGGATATGGATTGTCTCACGGCCAGCTGGGCCGATGCCGAGATTCCCCTGACCGTAACGGAATTCTGGATGGTGCATGCCCTGGCTCTTCATCCTGGCCATGTCAAAAACCGGCAGCAGCTGATGGATGCGGCGCGCGTGGTGCTGGATGACAATACCATCACCTCTCATGTCAAACGGATTCGTAAGAAATTCCAGTCGGTCGATGCCGGGTTTACAGCGATTGAAACGGCGTATGGTATGGGATATCGCTGGAAGGTGGCCTGATCGAATGACTCGCTCAACAGCGGTGGATCGCCGGTGAAACTCAGTCGTCAGCTAATACTGGTCAGCCTGCTGGTGCTGGTGTTGCCTTGGGCGGGTATCCAGTCTGTGCGGGACATGGAAGCCAGTCTTCGGGATGCGCAGGCGCAGGTATTGGAGGCATCACTGCAGACCATCGCAACCAGCCTTGAAGTCCGTCAGCAGGTGCCCGAGCCGGTGACTGCGCCGATTGATCAGCATGTCTATGCCTGGCGGCTGGAGAGTCCGCTGATGCTGGATGGTTACGATGAAGACTGGCTGGCGCAGGGCATGACAGGGCAACAAATTGAGCATTCTTCAGAGAGAAATAATGCCTTAGGCCCTGATGTTACTTTCAAAGCAGCAACAGATGACAAGACGCTTTATCTGTTCTGGAATATCACAGATGAAAACATTGTCTATCACAATCCGTCCCTGCCCTCCCTTAACAACGGTGACCGTCTCCTGCTGAAACTGCAAGATGAGAGCGGCCAGGTCATCACCTATACCATTGCAACGGAAGCACCGGGTCCGGTATTGGCGCGTTATATTCGGACAGTGAATGGACGTGAACGTGTGCAGCGGGAAAACCTGATTCGTGGCGTCTGGCGTGACACACCGACCGGTTATCAGCTGGAGCTGGCGATGCCTTTAGCCATGGCAAAGGCGGGTTTAGGCTTTTCCGTGATAGATGCCACGCGAACAGCTGATGGCCGGTTGTCGGAAAAATGGACAGGCACGGTTGCCCCCGGGGACAGAAAGACAGGTCCGCTCATTACGCCGGATCTGCAGCTGAGTGAGACGTTAACTGCATTCCTAAAACCGGGGATCCGGCTGGGCATTATCAACAATGCCGGATGGTTGCTAGCCGACGTGGAAGAAGCACAACAGGATGACTCGCAGAACGAACCTGAGATGTTCTGGCTACTCGAATGGCTTTATAACCTCATCCTGAGCCATGGCAGTTTGGCACAGTATCATTCGGACTGGCATGAAGGCCGCTGGGTCAATGCCGTGGTGAATGAAGCACTGGTCGGGAGCCCTGCCAGCCAATGGGTGCGTGATGATGGTGTGCTCAGGTTGGTGGTGGCCTGGCCGTTGTACCGGGATGGTGCCATTGCCGGCGCACTAGTGGCCGAACAGGGGAGTGAAAAAGCGATGCTGTTGGCTGGGCGTGCGTTTAATCGACTTTTTTCTTTGAGTTTTCTGGCAATGCTGGTGACGGTAGTCGGGTTGCTCGGGTATGCGGGCTGGCTTTCGTTGCGCATTCAACGCCTGAATCGGGCGGCTGAGCAGGCCTTTGGGGCGGATGGGCGGGTACGGGATGATTTCCCCGTCAGTCACATGTCGGATGAAATGGGTCAGCTGTCGCGTAGTTTTGAGCGGTTACTGGGGCGCTTGCGTGAACATACCGATTACCTGCGTTCGTTAGGCAGCAAGCTATCCCACGAATTGCGTACACCGCTGGCCGTGCTTCGTTCATCGCTGGATAACCTGTCCCATGAACCGCTGGGTGAGCAGGCGGGTGTTTACCTTCGCCGGGCAGAACAGGGCGCCGTGCGGCTGAGTGCAATACTGAATGCCATCAATGAAGCGACCCGGCTGGAAGCCGGTATGAGTCAGACCGAGAAGGAAACGGTTGATGTACGGCAGATGCTGGAAGAGTTGAGTGAGGCCTACCGTGCGATTTACCCCGATGCGAAACTGGTAACGGATTTGCCGGAAGCAGCAGTGTACTGTGAGATAGCGCCAGAGCTGGTGGTGCAGGCATTGGATAAACTGGTCAGTAATGCTGTGGATTTTTGCCCTTCAGATGGCACTATCCTGATTCGCTTGCGTAAGGATCGTAATAGCGTGTGCATTGATGTGGAAAATGATGGCCCGCTGCTACCTGAGGCAATGTCGGGACGTTTGTTTGACTCGATGGTATCTGTTCGCGATCCGGCAGGTTCCCGAGGGGGGAGCCGGCGGGAAGCGGATGAGAACCAACCGGAGCGTCTGCACTTGGGATTAGGGTTGTACATCGTCCGGCTGGTTATGGAATATCATCACGGCACAGTCAAAGCGAGCAATTTGCCAGAAGGCACTGGTGTTGTATTTTCGCTTGCCTTCACATAGCCAGATAAAGATACATCCAGAAATACAGGATTCTCATCATACTTTATGTGCTGTGTATATGATCAAGAAATTGTGTACGAAGCGATTCTCTTAATTGCTGATCAGATGCATCTTCTGACTTTTCCAGAGCGTTATACAACCGGATCATGAGTTGCCCCTTTTGTGCTTTTTCCTCAGCAGGTTTCATATGGCTTTTGAGAAGGGCGTGTAATTCCCTGTCTGTGTCGTTTTCAGCATCCTGAGAAATTTGCAGGAGTCTTGCCATACAAGAAGGCTTTTCCTGTTTTATGGTTTTTTTCTCCTGAAGGTGGTTTTTAAGAAACTGCCTGAATGACAGGTTGTCGTGAGTTTTTAAGTGCAGCTGTTTGAGCTCCGCTACAAGATGATCCGTTTTAGCGCCAGCTTCAATCAATGCCTGAATCATTTTAGGATCTGGCTGGTGACGTAATACTGCCTGTAAAGCTGTCATCTTAGCGGATCCCCGCTGGTTTGGCAGGCACGATTCCTGCTCAATCTTTGCACCGTGTTTAATCAGTATTTTGACAGTCGCTTCGTTACTGCACAGGCAAGCATACAATAGTGGTGCAGTATGGTGAATGTTCTGATGAAGCAGGTCTGTCAAACCGGCTTCCAATATTGCATCGAGCAATGCAGGGCATTTTGATGCGATAATCGGAGCTAGTGGGTGGTTGGAAAGGTGTTCAGTATCAACCTTTGATTTTATTGTTTGCACAGTTGCTACTTGATCATCTTCAGTTTTGGGTGTTTCGGGGATAGTTAAATCTGGATTGATGAGATCCACCTGGCGTTGATAAATCTCATCCACAGAATACAGTATGTAGTCATCAATATTGATATTCACATGCTGTATCCCGGCCAGACGGCATAGCAGGATGTTCAGGACAGCAGCCATTTCTTTGTTTCCGGAAGGAAATGGTTGTACTAATAAAATGTTACGAGTTGTTTCAATCACAAGGTGCCTGAGCTGACGTACAATCTCCTCTTCTGATAATTGATCATTCTGACCCTGAATGTTGCGTAATGTATTATCAAATGTATCCACAATTCCTTGAAGTTGTCTGTCTCTATTCTGTTGGTTTAATAAACTTCTCATTCTGAACAGTTTGTCACCATTAACAATGAAGGTTGATAAGAGAGCGAGTTCAGGATCTTGCAGGACCATGCGTTTTGCATATTGATGCGTCGCGAATAGAATTCGATCATTCGAAGTGATCTGCTGACGTATAAAAGCAATGGTACGATCTAGCTGAACATCCGTTTTATAGGTAAAAACTGACGCTTTTACGAGTTCCTTTAACCCTGTTACTTTTATACTTTTGTCAGCGGGCAATGTGACAGCTAATTTCGTATCATCGGATAAATATCGAGGGTGCCCAAGTTTCGTAATTATATCGAAGATATACTCCTTTTTCAGACCATGACTGAGATCAGTAGTTAATGCATAAGTAAGCGCATTCAGCGTCATCATTTTATGCCCAAGTGAAGAATATACTCCTTTTTCAGACCATGGGCTGTTGTCGTGACAATGTCGTCCCATGGCTATGTGTGATTGTTCTAGTATGAATCCAAAAAATTCATCGTGGTGCTGCTTGATTAAACTACTGTCTTTCAGCTGGCATGATAGATCAAACAGGACTTGGTCGGTCTGTTTGGCATTAGAAATAAAGTCTTTCAATAATTTTCGGTGTTGGGCGTTGAGTGAACGACTTTTTGATACGTTGTCCCGTAATATATTTAAAAAAGACTCACGATCAGAATGCCAGTGTATGTTGCGGTAAAGCTGCTGCTCAAACATCAATGACAATGTTTTATGGAAGATGTCAACCAGTGGATGGCTGTAATGTCTGGCTTCAGCAGGTCCGCACTTTTTTAAGTGCCACATAAACAGGCAGCTGGAATCGGCGTTGTAAAAACAGTCTTGAGTTAATAATCTGCTTGTTAAATTTTCCAGTTTATTAAAAAAATGATTGGCTCTGCCCTTAATATCAGCAATGGGGGCAGTCTGAACAGGCGGAGGCAGTATTTGAGTCCAGTCGTTGACAGGGTTGAGTCTGTCCACAGGGTGAACGGTCAGTGGTGTGATGTGATGTTCTGCTGATTGTCCGGGTGTTCCGGTTTTTGTTTCATGCATCGCTTTGGTGAGCGCTGGTTCTTGTTCTGATGCTTTTGTTTGAGTGCTAACAGCAACAGTGCTTATGTTTCTGTCTAACAGGATGTCTTTAGCGGTACGAGCGCCTGATTCAACGATCTTGCTGTTGATGACGTGTTCTCTTTGGAAGTAACCCAGATGATCTGTAAGTTTATTTTTAGCCTGTATGGGATTGCTAAAATCGTTAAATTGGGCGTATTTTTGTATCTCCATAATAATCGAAGCTCCTTTAGAGAAATGATACTAAACAGTAGATCTATGCAGAGGTGTTTATGGCACGACTGATATTGAAGATTGTTTATTTGACAATAAGTATTTTGATTTTTTGGTTCAGTGTGGTTATTGATAGTGATTCTTTCTGACAATGGTGTCTTTTAATGCTGGTGACTCTTCAGTTGATGGTGCCAAATCAGTTGCCTGCGATACATTCATGGCATTACTTTGTAAGATCCTGTCGAGCGGTTTCTTAACAATGTAAAATAAAAACCATAGCCTACAAGTGGCTTAAAATAGCTTGACGAATATGTCTTATGGCTAAACGGCTACTGATGCTGGCTATGGTTTTTAAGAGGTAGTCAGTGTTTTAATCATTTTCTAGAAGCTCTAATAACTTAAATAAATTGTCGTACTTATTGTCTTTAGCCTCGATCTCTAGCAGGGAATATCCAACATTGCCAATCATAGGGATGTTCTCTTTTATAAAGGAAAGTAATTCAGGCTTTTCCTGCTCTATATATTGGCTGGCCAGTAGCTCCAAAAATATTGTATGATCGCTCGTTTCAGGGTGTATGGTTGCTCCTTTGAGTTTATCGCCTGATTTCTGCAACAATATCTGAATAATCTCAGGCTGACTACTATATAGACAGGCATACGCTGCTGGTGGAATTCCCAAGTGTGGTTCTAAACATAAATAAGGAAAGGATTCAGCAATTGATTTAATGACGGTTAAACAGTTGCTTTTGATGAATGGAATAAGAGGGTTTTGTTGGCGTGATGTAAATTGTTCTACGCTTCTTGTAGCAGCCGCCAATTGCTCGATTTCTTTTTCATAAAGCTCATTAATAGAAAATGCAATATAATTTAGTGGGTTAAGTTTTACATAAGGTATGTCTACTTTTCTACAAAGTAGAATGTGAAGCATGGTTACCATTTCAGAATTGCCTTTTTTGAAGGGTTGACAAAATAATATGAGCCTTACTGTGAGGATAACTAATTTTCTTAGTTGAGTTTTTTTGCCGTTAGCGCTTAATTTATGATTATTTTTTATGCGTCGTGCTTCATGATTAAAATCATTAAAGATTCTGTTAGTTTCTTCTCTTCTTTGAGTGTGAGGAGTGTCACATCGGATAATGACTTGTTTTTCTGGTAATAGAAATTTAATAGATAATGATCGTCCTAAATCTTCCATAAAAACTTTAGCGTCTTCAACGTCTTTGTGTAATGAGAAAATTATTCTGGATTGGATTTCTTGTGCTTCCATGAAATCCATAATGTCATCGCGCTCACTTTCCTGATCGTTCTCAATGATGGACTGAGTCATTAATCGACCCAAGGTCGCTGGGGAAAACTCTCCATCTTGTAGAGGGATAGAAACTTCGGAATGGTTACAAAAGACTTGAGGGAAACCGAGCTGCATCATTATTTGAGTGACGTGGTCGATACAGATATCACAAAAAGTATCTATAGTAAGACAATATCTTAATGCCTTCATCATATTGAAATTAGCTGATGGAAGAAGGGAAACGGAATTTCTTCCTAATTGACAAAGCTCATTAGGAACAAGATATCCCAGTATTTCATCATGATGATACTTGATAGAGGCTTTTACCTCTGAGTGTTCTGAGAGATCAAAAAGTAATGTTTCTGTGGAAGCGGCATCGTTGATGAAGGTATAGATTAGTTCGTGTTGAAGGTGACCTGATTGGTCAGACATTCTGAAATTATCGCGAAGACCGGTTAGCAATATTTTTCGCTGGTCATTTCTTGGGTAGGGGCTGTAAATCTCTTTTTCGAGAACGACAGACAGTATTTGTAATGAAACTGTAGTCCTTGGGCAGGTATAGGTATGTCTATAGGGTAAAGATTGATAATCTAGGTGCCAATGCGCGAAGTCCATAACATTTTCAGTAGAGAAGCAATCACTGGGTAATAGCACTTTTGCTAGCTCCTTCAGTTTTCGCGTTGTCACGGTAATATGTTCATTGACTCCGGTGAGTAGAGGGTAACTATCGGAGCGAGGAGAGAGCAACTTCCAGCAGCTTACTGGCACCATATCCCGTGTTATCTGATAAGCTGGCTGTTTAGTATCCTTGTCGCCAACCTGATCCTTTCGATTGGGTATTATGTGAACTGTCTCTTCTTTTTTGAAATAAACCTTTCTTTCTTTTACTTTTTTTTCTTTTTTTAGAAAGAATACTTCTTCTCTTTTTTTTGCATCTGGTCCCCATATTTCTCCTTTCAAAAGATGGCTGGTGGGAACTGCAATAATAGAATCTGAAAGTGGGTATGTCGCTTTTAAATCGCTATCTCGTTTGAGAAAGTAACCGGAAAAGTTTAATAAATCTATCTTCATTTTTTACATCCAATGCTATATAACGGATTAAAGCAATCAATAATGGCTTAATCCTATTGTGACTAATAGGGGGTAATAAGTAAGTGACAGCAGTAATAATGAATCGTTGAAATTTAGGTCTGAATTCTAACTGTAATGTTAGAATTGCCGAGGCTAAGTGAACTCAACTTAGCCCTTATAATTTAATTGAAGACTGAGGGATCACATCACCATTTGCCCATGATAATCCTGATCACATCGCATAATGGCTTCTTTTGCCGAGGGGGCGTCCAGTTCACTCACCAAGGTGTAGCCTTTTCGCCGCAGCGTTTTTTCCCGCCAGGTGTTGCCTTTAAAGGCGGGTAATAACCATACTGCCAGAGAGCCGGCAAGAATCAGGAGTGCCATCGGCAGACTGCCGGAGTGTTGAACCTGGAGGTCCAGCATGTGCAGGATCAGCTGTAAGGCAAACAGTATGGCAGCAATATTCCAGAGTCGCTTGAACAGGGCCCAGAAGACACCAAAGAACAGCGCGGGCCAGGAAAATCCCTGCTTGACCGCTTCGTGTCCATGGGCGGGGTGATAGTAAACACGGAATCTTTTCATGGTTTTCTCCGGGTTCGGGTAGTCACTGTCAAGCTGACGGTGATACAGTTCTCACACCGGCAAATGGCCGGAGGCTGTGGCACAAGCATATCAGCCGCCGGTTCCGGGTTATGTTGGTAATTGACGCAATCGTTTGTAGTGAGAAGGGACTGCGCCTTCATGGCTGAATGGCATCTTTATATGATCCGCTGTGCAAAAGGCACACTTTATACCGGGATTACGACAGATGTTTCACGCCGCTTTCGTGAACACTCTGCAGGCAATGGCAAAGGTGCCAGATACCTCAGGGGAAGAGGGCCTTTGGCGCTGGTTTTTCGTGCCGCTATGCCGAACCGGGTGATGGCATTGAAAATGGAAGCGCGAGTGAAACAATTGACTCGGCAGCGAAAGGAGGCGCTGATCTGCGGTGATATGACATTGGATGATCTGGAATAAATGCGCTTATGGCGCACTCTTTTATCTACGTTCGACTTATTGTTCTTATTGATGTGGAATCTTTCATGCAGATCAGGCTGGTGCATTTTCCGGCTTGTCCTCAAGAGTCTGCTTTACTCAATGTCTTTGGGCTTTAGTAGGGTGAGTCAAATGTCTCGATTCATTTCGACACATAATTGCAGTTAATTGTTTCATCGTGTATCAATAATGAAGTTGTAGAAGCCGGTTTTTTAATTATTTGTATTATTTCGGGCAATAATATTCATTCGTTTAAGCATTTTTGGTTTTTGGATCTATTTTATTGGTGTGCTTTATCAATATGACTCTCTTAATTCATGCCTGAATCATTTGTGCAATATGAATGATGTTGTTATCACCTGTGAGTGTGAGGGCTATGCATTCTACTGAAATGTCGGTCAATCCCCTTTGGTTTCTTGTGTTATTGATGGTGTCGTGTTTTTGTATGGCGGATGTTCCCAGTGATCCATCCTTATTAAGGATCGTTGGCGGCCGGGATGTTCCTCATGGGAAACAGCCCTGGCAGGTCTCTTTTCAGGATGGCAGGGAGCATTTTTGTGGTGGTTCACTCATTGCGCCGCAGTGGGTTTTGACAGCGGCGCATTGTCTTGACAATTACACGCAGGAAACACTGGGTGATATTGAATTGTGGGTGAATCCCGTCAAGATTTCAGGGGGGGGGAAATCTCTGAGAGCCGTTGCAGTCTATTTTCATGATGATGCCAACGCAGATATCGCGCTGATCAAGCTGGCCAGACCCATTCTGAATATTCCTTATCTGGCACTGGCCGATGAGGTAACGATGGAGGAATCTGCTCTGCCTGGCATGTTGGCTACGGTATCAGGATGGGGAACCACACGGGAAGGCGACTACCACATGCCCGAAATATTAAAAACGATCGACGTTCCTTTGGTGCCACAAGCCTACTGTCGCTTGTCCTACGACAATGATATTGCTGACTATGAGTTTTGTGCGGGGTATGTGGATGGGGGAAGAGATGCCTGTCAGGGGGACAGTGGTGGACCTCTGGTGATCAAGCATGATGGCAGCTATGTTCAGGCGGGTATCGTATCTTGGGGCTCCGGGTGTGCGAGGCCTTTCATGTATGGTGTTTATACCCGTGTGGCTTCCTTTACAGACTGGATTGGGCGGGTGATTGGTGGGGGAGAGAGCTAGTGTCTATCCATATGACGACACTTAGTCTGGTCTGTATTTGCAGGTGAATCGTTAAGATTACTGATGCTCAGCAATATTGCGCATCGAGATGGAGGGGCCAATGGAGGAGGGTGAGGATTCGGTAACGTCGCTGTCAGGACTGAAGGCCTGTTCTCCATTTATGGATGAGTCAGACCCATTGACGTTTGTATTGAGTCTGGCGATCAGATCCAGCCGACTCACAGCAGGCATGTTTTCTTGCTTGCCTGGATCATTGGCATAGTCCAGCAATGCTTTTTGTATTGATGGAGAGTGCCTGGCTAATGTGAGGGCAGTCTCATTTTCTGGGTTCACTTGCTGAAATAGAGCGAGCGTGAATGTAGGACTCTCAAGAATCCGATTCACGGTATCCAGCTGTTGGAGTGTGACTGCAAGCATCAATGCCGTCAGCCCGTCATTATTGATGCCTTCAAATATTTGTATCCTGTATTCCGCTTTTTTAATTATCTGCATAATGATGTTTATGTCATCTCGTTTTATTGCAAGCATTAATGGGGTATCGTTGTTGCCATCAGCTATTTCAAATTGTGTTAGGAGATTCATGGTTAGTAATGTTTCTAGGGTTTCCATACAATTATGACTTAAGTTTTTCAGCGCTAAAGTCAGAGCCGTATCACTGTTTCTATTTTTCTGTGTTAGTGCGCTGTAATTTGTTGTTTCAGCCCATGTCATTGGTGTTGTAATCCATGTTCTTGGGTTTAGCGAATTTATTAATAAGGTGGCTGCCATATGATTGTCTCTCTCAATATATTCCATAATTAAATTATTGTTTTTGTTGTTTATCAATTCGTTTAGCTTTTTATTCTTAGATAAGAGAGTAATGATTGTAGTGGTTATAGCTGCTTGATCATCACCACATTCATCTATTGCCTGAAAGCAGCGCTGGGTTAATACAATAAGTGCAACAGGCTGAAATTTGAGAAGTGAGACAGCTGTCAGTAGATTTCTAAGTTGTCACACTCTGAAATGGACGTCTGGAATGAGCACTCAAACCAAACACTACAAACAGCTGACTCAGAGCCAACGATACCAGCTTCAGGCGCTGCGGAAAAACGGACTGTCACTACAAGCTGTTGCTGAAACGCTTGGTGTAGACAAAAGCACCGTGAGTCGTGAATTAAAACGTAATTCCGGACCTGATGGTTACTGCCCTGAAGCCGCTGAACAAAAGAAAACCGACAGAAAAAGAAATGCCCACAAGGCAAAGAAACGAGATGAGCAGCATAAACAGATCGTTGCGAAAGGGCTGTCACTTGGCTGGTCACCAGAAAACATCAGTTGCCGTATGAAAATAGAGCTACCAGACCAGGCGATTAGTCATACGACGATTTATCACCTGATTGCTCAGGATAAAGTTAACGGCGGTACTCTGTACCAGGCGTTGCCCAGATTCGGAAAAACACGCTGGAAAGGCGGTAAACGCAAGGCGGGTCGCTCATTGATACCGGATCGAAAAGATATTACTGAGCGTCCTGATATCGTTGAACAACGTGCACGTCCGGGTGATTGGGAAGGTGACACTGTTTATGGTCAAGATGCCCATCTGGTTACCCTTGTTGACCGTAAAAGCCGTCTCACACTGATCGGTAAGGTTGATAGCAAGAACGCTGAAACCGTTGCCAACAAGATGATAGAGATGCTGAAACGGGCACATGGAGCAAAGACTGTCACGCTTGATAACGGTGGCGAGTTTGCCATGCACGCACTGGTATCAAAGGCCATTAATGCAGACATCTATTTCGCAAAGCCCTACGCCAGCTACCAGAGAGGAACCAATGAGAACACCAACGGGATTATTCGTCGCCAATGGCCGAAAAAGATGGCGCTTGGACAAATCACAGAGAAGGAGATAGAAGCAATGGAATTACAGATAAACAGCATGCCTCGCAAGGTTCTTGGCGGACTGACACCAATTGAAGTCTATACAGGGCGGTCTGTTGCACTTATTGCTTGAATCCAGCACTAGAAAAGTTGTTTGCCTCATCAGGTACAATTTGTAGCGTTTCATCAACAGTGGAAGCGCTGGAAAAGCCGCAACTGCAGCAAAGGGTTGTGAACCGATGCCATAAACGCGAATCGGCAGGCCTGCCTTCGTAAGTACTGGCTGCTCTAATATTATTATCCCGTTCTGTTTGGCTTACGGATTGATGACCTAAGTGATGAGGGGGGCTGGAAAATAGCTCTGTACAACAACGCATTTAAATACTTTGTGCCTAAATGGTTAATCATTAGCGCTTTAGGCAAGAAAACGGTTATAAGGTTTTCCAGTTTTCTGACAAGGTGGTTATTGTTATGGCGGGTTATTGATCAAAATTTTCCAGTGATTTTCCTCTTGAAACGACTTTCTCTGTGAACAATGCTGTGAAAGAACACCAACAGCCAGTATGCACAGAAAATAGCTAACACATACCAGCAGTCAGTCCCCAGCATGCTGAGGAGAATCAGGCTCAAAATAAATGAGAAACCTGCCAGCCAGCGTGCAAACCCCCGGAACACTTTCCAGCCAGCTGCCATGCTTAGCACATAGACCATGATAAAATTGCCGTTGGTGAACCGAATCAGGTCATCAAGAGGGAGCGCAAATAAAGCAGCCGCAACCGTACTGATCACACTGACGATGATAACGGTGATCAGGGCATTGGCGGGCACATCCCTTCCGGAGGTCCGGTGCAGCAGGGCCGGCAGCCGTTCTTGCCGGGCCTGTGCCCAGACCAGCCTGGCAAAGCCCTGCTGGTAGATATTGATCGAAGCGAATGAGGCCAGGTAGCCCGCCACGCCGGCAATATAACGGGCATTGTCGCCAAACAGCAGGTAGAGGATGGTGGGCATGGACGTCACTTCCTGCTCAGGCGAACCGTAAGCGTCGAATTTCAAAACTGCAGCGGAATAGGCCCAGTAGACAATGCCGGATAACACAAAGCCGATAACCATTGCCCGAGGGAAATCCCGTTCCGGGCATTTGAATTCTTCCCCCATATGCGCAAAGGCTTCGAGTCCGATAAAACACCAGAACACCACGCCAATGGCTTCCCCGACTTCAATCAGTTCAAACTCTCCGGGGACGCTGTCTTTTAATGTCAGGTCGCCGAAGTACCAGATTGCCACGACCAGCGCGGTAATAATCAGGGCAATGGTGATTTGCACGTTTCCGGAAATTTTGGCACCGAGCAGGCCAAGGAAAAGAATCAGCATCAGGGTGAGCAGTTGTATCAACAGCTCGCCCATGGGCGTCAGGTCAAACATGGCGTACCAGAAGCCGGAAGCAATGTGCAAGCCTGCGGGAATAGCGACAGGAATCACGCTGAGAAATAACACGGCGGTCAGCTTATCCCAGGCCGGACCATACGCTTTGCCGACAAAGTACGCTGCGCCACCGGCGTTAGGATACTGCTGCCCGAGTCGGGCAAACGTGAGGGCTACAGGCACGATCAGGAGGATCAGGATTGGCCATGCCCACAGGGATGTTTCACCCGCGAGAGTGGCCGCTACAGAGGGTACGACAAAAATACCCATGCCCAGTAACGAGGTCGACATCAGACCGATGCCCTGTAGCAGGCCTATCTCTTTGCGGAGCTCATTCATGACAGTGGGCGCTTTTGGCAATCACGTAGAGCAAGGGTAGCCATGATTTGCCGAGGTGTATGGCTAAATGTCCGTGTTGAGCAAAAGAGTTGTGTGGGACTGGATACGATCAGGCTGCCAGGCAGTGTTGGCAAATACCTTGCTGATACAGAAAGTGCATGCCGGCTTCACAGCCCGTGTGATAATCCTGTGCCAGAGTTGTCTGGTTACGGCTCAGCATCGGGGTTGCTAACTCAGAGGCTGGCGCAATTTCTATGATCTCAACACCCGGTGGCGGGTTCTGGATAAAGTCACAGGCCTGGTTGTAGCGTGCCTCCAGTTTCATGATCATCTCTGCGACGGCGGGCTGGTGTCGTAACAATAGTAGTGCCATATGATCACGCCAGCTGCGGTGCTCACGATAAGCATGACTGTGGGTGCGAATCACGATGATACGACGAGCGCCCCTTAACCAGGCTTCGCGTACCGGAATCGGATCGGCGACACCGCCATCGACATAGGGTTGTCCGTGCAGCATGACAGGTGTCCGGTACAGCCCTGGAATCGCACAGGAGGCTTTTAGTAACTGCTGCCAGATGTGTGGTGACGCGTGGTGATAGGTCGCTTCACCTGCGCTGGCATGGCTGGCGCCAATCAGAAACTCACGACTTCCGAGTTTGTGGGCGGCCGTGTTGATCTGTAACGGATTTTCCCGGTCTGTCGCCTCCCAGAGCCAGTCCAGGTCAATGGCGTGGCCTCCACGGAGAAAACGACTCCAGTTGTAAAATTCCGGGCGCGTGGTGAAATCAGAAATCGTGTGATAACCGTGACGGTATTGCCCGGCAATATAAGAAGAAAGGTTCAGTGCTCCGGCTGAACAACCAATATAGAGGTCAAACGGGTTGTAGTTATTGACCAGGAAAGCGTCCAGAACGCCGGCCGTAAAGACGCCACGCATCCCGCCACCTTCGGCAACCAGCGCGGTTTTTCCCGCCATGCTGAAACGTGAATGTGTCGTGGTTTGTGGTGGCATCGTGCAATCCTCCGCTAAAAACGAGCCAGATGAGGGATCTCTATTGCCACCCGTCGTGCAATTCGGGAGATCGGTACTGGCTTCTGAGCTGAGGTATTTTTAATAAGTTGTGACCGGAGAGACAAAGCAATAATCTCAATCATGGTCATAAATAACGGTTATCAGGGGTGTGGCTGTTGAGCGGAGTTGATAAGCGACTAGACGGCCTGCTTCGTGATGACAGTTGCTTTGGAGAGGAGTTTATTGAATATAAACCTTCTATTATCCGGATATTAGTAAGCCAGTGTTTTGAGGTGTGTCAGTTATGTGCGTTCGGAAAATACGTAAAATAAGCTCAAGCCTGTGAGGGGGAAGCCAGAAGGGGAGACTCTCTGATGCCTGGAAGACATCAGATCCTGAGTGAGCCCACTTAGCGAATAACAAGCAGGCGCCAACAGAAATAACAACAATAAGTGAGCCTGGAACCTCGCCCTGTGCGGGGTATTTCTTTATCGGCCTACAGCCGTTATTCAGACTGTTCCACGATGTGATCGCTTGGGTGGATTCTTCCTGAGATACCGTTGCAGTTCGCGCCCGCTATCGATTTCATATACCAGTGCCAAGGAAATAATGGCACTTCCAGGTGCAAGAACTGCTGCGCTTTCAATGGCTCGATGGAATGCAGGAGTGTCCTGTGTGGCAAGGGCTTTTCCGCCGACCAGCAGAGAGCCAGCCAGAATGAATGCCGGGGCAGACAGCAGCAGGGGACGTATCAGTTTCCGGTACAACATAGAAAAAATCCTGATAATTTCGCAACCCGCGATTAGAGCATGGGGACTCCCGTTAGTCTATCGGGGCGTTATAGATCAGGGGCTGATCAGTCTGTCAGTCACTATTATTTTTAATCGTACTGCGCAGCCAGTCAGCGAACGACGCGACTCGGGAATAAACGCCGTACTTGTAAGGTTGTCCACAGCCACTGCCCCAGGAAACGATACCTGCCTGAACCGGACGGCCGTGGTGCTTGATAATTAACGGGCCGCCACTGTCGCCATAGCAGGCATCCTTGCCACCATCGATATAACCTGCACAGATTTCGTTCTCTGAGAGATCGCCATTTTCACTGTTGAACATGGCGCAAAAGAACCAGGGGGCAATGGGGATATTCACCGTATGCATCACATCAGGCAGACTGGTGTTTTCATCATCTGTCACACCCCAGCCGGAAACAGTGGCCATGGCGCCTTCGTAGCCGGATTCCCGCATGGTACGTTCATCCGCTGGTGGAATATAAGGAATATCCGTGGTGGGTTCTTTCAGTTTGATGAGGGCGATGTCTCCTTCACCTTCCCACCAGGTCGGTACAAAGATGGCGGCAGCTTCTGCATAAACGCCTTGTGATGTGTCGGAAAGATCAGTGACGCCAATGCGTATGTCCAAGTTTTTAAGGGCATCCGGGTCGTTGTCATCATAGTCTTCCACGCAATGGGCAGCTGTCAGTACCCATTGGGGAGCAATCAGTGAACCGCCGCAGAAATGCTGTCCCATATCCTGAAGAGACACTTGCCAGGGCTGGCTGTCATCGGCAATCGGTTTCCCTCCAATGACCTGAAATGCTTGTGCTTCATCGATGTTATTGGCGGCGACAAATGGGGAAAAAAGCAGGTTTAAAGAGAACAGGATTGATAGTGAATAGCGGTGAAATAGTCTGTCCATTGGGGTTTAGATCTCCATCCCGGGAAATACCTGACTGTCGCCCGGAAAGGGCTAATGGCAGCCATCTTTCATAGTAAGACCACAAAATATGTGCATGGTTCCCTCGGATGTGTCGGGCACGGTATACCGCGGTTATTCAGCCGGTTTCCGGCTTGCATCATGTCGGGTGATAGCGCATGCTCCGCGCTAACTCTGGGAACGATAAATACCATGTCTTCATGTTGTCTCTCAGGCCAGGACTGGCGTCCGGCGCAGGCATTGACCACGCCGGAGGAATGGCGTCCCTGGCTGCTGCACAGGGGGTCGTTGACCCTGAAGCTCCAGCAGGAATTTCCGGGCTCTTTCCGGGTCGAGGTACTCCGGCATGACTGGGGGATTCCAAGGCTCGACGAGCGTCAGGTGCTGGATCTCCATGACCGCACCCGCGCCAGTATTCGGGAAGTGCTTTTAATCTGTAACGACCAGCCCAAGGTGTTTGCCCGCAGCATTTTACCTGTGACATCGCTGCAGGGACGTAACCGCAGCCTGCTCCAGCTGAAAGACCGCCCATTGGGTGAGGTTTTGTTTGCCGACCCCAATCTCAAGCGGGGTGAGATCGAAGTCTCATCATTAGCTGCCCGGACCTTTAATGACTGCTTGCCGTTTGATTACGATGATCAAAACACATGGGGGCGGCGTTCTGTTTTTTACCTGTCGGGCCAACCCTTGTTAGTCAGCGAGTTTTTCCTGCCAGATCCCTAAACGGTTGCAGCCCGCCGTGAGGACTTTTAGACTGCGGCGGAAATAATGCACGAATTCAGGGGACCCATGAAGGCGACGCTCACCCGCTATTTTCCTCGCCTCGACGACTTTTTCCGGCTCATGCGCCTGGACAAGCCCATTGGCACATTACTGTTGCTTTGGCCGACACTCTGGTCACTCTGGCTGGCGGCAGAAGGTGTGCCGAATCTGGGCGTATTGGCGATTTTTGTCGCAGGGGTTGTGCTTATGCGCAGTGCCGGTTGTGTCATCAATGATTATGCGGATCGCCGGTTTGATGGACATGTGAAACGGACCTGTATGCGACCGATTCTCACCGGAAAAATCGCCGAGAAAGAAGTGCTGGCCCTGTTTGCCGGGCTGGTGCTGATTTCCTTTATTCTGGTGCTGATGACCAACCCGCTGACGATTGGTCTGTCATTCGCTGCGCTCGCGCTGGCCGTCATTTATCCCTTCATGAAGCGGCATACGCACCTTCCACAGGTCGTTTTGGGCGCCGCTTTCGGCTGGTCGATCCCGATGGCGTGGGCGGCCCAGACCGGTGAGCTGACAGCGATTACCTGGTTGCTGTTTACCGCCAATCTTCTCTGGACGGTGGCTTACGATACCCAGTACGCCATGGTGGATCGGGATGATGATCTACGTATCGGGATTAAATCAACGGCCATCCTTTTTGGTGAGCTGGATACGCTGATTAATGCTGTACTGCAGATACTTGCAATTGTGGGGCTACTCTTTGTTGGGGCGAAACTGTCACTGGGCTGGTTCTACTATCTGGGACTGGTGGGCGCTGTCGGGCTGTTTGTGTATCAGTACCGCCTGACGCGTACCCGTGATCGGGATGGCTGTTTCAAGGCATTCCTGAATAACCACTGGGTGGGTATGACCATCTTTGCCGGTATTTGCGGTAACTATCTGATCAGTGGGTAGTCGTGCTGTGCTTAAGCTGGTTTCTACGTTTTCAGCTGGCTGTCATTTGTCTGTAACATTCAGCCGGTGTAATCCCTACTAAATAACTGGTGGTTCGGAGCCAGAAACAGGGAGACGGGACAGGGTAATGACAGGCAACAATATTCTGATCGTGGACGATGAAGCGCCCATTCGCGAAATGATCATGGTGGCGCTCGAAATGGCTGGCTACCACTGTCTGGAAGCGGAAAACTGCACCGAAGCCCATGGCATTATTGTCGACCAGCGGCCTGACCTGATCCTGCTCGACTGGATGTTGCCTGGTGGCAGCGGCATCGAATTTGCCCGTCGCCTGAAGCGGGATGAACTGACTGCAGATATTCCGGTCATTATGCTGACCGCGAAGTGCGAGGAAGACAACAAAATCCAAGGGCTGGAGACGGCAGATGATTACATCACCAAGCCATTTTCTCCCCGCGAACTGGTAGCACGCCTGAAAGCGGTGTTGCGCCGCGCCGGAACCGCTGATCAGAATGATCCGATTGTGGTGGAAGGGGTGACGATGGACCCCGTCAGTCACCGTGTCACCATTGACGGCAATCCTTCCGATATGGGGCCGACCGAATACCGCCTGCTCCAGTTCTTCATGACCCACCAGGAACGGGCTTATACCCGGGGCCAGTTGCTTGATCATGTCTGGGGCGGTAATGTCTACGTGGAAGAACGCACGGTTGACGTTCATATCCGCCGGTTGCGTAAGGCGCTGGGCAGTGAGTATGAGCGTTTGGTGCAGACTGTCAGGGGTACCGGGTACCGTTTTTCTACGCGGGCCTGATCGTCTGAATCATAAGTCGAATTCCTGCATCCTGGCTGAGGATGATCTACAGGGATTGTCATCGTAAAGGGTTGATCCAACGTGAATCGTAACTGGCAGTCTGCTGTTGTCCGGCGGCTGGTGCTATTGCTGGGTGCCTGCCTGTTGCTGGGTCTGGTCACCGACCAGATGACTTTATGTTTGTTGCTCGGTGTTTCCGGCTACCTGGTCTGGACGTTGATTCAGATGTTTCGCCTGGGCCGCTGGCTGGAAGCCAGTGAATTCTCAGAGCACGAACCGCCTACCAGCCGCGGTCTTTGGGGTGCTATTTTCGATAATATTTATCGTCTGCAACGTCGGCAGCAGAAATCTCGGCGTCGATTGCAGGCGGTGATTGATCGGGTGCAGGCGTCCACCGGGGCGCTCAGTGATGCGATTGTCATGGTCAACAGCCATGGTTGTATTGAATGGTGGAATCCGGCTGCGGAACAATTACTGGGTTTCCGTTCTCCCGACGACCAGGGACAACACATTACCAACCTCATTCGTGATCCCCGGTTTATTCGTTACTTCGAACAAAAATCCTATAACGAACCGTTGGAATTACCTTCTCCAGTTATTGAGAGCATCCGGCTGCAATATTCCATCACGCTTTATGGGACGAATAACCGACTTGTGGTTGTGCGGAATATCACCCGCCTGCATCAGCTTGAGGTGATGCGTAAAGACTTTGTGGCCAACGTGTCCCACGAATTGCGTACGCCATTGACGGTCATTACCGGTTATCTGGAAACCATGCAGGACGGGTTGGAGTTAATGCCGGATAAAGCGCCGCCGGTCTGGAAACGTGCACTGACACAGATGCTGACCCAGGCTGAGCGGATGCAGAATATCATCAGTGATCTTTTGACGCTGTCCAGGCTGGAAACCTCCGATAGCCAGCTGGATCAGAACTCCGTTAATATTCATGAGCTGCTGGACACGGTTGTGCATGATGCATTGGCATACAGTCATGGCAAACACAAGGTGAAGCTGGATTGTCCTGATCATGCCTGTTTGACCGGAAACCGGGAGGAGTTGCGCAGTGCCTTCTCCAATCTGGTCTACAACGCCGTTAAATACACGCCGGAAGGCGGCGACATCAAGGTTCGCTGGCTGGAGAACAGCTATGGCGCCACGCTGCAGGTGAAGGACAACGGCATTGGTATTGATCCACAACACCTGCCCAGGTTGACGGAACGCTTTTACCGGGTGGACAAGGGGCGTCATTCTCAAACCGGTGGTACGGGCCTGGGGCTGGCCATCGTCAAGCATGTCTTGCTGCGTCACAATGCAGTGCTGGATGTCAGCAGTAAACCGGGTAAGGGCAGCACGTTCTCCTGTCGTTTTCCTGCTGTAAGACGGGAGTGCGCCTGATAACGGTGATCCAGTGTTGACCGTTTGTTAATCGATCGACTTGCCATATGACGATTATGTGCCATCTTCTTTTGGCAAATGTCGTTTATCTTGCAGTACTTCGTTGTCAGCTGTTTTCACCGTTAGAAGACCTGCCTGGCAACGGGGAATTTCCCTGTCATACCGCCCATCCTGATGAGTATCACCATGAAAACGGAATGTTTAACGGGTCTCCTGTTAGGTGCGGTCGCGTTGTCATTACCGGCCTGTGCATCGACACCCCAGGAAAAAAACTTTCGGCTTAACAGCCAGGATATTTCACCGCTACGCATGATGGCCAAGAAACAGGAATACAACAGCTTTGGCTGCAATGGCAGTAATGTGTCGCCTGCTATCAGCTGGACGGGAGCACCTCCTGGCACGAAAAGCTTTGCATTGATGGTGTATGACCCGAATGCGCCGACAGGCAGTGGTTTCTGGCAGTGGCAGATGATCAATATTCCTGCCAGCGAGACGTCGCTTAAAGAAGGTGCGGGTGACGTTAACAGAAAGGTTGCGCCTAAAGGCGCTGTGCAGATGCGAAACGACTATGGCTTTTATGGCTATGGTGGCCCCTGTCCACCACAAGGTAGTGTGCACCTTTATGAGTTTGTCTTGCACGCACTTGATGTGGATAAAGTCAGTGTGCCTAAGGATGCATCTGGTGCGCTTACCGGTTACGTCGTGAATGCACATACCATCGATACTGCGACATTAACCGCACCTTTTGCCCGTGGTCTGTAATGCACTGATGCGTAGTGTGTTATGTCATCAAGCTTGCAAGCTGGTAGCACGTTGCCAGAGAGATGGCGCAAGTGGCAATGTGTCATCTGTGGATTTATTTATGATGAGGCAGAAGGATGGCCGGACGATAGCATCGCGCCGGGCACGCGCTGGGAGGATGTACCAGAGGACTGGCTGTGCCCGGATTGCGGCACCGGCAAGCAGGATTTTGAGATGAGGCTGGTTTCGTAAAGAAAAAATCAAAATCCCATATATCGAGTTGTGGGTTTCACTGACAAACTACCTGTTGTGCTTTTTCAGTCAATGTTTCGATAATTTGACAGTTTTTCCAGAGAATAGAGGGCTTCAGGGTATTGCCCTGCAGTACTGGACTGTTTTAAGGTTGAGTTCTGCACCACAACACACGGTGTAAGACAGCTTTCTCTCCGGGTACAGGAATTGGCCCGGTATGGAAAACCCAAAAGAAGAAAAAAATACTCCAAGGAGTCGAGAGGGAAAATATGCGCAAACCAGACCTTGTTGATGCTATCGCTGACCGAGCTGATCTCACCAAAGACAAAGCCACTGACGCACTGAACATTCTCCTTGATGAAATCACCAAGGCGCTTGAGCGTAAGGAATCAGTGAACCTGATCGGCTTCGGTTCTTTCGAATCCCGTGAGCGTGGTGCTCGCATGGGTAAAAACCCACAGACCGGCGAACCTATCCAGATCAAGGCCAGCACGACGGTTGGCTTCAAGCCCGGCAAGGCGCTCAAGGAAGCAGTAAACGACTGATTCCTGTTATCTGGCCGGCCATAAGCCGGCCAGTATGTCGTCTTGTCACTGACCCTTGATGTTGACCCTCACACTATCCCTGCCACTGTACATCTTGTTGTCACCCGCTAGAATGCCTCGGCTGAATCAGGAAACACCCACGGGGAAGTCTTAGAATGAAATTTCGCTTGCTGCTTTGGGCGCTGGGCTTGTTAATGGCACGCGCCAGCCGCACTAACCCGGATTTCCGGAAAAAGCTGGAAGACAAAGATCTGGTATTTCAGATTACCAGTGATGATGGTGTTGCCCGCCATTACATTGTGAAGGATGAGCGTGTCCGCGCACGGAGTGGTTCCGTTGATTCCCCGGCGTTTGCCATCAATTTCACCTCTGCAGAGAAAGGGCTGAAGGCGCTGACGGCCAAGAATGCCCAGGTTGCCTTCATGCAGGGGATTCAGGACAGGGATATCGTTATCCAGGGTAACCCTGCGCTGGTTATGTGGTTCCAGTCCCTGACCAAGTACCTGAAGCCCGGTAAAAAGAAAAAGTCAAAAAGCGCAGAATCTAAAAAAGCCGCTTGATGGTTTGATCGCCATGACACCGGTGCTGCATCTTGCGTGATCATTGGTGTGCGCAACTTTTTGAGTGAGCTGTGGCTATTAGTTTGTTTGGGTTGCGCTCTGTTGCAGCCCTAACTGTCCTTATTGACGTGCCAGTAATGCTCTCTTGTAGTGTATGCTGAAGGAACAAGATTCCAGTTTATAGCATTACACTCTTAGCCCCTGGTTGGGGCTTTTATAATTGAAACAAAATGATTTACTTAAGGAAATAGTTACTCAATGCGTAGGAGGCCAGGGACATGGCAAAATATCGGAAATTGAAGCACATCGCGGTAGGTATCTTTTTTGCGCTGTTTACCCTAACCATTATTAATAATCTGCTTGGGGCGCCGAGCCGCTCATTTGAGTACATTTTGAGCGTGAGAGGTTTGGAGTTGCTCAATCCTTTAAACGCTTTTGGCGGAATGTATTTTGCTCTTTCTTGGGGCTGGGGATCGCCGGGAGTGATTATTGGTTTGCTTATAGTGCTGGTTTGGTGCGCCTTTTGTATATGGCTTGCTGGGAAGTTGTTTAATCGTTTGGGGAAATAAAAATCCTGGCATAATTTCCTGCCACTGATTTGATTGACGCTATTCGTAATCTTGTATGGCACTTTTTCGATAGCGGAGTATCAGGCTTCGGCGTAGCGGTCGCCTTGTGGCAGCCAGCGGCGGATCAGTGGTTCGATGCTTTCCGTATGTTCAGTCATGAGCAAGCTGGCAGCTTGCTTGACGGTGTCGAGGAGCTGTTCATCGCGCTGCAGGTCTGCGACCCGGAAATCAATCATACCGGTCTGGCGGGTGCCGAGGACTTCGCCGGGGCCGCGTAATTCCAGATCCTTTTCGGCAATAACAAAGCCGTCTGTGGAATCACGCATGACCTGCAGACGCTCTTTCCCCTGTTGGGATAGCGGGCCGTGGTACATCAGGACGCAGTGACTGGCGACTTTCCCCCGCCCGACCCGGCCGCGAAGCTGATGGAGCTGGGCAAGCCCGAGGCGCTCGGGATTTTCGATAATCATCAAACTGGCATTGGGCACATCGACGCCAACCTCAATGACCGTAGTCGCCACCAGAAGGTGCAGGTGGCCCTCCTTGAATGCTTCCATGACCTCAGCCTTTTCAGTCGCTTTCATTCGACCATGGATTAACCCGATGGACAGCTCAGGTAATAACTCCCGTAGTTGCTCCTCAGTGACTTCAGCCGCCTGACACTGCAATGCTTCGGATTCCTCAATCAATGTGCAGACCCAGTAGGCCTGGCGGCCTTCCAGGCAGGCGCTGCGAACCCGTTCAATAATCTGGTCGCGACGGTCATCGCTGATCACAATGGTGTTGACCGGTGTGCGTCCGGGAGGAAGCTCATCAATGACGGAACAGTCCAAATCTGAGTAGACGCTCATGGCCAGCGTGCGCGGGATGGGGGTCGCAGTCATGATCAATTGATGTGGCGTGGCGCCATGCCCTTTCTCTTTCAGGGCGAGCCGTTGATGGACACCAAAGCGGTGTTGCTCATCAATAATGGCCAGACCAAGACGGTTAAAGATGACGTCTTCCTGGAACAGGGCATGGGTACCAATAATGACAGCCGCCTCACCGGTGCGGATCAGCTCCAGCTGCTGTTCACGTTTTTTGCCTTTGGTTTTACCGGTCAGCCAGGCGACGGTGATCCCCAGCGGCCGCAGCCACTGGCTGAAATTCGTGTAATGCTGTTCCGCCAGAATTTCGGTAGGCGCCATTAAGGCAGCCTGGAAATCATTTTCGACAGCCTGCAAAGCGGCCAATGCAGCGACAACGGTTTTGCCTGAGCCGACATCTCCCTGCACCAGACGAAGCATGGGGGCGGACTGGCTGAGATCCTGACCGATCTCTTTGGCGACACGTTGCTGCGCACCGGTTGGCTTGAACGGTAACTGTTCGAGGAATTGTGTCGTCAATTTTTGCCGGGCAGGCATAGGATGCCCTTCTTGTCGACGAATACGGTAGCGTATTTTCTGCAGGCTAAGGTGATGGGCCAGTAGCTCTTCAAAGGCCAGACGTTGCTGGGCGGGATGCTGTCCTTCCAGCATGGTCTCTATGTCAGCATCCGGCGGTGGGTTGTGAAGGTAGCGTATGGCTTCCACCAGGGGCCACTGTTGATAGGCGCTGAGCAGGGCAGCGGGAAGCCATTCCTGCAGCGCCTCTGCATGATGCATAAACCCCAATGCCTGACTGCAGAGTGCACGCAAACGCTGTTGGGTCAGGCCTTCTGTACTGGGGTAGACGGGCGTCAGGGTATCTTCAACGCTTGTCGTTTGATCATCAGAGACAATGCGGTATTCCGGGTGGTACATCTCCAGGCCGCTGGCACCCCGGCGGGGTTCGCCAAAGCAACGTATGATGGCGCCCCGTTTCATGGCATTACGCTGGGCGCCACTGAAGTGATAAAACCGAAGGCTGATGGAGCCGGTGCCATCCTGAACCCGACAGAGCAGACTGCGTCGGCGACCATTGATGATGTCGGCGGCCACAACCGTGCCCTGGATAACCACATCCATTCCGAATTGAAGGGCGCCTAGCGGTGTGATCCGGGTACGATCCTGATAGCGCAGCGGCAGATGAAAGAGCAGATCCTGCAGGGTATGAATCCCGATCTTTGCGAGTTTGTCTGCCAGCGCAGCGCCTACGCCTTTCAGACTGGTGACCGGAACTTCATGCAGTTTATCCGCCATGGCCGGGACTACCTTTTAACAGGTTTGCCTTTGATGGGCTGGGTAGAACACAGACGGATGGCTTGTTCCAGCACGTCGATGGCCTTGGTGCGCGGGAAGCTGGCTCGCCAGGCAAGCGCTACCGTTCTTGATGGTGCAGGCGACTTGAAGGGGCGGGTGGTCAGCAATCCTTCAGCATAGTGCCGGTCATCGGCAGCGGACATTGGCAGAACCGTGATGCCCATCCCTGAAGCGACCATGTGGCGGATCGTTTCCAGTGAACTGGCTTCTATATCCATATGGCCGCTATTGCTTTGGGTATTATCTTTCTTATTGGTCAAAGCAGGGCAGGCGGCCAGTACCTGATCACGGAAACAGTGGCCTTCACCCAGCATCAGCACATCCTCTACCTGAAGGTTGAGAGGATCGATGGTTTTTTGCTTAGCCCAAGGGTGACTACCGGGCATCAGTACGGTAAACGGTTCATCGTAAAGGGGTTTGGTCACGACGTCCGGTTCGGTAAACGGCAGAGCAATAATAATGGCGTCCAGTTCACCCATACGGAGTTTCTGGCGCAGGACCGCAGTGAAATTTTCCTCAATATAAAGTGGCATTGTCGGCGCCGTTTTTGTCAGTTGAGGAATCAGGTGTGGAAACAGGTAAGGGCCGATCGTGTAAATGGCACCGACACGCAATGGACTGGATAACTGATCCTTGCCCATGCTGGCGATTTCCTTGATCGCGCTGGTTTCTTCGAGCACCTTCTGTGCCTGTTCGATGACCTTTTCACCCAGCGGTGTCACGCGGACCGCAGTTTTGCTGCGCTCAAAGATAGCAATGCCCAGTTCATCTTCCAGCTTTTTCACACCAACACTGAGCGTCGGTTGACTGACAAAGCAGCGCTCGGCGGCTTTGCCAAAATGCCGCTCCTGGGCGAGGGCTACGATGTATCGAAGTTCTGTCAGTGTCATGGTCGCTATTGTACTGTAAAAATAAACAGTATTGCTACGGGGCCGGCTGCAGCCCATTGAAAATTTCTATTACAATGTCCTGCCATGGTAAACGACTTTGGCAACAGTGCAATGGCAGAAAAGATAAGGGTTTTCATCGCGGGCTGTGGAGATGTAGGAAGTCGCTTGGCAGAGCGCTTACTGGCAACTGACCAGTTTGCCGTCTGGGGACTTCGTCGTAACCCCAACCTGCTGCCAACAGGCGTTAAAGCGGTGGCAGGTGATCTAACCGCCGGTGATGCCCATCTGGGAGAATGGCCGGAAGCTATAGATTACCTGGTGTATTGCGCTGCGGCAGGCAGACGTGATGAGTCAGTTTACCGCGCGGTTTATCTGCAGGGTTTACGACATGTTTTAGCTAAAGCCACTTCGATGAAGACATTGCCAAAGCGCATTTTCTTTACCTCCAGCACGGCAGTTTATCACCAGAATACGGGGGAATGGGTCGATGAGCTGTCAGACACATCACCGACGGCGTTTTCGGGACAGGTCATGCTGGAGGCCGAAGCGCAGCTTCAGCAGGCGGGTGTTCCCGCTACCAGTATTCGGTTTGGCGGGATTTATGGTCCTGGACGAGATTATCTTTTACGACGCGTAAAAAGCGGTCAGGGATACCCAAAGACACCGGTTGTCTATGGCAACCGTATTCATGCGGATGACTGCGCCGGGATGTTGCACCATTTAATTGAGAAGGATCGCCAGGGAGACAATGTAGACACATTGTACCTGGGTATTGATGATGATCCGGCACCCATGCATGAAGTGACTGACTGGCTGGCGAAGCAGCTGGCGATCACGGTGAAACCTGGAGACGATGTTCCTTCCCGTGGTTGTAAGCGTTGTTCCAATGCCCGGATAAAGAAAGCAGGCTATTGCTTTCTTTATCCTTCTTTCCGGGAGGGGTATCGGGCGTTGCTAAGCCTTAGTTGAGTTCCAGAATCGCTTCGATCTCAACGGGAACGCCTTTGGGTAACTCTTTGACACCAACGGCTGCTCGTGCCGGATAAGGCTGTTCGAAGTATTGCGCCATGACTTCGTTGACCAGTTGGAAGTTGCCGAGATCCGTCAGGTAGATAGTGATCTTGGCTGCATCTTGCAGGCTGCCGCCAGCGGCTTCTGCGACCGCCTGCAGGTTACGAAAAACCTGATGGGTTTTAGTGGTGAAATCACCATCCACCACTTCCATGGTTTCCGGCACCAGTGGGATCTGACCGGACAGGTAAACCGTTGTTCCCACCTTGACGGCCTGGGAGTAAGTGCCGATGGCGGCAGGCGCTTTGTCGGTGTGGATAATCTGCTTGTTGCTCATAAGTAGAATCCTGATTCACTGGTCGCTGTTTCTTGTTCGTAGAAAGACTATACCAAAGTTGGAGGAAACCGTGGGTTGCTCTATTCAGACAGGCTTAAATCGATGCCTGCAAATTCTTCATTGAATGTGCGAATGACTGCTTAACTTAGGAAGTGATAGATAGAATGTTAACTGCGCGTGTTCCATGGAAAAGGCAAGGCGCTTGTGAAAATGAATCAAAAAACTATTCAAGGCTATAACCTGATTGAAGTGATGTTCGTAGTCTTGATTCTGGCCATTATTATTGCCTATGCCTTGTTCACTTATAAGGGGTTTTCTGACAAGGCCAAGATTGAAGAAGCGGCACGTCTTGCTTATGAGATCAGGCAGAGCATTGATGTGCACATTGCCTCGAAAAGAGTCTTTCCCCCGCCGATTAACAGAACATACAGTGATCTGAAGTATGTGCAGCGGGCAGAAACGCAGCTGGACAGTCCGGACCAGTATCGAATTAATGTTTATTTCAAACGAGAAGCCTTCCCTGAGAGTTCTGTACAGAGGGTTTTTACGTTGTATGGAAAGTTGATTAATCATCAAATGGATTGGCATGAGTGTGACAATGCCTGTGTGAAGAATCCTGTTGATATCCCGCCGGCGCAACCTGTTCCGCCTGCACCGGGCCCTGTCGCGATTGTTGTTGCGCCACCTGATCCTACGTCGCCGCCCTTAAATCCCCCGGTTGTACCACCTCCGGTAAACCCACCTCTATTGCCTAACCCTCCAGTGTTGCCACCAGTTACGCCCCCATCAGTTCCTGAAGAACCGTCAGACTGGAAGGTGACCCATATAAATGTTCTGAATATCGGGAAATGGTATGGCAAGGTGGTTTTTATTGTTAATTTCAGGAACGGGAAAAGCACAATAGATGAGCGCATACAGGGGCCTGACGATGAGCGTATCCTGAATCAGCCATCATCGCCGGGTTATGAAAACCCGGTAAAAGACATCATTGTTAAGACATACTGGCTGAGGGATAACTGTTACATGTTTGGCAGTGGTCCGGAGTGCTGGTATGAGGTGGGTACACGAACCGTCGAACCTGCAGGGGCAGACCAAGACAAATATGTCTGCTTTGACTATGGAAGGGTTGATACACCCATAGGCTTATTGAGTATTATGGGGCACGAGAGTACCCGTTGTGATGGCAGAAAATGGCGTTATTAAGTGCGTCCGGAATTTCTGCCCGGTTCAATATCGTGGAAGGTGCTTTCAGTCCGCTAGAGGATGATGCAAGTCCCTTTGCTAGTGGGTAATGTTTGTCATGGTTTAATGACGCGGATTTCCTTCACATCTATTTCCGGGGTTTCCATAACGCCGGCATCCACTTCACCCCGAATTTCCACCACACTCTTTTCATTGATATTTTGCGCTGGCATCAGCCGGTCATCAATCTCGACAGGAATCTCCCCGGTATCGTCGCTGAAGATGTAGGTTTCGTGTTTCTTTTTTTGCAGCAGCTTGCCTTCAAGCACCACATACATGTCATCTTTGGGGGCCTTGTTGATAGCAGCAACACTGGTCGGCTCTCCGCCGGCACCGGGACCGGTGTAGTCGGCAAACGTAAGACTGGAAAGGCTGATAGCTACTGTAATTAGCGGGGCATAAATGAACGTTTTCATGAACTGTCTCCAACGGCATAAAGGCGGTGGAGACAGCCTAGGTCAGTTTGTGAAGTTGGTCATCCTGCGGCGTAATATATCTGGAAGTGGCATGGAGTAAGTGCATAACGCGCAAACCTCATGTGTTGTGCTGCTGCTCACGTTCTTTCAGGATTTGCCAGTGCCGGTACAGACCGTCGGCCTCCAGAAAATCAGGCATATCAATACTGTAAAGAGAGGTTTGCGGGATCAGCTGGAGTGTCTGCCAGCCCCCTTCTGTGGGCAAGGCAAAACCATTATTCAGGATAAAGCAGTCGATCACTGCGGCAGTCAGCCGATCCATTGAATCTGTGTTCATGTCACTCTCCTTTCATTCAGTTATTACTGTATTGGAGCGTCCGGAACCGCGAAGGTTCCGGGGAGTGACCATTTAGTTGGAGGTAAGGCGTCGAAGGAGGGTTACGCTTCTCGGCGGCGAGAGATGGAGGTAACCCCACGAATTGTGCGTAGTCGCTTGATCACCATGGCCAGATGCACCCGGTCTTTCACCTTGATCAGCAGCTGTGCCTGGCTCAGGCGGGCGTCTTTTTCCTCGACACTGATCTTCTCAATACTGGCTTCAGCGGCTGTCACTGTGGTGGCAAGCGAGGCAATCATGCCCTGGAGCTGTTCGAAAGAGACTTCCAGGTCGACATAGAATTCACCATGAACATTCTTGTCCCAGTCCACTTCCAGAATTTTTTCCGGGTTATGGCGAATTTCTGTGATATTCCGACAGGAGTCGGTGTGAATGACCAGGCCTCGACCGGAGCTGACATGGCCCACGACTGGGTCGCCGGGAATCGGATGGCAACACTTGGCAAAGCTGATCACCATGCCTTCTGTACCGCGAATCGTCAGAGGTTTCTCCGGATTGGAGAGATCCATCTGGTGCGCCATGGACTCGTGGGTGTCAGCCAGATGGCGGGCAACCAGATAGGCCATGCGATTACCCAGACCGATGTCTTCCAGCAGGTCATCCAGTTTGTCGAAGCCGGTATGTGACAGCGTGCGGCTGATATCGGCTTTCTCCATCTCTTCCAGCCGGATGCCCATGGGGGTCAGCACCTTGCTGAGCAGACGGCGACCCAGGGCGATGGATTCAGTGCGTTTCTGATTTTTCAGATAATGGCGGATATTGGACCGCGCCTTACTGGTGGTAACAAAGTTCAGCCAGGCCGCATTGGGCCGCGCGCCCGGCGCCGTGATGATCTCGACGGTTTGACCGCTATCCAGGGGTTGACTCAGAGAGGCCAGTTTGCGGTCGATCCGGCAGGCGACACAGCTGCTACCGATGTCAGTATGGACGGCATAGGCAAAATCGACAGGGGTTGCGCCCCGGGGAAGTTCGAGAATGTCACCTTGTGGAGAGAAGACGTAGGTGTCATCCGGGAACAGGTCGACCTTGACGTTTTCGATAAATTCGAGGGAGTCGCCGGCTTTCTGCTGCAGCTCCAGCAGATTCTGTAGCCAGACACGGGTACGGTCGCGAGAACCCAGTAGTGCCTCATCACCGGATTTGTAGAGCCAGTGCGCGGCTATGCCGTTATTGGCCATGTCTTCCATTTCCTGGGTGCGGATCTGGACTTCGACCGGAATACCGTGCAAACCAAACAGCGTGGTGTGGAGTGACTGGTAACCATTGGCCTTGGGGATGGCGATGTAATCCTTAAAGCGCCCCGGTATAGGTTTGAACAGGTTATGAACCAAACCGAGGCAGCGATAACAGCTATCAATGCTGTCTACGATAATGCGAATCCCGAAGACATCCATGATTTCGCTGAAGGATTTACGCTGTACTTTCATCTTCTTGTAGATGCTGTACAGATGCTTTTCACGGCCCATAACACGGCCGTTCAATCCCTGTTTTTCGAGCCTGTTTGTGATCGAATCGACGACTTTCGTGACAATTTCAGATCGATTTCCCCGCGCGTTACGCACCGCATGGGTGAGCATGTTCGAGCGCATGGGGTGCATGGCTGCGAAGCCGAGATCCTCGAACTCAATACGCATCTGGTGCATACCGAGGCGCTGGGAGATCGGTGCGTAGATATCGAGGGTTTCCTTGGCGATACGGCGACGCTTTTCGGGACGCAGTACGCCCAAGGTGCGCATGTTGTGCAGGCGATCCGCGAGCTTGACCAGAATGACACGGATATCCCGAGCCATGGCGAGCGCCATTTTCTGGAAATTTTCCGCCTGCGCCAGTGTCTTGTCCTCAAACTGCATGTGGGTCAGTTTGCTGACACCGTCGACGATCTCGGCGACAACGTCGCCGAACTGGTCACGAATGGCATCTTTTCCTATTCCGGTGTCTTCAATGACATCATGCAGCATGGCGGCCATCAGGCTCTGATGATCCATGTGCATATCAGCCAGGATGCCAGCGACTTCCAGGGGATGGGTGACATAAGGTTCGCCGGAACGGCGTTTCTGACCGTCGTGTGCCTGTTCCGCATAGTAATAGGCACGCTTGACCAGATTGATCTGGTCTGTGTTCAGATAGGCTTTGAGACGATGGGCAAGACTGTCAATGGTCGGCAATGCCCGCCTCCTTTGGCTACAGGCTTCTGGGTCGCTGAACGCTCACGGTACCGGTTTACGGTTGCAGCAGCTACTTCATCTGTTGGTTACGGCTACAGAGATCCGCTGGTTGGAGCCGTCCGCTCCCCGGTATCGCGATTACTGCATGTTCAGCTGCTGACGGCACAGCGGCCGCCGTCAGTTTGGTTCAGTAGAAGCCTGATCAGGGAGCGGTCATAACCACCAGTCAGGCGTGTTTACTCAAGACCGAGGAACAGTGCGGCTTCGTCGTCGTCCTGCTCTTCCTTGTCGAGCGCCTTGGGATCGATGACGCCCTCAGCGATTTCACGCAGGGCCATGACAGTGGGCTTGTCGTTTTCCCAAGGCAGTTTGGGATCCTTGCCGCCGATGGTCAGCTGGCGGGCACGCTTGGAAGCGGCCATTACAAGCTCAAAGCGATTGTCGACGTTTTCGAGGCAGTCTTCTACGGTTACTCGGGCCACGTTATGCTCCGGTCTATATCAGGCTGGAACTAACCAGCATTAATGAGTGTGTAAAGAGTGATTTTACTGAAACACAGCAGATTATGACAATAGCTCACGCAGTAGTGCTTGCCGATATGTCTGCTGGAACGGCATGGCCAGACGTTGTGCACGGACGATCGCTTTCAGATCAAACAGTGCATCATCGAACTGGTCGTTAATGATCAGGTAGTCAAACTCGCCGTAATGCGACATTTCGTTGACGGCCAGGTTCATTCTTTTTTCGATGACGCTGGCATCATCGGTCTTGCGTCCGACCAGACGTTCGTGCAGTGCCTGCTTTGACGGCGGAATGATAAACAGGCTGACGGCATCACGCATCAGGCGACGAACCTGCTGGGCACCCTGCCAGTCAATTTCCAGGATGACATCCTTGCCCTGATTCAGCTGTTCCTCGACCCAGGCTTGAGAGGTGCCGTAGTAGTTGCCAAAGACTTCAGCATGTTCGAGAAAGGCATTCTGCCCAATCATCGCCTTGAATTCGTCGACAGAGGTAAAGTGGTAGTTAACACCGTCAACTTCGCCGGGGCGCATCGCACGGGTTGTGTGGGAAACGGATACGCAGATATGCGAGGTCGATTCCACCAGTGCCGCTACCAGACTGGTTTTTCCTGCGCCGGAAGGGGCTGCAATGATGTAAAGCGTGCCTTTGCTCATGCCTGTACAAAAAACCTGTTTACTATCTGTTTAAGGTTAGCTCCGTGATGGCGGCTCTGCCTGCATCACGGGATATTTCTTGTCAGGTCTGCCCTGTTGATAACTTGTTCGTATTTTGGCCTGAAGTCCCGAAAGAAGGTGCTTCAGGCTTGTTGATAAGTCGTTGGCAAACCTGTGAGTAAGGTGTGTAACTCTCTTTTTTATTTTTACAACACACTGTTTTTATTCAATATTCTGGACTTGTTCACGCATCTGCTCGATGAGGACCTTCAGGTTCACCGCAGACTGTGTCGTGCCGGCATCAATCGCTTTGGATGACAGGGTGTTGGCTTCCCGGTTGAGCTCCTGCATCAGGAAGTCCAGACGACGACCAATAGCGCCGTTGTCGCTGTTGAGTACCCGGCGAACTTCGGTGACATGGGTGGTCAGGCGATCCAGCTCTTCGTCCACATCGGCTTTTTGGGCCAGAAAGACCAGTTCCTGCTCCAACCGGTTAGGGTCGGTTTCTACCCGGGCATCTTCAAGGCGCTGAATGATTTTATCCCGTTGGGCCTGGAGCAGTACGGGCATCTGCTGACGCACTTTTCCGGCTTCTTCTTCTACGCTGTCGATACGTTGCAGAATGAACTGCTTAAGTTCAGCCCCTTCGCGAGCCCGTGTTTCTCGGACCTGGTTCAATGCCTGTTCGAAAGCCTGTAATGCGTTCAGCTGGATTTCCTTGATATCGGTTTCGTCCTGTTTGAGAACGCCGGGCCAGCGCAGAATATCCATCGGACTGGTTTTGGCAACGCGGTCAATATGCTGCTTGATTTGTTCCAGGGCAGTATTCAGGTCATTCAGAACTGAGGTGTTCAGGCTCAGTGAATGGGCGTTATCCAATGGCATCACTCGCAGGCTGCATTCGACCTTGCCGCGATTCAGGTTGCGACGCAGCATTTCCCTAAGGCGAGATTCAATATCGCGCATGGTTTCCGGCAGCCGGAAATGGGGCTCCAGATAACGATGATTCACGGAGCGAATTTCCCATACGAGACTGCCCCAATCATGGCTGGTTTCAACCCGGGCGAAGGCGGTCATGCTTGCGGTCATTGGCCTGTATCTCATGCTATCCAGGAGGGAGTGCCTGCCGGTTCCGGTGAAACCGGTCAATCTTCAGTCGTTCTGAAGGGGTTGCGACAGTCGATGCCTGGCGGTGAATAAAACCGTTAATTCTAAACTGGATGACGCAACGGTGATAGTTGGGACATGCCGTGGCGTCGTAATGAACGGATTCTGCTTCGGGGTGGATGTTCGTTATAATCCGTCCACTGTATTTTTCATACGCTGTTTAAACAGGTAGACAAGTTATGCGTCCAAGTGGAAGAGCGGCAGATCAGTTGCGTGATATTCGGATTACCCGTGGCTATACCAAGCATGCCGAGGGTTCCGTGCTGGTGGAGTTTGGGGATACCAAAGTGATCTGCACCGCCAGTCTTGAACGCAGTGTGCCACGTTGGCTGAAAGGCATGGGGCAGGGCTGGGTGACAGCAGAATATGGGATGCTGCCCAGAGCGACCGGCGATCGCACCGGACGCGAAGCGGCCCGCGGCCGTCAGGGCGGACGTACCCTGGAAATTCAGCGTCTGATTGGTCGTTCACTGCGGGCTGCGGTTGATCTGAAGATGCTGGGTGATAACACAATCACCATCGATTGTGACGTAATTCAGGCCGATGGTGGCACCCGTACGGCCTCTATTACCGGCGGTTGTGTGGCGCTGGTAGATTGCATCCGCCATATGCAGCGCAACAAGCTGATCCGCAATGATCCGTTCAAGCAGCTGATTGGGTCAATCTCTGTTGGCATGTACAACGGCAATCCGGTGCTGGATCTGGATTACCCGGAAGATTCCAATGCGGAAACTGACATGAACGTTGTCATGACCGAAAAAGGTGGATTTATTGAGATTCAGGGAACGGCCGAAGGTGAGCCATTCGATCAGGCGCAGATGGATGCCATGATGCAGCTGGCAAAGCAGGGGATTGATGAAATTTTGACTATTCAGCGTCAGGCGCTGGAAGCCCCTTGATATACTGAGATTTATCTCGCAATAAAAAAGCCCGGTTTAACCGGGCTTTTTTATTCGTCAGAACGAGAGTTCCCACTCGTAGTCGATGATGACAGGGGCGTGCCGGGAAAAGGCTTCCCCGGTATAAATGCCGCCGTTCAGAACACGATGACGCATGCCAGACGTAGCCATCTGGTAATCGAACCGCCAGCCCATATTTTTGTCGCGTAGTCTGTCATCTTCCCACCAAGTGAACTTGCCACTTTCGCGGTCGACTTCACGATAGGTATCCACATAACCCAGTGGACCGGTGATTTCATCCATCCATGCCTGCTCGGGTGGCAGGAAGCCGGATGTCGACTGGAAATCACGCCAGTTGGCAACGTCTATCTTACGGTGGGCAACCTGCCAGGTGCCACAGATCAGGAACTCCCGACGTTTACGCTGTTGTTTGTCGAGATAATGGAGGTAATCCTCCATGAATTTGAATTTCACATTCTGGGAGTCATCATCCGCATTACCTTCCGGTACCAGCAGGCTGGCAATGCTGATCTTGTCGAAGTCTGCCTGGATGCAGAGACCCTGACTGTCAGCGACCGGAAAACCGAGACCGGTGATGATCGCTTTGGGTGGAACGCGGGAATAAAGTGCTACACCGCCTTTTTCTTTCTCAGGATCATAGCCGTCAAAGAAATAGCTGAAATACTCATCCGGTGTGTAAACCGGATCGGCCAGTTCGGACTCGCTGGCCCTGATGTCCTGCAGACAGATAACATCTGCATCCTGGGCAAGTGCCCAGTCGAAAAAACCATTCTCAGTGGCGTTTTTGATACCTTCACAATTGAAGCTGATTATTCTCATACCGGGCCCTTAATGCTAGCGGCCATATGATACCGTTTTCTGTTACTGTTACACCACCGTGTAACGTAAGGTAACCATCAGTTTGGGTTTATGTCATGAAGGCTTTGATGGTGTACACCGGCGTCATAAATATGTCAGACGTATTTGCAGATTTGCTCGTATGTTACTGCGGTTGCCGGGTGATAAAATGATACGCATTGATTACTAACGGGATGCACCATGAAAGACTACCAGCGTGAATTTATTCGCTTCGCCATTGAGCACGATGTGTTGCGTTTTGGTGAGTTCACCCTGAAATCCGGCCGCAAATCTCCTTATTTCTTTAATGCTGGCTTGTTCAAGACCGGTCTGGCGCTGGCCAAGCTGGGGCGCTTTTATGCCCAGGCGCTAGTAGATGCAGGTGTTGAATTTGATGTTATGTTCGGGCCGGCTTACAAGGGCATACCCCTTGCATCGACGACGGCGGTCGCTCTGGCGGATCATCACGATAAAGATGTGCCCTGGTGCTTCAACCGTAAAGAAGCCAAGGATCATGGTGAGGGCGGTAACCTCGTGGGCGCACCGCTGGAAGGTCGTATTGCCATTATTGATGATGTCATTACAGCGGGTACGGCTATTCGCGAGGTGATGGCAATTATTGATCAGGCCGGTGCGAAGCCAGGTGTGGTCCTGATTGCGCTGGATCGTCAGGAGCGCGGGCAGGGTGAGTTGTCTGCCATCCAGCAGGTAGAGCAGGATTTCAATGTGCCGGTGGCCAGTATTGTGACTTTGCGTCAGGTGCTGGAGTTTATTAAGGAAGACGATAAATTGCAGCAATATGCCGGTGCAATCGAAGCGTATCGCAGCCAGTACGGCATTGATGACTGAGTAAAAGACTGACTATGAACGCAGGCAGGCAAGTAATACGAAAAATGGAAGCTCGCTCTCTGTCCGGTAGATACTGGGCTTTGGGTTTAGGCTGTATTTTCAGCCTTTTCGTGTCTGTGGGTTTGTCTGCGGATATCCGGTTGTATCGCTATAACGATGAAAATGGCCAGCTGGTGATATCCACCCAGGTGCCCTTACGCTACGCCCGTTCAGGGTATGAGGTTATTGATAGTAAGGGAAAAGTGCTTGAGGTTATTGAGCCTGAGTTGACCGGTGATGCGTTACGCGCAAGAGTGCAGCAGCAGTCTCGCGAGCAGCAGGAGAAAGTCGCCCGCGAGCGCAGGGCGCAGGAAGGACAAGAGCTGCTGAAAATGTATGGCAGTGTCGACGGTGTTGATCGTGCCAAGGCCCGGCAGGTGGCTGAAATGGATGCACAGATTGCTATTGAGCAGGGCAGCATCCAGCGTTTGCATGTCCAACGTGAAGGCAAGGAAACCCGTGCGGCGGCCATAGAGCGTTCAGGCCGAAGTGTGCCAGAAGGTTTGCTGCAGGAGCTTGCGGGTATTGATGCGCAGGTTGCGCGTCATCAGGACAAGATTGCTAAACTTGAGCAGGAAAAAAGCCTGCTAGCTGAGCACTATAACGAAAAGCGTGAACTTGTCCGGCAAATGCTGGGAGAGATGAGTGAGGTCGAGCGTAACCGTGAACTGATCCTGACAGCGCAGGATTTGATCGGACGCTGGGAGCCTGTGAACACAGGAGAAGCTGGCGTTGGCTACTGGCATGCCAGGGATGATGGCGCTTTTCTATTGATGAAAGAGCAGCTGGAACAGGAAGAGCAATTGTTGGGGCGTTGGTCGCTGGATCGCACGAACCGTATCGTGGTGGTTTACCATCGTCGGGAACGTCAGTTGGATGACGGTACCCGTCAGTCTTCTCCGATCGGGCGAGAAGAACGTTATCAGGTGCTGGATCGGCTGGAAAATGAAGATCTGCTGGTCAGGCTGGACGATCAGGTGGTTCAGCTGAGTCGTCAGTAATTCTGTGATTTAGTGAGAAGGGGCAGTCAAAACTGAGAAGTTGGCTGCCCCTTTATGTTGTATTACCGAAAAATCGCCAGGCTCAGGCATTCCCACTGATCGTTCCAGCTATCGGTTGGCTTGCGCTTGAAGCCGCTGCGGACATACTGGCTGATTCTTCCTTCCGCCGTTGCCAGTAGCAGGTTGGCCGTCTCCTGCTGGGTCATTCGGGTGCGAAGGCCCTGGTGGATTTCAGCATCGCGCAATACCTGCCGAAGCTGAGTTTCCAGGCGGTCAAACAGCTGAATAACGCGCAGTCGTAACCGTTCCGTTTCACCAGCCAAGGCGTCGCCATTCAGGATGCGGGTCAGGCCCGGGTTCTTCTCGCAAAATGCCAGCAGCAGGGTCAGGAACTTCCGGCAGCAATCCTGCGCTGATTGCTCTTCCTTGATGATCAGCGTGATGCGAGTAAAGATCGCTTCTTCGATAAACTCGATCAAACCCTCAAACATCTTGGCCTTGCTCGGAAAGTGCCGGTAAAGCGCCGCTTCCGAGACGCCGACTTCCTGCGCCAGACGAGACGTAGTGATACGCTCACCCGGACTGGTTTCCAGCATATGGGCAAGGGCCTGGAGTATCTGCTCCTTGCGGGATTCCTTGCGAGGCTCTTTACGGGAGGTATTGCGTGCCTTTTCCATTGGGTATGCGATCTTGAGCGTTATTCGACAGATACACAGCACTCATCAGCAAATCGTGATGATTGCGGTATCTCCTCGTGGTGGTTGGTAATCAGGCTGCCGACGCCGCGTTCGGTAAAGATTTCCAGCAATACGGCATGTTTGACACGGCCATCAATGATGTGTGCGCTGCGGGCGCCATTGTTGACGGCATCCAGTGCGCAGCGAATCTTGGGTAGCATGCCGCCATGGATGGTGCCATCGGCAATCAGGCTGTTAACCCGGTTGACGGTCAGTCCGGTCAGCAATTCGCCCTGTTGATCCAGTACGCCGGGGGTGTTGGTCAGGAGAACCAGCTTTTCCGCATTCAGGACTTCAGCCACTTTACCAGCAACGAGATCGGCGTTGATGTTATAGGATTTCCCTTCGTGATCAACGCCAATCGGTGCAATAACCGGAATAAAATCTGAATTTTCCAGCATCTGAATAATATCGGTATTGATGGCATCCACTTCGCCAACAAGGCCGATATCGATAATTTCCCGTGCTTGCATTTCCGGTGTCTGCCGATGGATCTTCAGCTTTCGGGCTTTGATGAAATTTCCATCCTTGCCGGTTAAACCGATAGCCTTGCCGCCATTACGATTGATCAGGCTGACAATTTCCTTGTTAACCAGGCCGCCGAGCACCATCTGGACGACATCCATGGTTTCGCTGTCAGTCACGCGCATGCCATCGACAAAACGGGACTGGATGTTGAGTCGCTTGAGCAGCTCGCCGATCTGGGGTCCGCCGCCATGCACCACGACCGGGTTAATGCCAATGGCTTTCAAGAGGACAATATCGCGCGCGAAACCATTTTGAAGGGATTCGTTCTCCATGGCGTTACCGCCATACTTGATCACAAAGGTCTTGCCGGCAAAGCGCTGCAGGTAGGGCAGGGCTTCCGTCAGTACGCTGGCGATCTGGATCGTGCTGTCCTCGGTGTGGCTCATAAGGTCTTCCCGGTGGTCATGACTGTTAGTTGCGCGTTCAATACGGCTGACTGTCAGCGGCAGCGTGAACTATAGCGCTTGTTTTATGTGCATCCCTGCCAGGTGCATCAGAAAACAGACCATGCCTGTAGTCGGCTATTTATAGCCTTTTTTGGCGCTGCTTCCGATACGGAATTGTCGCTCCGCCTGTGTCGGTCAGAAATTGACCGGCAGGGTATTGTCAACGGCTTTCAGTTGTTCGCGGAACAGGGTTTTGATCCGATCCAGGTGCTGGTTGTCATCGGCCTCGAACCGCAATACCAGCACGGGCGTGGTATTGGAGGCGCGCACTAAGCCCCAGCCCCAGGGGAATTCGACACGGACGCCGTCGATGGTAATCACATTGCCTTCCTTGAATTGCCCCTTGTTGGCGAACTGCTCAATCAGGGAGAACTTGTTCTCGTCTGTGACCTGGATGTTGATCTCGGGCGTGTTGACGCTGTCCGGGAAACTGTTGAAGACTTCGTCGGCGCTCAGTGTTTGGGCTGACAGAATTTCGACCAGGCGTGCCGCGCTGTAAATACCGTCATCAAAACCATACCAGCGCTCTTTCAGGAAAATGTGGCCGCTCATTTCGCCAGCCAGGAGGGCGCCGGTTTCCTTCATCTTGGCTTTGATCAGGGAGTGGCCGGTTTTCCACATCATGGGACGGCCGCCGTAGCTGCTGATGAGGCTGTTGAGTCGACGGGTACATTTAACGTCGTATATCACATCGCAACCGGGGTTGCGGGTCACGATATCTTTTGCCAGCAGCATCAGCAGGCGATCGGGGAAAATGATGCGGCCCTGGTTGGTGACTAAGCCGACCCGGTCACCATCGCCATCGAATGCCAGGCCGAGATCGGCGCCCGTTTCGGCGATTTTGGCGACAATATCCTGCAGGTTGTCCGGATTTCCTGGATCCGGGTGATGGTTGGGGAAGTTTCCGTCAACATCGCAATAGAGCGGAATCACTTCGCAACCCAGTGCTTCAAAGAGCTCAGGTGCTACGACACCGGCCACACCGTTACCGCAGTCAATCACGACCTTTAGTGGGCGCTGGATGATGATGTCATCCAGAATACGCTGGCGGTAGTCGCCCAGGATGTCGTGTTCAGTGACCTGTCCTTCGCCGGAATTCAGCGCCTGCTTGATGATGCGCTGGTAAAGCCCCTGGATCGCCTCATTGGCCAGGGTTTCCCCGGCCAGAACAATCTTGAAGCCATTGTATTGGGGCGGATTATGGCTGCCGGTAATCATGACGCCGGAGCGAGCACCCAGCTCATGGGTGGCGTAATAGAGAACCGGTGTTGGCACCGTGCCAATAGTAATGACATCACAGCCGCTGCCTGTGATACCGGCAACCAGCTGGTCGCGCAGAGCCGGACTGGACAAGCGTCCGTCCATACCAACAATGAGGGTTGTTTCGCCCCGGGCCTGAGCCTCTGTGCCTATGGCGCGGCCCAGCAGTTCCACCGTATCGGGTGTCAGCTCGTCGCCGACTACGCCGCGAATGTCATAGGCGCGAAATATGGAAGCAGGAGCAGTCGTAGCAGGACGTGGTGTTGGAGCGGTCACGGTGTCAGGTTGCTCAGTGTTGCTAACGGGAGAAGGTGCTTCGCCGGTTGTCATGCCATCGGTTGGCGTGGTGAGTGTATCCGGTGATTGATCGTCTGCAAGGCTCAGTTCCAGCAAATCATTGTCCTGAAACAGGGGCGCTGCAAATGGATCATCAGATGCATCGGTAATGTCCTCTTTGGGCGGCAGTGGCTGCGTGCTGGACGGTTGCTCGACAGTAACCGTTGTCTGGTGTGCCTGAGGTTCGGCCAGCGGGTCATAGTAGACTTCAGGAGTGGGGGGCGATGCAAGCGGTGTTGTGGATGCCTGCCGGTATTGGTCGATTTTCGATGCTGTAGCAGTATTCAGTATGTTTTGTGCAATTTCGCGGAATATCGCCACTTTATAGCCGCCAATTTTCGGATTTCTTCCGTCACTGATATCGCTGATCAGGGTTTTCAGAAGATGATTGTCTCCCATCAGGCGGTGATTCTGGCTACGCCAGAAGCGATCCAGCAATACGGGTACTAGGATAATGGCGCCCAGTGCGATCAGCAGGAAAGCCAGAGAAGGCTGGTGCGATGCTATCCAGTGCGACGAGGGTTGAAAGGTCAGTTTCCAACCTGTTTGCGTCAGTGAGTATTCAAGAATGGGGGAATCTGACGCTGGCGTGGTGCCACCGCGGACTAATTCCCGTGCCGGTCCGTCGATCGTTTGCAGCAGTCGCCACTCTCCCAGGGTTGCATCGCTGAGCTTCAGGACGCTTTGCAGGCGTTGCAAGTCGTAGGCAACCAGTAGCGTACCAAGTCTTTCATTATTGACGATAACCGGACTGACGGTATTGATGACCCACTGCTGCTGGGTGCGGGCAGCTTCCGGTGTCACGGTTTGGCCGCGTTGGGAGCGGCGAATCATCTCTCGGGCGGCAAAGCTGGTGTCTTGTCCGGTAGGTTGTTGGGCGGGGTTCAGCTGCAGGTCAATGGCATCAGGCAGACTGCCGAGCAGAAGCTTGCCGAGATTGGTTAACTGGACTGTATCCTGTGACTGAAATGCTTTTGCAACGGGCGACAGTGCGGCTAGACGGTCTGTGCTGTCTTGCATCAACCGGAGTTCCCGGCTGAGAATGTCGGCCATATGTTGCCCAAGCTGGTTGGCCTGTTGTTCTGCTGTGGCACGTGCTTCGACATGCGTCTGCCAGACGTAAAGTGCTGAAAATAATCCAAGCAAGAGCAGGACGCCGATCGCTATCAGCGGGGTGGGATAGCTGAGCGGCTGGGATTCCGGTGTGTCGGAGGCGGAGTGAGAACGTCGATTGCTGGCGCGCGCTTTCCCAAAGAGGCCTTTCACTGCATTGTCCCGGTATCTGTTTTTATTATTGAAAATGCTCGACCCCACCATCCAGATGGCGGGGTCGGTTGGCGTCAGTGTCGACCCGAGTGGCCGAAACCGCCTTCGCCGCGATCGCTTTCCTCAAAGGATTCCACGATCTCAAAATCCGCCTGAACCACTGGAACCAGCACCAGCTGGGCAATCCGCTCACCGGGTTGCACGGTAAACGTGGTATTGCCGCGGTTCCAGCAGGAAACCATCAGCTGACCCTGGTAGTCAGAGTCAATCAGGCCGACCAGGTTGCCCAGGACAATGCCGTGCTTATGGCCGAGGCCGGAGCGAGGCAGGATCATGGCCGCCAGGGCCGGATCGCCAATATGAATGGCCAGACCGGTGGGCAGCAGTTCTGTCTGTCCGGGTTCCAGCGTCAGGGGCTCGTCCAGGCAGGCGCGCAGGTCTATGCCGGCGGAGCCATCGGTCGCATAGGCCGGCAGCGGAAACTCACTGCCGAGGCGGGAATCAAGAATTCGGGCTTTCAGTCTGTGCATGGTGCTCTCGTGTGCTGTTGTTCTCTGACCTGTCGTGATAGCGCTGGGCCAGGATATCCAGAAGCTGCCGGGCGACCTGGCGCTTCGATGTCCGTGGCAGCGTATCCTCGAAGTCCGGACCGATGACGGTGACGGCATTGTCATCGCTGTTGAATCCGATACTGCTGTCGCTGACATCATTGGCGACAATCAGGTCCAGCTTTTTCCGGTGCAGTTTGTCGGTAGCGTAACTGATCACGTCGCAGGTTTCTGCGGCAAAGCCCACAACAAAGGGTTTCTGTTCCAGGGCGGCGACAGAGGCGACGATGTCAGGATTACGGACCAGTGTCAGCTGCAGGGTTTCATCTGCGGCCTCGGGGTCTTTCTTGATCTTGTTGTTGGCTTCGGTATCGGGCCGGTAATCAGCGACAGCTGCGGTACTGATGAAAATATCGCAACCCTCGATGGATTCATGGACTGCACGGTGCATATCGCGGGCGCTGGTGACATCAATCCGGGTAACGCGATCCGGCGTTTCCCGGTTAACGGGGCCGCTGATCAGTGTGACATCCGCACCGGCTTCCACGGCCGCTTCGGCCAGGGCATACCCCATTTTTCCGGAACTGTGGTTGGAAATGTAGCGAACGGGGTCGATTGCCTCACGGGTTGGGCCGGCAGTAATGATAACGCGACGACCGGTCAGTGTTTCCTGCTTGAACATCCCGGCAAGATTCTCAATCAATTCCATGGGTTCCAGCATCCGGCCGGGGCCGGTTTCACCACAGGCCTGAGAACCTTCGGCAGGACCGAACTGGATAATGCCACGGTCTTCAAGAATCTGACGGTTATTGCGCGTGGCGCTGTCATTCCACATGCCCTGGTTCATGGCCGGTGCAAGGCATAGTGGTGCGTTGGTGGCCAGGCAAAGGGTGGTGAGCAGGTCGTCACCATGGCCATTGGCAAGGCGCGCCATGAAATCGGCAGTAGCCGGTGCCACCAGGATGACATCCGCCCAGCGGGCCAGCTCGATGTGGCCCATGCCGGCTTCCGCTTTCGGATCCAGCAGGTCGGTATGCACTGCATTGCCGGACAGCGCCTGCAGTGTCAGGGGAGTGATGAATTCGCAGGCCGCGCGGGTCATGACCACGTGGACCTCGGCACCCAGCTTGCGCAGGTGTCTGACCAGTTCCGCCGTCTTGTAGGCGGCGATGCCGCCGGTGATACCGACGAGGATTCGCTTCTTGTTCAGCCGCTGCATTCGTGTAACTGCTTGGTTTGAGTCAAACGGCCATTATAAGCATGCCGGCTGTGTTAAACCATGCACGGTATGGGGGAAGCTGTTCAGTTCCAGTTGCCTGTTCGGGTGCCGTTGCTGTCGAGAATCAGGTTTCCGTCGGCTACCTGGGCGCCTTGTGCTGTTGCCGTCAGCCTGACGCAGGCCGTGATGGCGGCCCCGCCGGGGCAGGTGCCAGCCGTTACAACATAGAAACCATTTTCACTGGCTTGCTGGGCGGCATAGCCGAGATTGGTGAGATCATTAGTGTATGTGGCTTGGTCAATGTAAAAACGCTCCTGTGCCTGGATAATCTCCATCAATAACGCCTGACCGTCACCACGCCGCCCCTGACGTACCTGATCCTGGTAACTGGGCCAGGCAACGGCTGCGAGAATGCCGATGATGGCGACAACGATCATCAGCTCTATCAATGTAAAACCTGACTGGTGGTTATTGTGTTGCATCCGTTGAACCCGCGCCTGTTGTTGGATCTGATTGACTGCTGCCCGTTGTCGCATTGTTTTCTTCCGGGTTTTCTTCGGTCTCGGGCGCTTGGGCGTTCTGAGCGGCCTCAATGGCGGTCTGCACGGTTGACGTCCAGTTATCCCGCCAGAAGATGGTGCTGACGGAACTATCCAGTGGGGATTCCACGAGCTCAGTACTATAGGGAATGACATTGCCCTGCGAAGTCCGGATTTCTGCGCCGGGCGTGGCGATGCCGCTCATATTGCTGCTGACAAAGCGGGCGTAGCCTCCATCAACGGCAACAACGCCTCGTCCATTTCTCTGGCTGACCATGTAGAGTCGCGAGCGGCCGGGATCGGCAAAACAACTGGACTCGGGATCACGCACCAGGCGGAAAGTTGTGAAGAAAATGATACCGCCCGCGGTTCGTGCGGGCGCCAGTACTTTCTCGTGACTGTTGCTGTCGAGATCCAACATCCAGCCCTGTTTGGCGTTGAATGCGTTCTGTTTGACCTGGCGTGGGGACAGGGTTTCTCCTTCAGTCACAACATCGGATGCGGTATAGAGCGTTTCATCCGTAATATCGTAGAGGTTGCTTTCGGTGATCGGGCTCCATGACAGGGCGGCATTGTTTTCATCGTCCCACATGGGGTTGCCGACGTGGCCGTTGCGCACCATATAGAATCGGTCGTTGATGCTTTGGCTCAATGGTTTGGCATGGTAGCCGGAACCGATGGCAATGGTGTAATGAAGTAGCCCTCCGTGGACTTCCGCTGCCACGCTGGGGCCATGGTAGAACCGGCGGGTATCGTCGGTATCGGAGGCGTCTGCGCCGGATAGCTGGGCAAGGTGAACTCCGGTGATGCGTGTCAGGTTCTCGTTATCCGGATTATCACGCAGATCAATACGCCACAGATTGCCGCCAATGTCAGAGGCAAACAGGGTTTCGACCAGACCGTCGCCATTTCCGTCTGCGGTAAAGATATTGCCGGTAATACTGTAGTCCATGCCCAGCAGGTTGAGGTTGCTGTCGGCATTGCTGGCCCACCAGAGGCGCTCGCCGGTCATGGCATCCACGATATAGATGGCATTACCGGTGTCGTCTGTTGCCCGGGTAGTGGCGGTGTCCTGATCCCGGTCGTAGCCGCCGCCAAAGATGAGAACTTTCCGTGCTTCCCCATTGAAGCGAATAGTGGCGGGTTGCAGACGCGACCAGGTTTGTCCGAGCCGGGCAAAATCCCCTTCGCCGCCCTTGATCACCCAGAGGAGTTTTGGGGCTTCGCGGTCAGTGTAATCAACGGCGTAGTAGTTCCCGTGGGCGGGATGGCGATCGTTGTCCAGCACGCCGCCTCGACGCATGCCGACAAACAGGATGACGCGATCTTGTTTGTTATCCACGGTGGTTTGTAGCGTGTTGTCGCTGGCGTAGATCAAACCGTCATTGTTGTAATCAAAAACGGCAACGGTGATAGGGCCATCCAGGCCATAAGGCCGCGGGATAATGCCCGGTGTGTTGCGATAGTAGTCAAACAGGTTCGGCAGCAGTTCTTTGGGAATAAACGCCGACAGTTCCTGGCCGGTTGCCGCATCAATGGCATGGAGGTAACCGTCGTTGGTACCGACAAAGACGACACTATCCGTCATTTTTTTGTTGTCGATGCCTGTGTAAGTCCGGTAGTTAACGACAACCGGCTGGCTGTGAATGGCATCACCAAACTGGTGGTGCGGGTTACCGCTCGCATCCTGCCCCTTGATCCAATTGAAGAAGCGGCTGCGTTCTGTCTCCGTAATATCATCGGGTAACTGCAGCAGGGTATTGTCAACGGCACCGTTGACCGCAAAGCTATCCGGTACAACGGCGGACATAGCGGCTGTTGGCTCATCCAGGTCCGCATAATCGCCGGTATAAGTGAAGACCTTGCGGTTGGTGCCCAGCTGTCCGGCAACGCCGCCGAGTTCGACATTTTTACCATCACTGATAGCGGTTGCCCCGATCGTCTGGGGCCAGAAGCTGGCGGAATCCGCCTTGAAGAAGCCGGTGTTGGGATCAACGGCAGGATTGCTATTACGATCCATGATGGCTGGCTTACCGTTTTCGTCTACACCCAGTCGGTATCGCTTTAGATTGCCTGGCCAGCGTCGGGTTTCTGAGGGGCGGAAAATCGCGTAATAGAGCTCATCACGGTGTTCCAGTCGGTTAAAGGCGTTGACGGCAACGGCCGGCGACACAAAGGTGGCTTCATTCAGGTAAACGTCAATCAGAATGGATGACAGAGCATTCTGCAGTTGCTGGGCGCTTTCCACTAAATAAAACTTGCCGCCGCCAAAGCGGGCGGTATCTTCCAGAAGAACCTTCCCGACAATGTTCCGATAACCAATGGTGTGGGTTTGGACAGTCTGCTTACCTGGCAACGTGCTGTTTAGATCTGAGTTATTGAGCGCATAGGCCAGTGTTGGCATGCAGCTTCGTCGGCCGCTCCCTAATTTGTTGGAACCGCAACCTGAGCGGAGTTCGATATCCAGTGACGCCTGGTTGAAAGGGTTGAGCAGGGCGTCAATGGCATTGTCCTTGCCGCTGTCGAAGCTTGGGGTTCCGTCACTGAAAAGAACGGTATGGTTTTTCTGGCACTGGTGGGTGATCGGTGTTTCATAACGGGTGCCGGATGGCAGGATGCCGCTGGCACTGGTGTTGTTGGCCAGAGCGCCAAGGTCGCTTCTATCCGCGGTTGTCCATTTGTCAGGGTCAAAGAAGTCCAGAAACCCGCTGGGAGGGGTCGAGTGACCACGACCATACTCGACAACAGTGCCTGTGTAATATTGACGGGCTTCCCAGAATGCCTCGGTCAGTGATGTGCCTTGAAGCAGAAACGCATTACTGAGTTCATCGACGGAGGTATTCAGTGAGGCTTTGTTGCCGGACTCACTTAAATCTGCCATGGCATCACGAACGTGACCGCCATTGGCCCAACGGTTGGTGACGATCAGCCCGGCGTTGATGCTATCGGTGCTGTTGACCAGGTTGGTGGTGGCTTCTTTCAGAATGTCGAGACGGGACTGTTTCTCAGCGCTGGTGGTTTCCCGGTAGAAGCGATACCAGCGCATGTATTTGGCGGAATAGAAACCATAAGGTTGGGAGGTCGTGTCATTCCAGTTATGGGCTTTATTGATGTTGCTGACGTAGTCACAGCTAAGCCCCCCGAAGGGGCAATCAGGGTAATAAATTTTATTGTTATGGGGATAGGTTTTGGTCGTCGTGTTATTGGTGTTATGGCCATGCTTGCCAAAATCCCCTTTACACTCGATGGTGCCGGGGCTGCCACCAAGAATGATTTCCCGGGTCCAGGTGCCGGTGTCCTGAATCATCTGGTCGATGTAGTAGCCGCTTCTGTTGAAGGCATCCCGTGCGGCCTGACAGTGGTTGTTGCTGTTCGGAATTCGTTTGGCCAGTGCATCATCCGGATCGCCGCCCAGATCGCCAGCAATGGAGAAGAAATAGTTGTCACTGTAGAAGTTTCTATCCACCGTGTTTAGCGCATCGGTGTAATCCTGTTCCGGGTCGAACGGGTTCCGGATGTTGTCTTCCAATTCCGTCATGCTGGATGACAGGTCATAGACCAGCAGCAGGTTGGATTTTACATCCACCGGTTCATGGCTGGTGGTATAGATCTCGGTGTCGTCTGCCTGTGTGGGGAGTGCCAGGGTGACGAGAATAACCAGCCAATATCGGTAGAGGTGGGTGAACGTTGTTATTGTTTTTATTGTCATGGTAAAGCCGCCTAATCGGCAAAATTGGTCACGGCATTGTGATCAATCCGGTAAAAGATGCCCTGTGTCTGGTTAGAGGTCGCACCGCTGGTTAGAGTCGCGGTGCTGTGAATATCAAAAAAATACCCGTTGCCACCATTGAGCTCTTCACCCAATGGCACAGTGCCGGTTTGCTGATGATCCACTGTGATGATCTGATTGATCGGCGGGGTATGGCCGTTAAGGGCCAGCGCTGCTGACGATGTTGCGTTGCCATTGGTGATGGCGTTGTTGAAGCTGATGTTGCCTTGGATACCTGCCACTTGTGCTGAAAGTTCACTGCGAGCCCCCTGAAATGCAAGCCCCTGATGGTGGCTGTGACCTGCCATAGCAGTCATCAGGCTGGCGTTGTACGCGGCGGTCAGCGCCAGAATCGACAGCATCATTAAAATGACCAGCGCCACAATCAGGGTGATGCCCTGTTGTTGGTGTGGGAGTCGGTCTGGTAGCCGCAGTCTCATCGTGTATTGGCCAGGTAGATGGTTGTGGTGAATATGCGCCGCAAGGTGCTGTCAGCATTGTGGACAATCGTTGCATCCAGCACGTTGTAACTGCGATTGCGTGCTGCAAGTGCAGCATTGGGGCCTGCGTTGGCCAGCAGGCCGAGGCGGATACTCAGGGCATTTTCGTCAGGTGCTGTCTGATAACGGTCAATTTGGCCGTCGCTATTCAGATCAACACCGTATTGCACCTGGAGGTTTTCAATACCGGTTGCCAGCGTCTCTGTGTTGCCACCGCCATCCTGGCAGCGAAGCTCATTGTTTTGTACGAAAAAAATGTTAGTGACGGCATCTGATGCGGTGCCGGCACAGTGCTGGTTGTCTACCGGGATAAAGGAGATGGCCAGCGTGTCTGACACTGCACCATTGATGCTAAGCGTGGTATCTACTGCTGTTGAGGCCGGCTGGTCAGGATCGAAGCCTGCCATACGGATATAGCGGGCCATCAGGCTCAGGCCAAAATCACCCGCTTCCTGTGCCCGCCCCATGGCGGCGGTCAGCGTATAACCGGTATGGTGATTGAGATAGAGTGTCAGCAGTCCGGCCATAATCACCAGGCCGACGGCCATGGCGACCATCAGTTCAACGAGTGACAGGCCTCGCTGCGTCGTCTTCCTCCTCATGGTGTGACCTCATACTGAAGACTGGCGTTTACTGCCGCTGTGCTGCCCACCGAGGAGTTTGCCTGGGCTGTCGCCCAGTTCAGGGTAACCCGGTGGCTGGCGTTGGTCGCACAGGCTGCTGCTGGAGCGGCGTTGGCGCAGAGATCAACCGTCATTATGCGTGCGGCAAGGGTGTTGCCGTCGCCGCGATCGGCACACATGACATCTTCAATATCCCAGGCTGCCAGCTCTGCCGGGGAGCAGGATTGATTGAGACAGCTTCGCACCGGGTTTGCGCAGTCGGCAGTGCCGGTATAGGCAGTGGCACCGGAAGGGTTGGCGCGCATGCGCTCTACCAGGTCCTGCACCAGCCAGCCGCCGACCGCTTTCTGCGCGGCCAGTTGATTGGCCTGTAGCGCGCTGAGTTGCAGGGAGACCAAACCGACAATCCCGAAGGCTGTTATCAGGACGGTGATCAGTACTTCAACCAGGGTAATGCCTTGTTGCCGATTCATTCGTCACCCCCAATCCCACCGCTACAAAACTTGGCCGGCCAGGCTTACGCTGACTTGCCGGGATTCACCGTCGGAGGTGATGGTGAAGGTTTCACCGCTGAAGGTGGAGCCATCAGGCAGGAAGAAGATGGATGCCGTGGCAGCGTTATCGGTGGCCAGCCGGGTGTTGTTGTCAGGCGTAAACTGCTTCAGTACCTGGCCACCAGACAGAACCGCCCAGCCATTGTTCCAGTTGTTGCCGACCCGGGCTACAGATATCAGTGCGTTACGTTTGATAGCTTCACTGCGGGCATACTGCAATGAATGCTGGAGCGCAGAAGAGTGTGTGCGTACCCGGTTTTCCGCCATAAAATCCTGAAAGCTGGGAATACCGATACCCAGAAGGATGCCAGCGATCGCCAAGGTGATCATTAGTTCGACGAGGGTGAAGCCTTTATTGTGTGACATAGCGGCATTTTTATTATTCTTATGTTGCACTATGGTGCAAGCTTAATCGGTTTTGGTTTCAGAGTATTGGCTGTAATGCCGTGGGCTTTTGGTGCTGAGGGTCAATCGGGGAGGCCGGTAGGCGCTGATGTTATTCTCCTGAACTTTGGTTTGTGAGCTTACGCCCATTTTAAAGGGATCTTTAAGATCAAAGTTGTTTGTCTTTATATAGGGAGCATTCCGGCTCCCCTGTTGTGCACTGGAAATAATCAAAGAGCAGCGAATATTGGATAGCGCTTATTTAAGGGCCTTATGTTGAGATATCTCTGCAGCGATTCTCATCAATACCTGCTGTGTCAGTTGAATAGCGTTTCAGGAAGGGTCTTTCACTAGCCTGTCGGTCTCGGCAGGGTTAGTGGGTTTGTTGGGTTGCTGCCGTTACTGGCTCGCTTTCTAGCTTCATGGCGGGTGGTCTGCCGTCGTAGACAGGATCGCCCTGGCCTCTGGCCTTGCAATAAGAAGGCATGGTGTCCTGAGTGACAAACTTACCGTCATTGTCCCAGATGTGGGTATTCACGCCGCAATTGGAGCGTTGCTGATAGGTGCAATGCCAACCCGATCCCGGCGCGGCAGCCCAGATGGAATTCTCGGAAGCGCCCGGTTGGGAGCAGCAGAGATGATGGGAAGGCCAGTCATCGGCACTGCCGCAGTTGGCATTCATATACGCGGATACACCGGAAGACGCTCCGGCTACCAGTAGAGACAAGCCAAACAGTCGGTAAAACTTCATGTTGGAAACCTCTCTGCATCTACGGTTGAATGATGCAGGGGCAGTATAGATAGGAAATTTGTCGGACGGGTGGCATCGTCCAATTCGGCAGCATGAAGGGGCGATGCATCTTGGTTAGCCTGTCATTGATGATTACCCTGCTCTCAGCGGTATAAGAATGCTGCTTAAAGACTCAAGATGACTGGAATGCCGTATTGTCATTACCTTGAGAGTCCATTAAAGTTCACCGCCAAAATGGGTGGCCTATTGCCGCCGTAACCCACTGCCTGAAACCCGAAACAGCGGGCGTTTTGTTCACGTTGTTCATCGTTCAGCGTTTGTACAAGAAGTAATCAATTATTGTCAGCAGGATTACTTTCTGGTATAAAGCCCGGTCTTTGAGTATACCGGCTCTCGGCTGAACGCATTTGGGCGGGCCGGCTACTGCCTGACCGGGTAGTTCCGGTATGTATGAATAAAGAATCCGGCCTTCGGGTTGGGTAAACGCTTAGAGAGAGGCTCAAATATGTCCAGAGTTTGCCAGGTGACCGGCAAGCGTCCCGCTGTCGGTAACAACGTGTCACACGCTAACAACAAGACTCGTCGTCGTTTTCTGCCGAACCTGCACCATCACCGTTTCTGGGTTGAGTCCGAGAAGCGTTTTGTGAGACTGCGTGTTTCTTCCAAGGGCATGCGCATCATCGACAAGAAGGGCATCGATGCCGTTCTGGCTGAGCTCCGCGCCCGCGGCGAGCGTTTCTAAGGTTCGATAAGAGAGGATTACGACGATGGCTAAGGCTGTTCGCGAGAAAATCAAACTGGTATCCACTGCCGGTACCGGTTACTTCTACACCACCACCAAGAACAAGCGTAACACTCCGGACAAGTTCGTCTTCAAGAAGTACGATCCTAAAGTCCGCAAGCACGTTGAGTTCAAGGAAGCCAAGATCAAGTAAGATCGGCTTTCCGCAGCCCTGCTATCGGGGACTGTGGTGGACGTGTTAAAGAAACCCGCACTTTGCGGGTTTTTTTATAGCTGTAAGTGACTATTTTCTGAACAATTATAAAGCGCCTACAATGCGCCTTCGCCTGAGTCAGTGAGATGTTATGAGCAAACCGGAACTCCTTTCGCCTGCCGGCACCCTGAGAAATATGCGTTATGCCTTCGCCTACGGCGCGGATGCGGTCTATGCCGGCCAGCCCCGTTACAGCCTGCGCGTGCGGAATAACGACTTCAAGTTGGAAAACCTGGAAAACGGGATTAACGAGGCACATGCCCAGGGCAAGCAGTTCTACCTGGCGAGTAACATTGCGCCCCATAACTCAAAGGTGAAGACGTATCTGCGGGATATGGAACCGGTCATTGCCATGAAGCCGGACGCGTTGATTATGTCCGATCCTGGTCTGATCATGATGGTGCGTGACCGCTGGCCCGATATGCCAGTGCATATGTCGGTACAGGCAAACGTCGTTAACTTTGCTACGGTAAAGTTCTGGGCCCGTCAGGGTGTGAGCCGGATTATTCTCTCCCGTGAGCTGTCACTGGATGAAATTGCGGAAATCCGTGAAGAATGTCCGGATATGGAGCTGGAAGTGTTCGTACACGGTTCGCTCTGTATTGCTTATTCTGGTCGTTGCCTGTTGTCTGGCTATATCAATCACCGTGATCCGAACCAGGGCACCTGCACCAATGCCTGCCGCTGGAAATATCAGGCTCATGAAGCCACAGAAACGGCCAGTGGTGATGTTATCGCGACAACCTTTGATCCATCAGAGGTCGCGAATGAGCCGACACTGGGCAGCGGCGAGCCAACGGATAAGATGTATCTGCTGCAGGAAGAAAATCGTCCCGGCCAATATATGCCCGCTTATGAAGATGAGCATGGCACCTATATTATGAATTCCCGCGATCTGCGTGCGGTTCAGCATGTCCATCGTTTGCACGGCATGGGGGTTCACTCGCTGAAGATCGAAGGGCGGACCAAATCCCACTATTATGTGGCGCGTACTGCCCAGGTTTATCGCCAGGCCATTGATGATGCCGCCGCTGGCAAATCATTCGATATGGCGCTGATGGATACTCTGGAGAATCTGGCTAGCCGTGGGTATACCGAAGGTTTCTACCGTCGTCATGTCCATGACGAATACCAGAATTACGAGCAGGGTGCTTCCAAGGGCAGTTTGCAGCAGTTTGTGGGCGAGATTCTGGATGTCGGTACTGAATTCATCACTGTGGATGTCAAAAACCGGTTTGAGCAGGGCGATACGCTGGAGCTGCTGACCCCTTCCGGTAACCATACGTTCCGTCTGGATCACATGGAAAACCAGCGTGGCGAGAAAGTCTCTGTGGCGCCGGGTTCCGGGCACAAGATTCGTCTGCCGGTGACTGAAGGCATGAAGGTTGATGAGTTCTCACTGCTGGTGAGACACCTGCCTCAGGCTGAAGCGTCGGCCTGATCAGGCAAATCGCAGGCAAATAAAAAGGGAGGTATTGCCTCCCTTTTCTTTTTGATGGATGACCGGCTTATGATTGAACCGGTATTCCCATCAGAGCAGCTTAGTCTTCGATCACGCAGTCCAGGCGCTTCTTGCCGGTGCGATCCAGGTAAGTCTGGAAATCTTTCGGCAAGCGGCCAGTGGTGGAACCGTGCCAGGTGACGGTGTCGCCACTGTTGGTTTCATACTGGAAAGTGAACTTCTGGACATTGCGGCGCTTTTTGGGCGCAGCTTCTTCGGCAGGATCCAGGTCGTCCAGGGACAGGCCGCGCTCCGCCAGCAGGCGACGCACTTCATCAATGTTTTCCTGCTTGGCCTGACGCTTGGCTTCATCAGCGGCAACGGCGTCTTTCTTTTCTTCCAGAATGCCTTCCAGACGGCTGATGATGCGCTCGATATCCTCAATGTGGACATCTTTGAACAGGGCGCGGATACGAGTCTTGCTTGCCAGACGATGCTGAATTTCGTCAAAAATATTCATTTAAATTAACCCCTAGGTTGTATGCGGAACGATTTTAAGTGAATAAAAAGCAATCAGCAATCTTTAACGTTGATAATCTCCCGGGAAATTAACGGGGGGATCTTAATTATTAACACGAATTCGCTTAATTAATACCTGAAATGCCTTGTTGTTTCCAGCAGAATTCCATTTTGTCTTTCAAAGAGTGAAGACCGTATAGTTTGGATATAAGCGAACCGTTAACGGGAAAAGTAGCTCCTTCTTGCCAAAGAAGTGGCTTTCTGATTCGAGAATAACAAGAAAATGAGAGCCTGTATCAATTCGCTGTGAGGTTGCTAGCGGGTTTCGACCTGCTATAGTTTTGCACCATCAGCAGGCCGATATTCCTATTATGCTGTCAATCAGTGCAACCTTGTCTCTTTAGGGCGAAGTTCTGGTTGTTGTAATTCCATATACGGTATCAGGTCTTTCTGCTGATACTCTCGGATTTCTCCCCAGGCCATTTCAACCCGGATCCAGCCGTTGCTGAGGTATTCCTTGATGCAGCCTTCTTCGTATGTAATGCGATCCTTGACACGTGTAACGTTTTCCATTGTGCGCTCCTTCCCTAAGTCATGCACTGCTGTTTACGGTTTACCATAGTGAGTCGTTCGGTGCCTGTGATGGCTGTGAGTACGTGACGCAGGCACAAATCCCTGTGATTGCTCAGACTCCCCTCTTAGGATCATGCAGGTTGTGTACCACCTGAAACAGCCTGCCTGTAACATTGAGGGCTTGTTTCTGTGATGTTCGGGAACATTGATTCCCTTGCTTCACAGATCACGGCCGTTGTTGCGAGTCTGGCCGAACGTTCAGAAACAGTGTAGAAGAAATTTTGTTAAGTTACGTTGACAGTCTTGTTTCATTTTTGCGCGGCTTTGATTGTTGAAAGCGATGGCGTGCCTGAATCAAAAAAACAGACAGTGAGGTATCGCGTCAATGCCTCGTAAGGACTGGGCTGAGCGGCAGGCTCTTTACTCTATTTAACGGCTTTGTTTATATAAGCGAATGCGCTTCAAAAAAGCACCCGATACCGTTCTCTCGTTAAGAGATCAGAAATGCTCGCTTGGCAAAGTATCCATTTTATAGGTGGTGATTCAACAGGATTAACGTTCCTATAGGTTGCACTGCCATCAAACTTGATGATCAAAAGCGTCAGCTGATTAAGTGAGAGCGTGTCGAATCTGATATTGGGCTGAATGCGTAATAATAAGAAAACAGGGATCCGTTGTTCAGGATGTTGTGAGAAGGTCCCGATTGCCTGATATAGGGTTTCCGGCAATAGAGGAAGCGAATCAGATGATGGACCCGCTGATGTTATTACTATCGGATCATCCGCTTGGGGTGCTGGTCTCGATCGTCATTGCAACGTATATCCTGGAAGATGCCGCCATTGTAGGCGCTGCGGTGCTCGCAGCCGAAGGTGTTGTACCGCCTTTTAGCGCATTTGCCGCACTTTTTTTGGGTATTTTTACCGGGGATTTATGGCTCTATGGCATGGGATACCTGATCCGACGCTATCCTCGTTTCCAGCGTCTTGCTGCGAAACCTGCGCTTGAAAGAGCCCGGGGTTGGCTGGCGCGCAATATGGTTATGACCGTTTTTCTCGTCAGGCTGATACCCGGGATGCGGTTACCCTGCTATTTGGCCTGTGGTGTGTTTGCCCTGTCGTTGAGACGCTTTTTCATAACAGTGCTGATTGCGTCACTCCTGTGGGCTGGCGCGCTGTTTAGCGGACTGTACCTGCTGGGCGAGCACTTCTGGATGGCGCTGGGTGAGTGGAAGTGGTTGCTGCTCCCGGGGGTAGTCATACTGTTTTATCTGGGGCAGAAATCGCTCAGTCGGTCACTGGGCCGTTATATGGATATTCAGAATAATGACAGAGAATACGTTAATTGAGCAGGCCGTTTTACCGACATTTTCAGATAAACAAGCCCATGTCGGCATGCCGCCGCTGACTCGTACCCGGCGAGCGATTGCCTTTTTTGAGTTCTGGCCAACGCCTCTGGTCTATTTACCGGTGGCGTTTCTATGGTTCTTTCGTGCGATTCAGCATCGCAGCCTGACGCTTCCCCTGTGTGCGAATCCGGGCTTTTACCTGGGCGGGATGGTCGGAGAGTCCAAAGCAGCCAATTTCAGCCGTGCCTGTGAATATGCCCGTCAACATATTGCTGACTGGTGTCGGGTGCAGAATGATTTATCTGATGCAGAAAAAACACTCAACACGGCATTGGAGGCTATTGCGGCATCAGGTCTGCAATTTCCACTGATTGCCAAGCCTGATATGGGGTGTCGTGGGCAGGGTGTGCGCATTGTCCGTGATGCGGTCGAAGTGAAGTCGTACCTACAAATGTTTCCTGATGGTGGACATGTCCTGTTCCAGCAACTGGTTCCTTATGAGGCAGAAGCCGGCATTTTTTATATTCGGATGCCGGGAGAAGACAGAGGGCGAATATTTTCAATAACGCTGAAATACCAGCCGTATGTCTACGGTAATGGTGTTGATACTTTGAGAACATTGATTCAACAGGATCCCAGGGCTGGTCAGCTTACACATCTGTATTTCAAGCGCCACGAGGCATTTCTCGATCAGGTGATTCCAGAAGGTCAGCCATTTCGACTCGCCTTTGCGGGCAGTCATAGCCGGGGGGCTATTTTCAGGGATGGACGCCATTTGATCACAGATACGCTCACGACAGCATTTGATCAGATTTGTAAGGATATCGATGGATTCTACTACGGACGCTTTGATGTGCGCTTTCGCGATATCCGGTCTCTGCAGGAAGGAAAAGATTTCACTATTCTGGAAATAAACGGCGTCAGCAGTGAAGCGGCGCATATCTGGGATGCTGATTCTTCCCTGCGTGAGGTTTATAGAACGCTGTTTCATCAGTACAACACGCTGTTTCGTATCGGAGCCATTAACCGGCGCCGGGGCTCGAGACCTGATGGGGTTCTTGAACTCATCAAAGGTTGGCGGAAGGAAAAACGTCTTGGACGACATTATCCGGATACCGAATAAAACTCGTCATGGAATGAGGACATAAAAATGCAACGTATCCTGTTTAATCTGGCTGTGTTGATGCCATTGTTGCTGGGCGGTGCGGCTACGGTTTCGGCAGATACCATCTATACCGGCTACTTCAGTAACAAGGCGGTAGGCGGGTATGACACAGTCGCTTATTTTACCGAGGGGAAACCTGTCGAAGGCAGCAGCAAATTCAAGTATCGCTGGCAGGGAGCAGACTGGTATTTCAGCAGTGCCGAGAACCTGGAAATGTTCAAGGAATTGCCGGAACGTTATGCACCGCAATACGGCGGGCACTGTGCCTGGGCGATCGCAGCAAGGAACGATCTGTATAAAGGTGACCCCGAATACTGGAAAATTGTGGATGGAAAGCTTTATCTTAATTATGACAAGTCAGTGCAGGAACGCTGGTTAAAGGATATTCCCGGGTTCATCACCAAGGGGGATAAGAACTGGCCGGCACTGAACAATAACTAAACGCCAGGGAGGCACCATGTCCCGGAAGATAAAGTGGATCCTGTCCGCCTATATCGCATTCATCTTTATCCAGTCACTGTTTTTCAAGTTTTCAGATGCGCCTGAAACCCAGTTTATTTTCGGGACACTGGGAGAATGGTCAGGATTGGCCTGGTTTGGACAGTATGGGGCCTATGGCGTAGGCATTGCTGAACTGATCGCTTCGATTCTGTTGTTTACGCCCTTGAGGTTATACGGCGCTGCCATGGCATCGTGCATCATGATTGGCGCGATATTCTTTCATCTGTTTACGCCGCTGGGCATTTATATGCCTGAGTTCAACGAGGCGGGTGAAATCGTTGGGGATGATGGCGGATTACTGTTTGTTAACGCCTGTATTGTCTGTGCGAGTGCTATCGCGGTTACGGTGATGGATCTGATTCAGACCAATCATCCGTTCAAGCGCCTGTTTGCACCGCGTAGCATTTTCCGGGAAGACGACATTCCGACTGAATAAGAACATAAAAACTGTCAGGAAGACGCTATGCATGCGATGTCGCCATTTCGGCTGCCGGTACCCTCTCGGCTGAAATTCCTGCAACCAGTCCTTGAGCGGTTGCTTGGACTCACGTATCTGGATCGTCTTTACCGACAGCGGGTGCATACGGAAACGCCCAAGGATTTTGTCAGGGTTGTCTTGCGGTTGCTGGGGGTCCGCTATACCTCCTCCCGTGACATTGTGGACAGCGTGCCTGCCGAAGGGCCACTGGTGGTTGTGGCCAATCATCCTTTTGGTGGGGCGGAGGGGCTGGCCATCATTGATCTGTTACTGAAGGTTCGACCGGATACGCGAGTGCTGGCGAACCAGGTACTGAATGGCATCCCTGAGCTGCGTGAGCTTTTCATTGGTGTTGATATCCTGGGAACACAGAATCGTCGCCAAGCCAATCGCAAGGCTATTGAACGCGCCCGGGAATGGGTTCAGGGCGGTGGAGTATTGCTTGTTTTTCCTGCCGGTGAAGTTGCCAGCTGGAACTGGAAGAAGCGGCGGGTGACAGAAGCGCCATGGCGAACCACCGCTGCGACCATTATCCGGGAAACCAACGCCAGTGTTCTGCCGGTTTTTGTGGCAGGAAACAATAGCCGCCCGTTTCACTTGCTGGGTGCCGTGCATCCTGTCTTACGAACGCTGCGACTGGTCAGGGAGCTGATTAACAAACGTGGCCAGATGATTCAGCTGCTGCCAGGCAAGCTGATTTCACCCTCTGACCGGCGACAGTTAGATAATGACAAGGTGCTGACCAACTTTCTCCGACTCAATACCTTACTGTTGCATGAGCAAGCATCTGGTTCAGAAAGCCATTCTTCTGTGACACAGACGAGAGCGCTTCAACCCTTGATTGAGCCTGTTCCGCAAACGTTGTTATCCGAAGATGTTAGTCATCTGTCAGTTGATCGACGGCTACTGGCAAAGGGGGACATGGAAGTATGGTGTGCGTCGGCCACGGAATTACCCCATATCTTGCAGGAAATTGGCCGACTTCGTGAGCTGACATTTCGAACCGTCGGCGAAGGCACCGGGTATGAAGTGGATGTTGATCAATACGACCGTGATTACCTGCACCTGTTCTTATGGCACAAAACCCGACAGGAAATTGTCGGCGCCTATCGCCTCGGGCTGGTGGATCGGCTTTATGAACAGCAGGGGTTGGACGGCATCTATTCCCGCAGTCTGTTTCAATACGACGCTACATTCCTGAAAAAACTGGGTGGCTGTCTGGAAATGGGGCGTTCGTTTGTACGCCCTGAATATCAGAAAAGTATCACCGCCCTTATGTTTCTGTGGAAAGGCATTGGCGCGTTCATTGTCAAGCATCCCCGGTACCGGATTCTGTTTGGTCCGGTCAGTATCAGCAACGATTACAGCGAGCTGTCCCGTCAGCTGATGGCAAGTTGTCTACAGGCCAATAATTACGATAAAACACTGGCTGATCTGGTGCGCCCCACCTCGCCGCTGGCGGATGAACCGACAGCATTATGGGATCCTGATCATCTGGAAGGATTAAGCCATGTTGAAGGGCTATCGCTGCTGATACAAACCATCGAGAAAGATAAAGGTGTTCCCATACTCATCAAACATTATCTGAAGCTTCAGGGTGAATTTGCCGGTTTCAATGTGGACAAGAACTTCAATAATGCCCTGGATGGTTTGATCGTGGTTGACCTGAAAAAAGTCGATGATCGTATGTTGGGGAAATACCTGGGCAATGAAGGGGTGGCGCTGTTTAGGAATCGGCATGGTTATGTGGCGGCTTAGAAACCGCCACAGCGGTCATACTAAAGCGTCTGACGATGGCGTAATGTTGCCGGTGCCATGCCCAGTGTAAATTGAACCGGAATATCCAGATAATTCAGTAATACAGAGATCAGTGCGCTGTGATGAATGGTATGGCTTTGTAAGAACAGCAGTTCACGGATCACCGTGGTTGTAGTGATCACCGGATCGTCCCTGTCATCATCCGATGCAAACGCGGTGATTGACATAATATGGCATTCACAGCCTTTCTCCTCTAGCCGCTTCAGCCTATGCACAATCCCATCAATACGCGTGATCGCGAGTTCGCGGATGGTTTCCAGTGAAGGATCTCTCGGGCGTTTGTCGTAATTGACCTCCCGTTCACCGAGGCTGATGAAAAAACGCTCGTAATGTTCAAGAATATGACGAACATGCTGCCCGATGGTGCTGTTAGTAATATCAACTCTCTGGGTGAAGGTATCGTCGCCAATCGCCTGAAGTTGTGTACGTAAATCCCTGAGGCATCGCATATTCGCCTCTACAGTCCTTTGTAACGGCATACTGATTTTCCTGTTGGTTCAACTAAGTCGCCTTAGATAGCTTAGTCATTGTTACGTATTTTGAAAGCACTTGTGAATGGTCACTTGAAGCGATACGCAAACGGTATGATCGTGGATGCATGGACGCGCCGCGCAAGAATCTGGACGAGTATATTTCGCGCTATGGTGTTTGTACGTATGTGTCAGAATGGGGCAGCCTGTTACGGTATTCACTACGACACCAATATCAGGTTTTTAAAACCACACTGACATGTTCCATACAGCGTATTACTACGCCGACTATCGCCAGCCTCAATGGCGTAGTTGAGCGTAACCGTTTAACTGCGTCATTGAGGCGTTTTGATCGACCGAACCCGGGTTCGAAGGTCAAATCGCAAGTGGCGCAGCTGATGGAACGACTCCCGCCTGCCTCCTTCCGATATCCCCCCAGAACCCGCATGTATTGATTCATCCATTAGGATTCAACTGTTTGCTCGGGGGCAATATGCAGAACAAACTTATCGGCAGCGCGCTGATTATCGCGGGGACCTCTCTGGGGGCGGGAATGATCGCCATGCCCTTGGCGACCGCCGTGATAGGCTTCTGGCCGGCTTTGTTGTTAATGCTATTTAATTGGGGACTGGCGACCTATTCCGGTTTGCTGGTTGCTGAAGTCTGCCTCGCTTGTCCGGGGACGACGTCACTATACGGTGCGGCAGGACAGCTACTTGGGCGGCCAGGACAGTTTATCGCATCGCTCGCAACCTTGTTTCTGCCTTATGCACTCTGTGCTGCCTACATCACAGGCGCTGCAGGTCATCTGAATGGCAGCCTGAGTCACTGGTTTAGCATTGATCTTCCACAAGGATTCAGTGCTATCGGTGTCACCGCCCTGTTTGCGGGCGTGATAGTGATCAGTACCAGCAGCGTAGATCTGGTGACGCGAGTCTTGTTTATGCTCAAGGTGTTAATGCTGGTGATGCTGATCGGTTTACTGTTACCGAAAGTAGAACCTGCCTACCTCAATACCATGCCGGTATATGATGGCGTGGTCTGGGCAGCCCTGCCATTATTTTTCACTTCGTTCGGATTTCAGGCAACAGTGCCTAGTATTGTGCGTTATTTGGAGAATCAACCGACTAGTATTCGCCCGGCAGTCATTATTGGAAGCACATTACCGCTAATCGTATATTTACTTTGGGTGATGGCAACTAATGGTGTGCTACCTCAGAATAACCTGGTTGATATGCGGACAAATCAGGATCCGGTTAGTGCATTAGTCATTGCATTAAGCCAGTTTGGTGGGTCGGTATGGATCTCGAGCGGTGCGAATCTATTTGCAGTATTAGCATTAGCGACGTCTTTTACAGGTGTGTCGCTTGGGCTTTTTGATTACCTTTCTGAAGCCTGTCGGCGAAGTGATACATTTAGTGGTCGATTGCAGACAGCGATGATCACATTTATCCCTCCATTGTTAGTCGCTTTGTACTTTCCAGATAGTTTTATTACTGTATTAGGCTTTGCGGCAATCGTACTGGTGGTTCTTGCAATAGCACTCCCGGTTGCCATGACGTACATGTTATATAAACGTCAACGTATTAGTAGTGGAATATTTGGTGTGAGGGCTGGGACCTATGTCCTTATGCCTATTGCCGGTGTTTTGATCGTATTAACTCAGTGTGCCATTGTGGCTGGTTTATTGCCTGGCATTGGCTAACGTTGGTTGCCGAAGGTGTCCCCTTCGGCAAATTATAAATCACCTGAGAGATGTCTTTATCTTGTTAGCCTGACGATAGGCGGTTTTGGCTACGAACGTTATGTAACAGCTAAGTTAGCTAAGACGTTTTGGCATAACTGTTTATTGATGATCGAAGGCTAATCGGCATGTCAAAGTCTTGAGTGGTATACCCTGCGTAGAACGCTCATGTGCTGGCAATATATCCATACTGGGCCACAGGCCGGTCGCCAATGATGTAGCATAACCATTGTTCCTACCGTGATCAGACATAGCAGTAGCAGTTCCCTGCCAGTCATAATGCAATCGTCTTAGTTCAAACACTGGATGGTTATTGCTTATATCTAACAATGCATACCAGCCATCATGAGAGCCATCGTTGGCTGGCATGCCAATGACGCCTGCATTCAGCCAATAACCCACTTCCGTTTTCTGGGAAAAGGGCAAACCACAATGCCCGGCAATAATGCAGTCTGTTTCTGCCTGTCTGATTTCTGTTTGTTTTACGGTATCTGGTGTCGAGTGGAAGACGAACTGGTTGATGGACGACAATGTGCCGTGAACGACAGTGAATGTCAGTTCGCACCATGTGAAACGTAGGGTGCGGGGGAGTGTTTGCATCCAGAGCCGGTTGGCTTCACTGATCTGGCTGTCAGCATGGGAATACCACTGCCGGGACAATAAATCGCAGGCTGTACCTTCATCAAACCCACAACCACAGTCGTTAGCGGAAAATCCCAAAGACTCTTCGCAGTTACCCATCAGCACATGAATGCCCCAGGCGCGAATAACATCTATGGTTGCCTCGACATCCGCAAAGTAAGCGACAACGTCTCCAGTACAGATGGTTCGTTCCGGGGGAATGCCCAGGCGATCCGCCTCACGCCGCATTGCACTGGTTGCCTGCAAATTGCTGTAGGGGCCTCCGAAGAGCAGAACGGGCCCCTTAAACTCACCGAGATCGCGAATCATGCATCACCTGTTGAATACGTGACGTTTGTCAGCTTCTTGCGTGACAACAGCATACCCAGTGCAAACGCGCTGCAGCCAACCGCCAGTACAATCAGGCAGATAACCAGTAGTTTGTTGTATTTGTGCACGGTGCCAAACAGCGGTTCCATCAGTTGCAGGTAGCCGGCGGTTTCTGCGAAATAGAGTCCGGCGCCGGCTAATGCCACGATAAAAGCGACCAGGTAACTCCATACCGGTATATCAATGCGTCCACCCCAGAGCGAGAACAGGATGACAGGTGTCAGGTACATGGAGGCGGTGCCACTGACAGCGACGGCACTGAACAAATCCTTTGGGCCCAGGTAGATCATGACTAATCCTGCCAGCATGAACAGCACCATGACCTTGCGACCATTGGCTACGCTCTCCACGCTCAGCTTCATGTCACTGACAATCAGTTTTGCTGCGCTGGAAAGCGTCGAGTCCAGTGTGGACATGGCAGAAATGACCAGGGCGAAACTGAACAGTAGCATCGGGACTTCACCCAACAGCCGGGTCAATACGGCATTCATGGCTTCGCCAGTCTGGGCATGGGCACCGGCAAATACACCCAAGAGACCAAACAGGATGATGCAGAGCACGCCAATCCAGCAGGCATGGTGAAAGCTGCGCCGCGTCGTTTGTCTATCAGCAATAAATCCGCGATCCATCATGATGGGATCATGCATGGGATAACTGACGACCTGAAGCAGGGCAACAGCAATCAATACAACACCCGGGTCAGAGAATTCGAAGGGTTTGAACAGGAAATCTGCTGTCGAGAATTCAGTGTGCCCCAGCATCAGGGCTACAAGTGTGAGTAGTACGGTCAGGAAAAGTCCCATCTGGAAAACATCGGTACGAAGGGAGGCGTGTAATCCACCTCGTCCTGCGTAGAACAGCGTTAACAGCGAGAAGACTGCAATAGCGCCGATGTATTGCTGGCTGCCTGCCGCACCAAACAGCAGACCGAATACCAGTAAATTGGCGAATACTTCACTGATTAACCGCACACCAATTACCAGGTTGTAACAGCGCGTTCCAACCGTACCGAAACGTTGCCTCAGGAAATCCTGGACACTGTTGCAGTTATGGCGAAATCGCAGACTATCAATGATCAGCCCACCGGTCAGGAAGGAGAGGTAATACGTCGCATACGCCAGTGTTCCCCAGAGACCATAGTAATAACCCAGGATCGCAGCATTCATCAGCGACCGGGCAAAAATCCAGGTGGTGACCTGGGAAAACACCAGCATCAACAAGCCCGGTGTCTGACCGTTGCTGTTGTGTCCCCGAAAGAAGCTGTCGTTTTTTCCGGCATTGGGCGATAAGGCCAGTGAGATTAATGCGACAACCAATACGGCTGCGGGTAAGACATAAGGCATGAGCAATCCCTTGTGCTGATTCTGGTTCCAATTTATACGTCAGGTGTCATTGTAAAGATTCAGCAGGTGCAGCGTAATGTTCGAGGACATGTATTTGTCCCACAAACTGTATTTCAGGAATGGCAGCTTTCCCTGCTGCCAGGTGAACTGTCTATGTACAGGCCAGGATAATCAATGCTGACTTTAACGCGATGATACCTGCAAGGCGGGCGTGAATCGGCCAAATCCTTTTTCGTGGCCCAGCGACGTCGACAGGGTCTCATTGTTGACAGCCTGCCGCCCATTGATAAAGACGTGTTTCACTATCCCGGGGTTACGATTCACCAGCCGTTGCAAACCGAAGTTTTCCATTTCAGCCCAGTGTACCTGCTCAAGATCCTGATCAAATGCCGCCGGATCCAGTATGACCACATCGGCCCGGTCACCCTCACGGATTCTGCCTGCATCAACGCCAAACCAGTCGGCTTGATCGCCTGTCATGCGCCAAATAGCCTGTTCCATAGACATGATGGGGTGACCTTCATCCATGGATTCTTTCACTAGCTTTAGCAGGCGCAGCGGCAGATTGTAGAATGCCATATTGCGAATATGAGCACCGGCATCACTGAACGTAATCAGCGAACGTTTATTTTTGACCAGCTTTTTCAATACCGGTTTGCGATGATTTGCTACTGTCGTATACCATCGAATCTTGTTGCCATATTCCACCACCAGGTCAAGAAACAGGTCGACGACATGAATACCTCGCTGCCTGGCGACTTCCTCAAAGTTTTTCCCAATCAGCGAGGTGTCAGGGCAGTCAATGATCATGGCGTCACCAAAGTCACGCTGCCATACGCGGGGACTGAGTTTCTCACCATAGAACCGGCGGAATTCTCGACGATACTGTTCATCTTTCAGTAGGTGATTGCGCTCTACCGCGTCTTTCAGATCCAGCGCCATTTCACCCGCACCGAATTCTTCAAAGAACACCACATCGATACCGTCCGCATACACCGTGAATGGTGTTGGCAGCACCTGCCAGCGAAAGTTGCCGCGTAATGCATTGGCTACCCGGGATGCCAATCCTGTCAGGCGAGAGAGGTAAACGCTGCCTTTTAGATCCATCTGGCTGATCAGGGTCGTTTTGAGCGGACGTCGAAACAGCCCAAGGCTTTCGCGAATATACTGGAAAATCTGCAAGGGCGTGGCCGCGTTGGGGGCTCCCTGGTGTACACCGCCGCGCTTGCGTACAAGCCGGTTCAGCCGGGCAATCTCCCGCCATTGTGCGTAGGTGCTGGGCAGACTCTTGGACCATTCGCGATCGCCATCGACCTTGTCCCATGTGAGCCGCATGGTCGACAGGCCCAGGAAGCCGGCATCCATGGCTTCTGTCAGCAGGGTTTCCATGGCCTGTATTTCCTGTTCAGACGGAATCTCATTCGGGTCGGTGGCGCGACTCAGTCCCATGACGCTGACACGCAGGTCACTGTGTCCCAACAGGCTGATTACATTGGGACCCAGTGGCAGTGTGGCCACGTGATCAATCCATTGTCTGGGTGTAGTCCAGGTTTTGTGCGCTTTCAGCAGAGGAAGCACCTTTTCCCGGGGAACAGTTTCAACACGGGTGAAGATATCCGATGCATCCTCGTAGTCACTGCAGACCATACTCAGCGAGCAGCTGCCCACCAGAACGGTGGTAACCCCATGGCGCACCGATTCAGACAGTGATGGACTGGCCAGCAATTCTGCATCGTAGTGGGTATGGGTATCCAGGAATCCGGGCATGACCCACAAACCTTTGGCATCCACGACGCTGGTAGCCTGAGCCGGGTCAATGGGCTCCGCGGATACTTTCGCGATGCGACCATCCTTGATGGCAACATTCTGGATACTGGACGGTGCGCCGGTACCATCAAAGTAGCGGCCGCCGGAAATCAACACGTCATACTGGCAGGTTGTCATAGCATGTTCCGTTGTTCATTGTTGTTATTCTCAGGTACTTCAGGTTAACGACAATTCCACACGGCGACTTGTCATTTTACGACACGTTTGACAGCATCTTTCTGGCAGTTATTCACCTCGTAGATCTGCAGGTAGTGTATGGCCAGCAAATATCTGATCCGATGCAGCGCACTGCACGGCCTTGATCATCTGGTTCAGTCGCTGGGGGGCGAGAGTGAACCTCTGCTCGCGCCGTTTGGATTGTGTGTGAATGACCTGGGCAGCCAGCAGAAGACCATGGCGTTAGGCGATCTTGTTGAAGTGCTTGAAACCGGCGCCAGGGCATTTGTTACCCCGGACTTTGGTCTGCGGCTCGCGGCCCTGCAGGATTTTCGTATGCTAGGCCCCCTTGGGTTGTTGCTGCAGAACTGCCATACCCTGAGAGAATCGCTTCAAGCGGTCAGGGGATATATGGCATTTCACAATCAGTCGGAATACTGGGACTATCAGGAATACGGTGAGCTGGCGATCATCCGTCGGTATGAGAACTTCCACGACATTGCGCATACACGCCAATACCGGGAGCTTTCTCTTGGCGCGTGTTTCCAGTTGCTGAGAGCGTTTATCGGGCCGGGGTTCAGGGGGGAACGGTTGGAAATCAGTCATGCGCCTGTTTCACCGCCGGCTGTGTACCAGAAATACTTCAAGATGGATGTGCACCTGAATCAAATGCATGATGCTCTGGTGATCAGGCGGACATACCTTGATCAAACGCTGGAGCATGGCAGTTATGCTGTTAAATCACAGGCGGCTGCATGGCTTAATGATCAGTGTGGGGTGTATCAGCATGATGTTGTGCAGCAGGTGAGTACACTGGTACAGCAGACGCTGGGCGTGAAGGATATCTCCCTTGAGCATATTGCGGGACTGATGCACATGAACAGCCGGACGTTACAGCGTCGCCTTCAACAGAAAGGCGTTGTTTTCAGGCAACTGGTCAATGACATCCGTATCAAAACAGCCTGCTGGTATCTGCAATCCAGCACGATGGATATTACCCTGTTGTCCGATATTCTCGGTTACAGTGATGCCAGTGGGTTTTCGCGCGCATTTCGCCGTGCGATGGGCTTATCGCCAAGAGGGTGGCGAGCGAAAAACAGAGAGGCTGTGAATCATTGACGCTAAACAGGCCGCGGTTGTTATAACAAACGGGAGCTGATGTCAGAATAAGTTAATTGTCGTTTATGCGAGAGTGATACAAATCACTTTGTTATCACTGTCTAAGTTTCATTTCATACATTGAACTCAATGGCTTGTGTAGATATGCCGCGGTTAAAAGGAAGAAACGGCACATCGGTTTGCCGTTTCTTCAGTCCTTTCAGGGCGTTTACTGGTAAGTTGCTGTTAGCTGTATGCCACTGAACGGCGTTTTGGTTTTGATCATCACATGATAATAGGCGTTAGTTTTCAGAGGGCTGACGGTAATGGTTTTCTTATCCCGCCCACACTGTTCGCGATACTCATAGACACTTTCTGTCGGCCATTTTACAGACTGAATAAATACCTCCAGATCACCTGTTCCGGTTCTGCCATCTACGGTAAACGTGAGATTTTTGGCCTCATGCGGAACAAGAATGTAGAAATATTTGTTTTTGTCTGAGTGAAGGCCAACCTTGGTGACACCATTCTGTAAAACGGGGTTTTTAACATCCTTATCAACACCCGGTCGGGCAGTATCTGGTGGAGTTGTATCGTCTGGCTCTGGTGTTTCAGGGATGGTTTCATCCCCCTTATCAATGACAGCGTCATCATCAGCTGGTCCATGGTCTGGCAGGTCGCTTTTTTTACTTTCTACGGTTGCCAACCAGTTATACCAATCGTTGTCATACTGACTACCAAGTTGATTCAACCAGGACTGGTAGTCATCGTAACGATCGTTACGAACGAGGGATAACATGTGCGTAACATCAGACGGATGACGTTCAAACATATAACGTACTGCTAAATATCCCCAGCGGTAGACACGGGTTTGGCCACTGCTATAGGTATTGCGGAAAATGGTGCTGAGTGGGTAGCTCTTCTGACGTGCATAGTTGATGGCTTCCGGGTACTCGTCGCGGTGTGAAATGTATTCACCCAATCCTTCAATCCACCAGATCGTATCGGCAGATGTTGACCGCCCAAAACCACCGGCCATGTTGAACCGACCATCCAGGTAATGCACGTATTCATGGCGCAGGTTCCAGATGTGGAATTCGGGGCGTTGCCAGTCGGCTTCATAAGCGACAAAGCGTGCCTGGTTTACGGCTTTTTTAGGATCTCCCTCAAGGTACATGCCACCATTATCGGTACTGATGTTAAATAACAGCCCGGCGTACGTTTTGTAATCCTGTGTGCTGTCGAAGATGACCAGTTCCAAATCGCTGTTCTGGTCATTTGCCACAGGCTGATTATTCGTAGCGAGTTTTTGGTGGAAATAGGCTTCCTGTTCCGAGAGTTGATCACAGGCCCATTGTGCCTGCGATTCGGACATGTGCTGTGCCCGGATTTTCAGGGTCTGGCTGCAGGTATGCCGGAAGGGTAGCACAGTACGTTCAACGTCTTGTTTAAAGTTGCAGACGCCATAATAGCTACAGTTATTATTGTCATAATAGGTGGCCATTTCGGCAGCCACTAACCAGAGCGGTTGGCCTTTCTCCGACCCTTTCTGTTGACTCACAATGGCTTTTAACTGTCCGCTGACCTTGGGTTGTAGGGCTTTGTGCTGCAGGAAACGTCCCATCTCGCGGACGACATTGGTCAGCAGGTATTCGTTATCCGTATCAAGCAGATGCTGTTTGGTGTTGTAGAAGTTGTACAGTTCATCCAGTAGGGAATTATCCTGTTCCACCGCTTCAACAAAGGCTTTCACCTGGTGGCCGCGGAACAGTACGGTCATGCCATTGTTAACGGCAGCTGTCATATTCCTGCTGGCTTCAAAACTTCTGTCGTAGGATGTCAGCAGGCGTTTAACAACATAAATATAACGGGCATTCTGAACGGAGCTGTCAATGAGGGTAACCGCTTCACCCAGTACACTGCCGTTTTCATTCGATACCGTAAAGGTATTGGGGTTGGCAAAGAAGGCATCCAGTGCATACTGAATAACGGTATCCAGCTGATTGTCGTACGCACCGACGGTGTCTTTCTGATAAAACTGCACGTAGTAGCCGGCTCTCAGGTAAAGGATGAGCTGTTCCAGCCCCTGAGAATTGTTACCCGGATAGTTTTGGGCATAACTGTTTACAGCATTGGCAACCGTGATCATTTTGTTTTGGTTGAACAGATCCCTGCTGGTGGAGCCTGTTGCACTGAACAGCCCATTAATACATTGCAGTTCCGCTTTACGTATAGTGTCTGTGAGTTGTTGTCCATCCAGACGGGCTATCTCCGATGTCGAACACGTAGATCCTGCTGCACCGGGTCTGGCGGAAAGTGTTGAGGCTTTCTGGTTTTCCAGTTGATCTTCAAGCTCCAGATGCTTGAGTTTCCTGTGAGGATCGCTGGGTGGCAGGGGACTGCCATCCAGGATTTCTTCTGCCTGACGGCCGTGAATCAGGCTGGTTTCAATATCGACGGAAGAGGCCTTGGCGTCGGGAGATGCTGACAGCAGATGGATCGCTGCAACGAGAGGAGCAAGTGATAAAACAGGGGACTTCATGCGACTAACCTTTGCCGTTATGGCAGGTTTTTGGCAATCTCTTCAGGCCGTGATCGGACGTTTAAAGTGGCAAGTGGAAACAACACTCGTCAGTGCTATGTCACTTTTTTTGATGGTGTTATATGGAATAAGACGGATAAACCCCTGAGATGGGATTATTAATAAGGCCTGAGATTACTCGAATTCTGACAATTCTCTGTGCGACTTTCTCAAGAGAAACATGGGCATTAACACTGCCCTTTTTTAGCAATCATCGATTTCCCAAATTGTTGCTATAACTCTACCTCGCTATAAAACAACCGTAAGGCAAAAGTAGACCATGAATCTGGCAAATCAAGGTTCGATGGCGGGTTACCATTCGATAATGAACCGAACTAACCAATGATCTATTTGGGGATAGTGAAACACCGCGTTACTTTCCGGCACACTCTGGCAGGCCTGTAATGTATTTCATCATACTCCGACATCACAGGCCTAGATGGCGATAGTCGTTTACTTGTTGGGCTCTGTTTTTTCATTCCACCAGACTGCCAGCGCGAGGCAGGCCAGTCCGAAATTCAGTGACATGGCAACAAAACTGGCGGCCTTGGCAGAAAAAAAAGAGGGTATGAAGGGGACCACTGAAACAGAAAGAAACGTCACCAACGCCGAAGCGAAAGCCGCAAAGTTTGGCAAAGCCCAGCGATGCTGACGCCACAGCCCGATAATTGTCACCAGCCACCAGATCAGCGCCGTTAATCCGATGGCAACGCCTGCACTTTCACCGTCCCAATGGCCTTCGGAAAACAGCCTTGAGAGAGGTTGCCAGCGAACTGCAAAAATAAATAACCAGTAATTGCACAGCAGGTTGATGATGAGCAGAAGCGCGAGGGGGCGATAGAGTTTCATGGGCGGTTGCATGTTAAGCGGTCAGTGGCGTGATGATAACGGTTTACAGGTTTTCCATACAGATGGTTGCTGTGGGAGCAATCATAGTTACCCTGCCATTTGTCGTATTTCGAACATCTTCGGGTTTGATTTTGTGTAAATGCTCGGCATTCACGGACAGGAAAGTCTGAACATTGCGAGTAGACTAAAGTGTTTTAGCCGGCATGATCGGTCTTGTTACCTGAGCCTGAAGACAAACGAATAGGTAGTCCATTGTTAGCGATTGAACGACGCGAGCGCATTCTCAGTTATCTCCGTCAGCATGAATATGCCAATGTGGAAACACTGGCCGATATTCTTGATGTATCCAGCATGACCATCCGACGGGACCTGACCAAGCTGGAAGAGCAGGGAATGATTCGCCGTACCCATGGTGGCGCGACGATCGGTCAGTTCATCAATACTCAGCCGCACAGCGAAGAGAGCAAGAGCCGCTGCCCGGAAGAAAAACATGCCATTGCCAGCTATGCGGCGTCGCTGGTATCGGATGGTCAGTCTATCCTGCTGGATGCCGGTACAACGTGCATGGAAATTGCACGCCAGCTGGTGGATCGTCGAATTCGGGTTGTGACGACCGACCTTGCCCAGGCGCTGTTCCTGTGTCGCTATCGAAATATTGAAGTGCATATCGCCGGTGGGCAGGTGGATGAACGCACCCAGTCCAGCTTGGGTGGCAATGTTCAGCACTTCCTGGATGATTTGAATGTTGAATTGTCGTTTATTGGTTGTACGTCATGGGATCTGCAACGTGGCGTGACGACACCGACGGAGGATCGGGCAGAGCTGAAGCGCAAGATGTTTGAACGGGCGGGTACCCGGATTCTGGTTGCCGATAGCGAAAAGTATGGTCGCTATTCATTCCACCGGATTATGGGACTGGAGAAATTTGATTTGGTCGTGACCGATAGCCATCTGCCGGATTACAGCCATGAGACCCTAATAAAAGCTGAGATTAATCTTCATCTTGTTTCCGCATAAAAACAGAAAAAGCATGGGTATAGAGAAACTTATACCCATGCTTTTCATTTAGGCGGGTGGTGCCTGGAGCCTTTTTAGGATTTCATCCACTTGATCTTCCAGATCATCCTCAGAAGAGTCGTCCAGATTAGTCAGATTCGCGAGTTGTACTGCAATAAATCTGGCATCATCGTTTTTTATTTCTTCATGATGACCCTTTATATCGCTGATAAGATCATCAGCCAGATCTTCTGGAGAATCGTAGAATTCGGCTGCTCCGATTTTCTCGAGAATTTCTATTTTGAGAGGTGTTCTTTTACCTCTAATTTTTGCATTCATGTTTGCCACCATACCGTCATCGGGTATTTCGGAAGCTTTTGTGGGTTTGTTCTCTGGCTCGTGGGTTATGTCAGCATCTGATGAGGACTTAGGCTCAGTGCCTACGCCTTGGTTAGATCCTTTAGCTTTTTTTTCTTCCCTTTCTTTTCCCACTCTTCTTATTTCATCCATTAAGTTAGCTCTGGCATCATCTGTCTTTCCAGATGGCATTTTAGTTTCGTCTTTTGATTTTTCAGACATAATGCGATCAGAGTCCTCTTCTACTGAGCGCGCCTTGTCAGGTGCCGGCGGTGGTGGAGGTGGCGGTGGTGCCACTGGCTTATCTGTTGCAGATGGCACAGATGGTTGAGCGTTGGATTCAGATGTTGATGGTTCATTGCTTGTCAGCGGCGCAGACTGTTGCAGATCTGATGCGACCTTAGTCGAGTTTGATCCTTCCATCAGGACGCTGGTATTTTCGTAACGTGGGCCTTTCTCTCTATTGGGTGAAGATGTTGGTGGCGGTGCTGTCTTATCCGTTGTCGATGTCACAGATGGTTGAGTGTTGGATTCAGATGTTGATTGTGCATTGCTTTTCAGCGGCGTAGAGGGTTGCAGATCTGGCTCGGCGTTAGTCGATTTTGGTCCTTCCATCAGTACGCTAGGATTTTCGTAACGTGGGCCTTTCCCGTTATCTGTTGCCGGAGGCATTGCAACCGATTGCGGCTCCTTTTCTTCCTTCACATTTTCAGAAACCGAATTCCTTCTGGACGGTAGCGTAGGGACGATACTATCAGGTTTTGATGATAACGGCGGTTTTCCCTGGTGTTGTATTGGTTTGACAATGTTGGTTGGCTTAGGCGGTGATAACTCTGTTTGTATTTTTGGCGACGCTTTCTTAATGGATAGCTGCTCGTAGATTTTCATAACCGGCTTAAGCTGCTCTTGTAATTGCTCATGGCCTTTCTTTTTAATATCAAGAGCAAGCTGGTCGCGGTAAACACGGCGTAATTCCTCGGTTATAGCTTGACCCTGCTCGCCAAAATGCGTGTTATTGGCGAGTGTATTGAGTAATTCGTTAATATTCGTTCGAACCAATGTAATATCGTTAGCAATCTCTGCTCGTTTTTCTGGGCTTTCTGGCTGCTCTCGTGCAAGCTCCAGCGTTATCAAAAACTCCAAATTCTTTATGATTGTTTGATAATCTGCCTGCCAGCGTAAGCCGCCTTGAGATGTCGTTCTAAGTACTGTAAGCATTGGATGAATCTGATCTCTGAGGGCCAACTTCATTTTTTCAGCCCAGTGTGATTCATCCATATGGTAGCTCTTGCCGGGAGGAACCATCTTCCTATTACGTTTTTTCTGAATGTCGTCGACATTCTGGTCATCAATTTGAAGATGTGCTGGTGGGGGTAGATCATCGAGTTGATATTGGTATTCCAGAAGATCCAGGTCACTTTCATCAAGGCATTTTCTATTGTCAAACTGCTCAATGATTGGTTCCATGTATCCTGACATATTGTCAGAGGATGGGTGCTTCGCAAGTTTGTGCAATTGTTTTGTTACCGCTTTTTTTGTTGCGCTCTTATCACCTTTGACTCGCTTCAGTTCGTTGCGCAGCATTTCTAATTGTCGAGTGGCCTCTATATCGTCTGGTGTTTGTTTAATTGTTTGTATCTGTTCTTCTATTTCTGCTATGCGTTTGTATTGTTGAGGTAGCTCTCTCATGGTTTTTATTATTTCAAGGGCAAATGACGCGACTTCTTTTCTTGCTTCTTGCATTTCGCGGTATCGGTTTTCTTTTGCTTCAACGCTGGTATTCCCTCTTGCACCTGCAATGTCCAGAATTGGAACAAAACGTTGACTAAAAAGAAATTCTATTTTTGTATCTTTTTTCTGAGCCTCTTCAGAGGATTGAAAATCATGCACGTTGTGAATGTTTGCATGATAATCTCTTAAACAGGCATCAGCCATCTCGCAAAGGGTTTTTCCTTTTTCCGTTTTTTTATGGAAAAATGAACGATCCAATGTATCGATTGCAAATACCAGTCTGTGTATTTGATGGAGTTTATCCTCGGCAGCGCGTTGACGTTCATCGGTTGTCGCATTGACTGGAGCTTGAAGTTTGGAAAGTGCTTTTGTTTCATGTTTACAGATATTCTTGGCTTTCTTTTGTAGTTTCGTTACCAGCATTTCGCGCTGTTTGGATGTCATTAACAATGTGCTGGGTTCTGTCCCCAGTGTCATCTTTATGGCTGCTAGCGACTGGGCGGTATCGGCAGATGCAATGGTTTTTTTGACTACATCATATGCCATATCTTGAGTAACTGTTTCAAATTTTTGCTGTCCAATGATCTGGTATTGATCAACTCGGTAGCTGCAAGCCTGATCTTTGAATATCTCAAGTTCCTGAGCATAACTGATCCTTTTATCCTCAAAACCTTTAATCATTTCCATAGCATCTTGCAGCGGATTTGATTGATCTTGTAGAGGCATGACACTATACGAGGATTCTTGTGGGACTTCGAATTCTATGGAGGCCATTCCTTTCGCTATATCTAATGGATTAGCCTGATTCTTGAGTGCTTCAGTAAACTCAGAGGTCATTCGTTCTTCAATATCTACCTTTTTGGTATATGTTTTTTTCTCTGTTTCACTTTTCCAAAATCCAAGTTTGACCATATTTCGTGCTTTGGTGGCAGCTATGCCATGAGATTTCCACCCTTTGGTCCCTATATGCATACCTGGTTTGTATTCGTAGGGGGTCGTAAATGAACCACTATTCCTTGAAATTTTATTTGGCATGCTTTTTTCCTCATTAAATCCTTAATAATGGGCGGTGTTTTTATATGGGTTTTTATTTTTATTGAATATGCCTTTTTATGTAGGCCTATTTTTGACTACATATAATTATAAGCGGTTGAGTACTTGTTTTTTTAAAGATCATAATTTTAAGGGTTTATTTGTGGTGGTTTTTTTTATTTTTTTATTTTTTTGAATATCTTGGAATAAATGGTTTTTTGTATATCTCGAAAAGGGTTGTTGGATTCTTGAAATAGGCGTATTTAAGTAGAGGCTGCCTAGTGCTTTTCTGGCAGCCTCATTCTTAGTTACGCTGCTTTTTCAATATGTACATCCATTTGTGGAAATGGAATCTCAATCCCAGCCTCATCCAGCGCAATCTTGATGTTCTCATGCAGATCAAAGTACACATCCCAGTAATCTTCGGTCTTCACCCAAGGACGTACGACGAAATTCACAGATGAATCTGCCAAAGCACTGACGCCAATGGTGGCTGCAGGTTCTTTCAGTAGGCGGCTTTCTTTCTCCAGAACGCTTTTTAGCACAGACTTGGTTTGCGCCAGATCGGCTTTGTAGCTGACACCAATCACCAGGTCGACCCGGCGGGTGCCGGTACGGGAATAGTTGATGATATTGCCATTAAGAATATTGGCATTGGGAATCACAACCATTTTGTTATCTGGTGTCATCAGGACGGTGGTGAAGATCTGGACAGATTCCACGGTGCCGGAAGTACCTGCCGCTTCCACGTATTCGCCGGTCTTGAGTGGCCGAAACAGGATCAACAGGACGCCGGAGGCAAAGTTGGACAGGGAACCCTGTAACGCCAGGCCAATGGCGAGGCCGGCGGCACCGATGATGGCGACGAACGACGCGGTCTGGACGCCAATCCGTCCGAGTGCAGCGATGGCTACGAAGGTCAGGATGGCGTAATGGGTCATGTTGCCGCAGAAACGGGTGATGGTGGTGTCGACCCGCCGTTTTTCCATGACCCGTACCATGGTACTGCTGATCATTTTGGCAGCGATATAGCCTACCAGAAGAATCAGCAGCGCCGCTGCCAGATTGACGATGTACTGAAGCAATATGGCGTCGTTGCGGGCGACCCAGTCACTGGCCTGATTAACAATATCCGCGTTCATTCGCAAACCTCATTGGTTAAATAGACGTTTGCGGTAGTATAGTTTTGATCTTGTTTCTTCAAAGCTGCTTTGTGTCAGTATCTTCCGCAGCCTCCACCTCAAGTTGGGCATCTTCCATCATGTAAGCACGGGATGAACAAAAAGGTGTGAGTGGCATGGCCGGTTCGATCACCGCCTCTTCCTCTCTCCGTTCGTGGCAGACTTTCAGCTGATGCACCCGTCTGGCGGCCAACAGGAAGCCGGCAATACCAAACAAAATGCTGCCAACCGCCTGACCGATCAAGACACCTTCGGCACCGAAGGTGTTTCCACCAAAGATCACAAACGGAATAGTGCCAATGGTCGCTTTCCCTGCATTCAGCAATGTCGCCCAGTAGCTGCGATTCAGGTTGTTAAACGACGCATTGGCAATAAATAGCGCGCCATTAAAGGCGAAACTCATGGCGATCCAGGGGCAAAACAGGGCAAACAGTTCCGCGGAATCACCCCGTAAGCCAAATACATAGATCAGTGGATCGCGCAGCAGCCAGAGAATCAGGGACACAACCAGGCTGTAGAGGGCGGCAAACGTAAGGGCATCGAACAGGGTTCGGTGTACCCGGTCGAAACGCTGGGCGCCGAAGTTCTGACCAATGATCGGGCCAACCGCGCCGGAGATGGCAAACAGCAGGCAAAATGCCACAGGAATAATACGACCGATGACCGCAAAACCGGCCACATAATCAGTGCCAAAGTTAGCAATGAATCGTGTCACGAAGGCGTTGCCAAATGGTGTAGCGATATTGGCAAGAATCGCGGGTAGGGCAATGACCGCTATAGGCTTGAGATTGCACTGGAAATCCTGCCAACGTGGCCGTGCCATTAAGCCGTGGTGGTAAATCATGCCGTAGGCCGCAATCACAAAAATGCTGATACGCGCCACCACTGAGGCAGCCGCTGCGCCTTCAATGCCCATGTTAAAGCCAAATATAAACAGGGGGTCCAGGATGGCATTGACAATGCCACCGGAAAGTGTGGCCAGCATGGCGCGCTTGGCGTCGCCGGTGGCGCGCAGTGCTGCGCTGGCCGCCATGGCCATGGCCAGAATGGGGGCACTGGGCATCAGGATACACAGATAATCGGTTGCCTTATCGGCGACAACCCCTTTAGCGCCAAGTAAGGCCAGCAGAGCCTCCACATTGGATACCATGATCATCGAGATAAGCGACCCGATGATCAGTGAAAACAGCATCGCACTGGCGCCAAAACGACGGGCTGATGCCATATCCCGGGCGCCCAGTGAGCGGGATACCAGGGCACCCATGGCAATGGATGCCCCTATAGAAACCGATGTATTGAAAAAAACCAGAGAGCCGGCAAACCCGACAGCTGCCGCCAGTTCCGCGTGCCCCAGCAGACTGATGAAGTACATATCCAGCAAGTCGACCAGAAACAGTGCCATCAACCCAATGGCACTGGTAGACGACATGACAACGATATGGCGCATAAGCCCGCCATGGACGAATCGGGCATCAGACATAAATGCATTCCGGCATGAGGCAGAGCCTTAAGCATGCTCTTTCCAGCAATAACTGCAACTGATCTGTTGTCGTGTTCATGAATCGTTCAGGTGGGAACGCTTATAATGCGCCGCGGATTGCCATGGATGGCGTCTGCGATCTTCATTGAGCCAGCAATAGGTAAAGCCAATGTCTGAACAACCTCCCAGTATTGATGCGGGTTCCCGCAGCTACCGGTCGCTGGCTTTACGGTAAGACACGCCTTTCGCACTTTCTTTCCTGCCCCGGCGCCTCTCTGCGCACTTCCCGCCTGAAAAACACATTGCCTGAATAAAACCTGATCGGTGGGAATTTTTATGCTGAACAACAAGCCGCTGCTGCAACCGGCAGACGCAACTCTGTCTGCTGCCATGACAGACCTTCCATACCCAAATCGTGACGACTCCCGTATAGGAGAGCCTGCAGGCTACCTGACGACGTCTGTCTGGGGGCATTTCGCCAGCCGGGTACATTGGATGGTGATGCTGACATTATTCGGGTTTCTTTCCGGCTACATTATCAGTCGCTATGAAGATGCCCTGTCGTCTTTATTGATACTCACTATTTATATGCCCATGATCGCTGACAGTGGCGGCAATGCCGGTAGTCAGGCGGCAACGGTCATTATCCGCGCCATGGCGGTGGGCGAACTGAAACGGGGGACGACCCTGCAGATTCTCTGGAAGGAGTGCCGTGTCGCTGTCATGATGGCGATGGTCATTGCTGGATTGGCCTTCTTGAAAGTAGCGCTGCTGACATCGGCGGCTGACCTGCCCGGCGATCTGACCTTGCTGCGGGTCGGTGGCGTGATCGCCCTGGCGCTGGCGGTACAGGTGATCTTTTCAACCTTGACCGGTGCTCTGGTTCCACTTGCCGCTCGTCGTTTATCACTGGATCCTGCGGTATTGGCCAGTCCGATGTTGACATCGTTGGTGGATATTTCGGGGATGCTGATTTATTTCGGTCTGGCTACCCAGTTGCTGGGCTTGTAATAACCGACTATGGCTATGGGGGAGAAGTAGCCGCCAGCATGAGAGGCTGGCGGCTGTCGATCGGGCTGGTGAATCCCGTTGCGATTATTTAGGCAGTGAGACGTTTACCGGAGGCAGTGCCATGGCTGCGGCAACAGCCGGTTTCCGGAGCAACGACAAACTGATCGAAGCACCCAGTACCGATGCGATGACCAGCAGGGATACCGGTGTTGGGATTGCCCACGCGGTATCGAGCAGCAACATCTTCACACCCACAAAGCTCAGCATGACCGCAAGGCCATAGTTCAGGTAGTGGAAGCGATCCATCAGGCTTTCCAGTACGAAGAACAATGAGCGCAGACCCAGCAATGCCATCACGTTGGCGGTATAGACCAGGAACGGATCGGTGGTTACCGCGAAGATGGCCGGAATCGAGTCAATGGCAAACATCAGGTCGCTGAGTTCCACGACCAGGACAACCAGTAGCAGCGGTGTTGCCATCCAGCGGCCCTGTTCCCGTACCCAGAATGCGGCACCCCGGAAACCATCGGTCATTGGTAGACGACGCGACAGGGCTTTCAGCCAGCGGCTGTTGCTGATGTCGTTGGTTTCGTCGTTTTTGTGCATGGCCATCTTGATGCCGGTAAAGATCAACAGCACACCGAAGACGTACAGCAACCAGTGGTAACGGGCGATCAGGGCACTACCGGCCAGGATCATGATACCCCGCATCACCAATGCACCGACGACACCGTAGAACAGTACCTTGTGCTGGTAAGCACGCGGTACAGCAAAAGCGCTGAAGATCATGGCGAAGACAAACAGGTTGTCGACACTCAGGGATTTCTCAATCAGGTAACCGGTGGCAAACGCCAGGGCAGCTTCATGACTGGACAGTGTGCTTTCCGGTGAAAGCGTTCCCCAGAAATAGAAGATGATCAAGTTGAAGGCGACCGCCATGGCGACCCAGACGGCACTCCATCCCAGCGCATGGCGAAGGGAGACCTCTTTGTTGTCACGGTGGAGGTACAGATCAAGGGCCAGCATGGCCAGGACAAACACGTTAAAGCCGATGATCGGCCAGGAATGGTTCAGCACGGTATAGCTCCGTCAAAATCTAGCGCGCACAAAATCGCGCACTATGGCTAGTGTGGTGCTGGTCTCGTCAAAGCTTGTGAGGCTCAACCGTTGCCGGGATTGCTCCGTGTTGACGACAACGGTCCCACTTGAGGCGGGCGACTACTCCCCAACGACGCGTATAAGTGACAGTCGAAGACTGCGGTCAGTTTGGGTTGTGGTTAAGGCTATCTGCGAATTCTGATCCTGATAATGGCGTCGTATTGCTTGTCTAAGGGAGCCTGAGACAGGCAATGCGCAGGACTGGGCAGGTACTGGCCTGCGGTGCAGTAGTTCAGATAATCATGATTGAACGCAATGTTCACTCAGGGAATGCTCATTTCGGGAAGACATTCGCAATCTAAAGGCAAGTGTGGAATGAAGTCAATGCGTAGTTTGTCAGCGTTATGTCGTGGGTTTTCCGAGGCATCGCCATGGCCGGGAAACGGCCATGGCTCGCGGGTTTAGTTGATCACAGGCGTTGCAGGCGTGTTGTCGTACTGTGACTGGGTGATGACGGTTACCAGGCAGGCGAATACCGCCATGGTTAGCATCAGGATAGCGAGCATCAGCCGGTGTCCGATTGGGGTGGCTTGGGCCAGAATGCTGACCAGCGCCGCGCCCAGCATCTGGATACAGACCAGCAGGGCTGAGGCGGTGCCGGCAATATGGGGAAAATCGGCCAGTGCACGGCTGGTGGCGGCACCTAGCAGCCAGGCGAAACCACAGCAGGCAATCATGACTGGCACCATGAACGACCAGGCGGTACGCAGATCCAGCCAGCAGCCGCCGGCCATCAGGGTGGCGCCGGTCAGCATCATTAGGCTGCCGATGATCATGCAGCCGGATTCTCCCAGCAGAAACATACTGCGTCCGGCGGCAAAGCTACCTGCCATGATCACAAGAGCATTGGCGCCAAACAGTAAAGCGAACTCGGTCGTTGAAATCCCCATGGTGCTGATCAGAACCTGCGGGGCAAACGAGACATAACTGAGGATAACGGCCATGGCGCCCATGCAGCAGAGGCTGTAGAGGACAAAGGTGCGGTGTCCCAGCAGTTCTCGATAACTGGCCAGTACGCTGAACGGGCGCTTGCTGGTTGCTTCCGGACGAGTTTCCGGCAGCTTGATGGTCACCAGAATCAGGCTGGCGAGTGCGAACAGTGCCAGGAAAACAAAGTTAGCCTGCCAGCTGAACGCGGCTGCCAGTGCGCCGCCCAGACTGGGGGCGAGTGCCGGTGCAATGTTCAGGGCACCATTCAGATAGCTGTATGCCTGTGCCGCTTCACGGGGAGGCAGTCTGTCGCGTACTACGGCAAATGCTACGGTGGTCGTACAACAGGCGCTGGCCCCCTGTAGCATCCGCAGCACGATCAGCTGGTCAATACTCTGGCAGAGAAGAATTAGCAGGGAGCTGATCATGTACATCACGATGCCGGCCATGGCAATGGGGCGTCGCCCGAAGCGATCGGTTAGCGGGCCTGCGGCCAGCTGGCCCAGCCCCATGCTCAGGATGAAGAGGCTGAGCGTATACTGGACCTTGTCAGCGGTGGTATTGAAATATTCGATGATGGCGGTGAAAGAAGGCAGGTAAATATCCACCCCCAGCGGGCTGAACAGCACGAGCAAAATCAGCACGCCCATTAAACGGCGTTGTGGCAAGGAAATCTCCGGAAATATAAGGCGAACGTCTTTTATTGCCGGGAATGATACGATCGCTATGATATGAATCCCAATGAAATAACCTGTCGTCGTGTTTTCCATTTTGGAATAGTTGTCATGACTCTCGATCGTCTTTTTCGTCTTGATCTGAAATTACTGGTTGGCTTTATTGCGCTGCTGGAAGAACGCAGTGCCAGCCGGGCGGCATTGCGCCTGCACTTGAGTCAATCTGCGATCAGCAAGTTGCTGGGGAGACTACGAGATCTGTTCGATGATCCGCTGTTTGTTCGTGTCCCCCACGGTTTGGAGCCAACGCCACGAGCCATTCAGTTGGAAGGCGGTGTCAGGCTGGCTCTGCGGCAGCTGATGACGGCGGTAGAACCGGAGACATTTTCACCGGCACACTCCCAGCGGCACTTCATGCTGGCCAGCATTGGCAGCGCCTACCCTGTGCTGCTGACTGGCCTGTTTGGCCGCATCCAGACGCTGGCGCCCGGAGTGACCATGAACTGCTATGACTGGCAGCAGGATTCTATCAGCCAGCTTCAGCAGGGACGGATTGAGTTGGCGGTGATTGCCAAGGAAGAGACCGACAACCCGACGTATGGAACGTCGGGTTTACCCCGGTCCTTGCGATACCGAGAGCTGGCGGAAGACCGCAATGTCTGCCTGATGCGCAAAGGGCATCCGGCGTTGTCAGATTCCTCGTGGGATCTGACCACCTATCTCCGGCAGTCCCATGTCCAGGTTTACTGTGAAGGTCGGGATTACTGGCTGCTGGACTATCGCCTTGACCAGATGAACCTGCGGCGCAATATCACCGTACGGGTGCCGGACTTTCACGCCGCATTAAGTATCTGTGAGCACAGTGACCTGGTCTTCACAGCGCTGAACCTGTTTGCCGGAGAAGTCCTGAAACATCATGCCGTGGTGCGCCGTCCGCTGCCGTTTTCCCTGGAACCGGTAACCTATCTGCTGGTCTGGCATGAGCGTTATGACAATGACAGCGCCCATATCTGGCTGAGGGAGCGCATCATGGAACATATCCGCTCCCGAATGATGCCGGAAGCCAGCGAACCGCTCTAGCGCCTTGTTGTCATCGGGGGATGGCATTATCCTGTCAGATCTTGATCATGGCTATTATCAGGTCAGATCGGCGATGTTGACCTTAAAAATGGATCATTTCCTCACTATGACTGACTGTTGCACGGACGAGCGTTATCGAGATATTCCTGTCGATCTGCTGGATGAACTGGGCAATGTGTTTGCCCTGATTCCAAAGGCTGCTCGTGGGCCGATCAACATGTTGCGCTACGGGCCGGGCTTGATGAAGGATATGAATGCCTGCCAGAAACCGTTGGCAGACTGGCTGGCGCAGTTTTCAGAGAGTGAGCGGGATGAGGCTGCGGCGTACGTTATCTCGCAGGCTATCCAGTCAAAATCCATGGATCGAAAAAGTATTCTCGCCATCCGGAAGCTGTTTATTGGCGCCACTGAGGAAAAAGACAAGGATATGAGCCGGAAGGTCGAGAAGACGATTCTGGGCCATGACATCCGGATTGACTGTTCGTTGCAGGCGGTGGGTGAAGGATTAAAGCAGGCGCTTGAGAGCCCGTCGATGGCGTAATGCAGGTATGTTATTTCATAAATGCAGGGAGTCATAGCGTATAAAAGCGAGTTGTTAGCGAATCAGGACACTGCTGTCAGTGATTCTGATAAATCGAATATGGCAGACTTCAGCGTGGAATCTAGGGAATGGTCTAAAAGGAATTTGGAATGTCTCTAAGCAGCGCTAACTCTATGGAATCTTCTACTCCTGTAACTCAGTCACCAGCTTTAGCCACAGAGCCTGGATCGGCTACCAGCTCAAGCCTGCCCGCTCGACAGGCGGGGCGAGATGTAGCGGTCCTTGATGAACCGGCGGAATCGCCTACTTTGGTTCAGTCACCGGGGCCATGGCAAACGCTTAGAGACAAGTTCAGTGCTTTCAGAGCGCGGGTACGGGCGGTTCCTGTAAAAGAGACTCTTACCAATCTCTTCAAACCCAGACTTGAGAATCCTGTTGCTGTCCCCCCTGATACAATGGACGAGGCTGAACAGCCAGATCCTGTGCAGGAGGCTCTGACTGACGAGCTTGATCATGAAGAAAATGCGGAAGCATTGATAGAGAATGATTCAGATAGAGGATCCTTATTGGGCTCATTGGAGAGTGTAAGCTCTACGAGTACCAGCATGACCTCTGACGCTTATCAAGAGTCGGTATTGGCAGACAGTGAGGTTGTTGTACAGAGTCCGGAACCGCAAGTACTAACAAGCCCTGAGCTACAAGAACTACAAGAACCATCAGATGATGTCAGTCAGAGTGAGTCTCTGGTGGATGCTGAGCATGTAACCTTGCCCTCTCAACAAGAGGATCAAGTTCCTGAACCCAGTTTAGAGCCTGTATTGGATACGTCTCTTGGGGAGGGGGAATCAGAGATTCAGCCGGTCGATAGAGATATATCCTCACCTTATCCTCGTTCATTGCAGGAATATACCAGGCGAGCTTTACCTCGAGTGGATAATGCTCAAAGGAGGCGGCTCAGGACAGAAGAGCCTGCACTTCCAACCATTACTGAAGAAGGCAGCGATACCGATGTTGATGAGCAGGTCAATACGCTTTGGATGCGATTGAAATCTGCGATGGCATGTTTGAAAGACGTTATTGAGCGCCTAGTTGACCAGTTTTTTGATTGCTTTCGTTTCTCCAGCCCACATAGAGAATATGAAAACGAAAGTGATGACGGCAGTGAGGGATTCGATGATCTTGAGTCGATTATGAGTGTTTTGGAATACCCTGATCCTGATTTGATAGAAGAATTAGAGCCTTTGGCTGAGGAGGACCTTGCACCCTGCCTAGATGAATGCGTTACTGATTCTTCAGCTGCCAGCACCCTGGATGCTGACGACAGACAACAGAGTGATCAACGCCTCAATGCAGAGGTTGAATTGAGTCCGGTGACGTCGCAAGCGACCATACAACCTGTTGAGAGTGCAGGTTCGAGCCCAGATTCGGTTGCTGAGCCTGTTTTAGTGGATGATGCTCAAGCAACACAACACATTCATACATTGCCGCAGGCTAGCCATCATGCGGATGGCTTTTCAGGAATGGATCCCTTACCTTCCACTTCCCGCCCAGTCGTTGGTCGACCCTTATCGACAGACCAAATCAGACGCTATCTTACGTTATTGCGGCCTGAGCAGCGTGCATCTGTAGAGAATACTCAAGGGGCTGCTGAGACGTTTTTTAGGGATCTTATCCAACTTAACCTCTGTTTTGATCATGCAAATACATTGGGTTGGAGAAATAAAAAAAGGTATGCAGAGGAAACCATTCAACCGCTTGTTGAGCGAATGAATGCTCAGGCGGATGTTTTTAAAAGATATGCCGACGATATGTTCAACATGCTAAAGATAAGAGATTCGAAACGAAATAAGAGATATAAAAACCTTATTCTTGAAGAAATACTCGCATCGGTATTACAGCAGGTCAGCTTGGATCAGATAACATTGGGATTTTTCATTGGGTATATCCAAGATTATATGAATAATAACAATTTGAGAGAAAACCGTTGTGTCAATGTGAATATGACCCTCAAAGAGGCATTTGGTGGGGGGGTTGCTAACCGGGTTGCAGGGGCGTTAGCTGCAAGGATGCTTCCTGATTTTCCTCATTTCAGATTGCAGATTGATTGTACTTACGGAACACTGCTTGATGTTCTTGATAGGTGCCTGGAACAGCCATTGAGGGCGAATAATCAACGCTAAACAATCAACACACCCTGGAGTGAGAATTAACAGTGCACGAGACGTGTATTCCCGCAGATCAAAAAAGATCTGCTATGACCGCGATGGTCTTGGGGGCAACAGGAGCAACGGGGCGTATTTTGATGGAGCGCCTTATTGCAAGTGACGTCTATCAGCGGGTGATCATCATTCATTATCGGTCCACATCGTGGGCAACGCATCCCAAGGTGACTGAACAGATCCTATCGCTGGATCAATTGGGATCGCTCCGCTGCGACACAGCGGTTGATGAAGTGTTTTGCTGCCTGGGTACGACGATACGCCGTGCCGGGAGTCGGGCGGCTTTTCGGCAGGTTGATCATGATTATGTTATCGCCCTTGCTCAGTGGGTTTGTGCCAACCAGCAACCCCGTTTGCATCTTATCAGCGCTAATGGCGCTAACCCCCAATCCGGCGCCTTTTATATGCGAGTCAAAGGAGAGCTTGAAGCATCGCTCAAATCCATGGGGCTGGTGTCGTTAGTGATTTACCACCCCTCTTTGTTGCATGGTGAACGGCATGAATTCCGGCCGGCAGAGCGGATTGGGTTTTATGCGTTGTCAGTACTTGCGGCTATTCCGCTGCAGGCAATCCGGCAGTACCGGCCTACACGGATGAGTGCTCTGGCGGATGCGATGTTCCAACACTCTCTAAAACAGAGAAAGCCGCTTACCGTATTGAAGCCCGACGATATTGCGGCATTTGAAAAAAATACCTGACTGTTTAACCCCACGCGTGATTAGCTGTCAAACACTTCCATCAGGAGTCGCCCGATCAACAGGATAAACACCAGTATCATAATGATGCTGGACATTTTGCTCTGTGCTTCTGCTGATACCGGCTTGGCATACTTTTCCAACACGATGACCAACACACCTAACACGGCGAAGAGAATCAGCAGGATTGTGAGCAGGTTGGTCATCGTGAATTCCTTATGCGTGTGCAGGCTCTTCTATCTGGGTGGCTTGTATGTGATTGTCGCCAGAGCTCAAGGCAACCAGACGACTGAGTTCAGATAAGGAACGGCCACTTTTCTCTTGCAGCCGGTTAAAGAATGCCTGAATTTGTTGCTGTGAGCGTTTTGTGCTGGCGCTGCCATCAATGATCTTGTGTGCTCGCAGGTAGCCTTCCACATCACGGGTGAGCAGAAAGGTGTCTTTACCCAACGCCCGCAGGGCGTAGGGGCCGGTGTTGCCGCCCAATCTTGAACCGTGTTTCTTGAGGTATTGCCATAAGCCAATGATATTATCGCTAGGCCAGTCAGCAATGAAGGTGGCAAAACGGCCGTGCTGGCGCTGCACATCGCTGATCATCAGGGCGTTATCGCGAATACTCCAGACTTTCTTCAGGTGCCGGATGATGCGTGGATCAGCCGCTTTCCGCTCCAGCATTTCGTCCGGCATCATCAGTAGTTTTTCGATATCGAAATGCCAGAACAGCTCTTCGAAAGCCGGCCATTTGTTATCGACAACACGCCAGACAAATCCGGACTGGAAAACCTTGCGGGTAAACTCTGCCAGATAACGGTCATCACCCAGCCGGGCCAATGCTTTTACAGGCTGAGGTTCAGGCAGCAGCGTCTCAAGTGCCTCTTCACCCCCTTTGCGTTCACAGGCGCGTTCATAAAGCGCTTGGTAACTTTCGGCTTGCACGTTAATCACCCTGACATCGCGGACGACCAGTGTAACGTATCCTGTCTTGACGGGTTACTGTCTGTGTACTGATTTGTCGGCACAAATAGAAACGCCACCCGGAGGTGGCGTTATTGAAGCCGGTAAGCAAACAATTGCTTAGAAGACTTCGTAGGTGTAAGTCAGGTATACACGGTTGACGTCTGCATCGTACATTGCGCCAAGAGTATTGTCTCTTGTTGCATCAGTAGATGTACCGCTGGTGCGGTATGCAGAGTGGTACCAAGCCAGTGACAGGCCTTCCAGCTTGCCAGAGAAGTCATAATTGACGTAGGCACCCAGTTCCTTCTGCTTAAAGTCATCGAAGCCTTTGGCATCTTCACCGTTGATATACCAAGCGTCAACACTCAGGCCGGGAACGTGGTCACTGAAGTCGTAACCAACACTGAACATGTAGGCTTTTTCGTCTTCATAGTTAAAGCCTTCCCACTGATCCAGTGATGAGTTGTAAGTACCGTGATCACCATCGTACAGTGAGTTAACGTAATCGCCATCTTTGGTTTTGTTATAACTCAAGCCAACGTATGCATTACCGAAATTCAGCGTTGCATTTAAGTTGGTATAGGCTGACTTATAACCGTCTCCTGATTCATATACTGGGTCAGCATCAGAGCCGTTTGCGTCGTAATCTTGTACATCGACGAGAAATAGGTCGCCATTCTCTTTGACTTTACCGTAGCGAGCATCCAGATCAACGGACATATTGTCAGCAAGATCAAAGCTGTAGGATACTTTGGCAAACGACTTTTTGAGGTAGTCTTTCGAGTTCGCCTGCTCTACTACAATGCCAAGACCATTGAAATCGTAAGCTGCACCAAAAATGGTGATGTTATCAATATCATTGCCTTCCGGGTTTTCAAGATCGTTCTTGAAAGCGGACGCATTTCGAGCACTGGCCGCAGTGATGCGAGTAGCATAAAGATCGACACCATAAACACTGGCTGCCAGGTCTGCACCGTAGCTGGATGAGTTCAGGATACGTGAACCACTGTCCCCGTAAGTTTCAAGGCCACGCTTTTTCACACCATAAGTCGCGTGAAGGTTCAGGTCGTCATCACCGAATTTTGCCTTCAGGAAAGCTTGCTGGAAACCTGCAATGTCATTGGTTTTACCGCTCTCGCCTGTGGGCAGGTTGCTGGGGCCCCAGGCAAGGTTGTCTGTTTTGGTATTAATATCATAAGCAGAGCCTGCTTGGATATCGAAGCCAATGATGTCTGCGTAATAGCCGGACTTATAGTCCGCTACCAGTGCATGCACCCAGTCCTCTCGTGCATTAGAGCTTCCTGCATCAGATTCCCAGTAATAGTTCTTATAGGTAACGCTCAGTGAGCTGTCGTCTACTAGGCTGTTGTCAGCCTGTGCAGCAGTAGCCCCCAGTGCTGCAGCGACAGCAACGCTCAATGCGCTCTTTTTCAGCATTTTCATTATGGTGTACCCACTCCAAGGTATGTTGTTTTTGTTGGTAGTTATGCTAAGAAGCGCTGACCCACATGCAAACAGCATGCCTCCCCGAGGTCGACCGCATACGTACATAACGAAGCGCTAGTGTTAATCAGTTGTCGAAAAAATTCAACAATGTGTCACATAAAGGTGCATGTTTTGTCATCAAAGTGTGCATTGTGTTAGTTGAAATACCTGTCCGGATGTTCAGGCAGAGACAACAAACAGGGCGATCACACAACCATAAGCCGCGAACCATGCCAGTGAACGCAGCACATGTTTATCCACCAGATAAAAGATGCCGTATAAGACACGCAGACCGATAAAAGCCAGTGCCAGCATATCGATGGTGGCCTGGCTCGCAACGCCGACCTGATGGGTAATGATCACCGCTGCGGCAAAGATCGGCAGTGCTTCAAAGCAGTTCTGCTGTGCCCAGTTTGCCCGCGCGCTGAGACCTTCGAGACCCACATAAAAATCCCGTGGTCGACGGTTGTTGTAACCCGGTGTCGTACTTTTGGAGATAAGGGTGAAAACGAATGGCATCATGGCGGCTGCCAGAACACACCAGTAAGCGGTTGTCATCATGTGCTCCTGTCTTTTGTTGTTAGAATGGTCGGGTTAAAGCGAGTGGGGTGGTCAAAGCGGATAGGCAAGACCAGACCCGTGCCGCATAATGCCACATCTCTGTGCACAAGACCTGAGTTTGTTCCCGGATGATACATGGCGATGATGGCCAGCACCGATATTGAGCACTACCAGCTTCCTGTTGAAGAGCCCCTTCAGATCATTCGTGTGGATGAAACGAATCGGCAATGCTTTCAGCGGCGTCCGCATCGGCATGACTATTTTGAGGTCGTCTGGACCGAAGTGGGGGAAGGTGAGCACAGTATTGATTTCACCGCTTTTCCTCTCAGGCCTCGCACGCTTTACCTGATTGCGCCGGGGCAGGTGCATCAGATAGTGACACCACCGGAACTGATGTATGTGCTGACATTTCAGACGGATTTCATTGAAGCAGGCTACCGCAATCGTTTGTTGCTGCAGGAAGCGTTTGCCACGTTCAGCGTCGATCGTGCCTGCATAAAGCTGGATCAACTGGGATATCGCCATCTCGATCACCTGGGCGAAATCATGGATGATGAAATTCACCGTGCCGCACCAGACTGGGATCTGTTGGAGTCTTTGCTGACAGCATTCCTTCACTACCTGACGCGCTATCTGCCGGATTTCACGCCAGAGTCTGTCTACATTGATCCACGCATCATGACTCTGGTTGATCTGCTGGAAGATCACTATCGATATCAGCGACATACGTCGTTTTATTCTGAAAAAATTGGCCTGACGCCTAAGCGGCTGAATGAACTCACCCGCCAAAACCTGGGTAAAACCGTGACCCAGTTACTGCATGAACGTGTGATCGTTGAAGCACGCAGGGAGTTGACCTTTACCCCAAAAACAATCAAGACCATTGCTTATGAGCTGGGTTTTGAGGATGTCGCCTATTTCTGTCGTTTTTTTCGTCGGGAGACCGGGGTGTCACCGCTGGGTTTTCGCAAGTTAGTGTTTGCCTGAATGTTCTAAAAACACCATAAAACGGGCAGCCTATCCATTTCTGCTTCATTTTCTGTGCCGGATAATGCCATGCGTCTCGTGGTGCCTGTTGGCAAGGTACCCGTCGTTTTATGAGGTTCAATAGCAACGATGGCATCCATTAACCTGAGAACCGATCCCATCGGTTCAAGTTTCCTGCATTACCTGCTGCCGGCGGTCAGTGGCATGGTAGTGAAATCTCTCTATGTCATGGTCGATACGATCATGGTCGGTCGTGGTGTCGGGCCAGATGCTCTGGCAGCGCTCGCTTTGACCATTCCGTTTTTCGCGCTGTTTCTGGCCTTGTCCCTGATGATCGGCGTCGGCGGCTCGGCACTCATGTCCATCCGGTTCGGGCGTGGAGACTATGAAGAGGGCCAGGCACTGTTTTCACAGTCAATACTGTTAACGTTAATTGTCAGCAGTCTATTGGTTGCTGTCGGACTGTATTGGCTGGATGAGCTGGTGATAATAACCGGTGCCAGCGGTGTCTTGTTCGATATGACCCGCGATTACCTGGGCATTATGCTGATGTTTTTCGTCGTCTACTCGCTGGGCTGGGTCATCTCGTGCTTTGTCCGTAATGACACCAATCCACGGCTGGCGATGTTTGCCCTGATTGCCAGTGCGCTCACTAACCTGGTGCTGGACTACGTCTTCATCTTTATTTTCAACTGGGGCGTTCAGGGTGCCGCACTGGCAACCGGTATATCCCAGCTGGTCCTGTTTGGGGGTGTGTTGCTGCACTTCTTTAGCGGTAAAGGCGTCCTGCGTTTGAAGATGCCAGAGTTTCGCTTTGACCACATGCCGAAAATCATCAGTACCGGGCTGCCGACGTTTTTTATTGAATCGACTGTCGGTGTCAGCACGCTGGTATTCAACTGGGTGCTGATTCGTACGGGAGGCGATCTTTATGTCACTGCCTACAGTATTGTGATCAACGTTGCGGTGCTGGTGTTGTTTATCCTGATGGGGATTGGCCAGGCCTGCCAGCCCATTATCAGTTTCAATCATGGCGCCAGTGCTTCTGAGCGAGTCCGGCAGACGTTAATGCTGGGGATTAAAACGGCCATTGCGGTGGGTGGCTTGGCGCTTCTGCTGGCAACTTTTGCATCAGACTGGCTGGTTGGTTTGTTTGTTGCCGGCAATCCAGCATTGTCAGAATTGGCCGGTTTTGCGATGCCCCTGTACTTCTTGGCATTTCCCTGCATGGCGGTGAACCTGTTGATTGCATCGCTGTTTCAGGCCATTGAGCATCCTATGACGGCAACAGTGTTGTCGCTGGTACGTGGTTTTGGGTTTGTGGTGCTGGGCCTGATGATTCTACCGGCACTCTTTCCTGAGGCAGGTGTCTGGCTGGCAGTCCCGTTTGCTGAAGTGATGACAATGATCGGGAGCCTTTATCTGTATCTGCGGTACCGGCAGCAGACAGGGGGAAGTGTGCCCCATCCTACAGGCAGATTACACAACGTTTGATTAATAAGACGAAAGGCCCGGGCTGTGTTGGATGACGGTGACTCACATGGCCTGACGCTTTCTATCGTTTAATTTATGAGGCGATGATAAGTAGATGTCGCATTGTGGCGCTTGGCTAAAACCGGTACTTTTCATAATCCTTACCGTTTAAAAAGATTGCTTTGAAACAATGACCTCCCTGCAGAGCCTGAATCCAGCTTACGCAGATGCTGCTAACCATGCAGTAGTGGTCATTGTGGCTGCCATTATTACCCTGATTATTATCATCTAGGGTCGGCAGCTATTGTATTGCCGGCCCGAACCGAAGGGCCGGCGGCAGAACCCATCATCACACTCCATATCTGTCTCCCCACCCTTCGCAAGGTCCGGCTCCGTTGACTGACTGGAGTCTGAAGATGCGACGACAAGATTTATTAGCCCTTGGTTTCATGACCTTTGCCTTGTTTCTCGGGGCGGGTAATGTGATTTATCCACCCATGGTCGGCCAGCAGGCCGGTGACCATTTATTGATGGCCGCAGTCGGCTTCCTGATAACAGCGGTTGGCCTGCCATTGATGACGTTGGTTTCCATGGCATTGGCGGGCGGCCCGCAAAAAATGACTGCGGATATCCCCAAGCGGTGGCACCAGCTGTTCTGGACAGCGTTGTTCCTCGTCATCGGCCCTGCGTTTGCGATACCCCGTATGGCCGTCGTCGCCTATGAAATGGGTTTTTTGCCCTTTGTTGAACAACCTCAGGGCTGGCATCTGGCGTTGTATTCGGCTGTCTTTTACCTGTTGGTCTGGGTGTTTGCCCTGAATCCCGGTTCTCTGATCAAGACCGTCGGCAAACTGATGACACCTGCATTGATATTGTTATTGGCAGCAATTGCCTGGGGAACCTTGAGCAACCCGCAGGGTGCCATAACGTTTGCGGTGGGCGATTATGCCCATCATCCGTTCAGTGAAGGGCTTGTTCAGGGCTATATGACCATGGACTGCCTGGCAGCGCTCGGGTTCGGCGCGGTGATTGCCAATACCGTTCGCAGTCTGGGCGTGACCCAGCCCGTCATGATGGCACGTTATACGGTGTATGCCGCGTTGATGGCTGCTGTTGGTTTGGGGCTGGTTTACCTGGTGTTGATGTACCTTGGCGCAACCAGTCATGAAGTGGCCGGGCAGGCAGCGAACGGTGGCCAGGTGCTTGCGCTCTATGTAGCAGCCTTGTTTGGTTTGCCTGGTAAAGTACTGCTGGCCAGTGTTATAACGCTGGCTTGCCTGACGACGGCGGTTGGTGTTGGTGCCTCCTGCGCCAATTTCTTTAGTACCCAGGGCGAGCGTTTGAGTTATACGATGGCTATCACCGTTATCATGCTGGTGTCTGCAGTAGTGGCCAATGTTGGCCTAACGCAGTTGATCACACTCTCCGTTCCCGTAGTTGTGACTCTTTATCCGTTGGCTGTCGCTTTTGTGGTACTGGGGCTGCTGCGCCGTGGCCTGTCGGCACCGGGTGATGTGTATTTCACGGTGACACTAGTGACTGCCTGCTTTGCAGTACTGGATGGTTTGAAAGCCGCTGGTCTGTTACCAAGCGTATTGGCAGACGTACTCAGTCACTGGTTGCCATTGTTTGATGCGGGGCTGGGTTGGTTGTTGCCATTTGCAGTGACCCTGTTAACTACATGGGCAGGACAGCGCTATCGCCGGGCATTGCAGCCACAATCATAACGTGATGTGTGCAGGCGCTGGCGTTGTCAGCGCCGCAGTATGGCGATCCATCGTCCTACATTCAGCAGGCTGGCCAGTGTTGCCGCTACATAAGTGTAGGCTGCGGCACGCAGTACACGTCGTGCGCCGGGCATATCGTCCGGGCTGAGATAGCCTTCTTCAAGGATTGGCAGCGCCCGGTTGAAGCTGGCATCCAGTTCAACGGGCAGCGTCATCAGTTGAACCCATGTGGCGGCCAGCATACCGGCGAGAGCCAGCAGTACGGTCACCAGGGCAGTGTGAGGTAGTTTTGTTAATAGGGGGAGCAGTGGCGTTGCCATGATGGCAATGGTGCTGAAACGCTCAATCCGCTGCGCCGTTCGGATACGTTTCTGGCGATTCATAAAACGGGGATCCTGATGATGGTGCTGCAAGGCATGACCAACTTCGTGAGTAGCCACGGCGACCGCTGTCACCGATCGACCGTCGTAGTGATCGGGTGAAAGCGACACAAGCCGTTTTTCCGGGTCGTAATAATCTTCCTGGGGGCCGCCACGCTGTACGGTTACATCCAGGCCAAATCGTTCAATCAGATGCTCGGCCAGCTCGCCACCGGTACCGGGCATATCGGCTCGCTCGGTGCCATAACGTCGCAGTGTCCGTCTGACCCACCATTGGGGTAGGCAGGCCAGCACCAGGATGAGCAGACCGATAATGGCCACAATCATGAAGCACTTCTCCCATACAGCTTCGATGTTTTATTGGCTGGTCGGGTGAATGGCGTCCAGCCTTTATCATTGGAGTGGGTGTGATTATGCCTGCCGCTGGTGAGCCATACCAGAGAACATCAGCCCGCTGAATTGATCTGAATATTCCAGGGGCCTCCTGACCTTCTTCAGTTTATCGCCTTGTTTAGGTCTTCCGGACGACCAAGCCAGAATGTCCCCACTTCATCCAGCTGATACGTCACAATACGGTCTTTAACAAATGGCATCTCTGCAAGCACGGCATGTGCATCAGCCGGCGTTGCGGCACGAACAAAAAAGGCAACGGTTCCGATATGTTTGCCTTCACGGTCTGTCGGCTTGGGATCCAGGTAGACATTTTCAATTTTGCCGGCCTTCCAAAGTTTGAGCAGGCTGCCTGCTTGTTCTGACAAGCGCTCATCGAAAGCCTTGCGGTTAGCAACGGATTTAGGATCCCAGGTGACCAGATAGTAGTGATTGGTTCGCGATGCATGGGTATCTGGTGTCGTGCCTGAATGTTCAGCAGTTGCTGCATGGGAAATCAATGACGCCAACATCAGCAGCAGTAAAAGAGACATTATTGCTATGCACAGACGTTGGTGTAGGAAGTGTGTCGTTCTTGGGAAGGTACAACGCATAAGCCGGTTTCCTCTATTGAATAATGCGAGAGGCGGGAGCTCGGGGTATTACATAAAACGGTTTAAATTATGGTTGCTCTTCCGTTAGAGTGCAGACGGATGATAACGACAGAGAATGATAATAATGAAAAAAAGCGTTACAGGTTTGGCCGTCCTGTTTTCATTGCTGATCACTGTCATAGTGGTCAGAACCTTCCTATATACTGATTCCGAAACATCACAAGACGGCATTCCAGCCGTGGATGTCTCACTGGATGAGACATCCGTTGTCAGTCGGTTGTCACAGGCGATTCAGTTTCCGACGATTTCCCATGGCGGTAAGGCTTTTGATGCCGAAGCGTTTGCTGCATTCAATCACTTCCTGCACAAGAGTTTTCCCCGGGTTTATAGTCAGCTGAAGGTTCAGCAGATCAATGACTACAGCCTGCTTATGGAGTGGCAGGGAAAGGACGACAAACTTCAACCTATTCTGCTGATGTCGCATATGGATGTGGTGCCAGTGATTCCCGGAACGGAAGGCTCATGGACATGGCCGCCTTTTGAAGGAAAAGTGGCAGATGGCTACATCTGGGGGCGCGGTACGGTGGATGACAAATCCGGCGTACTGGGCATTCTGGAAGCGACGGAAAAGTTGTTGGCAGAAGGTTATCAACCGGAGCGCAGTGTATTCCTCGCCTTTGGCCATGATGAGGAGATTGGTGGGCAGAAAGGTGCTGTGACCATTGCCTCGCTGCTGCAAAAGCGGGGTTTGTTTTTTGAGTATGTTCTGGACGAGGGCGGTGTCGTCACTAAAGGTGTTGTGCCCGGTATTGAAGGGCTGGTGGCCGTTATTGGTCCAGGCGAAAAAGGCTACCTGTCACTCAAGCTGACGGCTCAAGGCGGTGGTGGCCACTCGTCACAGCCACCTTCTGAAACGGCCATTGGACGGTTGGCGAAAGCCCTGTCCCGGCTGGAAGAGAAACCCTTTCCCATGAACCTGGAATATACGGCAGATTTCATTCAGCAGCTTGGGCCGGAAGTTCCCTTTGTCCAACGTATGCTTTTTGCCAATCGCTGGCTATTTGAACCGTTTGCTGATGGCCTGGTACCCAATGTCCCGGCGCTGATGGCCGGTATGCGTACGACAACCGCACCGACCATGCTCAGTGGCAGTGTGAAGGATAATGTGTTGCCGCTCAATCCCAGCGCTGTGGTGAATTTCCGGATTCTGCCCGGCGAAACCATGGAGACTGTTACCGCGCGGGTCAAAGAGGTTATTGATGATGACAGCATTACGTTGGAGCACTATGGTTTTGGTGGTAACCCATCCCGAGTGTCGCCAACGGATAGCTTTGGCTACCAGCAGCTTGAGCGGAGTATCCACGAGGTGATTGCCGATCCGTCACTGCGTATTGCGCCCAGGATTGTGATTGCGGCCACAGATGCACGTCACTTCGATGCGTTGACAGACAACAGTTACCGTTTCATGGGTGTCACACTGGGGCCGAAGGAATTGAAAGGTATTCATGGCACGGATGAGCGGGTATCGGTTGAGAGCTACCTGCAGGCCGTGAAGATTTATTACCAGTTAATCCGAAATTCGACTGGGCAATCCTGAGTTAAAACGACGCCGGCAGTGTTTTAAACTGCCGGCGTTCACACCGATCAGAGTCCTTCCCGCAACAGGCGCAGTGGTGAAGTGCGTACCACCCGTAACGTGCCGAGGTAACCGGCTGCACCTATCAGGATTGCACCCGACAGTGGGAGCAACAGCCAGAGTAATGGCGTTGGCGTCCATGATAGTTCCAGTACCCGGGTAAACACCAGCCAAGTGCAGAGTTCTGCGCCGATGGCTGCCAGTAGTCCGGACAAACTGCCCAGCAACAGGAATTCCCCCATCTGAAGACGCTGCAGCTGTCGGCCCTGGGTGCCCAGGGCGCGGAGCAGGGCGCTTTCCTTGACGCGTTCATCCAGTGTCGTTTCTATGCTGGCCCACAGCACCAGTAATCCGGCCAGGAACAGGACAACCAGCATGGCTTCCAGCGCCAGTATGCCCTGCTGGATCATCTGCCTTGCCTGGTTGATCACCGTATCCATATCAATAAGCGTGATAGAGGGGAATGACCGGATCATGTCGTTCAACTGACGACGTTGTTCCTGCGGCAGGTGGAAGCTGTTGAGCCAGGTGGCGGGGTAGTCTTCCAGCGTTGCTTTTGGCATGACTATGTAGAAGTTGGGGCGGAAATTTTCCCACTCCACTTTGCGCAGGCTGGTGACATCGACCGTTAACGGCCGACCCGCGAAATTGAAACTCAGTGTGTCCCCTACGGAAAGATCCAGGTGTTCAGCAAGGTGGGATTCGACGGAGGCTTCTCCTTCCTCACTGGGTGACCACCAGTCGCCGCTGATCAAGGTATTGGTTTCCGGCAAAGTATCTGACCAGGTGATATTCAGTTCACGATTGACCGCATTATGGCGTTGCTGCTCTTTATCCAGTATCTCATTCAGTGGCTGACCGTTAATTGCCGTCAGACGCCCCCGAATGATTGGGTACATCTGGCTGGTGCTGATCTCCCGTTCTTCCATAAAAGTAGCCAAAGGACCAACATCGGTTGTCTGGATATTCAGGCTGAAATAGTTGGGTGCATCATCTGGCAGCTGATCCTGCCACTGGTTCAGCAGATCTGTCCTCACCTGCATGGCGACGGCCATAACCATCAGGGTAAGGGAGAACGCCAGCAGTTGTGCAAGTGCCAGGGATTGCTGTCGGGTCAGGCGCCGCATGGCCATGCGCCAGACCAGCGTGATTTGGCGTTGGTTAAAGCTACGGCTGAACACACGAAGAATGAACGACAGAAGTAAGCCTGTCAGCGGTAATATCGCGGCGGCGCCTAATGTGAGGGAAAGGGTCAGCGAGAGATTCCCCGTCATGTACCAGGACAGGCTGACCAGGCTGATTAGCGCCAGGCTGTAGACAATCCATGCCGAAGCAGGCGCGGGTGCTGGTTCACGCTTCAGCACTCGTAACGGTGTAATGCCACCGAGACGCAGTAGGGGAGCGAGTGCAAAACCGAGCAGTACGATTATGCCTGTAGCGGCACCCATCAGTATCGGTGTTATTCCGGCGGCTGGTAGCCAGGCGGGTAGCAGGTCTTTCAATAGCAGCACGGTGCCTTCTGACAGTAACCAGCCCAGCAAGAGTGCTGGTGGGATCGCCACCGGTAGGATAAGCAAAAGCTGCAGAATCGCCATGGTCAGAATATCGGAACGACGAGCACCCAAGCAGCGCAGTACGGCGACGGTATCATACCGCCGTCTTGCAAAACGGCGAGCTGCCATGGCGATGGCAATGCCGGCCAGTAATACGGCCAGCTGACTGGCCAGTGCCAGAAAGCCGGTTACCCGGGTCAGGCTTCGGTTCAGCCCACGGCTGTTGTCTTCTAAATCCAATAGGCGATAGTCCTTGGGCAGGTTATCAGCCAGCCAGCCCCGGAAAGGTTTGAGCGCGCTTTCTGGTCCGGCATACAGGTTACGCCAGGCGACACGGCTGCCGGGTTGAATCAGGTTGGTGTCGTCCAGGTCTGCGAGATTGAACAGTAAACGGGGTGAAAAACTGTAGAAGCCTTTGCCGCGGTCACTTTCCAGTGTGATGGCACGGGTGATACGGAGTTCTTTTTCGCCGAGGGTGACGGTATCACCAATAGAAATATTCAGTAGTGGAAAGAGTCGCGGTTCCAGCCAGGCTTCACCGGGTGCAGGAATCGTATTTGTGATCTGATCCGGCCCGAAAGGTTGGTCGGCGATACGCACTTGCCCCCGCAGGGGGTAGCCGTTTTCTACACCTTTGGCAGAGATCATCTGCAGCTCATCACCGGCCAGTATGACACTTGGGAATTCAATGGTTCGGCTATGCTTGAGTCCTGTTTCAGAGGCTTTCTGGTCAATTACCACATCAACAGGGCGGGAACCCTGCACAATCAGGTCAGCACCGAGAACCGCTGCCACCTGTCGTCCAAGTCCCTTTTGCAGACGGTCACCGAATAAACCGATAGCCGTACTGACGGTCACCGCCAGCACCAGGGCGACCAGTAACAGATTCAGCTCACCACTGCGCAGATCCCGGTGTGTCTGTCGCCAGGCGGTGCTGAACAATGAGGAAAACGTCATGCAGCGTCCTCCATCCTGCCGCCACTGAGCGTCAGCACCCGCTGGCAGCGTTGCGCCAGGGTAAGGTCGTGGGTCACCAGAACCAGCGTGGTGCCCTGTTCCTCGTTCATGCTGAAGAGAAGGTCTGAAATGCGTGCACCGGTCTTCTGGTCCAGATTGCCGGTGGGCTCATCCGCAAACAGAAGTTGGGGGCTGGCGACAAAGGCCCTGGCAATGGCAACGCGCTGCTGTTCTCCGCCGGACAGCTTGGCCGGGTAGTGCGTCATCCGATCCGCCAGACCGACCCGTTCCAGCCAGTGTTCAGCGGCTGCCCGAGCATCGGCATGGCCGGTCAGCTCCAACGGCAGCATGACATTCTCCAGTGCTGTCAGTGAAGGCAAGAGGTGGAAACTTTGAAAAACGAAGCCTGTCGTTTTTGCCCGAAGCACAGCGCGCTGATCTTCATCCAGGTTGCTGAGTGATTGTCCCGCCAAAGTGACAGTACCGGTACTGGGTTGATCAAGACCTGCCAGCAATCCCAGCAATGTTGATTTACCGGAACCTGATGTCCCGACAATGGCAACGGTCTCACCTGTCTTGATTTCGAGGGTCACGTCGGAGAGGATAGCCAGATGTCCGCCACCCGGATTATCAACCTGCTTGCACAGGGACTGGGCCCCAACCATGATGTCACTGACCTGTTTGTTATCACGCATTCGCCGATCCGGATTGTTATTGATCTGTTGTCTGGTAATGGCTGTCCAGGTTCACGCATCTACGATGCCGGACCAGAAAACGCTACTGGTCTTTGGTGACAGCCTGAGCGCTGCTTATGGCATTGATTCTCGCAAGGGATGGGTTGCATTGCTACAGGAAAAACTGGCAGAGACGCATCCTGAGTGGCATGTGGTGAATGCCAGTATTAGTGGTGAGACGACAGCAGGTGGATTGAGTCGTTTACCCGAGGCACTGGAAACACACAACCCTGACCTGATACTGCTTCAACTTGGCGCCAATGATGGCTTACGCGGCTTGCCGCTTAAAGGGATGAAGGGCAACCTTTCGCAGATGATAGCGTTGTCAAAGCAGCACGATACAAATGTTCTCCTGTTTGAAATGCGTATACCACCGAATTATGGTCCTTTGTACGGGCAACGGTTCCAAAAGGTATTTAGTGAGCTTGCTGTTCAACATGAAATTCTGCTGGTTTCATTTTTCTTGAACGGTGTGGCAGGCCAGGCAGGTTTGAATCAATCGGATGGTATTCATCCCAAGGCCGTGGCTCAACGACAGTTGTTGAAGAATGTTTGGGCTCATTTGGAGCCAATGTTGTAGCTATATACGTAACAACAGTGCGTTAAGCGGTTATGGCATTTTGCACTGACGCATATAGTTTATGTGGATGCATTAGTACTTGTTGCTGCTAATACAAACTTTGATAAGTTAGTTTCAAGCGTTCATCAAGGCAGCCGAAAAAAGTGGCTGCCCTGTTTTCTTGTTGGAGAGAATGTCTAATCATTCATGACGGGTTTTAATTCGAACATTGAAAGAGAACCCCAAGTTGGCCTATACCTTTGCTCTGTGGGGTAACTTACCTTCCAGTCTCTGGTATAAAGATAACGGCTGTCTGCTGAAAAACCGATAGCACGACAATTTGGGAGTCTGGTGATGAGTTGAAATTCATTAGACTCATTTCTTTTATATAAGAGGACATGGTATCCGCTGAAAGCTGCTGCGTAGTAGGTCTCGGCGAGCAGACAACCATCGGTGTTCATTTTGACAGTTAAAGGGGAATAGCATTTGCCTGTATTGGGTGTAAGACTAAACCCTGCCAAGTAATCAATATAACGCTTGACGCGAAGCGATGCCCGTTCTGTCAATGATAACAGGTAATGGGGTAGTTCTGTATAATATGGATAGAAAGGTAGTTCTTGGAGGTTAGACCTTCTGGCTATTTCTTCCTCACTAGGAAGAGCCTGTTGATTTGGTCTGTCGTTGTTTAGAGGACCGTAGCATAGGACGTCTGGATAATCGGAGTCGCATTGGTTATTGATAACGGCACAATAATTACCATTTCCACTGAAGGCTGTGTGCAGAAATCCGCGTGTATCTGTAGAAAACAACTGAGTGCCCCTCGTCTCAGGATCATGTAATCCCTCTTCAGTCAAAAGCTTCCATTTGTTATTTCTTCCAAGCTCAAATAATAAGTGTTTTTTTGCAGTTGTTGGTATATTGTTTAATTGAACTGATTTTTCAACGACGGCTGTAATGTATTTACCATTTTTTGAGAATTGTGCTTTGATATTAGCTGCCTTTCTTCTAAAGTAAACTAAATCGTGCAAAGTAGGATCGTTTAATTGGGCAGAAGGATTAAGTTTTTGTATTGAAAATGAATACACTCCATTAGAGGCTTTGCGATGGTGTAGGAATAATGTACTGTCCAGTGGATAAAAAGGGTTGCTGAAACTTGGCTTTCCAACGTAATCATCTATTAATGCTTTTTTTTCGTCAATAAGAGTGTATATAGAAAAACGTTGATAACCTTCACCAGCGGCCGCAGCATATAGAGAAGTCAACTCTCCACCAATAAAAGTAGGATGCAATCCAATATAGATGAAATGGTCATCATGACTAAAATAAATAGAGACCGGATTTGTTGCGCAATCATTTTTTTGAAATTGTTCTTCCCATGTCTGTGTTCGCTCATTGTATTCCCAAAGCATGACTACGCCGCGTTGAGTTGCTGTAGCAATATATTTCCCAGTATTGGATCGAACCGTAAGAGTCACCTTAGAGTCGTGCTCTAAGTAATGTAAAGGCTGCCATCGAGGAGAGTTGGATATCTGAAGTCTTTGATCGCGTTTCTCGAGAATTAAGGCATAGTGTTTTGCCAGGGAAGATCCCACAAGATCTGGAGCTGCATAGGCCGTGTATGGTAATACTATCTCACGTTCATCCGGACTAAAAACAGTGGCGCCATCATTCATTTCGAGTAAGTCACTATATGCTCCGTCTCTGGCTGTTGTTATTGATTCCACTTCAGGAAATTGATCCAGTGTTAAGTTTTCCCTATGAACCGTATCTTTTTTTCTATCAAAAATGTAGGCTTTTGAATTTGAATATAAAACGGATGCGGTGCCATATGTTTGATCAAATTTGAATCCTCCAACCAATCTTTCTTGACTGACTAGAAGTTTGAATTCGCGTATGGAAATTGTCTCTGCAGATCTGAACATCTGATGAATTATTGCAAAAGGCTTTTGATAGTTGCTTTTACCTATGGTTCTTACTTTGTATGCATCATCTTTGTAATTGCTCAAAAAGCCTTGGTAATCGCGTAAATAGGATTGTCGTCTATCATACCCAACCATGCCTTTTCCATTTGCTGTTCCAGATGACCAGAGAAACGAACTGGTCACAAAAATGCTCAACTACATAACAAGGGCTCAAGAGGAGAACGTCCGCCTCAAAGAGAGGATCAGCATTCTTGAGGAGGAAATACATCGTCTGAAAGGGCTTAATGGTAAACCCGACATAAAGCCCAACACTCCGCCGAAGGATTCCGGTTCAGCAGGTGACAATCAGCCAACAGATGGATCTGAGTCTGACCATCAAAAGCGAGATACCGGAAAACCGGATGAACGCACCCGGAAAAAACGCAAGAAGCCGCCAAAACCAAAGGATCCCACCTGCAAGCGGGCTGCTCCAGAGTCCATACCTGAAGGCGCTGTATTCAAAGGCTTCAGCACATACGATGTGCAGGAATTGTCATTTGAAGTCAATTTCCTCCGATATGAGCTTGAGCACTGGACTACCCCTGATGGTCAATCTCTGCATGGACGTTTGCCTAAGGCCATGCAGGGCTATCATTTCGGACCAAACCTTCGTTGCTATGTTCTACACCAGCATCATGCCTGTGCTGTCACAGAGCAGCAATTGCTGGAATCACTCTGGGACTGGGGTGTTTCCATATCAGCAGGAGAACTCAGCAACCTGCTTACCCTGAACCATGACGATTTTCACGAGGAAAAGGATGGGCTTCTGGCAACCGGCTTGCTCCATTGTGGTTACTTGCAGGTAGATGACACAGGGGCTCGTCATAAGGGGCAGAACGGTTACTGTACTTTTATTGGCAACCCGCAGTTCGCATGGTTTGGTAGTACCGGGAGTAAAAGCAGAGAGAATTTTTTAACTTTGCTACACCGCCCCTGGCTAACACACGTCCTGAATGAGCATGCCATGGATTTTCTGGAGGAGCATAAGTTTCCAGCCAAGTGGCGTTTGGTGTTTCAGGCGTGTCTCGGTGTTCATTTCCTCAGCCTGGATTCGTGGCATGCCTTTCTGAACGATTGCGGTCTGAAAGGCCCCATACTTCGTAAAAAAGCGTCGGAAGCGATGCTGTATGGTAGCCTCATTGCACACGGGGTTCGCCCTGACCTGCCCATTCACAGTGACGGCGCTGGTCAATTTGATGTGTTTACCCGCTCAGGGTGCTGGCTCCATGCGTGTCGTCCGATAGAGCGGGTGATCCCGGTTAACAACGAGCAGGTGGAAGAGCAATACCAACTGCTATGCCAGTTCTGGGAACTCTACCGGGACCTCAAGGCTTTCAAGGAAAATCCAGATCAGGACTTTGCCCACAAAATTCGCAGCAGTTTCCGTCAACTGGTACAGGTCAAGGTGGAATGCAGCGGGTTACGAGAAGCCTTGGGTAATCTTGCCGTCAAAGAGCCTGAGCTACTGGCGGTACTGGATGATCCCGGTCTTCCATTGCACAACAACTTGAGCGAAAGCCAAATCAGAGAACACGTCAAGCGCCGCAAAATCAGCGGCGGCACTCGGAGCGAGTCTGGTCGACAGGCTCGCGATACCTTCGCCAGTCTCAAGAAAATGTGTCGGCTTCATGGAATTTCTTTCTGGAGTTATCTTCAGGACAGGATGCATGGCTATGACTTAATCCCCCGGTTAAGCGAGTTCATAAAGCAAGCTGTCTATGGTGATATGGACGATAGTTTTGCCAAGGTTTTTTGAGCAATTACTCATCTTTTTCTTTTGCGATTGATAGCGTTGAGGAGGATTTTAAGCAGCCATTTGGTAGCCAATCCTCTAACTCATAGATAAAATCAGGGTTGTTTGTGGCTAAGATACAAGATCGCCTGAGTTGTTCAGGGCAGTTGTTAAGCATTAAGGCCACTGAGGATGACATAAAATGCTCGTTGTGCTCTACGATGCATGATACATCTGGAGATACCTGTCTCAAATTCATCAGGTCTGAATGAGAGAGATAAGGTGCAATAAAATTGAATGTTGTTGGGTTCGTCAGGGGGCATAAGTCGCTATTAGTGGTGACTTCTTGGGAATCATAAAAAAATTGTATGATCTCGCAGGCTTTTCGGGATGCAATGGGAGGTTGCGAAGGAAAAAGAAGTCTGAAACCTGAATAAGTGGCGATGATATTAGTGAGTGGTGCTATCGTTTCTAAAGTCCACTTGTACCATTGTGCAATGATTCCAGTTGACTCTGTACTTATATCTTTAGCCTGTATCGTCGTGTGAGATATGTCCGGAGTTATCATGAAGTTCCTCTTTCTATGTTGTACTTAACTGTTGAGATCCCGTCGGTTAGAATTAACTTGTCAAGCTTGAACGGTATGACATTTAAATGAGCTAATCGCGTGATGATGTTTGAAATTTTACAAAACCCTATTTTTGGACATTTTTTATATGTGATTGTTTTTGTGTATTGGTTGTCGCTGTCATTATGTTAGATGTTAAAACAGAGGTGTTAGTTGTTCTTGGCGGTTAGTGATAGAGTTAAAGGCTGATTATAAAAAAAGATATTGTTGTTTATTATTTACTTTAAGCCCTATTGTTGAATATCTCATGTTAATAAAATATGTAGAGGTCATCTTATAAATACTTCTTTGTGAGAATCATGAAACCAGCAGGCCTTAAAAAACCAGAAAAATTCTCTAGCTTATACTCGTAATGTGTAACGATACGTCGAAAATTGTGTTATCAGGCAAATAGCCTTTCCACTCGCCATCGGCGCTTGTATCTTCTCAGTGGCCGACCATCCTGTGCTTGAGGTTTGACTCTTGTTTTGTGATGCGGCGCTATAAGCTTAATACCTTGCTCTGCAAGCGTGAAATCCTGCGGATCACTATCATCAGCCCTGACAGGTAATGGTGGAATAAAGGGTTCAATATACTCCCATTGGTCATCGGTAAGATCAGTAGACATGAGCATACAAGCTCAAATGAGATTGCATTATAGATGACAATATTAATCCTTCATGAAATAGCTTCTAATGTCTTTTGCTTTAAACCGTGTTTCGGAATTTATCATTAGTTAGTATATCTACCTTAGTTAGTCATGTTTTCCATTGCTTCAGTCAAGAATGTCAGGAGAATATTTGCGATTTTTTATACGGGCATAAAATTCTGTATGTTGTTGATAGGGTGTGGATGATTCGGATTTATAGATAACGTATTAGTTATATATTAAATTTTTCAATTTAATTATTTTAGTGACTTTTTGAATCTGTTAAATTATTAATTGTCATTAGGTATGTATTTATGGAACGGTCTTTTTTGCAATTATCTTCTGCGAGTGTTCAGCGGAAGAGGTCTTTGGGGAAGAGTGAAATACAACAGCTCAATTTTATCAGGCAGTGTTCGTTGTGGCGAGGTTATCGGCTTGATAAAAGAGAGTCAATTTATAAAAATACATATTTAAAAATATCCAATCATCCTCATATTTTATTGCGAATGGCCAATTGTATGTCAACATCAGAACTACATCGTTGGGGAATTCCTGACGAGACAATTCGTAGTTGGCAGGACAGGAAAAAGTATAATTCGGATAAAGGAATATGTATCTATAAATATCCCGGGGCAGGTTCTACATGCTCTGTTAAGTTAATAGAAGCTTACAATCTTACAGGTGAATATTCCTGTTTACTGGCAGCTAAAAAAATAGAACTTGCTGATGATCAGAGATTGCAGGATAGAAAGATTGCAAAAGTCATTCGAGAGGCCGAGCTCCAGCACAGGGCAGGAGAACAACTCGCATTGCCGGTATATTATGTGTTGAAGTCTGAAAATCATAAAGGATGTGCACAGGTTATTATTGTTATGGGATTAAGTGAAGGAATAACAGGGGACAAGTTCTTCAGGGATTCTCCCTTGTCTGACAATAAATTGCCTAAAAGTGAAAGAAAACAACTAGCGCTGAAATTTTTAGATGCTTATGAGCGGTTGCATCGTATTCCAATATTTCATCGAGATATTAAACTGGAGAATATGACAATAGGCAATGGCATTGGTGGGATTGATGTTAAGTTCCTCGACTATGGTATTGCAACGGATCAAGAAGAAGATCAATGTGATTATAAAAGTATTTCTGTTTATTCTCCTCCTGAATTGTTGGGTGCGATTGCAAGGAGTGCACGGATAGACCATTTTTGTGCAGGTGTTGTACTATATAATATTATTGGCGATCGTAGGGAATTTACACTCGTCGATACTCCAGACGGCGGTTCTGTTGGGTATCATGAGTTTACAAAACGCACAATTCATAAAATGGAGCCTGTACTTCAGGATATAATCGCAAACTATCACTTCAAGCCTGACGGTATGATGGCGCTTTTGAAACGTATGATAAGTATCAATCCTGGTGATCGTCCTGCTGCGATGGATGAGATATGCAGGCCCTTCTATCGGTGGAATGATCAATACAGCGAGTGGACATGAGAGCATATTTTTAACTAATGGTGAAAGCTCTTTCATTGAGCATTGTATGCTTTACGAATACGTCCCTCGTAATCGAAGAGCTTGTCTTTTATACGCCAAAATTGTTTTTCTCTGAAGGCAATCACAAAATCTGGCTTTCGGAATTTTTTTTGTTGATCAATTACGGCTTGAACCGATGAAGCACGAAACGTTTCTCCCCGGTTGATCAATGCGTGTTTACCAAAGTGATGGTAGAAAGCACCTTGTTGGGCTGGGGTATCTAGCCGAAAGTATTCCTGTAGTTCTGCACCGTCTTCGTCGTAATAGGTAATGGTAATCCGCTCATTCCCCTTACGGTCAGAAGAGGCGACCATCGTCATTCCGGCGCAACGGATGACCATGCAACGCTGAAGGTTTAGCGCTTCACGCAGCTTTTTATCCGGATCAACCAGCGCTTTTCCGCAGTCATGGCATTTACGGGCGGCGATATCGTTTTCTGCCTGACACTGATCACATTCCTTGAACCGGTAACGGAAGTCACAGCGTACTCGTTTTCCGTCGTATTCTTCAAAACCCTGACAGCGTCGGCCATAGTGCTCAACCAGATCGCCGTCATTATCAAGCAGTCCCCAGAACTGATTATCAAAACTACAGGCCGGGCAGGGAATCGTCACTGGCACGGCACGGGAATCCGGTCTGGCAGAGCCGACTTCCGGTCTGAACAGATCAAAATGGTTGCCAGCAAAATCCATGACCAGACAGTCCTCTTTACCGGGTGACAGGCGTAGTCCGCGACCGACAATCTGCTGGTAGAGACTGACCGATTCTGTGGGGCGGAGGATGGCAATGAGATCAACATGGGGCGCATCAAAGCCGGTGGTCAGTACGGCGACGTTGACCAGGTATTTCAGCTGTTTGTCCTTGAATGCGCTGATCAGCTTTTCGCGCTCTGAACCAGGCGTGTCGCCGAGTATCAGCGCCGCTTCATCCTGTGGCAGGTAACTGATAATTTCCCTGGCATGATCCGTGGTCGCGGCGAAGATCATCACGCCCTGTCGCCTTTCTGCTTCCGCAATGACCTGTCTGATGATCTGCGCAGTAGCACGGCCTTTTCCCTGCAGGAGCTGATTGAGATCAGTTTCCCGGTATCGGCCGAAAGGATCCCTTGGAAGACGGCTGAAGTCGTAAAATGCAACGGGCGCATCCAGTAATGTTGCTGGTGTCAGAAAACCCTCCCGAATCATATGGGATAAAGGCAGTTCGAAAATACAGTCCTGAAACAGGCGCTCTTCTTCGGTTCTGACAGCACCTTTGCAGTGATATTGATACAGCCATCCCAGTTCCAGGCGATAGGGGGTTGCCGTCAGCCCGAGAATACGGAGATTCGGGTTGTGGGATTGCAGGTGGCGGATCACCTTGTGGTAACTGCTGTCTTTCTCAAGGGAAACCCGGTGGCACTCATCGATGATCAGCAGGGTAAAGTTGCTGTCAGAAAAGGCCTCCAGATTCCGGACAACGGATTGCACGCTGCCAAACACGACCTGCTCAATAGCTTCTTTTTGTCCAAGTCCTGCACTGAATATCGAGGCTTTTAGACCATAACTTTCGTACTTGGCGTGATTCTGTTCAACCAGCTCGCGAACGTGGGCCAGCACCAGTACGCGTCCCTTGGCGATACGCCCGAGTTCGCTGATGACAAGACTTTTACCGGCGCCGGTTGGCAGCACGATCACCGCCGGTGCACAGGACTTGCGAAAATGTTGGATGGTATTCGTGACAGCGTCTTGCTGGTAAGGGCGAAGTTGATAGGCCATGGCCGGATTATACCTGAGCAGAAAAGGCTCAAGCAGGACAAATATTAAATCTTCCGGTTTTTTAGACAAAAAAGCAGGAAATTTAGCTGTCATCATCCATACTCTCCGCCTTCGAACTGAAATGAAAGCGATAAACAGATGATTTCAATGAAAGTAGATAGCTGAAAACTATGGAATACAAGGGAACTGTTATCGCGGGATAGTAATCCGCCAATACAGCTGTAAGAGGCTGCCGTGATGGCTCGCCAACTGGGTGCGTTTCAGATCTGCTTCTGGGTTGTTGCAACAATCCAAGGGCTGACGGTATTTGTGCCGGCAGCCTCCCTGGGCGTATCGGTATTCTTCTGGTGGCCTGTGATTGCCTTGCTGTTTCTGCTGCCTTATCTGGCGATCCTGTCTGAACTCGGTACTACATGGCCTAGTCCCCAGGGCATTCATTATTGGGTGACACTGGCCTTTGGCCCCCGGTGGGGAGCACGATTCAGCTGGTACTACTGGATGAATATTCCGGCGTGGTATCCGTCAACCTTTCTCGTCTGTTCGGGCGTATTGGCAGAATTGATTTATCCAGAACTGCCATTATGGGGGCATGTCGTTATTGCCATCGTTTTAAGCTGGATATCCATTGGGTTGGTGAATTGCAACCGAGACCTGACCCGGGCGTTAAATACCGTGGGTATGGCGAGCCGACTGATGATTGTTGTGACATTAATTGTCGGTGGCATCCATCATGCCTTCACCCTGGGGATGGCTAACCCTGTAAATCTGAAGACACTGTCTCCCCAGTTGAATAGCGCCATGATGTATTTGCCGACATTGGTGTTTTCTGTGATTGGTGCCGAATTGATTGCCAATCTGATTTTCCGTGTAGGTAATCCCAGGCGTGATCTTCCAATAGGGCTTTTTGGTGGCATGCTGTGTTTACTGCTTCTACATGCCGGCGGCACTTTCGCTGTACTGGCAACGGTTCCCCGAGATCAACTTGGGTTGGTCTCCGGTCTGGTTCAGACATTCCGCATTATTTTCGGAAGTGGTGTTGTGGGGCAACTTTTGACCTGCCTGCTCAGTTTGGCGACGGTTGTGACGTTTGTTTGTTACATGAGTCTCTGGGCCATGGGGAGCTCGGAAGCCGCTGCGGCCGGTGCAGAACACGGTGAAATGCCAGGTTTGTTTGCGCGAAGAAATCTGCATACCTGGCAGCCGGCCGGTGCAGCCTTTCAGACGGGAGTGTGGTCGACGCTGTTACTGATTATTTATGGTTTTATGGCGGATACGGCAGATGATCTGTTTTGGTCCATATTTGCGTTTTCCATGGTGCTGTATTTCTCAACGTATTACTTTATTTTTGCAGTGTTTCTCCGGTTTCGTTGCGCCCAGCCGGATACCGTTCGTCCCTTCCGTCTACCGGGAACTTTCATCGCATGGTTGGCAGTCCTGTCCGCCAGTACGGTTCTTGGCTTGAGTATTGTTCTGTTTATTTTTCCAAATCTCTTTACGTTGGAAATTGACTGGTGGCACAGTCTTCCGATTCTTCTGGGTATTGTTCTGGCTGTTGGGCTGCTTGAGTTTTATGTTCGCAGCCAAAAGATCGGAATTCAGGATTGTAAGGATCGAAAGTAATGCATTCTTGCAGGCGGACATCACGCGGATGCCCGGGCTTTTCGGTATTGGCTCGGCGTCATACCGGTCCAGCGTTTGAAGGCGCGGCTGAAACTGCTTTGATCTACAAACCCCAAAGTAAACGTCAGTTCTCCAATACTCATGTTGGAGACTTCCAGATAACCCAGCGCCAGTTCGTGGCGAATGGTATCCAATAGTTCCTTGAAGGAATTCCCTTCATCCGCCAGTTTGCGATGCAGGTTTCGTGCACTCATGTTTAGCGAGGAGGCAATGTACTCCTGATTCAGATGCTCCGTGCCGAGCAGGCGCATGATTTCCTTGCGTACTCGAAGGCTGGTGTTTTCATTATTCATGCGTTGCAGGTATTCATTCAGGATCTGGTCATTGACCCGGGCCAGTTCCGAGTTCGCGCTGGGCAGGGGTAATTCAACGACGGCAGCATCCAGAATGATTTCATTGTGTTCTGACGAAAATTGAATTGGGCAGGCAAAGAACTGATCAAATAAACGACGATCGTTAGGTTCTGGTCGGCACAGGTGAATGCACTGAATACCGTTATGGTCACCCGGTTCCAGAATATCGCGAATGACTTTGACGACCACAGACATCAAGGCATCCACTGGCTGAAACGGGCGCTCGGGCTGATTGCTGGAACGCATGCGGATGACAACCTGTTTTTCACCGTATTCAACAGAAATCATCCCGATGGTGGATACCACACGGGCATAGCGCACCATGCGTTCAATACAATCCTGCAGGGTACTGCTGGCCTGCAGGGCAAACATCAGTGCGTTGAGGTGGGTCGGGAAAATGGTTTCCGCCACCCGGATGCCAATGGCTTCATTGCCGGTTGCTGCCACTGCTTCCCGCCACAGACGCCACATGGTGGTGACAGGGATACGGGCTTCCGGTTGACGCAGGCGTTCCTTATCAATGCCAGCGGCAGCAAAGATAGTCGGTGTGTCTGCACCATCCGCCAGCAGTGCGCGCTCTACTGCCAGTGCCCAGCTCGCGAGGGTGGTTTGGGTCTCTGCGTTGTTGTTCATGTACGACCGGGTTGTGTCTGAAAAGATCAAAAACTTGGCCTGTGCGGGCCAGCAGGACAAATCGGGAAACGTTATCGTCGCTATTCTAAGGGAAGCGTGTCGTTTGGCCACAACGTTTTGTGACGTCTTCCCGCCATAAAAATAAAGAAAATAGCGAGAGCCTTTCCATGAAGTACCCTTGCCGTCCGCGAACGGGACAGACGACGCTGCTCGCCCTTGCGATCAGTCTGAGCGCCGCGCAACCCTCCCCGGTTAACGCACTGACTTTTGAACTGGCTGATGGTGAGATCCAGGGTCGACTGAACACGACGCTTTCCATTGGTACCAGCTACAGCACGGCAGCACCGGACAAGGACCTGCTGCCAACGGCCTATGGCGGTCGGGCCGGAGGCATTAATGGCAATGACGGTCGCCAGAACTTTGATCGTGGTGATGCTATCTCCCGTATATTCAAGGGTTCCACTGAACTGTCACTGAATTACGAAAATTATGGTGCCTTCGTCAGTGCCAAATACTGGTATGACGATGTACTGGAAAACGGTAAAGGACGCTTTAAAGATTTTGACGACAGCGGTTTTGATTCGCTGGCGAAATTCTCCGGTGTAGCGCTGATGGATGCCTACGTCTGGGGAGAATTCGAGGTGGCAGACCGGCCGCTGGATATTCGTTTCGGACGTCAGGTCCTGAGCTGGGGGGAGAGTACTTTTATCCAGGGTGGTATTAATGTCATTAACCCGATTGATGCCAATGCCATAACGCGTCCTGGAGTGGAACTCAAGGAGGCACTGTTACCCGTCAATATGATCAGTGCTTCGTTCGGTTTGACGGAAAACCTGTCGGCAGAAGCCTTCTATCAGTTGGAATGGCAAAGCACGGTGTTACCTGGTTGTGGCACATTTTTCTCACAGTCTGATGCGATACCACCGGGATGCGGACCGCTCTATGCGGTATCTGGCCTGACGGAAGAACAGCAGGAAGACATGTCACTCGTTAATCCTGCCCTACCTGATACCGCCAACATGGTGTTGCAGCGTCGGGCGGATGACACCCCCAGTGACAGCGGTCAGTGGGGGATTGCGTTGCGCTATTTTGCAGAGTGGCTGAATGATACGGAGTTTGGACTCTACGTCATTAATTACCACAGCCGTTTGCCCTATGTTGGAGCCATCACCGCAGATTATGACGACCGCCCAGGTAATGGATTTTTCCTGAATGGCGTTACCAATAATCCCGCCTATTGCCCTCCTCCCGGGGCTCCCTGTAGCCCTTTTGCTCAGGGACCGGAATACCTGGCAGCTTTCCCCGAAGATATTCGCTTGTATGGTCTGAGTTTCAATACCAGCGGACCTTTCGGAATGTCACTCTCCGGTGAAATCAGTCACCGGCCGGATATGCCTATCGCCATTAACGGACAGGACTTCCTCTATGCCACTGGTTTCCTGGATACCGAATCGCCCATCGTGGATGAGATTTTCGATATTACATTGCCCTCAGCCGGTTCAGGACCAATTGTTGCCCGTAACCAAGGGCTCTATGGCATGCGGGTAGACAGCTACCGCAAAAAGCCGGTCACCCAGATGCAGGTCACTATGATCCAGACATTCAGCGATATCTTGGGCAGTGATCGTCTGAGTGTCGTCGCAGAAGTCGGTGCTATCCATGTGGGGGATCTGGAGGATGAAAGTGAGATCAAATACGGTCGGTCTGCCCTGTATGGTTCCGGTGAGGAAGGGGTAGCGATCGCCTGTCAGAACGACGACATGAATGCTGAATATTGCACGCTGGATGGTTTTACCACCGACTGGTCCTGGGGTTACCGGGTTAAGTCGCAGCTGATGTACAGCAATGTCTTCAAAGGCATCAATATCACGCCGGGTGTCGCTTTTAAGCACGATGTTAACGGTTACTCCTATGCGCCGGGCAGTCAGTTTGTTGAAGGGCGAAAGGCTGTCACTTTATCGGTCAACCTGGATTACCTCGGTACGTACAATGCGGGTCTGAGTTACACCGATTTCTTTGGTGGAGAGTTCAACACCCAAACCGACCGCGATTTCCTTTCCATGACCGTTGGCATGAAGTTTTAACAGGTGGCTTGCATGATGTTAGATAAAACCCGAAAGACCGTGTTTAAACTCAGTGCTCTCAGCCTGATGCTCTTGGCGGTTAACGGCTATGCCAAGGTATCAGAACAGGAAGCACAGAAACTGGGGACTGAGTTGACCTGGATGGGGGCTGAAAAAAGCGCTAATGCGGATGGATCAATACCGGCGTGGAATGGCGGTTTTGTGCCAGCCGATAAAGCGGATTCTTTGGATAACCCTTTCGCAAACGACGCGATCCTGTTCACCATTGACCAAAGTAATGTTGAGCAATACCGGGACAAACTATCACCGGGACAGCAGGCACTGATTGCGAAATACCCAAGCTTCAAAATCAATGTATACCCGACCCGCCGTAGCGCCGCTTATCCTCAGTCGATTTATGAGGCTACCCGCGAGAATGCCACGCAGGTTGAATTAAACGACAAAAACAGTGGATTGAAAGGCGGTTATGTTGAAGGTGTGCCATTCCCGGTGCCGCAAAGTGCTGAGGAAATTCTTTGGAATCACATCACTCGTTATCGCGGCGGGATGATTGATCGTGTTGTGCACCGGATGGCGCCCCAGGCAAATGGCGAATATATCGCTTCCAAGATCTGGCAAACCATGGTCTTTAACAGCCATATCAAGAATTCGTCGGCTGACGATAACATGCTGTTTTATTTTCTGGGGGAAACACTTTCCCCGGCCCGTAATGCCGGTACCATGACGCTGGTGCATGAAACACTGGATCAGTTGGTTGAACCCCGTAAGTCATGGATTTATAACGTCGGTCAGCGTCGTGTACGTCGTGCACCACAGGTTGCCTATGATTCGCCCCAGAACAATGCCGACGGTCAGGCGACGTCTGACAACATGGATATGTATAACGGTTCACCGGACCGTTATGAATGGAAAATCGTGGGTAAGAAAGAGCTTTATATTCCCTATAATAACTACCAGTTACACGATAAAAGCCTTGGATACGATGAGATTGTTCTGCCCGGCCATCTGAACAGCGATCTGGTGCGTTATGAACTGCATCGCGTTTGGGAGGTGGAAGGCGTTCTTAAAGACGGGGTTCGGCATAGTTATAAAAAACGGACGTTCTTCATTGATGAGGATACCTGGCAAATCACTGTAGCCGATCATTACGACAACAGGGACGAACTGTGGCGTGTTGCTCAGGCCTACCACATTAATTTCCATAATGACTCTGTGCCCTGGTATACAGCCGAAGCTGTATATGATCTGGTGTCCAATCGCTATCTGGTCAGTGGTTTGAGCAACGAAGTGAATAGTGAATTTACATTCGGTGGTGAAATGAACAAACGGGAATTCAAACCGTCTTCACTCCGTCGTAAGGCAGGTAAAAACTAACGCTATTCTTCAGGGGATAAAAAAAGAGCGGCTAATCAGCCGCTCTTTTTTTGGGGGGGGCTGATCAACCTTGCTGAACTTTCTGGATACCCGGCAGGAACTTGTGCAGGGTTTCCGGATTGCGGGTTTCTTCACCCGGCAGGTAGATGCGGTAGTTGATTCGGAACAGGCCTTCATCAGGAGAGGGCAGCCAGTTGCTTTCAAGACCTTCCGGCTTCTCGTGCTGGATGTAAATGGTCAGAGAACCATCGTCGTTATATTGAAGATCAGTGTTGCGATCGCCAATGGAGTAGCGGTCAATTTCATTGTCGATCAGCTGAAAGTTGGTGCCGTACATGGTCAGGGACCAGAAGCCTTTATCCTGCAGCTGAGGAATTTCATCTTTTTCGAAATGCAGTATATATTTCTGGGAGCCATCCAGCAGGTTGGCATCGACATCTTCATAAGTACTGAAATAAACACCTTCTTCACGGCTGTGAACCAGCAGGCCTTCCAGTGCTCCTTCCGCCCGGTTGATGAAGTGGTAGCCGTACTCACCTTCATGCAGGTTATTCCAGCGAGTGGCATAAGGTGTTCCCCGATACTTCACTTTCCAGACCATGATGTTGTCGACATCATCCAGAGCCCGCTTCAAGCCACGTTGGATGGCGGGGTCTAATGCATCGCCCGCAAAGGGTTTGCCCAGTTCGATGCCGATGCTCTGGAACATACCGACAGAATCACGCTGATGTTCACGGGGTGGGTTCTCATTCAGCAAGTCAGCCATCTGTTCGAATAATGCCAAGTCTCCGTCGTATTCTTTGCGTTCCATCTGTACGGGATTCACTTTGCCGAAGCCGTCTTCTTTACCCCAGTTGCTCAGGCTGGTGGTGAAGACCTGTTTCTGGATCTCCATGACCTTGGCGATTTCTTCCGGGCTGTCTTTGGCAATGCCATAACGCAGGGCGATGACGGCGCTATTCGTGGGCATACGACGCAGGCTTAGACCCTCCGGTACTTCTCCTTGCCAGTCCGGACCAACAAACAGGAAGTTACCGCCCTTACCACCGGTTGAACGGATACCAATGTATGGCAGGTTTTCCAGGTAAGCATCGGCAATCTGGGCGCTCCAGTAGCGGTCGATGACATCTGGAATGGTGACAACGATTGGCTCGTCTTTCAGCTCCAGAAGAGCACCGCTATAGATGGTGTCGTTGTTGGGGGTGTAGGGGAGGGTGTCGTCTGCTGTGGCCAGCTTGGTCATGTGACCGAATTCATTGATGGGCGCACACGGGCATATTTTTCGGGACATGACGAAGTCCAGCTTGCGCTCGTTCAGTCGCAGGCGACGCTCCCGCTCAAAGATTTTCAGCGGCAGACCGTAGACGTATGCCTGTACCCCGAGGGAATAGGCCCAGTTCTCCTTGCTCTGGTCATCACGCGCCTTGATTTCCTGCATGGTCATACCGGCATCCGGATTTTTCTTCTGCAGGTTGGGGCCCTTGAGTGTTGCGTAACCGGCGGTCCCGAGAATGGCGGCGACAGCCACCACGAGGAGTTTGCGTTTCATAGGAATCTTGTGTCCTTTTATTCGAATTATTCATGACGTTCAGCGCACTCAGGGTATCGTCGGGAAAGGTTTATGGCCTGCCAGTGGCGGCCGAGTTTTGGCCTTTGCCGGACAGGTTTGTCAGCGATGCAATGCGGGTGGGAGCGCTCCCGGGAAAGGGAGCGCTGATTGTTCAAGCATCAATGCGCGTGCGTTACCGGGAAGCGGTCACGGGTACGGTTGGCATAGGCAACAAGAGCCAGCATTACGGGTACCTCCACCAGTACTCCGACCACTGTCGCCAGTGCCGCACCCGAGTGAAGGCCGAACAGGCTGATGGCGACAGCCACTGCCAGCTCAAAGAAGTTGGACGCACCGATCATACCGCCGGGAGCTGCGATGCTGTGGGGCTCCTTCCACTTGTACATCCAGAAGTAGGCAATCGCGAAGATCAGTACCGTCTGGATAACTAGCGGAATGGCAATCAGGATAATATCCACCGGGTTGGCCAGAATGCGTGGCGCCTGGAAGCCAAATAACAGGACTACGGTCAGAATCAGGCCCAGAATGGAGAGAGGCTTAATTTTCTGGCCAAAGTTCTGTAACGCCTGTTCGTTGTGCAGCACTTTACGCGTCAGCAGTCCGGCAACCAACGGGATCACGATAAACAGAACAACTGACAGGAACAGGGTATTCCAGGGCACGATCACATCGGTTACACCCAGCAGCAGGGCCGCGATTGGCGCAAAGGCCACCACCATCACCAGATCATTCACCGCTACCTGCACCAGCGTATAATTCGGATCTCCCTTGGTGAGCTGACTCCAGACAAACACCATGGCCGTACAGGGCGCTACGCCCAATAGGATCATACCGGCAATATACTCATCACCCAGTTCCGGGGTAATCAGGCCAGTAAAACTACCAAAGATATATCGGATAAAGGCAATCGCCAGCAACGCCATGGTGAAAGGCTTGATCAGCCAGTTGACCGTTAACGTGATAATCAACCCTTTTGGACGACGGTGGATGTTTTTTACCGCCGTAAAGTCAATCTGCAACATCATCGGATAGATCATCAGCCAGATCAGTATCGCGATCACAAAATTGATGCTGGCGTACTCCCAGCTGCCAAGCAGGGTAAATATTTCCGGGAACAGGCTGCCACCGGCCAGGCCTGCCACCATGGCAAGCCCCACCCAAAGGCTGAGGAATCGTTCAAAAATACCCATAATACTGACTCCTATATATCGAATATCGACGAAATACGATTAATTATTTCATTAAAGCCTGGAAAAACCGGGCATACATTACTTATCTGACATTCATGTCACTCAGCAGCTGCTGGAGCCGTACCAGAGCCTCTGGACGGAGACTGAAACAGGTGCGGGGATGTTGAACCTCCGCATGGACCAGGCCAGCCTGACGCAATACGCGCAGATGTTCTGAGACTGTCGATTGAGCCAGATCCAACTGGTCAACGAGATCAGATCCGAGGCAAACACCGGCCGCCAGAATCTTGATCAGCCTCACCCGCGCCGGATGCCCAAGCGCCTTGGCCAATGCTGCCAGCTCTAACTCTTCGGCTTCATTGAATTCGAGGTCATTCAGGCTTTTCAAACACTCAGCCATTGCCATTCCATCATCGTATTTAGGCGATGAACGATACACCTGTCACCCAGACAAGGCAATACGTCGAATTAAACGTCATCGACAGCATATAAGGGTTTAACGCATTGACAGGCTGGGCATTTAATTTCAGCATATATGGAATTTCGTATATTCATATTTATTTATTATGCAGCCACACCAGTTTTTTAAATTGCTCGCCGATGAAACGCGCCTGCGTTGCCTGCTGCTGATTGCCCGTCACGGTCCGCAAAGGGTGTGTGACCTGACGGCCGCACTGGAAGAGTCACAGCCCAAAGTTTCCCGGCACCTGGCCCAGCTGCGGACATTGGGTGTGTTTCGGGATGAACGACAGGGGCAGTGGGTCCATTACCGCATTGCGGACACGATTCCCGGCTGGTGTCGTAAGGTGATTGAGGGGCTGGCGGCCTCGAATTGTCTCAGGGAAACCTACCAGGCTGATATTGATCGGCTTGTGGATCAGCCCTGTCAATGTGACTAACCCAACGTATCTTTTCCAACCTGTTGTCTGGAGAATTGTCCATGTCACGTACCATCAAAGTGGGTATTAATGGTTTTGGCCGTATTGGTCGATTGGCATTGCGCGCTGCGTTTGATTGGCCGGAACTTGAATTCGTGCAAATCAATGATGTTGCGGGCGATGCGCCAACCCTGGCACACCTGCTGGAGTTTGATTCTGTGCAGGGTCGCTGGCCCCACGCCGTCAGTGCATCAGGCAATACCATCGAGATTGATGGCAAAACGATTACCTGTACCCGTGAACGTGAGATTTCTGCCGTAGATTGGTCCGGCTGTGACGTTGTGTTGGAGTGCACCGGTGTCCACAAAGATCGTCAGTTCCTGGATCAGTATCTGAGCCAGGGTGTAAAACGGGTTGTGGTCTCTGCACCGGTGAAGGATGACACGGTCCAGAATATTGTTGTCGGCGTGAATGACCACCTGTTCGACCCGGCCAGACACCCCATCGTCACTGCAGCTTCCTGCACGACTAACTGTCTGGCGCCTGTCGTCAAAGTGATTCACGAGAAACTCGGTATTGAGCGTGGTTCCATGACCACCGTTCACGATATCACTAATACCCAGACGATTCTGGATGCACCTCACAAAGACCTGCGTCGTGCTCGCGCCTGTGGCATGAGCCTGATCCCCACTACCACGGGGTCGGCCAAGGCTATTACCCAGATCTTCCCGGACCTGGAAGGTCGCCTGAATGGTCATGCGATTCGGGTGCCGCTGGCCAATGCCTCGATTACCGATATGGTCTTCGATGTGGCCAGGGATACCAACGCAGAAGAAGTGAATGCCCTGCTCAAGGAAGCAGCGGAAGGTGAGCTGAAAGGTATTCTGGGCTATGAAGAGAAGCCGCTGGTTTCCATCGATTACAAAGGCGACAGCCGTTCCTCAATCGTTGATGCCTTGTCTACCATGGTGGTCGATAACCGGATGGTGAAAATTTACGCCTGGTATGACAACGAGATGGGCTACGCCTGTCGTACCGCTGAGCTGGTTCTGAAAGTGGGAAAGGCTGACCTGTAAGTGTGAGCCCGGGGCAGTTCCTGCCCCGGGGTGACCAGCGAGAGTGAAACAATGACATTTATTCCAGCCAGGCTGTCCGGTCTGGACCGATCAGTCCGTCAATATCTGCTGATTACCTTCAACTACTGGAATTTCACCATTACCGATGGTGCACTGCGCATGTTGGTAGTGCTGTATTTCCACAGCCTCGGTTACAGTCCGTTGGAAGTGGCGGCCCTGTTTCTGTTTTATGAGATCTTTGGTGTGGTTACCAACCTGACGGGAGGTTGGCTGGGTGCACGGCTGGGTTTGAACCGTACCATGAATATAGGGCTCGGCTTGCAGATCGTTGCCCTGGCTATGCTGACGGTGCCAGCAACGATGTTGTCCGTACCCTGGGTGATGGCGGCACAGGCGATGTCCGGTATCGCCAAAGACCTTAACAAGATGAGCGCAAAAAGCTCCATCAAGATGCTGGTCAAAGATGGCGGCAAAGGCAAGCTTTACCAATGGATCGCCATACTGACCGGTTCCAAGAATGCCCTGAAAGGGTTGGGTTTTTTTGTCGGTGGATTGCTGCTTGCAACTGTGGGATTCAGGTATGCCATGGTGGTCATGGCGGTGGTTCTGCTGGCCGTCCTGTTGCTCAGTCTGAAAATGCTGGATCAGGATATTGGCAAGGCGAAAAACAAGGCCAAGTTCTCCGAACTGTTCTCTAAGAGCAGGGCGATAAACATTCTTTCCGCCGCACGTTTATTCCTGTTCGGTGCCCGGGATGTCTGGTTTGTGATTGCGCTGCCCATTTACCTGGGCACAACGTTCGGCTGGAACAGCTCTGAGGTGGGAGGGTTTCTCGCACTGTGGGTGATGGGTTACGGGTTTGTTCAGGGGATTGCACCCAGGATAACCGGCAAAAGCAATGATGGTCGTTCTGCCATGATCTGGGCTGCTGGACTGGCTCTTGTCACAGCCGCGGTTGCCTATGGTGTCAGCACTGGATGGCACGCCCAGACTATTATTGTCGTCGGTTTAATGGTCTTCGGTGCACTGTTTGCCATCAATTCCTCCCTGCACTCTTTCCTGATCGTCGATTATGCCCGTGAAGACGGCGTTTCGCTGGATGTCGGCTTCTATTACATGGCCAACGCCCTTGGTCGTCTGCTTGGAACAGTGCTCTCTGGATGGCTGTTTGAGATGTCTGGGCTAGTGCTTTGCTTGTGGGTCTCAGCCGGATTTATTGTACTGGCTGCGTTTATTTCCATTGGCTTGCCCCGCAACCAGGCAGTGATCGACTAATGCTTACACGCCCTTTTTGCAAGGGCGTGAATACAGATTATCAATGCAGATTACTCATCGCTGGTGGCGATAGTTTTGGTTAATCTCTTCGGTGTTTGATAATACTTTTAACGGCATATTGTTGCGTTATGGATGGAGGCATAGGGTTCAATGGATTGAGGACTTCCCGCGCCATCTTTTATTGTATACGTCTTGATTGAGACACTTCTCTTCCTGCACGATCTTGTTGTTTATTTTTATGTCACTCCAACGAAAAAAGCCCCGATGCTGATTAGTAACGGGGTTTCGTGATATGTTGCCTAGGGGCGGAATCGAACCACGGACGCGCGGATTTTCAATCCTAAAAATGGTCGTTTCCCAGCGCTAGATTGCGTTTTCTTTCGGGGGGGACAAATGCATGGTTACAAGACCATGATGTTGTAATGCGTTTCCCCTGACTGGACGTGAAATATCCATTTTTTGCCCATTGTGCCTCTTCGGTGCGGGATAGGCCGCAGAGTGACCGTGATAAAACGGGTGTAATCAGCAAAGAGGCTTTCCGGTCTGCGTCACGTGATCGAAACTGTAAACGTGCTCTACAGGGTTCTCATTGCACTTGCCGACGTACCGTCCAGGAAAGCGTAACCAGCCTCGTTCTACAACAACATCGCCACCACAAACAGGGCAGTCGGCCTTGTAGTGAACCATGTAAATTTTTCGTCCAGAACTTTTCCCGTCCTTATCCCTGATAGGGCGGTACTCCATCAGATAGTGACGCATGCTGGATAAGTTCATCCACTGTGGAGCAAAGGCAACTCGCTTATCCATCAGTCGGTAGAAGGGAAGCAGGAAGAGAGCGGCAAAACCCCAGATTATGGAGCTGGCTGTAATATAGTTTATGACGAAGGGGAGCGAGTCAGGGAAAAACTGCAGTGTAAGAGGGATAAATCCAAACAGAACAAGGTCGAAGATGGGTATCATGATCAGTAGGAAAAGCCCTACAGCTTTCCACCCCTTCATTTCAAAACGGTGAGCCCATCTACTTCCAAATGGAGGTTTTTCGTTACGGTTTTGCTCTATGTAACGCACCCCACCTTCAGGAACATTGTAGGTTTCCTGATGGTCAAGATAGGCAGCAATTTCTTTTTCGGATATCGGAACGACCTTTAGGCTATAACGAGTTTTCCGGCCCCGTCCGCCACCAGAAACCTTGGCAGGTAAACCGTAGTGGGTAAGGCCCTTCTCAATCGCAATATCCCTCAGTCGTGCATCATCTGACAGTCTGTTTTCAAGTTCCTTGAACTTCTCCTTGATGTAGTCCGGGTTGTCAGTTGGGGATATCAGTTTGTGCTCTTTCAGCCAGTAAAGAAGCTGGTTGCTATCAAAAAACGTGTCCTCTGGTTTTGATTTCACCCTTTCCAGCCAGTCATCCGTAAGTGTGGCCATCGCCTTGAACAGGTGAAGGGGGATAATGTCCAAACTTTTTTCATTGAGGTAGGCATGTACTGCCGAAGCCGCTTGAGACAAGGCTTGAGAGCTAATTTCCTTATTCATGAAAACCCTCTGTTACCCCCTTTTAAAGGGGTTTATCTGTGTTTTGAAGGGACTATGCCATAGCAACATGAGCCTCACCAGCAGCAGACGCTGGGATAAAGAAAACGAAAAAGAGGATCATGTAATGACCTACGTAAATACCAAAGTCGATAAACCAGAACAGACTGTTGAACTCTGCTACGGTGAAAAAGATGGAACACTGCTGCACATTTCAGAGGTCGTCAGTGGTCTGGAATGTGGGTGCATTTGCCCCGCCTGCGCTGCTCCTCTTATCGCCAGAAAGGGAGAAATACGCAAGCACCACTACGCCCATCACCAAGGAACCGACGACAAGTCTTGCCTGGAAACTGCATTGCACAGATATGCCAAACAGGTTCTGGCAAATGAAAAGAAGCTGTTCCTGCCGGATATATACCTGCATGGCTATCTGGTGGATGAAATCGGTAATCGCCATGAGCGTCACCAGTTGGAGAAAGGCGTACTGCGCCAGCTGACAACAGTCACCCTTGAAGTTCAACGGGACAGCTATCGAGCCGATGTCGTGGGATATATCGAGGAGTTTGGGGAACTGGACGTCGAAATCCGGGTAACGCACGAAGTTGATAGTGAGAAACAGGAGAAGGTTCGCAGCCTCAGAAAGTCAATGGTCGAGATTGATATCTCAGAATTGCCCAGAGATGCTACACCAGATGAAATCAAAGAAGCTGTCCTCTATACAGCACCGCGCGAATGGATCTATAACCAGCTGACGGGACGGAAGGCCGCAGAGCTGGAAGGGGAGATCATCGACGCAGTACAGCACTCCAATTCCAAGCTGAAAGCGTTATCAGAGCGAGAGAAGCTGACGCTGGATTCGTCCAGCAGGGACACAATGTTTCTGCTGGGGTATACCGTCGGTAATGGGACGAAGAAGGCTACAGGTGAGCCCTTCGAAACAGCACAACTCTGTCGTGCAAAGCCCAGAAACACCTTCAGCAGCTCCTTCTATTCAGTGACTGATTGTGGAGGTTACGACGTGGAGATGATTGATTTTGATGAAACCCTTCTAGAAAAACTCGAAGCGTTCACGTACCCCGTAGAAGTACGGGCGACTGTGGATATCCAGAATAGCTTCCGGCGTAAGAGACTGGTTGTGACTGATGTAGAGCCGTTGTCGCTTTGATATCTGCAATCTGAACAGGAGGGAGAGTCATAAATGACTCTCCCTCAAACGTTTCTGCTTATCACGGCCAGAGTGCGACAGTAAAGGTAACTTATACCTCAGCGGGTTTGTTTCACATTGTAGGTCGATTCTCGTTGTACTTTGTATTCATCTTGCCGATAAGGTACATCTCCAGCGCATAGGCGAGATAGGCATGGGCAGGGTTAAACCCAAGTGTAATCATGCCCCCTGCTTCAACTAGACGGGGATCTTTAGGAGCATGCTTATCATTTTCTACACGGGAGTAGGCTTGGAATCGCTTTCCGAGTCCATGACCTGCGTAGCGTCCATTCCCCTTGGATGCTCCTACGCCAATGTAGGTAACGATGATGTTGTCTTGGACAAAGGCATAAACACCCTGTCTGTCGTAATTGGGTAAGGAGCCCTCAAATCGGTAGATATCGGACCATTCCGGCGCATCTTCCTGCAAAGTTTCAGCATTCCAGTGCTTCAGGAAAAATTCATTTGTTAATCGTTTGAGGTCGGTAAGTGTTGGTTCCATAAAAGAGTCTCTGATTGTGGTGTGATAGACAGATTAGAAAAATGGGTGGCAGCAAAGTGTTTGATTGCTAGCCACGGCAATCAGCTATCAATAGAGTTATTTGTAGTAATCACACAAATACAATTTATGCAGGTGTAGTCATCCAGCTTTGTCCATAATCCGCCAGTTTTGGTTCAGAGCAGATAACCGTTATCTTACTGTCATGCTGGGTATCTTCTGGGGCTTTGATTCGAGTAAGGGCTGCATAAATAGCGGCCATGTTACTTTCATTTTTGGCACTGCCAATGTGGAGTACCAAACAGCTGGTCTCCATGCCTTTATAGCTGTGAATTGTTGTTGCTTTGACTAACTCTCGGCCCATGTAAAACGCACATTTTTGCTGGCGGGTAGCCATGTATTCTTCTTCGTCATCAATAGGGAGATCGGCATTATTAGTATGTCCAAAGGTATGCAGTACCCTTATACCTTTCGCCCCCAGTCGCTTAACAACTGCCATACCGACTTTACGTTTCCAAGAAATGAATACAATGTCAGTGAAGGCTCTAGAGTTGCCATTCTTATGCTTTAAATAAAAGTCATGGACTTCATCAACGCACTGAGCAATTTCAGCTTCTTCATCTTTGATGACCTGCACCCAGCGTGTAGAGGTAGGCTGAAGAGAGAGGCCTCTTTGTGCGGGGATAGGCACGATTCTGTTTTCAGGTTTGATGAATCGTTCTGTGAAATCTGCAATTTTTGGGATCATGTCATCAGGCAGGCGGTAGCTACGGGTCATTTCCAGCCAGTCGCCTCTGAATCCAGCACCTGTCATTGATTTTTCAGTCCACCCTAGCTCTCGCTCATAAAGGTTTTGAGTTTTATCCGCTACAAGCAACATCTCTCCGCCAGCCTTTAAGGCAGACTGTAATGAACTCCACCATGTTTGTAGGCAGTCCTGCCCCTCATCAACAAGTATTGCATCGTATTTTGGGGCATCCGGATCATTGCGATAAATACTGCTGACAAGAGCAGGCATATCGTATTCAAGGACTTCCGATAATCTTAATGGTTTTTTGAGCCAAAGCATCTTATAGCGCTCACGGTTGTCTGTTTCCAAACAGATACGTTTGGCCCATGAATGATAATTTAGGAAGGTTATTTTCTTCTGTATAGCCGGTATGCCACTGGCGTGGCGTGCAGCAATATCGCGAAGATAATTACACAGCGTGATGTTATATGTAATGACTAGAACAGATTTCCCTTCCATCATCAGATTGCCCGCACGAGCCGCTAGAACAATAGTTTTACCGGAGCCCGCAGCCCCCCGAATACGACGGAATCCAGATTTAGTTCGGGTCGTTGCTAGCTTCTTCTGGGTAGGATCCAATGGCAGTGGTTTTCTCTGATCTGCTTTGAATCGAGGTTCATAGAGCCATAACCTCAAATCTTCGGCGATGGATTCATTCATGAACGAACCACTTGTGTTGACAATCCCATGAATGAGTTTTTGGATGTTTCCTGCAGAAAGGGTATCGCTACCAATAACTGGGAAAAAAGTTACTTGGGTCCACTCTTTCCAGCTTTGTAATGCGGGCTTTATGAAATTAAGCGCTTCATAATCGGGCGTAAATGGCATTATCAAAGCTGTACTGATGCAGCGAGTCTTATGGTGACCTTTAAATTGGGCTCCCAACCTTGGCATGTAGAGTTCAAGAATTTCCTCTTTATAATGCATTAACTGCTCATAAGGGGATCTAGTACGAAATGTTTTTCCATGGGTGTCTGTAGCCAGTAACTTCTTGTAGCTATCTTTACCTGATGCATCTTCCCACTGATAAGACATGGCCTCAAGGTTCCAGTCCTTAATTTCTATGACGACGATACCGACGCAAGGATTTAATATGATGATGTCAGGGCAAAGCCCATTAAGATGCGGCTGAATGTAAATTTCCCATGCGGGCGGTAGATTTTGATCAAGGTACTGCAGGGTTATCTTTTCCCCATCAGTCAGTGGTTGTCTCAGTTTGTTAATTTCAGACAAGGGAGGTGAGATAACTCGGTTCATGATCTTCCGCTAATCACATATACAGTGGAGACCTTGTTATCTCGCGCACAGGCAGCTCGGTGCAATAGCATTAGTATGTATTTTTTATAAAAAGGTGAGAAAGACGAGGTGAGGGATATGAAACTGAAAAAGTGTAATCCCTGAGACGGGCAAACACTTCATTGCACAGAAAAGTAAGTAGCGCCAGAGGGGGGAGTTGTAACCAGTAGATAGATCGAAAACTGCTTCGTCGTACCCGTTATGCGCTCATCCAACGAAAAAAAGCCCCAATGCTGATTAGCAACGGGGCTTTCCTGATATGGTGCCTAGGGGCGGAATCGAACCACCGACACGCGGATTTTCAATCCGCTGCTCTACCAACTGAGCTACCCAGGCACGACATTCGTGCACTTGATGGTGTGCTTACCGCCAGTGTATTTCATGAGAAGTGAAACATGGTGCCTAGGGGCGGAATCGAACCACCGACACGCGGATTTTCAATCCGCTGCTCTACCAACTGAGCTACCCAGGCATTGGCGTGAATGCGGCGGTATTAAACTGTTTTACGTTCAGGGAGTCAACACCCCGGCGGGATTTTTTGTAGGGATAAAGTGCATAGCTGTGCACTTTATCCGCAGGAAATGCTCAGTCGTTCTTTTCCGGCACGTAGCCTTCGGCCATGTCGTAGTCGCTGCCAGCGAAGAATTTGTCCATCTGTTCGCCCAGATACTTGCGTGTTTGCGGGTCGAGCAGGTTCAGGTGCTTCTCGTTGATCAGGCGGGTCTGATGCTGGGTCCACTGCGTCCAGGCTTCACGGGAGACATTCTCATAAATCCATTTCCCCTTTTCACCGGGGTAAGGGGGGATATCCAGTCCGGGGGCATCTTTCTTGAGTTTTACGCAGTGTACGGTACGGCTCATGGTTGGGCTCCTGAGTTAACACTGGGCACAATCATAACGGTATTTGGGGATAGGAGGGATACATCCTTATTGTCTAGACAAGAATTAAATGGCTCGGTCATGGTAAATGATCATCCCTGATAGCTATTTCCAGATAATAAGCACCGATTGCATTGGGTGTAATGACCCTGAGTGTTTTTTTGCCATCAATAATCTTGCTATGCAAGAAGGCGAATGCTTTCTGTGTCTGGGTTGATATGGCTTATAAGCTTTGCGCTAGTTTTCTCATCAGTTTTGTCACCGGCGCAGCCAGACCTAAATTGCCAGGGTTTTCAATAGGCGCCCAGCATATCTGGTTATCTTCCTGTCGTAGTTGTGATTCCTCAGCGGTAAAGGCTTTCACCGGAGTAATGTCCAGATGGTAGTGGCTGAATGTGTGACGGAATGGTGTCCAGGTTTCCATGCCAGAAAGCGACATTCCGACAATATCTTCTGCTACCAGTTGCAATGTTTCATTTATGTCTAGTTCCGGAAAGCTCCAAAGACCTCCCCAGATACCTTGGGGTGGTCTTTTGTGCAGCAGGACTTCACCTAAGTGATTAACTACCATCAGCATGTGAACCTGGCGTTCCGGCAGGGTTTTCTTCGGCTTTTTACCCGGATAGCTGGCGGTATCGCCAATGGCATGGGCCATACAACTTTCCTGCAGGGGGCAGAGATGGCAGGTGGGACGGGTACGGGTACAGATCATCGCACCCAGATCCATCATTGCCTGGGTGTACTGGGGAAGTCGCTTATCAGGGGTATGATTCTCGGCGATCTCCCACAGTTTATTGGCAACGGCGCTTTGTCCTGGCCAACCCTCAATGGCGTGATGCCGGGCCAGCACCCGTTTAACATTGCCGTCCAGAATTGGGGCGCGAATACCCATGCTGATACTGGCAATGGCGCCAGCCGTAGAGCGGCCAATTCCCGGCAATTCTGACAGTTGCTCGACAGTTTGAGGAAATTTACCGTGAAAGCGTTCAACCACCTGGCAGGCAGCCTTATGCAGATTTCTTGCTCGGCTGTAGTAACCCAGTCCACTCCAGAGGTGCAGGACATCATCCACCGGTGCTGAAGCGAGAGCGTGGACATCAGGAAACCGTTCCATGAAGGTTTCAAAATAGGGAATGACCGTTTTCACCTGGGTCTGCTGCAGCATGATTTCGCTGATCCAGACCCGGTACGGGGTGATGTTCTTCTGCCAGGGCAGGTGTTTGCGGCCGTGCTGGTCGTACCAGTCAAGGACGCGCTGGCTGAAATTTCCGGTGGTTTGACTCATCAATTCGGCATTCAAGGTAAGGTTCGTTATCCCGGTTTTGTTATCTGCGAACACTATGCGCTTATGGCTGTAATGGGAACAGTCGGGGTATTACCTGTACTGATAGTATCCATCCATAGCAAAAGCTGTGGATGGATGTGGATAACTTTTAGTCCATCTAACTATCTCTATTGAAAGAGATTTTTCAATTTATCCCCAAGTTCTTCACCCAGTTGGTCACCGAGTTTCTGGCGGAGTTTGTCATCCAGTTTCTGCTGCAACTTCCCTTTCACCTCCCGTTCTGCCACGGTGGCGGCCAGTTCACCAAGGCGCTGTTCGTCGATGCCGCACAGGTCGCTGCCACCGATTTTGCCACTGCACCGGATTGGCCAGGTGAGGTCGGCATACTTCTCATTGATGCGGCAGGCAGGTTCGTCTTCTTCAGCAGTGCTGCCGGTTACGGTTACCCCCATGGTGTAATCCAGGCTTTGATTCATCAGGTTGATTTTGCCACCGCCGCAGAGGTTGAGTTGGTCCATTGCCGCGCAGAGGTTATTGTTAGTGGCGACCCCATCGCTGATATTGAACGTGCCCTTGAGGGAGGTGAACCGGGTTTCGTTGGGCCAGTCATCCTTGCCGATGGTCTTTTTTCGTATCTTGGCGATGCCACTGCAGACCGCTTTGTTGAGGTTCATGCCATGCAGGGTGCCGTCATCCACATTAAACTCAATGACGCCATTGAGGTGTTCGATCAATTCGGGTTCGGTAAGACCGCTGGTCAGCAATCGAATACTGGCATTGGCCTTACCTGTGACAGCCTGCAGATCAGGAATAGCTGTGGAAAGGGCGTGAAGGTTGATGTCTTGAATCGTGCTTCTTGTGGATAGTTGCGGGGTTCCATTGACATCAATTTTGGCCTTGCTATCAATAACACCATCGTAGAAACCGGCATTCAGTTTGCTGATCGACAGGACGCCATTATTGGCCTTTATTGTCAGCGTGGGCTTGTCAAAGCGGAAGCCTTTCGCGGTTAGAGCGGAAAGGGAAAGCTTGCCCTCAAGGTTGAGTGGTTTTATCAGGTCAACCGGAATAGCAGCAGGATGATTGATCGATCTGCTTGTAGGTTCCTCGGTTGGCGCTGTTTCGGTGACTTCAGTCGCCGATTCGGCTGGTACCACGGGCAGGTAATCGTCCAGCAGCAGGTCTGATCCTTTCAGGGTGAAGCGCAGCGCTTTGCTGCTGATGTCTGTTACTGCCAGCTTTCCACCCAGATCGAAATCGTCCAGTACAAGCCTAATATCTTGCAGGCTGGCGTTGTTATTGGTGACGTTTACGGTGGTTGTCAGGCTGACCCTTGTCAGTGCCTTCGGGTTGCCCATTTCGGGCAGAGGCATGCCAAGTTGTTTCAAAAATTGTTGGATATTGACCGGCTCCAGGGCGACGTTGCCATTCAGTTGCCCCTCAATCCCTGTCAATGTGGCGATGATGGTCAGTGCTACCGGATTCTCCTGCTGCCCAGGGGTGACGGTCAGACGCAGTTGATCGGCTTGGAATATGCTGTTTTTCAGGTTCAGCATTAATGCTGTTTCCAGGGAAAACGTAGCATGCAGTGGTGGCTCACTGCTTTTTAGTGAAAATCCTGCTTTCAGGTTAAACGGCTGGCCTGCCTGAATGGCATCTGTCTGCAGGTGGGCGTTCCTGATTGCCAATGACTGCCCGGTCTGTTGATCCTGATAATTCAGGTTGATCTGGCTGATATTGACGCTGGCTATGTTTAGGGTCAGCGTTTCTTTTGATGTTGAGGGATGAGTCTTAGCCGGTTCGTCGGCAGTGCCTGCGTTGGGACTTTCTTGGGGTTCTGTCCAGTTAGGTCTTCCCTGGGCGTCGCGCGAAAGGTTCAGGGTCAGCCCGTCCAGAACCAGCGCTTGCATATCAACCCGTTGATGAAGGATAAGTGGCAATACTGCGACATGAATATCCGCCTGTTTCAGGGTAGCTAGCGGTTGCTTATGGATATCATCAACCTGAATGTCCGCCACATTCAGACCCAGCCGTGGAAAGAGCGACCAGCTGATCGGGCCGTTGAGGTGTAAATCGTAACCGGTGTTTTCAGAGACGGCAGAGCGAAGCTGCTCCCGGTAATCATTTGGGTTAATGATGACGGGCAATAGCACCGCAGCCAGAATGACCAGTACGATCAGGCTGACAACAATGCCTGCCAGCCACTTGAACAGTGTCTTCATTGCAAGTGTTCCCTGGGATCCTGTCCCTCTAACAGTGATTCAACATACCCGGCCAGTGCCAGGGAGGCGGTGAGTCCCGGCGACTCAATGCCGAAAAGATGGATCAGCCCTGGTAGTCCGTGAGTTTCATGACCCTGGATGACAAAATCGCGGGGAGCTTCTCCGGCCTGTTGCAGTTTAGGGCGTATGCCGCTGTAGTCCGGTTGCAGTGCGCCGTCCGGCAGGTCAGGCCAGTAGCGGCGTATGGCAGCATACCAGCTTTCCGGCGCCTCGGCAGGCATACGGTAATCGATAGTATCGATATACGCTGTGTCGGGCCCGAAGCGGGTATTGCCCGCCAGATCCAGTGTGGCATGAATACCAAGCCCAGTTGTGTTGCACTCTGGTACAGGATAAACGAGGCGGTGAAAGGGTTGGCGGCTGCCTCGCAGGGAATAATAGTGTCCCTTGCAGTAATAGAGCGGAGGAACTGAAGTTTTGCCGGGTAAATCGGCTACGACCTGTTGAGCACCGAGTCCGGCAGCATTGACCAGGGAGCGACTCTGGAACTGGTAAGTTTCGCCATTGGTAACGGCGCTCACAAGAAACCCATCCTGCACACTGTTGCATGACACTGAAAGAACGCGAGTGCCCGTAACCAGCTCGGCATCATTCTGTGTGGCTTCCATTAGCAGGGTTTGCATATAGGTATGGCTGTCGATGATCCCTGTTGAGGGAGAGAAGAGCGCGGCTATACCGGTGACTGCAGGTTCCTTTTTCTTCAGCTCTTCCTGAGATAACCACTGGAGATCCCTGACACCATTGGCTGCTGCCTGAGAATAAATATGTTTCAGCTGGCCGGTTTCTGCTGCAGTGGTGGCGACAATCAGTTTACCGGTACGGCGATAGGGAATGCTGTGTTGTTCACAATAGTCGTAGAGCAATGCTTTGCCACGGACACAGAGAGAAGCCTTGAGCGATCCTGAAGGATAGTAGATACCGGCGTGTATCACCTCACTGTTACGGCTGCTGGTTTCTTCGCCGAAACGGTCATGCTGTTCCAGCACAAACACGGACTTGCCCGGGCGAGCCAATTGCCTGGCAATGGCAAGGCCGATTACGCCCGCGCCGATAATGACGGTGTCAACTTTCTCCATGATGTTGTTTTAGCTGGTTATCCATATTTTTCCGGTTGTGATCCTAACACCTGATTCCATTTGTTGCAGGGTATTTACCGGCTGTTTTGACGGTTCCTGTCTACACTCAGGGACGCTCCTGAAGCGTTTATTACTGCTGTCTTTATCTCTACATCCTCTCGCCCTGTTTCTTGCCGGAGAAGTCTCGTGTGTAAAGTTGATGGTTTGCGTGCTTTCCGCCGTCTGGCTGGATTCTGTTTGTTAATTGGAATGGCCTGTTCGGTTCAGGCAGAAGATTATTCAGAAGATACTCGGAAATATGATCACCTGTGGATGAACTGGCACCTGTACCGGGGCATTGACCAGCGGGGTGGTCCCTACAAGTTTGATGATACTTACTTTGAGATTGAGTTTGGCGGCCGTTCCGGGATTGTCGCGATTTACGGGTATGTGGATATTCTCGATATCCTGGGCAGCTCCCACAGCGACAAGAATAAACAGGACAACTTCTTTGCCAAGGTATCGCCGCGGATCTCGCTGGATGGTCTTTTCGGGAAAGATCTGGCAATAGGACCGATTGTTGAGTGGTACCTTTCATTCACGCTCAATGCCATGGATGGGGATAAGTATGAGCTGGATGCAAACGACAAGGTTATCGACAAGAACGGTGGTGGGCAGAACCTCTGGGTAGGTTTTGGCGCTGACGTGATGGTGCCATGGCTGGGCAAGACCGGTGTGGATTTCTACAAACGCTATGTCTACGACAACTATGGTGCTTCCAATGAGCGGTCATGGGATGGTTATGTTTTGCATGCCAACTGGTTCAAGCCTCTGAAAATGCTGGACGGTGACCGGATGATCGCGTTCCAGGGCTATTTTGACTGGGAGTTCGACAGCAAAATTCCGAAGAAAGAGAATGCCTTTGAGAAAGCTTACCGGACGGATGATTCCTTTCAGGCCTACCTTGGCCTCTGGTATCACGATAAACATTGGGGTGCAGGCTATGGCGCCAAGCTCTATCACCACATGACCCAGTGGAAAAATGGCGAAGTGCTAAATGGCAAGAAAACTGATTCCAACGGTGTGGGGCACTACTTCAATGTTTTCTATCGTTTTTAGGAACCAATAGCATTGCGAAGGCTGGCGACGGAACGGGTCCAGGGATTCAGCTTGTTAGCCAGTTCCCGCATGCCGGGTTTCTGCAGTGCCTGTTGTGCGGCCCGGCTATTGGGAAACTGTCCCTGGACCAGTACATACCAGTCACGGTCATTACGACGGAAACGGACGGTGACAGCATCATTCAGTTCCGGATAGCGGTATTGCAGGTCTGCCAGGACATCCGGCTTGTTGGCTGCCAACCATTGGATGGTGTATGTACCGTCAGGTGCCTGCATAAGACGCTGAATAGAGTCATCCATGGGAATGCTCATGTGTGAGAACACTGCCTGGGGCAGTGGACGACTGTTTCGGATGCTGGCCATGGGGCGAGTGACTGGGCGCAGATCGTTGGCCAGCATAGCCATGCGCGGTTGGCGCAGGGCGTCCATCGCGGTCAGGTTATCCCTATAGCGACCCTGTACCAAGGCATAGCTGCTGCCACCACGGCGTGGAATTTCAATCGCTTCAGCACCGGAAAGCTGGGGATAACGCGCCTGGATCTCACGGATTTCACCCGCTGTCTGGGCGATCGCCCATTGAATGGTGTAGTCCCCCTGGGGTAATGCTACCGGAGCCTGTCCGACGTCGGGTGTTGTACGTGTCGTGTTGGGCATGACCAGATCCAGCTTGTGGATACCGGCGAGGGATCGTGTCCATGGGTTCAGCGCACGGGCGATGTGTTTCCAGGGTTCCTGATTGAGTAACTGGCTGGCGCTGTGTTTATTTGGATATATGCCGGTCAGGAGAATATGCCATGTTTGGCCCTGCCTGCGAAAACGGACAACACTCGCATCCTGCAATGCCGGGAAACGTTGTTGCAGACGCATGATTTTGGCCGGCTGCGTGGTGGCGAGCCATTGGATAGTCAGATGGTTTCTGGGAGCCTTGAGGAATTGATTCAGTGTAGCAGGCCGGGTTGTTGCTGACTGCCGGTTGAAACTGACCGGTTGCACGGCGCCGCCACTATAGGAATTGGAAGCATAAGCGTTGTGCGTCGATGGCTGGCTAGTCGAGCGACTATTACCCGTGAAACGATTGTAGGCATCATCTGGTGATTGTCTGTAGTGGTCATTAGCGGGTTGTTGCGGCGCACTGGACTGATAGGGCGACCGTATCGGATCCGGCTCAGCAGTTTTCTGCCGGAAACGTTCAATCGAGTTGACAGGCGCTGAAGGTTGTTCAGGTTTTCTTTTGGCTTCGGGGGCAGACTGTTTTGCCTCTGGCGCACTGGAGGCCAGCTTGAAAATATCATTGGGTGATATTGGCGGTGGCCGGTTGAACTGTTTCATCCGCGAATAAGCATTATCAGGCTTCTGCTTGGGTATATCCTCTGCCGCCGCCTGGGGCCATGAGGGTTCAGTACTGTATTTAGGCAGCGATGGCGCTAGCCGTTCATCAGCCCGGTAGCGATAAGGTTGTTGTGCAATCGGTTGTTGAACGTTTTGCTGGGGAGCTGGTGCATGGCGTGGCGCAGGCGCATAAGTAGCGACTGGCTGTCCTGTCAGTGACCAGTTCGTCTGTCCATTGAGTACAGCATTGTTTTGCTGCGCCTGCATGGATGGCTGGTAGTTTCCTGCAGACTGTGGTGGTGACAACGTCTCGTTTACACCACTTTTGTAACTGTAATGAGGCTGTTGAAGCTGCTGTTCGACACCTCCTGGAACATTAACGTTCCTTGGATCACTGCGACGCTGTGGCGCAGATGCCAATGGATGTTCTGCTTTTGGAGGCAGAGTGTTATGGGGGGCATAACGCCAGCGGTCAGGTGGCATGTCCATGCCGTAGGGCATACGGCGTTGAGGTTGACTCGCAACGCTGGGCCTCACCGCACGTGCTTCACGTTCTGCTGGCGTTACTTCGACGTCGGGCAGTGGCGGCAGCGGTTGGGATATTGTCTGAGCGGTTGCATAGGTCGGTGCGGATGCAGGCGCTGGCATGGGTTCCGGTGTCGGGACATATCCTTGGGGAACCGGTGGTTGTCCGGTAGCCTGTCTGACCAGCAGTTGCCCACCAACACCGATAGGCTTGGGAGGCGATACCGGTTGAGACTGTGCAACCTGCACGGGTTGTGGTGCAGGTTGTGCAGGCTGGGCCTGCTGCTGTGTCAGTTGTTTCGCGACAGTGTAGGGATTCCTGACAATCGGTGCGGATTGCACCATGCCGGGTGGCAACAGGGAATCCGGAGATGTGATGGTCTTCTGCGGGAACACCGGGCCTGGTTGCAGACCGGAAAGAATGCCTGATGTTTTGACCTCGCCATCCCGTGCGGATAAGGCCAGCTCATGGTCATGATCATCCGATTCTGTCAGTGAGGAGCGGGCTGTTGCCTTGTCTAACCATTGATCCGCCGATAAATCCTGTTCGCCGGATTTAGCCGCCTGCTTCTGTTCTTCGTAGGTTTCCCGTGAATTGTCGACAAGGTTGTGAAGCAACCGAGTATCGTCCAGATGGCTGACGGATTCAGGTTCTTCTGCCTCTTTCCAGGATGAACGTTTCTTCGCCCGCTTCAACCATTGTGAAAGAAGAATGGAATTCTGGACTTCATCTTCCGAGATTTCACCGGCTGATGGAGCGGGAAGATCTGGTTCTGGCACAAGATTCTGATCTTCCGGCCAAGACGATGCGGTGGTTAACCGATCCACCCAGTCTTGCTCAGCCAGGCTGCGCATAGGATGTTCTTCGTATTTTTTCAGCGCGAGAATCTTTTCCGTGGGGTCGACTGCTGGATGCCGTGGATTGGTTTCTTTCAGTGTCAGGTTGGCGAGTGAATTGGCAATCTCTGACCGAAGTTCCTTCAATTCCGCCAGTGTCAGGGTATAGGGTTGCCCGGGGCCTGGGCTGCAACGCCAGTCCTCATTGATGGTGGACATACACTGCCAGGCGGCGGTGTAGCCAACGGGGGATGACAGGGCTAAAACAGGCGAGACGTATCCACTGCCGCCTACGGCAGCCACCACACTGATGCTCAGCAGTGTTGGTAACGGGAACGTGCGTCCTTTCATTGTGTTATTCCGGTGTCGACTCTTTTAAGTTATCTGATTGGTGGGTGATTGCAAGCCAGCGCCAGCCCAGTAGCCATGCCGCTTCGGTGGTGTTATGCACAGGAAATAACAAAAACCACTTTATATGCAGTGTTTTTCGTATTGCACACTATGCTTGCTTGGTTTGTAAAAAATTTAGGCTGGGCAAATGGCGTATGGTGAATTGCAGTTGAAAGGACGTGCACTGACGTCCGAACTGGTGAAGCTGATGGCGACTCTGTCGTCAGAACTTGAAGCTGCGCCAGCTTCCCGGGAGTTATTTCATATTACTGAAGAACTCCATTACCAGACGTTAAAACTTGAGCGTCTGGCGCGGGAGTTGTTGACGCTCAGTGATGTGACTGGGCGATCCTGTCGTCAGGCCCATGATGAAAACCTGGATGAAATCATGGGGTGCTGGTAAATGACTATTAGAGCTGTGCCTTTAACCAGGCTGGTAGCTCGGATGATTGCAGTTCTTTGGGGATTGCACAGTGCAGCGCGCGTTTTTGTTCGTCGGCTATCTGGTGCAGAACGTCCATGATGCGTTTTCCCACGCCCCGGTTGCGGGTCACTTTGCGAACGCACAAATAGTTGGCATTCAGGGCGTGTGCGTTTTCTGTAACGGTGACAGCGCCAAGCAGTCGGTCATTGAATCGTGCCCCATACAGTTTTGTATTTGCATCAGGACGCAAGGTTGCTAGTAAGTCCGCAGTGTCATCCGTGTTGCAGGAATCTGGTATTAGTCCGCCAGGTGCATCCTGGTAAATTTTCTGCAGGTCATTCAGGTCGTTGGAGGTAGGTTGTGCCGGGAGGATTTCGAGCAGAATGGGCATGAGGACTGTACCTGAAAACTCAATGTTTGAAACGAGAGAGGGATAATACGGCCAGCGTGGCTGATCGCAAGTCTGCATTGGCGACAAGGAATTCGTGTCACGCCCAGCGCAAGACTATATAATGCCCCCACCAGAATAACTCAAACGCCCCAGAGGCCTGTTGCTGATGGCTGTTTTTTTACCGTAACAGCCGGCGACAGTTATCCCAAACGGAGCAGATTATGGCTGACCGCAAGGCCACCGTTGAGCGCAATACGCTTGAAACCCGCATCCGGGCAGAAATCAACCTGGATGGAGACGGGCAGGCTGCTTTCGATACCGGTATTCCCTTCCTTGAACATATGCTCGACCAGATTGCCCGGCATGGTCTGATTGACCTTAATGTCCGGTGCGAGGGCGATACACATATTGATGATCATCATTCCGTCGAAGATATCGGCATTACCCTTGGGCAGGCTTTTGCCAAGGCGGTAGGCGATAAGAAAGGCATCAATCGTTACGGCCATGCTTATGTGCCATTGGATGAAGCGCTGTCCCGCGTAGTGATTGATTTCTCCGGTCGTCCCGGCCTGGAGTTTAACGTGGACTATACCCGCGCCATGGTGGGTGGTTTCGATGTGGATCTGTTCCGTGAATTCTTCCAGGGCTTCGTTAACCACGCCCAGGTCACGCTGCATGTGGACAACCTGCGTGGCATGAACACCCATCACCAGATTGAGACGGTCTTCAAGGCGTTCGGTCGTGCCCTACGTATGGCACTGACGGCAGACCCGCGCATGGCGAACCAGATGCCGTCGACCAAAGGCTGCCTGTAATCTCGTGCAGGGTAAACGGTTATCAATGGAGAACGCATGAAGACAGTAGCGGTCATTGATTATGGCATGGGTAACCTGCACTCGGCGGCCAAGGCACTGGAGCATGTGGCGCCGGATGGCATGCGGGTGGAAGTCACGGCGTCACCGGACGTGATTCTGGAAGCTGATCGAGTTGTACTGCCCGGTGTTGGCGCTATTCGTGATTGTATGGCTGAGATTCGCCGACAGGGTGTCGACAAACTGGTGCAACAGGTGGTGCAGAACCGGCCTCTGCTGGGTATCTGTGTCGGCATGCAGGTATTACTCGAGCACAGCGAAGAGAATGGCGGCGTAGAGGGTATTGGCCTGATACCGGGCAATGTAAAGCTTTTCGGTCGTGATCTTCAGGAAAATGGCGAAAAGCTCAAAGTGCCTCATATGGGTTGGAGTCAGGTACGTCAGAGTCTGGATCATCCACTTTGGTCAGGCATTGAAGATGACAGCCGCTTCTACTTTGTCCACAGCTATTATGTCACGGCAGATAATGCGGGCGATGTAGCTGGTCATTGCCATTACGGTCTGAATTTTGATGCAGTACTGGTACGGGATAACCTGTTTGCCGTCCAGTTCCATCCGGAAAAGAGTGCAGACGACGGGCTTACCCTGCTGGGTAATTTCCTGCGCTGGAATCCATAAGCCTGAATGAACATGTGTTATGCAACGCTGCGTTGTTGAGATACCAACAGAAGTATCAGGGAGTTAATCACGTTCCATGCTAATCATACCTGCGATAGACCTAAAGGATGGCGCCTGTGTTCGCCTGCGTCAGGGACTGATGGACGATTCCACCGTATTCTCCGATGATCCCGTTGCCATGGCGCAGCGCTGGGTTGAAGCGGGTTCCCGACGGTTACATCTGGTGGACCTTAATGGTGCCTTTGCCGGTGAGCCGGTCAATGGTGACGTGGTGCGTGCGATTGCAGCCCGTTATCCGGAGCTGCCCATCCAGATTGGCGGCGGTATCCGCACACTGGATACCATTGAGGCTTACCTGAAAGCGGGTGTCAGCTACGTGATCATTGGTACGAAGGCTGTTCGTGAACCCGCGTTTGTGGCGGAAGCCTGCAAGGCGTTCCCAGGTCATATCATCGTTGGTCTGGATGCCAAAGATGGCTGGGTGGCAACCGATGGCTGGGCGGAAGTTTCGGATATCAATGTCATTGACCTGGCCCGTCAGTTCGAAGGCGACGGTGTCTCCAGCATTGTTTATACCGACATCGCCCGTGATGGCATGATGCAGGGCGTCAATGTGGAAGCGACGCTGCGTCTGGCGAAAAGTGTTAATATTCCGATTGTAGCCTCCGGTGGTATCACCAATATGGATGACATCCGTGCCCTTAAAGTAGTTGCTGAGCAGGGCATTCTGGGCGCTATTACCGGCCGCGCGATTTATGAAGGTACGTTGGATGTCGCTGAAGCGCAGGCATTCTGTGACCAGCCTGATCAGGTCTGTGTTCAGACAGCGGGAGAGTAAACCATGGGGTTGGCCAAGCGAATCATTCCCTGTCTGGATGTGGAAAACGGCCGGGTCGTTAAAGGCGTCCAGTTTGTGGACATCCGTGATGCTGGTGACCCGGTAGAAGTCGCCCGGCGCTACAACGAGCAGGGAGCCGACGAGATTACGTTTCTGGATATAACCGCCAGCCATGAAGGCAGGGATACTACCGTGCATACGGTTGAGCGGATGGCCAGCGAGGTTTTCATTCCATTAACGGTTGGCGGGGGAATCCGTGAACTGGAAGATATTCGCACTATGCTCAACGCAGGCGCGGATAAAGTCAGCATCAACACAGCCGCGGTGTTTAACCCGGATTTTGTTCGGGCAGCATCCGACAAATTTGGTGCCCAGTGCATTGTGGTAGCTATTGATGCCAAGAAGGTCAGTCAGCCTGATGAGCCTGATCGCTGGGAAATCTTTACCCATGGTGGCCGCAAACCCACCGGTCTGGATGCGGTGGAATGGGCCAGAAAGATGGAAGCTTATGGCGCTGGCGAAATTCTGTTGACCAGCATGGATCAGGATGGCGTCAAAAACGGCTATGACCTTGGCGTCACCCGAGCCATCAGTGATGCGCTTACCATTCCTGTCATCGCTTCAGGTGGCGCCGGCACCCTGGATCATCTGGTGGACGGGATCAAGGAGGGACGGGCGGATGCGGTACTGGCTGCCAGCATCTTCCATTTCGGGCAGCACACGATTCCGGAAGCCAAGCAGTATATGGCTGAACGAGGAATTGAGATGCGGCTTTAATGAAGCCCAAAAAACGTGCTTAGGCCTCTTAAGCACGTTTTTTTGCATGAAAAAAATTAGAGAGCTCAGTCTGCAAAGAGATAGGTTGTTCCGGTCATAGTGAAATTACCACTGAAACCATAACCTAAAAGAAAACTGTTAGTGGGTGGTGGTGTTCTGGGGATTTTTTGTAACTGATCGGCGAGGTTGATGCTCAGTTGTTCGCCTCTGTTACCCCTGTCATTGAAGTTGTTGCCACATTCTTCACGTCCAGAGCAACCTATTTCATAGCCATATTTATCCAGTACCCAAAGATAGGCATCGGGGTTTCGGGTGACGGTATCCAGGTTAATGGTAACTACGGCGTCACCAGGATCATCAACCGTTAAACGGAGAGTCGCCTGCTCATTGATATCCTGAAATGGACTATAAGTACATGAGCCTGACCACGTTGGTTGCTCATAACAGCCTAAAGAACCGTTATTACCATATCCACCAGACCACACCAGATTATTGCTGCTGATAGAGCCATTAGCACTACCATCGCCCATGTTGATGTTGTCACTCAACTGACCTTTGTTAACACTGACAGTAAAGCGGTCATTATCCTTTTGAATAGGTCTTAGATACCCAGGTTTCATATGGTCGTTTGGACGGGGATTGTCACCCGCACAAGGGTTGCCTATCAGTGCGCCGTCACAGTTGTGTACGCTTGGCACAATAATGACTTCCCCGGTATAGGCATAATTGTTTGGAATCTCAGTGAGCGGTGTCGTCGGGGTGATGGTTTCACTGGCACTGGCATACAGACCTTCAAATCCTATGCTCCTGACCTCCAGTGTGAGGTCATGACCAATAGCTATGGCATCTTTGTTAACGCCATCAAGCTTGGTGACATCGACTGTTAACCCTTGCAGGGCATAATCCATTGATACGTTATGGGCAACAATGTAACCGTCGTTGAGTGGTTCAGCAGATCGGTAAACGATGGAATTGATGTCGGCGCTGATGTTCTGATCAATGGTGATTCCTGACTGGCCACTGACGGATGAAAGCGCATCATCTTCGATTTCTTTCAGCGCGCCATGGACCACAGGAACAAAGAAACAAGCGACCACTGCACACTGTTTAATGAATGGTTGTATACCTTTCATAAGTCACCTTAATAGCTCAGATCGTGAGTGGTAACTTCGAGGCTCTGGATTTCCAGTCCCTGTACATCGACAACGTTGCCGGCATCCGGTTGGAATGCGTACTGGGGAGTACCGTTGACATATCCAGTAATCGGCTGATCTGCAAAGGCAAGAGACTGTATTTCAATACTGCCAATTGTTCCCCGGTATTCTGCAGCAGTGTAAGGGTTGCCGGTTTCGGGATTGGTATAGATTTTATCCGCCGTAGCTTGGGTAAGCGGTTCGACCTCCAGCTGCAGATTGTTGGTGACGACAAACTGCAATTCGTCACTGCCTTCTGGCAAATAGTAGGCAGGTGATTCCACCGTTCTGACCCGTAAAGGTTGGTACTTTGAACCGAGTACGAGGTTTTTAACGACAACACCATTAAGTTGAACGGGGCTGCCATCAGGATTGGCTTCATTACCGCCAATATTCAGGCTATCAGCGGTCATGCTGATAGTGCTGGCCATGCATAGCCCACCTGATTCATCTCCCCACATTTCCAGATCATTTTGTTGGAACTTGAAGTTCGATAGTTCCCAGCGAGCAAAGAATTCAGGGGTTGTGCTGAACGTATTATTGATGGCGTCAATCGGGGTGTAATAGCCATCATAACGAATATCGAGGGCATCACTGCTGCCAGGCATGCTGATAATAGCGATATCAGCCCTGCTGCCGTCTGGTAGTGTTTCTTCAGTAACATCAAAACGGATAGGATCATCAACACTGCCGATGTTGGCACCTTCGGTATAGTTTGTACCGCTTTTATAGATTTTGATGTTTTTTAATGTCGCAACATTGAAATCATTTAGTTTGATATCCAGCTGGCCGTCGTTACCCGCTTTGCTGGAATCAAACGAAAAACCTTCCATCATTAATGCCATGCCGGCACCGTTGATATCTGACAGGGCAGCGTCATCAACAGGTTCCAGTTCTGCCATGACGGTCTGTGTGACGGCCACGGAAAACATGGCAACGAGCAATTTTGTCATGATGTGGCTCCTAATTTTCAAAGTAGTTTTCAGCCCACCCTGCCTCAACCAACTGCTGATAGAGAGGATGACCTTCCAGATAATTATCCGGATGTTTGAACTTGGCTGTCGCACCGTTGATGCCATCTTCCATATTTAACCAGAAACCGGGCATGGCCGTTGGGGCCAGAACTCCATCGGAGATTTCGGGGTAGTCAATTGCCTGGCTGTTTATGGACAGGAACATATCTTTGGCGTCTGTCACGAGTAGCGATTCAACGGGACGAAGCTGGGCTTCTGGAGACAGGTCTTTCAGTGATAACCCAAGGATTTTGGCATCATCATTGTTGATATAACCTGGTGTTCTGACTCCTGAGAAATCAAGTTTTACATCGGCAGTCAGATTGCTTAACCCCTTCACCGTGACAGCAACACGGGGCTGTATATTGCCGCTGATAACATCGATAGTGTTACCCATAACACCACTGGCTTTTCCATAGCCGAGGCGGAGCCCAACCATGTTTCCAGTATCATCGAAGGCAAATTCAAAGTAAGGATCTTCCATGACAAACGGGACTATTTCACCGTTTTCGCCAACATAACCAAAACTGAGGTTTCTCAGCACAATATCGGCATCGGACACTTTCTCAAAGCCTGCGGGAAGTTCGCTGAATTGGTAGTCTTTTTCTCCATTTACAAGTTGTGGCCATTTGAATGTGCCATCAAGTCCACCACACTCGCCGTTGCTGCAAGACCATTCCTGCGCGGTATCGTTACACTGGCGGCCACCGTCAGTACAGCTGTTGGCATCAGGGTTAGGACGGTAATATCGTCCCAATACCAAGGATTCGATGTTGGCGTTTATTTTGGCCGTCGTACCGAGGGTAATCCGGGTGAAGTCCAGAGTGCCTCCAGACGACTGGGCAACATCATTGAACTCTTCCATTTTGATTAATGCCTGACCTGTCGATAAGGCCAGCTCATCATCGTTAAGAGGGGTTAACTGGGCGGCGGCGGTCTGAACAAGACCAGCGCACAAACCTGCCAGTAGTCTGGCGACCGACGACGTGAAAAGACGGCGCATGGGAAATCCTGATTATTATTTTTATTGTTGTACTAACGTTCCGATTATGCCGTCTTCTCAGGTCGTGTAAAGAGGGTGTCCGAAATTAACCGGTACTATTGTTCCATTATTTGACAGGTAAGGAAGCTGATCGCAATGATCAGGCTTCCTGTACTTCCTTTTTATCCAGTAGGTTGGCGCATTGCTGCTTGATCAGGTTTTCCACGGTCTCGTCCACGCTCAAGACCTGCCAGATGCCTTCGCCGTGGGAACTCTCTTCAGTAGTGACACCGGCTGTCTGAATCATCGTTTGATCCACGAGCAGTTGCTCATCGTCGTCCAGACTGGCGAGTAGCAGCGCTTTACTGGCAGCGGAATCCGCCAGTGCCGGGTGGGTGTCGCCAGGCGTCAGGGGCTCGGCGATGGTGATGCCTGTTCCGCTCTCAAGACGGGCCACGGCATGTTCAGGCTGATGAGACAACAATGCGCGGATTAGCAGGGCACAACAGACGGCGTTAAACGCATAATCGCTGTTTTCAGCTTCATGGAAGCTGATAAAAGCATTGCCTTCAGCAGAGTAAGTGAGTTGGCCGCCGTAGAGTTGCGCCGCACGGGCAACCAGCGGAATCTGCTGGCGAATCAGCCGATGCAACTCCATGGCTGGCAGGCACTGGCGCAGCTTGCCAAAGTTGCGGAACCGGACGACCAGCAGGGCCGTTTCACCCAACGCTTCCGGTGGTAATGGTTCCAGTGCAGGTACAGGACTAGTTACTGGTTCATACGCTTTTTCTGGCTGCGGAGTGGGTACTGCACCGCGGGTAATCAGTAACTCCAGCTGCTTGACCAGACGTCGTGGCTCGTCTTTAACACTGTCATCACAGGCCTGTTCGCCATCACACAGACCTTCCAGCTGATGGATAGCCCGTTGCATGAGTCGGGTTCGGTTACGACTGTAATTCACAATCAGCACGGCGCCTGATATCAGAAGCAGAACGGTAAGCGCCAGGATAATAATGGTGGCATCGGTTGCGGGTTCGGTCAGGCGCTCCTCATCCAGTTGAATGCGTACATAACCGGCAATGACTTCCTGGTAATTGATCGGTTCGGAATAGGTGATATAGCGGTCATTCAGGTCAACATCATCCTTTTCTGCAATGGCCAGACGGTTGTTGTCGATGCTGTAGATAGCCGCACGCGCCACATAGGGCTTCTTCACCAGATCGTTGAGCAGTACGGTCAAGCTGAGCCGGTCACCGGTGACCAGCATGTCCGTGGCAAAACGGGCCGTCTGCTGTGCCAGTGCGGTACCAAGTAGCTCTGCATGGTGACGGCTGGCGTTGTTGATCTCCCGTGTGGCAACGGTGGTGAACAGGGCCAGGCTGGTCAGCACAAGTACCATGAACAGGGTGATCAGTTGCTGGCTCAGGGACAGTCCGGACAGGCTGGCAATCTGTCGGAAATGACGGCTGAGGCGGGAAAACAATGAAGGGTCGCTGGTTTGACTCACGGAGGTCTGCGCTTGTTACGGATTATCTGTTAATACTGTCTGTGTCTGCGGTCGTTGTGCAAACACTATTTCCTTTTGGGGAAAATTCTTTCCACTGATTCCGTTGATTTTGCCTGATGGCTGATGGATTTGCATGCGCAAGCAACCGCAGGGACTGGTAGAATGCTGCCATAACAATTACCGATAGTACCTCTGAGGGGCAGGGTGTGAGCAGAATTATCCTCTTCAATGTCACCGGGCAGGACAAACCGGGGTTGACCTCCGGCATTACATCGATAATGGCTGAGCATGGTCTGGAAATCCTCGATATTGGTCAGTCGGTGATACACGACACCCTTACCTGGGGCATTCTGGTACGCCTGACGGATGAAGAAGCCAGCGACCCGGTTCTCAAGGAATTGCTGTTCCATTTCCATAAAATGGAGCTTCAGGTGCGTTATCAGCCGGTCACCGAAACTCAATACGACGATTGGGTGCAGGCGCAGGGTAAGGATCGTTACATCGTTACCCTGTTGTCGCGTTGCGTGACAGCGGAGCAGGTGGCGCGGGTCTCGGGCATAACTGCCGCACACGGTCTCAACATTGATCGTATTACCCGCCTCTCTGGTCGAGTCCCTTTGGATCAAAACAGTGCTGATGCACGTGCCTGTGTGGAATTTTCTGTCAGGGGAACGCCTGAAGATCTGCAGCAGGTACGGGCCGATTTTCTGCAGCTGTCGTCTGAGATGGATGTGGATATCGGTTTCCAGGAAGACACTATCTATCGTCGCACCCGACGACTGGTGGTGTTTGATATGGATTCCACGCTCATTGAGGCAGAAGTGATTGATGAGCTGGCGGTTGAAGCGGGCGTTGGTGAGGAAGTGGCCGCCATCACGGAAGCCGCGATGCGCGGTGAGCTGGATTTTGCTGGCAGCTTCCGCAAGCGTCTTGCGCTGCTGAAAGGGTTGGATGAATCGGTGCTGGAGAAAGTGGCGGCACGGCTCAAACTGACGGAAGGAGCAGAGCGCCTTATCGGTTCCCTGAAACAACTGGGTTACAAGACGGCTATTGTTTCCGGCGGTTTTACCTACTTTGCCGAATACCTGCAGCAACGCCTGGGCATTGACTATATCCACGCCAATACCTTGGAGATTGTTGACGGTAAGGTAACGGGTGAAGCGAAAGGGCGAATTGTGGATGCCAGTCGCAAGGCTGAATTACTCAGGGAACTTGCTGAAAAGGAACAGTGTCGTCTGGAGCAGGTGATTGCCGTCGGTGATGGCGCCAATGATCTTGAGATGCTGGCTGCAGCCGGGCTTGGCGTTGCGTTTCGTGCCAAACCGCTGGTGAAGCAGTCAGCCCGGCAATCCATTTCTACGCTGGGTCTGGACGGTATTCTCTACCTGCTAGGTTGGCGTGATACGGACCTGGATGCGCTGCATCACTGATACTCTATCAGTGGAACCGGGATTTTCAGTCCGGTTCCACCGCGGGCCGACTACTTTTCTTTTTCCACTAAATGGACGGTTTGAATAATCCCACCGTCAAACCGGATAAATTGGTCCGGTTTTCCAAAACGGAAAATACCGGATGAATACATGACGTTATTATTGAAATTAAAAATCAACGTCGTGTAATCAGGATGGGATGGCTCCAGCCAGCTGATGACATAAAACCGGTCACCGATTTTTCGGGAACGGTAGGGCAAATCCTTGTTCCCGTTACCCTTTCTGGGGCCGGCAATCCATTCATATCGCAGCATGCCGTCGTAGAGCTCAAGCTGTATCCCGCTGCCGTTCTGGTAGTAATATTCGACAGATGTTCCATCCAACAGGTGCATGGGCTTGATGGCCTCAGCTTCTTGCCGGGCCTTTTCCAGTGAGGTAGGCATACCATTCTCTTTTGCAGCTGAGTGGTTCAGTGGCAAACAACCCAGCATGAATAACGCGAACAATGTCTTGCAGGTTTTCATGCTGTTCTCACAGAAGGTGGTGATGGCTTTCAGGCGAGTTGCTCAAAGGCCATAAGCAACGCAATCAGAATGAAGGCACTGCCACAGCACTGATTAAAGATCTTTCCCCGAGTACTGAGCCAGGGACGCAGCCAGTGAGCAATTCTCGCCAATGTATATTCGACCATGAATTCGCAGGCTGCAAATGTCAGGATCATGACCGGCAGCTGTGAAAGCAGTGAGCGCGTGGGATCAATAAACTGTGGAATAAACGCGGCAAACACCAGGATGACTTTCGGGTTTGCCAGCGCCGTCAATGAACCCTGTCGAAAGAGTATTCTTCGGCTGACTTGATCGCTGGCTTGGTTTTCCTGCCATTCCGGCGCTGATGTTTTCCACAGCTTGAGGCCCAGCCATGTCAGGTAGAGAGCTCCCGCCGTTTTCATAATCATCAGCAGGCTGCCATGGGTTTGCATAATCGCACCGACGCCAAGAACAGAGACTGCCATTAAAAGAATAAAGCCGGAGACACCACCCAGCACCGTGAACAGTGCCTGACGGTGGCCATATAGCAAACCGTGGGACAAGGCCAGCAAGCCATTGGGGCCGGGGGCCAGGGCCAGGCCAATCATCGCCAGGGCAAATAAAAACCAGGTTTCTAACGCCACGAAAGGATCTCACATCATTGAATCAAAGAATCGCGAGTATACTGAGTCCCGATGCTGACTAGACGGTCTGTTTTGGTCGTATGTCGGTAATTTCAGGACAACTCAGGATGTTGGATGACGACGTCAAAACCACCACTAAAAGCGGGTTTTCTGCTCTTGCCGCTGCCGGGATTCTCATTACTGGCACTGGGCGGCTTTGTGGACAAGTTGCGCTTTTCTGCGGATGAAGAAGACCATAGCCAGCAACGTTATTGTCGTTGGCAACTGGTCGGCCTGGAGGCTGGGGCTGTTAACGGTAGCAGCGGTGTACCGGTTGAGGTGGAAGCGCTGACGGCACCTGAGGGTTTCGCGGGCTATGACTATCTCGTGATATTTGGTCCACGAACGACACAATCTGCTCTGGCCATGGCACCGTCTTACCAAGCACTGCTAAGGCAGGCTGCTCGGCGTGGATTGACACTGGTGGCAGTGGATAACGCGAGTTTCCTGCTGGCACAGTGTGGCTTGCTTAAGGGCTATCAGGTGGTGGTGCATTGGCGGCACTTGGCGGAATACAAAAATGCTTTCCCTGGTAGCCGGATACGAGAGCGAGATCTCTACTGTATTGATGGTAAACGCGCCACCTGTGCGGGTGGTTGTGCCACGATCGATCTGGCCGTTGAGCTGCTGGCTCGTCACAGTGGTCGTGAGCTGGCGCTAAAGGGACTGGCGGATACGTTGGTGGATGAAAGCAGGGGGGCGCACCATGCATTGCGTTCACTGAGTGAAGCGCCTGGACAAAGTCGTCTGGTGGGTCGTGCTATCTCATTGATGCGGCAGAATTTGGCAAAAACGCTTTCCATTGAACAGCTTTCTCATCAACTAGGGGTAAGCCGACGACAGCTGGATCGTTTGTTTGTGGACAACTTGGGTCACAGTGCTCGTCAGCACTGGTACGGGATGCGCATGCAACATTGTCATTGGCGACTGCTTAACAGCTCACATCCTATTGGCTTACTTGGATTGGAGATCGGCATTCACGACAGCAGCTACCTGAGTAAACAGTTCAAACGGTATTTTGGTGTGACGCCACAGCAGCTGAGATCACAGGCCAGGCAACCAGATCATCAGCGCGCATTGAAAGGAGAGTTTCTCCTGACAGTAGAAATGTCAGGAGAATAGGTAAGAGAAGGAGAGTGCGTTTATCGGGTTATTGTTCGAAATCGTAGTGCATATCCGGTTCTGGCGGCTGGATATAGTATCCCTGAACATACCCAACACTCATTTGCCACAGGCAGGACAGCTCACTGGCCGATTCAACACGAGGCATGACAACCGTAATATCCTTGTCAGAGAGGGTGTTCACCAGATCCTGCAGCTGATTCTTGCTTTTCTCATCGGTGGTGATATCAGCAATATAACTGGCATCTACCTTGATCCGATCGACGGCGATATGGCCGAGCGTGGCGAGTGGTTTGTCCGCCAGACCAAAGTGAGAAATACTGAGTCCGAAACCATTTTCTTTTAAAGCGCTGAATACCGGTTCTGCTTTTTTCAGGTATTTGACCAGCTCACTTTCTGATATCTGGATGGTAAGGCTATTGGCGGGCAAATTGGCTGCCTTAAGGGCAATGTTCAGCCATGATGGCAACGTCTGGTCGCGTACCGATTCTCCGCTGATATTCACAAGCAGGCGTGTTTCCGGATGCGTCTTGCGTTTTTCTGCCAGCTGTTTAATGGCCTGCAGAATCACCCAGCGATCCACCTTGCGAGCCAGACCGGCTTTCTGACAGGCTTCCAGGAATTCCTCCGTGGTGATGCTGTCTTCTTCATCGTTGCTGTTCAGCCGGACATAAACTTCATACTGCTCTTCCGGATGCTCCAGGTTAACGATGGGCTGGTACAGCAGGGTAAAGCCGTTGTTCTCCATGGCGTTCTGGGCCATGGCGACAATGTTGCCTTCCCGCGCCTTGCGTTCCAGTTCTTCCTTCGGATCGTGTAATGCCGTCTGGTTACCGCCGGCCTTACGGGCTTTGATGCAGGCGTATTCTGCCTGGGTCAGCAGGTACTCGACATCCTGCTGCTGACCGTTGACCGGCATGATGCCGATTGACAGAGTGGATTGCAGTGTTTGTCCGGATACCTCAGAAAGATGCCGTTCAACCGACGCCAGCAGGGTTGTGGTCAGATTATCCAGCGTGTCTTCGTCATCCCCGTAAATCAGTGCGAGGAAGATATCGTCCCCGTAACGGGCCAGCAGTTGTGGTTCCCGAATATGTCCCTGCATCACCTTGGCAACGTCGGCCAGTAGCAGGTCGGCATCGGCAATGCCCCGGGAGCGTTTTACGTCATTGAACGTATCCAGTCGGATATCCAACAAGGTACTGTTGCTCTTACCTTGCACTGCCAACTCAACCGCACCGGCCAGCTGTTCAGCAAAATATTGGCGGTTAAACAGCCCGGTGGTCAGGTCTTTGTGGCTGAGTTCCTGCAGGCGTGCTTCCAGTTCCGGATCTACCCGGTCCATGCGGATAACGATCTGGGTGCAGGGTTCACCTTCGTAGCTGGCGGCGGAGAGTGTCATCCTGGCCTTGAACGTGCTCTCATCACTGCGCACACCCTGAAAGTGCAGTTCGCCTACATCATTACCTTGATGGAAATCTTTCAGAAATTGCCGGAATGCGGCCTGGTCTTCCCCATGAATGAGATCAATGGCGGGGATGCAGATCATCTCATCGGGATCGTCGCAGGCAAATAGCGTGAGGTAGGCGGGATTGGCATAAATATGCATACCATCGTGGACGTAGGCAATGGCGTCCTTGGAACTTTCCAGTAGTAGCTCGCAGCGTTTTTCGGTTTCCGCGAGTACGGACTCTGCCTGTTTCCGACGCTGTCGATCGTTCAGATGCGCCACTTCCCGAAGTGAAGCCAGTAGCAGATGTACCTCTCGATTGGCGGGAATGGCATCCATCGCACCCGCTTTCAGCCAGGTTTCGAGGGTTTCCGGTTCACTGTTTCCCACGCGAATAATGGCAGGAATATCCTGTTTCATTTGCCGGATACGATCCAGCACCTGGCGGGCGTTGAGAGTATCGGTTTCTTCTGCCGCTATCAGCAGATCCCAGGACTGACTGGTGAGTGAATCTTCAAGGTCTTCCGGCGAGGTAATGCGATGCACGCGAACCGCATGGCCGGCATTCCGGAAGAGGTTGACCTGTTGTTCGGCATCATTCTGGGATTGCTCAAGCAGGAGCAGGCGAATGGTCTGGTTATTATCTGCCATGGGTACCGCTGTGCCTTGTTATTGCCCGCTATCTTAAATGATTGGTGCGATGGTACAAGGGCATTACCGTGTCACAGGTCAGGTTTCAGAGGGATGTCCAGATACTGCTGAAGTCATCATCCGCACCCTGGCCTGTCTTCTGTGCCTGTGATTGTTTTGCCAGTTGTTCAAAGGTTCGGTATGTGAAATGGCTGTAACTGCCGGTGGTTTGCAGGCAGTCGATGAGCCGGGCGCGAACCAGCTGGTGGCCATTATTCAACATGATTTTGTTACCGGGCTTGAACGCGACGTGGGGCAGGATCAGGCTCTCGGTATTTTGGGTGGTGCGGAATGCTGGCAGCAGAAAACAGCGCATGAAAGCGCTCTGTTCCCGCGTTTTGCTGAGCAATGACACGGCGCCGGGGCGTGCACCGGGCGTCAGTAACTGAATGCCAAGCAGAACACTGCTGTCATCGGACCGCTCCAGCCAGCGGATGCTGGCCAGTGTCCACTGCTGGCTGGTTTTGTCATGCACGGCGATTAATTCCCCGCTCTGAACCTGGGGTGGAATCGCGCCTGTCAAACGCAGGCCGTACCCTTCCGGACTCACGTTCTCCAGCACGGCCTGATGGATCGTGTGTTCCTTGGTGGTGGCTTTCTGTGGTTTCGATGATGCACCTGAAAACAGGATGGTATCGCTGTTGGTGATGGCGGCTTCACCGTTGATACCGGTGCCGTTATCCACATGGGACCATACGTCCCGGTCCACCTTGGCCATGGAGGTCTGGTTTTTCAGGATGGCGGTGTAGCCCATGGTTCGGGCGAGAAAACGGTCAAACGGCATCTGGTTGCAGAGATAAAAATGACAGGCGGTAAACCCGGTTACAAATGACAGCTGACCCTCGGCGGGTTGTCGGTTGTACTTGCGGTTGGTCTTGTGGCTCCAGGCGGAAAGCAGGTGTCGGGTCAGGTGCTCCGGCAGCGGTGGTGTCAGTGTGCTGTCAGAGGGATTTGGTTGGGTCAGTGAATCGGTCAGCAGGTTAATCAGGTTTCCGGTATCGAGTCCGCGCAAATTGTTGTCATTAAAGGACTCATTGTCTTCAGGGTAGTCCGGGCCGTGGTTGGCAGCGATGTCGACTACAAAAGGGCTTTCTATGACGCGATCATCAATAATCGTTGCGGCACCTGAACAGCGTTTCAGGGTATCCGCGAGTTGCTGCAATTCCATCTGCCGAAGCATATTCGGTCGGGAACGAGCCATCAGCAGGGCGCGTTTGTAGACATCTTCAATCGACATCCCGGGCAATTTCGGTGCTTCCGGCTCATGGACTTTGATGCCCAGTAGCTTGTATTGGTCAGCCAGGCGGTAAAGTGTGTGTAATTCCAGCCAGAAGTGATTCGGTAGTTGTGAATAAAGCTGGTAGGCCGTGAGCATATGATCACAGCTTTCCGACAGCGCACGGTGCAGTGCCAGTGGCAGGCGACGTTGTCGGCGTGGGTCAGTTCGTCTTGTGGATAACCTGTTGGTTTTTTGTTGTTTCTCTGTGTGTGTAGCGATAATAACCCGTTTGTAACCGCAAAGAAGGTGATTCCTGAGGGCCTGAGATAAATTGGCAATTTTCTGTTCGCGCGGATCCAGCGTCACGGTTTTACGGAGAAAGTGTTTACCCAGTGCCTGACAGGTGTAATGCACACTGGGGCGCATCAGTTCAAGGATATCGAGACGCAGAGGTGAGGAAAGGCGAGTCTGGTTCAGGTCCTGTAATGCCAGGTAAAGCTGTCGTGCGGTCTCACCCAGGTTGGCTTTGGGCAGCAGGCTCAGCCAGTGACGGATGGCAGGCATCTCCGCTGCGCAGAATTGCAGTGTATCCTGAGTGTGCGCGGGAACATTGAGCGTCAGGTTCTGCACTGACGTAACCATGAGCCCCTCTCCATGCTGGGTGCCAGACGGCGTTAATTCGTATTCTTATCCGCTCATGGTAATGAAAGTGTGACGCAGTTGTCATCTGGAAACCGACGTCAGGTACTTCGTCGGTTTCCGGCAGGGTACTTGCTGATCAGTCTTCGTACAGCGGAGAGAGGGTGATTTTGCACGGAGCACCGGCCTTTTCACGGGCCAGACGAGGTACCAGGTAGCCGGAACAACGATGGCTCATTTCACCCAGCATCCGGCGGACAGTGGTTTCATCCAGATCAAAATGCGCGGCACCCTGAACCTTGTCAAACAGGTGCAGGTAATAAGGAAGCACATTGTTGTCGAAAAGGGTTTCGTTCAGTTCAACCATGGCCTCTACGCTGTCGTTGATGCCGCGCAGTACCACAGTTTGACTCAGCAGCGTGACGCCGGCGTTGCGCAGGGCCTGAAGGCTGTGGCTGACATCCGCATCAATCTCGCGGGCGTGGTTGCAGTGCACCACTAGAATCGGTTGCAGGCGAGTACCGGTGAACCAGTTGAGCATCTCTTCGGTAATCCGCTGGGGCACCACAATCGGTAGTCGCGTGTGGATGCGCAAGCGTTTGACGTGAGGAATATCCGCAATCGCTTCGGTGAGCCAGCGCAGGCGGGCGTCGTTCACGGCCAGTGGATCGCCACCGCTGAAAATGATTTCCGTGAGCGATGTATCTGCGGCAATGTAATCCAGCGCTTCCTGCCACTCGGCGCGGTTCATTTTATTATCGTCGTAGGGAAAATGACGACGGAAACAGAACCGGCAGTTGACGGCACAGGCACTGCCCAGCATCAGTAACAGTCGGTTGCGGTACTTGTGCAGAATGCCTTTTTGGGCATTCTTTGGTGCTTCTCCCAATGGGTCAGCGGAATAGCCCGGGGTTTCAATCAGCTCATCTGCGATTGGCAGTACCTGTTTCAGCAGCGGATCGTCCGGGTTGCCTTTCTCCATACGGGCGATATAGGGCAGTGGTACACGCAGGCGGAAGGATTCGCTGGCTTTTTGGGCAGCGGGCAGCAGGGCAGGATCCAGTTCAAGCAGGCGCACCAGTGCGGCGGGATCAGTTATCGCGTCGCTGAGAATATGCTGCCAGGCTGGCCGGTGGGCCGGTGCGACAGGTTCGGTAATCAGGTTTTGAGCGGATCGCGTGATCATAGGTGACGTTCAGGTTCCCGCGGTTTGGCAATGTAAGAACAATAGCGTGTTGCAGCCGGTGACTGAAACTTCCTGACGGAAAGTCTATCAGCGGCAAGGCCGGTTCCCTCGGTAGACCGCCCTTTATACAGGGCTCAGCCCGGTTGGACAATCCGCAGCAGGTTCAGTTTTAGTGGGATTCTTGGGCATCGCAGCGTTAGTTGCACGAAGATCTGGTGTGCTGTTCATAACACGGGTAAGGGCGTTTTCACAGGTTGAGTGGTAGATGGTAGCGCCAGTTGGAGGTGCCCACATTACAGCATTTTTGCCTGTTGTAATGCAAAGTCCCTGGTAAGTGTCATTTGACTCTGACAACACCGTTAAATCTGTTTTATGTGTGAAATGACCGGCGTAAACTGCCACTGGCGTTTTCAACTACAGGGATTATAACAATGAAGCCTTTCCCGACATTGAGTGCCAGGCTGCTACCTGTCACCGTTTCCTGTCTTTTTTTATCCGGCTGTATCAGTTTAACCCCGGTAACCTCTCGTTCATCCATTGCCACCATTAACCATGAAACGGTACAGATCACATCTTCGTTCAATGAGATTCTTGCCAATCATTTGAGCGTAAACTTTAACGGAACCCCGGTAATTGATCAGTCAATTGGTAACCCCATATTCCCTGAATATGAGGGGAATAATGAGAAATACATGCGTCAGCCCATAGTGTTTGAACCGGTTTCCGGAGAGTGGCAGACGAAAACAGTCATTGCGGAATGTGGGCTGGGCACACCAAGCGGTACATTGCTAAGACCCGTTTGTCTGATAAAGGTGGATGGCAAGGACGTTGCTGACTTCTCGTTCTAGAGGTCAATCAACATTGGTCTGAATCCAAAGCAGGGTCTGTACATTTCTTCTTTTGCTGAAGTTTACTTCTCCGGTTACTGATAGCTCAGAACCGGAGAGGTACATGCCATGTCCTGCAAAGACACTATGCGAAAGCGCATAGTTAGCGATATCTGCCTATGAATAAGCCGTTAGTTATTCACTCTTCGCTTCACATTAAACTGTCAGCCATAACAGTTTCTGTTGGTGTCAATTCACAACACGCTTTGGCTTGACCTGTCTATAGCTTCATAGTTTATGGTGCCCCATATTCACTGGGCACACTGTCGCAGATCGGAGCCAACGAATGTACCTCATTGCTGAACTTGCGGAACGTGTCAGCCTTTCCCGCAGTACCTTGCTTTACTACGAAAAGCAGGGACTGATTGCAGGGAAAAGACAGGCTAACGGTTACCGAATCTATAGTGAAAAAGACGCCCAGCGGTTACGGCTGATCCAGAAACTGCAGGCAGGCGGACTGACGCTGAAAGAATGCAAGGCCTGCCTTAATAGCAAGGTTGATCGCTCATTACTGCTAAAGCGCCTTGAACAGTTAGACGACGACATTGCCAAAAAGCAACAGTCCCGACAGCTGCTGGCAGCGATGCTCGGTGAAGGAGAACTCAAAGGGTGGCATCAATCACTCGATGAAGTGGCGCCGGATGCTCATCTTGAGTGGTTAATGCATCAGGGCTTCACAGAGAAAGAAGCGCTCAGACTTAGATGGTTATCAAAAGACATGAATACACACGAACAGTATATGAACGACTTTATGCGGGTATTTGAGACGCTGGATCGATGGGGACCCGGGTCGGAGCAGGATACACTGAAAGCGCTAGCGAAGGTGCCATTACAGCCTGAACGTATTCTCGAAATGGGGTGTGGTAAAGGGATCGCAACAACATTATTGGCAGCCCACACATCGTGCAATATTACCGCGGTTGACAATGATGAGCCTGCATTGGCACGCCTTGTAGAAAGAGCCCGGGAAAGTGGCGTAGAGGAACAGATCAAAACGGTCTGCGCAAGTATGATTGATTTGTCGTTTGATGAGACAAGCTTTGATCTTATCTGGGCGGAAGGGAGTGCCTACATCATGGGTGTCACCAAAGCGTTTAAGGCGTGGCAAAAGTTGCTCAAACCTCAGGGCGTTCTGGTGTTAAGTGACCTGGTGTGGCTAAGCGATGAACCCAGTCAGGAGGCTTTAACGTTCTGGCAACAGGAATACCCGGATGCGACGACGGTCGCCTGCCGTCTTGAGCAGGCCCGCGAGGCAGGTTATACGGTCATCGATACCTTTAGTCTCAGTGATGAGTCCTGGCAGAACTACATCGAACCGCTTGAGGCACGGGTTTATGCGCTTAAGTCAACGATGCCAGAGTCTGTCGCGCTGAGGGATATCGAAACGGAGCTGAACATCTATCGACATCATCTGGGTGAATTTGGTTACCAGATGTTTGTGCTTCAAAGGTAATACGATAACGGTAACCGTCAGGTTTCGCTCTGCCTTTGCCAGGAAACCTGCGGTTGCTCTCAGGCCTATAGAGCTAGTATGACGACGATGCAGTTTTTTTTAACAATTGTTAGGTTCGCTGTTCATTCAGGCGTGATCGTCGAATCCGGAGAGTCGTTGCTTTCTTGGTAACAAGACCCCATAACGCTCGAGCATGCTTTGTGGGTAAATATCCCGGTAGGCTAAAGCGTACTTTCACGAGTAATACTTAGTACGCTTGGTTTTCCTTTATTTCGTTGCCTGTAAAAACAAGCGCCTTGTTCCACTTTGGGAGGATTGGTTATTATCGTCTGAGCACACTGTGCGTATGACACTTAAACAATAACGAGCACATGGCGTGTAAAAACAGGGAGTGTTATTCATGAATGTGGTCGTTCTGTACTCTGCAGGTCATCTGGGCAGTGCAGTGATCATGAACAAGTTGCTAGCCATGCCAGGGGTCAACATTGTTGGTGTTGTCAAAGCACAACCGCTAACTCTATCGCTTCGTGGCCGTGCCCGTGTCATAAACCACCTGAAAAAGGTTGGGTGGAAATTCGCCTGGTTGTTGCTTTGGCAACGCTGTATTCAGATACTGGGTTACTTCATTACCATCGTGTTTCCATTTTTACGTAAACGATTAAAGCCCGCTTGGAAAATTGCGGCAGATCATAATATTCCCGTGTTCCATTGTGGCAACATCAATGAGGTAGCTTGCCAGCAATTCATAAGACAATTGCAGCCTGACTTGCTGATTTCAGCCTATTTCTCGCAAATACTGAAACAGGAGATCATTGTGCTACCTAAAATCGGCGTGCTTAATGTCCACCCTGGCTGGCTCCCAGTTTACAAGGGGGCAATGGCCTATTTTTGGGTGCTCAATAATGGCAGTGACCGAGGCGGTGTGACCATTCACTGGATTGATGAAGGGGTTGATACGGGAGAAATTCTGGCTCGTAAATCCTTCAAGTTAAATGCTCATGCTACTCAGGAAAGCGTGTTGATGTACACTGCCGTCATTGGTGCCAGACTGCTAAGGCGTGTACTGCAACGCTTAATGGCGGGGAAGGATCCTAGATTACATATCGTTCACACCGATAATGAGGATGAACTCTACTACCCAATGCCGGGCGAACAAGCGTTTGAGTCGTATTTCAAGCAGCGGAGGTTTTTCAGAATACGGGATATTCTATCTGTGCTGGTCATGAAAAAGTATCGATGAAACTTTAATGAATAATGTGCTATTTAAAAGATCGCGCTAGAAAAACAGATGCTTCTACAATGACCAACCAAATGACATAAATTAAACAACGATCGATGTTTAATAACTGGAGGCGCTATAGCTCCTTTTTATTACATTTATTTCTTCTTTTCTTTTTGCATATTTATTGTCTCAGATCAACACTGACGTGATCTCGCTCTTGGTGAGATTGAGTTTTTTCAGAGGCGTGCAATAACTAAAAACAGATGAATATGGCAAAGGATTGTTCGAACGCTACAACAGAAAAACCTGTGTTATAGCCATGAAGAGTGACTTTGCCTGAGTATAGTATTTGGAGGTTTATGGTATGGCTAGAGCTAAAATATGGTTTTGCTTTTTCTTGCCTTTCTGTTTCTTTCAACCAGCATCTGGCAGTGTTCAGGCGAGTGAATATGCGCCCTTGATGCAGTGGACCGAGGAACAATATGGTACAACGGTTCCCAAATTTGATGAGGAACACAAGAACCTGTTCAGGTTTGTGAATCAGCTGCATCGTAGCATTGTTGAAAATGAGGATAGGAGCGTAGTGCAACACAACCTTGATGCATTAATCAGTTATGTAGTAGAGCATTTTCGGTCTGAAGAGGAAATGATGCAGGCAAAAGGATTTGAGGGTTATGATGTTCATAAGCGCTCGCACGATAAATTTGTTGAAACCTGCGTTAATTTACAGGAACAGTTTGCTGCCGGTCAGAACAATATTACACTGGAGACGTTGCAGTATATTAAGAACTGGCTTGATAGCCATATTCCAAATACTGATCGACAGTATGGACCGTTTTTTACAACAACGTGAGTTGGGATTCTGTTTGTAAGCAGATCATAATGGCCTGCTGATATATTTGAGGCATCTACACTCCCCTGTTTCTCCAGCCTGTGTGGTTTAGGGCTGGAGAAACTCGTACGTTGTCAATGGGTGCTGATATTCACATAGGATGGGTAGATTAGCTATATAGCTATGTAAAAAATGGCTATGGAGAGCTTTTGTGTATTAGTGGTACAGGTATGCAGCTAAAATGTGCGATCTACAGAACTGCTCTGTCTGTCAGACGTAGGTTCAAACAAGTGCATGCATTCCGTTGGTGTTTGAATTTTTAATAGTGTCATAAATTCAATAGGTTCTCTGCCCATCTCACCTATGTACTGTGCAAATGCCTCTACGACCTCTTTATCCCTGTCATTACGATAGAAATAAGGATGGACTGGCTTATAGGTCAGTGGCTCTCTGCGTTTTTGACAACCCACGAGGTATTCAAAACGCGCTATAAGAAAATTATTGAGTAGCAATGAATTTTCGCCTGAATCAGGACAATTCAGTACCCTCAGCTCCATAGTACTTGATGGGGTGATGTTGATATCAGAGGTATGATGTGCATCTCGAAGATGATGAAGAGCGCAAGGACTGAGTTTTTGATTCATATCGAAAACATCCAAAAACTCCTTGAGTTTGAGTATATTGGCAAATTTTCCTAAACGCGGTAACCCATTCCCACTCACAAGATATTTGTTCACACCAGCAACCATTGAACAAAGCCTTTTATATTTCAGTTCATCTTGAACGACATAAGGAAAGAAACCGGTCTTCGCTTCTCTACCAAGAGCCCGTGGCAGCCAAGTTGTGTTTTCAGTATCAATGATTACCCTGAACAGTAATTCAGGATTTCCATTGAAAGCGGGTATTAAGTCAATGTGTTTATGACCTGAGCATCCTTTAAACTCTAAAGCTTTAGCGATAGGGTGAATAAACGCATCCGACATCTTATAAAAATCCCAGCGTACTGTCTCGTTATTTGTTTCCAGCACAAACTGTTCATTCATTTTGTAAGGTGTTGTGATAATTTCAATGACGTCAAAATCACGAAATACTTTTGCTTGCCAGGATCCAATACTATAGTCTAAATTCAATTCGTTATAATCTATACTTGGCCTTTCAAATTTAACATTCATCTCTCTAAGAAGTCTAATAGTTCTGATTCTCCAGCGCCTTAAAATATGTTTGGCATCAGAATCACTTATCTTTAGGGAGCGGGAGGATGTTTTGTCGCTATCACAAATCCAGTATTCCAGCTCCTCACCAATTCTCAAATTTTCCTTGCTGAATAGGTTTTTTCCATCTAACGTAATTGGGCCTTCATCACAAGATTTCATTGATGCCTGTGGCGAACATGAAGTAAAAAGAAGGTCGCATATAGTGTAAGGAATAAAACAGTCAGTTTCATAATGCTCCAACATCTCTATTGATAAAATTTCATTATCTCCATTAATGTATTCACCTTTTTCATGGCTCCAGAAAAAATTATTTAGAATGTTTGCTGTACTATTTTTTATTAATACATTTTCAATAATTAAATCGTCAAGTTTTATAGCTCTGGCCTGATCTAAAGAGAACAGCCATCGTCTTATTTTTTCAGGTTTGAGATAAAGAAATACATAGGGGTTCTTTATTGCAAATATTGCTAGATTTACATCCAAATATATCTTTCGGTTCAGTTTTATATCAATACTGTTAAGGATGCAGTAGCTCAATAATTTCACGATAAATTGACAGGATTCAAGGCAGTAATTGTATGGTGAGCCGGATAGATGTTGCATCCATTCACTTAAACGCCAGCAGTCAAAATTAGTGAAATCTTTAAATAGTTCGACATGACGAATATCCATAATCTCATGCAAAACTTTACGAAATCGCCTAAAAAATATTAAACGACTCGTTACCTCATTAAAGTTAAATGGGTATGATGAGAACCTATAAATACCATTGCAAAAGATTAGAGTATTGTTGGTGTTGTGCCCTTTTACTTTTTTTGTAACTACTAATAACTCTTGAAGCGCATTCGCCAAACCTAACATTTTAAGACCGTCGGATGTGGTTTTTAATTGTTGTAATAGCGGAAAGCCTTCTTCCATTGGGCATTCAGTCTCTATAAATTTGGGGGCAACTGTAGGAGCACCTACTGCCTGATGCAATTCAACAATAGTTTTGAAGGCCTGTTCTTGATAGTAATCAGTTGTCTCATAATGAGTATTGGTCAGACTGGCCAGCTTGACATGTCGCATTGAAAGAGAGAGCTCTGATAACGTTGAATCGGGTAATGGTTGTTCTCTTGCTTTTAAAGGGTGGAATTGGGCTTTTCTGATACCAGATTTAACAGGTTCTTGATTGGTCTGATGTTTTTCTGTAACGGTTTTTTTATCAGCAATGCCTGTCGCTAGCGTTAGATTATCCATGTATGAACCAGAATGACTGAATATAATAATATTAGAGCTGGTTCGAGACGTTAAAGTTCTTGATTGTCAGGATTAAGTGGTTATTTTTGTTAACTATTTTATGATCTTTTTGAAGAGTTTATAAAAAAATACCAAAAATTTGGGCATGTGCTTTCATGAACTATCTTCAAAGTTATGGAAGCAAGCAACATTAGAACAATCTATAGCCATATCCATTTCATCAAGACCCTAGACAGCTCCATGGCTACAATTCATGAATATAAAAAACTGAACAATCGATATTTATCCGCGCTACTCAACGACTCCATTTTTCTTATGTTAGTGACTGGAATCTGTTCCGGGTCAGGATATTTACGGAGCACCTGTTCCAACTGTTCTTCCCGAATAATATGTATCAGCGGATAGGGGGATCGGTTAGTTAAATTCTCAGCATCTTCCGGATCACTACCGGCAAAGCAGTAGTCAGGATGAAAACTGGCCAGCTGGTACTGACCTTGCCAGCCATGTCGCTGAAGTTGAAAATTGGCCAGATCCAAAAACAGGGTATAGTCCGTGAAATCGGACAGTAAGTGTGGAATTACGAGTAATGTCGTTTCAATGTCTTCGGCTGGTACATTATCAATCCGCAACAGCTCCTGCTGTAAATCATCCAGCAGCGTATCTTCGTTATCTGCCTGGCTGATGGTAATGCGTATCCGTTTCTGACGACGGGGTCTTGCAGCAAAAGGGCACAGGTTCAGGCCAATCACCACATCATCCAGCCACTGCTGAATCGTTTCAACTTCCTCCACTCTGCTCTCCTTCTACTGCATGAATACGCCTGAAAAACAGTGAGGCTGACAGCACATCAAGCCCAGCATCTACCATGTCTGAATCGAGCTTACATTAAAATTCTACTGTCGTACGTATAATTCTGTAGTAAAAAGCCTTCAGAACCCATCGCTCATACCGTATCCTTTGCCGCGATTACGGACAGTTACACGATCCTGCCCGCAAGAACACCAAAAAAGACTGACCAAGGAGTACACCATGACTGTGCGCACTTTCGCACGTTCCGTGATTGGCCTTGCCGTTGCGGCGGCAATCAGTGGTACAGCGGTCGCTGAAGGCGTTGTTGATAACGGCGTGACCTTCACCATCGGCGGCGCATATACCGATTTCGACAGCTACCGTGGCCTGGATAACAAGTGGGCACCAGAGCTGGGTATTGGCTACCGTTACAACGACCGTTTCAGCGTCGAAGGTATTTATTCCGAATTCAAGACTGACCAGAAAGGTGGCAACGATGCCCGTCTGAGAAACTACCGTCTTGATGCATTCTACGATCTTCAGCCTTTCTCTGGCGGTGTAACCCCTTACATCGTCGCCGGTATCGGTGAACTGCACGAAAACCTGCAGCACGCCAGCGACCGTGAAGATACCCGCATGAACATGGGTGTGGGTCTACGCAAGGCGCTGACGCCAAACCTGTCTGTCCGCGGTGACCTGCGTGCCATCCGCAGCCTGGACTACAACCAGACAGAAGGCATGATGAATGTCGCCCTGACCTGGACCTTTGGTGAGCCGGCAGCACAACCGGTTGAGGCCGTAGTTGAAGAAACCATCGTTGAAGAAACCGTTATCGCACCGCTGGATAGCGACAATGACGGCGTACTGGATGCCGACGACCTCTGCCCGAATACGCCTGCAGGTGCCACTGTTGACGCCACCGGCTGTGTGCCTCAGGAAGAAATTGACCTGCTGGTTGAGTTCGATTTCGATTCCGCCAACATCACCGATGGTGCCATGACCCGTATCGCTGAAATGGGTGAATTCCTGCAGCGTTATCCGGAAATCAGCATCCGTGTTGAAGGCCACACTGACGACAGCGGCCCTGCAGCCTACAACAAGTCCCTGTCTCAGCGTCGTGCCGACGCGGTTCGTACCGTGCTGATTGAGCAGTACGACATTGACGACAGCCGTGTTGAAGCTGTTGGTGTGGGTGAAGAAGATCCTATTGCCGACAACAGCACCCTGGCTGGTCGTAAGCAGAACCGTCGCGTAGTCGCAGAAGTTCTCTAAACGGCATAGGCTGTTCATCACGAAAAGGCTGGTTAAACACCAGCCTTTTTTATTGGAAAAATAAACCTGCAAAAAACGACACTGTTCAATATATACAACAGCCGGTATGCTCACTCTTACCCGTTACTGAGCCACAGATAATAACCACAGGATGCTTCAGTATGAGTATTGCTATTAGCGACATCGTCTTCTTTGATCAATCAGCGGCTGAAAAAGAAATGTACCAGACTGCTGAAGAAAAGCGGATCAACGGCAATCCGCTTCAGGCCGTGATTAATCATTACTCTGACAAAAGTAACCAGTTTCACGCTGGTATCTGGGAGTCTGAGACCGGCTGCTGGCATGTTCACTATACCGAACATGAGTTCTGCCAGATTCTTGAAGGTGTTTCCATTGTTCGTGACAAAAACGGCAACGAACGTACATTGAGAGCAGGTGACAACTTTGTTATTCCCGCTGGTTTTGAAGGCGAATGGGAAGTGGTAGAACCCTGCAAGAAAATCTATGTTATTTTTGAGTCGGCCTCTTAACCCTCTGGCCGATGGTCGTAAATACAATCACGCCATAAGGCTCCACCATTTTGTCTGGTAACCAAAATGAAACTAGCGATTTTCTGCAGTATTGCAATCGTTTCAGTAGGTGCCATCGCCAGCCCTCCTGAATGGGAGGGGCTTTACACTTATGGACATGAAGTCAACAGTTTCATTCCCTGTGGCAGTCATCAGGATTACTGGGTGACCAGCTCACCAGAAACGGCTCGCCAGCTACGCGACTTTGTCAGGCAGCATACTACTGAAATTTACCAACCGGTCTATTTACGTTTTCGTGGTCAGGTCAGTGCAGAAAAAGGGGATGGATTTGCTGCCGACTACGATGGATTGATGCATATTCAGGAGGTAATCACATTAAGTGAATATGCCCCTGTACATTGCATCGTCCGAGAGTGATCATGACCTTTATTGGATTGGAGATGCTGTACTTCATCCATAACCGCCCATCTGGCTCTTAGGACTTTATGCAGGTCAATGATGGAGGAATTCACGATCTCACTTGCCTCTCCATCGAATCTACCGACTAGACAGTGCAGTTTCAGCGCACACAGAAATTCCCTTGATAAGTTGCTCCAGTGTCATAAACGGCTCTTTACTGTCCAGTGCCTGTTCAGGACGTAACGGGATATGGATAAAACCTGCCGGGATAGGATTGGCACAGAGGGCATGCATAATGCCATAAAACAATTGATTACAGACAAACGTACCCGCACTATTTGAAACGGAGGCGGGTATGCCGGCCTGTCTCATTGCTTCCACCATCCCCTTAATCGGCAAAGTACTGAAATAAGCAGCAGGTCCACCGTCAACGACCGGCTGATCAATGATCTGATTCCCCTCATTATCGATGAGTCGGAAATCCTCGACGTTAATCGCAATCCGCTCCGGCGTGATGCCTGACCGCCCTGGCGCGAGGCCCAACATAAGCACCGCTTGTGGTTGATAGTGCAATATGGCCGTCTTCACAACATCTATGGATTTTTTGTGTACAGCCGGAACGGTAACCGTTTTAACAACTCCGCCTTGTGCTAAGGCTGTTCCTTCAAGCCTCTTTATCACTTCCTGGGCAGGGTTCACCGGCATACCACCAAAAGGCTCAAAACCACTGATTAATACAGTCTCTTTAGACACTAATGCCTCCCAAATCGATATTTTGAAGAAGCTGAACACGGCTTTTTAACAAATGTAGTACAACCACTTAGCCAGAAGAGCCGTTTAGAACGATTGCCTCTGTAGATCAATGTGCATTTAAATAAATACCTTACCAACCGATTTTCAAGCCACCTCTACATAGCAGCTCCATCCTGTACACAAGCAACAACATTTTATTGATTCATTGCGGTGGTAAGCTTGAGATTCTTACGGTATCCAACCCGCAATGTAATACACAGGATTGGCATGTACTTTATGTGAATACGGTCAATTTATAACCACTCCCAGATTGGTACATTAGTACATAACTAAAACTCAACGAGCACAGGGTTTTAGCCAACTGCAGAAAAACCGTGATTACACGCTGAGACAATAAAAACAACAATTTCCAAAAAGGAGTTTGATACCATGCACAACTCAGGACGTATGAGCAGGGGGCGATTATGGCTGTTAGCCATCGTCGTCTTACTGCAAGCCTCCCTCGCCCGAAGTTATGAACATATTATCCGTCTCGAAGCCTCCGATGACCTGCAATACCAATTGCAGAATGCTTTCATAGGTGCCAAGCCAGACACACTGATTGAGCTGCCAGCAGGCACGTTCAAATTTGATGATGAAGTGGTGCTGGACGTCTCTCACGTCACTGTGCGTGGTCAAGGGATGGACAAGACTATCCTCAGTTTCAAAGATCAACCGGCCGGTGCTCAGGGGATGCTGGTTCTGGCAGACGCCTTTACCGTTGAAGACCTGGCCATTGAAGATACTGCAGGCGATGGCCTGCGGATGGAAGGCGCCAACGGTATTACCGTTCGTCGTGTCCGGGTTGAATGGACGAATGGACCGGATGAAGAAAACGGTGCCTATGGTCTTTATCCGGTACTCAGTCAGAATGTACTGATCGAAGACAGCGTGGTGAAAGGCGCATCCGATGCCGGTATCTATGTTGGCCAATCCCGCAACATCATCGTTCGTCGCAATGTTGCTGAATACAATGTGGCCGGTATCGAAATTGAAAACAGCCTGTATGCTGACGTTTATCAAAATGTGGCCAGATATAATACCGGTGGCATCCTGATTTTTGACCTGCCGGGACTCTCCCAAGCTGGCGCTTACAGCCGGGTCTACGATAACGACATCTACGAAAACAATACGGGTAACTTTGCCCCCGCCGGCAACATTGTTGGCAGTGTGCCGGCAGGTACCGGTGTGATGGTCATGGCGACTGATCACGTTGAAATATTCAATAACCGGATCACCAATAACCGTACGACAGGTGTCATTATCACCAGTTATGTGGCGATCTCCGTGATCAATAACCTGCCGATTCCGGATGGTTATGATCCCTTCCCGGAATTCATCAATATTCATGACAACCGGATCAACCGTCCCAAGGTGCCGTATTACGATGGCAGTGATGTCAACCTGTTGATTAACATTCTGCACATGAATAGCTTCAAGGTGGTGAGTGACGCCATCATTGATGGTCTGTTTGCCACCAGTCGTGAAGCTGCAGGGATTTGTTACCGGAAAAACTATCGCGACAAGTTGAAAGTTATTCCGTCTGATTTCAGTAACCTGCAATTGGCCAATGACAATAACTGGTATAACGACGCACTGGGTATTCCGGGCGGGCCTGTCGATAAAAACAAGAGGCCGTTTAACTGTCAGCAGCCGGCACTGGCTGAAGTGACCCTGCAACCCTGGCCGCCAGTACCGGCACCGGGTGAGGATGGTTATACGGAAGAGGAAGTTGCTGCACTGTGTTCCACCACAGGAACAGGGGTTAACTGGGCAGCTGCTGTCGTTGATTGCCCGAACCTGTCTGACTATCGACTGTTTGCGGACGCCAGCGATCCTACAACCAGCAGCAATGGTGGTTTCCCCTATGATCTGACAACGCCCCTGTTCTCGGATTACGCCACCAAGTACCGTTTCATATTCCTGCCGCCAGGCACCCAGGCGCAATATGTCGAAACTGGCCCGTTAGCCTTCCCGTTGGGTACGATTATCACCAAAACCTTCGCCATTCCGGCCAACGCCGCACAACCCGGTGTTAATGAGAATGTAATCGAAACCCGTCTGCTGATACGCCGTGAAGATGGCTGGGAACGTCTGCCCTATATATGGGAAAAAGACATGAGTAACGCCTACCTTGCTTTGGGCGGTGGTCGTGAAATGGTTACGTTCGTAGATCTGGAAGGTGAAACCGTGACTACGTCGTACGGTGTGCCGAATGCTAACCAGTGCTCCAGTTGTCATGGCAACAAGGGGCAGGATCTGCCTGTTGGTCCCAAAGCCACATTGTTGAACAAAGCCTATACCTATGCTGAACAACTGGGACTTGATGGCAGTATGAACCAGCTGGATGCGATGGCATCACTGGGTCTGCTGGCCGGTTCGCCTGGGTCAGCAGCGGCACCGAAAACACCGGTCTGGAATGATCCCACTACCGGCAGCCTTGAAGCACGGGCCAAGGCTTACCTGGATGTAAACTGTGCCCACTGCCACGGTGGCGGTGGACGTGCCTTTGGCACCGGCCTGCTGCTGAACGAGTTCCTGCCTGTGGATCGCACATACGGTTTGTGTAAAAGCCCGGTGGCTGCAGGGCGTGGCTCCGGCGGCCTGAGCTACGATATCGCACCGGGTGATCCCGATAATTCCATTCTGGTTTACCGGATGGCTTCTAACGACCCGGCAATCCGTATGCCGGAACTGGGTCGAAGCACCGTTCACAAGGAAGGCCTGGCGCTGGTGCGCGAGTGGGTCAGCAGTCTGAATGGTGCCTGCGAGGCACCACAACCCCAGGCGATGTTGACCGGCAACCTGTAAGCCTTTCCACCTACCCTTCACACGACAGTGACAATGCTCATGGTTTGTCACTGTCATCATGCCTATTTTATTCGGTCATTACCTAGTGCGCTGGAACCATCGTCTTTGCTAAGTTGTGGACACTTGGGAATAACTGTGACCAAGAGGTAAAGTACTGATTATGACCCTGCATACAGACAAACAACGTCGTATAGAAGCTGTGAAAGCGGCCTGCATGGTTATATCCGGACTTTTCTTTACCATCGCTATCTGTGGCTTTTTCTTTTTTAGCCAGATCAGGCTGATGGTCTAAAACAACGACTGCCGGCCTGATCTGAAGCGCCGGCACGCTGAACTCCTACCAGAATTCTCTCACCCGGCCTCCAGACAGTCCGCCAGTCCCGGAAGGGGGTGTACTGTGAAACGCAATGATCTGCTCGCTATCTGCCTGGCGATATTCTCCATGTTCCTTGGGGCAGGCAATATTATTTTCCCACCCATCGTCGGCCAGCAGGCAGGTGAGTTTATCCTGGAGGGTGGACTGGGCTTCATGGCTGGCGATATCGGCCTGACCCTGTTGACGCTGGTCGGCGTTGCTATGGCCGGCGGCCCTGACAAAGTAACCCGTGATCTGCCAGACTGGGCAAGCAAGGCGTTCTGGATAGCCCTGTTCGCCGTTATGGGACCGGCCTTTGTCGTGCCCAGAAGTGCCCACGTTGCCTACGAGATTGGACTGCTGCCCTTCATTGATAACCCGGGCTCATTGACGCTAAACCTGTACGCGGTCGTATTCCTTGCCATCGCTGGCTGGTTTGCGATTAATCCCAGTCGTTTGATTGTCTCTGTCGGCAAGCAGATGGCGCCGTTGCTGCTGTTAATGTTAACCGTCATTGCCGTTGCCACTCTCTGGCAGCCCCAGGGCGGCATCGAAGCGGCGACCGGCGCTTATGCCAGCAACGCATTCTCGGAAGGGATGGTGCAGGGTTATCTGACGATGGATGCCTTGGGGCCATTATGTCTGGGCTGGATGATTGCGCAACTGCTAAGAAATCATGGTGTACGCAGTGATCGGGATATTGTTCGCTATAGTGCCATGGTAGGACTGTTCGCAGCGCTTGGCATGGCATTAGTTTACAGTGCGCTATTATACCTTGGCGCTACCAGCCATAGCGTTGCGCCGGCAGCAACTAATGGCGCCCATATCCTGACCGCTTACATTACCGCACTGTTCGGTACATCCGGTACGCTGATCATGGGTATTATCATTACCCTGGCCTGTCTGACCACCGCTATTGGTACACCCAGCGCCTGTGCCGAATACTTCCATACTATTGGGCCGCGCTTCACTTATCGCCAGTACATCATTGGCATCTACCTCGTTGCCGCCCTGGTTGCCACCCTTGGACTGGAGCAACTGATTGCTGTGTCCATTCCGGTTATGGTAATCATCTACCCGTTGGCCATTACCCTGACCATCATTGGCATGCTGCGCCGTTGGATCAAGCATCCCGTGCTGGTTACACGTCTGGTTGCGACGACCACGCTGGTGTTTGCAGCCCTGGATGGGTGGCAGGCATCTGGATTAATGCCTACCATGCTCAATACTTGGCTGACTGATAACCTGCCATTGTTTGCTCAGCACATGACTTGGCTGGTTGCTGCAGGCATTGCCTTGATTGCCGGCGTACTTTACGGACGCATGAAAGCACCTCAAAGCAATAGCAGTATCGCGGCAGAGATCTGATCTGCTTAATAACATGAAAGCCGGGGAGAGTGGCTCCTCGGCATTCACAGCTCACTCAACATGTTGATACGCCCCTTTTGATATCAATGACAATCGCCCTATAAAAACGCTTCACCCGGCAATTATCGGGTTCAGGACGGCTTCACTGCATCCTGCGAAATAGGCGCTAAACTAGCTATTTTATTTTTCGGTCTTTGTGCCATGGGCACCATTGCAAGTCATCCCGTCCGCACCGGTTATGCACGCCGGGCGCTTGAGTACCTGCTGTCAGGCAGCGGCATACAGTTTGATGGCACGAATCCCTGGGATATTCACGTTCATGACCCCCGCTTTTATTCCCGCGTTCTCAGGCAACGGTCTCTGGGACTGGGAGAATCCTATATGGATGGCTGGTGGGACTGCAATCAGCTGGATGCCCTGTTCCACAAACTACTGCAACACCGCGCGGACCGACTGGCGCATCGCAAGCTTGGCTTTGCTCTGGACTCGCTGAAAACACGTCTGTTCAATTTCCAAAGCCGTCGTCGTTCATTTGATGTCGGTGAACAGCATTACAATCTGGGCAATGACCTGTTCTCTGTCATGCTTGATTCCAGTATGAGTTACAGCTGTGGTTACTGGAAAACCGCTACAACGCTCGCAGAAGCTCAGGAAGCCAAACTCCGGCTTATCTGCGAAAAGCTACAACTCGCGCCTGGCATGACCCTGCTGGATATCGGCTGTGGATGGGGAGGGCTTGCCGAGTATGCCGCCACCCATTATGGGGTAGAAGTCACCGGTATCACCATCTCCGATGAACAAATGACACTGGCCTGTGAGCGTACCCGACATTTGCCAGTCAGCATCATTCTGAAGGATTATCGGGAAATGGATGGCCAGTTTGATCGCGCGGTTTCGGTGGGCATGTTTGAGCATGTGGGTGAAAAAAACTACCGGCTGTACATGGAAACCGTTAACCGGCTACTGAAACCTGGCGGTTATTTCCTTCTTCATACCATTGGCAACAACACCACGACCCATGGTCGTGACCCCTGGATTCACAAATATATCTTTCCTAATGGTGAAATCCCCTCACCGATACAACTGACCCGCAGCATTGAACCATTGTTTGTTCTGGAAGACTGGCAAAACTTTGGCCCCGACTACGACCGGACGCTTTTGGCTTGGCATGAGAATTTTAAACATCACTGGCCTGAACTGAAGCCTGCCTATAACCAACGTTTTTACCGGATGTGGACGTATTACCTGCTGTGCTTTGCGGGTGTTTTTCGTGCCAGGGAATTGCAGTTATGGCAGCTGGTTTTGTCCCACGGCAAACGACCAAATCGGTACGACGCCGCACGCTAGTAAACCTGCCCTTTGTTCAAAAATACTGTCACGATCTGCAACTGCCGTGCAGAATAAACACTGCTTTTGCCCTGCATCACGACGCTCACTCGTCGTATCGTGATAATAGGGATATTTTCAGTAAAACAATCAGAATCCTTCACCATGCAACGCCTGTATACCCATGGCCGAGAGATCGTCATTGATACGGTCAAGGTCAGCCTGACGCTGTTTCGCATCATGATTCCGGCGCTTATTATCGTCAAACTGCTGGAATTAGTCGGTTTTATTGAGATCCTTGCAACATGGATCAGCCCACTGATGCAACTCATGGGCTTACCGGATGCCGCCGGATTGATCTGGGCCACCACCATGCTGGCCAATATCTACACAGGTATGGTCGTATTTTTCACCTTACCGGGAGACATTGGCTGGACACAGGCACAGGTCACCATTCTGGGTACACTGATGCTGTTAGCCCATAGCCTGCCGGTTGAACTCCGGATTGCCCAGAGAGCAGGCTGCCGTCTGCTGACACAACTGGTGCTGCGTATAGGTGGCGCCATTGTACTCGCGATACTGCTAAACCAAATTTACCGTTACGGAGGTTGGTTAGAACAACCGGTTACCCGTATCTGGCAACCCGATGTCGTCGATAACAGCCTCAGCACCTGGGCGCTCACGCAACTGGAAAGCTGCTTCTGGATCACAGTGACCATCATGGTCTTGCTGACGCTTCTGAAAATTCTCCGCGCAATCGGGGTTGAGCAGGCCATCAGTTATCTCCTGCAACCGGTTCTAAAGGTGCTGGGCATCAGCCCCAAAGCAACCAGCATTACCATTATCGGCATTACACTCGGGCTATCCTACGGCGGCGGCCTGTTAATTCGTGAAGCAGAAAGCGGGGAAGTAGATGCTGCAGATATCTTTGCGGCAGTCAGCCTCCTCGGGCTTTGTCATAGCCTGATTGAAGATACGTTGCTGATCATGCTGATGGGAGCTGACCTTTCCGGCATTCTCTGGGCAAGGTTATTCTTTGCCGTCGTTGTTGTGGCCATCCTTGCCCGCTATCAGCAAAAACGAAGCAAGAGATTCAGTCAACGCTTTCTGGTGAACCCACCCAAAGCAGGTTTCTAACGTGTCCATTGGCAGGTTCAATGAACCTGTCATAGGCTGACATAGTCTTTTATCAAGGTATTGGCAATGGCCGTTAAGCAGTATAGCCGCCTTCTCCTTGGTCTCCTGGCCGTGCTTATAACCATGCAGGTGATGGCAGCCCCAGCCGAGACTCCCACCAACGGTATCATGAACCTGGCCCCCCCCAGTGTTCGGATGATCAGGGATTCCATGGAGCGGGTTCAGAAAGACCCTAACCGTTCGGAAGAAAACCGGACACAGCTTACAGAGTTATACCAGCAGACCCTGCAATACCTACAGGAAAGTGAAGAGAACAGTGCAACACTGGCGTCGCTTCAAAAACGCTTGCTGCAGGCGCCTGCTGAACTCAGCAAGCTGAAGCAGCAACAGAAAGCACTGAAAACACCCACAGACGATGAATTGCAGGATGACTACAGCCGCCTGTCTCTGACAGCGCTTGAACGACAACTACAGGCTGGTCAGGATCAACAGCGAACGCTGCAACAACAGTTAAGCCAGCTCAATGAACAGATCACCAATGAGCAGGCGCGCCCCGATACCTCACAAACCCAGATCGATGCCATTGGTACACAACTGGTATTAATGTCCGATGAACTGGCAACACTGCTGAATAAACAGGATCAGCAACCCTTTCCAAAAACACGACAGCAGATGTTATTGGCCAAGCAGGCAGCACTGCAAAGCAAAAGCCAGTTACTGCGCCAGGAGATACTGGCCAGCAGTACCATGCTCGACCTGATCACTCATCGTCGTGACCTGGTACGTAAACAACTGCAGATTCTCAATAACCAGATTGCGCTGATGCAGTCTGAAGTCAATCGCAAGCGCCGTCTGGTCACGGAAGAAACCATCGCTCATATCAGCAAAGTAACCGGACAGGACAATCCGCTGCTCGCAGAACAGTTACGACTGAATGCCGGGCTTGGTCAGGAGCTCCTGCAACTGAATGATCAGCAGTCCGAGCTTCAGCAGGAAGATAATCGCATCAAGGACCTGCAACGGCGGATGCAGGATCTGCAACAGACGATCGAACAACAAACAGCCGTTCTAGAGAACAATCCACTGCTGGGCAAAATTCTCAGGGAACAGCAACAGGCATTGCCCAAGCTGCGACTGTACGACGATATAGATACTACCATCAGTGATATACGTCTTAAGCAGTTCAGTTACGGTGAGCAGAGACAGCGACTCAGCGATCCGCAGGCAGTCATTACCTCGCTCTTTCTGGAACATCAAATTCCAGCCGATCAACAGTCCAGCCTGCGCAAGGCTATTGCGGATCAACTTCAGACCCGGCGGGATCTGCTGGATCGAATCCAGCGGGAACTGGGTACACTGCTCTCCATCGCCATAGACCTGAAACTGAACCAGAAGCAACTCCAGCAGAGCAGTCTGAAACTGGTCAAGTCGCTGGACGACCAGTTGTTCTGGATTCCAACCAACCCTCCGCTGGATATGGATTGGTTACAAACCATACCTGCCGATATCCATGAACAAATTACGGCATTGAATACTGGCAATATTCTCCCGGCCCTCTTCCAGGGCGCCCACAAGCGTATCCCACAAACCATCATCGTTCTGGCGATAGTGATGGTTCTGGTAATTCGTCGGAATACTATTCAGCAGGCACTGACCGATTTATCCGGCAAAGTGGGTGATGTTCGCCATGACAGCATCTGGGTTACCCCCCAGGCCCTGTTTCTTGATGCGCTGCAGTGTGCAATCCCGCCACTATTGATCGCGCTATGTGGCTACCTGATTAGCAGGGCCGGCGGAACCTACGACAGCCTTCGTGAAATGGGCAAACTGCTTCAGATTACCGGTGGATTCTGGTGGGTGATGGCCTTTGCCACACGACTGCACTTGCCGGGTGGGATTGCAGAAACCCATTTCCGCTTACCTGCCGCATTTAATCAAAAACTCTACCAGGTGCTGAACCTGACCCGCTGGGTCATGGCACCACTGATTCTGCTGGTCCCGATGCGGGAAATTAATGACGTGATCAGCCAGCTGCTGACCATGCTTGGATGCGGATCACTCGGTATTCTGTTGTACCGGTTATATCAGCAGGTACCCAGCCTTTTTGGTTTCCGCTTTCTGGATATCCTCATCTGGCTGTTTTTGATTGCCACTCCGCTGGGACTGATCATCCTGATTTTAACAGGGTACTACTACACAACGCTTGTCATACTCGGACATCTTGTCATCAGTCTGTTTGTAATTGGAGTCTGGGCGCTGCTAAGGGCGGTGATCAAACGCGGTATTTATGTCGCCAGTCGTCGCCTGGCCTTCAGTCGTGCGTTAAGCCGACGCGAAGCCATGCGAGAAGACCGCGAGGTAGAGATTCCTAACCTGGACCTCGAAACGATCAACCGGCAGACCATCCGACTGCTTAATGCTTTCATGATTGCCCTGCTGGTATTGCTGCTCTACTGGGTCTGGCAGGACATGATCACTATTTTTTCTCGCATTGATGCCATTACCATTACCACCACCGGTACGAAAAGCGACACCTGGCAGTTAGGCGATATCATGACCGCGTTACTGCTGGTACTCGTGACCATGGTGCTGTCTCGAAACCTGCCGGGTTTGCTCGAAATTGCCGTACTGTCTCGCCTGCAGTTATCCCAGGGGTCCGGATATGCGATCAGTACTCTTCTCAGTTACTCAATCACTGCTATCGGTGTTCTCAGTGTCCTATCCACGTTAGGCGTCAGCTGGGACAAGCTGCAGTGGCTGGTTGCGGCTGTCGGTGTCGGGTTGGGATTTGGGCTGCAGGAAATCTTTGCCAACTTTATATCCGGCATTATTATCCTGTTTGAACGACCGATTCGTATTGGCGACACAGTCACCATCGGCTCACTCAGCGGAACTGTGTCACGCATCCGGATTCGGGCTACTACTATTACGGACTGGGATAACAAAGAGATTGTCATCCCCAATAAAGTGTTCATTACTGACCAGCTGATTAACTGGACACTCAGTGATCCGGAAACCCGTGTCGTTATCATGGTAGGCGTCGCCTATGGTTCCGATCTGGCCAAGACCCGCGAACTGTTACTGCAAGCGGCCCACGAAGAGCCCCGGGTATTGAAAGAGCCGGCACCCTCTGTCTTTTTCCTGAGTTTTGGTGACAGTACGCTGAACCATGAGTTGCGCGTTCACGTCAAAGAGATGGGGGATCGTCTGATCACACTGAATGACCTGAATACCCGCATCGATACCCTGTTCCGAGAACACAATATTGAGATCGCCTTCCCGCAACGGGATATTCATATTCGCACAACCGAGCCCCCGCCGTTGCATAAGGATGAAACAGCAAAACCCCGACAGCGTGCGCCAACAGTCAACAAATCAACCGATGGCGACCCCGGGCTTGATGTCGGTTTCAGTGATGATGTAGAAACAACCTGACGATAAAAAGCCGTTTCCCATCGGGAAACGGCTTATATGCAATACAAAACTGGCTTAATAAATGCTCAGCCTTGAGCAACAGGCTTCAGGTTTTGTCTGACTTCCGGGTTATCCCCTTTCCAAATCACACTATCAATGAAGTAATGGTGCACATTGATGAATAACGTAAAAAGCACATAGAAAAGGCGGGCACCGGTTGACTCCGTGTCATAACTGATACTTTCATCCAGTACCGTTGGCAGCCACTCAAAGAAGACCGCACCAAACAGCAGTGCCAGTCCCCACCAACGTGCCTGTTCGATCCAATAACGCTTTCGTTCTTCACCTGCCGTACGCTCAATCTTATTGTGCATATATACACTGCAAAACAGCAGGTACTGGAGAGAGTGGAAGAAAGGAATAATATAGGCGTATTTTGGATTATAAAAGACGGGTGCCAACCAGATATAAGCCGTCATGAAGCCCATGATGGCAACATGATTGGGTAGTTTCTCCTTAAACCACACCCGACGGGCGATAACACCGCAGCACATGATAAAACTGATGATTGCCAGCCAGACACTGGCCTGAATCATCCAGCTGGGAATACTGGGATAACCGTATGTGACGCCCCAAAAATTGAACGTTGCCGTTTCTGGTAAAAAGAACAGAAAGCCGCTTTCATTAGGCCGGAATAACTGCATATAAGAACAGGCCCAGAGAAGGTAGAGTGCGGTTTTGAATACCAGAATTTCCGTTTTTCTATAATAAGTACCACTGTTCGATGAGGTGAGGATAAAACAGCCAAAACACTGTTTGACATAGTGCCAACCCACGAAGAAAAACATTGCATGAACCAGGATACGAACAAAAAGACCATCCTGTGTGATAGCGGCGGCCAATGACAACAACATCAAGATCGCGGGAACAATCACACCCACCAGAAAAAAACGTTTATCTGTTTTTATCATGTTGCGATGATAACGATAAAAGATCTGATAACTGATCATGAAGTGAGGAAAGTTAACAAGAAACGCGAGATACCACATCACGTACCAGAGATCGAAACTATTATAAAAACCCAAGAAGGCAAGCGTCGTCAGATAGACAGCAAAAGCTATCCCTCCCACTAACAGGAAATCAATCACTGGCCCATAGAAATAACCCGGTGCAGGCGTCGCCGTTGCTTTCATGACATATCCCTGTCAATCACTGATAATTAGTATTTGGTCACTTTATTGTCAGATAAAGGCACACACTCCAGTATAGACAGGCATTGTTGTTCTTTCCGGGAACATGCTAATTCTCTTTGCAAACATGCATGACCAGACAACGTAGACCTACAGTCCTCGTTGCCATTCTTCTCGCAATGTTATTCGTTCCGGCTGTTGAATGGCCGTGCGCACCTGATCTAACAGCATTTTTTTATCCCTGCCGAGGATTCCTTTTAGAACCAGATAATTAGAGGCGTGATCACTGCGAAAGATGGTTTTATTGAGAGAGAGATGTTCCAGCAGGATTTCCATCTCACGGAATAAGCCCTGTTGATCCAGAGGCTCAAACACCTCACCAAATCCCTGCTGAAAACGCGCCATACCGAGAGGAAAAGAGACAACCAACGTAGAGAGGTACTCCGGCTGTGCGGCATTCATCAATCTCGCGGAATTCAAGGCGTGCTGTTCAGACAACAGCTTGCCACCCAAACCATTCAAGATCATCACCGAACTTTTCATACCTGCCTGGCGAATTTTTTCGAGAGCCGCCAAAGAAGAATCCCAAGTTTCGCCCTTCTGTACCCGTTGCAGGACTTCATCGTCGCCGGACTCACAACCGACATACATCAGGCTTAGCCCCATCTCACGTAATTGTGTTAATTCTGAAACGGTTTTGTTCTTGAGGTTTCTGGGTAAACAATACGACGAGATACGTTGAACACCGGGCAAGTAGTGGTTGATTGCCGCCAGTATCGCTTCCAGCCGCCGGAAAGACAGCGTCATCGCATCACCGTCGGCAAGAAACACCCGGTTAACCGGCATGCCAGAATGCGCTACCGCTTTCAGTTCCTGTTCTATATCACCCTGGGATTTTGGCCGAAACTTTTTTTGATCCGCCGTATACATCTCACAAAAGGTACAACGGTTCCATGAGCAGCCATTCGTGACCTGCAGAATCAGTGATTTCCACTCACTGGGTGGACGAAAAACCGGCTCGATATAATGTGGATACACGACTTGATCCTCAGGACTGATCAGGCTGTTGAACAAGAAGCACAAGAGTACATGAAAATTGGTTTACATCAGTAACCGGATCGCAGCTTTTCCAAAGCTATAACGCAAACACCCGCCTTAGCAGCGGGTATTTTTTTAAGAGCAGGGCTTATGACTTAGGCGTCAGCTGAAGTACCATTCCATCACAACCACTGATAACAACGGTAGTACCAGCCTCTAAATCGGTTTCACTGCATACTTTCCAAAAGGTATCACCGATTTGAATCCGGCCTTGCCCATTGGAGACAGGCTGTTCCAAAACGATCACGCGCCCCACCATCTGAACAGCGCGATTATTGAGTTCGGGATGATCTGTCTGTTCGTTATAACGTCGGAAGACTTTCCACCAGGCGACTGTCATCACCAGAGCGCCGATACCAAACAGCATGAGCTGGACGCCCCAATCCAGTGACGGCACCAGCCATAGTATTACTGCCATTAATGCAGAAGCGATTCCGGCACCAATCAAAAAGCCTGACGCCCCTAACGCTTCCAATGCAAAGAGCACCAGGCTTAGAATCAGCCAGTGCCAGGGTTGTAATGAATCCAGCAAGCCCACGTTACTCTCCTTGTTTCATTAACTATTGCGGGTGCCTGCAGACTGAAGCAGTTCCTTGACCCCTGCCACAGAACCGATCACATCCGATGCTTCCAACGGTATCATGATCACCTTACTGTTCTCGGAAGACGCCATCTCCTTCAACGCTTCTACATATTTCTGGGCGACAAAGTAATGAATCGCCTGAATATTCCCTTCCGCAATAGCCTTTGATACAACCCCTGTCGCCTGAGCTTCCGCTTCCGCTAAACGCTCACGCGCCTCAGCTTCCCGTCTGGCGGCTTCCAGTTCACCCTCAGCTTTCAGGATTTGGGCCTGCTTCTCACCTTCTGCCACTTTGATTGCGGCTTCCCTGGCACCTTCCGCTTCCAGAATCTGCGCGCGTTTTTCTCGTTCAGCTTTCATTTGGCGGGCCATGGCATCCACCAGATCCTGGGGAGGGGAGATATCACGGATCTCAATACGGGTCACCTTGATTCCCCAAGGATCAGTCGCTTCATCAACCTTTTGCAGCAGGCTAGTATTGATGCGATCGCGGTTTGACAACATATCATCGAGTTCCATGGAACCCAGCACCGCTCGGATATTTGTCATCACCAGATTTTGCATGGCACGACTCAAATCATTAACTTCATAAGCGGACTTGACCGGATCATGAATCTGGAAAAAACAGACAGCATCAGTGGTCACCTGGGCATTGTCACTGGAAATTACTTCCTGAGGAGGAATATCCAAGACCTGCTCCATCATGTTCTGCTTACGGCCGATCATGTCAATGAACGGAATCAGCACGTGAAGCCCAGGCCCAAGGGTGCGCGTAAATTTACCGAAACGTTCCACCGTATAGTTATAGCCTTGGGGCACCATGTAGACCCCTTTGAAGATAAATACGGCAACTACCGCCACAAAGACGATAGAAAACAGATTCTCAAGTCCCATTAGCGCTACCCCTCCACTCCAGTTGTAGTTTGCTGTTTTTTGGTGTCTTGTTTTTCAAAGCCCATAATAGATGGTAACACACCAAATGGTAGTGTTCATGATATCAAGAATACGGATTGTAAACTTATAAAGCATAGGTCATTCTTTTTAAGATCTATGTAAAACTGAGCCAATTTAAATAAATCCTCTGTAGTTCTATATATTGATAAAATAGTTATATTTTCTAATTGTTAAATCCAAAAAGAAATATAACAATAATATGGAGTTTATGTTGAAGAGTTTACGGCTAATATTGAGCATCGGTGATAGATGCAATAGATAGAAAGTAATGTGATTTATATATGCGTTGTAAAAATACAAAGATTTGAGGAATGCGCTATTGGTGGATATAGAAAAATAAAGGGTAGCGGTATAGTTACCGCTAAAAAATGTTGTATTGCGGATTGATTATGCTGCAGTCTATCACTTAACGTATAATTTAATATTTTTACACATAAGCAATGCTACAAATGGCGTATTATTCAATGTCGCCAACAGTTGATATCCCCAATACATCTCTTAAGTAATAAGCATACCACATGAGTCCGTAGCGACTTAAGGGGTTAAGAGGGCGCCCTGCCACTGCGTTCGCTTTTGCATAAGCTTCTTGGTAGCTCATATTGAGATAGCGCATTTGAAATGCTGCAATGACTTCTCCTGTCCTATCATGGCCAGCACGGCAATGAACAACAATCATTTGAGGTTGATCGTGAACCGTATTTATCATATCCCCTAAGGTATTTTGTAAATCATTAATCTCTCCCATTGATGGCACAATTTCCAACCATTCTTTTATGCTTTCAGGGTAAGCTTCTGGGCTAGATATAGCTCCGTAAATAGCATGGTGGACGAACTTTCCTTTTTCGGGGTGTAGCTTGAAAAAACCTTGTTCAATTTGTAATGCCTGTGAATCAGTAAACCAATTTAGCAAGGACACATCAACTAACTCAAACCGCATAGGCAATGAGAGACCAATGCGTGCACGGTAGGCTCTGCGCATGGATTGAACTAAGTCGTCATAGGCAAATTTTGCATTGGTCACGGGTAAATTACTTCGGAACAAACAGTTCCCTGAAACGTCATCACAATAAACCAATCGTAACCGATCTGGCTTGAATGGTGCATGCTTCTCGCGCTCCAGAATGTTTAGCCATTCACGTTCATAGGGTAAGTTATTGATTTCCGTATTTATGAATGGACTATCACTTTCATCGCGGGCTGCGAATGCTGATGAAGTGGTAATTAAAAATATATTGAACATGCAAAATATGAGTGATAATGATCTGAGTATAAACACGATGTTATTCCTAAAAATTACCACGCTTCATGTTAGCATTAAAATTTGAAAACGCCTTTAGTTTTTTAAAGCGGTCATGCTAAAAGTACGCTTTGAATCTAGCAGCTTTTTTTTCATTACATAAAGAAATATAAGGGCTGCGTATATGTCAATGATCGACTGTTCTCATGGCTGAGTAAGTGAGCTATATGCTGACGATAAATATACCTGTTGTCAGGAGTATCAAAGAAGTCGTGTGGCTAATAATAGAGATTAGTGATTACTACATATTAAAAACAATATAGAAAGTATCTTATAGAAAAGTTATACTTTATCGTTTGCTGAAATTCTCTGTGTGGTTAGCTTTAGACAGTACTTCTAGTTCTAATTCATCAACAGTTATGAAGAAGGTATTTCATTCTTTGAAAGCAAAATAGCTATCAATCTAGTCCTTTAATGCTTGCGAATACTACTTTCCTATTTCAGTAAGTTTCAATTTGAACGTGTGCTGTTTCAGTTGATCATATCAAGCAAGCATCAGTGAATAAATTAATGCGGTTATCTGTCGGGCTCTCTATGTCCAGTGAATATATGATTTTATCGACCAACCCTGTACCGGAAGTTAAATTCACTATAGATGAAAGTGGAGCAGAGGCATTTTAAAATTTTGGTTTGCAATACGGTTGCATCAAAAGGCTGTATTGTACGCCGATAAAAATTTCAAAGAAAAACACCGCCTTTAATCATAAGTTGATATAGCAGCAGATCTTCGTGTGAATAGAGTTGTGAGAATATTGCCTCAGTATCAGTAAAAATAGGTGGATTCTGATCCCTCCTATCCGGTCTGTTAGCAGTTTATGTGGGAAATTAAGGGGCTATCTAAATGATTAAGTATTAAGAATGATTAATGTGGGAATGTGGCTATGATGAATTAGTATTTTTGATAAAGGTTTTAGAGGCGTTGTATAAGTGCCATTGAATCTTATCTATTTTGAGGTTTTTGACTGTTGTTTATAGCTTATATTGGTAAAATAATAGTTGTCGATGTTTGATAACCGATTTCAACGTTTTCTAGCGATTCTGTTTATGTTTGCTTCAAAAAGTATGTCTGAATTTGTAATAAAAGCTCGTGGTTTTATTGTGTGAATTTTTAGCCTTTTTTAAAGGCAGCCATTGTTCAGATTTTTGTGGTAGTTGGGTGTTTCTTCAGTTACGCAATCCATCATTTTGTTCATGTCATAAGATGACAGGATCATACCAAGATTTTCAGGTTTCGCATTATAAACTTGTGTTGAGTAAAAACCCATTGCCAAAATAAAAACAACGATCAGCAATAAACATGACATTTCTATAAGTGCACTACCACGATTTTTCTTGATAATTGATTTCTGCATAAGTCTCCTTCTTTGCATTAGTCTTTTGATAATTAAAAATCTATAAAATGTAAATTGTTTTTTTAAATTAAAAATAAGTTTTTTTAATTTGTAGTTATAAGGTATAGAATTAAATTGTTTGAGTCAATAAAAATAATGTTTAAAATATGTTTTTAATATATAAAAGGGTTCAATTTATTGTTTTCTAATATTAGGTTGTTAATTAATCGCTATTTGCTCTAATAGATTAATAACGCCTAATTCGATTTGTTATATGAAAGGTACAATAGCGCAGCCGATTTATGAAATAGTCGGTTATATATGAAGACGTTGGTTGCCAAAATGGTCGCTGACTGATTGCAAAGATGGATAATCAGTCGCACAAGCTTTACTCTTTTCCCCTTCGAAAAGGTTCCTTCCGGATCTTGATGAACCTCTAGCCTGTTTCCCTTCCTAATCAACAATTGCAGGATGCGTGTAATACCGCATCGGCATTACACGCATCCTCTTACTTATTGCTTCGACCAGGCGCGAATATCAGCAATCTCATCTTGATCAATTTTCAGGGACTCCAGGAATTCCTGATGTGCATCGGGTTCCATTTTTTCAAATTGCTGATGCCAGTTCTTCATGTCCTCTTCACTGAAACCGGCAGCTTGCATGATTTCTACCCAGCGTTCTTTGTTGACCATCTGTTGCTCCAATAAATCGGGTTGTTCCAGTAGCATGACAGTCGCTTTCTGCTGCTGACGCAGTTTCTGGATCTCTTTCTCCAGCAACGTAAACTGGTCTCGCAGAATGCGCTCTTGTGACAGGTCGTCCTCACGGTCTAGCAGTGATGCGATGTTACTGATTGGCACGCCAAAAGAGCGGTACGCAATAATGGCTTCCAGTCGTTTGATTTCTTCTTCACCGTACCACCTATAGCCATTCTCTGAACGATTGCGGGGGCAAAGTAACCCAACTCGCTCATAATAAAGAACCGTGGTGCGGGAAATATCGTACTTCCTGGCCAGTTGGGTAACAGTAAGCATATGACTTCCTTCGTGAGCACAGACACTATTCTCAGCCCTACACTGGTAGACGGGTCAACAAATACATTAGGAAAATGGTTGCTGCTATTTTTTTCCTTGTGGGGTTTTTCTCATTCTCAGGTTTAGAGGAACGAATCCCCACGACCACGGTCTAAGGTGAAAAACGGTTTCAGGAGATTATGATGTTAAAGCAAGTAGCAATGGTTATGGCATTGCTTATTTTCAGTGCCACTCAGGCGGCAGAATATCCTAAACCGCAAACGCCGTCTGAACTTCATGCGATGTTCGGCAACTATTTTTCTGCGAAAGATCTGACGGGTATTGGTTCACTGTTTGATGAAAAGGCAGTGTATGTCGTTGACGATCAGGGCTCTCTGCTGGAAGGTAGAGAGGCTATTGTCACCGAGATACAGCATTACATGGATACGGGAGCAGAGATTGAAACGGTATCTGCGTCTATCCATATTAATGGCAATATTGCGCTGGTTAAATCGAACTGGAAAATAAGTGATAGTGATATCACTGGCACCGCTTTAGAAGTGATGACCTATAAGGAGGGTGGCTGGCTTTATCTGATTGATAATCCCAATGGATTCTAGCGGCTTGCGATACGTCAATCTTTAGCGGTGACAAAGTAAGCCTATAACATTGAGGCAGTACACAAGAGAGCGTTAGTTATCATCGTCGTTGGCTGTCCTTGACGCATACGATGCCCACCATGCAAGATGCCTCAAAAAATAACGATCGATAGATAAAAAGATGTCAGAAATATCGAATGACGCAGTCAGGGCATTGATCAATTATCTTGGCATTCTTGGTGTGGATCGACAGTCGTGTTTTGCCGTGCTGGGCAACACAGAGGAAACATTTAATAAAACGGAACTGATTGATACCCGTCATTATCAGGCGCTTTATCAGTTTGGTCAGCAGCAGCTAAACCAGTCTAATCTGGGTTTTATCTTTGGTCAGCATATTGAAGCAGACCGATGGGGGGTACTCGGAAATATCGCATTTACCAGTAACACCTTACATGAAGTTTTGCTGAACCAGCAGAAGTACCAGTCCATTGTCGGCAGTATTGGAACACCGGTTTATCGTGTCAGCGACGGTTACCTGAACTTGAAGTGGCTGCCTGCAGGGACGTATTGCCACCATATCGCTGAAGAAGTGATTACCAGTTGGGTCGCATTGGCACGTAAACTGACCGGCCAGGTTTTACGTCCTCAACATATCTATTTCAGTCATAGTATTGATCCACAGGATTTAGCTATTTACGAAGCCTATTTTTCCTGTCCTGTCAGTTTTGAGGCGGGGTTCAATGGGCTAACCATCACGGCAGATGTCATGTCACTGGCTTGCCATCGTGCCAATCCATCACTGAACCGAATACTGAAGCAGTATGCCGAACAGGTGCTGCAATTCCGTTCCAAGCAAGATCTGGTCAAGCTTGCGCAGGCATTCATCCGCAACAATCTCGCGCAGGGGCGGCCAAGTCTGGCTGACCTGGCACGACATATGAGCTTGAGTGAACGCACATTACAGCGCCAGCTACAGCGTCATGGCGAGAGTTTTACGTCTCTATTAGACAGCTGCCGTCAAAAACAAGCCTGCAACTACCTTGTCTATACAAACTTCAAGACGCATGAAATCAGTGAATTGCTCGATTTTTCCGAGCCCAGCGCTTTTATCCGTGCGTTTCGTCAATGGCAGAACATGACGCCTGGCCAGTACCGTAGTCAGCATCGTAGTAATAGACATTAGGCGCCAATCGATGTGGCACCATACGTCATTGTTTCGGTAGTGATGTGACTTACAATCCAGCGAATAGTCTTCAACGCGATGCAGAGGGAAATGTGCAGATTGGTCCAGTCTCATACGACGCCAGCGCGCAGTGGCTGATCAGTGCGGTATTGGGCAGCATGGTGCTGTGTGTTGCGCTGAATCTGAAATGGCAGGATTTTGTTGCCGTTAAAAAGGCGCCCAAGGCTGTGCTGGTGGGATTGTTTTCCCAGTTTCTGGTGTTGCCCGCAAGTACCTTGCTGCTGACGTTGTTACTGGATCTTGATCCCGGGATTGAACTGGGGATGATTTTGGTGGCAGCTTGCCCTGGTGGCGCGATTTCCAATTTTGTCACCCAGTTATCCCGAGGAAATACGGCACTGTCGATTTCGATGACCGCTGTCTCCAGCGTATTAGCCGTTGTGATGTTGCCGCTTAACTTTGTCTTTTGGTCTGGTTTCAATCCCCATGCGGATGAATTATTAAAAGCCATAGATGTCGACAGTTCTGCATTAATATTCAACCTCTTAACAGTGCTGGCAATGCCTTTGGTTTTAGGGTTGGTGTTGAGTCACAGCTTTTCAGGTTTTGCCAGGAAGTTGCATCGGATTCTTAACATAACCAGCATTATTGCACTGTTATTGTTTATTGTTGTTGCCGTAAACAAGAATTATGCGGCATTTACCAGCCATTTCACTCAGTTGTTTTTGATTGTGCTGATCCATAATGCCATTGCGTTCCTGCTGGGTTTTTCTGCGGCCAGGCTTGGGCGGCTGAATATGGCGGACACCAAAGCTACGACGATCGAAGTTGGCATGCAGAATTCGTCCCTGGCCATTGCCATTGTTTTCAGTCAGTTCCATGGAGAGCCAGGCATGGCGCTCATCAGTGCCTTCTGGGGCACATGGCACATTGTGTCCGGCCTTGGCATTGCCGGCCTGTTTCGTCAAATAACACCAAAAACTGTATTACCATGATGAACGTTTTAATTACAGGGGCTGCCGGATGCCTTGGCCGGGCCGTGACCCGATACCTTGTGCAACAGCAGAATCTCAATCTGTATGCGACAGATATCAGACCTTCACCCTTTGAGGAAAATTCAGGTCTGAAGTACCAAGCGTTTGATATACGACATGCAGAGTTTTTAGAATGGGTTGAGCAGATTCGTCCTGATTGTATTGTTCATCTGGCGTCTGTTTTACAGCTGAGCAAGCACATGAATCGGGAGCAGGCTTTTGCTATTGATGTCACGGCAACGGAAGCTTTGTTAGCAAAGGCTGCAGCCATCGGTGTCAGGAAGTTCATCGTGACGACAAGTGGTGCAGCTTACGGTTATCACCCTGAGAATGTGAAAGAGGAAATTCTTGAAACCTGGCCGCTAAGAGGAAACAAGGATTATTTTTACAGTGATCATAAACGACAGGTTGAAGCGTTATTGGAGAGGTATCTCCAAGATCACCCCCAGATGAAGCAAGTCGTATTTCGACCAGGGGCAATTGTGGGTCCCGGTTTTGATGGCCCTGTGGTTAATTTGCTACAGCAAAAAGTCATTACGGGTTTGGTGGGGTGTGATTCGCCGTTTAATTTCATCTGGTCTGAGGATGTTGCGGGTTATGTCTATGAAGCGATTCACTCAGATTTAACCGGCACGTTTAACCTGTCAGGTAAGGGAACACTGTCATTGCCCGCGATTGCCAGAAAGTTAAACCGGCTCTACGTCCCGCTACCGGCGATGTTGATTAAAGCCGCACTGACCGTCCTGCGACCATTGGGGTTAAGTCAGTATGGGCCGGAGCAAGTCAAATTTATCCAGTATCGACCTGTACTCAACAGTGAAAAACTGCGCCAACATTTTGATTACAAGGCTCAATACACGTCAGAAGAAGCACTGGATGCCTTTATAGCCATCGCGTCCTAATAAGAATAAGAGGGAAAAGCCATGTTGTATCGTCGGTCTTCCGGGCTGCTGTTCCTGTTGTTGGTTTCTCACATTGCTTATGGAAATACGATCACAGTCATTAATGAGCCAGGCGAACCTCTTGAGAATGTTATGGTCATGCAGGCGCCGGTTGACGGATACAACATTGATAAATCAGATTTCGGTTATCCGCCGGCAGGCAAACTCAACCAGACGGTGAACATTAATACACGGTTTACTGATGCGGGAGGTCATGTCTCGTTTACTGATTATCAGGATCAGGAAGTCAGAATTCGTGTAAGAGCACCTGGCAGAGAAGATGTCACGATTGAACAGGCAGGTGATGAAGATCTCACTGTCACGATGAAGCGCATTTCAGATCCGTTGCTATTGGCTGAATCTCGGCCGGCTAATACTTGGCTGGCGGCTTTGGATTTGTCAAAAGATCCGGAACTAAAAAAACATTACATACTCCAGTGTGGTTTCTGCCATCAGCAAGGCTCACATTTTTTCCGTCGTCCAAGGCCTGAAGACAACTGGAGGGAAGTCATGGAGCGGATGATTGGTTATGGCGCGCGTATTCATGATGACGCACGGGAAGTGTTGCCGGGATTATTGGCTGAGAGTTATCAGACGCTGTACGAAAACCCGGAACAAATACCGGAAGGTACGCCATGGTCAGAAGAATTGCAGGGAACGGATATCACAGCCTGGCCGATTGGTGATGCCTTTTCACAGATGCATGACCTGCTGTATCACAGTTCGGGGTTGGTATACGTCGGTGACAATCTTCAGGACCGGTTGTATGAAATTGATCCCAAAACCGGCCAATTTACCGTCTATAAACTCAAGCGAGAGGAGGATGATAAACATGGCGGCCTGATGGGGGCGCGGCTGGCGACGTTTCCCAAGCATGAAACCTATGCAGGCATTCATTCATTCGCTGAATCTCCTCGCGATGGCAATATTTTTATTACCACGTCATATCAACAGCGCATCGTTGAATTCAATCCACGGACAAAGGCGTTTACCAACCACCCGATGGAGGAGGGGTATTACCCGCACACTATTCGCATTGATGATCAGGATAGGGTGTGGTTCACCATGGCATTATCTAACCAGATCGCCATGTTTGACCGTGATACCAAGGCTTTTGACATGTTTGATTTGCCCTCCCGCAATGTTCAGGAAAGCATGACCATTTCGTCCATGGGACTGATTCTGAAACTGATGGATTGGGGACTGCCTCTGGCGAACTGGGTGAGTATTGATGAACAATCTTCAGGGCTTCCCATGCCCTATGGTATCGATATTACGCCGAATGGTGATATCTGGTTTGCCCGGCTATTGGCGGATTCCATCGGTAAAATCGATGCCGAAACAAAGCAGGTCACGATCTATGACACGCCGTTCACTGGGCCGCGCCGGTTACGTTCGGATTCAAAAGGCAATTTATGGATTGCGGCTTTTCCGGAGTCCATGATTGTTAAATTCGACCCTGAAACAGAAACCTTCCATAACTATCCACTGCCAGTAGAACCGCTTGGCAGCGAAACCCCATACTCCTTGAATGTGGATCGAACGCGTGATGTCGTCTGGGTCAATGGCAATACGTCAGATGCCCTGTACCGTTTTGATATTGGAACAGAAAACTGGTCGCATTACCCCATGCCTAAACGGGTGACATTTACCCGTGACGTGGAAATCGCTCCCAATGGTGATGTGTTTACAACCAATTCCAGCTTTCCCAGCTGGCATATTGAAGATGGACAACCGACATTGATCAGGCTTCGTCCTAATTACAATTAATACAGTGGCGTCAGTGCGATTTATTTTATTTTTATGTTCATGCCTGTCGGCGTTCCTGGCAGGACATATGATCAATTACAGCATCATTTTTCTGGCTGCTGACTGGTTTGATTCTCATCTTATGGCGGGTGTCGGTTATGGCCTGTGTTTTGGACCACCGTTGGTATTTGCCTGGTTTGCCGGCGTATTTTGTGATCGCTATTCGCCGAGAAAGGTGTTGCTGATTGCACAAAATGGGTATCTGCTGGCGTTATTCGCGTTGTACCTGGGAGTAAGCCGTTTTGTTGAAGAAAGAATGCTGCTATTTCTTCTGGCGTCTTTCCTGACGGGGGTTGCATGGTCGTTTGTCGCGCCCGCACGGTTTGCGGCGTTGCCCTATTATTCTCGTCAGCACGCTTTGCCAGTGGCTACTGTTGCCCTGAATTTGATCGTGATGTCGGGCTTTGGTTTGGCACCCTATATAGTAAAAGTGCTTCTTGCAGGAGGTGGATGGGAAACGGTCTTTCTGATTGCGACTCTGCTTATGTTCTTTTCATCAGCGCTGTTGTTTGGATTGAAAATAGATGTAGTGAATGACCGATCCTCAACAGTGATGCAACAGTTTCGGGAAATCAGCCGTTTGTTCAGTGCCCAGCCGTCTTTGGTCTATCTAATCCTTGTTGCACTCATTTGTTACTTACTGATGGGGCCCATTCAGGTATTGCTTCCTTCGCTGAGCAATATTCAGCTAAATATTACCGATGCTGAGCAGGGAGCTTATCTAAGTCTTGTCGCAGTGGGTTTGGTCATCGGAGGCTTATTGACGCTGGCCCTCCAGAATAAAATTGTCTCGCCCTATCGATTACTCGCTGCTGTGGTGGTGGGGGCTTTTTCCATCAGTCTGCTGACCGTTATTACGGATATTGTCCTGTCAGCAGTGGCCCTGCTGGTGGCAAGTATCGCTGGTGGATTGAGTATCAGTCTGATTGTGGCCGGGCTACAGCATTTTGCACCTGAGCATGCCCGCGGCCGTGTCATGAGTGTTTACACCATGATTAGCCAGGTGATACCGGCTATCAGCGGGATATTGGCGGGTGTTGCGGCGACCTGGTTGTCTGTCCCGGATGCGTTCAGGCTATTTGCGGCGGTTATTATTGCGCTGGCTATCGTGGTCATGCTGCGTCCTGCCTCGCAGGACTATCATCGGCAGGTCAGCCATTCCGACGTTGAAATCTCCGGAGAGACTTAGTATTCGTACCCAGAAGGCATGCTGTCAGGGATAAAAATTCACGGATGAGTATGGAGTCTATATAATTGTCGATTTTTTAGGGTGTAATCCTGATGGCTAACTATAGTACCAACGAATTTCGCTCCGGCCTGAAGGTGATGCTTGAGGGTGATCCCTGCGTCATTCTGGAGAACGAATTCGTTAAGCCGGGCAAGGGCCAGGCGTTCAACCGCGTACGTCTGCGCAACCTGATGACCAATCGTGTCTGGGAACGGACCTTCAAGTCTGGTGAATCCCTTGAGGCGGCGGATGTCATCGATCTGGACATGGAATATCTCTACACCGACGGTGAGTTCTACCACTTCATGATGACCGATGGTTCTTTCGAGCAGCACGCTGCCAGCAAGGAAGCCGTAGGCGACACCATCAACTGGCTCAAGGAGCAGGAAGTTTACACCGTTACCCTGTACAACGGTTCCCCCCTGTCCGTAGCGCCGCCGAACTTCGTATTCCTGGAAGTTACCCAGACT
>OZ220221.1:0-235000 GCA_964291505.2 uncultured Kistimonas sp. | reverse complement strand
CCTGGCGATGGTTGTCCAGGTTTAAGGCAGTAGGCAGTGGAACCAGGCAAATCCGGTTTCATAATGCTGAGAGCTGATGACGAGGTCACTAAGGTGACTGAAGTGGTTGATCCCATGCTTCCAGGAAAAACTTCTAAGCGTCAGGTTACAAACGACCGTACCCCAAACCGACACAGGTGGTCAGGTAGAGAATACCAAGGCGCTTGAGAGAACTCGGGTGAAGGAACTAGGCAAAATGGCACCGTAACTTCGGGAGAAGGTGCGCCGCTGATGGTGATGGGACTTGCTCCTTAAGCTGTCGGCGGTCGAAGATACCAGGTGGCTGCGACTGTTTATTAAAAACACAGCACTGTGCTAACACGAAAGTGGACGTATACGGTGTGACGCCTGCCCGGTGCCGGAAGGTTAATTGATGGGGTTAGCTTAGGCGAAGCTCTTGATCGAAGCCCCGGTAAACGGCGGCCGTAACTATAACGGTCCTAAGGTAGCGAAATTCCTTGTCGGGTAAGTTCCGACCTGCACGAATGGCGTAACGATGGCCACGCTGTCTCCACCCGAGACTCAGTGAAATTGAAATCGCTGTTAAGATGCAGTGTATCCGCGGCTAGACGGAAAGACCCCGTGAACCTTTACTACAGCTTCACAGTGGACCTTGATATGACTTGTGTAGGATAGCTGGGAGGCTATGAAGCGTGGACGCCAGTCTGCGTGGAGCCAATCTTGAAATACCAGCCTGGTCATGTTGGGGTTCTAACCTGGCGCCATTATCTGGCGTGGGGACATTGTGTGGTGGGTAGTTTGACTGGGGCGGTCTCCTCCCAAAGAGTAACGGAGGAGCACGAAGGTGCGCTAAGTACGGTCGGACATCGTACGGTTAGTGTAAAGGCACAAGCGCGCTTGACTGCGAGAGGTACATCTCGAGCAGGTACGAAAGTAGGTCTTAGTGATCCGGTGGTTCTGTATGGAAGGGCCATCGCTCAACGGATAAAAGGTACTCCGGGGATAACAGGCTGATACCGCCCAAGAGTTCACATCGACGGCGGTGTTTGGCACCTCGATGTCGGCTCATCACATCCTGGGGCTGAAGCCGGTCCCAAGGGTATGGCTGTTCGCCATTTAAAGTGGTACGCGAGCTGGGTTTAGAACGTCGTGAGACAGTTCGGTCCCTATCTGCCGTGGACGTTGGAAGTTTGAGAAGAGCTGCTCCTAGTACGAGAGGACCGGAGTGGACGAACCACTGGTGTTCGGGTTGTTTCGCCAGAAGCATTGCCCGGTAGCTACGTTCGGACAGGATAACCGCTGAAAGCATCTAAGCGGGAAGCCCCCTTCAAGATGAGACTTCCCTGGACCTTCGAGGTCCCTGAAGAGCCGTCCAAGACCAGGACGTTGATAGGCTGGGTGTGTAAGCGTTGTGAGGCGTTGAGCTAACCAGTACTAATGACTCGTGCGGCTTGACCATATAACGCCAAAGCGATTTGAACGCCAACGACGCAGATCGTTGAGAGTGTGAGCGCAGTAAATTCAACAGATTCCGGAGAGCGTAAGGTGATTCAACAATAAAGATGAATCAACATTACGATCTCAACCAGTTTTGTCTGGCGACCATAGAGTATTGGCCCCACCTGATCCCATCCCGAACTCAGCAGTGAAACGATACATCGCCGATGGTAGTGTGGGGTCTCCCCATGTGAGAGTAGGTCATCGCCAGACTTTAAATTTCGCAAAACGTCCAGATGACGGTTTGCTACAGAATTGCTTGACGGCAATAGAGAAGTGGAACCACCCGATTCCATCCCGAACTCGGAAGTGAAACGCTTTATCGCCGATGGTAGTGTGGGGTCTCCCCATGTGAGAGTAGGTCACCGTCAAGCGTCTAAATCAGAAGCCCCGTAGCATTTGCTACGGGGTTTTTTGTTATCTGAATCCCATTACACTTTTGGTGCGATTGCTGTTTGGACAAATTTAGAGGCTGCTATCGTGAGCTGGCCTGAATGTATAACTCTACCTGATTACCACTATTCCTCAGCCTCTGCAGAGACGAATTCTCTGACACTGTTGACAGGCGAGCGATAAGACTGGTCGATTCAAATTTAAAACATCAGAACGAACATGCTTATGTGGTAGCTGTCATTCCCCCGCAGATTGACTATCCAGGCTGGATATTCCAAGGCAAGTGATGGTCGATATCCTCAACAGTCTCTGCCGTCGGCAGACGGGTTAAGACCTCTTTCAGATAGCTGTAGGGCTCCAACCCACAGGCTTTAATGCCACGCTGATAGAAACTGATGATTACCGGAACAGGCTGACATTCGATTGCCAGTGTATTACTCGTGCTTCCAGCCAGTTCCAGAATACCATCACGCTTAGACCAATCAGGCTGAGTACCAATACCCCCGCAAATAGAATATCCATTTGTGCCATACCACCTGCGGCCAGAATCAATGAGCCAATGCCTTCCTGTGCCCCCAGCATTTCCGCAGCGACGAGGACGATCAGTGCGATAGGGGTTGTCAGTCGAAAGGCAAGGAATAAGCCGGGATAGGCACCTGGCAGAATGATATGTCGAATAATCGTTGTCTTGGAAAGCTGGAAACTCCAGCCCATATCCACAAGATTACCAGGAACGGCTTTAACACCCTGATAGACACAGAACAGGGTTGGGAAAAGTACGCCGGCCATGATGGTGATGATGCGTGAACTGTCTCCAATACCAAACAAAATGATGAATAGTGGAAAGAGCGCGATTTTTGGTATTGGGAAAATCAACGCCAGCCAGGGAATGAATAGATAAAAGAGCCGGCGTGATACAGCCAGTAAGATGCCCAGGGTTGCACCAATGCCTATGCCAAGTAACCAACCAGGCACTAGTCTGCCCAGTGATACAACGGTATGGCGTCCCAGTTCACCTGAGAGCAGTAAGTCATAAAATGTTGCCAGTATTTGCAAAGGGGACGGGATTAAACCTCCCTCCCTGAACATACTGACGCCCTGCCATAGTGATAAGCCAACAAACAGGCTGAGTAGTGAGATCAACCATCCACGCTTTCTATTCTCAATCAATGAGTTACCTCACTACCTGTCGGTCACTGGCCTGTACTTCTTTTTGCAGGTGTTGCCAGATTTCATATCTCAATTTATCCCGTTGCGTAGGCGATATTACATCTGGCAAATCCATGCATTGGAGAACCCTCGCTGGCCGTGAAGATAACAGCAAAAGCTGATCTGCCAGGTCAAAGGCATCGTCCAGTTGATGGGTTATCAGAATGCGTGTTACTGGCCATTGTTTGCAGAGTTTTTGATATTCCCCAATTAATAATTCGCGGGTTTGGCCGTCGATAGCCGAGAAGGGTTCATCCAGCAACAGAAGAGATGGATGAATGGCCATGGCTCGAGCCAGACCTGCACGCTGTTGCATGCCACCAGACAGCTGATAAGGAAATGCATTAGCAAAAGGTTGCAGGCCAGTCAGCGTTAAGACTTCATGAATACGTTCTGTAGTGGCGTCGGAGGATAGCCTAAGTGGACGTAGAACTAGCGCAATATTGTCATGCACTGTCAGCCAGGGCAGGAGGCAGAAATCCTGAAATACATAGCCAGTGATCAGGCTATGGGGGGCAGGTGTAATGCTGCCGGTATCTGGTTGAATAAGGCCTGCTATTAACTTTAATAGTGTGCTTTTGCCGCTACCGGATGGCCCCAGTATGGCCGTCGTTTTGCCTTCTGGAAAACTGATGCAGAGATTGTCCAGTACCATCCGGTTGCCATAGGAAAAACTGAGCTGCTGGACAGACAGTGCGGTGTTTATAGATCTATTCATGGTGTGGTGAAGCTGGAAACCAGTGGTTTATCAATCACCTGATCCAGTGTGACTCGACGGTTGACCATCCCCTGCTCCTGATACCAGCGAAGTTGTTCTTCAACGCTCTTCAAGTCCAGTCGTGCATCAATATCCATATAGAGGGGATAGCGCACCATTTGTTCTGCCGTCATTACCGGAGCAATGAACCGCTGCATGCTTTCAGTCACTTGACGTAGAGGCTGCTTGCCATCCGCCAGGTTTTTGAGATTGGCTTCCGGTGAGACCTGGTTGAAATTTTCATGATAGAGGCGGCTGCTTTTTCGAAAGGCATGAAGAAATTTTTCCACCGTTTTTGGATCCTGCGTAAGTAGGCGCGATGACACCAGGAGCCCGGTGACCTGCCAGGGGGTTTCTTCACTCACCCAGCCGATGATGTGCCCGTTGTTTTTCTTTTCCATGCGGTGTGCCAACATGCCTGGGACAATCGAGCTGTCTACCCGGTCAGTTGCCAGAGCAGTGAAGATCTCAGGAAAACTATTCAGTGGGATTGGCTTGATACTGCCAGACGTAAAGGCATATTTATCGGAGATTCTACCTGCCGTGAAGTGCAGGGTTGAACCAATGTCGGTGACCGCCAGGGTGTGGCCGGCCAGTTGTCTGGGGTGGTGAAGCCCTTCGCGCCAGGCTTTGTTGGATACCACGATTGCAGAGCCTTCCCAACCGGGCTCTTCTCGGAAGTTTCCGGCTATCAGTTTAAGCTTGCCGTGTCCGGCGAGATTGAAGACGGCAGCGGTGATGCCTGTCAGCCCGATGTCCAGATCGTTTGAGGCAACAGCGAGGGCGATTTTCTGGGCCGAAGGAAAGATCAGAAATTCGGTCGTTATACCTTCTTCATTGAAATAACCGAAATCCTTTGCGAGTTGGAACACGCTGCCGGATTGCAGGCTCAAGGTGCCCAGCCGCAGGTGAACAGGTTTGTCCGCCGCATGTCCGGATCCAGACGATAAAAGGGCTATTCCCAGTGATAGCAGCAGGGAAAACAAGATTCTGAATCGTTGCAAAGGTGTTCTTACCGCAGTTTTTTAGCCATGGAGTATCGGGTCTGGACGACAGCGCCACCAGAGTATAGTCTCAATCCGTCAGCTCGCACGGTGCCTGCAGTGCAGCGTGTTTCCCAATAAGAATAAAAAGACGGAGAACCGGTTATGGCTGAGGAATCTATCGACACGTTTCGTGAGTTTTATCCTTACTACCTGAATGAACACAGTCACCCTGTCTGTCGAGGGTTGCACTATATGGGGAGTCTTCTGGTGCTGGCATTGCTGGGCTATTCCCTGATTTCTAGCGAGCTTGTTTGGCTGTTGGCTCTACCGGTGGTCGGCTATGGCTTTGCCTGGATAGGGCACTTTGTGTTTGAAAAGAACCGTCCGGCCACTTTCCGTTATCCGTTGTACAGTTTCATGGCTGACTGGGTCATGCTGGCGGAGTTTCTGACCGGACGTTCCCGGCATAAAACACAGTAATTTGGTAGACTACCGCCATTTCAAACCTTAACGAGTACCTGATGGCTGTTTTCTCTGACGATGAACAATTGGCGTCATGGGAATCCCGTTTTGTGGATTACCTGCGTCACCATGAAACCGATGACCACTCCCACGATCTTTCCCATTTCCAGCGGGTTTGGAAAACCGCCCAGCTGATCATGGCGGAGGATGAGCGTCCGGTTGATCGTCTGGTCGTTCTGGCGGCCTGTTATTTTCACGATATTGTTTCCCTGCCCAAGGATCATCCTCAGCGCTCAAAATCTTCCAGGCTGGCTGCGGTAAGAACCTGTGAAATACTTCAGGAATTGGCCTTCCCTGAGTCATTGATTCCAGCAGTCGCCCATGCGGTGGAAGCGCACAGCTTTTCGGCCAACATTCCAACGGAAACGCCGGAGGCGGAAGTGGTTCAGGATGCTGACCGGATGGAATCTCTGGGTGCTATCGGGCTGGCACGGGTGTTTTATACGTCTGGCAAACTTGGCCGTCATATATTCAACCCGGAAGATCCCTGGGCTAATCATCGCGAGCTGGATGACCGTAACTTTGGTATTGATCACTTTCCTCTGAAGCTACTGCGGCTGGCAGACACCATGAAGACGGAAGCAGGCCGGAACCTGGCAAGACACAATACCGAGTATCTGAATCAGTTCCTGCAGAAACTGGCGAGGGAGCTGGAAGGCGATTATTCCTGCTAACAAGTATGGGATTCAGTCAATCACCTTGCCCTGGCGACGCTCTTCCGGATGGCGAAACCAGCCCATGCCGGCCTTCAGTGGATGAAAGCCAAATTGCTGGTAAAACGGCATTTGCCCGGGTGAGGTGAACAGGATGATGTTATCCACATCCAGCTGTTCCATCAGATGGCTGACGATGCGTTTGCCATAACCCTGACGCTGATGGTCGGGTCTTACCGCGATGTCACAGAGTACTGCCTGATAAATGCCATCAGAAATGGCGCGTCCCAGGGCGACAAGCTGGTTATCTTGAAAGATCACACAGGTGGCGAGACTGTGCTGAAAGGCCTGCTCCAGCAGGTCTGGCGCCCGTTCGCCCATGCGGACGCGGTGGTAGATTTCTGCGGCCTGACACCAATCGATATCACTGCAATCGGTCTTGATGACCAGAGACATGGGCTGTACTTCCTGATAACACCAGCACTGCAGACAGTATAGGTGGCTGGCACGGGCGTATCGGGCTGTATTCGGCATTCATTATTTTGGCTTGGCCAAGGCCTCGCCCATCCGGATTTTGCTGCCGGGTTGGTACTGTTCGAGCCAGCTGACCACTGGCCACGAGAAAAGAACAATCACCGTAGAGCCGAGCTTGAAACGGCCCATTTCTTCCCCCCGGTTCAGCGTAATCGAGGTATCGTCGTAAAATGACCAAGTAACCTCGCGCGTGTCCGGTTTGACCTCTCCAGCCCATACCGTCTCCATACTGCCAACCACTATGGCGCCGACCATGATCACGGCCATTGGGCCATATTCAGTATCGAAGATACTGATGACCCGTTCATTTTTGGCATAGAGGTTTTCAACGCTATCAGCGGTTTCCTGGTTGACGGAATAGAGGTCTCCCGGAACGTAAGCCATTTTCCTGAGAGTACCGGTTATTGGCATGTGAACCCGGTGATAATCTCCTGGAGAAAGGTATATGGTGCTGAACAGGCCATTGTCGAAAGTGTCGGCCAAGGCATCATTGCCGGCCAACAGGGCCTTCAGGCTGTAATCATGTTTTTTAGCCTGGATGATGCGGTCATTCTCAATCCAGCCAATCTGGCTGACGGTGCCGTCAACAGGGCTGCTGACCAGGGATGTATCTTCAGGTTGGGGGCGGGCGCCATCCTTCAGTGCCCGGGTAAAGAAGTCATTGAAGTTGAAGTAATCTTCCGGGTTTTGTAATGCTGCCTCACTCATATCGATAGTATTTTTCTTGATGAAGTCACGAATGAGCCAGTTCTTGAGCCAGGGCCACTGCTTTTCTGCCAGAGAATAAGCAATATCGTTAATCAGGTGATGAGGAAGGATTTCCTGAAGCCCTGGTGACAGACGATAAGAGGGGTTTGTCAGTGGACGTTCTGTGTTATCAGCCCAAAGTGAATGACAGCCCAGAAGAAAAATTATCATCAATGTGTGAGTAAAACATTGAATACCGGACATAGGGAATTATTCCTATCAGGTGGGTTGTGATCATTTAGACCCTTAAAATCAGGAAAAGTTAGCTTAGATCTTTGGCGAAAGTCTGGAGGCGAATGAGACGGGGAAATTGGCGGACAGGCGACGTGCCCGTCCGCCAGCAGGCTTAACAGAAATTGCCGATAGCTTGTCCCATGCGAACGGTATCGCCGGCTTTCATGTCATCCAGCCAGTTCATCTGGTCCTTACCGAACAGAACAATAGCCGTAGAGCCCAGCTTGAACCGGCCCATCTCATCACCCCGGTTGAGGTGGATAGCCTGCCGACCGGCTTCGGTGTAGTCGAAAGCTTTCAGAATTCTGCGTGGCGGTGTCACGACACCGGACCAGACTGTCTCAATACTGGCGACAATCATGGCGCCGACCAGAATCACTGCCATGGGGCCTTTGTCGGTATCAAAGATGCAGACCACCCGCTCATTCCGGGCAAACAGTCGGGGCAGGTTTTCCGTCGTGGCCTGGTTCACCGAGAACAGGCGGCCAGGCACATGAATCATCCGGCGCAGGGTACCACCCGCAGGCATGTGCACTCGGTGATAATCCTTGGGAGACAGGTACACCGTGGCAAATTTGCCCTCGGTGAATTCTGTCGCCAGCTCGCTGTCACCACCCAGTAGTTCGGTCAGGCTGAAATCGTGACCTTTGGCTTGGTACAGGCGGCCATAGCGAATATCGCCCAGTTGACTGATGGCGCCATCCGCGGGGGATATTACGGCATGGCCATCGGCCGGCATGGGACGGGCATCATGCTTGAGCGGTCGGGTAAAGAAATCGTTGAAATGGGCGTATGCCTTGGGGTTTTCCTCCAGTGCTTCACGCATGTCGACGTCATACTGTCGGATGAACCACTGGATAAACGCGTTCTTGAACCAGGGAACCTGGCACTCGGCCAGGCAGTGAGTCGCGCGGGAGATCAGATGGTGAGGCAGGATGGTCTGAACCGCCGCAAACAGGCGGTCGGGCAATGGGCTGTTGGTACTACTGTTATCTGTCACGGCGGTCTCTGTCATCCTAGGGCCTTGTCGGCGTGGTTACTTATGCTTGCAGCGGCTCGTGGCGATTGTACTTCAAGCGGTTTCGATCGGGGTATCCGTTCTGTTACCCCATTCCGACCAGGAGCCGTCATACGCCTTGATCGATGGGTATCCCAACAATCGGGCCACCAGGTAGGTCAGACCTGACCGGTGATGGCTCTGGCAATGGGTGATGACCTGTTTGTCAGGACTGATACCCAGTTGGGTCAGGATTTCAGGCAGATCTATTCTGAGCCGGAAACTGCGCGCAGGATCCATTGCCTGAGTCCATTCAAAATTGATCGCCCCGGGTATGTGACCGCCTCGCATGGAAAAGGTTCGTTCGCCACTGTATTCTGCCGCTGAGCGGGCATCCCAGATGACGGTGTCGTCGTTATCCAGAGCTGTCATGATCTGCTCGGCGTGAATTCTGGGGCTTTCATCAATACTCAGGCTGACGGTGGTCGGCGTCGGAATCGCAGGTGTGGATTGGAGCGGAAAACGTTCCTCCAGCCACGCGCGCATGCCGCCGTTCAGGTAGGACCAGCGTGTGTGGCCGATCAGATCCAGAGTCCAGATAAACCGGCCGGCCCAGCCTCCGCCTTCATCATCGTAAACAACAATGTGCTGGTCCGGGTGGTAGCCAATACGTCCGAACAGGGCTTCGAGCTGATTCAGTGCTGGCAGTTTACCGGTTGCAGGAGGCTGGCCTGATACCAGTTCACCGGGCTGCACGTGGATGGCGCCGGGGATATGCATCTGCTGGTATAGCGCTGGATTACAGAGATCAACAATCAGTAAGTCCTCGGAGTCCAGCAGAGGCTGAAGATCTTCCGGTTCCACCAGGGGCGGCAGGAGAGGCTGGCTGCTCATTATAGTTGTCATTTCCGGGGATTTGGTCGGCCTGTGATTGTACTGCAGCCATGGTCTGCTGCAAATATCACGGGTTGCGCTAAGAAAGGGATGGACTATTTTTCAGGGCTAACTCACGCAGTGAGGGAACGGGAACACTGACCAATCCTGATGGTCAGACATTCTAATGGATGATGAAACAGGTTCCACTACCGCGAGCCTGAATAACAGCAGGTACCCAGCCATGATCAGTAGACCCGTTATAAGACAACTTTTAATGTGCGTATGGCTGATTTTGCTGCCAGTTGGTGTGCAGGCCGCAGATTACCTGTTTGCCTTTTTGGGGAGTAACGCACGGGGCGATCTCTGGCTGGTTGATAGGGCGACAGGGCAGGTATTGCTCACTGAAACCGCCGATTCAAAAACAGTGGCCGATTATACTGGTCATTACGGCAATATTGCGTTTCACCATTTTGCAGATACCGATCAACATGTCGGCTGGCTGGCAGATCACCTGATACGCAAGGCGTTACCGGAACTCCGGAGACTCGAACAATCTGGTCAGCTAAAAGTGACATCGCTTTCATTTTTGTATGCCCTTGCGGGATTGAATGCTGTGGATGGAAAGGCATCGGGCTATGATCCGGTGGCTGGAAGGCAGGCGCTGCACCAGTTCGAACAGATGGTGGATACGGCATTTCAAAGTGACGGTCGCACCATCGCTGCGATGCATGGTGTCAGTGACAGCAAACTGATATTGCAGGCTATGGAGGTGGTGCGGGAAACGTCCGCGGGGCCCGCGGCTGACCTGGTGGTTTATGCCGATACCTATTCCATCGGTTTTTACCAGCATGATGGCGATATAAAGGTTAAGGAAAGTTTTGCTGATGATCCTGCCAGAACCCCGGCGGGTGGTTTTTTCCAATTAGGTAAAAAGGGTAGCCAGACGCTGTTTAGTGAACAGGGTGCAGAACATCTGACAGAGTCTGTCAGGCAGTTTTGGGAGAAACAGGGGCGCCATTATACAGATGCAGAGCTTCGGCAGCGCTACCAGGATACCAACCGGAACGAACTCGGTGGTGTACTCGCAGAGATGGGGACGAATCCTGTTCTCTGGCAGTTGAATGAGGGGGATGTATCGACCTTGAAGCAACTGGTGTTTGAAACTGCCCAGGATATTGGCAAGATGCTGTCTGAGCTAATCCCAGTATCAACGGAAGGCCAAAAGCAGCCGGTCGCTATTATTGGTTTCTACGCAGATATTCTGAATGCCTCCCCCTCTTTTTATCAGGCGCTACGCAGCGGTTTAACGGATCGCTATGAGCCGCGATTAATTCATGGTGGAGAGTTAAGCTGGGCGCTGGCGGGAGCGGCTGTCCAGCTATTCAACGCGGTAGATGCGGTTCGTTATCCCTGACTGCCTATACTTCCCCACGGCAACATGGGGAATCCAATAATGAGTACAACGCAACAAAGCGCAACGCTACTGAAGGCAGTGAGAGCGGCCAGTGCCGAGTGGATGGCAGCGTTTAACCGTGCTGATGCCGCGGGTTGCGCTGCACAGTATGAAGCGTCGGCTATCATGCATGCGCGACCTTTTGGCACGTTTAACGGGACGGTGGAAATACAGGCGTTCTGGCAGAAAGTGATGGATGACGGGTTGGCGGATGTGGCTTACAGCAATACACAGATTGATGTGCTGGATGACCAGAGTGCAGTGCTTACTTCTGACTGGACAATGAATAAAGCACAGGGCGTTGTTCATCGTGAGCTTTGGGTTCTGCAGCCCGATGGGACGGCAAAGCTCCGGGAGGATGAGTTTGAAGTGCAGTAAAGTGCTTTCTACAAGGAATGGAGCCGAATAACTGTGATTATTCGGCTCCATTCCTTGTCATACCCAGTAAGTAATCAGTTATCTTCCTCAAGCGATCTCACAATATGACGCCAGGACGCCATGCGTCGTGGTGTGATATGGCCTTCGTCCAATGCTTCATGGATGGCACAGCCTGGCTCCTGTTCGTGGCGACAATCCCGGAACTTACAGTGACCAATGAACGGATGGAATTCCCGGAAACCATGGATCACCTCATCGGCATCCATATGCCAGAGGCCAAATTCCCGAATGCCGGGGGAGTCGATCAGCATCCCGCCGTCCGGCATATGAAAGAGGTGGGCTGCGGTGGTGGTATGGGTACCTTTACCGGTACTTTCTGACAATGCGCCCACTTTGGCATTAATACCAGGCATCAACAGGTTCACCAGGGACGATTTACCCACGCCGGACTGGCCTACAAAAACGCTGGTGTGGTCTGATAGCAGCGATTTCAGGGCATCCAGCCCGTGATCTGTCACCGTGGAAGCTTCCAGTATCCGGTAGCCGATATCGCGATATACCGCTAAAAGATCATCCTTTATTGCCGTTGTGTTGGTGTCATCCAGCAGATCCGTCTTGTTCAGCAGAATGACCGGCTCAATACCCACAGACTCCGCTGCTACCAGGTAGCGGTCAATTAAATTACCATGGGGTTCCGGAACCGGGGCAATTACCAGCACGATGTAGTCAATATTGGCGGCAACGGGCTTTAACTGGCCCCGTTGGTCCGGGCGCGCCAATTCACTGGTTCGGGGCAAATGAGCGACGACTACGCCGGTTTTGTCCTTTCCGGGCCGCCAGACGACCCGGTCACCGGTCACCAGAGCAGGCAGGTTGGCTCTCAGGTTACAGCGGAAGGTGTTTCCAGGTTCGCCAGGAGGCTCTATATCAAGCTGTACGCCGTAGTGTGCAATCACTAACCCTTCAGTCTCAGGCCCGAGATCACTGGCGTTCAATTGCTCCAGGCTCTTTTGCTCCCGGCGTGCAGCGCGCTCTGCACGTTCATCCTGGATTTTTTTTATGCGCCAATTTTGTCTGCGGTTCAGTCTTCGTTTTGACATGGTTTAGACTGTAAGAAGATACGCCAGAGTTTCAGGTGGGCAGGCATTAAGCCTGAGGAAGTATGGCAGATACAGGGACATGTAGTTTGCATGGTGCCAAAAGTGCAGATTATGATGAACCATCGATTTTGAATCAACTAAAGACCTGATAGGCAGTTTAATGGTACAAGCAGACAATCTGGTGTGGATCGATCTGGAGATGACCGGTCTTAATCCGGACACTGATCGCATCCTGGAGGTTGCAACGATCATCACCGACGGTGAGCTCAATGAGCTGGCGGTCGGTCCGGTCATTGCGGTGCATCAGCCAGACTCGGTGCTGAATGCAATGGATGACTGGTGCATCAAAACCCATGGCCAGACCGGCCTGACGGACAGGGTCAGGAAAAGTACCATCTCAGAGCAGGAAGCGGAAAAACAGACGCTGGATTTTATCCGTCAATATGTTGACCCCAGGGTTAGCCCGATGTGTGGCAACAGCATTGGCCAGGATCGTCGTTTCCTGCACCGCTTTATGCGTGATCTCCATGATTACTTTCACTACCGCAATATTGATGTCAGTACTGTGAAGGAACTGGCGCGTCGCTGGCGCCCTGATGTCTTTAATGGTGTTGTGAAAGCTGGCTCGCACAAGGCGCTGGATGATATCCGCGAATCCATTGCCGAGATGCGTTACTACCGCGAACATTTCATCAAGATGAAGTAATCCCTGAAAGGCTGGTTATCCAGCCTTTTTTGTGTCGATATATTCTTCTTCTGCTTCTTTTTCCCCTGCTGAATGCACGAAGACACTCTTTTACAGAGTCCTTACCAAGTCGCTCTCCATGTTCAGGTAAGGTTCAGTGACCCTCCCGTATTCTTGTTCCCGAGTTCAGACGTAATAACACACCCGCTGGACACGGCATCATCAGAACAGGCAGTCCCTGACAGTGCCAACCAGCAACAAAGAACAGACGAGGAGAACGACCATGAAAAAGATTGCAGCCATTGCTCTTGCCGGTGTTACTGCCATGAGCGTTGCTACCGTACAGGCCGATACGTTTGTCGGACTGGTAGCCGGTTCCCACAGCGCAGACCTGCAGACTCCCAGCGGTCTGAAAGGCACCAACAACAGCTTCGACAATATCATCAAGAATGATGGTATGTATGGTATCCGTGTTGGTCAGCAGAACGATGGTTACCGTTTCTACGCGACTTACGACAATGCGTCCAACAGCTATCGGACGTACAAGATGCGCCAGGAAAACCTGACCGTATCCCTGGACAAGACCTTTGATGTCGGCACTGGCGGCACTCAGCTGTTTGCCGGTGCTACTACCGGTATCACTAAGTTGACCCACGAGTCCAAAGACATGCGTCGTGACAATGACCTGGGATACGCCATGGGCCTGCAGGCCGGTATCATCCAGAAGCTGGGATCCAACTTCTCTGTTGAGGGCGGCTACCGCTACATGCGCCATAACGCCAAGGTTGACGTCAAGGAACATGGTGGTAACAAGCTGGGCTCATCCAAGCTGAAGAGCTCTGATACCTGGTTCCTTTCCGCCAACTACCACTTCTGATTGTGTCATCAACCGGGCTTGTCAGGCAGGCCCGGTTACCTTTCTTCGCTTAACCTGTCTTCATGACAGAGGTATCATTCAAACGTTGTCGTTTATAGGGGCGCAGTCATGAACGTATTGCTGGTGGAAGATGATGACCTTCTGCGTCACCACTTGGGGTATCAGCTGGAAAGTCTTGGGTTTCGTGTTTACGCCGCACCGGAAGCGCGGGAAGCCCTGTTTTTCAGTGATGAATATGCCTTTGATGTCGCCATTATTGATCTGGGCCTGCCTGGGATGGACGGCATCGACTTGATCAAAACCCTGCGCCAGCGAGGCCGTACCTACCCCATCCTGATTTTGACTGCGCGTGGGAACTGGGAGGACAAGGTGAACGGACTGGAAGCCGGTGGCGATGATTATGTCGTCAAGCCATTCCAGTTTGAAGAGCTCAAGGCCAGGCTGAATGCCTTGATTCGTCGTGCATCAGGCTTCAGTCATCCCAAAATTGCCGCAGGTCCCTACCGGTTAGATCTGTCTGCCAAGAAAGCCTGGGTCGGTGAAACCGAGCTGGTGCTGACGGCGTATGAATACAAAATTCTTGAATACCTGATGCGTCATGACCAACAGGTGGTGTCCAAAACTAGCCTGATGGAGCAGCTATATGCGGATGATGACCGCGACAGCAATGTACTGGAAGTGCTTGTTGGACGACTACGCCGGAAGTTGTCCCAGGCGGGTGGTGACAGTCCGATCGATACCATCCGGGGGCAGGGCTACCTGTTTAAACTGTCATGTTCGTAGGACGTTCACTCAAGTTCCGGGTACTGCTGGCGTTCGGTGTTGCCATGATACTGGTCGGGGCGGTCAATGCAGTAACGGATATTGAGTCGTTCAAGAACTTCATGTTTGATACCACCAAACGACAGTTATCATCAGATTCCAACGTGTTGCTGACGGCAGCACGTATCAAAAACGGTCAGCTGATCATGCCGCGTGAACTGCCTGATGAGAAATTTAACCAGGTGGAGTCACAGGTTCTTGGCATGATCTACAGCAAGAAAGGTGAACTGTTGTGGCGTTCCCGTTCTACGCTGGATGAGCCGTTACCCTATCAGCCCGTATATAACGAACATGAAAACTTCTTCGACTTGGTTGAAGGAGACGGCGGCAGTTATTTCGTTTATGACATTGATCTTGTGTTAAAAACCGGCAGCGAATCCATGCCTCTGATCTTTGTCACCATCAAACCCGCACAGGAATATCAACAGAGCCTGCGGTACTACAAACGTGAGCTGTTGTTCTGGTCAGCGGTTCGCGGTGGTGTGATGTTGCTGGTGCTCTGGCTGGCCATGTATTGGAGTTTAATGCCGATCAAACAGCTGGTTGCCCGTTTGCGCGCTATAGAGTCTGGTGAAAATGACCAGCTGACGGGACATTATCCCTTGGAAATTGCGCGATTGACCAATGCACTGAACCGTCTGCTGCGTAATGAGCAACGCCAGAGAGAGCGGTATCGGGACACAATGGCGGATCTTGCCCATAGTCTGAAAACACCACTGGCCGTTTTACAGAGTACAGGTAATACCCTGCATATGAAGCGAGACACGATCTCTCAGCAGGGGCTGGCGGAGTTAGAAGAAACCATTGATGAACAGGTGCAGCGGATGAACCAGATTGTTGGTTATCAGTTGCAGCGGGCTGTTACACGTCATCGGTCATTGATCAGAAACCAGGTGTCCGTCGCGAAGAGTGTTGAACGTATCCGCAATACGCTGGGCAAGGTGTATCGGGACAAGCAGGTTCAGGCCGACATCCAGATCAGTGACGATTGTCTGTTCACTGGCAACGAACAAGATCTGATGGAAGTCATGGGCAATCTGCTCGAAAACGCCTGGCGCCTGAGTCTGCAACAGGTCCGGGTCAGTGCCCAGGTCGTCAGAAATCGTGAGGTATCCGGTCAGGAAAAACGACTGGAGTTGGTTGTTGAAGATGATGGTCCCGGCGTACCGGAGGATCGTCGTGAAGTGATTCTGCAACGCGGAGTCCGGGCCGACAGCCGGACACCGGGGCAGGGATTGGGGCTGGCAGTGGTACTCGATATTATTGAGCATTATGACGGCACCCTGACCATTGATGACTCCGAGCTGGGTGGTGCACTGTTCCGTATTTCACTCGCGAGTTGACTATTGTCGGACTGACATCAGGCGCGTTACTGACCTCCCCGGGCCATGATGAGTGCCCCAGATAACGCATCGCCCTTGGGTTCAACAATATAAGGGAGCAACGATTCTGGTAGCCATGGACCTATAAAATCGCTGATGCCTCCGACCAGTGCACAATGTTTGACACCTTTATCGAGTAATGCGCGAATCATGGCAGCAGCGTCCTCTGCTGCTGCCTGTAACAGTTGTATGGCCAGAGAATCTTTTTTATCGGCATAGTCAAAGATAACGGGGGCGAATGTGCCGTAGTCCCTGGGGAGTGCATGTGTCTGCCAGGCTATGATCTCTTCTGGTGAATGATCGAAATGGGCCATCAGTGCAGAACAGAGAGGCGTTCCCGGCACAATGCCTTCGTGGGCTCGCAGGGCATAGCTGAGGGCGTCCAGCCCCAAACGGGCACCGCTGGCATGGTCTGATACCGGAAAGCCCCAGCCTCCAACACTACCTGACTCATGATCACGAATCCAGAAACCGCAGGAGCCGGTTCCCATAATCAGGATACTGCCGTTGGCACCGTCAAAGGCACCCAGACATGCCGTATAGGCATCGCTTCGCATCACGAGAGAGGCAAAGGGAAAGCCCCACTGCATAACCGCATTACGGTCATTAATGTGGTTGATACCGGCCAGGCCAAAGCCGGCCATCATACGTTGCATGTCGTCTTCGTGCAGGCCGGCCTGCTGCAGTGCCTGCCGGGTCGCTGACAGGATATTGTTGCAGGCCTGATCCAGCCCAAAGCGCGGATTGGCAATACCGGTCAACCCTTCACCCAGTATCTGTCCATCACCGTTGCAGAGGCGAGCCCGACAGGAGGTGCCGCCACCATCAATACCCAGAAACAGTTTTTCCGTCATGACCGTATTCCGATTGTTGTTTTGTCTGTCCTGTGTCGTGAGCTGATCGAATGGCCAGACAGTTATGGCAACGTTGCCATGATGTGCCGGGGAAGGTAAAGCCTGAGAATAAGGCGTGATGCTAGAGGGGGCTTGTCAGCTGGTGGTTCGATCATGAAAAGGGGGCATGAATGCCCCCCAGATGAGACGTTCGATTATTCCGCTCTGGCCATCGCCCTTTTCAGACAGATGGCGGCGCCACCCCAGGTGATGCCAAGACCAAAGAGCATCATGATGATTGCTGCTGTCGACATATCAGGCCTCCGCGGTCAGGGTTTGATCGTTAAACCGGGTTGCTAGTGCGACAGCGATAATCGCCAACGTACCCAGCATGCCCCAGCCAAGCCACAGGATTTCATTATCAGAGTACCCACCGTAATTGGCGGTGAGGTCTGTCACCAGGTTGCTGATTACCAGTACCGCAAGTAAGCCTGTGCAGAGATAGCGAATGCAGAATTCCCACCACCGACCGATCGCAAAATCTGACAACCGGTTGATATGGTGGCGCATGCCGTCGAGACGCAACAGAAGAGAAAGACAGATCAGTTCTGCAAGACAGCTGCCCAATATGCCGAAGTTGTTGATGAAATGATCCACAAGATCCAGCAACAGCAGGCCGCCGTTGGTTGCATAAGCCATAGATATCAGTGCGCCGCCTCCACACAACAGGCTCGCCGTTTTCCGCCGGCTCCAGCCGGTTTTATCCATGACCGAAGAGGTAATCGCTTCCATGATCGAAATATGCGAACTGACACCGGCAACCAGCAAGGACGCAAAGAACAGGGGACCCAACAGCCAGGGCATGGGTAGCAGGTTAATGGCAGTAGGAATGGTGACAAATGCAAGACCAACACCGGAGCTGACCACTTCTGTCAGCGGTTTGCCCTGTTCAGCCGCCATGTAGCCCAGTACAGCAAAAATCATGATACCTGCCAGCATGGAGAAGCCGCAGTTGATAAACACGGTCATGAAGGCATTGTTGTTGATGTCGGATTTTTCCGGCAGGTAACTGGAATAGGCGATCATGATCGCGAAGCCGACGCTCAGGGTGAAGAATATCTGACCAAAGGCGTCTGCCCAGACCCGGGTGTTAAGCAGGGCACTGAAGTCCGGCCGGAACAGCCAGTCAACACCATGGGCTGCGCCCGGCAGTGTCAGTACTCGGGCGGTCAGGATAATGACCATGATGAATAGCAGGGGAATCATAATCTTCCCGAGTCGTTCAATACCACCCCGGATGCCGGTGAAGGTTGCAAAGAAACTGAAGCTCCAGGCGACCAGTAACGGCACGACAATCGACCACTGCAGTGTACCCAGCGATGACGGGCTGTTATCGCTGCCCAGTTTAAGGTAAGAACCAAAGAAAAAGGCATTGGCGTCATTTCCCCAGCTTTGGGTAAAGGAGAACATCAGGTAGGAAAGCGACCAGCCAATCACCGCAATGTAGTAGCAGGCAATGACGGCGGCGACCATCACCTGGAACCAGCCCAGGATTTCCATTCGGGGATGCAGCCGTGCAAATGTCATTGGAGCCGACGCCCGGTATTTATGGCCCAGGCCAAACTCGAGAATCATAAAGGGAATACCGGCTGCCAGCATGGCGACCAGATAGGGAATCAGAAAGGCGCCGCCACCATTTTCATAAGCCATGTACGGGAAACGCCAGATATTGCCCAGCCCGATGGCGGAACCGACTGCGGCAAGAATAAACCCGGTGCGCGATGCCCACTGCTCTCGTTTCATGAAGCCTCCGAAACGACACGAGAAAAGTCAGGGTGTAGTCGACGATTGCCGCTGGGTGGTCTTGTAATACCTGTGTTATCTGTTTCATGTCGCAGGGGTGTTTGCAGGCATGAAGACGCGGCTTGCGCAGCCGGGTAAGGCTGTCTCGCATAGAAATAGCAGAACCCTCAATGCGGTTTCTTGACCGGCATCAATAACCCGGATGGCCGGAAATAAATCGGTTGGGTTTTCCTGTGGCATCTACACTCGATGCATGATGTTGATTGGCAGTAACGCGCGGGGGCTGGCCATGCATACTATTTTGATCACCGGGGCAAACCGCGGGCTTGGACTCGGGTTTGTCCGCCATTATGCAGCGCAGGGCATGACGATTATTGCTACCTGCAGAGAGCCTGAAAAAGCAACGGAACTTCAGGCGTTGGCGGAGCAATTTTCCCATATCGCGATTGAGGCGCTGGATATCTGCGACTATGCCGCGGTGGCCAGACTGTCAGAAAAGTATGCAGATTATTGTATTGATATTCTGATCAACAATGCGGGTATTCTCGCGTCAGTTGATACCGCTTATGACGCGAAAACCTGGCTGACATCGCTGGAAACCAATGCCGTTGCCCCAATGATCCTGACTCAGGCATTTCTACCCCAGGTGAAGCGTAGTGCCATTCACAAGGTGGTATTCATTAGCAGTAGCTACGGGAGTGTTGAACTGGCGACAGCGGAAGGCAGCATCTATTACCGAAGTTCGAAAGCGGCACTGAACATGGCCGTCAGGCGGTTTGCGCTTGACTATACCTACCTGGAACTAACCGCTGTTTGCCTTTGTCCTGGTTGGGTACGTACGGATATGGGCGGTGTCAATGCTGAACTGTCAGTGGACGACAGTGTGGCTGCGATGGTAACGACGATTGCAGGTCTGGAATCGGAACACCATGGCCAATTCCTTAATCAATATGGCGATTTTGTTCCTTGGTAATAAATACTGCGATTGGATAGTACGTTATATATGGCTGATGTTGTACAGCCATATATAACGTAGCGCGGATACATCGACCAGACGATTATAAGTGAGCAAACGAGGTGCTGTGAGTCGATGCCTTGCTGCCATGTTTATTAAGATAGGCGATGCTTCTTTCGAGATCATCTGCCAGCATCATCGCCATATCCATCCCTGTACCGTTACGGATCATAATGCGCTGTATAGTTTCTGTTTCGCGGCCAAGAGGCATTTTATACGACGCAATTTGCCAGCCTCTCATACGAATATGATCGCTTAGTTCATACAGTGTGAATGGACTGGCATTTTCATCCTGCAACGTATAGCAGAGGCCGGGTATGCCATTACTGCCATCATACAGTATGGTGAAGATTCCCATCGATTCTATCCGCTTGGATAATGCTCTGGCGACTTCACGGCAATTGTTGTGGATGCTGAAATAGCCTTCCCGTCCAAGCCGCAGGAAATTGTAGTATTGGGCAACGATCTGCCCCCCGGGACGACTGAAATTCAGGGCAAAGGTCGGCATGTTGCCGCCAAGGTAGTCCACATTGAAGATCAGCTCCTCCGGCAGGTCCGCTGCATGTTGCCAGATAACCCAACCGACGCCCAAGGGACTGAGTCCAAACTTGTGGCCTGAAGCATTGATGGATTTCACCCGGGGAAGACGGAAATCCCATGCCAGATCCGGGTCAATGAAGGGGCAGAGAAAACCGCCGCTGGCCGCATCAACATGCACAGGAATATCCAGACCTTTATCCTGTTGCAGTCTGTCCAGTGCTTCACAGATTTCTTTGACCGGCTCATACGCCAGAGTGTAAGTCAGCCCTTGGGTAGGAACGACACCGATGGTATTTTCATCGCAGAAATCGGCAATCTGATCCGCCGTGATGCCGACTTCATTTTTCTTAACCGGAATCTGGCGCTGTTCAACATCAAAATAGCGACAGAACTTGTCCCAGCAGATCTGAACTGGCCCGGTAACCAGGTTGGGTTTGTCAGCTGGTTTGCCCTCGGCCTGACGTTTCAGTCGCCATTTCCATTTCAGCGCCAGCCCGCCAAGCATGGCGGCTTCACTGGAACCGGTTGTAGAACAACCGATCGTAGTGGCGGATTCCGGCGAGTTCCACAAATCCGCGAGAATATGCACACAGCGTTGTTCAATCTCGGCAGTTTGTGGGTATTCATCCTTGTCGATCATGTTTTTGGTGATGGAAAGATCCATCAGGTAATGGATTTCTTCTTCTACATCCGTCTGGCAGAAGGTGGCCAGGTTCATCTTCGCATTGCCGTCGAGTAGCAGTTCATCCCGGATAAAGTCCTTGATAAACCGTGGGCTCGTACTTTTTTCAGGCAGTTTGTATTTTGAGAGTGGCTCCAGATCCACGTTGGATCCAAAACTGGTGGCGAAGACATTCACATCGGAAGAGCGATGATGTAAAGGCATGACGGGTTCCTGTTAACTTAACAACACTGCGATAAACAATGGACAGGTGTTTACTGGTCAGACACCTGTCGCCAGGAAGGTTTTTTCAATAGGTCGATAACAAAGGCAAGGCCGGTAAAGACGACTGTACCGACTACGACAATCATCACGTAGGTGTTTGGGCTGCCTATGGGGAGATTGCTGGGAGGGAAGAAGGAGACGATGAAGGCAAACAGAACCCCGAGAAATCCTAGTCCACCAATGCAGATCATGCCGCCATTACCCCCCGGGACCTTGTAGGGGCGCTCCATGTCCGGTTTGGTGAAACGCAGACGGATGGCTGCTGCATACATCATCATGTACATGATCAGGTACAGGGAAATGGTCATAACGCTGATCAGGAAAAAGGCGACACTGACATTGTCAAAAACAAAGTAAATACACGACAGAATCGTAACCAGCAGGCCTTGCAGGAGCAGGATGTTGCTTGGGATGCCCTGGTCATTGCTCTTGGCAAGTGTTGGTGGCAGGTGACCCAGGCGGGCAGTCCAGAGCAGCCCTTTGCTGGGGCCGCTGATCCAGGACATGACACCACCCAGCGCGCCTATAGCCAGCAGGGCACATAGCAGACGGTTCCATTCGGCCAGCCCCACCTTATCAAGCATGATATGCGTGGCGGCCATCAGGCCGGATTGAAGGTCAATGGCGTCTGCCGGCATCACTGTAGCAATTGCCAGGGAGCCCAGGGTGAATAGTATGAAAATGATCAGGGCGGCAATCAGCATCGCGGTAGGAAACTCGGTCTTCGGGTTTGCCATCTCATTGGCATGGACGGCATGCACCTCAACCCCAGCAAACAATAAAATAATGCCTCCCAGGAATGCAAGGTTCCCGAAACTGTTGAACTCGGGCCAGAACCGCGGGTGCACCTTACCGCCTTCGAGGGCGATCAGTCCGGTATCTTTGGTGGTCAGGTGTTCAAAAGCGATGGGATTGCCATGATCAATCCATACAAGTGCTAGGATGATGACGACGATACCCGGCAAGATCGTGCCGAGCAGGAAGCTGCTGCTGGTGACCTTGGCAATGACATCGGTTCCCTTGAATGTCATCCAGGTGGCGAACCAATAGAAAATAATGCAGAAAATACCGACATAGTAGCGGTCATTCGCGAGTTCCGGCCGGGCAATCAGGTAGGCGATGCCAGCTGCGGCAAATGACATCACCGTCGGATACCAGACGACGTTCTGTATCCATTGCAACCATATGGCAATGAAGCCTGCCCTTGGGCCGAACGCCTGTTCAACCCAGGTATAGACACCACCTCCCTGGCTGGAGAACGCGCTGCCCAGCTCTGCGGCGACCAGCGCTGCAGGCAACAGGAACATGATGGTGGAAAAACCAATGTAGAAGAACATGGTCATTTCTTCCTTTGCCATCATGGGCAGTCCCCTCAAGCTGATGACCGCTGCGGCGGTCATCAGCGCGATGGACATAATCGATAAGCGTTTTGCAGGTTTACTCGATACGGTGGTCATAATCGTGTTCTTGTCTTGGACAAAAAGGAAGTGGGGTAAGAAGGGGAGATCCGCTTATTCAGCTGATAAACATGAATAATGATTGTCAGTAAATGTTAAGAATCATTTCCTGACATGAAGTCGTCAATTCTCCAAATTGGAGTAAGAATAGTTGAATTGTGAATGTTATTGTTTTTACTCAGGTTTTTTTATTAGATAAATAAAAACTAATAAACAACTACCGACTACTATTTAGACATAATAAATCAGTCACTGTCGGTTATCTGTTTTCACCAGGACTGATGCTGTTGTGCCGACCCTTAAATGTACCGTCTCTGGATGTTCTGTTAAGCGAACATGAACCGGTATACGCTGGGGCAGGCGAATCCAGCTGAAGTTTGCCTGGACATCCGGCAGCAGATCATAGCCGGACTGACCATCGGTGGTGGCAATTCCCCAGCCAATGGCGCTGACGGTTGCAGATAATGGCCTGTCTGGATAGCCCATTAACGTGACGATCGCGTTGTCACCGACGGTTATGCCAGTCAGTGCGTTTTCCTGAAAATAACCGGTTACCCAGAATGTCGCGCTGTTGACCAGGGCCAGCACTGGCTGGTTGGCAACCATCTGACTGCCGACGCTTAATTGCAGGTTGGTGGCATAGCCGTCAACGGGGGCATAAACCTGTGTAAATGAAAGGTTCAATTCTGTGCCGATCAATGCTTCTTTTGCGCTTTCGAGCTGGGCAGACGCTAATTTGAAGGCATCTTCCTTATCGGTCAGTAACTGTTCCGAGAGGCTGCCGGGATCTGTTTGGGCGAGGTCGCGATAGCGGTGGTATTCCGTCCTGGCAAGACGAGCCTTGACGTCTGCGGCATTGACTTCCGCGGTGGCCTGGGCGACGGCATTCTGGAAAGTGACTGGATCGATGGTAAAGAGCAGGTCACCCGCACGGACATATTGGTCTTCATTCACTGAGAGCGAGATTATTGGCCCCGAGACACGAGGTGCAATCTGCAGTACACGGGCGCGTACCTGCCCATCCCGGGTCCAGGGATTGACCAGGTAGTCTGAATATCGAACCAGCAGCATGATGGTGGCAATCACGATTAAGGTGCCGCAAGTGATATAACGAATCCAGGATTGCATGACATTGATCTCAAAAAGGGGTAATACGAAAACCGACGACGCTGGTAAAAATGATTGTCAGGGCGATATACACCAGTGGTGGACTGGCCAGGTAGTGGGATAGTTGCAGTCGTGTGAGGATGTACTTGGTACCCCAAGCCAGGAACATGCCAATCATTGTAGCGACCAGCAGGGGCGGGCAGAAAATACCCAGGATGGCGATCTCATGCGGTACGTTGCTCATGGCAGGAACCTTGGCTGGGATGCGTGTTGTTGCTGAATAGTGGTGTCCGGAGCGTGTCCATGGCGGTGGAATAATGCATAACCGCCTGGCAGAAGTTTTTGTAATAACCAATAAAGCTGTAGAGCGCTTCATATTCCTCAGGTGACAGAGTGAGACTTTCAACCGCTTTGAGCAGGCGTGCTTCGCAGGACGTCATCATGGCCTCAATGGCTTTTGTCGCTTTTCTGTCTGCCATTTCTGGCGACCGAACCCAGATATTCAGGTGAGATAACAGAGGATCAAGGCATTCTGATGCGGGTATATGACTCAGTAGCCGTCGGAGGCGTCTGTCGTTAGTACTCTCGAGTAACATGCTGAGCCGATAGGACATGGATTCCAGGGAATAAATCAGATCGCGGAGCGGGGTATTACGGTCTGCGCCGGCAGGAGATGCCTGCAACTTTGTGAGTAGAGGCGTCAAACGGTTCGAGGTCAGTAGCCAGTCGCCCCCTGAATAGAAATGTTCTGACCGATAGCGAATCCAACCCGTCAATCCCTGCGGCGTTTTTCCCATCCACCTGAACACAAAACGTAGCTGCCGGAAATAATGGCGCAGGAGCCACAGGCACAGGGTTTTAGGATTTGATGAAGGACAGAGAGCCATAATGAGACTCAACAGGGTAATGACGATGGCGAACATCAGGGTGACATTCAAGGGATGTGTGACGGTGTATGTCTGAACGTCACTGATAGCGGTGATGCTGGCCAGCATGATCAGGCTGAAAGCACGATTCAGCACCTGTTCCGGTGAAGCGTAACAATATGACGTATAAAAGCTGGTGCAAAACAGCATGGTGCCCAAGCCCCAAAATGAGGAAAGCATGGGCATGACCAAAAAATAGCAGCCGGAGGCAATAAGGGCGGCCTTTGTCATGGGCCAGTATAATCGCCTGACCGGCACATCCATCCTGTAGGAAAGCACGCTGCCGAATATGGTGGTAATCATCAGGAAGGCGGTATCGCCGGGTATCCGGAAAAAGATCCACAGCAAGAACGCAATCCACATAATGACAATGACCCGAAGTGCTGCAGCCAGTCGAAAATGATCAAGCGCGATGAAATGGTTTTTGGGAACCGGTTGAATGTCAGTCTCGGGAAGCGGTTTAGTTTTCTGATTCCTGATATCCATGGACAGGATAAGGAGTTGCCGGTTCAGCATTATCGTGTCACACATCCTTTTATAAAGCAGGTGTTCACCGATTGATTGTCGTTTATCTCTGGCGTTGCCTGTTTGCTGATCGTAGAACGGGGGGAATAGAAAGGATGGTATCGAGATATCTCGGTTCGTCTCCCATACTGCAGTCCGGTTTTCTGCAAGTTGATGCTGAGCATACTCAAGCGCAGGAAGGTTGGGAATGCTGGCCAGGAAATGATGCGTGTCAGCCATGGTCAGGCACTCCCGCCAGCTCTCCAGTTGGCGATGCAGTTCTCGCGACTGCTGGTGGAAACACCTCCACTGACGTTTTTTTTCCATGACAGGGTAACTGTCACTCTCGGCGCCCTCCAGCAGCTCGCCGAATCGATTCAACGCATCCAGCTCCTGCTTTCGCAACGCCTCAATGTCGGTAAGAGGAATAGGTTGGGTCAGCAGACGGTAGTAGGCGGATTGCAGGCAGTTTTGTGCGGCGACAAGCTGCTGGGTTTCGGCAAGCAAGTCCTCATAGGTGCTCCTTGGCCATAGCACGATGGTAACGACGGTATAAGTGATAATGCCAAGAGCGGTTTCCTGTATCCGGAGAATCGCCAGGTTAAAGGTTTTGATGTCGTTCAGGTCGTAGGCAATTGCGTAAAAGGTGATGACAATGGTAACGAACCCCGTCATACGCCAGAAATACTGTTTGCTGGCGCCCCCGGTCATATAGGTGCTGAAGCCGACTATGACGGATAATCCGGCAATCAGCTGCCAGCGGTTACTGGTCAGCAGGGCCAATATGGTCAGGCTGCACAGGATACCAGTCAGTGTGCCCAGGAATCTCAGCAGGCCTTTGTTAACGGTCAGACCGGTGGTGGAAAGGCTGATGAATGCGACAGCAAAGCCTGCCCACATGGGTTTATCCCAGCCAAATGACAGGGCTAGGCCATAAGCCAGTACCATGGCCAGTGCTGTTTTCAGCGCGCTCTTGATTCTGTCATTGAACAGCATGGCCCGGATTCTCGGCCGAATAATGGGGAAGGCATGGGGGGGAATGCATGGGGGGGAATGCAGATTGTTTAAAACAGGCTTTTATTCTAGATGAAACATTCGTAGTGAGAGGGCATTACTGCATTCACCGTATTGTTTGCACTCAGACTGTCTCCCTGACCTGTGGTGCAGCTTCTGTTGTGGCGATTTCGTCAACACAGTGATCCAGAAGCTTTTCAAGCGCCAGTGGCATAAAACGACGGGGCATGTACATACCGTAGATATTACCGGCAGGCAATTGCCATCCCGGCAGAACTTCCACCAGTTCACCATGGTTAATGGCTTCCTGGCAGATCAGGTTGGGGACTGTGCCAATACCGGCGTTCGCTTTTAAGGCTTCTCGAACGGCCGTAATGTTATTCAATATCAGGTTGCCGGTCGGGTTTATAACAATCTTTTCGTCGTTTTTTTGAAAGCACCAGATCTTATGTGCGAGGCTGGAGCTGTTACGTATGCAATTGTGGTAGGCGAGGTCGCTGGGATGCTGAAGCCTGGGGTGACGATCGAGATAAGCCGGTGATGCCAGTAACCGGACGGGAGCCGACACCAGTTTACGGCACACTAGGTCTGGTTCCTGACCCGGGTCGACCCGTATTGCCAGGTCAATGCCCTCTTCAATGATATCCACACGACGGCTGGTCAGTTCTGCCTCAATGGTAACCTGTGGATAACGTTGCAGGAAGCGGGCGATGACTCGGGCAAGAAAGCGCTGGCCAAACTCAATGGGCATTACCAGCCGTAAATGACCTGAGGGTTCTTCATGCACACGACGTAATGCCAGCTCTGCTTCTTCAAAGGCCTGCACAATCTGGCGACAACGCTCGTAGTGTTCGGCGCCGATATCCGTGAGCGTCAGGCGACGGGTGCTGCGCTGAATAAGGCGTACATCAAGGCGATTTTCCATTGCGGTTAATTTGCGGCTTACCGTGGACTTTTGCATGGCCAGGCGTTCAGCCGCAGCGGTAAGGCTACCGGCTTCAACGACACGAACAAAAATCAGGGCTTCATTCAGATCGGTAGGTTGTTGCATACAGGAAACACTGTTTTGAGTTTCGGCATTCTAATCCCAGACAAACAACAATGGTAGGATAGCCACTACCCATTGATTCGCAGCCGCATATTGCGTTTTGACACCTACTCCCCCAAGCGGCTGCGCTTTTTTCTCCCTTCCTATTTCATATCCGAGGCAAGACTGAATGCGAAAAAACATCCGGTTGTCGGTGGCTATTGTTTTAATGGTACTGGCTTTGCTCATCGGTGGAGGTTACTGGTGGCAGGTTGGTCAATATCAGGAATCCACAGATAACGCGTATGTGCAGTCAGACATTATTTATATCAGTGCCAAACAGAGTGGTTTTGCCCAGGCAGACTGGATTCAGGATAACCAGACTGTCCATGAAGGCGAAGTATTGGCCCGAATAGACGACACGGATTTTCAATTAGACTTAGCGGAAGCCAGAGCAGCGGTTGCAGCGTCCAAGGCGGGCATTGACCAGCTGACTGCACAACGGTATCTGCAGGAGTCCGTGATCACGGCCGGAGAATCATCGGTTGCAGCCGCTCAGGCTGAACAACAGCTGGCGGCTGCTGAACTGAAGCGTGCACGGGAACTGCACCGAAAAAAGTATGCGTCACAGGATGATCTCGATAATGCCATCTCCACGAATGAGCAAACCCGCGCTGCACTGGCAGAAAGCGAGGCGCAACTGGAATCTTCTCGCCGTCAGTTGACCGTACTGGATACACAGTTGCAGGAAGCCCATGCCTCCCTGGCGCAGGCCAAGGCCCGGCAGGATCTCGCGCAGCAGGCGCTGAGTGAAACCATCATCCGTGCACCACGCGACGGCATCATCGGGCAGAGACAGGTAAAAGATGGTCAGCTGATCAAGGCGGGCCAGGTGTTGTTCGGACTGGTTGCGGCTGACACGGTTTGGGTGACAGCGAATTTCAAGGAAACCCAGATCGGGCATATGCGTCGTGGTCAACCCGTTGCCCTGGACATTGATGCCTTTCCTGGCCAGCCCGTGACCGGTTATATCGATAGCCTGTGGCCTGCCAGCGGTGCGAAGTTCAGCCTGCTTCCTCCCGAGAATGCGACAGGGAATTTCACCAAGATTGTGCAGCGCATTCCTGTGAAGATTGCGATTCCTGCAGATCAGCCGCTGGCCGGTAAACTGCGGCCGGGCATGTCGGTAGTGGCATCCCTCAATACCCGTGATGAGCCAGTGGCTATCAGCACGATGAAAGTTGTCCACAATAACGTTGCCCCTGTGGTAGAGCAGCATGTCGCAGGGTATTGAGCGCGCCAGTCGCCGGGACTGGATGGCGATCTATGGCGCTGCCCTCGGGGCTTTTATTGCGGTGCTGGATATCCAGATTATCAATGCGTCTCTGGCTGACATTCAGGGAGCTTTGTCGGCCTCCGTGGAAGAAGGTTCGTGGATATCCACAGCCTATATGATCGCTGAGATTGTGATGATTCCACTCAGCGGTTGGCTGGTGCAGGTGCTGTCGTTCCGCACTTACATGCGTTTTACCATTATTTTGTTTGTTGCTGCCTCCATGCTGTGTGGACTGGCCTGGAGTCTGGAATCCATGATCCTGTTCCGGGTACTGCAGGGCATTGGTGCGGCACCTTTAATTCCCTTGGCCTTCAGTCTGGTGCGGATGCGCCTGCCTGCATCTGAGCAGGCAAAGGGTATGGCGCTGTTTTCCTTTTCAGCGGTTTTTGCACCGGCCATTGGACCCAGTCTGGGTGGATGGCTGACAGAAACCTTCAGTTGGCATCTGATTTTTTATATCAACCTGGTACCCGGCATCATTATGTTCATGATGTTGAGCGCCAGTCTGGATAAAGAACCGATGCAACTGAACAAGCTGCGTGAAGCGGACTGGCTTGGCATATTTACCCTTTCTCTGGGGCTGGCGACACTGGAATATTTCCTGGAAGAAGGGAACCGTAAGGACTGGTTTGGCTCTGACATCATTGTCTGGACGGCATTAATTGCTGCCGTTTCGCTCGTGACTTTCACTTGGCTGCAGTTAACCCGTGAACGCCAGTTGCTGAACCTGCGTTTACTGGGGCAGAGGCAGTTCCTGATGGCAACACTGGCGAATATGGGGCTCGGTCTGGGGCTGTATGGCAGTGTCTATATCCTGCCGCTCTATCTGTCCCAGGTGCAGGGTTACAACTCACTGCAGATCGGTGAAGTGCTGATGTGGGGGGGCATGCCTCAGTTGTTGTTGATCCCCATGGTTCCCCGATTGATGAAGCGGATAAATCCTCGATTGATGGCTTGTGCAGGCTTTATCCTGATGGCATTCAGTGTGTATCTGAATACCACCATGACAGGGGATTATGCCGGTGATCAGTTCCGACTGAGCCTGCTGATTCGGGCAATGGGGCAGCCTTTCATCATGATTCCCCTGTCCATGCTGGCGATGGAGAAGATTCTGCCAAAGGATGTACCGTCGGCTTCGAGTCTGTTTAATACATCACGGAATCTCAGCGGCGCCATTGGCATTGCTTTGCTGGCAACGATCATTCAGCGTCACTCGACGCTTCATGCCGCAAGGCTCAGTGAAACATTGCCGATGTATGGTGATCTGACTCAGCAGCGGCTGGATACGTTGTCAGCTGCCATGCCGCAACTGAGTCTTCAGCAGCAGGTTGGCTTGATTGCCCGGCAGTTGACGGAACAGGCAACCATCATGGCGTACAGTGATGCTTTTTATGTCGTCGCTATCGTCTTGGTGCTTGGCCTTTGTGCGACTGTACTGACCAGCAATCGGCGTGTATACATGCAGCTTGCAGGGTGAAATAGCCGGTAAATGGATGCCCATGATCTAAGGTTATGGGCATTTCATCTGCCGGAGCCTGCACAATGAACGGTCTTATGATGGATCAGCCGCTGTTGATCACAATGATCATGCAGCATGCTGAAACGGTGTATCCAACATCAGAAATCGTTTCTGTCACGCAAGACCAAGGCATTCACCGTTATCAGTATCGGGATTGTTTCAGGCGCGTTCGGCAGTTGGCCAATGCGATGCAGCGTCTGGGCATGAAGGGAGGAGACCGGATTGCCACCCTTGCGTGGACTGACTTCCGCCATCTGGAGATTTATTACGCTATTACCTGTGCCGGTGCTATTTGCCATACCGTTAATCCCCGGCTGTTTGAAGAACAGATTCTTTATATCCTCAATCACGCAGAAGATCGCTGGATTTTCACTGATCCTCTCTTCGTTCCCCTGCTGGAAAAGCTGCAGCCTGATTTGACGGCCGTTGAAGGCTTCGTGGTTTTGACTAGCGAATCAGCCATGCCGGACACGTCCCTGAAACATGCCATCGCATACGAAACCCTGATTACCGATGAACCGAAGGATTTTGACTGGCCTGTGCTGGATGAATATACCGCCAGCTCCCTGTGTTATACCTCCGGAACGACAGGCAACCCCAAGGGGGTTCTTTACAGCCATCGTTCCACCCTGCTGCATGCCATGATGGTGGCTATGTCTAATTGCCTGAATCTCTCTGATCACGATGTGGTGATGCCGGTTGTGCCGATGTTCCATGTTAATGCCTGGGGAATGCCCCATGCCGCGCCTATGCTGGGGGCCAAACTGGTACTGCCCGGACCCAAGATGGCCGACGGGGAAATGCTGCAGAAGCTGATAGTCACGGAACAGGTCACCTGCAGCACTGGGGTTCCCACCATCTGGCAGGCTTTGCTGGATTACCTGGAATCCAGCGGCAAGCGTATTGACTGTCTGCAGGAAATTGGTGTGGGAGGCTCTGCCAGTCCGGCCAGCCTGTTTGAGCGGATGAAAAAATATGGTGTTTCTGTGCATCAGGGCTGGGGGATGACTGAAATGAGCCCGGTGGGCACCTTTAACCGGGTCAGGGCTGCGGTTTGTGATAAATCGCAAGCTGAGCTCGACTCTTTGTCGCTAAAACAGGGAACACCCCTGTTCGGTGTGCAGATGAAAATAGTCGACGAGCAGGGGAATATCCTGCCCCACGATGGCCTTCAGATGGGCGAGCTTTGTGTTCGGGCGCCTACCGTCTGTTCCCGATACTACCAGATAGAGACCGAAGTGGATTCACACGATGAGGCTGGCTGGTTGCGAACCGGCGATATTGCCACCATTGATGCAGATGGTTACCTGATGATCACAGACCGGCGTAAGGATCTGATCAAGTCCGGTGGTGAGTGGATCTGCTCCATTGAGCTGGAGAATATTGCCATGAATCAGCCAGAGGTAGCGGCTGCTGCGGTGATTGCGGTCCCCCATAACCGTTGGGGAGAGAGACCTCTGCTGGTGGCTGTGGGTAAAGGGGAGTCTGTGGATAAAGCCGAAATGGCGTCCTGGTACCAGGGTAAAGTGGCAGACTGGTGGATTCCAGATGATATCGTCTGGATAAAAACGCTGCCTTATACCGCCACCGGCAAGCTGAATAAGCGCATACTCAGAGAGCAGTTTTGTGACTATTTTGGGGCGGCGAACGGTCAACCTCAGACGTCATCTGTTGGTTGACGACATCCATCCTTATTGTGTTGTAACAGCGCCCACTCGACATGCTCTCGTACCAGCTCGGAGGGATACTCCTGTCGAGCCTTCAGGGCCGTAATCACTTTTTCGGAACTGGGCGCATTACCCAATCCGACGGCCAGGTTGCGAAGCCATCCCTCAAAACCGGTGCGGCGAATGGGGGAGCCTGCTGTGCGATCGAGGAATTCCTGCTCAGTCCAGAGAAACAGGTCAGCCAGTTCGGTGGAATCCAGCTGGTGCCGGGGTAAAAAGTCTGTTTCCGCCGTCGGTTTGGCAAACTTGTTCCAGGGGCAGATCAGCTGGCAGTCATCACATCCGAATACACGGTTACCAATGGCCTTGCGGTACTCGGCCGGGATGGCGCCTTTCAGCTCTATGGTGAGATAGGAGATGCAGCGTCTGGCATCCAGCTGGTGAGGGCCGACAATGGCGTCCGTCGGACAGACATCGCGGCAGGCAAAGCAGCTGCCGCAGTGTATGGTTTCCTTTGGCTTATCCACCGGCAGTGGCAGATCGGTAAACAGTTCCCCCAGAAAGAACCATGAGCCGGCCTTGTTGTTCATCAACAGGGTATTCTTGCCGATCCAGCCCAGACCTGCCTTCATGGCGATGGCTTTTTCCAGTACCGGGGCGCTGTCAACAAACGCCCGGTAACCAAACTGACCCACTTGTTCTTCAATACGACTTGCCAGCTGCTGCAGGCGCTTGCGAATGACCTTGTGATAGTCACGCCCCAGGGAATAGCGGGAAATGTAGGCTTTGCTGCTGTCTTTGAGGATACGCACGGCATTGGTATCGGCAGGAAGGTAATCCATCCTGACGCTGATCACGCGCAGGGTGCCGGGTACCAGCTCAGCTGGACGGGAGCGCTTGTTGCCGTGGTCGGCCATGTAGGTCATTTCTCCGTGGAAATGACGACTCAGCCAGGATTGCAGGTACTGCTCGTGTTCGCCAAGGTCAACGTCAGTAATCCCCACGGCCTGAAAGCCAAGTTCACGCCCCCACTGTTTAATGGCGTTTGCCAGATCGGGCATGTCCGGAGATGGGCTGGTTTGAAGGGCTGAATCGGTCACGGAGTTTTAATGGCAATAACACAATGAAAACGAAGGATATAGGGTAAGCGCTAAAAACGATATTGAATAGACGGAATAGGCACAATCGGGTTTCAGATTATTCACGGATGAAGTGTTGGTTTTCCCCCTCTGGCATTACGGTTGTATTGCGATGTTGTTGTATTCGAAAAGTCATGGTACGTCGCTATTTTATGCGTTACGTGGCTTTTACCTTGTATTTGCTGCGTTACTTCAAATCCCCTGACTATTTCAGGGTAGGCAAATATGAAAATGACTATATTTCTCAATTCTTTCCACTGACAGGGCTTATGGGTTAATGCAGGGTGATTACCGCTATCCCATCATCGCCACGGCTGCGGGCGGTGCGATTGAGATGTACGATTTTTCTATTTTCCTGTTTCTGTCGGATTACCTGTCCGCTGTGTTTCTGCCTTTGGCCAAACAAGGGGACTATCTTGCCGCGGGATTGATGGTGACTGGTTATATCGACTGGTTATATCGCGCGCCCCCTGGGGGGCATCATGTTTGGCTATTTTGGGGATTGTCTGGGCCGTAAAAAAACATTTCTCTACTCACTCATGTTGATGTCAATGGCCACTCTTGGGATTGCACTGTTGCCTGATGCAAACAGCCAAGGTGTTGTGGCTTATGTCTGGCTCATGGTTTTCAGGGTGCTGCAGGGGATCTCGGCGGGAGGAGAAATACCACTCGGGTATGTCTTTGTTTCTGAGAATAGTAACCATCACAACAGGGGGTATGTGGTGGCACAGTTTGGCGCGGGTTGTGAATTTGGTTATTTGGTGGGTTTTCTGTGCTGTCAGCTTTTGATGTTGTTTTTATCGGATGCAGATATTGTCGCCTGGGGATGGCGCCTCTTGTTTCTGTTTGGTGGGGCTATGGGGGGAATTGCCTACGCTATCCGACTGTGCACCCTGGAATCCCGGGTATTTCTTGATGCACATCGTTATTTCTGCAGGAGCAATAATTCCCCCCCTGTTGAAGTACTGGTTTATCACTATCGGGAGATATTGGTAGGTATCGGGATAGCCTTGAAGGATGCTGGTGCATTAGCCTGCTTGTTATCTATTTATAAGTTGTTTCCCTCTGCTGTTGGACTGTCCGAACGCGATTTCCTGTTCCTGTTTGTGCTGTCTCTGTCTATTGGTATTCCATTTATCATTCTTGGGGGAAAATTGTCCGATCTGATGGGGCGCAAATGGATCGTCCATTTCAGTGCAATAATGACATGTTCGTTAAGTGTCCTGGGTTTGTTCGTTGATTTTTCACCGCCTGGCGTTTTTTTCTGGTTGCTTGTAATGTCTGTTGCGATTTTTGCTGCGCTTGGCCGTGGTGTCTTTGCCCGGGTTATTCTTGACTCATTCCCAACCCGTCTTCGATGCAGTGGTTTTGCGCTTGCCTATAACATTGGCTTTGCTCTCTTCGTGGCATTTGGTGTTTGGTTATCCAGTTTATATGAGCAATATTCATTGACATTGCCGCTATGTTATTTGTTCAGCTGTTCACTGGTGACTTTGTTTACTGCAAGTCGGATAGTTGAACGTCATACGCTGACGATTTCACATATACCTTGAATGGTGGACTTTTAATGACAGTCTTGTGTACTGGGGCCAAGTCACCGTTTTTTTTGCTGCAATGGATATAATGAAAGAAGAAGGTCACTGAAAGGGCGTGTCTCCCATGGACGAGTGGTTGCCAGAAGCATTGTATACCGCTGAACAGGTCAGGCATCTGGATGCGGTTGCCATCAATGATTATCACATCAACGGTTTTGAATTGATGAAACGGGCCGGTCAGTCGGCGTTTGACCGGATGCTGGAGCGATGGCCGGCATTAACCCGGGGTGGCACCCTGCAGGTGTTCTGTGGTGCAGGCAATAATGGCGGTGATGGTTACGTAATTGCCAGTCTCGCGCGCCAGCGCTATCTCCCTGTGCGAGTGATTGCACTCAAGCATCCTGATGAATTAAGCGGGGACGCCCTGCGAGCATGGCACTGGTTCCGTGACCTTGGTGGTTCTACGGAAGCCTGGAGTCGAAATGTAACGATCACTGGCACCGTGCTGGTGGATGCCATGCTGGGGACAGGTCTCAGTGGTGACGTTAAGGGTTATTACCTGGATGCCATCCAGATGATCAATCATTCGGAACGTCCTGTGCTGGCGGTGGATATCCCCTCCGGCTTATCAGCGGATACCGGAGCAGCCCTCGGCGCAGCAGTGCAGGCCGCAATGACGGTGACATTCATTGGCCTGAAGCAGGGACTGTTGACCGGTGCCGGTCCACGTTATTGCGGCACTCTCAACTTTGCCTCGCTTGCCGTACCGGATGAAATTTACAACAAAGAAATGCCCGCCTCCCATTTGCTGCGGGAGCAGGATCTGGCAGCCTTCATACGGCCCAGGCTAGCCGATGCCAACAAAGGTAGTCATGGCCATCTGCTGGTTGTCGGGGGCGATGAAGGGATGGGCGGCGCGGTCGTAATGGCGGCCGAAGCGGCACTCAGAACCGGCGCAGGGCTGGTGACAGTGGCGACACGTGAAGCACATGTGGATGCTATTAATGCTCGCTGTCCTGAAATCATGGCGCGTGGTGTTAATGATGCTGATACTTTGAGTACCTTACTTACGGGTAAATCAGCCGTAGTTGTAGGCCCAGGTCTTGGACAGTCAGCCTGGAGCAAAGCGTTGCTGGCGTGCTTGTTACAGTCAGAGCTTCCGATTCTTGTGGATGCGGATGCCTTGAACCTGATTGCTGAAGATAACCGGTTACTGGGCAGTAATTCCCGTGCATTGCTGATGACACCCCATCCGGGGGAAGCCAGTCGGCTTCTGCAGGAGTCTATTCCGGAAATTCAGGCTAACCGCTTTGCGGCCGTCCGACAGTTACAGCAGCAGTATGGTGGTGTCTCAGTGTTAAAAGGTGCGGGTTCACTGGTTTATGACGGTGAAACGGTCTCTTTGTGCGGTGCTGGCAATCCCGGCATGGCTGTGGCGGGGATGGGGGATGTGCTCAGTGGCGTGATCGGCAGTCTGCTGGCGCAAGGCTATGACATGGATCAGGCGGCAAAAATCGGTGTCTGGTTGCATGCTGCTGCCGGGGACGACTGTGCAGCGGATGGCGGGCAGATCGGTATGAAAGCCACAGATTTGTTGCCCTATATTCGCCGACGCATGAATCAGCTGGCCAATGCCTGAGTTCAGGACAAAAAGTGTCATTAGCTGATATTCGTGACAAATACGGCGTTTTTACCCCGGTTTCCCGATGGTATCCTTCCCGGTTAAGGTGATGGTATGGGAAACGTGTCGAATACGATGTCTGAGACAATTCAACTGACTCTTGCCGGTGAAGCTCGCATGGTGGCTTTCGGCCGTCTATTGGCGGAAGCTTGTCAGGGCCATGGCACTGTCTATCTACAGGGTAATCTCGGGGCGGGGAAAACGACACTGTGTCGCGGTGTCATGCGTGGGTTCGGCTATGAAGGGGCCGTCAAAAGCCCGACATATACTCTGGTTGAACCGTACGAAATGGAGCAGGTATCCGTTTACCACTTTGATCTTTATCGCCTGGGTGACCCTGAGGAACTCGATTTCCTGGGTGTCCTGGACTATTTCGAAAGCCCATCCCTTTGCCTGATTGAATGGCCGGATCGCGGTAAGGGCTTCCTTCCGACCGCCGATATTATATTATCTATCGAATACCTTCCGGAGGCGCGGATTGTCACGGTAGACCCGCAGACCGGACATGGGCGGGCTATCTGTAAAACGATAGCGGACAGACAGGGAATGTTGGTGGAGGAGGTATGCTAGGACGTCTGGCAAACACAAGCCTGATTGTCTTGCTACTGTTGGTGGCGGGCATAGCCAATGCCGCCAACATTGAGGGCGCCCGTCTGTGGCGCTCGCCGGAAAAGACGCGCCTGGTGTTTGATCTCACTGGTTCCGTTAATCACAAAATCTTTTCGCTCAGCAATCCCAGCCGCCTTGTCATTGATGTGGATGGTTCGTCCCTTAAGCAGTCACTTACAAGCCTGACACTGACCAATACCCCTATCCGCAAAGTGCGATGGGCAAAGCGCAACAATAAAGATGTGCGTATCGTGCTGGATTTGCATGAGGCAGTCAGTCCGCGCAGTTTCCTGCTGAAACCGAATTCCACCTATGGCCACCGTCTGGTGGTAGACCTGTTTGATAAAGGCAAGGCCAGCGCCAAACCAGCGATACCGGCAAAGTCATCCCCAGCGCCGGTTCAGGGGCGGGATATTGTCGTGGCCATTGATGCCGGACATGGCGGGGAAGACCCGGGCGCTATCGGTCATGGAAAGGCCCGGGAAAAGGAGGTCACGCTGGCTATCGCCAAAGAGGTCGCGGCACTGTTTAACAGGGAAAAAGGCTTCAAGGCCAAGCTGACCCGAACCGGGGATTACTACATTTCCCTGCGGGAACGCACCCGTATTGCACGGAAACACGGGGCCGACCTGTTTGTTTCCATCCATGCTGATGCGTTTGTTCAGCCCCAGGCCCGGGGGATGTCGGTGTTCACCCTGTCTAAACGGGGTGCCACCTCTGAGACCGCGCGCTGGCTGGCTAACAAGGAAAACAACTCTGATTTGATCGGTGGTGAGGAAGGGGTCAGCCTGGATGATAAGGATGGCTTGCTGGCCAGTGTCCTACTTGATCTCTCCATGACGGATACCCAGACTCGTAGCATCAAGGCGGGTAAGATGGTGCTCAGTGAGCTGGGCAGGCAGAATCGTCTGCACAAAAAGCAGGTTGAACAGGCGGCTTTTGTCGTTCTGAAATCGCCGGATATCCCCTCAATGCTGGTGGAAACCGGGTTTATCACCAACCCGGAAGATGCTCGTAAGCTGAAATCCCATGCCCATCGGACACGGATAGCACGCTCCATTTACACCGGTATTCGCAATTTCTTCCACAAACAGCCGCCACTGGGCACGCTGATTGCCCAAGAGAAAAGCAAAGGCACGTTGCTGGCATCGACCAAGCCACGCAAGCATCGGGTGAAATCCGGTGATACCTTGTCGGATATTGCGACCCGGTACAATGTATCCATGTCAGGCCTGCGACGCATTAACGGCATCAAAGCGGCTGACCATATTCAGGTGGGACAATTACTGGAAATCCCCTGATGTGGGATTTCCGGTAATACATTGCTAAATGTGCTAATGGTGCTGGGCAGGGCATCTGGCGTTGCAGGATGCAACAAGAGATGCCATTTAACCAATGAATTGCTGATGGATTATATAAACCGTTGGAAAGGAAAATGAGCGACAATATATTAACGGAGAGGATGCCGTTTATTCCAAAACAAAAAAGAAACCTAAAAATCAATATTGCTACGCCATCTTATGGGTCAAGTTATTCCGGGAGTTATGTAAGAAGTCTCTATTCTGTTTTAACGGCCGCCAATACTTCCGGGATTCGTTTTTCATTTTCGGATGTTGATTATGCTGATGTCGCCGTTTCAAGAAATTATCTTATCTCTCATTTTTTCTACAACAAGCAAGATTGTGACTATATCCTCATGATCGATGATGATATGGGTTTTAATAGTGACTTGATTGATAAGATGATCGACTTTGATAAAGATATTGTTGGTGTGATTGCCCCACGGCGGCATATCGATTTACAAAAGCTTCATTCTCTATCCGGTATGGAGTTTCCCAAAGCCTTTGCCAAGTCGTGCTCATTTATCGGGAATGTGGTGGATGATTGTGGGAATGGCTTCTTTGAAGTGGACGCCTGTGGGGCGGGTATACTTCTGATATCCAGAGGCTGTATAGAAACAATGGTTGAGAAATGCCCGGATATTGTTGATCACTATCGCTATAAAAAGTTGCCTTTCTCGTCAAAATTTTCTCAATTTATTACACCATTTAATAAGATACCGTTAGAAAACGCTGAGCTTTCCGAGGACCTGTCTTTCTGCCATCGCTGGAAACAGCTGTGTGGCGGGAAAATTTATGCTAATGGGGCGGAAAAAATACAGCATGCCTCAAAGCTTATTATCGAATCACGTTACACCGACTCTTTCTGAAAGGCTTTTCTAGCCAGGTAGCTGGATTTATATCTGCATTAATTCGTGTTGATGATGCAGACGGCTTTACGCCGATTGCGCATCCGACCGTTTTCTCCGGTGTCGGATAAAATCAGCAACAAGGTCATTGGTGATTTTCAGGGTCAGGAGGGTGAGCATTAGAATATCATTGATGTTTCTGGTTTCTTCTTCTGTTGCTGTTTAGCTGTCATAGTGGAAGTTACAACTCAACGTATCATTGATGTCTTCACACTCCGAGGAGAGGATGAAGGTAGCAATCATGCCAATGAAGAAGCCAATGATCCGGAACCACGGGCTGAATCCCATGGTAAATATCCTGCTGGCAGGCTGGGGCTGGTCGCCATATTGCTCCATTTCCCTGACCTGATGCCAGACCAGTGCGGCGAAGGCCAGCCAGAGCAGCAAGGGCTCGGCCTGAACATCGGCCTCCAAATAAAACATCAATGAGATAATCAGAACGACCAGTGAAAAGACCCCGAAATGGCAGAGAAAGAACAGGATACCTGCAAATTTCAAAATACTGGCTGCTGAGCTCTCAACGGGCAGCCTGCAAATGGCAATAATCCCAAAGACCATGATGAACAGGGTTTCGATGCCATATAGCAGAATCAGGTCGGTACTCTGCCAGTCGAGAAAGAGAATGCCAAAGATAGGAAGGCTATTAAGAATCAGGGTGTTAAAAATAACAGACTGCATAATACGACATTGCTAATTAATGAATAGAGGGTCGGTCATCATTAAATCGGCTGTGTTTTTTATAGCTGGAACAACAGGGTTGCTGGCAATCGATTAATGCTCATTTTCTCAGGTGATTAACCAATACTGTCACGATGGCGTCATATTACTGTCATTGCCACGACATCTTCCATCACTAAGTTATTTCCCCATACCTGTTAAAGAACAAGAAAAGGGAAGGCAATGAGAATGAGTCAACGATTTGGAATCAAGCGGGTTCTCTCAGCCCTGGTGATGAGCGCTATGCTCGGGCTCACCGCACAGTCTTACGCGAGTACGGAATTGACGGTCTACACCGCGGTAGAAGCGGAAGACCTCAAGCGCTATGCCGCAGAATTTAACGAGGATCATCCCGATATCAAGGTGCGCTGGGTGCGGGATTCAACCGGCATTATCACCGCCAAGCTGCTGGCGGAGAAGAATAATCCCAAAGCTGATGTCATCTGGGGATTGGCGGCGACCAGCCTGCTGCTGATGAAAAATCAGGACATACTGCAGCCTTATGCCCCGAAAGAATTGGAAAAATTGTCCCCGAACTTCAGGGACAAGGCTGAAACCCCTTCCTGGGTGGGCATGGATGCCTGGATGGCGGCCATTTGCTTCAACACCGTGGAAGCCAAAAAACACAACCTTCCCAAGCCAACATCATGGGAAGACCTGACTAAGCCCGTCTATGAGGGCCATATTGTGATGCCGAATCCGACCTCGTCCGGTACGGGTTTCCTGGATGTTTCCAGCTGGCTCCAGACCTTTGGTGAGCAGCAGGGCTGGGGGTATATGGATCGCCTGCACGCCAACATCAGCCGCTACACCCATTCAGGCTCCAAGCCTTGCAAGTTGGCTGCCGCGGGCGAAGCGGCCATCGGGGTATCGTTTGCCTTCCGCGGCGCCAAGTTGAAGAAGAAGGGCGCACCCCTGGAACTGGTCTTTCCCACGGAAGGCGTGGGCTGGGAGATGGAAGCCGCAGCCATCGTGAAAGGCACCAAAAAGGAATTCGCTGCCAAAACACTGATGGACTGGATAGTCTCTGAGAAAGCCAATCGCATGTATAACCAGGGCTACGCCATTGTCGCCCGGCCAGATATCAAAAAGCCGGTGCCGTATTTCCCGGCGGATCCTGAAGCCATCATGATCGATAACGACTTTGGCTGGGCCGCGGATAACCGCAAGGCCATCCTCGCCCAGTGGCAGGGCCGCTACGACGGTAAGTCCGATCCCAGGTGATATTGATCGAAAATCATTGGACTGGTCTCCAGTGATCGGTTCAGTGCTTAGGGGGATCCCATGAAACAGTATGATCTTGCGATTGTTGGTGCCGGTATCCTCGGACTGTCGCATGCCCTGGCCGCTGCCCGTAAAGGCTTGAAGGTGCTGGTGCTGGAAGCGGACCGGCAGGCTGAGGGAGCATCAATTCGGAATTTCGGCATGTTCCTGCCCATGGGAATGTCGGAAGGTGATGGCTACCGTCGAGCCATGCATAGCCGGGAAATGCTGGTGCCGCTGCTCAGGGAAATGGCGCTCTGGAGTAACTCCTCCGGTAGCCTGACTGTGGCAAGACATGATGATGAAATGCAGGTTCTCAGCGAATTCTGTAAGCGCACAGAGCATGGTCGCCATCACTGCCAGTTGCTGAACAGGCAGCAGATAGTGGAACGGTGTCCATCGCTGAACTCCCAAGGTGTTGTGGGGGGACTCTTTTCAAGTACGGAAATTACCCTGAATCCTCGCTTGCTGATACCGGCTCTGACCCGTTATCTCAAACAACAGCATGGCGTTGATTTCCGGTTTAGCCACCGGGTCACTGACATCCGTTTGCCGGAAATTCAAACAACCCGAGAGGTCTTTCGTGCACATCAGGTTGTGGTGTGTACAGGCGCTGGTTTTGACTCCCTGTATCCCGATGTTCACGAACATCATTTGTCGCGCTGCAAGTTGCAAATGCTGAGAACGGTGCCTCAGCCTGATGCGTTTAGCTTGCCTGCGATGATGATTACCGGGTTGAGTCTTGCCCATTATCCGGCATTTGCCGGGTGTCCCGGGATCGGGCAATTGCAACAGCGTCTGGCAAGGGATTATCGGCAATACCTGGATTACGGCATTCATATCCTTCATGCACAGCACGATGATGGCAGTGTCCTGATCGGTGATTCCCATGAATACGATGAGCAGATCTCGCCCTTTCATAAGGCGCAGATTGAGCAGCTGATTCAGGCTGGCAGCAGGGATGTCCTGAACCTCCCGACATCAACCGTGATGGAGCGCTGGACGGGGTATTACGCCAAGGCGAAAGCAGGTCACTGTTTCCAGCGTGAGATCACGCCCGGTGTTCTGCTGGTCAATGGTGCAGGCGGAACGGGTATGACCACCGGCCTGGCACTGGCTGTCGATGGTTTAAACGATTTTCTGAATAGCTGAACGGTAGGGTACAAGGCATGAGAATGACGCAGACACGGAATTATCTCGGGCTGTCCGGTATTCGAAAGTGCTTCGACCAGTTCGTGGCGTTGGATCAGATAGACCTTTCGATTCGTGAAGGGGAGTTTGTCTGTTTCCTGGGGCCATCCGGCTGCGGTAAGACGACACTGTTGCGGATTATCGCCGGGCTGGAGCAGCAGAATACCGGGGAACTCTGGCAGGCAGGGCGAAATATCAGTCGGTTGCCGCCTGAACAGCGGGACTTCGGCATTGTGTTTCAGTCGTATGCACTGTTCCCCAACCTGTCAGTGACCAAAAATATTGCCTACGGCTTGCAGGGAAAGAAGCTGACCAAAAGCCAGATTCAATCTCGGGTTGAGGGTTTGCTGGAAACCGTCGGATTGCCCGATGCCGGACATAAATACCCGGCGCAGTTGTCCGGTGGTCAGCAGCAGCGGGTCGCACTGGCGCGGGCGCTGGCCACAGAACCGGGGCTGCTGTTACTGGATGAGCCGCTGTCTGCGCTGGATGCCCGGGTGCGCGCCAACCTCCGGGAAGAGATCAAACGGATGCAACGAGAGCTGGGTATCACCACCATCATGGTGACCCATGACCAGGAAGAGGCGCTCTCCATGGCAGATCGAGTGGTAGTCATGAACCATGGCGTTATTGAGCAGGTGGGTACGCCCAATGACGTTTATCTTTCTCCCGCGACGCCGTTTGTAGCGGATTTTGTGGGGGTAATGAACTTTCTGCCGGGGACTTTGGTCAAGCCTGATGAACTGTTATTGGCGGGGCGTTCTATTTGTTGTCTCGCAGAACACGGCTTAGAAACAGATACGTCGGTGAATTTAGCGATTCGGCCTGAAGAGGTGGAGCTTGTTCCAGTCGGCTATGACGCCATGTTATCCGCCGAACTTGAAAGTGTGGAATTCCAGGGTGGATTAGTGCGCTCACGCCTGCGTCTGGATGGTTCGGAAGACCGGGTGATGGTCGATCTCAGCAGCCGGCAGCAGTCAACGTTGAATTTGCAGCCGGGTACCTGGATGGGGGTCAAACTGCCCAGCCAGCATATTCGGTTGTTTGCCGCCTGAGGTGCTTATGCAGAATACCGCTGTCGTCATTCCCGATCGTAAATCTGTCTATGAAGCTTTTGCAGGCACTTGGGATCGTGAACGTGGCCTGCGTATTCTCGGGTTGGTGATTGCCTGCCTGATATTACTGGTTACCCTGATATTGCCCCTGTATGCGCTGTTATCCCGCAGTGTGATGTCGGAGGAGGGGCTGTTTATTGGTGTGGATAACTTTATCCAATATTTTTCCACACCCTCCCTGCTGCGCTCGTTTGGGCATTCGCTGTATGTGGCAGTCTGCTCAACGGTGATTGTGATTACCCTGTCGTTCGGGTTTGCCTGGGTGCTGACGCGCACCCGGTTGCCGGGACGTAACCTGTTGAAAACCATTGCCATGCTGCCTGTGTTGGCGCCATCTCTGTTACCTGCCATCAGTTTGGTGTATCTCTTCGGGAACCAGGGCGTACTGAATTCGTGGCTGATGGGCGGCAGTATCTATGGGCCGACAGGCATTATTATCGGATCGGTTTTCTGGACGTTTCCCCATGCGCTCATGATTCTTACCACGGCGCTGGAAACCGGTGATGCCCGGCTATACGAGTCATCCCGTGCGTTGGGCGCCGGACGGCTACGGACATTTTTTACTGTAACCCTGCCCTCTGTGAAATACGGTTTATTCAGTGCTTCCTTTGTGGTGTTCACCCTGGTGATTACTGACTTTGGTGTCGCCAAGGTCATTGGCGGTCAATACAGCGTGCTGGCGACGGATATCTACAAGCAGGTCATTGGCCAGCAAAACTTCAGTATGGGAGCTGTGGTGGGTGTTTTGATGCTATTGCCCGTACTGTTGGCGTTTGCTGGTGATCGGTATGTACAGCGTCGACAGCATGCGCAACTCACCAGCCGTTCTGTGCCGCTTGAGCCTCAGTCTGGTCCATTGACGAATCTGCTGGCTGTCCTCTTCAGTCTGCCGGTTGTGGTGATGATTCTTGGAATGATCGGCATGTCCGTGTATGCGTCGCTGGTGACCTTTTGGCCCTATAACATGGAGTTGTCGCTCAACAATTACCAGTTTGACCTGATGGATGGCGGTGGCTGGGAGGCGTATCGTAACTCGTTGCTGATGGCAGGACTCACGGCGCTGTTTGGTACGGTGCTTGTGTTTGTGAATGCCTATCTGGTGGAGAAAAGTCGCAGACTGACTGTGTTAAGGACCATCAATCAGATGATGGCCATGATCCCGCTTGCCGTTCCGGGGATGGTATTGGGATTGGGGTATATCTTCTTCTTCAATCATCCCGACAATCCGTTGAATGGTCTCTACGGTACCATGACCATTCTGGTCATCTGTTCCATTGTGCATTTCTTTACGGTCTGTCATCTGACCGCAACCACGGCGCTGAAACAGATTGATTCTGAGTTTGAGCTGGTATCGGCATCGTTGAAGGTGCCGTTTTATCGCACATTCCTGCGGGTGACCTTACCGGTTTGTCTGCCGGCGGTACTGGATATCTCCATGTACCTGTTCGTGAATGCGATGACAACAGTATCAGCTGTGGTCTTCCTGTACGGGCCGGATACCATGCTGGCCTCGGTGGCCGTCATGAATATGGATGATGCGGGGGATATTGCGCCAGCGGCTGCCATGGGCGTCATGATTATGCTGACATCATTGGCGGTGAAAGTGCTGTACTGGTTGTTCAGCCGAAAGTTACTGCTACAGACCCAGTCCTGGCGGAAGCATTGAGTGGAGATAGCCTTGCCCCTTGGCAAGGCTATCGTGATCAAACGTTTAACCGCCGGCAGCCATATGAAGGTTGTTGTCGGTACTTCTTAGCCTCAGAAGGTACACGGACGTCACCATCAGGCTCAGGACCAGCAGGATAATGCCCAGCGGTACCTGGTTGTGCATGGGTACCATTGAAGCTGCCAGGGTAACCAGTCCTGCCCCCAGGTTCTGCAGACCGCCCAACACTGCGCCCGCGACACCCGCCATGGTGGGGAAGGGCTCAATTGCACCGGTTGTGGCGGTTGGGAACACAATGCCTGTTCCCATGAAGTAAAGAAAACCGGGAATCAGCAGGGCAACCGCGCTGATATGACCAAACAGCCCCGGCAATAACAGGCCAATAGCACCGGCCAGCAACAACAGAATGCCACGCAGCATGACCTGACTCATGCTGTGTCGGTCAGCCAGCTTGCCCGCCAGCCAGGAACCCAGCAGATAACCCGGGATCGGGACAATAAACAACAATGACGTTGTACTGGCGTCGTAGCCCAGAACATTGCCGAACAGGACGCCGGAAGCGGCTTCAAACACGGCAATGCCAGCAAAGGTCGCAATCAGGCAGAGGATAAAGCCCTGGAATTGCTCGTGGCCCAATACGGTCTTGTAGCTGTGGATAACGCTGGTGCGTGCCGGTTGTTCCGGGCAGGTTTCCCTGAACATCAGGGCAACAGCGGCCCAGACTATGGCGCCGAAAACGGTCAGAAACACAAAGTTTGCCTGCCAGTTCCAGCTTTCGGTCAGCCAGCCGCCGAGCAGAGGTGCAACCAGCGGTGTAAATATCAGGCCCATGCTCACATAGCTGTTCGCCATCTGAAGGTCGCGGCCGGAATACAGGTCACGCATAACGGTACGCGCCATAACGCCACCGGTGCCCGTGCCCATGCCCTGGATAAAGCTGGCGGCCAGCAGGAACTCAAACCGGCTCGACATGACCGCCATGATGGAACCTGCCAAAAAGACAATCAGACCCATCAACATGACAGGTTTACGGCCCAGGCGATCAGATAGCGGCCCATAAATGAACTGCGACAGCCCGTAAGGAATCAAATAGAACGCCATAACCGCCTGTACCTGCGAAGGAAGCACCTGCAGGTCATTGGCCATCATGGGCAGTGCCGGTACATAGATCGTATTGGTCATCTGCCCGACTGCGGTGATGAGCAGTATGACCAACAGCACTTCAAAAAAGCTCTGTTTTTTCATGGCAATTTGGCAATGTCTGATTTGAACCGATCATAACGACGTATACACGACCGCCAGCCTTGATTGGGGCTGGTATTGATCGTGTCTGGTTCGGAATGTCGGTTGGTATGATTCGATCCGTCGCAGGCGATTGCTGACAACGGTATTTTACCTGTATGGGCAGGTTAGCAAGCCACTTTAGATTGGGGTAATGAGTATTTATGACTACTTTGGAATATTTAGTGAGTACTCTGATGTTGACGTTTTTTGGTGGTTAATAACACCATATTTTGCATAAATATTGGGTTTTTATGTGGTCTGTTTGAGCCTGTTATACAACAAGCTAAATTGCAGGTTTGGTGCCTGATTTATGCCTTAAGCGCGTTATGTGTTTAGGTGAGGTTTGTGTAAAAAATGGAGTTATCGACAGATACCTGTTTCACGCAATTTCTGTAGTGTCTTGGAAGCCTCATTAAAAAAATAGACGGTTTCTGCTGCATTCTTGTCAATCATTATGAGGTAGTGGCTGCCCTCCTGTTTGATACTGCAACGTGCCGGCTCAATGTCCCATGCATTCATATGGGCTGCCAGTTTATTTACTGTTTTCAGTGCATCACTGAAGAAATAGCAGGTTTCGGCAATCTCATTGTCCATCAACACCAGATAGTGGGATCCCTCCTGGCGAATGGAAAAACGGGTACGCTCATGAATATCGTCAGCATTGCAGTAAACAGTGGTTGTTTGTATCTGGTTACCATGGACTTCATCCAATGAAAGGCTGCCACCCGGCGGTAGGATGACGAGGTTAGCGTTTACATTGCAAGTGAGAGATAAACCTAAAAGAAATACTAGTGTTTTGAGCCATGAATACTGCAATTTCATCAGGCTGTCCTCCTTGTTCGTATCAATGAATATGAGCCGTTTTATGCAAACACGGTGTTCCAAACTCTTAGGTCTGATTGATCAGCCTGAGACAACAAGATAGTGCGTCTATCCGCTTAGTGAGCTATTTCCTTAAAAAATTCATGACAGTATGGTCAGGCATAGTAACGTTATGATGATTCCTGCTGTCTGATGGGGGTATGGCATTTGATCGAAGGGCTGATACGGTGCGTCATCATAATGAGAATACTGTCAGGAGGGTTGCCGTTGTATACCTGTCAGGTGGTTGTAGAAACCATTAAATGGATTGAACATGCTGGTTGATGAAACGTTGATTCCAGCGAGTCTGGCTTACAGTGCCATGATGCCTGTCATGGCTGCTTTATTGCTCGCAGTCAGGTTTGCGCCATGGCGCGCGTTGCAGGCAAAAGCGTCAAGGCAGCACTGTTTTTATGCCGCCATGCTGTTATTGCTCGGGTGCTGGATACTGGGTGTCAGATTAACGGGAACCGGCCTTACCATTCATATGCTGGGTATCACTGCAGTTGTTGTACTGTTTGGCTGGAGCCTTGCGGTTATTGCCGGAAGCATTGCCCAGTTTGGCCTGTTATTGTTGGGGCTGTCTGATGGTTATGTGCTGGGTGTTAACCTGTTGTTAATTGTGATCCTGCCGGCAACTATCAGCCGCCTGGTACTCTGGATCATTGAACAACTGCCGTCTGCGAACCTTTATGCCTATATGTTAGGTGGTGGTTTTATCGGTGCGATCCTGTCAGTTATCGTCAGTGCCACCCTGTTGATCGGATTATCATTCTGGCCAGGCGCCGAATTGCTGCATGCCTCACTGGCGAATATCACCCCCTACCTGTATATGCTGGCTTTCCCTGAAGGATTCCTGAATGGCACTGTGGTAACGGCCGCTACCGTATTTGCACCGGATATCGTGCGAACCTTCAATGAGGACAAATACCTCGGGCGTTAACATCCCGGATATTTTCAGCTTGCGCTACGACTCCTGCCAGCAGTGGTGCATAATGTTGGGCTGAATTCATAGAGTGCTTCCCGTTGCCGAGTATCATGCGCAAAATCCATTTGTTAAGCCCCCGTCTAGCCAACCAGATCGCCGCCGGTGAGGTGGTGGAGCGTCCGGCATCCGTGGTTAAGGAATTGCTGGAAAACAGCTTGGATGCAGGGGCTGATCGTCTGGAAGTGGATGTAGAAGCCGGTGGCGTTAAACAGATCAAGATTCGTGATAACGGTCACGGTATTCCCCAGGATGACCTGGCGCTTGCGCTGAGTCGACATGCGACCAGCAAGATCAGCGCATTGGAAGACCTGGAAGCGGTAGGGACGTTGGGGTTCCGCGGGGAAGCGCTCGCCAGTATCAGTTCCGTAGCGCGTTTGACCCTGACATCGAATACCGAAGGGCAGGAATCTGGCTGGCAGGTGTTTGCCGAAGGACGTGACATGGAAACGATCCAGAAGCCAGCGCCGCATCCGGTGGGCACTACGGTTGAAGTCCGGGATCTCTTTTTCAATACGCCGGCACGGCGCAAGTTTCTGCGGACTGAAAAGACGGAGTTCAGCCATCTGGAGGAAGTGATCCGACGGTTAGCGCTGAGCCGTTACGATGTCGGGTTCATCCTGCGTCATAACCAGCGAGTGATTCATCAGTTACGACCGGCGAAAACCCAGGCTGAAAAAGAGCGTCGTGTTGCCAGCATCTTCGGTGCAAAGTTTATCGAGAATGCCGTGGCAGTGGATGTTGAGGCATCGGGCTTGCGTCTCTGGGGCTGGGTAGGCTTGCCGACGTTTTCCCGTGCCCAGACCGATCTGCAGTATTTTTACGTCAATGGTCGTACGGTTAAGGACAAGCTGGTTGCCCATGCTGTTCGGCAGGCGTATCGCGATGTGTTGTACGGCGGTCGTCATCCGGTGTTTGTTCTTTTTTTGGAACTGGATCCGGCGCAGGTGGATGTGAATGTGCATCCTACAAAACATGAAGTGCGTTTCCGTGATGGCCGTATGGTGCATAACTTCCTTTACAGCACGCTCAATCGGGTATTGGCGGAAGTGCGCCCTGAAGATCAGTTGCCTCCGGTTGCACAGTCCAAACCGGCGACGATCAGTGGAATTGATGCCGGTGAATTCAGTGGGCAGGAACGGATGGTGTTGCAGCAACCATCTACTGGCACATCCTCTTTTGCTGCGTCTTCATTGTCAGCAGCTGGTAGTGCTTCGCCTGCACGCCAGAGTTACAGCTTTTCAGCAGAGCGTAAACCTGAATCGATGCCGGTGCGTGAGCAATTGAATGCCTATTGTAACCTGCATGAACCTGCTGAAGCGTCCAGCGACCCAGTGATCGGACAAACTTCAGTTTCATTGCCTGCTGGTGATGATGAAGATATTCCGCCGTTAGGTTTTGCCGTAGCCCAGTTAAAAGGCATTTATATTCTGTCTGAAAACCAGCATGGTCTGGTGCTGGTGGATATGCATGCCGCCCATGAGCGTATCACTTATGAGCGTATGAAAACGGCCTGGCATGAGCAGGGCATCAAAACACAGCCGTTGCTGGTGCCTGATTCTCTGGCCGTCAGCAGTCGAGAAGCGGATGCTGCCGAAGAACATGACGAACAGATTCGTCGTCTCGGTTTTGTGCTTGAGCGTATGGGGCCTGAAACACTGGTCGTACGACAGATCCCTGCATTGTTGCGCGGTGCCGATGTTGAAAAACTCGTGCGCGATGTCATTGCAGACTTCACTGCGCATGGTGCCAGCGATCGAATCGACGCCCATATCAATGAGTTGCTGGCGACAATGGCCTGCCATGGCTCTGTACGTGCAAATCGTCGTTTAACCGTGCCAGAAATGAATGCGCTGCTACGGGATATGGAACACACGGAGCGCAGTGGCCAGTGCAACCACGGGCGCCCGACCTGGACGCAACTCTCTCTGGATGAACTGGACAAACTGTTTCTGCGTGGACGCTAAAGTGGAATCGTCTTGAAGGTAGCCAGACTGGCTTTCAGCACGGCAACTGGTGGAAGCCAGGTTGCCAGTACGGCGCAGAATAACAATAAAACACCTGAGACAATGGGCTGACTGATTGGGATTGGTTTACAGGCGGATCCGAAAGAACGCTTGAATCGGGTGCCGGAAATATCAAACGCATAGATCTCATCCAGCAACAAATGGATCAGAAAACCAATTCCTAGAAAAATCCCCAGCAACCAGGCAAACGTGGCGCTGACACCGATGACATGCCAGGCGATATCGGTTACCAGTAAGCTGAGCGTCAGCCCTGTTAACAGCGAATGCCAACTGCCGCGGTGTACCGTGAATTGTTTAAACAGCGGTAATGCGAGCCAGCGCAGACAGAGATAGACGCCTAATATAATCAACCAGACTTGTGTCAATGGCTGGGTGTGACTGAGGCGCACAATAATCACCACTGTTAGCAGCAGGGCAATGCAGTTAAACACCACTTTCAGGGATGAGGAATTGTCTGCATCCACATCTGGGAGAAGGCCGCCCAGAGTTCCAGTAAGCCAAAGCACCATGCCTTCACTGGTCGTCGATACACCGGCCGCTATCGCAGCACTGGCCAGTAAACCACTGCCAATGCCCGCGAGACTGAGGTGGGTATTAAAATTGGCCATGACATCCTTGAAAACGCTTATCAAACAAGAAAGGGGCGGCATTCTAATGGCTGGGTGTTCGGGGGCAAGTCATTGTAAGACGAAAAGATAATAGAAAAGGATCACCTTGGCTGGCGGTTTCTATTAGAATGCCCGGCTTAATTTTTTTGAATGAATAATCGTTGTACTTGTTTTATGACCGATAACCGCAAACCACTCGCCATCTTCCTCATGGGGCCAACTGCTTCCGGGAAAACGGATCTGGCGGTATCGCTCGCGCAACAGCTGCCTTGTGACATCATCAGTGTTGATTCTGCCCTGGTATATCGTGGAATGGATATTGGCTCTGCCAAACCGGATGCTGAATTGTTGGCCAAGGCACCCCATCGGCTGATTGATATTCGTGATCCGTCCGAGCCGTATTCTGCGGCAGAGTTCCGTGAAGATGCTCTCAGAGAGATGGCAGAGATTACTGGTAGAGGACGTATTCCGCTGCTGGTCGGTGGCACCATGTTGTATTTCAAAACCCTGCGGGATGGTCTGGCGGAATTACCGGGAGCGGATGAACAGGTACGTCAGGATATTTATGCACAGGCAGAGCGCGAGGGCTGGCCTGCTGTGCATGCGAGGCTGGCAGCGGTTGACCTGGTCTCGGCGGCAAGGATTCACCCGACAGATCCGCAACGGCTCTCTCGTGCACTGGAAGTTTATCTTGTCAGTGGCCGGACAATGACAGAGCTGCGTGCAGAGCAGGCTGATAATAAGGAAATGGATGAAGGTTTCCCCTATCGCCTGGTCAATCTGGCGGTTGCCCCTGAAGAACGCAAGGTTTTACATGAGCGGATAGCGCTGCGTTTTCACCAGATGCTTGAGCAGGGCTTTATGGATGAAGTGCAACATTTATATGCCCGCAGCGATCTGGACAGCAAACTGCCAGCAATTCGCTCTGTCGGCTACCGGCAGGCATGGGAGCATCTGGCAGGGGAACTAACATTCGAAGAGATGGTCGAACGTAGTGTGATCGCAACACGGCAACTGGCCAAACGTCAGCTGACCTGGTTGCGGAGCTGGCCTGATCTTCATTGGCTCGACAGCCTGTCACCGAATCTGGTGGATGACGCCTTGAAAGTCATCACCCCTAACCTCACATAGAGGATATGGTTTTTTCGGACGGTTGATCAGCTGAAGGGCTGGCGGCTTACGTGCTATTGGATGTCCTCTGCAAGGTAGCCATGCAGTAGCTAGTATTACTTATTGTACGTATAAGGTGCCTGACCTAAGGTTGCTCGACCCTTGCAGACTGTATGTAGCGTAATCAATTTCCTGTCTGAACAGGAAGAACATGCTACTCTAGGTATACAGTCTTACCGGACTAGAGCACAGGCTTTAAATAATTCGATAAATAAGAAGGAGTACGGAAATGTCAAAAGGGCATTCCCTACAAGACCCTTACCTCAACGTTCTTCGCAAAGAGCGAGTACCCGTATCCATTTACCTGGTTAACGGCATCAAGTTGCAGGGTCAGATTGAGTCTTTCGATCAGTTCGTTATCCTGCTGAAGAACACTGTCAGCCAGATGGTCTACAAGCACGCAGTTTCCACTGTAGTTCCCGGTCGTCCCGTTCGTCTGCCCATGCAGGAACCCGGACAAGACGTTCAGGACTGAATCCTGAGGTCTGGTGCTCTCTGAATCTCGAGCTGTTTCCAACCAATCGCCCGGGCGAGTTCCGTACCTCTCCTAACAGGATTTACAAAAAACCGGATACCGTTTCTTACGGTATCCGGTTTTTTGTTGTTGCCGAGTACCGGTCAGTGCGTGCATATTGCGCCTACCCATTGATTAATCAGGAGCTGTAGTTTGTTTTTCGAGCGCCATGAAGGTGGTGAAAAAGCGGTCCTGGTGCACCCTGAATGCTACAACGAACAGGACAGGGAAGATCCTTCCGAATTTCGTGAACTGGTGCGTTCCTCCGGTGTTGAAGAAGCCGCCTTTTTAACGGTACCGGGTGGTAACATCAGCCCCCGCTATTTTGTCGGTATCGGTAAACTGGAAGAGATCCGTCAGTATGTGATTGCGACTGAGGCGGATGTTGTCCTGTTTAACCACGCACTGAGTCCCAGCCAGGAACGTAACCTGGAGCGAGAGCTGAAATGTCGGGTGGTTGACCGGACGGGGCTTATCCTCGATATCTTTGCCCAGCGGGCCCGCACCCATGAAGGTAAGCTGCAGGTCGAACTGGCACAGCTGGAACACATGAGTACCCGACTGGTACGTGGATGGACTCACCTGGAACGTCAGAAAGGTGGGATAGGTCTGCGTGGACCCGGTGAAACACAGCTGGAATCGGATCGACGATTGCTGCGTGCGCGAATCAAATCGATTCATCGCCGACTGGAGAAGGTAAAGAGTCAGCGGGATCAAAGCCGGCGTTCCCGTAAGCGGGCAGAGATACCTGTGGTGTCACTGGTGGGTTATACCAACGCGGGCAAGTCGACACTCTTTAACGTGCTGACCGAATCCGATGTCTATGCTGCGGATCAGCTATTTGCCACCCTTGATCCAACACTGCGTAAGATTCAGATGGCAGATTTTGGATCTGTCATTCTAGCTGATACGGTAGGATTTATACGTCATTTGCCGCATAATTTGGTGCAGGCGTTCCGGGCAACTCTGGAAGAGTCAGCCGGTGCTGATCTGCTGCTGCACGTGATCGACAGTCATGATCCGGAGCGGCAGGAGAACATGGATCAGGTGTCTCTGGTGCTGGAAGAAATTGGTGCCCATGAACTGCCACGTCTGGATGTCTATAACAAGATAGACCTGATGCCGGGCGTCGAGCCTCACATTGATCGGGATGAACAGGGGCGACCCCGTCGGGTCTGGATCTCTGCGATGAATGGGCAGGGGCTTGAACTGGTACACCAGGCCGTCGCTGAGCTGTTGGCTGGCGACATTGTCCATGAATGCGTGCCGCTGGGTTTTGGTAATGGACGGTTACGTGCACGTCTGTATGCCATGGGCGTGGTTCAGTCCGAGTCATATGATGACAACGGACAGCCTTTGGTGGAGATACGCATGCCCCGTGACGAGCTGGTTCGGCTGCTCAACCAGGAAGGGCTGGATGCCTCTGCCTACGTCATTGAGCAGGATTAATTCGGCCAGATAGCATTGGTAATACGGTACAAAGTGTTATAGTGATGCCTTGTCGGTAAGTACGTATCCGTGCCCGGTCTTTTGCTATTCTGGTGTTCGCTGACCGCGCACGGTTGCTTCCGGTATCCGTGAAACTCTACAATCTGCGTTATTGGCAATCAGGAACGTAGCCACAAGGCTGCGGATGCCAGGGGCAACTGCCGTTATGCCGTACCGGCTTTCGGATGTTTATCCGATAGTAGTGGCGGCACCGCTCTTTCCCTGTATCCTTGCAGGATGCTCAGACAGTAGTTGTACAACTCTGACGACGGAGAACTCTATGGCCTGGAACGAGCCGGGTGGAAACAAACAGGATCCCTGGGGTGGCGGAAACCGTGGTGGTAACCAGGGGCCGCCGGATCTGGACGAGGCACTACGCAAGTTTCAACAGAAGCTCAGCGGTATTTTTGGTGGCAAGGGTGGCCCTTCTTCAGGCAAGCGTCCTTCCGGTGGTGGAGGCGGTGGCGGCCTGGTGGTCGGCGCAGTCGTCATCGCGATTGTGGCGTATCTGTTCAATGCAGTTTACGTGGTTGATGAAAAGGAACGTGCGGTAATCCTCCGCTTTGGTAAATATGTAGAGACTGTAGACCCGGGTCTGCATATGTATTTCCCGCCTTTTGAAACCAAGTTTCAGGATGTGGTGACTGAGTACCGTTCGTACCCGGTCAGCCAGGAAATGTTGACCGAAGATGAGAATATCGTCGAGGTGGCGTTGTCGGTCCAGTACAACATTTCCGATCTGAAAGATTATGTGCTGAATGTCGCGAACCCTGACAAAGCCTTGAAAGAGGCAACTCAGAGTGCATTGCGTCATGTTGTTGGTAGTTCCGAAATGCACTCGGTGCTGACGGAAGGTCGTGAGGTGCTTGGCGATGAAGTCAAAGAGCGTCTGCAGGCTTACCTGAACAGCTACGGCACGGGTCTTCACATCAGTAAGGTCAACGTGGAAAGTGCGCATCCGCCCAAGCAGGTACAGGCAGCGTTTGATGACGTTATCCGTGCCCGTGAGGACGAGGAACGTGCCAAGAACGAAGCGGAAGCCTACGCCAACCAGGTGGTACCGGAAGCCCGAGGTGATGCCCAGCGTATCATTGAGGAAGCCAATGGTTACCGTGAGGAAGTGGTTTCCCGCTCAGAAGGTGAGGCGGAACGTTTCACCAAGTTACTGGCGGAATACAAGAAAGCGCCCGGTGTTACCCGCGAGCGTCTTTACCTCGACACAATGCAGGATGTTCTTGGCTCAACCAGTAAGGTGCTGGTGGATGTCAAAGGTGGTAACAACATGATGTACCTGCCGCTGGATAAGCTGATGGAGAATCAGAAGAAGAGTTCTTCTGCCAGCACCTCAGGCGAGCTGACCACGCAGGAGTTGGATGAGCTGACGGATCGCGTCACGGCCGAATTGAACCGTCGCGCCTCCAATGCCCGGACAGGGAGGAGTGTACGATGAACTCTAAAGCCATGACTGCCCTGATCCTCATTGGTGTTGTTCTGCTGGGTGTGCTTAGCAGTGTGTATGTAGTGTCAGAGCGTGAGCGTGCGGTACTGCTGCGCTTTGGTGAAATCGTCAGGCCGGATGTGAAGCCTGGCCTTCACTTCAAGGTGCCATTCATTGACAAACTGCGCGTCTTCGATGGTCGTATCCAGACACTGGATGTACCACAGGAACGTTTCTTCACCCAGGAGAAGAAAGCCGTAATCGTTGATGCCTACATCAAGTGGCGTATCGCGGACGTTCAGGAGTTTTACCGGTCCACATCCGGTGATGCGTTCCGTGCCAACACCCTGCTGTCTCAGCGTGCGGGTTCACGTTTGAGGGAGAAGTTTGGTGTCCTGACATTGAACGAGGTGGTTTCCGGTCAGCGGGATGAGCTGATGACCGAAATTACCCAGACCCTGAACAAGTCGGTTGAGCGCCTGGGTATGCAGGTCCTGGACGTACGGGTCAAGAAGATCGACCTGCCCCCCCAGGTCAGCGACTCGGTCTTTGACCGGATGTCTTCCGAGCGTCGTAAGGAAGCCCAGGAGTATCGCTCCAAGGGTAGCGAGATGGCCAAGGCGATTCGTGCAAATGCCGATCGTGAGCGTCAGGTGATTATCGCTGCGGCTTACCGTGACTCACAAAAGATTCGCGGTGATGGCGACGCCAAGGCGGCTTCGATTTACTCGAAGGCTTATGGTGAGGATGCCGAGTTCTACTCGTTCTACCGTAGCCTGAAGGCTTATCGCGATACCTTTGACAGCAGCTCGGATATCCTGCTGCTGGAGCCTGACAGCGAGTTCTTCCAGTTCATGAACAGCGCAACAGGCAAACAGTAACACGCCCTGTGATAAAAACGCCCGGAACCATCCGGGCGTTTTTATGTACCCCGCACGGGTCGGATGGTATGATTGCGCAAACCGGGGAAAGCCCGGTTTTTTCATGTGCGTCGTACGGGTCAGATTGCAGAGAGATGTATGAGTTTCTGGCATGAACTTATCGTAGCCTTCTGCCTGCTGTTGGTGCTGGAGGGTATTCTTCCCTTCCTTTATCCGCAGCGCTGGCGTCGTCTGGTTGAACAACTGGCGACGGTGGATGACCGTACCCTCAGAATCTGTGGTCTGATCAGCATGCTGGCAGGTACGCTGCTGCTGTATCTGGTGCGTTGAACCGTTAGCAAGCGAGAGCAGAATCATGACAATAGCCGACCGCTGGCTGCTACCCGACGGTATTGAGGAAGTGCTGCCGCCCCAGGCGTGGCAGGTGGAAACCATGCGCAGGACATTACTGGATCTGTATGCCTCTTGGGGCTACGAACTGGTGATACCACCGCATATTGAATTTCTGGAATCTCTCTCGGCAGGAGCCGGTAATGACCTGGAACTGCAGACGTTCAAGATTACCGATCAGTTGACCGGTCGCATGATGGGATTACGTGCAGATACAACCCCTGCGGTTGCACGGATGGACGCACATACGCTGAATCGCACGGCGCCTGCCCGTCTTTGTTATGCGGGCAGTGTCTTCCATACCCGGCCGGCTTCGCTTGCCGCATCACGAACACCGATTCAGGTGGGTGCCGAGCTGTATGGCCATGCCGGTGTAGCCAGTGACATTGAGGTCATCAGCCTCATGCTGGAAACATTGGTGGCTGTCGGTATTGAGAATCCTCACGTGGATCTTGGCCATGTGGATATTTTCAGGCAGCTGACCAGCGCCGCCGGTCTGAATGCTGTTCAGGAAGCAGAACTCTTCGACGCTCTGCAGCGCAAGGCGAACCCGGAGATTCAGCAATATCTGGCCGATTGGGCCGTTACTCCTGCTATTGGGCGTATGCTGACAGAGTTGTCAGGTCTCAGTGGTGGGCGAGAGATTCTAAGTGACGCAAGAACGACTTTGGCTGATGCACCTGCATCCGTCATTGATGCTATCGAGACCCTGGAGACGATTGCGGATCACCTTTCAGAGGAATATCCACAGGTTGAACTCTATTTCGACCTCTCTGAACTCCGGGGCTATAACTACCATACGGGTGTCGTGTTCTCCGCCTACCTGCCTGAAGAAGGGCAGGCTATCGCCAAGGGCGGACGTTATGACGGCATTGGTGAGGTTTTTGGCCGGGCACGCCCGGCCACGGGTTTCAGTACTGATCTGAAAGCCCTGATGCGTTTGGGTAATGGTGTACCAGAGGCTGATCGTGGCATTCTGGCGCCGGCTGATGCTGACAAGACAGTGGTCAGGCGCCTGCGCGAACAGGGCGAAAAAGTGATCTACAGTTTACCGGGGCAAACCGAGTCTGCCCGGGATATCGGATGTGATCGCGAACTGAAACTGACAGACGGCAGCTGGCAGGTGATACCGGCAGGCTGACGTCAACGTCAGAAGGAACTGGGTGGGTGCCGCCGGTAAACGACAACAGTCTTTCCGCGCGGACATTTTTTTTTTACTGAGACTTTATCATGGGCAAGAACGTAGTCATTCTGGGAACCCAGTGGGGCGACGAAGGCAAGGGCAAGATTGTTGACCTGCTGACTGATCAGGCATCTGCTGTCGTACGTTTCCAGGGCGGCCATAACGCAGGCCACACGCTGGTTATTGACGGCGAAAAGACCGTCCTTCACCTCATTCCATCCGGTATCCTGCGTGACAACGTAACCTGCTATATCGGCAATGGTGTTGTACTGTCTCCGGAAGCGCTGCTCAAAGAAATGGCTGAGCTGGAAGAGCGTGGCGTGCCTGTTCGTGAGCGCCTGCGTCTGAGCCCGGCCTGCCCGCTGATCCTGTCTTACCATGTGGCACTGGATCAGGCCCGCGAAGCGGCACTGGGTAAAGACAAGATTGGTACCACCGGTCGTGGTATCGGTCCGGCTTATGAAGACAAGGTATCCCGTCGTGGTCTGCGTCTGGGTGACCTTCTGCACCCGGAACGTTTCGCAGAGAAGCTGAAGTCTGTATTGGAATATCATAACTTCGTTCTGCAGAACTACTACAAGGCCGAGCCCGTTGATTTCCAGAAGCAGCTGGATGAAGCACTGGCCATGGCTAAAGAGCTGGCACCGATGATTGATCGCGTTAGCGACAGCCTGCACGATCACCGTCGTAAGGGTGAAAGCATCATGTTTGAAGGTGCCCAGGGTTCCATGCTGGACATCGACCACGGTACCTATCCTTTCGTTACCTCTTCCAATACAACCGCCGGTGGTACTGCAACCGGTAGTGGCATGGGTCCCCTGTACCTGGATTATGTGCTGGGTATTACCAAGGCTTACACCACCCGTGTCGGTTCCGGCCCGTTCCCGACCGAACTGCTGGATGAAGGTGGTCAGCACAATGAAACCGGTGCTTATCTGGCGGAGAAAGGCCATGAGTTTGGCGCGACAACCGGTCGTCCCCGTCGTTGCGGTTGGCTGGATGCCGTTGCCCTGCGTCAAGCCATTCAGATCAACAGTGTTTCCGGCCTGTGCCTGACCAAGCTGGATGTACTGGATGGTCTGGAAACTGTGAAGGTTTGCACGGCTTACCGTAACGCCGAAGGTGAGGAAATCGTGACTCCGATCGATATTGAAGAGTACGAAACCCTGACACCGGTTTACGAAGAGTTGCCCGGCTGGTCTGAGTCTACCTTCGGCGCCAAGAGCATGGACGAGCTGCCAGAAAATGCCCGTGCTTATATCAAGCGTGTAGAAGAGATCGCCGGTGCGCCGGTGGATATTATCTCTACCGGTCCTGACAGAAACGAGACCATTATCCTGCGTCATCCGTTTGCCTGATTAAGGCACTGTATCGCCGCCTCCTGATCGGGGCGGCGTATACTTAACTTGCTATCGCGTTAACCCGTCAGTGCGTGGAAATACCAGTTCACCACGAAGACACTGAGGATGGTGGTGATCAAACCGCCAAAAGTAATCCAAAATTGTCGGCTTAGGCCGTGCATTTCGGTGCGAACAGCCGCTATTTCGGTTTTCATTTCAGCCCTGACTTCCTTGATTTCTGCTCTCAGGGAGTTCACTTCGCCATGCATGTCTGTTCGAAGATCTCTAACATCAGAAGCCACGGAGCGAACATCTTCCCGCAGATCAGACATCGCTTTCTCATTACGAAACTGCATTTGCAGCATCGTTTCCTGAAAGACCATTAAATCCTTTTTGGTGGCGACATGTTCAGGATCCAGCGAGTTGTCCATCCTGCGTGCCAGATCGGGATTAATACCAATACGTGTCAGCTTATCGAACAGGCTGGCACCCTGCGTGTCAGGCATATTGAAAGACTATCCTCGATAGCATTATTGATTCTTCAACCGTGCAGGAAAGGTAGACCTGACAGGAAAAACCGGCAAATTACCGGTAAGCCGTCATCGCTAGTCACGAGAGGGCTGCGTATACTATGCAACAGGCTATCAGTGAGTCCGACCATGGCATCCGCGTCGATGCAGGCAGGGCTTCAGGCAAACAGATTTGATCAGGATGACCCATGCCAGAATGGTGGAGAGACGCCGACCCGAATGCAAAGCAGGAAAAACAGAGTTATGACAACCCTGTGCCCAGCCGCGCATTGATTATGAACTACCTCGATGAACGGGGTGCGCCGGCGACGCATGAAGTCCTCTGCCGGGAATTTGAACTGGATGATGACGATCAGGTCGAAGCGCTGCGTCGTCGTCTGATTGCCATGGCCCGTGACGGACAGTTGATCCAGACTCGGAAGGGCGCGTTCGGACTGTTGAACAAGATGGACCTGATTACCGGCAAGGTTCAGGGGCATCGCGATGGGTTTGGTTTTGTCCTGCCGGACGGAGAAGGGGATGACCTGTTCCTGACGTCTCGTCAGATGAGCGAATTGTATGATGGGGATCGCGTCGTTGTCCGCCAGACTGATGTGGATAACCGTGGCCGTCGCTACTGTGCAGTGGTCGAGATTCTCGAGCGCAGTGTCACCCAGGTCGTCGGCAAGTACTTTGAACGTGACGGTACAGGGTTTGTAGAGCCTGATCACCGTCGTATGACCAGTGAGATCATGATCAAGCCGGGGCCACTGTTGCCCTTGCGTGGTCAGTACGTGGTTGTGGAGATCATTGAGTACCCCACACGACGTGCACTGGCGACAGGTATCGTCAAGGAAATCCTCGGGGACAAGATGGCACCGGGCATGGAAGTGGAGATTGCCGTCCGCAGCCACAATATTCCCCATACCTGGCCGGAAGAGATTGAAGAACAGGTCAGTAAGTTTTCCCCCAATGTCCCGAGTCGGGACAAGAAAAACCGGGTAGATCTGAGACAGATGCCCTTTGTCACCATTGATGGTGAAGATGCCCGCGATTTTGACGATGCCGTGTATTGCGAGCAGAAGCGGAGCGGTGGCTGGCGTCTGTTTGTCGCGATTGCTGATGTATCACACTATGTGAAGCCGGGTACCGCACTGGATAATGAAGCCCAGAACCGTGGCACATCAGTTTATTTCCCCGGTCACGTGATTCCGATGTTGCCGGAGGTGCTATCCAATGGACTTTGCTCACTGAATCCGAAAGTGGACCGGCTGGCCATGGTCTGTGAAATGACCATCAGTGCACGTGGCAAGCTCAGTGGTTACCAGTTTTATGAAGGTTTGATTCAGTCTCATGCACGGTTGACCTATACCGAAGTTGGCGCGCTTCTGGAGCATCCGGAAAGTCCTGAAGGGCAACAGGTGGCCAAAATCTATGCGAAGCTGGTTCCCCACCTGAATACCCTTTATACGTTGTACAAGGTGCTGCATGCCGGACGGGTAGAACGCGGCGCCATTGATTTTGATACGGTGGAAACAAAAATTGTGTTCAGCGATGAACGCAAGATTGAAAAGATTGTTCCGACAGAACGGAATGATGCCCATCGTTTGATTGAAGAATGTATGCTCTGCGCGAATGTGGCGACGGCAAAGTTTCTTGAAAAACACGCATTGCCGGCGCTCTATCGCATACACGAAGGTCCCAGCAGCGAAAAGCTGGAAAACCTGTACAGCTTCTTGGGGGAGCTGGGTCTGTTCCTGCCGGGCAGAAGTCAGCCGGAACCCAGCGATTACCAGCAATTGCTGGAGCGTATTAAGGATCGCCCTGACTTCCTGATTATTCAGACCATGCTGCTGCGTTCCTTGAGTCAGGCTGTTTATAGTCCCGATAATATCGGACACTTTGGTCTGGCTTATCCGGCGTATGCGCATTTCACGTCGCCAATCCGTCGTTATCCTGACCTGTTGGTGCATCGTGCCATACGGTATGTGATCCGCTCAGAAATGCCGTCCCGGCATGTTAAGCGGATTGAGGGTGCATCGGTTCTTAAGAAAAAAGCCATCTTCCCTTACGAAACGGCAGATATGTTGGCACTGGGTGAACACTGTTCCATGACAGAACGGCGCGCTGACGATGCGACCCGTGACGCCATGGATTCCCTGAAGTGCCAGTATATGCAGGGACATATCGGGGAGGTCTACGATGGGCTGGTAGCGACAGTGACCGGCTTTGGCCTGTTTGTTGAACTCAACGATATTTATGTGACCGGCCTCGTACATATCAGTAACCTGCCTGGCGATTATTACCACTTTGAATCTTCCCAGCAGCGTCTGGTCGGTGAGCGTACCGCCATGATGTTCCGCCTGGGGGATGAACTTCGAGTACGGGTTGTTCGGGTTGATCTGGATGAAAAAACGATCGACTTCGAACTGGCGGATGCACCAAAGAGTCGTCGTAAAGGCCGTGCTCCGGTGCGTAAGCAGGAGACAGCAAAAGACAGACGCCGTGGAGCAAGGGCAGAGGATGAACGCCCCGGGAAAAAGCCTTCGCGTAAGAAGAAGGTAAAAAGTGGTAAAGCGGGGGGCGGCAAAAAGGCGAAAGGCCGCAGCAAAACCGCTAAAAAAACCGCAGGAAGCAGTGCTTCTAAAGCGGTTAAAAAGCCAGCAGCTAAAAAAGGGGGCGGTAAAGCACCGTCCCGAACACCGAGAAAACGCCCCGTCACACGATGATGGTTGGTTGAAGTTGTAATGCAGCCCGGTGGTTTTGATAACCGGGCGGAGAGAGTCAATGAGTAGTAGCGAAGGTTATTTTGGTGTTCATGCCGTCCAGGCGTTGCTGGACACACGTCCGGATCAGATCCTGGAAATCTGGTTCCAGCGGGGCAAACGGGGTGGACGGATTGATCGTCTGATTCAGCAAGCGGAAGAAACAGGTATTCCTGTCCGTTTCGTCGACCGTGAGCGGTTGGAACGCAAGGCAGACGGGAATCACCAGGGCGTGGTTGCCATTGTGCGTGAAGCCCGGGTGTATCGGGAAAATGAACTCTATGAATTGCTGGATAATCTCAGTGAACCACCGTTCCTGCTGATTTTGGACAGTATTACCGATCCCCACAACCTGGGTGCCTGCCTGCGCTCGGCTGATGCAGCCGGTGTACACGCCGTAGTTGTGCCCAAGGATAATTCTGCACCACTGAATGGCGTTGCCCGCAAGATTGCCTGTGGTGCTGCCGATACTGTGCCGCTGGTGACAGTGACCAACCTGGCTCGCACTATGCGTGAGTTAAAAGAACGTGGCATCTGGATGATTGGCACCGCTGGTGAAGCAAGCAGCAATATTTATACGACAGATCTTGTTGGATCGCTGGCACTGGTTATGGGGGCTGAAGACAAAGGCATGCGCCGTCTGACCCGTGAACATTGTGACGCACTGGTACACCTTCCCATGAGCGGTACGGTGAGTAGCTTGAATGTATCGGTTGCTACGGGTGTCTGTTTATTTGAAGCGGTACGTCAACGCATCAAGGCCTGAGTTGATACGCAAATAACAAGTTGTGGTTGTGAGTGTTTGGGGGACGTATGAAAGGGGTGATCCTGGATTGGGCAACACTGGGACCAGGCGTTGATATCAGGCCATTAATTGATATTGACCTTGAGTGGACTGTATACGACATGTCTGCTCCGGAAGAGGTCGCAGAGCGTATTCAGGATTCCGCCGTCGTGTTATCCAATAAGGTGGTTATCACCCGTGCACATATGGAGGCATTTCCGGCGTTACGTTACATCGGTGTGATGGCAACCGGGATGAACAATGTTGATCTCGAGGCGGCCAGGCAGCTGGGCATCACGGTCACTAATGTGACCGGTTACGGTACGGCCAGTGTCGCACAGCATGCATTTGCACTGATGCTTTCCCTTGCTACATCACAACCACGTTATGCTCAGGCAAGTCGGGACGGCACCTGGTCTGCCAGCCCGATGTTTTGTCTGTTGGATTATCCGATCATGGAATTGCAGGGATGCAAATTACTCATTGTCGGATACGGTGAACTGGGCCGGGCGGTTGGCCGTCTGGCTGAAGCATTCGGTATGGAAGTCTTGATTGCAGCGATTCCCGGTTCACTCACCTGTGCGAAAGACAGGATTGCGCTTGATGAAGGATTGGCTCAGGCGGATGTCGTCAGTCTCCACTGTCCGTTGACGGAGCAAACGCGGCATTTGATTGGTAGTCGTCGGCTGTCTCTGATGCAGCCTCATGCCTTGTTAATTAATACAGCCCGTGGCGGCCTTGTGGATGAAGAGGCGCTGGTTACTGCGCTGAAACAGGGGAAACTCGGAGGTGCGGGTTTCGATGTGCTCAGTGAAGAACCACCGGTTAATGGCAATGTGCTTCTGGATAACAATATACCCAACCTGATTGTGACACCGCATTGCGCCTGGGCATCAAAGTCAGCACGCCAGAAGCTGGTGAATATGGCAGCCGATAACGTGATAACGTTTTTGATAGGTTGATGTTTCAAGGGTTTGGTTTGCTGTTGCCTTCTCGCTGAGAGGAAGAGGCAGGTCTCTTGGGTTCTGCTGTTCGTGCGCCCTGGAAGCGCCCTTCATGGCAAATGATATAAAAAGGTCTTTGCCGCAGCTGTTCTGCCAGTGCTGTGATGATGGGGTCTTCTCCGGGAAGTGAGTCCAACGCATATAGCAGCGCCATTCTTGATACGGAATCCAGTTTTGGTTGCTGGCACTCCAGAAAAGCGATCATAAACAAGCGGGTGATAGCTTTCTGGATTCTCTCCTCACCCGCAAACTTTATTTTTATGCTGCCCAGTTCGTCCAAAATAATGTCATCCATGCGACGTATATGAATATGGCTGTTGCTATAAGCTACGGTTGTATAGTGTTCTGGTGAGGGCTTATCCGGGTAAAAGCCCATTGTCACGTCGATAACATAGTGAATGTTTTCGGGATATTCTCCGGTACCCGTTACGGTAAGACGGTCGGTTGTAAGAACGTGACCTAGATAAACTGTTTCCTCGCGGCCTTTGGTGATGACAGATGCAATTTTATTTTGCAGCTCCAGGTGCTCCAAACGTTCCTATTCCAGTTCTGCGGTTAAAAGCTGAAACTAGGAACTGTTCCACAATGTAGTATTACTTTTTCTTCTGAAACTCAGATCAGTAATCGAAAGTTCTTTCACTTATTTCTGGTTTGGCGGTGTCTATTGGTTCAATATTCCGTTGATTATTTTCTCAAAATTTCGCCTTTCTCACTTGCCTGTATTAACAGGCAAATCATGATCAGCCCCATTCCAAACCAGCCGACTGGTGAAACTATTTCTCCAACAATGAGTACCGCCAGATAAACGGCTACCACGGGTTCAAACAACGTTAACAGGGTCGCCTTGCTGGCATGGATAAATCGCAGGCCAAACCCAAAGCTGAGATAGCCCAGAAACATCGGGACAAAGGCCAGATAGCTGACGGCTATTGTATTTTCGATACTTGAGAATAAATGTGCCCCGGTAAATAAAAGAGAGGGTAGTAACAACAGTGAGGCACAACCAAACATACTGCCCATGGCTGACTTTGAATGTATCCCTCTTACAATCAACTGTTTGGCTGCACAGGTATAACCGGCGTAAGCCAGTGCGGCCAGCAATCCCAGTAGTATGCCGATCAGCTTGTTGGATCCCGCAATGACGCCATGGTAGCTGGATGAATCTGATATGGTGAGCATCAAAATACCCAGTGCTCCAAGTACTGCGCTGAACAACCAGCGAACGGTTATCTTGATGGTTTTGAAAAATAATCGCTCCAGCAGTACGGTCATAAAGGGTGCGCTGGCGATAGACACCACATTCCCTATAGCGACTCCGGCAAAATGCATTGACGAATAAAAGGCTTGTGGATAAACAACCAAAGCAAGCATGCCGATGAGGATTACCCACCGTGCATTGGTGAGTAACTGCCAGTCTTTTCTTAATGTTGTTCTTGCGGTGATGGCTAATAATAATCCACCGACACCCATGGAAAAGGCGCCGATTCCCATAGGGTTTACATTGGTTATAAAACTTGCCACCGTCCCCGTGGTTCCCCAAAGCAAGGCGGATAGCAGGACGGCGATGCTGCCCTGGTGATGGGTGTTTATTGTGCTGAAAGCATATCGCATGTTCCTTACTGTCCCGTTTCTAACGCTTTATTGGCTATAAGGTACAGCAGATAGTCTTTTAAAAATTTGCTGAAAAGACGCACTGTTTGATTGATAGGGCGCTTTTAGGCAATCAGCGGGTAAAAGCTTTTGGAGAGAGTCCAAAATAGTGGGAAAAACGGCGACTGAATGCGGATACATCCTGATAGCCGACACGTTCCGCAATCAGCTGAAGGGGTAAGTCGGTGTGGGTCAATAACGCTTTTGCCTTCTCCATTCTTTTCTGAATAATGTGCTGGAAGACACTGCAGCCCAAGGTTTCTTTGAATCGTTTCTTGAACTGTGTCGGGCTCAGGCATGCCACACTGGCCAAGCTATCTATCGTCAACTCCGTTTCAAGATGATCAACAATATAAGCGAGAACGGAACGGATGCGGGGATCAATCAGCTTATTGCCATTTTGTTGACCCAGAAGCTCGAAAAAGACCTCAAGCATTGTTTTTTCTATTTGGCTATTCACTTGAAACTCGAGCTGCTTTTCAACGAAGTACAGGAAACTGAGCAGCGGTGACGATACAGAGAAAATGACAAATTTCAGGGCCATCAGGTTTGCCGGTATGTCTGATAAATCGGCGACAATGAACTTTGCTGCTTCATCGGCATTAAAATGATGTTCAATCCCAGCCTTTATAACGACACATTCGCCGACAGCAACCCTTCCATGATAGTCGTCGAGTTCAAGACAGATGGTTCCCTGAATGGGCAGGACCAATTGATGAAAGTCGTGCCTGTGGCTCTGTTTTGTTCTGGTATATGAACGAATGCTCAGGCTATTTTCCATAAATCCAATCCAATGCCGGCAGTTATTGCTATGATCCTTTTGTGATAGTAGAACAGATCTTATAGGTGACATCAGCCATTAGGCTGTGAGAGATTGATCCGGAAATTCAGCGTAGCGCTGTAGTTACAACAGTTGGTAAAGCACCTGAATTGCAATAGATTAGGAAGTCATGTGACAACGGAACCGCAATTGGGTTCATTGCGTGAGCTTATATACGCCTTGATGTTAGTCAGATACCGGCTTATCAATGGACCATTGGCGCTGTTGTTTTAACTGATCAACCCATTGGATGAGGTTGGCCGTCCCCTCAGTATCACGAATAAAGATATGGGCATGTCCCAACCCTTTGACCGTTCTTTTCCAGGGGGGATTGATGCGAATACTCCACTCAATGCCACGGTATTGGGTATTATCAGGTAAGTGTTGACGGAGCAGTTCCTCAGACTTCTGTTTCAGAACGGCTTCATCCCAGACGGATTGGGATGAGAATAACAGCAGATGCGCAATGTCGTCTTCGAGCCCGTAAGGGAATCGGTTGATAGTCAGACGATACCGAAGCTCACAGCCATTTTCACTGCATTGTCGGGCCTGCTGCTCATCCAGACCAAAGACATCTTCGAAGATCACCGCTTCCGCCGTTTTCTTCTTGGCAAGATAGGCGGTTCGGTGTTTTTCATAGGCCTGATTGACGGAGGGATGACGCTCAAGGGGCTCGGCGGACAGGATTTTTTCCCAGGACGCCGGAGAAGCGAACACCCGGAGTGGACTTAAAACTAAAAAGAATAGCCACGTGAATAGTTTGGCTGGTTTTCTCATATTTATAAGCCCTTACTGCACGGCTTGCCTATGGAATAATTATAGACTGCAGGTACCGGTGGAATACTCGTTAGTGGTTTTGACAATGTGGTTAGCCGTTATTGTGGTTTCAGGGGGAACGGCCTAGCCTTTAGGGCATTCAACTGAGAGAAGACTGTTATGAGGCCGATGGTCAGAACACGCACTTAAGCCACAGCATCCCGAGTCCATGATGCTGTGGCGTGACGGTTTACCCTTCCTGCATGCCGCAGAAACGTTGTTTCGCTTCTGACGGAAATCTGTTGTGTCCTTGAACAATACCTGGAATCTTTCGCTATCACGCACGTTGCTGCTGATGGTGCCCTTTGACTTGCTGGCGTCATTGGGAATGGATGTCTATTTGCCAGCGGTCCCTGAGATGGCATCGGTGTTTTCGACATCACCCGGTGCAGTGCAGCTGACGCTATCGCTCTATATGCTGATGCTTGGCTGTGGACAACTGGTGTTTGGCCCTTTGTCTGACCGGTTGGGGCGTCGGCCGGTACTGTTGGGCGGTAATCTGTTATTTGTTATTAGCTCAATAGCCTTGGTGCATGTTTCGACCATAGAAGGATTTGTTCTTTGGCGAGTATGTCAGGGAGCCGGGGGAGCCGCTTCACTGGTGGCAACATTTGCCACAGTGCGTGATGTATACGGCCAGCGTCGCGAAGCTGCCACTATTTACGCATTGTTGGGAGGCATGTTGGCATTTGTGCCAGCATTGGGCCCGGTGATAGGTGCAGTGATAATTGACTGGGCTGGTTGGCAATCCGTTTTTTGGGCGCTGGCACTCGTCTCGATGCTGGCTGGTCTTCATGCTGTGAAAGCATGGCCTGAGACACGTTCGGATGTGTCAGGTATCGGGGTAAAAACAGCATTCCTGCAGGTCATACGATCCGGTGAATTCTGGTTGTATACCCTTGCCTTTTCGGTAGCGATGGGCGCTTTTTTTGTTTATTTCTCCACGGCTCCCAGAATACTGATCGGTAACCTCGGGTATTCACCCATTGTCTTCAGTTTGCTGTTTGCAACGGTTGCATTGGTAATGATTGTGATGAGTCGTTTTGCCGGGCGTATAGTTAGCCGTTTTGGCACTACCGGTACTTTACGACTCGGCATGGTTGCGATAGGAACCGGCGCTTTATTAATGTTGGTTGCGCAAATGTTAACCCTTTCCAGTGCTGAATCTTTGCTGATGCCTATGCTGGTGGTAGCAGTTGGTATCAGTTGTACCTGTGCAGTGTCTGCTAATGGTGCACTGGCTGCATTTCAGGATATAGCGGGTACTGCTGTTGCCCTGTATTACTGCATTGAAGCATTGTTGGTCTGCATCGTAGGTACGCTTGTCGTGACCCTGCTGCCTGGCGATACGCTCTGGCCGCTCATCGTTTTTTGTGGTGGTGGCGCAGTGGTTGTTTTAGCTGGAATGTTATTAGTTCGTTCTTAACGCCGTTATTCTATTTCAAAGGAAAGCAGCCGTTTAAAGGCTGCTTTCGGGAAGATAAAGCAAAATCACGGATCCTGCTGTCAGGGCTGCCATGCAGAAGTTAAACGTGCGAAGTGCCCTGTCATGTTGCAGAAAACGTCCAATGGCTACGCCAAACCCAGTCCAGAGAGAAATGCAGGGTAGGTTAATCAGGCTGAATATGCCGGCAATGACCAAAGCAGAAACAGCATACTCTGTACCCGCGAGTGTGAAGGCTGACATGCTACCAATGGCCATGATCCAGGCTTTGACGTTAACCACTTGAAAGAGTGCAGCCTGCCAAAGTGTAAACGGTTTGGAAGGGCCGTCTCTCTGTTCGGGACGGCCTGCATGGGCAATTTTCCAGGCAAGAAATAGCAGGTAAGCCGAACCTACGTATTTCAGAATGCTCTGAAGTATCGGCCATGTGCTGAAGGCGTTACCCAAGCCAAAGGCGACAGCCAGCAGCAGAATAAAAAAACCACTGGCAACGCCGGCGATATGCGGCAGTGTCCGGAAGAAACCATAATTGGCACCACTGGCTGTCAGCATAATGTTATTTGGCCCCGGTGTGATACTGGAGGCAAAAGCAAACGTCATCAGTGGTATATAAAAACTGTGCCAGTCGAACATTCCTTTTTTACTCTGTTTTCTTGTTGTTGATGTGAGGTTGGTCAGGGAATCTGGATGGTGCCTTCCAGGTATTTCACGGCGTTTCCCCGAATGTAGACCCGGTCACCCAGTAGCTCGCACTCCAGTTTGCCTCGGCGTGCTGAGATTTGCTCAGCGCGGAGTAGTGGCTTGTCCAGCTTTTCAGCCCAGAAGGGGGTTAACAGTGTATGTGCTGAACCTGTAACAGGATCTTCCTGGATATCGACCTCAGGCCCCCCGAACCAACGGGATACAAAATCAACCGATTCCCGCTTTGAAACCGCAGTGATAATAACGCCACGCTTGATCATTCCCTCGGGTAACTGGGTGAGATCGAGGTTTAGCTCAGCCACTGCTGCTTCATCCGGCGCCAGGATGAGCAGGTCATCATGGGACGTAAAGGCTGCCAGCGGCGTAAAGGGCAACTGTTTGGCAATAGTTTCAGGCAACCGGATGGGAGATCGGTGATTCATGGGAAAGTTGAGTTCAATCAGCTCGCCCTGAAATCGTACTTTCAGTTCACCGCTCAGGCTGTCAAAGACCTGTTGATGACTACTGTCGCCTAATTCATGACGAATGACATAACTGGCCGCGAGGGTGGCGTGACCGCAGAGTTGTACTTCTGTGCCGGGTGTGAACCAGCGAATATGGTAACGGTCGTTATGCCGGACGAAGAAAGCGGTTTCTGACAGGTTGTTTTCCCTGGCCAGTTGCTGCATACAGTCATCAGACAACCAGCTTTGCAGTGGCATCACCGCTGCGGGGTTGCCGCCGAACAGACGATCAGTAAAGGCATCAATCTGATAATAGGGTAGCGTTTTCATTGTTGTTCCCCGTTGCTGAAGACAATGATGACCCGTTTATTGCGTTGCCCTTTATTTTCAATCTTGCTGATTCGGACGGGGCCGATTTCACGGGTATTTGCTACATGGGTACCGCCGCAGGGCTGATAATCGGTTCTACCGGCCCTTACCATCCGGATTTTTCCTGAGCCTCTGGGCGGCTGGACTGACATCGTTCGCACCAGCTCGGGGTTGGCATCCAGTACAGAGGCTTCCAGGCATTCAATCGAAATGGGTTCTGCCTGCCCGATAAGCGCATTGAGCTGCTGTGTCAGTAGCTCTTTGTTGGCATCAAAATCACCCATGTCAAAATCGAGCCTGCCCTTGTCAGCGGACAGGGCCCCACCAGTCACCCCGCAGGGAATCAGGGAGCAGAGTAGGTGCATGCAGGTATGCATGCGCATATGGGCGTAACGGCGAGACCAGTCTAATGTGACGGTCACAGTGTCACCGGGTTTCAGATCAAGTGGTGCTTCACCAAGCTCGTGCAAAATTGCTCCAGATTCTCGATCTTTGCGCGTATTGGTAATCATGAATTGACTGCCGTTACTGGCATTGATGTGGCCGGTGTCGCCAGGCTGCCCCCCGCCGTTGGGATAGAAGATGGTTTCTGCCAGCACCACGTTCTGGTCTTGAATACTGGATACTGTTGTTGTCAGTACTTTCTGGTAGGGATCCTGATAGAAGACCGGGGCCGAATGATTCATGGGTTTGACTCTCTGGTTACCATTGTATCCCTACAATTTGTGTGTTTTGTCGTTTTCATTGCTCTGTTGTGATCTTAGAATGGCGTGAAATAAGATCAATAAATTAATTGTCACCATGACAATGCCTGGATATGCACAATAAGAATTTAGAATCAGAGCAGCGTTGGACACCCGAGCTGGCCCGTTTTTCGGGGCCTCGATATAAAGCACTGGCCGACGCCATTGAAGAGGCGGTGAGCAATGGTCAGCTCCCTCCTGAAACTCGGTTGCCTACCCATCGATCATTAGCAGAACGGCTCAATGTAACCGTAGGAACAGTGACCCGTGGTTACGCAGAAGCTGAACGCCGTCGTCTGGTAGTGGCTCGGGTTGGCAGCGGGACGTTTGTTCGTGGCAAGCGTTGGGACAGGCCGGATTTCAGTATTCCGGCAGAAACCGATACAACCCTGCTGGATTTAAGTCTGAGCCTGTCAGTGCCGGCTTGTCGGGAAAAAATGCTTGCAGATACCTTGGAGCGGCTGAGTGATAATAGCGCCAGACTGGCACCGCTGCTGAAATACCATCCAGAACAGGGATTGCTGCGACACCGTGAAATGGTTTCCCGTTGGCTGGAACGGTTTGGCATTGTTGCCGACCCTGCCTGTATTTTGATGACCAACGGTGGGCAACATGCCAACAGCCTTGTCCTGCGGGCCATGACACGTCCCGGGGATACCGTCCTGTCTGATTACCTGACGTATCCCGGTTTTATTTACAGCGTCCGACAGCAACAACTTCGCCACGTTGGCGTGCCGATGGATGAACAGGGTATGAGGCCCGATGCGCTGGTGGAGTATTGCCGACAACATCAACCCCGGTTGCTTTATCTGATGCCGGCGCTGCATAATCCGACGTCTATCATCATGCCGGAGGCGCGACGTCGGGAAATTCTCGCCATCGCTGCTGAGTTCAATGTTCTGGTGCTGGAAGATGATGTGAAATTCAGCATGCCGGAAAATCGTACTACCGCGATGGTATCGATGGCGCCAGAACAGGTGATTTACAGTGGTAGCTTCTCCAAATCCCTGGGAGGGGGGTTACATATGGGATTTGCCGTGTGTCCGGCTGATCTCGTTGAACGGATTGGACAGGTGTTACGCGGTGACTGCTGGAGTGCGACGCCGCTGATGGCGGAAGTCGTCATGTCCTGGCTGGATTCCGGAAAAGCATGGGAGTTAATGAGCTGGCAGCGGGATGAAATCGCTGTGCGGCAAACCATGGTGGCAGATACTTTGAACTGTCATGATTTGCAGTCCCAACACTTTAGCTTTCACTGCTGGCTAAAATTGCCGGAACCATGGCGTGCCAACACGTTTGTTACCCAGCTCGAACAGCAGGGTGTACGGGTACTGGGGGCTGAGATGTTTGCAGCAGGAAGCTCGGCTGCGCCTCAATGCATTCGTTTCTGTATCAGCAGTCTGGCAGAGCGGCGGCAGCTACAGGAAGCACTGGATATTATCCGGGACACGCTGGCGCTGGAACCCATCCAGAAACCCATAGTGTTCTAATGATCGGAGTCAGTATTTCTACTTAAAAATTGCGTTATCCTAGACGTGATGGACAACAATAAATAGCGAAGAACAATCCACCACCCGGAGCGGTAATGACAGAAAGAAAACAATCAGGCCAGCCTGACGGCATACGTCACATCCTTGAAACCGCGGAACCCCTCAAGTCCACCGTGGAAAACAAGATGACGCGCCGTGAGTATGAGCGCCTGAAGCAGGAATTACAGGTTGAATTACTGAAGGTTCAGAGTTGGGTCAAGGAAACGGGTCAGAAGGTCGTGATCCTGTTTGAAGGGCGTGATGCGGCTGGTAAGGGGGGCACTATCAAGCGAATGATGGAGCACCTCAATCCGCGGGGCGCCAGAGTGGTAGCACTGGAAAAACCCAACGAGGAAGAACAGGGCCAGTGGTATTTTCAGCGTTACATCAAGCACCTGCCATCGCGTGGGGAAATCGTGCTGTTTGACCGTTCCTGGTACAACCGGGCGGGGGTCGAAGTGGTCATGAAGTTCTGTTCCCGTAAAGAGCATATGGAATTTTTCCGGCAGGTCGCAGACCTGGAGCGGATGCTGGTGCACAGCAAGATCCATCTCTTTAAACTCTGGTTTTCAGTCAGCCAGGAAGAACAACTTAGACGCTTCCAGAAACGTCGACATGATCCGCTGAAGCAGTGGAAACTGAGCCCGATTGATCTTGCCTCCCTGGATAAGTGGGACGACTACACCCGCGCCAAGGAGCAGATGTTCCACTACACGGATACGGCTGATGCACCCTGGACGGTGATCAAATCTGACGACAAGAAGCGTGCGCGGATCAATGCCATGCGGCACCTGCTGCATTCGCTGGATTACCCCAACAAAAACCGGGATGTGGTCATCGTGCCGGAACCAGAGATTGTGGGAGGTCCGGAGTTGAGTAACAGCTAGCGCGTTTGCCAGGCTCAAGGAATGAGCCTTGGGTAGCTGCCGTCATTGTTGGAACGGGTTTGACGGCAGCCCTGAACACATAATAATGAGTATTCCCTCACCTGACTGACGCGTACCCCTCATGACTTCTGATATAAAACTCGCCGAGTATAGCCATGGTGCTGGTTGTGGCTGCAAGATTTCCCCTGCCGTACTCAATGTCATTCTTGAAAGCGGCATTGCATTACCGGATTTCCCCAATCTGCTGGTGGGCAACAGCGCCCGGGATGATGCGGCGGTGTATGACATGGGCAACGGTGAAGGGGTCATCAGTACCACGGATTTCTTTATGCCCATTGTGGATGATCCTTTTGATTTTGGCCGTATCGCCGCCACGAATGCGATCAGCGATATCTACGCCATGGGCGGTACGCCTGTTATGGCTATCGCTATTCTCGGTTGGCCTGTGAATGTGCTGGCACCGGATGTTGCGCGAAGCGTGGTGGATGGTGGTCGACAGGCTTGCCTGGATGCCGGCATCCCTCTTGCCGGTGGACACAGTATTGATGCGCCGGAACCGATCTTTGGACTTGCTGTGACGGGCCGCGTCAGTCTGGAACATCTCAAGCAGAACAATACGGCACAGGCCGGGGATTACCTGTATCTCACCAAACCCCTTGGCATAGGTATTCTGACTACGGCCGAGAAAAAGAAACTGCTTAAGTCAGAACATCAGACGATTGCACGCGACGCCATGTGTACGCTTAACAAACCGGGGGCAGCATTTGCCCGGTTACCGGGCGTTTCGGCCATGACCGATGTAACGGGTTTTGGTCTGCTGGGGCATTTGCTGGAAATGTGCGAAGGCAGTGGTCTGCAGGCGCTTGTGGAAGAGAGCAAGTTGCCGATTTTGCCACATGTTGAAGAATACCGGACACAAGGTGCAGTCCCCGGTGGTACCGGACGAAACTTTGCCAGTTATGGCGACAAGGCATCGTCGCTGACTGAACGGCAACGGGATCTGCTCTGTGATCCGCAGACTAGTGGCGGTTTACTGGTTGCTGTTCATCCGTCGTCAGAGCGAGACTTTCTGACGGTTGCCGCTGACCATGGACTCGCTCTGGCGCGTATTGGTGAGATGAAACTGCAGGAAGGTGATACACTCGTAGTGATAATCTGATCACTCGGCCTCTGGTACGGACGTCAAAAGTGATGTCTGTCAACGGGTGAGCGGGTTACGATGTAAATCTCCTGTTCCTTGGTGTAGATTGCCGATACACTACCCGACTGGGGCAGGAGACCCGGATGGATCGCATTTCAGGTGTATGTCACCGGGCAATGCTATATAGTGAAACCGGAAGCCGTGGTGGCTTCGGTAAACTTGAAGAAATCAGCCTCAGGCTGGTACACGTAGAAAGGTGAGAGTTATATGTCAGGTCAGTTAGTCGAAGGCGTCGTTAAGTGGTTTAGCGAAGAGAAGGGCTTTGGCTTTATTGAGCGTGAAGGCGAAAAAGACGTATTTGTACACTACCGTGCTATCAATGGCACCGGTCGCCGCAACCTCTATGAAGGTCAGCAGGTTTCTTTCGAAATCACCCAGGGACAGAAAGGTCCTCAGGCTGAGAACGTTACCATTCTCTCCTGATCACCTCTGGAGCTGCAGCGGTCACTGACCTGACAAGGTATCTGCCCTGACAAGCATCGGGGCAGAGGTGTGGAAGAGTAGATGAGAGCAGTAGAGCCAGAGATTCAGTCTTACTGGTGGCTTCATTGATCTGGCATGCTGAGATTCAGAGTATCGCGTGATACTGCCCGTGACCCCTGTAAAAGACCCATAAAAAAAGAGGCTCGAATTCCGAGCCTCTTTTTTTATGCTTTGATTTTTTCGCGCCATCCTGTTTTAAACTGCGGCCACACGATGACGCGGTTCCCTTTTAACTATTTGGGTTAAATGGGGCGATTACCGTAATTGGATTCAGGTTTCTTGGGTGGGTTGGCGGTGATATTGGAAGGAACCGTTTCTATCTGTCCGCCCTTGTTGAGGAATTCTTCTATCTGGCTACTGAGCATTTCGCGCAGGCGACGGCGTGATTCCACCGTTCTTTCTTCCGCTGATTCCTCTTTACTTCCCAAGTAAGAAAAATCAACACCATCCACAACGTTTGCTTTTTGAGGCTTTCTCCGTGCCATAGCCATTTCCCTCTTTTTGGCTTGGTTGCCAGAACATCCTGCTGGCTCCGTTGTTATCGCTCTTATTGTTATAGCGCATGCTTCATGCAATGCCAGTTTTATTACATATCTTTTTTTACCGGATTTCCATGAAATACTTATGACAATTGATTCTTCTAGAAGAATCAATTCCTCACTTTTAGCTATAAAAACAGGTGTTTTCAGCCTTCGTCGCGGGTTCCCTGAAGTGTCGCAACAATCTGGCGTGAACCTCCGTGGTTTCGGTGTTCTCCCAGGTAAATACCCTGCCATGACCCCAAAGCTAGCCGCCCGTTACGTATGGGGATCATCAGGCTGGCACCGAACAGACTGCACTTTACATGGGCAGGCATGTCATCCGTCCCTTCGTAGGTGTGGAGAAACCAGGGAGAACTCTCCGGTACCATGTGATTGGTGTGGCGTTCCATATCTTCCCTGACGGTCGGATCAGCATTCTCATTAATGGAAAGCGATGCCGAGGTGTGCTGGATAAACAGGTGCAACAACCCCACGGCATACTCATTCAGAAACGGCAACTGTGACAGGATATCGTCAGTAATCAGGTGAAACCCTCTGGGGCGTGGTGTCAGCCGGATCATTTGTTGTCGCCACATGGTTTTGAACCCTCCATCATCACGCAATAATTATGTCACTATTTCGCCAATAGCCACTATTCTGATCTCCCTGATGCCGTTTTTGGATATGGGGAGACCATGGCAGATTACCTGCTCAGCATTGATGTGGGAACGCGTAGCCTCAGGGCGGCGCTCGTATCGATTATGGGAGATATCTTTGCGCAGTCTGTCATGCCGCTGGAGATTCATCGACCAACAGCGCCACAGGCAGAGCAGTCAAGCCAGAATATCTGGAATCAGTTGATCCGTGCGGTTCGGCAGTTGCTGGATAGTAATCCACATGTTGATCCCATACAGGTTGTTGGCATTGGTTTTGACAGCACTTACTCCATGCTGTTTCTGGATCAGAGCAATCAACCACTGTCTCTTTCTCAAACAGACACACAGACTTTTGATGTTTTGCTGTGGTGTGACCACCGTGCCATGGCTGCAGCCGATAAGATCAATGCATTACAGCGTGATTCCTCTTCAGCAAAGTCCGGTGGTCGTGTGTCATCGGAAATGCCACTTTCCCGCTGCTTTTGGATTTATGAGCATCGCCCGGATACCTGGCAGGCTACCGCGAATATCATAGAGTTGTTTGATTTTCTGGTTTTGAAGGCAACAGGAGAATTGGTACGCAGTCCGTGTTCGTTCAGTACCCGTGCGCATCATCTGGCCAGAGAGGATATGGGCATTGGCATAAAAGGTCGTACTGAGGGGCCGGATTTACCCCATGGTGCAGCGGTGGGAAAAGGATTACTGGCCGATGTTGCCTGTCAGATGGGGTTGCTGCCAGGAACACCGGTAAGCACCAGCACGGTCGATGGTTATGCTGGCACGCTGGCTGTCTTGGGGGCGGGGGTGCAAGGACAGGCTCTACCGGAACTGGAACGCAGTTTGTCTTCTCGTATCAGCATGGTGGTGGGAACTTCGAGTATCTACCAGTGTTTTTCGTCTAAGACAGACACCATACCGGGCATATGGGGGCCTTGGAATAATGGTGATATGCAAGGCCTCAATACCTATACCTGTGGACAAAATGCCGTAGGTGGCCTGCTTGATCATTTGCTATTCAGTCACCCGGCAGCAGATGAGGTTGCACGGTTGGCTAAGCAGGAAGGAATCACTATTTATGATTACCTGGAAAAGCGGCTGGCACAGTTGGCAAAGGGACAGCCAATCGCAACATTAACGCAGTCTTTGCACATTCTGCCCTTTTTCGCCGGAAACCGATGCCCAATCGGGGACTGCCATCTTACCGGCATGATCTCAGGTCTTGGGATCGATAGCGGACCCGATGCTATGGCTCTCATTTATCTCGCAACGATTCAAGCACTGGCTTTGGAAACGCGTCATGCACTGGAGTGTCTGATACAGGCAGGATTACCCCTTGAAACCCTGATGCCAGCCGGTGGCCTGACGCACAATCGGTTATTCATGCAAGAGCATGTCAATGCGTTAGGAATGCCCGCCATTCTTAGTCAGGAACAAAACCCAATGCCTTTGGGGGCGGCAATGCTGGCGGCAGTGGTTGCTGGTGTTTATCCCGATATTCTCAGCGCGATGGTAGGTATGAGTCAGGTCGGAGAAACACTGGAACCGGAACGTGGTTTACGTGCGTTTTATGACAAGAAGTACCGGGTTTATCGAGAAATGCATCAAGATCAGAACAAGTACCGAGCTCTCATGATGTCAGGTAGGGATGCCTGAAATAAAGATTAGTTTGCTCCCATGTTGGTTGCTGGCAAGATTTTTCTAAAAAATAGAATGAAATGTGCATTTATATGTAATTTCCATTCTGTTTTGTGTCGTTAAACTAACTCCTGAAAGCATCAAATAACGACCAGATAACAGTCGAACCAATAAGAGGGAGCACCGCCATGACAACCCAAGCCTGGCTGAATACTGCAGAAACCGGCAACACCACAAAACTCACTGCCATCATTGATCTTCTCGGTCGTGTTGGCCTGGCGGTGATTTTCCTGCTGGCCGGTATGAACAAAATCCAGTATTACGATGCCAATGCCCAGTTCCTGGCTAGCGGTGGCTTGCCGTCTGAATTACTTCCACTGGTCATTGCCTTTGAAGTAATCGGTGCCATATTGCTGGTAGTGGGTTATCAGACCCGTCTTGCGGCTCTGGCGTTTGCTGGTTTCAGCGTGGTGACGGCACTGCTTTATCACAATAACCTGGCTGACCAGATGCAGTTCCTGCTGTTCTTCAAGAATATCGCCATGGCGGGTGGTTTCCTGGTGGTGGCGGCCCATGGCGCCGGTGAGTTCAGCATTGATGCCAAGCGCCGCAAGTAACAGGTAATACCAACCTTCAATGACAGGCTGGCCTGCGTCAGCCTGTGAATCCGGTCAGACAGTGGAGTATTCAGCATGGGCTTACTGGTCAACGGACAATGGCATGATCAATGGTATGACACCGAGACAACGGATGGTGCGTTCAAACGTGAAAGCGCCCAGTTACGCAACTGGGTAACGCCGGATGGTCTGCCGGGGCCGAGCGGTGAAGGCGGTTTCAAGGCGGAAAGTGACCGTTACCATCTGTATGTGTCACTGGCCTGTCCCTGGGCGCATCGTACCCTGATCTTTCGCAAGTTGAAGAGGCTGGAACCGCACATTTCTGTTTCGGTCGTCAGTCCGGATATGCTGGACAAGGGCTGGTCCTTCAAAACAGAAGAAGGCAGTACCGGCGATGCGTTGCAGGGCTTTGATTATCTTCATCATGTGTATACGGCCAACAAACCGGATTACACCGGACGCGTCACGGTGCCGGTATTGTGGGACAAACAGCAGGGACGCATTGTCAGTAATGAATCTGCCGAGATCATCCGGATGTTTAACAGCGCATTCGATGGGCTGACCGGTAACACGGACGATTATTATCCCGAAAGTCTGACTGCCGAGATTGATGCTGTTAATGAATGGATATACGACAGCATAAATAATGGTGTGTATCGCAGCGGATTCGCGACGACACAAACTGCGTATGAAGAAGCCTACAACAAGCTTTTCACGGCACTCGATCAGCTTGAGGACCGACTCTCTCAAAAACGCTATCTCATAGGTGAAACCCTGACAGAGGCGGACTGGCGGTTATTCACAACGCTAATCCGTTTCGACGCGGTCTACCATGGCCATTTCAAATGCAATCGTCAGCGGCTGGAAGATTTCCCCAATATCAGCCAGTACGTGCGAGAGCTGTACCAGTGGCCGGGTGTGGCCGAAACCGTCGATTTCCATCATATCAAGCGCCATTATTACTTCAGTCACACCATGATCAATCCCACCCGGATAGTGCCGGTTGGGCCAGTGATTGATTACAATCGTCCGCATGAAAGGGGGCGGCTGTCGTAGATTGACTGCATGAATGCAGGTAACAACGGTGAGAGCCTACCCTCTCGCCGTTTTTTGTGTCTGCCAGGTAATCTGGCTTCGGGAAATCGTGACAATAGCCAACAGGTGGAACTGGCATGTTAAAAACAACACTTGAGCAATGGCGGATGTTCAAGGCTGTCGTGGATCAAGGCGGTTTCAGCCAGGCCTCGCAGGCAGTGCATAAAAGTCAGTCGACCATTCACCACGCCGTACATCGGTTGGAAGACGCCCTGGGTGTTCAGCTGCTGGAGGTCAAGGGACGCAAGGCGGAACTGACGGCCGCCGGTGAACTGATGTTGCGCCGCGCTAACTACCTGCTGGAAGAAGCCATGAAGGTTGAGGCGGTGGCTGGCACCTTGAGTGCCGGTGTGGAAACCAGCCTGAACATCGCCGTGGATGGCGCTTTTCCACAGGAAGTGTTGTACAACGTGCTGAATGCTGTTTCTGCGCAGTATCCCCTGTTGCGCATTGAGTTGATGGAAACCATTCTGTCCGGCGCCAATGAGCTGGTAGAGCAGGGAAAGGCGGATATCGCATTGACGCCCCTGCTTATATCGGATGGTCTGAATGAAGAGATCTGTCGGATTACCTTTGTCGCGGTCGCCAACCCCAACCATGCCCTGCATCATCAGGGACGCGAATTGACCTATGAAGACCTGAAGGCACACCGGCAGATTGTCATCCGTGATTCCGCCCTGGACACCCGCATTGATGCGGGCTGGTTAGGTGCAGAACAGCGCTGGACCGTGAGCCATATGGGGACATCCATTGATCTGGTCAGCAAGGGATTCGGCTTTGCCTGGTTTCCGGAATCCTCCATCGGCGAGCACCTGAAGGACGGACGACTTAAGCCTCTGCCGCTGGAGCAGGCTCAGCGGCGCAGTGCCAGCCTGTACCTGAACTTCCGTGATGCTGACCGGCTGGGGCCTGCAGCACGCACGTTCCTGGGAGAATTACGTTATCAGACGCAGGATCTGGTCGTTGATTGATGTCATGATTCCATTCGAAATAATGAAATATTAGGTGCCAAAAACAGTAATTTTTTTTCGGTTTGTCATCGTTTTAAATCACACATAGAGAGTGATTTTAACGATAACGGAGGCAAACCATGGATTACTTCAGACCTGCCGACAGCCGTGGCCATGAGCAGGCCGGTTGGCTCGACAGTCGCCATACGTTTTCATTTGGTTCTTACTATGATCCCCAGCATATGGGGCTGTCTGTCCTGCGGGTTATCAATGATGATACCGTCGCTCCCGGCGCAGGCTTTGACACCCACGGCCACCGGGATATGGAAATCATCTCCTATGTGATGGCAGGCGCGATAGAACATCAGGATAGCCTCGGAAACCGCTTCGTTGTGCCTGCCGGTGAAGTTCAGAGGATGAGTGCGGGCAGCGGTATCCTACATTCCGAATACAATGCCTCCGATACCGAGAATCTCCGGTTTATGCAGATCTGGATAAAGCCTAGTGTGCAGGGCATCAAACCCGGTTATGAACAGGCAAATATTGAACAGACCGAGCAATTGACGCCATTGGTGACACCGGACGGTCGTTCCGGCTCCTTGCATATTCATCAGGATGCGAGTGTGTATCGGCTGCGACTGGAAGCGGGGGAGTCAAAGACGTTGGAGGCCGGATCGCGGCAGGGATATTTGCATATTATCAGTGGGCGTGCGACGTCAGAAAAAACAGTGCTACAGGCTGGCGATGGTGTTGGTGTGATTGCGTCTGAAACGTTGACGGTGGTCGCTGAAATCGACGGCTTCGAAGCGCTATGGTTTGATTTGCCGTAGAAACACTTGCTGGGATCAAATCAGCGTCAGCTTATCCAGCACGACCTGCCAGCCGGCCGGTTCCCACATGTATTTATCGAACTTGTGCAGATCTTCGGCGGGACGAAGCGTCAACAGCGGTTCGCCTGACGATTTCTTCATCGGCAGACTAAGCGCGTGTTCATTGCGAATGATCTTGCGGAAAAATTCACGGAACAGCTGGTAGGCAAAGCCGTATTTTTGCAATTGCTGTGGCGTGACATCGGTCCTCGCCATCCCCCGCAGGTAGGAATAGGCAAAGTAGTGCAGACGGGCGGAGAGCGCACTGAGTTCCTGTTGGTACATAAGCACATAGATATTAGCAATGAGGCTGGGGATGCCGCCTACAAGTCCTGCACCAATCGCCGTGTTGGGAATCAGGTTGCTGATCATCTGGAAGACCTGGTTGGCAGCCTTGGCACCTTTGATACGGATTATGCTGTTACAAAGCCCCTTTATTTCAGGGAAATCCGTACCAATCCGGTTACCGATTTTCCGGAATTCATGAATATGACGCAGTGTTCTTGCTTCGGCATGGCCGTGTTTAATTGTTGCAAGCACATTGACCTGGGTGACTGTGGAAAAGGCGGTACCGGCCAGCGTGACCGCAGAGCCTAAAATATCCTTTTTCTGGCGCCGTTTCAGGTAAGCCAGCACATTGGGTGAGGCTTCATACTGAATATCCCGGAAAATGGAAGCTTCGAAGGAATCCTGGAAACCCATGCTGTCATTGAGTTCCAGTTCCAGCTGTACGAGTGGATTCTTGAAGATTTCCGGCTCAGAACGAGCGGCGTTGATGTTGATAATGAAATCGTAAATATCACCGATGTAGGCGCCAATCGGTAGCACATTGGCTTCCTGTAACAGGTTTTCTCCGGCAAATAGACTTTCCCAGTCCAGCTCCGGAAAGGCCATTGAGCCGAAGCTGATATCCTCCGCAAAGGTACCAAATGTATTGCCGATCACATCATCTGCAATACCGCCCAGATTCGCGACAATATCGGGCGCGAAGTCATCACGGAAACCGGCAGCATCAGTATTTTCAGCCAGGTGACCGACTCGTTGCTTAAACGGCTGTGCCTTGGAAGGCGATGGAATGTTAACCAGTGGCGCGGGCGACGCCGGAGTTTTATGGCGACTGAAGGCAGAACGCAGTCGCTTATGCACCTTATGAGCACCCCGACGCAACGCACTGCGCTGGGCAGACGTTGATCGGGTTGCTGGTGGCGATGTGTTGGACAGCTTATGGCAAAAGGTTTTGGCGATCTTCTGGGTAATTTTAAAGTGGGCTGACATCGTCGTACTCCAGTATGAGAAGCACAGTGTATTGACGGCACTGCCTACCCTCTAAAGTAGAACGCCTTGGCCTGGTTGCAGCAATAATGTGCAAATGTTGCCTGTTTCCATGAGATAAGCGCGGTTAACAGGCAGTAATGCATTGCTCAGGGTTTATGGAAAAAAGTCAGCATTCGGGTACCCAGTTTTTGCAGGCGACCGGATGGTGTTTGTTGCTGTGAGACAGGGTGTCCCTTGAACAGGCCACTGCAGACAAAACCCAGCAGGTTGGCGAGGATACCGATTACGACAGGGTTATTGGCCCAAACAGAACCTGCATGCTGTAACTGACAGCCGATAATGGCAATCAGGCCAAAGGAAACACCAAACCAGAAATCCCGTGCTGTTACCGAGAAACCACAAATCACTGCAACGAGAGGCACCAGTACGATGGGGCTCCAGAAGTTGTAGGCATACACCAATACATCAATGACATTGTTGAACGAAAAGGCAAACACCAGGGCCAGAAGGCCGACGATCAGTGTTGTCAGACGTGCCCATAGCAGGCTGTGACGCATGGAAGATCCACTGCCTGAAAGTGGATTAATAATGTCATGAATGGCAGAAATCGCTGCCGCATTCAGAAAGCCTGATGCGGATGACATGATCACGGATACCAGACCCACCACTACAATGCCCTTGATGCCCGGTGACAGCAGAATATTAATCAGGTAGGGAATCGACTGGTTCGGGTTAATGGAAGGATTGATCAGGAGTGCAATCAGACCCAGTCCGCCGACCAAGAGAAAAAACGGTATCGACAGAACCCCACTGGCAATGACAGCCCGCTTGGTTGTTTTAGATTGTTTGGCCATGATCAGGCGTTGAATGTAGGGTGGAACCGTCGATTCACCAAACATGAAGGTCAGGAACAGCGGAATGAACATCACCCAGAAATGTGGAAGGTCCAGCGGGTTGGTAAATCCAGCGGGGGTTCTTTCCACAACTTCTGACCAGCCGCCGACGGTTTTCAAACCAATAAAGAACAATACCGGCAAGGCTATAACAAGAATCAGAAATTGCAGAATATCGGTGTAAACAACGGCCCGCATACCGCCGGCGGTGCAGTACATGATAATGATGCCAAACCCCAGCAATACACCGATCTTTGGATCAATGGTAAAGAAGGCTTCAATAATCTGCCCCATGGCATTGACCTGTGCCCCGAGAATCCCGGCACACACCAGGACTGCAAAAATGCCGGTCGTGATTTTTGCGGTTTTGCCATATTGTTTCCCAATGATATCGCCAACCGAATAACAATCGCTGAAACGATCCATTTTGGGCGCCAGTATAAAACCGATGAACAGCTCTTTCAGGCTGAAACCCAATAAGGCAAAGGCATATATCATCCCCATGTTGAAGACCTTCTCGGCATTCCCCAAGGTGTAACCGCCACCAATGAACGATGCTGATAACGTGGCAAAGATTGCAAAAGTGCCAAAGGAACGCTGGCCAACAGCAAATTGACTGAAATTGTTAAGGTTTCTGCTGGAGTAAATGCCAATAACAATATTCAGAATGATAAAGAAAATAATGATAGCGATATCCAAACCTGACATTGTTTACTCCAGAGGATGAATGCTATTGCATGATGATGAGCTTGGTCAGGTAAGGTAGTCCAGTAATATCGAAGCGTCTAAAAATATGCATTGACTGGATGAAAGCAGATTTTTATAGAATGCTTGAAAATTAAATGCGGTTTTTTGTTCTAAATATGAATATTTTTTTATGTATAACTTTTAACGGGTCATTTTTATATTCATGTATATGTAATGGTTGTTTTTTTATTGGTATAAAAGCTTTATAGGTCTAATTTTCGAAAATTTTATAATGTCTCTAAGTTGATTTTATGCTTTCACCCTATCGATGAGAAGAGATTTGCTTGTAGGACGAATGTTCTTTTTTCAGATTTTTCAAAGATATCTACAAAGATAATATAAGGGTTCATGTTTATAGATAATAAAACCGAGCCTTTATTTTGGCTTTTGTATACTTAATCTCAGAAATGATTACTTGTTTAGTGCGAGTGGGTTCTTTGGATAAAATTCGTCCCTCTTATAAGGAGGTTTTTGATTCGAATGGATCATTTACTATTTCGTTTCTCGCAGAGTGTGAATGCTGAAATGTAGTTAATTAAGTAGACGAATTTTTGAGGGTTGATGCCTATTACCATTGGTATCAATGCGATGATAATAATGCTGTGACGTGTTATGCCAATAACCAGATTGCTATGTCTGGTTAAAATCCCAGTAAAAAGAAAATGCCTGTTTATCAAGGATAAGTATTAAGTTATTAAAGGATTATCTATATGCCAAACTATGTAAACGAAGCGATTACCGATTCTGTAACCCAGGTGAACACCAAAGTTTTGGGAGACACACCGGCCACGGCTATGGGTAATCTGATGCTTACTACCAGTCAGGCACTGGCAGTTGCTGCTCAGAATCTGACAACGGGGCAGCAGCAGGCGAATGTGATGTGGCAGGCGGCAACTGTGCAGGGCATCAATGCGCTTATGAATACGGGCAATGGTGTCGCGATTAATGGCCAGAGGGGGCCACCTGTTCTATCAATTTGCTATTTCGCTGTATTTATATGTTCGATTATTCATTTAGTTGAGTCACATTAAAGTCGCTACAGGGCTTGTGAACCTTGTCAGAAAAACGGTTAGACGATAACGTCCACCGGTCAATCGCGGACAAGACGATAGATCAGACCTCTGCCCTTGCTGCACAGAATGCAGCTAATTCCATGCGAGGTATGAATACTCTGTTGTCTACTGAGTCAGGAGTCAAAAGAATCGATAAAACTTCGTTGATCTGTACGCTAACGAATCTGGATTGAAAGAAACCCCAAAAAGGGCGAGTCAGTATGAGTGAAAATCGTAGTGAAGCAAGTCTAAAGCCTGCTCCTCCTCAGGAGAATTCTGAGCAGTATTCCTCAGTAATGGTTGATACTATTTTTGCCGAGACACTGTCCCGTGGTATGAATAATGCTATTACTTCGCAGCAAAATGCACAAATGGCATCCTCCTCTTCTGCGACTAATACCTGTAACCGAATTTTAGGTTAGTAAAAAGCAGCGCAATATAAAATTAATTTGTACTATCGTAGATCTGCATCATTACAGCTATTCGGTTTTAATTTTTCGGATATAACGGCTTATCAAGCTTCAAACACAAAACTGTTTTACGTTTCTATTTAAAGTGCTTCATGTAATGGGGGGAAGGAATCTCTAGTGACTTCCCGGTAGGCTTGATCAAGATGGAAGTTGTGTCATTTATGTTTGTTGTCTGTGGTGGCGTGTTTGAAACAAAAAAGAGCGCACAAGGCGCTCTTTTTTGTTTGAGTATTGCAGTCTTACTTGGAAGTGAATTCCGGGTAGGCTTCCATACCACATTCTGCCAGATCCACACCTTCGTACTCTTCCTCTTCGCTGACGCGGATGCCGGTGACAACCTTTAGCACGCCCCAGACGATCAGGCTGGTAACGAAGACCCAACCGAAGATGGTAGCAGCACCGGCCAGCTGACCCAGCAGGGTTGCGCCGCTGTTAGTCGCAGGTACAACCAGCAGACCGAACAGGCCGACAGTACCGTGGACAGAGATGGCACCGACCGGATCGTCGATCTTCAGCTTGTCCAGCGCCAGGATGGAGAGGACAACCAGCACACCACCGATGGCACCAATCAGGCTGGCCTGAACCGGGGTCGGGGTAGAAGGCTCGGCAGTGATTGCCACCAGACCGGCCAGTGCACCGTTCAGGGACATGGTCAGGTCAGCCTTGCCGAACAGCAGGCGAGCAGTGATCAGGGCAGCCACAACACCGCCAGCGGCAGCAGCATTAGTGTTAACGAAGACCATGGCAACGGCGTTGGCGTTGGCGATATCGCCCAGCTTCAGGACAGAACCACCGTTGAAGCCGAACCAGCCCATCCACAGGATGAAGGTACCGAGGGTTGCCAGCGGCAGGTTGGCACCGGGGATGGCGTTGATCTCACCGTTCGCACCATACTTGCCTTTACGGGCACCCAGCAGGAGAACACCAGCCAGGGCTGCAGCGGCACCAGCCATGTGGACGATACCGGAACCGGCGAAGTCAGAGAAACCGAGGTCGCCCAGGTTGTAGAGACCGAAGACATCGCTGCCACCCCAGGTCCAGCTACCTTCCATCGGGTAGATGAAACCGGTCAGGAATACGGCGAAGATCAGGAAGCTCCACAGCTTCATCCGCTCGGCGACAGCACCGGAGACGATGGACATGGCTGTTGCCACGAACACGACCTGGAAGAAGAAGTCAGACGCGCCGGAGTAGATGGAGCCACCCTCGAAGCCGTCTTCACGGCCGGCGAAATCGCTCAGCGTGCTGGCCACGTGATCGTCACCGACGAGGATGCCGTCGAGCAGGTAACCGCCGCCATACATGATCTGGTAACCGCAGATCAGGTACATGATGCAGGCAATGGCGAACAGGGCGATGTTCTTGGTCAGAATTTCCGTGGTGTTCTTGGAACGGACCAGACCGGCTTCCAGCATGGAGAAACCGGCGGCCATCCACATGACCAGTGCGCCACAGACGAGGAAGTAGAACGTGTCTATGGCGTATTGCAGGTGAAAGAGATTGTTTTCCACAGTAAACCCCCCAGTTTACGTTAGCGTGCCGGGCATCGGGATGCCGGCGTGCCGTTTATTCAAATAATGTGATCAGATGGCGTCGGTGCCGGTCTCGCCGGTACGGATACGGATCGCCTGTTCCAGTGCGGTGACGAAGATCTTGCCGTCGCCGATCTTGCCGGTGTTGGCGGTCTTGCTGATGGCTTCGATAACCTGGTCAAGCATGTCGTCGCCGATGGCCACTTCGATTTTGACCTTGGGCAGAAAGTCCACGACATATTCCGCACCACGGTAGAGTTCGGTATGGCCCTTCTGGCGGCCGAAACCTTTGACTTCCGTGACGGTGATACCCTGTACGCCGATCTCGGAAAGAGCTTCACGTACATCGTCGAGCTTGAACGGCTTGATGACTGCTGAGACCAGTTTCATGGCATTTTCTCCTGAGCTTCTCATTCTTTGCGTGTCCGGGGGGCTGAACCCGGACAAGTCTACGCTTTTCGGTTTCGGGTTATAAGTACTTGTCGCGCTGGATCATGGCCGGACAGACGGTGGGAACCGTATGCCGGTGACTGGTTAGACGACAGAATTCGGTTTTTGTTGTTTTCATGATGCTCCTCGCTGTCGTGAATCGGTGTGCCCCGTGTTGGCTCACTGTCCAGGGCGGTTGCTGGCTTAATTGCAGTCATCGTGCCAGTTATTGAATACTGTGACGAAATGCCCGTTTTTCCGGTCTTTTTTGCCTGGCAGGCCGCAGACCTTGCAGGCTGTGCGCTGATATCGCGCACTATCGAATGCAATGCCCGGGACCAAAATGGCACGCTGCGCACTATATTGGTGCATCCTTATGGTGCAAGTTCAGGCTGTTATCAGGCCTGCAAAAGCGGGTGGATCACGATGTTAGTGCAGGGTTGGTTGATCACCAGAACATCATTCCAGCAGAGTACCTGCCGACCTTTTCATCAACGGCGATCATTGTCTGCCTGCATCATATTCATGGGCTTCGGGAGCGCTACCTTTATCTGAATGATGATGTATTTTTTCTCCGTCCTGTGCAGAAAGAGGATTTTTATGACGGTGAATGCAGCCTCTTTTATGTGAATGACAAGAGCCTTGATGACTCAAACCGTGTATCGGAAGAGAGTCATTCAGATCAAAACGGCGTTGTTTTCAGCCGTACCTTCATGCAGAGGGAGTTTGGTGTGACTGACCCCTTCCCGATGCCGGAGCATGCCCCCAAGCCGATACAGCGCTCCTGGATGATGCAATTGGAAAAACAGTTCCCTTTCTTATTTCAGGATGCCATGCAGGGGCGATTCCGCCGGGCGGATGCGCCCATCATTGATGACCTGTTTTTCCGTTGGCCGCATTATCTCGGCCGGGCGCAGTATCGGCAAAACCGGAATTGTTACATGGAAAACTGTGCACCGGATGCTGCTGAACAGTACGCCGCGCTATTGGAAGGTCGTCATGATGCCCTGTGTCTGTGCATCAACGGATATGCCGGAGGCGCAGTATGCGCCTTACCAGCAGCAGATGCAGCGGTTTCTGGCGTCACGTTTTCCGGAAAAGTCGGATTTTGAGCGTGATTGAAGACGTTCGAGGATTGCCACAGAAGAAAATAGTGCGGGAACATTGCCCGCACTCTGTATGATCAGCGGACGTTGTCGGAGGAAATACAGCGCTTGACCACATACTCTGATGTCATGCACTGCAGAATGCCACTGTAGGAAATCTCGAATTCGATAATATCGCCGACATTGTGGGTTTTACTGGCATCCGTGATGTCGAGAATCAGGTGATCACTGCTGCCCCCAATCACCAGGATGCCCGAATCCCGGGGTGTAATCTGGTTGATATCAATATCCTGTTTACCGATGGCGCATATGGCGCGTCGGCGAATGCCCCGGTCTACAAAAACAGGTTTGTTTCCGAAGGCATCCAGCGCGGTGGAGTCGGCCGGTACCGAGGGTTTCAGTTTGACTTCAATGATTTCACTCTGCAGGGAAAAGGCTGACTGACAGGTACCGGGTACCGGATCATCATTGAGGCCGATGCCCATCAGCAAGGAAGCGCCCAGTCGCAACTGGTTTACCGCCTTTGGCAGGCCTCCTCGCAACATCAGGAACAGGCCGGCGGAGCTGGCGCCGCTGATGACATTGAGCTGAACATCAAGTGCTTCTTCAATGCGGCTGGCAATAGCGACCAGTTCAGTCTGGTTGTTGGTTGTGGGTTCTACACCCCCATAACAGGCCAGGTTTGCACCAATACCTTCGAGTTGCAGTCCGGGTAATTCCGTCACGGTTCGGGCCAGATGGAGTGTCTCTTCTTCAAAGAAGCAGCCTTCACGTAAGTCGCCAAGATCATGCATCACAATCACGCCATGGGTGATGCCGAGCTGACAGGCGGCTTTGGACAGAGCCCTGAGCGTGGTTTCTTCGGAGTTCAGGGAAACCTGGGCAAACCGGACTACCGCCTCTACCTCGCTCAGCGCCGGGAGTCGCAGAAGCATTTTCCTGACCGGTAAGCCCTCAAGGCGTTGCAGGTTGATGAGACGTGAATCCGCCAACAGCGTGATACCCCCCTCCACCATGGCCTGCGCTATCTCGGGATTGGCGCAGGCCAGTTTAGTGACGCCGGCGGGCTCTACGCCATGACGATGGCAGAGCTCTACCATCGCGTGGATGTTGTTCCGAATGCTATCGAGGTTGACCGTGAGGCAGGGGTAAGCGTACATCAAAGAACCTTATTGCAACGTTAATGACTCGACGATGGGAGGTACGATAGGCATTCTTCACAATAAAAAGAGCACCGTTATTGCCTAAGATCAGTCTTGAACAGGAATGTTCAAAAAATATCTGTTGATATGCCTTGGCCTTTTATGGAACGAATGAAAGGCTGCAATGAAAATGCGCCAGCCCTGCTTGCGCAGGAATACGTCAGACGATACATTCCCTTTCCTTAAGAATGATGCGGTGGCCAAGTAAGATGGCTGCCTGAGAGCAATGGGATATGGGGATATCCTTTTGCGATTATTTGGAATTTTACTGTTCACGGGGTCAAAACTATCCCCAGAATCAACGCTATCCCGTGTGAAATAGAGGGTGTATCTGCAAGATGATCGACAAGGCCGCATTTGTGACTTCCATTGCCGGTAAGCTGAACACCCTGCTGGCCGGCGAAAAAGGACCGGTCCGGGATGACCTGGAAAAGAATATCAAGGCGATTCTCCACAGTGCCTTTTCCCGGATGGAACTGCTGACCCGCGATGAGTTCGACGCCCAGGTCGCAGTATTGCAGCGTACCCGGCAGATGCTGGAGGAACTGGAAGACCGAGTGGTGGAATTGGAAAAGTCTGTATCTTCTGCCAAAGACGCTCCTGCGCTTCCAGCAGAATCCAATTCCTGAGTCCTGCTCCGGAGAAAAGCCTGGGCTTTTCTCCTCTCTCTCGCCTTTGACATTGCAATTCCCTGATCCTGTTCAATACTTCCAGCCTCTTTGGCCTTCCGGGTGAAGGCTTGCCAGACCTACTCCAACAGAAAAAAACAGGATAACGGATGTCGCTTGCGATCATTCATACCCGTGGACGGCACGGTATTGATGCGCCTCCCGTGACGGTAGAAGTGCATCTGTCCAATGGTTTGCCCAGCCTCAATATTGTTGGTCTACCCGAAACGGCCGTTCGGGAGAGCAAGGATCGTGTGCGCAGTGCGATCATCAATGCCGGTTTTGAGTTCCCGGCGCGTCGGATCACGATTAATCTGGCGCCGGCGGATTTACCGAAGGAAGGCGGGCGGTTTGATCTGCCTATAGCGCTCGGTATCCTGGCAGCGTCCGGTCAAATACCGGCAGATCATCTTGAGCAATTTGAATGCGTAGGGGAACTGGCGCTATCTGGGGAACTGCGTTTTGTCAGTGCGGTTCTCCCCGCGGTTATCGCTTGTCATAAAGCGGGCCGGAAATTGATTGTGCCCAGGGCAAATGCGGATGAGGTTGTGCTCTATCAGGCCGCAGAGGTCTTCGCTGCTGATTCCCTGCTGGCGGTGACAGGGCATTTTACCGGTTCACAGCGATTGCTCATGGCCGCCGAAGCTTGCCCGTTCGGGGAGCAACCTGCGCCGTATTGTCGTGATTTGGCCGAGTTACGCGGGCAACCCCAGGCACGCCGGGCTTTGGAGATTGCTGCAGCCGGCGGCCATGGGTTGCTGATGTTTGGCCCTCCTGGGACCGGAAAAACCCTGATGGCTAGTTGCATGCCTGGTATTTTGCCACCACTGACGGAACAGGAAGCGATAGAAGTCAGTGCTATCTATTCTGTGGCCGGTTATGGCTCCCGTCCGTATTCCCGGCAACGTCCGTTCAGAGCGCCCCATCATTCAGCATCAGGCGTGGCGCTGGTAGGTGGCGGTTCATGCCCCAGACCCGGAGAGATAACGCTGGCACACCATGGGGTCCTCTTCCTGGATGAATTACCCGAATATGAGCGACGGGTGCTGGAAATGCTTCGCCAGCCCCTGGAGTCCGGAGAAATCTGTATTTCCAGATCGGCCCGCCAAACGCTGTTTCCGGCCCGGTTTCAGTTACTGGCCGCGATGAACCCCTGCCCATGTGGTTACCTTGGAGACAAAAGCCATGCCTGTGTTTGCCGTCCGGAGCAGGTTCAGCGTTATCGGCGGAAACTATCAGGCCCCTTGCTGGATCGGATTGATATGCATCTGGAGGTTGCCAGATTATCCGCTCCTGCATTATTGGATCAGTCTGCCACTGAAGAATCCTCTGCAGCCGTTCTCCAGCGGGTGCTTAAAGCGCGAGATTTACAAAAGGCGCGGCAGCAGAGTTTGAATAATCAGCTGACATCGCATGAGTTAGATGCATATGTAGTATTGGATACAACTGAAAAATGTCAGTTGATGGGGATGATCGATCGTTTGGGGCTCTCGGCCCGCGCTGTGCACCGGATTCTCCGTCTGGCAAGAACCATCGCTGATTTATCGGAAACTGAAAGGGTTTCCAAACACCATTTAGCTGAAGCCATTTCCTTTAGAAATCTTGACAGGGTAGTTAGTGACTAAAAGAGGGTGGTTTTAATAACGTTTCATAATAGATCCATGTGTTCGTGAAGTTGAGTCCATGATTTTTTGAGGGTTCTGAACATGAATGGGGAACTTTTGGCGAGAAGCGCTTTTCAAAAGATATACAGGGAATGGGTTTTTGAATGATGCTTGTTCAAACCTATTCAAGATCCTGATAGCACATGCATGCTATAGGTGTCTCAAGATCAGCGGAATGCTAGCTGAGGAGGTTCGATTTTATGCAGTCAGCTTCTCCTTCTCAAACCCGTACTTTGTTGGAACGGGTCGATATCACCGATGATGCTGCCCTTGGCCAGTTCGTCGAGGAGTGGGGGGGGAGAAGTGTATCACTAAGTGTCATATATAGGCATTTTCTGCAAGGGCCCGGCCTTAACCCTGGGGCAACATTTTCTCCAGTATCTGAAAGAGTTATAGAAGAACAAGAAGATGCAACCTGGAGAATTATTGGCAATAGCATGACTGAGCTAAAAGCTGATGATATTCTGCTGGCGAGTGCATTTGTTCTTGCGTTTGGCGAGGGGGCATTCCAGTTCAAAGAGCATGCTGGGATTCGGTATATCAAATCAACACGACATGTCAGGGTCACAGCAGAGCATCTCAAGTCTCTCAGTACATTCTTTGAACTCTCCGTCGATAAGGTGGTATACAAAAGCGATTGTGATAAAAAAACACTGCCAAAGGGGTTTGTGAATCATAGATTAAAACCTTATTTAAAGGAGCAATGGAATAAATGGGAGGATGCTGATCGTTCTATTGTTATTCAAGACCAAGATGAGAGTTTTCAGGTTGATGACGATGACGAGATTATGCATCAGGATGATTCATTACACGTACTACCTGAGGAAGATGCTGAATTAGATAGTGTACACGAGTTGATTGAAGGGCTGACGTGGTTAGATGAAGAAATTGACCGCTTGTTTGATCAATATGGTATTGATAATAACAATGATGAGTCACTGACGCCTGAGAAGTTCATACGTGTCAAACATGAGTTGCGCCAAGTGTTCATGTGTCATCTCACTAGCGTTGACAGTGGACATGCTACGGGAGTAAGTGGAGAAGAAAATGACCGGGTAGACAGGGATGCAATGATAAATCTGGACCCTAATTTTCAGGAGTATCTTTATGAAAAGTTAAAACTGCAAGAAGAACCCCTTTACGATAAAATACGCCGGTTTGTGGATGATGTCATTCAATGTTGGGCACGAAATAAACGTATTGTTGTTTTCAATGTCATTGATATGTTAATTGGTGCATTAGTATCTTTTTTAATCGTAAATTTACTGATTGCTGGAATAATTTATATTGCGTCAGCTGCTGCTACATTGCTGACATTACGTCTGATCATGTTTGTATGGCATTCTGTAATGGAGGCTATACATAAATCAAAAATACAGGTGCTGCAGAATAATATTGAGGCTGTCGAGTCAACTATCGAGGAACAGAGCGAGCGCTTGAAAGTCATGCGTGAGGCGAATGTTCCTGATGATAATCAGGATATGGTGGAAGCTCAGCGTATATTAGACCAGTCAGAAAAGGAGCTCCATCAGCATAAATGCCAATTACTTGGGCGTAAGGCCTATCTTGCAGAAAAAATGAATATAACGGATGCACTGATTTCTGAACGTCGAGAGTTTGATCGAATAACGAATGAAGTTGAAGTGAGTAAAGGTCAACTTGATGGTTCATTAGATGCAGAGATCCGCTATGCAAAAAAAATGGCAAAGCTTAAAAAACAGGAAGATCGGTTGATAGCTGCAATGGAGCCAGTGAGTAAAACGATAAGCTGTGCCTATGAAGCTTATACATATAGTAAATCCAAGATTGAGAAGGATCTGCAAATTATACTGGACGCTGATTCTCCTTTCTTTGGGGAAGGCATTGGTCAAGAAGGAAGCCGTGATGAAGATTTGTGGTCGAATGTTATTCAAAAAAAAGGAGAGTTTGAGACACAATCCACGGGGCGAAAAATTTGGCGTTTTTTGACGGGGCCAACACTGATACAAAAAATGGTGGAAGAAGAGTTGCATGATAACGATCAAGATGAACGTACCATGTTGGCTAGACTCTGTTCTGAAATGCAAGAGATGACCCCTGAAAATCCTATACTGATTCAGGCAAGGAATCTTGAGGATGCGGTTTATCAGTTTAAACAAAAGTATCCGGAGCGGAGTGTCAGACAATGCTCGATAGCTTGTGAGTGTGATGATCGAATAAAGGCAGAGAAATCATCCAATGAATTGGGTTTAGTGTCGTCTGCCAGTACGGAGGAGGTTCAATCTGAGGAGGCACGCGTGCCTGTTGTTTCGGAAATTCACTTGCCGGGATCGTCAGCAGATATGGAAAATAACCAAGATCACGATCTGCATGATTTTTTCATTATGGAACGGAGGGGTAATAAGGACTATCGATTTAATGTCAATTTACTGCTTTCGGATTGGCTTGGCAGAGTCAGAAATGGAATAAGCATTAATCAAGTGGCTCAAACGCAATCGCAGCGGCTTAATAGAGCACATATTCTCGGTGGATTAAAAGAAAGTTGGGATACCTTCCTGGATTTCCTCAGTTACTATTTTCGAAGATCGCTTTACCGATGGCATGAAGCTGGTTTGACAACGGTTTTTGTTTCAGGAACTAGTGCAGTGAGTGCCGTTAGTGTTGTGAAGGCTACGTTTCCTAATCCCGGTGCGACGGGAGGTCTAGGTATTGTGTTATGGTTTTGTTTTAGGCACTTTGCTTATTGGCTTGACAGAAAGAATGACCGGATAAATAAAGGCCTGACGGAAGCTCGTGAACGTATTATGGCATCGTATGATGCGTCTTCTGATGTAGCTGATGAGGCTGGAGCTGTTATTGATACGGGTAGAAAAGAGCAAACACCTGCCACTGAGAATCGGACATCTGAGGGTACAGGTTACTTTAACTTGGGGGTGCTGTCAGATCATGCAATTGCGCAGCTATCTGAAGATGAATGGCGAGCCCTGAGACGGCAGACCAAACATACCATTCAAGAAATTAAGCCACTCATAGAAGCTTTAAATGAGGTACAGATACAGCTTGAGCGTTTGATTGAGGGTAGTCGTCAATCGCGGGATGTAACCGTTGCAGATAGAGAAAAAGCCACATGTTTGTTGTTACGCTATACCCTGTTGACGCGTCGTATAGAAAGCACAATCAAAGTTCCAGAACAGGCAAACTATGAATTGGTTCGTCATGTTCATCGCATCAATAAGCGAGTGAGGCATGTGTATACACCGAATCAGAAACCGATGATTCCTGCCGTCGTATAAATAGGACGAGTGGTCTGGATACTCTGCCTTTTTATCCTGAAGGCCATCTGTAATACAACAGATGGCTTTCATAAACGATTGATGTTTTGTTTTAGCTTGCCAGCGTTTCCAGCAATGCCTGTTGGGCGTTTCTGGGCTTCTGATTTCTCACTGGACGACTTTGTTCATAACTGCCATCGGATAGCAGCTTCCAACTCCCCGTGTTGTCAGTCAGGTACAGTTCCAGTTCCCGCTTGATACGGATGGCAAGCTTGGGATTCTCAATCGGGAAACAGGCTTCAACCCGGTGATCCAGGTTGCGGATCATCAGGTCTGCACTGGAGCAATATACCTTGGGCTCGGTGTCATTCTGGAAGAAATACACCCGGGTATGTTCCAGGAAACGTCCGACAATCGAGCGGACCCGGATATTGTCCGATAACCCTTCGATACCTGGGCGCAGGCTGCAGATTCCGCGAATCACCAGATCAATCTTCACACCGGCCTGTGAGGCTTTGTAGAGTGCCTTGATCACGTTGGCTTCGGTCAATGCATTGGCTTTGAGAATGATACGGGCTGGTCGTCCTTCCCGGGCATTTTCGGCTTCCCGGTTGATCAGGTCGATCAGGTTCTTCTTGAGCGTAAACGGCGCATGGAAGAGCTTTTTAACCCGTACCGCCTTGCCCATACCTGTCAGCTGCTGGAAGACCTTGTGCACGTCATTGGTCAGGTCTTTATCGCAGGTCATCAGGCTGTAATCGGTATACAGTCGTGCATTGATCGCATGGTAGTTACCGGTACCCAGGTGGGCATAGCGAACAATCCGGCGTCCTTCCCGACGGACAATCAGCATCAGCTTGGTATGGGTTTTATAGCCAACCACGCCATAGACGACGATGGCGCCGGCTTCCTGAAGGCGGCGTGCCAGTTTCAGGTTATCCTCTTCATCAAAGCGGGCCCGGATTTCGACGACAACGGTGACCTCTTTGCCATGCCGTGCTGCTTCCACGAGTGCATCTACCATCTCGGAATTGGCACCGGTCCGGTAAAGTGTCTGTTTGATAGCCAGAACATGGGGATCTTTGGCCGCCTGACGCAGCATGTCAACGACAGGGGTAAACGTCTGGAAGGGGTGCAGTAACAACACATCCTCCTGCTGAATGGTATCAAACAGACGGTCGCTGTTCTTGGGCAGTCCTTTAGGGAAGCCAGGGCTAAAGGGCCGGAACTGCAAATCGGAATGGTTAGGTAAATTGCAGACATCCATCAGGCGCGTCAGGTTGACGGGGCCATTGACTTCGTAAAGCTCATCTTCGGTGAGTGCGAACTGGCGCAGAAGGAACTCGGCCAGATGCCGTGGACAGTTATCCGCAACTTCCAGGCGGACTGCATCACCGTAACGGCGGGCCAGCAGCTCACCTTGAAGCGCTGAGGCCAGGTCATCCACTTCATCATCCAGGCTCAGGTCGCTGTTCCGGGTAATCCGAAACTGGTAGCAGCCCTTGATGGTCATGCCGGGGAACAGGTCTTCGGCATGCTGGTGGATAATGGACGACAGGAACAAATAGTTCTCTCCGCCTTTTTCGCAGAGGTTGTCCGGCAACTGGACGATACGGGGCAGGGAACGTGGCGCAGGAATAATCGCCATGCCGGTTTCACGACCAAAGGCGTCTTTTCCTTCCAGTTCAACAATAAAGTTCAGAATTTTGTTGGCTAGCCGTGGGAACGGGTGCGCCGGATCCAGACCAATCGGACTGATGATTGGCATAACCTGGTGGAAGAAAAAGTTTTTCACCCAAGAGGCCTGTTTTTCCGTCAGCTGGTTACGACGAATAAAGCGGATGCCCTGATCGGCTAAGGCCGGCAGCATAATGTCATTGAGAATGGCGTATTGCCGGCTGACATGTTCATGGGTCAGCTGACTGATTTCCTTCAGCACCTCGGTGGGCTGCATGCCGTCGAGACCGACTTGCTCCCGGGCAAATTCAATCTGTTGCTTGAGGCCGGAAACGCGGATCTCGAAGAATTCATCCATATTGCTGGAGAAAATCAACAGAAAGCGCAGACGTTCCAGCAGGGGATAGTCTTCATTGAGTGCCTGTTCGAGCACCCGGATATTGAACTGCAAATGGCTGAGTTCCCGGTTGATATAGTATTCCGGGTTGTCCAGATCGCTGATGACCGGAGGAGCCGGAATATCAGCAGTCGCCTGTTCAGTGGAACTGGCCGTTTCTGTCATAGGTCCTCCCTGCTTGTTTTGATGTCAGGTATTTCAGCGTGAATGGCTGGCTTGTGACAGATGTCGTAAGCCAGCGCTACAGTATAACAATCCCCCGGTGGGCTGTGCTCAGGCACGGCCTGCCAGCAGCTCCGCCGCTTTTACGGCATAGTAGGTCAGGATGGCGTCAGCGCCGGCCCGTTTAAAGGCAGTCAGAGATTCCATCATGACTTTTTCTTCTTCCAGCCAGCCGTTTTGCACTGCCGCCATATGCATGGCGTACTCGCCGCTGACCTGGTAGACGAAGGTGGGTACCTTAAATTCAGTTTTTACCCGGTGCACGATATCCAGGTAAGGCATACCCGGTTTGATCATCACCATGTCCGCCCCTTCCTGCAGGTCGAGTGCTACTTCATGCAGGGCTTCATCGCTGTTGGCCGGGTCCATCTGGTAATTGAATTTGTTACCCCCTGCCAGATTGGCGGCGGAGCCAACCGCGTGCCGGAACGGGCCGTAGTAGCTGGAGGCGTACTTGGCGGAGTAGGCCAGAATCTTGGTGTTGGTGTGACTGTCGCACTCCAGTGCTGCACGGATGGCGCCGATGCGGCCGTCCATCATGTCGGAGGGCGCGACAATATCAGCACCGGCAGCGGCATGAGACAGTGCCTGTTTCACCAGCGCCTCAACAGTTTCGTCGTTCATGACGTAACCGTTATTGTCGATGATGCCGTCCTGCCCGTGGGTGGTGAAAGGGTCGAGTGCGACATCTGTGATGACGCCCAGTTGCGGAAACCGTTCTTTCAAGGCATGAACGGCGCGCTGGGCAAGCCCATCAGGATTCCAGGCTTCACGGGCATCCGGAGACTTTTTCTCGGCCGGGGTAACGGGAAACAGAGCGACTGCTGGAATGCCCAGCTCAACCCAGCGTTCCGCATCCTTGATCAGCTCATCGACGCTCAGGCGCTCAATGCCCGGCATGGGCGTACAGTGATCACGCTGCCCCTGACCTTCCAGAACAAATACCGGGTAGATAAGGTCATCCACCGTGAGCCGGTTTTCCCGCATGAGGCGTCGGGAAAAATCATCGAAACGCATGCGACGAGGCCGGGTGGAGGGAAAGGCGCGGTGAACAGGTTTCACGGTTTACTTCCTTATGTCTCACAGGATGCCGGGAACGGTTGCGCTATTATGGTACGTTTGGCAGATAAACTGAATGATTTCCGTTAGGAGATTGAGGGCAAACTGCCAATGGAGGATGGTGTATTGGCTGTTCTACCGATAAGGACTGAGGCTTCGTATCCGTTGTTTCATCGCTTCATTCAGTAAACCCAGCTCACTGATAAGTGCCAAGGCAGTATATTTAATAGAAGTTCGTTGCAAATGACGATTGTGCATTTCTGCCTGTAAATCGAGGCCTTCTCCCGTAACGCTATGGCCACATTCCCGTGATCGAATTTGATCCAACAGTGTTTTGGTCTCGGGTTGTTGAGATTTCTTGCACATTGCCTCGAGTTGGGACAGTGACTGTATAGGCTTACAGTATCGATTGGGAAGAGGAAAGTAATACACTTGAAAATTAGTTTCTTCCCATTTCAACCGGGATTCTTTTGCATCGTAACAAAGATCTTCCTGTTTGAGTTTTGACTTTTTGCGCCAAACTGTGCCAGTGAATTCCCCAACGGTATGGATTTTGCGCAGCATCTTGCAACACCAAACATGGCAATTATCTTTGTCTCGCTGGCTTTGATCATTAATAAATCCAAACTCGAAATTAAGCCCTTGATGCTCTTCTGAGCTCAAAATTGCCATATGTAATAAAGCCTTAACATGATGATCTATTTTGCTTTTGGGAAACGCTTCACATGTGTTTGTTTTTTCAGGAGTTAAGCCACCAGTAGAATTTAATGCGGTTATTCGTAGATTGTTTGATGAGCGCTCAAGTAACAGTATTGCGCCATGGTTTCCATCAATAGTTGGACCTCTATGACAATAAATTAAAGACTCAGTCTTTTGGGAAGAAATGAACTCGTTTAAGTGTCTAGCGTAGAAAAAATTATATGCAATCATATATTGTGTGAATGATAGGTTGTTTTTCAGTCGGCTGACAATTGAGGCACCTTTGCTGCCAAAAGTTGTTGGCATTTTTTCTGGTAGATATATGGCTAAATCTATTTCAAAAATAATCTTTGTCACGGCCATTATGTCTTTAAATAGTCTATATGATTCGACAAATTTTACACTCTGTATGTTTTCAATGCTTTGTTGATATACAAGTACAATCGCTTCTGCCATGATTTGCTTTTTTGTTTTCATATCCATGTCTGAAAATTGTTGTGCAATAGTATTGCTTTCACATCCTCTCCCCATGATTCTTATTTCATCATTTATAACAATGTTGTAGGGAGCTTGACAGATTACTTTAACAAGTTCTGCTTTATCTTTTGGTAGCGACTGGATTATTTTTTCATTAGCGGCTTTTTGTCGGTACATTCTACTGTAGCCATACAATGCACATGATGCTCTGATATAACTGCAATGTCTTTTTAGTAGATCAATCTGATTGTTAGATAAATTTCGTGTCTTTCCTTTATCTAACATATAGAGTTTTCTTTGGTTATCAATTTTTGCCCAACAGGTGTAATCGGTATAACTCCAGTGTTCGCTGGAGGTCGATGCTGATGCTTGAGATGATTGCACTGTGTTCATGATTTACTGGGCGATGAAAATATGTTGAATCAGATCGCTGTATTGTATTGGCTCTATTATTTCTTTTAATAACAATATTGTTTTTTACGAAAAAAAGATGTGAAATGTCGGAGCGTTTTCTCTATGTTTTGGTCAATGAAGCCTGTTTGACTGTGTTTGTTACTAATACTTGTAAAGGCTGAAACTGTTTGTGCGCAGTTTGCGTACATGTTAAGTACACTAGAGTTTATTAGTTAATTTTAAAGGACGCGTGGCAATGAATAAAAAGAGGGTTGGCCTGTTAGCACTGGTCATCGTGGCAATTGCTGCATTTTATAGTTTTGATCTTCAGCAATATGTAACGAGAGACTTTTTCCTGCAACTTTACGTGGATGACCCTCTGTTAACCGTGGGTATCTTTTTTCTGGCCTATGTGGCGGTGACAGGTCTCTCCTTGCCGGGCGCGGCATTGATGACCCTGATTGGCGGCGCCATTTTCGGGTTCTGGGTTGGCCTGCTTGTGATCTCATTTGCCAGTACGATAGGGGCAACGCTGGCTTTTCTGTTTTCCCGGGCGCTCTTGCAGGAATCGGTGCAGAAGAAGTTTGGTAGCTACCTGAAAACAGTGAATGAAGGGATTGAGAAAGATGGTGCTTTTTACCTGTTTACCCTGCGCCTGATTCCCGCCATCCCGTTTTTTATCATCAACCTGGTGATGGGGCTAACACCCATTCGGGCCTGGACGTTTTACTGGGTCAGCCAAGTCGGTATGCTGGCCGGCACCATGGTATACGTCAACGCCGGGGCTCAGCTGGGGCAAGTGGAGGAGCTAAGCGTCAGTGGTATTTTAACACCCGGTCTGATTGCATCATTTGTCTTATTGGCAGCATTCCCCTGGGTGGTTCGCCAGGTGATGGCCCGGGTGAAGGCGCGCAGGGAGCCTGAGGAGAGCGGTCAGGCTGTCAGTAATGAGCAAGAATAAAGTCTTGTAAATGTACCGGTCATTTTAAATATTCATATTTACTGGCCGGTGTTTTTCTTTGTTTTATTGATATTCTGACAGGACGACTTTTGTCTTATTCTTAGATAGAGGGAGAGGCATTAGGCTGTACTTATCGTTAGAGTTTTTTAAAGTAGTCATTATTCAAAGGAATGAATTGAGAGATTTTTATAATGTTTAAGAATATATCAGGCGTCTTAAAGTCTTCTGCTGAAGTTCTAGAAAAATGGAATGAACACGGTGACAAAAGCAAGTGGCGTTCCCTGGATAGGCAAAAGGTGAAGACGTCAGATGGGCGGCATGTTTATAAGCTGGTTGAAGTGAAAGGTTTTTTTTCTTATCTGGTAAATCATGTTAAATACATATTTTTTGCCTCTGATTACAAAAAAAGTATGGAGGAAGTATTAAATACACCTAAAGTAGAAAAAAACTTAAAGGACAGGCACGTCGCTGATATTAATGCGGGGGTTGTTCCTTCTGTGAGGAATATACAAGGAAAAGAGGCATTGCCAACGATTGCAGGGCGGCGGGAGACAAGTAATCAGGCAACGCTTACGACAGATCATACTGCGGATTCAGATTATGAAACAGCGAGTAATGTTAGTGAAGATTCTGACCTGTTAGATGTGGATGAAATGGCAAGTGCCGATGAGGCCGGTCGTGAAGCGTATGATGACGGTTATTCTGAGAGTCCAGTGGGCGACATAACTGCTGGTGCAGACGCACTTGACCATGAACTTCAGCAAGCGTTAGCGCTCAGCAGAGAGACGCAACAATCTGATGAGGAAAGGCGCCGTGCAAGAGAGCTGGAAGATACTGAAGAAGCCATTCGACGTAGTTTGGAGTCAGACACTTCAACGGTTGATGAAAACGATCCTGACATGGCGCTGGCTATTGCACTAAGCAAAGATTCAAAAGCAGTTGAGATGGAGAATATTGCCCGTCAAGAACAAAAAGCGTCCGCAATATTACAGAAGTATAGTCGTGACTTTGTCCAAACTGTCCGGAATGGTGATTGTTTTTATGACGGCATGGTAAAGCTCCGTGGTCATTCCAACATAATGGCGTTAAGAAATCGGAGCTACCAAGAGGGAAAACAGTGTCTGGAAGGCAATGGCAAGCTTCACTTCGATCCGGAAATTGCCTTTTTATTTGAAGAACAAATTGAGTTGTTAAAGCGGCAAGGTAATTACGCGGAACAAATTGATGTTCGTTTAATGGCTGTCAAAGAAAACTGCAAGATTGTTGTTTGCGATCTCAATGAAAAGGTAAGTAGCATTGTTGCTCCTGACGGTGAGCTCGAGGAATACCCGGAAAAATCCTTAACGGAAGTCATGCGCTTATACCCTGATGCGGAATTATTCGTACTTGATACACAGGAGCGGCACTATATGACGGGTAGGAAAAGGTAATACCGTCATCGTTGATTGATTTTAACGTCTCGGTATCCTGAAGATCTGAGTTTATTGAAAGGTTAGTTTCCAGGCGTTAATGCGCCCACTATCACGATAATAGAGATCCGAAACCTGTAGCTTCCAGACGCCGAGGGCATTTTCATTGTGCACGAAAATATGCCACGAGCCTTCTAGATCCGCGCCTGCTTCACTGGCACTCTCTTCCTTGATCAAATAGCGGTGACCCGTTGGACTTATCAGAACAACGCGCAAGTCACCGCGGAACGGATGGCTGATATCCAGCGTCAACGTTAATCTTCCTACGGTACCTGTTCGCGACACATATAACGTGCTGGTCACACCACGATTATCCCGGTCTGGGATGAGCATGCTGGTAGTATTGCTGAATTCGGCAGGTTGTTCAGCTGCCTCTTCATCGTCGTAATCGGCCAGCAGTGAAACGCCTCTGAATGGACTGTAGGCATAAACCATGACATACCACGTGCCTGCGTCGGCATGGTCTATACGACAATGTTCATCATTACCCGACAGCGCGGAAACGCAGTCGTGGGCAGTCAGCGTGGGAGGATGACCATGGCTGACATAGAGATCGGCATCACCACTGCCGCCAGAGAGCGTAAAGGTCAGGCCCGTGACAGGCTTGCTGACTTCCAGGGCAAAAACCAACGGTACTTCCCGGCTACCGGTCAACGCACTTTTAGCAATGCCTTTTTTGAGACGATGAACGGCATCTGGTGATGCTCCGGCTGCGGCATCAACCGCTTTGGCAGCATCCACGATACCCGCGCCACATAATCCGGTTGTGCAGGCATTGTGCACCCCGATGGGGAACTCGCGCGCCGTGGTTTTCAGAATCGTCTCGATCTGGTCGGGCGTTAGTTGGTCGTTAACGGCATACATCTGTGCGACCACGCCGGATACATGGGGCGTTGCCATGCTGGTGCCTTCAAGCGACGCATACGTGTTGTTGGCGGGATGGTTGGTACCACTGTTGTAGGTGGAGAGTATGCCGTTTTCCGGGTAATCCAGCTCGCCGCCCGGTGCCGCGATATCCACATCGGTACCGAAGTTGGAGTAGTAGGCCCGGGCGCCATGGCGGTTTGTGGCTGCAACCGTGATAACACCTTCACAGTTGGCGGGGCAGGAGTGGCGGGCATCCCGGTTTTCATTACCAGCGGCGACGACAATGGTGGCACCTTTGGCGCGAATCTGTTTGATCGCATCCTGGTAAGCCCGTGTACAGGAACCCTCTCCCCCCAGGCTCAGGTTCAGTACCTTGGCTGGATGCGGGTTGTCCGGCAGACCGGCTACCGGAATACCGGCTGCCCAGAGCATGCCATCCGTAATGTCTGAGGTGTAGCCGCCACAGCGGCCGAGTACACGTATCGGCAGAATCCGGCTGTGCCAGCTGACCCCGGTGACGCCTTCGTGATTGTTACCGCTGGCTGCAATGGTGCCCGCAACATGGGTACCGTGCCAGCTGCTGGAGGTATTACGTTGCGGGCTGGGGAGTCCGTACTGGTCGAAGCCGCAAAATCCGGCAGGGGTATAATCGCCGGGGTCGGAGGCATCCGGATCCCGACCAGTGTCGTCAGCCGAAGCTTCTATGTCTTTGATGAAATCATAGCCCGGTAAAAGGTTATCAATAAGATCAGGATGATGCAGGACACCGGTGTCGATCACTGCGGCTGTGACTTTGTCACTACCCGTTGTCCTGTCCCAGGCGGCTGGCAGGTTGATACCACCAACCGGTTCAAAATAGTGCCACTGGTGGTTGTAAAGGGGATCGTCCGGCGTCGTATGGTGGTGCATGATGTGATCTGGTTCGGCGTACAGAATGCCGGGTTGTTCCTCCAATGAACGACAGATGGTGTGCATATCCTGCACGGTACGACGCTTTTCAAGCTGCATGACATTGGCACCTGTAGCAATAGCGCGTACAACCCTGACCGATTCCCCTTCCAGGTGTGGAACATTACCGGCGGCAGTGATAACCCCCGCCTCTGCTTCTGACACATGCGTCACCGGTTGTGCGTATTTGATGATCAGCCGATCTGTGCCGGGTTGCTGAAGGACCGCATGAACTGAAAAACAGGGAAGCACTGAGAAGCTGGTTATCAGGAACAGGATTGCGCGATGGGTAGCAGTCATGCGGCACACTCCCTGACGGAAGGTTAACGAACAGGAACCGATGGTCAGACAGGAAAGACTGGAAATTTGCAGGCAGCTAGAAGGTCAGGAGTTAATAAACGTCAGCCAGTATAGTGCAGAATCAACTGGCTGTGATGAACAATACATGCCGTGTTATTTCAGGCAGGCACAGTGGGCCATAGACCCACTGTTATGGAGGGATATCAGGCTGCAGGATCGAACATCGTCAGGAAGCCAATCAATTCGGGCAGTTTCAGCATACCGCCATCTATCTCAAGATCCCCTGAGGCGACGGTGCCCGGAAAGCTTCTGGCGCCTGTGACCAGCTCTATCCAGCTATCCTTGTTCACCGTGATATTGAGCTCCGCTTCCGGGTCAAGCCCTTCGTTGAGTACTGCCACACCACGACGTACATGGAGGGTCCAGGTTTCATCCACATCCGGGAATGTGAAACTCAGTCGTTTATTCGTGGCTTCACTTTTGGTGGGGTCCAGGGCAACAGACATGGCCGAGAGGAAATTCTTCGCCGGGAAGGTTTTGATCAGCTCAAGGTTTTCAGGGGTGATTTCCTGTTTGGGCATATTAGTTTTACCTTCCAGCTCCAGTGCTTGGGTCAGATAGAAATTCCGACCATTAGGGCTGATGCTGGCTTTACCCAGTTTTCTGAGCGCCTGAGCTTTCAACTGGCGGGCCTGTTCGTGTTCCGGATCAATGAACAGTAGATAGTTGGCTAATTCAGCAGCCCAGCGGTTGCGATCATCGGCCAACGCCTGTTGTACATTTTCCAACAGTTTGTCTTCACCGCCGGCCAGACTGACCATGGCCTCACCACGCTCTTTCTGGGATGCACGCGACAATGTAGCACTATCCCCGTCAAACCAGCCCAAGTATCCGTTGAAGATATTACGGACTGACCACTCTACTGTACCGTAGAGTTCCTGCAGGTACGGATGCTCGGCAAGGTGCTTGGGTAGTTTGACCGTTTCAACCAGTTCATCCGGTGTCATGCCATGGTTCATGCCACGGATCGTCTGGTCGTGGACGTACTGGATGGCATCACGGTAATCGGTCAAGAGGTTGGCGATGACAGCCTGTCCACTGACGGGACGTGTGTGACTGGGCACCAGGTGTTCTGGCTGCATATCCCGCATTTTATCAAGACTGTGAGCCCAGCCCAGAACATCCCGGTAAAGGGTGCCGCGAATAGTGTAGAGGTTGGGGAATGCCTTGTAGATATTGTCACCCGGCATCAGGACCTTTTTCTCTGGCAGCCAGACGAAGATCTGGTCATTGGTTTCCCCGGGGGCGTGTACCAGCTTGATCTTGACGCCTGCGATTTCAATATCCAGTTCGTCGTCAAAGGTCTTGTTCGGTCGAATCAGGGTGGGAGCACCACCACCATGGCCCTGGTTCACGGCCATGCCGATACCCGCATTAACAAGTCCGTCATCGCCTTTCTCCAGCAGGTTGCCGAACATGCGACCGCTGCGGTTGGTGATGACGGGACGGATCTGGTTGATGATCCGGTCGATGTAGTAGTTGGTTGTGCTGTGGGCATAAACGTCGATATCGCCGTCCGGCACAAAGCCCAGACCACCGAACACGTGGTCGGCATGGTTATGGGTATAGATCAGCGCCTTGATCGGTTTGTCCGTGATTTTGCGGAATTCGGCCATGACCGCTTCGGCGTTTTCCCGGCTTTCCATAACATCGACAATAATGATGCCATCGTCGCCTTCAATCATAATGGAGTTCGCCAGTCCGAAACCGACGGCACTCCAGACGCCCTCGGTTACCTGGTAAACCTTACGTTCGAACTCGGCACTGTGTGCTCTCAGGATGGGATGGACATGGGATTCAGGTGTTAACGCCGTGTCAGAGGCATGCTGTGCTGTCGGGTCGTGGCTTGAGCAGGCGAAAAGCAGTGGTGCGATGCTGCCGATTGCGGCATACCGGACGAAGCGGGGTAAACGCATACGCAGGAGACCTCTTGTCAGTTCATTATTGTTGTTCGTGGCAGACAGGTTTTCCTGTTCTGATGGGGCGGTATTTTATATAGTCACTCCTGTTTCCGTATGGACATTCCGGGACAACCTTTTGACCCAAGCGGACAATCAATGCAGGCAGTCACCCACAAGCCAATAACAGGAAAAAACGCTCAGGCTACGGAGCCAACAACGCTCAGCAGCTGGACGCTCGCGGTTGCCCGAACCATCCAGTCGTTCGGTATTGAGCCGCAGCCTTTGCTGAAGCAGGCCGGCATTGATCCTTCTTTGCTCAGTCAGCCTGGTGCACGGGTTCCGATGTCCTGCATGTCCCGGCTCTGGAAGTTGGCGGTTGAGGCAACCGGGGAAGAAGGCTTTGGCCTTTACCTGGCTGAACATATTACCCCCACGGCTTTGCATGCTTTCAGTTATGCGGTTCAGGCCAGTAGTACGTTGCGGGAGGCGGTTGCTATCATGCAGCGTTTTTCGCGAGTGATCAGTACAGCAGTAGTCCTGGAAACACGGGAAGAGAATGGGCATCTGCACATGATCTTCAAAACTCCGGAAGGTCAGCCTGACCCTTCTTATGAATCCATGGATGCTTTCCTGGCCTGTGCAGTGAACATGGGGAGCTGGACGTTTGATGTACCAGCGGAGTTATACGTCGGTGTTTGTGTGAGGCGACCAGAACCTCGCGACAAGGCACCCTATGAGCGTTTCCTGCGGTGCCCGGTTACGTTCAACAGCACTGAAACCAGCCTGGTCTTTAACGGCAAAATTCTCGACTATCCATTACTAACGGCCAACCCGGAACTGGCGAGAGTGAATGGTGAAGTACTCTCCGGTTACCTGGCGCGCATGCAGGCCGCTGATATTATTGATCGGGTTCGCAGTGAAATCTGTGAGCTGCTGCCTTATGGCGAACCTAACCAGGAGCGGGTAGCGGCAGCATTAAATATGAGTGTGCGTAACCTGCGACGCAAATTGAGCGAAAAAGGGCAGAGCTATAAGCAGCTGCTGGATAGCATTCGCCATGAGCAGGCCTGCCGTTTGCTCAAACAGTCAGAGCCCTCTCTGGGTGAAATTGCCTGGCAATTGGGGTTTCACGATACCAGCAGTTTCAGCCGTGCTTTCCGGCGATGGGAAGGGACGACGCCCGCCAAGTATCGACAAGCTGATGTCCTGCAAGACTGATTCACGACCTTAAAAATACATTATCTTTTGCTGACGCAGACAGTCTGCATAACCGGCGTACTCTTTCCGGAAAAACGACGGTATGTCAGCTATATAGTGTTATCAGATTAATCTCTATTAATCCTCTATATGTCAGGAGGCTTGTTTTGCCCGTTATAAACAAGCGGACAGACGGCTGTAAGGTATTGTTAAGGTTTGTTTTCGTGACGTGGATTCTGGTTGCATTTCCATTCGGCGTGAGTGCAACTGAGCGTTTAGATACGATGAAGACTCAGTTTCCTAAAGTGGTATCTCGTCTCATTGCTGAAGGCGTTAACAAAGAGGTGCCCGGCAGAGAGATCCCTCAATGGGTATGGCGACACCTTGGGGAAAAGCTGAAAGACTCCACGATCCACTTTTCCAGCCTTCACAGTACTGACTGTCATAGAACCTATCAGAGAATAGTACTCTTCCGGAGTGAGGATTATCCTGAATTCAGAAATCAAACCGTTCCGTTTGCAATCGTTGCGATTATCCTTTGTCCAGGGCAGAAAACGGTCACCCACGATCACAATGTAGAATGTGGCCCTTTGCTGGTTAACGGTGAAATGACAGAGGTGTATGGTTATACCGATAATTTGGTGAATACCGGCACAAGGATCGCCATACTGGATAAAAAGCGAAAACTTGAACAGTATCACCCGGCCCAATATTTTTTACCCGATCAGGATAATACGCACCGCTTGCAGGAGACATCCGGTGATAAACCGGCGATAGCATTAAATCTGTATGTCGATGCACAGGGAAACAGTATCAATCACCGGTTTCCCAACCTGTTAAGAATTGATAATGATAGCGGGGCAGAATGGTGGATGGAGTAATGTTGCCCCGGTGACTGTTGTAATAGAGGAAGCAATTTAATACATGGATTCAGTCAGTCAGGCATTATTGGGCGCTGCTGTTGGTGGTGTCGTTGCAGGACGTCGCTATGGTCGTAAGGCGTTCCTGTGGGGAGCGGTTCTGGGCACCTTGCCGGATCTCGATAACCTGATCCGCTGGGGCGATGCGGTCAGTGATATGACCAGGCATCGCGGTTTCTCTCACTCCCTGTTGTTTTTAACGCCATTTTCAATCGTACTGGCTGCTGCCGTGTATCGATGTTTCTCATCGGTCAGGCCGGGCTTTCTGCGTTTATGGCTGATGATCTGGCTGTGTCTGATTACCCACCCATTGCTGGATGCATTCACCACCTATGGCACCCAACTGTTCTGGCCGTGGCCCTCGCAACCAGTTGCCCTATCGTCAGTGTTTATTATTGACCCGTTGTATACATTGCCGTTATTGGTCGGTGTTCTTCTATGCCTGCGCAAATGGGGAACCCCCCATGCTTTGCGATGGAATTCGGCAGGGCTACTGTTGAGTGCCGGTTATCTGGTGCTGTCTCTCGTGGCAAAAGGCGTGATCCATGAACGGCTGGATACGACGTTGGCTGCCGAGGGATTAAGCGGCAAGCCGGTGTTTAGTGCGCCTACACCGTTCAATATCGTGCTCTGGCGAGTGATGGTGCTGGATGGTGATCATTATTATGAAGGTCTTGCCTCACTGCTGGATGATCAGACCGATATTCAGCTGATTAAGTTTCCGGGTAAATCCGTTGCTGATGCGCCAGAGCTCGCGTCGCTGGGTCGACTGAACTGGTTCACCGGTGGTTTTTACAGCCTCAATGAAACACAAGGCCATTTGATCGCCACCGATTTGCGTCTAGGTGTCCATGACATCCATCCATTTCGTTTCCTGGTGGCCGAACGAGATGCCAATGGCGTCTGGCAACCGGTGAATCCTGAGTTGAAAGGAAGCCTTGTTCCGCGATCACTCTCCGTTTTCCCCGTTTGTGGGAACGATTGCAGGAAGATCATTTGGATGTCTGTACCGTTTCATTGGGGGTAAAGTGCCGTGCAGGTTTATGATAGCCGCCTTATTTGATCAAAATTTCACTACCACAATTGTCTTTTGGAAAGATAAGCAGCAGGGGAAGATCAATTATTCTCCCTTCCCCTTTGCGCCTCAGCTTCATTTAAACAAAAAATGTCCGTCAGAAGTTGTATCGCTTCTGTTCGTCATTCACGTTCCCGAACCTCGGCGGGTATAGGTACTTCCATGTAAGGGTGTTCACCCATACATCTTTTCCAAGATAAGTTACCTGATTGAATGTGGCAGGTGTCTTTTGACCAACCATGATGATGCCATAGATGTTCTTCATTAACTAATGGATCAAGATAATTCTTAGGGAATTTAACAGGTTTGCATGTTTTGATTCTCTTGTTTTTTATTTTATATCTTCCAAGCGTGGTAAAAAAACTGGTGTATAAATGGAAGCTTCAGATTCAAGCGTTGTTATTGGAAGCTTAAGTTACCTGATTGAATGAATATCTCTCTTCGATTCAATAGTGAAAACTTCAAAAAGATTTCTATTTAATATACGTGTCTTTTTTAATAGGTCTACTAAGTTTTCATGTACAAATTTAAGATGGTCTGATGCTGTTATTTCAGGGGGGGTTAATGAACAAAGTTTGATTAGTTGGGTGTAGAATGGGTTTAAACTTTTTTGTTGGCTATATGGGTTTAAGTGAAGTAAGGAACTATGTTTGAGAAACATTTGGGCTCTTAAGTCATTCCTCATGCCCACATAGTGTCGATATCCGCCATTGAGTCTCAATATTGTTATGTCACATTGAATTTTTGCCATCTCATGAATGAGTTGACTGTTATTGTCTACCTCCTCATCTGTCAATGGCTTGGTACAAGTCTTTAGGTAGTCCAAGGCTACCTCCTCTTTTTTATTTAGCGAATCTTGTAGTTGTTTAATTTTTCCATCAATCGGTTGTTCTACACCATATACTGAAATCTCATGTAATCGGACAGTTTCTGTCTGCGTAGTAGACTCTTTTTCATCATGTGTTTTCTTCTTGATAGATATAGTTCTTTCGCATGTATGTGTTTTAAAGACAGGTTTATTTAATGCCCTTGTAGTCTGTAAGTGTTCTTTGTTGTGAGAAGGCTCAGAAGATTTTGTGCCAAGTTTCGATGTGTTCATATTGTGTCTTCCGTAGTTGGGTTAAGGATGGGTTTCTTCGACTTTTGATTTCATTATTAGTTCAATGGATTATGCTGACAGATATTTTTATGAGTGATCGTAAATGTCATTTTGAGGGTTCCTTTATGTCATAAAGTGTTATTAAGGTGTCTTGTTTTATTTATTAATAAATAAGAAATTATAATTATATGGCTATTGATCGTAGTGTTAAGAAAAACTTACAGCCCCGTCAGTTAATCGAAATTTTTTCTTTTCTTCCCCTGCAATAACGTAGCTCCCGAAGCGAACAAAACACCGATGAGCCACCCCGGTTCATCGGCAGACAACAGAAAACGGGAGCGTGAAACATGCGTCATTTCCTTGATACCTGGGACTGGTCCGTCGACGAACTCAAGAACATGATCGACCTGGCTTTCCTGCTGAAACGTCTGGATAAGCAGGGTGCCTGCCCTGAACTGTTGAAAGGGGTTTCCCTCGGCATGATCTTCGCCGAGCAGTCTACCCGGACCCGGGTTTCCTTTGAGGTGGCTCTCGAAAAGCTGGGAGGCCATGCCCTCTATCTACGGCCTGGTGAAATCCACCTTGGCACAGGTTACGAAGGCAACTATGACACGGCGAAAGTCTTGTCCCGTTTCCTGGATTGCGTGCTGATTCGGGATCTCGACCATGACAGCGTCATGAGTTATGCGAAATATTCCGATGTTCCCGTCATCAACGCCATGACTGCCTACCTCCATCCCTGCCAGGCCATGTGTGACCTGATGACCGTGATGGAACATAAACCCAAAGATAAAGACCTGAAGGATGTCACCCTGTTCTGGATTGGCCCGACTGATGTGGAGGAAACCGGCGCCAACGCGGTATCCCAGCTATTCCCACGACTGGGCATGTCGGTGATTTATGCGTCACCGGAAGGCTACACCCTGACTGATGAAGAGGCTGAACCTTCCATGCGCGCCGCAGAAGAGGGTATGGGACGCTTTATCCGCACGACAGAACCGGAAAAATACATTGGTGAAGCCGACTTCGTATACACCGGCTGCCTCTATTACCCCGGCTATTTCGAAGAGCAGAAAGAAGAGCGGATGAAGCTATTCATCCCCCGCTACCACGTCAACATGGACCTGATGAAAAAGGCGCAACCCCATGCCAAGTTCATGCACTACCTGCCGGCTTTGCGGGATGTGGATGTGACCAGTGAAGTGATGGATAGCGACTACTCCATCGTCTTCGATCAGGCTGAAAACCGTCTTTACAGTGAAATGGCCATCCTGTGCACCTTACTCTACCCCAGCCTGAAACAGGCGTCTGAAGACCTTAAACGTTACGGCAAGGCGGAAGCGGAAGCATTGCTCAGCCGCTGCCTGTCCTGATACATGGCTGGCCGGTGATTCCATGACGGGATCACCGGCCATCGTCGATTCTGTTTCGGAGCGTGAAACATGGCAAAGGTACACACAACCACCAGTAAGGTGGACGGATTCCGGATGCCTGGGGAGCACGAACCCCAGGAAGCGGTCTGGATCGCCTGGCCGGAACGGCCTGACAGCTGGCGTTGGGGCGCCAAACCGGCACAGTCGGCTTTTGTCGAGGTGGCAAAAGTGATCGCTGAGGAAACCCAGGTCAATATGATCGTTTCCGCCGGGCAATATGATAATGCCCGGCAACAGCTGCCGCCGCATATCCGGGTCGTAGAAATGAGCACCAATGACAGCTGGATGCGGGATATGGGCCCGTCCTATGTCGTCAATGATGAAGGTGAACGACGCGGTGTCGACTGGCAGTTCAACGCCTGGGGCGGGCTGCTTGATGGCCTCTATTTCCCCTGGGATGCGGACGACGCCATTGCCCGCAAAGTGTGCGAGTTCCATGGTGACGACAGTTACCGTGCACCGCTGGTGCTGGAAGGAGGCTCTATACACGTCGATGGTGAAGGCACAGCCTTTACGACAGAGGAGTGCTTGCTGGATCCCAGCCGTAATCCGGATCTGTCCAAGGCAGACATAGAACAGTACCTGAAAGATTACCTGAATGTGGACAAGGTGATCTGGTTACCCCACGGGCTGTACAACGACATCGATACCAACGGACATGTGGATAACCTGATGCATGTAGCGCGTCCCGGCGAGGTGGTTCTGTCATGGTGCGATGATCCTGACGATCCTCAGCATGCCATCTCAAGGGAAGCTCTGGCGGTGCTGGATAACACGACAGATGCCAAAGGGCGAAAACTGAAAATCCACAAACTGCCAGTCCCTGGTCCGCTGTATATCCGTGATGACGAAGCCGATGGCTTTGATGTCTGTGAAGGTATGGAGCGATCCAGTGGTGTGAGGCTGGCGGGTAGCTACGCCAACTTCCTGATCACCAACCGGCGTATTGTGTTCCCCTTGCTCTGTGATAAGCGGGATGCCGAGGTGGAGGGGCTGCTGCAGGATATTTTCCCCGGTTACGACATCGTAGGGGTTCCGGCTCGAGAAATCCTGCTGGGCGGGGGCAATATCCATTGCATTACGCAACAGGTGCCAGCGCTCTGAGGCGACTTTCCCGGTGTGCGGGATGCACACCGGAAATCATAACAATGCTTGTTGACCCCAGGGGGTAACAACATGAGTACATCGAAGAAGTCCGGCCTGGGTCTGGTCGGCATTATCTTTTTCATCCTGTCTGGTTTGATCGGAATTGACGGGCTGACGGCCTCTGCGGCGGTTGGCCCGTCGGTGTTTGGCTGGTGGGTGTTGATCCTGCTGTGTTTCGTTCTGCCCTATGTGTTGATTGTCTGTGAACTAGGCTCGGCCTTTCCGGGAGAAGGCGGCGTGTATGACTGGACGCTGCTGGGACTTGGTGAACGCAATGCCGCCCGGGTCGGCTGGTATTACTGGATCAATGTGCCGCTGTGGATGCCATCGGTTTACCTGATCTGTGCCGGTATGCTGGCAGAACTGTTTTTTCCCAACATGAGCACCTGGGGCATGATCGCCATTGCCTTGGTGATGGTCTGGATCACGATCTTTACTGCGAATGCGTCTCTGGATATCGGGAACCTGATCAATACCCTTGGCGGTTTATCGAAAGTACTAGTACTGCTGGCCATGGCCGTCGGTGGTCTGTTTTATATCGGAGATCATGGCGCAGCGAATGAACTGACACTGTCCAGCATGATGCCGTCCATGGATGCTTCATTCATGTATGCGCCCACACTCATCTATATGCTGATCGGTGCCGAAACCATTGCCTGCATGGGATCAAGCATTCGCAATCCACAAAGGGATTTGCCTCTGGGTATCATGCTGGCGATGGGCATCATTGTGTTGCTGTACTGGGCAGCGATTTCGTCCATGATGACAGCGCTGCCACTCGAAGAGCTGTCGCTGGTCGGTGGGATTGTTCAGACATTCAATGTGCTCTTTGGCGACAGCAATATGGGGACTTTGTTGACCATAATATTGTCTCTGGTTGCGATATTTGGTCTGTTTACGTACCTGATTCCATGGATCATGGCGGCTTCGCGTGCAGCGATGGAAGCGGCCAATAACCATGAAATGCCAGCGATCTTCGCCAGAAAGAACGCCCATGGCGCACCGCAGGGGGCGAACATGATGACCGGCTATGTCGCGACAGTGGCGTTGATTCTTTACGGTTTTATGGCAGGTAGCGCTGATGACCTGTTCTGGTCCCTGTTTGCTTTCGCGAATTTCCTGTTGTTTATCACCTACTTTTTCTTTTTTGCTGCTTTCGTGAAGCTGCGTCAGAAAGAACCAAATGCGGTGCGGCCATTCCGGGCTCCCTGTGGTGATCGCATGGCGGTGCTGGTGGCGCTGGTGCCATCGATAGTCCTGTTCTTTGGCTGTGTCCTCTTTGTCTTTCCGGACTTGCTGGCTGGCAGTATCGACTGGGCGTATTCCGGTCCAACAGTGATCGGTATTATCGCAGCGATGGTCTTTATTGAAGTCTCCATCACCCGCCTGAAGCAGGGCAGTGGTTCAGAGACGGCAACAGCCGTTTGATCTTTTATTGATAAGCCTTTAGCCCCGTTACTTCTGGTCAGGTAGCGGGGCAGGCCTGAACCTGAGACCTGTTAAGGTTTGGTTAAGATTCAGCCGCTTATAGTCGCCCCGCCTGATTGGGTTTACTCGTATCCTGCCGTCTATACGTTGGGTATCAGAGCCACTCACGCTGAATTCTTAATACAACATTGATCGGGTTTACGATGCCACTGACCAGACACCTGAGCCTGCAGCTAGTTTCTCTTTTCCTGTGTTTTGCGATTCCCTCTGTTTATGCGATGTCGATGGAAGACCAGGCCATCCAGCTTCGCAATGAAGCCAAGGTGCTGGTGAAGAAAGTCCGCCAGTACGAAGACGGATCGATTAATCGCAACCAGGTCAAACAGCAGATTAAGGTCATGCGTAATACGCTGGCGATGCTGGAATCCTCAACAGGGATGAAAAAGAAGGAAAAAAACGGAAAAACCAGCATTAAAGAATGGGATGGCCGTTATACCGTTCGGGACGTTTCACCCAGAACCAGCTCCTGGGGCAAGCGTACCCGGCGGAGCATTGCCGTTGATACCAGCCAATTGCTTGTCGGCGTGGAACTGTATGCACAGACCGCCAGTTACCGCTCCAGTGACTTTTATGACCTGCAGGTGGAGTTCAAAAACGGTAAGAAGCTGATCATCAATGGTGAGATCGGTCATTTGAATGGCATGCGTAATGACGGCGATATGCTGTTAAAACTGGCAGACTTTGATTCACCCAGAAGGGTCAAGCAGATCACGCTGTATACCAGTCAGAAACTGGATTGGGCACAAGTGCGCGGTAAGGTACCGAGAAGCTATATTCAGTAAGCCTGCCTAGTTACCGCAACAGCTTTTATTCGGATTGAGGGATAGCGTATTCCTTCATAATCCAGTCATGCAGCTGACGGATCAGCGGACGCTGGTAACCGGACTGGTGACAGACCACGTAATAGCTGGCGCAGGGAATGGTTTCCTTAAATAACGGGACCAGAAGCCCTTGTGCCAGCTCCGCCTTGCAGAAGACCGGGTCAGCAATAATCACTCCTTCGCCGGCAACCGCCGCTTCAATGGTCAGGCAGAAATCTTCATACACCGTGCCTCTTTCACCGGTAATAGACGTAACCTTGTTACTTTGTAGCCAGTTGATCCAGGTCGTGCGATCTTCACTGTGCAGCAGATGGAAAGGGTGAAGGTCATCAGGCGTCTGAACCGGCGCCATACGCGCCAGCAAGGAAGGGCTACAGGCTGGAAAACCATCCAGATCCATCAGGTGACTCATGTGGATTTTTCGCCAGGCGGGTGGACGACGGTAATGGATCACCAGGTCAGTCGTTTGAGGCAGCCGGGCCGGAAGCTGGTGATTGGTGATCAGCTCAATGTCTACTTGATTCAGGGCTGAGCGAAGACGTTGTATCTGACCTCTCAGGCAACGGGCGGCAAACGTCGGTTCGCAGTGAATGACCAGACGATCCGCCGGCGCCTGCTGCAGAAGAGCCATGCTGGCTTCGAGGATATGATCCAGTGCGTGGGTACAGGCGGGGAGAAGTTGGCGTCCCTGTGCGGTGAGTAAGATTCGTCCCGCTGTGCGTGTAAAGAGGTCCAGGCCAAACCAGCTTTCAAGATGGCTGATCTGCTGGCTCAATGCGCTGTGAGAAACACAGAGTTCCTCTGCCGCACGCCCCAGGTGCTCGTGACGGGCCACTGCTTCAAAGGCTTTTATCGCATTCAGGGGAGGGAGTTTACGGCGCATGGCATCAGGGAATCTCAACCAACTTGAGGCGATGCTAACAGGCCGAACAGACGATTAGAATGCACTGAAATGACTGAAAAGCGGTTGTATTGATATGCAACAATCGTAGTCTTTATCCGCACCGGCTTCCGGTGCCGATGCGGAAGGTATCAATTAGTAAATGGTTAATGCATCCCTGGCTTCAACCCGGTGAATGTAGTTCTTCCAGTCGCTGTAGACCGAAGGGTTATCACTGACTACCGGCTTGCCATTCACTAATGCCAGTTTTTTGCCCAGTTCGTTGATCAACTTGTCATCTTCCCAGCGCCATTTCTGGCGCGCTGAGGCATCACAACGACGCACGACCAGCGTGTTGTCCTGTGCAACTTCAAGGCAGCGGTCAGGCGCCACTTTGGCGCGGTAATGCTGCTCGTCATCAAGGCCCCACAGCTGGTTGTTGCGGTAATGACAACGGTAAACACCCACCGGAGAACCATCGGCTGTCGCGCCGTTGGTGACATCCAGGCAAAGTCCGTCATCACTGTCGTAGCGGAAGGGTTCAATCGATACCGGGACTTCAGGATCAAAGACCGGGGAGTCCCAGTTAATCTGGATATTTTTCCTGAAGGTATACGTGGTGCCATAGTAGCCACCGGGTGCGTAAGTTTGATACCAGACGGAATAAACGACTTTGCCACCCAATGCGACTACCGTAATGTAGTTCTCCAGGCTCAACCTTGATGAGCCGCGTTTGTTGGCCGGGGCCCGGAAGGTGGCGCTCATGCCCGGTTTGAAATTAGCGTGGGCAACCGCTGTGAATTCAGCATTTTTCCATAACCAGTCGCTGCCCCAGAGTGGGGCTGTGACGTGGGTTACCCAGTCCTTGTGATGCTGGTCGTATTTTCGGTCCCACAGCCAGGATGCCCGGTCACCGCTGCCAGAGGCGGATGATGTGTTCTCAACGGTGTATTCATACACCTCGTATTCGACGGTCCGGTTGCTGGAATAGGAACAATTGGCACTGATACTCCCGCCCGCCTTGGGACCTTCCTTTCCAATTTCCGCGTTTGCCTCTGCGGCAACGCCCACGGTGAAGCCGGTTTCCTCACTGATGGTCTTATGCCGGGGGGTGTTGTCTGGTGTGTGCTGATACAGGCGCAGTGCCGGATCGTTGCTGCGAATATCCGTACCGTATTTCAGTGCGATAGGACCGAACCAGGTATCGCGGTTGGTCCAGGACTGAAACCACGTGTGCTTGTGGGTGGGTGCTTTCGCAAGATGCCACCCTGCACCGCCGGATTGCTGTGGATTGAGGGTCAGCCTTACAAACTTGGCATCATCGGCATTCTGGTCACCACCACCGGAATAGGGAGTCGAACGGATCAGGTCGATATTGTAGAACAGGGATACTGACATTTTGCCGTTACAGGCATCAATGGTTTCATTACTCCAGTCCCATCCGTCGACTTTTTTACCAACCATGCAGCGGTTACCGACAAATCGGAATTCCAGGGGAATGGTGGTTTCGGGTTTGAAGGGCGGCTGCTTTTCAGACGAAGCCGAGGTTGTACCAGCCTTTCGCAGGCGACGGTGATCAGAGGCTTCATCACCGATAAACCATTCACTCAACAACTCATCAATTTCGTCTGCCAGCAACGAGAGCTGTGTATCGGATATCTGGTGGGCCGGGTTCATAATTACGCTGGCTTCATGCTTCGACGAGGCAAATTCTTCCTGTTCAGAGGTAATACTAAGTACCCGGTATTCCGGTACACCGTTGCGTTGGCGAACCAGAATGACCGGATCACTCAGACCGATGCCCGCGATACTGGCACTGACCTGCCGTTGTTTGTCTGCATCGTTATTGGTGGTGCCATCAATCAGGATGGGGACACCGGCGGAGAGGGCGTCTCTGGTTTGTGCCATCACGTTCTTGCTGATGGGCAGACTGGCATTGACGACCAGAAGACTGACACTGTGCCAGTCGGTATTCTCGTTGCCGGCAGGTTGTGCCATCCAGCCACGGTGTTGGAGAACGGCCAGAGAAAGATCCGGCAAGGCGCCAATCGTTGCGATAACGGGGGTATGTGACGAGATCAGTGTTGCGCTATGAGAGCTCGCCTGTGCGCAGAACGGTTGGGAAAGTGGCAGGCTGCAGGCTGCCACGGCAAAGGCCAGTGATGTCAGGCGCGTGATGCCATTTTTTCCATGTATCATGTTCTTACCTATGGACGTTCAAGGAGAGGATGCCATATGGAGAGAGCAGCATGGTCTGCCGAGTAAGGACGGCATAAGAAACAAACACGTTTTATTCCTTATGCCATTCGTGAAAGGAAGATCACCCAGATTCGGCCATGTTTAATTGAAGAGCTGGGGGGGCTTCTGGGGCTGTCAATTGGGCGTATGATTTCAGTGTCGTCATACACCGATGCTACATATGCTTTCCTACTTCAGCTGCATTTGCAGCATTCGGTAAACGCACATAGTTTGCCCAGTCACTGCGAATATCATTGTCCCCTCCTTTTCTCACAACTGGCTTGTCTTTAAAAACAGTCAGTCGTTTACCACGTCCTTCCAGTTCACTGATGAGTTTATCGCCTTCCCAGCGCCATTTTTGTCGGGCAGATGCATCACAGGATTGGATAATCACGCTATTATCACGCCCTACTTCCAGGCACCATCCTGGATAATATTTGGATTGGTAGCGATTCATATCATCCCACCCCCATAATTGATCAAGGCTGTTTTCACCTTTGCACGCCGACAGCACGACCTCTGCTTCACCTGACTGAACTGAGAGACAGAGACCGTCCGGGCTATCAATGCGGAAGGGTTCCAGTCTTACCGGTACTTCTGCTGTGAATACTGGCGCATCCCAATTGACGGCAAGCTTTTTCGTTAACCTTGTTCGTGTTCCTCCACTGTATCCGTAACCCGAGTATCCCGCAGAATAGTAGCACTGGTATAAGCCGGCATAGACAACCATCCCTGATAGCGCCACCGGCGCAATGGTGTTACTGATCGTGAGATTCGAGTAGCCGGTTTTACTGCTGGGCACATAGAAACTCGTACTCATGCCTGGCACGAAACTGGAGTAAGAGGCGGCGGTAAATTCAGCTCTTTTCCAAAAGGGTCTATCGTCTGTCAGGTTTAATGTTTTTGAGCATTCATAATCACGGGTGCGCCAGAATTGATTGTATAGATTGTATTTTCTATCCCATACCCATTTGGCAACAGGGCCCGTATCTGTGCGTTCAGAGTGATTTTCGACCGTGTACTCATTAACATCGTACTCTACCCAACGGGTGCTGGTGCTTGAGTAGTTTACGCTCAGTTTCCCGGAAGCCTTGGGGCCTGAATCCCCGACCTCCAGACCAAAGTCTGCAGCCACACCGATAGTGGAAGAGTTGACGTCTTTGATATGGGAATTTTTTGGGGTGTTTTTGGGAATGTTGTCTAACAGCTGCATATCCGGATCAAAGCTTTCAATCATAGACTCATAGAATAAGACGGTAGGCCCAAACCATGTTGTCCGATTAGCGTTACTTTGAAACCAGGTATTTTTTTCTGTTGGCTCGGTGCCGAGGCGCCAGCCTGACCCGCTACCGGATTTTGGATCAAGGGTAATGCGTACAAATTTCCCGTCTACACTACTGGTGCTGCCTTCTGTGCCATCTCCTGAGCGTGGCAGAGAACGAAAAAAATCCACGGTATACGACAGGGCAACATTCATTTGCTGATTGCAGGGATCCACTCTGTCTGTCCATTCATACTCCATGTTGCCAGCACCAAAACGTCTGACTTCTTTGCCTACCTCGCAGGATAAATTCGTCATGTTGAATGTGACCAGCATCGAGGCTATCGGTCTGTATGGCTGGCTGGTTCTTGAGGTTTTGGCTGCTCTGGCACGAGCGCTATGAACTGCCCAGTGATCCAGACAGCCGTTAATGTTATCAACGGCAATCGCTGGCAGTGAGGCATTCAATGTCGTGGTATTACCGGGAGAAAATTGGGGCGTGTCGGGTGTAATGTCAAAAATCTGGTATTCAGGCATTCCTCCACTGTATCGGAGCAGGACAATAGGATCGGACATACCAAGACCGCCAATCGCAGTGCTGGCTTTGCTTTGTTTGTTTTCATCCTGGTGGGATGTCCCGTCAATCAGGATTGGAACACCGGCGTAGAATGCGGATTCAGCCAGCTGAAGTTCCTCCTGGGTTAATGTGTCTGAATTGACGACCAGCAGCTGGACTGTTTTCCAGGCGATATCCTGCCCCGCAAATGCCGTTGAAGGCGTTGTTGACCAGTTGCGACTTTCGGTCAGTTGGTGCGATAAGTCACTCACCGCACCAATGGTTATTGCATTGAGGGTTTGTTTTTGTATGTTCTCGTTAATTGATATCACCTCTGCAGAGGCTATATCAGGTAGATAATTGGGCAGATTCGCGAAAAGTATTAAAAATGCAGGCAAGGATACAGCACTGAAGTGATGTAATGGTTTTTTAGTCATGGAGCTATCTCCATTATTAAGGGCGGGGATAGAGCGGTTTACTTTTTTTTCAGGTGAGAGGTTGATGAGTTTACAGAAAGCTGCTCGCGGTCACGTTTATGAAATAGGGGAGCCTAAAACAGATAATAGTCAGAGGTAATGATGGCATAAAAGCACTCATTAACCCTTTCGATTCTCCAAGCACGGAACTCAAGAAAATACCCAGCACAGCATTTATGTACTGGGAAAGTATCTTTGGGGAACACCATGGAACTATAGATGGCGTTCCGAAATTTACCAGTATTGGTATGCGTGTCGTTAAAGCTCACTCTTTGCTTGGTGAGCGCTTTATGCGTGAAAGAAAGGATCAACATCCGTTTAAGCTTACCGGCGCCGCAAGTGCCGCTCCCGGTTTTCCTGTTTTTTTTCCTCACTTTTCCTGAGCAGCACATAGACCGCACCATTGCCGCCATGCTCACGCTGGGCACTGTGAAATGCCAATACTTCCTCGAACTGTGGCAGCCAGGTAAAAACATAGCTTTTCAGTTTGGCCGGTGGATTGCTTTGTTCACCCCGGCCATGGACCAATAGGATGGTACGCAGGTCAAACCGGCGGCAGTCATTGATGAACTGGAAAACCTCAAGCCGTGCTTCTTTGGCGGTCTTCAGGTGCAGGTCAAGACGGGCATCCACCGGGTATTTGCCCAGGCGTAATTTTTTGAACACGCCTTCCTGAACGCCGTCCCGTTTCCATACCAGCATGTCGTGGGGTTTGACCCTGACAGGATTTTCCAGCGACAGGAAATTGGGGTCATGCAGTTCCTGCTGCGCGGCTTCCCGGCGCTGTTGTTGGCCAGGGGTTTTCTCTGCGGTTTTACGGATATCGGCCTTCGACTTGGGTTTCAGGGGGCTGACATCCTGCATTTCCTGCAGGAAGAAAGAAAAATCGTCGTTACTCATCTCGTTCAACCAGTATGGCTGGAATCGCTAGGATAACAGAGTCCGATCGTGGCGCAGAAACCTATCCGAATATATCGTAAAGGCGCTGTACGAGGGTACGGTGTTTCTATAGCATTGCGCGCCGGATTTTATCGCCCTGCATGAGTGACTCACTGCACAATGATCACCTTTTTTTCTGACCAACAGGCATTGCACCGCGATGTCAAAGAAGTGCTGAGTGGTGAGCTGGTTCCCAGCTTCGAGGTCTCTCAGCGTACCGATATTGTTCTCAAGGCCATTGAGTCGCGGGGACTCGGGCCTGTCATGGCGCCAGCGCATTTTAATACCGATGCCGTGCTGACAGTGCATGATCCTCACTATGTCGCTTTTCTGCGTAGCGCCTGGGATGAATGGCGCGCCCTGTTCCCCGATACGACACAGGCGATGCCTTACTGTTTTCCCGCTCGGGGTTTCCGGTCAATCTGTCCGGCACACATTGAGGGCAGGCTGGGGTATTACTCCGCGGATCTGACTGCGGCCATCATGGCCGGTACCTGGGACGCTGTGTGGGCGTCCGTAGAGTGTGCCCTGTCGGGCCAGCAGCAGATTGCTGCAGGGGAAAAGTCAGTATTCAGTCTCTGTCGTCCACCAGGGCATCACGCCGGCCGTGACCAGATGGGTGGTTATTGTTACCTGAATAATGCCGCCATTGCGGCTCAGGCGCATAGGGACAGCGGCTGCCAACAGGTTGCGATACTGGATGTGGATTACCACCACGGCAACGGCACCCAGTCGATTTTCTATGACCGAGCCGATGTGTTGTTTACCTCTATTCACGCTGACCCTGCCTGGGATTATCCCCATTACCTCGGGTACCAAGATGAAACCGGTGCTGGTGATGGCAAAGGGTACAACCTTAATCTGCCACTGCCGCTTAACAGTACCTGGGCAGACTATGAACCGGCACTACTGGCGGCGTTGGAGCGTATCGCCCGTTTCCAGCCGGATGTGCTGGTAGTATCGCTCGGGCTCGACAGCTATGAACACGATCCGATTTCCAGCTTCAAACTGGATGCTGAAAAATACACGTTCATGGGGCAACGGATCGCCGAACTCGGTCTGCCCACCCAGTTTGTTTTTGAAGGCGGCTATGCGGTAGACGCCCTGGGTACCAATACTGTCAATGTGCTGGAAGGTTTCCAGCAGCACTGAATTCCGTAACCGGACCCCATACCGTGATCAATCTTGATCAACGGTCGGGTCCACTGTGTCTGTTGTGTCGTTTCAGCAGGAGTGTCTATCGTTGAAGACGTTGATTTCAGGTGTTTTGGCTGCGGTGAGTGTGGGGTTGGCAGTGTCTGCCGTTGCACAGGAGCCGCCTCGCCTCAATGTATATAACTGGTCCCATTATATTGCTGAGAATACGGTGTCTGACTTTGAGGCCGAAACCGGTATTAATGTCACGTACAGCCTGTACGACAGCAATGAAATGCTGGAAGGAAAACTGTTGGCCAGCCGGTCCGGTTTTGATGTCGTGGTGCCTTCAAGCTATTTCATCCCCAACCAGATCAAGGCAGGTGTTTACCAGGAATTGGACAGAAGCCGTATTCCTAACTGGCAGAACCTCGACCCGATTCTGATGGAAAAGCTAGCGGCTTTTGACCCGGATAACCGTTATGCCATTCCTTACATGTGGGGCACATCCGGCATTGGTTACAACGTCGAGAAGGTGAAGGAAGTCCTGGGCGATGATGCGCCGCTGGATAGCTGGTCCATGATCCTGGAGCCTGAGAATGCCAGCAAGCTGTCAGCCTGTGGTTTGGCTATTCTGGATGATCCTATGGATGTATTGGCATCTATCCTGGTTTATCAGGGCAAGGATCCCAACAGCGAGAACCCTGAAGACTGGAAACAGGCCGGAGAACACCTGGCCAAGCTGGTGCCTCATGTTCGTTATTTCAGCTCCTCACAATTTGTGGATGGCTTGGCCAGCGGCGAACTGTGCGCGGTTCTGGGTTATTCCGGTGGAGTACTGCAGGCAGCTGAAATGGCCAAAGGTCATGGCATGGATATCCGGTACTTTGTTCCGAAGGAAGGTGCAGCAGTCTGGTATGACGTTCTGGCAATGCCGAAAGATGCGCCGAATCCTGACAGTGCCTACCAGTTCCTGAACTATATTCTGGAACCCAAGGTTACGGCGGATATCAGCAACACGGTGGCCTACGCCAATGCCAACCAGAAGGCGACACCGTTCGTGAATGAGACCCTGCGTAATAATTCGGGCATCTATCCGACGGAAACTTTGTTGAATACATTGTTTGTCGTGAAGGCACCGGAAAAGCGTATTGTTCGTACCGTTACCCGTGCCTGGAACCAGGCGAAGCGCGCCAGCTAATTGTGTGATCTGCTGAACTGGCTATAGTAGAGGCCGGTTCCCGCCTGCCAGTCATGCTGGCAGGCAGCCTGTGTTTCATCAAAGAATAATGATAATGAGGTATCGCTGATGAAAACGCCGATCAGCCTGTGGATGGATGACCCTGCCATCCAGCGCCAGATGCGTCCACGTCTTGAATCCACGCTTTCTGTCGATGTTGCCATCATCGGGGCCGGGTTTACCGGCTTATGGACCGCCTACTACCTGAAGAAACACAATCCTTCCCTGACCATTGCCATTGTTGAAGCCGAGTATGCCGGGTTTGGTGCCTCCGGACGTAATGGTGGCTGGTTAATTGGCGGCCTGATGGGTGAAGATCAACTCCTCTCAACGTTACCGGAGGATGAGCGGCGGAATAAAAGACAGTTATTGTTTTCTATCCCGGATGAAGTGGCCGCAGTACTGCAACAGGAGCAGATTGACTGCCATTATCGTAAGGGTGGCGTGATTTATGCTGCTGCCCGTTATTCCGAGCAGGAGGTTTGGCTCAGGAAATGGCTGGGTGAACTCTACAATACAGGCTGCACTGAAGCGGATTTTGCCTGGCTGCCCCCCGAAGCATTGTCAGACAAGGTGAATGTATCCCGTGGATTAGGCGCTATTTACTCTCCCCATTGTGCGACCATTCAACCGGCGCGTCTGGTTCAGGGACTGGCAGAGGCAGTCGAACGCATGGGTGTGACTATTTATGAGCAGACTCCTGTTACAGACTGGCAGCCCGGCAGACTGACGACACCTGCTGGACAGGTTGAAGCCCACTGGATAGTTCCTGCCGTGGAAGGGTATGCCACAACGTTATCGACACTGGGACGGTATCAGATTCCCGTTCAGAGCATGATTGTTGCGACAGCACCGATCAGTGAGACTATCTGGCAAAGCATTGGTTTACACCAGGGTGAAGCCTTTGCCGACAACAGCCGGATGATCACCTATGCCCAGCGAACGAAAGACAATCGTCTGGTATTTGGCACCCGTGGCGGTTACCGGTTTGGCAGTCGGCTTCGCCATGATTTTCAGCTGTCAGCACAGGAAGTGGCGGAGCGCCGTACCTTGCTGGAAGCCCTCTTTCCAATGCTTAAAAATATCGAACTCACCCACGGCTGGGGAGGCAACCTTGGTATGGCACGGGCTTTTCAGCCGCATATGCTGTGTGACGAGGAAAACGGCATTGCCCTTGCGGGTGGTTATGGTGGTGAGGGCGTCGGTGCCAGCAACCTGGCAGGCCGAACCCTGGCGGACCTTATCACGGGGCAAACAACACGACTCACCGATCAACCCTGGGTGATAAAGGGTTCTGTATCCAGAAGTCTGCGTCGCTGGGATCCTGAGCCTCTGCGCTGGCTGGGGTATCGTTTGATATTAGCGGCTTTATCGCGGGAAGAAGTGCTACTGTCAGACCCTGGAACGTCTCCATGGCGCCGTCGTCTGGCGACTACGTTGTCAGACAAGTTGGAAGGCCTGATGGAGTAAATCAAAGCGACAGATTGATGTTTGTTTTAGTTGGTAGTAATCATCAAACCCTGCTTTCTGAGGCGGGGTCATAAGTGCACGATATCTCGTATGTCTGATGTACATCATTACGTTGTGGGGACATCGTGATATTGAGTTGATAGTGGGCAGCCAATGAGTGGAGCTTCTGCTCAGCAGTCGTTCGAAATCGTTGTACATCTTCACTGGAAAGCGTGCTTTTGCCTGGTGGCATGTTGATCTCAATGTTGACCCATAACCAGCGCCCCAGCCAGATCATGTGTACCTGATAGTGTTGGAGTCCGATGTCTGAGGCTGTGGTGACCAGTGCTTGTTCCAGGGCGAGGGAGAGTTTCGGTTCAGCAATATCCTGCAGCAACAACTGGCGAAAATTTTTGTGCAGGGTGGCCACGGGTAAGCGAATCAGGAAAATCAGCAGGAATAACGTCAGTACCGAATCGATATAGGGGGTGACCGGATGGGCATCTCCCATGACGCAAGCCAACGAAAATGCCACCATCGCTGTCGCGCTCACTGCGGCGTCTATCGCCCACTCCTGGTATTCAAAATAAATCAGCGGTGACGTAATTTTGCGTGAAAGATTCAGGAACACAATGGCGGTTGCCGCGCCGACCAGGGTTGAAAGCACTTCATAGATGAGCGCCAGATCAAATGCAGGCAGGCTGCCCCCCAAGGCTATCTGATAGACGGCAATGGATAGCAGGGTTAAGCACAGGGTTAGCAAGACCAGTGATTCAAAGAGCAGCATCAGGGGTTCTAATGTGGCCGAGCCAAACGGGCGCTGTGCAGAGACCGGTAGCTTGACCAGCCTGGCTACCTTGATGTTGGCCAGCATCGTCAGGGAACAGAGTAGTGAATAGCCACCATCCACCATGACGGCACGGGAACCGCTGAACAGTGCGATGCCAATACCTGTGATGCCAAAAAACAGTTCCAGAACAACAGAGAAACAGAGAATGCTTCGTTCGGTCAGCATAGGGTGTGAGCGCAGTGCTCAGAGAGTCAGTAAGCCGGTGAGTGAGCGTGTGATAAGCAAGGATGCGGTACCTGCAGGAGGGGCGAACAAACGACAATTGTTAACATGCTATACATCCTGATGTGCTCGAACGATCATTAAGCGACAAGAACAGCATAGACAAATTCATGGAGGAGATTACTGAGGATTCTTCAGCGATATATTGGCGCAAAGCTGGAAAAGAAAGGCGACAGTGGGAGGGAAGAGTCATTTAACAACATCCATGTTGTTCGCGGTTAAAAAACAGCGTGAACCTCGTTAGAGCTTTCCACATTACACACCGAATCATCTGCACGCTGATACGTCGTGCTGATCAGACTGACGCTCCAGGCTGGCAGAAAGCCATTAAGAAAACCGCTGACACCAATAACATCTTTGTCCTCTCCCTGATTGAACGTCATGTCAGTAAATGCAGCGCCTGACGTATCCTCTTTACTGGTGCCGTTCAGCGTATACCGGCTATACGCGGGATTGGCGTAGGTATTCTGGAATCTTGGGTGTACGCCCGATGCTTCACGCATCTGGAACTGACTGGTTTTGCCTTCCGACCAGGTTTTGTAATAAAAGCCGTCATCCACCACCTTGAAAAAGGCGTGTGGCTGGGTTTCGTCCGCCCAGCAGCCTTTGAGCCATGATGGGGGGCGAATGGAGGTATCAGGGATTCCTCGCTCGGACCGGAAAGCGCTTTTGGTTTCTGAGTCGATGTCATCCGGGATACCATCAGGGCTTGTCATATCTGAAAACACAGGCGCTGAAACCAGCAGTAAACACGCCAGACACTTTTTCATTCAAACCTCGCATTGCTTTGTTGAATAGGCGACTGAAAAGATAGTTGAGTCGTTCGCTATACGACTGAACAATTCTTTATTAATGATGAATAAGAGGTACTTAAAAACCTGCCTCATTGTTGTGCTGCGGTATTTCTGTCCTTCTTGTTTCCGGTACAAGCCATTACGTCATCTGTCCCATTCTGCCAGGCGCGAGCATGACAACCCTGCTGAGGGGTTAAAGTGGTTTATCACATCCCGATCCGTGATTGCCGCAGGAGGCCAAAATCCGCCTGCAGCGTTGACCCCGGTCATCTTTTTGAACGACAAAATCCCGATAATGTCGATTGTCTAACAATCGACATATTAGAGAGTGAAACGTGATCAAGGCGATCCGTCTGTGTGGAACAGATAACGTAGCCACGTTGCTCCAGGATGCAGCGAAAGGCGAGACTGTAACGATTATTTCCGACCGGAATGAAATGCTGGGGACTGTCACCCTTCTGCAGGCGATTCCGTTCGGTAACAAAGTCGCCCTGAAACCATTTGTGGAAGGGGACGAACTGGTAAAAGGTGGCTGTCCGGTAGGTCGGGCGATCTGTGCGATTCCTGTGGGCCAGCTGGTGCATGTCCAGAACATCCGCAGCCTGCGGCTGGACATTCCGGAACCCGTAATCCGTGAAATTATCAAGCAGATGGCCATCGAGGAAGACGCAGCATGAAAACCTTCAAGGGCTACCAGCGTGCTGACGGTTCCGTCGGCATCCGAAACCATATCCTGATCATGGCCGTGGATGAGTGCGCCGAAGGTATTGCGCGCGCCATCAGCGATAAAGTGGCCAACAGTGTGGTAGTGACCAACTACAACACCTGCATGTATGGCGGCAACGAGGAAATGATTGCCACCATGATCAACACCGCGTGCAACCCGAATGTTGCCGGTGCATTGGTAATCGCCATGGGCTGCGGCAGTATTGATCCGGAAATCGTCGCCGGGCCGATCCGCGAAACGGGTCGTATGGTGGATACGTTGACCTGTATTAAGGCCAAAGGCACGCGTTCTACGATCAGCGTTGGTATTGAAAAGGCTTCAATCATCGCCAAGGAAGCGGAAGCCTGTGAACGCGTGGATGCGCCGATTGAAAAACTGTTCGTCGGCATCAAGTGTGGTGGCTCCGACACCAGTTCCGGCATCGCTTCCAACCCCAGTGTTGGCCGTGCGGCTGACAAGCTGGTGGACATGGGGGCTTCTGCTGTGGCCGGTGAACTGCTGGAACTGCTGGGTTGTGAAGATATTCTGCGCAACCGCGCCGTGACCCCGGAAGTGGCGGACAAGATCGAACGCCTGATCAGCGAAGAAGAAATGCGCTGGCACGTGGAAGGCACTGAAGTTGAAACCATGAGTATTGGTAACAGCATCGGTGGTCTGACGACTCTGGAAGAAAAATCCCTGGGCGCTCTGGGCAAGACAGGTAGCCGTCCGATTCAGGATGTACTGCGCATCAACTCCCGCCTGACCGACAAGCGGCATGCGCCGGGTATGTACCTGTCTGAAGTCACCATGCTGTGTGGTGGCGCGGGCATGCACTTCGCGGCCCTGGGCTGCCAGGTGATCCTGTGGACGACAGGTGGCGCCGGGTTCAACAACCCGATCATTCCGGTTATCCGTGTCAGCGGTAACCACAACCTGATCAACGAAGATATCGATATCGACGCCACTGGCATAATGCGCGGCGAAGACAGCATCGAAGCGGTATCCGAGCGGATTCTTGAGAAGCTGGAAAGTGTCGTTAACGGTGAGCAGACCGCCATCGAAGAGATCGGTTACGCCTACTGCACGCTCTACCAGAAAGACCAGCGTCTGGAAAAAATGCTCTGCATTGAGCCGGCCTGATACCCACAAATGATTCTGAATCCGGCGTCCTTAACGGATGCCGGAACAGGCACCGCTTTGCCCAAAGAAACGTTACGAGTGATTCGGGGTAGACAATGAAAATTACTGACATTGAGGTGATTCACCTGCGCGTTCCTGCGCCGGGTGAGGTCTGTGAATGGGGCGAAGACGCGATCATCGTCCGCGTGCATACCGATGAAGGGATTACCGGTATCGGCGAATCTGACAGTTCCCCGATGGTCATCAAGGCGCTGATTGAAACGCCTAACTCCAACCTGTACTGCTACGGCCTGAAAGAGCTGCTGATCGGCGAAAACCCGCTGGAAATTGCACGACTGTGGCAGAAAATGTACTGGTCCTCCAACTATGTTGGACGACGTGGTGCAGGTATCCACGCGATCAGCGCCATCGATATCGCCCTGTGGGATATCGCGGCCCAATATTACAAGGTGCCCCTGCATACTCTTCTGGGTGGCAAGTTCCGAGACCGTATCCGTGCTTACGGTACGTTTATCCCGGCAGATCGCCCGGAAGATAACCGTGAGATCGCCCTGAAGCTGGTCAAAAAAGGCTTCAAGAGCCTGAAGTTTGGTGGTGGTGTTCTGGGGGATGATCCGGAAACCGATTACCAGATCGTCAAGCACGTCCGCGAAGCGATTGGCAACGAGATTGAGCTGCAGATCGACCTGGCCACCAAGTGGGGCACGGCCGGTCACGCGCTGCGCATGTGCAAGCGTCTGGAAGAGTTCGACCTGAACTGGATCGAAGAACCGGTGCTGGCGGACGACATCAAGGGTTACACCAAGCTGGCGGCACAGGCGACCCAGAAGATTGCCGGTGGTGAAGCACTGACAACCCGTTACGAATTCAAGGATTTCCTGGAGCGTTTTGATCCCGATATCGTCCAGCCGGATATCACCCGCTGCGGCGGCATCACCGAGATGCGCAAGATCTACGACATGGCCCAGCTCAACGGTGTCCAGCTGATTCCCCACGGTTTCAGTACCGGTATTTTGCTAGCGGCTTCCGTGCATTTCCTGGCTTCCTGCGAGCACGGAACGCTGATGGAATACTCCGAGAGCACCAGCCCGCTGGTGAACGACAACGGCTTAGTGATCAACCCGATCGAATTCCGTGACGGCTTCCTGGAAGTGCCGGATCGTCCTGGCCTAGGTATCGAACTCAATGACGAATTCATCAAGGAATTCCAGGTCAACTGATTCAACCGCCGTCTTCCGGTGAAGGCGGCCTGATTAATGTCATCAACCCTATTTCGGGATTTAAACCCGGGTATCACCAATGAACAGAACAGAATTAACCGGCGTACTGGTAGCTATTCTCTGCGCTATCATCTGGGGCTCATCCTATGTGTTCTCTGCCGTTTTGTCTGACAAGATTGATCCTGTCGTCTTTGCCATTATCCGTTATGGTCTGGCGTCACTGGGATTGATTGTTGTGTTTGCCTTTTCCAAAAAGAAAGTCTGGCTAAATATCAAAGATGCGCCGATCATGGCTGTCTCCGGCATTATTGCCCAGGCCGTCTTTTTCTATACCTCCCTGCTGGCACTGCGTTATATCTCTGCGTCTGAAGTCGGCGTTATCAACGGCATGATTCCGATCTTCACTCTGCTGGTCAGCATTGTCGTGTTTCGCAAGATTCCGACAGCTATCCAGACGGTGGGTGTTGCCCTGTCGTTCATTGGCGCGTACTGCATCGCCAGCGACCCCGGCAACAAATTCTCTGGTATCAACATCGGCCATGCCTACATGGTGATTGGTGTGATGGGCTTTGTTATCTCGACGTTTATCAACAAGCGTCTGGGTGACCGTTACGACGGCCTTTCCTCCATGATGTACCAGTTCATGTTCGCAACAGCGGCATTGGTCATGGTGATGTTTGCCCAGGGAACCGATTTCTCCCAGGCGGCCATTATCTTTGATAACGGTTACTACCTGTTCTGCGCACTGGCGCTGGGTTTCCTGTGTTCCGGTGCAGCCTACGTCATGTACTTCTACTCCCTACAGGCAGCCGGTGTAGAGCGTGCCAACATGGTTCAGAACCTGATTCCGCTGTCCGCTTATGTGCTGTCCATCTTCATGCTGGGCGAATCTGTAACGCTGCAGAAGAGCATGGGTATCCTGCTGGTTATCGTTTCCCTGTTCATCTTCAACATGACCAAGGAGCAGGTGATGGGCTTCTTCCGTCGTGAACCGAAGCTGCCGATGCCTTCATAAGAAAAAGGGGAAGAATTTCTCCGTCGTTTACTGAAGCGCCTCTTGCTGGCGCTTCAGCTTATGTCCCAGTTCCGTAAATGTGCTGATGTTTTCCCTTGCCAGCATGCCTGCCTGTTCAATATTACCTTCACAGATAGCATCAACCAGTGTCTGGTGACTCAGCGCACTGTCACGAATGCTGTAATCGTAGTGGGTCATTTGCATGTAAATGATCATCTGGTTGGCGACCATGTTATACATTTTGGCCAACCGCTGACTCTCACTCAGGTCGACAATCAGGCGGTGCAATTCAAGGTCCTGCTGGCTGACTTCATCGATGTCAGCATCATCCCGTTCGCACAGTGCCAGGTAGTCGTTGAAGAAGGCGATCAGCCGGTCACGCTTCTCCAGGGTGATACGCTCTGCAGCCATTTTTGCCGCCTGGCTCTCCAGGGCAACGCGCAGATGATAGATTTCCCACAGGTCACTGTCATCCATCGTGATGACCTGCCAGCCTGCGTAGGGTTTCTGGGAAATCAGGCCCTCACTGGCGAGGGTGTTCAGTGCCATTCTGACGGTGGTTCGGGAAAGATCCAGGGTTTTGGCCAGACTGCTTTCGACCAGTTTGTCGCCGGAGCGATAATCACCCGCCAGGATCTGCTCCCGGAGATAGTTGGCTGCCTGCTCTTCAAGACTTTGTTTCGATATTTTCATGGTGTAGCTATAGCTGCCATGTTGGCAGTCACATCCTGGGACTTGGGCACGTACCCGTCTGCGGCAGGGATGCTCGTGACTTTACGTGAATTCCTGGTGGGTAAACATTGCATTTGGCGCCGCATCATACAGGATTTTTCGTGGGTATGTTGTGGATTAAATGAGATTTTGAAGAAAAAGCGTTTTTTAAACGATCATAGAATAAAGGAAAGTGGAAGTGAAAATGCCTTATGGGTTATATCAGTTAGTTATTTTCCAATATTTAATATTTCAAAAAGTAAATGTTTTAATAATCGCCTTGTTTTTAAGAATAAATTGCGAATTTTTAAATTGACTTAATGCGTTTTTTTTAATAATTTATGATGCTCCATAAATAAGAGGTGTCTTTTATTTGTTTTTTTTTTTGATGTTTGAATTTATCGCTCGTTGCACTGCCATGGAGGGTGTGTATGCCGTTACTGTCTATTCGAACGAGCAGGGGTGTTACCCTTGTTGAAATGTCATTTGTTTTACTGATTATTGTCGCCATCGTTGCAATGTCCTTTTATTCCTACAAAGTTTACAAAGGGAATCCCAAACATATGGAAGCCGCTTTGTTTGCGCATGAAATTAAGCAGGACATTAATCTTAAACATCAAACAAAACGAGAATTACCCGAACCTTATATATTAAGCCATGTGGGCCGGAAAACGGTTTCTGGTGCTGAGGTCATCAGAGACGGAAGCTCGGGCGTGAGGATAAATGTTTACCTGAAAGGGGACTCTGCCACGACAGGAACATCCAGCCAGGTGTATACGTTGTACGGGAACCTGGTGAATGATGAACTGGCATGGGTGGATTGCGGTAAAGGCTGCGTGAAAAATGCTGTTGATATCCCGTCGGCTGCGCCTGTGCCTTCTGTTGCCGGTGACAACAATGATGGTGGTAATGGCGGCACAGGAACCGGCGGTGGCGGTACAGGTTCGGGTAAGCCGGTGATTGACCCTCCAACCGGTATTAGCGTTGCGGTTGCTCCTCTTGAGCCGCCGAAGCCGCCGGCACCTCCAGCTAAGCCCGAAAAACCGAAGTTTAAGGTATTCAGTTCAAGGAATAACGACCCGATATGGAGTGATGCAGAAGATGCCCAAGCCAAATGTCCTCAACGATGCGCGAATGAAGGAGGACAATGGACGGGGCACTGGTGGACAACGGAGTGGAACGAACATTCGGTGTGTCAGTGTAAAAAAACCATTTAACGGGAATTCAAATAAAACGATAAATTTGTTGATCCATATAGCGGATTCCCGATTTTCTGGGAATCCGCTACATGCATTTAAGGATTTAAGAATTGGCTGATGGAAATAACCATTGCCATTCGGCATTAACCTTTTCAGAATCGCGCGCAAAAAAAAAGCGTTCTCCTGTTGGCAAATGACTACATCAAAAGCAGTGAGTAGCGCCTTGCAGATGGGAGAGCCCTTCTAGCGGTGACTTTGCAACAACGCAGTACATTTCTGGAATTCTTGTTCCAAGGTTTCAGCGGGGATTAAATCCATACGCATAACATATACATTTTTGTTGGCAAGTTCTTCATACGCTTCATCGGTGAATTCACCATTGTCGTGAAGAACGGGGAAAATATTCAGTTTTTTTCCATCAATCACAATGAATCGCCCTGTGGCTTTGGATCGAACCATATTGACGAAATGTCCGGCTTCACCTGAGGGCGATGTTCTCAGAAGCACATAGCGTTCGCCGTTTAACAGTTCTGTTGAGTCTATAGCCTCACTGTGCTCCCACTGCTGGCTACGGTGTATTGCCGTCCTGAAGGCATCAGGCGATGCCTGATGAAGGAATACGTTGTAATGCGTTTCTCTTATTTCAGGTTTATCCCAGCAGATAACGGGGGATTTATCGCCAGTATACCATTCAATTTCTTCATCAGTACCTATAACCTGATGATAGCCATGACCGCTCAAGCCATACTCCAATGAATTGACCCACCCTTGGCAACTGGCTGCGTCGTTCTTGCTCGGCTGCCGGTTCTCATGCAATATCTCCCTTGCCTGGCGATATAATCGATATTCGCTGGCTTCTTCCTTTGTTAAGTGTGTCTGGCGAAAGGGTTTTGCTGTTTGTAATTTCTCTAGCATCGCCTCTTGTAGTTCACCTTTTGCTTCCTGCTTAATGGCTTTTTTTGTCTTATCCAATGAACACCTGTTAAATCGATACTCAAGAATCATCGTTTCCAGCTTTTGTCTTGTCTTCAATGTTTCTTTTGCCTTTTTATCGTGTGTTGCTATCTGCTGGCTCATGGCTTCTATTGAATGTTCCAGCTTTTCACGTTCCTTATCGAATGTGCGTTCGCCGCCATCTTTGCAGATATCAGTGGTGAGTGGCTGATCAAAGGGAGAATGCGGGCTGGGTTTGACGGCTTTGATCTGTTGTAACAGATTGTTCAATGCTTCTTCACTCGTTGGTGTTTCAGCGACTGCTACGGTTGCTTCTTTTGCAATGGTTGCCGGAGCGGCGGTTAAACCTGGCTGCTTCCAGCGTTCATAAGCACTTTTAACGCGATGAATGGCCTTTTTGTTGCCATGAGAGGCGAGCATACAGTCATTAGGGTCTACACGACTGGGATCAATAAAAAGACTCAAATCAGTCAGGGTGATGTGCATGCCTGCCTTTTTGAGTTGCTTGTTCAGGTTTCTGCGATCCTCAAATTCAACGGTAGCAGTAGATTCTGATTTTGATGCTATTGGTTTTTTTTCTTTTGTTTCTGAAGCCCCTGGTGAAGGTGGCTGCACTGATTGACGCCAAGACTCATAATAAGCCATAAATTCAGCTGTATCACCATTTTCTGCCAGACGGATACACACGTCTTCCGGAACCAATTTCTTCTCTATGAACTGGTCAAAGTGAGAACGATCAATCGTAAAGTTAGCCCCTGTGAGATTACGAAAGGCCTTTTTTCTCCTTTTTTTTCCAAAGTTATCATACGTAATTAGAGCTTCTTTGGACGTTGACAGGCTTGATGATGCGCTGACCAAAGGTGCCTTACTGGGTTCAGCGCCAGTGGTAGAATCGGTTGCAGAGATAAAGGTTGATGGCAGGGTATCGTCTGGCTGTGTTGATGTTTCCTGAGCGGCAGTTAATTCCGGTTCTGCCTGATGAGCTGTAGTGTCTTGAACAGTATCCTTCGTCTCGAGGGGTGGCTGACTCTTGGTTGTATCTTCCTCCGTTTTTGTTGTTTCTTCTTCAGCGCCGCTGACTGTTGGTGTTGTACTATGATCCTTTGATTCTAATGTTTCGTCAGGTCGTGGCTTTTTGCTGGTTGTGGGTTTGTATGCAAAGGTTTCAATAGATTCTGATTGTGATGGTATTGGCTCTTCTTCTTTTGGTGCTGAAAGCGCTGGTGAAGGTTGCTGAAGTGAGCTAAACCAAGACTCATAGTAAGCCATAAATTCACCGGTCTCACCCTCATCGGCCAAGCGGATGCACACGCCTTCCGGAACCAATTTTTTCTCTATGAACTGGTCAAATTGAGAACGATCAATCGTAAAGTTAGCCCCTATGAGATTACGAAAGGCCTTTCTTCTCCTTTTTTTCCCAAAGTTATCATACGTAATTAGAGCTTCTTTGGACGTTGCCAGGCTTGATGATGCGCTGACCAAAGGAGCCTTACTGGTTTCAGCACCAGTGGTAGAGTCGGTTGCAGAGGTGAAGGTTGATGTCAGGGTATCGTCTGGCTGTGTTGATGTTTCCTGTGTCGCCGCTAATTCCGGTTCTGCCAGATGACCTGTAGTGTCTTGAACAGTATCCTTTGTCTCATGGGATGGCTGACTCCTGGTTGTATCTTCCTCCGTTTTTGCTTGTGTTGTTTCTTCTTCAACGCCGCTGACTGTTGCTGTCGTACTATGATCCTTTGATTCCAAGGTTTCGTCAGGTTGTGGTTCTTTACTGGTTGTGGGTTTGTCTGCTGCTCTTTTTTCCGTTATAGGTGTGATTTGGCGCAAAATGATACCCCTCATTACCTCCTTGAACTTTACATCCAGATCTCCACAAAACTCTGACATGACACGGCAATAGGCGTCATATATATTTTTAAGCATTGAGCGAATGTTCGATAATTCAGTATCGTCAAACGTTTGCAGGGACGCTCGGATGTGATCAAGCATCTGATCAATTAATGGCTTTAGCAGTTTGATTTTCCATTCTAAGCTTGGTTTATCGTGTGGGCTCTTATTATCAAAGAAAACAATTTTGAATGTAATGATATTAATGATTCGAAAAAAATCATGTAGCGAAGGGGATATGGGTAAATCCTGAATGGCCAATTGGGAAAAATTCCCTTCAGAACTCCATAGGGATTCCTCTTTTACCATTCCCTCATGCTCGAAAAGTTTCCCGTTGTCGTGTGATTGATTTAATATTTCGATAAAAATTGGGATTGATATTTTTAGTAGATCCATCTTGTTCTTAAAATGCGATATATTTTCGGATATGCGATAGAATGATGGATCTTTACGCTTAAGTGTTAGTAACAGGCAGAGGCTATGAATAAGAATGACTTGTGCCCACCCATCTGTGCATTTAGAGTGATTTTCGTAAAATAGTTCAAGTGTTGTCACAAAATCAACGTCAATATCGTTTGTGGATGTACCTGCCATCCATAATTTATTTGCTAGTTCATCGCTGAGTTTGTGAATGTATTTTTCGATGGTTTTAGGTATCAGTTCAAACGTATGATTGGTTAATGCTAGCTGATAGAGCATTAAATAATGGTCATGATTTATACTCTTTTGCTTATCGATTGTTGATCTTATTTCCTTATGATACTCACTCATAGCCTTAAATAAGGGGTCGGGTAATTTACAGATTTGCTTATAATCCTCGTATTCTAAAGCCGTGTCTAATTTTCCCCTCAATTTGTTTATGTTCTCAGCTCTTCTTTTCCATTCATTATCATTAAATTCGAACCAAGGTTTCTCTACAGGGATTTTAAGAGCCTGATCAACAGGTTGCTGTTGTGGTTCAGATATGGTGGTTATTTCGGTAGTACTCTTTTCTTTCTTTTGCGATTCAGAAATATGCGCTGTCTTGGGTCTGACCGCTGCAGGTGGTTGTTCAATGAGTTGTTCTTTTGGCTCTTTCGGCGGAGGAGTTGTCAGGGTTATATCTGTGCCGCTTTTTTCTTCCTGTTCAGGTGTTGGGTGTTGCGGTGACTTGGGTCTTACCACAACAGGTGGCTGTTCAATAGTCTGTTCTGTTGGTAAAGAGATGCCACTCTCATTACTTCGCATGTCCTTTATAGTGTTAGCTGTAGCTTCTTCGACCTTTTGAGTAGCATCAGGCTCTGCCGTGGCAAGCGGCTTCGGTGTGTGTTGTTGCGAGGTCGTGGTAGCTTTTTCAGTCGCGCGTTTTTGTTTTTCCCGTTGTTTTTCCCGTTGTTTTTGCTGTCGCTTTTGTCTAAATGTCAGGGGCTTCCGAGGTTTTGGCTTGACCACAACAGGTTCAGGTTGCTCTTCTACAGTCGTGTCTGTTGGTAATGCCGTAGCATCGCTACTACCTATGTCACTCACTCTATCCGCAGTATCTTCAGCCTCTTGAGTAACAACAGATGTTGCTTCTGCCGGCTGTTTTGGCTTGAGTTGATGCGAATCAATGATGACTTCTTCGATTGGGCTTTTGGTGTTTGGTTCAGATATTGGACTCTGCGGTGACTGACGTCTTTCTGAAACAGTCTGTTGCTCATCGGTCTGCTCTGTTGTCCGCAGCAGCGTGGATGCTAAGGCTGATTCTGTAACGCGCTTTGATTCTTGGTCAGATACTAAAGGTTGTGGTGAAGTCGGTCTCTCATCAACCGCTTGTTGTTCAATAGTCTTCTGCTCTGTTATTAATGGCAAAGTCTCATCTCTATTGCGACGACTGCCATCTCTTTCACCCTTATCATCTTCAGGTTGATCAATAACCCCCTGTATTGTCTGCGGCTCATCCGCTGGTGTTTCGATAGTTTGGAGCGTGTCAGTCGTTTGTTCAGTTGTCGGAATAAAGCCGAAAGAGTATTCCGCTTCAACGTTAGGATCCATTTTCCACCAGAGAGGCATTTGTACTATGGGGTTGTTAGCAAACTGATCTGGAGGTGGTATTACAGTGTCATCAAACTGTACGACACCAGAGTGGAGTAATGGCTCCTTCGGGGGAGGTATAAGTGTGAATAATGGAGGTCCATCGGCCAGTTGATCATGTGCGACACCCGGTGAAAGAGGAGCTTCCTCTGGCTGAGCGGATACGGCAACGAGTTCAGTCGTATCATCTTCAACGACAGTATAGTGCTCTGCGTCACCTTCATCATCAGCAAAGTATGTCTCATTATCGGTACTGAATACCTCATATGGCTGACCTGAATCGGTAGTGAAGTCAGCGATATTTTCCTCAGGCTGATCGGTTAGCTCTGAAGTTGCTGGTATCGTCGGGTCTGACTGCAGAGAGCGCCACTGCTGTAGGGTTGCAAGTAATGTTTCGTTATCGGGTTGCTCTTTCTGGGCGAATCTGGGATTGGGGTTTACTACGCTACAGAGCTTTTCTCCCCAGGCAGCCAGAATGGTGCGTTCTTCTGGCGTTAACGTGCTTTCCAAGGTTCCGACATTCTCAATGGAGTCTGCAAATATCTGAGTAAGCGTTTTTATGATGTTCGCTTTTGCGATATGGCATTTTGGATATTCTGCCATCGTCTGAAAAAGCAACAAATCTGCAATATCTTCTGCGTGAATAGTTCGCTGTTTTGTTTGAGCGTATAGACGTACTGATTTTCCCCAAACTTTCCAGAGCGCTTCCCGCCAACGATCATCTTGGGATAAATCTAAAAGGAAGCGATATTGTTCATTCGAGATACAGGTTTCTTTGTGATTATGCATCAGAGGGATTAAATTATTGTAACTGGTTCGATCCTTACGTAGTCGATCAAGCTCCTCAATCGTCGGGTCGAAGAAATACGCAATTAACGGTTTGCGGAATTCTTCTTCTATCTGTTTATAAATTAGGTAAAGTGCTGGCAATTTTTTAATCACATCCTGTATTGCAAGGAGTGGTTTGATGAGAAGGGCTGCGTTTTCAAAACCTGCTCGGGTATTTCGATTGATGGCATCCAGGGCTTCCTGTAGACGAGCAGTAGTGTGTTTTTCAAAACCGCTGATATCTTGCGACACCTCTGCAGCGTCAAGCTCCGGACGTTGGAGAATAGTCCATTTTATCTGACAGTCTTTATCCAGTTCAGGATCACTGATAATGTCTTCAATCAAAGACATCGCCTCCTGAGTCTTAGTTAAAGATGGAGATTTTGCCACTATTTCTACAATGATATATTTGACCGTTTTTGATAGTAGGGTATTGATTAACGGCTTAAGGTCTGCGTCTTTATTAATGGTTCCAAGCAATTTCTTTTTGAAAATAATAAGAATATTCAACCAGTTTACATGGAAGGTGAAATCTCTAGTGTAAGTTATGATGTGCTTTAGTTGATCTATCTCTTGAGTCAACGTGTCAACGAAATACCTTAGTTTTGCTGGCCTGACCTTATGGTCTCTAGTCAGAATCCTGTAAGCACTGACATACTCTCGATAGGCTAAGGCTTCTGCAAATGATCCAGCAGAGAACGTTTCGGGAATGTCAGCATATTTGATGTTATCAATATCAATGTGATAGCTCTTTACTTCATCTTTTGTCAAAAAATAGTGTACAGGAGACTTTTCTCGGAGAAAGTGTTCGAGATCTTCTAGGATTTCATCGGTGCAACCTGTCAAGGGAAGCGGTTTTTTGATATGGACGTGTGTTAAATACCGAATTTCTGACTTCATGAGACGCATTAGTCTTTCTTTTATACGCTCATTGAAAGATGAGCGTTCAGGTGGTTTAACTCGGTGGGCAGGTGGATGCAAATAAGCAAGAGTAATTATTGTGTATAACTCACGTCTGTATTGATAGATTTTTTTTTCTACATCTTCTTGTTCTAAATATGCAATTGCTTGCTCAAGTGCGTTACCGTAAATCGGTGCGATTGCCCGGTTCAACGCTTTGTGGTATCTCGACTCAAAGTCTTTCTCTTTCTCTTTCTCATGTAATGCTTCTGTCTTTTCAACAATCCCTACGCACCACTGCACCGGGTTTTCTGCGGTGTTTTCAGCTTCAGACAATTCACGGATGGCGTTGTCAATCCTTTTCACCCAATCAGCAGGAGGTTGTAATGGAGAAGCCCATTGTGGTTCTGGTGTTTCTCCTCTGCTGTCTGCTTGTGACGCTCTGCGATGTGTTGTTGATGCAAATGCAGCGCCTTGGTCACCCCCTTCCTTGACTGGCGCAATATGATGTTCAGTAATGCTTATTGGGTGAGTAGAGGAGGTTCGGCGGTTGACTGAGTCTGGCGCTGGACCAGAGGCTTGGGCCTCTGCGACATGCCTTCTCGCATAGCGAGCGCCTTGCTGTTGTTGGGTTTTGCCTTGTTGCTTAGGTGGGTGGGAAGGGGCTCCATCACCCCTTTGTGTGAATCTGGGTTGTTGCCTAACGCCTCTGTTTGAACTCGCCATCAATCAGACTCCTGCTGAAAGTATAAAAAACCGTTGTCTCACAGGCAGATACCTTCGTTCGTAAACCATGCAACGTGCTCAACTACTTTGGATAAAGGTCATGGAAGAAAAGTGTGAGATTGTTACTTCATCCTGTTGAGAGCGTTCATTGATTGCTGGAAATCGAATCAATTGTGCACGGGTAACTGATGTTCAATCTGACGGCAAACAAGAGCAAACCGAAAAAATAACGCTGTATAAAACATCGTATCGGCTAGAGCCTTCAATCAATTTATGTTCTTGTAAGCACTTCCTTCTGACTTCGTGTCTCCATCTAATTTCAAAAATCAGACTCAATGAATGTGGATGCAGTTCCTTGAGGGTTAGTCAAGGCATCTGCTCAGTTATTGGCATTGACGTATTTGGATTGATTTAAAGGTCAATCATTGTGTGCGTTCTGGTCAATGATGTATGACGGATGATATTTGTGTGATTTCCATGATGTAAGCAGTTCTTATCGTATTGGTTAGTGATCTGATGAAGTATCCGTGTAAATTTTCCTCGTTTAGTCTCTATTCTTACAGGGAGTGTTATTGTTATGAACAAAGCCGCAGGTTCAAAAACGGCTTCATTAAGGCCGCCATCAACCCAAGATGAAGATACGGTTGGAAGTGCAGCATGCGCATCCTCTCATCGCACCGTTAAACCAATAACGGCTACACACTATGGTTATGATTTAGGGGAAGTGCGAACAGAGATTGAGGCTAGGAAATATTCAGGGCAACAGCTGGATGCTAAGACAAAAATTGGTATAAGTGATAATAATACATTTGTTTATAGTGATAAGCTGCCCGCTGGGAGTAAAAAAAAGTCTTCTGATCGCCGACATATTGGAGCAGATCAGTTGCAACTTTTCGCAGATATTATTTCACAGCTGAAAAGTCGATTTGAAACTTTACAAACAATCACCAGTCAGGATACAAGGAAATCATTTTTCTCTGATGTTCAAGAACGATCGGTTAATGTGAGTCAGTTTTGTCAGCTATGGGATAAGATTCAGAAATCACCACTGTTACATTTGTACGAACATGAAAAAAGTTTTGTTAATGCATTTGTAGAGGCAGAATCGTTTGATATTACATACTATCTGAGTGATATGTTTGCTGTGCATGAACAGTATTTCTCTTTTTTAAGAGAAGACAATATACGTGATTATTGGCTATCTCTGTTCCATCAATGCGAAGAGCTTTCAGCAGAAAAAGATGCGTTAATTTCGATGATGAAACAGACTGTAACCGAGGTTTTTGGTATTCAGCTTGAACCCCTGAAAATCCCTGAGGTTTCAGATTCATGTTCTACAGGCATTCCGGAAGCTCACTTGACAGGCGAAACCGTTTATCTGGATGACGATAAGGATCTCTCTGCATTGGTGGAGACAGCCGCTGCGCCGCGGCTCTATCCAGAAGAGACTGACTGGATGTTACCGGAGGGCGGATGTGAGTTATCGGAAGAGTTAGCCCACGTAAGTCTTGACACAAAGCAGACAGAAGCGCCTTCTCAATGGGAGCAGGTAGACAGGACAAGAAGAAAAGAAAGGAGGGAAGGGAGTGTTGATACTGTGGCTTATTCCTCAAAACAAAGTACGAGGCATAAGGTAAAAAAAGCGGAGAAGAGTGGTAAAGTTCCAGAGACGGGTCATCAATATAGTAAACGACAAGCCGTGGATGTTGTCATGGGTTTTCAGTCTATTACTCATCCAGCGGATTCAGCCCATGTTTGTTATCAAGGAAAGAATAATTTTTACATTTGCGAATCGAGAGCACTTGCAAAGAATGCTGAAGCGGCTTCTGGTTTTCTGACGATTCTTTATGTTTACGAATTAAGATTGCAGGCGCTTTTCGGGTGGCTCGGTGCTTCTCAACCGGTATTTACACCCTATGGTAGAAGGCGAGCTTACCAATCAAAAGGCGAAGAGAATCTTGAATATGGGCAAGTGAAGCACTGTAAAGGCTATATAGAGACTTTTAAGGGGCATCCACTGAGAAGCGTTCATAAAGCAAACATCGCCTTGTTTAGTGCTGTTTTGAAAAATTATCCTGAATCTATTGCTTATCAAGCAAATCAAGTGTGCTTGGCGGTGAGAAATCATCTGCGTGCTGATACTGAAGCAGCGCAGAGGGAAGGTGAAGGCTTGTGCGATTTTTATCAGGATATCGTCGAATGGTGTCGTCATAACCAAAAGAAACTACAAACATCGACCTTGCAGACAATGATTGATACGTTCAATCAGTCTTTGCTGTCGTTGAATAAACCAGGGCAGGTAACCTGATTGATTTTATGCCTTGCATTGAATGATGTTTAAAGGCGATTGTTTTGGAGCCATTACTATGGAAAGAAGTCGACAGCCTGACAGACATACAGTCCCTCCCCATACAATTCCCTTGGGAACAGTCTCTTCCGGGTACACACAGACCATCACTATGACTACGTCTTCAGGTGTGGTCTCAACAGTGAATCAAGAAACTCCCTGGCTTAGATCTGCCATAGAACAGGGGCGCAGACTTTATGAAAGGCATGCGGTTAGTTGTGTAGACAGCGGTTCTCAACTCCGCTATGACGTTGGCAATATGGTTGTTGCAGGGCGAGACTGGCAGAGTAACGAGTCTGAACGTCAGCAACGTTATCCTGAGTATCAATTATTTCCAGTGACGGGTACGTCACAGGGGGGAACAGCGTCAACGGGCGCACTGGTCGGGGGATGTTTTTTTCCAGATTTATGGTCGCGCGTGCAGTCCTGCCCTACTTTGGCTGAATCGGCAGCATCAAATAGACGTTTGTTTTCAGAAGCTAAACCCTCCGGGGGGAGAGAAGCCACAAGGGTACATGTTCCTTATCCTTCCGCTGTCTCAGTCAGAACAGATGAGAAAATGACGCAATACAGCGCAGTTGCTTTGTCAGGTCAGGAAATGCTAAGCCAGATACAACCTGCTAAGCCGATATACACGGTTGCTAAGGAGAGGGAAAACGTGAGGTTGTCATCTGCCGCTGCCGGTTTACTGCTGCCATTAAGGCAGCTATGGGATCAAACTGAGATAGCCTTGACTCCACTCAGTGGAGTGGCAACCTTGTCTGGCGCTGTTGCCGTTGAAGCGTTGGAGTACCGGTTTTTCAGGGAGGATGCTTTGCCAGAAAAAACGGTGTCTACTAGTTTGAAAGCTGCGCAGCGCGTCACCACTGTCATCACAACTATTAGTGATAATCTGGGGCTGCAACCGGTTACATCTCTGATACAGGCATCGCGGTCGTCGTCTTCATCCCTCGTACTTTTTTGTTCTAATGCTGATGCTCAATCGGCCTCCAATGAGGCTCGAGCCATTATTTCCCATATTTCGACCCAGACGTGATTCATTGATGGGAAGGCATTGCCAGGCATCCACACTTTCCTGTCAGAAATGCTCCTGTGTCTGCGATAATTACTGTTCAAATCAGGTTTTTTGAACGTCAGGCGGTGTTTAATTGTATGTGTTCTTTGCAGGAAAAAAGAGTCATAGCAAATGTATTGAAATGGACGCCTCAAGGGGGGAGTTGTCTGCTACGTTAATCCTTATGTTTGTTTCTCTATAAAGTTTCTCTCCCGGTTTCCCCGGGCTCATAGGCAAAACCTTTTACCTGTATACAATAATCTGGCTGTACTCGAGAGAGACTCCAAATGTATTCCAACTAAAGAAAGTTAACGCCTGGGCATGACGTCAGGTATATACAGCCCCAGATAAGCTTGCGCCGCCCGTCGTCCTTCCCGTGCCAGCTCTTCGGTAATATTCCCATATTCCTGGTAGGAGATGGAATAAACCTTATCCGCCACCTGCAGGGCAACAGCAAAAATATTGTAGGCTTGCGGCAAGGGGGGAAGCTGGAACAGCTGTTCATGATATTCCCGGATACGACGCCCAAGCAGGTCATCATGCATATAGTCCGCATGGCGGATGGTGCTGATCACATGCTGCCCAAGAATCAGATCCCGGACATATTTATGTTCCCGGTAATAGACGACAAAACGCGCCTGTAGCTGGCGGGTGATATCCGTCCAGTGATGAATGGCATCAACATCCAGTGGCTCATTCATGATGGTGTCGAACTCGGTGAATATCTCTTCCACCAGTGCGCCCAGCAGCGCATCCACTTTTGGGAAAAAGTGATAGAGCGAGGAGGGAGGGATGCCCGCCTTGTCTGCTACCTGGTATAGAGACAGATCGCTGATAGAGGTGGTATCCAGCAACTCACGGGTGGCGTCCAGTATGGCACGACGCCGTTCCAGGCTGCGGGCCTGCGGCTTGCGTCGGGTACGGGGTGGTGTGGGTACTGCTGCTTCAGCCATGTCGGAGTCTGGGGTCATCATAAAATGCCGCGGCATTATCGGGTAGCCGCTTGCCTGTGTCCAGCCATCCGTTATTGCGATGAATCGTTATAGAATGGCGGTTGGATAGTGATTCGATGCTGGGTCAGAAAACCATGGGCCGCTTGGGCGAAAGCCAGTGCATGCGCGCCATCACCATGCAGACACAGGGTGTCAGCCTGAACAGGGATAGTGTTGCCATCAACGGTCGTTACACAACGATTGACAACCATATTGTGGATCTGCGCGAGCGCTTTTTCATCGCACTCTATTAGAGCATTGGGTTGGTTGCGAGGCGTCAGTTGGCCATTACTCTGATAGGTTCTATCAGCAAACACTTCATGAGCAACCTTAAGACCGAGCGCACTTCCTGCTTTCACCAGTTCACTGCCAGCCAGCCCAACCAGTACAAGATCAGGGTTCAGATCGGCGATGGCCTGGGCAATGCACTGGGCTAGCACTGCATCACGGGCGGCCATGTTATACAACGCACCATGGGGTTTGACATGGTGTAATCGGCCACCTTCTGCATGAACAATCGCCGCCAACGAACCAATCTGGTAGAGCACCTGCTGGCGGATGTCTTCTGTCGGAATAGACATCTCATGACGTCCAAATCCTGCCTTGTCCGGGAAGCCGGGATGGGCGCCGACCGCAACATTGTGTGCCAGTGCCAGTCTGATGGTTTCTGCCATCAGGCGTGGATCCCCAGCATGAAAGCCACAGGCAATATTTGCCGAACTGATATACGGCATAATGGCTTTATCGTTGCCAGCTCCTTCCCCCAGGTCACAGTTGATATCCAGTGTGTCAGGCATGCACGATGTCCTTCCATTTGTAGCTTGCCGCAATGCTCAGGCGTTGCAGGTATTGTTCTTGTGCTCTTAGCAGCGACTGAGCGTCGTCCAACTCGATGGGCTCAAAGCGCAGCTTATCGCCGGGCTTCATTTGTGCTAATCGGGGGATATCGACACTGATCACTTGTCCCATCACGGGATAGCCACCGGTTGGCTGACTGTCAGCCATCAGGATGATCGGATGGCCGTCATGAGGCACCTGGACCGTACCGATGGTGACACCTTGTGTGAGCCTTTCGGTCTGATCTTTTCGGGTAATCGTGGGACCGGTCAGACGATATCCCATGCGATCTGAAGCATTATCAATGCCGAACGGCTGGTTGAATAATGTATGACAACTGTCGTCTGAGAATTGCTCATGTTCGGTTGTGGGTATGATCCGAACAGGGCGGGATATTGTGTCGTACATCAGATCCTGGCTTGGAAACCAGTCAAAGTTGCGTGTGGGTGATAATGGGTAAGGGATATAGGTCAGGTTATCCCCGGCCGCTAAGGATCGACCATGAAAGCCACCAATACCTGCACGCAGGTAAGTGCTGGCACTTTTCATGATGTGATCAACATGCAGCCCGCCTTTTAGCGCAAGGTAGCCTCGACAGCCCTGACGAATGGGACCCAGTTTCAGCATTTGACCGGCCTGTACGACAACCGGCTGGTAACACGGCACAGGCTGGTCTTCCAGTCTGGCAGTAACAGTTCCCCCAGTCAGGCAAATCACGGTGTCAGCATGAAAGCGCAGTGTTGGACCTGTCAGCGTATATTCCAGTAATGGCGATGACACCTCATTCGCAAGCATCAGGTTGGCGATGCGAGCGGCCAGGCTATCCATTGCGCCGCAGACCGGAACCCCAAGATGGCGGAAGCTCGAACGTCCCGTATCTTGCACGGTAGTGAGTATGCCGCCATCCTCAACGGTGAAGGACATCAGCTATCCTCCCAGTTTTCAAAGGCATCGCGGCTGATCGCCTTGAAACGAATCTGATCGCCCGGCTGAAGCAGTGTTGGGGCCGGGTTGTCAAAATTAATCAGTTTGAGTGGTGTTCTGCCGATCAGCTGCCAGCCACCGGGTGTCTCCATGGGGTAAATGCCGGTCTGGCCGCCAGCAATGCCTACCGAACCGGTAGGAGTTTTCTGGCGTGGTGACTTTTTTCTCGGGCAACTGATGTCGGGATCCATACCGGCAAGAAAGGGAAAGCCTGGAGAGAATCCGAGAAAATACACCCGATAGTTACCCTGACAATGACGGCGGATAACGTCTTCTGGGGTCAAGCCACAATAATACGCGACCTCGGCGAGATCAGGGGCAAACGCGTAGTCATAGCAAACCGGGATCTCGATCACTCGAGCAGAATGCCGGGATTGATCCGAAAGATGACTGAGGCACAGCTCAATCTCAGACCACAATGCCTCATAAGTGAGTCGGCAGGGATCGTAGTGCACAGTCAGGGTGGCAAAGGCCGGCACCAGTTCCAGCACCGCAGGAATCCGGGCACGGGTGATCAGCTCGGCAGCCTGATGCACACGATCATTGACCGTATCACTGATCGCATCACCCAGTGTGATGAGTAATGCGCTGTCGCCTAATGGCGAACCGGTAAAAGGGATCGTCATGGCAATGACTCCGTCGCAGCAGCGATGATCACCCGGTTATTATTCTCTGATAACTTATCCGACAGTATCGCGACGAGGCAAGTGCGCTGGCAGATAGAGGCTCAGGTACGCCTTGGCCGCGCGCCAGCCTTCCCGCGCCATGGTGTCGGTAATATTGCCATATTCCTGGTGGGACATCGCATAAACTTTGTCTGCCACCTGCAGGGCAATGGCAAAGATGTTGTAGCTTTCCGGCAGAGGTGGCAGCTGGTAGAACTGTGCATAAATAGCCTGAATACGCCGTCCCATTTCATCATCATGCTGGTGATCTGCCACGAGGATGTCGCTATGCAGGTGCTGGCCGAGAATCAGGGCGCGGGCCATGGCGTTACTGCGGTAATAGTCCTGCATCCGCTTTTCCAGGGTGCGGCCAATGTCGCTCCAGTGTTTGATGTCATCAGCCTCAATGGGATCAGCAATACACTGATCAAAGGCCTCGAACACTTCCACCGAGAGCGCTTGTAGCAGCGTTTCCAGCTTGGGAAAAAAATGGTAAACCGATGACGGCGGAATGTCTGCAACCCGTGCCACGTCGTACAACGACAGGCTGGTAATGGATTCCGACGTCACCAGCTCGCGGCCGGCCGCCAGAATCTTGAGACGCCGCTCCAGACTCCGGGCCTGATGCTTACGGCCAGAGCTACTGGCAGTTCCGCCCTTATCCATGTCATGAGCTTCAATCAACAGCGCACTCACCCAAAACCTCCTTACCGGGTGAAGCCTCGTTCCGACACACCCATTCACCAATACCAATAACAATCACGAGCCCGAGGAGTGTCGACAGGGTATGGGGTATGTCGAAGCGTCCCGGGGGTAACACGAAGAATACGGCGGCCTGTGCAGTAAACAGCAGGGGCAGCACGGTGACCAGGCGAACCAGCCACGGATTATCTGGCAGTTGCCAGCCATCAGGATTGTGGCCGGCCTGTTTTTTAAGTACCCGGTACGCCGGGAACAATAGCAGATAAGGCAGCAGTAAGATCAGGCTGGCAAACGAGAATAATCCCCAGTAAAGCTGTTCGGCCGAACCGGCCATGAAACCGTACAGGATAATCGCCGCTGATGATACGACACCTGTCAACAGACTGGCACCCAGCGGTGTGCCATGACGGGGGTGTTCAATGCCAAACACTGCAGGCAGTTCCCCGTCATGGGCGGCTTCGGCAGCGGCGCGGTTGGAACCCAGGCTCCAGGTAACGATGTTGGATACAAAGCTGAACAGAGCCAGCAAACCGAGCAGGATAATCAGCCAGTCACTGCCGGGTAATGGTGCGAACAACCGTTCCAGTGTCGCCAGTAGGCCGGAAATCAAACCGATTTCGTCCACAGGGAGCGCAACCAGCATGCCGAAAACAGCAAACAGGTATAACACTGTAATAATGACACCGGCGGCCAGCATGGATGCCGGCAGGTCTCGACGGGGATCCTTCATTTCGTCGCCGGCGCAGCAGACCAGGTCAAAGCCGACCATGGAGAAAATAATCACAGGAAAGAACTGCAGCCCTTCGTCCCACTGGGGCATCAGGGCAGTCAGGGTAATTTCGTTGGCAATGCCGTCGCGCAGGGCGGTGACTACACCACCGATGCCCAGCAACAGCACAATCAGAATCTTGCAACAGGCGCCAATATTCGGCACCCATTTGCCGGTATCCAGCGACAGGCAGCAGATCGCCACGGCTGCCCAGGTTGCCACCAGTGCAAAAATAATCTGCGCGCTGAGTGGCATATTCGGCCAGAACATCTGTGCAAAAACGCCGGTCATCATGATAAAGACAGCAGGCATCCACAGGGCAACATTAATCCAGTACAACCAGCTGGTACGAGCAGCCCAGCGGGGGCCAAAGGCCTGTTTCACCCAGTGAACAATGCCGCCCTGGGAAGGACGACAGGTGCCCAGTTCCACACTGATCAGGGCATAGGGAATCGCAAAGCAGAGAAAGGAGAGTAGCCACCAGGTCAGTGACTGGATGCCGATGGCTGCCGCCGCTGCCAGGCCGTCGATAGTGAGGATGGCGCTGATGGTGAACAGCGTGATGTCTCGACGGGTCAGGCGGCGGGCAGCTGACATGGCGGTCTCCCAGTTGACGACAGTGGTCAAAAACGTTGAGCAGACGGAACCGGGCAGGCCGGTTCCGCATCGGGGTTTACACGACAGGTACCTGCTGGGTGATGCAGTGCACGTTGCCGCCGCCGAGCAGGATCTCACGGGCATCCACACCGACAATCTCGTAACCCGGGAACAGATCCGCCAGCAGGGCGCGGGCATCGTCGTCACGGGCGGGATCCAGAAGGGGCAGGATAATCCGCTGGTTGGTGATCAGGAAGTTGGCATAGGAGCCAGCCAGACGCTCACCGGCACTGCGTTCCATCCCTTCACAGGCATCAATGCCGCCGGCTTCGTCTTCACGGATGAACAGCGGACCGGGGACGTGCATTTTGTGCACCAACAGCTTACGGCCGCGGGCATCGGTGGTGTTGCTCAGCACCTCATAAGCCTTCTGTGAGATTTCGTACTGGGGATCATTTTCATCGTCGCACCAGGACAGGATGACTTCGCCGGGACGTACAACGTGGATCAGGTTATCCACATGGCCGTTGGTTTCATCGTTGTACAGACCCAGTGGAATCCAGATGACCTTGTCGATGCTGAGATAATCTTTCAGAACCTGTTCAATCTCTTCTTTGCTCAGTTCCGGGTTACGGCTGGGGTGCAGCAGGCACTCTTCGGTGGTGTACAGGGTACCGTCGCCGTCTACATGAATAGAGCCACCTTCCAGGATGATCGGCGCACGGTAATGGCCATCGCCTTCCATTTCACAAATCTTGTGGGCGACCTGGTCATCACGGTCCCAGGGGAAATAGAGGCCATCTACCAGGCCGCCCCAGGCGTTGAATTCCCAGTCAACACCGCGGCGTTCACCCTTGTCGTTGACCACGTAGCTCGGTCCGATATCCCGCATCCAGGAATCGTTGGTGGTGATTTCCACCACGCGGATGTGTTCAGGCAGCAGGTTGCGGGCGTTGTCGTATTGTCCGGCGGACACGGCCATGGTGAGCGGGGTCACTTCGGCAATGGCCTTGGCCACGTTAACGAACGCCAGCTGTGCAGGTTTGCCGCCATAACGCCAGTTGTCGGTCCGTTCCGGCCAGGCCATCCACATGCCTGCGTGGGGTTCGTGTTCGCCGGGCATCCGGAAGCCGTCTTCGCGTGGTGTGGTCTTGTAGGTCGTGGTCATGGTTGTGTTCCTTAATAAGTCGCTATTGTCGTTTTCGGTCATACGACCCCGGGCTTATGCCGGGGCGTTAATCATGCGTTTGACGGCGCCCGCCAGAATCCATTCACCGATGGCGATGGTGGCGATGATACCGATAGCTACCGGCGCGCTGTAGGCCCAGTCGACGTTACCGTTGGCGATGTCCGGGAAGATGAACAGTACGACGGCCTGGACGATGAACAGGAAGCAGATGACGCTCAGGGCGATCTGGGTCTTCATGCCGCCGGGTACCTTGTAGGGACGTTCTGCATCGGGATCGGTCATGCGTAGCTTCAGGTAAGCCGGGAACATGAACAGGTAAGGCAGCAGGAAGATGCAGGAAGAGAAGGCAAAGACGGACCAGAACAGTTCGTCACTTTCACCGGAGCTCAGGCCGTAGAGGATGATGACCACGGTGGAGACAATACCGGTGATGGTGTTGGCGCCGATCGGGGTGCGGTGCTTCGGATCTTCCTTGCCGACGATGGCTGGCAGTTCGCCGGCCTGGGCGGCTTCCATGGCGGCGCGGCTGGCGCCCATGGTCCAGGTCACCATGTTGGCGATAAAGGTCAGCAGGGCCAGGGAGCCGATGCCGTATACCATGAACTGGCCAAAGGCGCCGTCACCGAACAGGGTGCGCAGGGTGGAAATGATGCCGGCAACCAGACCGATTTCTTCCACGGGCAGCGCCATCAGAATGCCGATGGTACCGAAGACATACAGGCCGGTAACGATCGCTGCAGAGATCAGGATGGACTTGGGAATATCCCGGCGGGGATCGCGGATTTCGCTGCCCATGCAGGCGATCAGCTCAAAGCCCATCAGGTTGAAGATGATGACGGGAAGGAAGCCCAGGCCGGAGTCAATGGAAGGCGTCATGCTGCTGAGGGTGAACTCGTTGGCAACGCCATGCTGACTGGCATACCAGAAACCACCGACACCCAGCACAACAATCACTGCCACCTTAAACAGTGCGCCCAGGTTGGTGACCCAGACACCGGCATCCACAGAGGTATTGCAAATCCAGATGGTTAGCCAGGTGAGGGCGATACAGATGACGATTTGCATCGGCAGGCTCATGGTCGGGAAGAACATCTCGGCGAACATACCCGCGAACATGATGTAAACCGCCGGCATCCACAACCCGACGTTAATCCAGTAGAACCAGGTGGTGCGAACGGCCCACTTGTAACCGAAGGCGCGTTTGACCCAGTCATAAATGCCGCCTTCACCGGGGTAGGTGGTGCCCAGTTCAGACGAAATCAGGCCGTAGGGAATGACAAACAGTACCAGGGTGATCAACCACCAGGTAATCGAGGAAGGGCCAATCGACGCTGAGGCGGTGAGGCCGTCAACGACCAGTACCGCACAGACACTGAACAGGGTAAGGCTGGCAAGCCCCATTTTTCCCGTGGACTCCGTACTCATTATGCATCTCCAGTCAGGTGAACAGTGATCAGAAAGCCGTTGGCGTCGGTCTGGTCTACCCTGAATCCTTTCTTGTTGGCCGGCGCCGGACAATTCGTGCATTAGAGGTAGAAGTCCATCTGTGGGCCGCCGCCTCTTTGTTGATGGCAGTCATGATAAATGCCCACAAATATCGAATCTTGATGCAGATCACATTTCGATATTTTTCCAATAAAAATCGATTTATATTTTGTTGCTCAGAGTGTTTTGTTCGTTATTTGATCATTCTGATATTGTTTTATGTATCTTTTATAGGTGTTATACGAAGCTCGTCTTCGTTAGTTATGGATTTTTATCAAAATTATTAAAATAAATATGAATTTTGATCTCGATCAATATCGACTTTTATCGAAAGTCTATGATGCAAACCAACAGAACGAACAACGACCGGCAGCGGCGACCTTCGGTACCAGCGCGGGTCATTGATAAGCGAACAATCCCGACTTTAAAGACCATAGAAGTAGGAGCATTACCATGAAACTGCCATCTTCCAGCGCCACTGAACTGCACAAGCCTGAACTCAAGCACTTCCTCAAGACCCAGGACTTCACCCGCCAGGAACTGACCGACATCCTGGAACTGATGGGCATGCTGAAAGAAGCCCGCAAGGCCAACGCGGTTCCCCAGCTGTTTGCCGGCAAGTCTGTTGCCATGATCTTCGAACAGCCTTCCACCCGTACCCGCGTGTCCTTTGAGACTGCAGCGACGATTCTGGGCGGCCACGGTCTGTTCCTGTCTCCGAAAGATATCCACCTGGGCGCCAAGGAAAGCCTGGCGGATACCGGCCGCGTCCTGTCCCGGATGTGCGACGTGATCATGGCCCGTGTTGACGATCACAAGACCGTTGCCGGCCTGGCGGAATACTCCACCGTTCCGGTCATCAACGGCCTGTGCGACTGGTTGCACCCGACCCAGATCATGGCGGACCTGTTCACAATGATGGAACACCTGCCGGAAGGCCGTAAGCTCGAAGACCTGACCGTAGCGTTTGTGGGTGATGCCACCAACGTCTGCTCTTCCCTGATGTTTGCCTGCACCAAGTTCGGCATGCACTTCAAACACATCGGACCCAAGAAGTATCAGGCACCCCAGATGTGGCAGGACATCGCTAACGAAAACATCAAGACCTCCGGCGGCCGCCTGACCGTGACTGATAACATTGATGAAGTGGAAGGCTGCGACATCCTGATCGCGGACAGTTTCTACTGGTTCGGTCAGGAAGCGGAGAAGGAAGAGCGTCTGGCAGCCTTCATGCCGAAGTTTGTGATCACCGAAGAACTGATGAAGAAAGCCGGCGAAGACTGCCTGTTCATGCACTGCCTGCCGGCCAACGATCAGCGCGAGTGCACCCGTGAAGTCATGGACGGCGCAAGCTCCCTGATCTTCGACGAAGCCGAGAACCGCCTGACAGCGCAGATGGCCCTGCTGGTTTACCTGACGCACAAGAGCATCAAGAAGCCCAGCGAAGAAACCCTGGCGTACCACGCAGACAAGATCGGCACCCTGCTGGGCCGCATCTAACCGGAAATGTTGGTCAGGCTACCTTTCTCCGGCCTGACCGGACATTGAAACCGGACTCCTTTTGGAGCCCGGTTTTTTTGTGGAATGATCTCAGGTTTGTATATCTGAAATATTACTTTTCAAGTCGCATACAAGGTCTGCACTATGTTTTTTTTCTATTTGTAATCTGTTGAATATTTTAAAGGTAGGAATGAATACGAAAAAACAGAAGTTCTTTTGTTTTTTGGTGATTGAATTTGGTGAGATATGTTAGTGAATTTGCGTGAGTTGAAATTATTATAGGCGGTTTTCTGTAATAGTTGTTGTGATAAAGATATTTTGCCCCTAGTTATTTTTTAGGGAACCTGCGAGCAAGTGACTTTAAATAAATACAGTGAATGAAAAGTCACTAATTCACGATTCTCCAACCTGAAAATGACTCAGTTTCTTGCTATTGAAACCGTTTTTACGGCTTTCGGATACATTACCCCTGTGCCCGAATCATTTGGTCCAGCCTAACCATGTTTGCCAGAGCGAATAACATCGCTAGCTTGCCATCATTTTTCCGAAGTCCCCGATAACGGGCTTTGATAAATCCAAACTGACATTTGATGATTCTGAAGGGATGTTCCACCTTGGCCCGGATGCTGGCTTTAAGGTATTCCGTTTTCAAAATGACCTTATTGATTCGGGGGTGTTTCCTGAGTATCTTCAGCTTGCCTGGCTGTTCGGCTATATGCCACTGTACAGCGTCTGTATTGAGCTCTTTTCGCTTCTCCGCGCCTCTGTAGCCGGCATCGGCAAAGACAAACTGTTCATCACCGTGCAACAGGTTACTGGCTTGATTAAGGTCATGTTCATTGGCGGCTGTTGTCACCAGACTATGGGTTAAACCTGTACGGGCATCGACGCCAATATGCGCCTTCATGCCGAAATACCACTGGTTACCCTTTCTGGTCTGGTGCATTTGGGGATCTCGCTGCCCCGTCTGATTCTTTGTGGATGTCGGCGCTTCGATGATCGTGGCATCGACCAGTGAGCCTTCTTTCAAGACGATACCAGACTCTGTCAGCCATTGGTTGACGTCCGCGAAAATAGCCCGAGCCAGATTGTGAGCTTCCAGCAGGTGTCGAAAGTTCATAATGGTTGTGCGATCAGGAATCGCTTTATCCAGAGATAATCCGGTAAATAATCGCATGGACGCAATTTCATAAAGGGCATATTCCATGGCCGGATCACTGAGGCTGCACCACTGTTGAAGGCAGTGTATTCGGAGCATGGTGGATAACGGGTAAGGTCTACGCCCATTTCCGGGTTTTGGGTAATGAGGCGCAATAATGGCCTCAAGACGATGCCAGGGAATCAGTTTATCCATACGGGCAAGGAATATTTCTTTGCGGGTCTGGCGACGCTTTTGAGTGAATTCAGCATCAGAAAAGCTGAGCTGTTGTTCCATGGTTAATCTCCGGCAAAGGCTGAGTGGAGATTAGCTTATTATTGGGTGGGGACTTAATCGCAGGTTCCCTAACCGGGACAATGTGAGTTCGCATGTACCCAAAGCCCTGCGCCATCCAAGATATTTACTAAGGTATTTCGTGGCTACACCCTTGAAGTGCGCATTTATCCAGGTTTTTAAAGTGCTGTGGTGTGCATTGACATGTTGGAGGTGAAAAACTTCTTCTTTAACGGTTTGTCCTTTTGGCGTTACCAACCATTTGTAGATCAGCCCCAGGTGATTGGCGACACGATCATGTTGTGGCAGTGCATCAGCGCATAGAGGGGGACCGGATGAAATACGCCCCACTAGGAAAACTGCGAATAAGTCCCTTTTTCCAATATCAGCGTCAGTAATGACAAGGGTTACCGAAGGTGAGGGTGGACTTATTCGCACCTTCCCTAGGCAAGCTTCTATATCCTTCCACCACATATGATTGAGTACTTCTGATTCAAAGTGTTGCTGGCGGTCACAGGCCACCAGTACGGGAATCTTTTTCACCGGGCTTTTTCTTCATACCACCCCGCTTGCGGGCAGACTTTATCAGATGCCGGCTGCCTTTATGGGATTCCCTGAAAAGGTTTCATCCATTTCCACAATTCCCTGTAACTGTTCTGCCTGATCCTTTTGCAGAAGTTCCATAATTCGGTGTCGAAGATGGAAGGATGTGTCCAGGCTAGTACCACACTTACGCGCAGAGGGTCGTAACGTCATGGATGAGGTCATGCACTCAAGATAATCATCGAGAATATTAATCACCCGCAGGCGAGCCAGGGATGTACCTACAGCAAAGGGTTTCTCTGCGATCAACAGGTAGGTTGTATGATGAAAGAGGGTTTGTCTTTCATGATTTGGTACAAGACGTGGTATGCCGATATGGGGCACGCTATCGGTGAAGTGTGAAGCTTAAACCATGCTCCCTGATCTTCGACGAAGCCGAAAACTGCCTGACTGCACAGATGGCCCTGTTGGTTTACCTGACTCACAAGAGCACCAAAAAGCCCAGCGAAGAAACCCTGGCTTACCACGCAGATAAGATCGGCCCCCTGTTGAGCCGCATCTAACCGGAACTGTTGGTCAGACTACCTTTCTCCGGCCTGCCGGACATTGAAACTGGGCTCTGTTTTTTATGTAGGAAAATAGCTTGTGTTTGTATTCAAACACAGATTGCGCAATTCTTGATGAGTATTAGACATCGTCCGGAAAATTACAGGTTCAATACTGAGCTTTCACCAGAAATAGACACAGGCGCTAGAATGTTAAATGACGATGTTCTCTAGCCTGTGACATAATTTACTGCTTATTTTGATCTTGTTGATAAACACCATGGGTTTATTGATTTAAACAGTGGTCCCTAGCATATTAACCCAACTGTTGATCATGCCATGCAGACTATTATGTGAGGCGATTTTCTCCGGATCATCGCCCGGGTCTTTTTCAATCAGCTCAGTCAGTTTTTGGGTGAACACCTTGCGCTCATGCACTGCCACGCCCTTAGACACGGCGAGCCCGATGCCCATGGCCCCGGCAGCAACACCCAACATTGGCAGGAAGAAAACACCGCTGAAGGCGCCAATGAGTGCGAGTCTGGCTGTTCCCTCATACCCGGCACTGAAGGTATCGTTGTGTGCAAAGTCTCCCACCCGTTTGATGGCATATTGTGTCAACAGTGCCTTCAGGGCTTCCGAGTCAGTGCGTACTGTCTCGAAATCCAGCTTGGGTTTTTGCTGGCTGGCAAATTGTTTCAGGTCTTTTATCCACTCTTTTTTGGCAAAACTACGCAGGTGTTTTTCCAGGTGTACTTCATTACCGGGTAAGGAGAATGCCAGGGCGATCTCTTTCATGGAACAATCCGGCTGCAGTTGCAGGTCCTGCGTGATGGTTGCCTTCTGTTTGATCATGAACCGCTGGAAAGCGGTGTCGCCAAACAGCCCCAGTTTTCGCTTCTGCTTTCTACCATAATCGGGTCTCAAGACTTCAGATGTTGTCTGTGGAAGATTTTGCAGTTTGCTGCGGCGGTCACGGTAGTTCATGGCCGCCGATAACGCGACCAATACGCCGGTAATCGATGCCCCCACGCCCATCGCTGCTGTGCCCAGGGCAGGAAGTCCATACTTGCTCAGGCCGCTGGCTCGGGCGACCAGCGCGGTACTCAACATCACGTTGCTGGCTTTCAGTAGACGCTCTCCTTCTTCACGCTTTGACGCCATGCTTGATAACAGTGATTCTGCGTCGCCGGATTTAGAGACACAGTTGGCTATTTCACGGTTCATGGCAGCGACGCGTTGTTTCAGTGCTTTCATAACGCCGGGATCGTCAAAGGCCTTATCAATGGCCTTGCTCATGCGCTTTTTATTACCTAAGGTTGCCAGCAACGTGACCCCTGAACCCGCTACGGCGATACCGGCAGAAGTCCCGCCAAAGGCTGGCAGAAGAGGCGGAAACAACATGCCCAGTGCCAGTGCCGACCCTGTCAGGCTGACCGTACCGTTGGCACCTGCCATGGCGGTATCCCTGGTCATGATCTTCAACTGGTTTTTTTTGTAGAGATCTTTGATTTCCTCAATAGTGACTTCGCTATCCAGTGGCTTGCCTGCCAGTTTTTTGCTTTTTTTACGCCGTTGCAGAATCTCGGATAACTCCATGGCCTGCAGATGCTTTGGCATCAACTTGTCTTGATTGCGTATTTTTTTCTCATTGAGCAACCCCTGGTAAGCTCCGCCAGCCGTTGCCAACCCGACAGTGGCACTCGCAGTAAATGTGCCTAACCCCAGCAATGCATTTTGGAAGGCTTCATCACTTTCGTAAAACAGGCCCATGAGCTGCAGGTCGGGGTTGAGAGTCAGGCTGTCCCGGTCTTCTGGTTTGAAAAAACGGGGATCATTGGCGGATACGTGGTCCAGCGAGATATACATGCCCTTGCCGGAGTCAACATACTGATCAACGTCATCGGTTGTGATTTTTGGGGCGATCTCACTGGTCTTGAATTTGCCGAACTCAAGATCCAGGTCTTTGCCAAGTGAGAGCAGCGTCCGGTCTTCCCAGACGCTGTCTATCGGCTGGTCCCTGAAGCCAGTTTCGCCGGTGCCTGCATTGATATAGCGGTTATGGTTGAAGTCGACAACCTTGTAACCCTCTGCCCGCATCTCGTTAACGGTGGGGGCTCGTCCCAGTTTGTGTACAATCTGGCTGTATGCGTCCTGGTCAAGCACGGAATTGTGGCCAAAGGTGTTCTCCAACATGTTTGATGGGAGATGCCATTTGTTTTCAAAGTTAAGAAAGATGACTTCGTTGCTGTTGCCCGGTTTATCCAGCCAGTGATTCATGGATTTAAGGATGTCATCTACGCGGGGAATATTGTCGTCACTGACGGTGGAATCGAAAATACCACCGTGGTTGATTACGATGTCACCATTATGCCGATGAAGATCAAGATCAAAGCCCCTTATCGGTGTTTTGTTGAGGGCATCTTCTATGCTCATGTTCTGGTTGTCGGCCAGCATGGGAAGCGTGCCCTGCCCAGCGAGTGCTCCGGCATTGTGCTGGCCAAGGATAATCATTTGGTCGAGCGGTGTATCCTTCTGCAAAATGTGATCAAACTTGCTGAGATCATGAGCGGGTTGCATGGCGCTGGCCGTCGCCACGGCCGCACCTGAAACCAATGCCCCCGCCATGGCACCGGTCCCCATTGTTTTTTCCAGCTTCCGGTTATTCTCATCGCTGTAGAATGACGACGCTGCCCGGGTACTGCTGACAGGCTGCTTACCGGAGGTGGATTTTTCAAGTGAGGCTGCACTTGGTTGTTTTCGTGATTGATTAAACTGGTCCAGTTTTTTTTGGATGTCTGCTGTCGTCTGGAATCGGCCACCCGATTTGCGGCCGATGATGGTAGGGTTGCTCTGCTCTTGTCTGTAACACTCAAGGTAGTCTTCAAGTGTGAGAGGTACGTTGTCTTCTTTCTGGTGTTGAAGAAAAAGCTGCTCGGCTATTTCCGGTATCCAGCGGTAGCGGTTGATGGTATCCGGGCGCTTTTTTCCAGCAGGCGTTGCGGTATCTGTCTTGGACCGTTGATCATTAATCTGCTGGATTCTTTCCTCAATCTCATCCTCGTGATAAATGCCGCCGTTGGTGGTGAGCAGATTAATTTTGCCGGTGTCGTAAAGTTGCCAATAGTCATCAATGGATACAGGACGATTTTCCGTGATCGCTTTTTCCTGAAGTTGATGAATGATTTGCTCGCCCCAGAATATCAGAGGGTATTTATCGTTTGGGTCGGCGTCCGGGGTGATATAGTCATTAGCATGACTGATGATATGGGGAAGTGGTGCACTGTATTCGGTAAATTCAAGACTGTCATCACTATCGCTATCCGATTCGAAGTCTGATGCATAGTCGCTGTCGATATCCGAATCGGCGTCCGGGTAACGTTCCACCTCGGCACGGAGAGAAGCTGAATGCTCATCGGTGTCTTGAGAGACTGAACGTTCTGACAGCCTGACGCCTTCCTGAGACTCGTTCGTTAGTGGGGTTTTGCGTTCACTCTCATGGGGAGAGAGTTTTTTGTGTTTGAATTGAGCGCTTTTACCCGATGACGTGTTAGATATTTTGGGGTTTCTGGTGTGATAACCGGGACGGTTGCCATCCGTTTTCATGGGCATTTTACAGCCTTCCTTGCATTTTTTTCCCTCCTTTAATAGTAGTTTCCTGAAGTTTCCTCTGGAGCCATAAGGACGCTGTAAAGGCTATTGTTTTTAAAGAATTTGTTATCGAACTATTTCTTTTTATGGCCAATTATTCTTTGCATAATTGGCCATTGTATTTAGCGGATGGCTATCGCCGGACTTGAAGGTAACGAGCGATCTTTGATTGCTATGCAGAGGGCGCCAGCCTGTTCTGTCGTCGTGGCAAGGTCTTGCCTTTCCAGTGATGCCAGCGAGGCTTTTAAAGCCGCCGCCTGATTCCTGTCCAGAGTCTGTTCCAGTATTGCGGCGGCAGTGGCCTTGCTTGCCTGGGTTAGCAATACGCCAGCCTGAATTCTATCGGCATCACTGGATGCCGGGTTTTCCTGCTGATACCTGACAGCATTCTCCAGACGTATGGCTGCGGCACACACCGCATCACGAACGAGAAGGTCGTTCCGTATTGGCTTATAGCGGGCAATACCGCCTGTTAACGGTTTCACCAGAGGGCCTAACACGGCACGGCTCACTGCACGCCGGATCGGTGAATGGGCTATGTAGAAACCACCGTCAGGACCGGTAATGGTCGTCGCGACCGATTCTTCCACACCTTCGGTATAGGAAATCACCTCACCGGTTTCCCGATCCAGCAGGCCGACGCCGACGGAGACCGGTAGTCGCACGGTACCTTTCTCAAAGCCTGCACCTAGGATAACGGCAATGCCGTTGGCCGTGATGGACGCGGTCAGCATATTCAGGTTTTTCTGGCCGAAGATCTCCGGGTACATGTCGAGACTGGCGCGCCAGATAACCTCGGCCTTGTCACCACGATCCTGCAGTTTGAACAGTTCACCGGCAGTGATGGCGTAGAGCTCATTGTTCTCGGACGCTACGGTGATAGACGCAAGAATCTGTTCACCCACTGATTGCCGCCAGAGCTCGTTGAGAGACTGGTCAAAGGCAATAACATTACCATTGTCGTCTGAAACGTACACGCGGGTACCATCCGCCCGCAGTGCAGGTGTCGAACCGGTGCCCCCTTTGAACCAGGTGCTGGCAGCGACTTCCAGACGGTATTGGCCATTACCGGCCGGTACCATATCTATGCCGTACAGGGCACCATTTTCTGCCAGACCATCAATCGTTCCATCGGCTTCATCCGGTGCTGTTGCGGCGATAAAGAAGCGACCCGTCACCGGATCAATGGAAAAATAGTTAGCGATCTTCACACCACCGCCAAACAGCACGTCCGCCACTTTGCTGAATCGTCCACCGACCTGAGGATCTTCACCAAAGACTTTTTTCATGGCCTTGTCGGTACGTTGGCTGACCCACTTCCCAGGACGGCCGGTCGTTGCCCCTTTGGCAGGTGCACCCGGTACGGTAAAGGCTTCTGCCAGAATGGGTTGTCCGGTTTTACGATCCAGCGCAAAGACGGAGCCGTCCATCAGCAGGCCGACAATACTGTCTGACTGTGGGTGGTAGCTGGCGCCAAAGTTATGGGTATTGCGATCATCGCCGGGCTTCAGGGCCGGTTCCTTGAGACCGGTAGAGACATCCCAGATAACACTGCCGTCCTGACGCACGGCCAGTGCCCGTTCATAGAGTGTCAGGTAAATGATCTGTTGTCCCGGGTTGTCCGGATCATCCAGTACCAGCGGCGTACCGCCGCCCTGTGAAAGTGGTTGACCCGTAATTGACCAGCGTCGTTCACCTGTTTCTCCGTCAAGGCTGACCAGTACCACAGGTTCTGAGGGGGTAACGGGACTGAAGTAGAGGTTGCCCTGCCGATCAATGGAGGGGCCTTCGGTGATGAAAAGGTGTTTTTCAACGACCCAGTCCAGTTCGACTTTGGGCGCCGTCGCTGTCAGAACCTCATCCGAATTCCGGGTGCTGGCATGGAGAGACCGGAAGGTGTCGTTAATACCCAACACGGGATGCACCGGTGCGGAATGACGGGGGCCATCGGGGCGCCATTCACTCAGTGGCGGGACATCGTAGGTTTTTGGCGTTTTCAAGTGGTTATTCAGCAGCGTACCGGCAATGGCCAGACCCGCAACCACTGTGCCTGAGATCAGCAGTTTCTTTGCCATGGGTTACCTGTTTTATGGTTATTGTGGAAGCCATAGAGCGATTGGAGCAGCCGCCTGTCACAGGTGACTGCTCCGGTAAAGTTTGCTTATCGACCCCAGCGACGGATGGCCGCCGGTGTGTAATCGGATTTACTGGCCAGCTGCCCAAACACCAGCGGTTTCTTGTAACTGTTGGCGATACCGTTGGTAATGTAACGGCCGGAGTGCAGGTCATAGAAGACTTCTGTCACTAGCCAGGGCACCTGGTGTGGATTGAGTTGGATGGCATGGGCCATGCCGACCCGCCAGAGCTGGTCGCGGGTATCATACAGATCAATAATGGACGCCTGCCAGGTATCTTCATCAATGTAGAAGGTACGCTTGCCATAGACATGGCGCTGACCTTCTTTCAATGTGGCCTCGACGACCCAGACGCGATGCAGTTCATAGCGGGCCAGTTCCGGATTGATATGGCCGGGACGGATGATATCCGCATTACTCTGATTTTTGTCGTAGAGTGCGTAGCTGTTGTAGGGAATGAATATTTCCTGTTTGCCTTTCAGCGTCCACTCATACTTGTCTGGCGCACCGTTAAACATGTCCAGGTTGTCAGACGTTTTCAGGTTGTCGCTGCTGGTGGCTGGGTTGTCATAGGCTATATTCGGCGCCCGACGCACACGACGCTGGCCAGGCAGATATTTCCAGGCACGACGGGGTTCTTCTACCTGGTCAATCGGCTCGTGTACCAGGGTGACTTCACCGGCCATCCTGACGGGTTCCAGTACTTTGGACTTGTAAAGAAACAGCAGGTTCGACTCGTCTTCCAGATCCGTAATGCTCGGGAAGAAGTTCCAGATGGTTTGCTTGGTAATTTCCCGGTAGTCGCCATCCGCTTCAGCAATGACCTGACTCAGGGTCAGGTCCATGCTGTCACCACGGTATCGCAGCATATGGTTCCAGATCACTTCCAGTCCGTTGTCCGGGACCGGGAAGGCGACACCGTTCGCTAATCCGGTGATACCGTTACCGCCATCCAGCAGTGCCGTGGTTTCGGCATTACTGCGGGTTGCCTCGTAGACGGCTTCCGGGTAGCTGGCACTGCGCCGGGTGGGGTAGACGTTCATCTGGAAGGTTTCGGGATAACGCTTGAACATGGCCAGCTGACCGGGGGTTAGCTGGTCGCGGTATTGGTCGAGATTATCCGCGGTAATGGTAAACAGAACCGGGTCATCGGCAAACGGGTCGGTCATATTCCCGTCGGCCTGCATGGCGCCCTGTTCCGGCTTGAGACCGCCGGTCCAGGCGGGAATGGTACCAGCCGCGTTACCGGCTTTTTCGGCGCCAATCGGTGTCAGCGACTGGCTCAGTTGATCCATTGCGGAGGTGTCTGAGCTGGCTTGCGCCAGCGGTGTCAGTGCCAGCATGGCGCTCAACGCCAGCGTTCTGGCAGATGTTACGGTGCGAATCAGAGTATCGACAGGTTGCATTATTCTTTTTCTCCCTTGGTCAGAAACTGGCACTGACGCTGAAACTCATGTAATCACGGTCGTCCAGGGTGCTGTATTTGTTGTTGCCGAAGAAACTGGTGTACGACAGTGTGGCCTTATAGTCATCACGGTAGATGGCACCGAGGCTGAGCGTGGTGGCCATCTGACCTTCCTCAAACGCGCCGCCGGGCTGGTAGGCATAACCGTTGACGTCATGCCGGAATGAGAGGGAGGGCTTCAGGGTTACGCCGGGCATTACGCCGCTGTAGACCAGCGTCGCATTCAGGCGGTAGCCCCAGCTGTCGGATGTCGTGTAGCCCTCATTGGTGCAGAAATCATCGGTGACATCGTTGCTGGGATTGCAGGTGCCGGTGCCGTCATCGCCAGACCCAAAGATGGCGGAGCGGCCGTAACGGTTGTCATCCCCCAGCGCACCGACGTGCATGAAACCTACTTCACCGACCAGCGCCAGCTCAGAAGCACCAAGCACTTGTGGGAAGGTATTGATCGCTGTCATTTGCACCTGGGTGACCGGTTTACGCACATACCCTTGGGCAGCCTGCCCATAATCGGCTGCACCATCACCACCGGCGGCCGCGTCGGCCAGCAGGTCATTGATATTGATCTGCAGTGGCATGTTCGGGCGATAGGTCAGCTCACCACTGAGTGACCAGCCGCTGTTCAGGCTGGTATTGAAGCTCAGGCCGTATAGGCGAATGTTTTCCGGGAATACCGCATTGTAGGTGGCTCCCTGGATGAAACCAGCGCCTGCGGGATGTGTCGGCGCGTAGAAGTCGGTGTCTCCAGAAGGTCCGATGCCGATGGGCCGGTACTGCGAAGGATCGGCGTTGGTAGCGTCCAGGTATGGATTGCGGCTGTGATAATTGATGAAGTACAGGCCGAACTCAGTGCCATTGAGCGCTTCAGCGTAGTATTTCAATGAGGCTCCCCACTGGCCGCTGTCACTTGGCAGGTCATCGGCGGTGCGGTCAATGATGGTGTTGCCACCGGTGCCACCGATATTCTCCTCTTCCTCGTTTGACAATGTTGACTGGGTGTAGATAGGGCCACAGCCTGGTTGAATGGCATCGGTAGTTGCAAAGAAGGTGTTACAGCCGTCCAGCACGGTGGGACGCCAGTTGAACTGATAGAAACCTTCCAGTGTTACCGCCGGTGTCAGGCCGATGCTGCCATAGAGCATTTCAACAGGAAGCAGACCTTCTTTGATCTCAACGCCAGGACGGTTAAAGGCGGCGGCATCCAGTGGGTTGATCACATTGACGCCCCCCTGCAGGAAAGTGCTCTCCCCCCAGCTGAGTACCTGTTTGCCCAGGCGGATATCCACCGGCATATCGCCCAGGTCGAAGTAGGTCCAGCCGTAGGCGTCCAGCACTTCGATACCGCTGAAGCGGGCCAGGTCGTCAAACCCGCTGTCATCGAAATCGGTATAGCGGCCGTTTTTGGTTTCCAGCCAGTGGTCGTACCAGTATTTGACACTGCCCTTGAAACCGTAATTTTGATATTCCAGCGTTAGTTCCGTCAGGCCCTTGTACTGGTTGGAGATGACATCCCTTTCCTGAAATTCAGTCGGCCGTTGTCCGCATTGGGGCCGGTGCCGGTGCCGGGTTTGATATCGAGGTCTTTGCTTTCCCCGTAGGTATAGAGCTTGCTGTCCGGATCCTGCATGCTGACGCTGACACCGGCACTCAACGTGGTGTTCAGGCTGCCGGTGATTTCACCGTCAGCGGCTTCAAATGTGAGAGCCATGCCCTGAGGCGTGGTCAGGACTGCCGCCAGCGTCAGCCCCGGCATGATTCGGGTCTTGTTGTTATTCACATCGGCACCGTTGTTATTGTTGTGGTGTGTCTGTTTGGATGCTTTACCCGGGAAACGGGCAGATTGGTTCGTTGAAAATTCTACCGGCAGGGATAGGGGAATATCCGGACATTTTGGGACAAGCTGTTGACCGGGGAGGCCAAGTGTCCGGGTTTTAATAACACTGCGAAATCAATGATTTCGTTGATATAGGGAAATCTTATTTATCCACTAAAAACAATACGTTAGTCGTATTTGAATCATGAGTGACTGGCTTACAATCAGAAGTAGTAGCCAATACCAGGGATGGACAGGCAATGAGTGGATATGGTGTTAACCCGCCTTCTGGACGATTAACGGGGCAGCAAGGATTTCAACCTGCAACGGTTGCCCATACCGTGGTAACGGTGCAGATGCCTGGTAATCAGAGGGTGCTCTATGTTTTACCCGGCTACCAGGTGGTTAACATGATGCCTCCTTCGCCGCTAACTGGCTATCCACCCAGCATTGGCCTGCCTTCACATACTGTTGCTCCGACACCAGCGAGACATCACTATTACCAGCAGCTCGCGTCACAGTGGCAGAGACCTGCGACAGTATCGCCGTCGCTTATTGCAGAACGTCAGGTCAGTGAACGATCCGTGGATGAAGCCTATCGACACCTGCGTCAATGCAATAACGATCGATTAGCGAGCCTGGTGGATTGGGAATGGGAAGAACTCGCGCGAATTCTCAAGCCGGGAATGGAATCCTGTGGCTACCATCTTGACGATGAGCAAGCCGTAGTGGATGAACTGAAGTCGCTTTGTCAGTCCAATAATATTGGAACATTTGAAGCACTGGAGAAAGCGGTTATAGAGAGGGCGTTTTCTCAGGAAACGGAAGTCAAGCAGCCTTTGGCTGCGAGTAGGCCCGTGGCTGAAGTCATCGTTGATAATCGTGAAGAAAGTACTGAGACGGTGAGTGTTGGCAGTGATCCTGTTATCGCCGCTCCTGACAGAGAATCTGTGCTTTCCGAAAATCAGCCTGAGCCTGCTCGGCTCGCCCCAGCTGCTGATGGCAATTTATCGGCAACAGATAACAGGGACGACGAGTATTCATCGCGTGTACCTGAGACCCCTTCTACCGTTGATGCCAGGCAGCCAACAGGAAAAAGAAGTGTTCCACCAAGCTGGTGGCTCCGTAAGACAGCCAGTGTAGTGGTAAAACGTCTGAAACAGGGGTGGCGTAAAAAGGGTGATACGGGTACTGCAGCTTCTCATCATCCTGTCTTGTCCGTTAAGAAATTCCGGTTGGCGAATGTCGATATATTGACGGTACCCATGGAATACCGGCAACTAAAGGTCTTAAGTGACTCTGTGGTAACGTGCTGGAACTTTTATGCCACTTTATACGGGCATTACAAGGAATGTGTTGATGAGTTGAAGGTTCTGGCTCAGGATCGGCAATTAAGCGCATCAGAACGAGATGACATCAGAGAATCTTTACAAGAACAAATAGCGGAGTTAGGCCCCCAGCTGAAAGACGCAGTCATCGATATTAGGAAAGCGCTGAAAATCTATAAGTCAACAGAGAAAAAAGTGCAGCATATCTCTTTAAAGGGAGAAAACGAACCATTTAATTTGGATAATATCCAGTCTCCGGTGCGAAGGGTTGCAATGAGTCTGGAAAAAGTACAGAAAGCCATCAAGAAAATGCGATAACAGCCTGAAAGTGCCAGCTTTTTGAAACAAATTCTCAGATTCATGACCAATCGGTGAAGCCAAACGCCCTGCTGTCGAAAACCCCTTAGTGAGCATATTGAGTGATTCTCTGCGGGATCTGTATTCCCGGAGAAAGGGATTTCGAGGCAATGAAAGAATTTCTGAAAACATTAGCCCCGACCAACTGGTTTCGTGAAAGTCCGTTGCCGGAAGGGGCCGAGCATCCGGAAGGGATTGAGCCGGGCAATGGGCTGTCTTTCACCGGGGATATTGACCACAGTATTCCCGAGGATGACTATTTTCAGGGGCCACAAGCGGATGCCTCTGCTGAGACTGTCACCAAGCCCTCCCAGCCCGAACCACCTGTCCGGTTACCCGAAAAAATAGAAAAACCAGAAACAGACATAATCGCGAAAAAGCCCACGGTGCCGGCGCCTTCACGGGTGCCTGAGCTCATGCCGCGTCTTGATGAGGCGCGCTCGTTACCGGAAGTCGCTATCAATGAAACCGCCAAAAAGCAGCTGGTCAGTGCGGATGAGTTGCTGGAACAACACTGGCAGGCATTCCAGGCGGCAGCCAGGGATCGAAAACAACTGATGGACGAATTCGAACAGGCACTCAGGGACAGCTGCCGGCCGACCAGTGATAAGCCAACAGTACTGGGCGCTGTATTTCTCGCCAAACGCAAGGCCTGTGCGGATGCGTTGGTTGATACGCTGGAAGATGTCGAACTCAGCCTGAAAAAACTGCTGGACAAGGAACGCCGGCTGCTCAAAGGCATTCACGCAGCCCAGTTGCCCGGCTGGATGCGGGAAATCCAGGCGCACCGGCTGGATATCGAAAGCCACCTGATGACCGGTGCGGCGGCGTCGGTGCCATCGCGGGTCAGCCTGTCAGAAGAAGAATGAGATTGGAGTTGCCATGAAATTACCCGGCAGGAAGCCAGAGGATGACACGCATCATGGCCTGCTTTATTGGTTGTCCCACCATGAATTTTATTTCTCCGTTCTCCAGCGGTTCAGCGACTGGGCCCATCTTTCCGATGAACACCATGACCAGCAAAGTATGCTGGCAGAAGCTAATGCGGTAATTACATTCCGCGATGCCATACTGTCGGCTCAGGATCAGGCGCGCCTGACCGTATTGGACAAGGACATCCACATGCTTGAAAATGCCGCCAATATCGCGATTCTGGAAGAGCTGATCAAGCACCGCCGTGATGAGATACGCCATGCGGCTGAACGCCGTTGATGGCTTGCAGACTGTCGTTCGACGGATACCCTTCCACGTAAATCAAATCGTTGCCGTGTTGTATTGAGTAATTGCACTACGCTTTTCTTTTCGTATTTGTCATTGCCCTTTCCAGCCTTTCATTCCGTTCATTGATGCTATCTGTACTGTAATGCTCAAAAAACTGGTCTTTATTACATGCCTTGGGGCTGTTCTTGAATTCTTCGACTTCGCCATCCTGCTACTGTTCGCCAGCCAGCTGGCTGACGTCTTCCTGCCGGCGCACAGCGATACGGGTGTTCTGTGGATGTTTGCCATTTACTCCGGTGGGAATTTTATTCGCCCTCTGGGTGGCATTATCTTCAGCCATTTCGGTGACCGATTAGGCCGCAAGAAGCTGTTTCGTCTTTCTATCATCATGATGTCTGTTGCGACCCTGGGCATAGGATTGTTGCCGAGCTATGCCACCATCGGTGGGATGTCTGTGGTGTTGCTGGCCTGCCTGCGACTACTGCAGGGGCTGTCTGTGGGCGGGGAGTTGCCCGGTGCGTTGGTGTTCGCCGCAGAGCATGTATCGCCACAGCGAAGAGGGTTGCTCACATCTGCCATCATTGCCTCTGCAGTACTGGGACTGGTGCTGGCTTCAACAACCGGGGTTGTCTTGAACGCCTTGTTGTCGGCAGAACAGTTACAGGATTGGGGTTGGCGGATTCCGTTTGTACTGGGCAGCATGCTTGGCATTCTGGGCTATTTCCTCCGTCGCGGGATCGTGGAGTCGCCGGCATTTACCCGGATTCTTCAGGAGCAGACGGTGGCGCGGATACCGGTCAAGGATCTGTTTCAGTCCCACGCGCGTGAGATTCTCGTTGGCGTGGGGTTGATTGCATCGGCGGCGACCATGGTGTCGTTCTATCTGTTTCTCACGCCCTATGCCAGCCGGCATTTGAATTTGTCTGAAGGTTCAATTTACCTGGTTTCCTCCGCCATTATGTTGGGGCTGTCCATGATGACGCTGCTCTTAGGCTGGCTTTCTGATTACCTGGGGCGTCGTCGGATGCTATTTACCGGCGGGCTGTTAATGCTGCTGGTCGCCTGGCCCGCGTTCAGTGCCCTGCAGGAGGGGCAGCTCTGGCTGGTGGCGTTGCTGACGTTGCTGCCTGCAGCCATCGGTAATGGTTGCTATGAAGCGGCACTGGTTGAGTTGTTTGATACCCGGGTTCGCTATACCGGCGTGGCGGTCAGTTTGAATATTGGTGTCTGCGTATTTGGCGGAGGAACACCTTATGTGCTGGAACTGCTTGGCCAGATGGGGTACGACAAAGGACCCCTGTTGCTGATGATAACGGCAGCTGTCATTGCGATGGCAAGCAGCTGCTTCATGACGTCACGTAAAGGGTTTGCGTTGGATGAAGCGGTCGCTTCTCAGCGGCTGGCAGCCCGGCACTGAGTCACGGATTCCTGTCCCGGTGCAAAGTGTTGTTCAAGATAGCTGATGATATCGGAGGATTCGTACATCCAGCGGACTTCACCATTTTCCTTTTCAATGCGTAGGCAGGGGACTTTGACCTTGCCGCCGCCTTGAAGGAGTTCTTCACGGGCTTGTGGGCAGCGTTTGGCATCCCGGGTTTCGATCTTGAGCCCCAGGCGTTTCATGCCACGACGAACCTTCACGCAGAAAGGACAGGCTTCAAACTGGTAAAGCACCAGGCTGGTTGTTGCCCGGTCAACAATGGCCTGAGCCTCTGGTGACCGCTTCACACTACCCACGGGAATCAGGGCGTTGAGCAGTAAAATCAGGCGTCCGAGTATCCACCGTACCGCTGCCATTGTCTCTCTCCTCTGTACTGAATGAGTAACAGCCTACCAGTTTTCGTGATGCAGAGGTACAGGCCTTTTATGCGTCACTAGTGGGATCAGGCTGGTCTGTGTATTGGACAATCGCTTCATGGAAACCGTTCCCACATGGCTGTTTAGAGAGGGATTTAGTATGGTGTTGGCAGAATAACAGCAGAACAGGCTTCAGATGACGTATCGGATAAAACGCAGGCTTGTGGTGGGGCTCTTCCTGCTGGCCATCATCGGAATGGTGGCTGGTCTCTGGCCTTATGCCCGTGCGCTTTTTCCTGAGTCCCGCACCCGCGAGGCGATCAGTGACCTGCTCTCTCCCTGGTATGAAATTTACCGGCCCGACGGTGAGGGGCCATTCCCGACAGTGCTGGTCTTCCACGGTTGCGGTGGCCCGCAACCAGAGATTTCAAGGCCACGGGGTGAGTGGTTGCGAGACAATGGCTATGTGGCCATCCTGGTCGACAGCTTCAGTGGCCGCAACCTGACGCCTCGCCCGGTCTGCAAAGGGCATGCGCTGTGGGGCAATGAACGGGTGGTGGATGTAAGGGTTGCGTTGTCACATGTTCGGCAGTTGCCTTATGTCGCGGCTGACCGGCTCGCGCTGCTCGGCTACTCCCATGGCGGTTGGACGGTACTGGACGCCCTGGCTTATGGCTCTGATTCTGTTCACGGTTCTGATGATAAGGATATACAGGCACTGGACGGTGTCCGTGCGGTGGCGGCGTATTATCCCTATTGTGGTTTTCCCGCCCGATTTCGCAGTGCGTGGGCCGTAAAACAACCCACTTTAGTATTTCTTGCCGGACAGGATTCGGTGATTGATACCGCAGAATGTGTTGATGTGTTTGATCGCTACAAGGCCAATGACTATCCCGTGGAAACCCGGTTTTTCCCTGAGGTTGAACATGTGTTCGATGCACCGTCTGCCATGAATTCCTATGATCGGACCGCGGCCATGGCGGCAGAGGTCCGGTTACTGACGTTTCTTGAAGACAATCTCTTGAAGTGAGGAGTCCTTATGAACAAACGTATTGCAGTGATTCTCTCCGGTTGCGGCGTCTTTGATGGTTCAGAAATCTATGAGTCAGTCATTACCCTGTTGAGACTCGATCAGAATGGCGCAGAGTACCAGTGTTTTGCACCTAATATTTCCCAGCACCATGTCATCAACCATGTGAACGGTGAGGAAATGTCGGAGTCTCGCAACGTACTGGTGGAAGCGGCGCGTCTGGCCCGTGGCAATATCCGTGATTTAGCTGAGTGTCAGGCTACAGATTATGATGCACTGATCATTCCCGGTGGCTTTGGTGCAGCCAAGAACCTCTCGGATTTTGCACTGACCGGCGCGGATATGACTGTACAGGCTGATGTTTTCAAAACCGTGCAGGCGTTTGCCGAGGCGAAGAAGCCGGTTGGCCTGATCTGTATTGCCCCGGCCATGGCCGGCAAGCTGTTTGGTGCTGGAGTCCGCTGCACCATTGGTAATGATGGTGGAACTGCCGAGGCCATCCGGATGACCGGAGCTGAGCATGTGGACTGCCCGGTGCACGATATCGTGGTGGATGAAGACAATAAACTGGTGACAACGCCGGCCTATATGCTGGCCGGCAGTATCAGTGAAGCGGCAACCGGTATTAACCGGCTTGTGGATAAGATTCTCGAGATGGCCTGACTCTCAGAATGGTAAGCGCTGCAATTGCTGCGCTTACCGTGATTCTTCCTTTACTCGCGGTACAAACACAAACAGCTTGCCACCGGCATTCTGGTGGCCGGCTTTCTTCGCGGCCTCTTCGCCAGCCCCAAAGAAAATATCCGCCCTGACCTTGCCCTTGATCGCCGAGCCGACATCCTGTGCCGTCATGGCATGGGCCCAATGGCTGTCGTCATCTGACGTGAGCGTGGTTTCCAGCCACAGTGGGGTTCCCAGGGGAATAATGCTGCGGTCAACGGCCGCACTGCGATCCGGGGTCAGGATAACACCCTGCGCGCCAATAGGGCCTCCTTCCGACCTTTCGCTGAAAAAGATGAAATCCTGGTTCTGGTAGAGCACTTCCTCCAACCGGTCCGGATTATCCTTCAGCCACTGCCGTATGCTTTGCATGGTGACGGTTTCCAATAGGCCTTCCCGCTTCAGGTAACGGCCAATCGCAAAGTAGGGGTGTCCATTGCGACCAGAGATTCTCACGTAAACCTGTTCGCCGGTATCCAGCTGCACAAAGCCGGAACCCTGAATCTGCAGGAAAAACCGATCAACCGTGTCGTCCACCCAGAGGACGACATCATCCCGGTAATGGCCTTTGGCAAATCGGCGGTTGATGCCTTCACGGTCATCGTAGGGAATCAGCCAGCCCCGGTTGAGCTTACCTTTCAGCACGGCGTCTTCTTCCATGCCAAAGTCTTTGGGATTAAACATCACCAGATCGGCAGGTTTGTCGATCAGGGGAACATGGTAGCGTTCGGATTGTTGACGGCTGCCGTAAAGCAGCGGGGAGTAGTATCCCGTAAACAGGCCGTCTTCCCAGGGCGCGACACGGTAAACGTCAAAGTTATCCTGAAAGAATGTTGTGAGTGCGCTGCCGTTGGTTTCGGCCAGTTGGTCACAGAGTGGTTGCCACTGTTCGTAGGTGCCAAACAGGGCATTGTCACTGACAGGCCCTGAACGTTTTTGGTAGACCGCGCAACTATGCATCAGTGAGGTTTTGAGCCCGTTGGCCTCTTCGCTGTTCCAGCCGGGCAGATCACTGAATGTGGCCGGCTGAAACGTGCGTTGCCAGGGCATCCAGCTACAGCCGGTAGCCAGCAGAGTCAGTGAGAGGATCAGGACACCAACGCTTTTTTTCACAGGCCACCTCAATCGGTCATTTCGCTGCAGGATGAACCGTAGGAGAAGCAACTGAAGCAACGGTGATGCTTCATGCTGATCCGCTGGTTCAGGCTTTCGGTCAGGGTGCGGCCCAGGTCGTATTCCGGATCATCATCGACGAGGGTGCAGGCGTAAACTTTCATCAGTCCTTTGGTTTTGATAACCATTTTGCTGAATGCACACATGAAATGACGGCGACTTTCTTCCGTCTGGTAATGGGTCATGCAGTGCTCAGTGATCTGGGGTGTTTCCACGGTACTGCCGGGAGGCATGAAATCGGGAAAGGCGACCAGTGTCAGATCTTCCGGTAAATGATGTTGTCTGAACAGTGCCCGGTATTCGGCTGTGACGGCATCGGTGTTTTCATTTGACGCCATTTGCCGAGCTACGGATACATGGAACCCCAGCGAATGCAGTTCTTTAAGGCCTTTGATGGCGTTATCAAAACTCCCATGGCCGCGGCCGTTGTCGTGTTGCTCACGGTCGGGGTAGTCAATGCTGACCCGGAATGATACCGGGTGAGGACTAGTGGCCAGTGTTGCAATCTGGTGAAGCCGCTGCAATACCGGCTCTGTTCCGTTGGTCAGCACCAGGCAGGGACGGAAACGACTGGCATAGGCAAGAATCTTGACCATATCCTTGGCGACAAAGGGCTCTCCGCCGGTAAAGGAAAACTGTTCGACACCAAGGCTGACGGCTTCATCAATGAACGGGCGCACGTCGTCCAGCTTCATCAGCTGCAGGCGGTTATCGCCGGGGCTGGAGCCTTCCAGGCAGAATGGGCAAGCCAGGTTGCAGGCTGTGCCGGTGTGAAACCACAGCTCCCGCAGAGCGTGTGGGTCAATATACCCCCTGGGAGAACCATCAGTCGTGTAATGCCATTGGTGACTGTGGGCTTGTTCTTTTGCAATCAGTTCCATGCGTGTTCCGTGTTTCCTGAAGCAGCATGCGGGCGACACCATTGGTGTGCCCGCAGATGTTCGTCAGCAACAACCGCCGCTGCTTTCGGTGGTTGTCTGTGAATCAAAAGGTACCGGTGTCCCGCAGTCGGCGTAGATACCGTAATGGGTGGACATATCCCCGATAAATTCGAAATGTTCCCGGAAGCGGGTTTCATGCAGCATCTGCCAGGTATTGCCGCAGACCGGGAATACTTTGCCGGTTTCGATCAGATGATGATTATCCAGAACAAACTGCTTCGGGCAGTGCTCAATGGTACCTTTGTAGATGACCGCCTGCCCATAATCTTCACAGGCGGACTCCAGTTCCGGCAGTTTGAACAGGCGCCAGGTGGCGGACCAGAAATCGATATGGCCGATTTTTTCTTCAATCGCCCGGTTTTCGATGGTGATAGGGCTGCTTTCTACCAAGCGTGGATCCAGGAAACCGGTCTGTTTCGCTAAAGTGATGAAATCATTCCAGTAGAGGGCGCCGCTCAGGCATTCGCCATAGAGTACCGGGTCTTCCAGCAGTTCGGTTGGTACACGGCGACTGGCGTAGACATCGGAGAAGTAGAGCTCGCCACCGGGCTTGAGCAGGCGCAACGCTTCACGCAGCACTGCGGGTTTGTCGGGCGACAGGTTGATGACACAGTTGGACACAATAATGTCGAAACTGTTGTCTGGCAGGTCCAGCTCATGGAGTCGTTCAAGGTAGCCTTCCAGAAAGCGGACATTGGGTTGCTTATAGCCGTACTTGTCGGTGTGGTAGTCGATATGGCGGTTCGCAACCTCCAGTTGTTCCGGTGTCATATCAACGCCGACCACTGAGCCATCCTCTCCGACCAATCTGGACAGCACATAGCAGTCGCGTCCGGAGCCGCTGCCAAGGTCCAGGATATGGCAACCCTTGAGTTGCTGCGGTGCGATCAGGCCGCAGCCATAGTAGCGGGTCAGCACTTCGTCGTGAATGTCGCTCAGGGCCGTGCGGATATAGGCCGGTAATTCCGCGCCCGTACAGCAGGCGTTGGTCTTGAGGTCGTCGGAGCCCTGCAGCACCTTGCCGTAATAGTCTTTAACCGAGTCGTACATAAACTCTACCCCTGTCAGGTACCTGTCTGGACAGATACGAAAAATAGACGGTGATGGTTTCAACGATAAGGGACGTGAAGCCGGAGATAAAGCAGAGAGAGTAAGGTAACGGTAGTCGAAGGGAAAAGCATTGAGCGGTATCTATTAAACCCCAGCTCCTGATGGGAGCTGGACGACGTAGGTTTTAGCGCTTGTGCAACAGGATTATGGGCATGTACCGCCCGGTGCTGCAGGTTGATGGCAGTTAGGGCAGCAATACTCGCCTCCCATGGGTTCCAGGCAACTGTTGCACCAGGCAAACAGAATCCATAGTGCAGCACACCCACCACTGCAGTTGCAGCAAACGGCGTGCATCGGAAAACGTCCCAGGTTCACCGTTGGGATATGCCATGCTTTGAAGGTCAACGTGACCTGCTCCATGGTTTGGTCAGGTATCGCTTTCACGGGTTCCTTGAAGGAAAAACGGATATTGCCGTTTTGGCTGCTGACATGGGTGACCTGATCATGAATCACCAGAGTTTGTTGATGGTTGTCTTTCTGAAATGTCAGTTCGATAGTCGACAATACCTGCGTTTTTTTGAAGCCTTTATCCAGGGTGGCAGCAAAGTTGGGAATATCACGGAGATCAATGCCAGCCAGAGCATCAAGATGTTCTTGTTTCATATCGCCCAGCCAGTCTATGGAGGGGGTATTCAATGTGAGTGTTTTACTCCCGTCAAAGAGGGCGGCTGGTGAGTGAATATAGAATCCCCGACCTTCCAACTCGACCGTCTGTTTACCCGCCACAGGTTTATCTGCGTTGGAGTAGGCAAATGTGCAAAAGACTGAGAAAAGCAGGACGCAAAACCGTAACTTCATGATCAGGGTCCCCTGAAACGAACGGCCGTTTTCAATAACCGTTTTGAACGAGAAACTGCTTATCTGTCCTCGTTGAGGAAGCAGCAGGAGTGATACCGCGTTCCAAGCATAGAAAGGCCGTCCCTGTCTGATGAGAAGAATTTGTACTAAGCGTATGTGATTAGAAAACCGCTGATGTTCGTTGAATGCCCCTATCAAGGAAGATGGTTGTGTTTGATGCAGGGGAGGAGGCAGTTGCAGAGGATAAATATCCTTTACCCTCTGCTTAATACCGTTATCAGGCGCTGGCTGGTGAAGTGTGAGGGTGTGTTACATTCATACGACCCACCTCTTGATCAATGAAAAACAGACCTTTGCCTTCCATGCCGATCATTTCAACCTTGTCCAGAATAGACTTGAACAGTTTTTCCTCTTCGTGCTGTTCCCCCACGTACCACTGCAGGAAGTTGAATGTGGAGTAATCCTGCTCGGTAAAGGCGGTATGAGCCAGTTCATTGATTTTACGGGTAACCAGGCACTCATGCTCGTAAGTATTGCGGAAGATGTCAGCAATGTTCTCAAACGCTACCGGCGGCGCACTGATTGCACCCACCTGGGCCATTGCGCCGGTTTCATTCACATAATTGAACAGTCGTTGCATGTGAGTCATTTCTTCCGCCGCGTGGGAGCGAAGGAATTTGGCGCTGCCTTCAAAACCGTGGAACTCACACCAGGCGCTCATCTGCAGGTACAGGTTGGATGAGTAGAACTCCAGATTAATCTGCTCGTTCAGGCGGCTGATCATCGTTTCACTGAGCATGGTATGGCCTCTGTCATGTTTTTGGAGACCTGATTATAAGAGAAGAAGCGTCTTATAACTTGCCGGATATCAAGGCATTCGATTTCTCAGGCAATTGGCAGCCCCTGCACTAGATTTAAGAGTACATAACGGAAAAACAGCCTACATCGGACGGGGATGACATGAAACGGATGTCTGCGTTCATCAAGAAAATGATGCCTGATGCCAGGACGCTCGCTGACCAGCCGCGTGATATCGAAGAGGAGGTGTCAGAAGACAGTGATAACAGGGCCTTTGTTTATCAGGATGACTTTGTTGCAGGCAATTTCCTTCAGGATGTGGGGGATAATGATTTGTTCTTCCTCGGTGAGGATACACCGGGTCTTAATGATAAACGCTATGAGGCGCTTATTGAGGAGCGACAACCTCTCTGTCAGCTGGCGCGGGAGGATAGAGACGTTGTCGTCTGCGTTCTAACCCCTATTCTGATAGAGAAAGGTTATCGTCCGGTAGTTGCCGAAGGGTGTGTTGCTCAATTGCTGCAGGAGCATAACAGCTTGACGGTATCCGAGCTGACCACGGTGATTGAGCAGTTTGATGATACCGAGCATGAGACGATAGCGCCGGGCGAGCTGTCCATTGAAGAGATGTCTGAAGATGAGGTGATATTGCCTGAGCCGACAGTCGTGTCATCTGATTCTCTGTCTATAAAAGTGATACCTAACCTGCATCAGCGGACATTAGCCGTTATATCGCCAGTCTGCAGACTTCACCGTGGGATTGATGGTGTTATAGCGTTTCGGGCAACAAAAGATCTTAATCATGGTGAGCGGACGATTACTGTTTTCGAAAGCCCCTTGCCTATATTGAAACCGTGTGCCGAACGGGAGAGTGTTTTACCACCTGATTTAGTCAGCAGGGTAGCGGATAGGATCAGCGATCAGGAATAAAGTAATGGTTCTTTGTGAAACGAAAAACGCTATATATTTTGTTGCAACGTTTCATAGACTTGTTTCACGATGTACTATCAATGTCGGACAAGCTGAATAATCAATGTTAATAGAATCTTCTGATTCCAAATAGCCTGCCAGAGAAGCTGTCTCATGTGTAGGCCGTGCAAAATGCCTGTAGGTGTTTTCGTCAAATTGTTTGATTTTTTTCTGAATGGGTGAAGGGTAGCGGTGCTGTCTTTGTTTGTTTGGACAATCTTGCATCAGATCTACTAACAGAAAAATGGAGGCTCCGGGTAGATTGAGTCTTTGATTGATTGCGTGATAGCTTACTTCATTATCATCCATGGTGTAGAGAGGAAACGAAAGCGCGTCGTGTTCATAGTAGATCATGGCTTTTTCGATGGATGTGAAAATGTTGTTATAAATGTCGTCAATCTCTTTAAATGCATCGGTTTCATCAAATTTCTGTTTATGATGTGAATAGACCGCTAATGAAAAATTGGCAGTGAAACGTATTTCATCAAGATTTTGTTCAAATGCGGTAAATATAAATAATCTGGTCCGTTTCAACATTCTAATTAATTCATTGACAATGGGCTGATCCTTTTTTCTTGTACAAAACTTGTAAAACTGACTGCAAACGCTTTCATTTTGTCGGGTGTTTTTAAATAGTTTTGAAAGTTCATCAATATCATAGGGTTCTGTTTCAAGTAGCTCTTTTATGTGTTCTGGTACTCCGCAATCCATTCGTCTGAGCGCTTTCTTTAATTCAATTTCAACCTGAGTGCCAGGCTGTATGCCAATATCCTGGGTGATGAGTCGAACGCGCCAACGACACTTGAATAAATGCTTTCGTGAAAGGTAGGCTTGGCCTGCACGTGTGTTTTTTATTTTGATTGGGATTCTTTGGATGATGTTATCCTCATCAATCGACAGAATAGAGTACTTTAAACAATCATATTGTATAGCTGTTTGTGGTACCGTCAAAAAAGGTGATGTTCTTGTGTAGATGCAGTACTGTTTCGATTGGATTTTGTAGATGTTACGCTCCTCAGGTGACAGACTTATTTCACTGATATCCTCAGAAGGATCTGATACATTCCTGGATGCAGGACCCTTGCTAACATCCCTTGATAAAATAGCGGTAGATTGTTTTGAAGATGGGACAATATCTCCGAGAGCAGGAATGCGGGTATCAGTTTCTTGATCCAGGTTTAGGAAAGTAACGTTGGGAGAAAATGTGACGCGTTTGGTATTTTCCTCGTTTTGAGAGGATGCCTGATATCTCCTTGATGTGCCTGGAATAGGTGGGATTGAATATGCCATCTGAATGTATACAACGCACTTCTCTTATAAAAAGTACATTTTTCATAAATCGCTATGCTTTTTCACTAACGAAAGTCATGGATAGCTGACACAATCCATGTCTAGATTGTCAGCCTCGTTAAAAAACGAGACTGATTGCCTCTTCCGCCTGTTCACTGGCGCAGCGATTCAAAAGCTGAATCAGAGTTTCCCCATTACTGTCGCAAATCCACTCTTCTTGCTCTTCATTAAAATCAAAATGAAACCCGCCACTTTTTGCTGCGAGCCAGAGCTGACGCATAACGCCCTGACGGCTCAGGATAATCTTGCTGTCGTTCTCGAAGGTCAGGGTCAGGATGCCGGCAGAGGTTTCATAGTCGATATCCAGACCACTGTCTTCAATGGCGTCTTCGATGGCGACCATCAGGTCATCCAGGCGGTGGTTGAAGGCGTTCTCGCTCATCATGGTGAGGGGGCTCCACAATCAGTTCGGCAGTGTGCCGGTCACAGGAATAATCACTAACCGGTTACCCGGCAAATCAGCGGGCAAACTTAACCGCTTGTCCGAGCGCTGGCAATGCCTGTCCTCACTGCGGTGTCGCAGGTATACTTCACGGCTATTACTGATCTTCATGTACAGGAGTCCTCAATGAAACGCGTAATGGTGCTGGCGATCCTGGGATTCATGCTCTCAGCCTGTGGCCAGAAAGGCCCGCTTTATCTGCCGGAAGCGTCCCAGTCTCTGCAGGCCGGTGCGTCGGTGGAGGACAACGTGACGCTGCGGGGGGAGTAGCCGTTTCATGAGCCCATTTACCTATAAGAACGGCGAACTCTTCGCCGAGGGTGTTCCGGTCAGTGCCATCGCCGAGGCGGTGGGTACACCGGTGTACATCTATTCACGGGTTGAACTGGAAGCCCGTTACCTCGCCTACGCCCAGGCGCTGGAAGGTATGCCCGGCATGATCTGCTATGCGGTTAAGGCTAATGGCAACCTGGCAGTATTGAATGTGCTGGCACGGTTGGGCGCTGGGTTTGATATCGTGTCAGTCGGTGAGCTGGAGAAAGTCATCGCTGCCGGTGGCGATCCGGCGCGGGTGGTGTTCTCCGGTGTGGGCAAGCGGTCTGATGAGTTGGCCCGGGCGCTGGAAGCCGGCGTGTATTGTTTCAATGTGGAATCTGAGCCTGAGCTGGAGCGTCTGCAGGCGGTCGCCGCTGAAGCAGGCAAGCTGGCTCGCATTTCACTGCGGGTCAATCCGGATGTGGATGCCAAGACCCACCCTTATATATCCACCGGCCTGAAAGAAAACAAATTCGGCATTGCCATTGAGCGGGCAGAGGCGGTGTACGAAAAAGCTGCTGCCATGCCTAACCTTGAGGTCAGTGGTGTGGACTGCCATATCGGTTCCCAGCTCACCACTATTGCGCCATTCCTGGATGCACTGGACCTGCTGCTGGGGCTGATTGACCGACTGGCAGAGAAAGGCATCACTATTCGTCATCTGGATCTGGGCGGTGGACTGGGCATTACCTATCAGGATGAAGAGCCGCCGGCACCAGACGTTTACCTGGCCGCCGTCCGCGAGCGTCTGGGCGACCGTAATCTTGAGCTGATTCTGGAACCTGGCCGCTCGATAGCGGGCAACGCGGGCATCCTCCTGACCAGGGTTGAAATGCTTAAGCATACCGAGCACAAACAGTTTGCCATCGTTGATGCGGCAATGAATGACCTGATCCGGCCTTCGCTCTATGGCGGCTGGCATGATATCCAGCCGGTCAAACCAAATGGCGGTGAAGCACAGTGTTATGACATTGTCGGCCCGGTCTGCGAAAGCACCGATTTCCTTGGCAAAGAGCGCATGCTCAGCCTGGCGGAAGGTGACCTGCTGGCGATCCACTCTGCCGGCGCCTACTGTATGGGAATGACGTCCAATTACAATGTGCGCTGCCGGCCGCCTGAAGTGATGGTCGATGGCGAGGCGTACCACGTGGTGCGTCAGAGGGAAACACTGGAAGCACTGCTGGCGGCGGAGTCTCTGCTGCCCTGAAGGGGACCTTATGCTGTTACGGTTTACAAAGATGCACGGACTGGGCAATGACTTCATGGTGGTCGACATGGTCACCCAGAGTGTGCGTCTGTCCCCTGAACAGATCCGTGACCTGGCCGACCGGCGCTTTGGTATCGGTTTCGACCAGTTGCTGCTGGTGGAGCCGCCCGGCCAGCTGGATATGGATTTTCGCTACCGGATCTTTAATGCTGATGGCAGTGAAGTGGAACAGTGTGGCAACGGCGCCCGTTGTTTTGCCCGATTTGTCCGCGATAAGAAGCTGACCGTTAAGGAACTGATCCGGGTCGAGACCGCCAAGGGCGATATCGAACTCCGGGTCGAAAAGAATGGCGATGTTACCGTCAATATGGGGGAGCCGATTCTGGATCCCTGGGATATCCCCTTCAAAACCGACCGGCAGTCGATCACCTACAACCTGGAAGTGGATGGACGGGAGTTGGAGATTGCGGCGGTGTCCATGGGCAATCCCCATGCGGTGCTCCAGGTCGACGATGTCGATAGTGCGCCTGTCGAAAAGCTCGGCCCGGTGATCCATCGGCATATTCGTTTCCCCGAGCGCTGCAATGCTGGCTTCATGGAAATCGTCAATCCTGCCGAGATTCGTCTGCGCGTCTATGAGCGTGGTGTAGGCGAAACGTTGGCTTGTGGTACTGGCGCTTGTGCTGCCGTCGTGGCGGGTCGGTTACGGGGTATGCTGGAAGAGACAGTGACGGTCACATTACCGGGCGGTTCACTGTCCATTACCTGGAAAGGCGAGGGCTATCCGGTCATGATGACGGGGCCGGCTACCCGGGTCTATGAAGGTCAGACGCGCGTATAGGCCGTATAGGGCCGTTTTGTACAGGTATCTGCACACTGCCGGGCAGGGACAATAACAACCACGCCCGGCAGGGTTGTTTGTTGTGACGGCTGACGCGGTCGTTATGCCAATCCCGATTTAATCCGTATACATTCAACGGCCTTGTCGGAACTGGCCGAAGATTTTAAGCAGTCAAAGGTTTCAGGGAAGCGCCGGTTTCGCCAAGGATCCTTTGGTATTATTCCCTTTATCCCTTCTTAACGATGATTGACCAAGCCGTTGTATTGAGTGGTTCATTCTCTTGCATGGTTGTCAGCGATACTCCCCTGATCGTCAGTGTGTGATACCAACGCTTTGTTATGCTCACTGCGCAATGTATACAACGGAGGTAAAGGTATGGAGCAGGATAGTGACGCATTGACTCGGGGCAAAAAGTACGACGATACCCACAATGTTGCCGTTTTGATACAGGAGGTGGCCCGCCTGCTGCTGGAGGAACGGCATCAGTTTGGGCTGCGTGTGGAAAAACATTTTCGCCAGCTGGAACACCGCCTTATTCAGCTACAACAGTCGTCGGCGTCCGTAGAGGATCCACGCAGCCAGCCGGTACTGCGCTTTGATCAGCTGGAAATTCGGCTGGATGAGCAGGCCGAGCGGCTCAATCGGTTGGAAAAACTGCTGTTTCGGATTGATCAGCGTTTTGCCATGCTGGAGCAATTGTTGACCCAGACATTGGTGCGCTAAACAGCCTGATATTTGGCGTATGATTATCGTAGTTTCTTATTGCCCTGCAAAATGCCAGACACGCTCTTGAATGATCAGCAATCATTAGCGTAGAGAATTATAGAGCATAAGGCGTTGGGCGTTTTTCTGTCGCTTGTGTTCGTAGCAGTATGATTAGACTGAATATGCTCCAGGGCTTGATAAACGATTAAGGATGTCTAAATTCTACAACCGTGCAAAAATTATCAATCCTCAGTATGATTTTCCCTGATCATTACGGTTAGGCACACGGGAACATCCATGGACAAACAGGGGCAGCAGTCAACCACCGACCTGACGGCTGACGAGGTGGCAGACTACCTCAAACAGCATCCGGACTATTTTCATCATCGGGATGACCTGTTGGCCAAACTCTCCATTCCCCATCAACGCGGCGACACCATTTCACTGGTTGAGCGACAGGTGACACTGTTGCGTGAGCGTAACTCTGAATTAAATCAGCGACTCGGCAGCCTGGTGACCATTGCCCGTGATAATGATCAGCTGTTTGAGCAGTGTCGTCGGTTACTGCTCGCACTGATGGAGTCCGATACACTGGATCAGGTAGCCGATACCCTCGAAGACAGTCTGTTGCACGATTTTCGGGTTGATTATTGCAGCTTTATCTTGATCAATGACCGCTCTCTGGAAACACGGGTACGGATGTGTCGTGAGAGGGAGCTTAGCAGGCATGTGCAGGATTTATTAAGCCACAATGTTCAGGGCAATCGTACTGTTTGTGGACGGCTGCGTGCCGATGAAGCGAGTTTCCTTTTTTCAGGTCATGCCAGCATGATCGCCTCGGCAGCCGTGACACCACTCCATTACCATGAGCGGTTGGGTATTCTGGCGCTGGGGAGCCGACAGGCCGACCAGTTTCGCGCTGGGGTCGATACACTATTTGTACGCTTTATTGCGGATGCACTGGGGCGCATCCTGGGGCGTCTGATGTGAGTGGAGCAGACAAGGGTTCAGATAACCTGCCCAAGCAACGCGGAAATACAATCGATAGCCAAAGCGCACCGGAAAACAAAGCTCCGTCTTTAGCCATGAACCAGGCGGTTGATGCTTATCTCAGTTTTCTTCGTCATGAAAAAGGCTTGGCCGCAAACACCTGTGCAGCTTATCAGCGCGATATCCAGAAATTCTCGCTGTTAGTAACCGGGCTGGCCATTGAACAATGGCCCACTATAACCGCAGAACATCTGCGCCGTTGCCTGGCGACATTGAACCGTGAAGGTTTATCCCCACGCAGCCTGCACCGCTGGCTGTCTGCCGTACGACAGTTTTTTGATTTCCTGATGCGTGAAGGGATTTGTCACAATAATCCGGGGTTGCAGGTACAGGCGCCGAAACGACCAAAGAAATTGCCAGATACCCTGGATACGGATCAACTTGCCGGTGTGCTGAATGTGACGCCGGACTCGCCACTGTCGCTTAGGGATCATGCCATGATGGAGTTGTTCTACTCCTCCGGCTTACGGCTTGCAGAACTGGTGGCACTGGACCTTGTCGATCTGGATCTTGATGAAGGTATGGTGCGAGTTGTTGGTAAAGGCAGCAAGGAACGCATCGTACCGGTTGGCAGTAAAGCCCGAGACGCGATTCAGCAATGGTTGACTGTGCGTCGGGGCATGGCGCAGGATGGAGAAAATGCCGTATTTATTGCCCGTGGGGGGCAACGGATTAGCCGACGGCAGGTACAGGTCCGGGTGAAAGCATGGGGATTACAACAGGGGCTGGAAGGCAACCTGTATCCCCATAAGCTCAGACACTCCTTTGCCAGCCATTTGCTGGAATCCAGTGGAGAGTTACGAGCCGTGCAGGAATTGCTGGGGCACAGCGATATTTCCACCACCCAGATCTACACCCATCTGGATTTCCAGCACCTGGCCAACGTCTATGACCGGGCACACCCGCGGGCACGGAAGAAGGACGACGAATGACTCTTAAGCTGATTACCTTCGACCTGGACGATACCCTGTGGGATAACCTAGTCGTTATCAAGGAAGCTGTGCGTCAATGCTATAGCTGGCTGCTGGACAATTACCCCAAGCTGATGGATCACTATGATCTTGAAGGGTTGGATGCCTTGAAAAACCGCTTTCGTGAACAATACCCGGAGTTCCGGCATCAAGTCAGTCGTGCCCGGATCATCGGCATGGAGATCGCGCTGGAAGAGGCGGGTTACGATCGCGAAGAGGTCGTCGCCGGTGCGGAAGCCGCGTTTGAAATTTTCAGCCAGTGGCGGCGGCGTATTGCTTATTACCCCGGTGTATTGGAGACACTGGAATATCTCCATGAGCATTACACACTTGCGGCGCTGACCAATGGCAATATTGAAATGGCTAACCTGCAGATTGAACGTTTCTTCGATTTTGTCTTGAAAGCCGAGGATATCAACAGTAGCAAGCCTGACCCTTTGATGTATCAGCTGGCTATGGAGCAGGCCGGGGTGACTGCCGATGAAATGCTGCATATCGGCGATAGTCCGGAGAATGATGTTCTGGCTGCCAAGAAATTGGGTATTCATACTGTGTGGTTTAATCCACAGGATGAGCCCTGGACGTACGACATCAGCCCGGATTATGTGATCAAATCAATTCCTGAGTTGCGCACTGTTGTTACTTCCAACGGTTTTTCCTGAGCAATCGATAAGTAGCTGAACAGAAACCATTCCCTATTTCTATCTACACCCCATAGAACGTGAGGTGTAGATAGGTAAAATATAAGTCTGATTATTTATTATTGATTCTTTTAATTCGTGGTTGGCGTTTATTGTTTGTTCAGCCCCTGTTCCCAGAATGCAATTTCCATGCGAGTAGCATCGCGGAAAATCCGGTGCAGTTTGCGCCCTTGCTGGCTGTCGACGGGAATCTCTTTCATCATCGCGTCCAGTGACTGTGTTTCATCCACAGCCAGTTGCTGAAAGGTCTCTCCGGCATACATATCAATCCAGGCGATGTAGGGATTGTTTTCCCGGGCCGTAAACGATTGTTGTGGCAACCAGGCGCCGATCTCGGCATAACCCAATGCACAGGGCGCCAGTGCCGCATAGAGTTCCGTCAGGCTACCGGACTGGCCGATATCCAGCACCAGCCGGGTATAGGCGACAGTGCCACTGTCTTCCTCAATGTTTTCCAGGTCCTGTTCCGAGATCCCCCATTCCTGGCAGTAGGCGACATGCAGGCTGGTTTCATGTTCCAACAGGCCGGTCAGCGCAGACAATGGGCGCTGCATAGCAGAAAAACTGTCGCATTTATAAATTGCCAGTGCATAGGCGCGTGCAAAGTGTTTCAGAAAAAGATAATCCTGAATCAGGTAGTGCCTGAATGCGGTGTCTGGCAATGTGCCATCGCCCAGTTGTCGGACAAAGCGGTGTTGGGTGTATTCCTGCCAAAGGGATTGGTTGGCGGTGATCAGGTCAGAAACATTCATGATGGGAGTCAACGGCCAGCAATGGATTTGCCCGAAATCCTAGCCATGATCCGGTTGATTTGCACGGATTAATGCAGGGGGAAATAGCCGGTTTGTCGTAAGTGGCAAACCGGCTGGTGACTTAGATGACTTCTGCGCTCAGTGCTTCACTACGGTTGTCGGCAGACGTACGACGTGAGTTGTCATTATCACTGTCTTGTGTGGGTTCTGAAGGTGTTTGTGTTTTGCTGAAAGCGTAATAGAGCAGACCTCCCAGAAGTGAGCCGGTAAACCAGCCATAGTTGTAAAACCACATCATGGATTGGGTGATGATTGCGGTGACGGTCAGCGCAACCGGAATGGTAAAAGCGAGCATGGCTGCCGGATTGACCGATGGGTAGCGTCCCCCCTGGCGATACAGGTCCACCAGGTTTAACTGCTGTTTCTTGATAATGAAGTAATCCACGATCATGATCCCGGCAATCGGTCCCAGCAGGCTGGAGTAACCCAGCAGCCAGCCAGTGTATAGTGCTTCAACGCTGGTATTCGATGTAATCAGATCCATTTTGCGCAGAAGCTCCCAGCCCATAAGCAGAATGCCCACCAGGCCGGTGAGCAATACTCCCCGTTTGCCATCAATCAGTTTCGGAGCGATGTTCTGGAAATCGTTGGTCGGTGACACAATATTCGCAGCGGTATTGGTAGAGATCGTGGCGATAATGATCATAAGCATCGCAATCACCACCACGGCTTTATTATCGATTTGTCCGATCAAGTTGACCGGATCGGAAATGGTCTGGCCAACCAGTGTGTGCGAGGCTGCTGTCAGTACCACGCCCAGCGCCGCAAAGAAAAACATGGTTAATGGCAGCCCCAGTGCCTGACCCAACAGTTGATCTTTTTGAGAACGCACAAACCGACTGAAGTCAGGAATATTCAGGGATAGGGTGGCCCAGAATCCGACCATGGCAGTCAGTCCACCGAAGAAATATCCCCAGACACTGTCACCTTCCGGGCGGTTGGCGGGTGTTGCGAACAAGGCGGTAACATCCACTTTAGGCAGTGCCCAGATCATAAGACCTATACCCACAATCAGCAGCAGCGGGGCGGAAAAACTTTCCAGCTTACGTATTGCTTCAGAGCCGCGGATGACGACGTAAAGATTTAATGCCAGAAACAGAAAGAAACCAATGACTTCACCGGTTCCGCCAAGCGAGGCCCAACTGTCAGACAATGCTGACAACAACAAATGAATGGCCAGCCCGCCGAACAGGGTCTGGATACCGAACCACCCACAGGCAACAACGGCACGGATCAGGCAAGGGAGGTTGGAGCCTCGCAGGCCAAACGATGAACGAAGGACAACCGGAAACGGAATCCCATAGCGGGTGCCGCTGAAGGCATTAAGCATCAGGGGAATCAACACAATGATATTGGCCAGCAGGATGGTCAACAGCGCTTCGGTCACAGACAGACCAAAGTAGGCCGTTAACACCCCACCCAATGTATACGTCGGAACACAGATGGCCATGCCCACCCACAGGGAGGCAACATGACCGGTTTTCCAGGTTCGTTCTTCAAGGCGGGTGGGTGCAATATCGTCGTTAAACAGCGGGCTTTGTTTCAGGTCCTCGCCGACCTCCAGTTCAAAAAAATCACCACGCGTTTTCATGGTTGATCGCTGCTCGCTCATGACTGCCTCCCTTGTCATTCATTATTCTGTGGGTAGCGGATTAACCGTTATCAGTCCGTTCCGGCATAAGGATTCTGTGGGTGTTGCGTCCAGTTAAGATAGGGCTTGCCGGTATCCTGGGCAACCATGGTGATGCAGTTTTCCACCGGACAGGTCATTTGGCACAGGTTACAGCCCACGCACTCAGTTTCAATAACTGAAAAGTTACGAATACCATCATTGCGGGTATATCGGATCGCCTGGTGGGATGTGTCTTCACAGGCGGCATAACAGCGCCCGCAACCAATGCATTGGGCCGGATCAATGTGGGCAATGGTCTTGTAATTCAGATCCAGGTATTGCCAGGAGGTTTGATGAGGCAGCGCCTGTCCACGAAAGTCTTCAATGGACTGGTACACTTTGTCGTCCATCCAACGGCTCAGGCCGTCAATCATGTCGTTAACAATCCGGAATCCGTACAGCATGGCGGCAGTACAGACCTGCACATTGGCCGCACCAAGCGCAATAAATTCAGCGGCATCACGCCAACTGTTGACGCCGCCGATACCGGAGACAGGCAAGTTGGCTGTCTCCGGGTCAAGACCTATCTGTGACACCATGTTCAGGGCAATGGGTTTGACGGCCGGGCCGCAGTAACCGCCGTTGGTTGACTGGCCGCCTACCGCTGGCGCGCTGACCATGGTGTCCAGATCAATATGGGTAATGGAATTGATGGTGTTGATCAGGGAAACGGCGTCTGCACCACCGGCTTTGGCAGCACGGGCCGAGAGTCGTATATCCGTGATATTGGGGGTTAGTTTGACGACCACGGGCAGGCGAGTATGTTTTTTCGCCCACTGGGTCACCATTGTCACATAATCGGGTACCTGGCCAACCGCAGACCCCATGCCGCGTTCGGGCATACCGTGGGGGCAGCCGAAGTTGAGTTCAACACCGTCAGCACCGGTAGCTTCGACCTGTTTGAGCATACGTTGCCAGGCCTCCTCCTCGCAGGGCACCATCAGAGACACAATTAATCCACGATCAGGCCAGTCCCGCTTAACCTGAGTAATCTCATCCAGATTGACCTGTAACGGACGATCGGTGATGAGTTCGATGTTGTTGATACCGATGACCTGCCGATCCGGACCGTAATGCGCTGAATACCGCGAGGCAGCATTGACGATGGGCGGGTCTTCACCGAGTGTTTTCCATACGACACCTCCCCAGCCAGCCTCATAGGCACGGACGACGTTGTACGCCTTATCAGTGGGCGGTGCGGAAGCCAGCCAGAACGGGTTGGGAGACTCGATGCCAAGAAATCGGGTAGTTAAATCAGCCATGATCAGTGCCCCTCCTGTGCTTTCAGGTCCTGGTCAATGGCCTGGGCTGCCAGTTTGCCATGTTGGACCGCCACAACGGCCAGGTCATCATCGCGGTCTACACAGTCGCCTCCGGCATACACATGAGGCAGTGAGGTTCTGAACTGGTCGTCCACATGGATTCGGCCTTTGGCGAGTTGCAGGGTTTCCCCATCCGTAAACGGCTCGGGAATAAATGTTTGCCCCGTTGCCTTGAATACCATATCAGCAGACAGAGTATAGAATTCACCGGTACCCGAGAGGTTGCCCTGATCATCGGTATGAGTGCGTTCGAATTCGATACCGGTCACCGTATTATTGTTGTGCAGTACGCGAGCGGGTCTGGCGTGATAGCGTAGTGTGACACCATGGTCTTTGGCGACATGCTGCTCATGGTCAGTGGCCGACATTTGCTGCGGCCCACGACGGTAGACCATGGACACTTCCTCAGCGCCCAGCTGCCTGCTTTGCGTGGCAATATCCACAGCGGTATTACCGGCACCAATCACAACCACACGTCGCCCGACAGGTAGTTTCGCCAAGGCTTTGCTCTGGCGCAGTTCAGCGATGTAATCAACAGCATTGCGTACGGCATCACTGTCCTCACCCTCAATGTTCAGGTGATTGACAGACTGCAGGCCTGCGGCGATGAATACGGCATCATACTCCCGGCGCAGTTCAGACAATGAGATATCCTGCCCGATGGCAGTCCCGCAGTGGAGTTCAATCCCTCCAATGCCTATGAGGTACTCAATCTCTTCATCGACGGTTTCCTGCGACAGCTTGTAGCGAGCGATGCCATAAGTATTCAAGCCGCCGGGTTTGTCAGCCGCTTCAAAGATGATGGCATCGTGCCCCTTGATGGCGAGGTGCCACGCAGCGGACAGTCCGGCGGGACCTGATCCAATAATCGCTATTCGCTTCCCTGTGGAAGGGGCTCGGCTGGCCGGTTGTGCGGACTTATCGCGACGGTGATCTATGGCATGCCGTTGTAGCTGACCAATCAACACCGGTCGGCACTCTTGTTCGTGGTTACGGACACAAGCCTGTTCGCAAAGAATTTCCACCGGGCAAATACGCGCACAGCTGGCACCCAGAATATTCGATGCCAGAATCGTATTGGCCGCCCCGTCCATATTTCCGGTATTGATGCCACGGATAAAACCGGGAATATCGATTCCGGTCGGGCAGGCGTCTATGCACGGGGCGTCGTAGCAGAACAGGCAACGGGCACTTTCGGCCTGTGCCTGCAGGGTGGTCAACGGTGGTTTGATGTCGGCGAAGTTCTTGTCGTATTCAGCTGCTTCCAGTCGTCCACCACTGATGTCCGCATAGGCTTTCATGGAAAGGCTCCTCAAGTCAGCGTTTTATTGTTCTTTGCTTCAGAAGCTATCAGAACACTTCTGTGTTATCACGGTGTTTCAGTTATAGACGCATACTGCCCGCATAGCATGAAAGCAGATAGCGTGCCATTCCTGTGTTGCAGGTCAGGAATACTGTTGTCCGCTGTAATTGCGCTGTTATCGTTAAAGAGGAATACTAGAAACGTGATATAGGTGGCTGCTGTCGTATCAATCTTGTTTGATCATTGTGCAGCCGGAGCATCAAGCATCCTGTTACGGGGCATGGAGTATGGACACCAGCACAATTACAAAAAAAAGTGGGGTTCTGCCTGTACCGAAGACGGCACATAAGGCGGCAATCCGGAAAGCGAATGTTCGAAAAATCCTGGCTGCAGCCACCCAATGTTTTGCCGTCAATGGTTTTAAGGGAACCAGTACCGGCGACATTGCCCGTCTGGTCAACCTGCCTAAATCGAATGTGCACTATTATTTCCCTTCCAAGCAGGATCTCTACCTGGAAGTGCTAAAGATGACCGCAGAAGCCTGGATGCAGGATGCGGATGTCTTTCTCTCAGAGCATGATCCCGCACAATCACTGATGCACTATATCACCCAGAAATGCCGCGCCAGCCTGGAAAATCCGGAGGGTTCCCGCCTCTGGGCCAATGAAGTCATCAGTGGTGCGCCGTTTGTCAGTGACTACATTACCAGTGAAGTGAAGCCTTGGCTGGATCAGTGCGTTGCGGTGATAGACCAGTGGCAGCGGGATAAATTGATTGATCCAGTAGACGGTCGACAACTGATGTACATGATCTGGGCCAGTACCCAACACTTCGCAGATTTTGCCGCGCAGATTAAATTGCTGGGGGAGGGGGGACAGTCTTGGGAATCTCAGATTGAGGATGGACATCGTACACTGGTAACCACGCTCTTGCGGGGATTGGGGTTGACTGTGCCTGAGACTATTCCTGCTCTTACTCTTTGAGGTCGGACAACCGGTTGTCAACGGTTGCCCGGTTTAGGGTTATCTACCGGCTGACAGCCTGTAGCGGATTTTGCTCAGTACGTTTGCTCAAAACGTCATAGACCGGTGGGTAGGCGGGGCGTGTGATGTAACTCCCTCTGCCTGCCTCGGCACGCAGCTCGCCATCAGACCACACGATCTCTCCCTGGCTAATCGTTGTATTGGCAACACCGGTTACCGTCCTGCCTTCGAAGATATTGAAGTCAACATTCTGGTGATGGGTGCGCGCTGAAATGGTGCGGCTGGTTGCAGGATCCCAGACCACGATGTCTGCATCTGCGTCTGGAGCAATCAGGCCTTTTTTCGGATAGATGTTGAATATCTGCGCCGCGTTGGTGGAGGTGGCTGCGACAAACTCAGACACGGACAGTCGACCCGTGTTGACGCCCGCATCCCACAACACGCTCATACGGTCTTCAATACCGGCAGTGCCATTGGGTATTTTGGTAAAATCATCCCGCCCCATGGCTTTCTGTTCGTTACAGAAACAGCAATGGTCTGTCGCTGTTGTTTGCAGGGTGCCGCACTGGAGCGCTTTCCATAACGCGTCCTGATGTTCCTTGCTGCGAAATGGGGGGCTCATCACATGGGCCGCCGCTTTTTCCCAGTCGGTGTCACGGTAAACACTGTCGTCAATGATCAGGTGGCCGGCCAGCACTTCACCAAATGCTTTCATACCTTTTGACCGGGCATAGGCGATCTCATCCGCGGCATCCTGGGTCGACACATGGACAATGTAGATGGGCGCCCCCAGCGTTCCGGCAATCCGTATGGCGCGACTGGCGGCTTCCCCTTCGACCAGTGGCGGCCGAGAGAGTGGATGGGCTTCCGGGCCTGTCAGTCCTTCCCTGAGCAGTTTCTGCTGGAGATGCCAGACCAGTTCGCCATTTTCAGCATGTACAGTGGGAATGGCGCCTAATTCCAGGCAGCGGTTAAAGCTGGCGACCAGAATGTCATCCGGTGCCATGATGGCGCCCTTGTAGGCCATGAAATGCTTGAAACTGTTGACGCCATGGTCACGAACCAGCGTACCCATGTCTTCATAGACGCTGTCATCCCACCAGGTGACTGCGACATGAAATGCGTAATCCGAGGCGGCTTTTTCTGCCCATCCCCGCCATTTATGGAATGCATCCAGAAGACGTTCGCCGGGCGCCGGAATCACAAAGTCGATAATGCTGGTTGTGCCGCCAGCGAGCCCCGCGCAGGTGCCGGTATAAAAATCCTCGCTGGCAACTGTACCCATAAACGGTAATTGCATATGTGTATGGGGATCAATGCCGCCAGGTATCACATAGCACCCATCAGCATCGACGATGTCACAACCGGAGGGTGGCTCCAGTGAGTCTTCTACGGCGACTATCTGGCCGTTTTCACAGAGTACGTCTGCACGGAACGTACGGTCATGGTTGGCGACAGTGCCGCCCTGAATCAAGAGTGTCATGACAGGTCTCCTTATTCAGGCTGGGTCAGCCGGTGATACTGGTCGGGACGACGATCACGGAAGAATTGCCACTGGTTGCGGACATCCTGCACCTGTTGCATATCCAGATCATGAATCAGCAGTTCGTCGTCCGTTTCGCTGGCCTGCGCTTCAATGGCTCCCCGAGGGTTCACGAAGTAGGAGGAGCCATAGAACTCGCCAATATCCCAGGGTGACTCTGTCCCAACACGGTTAATTGCCGCGATGTAGCAGCCATTAGCGGCAGCTGCAGCGGGCTGCTCCAGTTCCCACAGGTATTGGGAGAGGCCCTTTACGGTCGCCGACGGGTTAAAAATAATTTCAGCACCGTTGAGCGCCAGGGCTCGCCAGCCTTCCGGAAAGTGACGGTCATAACAGATATAGACGCCGATTTTTCCGTATCGGGTATCAAACACCGGCCAGTCGGAACTGCCGGGTTTGAAGAAGAATTTCTCCCAGAAGCCGGCGACCTGCGGAATATGAGTCTTGCGGTATTTGCCCAGGTAACGGCCATCCGCATCAATGACCGCTGCCGTGTTGTAGTAGACGCCGGTCATCGCCTGTTCAAAGAGCGGGACGATAATGACCATTTGGTGTTTTCTGGCATATTCCTGCATGAGTTTTGTTGTCGGGCCGTCGGGAATTGCTTCGGCAGCCGCGTACCATCGGGCATCCTGGCTGGGGCAGAAATAGGGTTGTGTGAAGACTTCCTGGAAGCAGAGTATCCTGACGCCGGCGTTGCCGGCCTGCTCTATGTAGGGAATGTGTGCCTCCAGCATCACCTCACGAATCTGTTCTGGTGATTCATGGGTATCTGCCTTCAGCCCCAGTTGGATGAGTCCACAGCGAAGTGTCGACATGGTCTGATCTCCTCATGTTGTCCTTAATGTCCGGATCTTTCAGGCGAGTCCGGTGTGGCTGGTTGCATCAGCCAGCTCTACTGCACAACTTCAGAGCATTGCTTGTTCAATGGTTCTTGAGAGTGTGCCCCTTCCTTGTTTGGGGAGTGAGTGTAGTCAGTGATGACAGGCCGTGTTGGAGAGCGGCTTTTGCTAAATGGCAGAGTCTACAGACCTGCCTGTTGAGGGCTGTCCAGGCACGGCGGGTAGTGGCTATGCAGCTACCATGCCATACCTGAATGACTGGTCAGGATGTATGGGGGAGTGTTATATCAGTTCCACCATTGATAGAAGTGGTGTACCGGACCATGGCCTTTGCCGATTTTCAGGTTGTCTGCATGGGCAATGGCTTCGGCGATATAGTCCTTGGCTGTTTTGACTGCATCGGGCAGTGTGTATCCCCGGGCCAGTAGTGCGGTAATCGCTGACGATAAGGTGCAACCGGTACCGTGAGTATTTGGGGTCTGGATGCGCCGGGAGCGGAGATGGTAGATGTCTGTGCCATCGAACAGAATGTCTGTGCTCTCGGCTTCAGTCAGGTGGCCGCCTTTGACCAGTACCGCCTGGCAACCCAGGGCCATTAACGGTTCCACCATCTTTTCCATATCACTGGAGGTTTCGGGTACCGGACAGTCGAGCAAGACGGCGGCTTCCATCAGGTTTGGCGTGATCAGGCTGGCCATCGGGATCAAGCGTGCTTTGAGTGTGGCAATCGCATCATCTCGCAGCAACCGGTCACCGCTAGTGGCGACCATCACCGGATCCAGCACGATATGCTTGTCGCGCAGGCCTTCAAGTCCGTCGGCAACGGCGTTGATGCTGTCGGTACGGCTCAGCATGCCGATCTTTATGGCCTGTACAGGGAGGTCTGAGAACACGGAGTCCATCTGCTGGCGGATAAAAGCGGGTTCTACATCGGCAATGCCTTGCACCCCCTGGGTGTTCTGGGCGGTCAGCGCGGTGATGACCGAGCAGCCATACGCGCCCAATGCAGAGAAAGCCTTGAGGTCAGCCTGGATACCAGCGCCGCCACCACTGTCAGAACCGGCGATTGTCAGGGCAATGGGTGTTGTCATGAAGGCATTCATTGTGAGTTGCAAACGAGACTGGGTAGTGTGGCGTATTTAAGACGTGTTGGAAACCTGATCAGGAGGTCGAAGTCATTTATTTACGGAGGTGATTTCATCCACAAAAAAACGGCTTGGCAGCCGTTTTTTTGTGGATGAAATCTATTGCAGGCCTATAAATCCGGATTGTCATTATAGGAACAACCCAGACAGCGAACGAAAGTGGCTTTCGCGGGCTCCAGAACGAGCTTGTCTGCGGCCTGGTTGATGTTTCCGCCGAGCGCTGAGAAAGGTGAACTGACGATAAATATCACGCTACCCACCGCAGTTGTTACCAGCAGGATAGGCCGTGCCAGCACCAGATCCATTGTCATGGTGAAGAAACCGGGATCTTCAGTACGAGCCTGCAGGGTATTTTTGTTCACTTCCTGCATTTGAACATCACCTTCACTAGCCTGTGCTGGCGAAGTGAACAACAGGATGCTAGTCAAAAGTGTTGTCACTACTGTGAGAGATCGCTTTTTCATGGGATTGTCGCCTCCCCGGCCCGGATGTGATCATTATTCAATTTATGTGTCAATTATATCAGTTATCTTGCCCGACGGTATCGATTGTCAAGTTTTCTCAATCAAAATGAGGAGGCTCTGCGAACTACTTGGTAATTTTCCTCAATGAACTGGACTAATTTTTCGGAAATGAATTTGTGTGCAAAGGTGGTTGGATGTAAAGCATCAAAGAAAAGCATACCTTCACAGGAGGGTGTAGTGTAGGAACTGTTTTTAGGAAACCCAGAATTATTGATTTTGATATTTTTCTGAAATGTATTTTCTTCATGAGTGTCGGAGGATTGTGATAATCGCAGTCTATTGCGCCATTGACTGCCGGTGTAGCAGGGGTTTGTTGTGTCCGTAAAACCATAATCAGTTGGAAATATTAGCATTTTGTTAAAAATGGAGTAAGCATCATAAATTCGAATGAACTCAGAGGGAAATGCTGAAAGTAAGGTGTCTTCGAGCGATTTATTATGTAGCAGGGTGACTTGGTGCAACAGTTCACTATTATCCTTCTGTGCCGCTAGTGGCGTAGCCCCCAAGTCGGGTAGATTGATAACTAGTACTTGTCTAGCGCCCTTGTAACGAATACGCAGAATTTCCAGGTACAGCTCTCGTACTGCTCGAAAGACACTCTCTAGGCTGGTCCAGTGATAAGCAATGTAATCGTTACCGCCAAGCCAAATAATAATAAGATCAGTGGGTAGAAATTCATCCTGCTTCAAAAAATGAGAGATTTCTTCACTCAGAAAGGTTATGTAGAGGTAGGTGATAGCGTGACTGTACTTACTATAGTCAACGAGTGTCGCACCTCCCTCGGATAGATTTTGTATGATGAATTGCTTGGCAACGTAATCTGTCCATACGGGGCCGTTACTGAATCGACCATACCAGTAGGGAGGGGATACCGGGATTCGATCATGAAAAAATTCATAGATTTTTCCCTGATCAGAAAGACTGTCTCCAAATATGATCAGACGTTTTACTTCAGCACTGCATATCCCTGATACAAATATGAGTATAAATATAAGCCTATACGTCATTCCCAGGTGCTTGATGTGTCGTTGTATCATCAGATGTTGTCTCCGAACTCACTTTCTCAGGCTTTGTTCAGGAGGTAAGGGTAGGTTGGATTATATGAGCCTTGGTGAAAACGTCGTATAGAAAGCTTGGTAATGGCGTGTGGTCATTGGCTATAGTGTCGCCTGATATACTGATTCAGTGCTTTAGCGGATAGTGCATGGGAATCTTTTGATGGGTGAATGGCATCCATATAAATAAAACCCTTGCATTCAGGTGTTTGGGTCCACCAGTTTATTCTGTACTGGGCGGAGTCATGGGAGAGTGTTCCCATATTGTCATGGGTAGCCGGTGTTTCTTTGAAGTGTCTCACTGAATCTTGTGACTGGCTCCAAGGGATACCAAAATAATCACCCGTATAGCAAGGATCGTGTGTGTTGAGAAAGCCATACTCTTGAGGAGATGTCGTGAATGTATTAAATATGCTGGCAGCATCAAAAATCTTGACAAAATTAGGGTCAAATGCCTGCGTAAACAGTGTCTGCATTTGGAGGTTATGATATTCCGTAACATCCGTCATTAGTTGTGACAGACCGGCGTTGCTGGCCAGCGGAGCTTGGCCCATATTAGGTAGATTGATGGCTAGAATATGCTTAACTCCCAGGCGCTCAAGACGTCTGATCTGAATAATAAGTTCCAGAACAACACGGTCGATATCTTCTCGACGAGTCCAGTGGTAGGTAAGGTAATCATTGCCCCCGATCCAGATGACGACCAGATCATCTTGGTGAAAGGAGGATTTGCTAAGAAATTGATTAATTTCGTTTTCCAGGGAATTGATGAATCGGTACTGAATATCGCCACTTAAATGGGTATAGTCTACGGCAGCAGCCCCCCCTTCTGCTTCATTAACCAGTTCGTATTGTTTAGCGAGAATATCTGCCCATATGGGACCATTACTGAATCTACCATTCCAGTAAGGTGGAGAAACCGGCACGCTGCTATTAGATTTACGATATAGCTTTCCCTGATCTGACAAACTGTCACCAAAGATGACCAGACGATTAATGATCAAATTGTTGTTATTGTCGGCGGCCGTAGCATGGCTGGCCAGACTCATCATAACGATCAGTAGTAATAAATAAGCTCTCTGCATAATTGGACGCACCATCTGCGGTATATTCTATTAAATATTCGACCGCAGCGGTGTGGTTCAGTTCCCATCGACGGCTACCGCTGACACTGTGGGCAAAAGCACGTTGAGCGGTTCCCGAGCCTGATTTCCCGGATTGGGGCGCCACAGGTTATGCAGGCTTCACCAGCCCGGCCATACATGGCCAACTCGATGCGGAAATACCCCGGTTTGCCGTCACCACCGACAAAGTCCCTGAGGGTTGTTCCGCCCTGCTCAATGGCCCTGCTGAGCACGTCACGGATGGCTTGCTCCAGGCGCTGATAGCGGGCGAGTGATACCCGTCCGGCGGGACGATCCGGGCGGATACCGGCCCTGAAGAGTGCTTCATTGGCATAGATATTTCCGACACCGACCACAATATGGTTATCCATAATGAAGGTTTTTATGGCCTGTTTCCGGTTGCGAGACTGTTGGTACAGGTACTCTCCGGTGAATTGTGATGACAGTGGTTCGGGGCCCAGTGCCTGAATCAGAGGGTGGTCCTGAATAGTTTCACTGGTCCACAGCATGGCGCCAAAACGACGGGGGTCAGTCAGGCGCAGCAGGTTGCCGGTATCTAGCACCAAGTCAATATGATCATGTTTCAGCACGGGCGTAGTAGCCGGGAGAATGCGCAGGCAACCCGACATGCCCAGGTGAATCATCAGTGTGCCGTTATCGGTTGGCAGCAGCAGATACTTGGCCCGGCGTTGGACATCGTTGATTGTTTGTCCTTCCAGCATGGCGGGTAGCTCTGAAGGAACCGGCCAGCGTAACCTTGGCTCCCTGACAATGACCCGTTCAACACGATGGTGGCGGACATGGGGCAGGATACCCCGTCGGGTCGTCTCAACTTCAGGCAACTCGGGCATGTGGACAGTTTCCGGTCATGGAGGATTAACCGTGCACAATAACAGCACGAGACAGGTTGTAAACAGTTTGGCTGGGTAAGCCTCTGGATGAGTTGTGGATAACTTTTCTCACAAGGCGTGGACGGCTGGCTGTCATCGATTGGTTAAAAAATAGCCGGCAATGAATGCCGGCTATTGGACAGATGAAATGGTGCGATTGAATCAGGCGCTGTTGCTGTTTCTGCGCGCTTCCGCCAGCGCGATGCGAGCCGCGCGAAGGACGCGACGCTGCTGTGCCAGATCCTTGCGAACCTGCCGGTACGTCTTGAGTTCGTCTCTGGCGTTAGTCAGTGCAGAACGCCACTGCGTGATAGCCTGATAATAAGACAGCTGTCCACGTCGCCATTGCGTGAAGATATTCCTCAGGCTTTGAATATGTTCACGAAAACGCTCCCGGCTTTGTTTGAGTTCATTACGCAATGCCTGCATACGCTGTCGAGCTTCGTTGTATTTTTGCTCAGCGGCCTGAAGCCCTGCTTTTTCATCTGAATCAGGCGCTTTCAGTGTGGGATAGAACGCTTCCACGATCGGTGTTGTTTGTTTCAGCGTGTATACCGCATCTGCTCCGTTTTTTGGATCATTTCTATCCACGCCGCAAGGATAACCGCGACAATCCAGCGACGGACTGGAGAATTTGTAGACTTTTCCGGACCAGTAGTTAACGTCGTAGGCGGATTGGTAAGCCATTACGGTTGTAAATTTGCCGTGCTTACCGTGGCCTACCGAGTAGTCCCATGTGCCCTTGCTGCCCTGTGCCCGTGAATGGCTGAGACCAAGGTTGTGGCCGACTTCATGCGCAGTAACGTAGTCACCGCAGACGGAAGCCGTTACGTGGCTGTACATGTAATTCTTAAATGAAGACAGGTTACCCTGACGGCCTTTGCCGCCCACATAGGCGACGCCACAGCTTCTGTGTTCGCTGTCGTAAGGACGCATCAGGATTACGATATCAGCACGGTGTTTTTCGCGCAGTATGTGTGTATCTGCGAACGCCGGGTTACGGCGAAAGGTCATGTCACTCAAAGCGGTTCCGGCATTGGCCGTATCGGAATAATTCACCTGCTTGATGTGGACCGGACGCAGGGTGAGGTGGTCAAGGCCACTGTCTTCATAGATTTTATTGGTAACATTGATCAGATGATTGATACGTGTGCTGGCGTTACCGTTATAGCGGTCACTGAGGCCAGGGGTATGCAGAATCATGGCATCTAGATAGGTTTCAGCGATTGCCTGTGTGGCGATCGTACTACTCAGTGCAATGCTTGCAATGCCTGTCATGAGCTGTCGTCGCCAGGGGCGAGCAGTGAAATCCAGACTGGCAGTCTGTGATTGTTTGTTGTACATGTCCATCTCCTTTGGCATCAAAACCGGAAATCCTTTAAAGAATCAAATCATCTGCGAGCCAGCAGATATAGCCTTACCCCATCAGTGCTGATGATCACTTTCCTGTGGGACTATGGCATCGGTCTCTGCGGTCTCCAGCATTGATCGAGGGGGATTCTTGTAAATCCAGCCCTGACCGTTGATGGTCTCCATGGAGTAACTGCCGTAAGGACTGGTGATGGTGGCAAAGCTGGTGCTGTCACCCTGGGTGATGATGACAGGGTAGGTGCCACCATCCGGGCTTTGGGTGCCAGACAGGTAACCGGTGAGTGTCTTGTCCCCGTTGCCGTTGTAGGTGGTCTTTTCAATGACGGCATCGTATTGATGATTACCCGGCAGGGTAAAGGTGATGCTGTCGCCGGTGGCAATGATGTCCAATTCGTCGGCATCAAGGTTGATTGCTGTGCGGTCCGTGACCTCTTCCGGCAAAGTTAACATGCCATCAGGCGGGAGATTATCTGTCGGTGTCCAAAGTGTAATGATCAATGGCTCTGAGTCCTGCAGAGGTTCATCATCAACCGTCTGAGCCAATTCATCATTAAAGCTGTCAATCAGCTGATTGAGTTCGGCGATCTCATTGTCTCCCATCTGGGCACCTGTGGCCTCAGGGGACTGATTGTATTGATCAGCGGATAGGGGCTGTCCCTGTTGGGTGACTGTTTGATTGGATGGATCGTTCTGGGAGTGAAGCCAATAGCCTGCTGTACCGGCCGATAAAACCACGGCAGCGGTAATGAGTGGAATGTGTTTTTGCATACTTGTCCCTGTGTACCGTTTTTTCAGGTTGCAAAAGTTGACCGGCATAACAAGTGTTATCCGGGGAACCGTATTTTTTTATTTAATACTGCTGAAAATTAAAGCACCCCCATGATTGGGGGCTAATACTGAATCTGCATGCTTTCATGCATGAATATTCAGTTTCAGGTATTGATTCACAATTGTTACAGCCATACCTGTGTTGATGAAAATTAATTGTTTCTATTCCGGAAATAACCTTAAAAATAATAATATTCGGTTGTTATATTCTCTTTTTATCTATTAGGTTTTGGCTGCCAGAATGGAGATCAATCATGCTTGTGCAAACCCCCGATCTCAGCGTGGAAGTGGCCGATGCACTGGAGGCTGGTCACCCCGTCGTTGCGTTGGAATCCACGATTCTGAGTCATGGCATGCCCTGGCCTCAGAATGCAGAAACAGCACACGCCGTGGAGGCCTGTGTTCGTGCGGCAGGTGCTGTTCCGGCAACAACAGCCATTCTTAACGGGCGCCTCAAAGCCGGATTATCAAAAGCCGAGATTGATGCTATTGGGCAACAGGGGCCACGTATGCATAAAGCCAGTCGGCGGGATCTGCCGTGGCTTATGGCAACCGGCGGCAATGGATCAACAACAGTCGCCTCAACCATGATGATCGCGGCTATGTCAGGTATTCAGGTTTTCGCGACGGGTGGTATTGGGGGCGTCCACCGTGGTGCGCAGGAAACGTTTGATATCTCGGCAGATCTACAGGAGTTGGCCAGAACACCTGTGGCGGTCGTTTGTTCAGGCCCTAAGATTATTCTTGATATTGGCCTGACACGGGAATACTTGGAAACCCATGGGGTTACCGTCGTCGGGTATGAAACCGACACCCTGCCGGCTTTTTATGTGCGTGAAAGTGCGTACTCTGTGGATTACCGGGCAGATAGTCCGACGGTTGTCGCCGGTATTCTGCAGGCTCGCTGGTCCCTGGGGTTGGATGGTGGGGTTTTGATCACGCAACCGGTTGAAGAATCCATGGCATTGCCGGTTGAAGATGTTGAGCAAATCCTTGCTCAGGCTATCCAACAAATGGAGAAGGCTGGTGTTAGCGGCAAGGCTATTACGCCCTGGTTGCTGGAAAAGCTGCATGCTGTCAGTGGTGGGAAAACATTAACCACCAATATCGGGCTGATAAAAAATAATGCGCGTCTTGCTGCTGAGATTGCCTGTGCGCTGACTGCTTCGAACTCCTGCCCGGCTTGTTAGTACGCCGGGTCAACAGCGGGCATGGACCCACTGGCAATGCCTGTAAAACGGTTCAGAATTATTTTCTCAGGAATCATTTTTCCGGGAAATTGACGCCTGTGCTGTCGCGCTCGTTTTTTGATGAGTCTGTGTTGTTTAATGGCAACGGGTATTTTCAAATGGCGGAGACTCTCCGAGCTATCAACTAATATTGATGAGCTTGTGATGCAGTGAGCAACGGGATGTAATAGCGCTATTTTATTCACTTGTAATATTTCCGGGAATTTACTGCTGTAGTTATTCGATTGATGACAAGTGATAGTTAAAACGCTTACTGTCGATTTGGAACGGCGAATCATATAACCGGCTGCCTTACCTGCAAGTGAAAATCAAATACTCACGTATCTCTATAGCGTGTTTCTCATATTTGGCAATAACGTACTATTGTTGACGTCTTTCTGGTTTCTCAAAGGCTGCGTCTCTTTCGGGTATGCATGGAGTTGTTGCGGCCTCTCTCTTATAATTCCACCCCCCTTCCGTAACGTTTTGAGTTTTAAAACAATTACCGTTTTTACCCAGTTTTATGGGGCCGTTTTGGGATCATTTTGGGAACATTTTCAGGGGATGAGAGGGGGATATAGCGGGGAGGTGTTCAAAAAAACGGTGTGCAGTAAAAAAGGTTTAGCCTTTTTGAGTAAGACTGTCTTCATTTTCTTGTTCGTTATTTTTTCCGTATAAACGACCCATCTCACTCCATATCCGTGAAGACTCGTTTTTGGATTGCGAAGGAATCCATTTGCCATAGACCTGTTGAAGCATGGTGAAATCCGCATGTCCCAGCTGGTCGGCAATAAAACTGATGTTACCGGTCGCGGTTAGCGTCCAGCAGGCAAAGGTATGTCGTGTCTGATGTAATCGTCTATAGCGTACACCTGCCCGCTTTAGTAACGCTCGCCAATGTTTTCGTGCCCTTCCGGTGGTGAGTGATGATGAGATCTCACCATTGCGTCGGAATTGTTTAAAGACAAATCGTACGCGCTGACCGACCTTTTTGTTTTGTTTCATGCTCACCAGAATGTCTTCTTCTGGCAGCATGTAGGTCAGTAATCGCATGGCGCGTAGCGCCTCTATTGCTGGTGGCAGCAAATGCACTACACGTTTACGGTTGGATTTAGGCAGCTTGTAACCGAGTACGGAGCGGCTTCTCTGTACTACGGCGGTCTCTTCTTTCAGATCGATATCCTCCCAGGCCAAGGCGCAGATCTCACCTATCCGCATGCCGGTATAGACTGCAAAGGTAAAGAGATGGCGGTACAGGTCTGGGGCTAAGGCGGTAATTCGTTCCAATTCATCTAGCGTTAGCGGATCAGGCTCATCGCGATCTACCGAGTACATCGTGCAGCAGGCGGCCAGATCGAACTCGGTATAGAAGTTACGCTGGGCAAACCGGAACAATTCCCGCAGGCGACTCATGTAATTGTTGGTTGTGCGGGCAGAGAGTTCCTCAATCAATGTGGCGCGATAGAGTTCAATATCCTCCGGCATCAGAGAACGGATGTCCGTCTCCTCGCCAAAGTACGCCAGAATGCGATTGAACGAAAACCGCTGGCCTCGAGCGGTGGTCTCGGCAATATCTGCTTTTTTGAAAGCCTGTACTTTCTCAACCAGCTCTTTCAGTGTCGCATTACGGCGAGAACAGAAACCCGGTTTGTTGAGTTTTCGGCTGTCAGGAAACTCCTGGGCATAGTCAAACGTGTTCCTGCTGATTTCATACAGAATGGCTTCACGCTTCCTGACGGCATATTTCAGGTTTTCCCGGGTTAACGGAATACCGAGGGATTCACGACACAGGGTTCGGCGGTAACGAAAAGCGATCCGCAGCTTGCTCCCGTGCAGTTCAACCCCTTCGGCGTCCTGCAGTAGCTCCTCTAAGGATTTCTGGGGTTTCCTTCCTCGACCCATTTATCAAACTCCTCCATATCAACAAGACGCCGTCCGTCCGGTGCATTCAGCCAGACCTTTCCCTTGCGCCAGACACCGGACTCAATTTTTCGCTCAACCGCCTTGGGTGTGTAACCCGTTAATTCGCAGAACTTCCTGATCAGGACAAAGCGCTGCATAAAAAATCCCTTTTTTGCTTGTGATCGATTAGGGCTATAAAGCCCTGTTCAGATCATCTGCACTCCTGACATCGCCCTCGATGATCTCGCCTGTTTGCATATCCACCGTGATGCCGCCATCGCCTTCCTGCAAGACGATGTCATTTTGTTGTGAAATGCCTGCCTCAGCCCGTTCATCAAGTCCGACCGCTGTCTGGGCCTCAATAGAAACCGGTAGGTATTTGAACAATCGACGGATGACGGTTTTCTTGGCCATTTCGTCAAAGTGGGTTTTCCAGGGGCCATCCCCACCGGCTTTGGAGCCATCCCGAATCGACTGGATTTCTGCCATGGACATATATTCAACCTGCCACCCGCCGGAGGTAAGATGCCCGACGGCATAGACACCGATCATCCTGTCATTGCCGTTTCGACTCAGGGAGGGTTTGTGGATAACCGTCGTCTGGGTGCCATAGAGAATCTCAAACTCCTCACCTTCGTACACACAGCGGGCATCAATGTGTTTGATGGCTCCTGAGCGCCGCGCCAGCTCCAGCATGCCGCGATAACCCAGCATGAACTGGCACTCCAGCTTGTTTTGTTTGCGGTTAAAGTAGGGAATCAGATAGCAGTGCCCCAGTGCACCCCCAGGCACCAGCCCCAGCTGGGCGGATTGAATGACAGACCCGAGTAGAGAGGCATCCGTGCACTCTTTCAGCTTCGGTGTTTTACGCACCTCATTCATGACCACCGACAACAGACGTTCAGGTGTGAGACCTGTTTGCTCGAGCGCCTGGGCAATGGTGTTCTTGCGGCTGGCCAGCAGTGACTTAATGCCTGTGGCTTTGGCGGGAATGGTATTGGGCTTGGTCATGGTCGCCTCCCTGTGACCGGGTTAATCCTGAGAGGCTATCGCCCAGGGCGGTAGCTCAATCGTAAGAAAGGCTTCCGCATAGGCGGGCCAGTTATCGGTCTCTTGGCAGGCATGGAATAGATCCAGGTATTCGCGAAATCGCTCGTATCCTTCGATCAGCATCTCGGCGCTGGCCATATAAAGACCGATGGCGTAAGGCGGTTCTTTCTCAATGGCGAGCCAGGCAAAGCCAGTGGCCTTGAGTCCGCAGGCACGGGCACCTTCGAGATACATGGCAGCGCTGATGTGGTAACCGTACTTGGGGATATCGCGCTGGAAAGGGTCATAACGGGCATCGCGGCAGGACTTGAGATCGAAGATCATGCCAAGATCTTCACGGTAGTAATCCATCCGTGCACGACAAAGTTCACCCGTCGCTTCGTCGTGCCAGACCAGTGTTCGTTCTGCGACACCGTCACGAAACGCTTTTGCAGCCTTGCTGTGAGCGGACACTGAAGTCATCACGCCCTGACACAGTGCCATGTCAGTCTCTGAGAGGAGGATCTTGTTCTCCCGGTACTCTTCAATAATGTCATCCCAGAACAATGTGCCGTTCTCGTCTTCTCGCAGTCTCTTGATGAGGTCTTCCTTTTTGCCGGTTTTGGGCAAGCCAAGGGCCTCACAACGTGCTTTCATCTCCTCCACCGTGGCTAATGCGTCGGGGTAGTTGATCCTCATCGGTGGCAGGGCATAGTCTTGGGCAAATCGCTCGGGCTCCAGTACCGCACAATGGAGAATAATGCCTGTTTCCAGTGCCTTGGTACGTTTGTTACGGTCGCCATCCTGTTTGGCTCGGCAGTGAGCGGGTGAACGCCCCATCTCCTTGAGGACGCTTGAGGATACTCCAGGCGCGTCGTGATACACCGCATCGGGTAATCCATCATAGATACCTGGTTTCATCGAATACCTCCCTGTTGTTCTACCTTTCCCTTAATTAATACCTCTTTATCTATTTAAATAAAAGGAAAAGGGGTTTTTGTTTCCATTAAAAAGGGTGACTGACCAGCCACCCTGTCTGTCACTCATCGACTTTGTCGTGAATGGGAGCTCCGACAAGTTCAATACAACCCAGAATATCGCCCTCATTCATCCCGAGGGTATAACCCACCGGTTTGTTGAGTTCATCACCTTGTCCCAGCACTGCGACTAGATCGCCCTCAGCCGGTGCACGACTGGTATCGATATTCACCAATTTGCCCTCCATTAGCGCCCAGAACCGGTTTGACCGCCGTGACCGCATTTCTGACTCCTTGTGATGTTAACCACTTCATCAGTCGTACCTCACCGCGCAGCATTCTGTTTGTTTACCGGTTTAAACCTTGCAGCCCCTGAATATGACGCGACCCACCAGGGCGACTGGCGGTGCATCCGGGTCATTGGTGACAGGAAATGCCAGCTGACCTCCCAGATGCGCCTCAAGCCGAGCAGACAACAGGCGGCGTTCTTCCGGCACATTACGATTGATGGACTTCAGGTAGGTTGATGCACCATCAAAAACCAGTAACCGAAGATCCACATAGCGTGTTGCCGTCATCACACAGACCACCAGGTCATTACTGCTGTAACTGCCAACCGGATCCACAAACAGTACATCACCGTAACTCAGATGCCCTTCATACTGATCGGTGAGCACTTGCAAGGTGTATGCCTCATCTGAATGAGAAATCGGACAGCGATATAGCGCGTCGACCATCGGCATTGAACAATTGTCATCCAGAAGGTCAGGAATACGATCCCAGTCATACAGCGGCAATGGACCACCCTGGTTGACCACCTCCACTGACACTCCCTTCAGTACACCGTCCCCACGTTCCAGCCAGCGGGCATCCACTTGCAATACATCCGCAATGGACATTAAAAATCGGCTGGACTTATGCCGGCCGTTTTCAATGTCGTTAATGGTGGACTGAGATGTCCCCACCCGTTTGGCAAGGGTCATCTGTGTCATTCCCTTGCGCTTCCTGGCTAACTTCAATCGTTCGCCCAGCGACATTATCGATTCCTCAAGCAAATTGACCCTATCACGGCCAAATTACATTGGCAACGGGGTAGATATAAAATCAATAGTAGTTTATATAACAGGTAAACCGATATTTTGTTTTCGGTTACCCGATAAGAAAGAGAGTGGAAAATGACAACAGGAATACTGCTTCAGATTTTCGCAGAGACGCTACCGCCCGGAGATTTTGCTTCTCCTTTTAACGGAGTAGCGGGGTTTTATCCTCAAAGACCCGATATACGAATTTTGAATCGCACTGCTTAAGACGCTGTTTGCTCACATGTCCAGACAACATGAAATCAAACAGCCTGCTTGGCAGATTGATATAACTCAGTTTGCATTATGCAAACTTTTGCTTTGCATAGATGTTAAAAAATACCGAAAAACCCAACCGAAATAAAACGCTATTACTTTAGGAATATGGCTTATCTGAAAGGAACTCATTCCAATGACCATTATCAGGGACGGACAACGAGCGCGTTTTGCGATCATTAATCAGGCCGTGTTTAACGATCACCGACTCTCACCGGTGGCGCTGGGCATCCTCTGCTATCTGCTAAGCCGCCCTGACAACTGGCAGACGAGTCCGGGCCAACTCCGTGACCGGTTTGGCTTGAGTAAATACGCCATGAGGGCTGTGATGCGAGAGCTGACGGAGGCAGGATACTGTCGGCGGACGCACCGTCAGGATCATCAAGGGAAGATGGTCGGATGGGTTTACGATGTCATGGAGTCGCCTTGTTGTCCTGATGCTTACCGTGTTGATGACAAGCCGGGACTCGGCGCTACGGAGAGTCGGGTGCACCGACGGTCGGATAAACCTTCACTCGGTATTGTGAAAACACCGACGGATAAGGACTCAAACCAAACATCCCGAGTGGATGAAATACCGAAGGTCGATAATACCGACAACCGGCACTACCGAACGTCCGCTCAGCAAACCCTAATAAATACTGAATATATAACTACTACTATTAACCCCCTAAAGATCTCCCCGCCGTAAAAAAACAGGCTGGGCGTAAACACCGGTTGTCGGAAGCGTTCGTAGTCACCGACAAAATGCGCAACTGGTATGCCGAACAGTCCGGGTTTGTATTGCCTCTCGATCAGGCGACCGAGCAGTGGCAGGACGCCATGGTGGCAGGCGGATACACCTATGTGGACTGGCAGCGTGCCTGGAAAAACGGCATGCGTAAACAGAACACCTGGGAGCGGGAACGACTGGCTCGACAGCAGGGACTACAACAGGGAGAGCGTCATGGACGACAGACACGAAAAGCCCTCACCAGCGGAGAACTCTTCGCCAACCTCACCGCCGAGTGCATCGGTAAACCCAAGCCTTTCGGGAGCGACTCCTGAGTTTCGTGAAAAATTGATCAACCGTTTTTTTGTGCGAATGGCAAATATCTACGGCCACCTCTGGACCAGTCGTTTTCGTAGTGAGGATCAGCTGTCAGTGGCCCAGAAGCGAGTGGTTGCTGGCCTTTGAGCGCAATGGACTGACGGCCCGGCAAATCGGCAAAGCGCTAGATACCTGCGAGGACAAACTCCCCATGCCGCCCACATTGCCCGGATTTATTGAGCTGGCCGGAGGATATCGCATTGCAGCCCATCAGCAGTGGCAGGCACCTAAGCGGATCAATGTTGGCAAGAGTGAACGCGAACGACGCAATGCAACAAGGCAACGCAATGCTGAGTGACCTTAGGCTCCAGCTGGAAACTTTCCATGACACCCCAGGAGAAAACCCATGAAAGGCGTAAACAAGGTGACACTGATCGGAACCACTGGCAAAGCGGCAGAGCTGCGCTATTTCGACAACGGCAACTGCATTGCTACCTGTTCAATGGCTACGAACGATTACTGGACCGATAAAAAATCCGGCCAGAAGATGGAACGTACCGAGTGGCACAACCTCATCTGGCGCAGTAAGAGCGCAGAGATCGCGGCGCAGTATGTGGGTAAGGGGAGACGTTTGTACATTGAGGGGCAGATACAGAGTCGCATGGCCAGGCGGCAGGGATGGCACGGAGTTCAAGCTTGTCGAGATTATCGTGGTAGCGAGAGTGGCAGTTACTGGATAACCAGTCACAGAATCAAATCCACGGACACAGTACCGCCATCCACCCCAGCGGTCTTCTACTGCCCCCCAATCAGCGTCTTCCCAGCCGGGATTGGGTGACATGGATGACGATATTCCATTCGCGCCGTTGGGGTATCGGCAGACTAGCCTGAATCTAAAATACCGGTAAAAACCCCTTTGCCGTTTAATGTGAAATGAATTACTTTAAAAATATGCACGCTAACGGGTGAACAAGGAATGCAGCCGAACAGAAGACAAAATGGCTTCAGCCCCAGCCTGATCGCTGGACTGGTCAGGGAATACCCTGGTAGCACCTGTGCAGAGTTGTCGGCTGCCAGCGGTATTTTGCCCCAAGTGTTGAGTGAAGCGCTATGCCATACCTGCGATACGCTGCAGAGCATTGGTAAAGGGAGATCCAAAGATCTGCTCCATCAATGGTCGGCTGTCCGAAACCTGGTATCCGGTGTCATGAGTGTGGAAAACGAGTTGGTTCGGGCCATTGGGCGTGAAAAAACGCTGGCGCTTGAGCAGGCCTTTGGTGGTGGCCGGAAATATCTCGCGCGGCACCCACGGCCCGATTCCGACATAGTCAGAGTGATTGGCCTGGATGCGGCTGAGGCGCTGGGTCAATGGTTTGGTGGCATGCAGGTCTACATTCCCCAGACGTTGGCGTTGATTGAGCGAAACCGGGTTATTGTCCGCGATGTGCTGTGTGGAGACAGCAAGACAACGGTTGCACAGCGTTATGGGTTGGTACCGCGTACTATCCGTGGCATCTGTCAGGGACTGGACACTCCGCAGGTGGGTTTAAACGCCAGACGGCGGCGGTGTCTGATACAGGGACACAGGCATGAACGAGCTGGATACCCGGGTGAACCAGATAGAGCGTGATCTGGCGGTAATGGATCACCGGCTTCGGGATCTGGAAGGTACGCCACCCCGGATCAATACGCTGGAGAATACCGTCACCCACCTGCAGGTGAAGGTGGAAACCATCAGTAGTGATATCACTGAAATCAAATCCGAAGGCAAGGAAACACACCGCCTGGTGCTGAACCTGCGCGACGACGTAAAACGGTTGTTCACCATTGGCGTTGTTGTGGTCAGCCTGATATCGGCCGGTGCTGCCGTCGTGTCGCTTTACGACACCTGGCTGGATATCAACCAGAAGACACGGGACGTCAAGCATGCTGGTCGCACAGATTAGGGGGTATCGTAACTGCAACCCCGGCAACATCCGCCAGGGGGCAGATTGGCGTGGACTGAGAGAGTGTCAGACTGACAGTGATTTTTGTCAGTTCATGAGCCATGAATTCGGGATCCGGGCCTTGAGCCGCACCCTGCGAACCTATTACACCAAGCACCAACTCAGAACCTTGCGCGCCTTTATCAACCGCTGGGCACCACCATCTGAAAACGAGACTGACGCCTATGTGGAGTCGGTGGCAGCCCGTACCGGACTGATGCCGGACGAGTCCATTACCCTCGGCATTGACTGGTGTCTGACTGGGTTGACCAAGGCTATCATCCATCACGAGCTGGGCTGCCAGCCCTACAGCGACTGGTTGATTGATGAAGGGATTCGTTGGGACAGAGAAGGGGTACCGGGGAACCTGCTATGAACTTCACCCGACTGGCCAGTGAGTTAGGCAACATGCTCACCGGAGGCTTGGCTCAGACCATCTTTGATGGCATCAAAGCCTATTTCCCTCCGGATATGACACCGGAACAGCAGGCAAGGCTGCGTCTTGAGTTGGAGCGCATTGAACAGGATAAGCGTCAGCAAACCGATAAGGCGCTTCTCGATGCAGAGCAGATGCTCACCGAGCGGATCAGCAAGCTTGAGGGCACCGCATCAGATCTTAAAAGCCTGCCCGTTGTGGGTAGCCTGATGTTATTTGCCAGAGGTTGCCAACGACCGGTCTGGGGCTTTTTTACCATGTATCTGGACTGGTGCTGGTTTTCTGAGTGGACATTATCCGAGAAGCAGCAATTGGCACTTATCGTGGTGAATATCCTCGTGTTGGGTTTCCTGTTTGGAGAGCGTGCCATTCGGAATCTGACCCCGCTTATCTCCAGACTGTTTAACCGCTGACAGGAGTCATGCCATGAACACGGAATGTGAGCAGCAGGCGTTGCTGGAAGACTACCTGCAAAAAGAGGAAGACGGCATTACCCGGTTATCACACCGACATACCAAGGCAGATCTCGCATTGATGGTAATGACCGGGCAGTTTGATACCCGCTGCCTCTTAGGTGCCATGGATGCCGCGCTCGCCTACCTGGAGTCTGGTCGTATTGGTGAGGCGCGCAGTCTGCTGGAGCGTACCCATTTCACTTACGTTCAGATCGCCAATGCACGACAGGAACAGTGCGAATGAGTCACTGGAAAGACCGCATCACCGGACAGGGCAAAGAGTCCCCGGATCAACTGCTGGCCAACCCCAACAACTGGCGCAAGCATCCGAAGCATCAACAGGAGGCGCTCAAAGGGGTATTGGAGGACATCGGCTGGATACAGCAGGTGATCGTCAACCAGACCACCGGCCACCTGATTGACGGCCATCTTAGGGTAGAGCTATCCCGGCGTGAGGGTGAAACCGAGGTGCCGGTGATCTATGTGGATCTCACCGAGGATGAGGAAAAACTGGCCCTGGCCACCATTGATCCGTTGTCGGCTCTGGCGGAAACCGATCAGGCCATGCTGGACCAGCTGATTACCGGATATTGATACCGATAACGAGCAGCTCAACGAACTGCTCAACAGCCTGTCCACCCTTGAGTTGCTGGACGAGCCCGCCGAAGGGCTGACCGATGACGACGATGTGCCAGACGTGCAAAACGAGCTCGTCTCCCGGGAAGGCGATATCTGGCTGTTAGGCGACCACCGGCTCATGTGTGGTGACAGCACTAACCTTGAACACGTCGAGCGTCTTGTGGGTAACCAGCATGTAGACATGGTCTGGACCGACCCGCCCTACAACGTGGATTACGAGGGTAAAACCAAAGAATCTCTCAAAATCGATAACGACAGCATGGGCGACAGCCAGTTCCGGCAATTTCTCAGGGATCTTTTTACCTCGGCCTTCACAGTAACCAAAGAAGGCGGCCCGATCTATGTGGCCCACGCCGACACCGAGGGTGTTAATTTCCGGCTGGCACTGCAGGAGGCAGGCTTTTACCTGAAACAGGTGCTGATCTGGGTGAAAAGCTCCAGCGTTATGGGACGACAGGACTATCACTGGCAACACGAGCCAATCCTCTACGGTTGGAAACCCGGTGCAGCCCATAGCTGGTATGGAGAGCGCAACAAAAAAACCGTTATCGACGAGGAGCCCAAAACCAAAGACCTCGATAAAAACTCGCTGGCCAAAGAGATCAAAGAGTTACGCAACAGGCTCTGCGGGACGGTTATCCGCGAGGACAAGCCCAACGCCTCCCGGGAGCATCCCACCATGAAACCGGTGGAGCTGATTGTCTCCATGGTGCGTAACAGCAGCAAACGGGGGGACAGTGTGCTGGATCTCTGCGGTGGTAGCGGCAGCACCCTGATTGCCTGTGAAAAGCTTGGACGTAACAGCCGGGTCATGGAACTGGACCCGCACTACTGCGATGTGATTATCCGGCGTTGGCAGAAGTTCTCAGGGCAGGAAGCCGTGCTTGAGAGTGGCGGTCAAACATTCGGGCTGGTAGAGAATGGCTAACGGACTTGTCCGCTGGACAAACAACAAGGAACTGTCTGTCTGTCTGTCTGTCTGTAAAAGCATACTTCACAAAACATGGATTAAATCTGATGGAACGTGCCAGTCCTCCTAGATCACCAATACCTACTTTATCGTCACCCCCAACAACAGTTGCGGATGATGTAATAGCTATGCAGCAGGCTTATGCGGTAAGCCCTGCGCAGGAAGCTGAAGTAGTTGATCTTTCAATTAACTCACCCTCTCATCAACTCAATAGGCCCGTTGCTGACAATGCCCAAACTTTAAGATCTGTTACAGCAGCTTCCACTTGCCCTATATTACGCTCACCAAGTCGAACGCTAGTGAGTTCGGCACCGCAAGTAACGACACCAGCTCCTCAACCAGTACAGGTAGCGAGCACTTCAACACAACCAGAAGCCTCAAGTTCAACACAACAATCTACATCACCAGCCCCTCAACATGTAGCTGGAGTCTCGGGACCCCAATCGGGATACAGTCAACAAGCAGATGGTAAATACAAGTGCAAAACGTGTGATTTCCATACAGAAACTAAGAGCAGTATTGTAAGACACTGCAAAACACACACCGGTATGAAGGAGCATCAGTGCCAGTACTGCAGTAGAAAATTTTATAGAAAAGAGCAGAAAATTATCCACGAGCGCATCCACACCGGCGAGAAGCCCTTTCAGTGCCAGTACTGCGATAAATCTTTTACCCAACAAGCAAACAAGATTACACATGAGCGCATCCACACCGACGAGAAGCCCTATAAGTGCCAGTTTTGCGATTATGCAGCTGCACAAAAGACCGTCCTGACCGATCATGAACGCACCCACACCGGCGAGAAACCCTTTAAGTGCCAGCATTGCGATTATGCTGCTGCACAGAGATGCAACCTTAAATATCACATCAGAACCAAGCATCCATCACAACCAGCAACACCCAAGGACGACCAACCACCCGCAAAAAAACCAAAGACCGAATAACCGCTGTTAACCCACCTTTGCCCGGCAAAAGGTGAACGCATAAGGGGTGAACGATGGCTATCCAGAACCCGGGGCGTACCCAGCGAGCAAAAGCGGCAGAGTTACGCAAAAAGGCGCTGGAGCTTCGCACCCTGGGGCTGTCCTACCGGCAGATTGCCGACCAGCTGGCCATCAGCAAAACCGCTGCTTACCGCCATGTCGTCAAGGCCATCGAAACCCTGGAAAACGAAAGCCGCGAGGATGCAAAAGTCAACCGACGCTTGGATCTGGAGCGGTTGGACTGGATTATCCGCGAGGCCATGAAGCAAAGCCTCAAAGGGGATCTGCAGGCCATGGACAGGATCATGAAGGCCATCGACCGTCGTGCCCGCATTTACGGTTTCAACGCGCCGCAGAAGGTGGCGCACACCACACCGGACGGTAAGGCCGCGCCTCCCACCGGCGTGGTATTGATCCCCGAGCCCATGAGTCGGGAAGAGTGGCTGAAACAATATGGTGCAGGCATTGAAGCAAATGATTAGTTTTTTGCATGTCTTATTTCGCCATTAACGCGAACTGGGACATCAGTTCAACGGAAGGAGAGTCAGTGGTTTTCATAAACCTTTCTTTTATTTCTGTCTTAGTAATCTGCCGGGCGTCAGCGTATAAGATTTGATAAGTATTCGAGGGGTTCGAAAGCTTAGGTCTCCATGCACTTCGCACATTCCCGACAGTACTTTGCCAAAATACCACTTATGTGGTGGATTGCCGTATTGCAAACAACAATTCATCGTTGGAATCTGGATATTCTGTGATTGAGTAAGCAGTAGCTACATTCTCGAGTCTTAGGTTATTCATTCTTCCTTGCATCTTTTTGGCATCATTCAACTGACCAACGGGATCCAAAAATGTTCCTTGAGATAATAGAGTGTCAAATAACCTGATCTGGTCGCCCCAACCGGGACCGCAGACAGCACTGGTCACCTGTCCTGTAGAGGACATTCTCTACGGCGGTGCCCGGGGAGGCGGCAAAACGGACGGCTTTCTGGGTAAATGGCTCCAGCGCAGCACTAAATACGGTGGTCACAGCAAGGGGTTATTCGTCCGGCGCAGCATGCCGGAGCTGGACGAGGTGATTGCCCGCTCCCATGAGATTTATCTCCCCATCGGTGCGCTATACCGTGCCCAGAAAAGCACCTGGATTATGCCAAACGGTGCGCTGCTTCGCCTTCGAAGTCTTGAGCGGGACGCCGACGCCGGCAAGTACCAGGGCCACTCTTACACAGACGTGTACATTGACGAGGCCGGTAACTTTCCCACCCCAGACCCCATCGACAAGCTCCAGGCCACCCTCCGAAACCCCTATGGCATTCCTGCCAGCTTTAACCTGTCGGCCAACCCCGGCGGGCCGGGACATGAGTGGATCAAGAAGCGTTACATCGACGCAGCCCCCAAGGGCATGAGACTGATCTGCGATGCCAACACCGGCGATGAGCGAATCTATATACCCAGCCGGCTTGAGGATAACGAGCTCCTGCTCAGCAACGACCCCAAGTACATCAACCGTCTGAAAAAGTCCGGACCGCCGTGGCTGGTGCAGGCATGGCTGATGGGGGACTGGAACGCCACGCCGGAGGGCGGACTTATCAAGGCCCGCTGGTTCCAGCGCTACAGCACGCCACCGGCGGAGTTTTTACGCATTATCCAGAGCTGGGATACCGCCTATAAACCGGAGGAGATCAACGACCCCAGCGTCTGCACCACCTGGGGCGAAACACGACGGGGTTGGTACCTGCTGGATGTGTTCCGCGACAAGCTGGAGTACCCACGACTAAAGAGAGCGGCTGCCAGCCTGTATCTGGCCTGGAACCCGCAGGCGGTACTGATCGAGGACAAGGGCAGCGGCACCTCGCTGATACAAGAGCTACGCGAGGGTGTGAACGCCGGTAATAAAAAGATCCATGTGCCGGTAATCCCCTGCGACCCCAAGGGCGTGAACAAGATAGACCGGCTAGTGGAGGTCAGCAGCCTGTTTGAAGCCGGGCTGGTGTATCTGCCTGAGGCCGCTCCCTGGCTGATCGACTACGAGCTGGAGCTGACCATTTTCCCGCTGGCCGGTAACGATGACCAGGTGGACTCCACCAGCCAGTTTCTGAAATGGGCGCACGAACACCGGGCCAATTTCAGCTTTGCATCCACAGGCAACACAAGGGCTGGCGTCGAGGCCTACGGCGAAAACCCGCACAGTATTGATGAGGATAAAGGTTATGGTGTGGTAAGGGGCCGCAATGATTTCAGGGGTTATTGAGCGCTCACATTTTAACCGGCACAGGGACTAGACAGGACAACACCATGGCAGGCAAGCCAAGACTGGGAGAGCTGGCAAAGGCGGACCACGGCGTCCGGCTGGCGTCGGCCTACACCGCCACCCTGATGGACAACCCCGACAGTGTGCTCAAAGAGCGCGGTCGGGACATGAAAATCTACGACGAAATCCTGCGAGACGATCAGGTCAAACCCACCTTTCAGCAACGACGTCTGGCGGTTATCCAGAGCGAGTGGACGGTGGAGCCAGCTAGCGAGTCGTCGCAAGATAAAGCGGCTGCGGAGTTCATCAAGGAGCAGCTGACCCATATCCGCTTTGACGGTATCACCGACAAGATGCTCTACGGTCTTTTATACGGCTATGCCGTGGGCGAGTGTATGTGGGCCTACGATGGCAGCCGTATAGTGCTAGATGATATCAAGGTCCGCGACCGCAGCCGGTTCGTGTTTGATGTGGACGGCAACCTGCGGCTGATCAAAGCCGGTGAGCCCCATCCGGTGAAACTCCCTGACCAGAAGTTCTGGGTGTTCAGTACCGGAGCCAACCACAGCGACAATCCTTATGGGCTGGGTTTGGGCCACTACCTGTACTGGCCCACCTTTTTCAAACGCAATGACATCAAGTTCTGGCTGATTTTTCTGGAAAAGTTCGGCCAGCCCACCGCCATGGCCAAACTGCCACCGGGACAGGCAGAAGACCCTCGAGAGCGGGAAAAGGCCCTGCAGGTGCTGGACGCCATCCAGGTAGATAGCGGCATTGTCGTCCCGGATAACATTCTGGTAGAGCTGCTGGAGGCCGCCCGCCACGGTACCGCTGACTATGAAGCACTGGCCGAGCGCATGGACCGCGCCATCAGCAAGGTGGTGCTCAGCCAGACCATGACCACCGATGACGGCAGCTCGCTATCCCAGGCGCAGGTGCACGAGGCGGTGAAACAGTCGGTGATCAAAAGCGATGCGGACCTGATCTGCGAGAGTTTCAACGGCCAGGTGGTACGCTGGCTAACGGCGTGGAACTTTTCCAACGCTAACCCACCGAGAGTCTGGCGCAATACCGAGCCGGAGGAAGACCTGCTCCAGCGGGCCGAGCGCGATAACAAAATAAGCACGCTGGGATACGAGCCCACCGAGGAGTATATCGAGGAGGTGTACGGCCCCGGTTGGCGGAAAAAACCAGAACCCATGTCCCAGCCCATTGCTCCGGATAACCTCGACCCCGCCTTTGCCGAGCAAGACGCCAGTCATCCACAGCTTGCACAGAAAAAGGCCGACCGGCGCAATGATCAACAGGCACTGGCTGATGCTGCTGACTATTTTGCCACTAGATATCACGCGCTATATGGGAATCAGATAGAAGAATTGTTGTCCTATGCCGGGGACACCGGTGACCTGCAAACATTCAGGTCACATCTTGAAGAACTACTGGAGCAATCATCTTCTTCAGACGCTGCGATAAAAACCATACGTGATTTGGGGTTCTACAGCAGGCTAATGGGAATATTTAGAGGCGAAAAAAGGTGAGAGCACTTACTTCGAAGTCTATGAGCGAACCTGTTATCGTCAGGAATACCGATACATCGGTTACAGGTATCAGCAAAGTTCAGGCACCTTCTGTTATATATGAAAAGCTATTGAGCGATGACAATATTCATCGCATCTTTACCCAACAGAAGCCGCTACGATTAAGGCACATAGAGTCTCAAGCGTTGTTGGAGTTATCGGTAAAAATCAAATCTGACTCAAACAGGTTAAAGATCAAAATTATTCAAACACTTGTGGGTAATGAAAAATCATTTGCGAAATTATTTGAGGAAAAGGAAGATAAAGTTCTTCAGCTTCAGGATATCCAGGCTAATCCGGTCAAGTGCGGCTTGGGAACGTTATTACTTCATGTGGCCAGTTATTACGCGGTGCATATTGAGGAATATCCTACCTTTGAAGTGCGAAAGGCGGTAGGGAGGGCATTTGGTTTTTATCGAAAGCTAGGTTTTGAAGGTGACTATAGCGTTTCGCCAACGTATCTGCAGATCACCAGCAAAGCATTACTGGAAAATACACGCCATATCTGTCAGAAGTTTCATGCGATAACCGATGAATATCTATTATGCCCTCAAGCCACTATGACTTCTTGGAAGTCACAGCCGGTTTTACCCTGAAACCCGCTCAGGCTATCCGGTTCTTTGAACGCAAAGGGCTGAAGCTGTCATTTCGCTGGGAGGATATGCTCGCAGAGGAACATGACGCCGCCTTTACCGTCGCCAAGATGATGAACCGGGATCTGCTGGCCTTCGTAGCGAAAAAGACACAACAGGCCATAGACGAAGGGCAGACGATGGCGGCGTTCAAACAGCAGCTCATCCCCGCCCTGCAAAAGGCCGGATGGTGGGGTAAACAGGATGTTGTGGACCCGGATACCGGACAGATAGTGAAAGCCCGGCTGGGCAGCGCATCCAGGCTGGCGACCATTTTCCGGTCCAACCTGCAAAGCGCCTACAGTGTGGGCCACTGGCAAAGCATCCGGGCCAACGCTGCAACCGCGCCATACCTGATGTACGACGCCGTGGAAGACCATCGGGTACGACCCGAACACCAACAATGGGATGGCAAGGTATATCCGGTAAACCACACATTCTGGACAACCCACTTCCCCCCGAACGGCTGGAACTGCCGCTGCGGCGTTATCCAGCTGGACCGCAAAGAGCTGAAAGCCTACGGGCTGACACTCTCACCAGAGCCAAAGATCAAAACCCGTCTCTGGGAAAACCCTCGCACCGGCAAGACCCGCACAGTGCCGGAAGACCTCGACCCCGGCTGGGATCACAACCCGGGCCAGACACGCTTTGCGATACTGCGGCAGCTTGAGCGTGAGAAACGGTCACAGGGTCAGCAGCAAAAACCGTAGTCTTTATGCCATAACTGCAATAGTTTCCCCTCTCCAAATATGCTTACATACGACACTTTATTTCTAAACATTCATTCAACATCGAGCTACCGAGGCCCATGCTCCGCTGGTCGTGAAACGATCGTGCGACTCCTTCGGGCGGTAGCGTGATTTTTTTTCTTTCATCACTACCATGCGTCGAGGCAGATGACACATAAGTTCTTTGATAGCGTCGGTTTTTGAAGCGTTTTCCCTGGCGACAGCAGACGAAAGTGAACGATCGAGTGATTCAGTCGGTATTGATGTTTATAAATGTGTCAGGGGGCTTTTGACTGCAAATCCTCCCCGGTTCAGTACATGGGTATAGATCTGGGTTGTTTTCAGGTCCTTATGGCCAAGAAGCTCCTGCACTGTACGGATATCATAACCGTCATCCAGTAAATGGGTGGCAAAGGAGTGGCGTAACGTATGGCAGCTCGCTTTTTTAGCGATGCCAGCCGCTTTTATCGCACGTTTCACAGCCCGTTGTAGGGTGCTGTCATCAATATGGTGGCGATGTTCCCGGCCACTACGGGGGTCGATGGAACGTTTGTGGGAACAGAAAAAATACTGCCAGTGGAAGCTCGCCGCTTCTTCCGGGTACTTACGGGCCAGGGCATCAGGCATCCAGACCGTGCCGAACCCCGCTTCCTGATCCGCTCTGTGATAATGCCTGACTTCTCGAATACGCAATTCGATAACAGGTATGAGAGGCTCCGGGAGAACCGTCACACGATCTTTTGCCCCCTTGCCATTGCGAACAACGATCGTCTTACGGTAGAAATCAATATCCTTGATACGTAAACGTAAGCACTCCATCAAACGAAGGCCGGACCCGTACATCAATTGCACCGGCAGCCTGTAACCGGGTGTGATGACTTCCAATAATTTACGGATTTCATCACGTTCAAAAACAACCGGTATTCTCTGCGAGGGTTTGGCCCGGGCAAAACGGCTCACATCACCCAATGCCTTACCCAGTACATGGATATAGAGAAAGTTGAGCGCATTCAGTGCCTGATTCTGTGTTGCGGCTGCAACCTGTTTTTTTTACAGCAAGATAGGTCAAAAACTGCACCACATGATCGGTTTCCAGCTCTCGAGGGTGCTTCAGGTTATGAAAACGAATGTAATATTTAATCCAGTAGCAATAGGCTTGCTCAGTACAATAGCTGTAGCGCTTGACTCTGAGCGAATTACGAACAACTTCCATAAAGCGAATCGACATGTGCGAAACCAGACACTGTTTGTTTGAACAGTAGTATTGCCAGTGTTTCGAAAAATACAAACCGAATTTCAAGAAATATTGGAGAAAAAATGAAACATCACCTTTTTCTTATTGATATTCAACATCTTATCGATTCAACGTTGAAAGTTAATATCACTCAGATGAGCTAATAAGAAAGGTTTTTTTAAATATTACTCATGCGAGTTAAAAATCTGATATTGCTCGTTTGAGTCATAATAGCTGTTAGCTGCTCAGGCAACATTAGAGTCCTGCAACAAATTCCTGTAGTATGTGAAAATTTAGATAAGTCCGTGAAATCGAAGTATGAATATTTCAAGGCAAAGAATTCAGTCGTATCTGAATGCACATCAAGTACGTATAGATGAGAGAACTTTAATGTCATTGACGAGAGTTCTGATTCATAAAAGCGAGACTGAAGCGAAGTCATTATTGAAAACAATGATTGTTGAATACAGAGAAACAGGTGCCTTTGAAATACTCCCTGAGTTAATTAGTGAATATTGGGATAGGTCTATTAATTTTGACTTAGACAATAAAGCAACAGAACAAAAGGAATATTTAGTTGAAAGTAACTATCTACAGCGAATCGCCAAGTGGATTAAGATTGCATTCCTTAAGTTGAAAAAATAGTAAGTCATTGATGATTTTAAAGTTCAAGGATAGGTTCTCAGGCTCTCGTTACGGTAAGCGAACCCCAATCGGCATAGCTAGAGGAACAGAACTTTATGAAAAGTTCGTTCTATCTCCTCGTTGGAAGCAATTGAGTAGAGAGGAACATATTGAAGAAAAAAATGATAACAGAACTGATATTTATCGTGGGAGCACAACAGTTTTCGAAGATGTAAGAAATGGTAAGCGTGTAACCATAAACAGGGCATGTTCAAACACTCAAAAAACAGTTCATTGGGTGTTTTCCGATCAAGAACAATCAAAACGCAGCTAACAAGTGCTTCAAATGGGACGCCTACGGCGCCCCTTAAGCAGGCGTTAAAGCCACAAAGGAGGCTTCGTGCCAAGCGAAATATCCATGGTCGTAGATGCGATTGAATCTTTAAAGCCAGCACCTAACTACTTTAAAGATTATATTTTTCCAATAGCAAGTGCGTTATTTACATCAGTCCTTGGTGCCGGTATTGCTTATTTCACTCTGAGGCATCAAGAAAGCCTTAGCATTGAAAAACAGAAAATGGATACTGCAAACAAATGGACTTTACAGGTTGAAGAAGCAAGATCGACATTGATTGCAATAAAAGGCAATTATTACGATAAACTAACAAGCGATCCATTCCAAAGAGTATCGGCTATACCTAGCATCTTATTTCATGCTGAGGCTATTTCGGAGAACTACCAAGAGCTTTCATTCATTGTTCCAAGTAAGAAAGATAGAAAGACAGATAAACATAAGTGGAGCCAGATTCCCAGAATCCGTTCGATGATTAGTAACTATAACTACCTCCTCAAGTTATGGTTACAACGCAATGAGCAAAATGAGTCATTCAAACAGCAATTGTTTGCACACTTTAGAGGTCAGGCAATCATCACGATAACCCCTGATTCTGCGATTGCAGCTGCTGGGAGTGCAAACATGGTGGCATTAATTGACTTAAATGAACGGGTTATAAAGTTGACTGACGACCTAATAGAAGAGCTGGATTGTTTTCTAGAAGAGTTCCCCAATTTTGTAAAAACAAAAATTAAAGTAAACCGGCTCAGAAAATATGGTTCAGTGCTAACGTACTCGAACAATGATAATAAGATACTTCTCGAACTTATAAAAAAGACTCCGGCTGTGGACTTCACTTCCGCTGAAAATCTATTTGGTGAAAAATCAGAAGATATTCAAAACCGACACAAAACAGGCTACGAGTAATGTGGCTTTAACAAGTAAATCCAAGTGACGCCTACGGCGCATCTGATTTAGGCGTTAAATTTCTCGGAGATATCGTGCTAGAAGCTAAATTTTACGAGACATACTATTTTTGTAATGTAATAAGAAATGTCCTATTCAATCAGTTTGATTTTATAAGAAATCTTCATGAGTTTTATGGAGATGAACAGATTTTCAACTTAATTGAACCTTTTGAAAAGTATTCAACATTTCATTACTTTATAGAGTTTATAGTTGAAGATGTTTACTATGAAGAAGTCACCGATTTAGATCTAGAGAAACGGAAGCGACTAATTGAGCAATATAAAGATCTTCCTCCTGCATTACAGGATTTAAAGCTCACAAAGTTACCTATTGAGTCAGCATTTGAATTTCACTCAATTGAACATACAACCTTCAATGAATTCCTGTCAGATAGATCAAAGGACTTCACATCATGCGATGATGATGACTTATACGACTACATGACTGATCTTAGGGACTCCGGGGAATATTACAAGCTAATCCAACAAACGGTTAAAGAAGTATTTCATGTGTTATTTCAAAATCGGAGTCTCATGCTTAGGTTCAATGACATGATGGCTTCGATATTGAAATTAGAAAAGGACTCAGAACCACCTGAAGAAGCTCTACACTTCTTCAAAAGACCTGGAATATTAAACAGAAAATCAATTCCTAAATGGGTGCAAAGAGCTGTATTTTTCAGGGATAGAGGCCGATGTGTTCTTTGCGACAAAGACTTGAGTGGGATGATTAACTTAGACAATACAGAAAACTATGATCATATTGTTCCTCTTGCAAGGCATGGTTTAAATGATGTCTCTAATATTCAGCTTCTATGTAAAGAGTGCAACCAAAACGAGAAAAAAGCTGGCGAGGCTGTCACTTCAAATAATTACCAGTCATGGTATGTGTATGACGAAATTTAACAAAGGGCTCAAGTTCGCTCCAGGGCTAAAGCCCTTCCGCCCGACGCGCCTTCGGCGCTCGGCTTAGCCCGGCGTTAGGGAAACGGAGAGAGATCGTGAGTGATTCAACCAATAAATTGGATGAACTAACAATCGCACAATTACTAAAGGCCGTAAAACCCGTGCATTTAGTGGTGGCTTTCACTATTTTTGCCTCTTTATTGGGAGGGGCATTCTCTTTTGGTAAAAGTTGGGAGAGTCATCGATTTGATTTAGAAGTAGAGCCACTTAAAAAGGCAAATGAAGAATTATCGAAAGAGATTTCATATTTAAAGAAAAATAATCATTTTTACAGGCAAAAAGATAAATTCCTTTCCCTCACATCTACTTTGCAATTTCAGGCACACTTAAGAGGTATATCACATCAAGAACTCTTTAGATGCAGCAGCAGACGTCAGATGCTTAGTGATGATCATGTCAGGGAGATATATGATGAATATCGGGAGCTAATCCAAGTAATTGCTAATAATGAAGAAGAGGCCATCGCACATTACGGCCCTATTTCTAGGGCATGTACCCCAAGACTAATTAGCTTTAAACAAGACCAAAGTGCAGCTTACATAATCGACAGATTTATCCCTAACAAAGCAATCAACGGGACACAGTAAACTGTGCCCGTTATTGCGGCGTTAGGCTTTTTATCTACACAGGCAGGTAAAAAATGATTGATAAAGGAATAGTAATATATTGGGAAAACTGTACAGAATTTCTTTCTGTAGATTTTAATGACTTAGACAGTTTGAGAGAAATATCAAAAACTGATGAGTATTGGCATGATGAGGATAAATATGTCCAATATCAAGTTTCGTCCAAGCTAAAATCGAATAATAAAAATTATACATTAACCCTAAAGTATGATCATAGTAATAATAAAGACATTAATTATGATGACGTTTGTTGGGGAACATCAACTATAAAACTATCTCAAGATAAAATGAGTGGTGAAGCAAGCTGGATCGATGATGATGATAAAGAGAATGATGGAACCGTAGAATGGGAACGGATAGATAAACCGATTATGGCTAAAAGGAAAAAGTCAAATATAGAAACAACTCAGAGACAGCAAACAAAATTCAGAAAATTACTATTATCTCTTGACAAAAAATGCATTATAACAAATGAAGAAATGCCCGAGGTTTTAGAGGCTGCACATATTATTCCTGTTTCAGAAAATGGCTTAGAGTCTGCAAACAATGGCGTTATCATGAGAAGTGATATACATAAGTTGTATGATTCCGGAAAATTTATAATATCAGATGATGGATCTATTTTAGTTACAAATATAATATCTGAAGAATATGAAACCATATTAAAGAATGCACAAATACCAAAACCAACTTTATTAAGAGTAAAAAAAGCATTGATCATCAAAGCAAACAAAGCCTAACAAAAAAATCAAGTTCGTTCCGGGCTTCGCCCTCCACCGGACGCGGCTGGCGCCGCGCCGCTTATTTTGGCGTTAGGCCCTAAAGAACACGGATATCGTTCCATGAAATATAGAAACTTACTCATTGAAGATACTAACCAGCTCGCTACAGATGCTGAGATAATGTCTATCGAAAATGAGTTGGGGACGAGTCTTCCAAATGATTATAAGAAGTTCCTGAAATCATGTAATGGAGGCTATCTCGAATACGACATTTTGATCAATTTCGAGAACGAAAAGTCAGAATATCTATGCTTCTCTAGTTTATACAGGGCAAGTAGAGATGATGACTGGGAGTGCAACCCTTTCGAATTAAGGCAGGCCAGAAAACAAGAAGGATTCCCTGAAGCTGGAGTTATCCCAATCGCAAGAGATGGTGGCTCGAGCATGCTTTATCTTGATATGAGAGAAGGATGTAAAGTCGTTGCATTCGTGCAAGGGCTTCCTGAATGGACAGGTTTACGCCAAGAAGATTCTCTTGTTGTGGTGGCTAACTCATTTGATGAGTATCTCGATAAATTAACCATTTCAGACGAAATGATTAAAGATCATATAGAGAACTTTAAGATTACAGAGGATAGTGTAAATGCCACTATCGAGTGGTTTGATTCGATTGGGCTCGAATGGCGTGATAAATACAGGGGGCTATGGAATGAAAGAGTCCCATTTAATCAAGTGTAATGGCCTAACAAGGCGCTGCAACCGACTGCCAAAAGCGTCACTTGTTTTGCAAAAAGCCGCAAAACAAGCGCCACTTTTGTCAGCGGCTGAGCGCGGCGTTATAGGTATTATCATGGTTTCACGTAGAAAAATTAAAGAGGCACACGAAAATAGTGTCTTAGCTTCATTTGCTGAATACTTGAAAAGTAAAGGGCAATCACTGACAGTGAAGACTCAGCCAGATCCGCCAGACGCATTTGTAGAAATTGATGGTGCTGATACTTGGATAGAAATCACCGATGCATTTTACAGCCAAGATGTTGCTATTAGCATTACGTCTTATGGAGCGGATGACGTTCCGCATAGACCTGCACAAGGTGGTTTAGTGATCGAGCCAGATGAAATAACTACTAGCAAGGTTGTTTCAGTTATATATGAAAAACTAAACAAGCCAACAATGACTTCTATAGCTAACTCAAACGGAAAAGGAATACTTTTAGTTGGATTGTATGGTCCTTTTTTTGATGTAGATGAAGTTGCTAATAATGTGCCTGAAACTCTAAAAAACGATTTAGCAAATCAACAGATATTTGAATCAGTTTATTTATACGAAACTTGTAATGTGAATGTACATAAGTATAAACAGATTCTGTAATAAATACCTATAACAAGCGCTTTAAGTCGGATTCGTAAACGTGTGCCGAAGCCGAACTCGCTTCGCTCAAACATGGCACACGTATACTCACCGCTTAAGCGAGCGTTAAGTTTCTAGGAGTGAACATTGAGTTCAGAGAAGAAGTTTCCTGATAAAAAATCACTGAGCAAGTGGTTGATTTCTGCAACAGGTATAGTTTTAACATCAGTGTCTCTTTTAAGTGATATTCAAGACATTGAATTTCAATTTAACAAACCGGAGGCTCTTTCTTCTGTAATGCAGGCATCTCCTGATTACTTTCCAGAAGGAGAATATATAGTTAAATTTTCAAATTCAGATGATCTTGATGAAGATGATCTCGATTATTCCAAAATGGTAATGGTAATATCACTTGAGGCAAAATTAGCAAGACGAAATATTCTAATTGGTGGATTACAGCCACTATTAAAAAAATTTAAGCGACTTCGAGTATAGCTGTGCAATAGATAAAACAAACAAAGCATATTACACAGCAGCCATTTGGGTCGTAGAACCTAAAGCACCTGATGAAATAGAGAAACTAAAAAACATCTTAGATGAATATGCAGTATTTTATGCATTCAATGATGGTACAGGTTTTGTTTCAATGAATAATGCTCGTATGGGCAATGGTACACACCAGCTGGTCGAAACTTAATCGGGTAGCCGAGGGTCTCTAGCCCTCAGCCCCCACAACACCCTGCATGCGGGTCCGCACCGGGCGGTTCACCGAGTATCGTGACACCTGATCCACCCATCTTTCAGCGCAGCAAATCATGCATCGGCCAGAAAACGAGATTACCAGCTGCCTTCATACTTTAATCTGCTCTACACTTCTCACGCTTTCACGCCCCAGAGGTAAAAAAATCCGTCATGGCCAAACTCAACACCGCCCAGAAACGTCGGCAGAAAGAACTGAAGCGACGCAAGAAAAAACAATTGCAGGCACAAAAGCAGAAAAAACACTCATCCGTAGCGCCTGACTTAAGCGGGCTGCCCAAATTGTCAGAGACACTCCTGGAGTTTGCCGGTGGACTGCTGGATATCCCAAACGCCCCCAAAGCCTATATCGAAAACACCATTGGTATGGTGAGCATGTGCTGGAACATCGGCATCATGGAGCAAGAGCAAGGCCGGGAAATGCGTCAGAAGCTGACGAATATGCTGCGCGACGACACGATGGATGATAGTCAGGAGGGTTTTGAAAGCCAGATTGATGCGTTCATTATGGCAAGACGCCTTCTCTACCGGAATGATCCTCGTTTCATTGTCGATTACAGCGTGACATGGGATTATGCGGGTGATTTCCACCTCCAGATTGCCAGCACCATTTTACCTGAAGACAGCCGATTCTCATTTGATGAAGACGATCTGAGCTGCGGGCTTTCGGCTAAAACACAAGAAACAATCACATCGTTATCCACGCCACTGACGGATGAACAACGTCGTATTGTTGAATCGATTTATGAAGGTTATGCACTGCTGGATAAGAAAGATAAAACGTCTGAAGGAGCGGCCTGCGACCTCTGGCTCAATGTCTGGAGCCATGTGAAGGAACTCTATAAGGATATAGCATCAATAGATGAGATACTGCCATTGGAAGAACTGTTTCTGTCCAATTGGTGTACCGATGTAGAGATGTACCTGCATAACGCGGGGGTGGGCAATCCGGTCTACTTCAACAAACGCATCGTTTTTTGCCGCGATTTTTGCGAACAGTTCCCATCATCACATCCGCAGACACTCCATAATATGCGCCGGGCTGAAGCTGAAGCACTCTTTTTCAACGGCCAGCATGAACAAGGGGAAGCCGCATTTGAACAACTGGTCAATGACTATCCTGATAATGCCTGGGGCTATATCGGCTGGGGGGATATGTACAGCATGGACACAACACCCCGCTCCCTTTCATGGCCTACCGATATTGACCGGGCACGGGCATTGTACCGAATTCCTATAGAACGCCAGCTGGAGGATGCCGAGGATGCCGAGCAGCGCCTGAAGAATCTGGAGCAGCATGACGCCCCTCTGACACTGGACGCCTGAGTAGCATCGGGTTTGCACTATCAACCGGCTTGTCTTCATGCAATGGCAAGCATTAATGGAACGCTGTCGTTATAAACAGTTGGAATAAGATTACTCAAATTAAACACTATCTGCTTGCCCAGATCGCATCAGTGCCTCAAAAGATGCAACTTATCATCAAAAGGCTGATCAAAAAGAAAGAAGAAGACATTCGCATCGGACCTGGGAGCCGTTGGTAATCACGGGGGCCAGGGAAAACAACGGACAGATCATCTTTGGTTGTGAGGCGCGTCTTGAGGTCGGCAATGTTCCGGCAACAGGATACGCTGTACAGGCCCTTCAGCCCATCCTGTGAGGACAGGTTCTCACGATGAACCCGTTCGTGGTTAAAAAGGATAATGATCTACCATTGATCCGCTAATTTATCGTTCAGGGAGACAGCTTATGGCACGAGGTGTAAACAAGGTTATATTGATCGGCAATCTGGGCAGCGACCCCGAGATCCGCTACATGCCCAGCGGCGATGCAGTCGCCAACGTCAATATGGCCACCCATGAATCCTGGAAGGATCGCAATACCGGCGAATTGCAGGAACGCACCGAATGGCACAGGATTGTGATGTTCGGCAAGCTGGCGGAAATCGCCCAGCAATACCTGCGTAAAGGGTCGAAGGTTTACATCGAAGGCAAGCTGCAAACCCGTAAATGGCAGGATCAACAGGGGACAGACCGTTATACCACGGAAATTGTGGTCGACGGCTTCAGCGGCCAGATGCAGATGCTCGATAGCCGGCCGGATGCCATGAACACCCATCATGCCCCTGCCACCTCCCCAACACCTGCGTCATCTGCCACTGCCGATAATCCTCCAGCAGTCGCACCCTCAGCACCTTCTTCGACCGGCGATCCAGATGAGAACAATACCCCGGTCAAAAAAGAGAAGGATGCACCCGCCAGCTTTGACTCGTTTGATGACGACATCCCGTTCTGAAAAACCTAGCGACCGGCACCGACTTTCATCACATCCCCCCAACACGTGGTATAGCTCGGGCTCAGCAGCTTCCGCGCCATATGCCACGGCCTTTCCGTTAATCCCGCTGCTGCCGGTTTCAGGGTCTGTTTCCCGTAGCGGCGGTTGATGGCGTCTACCACCTGCATCATGGCCGGTGTTTCCGGCAGCACCTGTGCGCTCCAGAGGTCGGCCTGGAAACCGGCACCGTCGCAAAGATCTACCAACATAAACCCCGCCTTGCGATACCCGAACCCTTCCCGATAGATTTTCTCCAGCCCCGGTCTTATTAGTTGCAGCCAGCGACGGGTGTCGCAGGTGGGCTCCGGCAGGCTCAGGGTCAGGTTAGCGTTGTACTGCGGTGCGTCCCGGAACGGATCGGTGCGGATCAGAATCATCGCCTCCCGGGCAAATTTGCCCTGTGCACGCAGCTTTTCACAGGCGCGGGAGGCGAAGCTCACCAGTGCGGCATGCAGGTCATCAAAGGCGGTGACCGCCTGTCCAAAACTGCGCGAGCAGATAATCTGGTGCTTGTTGCCAGTGGTTTCCTCCTCCCAGGGAATGCAGGACTCGCCCTGAAGCTCACAGACAGTGCGTTCCAGCACGATGGAAAACGTCTTGCGAATCCATGCAGGTTTACAGCGGCTGAGCGCTCCCGCCGTTCTGATGCCCTGCTGTTCCAGCCGTTTGGCAATCCGGCTGCCGACGCCCCAGACTTCCTGCACTGGTGTGATATCCATCAGCCTTCGCTGACGGACAGGATCGGTGAGATCCACCACACCGCCGGTGGCCGGGTAATGCTTCGCGGCATAATTGGCCAGCTTGGCCAGGGTCTTGGTGGTGGAAATACCGACACCGATGGGCAGGCCGGTCCATTGCTGCACACGGTTTTTAATATCAACACCTATGCCCTGAAGCTGTGCCGCCGGAAAACCTGCCAGATCCACAAACGCCTCATCAATGGAGTACACCTCCACCTTCGGGCTGAACTGCTCCAGCACGGTCATGAACCGTGACGACATATCCCCGTACAACGCATAGTTGGAGCTGCGAAGGTCAATCACGCCCTGCTCCAGCCAGTGACGCACTTTAAACGCTGGTGTTCCCATGGCCACGCCGAGGGCTTTCAGTTCCGGGGTTCGGGCGACAATACAACCATCGTTATTGCTGAGAACGCCCAGTGGCCTGCCAATCAGGGCCGGATCAAAGACCCGCTCGCAGGAGCAATAGAAAGCGTTGGCATCGCAGAGGGCTATGACCGGTTTCATCGCAGGGGATGAATCACATGGATAACCACACCCCAGACATCCAGCGTGGCGTCGCCGTCCAGGGTAATGGGGGAATAGTCGGGGTTTTCGGAGTGGAGCGCCACACGGCCATGCCTGCGGTACAACCGCTTGACCAGCAGCTCGCCGTCCAGCAGGGCTATGATGATGTCGCCGTCCCGGGCGGTCAGGGCACGGTCGATGATCAGCAGGTCGCCGCCATGGATACCGGCTCCCAGCATGGAGTCCCCCTGCGCCCGGGCAAAAAAGGTGGCCGCAGGATGCTCAACCAGCAGCTGGTCCAGAGAAAGCCGGTCTTCCAGGTAATCCGCCGCAGGACTGGGAAACCCGCACGCCGCCGGGCAGGCATAATAGGGGTGTTGCGCTGAGGTTGCCGCTACCTTGACCAGAGGTGGCTTCATTGTCGAAAGCATCCATACCTGTATTTATATCCAGTATAGTTATCTGGCGGGATGATTCTGTCAATACGGGCCATTGCCTTTTGTGGGTTGACCGAGGCACCCAAGTACCGGAATACTGCTCCCCCTGGGAGCAACATGATGGAGAGGAATCCCCGGTGTCGCTAACAGTCTGTGATGAGTGCAATCATGTCATATCCACGAAGGCAGAATTCTGTTTAGGGTGTGGCAACCCCATCCGGGGGGGATCGGGAACGAAAAAAAGCCCGGTGGCTGAAATGGCAGATGCTGATGGCGGCATTAGGGTTATCCGTTGGCGTTGTCTCCTGCGTCCATCATATTTCATCTGCCATGCCGGCAATGAATGAAAGCACGACCAACTATCCCGCCGGGCTGTCATTCCTTTTCCTGGGGTGGTTTATCGTTTCGAGATTCCGGCTCTGGCTGCTTGGCCGACGTTGATAAAACCGGCCTGGCTCGCTTAACTAAAGAATGAAACGTGGGCCATCTGGAAACTGCAAACAGGTGGACAGCCCCGGCGGGCGGTGGGCTGATCATGAAAAACACCCGCAACGCGAGCCTGATCACACCTTTAAGCTCGTACCGACGGGTGATCGCGTCGCCGACCGGCGTTACGGTCAGCAGTCAAACCCGCCACTTCGGCGGGTTTTGTTTTGGCCGGCTGAACAACCAACACCCTCTGTCAAAACAATTCCGAAACAATCCCGCCAGGAAATCCCCGGTACTGAAGAAAACGCATCTGTTTGGCTTTCTCCCTGGCATCCGCTGGCTGTCCATCACCAAACTTTCGCTTCCGGACCGCCTCTGCCCGTTCAAACCAGTCCACCTCTGCCTCCTCCAGTGCCAGACTTACGGCCTCCGCATCGACGCCTTTCTGCCTTAATTCCTGACTGATCCTGACCGGCCCATGCCCACGGCCAATCCTGCTGCGGATAAAGTTTTCGACAAACCGGTCATTGCTCAGCAAGCGTTCTTCCTCAAGCTGATCCAGTACCTTGCTGACCAGCTCCTCATCATCACTGACCAGCTGCAGCTTCCTGGCGAGGGTTTTACGGGTGAACTCTCGCTGGGCAAGAAGGCTGATGGCCGACTGTCGCAGCATTTCAGCGGTGACCTGTTTCATGGGATGTGCAACTCCGGGATCGTGTCGGGAAGGCTAACTTAGCAGATAACCGGTTATAACAACCGTCTGTTTTTCTGTCGCCCTGTCATGACTGTTCAGATTGTTAGACACCCTACCTGTAATGACAGTTATCACACCTCCTATATGGAGTAACGTCAATCATGCCTGCTGCAGTCGAAGCTCTTTTTTGGTCAACATCAGCCGACATCCGATCGGCAAAAAAGTCTGCAGCAGGCATCTCTCAGGCTATTCGTACAGGGAGGAGTGATCATGAAACCACTGAATGACGACGAGTTTTTCGCTATCGTAAACCACCTGCTCGCCATCACCTACCGATACGCTGACACCAGTGAAATCGCCCTATCAACCCTGAGCAAGGCTATTCTGACCGCTGCAGCCCAGTTCAACGCCCATATGGTCACATCGAACGGGGAGCAGGACTGTACCGAACAGGATCGGGCCATTGACAACCTGACCGAACAGTACCATCAGGTGCTTCGGGCCAGGCTGGATTTTTACGAAAACCATCCCCCAAGGGAACAGCGCCAGCCTTGACTTATCCCCCTTCCGATACAGCAGGCTATCAATCCAGATACCCCTGCTGTCAGGCTGTGGTTTTCGACTTGCCTGTCGCGAAACACCATCTAATGTGTGATGACCGGCGGGAATAGTGTACCAACTGCCCTGCAGCCCACGTATTCCCGGCATTCTGGCCACACACGGAGGAGTTCCCTATGGCAAAAACAACACAGGCCAAATTGGCGGATGCTTTCAAAAATCTGGTATCCAAAACCGCAGAAATGCGAGTGAATAATCATCGGGTCGTCAATGGCAGTGTCGAGTGTATTGGCGGTTGGAAACTGACACTCACGCTGGACAACGGCAACACGCTGACCATTGACGATAAGGCTTTAGGCCGGATGACTTTTGAAAAAGGCGATTTCCTGCTCAGCGAAAAAGACAAGGATAAAAAAGAACAGCACTACCAGATCGCGTTTTACACCATGAAAAAAGAGATCCCTCGTCACTTATAAGATGCGGCAAAAATTCGTATCAACAACCAGGTGTCAGGTGCAGAAACTGGGTGTATCAAAGTTGCCACGGAGGGCTCACCATGCAGTACCTAGATGATGACACATACGAGCGGATAATACGCGAAACGGACAGGTTCACCGGAGAGCTGGAAAGGCTGGCCCAGGAGGCGCATCCACTACTCGCAGTTTTTCTGGAGAAGGAGTGCGAGTCATTCTGGGACTTTGTGGAACAACTGGTTAGACAGGACGTCTTGAAAAAACGAAGACATTAACCCCCAACGTTAAGAGCGGAGACATCATGGATCCCATGTTGCGGCAGAAACTCCAGCAGCAGGACGATTGCATCAACGCCGTCGAGATGATTGTGCTGAACATTGACCGTTATCTGCTCAAGCTGGAAAAACAGTCAGAGCCCGATTACGAACAGGCCATGACGATGATCCAGCATGAAATCCGGATCATCAAAGGCTTGCTGGGGAACCGGTGACCATCAAAGGCAGTATTTGAGTTTTTCTCCGTCTTCTTTGACGACACCATCGGTGATGAGTTGCCGGTAGACGCGTTCCTGTCGAACCTGGTCATTCTTAAGTTGCAGGTGAGACTTGATGTAGTTTTTCAGTGATTCCGGTTTGGCCGGTCGCTTGGGATTAGCGACAGCCTTGAGGCGGCTCATCATAATACCGGCATCACTATTGAGTGCTGGCTTGTTTTTAGGTTTAGCGTTCGGTGCTGGCGTGGGTTTCACCACACGCTCAATACGGCGACAGACGCGTCCGCTATGCCGAATATGGGCGAGTAGGTCATCATAGCCACTGTCGTTGGACAGAATGTGGAAATCCACGGCCGGATCAGCGTCGGTAGATAATTTACCGAGGTAGTAAGCGATATGGAAATCGACATTATTGGCCGAGGATTTTTTGACTCTCAGCATCTCTACCGTACAGAAGCCAACCGGGAAATGATCGCCAACATTGATCTTGTTTTGTTTAGCGCCCAGAAACACAAAAATCCGTTGGTATTGCTTAAGGTTTACAGTGTCCAGTGAGCCGAAATTCTCGTAATCAACAAATGCCCAGTACGCCTGTTTAACTGCCATGTGATACCCGGTTGTGATCGTTATCCTGTGATCTTCCGGAGTCATGGTAAGCACTAGTACCTATTTCTGCAATCGGATACGACGGTGGAAAAATCCCGTCTTATCCTTCATCTGTCTATTGGCTTGAATGC
>OZ220220.1:0-16065 GCA_964291505.2 uncultured Kistimonas sp. | reverse complement strand
CGCACTAATTCCCGATTATCACCGGTCTGGCGCTAAAGGAAAGCCACGCAGAAACCACAACAAAAAAACAGGAGCGAAGCGAACGCTTAAGCTCTGGAGAAGGAATCGTTGTGGACAGATGACGTAGCCGAGATCTTTGATCTTGCTATTCAAGGTTTTTTATTCAAAACGATGCCTTATCCCTTAAATCTGCTAAAACGAAAGCCGTTGGGACTGTATAAGTCACGCTATCCTATGGCAGATAAAACAAGTGTCCCCGACAATGCGTCAGTTCAGGTATTTTTTTGAGACTAACTATCGCAAGAGTGATGTCATCAAGCAGCGTACTCCTGCAAAAATCTTCGATAAAGATATTCGTGCGTTAACCAGCACAGCTGCATACATGAATATAGGCCCTGGAGGCCGGTATGAAATTGATGCCACTATTGCAGATCTGTATTTGGTCTCAGAGAAAGATCCAGAAAAGATAATTGGTCGCCCTGTTGTATATCTCGTTAAGGATGTATTTAGCAGAATGGGTAACCGGGCTGTATATAGGCCTTGAGTCACCATCCTGGGTTGCTGCAATGATGGCAATGTCTAATGCATTTCTTGATAAGGTAGCCTTTTGCCGAGAATATGGTATTGAAATAGATTCATCACAATGGCCTAGCGTGGGAATTCCAGCATCAATACTTGCTGATAAAGGTGAGCTCCTTCGCCGCCCAAGCAGATGTCCTTGTTAATGTATTCGATATACAACTTAGCAATTCACGTTCTTACCGGGGGGACGATAAAGGGATTGTAGAGCGCCACTTCATTACTCTTCAGGCAGAGTTCAAGCCTTATGTTGGGGGTATTGTTCAGCCCGTTAATGGGAAAAAACGACTCGGTCGTCGTTACGAGCTTGATGCAGAACTTACTCTGAAATCATTCACAGAAATGATTATCCATATTGTAATTAACTACAATAATCAGCATGTTGTGAAGGGGTACGATTTTTCTGAAGATATGCCGGAGGAGCTCTCTGCAGTGCCAGTTGAACTCTGGAATTGGGGGTATTAAAAACAGAACAGGCAGGTTAAAACCCTGCAATCCTGATTTTGTAAAATTGAATTTACTTCCTTCTGAAGCAGGTACTGTCTCGGAAGAAGGAATCGGTTTTAAAGGCCCTAAATTACACGTGTAGTGAAGCGCTCGCTGAAGGTTGGTTTGATCGGGTTCAAGCAAAATCGACCTAAATCTGTTGATATCAGCGTTTGATCCGCGAAGAACGGATATAGTTTATCTACGACCAGATAACTCATACGAAAACTATTGGTGGTGTGTGAACTATCAGATAGAAGTCGTCGTTATCAAGCGAGTCAGCTTTGTCACTGCGGCAGGACAGCCTCAAGCAGGCCAGACAGGCAGAAGCAAATGCAAGACAGCACGAAGACTTCCAGACGCCTGATTTACAGGCTCAAATCGAAGCCATCGCAGCACGAGAAAAAAGTAAAAAGCCTCAAAAACCAACCCGAACAAAATCTGAGCGTCTTTCTGATATCGGCAATAATAAGGTTGATGAAAGGGAACTGGAAAGACAGCGACAAGCTGTCAATCTGAAACCCAAAACAACGGCCCAACAAAGCGGGCTGAGGTTGTTCCTTTGAATACTGCACTTTCTTCATCATCCATGGATTATCCATCATTGGATGACTTTTTTGAGGATGACGATGATTAATATTTATCAGGCTGAATACCATGAGCCAGAAGTGGAGGACTATCGGGGGTAAACCCCCTCATAAACGCACTACCATTGCTGAAATCTCCACAAGATACTGCAAAGTTGTTAAACCGTTACCCGACCGTCAGGGATTGTGAAAAATCGCTTCCTGGTTACATTCGCCGTCATGCGATGATGAGGATTCTGGACGAATTCCTCTACCCTACAAAAAGCGCATGTTCAGCTGGAGCAAATGATTGGCAGGTATGATTCGCCGTGGTTATCTGGGGCGAAATATTGCCACAAGTGATTATCAGAAAAACCTGAATTCGGTAGATCATCTGGATTTTGAGGCTATCGCCAGAAATGCAGGCAATTCGGCACTGGCGAGTTCTGTTATTGGGTGTTCAGGCACAGGAAAAACTACGGCCGTTGAAAGCCATTCTTTCCGGGTACACACCATCCAGGCCATTTACCACCCTGACTATCAACATACACAGATTGTCTGGCTGAAACTCGACTGTCCCCCATGACGGATCGGCTAAAAGTCTGTGTATACACTTTTTCAGGGCTGTGGATGATGTGCTTAATACTGATTATGAGAGTTTATATGTCAAGGCACGCTCCTCCGCTGAATCTATGCTTGGGGGATATAGCGCGGGTCGCAGCCATTACATTCTATCGGGGATCTTGGTTATTGATGAAATCCAACACCTCCAGGCGGCCAGATCCGGGGGCAGTAAACGACTCCTGAATTTCTTTGTGACCCTGACCAACGTGATTAAAGTACCGGTTCTATTTGTGGGAACGCCAAAAGCGCTAGAGTTATTCTCGCCAACCATGCGCTCGGCAAGGCGAGCTGCTCAGTTTGGGAGTTTGCACTGGAACAGATTTGAACATATAGAGCAAGCTGACATTGACACTGAGTGGGATCGTTTTATCAAGCGAATGTGGAAGCTTCAGTGGTTTGAGCATGCTACCCCTCTTACCAAGGCAATGAAGGATCTATTCTGGGAGTGTACTCAGGGAATAGCACATATTGCTGTCACATTGTTCTATCTCAGTCAGGCGCGTGCGGTAATGGCCAGACGAGAGGTTATTGACCAAGAGCTTGTTCAGAAAGTATTTGAGCAAGAGCTTTCCATGATTCACCCGATGATTAAAGCTCTCCAAAGTGGCCGAGATAGCGAGATTAGGAAGTTTGCTGATCTGGATATTCCTTCAGATAAAATTCGCATATTTAGCCAGACTGAGGAGGTGGTTGTTGTTGAGGAAGAGCTGATTTCTTCAAAAGATCGTTTAACCGAGCTTGTTGAAATGCTCATAAAAATGGGGATAGGACAAGATATTGCCCCAATAGTTGCTGCACAAGCCCTTGCTGAAAAGCCTGAGGAAGATCTTTTTGGCCTGGTTGCTCATATAAGAATGTTGAGCGATAAACCCAAAAAAACAGCCCCGGAAATCCACCAACCCCACGCCCTTGCAACCCCGTTACATTGACAGTGATATCAGGCTAATGCGAGGCTCTGAGCCCTATTCGACATATTCCAACTTGAAAAATGAGGGGATTGTGTTGGATATATCGGCATACATGTAAAATCGTGATTGCTTGACTATATTCAGGCACCTTTTGTTGTACTGGTGCCAAGCCTTGATAGCACATTTTCCCAAGCCTCAACGTGACGAGCTTCTTGGAAGTATCCTTGCCAGATTTATCAAGCGACAGGGAATTCGGGATGACAAGGTTGCTCTTGATATTCTTTTTGGTAATAGAAAGATCGTGCCATCCCCATTGCTTCAAGGCCATATTGGTGAGTTACATGCCAATATTGGGCATTTATGGCAGGTTGAGCCTGCAGATGTTGTGGAGCGTCACACCTTACTGCCCCTATTTAAGCCCTTCATTCCTGCTGACAGATACAAAATGCTCCAGACAAATCTGGTGGAACTAACGCTGAATACAGGGACATTGAGATCTGGTATGAATGCTTCAATTTTAAAGTGGCCAAGCCAGTACCATATATGTCCTGAGTGTTGGCGAGAACAGGTACAAAGTACAGGGTTACACTTATTGGCAACGTTTATTCCAGTGCCCAGGGGTGGAAGCATGCCCGGATCATGGGAGCAAGCTATATAACACCGGTGTTTCGCTGAGCTCTGATCGAAGGACACCAGTTTGCAGGTACAGATGGTGTTCATATTCCCTCAAGCGAAGACATAAATTCTGAGCATAAGCAGCTGCAGTTATCTTCAATGGTCAGGCAGTTATTAGATCAGCCTCTACCCTCCGTGACACTACTGCAGTGGAGTACCTTTTACCTGCGGTTGGCGAGAATAGCTGCCTGTCTGGTTGGTGCCAGAATTAACCATTTAAAGATAACGCAGCAAGTACAGAGCTATTGGAAAAGAGGATGGCTGGATAGCCATGGTCTCGGACTTCAGGAAAAGCCAAATTGGCTCACAGCAATGTTCCGAAAACACCGACGTCCATTCACATATCTCCAGCATATAGCGGTATGGCTTGCTCTTTATCCTGAACAGAAAAGAGCAGCTGAAATCATAGCCGAAGCGAGAACCCTTCCTGAGCTCTGTGTACCCTCGCACCAGAGTCGGTACAAGCAGTCTGAAAGCGATAAAACAAAGATTGAGAAGAGAGAAGCCTGGAAGCAAATTCTTGCTGCAGATAAAGAGCTCACTCTAAAGGCTATAAGGCAGACTTCACAGGGAGCAAGGCTCTACTCATGGCTTTACCGCTTTGACAATCAATGGCTACTTCAGCACAAGCCTGCCGCAGTCAAAATTTATGTAAACAGACGTGTCGATTGGGGGGTACGTGACAGACAGCTGGTCAAGCAGTTTCTAGTCATAGAGGCCGAGAGTTGTGAGGTGCTTGAACTGCCTCGCCGTTCCCGTGCCTGGTTTTGCAACCAGCTTGGAGTTAAAAGTCTGGTAGAAAAGAAACTGAACAAGTTACCGCTTTGCAATGCCTTTTTTATTCGCTATAGCGAATCCATTGAGGAGTACCAGACCCGCAGGCTTGCTTGTATCATGGCCGAACTAACACAAAGGAATGAACACATAAGGCCTGTTTGTGAAATTGAACGATTTGCTGGTCTCAGCCGTCAACGTAGTCGGAAGCCTGCACGGGAAATTCTCCGAATGGACATCCCGGCCTGGCAGAGAATTGAGTCGGTTCCCGTTGAACGCTCCCCTAAGAGTGATTGGTCCGATCAATACCAGAAAATGGTTTAACCATAAGCTCAGGCCACATATCAGAGTGACTTTTGATGGGCACCCGGCAAATGATGTTCCCGCTGAACTAATTCCAATGCTTGTTGAAGGATGTACTTATGACAATAAAAAGCGCTTTTCATCTGAAAATAGGCAGTTAAGGCAAGTCAGGTTTGAAGGTTATAAAGGCAAAATCAAAGATCAAAACGGGAAGATTGCTTTTGTCTATGATTGCGGGCGCTGCCGTGTAGCTATTCCTGCTATAGAACTGGCCAGAACCCTTTACCTTCACAATACGCACCTGACAAGAACAGCGCTACGGCCTAATGGCTTGCAAGGCCTGGCGACAACTGAACAGGGCCAGAATACAAGCACTATCACTTTCAACAGGTTGTCAGACTTTTCCGTATCCAGTCTCCAATCACGGAGTGCTCAGGCTCATTTGATATGGCTATTGTTTGATGAAAGGGCGAGAAAAGGGTTCAGCAGCATCTATGAATCTTTACTCCTGTGTGGAAGATCTGAATGGTCTTTTGACTTTGAGCCACCGTGTTTGGATGGGTGGGTAGCAAAAGTTGCAGGGCCAGTAGGTGATCAGGTTGAAGATATATTTTATACGCAGGAAATCACTGCTCTTCATAACCCTTCTTTTTTCTACCAGAACAAAGTACTGATTTTTCACCCTAACCTTAAGAAAGTGGTTTGTGTTGACCCGAAAGATAAAAGAAGGCCTCTAGTCGATAAACCAGATCAGGATCCCTTGCTGGATTTACAGAGCATTCCCAAGTTGGGTGGAAAACGGGACATTGTTAGCGAATCAGGCTTCAGTTTTACCTTTGGGAATGAAGTACCCTCGCAATTGGTGCCTGAAAAGCAGGAGAATAAAGTATCACCCGCTGTGACTTCTGGTGCGAAAAATACCGCTGAAAGAACTGGTGTAGGACATGCCGGAAAAGAGGGTACATCCCAGGAACTTGATTTTGGTATCAACCGCTCAGAAGAAGATCCGCAGGGAGATCTGAAGTCTGCAGAGGGGGCGAGCAGGTTCCAGCTTTTTCAAGAGGTTATAGCCCAACTCATTAAGCTTGAAGGTTACCAAGGTATTGCAATTAAATGCTATGAACTCCCAAAACCCATAAGCCATCGAAGCGCATACATTAACAAAGATACGGGGAAGCCCAGAGTATTTCATACAGCCTACATCCGTTACTTTGATTTGCCCCTTTTTATCGTTGAAGTCGATATGGATGATTATGCCCCCAAAAAAACCTTGAGCACCAAGATTTTTGGTTTCAAGAGTGATGCTAAAAAAGGGTTCCGGACGATAATGCAGGGTTGTTCAGAAAATGGCGTTAGGTGGGATACAGAAATCATTAAACGTTATTGTGGTGTTTACTCTTCAGCTAAGCATCCTCACAGGGCTACTACTGTAAAGGGGCTTGCGCGGGATAAGCGTGTCCGAACGCCATCAGAGTATAAGGATGCTTGGGTGCTAGCTTTGGATAGAGCTGTGGAACGTACTCGGTTACAGATAACAGATAGGGAAGCAAACGGAGCTCAGGATATATGAGGCAATTTGATTGCGTTTTTCTTTTTCGGCACTAGTAACCTGTGAGGTTCCCGACATCGGCTGACAGTCAACACCATGCGAACGGCGGGTTCCAGTACTTCGGGAGAGTATCTAAGTAGCTAATTCTCTCAAGAAAGTTAGCCTGCGAGAAACCCGGGGTGGTTCACCCCGACGTTTCATAGTAGGCAAAGACATGTTAGAAGAATAGGTGTAAACTCACCTCAATTCAGGAATATTCAAATGAGAATCAGAGTATTTCATAGCCTTAATCCATTCCCAGCATCCTGGTTTTTTTGCCCACTCAGAAACCATTCGACCAGATGATGAGCTATGAAGTTGCTTATGGACTTCAGAAGACCACGTATTGATCTGTTCCTTTAATTGCGTGGAAATATCCTGATTATTCCAGATCATATCCAAGTTAATCTTATTGCCAAGCTTCAAAGCCAGTAAAGATAACGTATAGGTAGCAATATTAGCTTGAAAGGCCTGAAACTTTGGTCGGATCAGTTTGGTGGCGGCTTTGAACAAGATAGCCTTAGCAACCATCTTTTTGTAATCATCAAGTGTTGGCTGATCTTCACCAGATTCCCATTTAAAGTCCTGTACAGATTCCATAAACTGGACAAAGTTTTTTTGGGCTCCCAGTGAAACTTGGTCAGGCTTCTGAGCCCATATACAAAGGTACTTAGCCATATCTGGCTTGGTGATTTTCCTGGCGGGTGGTATGGATGCTTTAAGCCTTTTGAGTTTGGCCGGGGTGGTTCCCTCTCGTTCAAGTAAAACCTTGTAACTGCCAGCCGCCCTCTCATAGAACCAGCGCCCTTCTCCATCGGGGCAATATGTTGTCTGAGCATAGTTTTCCAGAGCAACATGAAGTGGGTGGTTAGCCGCCAAGTCAGACTGCCTGACAGCATTCTGGCTGTTAGCGTAACGGGAAATATCTGCTATCAATTCATCCTCATTGCTGACATCCTGAGAGCGTAGAACGATCAGCTTAGCTGGAACCCTTACGGTAGAGAGATCTATTTCTGGATGCTTCTTCTTTGTAAAATAAAGTGATGCAGTGGTCTGTCCACCATTTACGACCTGCATCCCTTTGAGCCAAGTAATTCCAGGTGTTCCATCAGCAGCTCTACCCAGATGAACTTCATCTGCAACAATAACGAGTCCATTGTTATAGGCCATAAAGCGCTCAGGCTCGTGCCTCAGGGTATCTCTGATCCCTTTGTTGACTTTACCTAAAGCGCTCAGAAAAGAGCGAACATTGGCCTCAAGAATCCTTGGGCCATATTTGTCATAAACAAACCTTAAGGTTTCCCCTGGTATAACTGTCATGGCGTAATCATATTCAGTCATTTGCCCTGGAACCCACACACAGGGTAAGGCGCCACCAGCAACTTCTTCAAAGTTTACAACCAGTTCATCTCTGGGCTTACCAGCGGATGTATGCCTGTACAACCGCTCAATATCCATTACCTCCAGCTTAATTGTCTTGCCCTGAATCTCTCTGGATTGAAACAGCTTTGATTTTGCATTCAGTACGCGGTCAGTAAGCACGTAAACCCGAACTTGGCCGAGACTCGGGTAAGCTGCTTCAACAGTTGTAGCAAACTCATAAGCCTCGCTGGATTCATCCATTTTTCCAGACAGTTTCTTTTCCGCGCACATAGTTAAAAAGCGCAGACAATAGTCAGCCGCCTTTGTTGCTTCAGACAGAGGCAAAGACTGAAGTTCTCCTGAACCATTATACAGGCTGACAAACATATCCAGTTGATCAACTTCATCAGACAGTGCATACCCACTGAGCCTGACATTTGCATTACTGACTTTGGCATCAAAGTGGCACACTACTGGCTCGAATGTCATACCAATGTCAGACATATGCTGCATCATGACTTCCGTGAAAACAGACTCCGGAAATGGATATGGCTCATCCGGCATATCCATTCGTTCATTCAGCAATTCTTGAACTTCTGCCTGCGTCTGTCTTAAAAAATCGGCTAATTCCATTTCAAATAATACCTAACTGTCTGTACATCTCAGCTGCAGGCACTTCATTAGATGCCGTCTGATCGATGTCAATTTCATACCTGGCAGACCTGATTCCTGCCGGGACACTCCCCGGAGTCAGTCTGGGGAATTCTTCGCCAACCAACAGGTTTCTAATCTCTGTAACTGAAAACTGCCTGATATAATACTCACTGTGTGCATCAAGGTAACCTGCTCTCAACAGCCGATTATCAAACTCTGATAAGGCTTGTCTGTCCAAGGACATTAGCTCCCTGATAACACAAATCAACTCCGAAAGCGTCCATCCGGAAGGATTTCTACTTAGACGAACTGCCCCAAGAAAAATGGGTTGCACTACGGAGTCATCCAGCTGTTCTAGGGAATGAATTTTTGCGGGGAAGCCCTTCTCAGCCAGAGTCGCTTTTACTTCAACGGCTCCATGACCAAGCATAAAATCCTGCAATCCATCCAGTGGCCCATACCATGACTCAACAGCATTAAATGTGCTAAGTCCGGAGTCTGTCAGCTGCTTCAGGAAAATCAGCTCACCAAAAAGACCAACCTCGGCTTCTGGCCCGAGAGCTGCCCGGGGTTTGCTCATAAATTCCTGCCAGGCTCTTATTCGTCCAATAAATGCGCTGAATAGCGTTGCCGGTGGCATACCTGACTTTTTACCCACCATGGTCAGAACATCCCTGACCATGGTAAGAAATATCTCAAGGCTACCTGACTTCAGTCTTATAAGGCCTATCCATATCAGTTCTTTACCAAGACGCCCATCATGAATTTTTTCTACACGGAAACCTTTGCCTTCTGGAAGCTGCGTGGACGATGGCAGACCTTCCAGATTAAAGCCAATCAGCAGTGCTTCATCATTGTCCGGAAAGTGGCGAGCAGCCATAATGCGGCAATCCCCCGGAGAGGTTACCGCTACAGCCTGCCAGCCGGTACCTGAACCCGGATTGTTTAATGCCTTCCAGGAAGCAAGGATTTCATCATCAATATGAAGGGTCATATTCCTGCTCCCACAGCACATTATTGACTTCATACTTCACTTTTGTGCCGCTGTGGCTGCCGGGGAAGCTGATACCAAACGACACTATTGGCGGAGTATTATCGTCATAGCTGTCATCAACACCCTCTGGACTCAGCAGATAGATAAGCAGAAGTCCACGTTCAGGATGCCCGGCTATATGACCTGCACCAAATCCTCTGATTTTTCGAAGAGCAGGACCATTAGGTTCCTTTGGCGGCTCACCTTCAGCACCTTCTGACCGGGCAGGATCATTCTTCCAGCTGTTCCGGGTTTCCATCAGTGCCGCACTCCATGCATCGTCGTCAAGGTCCAATGCTTCATCCGCTGGCGACAGGAGTCTTCCAATGGAGTAGCGATCCTCAGTAATCGTTTTAGGTGTACGTTTTACCAGCCGAACGGTACTGGACTCATTAATTGAGTAATTCCTCTTTTGACCTCCATTAATCACGGCTACTGTCCATGATGTCAGTTCGTGCTCTCTGGTCATATTCTGGATAAAGTCTGAAAGTAACCTGCTGTTGACTTTCGTGGCATCTGGATGAGTTTTGTATTCACTTAAAAACTGGACAACATCATCTGCTGGCACATTGGTCCACTGAATACCATTACCAGACTTCTTACTGCCATTTCGGTTTCTGTCTGGAATCTGCTCAGGTTCACCCAGGCGGGCTGTGAAGCTGTCAAAGGCCTGCAGGTTTGACTCCAGAGAGTTTAAATCTTTTAAAAGAGAGACTGTTTCAACAGACTGCCCACTGAAGGAGAGGTACAGGCTTTGAGCATTCCTCATTTTTAATCGGGAAGTAACCATCAGGACAGGATGCGAAGCTACCTTCAGTCCATATTCCTTTGGAGTCGCTCCACTTGCAGTCATCAGGTCGAACTCTTCGCGCAGTTCTTCTGATGCATCTGCAATATGTTCAAACCACTCAATAAGATCGATGGTTGTATACAGCCTGCATAGATCAAGATATCCCGGACGATACCCAAACCAGCGCCCCATCTGCATCAAAGTGTCGTACATTCTGGATGCACGGAGGAAGTAACTGACACAAAGCCCTTCCAGAGTCAGCCCCCGGGCAAGTTTATCCCCACCAACAGCAATGACTTTCAGACCTACGGTACTGTCCGCATAATCGAGCGCTTCTTTTGCAAAACCGTTGATCGCTCTTACTTCAATCTCTGAAATCGCGTCTGAAAGTTCTTCCTCTACCTGCGACCAGGTCAGCGTATTTTCATCCACCATTTCAGGGTGCATGGCGTGAATGGATCCAGTTGTCGTCAGAAAGTCACTTTCCCAGAGCAGGCGAAGTTGATGAATGACTGCGTCATGATCAACCCGTCGTACCAGACGCTTCTTGAGCCAGTCCACATAAGCTGCCACCTGATCTTTCACATGCCCCTGAACGGATGTAAATCTCGTGACGTGTATCAACATGGAGCAGTGCTCATCTTTCTGCCCTCTCAGCCTTCGCAGTGTACAGGCAAGCACAAATGCATCGACTGACTCTCTCAGGGACTCAGGTATACCATGCTGCTGGTCACTTGATGGGTAATAACCATTTTCATGCTTGGTTGGCATCCAACCTGATTTTTCATCTTCCGAGCAATGGTCATTTACTACTTTGACAAGAGGAAGGCCTCCCTCCCTGCCATTTTCAGAAGAACGACCAAATACTTTTGCAGGACCGATGTAACTGGATGATGCTGAAAGGTTTGCGATAAAGGCTGATGGAAAAAGATCAGGCCCTTCTTTCTCAGTCTCACTTCGGTTGTGAATGAAAATATTGGCGAATGGTGTCGCTGTATAGCCAACGTAAGCTTTACGGGTAAAGCTATGAAGTATTCTTCGGGTCAACCGGTTTATGGCTGTAGGTTCATGTTCAAGGTCAGGTTTACCGAACTCATCATAAGCCTGGTCACCAGTATCCACCGATGCATTATCAGCCTCATCATCAATGATCAGAAGAGGCAGATGGGTAACAAGTTTTCTGCCAGTTTCAGGATCCTGGGTATTTGCCACATGATCCTGAATCCACTTCAGCAGCCTTTCCAGAACCGATTTGTTCTTTTTCACAACAAACAGCCAGGGGCGCTCCTCTGGTGATATACCAAGATGCCTTGCTGCCTTGCTGTTAAAGTCACCTTTTTCTGAACGGTTGGTTGCAAAGTTCGGGCGTATGGATGGATCCCTGTCGATCTCACCCACACCAGTTACGTGCATCTCATCCTGAATGACACTAGTAGTAAAACCAAGAAAGCCTTCGTCCAGACGTATCTGAGTCTGTGAGCGCAGGTTATTATGCATGCCGGCAAGCACAATAATTATTTTGTAACCGGCATCAGCGGCCTTGCAGATCAGGCCTGTATAGTTACCGGTTTTCCCCGACTGCACATGTCCAACAACCAGACCTCTCCGGTCCCATGATCCCTGCCTTTTTGGGTCTTCCAGATTGCCAAGAATCTGATCTGTTGACTTATCCAGTCCTTCAACAATATTCCAGGACAGTTTTTTTTCCTGGTACTCACGGTAGCGCTGCCAGTAACGCCAGCCCTGTTTACGGTCTTGGTTCAGCCAGGCAATATGGCCTTCGTCATTGGTCAGTAATGCGTCATCACCAACCCATGTGCTGGCTCTGCGGATAAGCTCAGCAATAACCGCACTCTCATCTGTGTCAGCTCTCCACTCTTTTTTCATATTCAGGACAAGATTCATCTGCTCCTGAATAATCGCTGGAGTCACCTGACTTTCTGCCTCAAGCATATTCTGTACGAAGATGAGGACTTTCTGTTCAGTGGGATTTAATGCCATTTTCCTTTCCTTGTCAGGCTTACTCTTTCAGTGATGCGACCAGCTGAGGATAATCATGAAACGGTTCTGTCTGAAGGAGCTTTCTTTTAGCCTCTTCAGCACTGAAACCTTTTTTACGAGTGAGGTTCTGATACATGACAGTCAACACCTCAACCACCTCTGATGGTGCTTCACCCTCAAAGCAGGTACGTGGTGTTTCCTTATTTTCTGCTGTATCCAGCCATATTTGCTGAACCGGAATAGTTTCTTCCAGTATTCTTAGCATGGCTTTAATCTGCGGTAACAGAGAGCCTGCATCATCCAGTACAGCTCTGACTGCAGGGTGCGAGTCATCCACTCTGTAACGTACGCCACCTGATGTCTGGTCAGCACGCCACGCCTGAAACACAGTCTGACTGTTACCAGTTCTTGTTGGTCGGCCTCTTGATGCAAAAGTTTTCCTGGCTCTTGCCCTAGTATCTTCAGCCAGGCGCATCAACCACTTTCTCATATTGACCGGAGGACGTGCGGTTGCCTTGCGAATATCTATTTTCCAGTCTGAGTCCACAGTATTGGGAATGTCCAGCCTGATGCGTGCAAGCCTGTGCGCTTCTTCTTTAGTCCAGGATCGACCTCTACCCAGTCCGAGCCAGCTGCCAGCAAGTAACAGCCTGCGGTTTCTATAGACGTAAAAACCCTGCTGTGCAGTCCACCCATCAGGTCCACCTGCTGAGTCAAACTCTTTATCTGTCAGCCTGTCTTTATGAGGTAAAACATGACACTCAACGTCTACTGAGCCACCTTGAGTAGCCTGAGATGCTAGTGGTGAGTTCCACGATTTAGCAGGGTGGCCAGTCATAAATGGATCCCAGGGTTCCACCCTGCTGCCATTTATATAAATTTCAAAACGCTGACTTTTAGCTTCAAGATATCGATGAAACACCATCGCCAGATGTTGCTCAACTTGATCCATTAGATCCAGAAAATCATTTGAAGTAAAACCATCTGTAAGAATACGATCCAGCTTTTCCCAGAGTACCAGTGTTCCGTGATCGATATTTTTGACGGGTTCTACCAGGGGCAGCCCTGTCTCTGACGGCCCTTCCAGCATATACCAGCCATCACCGGAGCTTTTAACCAGTACATCAAGATCCCAGCGTAGGCAGTTAAACTGATTATTCTGCGTTGTGGCAACTGTCAGGCTCCGGCATTGAGAGAAGGATGCAGTCTTCAGCCCCATGCCAAAACGACCAAGATCTGATTCCTCACGATCATCTAGAGGGTTCAGCTCACCCAGCCTCATTGCTTTATCAAGACAAATGGCATCCATTCCGGTACCGTTATCCAAGATTTCTATACGACTCTGCTCTGCCTGCCATATAAAATTGATATCAACCCGGCTGGCTCTTGCAGCAATACTGTTGTCAATAATGTCTGCAAGTGCAGATGCTGTCGTATAACCAAGGCCACGTAGTGCCTCGATCATTGCACCGGCCTTAGGTGGCGCGTGTCTTCTATTCAACTCTGTCATTCTCCTTCCCTGGCCTTTTAAACGGCTACCGGCTCTTTTCCAACAAATATTCTGAGGTGGTTTGAGCGAGCTGTATGAGCGAGCTTCTTCAAACTCTTTGCTTCAATCTGTCTGATGCGTTCGCGGGTAACACCAAACTGCTGACCAACTTCTTCTAGAGTGAGGTCAGTTGTAGCATCAATTCCAAAACGAAGCTCCAGCACTCTTTTTTCTCTATCTGTCAGCCCCTTCAAGAGATCTTTAAGCTTGGTGTCTCGATCATGATCAATAATGAGTTCTTCAGGAGATATGGCAGCCCAATCCACAAAGCCGTTCATAGAACAGTCTGTTCCATCTGCAGGCTCCATGGTTGCAATCTGCTTCAATCTTTTTACCTTGGTTTCCGGCATATCGAGTATTACTGACAATTCAGAGACCTTGGGCTCTCTGCCAAATCTTTGAGTCAGTATTCTATTCTCCGATTTCAGCTTGTTGAGGCTCTCAATCATATGAACAGGTATGCGTATAATTCTGGCCTGATCTGCAATAGCCCTTGTAATGGCCTGGCGTATCCACCAAGTGGCATAGGTTGAGAATTTAAACCCTTTCCTGTAATCAAATTTTTCAACGGCTTTCATTAAACCAATATTTCCTTCCTGAACCAGATCAGCATGATCAAGCCCTCTGCCGCTGTATTTTTGGGCAATTGAAAGCACCAGTCTGAGGTTGAAGGTAATCATTTCATCTCGTGCAGCGGTAATATCCCGCTGCAATTTTTTTACCCTAGAGCTGATATCCAGTAGTTTCTGGGAGTCAATTCCTATTTTTTGCCTTATATTCTGTATCTGTGCCTGAAATCTGTTGATTTCATCAGTATGCTGATCGAGTTTCTCTGCGCAAAGAGGGTACTCTGTTTTAAGTTGATGGTTCAGTTCGCTGCTTGGATCTTGTTCTGCAGCCTTGAGCGCTGCAGCACGTGGAATCCTGATTGTCCGGGTATAAAGCTTGACCAGCATTTTTTTGAGGTCACTGACCTTATCAATAGACTGATACAACGCTTTAACTAATATGTTCAGTGCATTTTCAGTGAGTACAAGACTCTTGAATGCATTCTGTACATTCGGTTGATGTGATGAACTTGGTGCATCGAGGAAAACTTCAAGAACTTCAACAATTGCTTCATAAGGGTATTCCTCACCAGGTTCCTCCAGCTCACCGTCATCATCTTCCTGTTCATCAAAGAACAGGGGACCTGTGACTCTTTCCTCAATGCTGTCCTCATCTGAGACGATGTGCAGCTCAGCAACAACTGTCTGAAGGGACTTTTCAGGGTTATCCTCTCGAAGTGCTTCCAGGCAGAGATGAGCAAAAAGCTCACAGATAAACGGCACTTCAGACAATGCCTCCATGATGGCGATCCGGGCTGCTTCTCTGCGCCTGCCATTCTCTACTTCCTGCTCCCGGGTAAGAAGCTCTTTACCGGGAAGGCTGGCGTAGTAGTAGCCCATGGGCTCATCCCTGGCATAAAGAAGGTCATCAAGCAGGAGCATTGCCTCATCAATGGAGGCAGCATCATTATCTTCATAGCCACTGTCAGAAACAGGCTCCCCATCAAACGTATGGCTGTCTATCAGGAAGCCATAACTTTCCAGCACTTGCCGGATATAGAAAACCTTTTCTTCCAGCCGGCTGTCAATCTGCTCATATAAAGCATCATTCTGCAGGACTTTTGACAAATTACTCGGTTTAGATAATTGAGAGGCACGGGAACTTTTTAATATCGGATCTGCATACAGGTCAGTCACATAACCGGTCACAAAGCTTTCCGACAAAGTACCCGCACGGGAGCCCGCCTCAAAGAGCTTGCTGAACCCCTCAAAAACCCACTTTTTCCTGAAAAGTTCAAGATCAGGGTTATCCGAAAATTCTGGTAGCTCAATAACAATGTCCGACCAGTCTTCTCCAGAATCAATCGGAATATGTTTTGTTATCCGCGACTGTATTTCACCGGCCTGATCTTTACTGCCACTGTCTTCCTGTGGAGGAATATCTTCACTGGCTATCTCCCAGCCACCAAGATCCTCCTCTTCGCTGAATGAGGCTTCATTACCGGCAAAAATATGCGTAGCGCAAGAGTCCTTATGGTCTGGCTGCGTTACATCATGAACATGGTCACACCCTTCTGGACAAACTATCCGCTCACCCTGTTCATGTTTTTCACCAACAGATAGTG
>OZ220219.1:0-37095 GCA_964291505.2 uncultured Kistimonas sp. | reverse complement strand
TTATTGCACTGGCAGCACTCATATCTATTGGCTTGCCCCGTAGCGAGATAGTGATCGACTAGTCCTTTACAACTAAGGACGAGTGTACCAGCGACACCTCATACCGATCGGTTGGTGTCGTATATTGAATGATCTGTTGTAGTGCCTCTGCAAGAATCATCAGATCATTACTACCTGAGATAGATACCAGCTATAACTTAATGGCTTGATAAGCTCTGGTGATGTGGGGCAGGGAAGGGCAGTTGTTCATACGCGAGTTTGCGTTCAGCGTGTGGCTAGGAAAACGTAGAGAATATTCCTTAGGGGCTGCTACGGGTGTATTGCGGTTTGCTGTACTGGGGAAGTATGGATGGCTTACATTGTGGAATTTTATGGTCAGGGAAATCACAGAGGTAATATCTATTTAAAATACGTCTAACTATAGCCTCATATTTACGTGTCGGATCAATGAAAGGAAATGTGCATTTCAATATAATGTGCTTCCTGATACGGAAGTCCTAGCATATGAGTATGATCGATCAGAGCGTTGTTGACTCTCCTGCAAAGCGCGATAGTGCAAAACAAAGCGTTCCCAATAGAAAAATAGTGAAGTGGGTATTTTGGACTGTAGTTTTTTCAAGCGCAGTTACAACACTGTTATGGGTGATGGTTTGTGTGTGGATGTATTCGCGACCAGAATTCAGCATGTACACAGATATGGTCGATAAATATGTACTGAAATCTCCAGTTGAACCGCTTGAACCCTATATCTCTTATCAGGTTGGGGAGCTAGTACAGAATGGAGTGATCATCAGTTTGGATGATTACCTTTCATTGCAGAGTTCATTTTATGGAACAGTGATAACAATACTTATAGCGCTCATCGGTTTGTTGGGAGCTGCTGCATATTTTGTCGTCAGGCATAGTTCTGAAGATAGCTCGCGTACTATCGCTCGTGAAATCTCAAGTCAGATAGCTATGGAGCAAATGGATCATTTTGTTAATAGTCAAAAGTTTCATGAAATATTAGTGGCCAATGTAAAAGTGCGATTAGGGCCTTACGAAGCTGATATGGATGCAAAGTTTCAAGCTATTGAAGAGCAAAATGAAAAAATTGGAGAGATTTCGGATAGGTTATCGGAGCAGGAAGAGCATATAAAGAATATTGCAGAGGCAATATCCAAGCTTGATAAGGAAGAGCAGTCAGACTCTTCGATAAGATTGACACCACCGCTATTCGGAGAATGAAATGGCTTTTATCAAAAGAAAAGGGTCTGTGAAGCCCGCCGAGGTAGCAAAGGATTTTAGTGATATTGCTGGAGCTGCTGAGCTTCTCTCATTCGCTGAAAAGAGGGGTATCAATGTTGAGCCTCTTGATGTTGCGGAATTGTCAAAAGCATTAGGCATCAAAATGTCTTTTGAGCCTATGAAGGGCGAAGATTCCGGTAGTTTGAAGAAAGTTAAGAAAACCGGTGAGTGGATTATGCGGATAAACTCTCTGCACCATCCAAACCGTCAACGGTTTACGATTGCACATGAGCTTGGTCATTTTATAAAGCACAGCATGCGGTGCGATGAGTTTTCAGATGCTGCCTTTTTCCGAAATGGTGAAACTAACCCAATGGAGGCTGAGGCGAATGGCTTCGCAGCTGAGTTACTTATGCCCGCGGAAAGCTTTAGGCGATACATTGAAAGAGAGTCTAGTGAAGTTGATAAGATTGCTAATCACTTTCAGGTATCGGCTTTGGCAGTGAGGATCAGAGCTAAGCAGTTAGGGTATCAGGGGCATAACTTGTGAGCTTTATCGAAAAGGTTGTTTATCATCCGTTGATCAAAACGAGAGATGCTGAGCTTAGAGGGTTTGATAGCTTGGGCTTTGCGATCATGGATCAGATTTTGCCTGTTTATGAGTTGACAAAATCTAGGAAGACTACCAAGGCGCCAGATGGCGATATTTACAAGAGAATGCTTAGAATTGGTGAAATACAGAAGGGGCGACCATTCGTTCTGGATCTTTGTACCGATGACAAGTACCGAAACCCTCAGATAGATCAGCTACTTGATGAAGATAAGGGCTACAGTAATTGGCAGTTGTTTTTGAATGTGCATAGCGATCTGAACATTATACCGATGGTTCACCTATATGATGAGCAAGATTTTCAAGAGGTTGAGCGATTTGTTCGTGAGGTTTCGCAAGATAAGGAGTTCTTGGCGGTACGACTTCCATATGATCTAGACGATATATGTAACTACGTGACTCCCATAACAAGTAGTATGGCTGCTGGTTGCAAGTTGATAGTTTTTCTGGATGCGAATTACATACGGGGTGTCAATGAGGAGTACGTCGTAGGCCACTTTGTCAGATCATCGCAGAATTTGGCAGGTATATCTGGTATCGAAAGAACTGTGATGCTTGCAACATCCTTCCCTCGGAGTCCAGCAGCTCTTGGCGGCGATACAGAAGGCGGTTTTGATATATTTGAGGAGGCGGTTTACGAGAAGGCTTCAAAACAGGTTGTTCTACATTATGGAGACTACGCCTCTATAAACACCGAGCAAGTTGAAATTAAAGGGGGAAATTTCGTTCCAAGGATCGACATCGCACTAGATAAGGAGTTTATTTATAAGCGCTATCGACGTCATGAAGGAAGCTATCCCCTATGCGCAGAGAAGATGGTAAATGATCGAAGGTACAAAACTTTACACACATGGGCAGATTCAGAAATACAGATCGCTAAGTCTGGAAACCCTACGGGGCGTAGTCCATCTTTTTGGATTGCAGTACGTATTAATTATTACGTCACAAGCCGGGTACTGTTACGCGTGGCAAGTTAAGTCAGCGGGGAAGGGGGAGTTCGTGAGAGAGTTATGAGGTCATCCGCATTTGTAGCTTTCCCCCTGTCGTTCAGGAAGGATAAATAGCTATCCTTAAGTCTGTTGTAAAGGTGCTTCCTAGATAAAGATCGGACTGCATGTAGAGTGAAATGCTGTGAGATCTCCTCGCAAACTTCCGCTTTTGATAAATTTCGGGCTTTTGTGGAGAGCTGTTTTAAGGCTGCAATACTAAGAGAGTCCAGCAATACAAGTTTATCATGCTTTCTATAATGGTATGACTTGCGTATAAGTGTAGTAGACTCATCACTAACAACAATAATTCCAACGGTTTTCGGGCAGGCTTTGCGTACTCGCATTAGGTTTGACTCTTCGCAGACCACATAGCATTTATCAAAATAATCTCTGTAGCTTTGTAACTGATATGACAACCTATCGATGTTATCACTTGCGCTTTTGATCTCATAAACCGCTGCCTCTTCTCCTGAAACGCTGACGATATCTGCACGCCTAGATCCAAAATAGAAGCTCACTTCACTTCCTATAACCATGCAGGAAGCATCATGCTTACTAAGCAAGTAGTCGATAAGGTGGAGCTTAATGTCGACTTCATTCATGAGGCTGGGACTCTTAGCTAAAGTGCAAAATTCAAGGGGCTAACTTGCGACCGTAAAAACCTTTTTTCGGTCCACTTTATATCGCTTAGCATAACAAGGACATAGACTCGAAGGTGCAATAACTAGAGAGTGAGGGCAAGAGAGAGGTTAGTATTTTTTTGCTGAATGGACTTTCAACACCAATCAAACGAAAAAGCCCCGATGCTGATGAGCAACGGAGCTTTCCTGATATGGTGCCTAGGGGCGGAATCGAACCACCGACACGCGGATTTTCAATCCGCTGCTCTACCAACTGAGCTACCCAGGCATATAGTGACAAATTGAGACTATGTGGCTGATTCTAAAGGCTTTTATGTTTCTGTCCATACGTAGTCATACTGACATCGATGTACGCCTGATGACAGAAAAAGCCCTCTTTGGACATGAGAAACAGCCCTCAATACAGCCCCTAAACAGCCCTTAAATCCTTTCCGGACGCTAAGGCCTGACGTCTGAGGCGGCTTAGTATGCCTGTCAAACGACTGTTTGAAAAGGCCGAATAAAAAGTTTTCAACCTGTTAGTCATGGTTTCTGGACGTTACCTTCCATTAAGGTAGGGAAAAAGGATGTAAGAAAAGGTTATGGATTATGAAGGTTGAATGGTGGGCTCTGAAGGATCAAATCAATAAGTTAGCGTCGGGCAAGCAGAAAACGCTCTACCGAGGTGGGCGAGGAGATGGTGCACTGGTTGCGATTCGGCGAGGGGATACCGTTGAGCTCTATCATATAAAGGTCATCAATAATCAGCGTAGAAAAACCAAGCTCTCCACTTATGACGGTACCATTGACTCGATCAAGGCAGCGGCAAATCGATATCTGGAGCGAGTGACTGCTATACGGTCGGGTGAGAATGTTTTTGTGGGAACGGTGCCAGCAATCGGGGGCGGTTATCGCGACGGAACCGTAGGCGATGCTTTAAAGGTAGCCGAGCATTATTTTTACCAGAAGTGTACGCCATCCTACGCCTCCGAGGCGGTGCGCCAGCTAAAAAAAGATATCGGTTCAGAGTTTCATCGTCTTCCGCTTCGAGAAATCAGTAATGAGCATGTCAAACACTTCATTGCCAGGGTGTTGGGTCGGGCAACCGGTAATCGTGATAACAGGCGGCAGGCGACAAAGTTTAAGACCTACATCAGCATGATGTTCCAGTACTGCGCGCTGCACGATAACGACCCTGAATTTGTTGCGAGTCCGTTTCGTTTTCGGGTGGCGGGTCATAATCCGACCGCTGAAGTTCCTGCGGCACAACCCAAGACGAAGCGGGACAAGGTGACGCTTGAGCTGGATATGATCCGATATCTTTGGCACGACATCATCAAGGTGACGTCACCCGTCATTGATCTGTTCCTTAAGTTGCTCTTTGCAACCGGCGGTCAGCGGATGATCATGCTGCGTGAAGCGAGATGGGAGGACTGTGACCTGGAGCGCCGGATTCTTATTTTGCGCAATCGCAAAAAGGGTTCGTTGGATGAGTACGAATCCCAGTTGCACGTTATCTGGCTCAATGATCAGGCTGTGGAGATTATCCACAGACTGAAGCCTATAACCGGACATTACAAATATATGTTCGTTTCCAGGCATTCGGGCGGGGAGCAATACCTGACGGAATCCGCTTTGCGTCAGGCCGTAAGGCGGCTTCGAGACCTGCTGGCTCGGGAGATGGTAGAAATGGATGTGAAGTTTGCGCCCAAGCATATTCGGCATACCTGTAAGACAGCGATGCGCAATGGTGACTGGGGAGTCGGAATGTCTAAGTTGGAGGCGTCCATTATTCATGACCATGATCGGACGTATGAGGAGGGGGTGAAAACCCGTGGTGTTGGTGATTTCAATTATGATAACAATGAGCACTGGGACGAAACGGTAGAGCCTATGCGGAAATGGGGAGCCTGGCTGCAGAAGAATGTGCTTGAAGAGGAGGGGTGATTACACCCCTTTGCACTGCATCCATTCATCGATTGTTGATTCTTTCCATCCGCAGCGCGATCCGGGGCCAGCCAGGTTGAAACGTCGAGGGAATCGTCCTTCTTTTTCCCAGCGTCGCAAGGTGCGATCTGATACGCCGACGACTTCAGATACCTCGTTAGGGAATACTATGCGGTCTCGCACCTGTTTTTTTTGCTTCATTTTCAGCTTCTTCCTTGAGTTTATAGCTATGTCTTGAGCAGCATTCATTCGTGAATGAGTGATTCAAGCAGGATTATCCATCTTTTTTTGAGGAGAGCGGAAAGGGGAATATCCATTTGACGCTCGCTGCTTTAGTTTATTTATGCTGCAACGGCGGGTGCGGAGTTGTTACTGGCTGACATCGACAACAGAGCATCCATACAGGCTCCGTTAACATCGTTCGATCTTTAGTGTTACATTCTCAGAACTGGCATTTCAACCATAAGGATATATTTTAATAAACTTTTTTCGCTGAATAATCGAGGCGGTGATGGTAAGTGGCAAAATAAGTATGCTTATCGTTTGAAAAGCAGGCTAAACAGATGAGCTTATGGTGGGGGCTCCCTCCCCGCAAGAGGGAGGGGAGCCACCCGTCAATATAATCAGAGCAGGTTTTCTCGTCGCTGTCGATCACGACAATCCGTGCAGATGTACTGGTTCTTTGGACGTGCGACAGTAGACTTACAGACCATGCAGGGTCGTCGCCATGTCTTCAGAGTTAAGCGGGGTTGATATTTCGCGCCATCGAATTGCTCGATGTTGTGCCGAGCAAGGATGCGCTTGAGCGTGTCGACACAGCACTTCATGTGCTCTGCCATTTCTTCGTAGGAGTGTGACTCGTGGTGCTCTCGCAGCCAACGTACATCGTCATCCGTAACAATGATTCTAGCCATAGGGTTATTATAGAATAACCTTCGGTTACTGCTTATTGACTTAGGATTGGTTTTCGTAACCCGGCGGTATACTTCCGTTAAAAAATATGGTACCCTAAAAAGCGATTCGAGTGATCGGAGAGATTCGAAGAAGAACGAAGTGAACGGCGTTAATCTCTCTGATCCCTTTGTTCACTGTTATTCACTCTTTTTGCGCCCCTCTTGGCGGGGGCGCAAAGACGTATTGTTCAGTGTTTGATTGTTGTTGTTCTGATTGTACTGTTCGCTTCGCTCACAGATTGACGGCGAAGCTATTGCCTGAAAAAAGTGGAGAAAAAAGGGGGAAGCCCCCTTTAAATTCCCAACCAGCGCTTGATCTTTGACATAGTGATGCCCAGTTCTTCCGCTATCTGTCTAATGGTTCGACCGGCATCATGACGGCGCTTGGCTTTCTCTCGTTTCGAGAGGGTGGATACATGAAAGGATCGTCCATCTTCTCGCTCACCGATACCGAAATATTGCTCGTACAGAACCTCGTCATTTCCTGACCGGCACTTAACTGAACGGACAGCAAAGACCGCCTGTAGCGCACCGTCCCGGGGCTTGCCTTTATTCAGCAGATACCATGGCGTCTGACCACCCGGCATGATTTCGGCATACCTGGCATTCCACAAGCCGTTGTTCACCAGCGCCTGCTCTTTGTCTTCGTAAATGCGAATGATACGGAGCTGTTGCTCGACCTGCGAAACCTGGTTGGCACTGCCTGCCTCTGAGCCGCCGGTACCGTCTGAGTTTGGCTTGTTGGTATGGTGCACAAAGATTACCGTAAAGCCGTTGTTGCGAAGCTGGAGCAGCATGGTGTTTAACACGGCCCAGGATTCAGCGCGGTTTTCTTCGAGGCCAGGAAACGCACTTCGAACCGTGTCGAGTACCACTACATCAGGGTTCACGGTTTCAATCATGTGCCCGAACTCTCGCCTGCATTCTGGCTGAGTAAGATTAAAGTTGTCTTCCGGCTGATCCCACGGTGTCCAGATCTCAATGTTGCCAGATTCACCATACATGTTCTGAAACATGGTCAACCGCTTGATCAGTTCAGCGCGGCTGTTCTCGAAATCCACATACAAAACCTTGGCTGACTGCTCGATCTGATAACCCTGTAAACACTTGCCGAGCGACAACTGGAACATCATGAGCATGGCAAACAAGCTCTTGCCGTGGCCAGAATAACCGGAGATCTGCATAATCGACTGGTCGGCAAGGATCGGGTTGATCAAATACGTCATGTCACCGCCTTCTTCGATCAGGCGATTGATATCTTCCCTGGTTCCCGTGATCAGGTTCCAGGTCTTGTTGGCTGGGTCTGGTTCTTTTTTTAGTAATGAAGCGTCGTGTGCAGCCAAGTGGCCGATGTATTCACCCTGGCTATTGAATCGCTCGGGGTGTTTCTCTCGCTCCATCTGCCGGATCGACCGAAGATTCTGCTGGTACCTGGCTTCTTCGAGCGGGGCTTCATAGAAGGCGCTCATGTACTCCCGGCCTGCCGCTTCGAGTTCGTCGCCGATGCCAACGTCGAGGGCTTCTTTAGCCAGGTAACGGAAGGTCATGTCGTAGATCCCTGAACCGCCTCGTGGGATCAGGCCACCTGGATAGTTGTATGCCCTGGCTGCGGTCTCCTCCCAGATGTCTCTCGGCCCGTCGACGTTGACGCCGGATAGATCGAGGTTAAGCGAGGTGCCGGAGATGGTGACGACGTCGGCAACTGGCGGGACATAATCTTGCCAGGTGGTCATGTCATCCCAGTCGAAACCCTCGGGAATATTCCACGCATACTTGCCATCGACGGTGGGCAGTAACGCATAGCTGCCGTCGCCTCGCCAGTCCAGGCCATTAACCGTTGGCCAGACGGTACCATTGGAACTGGAGCCTGACTGCGGCCCTCGCCATGTGTCGTCGCCAGGGTGTGCGAAATAACGGTGGCTGCCGTGGGGTGTCTTGACCTGGAGCGGTGACAGGAATCCCAGCTCGTCGGCTTTCTGTTCGGCTTCGGCATTGTCCATGTCGACGACATAGACGCCTGAGATTTTACCGGTGACGAGAGCGATCTGTGCTTTCGGCCAGCGTGTAAACCATTCGGTGATTTCTTCTTCGGTAGGCTGTCGTTGTTGCAGGTCTTTCCATTTAATGAGCGGTTTCTTTGTATCGACTGCGATCGGAATAACCGACCAACCCATATCTAAATACTCAAGACACTCGTCAATCTTCTTCTGTGACAGCTTTGGATCAGTGCTATCCATGGCTCCTCCGTGATCCAATAATTTATTTTTTATAAACTAAAAGATTAATGCGGCTTAGTATTGGTAATCAATAGAATTTATGATGGGAGCATATGGCTCGTTTTTCGAGCCCTTTGTGTAGAGGTCTTAAGGTGGCGAAGTTTCTGGTGACAGAAGAAGCTCACTTGTCAGATGGAAATGACTCCAATAGTACGAACGGCAGGAGTAATATTACGCAACACTTATGTTTGAGATGAGAGGTGGACAGTGGGTAAGAAGGATTTGGACAACGACTTGAGAGGCTTGTTGATGTTTGGTGCCGGTGTTGTTTCGATTGGCGTCATCCTTGCCATAATCATCGGTAATCTCGAGACATAAACGACACATCTAAACGCCAGGTGTAATTCATATGTGTTGGCTGTTGAGAAACAGCCGACAAGGCTGCTAGGACTAATCCTGGATCTTAGCGCAGGTCGATCAGCAGAAGCTCCCCATTGGCGCGCATTACCTATAAGCATGTCTCATAGGCGTGGGCAGGATTAGCCTAGGCCTTACTACTCTGGGGTCGCAGCGCAACTAGACCCGGCACAAGGCCCCATCGAGCGCGTCGCCTACAGGCCGTCCCCGTAGACTTAAGGCAGAGCAGTTAGGGAGAAAGCTAACAGCAAGTAGAAGGGCAATCAAGCAGGCCATACCGTGACGATAACCGGTGTTACTCGAGGTATAGCGCACCACTCAGTGCTCGTAAGCTATGAGTTGATGGCAGGCTGAGAGAGCACAGCCGCTTTTCCTGATTGCTAACCCTCCCCCCACTCCATACCATAAACAACATTTGATGATTGATAGATAGGCTGCCAACCATGCCAATATTGCACTGGCTTAATAAAGACGACGCTGTGACGCAGGCGCAGCGGTGCGCTTATCGATTGCTGGAAGAGGTGCCTGAACTCTCTTATGGCGACAAGGCTAGTGAGAATTTGTTGATTCAGGGGGATAACCTGGAAGCACTAAAATCTTTGATTCCCTTCTATGCGGGCAAGGTGAAGTGTATTTATATTGATCCTCCTTACAATACCAAATCAGCTTTTGAACACTACGACGACAACCTCGAGCATAGTAAATGGCTGAGCCTGATGTATCCAAGGCTGGAGCTGCTGCGAGAGTTGTTGGCGGAAGATGGTAGTTTTTGGGTTTCTATTGATGATAATGAAGTTGATTATTTGAAAGTCATCATGGACGATGTCTTTGGCCGCAGTAACTTCATTTGCAAGGTGATATGGCAGAAAATTTACTCACCTAAGAATTCTGCCAAGCACTTCTCAGTTGATCATGACTACATAGTTGTGTACGCAAAAAACTCAGAGCGCTGGCATCCAAATCCAATGCCTAGAACTGAGAAGCAGAATAAAGCATATAAAAACCCTGACGATGATCCCCGTGGCCCATGGAAAGCTGGAGATTTCTCTGCGCGTAACTTTTATAGTCTCGGAACATATCCAATCACCTGTCCTTCAGGTAGAACAATTAGCGGCCCTCCCCCAGGAACTTACTGGCGTTATTCCCATGAAAAACTGTTGGAGCTTGATGCGGACAATCGTATTTGGTGGGGAAAAGAGGGAAATAACTCACCAGCAATAAAGCGTTTTCTGACCGAGGTTAAACAAGGCAGAGTTCCTCAAACATTCTGGCCTTATGAGGAAGTCGGTCATACGCAAGACGCTAAAAAGGAAGTGGTTGCCCTTTTCCATTCAGATATCTTTGGTACTCCTAAGCCAGAAAAGCTGATCCAACGAGTGCTCGATATTGGCAGCAATCCAGGCGATCTAGTCCTCGACTCATTTCTAGGTTCTGGTACTACCGCAGCTGTTGCTCATAAAATGGGGCGTCGCTACATTGGGATCGAAATTGGCGAGCATGCCAAGACACACTGTCAACCGCGCTTGAAGAGAGTCGTAGATGGCGAGCAAGGTGGTGTTTCAAAAGTACTCTCCTGGCAAGGTGGCGGAGGGTTCCGTTTTTACAAATTGGGCCCCCCAGTCTTCGACGAATACGGTTGCCTTAACCCAGAAATAAACTTCAACACGCTGGCTTCGCACATCTGGTACATCGAAACCAAAACACCGCTTGCGGGCCAAGCGACTCCGTCTGCCTTTCTCGGTGTTTATAATGATGTGGCCCACTACCTGCTTTACAACGGGATATTGGGTGACCGTCGTCCAGACAGTGGTAATGTACTGACCGGTAAAGTATTGCGTGAATTGCCCCATATAGACGACCATAAGGATCGAAAAGTCGTCATCTATGGCGAGTCCACCCGCCTGGGCGAAAGTCGCCTCAAGCAAGCCAGCATTACGTTCAAACAAATCCCTTACGACGTCGGCGCGCTGTAAAGCAAGGAGTCAGACATGTTTGCCTTAAAGAATTACCAGCAGCGAGCGGTCGATGCGCTCGAAAGCTTTCTGCTTGGCTGTCAGGCCACGGGATCTGTAACCGACGCCTACGACGCTGCTCTGAAAAAGCAGGGAATGCCAGAACTGGCATACAAGGACCATGGCTTTGAACAGGTGCCTTATGTTTGTTTTCGTATCCCTACAGGCGGCGGTAAAACCGTGTTGGGTTCGTACGCCGTTGATATTGCTGCTCGCAAGTATCTGAATACCTCTGCACCGGTAACGCTGTGGCTGGTACCCACGAATACTATACGCCTGCAAACTGTCGAAGCACTCAAGACACCGGGCCACCCTTATCGAGAGCGGCTTGATGCCGCCTTTAACCGGCAAGTCATGGTGCTGGATATTGACGAAGTGACGCAGATTCGTGCCCATGATATCGGCAGTAAGGCCATTGTGGTGGTTTCGACGCTAGCCAACTTGCGCGTTACCGATACCTCTGGCCGAAAAATTTATGCTTACAATGAGAACTTCGAGCCACACTTTTCCAAGATTCCCACTAACCATCCAGCCATGGAGCGATTGGAAAAGGTCATTGAAGCCGATATCAGAGAAAATGGACTCAGTTCTCGCGAGATAGGTAAAGTTAAATATTCTTTTGCAAACTTGCTGGCGTTACATCGACCACTGGTGATTGTCGACGAAGCGCATAATGCCCGTACCAGCTTGACCTTTGAGACCTTGCGTCGGGTTCACCCTGCTGCGGTTATTGAGTTGACTGCGACGCCTAACACTTCTGCCACAAATGGCAGCAACGTACTTTTTCATGTGTCTGCGGCAGAGCTAAAAGCCGAAGAGATGATCAAGCTGCCGATCATGCTCAGTGAGCATCAGAACTGGCAGGAAGCTATTCGTGATGCCGTGATCACCCGGAACAAGTTGGCGATAGATGCCCAGAAGGATACTGATTACATTCGTCCAATCGCCTTGTTTCAGGCGGAGTCCAAAAACAGTGATGTCACGGTCGATGTGCTGAAGGCGTACTTGATCGATTCGCTTAATATCGACGAGAAGAAGATTGCTGTTGCCACAGGTAACCAGCGTGAACTGGATGGCATCAACCTGTTTGCGCAGGACTGTCCCATTGAGTACGTCATTACCATTGAAGCCCTGAAAGAAGGATGGGATTGTTCCTTCGCCTATGTGTTTTGTTCCGTTAAACAAGTGTCCAGTAGCAAGGACGTAGAGCAGCTGCTGGGGCGTGTACTCCGGATGCCGTATGCAAAGCGCCGTGTTGTTGAAGACTTGAACCGTGCCTATGCCCACCTTTCCAGTCCAAGGTTTACACATGCCGCTCAGGAGCTGACGGACAAGCTGATAGCTATGGGCTTCGAAGAAATGGAAGTCGCATCCTTCCTGAAGCAGCAAAACCTGGTTAATACGCAGGATGATCTTTTTGGTGATGACAACATTGAAGATGCGGCGCGGTTAATACGTGCCCAGGCGGTAACCCCTGCCGTTGTATTTGAGTTGAGCAGCGCACCTGATATTTCTAGGCTTTCTGATGCGGAGCAAACACAGGTTGCCATGTCAGAAGACAGCGAAGGGCGTACGGTTGTGAAAGTGACTGGGGAAGTCTCGAATAATATTCGGGATGTGCTGGCCGCTGGTATGACTCGTCAGGTTGACAGGGCGAAAATGAACAGAGACATTCGCATTCATAACCAGACCCTTCAGGTTGCAAAGGCTCCCTCTGAGAATGGTAAACGGTTTGGCAGCCTGCCCCTATTGTGTATCAACTATCAGGAAGAGCTTGAGCTGGTTGAGTCGGAATTTTTGTTGCATGCTAATGGCTGGAATTTGTTGGATTACCCCGCTGAACTGTCCAACTTTCGGTTGCAGGAAACGACCAAGAGCTTTGCCATTGATATGGATGGTAAGACGGTCACATATACCGTTGCCGATGAGAAAGAAGTGATCCCACTAAACCAGGGTTTTCTTGATGTGACTGAGCAAGACCTTGTGCGTTGGCTTGACCGGCAGTTAAAGCAGCCAGACATATTGCAGGGAGAGCTGATTCAGTTTGTGGCCAAGCTGGTTAATCACCTCCTGCATCAGCCCAATCTGAATTTAACAGCACTGGTGAGAAATAAATTCCAGCTGGTCAGGGCGATCGGAGACCTGATTAAACTGCATCGCAAAAAAGCCCAGGAGCAGGGGTACCAGCTCTCGATTCTGGCCGAAGATAGCCAGGTATGCCTTTCGGATCAGTTTGTGTATGCGTTTAATCCGGATCAGTATCCTTCACGGCCTCCCTACTATGCTGGTCGTTACAAGTTCCAAAAGCATTACTTTCCTCAGAACCTGATTGAAGACCTGAAAGCGTCTGGCGAGGAATATGAATGCGCGAAAGCGATTGATGGTCTCACCGAGGTTGAATACTGGATTCGTAACCTGGTAAGGCGGGATCAGTCATCCTTCTGGCTGCCACTTGCCCATGGTAAGTTCTACCCCGATTTCATATGTCAGCTGAGAGATGGCCGTATGCTGGTTGTTGAATATAAAGGGGAAGCGTACGTCTCTAACGATGACTCCGCAGAAAAGCGGGCGATCGGTAACCGTTGGGCGGAACTCAGTAATGGGCAGTGCCTGTTCATTATGGCTGTCGATCAGGATAGCCAGGGGCGTGATGTAAGGCAGCAGATTCTCGATTTGATCGCCAAGGGGTAAGCCAGAAAACGGACGGATTCAAACACGCTATTGGGTCCGTCATTCCTTCCATTATCACTTCTGATTTCGGTCCTCAATCATCCCATTGGGTTGTTTCTTTATCAGGAACCTACCTACTGGTTTGGCTCCAGCTAAGGCGGTAGAGTTGACCTGCTTCAGCTCCCACAGCTGGGCGGCTAGGTGTAATCCTGTTGTGCGTAGGCATGAGTCTGTCATAAGCCTGCTCATGTTCACCTGAAGCAACTGATGAAAACCAGCCATGGCTCATGGCTCTTGCTGAAAATATGAGGTGTTTGTGGCGAAAAAGAAGCGTATGGATGATTATACGAAGAGTCTGATTAAATATATTGTTGTCACTTTTGCTGCTGCCGCTGTCACCGCTGTGATTGTTTCCATGATCACAAAATAAAATGACGGGTTTGTGCCAAGCCCAGCCATCTTCGCCGTGGATGGTTGGGATTAATCATCGTTCCAATCGAATCCCAAATCTATGCCAGGCTTGAAGCGGTTCTATCAGGGGCAGTTTCCATTGCCTCGAATTACCTCAGCTTGCCTGACAGATGTCGGCAGGGCTAGCGAAAGGTTGCCTACTCTGGGGTCGCAGTGCAGATAGACCCGGCATGAAGCCCCGTTTTGAGCACACCGCCTACAGGCCGTCCCCGTAGGCTTAAGGCAGAGCAGGCGCGATAAATCTAAATGGAAGCGCGGATTGAAGCAAGACTTTGCCCCTTTTCATTAATTACCTCATCCTAAGCCGTGTCATTTCTGAATAACCAGTGAATCAATCGGGACAGGCGCGAGCGTTTCATGTCAGAGCATTTGAAGGACATGCGCAAATGCTCGCAAGTCTCTAATGGTGGTTCATGACGCCGTAGCCGTTGCGGCATAGTCGGTTTTTCCAGGTTATGCGGATTAGTAGTCATGGTTTTCGAACAGTTCCTCGACAGGCCGGATAGTGGCAGATTCGGAGGCTCGCATTGTACTCCACTTTGATGCCTCTGAACGGGTATCTGACCAGAACAGGTGATATCGATCGGGAACTGAGGCCACACGCTGAATAGCTTCTTATCAAGCTTGCGTGCTTCATCTCGGGGCAGGGATAAACGTAAAAAACCTCTTAGCGATGATTCAGGTATTGAACTCACCGAACGAGGCCGTGTTGTCAGATACTATAGACTGCCATCGACTTCATTGGTGGATTTTACAGTCTTGGCAGTGGGTGGTTACCGTGCCATGATGTGGATCTCATATCGTTATTGTTGTCGAGGTTCTGACGTGACAACGCCAGGTCAAAGAATCCAGATTATTCGTAAACAGAAAGGGCTGACTCAGCGTCAGGTCGCTGATCAATGCAACCCGCCGATGGATTTTACCGGTATCGGAAGGATTGAGCGGGGACATGGTTTCACAGGTGAATCTTTACGTCGTATTGCAGAAGTTCTGGATTGCAAGGTAGAGGACTTTTTCCTGCCGGATGAGTTGGCATTCTGGCGAAACTTGAGTCCTGAAGATAAGCGGCTCATTACAACCCTCGGCCAGAAGCTAGCTGGTCCAGCATCAAAAAGTCGACCTCAGCTACACCTGGTTGAGTGATATCATATCCTATGCCGGGTTAATTCTTAGGGCTCATTCAGCTGAGTCCTAAGAAGTCGAATAGTCATCTTCGAGCTGGGTGCCAGCGGGGTATACATCTATAGTTGATTGCGCCATCGAGTCCAGATTCGCTATATTCTTCTGCCAGTGGTGGCACTGGATTCTGGATAGAGCTCTCGAACAAGGCTGATATCATCGGCAGTCATAAAAACGATATACAAGACGATGCAAGACTTACTGCTTCCTTTTGCCCGGCAGGTCGATACAGGTGAGGTTGTTTCGGTTGAAGACGTCCCCCGAGGCAAAGCCTGTGGCTGTGTCTGCATGTTTTGTGATGTTCCGGTACTGGCCAGGAAAGGGGGCGTCAATCGAGAGCATTTCGCTCATGTCTCTAAAGTCGTCGATGATGATCATGAGTGTCCTGCCAGCTTTGAACGCTGCGTGTTCTGGATGGCCAGGCGGATACTGGAGCACGCCAGAGAGATTGAGTTACCAGAATATATAAAGCACTTCCATGATTTTTCTTTCGGTATCAAACAGGCTCCAAAGATCACCGATGCTCGTCGGCTGACTTATGATGCCATTAAGTTTCCTTTCAACATGGACAGCCCAAGGCATGATGCTGCACTGATTCAGGTGAAGGGATATGTCCTGGCTGTCACCATGACCTTTGGGGAGGCGATGGAATATCGCGGGCCATTCCAATACGAAGGCCAACAGCTGCCTCATTTATTAATACAGATGAGCCCCTTTGATTTTCTGTTCAGGGAACGAAAAACTGGATTCCGCACGATAATGGAAGAGCGTCTGCTTGACGCTTTAGACGGCAAGCAATGGCTGTATCACCCGAATGAAGAGCCACATACCCAACGCTTTAAGTCTGAAGTGAAAGAAGCGAGCCAGCGTGATAAGAAGCAGAGGATGCAATACGCCCAAAAGCGTCGGGAAGCTGAAAATTACAGGCGCTCGGCACGGGAACTCGATAGGAAAGAGTATCGACAGCGAGTGAAGGAGCGACTGGCTACACTTGTGACGCTGGTTAAGACCATCCGGTCGCGAGGGTACGAAACCGGCTATCTCTGTGACAACTGTATGGTGATGCGTTTTCCCATTGAACGGTCTTGTATCCACTGCAACAGTGATCAATACAGTGTGACGACACTCAGTGATGAATATATTTCCCACCTGGATAGGAAGTATGACTGCAAGAACTACCCGGAAAAATCGTTAAAAGCCGCGCCAGAGCTAAACTTGCTCGCCGAAGTCTGATGTGTAGTGAAACAGGCCGGACAAGATGGTTACGATGACCTTCGACGCAGAGCAAACCTGGCCGCTCGATGATTGACTCGTCACTTTTCCGATTGTGCTAAAAGATCTCGTTCTTTAATTTGCTTGTTGATAGATCGTGAGATTTTTTTCATCTCCTCGTGCATGGATGAGCTTAACTCCTCGCTTGCGATAAATGGCGGCATGACGGTTATCTTCTGATACCTATCATCCTGAGTAATGATCAACAGGTATCTTTCCAGAAGCTTCGGGTTCGTTGTTTTGCGAGATAACTGCTTCTTGAATGTTTCCTTAAATTTTCGAAGAGTTTCCTCATCATCGTCGTCATTTTCATGGTGGTAAATGACGTCTGCTAGATCGTTGCTCGACCAGCCAAGTAGGCCAATAGCTTCACGTATCTTTTTTTGCAGTGCTTCTGTTTCTGTCCCCATTGGTCTCAGTTACTTGGATGAGTTTTAGTTATCCTAGCTTCGGTCATAAGGCCTGAAGTCTGACAAGCTTTTATCTGATGATATAAACACTAAATTCTTAAACAAGTTCAAAACACGCCATATTCTAATCTGCTAAGTTAGGGCAGAATACAAGAATTTAAGTGACCGTAGACGTGTAATAATGAATAGCGATAAAGATGATACTTCCCTGTTCTCCAACCTGTTTTATCTGCTCCATGAAAACGGCGATCGGCTCTATCCGGTACGGATGAAAAACCAGAAAACTGGGAGAGTAGCTTTCCGTGTCTCCGATCAAGGTAATACCTTAGCCGATGGGCTTGAAATTGATGGTGAAGAAACCATGTATGACTACGTGGTCAATAGAGGCTACGCTGTCCGGGCCGCAACCTTGAACCGAAGCAGGTACGGACTGTTCCGGCCAGGCCAGCGTAGTATTCGAGAGTTGGTGGTTGTACGGATGCCTTAAGAAAAGGGAATAATAAAATGAGCAGAGCTTTCACAAAGCAAGATAAAAGTCTCTACGACATACTCACTCAAGCCACGAAAGATGAGCTGCTTCTCTTATCTAAAATTATTGGTGAAAAGCTCACCAGTGACATCGATACCAACTGCACTGATCCCTTCGAGATTGCTCGCGAGTTGCAGCTTATGGGTGGACATTCTGCCGCCAATCTCTGGCGCGGTCATGGTGTCACCTACTGGGAGTTGGCCAAAGATGCAGCCGATAAAGTGGGGGCTAACACTGACGACGCTGAAGAGATAGATGATATCGAGTGGGCACTATTAGAAACAGTGGTCGAAAAAGCCCTAGAGAAAATGAGCACTGAAGACCGGCAAAGCTTCTTTGAAGAAATAAGAAAAAATGCACCCGACAAAGCATTTACTATCAAGGATATCCTGAAACAGGGCGGTACTGTAGGGCCTGCTGTCTATGTTGCTGTCGCTAATGTCAGCATGCCTTATATTCTGCGCACACTAGGACTAAGTGCTGCTGCAGGTTTCATAGGGGGGAGGGCTGCAGCAGCCGTCATCCCTGTTGTTGGCTGGGGTCTGGCGCTTGGCAGTGTACTACATTCCATGGCTGGTACCGCTTATAAGGTAACCATACCCTGTGCAGCTTACGTAGGTGCTATCAGAGCTCGGATCAAAGCCGAGGAAGTGGATTTATGAAGCCCAATGACATCACGATTCTGGAACGTGTCATCCCGCAGGAGCTATGGTCTGGCATCGGTACACGTTATGTTCTTAGCGGTGGAACTATCCGTAATGCTCCAGGCTATCCGAATGCTGGTGCCATAGTCCGTCACTTTATCTACCCACAGGATTCTGAGGCTACGGAAAAAGTGCTTCAGGAGCTAAAGACGTTGGTCCAGAGCAACCAGCAGGCACTGGGAGGGATAAGCCAGACTGTTCAGGAAAATAATGCCCTGCTGCAAGGTCTGCAATCCATGCAACAGGCAACCATGATTCTGCAGGGTATCAACCTGGCGGTATCGGTGGCTGGCTTTGCGATAGTTATGAATAAGCTCGACAAGATTCATCGCCAGCTGGAACGCATGGATGCCAAACTATCTCAACTACAGATGACTGCTGATGAGATCCATCGTTATCAGCAGATGATTCAGGCAACTTACTATCAGGCCAATCTGGAAAATCTGAGCTCAGGTCTACGCACTGGGAATAGCTTAATGGTTGCTAATGCCATCGGTGACCTACGGAAAAGCCAGTACTTATTCCAGACTATCTGCGAACAGAGCTTGAGTGATCTCTATGCCCTTTACAAAGAACCGAGCTTATTCAAAATGCACTTTGAGGCTGCCATAACCTGTGCACTTTGCATAGCCAATGCCCACGCCCAAATCGATCAGCCTGAGGAGGCGCGCCTGATTATAGAGAAAACTAAAGCTTGGCAGCAGAACATACGGGACCAGATTTTAAAGCCGGTCGAACAGAAAAATCGAGCACTGTGGATTGCTCGCTTAAAGAATGAAGAGCGCAAAGCAATCAAGGCCATCCTAGATCTCCAGCGGGCCATGCCCGAATGCCTGCTTTATCTCGAGGACACTTATAGCCTTTGCCATAAGGCGGGTCTGAATACCCAACAATTGTTTGAACAGCAAACGCAAAGAAAGCCGCTTCTGATGGAGGTTTGTCCTACGCATCTATCGCCAGAAACCGAGGATGTGCTGCTTATAGATTCTGTAGAGATCAACAATTTCCGGACAATAAATTAAGCTGATTCTCAGCCAGAGCTGGTGGTAGTCCTCCATTATGACGATGTGGGCATCGCCAGCTACAATAATCTATCAGATAATAATTGATCTCTTGTCTCGCCTTGCATCAGGATATTAGTAATTGTTTCCGCCCAGAATGAGCAGATTATTTGAACTACCAAGTATATTTGATGGGGTTAGCGGCCCCACGTTTTCGATACTCATCAGGTACGCGTTTACCGACGTACCGCTGGCATAACTCAAATGGTGCGTCACGGCCAACAAAGCCGTAACGGCCAGGAATCAATTCCTTTCCAGGGAAGTTCTCTGGTGATGCAGCAAGCCAACGATCTGCGATGAAGGCTCCAACAATTAACCCTTGCACGGTCGGCAAGACTATATCCGCCAGCTCCGCTTTTTTCCGGTTGATACGCCAGGCAAAGCGGGTCGCTTCATATAGGGATGACTCAACGGCACTGCGATTAACACTGATCAAAAGAGCCTTGTGCTCGAAAACTGCCGGGATAGCACAGTAGCGTTTGATGATCTCGCTGGCGTGCATAGCTCCATACTCGCCGTTGCCATGTCCATCCATGATGTTCTTGATGCCTGGGTAGGCGTCAATCAGCGCTGCCTCGACTTCGAAGGCTGTAGACTCATCCATGCCATGACGATGAATAACATGGGCCACCTCAAAACCTGCAAGATGAATCTCACGGATGCGAGCCATCTTTTCACTGAGGGAGTCTGCTTCAATGTCTCCCAGCACGTGGGAAAAGACACGGTTACCTTTCCCCTTGCCGATATAGAACGTTTCACCATTTCTCGGGTCGATGAGACGGTAAACATAGTATTGAAGCTTGCTGATAACTTCGGGAGGGAACTGCTCGCCCTGCTGACCTGCCATGGTTTCTCTCAGTCGTTGTTAAGAACCGGTCTTTGGCCCCGGAATATTGATCGAGATTATCGTTGTGAGGGGGAGAGGGTATCTATACGTTGATACCCTGTACTCGGGGGTTGCGGATCGATTTAGCCAGGCGGTAATGTTGAACCAGTTTCAATATGACTCTTGCCATAGTGCATCGTAAATTAGGCCTGACAAATCAGACTTTGAGATCGGGCAGGCAGTCTTTGAATTCAAATTGGATCTTGCGAATTTTGTCGACGATTAGGCCGTTGCCTGACAGGATGGCAAGCATCATTGCGGTCATCGTTGAGAGCCCGTTGGACATCCTGATGACCTGGTCAATGAGTTGAAGAGGGTAACCCTGGCTATGTCGGTTTATTGCATGGATACCGCCATGGATATACGAACTTAAGGATTTCCAAGAGTAGTGTTTGAACTCATTTAACATATCGACTGCAATGGTCGGAGCCTTACCGTCTAACTGTTTTATCATCTCACTCAGCATGGGCAGGTTGTTTGCTTTACGTTCATTCTCGTGTGTGAGTCTGTTTGAGATCTTGGATATTGCAAGGTCAGTAGCAGAGTAGAAAAGCCACATGGCCCTGACCAAGGCTTCGTATTGCAATCGAGCCAGGGAGACAGCAGAAGTGAAATTACTGGCACCAACCAGAATCTTCAGGCTTTGCGCATGTTCCATCGAGACACTGCACATGATTTTGCTTGATAGAATTCGATCCGTATCGTCATAAGGTGGGATATCTAGCAGGATTGCGAGAGCTTCTTCTAATTCGACGGATCGTTGGATTAATTCGTTGATACTCAGTACTCCTTTGGTATCGTTTTTATTACTTATCGAGGTGAGAGACATGAGTAATGTGCATTACCCATGTCAGCAGGCGTCATGAATTAACGGGCTCAAAGAAAGAAAAACACTTTTTCATGCCGGGCTTTAGATTGAAGGCCGGGACAATGTAAGTGAATATATTCATGTTATCTGCGAGATGCTGGAGGGTGTTCTCAAGGTCTTTCTCCTTTCCCACACACAGGTCGTCATAGATCGTTCTACGATCCTCACTGATTACCAATACCAGGAAGACGAACCTGTATTGGAGCCGGTATAGATAACCCTGGCCAATCGCATCCTTCAAGCCTGCATAAGTGATGAACTTTAGCTCGACGGCTATGCCATTTTCATCCAGCGTCATGTCGGGACGGTGCTTCTTACCGAAACAATAAATGCTCTTTACTGTGGTCGCCTTGTCGATCTGGGTGATAACCTGGGAGTTGAAGTTCTTTTTCAGCGCCATCAATGTTGACGCAAACCCATTCTCGAAATCCCGCTCGTTTTTCCCTGTGGTATTGAATTGGTATTCATTGATTATCCGATGCAGATTCTGAGCATCGTCCCAGAAGCGGCCATGTCGTCTTGATGATTCGAAGCTCATAAACAGATCCTTCCATGTGTTTTTGTTGTCGTATTTATTTCGATGAGCTGTAGGAAAGCAGGCGTTGATGATAGGCGATTTGTTCAAGAGAGGGAACGAGGTGGGGGAATTCTTATAAATGTAACTCCGACGATCGTATCCCTCGCTCTCGTTTTTGCTAAAAATTCTCGCGGTACTAGGGATGGCAACCGTCGCCGGGACTCCAGTCGGCGGGTCGCCCCCCGCCCCCCCCCCATTCGTAATCCCTCGATCGACCGTGTTTTTTTCCCTGTGTGTGACACGTTTGCGACACAGAAATCGCGTAAGTCGTTGATTCTGCTGGGGTCTTTGTGCCCATGAAAGGCACCGACCTCTCACACGCGGTCGCGTTCATGGATTCGGACAAATCGCGCCGGTCGCCATAGTACTAGGCGTAACACACGATCCAGCACCCTGTCGTCCTCACACGTAGGAATACTCGAAGAGTATGAGAAGGGGCAGTGAGCCACCGGAGCTGGTCTGGTGGTAATTCTCCCAATTCCGCGATTCTCGCGAAGGAGTTTCACATGGACGTAAAATCAATCTCGAAAGCCAATATCGCGCAAGCCCGTAAAGAACTCGGTGACGAAGCCGTATGCGCAGAACTCACACGCAGGATCGAGGCGCGTGTAGCCAAGGGCAAGAAACCCAACCCATTCGCCGTCGAGACGGTCAAGGCGCTCGGAGGCAAGGTTCCTGCGCAGGTCGAAGCGCAGGTGAAGGAGCAAGCCGCGAAGCGAGCCAAGCCGAAGGCTAAGGCCAACAACGACACGAACCTCGACGCGCTCATGGCCAAGTACGAGGCCGTACCCGCAGGCAAGCTGCGCACGATCCGTAGCCGCACCAAAGACCCGAAGAAACTGGCCGCGATGGATGCGGTTCTCGCGCAGGAATCACCTGCGGAAGCCCAGCCCAGTCTCGTTGACCAGCTTCGTGCCGAGGTTGCAGGCATGAGCATCGACGAGAAGGCCGCGCTCGTAGGTCTGATCATGGGTGAGTGATTCACCCGCACGACGACAAACCCGCTTCGGCGGGTTTTTTTGTGTCCAACAACCGCGAGGAGTAACGCGATGAACACACAACAACGTCAACACAAACAGCAACGTGAGCAACAACGCGAACAACACTGGGACATCCCTGCCTACGAGATCGTGTGGATGCGAGGCCAGTGGAAACTCGTGCCGTCGCATCGAATCCGGTAGTTCTCACACAGGGATACCTGAAAGGTATGGTTCCCAGCGTTTGCTAGGCCGATGGTTCAGTGTTATCCGTATTAGGTACGGGTGGGACTAAACCTCGGCCATTCTCAGGCTGTTTCAGGCCAACAACAACTCAACCTACACCGAGCGCAATAACGTCGTTCAGCGGCGCTCTATGTGCGACAGGAGATCAACATCATGGACGATAATCAGCGCGATATGTGCAAGGCCATCGCTCAACTCAATGACCAGATGCGCAAGGGCTTTGAGAACCACGAAGCATACGACCTCGGCAAGTTCTATTACACCCAAGGTGTCGAGTACAAGATCGCATCAATGCGAGACAGTGATCCCGATAACGCTCTCACCAAGTACCACCAATTCCGCAAGACCATCGCCGACTTCGACGACTTCACCGAAGACAACGACCCGTATGGCGAGCGCGACTTCGGCAAGGTCAAGACCAACATTGGCGATGTGTACTTCAAGATCGACTACTTCGACACGGATTACAACATGGGCGCTCAAGACCCGAGTGATCCCGAAACCTGTCGTCGAGTCATGACGATCATGTTGCCAGAGGAATACTAAGGAGACGCTGTCATGGACGACATCGTAATGGAACACCTGCGCATCGAGTTTGAGCGAGACGATATGTGCTCTGACCCGATGGAAGATCACGAAGACCTCAAACTCGTGTCATTCCACCCTCGCTATGGCAATCGCCACTGTTTCAACGACGCCGACGAACTCAAGCGTTACGCCAGAGAACACGGCTGCCGTTTGTTCGAGGTCTACGTGTACGACCACAGCGGTCTGGCTTTCTCACTCGAACCTTTCTCGTGTGGCTGGGACAGTGGTCTTTACGGTTATCTCATGGCCGAGAATCCCTCGTCGATGAGTTCAAGGGCAGCAAGAAAACTCCGCTCAAGAAATACGTCCGCGCTGTCCTCGAAGAATACGACACATGGCAACGTGGTGACTGCTGGGGTTATCGAATCCTTGACCGCCACAACAACGAACTCGACTCGTGCTGGGGGCTACATCGGTGAGGACTACGTGAAACTCGCTGCGATCGAAGATGCTCAGTGCGAACTGGCACGAATCGACAAGGCCAGACAGCACAAGGTCAAGCAACTGATACCGCAACCGCGTACCACTCAATCACCGCCTGAAAATCATGGAGGATTTCACATGAAAGTATCAGTCAGATACACGGAAACCGTTGTGCGAGCAGGTCACCGTCGAAATCGAAACCGATACACCACTCGACGAACTCAAGCATATGACACCCTCGAACACGAGGCCAGACAGCAAGTGTTCGATGAGGTACAGGAGTACGGCTGGGATTACGAGGACACACTAGATAACAGATTTGAACTCAAGGAGGACAACCAATGATCGTATTCACCGACTCGATCAGCCAGCAAGCCGTCGCCACAGCCATGCGCAAGTATGACTATGTCCGCGACCGCATCACGTCATGGCTCATGGAGGCCAGCTATCAACAACGATGCCTCACCCCCGAGGATGAGCGCAGTGACACCCCGCTTCGAACGAGTGGCAATGGGAGAACATCGTCGAAGCCAGGAGTGATGATGAAGACTGTCATCAGCGTGAACAACAATGACATCGACAAAGAAACCGGCCTACCCATGGAGATCGGCTTCGCTCGTTACACCGTCCTCGTTGATCAGTATGGGATGCCATCTGGTGAGCCAGACGAACAAGGCTGGGGCTACTTCAACGGTGTCCTGCACAACCACGGAACCATCGACGACCCTGACTGGTCAATTCATACGTAGTAACAGAGGAGGAAACCCAATGAAAGAACTACACCACGTAACCGCTTACATCACAGTCATTCATACCATGTGCGGCGACGCTTATGCGATGTGTGATGACGGACTGGCACTAGATATCTCGATGGAGGATGCAGAGGCAGACATGCTCGACGACGGTGATGAAGACGTCGAACAAGTCAAAGTCTACTCAGACGGCACGGTCGACAATCAATTCCGTGACTGGAAGACCATCGCCGCCAGCATCAAGGACACCCACGACATCGACGAGGAACAGGCCAAGGCAGAACACCGGAAGTTCTATCACAAGCACAAGGAGCTGATATGAAATTGTATTTAGTCATCGGACGAGTGGAGTTTACGGAGAACTCCCATGGATTCTATGCGGCTGTGTCACCAGAGGCCGCATCTAAATTGTTCGCAAATGACTTACGCGGCAATTACACACCTGATGAACGACGAGAAATGCGCGAGTCGGAGAAGTTGATTTACATCGACTACGTCATCGAAGTGGACACCGCTAACGCTGTCGCCTCTGAAAATGAGTCGATGAATTTCTAAGGAGAGATCAACAATGAAACAACCCAACCCACACGACATCGCAGTGAACCTGTATTACTTCGTGCAGTATCTCGAAGACTACTACGAAAACATTGCCGGTATCAGCGGTGACGATGACGGTCATTGCGAGACGCTGTACTGGCTGTACGATTACGCCGAGGTCATCGAGAGTACTTACCTCAATCGAGGTGGTGGCCTCAACCCTCCAGGCGTATTCGTCTACGACGTGGCCGGTAATCTCGCAGCCAGACTTTACATCGAACTCGACAGGCCAGACCTTCCACAGTTCGAGCATTACCTGCAACAACTGGTCAACGCCTACTGCGCCGAGCGAATCCGTCCCAACGACAACGAACCTTTGCTGCCAAGACTGCAAGGACAGGGCAAGTTCTACCTAGTACGACTGCGCCTTCATATCGGCGAGTACGAGAAGCATACCTACCACGTCATCGAAGCCAGCAATGAGGACAAGGCTTGCATCGAAGCGCTCACCGACGAGTGCCACAACGATCCATGCTTCGACGAGTTCCCTGATCAGCGAGCGGTGTGGGATGGTGGTGAGTATGTCTATCGAGTCCAGCGCATCGTCGAAATCGCACCCGAAGAAGCCAGACTATTCCGCAATATCCGAGACCTATCTCGCTAATCCACACACCGGAGGCTGAAGCCTCCATTTTTTTACATGGCCACAAGGAGGACGAGCCATGCCTATCAACACGTACAAAAGCAAGACCACATTCACTGTCGGCGACACCATTCGATACCGGCCATCGTTCGGACGAGGTGAACCTATCACGGGAACCATCGCAACGATGGAGCTGACACCCAACCCCCGAGAGAAGTACGGCGTCAGCGTCGATCAGGTCAACGTCGAAGCGATACGAGACAACCTCGTCATGTTCAGCTTCGAAGAAGGGAGCTGGTGCTACTCGGAACAAGTCATCCTCGATGAGTAACAGGGAGGAATCATCATGGGATATACACACTACATGGATATGGAAGGTGAACGGAAAGACTTCACCGAGAGAGAGTGGCACACATTCAAACAGTTATGGAGCGAGGTTTACCCGAAACTACCGAAGACAGTGGAGCATTCCGGCAAGACGAAGCCAATGGCAATACACACCTACGACAAAGACAACCATGTTAAGTTCGCCGATGATGCACTGGGTTTTTTCGACAGTCATGACGTCGCAGAAGAAATCATGTCGTTCAATGGGTACAACCCTGACAATCACGACGAAGACTGGGGTTACGAAACCTTTTTCATACCCAAGAAATCCGTACATGAAGGTTCCAACTCCCACTACTGCAAGACCAACGAAAGACCTTACGACTTCGCCGTGTGCGTAGCACTGGGATGCCTGCGAATGGCGGTCGAGGAAGACGGAGTGATCAGCATCAGAAGCGATGGTGAACTGAAAGACTGGGAGCCTGCCCTGTTATTCCTCAAGGACAACCTGGAATCCCGAGAGATCGACGCTTATGGATTCACGATAGAGAAGCGCAAGCTGTTCATCCAATCTTCCAAACGTACCCCTTCATCCAATCCCATCGACGACCCGATCGCTTGGCTGATGTCTTAGTCACCCAGCGTTTGCAAATCACAGCCAATGGTTACACATTGGTAAACATAAGGACTTAAACCGAAGCGTTCTCGCACAGGGATACTCAAAGAGGATGAGTAAGTGCGGAGCCTGATGCTGTCCAGCATCGACGGTTTAATCAACATGGAGAGTTAATACAATGGCTACTCGATCAATAGCGAGGGAGTTACCGTCCCTTATTGAACTGTACGAAAACAGAGATAATCGTGCCCAGCTTCGCAAGTGGTGGCATCTAGCGTTCAAACGCTATTACAAGAAATACAAATGGGAAATCATTCTCAGTAATTCAGACTGGGTCATCGACGGCATAGTTAAAATATCCAAGCCCCTGCCCACCTGTTTCCGAGACAAGGTTTCCAATCACACATTGGCCTACATGATCTATCGAGCGATCACTCAGCCGTCTCATATCCAAATGGTACTCGACCAGTGTGTGAGCGCCATGACCAATAAATCGAACGCAGTTAGAGTCAACGCTGATTGCTTCGGTCGTTACCATGAGTGGACAGGCGAGTCTTACACTGCTGCCTTCAACGCCATGAAGGCCAGCGATCCCAAACCCAAACCCCCAACCACAATCATCACGGACGATGACATGACGACAGCCCAACCCGCAGTACACAACCCCTCACCCATCCCGACCACACCCACAACATCGAGTGCTGATGTCACTGGTATCAAGGCCAAGGCCGATGCCATGCCGCTGTCGGCTGACAAGATGCTCAAGGTGAGCGGTGACAAGGGTGTGATGACAGCGATGGATAACCTGCTTCACTCTGCCGGATCGAAGTACTCGATCAACGAACTCGTCAACGGGATCAACATGGGTATGAGGTTTCGCCTGTTGGCCGAGCAACAAGAGAGTGAGATAGCCAGACTGAAGCAGGCTGCTCGCGACACCCCCAAGGTCACAGGCACCATCGCCGGTTACGACAGTGACGACGACCTCTCAATCCCAAGTGGTGAGATCACATACAAGATGGCTTACGACGTCTTCGAAGTGCCATCCAGTGAGGAGACCACTCGTAACGCACTGAGTTTCGAAGTCCCAATATTTGAATGGGATGGCGAACACCCATGGGTACCGGAGGCCGACGAACACTATCAATTCAACGTCGAAACCCTGCTGCCTTATCTCTCAACCCTCATCGCAGGCAAGAACGCATGGCTGTATGGCCACACTGGTACCGGCAAGACCACCCTCGCTCAGCAAGTCTGCGCCAAACTGGGCTGGCCCATGCGTCGGGTCAACTTCGACGGTGACATCTCCCGTCTCGATCTGGTTGGCCAGACCAAGCTGGATAACGACGACGGTACCACGGTATCCAAGTACGTCGACGGCATTCTCCCCCAGGCGATGAACTCACCGACCATCCTGCTTCTCGACGAACTGGATGTCGGCAGGCCAGACGTACTGTATGCACTGCAAAACGCTCTCGATCAGGGCCAGCTAACCATCACCGATGATGGCGGTCGACGCATCAAGGCACACCCGTTCTTCCGTGCCGTTGCTGCCTGTAACACACAGGGACAGGGTGACGACAGTGGTCTCTACCAAGGTACCCGAGTGCTGTCCCGTGCCCTGCTCAATCGCTTCCATAACTTCATCCCGATCGACTACATGAGACGGGAGGATGAGATGAGCGTACTGATCAGCAAGGTACCGGCACTCAAGGGCTACGGTATCGCTGACAAACTCATGCAGTACGTCCACGAACACCGTGTCGCCTTCACCAGTGTCGAAGTCACCGAGCCGATCTCACTGCGCAACATCATCGGTGCCGCACAGGAGTATGTCTTTTATGCAACCCGCATCGGCCATGCCGACGCTATCAATCTCGCAATCAGCAACACCATTCTGAATCGTGCCAACCCCGAGGACAGGATCGTCCTTCGAGGCATCGCTCAGCGTGTGTTCCCCGGTACCGGATTTTAAGGAGGTAATCATGGACTGGAAAGCATTAACACTCAGCGTGAGTATCCAAGGAGATACTGTCGACGACCTGGAACTTGCCCTCGAAGAAGTACTCAAGTTGGTTAGCTCGGGTATGACTTCAGGATTCAACGGTAACGAGACCGGCAATTTCAAATTCAACATCACATCAAATGAAATCGAAATACTCAGACGAGTAGACAGGGACGATAAGCCGCAGGAATAGCGGCTCGTTGTTCACCCTCACGAAATGTTCACGGACTTTGAACAGGAGTTAGTTATGAACAAGGAAAGAATTGCCGCAGCACTTAGCCACGTATACACCGATCTGAAACTACTGCGCGACGGACTCTGGGAGCCGGATTGCGACTCATGCGAGGCGACGATAGAGAACATCGAAGCCGCCGCCAAAGAACTCGGTATCGAACTCAGGGACTACGGTCACTGCTGGTTTCTCGCCATCGCCAACCGTTACGCCAACGAAAAGTACGGCATTCCTGCTGACGAAATCATGACTGGCGGATCGGAAGCTATGTTCGTCGACAACTGGTACGACCCCGACCTCGACGAAGACGACATCAAGGAGATGATCGACGAGCGGGCCAGGAAACTCGACCTCGACAGCTTGGAGTAACAATCAGTCCCCACAAGGAGGTGTGTCATGGACGACCCACCAATCGACGACGGCCAGATGGTCGTCGTTTCTTATGGAGGCGGCGTTGATTCGACCGCCATGTTAATCGAAATGTACCGACGCCAGATCATTCCCGATCTCATCCTGTTCGCCGACCTCGAAGCAGAGAAGCCGGAGACCTACGACTTCATCACTGTCTTCGATGCTTGGCTGGTCGACCACGGGATGCCAGAGATCACCGTCGTCAGGTACAACCCAACCACGGACAAGTACCGAACGCTGCAAGGGAACATGCTGTCCAACCAGACCATCCCTTCACCCGCATTCGGTATGCACTCCTGTTCCCTCAAGTGGAAAGTCCAACCGCAGGACTACTACCTCAAGGGATGCAGCCGAGGCCCGAACAAACGGGAACCTCACCCGCTGGCGATGTCGACATGGCAACGGGGCCAGACAGTCCTGAAGGTCATCGGTTACGACAACTCGAAGGCCGATCTGGCACGAGCCAGGAAAGCCGAGCGCCACAGTGGCGAGTGCGAACTGTTCGACTACTGGTACCCACTCCAGGACTGGGAGATGCAACGTCTCGACTGCATTCGAACCATCAAGACCGAGGGCTTACCTGTCCCCGTCAAGTCGGCCTGTTACTTCTGCCCATCGTCGAAGAAATACGAAATCCTCTGGCTCGCCGCCAAGCATCCGACCCTGCTCTGGCAAGCGATCGCCATGGAAGACGGCTTCCGATGTGGCAAGTGGTACGTACCCGACAAGAAGACCAAGACCGAAGGACTCGGTCGCAACTGGAGCTGGCGCAGTTACCTCGAAGACATCGGTGTCATCAAGGACGACGAGGTGGTCATGCCCGAGGCCGACATCATGGAACTGGCCGCAAGCATGGCACCGCCAGACAACACGAACATCCCACTACTCAACCTGTAAAGGAGTACACCCAATGAAAAAGATTACTTTCTACCAGCGCGTGACCAGTGTCGAGAGACGCAGCTTTCGTTTGAACGACATGGATTACCAGCGATTCCTGACCTTCACCGACGAGGAGAAGAAAGCCTATATCGAACACCACATTATGAACATCGGCGACGACACCCTCGACGCTGACGAGGTCGAACACTGCCAAGGTATTCACCTGATCGAAGCGACCGACAAGGACGGAACGGAAACCGTTTACGAGTCACAGGAGGACGACCAATGAAAACAAAGACGTTTGAAGTCGGTGGCCTGACCTTCGAAGCCATCCGTTATCACAACCCTATACCGCACTGGCGCTTGAAGATTCCATCGGGAGAGATTTACGGGGCAGGTACGGCTGGGATTAGTAACGAGTCGGTACCGAAGATGAAGGCTGATCTGGAATACCTGCTCAAGCGGTTTGGTTCGGAAGAATTTTTAAGGATGTTTGCACCTGACAAGGAGATCAAATCATGAAACGCAAAACAAAATCAATGAAGGCATCGGACTTCACCCACGAATGCCGAGGGACATCAAGAACCTTCGGACGTAACGAGCGGATCGACATCGTGTTCCGTGGCAACATGGCCGGAACCGATGGCAACAAGATCATCTATCCATCACTCGATCTCTCATCCACCCTCGACGAAACCGAGATCGCAGTGAGTCGTGGTTACATCGACCATGAGACAGGGCACCTGCGTTATACCGACATAGATGCGTTCATGGATTACGCAAAGAAAGCCCACGACGAGGGCACACCCTTCAAGAAGGACATTGCCAACGGTGTCGAAGATCCACGAATGGAACGCCTCGTGATGCAGGATTACGAGGGAGCCGACGCCAACCTGACCGCTGTAGCCAATGCCGTGTGTCGAGATATGGTCAAAACATTCGACACTGATGTCGATCGTTCGACACCATGGTACGCCTACGTCCCTGTGACACTGGCCAACATGGGCCGAGTCAACAACGGTATCAAGGGTGATGACCTCAGTGATTTCCTCGGTGCAGTACAGGCCAGAATGACCGCCGAGCAATACCAGATGTGCATCAACTGGGCTGCAAAGATATCTGCATTGACCAACACACAGGACACCCTTGATTTCGCCGACGAAATCTTTGACGCCATCGTTGAGCTGGAACCCAAGGCTGATGTGTCAGATGACAACGACGACGGCGATGGCGACGATGACGACAGTGGAAGCGGTGGTAGTTCAATCTCCGTTCCAGGTGACAACGACGACGGCGATGGCGACGATGACGACAGTGGAAGCGGTGGTAGTTCAATCTCCGTTCCAGGTGACAACGACGACAGGACTGGCTCGCAGCCAGGAAGTGATGGCGATGATGCTGATGGCAACGGCGACAGTTCCGGCCATGATTCGTCGGGCGACGGTGCCGATGGTGACACTACCGATGGTGTCAGTGATGACGATGGTGATAGCGACGCCGATAGCGACGACGGCGGAGGTGACGAAGGCACCGGAGCCGGAGGAGCCACTGACAAGAGAGACAGTGACGGCGCTGACGATGGCACACTTGGTGCAACAGACGACGACCGGAAGGATGACGGCAGGTTAAAGGTCGGTGGTACCGAGGGATTGCGAGGCGATGTAACTGCGGCGCTAAAGGATACCGTCGGGGATAAGATCAGCGCCGACTCTGATTATCGAACCTTCACAACCGAGTTTGATACGTGGAGTGACAAGACCACGGATGACGAAATTGGTCGCATTATGCGCAGTACGGGCAACCTTGAACGTTATGAGAAAGCAGTGAACGAAACGGCAGGCAAGATCAATGTGATGCGTCGCAAGTTGGAGATGGCACTGGCCGCTCGACGTGACGTGCGCTGGGTGGGTAGCCAGAAAGCAGGTCGCCTCGATCCGCGTCGGTTGGTCGGAGCCTACAACGCCGAGGAAGATGTCTATCGTTTCCGTGAAGAAGACAACGACGTCGAGACTGCGGTGACGGTACTGGTCGATCTCAGTTGCTCGATGACTCAGAAAAATAAATCCACCATTGCCATGCAGTCAGTGATCGCCATCGCTGAAGCGCTCGAAAAGACCCACGTTCAATACGAAATCCTCGGGTTCTGTACCGGTCGGGACGGCTCGGCTAAGCGGAGTAACGCGAAGGCCGTCAAAGACTACGTCAACCGTGATGACTTTGAGATTAACAACCCGAAAGGATTCGCGTTCACTCGCTACGAAGAAATCAATATGTCGATCTTCAAGGCGTTTAACCAACCGTTAAACCTTTGTCGTGCCAGTCTCGCCGCCGTTGAATCTGTACCCTTCAAGTCTTACGTATGTAACTGCGATGGGGAGAGTTTGTTACTGGCCTATGATCGACTGCGAGTGAGGCCAGAACCACGCAAGGTACTCATGGTGCTGAGTGATGGCGATCCACATATCAATGGCACCAATGCCCAATCTGCGCTGGAACGTCACCTGATCAAAGTGATCGAGGATATCGAGGCTGATGACGTCGAGGTGCTGGGTATCGGAGTCGTCAGTGCTGCGGTTCGAAAGTTCTATAAGAAGTTTGTTGTCGTGAACAACATCAAAGACCTGACCACGGTGGCACTGGAACAGATCGCGAAGATATTGTTGGGGAAAGAGTTGTGAGGGTGATAAAAATTACTGTCTCGTAAGACTGAAATTGCTTAATCGCTAACCTTTCGGGAAGACCAGTCTGATACCAAACGGCTATAAACTCCTATCCTCGGTTGCATGTGACGAACCCTTTTTGTCATGGTTAAATCAGGAAATATCTTTTTGTCACTCTATTAAGAAAGGATTCGTAGGTATTCATTATGCCGAATGAAACGCAGCTGGCACTTCAGACAGAAATTGATCAACTCAAAGCCCAGAACGAGCAACTTCAATCTCGATTAGAAGCGCTTGAGAATAAACACCATTCCCTGGTTCACGCGCTCGGGGAGATGTTCCAGAGCAATATGGCGATGATCTGGCGCATGACGGGTGATACCGGTAGGCAGGCTCCGTCAGCAACAATTGTAAAAGATTCAAGCAACGACGCTCTCCAAGGCTTCTACAAACTATCGACGAAAGCACATGCTGTTGCGCAGATGGTCTGTCGAGGAGCCAGGAACGACGAGATCGCCGAGCGGATAGGCGTTTCTCTATCGACGGTGAAAGTCATGGTTCATCATCTGCGTAAGAAGCTCGATGCACCTACTCGGTCCGCTCTGGCTGTCGCACTGAAAGAGTGCTACGACGCTGTATCTGATGACCAATACCCAGCGATATCGGGTGGCCTACCGCTCGACTGGGATAAGAACTATCACGACAAATACGAGTCTGACTATAAAGAATTGTTTGCTAAAACGAGATAGCCAGGAAGATGAGAGAACACTATGACTTCGAGGATGGCAGCCGTAATCCCTACGCTATCCAGTTCGTTAAGACCGAGGAGGGATTCATTGTCGCATCCCCGAACGGCAAGAAGGTCGGCGAACTACTCGTTGTCGAGGATGGAGAATGGGTGTTCTGGCCGACTGGCCAGGGTGCCTGGAATCATTACATGCTGTCGAGTATTGCAAACAAGCTGGAGGAATTAAACGCCACATGAGGAGGTAATCATGGCACTGAAACTGACAAGGAGAGACGACTCATCTGCATGGCAGATCGTCGGCACAGTCGGAGGCCAGAGGATAAGGAAGTCAACCAAGTGCAAGGACTATGGACGGGCCGAGCGCGTACTCGCAAAGGTTTACTTCGATGCAATGAACGATGATGCCAACCCTGAACTACTGACGGTTGGTGATCTCATCGACGCTTATCTCGCAAAGCCAGGACTGGAACTGGAGGTGCGTTCTCACAATCGCCTTCTACGAATGAAGGATTTCTTTGGGGACGTGCGAGCGCACCTGTTCAATCAATCGAATATCAATCTGTTCATCCGGCGATTCCACGCCAACAACAAACCGAACACTATCGAGCGGGAACTCAGGCAGCTATGCGCCGTGTTCAACTACTGCGAGCGCTGCCGCATGGTGTCCGGTATGTACATGCCTGAGATAGATCGGATCGACGACGCCAGGATACGCTGGCTCGAAGACGACGAGCGGGATGCGTATCTGGCCGAGGCGTCGGAGATGTATCGAGGATTCCTAACCATATTGTTCTACACTGGCTGCCGGATCGGTGAGCTGATCAATCTCATGAGCAACGACGTCATACCCGACGGGATCATTTACAAGAGCTGGAAGGGTAAGCCTCGCAAGATGAGAGCCAGGGCGGTACCCATGCACGATAAGGTGCGTGAGGTGTTCGAGTCGCTGGACTTGGTGGCTGGCCAGAAGGTATGGCCGAAGCGTTGGTATAGTTACTCGCGGATTTATACAGAGCACCAGAGAATCTGCGAGGCGCTGGGCATCGACGACTTTAACATCCACGATATCCGGCACACCTTCGGAACCATGCTGGCCAGGAAGCGAGCGAATGCGTGGGAGATCGCAAAGCTCATGGGTCACACGAATCTGGCGACCAGCCAGAGATATATCCATCTGGCCGCATCGGACTGCGATGGTGCGGTGAGTTTGTTGTGATTGCATTTCTGAGAATGCGAAGGCATGTCTAGTATCACAGCCTATCGATGCAAGTGAGGGCTGTTTCTTTGGTATTGGGGGCTGTTTCTTAGGGGCTGTTTTTTATCCGTTAGACAGCAGTGATCTGACCGTGGGATATCCACAAACTTTTGTAGAGTAATGCACACATCCAAGCTAGATAGCTTTTTTGACAGGGGAGAAAGAGTGATTTTTGTTGCTCAGACTGACAATTTCTTGATATCTGATGACATGATGTGGGGGAGAAACAGCCCCCGAAAGTGTACCCAAACAGCCCCTAAATCATTTTCCGCTTATTGGTTATAAGCTAACATGCTGATTTTAAAGGGGTTTTGGTGCCTAGGGGCGGAATCGAACCACCGACACGCGGATTTTCAATCCGCTGCTCTACCAACTGAGCTACCCAGGCATTGGCGTGAATGCGGCGGTATTAAACTGTTTTACGTTCAGGGAGTCAACACCCCGGCGGGATTTTTTGTAGGGATAAAGTGCATAGCTGTGCACTTTATCCGCAGGAAATGCTCAGTCGTTCTTTTCCGGCACGTAGCCTTCGGCCATGTCGTAGTCGCTGCCAGCGAAGAATTTGTCCATCTGTTCGCCCAGATACTTGCGTGTTTGCGGGTCGAGCAGGTTCAGGTGCTTCTCGTTGATCAGGCGGGTCTGATGCTGGGTCCACTGCGTCCAGGCTTCACGGGAGACATTCTCATAAATCCATTTCCCCTTTTCACCGGGGTAAGGGGGGATATCCAGTCCGGGGGCATCTTTCTTGAGTTTTACGCAGTGTACGGTACGGCTCATGGTTGGGCTCCTGAGTTAACACTGGGCACAATCATAACGGTATTTGGGGATAGGAGGGATACATCCTTATTGTCTAGGCAAGAATTAAATGGCTCGGTCATGGTAAATGATCATCCCTGATAGCTATTTCCAGATAATAAGCACCGATTGCATTGGGTGTAATGACCCTGAGTGTTTTTTGTCCATCAATAATCTTGCTATGCAAGCAGGCGAATGCTTTCTGGGTCTGGGTTGATATTACTTATAAGCTTTGTGCTAGTTTTTTCATCAGTTTTGTCACCGGCGCAGCCAGACCTAAATTGCCAGGGTTTTCAATAGGCGCCCAGCATATCTGGTTATCTTCCTGTCGTAGTTGTGATTCCTCAGCGGTAAAGGCTTTCACCGGAGTAATGTCCAGATGGTAATGGCTGAATGTGTGACGGAATGATGTCCATGTTTCCATGCCTGAAAGCGACATTCCGACAATATCTTCTGCTACCAGTTGCAATGTTTCATTTATGTCTAGTTCCGGAAAGCTCCAAAGTCCTCCCCAGATACCTTGGGGTGGTCTTTTATGCAGCAGGACTTCACCTAAGTGATTAACTACCATCAGCATGCGAACTTGGCGTTCCGGCAGGGTTTTCTTGGGCTTTTTACCCGGATAGCTGGCGGTATCGCCAATGGCATGGGCCATACAACTTTCCTGCAGTGGGCAGAGATGGCAGGTGGGACGGGTACGGGTACAGATCATCGCACCAAGATCCATCATGGCCTGGGTGTACTGGGGAAGCCGCTTATCAGGGGTATGATGCTCCGCGATATCCCAGAGTTGATTAGCAACGGCGTTTTGTCCTGGCCAACCTTCTATGGCGTGGTGTCGGGCCAGCACCCGTTTTACATTGCCGTCCAGAATCGGGGCGCGAATACCCATGCTGATGCTGGCGATAGCGCCAGCGGTAGAACGACCAATCCCGGGCAATTCTGCCAATAGTTCGACGGACTGGGGAAATTCACCGTGAAATCGCTCAACCACCTGACAGGCCGCCTTATGCAGGTTCCTGGCGCGGCTGTAATAACCCAGTCCACTCCAGAGATGCAGGACATCATCCACCGGTGCTGCCGCCAGGGCATGGACATCCGGAAACCGTTCCATGAAGGTTTCAAAATAGGGAATGACCGTTTTCACCTGGGTCTGCTGCAGCATGATTTCGCTGATCCAGACCCGGTAAGGGGTGATGTTCTGCTGCCAGGGCAGATGTTTGCGGCCGTGTTGGTCGTACCAGTCAAGGACGCGCTGGCTGAAATTTCCGGTGGTTTGACTCATCAATTCGGCATTCAAGGTAAGGTTGGTTATCCCGGTTTTGTTATCTGCGAACACTATGCGCTTATGGCTGTAATGGGAACAGTCGGGGTATTACCTGT
>OZ220218.1:0-29087 GCA_964291505.2 uncultured Kistimonas sp. | reverse complement strand
GGGCTAAGGCGGTAATTCGTTCCAATTCATCTAGCGTTAGCGGATCAGGCTCATCGCGATCTACCGAGTACATCGTGCAGCAGGCGGCCAGATCGAACTCGGTATAGAAGTTACGCTGGGCAAACCGGAACAATTCCCGCAGGCGACTCATGTAATTGTTGGTTGTGCGGGCAGAGAGTTCCTCAATCAATGTGGCGCGATAGAGTTCAATATCCTCCGGCATCAGAGAACGGATGTCCGTCTCCTCGCCAAAGTACGCCAGAATGCGATTGAACGAAAACCGCTGGCCTCGAGCGGTGGTCTCGGCAATATCTGCTTTTTTGAAAGCCTGTACTTTCTCAACCAGCTCTTTCAGTGTCGCATTACGGCGAGAACAGAAACCCGGTTTGTTGAGTTTTCGGCTGTCAGGAAACTCCTGGGCATAGTCAAACGTGTTCCTGCTGATTTCATACAGAATGGCTTCACGCTTCCTGACGGCATATTTCAGGTTTTCCCGGGTTAACGGAATACCGAGGGATTCACGACACAGGGTCCGGCGGTAACGAAAAGCGATCCGCAGCTTGCTCCCGTGCAGTTCAACCCCTTCGGCGTCCTGCAGTAGCTCCTCTAAGGATTTCTGGGGTTTCCTTCCTCGACCCATTTATCAAACTCCTCCATATCAACAAGACGCCGTCCGTCCGGTGCATTCAGCCAGACCTTTCCCTTGCGCCAGACACCGGACTCAATTTTTCGCTCAACCGCCTTGGGCGTGTAACCCGTTAACTCGCAGAACTTCCTGATCAGGACAAAGCGCTGCATAAAAAATCCCTTTTTTGCTTGTGATCGATTAGGGCTATAACGCCCTGTTCAGATCATCTGCACTCCTGACATCGCCCTCGATGATCTCGCCTGTTTGCATATCCACCGTGATGCCGCCATCGCCTTCCTGCAATACGATGTCATTTTGTTGTGAAATGCCTGCCTCAGCCCGTTCATCAAGTCCGACCGCTGTCTGGGCCTCAATAGAAACCGGTAGGTATTTGAACAATCGACGGATGACGGTTTTCTTGGCCATTTCGTCAAAGTGGGTTTTCCAGGGGCCATCCCCACCGGCTTTGGAGCCATCCCGAATCGACTGGATTTCTGCCATGGACATATATTCAACCTGCCACCCGCCGGAGGTAAGATGCCCGACGGCATAGACACCGATCATCCTGTCATTGCCGTTTCGACTCAGGGAGGGTTTGTGGATAACCGTCGTCTGGGTGCCATAGAGAATCTCAAACTCCTCACCTTCGTACACACAGCGGGCATCAATGTGCTTGATGGCTCCTGAGCGCCGCGCCAGCTCCAGCATGCCGCGATAACCCAGCATGAACTGGCACTCCAGCTTGTTTTGTTTGCGGTTAAAGTAGGGAATCAGATAGCAGTGCCCCAGTGCACCCCCAGGCACCAGCCCCAGCTGGGCGGATTGAATGACAGACCCGAGTAGAGAGGCATCCGTGCACTCTTTCAGCTTCGGTGTTTTACGCACCTCATTCATGACCACCGACAACAGACGTTCAGGTGTGAGACCTGTTTGCTCGAGCGCCTGGGCAATGGTGTTCTTGCGGCTGGCCAGCAGTGACTTAATGCCTGTGGCTTTGGCGGGAATGGTATTGGGCTTGGTCATGGTCGCCTCCCTGTGACCGGGTTAATCCTGAGAGGCTATCGCCCAGGGCGGTAGCTCAATCGTAAGAAAGGCTTCCGCATAGGCGGGCCAGTTATCGGTCTCTTGGCAGGCATGGAATAGATCCAGGTATTCGCGAAATCGCTCGTATCCTTCAATCAGCATCTCGGCGCTGGCCATATAAAGACCGATGGCGTAAGGCGGTTCTTTCTCAATGGCGAGCCAGGCAAAGCCAGTGGCCTTGAGTCCGCAGGCACGGGCACCTTCGAGATACATGGCAGCGCTGATGTGGTAACCGTACTTGGGGATATCGCGCTGGAAAGGGTCATAACGGGCATCGCGGCAGGACTTGAGATCGAAGATCATGCCAAGATCTTCACGGTAGTAATCCATCCGTGCACGACAAAGTTCACCCGTCGCTTCGTCGTGCCAGACCAGTGTTCGTTCTGCGACACCGTCACGAAACGCTTTTGCAGCCTTGCTGTGAGCGGACACTGAAGTCATCACGCCCTGACACAGTGCCATGTCAGTCTCTGAGAGGAGGATCTTGTTCTCCCGGTACTCTTCAATAATGTCATCCCAGAACAATGTGCCGTTCTCGTCTTCTCGCAGTCTCTTGATGAGGTCTTCCTTTTTGCCGGTTTTGGGCAAGCCAAGGGCCTCACAACGTGCTTTCATCTCCTCCACCGTGGCTAATGCGTCGGGGTAGTTGATCCTCATCGGTGGCAGGGCATAGTCTTGGGCAAATCGCTCGGGCTCCAGTACCGCACAATGGAGAATAATGCCTGTTTCCAGTGCCTTGGTACGTTTGTTACGGTCGCCATCCTGTTTGGCTCGGCAGTGAGCGGGTGAACGCCCCATCTCCTTGAGGACGCTTGAGGATACTCCAGGCGCGTCGTGATACACCGCATCGGGTAATCCATCATAGATACCTGGTTTCATCGAATACCTCCCTGTTGTTCTACCTTTCCCTTAATTAATACCTCTTTATCTATTTAAATAAAAGGAAAAGGGGTTTTTGTTTCCATTAAAAAGGGTGACTGACCAGCCACCCTGTCTGTCACTCATCGACTTTGTCGTGAATGGGAGCTCCGACAAGTTCAATACAACCCAGAATATCGCCCTCATTCATCCCGAGGGTATAACCCACCGGTTTGTTGAGTTCATCACCTTGTCCCAGCACTGCGACTAGATCGCCCTCAGCCGGTGCACGACTGGTATCGATATTCACCAATTTGCCCTCCATTAGCGCCCAGAACCGGTTTGACCGCCGTGACCGCATTTCTGACTCCTTGTGATGTTAACCACTTCATCAGTCGTACCTCACCGCGCAGCATTCTGTTTGTTTACCGGTTTAAACCTTGCAGCCCCTGAATATGACGCGACCCACCAGGGCGACTGGCGGTGCATCCGGGTCATTGGTGACAGGAAATGCCAGCTGACCTCCCAGATGCGCCTCAAGCCGAGCAGACAACAGGCGGCGTTCTTCCGGCACATTACGATTGATGGACTTCAGGTAGGTTGATGCACCATCAAAAACCAGTAACCGAAGATCCACATAGCGTGTTGCCGTCATCACACAGACCACCAGGTCATTACTGCTGTAACTGCCAACCGGATCCACAAACAGTACATCACCGTAACTCAGATGCCCTTCATACTGATCGGTGAGCACTTGCAAGGTGTATGCCTCATCTGAATGAGAAATCGGACAGCGATATAGCGCGTCGACCATCGGCATTGAACAATTGTCATCCAGAAGGTCAGGAATACGATCCCAGTCATACAGCGGCAATGGACCACCCTGGTTGACCACCTCCACTGACACTCCCTTCAGTACACCGTCCCCACGTTCCAGCCAGCGGGCATCCACTTGCAATACATCCGCAATGGACATTAAAAATCGGCTGGACTTATGCCGGCCGTTTTCAATGTCGTTAATGGTGGACTGAGATGTCCCCACCCGTTTGGCAAGGGTCATCTGTGTCATTCCCTTGCGCTTCCTGGCTAACTTCAATCGTTCGCCCAGCGACATTATCGATTCCTCAAGCAAATTGACCCTATCACGGCCAAATTACATTGGCAACGGGGTAGATATAAAATCAATAGTAGTTTATATAACAGGTAAACCGATATTTTGTTTTCGGTTACCCGATAAGAAAGAGAGTGGAAAATGACAACAGGAATACTGCTTCAGATTTTCGCAGAGACGCTACCGCCCGGAGATTTTGCTTCTCCTTTTAACGGAGTAGCGGGGTTTTATCCTCAAAGACCCGATATACGAATTTTGAATCGCACTGCTTAAGACGCTGTTTGCTCACATGTCCAGACAACATGAAATCAAACAGCCTGCTTGGCAGATTGATATAACTCAGTTTGCATTATGCAAACTTTTGCTTTGCATAGATGTTAAAAAATACCGAAAAACCCAACCGAAATAAAACGCTATTACTTTAGGAATATGGCTTATCTGAAAGGAACTCATGCCAATGACCATTATCAGGGACGGACAACGAGCGCGTTTTGCGATCATTAATCAGGCCGTGTTTAACGATCACCGACTCTCACCGGTGGCGCTGGGCATCCTCTGCTATCTGCTAAGCCGCCCTGACAACTGGCAGACGAGTCCGGGCCAACTCCGTGACCGGTTTGGCTTGAGTAAATACGCCATGAGGGCTGTGATGCGAGAGCTGACGGAGGCAGGATACTGTCGGCGGACGCACCGTCAGGATCATCAAGGGAAGATGGTCGGATGGGTTTACGATGTCATGGAGTCGCCTTGTTGTCCTGATGCTTACCGTGTTGATGACAAGCCGGGACTCGGCGCTACGGAGAGTCGGGTGCACCGACGGTCGGATAAACCTTCACTCGGTATTGTGAAAACACCGACGGATAAGGACTCAAACCAAACATCCCGAGTGGATGAAATACCGAAGGTCGATAATACCGACAACCGGCACTACCGAACGTCCGCTCAGCAAACCCTAATAAATACTGAATATATAACTACTACTCCCTCTAAAGATCTCCCCGCCGTAAAAAAACAGGCTGGGCGTAAACACCGGTTGTCGGAAGCGTTCGTAGTCACCGACAAAATGCGCAACTGGTATGCCGAACAGTCCGGGTTTGTATTGCCTCTCGATCAGGCGACCGAGCAGTGGCAGGACGCCATGGTGGCAGGCGGATACACCTATGTAGACTGGCAGCGTGCCTGGAAAAACGGCATGCGTAAACAGAACACCTGGGAGCGGGAACGACTGGCTCGACAGCAGGGACTACAACAGGGAGAGCGTCATGGACGACAGACACGAAAAGCCCTCACCAGCGGAGAACTCTTCGCCAACCTCACCGCCGAGTGCATCGGTAAACCCAAGCCTTTCGGGAGCGACTCCTGAGTTTCGTGAAAAATTAATCAACCGTTTTTTTGTGCGAATGGCAAATATCTACGGCCACCTCTGGACCAGCCGTTTTCGTAGTGAGGATCAGCTGTCAGTGGCCCAAAGCGAGTGGTTGCTGGCCTTTGAGCGCAATGGACTGACGGCCCGGCAAATCGGCAAAGCGCTAGATACCTGCGAGGACAAACTCCCCATGCCGCCCACATTGCCTGGATTCATTGAGCTGGCCGGAGGGTATCGCATTGCAGCCCATCAGCAGTGGCAGGCACCTAAGCGGATCAATGTTGGCAAGAGTGAACGCGAACGACGCAAACAACAAGGCAACGCAATGCTGAGTGACCTTAGGCTCCAGCTGGAAACTTTCCATGACACCCCAGGAGAAAACCCATGAAAGGCGTAAACAAGGTGACACTGATCGGAACCACTGGCAAAGCGGCAGAGCTGCGCTATTTCGACAACGGCAACTGCATTGCTACCTGTTCAATTGCTACGAACGATTACTGGACCGATAAAAAATCCGGCCAGAAGATGGAACGTACCGAGTGGCACAACCTCATCTGGCGCAGTAAGAGCGCAGAGATCGCGGCGCAGTATGTGGGTAAGGGGAGACGTTTGTACATTGAGGGGCAGATACAGAGTCGCATGGCCAGGCGCAGGGATGGCATAGAGTTCAAGCTTGTCGAGATTATCGTTAGGGAGTGGCAGTTACTGGATAACCAGTCACAGAATCAGTCCACGGACACAGTACCGCCATCCCCCCAGCGTCCTACTGCCCCCCAATCAGCGTCTTCCCAGCCGGGATTGGGTGACATGGATGACGATATTCCATTCGCGCCGTTGGGGTATCGGCAACTAGCCTGAATCTTAATACCGGTAAAAACCCCTTTGCCGTTTATCGTGAAATGAATTACTTTAAAAATATGCACGCTAACGGGTTAACAAGGAATGCAGCGGAACAGAAGACAAAATGGCTTCAGCCCCAGCCTGATCGCTGGACTGGTCAGGGAATACCCTGGTAGCACCTGTGCAGAGTTGTCGGCTGCCAGCGGTATTTTGCCCCAAGTGTTGAGTGAAGCGCTATGCCATACCTGCGATACGCTGCAGAGCATTGGTAAAGGGGATCCAAAGATCTGCTCCATCAATGGTCGGCTGTCCGAAACCTGGTATCCGGTGTCATGAGTGTGGAAAACGAGTTGGTTCGGGCCATTGGGCGTGAAAAAACGCTGGCGCTTGAGCAGGCCTTTGGTGGTGACCGGAAATATCTCGCGCGGCACCCACGGCCCGATTCCGACATAGTCAGAGTGATTGGCCTGGATGCGGCTGAGGCGCTGGGTCAATGGTTTGGTGGCATGCAGGTCTACATTCCCCAGACGTTGGCGTTGATTGAGCGAAACCGGGTTATTGTCCGCGATGTGCTGTGTGGAGACAGCAAGACAACGGTTGCACAGCGTTATGGGTTGGTACCGCGTACTATCCGTGGCATCTGTCAGGGACTGGACACTCCGCAGGTGGGTTTAAACGCCAGACGGCGGCGGTGTCTGATACAGGGACACAGGCATGAACGAGCTGGATACCCGGGTGAACCAGATAGAGCGTGATCTGGCGGTAATGGATCACCGGCTTCGGGATCTTGAAGGTACGCCACCCCGGATCAATACGCTGGAGAATACCGTCACCCACCTGCAGGTGAAGGTGGAAACCATCAGTAGTGATATCACTGAAATCAAATCCGAAGGCAAGGAAACACACCGCCTGGTGTTGAACCTGCGCGACGACGTAAAACGGTTGTTCACCATTGGCGTTGTTGTGGTCAGCCTGATATCGGCAGGTGCTGCCGTCGTGTCACTTTACGACACCTGGCTGGATATCAACCAGAAGACACGGGACGTCAAGCATGCTGGTCGCACAGATTAGGGGGTATCGTAACTGCAACCCCGGGAACATCCGCCTGGGGGCAGATTGGCGTGGACTGAGAGAGTGTCAGACTGACAGTGATTTTTGTCAGTTCATGAGCCATGAATTCGGGATCCGGGCCTTGAGCCGCACCCTGCGAACCTATTACACCAAGCACCAACTCAGAACCTTGCGCGCCTTTATCAACCGCTGGGCACCACCATCTGAAAACGAGACTGACGCCTATGTGGAGTCGGTGGCAGCCCGTACCGGACTGATGCCGGACGAGTCCATTACCCTCGGCATTGACTGGTGTCTGACTGGGTTGACCAAGGCTATCATCCATCACGAGCTGGGCTGCCAGCCCTACAGCGACTGGTTGATTGATGAAGGGATTCGTTGGGACAGAGAAGGGGTACCGGGGAACCTGCTATGAACTTCACCCGACTGGCCAGTGAGTTAGGCAACATGCTTACCGGAGGCTTGGCTCAGACCATCTTTGATGGCATCAAAGCCTATTTCCCGCCGGATATGACACCGGAACAGCAGGCAAGGCTGCGTCTTGAGTTGGAGCGCATTGAACAGGATAAGCGTCAGCAAACCGATAAGGCGCTTCTCGATGCAGAGCTGATGCTTACCGAGCGGATCAGCAAGCTTGAGGGCACCGCATCAGATCTTAAAAGTCTGCCTGTTGTTGGTCGCCTGATGCTATTTGCGAGAGGATGCCAGCGGCCGGTCTGGGGCTTTTTTACTATGTATCTGGACTGGTGCTGGTTTTCTGAGTGGACATTATCCGAGAAGCAGCAGCTAGCCCTGATCGTGGTGAATATCCTGGTGCTGGGTTTCCTGTTTGGAGAGCGTGCCATTCGGAACCTGACCCCGCTTATCTCCAGATTGTTTAACCGCTGACAGGAGTCATGCCTTGAACACGGAATGTGAGCAGCAGGCGTTGCTTGAAGACTACCTGCAAAAAGAGGAAGACGGCATTACCCGGTTATCACACCGACATACCAAGGCTGATCTCGCCTTGATGGTAATGACCGGGCAGTTTGATACCCGCTGCCTGTTAGGTGCCATGGATGCTGCGCTCGCCTATCTGGAGTCCGGTCGTATTGGTGAGGCGCGGAGCCTGCTGGAGCGCACCCATTTCACTTACGTTCAGATCGCCAATGCACGACAGGAACAGTGCGAATGAGTCATTGGAAAGACCGCATCACAGGACAGGGCAAAGAGTCCCCGGATCAACTGCTGGCCAACCCCAACAACTGGCGCAAGCATCCGAAGCATCAACAGGAGGCGCTCAAAGGGGTATTGGAGGACATCGGCTGGATACAACAGGTGATCGTCAACCAGACCACCGGCCACCTGATTGACGGCCATCTCAGGGTAGAGCTGTCCCAGCGTGAGGGTGAAACCGAGGTGCCGGTGATCTATGTGGATCTCACCGAGGATGAGGAAAAGCTGGCTCTGGCCACCATTGATCCGTTGTCGGCTCTGGCAGAAACCGATCAGGCCATGCTGGATCGAACTGATCGCGGATATTGATACCGATAACGAACAGCTCAACGAACTGCTCAACAGCCTTTCCACCCTCGAACTGCTGGACGAACCCACCGAAGGGCTGGCCGATGACGACGATGTGCCAGACGTACAAAACGAGCCCGTCTAGCCGGGAAGGCGATATCTGGCTGTTAGGCGACCACCGGCTCATGTGTGGCGACAGCACCAACCTGGAACACGTCGAGCGTCTTGTGGATAACCAGCATGTAGACATGGTCTGGACCGATCCGCCCTACAACGTGGACTACGCAGGGCAAGACCAAAGACTCCCTCAAAATAGATAACGACAGCATGGGCGACAGCCAGTTCCGGCAATTCCTGCGGGATCTGTTTACCTCGGCCTTCACAGTAACCAAAGAAGGCGGACCGATCTATGTGGCCCACGCAGACACCGAGGGCGTGAACTTTCCGGCTGGCACTGCAGGAGGCAGGCTTTTACCTGAAACAGGTGCTGATCTGGGTGAAAAGCTCCAGCGTTATGGGACGACAGGACTATCACTGGCAACACGAGCCCATCCTCTACGGTTGGAAACCCGGTGCCGCTCATAGTCTGGTATGGCGAGCGCAACAAGAAGACCGTATCGACGAAGAGCCAAAAACCAAAGACCTCGACAAAAACGCGCTGGCCAAAGAGGTCAAAGAGCTACGCAACCGGCTCTGCGGGACGGTTATCCGCGAGGACAAGCCCAACGCCTCCCGGGAGCATCCCACCATGAAACCGGTGGAGCTGATTGTCTCCATGGTGCGTAACAGCAGCAAGCGGGGGGACAGCGTGCTGGATCTCTGCGGGGGTAGCGGTAGCACCCTGATTGCCTGCCAAAAGCTGGGACGTAACAGCCGGGTCATGGAGCTGGATCCACACTACTGCGATGTGATTATCCGGCGCTGGCAGAAGTTCTCAGGGCAGGAAGCCGTGCTTGAGAGTGGCGGTCAAACATTCGGGCTGGTAGAGAATGGCTAACGGACTTGTCCGCTGGACAAACAACAAGGAACTGTCTGTCTGTCTGTCTGTCTGTCTGTCTGTCTGTCTGTCTGTCTGTCTGTCTGTCTGTCTGTCTGTAAAAGCATACTTCACAAAACATGGATTAAATCTGATGGAACGTGCCAGTCCTCCTAGATCACCAATACCTACTTTATCGTCACCCCCAACAACAGTTGCTGATGATGTAATAGCTATGCAGCAGGCTTATGCGGTAAGCCCTGCGCAGGAAGCTGAAGTAGTTGATCTTTCAATTAACTCACCCTCTCATCAACTCAATAGGCCCATTGCTGACAATGCCCAAACTTTAAGATCTGTTACAGCAGTTTCCACTTGCCCTATATTACGCTCACCAAGTCGAACGCTAGTGAGTTCGGCACCGCAAGTAACGACACCAGCTCCTCAACCAGTACAGGTAGCGAGCACTTCAACACAACCAGAAGCCTCAAGTTCAACACAACAATCTACATCACCAGCCCCTCAACATGTAGCTGGAGTCTCGGGACCCCAATCGGGATACAGTCAACAAGTAGATGGTAAATACAAGTGCAAAACGTGTGATTTCCATACAGCATTTAAGAGCAGTATTGTAAGACACTGCAAAACACACACCGGTATGAAGGAGCATCAGTGCCAGTACTGCAGTAGAAAATTTTATAGAAAAGAGCAGAAAATTACCCACGAGCGCATCCACACCGGCGAGAAGCCCTTTCAGTGCCAGTACTGTACAAAGACATTTTATGACCTAACAACAAAAAAAAATCACGAGCGCACGCACACCGGCGAGAAACCCTTTAAGTGCCAGCATTGCGATTATGCTGCTGCACAGAGATGCAACCTTAAATATCACATAAAAACCAAACATCCATCACAACAAGCAGGATCCGACACCGACCAACCACCCTAGAAAAAACCAAAGCCCGAATAACCGCTGTTAACCCACCTTTGCCCGGCAAAAGGTGAACGCATAAGGGGTGAACGATGGCTATCCAGAATCCGGGACGTACCCAGCGGGCCAAGGCGGCAGAGTTACGCAAAAAGGCCCTGGAGCTTCGTACCCTGGGGCTGTCCTACCGCCAGATTGCCGACCAGCTGGCCATCAGCAAAACCGCTGCCTACCGCCATGTCATCAAGGCCATCGAAACCCTGGAAAACGAAAGCCGCGAGGATGCCAGGGTTAACCGCCGTCTGGATCTTGAGCGGCTGGACTGGATTATCCGCGAGGCCATGAAACAAAGCCTTAAAGGGGATCTGCAGGCCATGGACAGGATCATGAAGGCCATCGACCGACGTGCACGCATTTACGGTTTCAATGCCCCGCAGAAGGTGGCGCACACCACACCGGACGGTACCGAGGCCGCACCGCCCACTGGCGTGGTATTGATTCCCGAGCCCATGAGCCGGGAGGAGTGGCTGAAACAGTACGGTCGGGATGACACCGACAGCCCATGATCACCTGGTCACCCCAGCCAGGACCGCAGACAGCACTGGTCACCTGTCCGGTGGAGGATATTCTCTACGGCGGTGCCCGGGGGGGCGGCAAGACTGACGGCTTTCTGGGTAAATGGCTCCAGCGCAGCACTAAATACGGTGGTCACAGCAAGGGGTTATTCGTCCGGCGCAGCATGCCGGAGCTGGACGAGGTGATTGCCCGCTCCCATGAGATTTATCTTCCTATTGGCGCGCTCTACCGTGCCCAGAAAAGCACCTGGATTATGCCGAACGGTGCGCTGCTTCGCCTTCGCAGCCTTGAGCGGGACGCCGACGCCGGCAAATATCAGGGCCACTCCTACACCGACGTATACATTGACGAGGCGGGTAACTTTCCCACCCCCGACCCCATCGACAAGCTCCAGGCTACCCTGCGAAACCCCTATGGCATTCCGGCCAGCTTTAACCTCTCGGCCAACCCTGGCGGGCCGGGGCATGAGTGGATCAAGAAGCGTTACATCGACGCAGCCCCCAAAGGCATGAGACTGATCTGCGATGCTAACACCGGCGACGAGCGAATCTATATACCCAGCAGGCTTGAGGATAACGAGCTTCTTTTAAGCAACGACCCGAAGTACATCAACCGTCTGAAAAAGTCCGGGCCGCCATGGCTGGTGCAGGCATGGCTGATGGGGGACTGGAACGCCACACCGGAGGGAGGACTTATCAAGGCCCGCTGGTTCCAGCGCTACAGCACGCCACCGGCGGAGTTTTTACGAGTTATCCAAAGCTGGGATACCGCCTATAAACCGGAGGAGATCAACGACCCCAGCGTCTGCACCACATGGGGAGAAACACGACAGGGCTGGTACCTGCTAGACGTCTTCCGCGACAAGCTGGAGTACCCACGGCTGAAACGTGCGGCCGCCAGCCTGTATCTGGCCTGGAACCCGCAGGCGGTATTAATGGAGGATAAGGGCAGCGGCACCTCGCTGATCCAGGAGCTGCGCGAGGGCGTAAACGCCGGTAATAAAAAGATCCATGTGCCGGTAATCCCCTGCGACCCCAAGGACGTGAACAAGATAGACAGGCTAGTGGAGGTCAGCAGTCTGTTTGAGGCCGGGCTGGTGTATCTGCCTGAGGCCGCCCCTTGGCTCATCGACTACGAGCTGGAGCTGACCATTTTCCCGCTGGCCGGTAACGATGACCAGGTGGACTCCACCAGCCAGTTTCTGAAATGGGCGCACGAGCACCGGGCGAACTTCAGCTTTGCATCCACAGGGAACACAAGAGCCGGCGTCGAGGCCTACGGCGAAAACCCGCACAGTATTGATGAGGATAAGGGTTATGGTGTGGTAAGGGGCCGCAATGATTTCAGGGGTTATTGAGTGCTCACATTTTAACCGGCACAGGGACTAGACAGGACAACACCATGGCAGGCAAGCCAAAACTGGGAGAGCTGGCGAAGGCGGACCACGGCGTCCGGCTGGCGTCGGCCTACACCGCTACCCTGATGGACAACCCCGACAGTGTGCTCAAAGAGCGCGGTCGGGACATGAAAATCTACGATGAAATCCTGCGAGACGATCAGGTCAAACCCACCTTCCAGCAACGACGCCTTGCGGTTATCCAGAGCGAGTGGACAGTGGAGCCTGCCAGCGAGTCGTCCGATGACAAGGCCGCAGCGGAGTTCATCAAGGAACAGTTAACCACGATTCGCTTTGACGCCATCACCGACAAGATGCTCTACGGTCTTTTTTACGGCTATGCCGTGGGCGAGTGTCTGTGGGGCTACGATGGCAGCCGCATAGTGCTGGACGATATCAAGGTTCGCGATCGCAGCCGGTTTGTGTTTGATGTGGACGGCAACCTGCGTCTGATCAAGGCCGGCGAACCCCATCCGGTGAAACTCCCTGATCAGAAGTTCTGGGTGTTCAGCACCGGCGCTAACCACAGCGACAACCCCTACGGGCTGGGTTTAGGCCACTACCTGTACTGGCCCACCTTTTTCAAACGCAATGACATTAAGTTCTGGCTGATTTTTCTGGAAAAGTTCGGCCAACCCACCGCCATGGCGAAACTGCCACCGGGACAGGCGGAGGACCCTAGGGAGCGGGAAAAGGCCCTGCAGGTGCTGGACGCCATCCAGGTAGACAGCGGCATCGTCGTCCCGGACAACATTCTGGTAGAGTTGCTGGAGGCCGCCCGCCACGGCACTGCTGACTATGAGGCGCTGGCCGAGCGCATGGACCGGGCCATCAGCAAGGTGGTGCTGAGCCAAACCATGACCACCGATGACGGCAGCTCGCTCTCCCAGGCGCAGGTGCACGAGGCGGTGAAACAGTCGGTGATCAAAAGCGATGCGGACCTGATCTGCGAGAGTTTCAACGGCCAAGTGGTACGCTGGCTAACGGAGTGGAACTTTCCCAACGCCAATCCACCAAGAGTCTGGCGCAATACCGAGCCGGAGGAAGACCTGCTCCAGCGCGCCGAGCGTGATAACAAAATCAGCACGCTGGGATACGAGCCCACCGAGGAGTATATCGAGGAGGTTTACGGCCCCGGCTGGCGGAAAAAAGCGGAGCCAATGTCGCAGCCCATTGCACCGAATAACCTTGATCCCGCCTTTGCCGAGCAGGATGGCCTTCATCCACAGCTGGCACAGAAAAAGGCTGACCGGCGCAATGATCAACAGGCATTAGTCGATGCGGCGGACTTTTTATCCACAAAGTACAGTGACCTTTACGGCGAGCAGATCATGTCGCTGCTGGACTATGCAGAGGAGACCGGCGATCTGGAAACATTTCGGCAAAGAGTTGAGTCATTGATGGAAGAAACACCGCCGGACTCCGCCACTACTGCTTTAGAAAACGCAACCTTCTACAGTCGCATGATGGGGCTGTTTCGAGGCCAGCGGTAATATATGTCCTCGCTCAACTTCTTTGAGATCACCGCCGGTTTTACCCTGAAACCCGCTCAGGCTATCCGGTTCTTTGAACGCAAAGGGCTGAAGCTGTCATTTCGCTGGGAGGATATGCTCGCAGGGGAACATGACGCCGCCTTTACCGTGGCCAAGATGATGAACCGGGATCTATTGGCCTTCGTAGCGAAAAAGACACAACAGGCCATAGACGAAGGGCAGACGCTGGCGGAGTTCAAACAGCAGCTTATACCCACCCTGCAAAAGGCCGGATGGTGGGGCAATCAGGATGTTGTGGACCCGGTTACCGGACAAATCGTCAAAGCCCAGCTGGGCAGCGCATCCAGGCTGGCGACCATTTTCCGCACTAACCTGCAAAGCGCCTATAGCGTAGGCCACTGGCAAAGCATCCGGGCCAACGCAGCTAACGCGCAATACCTGATGTACGACGCCGTGGAAGACCATCGGGTACGTCCCGAGCACCAACAATGGGATGGCAGGGTATACCCGGTAAACCACACATTCTGGACAACCCACTTTCCCCCGAACGGCTGGAACTGCCGCTGCGGCGTTATCCAGTTAAACCGCAAAGAGCTGAAAACCTACGGGCTAAAACCCTCACCGGAGCCCAAGATTAAAGCCCTGCTCTGGGAAAACCCTCGCACCGGCAAGGCACGCGCAGTACCTGAAGATCTCGATCCCGGCTGGGACCACAACCCGGGCCAGACCCGCTTTGCGATACTGCGGCAGCTGGAGCGTGAGAAACGGTCACAGGGTCAGCAGCAAAAACCGTAGTTTTCCCGCCTTTCCGGCAATAGCCCCGCCTGCTCAAATGTGATTAGATAAGTCACTTTTTTACCGAACATCTGTTCAACATCGAGCTACCGAGGCCCATGCTCCGCCGATTCTAAAACGATCGTGCGACTCCTTCGGGCGGTAGCGTGGTTTTTTGTCAGGGAAAGATCATGAAACGCCTTGCTATCATTGACATCGCGGGCAATTGACCGCCACCAACACTTTTTCTTTTTAGCCATGTTCTCATTCCCGGTATGGAAATGGGAACACGCAAATGAATGCTTTCAGCTTGATAGAACAACTCTCCGTACTTCACGATCCTCGCCAGAGCTGGAAAGTGACACATACGTTATCCGACATCCTGCTGCTGACAATCTGTGCGGTTATAGCCGGAGCAGAAGGTTGGGAGGATATCGCTGATTTCGGCGAAGACCGACTGGATTGGCTGAGGCAATATGGCGACTTTGAGCATGGTGCACCGTCAGACGACACCATTGCCAGAGCTGTCAGTGTCGTAAATCCCGGGAAGTTCCAGCAGTGTTTTATCGACTGGATGAAAGCCTGCCACCAGGCTACAGACGGTGAAGTCATTGCGATAGACGGTAAAACCGTCAGAAGCTCGTATGACAAAAGCCGCAGGCGTGGTCCTATCCATATGGTGAGCGCTTTTGCAGCAGCCAATGGTGTTGTTCTTGGTCAGGTTAAGACCGAAGAGAAGAGCAATGAGATTACCTCCATCCCTGAACTGCTTGAGTTGCTGGAAATAAAAGGGTGCCTGATCACCATTGATGCCATGGGATGCCAGAGAGCCATTGCCAAAAAGATCGTGGAGAAGGAAGCAGATTACCTTCTCGCGGTGAAAGGGAATCAAGGCAAATTACACGATGCTTTTCAAAACCACTTTACTGTGATGAAAATTCAGAACTGGCCGGGTGACAGCTATCAGACCGTCGAGAAACAGCATGGCCGGCATGAAACACGTTTCTATATTGTCAGTGATCTGTTCGACGAGTTTGTGAATCTGTCGTTTGACTGGCCAGGCATGAAAACGCTCGGTGTAGCGCTTGCTATCCGCGAGGTAGAAGGTCGAGAACTTGCCCTTGAAGATATCACCCTGCGGTATTACATCAGCTCAGCAGAACTGTCGGCTGAGAAGCTGGCACAAGCGACCAGGGAGCACTGGTTTATCGAGAATAAACTGCACTGGAAGCTTGATGTCTGGCGATGGGTGAAGATGATTGCAGGATTCGACGGGGAGATGCATCAGAAATCCTGGCAGGCTTTCGACATATTGCCCTAAACCTTCTCAATGATGTGAAAAGCTTTAGCGGTGGCTTGAAAAGGAAACAGAAGAAGGCCTCACGAAGTACAGCGTTTTTGGCTGAAGTCCTTGCGGGGCAAGGGGCTTCATGATCTTGCCGTGGGTTTTTTGTCGGGTCGCATCAAGGAAAGTGTGATTTATTTTCTATTATTTTCCCTGCATAAAAAGTACGTCAGTACTTATTCAGATTGGACGAACCGCTGTTATGAGCACACATTCGTAAAATATGATGTCTATGTGCTCATCCTCTCAAGCAATATAACAACGATCTCGATGACATAAAACTGGCGCTTACAAAGTCATATCGTTGATACTCAGGCTTACCCATATGGCAAAAAAAGAGCAACAAATCGAAGACGCTTTAATCAAGAAGCTCGAAGAGCTCAAATACACCTATCGTAAAGATATTCGCGATAAAGCCTCGCTGGAAAAAAACTTCCGTGAGAAGTTCGAGGCGCTCAACCGTGTCAACCTGTCCGACTCAGAATTCGCACGCTTGCGGGATGAAATTGTCACCAGCGATGTGTATGCTGCCGCCAAGACTCTGCGTGAGCAGCACTACTTTGAACGGGAAGATGGCACTCCACTGTACTACACCCTGGTCAATATCAAAGACTGGTGTAAGAACGAATACGAAGTCATCAATCAACTGCGTATCAACACCGACAGCAGCTATCATCGCTACGATGTAATTCTGCTGATTAACGGCATACCTGTCGTTCAGATTGAACTGAAAAACCAGACCATCGTCACTCGCAAGGCAATGGAGCAGATCGTTCACTACAAGAACGATCCAGGTAATGGCTACACCAATACATTACTTTGCTTTATGCAGCTGTTTATTGTCAGCAACGAACACCACACCTACTACTTTGCCAATAACCCGGCACACCACTTCAGTTTCAATGCGGATGAGCGCTTTTTGCCCATCTATGAGCTGGCGGATGAGAACAACAAAAAGTTGGGGGATCTGAATAAGTTCACCCAGGCTTTTCTGCCCAAGTGCACACTGGGAGAAACCATCAGCCGCTATATGGTTCTGGTCGCCAGCGAACAAAAACTGATGATGATGCGCCCTTACCAAATCTATGCCGTAAAGGCGATTGTCGATTGCATCCATCAGAACCGGGGCAATGGCTATATATGGCATACCACTGGCAGCGGTAAAACCCTTACGTCGTTCAAAGCCTCGACTCTGCTCAAGGACAACCAGGATATTGAAAAATGTCTGTTCGTAGTGGATCGTAAAGACCTCGACCGCCAGACCCGGGAAGAGTTCAACAAATTCCAGGAAGGCTGCGTTGAAGAAAATACCAACACAGAAACCCTGGTTCGCCGGTTGTTGTCAGAAGACAAGGCCGATAAAGTGATTGTTACTACTATCCAAAAACTCGGTCTGGCGTTGGATGAAAACAGCAAGCGTAATCAGGCCAGTCGTGAAAAAGGTAAACAAACTTATAAAGAGCGGTTGGAACCCCTGCGTGACAAACGCGTGGTCCTTATTTTTGATGAGTGCCACCGTTCCCAGTTTGGTGAAAACCACAAGGCCATCAAAGCATTCTTTCCAAAAGCACAGCTATTTGGCTTTACCGGCACTCCAATCTTTGACGACAACTCAACATACACACAAGTGGATGGCAAACTTGCTTCGTATGTAACCACCGAAAAGGTGTTTGAGAAACAACTGCATGACTACACCATCACCAACGCCATTGAAGACCGTAATGTACTGAGCTTTCATATCGACTATTTTGGCAAAGACAGCGGCGATGAAAACAAGAAACCCAAAAAAGGTCAGACGCCCCCGCCAGAAGCCGTGATTAAGGCTATTCTGGAAAAACATAATAAAGCCACTGACAGTCGTCGTTTTAATGCCATATTGGCAACCGCTTCCATCAATAATGCCATTGAATACTACGAAAAGTTTAAAACCATTCAGGCTGCCCTTAAGGCAGAAGACGACGACTTTGAACCATTAAATATTGCCTGCGTTTTCTCACCACCCGCCCAGGCGCTGAGCCAGGAAAAAGGGGCTGACAGCAATAAAAATGTCAAAGACATTAAACAGCTTCAGGACGAACTGGCTCAGGAGAAAGCCGATAACCAGGTAGAGCCGGAAAAGAAAAAGGCCGCACTTATCGCCATTATTGACGACTACAACCGTCAGTACCGCACGAATCACAGTATTAATGATTTCGATCTTTACTATCAGGATGTACAGCAGCGTATAAAAGACCAGAAATACAGCAATGCCGATTACCCCCGCAGCAATAAAATCGATATTGTCATTGTCGTGGATATGCTACTCACCGGTTTTGACTCCAAATACCTCAACACCCTGTATGTGGATAAAAACCTCAAGCATCACGGTTTGATTCAGGCATTCTCACGTACCAATCGGGTACTGAATGACACCAAACCCTGGGGGAATATTCTCGACTTCCGGGGGCAGGAAAAGGAAGTCAATGAGGCTATTGAACTGTTCTCCGGAAGTGCTAAAGGCAAGGCCAACGAGATTTGGCTAGTGGAGCCTGCACCAGTAATGGTGGAAAAATACAAAGCGGCTGTCGATAAACTTCAGACCTTTATGTCAAACAAAGGGCTGGAATGTACGCCCTCGGAAGTAGCCAATCTGAAAGGTGATGCTGCGAAGGCTGAATTTATTGACTGTTTTAAAGAGATCCAAAAGCTGAAAACCAAGCTGGATCAGTACACTGATCTTAACGAAGAGCGCAAACAGGAAGTTGAGCAGCTGCTACCCACCGACACCCTGCGTGGCTTTAAAGGCTCCTATCTGGAAACCGCCCAACAGCTCAAGCAGAAACAAAACGACGGCAGCAGTGACGATGATGACAAAATCCAGCAGTTGGATTTTGAATTTGTTCTCTTTGCCTCGGCGGTGATTGATTACGACTTCATCATGGGGTTGATTGCCAAATCCACCCAGTCCACCAGTAAACAACACATGACGAGAGCCGAGCTGATCGACATGGTGAGTGCCAACGCCAATTTGATGGAAGAGCGGGACGATATCATCGCCTATATCAACAGCCTGAAGACCGGGGAAGCACTGAACGAAACTGCCATCCGTGAAGGCTATGAATCCTTTAAAGAAGCCAAGTCTGCGGAAGATGTGACGGCAATGGCTAACAAGCACGGGCTGGCACCGGATACCCTGCAGGTATTTGTCGACAAAGTTATGAAACGAATGATTTTTGATAGTGAACAATTGAGTGATTTGCTGGCTCCCCTTGAGCTGGGCTGGAAAGACCGCACCAAAAAGGAACTGGCTTTGATGGATGATCTGGTGCCTCATCTTAGGAAACTGGCTCATGGCCGTGATATTTCGGGATTAGCGGTTTATGAGTAAGCAGGAGAGAAAGAGCTTGGTTCCGGAGTTACGGTTTCCAGAGTTTCAGAATAGCGACGATTGGGGAGAAAAAACACTTAATGAAATTTGTATAATCAACCCCGCATCAAAAGAGTTGCCTGAGAGCTTTATATATATTGATCTCGAATCAGTTAAAGCAGGAACACTTCTTAAAAAGAAAAAAATTGATATTATTGGAGCACCTAGTAGAGCACAAAGATTATTAAAATCAGGCGATATTATTTTTCAGATGGTAAGACCATATCAGAAAAATAACTATTTCTTTCAGAGGGAAGATGATTCTGAGTATGTAGCCTCGACTGGTTATGCACAGCTGAGGGCTAATGAATCAGAAATGTATTTGTATCAGTACCTTTACAATGACAGGTTTGTTGACAGAGTTTTAGCCAAGTCCACCGGTTCAAATTACCCAGCAATAAATTCAAGTGATTTATCGAGCCTTAAGGTGGAAATCCCAGAATATAGCGAGCAAAAAAAAATAGCTGATTGCCTCTCGTCCATCGACGATTTTATCACCGACCAAGTCAAAAAACTCCATATTTTGAAAGCCCATAAAAAAGGTCTAATGCAGCAGCTTTTTCCCGCTGAAGGGAAAACGACGCCAAAGATCCGGTTTGCTGAATTTCAGTGTTTTGGTGAGTGGAAGAAGCGAACCCTAGGCAATTTTCTAACTGAGCGAAACCAATCGCTATCAGAAGACCTGCCTCTTTTCAGTTTAACTATTGAAGATGGCATAACGCCCAAAACAGAAAGGTATGAACGTTCATTTCTGGTAAAAAACCAGGAGGATGCATACAAACTGGTATGCCCTGATGATTTTGCCTACAACCCCATGAACCTCAGGTTTGGAGCAATTGCCAGACATACTGGTACTGAAAGGGTTGCTTTATCGAAGTACTACAACATCTTCTATTGTGATGATTCTGTGGATTCCAGATTCTGTGATATTTACTTCAGAAGTTATGGAATGATTACCCATTACGACAATGTTGCCACAGGCTCGTTGATAGAAAAAAGACGGGTTCATTTTAAAGATTTTCTTAAATTTGAAATCCCCTTTCCTACATTAGAAGAACAACAAAAAATTGCGGATACTATTGACTCTATAGAGGATTTGATCATTGCTCAAAACAAGAGAATTGAATTCTATAAAGCCCATAAAAAAGGCTTAATGCAAAAACTATTTCCTGCTGTAGATGAGGTTGGTTCATGAGAGAGCTAACATTTCCTGATCTGGATGCTGTGGTCTCACACCTCCGGAATGGATTAGAAAACGGGTTACAGCAAGGCAAAAATACCAAATACATTCATCAGGTACTGCTTTTCGCCTATAACGGCACCGGCAAAACTCGCCTGTCAATGGCCTTTAAAAACGAAGGTAAACAGGATGAAAACCGTGACACCCTGTACTTCAATGCCTTTACTGAAGACTTGTTCAGCTGGGATAATGATCTGGACAACGACCAGCAGCGTGTGCTGCGTATGAACCCGGAGTCACGGTTTTTTAATGGTCTTCAAGAACTGGAGATGGAAAATCGTATCCGGCCTTTACTTCATCGTTATGCAGACTTTGACTTTTTTATTGATTACGAAAACTGGACCGTTAACTTTACCCGTGAAGTGAAAAGCGGTGACATTGTCGAAACCGTAGAGCACATCAAAGTGTCTCGTGGTGAAGAGAATATATTTATCTGGTGTTTTTTCCTGGCCGTCGCTCAGTTGGCGATTGATGATCAGGAAGCTTATAACTGGGTTAAGTACATCTATGTGGATGACCCGATCTCTTCACTGGACGACAACAATGCGATTGCCGTCGCCAGCCATCTGGCACAGCTGCTGAAAAAACAGAATGGTAAAATCAAAACGGTGATCTCTTCCCATCACACGCTCTTTTTTAATGTGATGTGGAGCGAGCTCAATGATAAGAAAAAGCTTCAGCCTTATTATCTGGAGCAAAAAGGTGATGGTTATAGTCTGCGATATACGAACAGTGTGCCATTTTTTCACCATGTTGCGTTGCTAAAGGAATTACATGAAGCCGCTGAGTCTGGGGAGCTGTATACCTATCACTTCAATATTTTGCGAAGTATTCTGGAAAAAACCGCAACGTTCCATGGCTTTAAAAACTTTTCTGCCTGTATTCAGCAGGACGATGCAGACCCGGATGGTGTACTCCATGCCCGGATGATTAATATCCTCAGCCATGGCAATTATTCACTGTTTGAACCCCGTGAAATGCAGGAAGAGAACAAAGCGCATTTTCGCCAGATTCTCAATAAATTTATGACTACCTATCGCTTTAACCCTGAGTTATTTCCAGAACCATCAGCGGTATCCCAGTCATTCAATGACCTGATGAGCGACTTAAGCACCAGCCCCGAAGCTGCGATGGAAACCACTTCTGAGATCAATTGATTATGCCTGAGAAAGAATTAAGTAAACTGGGCAGAACCCTCTGGGGTATTGCCGACCAGCTGCGTGGCGCTATGAATGCCGACGACTTTCGTGACTATATGCTGTCGTTCCTATTCCTGCGTTACCTCTCTGACAATTACGAAACTGCCGCTAAAAAAGAACTGGGTTTTGACTACCCAACCCCCAAAGAGGGTGACAAGCGCGCTTCCCTGGCGATTTGGTATGACGAAAACCCGGCGGACACTCTTGAGTTTGAAAAGATGATGCGTCGGAAGGTGCATTATGTGATTGAGCCAGAGCACCTGTGGAGCAGCATTGCCGAGATGGCTCGCCTTCAAGATGGCGAATTGCTGGCAACTCTTAAGGACGGTTTTGACTATATCGAAAACCACAGTTTTGCCAGCAACTTTCGGGGGTTGTTCTCTGAAATTAATCTCAACTCGGAAAAGCTTGGCAAACAACATGCGGATCGTAACGCCAAGCTTTGCACCATTATCCAGAAAATTGCTGAAGGAATTGCCCAGTTTTCTACGACCACAGATATTCTGGGGGATGCCTATGAATATTTGATTGGTGAGTTTGCGGCTGGCTCCGGTAAAAAAGCCGGTGAGTTTTACACCCCTCAGCCCGTCTCTACTATTTTGTCTCGCATCGTCACGTTGGACAGTCAGGAACCCAAAACCGGCATGCGCGACAAACTGGACAAGGTGATGGATTTTGCCTGTGGCTCCGGCTCTCTGCTGTTGAATGTCCGTAAACAGATTAAAGAAGCCGGTGGTAGCATCGGCAAAATCTACGGGCAGGAAAAGAACATCACCACCTACAACCTGGCGCGGATGAATATGCTGCTGCACGGGGTGAAAGATTCCGAGTTTGAAGTGTTCCACGGTGATACCCTGATCAACGAGTGGGATCAGTTGAATGAAATGAACCCGGCCAAAAAGCTACAGTGTGATGCCATTGTTGCCAATCCGCCGTTTAGTTTGCGTTGGGAACCCACAGAAGCTTTGGCTGAGGACTTCCGCTTTAAAAGCTATGGCCTGGCTCCTAAATCCGCAGCAGATTTCTCCTTTTTGCTCCATGGCTTCCACTTCCTGAAAGAAGACGGCACCATGGCGATTATCTTGCCCCACGGCGTGCTGTTCCGCAGCGGAGGTGAAGCTAAAATCCGGCAGAAACTGCTGAAGGATAATAATATCGATGCCGTTATCGGCCTGCCATCTAACCTGTTTTTCTCAACGGGGATTCCCGTTTGTATTCTGGTGTTAAAAAAGTGCAAAAAGTACGAGGATGTACTGTTTATTAATGCCAGCGAGCACTTCGAGAAAGGCAAACGGCAAAACAAGCTCCGGAGTGAGGATATCGATAAAATCATTGATACTTATCAGAATCGAACAGAGGAAGATCGATACTCACGCCGTGTCTCACTGGAGACGATCGCCGAGCAAAATGACTATAACCTCAATATTTCCCGCTATGTGAGCACTGCCAAGGCGGAAAAGATTGAGGACCTGGGTGAGATTCATTCCAAGTTGGTCGAGATCAACAAACAGGCCAGCGAGGCGGCTGAACGGCACAACCAGTTCCTGAAGGAATTAGGGTTAGATCCTATAAGTTAAAAGAATTTTTTTGTTACAGTCCGCAGTATGCGGACTGTAACATTGAACTGGCTCAGTTATCGATAATCAAAATGATAATTTAATAGGAAATATATATGATGAAGCTTAAAAAAATAAAAGCAACTTTAAAGGGTTCTGCTTTATTGGTTGTTTTTATATTGGGCGGTTGTGCGACAAGTAAGGGAACTATCAATACTTTCTATGAGCCATCTTATCAAGTAGGCTCAGTAAATACACTTGCTGTTCCAAGTATTAGAAATGCTCGATTAGCACCAGCAGAAAGTCAGCAAATTGGAAGAAATGTCAATCAGGCAATTGTACAGAAAAACCCTGACCTAAAAATGGTCTCTGCGAATCGATTTGCGAATTTATTAAATGATTTAGGCTTGGTTGATGATTACTCTGATTTCATAGAAGATTACGTAACGAGTGGAATTGCGAACAGAGAATTTTTAGAGCAGCTAAGGAATAATGATATTGATGCAATAATGCTTAGTGAGCTTTCCAATGCTTATCAGCAGGATGGCGCTTATGGGCGTAACAAAGCTCAGACAAGGATAACACTAACATTCACCATTATAGATACTCGTACAAATGATGTGGTTTGGACTGCAAGTTCAGATGGCATAAAGGGAACTGCCACGACAGTAGCAGAGGCTCCGGCACTGATTGAAGCTATTAACCTAGCAGTTGATAAAATAAAGGATTCAGTGCCACGTCTATAAAACTCAGGCAGTAAAAATTTAAAGCGCCAATTGGTAGATCGTATCTGAAGAGTGTGGTTCACGATCTGCCATTATTTTTTAAATATACTTCTAATGTACAAAAGGGCTAATTTGTGAAATAGCTAAAAATAACAACGATAAGAATGTTGCTTTTTTTGCTTGGCGGTTGCTCATCCCCAGGACCAATGAAGCAAATCTACGGACCTGTTAATACGCCAGTTTTTGATGCAATAATACTCAATGATATTGAGCCTCATACAGGCATGGTTTATTTTAAGGAGCCAGCATCAGTATTTAATAAAAATGAAATTAGCTTGTAGTATGGTGTTTTTGCAATCACCAATTACGGTGTATATGTTACTCGTTGGGATGTAAATAGCTATCAGTATAAAGTGGTTTATCAGATAAGCTTTGATGAAATTTCTCACGTGTGTGAAGAAACAATAGTGAGAAATTATTTGCCTGATTCTGATATCGTGGTAATTACTGATGAGGATGGTTATAGTGTAGGGTTTAGTCTCTTGGGTAAATCAGCTGCAATGCAGATAATTAATAAAAATAAAATAATTCCCGGTTTGGTGTTTAAAAATATTAAGATCTTTAAAAAGTTGTTAACTGGTAATAAATAACAAAGAAAATGGTATGGAATTTACATTTATAAAAATATTGTTGGTTATCGTTACGACGGTCATTAGTGTTGCTGTAACCTTTTATCTAAAAGACTATTTGCAAGGAAAAAAAGAGTTTAAGAAACTAAAAAATAAGCTTGAAACCGTAGCAGGAAGGAATGCGTATATTGTTTATACTGGCGCAGGGAGTGGTGTAGGGAGTAACCTGTATAAGATAGTTGGTATTGATGAAGGTGGAGTTACTCTCAAAAACTCAATTCAGACAATATTTATCCCTCCAAAACTATTACTGAATTCAGCAATGATAGTTCCAGATGAAAATTATGAGAAGCTTAAGGATGACTATAGAGCTAAAGAGATTGAATCAGTTGTTGAGGCCATATACCAACCATTGATGGCGAAAATGTTTGAGGGGATAGAGTCTGACTTGAAAGATGACGATGGCGAGTTAAGTTCAAAAATTGAATTAAGAGTTGTTCAGGTTCTTGAGGCTAAGGGAGTATTGTCTCAAGTATCGACAGCTGAGCTAAACAGATTGCAGCATCTTGCAGAAAAGGTGTGAAATGATCGTATTAAATGTAGAAGTTCAAACCTGACCTGACAGACACCTTGTGAATTATCGGTAACTGTCAGGTCGGGTCTGAACTTCTACATATTATTAACAGAATATGGAAAAATCTTCAGGGAGAAGAGTTTGCAATTCATCGTTACACATGGATGAAATATCCACTTCAGAATTGCAGATCCTATTTTCCTGCTCCTGTATCGCATGCTCAAATAAATTTCGTACTTCTCGAGCATTACCGAAGTTTTCTGCTTTTTCTGCTTTTACTCTTTCCAAGCTATCACTGATCATATCGTATGATGATTCATCAACGAAATAACCATTATCTGTAGCTATCTTCTCGAAAATCTGAAGTAGCTCAGATGTAGAATAATCATCAAAATGGATGGTTCGGGTGAAGCGAGAGGCTAAACCTGCGTTAGAATCTAGCAACTCTTTCATATCATTGGTGTAACCAGCAGCAATAACAATTAAATTCTCACGCTCATCTTCCATCTTTTTAAGGAGCGTTTCTATAGCCTCCTTGCCAAAATCATTACCATCACCTTTTAGAGCATAGGCTTCATCAATAAAGAGTACGCCGCCTTTTGCGGAATTGATAATTTCTGTTGTTTTCACAGCCGTATGGCCAATGTACTCTCCAACGAGACCAGATCGATCAGTTTCAATGATTTTGTTTTCTTTTGTAATACCTAATTCATAAAAAACTTCTGCAATAATACGTGCGACAACAGTTTTCCCTGTTCCCGGGTTACCCGTAAAAATCATATGGTAGGAGCGAGCCTGTCCTACAGGTAGTCCTCTCCTTGAGCGCTCATTTTTGAGTTTGATCTCATTAACTAGCGCTTGTACGCGTTTTTTTACGCTACTCAGGCCGATTAGTGCATTAAGCGAATTAATCGCTCCGTATGAAATATTAGATACACTATCAATGTTTTTCTTTTCTTGCTCTGGTGGTGATATGCACTCTGTCACTGTAGAATCAGTGTTTCTAATACGAGTATTAATTTCACCTATATAAGTAGTCCCAAAAATCTCATCCACATACTGTATGATTTTAGGGTTTCTTCCCTCAATGAATTCACATCGCTCGGCAGCACGTTGATGACCTTGAAGTGCTGCTTTTTTATACCAAAAATAGGCTTCTGATATGTCATTTTTATAGTGCTCATCACAAATAAAACTGGCTTTCCCACAAAAATAGTGATCCGCCAATTTTACTTGAGCTAATGCGAGACCGTTTTTAGCTTCCAACTTTATAGATTCAAGTCCTTGGCTACGATATTCTTCATACCTTAGATACTCCTCTGCAAGATGGTATCTGATAAATGACTCATAATGTTCCGTTTTAACTTTTTTTTCTTCAGAAATATAAGTTGCTGAAAATCCTTTCTCCAGGTTATCAAAAGCCAAGTTTTTATCTTTTTCTACACCAATCCCCATAAGGTAGCATACAGCCATCATATAGTATGCACTATGATAGCTTTGAAATTGAGTAATTGATCGTTCAAACCAAGTGTAAGCGATATGTTGATCTTGACGGACTCCTAATCCAAGGAGAAAGTGTATACCGACTCTATATGGGCCAATACGTGAATTATCATCGGCCATTCTTTTCCACCAGAAGAATGATTTTTCCAGGTTTTTTGGAAAGCCACGCCTACCTGATTCATAGTTAGTCGCTACTGTAATGCGAGAACTGCTGTTACCTCCTTCAGCTGCTTTTAAATGCCATTTTTTCGATTCTGCATAGTTTTCATCATACTCATGTAAATCTGCTAACAAATTTTCTGCATCATGATTTCCTTGCGCAGCTGATTTCATGAGCCACAATTCGGCCAATTTTTTATTTTCAGTTACATTATTTCCATAAAAGTAACAATTGCCTATTTCAAATTGAGCCAACGCGTTACCTTTCTCAGCAGCTTGTAAATACCAAGCAAATGCCTGTTCTTCGTCTTCTTCTATACCGTATCCAGAGTAATAACACTCACCAAGATAATACTGGGCTTCAGCTATACCCTTGTCAGCAGCGTTTTTAAACCAGTAAAAAGCCTGATCGTTATCTTCTTCTACACCGTTGCCAAAGTAATAGCATTTGCCTAAATATAATTGCGCATCACTGTCCCCATTTTCAGCTGCTTTTTGGTACCAGTAAAAAGCCTGATCCTTATCTTCTTTTACACCATATCCAGAGCAATAACACTCACCAAGATAATACTGGGCCTCAGCCATACCTTTGTCAGCAGCTTTTTTAAGCCAGTAAAAAGCCTGATCGTTATCTTCTTCTACACCGTTACCAAAGTAATAGCATTTGCCTAGATGGCATTGAGCCTCAGCCATACCCTTGTCAGCAGCTTTGTGAAACCAGTAAAAAGCTTGATCCTTATCTTCTTCTACACCAAAGCCATAGTAATAGCATTTGCCTAAGTAGCATTGAGCCTCAATAATATCTTGGTCAGTAGCTTTTTGGAACCAGTAAAAAGCTTGATCGTTATCTTCTTCTACACCGTTGCCAAAGTAATAGCATCTGCCTAGATAGTATTGAGCTATGGCCAAATCCTGATCAGCAGCTTTTTGGAACCAGTAAAAAGCCTGATCCTTATCTGCTCCTGCATTGATGCCGAAGTAATAGCATTTACCTAAATAAAATTGAGCATCACTGTCCCCATTTTCAGCAGCTTTTTGGTACCAGTAAAAAGCCTGATCCTTATCTTCTTCTACACCAAAGCCAGAGTAATAGCATTTGCCTAAGTAGCATTGAGCCTCAGCCATACCTTTGTCAGCAGCTTTTTGAAACCAGTAAAAAGCCTGCTCGTTATCTTCTTCTACACCGTTGCCAAAGTAATAGCATTTACCTAAATAAAATTGTGCATCACTGTTCCCATTCTCAGCTGCTTTACTGTACCAGTGGACAGCTTTAAATTGGTCTTCATCAACATAGATGCCGTCAAAGTAGAAACTTGCTACTTCTTTCTGTGCCAAAGCATAACCTGATTTTGCTGCAGTCATATACCACGAGTATGCTTTTGACAGATCCTTATCAGTGCCTCTACTGTAGCGGTAACAAAAGGCTACACTGCATTGAGCTATTTGAACTCCCTGATTTGCAAGATGTAGGAACATTTGGAATGCTCTAGCTTCATCGACCTCTGTTCCAATGCCTGAGTAATGGCAGTGGGCTACCCACCACCGTGCTCTGTCATAGCCTAGTTCTGCTGATTCTTTAAATGACTCAAATGCCGAGTTTTCATTGAGTTCAGTACCTTGCCCTTCAAACTGACAAAATCCTCTGGAGAATATTGCTTCTGGGTGCTTGCTCAGAGCGGCCTTCTCATACCAGTAATATGCTTTTTCATAGTTTTTTTCACTAAATTCATAGTGAGTAGCCAGCTTATATTGCTGGTTTGCATTGCCATGTTGTGCTGATGCTAAGAGAAGGGGAACGGTATCTACTTCTTGCGACATAATACTAAAACTTTGGCGGTAAATTGCATGGAATCGTCATATTGTAATGCTATCCCCATCCTTCTTTTATTACGTAAAATGCTGTATTTGAAATCCTAAACTGTAGTGTGATGATTATATTTTTCGGTTTTCGCTTCACGACTAGTGTGAATAAGATCAATCCCACCTCTGTTACTATTTTTCTGGCTTGATCTTGAATTTTTCATCTGAACACAACCCAATATCCTCATGTATCTATTCTTTTCCTTGACTTTCTCCTTTATTGATCAATTCAACTATCCATCTCGATAGAGCCGCTATCAGAAGCCTTAATGGCCCTTGCTTGTCGCCCCA
>OZ220217.1:0-11364 GCA_964291505.2 uncultured Kistimonas sp. | reverse complement strand
CGTGGGTTACAGTGAAGGTCTTCCCGTAAAGTTGCGGCTCAGTCACGCCACCTCGGGCAGCCAGGCGACTACGGAATTCTTCTGTGAAACCGAAAACCACCTGCTCGGGTGCATGGTTCTCTTTGTCGGACGCCATGTACATGCCGCAAATGGTGCCAGACAAACCGGCAACGGCGGCGCCACCACAGAAACCGTACTTTTCAATCAACGCGGTTTTCAGACCGTTACGGCCACACACTGTCGCAGCAGCAACACCGGCGGAACCACCACCAACCACCAGAACATCCAGCTCCCGAAGCACCGGCAAATCCGGCAAACCGTCTGTGCGGCTTTCAAGTTTCCAGTCTTTCATCACAACCTCACAACTGCGCTCTAACTGATATATCAGTGATATGCGTATAATATTCACAACGAGGATCAGATAGCTGACTTGAGTCAACAAAGCGGTCAGTGTTCAGCGTTAAATTGCGTTGCCAATACGCAGTCAACTGCGGTGACAACCGCTATCAATGCAGGATTTCGAGGGGATGACAGAAACTGGCACAACGCCGTCAGCTTCTTTAGACTCCGCAGACCCACAGCACAGGTTGATTGCGAGAGCCTGATACCTTTAATCACCGGTTTACGAAAACCCCTGGTTTCCGGATTCCATAACAACGTTACCCCCTGCCCCGAACAACAAGGCAGACACCATGAGAAGCACCGGCGAATATGGGCGTACTATCAATGGATAATGAGATTTCTTTAACGGATATGGCGTACGAACACCTGGAGCGCATGATCATATTCGAGGAGTTACGCGGCGGCGCCATGTACTCCGAAAAGCAACTGGCGGAGCGGCTGGATATGGGTCGCACACCTGTCAGGGAAGCGCTGCAAAAGCTGGCCTGGGAACAGATGGTGGTGATTCACCCCCGTCGGGGCATTCAGATTCCGGAAGTGTCTGTAGAAAATCAGCTGAAGCTGCTGGAAGTTCGCCGCCCTATCGAAGCCGCCTGCGTGGAACTGGCGGCCCAGCGTGCCACTTCAGGACAGAAAAAGCGCATGCTGGCGTTGGCTGAAGGCATCCTGGTCTGTTCTGATAATAATGACGATGAAACCTTCCTGACCTATCTGCGTGACATCCATCACCTGCTGGTCGAAGCGGCACGGAACGAATACTTTATTAAAGCCATGAGCCCACTTCAGGGTCTCTCGCGCCGCTTCTGGTTCCTTAACAAGGAACTGGATACCGGCCACCCCGCCAACCTGCATGCGGATATCATGCGCACCGTTGCCGCCGGTGACCGACAAAACGCCCGGGAAGCCTCTGACGCTCTCATCTGTTACCTGACCCAGCAGGCAAAAGAGAAAATCGGCATGTAAGCCATCGCGCAGACGCCCGGTTACCGGACTGATGTCCTAACCGGGTATGTCCGCCCAGCTATCCGCTCACTTCTTATAACGAGCTTGTCTTTAGTAGATTCGCCCAAGTTTCCTAGACTTCCCGCCTAGTGGCTTGCCTGCAAGCCATCAACCCACGGTGGACGGTCACGATGGCATGTGTTTCTGTTCACGCTCAGCTAATGATCTTCACGTTTCTGTACACCCCTTGTCATTCCTTCTCACTCAGGAGTGTTACCATGAAGTTCTTACGCTATTGCTTAACCTGCCTAACACCGCTTCTGGCACTTGCCATATCGCCAGCACAGGCAACTGAAGGCGTTTTTGAATACACACCTACCGATGAACATATCCTGGCCAGCACGACCGAACGGGCCGATGTTTCCATCAATTTTCTTCCCGGCACCGCGTTTGTCGCCTGGATCGTTACCCGTGATGGTGAAAGCCAGAAAGTCCATGATTACGGCACCTATGCCGTCGGCGGACACTGGCAGGTGAGTCTGCCGGTCAATTCTCGCATCAAGGTGGGCATCCAGGGGTTTGGACCCAAGCATTGCCGGTACTTTAGCGTGGTCAAACCCACCCCTGGCACGATCAAGTTCTGGGGTGCATCCGATCACTCGAAATACGGGATAGAGGGTGATGCCGTTAAATATGATACAGAAGAGACCACCTTTCAGGGCTGCTCTGATCCATAAAGACGGCAAAAACAGAAAATATCGAAACAGGTAGTACTCAGGTGCTGCCTGTCACTGAGATGTATGGCAAAACATGATTGAGATGAAACAACGAAGTGGGAGGAATAAGAGAGAAGGAAAAGAGGATAAGCTGACACATCCCTGTGTCATGTTTCACTCAAAGAGAAAGGTCTTAGCCATCTGCTTTGAGTGTCATATCGTATAAAAAACAATCGACGGGCATCAGTCGCATTTAACGCTTTGCCACTTCGGAATATTCGGATCAGGCTTCTGTCATTGATCGTTGCCGCCAGATCACTGCTGCAAGAATCACACACCCACCGATCAACGTCGTTAAAGCCGGAATCTCCTTCAGCCAAAATGCGGCCACCACCATTCCGTAAAGGGGCTCAAGGGCTGTAAGCAGAATCGCCATGGTGGCAGTGACGACGGCCATACCACGAATAAACAGCGTATGGGCCACTGCGGTTGCCAGCACACCCAGCACAACTAACCAGAACAGCGTATTACCCTCAAGTGCAGGCATGACCGGCCAGGCAACCGGCGCAAGCACCAGCGCGGCAACCGATGTCTGCCAGAAAGAAACCTGCACCGGGGAATACCCCCGAATCAGTTTTCGATTGGCTATCTGCAATACCGCAAAGGTCAATGCGGCCAGCAGTCCCATACCAATACCACGATATAATTGGCCATCGGCGCCCTTCAGATCTGCCACCATTGCGACGCCCGCGATCACAGCCGCTCCAGCCACCAGATCGCGACCACTGATTCGACGGCGATCCACCAGCGGTTCCAGCAAACTGGTAAAGATGGCTGCTGCCGTAAAGGTCACCAGACCAATCGCCACACTGGTCAGCACAATGGATTGAAAAAAGGTATACCAGTGCAGCGCCAGCAGAACGCCCAGACTCAACATGGCCAGTCCATCCCAGTAACGCCGCAGACGAAAGGATATACCTGTCACCACCATAAACAGCCCCAGCGCCAGTGCGGCGAACAGTGTCCGTCCGCCGGTCGTAACCAATGCATCCAGCGCAACATACTTCCCTATGACACCTGACAAGCCAAACAGCACAATAGAAAGGTGCAATCCTGCCAGTTCTCGGTACGACTTCAGTACCATACCATCACTCCGTTACCACGTTTCTGCCAGCAGGCAGCAAAAGAGCCGCATTATTACTGCACTTATACGGGAATAACAGGTTGTTTTTCACGCTGGGTTTATTGCTGACTTCAATCACTTTTTTTACTCATCAACAGAAAAATATATCCATTTACCTGTACTGTTTTTTACCGGACAGTTACTTCGCCATCTTTAACATCCTGAGCGAATCGCCGTGGAAGAGATCAGCTATTTATACGAAGCGGACTTTGAAGAGTCCTCTCGCAAAGAAAAACAACGTCGACGTCATGCCGAGTATGAGAAAAAGCGTAAGCGTGCCGAGCTTCACCTGGAGCGTCGTCGGCTTCGCGAAATGCTGGATATGGATGACCTGGACTTTAGCTGGTAACCCGTCTTTTACGACAATAATAACCCGCTCTCTGTAGCGGGTTATTCATGCACGCTGAATAACCTTCCTATTTACTTATCATCCATTTTACAGGCATTCCGGCCCAATAAAGGGGCTAGTCGCCGCGAGATAGTATGCCGGTTTCGGGCAAACAACCGATACACCCCGTCCGCCACAATCCTCACCAGTGGCCAACGCAGTGGCGCAATCCAGCCCCCTTTTCCAACCGCTTCCCAGGCCGCCAGCGTGGCATCCACACCTTTGACAATGATGCCGTCCCCTAATCGCGCATGGATTAAGCGATCAAGCTCCTCCGGATCAAACTCCGGATAACGTTGCGCAAACCCGTCACTATGAATATCCACCAACTGCAGCTGCCCTGCCTGGTTAAGCCTAGACAGATGGTTAATTTCGCGCAGACACAAAGGACAGTTGCCGTCATAAAACAGCGTCACCGGTAGCGTAATATCCGATCGTTTGAGAGCCATAATTCGTTATCCTTATATCCGTCCCTATGTACCGCGATGCATTGCCTCTCCCTACTCTGACGTTCTCGCCCGAAACGCACAAGAAGCGACTACACTACAGCCGTTGCTCAATGACCAGAATAGTCACTATTGATTGCCACACATAGTCGGCAATATTCCTTTACGCTTGTCCTGTTTTCCCGTGAGCCTCCCGGGAGGTCATCATGCATTACCTCATTACTCCATTATTTCTTATATTTTTCGTGCTTTTTTCAGCCAATGCATTGAATGCATGCGCAACAAACACGACAGACTCTGCCAAACAAAAAATCCTGCCACCCGATATCCCTTGGCAGGGGAAAAGTGAGCAGTTTACTGCATCCAACAGCGACCCATTTGTCACCAAAGCCGAAGCGACCAATTACCGGGAAACCGGTGATTATCAGGCTACCGTCGAATGGCTGAAACGACTGGCTGCAAAAACGGATGATGTCCGGATCATCAATTTGAAGGAGAAAACGCCACAGGGCCGTTCGATGGTTATGGCGATCGTCTCCACCAGCCAGGACAAAACCCCTAAAGGCCTGAAAGAGAGTGGTAAGCCAACCGTACTGATTGAGTCAGGCATACACCCGGGCGAAGTCAATGGTAAGGATGCCGGGCTGATGTTCCTGCGTGATCTGACCGTCGCCAACAAATACCCCAACCTGCTCAAAAAAGTGAATCTGCTGTTTATCCCGTCAGTGAATCCCGATGGTGATATGCGCCGCAGCCGCTACAGCCGGATTAACCAGAATGGGCCGGACATCACGGGCTGGCGGCTGAACGCCAACAATCTCAACCTGAACCGTGATTTCACCAAACTCGACAGCGCCGAAATCCGTAATGTCGTGAATGTGTTGGATACCTGGAATCCGGATTTTTTCATGGATGTCCATTCAACCGATGGCATCAACTACCAGTACGACGTCACCTACTGCGATAACGGCCAAGGCTGGTCACCAGCCGCCAAGGCATGGATGGATAAAAAAATGACCCCGAGAGTCTATAAAGAACTCAAAGCCATGGGACATATTCCGAATGTCTGTATCAGCGCTAACGACAATAATGACCTTTCCAAAGGCTATTACCCCTATGCCAGCGATCTGGCTCGTTTTTCCAACCAGTATGGGGATATTCGAGGCATTCCCAGCATTCTGGTCGAACTGCACGCACTGAAACCCTATAAACAACAGGTGCTGGGCAACTACGTGCTGTACAAAGCCATCCTTGAAAGTGTTGCAGCAGATCCCAAAGGATTAAAAGAAGCTGCGGAACGCGATCAAGCCCTGCGCCCGACCAACACCACGCTCACCTGGAAAACACCGGATAAAGTGCCGGAGGTTCAATTCAAAGGCGTTAGCTATACCACGGAATCATCACCAGTAACCGGTGAAGAGGTCGTGCTATGGAGCAACAAACCGCAAACCTACAAGGTTCCCCTCACCGCTCAATCAGAACCCGAGCTTATTGTTAAACGGCCAAAAGCGTATGTTATACCGGCCCAATGGCAGACGGTGATCAAACGCCTTAAGGCCCATGGCATCAAGATGACCACCTTCAAACAACCCACCACGTTGGATGTGGTTGTGTACCGCATGAAAGATATCCAATTGGGGTCAGGCTTTGAACCCGATCGTGTGGGTGGCGCCAAGCTACCAGGGTACGAAGGGAGGTTGTTGATCAAAGGCACACCGGTGCCGGAAAAGCGCCGGGTTACCTACCCAACGGGCTCTGTTGAAGTGCCTACCGATCAGCGATTGGGTACGCTGGCCATGAATTTGCTGGAACCCCGCAGCCCAGATTCCTTTCTGCAGTGGGGCTTCTTCAACAGCATGATGACCATCGGTGAAGAGCCGGAAATCTATGTCATGGAACCCATGGCGCGGGCCATGTTGGCACAAGATCCGAAGCTAGCTGCCGCCTTCAAGGCCAAGCTGAAATCAGACAAGGCCTTTGCTAATGATCCCCATGCCCGCCTGATGTGGTTTTTTGAGCATACCCCCTACATCGACAAGAACCGGTATCTCTACCCAGTAGGCGTGATACCGGCCAAATCGACCAGCTAAAGCCACCCCTACAGGAAAGCTATGACAGGAATGGCAGTGGATTTTTCGAGATGGCAACGGCAAAGATGTAGCCAAAAACAACGATGGCGGACAGCGCCATGACGGCCTTCACTTTCGCTGGACGCCCCGGCCGGATCGCCATGGCGCCCAGCATGATGTAGACGACTACCGCCACCAGCTTGGCCTGAAGCCAGGGAAAGCTCCAGGCTGACAGCAGGGATGCCAGCCAGAGACCACAAATCAGCAGGAAAGTATCAATGACATGGGGAACAATTTTCACCCAGCGTTTTTGCAACCACTGGGAGCCGGTCATTGACCAGCAGGCCCGGATAAAGAACAGGCTCAGACTCAACAGCGCCAGGGTCATATGCAGATGCTTGACGACCATGTACATGTAATCACTCCACTCATTTAAGTCACCGAGGACAACGATAGCTTCCACTATCGGCACAGGGCAACAGCCAGCGTTTTTTTCAACAATGCATCATGCCCTGCGGCACGACTTCGGTAAATCCCTAGTCCTATTTATTTTCCTGCAGACCACCCTGCGCTCTCCCTCAATACAGCAAGCCGGGGCGTGAAAGTGACAACTGACTCATGCCCTTCCAGCCTGAGTAACCACAGTCATTTTTCGTTTTGTCAATATTGATCAGCATCGGCCTTTGATGGAATATACCGCGCCTCAACACCATATATAGTGTTCATCCGCCTTCCCAAGCACACTTTAAGGGATCACCCGGAAACACATCGTCCCTGACCAACCTGACTCCCGGAGATGGATCGCATGACTGACATCATCAAGCGCGATGGCTCACGCAAGCCTTTTGACGCGCCACGTATTGCCAAGGCCGTGGCTAGCGCCCTGAATGATGTCCATCTCAAAGACGATGCGTTCGCCGAACAGGTTGCCCGTGAGATCGAACAGAGTGTGGCCGGCTGTGATGTCGTTGATATCTACGACATCCAGAACCAGGTGGAAGACCTGCTGATGCGGAGCCAGTACTCCAATGCCGCGCGCAAATACATTGAATACCGCAAGAGCCGGGATATTGAGCGTGAGTCCCGCAATGCCCTGAGCCGCGATATCCTGAGCATTATCAACCAGGATAACGAAGAACTGCTCAACGAAAACGCCAACAAAGACAGCAAGATTATCCCCACCCAGCGCGATCTGCTGGCGGGTGTTGTTGCCAAGCATTACGCCAAGCAGCACATTCTGCCGTCCCATATCAGCACCGCTCACGACCGGGGTGAAATCCATTACCACGACCTGGATTACGCGCCCTTCTTCCCCATGTTCAACTGCATGCTGATCGATATCGAAGGCATGATGACCAACGGTTTCCGTATGGGGAATGCGGAAATTGAAACCCCCAAGTCCATCACCACGGCGGCGGCGATTACTGCCCAGATCATTGCCCAGGTTTCCAGCCATATCTACGGCGGCACCAGCATCAACGAGATTGACCGGATTCACGCGCCTTACGTTCGCAAGACCTTTGACAAGCATCTTACCCAGGGCATGCGCTGGATTGGTGACGAAGACAAGGCCCGTGAATACGCCATGGAAATGACCGAAAAAGATTGCTACGACGCCTACCAGGCGCTGGAGTATGAGGTCAACACCCTGCACACCGCTAATGGTCAGACGCCGTTTGTTACCTTTGGATTCGGTCTCGGTACCAGCTGGGAAGAACGCCTGGTGCAGAAATCGATCCTGAAAAACCGGATCCGTGGCCTGGGCCGCAACAAAAAGACCCCGGTCTTCCCCAAACTGGTGTTTGGTATCAAGAAAGGTGTGAACTTCGCCCCTGAAGACTCGAACTACGACATCAAGCAACTGGCCCTGGAATGTGCCAGCAAGCGGATGTATCCCGACATTCTGAATTACGACAAACTGGTCGAGGTTACCGGTAGTTTCAAGACCCCAATGGGCTGTCGTTCATTCCTGAATACTTACGAAGAAAACGGCAAGCTGGTACACGACGGCCGCAATAATCTGGGTGTGGTCTCCCTGAACCTGCCGCGCATTGCTATTGAAAGCGCCAAAGCGGAGCAGGATGAAGACGCACGGGAAGCAGCCTTCTTCAAACTGCTGGATCAGCGCCTGGAGCTGGCCCGTGAAGCCCTGATGACCCGCATTCAGCGCCTCGACAAGGTACGCGCCTGCGTCGCGCCAATTCTCTATGTAGAAGGCGCCTGTGGTGTTCGCCTGAAGCCGGAAGACAAGGTCAGCGAAATCTTCAAGAATGGTCGTGCGTCCATCTCCCTGGGCTACATCGGCATCCACGAAACCATCAATGCTCTCTACGGCCAGGGTGATATCTACGATTCCGCTGAACTGCGCCAGAAAGGTCTGGCGATTGTTGAGTATTTGCGCAATGCCGTGAATCGCTGGAAAGGGGAAACCGGCTATGGCTTCAGCCTCTACTCCACGCCCAGCGAAAGCCTGTGCGACCGTTTCTGTCGCCTGGATGAAAAAACATTTGGTGTGATTGAAGGTGTCACCGACAAAGGGTACTACACCAACTCCTTCCACCTGGACGTCCAGAAAAAAGTCACCCCTTACGACAAGGTGGACTTTGAACAGGATTACCCGCAGTACGCGTCCGGCGGTTTCATTTGTTATGGCGAATATCCGAACATGACCCATAACCTGAAAGCACTGGAAAACGTCTGGGACTACACCTACGACAAGGTGCCTTATTACGGCACGAATACCCCGAATGACTCCTGCTATGTCTGCAGCTACGAAGGGGAATTCAACGCCACCAGCCGTGGATTTGAATGCCCGCAGTGCAAGAACCGCAACTCTGACAAGATGTCAGTGACCCGCCGTGTTTGTGGTTACCTGGGTCAGCCTAACAGCCGCCCCTTTATCCGCGGCAAGCAGGAAGAAGTAGTCCGTCGCGTCAAACACCTCTAACCTGTCCTAACCTTAGGTCGGCCATTACCCTGTAATGGCCGACTGCTACCGTCCGAGTCGCCATGAACTATCTCCAGTATTACCCGATTGATGTCGTCAATGGCGTTGGCACACGCTGTACGCTGTTTGTCAGTGGCTGCGAGCATTTCTGCAAGGGCTGCCATAATTCCAGCTCCTGGAATGCAGCTGGCGGCCATCCTTTTACGTCAGAAATGGAAGATCAGATTCTCAAAGATCTCGGTGATACCCGTATTCACCGTGACGGTCTCTCCCTGTCCGGTGGTGACCCTTTGTTTCCTGGTAATATTGATGGAATTCTGAAGCTCATGAAGCGGGTAAAAGCAGAATATCCCGACAAGGATATCTGGCTCTGGACCGGCTACACACTGGAGACTCTGACGGATTCTCAACGTGAAATCATGGATTATGTTGACGTTCTAATTGACGGAAAATTTGAACTGGATAAGCGAGACCTTTCACTGGCGTGGCGTGGCAGCAGTAACCAACGCGTCATTAAACTCAAGCAGGGAATAGCGCTAGATGATTCTCTAATCAAAGATCAATGACGCGCTTTGAAATAGGCGGAGGTCTACCGTCAAATAAGACTGCACCTTTCCCTCTGGCTTTACAGTAAGCAGGCATTGTATTTTGCGTAAGTACCTTTTTACTGTTGTCCCAAATACGTGTATTACTCTCACAATTGGATCTTGGTTGATCAATACATTGCCAATCACGCCCTGGCGCTGCCGCCCAAACTGAATTTTCTGACGCGCCGGGCTCTGAACAGCAGATATGATGAGAAGACCAATCGTCAGCACGGCCACAGTTTGCTTTTCTATAGCCCAAAGCACCGGATAATAGCTGATAGTAGGCGTAAGGCTTATTATCGTGACCGGAATAACCTCCATAATTTGTAGTATACGTTGGCTCCTCATAATTAAGTTGATATTCATAATAAGAAGGAAAGGTCATCTCTTCATATTTGGATTGATCATAATAAGAAGGAACAGTCGGAGCCTCATAATGTATGGTCGGCCAATCATAGGATGGGGGGCTTGGTTTTTCATAACTGGGAGTGGGATTGTAATACGACGTATTCATTGCCTCTTCATAGCTCGGTGGAGGAGCATAATAGGACGTACTGACTGCTTCTTCATAGCTCGGTGGAGAATCGTAATGCGAGGTACTGATTGCTTCTTCATAGCTCGGTGGAGAGTCGTAATACGAGGTACTGATTGCCTCTTCATAACTTGGTGGCAAATCAGAATAACGAGCCGCTGCTTGCTCAACTGCCAGCGTTTTATCAACTAGGACAAAGCCCATGACTGTCATTAAACTCATATTTACTAACGTGTATTAGACCAGACCTAATCTGACAGCTGTTCTCTACACTGAGAATAAAGGGTTACCGATGTGAGAAGGGTGGAAACCTGAAAACACAGACAAAAGGTAACCCTAATGATTCAAACCAGTGATCGCATCGTCAAACACAAGGTTGGTTTGCTTAAGGAACCTGCGAGCAAGTGACGTTAAAGAAACACAGTGAATGAAAAGTCATTAATTCACTATTATCCAGCCTGAAAATTACTCAGTTTCTTACCATTGAAGCTGGTTGTCCGGCTTTCGGATACATTAACCCTGTGCCCGGATCATTTGGTCCAGTCTAACCATGTTTGCCAGAGCGAATAACATCGCCAGTTTGCCATCATTTTTCCGAAGTCCCCGATAACGGGCTTTGATAAATCCAAACTGGCATTTGATGATTCTGAAGGGATGTTCCACCTTGGCTCGAATGCTGGCTTTCAGGTATTCCGTTTTCAAAATGACTTTATTGATTCGAGGGTGTTTCCTGAGTCTCTTTAACTTGCCTGGTTGTTCGGCTATATGCCACTGTACAGCGTCTGTATTGAGCGCTTTTCGCTTCTCGGCTCCTCTGTAGCCGGCATCGGCAAAGACAAACTGTTCATCACCGTGCAACAGGTTACTGGCTTGATTAAGGTCATGTTCATTGGCGGCTGTTGTCGCCAGACTATGAGTCAAACCTGTACGGGCATCGACACCAATATGCGCCTTCATTCCGAAATACCACTGGTTACCCTTTCTGGTCTGGTGCATTTGGGGATCTCGCTGCCCCGTCTGATTCTTTGTGGATGTCGGAGCTTCGATGATCGTGGCATCGACCAGAGAGCCTTCTTTCAAAACGATACCAGACTCTGTAAGCCATTGGTTTACGTCCGTGAAAATAGCCCGAGCCAGATTGTGAGCCTCCAA
>OZ220216.1:1902500-2818335 GCA_964291505.2 uncultured Kistimonas sp. | reverse complement strand
AACAGCCGGTTCTGGATACTGCAGTCGGCTATGGACTCCCGCATGATACTCACTTCTGATGCCGGTACCAGCAGACGGGTGATGGTGCCCCCGCGGGGCTGGTAGGTGAGAAACGGTGATCTGTTGGCCATCGGCCTGCAGGTGTGTTGCCGGATAATCCGTTTCCTGTCCTGAGACTGTTGTTTCCAGAATCGCCAGGGCGTCTTCGTCGGCAAGCACATTATCCAGTCGGCTGAACAGTTCTGTCGTTTGTCCAGTGGCTATGATCCGGCCGTTATCCATGAGCACTGTGTCATCTGCCAGCCGGGCGACTTCTTCCTGTGAGTGGCTGACTACGATGATCGGAATCGAAAAGTGGTGATAGATCGAGCGGATATAAGGCAGCAGCTCCCGCTTGGCGGACCGCTGTTCCAGGGAGGCTAGGGGTTCATCCATCAGCAAACAGATCCGGTGCTGACAGGATCGCCCGGGCAAATAGCAACCCGCTGTCGTTGACCGCCGGACAACTGATCCGGTTTTCGGGTTAACAGGGCGGCAAATGCCACACCAGTCAATGACATGATCAAGGCTGATAGCGTCGTTTTTTCGGTGTGCGCGCTTTTGGGCATAGTTAAGATTGGCTGCCACGCTCAAGTGAGGAAACAGACTGGTTTCCTGAAACACATAACCAAGTCGGCGGTGTTGAGGCGGCGTGCAGTGGTTCGTGTCTTCATACCAGGCCGTGTTACCCATCCGGATTGAGCCATTATCTGGCATCTCCAGGCCGGCAATGGTTCGCAGTAGTGTGGTCCTTGCCACAGCCGGAAGGGCCCATGATGGAGGTAATGCCGTTAAGCGGGAAAGTATGGGTGACTGCAAGCTGGAGCCCCGGGCGGTGAAACTGGATGTCGACGGTCAGTGTCATACCCTGACCGCCCTCCCGGCGGGAAGACATTCGATGGGAGAACTGAACCAGTGTCAGCAGTAACAACGACATGATCAGCAGTCCGCCAGCCAGCCAATGCGCCTGGACATACTGCTGGCTTTCAACCAGGTCATATAGCGCAATGGAAATGACCCGGGTTTCACCGGGTATATTGCCACCAATCATCAGCACCCACACCAAACTCTCCGATGGTGTGAGGCAAATCCCATGCAGGCAGCTGTCACAATGCTACTCCGACTGAGCGGCAGGACAACGGACAGGAACCGGTCAGCAGGAGTGGCTCCCATTATTGTCGCTGCTTCCAGCAGATTAACGGGAATACGCTCAAAGGCACGCTGAAGCGGTTGTACGACAAAGGGCAGGGAGTAAATCACCGAGCCGATAACCAGCGCAGAAAAACTGAAAGCCAGCCGGTTGCCGGTCAATTGCTGCCAAAGTTGTCCCAGCCCGCTCTGAGGTGCAAAGGCCAGCAACAGGTAAAAACCCAACACCGTGGGAGGGAGAACCAGCGGAAGGGCGACAACAGCCTCAATCAGGGGTTTCCAGCCGCTGGTCAGTCGCGACAGCCACCAGGCCAGCGGGATGCCAACCAGTAATAACAGCACTGTTGTCACTAATGCCAGCTTCAGGGTCAGCAGTACAGCTGTCACCAGTGGTTCCATTGGGCGGCTTATCCCTGTTTCGCGTGATTGTCTGTTTGTTGTGCCTGCACTGAACGTGCCGGGTAATAACCCTGTTCATGAATGAAACGCTGAACATCCGGTGATTGCAGCCAGATGAGAAAGTCGTTGGCCAGTGCTTTCTGTCGGCTGGCTTTCAGGATGACGGCTTCCTGTCTTAGCGGTTCGTACAGTTCTTCCGGCACGAAATAAACGCCTTTATCGATGCCATCCGTTACCAGTTGGGCATAAGCGACAAAACCCAAGGCCACATTGCCACTGGCTACGTACTGGTAGGCCTGCAGGATATTGGCGCCGGTAATCAGCAGCGGTCGCTTTTGATCCAGTAGATCTAGGTGCCTCAATACGTCATCAGCCGCTTTGCCATAGGGAGCGGTTACAGGGTTGGCAACGGCGAGATAATCCTTCCACTGACGGAGTGCGGGCAGGTTTACCGGTGCTTTATCACGGTGCCATAGTACCAGTCGGCCATAAGCGTAAGGAATGCGAGAGCCTGGTTCTGTCAGTGCCTGCTCTTCGAGCATTTTCGGACGCTGTGCATCGGCAGACAGAAAGACATCGAAGGGGGCGCCGTAGGTTATCTGGTTGTACAGGACACCGGTGGAGGCAGACGACAACTTTATTGTGTTGCCCGTTTCAGCCTGAAACCGGTCAGCCAGTGCGTCCAGCACTGGCCGGAAGTTGGAGGCAACTGCTACATTGAGCTCACCCGCCAGGCAGGCGAACGGTGTCAGTAGCAGGAAGCACAGGACAACACCGAGTCGCCTTATCTTCATTTCCAGCGCTCCAGGGCATCCTGATCGGAGGTACGGGCTTCCACCCAGTGCTCACCCTGTGTCGTTTGCTCCCGTTTCCAGAAGGGCGCACGGGATTTCAGGAAATCCATGATGAATTCGCAGGCGTCAAAGGCGGCTCCCCGGTGGGCACTGGCGACGCCGACAAAGACAATCTGGTCACACAATGCCATCTGGCCAACCCGGTGGATCACCCGTACAGTCTGTAACGGCCAGCGCTCCGCTGCCTCATCGGCAATAGCCTCGAGGGTTTTCTCGGTCATGCCGGGATAGTGTTCCAGGAACAGACCGGTGACATCTTTCCCGTCGTTGATATCGCGCACCAGCCCGCAGAAGGTGACGATGGCACCGGTGCCGCTGTCAGCGCGCAGGCACTGGTATTCATGGGCCAGATCGAAGTCGTCTGTCTGTACGGCGATATGGCGCTGGTAGTCGGGCATGGTGTGATTCCGTTGTGTTACGCGACTCAGCCGCCGGTCACAGGCGGGAAGAAAGCCACTTCATCGCCGGGGTGAATCTCGGCGGCCGGGTCGGTCACGATAGACTGGTTGATTGCAATATGAGTCTTACGATCCTGCAGAAGCTGGCGCCAGAGATCACCCCGTTCCGCCAGCTGTGCCTTGAGGGCTGCAATGGTGGTGACGTCGGTGTTGAGTTCCAGTGTGTCACAGCCAAGACGCTCACGGTAACCGGCAAAAAAAAGCACCTTGATCATGGTTGGCCTGCCTGCTGTTCACTGTCGTCTGCCACAAAGTGTCCGCTACGGCCGCCGGATTTTTCCAACACCCGGATACCCTCAATGCGCATGGTCTTGTCGACGGCCTTGCACATGTCGAACAGGGTGAGGGTTGCGACGGAAACCGCGGTCAGTGCCTCCATTTCAACGCCGGTCTTGCCAGACAGACGACAGCAGGATTCTACTCGGATACGGTTGACTTCAGGCTGCAGCTCAAAGTCGACCGAAATATGGGTCAGCATCAGCGGGTGGCAGAGCGGAATAAGGTTTCCACACTGCTTGGCACCCTGAATGCCAGCAATACGGGCAACCGAGAGTACGTCACCTTTCTTCAATCCCTGCTCATTGATCAGGCGCAGGGTTTCCGGCTGCAGGTAAATATAGCCTTCGGCACGGGCTTCACGGCGGGTGTCGGCTTTTTCGCCGACATCGACCATATGAGCTTCACCCTGGGCATTCAAATGCGTCAGAGTGCTCATGCCCCGGCCTCGGCAGGCTTCTTGAGCTGCTCAACAAAATTGCAGGGGCGGTGGCGGCTGTCGAGCTGGTCGGCAATCACGCCTTCCCAGGCAGTTTTGCAGCCATCGGGTGAGCCGGGCATGGTGAAGATCACGGTGCCATTGGCCAGACCGGCTACCGCACGGGACTGAATGGTTGAGGTTTTGATCTGCTCATAGGAAATCTGGCGGAACAGCTCGCCATAGCCATCGACGATTTTATCAAACAGGGGCAGTACGGCTTCCGGTGTGCCATCACGGCCGGCAAAACCGGTACCGCCGGTGATCAGCGCCACCTGAATGTTGCTGGACGCAATCCAGCGGGACACCACTTCACGAATCTGGTAGCGATCGTCCTTGACGATAACTTTATCTGCCAGCAGGTGGCCCGCGCCAGTCAGTTTGTCGACCAGCAGCTGACCGGAGGTGTCGTCTGCTTCGGTGCGGGTGTCGGAAACGGTCAGAACGGCAATATTCAGCGGAACAAAGTCAGTGGTCTGTTTGTGTGCCATGGTGTGATCTTGTCTGTAGTGTCAATGCGGTCAGACATCTGCCAGGCAGCGCTGCCACTCGTCAGGGGTGTTGGCGTTACGGAACCGCCAGTCCTGGTCGTCCGGAACGGGGATGGTGGATCCGTGCAGATGGGCGATCAGTCGTCGGAGTGAATAATGCCGTTTGTCGGCCTCGTGGACAACTGCTTCGGTATAATTCCGTAGTGCTTCGGTGACAGGCAGGTACAGTGGAAGCTGATAGTTGTTGTAATGCAGAGGGACGTTGCTGTTTGCCCCCTTCTTGCACCTGATGTGTCAATAGAACCGGGGATATCAGAGGCATATCTACGGGAATGAGCAGTAAACCTGATATATAGCCATGGCTGGGAATTGTCTGCAGGCAGGCATGGAGTCCTCCGATCGGACCTTTGTTGGGGAAAATATCCGAGATACCTTTCTGGCCACTAATCACAATGTTTGTTAAACCGGCTTGTTGCAGTATCTGGGTCATATGCTGCCAGAGCGGCACACCCTGCAACTGTAGTTGTGACTTGTCCGAACCCATCCGGGTTGATTGGCCACCGGCCAGCAGAATGGCAGACGTTTGTGATAGAAACAGCGTGGAGGATGACAAGATGATTACCCGATATTAAATCAGGCTGCATACGTTATATGTTGTTTGTCAGTATTGTCCAGATGTTTCTATTAAGGATGTCTGCTTTTATAACATTTAGATGGAACCAATCTTATAGCTGATTATCTTAATATGTATTTAATTCTCATAGTAGATATATGTTTAATTGTTAGTGCTAGTTAATGTATTTGTTGGTTTTAAGAAGCTTGAACCAAAATAGGCTGACTAAGCCAAAGAAGGGTTTGTTAAGGATTTTAAATAAGAGTAATACGACATAACAAAGAAATTATGGTTTATTTTATTGGGTGATAGGTGAGGTTGATGTGGAATTTAAAAGTCGTGTTAATGTGGAAGGGCAGATTAGGCGTTCATTATCTGATGGATGTTTAAATCAAGTTAATGAAAATCAATATTCGATATTATATGGTAGGCGGGTTGTTCGTAAAACTATAGACATTACTATACCTCCTGCCACTACTGTAGTGAATCAGGATAGTGTGGCTAAAAACACATGTGGTCAATGTGCTTTCTACAATATGCTGAGTCATGGTCGAATTAAGTTATGTGAAGTTAAAGATAATTTGTCAGGTGATAGTGATCATGAAAAAATCAGTGGTATTGTTGAGCGTACTCAGTCTTTGCAATCAAGTAAAATAGCGTGGAGAAGAGACTATAAACGCATTTTTTGTGATTTGCTTTTTCAAGTAATACAGATTTTTCAAGGGATGGACAGAGTTGTGGATATCCCCATTCCGTTAGTGCCTGTTCATTGCTCCTCATATGATCCAGAGAGTGGTATGAGAGCAGATGATCTTTTGAGATTTGCTGATGATGTGGTTGGAGCTATTAAAGGTCTACGACTTAAAGGAGGATATCTTGATAGAGCCGATGACGAGCCATTGCACGATCATCTTTTACGTATACACCGATTATTAATGAATTCAATCAATCAAGGGGTTCCAGTGATTGTGCTTCTTGAATCGTATGCGCCAAGATTCTATTGGCTACCTTTGACTTTTGAGTGGGTTAAGGGGGATCCGCTACCTATGAGTTGTAAGTGGGATTGGGAACCTTTTAGATATAAGTGGGAGTGTCTGGTGGGGCATTATATTTCAGTTGTTGAGGTTGGCCAGTTGTCTGTAAAAAAAGCCAAAGGTTTTTGGTTTAGGTATCTTGACTCATCCACAGGGAAGTGTGAGGAAGGTTATGCTTCTTATAATGAAGCACGAAACTTTGTTGCGCTTAAAGAAGGGAAATGGCTCAATTGTGGTCGCCCTTATTTGCAGGTTACTTCGCCATCGCTTTGTTTAAAAACAGACAGTAAGGCATTTTTTCTGAGAACGTTTATTTCTATGACATACGCAATCTACCTCCCTGAGAATGATGAGGGGAGTGAGGTTTAATTATGGATTGACCTGATAGATAAGGGTATGTCTTTGCTGGTTTTTGATTGACATACCCTTTTCAATTAACAAGGGGAATCAATGTTTGTCAAAGGTTCCCAAACTTGCCATTAGGGTTCCTCCACTCTGATTCTGGCGGAATCGTCTCGATAGCCCCCCAATGTTCAACAATCATATTATTATCAAGGCGCAGTAGGTCATAATAGGCGACATGATTACCTGCAAATTCACCTTCACTGACGCCGAGCATGAAGTTTCCTTCGCCTAAAACCTTATGGTTTTTTGTATACGTCATCGGAGAGTCCTGCTGAGTCATCTGTTTAATAGCCGTTTTCAGGCTTTCAATTCCATCTCCCATCCGTGAGCTGTGCTGTATATAATTGGAAGCGCCGGGGTTTATATAGTCAGTAATCTTATCTAAATGCCCACCAATTAAAATCGTTTCAATAAAGCTGATTGCTCGTTGTTTGTTTTCAGCTGTTTTTTCTCTATCAGTAATCTCGGTTGAACCGTCAATTTGTGTATGGCCGCTGGGGTTTTTGGCTGAGGCTGTTTCCATCAGGTTATCCCAGTGTTCGACAATCAAACCGTTTTCAAAACGGAAAATATCGAATCCGATCTTAGGGCCAAAGAAGTTGTAATCCACATGGCAAACGACATAATCGCCATCGCTGAAAGCGCGTACAACATTCACTCTGGCTGTGTTTTTTGGCAGTGCCTGTAGGAGTTCACCAAACCCTTTTAGTCCATTGGCAACGGCAAGGTTGTGTTGGGTGTACTGGTCTGGATTGACATACTTGATAGCCTCCGCATCACCGGTTTCAATGCTTTTCAACAGTGCTACCGCTTTGTCGATATTTGAAACATTCATGGCTGTCTCCTGTGTTCTGGCATAGTTGTGCATGCCGACAATGAAAATAACGGTGTCATTAGAAGAACAGGTAAAGCCTTTTTTATGATGCTTCCATGTAGGGTTTTTAGTGCGCTTATGCATTCAAAACAGTTAAAGGAGAATGGTTCTTTTCAAATGATGTTTTTCATGCAATAAGCGCGTCGTTCAATGATGAAACAATATTTTCCAAATGATGTTGTACTGCTCAGGTTGCAGTATTAATAGGCAATACTGATGCGCTCTTTTTCATAGATGCTTTTTTCAGCCTCATCTACGAGTGCAGTGGCAAAATCCTGTACCGATACCTTGCTGTTGCCATCGCGGTCTGTCAGCAGCTGGTCGCCTCCGGTACGATACTCACCCGTATGTTCCCCTGGGAAGATGTCCGCTGCCGGGCTGACGAAAACCCAGTTCAGTTCGCTGTCACTGGCTTTGAAGATGGCCAGCGCTTCGCCCTGTGCCTTAGCTTCATCATGAAATTCAGCGGGAAAGTTAGGCATATCAATCAACGCAACACCTGGGGCAGCTTCAAGGCTGCCGGCCCCGCCGACCCACAGTAATCGTTTCACGCCAGTGACGGGAAGCTCTTCAAGTAACCGCTTGGCGGTGTTGGGAACGATATCATGGTTGCCTTTGGCTCGACCACCAATAGCCGCTATGACGACGTCAGCACCTTGAACAGCATCCGTCATGCCTTCCTGTGAGAGCAGATCCAGTGCACGTCTTTCCACGTTGTTCTCGCTATCCGCATTGTTGGTACGACTGATTGCGATTACTTGGTGTCCACGATCCACTGCTTCTTGCTTGATGGTGGACCCAATCCAGCCGGTGGCACCCAGAACAGCAATTTTCATGTTTCTCTCCATGACCGTGTTTATGGTGAGGCAAGTATTTTCATTTTTCGTGCTGTAATAAATGACGAAAAGTGAACATAGTTGTTTCAGGAAATGAAACAGTGGCTGGCTGAGAGGGTCGAGTGGATAAGTTTGAAGCGATACGTAGTTTTGTAGAGGTCGCACAGACGGGCAGTTTTACGCAGGCTGCTGAACAGTTAGGCCTGAACAGGGCAAAAGTCACACGTCATGTACAGGAGCTGGAAGACTGGTTTAACCTGCGGTTGCTGAACCGCACTACTCGCAGTGTCAGCCTGACGCCGCCAGGCCATGATGTACTACTGTCCTGTCAGCGTATTCTGAATGATGTGGCCGGATTGGAGAATCTGGCACAGTGCCATACGGAAGAGCTGGTGGGCGAGATTCGCATAGCTTCCCCGGTCGGACTCGCCCAGGGGCTGCTTTACGATGTGCTTGACGCTTTCTCCAAAAAACATCCGAATGTTGTTTTTCAACTGTTGTTATCAGATAAGAATGCACAGCTGGTCGATGAGCGTGTTGACATCGCTTTACGGTATACCGATAAACCGGATGAAAACCTGATTGGACGACACCTATCGCATATTGAAAGTGCCATCTGCTGTTCTGCAGAGTATTTAAAACAGCACGGCGACATTTCCTGGCCCGATGATTTACAGGATCACAATTGCCTCATTCATATCGATCAGGATCAATGGTGCTTTATCCAGAATCAACAGCCGTTGATTGTACCTGTGAGCGGCTCTATCCGTTCCAATGAGCTGGGGATTATCGTGCATGCAGCTATGAACCATTTAGGGGTCGCTTATTTACCTTGTGATATGGCGAACAAGTACCTGGAGGATGGTCGGCTTGTTCAGGTGCTTAAGGAGGTTCCGTTGCCCGTCATGTCGCTATGGGCGCTTTATTTGTCGCGGAGTTATCAGCGGCCGGCGATAAGGGCTTTCATTGATTATCTGGCTGACCGGTTGAGTGAAGATATTTGTGCTGCTAGGTACTAGGATCGTGATTACTGCCTCAAAAGATGCGCTGCTTGCTCTTTATTTGATCTCGATAGCGCGAATGTTGAATCAGTCTGTTGATGCAGATACGAATGACAGTTTGCTGTATGTCGTTCTGATATGACGCGTATGGAGTGGAGGGAGAGAACCGAATGCCCCAGAGGCATTCGGTTACAGAAGGCGATGGCCTGTTACAGACCTGTGCTGAACATATGCAGGTCGTAGAAGAAAATACGACCCATCAGCTCACTGGCCAATACCAGCACGAAGCCCACGGCTGGCAGGCGAACGCAAGTGTTGGAACCGCGCATGGCCGGCACGATCCACAGGCTGACGCCCAGGAACAGCAGGCCAAAGCGGGCGGCCAGCAGGCTGTGATGGTAGTCCTTCACCATGAACGGATCGATCGCTGTAGACAGCTGACCCAGCCAGAACAGGTAAAGCACAAAGCCAGTGGCAATCACCGCCAGGGCAATCAGTCCGATGGTGGACAGTGCCTTGTCAGCATGACGTGCAAACAGTCCCATCCGGTCAGACTGGCTGCGTACCAGGACCGCCGCACCCATCACACCCAGAACGACTGCCGGCATTACAAACTGGAAGACGGTCCAGTCGGTGTTCCAGGTAGGCACGGTAGCCAGGGTGTAGACGTTGGCAATCGCCAGCAGCAGGGCAATACCCAGTACCATGGCACCCAGCAGCACCAGGCGGTGCAGGGCTGGCAGGATGTTCAGCAGGGTGGCAGCGATAAAGGTAAACGCCGCACCGCCAAACAGGCTGGTGGTCAGGATCTCAACGCTCAGCGGCGAGAGGTGTTCCAGGCCGAAGATGACATTGAATGCACGCAGCGGCTGACCCAGGTGAGTACCCGCGGCCAGACCAGCTACTCCGAGAATCACCAGCGAGGCGATCTGCAGCCGACTCAACAGTTGCAGGCGGTCACGTTGACCAAAGCTGGCGAACTGCAGGCAGCCCAGCACCAGGAAGATACCGACCGCGCACTGCGCCAGGACGGTGAAGAAAACCAGGGATAATTCGTGCATGGTTACACCTCCCGGACATTCAGGATGCGGCCGGTGGTGTCACCGGTCGGGCGTGCGTGGCGGTTGGCCTTGATGACCAGGTTCGGTTTGGTCATGCCGGAATCCGGCAGCGGCGCGATGTCAGCACGGTCGCCGTACTTGGCACGCAGCTCGTCAATGGGACCAAACTCCAGCGCACGCAGCGGGCAGGAACCGACACAGATCGGCTGCAGACCCTCTTCCACCCGGTCGAAGCAGCCGTCGCACTTGGTCATCAGCTTCTTCTCGGGATCGAACTGGGGCGCGCCATATGGGCAGGCCATTTCACAGTAACGACAGCCGACGCATACCTCGGCATTCACAGCCACCAGGCCATCCTGTTCCCGCTTGTGCATGGCGCCGGTGGGGCAGGCCTTGGTGCAGGCGGGCTGGTCGCAGTGGTTACAGCTGATGGATACGTGGTAGGCGAACACGTCCTGGTTCCAGGTGCCGTCTTCGTTCTGTACCCAGCTGCCGCCGCCGTATTCATAAATACGACGCCAGTTCACCCCGATATCCAGGTCGTTGTCGTCCTTGCACGACAGCTCACAGGTTTTGCACCCGGTACACCGGGTGGTATCGATATAGAATCCGTATTGGGTCATGGTTCAGTTCTCCGTCAGGCCTTGGCAATTTCCACCAGATTGGAATGCTGGGGGTTGCCCTTGGCCAGCGGTGAAGGACGTTGGGTAGTCAGGGTGTTCATACAGGCGCCACGGTCGATGCCGTTGCGGTCCGGGGCGTACCAGCTGCCCTGGCCCATGGCGACAACGCCGGGCATGATCCGCTCGGTGACCTTGGCGGCCACACGGATTTCACCGCGGTCGTTCCAGACTTTCAGCATGTCACCGTCGTTAATGCCGCGTGCCTGGGCGTCGATGGGGTTGAGCCAGACTTCCTGACGGTTGGCGTCACGCAGTACATCCACGTTGCCGTAGGTGGAGTGGGTGCGAGCCTTGTAGTGGTAGCCGAACATCTGCAGCGGGTACTGCTTGCTGTGAGGCGCTTCGTGACCTTCCCAGGATGATGCGTATTCCGGCAGTGGTCGGATGATGTCGCCTTCTTTGAGCGTCCAGGTTGCAGCAATCTGGGCCAGCTGTTCGGAGTAGATCTCGATCTTGCCAGATGGGGTGGCCAGCGGATTGGCTTCCGGGTTCTCGCGGAATGCACGGTACTCGACGTGCGGTTCGCCCGGGTTGGTCTGCTTGACGATACCCATTTGGCGGAAGGTGTCGAAGTCCGGCAGTTCCGGATTGATCTTCCGGGACTCGGCATAGATAAAGCGCAGCCAGGCTTCCTGGTCGCGACCTTCAGTGTACTGAGCTTCCACGCCCAGGCGCTTGGCGACACCGGTACACATGTCGTAGACCGAGCGGCACTCGTGCAGCGGCTCGACGGCGGTGTCACAGAAAATAGCGTAACCCATGTTGCCGCAGCTACCGTTGGTGGAGAAGTCCGGCTGCTCTGCTGCAGTCAGGTCGGGCAACAGGATATCCGCATAACGGGCGCTGGCCGTCATGTGGTTTTCGATGACCACGATCATTTCGCACTTCGTGGCATCCTGCAGGATTTCGTGGGTGCGGTTGGTGTCGGCGTGCTGGTTGATGATGCAGTTGCCGGCGTAGTTCCAGATGAACTTGATCGGTGCTTTCAGACGGTCGGCACCACGGATGCCGTCGGTCAAGGCGGTCATCTCGTCGTGACGATGGATGGCATCGGTCCACAGGAACATGGGGATGGACGTGGTGACCGGGTTGCTCAGGGTCGGGAAGCTGGCGAACGGAATGCCCCAGCTGCCTTCACGGGCGCCGGTACCGCCGCCGGGAATGCCGACGTTGCCGGTCATGATTGCCAGCATACAGATGGCACGGCTGGCCTGTTCACCGTTGGAGGTACGCTGAACGCCCCAGCCCTGCATGACGTTACAGGGTTTGGTGCTGGCGATTTCACGGGCCAGGCGAATGATGGTTTTCTCAGGTACGGCAGTGATACGCGCAGCCCATGCCGGGGTCTTCGCGGTGCCATCCGGGCCGTTACCGAGGATGTAGGAAACCCAGGAGGAACCCTTCGGCGCAGAAGCTGGCAGGCTGTCTTCGTCGTACCCGATGGTGTAACGGTCGATGAATGCTTTGTCCACCAGGTTTTCATTGATCATAACCCAGGCCATACCGGCTACCAGGGCGGCGTCAGTACCGGGACGCAGGGGTACCCATTCATCATTGCCGCTCAGTACGGAATCCGTCATGCGCGGATCGAACGTGATCATCCGGGCATTGCTGCGAGCACGGGCTTCGGTCATCTGGTAAACGACACCGCCGCCACTCATGCGGGTTTCTGCCGGGTTATTACCGAAGTTGACGATCAGTTTGGTGTTGACGATATCAGACGAGCAATTGCTGCCGACCCAGCTGCCACCGAACAGGTACGGCAGGCCAACGGTGATCTGTGCGGTGCTGTAGTCACCAAAGTGGTTCAGGTAACCGCCCCAGCAGTTCATCAGACGTGCGATAGGTGTCGCCGCCGGTGGCCAGGATTTGGAGACAGTGCCACCCAGCGTACCGGTGCAGTAGTTCAGGTAGATGGCTTCGTTGCCATACTGCTGCTTGATGCGCTTGAGGTTGTCCGCGATGGTGTCAAACGCTTCATCCCAGCTGATGCGCTCGAACTTGCCTTCGCCACGGTTGCCGACCCGTTTCATGGGGTACTTCAGGCGATCCGGGTTGTAGACCCGACGGCGGAAGGAGCGGCCGCGCAGGCAGGCACGTACCTGGTGGTTGCCGTATTCGTCGTCACCGGTGTTGTCGGTATGGGTCGCGACAATGACACCGTCCTTGACCTGGTGGCGCAGGGCGCAACGGGAACCGCAGTTCACCGTGCAGGCAGACCAGACGGAACGCACCGCTTCGCGTTTTTCCGCAGGGGTGGTCTCTGGTGTGTTGGCCAGCGCGCGCAGCGGCAGGCTGTTGCCCGCGACAATGGCAGCGCTGCCGGCAGCGGCGCCCCATTTCATAAAATTACGGCGCTTCAAGGGGGACAGAAGCACCTTGTCCAGTAAATTCTTCATGCAGTCTATGGATTGCTCTCAGGGAAGAACGGGCTTTTCAGAAAGTTTCAAGTCAATCAGGAATGTCCGCAGTGATTTGTTGTAGCAAAGGGGCGGATATCAGTTCATTCCACTGCGCATGATACCCGTAAGAAAGTCAGGGAATTTTGACCTGTGACAAGGGGGGAATTTGTTACTTTTGTCCGCTGTAACGGAAGATGATGTCGAGGTTGTGATCGGAAACCGATGAAATAGGTTTTTTCCGTATTATAAGGTGTGATTGCCCTTTGCTGGTTGCATGATCAGGGCCTTGGTGTAGCAGTTGAGAGCGCACGCACCACATCCTGTGCACTTATCATTGTCGATAACGGGAGCGGAGCTACCATCAGCTTGAATGGCGGCTTCATTGCAAGCCTCGGAGCACAGATCGCAGAACATACCAAAGGTGGTCTGGCAGCGTTGAACCAGTTGAGGAATTGCTCTTATGCTGGTGGCATTTGTCGCTTTATACAGTGCGCCTGACGAGCATGCATCTGTACACTGGCCGCAGAACGTGCAATGGCCATACGCCAGATTGAGAATGGGTTTGCCCGATAAAACCGGATTGTTTTCGTTAGACCGCTCAATGATGCGTTCAGGGCAGGCGTTGATGCAACGGTCGCAGTTATCGCAGAGTGCCAGAAACGACTGATTGTCTCGCGCCCAAGGGGGGCGCGGATAATTGCTTTCAGGAATCTCTACCGGTTCCTCCTTCAGTGCAAAGCGGCGGAAAAACGCCCGCCGCGCCGGTGAAGCAAGTTCTTCCTGACTCATCGGTACAGCCTGACGATCAGGTATTCAGCACCCGTCAGGTTCGCCAGCTGCTGCAGGGAGCCTTCCGCTAGATCAGCCAATCCAAGATAGAAGTCGGTGGTTGCATTTTCACGGATCAGTTCAAACAGACGCCCGGACCAGATCAATACATGGTTGGTCATGAATTCTGCCGTGGCGCAGAGCCAGGGTTGTTCCGGTTGCTCATTGTCCACAGCTTGCAGCGCTTCCCCGAGCAAGTGGGCGATAAACGCAAATTGCAGACCGATATGATCGTCCGGCTCGTTTTCACCGGTATCAATGGCAATACCGTACTGATAGTAGAACTCTCTAACCGCCATGGCGGGCTCTGTCAGGGTGAGCTGCTCTTCGGTCAGGTAAACTGAGGACCAAGGGGCTGCCAGCAGAGCGTTCGGACCGATGAACAAGGCATTGTAGTCCTGCTTCAGCAATGGCATGGGCTTGTCAGCATGCTCATCCAGAAACTGCTGCATCGCTTCAAGGCCGGATTGAACGCGCGGATTGTCATCCTCTACAGGCCAGTGGGCCAGCAGGCGGTCGGCAACCAGCGGATGGAGAAAACCCGGTTCTGGTGCGCGATGAAAGGCGGTGTAGAGAAAACGGCAGGCAATCTCAAGGCCGGCCAGGGTTTCAGTTTGCTGCGGAGTCATCGGTGTGTCATGGCTCTTGGGGTGTGCCGGAATAACGATGGTAGGTTATTCCGGCGAACAGGGTATGAACTCAGTGCTCGCGGGTCGCGCGGAATTCGATTTCTGGCCAGCGCTCCTCGGTCAGGCTGAGGTTGACGCGGGTGGTGGCCAGGTAGGTCAGGTAACCGCCGCCGTCTTCTGCCAGGTTCTCGCTGCACTTGCGGCGGAACTCTTCCAGCTTACGGGCGTCATCACAGTGTACCCAGCGGGCGGTGAACACGTTCACCGGCTCGTAGATGCAGTCGACCTTGTATTCGTCTTTCAGGCGCTGGCGTACCACGTCAAACTGCAGCACGCCGACGGCGCCGAGAATCAGGTCGTTGTTGTTCAGCGGCATGAACAGCTGGGTGGCGCCTTCCTCGGATAACTGTTGCAGACCTTTTTGCAGCTGCTTCAGTTTCAGCGGATCTTTCAGGCGAACCCGCTTAAACAGTTCCGGGGCGAAGTGTGGGATGCCGGTGAAGCGCATCATTTCGCCTTCGGTGAAGGTGTCGCCGATCTGGATGGTGCCGTGGTTGTGCAGACCGATGATGTCACCGGACAGTGCCTCTTCCACGTGAGAACGGTCGCCAGCCAGGAACGTTACGGCGTCAGCAATTTTCACATCTTTACCGATCCGGGCGTGACGCATCTTCATGTTGCGGGTGTACTTGCCGGAGCAGATACGCAGGAAGGCAATCCGGTCGCGGTGGCGCGGATCCATATTCGCCTGGATCTTGAATACGAAGCCGGTGAATGTGTCGTCGGTTGGTTCAACCGTTCGGGTGTCGGTCTGGCGGGCGATCGGTGCCGGTGCCCAGCGAACGAAATCATCCAGCATTTCACGGACGCCAAAGTTCGCCAAAGCGGTACCGAAGAAAACAGGCGTCATTCTGCCTGCCTGGTATTCTTCCAGATTAAACTCGTGGCTGGCCCCGCGCACCAGTTCGATTTCGTCCACCAGTTCTTCGTGCATTTCACCGAGGAAATCGCGCGCTTCAGCAGAGTCCAGTCCCTGGATACGGATATCATCCGGAATGCGGTGACCTTGGCCGGGCGTAAATACATGAATGGTGTCGGTATAAAGGTTATAAACACCTTTAAAGCGTTTGCCCATGCCGATGGGCCAGGTGATCGGCGCACACTGAATTTTCAGGATGGATTCGATCTCATCCATAACTTCGATATGGTCACGGACTTCCCGGTCCATCTTGTTGATAAAGCTGAAAATGGGCGTGTCGCGCAGACGGCAGACATCCATCAGCTTGATGGTCCGGTCTTCGACACCCTTGGCGCCATCGATCACCATCAATACGGAGTCCACGGCGGTCAGGGTCCGGTAGGTATCTTCAGAGAAGTCTTCGTGCCCGGGCGTATCCAGCAGGTTGACCATCTGTTCGCGATAAGGGAACTGCATCACGGATGTCGTGATGGAGATGCCCCGTTCCTGCTCCATTTTCATCCAGTCAGACGTCGCCATCCGGCCACTCTTGCGACCCTTGACCGTCCCCGCCATCTGGATGGCGTTCCCGAACAGCAGCAGCTTTTCGGTAATGGTGGTCTTACCCGCATCAGGGTGTGAGATGATGGCGAAGGTACGGCGTTTGCCGACTTCCCGGATAAAATCTGACATGGATCCTCGCGACCGGTGGTATGAACAGTGTGGTGCGCGATTATACTCGCTCAGGGGCTGAGGTGAACTGTTACTGTCACGGTAATCCGCGTGAATAAGTCAGGATTTAAGCGTATGGCAGGCTGGTGGGCAGGATTTGTTCTTGTGGCAGGCTAGCAATAGCCTGCCTTTGTGTTCATCGTGCTCAGTGTAACTTGTAACGATAAATCAGCAGGTGTTTGTCCTTGACCTGCTTCAAGCCAAACTTCAGCAGTTTCGCTTTGCGCTCGCCGACGGTGATGTCGGACTCTTCAGCAGTGGCAATAAAGGCGCTGACATCATCAGCGTGATCAGCATCTACGGTTTCCTTGACTCCCCACGGGAGCGACATGACATGGTCATAGTCTCAGGTTTCGCAGATCTTGGCTTCCCGTTCGGCGATGGAGCGGAGAATGCTCTCCTCGAACGCCTTGGTCACATTCCCGTCTTCAGCAAAAAGCACGCGCGCACCTCTTTGGCTGGATAACTGGTGGATTGAGTGGTGTCCTGAATCATCAAGTGTCAGGCCGATGATGTTCGTCGTCTGCGCCTTGTAGAAGCTGACGAACAGTGTGAATTCTAATGGCCTGTATGCCGGTTGAAATGGCGTACAGCGCGGTAAATTTCTGTTGTGTCATGCTCTTGATTCAGGTTGTAGACCTGCGTTGTTGACGTACAGCAATAGCGCAGCGGCAGGGTGCATATTTCGTAAAATTATTTATTGATTATTTTTAGTTATAAGAGTCAACTGCGCGGATTCCTGATTGGGTTTGGAGTCTTGCAGTGGCCGTGCTCTCGCTGTCCATGGTGCTATACGCCATGGTGATTTTTTGTGGTGCTTTTATTCAGGGCTCTCTGGGTTTCGGGTTGGCGATTGTGTCAGCCCCCGTGCTCTATTGGTTGAATCCTGCGCTGGTGCCGGGGCCTGTGATTATGATGGCGCTTTCCGTCGCTGCCATTAATCTGTTTCGTTACCGTCGCACGATTTCTCTGAAAGGGTTGGGCAGCGCAATTGCCGGGCGTATCCCCGGTTCCCTGCTGGGCGGATACCTGCTGACCGTGGTATCCGGCGACGTATTGACCCTGTTTTTAGGCAGCATGGTATTGCTGGCAGTACTGGCCAGCCTGAGTCGCATCCGTATTTCTGCCACACCGGTCACCCTCTGTACGGCAGGTTTTCTATCCGGCGTGATGGGAACGGCCACGGCTATTGGTGGACCGCCCATGGCGCTGGTCATGCAGCATGAAAGTGCTGACAGCATGCGGGCCAACCTGTCCGGTTACTTTGTCATCAGCAGTATTGTGTCGCTGGTGATTCTGTTTGCGAATGGGTATTTCAGCCGGGAGCAGCTGCAGTTATCTCTGATGATGGTGCCTGCCGCCATTCTTGGTGCGGTTACTGCCAGCTATGTTTCTCACCGTTTCAGCCAGACGCTGTTGCGGCACTGTGTGCTTGGTCTTTGTACCGTTTGTGGAATGGTCGCCATTTTATCGGTTTTTATGGATTAAGTTGGGTGCTTTGTATTTATTGATCAAAGATACGGCTTCAAGCTGCGATCGATAATTCCGATAGTTCTTCTTGACGTCTTGCGTAACGTGCCTGTTGCTGACAGGCCGAATGACAGGGAGAGCGAACCGTCATGGATGACGACAAACCTACTGATCAACCAGAGCAGCAACCTGCCGTAGAACTGGCCAGTCAGGAACTGTCCATTGAACAGCCCGAAGAAATTATTGATGCCGTACATGAAGACGACATCTGGGCTGATCCCCGCTTTGAAGCCTTCAATGACCCGGTGTTCAGTCCGGCGCCGATGAAAAAATAAGGTCAGGCCAGCGCCTCGTTGGCGTATCGAACGAGGTCGCGACTGACGGCTTTCAGTAATTCCGTTTCCAGTGCCCAGCGATGCCAGTAGAGGTGTCGGTTGACAGTTAATCCCGGTGTCACATCCATCAGGATGCCTGCGTCAAGTGCGGGGCGAATCATGAGGTCGGGTATCAGGCAGTACGCCAAACCCTCACTGGCCAGCTTGATAAACGCTTCCGAAGAGCGTGCCGTATGGCTTGGCATTTGACATTCATCAAACGCGAAGTGTTGCCGGAAGAAGTCCTGATGCAGGGTGTCGTGGTGGTCATAAATGGCAGCGGGAGCTTTTTTCAGTGCAGCCTGGGTGATCCCCTGGGGAAAATGGCGCGTAATAAACGCCGGTGTTGCGACGCAGCGGTAGTCCATTCTTCCGAGTAAATCACAGGTGCAGCCCGGCAGGCTTTTGCTGTCCAGGCTGATAGCGCCGATCACTTCGCCCTTGCGCAGCAGGTCCAGAGTGCGGGATTCATCGGTGATGACCAGGTCAAGGGTTGCCTGTTGTGCGTTGAGCGTTGGGGCCAGGGCTGGAATTAACCAGCTGGCAACGCTGTCAGCGTTGGCAGCAAGACTTAATTTCTGATGCGGTTGGTTTTCTGCATCATCGCAAAGCTCTGGCAGGACATCCTGCTCCAGCAACTGAACCCGCCGGTAGAGCCCTAACAGCTTATGGCCGGTTTCTGTCGGTACGGGGGGCTGGCTGCGAATAAGCAGGGGCTTGGCCAGTCGTTTTTCCAGTTCCCGGATTCGTTGGGATACCGCTGACTGGGTAATGTGTAAGGCTTGTGCAGCCGTTTCAAAGTTGCCCGTGCTGATCACGGCATCCAGGGCGGCAAGCAGTTTATAGTCCAGATGCTTCATTAGAAAAGTTAATCAATCATAAAAATGATTAAATTTTCTAATATCTTGGTTAGGTTTACTATCACTTTATGTTATGCGGACTTTTTCGGTTTGCTGGCATGATGCGCTGAATGTTTGATTGTAACTTCCGGGGGAAATAGCACCGACCATGTTATCTGTCTGGCCACTACTTCAGGGCTTTGGCCTGGGAGCCACCATGATTATCCCTATTGGGGCACAGAATGCTTATGTGCTGAACCAGGGAATCCGGCGACAGCATCACCTGCTGACGGCATTGGTCTGCGCCATCTGCGATATTCTCCTGATTGCGCTGGGCGTGTTTGGCGGCGGTGCCCTGTTTGCCAGTCAGCCGACATTGTTGCTGGTTGTTTCCTGTGGTGGCGCTGCTTTCCTGTTCTGGTACGGTTTTTTGTCCCTGAAAAATGCACTTCGTGCGACGGATGAGGTGGCGGAAGCACAGGTGACCGGTACGAGCCGTCGGGCAGTGATTGCCGGTACCCTGGCGGTGACTTTGCTGAATCCCCATGTTTACCTGGATACCGTAATGATATTGGGCGGTATTGGCGGGCAGTTTGAGGGCGGTGATCGTGTCACCTTTGCCGCAGGAACCATGATGGCGTCATTTACCTGGTTTTTCGCCCTTTCCATCGGAGCGGCAAAATTGTCGCCGATACTTGGCCGGCCAACCGTCCGGCGCTGGATTGACGGTGTCATCTGGCTGATGATGTGGGTTATCGCTTTTTCATTGTTGAAACGGGTAGTGATGTAATGCGTGAACGCTTGGAGAAGATTTACCAGAGAACGGTATCCCAGTTGAGTGAAGCGGGTATAGGCTGGCAGCGTTGGGAGCATGAACCCATTCTGGATTTCGAAACCGATGCCAGGATTGCCGCAGAACTGGGCTGGACGGCCGAACCGACCAAAAGCCTGTTTCTGCATTTGAAAGACGGCCGCTATTGTATTTACCTGACCCACCGGGATGCTCGACTGGATAGCAAAGCGGTACGACAGCTGTTGGGTAGCCGTCCGTCAGTCTGCAGTCCGGAAACCATGCAGGAAGTGACCGGATGCCTGCCCGGCGCCGTATGTCCTTTTGGTCAGGATGCTGACATTGTCATGGTGGTGGATCCCCGCCTGAAGGCCTGTAAGGAGATCATGTTCACGCCTGGGCTACCGGAAATGACGGTGGCGATCGCAGTCAAAGATCTGGAAGCGGTGTTGTCCGTTTTGCCTAATCCAGTGTTCTGGCTGGAAGACGAGGCGGCCTGAAGACTTTTTAAATCTGTAAAAAAGCCCCGATGGATCGGGGCTTTTTTTCGTCTATCTGAATGTGTATCAGTGGGCAGTTGCCGCTTGTTCTGCAACGGTTTCATCGCCGTTGATCATGCGGGCCAGCAGCGGTGCAGTCAGCAGCATCAGACCGGCCATAACGGCGGCAGCCAGACCGATCTCCATAAAGACCTTGGAGTAAACCGGCAATGTCTGCAGGGCATCCACTGCCCCATTGCTGCTAGGCACCGTGGTCATTGAGGCGATAAAGCCGCCGATGACAGAGGCTGCCGCAGAGGTCAGGAACCAGGCGCCCATAATGAAACCGGTCAGACGCTGGGGAACCAGCTGGGCCACCATGGCCAGTCCCAGGCCGCTTATCAGCAGTTCACCGATCGCCTGGAAGAAATAGCTGGCGATAATCCAGCCGGAAGAGACAATGCCCATGGCGTTGGCGAACTGGGCGCCCAGCGGCAGGATCAGGAAGCTGGTGGCGCACAGGGTCATGCCAATCGCAAACTTCATGGGCATGGAGAGATCACGGCCGCTGTTACCCATCCGGTTGTAGAGGTAAGCGAGCACCGGGCTGGCCAGCATGATCCAAAACGGATTCAGGGACTGGAACGTGACCGGGTTGATGGCAAAGCCCAGGATGCTGTGTTCGACGTTATTGATGGCGAAGAAGTTCAGCGATGTTGGCATCTGCATGTAGAGCACAAAGAAGACCACCGCCTGGAGCATCATAATCAATGCGGCGATCATCTTTTTCTGTTCAGTGCCTTTGCTGGCAAGGATCTCTTTCAGGAAAATCACAACCACCAGGCTGCTGACAGCGGCCAGCAGAATGTGGGCAACCGTCAGGTTCTGCAGCATCCAGGCGCTGAGGAAGATTGCTGCGAGGGTACCCGCGAGCACCAGAACCATTTTCTTCATATCGACAGGGGCTAAGTCAGGTGCAGAACCAATGCCGCTTACCCAGCTGCGCAGGAACCAGTAGCTGCCAACGGATAGAATCATACCCAGCGTGCAGGTGAAAAAGCCGACACTCCAGCCAAAACGATCCGTCAGTTCAGGCACCAGAACCATGGAGATGAAGGAACCGATGTTGATGGCCATGTAATACATGGTAAACGCGCCATCCAGGCGCTTGTCGCCTTCTTCATAGCACTTGGACAACAGGCTGGAAGGGTTCGCCTTGAACAGGCCGTTTCCGACTGCAATACAGCCCAATGCCAGGTAGACCAGGTGATGTTCATGATCCGCCAGTCCCATCAGCAGGTAGCCGCTGGCCAGAACCAGTGCACCGAGCACCATCGTACGCTTGGTGCCGATTACCCGGTCACCAATGAAACCTCCGATGGCTACAAGACCAAAGACCAACGCGCTGAAGGCACCGAAGGTCGTGAAGGAGGTGGTGTCGTCCATACCAAGCTGTTTGACGAAATAGACGGCAAGCAGCGCCTGAAGGCCGTAGTAACCAAATCGTTCCCAGAGCTCCAGGAAAAAAATCATGTAAAACGGTTTAGGCTGTCGTAAGACATTGGTCGACTGAGACATCAAGACTCCAGACATGTGACGAAAAGAGAGCAATAACAGGCGCGAGTGTTTCTAGACAGGGACACAGGGCAGTCAGCTGACCGACACCCTACAATGCGATGAATGCTTGTGGTTTTGATCTATGTCACTTTTCGGGAGGGTTGTCGGTAAAAACCTCTGATAAAGGGTTTTAAACCAGAAAAAATGCGTTATTTCTTTTTGGGTTAGTTGTAAAAAATGTTGTTCGCGATGTTTTGTCGAATAATTCAATGATTTTGGTGCGTTAGTCCCTCTATTTTCTGTGCACTTTTCCGCATTTTATGGTTCGAAGTAATGATTCACCTTATCCAGCAACCAGGAAACCAGTACACCAACACCGACGCCTATACAGGATTCCAGCAGTCGGAGGATGGCATTTTTGACTGGATTAATATCGGAAACGGATGAAACCACAATAACCACGGACATCGTGATTGCAGCCAGTTTCACATGCTGGCCGTAGTTCAGCAGATAGCAGAGCAGTGAGCTGATGCCAATAAACAGTGCATAAGTGAATGGGTCAAACGCGATGAGCAGCAGATAAATCGCGCCAAAAAAGCAGCCGATGGCTGAGCCCGTAACCCGGGTTCTGGCGGTGGCAATGCTCTCCTTGACGGTGGCGGGCTCTGACACAATCAGCCCGGAGATAACGGCCCAAAGACCGCCGATCATAGCCGTGGGTTCATGCCAGAGCCAAGTGAAACTGTAGCCGGCAATGTATGCAATAAACGTAATGCAGGTGAAGCGGATGGTCGAGCGAATAGCCATTCTGTCCATGGTGCTGAACGGCCTCCACAATGTCAGGTGTTTTGGGCTACAGGTGATGCCGATGTTTTCCTGAACATCAGCACCAGCGGGATCAGAACCAGATAGGTCACCATGATAAAGACAAAGGTATAGACAAAAGCCAGTAGCGACGACTGTTGCTGAAGCATTTGGGCGATGCCGGTCAGGAAATCCGGGTTGACCAGCGACGTATTTTGCTGGGAGGCATAGTGTTGCAGCGTCATGTTATCCGGTGACAGTGCGCCACCCAGACTGTGCCACTCAGCCTGCTGTACCCGGGAAAAGTAGGTGTTCACGATGGCAATGCCGAATGAACTGCCGATAGTCCGGCAGAGGTTGTAAACGACAGCGCCGCCGGTTGCCTGTTGCGGGCTGAGTGTCATGAAGGCCATCTGTGATAAAGGCGCAAAGACCAGCCCCATGCCAGCCCCCTGAATCAGGCTGGGAAATATGATCCAGAAGAGATCAATATTCAGGGAATAATGGGTCATCAACCAGGTGCCCAGGGCATTGAGTAACAGGCCGATGACAACCAGTACGCGGCCATCCAGTCGATCCATGGAGCGGGCTATCGCTATTAAGACGACAGCAGACGCTATTCCCCGTGGCGCCATAACAAAGCCTGTTGTTTCGACCGGGTAGTTCAGCAGTTGTTCCAGCATCATGGGTTGCAGCTGGGTAATACCAAACATGCCCAGAGCGAAGCAGCTCATTATCAGACAAGAAGCGGCCAGATTGCGGTCTTTTAACAGCCATACGGGTGCTATATCCCCTCGGGTCATCAAGGAACGGATGATAAACAGGAGTAGGGTGATCGCACTGATGACACTGGAAAACAGGATCAAGTTGGAACTGAACCAATTTTCCTCGTTTCCCCGCGATAACACCATCTGCAAGAGTCCGATACCAATGGCCATGTTGATGACCAAAAGCCAGTCGACACTGGTGTTTCCCCGGTTGCTGATATGCACATAGCGCCACAGTAGGCCAAGACAGAGGATGCCCACCGGCAGGTTGACATAGAAAATCCAGCGCCAGTCCAGATGTTCGGTGATGATGCCGCCAACTGTCGGGCCAAGGATGGGGCCTAGCAGTATACCCACGCTGAACAGTGCCATCGCCTTGCCTCTTTCTTCTTTCGGGTAAATCTGCACAAGGATGGACTGTGCCAAGGGAATGACTGAAGCGCCAAAAGCTCCCTGAAGAATCCGGAAGGTAATCATTTCCGCGAGTGAGTCGGCCTGGCCGCAGAGTGCTGAGGTGGTGACAAATCCCGCAATGGAGATCAGCAGCAGCTTGCGTTCCCCGAAGCGCAGCGTCAGGTAACTGGCCAGTGGAATACAAATCGCCTCGGCCATGGTATAGGCGGTCAACACCCAGGTGACCTGCTCTGAGGTGACGCCCAGCGATCCCATCATATGAGGCAGGGAGACATTGGCAATGGTCATGTCCAGCAGCACCATGATGGCTGAGAGCATGATCGCCAGGGTGACAGTCGTCCGGTTCATGTTATTAGCTACCGTCAGGAGTGTCATTCTGGGCAACCGTGTCCACTGTTACTGTACCACTGGCACCGACTCGCAGCGGTGGCTGTCCGGTTTGTTGCACAATACTGATCTTGACCGGAAAACGTTGGGGGATTTTGACCCAGTTGCCGGTTGCATTCTCCGGTGGCAGCAGGGAAAAAGCCGAACCGCTGGCCGGTGAAATGGCTTCTACACGACCGGAGAAAGTGGTGTCCGGATACATGTCCAGATCAATATCCACAGGCATGCCAGGTCGGATACGACCCAGGTCATCTTCCTTGAAGTTGGCCTGCATCCAGAAGCTGCCGTCGACAACCAGCGGTGTCATGGCTTGACCCACGGCCACGATACTGCCGGGATGGATACTGACAGTGCCAAGCAGCCCGGAGGCTGGGGCAGTAATGTTGGTATATGACAGGTTCAGGCTGGCCTCCGTCAGCGCGGCGGCCGCTTCCTTCACTGCAGGTGCTTTGCTGCCGTCTGCGCCTTGTTCTGCCACCAGTTGGGAGAGCGTTGCCCGTGCCGCATCCAAGGCGTTCTGTGCTGCGGAGAGGTCTGCCCTGACGTCATCGGCCGATTGTTTGGGTAATACGCCTTCCGCCACAAGTGCCATGGTTCGGGCGTAATGGGTTTGTACGTCGGTCAGTTTGGCATTGCTGCTGCGAACGTCGGCGCTGGCGGCGAGTATTGCTTCCCCGGCGGCACGATTTTGCTGGGTTGCGTTTTCATAGACCGCCCGGGCTTTGTCCAGTGCCGCTTCATAAGGTGCCGGGTCAATCTGAACCAGCAGGTCGCCTTTGTCGACGGCCTCATAATCGACGACATTGACTCGGTTTACCTTGCCCGCGACCTGGGAGGCAATATAAATAATGCTGGCATGGATATAAGCATCATCGGTATCCGGGTATTTTTTCTCGTGTTGCAGATAAAAATACCCGGCAGCAACCAGCAATACGACGATGGCCAAAAAGATAAGCCAGTTGCGCCGTTTGTGTTCATGGAGTCCGTTTTCCTGCATAGCCTCGACCTGGAAAGTGTGAAATAGATTCCAACAACGTGTGGGTTTTAGCGGCTCCCGGGCAGATCAGTGCCAGCGTGATGACAGTTCGAGGAAGTTGGCCATGATTGGCTCAGACTGGTTGTAAGGCACCACGGCGGCGGGATGGAACTGGGTGGAATAGACCGGACGGTTCATGTTACGCATGACCTGAATATACGACGACCGAGCCATGACCGCAAAGTCCTGGTGTTCCTTGATGAACTCCTGGCTGACAGCCCAGCTGTGAATTTCAACCGCCTGAAAGGGGTTGGGCACCTTGTTAAAGAGTGGGTCACTGGAAAACTGGGGCAGGATCTCGACCTTATCTACCGGCATGCCCATAGACTGCCTGAAAATGGAGTCATCAAACCATTCCATCCAGTGAGCAAAGCTGATGCCATGGGCCATGGCAAAGAATTCGTTACCCGCGCACATGCCCATCATGGGGATGTTATCCACATCGCGCATGACTTCGTATTCGCCGTAGTATTCAAACATGGGCAGGTATTGCCAGTCGGCATTGTTGCCACTGAACATAATCGCCATGGGGCGGTGCTTCAGGCGACGCAGGACATCCAGTGAGAAATCATAGTGGGGGATTAGTACCGTCTTGTAGCCTTTGCTTTCCACAAAACGTTTGAGGTGGGTATAGGTGTAACCATCCATCTGGTTACCGATCAGCAGGACGAAACGGCCATCCGGCACATCAGGAATCGCAGGTTGTCCACGGGTATAGGGAATGATGGCGTTTATCTGGGCCTGCAGGGCATTTTGTTTGTTGATTATCAGACGGAAGAAGCGTGCCGAGACCGGTTTGAAATCAATGATATTGCGGTAGGTATCGTTGCCCGTGATGCGGGTCTCTTCAATGGTTTTCCAGTGACTCAGGTCATCGCTGCTTTGCCAGTAAAAATCAACCAGCCAACCTGGAGCCGGTGTAATACTGCGGGTAGACAGCATCCAGAAACGGCTGAGGGTGGTACGTTCCCCCATGTCCAGAATAATCCAGTTGTCTTTGTCTCCCACACCCAGTGGTGCGCTGTTCCAGTAGGTCAGTTGCCCCTGGTCATCCCAGTCGATGATGTTGTGTGGGTTTTCACCGGAAGAAGCCAGCACCTGTTTGACCGGTGTCCGACGATAACCGCTGAATGTGCGGGAGCCGGCGACATCCAGCGTAAACCGGCTGACGACCCAGTCACTGCTCATCCCCTTTGGGGTGAGGGTTCGCACACGCCAGTAATAGCGTCCGTCCGACAGGGCATCACGAGCAGGAATCCGCATCTGGGCGTAGTACTGGTTAAATGGCCTGATGTCGCTATAGGTGGCCACGGTCTGTCGAAACTTGGCATCTTTGGCGATCTGCAGTTCGTAGATCCAGGACGGGTCTGCACCCGCCAGGGAGAACGTCAGTACCGGTCTGGGATTGGTGAGCACCATGTCCCACTGGGGATTATTATTGAGCCTGGGGGCTGGCAGCGAGGCGGCGAAAGAGAAAGAGCACCACAGAGTGGTCATGAACAGCAGGGCGCGGCAGGGTTTCATGCGAGCAGACTCAGTGATCGGGAATGTAATCAAGGCAGGTGTACTGGCGATTATGCGGATGGCATAGCAACGATCCGCCTATGGAAGTTAGCACAGGGTGGTCTGTTCGCAAGATTTTCCCGGCAGGCAGGGTATTATGGAAATACAGCACTGGGACAGAGTGCCACCAGTGCTGTGGGGTTACAGACACATCAATGGAAGAGGTAGCGTACCCCAAACAGCAGGGTGGTGGATTCTAGGTCGCCCTTGAAAGATTCATCACCGGTAGCCGGCAGATTGTCCAGTTCCCAGTTGCCCAGATTCCGGTGTTCGAGGCCAAGGTCGAACGTCAGGTTCTGGTCGAACTGGTAGGACAGGCCGATGCCGAGGGTCCAGGCGGTGTCATTATTGGTGGTGTCATCCCACTTTTCATTCCAGTTGGCATTGGCGGAGAACGTCTGCACGCCGGATGCCTTATTGCGTGCATAGCCAATACCGGCCATGAAGTAAGGGGCTACGGTCTCATTGATGGGCATATCAAAATAGGCTTTGAGCAGGTAAATCTCGGATTCCACGCTGATATTGTTGTAGCCAATGCCTGCGACAACATCGCCACCACCGGTATTGGTTCCAATGCGAACATCAACCTGAAAATCTGATTCACGTTGCATGGAGCCTTCCAGCTCCAGTCGGAAATGCCTGTTCAACACAAACCCAATGCCCAGTGCCGCAGCAGATACATCGTCACTGTTGCTTTCTTTGACAATACCCAGGCTACCGTTGGTAGCAGCAGAACCCCAGTCTGGGTCACCAAACGGGATCAGGGGATTGGTAGCTTCGGTATTGGTGATCTGGGTTGATGCCATTCCCCCGCGGGCAAAGGCATACATATCGACAGCTTGACTAGTTGCTGGTAGGCAAAAGACCATACCTGCCAGCAATGCATTGCGGACTTTAATCATCACGTACCATTCCATGGTTTGAGGTTTGATTGAAAAGCGACAGCTGAAACCGCACGCTTGTTAATAAGCAATGATAGACAATGTATGTCCCATCAAAATCAGTCGGGAAGTTGACGGGCTATAGTGCGCGCGGCGTTTATCCCTGATCAGCACGCTGATATTGTGCGGGTATGGTATCCGGGCCGTTAACAGAGACACCGATCTCTTTCAGCAAGCCATCGCCAATATCGTAGATACAGCCGTGAATGGTCAGGGGGAATTGATTTTGCCATGCCTTTCGAACGGTCGTGGTGTTGGCGACATTGACAACCTGGTGAGCCACATTGAGTTCACAGAGGAGGTTGATGCGCTCTTCCTCATCGGTCAGTAAATCAAACTGCGCTTTATGTTGCTGGTAAATGTCTTCAAGGTGGTGAAGCCAGTTGCCCAGCTTTCCGGAAACGCCGCCGTTGAGGGCGGCTTTCACGCCACCGCAGTCGTAGTGACCGGCTACCACGATATGCTTGATCTTGAGTGCTTCCACAGCAAACTGCAGTACGGAGAGACAGTTGGTGTCATCATGCAAGACCATGTTGGCGACATTGCGGTGTACCAGCAGATCCCCCGGCTGGGCGCCAGTGAGCATTTCGGCAGGCACCCGGCTGTCACAGCAACCGATCCAGAGATACTGGGGCGACTGCCCGGCACTCAGGCGACTGAAGAAGTCAGGATCCTGCATCTTGTTTTCCTGTGCCCAGGTGCGATTGTTGGTCAGTAGTGGTTTTAAGGCAGCCATTGAATATTCAGGGTTTCAGGTAATCGTTTGAGAGAGCATTGTGTCTGCCGGTTACCCGCAGGAACACGCAATCTGTTGTACTAAGTGTAGTGTGAAGCTGGGCCGGGGAACGAGAAAGGTGCGGTACGCCTACATCTGCAGGACATACCGCTTGATAACGAGTATTAACGCCGTAATCGCCGTCCCACAGTGACCAGTAACCATCCCAGCAGGCTGATCAGGATAATCAGCAGACCGAGTGTCGTCCACAGAATCCAGGTGCTGTTGCTGAAGAGTTTGGTCGGATTGAGACTATGATCTGCGATCATGCGTTGCTCGGTGGTTGTGCTATCCAGCGGGATGTCGGAAAGACCATCGTTATCCAGATCCGGCAATGACCCCAGGTAATCCAGCATGGCCTGCCAGATTTTCATTTCCTGAATGCCGGGGGTTTCCGGACTGATATCGAGGATGGCATCACGGATATTGGCAATCGGCTGACCGTTGGCATATTTCGGGGTGACGCTCAGCAGACCATGGCTGATATCCGGGATAATCCAGGTAAAACTGCCGACGTAGCTGGTACCACCAATACTGTAGAGGCGGTCACTTTTACCGCTGAGATCCATGGTAGTGTAACCATTGACCGGGTCGCCCAGTTCCACCTTGGTCACCCGGTCAAACGGGGGGCGGAAGTTGTTGTAGGTAAAACGAATGCCGGACAGGCGAGGGTAATAGGCGTCGCTGCGGGTCTGGTAACCGAGCAGGAGTACTTCCAGCAGGCTCTTGACTTCAGGGCCGGTCAACCAGGCTTTCATTAACGGATAGCCGGGTTCGTCATCGTGTTCGCCAATACCGAGGGGTTGAATACGAAAGATGTCAGAGACAGCCTGTACGCCGGTTTCGCCCTGCAGGATATCGTCACGCAGTGTTCCGTTGCCGGTCAGGCCGATATCTGCGCCGGTCGCTTTGCGGATGGCGTCGGTGACCAGATTGCCGAGCCGGGGATCATCGTAGTCCCGTCCCAGGTTCGCAGGGGTTTTCACCAGTGGCTGATCGAAGTGGTAACCCCTGGGGGTGAGCATTTTTTCACTGACCTGCGCCTTGAAACCGGCAATCATTTTGCTGATTTCCGGATCCCCGGGAATCTTGTCATTGATCGGGTGGAGTTTATAGCCGGTCATACGAATACCGTTGTCGGTGAGCCTGACCGCCATTTCTCCGAGGTACTGACCATCCGAACCGGCCTGCACAATCGGTGTGCCGTTTATCATAATGGGTTCAAAAATCGGGGTGTGGCTGTGACCGCCGATGATGATATCGATACCCGGCACCTGGCGGGCATATTCGACTTCCTCGCCTGTCCAGAGGCCATCACTGTTTTGCACCACGCCGCTGTGGGAGAGCAGGATAATGACATCCGCTTTATCCTGCTGCTTCAGTTCCGCCACCATGGATTTTGCCACTTCGATCTGACGGTCAATCCGCACAGGCTTGGCATACGGGGCAGAATTTCGGGCATCGACACCGATCAGGCCAAAGAAGCCAAACTGGATGCCGTCTTTTTCCAGCACCAGCTTGCGACGGATCAGCTGGTCATCGTAGACCGCTTTCAGCGATGCATCGCCCTTGCCGGATTCGGAGAAAAACAGGTTGGAGATCACGATGGGTGGAATGGCGCCTTGTGCCTGATGCGCAGAACGGATCATCTGTGCCAGCCCATCCGGACGGAAATCAAATTCATGGTTGCCCAGGGTGATGGCGTCATAGCCCAGTTTCTGCATCAGTTGCAGTTCGGCGCCGGTTTCCCGGGTAATCGTGTGAAACAGGGTGCCCATGCTGAAGTCGCCGCCATCAAGCAGCATCAACGGCTCACCGGTAGGCTGTTGCGCGCGGATTGTTTTGATCTTGGTCGCGAGACGGGCGATGCCGCCGGTGGTTTTGTCATCGTTGATTGTTTTGGGGGTGTATTCAAGGTTGGGGCCGAAGCCCAGCAGGCGGGACTGCCAGTCATTCGTATGCAGCAGGGTGAAGTTCTTTTCATCCGCCTGTGCGATCAGGGGGGGAAGGAACAGCAATAGCATGAAGCATGCTCGGAGCAGTGTGGCCATGGGCAAAGCCTGTCATCGTTGTTGTTGGCGTGGCCGCAGTCTATCGGCCTGCGCCACGCATGTGAAGGGAGTGATCGACAGAAGGCGATATCAATCGTCAAGAAAGGTGAGGTCCATGACCATGACGATGGCTTCTTCCCGTCCCTGTTTGGCTGGATAGTAATCCTTGCGTCGCCCGATTTCCGAAAAACCGTTTTCCATATAAAGCATAATGGCGCCCTGGTTCGAGGCGCGGACTTCCAGGAACATAACCTCTGCATCCAGGGTGACAGCGGCTTTGAGAAGCTGGTTGAGTAACCGTTGCCCCAGTCCCCGGCGCTGGTGGTTGGGGGATACAACCAGGTTCAGCAGGTGTGATTCGCCGATGGCCGCAGAGATGATGCCAAAGGCGACAATATCGCCGTCCTGTTCCAGTACCTGGCAGTGATAGCCGGAGGTAATGCAGTCTCTGAGGTTGCCAATCGACCAGGGGTGGGAATGTGCAAGGCATTCGATGGCAAATACGGACTCCAGGTCCTCAAGCGTCATGGCGCGTTGCACAACCGGGGAAAGCTCGGAATATGTTTCAGACGTGATCATGAGTTACGGGTTAACAGAGGAGAAATATCGCGCCATGTGTCAGCCTTGATGGAGGGCAGTTTCATCAGTGCATCCAGACTGTGGGTTATCACAGTTGTTTGCTGGTCTTTGTCCTGAATACCCCGGACTTCATCAAAATCGGTATCCGGACCCAAGACATAACGCACACAGTTGCGTCCCAGCAGAAAGACCATGTTACGACGGCGCAGGCCAAACTGGTTGGTCAGGTAACCGTGCACAGCATCATGCGCAGCCTGTTCATCCTGGTCAGAACGATTGCCGGCGATGGGCCAGTCAAACAGCGCGGGTTGTAATGTTGGCGCAATAGGAATACCAACGGAAAAGAGAAGATTCCTTAAGAGCCTTTCATGGAAACGGGTGAACTGGTTCATACCCGTGCTGGGCAATTCGGAAACCACAAGGCAGTCGTCGTTAACTGAAAGCGTGACCAGACGAAACCGCTCAGCAGGTTTGACGGGTTTGCTCTGGACGGTAACGTTTTCTACTGGCGTTTCAGTAGTCGTTTCAACGGCTTGTTCCGGTGTTTCACCCAGAATATCCGCTGGTCGCATGACCGGTTTACCGGCAGGTTTAAAGGGTGCAGGTGTGACTGCCTGCTTAGCGCCGTGCTGGGGTTGTTCTGCTACGGCTGCTGGTGGATGTTCTGCCTCCCAGGCTTCCCAGTCCCATTCACAGGTCGTCGAAGGTTTGGCTTCCGGCAGAATATAGCGGGGAAACCAGGGCTGGATGCCCATGGCGTCAAGGTATTGCTGGCGTTGCTGTTCGTTCATGCGGCTCCGGAGGCTCCCGCCCCGGAGGGGCTGTTGACTGGCACCTTCCTATTGTATGCAAAACCGAGGATAAGCAAAACGGGCAGTAACAGAATGGTTACTGCCCGTTCTGGATTGACGGACGTTGGTCAGACGTTGCCTGTCTGCGGGTTCGCCTTGCGAATGCCTGATGTCAGCAGGTTCAGCGCATTGATATAGGCCTTGGCGGATGCCACCAGGATATCGGTATCGGCACCATTGCCATTGACGATCTGCCCGTCCTTGGCGAGGCGGACCGTGACTTCACCCTGGGAGTCGGTACCTTCCGTGATCGCGTTGACGGAGTAAAGCTCCAGCTTGGCGCCGGAATCCGCCACGGTTTCGATGGCCTTGAAGATCGCATCCACCGGGCCATCGCCCTCACTGCTGATTTGTTCTTCTTTGCCATCCACCGTCATGGTCAGGCGGGCTTCTGGGGTGATGCCCATCCGGGAGCTGGCCTCCATCTGCAACAGACTGTACTTCTCAGCAATTTCCTGGTTTCTGGCATCGGTGACCAGGGCCTGGAGGTCTTCGTCATAGATTTCGTGTTTCTTATCCGCCAGCGCCTTGAACTGCATGAAGGCTTTGTTGAGCGCTTCGTCATCCGCGATCGTGATATTGAGTTCCTGCAGACGACTCTTGAACGCATTCCGGCCGGAATGCTTACCCAGTACCATCCGGTTGGCATTCCAGCCGACATCCTCGGCCTTCATGATTTCATAGGTTTCCCGGTGTTTGAGAACACCATCCTGATGGATACCGGCTTCATGGGCAAAGGCGTTGATACCGACAATCGCCTTGTTGGGCTGTACCGGGAAGCCGGTGATACCCGATACCAGACGGGAAGCTGGCACAATCTGGCGGGTGTCGATAGCGGTATCCACCTGCAGGTTGTCACCACGGGTGCGGATGGCCATGACAATTTCTTCCAGCGAGGCATTACCGGCCCGCTCACCCAATCCGTTGATGGTGCACTCCACTTGCCGGGCGCCGTTAACGACAGCTGCCAGGGAGTTGGCAACAGCAAGGCCGAGGTCATTGTGGCAATGCACGGAGAAAATGGCTTTGTCGGAATTGGGAATACGTTCGATCAACTGGTGGATGGTGTCCCCGAACTGGTGTGGCAGGGCATAGCCGACCGTATCCGGGATGTTGATGGTGCGCGCACCGGCATCAATGGCTTTCTCGATAATCCGGCAGAGGAAATCCAGCTCGGAACGGCCAGCGTCTTCACAGGAGAACTCAACATCCTCCACCAGATTCCTGGCGCGCTTGACCGCATGGACGGCCTGTTCAATCACCTGTTCAGGTTCCATCTGAAGCTTGTATTTCATATGGATGGGGGAAGTGGCGATAAATGTGTGGATTCGCCCACGGGATGCCGGTTTCAGGGCTTCGGCAGCCCGATCGATATCCTTGTCCAATGCCCGGGACAGGCTACAGATGGTACTTTCCCGGATGGTTTCGGCAATGGCTTTGACGGATTCAAAGTCCCCCAGGCTGGCCATGGCAAATCCGGCTTCGATGACATCCACCCGCATTTTTTCCAGGGAACGGGCAATGCGCAGTTTTTCATCACGGGTCATTGATGCGCCAGGGCTTTGCTCGCCATCCCTGAGGGTGGTGTCGAAAATTACAACGCGATTCTCACTCATCGCAAACACTCCAGACAATTATTGGAATTTGGAATACAGGTCTGTGTTGTGTGCTGTTTCAGGCGTCCGATGCTTCTGGATGCGCCTCAGCGGGGCCGGGGTGAATAAAATTATGTTGCCCTAAGGCAGTAGGAGTAGCAGGCGTGCGGGTGCGAAGAAGGTTTTTTTGCTGATCCCTGTGGGCGGATTGTTGTGCCTTGGTGATGCCATTTGTGTTATCTACGTATGTTGATGGCTGTTTGGCGTAATATAACGTCCATTGTTGTGTTTTCCAACCCGGGGAAAGGAAAACGGATTCATCATTTATTTTGCGTGGCTGTTGGCTAGGCGTTAAAAATCAACGTTTGGCAGTGATATCTGTTATGCGTCAAGGATGTTTATCGGTTGGCGGGGCGGGTAGATTTTCAAGGCTTCTTATTAATTGTTGGTCTGCTTTTCTGAAGTGTTTTTCTACAGGTTGCCAGAATCTCTCTTGCTTGAGTGCTTCCAACTAACAGATCCAGGCGCTTATAAGTCATTTGTTTTGCTTGTTCGGGCTTTTGGGCCATTTTCTTCAATGCTGGAACAAGTGCATTTATATGTAACTTCTGGAAATTACCCGAGGATAGTTCCTTTGATCCAGTACGTGCCAAGAGCTCTCGTTTGAATGCAATGGCATCTCGCAAAGTGCTGAGTTGCTGGCCCTTGTTAGAGAGGTTTTCATACAGCGTATTCGGATGTTGTGCGGCTCCCCATCTCAGTGTGTTAAGGCGTGTTGTTAGCTGTGTATCAACGTCTTTCATGATTTCCTTGGCTTTGTCGTCGCCTACTAGGGGGGTTAGCACTGTCAGGGATAGATTGGCTACCTGTCCTTGGCGGACAAGTCTGAACAATGCTGAAGTGACTTTGCCGGAGAGCTTACTGAACTGGGAACCATTGAGATTGCCGGCGCTGTATCCCATTAACAGGTCTTTTTTATAGCGTTGAATGCTGGCCAAATCGGTCAATTGCTGTGAGGCTCTCTCGTAATTGTCATAAACCGCCTGCTTTTGGGTTGATGCCGGCTTGCCTGCAGGATGGGACAGTTTTGTATTGTTGGAGGTGTGGTGGCTGACAACCCGGCTTGGTAATGTTTTCTCCGGAGTGCGTGGGAATTTGTCCGTTGATAGCGATAAAACGGCCTGTTTCGAGGGGTGGGTTATCTGGTTTACCTTCCGGTTGAACGCCTTGAAAAGAGATTTTGGGGAAATGGACTCTTTGGCGTTAGAGAATATCGCTTTTAGATTACCCACCCCATTAACTTTCGACATCATCCCTGTCCGGCTGTGGTCACGTATTATAAAAGTATAAGGCAGGCCACACTGCGCTCCGTGCAGGAAAAGTAATATAATTTTGCTTCCTTATTGCGTTGTATTTGTTGCTTCAGTGGTAGTGTGACAGCGTGGTGGTGAATCAGGAAGGGTGTTGAGACAGAGATCAACCATGAAAAAACAGTTAGTAATCCTCGGGCTGGCGATGGCACTGGGCGGTTGTATTCTGGGGCCTCAGACGGTTGAGGTTGTGCCAGATATCAAAGTGGCAGAGCGAACGGATCAGCTGAGCGGGCCTGTTGCAGTGACCGTCTACGATGAACGGACGACGCCACAGCTGGGTACTCGGGGTGGGATTTATAAAACAACCAATTTTATTTATCTGGATGAGCAGTTTGCCCATTCAATTAAGACCGCAGTGGATAATGCCTTGCAGTCTATGGGGATGGAGCCGGTCAGCAGCACAGATGTCCCCCAGGTGCAGGTTTACATGGATGAACTGTCATACACGGTGCCGTACGGGGATTATGTCTCCGGTGTTGACCTGAAGGCCGCGATTCGGGTGGAAATTCTGAAAGAAGGACGTCGTTATGCCGGGCGTTATGTCTCGGAAGACCATTACCGTACCATCAAGGCGCCATCAGATAGCCAAAATGAAGAAATGGTGAATACCATCATTAATAAGGTGTTGGCACGTGCGATGGACGATCAGGCGCTGCTGAACTTCCTGGGAGGAGCAACCGGCTCCTGATGAGCCGGTTCCGTCTTTCGTTCAGGTTTACGCTTCAATCCACTGCTTGAGTGTACTAACCCAAACCGGATGGTCGTTCAGGCAGGGGATCAGCGTTAAGGTTTCGCCACCGGCAGCTTCGAAGATTTCCTGTCCCTGCATGGCAATTTCTTCCAGGGTTTCCAGGCAGTCTGCTGTAAACGCCGGACACATCACCAATAGTCGCTTCACACCCTGACGGGCCAGTTGCTCAATGGTCTTGTCGGTATAGGGTTCCAGCCACTTGGCTTTGCCCAGTCGTGATTGAAAGGCAACGGAATAGCGGTTGTCAGGAATACCGGCAGCATGCACAAACTCGGCCGTTGTCTGGTACAGCTGATGGCGATAACAGGTGGCGTGAGCTTCTGAGGGTTTCTGGCAGCAGTCTGGGGTCAGGCAGTGATTGCCTGTTGTGTCATCTTTGCGGATATGCCGTTCCGGCACACCGTGATAGCTGAACAGCAGATGGTCATAATCCTGTTCCAGCCAGGGGCGGGCGCTTTCCACCAAGGCATGAATATAATCCGGATGATTATAGAAAACCGGGTGGATATTTAATGTCTTCTGAATGCCATGTTTTTGCATGACCCGCTGCGCTTCTTCGATACATGTCTTGACGGTCGACATGGCGTAGTGCGGATACATGGGCAGCAGAAGGATTTCTTTCACATCCTCCTGGCGTGCCAGCGATAACAGCTCTTGCTCAATGGAGGGTGAGCCATATCGCATCGCCAGCCGAACCGGAATATCGGTTTGTGCCTGCAGTTTTTTCCTGACGTGTTCACTGATGACTTTCAGTGGAGAGCCTTCCGGTAGCCAGACAGACTGGTAGGCCTCGGCAGACTGTTTGGGTCGGCTCGGTAACACAAAGGCGCTGACAATCAGACGTCGCAGGGGCCAGGGCAGATCGATGACATACTTGTCCATCAGGAATTCGTTGAGGTAACGCCTGACATCGCTGACTTCGGGGGAGTCGGGTGACCCCAGGTTGACCAGTAATACCGCGCGGCCTTGCATACTTCTCTCCGAAGACAGTTTATTGTTGGTGGGGATTATAAAACGTCGGCTGGATTGAGCCAGCCATTGTATTACCTGAAACTGGAAAAACCAGTTTCAGGTAGGGGATTGATATTAATTGCTTTGATTGTTGGCGGGCTTCGGCGTGAAGTAGCGCAGGACGATATAACCCACAATGGCGGAGAGGAACGAGCCCACCAAAATCCCAACACGGTCGGCAATCAGATATTCAGGGCCGGTTTCTTCAAAGGCCAGGGTGCCGATGAACAGGCTCATGGTGAATCCAATGCCACACAAGATCGACATGCCATAAATATGCGACCAGGATGTCCCTGTCGGTAGTTTGGCAATACCGGCCTTGATGGTTAGCCAGGTAAACCCGAATACACCCAGCTGTTTACCAATAAACAGGCCGATGATGACGCCCAGAGGGCTTGGATCCATCAGGCTCTGGAACTGGGCAACACTCAGGCCGACACCGGCGTTGGCGAAGGCAAAGATCGGTAATATCCAGTAATTCACGCTGCCGTGCAGTTTGTGTTCAAGGTCAATCAGCAGGGAACGACCATATTCATTCCGGGTTTGGATGGGAATGGTGAATGCCAGGGCAACACCCGCCAATGTGGCGTGTACGCCGGACTTCAGTACACAGGCCCACATGATGACACCGACAACGATATAGGGTCCGAGTTTGGATACGCCAAAGCGGTTGAAGGCAATCAACAATGTCAAACAGATAGATGCCAGAACGATCGACTCAATGGCCAGGTCCGTAGTGTAGAACAGCGCGATGATGACGATGGCACCAAGGTCATCAATAATGGCAAGTGCCAGTAGGAAGATCTTCAGTGAAGGCGGTACGCGCTTACCCAGCAGGGCCAGAACCCCCAGGGAGAAGGCAATATCGGTGGCTGCAGGGATCGCCCAGCCCTTGATGCCGATGGGATCATCATAATTCAGCGCCGCATAGCAGAGCGCAGGTATCACCATGCCACCCAGTGCTGCCATCGCAGGTAGTATTACCTGGGAACGGCTTGATAACTCACCCACCAGGAATTCTCGTTTAACTTCAAGGCCGATCAGCAGAAAGAACAATGCCATCAGACCGTCGTTGATCCACAACAGGATGGGCTTGGCAATGGCGAGGGAGCCAACGGCCACGGTAATCGGGACGGACAGCAGCAGGTCGTAATAGACATTCAGCGGTGTATTGGCCGCAATCATTGCCAGCGTGGCGGCCACGATTAACAGAATGCCAACGGATGTTTCGTGCTTTAAAAATCGGCGAATGGCTTCGACCATGCAGCCTCCAGTAATAGCCGTGCCATGTATCATGACACGAACGCCCCTAAAGTTGATAAAAAAAGTGAACTATATTGGAATCTTTCAACTTTTGTAATTCCTGAATAGTACTTATACGCAGGATCCGGGCCAAAGATGGCGGATAGCGTGTTCAGCTGTCGGTTTGCCGTTTGGGGGCTTCTGATAACCGATGGGCATTATAGGCATCAGGAGGGGCTCCTGTCTCCGGAAAGCGCAAAAGTTGATGTTGTCGTTTATTTATTCGGTGACTGAGAGATGCAATTCGCTCGGCTGTGGCGTTTGCGTGCTGCTGGCGGCATCCTGGTCGTGGTGGCTGGGATGATGTGTAAGCCAGTGCCGTGCAATATCCATACGACGACAAACCCAGACATCTTCGTGACTCAGTGCATAATCCAGAAAACGACGGAGAGCTTCTGTTCGACCCGGTTGGCCAGACAGGCGTCCATGCAGTCCTATGGATAGCATTTTCGGGCTTTCCTCACCTTCACGATAGAGGCAGTCAAAGGCAGCTCGCAGGTTTTTCTGGCAGTCTTCTGGGCTGTTCCAGCCAGGTGAGGTCGCATAGCGAAGATCATTTGTGACCAAACTGTAGGGCACGATCAGGTGGGGCTGGCCGGCAACATCGATGTAGTAAGGCAAGTCATTGTTGTAGGCATCAGAGTCGTACAAAAGCCCCATTTCCTGAACCAGACGACGTGTGTTTTCACTATGTCGACCGCTGTACCACCCGACGACGTCCTTATGAGTCAGACTTTCAATGATTTCCAGTGTCTTGCGGATATGGCTTTTCTCAATGGCTATCGGGATCACTCGGTAATCAATCCAACGGTAACCGTGCCCAGCAATCTCATGGTCGGACTCTGCCAGTTTTTGCGCCAGTGGGAGGTTTCGCTCAAGCGCCATGCCGCAGGCAAAAACGGTAATAGGAATCGAAAAATCGTCAAAGAGATCCAGCAGCCGCCAGGCACCGCTGCTAGCGCCATAGGCAAAGACGGATTCACAGGTAAAGTGTCTAGCACAGGAGAGCGGTCGAATGCCTGGGATATCCGTTAAATAGGATTCTGAAGATGGATCGCCATCCAAGCGGCAGGACTCCGCTCCTTCTTCGTAAGTTAATACAAAACTGATAGCGAGACGGCAGTTGTTGGGCCATTGGACCTTCGGCGGTTGTCCGCCATAGCCGGTAAAATTGCGGGGGTAATCTTCCTGCATCGAACGGCACCGCGACGGTCTGAAATGCCATTCAGATATAGCCTAACGTCCTTGTTCTGGCAAAAAGAGTCGTTGAATTAAGTGATTATATGTCTGTACCGCAGACTGTGCAGCTGGCATTGCGTGACAGGTTCAGTGTTTGCCAAGTCATGCTCAGGGCATCAAACAACATGAGACGTCCAGATAGTGATTGTCCGATATTAGCAAGGAGTTTGATGGTTTCTGTCGCCTGAATAGAACCAATCACGCCGGTGACGGGGGACAATATACCGGATTCACTGCAAGTTTGTTGATGGTCATCCGTGTCAGGATACAGACAGTGATAACAGGGACCATCAGAAAGGCCAAAAACAGCCACCTGTCCGCTGAAGCCAATGGCCGCGCCAGATATCAGGGGAGTCCCTGTTCTGATGCAGGCCTCATTGATGGCGTGGCGGGTCTCAAAGTTGTCGGTGCAGTCCACCACAACATCGGCGGCGCCAGCTTCTTCAAGCAGTTCTGGTTCACTGAGTTTTCGGGCAATAGCCGTCACGCGTGTATCAGGGTTCAGCGCATGCAGCGACTCCGTGACGGAGAAAACTTTGGGTTTACCAAGGTCTCGTGTCGTGTGGGCAATCTGGCGCTGGAGATTGCTCTCATCCACATCATCGTGATCCACAATCACGAGTGTACCGACACCGGCGGCAGAGAGATACATGGCCACCGGGCAGCCGAGGCCGCCAGCGCCAATCACCAGTACCCGGCTATTCAGCAGTTTTTCCTGGCCGGCGATATCCAGTTCCGGCAGCATGATCTGGCGGCTGTAGCGCAACAGTTGCTGGTCGCTGAGTGTTTCAGTCAAAGCGTCGTCCCCGGGTAATGCGTTCATGTCCGGCAAGATCACGAAGGGTTTCTATCTCGGTATAGTGCTGCTGGTTCAGAATGTTTCTGACATCTACACCCTGGTCATAGCCATGTTCCAGCAGTAACCAGCCACCGGGTTTCAGGTATTGCAATGTCTGTTCTGCAATGATTCGAATGTCCTCTAATCCGTCGATGCCTGATGCCAACGCTGAACTGGGTTCAAAGCGAACATCACCCTGGCTTAAATGAGGATCATCTGAACGGATATAGGGCGGGTTACTAACAATGAGATCGTAATCGTTGTCAGACAATGCATCGCACCAGGAGCCGGTGTAGAACTGCACATGGCGCAGTGCGTTCATCTCAGCGTTATGCCGGGCGAGCTCAACAGCAGCTTCAATTCTATCGGTGCCTGTAACTTGCCAGTTGGGCCGCTCTGCCGCCAGTGCCAGAGCAATGGCGCCGGTACCCGTACCCAAGTCGGCGATTTTATGCGGTGACGGGTCGAGACAGGCAAGTGCCTGCTCGACCAGCAGCTCGGTATCGGGACGGGGTATGAGTGTATCGGGACTGACTTTCAGTGTCAGGTTCCAGAAGTCGCGAGTACCGATCAGGTGTGCAACAGGGTGTCCGGTCAGACGTTGATCAATCAATTGGGTCACGGCGGCCAGTTGATCTGCCGTTAACTCATATTCCGGCCAGGTAAACAGCCAGCTGCGTGGTTTTTCGAGAACATGACAGAGTAGTAATTCAACATCCAGTGCCGGTGTACTGCTCAGTGACGTTAATTCGCTGGCGCGCTGTAGAATATCCCTGACCTGCATTAATTCTCGCCCGCCAGAGATGCCAGCAGTTCTGCCTGGTGTTCTTGGCGCAGTGGATCTATCACCGGAGCCAGGTCACCTTCAATGATTTCCGGCAGTTTATAGAGTGTCAGGTTAATGCGGTGATCAGTTACCCGTCCCTGTGGATAGTTGTAGGTACGAATCCGTTCTGAGCGGTCGCCGCTGCCAACCAGGCTTTTCCGCTGGTCAGCCATTTCTTTGGCATGGGCTTCCTGCTGAGCGTTTTTCAGTCGGGCATTCAGCAGAGAAAGAGCACGGGCTTTGTTTTTATGCTGGGATCGTTCGTCCTGGCACTCCACCACAATACCGGTGGGCAGGTGGGTGATCCGGATAGCGGAATCAGTGGTGTTTACGTGCTGGCCGCCCGCACCAGAGGAGCGGTAGGTATCGATTCGCAGGTCTTCCTTGCGGATGTTGATCTCTTCCTGTTCATCCGGCTCCGGCATGATGGCGACGGTGCAGGCAGAGGTATGAATCCGGCCCTGGGATTCGGTTGCTGGTACTCGTTGGACCCGGTGAGCGCCGGACTCGAACTTGAGCTGGGCATACACATCCTGGCCGACAACCCGGGTGATGATCTCTTTGTAACCACCGTGTTCGCCGAGGTTTTCGCTCAGTATTTCAATTTTCCAGCGCTGGCTTTCGGCATAGCGGGAATACATCCGGAACAGGTCGCCGGCAAAAATGGCCGCTTCATCACCGCCAGTGCCGGCGCGGATTTCAAGGAAAACGTTGTTGGCGTCATCCGGATCCCTGGGGAGCAGAAGGATCTGCAGCTCCTGGCTTAATGACTCGGTACGGGTCTGCGCGGTTTCCACTTCTTCTTCTGCCATGGCGCGCAGGTCAGGGTCCGCGTCGGACAGCATGGTGCGGGCTTCTTCCAGGTCGTCCTGAACCTGGCGGTATTCGCGATAGCATTTGACGACCGGTTCCAGCTCGGCGTACTCCTTGGAGAAGCTGCGGAAACGGTTCTGGTCGGAAATGATTTCCGGGTCGCTAAGCAGTGCGCTCAGTTCTTCAAAGCGGTCTTGCAGGTTATCAAGCTTGGTACTGATAGAAGCTTTCATTTCAGTGGTTCTTTACCTTGGGAGGGCGGACGTCACTCAACGGTGTTGGATCGACAGCCCGTACAGTGGCCTGGCGTGATTGTAGTGGCGCAGGCTTGATAGGGGTAGGTTCCTGGGTGTCGGCAATCTGCAGATCAAAAAAATCCCTGGCTAAGGCGATGGAGGCGGTGTCCCCTTCGCTGCCGGCCTTGCGGAGCTGGACGCAGGGCGTGTGAATCAGTTTGTTGGTCAGGCCACGGGCTAGCTGAGCCAGCACCTGGTCGGCGGGACGACCACTCTGGATCAGGCGGAGTGCCTTGTTGATCTCATGGTCGCGAATGATTTCTGCTTTTTCCCGGTAGGACTTGAGAATATCCACCACGTCCATGGCACGGGTGCGTTTCAGGAAAGCGTCGCATCCGGCGGCAATGATTTCTTCTGCGGCCTTTGCTGCTTCCTGACGACTTCGCAGGTTGTCTTCTACGACTTCGCGAAGGTCGTCCACCGTGTAGAGGTAAACATCCGCCAGATCGCCGACCTCTGGTTCAATGTCCCGGGGGACCGCGATATCCACCATGAAGATCGGTGCATGGCGGCGTTTTTTCAGCGCACGTTCCACGGCACCTTTGCCTAGAATCGGTAGCTGGCTGGCGGTTGAGGCAATGACGATGTCTGCCTTATGCAGTTCTTCCGGAATATCAGACAGCAAAATGGCATGTCCGTTGACGCTTTCTGCCAGTCGAAGGGCACGCTCCAGTGTCCGGTTGGCAACAATAATGTTGCCTATTCCTTGCTCTTTCAGGTGACGGGCCACCAGTTCAATGGTTTCCCCGGCGCCGATCAGCAGGGCGGTATTTTCTGACAGGTCGGCAAAGATCTGCCGCGACAGGGTGACGGCGGCATAAGCCACTGACACCGGGTTTTCACCAATCGCGGTGTGTGTCCGTACCTGTTTGGCAGTGGTGAAGGTACCCTGAAACAATCGGCTCAGGTGTGCGCCTGTTGCACCGGCTTCTCGAGCGACTGCGTAGGCGGATTTCATCTGTCCCAGTATCTGAGGTTCACCCAGTACCAAAGAGTCCAGTCCACAGGCCACGCGCATGATGTGCTGGATAGCCGCCTCTTCAGCGTGGGCATAGGCGTATTGTGCCAGTCCATGACTGTTGATTTGGTGAAAATCAGACAGCCACTGATATAGCCGTTCCGGTTTGATATCCCCGAAACAGTACAGCTCTGTGCGGTTGCAGGTTGACAGTATCGCGATCTCGCTGACCGACGCCAACTGCCTGACATCCTGCAGGGCTGGAATCAGCTGCTCAGGCGAGAACGCAATCTGTTCCCTCAGGCCGACGGGTGCTGTCTGATGATTGATGCCGACTGCCAGGAATCCCATATAAATCGTCAGGTACCTTGTTCTTGTCTCTACTCATCAAGCTGGCTAAAGCTTCACGGTGGTAGCGTTTCATCCTAGTCTGCAGGATGGCATTTTTCGCTTTGCTGCAAACTTCGGGTATTGCCACCCTCTTCTCCGGTAACTCAGGCTAGTATTAAAGTTACTGAGCCCTGATTGTCACCTTTCCAATCGTCGTATAACCGATTCACACCGGAAGTGACAGCCTCACAGGGAGGCATGGAGAAAAGCAGAATTTTCCTATGGATATACGTCAACTGCAAATCTTGTGTTTGGGTCGGGATGGGTTTGTCACGGCGCTTGTGTCATTATTGCACCAGGCTCGGTTTCCCGGAAAGAAGAATATCACGTTGTTAAAGATCAGATCCTGCCTGCGTTATCTTCCATTACTTCTGGCGACGGTAGCCTTTGCCGGTTGTGCCCAGTTGTCCTCAATGTCATCCTCCGGCGCGGAAGCAGAACCGGCAGCTGCTGAGGAAAGCAGTGAGCCTGTCGCCTCGTTTGAGCCGGATACTCTTTATGATCTGCTGGTGGCTGAAGTTGCCGGTCATAACCAGCGCTTTGACCTGGCGCTGGGAAATTATCTGCAGCAGGCGCATAAGACTGGTGACCCGGGTCTGGCAGCACGCGCCTATCAGATAGCTGCCTATATTGGTGCACGTCAGGCTTCCAGAGATGCGGCCGAACTGTGGGCGAGTGTCGATGCAGAAAACCCTGCCGCATTACAGGCGCGAGCAATTGAACTGGCCCGTGCCGGTGAATATCAGACCGCTGCCGACGAAATGTTGCGGGTGCTGGAAATGGCCGGTGACGCCAGCTTCGAATTTGTTGCCGTCAGTGCCGCCGATCAGGGGCAGGAAGAACGTGACATGCTGATCGCGACCTTTGATCAGGCCCTAAAGCGTTACCCGGACAACAGTCAGGTGTTGTTAGGTAAGGCCATTTTACTGCAATACAACGGTCGCAATGCGGAAGCTATCAAGCTGTGTGAGCGTATTTTGAAGCGTGAGGATAACCTCAAGGCTGTCATGCTCAAGGGGCGGGTGTTGATGGCTATGGATCGGCCGGATAAAGCTCGCCGTTTCCTGGCGGACTATGTGGAAGACGCACCGGATAACACGCGCCTCCGTCTTCTTTATGCGCGGGTGTTGGTGCATGCGCAGCAGCTAGATCAAGCCCAGGAGCAGTTTGAGATCCTTTTGATCCAGTCTCCGAATGATCCGGATATCCTTCTATCATTGGGATTAATCACGTTTGAAAATACTATGCCGGAAGAGGCGGTGGGCTATTTTGAGCGTCTGGCTGCATTTAATAGCCATAAAAATCTCGCTGAATTCTACTTGGGGCGGCTGGCGCAACAGCAGGACGACTGGCAGCTGGCGCGTCAGCACTATCTGAATGTTGGCGTGGGTAAGCAGCTCATTCCGGCGTATGCCGCACTGGCGCAAATGCTGGCGGATCAGGAAAAGTGGCCCCAGGCGGTGAAAGACTTGCGGGCTGCCCGTGAGCTTTATCCGGCGTTTGTGCCACAGTTTTACCTGATGGAAGGGGATGTGCTGATTGAGCAGCGGGCTTATGAGCAGGCCGCTGAGGTTCTAAATAAGGCAATCAAAACCTATCCCGACAATATTAATCTGTTGTATGCCCGTGCAATGCTGGCAGAAAAAATGAGCGATCTGGCACTGTTGGAAAAAGACTTGCGAGGCATTCTGGCCCTTGATGCAGAGAATGCTGCGGCATTGAATGCGCTGGGGTATACCCTTGCTGATCGCACGGAGCGATTTGATGAGGCGGAAGAGCTGGTCGCTAAGGCCTACGAGCTAAAGCCTGATGATCCGGCTATCATCGACAGCATGGGTTGGGTGGCTTATCGACAGCAGGATTATGAAAAGGCAATCCGTTATCTGCGTGCAGCCTATGAGAAAATGCCGGATGCTGAGGTAGCCGCGCACCTGGGTGAAGTGCTTTGGGTCAAGGGCAGTCGTAAGGAGGCGGTGATTGTCTGGGAGCAGGCGCTGGAGCGGCAGCCAGAGAGTGAGATTCTCAAGGAGACCATGGAGCGATTACAGGGACAGCAATAAGCTTATCTGTCTTACGTAATATTCCGATGTATATCGGGCCCGTTCCATTCGGTTCGGGCCTGTTTCTTTAAAGGTGTTCTATCAATGTGTGGTCTGTCGGGTGCGGTTCGTCATTTAGCCTGTGTTGTGGTGCTGCTGGTTTTGGCGGGATGTGCAGGGCGTGCACCATTATCTCCGATGGCCGGGCAGCGATCCTGGCAGCAACATGTTGATGTGATGGCGACGCTGAATCAATGGCAGTTGTCAGGAAAGCTGGGAGTCAGAACTGCATCAGAAGCTGGCAGTGCCACGCTGGAATGGGAAGAGCAGGGCGAGAATTACACCGTTTATTTAACGGGACCTTTTGGGCAAAGTCTCGCCAGTATTCAGGGTATGCCTGGTCAGGTGATCATGAACGTGCCTGATGAAGGTGTTCTTATGGGTTCTTCCCTGGAGGAGCTGGTCTATCGGCAGACAGGCTGGGTGATACCGTTTCGTTTGCTGCAGTATTGGGTCAAAGCTGTGCCAGCTCCGGGTGAGTATTCGGATTTGCAGCTCAATGACATGAACCGGCTGCAATCACTGAATCAGGCAGGATGGACGATTGCGTTTGACCGGTTTGGGATTACATCCGGCTATGAGCTGCCGGGACGACTTAAATTGCAGAAAGGTGATATTAAAGTCACGCTTCTGATTAGACGCTGGCAGTTGTCGACTTAGCGTAAATCCCACGCAAAGTATGCATATTCCGCGTTTGACAGTTTTTGTATCACTTTGTAGAGTAGCGCCGCCTTCAAACGGTGACTCAGTGAAAGAGCCCTGAAGGCTGATGATATTGCGAAAGATCCGGCCATCGGGGATAATCGCAACGCTGGCAGGGAGCCGGGTAGATTATAAAATGATGACCGTAACTGGGGTGTCGCCAAGCGGTAAGGCAACGGGTTTTGATCCCGTCATGCGTAGGTTCGAATCCTGCCACCCCAGCCAGACTTTCAAGCATAGGCATCAACTGTACCCGCGTACTTGATAACGCTTTCCAAACTGCAAAGAGACTCAAGGTGCTACTGTGTCGAAGATGATGGTGTTCGCCGGTAATTCTAACCCGGAACTCGTTCAGAAGGTCGTCGATCACCTGCATATCCCACTGGGAAAAGCCAGTGTGGGACGCTTCAGTGACGGAGAAGTCTCTGTTGAAATCCAGGAAAATGTGCGCGGCAAGGATGTCTTCATCATCCAGTCCACCTGTGCACCGACCAATGATAACCTGATGGAACTCCTGGTCATGGCCGACGCCATGCGCCGTTCCTCTGCTGCCCGTGTTACTGCTGTTATTCCCTATTTCGGTTATGCCCGCCAGGATCGTCGTCCCCGTTCAACCCGTGTAGCTATCAGCGCCAAAGTCGTTGCCGATATGATTGCCAGCGTGGGTGTTGATCGTGTGCTGACTGTGGATCTGCATGCTGACCAGATCCAGGGATTCTTCGATATTCCGGTTGATAACATCTACGGTTCTCCGGTCCTGCTGGACGATATCGAGCGTAGAAATCTGGATAACATGGTCATCGTTTCTCCTGACCATGGCGGTGTTGTCCGTGCTCGTGCGGTGGCCAAGCGTCTGAACGCTGAGCTGGCGATCATCGACAAGCGTCGTCCGGAAGCTAACAAGGCAGAAGTCATGAACATCATTGGCGATGTGAATGGCCGTACCTGTATTCTGGTTGACGATATGGTCGATACTGCCGGAACCTTGTGCCAAGCTACCATTGCCCTGAAAGAAAAGGGTGCCAACAAGGTGTTCGCCTATGCGACTCACCCGGTACTGTCTGGCCGTGCACTGGAAAACGTTGCTAATTCTGAACTGGATGAGCTGGTTGTGACCAACACCATCCCGCTGACCCCGGCTGCCCGTGCCGTGGATCGTATCCGTCAGCTGGATATGTCTCCACTGGTTGCTGAATCCGTGCGTCGTATCAGCAATGCTGAGTCCATCAGCGCGATGTTTCGCTAATTAGCGTCATGCTCTGATACAAAAAAGCAGCCTTTAATGGCTGCTTTTTTTATGGGTGATGTATCTACCGATAGCCTGCCGGTTTTGCCCCGGATGATACGGCTTTGACAAAGTCAGTATTGCAGGTATGATACGCCGCTTCGTTATCCGCTGTGGCAGGCTGGTCGCCGTCTGTCACGGTTTTTATTTTTATTGGAGAAGACCATGTCTGAAGCAATCGTTCTGAATGCTGAACTGCGTAAGGATGTAGGGAAAGGTGCGAGCCGCCGCCTGCGTCACGCAGAAAAACTGCCTGCCATCATCTACGGTGCCAATGCTGAAGCCACTCAGATCACTCTGATGGCCAAGGACGTTCGTAAGGCGCTGGAAAGCGAAGCGTTCTACGCTCAGATCGTTACCCTGAACGTTGAAGGCAAGACCGAGCAGGCTATCCTGAAGGATATCCAGCGTCATCCTGCCAAAGAATTCGCCATGCACATGGACTTCCTGCGTGTTGATGCTGCCACTGAAATCACCACCAACGTACCGCTGCATTTCATCAACGAAGAAGTCTGCGCCGGTGCCAAGGCGGGTGGTGCGATCACTCACAACATGGTAGAAGTAGAAGTTCGCTGCCTGCCGAAGGATCTGCCTGAGTTCATCGAAGTTGACATGGAAGCTGTTGAACTGGGTGGCAGTGTGCACCTGTCTCAGCTGACTGTTGCTGAAAACGTCAAGCTGGTTCACCTGATGCACGGTGAAGAGCACGACCTGCCGGTAGCCGGCGTTCAGGCTGTACGTGCAACCAAGGAAGACGCAGCTGACGAAGCCGCTGAAGGCGAAGGCGAAAGCAGCGCTGAGTAAGCCCTGACACGGACGGAGACGACATTGTGGCGCAGACAACCCCGAATGAGGCTGTCGAACTGATTGTTGGCCTGGGTAATCCTGGTGCTGAATATGAAGATACCCGCCACAATGCCGGCGTCTGGTTCCTTGAAGTGCTGGCCCGCAGCTGCGGTGCCAGCCTTCAGCCGGAAAAGAAATTTCACGGTCTGACAGCCAAAATTTATTTGGGCGGGCGTGATATCCGGTTGCTTTATCCCACCACATTCATGAATCGCAGTGGCCAGGCTGTGGCTGCAATCGCGAATTTCTACCGTATTCCTCCCCAGTCCATTCTTGTTGCCCATGATGAGCTCGATATTCCGGTCGGAACCGCGCGGCTCAAGCAGGGTGGTGGCCATGGCGGCCATAACGGGTTGCGGGATATTATCAGTCGTCTGGGTAATAACCGGGACTTTCTGCGTTTGCGCATCGGGGTCGGACATCCCGGTGACAGCAGCAAGGTTGTGGGTTATGTACTGAACAAACCTTCAAGGCAGGATGACGACAAAATCCGTGCAGTTATCGATGAATCGGTTCGCCTGATGCCTGAGGTTCTGGATGGTTCATGGGCTAAGGCTGTACAGACATTACATACCTTTTCGGCCTGAACTGCCTGGCGCGTTATCCAACGGTATATCCGGCCTTAATGTCGCGTCGTATATCCCTTCATACTGACTACCTGGTTGATGCACCGAATAAGTGATAATCACTGGGGTTCCACTCAGGGTTTCCGGCAGGTTTAAGACGCTGGAATAGATCCCTCTTTCATTATCATATTTGAGCGGATGCCCGACGATTAGGGCTTGGCCATGCTGATCCTGTAGTGTCACGCTGACGCGCATGTTCTTGTGCAAACTGCCATTCAAGCGTGTCCGTACGACAGGGTAAAACGGTGTGCCCGTAGCGACCTGGTTACCTTCATACCCAATTTTTATTTCTATTCCTTCCAGGTAGGCAGAATCCCTGAGCCAGGTAATGGCGTCACTGGATCGCATGTGGTTTTGAGTGGGTTCGCCCATCATCAGTGCAGGGCTGACTGCTTCCATGCTTTGCGACATCGCTGATGACTGCTCAGCTGCTGCTTCCTTTCGAGCCTGGTTCAGCAATTTGAGTGTGTTGCTGAGTGGATCAAAATCATGGGGTGAACTGAGATCCCGGAAGACCATGAAGGTTGCATTATTCGGCAGTCCCATGGTGTCGGTGGTAAGCGTCATTGGGGTCTGTAAAAGTTCAATCAGCAGGGACTCTGACTGGATGCGGAGATAAAACCCCTGATCCTGTTCATCAGGATTACCCGCCCAGGCCAGTCTGGCCAGATTCAATTGTTCCATGGTGTCGGATGGATCGCGGGTCTCCGGCTGCCAGTTTTCCAGAACCGTTTTCACAAAACGTTTGAAATAATAACGCTCCGCCACCGTCAGCTGGTCAATCCGGACAGTGGGCATGGCCGGCGTCAGGAATGTCGCTGAGTCTGGCAGTTTGGGAATCATCTGGCATTCGTCAGTGAGCGTCTGCCGATTCAGACAGGTTTTGTAGCGCACAACAGATCGCAGTTCCTTGACCGTGGTGCGGGCAAAATGGCCCGCTTGCCAGAGTACGGTCTGGCCGGCCTGCTCATGCCAGCGCAGATAAGGGTAGTGGATTTCAGTTGAATTCTGGCTGAGATCAATGGTGGGTGCCGGTGGTACCTGGGTCGGATAGCTGGCCATGAAGAGTGGGCCGGTGCTGACACGGCTTCGTCCTTCGGCCATATCGAAAAAGAAATCAATATTGAGCCATGGACCACCAAGACGGATGCCCCATTCATGGCTGCCAGGGTTGCCGGTCAGCAGGAGTCGTTCTTCAGGCAGGCGATCCGTCAGCAGGTCGCTGCCATGGCCAGCCATTTCCTGGTGCAGGAATTTCTGGTTCAGTATGGCGGTCAGGCGCTGGTAACCACCGGTGTCCAGTGCAGTGGCGAGCAGTTGGTGGAGATAGGTGCGTTGATCATCGGTAAGCTTATCAAGTGCTATGCCTATGTCTGAATCCAGCCCTGTCAGCGGTTTACCCTGGATGGTTCGGTCATTATTTTTTTGAAGCTGCTGTAATGATTTGCTGGAAAATAATGTGACCAGTTCTTTGGCATGCGCATTCAGGGTTTGCATGTAGTGCTGCTGGTTGCGGGATTGGACAAAATCCAGAATATCCTGTTTTGCCTCGGCTTCCTGATTGGCCGTCACCGGACTGACGCCTGCCACACCCAGCAACGATGCCATCAGCATCGGAGTGATGATTCCCTGACGCAAATCCCGGTAATCCATGGTGTTTTTGCTCTCTTTTCCGGCAGTCCCTGTTAAAAATCTAGCGTGTAAATGCCCACTGCTCACCTTGAGAGTGGATGGATTTGCAGCATTTTTGCGCAGCGTCTTTTCAGCCCGTATAATCCGCCGGTTTTATTGACGATTATTCTGCTGAATAAGGTAGACAAGCATGGGTTTTAAATGCGGCATAGTTGGACTGCCCAATGTTGGTAAGTCCACTCTCTTCAACGCCCTGACCAAGGCGGGTATTGATGCGGAAAACTTCCCTTTCTGCACTATCGAGCCGAATGCAGGCGTAGTGCCTATGCCGGATCCCCGTCTGGACAGGCTGGCTGCGATTGTGAAGCCCCAGCGGGTATTGCCAACCACCATGGAATTCGTGGATATCGCCGGTCTGGTGGAAGGTGCTTCCAAAGGTGAAGGCCTGGGTAACCAGTTCCTGGCCAATATCCGGGAAACCGATGCCATTGCTCACGTGGTGCGTTGCTTTGAAAATGACAATGTCATTCACGTTGCCAACCGGATTGATCCGATCTCTGATATCGAAATCATCAACACTGAGCTGGCCCTGGCGGATCTGGACAGTCTGGAAAAGCAGGAGAAGCGTATCTCTCGTGCCGCCAAGGGGGGCGACAAGGAAGCGCTGGCCCAGAAAGCGTTGCTGGAGAAAATGATTCCGGCCCTGGAAGAAGGGCGTCCTGTGCGCAGTCTGAGCTTTACGCCGGAAGAGTGGAAGCTGGTCAAAATGTTCCACATGCTTACCAGTAAGCCGACCATGTATATTGCCAATGTGGATGAGGATGGCTTTGAGAATAATCCTCACCTCGATAAGGTGAATGCGCTGGCTGAAGCGGAAGGTTCTATCGTGGTGCCGATCTGCAACAAGCTGGAAGCTGAAATCGCCGAGCTGGATGACGAAGAGAAAGGTGAATTCCTGGCTGATCTGGGAATGGAAGAACCAGGCCTGGATCGCGTTATTCGTGCGGGCTATGAGTTGCTTGGTCTGCAGACATACTTCACGGCAGGCGTGAAGGAAGTACGTGCCTGGACCGTGAAGGTTGGCGCAACCGCACCGGAAGCGGCCGGTGTTATCCACACGGATTTCCAGCGTGGTTTCATTCGTGCTGAAGTGACCAGCTATGAGGATTTCATCAAGTACAATGGTGAACAGGGCGCCAAGGAAGCCGGTCGTCTGCGCGTTGAAGGTAAAGAGTATATTGTCCAGGACGGTGACGTTCTGCACTTCCGCTTCAACGTCTGATTAATTACATCTGCCACCATCGTGTGTATCGGTGGTGGCAGGTGTTCTGCTTTTTATATCTCCTCGACCAAACGTAAATAATTTTCATTTCTTTACCTTCTTCGTGGCGCTTTCTCGCTGTTCTGGCGAGGGGGCTATGCTAGACTCTCGCGCGGAATCCAATGATAACGGTCCCTTTCCAGGCTTATGACGAGCCACCGCGTCACCGTGAGATTACTCTGAACAACAACAGAACGAGAGAGTCGATAAGCTGATGAAAAAGATAGCCTTGATGAGTTTGGCGGCAGTTGCGTTCAATGTGTCTGCACACGCCGTTACTTTCGATAAAGATGAAGATGCAGTTGCCCTGCGTAAAGCACATATGCATTTGATTGGTACCTATTTTGGTGAAATGGGTGACATGATCAAAGGCAAGTTACCTTATGATGCAGCGCGTTTTTCCGCTGATGCCGACCGGTTGGCAGCGCTAAGCAGTTGGTCCTATGAGGGATTTGCTGAAAAGCGCCTGACAGATGATTCGAAGTCAAAGCCGGCAATCTGGGAGAAAAAGGCTGACTTTGATCAGAAAATGAAAGCGTTCCATGATCAGGCGCTGAAGCTGCAACAGGTCGCAGCCAAAGGGGATATGGGCGAAATCCGGGCCGAGTTTAAAGCAACTGCAGGTACCTGTGGCAGCTGCCATAAGCCTTATAAGTACAAATAAGACCTTGCGCGAATAAAATAAAAAGCAGCAATGAAATGGTCAATTGCTGCTTTTTTATTGCCCTGATATTCTGTCGAATACTTAATAACCTAACTGAGTGATTACCCATACGATCCCCGCGGCAACAGCAATAGCAACAATGCTATAGGCGGGGTTTTTGCGGGCGGGTTCATTCATGTTTTCTGAAACAGAGCGTTTACCGGTAATCATAGCTGGCAGAATGTCATCCCGTTTGATGACGGTATAAAACAGTACTGCTGCGATATGCAGAACAATGAGTCCCAACAGGATATTGAAATTCAGGGCGTGCCAGCTGGTCATTTGATCACTGAGATCACTGGATACATAGTGAGCCAGTGGCCCTTCAGTCAGAATGGAGTCATTGGCAAACAGTCCGGTGGTTAGCTGCACAGCGACGCAGAGAAGTAACGCCATAACACTCCAGCTACCCAGTGGATTATGGCCGGGGTAATCACTTTTGAGACCACTGCGGATATAACGGATCGCATTCATTGGCGACAGCTGAAACGCAGAGAAACGCGAATAGAAACCACCGACAAATCCCCAGATCAACCGAAACAGCAGCAGTGCCAGCGTGAAATAGGCCAGTGGTAGATGCCTGTCCATATCCCCTTCGGTGCCGGTATACCAGAGACCCGCAATCGCCAGTACCAGAAACCAGTGGAACAGGCGAGTCGGTATATCCCATATTCTGATCGACTTCATAGGTCACGTCCTCATGCGCAAGCGGCGGCCAGTGATTCTCAGGCTTTTTCAAGTTGGGACTTGAGGTTGTCGGGGATTCCCTGAATGGTCAGGGTATCGGTTTCCCGGTTATAGAGGATGCGACTGCCCAGTAGCTCTGCCTCGAAGGCGATATTGAATCCCTTGGCGCGCCCGGAGTAGCGAACCAGTCGTTTCAGTTGGCTTTTGCTGGGGGTGATTTCAGTGGCAACATCATAATCCCGTGTATTGACGAAACGGGCAAAGTTGTCGGGTTCCGCCTCGTTCAGGAAGGCTGATAACTCGTCCAGGGAAATCGCTTCGCTGGATTGAAGCTGCTCATTGCAGTATTCATAGACCCGTTTCTTGACGCCGCCCTGTTCTGCCGGTGTTTCACTGGTATCGCAGTAAGCTTCGACGGCGTTCATCAGGGTATCGGTATCTTTCTTGGTATTGGCTGTTTCGGTGCCACCCAGGAAATCCCTGAAGCAGTCGCTGAGGCGGCGTCCTCCACGGGGTTTGATCCAGGAAATGTAGCGTTGAGCCTGAGGGTTGTTCTGCCACTCCGTAATGTTGATGCGGGCGGCCAGGTTGAGACGCCCCATATCCAGGTAGGCAGTATCAATAATATCCAGCTGGTCAGTGACTGTGACGCTGCTGGCCGGGCTGACCAGCGTTATCAGCAGATACTGGGTCAGTCCACTGCGGTAATGGGCAATCAGCACGAACCCGCCCGGAAACATGCCGGCAGCATCGAGCGTTTCTTTCAGGCTTTCTGTGGTCTTGAGGCTGAAGTCGACGAAGGGCAGCTGTTCATCCAGGTAGGCCTTGAGCCATTGCTGGAGACCAGATTCACCCTCGGGCTCGGGGAAACAGCCATGGGCCTTGTCGGATTTCTGGTTGTAGCTTTGCAGCAGATCCTGCAGCAGGCCTTCTGTTGCCGGTGTCACCGGCAGCGGGGTTGATCGGGGATGAACAGTGGAGCTGTCAGCATCCGGATTGCGCTCGAGATGGTGAACAATAATATTGCTAATGGCCATAAGTACTGCACTTCAGACATGTCGGTTCAGAAGCAGGATTATTGCACAGGGGATCGGGAATTACAGTGAGCTAGCGATCCAGTTGAGCCAATCTTTCAAAGAATACGCGCACTTTGTTATCCAGAAATTTACGACTGGGATTCAGGCAGGCATAGAACTGCAGCGAGATATAGCATTCAAAAAGATAATCTGCGCTGGTTTCAGGGACTTTAAGCGCCGTATCCAGTGTGAGAATAGCAGTAAAGTCCTGTTTTAATTCAGAAATATATTGCTGGAACTGTGGATTCAGGTCGTCACGGTCTTTCGTTTCCATAACTGCCAGCAATAACAGGCAGTGTCCCCGGTATTCTTTGGCCGGGAAATGGCGATAGCTGGTCGTGAAAAAGCGCCGGAGGCATTCCCTGGGTGCGGCAGTATGACGGTAATGGTACAGCCGGGGTTGAAGTATGGCGGTGTAATAATGCTCAATAACCGCTCTATAAAGGCCTTCCTTGCTGCTGAAATGGTGGTAGAGGCTGCCGGGATTTAATCCAGTGACTTCCTCAACATGACGCATAGACGTACTGGCATAGCCAAGACGCCAGAATAAATCCATCGCCTGACTCAGTACTTCAGTCAGTTCAAAGCTTGTGTGCCTGCCCATTACTGGTTTCTGCCGTTTTATTTATGCCAACCCTGGCGGTTAAACCTTTTTCGCCCGTAGGCGATATAGTCAGGGAACGTCCTCTACCTGACTGTGAGGCTTCCAGTATATACACAGTTGGTAAAAATGCTTAATTCATATAAAAAAATTCACAAATAAGGCGAATTAGAGCTGCTCGTAGTTATTGTTCCGTTGAAATTGGGGGTTGTTATGGACGAGGAATACCGGCAGGCGATTTGTGGGCCAACCTCGGAAATGGTTCGTTTTATTAAAGAGAATAATATCGATATTGCCATAGAACGCCTTGAAGAGCTGGATGGTAAGGTGAAATCAGTCAGGCACTCGCTACACCCTGAGTTCCTGGTGGAATCAAAAACGGTCAGGGAACAATTAAAAGCCTGGTTTCGTGAAAGGGATGAGCCCGGCAAAAAGGTGCTTCATTAAATAGCCTTATTAACGTCATTCTTAATAAGGCTATTTAAATACTTTTAATTTTTCCTTTTATATTTAACCTTTGCTCTAATTAATATCACTGTTTGATTTAAGGCTATTCATTGTACGACGTGGTCGTTGCCGTAACATGCACATCCGTTGAACTGTCATTACTGTAGGTCACGTCAATGCTGATGGTGGTTGGCCGTTGTTGCCCCTGGTTGGCCAGATTGTCATCCGGCAGTGCTAAATCAATGGTATCTTCCAGTTCTTCGATCGTGATCCCTACATTGACGTTATGCTTTTCCCGTTCATCATCGTTTGATTGACCCGCAGCCGTTGCCTGAAGGGCGCCAGGGACTGATGCATCAGCCATGTCTTCACTGGCCATACTGGGCAGAGGGAAGGTCAGAGACGTGGTGCGGCCATAGCGCAGAGGGGCATCTGCTGGGGGTTCGGTGTGATCAGGCGGATAATTATGGTAGCCATCGCCCATATCGTAAATCTTACCGGCTTGTTCGGGAGTATCCTTTTCTGCGGCTTGAGCAAGCGAGATTGAACTCAGCAGAAGCAGTAAGGAATAAAGTTGTCTGGTCAACTTCATGGCTGTTCTTGTCTTTATTGTTGTTATTGATTCTCGGAGTATTCTGCCATCTCTATGGGGGCGTGACCACTCTCTCAGGTGCTTTCATTGCTAGGCTTGCTGCAGTATGGGGTGGTCGAGGTGCAGTGCAATGAGTGATGGCATGATGAGAAGAACCTTCCTTCATTACGGACTGGTGGTTGGCTCTGCATCAATGGCGCTGGGTATAGGGCGAAATACTGTGGCAGGCGCTGTACAGCCGGTTACGCTAACGGGTGGTTGGCAGAGTCGGGCGGGTGGTGACGCCCACATTCCGGATGTAACAATCTGCCGGGAAGGGGAGCTGGTGCGCATTGGCATTGTGGTCCGGCATGTCCAGACCGTTGCGCACCATATTTCCGCTATTCGCCTGTATGATCATCAGCGTCAGGAGCTGTGTGGTATGTCATTTCACGAAACGCTGTCTGTGGCGGAAGGGCTGTTTGTGCTGCGCCTGCCGCCGGGAAGCGTACTGTTCGCCGTGAGTGACTGTAATCTCCATGGGCTCTGGATGAAGCGTTTCAGTGTCTGATCAGTCGGGATCCGGAATCTCAATCGTTGTACCCAGTTCCGGTACGTCGGCCGACCAGCCAAAACGTGTCTGAATATGGTCCGCTAATGCATCCGATGCCCTGGGTTCACCGTGGGTGATGAAGACTTTCTTGGGAGGCTGATGCACAGCTGTGAGCCAGTCGAGAATCCCCTGGTAATCGGCATGGGCCGATAAGCCCTCCAGATTATGAACATCCGCATTGATTGCCACCTGCCGGCCGTGGATTTTCACTTCTCTCGCGCCATTCACCATTTTTTCACCACGAGTGCCCGGTGCCTGAAATCCCATGAACACGATGCTGTTACGATGATTGGGGGCCAATGTGGTCAGGTGGTGCAGGACGCGTCCTCCGCTGGCCATACCACTGGCCGAGATGATGATGGCAGGGAAGGTGCGCCGGTTCAGCGCCATGGACTCTTCCATGGTGCGCACATACAGGGTACCGGCATCAATGCGTTCACAGTCTTCACGCGTCAACCGGTGTTTCTCCGGGTGCTGGTAAAACAGCTCGGTAGCCTTGATCGCCATGGGACTGTTGAGATAGACCGGCAATTCGCGGGGAATACGGTTCTGAAGCTTGAGCTGGCTGATCATATGCAAGGCCAGTTGTGCCCTGCCAACCGCGAATGCGGGCATCAGTACAATGCCACCCCGTTTAGCGGTTTTGTTGATTATCTGTTCCAGTGTCGCTAACGAATCCGTTTCTGCATGCAGGCGATCACCGTAGGTGGATTCCAGTACCAGGTAATCGGCCCGTGGCATTGGATCGGGTGGGTACATAATGGGGTCGTCAGCACGGCCAAGATCGCCGCTGAAGCAGAGGAGGTGTCGACCATTGAACACCTCCAGTGTGCAGGCACCGAGAATATGACCCGCAGGCCTGAGTCGCAGGGTTAAACCATTACCAATGTCGTTAATAGTATCGCTAGGGAGAGGCCGAAACAGTTTTAACGAACGGCGGGCGTCTTCTTCTGTGTAGAGTGGCAGGGCGGGTTGGTGTTTCGAAAAACCATGCTTGTTCGCAAAGCGGGCGTCTTCTTCCTGAAGGTACCCAGCGTCTGGGAGGAGTACCCGGCATAAGTCTCTGGTGCCCTGACTGCAGTAGACGGGGCCGTCATAACCTTGTCTGACCAGTGCCGGCAGATAACCGCTGTGGTCAATATGCGCATGGGTCAGGACGATAGCGTCGATATCTTCCGCTGGTATTGGCAAAGGTTGCCAGTTTCGACGACGGTAGTCTTTGAGTCCCTGGTAAAGACCACAGTCGACCAATAGCCGAAAACCGTGGAATGTCACGAGATACTTGGAGCCGGTAACGGTACCGGCAGCGCCCAGGAATGACAGTTGCATGCTTGTTACTTCCCCCGTTTAGAACCGATCAGGGTCTTCTGCTTCGTTATGGTATGCCGCTTACCGGCAGCGATTATTGATCTGTATCGGCTGACAGTGGTCTTCCGTCAGATGGTAATTGTCAGATTTTCGTACTGCCAACAATACGCTACATAAAGGGGTTGGTGGTAATCAGTGATTTCTGATAAATAACGCGCCGACAGTAACGGAATAACCTCAGGTGGTACTCAATGGAATTTTTAGTGAAAGATTTCATGATGTTGTGGTCGACAATTGACCCGGTAGGAACGCTGGCATTGTTCACCGGACTCACGGCACGATTGTCTGCCCAGCAACGACGAAAAACCGCGATCAAGGCGACGCTGTATGCGAGTATGGTGCTGATTGCTGCACTGATTCTTGGGCAGCTGATATTGACGGCGATGGATATCAAACTGATCTCGCTGCAGTTAGCCGGTGGTGTCATTCTGTTTCTGTTTGGTTTGCAGATGATCTTTTCGACACATATTCAAGAGCCGGGAGAAACCGAACCGGGGCATGATCTGGCTGTTTTCCCGCTGGCAGTTCCGTCCATTGCGAGCCCCGGGGCGATCATGGCCGTGATAACACTGACGGATAACCACGTCAAAACGCTCTATCAGCAGATGGCGACGGCCGCGGTGCTGTTACTGGTCTTGTTGGTGACCTGTGGCCTGATGCTCATGGCTGACCGTATATTCAAGGTGATTGGGCATAACGGTTCAGCAATCATTGTCCGTATTATGGGCATGATACTGGCGGCACTGTCGGTTGAGCTGATTATGACTGCCATTGGGGTTGCGCCCTGGATGGCTGCGTGATGGATGGCGCAGTCTGAAAAAAACAGGCAGAATGGGCGCGCACTGTGTGGAGAATAACAATAATGAAATTACTCAGCCGAATCAGCGCTGTGCTTTGCGTCCTTTATTTGATGACTGCCTGCAGCTCCTGGGACAGAACGTTCGGTGCTTACCTGAAACCTGTTGAAGGCCCGCTGTATGCGGCGCAGGCTACACCTGAACTCGATAACGCCCATGTCATTATCTATCGCCCCTACAGTGAATGGGCCGAGCAGGAACTGGAAGCGCCAACGGTTTACATAAACGGCGAACCTGTCGTGAATATCAGTAGCAATGGCTATCAAATGCTGGCGCTGACTCCGGGTCAATATCAGTTCATGCTCAAGCGCCCGTTCTTTGGGTTGGACCTGTTTTTTCTGGAAGATTCCTTTTTGGCTGAGCAGCCTATCAACTTCAATCGGATTGCCAGTTTCTCTCTCGATGTAGCTGGTGGGGCAACTTACTTCCTGCGTTATGCCGAGCTAACGTCGCCCAGACTGGATCTGACGGCAGATGATATGCCATTGGGTGATGGCCCCATGCAGTTTGTTTCACACTCATCGGCCAAAGCAGAACTGGAACAGACCCGGCAACTGAATCCTGTTGTTATGTTGTCGGCACCGGTTCAGGAGACAACGCCTCCGACGGTGGGGAATAAGTCCTGGTGGTGGTTCTAGTGATTGAATGGTCAGGCAGCGAATGCTGCCTGACACATTGTTGATAAACGTTTACTCAAATGGACTGAAATCGGCCGGACGTTTCTGCATAAATGCCATCATCGCCTCCCGGGCCTCCGGTGACGAAAGGCGTTCCACAAAGGCGGCGCCTTCCCGGGCTATTTGCCGTGAGACCTGTTCTTCCAGCGTCTCTTTCATGAGCTGTTTGGCCGTGCGGATGGCTGCCGGTGGTAAAGCGGCAATTTCCTGGGCCTTATCCAGCGCTTTTTCCTGGTAATCCTGATTAAAAACAGCATTTGCAATGCCTGCGCTGACGGCTTCCTCAGCACGCATGGTTTTACCCAGTAACAGCAGTTCTGTCGCCCGACGGTGACCGACCAATGCGGGTAATAAAAGGCTGGACGCGTATTCCGGGCAGAGCCCCAGTTTGACAAAGGGCATCTGGAGCTTGGCATCCGGTCCCAGGTAAACGAGGTCGCAATGCAGTAGAAGCGTCGCGCCGATGCCGACAGCTGCACCGTTCACGGCAGCAATGACTGGCTTCCGGCTTTGTTGCAGCGTGCGCATGAAACGAAATACCGGGCTGTCCGGACCTGAGGGAGGGTGGGACAGGAAATCCTGCACATCGTTCCCACTGGTAAAACAGTCTTCGGTACCGGTGATGAAGATGGCTCGTATGTCGCTCTTGTCATCCGCCTGCTGCAGTGCAGCTGTCAATGCGTCATACATGGTGTGCGTCAAGGCGTTCTTTCTTTCGGGACGAACGATCCGAATTTTCAGGATCCGTTCGACGACGTCTGTCTGTATGGAATCGGTCATGTTCAGGCACCAGCCCTGTTATCGTCATTTTGTCAGTGGGCCCGGGCATTATGTCATACCCTGTAGGGGCACGATATGACTACTCTGCTTAAGTATTAATTGGGAAGAATGGCATGGCTTGCACAAGTTTCATGTTTAATGGTGGTAGATTGGTGGTGCTTGTTCTTGCTGGCGTGCTGTCAGTAATGCCTGTGCTGTCTGCCTGTGGCATGAGAGCAAAGGAGGAACGACCTGTGCAAAGGACTGCGTTGGATGACTATATTCAGCGTCCTGATAGTAGCTGGGAATGGACATTGGAAGGTGAGACGTGGCAAACAGTTGCTGAAGTCAACGCTAAAGTAAAGTTGTATCAGGTCAGCATGATCTCGCAGACTTGGTCTGCGGCGATTAAATATGGTGTTTCAGAACCGGTTTGGCGTCATCGGTTGATGATTTACCGACCGGAGGTTGTTCGTTCAGAAAAAGCGTTTTTGTTTATTGATGGGGGGACTCGATACCCACGTGATCCTGAATATGGAGACGTGATATACGATGTGTTCAATCAGGTGGATTTTGCAAAAATTGCTGCCAGTACTGGTGCTGTAGTCGTTGATTTGAAGGACGTGCCCAATCAATATCTGCGCTTTTCTGATGGTAAGCCGCGTAAGGAAGATGACCTTATTGCCTGGACTTGGTACCACTACCTAAAGGACCCTGAGGAAAGTGAGTCACTGCTGTTACAGTTTCCCATGGTTAAGTCTGCGGTACGGGCGATGGATACCGTTCAGGCGGTGTTATCGTATAAAGGTATTGAGGTGGAGCAATTTGTCCTTGCAGGTGCATCCAAGCGGGGGTGGACCGCATGGCTAACTGCCGCCGTTGATAAACGAACCGATTCACTCATTCCCGTTGTGATTGATATTCTCAAAAGTGAGGCGTTTATCGATCATGTTTATAAGGCTCATCAAGGCTCCATTCCAGCGCTCAGTGATTATTATGCGCCCGAGCATGATGTCTTTTCCTATGTCCACACCCCTGAAATGTATCGTTTGTTGATGTTGGTGGACCCCTATCGCTACCGTGCTCGTCTGAACATGCCTAAATATATTGTGACTGCGTCAGGTGATGATTTTTTCCCACCTGATTCTGCAAAACTCTATCTGCATGAACTCCTGGGGCCGACATGGATGCGTACGTTTCCCAATAGTCGGCATTATGTCTTCAGGGATCCCGGCGGACTGGCACGTGCTACAGATATGTTTGAAGCCTTTCTTGGTGCAAGGGTTGAAAACCGCACACTACCTGATGTGAGCTGGAGTCGTCCGGGAGCAGGGCGGTTGATTGCGAGTATGCCGGTTTGCCCAAAGCGTGCTGTTTTGTGGCAGGTGACCAATCCAGAGGCTCGCGATTTTCGAATGACAGCACTTTCCCAGAACGGGTTGCAATATAAACCCGAAAATGTAGCAATTCACAGAGAAGAACCTTGTCAGTTCAGTCTTGACGTTGAATCGCCCGAATCTGGTTGGAAGGCGTGGTTTGTTGAGCTGGCTTTTGACAATGCACCTTATCCAGACATGGTTGTGACATCCAGTGTTTCAGTTATACCTGATTTATACCCTGAGTCTTCCTATACTCGTGCCAATCAGTCGGCTGCTCTGGGGGAAAAGGGCTGAGTAACCAGGTGTGTGTCAGGGTACCTTCTTTTTTTCAGCATGTGCTCTAAGTTGAGTACACAGTCACTCTGACCCATCAATTTGATCTGTGCGTTTTGGAAGCGGCGCTCTGCCAGCAGTTCATCGATTCTCTCTATCGGAGATTGCAACGTGATAGGCTGGAGAAGCGGTGAAGGAAGGTCATGATGCTGAAGGTAAAATGTTTCGGGTGATGCGTTATCTGCATGCAAAAGTGTTGCAAGGACCGATGAGGGGTTATGTAGGAGGGTGTCACGGGTGATCGCCATGGCAGTACCAATACCAACGCCACTACCAAAGATGATGGTGGGTATGTTATCCCGGTCTGGCTGGTAATGGCACTGGCCGGCCAGTTCACTGAGGGTTACCTGGGTGCCGCAAGTGGCTTCATCAAACAGCCAGCCACTGAAATGCCCGCCGGCTCGCCGCTCTACATGAATCAGTAACTCGCTGTCCTGTTCAGGTTGTGACAGAAGGCAATAACGACTGCTGTCTGTGGTATTACGCCATAGAAGAATGTGTTGTCCGGGCCGATATTGAAGCGGGAGGCGAGGAGCAAGTCTTATTGCGAGTAATGTAGGAGAGTGCAGGCTCTTTTCAGTGATCACGGCGGGCTGTGGCTGAAGGTGGCGTTCAGGTAGTCGCACCATGATGTCGTTGGTGGGATAACATTGGCAGGCCAGGAAATAACCGTTTTCTACCTGATCTGGCGAAAGATTCGCGCTGGCCTCTTTAGGTACAGTGCCCTGTGTGGTCTGCATCAGGCAGGAATGGCATAGCCCGGCTCTACAGGACCACGGGATGCGGCAATGCTGTTCCAGTAATGTCTCAAGGAGTGATTTTCCAGAGTCTGCACAGTAGGCTTTATCATTAAAATGGATTTGTACCATTGCCTTTCTCATTGGAAACCATCTGTTTAGAACTTTTCCGAGTGTAACCGAGTTGCCCCGGGCAAAGAATCCCTCTTCTTATGGATGGTGGTATACTCCGATCACACCTTCACAATAATGCATTACCGTGTTCAGCCGTGGCGAAGGGTTTGTTCGTCGAAAGGCGAGCGGATACGCCAGTCAAAGGAGTCCGGAAATCGATGACTGTTATACGAGAAGAAGATTTTATACAGAGCATTGCCGACGCTTTGCAGTTCATTTCCTATTACCATCCGGTTGATTTTATTAAGGCTGTCCATGAAGCCTATGAGAAAGAGCAATCTCAGGCCGCCAAGGATGCCATGGCTCAAATTCTGATTAATTCCCGTATGTGTGCAACAGGCCGCCGTCCTATTTGTCAGGATACCGGGATTGTGACGGTTTTCCTCAAAATAGGCATGGATGTGCGATTTGATACCAAGCTGGGGGTAGAAGACCTGGTCAATGAAGGCGTTCGTCGTGCTTATACGCATCCGGATAATGTTCTTCGTGCTTCAATTCTTGCGGATCCTGCGGGCAAAAGACAAAACACCAAAGATAATACGCCAGCTGTTATTCACACCAGCCTGGTACCTGGTGACAAGGTGGATGTCCAGGTGGCGGCCAAGGGTGGTGGATCAGAGAACAAGTCTAAGTTGGCTATGTTGAATCCATCGGATGATATTGTGGAATGGGTCGTCAAGACTGTACCTACTATGGGCGCAGGCTGGTGTCCTCCGGGTATGTTAGGCATCGGCATAGGAGGGACTGCGGAAAAGGCTGCGGTATTGGCGAAGCAGTCCCTGATGGATCCTATTGATATCCATGAACTCCGTGACCGCGGTCCGCAAAGCAAAGTTGAGGAGCTTCGTCTGGAAATCTTCGAGGCAGTCAACAAACTGGGTATTGGAGCGCAGGGGTTAGGGGGGCTAACTACTGTGCTTGATATCAAGATTATGGATTACCCAACCCATGCAGCATCCAAGCCAGTGGCCATGATTCCAAATTGTGCGGCTACCCGGCATGCACATTTCACTCTGGATGGTTCTGGCCCTGCTGTCTTAACGCCTCCCTCCATGGATGATTATCCGGATATCACCTGGGAAGTTGGCGATAGTGTTCGTCGAGTCAATCTGGATACTGTCACCGCAGAAGATATCCGCGATTGGCAGCCGGGTGAAACGGTGCTGCTTTCTGGCAAAATGCTCACTGGCCGTGATGCTGCACACAAGCGTATGGTGGATATGCTGGCGAAAGGCGAGACACTACCTGTTGATCTGAAAAACCGCTTTATCTATTACGTTGGGCCTGTTGACCCTGTGCGTGATGAAGTGGTCGGCCCAGCCGGCCCAACAACGTCAACCCGAATGGATAAGTTTACCCGTACCATGCTTGAGCAAACGGGATTGATCGGCATGATTGGTAAGGCGGAGCGTGGTCCGGCTGCCATTGAAGCCATTCGTGATAATCAGGCGGTGTATCTGATGGCGGTCGGAGGTGCGGCCTACCTGGTTGCTCAGGCTGTTAAGCAGGCAAAGGTCGTAGCATTTGATGATCTTGGCATGGAAGCGATTTATGAATTTGATATAGAAGATATGCCCGTAACAGTGGCTGTTGATAGCAACGGAACGTCTGTGCACCAGACGGGGCCAGAAGAGTGGCGTACCAAAATTGCACAGTTTGAACCAGTGAAGATTAGTTAATTGAACCATCAAAAGGGGGGGGGTATCCCCCCCCCTTTTTTTAGTTAATGTCACCTTAGTTCAGAGAAACCTGTTGACATAGCGATGCGTTTGCCGATTTAACTCATGCAGATCTAAAAGAGTAAATACATCAGCGACACCAAAATCTCGATCCCAACTGGGTTCACCACATACTTTGGCGCCCAAGCGCAGACAAAATTTGAGGAAGGGTGGAATGCTGGCGACGACATTGTCAGAAAGATCTACCTGCGGTAATGGTACAAGGGGGGTTGCCGTGATACGACTGGTATCCATATAGTTTGCACGTAGGATGCGCATAATCGCTTCAGCCTGAATGCCGCCATCATCCATACTGATACTCGCACAACCAATGAGGAATCGCACTTCCGTATCTGTCGTTGTTAGTACCTTGGAAAGCGCTTGCCAAAGGCTGAGAATAGCACTTCGATTGCGATAATCTTCATGAATACAGACTCGTCCCAGTTCGAGAATAGGGTCTGGTAATTCTTTTAGGCCCGGCAAAATAAACTCATTCTCACTGTAAAACGAACCAATGAACTGAGCTTTTTCTTCTGTCAGTAGGCGGGTTGTTGCAATGGTTTGGTTGTTACTCCTATCCTTCACAATAAGATGGCGACAAAGTGGGTCAAAGCTATCGTAATCCATGCCGTTTTCACAATGTGAAAACCGTGCACCGAAGGTTTGATTAAAAACACTGTGCCGTAGCCTCATGATGGCTTCCATGTCATCACGAGTGACAGCCATACGGGCTTCAAACGGTGTACTATTGCTATTTCTGCTTTTTCTGACTGTCGTCGGCATTGAGTTCTACCTGTCTTTAGTCATGGCCATCAGAGGTAATATATAAAGTACCTGATTTATTACACTGTCCTGATTACTGTTGCCATTTATACAGTACTGTTTGGTTAGTGATAGTCATGGTTTTCTCCCAGAATGCTGGAAGGAGAGCCTAATAATTTACATTTAACTATAGACAACTCCAAGGTTATACAAGGATAGACATCCGCTTCAAAGACGCCCGTTAAATAATGATTTTTATATACAAGCGTCAGTGTGAAGCCGACATTCGGTTAATGTACGTTTGTCCTCATATTGGGAAATAGAAAGCAATTGTCTTGATCTGCATAGAAAGTGTGTAATTAATGTTAACTTGATTTGCATTCGCGCCAATATCGTTGATGTAATATTTTAATTGGATGCTTGTGTTTTTTCTGGTTCGATCTGCCTGTTTTTTTAAAAATTTACATTTATAGGTTGATGTCGTTTTAATTTTTGTTCTAGATGTCTTCTCGATAATAATTATGATTTACTTGTCAGTGATGTGTATAATATGCTGGAGTGGAGTAAGATTTTGACGAGTTTTACAGGCTAAAGATATAGCTTTGTGGTCGTATTATTCATTGTTTATTCTGAAGGAAATATTCTTGTGTGGGGGTTCTAGTTCAGGCAAGTCTTCTAATAATGCAAAAGCTGAATGCTACAGTTACTAATATGAAATATACTATAAATAAATGATGAGTGTTTCCTTTTGTCAGTAAAAAATATGTAGTCGAGGTGGCTCTCATAGAGCGTTCAATGTTTCTTTTTGAAATGGTCATGCCTCAGCTATATAGATGCGTTTACCTAATAGTAGTAGAGTAATTGGGTGCTCTCTACAATGTCATCGGGTTGTTGATTGGTTTATCTGATATGTTTAAAAGTCCAATATTAATTGGAGGTCATTTTAAAAGGAATGATTTTTACAAGAATGGTGAAAATGTAAAGTCTTAAAAAAGAAAAGTCTCTAGTTTGTACTCATGGTGTGTGACGATACGCTGGAATTTATGAAGTGTAGGCGCGTTCCTTGTTAACTACTTTTTTAAGTAGATATTATTGGTTTTGTTTTTGATTTTTGGTATTTATACAATACGAAATGGGCAGGCTAGATGCTGTTTTTTTGGAGTTTTTCATCAGAGTCTATGACGATTTCTGATCATAGAATGCTCTGTTTATAAGCATCCTGGATATATCAACAATGTAATAGGCGGCGGTTAGCTAATTCGTTTTGGTTTTGCTAGGTTTGATATTTTTAAAGTGGCATAGACGGCAGAAAGACGCAGCTTGAGAATGCATGGCTTTGCAGTCATGTGTATCACAGGAGTTTGGTGTTCATGTCTTCTTGTTATGTTGGGATAATCAATTGGTCGTTGTTTTCTGGAATTTTTGGGTTGGTAAATATATAAGTGGAAAGGCAATTTTGATGATTGGTTTTGGGATATATATTGAGGGTTAGGAGGAGCTCATGAAAAATCTTCTTTGGTGGGCTTTTTTAAAGATGCATAATTGAATCAAATGTTAATATGTACCTGATTACCACTGTAACTCAGCCAATTTAAGAAGCCTTGCTGGCATGGGGCAAGTTCGCGCAGCCATGTAACCCAGCCTTGATACCATTGCCTTCAAATCAAAGCGCCGGTTAAATCGATAACAGTATTCTGCAAGGTATCGTGGCAGGTGTTTGGGATTAATATTGTGGTAACTGCCTCTCAGGGAGTTTTTGACGTTCCCTATCATGGTGTTGACCCACGTAAACAACTCATTAGCCATCGACTCATGGCCACCTCCTGTCACTACTGCAGTATGTGGATGTCCAGCATCAACTATTCCAGTGAATGCGCCGAGTCCATCACTGACAACACAGCAGGTATGATCTCCGAGGTGTCTTTTCGCCCAGTGTTCCAACTCCTTTTTTCGAAAACTGGTGACCATACTAAAGCGCATATACAGTGGGCAGTTCTCTTCGTTGGTTTGCACGGCAGCAACAAAAGGGTGTTTGTTTGCAGACCCTCTTCCCCGTTTGCCTCCATGTTTTTCACCACCCCAGTAGGCATCATCCAGCTGCACATGCCCCTGCAGTGGGCGGCTGTCATCCCGTTCTTTCATGACTTGCATGAGTTTATGCTTCAGGCGCCACGCTGCGTTAAAGAGACTCCAAGCTGCCTCGAAAGCTCCAGGGCTGATATGCCATTCTTGGTTTGAGTCATTAAAAACATGCCCAGAAACCAGGTGGTGAAGGGCAACTTGCTGGCTTCCAAATGGTACCGCTGGTCATGATGTTTGATGGTGGCAACGGTTACAAATCGCGGGTTTTCAGAGTGCAATACTCACGGCAACAACACAGAGGGCATTCAAACCCATTCGGCCAGCGCCATTTGAAAAACTGTGAAAATGATTTTGGCTTTTTTGATAGATCTCTCCTTTTTAAGGTATGTATCCCTAAATGTGGCAGCATCTTTCCTGATTGCTGCCACACTGGGTATAGATGAAAAATATGGCGGTGCATCATTATTTTACGTGATGCACAAATTTACTGGTTTGACTAAAGCTGTTTAATTTTTTCCATCTGTTCTTTCAGCTTGGTTTTAGACAACTCGACTTCGGCCAATTTAGTCCTTTCCTTTTCTACGACATCGGCAGGTGCCTTACTGATGAACTTTTCATTGCCCAGTTTACCAGCCAGTCGCGCAGCCTCTTTTTGCAGACGATCGACTTCCTTAGTCAGTCGTATCAGTTCCGCTTCCTTGTCGATAAGGTCTGCCATAGGGACCAGCACTTCCATCTTGCCAACTAACTGTGTTGCCGACATGGGCGCAGATTCGTTTTCATTCAGTACGCGAATATTGCTCAGTTTGGCCAGTTTCTTGAGGAAGGACTGATTATCATTCAGCCGCTCAGTATCTTCTTCCGTACAGTTGCGCAATAAAACATCGAGCTCTTTGCCTGGAGCAATGTTCATTTCGCCACGTATGTTACGAATACCGACAATCACGCCTTTGAGCCATTCAATATCCTGATCAGCAATAGCGTCAATCCGGGCTTCGTCAGGTACAGGGAATGCCTGTAACATAATGGTGTCGCCATCCTTGCCCGCCAGCGTCTTCACTTTATGCCAGATTTCTTCGGTGATATAAGGCATGAATGGATGCGCCATACGAAGTATGGTTTCCAGTACACGGACCAGGGTCTGGCGGGTACCGCGTTTACGTGCGCCTGAAGCGCTGTCGTCCCATAGTACAGGCTTGGATAGCTCAAGATACCAGTCACAGTACTCGTTCCAGACGAATTCGTACAATGCCTGGGACGCATGATCGAGGCGGAAGGATTCAATCGCTTCGGCAACGGTTTTCTCTGTCTGCTGCAGGCGGGAGATGATCCAGCGGTCTGCCAGACTCAATTCCACCTCGCCACCGCTCTGACCACAGTCTTCACCCTCGGTATTCATCAGAACATACCGGGTGGCGTTCCAGATCTTGTTGCAGAAGTTCCGGTAACCTTCGATCCGGCCCATGTCGAACTTGATGTCACGTCCGGTGGAGGCCAGGGAGTAGAAGGTGTAGCGCAGGGCATCGGTTCCGAAAGCCGCAATACCTTCCGGGAAATGCTTGCGAGTCTGCTTTTCAATCTTGGCAGCCAGTTGAGGCTGCATCATGTTGCCCGTACGCTTTTCAACCAGGGTTTCCAGTTCAATGCCGTCAATCAGGTCCAGCGGGTCGAGTACGTTACCCTTGGACTTGGACATTTTCTGGCCTTCCTGGTCACGGACCAGACCGTGTACGTATACGTACTTGAACGGTACCTGGGACTTGCCGTCTTCATCTTTCATGAAGTGCAAGGTCATCATGATCATCCGGGCAACCCAGAAGAAGATGATGTCAAAGCCGGTGACCAGGACGTCTGTCGGGTGGAAAGTCTTCAAACGTTCTGTGGTTTCGGGCCAGCCGAGGGTGCCGAAGGTCCAGAGTGCAGAAGAGAACCAGGTATCGAGCACATCGTCGTCCTGACGCAGCGCAATGTCCGCAGACAGTTGATGCTTGTCACGAATCTCGGCTTCACTGTGGCCGACATAGACATTACCTTGCTCGTCATACCACGCAGGAATGCGATGGCCCCACCAGAGCTGGCGGGAGATACACCAGTCCTGAATGTCGCGCATCCAGGCGTAGTACATGTTTTCGTACTGCTTGGGAACGAACTGGATCTCGCCGTCTTCAACGGCCTTGATCGCCGGTTCTGCCAGTGGCTTGGCGCGGACAAACCACTGGTCAGTCAGCAGCGGTTCAATGATGACGCCTGAGCGGTCGCCATAGGGAACGGTTAGATCATGATCCTTGATGTCGTCCAGTAAACCGGCAGCTTCCAGGTCAGACAGAATCTGCTTACGGGCCGCAAAGCGTTCCATGCCCCGATACGCTTCAGGGATGAACGTGTCGATGCTGTCGTTTGCCGTGCCGTCCATGTTGAAGGCGTCGGCCTGATCGCTGATATCGCCGTTGAGCGTCATCACGTTGATCATGGGCAGGTTGCAGCGTTTACCGACTTCGTAGTCGTTGAAGTCGTGGGCAGGCGTGATTTTCACGCAGCCGGTGCCTTTTTCCATGTCAGCGTGTTCATCGCCCACGATTGGAATACGACGGTTGACCAGTGGCAGGATGATCTCCTTGCCGATCAGCATCTTGTAGCGTGGGTCTTCAGGGTTTACGGCAACGCCGGTATCACCCAGCATGGTTTCCGGACGGGTGGTGGCGACAACAATGTAGTCTTTGCCTTCACTGGTGGTTTCGCCATCGGCCAGCGGATAGCGCAGGTGCCACATATGGCCTTTGACATCTTTGTTTTCGACTTCAAGGTCAGAGATGGCGGTATGCAGTTTTGGATCCCAGTTGACCAGTCGTTTGCCGCGGTAGATCAGGCTGTCTTCGTGCAGCCGGATAAAGACTTCCTGCACCGCCTTGTAGAAACCATCATCCATAGTGAAACGCTCGGTTGCCCAGTCGACCGAGGCGCCAAGACGACGTAGCTGGCGGGTAATGGTGCCGCCGGATTCATGTTTCCATTCCCAGACTTTATCCAGGAATTGCTCGCGGCCGAGGTCGTGGCGGCTCTGGCCGGTCTCGGCGGCTAGCTTGCGTTCTACCAGCATTTGAGTGGCGATGCCTGCATGGTCGGTGCCTACCTGCCAGAGGGTGTTGTTACCCCTCATGCGATGATAGCGGATCAGGGCATCCATAATGGAGTCTTGGAAGGCGTGGCCCATATGAAGGCTGCCGGTGACATTGGGCGGCGGAATCATGATGGTGTAAGGCTGGCCTTCGCCGGTCGGGGCAAAGTAACCGTTGTCTTCCCAGGTCTGATACCAGGAACGCTCAATGGCGTGGGGATTGTAGGTCTTCTCCATAGCGGGGATAAAACTGCCTGTCGGAGGTTAAAAGGATGAGATTATATGCGGCGCATCATACTTTATCATGCCTTTATGTCGACAGGGCAGTAATATTAATGTCATGGTTGAAGGGGGGCTACTAACTATCTTTTAATAGCATTAGCCATTATAAAAACGATGGCAATCCATTGCGTGGGAATGATGCTGTGAACTCATTCAAACAAAACGTTAATCATCATCATTTGTCTGCTTTATCAGCATCGGAAACGATGGGGGTGTTGTGTTGTGATCTGAGCCAGTGATGCTATCTTCATGGTCATAGTCTTGCGCATAGCTTGACTCCTCAATGGAACCCATGTCTTCAGTAATCAGTGGATTTTCAGTGATATTTGCGCTGGCGTCATCTTCAACCAACCAGGTTTCGGGTAGATACTCATTCGTATTGTTATCTTTCTGTATTTCATGGTTTGTCTGACTGCTATCTGAATTCTTATGGGGCTCCCCTGTAGTGTCCGAGAGGTTTGAGGACGAGAGGATTGCTACGTTTTCATTGGTTGGAATGGCCTTCGCGTTTTCTTGGTCTGTTGTCACAGTCAGTGTAGAAACAGTCATTGTGCCGGAGATGTCAGGTTTACGGATAAAGTTACGCCATTCTGTCGGAGTTTCTGTATGGGGACAGGTAATAACATGTCCTTGATTGTTGATAGTCAGCGCGCCTCCAAGATTATTGGTGATATGCTCGTTGTTCCATTCCCATTTTTGATTGGCGGCATGTGTACAAGGTTGAATAGTTAATGTATCGTGATTTTTTCGTGTTAAGCAGCGATCTTGAGCAAGGAACGATTTATAACGGAATTCTGAATCCATACCCCAGATTTGATTTTGTTTGAAATGACAATCGCCAATGCCGACTTTGCTACCGGTTTCTGTTTTGCTGTCAATAACTTCCAGGCATATTCCATCTTTACTGTTTTCTTTGTAGGCTTCAATGGAAACTGGAATTTCTGCATTAAAAAAAGTTGCCCCCCAGTTTATCTCCAGGTTCTGCTTAAAGCTATATTTTGTTCCTTTATAACCCCATGGGGTGTAATGTTGAAATAAAAAGGCGTATTGTACTCGGCCTCCGAGTGCAACGGGTTTGATTGCACTTTCAAATTCAATGGTGGAAATGCTGTCTTTTGAGGCAGGAACCTGAAACGTGGCTGAAAATCCTGGCGTAAAGCTTGAATAGGATGCAGCTGAAAATGCAACATCATCATAAAACCAGTCCTGACACCAGAGTTCACAGGTACGGTTTGTGCGCCAGTGTTGAGCATATTTGCCAAATTCACGACTCCATACCCATGCCGCTTTGTCTGTATTGCCGGCTCTAGAGAGGTTGATTAATTCATATTCATGATTGTTGTAGCTGATAGCTCGTTCACTGGTATATGTAAATGATAATCCCATGTTAATACCAGAGAATCCTATAGGGTTATTTCCTCCCATGTTCGCGGGGTTTAATAAACTTGGGCCACCACTTACGCCAACCTGTAAGCCAATGGTATGCATAATTTGTGATTCTTTTGGGTGGTTGCTTGGAATGGTGTTGTATAAATGCACATCAGGGTCGGTTGATTGAATGGTGACATAATAACTATCTGCTATTGGACCAAACCATGTTTCCCTGTTGGCCCAGCTTTGAAACCAAGTATGTTTATGGCTAGGTTCGTCTATCAGATGCCAGCCGGCTCCGCCATTTGATGATGGATCAACTGTTATACGAATGTATTTTGCATCATCAGCGCCTCCAGCCGTTGATGCAATTGAGCGTATCAGGTCGACTGTATAGAAAATTGAGACGCTCGCATTGTTATGACAAGCATCAATCAACTCATCATTCCAGCTCCAATCACCGGTTGTCCCATTGCCAGTGAATGTAGCACCTACCATGCACGGAAATCCTACATAGCGAAGCTCTACAGGAATTGATACTTCTGGTCGATATTGATTATCGCGCTCTTTGGCGCGGTATTGTATGGGTTTCTTCAACCAAGCCTGTAGCATTATATAGGTTTCATCTGTTAGTTTTTTGTGGTCTAACTGATGTGCATTAGACTGGCGAGAGGTATGGGGTACTGAATAAGGTGAGTGTAGTGTGAGTTCTTTATATTCAGGGAGGCCATCCTGATTTTTTTTTATCATTATGATAGGGCTTTCAAAGCCTATACCGCCCAATCTTGCGCTTAGTGATCGGATTGTTGCTTTGTTGTGATTTGTAGTGCTATCTATGACAGCGATATAGCCACGTAATAAAGCGTTTTTAATTTCTTGCTCTTGATTAGGTGATATGACTGATTTTGAATTGATATATATAATATTTTTAAATGTGCTTGTATGCTCCTTATCGGCCTGCAGATTTTTTAATTTTTCTTCTAACTTATAGCCGTACTCTGTCATGTGTCCGTACGAAGTGACATTGTGCACTGCTGGCTTGTGGATTACACCTGCTTCTGCAGCGAAGGTTAAACATAAGGCTGAAGATAGAGCAAACAAATGAACTCTGGTAGTTTGTCGGCTGTTAGTCTTTTTTTGATGGATTGAGAATGGCATTCCTAAAACCTCGTGTTAATACGAAATAAAATCGTGCTGTTGATTTAACGTTTTTTTTATGGGGTCTCGTAAATGGATCTTTGTGTGGTTTCATTCAAAAAAGGAAGCAAATTGTTATCATGTTTCTCATTGTAATTGTCGTAGTCGGCAGGTAAGTTTTGAATATCAAGTATGTTGCTGTTATCAGCTCTTCTAATATAGCCCCGCCACTCCGTTGCTTGTAATGGGTCTTTGGTGACAGTAATGTCACCTTCAATATTGGCTGTGAGGTATCCACTATAGTTATTCACCAAGTAATTGTTTTGCCATGTCCACTTTTGGTTGGCAGAGTTTGTACACTGACGGACGGTAATAGCATCGTCAGTCTCTCTTGTCAGACAAATACCTTTGGATAAGTAGGATTTGTAGTGATTATCTGCATCTACCCCCCATATTTGGTTGGGACTGTAATGACAGTCATAGAGATTCACACTTCCAATACCGTCATCAATATCGCTTTCAATGATATTCAGGCACAATCCGCTACCGCTATTTTCACGCAATGCTTCGATTGAGATCGGAATGTTAGGGTTAAAAAAGGTTGAGTCCCAGTTAACTCGTAATCGTTGACTAAAGCTCTGAATAGAGCCTTTACGACTCCATGGAGCATAATGTTGTAAAACGAATTTGTACTGAACGCGTCCTGCCAGAGCAACAACGTTTGCTGTACCCTTTAGGAGAAATGTTGATTGACCATTTTTCTCTCCTGATGCTTTAAAAGTGGCAGAGAAACCAGGTTCAAAATGTGCGTAGGCTGCAGGAGAGAAAGCGTTATCATTGAAAAATGGATCATCGCACCACAGCAGACAAGTACTGTTTGTTCGCCAACTTTCACTATATTTATCAAATTCACGTGTCCATAACCATGAAGCAATGGCATGGTTTGTATCATTGGAGCGATTGATAATAGTATATTCATGATTCTTATAAATAACTGCGCGATCGGTTGTAAATCCAGATGACAAGCCTGCGCCTAAACCCGTTATGGCTGGGATAGGTAAATGCAAACCGTTCGGAACTTTTACACCAATACCGATAGAGGGTAATGTCACGATGTTGCTATGTTGTGGTGTGTTTTCTGGGACGGCCTGATAGAGTCGTATGTCAGGGTCGCGGGCTGAAATTGTAATGGAATAGTCTTCTACAATTGGGCCAAACCACTCTATTCTGTTTGCCAAGCTTTCGTGCCAGAGTGATTTGTGTTTTGGCGTATCAGCGAAATGCCAGCCTGCGCCACCATCTCCAGAGGGATTCAGTGTGATTCTTATATATTTAGCATCTTCAGTAGAACCGTCTTCGTTTGCTTCAGAACGAATGAGATCAATGGTATAGAATAATGACACGCTGGCGTTGCCATTACAGGCGTCCACCATTTCATCGGTCCACTGAGAATGTCCTGTAATGCCGTTGCCTTCGTAAGATTTTCCTACCATGCAGCTAAAACCGGTATGGCGATATTCCACGTTGATTGTTGTTTCAGGGCGATAACGATCATCGACTTCGCTCTTACGATGGCGAATATTCTGCTTGGAAGATGAATTCTTCCAGTCGTATAAAATGCTGACGGCATTGTCGGCGAGTTTGTTGATTGCTTGGTGATATCGAGAGAGTTCAGGATAGGTTTCATCAGTCAGATCAACATCAAGTAATTTGTACTCAGGCGTTTGTTGATTATTGTTCCGAATCATGAGAACGGAACTGTTAAAACCAAGTCCGCCTATGCTGGCACTCAGAGAGTCTGTCTCAGCGTTATTCGTTGTGTTATCCAGTATGATGATCGCGCCTTTTGAAAGAGCTGCACGAATTATTTTCAGATCATATGTTGTCAGTTTGGTTTGAGAATTGATGTATATGACCGTATTCAGGAATGATTGTCTCGTTACATTTTGGTGAGGTGTCTTTGGCAGGTTGTTGAGTACTGACTTACCAAAAGGCGTCACTTCACCGTATTCGCTGACATTAAAAAAGTCATTCTTTGAATGCTCGCTTAAACTGTTGTTGGCCTGTACGAATAGTGAAAATGCAGATATTAAAATTATAGCAATGCTGTACTTGAAAATTGAAGAGTAATAATTCATCCACAATAAGTTATAAATAAGGTGCATTATGCGCTGCCTGCATGTAAATGACTAGGTAGAAAAATCACGATAAAGAGCCATTTCTTTTTTTATAATACGGTTCCTGAGTATGTCATATGAAGGGGGGAGGTGGTTTTTATTGCGATTAACGAGTGTAAAACGCCCCCTTGAGTCAATCTGAAACTGTCTTCTAAATGAGAATTGATGTCTATGGCTGTTTTTAAATATTCATATATAACGGATACATCATTTTTTTTGAAGTAATCGCTACCATTCGTGAGTAAGTGTCTTCCTAGGTAGGATATTTTCATTGCTGGCGCCTGTGCGATAGGTGAAATCACTGTGTTGTGAGCTTGTTGTTTGTTTTATAGTGGAAATATCTGTTTTTTTCAAAATAAAGTGTCTTTTTTTACATAAAAAAACAGAAAGGAGCAAATGTGGGAATATGACAGCATTTACATTGTTTAATATCCCATTGGTAAAGGGGACTTTTTATAGGGTGCGCATGTTTTTGATCGATGACAGGATTATTTGTGGATTTTTCGTTTTTTTAGAGAAATTAATGATCGTGCTCGGCAAGCTTTTGTGATGCCAACTTCTGAAGTTTATGTGCTGTTATGTCCCTTGCAGAAAAGGTCGTTTCTTTTTGGTATATAAGTGTAAGCGCTGGAGGTGTTCTTTGGTTAGTGAGAAAAGTGTATTATGATTTTCCACGAGGGTATGTTAATCAATGTCAAAGTATATGATTGACAATGAGTGTCATACCCCCGGTTTCAGAGCTTACGTAGCCCGATACTCAATGTTTTCATGTTTACTAGTTATAAATGATTCATAGTATTTTGCTTCTAGGTACTTACGTCTGGTTCGATTGTCAGTGTATCAGCTACATTGGCTTGGCGAATCAAACCATGCCAGATTGTTTTGTCTGAAGCAGACCAGCTGGTATACAGGCTGCCATCTTTTGCAATGCTTAGGTAACCACCTTGACTGTTTTGTAAGCCTTTTTCCACCCATTGCCATTTTTGTTTTGCACTACGGTTGCAGCTACGTAAGGAAAGTGAATCATCCGGCTCTCTGGTGAGGCAATGATCATTATTTAATAGAGAGTGAAGGCGAAGTTCTTTATCAAATCCCCACAGCTGTTCTCGCTTAAGTTGACACTGGCTGAGTTTAACGGTGTGGATTGATTGTGGTACTTGTACGGTCAGGCAGGTGCCTTTGAAGTCATCAAAATGAACAGCTTCAAGAGAGATAGGAATTTCCGCAGAAAATGCGGGTGAACTCCAGTCAATGGTAAGATTTTGTGTTAAATGAACGTCTTGTCCTTTACGGCTAAACGGCGCATATTTTTGATAAAGGAGCTGGTATTGCACGCGTCCGCCTAAAGCTACAGGCGATATGCTACTGATGAATCGAATGGTTGATTGGCCTGTTTTTGTGGCAGGAACCATAAATGTGGCGGAAAAACCAGGAACAAAGTGAGCATAGGCAGCGGAGGAAAACGCACTATCTGAAAAGAACCAGTCATTACACCATAAGGGGCAGGTATTGTTCGTACGCCAATGGCTAGCATTTTTTTCAAACTCTCTGCTCCACCGCCAGGAAACAGTATTGTGTGAATCTGTATTGGCGTAATTGATGACTTCGTACTCATGGTTTTGATACGCGATCGCACGCTTGCTTTCGTACATAAATGATTGTTCAGTATTCATGTCTCTGTATTTACGTGTACGGTAATGCATGCGAGAGGAGCTTGTTGTCCATGTATGATGTGCATCTGAATAAAGGGTTTCAGTACTAGGCTTTCGCGGATAGGTTGAGGATGGATGAAATCCGGTGCGAGTGTGACGAATGAGGTTGCCAGCATCGTTCATATCGTCATCTATATCACTTTCATCTTCTTCATCTTCGCTTGATAGTAGGGGTTGTGGAGATGTGAAACCCTCTTCTGTATGGCAACAAGGACCGTGCTGATCACTGTGACTGTCCAATCCTGACGTTTCGATGGCTCCCTCGTTGAGTGCAGTGATATCAGAGCTGTTTGACGATGGTCCGCCACCTGACCCTATATTGCTGTCATGACTGCTATCTGTATTGCTTCCGGTGCTGTGACCACAGCAACAGGGGCCCTTGCCTTGATCGCCGCTTGTGGTTTGGGGAACGGGGGCTTGATCTTGGTGAGATGGACTACAGCAGGCATGCACTGTCTCGGTATCACTCTCATCGTCGTCTAGATGGCCTGCGTTATCCTCGGCGGCCTGATCGGCATTGTTACTCTGCTCTTCAAAGGGGGTAAGTCCCATCGCTAACATGACACCCACCATGATTTTGGTGGTGTGGGTGATGTCTGAATGTTTGGGGTGATTGGTTGGAATGGAATGATATAGACGGATATCCGGATCCAGTGGTTCCAGAGTAATGTCATAGCTATCTGCAATAGGGCCATACCAGGTTTCGCGATTGGCCCAGCTCTCGAACCAGGTGTGTCTGTGGTGAGGTTTTTCTATCAAATGCCAGCCAGCGCCGCCATTGGAAGATGGATCCATAGTAATGCGAATATATTTCGCATTATGGGTAGAGCCTGGGATGTGGTGTGAACGAATGAGTTCAACGGTGTAGTGGAGAGAAACGCTGGCATTATTGTTACAGGCATCAATCAGGCCCTCGTCCCAGGCGGAATAGCCGGTAATATTATTACCTTCGTAACGACTGCCAACCATGCAGGGAAAGCCGATATGTCGAATTTCGATCGGTATGGTTAGCTCGGGTTTCCAGGGTGGGATTTTCCCTGCAGGTTTTATTGCAGCACGATGGAAGAGTTGCTTTTGCCAGGATTCAAGCATTTGCTGTGTTGTTAGGGCTAACTTATTGATGGTTTCGTGCGTCATCTCTGTAGCTCTGGGTATAGCGGGTTCTGTTTGGCTGCCCTCTATTAATTGCTTGTACTCAGGCTGACTATGGAATGGTTTTCTAATCATTACAACGGCACCGCCCAATCCTATACCGCCTATATGTGCGCTAGCACTTTGGGTTTCATTGGGCTGAGCACCTGTTCCATCAATGATCACGATGCTGCCTTGATCTAATTGTTTTTGAATGGTGATTTGGTCATCAAGGGAGAGGGGAACGTGTGCATTGACAAATATGATATGAGGTGCCGAAAAGCGCCAGCGTTTTTGAGAAAGTTGTTTTTTTAATGTGCCTATATATAGAGACTCTGGTCCAAAAAGTAGTGTTGGGCTTTTGGCAGAGGCACTATCAATAGTTGAGTACCCATATGTACGACTGCAAAGAAGACCCATGACTAAAAGAAAAAGAACGCACGCCATCTGTAGGTAGAAGAAAACTTTGAGTTTTGCTGGTTGTGGCATGCAAATTATCCGAGTATGGGGTATAAGCGAAGTTTTATGCTGCTATGTAGCGTAGCAGGTAGCTAACTTTTTATGGGAAAAATGCAGTTTTTAAGTGTCGATTTAACATGTTTGTTTTTTCATATTTATTATTTTTTATTTGTTTTTTTGAGAATTAATGGCGTACGACTTGTTTGTCGTTCGTTTGGTTTTTTTTGACAACACTTTGAATGGCAATAGGCTCTATCATCCGCTAAAGATCCTGGATGGAAATCGCATCATTGTAATGGAAGGGGTATATTTGGAAGTTCCAGTGTGTTTTTGAGCGTCTGTTGCAATTAATCTGTAAGGTAAGAAAATCCTTGGATGAGAGTGAGCAATCAAAGCTGTCACTGACCTGATCATAGCGAAAGTACCATCGCTGGTTATCAGTATTATCACAGGTATGCAGTTTTACAGAATGCTGATCTGATCGCGTCAAACATAGTTCCGGGTTATGTTGTGGCTTGATTCTGTGCTTGTCATCATATCCCCAGAGTTGGTTGAGAGAATGTCGACATTTGTAGAGATTGACCTGTCCTCCCGCCTTTATATTGCCTTCTTTGATATTGAGGCATAGGTTTTTATTGCGTACTTTTAGTCGGATGGGGGCCTCAGGGTTAAATACAGTTGAACCCCAGTTAACGGTGAGTAACTCACTGAAAGAAATTTCACTGCCACTTTGATCCCAGTGGGCATATTCCTGAAATAAGAATCGATACTGTACTCGTCCGCCTAAGGCTACAGGTTTGACAACGGCAGAAAACTTGAAAGCGGATGGTGTTCTTTTGTTAGACGGTACCATGAATGTTGCAGAGAACCCCGGAGTGAACCCTGCGTAAGCTGATTGAGAAAACATAGTGTCATTGAAAAACCAGTCCTGACACCAGAGTGGGCAGGTGATATGGTTGCGCCAATACTGACTGTTATGGCTGAACTCACGTGTCCAGGTCCAGGATGCGTAGTCACGGGCTCCGATTTTTGATTGGTTTAGCAGTTGATATTCATTATTTTTGTAGCTGATCGAGCGTTCGCTTTTATAGCTTATTGCTGATGTGGTTGTTATTTTTGATCTTTGACTTTTTTTGTGGGGAATGGCTCTTTGTAAAAAAATATTTGGACGTAAAAACAATTCTGGTTTGCTGAAGTGTGTGAATAGTTCGGGGGTTTCTGCGTATCTTTCTAATATCAATGTTGAATTGTGTGGCGTTGCACCGACTGTCCAGTAGTTAATGTTTGATATTACTAGATCTCGATTGCTGTGTGTGATGTTGCTATTGGTATCCAGCATTATTCTAATTCTAAGTCTGAGTTTTTGATTGTCCTCTAGAGCGCTGGTGTCTATGATATCAGCCCAAGTATCATTAAGATGTCGAATGTGGTTTTCATCGGTTATTGCATGAAGATATTCGATTTTGCCCTCATCAGGCAGATTGTAGAGGAGCTGCTCCCGATTGATCTCGTGACTGGTACCTATTGCTGACACAAAACTCTCATCATCAGAGTCAGACTCTGGCTCCTCTGGAGGCGTATAAAATACATCTTCTTCAGCGGTTTCATAAAGAGTGGATTCTATACTCTCCGTGTCATCTGCCTCTTCTTCTACATCCTCTTCTACATCTTCTTCTAAATCTACATCAGATGCAGGTGCTGAAACATCTAAGAGCATTTGTCCCATAATGCCGATTTGTATGGCACTGCGTTCTGTAATGTATGACTGTTTAGGGCTGTTATGTGGGATGCTATGGTAGAGCCTTACATCAGGGTCGAAAGGTTGAATCACTATCTGATAGTTGTCAGCAACCGGTCCAAACCAGGTTTCACGATTAGCCCAGCTTTCAAACCATGTATGCTTATGGAATGGTTGGTCAATCAGGTGCCAGCCAACGCCCCCTTTGGTTTCTGGATCAACGGTAATGCGGAGGTATTTGGCATCAACGGTCCCACTGCTGCCGGTCGCAACGGAACGTAGCATATCAATGGTGTAGGTGAGTGATAAGCTGGCTGATTGATTACAGGCATCAATCTTACCTTCTGTCCACTTGGGGGCGTGGCCAAATCGGCTTTCAAATTTATGGCCTACCATGCAAGGTAGGCCGATATGGCGAAGTTCAATCGGTATTGAGACCTCTGGGTGCCAATGTATCGTTTTTGATCTTGCCGTGTGTCCTGTTTTAAAGGCTTTTTGCCAGTTAAACATAAGCTGATAAGTTTCACTGACGAGTTTTGTCAGGCTATTGTGATCCAGTGGTTTGTTAGCTGATATTGGGTCAGTTTTTTTTTTGTTCAATATAATATGCTTGTATTCAGGGAGGCCGTTTCTTTGTCGGTATATCAGAATGACTGGAGAAAACAGTCCAACTCCTCCAATAGCGGAGCTTAGCGTGCTAATGGCTTCCCGGTGGCTATCGGTTCCATCCAAAATGATAAGGTGTGATTGTTGGAATAAAAGTTGGATTTCCTCTATTTGATCATTATTCATTGGAGCGTTTGCATTGACGTACACGAAAGGTAGGTTGAATATCTTATTTTTGAGGAGGTGTTTAAATAGTAAATCGCCAAATCCAGTTTTCTGTCCGTATGTTAATGGTTTTTCTTGGTGATCTATATCATTGAGGAAATATTTTGCTTGTGCAGGTAAGGTGATTATTAAAATCAATAAGAATGCTGATGGTCGTCGTTTTTGGATATTGTGATTCGTTATGTTTTGAGTCACTTTTTTGCTGGGAACCACTGCATATTCCTTTAATGTTTTCGTATCAGTATTGTTGCATATAAGGAATTTAGAGTAGATTAATTAAAGAAAAAGTCATTACATTTTCTTAATGTTGATTGAAGCAGGTAATGAGCTGAGTGCATGTGTGGGTATGAATGAGCTGGGTGTGTTCATTTATCCGTATGATTAAGTATCACATGTAGCTTTTCCGTAAGATGGGTACGGAGTATCGATTCTAGTCGTACCATTTCACTGTCAATAATTTCCTGTATCAGCAGCTCCCCTGCTTGCTGTAAAGACACTCTGAGTTGATCAGGTGTCAGTTGAGTGACTGGTTGTTGAAAATCCTCAAACTTGTCAGCAATCTCGTCGACCTGATCAATCAACAGGGGAACGTCATCTTCTTCGTCTTCCACCGCAATATCAAACAGGATGGGAATCGTATCCGTGCCTGTTTCCTCTGAAGCCATATCGTCCTGATCATCATGGAGGCGGGGAGCCTCCAGGAAATCTTTCAATGTTTCCAGCTCTCCCAGAAGGTTGGCGGTATTCTTTTCTGACGGGCTGTTTGCTGACATGGCTCAGTGCCTGTTTCTCAGATCACGGGTATTCGGTGGGAAACCCAGTTCCCGGTATTCACGGTAGTGCTCGCGGGTCGTTGCCAGCACCTCGGGAGACTGTATCACAATCTCGCTGATGCGGCTGAACCGGGTGCATTGCTCGGGTATGGCCTTCGCCAGGTTAATCAGCACATCGTTATGGTGTTCCAGTGACTCGGTCTGCCAGTCGATGGTGACCGGCGTATCCTTCAGGCTGTCATCACTCTGCAGTCGATGCGGAATAAAGCTGTCTTCCCGAAACTGCCAGAGCAGCTGATCCAGTCGTTGGGCTTCTTCCTGACTTTCTGCATGGATATGTATACGGTGCCCTTTGTGCCAGGCTTTTTCTACCAGTCGACAGGCAAACTGGTGACGGTCATCAGGCTGACTGCCCGGAAGAATGTAGAAGTCAACGTGTGACATGGAAACAGGCCAGTGTGGTACAGAGCATCAATAGTACACGGGTAAGGGTAACAGGCACAGAGGCGTGCCTGTTACCGGTCAGCATTACTTCTTACGAGGTGCTGCCTTTTTCGCAGGGGCTTTCTTTGCCGCAGGCTTTTTGGCTGCAGTTTTCGGGGTCGCGGCTGGTTTGGTGGTGCCGTCACGTTCAATCTGGTCCAGCAGGTACTGGATCAGCAGGGGGACGGGGCGACCGGTGGCGCCTTTCTCCTTGCCGCTCTTCCAGGCAGTGCCGGCAATATCCAGGTGCGCCCAGGCAAACGCTTTGGCGTAACGAGCCAGGAAACAGCCCGCAGTGATGGTGCCAGCCGCACGACCGCCGATGTTGGCCATGTCGGCAAAATTGCTGTCGAGCAGCTGGTCGTAACTTTCATCCATCGGCATACGCCAGGCCGGATCTTCTGCCATACGGCTCGCCGCAAGCAGCTGCTCGGCCAGTTCATCGTTGTTACTGAGCAGGCCGCTCATGTGGTTGCCCAAGGCGATGATGCAGGCGCCGGTCAGGGTGGCGATATCCACAACGGCACGCGGCTTGAAGCGTTCGGCGTAGGTCAGGGCGTCACAGAGCACCAGTCGGCCTTCGGCGTCAGTGTTCAGGATTTCGATGGTCTGACCGGACATGGAGGTAACGATGTCGCCGGGCTTGCTGGCGTGGCCGGAGGGCATGTTCTCCGCGCTGGCAATCATACCCACGACGTTGATCGGCAGCTTCAGTGTGACGATGGTGTGCATGGCCCCCAGAACAGACGCAGCGCCGCACATATCGAACTTCATCTCATCCATGCTTTCGCCGGGCTTGAGGCTGATGCCGCCGGTATCAAAGGTGATGCCCTTACCCAGCAGGACGACCGGTTGATCACCGCGCTTGCCACCCTTGTATTCCATGGTGATCAGTTTGCCTTCCTCGGCAGAGCCCTTGGAAACGGACAGGAAAGAACCCATGCCCAGCTTTTCCATTTCCTTTTCGCCCAGCACCTTGGTGGTGAGTTTGGTGTTTTTGCGGGCAAGTTCTTCCGCTTCTTTGGCCAGGTAGCTGGGCGTACATTCGTTGCCGGGCAGGTTGCCGAGGTCGCGCGCCTGGTTCATACCGTAGCCAATGGCACGACCGGTCGCTGCAGCGGTCTCCAATTCGGCTGCTCCCTTGCGGGCGGTGATCTGCAGGGTCACTTTGTCCAGTGAAACGGCTTTGTCGTCTTTCTTGCTCTTGAACTGTTCGAAGCGGTAGCTGGAGTGTTCCAGCATCTGGCCCAACAGGCTGGCTGCCCAGGCGGGTGTACGGTCTTCCGGTTCTAAACCGTCCAGGCTGATCACAGCGTTGCTGACGGATGCACTGTTAACCGCGCCGACAATACCGGCAATCACCTTAGTCGTAGTTTTTGCTGTCAGTGCATCTTTGCCGGTTGCCGCGAGGATCACCCGTTCAGCCTGAATACCTTGGATGCTTGGAATCAGGAGTGTCTGCCCGGGCTTCTGCTTCAGGTCGCCCCGCTTGAGCAGGTCGCTCAGCAGGCCACCGGCAGCCTTATCAACAGCGGTGAAGGCCGCGTTCTGCTGTGCCTCGCCGGCCAGAATCACCAGACACTGGGTGCGTTGCTTGTCAGCAGCGCCATTCTTCACTGAAATTTCCATAATCACTCCGAGACAAACACGGTTGTTTTAGCGATAATGCGCGGTTTCTTGCCGATGTGAACGGGTTCTGTAACCGGCGGTAAGCAGCGTCTCCTGAGAACTGTCGGAGCCGTTGCAGGGTTATGGGGAGTTTACGTCATATCTGTGCGTTATATACAGTCCTGCGACAACTGAACAGTATCGGGATTCAGCCTTGATCGTATTTCGCTATCTTGCCAAAGAACTTCTTCATAGCTGGCTGGCTATCAGCGGCATATTGCTGCTGATTATTGTCAGCGGGCGTTTTATCAAATACCTCGAACAGGCGGCGGTCGGTGAAATCAAGGCCGAGTTCCTGTTTGCCATCATGGGGTACCGGATGCCCGGTTTCCTGGAGATGATCATGCCGTTGGCGTTGTTTATCGCCATTCTGCTGGCCTATGGTCGACTGTATGTGGACAGTGAGATGACCGTGCTGGAAGCCTGCGGGATGAGCCAGAACCGGCTGCTGGGTTACACGATGGCGCCAGCATTACTGGTGGCGCTGGTGGTGGGGATCTTCAGCATTTGGCTGACACCGGCCGGCACAGCCCAGGTTGAAGATATCCTGAACCGCCAGGACAGTATGACCGAGTTCGATAACCTGACACCGGGTCGTTTTCAGATGCTGGATGGCGGGGATCGTACGACATATGTCGAAGAGCTGCTGGATGACAAGTCGGTCATGAGTCATGTGTTCATTGCCCAGCGCTCAGAAAAAGGTGCCGAAAATGGCATGACCATGTTGCTGGCGGAACAGGGACGCCTGCACCCGGATGAAAAAAGCGGCAAACGCTACCTGATGCTGTCAGACGGCTATCGCTATGACCTTGTGCCGGGACAGCCGCAAGCGCGCATCATGCAATACGAAACCTACGGCGTGCAGATGCAGGATCGTGACGTCAGTGCCCGCGCCAGCAAGGAGAGTGTGCAGCCAACCTCCGTTCTGCTGAGTCACGACAACAACGCCAGCAAGGCCGAGTTACAGTGGCGTATCTCGCTGCCGTTGCTGGCACCGGTCATTGTGCTGATGGCGCTGCCACTGGCGCGGGTGAATCCGCGGCAAGGACGGTTTATCAAACTGTTGCCGGGCGTACTGCTTTATCTCCTTTATTTAGCGTTGCTGATATCTGCCCGTGGTGCAGTTGAGGATGGCAACCTGTCGCCGGGCATTGGCGTCTGGGGGGTACATGCCGTGTTCCTGGCCATCGCGTTAGTCATGTTTTACTGGGGTCGGCTGACGCATTGGCTGTCCGGCAGGGGGCGTTGAGAATCATGAAAAAGCTGGATCGCTATATTGGGCTGAATGTCCTCGGGGCCATGCTGGTTGTGCTGGTGGTCGTGGTGTTCCTGAACACCCTGTTTGCCTTTCTGGATCAGCTGGGCAGCATGCGGGCCAATTACCAGTTGCCGCAAGTCTTGAAATACATGCTGTTGACCACACCAAAACGGATTTATGAGGTGATTCCGGTCTCCGCCTTGATCGGCTGTCTGGCCGGTCTGGGCAGCATGGCCGGACACAGTGAACTGGTGGTCATGCGTGCTGCCGGTGTATCACTTAGCCGGATCGGTTGGGCAGTAATGAAACCGGCGCTGGTGATGATTGTTGCCGGTATGTTGATCGGTGAATATGTCACTCCGGTGGCGGAGCAGATGGCGTTGACCCAGCGCAAGATAGAACGCTCCGCTGATGGTCGCTACAGTGACGAAGGTGTATGGCACCGGGAAGGCAACAGCTATATGTTCTTCAACGCAGTACAGCCCAATGGGGTGTTGTACGGCGTAAGTCGTTTTGTGTTTGACGACCAGAACCGCTTGGTGGAAAGCAGTTATGCGGACCGTGCGTTGTTCCAGGGAAATCATTGGGTACTGGAAGATGTTAAGAACAGTCACTACCAGGGCAACAAAGTCACAACGACCACTAATCTGACCGAGGACTGGCATACTGAGTTGACGACCACTCTTCTAAAAGTTGTTGTGGTTAAGCCGGATGATCTCTCTATTGAAGGTTTGATGACCTACGTGGATTATCTGCGTGATCAAGGTCTGGAAAGCGGCGAATATGATCTGGCGTTCTGGAAGAAGGTGCTGCAGCCGCTGTCTATCTTTGTGCTGGTATTGATCGGGATGTCATTTGTGTTCGGCCCGCTGCGCTCTGTCAGCATGGGGTTGCGGTTGTTTACCGGTGTGGTGACGGGGGTTGTCTTTATGATCCTGCAGAACCTGATGGGACCGGCCAGCCTGGTGTTCGGGTTTTCGCCGCTGGTGGCGGTCATGCTACCGATCGTGGTCTGTTTCGGGATTGGTGTGGTGCTGTTGCGGCGGGCGGCTTAACGATGCGCGGTCACGTCCGGGATACCGACGTGACCGTATCCGAAATACAACAAATTACTTGAGTCCGTAAAAACCTTTCGGCAGAAGTACGACTTCCGACATGGAATAACGATCCTGCCAGGTTTTTCCTTCCTTATCGATCTTCATCCAGAACACGCCTGCCAGCGCCAGACCAATGCCCGGAATGGCAATCATGAACCGCAGCAGGCACTGCCACAGGGAAATCGCGCCGCCATCTTTGTTTTGAACGCGAACGCGCCACACCTGCATGCCCAGCGTCTGACCTTTACGGGTCCAGAAATAGGCGAAGAATCCGAAGGTGACAAACACCAGCAGGGAGGCCAGGAAGGGGTTGAAGCCAAGCGGTGCGTCATCCATCTTCAGCAACCATTTGTTGACTGCCGTGTGATAGACGCCGGTGGTCACCATCATCAGGGCCATGACCAGCAGGGTGTCATAGAACATGGCCGCCAGTCGGCGCCACAGTGGTGCGGGAGGCAGGGGAGCCTGGGGTATCTGCTCGTTGGAACTGCTCATACGATCCGTGAATATCTAGCCATTTTGGCGGATGAGTTTACGGAAAAGCCCGACGGGTTCAAGTGATTCCGCTTCAGGTCAACAAGAAAGCTTCAAAGGCATGACCGACGTCACTGGCTGGCCAGCAGGTCGACCCAGGCGAAGTCTGGCACGCCGCAGAGTTCCAGGCCATCGGTTGGATCCACATGGTCCATGACGTAATAGACAATCTCTTCCAGGCGGTTAAGGGTCTCCAGCAGGAAATCCACAAACGCATCATCCGCCATCTCGCGGCAGCATTCATTCCAGCAGTGGTGCTGAAGTTCGTTACGGCGCTGTTGCAGTTCAGAAACAATCTGGCTGGCATTGCCCCGCAGGGTTAACAGGCCATCCGTACCTGCATGGCGAAAAAAATGGATGTTATTTGCGGACAATACAAATTCCGGTACGGAATTGACCGGATTAATCGTCAGGGATTGAACAGGTGCATTGCCGGGAAATTGCAGGATTACCGCCATAACCGATCAGTGAGTCTCAAAAGGAATATGCGGCGGCGATATTATGCGAGCCAATGCTAACCCACAAGCATAAACGACATGAATCTGAGGTACGAAAGTGCGTGTTTATTCAATGGATTGGCAAACATGACTTTGTACGAATGTCCACGTAAGCATTGCAAAACTGTGCGCTGGGTCAGTAAACTTTGTGCGCCTTTTGAGTCTGCCGCCAGTTGTCGCACTGTCTGACCATGCTCCAGGGAAAGGCTATTGCAGGACGGCAATATTATGTATACGGATGTTGAATAAAGAGAAGAATAATGAACAGGAACACCCTTTTCAGGCAGTCGCTGTTGAGTACGGCGATTGTGGCGGTTTTGCAAGGTTATACCCCGGCCGCTAATGCAGCTCCCTGTGAGAATGTTGAAAATGGCACATTATACGTTGCGGCTGAGGAAACCTGTGACGCTGTCACCAGTACTGCAGAAAACCCAATTGAGAGTGTGATTGTTGAAGGCGTCATTAATGGCGATGTCATTAATGACGCGAATCAAGAGAGTTTTTCAGTTCAGTCTGGTTTTAGTGGGCCGCCAGAACCTGAAATCGAGCCGCAAATCCTAGAAGAAAACAACACGCCCTTAATTGCAGGAAGTGTTGTGAATAATGGTGATCTTAGTGGTGACTTTGGTGTTACAGGTGATGGCGAGTCGCTGAGAATTGACGGCAGCATTACAAATAATGGGTCTGCTTATGCGCTTTATACCGAAAATGTTCTTGTAGGTGGCGATATCAAGAACAACGGAACGCTTACAGATGATTGGTTACATGTTGAGGACTCAATAGTCACGGGGAATGTCATTAATGCCGGTGTAATGGGCAGTGATAATAACCCTGTTTATGATGGTATTTATGTCGCATATTCTGACATTGGAGGGGATGTAAGAAATGACGGGACCTTCTTTGGTGATAATGAAGGTATTTATCTTACTGAATCGAGTATTGGCGGTACGGTAGAAAACAGTGGTGCTATTACGATTTATACACAAGGTGATGATTATGAAGGCCAATATCCAGATGTTGAGGATATTGGTTTGTTCGGTGTTCGGGTCAGTGAGTATACCGAGGTTGTGGGGAGTGTAATTAACAGTGGCACCATAACCATTGCTGAAAAAGATTCTGACGAACCGTCAGGTATCAGTGATGGCGCCGGTGGCATGTTTGTTGGGTCTTATGACGATATCAATATCGAACTGATCGAAGCGGATCCGATCGTTGCTTATGTAGAAGGTGATGTCATTAATACAGGCACCATCAATGTCACCGTTGAAGCAGATATTGACGGGGCTGCTTTTGGCCTTGGAATCAACGGCGCGGAAGTTGCCGGCCGTGTGGGTAATGTAGGCGCAGACAGTGTGATTAATTCTGCACGAGAAGGGATTCTTGTGGAAGGCTTTTCCGAAGTCGGTGACATTGTTAATGAAGGCACGATTAATGTCTCTGAAGCCTGGGAAGGCATTTATGTTGATTATGCCTACGTTAATAACACTATTAATAACAGCGGAACCATCAACACAACCCGTGGGTCAGGTATTGGCTTGGAGCCTGCCATTGTCGGCGGCATTATCAATAGTGGTGAGATTACCGCGCGTGGTGGCGAGTGGGATGATTTCGATGAAGGCTACATCGACGGTCACGGTATTTATGTAGGTAGTACGGATTACTATTACGATGATCGTGAAGAGGAAGACCGCGACGAGCTTGAAGTACACGGTTCCCGGGTGGGTTCCATTACCAATAGCGGCCGCATTGTGGCGGATGATGATGGTATCCATATTGGTTGGGGCAGTTATGTGACGGGTGAACTCCCGATGAATGGGGAGGAGCTTACCTATTCGGGAGATATCACAAATACCGGCACCATTACTGCTGGCGGTGCGGCCATACGGGCCTATGGCACAGTGGAGGGTATCGTTCGCAACAGTGGTGATCTTCTGGGAGGGTTGATTGACCCGGAGGATGCGGATAGTGGACGCGTTGCCATTGATTTTAGTCAGGCTGAATCGGCACTGCATCTTGTACAAACAGATGGCCTGATTCTGGGGGATATCTATAGTAATGGCGGATCCATACAGTTTGATGGTGGTGCCATGGATGGTTCGGCTGAAGCTGGGGAGTTCCTTATTAACGGTGATTTCACCTTTAGTGGGAGGATTTCAGGAGTCGGGGCTGTATCAAGTAATGGTGTTTTACGAATCAATGATTACAGCGTGATTGGTGAATCCTTTGCTATTGAAACAGGAGGGACTGTCGTCCTTGGCATTAATGATGAAACGATTCCTTCGTCTCCACTGTTGGCCACGCGAGGGACTATGGTTTTGTCTGAAGACAGTCGGTTATTAATTAGCCCTGAAGCTGACAATTATAACGCTTCAATTAACGGTATCAGTTATATTGCCCTCAATGCCTTAGAGATAGTAGATCAAGGGGTATTCATAGGCACAGACTCTGTACTGATCAAGGCTGAGCTGGACGAGTTAACCGACAACACCCTGAGCGTACGTGTGACCGCGAATGATCTTGCCGTGATCGCTGAACAGGGGGGAGCTGACGGTAATGCCATCAATACTATCCGTGCCTACCAGCAGGCAGCGCTTGGCCTACTGGATGAAAATGATCCGCTCTGGCAAGCGCTCTCAGATGCCTCAACAGCAGAAGAAATTGCCGACATTGCAGAATCCATGCTGGCAGATAGCGGTAGCGTAGTGGCCAGTAGCCGGGCGGCACAGAATGAGACCCTGGGTGCCATCTTCAAACGGATTGCCAGTTTCCGAAGCGGTGCCAGTGGTATCGGCGCCGGTGACGTGGTCGAGCCTGGTTCTCTCTGGCTGCAGGGCATCTATTCCGAAGGGGATCAGGATGCCGTGACCTACAAGGGCAACCAGTTCGATGGCTATGGCCTGCGTACCCGGGGCTTCACCCTCGGTGCCGATGCCGATTTCAGTGATACGTTGACCGCGGGTCTGGCCGTGACCTATGGCACCACCACCTCCAATACCGACAACAGCCGTGACGGCAGCGAAACCGACAGCTACCTGCTCTCGGCCTATGCCAGCTGGCGTCAGCAAGACTATTTCGTGGATGGCAGCGTTGCCGTGGGTGTCAGCCGTGCGGATGTCGAGCAGTATACCGGCAACCAGCGTTCTACCGCGGACTACGATGCCAATCAGTATGCTGTGCGGCTGGTGGCAGGTCGTGACTATACCTTCGATAATAGCGATACTCTGGTCGAGCCTCAGGTCGCCTTCAACTACAGCCGCGTGGATACCGACAGCTATACCCTGCAGCCGTTGGATATGCGGGTATCCGGCCAGCGTCTGGAGGCCATTGAACTGGGAGCGGGGGTAAGGTTCATGACGGGGATTGATACCGGTAAAGGCGTCCTGATCCCCGAGCTGAACCTGATGGCCTGGCATGATTTTGCCGCGGACCGGGGTGATACTTCAGCCCGTTTCCTGGCCGGGGGCGACAGCTTTGTCACCGTCGGTGCCAAGCCGCAAAAGACCAACTATCAGGCCGGTCTCGGTATGCAATACTGGCTGGATAGCAATATCAGCCTTTCGCTGAACTATGACCGCAGTTGGAATTCGGATTTCGACGCGGATACCTGGCTCGCCAATGTCCGTTATGACTTCTAGGGCGTCCTCTGAAGCGTGACGGATAAATGACGCCCGCAGCTGCGGGCGTTTTTTATGGCGCCATTTTTACGAATTGCTGGCTTCAGAGTGGAAGAAAGCAGGATTATTTTGGGGATTTTTGCCACTAACCCCTGAAATTGAACTAAACCAAAAGGTGTGAGCAGAGGTTTGGCAGTACAAGGAGGTAGCTCATGTCTTTGCAGCGTATTTCTTCGATTTTCGCACTTGTCTTCGCGACAACCATTCTATCTGTTTCTGCGGATGCCGGCCGGGTGAATATCAACACCGCCGATGCTGAGGCTATTGATCGTGCGCTGGTTTTTGTCAGTGCTGACAGGGCCAAAGCGATAGTGGCTTTCCGGGAGCAGCATGGTCACTTCACCAGCCTGGATGACCTGGCGAAGGTCAAGGGTGTGGGCAAGCGTCTGGTGAAGTACAACCGCAGCCGAATTGCGTTTGACTGACAGGATGTGAGGTAAGCAGTATGTCTGGGGTAGTCGGAGTCGGTTTACGGTTAGCCATGGGCGCCGCGTTGACGGTTGGCGTCAACCTGGACTCGGGTGGGGGATTTCAGGATAAGGTGGACCGTAGGGAACAGGATGCGTATTTCCGTGAAGTTCTGCCCACGGTGGCCAGTTATGATCCAAATGGCAGCTTCGGGTTCGGCATGGAAAACGACCTGAAATACAACTCCTACCCTGTCAGCCTGAAAAACCTCAGTTTCGTTAACCAGGACCTTTCCCGGATCCAGTACAAGGTGCTGGAGATCCGGGACAGTGCCGGCAATGATGTGGCAGCGATCAAGAACCTTGAGGAGCTGGATGACTTTTCTTCAGAGGTGCTCCTGAAAGTCAAGGAGGATACCGCCCATGAAAATCTCAAATTTGCCCGTTTTCGGCTGGCGATTGAGATTCCCTCAGAGCTCAAACGGATAACGGTACCGGCTGAAGAAGGCTCTCACGCACTGGGCAAGGTGAGTGTCTCGATCGATTCTTTCATCAAAGACAGCTGGTCTGAAACCATGACGGTTGATGGTATTGAAACGGTCAAGGAACACCCGATTACCTCCGTCTCTTTTTCCCATAACAAGTCAAGCCTGAACGATTCGCAACAGGTTTATGTCATGGGGATGAATAAGCAGAGTTATGCCAAAATTTCCGGTTCCGGTACCAGTTCTTCGAACGGGGTGAAAAGCTACCACGTCACGTTTGAAGGCGCTCCGACGCAGCTCGAAATTATCGATATTGTGGGTATGGAGCTGTTCAGTTATGACCTGACCGTGGATCTGAAGACCGGCAATATTATCATCGGTCGCTAGTTACCCCCATTCCGTCTGGAAATCACATAGGTCGCAGCAACATTGCAGCGGCCTTTCGTTTTTGTCAGTTTTGAAATTCTCACAGGGCCTAGGCACAATTCACGCAGGTTCGCGGTGCCGGTTTGCGTGTGGCCGGAAACTGACCCACGATACCCACAATAAAAAATCGCCAAACGGGAGTTCAGTTATGAAGAAGTGGCAGTGTGTTGTTTGTGGCCTGATCTATGACGAAGCCGAGGGATGGCCTGATGATGGCATCGCTCCGGGCACCGCGTGGGAAGATGTCCCGGCTGACTGGCTGTGTCCTGACTGCGGCGTCGGCAAGGATGATTTTGAAATGGTTGAAATTGGTTAATTGGTTTCCGCTGTAATACCCGGGGGAATAAAAAGAATTATGCATCCCATCATTATCGTAGGTACGGGGCTGGCCGGTTATAACCTGGCGAAGGCGTTTCGTAAGCTGGATGTGGACACGCCGCTGGTGATGATTACGGCTGACGATGGTCGGCATTACTCCAAACCCATGTTGTCGACCGGCTTCAGCAAGGGGAAGTCTGCCGATGAGCTGGCTATGGCAGATGCTGGCGCCATGGCCGCTGAGCTCAATGCGACCATCCTGACCCACTCCGCCGTGCAGGCCATTGATGCAGAAGCGCATCAACTGACAACCAATGATCAGGTTTTGTCCTTCAGCAAGTTGGTACTGGCCACAGGCGCTGAGCCGGTCCGGCTGGCGCTGGAGGGGGATGCGGCTGATGCGGTGTATTCCATCAATGATCTGGTCGATTACGGACGCTTTCGTGATGCTTTACCCGAGCATGCACATGTTGCCATCATGGGCGCCGGGTTGATCGGGTGTGAGTTTGCCAATGATCTCCATGCCGGTGGCTATCGTACAACGGTTATTGCGCCTTCTTCACAGGTCATGCCCGGATTATTGCCGGCAGAAGCGGCAGACAGCGTCCAGTCTGCGCTGGAAGTGCTGGGCGTCAGCTTCCGGTTAGGTTGCTCGGCAACGGGTGTTTGTCGAACCGGGGACCATGTTCGGTTGACGCTGGATAATGGTGAGAGCGTATCTGCTGATATTGTGATGTCCGCCGTGGGTTTACGGCCTCGCACCCGGTTGGCGGAGAAGGCCGGGTTGGCGGTCGGTCAGGGTATCAGGGTTAACCGGCTGCTGCAGACCAGCCATCCGGACATCTTCGCCATGGGGGACTGCGCTGAAGTCGATGGTCATGTCCTGCTGTATGTGATGCCCCTGATGACCTGTGCCCGGGCGCTGGCGCAAACTCTGGCCGGTGAACCGACGGAAGTCTCCTATGGCCCGATGCCGGTGACAGTGAAAACGCCCGCTTGCCCGGTAGTCACAGCACCGCCCGCTGCGGGTGTTGAGGGGCAATGGATACTGGAGCCGGGTGAATCCGGTGTGAAGGCGTTGTTTCAGGTGGGAGATACGCTTCACGGTTATGCGTTGACGGGGGATGCTGTACGGGAAAAATTACAGCTCAATCGACAGCTGCCTCCGCTACTGGCTTGATAATACGGTTGTTGAAGGCGTTGAACAGGGCAGGCCATCCATTCCTGTAACGAAAACATCAAGAACGTAACAAAATGGAGTCGATTTTGGCCGGACTTGCCTTATAGTCTGTGGCTGCCCGAACATTGAAGGTGGAGACACGTGAAAGTACTCAAGCATCTGTTTGACAATAACCAGTCCTGGTCAGAATCCGTGCGTGACAAGGACCCTGAATTTTTTCAGCGTCTGTCCCGCCAGCAGGCGCCGCGGTATTTGTGGATCGGCTGTTCGGATAGCCGGGTGCCGGCCAATGAGATTGTCGGACTGATGCCGGGTGAGCTGTTTGTCCACCGTAATGTAGCCAACGTCGTGGTGCACAGTGACCTGAACTGTTTGTCGGTGATTCACTATGCGGTCAATGTACTGGGTGTTGAGCACATTATCGTCTGTGGCCACTACGGTTGTGGTGGTGTCGAAGCGGCGATCTCCGGCAACCGGCAGGGCATGATCGACAACTGGTTACGGCATATTCAGGATACGGAATTGAAGCACCGGGAGGCCCTCGAACCTCTCTCGGGGCAGGCGCGTATCGACAGCATGTGTGAACTGAATGTAGTCGAACAGGTCATGCATGTCTGCCAGACCAGTATCGTGCAGGAAGCCTGGGAGGCTGGTAATAAGCTCTCCATTCACAGTTGGATTTATGGCCTGAAAGATGGGCTGCTGAGAGATCTTGGCATGTGTGTTAATGGTGCTGAAGAAATGCAGCAGGCGTATGCTGAGGCGATCGATCGTGTGTTTCAGCCTCGGGATGCTATTTCCCATGACAAAGCTTGCCTGCATGCCGTTCCGGAAGAAGCCTGATTCATTCCGCTTGGCCAATCTGTAGGGTGCCTTTATGGCACCCCGTTTCTACTTCTACGCTGTTTTTTCCTTTTACGAAACCTGTCGTGACTGCTCTCAACGCTCTCCTTGTTCATCCTTTTAATCAGAACTATAACGATATGCCGAGGGAGAGGACGGATTTTCTTACTACATTTATTGTCAATATTGAGAAATGGTAAACAATAACTGGCACCGGAGATACAAAATGCTTTCAGCAGTTGATGTCGTAAAGGATATTTATCATCGTTTTTCCTGTGGGGATCTGGACGGTTTTCTTGGGTGTTGTGATGAAAATGTTGAATGGGTGGTCAATGGGCCCGCATCATTGGAGAAATGCCAGTCGTACCATGGCAGGGAGGGGCTGAAGCAGTTCCTTGATATTCTGCAAGATACATGGGCATTCAACACGTTTACGCCCACTCAGTATATCTGTGATGGTAATACTGTAGTGGTGCTTGGGGAAGAAACCGGCGCGGACAAACAGACTCAACAGTCGTTTGAGAACCGCTGGGCACATGTGTTTGATGTCAATAATGGTAAGGTGACGCGTTTTCGGGAGTATCTTTGCCACTGGGCAGGTGACGTTCACCCTCCTGAAATGAGGCGATGAATCATCAATACAAATGTACTATTCGCTACCAATGAACAGGCTCACGTTTATCTCTCAAGCCCTTAAAAAGGATCTTGTCGTGATTGATTGCAGCTAAGCGTCGCTCACATAAAACTGAAATGTCTGAAATTGCCAGGTGAAACTCTGGTTTGTGAAGGAATATACACACGAATAGGCGGACATACAGACTTTGATAAAGTTCGACTTTAGTTGTATTGGCTGGCGGATAAAACGTTAATTTGGATTGGTGATAGGAGGCTGATCAATTTCCAAAACAAGTTCGTTATATAAGCTGTTATTTTTATGGTTTTTTTGTCCTCCCTGGGAACTTTTATCAAAAATAGCTGACTAATTAGTTAGTAATTTTGTAAATGCTGACGCAGGAGAACGATTATGGAACATGGAATGTTAATTTCTGGCGGTAATAGTCTTCAAGGAAGTAGAACTGGTTTAGCCGCTGAGACACCCAATGAAGCACATGGATTGAATCGATCGCTTTCAACAGAGTCGGGGAGCTCGATACAGCAAGAGCTTGATGAACCAAGAACAAGTAACACGAGCCTATATTCACGTTTTTGCGAATTATCATGGGTTCGAAAAGTAATTGACTTTTTCAAAAGTATTTTCTTTTGCTTCAATAAGTCGAGTGATTCCAACGCTGAAGAAACCAATCATGGGATTCTTGAGGAGGAAAATACGATTCTCGATGAGCATATTGAAGATAATGATGTTCCGCTTTTAGATGACCATGTTGTTGTTCAACCAGACAATGATGAGCTATTGCTGTTGGCAACTGATGATAACGACCCGCTTAGTGAGGTGGTAACAGAAGAACGGTCACCGGTTGAAGAGGGTGAAGAGGCTGAGAGTGTCGTAGCAACAGATCAAGATCAGCAAGACACAACCGTCAACACTGAAGCCGAGAATGAAACCGCTCAAGCGCCAGAAGATGATGTACCGCCATCAGTGACTGTTCCGGTTGATGAGACAGCTGAAGAGAGTGGGGAGGGCGACATAGACCCACAGACATTAGCGGGTCATAGCCTATCTATCACAGTCACAGCTGAAGAGACCGTTGATTCATCATCACCAGAGCCTCTGGAAGATCCGGTATCACCGACAATAGAATTTGAGTTTGGTGGGGCATTGGATTTAGTCGAAATGGCCGATGAAGAATCCGGTGAGTATCCTGTGTATCAAGACCCACAGCTGAACAGCATGTTATCGACCATTTCTGAGAGGACGGAGCCGGATTCTCGAACAAGCTCTCTGGTTATTAAGGATGGCAAAAGCTCTGAAGCGGCCTCTTCAGACGATCAGGAGCCAGTACCATCCACATCTTATGGTACCCAGTTATCTCTAACCGATGACGATGATAGCGATGGTTCTATTGTCCTGTTTGAACAACGGCCTAAGGCCAAAGCCTCACCGACTAATGAAGATGATGACACCAATTCTCTTGCTTCGTTTGAAAGACTTGAAGCTCAAATGCAAGCAGAAGAACAACAAGCAGAAGACCAAGCAGCAATGAGGCTTGAGCACGAAACGAGCCGAAGTACCTCATCAGAGAGTAGCTCTCAGGCATATACCAAGGCTTGGATTGAAGAAGATCATGACAGTAATGGTAAAAGTTTTGTCGCTCGATTTACTAAGAGACGGCGTGCGATGAGCGAACTGAATCTTAATACCCTAGACACTACTCGTCCGAAAGGGAAAAGCAGGAGTCAGGCCGCATCAGATCATTGTTCTGAACTCAGTGAAAACTTACCTCATCATAAGGCAAAGATTCGAGCCGAAAATATAGCCAGGAGAGGCAGACTGGAAAAGATAAACGATAAAGAGGCCAGAAAGAATCGGACCGCTTTTGGATCGTCGAAAGAAAATTAATAAGCGGCTAGTACTGAGAGTTAACATTCAGCCTGTTGTGCGGCTGATGTAAGTAGCGAAAACCTGGTCTGATACATAACGATCTTTGATTGTATGTCCCTCAGATCAGGTTTCTGTTTGTTTATATAGCGGGTTGCCAGATCAAGGTAGGTTGAACATTGAATCGTTACCGACGGTTGAGTACCAGATATTCAAGGTGTTCATTCCCTGTGCCACAGCAGCCGCCTAATACTTTGACGCCATAGTCATGATTAAGCTGCAGCATTAAATCTCCCCAGGCTTCCACACGTTCGGACTTCAGGTCCGCTGAACCATCCAATTCGGCATGATCCAGCGAGGAGGCATTGCCCTGTATTCCCAATAATCGTTTGAAGGCTGAAGCGGGTTGCATGGCTGGGTTAAGGAAAGCCGGGTAGGAGCAATTCACAAAATAGCCAAGTGGTGCTGATGTAGCCTGTGAGTCAACAGTGTCAAAGGCTTCTGCGAGAGAGGTGCCGTCCAGTACCGTTCCATCCCGTCCGATGACGAAGCTGATGATATACGGTTTGCCGGTTGCCGCCATGGCGTTGGCAATGCCCAGGGCTTCTTCGACACTGGGGATTGTGACAGCGATGAGGAAGTCTACCTCACCAGCAGCCAGTTGTTTGATTTGCCAAGTATGAAAACGGGTAGCTTCAGTGGCTGATAAACCTTCATCCGGCCGGTAGCAGTCATTCCTGCAACCGATGGTACCGCCGATTTTTATCGTGTCGGTGTCGTTTGTTTGTTGTTTCAGTGAATGCAGAAAATCGACTGCATCTTGATTGATGGTGGTGTTGATGCCGGATTGCTCAACCCTGTCCCGGTTCGTTCGCCAGGTAGGGGTAAGCAGCAAGAGTGGGGTGTCCGCCTTTTGGGCTATGTGAATGTAGTCATTGTAGATTTTTGAAAGTGCCTTTCTGCCGGGTTCATCATAAATCAGGTGGGCATGAACGATGTGGTCGTCCAGGGCAATGTCGTCCCTGCGCCGAAGCCTTTCAACAATGGCAGCTTCAGACAGTATGAAGTCATAACGGTCGAGGAAATCCTGCATCGGTACTCCGGACGATAGATAAACAAGGCTAAAAAAACGGTGTTGTGACTCAGCGTTTCACTATAGCTGTGAGCTATCAGCCTGTCTGGCAATGATTCGTCGACATCTGTGAGTAATGGTGACGCTATTGGCTGGTAATTAAAGAAGGGGGATAAAAGAAAGAGGAGAGAGGATTGTGGTTATTTTTGAATAACTGCGTCTAATCCCAGCTCTTTCTGTTTGCGTTTGCTTAAGCCCGATGCAACCAACTTGTGTGATGATTCGAGGTAATACTGCAACGCTTCATCCGTTTCCGGGGTGCTCTCGTAGTGCTGTATCCACTTCATACCGCGGGAGGCAAAGTAAGGCGCGGGCCGGTAACCGGGGTGTTCACTGAGAAAGTGATAATTCAGTTCCGAGGTTTTGAAAATAAAGGCGGGGTTGCCATCGCGCCCGAGCCCACCAATGGCAAAGACTTTCCCGCCTACTTTCCAGACATGGGAGTTGTTCCACTGCATGACATAAGTGGTCGCGGGAAGTGACTGACAAAAGGCGTTGAATTCATCGTAGGTCACACGGTTGCCCTTCTGATTGTGCTGTGTCAGCGAACAGTACTAATGATTGCTTTTAGTACTTGCTTGATATCATGCAAGTAGCTGTACAAGAGGTATTCGCCATTATGCGTAAAGGTCCAGCCAATAAAGGCTACGTTCAAAAGAACGGTTATCCAAAATACCGAGCGAAAGGGCTGCTTTGATGTTTTGTGGTTAACCATCCGTTGAGCAACGATGGCCCCAGGCCAGCCACCAAGGAGTGAGAACAGGTGTAGCGTGTTTTCACTCACACGCCATCGTCCCTTGCGTGCTGCTGATTTGTCTCTAGCATAGGCAAGAATTGAGAGAATTGACGCTGCTCCAATAAGATAAAGCACGTCAATCGGATACCCGTTTATATAGACAAAATAGCTAATACAACCGACAAACCCTAGAGCAGCAGCCAGGCTGATGAAGAATGGAAGCCTGATCTTCTTCTGGCGGGTTAAACGGACATTGATGGCACGGTCACGGCCTTTTGGGTCTCTTGAGCGTTTAAATTCAACGTCTTCACCTACCGAGGAAAAGGACAATCGTGATCGGCAGTCACTTGCATGTACGAAGATATCTTTCCCTTGCTTCGATTTAATGAATCCAAACCCTTTGGATTCATCCCATTTTTTTATTGTTCCTGTTTCTGACATATCCCGCACTGCATCGTTGTAGGATTATTTTGAGCGCTTATTCTACCAGTCCAAATGCTTCACGGAAGCGGCTGTTCTTACTGACAGGTATAACCACCATCCACAGGGATCAGCGAGCCAGTCATGAAACTGTTTTCTGGAGAAAGCAGAAAGCACGCAACACGCGCTATTTCTTCCGGTTCTGCAATTCGCTTGAGGGGTTGTGCCTGTTCAAGTATTTCATCGGCTGACTCTGCACTGATTCCCAGCTGTTCCTGCAACTCTTGGGCGGCCTTTCTTAATAGTGGTGTGTCGGGCAGATGCAGTTGATATGAATGTTATAGGGCGCATAATCAATGGCGGTACTTTTCGTCAGTTGAGCGATGCCGCCTTTGCTCATGCCATAAACCGCACTGAGTCCTTTCCCGATAATGGCCTGGTCAGAGCCCATGAGCAGAATACGTCCGCTCTGCTGTTGTCTCATGATGGGCAAGATGGCTTTTAAGGTATAAAAAACACCGTGGCAGTTAATGGACATGACCCTGTTAAAGTCTTCAACGCTGGTGTCTTCAATGTTGGCAAATTTATGCACGCCCGCGTTGGCAAAAAGCACATCGATAGTGCTCTCTGTATTTGCGATTTTTTCGATGGCGTTCTTGATGTCTGTGTAACTGGCGACATCACACTGAATGAAACTGCCGGTGTTGGACTCACTTTCCCGTATATCCAGGTTGTAAACCGTTGCGCCTTCTTCATGAAGCATCCGAACAGTCGCTAAACCGATGCCAGAGCTTCCACCCGTTACAACCGCAATCTTGTTAGAGAATCTCATGCAAAAGCCACCATGCTGTGGATATCGACAGCATGGAATGTAGCTGCTTTTGATGAAAACTCTATGCTGCGCATGGTTGGCAGAGCGCTGGGTTCAGTACGACCCGGGCTGCTTCATCAAGTCCGCAACTTTTCACACCGGACAAACAGAAAGTTGGGATTGTGTTTCAGGTGGTTATAGGTTTCTTCCGATATCGCTTTGGCGGCTTCGGAGACGGTACCTTCGGTCAGCCTTGCGATCACTAACCCGGCAGCGGTGATCGCGTTGCAGATATCCGTCAGCGACCGGCGATAAAAGTTGACGGTAACCGGCGTACCCACCGTGTTCCACTCTTCCTGAACCCGTTCCGTCGCAAAGTAGTTACCAGAGGCCGAACACTCAAAATCGGCAAACGGATGGTGTGTGGAAAACACCATATAACCCCCGGGCTTTAACACCCGGTGCACGTCGTTAAAGACGACACGCAAATCTTCGAGGTAATGCAACACCAGTGGGCAGACGATGACATCGGCACTGTTCGCGGCTTCCTGCGGTAAACCTGCCGCGATGTCCTGAACATAGGCCGTGACCTTATCACCAAACTTCCGTTTGACGATGGACACCATGTCGCCGGAGACATCCAGACACGTCACGCTGCGTGCCGACTGTTCGAGGAAATACCCGGCATAAATGCCTGAGCCACAGCCCATATCGATGACATCCTGGCCTTGCACATCATCCAGCAATGCCTGGAGGGAGGGGCGCTCCAGACAGGCGTTGTAGATATTGTTTCTTACCACCGAATCATACGTTTCAGCATGCTTCGTATACATCTCGGACATTATCGGACCTCGAAAACAGCGCAGGCGCGAATCCGCCCGGGGAAATGGGGTGTGGGGCTTTGCGTCAGTGTCGCCCCACGGAATGAATGTGTCAGACGGCCGTTAGGCGGTGCTGGTGGTGCGCAGGGCGTCCAGGTAGTTCATGGCCAATGCTTGCGCGTCTGTGCAGGGCTGAACCTGTGACTCACGCAGCGAGAGATAAAGCCTTGCGGCATTCGCTGTGGCATTCAGCAAGGCGTCTTTATCCGGGGTGGCGACCGTTGTTTTCAGTGCCTCGGCGAAGGTCGGTAACAGCTGCTCGATTTTACGCACGCCCCGGGCTTCATAACCCGCCTGTTGCAAGGCCAGGGAACCCAATACCTGGCTTCTCAGAAAGCTGAGAAATTCCAGGGTTTCAAAATATTCGCCCCGACCAATCTTGGTGCCGGCATAGTGCATCCACACCCAGAACCGGTCTTCCACCCACTGGGGATCCAGCCCGGGGTAGGCGCCCTTGCCCTGGCTTAATGCCTGTTCCAGCCGTGCGTCCCTGGCCCACAGGATAACCGGTTCATCGACCCGGGTGGTGGCATCGCCGACGCGGACAAACTTGAAATCGACATGAAGCGGTTCCGGGCCATAGAGGGTAATCATCACCCTTGGCTCACCGACATGCTCCCCGGTAAACCCCGCGACCATATCGCCCAGGCCGGCAACGATGGACAGGCGGTCAGGCATGATGGCGTCGAACGCGTCGGGTTCAACGGCAATCACCAGGTCCAGGTCACTGTAGGGATCCAGCGAATTGTCGGCATAGGAACCGGACGCCGCGATGCCGACAATCCTAGGGTCTTCAGCCAGTATCGGGAGGGCTTTTTCAATAAACGCCTTGTGAAGCGCGGGGAGTGAGCTTGGAAATGGCATGTTTAACGATCTAACTCTTACGCGTTAAGTTCACCATCGAAGCGATGATGTCTGTAAGAATTTCAAACAGCATTACAGGATACACGCGACGCCCGGCGCCTAAACAGTCGTATCCATGCGTATAGGGGAGGCGAGGCCTTGCCCGGGGGCAACACCTCGAAAGGCTAATGTCGCTTAAGCCGCGGTTACACGGGCACTGTCGATGACTTCAACCGAATGCATGATCCTGATGGCGGGCTGCAACATTAAACACACGTGGCAGTATTTTGTGATGGCGTTCCGGGCGGCGAGTTCAACCTCTGACGCCGTAATCCCCTGACCCTTGACCGTAAAGTGCAGGTTGGCGGACTTATACAGCCTCGGCTCACTGTCTGTGAGGGTGTAGGTCACCTGGTTATTCAGGCTTTCCAGACTTATTCCTTTATCCTGAAAATACAGAGCCACGTCGGTAGCACTGCAGGAACCCAGTGCGGACAGTAATAGCTCCGTCGGGCAGGGCGCCTGCGCGTTCTCGGCATCGACCTCAATCGTGAAACCACCGGTTGTGGTGACTTTGAATTGGCAATCACCTTGCCAGTCGATATTGATGCTCATAGATGGTCTTAAAAAGAATAAGAAAAAAGTGGAGCATTTAAACCAGATTTACGTTCAATTCCCCACATTTACATAAGTAGATGCGAACCAGACATGATCGTTGCTGTCACTTTCTAATCGCTTTATATGTTTATCATCTAAGCTTGCTTCAAAAGTAATGTAGTACATTCCTTTTTCATTGACTTCAGTGAAAAAATTAATGTTTTTGGTTGCTCCAACAAGAACCTTTTGGATGGTGAAAATTTTATTGCTGGTTTTACTGCTATATGAGAGCTTTTCATAGTAGAGCGGTTTGAATATTTTTGTCGCCATTAGTTTATCTTCTTGATGACGAAGTTTGTAGACAGTTAATGGTTTGTTTTGTAGATTTAGAATAACATCGTTGCTCCCTACGTTCTTAACGGCAACGTCGATTATTAATGCGAATTTTTGTTTTTTAAGCTTAATAATTTCAACTGATAAATCAATGTCGCTAGAGAAATTTCCATCAAGTCTTTCTTGTATTTCCTGTATTTCGGCCTTTTTTTTGACTAGTTCGTTTTGCGCATTTTCTAAGTCTTGAAGGGCCTTATCCCTTTGTGAAAATACATTAAACGTCCATACAGCCCAAAGTGCACTTATAACAATAGCACTACTTATGAGTATGTAATGTATTGTTTCAGACCAGTTGTTTTTGAATGGCTTTATAAAAGCTGATCGAAAGCTTTCTTGGTCTGGTTGTTGATTTTTATCTGTGTTCATATTGGAATTCTGCTAGAGACCTCGCTAGTAGGAAAAGTGTTCTCTGTAGTGTTAGTGGGGTCTAAAATTTGATTTCCATGTTTTCTTAATTGTAAGTTTAAGTCTTTTTGTATTTTCCCAAAATCTTCTGTTTCTCGTACTTTCTCTGCAATAGCTAATAGTGAACTATGTGTTTGGGTGTTGATATTGTCTTTGTGGTCATCCGCTAATACTAAGTTTGTACCAAATAGAGCTGCGAATAAAATTGCATATACCTGTAACTGTAATTTTTTAGAACTCAGCTGGATGAAATGGTCTCCTGGTGACATGAATGCTTGCTGAGTGGTCAGCAAGTATTCATACTCTTCTGAATTTGTAATATATGAAGAATAGTCAGCTGGGTTAATCTTCTCATCATTGTCCAGCCTGATAGTAATATTGTGTGATAACAGCTCTAGCTTATCTAGGATCGAAGAGAACTGTGTCATGCTTCTATTGCCAATAGAGTTCTGTGCTTCTATCCTTGATGAAAGGTGAAGAGTGTCCCCACAAATATGAGCAGGAGATAACCAATGGTTTAGTATGGATACCTTGTTTGGCGAGCTAACCTCGAAGACTGTGGAAACATTTCGGAAACTGTTTTCAAGAATGTATGGAATTGTTTCTCTCTGGTATTTTTCAGTCCAAATTACGTTTCTTCTTAGGGAGTATTTACACTCTGATAAAAATTCTTCATCTATACCTCCTTTTTTTATTTTCATTGGTTCAGTACAAATATATGGTTCTGACAAGATTCTTCCAGCCATTACAAAATCCGGTGTGATCGTGACAACAATGTCGTCAACACTGATGTCGGATAAAAAACGCCGAATTTGACCGTTTATATTAGAAGCTTGGCCTTTTTTGATGGCTTTGTTCTTAGATGCGATATCTAAGTGATTGGTTATGATTATTTTGTATTCCTGTTTTGATAGGTATTTACAGCCATTTTCATCAAGATTTTCTAAATACTCAGGTGGTATGTAGCTGTCAGCATGGCCAATGGCAGTTACATTGGATTTCCGGAAATGATTGAAGTATTGGCCACCTTTTCCTGATCTAATAACCCAATATTTTCGATTTTTGTCAATTTCATATAGCTCTAGCGTGTTACTCACTATGTATATCCTAATGATTTGAGTTTTAATAAGTGTTCGTGGTACTGAAAGTTGTAATATTCGGTTTTTTTAATATGTAGGGTCTAAGTCGATTTGTTCTTTTGTAAACGCTTCTAATAACCGACACCAGAGGCAGTCGGTTTGGTGGGCTTGTTGGTTGTTTCTATTATTTTGGTAATTATGTTGTCTATAAATTTATCTAAATCTTTGAAGTCATGCTTGCTTGGTTCAATTTTTTTATATGCTAAAGATTTTTTGCAATCTATTAAGTCAAAAAATCCACAGTGTTTTGCTAAAAGAATGATGTCTTTATCTATGAGTTCGATAAGTTCAAAGATGCTTTCTTTTTTAATGTCATTTGAGCTATCAAAAAGTATTTCTTTCAGCCATTCCTCATTGATTCTTTGTGAAATCACATTTTGGTAGTTTTGACGGTAGTTGCTGGTGTGAGAGATTACTGTTTCAAGTTTTTCCTTTCCCCTAAGTCGATAGGCAAGGACAGGTTTGACTGTTGCAAATTCGATTAATGCTTCTTCATATGGCGCTAGAAGCTTGTCATGAATGTCCGTCCTCATCGCAGATATAATATTCTGAAAATGCGACTGGACAATATTGTGCATTGGATCTTTGATTTCAGAGATTTCTACGGGAATACCTTTCAGCTTAACTCTATTGTAAAAGTGCTCAAAATAGGCGTTGGTAGCCTCTTCTGGATCGAAAAGAGAATTCACTGTGGCATAGCGAATCTCCAAGAGTAAGTATAAAACTTTTCGAGCGCTTTTTTTGGTTTCGACTCTTGTTTTGAATAAGTACCCAAAACTGCTAAGTACTGCTGTTATCAAAATCCCAGCAATACCAATCAATGATGCGACTAATTTTACATCTAATATCTTTATTTCTTCCATGATCTTGTTTTTCTCTTGGAGCTATAACCAGAATCAAGCGTTGTATAAGGTTTTCGAGCGTAGTGGGAAGCGTATTTAATGCATTTTGTGGATGGTAATTCTACTAAGGTGGCCTCACCTGGGTTTGTATCATTTGCTTGGCAGGCTACCGCCCTCCGACTCTTACTCACTATTTATCGGAAAAGCATTTCTCTCTTTTTGAACAGTCAATGTCGTTTATTTCGACAGACGCCGCGATTATACGGATGTTCCAGATAAAGAAAATGCTCTGAATCGTGTTTCAGTCGGGCAGATACGCTGTTGTGGCGGGTCTCAACGCCTTTTCCCACCTGCACACTCTTGGCTAAGCTTAAAAAATCACGGGTTAGGGCAAGGATGAAACCATGGATATCAAGGATCAGATAGAAAACGGCATCATCGCCCATGGTGTGTGGAAAATGCGCATCCGGCGGGCCATCACCTCCGGCCAGAGCGATTGGGCACCGGAGGTGGTGCGGCAGGATAACCAGTGTGAATTCGGCCAGTGGCTTTACGGCCTGGAAGATAAATCGTCACCTTTCTTCGAAGTCGTAAAATCCCTGCATGCGGAATTCCACAAAACCGCCGCAGCTGTTCTGGCCATGGCTCTGGCAGGCAACAAGGATAAGGCGATAGATGCCCTCAATGTCGGGGGTAAGTACGACACCATTTCCCATGCCTTGAGCGAGAAGCTCATGGAATGGAAGCGGCAGGCGTAACCGTCAGCCCCTGCAATCATGGCCCGCCGGGCGCGGGCCACCTTCCGGTAAAACCATCCTTCGAATCACTTACGCCCCCGCAGGCGTGTGGCAGGTTACTGCCCCGTGCCCCTAGCGCATCCTGTGCAGGAAATGCATGTGTTTCTCGTACTGGTCAATAATATCCCCAATCACCTGGGCTTTCGTCCAACCCATAATGTCATAGTCCTGCCCGCCCTCCCGGAGGAACACTTCCGCCCGGAAGTACTTGCGTTCTTCTTCGTCGTCTTCATCCAGCATAAAGCTGGGTTGCAGGTACGGGCGCGGGTAGACCCGGTAAAGAAAATCAATTTCGTCGCCATGGCACATCACCAGGCTGGGCATGTTTTTGGCTTCATCAAATTCAATGGTGCTGTCGACATTGCGTTTCTTCAGCTCGTCGCTGACCGATTCCATCGCCGGTATCACGGTCTCCCTCACGAAGTGGTTCACATGGGCTTGCCGGGGGAAGTGCACCAGGGTCTTCAGGCGGTTCTGCCAGGGGATGGGGGCATGGCCCACCTTGGGGGTGAGCTGGGTCTGGGCCAGGCTCTCTTTCTTGGTGGCATCAATATTGAGTGCTTTCAGCAAACCGTAGGTCGCCAGCAGCAGGACGATGGAAAACGGCAGGGCGCTGGCAATGGTCGCTGCCTGCAGGGCCTGTAAGCCGCCCGCCAGCATCAACGCCAGTGCGACCGCGCCGATCACGCAGGACCAGAACACCCGCTGCCACACCGGCGCCTTGCTGTCTCCGCCGGAGGCCAGCATATCGATCACCATGGCGCTGGAATCCGAGGACGTCACGAAAAAGACGACCAGCATGATCACCGCCACAAGCGACAGCACATTGGAAAACGGGAAATACTCCAGGAACTTGAACAGCGCCAGGGAGACATCCTGCTGGATCACGGCGCCCAGCTCGGTGGCGCCGTGATGCATGATCAGGTCGATCGCCGTGTTGCCGAAGACGGTCATCCAGATAAACGTGAGCCCGGTCGGGACAAAGAGCACCGCCGTAATAAACTCCCGAATGGTCCGGCCTTTGGAGATGCGCGCAATAAACATCCCGACAAAGGGCGACCAGGATAACCAGAACGCCCAGTAAAACAGCGTCCATCCGCCGATCCAGTCGGTGGGTTGGTAGGCGTACAGGTTGAAGGTTTTATACACGATCTCCGATAAATAGCCGCCGGTGTTCTGCACCAGCATCTGCAGCAGCAGGACCGTCGGGCCCAGGCAGACAATCATCAGCATGAGGATCAGCGCCAGCAGCAGGTTGGCTTCGGAGAGCCGGCGAATGCCCTTGTCGAGCCCGGTGGCGACGGAGAGTGTCGCCAGGGCGGTGATGACGATGATCAGGATGGTCTGGTTAACCGGCGTGACCGGAATGCCGAACAGGTAATCCAGCCCGGCGCTGATCTGTGATGCCCCGAGCCCCAGGCCGGTGGCCACACCGCACACCGTGCCGATGATGGCGAAGATATCCACCGCGTGGCCAATGGGGCCGTGGATCTTGTCACCAATCAGCGGGTACAGGGCGGAGCGCAGGGTTAAGGGCAAGCCGTGGCGATAGCCGAAAAAGGCAAGAATCAGGGCGACGATGGCGTAGATCGCCCAGGCGTGCAGGCCCCAGTGGAAGAAGGTGATTTTTATCGCTTCCCTGGCGGCGGCTATGGTGCCGGGGTCGCCCATCGGTGGGGATAAAAAATGCATCACCGGTTCGGAGACGCCAAAGTAGAGCAGACCAACCCCCATGCCCGCAGAAAACAGCATGGCGAACCAGGAGCCAAAACTGAAGTCCGGCTCGGAATGGTCCGGTCCCAGTTTGATGTCGCCGTAGCGGGACAGGCAGAGAAAGATCACGCAGATCATGATCAGCGCGACGGTAGCGATATAAAACCAGCTGGCATTGACGGTGATGCTGGTCTGCATCTGGCCAAAGTGTATCCCGGCTTCCGTGGGGAAGAGGGCGGTGTAGCTGACCAGCAGGAAAATCAGAATCGCGGAACCCCAGAAAACGGGGGGGTTAATCTTGTGACGGGCCCGTTGGGTGGGCGCGGGTTGGGACATGTGAACAGCCTACAGCGTTATGGCAGCAAATGGTGAGGGTAGAGGAAGGGGTGCAATTATTACATTTCAAATGATTAGAGATCAAAGTGTGTTTCCGGTGTTCTGAGGCGTTCTAACGGGTGTTTATCCGTAGAGCGTTGGTACGGTGTTTTGTGGTAAAAGGTTTTGGCTGGCAGGCGCTATTACCGTTTCGGTGAATTCATATGGGTAGAGGTTAATCTGGATCAGTAAACAATTCTATTAAATGTCGCTTTAGCGATGGGGGGATTGGCAAAAAAGGAATTTTTTCCTTGGCAAGTTCGAGGTTGAGAGTGTCAATTATTTTAAAGCTGCATATGTTTTTTAGTGTGAGGCAGGTGTTAATTATTTTTGCGATTTCGTGGTGGTTATTATGGGATGCTTCGTCATAGGGTGTCCGAAGATACATGTCTCGCGAGAATGGATTTATATTCTTTTGGCAAAGTAATAAAGCGACTAATTTCTTGTCACCATTATAAGCTGCCCAGTGTAATGGGGTTTTTTCTTCATTTGCATCAATGAAGGTTATATCAGCACCAGATTTTATGAGTATTTGAGCAATCACTGAATGGCCAAGTCGACATGCTAGCAACAAAGGTGTTGTATGATCTGCGGTGCATACGTCATTAATCTGTATTAGACCAGACCTAATCTGACAGCTGTTCTCTACACTGAGAATAAAGGGTTACCGATGTGAGAAGGGTGGAAACCTGAAAACACAGACAAAAGGTAACCCTAATGATTCAAACCAGTGATCGCATCGTCAAACACAAGGTTGGTTTGCTTAATTTAGCCGATGAACTCGGCAATATCTCCAAAGCCTGCAAGATGATGGGCGTTTCTCGTGACACTTTCTATCGCTATCGGGATGCTGTTCATTCCGGTGGCGTTGAAGCGTTGCTGGATCGTAGCCGCAGAGTTCCCAATACCAAGAACCGTGTGGAACCCCATGTTGAAGAGGCTGTAGTTGCTTACGCCGTAGAGGAACCGGCGCATGGACAGGTTCGCGTATCAAATGAGTTACGTAAGCGTGGTGTTTTCGTTTCTCCCAGTGGCGTACGCAGTATCTGGCTTCGTAATGATCTGGCTAACTTCAAAGAGCGCCTCAAGGCACTTGAAACCAAGGTTGCTGAGGAAGGTGTTATCCTGACCGAGTCTCAGGTCAAAGCTATGGAGCGTAAGAAGCTGGACGATGAGGCTTGTGGCGAGATTGAAACAGCTCATCCCGGTTATCTTGGTTCGCAAGACACCTTTTATGTCGGCACGTTTAAAGGCGTTGGCCGGGTGTACCAGCAAACGTACGTGGATACCTACTCCAAGGTGGCCCACTGCAAGCTCTATACAACCAAGACGCCCATCACAGCAGCAGACCTGCTTAATGACCGTGTGCTGCCGTTCTACATGGCAGAAGAACTACCGGTTTTGCGTATCCTGACGGACAGAGGCACAGAGTACTGCGGCAAAGCTGATAGGCATGACTTCCAGCTCTATATCGCCATTAACGAGATTGAGCACACCAAAACCAGGGCTAGACACCCACAGACCAACGGTATCTGCGAGCGCTTCCATAAGACGATCTTGCAGGAGTTCTATCAGCCCGCATTGCGTAAAAAGATTTATGAATCCATTGAAGATATTCAGCACGATCTGGACGAGTGGTTGGTGTTCTACAATACTCACCGCACGCATCAAGGAAAGATGTGTTGTGGCCGGACACCGATGGAAACACTGATAGCCGGTAAAGAAATCTGGAAGGAAAAATTCATCGGCTGAATTTGACCTGACAGACACCCTTTGAATTATCGGTAACTGTCAGGTCGGGTCTGAACTTCTACAATTAATCGGTGCGCCATGTTCAATAAGAAGACTTACAGTCTTCTTATTGTCACGCCAAACTGCCAAGTGCAAAGGTGTATAGCAGTTATCATCATCTATCAAATTTACGTCAGCCCCATTCGTGAGTAGTTGTTGGACGTCTACTATGTTAATTTCTCGGTCTTCCATTGACAGTATATTAAGTAGCTGCTTGCCAAGAGCCCATCTTGATAACATGTTTTTTGGATTTTTTAGATCGGGTTCTTTTGGTTGCTCATGTTTTTGATGGGGTTGATGTTTAAATAAATGATTTTCTTTTGTTGGTGAGGTGTCCATTATGAATTTGTCCAGATTAAAAGACTGCCAAGTGTATGTCTTTTTCTTTTAGGTTCGATGTCGATGAAGTTAGCCTGTCTTGCAAAACATGCGGTAAATGGCAGGGGGATATTTATTTGATGGATTTTTATGATTAGCCTGTAAATGTTTTAAGGGTATACATCTTAAAAAAGCGGCATATCTTCCGGTGCTGTCAGTGCTCCAAGTAATAGTAATAGAAGCATGCAAGCAGCGACAGATGCTGCGTCCCAGGCCGACAGTGGGCTTTTTCCGGACTCTCCGGAATCCTCTTTCTCCATTGAATCTGGGTATTTTTTCAACCGGTCAGGTTACCTGGAATTGAAAAAGCGTGGTCATTGCCTGTTATTCCGAATAGGGTAATCTGATTGGAATAAATTTAGAGAGAATTGCAAAGAGGCCCATCCGCAGGCATTCCTGCAATCCAGCGATTTGTTCAGTAAAGTAATCAATAGCAACGAATTGGTGATGCTTGCGATCTGTACGACATCTGTTGTTCAGGGTTGCCGCTAGATACGTAAAATCTATCAGTTGTTTTGGAACGATTGAGTGCACTCATGTCACGTGTATGCCACGAGCATCAAAATGACGGTAATTTGGGGAGTGCTGAGAAAGTGCGTAAGTGCTTGATTTTAGGGTGGTAGCCGAGGCCGGACTCGAACCGGCACGCTTTTAAAGGCAACGGATTTTGAATCCGTCGTGTCTACCAATTCCACCACTCGGCCATAGTAGATCATCGGAAGGTTAAGAGGGTGCAGCAGGAAAAACGCTGCGTTTCACACGCAGAAACTGCGTTGGATCCCTTCCGAAAGCGAGCGGGAGTATATCAAAACCTTTTCAGCATGCAACAGACTTTCGTGCTGTTGTGCGCGTTTATCTCGGAACATTTCTCCGGTAGAGGGGTCAAATTTGCAGGGGGCGTGTGTTTGTACGATGTTTTCAGTGTGGTTTCGTCGCCGTCATCCTTGGTAAGTGGTTGATGCGCCGTTGTGATGGCTTTCCCTGATCGCCCGGGTACCCGTAGTCATCGGGTCCGCCACTGTCGTGAACGAAAGGAGTGTTATGCAGAGCAGAACCCTGGGCAGCACCTTTATCATTGCCGGTACGTCCATCGGCGCAGGGATGATTGCCATGCCGCTGGTGACGGCGATGGTGGGTTTTCGAGCCGCCGTTGTTTTGATGGTGGTGAACTGGCTGCTGGCGGCGGGTTCCGGTCTGCTGGTCGCCCAGGTCTGTTGTGCCCGCACCAATGTGACGACGCTGTTTGGCGCCGCCAGCGAGCAACTGGGTCGGCCCGGCCGAGTAGCGGCGACGCTGGCGACGATCTGTCTGCCCTATGCGCTCTGCGCGGCCTATATTGCCGGTGCCGCCGGGTACCTGGCCGGTTCTCTGGAGCACTGGTTTGGTCTGGTGCTGCCCTTTGGTGGGGATGTCATTGCGGTCACCCTGGTGTTTGCCGCCGTCATTCAGGCCGGTACCCGCTATGTGGATTGGGTGAATCGCTCCCTGTTCCTGCTGCAGCTGGCCATGCTGGCGGAGCTGTTGGTGGCTCTACTACCGGCCGTTGACTGGGCCCGGCTGGATAGTCCCATGACTTCGCCCAATTACCTGGTGGCGGCCCTGCCGCTGTTCTTTACCTCGTTTGGTTTTCAGGCCACGGTGCCGAGCATTGTCCGATACATGGAAGGGGACCCGAAACGCTTCCGTCCCGCCATCCTCTGGGGGGCGAGTCTGCCGATGCTCGTCTACCTGCTATGGACGGCGGCGTCTAACGGCGTGGTGTCTCACGATGCGCTGGTGCAGATGAGCCATGATCAGGAGCCTGTCAGTGCGCTGGTGATTTCTCTCACCGAGGCCAGCCATTCCGCCGGAGTGACCACAGCTATTACCCTGTTTACCGCACTGGCGCTGATTACATCCTTCCTCGGGGTGGCGCTGGGGTTATTTGACTATATGGCGGAAGCCATGGGGCATACGGATTCTGTCAGAGGGCGCTGTCGAACGGCGGCTATCACGTTTTTGCCGCCGTTGATCGCCGTGTTGCTGGTGCCGGGGGCGTTTATTGCCGCTCTGGGTTTTGCGGCTGTTGCTCTGGTGGTGCTGGCGTTATTGCTGCCGGGGCTGATGGTCAGGAAACTCTATGGCGATAGCCTTCAAGGCTGGCAACGATCGCTGTTATGGCTGGTGATAGGGGTTGGTGGTGTGATTGTGCTGGCGCAGGTGCTGGTGGCTGTGGGTGTTATGCCCCGGTTGGGGTAATGCGTCTGCGCTCTTGAAGTGATGTTTATCCGAAGTGGGGCAATATGGTGCTACTCGTTGCCCAGTGCCTTCAGCGATACGGCAACCACCAGAACGCCAATCGCCTTGCCCTGGTCCATGACGGGCACGGAGACCTGCACTGACATGGTGCGAGTGCTTTTATCGAACTCAGGTTCGCCTATCACCACCTTGCCTTTGCCATTATCAAACGCTTGGATCCACTTGTCTTCATCGCCCTGCCAGTAGTCTGAGGTGAACTGGGTGACGGCGACATTGGCACCCTTGTTGTCGCACAGGAACATTTCAGGGTAGCGGGGGCGATGCTTTTCAGCGACCTTTCGTAAAAACTGGGCGGCAGGGTGGTGAAATGCCCGGATCATCAGGTTGTTGGGTGACCCTTTCTGTTTCATGACCCTTTTCCAGCTGGCATCCATTTTCTTGATGGCGCTGAGGGGGATGTCCAGTTCATTCTGCTTTCTGACCGCATCAATGACTTTCTCCAGATTGACCCAGGTTTGGATCATCTGGATATCCTGGTCCAGCTGGGCTTTCATGGCAGACGTCAGCCTTGCCTGCGCCTGCAGGGGGGAAGTAAGGCTAAAGAGGATGGTTGTCAGTGCCACAAGGCAGAGGCGGTGCATGGACGTTCCCTCGTCACAAATCAGGATGCTAATAAAAACACTATAGGTGAGTCTGGCCGGGTTGGCTGCTTTGGCTATTGACCGGATTTATGTTGAACACTGTCGTCTGTTGCAGGCAGCCGACCTGGAATGCCCTATAATCGTGCACAGCTGTACAAGAATAATAACTAGAATGTGGCAGCATGAAGCGTTTTATCCGGTTATCTTCCTTATTGTCTCCTTATCTCGCTGGCGGGTTATGCCTGTCTCTGGTCAGTTTGTTTCTGGTCTCCTTTTGGGTGGAAGAGCCATCACCTGTGTCGCTTGGTGATGTATCCGGCTCGGCCATTGCTCCCAGTCATACAACTATTGCCCTCAAGGTGCAGGCTTCTGAGTCTCCTTCATCGCGCGATAGCAGCCTGCCACGCTCATTGCGGGGTACTGTGCCGGATGGTGTGATCCAGCTGGATACGGATGGCAACCTGATGATTACCCGCGGTATTCGGGATCGCTTTGACTACTACCTTGCCACGTTGGGCGAAATTTCACTGGTGCAGCTGGTCGACAGGATTGAGTCCGAGCTGACAGCAGGCTATGCCCCGGCAGTGGCCACCCAGCTGAAAGCGTTACTGCACCAGTACATTGATTTCCGTGAAGCCTTGATGGTTGATGCGCTTGAAGCGTTGCCGCCCCTGGAACAGCAGGTGGATATCGCCGCCTACCAGCAGCGCTGGCAGAAACTGTACGACCTGCGTCGGCGCCACTTCCCGTCAGATGTTGCAGAGGCGTTCTGGGGTGCGCAGGAACGGTATGACCAATACGCGCTGGAACGCATCCGGCTCCGCAATGATCAAACCCTCTCTGATGGTGAGCGGCAAGCGGCCCTGTCCGTGCTGGTCGAGACTTACGCGGATGTGGCTGGCGCTTCAATCGCGGCTCATCAACCCTTGGCGCTTTTGGCTGCTCAGCAGTCAAACGTTTCAGAGCAGACAGATTCTGCAGAGTTATACCGTCAGCGGACTTCTGTCTGGGGGGATGAGGCAGCAGAACGGCTGGCGGCCCTGGATCAACAGCGACAGGCATGGGAGCTGCGCCTCCAAGCTTACCAGCAAGAGCGAAACGAGCTAGCAGCGGCTGGTGTTGATGACGCCGCGCTGGCCACATTGCAGCGCCAGCATTTTTCTGACCATGAACTGCGGCTTGTGCAGGTTATGGAACGTTTGCAGTAGCAGTAAGCATCCGGTGTTATCCGGGTGAATCCTTGGAACTCTGAGTAGTCGGGAGTGACATCAATAACAACAAGAATCAACGACATCAGGATTACACAGCACCATGACAACACAGGTAATGAAAGCAGGCATCGCCGGACTGGCACTGGCGGTATTGCTGACGGTCAGTCAGCCATCACAGGCGTTCTGGTTCTGGAAAAAGAAAGATACCTATACCGAAACCCGTTACCCCATCGTTCTGGTCCACGGCATGCTGGGCTTTGATGCGGTACTGGGTGTGGATTACTGGTACCGGATCACCGGCGAGCTGTCCCGCAGTGGTGCCGAGGTCTATGTCGCCCAGGTCACCGCGCTGGACAGCTCCGAAGCCCGTGGGCTCGAGCTGATCACCCAGCTGGAAAACCTTAAGGCGATTACCGGAGCTGAGGGTTTCAATCTGATCGGTCACTCCCATGGTGGGCCAACCAGCAGGGTGGCCGCCAGCCTTCGGCCGGACCTGGTAAAGTCGGTCACCAGTGTCGGTTCACCCCATAAGGGCAGCCCGGTGGCCGATGTTGTGCTGGGTGTCAGTGAAAAGCCAGTGGCGGAAACCGTGGTGACCGGTGTGCTCAATGGTCTGGGTACGCTGATTAACGGGCTTTCCAGTAACCCGACCGATAACGGGCAGGATGCCATGGCTTCTCTACAGGCGCTCAGTCTGGCAGGCAGCGCCGCTTTTAATCAACAGTATCCGGAAGCAATTCCTGCTGATTGCGGTGAAGGGCATTATGAAGTCAACGGTATCCGTTATTACTCCTGGAGTGGTACGGAACCGTTTACGAATCCGCTGGATGTCACGGATTACGCCCTGACGCTGGTGGCTCTGGCGATCGATGAGCCAAATGACGGGCTGGTAGGCCGATGCAGTTCCCATATGGGGATGGTGGTCCGGGATGACTACAAAATGAATCATCTGGATGAGGTGAACCAGGTGCTGGGGATTCACAGTCTGCTGGATACGGATCCGGTCACTGTGTACCGGCAGCATGCCAATCGGTTGAAGAACGCCGGGTTGTAATCATGATGGGAAGGGCTGAAAACGCCCTTCCGTTGCTTGTTGGGATTACTCTTTGTCGGGGATGTTTGGCGAATAAGATACGGCAAGAATGTTGCCTTCATCATCTGTCTTGAAAATGAACCCTTTCAGCTGCCTGAAATACATATCCCTAATAAAGAACCATTGATCGCCTTTTTTTCTAATTGTTGTGTCCTTGAGGCTGTCATAGGCATATTGGTTGGTGATGGGATAGAGAATATTAAGTGCGGCTTCAATAATGCGAGCATCTCCCAGTGTTTTAATTTGAACATTCTTTTTGAACAGTCGCTGGAAGTCTGGGAGAAACTGATGGGTGGTGGGTTGTTCCAGGTAAATGTATTGCTGATCAACTTTAGCCATTGTCAGCCCTTCTCGTTTATTAGTATTGCGACCGGTTTGGCGCTTTCGGATGTCAAAACGGTAAAACTGCGCTGTAAATAATGTTTCAAGGACTTTGTCTGTCAGCGGTTGGGCTCTGGATTCAGGATCAGTGCTGTTAGGGGGCGGGCGCTCATTGTCCGCAGCGGAGGGTTCTGCCGTGGTGGTTTGGGTAATCGCTGCCGCCAGAATGACGAGTACGAACGTGAGGGTATATTTCACGCCATGAGTCCTTTCTTTGCGCACATCATTTTTTTCTGAAAATGGTATTTGCCTGTCGACACCATAAGGTGATCGACAATCCTCCCGCCTTACGTCTTTATTTAAGACGGTTTCGCTGGATGGCGCGCAGGCGGAGGATAATACGGCCTGACTTTCGGTCAGACTTTCGTTATGCTTGCCGCCTTTTTTATTCAGTGAGGTTTTACGCTGGATGCGCGTCAGCGACTTTCACTTTGATCTGCCAGATGATCTGATCGCCCGTTATCCCATGCCCGAACGTACCGGCAGTCGCCTGCTGGTGGTCAATGGTAACGATTCCCTGGAGCACAAACACTTCAGCGATATCGTGGATCACCTCAATGAGGGTGACCTGCTGGTGCTGAATGATACCCGGGTGATTCCGGCGCGCCTGTTTGGCCAGAAAGCCACCGGTGGGAAGATCGAAGTCATGGTCGAGCGGGTGCTGGATGAGCACCATTTGTTGGCGCAGATTCGGGCGAGTAAATCCCCTAAGCCGGGTTCCCGAGTGATCCTGGAGCAGGATGTGGAAGCGGAAATGGTGGAACGCCAGGATTCCCTGTTCCTGTTGAAATTCCTCACTGATGAGCCGGTTCTGAGAGTTCTGGACCGTCTCGGCCATATGCCGTTGCCACCTTACATCACCCGTGATGATGAGCTGAGTGATCGTAGTCGTTACCAGACAGTCTACGGCTGTAAAGATGGTGCGGTTGCCGCACCGACGGCCGGCCTGCATTTTGATGATGCCCTGTTTGAGCGCCTGGCAGAGAAGGGCATTGAAAAAGCCTTTGTCACCCTGCATGTGGGTGCTGGCACGTATCAGCCGGTGCGTGTGGATTCTATTGAAGACCACCACATGCATTCGGAATACCTGGAAGTCTCCGAAGAGGTTTGCGAAGCGGTGCGGCGTACGCGTGAGCGAGGCGGTCGGGTGGTTGCCATTGGCACGACCTCTGTACGCAGCCTGGAAACCGCGAGCCGTGACGGTGAGCTGAAGCCCTACGCCGGCGAAACGGATATTTTTATTTACCCCGGTTACCAGTTCCAGACCGTGGATATGCTGGTGACCAATTTCCATTTACCGGAATCGACCCTGCTGATGCTGGTGTCGGCCTTTGCCGGTTATGACGAGATCATGCACGCCTACCGGGAAGCCGTGGCCGAGCGCTACCGTTTCTTCAGTTATGGCGATTCGATGCTGCTGACCCGCAAGGGCTGAGGCCCTGGCGTTATTCATGACACAGGCAGCACAGAGTTTATTGCGTTTACGGAGTCTGCAGACAGTCAATGCGTAAAGAATGTTTCATGTCGTTCGAGAAGCTGGGACAGGACGGTCTTGCCCGTCGTGGCCGGCTGACCTTTCCCCGTGGCACGGTGGAGACCCCCTGCTTCATGCCGGTGGGCACCTATGGCACGGTCAAGGGCATGCTGCCCCGCGATATCCATGAGATTGGCGCCGAGATCATCCTGGGTAATACCTTCCACCTGATGCTGCGTCCGGGTACCGAGATTATTCGTCAGCACGGTGATCTGCACGACTTCAATGGCTGGGAAAAACCGATCCTGACCGATTCCGGTGGCTTCCAGGTATTCAGCCTGGGTGAGCTGCGCAAGATTACCGAAGAAGGGGTGTCCTTCCGTTCGCCGGTGGATGGCGCCAAGGTGTTCATGAGCCCGGAAATCTCCATGCAGGTACAGCGGGAGCTGGGTTCCGACATCGTCATGATCTTTGACGAGTGCACACCGGGTGATGCCGACAAGAGTCAGGCCGCGGATTCCATGGAACTCTCTCTGCGCTGGGCGGCCCGTAGCCGTGAAGCGCATGCAGACAGTCCGTCTGCTCTATTCGGTATTATCCAGGGCGGTATGTTTGAAGACCTGCGTCAGCGTTCCCTCGACGGTCTGCTGGAAGTCGGTTTTGACGGCTATGCAATCGGCGGCCTGAGTGTCGGTGAAAGCAAGGAAGACATGCACCGCATTCTCAGCCATACCCCGCATCGGATTCCGGAAGAATATCCCCGTTACCTGATGGGCGTGGGCAAACCGGAAGATATCGTCGAAGCGGTTCGCCGTGGTGTGGATATGTTTGACTGTGTCATGCCGACCCGCAATGCGCGCAACGGTCACCTGTTCACCGACGAGGGTGTACTGAAGATCCGTAACGCCGTCCACAAGCGTTCCGAAGAGCCGCTTGAGGCCGGTTGTGACTGCTATACCTGCCGCAATTTCAGCCGCGCGTACCTCCATCACCTGGACAAGTGCAATGAAATGCTGGGCTCCATGCTCAATACCATTCATAACCTGCGCTACTACCAGCGGGTGATGGCTGGATTGCGGGCAGCCATTGAACAAGGTAAATTGGAGCACTTTGTGAGCGGGTTCTACGCTAAACGGGGCATGCCGGTACCGGAACTCTGATACCGGACGCCGTCTGTTATCCGGATGCTGGCCGACGGCGGCATCGGAACCATGAATGTTAATCTCAACGCGTTGTAAGCAGGAGTAACCGGGGAAATGATTCCTTTTATCAGTCAGGCGTTTGCAGATGGAGCCTCAGCGGCTCCCCAGCCGATGGGCGGCATGTTCCAGTTCGTGATGCTGGGTGTATTCTTCCTGATCTTCTGGCTGTTGATCTGGCGCCCCCAGAGCAAGCGTGCCAAGGAGCACAAGAATCTGATCGGCGGGTTGTCCAAAGGGGATGAAGTAGTAACCTCCGGTGGTATCCTGGGCCGTGTCTCCGGTGTGACCGACGACTACGTCACCCTGCAGGTGGCGAACAACATGGAACTGAACTTCCAGAAGTCTTCCGTCGTGGCCGCCCTGCCGAAGGGAACCATCAAGGCGATCAAATAACAGGAATGGACAGAGCTGGCCGCTAAGTGCGGCCAGCTCTTTTTTGTCTGTGCGGAGGGTTTCTCCCGGTCGGTCCTGGCCGTACCGGCAGGTGGTTGCCCGTGTACAGTTCAGGCATTCAGGCCTTGTCAGTAGCAGGAAACAAGAGAGCCATGCTCAATCGTTACCCTTTATGGAAATACCTCGTCATCCTGGTTGTGGTGGCGGTCGGTATCATTTACGCATTACCGAACCTGTACCCGGATGATCCGGCGGTGCAGATTTCCGGTACCAGCTCCTCCCAGACCATCGGTCAGCCGACGCTGGATAGAGCCACTGCCATCCTTGAAAAGGCTGATATCGCCATCAAGGGTGAGGAAGTGAATAAAGGCTCCGTGCTGATCCGCCTTCAAAACTCGGAGCAGCAGCTGTTGGCCCGGTCGCTGATCAAGGACAGTTTGGGCGACGACTATGTGGTGGCACTGAACCTGGCACCAACCACGCCAGAGTGGCTGACGTCCATTGGCGCCAACCCTATGAAGTTGGGTTTGGACCTGTCCGGTGGTGTGCACTTCCTGCTGGAAGTCGATACCGACAAGGCCGTACAGACACGGATGGAAGTGTACAACACTGAAATCCGGACACTGCTGCGCAAGGAAAAACTGCGCTACCGCAGCCTGCCGGGTGGTGGTGAAACCGGTGTGCGTGAGCTGGGTTTCCGCTCTGAAACTGTGCGTGACAAAGCGGTTAAGGCAATCGGTAAAGATTTCCCTGATCTGATGGTGGAAGCCGGTACTCGTGGTGATCTGTTCACGGTGCGTTACCAGCTGACTGAGCAGCGTATCAAGGAAATTGCCGATTACGCGGTACGCCAGAACCTGGTGACAGTCCGTAACCGGGTGAACGAACTGGGTGTTTCTGAACCGCTGGTGCAGCGCCAGGGTCGTAACAACATTGTTGTCGAGCTGCCGGGTGTGCAGGATACCGCTGAGGCCAAGCGTATCCTCGGTAAGACCGCCAACCTGGAATTCCGTCTGGCAGCACCTTATGACGCATCCGCTGCCGTCAGTGAGAATTTCTCTTTCCGTAATGATGAGCGCCGTACCGCTCGCCTGGAGCGTGATGTCATCCTGACCGGTGACCAGGTTTCCAATGCCCGTTCCACGTTTGATGCACAAAGTGGTGGCCCGCAGGTCAACATTGACCTCGACAACCGTGGTGGTCAGTTGATCAACCGCGCGACCCGTAACAATGTTGGCCGCAGCATGGCGGTACTGTTTATCGAACAGAAGCCTGTCACCCGTTACGAGACCAAGATGGTTGACGGACAGGAAGAGCGGGTGAAGGTGCAGTCCTTCCGCGAAGAGAAGAGCATCATCAGCCTTGCAACGATTCAGAGCGCCCTGGGTAACAGCTTCCGGATTACCGGTCTGGATTCCGCGGCTGAAGCGTCCGAGCTGGCACTGTTGCTGAGAGCGGGTTCGCTGGCAGCCCCTATGCACTTCGTTGAAGAACGTACCGTCGGCCCAAGCCTGGGTAAGGAAAATATCCAGATGGGTATTAATTCCACCATTGTTGGCTTTGTGCTGCTGCTGGTGTTCATGGTCGTTGTGTACCGGGTCTTTGGTCTGTTTGCCAACGTTGCCCTGTCACTGAACCTGGTGTTGATGGTGGCGGCCATGTCCCTGCTGGGGGCGACGCTGACCATGCCGGGTATTGCCGGTATCGTACTGAGCCTGGGTATGGCGGTTGATGCCAACGTACTGATTTTCTCCCGGATTCGCGAAGAACTGCGGAATGGGCTTTCCGTACAGAAAGCGATTCACGAGGGGTATGATCGCGCGTTTGTGTCTATTTTTGACGGTAACATCACGACGTTGCTGGTGGGGGTCATCCTCTATGCCGTGGGTACCGGGCCGATCAAGGGCTTCGCTGTCACCCTGTCGCTGGGTATCATCACGTCGCTGTTCACGGCCATTGTCGTGACTCGTGCGCTGACGAACCTGGTGTACGGCGGTCGTCGCGATCTCAAGAAACTGGCTATTTGAGGGCTTATCCATGGCAGGTGAAAAAAGCACGTCCGATGCTGCTGGAAAGCCGGGCTTGAAAGTGATTAATTTCATGAGGGTGCGGACACTGGCCACAGTGCTGTCCGTCATCCTGGTGCTGGGCTCGGTGGTGAGCTTGGCGGTTAACGGCATTAACTGGGGCTTGGACTTTACCGGTGGCACACTGGTAGAGCTGTCCTATGACAAACCGGCTAATATCAGTGAAATCCGTGATCAACTGGAAGCGATGGGGCACGGTGATGCCATTGCCCAGGAATTCGGCTCGGAGTCTGATGTCCTGATCCGTATTCCCGGTGACATGGCGACCCTGGGTAACCGTGTCTCTGAGAACCTTGCGGCGCAGTACGACGGTAAGGTGCAGGTCAAGCGGGTTGAGTTCGTCGGCCCCCAGGTCGGTGACCGTCTGAGAGAGCAGGGCGGACTCGGCATGCTGATGGCGCTGGGCCTGGTTATGGCGTATATCGCCTTCCGGTTCCAGTTCAAGTTTTCCGTAGGTGCGGTCACCTCCCTGGCGCACGATGCGATTGTTGTTCTGGGTGTATTCTCGTTCTTCCAGCTGCAGTTTGACCTGACGGTTATGGCGGCACTGCTGGCAGTTATCGGTTACTCGCTGAACGACACCATCATTGTGTATGACCGGGTGCGGGAAAACTTCCGTAAGATGCGTAAGGGTACGGCGATTGAAATTATCAACGTTTCCCTGACGCAGACCTTGGGGCGGACACTGGCAACATCCGGTACCACGATCATGGTGCTGTTGTCCCTGTTCTTCCTGGGTGGCGACATGATCCACAACTTCTCCGTAGCGTTGTTGATCGGTATTGTTATTGGTACGTCGTCGTCCATTTACATTGCCTGTAACGTGCTGCTTTACATGAAGATCAGTCGTGAAGACCTGATTATTCCTGTGAAGAAGGATGATGAGCTGGATGATATGCCTTAAGTTAGGTGGTATCTCTGGTGCATAAAAAAGCCCCCGTTTAATAGCGGGGGCTTTTTTGTAGGAGGGTGGTTAAACGTAGTCGCGAACATCCAGGATTTGTCCGGTCATGTTGCCTTCGATGCTGGCCTGGTAGGCGTTGGCCGTTTGCTCTGCCGAGAGTGTGCCTTCGGTACCCATGCCCATGGCTTGTGCGGTTTCTGTCACAAAAACCGGGCTGACAGTGTTCACGCGCAATGATTCTCCCAGCTCCAGGGCGGCAGCCCGAACGAAGCCTTCCAGTGCGCCATTCACCATGCTGAGGGAAATGCTGCCCGGCATGGGATTCTGGGCGAGAAAGCCGCTGGTCAGGGTCACGGAGCCGCCTTCGCTCAGGTACGCCTTGCCGATACGTACCAAGTTTACCTGTCCCATCAGCTTGTTATCCAGACCCAGTTGATAGTCTGCATCGCTCAACTGCTCAAGGGTGCCGAACTGGGCCATGCCAGTTGTGGAGATAACCGCATCTACCGGGCCAACCTGCTCGAACATCGCCGTAATGGAGGCTTTGCTGCCCAGGTCGACCTGATAGTCGCCACTGTTATGGTTGGCGGTGATCACCTCATGATTCGCTTTCAGTTTCTCTGTCACTGCTTTTCCGATAGTGCCGCTGGCGCCAATGATAAGAATTTTCATCGCGTTCTCCTTTGTGTTTCTAAGGGCTGAATTGCCGTACCTGTGTGGTTGGACTATAGGTTTTTCATAAAGTTTGATAAATAATCGTTCAGTGAAATGATTATTCGAATAATTGGAATAATATGGATAAATTGCGCGCAATGACGGTGTTTCGGGAGGTTGCCAGGCAGGAGAGCTTTACTCTCGCGGCGGCCCAGTTGAGTCTCGCGACGTCTGCGGTGAGCCGCTATGTTGCAGAATTGGAGCGTTGGCTCAATGTGCAGCTGATTTACCGGACAACGCGCAGCATTAGCCTGACGCCCGCAGGACGTACCTACCTGGAACAAATTGAAGATATTCTTCAGCGGGTTGATCGCCTGGAGTTGGCGGCAAAACAGCAGCAGGGTTCGGTAAGTGGTGTTCTCAGGATTACGGCGCCGTTATATCTCGGTCAAAAATGGCTGTCCCCCTTTGTTTCAGAATTCATGGGACAGTATCCGGATGTGGATATTTCGGTATTCCTGACAAACCGGCATGTGAATATGGTGGAGGAAGGGATTGATCTTGCACTAAAGATTGGCAGATTGAAGGATTCGAACTTCAAATACCGACCTGTGTCACAGACACTTTTGACCTGCTTTGCCAGTCCGGCGTATCTGGCTCGTCACGGCGCCCCGAAAACGCCTGATGACCTCAAAGCGCATAACTGTCTTTATGATTTTGCAGTAGGGCCATCCAAGCGCTGGCATATGGTGGATCCGGCCAGTGGTCGTGAGTTGAGTGTTGCGATTGGTGGCCGTTATGAAGTCAATAGCGGAGAGATGGTCAAGCAGGCGGTTCTGGATGGTATGGGAGTCGGCTATTTGCCGGACTTGTTCATTGATGAGGAGTTGGCTTCCGGTAAGTTACTGCCGGTGCTGGAGGAATACCGTCAGACGCCTGTGCCAATCTCGCTGGTCTATCCACAAAATTGGGGGGTAACAACTCTGCTGCGGACGTTCGTGGATGCGTTTGTTGAGAGGTATGGTGTTGATTGATGTGGACAGGTTGGGGAGTCAGGCGACTCCCCGGAGCATCATTACTTCAGGCTTTCACTGACAAACGGCTGGATGCGCGTCAGGATCTCGCGGAAGCACTTGGGGTTGCCGCAGGCGACTTGGCCTTTTTCCAGGTGCTTGTCACCACCGCGGAAGTCGCCCACGAAACCACCGGCTTCGGTGATCAGCAGGCAGCCTGCCGCCATGTCCCACTCATGCAGGCCGAATTCCCAGAAACCGTCGAAACGACCGGCTGCCACGTAGGCCAGGTCCAGGGAAGCGGCGCCTGCTCGACGGATGCCGGCAGTGTCACCCACCAGGCTGCGGAACATGCCCAGGTAGCTGTCCAGGTTGGACATCTGGTTCTCACGGAACGGGAAGCCGGTGCCGATCAGCGCGCCTTTCAGACTGGTGCGGTTGCTGACACGGATACGCTTGCCATTCAGGGTGGCGCCACGGCCACGGCTGGCAGTGAATTCTTCCTGGCGGATCGGGTCAAGGATAACGGCGTGTTCGATTCTGCCCTTGTACTGGCAGGCGATAGAGACCGCAAACTGCGGCATGCCGTGGATGAAGTTGGTGGTGCCGTCGAGGGGGTCGATGATCCAGAGATAGTTCTCACCTTCGCCGGTGCCGGGCTGATGGCCGCTCTCCTCACCCATGAAGCCGTGGTCGGGGTAGGACTTCTTGAGCATCGAGATAATGGCGCGTTCTGCCGCTTTGTCGACGTCGGTCACGTAGTCATTGGCGCTCTTGGCCTGTACCTTGATGACGTCCAGCTGCTGATATGCCTGGGCGATAATGTCGCCAGCCTTGCGTGCAGCACGCAGGGCGATGTTAACCATCGGTTGCATGAGGGTCGCTGTGCCTGTGCAGTATTAAAGAACCGAATGCCTTCACGTTATGATGAGTATGTGAAAACGGACACTGCCGTTTTCGGGCGTGAAGGTCAGCAAAACAGGGCATTCTACTCCTGAGTTGCGCGCGGGTCACTAACGGATAATCGCAATGGTCGGATTTCTTCCCGCAGGGTAGGAAATGACGCCAATGCGCGGGCGGATCTGGTAGACTGCGCCGCTGGATGCGGTTATGGCTTTATTCGGTCTGGCCGGTCAGATTTTTTTCTATTCTTTTTGCCGGTGGCTGCGCTAAGGCGTGGGTTGCCAAAACGGTTTCAGGTGGTTGGTTTATGTCTCTGGATAATGTGCGCATCGTTCTGGTGAATACGTCGCATCCCGGCAACATCGGGTCTGCAGCGCGGGCGATGAAAACCATGGGGCTTTCACAGCTGGTGCTGGTCGAGCCCAAGGCCTTTCCTGCGCCGGAGGCGGTGACCCTGTCGTCAGGGGCGACGGATATCCTCGATAATGCTGTGGTGTGTGCCACGCTGGAGGAGGCCGTGGCCGATTGTGGTCTGATCATTGGTGCCAGCGCCCGGGTTCGCGGTATCTCTTTACCGTTGATGGAGCCTGGAGAGTGTGCCGAAACGGCCGTCGCTGAAGCGGGTCGTTGTTCTGTGGCGCTGGTATTCGGTCGGGAAGATCGGGGGCTGACCAACGATGAGCTGAAGCTCTGTCATCAGCAAACCCATATTCCCTCCAATCCTGAGTTCAGTTCGTTGAACCTGGCGTCCGCTGTTCAGGTCTTATGTTATGAGTTGCGCAAGGCGGACTTGAAGCAGCAGCAGGCGTCACTGGTGCCAGAGTGCCGCACCCATGATCTGGCCAGTTCTGAGTCGATGGAGCATTTTTACGGTCATCTGCAGGAAGTGCTGGCGGATATCGAGTTTTTCAAGCACAGTAACCCCGACAAGATCATGGCTAAGTTGCGTCGTCTGTATGGGCGCGTTCGCCCTGATCGGGTTGAACTGAATATACTCAGGGGGATTCTGTCGGAAATGCAGGTTGCGATCGGTAAGCAGCCGGCCGGCGGAAGAAAGGAAACACAATCGGTCTGAAGCCTATGTTTGAGCGAATACGTGAGGATGTCAGCAGTGTCTTTGCCCGGGATCCGGCGGCACGCAATACGTTTGAAGTCCTGACCAACTACCCGGGGTTGCACGCCCTGCTGTTGCACCGGCTGGCCCACAAGGTCTGGCTCGCGGGGTTCAAATGGCTGGCCCGATGTATTTCCACATTCAGTCGCTGGTTGACCGGTATTGAAATCCATCCGGGGGCTACTATCGGACGGCGTTTCTTTATTGACCACGGCATGGGTGTTGTCATTGGTGAGACGGCTGAAATCGGGGATGACGTGACCCTTTATCAGGGAGTCACGCTGGGTGGGACGACCCTGAATAAAGGCAAGCGCCATCCAACACTGGGTAATGGTGTGATTGTCGGTGCCGGTGCCAAGGTGTTGGGGCCGTTCACGGTGGGCGACAATGCCAAGGTGGGTTCTAATGCGGTGGTGACCAAGGCGGTGCCGGAAGGGGCAACTGTAGTGGGTATCCCCGGGCGTATTATCCGCAAGCGTCAGGTGGATGAAGCCCGGCGTCAGGCCATGGCAGAAAAGATGGGTTTTGATGCCTATGCCGTGACCAGTGACATGCCTGACCCGACGGCCCAGGCGATCACGGCCATGCTGGATCATCTTCATGCGGTGGAATTCCGGATCGAAACCATGTGTCAGGCCCTGCGCGACAAGGGGATGGATTGTGGTGAAGCGGGCTTGCCAAAGCTCAAGGATGAAGACTTTGAGTCTGTTTCCGTCAAGCAACAGATAGAGCGTGTTGCTGAGGATGCCTGATCTTCTCCATTGATTGTTTCCCTGCGCAACAGGGCGTTATGCGCTATCTCGCAGGGAAACTGTGTCTATATCCTGCTGTAATTTACTTTTTCTCTGTTATAATCCGCAGCGCTTAAAACCTGTCTGTTGCACAGTGTTGTCCTCCACCGAAGTGTTTCTAGTTGCCAATGACAAGGGAAATCGACCGCTTAATTCTAAATTCGTTAGGAATGCTGGCGGTCAGGTTAGGTTTAATACTTGATTAATATGGTCGGGTATTTGATACTTACCCTCAGATTTACTGTTTTACTGCCGGGGGAGTGATTTACAATGCGTCTGACGACTAAAGGCCGTTATGCGGTCACAGCGATGCTGGACCTGGCACTGCATGCTGGCGAGAAGCCAGTGGCTCTGGCGGACATTTCCGAGCGCCAGGGAATCTCTCTTTCCTATCTTGAGCAACTGTTTGCACGCCTGCGCCGTAATGCGCTGGTGAGCAGCGTACGTGGCCCCGGTGGTGGTTACTGCCTGAGTCGGAGCAGCGAGGACATTTTCGTCGCTGAAGTCATTGATGCGGTCAATGAATCCGTGGATGCCACCAAATGCCAGGGTGACGGGGATTGTCAGCACGGCGATGTCTGCCTGACCCATCATCTGTGGTGTGATCTCAGCAAACAGATCCATGAGTTTTTAAGCGGAATCAGTCTTGCGGACCTGGTTCGGCGCAAGGAAGTGCAGAAAATAGCCTGCAGGCAGGATGGCGAGCAGGGAGCCGATCGGTTGTTGACCCCTGATGAGCAAGAGCAGCGCATCAACGCTGAATCGTTCTGAGACCGGTCTGACATTGAGATAACGTCGCTCTAGCGAGCGAATAGCCAAGCGCACAAGAAGCAGATAAGCGCGCGGGAGATAATTCTGTATGAAACTGCCTATTTACCTTGATTACTCCGCAACCACACCGGTCGATCCGCGCGTGGCCGAAAAGATGATGCAGTGTCTGACCACCGAAGGTAACTTTGGTAACCCGGCCTCCCGCTCCCATCTGTTCGGCTGGAAGGCGGAAGAGGCAGTGGAAAATGCCAGGAAGCAGGTCGCTGACCTGGTCAATGCGGATCCCCGCGAGATTGTCTGGACGTCCGGTGCGACGGAATCCGATAACCTGGCCATCAAGGGTGTCGCCCGTTTTTATCAGAAAAAAGGCCGACACATCATCACTTCAAAAATCGAACACAAAGCGGTGCTGGATGCTTGTCGCCAGCTTGAACGCGAAGGGTTCGAAGTCACCTACCTGTCGCCTGACAGCGATGGTCTGATCCAGCCCCAATCCGTAGCCGATGCGATCCGGGAAGACACCATCCTGGTGACCCTGATGCACGTTAATAACGAGATTGGCACTATCACCGATATCAAAGCCATCGGTGAAATTACCCGTGAGCGCAAGGTGCTGTTCCATGTGGATGCTGCCCAGAGCGCTGGCAAGCTGCTGATCGACCTGGAAGACATGAAGGTTGATCTCATGTCTTTCTGTGCCCACAAGATCTACGGACCGAAGGGCGTTGGCGCTCTCTATGTCCGTCGTAAGCCCCGTGTGCGTATTGAGGCCCAGATTCATGGCGGTGGTCATGAGCGTGGCATGCGTTCCGGCACCCTGCCTACCCATCAGTTGGTCGGCATGGGGGAATCCTTCCGTATCGCCGGTGAAGAGATGGCGGCGGAAAATGAACGTCTGCTGGCATTGCGGAACCGCTTCCTGGATCACCTGTCAGACATGGAAGAAGTGCATGTCAATGGCAGCCTGGAGCAGCGGGTGCCGGGTAACCTGAATGTCAGCTTTGCTTTCGTGGAAGGTGAATCCCTGATCATGGCGCTGAAGGATATTGCCGTATCCTCCGGTTCTGCCTGTACCTCTGCTAGCCTGGAGCCTTCTTATGTGCTGCGGGCGCTGGGTCTCAGTGATGAGCTGGCACACAGCTCGCTGCGCTTCAGCTTTGGCCGCTTTACCACGGAAGAAGATGTGGACTATGCCGCAGACAAGGTGCGTCAGGCGGTGATCAAACTGCGCGAACTGTCTCCCCTGTGGGACATGTATCAGGATGGTGTCGACCTGAACGCGGTCGAATGGGTAGCTCACTGACCACCTTGACAGAGCCGGCCTGACTGGTCGGCGGGAGAAAAGACGATGGCTTACAGCGAAAAAGTAATCGATCACTACGAGAATCCCCGTAACGTTGGCAAGATGGATGCCTCTGACGCCCATGTGGGTACCGGCATGGTCGGTGCGCCGGCGTGCGGTGATGTCATGCGACTTCAAATCCGCGTCAACGACAGCGGTGTGATCGAAGACGCCAAGTTCAAGACCTACGGCTGTGGTTCTGCCATTGCATCCAGCTCTCTGGCGACAGAGTGGATGAAAGGCAAAACGCTGGAAGAGGCAGAAACCATCAAGAACACCACGATTGCCGAAGAGCTGGCGCTACCGCCGGTAAAAATCCACTGCTCCGTACTGGCAGAGGATGCAATCAAGGCTGCGATTGACGACTATCGGAGTAAGCAGCAGGGAGCCTGAGCAGGCTTCCGGTGAACGGATCGGAAAGCGGCTCACCCCTGTGGGTGAGAATGCTTTGGATCCGGGTGTGATGAACTGAGTTGTATACAGGGTGATTCATGGCTGTAACCATGACAGAAGCGGCGGCCAAGCATGTACGTCGACAATTGAATGGCCGTGGACGCGGCATTGGTATCCGTCTCGGGGTCAAGACCAGCGGCTGCTCCGGCATGGCCTATGTGCTGGAGTTTGTTGACGAGGTCCTGGAAGAGGATCTGATGTTTGAGAGTCATGGTGAACAGTTGTTCATTGATCCGAAGAGCTTAGGCTATCTGGATGGTACCGAGCTGGATTTTGTCCGCGAAGGGTTAAATGAGGGCTTCCAGTTCAATAATCCCAATGTGGCCAGTGAGTGTGGTTGTGGAGAGAGCTTTAATGTCTGACCATCAGGCTGGGCTCAATCTTCAGCAGAACTATTTCGAATTGTTCCAGATGCCCGTGGCGTTCGATGTTGACCATCAGGCACTGGATACCCGTTATCGTGAATTGCAAAAGGCGGTGCATCCTGACCGTTTTGCTGCACAGGGAGAGCAGGGGCAGCGTCTGGCCGTTCAGTATGCAGCCTTTGTGAATCAGGCCTACGATACATTGCGCTCGGCGTTGTCGCGGGCTATTTACCTGCTTGAGCTGGAAGGTGTTGAGGTTAACTCGGATCGCCATACGGTCGCTGATTCAGCATTCCTGATGCAGCAGATGGAGCTTCGTGATGAGTTGATGGCGGTGCGTGACAGTGCCGATCCAGAAGCGGCACTTGCTCAGCTACTGGATGAAGCGCGACAGATGTTGGCGGGACTTGAAACCGATTTTGTTGGTTGCTGGGCAGTGCGGGCTGAAGACAGTCTTCGACAGGCGGCCAATATCACCCACAAAATGCATTTCCTGGTGAAGTTCATCGCTGAAGCTGAACAGCTTGAAGAGGAGCAGCTGGACTACTGAAAGGTCCTGTTGGGTTTGATCTTCAGGGTCGGCCCGGATAAAAGATCACGGCTTTCGGCTGGACTCTCTGCATCATACGGATATTATCCCTGCATATTTTTCATTCCTGTGGCGATTGATCGCTACAAGACGATGTACTAAAAAGGCGGCAAATGGCATTACTGCAGATTTCCGAGCCCGGCCAGAGCCCGGCCCCTCACCAGCAGAAGCTGGCGGTGGGGATCGACCTGGGCACCACTAACTCGCTGATTGCTTCCGTCCGCAGTGGCGTAGCGGAAACCCTTCCCGACCATGATGGCCGTGTCATCCTTCCTTCTGTTGTGCATTACGGTGATGAAGTGACCGTTGGTCGTGATGCCAGGGCAAAGGCAACCACTGACGCACGGAATACCATTGTTTCGGTTAAGCGGCTGATGGGGCGCGGTATTGCGGATGTGAAAACATTGGGTGATGTCATGCCCTTCGACTTTGTAGACAGTGATGAAGGCATGCCGTACCTGCGAACCGCAGCGGGTGATATGAGTCCGGTCCAGGTATCTGCAGACATTCTTAAGGTGTTGCGCCTTCGTGGTGAAGAGTCCCTGGGCGGAACGCTTAGTGGTGCCGTGATTACCGTGCCTGCCTATTTTGATGATGCCCAGCGTCAGGCGACCAAAGATGCTGCGCGGTTGGCAGGTCTCAATGTGCTGAGGCTGCTCAATGAGCCGACGGCGGCGGCTGTCGCTTATGGGCTGGATCTGGGCGGCGAAGGCGTCATCGCGGTTTATGATCTGGGGGGCGGCACGTTTGATATCTCTGTTCTGCGCCTGAATAAAGGTGTCTTTGAGGTGTTGGCCACCGGTGGTGATACTGCATTGGGTGGTGATGATTTTGATCATGCGGTAGCCGGATGGTTGTTATCTCAGGCCGGGATCGACGAGTCCTCATTAACACCGGAGCGCCTACGCCAGGTATTGATGATTGCCTGTGACGCCAAAGAAGCGTTGACTGAGCAGGAAGTGGTTTCCGTCAACTTTGAGGGTTGGTCTGGCGAACTGAGTCGTGAAATATTTAATGCACTGGTTGATCCGCTGGTTGATCGTACGCTGCGTACAGTCAAGCGCGCTTTGCGTGATGCAAAGTTGAAAGTATCGGATATTAATGAAGTGGTCATGGTTGGCGGTTCAACCCGTGTACCCCGTGTGCGTGAGCGAGTGGCAGAGCTGGCAGGTAAAGAGCCGCTGACGTCCATTGATCCGGACCAGGTGGTGGCCATCGGTGCTGCGCTCCAGGCCGATGTACTCGTGGGTAACAAGTCCGCTGATGATATGTTGCTGCTGGATGTGATTCCGTTGTCCCTCGGGCTGGAAACCATGGGTGGGTTGATGGAAAAAGTGGTGCATCGCAATACCACGATTCCCGCAGCCAGGGCTCAGGAGTTCACAACCTACAAGGATGGCCAGACTGCCATGTCCATCCATGTGTTGCAGGGTGAAAGAGAGTTAATCGCTGATAACCGTTCGCTGGCTCGCTTTATTCTGAATGGTTTTCCGGCCATGCCGGCAGGCCAGGCTCGGATTCTGGTCACTTTCCAGGTGGATGCTGATGGCCTGTTGAGTGTTAGCGCCCGGGAGCAGTCCTCGGGTGTGGAGGCGGCTGTTCAGGTCAAGCCCTCCTATGGCCTGTCGGATGATGAAATTACCCGAATGATTCGGGATTCCTTCGATCATGCCTCACAGGACAAGGACGCACGGGTATTGCTCGAGCAGCAGGTTGAAGCCGACCGGATTCTGGAAGCTGTTGCCGCAGCACTGGCCGTAGACGGTGAACGTCTGTTGAATCAGGATGAGCGGGCGGAGCTTGAGACTGTCATGCAATCTCTGGCTGAGGTGCGTCAGGGAGCGGATGCTCAAGCCATCAAGCAGGCGATTGAAAAAATGGCCAGGGCGTCGGATGAATTTGCCGCCCGTCGTATGAATGCCGGGATCAAGGCGGCGCTTTCCGGGCATTCTGTGGATGAATTCAAGGGGTAGTAATCAATGAGCAAGAAAACCCAGATTGTTTTCCTGCCGAATGAAGAGATCTGTCCAGAGGGCAAGGTCGTTGAGGTCGAGCCAGGTAGCACGACGATCCTGGATGCTGCGCTGGAGCATGGCATCGACATCGAGCACGCCTGTGAGAAATCCTGTGCCTGCACAACCTGTCACGTGATCGTTCGGGAAGGGTTTGATTCACTGGAGCCTTCCGATGAGCTGGAGGACGATCTGCTGGACAAGGCCTGGGGGTTGGAGCATGAATCCCGGCTGAGTTGCCAGGCCGTTGTACAGGAAGAAGACCTGGTGGTAGAGATACCCCGTTACACCATCAATCAGGTGTCAGAACGACACTGAGCCATCGAAAGGGAGCAGCAAGCCATGATGTGGACGGATGTGGTGGATATCGCGATTGAATTGAGCGAGAAGTATCCGGATACAGATCCCCGTTATGTGAATTTTGTCGATCTTCGTAACTGGGTGCTGGCGTTGGATGGCTTTGAGGACTCGCCCGATCGCTGTGGTGAGAAAATCCTTGAGGCGATCCAGATGGCCTGGATGGATGAGATGGACTGATTGCTTCCACTTGCAATGTCAAAGATGCCGGGATGATACCCGGCATTTTTGTATCTGCCGGATGGGCATCAGGGTCAGGGACGACGGTGATAGGACGGGGTATACTGCACTGGTCGGGAATAATAATTATACAACCGGAGACTGTTGGTCATGCGTGTGTTTCAGTCCGCAATACTGCTTGCTGTAGTCGTGGGGCTGGTGCCTGGGTGTTCTACCTGGTCAGAAGGCATTGGTCGTTCACTGAGCCGTTATCCTGTCGAAGTGATTAAAACCCGCGAGGACGCCGGTTTGCGGGGAGCTGTCACTCAGGTCGTCACTGAAGGTGTTCAGGAGCAGGCGGGTGAGGATCAGGATGTTGGATTGCTCGATGTTGTGATTGAAAACTATTCCAGTGATGGTCTGCGTATTTCAGAACGGGTGAAAGGGCCGATTACGGATCGGCATGAAACGCTGGAGGTGAAGTGGGGGAATCCCGTTAAGCGTATCATCCGCGAGAATGGCGAAGTGACACTGCGTCAGACATTCCGGTACGACACCCTGGGTAATATCATCAAGCTGGATCCGCCTGCTGTTGAAGATAATAAAGCCACTTATTTGGCGACGGGTGACTATCGGATATTGCCAGGTAGTCAGTCCCAAAAGCTGAGCCCCTGTTTTGATGTGGCTTATTTTGAGGATAAGCAGCTGCTTCGCCGCTGCGGCGAGGATTTCCTGCGTGTGGCTGAGCTGGATGCTGAAGGCCGTGCGCTGATATATATGACGTTTCCCCAAGGCGTTGACCTGATTGCAAATATCCAGTTGAAGGATGCCAGTCAGGCTGTGGATTTCAGCTATGACTTGCAGGGGCGAATGAAAAACAAGGCGCAATATGCCGAGGGTGGCTTGCTTCAGGCATACCGTTATACCTATGGAGAGAATGGGGCGCTGGCATTGGAGGAGCGTGAAAGCTTCGGGCTGTATCCAAAGGCGGAAATTGTTGTATATAAAGACTACCGGTTCGACGAGCAGAATAATTGGATTGAACGTGTCGTCGAATATTATCAGGTCAAAGATAAAAAGCGTGTGTTGAAGAAAACTGAACACATAAAAAGAACGATCAGTTATAAAGAGAACAAGAAAAAACAAGGGTGAACACATTGAGGGTGTTTGGATATTTTTGAATATTTACTAATGGTTTACCTGTCGCGAGAGGTATAAACTCCGGCGCTTTTTTATACCTCTGCAGCACGCCCGGCAGGTGACCATGAAATTTCCTGGACAGCGTAAGATCAAACACTATTTTCCCGTCAATGCAGGCAACCGCTTTGACCGGGAAAGTGTCGCTTTCTCCCATGTGAATACCTATGTGACGGGTATCGACCAGAACCTGGTGGATATCACCGCCCGTGTTGATGATGAGCTTCTGGCGGAATTTGAGCTGCAGAAGGGTGCATCACAGCTGATTGATAGTGAGAAGGCTAACCTGTTATATCAGCGTCTCCAGCTGAATGATGCCATTGAGGATGAATTTGCCGGCGGCACCATTGGCAATACGCTGCACAATTACTCCATTATTGCCGATGACAGCTCTATCCTGCTGGGGGTGATGAGTGAAAATATTGTCATTGGCACCTCTGCCTACCGTTATCTCTGTAATACCAGCAGCAAGGTGGATCTCACCCATCTGCAGCCTGTGCCGGGCGCCATTGGGCGTTGTTTTGCATTGATTACATCGGATGGTGAACGGACCTTTGGTATCAGCCCCGGCCAGATGAATGCGCTGAGTGAAGAGTATATTTCTGAAGGCGTGGTGTCTGATGCGTCTGCATTATTGCTCTGTGCTTATACCCTGGCGGATGAATCGCTGCCCATTTACGGGGCAACCATCAAGGCTGCTCAACTGGCAGTCATAAACGATGTCCCGGTGGTGCTGACATTGGGCACTCGTCCCTTGGTGGAAGCAAAGCGTGAGACGTTTACCCGATTCATCAAGGACTATGTGACCCTTGTCGCAATGAATGAAGAAGAAGCTGAGGCGCTCACTGGTCATTCAGATCCGTTGCTGGCATCAGAAAGCGTGCTGGATATTGCTGATCTGGTTTTGTTGACGGCAGGCCCTGAAGGGCTTTACCTGAGTGGTTATGGTGATCAGTCGCTGTTGCGCAAGACCGCGAATCCTATCCGTTCTGGTGCCGTTGCGGATTTCAATGCCTACGAGTTCAGTCGTCCAATTCGTCGCAGGGATTGCTCGGAGCCGGTGAAGGTTTATGCCCAGATTGATCCTTATATGGGTGGGCCGGACAAGATTCATAACACCAATGGGGCAGGCGATGGTGCACTGGCAGCCGTTGTGCATGATATGACCGCTAACCATTACCATCGCACGGTTTTGCCGACATCAAGCAAGCATGTAAAACCCTTTCTGACGTATTCTTCTTTTGCTCAGGTCTGCAAATACGCGAACAGGGTGAGCTATCAGGTCTTGATCCAGAATTCACCGCGATTGACCCGGGGATTGCCTGAGCGTGAGGATTGTCTGGAAGAAGCTTACTGGGACAGTTGAAGCGCTCTGCAGGTGTTCATTCAATGACGCCTGCCAGTGGAATTTCTGTTCTTCACGATAGAAAAAAACTGATGACAATACCGCTGAAACTGGTCAGTCTCAGCGGTTGTTATTTGTCAGGAAAGATGTGTCGTGAAGCGCAAGCCTTTTACTTTGGGGGAGGTTGAGGTAGCTGCCGGTGAGCACCGGCAGATTGCTTTGCCCACCATGGCCCTTCCGGGTCAGACTGAAGCCATGATGAACGTCCATGTGTTCCATGGGCGGCGTGAAGGCCCCGTGTTGTTTGTCAGTGCGGCGGTGCATGGGGATGAGGTCAATGGTGTTGAAATTATCCGTCGTCTGCTCAATTACTATCAGCTGAAAAAGCTGCGTGGCACCTTGCTGGTTGTGCCGTTGGTCAACCCTTACGGGTTTATGAACCGTTCCCGTTACCTGCCTGATCGCCGTGATCTCAATCGTTGTTTCCCGGGCTCCGAAACCGGTTCGCTCGGTGCACGTCTGGCGGATGCCTTCCTGCGTTATGTCGTGGCTGTGTCTGATGTGGGTATCGACCTGCATACCGGCAGTGCGCACCGCACCAACCTGCCGCAGATTCGGGCACGCCTGGAAGACGAATATACGAGCGAACTGGCAACGGCATTCCGTGCGCCGGTCATGATTAACACAGCCATTCAGGATGGTTCCCTACGTGCGGCGGTATCAGAGCACAATGTGCCGGTATTGCTTTATGAAGCTGGCGAAGCGTTGCGCCTTGATGAGGCCGCGATCCGTATCGGTCTGCAGGGCGTTCTGAATGTCATGCGTCATCTGGAAATGCTGCCAAAGCAGACGGCAAAGCGCAGTGCTGAGCGCGAGACGATCAGGGCCTACCGCTCCCGTTGGATGCGGGCTCCACGCAGCGGCCTGTTCCGTTCTGTCAGGGGGTTGGGCGACTTTGTCCGGAAGGGGCAAACACTGGGTTATGTCTATAATCCGGCTGACAATACCGATGTGGCGGTGGCCTCTCTGCTTGAAGGTGTCATTATCGGTAAGAGTCATATGCCGACAGCCTATGAAGGGGATGCGGTATTTCATGTGGCAACTGTAACCGATGCGGAAGATGTTGAAGAAGTTGGCAGCGTTGACAGCTGGCTGGACAATGATCGCCTGGGATTGATGGATACGGAATACAGCGACTTCCTGATGTAAGTATCAGGGATTAATTGGTGACATTTGTGTGTAACGTATGAGTCACGCAAATGTCACCGATGGTCTTCTAGCTAATAAGGCTGTAAGCCAGTAGATAGACAAAGAAAAGTAGTGCAAGGGCGGTCATGTTGAAAAAAGGGAAGCAAGAAAATACGGCCGCTGATTATGGCGATAGGGACAGCAGCCGACTAACAATCTTTTTTTGTAGTCTTGATGGAATGCATTGATCGCACATTCTGGGAAATACCCGACGAAGATTATCTGACGGACATTCCTCATGGACTATGTCCTCCTGAATCCCTAGAATCGCCGTTTTTTTTCGCCACGGGCATTCGGGCTTGCAGAAAAGCCAGTCCGCCTGTTGTGGTTTTGGTGGTTACAAGGGTCTACCGCAATGAGTGAACACGGTTATCATCAGGAAATGCACATCAGCTGGGCGGACTTTCACGCTGATACGAAAGCTCTCGCAGAAAAACTGAAGGCTCAGCCCTGGAAAGGGTTGCTGGCGATTACCCGTGGTGGTCTGGCGCCGGCGGCGGTATTGTCCCGTGAGCTGGATATTGTCCATGTCGAGACGGTTTGTATTGCCAGCTATGACGGCAAAGCCCAGGGCGAACTGAACCTGCTAAAGGGTGTTGAGCTGGAGAATGAGGGTGAAGGCTGGCTGGTTATTGATGATTTGGTAGATACCGGCAAAACCATCCGCATGATCCGTGAGCTGTTGCCTAAGGCCCATGTGGCGGCTATCTATGCCAAGCCGGCCGGCAAGGACCTGGCGGATACCTATCTCTCTGATGTGGATCAGGATACCTGGGTCTTTTTCCCCTGGGAGTGATTCTCTGAAAGTCTTTCTGTAGACGGTGTTGGGGTGTGCTTGCTCGCAAAAACCGAAGGCTTCGGTTAGAATCGCGCGACCAAGTGGCGGATAGTAGCGGGTTTTCCGCACTGTCCACTGAAAAAGAATAACACCCAGAAGCCGGGCTGATGTCTGGCTTTTTGTCATCGGGAAGTCAATCGGGAGAACCTACCATGGCTATTGAACGTACACTGTCCATCATTAAGCCGGACGCCGTAGCCAAGAATGTGATCGGCGAAATCTACAGCCGCTTTGAGAAAGCGGGTCTTAAGATCATCGGTGCCAAGATGCTGCACCTGAGCCGCACTCAGGCGGAAGGCTTTTATGCTGAGCACAAAGAGCGGCCTTTCTTTGGTGATCTGGTGGCGTTCATGACCTCTGGTCCGGTCGTGGTGTCTGTCCTGGAAGGCGAAAATGCGGTACTGGCCCATCGTGAACTGATGGGTGCGACCAACCCGAAAGAAGCGGCGGCCGGCACTATTCGTGCCGATTTCGCCAGCACGATTGATGAGAATGCCGTCCATGGGTCGGATTCTCCTGTGTCAGCGGAGCGTGAAGTCAGCTATTTCTTCCCTGGTGAAGAGATCTGCCCTCGCACACGCTGAGTGGTTTGATTGTTGTTGTCCCCGGAGTGCCTGTTGAAATGACGGCTGAAACTGTAAAAACCAACCTGCTGGGTCTGACCCAGTCCAAGCTGGAAGAATTTTTCATCAGTATTGGTGAGAAGAAATTCCGCGCCCAGCAGGTGATGAAGTGGATCCATCATTTCGGGGTCGACAACTTTGACGAGATGAGCAACGTCAGCAAGGCCTTGAGAGAACGTCTCAAGGCCTGTGCCGAAATTCGCGGGCCGGAAGTGGTGTCCTGCGATTTTTCTGCAGACGGTACACGTAAGTGGGTTGTGCGTGTGGCTAGCGGAAGCTGTGTCGAAACGGTCTACATTCCAGATGGTAAGCGTGGCACGCTCTGTGTCTCTTCCCAGGCCGGTTGTGCGCTGGATTGTAGTTTCTGCTCAACAGGTAAGCAGGGTTTCAACTCGGATTTAACCGTGGCCGAAATTATTGGTCAGGTATGGCTGGCGGCGAAGTCTTTTAACAGTGTGCCAGCCAAGAGTGATCGTGCTATCACCAACGTGGTGATGATGGGCATGGGCGAGCCCCTGCTCAATTTCAACAATGTCATGGATTCCATGAACCTGATGATGGATGACCTGGGGTACGGTTTGTCCAAGCGTCGGGTGACACTGAGTACTTCCGGTGTTGTGCCAGCCATGCGTCGCATGATTGGTCTGACCGATGTGTCTCTGGCAGTTTCACTGCATGCACCGAATGATGCCCTACGCAATGAGTTGGTGCCCATCAACAAAAAGTACCCGCTGAAAGAATTGCTGGCAGCGATTCACGACTATATGTCCACGCTGTCGGATAAAAGCCGGGTGGTCACCATTGAATATACCCTGCTTAAGGGGATCAACGACCAGCCGGAACACGCCGAGCAGATGATCGCCCTGCTCAGGGATGTACCCTGTAAAATTAACCTGATACCCTTTAATCCATTCCCCGGTTCGGGTTACGAACGTCCAAGTAATAATGCGATACGGCGTTTCCAGGTGATGTTGCTGGAAAAAGGCTTCAATACCACAGTTCGCAAGACGCGCGGTGACGATATCGATGCCGCCTGCGGGCAGTTAGTGGGCCAGGTCCAGGATCGTACCCGTCGCAGCGCCCGGTATCGGGATCAACAACAGCAAAACAGCGAAGCCGAGCCGGTCAAGGTGATGGGTATGGCTTCCTGACGGGATTCGCATGAGAGACCGAAAGGACAATCTGATCAAGGTACTTCTCCGGATATGTGTCAGTGTTGTGGTGCTCCTGCCTTTGGCGGGGTGTGTGAGCACGTCGTCTGATGCATCGTCGGATGACGACAATTACGAGCAGAAGAACCTTGAGATTGCCTACGGTTTTCTCACCCACGGCTATCCCCAGAAGGCGATATCCCGGCTGGAAAAAATTCTTGAACGCAACAGCCGTTCTTCCCGCGCCTATGGTGTGTTAGGTGTGGTCTATCAGCAGCAGGGCGAATATGCGCTGGCTGAGAAAAACTTTGAAAAAGCGCTCGATTTGAATAGTGAAGACTCCGGTATACGTAACAACTACGGTACGCTGCTGTTCGAGACGGGCCGTTATGATGAAGCTGAGGAAGCGTTTGAAGAGGTGACCCAGGATATCTACTATGATAACCGCAGTCGGGCCTTTGAGAATCTTGGTTTTGTGGCCTTGAAACAGGGAGAAAAAACCGAGGCCAAGGAGCGCTTCAGTCGGGCCTTGCGGCTGCAGCCTAATCTGGCAGCTTCAAGCTTGGAATTGGCCAGAATTTATTTCTCTGAAGGCTATTACCCTGAGGCGTTTAAACACTATCAGCAGTTTGATGTTTACGGGCAGCAGACTCCAGATAGTCTCTGGTTGGGAATAAGGGTGGCGCGTGCAGTTGATCAAATGCCGCTCGCCTTTCAGTATGCGTCGACCTTAAGCAAGCTCTATCCCGGCTCAGATGAGTACCGAGAATACAGGCGTCGTTATAATGACTAACAGCGATAATAATAATCAGGAACCTTCTGATTCTCCTGTCATCGAAACAGAAGATGTCCGTGAGAGTCTCGGGGATGTGCTGAGACAGGCCCGTGAAGGTAAAGGGCTTGATGTGCGTGAAGCCGCTGAAGCATTAAAGATCTCTGCGGATTTTGTGCGTGCGCTGGAATCTGAGCACTATGAGGTGCTGCCTGGTGAGACGTTTATCAAAGGCTATCTGAAAGGTTATGCCAGGCTGTTGGGGCTGGATGAGGGTGATGTCCTTGCCCGGTTTTCAATGGTTGATGTGCCTGATACTGATGCAGGCAAAAAGGCACCGTATGATGCGGTGGCTCAGCAGCATAACCGCCGGGCCAAAGCCATGTTTACTGCGCTCTCGTTAGTACTGCTGGTTGTGGCGGCTGGTGGTATCTACTGGTGGCAAGGTAGTCAAACGGGTGAAATACAAGCGCCTGTGGCAGAGTCAGAATCAGCGCCGGTGTCGGTGCCTGAGGAAGATATGTTTTCCAGTGAAGATTCACCCGCTGCTGGCGAAGCTTCAGAGCAGGATGCGGTGCCAGCGATGCAAAAAGCTGAGCCTGTAGTGGTAGAGACTACGTCGGATAATGAACCGGTTGAGGTTACTCAACCTGAGCCTTTGGTCTCCCTGGCATCATTATCCGAGTCGGCGAGAACGGTGACAAATGATGAGGTTGTGGCATCTGATGACCATCGCCTGGTGATTCGGTTTCGTGCCGACTGCTGGGTTCAGGTCAAAGGGGCGGACAATAAAGTGCTCTTTGCTGACCTGAAGCGGGCAGACTCGGAGCTGGATATGACGGCCGATAAAGGGCCGATCAGTATTCTTTTCGGCGATGTATCCGCCGTTCAGAGTGTATATTTCAACGGAAAACCGGTCACACTGGATATGCCTGTCTCTGGCAAGAAGGTGGGGCGGTTGAAGCTGGGCTGATCAGCCAGGCTTCGGTGTTGTTTGTTTGATTGAAGCAGTATAGAAGGACAGTCACATTGGCTAAACAGCTGCAGGCCATTCGCGGCATGAATGATATTCTTCCTGAACAGACGCCGGTATGGCGTTATCTGGAGGATGCTGTTCGCGGTTTGCTTGGACGTTATGGTTACCAGGAACTGCGGGTTCCTGTTGTTGAATTCACCAGCCTGTTTGCTCGTGGTATCGGTGAGCATACCGATGTGGTGGAAAAGGAAATGTACACCTTTTCTGACCGGAACAATGAAAGCCTGACCCTGCGGCCGGAAGCGACGGCAGGGTGTGTGCGTGCCGGAATCCAGCACGGTCTGTTTTATAACCAGATTCAGCGCCTGTGGACCATGGGTCCTATGTTCCGCTATGAAAAGCCCCAGAAAGGGCGTTACCGTCAGTTCCACCAGATCAGTGTGGAAACCTACGGTATGGCAGGGCCGGATATTGATGCAGAACTGATTCTGATGACGGCGGCACTCTGGCGTGATCTGGGGCTGGCCGACAAGGTCAGCCTGGAATTGAATACGCTGGGCAGTTCTGAGGCGCGTGCCCGCTACCGTGATGGGCTGGTGGATTACCTGAAAGCCCATGAGGACAGTCTGGATGAAGACAGCAAGCGTCGTCTGACGACTAACCCTTTACGTGTGCTGGATTCCAAGGATGAAAGTACCCGCAGGATTCTGGAAGGTGCACCCCTGTTGCACGACTTCCTGGACGAGGAATCTCAGGTTCAGTTTGAACAGTTGCGGGCTATCCTTGACCGTGCCGGCATTGAGTATGTCGTGAATCAGAAACTGGTTCGTGGTCTGGATTACTACAACAAGACCGTTTTTGAATGGGTAACCGATGCGTTGGGCTCCCAGGGAACCGTCTGTGGTGGCGGCCGCTATGATGGACTGGTTGAGCAGTTGGGTGGCAAGGCGGTTCCTGCCTGTGGTTTCGCGATGGGTATTGAGCGACTGGTGTTGTTGCTGGAAACCCTGAACCTGGTGCCGGATACTGTGCATTCACCGGTAGACGCGATTATCATTCCCATGGGTAATGTGCTGCCCTACGCCATGAACGTGGCGGAGCAGCTGCGTGCCAGTTCAGCCAAGCCGCGGGTGCTGATGAGCTGTGGCGGCGGCAGTCTCAAAAGCCAGATGAAGCGGGCAGACAAGTCCGGTGCGGCACTGGCGTTGATCGTGGGCGAAGATGAAGCAGAAAAAGGGCTGGTCACGGTGAAGTACCTCCGCGAGGAAAAGGCGCAGGAAGCCTGTACTCCGGAAGATGTTCTCGCGCTGCTGGCTGTATAGGGTTGCGAATACCGGGAGTAGAGTGTGGATAGTTTAAGGACCGAAGAGGAACAGCTGGCCGCTATCAAGGCGTTCTGGAAGAACTATGGTTCTGCCATATTGCTGGGTCTGGTAGTGTCACTGGGTTCTGTGTATGGCTACAGGGCCTGGCAGAACCATCAGAAAGAGCAGGCGCAGACAGCGTCAGCACTTTATCAGGAATTGCTGGATATTGTGGTGGCTGGTCAGGGGCAGGCGTTGACGGATGAACAGAAGGCGACTTTCGAACATCTGAGCAAGACCCTGCAGACAGACTTTGAAAGTTCCGTCTATGCTCAGTTTACGGCACTGTTTAAAGCGCGCAACGCAGTTGTGGATAACGATCTGGATACAGCTGCTCATGAGTTGGAGTGGTTGCTCCTGCAAAAGCCTGGTCGTGAGATTGAAATTGTTGCACGCATGCGAATGGCGCAGGTGCTGCTTGCCCAGGGTGGTAAAGAAAAGCAGACCGAAGCGTTGGAGTTGCTGGATCAGATCACGCAGCCCGGCGCATTCAAGGCAACATATGGTGAAGTCCGGGGGGATGTGTTGTTGGCCCTGGGGCGTCGAGACGAGGCAAGAGAGGCTTATCAGTCAGCAGTTGATGCGGCTGGCGTCGCAGGTTCACAGCGGCCTCTTGCGCAAATGAAACTGGATGATCTCGCCGAGCGGAAGGAAATAAGCAAGTGAAACGCAATCCTGTCGCCAATCTAAAGGCACTGTTGCTCGTTGGGGCTACCATAGGGCTGTCTGCCTGTAGCATGTTTTCCAAGGATGAGGAGACGCTGGCGCCAAATCCGCTGCCGGATATCAAGGCCGAAGTGAAAGTGGACGAGGTCTGGAGCCGCAGCATCGGTGATGGTCAGGGTAAAACCTGGTTGAAAATTGAGCCAGCGGTCGATGGCGATACGCTTTATGTGGCTGATGCTGAAGGCTTGGTCATGGCCTTGCGGAGCGATGATGGCAAGGTTCTGTGGCGGCAGGCGCTGGAAATCCCAATTGGTGGCGGAGTGACCGCTTCTGATGGTCTGGTTCTTGTGGGAACGCTGGATGGGCATGTGATTGCCCTGAAGCAGGACGATGGCTCAGAGATCTGGCGGGCACCGGTGACCAGTGAGGTGCTGGGTGCACCTGCAACGGATGGACGTATCGTTGTTGTACAGACCATCGATGACAAGCTGACAGGTTTTTCCGCTGAAGATGGTAGAAAGCTGTGGCAGCAGGATACCTTGCAGCCACTGTTGACACTGCGTGGCAGCAGCTCACCATTGGTTGTTGATGGCACTGTTTTCGCCGGCTTCGCAAATGGCGAGGCGCGGGCTTACCGGGCGGGTAACGGTTCACTGGTTTGGGAAGGCCGTGTAGCGGTGCCTCAGGGAAGCTCCGAGCTGGAGCGGATGGTCGATGTGGATGGTACCCCGGTGATGACGGGTGGTGCACTCTACATGGTCAGTTACCAGGGTAATGTGGTTGCGCTGGACCCGGATAGCGGTCGCATTCGCTGGGCGCGTGAAGCGTCTAGCTTCCAGGGTTTAGCTGAAGGATTTGGTAACCTTTATCTGTCTGATGACAAGAGCATCCTGTCTGCGGTTGATCAGCGGACCGGTAGTGTTATCTGGAGTCAGAAAGACCTTGAGCGTCGCCAGCTGAGTGGTCCTGCCACATGGAGCAGCTACGTTCTAGTGGGTGACTACGAAGGTTACCTGCACGTAGTGTCCCAGTTGGATGGCCAGCTGCTGGGCCGCAAGAAAATTGATTCATCCGGTATCCGGGCCAAGCCCGTGGTGTCGGGGGACATGATCTATGTCTATGGAAATGGTGGAGAGTTGTCAGCATTGCAAATTCGCTGATACATCCCCGTATGCCATAGTCAGAACATGCCGCGATTGATCGTTAATGTACGGCTGCCCGAGGGCAGCCGTTTGCTATTTCAGTATTTGTAGTATTCGGAACAGACTTATGCTTCCTGTGATTGCCCTTGTCGGGCGACCCAATGTGGGGAAATCCACGTTATTTAACCGGCTGACGCGTTCCCGCGATGCGATTGTGGCTGACTATGAAGGATTGACCCGGGACCGGAAATACGGTGAAGGTCGCCAGGGTGATAGAGCGTATATCGTGATTGATACCGGGGGTATCAGCGGTGACGAGGAAGGCATTGATGCGAAGATGGCTAGCCAGTCGCTGGCAGCCATTGATGAAGCCGATGCGGTCTTCTTTATTGTGGATGCCCGTGCCGGGCTGACCTCTGCGGATGAAATGATTGCAGATCATCTGCGTCGGCAGGGTAAGGCTGCGTGGTTGGTCATGAACAAGGTGGATACGGTTGACCCGGATTCTGCAGCCAGCGAATTTTATAGCCTGGGTCTGGGTGATCCGCACCCTATTGCAGCGGCTCATGGTCGCGGCGTTCGGGCGCTGATCGAAGAGGCTCTGCATGAGTTTCCGGATTTCAGGGTTTCTGAAGAAGAGGTTGAGACCGATAAAGGCATCAAGATGGCTGTTGTTGGGCGGCCCAATGTGGGTAAGTCCACCCTGGTGAACCGGATGCTAGGGGAAGACCGCGTGGTTGTTTACGACCAGGCCGGTACGACCCGTGACAGTGTCTATATCCCTTACGAGCGTTTTGAACAGCGTTATACCTTGATCGACACGGCTGGTGTTCGTCGTCGTGGTAAGGTGTCTGAAGGTGTTGAAAAGTTCTCAGTCATCAAGACGCTGCAGGCCATGGAAGATGCCAATGTCGTGATCCTGGTGCTGGATGCCCGTGAAGGCATCGTCGATCAGGATCTGCATCTGCTGGGCTTTGTGCTGGATAGCGGTCGTGCGTTGGTCATTGCCCTGAACAAGTGGGATGGTATGACCCAGGATGAGCGCCAGCAGGTGAAGACTGAGTTGGAGCGTCGTCTATCGTTTATCAATTTTGCACGCATTCACTTTATTTCTGCCAAGCACGGTACCGGTGTCGGGCATTTATATGAATCCGTTGAAGAAGCCTATGAGGCGGCAACCTCGCGTTGGTCTACCAACCAGCTGACTCGGATTCTGGAAGATGCGGTGGGTAGTCATCAGCCGCCGCTGGTGCGTGGACACCGGATCAAGTTGCGTTATTGCCACTTAGGCGGTACCAATCCGCCGACGCTGGTGATTCATGGTAACCAGACCGGTGATGTCCCCATTTCCTATAAGCGTTATCTGGAAAACACCTTTAGGCGTGTACTTAATATCATGGGAACCCCTGTGCGTATTGAGTTCAAGACCAGTGATAACCCGTTTGCCGGTCGCAAAAACAAGCTGAATGAACGCCAGATCAAGAAGAAGCAGCGTCTGGTGCAGCACATCAAGAAAATCGAGAAAAAGAAGAAAAAGAAAAGGTAAATAAAAAGGAGGGTTTTCCCTCCTTTTTATTGCGGTGCGTTCAGTGGGTTTCACTGACTGAGCACAGCAGATGTCCTTTGGCGAGGCTGACCTTGATGTTGTCGCCTTCTGCAACTGTCTGGCTGTTGCGGATGATTTTGCCATCGGGCGTCTGCGCCATGGCGTAACCGCGGGATAGGGTTGCCAGTGGGCTAAGCGTTTCCAGTTGGCCGGTCAGGTGTGCCATCTGTTGCTTCAGCCGTGACAGCAGGCTTTGCATGCTAGCATTCAGGCGCAGATCAAAATGACGGTTTTGAAGCTTGAGCTGCTGTACGAGGTGTAGAGGGGACACCTGTCTCAGATGTTTATCGGCGGAGATCAACGCGTTATGCCGGGTCAGTAACTGATGGCGCATGGCATGCTGCAGGCGAATGGACAGGTCATCCAGCCGCTGGCTGTGTTCCTGAAGTTTCTGGCCGGGATGACGCAGACGATGTCTCAGGGCGTTCAGTGTCTGCTGCTGCAGATGAAGGCGGGCATTGGTGAGAGAAGCTAGTTTTCTCTGATAAATGCGTAGTGTATGACGCCAGTCGTCCTGGCTCTGGCTCAGGATTTCGGCCGCTGCGGAAGGGGTGGGTGCGCGATGATCTGCTACAAAATCCGCGATCGTGAAGTCAATCTCGTGGCCGACGGCGCTCACTATCGGAATCCGGCAGGCTGCGATGGCTCTTGCAACTGCTTCCTCGTTAAAGGGCCAGAGGTCTTCCAATGATCCACCGCCACGACCGACGATAAGCGCATCAATGTCGTTTGCCTTTTCTGCCAGCTGGAGTGCGCGAACAATTTGTCCTGCCGCTTCATTGCCCTGAACAGCAGTAGGAATGACTGTGACGCGTGTCGCGGGAAAGCGGCGTTTCATCACCGTCAGGATGTCGCGAATGGCAGCACCTGTCGGAGAAGTAATCACGCCAACATGTTCTGGCATGCTGGGCAGTGGTTGTTTTCGACTGTCATCGAACAGCCCTTCCTGTGCCAGCTTGTTTTTCAGTTCCTCGAATGCGCGCCTCAGTGCACCTTCCCCGGCTTCTTCCATATGGTCGACGATCAGCTGGTACTCACCGCGCCCCTCATACAGGCTGACCCGAGCGCGAACCAGCACCTGCAGGCCTTCTTTGGGTAAAAAGCGAATCCGCTGATTGCTGTTTCGAAACATCGCTGCCCGCACTTGGGCAGAAGGATCCTTCAGTGTGAAATACCAGTGCCCGGAGGCCGGGCGGACAAAGTTGGAGATTTCGCCCTCAATCCAAATGGAGGGAAAGCTGATTTCCAGCAGTCGCTTGGCCTGGCGATTGAGCTCGGAAACGCTGATAACCTTGCGCTGGCTGGTGTCGGAAGAGGCGGGAGCGGGAGGGGAAAAGCGATCCATAGGCAGGTCCTTCCGGCGGGTCGACAGGGTGTCTTCGAAATCGAGACACACAAACCCTCCTATTATCCTTTATTTTTTTGAAAAATATAAGAATTGTTGGCGCTATGGGGCGCAGTTATAATTGATGGAATTTACCTTTCTGGCAGATGCGGTTCTACTCCGGAAGGGAACCGCCTGACCCCCTTTTCATCCGGCTATATCTTGATTCGGAAGGCAAACATGTTGCGTATTGCTCAGGAAGCTCTCACTTTTGATGATGTTCTTCTCGTTCCCGGCTATTCCGAAGTTCTGCCCAGAGACGTGTCTCTTAAGACGCGGATCACCAAGGGTATCGAACTCAATATCCCGTTGATCTCCTCAGCGATGGATACGGTCACCGAGGCGCGTCTGGCCATTGCGATGGCTCAGGAAGGCGGACTGGGTATTATCCACAAAAACATGACCATAGAGCAACAGGCAGCTGAAGTTCGTAAGGTCAAAAAGCATGAAAGTGGTGTGGTGAAGGATCCTATCACCATCAATACCGGTGCAACCGTTCGCGATCTGCTGGAACTTTATCGTCAGTATGACATCTCCGGTGTGCCGGTGATGGATAACGGTGATCTGGTCGGTATCGTGACCAGTCGTGATGTTCGTTTTGAAGAAGATCTGACCAAGAACGTTGCCGATATTATGACGCCTCGCGAGCGTCTGGTCACTGTAGTTGAAGGCACCAGCCAGGAAGAAGCCCGTAAGCTGCTGCAGAAGCATCGTATTGAAAAGGTGCTGGTTGTGAGCGAGCAGGGCAAGCTGGTCGGCATGATGACCGTGAAGGATATCCGTAAGGCCCAGGATTATCCTAACGCGTGTAAAGATGAGCACGGTCAGCTGCGTGTCGGTGCGGCAGTGGGTACCGGTCCTGAAACTCCTGATCGTGTCGCAGCTCTGGTTGCGGCGGGTGTGGATGTCATTGTTGTTGATACTGCTCACGGCCACTCCCGTGGCGTTATTGACCGGGTTCGCTGGGTTAAGGAAACCTACCCGAACCTGCAGGTCATTGGTGGCAATATTGCGACCGCTGAAGCTGCCAAGGCGCTGGCTGAAGCCGGTGCCGACGGTGTGAAAGTGGGTATTGGCCCAGGTTCAATCTGCACCACCCGTATCGTAACCGGTATCGGTGTACCGCAGATCTCTGCCGTTGCCAATGTCGTTGAAGCCCTCAAAGATACCGATGTACCGGTTATTGCCGATGGTGGTATCCGCTATTCTGGTGACGTGGCCAAGGCCGTAGTGGCAGGCGCTCACGTCATCATGGTTGGCAGCATGCTGGCCGGTACCGATGAAGCGCCGGGCGAAATCATTCTGTACCAGGGCCGTAGCTACAAGTCTTACCGCGGCATGGGTTCCATGGGCGCTATGGCACAGGCACAGGGTTCCAGCGACCGTTACTTCCAGGATGCCAATGCCGGCGTTGAAAAGCTGGTACCGGAAGGTATTGAAGGCCGTGTTCCTTACAAAGGCACACTCAGTGCGATCGTTCACCAGCTGATGGGCGGTCTGCGTGCAGCGATGGGCTATACCGGCTCCCTCGATATTGAGGCCATGCGTACGCGTCCCGAGTTCGTGCGGGTCACCAATGCGGGTATGAGCGAGTCTCATGTTCACGATGTGACCATCACCAAGGAAGCGCCTAACTACCGGGTTCGCTAATCATCGTATTGGATGATAGATGCCGGCAGGGTGAAGGTCGCCGTGCCGGCAATGATAAGTATTAAGCCTGTGATGACGGGGCGGGAAACTTTTCCGGCCCAGTATGGTCATCACAATAAGAACTTGCTGATGACGAATACGGCAGGTGTGCACAGGAGTTCTCATGTCCGTTGATATCCATTCACAAAAAATTCTGATACTGGACTTTGGGTCCCAGTATACCCAGCTGATTGCCCGCCGCGTTCGTGAGATTGGCGTTTATTCCGAAATTCACGCCTTCGATATGGATGCGCAGGCGATCCGTGATTTTGCCCCGAAAGCGATTATTCTTTCCGGCGGTCCTGAAACCGTGACGGCGGAAGATACCCCGCGGGCACCGTCCATTGTCTTCGAAATGGGTGTGCCGGTACTGGGTATTTGCTATGGCATGCAGACCATGGCTGAGCAGTTGGGCGGCAAGGTGTCCTGCTCGGATCTTCGTGAGTTTGGTTATGCAGGCGTCAACATCAAGCATGGCAGTGGTCTCCTGACCGGCATTGAAGACCATGTGGCCGATGATGGCACCCTGAGTCTGGATGTTTGGATGAGCCATGGTGACAAGGTAAGCACCATGCCCGAAGGGTTTGTCCTGATGGCGTCCACGGAATCCTGTCCGATTGCTGCGATGGCTGATGACAGCCGTTATTTCTACGGTGTTCAGTTCCATCCGGAAGTCACCCATACCAAACAGGGCGGTCGTATTCTTGAGCGCTTTGTGATTGATATTGCCGGTTGTGAAAAACTCTGGACTCCGGCCCGTATTATTGATGATGCCGTTACCCGAGTCCGTGAGCAGGTCGGTAACAAGCGGGTATTGCTTGGCTTGTCCGGCGGTGTTGATTCCAGTGTGGTTGCGGCGCTGCTGCACAAGGCTATTGGTGATCAGCTGATCTGTGTTTTTGTGGATAATGGCCTGCTACGCCTGAATGAAGGCGACCAGGTCATGGCGATGTTTGCCGAGAACATGGGCGTGCGTGTTATTCGTGCTGAAGCGGGTGAGCGTTTCCTGAATAACCTGAAAGGCATTGCTGACCCGGAACAGAAGCGAAAAATTATCGGTAATACCTTCATTGATGTGTTTGATGAAGAATCCGGCCGTCTGGACGGTATCGAGTTCCTGGCTCAGGGCACGATCTATCCTGACGTGATTGAATCTGCCGCCAGCAAGACCGGTAAGGCGCATGTGATCAAGTCGCATCACAATGTGGGTGGCCTGCCGGAAGATATGAAAATGGCGCTGGTGGAGCCTCTGCGCGAATTGTTCAAAGATGAAGTTCGCAAGATTGGTCTTGAGCTGGGTCTGCCTTATGACATGGTTTACCGTCATCCTTTCCCAGGGCCGGGTTTGGGCGTGCGCATCTTGGGTGAAGTGAAAAAAGAGTATGCAGATACACTGCGGAAGGCTGATGCTATCTTCATTGAAGAACTGCATAAAGCCGATCTTTACCACAAGGTGAGCCAGGCCTTTGCGGTCTTCCTGCCAGTGAAATCCGTCGGTGTTGTGGGTGATGCCCGTCGCTATGAATACGTCGTTGCTCTGCGGGCGGTAGAAACCATTGATTTCATGACTGCTCGTTGGGCGCATCTGCCCTATGATTTCCTTGAGCGGGTATCCGGACGGATCATCAATGAGATCGCCGGTATTTCTCGGGTAACCTACGATATCTCCAGCAAGCCGCCGGCAACAATTGAGTGGGAGTAATCCTCAATCAAATAGCTGAGAAAAAACCGCCGTTCAGGCGGTTTTTTTATGGGGCGATATCTGAGTGCAAGCGCGACTGAGTACCGATGTAAGTATCGATAACAAAAGCAGGTGGAATGTACGTGTTTCGTTGTCGCGAAGTTTTCTGTGGGGCATACTGCGAGGGTCTTCCTCTTGGTAGAGGCGCGGTGCTTAAGAGTAACAGGAAGTAGGGTGACGCCCGAGATCTCCTGTGAAAGGAAACACCGCCGAAGCCGGTCAAGCGAGTCAGCGCCATCGGCTGGTGTGTCGTTTAAGAGACGCCACACTGTCACGGTGTATTCTGCAGGCAATTGTCTGCGGTACACATGCCATTAGGTGTAATCCGTCATCGTCTGCTTGTCGCGATGAGAGCGGATGGATGCCGGGTCCGTGGAGTGCTACCGCTGTGGGAAAAGTGAATGTACTGACTTTTTGGGTGCAGGCCTTTTTGCAGCTTCAATCGCGCTCCTGATCGTCTATCACCAGGGTAACTGTTTTGGACTACAGTTATACCTGCTTAAGAGATCAGAAGTTATGGAATTAGCGAGTTTCGAGTTTTCGTCCCTTTCTCTGGCGGCGCCCGCCGTCGCCATCGGTCTGGCAGTGATCACCCGCAAGGTGTTGCTGTCATTGGCGGCCGGTATTGTTTGCGGCGCCCTGCTGCTGACCAGCTTTGATCCTGCCCTGTTTGTGAAATACCTCTCTTCCGCCTTTCTGAAAGTGTTCTGGGATGATGGCTTGAACAAGTGGAATGTATTTATTCTGCTGTTTCTGATCATTCTTGGTATCATGACCAGCCTGATTACGCTGGCCGGGGGAACGCGTGCGTTTGGGGAATGGGCGCGTAAGCGCATACAGACCCGCAAAGGCTCTCAGCTGCTGACGGTTATGCTCGGTATCATCATTTTTATTGATGATTACTTTAATAGCCTGGCGGTGGGCAATATCAGCCGGCCTTTGTCGGATCGGCACCGGATTTCCCGAGCTAAGCTGGCTTATCTTCTGGATTCCACCGCTGCGCCGGTCTGTGTCATCACACCGATTTCCAGCTGGGGCGCTTACATCATTGCCTTGATTGGTTCTGTCATGATCACTCATGGCGTGACTGACATTACCCCGTTTGCTGCCTTTGTCTCCATGGTGCCGATGAACCTGTACGCCATTTTTGCGCTGGCGTTGGTTGTTCTTGCTGCCTGGATGGATCTCAATGTCGGCCCAATGAAGCGGCATGAACTGCTGGCGCAGGAAGGTCAGCTGTATGATCCGTCGAAGGGGGAGCCCCCCGGTGCGATTGAAATCACCGAGTGTGACAAGGGGCATGTGGGTGATCTAGTGATTCCCATCATTGTGCTGGTGATTGCCACGGTATTTTCGATCCTGTGGACCGGGGCGCAGGCACAGGCGACAGCCGGACAGAGCTTTACCGTACTGGGCGCCTTTGAGCATACCGATGTGGCAACGTCGCTGGTGATGGGCGGTAGTGTCGGCCTGCTGGTATCCATCCTGATGCTGTTACGTCACAAGCTGCCGTCAGGCATGGTGACAGAGGCATTTGTTGATGGCGCCAAGTCTATGCTGGATGCCATTTATATTCTGGTACTGGCTTGGGTGTTGATTGATGTCATCAGCAATCTGGATACTGGTAAGTATCTGGCGGGCTTGGTCAGCGGCTCTATTGATGCGTCCATGATCCCGGCGCTGTTGTTTGTGATCTCAGGCATCATGGCTTTTGCGACAGGCACCAGCTGGGGGACTTTTGGCATCATGCTGCCCATTGCTGGTGATATGGCGGCCGGTACAGAGATCGCACAGTTGTTGCCGATTATGTCCGCTGTATTGGCAGGTGCAGTCTTCGGGGATCACTGTTCGCCAATATCTGATACCACCATTCTTTCTTCCACAGGGGCATCCTGTCATCACATTGATCACGTCATGACCCAGTTACCCTATAGTGGTGGTGTCGCGCTGGTGGCGTTCTTTGGCTATCTGATGATGGGAATAACGGATTCCATGACGATGGGCTTCATGACATCTCTGGCTGCATTCGTCCTTTTGGTTGTCTGCTTTAAAAAGCTCTCGGCGGATATTGAGCCCAACGGAGTGCGTCAGTTCGCCTGATAGTGCTGAGTGTTAGAAATGAGAAAACCGATCCTTAAGGGTCGGTTTTTTTATGTCCGGAGGCCGAATAACGGACGCTTGCTAGACTGATGTAAATAACACGAAATTATTGCCACAGCAGCAGCCAGTGACAGGGATGGTCGAGCCATGAGTCTGACAACATTAATGGATGAGTTAACCCGGGTTAACCAGCTGGATCCGATCTCGCCGGAAGAGGGGCGTTATACCCTGAAAATGAATGGATTTGATGTTCTTTGTTATACCCGGGCGGGACGTATCTATCTTGAATCGCAGCTTGCAGCACTGCCTGAAGGGGATGACAAACGTCGAGAGTTGGCAATGAAGCTTGCAGAAAAAAACCTGCCCTTGATACGCGCCCAGCGGGCTTGTCTCAGTATTAATGAGGACGATGACCATTACTGGCTCCATCGACGCCTGCAGGAGTCCGGATTGCAACTGGACCAGTTTCAGGAAGCTCTGGAGAGTTTTGGCAGTTGTTTCCTGTATGTGCGGGATATTATCAATGAGCCTGGCGGTGGCGGTGGTATTAACCCCATGATGATGCCTTAACCGGTCATGGCTCGAGTAATGCGGCGTTTTGCCACCATCCTTTCTCCTGCTGAATCAGGTGCAGAGAGTTACCAGAACGGCTTGCGGGTGGCGAATATTGGTTTTCTGCAGGCGTTGGTGAAATACAGTAATTTCTCTGAATTTCACTTTTTCGTTGTTGCTGATGACTGTCCTGACGTTGACGCCTATTGGTCACAATACCTTCATTTTAATGGGCTGGATGTTGTAATCCAGGTTTACCCATTGCATTTGCTGCCTATGTGCTTGTCCGAGTATGAATACTCGGTCTTTCATTGTGGCGATCACTATATTGCTCCGTTGCTGGAATTAAGGGAGGCCTATGCGTCCCGACTGTTCCCTGTGACAGGCCGGGTACATTCTTTGTGTCAGGATGTTTCTCTGTCGACTACTCGTAACTTGTGTCTTTCTCCCCAGAAATCCTGCGATGCCCTGCTTTGTGCCAGCGATGCAGCCTTCCAGGCAATGGAGAAGCTGATGCGTGAGGTTCAGCAACAGCTGGGGGATCGTCATGGCGTAACCATAAGAGATCATTGCAGTATTGAGTTTTTACCACTGGGGATTGAACCGTCGGACTTTCCGCCCATCAAGAAAACACTGGCGAGAGAAACGTTAGAGCTGCCTCAAGACGCGATTGTCATTCTGTACCTCGGCAGAATTGATGCCGGAAATAAAATGGATCTTCATCCATTGATTCACGCGCTGAACGAGATTGTGAGTGAGGAACTGCTCCACAATTCTCAGGACGTTGTGCTTTATATCTGTGGCCAGTCATCAGCCAGTGATGATTATGTGGTGTCGCTGGCGCGGACAGCCGGGCAGTTGGTGATAGAGGATCGGGTGCTCTTCAACTTTGATATGGCGCCTGATGAGCGCAGCACCATTTACGCAGCAGCGGATATCTTTGTTTCTCTGGCAGATAATCCTCAGGAAACGTTTGGTCTGGCGCCGCTGGAAGCGATGGGTTCCGGTTTACCTGTGGTGTTATCAGACTGGGATGGCTATAGGGATCTGGTTGAGCACGGGCGCTCTGGCTATCTCATTCCGACAAGTTGGGGGGATATTGATGCTCTGGTCACTCCCACGGCTTACTATGAACCCGAACGGAATTTACTGGCGTCGGCTCAGGCTGTCGCGGTTGATGTAGCAGCTCTGTCTGAAGTTTTGATGACGCTTGTAGCTGATAAGAAGAAGAGGGAGCTGGTTGGGGTTGCCGGACAATGTCGAGTCGAGAAGCAGTTTTCCTGGTCAGCTTCTGTTGGGAGCTATATAGCATTAGTGGAGAAGCTGGGGCAGTTAGCTGATCGCACCCAATTTCAGCCGTCCGGCCGTTATCCGGGTTTATCAATGGCCACCGTTTTCGGTCATTATGCGTCAAACCTGCTGGACGACTCTGTTGTTCTTGAAACCCTGCCGCGTGGGCGCAGGGTGCTGATGGGTTCTGAAGCTGCCGTTTGTTTCGATGGTATCAATCATCTGGTGGATGCCCAACTTCAAACCGCGGTATTGGAAGGTGCACTGTTGGGTGCACGGGTAGATCAACTTTGCGTCAACATCGCACTGGCCAAGCCTCTGGTGATGTTCAATATCCTGTGGGGTTTGAAGCATCACTTGCTGAAGCAAACAACCAGGCAACCGGTTATTCAGTCGAGGCGTTATGTGCAGCTATCTGACGCTGGCAAAGCGACGGGGGCACTTTCAAAAAAGAGAATCTGGCAGATTCTGCAAACCACCGAATATCCAGATGAATGGACAGCGGGACTTATTCAGCCAGTTCTTAATCGCTATATGTATCCTCTGTTAGACAGAATGCTCACTGCTGATCAATGGCAGATAGAAGACGTTATATCAACGCTGACGATGCCGATAGTTGCCAAACTCTGTGAACAACTGAATCAGCTTCAGGCAATCTGTTCGAAATCGGTCATTCCCATTGATGCTTGCCAATTGTCGGCACAGGCGTTGCTGGATCATTTTCCGTTGTGGGGGCGACACTTAAAAGCAGGATTGGTGGCTGATCTTCAGGCAATCAAAACAGTAATGCGACGATTGAATAGCGACAGCCAGTTGCTTATTGAAACAGTTTTGGAGGCTGATAATCAGAATGACCTGCGAATCACAGGACTTAAACCATTAACGGATCAAGGCTTTCACGGAACAACATGTGTTCGATTCAGTAATGGTGCGTCAGTTTTATATAAGCCAAGAGACCTGCGTATTGAATCCCTGTTGGTGAATAGTTGTCAGGAAAATGAGACGCTGAGTCTGGCAGAGTTAGTTAATCAATGGGCTGACGAACCGGTATTAGGTTGTTTGAAACAGATTGCCAAAGTTGAAACTGTTCGTCATGCAGAATGCCATTATGGTTATTCTGAGTATTTGGACATCAATACGCCTCGCAATGAGTGGTCTGAATCGCTGTATTGTCGACTAGGGTGGTTGTCAGCCTTCCTGCTGATAACTGGGCAGGGAGATGCTCACCATAACAATATTCTTGTAAAAAATGATATGCCGTATCTGGTGGATGCAAAGCGAAGTCTTACGCAGTCGGTTGTGGTAGGTCTTGCTGAAGATATGGCCAATGCCGGTGGTTTGATATGGGAAATGTCATCACTGTCGAAAACCAGAGTTGGTGTGTTTTGGGAGGAAAGTGATGATATCGCCGACGATGCTCATCAGCACAGCCAATATGCTTCCATAGTGGCAGAGGGCTTTCGGCAGGCACTGCTGTTGGTTATGGCTAAATCAGGCTTGATTACCCGCTTTCTTAACGGACTCACTGGATTACCAGTCAGCTCCCCTGTGCTGACACATCACCAGCATAGACAGCAAATATCTGATATCAACAAGTTACATGTGTTCTGTGAGCCTTCCTTGAAGGCACTCTATAAAACCGAAAACAGCATGGCTGATCGGATGATCAGAGAGCATGAGAAAACAGAAGGCTCTGATGAACCGATAACACGTCATCGAGATGACATCGTTCGTGCCTGGGCGAGGGGAGGTATTCCGGATTTTTACCGTTTACCGGATTCTATTGAACTGCTCGCAGCCCCCAATAACAGGGAAGGTCGATATGTGGTGCTGGATTCTGATTATTTCACAACGCCTGTAATGCCTGAGTTAGTGAATGTTATCGAAAGGCTGGACCAAGTGGCTTGTGATCAATTAGTCGAAGTGTATGAAAACTGGCTGCTGGGTTTAGCGGCAGAGGAGCCGCTGGAGGAAAATCTGCTGCAGTGGCTGCAAAAGGAGCAGTAAAGCCCCGGTACTGCTCAATGCGGGGCTTTTGGCGGTGCGCTTTTCTTGTCGGCGTGGTGCTTGAGTTCCTGCAGCAGGTTCTCTGCCAGGTTGGCAGCCAGCGGATCATCGGATGATGTCAGCGGTGTCAGGAACTTTTCACTTTCGCTGTTGCGACCCATCAACATCAGTGACATACCAATAAAGGCACGAACGGTAGGATTATCTGGCTCGATCTTCAGGGCTTTCTTTTCAAGCACATCCAGCGCATCCTGAAACTGGTTCAGGTTGAGATGGTTCAGTGCCATGCCAATGTGTGGCAGAACACTGTTGGGGCGAATGTGACCGATGGCCTTGAAAATAGACTTGGCCTGGCCAGACATCCCATTGCTGGTAGCCATAAACCCGATATCGGCCAGCAGTCTTAAGGTTTCTACGGTGACCATGTCCCTGGTTCCCCCCTAAATCCCTGAATCAGTTGATCTTCTGAATAATGCCCTGCGCGGTATCCTTGACGGCTTTGACAACCGAGCTGTCTACGCTGTAGAGCATGGTGAGTTTATTCACATCCTGCTGCAGTTTGATCATGTCGGCCAGGTTACTGGGATCAAGATCCTGCATGGATGTTTCCAGCTTGCTTTCAAATTCAGACAGCTTGTTAGACAGCCGATCGGTTGCCTGATCAAAGCTGATGCTGTTAGTTCCGTTATTCAAAATCGACATAAGAACCTCTCCCTGTTCCCAGCGCCTCTATTAAGTCTAGTCCACAGATGTGCCAGTATTCGGCCTGATCGAAGTGGATAAATCTGTCTTAATGCGTGCCTGAGGCCTTGTGGTATTTGAGCCAGGTCAGTTCGATCACCTTGACGGCGTCATCCAGCGCCTTGATCAGCGCATCGGTCTGCTCAAACTCTTCGGGAGAGAGCCCGCCTTGCTTGCTGCTCTTGAGCTGCGCGGCCTCTGCATTCAGGCTGTCTATCAGTTCCTGTCTGTACTGACCGTCCGTATCGGTACTGAGACGGTCTTCTGTCAGCGACAGGGAGACGTTATCAGCTTCCGCCATGGTTGCCTCCTATGTAGTATTTTATTCTTTCCTGGCCTAGCCGAAGCGTCAGATATTCCAGGGTGATACTTTCAAGTATATATCCGTTTTTCAGCCTGGCGCCTTTCAGGTACTTTTCACCATTATCGAGGATCACAAAGGGCTCCTTGCCGATGGTGACGCTCTTGATATTGATGATGGGCTGTAGGGTGGCTAGATCGGCAGATGGCAGGGTGACATCAATCACCAGCTCAGGGCGCTTGCCGTACTTTTCCCGAAAGTTCCGGACGACTTCTTTTAGGTGGTACCCCTGAGAGATATCCATGAGACGTCCCTTCATGATCACTTTGCCGGGTTGATCCAGCAGCTTGATACGCTGGCTCAGCGCCTTTTCTTTGAGCATTGAGCGAAGCGTCTTGATGCGGGTGTTCTGGAACTCAAGCTGATCAATGATGGTCTGCAGCCCATGCACTTCCTGATGCAGTAATTCACGGATCTTCGTCAAATCTCTGACGGTGTGCAGGTAGCCTCTGAGGATCAGGGTGCCCGGAAGTGTGTCCAATGCGACGGTCAGTGACTTGTAACCATGCATTTTCAGCACCGCCATGGCATTTTCCTGCATTTCATCCAAGGCGATGATCTGGTTGTTGAAAAGGACAGACTTCTCGGTGAGCGCATCCAGATAGGCTTGCTTGGTCGTGCCATCGACAATGTAGCCTGTCAGTAACACGGAGCCGTCAGGTAGTGTTTTCAGAGTGACATCTTCAAGGTTTTGCAGGGCTCGCAGGTTTTCAGCTTCAAGAATATGAGAAATAGGCTTTTCTGCTTCTGCCAGAGCAGGATCGGTGAGTTGCCATAGCCAGGAAAAAACGCTGATAAATCCGATTAATAGTGCAGCTGCGGCACCCAGAATTACTACCTTTTTTCCCGATGCAGGCAGGAAAGCACGCAGTCTCTCCATAAAGCCGGGACCGGAGGAATGCTGCTCTTCGAGCTCCGTCAGTTCATCGTCGGAAAGTCTGTCGTCAAGAACCGGAATGTCTTCATCATCCAGTTGTTCATGAACAGTATCCGAATGAATGGATTCTTCTGCTGAGGGGGTAGACGGTGGTGGTGCAGGTGCCGTCAGATCGGGCATTGTCAGTTCGGGCCATGTGGCCCCTTCCGGCGCCATGGCAAAATGCAGATTGCCCGCGGTCACGATTACAAAGGGCTGAAGCGTAAACTGGTTTTCCTGAGCTTGACCGTTCAGGTAGACACCCTGACCTTCGGCCAGGTTCCGAATATCGACGCTATCCTCAGAAACGAGAATTTCCAGCTGATAATCGGCGAGGGTGTTATCGGTGAGCACCAGGTCGCACTCTTCGTGCCGGCCCAGTGAGTACTGGCCTGCATCCAGAGTGATTTCTGCGCCGACATGGGGGCCGGACAGAATCTTTAAAACCCAGACCTGGTCTGCCATAAATTGTTGTCCATTACCTGCAGTGGCAGAGCGTCGCCATATTCATTGAAAGAGATGCCTGATGGGGCCTTTCGCCCGCACATGATCCAATCCCTGGAGCGCGGCTGAAAATGGCGTAAACATTGAAACGCTGACTACTAAAAAAAGCGTATGTGATGGTGGGGGATATTTCCACCGGATAGCCTGAGGTGCCCGAAAAAACAATGGGTTATCGTATTTTTAACGGGGGCTTGCGTAATTATTTGACAGATTCTGACATGCCGGCTTCTGACAGAAATCAGAAGCGTACTTTTCCGGCGCGTATTTTTTCCAGTTCATGGGTTTGCAGAGGCTGATACTGTTGGTTTCCGGGCAGTAATGCCAGCACCGGATCGTCGAATTGGCTGGTATCAAACCCTTCTTTTTTTAATGTGGTCTTTTGGTATTTGAAGGTTGTCGTCATCTGCTGAGAATCGCAGATTCTGAGAAACAGTGGGACGGCATAACCGGGTAGCTGTTTGCGGACATGTTGGGTCAGCGCTTCCAGATTAAGGGTTTCTTTGGCATCCGAGACGACCAGTGCCGTCATGCCAGCCCGGCCATCCGTTCCTGGCAGGCTTATGCCATATGTGACCGCATGCTCAACAGCAGGAAAGTTGGTAAAGGCCGCTTCAACTTCGGATGTGGCGACATTTTCCCCTTTCCAGCGAAAGGTATCACCAATCCGGTCAGAAAATGCAATGTGTCGCCAGCCTTGGCGGACAACGAGGTCGCCGGTATTGATATAACTGTCACCCGTCCGGAAAACGTCCCGATAGAGTTTTTTCTGCGATGCTTCCTTATCGGTATAACCATCAAACGGCATACGACGGGTAACCTTTGTCAGTAAAAGACCGCTTTCTCCTTTATTGACTTTTTCCATGAACCCCTTGGACGTTCGAACAGGGCAGTCGTTCTGAACATCGTAACGGACAACCGCATAAGCCATCGGGCAGGTGCCTGCTGTCTTGTCCAGATTCAGGGCATTGGTAAACACCAGGTTGACTTCACTGGCGCCATAAAACTCACTGATGGATGGAATTCTGAAGCGTTCTTTGAAGGCTTCCCAGATATCCGGTCGCAGTCCATTACCGATGATGGTTCTTACCGGATTATCGGCGTCATTGGGTCTGGCAGGGTGATTGAGTAGGTAACGACAGAATTCACCGATATAACAGAAGCTGGTGGCACCATAATGGCGGATATCGTCCCAGAACCGGTTAACACTGAATTTTCGGGCAATAGCTAACGATGCCCCATTCCCCATGACAGCACTCAGTGAGACAGTTAATGCATTGTTGTGATAGAGGGGCAGTGCGCAATAGAGAATATCGGTTGGTTTGAGTCGCAGGGACATCATGCCAATGCCAGCCATGGCTTTGAACCAGCGATAATGTGACATTACAGAGGCTTTGGGCAGACCGGTTGTGCCGGATGTGAAAATATACAGTGCCGGTGAAGACAGCTTCAGAGTACGGGTTATATCAGGATTCGTATCTGGCATGTTTGCCGAGACTTCAACGAAATTTTCGTAGCCATCAGGTGTGGAATTATTGCTGTTATCGTTAACGAAGTAATGGGGATGTTCTGGCAGTTCGGACAACGTGTGCTTGATACCGTCAAAGGCTTCAATTAACTCTTCACCCACAATACATAACGCTGGTTTTGTAATCGTGAGGCTGTGCAATAAAGCGTTATTTCGCTGACTGGTATTAAGCATGGTAGCAATGGCACCAAGCTTTAAGGCGGCCAGAGTGACCAGCAGTGTTTCAGGACGGTTTTCCATCAGGATCGCAATGCGATCACCCGGTTGAATGCTTCTCTGTGCCAGCGCATGGCTAAAGCGGTTGACCTGTCGATTGGCTGCTTCGTATGACCAGACTTTATCCTGATATTTAAGAAATGGACGTTTGCCGTATCGTTGTGCCTGTTTTTCCAGTAATCGCCCAATGGATAACCGACGTTCCGGATGCAGTGATACCAGCTTCAGCAGACCGGTAGTAATTTGTGGAAGCTCTGGTGTCAGGGCAAGGCCAGAGCGAAGGATATTGGCAAAGCTGACTGTTCGTGTTGGCATTATTGTTATTATTGTGTGGTTGTTACTTCAATTCTGCAGACGATTTATTGAATAGTCGTCGAGCAATAATCAATTGCTGAATCTGTTGGGTACCTTCAAAGATATCAAGAATTTTCGAATCCCGGGCCCATTTCTCCACTAACTCATCTTCGGTGTAGCCGCGTACGGTGCAGAGCTCGGCACATTTCAGCGTAATAGCATTGGCTGTACGACCTGCCTTGGCTTTGGCCATGGAGGCTTCCTTGGAATTGGGTTGGCCGTTATCAGCCATCCATGCAGCCCTGAGCGTAAGCAGCCGGGCAGACTCCAGCTCGGCTTCCATGACCAGAAGTTCCTTCTCTAGCGCTGGTCGCTGATAAAGCCCCCCCTTGTAGGAGGGGTCAATCCCTTGTGCTTTGAGTAATTCCTGCGTGCGTTCGAGGGCGGCGCGGGCAAGGCCAACGGCCATAGCGGCAACGACAGGGCGGGTGTTGTCAAAGGTTTGCATAACGCCACCAAACCCTCGTTGTACGTCAATATTCGGATTGCCCAGCAGGTGTGAAGCAGGCACACGACAATTGGTAAAGGTAATCGCCGCAGTATCGGACGCTTTGATGCCAAGTTTTTTCTCCAGCCTTACCACTTCCATGCCGGGCGTGCCTTTTTCAACGACAAAGGATTTAATCGCTGCACGACCGAGGCTGGGATCAAGACTTGCCCATACCACTACAGCATCAGCCCGCTCACCACTGGTTACATAGATCTTTTCACCATTGATGATGTAGTCGTCGCCATCTTGTTTGGCTGTCGCCCGGATCGCCGCTGAATCAGAACCAGCCCCGGGCTCGGTAATGGCCATTGCCGCCCAAAGGTGGCCGAACTTTTTCATCTGCTCGGCGTCTGCAACAGCAGCAATAGCCGCATTACCGAGCCCTTGCCTGGGAAGGCTCAGGGATAGGCCGACATCTCCCCAGCAAAGTTCAGTCAAGCCCAGCACGGTAGAGAGGTTGCTGCCATTAACAACCGTGTGACTGTCGCCTTTAGCCGTATTCAGGCGGCCAGCACCAGTGCCGCTGCCAGCGCCATCATTCATGGCGTCCAGCAGGGATGCCAGCATGTCGAGCTCAACAGGGTACTCATGTTCCCTGCGGTCATATTTGCGGGAAATAGGACGAAGAACGGCCTTGGCGACCTGATTGGCCTGGCTCACCAGACCCTTGAATTTTCTTGGTGTTTCCAGATACATACCGTGTCCCTTAAACCAGTAGCGAACCGGTGAGGAGCGAAATAGCGCGTAAATCACGATACCAGCGCTCGACGGGGTACTCTTTGACAAAACCGTGGCCGCCGAGCAGCTGTACACCATGAGTACCAATCATCATGCCCTTGTCACTGCACTGGGTGTGTGCCAGCCAGGCTTCCCTGTTAAAAGAAAGCTGATGATCACAACGGCTGGCGGCTCGCCAGTTCATCAGTCGCATGCCGTCGAGTTCCGTCGCCATGTCTGCCAGCAGGAAGGCGACACCTTGTCGATGGCTGATGGGTTCACCAAATGCCTGACGCTCATTGCAGTAGGGAATGGTGAAATCAACGACAGCCTGGGAGGTGCCACAGGCGAGGGCTGAGGCCGCAATTTGCGAGCGTGAGAGCCAGTCCTCAACTTGGAAATTGCAATCAAGACGGGCGTCTGGGCTGACTTGCACATTAGACAGTGTCAGCGTGCCCAATCCGGCCGACTTCAGACCCATCGCAGGCGCAGCGTCAATTTGAATGCCAGGGTTGTTTCGCTCAACCAGAAACAGGGTTGGCGTATTCTTGTTGGTCTTGGCGCTAACAAGAAAGAATTCTGCCGTTTGTGCCAATGGAACCAGCGTTTTTTGACCGTTCAGGCGGTAGCCTTTGCGGTGACGGGTTGCCGTACAGCGACACAGCTCTGGGGAAAAGTCGATGTTATTTTCATGAATGGCCATGGCGGCAGGGAGAAATTGTCCTTCAGCAAAACGGGGTAACCATTTCTCCTGTAAAGAGGCATTTCCCCAGCGGCTGATTGCCGATAGGCAGGCAGTTGGTGCAAGGAGAGCTAGCGCCTGACCCATGTCACCCCATGCAAGCTGCTCAGTGATTAGGGTCATGGTTTCAGCTGGTGCCTCGGAGCTAATACCACCCCAGGCTTCAGGAAGTACAAACAGATTAAGGCCCAGGGCTTCTGATTCGGCTAAGACGTCTTTGGTTGGATAACCGGCAAATTCTGCCTGATCAGCCTGTTCTCTCAGCGTGTTGGCAAGTCTTTGGGTGTTTTCAATGATCAGGCGCTGCTCTTCTGAAAGAGAGAGATCGAACAGTTGACGATGGTTGTTGCCTGTTGCTGAAGTTGTGGTGCGACGCTTTTTGGAAAGCGTCTGCTGGCCGGATGCCACCAGTCGAAAACCAGTTCGAGTGACGTGGTAGGCCAGTCGTTCCGCGGGTTTGCGCAGTTTATAGCGGCTGGCAAGTGCCGAGCCTGCGAACCGGTTGACCAGGGAAAGGGCGATCCCTGTGGCGTTCAGTGTCATGGTGTACTCCCCCGGGAAGTTGCCTGCCATGAATGCGGTTTCTTCAATCCGCATTCATGAAATACAACAACTTACCCATGAACTGTGTCGCAAATCAGGCTATGATAGGCCGTCGTTGTCTGATTCATCAGGCTGACAAAGAGTCAGGGGACAACCAATGGCTGTCGAACTCGGGGGAGTCGGCAGATATGTCAATGCCGTGACATGTCTGGGCAGGGACAGTAATGTCAGGTTGTCGCATAACTACATAACAAAAAAGTGATAAAAATATGGAAGCGAGTTTCTGGCATGGTAAGCGCGCACCCGGTGTGCCCGATATCATCAACCCGGACGAGTACGGTTCCATACTGGCAGTCTTTGAAGAATCCGTCAGTAAGTATGCCCAACGACCTGCATTCACCGGTATCGGCCATACCCTGACCTTTCAGGATATCGACGACTACAGTACCCGTTTCGCCACCTATCTTCAGACCCAGACCGATCTTAAACCGGGTGACCGCATCGCGATCCAGATGCCAAACCTTCTGCAGTTCCCCATTGCCGTTTATGGCGCGCTCAAGGCCGGTTTAGTTATTGTTAATACCAACCCACTCTACACCGCCCGTGAAATGCATCATCAGTTCAATGATTCTGGTGCCCGTGCACTGGTCTTCATGGATGTATTCGGGCATTTGGTGGAAGAAATCATCAGCGATACGCCGGTTGAACACCTGATTGTCACTAGTATTGCCGATATGCTGCCAGCGCCGAAGCGTCAGCTGATCAATGTGGCAGCCAAATACGTTAAGAAAATGGTTCAGCCCTATAAACTGTCTGGTGTCGTCCGTTTTCGTCAGGCGCTGGCAAAAGGGGATGCGGGCAAATACCGGAAGCCGCCTGCGCCGCGGCCGGATGATGTGGCGATTCTGCAATATACCGGTGGCACAACCGGTGTTGCAAAAGGAGCCATGCTGACCCATCGAAATATGATTTCTAATATGTTACAGGCGCAGGCCATGCTGAGTCAGCAGGATGAGGCTGGCAATCCTATGCATGAGGCTGGCAAGGAAACCATTGTTGCCCCCCTGCCGCTCTACCACATTTACGCCTTTACCGTGCATTTGATGGCGATGGTGGAAATGGGGAACCACAGTATCCTTATTGCCAATCCGCGCGATACGGCCATGTTTATCAAGATGATCAAGCCCTGGCGCTTTACGGCGTTTATTGGTTTGAACACTTTGTTTGTCAGTCTGCTGAATCACCCGGAATTCGCCAAGTGTGATTTCAGTGGACTAAAACTGACCCTCTCTGGTGGTACCGCGCTGCAGGCAGATACAGGACGTCGCTGGAAAGAGTTTACCGGTTGCGGAGTTTCTGAGGCTTATGGGCTGACAGAGTGCTCACCGGCTGTCTGTATGAACCCGGCAGGTGATCTCGCGCAGACTGGAACGGTTGGTTTGCCTGTACCAAACACCCTGTTGAAGACGGTTGCTGATGATGGTGCCGAAACAGCGGTGGGTGAGCGCGGTGAACTCTGCGTGAAAGGACCCCAGGTCATGAAGGGCTACTGGAAGCGTCCTGATGCCACGGCGGAAATCTTTGATGAGGATGGTTGGCTCAAGACTGGAGATGTTGCTGTCATCAACGAAGATGGTTTTGTGGCCATTGTTGACCGGATCAAGGATATGGTGCTGGTATCAGGCTTCAACGTGTATCCCAATGAGATTGAGGATGTTGTAGCCCAGCATGAGAAGGTTGAGAACTGTGCGGTCATCGGCGTGCCAGACAGTAAAACCGGCGAGGCGGTGAAGCTGTTTGTCATTCCCAGTGACAGCTCCCTGAGTCAGGATGAGATGAAAGAATACTGCCGTATGAACCTGACCGCCTATAAGGTGCCCAAGCAGATTGAGTTCCGTGAAGAGCTGCCCATGACACCTGTTGGTAAAATTCTACGTAAGGACCTGCGGGCTGAAGAGCTGGAAAAGCGCGAAGCTGTTAGCTAGTACCTTCCGGATTTACTCTCGAAATCAATACCACCGCACCGGTTACCGGGCGGTGGTATTTTTTGTGTTGTCACTGAGCTGGCTGAAAAGTGCTTGCTGAGTGACTTTGCAGCCAATCTCAGTGCCTTTCCCTTTCGACAGAATGCTCAGCGTCTAACCACGTTCTCATCAGGAGATGGTCTATGCCTGAGTACAAGGCGCCTGTCAGGGATATGAAATTTCTGGCAGAAGATGTTCTGGATATGCAGGCCCATTATCAAATGCTGCCCAATGGTGAAGAGGCGACGCCTGATCTGGTCGATGCGATTATCAGCGAAGGGGCGAAGTTTGCTGAAAATGTGCTGGCTCCGCTGAACCGCTCGGGTGATGAGGAAGGGTGTCATTGGCAGGATGGCGAAGTCATCACGCCAAAAGGCTTCAAGGCGGCCTATCAGCAATATGTTGCGGGTGGCTGGCAATCGCTTTCCCATCCTCCTGAGTATGGAGGCCAGGGATTGCCGATGTCCCTTGGGGTCATGATTTCGGAAATGGTTGGTACGGCCAACTGGTCCTGGGGTATGTATCCTGGTCTGACGCTTGGTGCCATGAACACCTTGTTTTTACATGGTACCGAAGCGCAGAAACAGACCTGGCTGATGCGCATGACCAGCGGTGAGTGGAGCGGCACCATGTGTCTTACTGAGCCACAGTGCGGTACGGATCTGGGGCAGGTCAAAACCCGCGCAATACCGAATGGTGATGAGACTTACCGCCTTTCCGGCACCAAGATTTTTATTTCTGCCGGAGAACATGATCTTACCGAGAATATTATTCATATTGTGCTCGCCAGGCTTCCGGACGCACCTGAAGGAACGCGGGGTATCTCGCTGTTTATTGTGCCCAAGTTCAGGGTGAATCCGGATGGTTCGCTGGGTGAGCGAAACGGTGTTACCTGTGGTTCCCTGGAGCACAAGATGGGGGTCAAGGCCTCCGCGACCTGTGTGATGAATTTTGATGGTGCAGAGGGCTACCTGATCGGGCCTGAGAATAAAGGTTTGCAGTGCATGTTCACCTTTATGAATACCGCGCGGATTGGTACAGGAATCCAGGGGTTGGCTTCCGCTGAGCTGGCTTACCAGGGGGCGCTTCCCTATGCGCGGGAACGGTTATCCATGCGATCGCTGTCGGGGGCCAAGCAGCCTGATAAAGTGGCGGATTCGTTGATCGTTCATCCTGATGTACGTCGTATGTTGCTGACTATGAAAGCGTTTGCAGAGGGCGGTCGCGCGATGCTGTACGATGCGGCCAAGCTGGCTGACCGGATGATTAAGGCGGAAACCGAAGCGGAGCGTAACCGGCTCGATGATGAGTTGGGAATGCTGACGCCAATCCTCAAAGGCTTCCTGACAGAAGTGGGCCTCGAATCAGCGAATCTTGGTGTCCAAGTCTTTGGTGGGCATGGTTATATCCGTGAACATGGTATGGAGCAGATCATTCGGGATGCCCGGATATCTACCCTGTATGAAGGTACAACCGGTATTCAATCGCTGGATTTGTTAGGGCGTAAGGTGTTGCTGTCCAAAGGTAAGGACCTGAATCGGCTGGCGGGACAAATACTCGGATATTGTAAGTTGGTATTGAGCGATAACAGTGTACCTCGCCTGAAAGTCTTGCCGTTTGTTGGCAAGGTTTCTGCGTTGACGCTGAGATGGCAATACTTGAGTTATCGCTTGGCTTTCCGGGCTGCCCGTAATCGTGATGCGGTGGGTTCGGCATCAGTCGATTATTTGATGTTTTCCGGTTATGTTGTATTGGCGTATTACTGGTTGAAAATGCTGGTGGCCGCGCAGCGTAAGTTGGTGGAAGGTACCAGCGAGCCGGCTTTTTACAAAGCCAAGGTGCAAACGGCAGAATTCTATTTTTCCCGTATTCTTCCACGTGCTGAAACACACGCAAAAACAATGCTTGCCTGTCCGCGAACTCTGACACGTATGAAAGAAGAGAATTTTGCGTTTCTGTAGTTTTTGATTTAAATCGGCAGAGGTTCCTGGCTGGCGGGAACCCGGCAGTCTGTCCGGATGGTGCGGTTGCAGTAGAAGTTTATCTTGTTGAAGTCTCTGGTTTCATCAAGATCTGGAACTGTTCCACACTCCCTACTGGAAAAGCGCTGATACGGTGGGAAATCAAATGCCTTGATGCGAGAGTCGGCGACCAGTACTTCAGTGGTCATGGCATTGAACTGTTCCAGCAGTGGGAGATTGTTTCTGTCGTACAGGACATCAGCGGCGATCAGCATGTCCAATGGTTCATCAAAGCTGAATAGGTCGTCGTGAGTTCGGAAGCTGACCTGATTGATGCGTGCGTTAATTTGGCAGGCAAGCAGTGCATCCGGATCAATATCGCAGGCTATCACTTCGCGGGCTCCCGCAAGGCAGGCGGCAATTGCAACAACGCCTGATCCGGCGCCAAAATCCATTACTGTCTTACCCGCAACGAGCCCCGGTGTATCCAGTATTTGGGCTGCCAGAGCCTGACCGCTGCCCCAGCAAAACGCCCAGTAAGCCGGATATTCCTGGATGGTTTTTATTTCTTCTTCCGTGAATGGGCGCTGCTTCATTGGTGCTGGGTCAAGCAACGCCAACTGTATTTGAGGGCAGTCTGGTAGCGACTGAATCAACACCCGTGCTTCCGGGTGCATTTTGGTAAGGTTGCGATTGAGCTGCGAGATGTCGAGCGTTTGTTTCATGCTTCTTTAAAGATGCTCTCGGCATTGAATTGTGTCAGCAGGTTTTGTGCGGCCTGCTTTATGTGTTCTTTGTGCTGTTGTTCCAGTAGTTCACGTTCTTTATCAAGACGGTTGCGCTCGCTCAGTTTCATGACTTTTCGTGCTTCGCCAATCGGCATATGCGTCGTTGCGTCGTAGATGGTGGTGAAAATCTGGTATTCCTCAGTTTTACCCAAGGAAGGATCCAGCATATCCAGAATGGTTTTGATCCTAATGCAACCTTCCGTTGGATTAACCTGCTCATGAACGAGACTCTTGGCCAGGATGGTCAGGCTGGAGCAAAGAAACTGACGGTGTTGTTCATTGGATTTTCGAATGTTAGCGCGGTTTCTAAACACTTCTATCCAGAGTTTGATTGCCCATGCGGACAGACCGGCAATCGCAAGAATGGCCGCAGCCAGTAAGATAACGGTTATATCCATTCCATTGTTTCCTATGTGGGTACAGCGACATAGCGTCCGTTAAAGTTGGCGATGCATTCACCGTCAGAATGCAGTGAGACCGTCAGGTCAAGCCGTGCCCGGCGGCCCGCCTGCAAGCGGCTGGTGAAAGTTTCAGGTACCGTACATTCACAGGTTGCGGTCAATTCGCTGCAGGCGGGTGCCAGGAATTGCAGGTTTTGTTCAGCAATGACGACATCGCAATTGACGCTGCCTTCCAGGGCTTTCAGACTGGTCATGGTCCAGCCGCAGATGGTGGCCAGTGCGCTGATACTACCGCCAAAAAAAGTGCCTTTGTCATTAATGTTTGGGGACAGTGGGCAGGCAATTTGCAACTGTTTGCCATCATAAAGCCGATAGTCGACTTCCATAGTGCTAAGCATTGGAATCTTGCTGAGCTTTTCCTGAAGTACGAGAGGGAGTGTCGATGTCATCTGTTTTTAGGGTTTTTACTGCTGTCGTGCGGGTAACTATCCGCATTGGTTGTTCGTCTGTCAATTTTGTCGCGGTAGCTGGTGAGGAATAGTTGGAAGGAGTTTTGGGTACCCATGTGTGGGTACCCAGAGGAAATCGTTAGCTTTTCTCTTCGCGACAGGTGCCTGCTTCGTCTTCATCCATGGCTTCTAGTGCCGCTTCAATGGAGACGGGGTTGATTTCGGTATGTACCAGCTTCATGTTCTTGATCTGGGCGTGATACCAGAACCAGTGGTTGTCTTCTGTCTGGCACAGCGCCTTGATGTCATGGTCGAGTGAGGGGAAAAGTGGCATGAAAACATGCCCGATATGCTTTTTGCGATGAATGATGGCGGTCTTGCCGCAATAGGTCTTGCCGTTGCGGGTTTCAGAGACCTGGTCAAAGGCTTCCCCTGCCATGCGATCAGCAATCTGATCCTGATAACGGTCAAGCCAGTAGAGGGCTATTGCACCGGTCAGTAGCCAAACAAGTTCCATAGATACCTCTTTATTGTTGTCTGCCTTGTGCGCGTTGTGAGATATATCGGCTTGCCATTACTATTTTTTATACGGGGCCAATAACTTGGTTGCAAGTGCTTTCAGAGGGCCCAGTGGGCGACCATGGCCGTGGCCAGCTCGCGGAAAACGATTTCTCCATACAGTATCTTGGCCAGGTTCAGTGAAAAATACATGACAGTACCCGGTCCCTGACTGGTGATGATTTTGGTCTCTTCATCAATGATGAGCGGTTCGTTGATGACTATGGCGCCGGTTAATTTCGATTGAAAGTTGGGATGCGCTGTTGCCCGGATACCTTCCAGCAGGCCGTGATGCGCCAGAACAATGGCGGGCGAAGCGCAGATCGCTGCAATCCAGTGCCCCATCAGTTTCTGGCTGATCAGTAAATCGGTCAGCGGCTGGCAATCTCTCAGGTGTTCGGCGCCGGGCATGCCGCCCGGCAGGGCGATGATGTCGTAATGGGCGTCGGTGCACTCGCTGATGGGGCAGTCCGCCAGCAGGCGCACGCCCCGGGAGGCCTCCACATTGATGGAGCCATCCGCGTTGCAGCTTGCTACCGTGACAGTGGCGCCTGCACGCCGAAGGGTATCGATAATGGTGACGGCTTCTATCTCTTCGATGCTGTGCGCGACAGGCACAAGAACACTCTTGGACATGGTGGGGCTCGATCGTTCATTCAGGCTGTGACAGACATTTTAGCCGCAAAAAACTGGTGGATAGCCGCAATTGACCGTTGGCGGGGTTTTTTTCCTGTTCGAACTGGCTATAATACCGCTCCCGTTTCCCATAATGAGTGCCCAATGTTTGAACCGCGGTGGTTTTAAAGCCCTTGCATTGGTTCGTGGGCTGGCTAAACAGCCGTGATGTTTGAATTCAACTCGCGTTAGCGAGCATTGAGGCGGATAGATAGATGAAAACCTTTAGCGCTAAACCAGAAACCGCTAAGCGCGACTGGTATATTGTAGATGCTTCCGGGCTGACGCTCGGTCGTTTGGCTACAGAAATTGCCAGTCGCCTGCGTGGTAAGCACAAGCCTGAGTACACTCCTCACGTTGATACCGGCGATTACATCGTTGTCATCAACGCCGAGCAAGTGCGTGTGACCGGTCGTAAGGCATCTGACAAGATGTACCACCGCCACACCGGCTTTCCGGGTGGACTGAAGTCAATGAGCTTTGAAAAGCTGATTGCTCACAAGCCTGAACGTGTCATCGAGCTGGCTGTTAAAGGCATGATGCCCCGTAACCCGCTGGGTCGCGCTATGCAGCGTAAGCTGAAAGTTTATGCCGGATCTGCGCATCCGCATGCTGCACAGCAACCTCAGCAACTGACTATTTAATCGGGGGTCAACATGTCAGTAACTCAGAACTACGGCACAGGTCGTCGCAAAACCTCTACCGCTCGTGTCTTCCTGCGTAAGGGAACTGGCAGCATTTCTATCAACGGTCGTACGCTTCAGGACTACTTTGGTCGTGAAACGTCCCGCATGATTGTTATGCAGCCGCTTGAGCTGGTTGAGATGACTGAAAATTTCGACATCATGATCACCGTAAAAGGTGGTGGTGCTAACGGTCAGGCCGGTGCGATCCGTCACGGTATCACCCGCGCTCTGATGGAATATGACGAAACTTTGCGTCCTTCTCTGCGCAAGGCTGGCTATGTCACCCGTGATGCCCGTATGGTTGAACGGAAGAAGGTCGGTCTGCACAAGGCTCGTAAGCGTCCCCAGTTCTCCAAGCGTTAATTCGTTTTTGGATTACTGCAAAAGCGCTGGTCTTCGGACCGGCGCTTTTTTTATGTCTGCTGTTTTGTGTTGCAAAATAGGGTGTTTTTACGTCGCAAATTCCAGGAAAGTGCGCCAGTATGATCTCATCCATTTAATTTAGGGGCTAAACCCTATATCATTGCGGTTTGTTGGTGGGGTGCTAAGGGGAATTGCGAGTGCTTGTCAGTAATTCCGAGTTTAACTAATATGCCCACCGCTTTGCCTGGCATGCAGAATAAATGAGCTGATGCTCTGATGGGGAGAAAGCCGAATGAGTCAAGACGGCGTAAATGTGGGCCGGCGCCGCTTTCTGGTTGCAGCTACTTCGGTAGTTGGTGCAGTGGGGGCTGCGGGAGTTGCGACACCGTTTATCAAATCCTGGAATCCAAGCGCCAAGGCCAAGGCGGCGGGCGCACCTGTTAAAGTCAATATATCCAAACTAGAGCCTGGGCAGCAGGTCATCGTCGAATGGCGAGGCAAGCCGGTGTTTGTCGTGCGTCGTTCAAAGGACATGCTGGATAACATCCGCAAGTTGGATGACAAGGTTAGGGATCCTCAATCGAACGAATCAGAACAGCCTGATTATGCACAAAATGAGTTCCGCTCTACCCGGGAAGATATCCTGGTGCTGGTGGGGCTTTGCACGCATCTGGGCTGTTCGCCGAAGTTTATTCCCGAAGTCAAGCCGATGGACTTTGACACCAACTGGGTAGGTGGTTATCACTGCCCCTGTCACGGTTCCAAGTTTGACCTGGCGGGTCGAGTGTATAAGGGGGTTCCGGCGCCAACCAACCTAGAAGTGCCGCCTTACTCCTTTGAGGGGGACGACATTCTGACTGTCGGTGTCGATGAGGAGGCTGCCTGATGGGAAATAAATTACTGTCTTGGGTAGATGATCGCTTTCCGCTGACAAAAATGTGGGAAGAGCATCTCAGCAAATACTATGCGCCCAAGAATTTTAATTTCTGGTATTTCTTTGGTTCCCTGGCGCTGCTGGTGCTGGTTAACCAGCTCCTGACTGGGATCTGGCTGACCATGAGCTATGTGCCCAGTGCTGAAGCGGCATTTGCTTCCGTTGAATACATCATGCGGGATGTGGAATACGGTTGGTTGATTCGCTACCTCCATTCTACGGGCGCGTCAGCGTTTTTTGTTGTTGTTTACTGTCACATGTTTCGTGCCCTCCTGTATGGGTCATACCGAAAGCCCCGTGAGCTGGTCTGGATTTTCGGAATGGCGATCTACCTGGCGCTGATGGCGGAAGCCTTCATGGGTTATCTGCTGCCTTGGGGGCAGATGTCCTACTGGGGTGCTCAGGTTATCATTTCCCTGTTTGGTGCGATTCCTGTAATCGGCCCTGACTTGCAGCAGTGGATACGTGGTGACTACCTGATTTCCGGTATTACCCTGAACCGTTTCTTTGCCCTGCATGTCGTTGCTCTGCCGATTGTTATTCTCGGTCTGGTGGTCATGCATATCATTGCGCTGCACGAAGTGGGTTCCAACAACCCGGATGGCGTGGAGATCAAGAAAAACAAGAATGCGGATGGTGTGCCGGTTGATGGTATTCCTTTCCATCCTTATTACACCGTAAAAGACATTGTCGGTGTTGTGGTATTCCTGTTTGTCTTCTGTAGTGTGGTGTTCTTCTTTCCGGAAATGGGCGGCTTCTTCCTTGAGCACGCTAATTTCGAGCAGGCGAATAGTCTCAAGACGCCTGAGCATATCGCACCTGTCTGGTATTTTGGTGCGTTCTACGCCATTTTGCGGGCGGTTCCTGACAAGTTGTTGGGCGTAGTGGCCATGGGGGCTGCGATTGCAATTCTGTTTGTCCTGCCATGGTTGGATAGAAGTCCTGTGAAGTCCTGGCGTTACAAGGGAATGATCAGCAGGGTTTGTATCGTTGCCTTTGGTCTGAATTACATTTTGCTGACCTGGCTTGGAACGCAGCCGGCGACGGACTTGCTGACCAATATTGCGCGACTGGCAACAGTGTTCTATTTCGCGTTCTTCCTGCTGATGCCTTTTTACACCCGTATCGAGAAGACTAAAACTGTACCGGAGAGGGTGACCGGCTAATGAAAAAGATACTCATCACATGGCTGTTTGTGTTGCTGCCGGTTACTGCATTTGCCGCTGGCGGTGGGGGTTATCCGCTGGATCGTATCGAGACGGATGTGAGTGACCAGGCGTCACTTCAGCGGGGCGCCAAGTTCTATATGAACTATTGTGCCGGTTGTCACGCAACCCAGTTCCAGCGTTATGAGCGGGTGGCGGATGATCTCGGTATTCCTCATGACCTTATGATGGATAATCTGGTGTTCACGGATGCCAAGATTGGTAATCTGATGAAAAACGGTATGGTCGAGAGTGAGGCCAAACAGTGGTTTGGTGCGGCACCGCCGGACCTGACCATGGTGGCCAGGGTTCGTGGTACCGACTGGCTTTATACCTATCTGCGGACGTTTTACCTGGATCCCAAGCGTCCCTGGGGTGTAAACAATAAAGTGTTCCCGGATGTGGCTATGCCGCACGTATTGCTCGAATTGCAGGGTGGTTTGATTGATACCTGTGCGGGCGACACGGAAGGTCAGATTGATACGCTGACCGGTGAAAAGCTGTGCGGTCTGGTGCCGGATCCGGAATATAAAGGCAGTATGAGCCCGGAAGAATACGATCAGGCGATGTATGATCTGGTCAACTTCCTGGATTATAGTGGTGAGCCAATGCAGCTTGATCGCCAGAGAATTGGTGTTTATGTGCTGCTGTTCCTGGCCTTTTTCTTCGTAGTCGCTTATTTGCTCAAGCGGGAGTACTGGAAGGACGTTCACTAACTTCTATAATCTGGTAAAATTTGTTATCTGGCGCGTAGTCACACTTGTGGCTGCGCGCGTTTTTGGTTTCATGTATGACCTCAGGTGGGGGTAGATCAATGGGCGTAGTCGCCAAAAGATCCTCAATGACATTTTTTTCTGACCCGGCTGATCACTACTGCCATCGTGTTCGTATTGTGTTGGCGGAAAAGGGCGTCGCTGTCGATATTCAGGATGTCAATCCAGATTCCAGACCTCAGGAACTGGCCGATATCAATCCCTATAACACGCTGCCGACCCTGCTGGATCGTGATCTGGTGCTTTATGAGCCTAATGTCATGATGGAGTATCTGGATGAGCGTTTCCCTCATCCGCCGCTGCTGCCTGTTTACCCGGTGACCCGGGCCCAGAGCCGCCTGATGATGCACCGTATTCAGAAAGACTGGTGTGCACTGGCGGATGTAATTCTGGATCCCAAAACCAAGGATGCTGTTGCAGCCAAGGCGCGTAAGGAATTGCGCGAAAGCCTGATCAGCATTGCGCCCATCTTTGCTGAGAAGCCCTTCTTCATGAGTGAAGAATTTACGCTGGTGGATTGCTGTGTGGCTCCGATTCTCTGGCGTCTGGAGGTTATGGATATCCAGCTGCCGCCTCAGGCCAAGGCAATCACGGAGTATGCTGAGCGTTTGTTTGAGCGTGAATCTTTCCGTGAAAGCCTGTCTGATGTTGAGAAGGAAATGCGTATCTGATCGCTGAGATTGGCATACACTAAAGGGGGCAAGCCCCCTTTTTTTACGTGTTTGGAAATGAAGCTGGAGCCCTTCAATGAGTATGACCAGCAGTCGCCCTTACATTATCAGGGCACTGTATGAATGGATTGTTGATAACGACTGCACCCCTTATTTGCTTGTCGATACAACGGTGCCCGGTGTTGATGTTCCGGATCAGTTTGCCGGTGAGGAACAGGTTGTGCTTAATCTGGCGCCGATGGCTATCCGCGATCTGGATGTCTCAAATGAGGCCGTCATGTTTCTGGCTCGTTTCGGTGGCAGGACGTTCCAGGTTTGTGTGCCTGTGGGGGGGGTCATGGCAATTTATGCCAAGGAAAATGGTCAGGGCATGGTCTTTGAGGTTGAGGCTCAGCCGGAAGGTGTGCATCTGGTCGATTCTGAGGTGAATGAAGAAGAGCCTTCGCCAGAGCCTGATCCGAAAGGGCCTGGCAGGCCGCCAAAGGGGCGCCCCAGTCTCAAAGTGGTCAAGTAGTGACTGCACCATAAAAAAACCGCTGAAACAGCGGTTTTTTTATGGGAAAGGCTTAGGGTTATATGTATTCGAAAACCTTCACGATTTTTTGAACGCCGTAAGACTGCTTTACGATGTTGACCGCTGTGGTTGCCTGTTCCGGTGTTACCAGTCCCATCAGATATACCGTACCGTTTTCGGTAATGACTTTGACATTGCCTGAAGGAAAGTCTTTTTCTGCAACCATGCGAGCCTTGATTTTCGAGGTGATCCAGCTGTCGCCAGAGCGAACCAGCATAGTGGTTGGGCCGGAAATCTCAAGTTCGTTATATACTTTGCGAACTTTTTGTACGTTTCTAACGGTGTTGCCTGCCAGTTCCTTAAGGGCTGCTGAGCCCGTTTGGCCTACCAGAAGTACAATGCCGTTGTGGCTGATTACGACAATGTGACTGTTGGCAAATGAGGGGTCGGCTTTTTTGATGTTAACGCTGGCCACGGTTTCGATGGTTTGATCATCAATCCAGGCACCCCATGAGCGTGAGGATGGATCCTGTTGGATGGGCTCGCTATTGATTGCTGTCAGCGTGGTGGTGCAGCCTGCCAGGAATGCGGTCAGCAGAATAGAGATGGTGAAAACTCGCAATCCACGAGCCCTTGTTCTTTGCATGGTCAGGATCCCTTGTGTTTTTACGATGACGCGTCAGGGTGAAGCGGTTAGTTGATTATTTAATCGGCAGTTTATTCGACGGCTCCAAAGAGGCATTCGTCAATCAAGTCGCACAGGCAGTGAACAACTAGCAGGTGAACTTCCTGAATGCGTGCCGTGACGGTGCTGGGTGCACGAATTTCGATATCTTCAGGATGCAGTAATCTGGCCATGTTGCCGCCATCTTTTCCGGTTAATGCAATGACGGTCATTTCGCGGTCATGGGCAGCCTGTACTGCCTGCACGATATTGGGTGATTTGCCGCTGGTGGAGATGGCCAGAAGTACATCGCCTGCCTGACCCAGTGCGCGTATCTGCTTGGCAAAGACTTCGTTATAGCTGTAGTCGTTGGCGATGGAAGTAAGGGTTGACGAGTCTGTCGTCAAGGCAATGGCCGGCAGTGAGGGTCTTTCCCGCTCGAAACGATTCAGCAGTTCAGAGGAAAAGTGCTGGGCATCAGCTGCGGAGCCACCATTACCACAGGTCAGGATTTTCCCTTCATTGATCAGGGCGTTAACAATCAGTTCTGCAGCCTGGGCGATCAGCGGTGGCAGTGTTTCCGCAGCACGGATTTTGGCATCAATGCTGTCGGAGAAGTGTGAGGTGATGCGTTCAAGCATGGGTTAGTCCTGTCAGGCGCTGAAAGCGTTTTTGATCCACCCGATTTGCAGTGTCCCTTGGCGGGATGAATCAGGTTTTGCGGTGATTATATCAAAGCGACAGGCTGACTTGTCAGTCAGTCTGTGCTGTTGAAGAAAATGTTGTGCTGTTCTGATGAGTTTCTGTTGTTTTTGCCAGGTAATACTTTCAGCGGAGCAACCGAATTCATCCTGGCTCCGGTAGCGAACTTCAATGAAAACCAAGGTTTCGCTGTCTTTCATGACTAAATCCAGTTCGCCACCGCGCCAGGCGTAATTCCTGGCGACCAGGGTCAATCCCTGTTTCGCCAGGAAACGCTGGGCAGCCTGCTCGGCCCGGTTACCCTGTGGGTTCCTGATCGTTGCTATCCAGGACGTGTATGGCATGTGTCTTTCTCGCGCTGTATTCCCGGGTGAGCGGTCTGGGGCGGCCATTATCAAAATATTGCCAGATCAGGCGGCGTTCCACATAACCCTGTGCATTGATGCTCAATGTACCGGTGGCGCCGAACATCTGGGCACCGGCTGAGCGGCTCATTTGTTCCATTCTGGGGTACAGACGCCAGACGTCTGCGCCCAGGGCGTACAGGCTGCCGTATTGTCCGGTGCTTGAGGGCCACTCTTGGGTTATGACGTCTTTCAATGCGGAATCCCGGTTGAGATACCAGGGCATGACAGGAAAGCGAATGCCGCTCAGGTCGCGATCCTTGGCGGGATCCTGATGGCCGCTGTAGATGCCGGATGTTGTGTAAACCGGCAGGTCATAGGCGAAGTAAAAATCCAGCGCTGGTTTTAACTGTCGCCCATTGGCTGCTGAAGCGGCCATGAAAATCATATCGACATCCTGGCGGCGGCGTGGGGTGAAATCGAGTTTTTTACCCAAAATGCGCCGAAGATTATTGGCTCGCTGTTGGCTCTCGTTGACCAGAAGCAGTTTGGATGCCGCCTGATTAAAGTCGCCGTTACCGGTGTAGCGAACCGTCGTGAGTACCTCGCCACCCATTTCCTGCCACTCCTGACTGAAGGCGTTGGCCACTCGCTGGCCCCAGTCGCTGTCTGGGATCAGGATGACGGGGTGTCGGAAGCCATCTTTCCAGGCTCTGTCTGCCCCCTGCCTGGCTTCGTCTTCTGCGGCCAGTCCGATCTGGTAGATAGGCGAAAGGCTCTGTGAGGTATCTGCGTAATTGAGGGTTAATTGCGGGATGGTCAGTTGGCTATTGGAGGTTGCACTTTCTACCGCGTTACGGCCGAGAGGGCCAATCACGAGTCCGGCGCCGTCATTTTCAGCAGTTTGTGCAAGCTCTACAGGGTTGCCGGAGGCGGAGTCGTAGAATTGGATTTCTGGCACCTGCAGTTTCTTTTTAGCTGCCTCATAGTAAGCCGCCATGAAGCCTTCCCTGACCGCTTCGCCAGCTTGTGCAAGTGGTCCGCTCAGTGGTAACAGCAGGGCGATTTTTTCGGGCTGATAAGGTTTTGCATTTTTCAGGTCAGTGATGCTTTGTGGTAAATAGCGTACAGCATCGCTGGTAGGCCAGCGCTGCTCCCAGCTTTGCAGTTCAGTCAGCTGGTTTTCCAGTTCGCCGGGTGTGCGGTAGATCACGGCAAGCTCGATCCAGGGTTTGAGCGTGTCGGGTGGTGTTGCCATCAGGAGATCCAGCAGCTGACTTTCATTCAGTATCAGCAGGTTGCTCCATAATGTCGTGTACAATGCCGGGTGATCTTCTTTGGGCAGGTATTGTAAGACTTGTCCCAGTTGTTCAATGTTCCGGTTGAAATTGCCTTCCAGTTCAAAGGCTCGGGCTTTGATCTGGTGGTATTTAACCCGTTGGGCGCGCTTCAGGTTGTAGGTGCTGACGGTTGATAGCCATTCCAGTGCCGAGCGGCTGTCATGGGTCAGGATGGCGTAATCCGCTTCCAGAAGGCTGTAGTTATTCCGGTTGTTGTCATCCAGGCGGCCGGGTTCAATACGGTCAAGCGTATTTCTTGCCCGTTCGAGGTTGTCTTCATCCAGTAGTGTGCCGGCAGCCAAAAGCAAGAGTTGCCCCTTGGCTGGATAAGTCGATTTCTGAGCCTTTAACAGCATGCCGTCTACCGTCATGCGGGAGGTGTCCGGCATGGTGCCATCATAAGTCGTCTGGCGAGGAGCGGTTGAACAGGCTGCCAGTATCAGGGTCAGTGTAAGTACGCCAATGGATAATCCTGGCCGGGATATGAAACTCACTTATGGGCCACCTTCTGGCAAAAATGGACAGATTGAACGCGTCACGATTTTTTGGGTTGGCAGGTTATCGTTGTCACCTGTACCCTTCGTGGATTTTAACCAAGTGCCGGACGCATCTCTAGCGATCCCGGTTAATAGTTTGAGTAAACCCGATGAATGAAGCCTGTCTGTATATAGTATCCACGCCCATTGGTAATCTGGGGGATATTACCGCTAGGGCTGTCGAGGTGCTGGGTTCGGTCGATGTTATCGCGGCGGAGGATACCCGGCACACGGCGCGGTTGCTCAATCATCTGGGGATCCGAAAGCCTCTGCTGGCCTGTCATGAGCATAATGAGCGTGATCGCAGTGCACAGATTGTTGCGAAAATGGCAGCCGGTGAGTCGGTAGCGCTGGTATCAGATGCTGGTACGCCGTTGATTTCTGATCCGGGTTACTTCCTGGTGGCGACGGTGCGTGAAGCCGGGTATCGCGTGGTGCCGGTTCCCGGAGCCTGTGCCTTGATTGCAGCGTTGAGTGTATCGGGTCTGCCTTCTGACCGGTTCTTCTTTGAAGGGTTTCTGCCCGCAAAATCCGTTGCGCGCAGAAAGCGGCTGCAGGCGCTGTCCGGATTTGAGCATACCTGGATCTTCTATGAATCAACGCACCGGATTGAAGAAACCCTGTCTGATATGTCGGAGGTTCTGGGGGCTGAGCGCGATATCGTTATTGCCCGTGAATTGACGAAAACGTTTGAAACAGTTCTTGCCGGGCAGGTTGATGCATGTTTGTCACAGCTAAGAGCGGATGCTAATCAGAAAAAAGGCGAGTTTGTGGTATTGGTGCGTGGTGCTGAATCGTCAAAGGTGGGTGGTATTGATGAAAGTAGTGCGAATCTCATGGTGATTTTGCTGGAAGAATTGTCGCTGAAACAGGCCAGCCAGCTAGCATCCAAAATTACAGGCATTAAGAAAAAAACACTCTACGAATACGGGTTAACCCTCAAAAATGATGGGCGCGACTAGTAATTGATGAATTACTGGTGAAATTCGCTTGAGTGTCCGGGGGGTTTTGATTATTCTGCGCCGTCGCGAGCTGGCCGGGCAGTCGCTGTCTCATTTCTCTGAAATGGGGTGGAGGAAAGTCCGGGCTCCATAGGGTAAGGCGCCAGGTAACGCCTGGGGGGCGTGAGCCTACGGAAAGTGCAGCAGAGAGTAGACCGCCTAAGTCAACTCCGGCAACGGAGTAGACCGGTAAGGGTGAAAGGGTGCGGTAAGAGCGCACCGCGTGACTGGTAACAGTTCACGGCACGGTAAACCCCGCCTGGAGCAAGGCCAAATAGGGATTCGATGGTGTGACCCGCACTGAATCCGGGTAGGCTGCTAGAGGTGCATGGTGACATGCATCCCAGATGAATGACTGTCAGACCTGTTTGCAGGTGCTACAGAACCCGGCTTACAGGCCAGCTCGCCACTTATGTTGAAAATCCTCTCGTCGATTTGTCGGTGAGAGGATTTTTTTTGAGCAGCGGTTTTATCTCAGCGCTTCTGAGAGGGTGCTGCTATCTTGTTCTGTCCTCCGGATGGTGGAATATCAGCGTTTCCCCACTTTTTCAGGTTGAGTATCAATATCTGAATAGCTGTCTAAGGCCTTAATATTTATAGGTTTTCTAGGTGATTCCCTGCCTTGACCCGGATTTTGGGGGTTTCTATAGTGTGGCACTGTGGGATAAAGTGGCTAAAAGTGGGATAATCTGGTATTCGGTCCAGGGAATAAAAAGAGGACAGCTGAGTGTTCCGGGGCGTCAACGCGATCAATATGGATGCGAAAGGGCGGTTGGCCATTCCAACACGCTACCGCTCCGTATTGTCGATGCGCTGTGAAGGGCACCTGGTCGCCACGATTGATACGGAAGAGCGTTGCCTGCTGATCTATCCCGTTGATGAATGGGAGATCATTCAGGCCAAGATTGAGTCCCTGCCCAGTTTTCATCCCTTGAGTCGACGGATTCAACGACTCCTGATTGGTCATGCGACGGATCTGGAAATGGATGGCAGTGGCAGGATTTTGATTCCCCCGCTGCTGCGTGATTACGCCGGACTAGGCAAGAAAACTGTATTGCTGGGGCAGGGGAAAAAATTTGAACTCTGGGATGAGGTCTGCTGGAACGAACGCCGTGATGCCTATTTGCAGGAAACCGGCGGTGCAGACCAGGTCCCGGAGGAGTTGCAGACACTGTCGTTGTGAGTCCGTTGGAAAGTATGAACGAACAATTCAGGCATCAGACCGTTTTACTGTCTGAAGCCGTTGAGGCGCTGGTCAGTTCGCCGGAAGGGCTGTATGTCGACGGTACCTTTGGTCGTGGCGGTCACAGTCGCGCGGTTTTGGAAAAATTGTCCAGCGATGGTCGGCTGATTGGTATCGACAAGGATCCGGAAGCGGTTGCTGTGGGTCATGCATTGACGCAGGCCGATAGCCGGTTCCAGATCTGCCATGGTTCGTTTGCGGAGCTGGAGCAGTTTGTTGGTCAACAGCAGGTCGACGGTGTGTTGCTGGATCTTGGGGTTTCATCCCCGCAGCTTGACAATCCGGAGCGAGGTTTCAGCTTCCTTCAGGATGGTCCGCTGGATATGCGCATGAACACCGAGCATGGCATTAGCGCGGCTGACTGGATTGCCAAAGCGGATGAAGCGGAAATTGCCGATGTGCTGAAGCGGTTTGGTGAAGAGCGTTTTGGCCGACGGATGGCGCGTGCGATCGTGCAGGCAAGAGAGATCGAACCGATTGTGACCACCGGACGGTTGGCGCATATCATCTCGGAAGCCAATCCGTCCTGGGAAAAAGGTAAGCACCCGGCGACTCGTGCTTTTCAGGGTATCCGGATTTTTGTCAACAGCGAGCTGGATGACCTGAACCGTGTACTGGAGCAGGCGCTTGAGGCGTTGAAGCCCGGCGGCAAACTGGTTGTCATCAGTTTCCATTCGCTGGAAGACCGGATCGTGAAGCGCTTCATCCGTAAGCATGAGAAGGGTGACACAGATATTCCCAGCTGGGTGCCGCTGACGGAAGACCAGCTGAATGCCTCGCGTCGTCTTAAAAGCTGCGGCAAGGCCATCAAGTCGGGCAAGGATGAGCTGGATATTAATCCGCGGGCGCGCAGTGCGGTCATGCGTGTGGCAGTGAAGCTGGGATAAGCGGCATGGACTGGTTACCGCTGAAAGCTTTACTGGCGAGTATCCGACCAGGGCTGATGGCTCTGGTTTTTGCCGTATTTTGTTCAGCGGTAGCCGTAGCGTACGTGGCACATTTGAACCGTCAGGCGTTTAACCAGTACCAGGCGGAACTGAATCGAAAAAACAAGACGCAGGAGGAGTGGGGACAGCTACTGTTGCAGTACAGCACCTTGACTGCCCATGGCCAGATTGAACGGCAGGCGGTTAAACAGCTGGGAATGGAGATGCCTCACAAGGACAAGGTGATCCTGGTAGAACCATGAACCGGCGCAGAAAAACAACCCCCTATAAAGGGCGCTTCCGTTTTGTTGAAGGCCTGATCGTGCTGCTGATTACCGTCACTGTCTGGCGGGTCGCCGAGCTGCAGGTCGTGGATCGTCCTTTTCTCCAGAATGAGGGCGACAAGCGCAGTGTGCGTCATGAAACCATTCCTGCACACCGGGGTATTATTTTTGACCGGAATGGCAAGCCAATTGCTGTGAGCACACCGGTGGTTTCCATTTGGGCCAATCCTGAAGAGCTGATTACTGCGGGTGCAGATGTGTCCGCACTTGCGACAGCACTGGACGTGAAGGCCAAGGATCTACGCAAAAAACTCAGGGCCAACGCGAAGCGTGAGTTTATCTACCTCAAACGACAGATTGAGCCGGCAGAAGCCAAAAAGATCATGGCGTTGAAAGTGCCGGGTGTCTATTCCATTGATGAATACCGTCGTTACTATCCAGCAGGTTCCGTCGCAGCTCAGCTAGTGGGGCTGACCAATATTGATGATCAGGGGCAGGAAGGGATTGAGTTAGCCTTCGATGACTGGTTGTCGGGCGAACCGGGTAAGTGGCGTGTCCTGAAAGACCGCAGAGGTCATTTGGTTCGGGAAGCCGAAGTGGTCAGCAGCGCCAGTCCGGGTAAGGAGTTGATGCTGAGTATCGACCTCAGGCTGCAATACCTTGCCAACAAAGAACTGCAAAAAGCGGTACAGAGCCTGAAGGCCCGTGCCGCTTCCCTCGTTATGCTGGATGTCAAAACCGGTGAAATTCTGGCCATGGCCAATCAGCCGACATTCAATCCGAATAATCGCAGCCGGCTGAACCCTGCGGGTGTACGTAATCGTGCGATTACCGACCAGATTGAACCCGGTTCGGTGATTAAACCCTTGACGATCGCAGCAGCACTGGAGTCCGGCCGCTATAGTCCTCACACACCCATTGATACCTCGCCGGGAAAGATGCGTATCGGGAAGGATACCGTCAGCGATGTCAGAAACTACGGCAAGCTGGACGTAACGGGAGTGATTACCAAGTCCAGTAATATCGGTGTCAGTAAGATTGCACTGGATCTGGGGCCAGACACGATTCTCTCCCTGTTTCAGAAAGTCGGGTTTGGGCAATCCACAGGCGTAGCCTTTCCCGGAGAAAGTACTGGCCTGTTGCCTTACCGCATGAAATGGCGGCCGATTGAAACGGCGACACTCGCCTATGGTTATGGTCTGACAGTTTCCCCATTACAACTGGCGCAGGCTTATATGGTATTGGCCAATGGCGGTGTGTTTCAGCCAGTAACCCTGTTGAAGCGTGATATCCCGCCTGAAGGTACTCGGGTTATGAGTGCAGATGTGGCGCATGAGGTATTAACCATGATGGAAACAGTGGTTGCCAAAGGCGGAACCGGAACGCGAGCAAAGCTCGATGGCTACTCGGTTGCAGGCAAAACAGGCACGGTGCGAAAGCTCGGGAAAGAAGGTTACACCGATTCGCGGCATATCGGTTCATTTGTCGGTATTGCTCCGGCGGATGCACCGCGAATCGTTATGGTGGTAGTGATTGACAGCCCTGCCAATGGCAAATATTACGGCGGGCTGGTCGCAGCGCCGGTATTTTCCCGTGTGGCAGGCGAGTCGCTCCGGGTGTTGGGCGTTGCGCCAGATGAGTCGGGTGTAAAGACGCTGGCTGACGTTCAGAAGTACTCCAGGATCAAAGGTTGATGAACAGTATGCAGCATGAGCAGGTGACACTGAATCGATTACTGGAATGGCTGGATCTGCCGCCGGTGGTGGCGGATGTCGCTATCCGTGATTTGGTGCTCGATAGTCGCAAGGTGACGGCGGGAGATCTGTTTCTGGCACTGCCGGGATTGAGTAGTGATGGTCGCCAGTATATCGAGCAGGCTGTAGCGGCCGGTGCCTGTGCTGTGCTTGCGGAAACGGGCAATGCATTGCCTGCGACTACTGTGCCGCTTGTGGCGGTTACTAATCTCAAAGATCAACTTAGTGGGTTGGTGAGTCGTTTTTACCGGAATCCCTCTGAGCATGTGAAAGTCATCGGTGTAACAGGCACCAATGGTAAAAGCAGCTGCTGTCATTTTATTGCGCAGTTACTGAGTCGACTTGATGCATCGTGTGGTGTGATGGGCACGCTGGGTAATGGTGTTTTTCCTGATTTAGTACCTGCCGGAAATACCACGTCCGATAACCTGTCGGTTCAGCGATTTATGGCCGGGCTGGTGGATAAGTCAGTGCCCTGGTTGACGATGGAAGTGTCGTCTCACGGTCTTCATCAAGGGCGAGTCAGTGGCATTGCTTTTAACACTGCGGTGTATACCAATCTGAGCCGCGATCATCTGGATTATCACCAGACAATGGAAGCTTACGCTGCAGCCAAGGCTGAACTTTTCCGTTCGCCAGGTTTGCAACATGCGGTGATCAATTTTGACGATGAGTGGGCAGACCTGATGCTGAACGCAGCGACAGAGAATCAGGTTAACTGCATCACCTACTCAGTTCGTTCGGATAAAGCAGATATCCATCTGTCAGATATCGTTTTTTCTCCTGAGGGGATGGTTGCCAATCTGCATACCCCTTGGGGAGGCGGGCGTTTGTCGACTGCGCTGCTCGGTAAATTCAACTTGAGCAATCTGTTGTCCGTTATTGGCGTCTTGTGTCTGCAGGGATTTGCGCTGGATCGTATTCTGGCTCTCATTCCTGAGCTGGATAATGTGCCAGGACGTTTAGAGACGCTTGGTGGTACGGCTCAACCAACTGTCGTCGTGGATTATGCCCACACCCCTGATGCACTTCGTAGTGTGCTGGGGGCGCTTCGTGATCATGGTGGCCAGACGGTCACCTGTGTCTTTGGTTGCGGTGGTGATCGTGACAGTGGTAAGCGACCACTGATGACAGAAGCAGCATTAGCAGGCGCTGATCGTGTTCTGCTGACCAGCGACAACCCCCGCACCGAAGATCCTCTGAAAATCATTGAAGATGCTATGACGGGTATCCCGACAGAGCTTCGTGATCACAAATTGAAAGTTGTGCCGGATCGTGCCGAGGCGATTGCTGTCGCCGTGGCTGAGGCTGGTAATGACGATATCATCCTCGTCGCGGGTAAGGGGCATGAGGATTACCAGGAAATTCACGGGGTTCGTTATCCGTTCAGTGATATGCGTGAAGTCAGGCAGGCGTTGGACAGGAGGGTAAGCGGATGATTAATACAACATTATCGGATCTGGTTCAGCCGCTGGGCGCTGAGTTGATCGGAGGCGATGCCTCGTTTTCAGATATCAGCATTGATACACGTACCCTTAAGCCCGGGCAGTTGTTTGTAGCCTTAACCGGGCCGAACTTCGATGGCCATGATTATGTTGAAGCGGCGTTGAATAGTGGTGCTGCAGGCGCTGTGGTGTCTCGTGTGCCGGAAGGCGTAAGAGGGCCATTGTTGATGGTTTCCGATACCCGTCTCGCGTTAGGGCAGGCTGGTGCGTTTAATCGCCAGCGTTTTCATGGAACTGTGGTAGGCGTTACGGGGAGCAGTGGCAAGACCTCGACCCGCGAAATGATTGCCGCTATCTGCCGCGAAGTCGGTGAGACGCTGGCTTCGGAAGGCAATCTGAATAATGATCTCGGCGTGCCGGTGATTCTCAGTCGTATTGATGAAACGCATCAGTACGCCGTGATTGAAATGGGGACGAATCAACCGGGTGATATTGAGTATGTCGCTCAACTCGGTGCGCCGCAGATTGCACTGATAACCAATGCTTCGGAGGCGCATCTTTCCGGACTGGGTAGCCTTGCCGGTGTTGTGGCTGAAAAAGGTGCGATTTATGACAGTCTGCCGGATGACGGCACTGCAATTCTTAATCTTGATGACCCGGCCTATGGCGAATGGTTGGATCGGGTTCTCCGCAAGTCTGGAAGAAAGACGCTGAGTTTCAGTCTCTTCAATGCGTTGGCCGACTGTTATGCGAGTGATATTCAATCCCTGGAAGATGGCATGCACTTCCACCTGCATATGGCCGGTCAATCCTCGCCTGTGCACCTTCATTTCTGGGGAGAGCACCAGGTTGCCAATGCCTGCGCTGCTGCGGCTGTTGCTTTGGCGGCAGGTTTTTCGCTGGAAGCGGTTGCTCGTGGTTTGGAAAATGCCCAACCGTATATGCGACGTGGTCAGCGCTTCCGCGGTGTTGGTGGCGCATTGGTCATTGATGAAAGCTACAATGCCAACCCCTCATCGACCCGTGCAGCGATTGATGTTTTGGCAGCCTGTCCGGGAGAAAAAATTCTAGTGATGGGCGACATGGTGGAGCTGGGCGATCGGTCTGAGGCAGGACACCTGGCAATGGGGCAGCATGCCCGGGAAGTGGGTGTCGATATTATGCTGACCTACGGTGAGCAAACACAGAAGACTCAAGAGTCCTGGAAAGGTGCCGGGGCTCACTTTACAGATAAAACGTTACTTATCGAAGATCTGTTGCCTCGCCTGGGGCCGGATTGTGCGGTTTTAGTGAAAGGATCCATGTCCATGGGAATGAATGAAGTGGTCAGGGCTTGTAAAAAGCCGGAAGAGGGGAATCGCTGATGCTGCTATGGCTGGCGGACTATCTCACGCAGTTTTACAGTGGGTTTTCAGTCTTTAAATACCTGACCCTGCGGGGCATTCTTGGGGTTCTCACGGCGCTGGGAATTTCCCTGTACCTCGGTCCTGTGATGATTCGCAAGTTGAGCTTTTACCAGATTGGTCAGGCCGTGCGTGATGATGGACCACAGTCGCATCTGAGCAAGGCGGGCACCCCGACCATGGGTGGGGCACTGATCCTGATTGCTATTGCGATCAGTACGCTGCTGTGGAGTAACCTGCAAAACCAGTACGTTTGGTTGGTGCTGGCAGTCACGCTGGGTTTTGGTGTGATTGGCTGGGTGGATGACTATCGCAAGGTGGTGGAAAAGAACTCTCGCGGATTGCCGGCGCGCTGGAAATATTTCTGGCAGTCTGTGCTGGGTGCGGGTGCAGCCATCTATCTCTATTCCCTTGCATCTACACCGCTGGAAACCGCATTGATTGTCCCCTTCTTCAAGACCATTGCCTTGAATATGGGACCGTTCTTCATTCTGTTTGCCTACCTGGTCATTGTTGGAACCAGTAATGCCGTCAACCTCACCGATGGTCTTGATGGTCTGGCGATCATGCCGACGGTGCTTGTTGGCTCTGCACTGGGCATTTTTGCTTACCTCAGCGGTCATGTTGAATTCGCTCGTTACCTGCATATTCCCTATATCAGTGGCGCCGGTGAGTTAGTGATCTTTACAGGTGCCTTAGCAGGTGCCGGCTTGGGCTTCCTCTGGTTCAACACATACCCGGCACAGGTATTTATGGGGGATGTTGGTGCTCTGGCGCTGGGGGCCGCGCTGGGTATTATCGCCGTCATTGTTCGGCAGGAGATCGTGCTGTTCATTATGGGCGGTGTGTTTGTGATGGAAACCGTCTCGGTCATTCTGCAGGTGGCTTCATACAAACTGACAGGGCGCCGTATCTTCCGGATGGCGCCATTGCACCACCACTATGAATTGAAGGGCTGGCCAGAGCCCCGGGTCATTGTCCGTTTCTGGATTATTACCCTGATTCTGGTGTTGATTGGTCTTGCAACTCTGAAAATTCGTTAAGGATAGTGCGTTGAACGGGCAGCTGATAGGCAGTGACAAGCGTCGGATCATCATAGGTCTTGGAAAGACCGGGGTAGCCTGTGCTCGCTACCTGGCTGCCAGGCAGTTGCCTTTCAGCGTGGTGGATTCCCGTGAATCGCCACCCGGTCTTTGCGCTTTTCGTCAACAGTACCCTGATGTAACGGTTGTCACCGGTTCGTTTGATGCAGAACTGCTGACCTGTGCGGATGAACTGATTGTCAGTCCCGGCGTTTCCCTTAAGGAACCGGCAATTGCAGCGGCCATTGCCGCCGGTGTTGAAGTCGTCGGCGATATTGAGCTGTTTTGCCGAGATGCCGCTGCACAGGTAATAGCGATCACCGGCTCCAACGGCAAGAGCACGGTAACGACGCTGGTGGGCTTGATGTCTGAAGCGGCAGGCATCAATGTCGGTGTCGGCGGAAATATCGGCGTGCCTGTTCTGGAGCTGCTGGAGAATGGGGGGGAATCACTCTATGTGCTTGAACTCTCGAGTTTCCAGCTGGAAACCACGCTCTCATTGCGTGCGCAGGTAGCGGTAATGTTGAACTTGACGCCGGATCATATGGATCGCTACAGCAGTGTAGCGGACTATCATCAGGCCAAGCAGATGATATACCGAGGTTGCCAGTCTGCGGTGTATAACCGTGATGATGCCCTGAGTTATCCACTGGTGCCTGACTCTGTGCCACAAATCGCTTTCACACTAAAAGAGCCGGATTTGAACCAGTTTGGGCTGCGTCGTGAGAAGGGGCAGACGTGGCTGGCTCGTGGTTTTGAATGCCTGATGCCGGTCAGTGAAATCCGTATTCGTGGTCGGCATAACCATGCTAATGCGCTGGCGGCACTAGCGATTGGGCATCAGGCAGGTTTTCCTTTGCCTGCAATGTTGGAGGTGCTCCGCACTTTTCCTGGCTTACCTCATCGTTGTCAGTGGGTCTCAGAAAAGGATGGCGTCAGCTGGTTTAATGATTCCAAGGCCACCAACACCGGCGCAGCGATTGCTGCCATTCAAGGGCTGGGTGAGGATATTGAAGGCAAGCTGGTTTTGATTGCCGGAGGCGATGGAAAAGGCGCTGATTTTTCAGAATTACGTGATCCGGTCAATCAATACGTGAAAGCTGTGATTGCGATCGGAGCGGATGGTCCTCGGCTTGCAGAATGCCTGAATGGCTCAACGACACTGTATTCTGCTGATTCCATGGATGACGCCGTGACGATGGCAGGTGAGATTGCAGTAGCGGGAGACGCGGTACTACTCGCGCCCGCCTGCGCCAGTTTCGATATGTTCCGAAGCTTTGAAGAGCGCGGTGAAGTATTCGCACATCTGGTGGAGGCTGCCCATGGCTGAGTGGCTTCAGGGTGACTGGATCAAGCGCCTGCGCTTCCCGCAGCTGGAGCCGTCTTTTCTGGTGGCTGGCAGGGATCGGCAGGTGCTGGATTATCCCTTGATTGCCTGTGTTCTGACATTGTTGCTGATTGGTCTTGTGATGGTCGGGTCGGCATCGACTGGTATCTCCAGTGCGCATTATGGTTCAGCGTTTCACTTTTTCCTCAGGCAATGTGTGTTCATGGCTGGCGCTATTGGTGTGATGGTGGCGGTACAGGTATTCCCTATCGAACTCTGGCAGCGCTGGAGTGTGCTGCTGTTGGCGTTGGGATTCTCTCTGTTGGTGCTGGTGTTGTTTGTTGGTCGAGAAATCAATGGCAGTGTTCGCTGGATTCCCCTGGGATTCTTTAACCTGCAGGCCTCAGAGGTCGCCAAGCTTTGTATTGTGATTTATATGGCATCGTACTTGTCCCGCCGTCAGGATGAAGTGCGCGATGGCTGGTGGGGATTTCTCAAGCCGCTGATTATTTTGCTCTTCGCTATGGTCTTATTGCTGGCCGAGCCGGACTTTGGTGCGGTTGTTGTACTCATGGGTGCTGTGCTGGGTATGGTGTTTTTGGCAGGTGCCAAATTAAGGCAGTACTTTGTTTTGATCCTGGCCTCTCTGGCTGGTATTGCGCTTATCGCAATCAGCCAGCCATACCGGATGCGCCGATTAACAACGTATATGGATCCCTGGGCCTATCAGTTTGAAAGTGGCTATCAGTTGACGCAATCACTGATAGCCTTCGGTCGTGGCGGTTGGTTTGGGGAAGGGTTGGGCAATAGTATTCAGAAACAATTTTACCTGCCGGAAGCGCATACCGACTTTATTTTTGCCGTGATTGCGGAAGAGTTCGGATTGCTGGGCAGTGTCTTAGTGATTATGCTGCTCGCTTTTGTCAGCTGGCGGGCCATGCGCATTGGTTACTTGGCGGAAAAGGCCGGACAGGTGTTTTCAGGGTATATGGCTTACGGTATCGGGTTACTGCTCGGTATTCAGGTGTTTATCAATATTGGTGTAAGCACCGGACTATTGCCGACCAAGGGGCTGGCGTTACCGTTTTTGAGTTATGGCGGCAGCAGCCTGTTGATCAGTTGTCTGGCCGTGGGGTTGCTGGTGCGGATTGATTATGAACGACGGATCTTCGCCTCCGGGGCAGTCAAGGAGGCCAAACATGATTGAGCAGCGTAAACCGGTTTTTATCATTATGGCCGGCGGCACTGGTGGCCATATTTTTCCTGCGCTGGCTGTGGCAGAAGCGCTACAGGCTCAGGGTTATGGTATTCACTGGCTGGGTACCCGTGATGGCATGGAGTCTACTCTCGTGCCTGCCCATGGCTTTGATATTTCCTACATGCCGGTAAAAGGGATTATGGGGAACGGGATGCGTGCCATGTTGCAGGCACCCTTTAGAGTCACGGCTTCTGTGCTGAAAGCCATTAAAGTTATGCGCAGCATGAACGTGGTTGGTGTGCTGGGTATGGGCGGTTTTGCGTCGGGGCCGGGTGGTGTTGCGGCGAAATTGCTGGGTATCCCGCTGGTTATTCATGAGCAGAATGCGGTTCCCGGTTTTACCAATCGCATTGCTTCGCGGTTTGCATCCCGGGTTTTGGAAGCATTTCCAGGCACCTTTGATGCCAATAATAAAGCCATTTTTACCGGTAACCCAGTACGTAATACGATTCTGGCTGAACCTGAAAATAACGCCGAAGCAGGATCATTAAAACTGCTGGTGTTAGGGGGAAGTCGTGGTGCGCTGGCGATCAACGAATGTATCCCTGCAGCCCTGGCATTAGCCAAGGCGTCGGTGGAAGTCTGGCATCAAACGGGTGCCGGCAAGGTGGATGAAACTCAGGCTATTTATGAACGTTGTGGTGTGACCGGGCGTGTTGAACCCTTTATCGACGATATGGGGGCGGTTTATCGTTGGGCGGACCTTATTGTCTGCCGTTCCGGTGCACTGACTGTGGCTGAGCTGGCGAATGCCGGCAAACCGGCCATCCTGGTGCCGTATCCCTGGCACAAAGATCAACAGCAGCTGCGTAATGCCCGTTACCTGGTGGACAGGGGCGCGGCCGTCCTGCTGGAACAAAGCGAATTAAGTGACGTGAAGTTAGCAGAATTACTGGATAAATATGCGCAGGAGCGTGAACTCCTGCGGGACATGCGTCAGGCAGCCTTAGGCTGCGCACGCCCTGAAGCGACCGCAACCGTGGCACAGCAATGTCGGGAGGTGGCTCTTGGCTGATCTTAACGGCCGGTCAGTACCGGTGTTTGCTATTCCCGAGATGCGTCGCATTCGCCGTATTCATTTTATCGGTATTGGCGGTGTCGGTATGTGCGGCATTGCGGAAGTATTGAAAAATCAGGGGTACGACATCTCAGGCTCTGATTTGCGGGAGTCTCGTGTAACAGCGCGCTTGCGTGACCTTGGTATTGAGGTTTTTATCGGGCACGAGCGCGAGCATGTGCAGAAGGCGGATGTCGTAGTGGTGTCGTCAGCGGTGCAGGAAGATAATCCTGAGTTGGTGACTGCCCGTGAACTCCGTATCCCGGTGGTGCCCAGGGCGGAAATGCTCTCTGAGTTGATGCGCTATCGCCATGGTATTGCTGTAGCCGGTACCCATGGAAAGACAACAACAACCAGTCTGATTGCTTCAGTATTAGGGCAGGGCGGATTGGATCCGACCTTTATTATTGGCGGAAAGTTGAACTCGGCTGGCACCAATGCACGGTTGGGTGGTAGTCGCTACCTGGTAGCTGAGGCCGATGAAAGTGATGCATCGTTTCTGCATCTGCAGCCAATGGTGGCGGTTGTCACCAATATCGATGCCGATCATATGATGACCTACGACGGTGACTTCAGTCGCCTGAAAAAGACCTTTGTCGATTTTCTGCATAATCTGCCGTTTTATGGGTTGGCAGTCATGTGTATTGATGACCCGGTCATCCGTGAATTACTTCCGGAGATCAAGCGACAGGTGATTACTTACGGACTGTCTGAAGATGCAGACTTCCGAGCCATCGATATCGATCAGAACGGGATGGAAAACCGTTTTCGTCTGGTGCGTAAGGATCGTGACGATGTGCTCGATATCCATCTGAATATTCCCGGTGAGCACAACGTCCTGAATGCACTGGCGACCATAGCTGTGGCCAGTGAAGAGGGCGTTAGCGATGAGCAGATCCGTGAAGGCCTGGTGCAGTTTCAGGGGGTAGGGCGTCGCTTTCAGGTTTATGGGCACTATGAGACCGGCGTCGGCAATGTCATGTTTGTCGATGACTATGGCCATCATCCCCGCGAAGTCGCTGCCACTATAGCGGCGATTCGCAAGGGGTGGCCGGAGAAACGACTGGTCATGGTGTACCAGCCGCACCGTTTCTCCAGAACCCGTGATCTGTATGATGACTTCGTCGAAGTGCTCTCACAGGTGGATGTGCTGTTGTTGATGGATGTTTATCCTGCCGGTGAAGAGCCGGTGCCGGGTGCCGATGGTAGAAGTCTGTGTCGCAGTATCCGACAGCGGGGACGTGTCGATCCGGTGTTTATCCCCAGAGGCGAACCTGTGGAGCCGGTTTTGGCTGATTTGTTGCGTGATGATGACCTGCTGATCACCCAGGGGGCGGGTGATATCGGTGTGTTGGCGGCTGACCTTGCGGAGAACGCATTAAAACTGAAGGCGTGAAACTGAATGAGTGAACAATTTGGCAGGGATGAACAAGGGGGCGGTATGGATGCACTGGGGCGTGTGGCCGTTCTTTATGGCGGTACGTCGGCTGAAAGGCAGGTATCGTTGCATTCCGGTGGTCGGATTCACGCAGCGCTTCAGAGTCGTGGTGTCGACAGTATCCTTATCGATACTGAGGACGGCTTGATCAGCCAGCTGCAGACGATCAAGCCGGATCGCGTTTTTCTGGCGCTGCATGGCGGTGATGGCGAAGATGGAACGGTGCAGGGTGTGCTGGAGTATATGGGGATTCCGTATACCGGCAGTGGCGTGAAAGCATCGGCACTGGCCATGGACAAGTATCGCAGCAAGCTGATCTGGCAGAGTATTGGCCTGCCGACCCCGGAATATCAGCTGGTGACGGGTGATGTTGATATTGATGATTTGCCGGTTCCCTGTTTTGTCAAGCCGAATCAGGAAGGTTCCAGTATCGGTATGACCCGGGTGAATACTCGTGATCAACTGGCCGATGCCATTCGCAAAGCGGCAGACCATGGTGAACAGGTGCTGGTTGAGCGTCTCATTGAAGGGGCTGAATTTACCGTAGCCATTCTCAATGGTAACGCTTTGCCTGCCATACGGCTTGAGACTGACAACGTGTTCTATGACTACGAGGCCAAGTACCTCTCGGATGGAACCCGTTACCATCTCCCTTGCGGCCTCAGTGAGGAGAAGGAGCACGAATTGCGAGAGCTGGCGCTCCGGGCGTTCAATAGCCTCAGCTGTCGTGGGTGGGGCCGTGTGGACGTGATGCAGGATGGCGAGGGGCAGTTCTGGCTGCTGGAAGTGAATACGATCCCTGGTATGACGGACCATAGCTTGGTACCTATGGCGGCCCGCGCGTCAGGGCTGGAGTTTGAAGATCTGGTGCTGGCCCTGCTGCAGGCATCCGGTCAGCAGGAGAACGGGACATGGAAACCCGGTTATACGCCCCGGATCGAGATGGCCGTGACCGACTGAAAAGTCGGACAGTTAGCCGATCGGCCAGGAAAGTTCATGGCGCCAGACGGTTGGAAGATCGGCAGGCGTCTGTCCGGCGCTGGACGCAGCGAGGCGCACAGGCCGCCAAGCTGTTGTTGGCCGGGATGGTGATTGGTGCGTTTGTCTGGTCATTACCTTGGCTCTGGAATTGGCTCGATAGACCGATAGTAAGTGTGAAGGTAGAAGGCGAATTTCGCTATCTGCCGAAGGAAGTCGTAGAGCAGCAGGTCACACCGTTTTTGGCAGAGCGTTTTTTTCGCCTGGATGTGGCTGGTCTGCAAAGTGCTTTGCAGAACGTACCGTGGATTAGCCGGGCCAAAGTCCGGAAAATCTGGCCGGAAACCCTGAGTATCCGGATTCAGGAGCAGGTGCCGGTGGCTCGGTGGAGGCGGGGCGGTGTTCTGAATGGCGATGGTGAAGTGTTTCGGGTGAATGATCTGAGCCGCTTCAGTGATTTGCCATTGCTCTATGGTAAAGAAGCTGCTGCACCACAGGTGATGCAGCAGTATATGACATTGAACCAGCAGATTCGTCCTTTAGGGCTGGCAATGACAGCCCTGGGGCAGCGAGAGACGGGGAGCTGGTGGTTCCAGGTCGGTGATGTTGAGGTCAACCTTGGTCATCGCGATCTGGTCAAGCGAATGCAACGATTTGTGCGTCTTTATCATGTATTGCTGCAGAAACAGTGGCAAGATGTGCGACGCGTGGACTTGCGCTATCGCGATGGTATAGCGGTTTCCTGGAACACGAATGACGGAAGCAGAGTAAATCGCAGTAACTGATGAACAGGTAAACGTTGAAGCAACAGGCAGGTTACGCATGACGGCGACGGGAAATGGAAGAATGATTGTCGGTCTGGATATCGGGACTTCCAAGGTGGTGGCGCTTGTGGGCGAAATCACGGATAGCGGTGATATCGAGGTGATCGGCATTGGCTCGCACCCTTCTCGGGGGTTGCGGCGAGGCGTCGTGGTCAATATTGAGTCAACGGTACAGTCTATCCAGCGTGCCATTGAAGAGGCGGAGCTGATGGCCGGCTGCCAGATTCACTCTGTTTATGCCGGTATAGCGGGCAGTCATATCCGTAGTCTTAACTCCCACGGGATTGTGGCCATTCGTGAGCGTGAAGTGACCCGGGCTGATATGGATCGGGTGATTGATGCTGCACAGGCTGTGGCTATCCCGGCAGATCAGCGCATTCTGCATATTCTGCCGCAAGAGTATGTGATTGATACGCAGGAAGGGGTAAAGGAACCTCTGGGGATGTCTGGCGTGCGGTTGGAGGCCAAGGTGCATCTGGTCACCTGCGCCGTGAATGCTGCGCAGAATATTGAGAAGTGTATCCGTCGCTGTGGTCTGGAAGTTGAGGATATTATTCTTGAGCAGCTGGCTTCCAGTTACTCGGTTCTGACCGAAGATGAGAAAGAGCTGGGTGTTTGCCTGGTGGATATCGGCGGTGGTACGACCGATATTGCGATCTTTACTGAAGGTGCGATCCGCCATACTGCCGTGATTCCCATCGCTGGTGACCAGGTCACTAATGATATCGCCATGGCGTTGCGTACCCCGACGCAATTTGCTGAAGAGATCAAAATTAAGTACGCCTGCGCTCTCACCCAGCTCGCGGGTGCCGATGAAACTATTAATGTACCCAGCGTGGGTGAGCGCCCGCCGAGGGAATTGTCACGTCAAGCCCTGGCTGAAGTGGTTGAGCCTCGTTATGACGAACTCTTTACTTTGATTCAGGCGGAGCTGCGTCGTAGCGGTTTTGAAGAATTAATTGCGGCCGGCATCGTGCTGACCGGCGGCACATCGAAGATGGAAGGTGTGGTCGAACTGGCCGAGGAAATCTTCCATATGCCGGTCAGGCTGGGCGTTCCCCAGAGTGTGCGGGGGATGTCCGATGTTGTGCGCAATCCGATTTATGCCACGGGCGTTGGTCTTCTTCACTATGGTCTGAAAATGCAGGGTGAAGGGGATATGGCCTTTGGCTCCAAGAAGCAGGAAGAGCCCATGCTGGCGAAGATAAAACGCTGGTTTCAGGGGAACTTCTGATTGTTTTAGGGAAGCAATTCTATAAAAATGGACAGTTAAGAGAGAAGGAGATTTGTCATGTTCGAACTGGTCGATAATGTGCCGCAAAATGCGGTCATAAAAGTGGTCGGTGTCGGCGGTGGCGGCGGTAACGCTGTCAATCACATGCTCAACAGTCAGGTTGAGGGTGTGGACTTTATTGTGGCCAATACAGATGCGCAGGCGTTAAAGCATCTCAATGCTCGAACCTTGTTGCAGTTGGGTACAGGTATTACAAAAGGTCTTGGTGCTGGTGCAAACCCGGAAATCGGGCGGCAGGCAGCATTGGAGGATCGTGAGCGTCTGGCAGAGGTGCTGTCAGGTGCGGATATGGTTTTCATTACTGCCGGTATGGGTGGTGGTACAGGCACTGGCGCTGCACCTGTTGTGGCAGAAGTTGCTAGGGAGCTCGGTATTCTGACAGTCGCCGTGGTCACGCGGCCCTTCCCTTTCGAAGGCAGAAAGCGGATGACTATTGCGGATCAGGGTTTAAAAGAGTTGGCTGAGCATGTGGATTCCCTGATCACCATCCCCAATGAAAAATTGCTGCCTGTGTTGGGTAAGGATGCAAGCCTGTTGTCCGCGTTCTGTGCCGCGAATGACGTACTTCAGGGTGCGGTACAGGGTATTGCAGACCTGATCATTCGCCCTGGCATGATCAATGTCGACTTTGCTGACGTGCGCACAGTTATGTCTGAGATGGGCATGGCAATGATGGGTACCGGTAATGCGACTGGTTCCAACCGTGCGGTAGAAGCTGCGGAAGCAGCGATTCGCAGCCCTCTTCTGGAAGATGTGGATCTGCAGGGCGCGCGGGGTATTCTGGTCAACATTACTGCAGGTCTGGATTTCTCCATTGGTGAATTCACAGAAGTCGGTAGTACCGTTGAGCAATTTGCGTCTGATGATGCTACGGTGGTAGTGGGCACTGTTATAGATCCGGAAATGTCGGATGAAATCCGTGTTACGGTGGTGGCAACTGGTCTTGGTAAGCCAGAGCAGAAAGTCAAGAAGGTGGTTGATAATGCCTCCAAGACTGCTGATGGCAACGTGAACTACAGCGAGCTTGATCGTCCTACCATTCTGCGTAAGAAAGCGGTTGCTGGCAGTGATGTTGATGGATCGCCTAGCGCTAAGACGGATACGGACTATCTGGATATTCCGGCATTTTTACGCCGCCAGGCTGATTAAAGCCTGTGCGGTCAAGATGTAACACTTTGTAAGGCGAGATTACTCTGCTAGAATGGCCGATTATCGACTATTTCGTGCAGATGCAAGCTAACGGCTGGGTCATGATTAGACAGCGAACGCTCAAAAATATTATTCGTGCTACAGGAGTGGGGCTTCATTCCGGTGAGAAGGTTTACCTGACGCTGAAGCCTGCGCCTGTCGATACCGGCATTGTATTCTGTCGTACCGATCTGGAGCCTGTGGTAGAGATTCCGGCGCGTGCCGAGAATGTAGGGCAGACGACACTGTGCACGTCGCTGGAAAAAGACGGCGTGCGAGTCGATACCGTTGAACATCTCCTGTCTGCGATGGCGGGCTTGGGTATCGATAATGCTTATGTTGAGGTGACAGCGCATGAAGTGCCCATCATGGATGGTAGTGCGGGTCCCTTTGTCTTTCTGATTCAGTCTGCAGGTATCGAAGAGCAGGCGGCTGCGAAGAAATTTATTCGTATCAAGAAGAAAGTCACTGTAGAAGAGGATGGTAAGACAGCCACCTTCGTGCCATTTGATGGCTTCAAGGTGACATTCAGTATTGATTTCGATCATCCTGTATTCAAGGGCTTGGTGCAGCGCTCCAGTATCGACTTCTCCAGTACGTCCTTTGTTAAGGAAGTGAGTCGAGCTCGTACATTTGGCTTCATGAAAGATATTGAGTATCTGCGCTCACAGAATCTGGCGCTCGGCGGTAGCGTTGATAATGCCATCGTGGTTGATGAGTACCGCATTCTCAATGAAGACGGTCTTCGCTATGACGATGAGTTTGTGAAGCATAAAATGCTGGATGCGATTGGTGATCTGTACCTTCTCGGAACCAGTCTGATTGGTGAGTTTATCGGTCATAAGTCTGGCCATTCGCTGAATAACAAGCTGTTGCGTACATTGATTGCTGATGAGTCCGCTTGGGAAATGGTAACATTTGAAGATGCGACCAGTGCGCCCATTTCGTATGCTCGGCCTACATTGGTTGTGGCCTGATACTGTTCTACTTCTCTCTTTTTAAGCCACCTCTTCAGGTGGCTTTTCTTTTTCTACGTTTATGTATGAAGTTGTTTGAGGTGGCGGAAGTCTGTGAAGGTGTTCTAGATTTTAATTGGTAGCTATAGGTTTTGGTGGATAGTGTTGTCCTCGCGCTTGGGGTAGACGGGCTGGCTTGATGCTTGTAAAGGTTGCTTGTCTGCGGTCGTACGACCTTGATGTGCTGCAGTTGCGGGGGGGGATGGCTAATGCTAGAGTTGGCCAGCTTAATATTTTATTTGGTACGGTTCCACCGGTTTGGCTGTATACAAGGCTGGGCAGAACTGAACAATATAACTGTAAAACAGGTATAGACCCGGTTAATGCGACAATGAAGATAATTGTTGTCAGCCAGCAGCATGGCAAGAGCCAGACTATCAATTTAAAACCACGAAGATTGGCGGTCTTCGGGGTTCTTATCGCAGCTGTTATTTTGGCTTCCGGTTATTTTTTGGCCTGGTCTATGGTCAATGTTAATGTCGGTGGCTCATTGACGGCGCGAGAGTTATCTCAATGGCAAGAGACTATTGCCCATCAGCAGAATGAAATCGAAAAAATCCGAGGTAATGCCAGCCTCGAGATCGATGCATTGGCTGTTCAATTAGCTCAGATTCAAGGTCAGATTCTTAGACTGGATGCGCTGGGTGAGCGCTTGACTGCAATGGCAAAGTTGGATGCGGGTGAGTTTGATTTCAGCTCACCAGCTGCTCAAGGTGGTCCTGATGAAATGACTGAGTCCGGCATCAGTTATCAGCCGCCGGATTTTGTGTCTTTGATTGATCAGCTTGCCATGCAGGTTGATAAACGGGAAGAGCAGCTCAATATATTAGAAAACCTGTTACTTGACCGGAAACTGCAGGATGATGTCTACATTGCCGGACGCCCCATCAAGAAAGGCTGGATGTCTTCTCCATTTGGTCGTCGAACGGATCCCTTCAGTGGGCGGCCTGCCTGGCATAAAGGGGTTGATTTCGCAGGTAAGGATGGCTCAGACGTCATCGCTGTCGGCTCAGGCGTTGTGACCTGGGCTGGTAAGCGAAGCGGGTACGGCAATCTTGTTGAGATTAATCATGGTAATGGCTATGTCACCCGTTATGGCCACAATAAGGACATACTGGTTAATGTTGGCGATATTATCAGCAAGGGACAGACCATAAGCCTTATGGGTAGCACGGGGCGTTCCACGGGGCCTCATGTGCATTTTGAAGTGCTGGTGAATGGTCGTCAGGTAAACCCGGCCCGCTATATATACCGTGCCAGCCGATAATTCATTATTTTTTTCGGGATTCGATCAGTTTAGGCATTACTGAAATTATGTTGGCACCCCTAATTAAGAAAGTTTTTGGCAGTAAAAACGACCGACAACTCAAAAAAATGGGCAAAATGGTCAAGGCCATTAACGCCCTGGAAGATGGACTGTCGCAGCTGACCGATGAGCAGCTCCAGGCTAAGACCGGTGAGTTCAAGGCGCGTATAGAAAAGGGGGAAACCCTGGATCGCATTTTACCTGAGGCGTTTGCTGTATGCCGTGAGGCAAGTAGGCGTGTCATGGGTATGCGACACTTTGATGTGCAGATGATTGGTGGTATCACACTGCATGAAGGTCGCATTGCTGAAATGCGAACCGGTGAAGGTAAAACGCTGGTTGCGACACTGCCTGCCTACCTTAATGCGCTGTCCGGCAAAGGGGTGCATGTCGTTACGGTCAACGACTATCTGGCGACGCGTGACGCCAACTGGATGCGGCCTCTGTATGAGTTTCTGGGGCTGACTGTTGGTGTGGTGGTTCCGATGCAGGGACCAGAAGACAAGCGCGCAGCCTATCAAGCAGATATCACCTACGGAACCAATAACGAATTTGGTTTTGATTTCCTGCGTGACAATATGGCCTTTAGTGCAGAGGATAAGTTTCAGCGTCCTCTGAATTTTGCCATTGTGGACGAAGTTGATTCTATCCTCATTGATGAAGCAAGAACCCCTCTGATCATTTCAGGTCCTGCTGAAGATAGCTCGGAACTTTACAAGCGTATTAACCGTCTTATCCCAAAACTGACACGTCACTTTGAAGAAGGTGAAGAGCAAGGGCACTATCAGGTTGACGAAAAAACGCGGCAGGTTGAGCTGACAGAAGAGGGGCATCAGTTCATCGAAGAGCTGTTGACTCAAGAAGGTTTACTGCCGGAGGGTGAGAGCCTTTATGCCTCTAACAACCTGAACCTGCTGCATCATGTCAATGCTGCGTTGAAGGCACATGTCCTCTTTCATAAGAACGTAGATTATATTGTCAACGGCAACGATATCCTGCTCGTTGACGAGCACACAGGCAGAACCATGCATGGTCGGCGCCTGTCAGAAGGCCTGCATCAGGCCCTAGAGGCTAAAGAAGGTGTCGCTATTCAGGCGGAAAGTCAGACACTGGCTTCTACCACCTTCCAGAATTACTTCCGTTTATATGAAACGCTTTCCGGTATGACGGGTACGGCGGATACCGAAGCGTATGAATTCCGTCAGATTTATGGACTGGATGTGGTTGTTATTCCGACTAACAAGCCCATGTCTCGTAATGATCTCAATGACCTCGTATTCCTGACGATTCAGGAAAAATACGACGCTATCATTGAAGATATCAAGACTGCAATGAACGAAGGACGACCGATACTGGTTGGCACTGCGTCCATTGAGTCTTCTGAACTGCTGTCTGCGGCACTGAAAAAAGCCAAGATCAATCATCAGGTTCTGAACGCCAAATACCACGAAAAGGAAGCGGAAATTATTGCCCAGGCAGGGCGTCCTGGTACCGTGACTATCGCTACGAACATGGCTGGCCGTGGTACGGACATTATCCTTGGTGGTAACTGGGAAGCTGAGGTGGCCGCACTCGATAATGCCACTCAGGATGATATAGACGGAATTAAGGTTGAATGGCAAAAGCGCCATCAGCAGGTGCTGGACTCAGGTGGCCTCCATATTATCGGTACCGAGCGTCACGAGTCCCGTCGTATTGATAACCAGTTGCGCGGCCGTGCGGGACGGCAGGGTGATCCCGGTATTTCCCGTTTTTACCTGTCACTTGAAGATAACCTGATGCGTATTTTCGCTTCAGACAGAGTTAAGAACTTCATGAAAGCGATGGGGATGGAGAAAGGCGAAGCGATTGAGCATCGCATGGTTACCAATGCTATTGAAAAGGCCCAGAGAAAGGTCGAGGGTCGTAACTTCGATATTCGTAAGCAGCTGCTGGAATATGATGATGTGGCCAATGACCAGCGTAAGGTTGTTTATGCCCAGCGTGATGAGCTGCTTGAAGCGGAAAATGTGGCAGATAGCATTGCCAATATCCGTGAAGAAGTGATTGAAGAAATCATTAATGAATACATTCCGCCGCAAACGCTGGAAGAGCAGTGGGATATTCCTGGTCTGGAAACCCGGATTGCTTCCGAATTTGCAGAAAAGCTGCCCATTGCTGAGTGGTTAGAAGCAGAAGACCACCTGGAAGAGGAAGGCCTGCGTCAGCGGATTCTTGAAAAAGTCGTTGCCTCTTACCAGCAAAAAGAAGAAATGGCCGGTGCCGAAGCGCTGAGAGCGTTTGAGAAGCATATCCTCCTGCGAATTCTGGATGATAAGTGGAAGGAGCATCTGGCGACTATGGATCACCTGCGTCAGGGAATTCATTTGCGTGGTTTTGCTGCCAAGAACCCGAAGCAGGAGTACAAGCGGGAAGCGTTTGAGTTGTTCCAGCAGATGCTTAGTGATATCAAGCATGAAACCATTCGTATCCTGTCGCACGTCCAGGTTCAGGATAATGACCGCACGGAAGAAATGGAGCGTCAGCGCCGTGAAGAGCTAGCACGTAGAATGCAGTTCCAGCATGATCAGGCTGCTGCTATGGAGGCGCCGTCAGAAGAGTCTCAGCCTGCATCTGCACAACAACCCGCACAGCCGTTTGTCAGGGATGGCAAGAAAGTTGGCCGTAATGAGCCATGCCCTTGTGGATCCGGCAAAAAGTACAAGCAGTGTCATGGCAAGATTGTTTGATTTGCTAATTGCCTAGCGATGGATCGCAATGCCTCCCGGAATGGGGGGCATTGTTTTATGTGGCCAGGATGCCAAAAAAGAATAATCAGTGGCTCATTTTATGGTTGCCATGTGGTGGTGCAAGGCAGTTATTAAGAGGAATATCTGTGATGGCGTCAGAACAGCCCCTTATCCGTGCAATGTATCCGGTGAAAGGTTTTCGTTTGGGTACGGTGGAGGCCGGTATACGGTATCAGAACCGAAAAGACCTTGTGGTGATGACCTGGCCGGAAGGGGCTTCTGTGGCTGGTGTGTTTACCCGAAATCGCTTTTGTGCAGCACCCGTTGTGCTTTCTCGGCAACGGTTGGGTGAAAAGCCTTGTGCGTTAGTTGTGAATACCGGCAATGCTAATGCTGGGACGGGAAGTCAAGGTCTGACGGATGCGGAAACTTGTACGGCCAGGTTGGCTGAAGTGCTGAGTTGTTTGCCGGAACAGGTGCTTCCTTTTTCCACTGGAGTGATCGGTGAGTACCTTCCTGTACCGACGTTATTGGCTGGGCTACCTGCCTGTGTTGATCAGTTAGCCGAATCGGAAGTTGCCTGGTGTCAGGCAGCGGAGGGAATTATGACGACGGATTCGCGTCCAAAGGGTGAATCTGTCCGTTTTGAGCATGAAGGTGCCGTATATACACTGACCGGTATTTCCAAGGGGGCGGGGATGATTCGGCCGGATATGGCAACCATGCTGGCTTTTATTGCAACGGATGTGTCAATTGATCCTGAATGCCTTCAGCAGATTTTAAATAAAGCCGTCAATTGCTCTTTCAACCGTATAACGGTTGATGGAGATACATCGACGAATGATGCCTGTTTGTTGGTTGCTACAGGTGCTGCCGGTAATGAAAAAATTCTGAGTGCTAAGCAGTCACTCTACCAGGTGTTGAGTGAGCAGGTGATGTTGTTATGCCAACGCTTGGCGCAGTCGCTTGTTCGTGATGCTGAAGGTGCGACCAAGTTTGTGAGTGTGGTTGTTGAGCAGGCTCGATCGTCACAGGAAGCGTTGGAGGTAGCCTATACCGTTGCCCACTCCCCGTTAGTAAAAACAGCGCTTTTTGCTAGTGATCCTAACTGGGGGCGTATTTTGGCAGCCGTCGGGCGTGCCAATATTGAAGATTTGGAAGTGAGCGGTGTATCAATCTTCCTTGGTGATGTTTGTATTGTTGCTTGTGGCGGGGCTTCAGCCGATTATCAGGAAGTGGCAGGCCAAGCTATTATGAATCAGGAAGAAATAGTCATCAGGATAGAGCTGTCGCGTGGAGATCTAAAAGAAACAGTGTGGACCTCTGATCTTTCACATGATTATGTCTCCATCAATGCCGAATACCGAACATAGGTTGATGGCTTTTTAAGGGTGGCTAAGAGGAAATTTGAGTTATATATAAGGTTTAAAGAGAGGGAATCTATTACAATCGTCTCTTTTTAAATGTAAGTATATGATCTTTAATAAGATTTTAGTGGATTGGGAAAGATATAATTTGTAATGGTGATTATCTAACGTGACGCAGATTTATGATCACTCATTACCATGCTTAATTTTTGCTCTTGGGTTAACGATTACAGTCACCCTGTCTGATTGGTGTGTGAGAAGAGGGTAAAAGGTTTGTGTAATACGCTCTCAAAGCGAATAATATTATGAGGGGATGAATCGTATTTTGTGTGGGATTATGTCGCCAATGCCTAGTGATGCCGTTCATGTAGCAGTTGCTGTTATTAATAACGATAGTGATCAACTGCTTTTAGCGTTGAGACCCAAAGCAAAGCATCAAGGAGGTTTGTGGGAATTTCCAGGTGGGAAGGTTGAGGAGGGTGAGTCTGTACAGGATGCATTAAGGCGTGAGCTGAAAGAGGAATTAGGTATAGATGTTGCCCGATGCTCTCCCTTGATCCGCGTTCACTACGAATACCCTGATAAGCGTGTGCTTTTAGATGTTTGGAGAGTTACCGCATTTCGTGGTGAGCCATACGGATGTGAAGGGCAGGCTGTGCGTTGGGTGGATCGACATACTTTATGCGATTACGAATTTCCTGCTGCTAATAAGCCCATTATTCATGCGTCAATGCTGCCTGAAAAATATTTAATCACAGGGTCTTTTAATTCACATGAGGAGCTTTTTTTTCGACTGGGAGCTGCTTTCAATTTGGATATCAGGTTGGTTCAGTTCCGTGCTCATTGGATGAATAGTAATGATTACCTCGAGCAAGCGAAAAATGTAGCAAGATTTTGTCGCAGTAATGGCGTGACCTTAATGGTCAAAGGTGGAGTGTCAATGCTATCTGAAGATTGGGTCGATGGTCTGCATTTAACCTCCGAACAGTTAGGGCAGTTGTATCGGGATGGTTGGAGGTATCAAGGTCTTAAGCTATTGGCTGCATCCTGCCATTCTGAGGCTGAGCTGGTCCAGGCTGGCGCAATCGGGTGCTCTTTCGCAACCTTGTCTCCTGTCGAGTCAACGGCTAGTCACCCTGATGCTGTTCCTTTAGGACGAAATAAGGCGTCTTTTCTAACTGACAGAGCGTTAATGCCGGTATATTGGTTAGGCGGGCTGTCAGACGAAGATATGACTAATGTGATAGATAATGGGGCCCAAGGAGTGGCTGCTATTTCAAGTTGGTGGTGATTCTGTAGCAAATATTGTACTGATAAACTGTAACGATCATGTACTGTAGGTGTTTTTAACTGTTCAGGGAACTTTTTAAATGAAATGTTGCCTGATTATAAATCAGGATTATAGGATTTATGAGTACCTATCGTGATTAGACATCTATTTGCATGCTTATTTTGCTGTTGCCCCCGTGTAAGAGAAGTTCGGCAAGATGATGAGAACACGCAGCTGATTAATTTACAAAATAGACGGCTCAGAATTACTGGAGCAGATTATCATCACTTTCGTAATGATGGTGAGGGGATTGTAGTTGATAAATTGCTACATGATGCATCTGACGTGAATAATAATGGCCTTTTCACTCCTTTGAATGATCGTCAGGTTGATCGTGCTGGAACAGTAACAAGCCAGTTTGCTGGGAAGCGACGAGAGGATGAAGTATCTATTGCTGTAGATAATCCGCAACAAGAAGATAATACAGCCCAAATTGTTGCAAGGGAGGAGTATGATGTCTGGTTTTTGAAGTGGGTTCACATATCATCTATTGCCACTGAAATTAAAAGGCTAATACAGGGACTTGTTTTTTGGGTTTTATCTTTTGTTCATATAGGCGAGATGTCGCAGTATTATCGGCAAAAGGCGTTATATTTCTATCGAACCATTACCGAGTTTTACCGTGAGCATTTCGGTTCGAAATTGTTTAAGCTTTTGGTTAGTAAGCTTCCATCAGACCCGTCAAGTGAAACTGTCTCGGCAGAAAATTTTTATCGAACAGCGGTTTATTGTGAGCTTTCTGAGGAAGATGGTCAGTTTTTTGCGCATCCTGTATTGGCATCAAAGAAAATAAGTGATGCGGTGGATGTCAATGTCAGTGAACTTAGGCGAGAACTCTATCTGAATTCAATTTCTGATGAGTCAGTTCGCATGAGGGATTATTTTAAAGCTTCTGGTGATCCGGCATTATTATATTTCTTACGGATATTGACTGGTGATGAAGACTGTTTGAAGCCTAATAACTTTATGATTAGAAGGGTGGAGGGAGAGAAGCCTGAGTTTGTGGCGATTGATTTTGGAATGATAATGTATCGTCGAATGCGGGATATATTTTCGGCTAATACAATCGAGCAGGCTCTGGCCAAGTGCATGGTTAAATCGTATAAGCACGGTATTCAATACGCATTTCAAGATAATATGATCGAATTGCTGCGATTTATGGAGGAATATGATAGAGGGTATTTGCTGGTGAAATTTAGGCAGGCTCTAAATTTAATTCATCAGTGTACTGAACAGGAGTTGTTAGACTGTACTGCTGGAATACCTAATCAAGATCCTGAGCGAGAGTGTGAACGTATTCAAACATTGCTTAGAGAGTTGCATCAATTCGCTTCAAGGCTATTACTCCCACAGCACTCGATTATTCATGTTTAGGTATGAAAGTGTAGCGAAGACAGTGAAGTGACTCCTCATATACAGTTTTAGTATGGTGGGCTGCGTGAATAATTTATGATTGAGTACTCTTAAATGTTATTGACTCGTAATCTTATTTCGGAAACTCTTGTAGAGTTAGTGGTTATTTAAATCATTTTCCATAATATCATCAAACTGATTATCACCTGGAATCTTGTGTTCTTCCTTGGCCCAGGCGCCAAGATCAATTAGTCGGCAACGCTCACAGCAGAATGGGCGAAATTTATTCTCGGGCTTCCAGATCACTTTTTTGCCGCATGTTGGGCATTTTACTGCAGTAGTCATAGTCATTTCTTGCATTGATACTTAAGAGAAGGGCCCGCTTATGCGAGCCCTGTTCGTGTTCAACTGAACTTATTGCTCGGTGGACTGTTCCGGTGGTTTCGGGGCTGTCGCCTCGTTGCCGCTGTCGCCCAGCAGGCCAAATGTGATCACATTCAACCAGGAGCGGCTTCTGGGGGTGTAGGGATCTGGCTTGATTTCGTCAGCCGGTTTGCCGTCAACCAGACCGAAGGTGATGATGTTCCAGATGGACGGATCAACATCGGCATAGACCTTATAACCCGTAAATCCACCATTCTCGCCAATCAGCTTGCTATCCGGGAAGTTGGTTTTCAATACTTCCAGTGCTTCGTTAGCCGGCTGTTCCAGGTTCAGATGCTGATAGCCTTCCACCATCATACCCAGTGCTTCTTCGACAACCGGCGTGCCTTGCATATGCTCAACAATGTAGCGACCGCGGTTAATGGCGGCGACATAGGCCTTGCGCTTCATGTAATAGTTGGCGACATGCAGCTCGTAGTATGACAGACGGTTACGCAGGGCGATCATTCGCTGACGGGCGTCGCTGGCGTAAGGGCTGTCTGGAAAGCGTTGCAGTAGCTCGGAGAACTCGTTGAAAGACTGGCGTGCCTGACCCGGATCGCGCTTGGACATGTCAACCGGCACATACCGTTCAATCAAGCCAAGGTCTGCGGTGTTAGATGCCAGACCTCGCATGTAATAGGCGTAATCCACGTTCGGGTGTTGCGGATGCAGGCGGATGAAACGCTCTGCCGAGGCCCTTGCGGCTTCTGGCTCCATGTTCTTGTAGTAGGCATAGACCAGATCCAGCTGCGCCTGTTCGGCGAAGGGGCCGAACGGATAGCGGGACTCCAGTGCCCGGAGTTTGTCAACGGCCTGGCTGTAGTTGCTGTTTTCCAGCGACTGCTGGGCCTGACGGTACAACTCGGCTTCAGAGAGGTTCTCGGGAACCTTCTCTTTCTCGCTGCTGGCGCAGGCTGTCAGGAATGTGACCAGGGCCAGAATAAAAAATCGTTTGCTCAGTAACATGTTTGCTCAATATCCCTGAGGTTTCCGTCCCCCGGAACCGGACGTGGTGTGATAAACTGCGTGACGTTAATTCTTCGTATTTAAACATAGGTCATAACCTAATCCCAAACGCTAAAATCGTGGATTTTTCTGCAATGGGCAGGCTCGATTCATCCGCGTTTGTGTCGGCTGCCTGTGTTTCCTGAACCCTGTTGGAATTTACTGTTCGGCTAATCAATGACAGAACGGATAGAACTTGAGGCCCGCGTCCCGGATGAGCTGGGTGGCAAGCGGCTGGATCAGATCGCTGCGGCGGTTTTCCCTGATTACTCTCGCAGCAGCCTGCAGTCCTGGATTCGCTCGGGTGACATGAAGGTGGACGGCAAGGTCTGCAAACCGAAAGAGAAGTGTTTCGGTGGCGAGCTACTTACGTTGGCCACCGAAGTTGAAAATGATGAACGCTGGGAGCCTGAAGATATCCCGCTGGATATTATCTATGAGGATGAGGCGATCGCCGTGATCAACAAGCCTGCCGGGTTGGTGGTGCACCCGGCGGCAGGTAATTACAGCGGTACGTTGCTGAATGGCTTGTTATACCGGTATCCGGATATTGCCAGTGTGCCTCGCGCCGGTATTGTTCATCGGCTGGACAAGGATACCAGCGGCCTCATGGTGGTGGCGAAAACCCTGGCCGCACACGCTGATCTGGTGGATCAGTTGCAGGAGCGTAGTGTCAGTCGTGAATATGAAGCGGTGGCGATCGGCAGCATGACTACCGGAGGTGAGGTCGAGGCACCGATTGGTCGTAACCCTGCCACCCGATTGAAAATGGCGGTGACCGAGGGCGGTAAGTATGCCCTCACACATTATCGAATTATTGATCGATACCGCGCCCACACGCATGTTCGGCTGCAGCTGGAAACCGGTCGTACCCATCAGATTCGGGTACACATGGCGCATATCGGTTATCCCCTGGTAGGGGATCCCTTGTACGCCGGTCGGCTGAAGTTGCCCAAGGCGGCGACGCCTGAGTTGGTCGATATGTTACGTAGCTTTGGTCGTCAGGCGTTGCACGCTCGTCGCCTGGGTCTGGTGCATCCGGTTTCCGGGGAATACATGGAGTGGGAGTCCGAGTTGCCTGCGGACTTTGTGGAGTTGCTCGAAGTGCTTGAGGGGGATCAGCAGGCCTATGTCGAAACCACAGAACCTGTTTTCTGACGATCGTTATGTGCAGCCGGACTGGCCTGCGCCGGCCTCGGTGAAAGCCTTTGTAACAACCCGAAGTGGTGGTGTCAGTGACGGTCCCTGGCGAAGTCTGAATCTCGGGCTTCGCTCGGGGGATGACACAGATAAGGTCTTACAGAATCGTGCAGTGCTGATGCATGACTGGTCACTCGACCAAATCCAGTGGCTGAAACAGGTGCATGGCGCTGACGTGGCTCAGGCGGATCACGACTGTGAGGAAAAAGAGGCGGATGCCTGCTGGTCAGCGGTGTCAGGACGCGCCTGTGCCGTGCTCACTGCCGATTGCCTGCCTATCCTGTTCTGTAACCGTTCTGGTACTCGTGTGGCGGCAGCGCATGCCGGTTGGCGCGGGTTGGCCAGTGGTGTACTGGAAAATACGGTGGCGGTCTTTGGTGATTCGCCGGATGCGCTGATGGCGTGGCTGGGGCCAGCTATCAGTCAGCCGTGTTTTGAAGTGGGGCCGGAGGTTCGAGAGGCATTTCTGGCACATGACCCTGAAGCGGAAAGTGCCTTTGTCGCGGGGCAGGGGGATCGCTGGTTTGCGGACATTTACACCTTAGCTCGCCAGCGCCTTACGGCCATGGGCATCTATGATGTATATGGAGGGGACTATTGCACGGTTCGTCAGGAAGAACTGTTTTTTTCTTACCGGCGAGATGGCGCAAAGTCCGGCCGCTTGGCTTCAGTGATCTGGCTGGCCGAAACTGACGGATAACCCTGCCTTGAAAAGGGGTTAGATCGCCATCATATAGTTCTCATCGAAAGTCAAACGAATCATGCCCGTGGCATTGTCTCGGGCAGTTTTGTCGGAGGTAATGATGAGAGCGGATCGACTGACCAGTAAACTCCAGTCAGCCCTTGCCGACGCCCAGTCACTGGCGATCGGCCGGGACAATAATCAGATTGAACCCGTGCACCTGCTGCAGGCCATGCTGGCTCAGCAGGGAGGCTCCGTCAAACCGTTGCTGATGCAGGTTGGGTTTGATATTGAAGGTTTACGGGCAGAACTTGAACAGCTGATTGAAGAATTGCCAGTGGTGCAAAATCCCACCGGTGATATCCAGCCTTCCCAAAGCCTGCTGCGGATTCTGAATCTTGCCGATAAGCAGGCCCAGCAGAATAAAGACCAGTTTATCGCCAGTGAAACGGTACTGTTGGCCATGATGGACGACAGCGGGCCGTTGGGCAAAGCGCTTAATAGCCAAGGTGTCAGCAAGAAAGCCCTGGAAACAGCCATAAAGAATATTCGCGGTGGTGAATCGGTCAATGACGCCAATGCGGAAGACAGCCGAAATGCACTGGCCAAATATACGTTGGATCTGACCGAGCGGGCCGAGCAGGGCAAACTGGATCCTGTTATTGGTCGTGATGATGAAATTCGTCGCACCATTCAGGTGTTGCAGCGTCGTACGAAAAATAATCCCGTACTGATTGGTGAGCCGGGTGTCGGTAAAACGGCCATTGTTGAAGGTCTTGCTCTACGAATTGTGAATGGCGAAGTGCCAGAAGGAATTCGGGACAAGCGTGTATTGTCATTGGATCTGGGTGCGTTATTAGCGGGTGCCAAATACCGAGGTGAGTTCGAAGAGCGCCTGAAAGCGGTGTTGAATGATCTGGCAAAGCAGGAAGGTCGAATCATCTTGTTTATTGATGAGCTGCATACCATGGTCGGCGCCGGTAAGGCGGATGGTGCCATGGATGCCGGTAATATGCTCAAGCCGGCACTGGCACGGGGCGAGCTGCACTGTGTTGGTGCCACAACATTGGATGAATATCGTCAGTATATTGAGAAGGACGCCGCGCTTGAGCGTCGCTTCCAGAAGGTGCTTGTGGATGAGCCTACGGTGGAAGACACCATCGCGATTCTGCGTGGCCTGAAAGAGAAGTATGAAGTTCACCACCATGTGGATATTACTGACCCGGCAATCATTGCGGCGGCCAAGCTCTCCCATCGCTACATAACCGACCGACAGTTGCCAGATAAGGCCATTGACCTGATTGATGAGGCAGCCAGCCGTATCCGCATGGAAATGGATTCCAAGCCGGAAACTATGGATAAGCTGGAGCGTCGTCTGATCCAGTTGAAAATAGAGCAGCAGGCACTGAGCAAGGAAGAAGATGCGGCATCCCGTGAACGGCTGACGGTACTTGAAGAGCAGATCGGCAAGCTGGAGAAAGAGTACTCAGACCTGGAAGATGTTTGGAAGAGTGAAAAGGCTGTTGTTCAGGGTGCCCATAAGCTGAAGGAAGAAAAAGAGCAGTTGCTGCTTGAGCTGGAAGCCGCTAGTCGTAATGGCGATCTCGCGAAAATGTCCGAGATCCAGTATGGACAGCTGCCGGAAATCGAAAAACGTATGCAGCAAGCAGAAGCCGCTGAAGACGGCCCCATGAAGCTGCTGCGTAACAAAGTGACGGACGAAGAAATTGCCGATGTTGTCTCCCGCTGGACTGGAATACCTGTTTCCCGCATGTTGGAAGGCGAGCGAGATAAGCTGCTGAGAATGGAGCAGGCCCTGCACAGTCGTGTAGTGGGTCAGGATGAGGCCGTTGTGGCAGTTGCCAATGCAGTACGGCGTTCCCGTGCCGGTTTGTCAGATCCGAACAAGCCGAACGGTTCGTTCATGTTTCTTGGTCCCACCGGCGTTGGTAAGACAGAGTTATGTAAGGCGCTGGCCGAATTCCTGTTTGATACCGAAGATGCTGTGGTTCGGATTGATATGTCCGAATTCATGGAGAAGCATTCTGTCGCCAGGTTGCTGGGTGCACCTCCGGGGTATGTTGGTTATGAAGAAGGTGGTTATCTGACTGAAGCCATACGACGCAAACCGTATTCTGTCGTACTACTGGATGAAGTGGAAAAGGCGCATCCTGATGTCTTCAATATCCTGCTGCAGGTATTGGATGATGGTCGACTGACAGATGGTCAGGGACGTACGGTCGATTTCAGAAACACGGTAGTAGTGATGACGTCTAACCTTGGCTCCGACATGATTCAGACGCTTAAGGATGATGATTTCGAAACCCTGAAGCATGCTCTGGTTGAAGTGGTGGGCAACCATTTCCGGCCTGAGTTTGTGAATCGGATTGATGAGCTGGTGGTATTTCATCCGTTGGCAAAAGATCAGATTGCCGGCATTGCCAATATTCAGCTGGAACAGCTTCGTAAGCGGTTGCATGAGAATGATCTGTCGCTGGAGCTGGATCAGGCATCATTGGATAAGCTGGTTGAAGCCGGTTTTGATCCTGTTTATGGTGCACGACCACTGAAACGGTCTATCCAGCGTTACCTGGAAAACCCATTGGCGCAGGAAATTCTTGCCGGACGGTTCCCTCCGGGGCATACCATCAAGGCTTCTGTGGAAGACGATCAGATCGTGTTTGTTTGATCTGAAGTTCGTCTGATTTCTGGTGTCTGATAGCTTGAGGTTGGTGTTCAATGTTTTTGGTAGAAGACATTGTGCAAGCCAATCTCAAGCCCACCGGCTTCCGCCGCTCCGACAGGGCTCCTGCCCTGCGTCGCTACCGCGGCATCCCTGCCGCTGCTGCAGCCGATGGGCTTGAGACCGGCAAATAGTGCCTGAATTGCTGTTGGTTTTAATGACGTTTTTGGGGTTCGGGTTATACCTGTTATGTCTTTCTGGCGATGAAAAGGCTTGACTCTTTCCGGAAAGTTATTATTATTCGCCGCCGTTGAGTGATGCACATCACGGCATCCGAAACGCTGTTCCCCGATAGCTCAGTTGGTAGAGCAAATGACTGTTAATCATTGGGTCGCTGGTTCGAGTCCAGCTCGGGGAGCCAATTTAAAGGTGGTGATCGCGAGTCGTCACTTGTTGGGTCGTTAGCTCAGTTGGTAGAGCAGTTGGCTTTTAACCAATTGGTCGTAGGTTCGAATCCTACACGACCCACCATTTTTATTTGTGCATTGGCACAGGTAGTTCCCTGATAGCTCAGTTGGTAGAGCAAATGACTGTTAATCATTGGGTCGCTGGTTCGAGTCCAGCTCGGGGAGCCAATTTAAAAGTGATGATCGAGAGTCGTCACTTGTTGGGTCGTTAGCTCAGTTGGTAGAGCAGTTGGCTTTTAACCAATTGGTCGTAGGTTCGAATCCTACACGACCCACCATTTTTATTTGTGCATTGGCACAGGTAGTTCCCTGATAGCTCAGTTGGTAGAGCAAATGACTGTTAATCATTGGGTCGCTGGTTCGAGTCCAGCTCGGGGAGCCAATTTAAAAGTGATGATCGAGAGTCGTCACTTGTTGGGTCGTTAGCTCAGTTGGTAGAGCAGTTGGCTTTTAACCAATTGGTCGTAGGTTCGAATCCTACACGACCCACCATCTTCCTCTTAAGGCGGGATAGAGTCCGTCGTCCGGTATGGGTCGTTAGCTCAGTCGGTAGAGCAGTTGGCTTTTAACCAATTGGTCGTAGGTTCGAATCCTACACGACCCACCATTTCATCTTTTTTCTCTCTTCACTGTTCAGGCTTCCTTGCCCTCTTTTCCATTTAATGCAATTTCAGTCTTGGTCGTGTGGTGCGTTCAAGCAGATCCTTCACCATGATCAGGCCCGTCCGCCACTTGCCGTAGACAGCCATCTGATGCAGGCGATATAGCGATATATAAAACATTCTGGCCAGAAAGCCTTCCAGCATGATGTTTCCAGTGAGGTTGCCCATCAGGTTGCCAACGGCGGTATGGGTACTCAGCGAAATGAGTGATCCATGGTCTTTGTAACTGAAGTTGCCGGGTGCTTTTCCCTTGAGACTGTCAATGATAGATCGGGCGACGAGGCTGGCCTGCTGATGTGCCGCCTGAGCGCGAGGAGGGACTGTGTAGTTCTCTCCTTGTCGGTTCACCAGGGTGCACGATGCACAGTCGCCAATGGCAAAGATGTTATCGTCGAGTGTTGTTTGAAGGGTCGGTTTGACGATCAGTTGGTTGATTCGGTTGGTTTCCAGTCCATTCAGATGATTCAGGAAATTGGGTGCTTTAATGCCGGCTGCCCAGATTTTCAGTTCTGCTTTAACAAACTCCCCTTGGTTGGTGGCCAGCCCATCTTCTGTGACCTCTTTGACGATATGGCCGGTCAGTGTGCGAATTTTCAACTTGTCGAGTTGCTTTTGTACACCTGTACTGATTCGTATGGGGAGGACCGGTAATACACGTTCACTGCCTTCAATAATCGTGATGTTGACGTTTTCCGGTTTGATGGCATCCATACCATAGCGTGCCATGACTTTCGCTGCATAATGGAGTTCTGCGGCCAGCTCAACGCCGGTGGCGCCGGCGCCGACAATGGCAATATTCATCTTTTCGCTGGGATCCTCGGCAGCCTGTGCCCTGAGGTACTCGCTGATGAAACGGGTATGCACCTGCTCGGCCTGTTCCCTACAGTCGAGCGTGAGGCAGTGCTCCTGAACACCGGGAGTGCCAAAGTCATTCGAATGACTCCCGACGGCAATGACGAGTGTGTCATATGTCAGGGTGCGCTCAGGTAGCAGTTGCTTGCCATTGGTATCCACTGTTGCGGCTAGGGTAATTACCTGCTTCTGGCGATCCAGCTGGATCATTCGGCCGGGCTGGAAGTGGAAGTGATTCCAGTTAGCCTGGGCGACATAATTCAGTTCATCACTGTAGGAGTTCAGGGAGCCCGCCGCGACTTCGTGCAGAAGCGGCTTCCAGATATGCGTCATGCGGGTATCAACCAGCGTGATATGGGCTTTTTGGTGTGCACCGAGTTTTCTGCCAAGACGGGTTGCCAGTTCCAGGCCAGCGGCACCACCACCGACGACAACGACCTTGTGCAGTCCGTTCTCACTGTTGTTCATGTTATTTCAGTTCCGGGCTGGTCATTCAATGGGTGGTTGGGTGATTACGGCAGGTACAGTTTGCCGAGGTACCGGGCAATAACGCCGAAGACGACAATAACAACTGCCAGCCACAGCATCATGCGCCATGGGTGGAAGGGTTCCCGTTCGACGCTGTTGATACCGGTTGAGGTGACCTCGTCGACGCGACGCTGGTCGGCATCTGACAGCTTTTTTTGCTCTGTCTGCATAGGGCTTAATCCGCTCAAAAGGCCTGATTATTATGGTTATAGCGCCACTCCGTGGCGAATGGGAATCGATTATGTGTAAAAAATACTTTACAGGCAAGCTCATGGGCTTGCCAGCTCAGCGGTAATAGGCAGTGTACACTGGTATTCATAGTTTTTATGCAACGTGTGTCGTGAACGGTCAAAACTGCAGCAGCGCATGATGCCTTGTGCATCAGGATTACTCGTACAACTTTCGCTATCAATTGAGAACAGCAGGGGCGAGGGTTCGCTGGCTGTGGCGTTAATCTGTAGATGGGTCAGGCTGGTATCTTTGTTGAATTGGTAGTTGAGCTTGAACGGAATGGCGCCCAAGTGTTCTGCAATGAAGGTGAAGTCACCGGAGGGTCCGTGCTTGCTGCTTTTGGCTGTGCCAACGTAGAGAGTTGTGTGAGGGTCAGCGACGCTGTTTTCGTTGACGGTGCAGCGGCTTTTTTTACCCTCGATAGGATTACAGCCTGTGAATAGCAGCGTGAACTGGGAGTTGTTAGTGATGGTGATGTTTGCTTCATAATGATCAAGTAGTGCTCGCTGTGTGCTTTCCATCTGATCAATGGTGCCGTTGGTCTCAGGGGAGGCTGGATTGCCATCGGCTTGGCTGTTGATGCTGATCACTGTCGTCAGCAGACATAAAAACAGGGTGTTGATCTTGAGCAGTTTCATGGGATGCCTCCTTTTTATTACTCAAATGTGTGGTTTGTGAGTACGTGCTGACCATAGGGATACAGCTAAACTCCATTTAGGACGTGGATTGCCAGTCATAAGTGTTGATTCTTTAGACCCGAGTGGTGCGCTGGGGGTCCGAGTATTTGTCTGGCTACAGATTTATAGACGATCAGTGGTATTTGTGAGGTAAAAAACACCATTCGGGAGAGGGCATGGAAGGCCTACAAAGCAGGCAGATGACATTTTTGGAGCGGGTGAGGCTGTGGCCGCTTTCAATACTGGTTTCAGTGCGAGAGGTGCGTCTGGCCCTGCAGGCTCTGCCGTTTGTGATTAACAGGGATTTCCTGCGAACAGAGTTCTGGCGCCGGTTGCTGTTTTCGGGGCGCGATGCCTGGCGATTGAGTCGGGATTATTATTCTGGGCAAGCGACATCAGATGTACATTGCTTTGGTGAAACCCCGCTGCTAACGCTGGCTAGAATCCAAAGACGGGCAGGCATTAACGCTGGTGATGAGGTGCTTGAAGTAGGGGCTGCGACCGGGCGCAACTGCTTTTGGTTAGCGACGGTGATTGGTTGCCGTGTTGTTGGCCTTGAACATATTCCAGAATTTGTCAGTCAGGCTGACAGTGTGGTTAGACGAACTGGCAGCCAAGAACAGATGAGCTTCGTTTGTGGTGATATGGGGGAGTTGCTGCCTGGCGAGCCTGATGTTATTTATCTCTATGGCTCGAACCTAAATGATGACCTTATTACTCGATTTGCCCAGCGTTGCTGTGAAAAGGGAGAGGGTGTAAGGATCATTACGGTAAGTTATCCCCTGACGAGCTATTTGCCTGGGGCGTTTGAGCTTATTGATGCATTTCCTGCTGTTTTCACTTGGGGTGTGACGACCGTTTATGTACAGAAAGTTGTCCAGGCAGCATAGGCCTGGACAATCCTGTACCTTTCCTAGAGTACTTCAACAGCGACGGCTGTCGCTTCTCCACCGCCAATACAGAGACTGGCGATGCCTTTCTTCTTACCGTATTGCTTCAGTGCATAGATCAGTGAGAGCAGGATCCGCGAGCCGGTCGAGCCGATGGGGTGCCCTTGTGCGCAAGCGCCGCCATGTACATTGACCTTGTTGTGATCGAGACCGTGCTCCTGCATGGCAATCATGGTGACCATGGCAAAGGCTTCATTGATCTCGAATAGGTCAACGTCGTCTTTGTTCCAGCCGGTTTTTGCTAGCACTTTGGTTAGCGCACCGACCGGGGCGATGGTGAACTCTGACGGATGCTGGGAGTGGGTGCTGTGCGCGACAATGCGGGCCAGTGGTTGCAGTCCGCGCTTCGCCGCTTCGCTTTCAGTCATCAGCAGCAGGGCGGAGGCGCCATCGGAAATGGAGCTGGCATTGGCGGCGGTGATAGTGCCGTCCTTGCTGAACGCCGGACGCAGGCTGGGGATTTTTTCAATATTGGCGTTAAAGGGTTGTTCATCCTGGCTAACAGTCTGCTCACCTTTGCGGGTGGTGTAGGTGACAGGGGCAATCTCAGCCTCCAGTAAGCCGTCGTTAGTCGCTTTCTGGGCTCGCTTTAGTGATTCGATGGCAAAAGCGTCCATCGCTTCGCGGGAGAGTTCGTATTTATCTGCCACTTCCTGGGCGAAAGAGCCCATCAGGCGACCGGTTTCTGCATCTTCCAGTCCATCCAGGAACATGTGGTCCATGACCTTGCCGTGTCCCATGCGGTAGCCGCTGCGAGCCTTGTCGAGCAGGTAGGGGGCGTTACTCATGCTTTCCATGCCGCCGGCAATCATGATCTGGTTGGTGCCGGCGCGAATCAGGTCGTGGGCCAGCATTACGGCTTTCATGCCGGAACCGCAGAGCTTGTTGATGGTTGTGCAGCCGGTGGCGTCCGGTAGTCCGGCTTTTCGGGATGCTTGGCGGGCTGGGCCCTGTCCAAGGCCTGCGGGCAGGACGCAGCCCATGATCACTTCATCAACGTCTTCAGGATTGATATTCGCGCGGCTGACGGTCTCTTTGATGGCGATGCTGCCCAGCTCCGGCGCTGTCAGGCTGGACAGCGAGCCTTGCAGGCCACCCATCGGTGTGCGGGCGCCGCTGACAATTACGATCGATTCCTGGGTCATGTTCGTACCTGTGTAATGGTTGTTGTGTGGTCAGCGGGGAAAGAGTTTATCAGGAATTTTGATGTGGTGATCTAAAAACAGTGCTGTTGGAATTAATGTCTATAACCTGTTCGTTAATGCAATTGCTGCATAGAGAAATATGATCGCTAATTGAGTATATCAAATAGGTTGAGGTTATTTATGGATAGGATTAATCAGTTTTTTGCAAGGTCTTCAAGTAGGTCGGAAGAGGATGTTAAATTGTTATCAGACCAAGATGTTATTGAGGTAAAAACATTTTCAGCAACGTATGAACCTTTGCAGCCGGATGTGCAAGTTCGGGCCCGATCTTTAAGCCTGACTGATGAGGGTGGGGGGATACATAATCGTGAAGAACGGGCTGCCGGTTTGAAGCAGTTGCGGTTTAGGGATGCCTCGGTGAATGTGGAAGTTGATAGGTATTTGTTTAAACCGCATATCTTTGAACAGGCTCTTAAAGAGAGGCAGAGAATCCCTGGGATTAGTGAGAGTGCTGCTCTATGTTATCAGCAAATGCGAGCACATAATCGGCGAGTGGGAGAGTTGATAAAGAGCACGTTAAATGAATATTTATACCCTGTGCTGTGCGATGGGCTTGCGAATGGCCAAGTGAATGGGAATTTTCTTCGTGACGCTTTCATGCGTATCAAAGAGGGTGTGTTGCGTCATCACATAGAAGAATTTGGCGAAGACTCTGAGTATCAAGAAACAATAGAGCAGCTTTTTGACTGTATAGAATTGGCGCCGGCAGTTTTCTTTACCTGTTATTTGGGTCGTGCTGATCAGAACGTAAAAAAAATGCAGAAAGAAAAGCCGGGGCCTTATAGCCTTCTGGTCCCAATGCATTTAATTCATGAGGATAAGTCATATTATTTTTTGCAAAATATAGGGCGTTGGTTGGGTGTGATAGGCTTTATCGTACTTGCTTATTATCTAGTGTCTATTCCGACAGAGAATGGGGTGCCAAGGGGGCTTGCTATTCTCGATAAGGGTGATTTTTCTGCGACATTGGGTCGATTAATCTTTGAAGCTAAAAATAAGTTTAATTTGAGTCAGGCTGAAGCCGTAGAGAGGATGCTAAAAAATGATTCTTTTGTCACAGAGTTAAATCGTGGGAAAGAGCCAGCCTTTGAAACAGAGGTTCACGAAGTCAGTAAGGAAGAGCAAGAAATAAATGGGATGATCGCTTCCTTGATGTTAATCATTAAACAGTCGGGAGTGGACGGATATATAGGGGTGATTTTGTTCATGTCTTTTATAGGCGCAGTTAGGCTTTTAAGTGCTCTTCCTAGTGCTTGTTGTCGGTTGGGGGGCAGGGTGGCTGAACACGTACTCAGTAGGCCATCTTACCGGGCGTCTTCCACGGGTTCCATGATTCTTCGGGATTCTGGTCAAAGAGTTGAAATTGGGCAATCCAGTAGTCACGCTTCTACAGCTATGGAGGGGTCTGTAAGTGTGGTATCAAGCCGTAGTGAAGAGACATCAGCATTGGGTCGTTCTGCTGTGGCGTCGAAAACCGAGGTGGCTTCGCCACGTGAAAGGTTGAATGTTGAGGAGGCTTATCATCTGATGTCTTAAGCGAGTGCATAATTTGCAGCTATGTATTTTTCGGAAAAGCGGCTATTGACACAGCGCCCCAATATCACCAAAATGCGCCGCATCTCGTCGGGGCTAGGTAGCTCAGTTGGTTAGAGCACAGCACTCATAATGCTGGGGTCGGCAGTTCGAATCTGCCCCTAGCTACCACCGAGGGGATGAACTTTCAGGGGTTGATTTTCAGAACGGAAACGTTACTATACCGGCCTCGATGTCGCCGGGTCTTCTCCGGTGCTTCAAGTTCTCAGTTGGGGTGTCGCCAAGCGGTAAGGCAACGGGTTTTGATCCCGTCATGCGCAGGTTCGAATCCTGCCACCCCAGCCATGTCCTTTCAGGAATGATGGCTAGGTAGCTCAGTTGGTTAGAGCACAGCACTCATAATGCTGGGGTCGGCAGTTCGAATCTGCCCCTAGCTACCACGTTCCTCTGTTGGGGTGTCGCCAAGCGGTAAGGCAACGGGTTTTGATCCCGTCATGCGTAGGTTCGAATCCTGCCACCCCAGCCATCTTCTCTTACATTCTTACTCTGCTTCTCTCCCTTACTTTATTTTTTCACTGCTGCCGGTTTCCTGTGTCGTTATTTCACAGCCTTTCATGCTGTAGTACAGGATATAGCCATAACAGCAGGCGGATACCCAGAACGCACCTCTGACGCCGTAATGATCGGCAATGATGGCTGCGCTCAGTGGGACAATGCCGCCGCCAACTCCAGCTGAACTCAGGATGCCGGATGCCTGCGCAGCAGCCATAGGGCTGAGGTTCTGCATGGAAAGGCTGTATATCAACGGATACATCACTGAGTTACACAGGCCGATCAGTGTAATCGCCGTCAGTGCGATATAGCCATTGGCAAAAATCCCACATATCACCATCAGTAGTGACAGCCATGCGCTCATGCCCAGCATTATGCGTGGGCGAATCTCATGTAGAAACCATGGGGCAAGAAAGCGTCCAATCGCGATGCCGAGCCAGTAATACCCAATAAAGCGTGCCATGGTAGCGGATGACATGGGTAATGACAGGTCCTTGATGAAGCTCACCATAAAACTGCCCAGCAATACTTCGGTTCCGACATACATGAAAATCGCAATACTGCCGAGCAGGGTGTGCCGCTGATGCCAGGCCGAATGCTCTCTGAAATTGTGTTCTTTTGCATCAGGTTTGCACTCGCGTTCTTTCTGAAGGATGTCGGGAAGGTGTTGTCTTGCTGTCAGAAAGGCGATTCCGGCCAGGCATGTCGCTAACAGCAGGTAGGGCTCGATCACGGTTTCTGCGAGTGATAGGCGATCGCTTATCGTGAGTTGAGTCTCATGAGTAATCGGTGGGTAGGACAGAATGGCCGGTCCTGAAAGCCAAGGGGCGAGGGTCATGCCGACAGCGAAAAAACCATGAAGAATCATCAGACGGCGATGAATAGTCCGGCTGTCTCCCAGTGCTGAGGCATAGGGATTGCTGACGACCAGTAAAAAGCAAACACCGGCAGCAATGACAAGTAGAGCCAGCAGAAATAATGGATAACAGCGTAACCAGGCGGCAGGCAGGAAAATCAAGCAACCGGCCGAGGTCAGGCAGTAGCCAGTGGTCATACCAAACTGGTAGGACTTCTTCCGGATCGCAAGGCTCGCCGGCGCTGAAAGCAGCAAAAAGGCGGAAAACCAGATCAGCTGGATCAGGAATGCGCCCTGGTAACTTAGGTTGAAGACCTCCTTGAGGTGGGGAATCAGTACATCGTTCAACGAGGTTAATACCCCCATGCATGTGAATAGCAGGGCAATGGCCAGCAATGCTCTCGCCTGAGAACTGCCAGGGGGATGTTTTTCTGTTGTCATCGTTATCTGCTCCTTGTCGCCAGAGGCTTGGAGTCAGTGGTTCGTAAGAATGTTCCACTGGCTGGCAATAAATTGCTCTGCAGTGGCTGAGACGGCCTTGATATGCACTATCGTTTAGGTTGTGAGCCCTGTCGGCTAGCGGGTTTATGGTTTAGATAGGCGTTGTTTTCCGGTTTTTCGCGCGATTTTAATGATAAATACATATATCTGTTGCGCTCTTAAGACCAAAAACGCATGTATTCATATATAATGTGCTCCGACAAAGCCTCCATGGACAGGTGAAGGCTCAAGAACAAGGGATAAGAAGAGAGTGGTCGCTAACAAGAATGATTGCTTGCTCCCATCGGGGGGCTGATGAACAGGATTTGTGTCAGAGAGCAGCAACTATGACAGTAAAGAGTTACGATGTACTGATCGTCGGTGGTGGTGTCTCGGGAACTGCCCTTCTGTATGAGCTGGCCCGTTATACGGATCTCGGTCGCATAGGCCTGGTGGAAAAATACAGTGATTTTGCCACCGTCAACTCCAAGGGCACCAATAACAGCCAAACCATCCATTGTGGTGATATAGAAACCAATTACACCCTGGAAAAGGCCGTCAAGGTCAAGCGCACGGCCAGCATGCTGGTGAATTTTGCCAAGGCGCTGCCAGCGGAAGAGCGTGACGACATTATTTTCAAATACCCGAAAATGGTGCTGGGGGTTGGTGAGAAAGAAAGCCAGTTTATCCGTGACCGTTTCAAGGTTTTCCGTGAGCACTACCCCGAAATGCAGCTGCTGGATAAAGAGGGTATTGCTGAAATAGAGCCCGCAGTCGCCAAGATTGGTGATGAATACCGGCCTGAAGAGCTGGCGGCTATTGCCATCACAGATGAGTATACCGCGGTCGATTACAAGGCGCTCTCGGTGGCTTTTGTGAAAAAGGCCAAAGAGGTTGAGGGTAAGACGATCGATGTCCACCTGAACACCCAAGTGCAAAACATAGAGAAGTCCGGTGACTTGCATCGTGTTGTGACGGATAACGGTGTCTATGAAGCCAAATTTGTTGTGGTGTGTGCGGGCGGACACAGTCTCCTGCTGGCCCAGCAGATGGGTTATGGTCTTAACTTCTCCTGCTTACCGATGGCGGGTAGCTTCTATTTCACCCCTCGGGTATTAAACGGCAAGGTGTATACCGTTCAGAACGATAAGCTGCCGTTTGCCGCGATCCACGGTGATCCTGACGTACTGGTGGAGGGAAAAACCCGCTTTGGGCCGACCGCACTGATTCTGCCCATGCTGGAGCGCTACAACCCTCGGACCATTCCTGAGTTCTTCAAGGTGCTCAAGCTAGATGGTGCGGTGTTCAAGGTGTTCTGGGACCTGTTCAAGGTGAAGGATATCCGGAACTATATTTTCAAGAACTTCCTGTTTGAGATTCCCTGGGTGCGCAGACGTCTTTTCCTCAAGGATGCCCGAAAGATTGTGCCATCGCTGCAGTTGAGTGATGTCACCTTTGCCTCTGGTTTTGGGGGGATTCGTCCGCAGTTGATCGATAAAACCAACAAAGAGCTGATGCTGGGTGAAGCACGGATTAACCCCGGGACCGGCATTATCTTTAACATGACCCCATCACCGGGTGGTACCAGCTGCTTGGGTAACGCAGAAAATGACCTGCGTGAAATTGTGCGTCATCTGGGTTGTCAGTTTGATGAAGCCGCTTTCAATGCAGACATGCATAATGAATAAGTGAATTTCTGCTCATGGTGAGAGGCCGCTGATGCGGCCTCTTGTGTTATTTGGTGGTGCTGTTCATGGCGACCACTTCTCCACCTTCCAGCTTCCAGCCTCGCAGGCCTGCACTGAAATGGCGAACATTCTGGAAACCTTCCGCAGCTGCCCAGTCGGCAGCGCTATGCCATGCAATGCAGTGGGTGCCACCGCAGTAGACAACGACTGTCATGTTTTTGGGGTCTTTAAGGTGGGCTTTCAGGCTGGCTTTGTCATTAAAGGAGATAGCTCCGGGAATATGCCCGCTGGCGTAAGTTTCAGGGCGGTTGGCGTCAACCAGCAGCACTTTACCTGTAGGTAGCTCTTGTCGCAGTTCCTGATAAGTCATATCCGGATACTGCTGTTGATATTTGGCCAATGTGGCGATGGTGTGGTTTTCGCTGTCAGGGCAGGGTTTGCTGTTATTTGCTGTTATACCTTCGCAGGCTGACAGGTGGGCGTTGACGAACAGGCTGAAGCCCCCGAGTAATAACGCGTGACTGATGGATCGATACGGCATGGCTTGAATATTATGTCAGTAGAAAGAGTGAGCTGACAGTATAGGTGCTCCGATAGAGTCTGCCGGGTAATGGAATGCGTCGGAATCGTTTTTTGGGGGCAGCAGGTTGTGTGTCCCCCCATTATCCTGGTTAGGAGATGCTGATTGTTTGCAGGGCTTTCAGGTAGTCGGCGGATTGTTTGTGTTGCCCGATCAGGTCGGCAATAGTGCCCTGATCAGGGCCGGGTGCTTGAAGGTTTTTACCTTCTTCCACAAAAAACTGGAGGAAACGTTCGAAGTTTTCTGCTGTTAATGCGCGGTAAGCCCGCAACAGGATGTGGTAATCCGGATGGGTATGGTCGGCAGGTTCAAGCGTCAGAAAGGTCTTCAGCTGCTCATCGCTCAGGATTTCACCGATAACTTTCTGCTTGTCTTTTTTGTTCATGGGTAGGACTGCCATTGGTTGTGGTATTTATGGTGATCGATTGTATGGTGAAGGAAAAAAACTGCAACCGTGGCATTAAACAGAAAAAATAGTCGTGAAAACCGTATAAAAACAGCCCTATGACTATACTGGACTCATGTCTGCACAAGATTCTCCCTCATTAACCACAGCCTGCTCTGCTCAGTCAGAGCGTGATGTGTTGCGCTGGTCTGGTCGGGATACCGGCTGGTTGTCGAACCTGTTTGGTACGGCGGTCGGGGCAGGTGTGCTGTATCTGCCCATCAATGCTGGACGTGTCGGGTTTATTCCCCTGGTTGTGATTGCGTTGCTGGCGGGGCCGATGATCTGGTTTGCCCATCGGAATCTGACGCGCTTCTGCCTGGTGGCTGAACGGCCGGATGCGGACATCACGTCGACCATGAATGATCGTTTTGGGCGGCGCTGGGGGAGTTTGCTAACACTGGCCTACTTTCTGAGTATTTATCCGATTCTGCTGTTGTATGCCATTGGATTAACCAATGTGACGGAGCAATTCTTTCGCTATCAACTGGAGTGGCCGGCACCGCATCGCAGTGTGATCGGTTTTGTGTTACTTGCCGTCTTGGTCGTTGTTATCAATAAAGGTGAGCGCTGGGTGTTGTCAGCGGTGGAGTCGCTGGTGATGCCGCTGGTGGTCATTCTTATCGGTATTTCGTTGTATTTGATTCCTCAGTGGCATTTGGATCATCTTTTTCTGATGCCGGCGCCAGCCGAACTGGCCATGTCGGCGTTCGTTATTATACCGATGCTGATATTTTCCTTTAATCATTCGCCGGCCTGTTCTGCTTTTGCACAGGCTTATCGCATGGTGTGTCGTGATACGGCGTTATGTGCCCGAAAGACAGATCGGATTCTGGCGGTGAATGCCGGTTCACTCCTGCTTGTTGTGATGTTGTTTGTGTTTTCCTGTGTGCTGTCATTGACCCCCGCTGAAATACAGGTCGCCTTGCAGGAAAATGTGCCTGTATTGAGTGTGTTTGCCAGCCGTGAAGGGGCAGGCTTTTTCGCGTTGATTGCTTCAGTGATTGCGTTTCTGGCGATTACCAGTTCCTTTTTTGGCGTATACATGGGGTCAATTGAGGGGGTTGGCGGTTTGTTTACATTGTTAGCCAAACGGGTCACATCGATTCCTGTGCATAGTGATGCCAGTACGCGGATTGCCAAGGTGCTGATATTTCTGAGCTGTTGGTTGGCGGCGTGCCTCAATCTCAGTGTGATTGGTGTGATCGAAGGGTTATTGGCACCGCTGCTGGCGGTGATTCTGTTTTTTATGCCGGTATACGGTTACTACACGATTCCGGAATTGAAGCACTATCGTAACCCGGTCTTTGATGTGTTTACGGTAGCATCGGGTGTGATAGCAATCAGCGGCTTTATTGTGTCGAAGTGGTTTTAGTGATCCGATAATCAGACATAAAAAAGCCTGCATCAGCAGGCTTTTTTATTAGCGGGCGAGAGTTATGCGCCCTTGAGTGCAAAGATGCCCGGGGCGTTGCGCCAGTAACCCTGGTAATCCATGCCATAGCCGAACAGGTAGCGGTCTTCGACATCCAGCCCGGTGTAGTCGCTCTTCATGTTCTCACGAGCCTTGCGGTCATGCAGTTTGTCGACCAGTACGGCGGTCAATACTTTCTCGACACCCTGGGCTTTGCAGAAGTCAACGATAGCGGCGAGGGTGTGGCCTTCATCCAGAATGTCATCGACAATCAATACGGTCCGTCCTTTCATGTCCTGGGCAGGAGGGACTTTCCAGTCCAGCTCGCCGCCGCTGGTGGTATTGCGGTAGCGGGTCGCGTGCAGGTAGGACGATTCCAGCGGGAAGTTCAAGCGGGTCAGTAGTTTGCCGGCAAACACCAGACCGCCATTCATGACGGTGTAGACCAGTGGATTGGTGTCGGCCAGTGTTTCGGTGATCTCGGCGGCAACGCGATCAATCGCGGCTTCCACCTGGGCTTCCGGGAACAGGCAGTCTGCTTCAGCATAGACCGTTTGAATGTGATCCAGGTCGACGGACATGGGGAAAAGAACCTCTATACCGTGTATCAGGCGGCAGCCGCCGCAGGAAAACAGGGAACGATACCGTTGAAGGTTCGGTCATGCAACTGTGGCAAAGGCATATCCTGACACTGAAAAAGTACGAAAACCACGACATTCCCTATGGATATTAGCAGTTTCACTGATCGCTGAGAGTCGATAAAATTACCGGTTAACTCACGTCTGGTGAGCGCAGACACTTTCAGGGGTTAAGCATGCGTGTTCATGAAATAAAACATCCGCTGGTACAGCACAAACTGGGCCTGATGCGGGTCGAAGGGATCAGCACCAAGGGCTTCAGAACGCTGGCCAGCGAGGTTGGCACTCTGCTGACCTATGAGGCGACCAAGGATCTGGCGCTGGAAGATCACACCATCAAGGGCTGGGCGGGTGACGTTACGGTGCAGCGCCTCAAAGGTAAAAAAATCACCATCGTTCCGATTTTGCGTGCAGGACTGGGCATGCTGGATGGTGTGATGGAACTGATTCCCAGTGCCCGGATCAGTGTGGTCGGTCTCTACCGTGATGAAGAGACGCTCGAGCCGGTGCCCTATTTCCAGAAGCTGGCCAAAAACATGGATGAGCGCATGGCGCTGGTGGTTGATCCCATGCTGGCGACTGGTGGTTCCATGCTGGCAACTATAGACATGCTCAAGGCGGCAGGTTGTCAGAATATTCGGGTACTGGTGCTGGTGGCTGCACCGGAAGGTCTGAAGAAAGTGACCGATGCCCATCCGGATGTCGAGATCTTCACCGCCTCTATTGATGAAGGCCTGAACGATAAAGGATACATCATGCCGGGCCTGGGTGATGCCGGTGACAAGATTTTCGGAACCACCTGATTTTCGGTAGAGCACAAGGGCGCTGCTGACAATGGCAGTGCCTGATAATCCTTATAAAAAAAACGACAACGATCCATCAGAGAGTATTTATGACATACGGGACACCGAGTGGCGGATCGCCGGTGCGGACCGCGCTGGCTGGCGGCCAGATGTTATTTGTCGCCTTTGGGGCACTGGTGCTGGTGCCAGTGCTAACGGGACTCGATCCCAGTGTTGCGCTTTTCACCGCCGGTATCGGCACTCTTATCTTTCAGTTCTGCACGGGCAGACAGATTCCCATCTTTCTTGCTTCTTCCTTTGCCTTTATTGCGCCGATTATTTACGGCGTAGAAACCTGGGGTGTACCCGCCACGATGGGTGGTCTGATGGTGGCCGGTGCGTTCTACATGGTGCTGAGCCTGATGGTCCGCCTGTGGGGTACGGGATTCCTTTACCGCCTGTTCCCTCCTGTGGTTGTAGGTCCTGTTATTATGGTGATCGGTCTGATCCTGGCGCCGGCTGCGGTGAATATGGCGCTGGGCAAGACCGGTGATGGCGGTATGCAGCTGATTGCCCGTGATAAGGCCATTATTGTTTCTGGTGTCTCGCTGCTTTCGACACTGCTGGTGGCAACCCTTGCAAAGGGAATCTTCAAGCTGATACCGATCATGTTCGGTGTGTTGTCAGGCTGTCTTACAGCCTGGATCGTGGGGGTAACGGATTTCTCTGCCGTGGGAGAAGTCAGCTGGTTTCATGTACCAGCCTTCACCTTGCCGGAATGGAACTGGAATGCGGTGCTGTTCATGGTTCCGGTAGCCATTGCGCCTGCGATCGAGCATATCGGCGATATGCTCGCCATCAGTTCGGTGACCGGCAAGGACTACCTCAAAAAGCCGGGCCTGCACCGGACGCTGCTGGGCGACGGTCTTGCAACCTCGACAGCGGCACTCTTTGGCGGGCCGCCCAATACCACCTATTCCGAGGTGACCGGTGCGGTCATGCTGACGAAAGCGTTTAATCCGGCCATCATGACCTGGTCTGCGGTGTTTGCGATCTTGCTGGCGTTTGTGGCGAAACTCGGTGCCGTGTTGCAATCCATCCCATTACCGGTCATGGGCGGCATCATGATGCTGCTGTTTGGCTCTATCGCGGTGGTGGGGCTTAACACATTGATCAAGGCCCAGGTGGATTTGAGTCAGCCCAGAAACCTGGCGATTGTTGCGTTGGTGCTGGTCAGTGGTATTGGTAATCTGAGTCTTACCCTGGGCAGTGTGCAGCTTTCGGGTGTTGGGTTGTGTGCGGTGATTGCCATTGTATTGAACCTGGTGCTTCCCCGTGGAAAGCCTGATGGCTATCCCTCTTCAGAGAATCAGTCTAAGACAAGTTAATAGGTTATTTCGGAGGTGGATAACGGGGTAGGTTTGTTGCCCCGTTATCCTGCCGTATGGTGCTCTTCTGTCCAATCCAGGTCGAGATGACCGATCTCATTCCGAATGGTTTTCATGGCGCTATCGCGGCTTTCGACACAGGGCAGGTAGTGTCCCAGTCCGCTGATATCCAGTAGGCCCCTGATGCGCCGGTTGGCATTACACAGGACGATCTTGCCATTGGGTGGCAGTTCCAGAAACAGATCGTATAGCACGGCCAAACCATCACTGTTAATCGATTTCAGCTGTGTGCAATCCAGAACAAAACGGGAATAGCCGTCCCTGGACAGGGCGTTCAGGCTGTTATGCAGAAAATCGGCGTTATCCGGCTGGATAATGCCATCAAGCGTGATAACCACGATGTCCTGGTACTCTTCCAGTGCTAACTCCAATGACATCAGACTACCTCCCTGTAATACCACAATAACGTTGTGTACATCCTTACTATGCAGACAAGGATACCCGGGAAAAGTTCGCATGACAGTTAGACCATGGTCTTTTTGACCATGGTCTAAGGAGGGGTATTAGATTGAAAAAGGGCCGGCTCACGTCAGTAGGCCGGCCCTTGGGCACAGGGCGTGTGCAATGGGGTTACTTGCGGGGCTTTTTGGCCTCGCTTTCCAGCTGCATGCCGATCACAGCCAGTTTCAGCAGTTTCACCGGGCTCTTGGTGAACAGGGCGTCAATCAGGCGCTGGAACAGGGTAAATTTCTTTTGGGTATAAGGGTACCAGTTAGGTTCCAGCTTATCGCTCTGCTTGTCAATCAGGATGGCCTTGGAACGGGTGAAGGCGAGCAGTCCTTCGGCGCCCTTGGCCCGGCCGAATCCACTGCTGCGGGTGCCACCAAAGGGGAGGGCCGGATTGCCTTCCGTAAGCATGACATTGTTGATGGATACAGCGCCGCAGACCAGTGCGCGAGCGACCCGGTCGGCCCGATCCAGATCCTTGCTCCAGACGCTGGCGGACAGGCCAAACTCGCTCTGGTTGGAGGTTTCAATGACCTCTTTTTCCGTCGAAAAACGGAAGACGGGCAGCGTGGGGCCAAAGGTTTCCTCGCTGGCGAGGAGCATGTCGTCGGTCACATCCGTGATCAGTGTGGGCAGGTAGAATTTGCCCTGGTCGCCAGTCACCATGCCGCCAGTATGGATGGTGGCGCCTTTGCTGCGGGCATCCTCAACATGGCGTTTGATGATGTCGAGCTGAAAGTCAGCAGTAATGGCGCCAATGTCAGCATCGCCTTTGTCGCCGGCATTCACCACCAGTGCATCGAATTGAGCTTTGAGTTCAGTGACAAATTCGTCATAGATGCTGTCATGCACATAGAGCCGTTCCACGGAGGTGCAGGATTGACCGGCATTGGTCAGTGCGCCCCAGACGGCGCCGGCCGTGGTGCGCTTGAGGTTAACGTCTTCAAAGACAATCATCTGATCCTTGCCACCCAACTCCACGTCAACGGGAATCAGCATGTCAGCCGCCTGTTTCAATAGCCTGCGGCCGGTTGCACAGGAGCCGGTGAAGAATATTTTATCCGGACGTGCCGCTACCAGGCGTTGTGCGGTCACACCGGTGCCATAAACCACCTTTACGCTGTTTCTGATGAGCGGAGAGGCTTCAAGAATCTCTTCCAGCAGCCCTTGCATGGGGGTCAATTCTGATGGTTTGAAGACAACGCTGTTGCCGGCGACAAACGCGCTCATCATGAACGTCATGGCAATGTGGAAGGGATAGTTCCAGGGGGCAATCACCAGTACGGTGCCGAGGCTCTCATGGTAAACACGGGATTTCTTGCCCATCAGGGTGATGGGCGTGTGAACGGTTTGATCCTTCAGGATTTTCGGAGCGTTATCGATATTCCATTCCAGGTTATCCAGTACGCCGAGAATTTCGGAAACAACCGCATCGGTCAGGGTTTTACCGGTTTCTTCACAAATGCGTGCGGCAATGCGATCACGGTTCTGCAAGACGTAATCAAGCACCTTGTGCACTTCATGGCAGCGTTCGGCCACTGTGTATTTGCGCAGATCCTGATGGGCGCTGCGACAGGCGGCAAACAGCGCACTGACCTGTTCCTCAGACGTTTCCTGCAGGTTATAGAGCGGGCTTTCGGTGATGGCGTCATTGACGTTGATAGCTACGGCCTGGTTCATGGGGTTCCCTTGTTCTTTTATCGCTGTTTATTCGGTCATTGTCGAATGGACGGTCAGGCATCTGGTGCGCAATGAACCTGGTAATCCATCACGGTATAGACACCGCTGTCAGGTTTGTAGACGCTGCCTTTGCCGGAATAATAAAGACTGAAAACAATGCCGCGTAATCCGAACTCCAGCAGTTTGAGCTGGCTGCCCAGAATTTTCGGAAGTCTCTCGCCATAGCCCAGCAGGGTCAGAAACCCTTTAAGCAGTGGTATGGGTAGAGTGCCCAGCAGCGACAGTACTATCTTCAGATCCTTGATGTCCTGAGGATGCGACGGCGCAAGTACGGTATCAATATGTGACAGGCAACCCGTTTCAGAGAATGCCGGGAAATCACCATTGCGCGGCAGCAGGATGTCGCCAATGCGTTCAACGGCAGTCAATTGGCGCTGATTCAGAACTCGGGATGTGGCGTAAGTCATACAACCTCCTGCAGTCGGGGGGCGGCAATCGATTGCGCGGCTTCCTGGGTGATGGAGCGCTCACCAAAATCGTTAAGGATAGATTCTGCTGCGCGATGGCTCTGGGCCATGATGGTCAGTGACGGGTTGATGCCCGGCGCCATGGGGTAGATGGCGCCATCTGCAATCATCAGGTTCTCAAATCCATGGACCTGAAACTGTTCATTCACCACAGAGTTCGCGGCGTGCTGACCAATGCTGCAGCCACCCATCAGGTGAAGGGCGATTACCAGTGGAGATTCCATGACTTCCCGGGCGCCAACCGCTGCAAAAATATCCCGGATTTGCTGCAGACCGGCTTCGGCACGCTGTCGGTCAACGTCATCCAGCTTCTTGTCGATCACCAATCGGCCATTACGGCTATGGCGGAGGGTGCCTGGTACTTCATCGCGTACAGCCACTTCGATACAGGCCATGCGACGGTATTGCTGCATAAAGTTCTGATGCTGCTCTCCGAAGCCTGCCTTGAGCAGAGAAACGGCTACGGGGCCGGCGAAGACATTTTCCAGCTTAAAGCCTTGTGCGCGGAAGCGGGGATCATCCGACTTGAGGGATTGGAACGCACCTTTATGGGAGTCAACAATCTCATCCATCAGGGCGATAGACATGAACTGTGGATGGCAGTGGAAACCCTGTCCCAGTGCGGGCAGTTGATCACTGTAGCCGGAGCGTAGAAGAAGGTCGGTAGAACCAAGTGCGCCTGCTGCGACAATACATTTACGCGCATAGAGTGTCTGGCGGTGATTTTCTCGTTGGCCGTGTACGGCAACATGACTTTTACCGTGTACTACCTGGTGCACCTGAAACTGGTCAACCAGTGTCAGTCCTTCTTTCAGGGCCTTGGGAATAAAGGATACCGCCATGCTTTGCTTGGATTCCCTGGGGCAGCCGCCCAGGCAGACGATGCAGTCGTTGCGATCATTTTGGCAGTTATGCTGGCCGCGGCGGAGTGGGGCCCGTTTCAGGCCGAGTTTGTCAAAACCTTCTGCGTAAAGTTTGGCGTTGCCGTTCCAGTCGGATTCCTGAATGGTTTCCAGGGAGAGTTGCTGTTCGATGGCGCTGTAGTGGCGATCCATGGTATCGCGCTGGTAAAAGTCGACACCGGATTTGTGACGGAAATCGTCGAGGGCAATGTCGTCAAACCGATCCAGCAGGCAGTTGTTGATGATCGTGCCGCCACCGACAACCTTGCCTCGCAGTAACACCATGCCGGCGTCGCGGGTGGAATCCATGCCGCCGTTCCACATCAGGTTGGCGTTGGCTTCCAGTTCGTTGTCGGGCCAAGTGTCGGCCTGCCAGGATTTGCCGGCTTCAACCAGGCAGACGCTGGCGCCCGCTTTGCTCAGGTAATACGACAGAACACTGCCTGATGCGCCTGAGCCGATAACGATAAAGTCGTAGAGTTTGCCCATGGACTGACCCTGTTTCAGAAGCTGTATTGTTTTTATGTGGTACTATAGTACTTCTTTGGTGCCTGAATAAGCAACTGTCCTATATAGCAGGGTTGTCGAACTTTTTGAATGGCAATAAAAAAAGCGTCGAGAGTATCCCGACGCTTTTTTCAATCGTTTGTTGTGAGTGGGCGCTTTAACTGGTTCTGGAAACCGCCAGACGGGCAAGTGCTTCCATCGCGTCACGGTGAGGTGAGCTTGGCAGGCTGGCGAGCATGTTGATGGCTCTGTCTGCTTCTGCGCGTGCTTTCTGCTCGGTGTATTCGAGTGCGCCGGATGCTCTTACAATCGCAAGAATTTCTTCGAGTTGATCAAGGCCACCTTTCTGGATGGCTTTGCGAATCAGTGCAGCGTCCTCGGCAGAGCCTTCGCGCATGGCGTAAATCAGTGGCAGGGTAGGTTTGCCTTCGGCCAGATCGTCGCCGACATTCTTGCCCATTTCGGCGCTGTCGCCGTTGTAATCAAGCAGGTCATCAATCAGCTGGAAGGCCATGCCCAAGTGATTGCCATAGGCTTGCAGCGCTTTTTCACGGGTTTCATCGGCACCGGACAGAATGGCTGCGGTGTGACTGGACGCTTCGAACAGCATGGCAGTCTTGCAGCGGATGACATCCATGTATTTTTCTTCCGAAATAGAGGCGTCGCGCACATTCATCAGCTGCATGACTTCGCCTTCCGCGATGACGTTTGTGGCATCGGCCAGCACGTTCATCACCGGCATGTTGCCAATGTTGACCATGCACTGGAACGCGCGGGAGTACAGGAAATCGCCCACCAGGATGCTGGGCGCATTGCCCCACTTCGCATTAGCGGTGGAACGCCCGCGGCGCAAGTCCGAGGAATCCACAACATCATCATGTAACAGTGTAGCGGTATGCAGGAACTCAATAATGGTGGCGAGTTCCACATGGCGCTCACCGGTATAGCCGCAGGCACGGGCTGCCAGCAGCACCAGAAGTGGTCGCAAACGCTTGCCACCGGCCTCGATAATGTAGTGTCCGATCTTCTCAACCAGCGGTACATCTGACTGCAGTTGCTGGAGGATGCAGGCATTAACGGCCGTGAAGTCGTCTTTGACCGTATCGTAAATAGTGCTGACTGCAGGGTTTTGAGTCATTGAGGCGGGCGCTTATAACTAAAGGTAAATTCCCGCGAATCCTATGGGGTGGCGGGTAGCCTGTCAAGCAAAGGCGGAGAGATTGGGGAAGATCGGGCTTGTGCACTTATTGGACATTCCTTACAATGGCCGCCCCAATCTGGAGATCCCGCCCGTTGCTACTTTGTTATGGTGTGCCGGTTTACCGGAAAGCATCATGCAGCACAGGCACAGGAAACAGTGTTGGTTAACAGAAAATTCCATCCGTCCGGGTGGATGCCTTTAACAAAAAGGCCCAGGATTTTCGGAGACTAAAATGTACGCAGTTATCAAAACTGGTGGCAAGCAGTACCGTGTTGCTGAAGGCGACACACTGAAGATCGAGAAGCTCGATATTGCCACAGGTGAAACCGTTGAATTTGACCAGGTGCTGATGATCGGCAACGGCGACGACGTAAAACTCGGCGCACCCGTTGTTGAAGGCGCTAAAGTAGCCGCTGAAGTGGTTGCTCAGGGCCGTGGCAAGAAAGTCATGATCATCAAGTTCCACCGCCGGAAGCACCATCGCAAGCAGATGGGTCACCGTCAGTGGTTCACCGAAGTGAAGATCACCGGTATCAGCGGCTAATATCAGGAGATTGATCAATGGCACATAAAAAGGCAGGCGGTAGTACTCGTAACGGCCGCGACTCGGAAAGTAAACGCCTTGGTGTGAAGCGCTTCGGTGGTCAGGCTGTTGCTGCGGGTAACATCCTGGTACGTCAGCGCGGCACCCGTTTCCACGCCGGTGAAAACGTAGGTGTTGGCAAGGATCACACTCTGTTTGCCAAGGCAGACGGCAAGGTGGTCTTCGAGGTGAAAGGTCCCAAGAATCGCAAGTACGTGCGAATCGAAGCGGCCTGATCCCGTTGTGATAGAAGCCGTGAGGAGCGCGGTGTTTTCACACAGGTGAAGTCAGCGCGTTTTCATGGTTGAAAAGCCCCGCCTATGGTCGGGGCTTTTCTTTTATGTCCGGGCGGTTCGGACCGTTGGGGAAAACGGGGCGCGGATGGCCCGGCAGGTGGAGAAAGCGTTATGAAGTTTGTCGATGAAGCACCGATCTTCGTGGAAGCGGGCAAAGGCGGCAATGGGTGTGTGAGCTTCCGTCGGGAAAAGTTTATCCCGAAGGGCGGTCCTGACGGCGGCAATGGCGGCAAGGGCGGGCACGTCTATGTCGTGGCGGATAATGATCTGAATACCCTGGTGGATTACCGTTACCAGCGCAAATTCAAGGCGGAAAACGGTGAGCAGGGGCGTGGTAGCAACTGTACCGGCAAGCAGGGTGAAGACCTGGTGCTGAAAGTGCCTGTGGGTACCACTGTCATTGATGAAGATATCGAAGAAGTCATCTGTGACCTGACCCATGCCGGCCAGAAATTCATGGTGGCCAAGGGCGGTCATAACGGGATTGGTAACAGCTGCTTCAAGTCCAGTACCAATCGAGCGCCGCGCGAGTCCACACCGGGTAAGCCGGGTGAAGCGCGTAACCTTCGCTTTGAGTTGAAGGTGATTGCCGATGTTGGTCTGCTGGGTATGCCGAATGCGGGTAAGTCTACGTTTATTCGCTCCGTATCCCATGCCAAGCCAAAAGTGGCGGATTATCCCTTTACCACCCTGGTGCCTAACCTGGGCGTGGTGAGTGTCAAGCAGCACCAGAGTTTTGTGATTGCGGATATTCCCGGCTTGATCGAAGGTGCAGCGGAAGGTGCCGGTCTTGGGATTCGTTTCCTGAAGCATCTGTCCCGTTGCCGGATTTTGCTGCACCTGGTGGATGTGGCACCGTTTGATGAGTCTGATCCGGTGGAATCGGCGAAAGCCATTGTTCATGAGCTGGAAAGCTTCAGTCCTGCCGTGGCGCAGCGCGACCGCTGGTTGGTGCTGAACAAGGTTGACCTGCTGCCAGAATCGGATCGTGATGCGATCTGTGATCGTATTGTCAGCGAGATGGGCTGGGAAGGACCGGTATACCGGACTGCTGCGATCAGCGGACAAGGTACCGAACGTCTCTGTCAGGACATCATGCGTTTCATTGAAGAGAAAAACCTGCAGGAAGCGGAAGACGAAACCTTTGCCCAGGCGGAAGCCGAGCACCGTGCCCGCATGGAAGAGGAAGGTCGTATCCGGATTCATGAGCAGGCTGAGCAGCGCCGACTCAAGCGTCGGGCGATGAAAGAAGCGCAGCTGGATGAAGACGACGATGACGGCGAGGTAGAAGTCATTTACGCCCCTTAAGTCTTAGGAGCAAGGAAATAATGTCGAACCGGGAGATGCTGGCCGACACCCGTCGCTGGGTGGTCAAGATTGGCAGCGCATTGCTGACCAATGACGGCCGTGGCCTGAATGCTGAGGGTATTTCCCATTGGGTGGCCCAGATGGCGGCGTTGCGTCGCCATGGCGTGGAAGTGGTGTTAGTGTCGTCCGGTGCGGTGGCAGCGGGCATGTCGCGGCTGGGTTGGAAAGAACGACCGGCTGCGATGCATGAGTTGCAGGTGGCTGCAGCTGTGGGGCAGATGGAGCTGGCGCAGACTTGGCAGTCAGCGTTTGAAAAGCATGGAATTCAGACCGCACAGGTCTTGCTGACCCATGCTGACCTCTCCAACCGGCAGCGTTATCTCAATGCACGGAGTGCGTTGGTCACGATGCTGGATCTAGGGGTCATTCCGGTCATCAATGAAAACGATACCGTGGTGACCGATGAGATCCGGTTCGGGGATAACGATACCCTGGGTGCGTTGGTTGCTAACCTGGTGGAAGCGGATGTGCTGACATTGCTGACGGATCAGAAGGGGATGTTTACGGCAGATCCGCGTACGGATCCTGACGCTGAGTTGATTAATGAAGCCTATGCCTCAGATCGAAAGCTGGATGCCTTGGCGGGGTCTGGCGGCGGTAAGCTGGGTCGTGGTGGTATGGCGACCAAGTTGCGTGCGGCAAGACTGGCGGCCCGTTCAGGTGCGAAAACCGTGATTGTCGGCGGCAGAATCGAGAATGTGCTGGAGCGTCTCTATGGCAGCGAGTCGCTGGGAACCCTGATGTTGCCGGATCATGCGCCGGAGGCGGCACGTAAGCGCTGGCTGGCTGGCCAGTTGCGTGTACAGGGGCGCTTGGTTATCGATGCCGGGGCGATTAGAGCTCTGCGAGATTCGGGGCGGAGTTTGTTGCCGGTCGGTGTGCGTTCTGTTGAAGGCCAATTCCAGCGTGGTGAGATGGTGGCCTGTGTGGATGAGTCGGGTAATGAAGTTGCCCGTGGTCTGGTTAATTATGGCAGCGAAGATGCCGTTAAGCTGGCCGGTCATCCGTCACACCAGATTGCCTCGATACTGGGATATATTGATGAGCCGGAGTTGTTGCACCGGGATAACCTGGTGTTGGTCTGAGTCGATCCAGGGTATTGTGCAGATAAAGAAAAAGCCGGCGATTGCCGGCTTTTCTATGAACGGGTATCGGATCAGGCAGTTGCCAGAGCCTTAACCTTGTCGTTCAGACGGCTCTTGTGGCGAGCAGCCTTGTTCTTGTGGATGATGCCCTTGTCAGCCATGCGGTCGATAACCGGAACAGCGGCGGCGTAAGCGGCCTTGGCGGCTTCTGCATCCTTGCTTTCAACGGCAGCAATCACTTTCTTGATGGATGTGCGAACCATGGAACGCAGGCTTGCATTGTGCTTGCGGCTCTGTTCGGCCTGACGGGCGCGTTTCTTGGCAGAAGGAGAGTTAGCCAACTTTAAGTGCTCCTGAAACTTCGGACTGTATTTTCAAACGCGGAACTATGAAGGCAGAGCCAGTTATTGTCAACAGGGATTTCTCGGTGCCGCGCCGTGTGTGGCCTGCCTTCGGACGCTATGCGTACTTTTTTCACTGGTCGCTGGTGGCCGTGATTGGGTACACTCAGGGAAAACTCTGCTAATGCACCGTATTCATGTCATCACCCATTGAAGATCCAGGTTCCGGCAAGCCGGAACGGGGGCTGTTGCGCTCCAGTGTTACCGTTGGCTTTATGACCATGCTGTCCCGCGTGTTGGGACTGGCCCGTGATGTGGTCATCGCCGTTTATTTCGGTTCCAAGGCGGAAGCCGATGCTTTTTTTGTCGCCTTCAAAATTCCGAATTTCCTCCGTCGTTTATTTGCGGAAGGGGCGTTTTCCCAAGCGTTTGTGCCGGTGTTATCGGAATATCGAACAAAGCGTCCCAAGGAGCAGGTGCAGGCACTGGTGAACCATGTGGCGGGTACGCTGGGTTTAACGCTGGTCGGTGTGACTTCAATCTGTATGCTCGCGTCGCCGTTGCTGATCATGGTGTTTGCGCCGGGCTTCTACCAGGATACTGCCAAGCTGGAGCTGGCAGGCAGTATGCTGCGTATTACCTTTCCGTATTTGCTGCTGATCTCCCTGACGGCGTTTGCCGGATCAATACTGAACAGTTACGGGCGTTTTGCAGTACCTGCATTCACGCCGGTACTGCTCAATGCCAGTTTGATTGGCGCCACCATCCTGATGAGTCCCTGGTTTGAACAACCGGTGATGGCGCTAGCCTGGGGCGTGGTCATTGCTGGTATTTCCCAGTTGCTGCTGCAGATCCCGTTCCTCTGGCGCATTGATATGCTGCCGACGCCAAAGTGGGGTTGGCAGGATGAAGGGGTGCGGCGAATCATGACGCTAATGATCCCGGCGCTGTTCAGTGTGTCTGTTAGTCAAATTAACCTGTTGCTGGATACCGTGTTGGCGTCTTTCCTGCAGACCGGCAGTGTGTCCTGGCTGTATTACTCGGATCGTCTGTCTGAATTGCCCCTGGGTATTTTCGGCATCGCCATTGCCACGGTGATCTTGCCAAGCCTGTCCCGTAATCATGCCAAGGAATCGCCGGAAGCCTTTTCGGCGACATTGGACTGGGCGCTGCGGATGGTATTGCTGATTGGCATTCCTGCCGGAGTTGCGCTGTTTATTCTTGCAGAGCCGTTAATTGCCACGCTGTTCCATCATGGGCAAATGACCGGACGAGATGTCATGATGTCCGCCATGAGCCTGCGCGCCTATGCGTTTGGTTTGACGGCCTGTATGCTGATCAAAGTGTTGGCACCCGGTTATTTCGCTCGTCAGGATACCAAGACGCCAGTGAAGATCGGTGTCACCGCCATGGTCGCCAATATGGTGTTTAACCTGATCCTGGTCTGGCCGCTGGATCATGTTGGGCTGGCGCTGGCGACGTCCATGTCTGCCTTGTTGAATGCAGGCTTACTATTCACTGGTTTGCGAAAAGCAGGTGTATTCAAACCGGCTGCGGGCTGGTCAGTTTATGGCTTCCGATTGATCATGGCGAATGTTGCCATGGGTGCTGTGTTGGTTTGGTTGTGTGCCGCCCCTGAACAATGGTTGGATTGGGGATTGTGGGCGCGTGTTGAAAATATGGTGATTCTAGTGGTCAGCGGTGTGCTGATTTACGCGATCGCATTGCTGATGATGGGGATACGTATTCGTCACTTCAGGCATTAAAGAAAAAGGGCTTTGTTTAGACAAAGCCCTTCAGCTAAATAAATTATTGATTGAAATACCTGTGATGGAATTCCAGGTGTTCCTCTATAAATGAGGCAATAAAGTAATAGCTGTGATCATAACCCTGCTGGTAGCGGATATCGGCAGGGTACTGTTTTGTCTTGCAGGCTGAGATTAGGTTCTCAGTCAGCAACTGCTGATCGAGAAAGCTGTCATCAGAGCCCTGATCAATGAGTACTGGTAGAAGGTTCGCTCCTGATGTAATCAGCTCTGTTGTGTCCCAGGTCTTCCAGTTTTCCCTGTCATCCCCCAGGTAGTGGCTGAAGGCTTTTTCGCCCCAGGGGCACTGTGTCGGATTGGCGATGGGGGAAAAGGCAGTTGCTGACGCATACCTGCCGGGATTCTTCAGCGCAATCGTCAAGGCGCCGTGACCACCCATTGAGTGACCTGAGACTGCTCGCTGTTCGGTTACCGGGAATGTTTGCTCAATCAGTACCGGCAATTCTTTCGTGATGTAGTCATACATCTGGTAATGACGGTTCCAGGGCGCCTGTGTGGCATTAATGTAAAAACCTGCACCGAGGCCTAGATCATAAGCCTGGTCTTCTGCGTCGGGCACACCTTCGCCGCGGGGGCTGGTATCCGGTATGACGAGTGCCAGCCCAAGCTTGGCGGCAGTCCGCTGGGCTCCAGCCTTGGTAGAGAAGTTTTCATCGGTACAGGTCAGGCCTGATAACCAATAAACAACAGGTACCTTTTCTCCAACGTTGGTCTGGGGAGGCAGGTAGACGGAAAAAGTCATCGGGCAGTGCAGGGATTTGGATGAATGGCGATATTGTTTCTGCCATCCCTCGAAGCAGCGGTAGCTGTTGAGTAATTCCAGTGTTTCCGGCATGGGAGGATCCTGTGCCGGGATGCAGAGCATCCCGACCTTGCTGGTTTATTGATCGAAATGAATCACGGTGCGGATGGATTTGCCTTCGTGCATCAGGTCAAACGCGGTGTTGATCTCGTCCAGTCCCATGGTGTGGGTAATGAAGGTATCCAGTTCAAATTCACCATCCATATAACGCTGAACGTAATCCGGCAGTTCGGAACGGCCTTTGACGCCACCGAAGGCAGACCCTTTCCATACCCGGCCGGTCACCAGCTGGAACGGGCGGGTGGCTATCTCTTCTCCCGCACCGGCCACGCCAATAACGACCGATTCCCCCCAGCCCTTGTGGCAGCATTCCAGGGCCGAACGCATCAGGTGAACATTACCCACGCATTCAAAGGAGTAGTCCACGCCGCCATCGGTCATCTCCACGATGACGTCCTGGATCGGTTTATCGTAATCCTTAGGATTGACGCAATCGGTGGCACCCAGCTGCCGTGCAATCTCAAACTTGCTTTCGTTGATATCGATGGCAATGATCCGTCCGGCTTTTGCCATGGTGGCACCAATGATGGCGGACAGGCCGATTCCCCCCAGCCCAAAGATGGCAACGGTATCACCTTCCTGCACCTTCGCTGTATTCATGACGGCACCCATGCCGGTGGTCACACCACAGCCCAGCAGGCAGACTTTTTCCAGTGGTGCATCTTTGCGGATTTTGGCCAGTGCGATTTCCGGTACGACGGTGTACTCGGAAAAGGTTGACGTCCCCATGTAGTGGTAGATGGGTTTTCCGTCTTTATAGAAACGGGTCGTGCCATCGGGCATCAAGCCCTTGCCTTGCGTAGCGCGAATGGCCTGGCAAAGGTTGGTCTTGCCGGATTTGCAGAATTTGCATTCGCCACACTCTGGGGTGTATAGCGGAATGACATGGTCACCGATGGCCAGATCGGTCACGCCTTCTCCAACCGCTTCAACGATACCGCCGCCTTCATGGCCGAGTATCGCGGGAAAAACGCCTTCCGGGTCACTGCCTGACAGCGTGTAGGCATCGGTATGGCAAACGCCGGACGCGACGATGCGTACCAGCACTTCACCTTTTTGCGGTGGCATCAAATCGACTTCTTCGATTTTAAGTGGTTCTCCGGGTGCCCAGGCAACGGCGGCGCGTGTCTTGATCATTTCCATTCTGTCATACCCTGTGTTGTGGGTGAGTGGATCGTGTTGATGCACGTATTGTATTTGTTTCTGATGAAACAATAATTGCCGTTTCAGGTAAATCACTATTACCAGGTGGTAACAATGGAGCGCTGGCAGGGTGTCACAGAATTTGTCGCTGTTGCGGATGAAAACAGTTTCACGGGAGCCGCCAAACGGCTGGATGTATCGGTGGCCCATATCAGCCGCAAGGTGAATATGCTGGAGCAGCGGCTGGGCGCCAAACTGTTTTATCGATCAACCCGGAAGGTGACACTGACGGAGTCAGGCAATCTTTACTATCAACATTGCCGCCAGTTGCTGGTGGGGCTCGAAGAGGCCGACAGGGCGGTGGCGGATCTTAATGGGGACCCGAGAGGGTTATTAAAAATGACTGCGCCCGTGTTCTATGGTGAGCATTTTGTCGCGCCGCTGGTGAACCAGTTTCTCTGTGATCATCCGGAGCTGCGTCTGGAATTTACCCTGACCAACGAAAAACTGGATCTGATCAGCCAAGGCTATGATCTGGCAATCAGGTTGGGGAAGCTGGAAGACAGCACATTAATCGCCAGAAAAATAGGTCGTCGTACCCAGTATGTATGTGGATCACCCGATTATTTTCATCGCTATGGTCAGCCCCACACATTGGGCGAGCTCAGTCAGCACCAATGCCTGCATGGTTCCGTGGATGTCTGGCGCTTCCTTGAAAATGGGCAGGAGAAGTACTTTCGAGTGCATGGACAGTGGCGCTGTAATAGTGGCCTCGCCTTAAAAGACGCCTCGTTGCGCGGATTGGGGCTTGTCCAGCTGCCTGATTACTATGTTGAAAACCATCTCAAGCGTGGTGAGCTGGTATCTGTGCTGGATCAGTACCGGTTGCCTGATGATGGGATTTGGGCTGTGTACCCCCAAAACAGGCATCTGTCCCCGAAAGTTAGATTGTTGGTCGAATACTTTAAACATTATTTTGGCTAAATTTACCGGTTTAATTTCTCTGCGTCTCGAATATCTTTTTCAATAGCATTGTGAACGTCTTCAGGGATTTGAGCACCTTGTTCTTCCAGTCGAGTGATAAGCATTCTGATTGTAGCTATTGCTGCAGGGATCTCAGCTATTCGTTCAGGGTTTTTTCTAGCGTCTTTCCAAAGGTTGTGCAGCGTAGCGTGCATCTCTACGAGTTGTGCTGAATGCTGTATATACACTGCAGTGCCAAAGACTGTGAAAATCTGGTTTGATAAGTCTTGGGAGATCTCTATATTCATTTGATGGATCTTTCGCCTGATTTCTCTGACTTTGCTTACAGAGGCCCGAATCTTGTCTATCTCAGGACTTTTTTTGCGGCATAATTCTTGTAATTCGTTTTTGTTTTTTTCTAATAAATTAAGGCTTGGTTCTTCTAATGTGCTATTGGCTTTGCTTTCTTCAAGAGCTGAAAGGTCTTCTTCGATGTTGTTTTTTAGATGTGCTTGGATTTCTGTGCCTGTTGCTTGCATTGTTTGCATGAGTGTACGGATATTTTCGGCTAGCTCAGTGATCTCTGTTGTTGGTTTGTACTTGCTTTTTTGGCATAGGCTGCGAAGTTTTTTTTGCATATTAGTGAGTTGTAGGGTTTTCAGGGTGTTCTCCGCAGTTTGTAACACTTCTTTAAGTTGATTGTTTAATGTTTCCGGTATTGCTTTAAATTTTTCAGTATATTGTTTAGTGAGACCTTTAATGTCGTCGACTGTTTCAGTGATTTTTGATTCTGATGATGTGATGCATTCTGTGCAGAGGGTTTGTAGTGTATTTCGCTTTTTTCGGATTGTGGCAAGTAGCTCTTCTGCAGATTGGTGTTCTTCGGATGACTTCAAAAGTGTAGAATGTAAGAGTTCAGCTTGTCGTTCAGTTTCAACTTTCTGTGCTTTTTCAGGATGTTTTGATTTTTGTGGTCCCGTTTTAATTGACGGTTTTTGTTTCTTGGATCTTTCTGTAGATGAACGTTTTTTTATCGCTGCATATTTTTTCTGTATAGTGCATAGTATGTCGAAGTCAATATGATGAACGGTATCTTTTTGAAGTCCGCCCCTATTTTTGAGTAGAGCATCAACGGTCATGTTTGCTGTTATTGGGGGAGCATTGGTTGGGTTAACTTTTTTCCATATTTCGTCGGATAGCATTTGCTGTGTTTTGGGTTCACGATTGAACAGTTGCACTAAAAAAACATTGATCTCCTGCTCGGTTAGATTTTCAAAAAGATCGGGGGCAGTGAATTTGGGTGGTTTCTGATCTGAGGTGCATATGGCAATAATGTACATGTTTCTATCGTTAAAGTGTCTTCTTTTATAATCTAAATGATTTCTGAATGTTACCAAGTCCCCTCGTTTAATGGTTTGGCTGGTACTCTTTTTTAAAATAAAATTGAGTGGGTTATCCTTTTGCTTGTTAGGTGATACTAGCCGAAAAGTGCTTTTCTGATCCAATCCCTGTGTGTATAGAAGGTCAAATACATGAGGTTTTAAATAGTCATGCTTTGCCTGATACAGAATCAGCATTAATGATTGATAGCTGTTGATAAAATTGAATTCGTTCTTGAAGCTTCTGAGCGCTGCTGAGGCTGCCGTATTTGGCATGATTGTGTAATCAAAGTCTTCATCGATATTATGTGTAAATGTATTCTTCATGAAGTAGCGTGCTGTTGCTCTATTTTCTGGAGGCTGTCCAAAGTGTAAGGTGCCACTATTAACGAGCATTTCAAGTCTTTTTTGAAACAACGCTTGATGAGGTGTCATTACTGCCTGAATCAAAAAATCGTAAATTTTTTCAGGGTTCCACGAGCCGTGATTGATAATCCCAAGTGCCTTTATCAGAATTTCATTGTCGTCAGGATTGTCAAGATAAGCCTGAGTTAGGCGATCTTGTTCTTTACAGAGTGATTGCCTTTCTTCAACACATTTGAGGATATGATCAATAAAGTCTTCTCGAGTCATGGTTTCAAACATTGCGCTGCCCGCTTCCGCTAAGGGCGTGGATAGCATTTCGGGACGTGCGGCTTTCGTCCTAACATCCATTGTGGAAACTGGCTTGACTAATTGTGTTTGGGATGAATCAGGTCTTATTGCTAATGCTGGACTTGGTAATGCTCGGTACCATGTTGTTTGTTTTTCTTCTGGTGTTTTGGGGGTGGGTAATCGCTGTTGCTGAATGTCTTGTTGTGATACTTGCGGCTTTTTGATGATTTGGGAAGCCTCCATGCTCATTGATGTTGTTGCCTCTTTCGCTTTGAAAGTACGTTGAAGCGTTGCCATTTCTTTGCTTTGAACTTGTTCAAGTTTGTCGAAATGGATATAGGCTGGACGACTAAGATGTGGTCCCGCTTGATCTTGTCTCAATTGTTCGACCGTTAGTTGCGGGATGGGCTTGTAGCCCGGTTTTAGAGGGTTTTTTTGTTTAATTTTTTTCCAATATGATTGGCACATTATATGTTTTGTTATTGGTTCACTATTGTACTGATTCACAATCTCTGTGCAGACTTCCTTCGGGTTATAGGCTGCGAAAAATCCTGGGGCGGTCAATCTGGCTTGCTCTCCATCCGATGTGCATACCAGCAGCGTAGAAAATTCTTGCTTGGTTAAGTGTCTGGCAAAGTAATCATGGTGGTTTGTTGCGAATACTAAATATCCTTTTTGGAGAGGGACAGGTTCTTTTTCTGTTATCAGGTAGTCTGTTATCCGTGCTTTACAATCATACATACGAGTGAGTGAGCCAACAAAAAAATTAGGTAGCACATCCATTAAAGGGCTGGTTTTGCTCGCGAAGAGTTTGTTGAAAACAGGTTCTGTAAGATAGTTGAGCATTGCTTGATATAAAACAAGCAGTGTTGCACTGCTACCATCAATGATATTGAAATCTGTACTAAAGCTTCGTAGTGCTACCGCTGGCTGAACGCCTGGTTGGAGGTGGAACTCAATGAGTCCGTCAGGTAAGCGAGCAGATTCATTGGTCATAAACTTGGGTTTAGAATCGTCATCGCCTGGTTCGCAACCCAAATGAAATGCATTGATCGAGATAAGCCAGTTGAGTCTTGAGCGAAAAACATTGTTCGGGCCGGGCGTTTTTTTTGCTGCTTCTGTTAATAACGCATAAAATATGGAGCTAATCCATGAACCTTCACATATAACCTGCTTTGCTTGATTGAATGCGTCTGCATTTCTTGGGTCTCGAATATAAGCCTTGAGGATGTCTTCCTTGCGTTTATACATGGCATGTAGTCTATCGGCGCACTCTGCCACGTGATGATGAAATGCTTGTGAATTAGTGAGAGGTGAAATCGTCGCTGGTGCTTCTATCCACGCGGGTGTGGGTAAAACCTGATCCTGTTCTGGCATCGAATGCTCAAGCGCTGCTGTTGGTGATGCGGTTGTTCCAGATATTTTGTCTGAGAGAGAGGTAAGTGTTCTCGGTTCTACTAAGGGCTTTCTCTTGGGCCTGACACTTGCGCTTGCGCTCTGTACGAGTAAAGAGTGATCCGTTGTTTCTGGTATTTGTGAGGGTACGAGTGTTGTAGATTCGCTTGCTGGTGAAGTTGTTGTCTCTGTACCCGGTGTGGATGGCGCATCTGGCAGGGATTCATTGGCCTCTGAAATTTGCAGATGTACCGCTTCAGTGCTGCTTACTGTTGAAACTGTCTCGTCTTCTGCTTTGTCCTTGCTTTGGGGTTCCATTGCCAATTTTCCGGGTTCCAGACCCAGAGCTTGCGCTTGGGTGGAAACTAGGCGTTCTTTTGCGAATGCTAGCAAAATGTTACTTATATTAGTTTGCTGTTGTTGCAAATAGTTATTCAATTCTGTTTGTGCGGTGGTTTCTGGCGTTATTGGCTCTGGGGGGGGTAATTTAGCCGCACTAACACTTTCCCAATCGCATTTAGACCATATGTCTTCCAGTGTGTCGAGAATCGAAATGCAACGGGTCTGTTTTTTTCGTTCTACAGGGGAATCGCTCGGAGGCATAATTATCGATAAGCAGTGCTGGTGCCTTTCAAATAGTCCTTTGGTTGTGGAATTTTCATCTAATTGCAAACATTGGCAGGTAATTCGTTTGGTTAAAGGTAATAGGATTTCCTGATAATTAGGGTTAAACGAATACACAAATAAATCATGTACATTATTGATGCATTCACGGACGCCTTCCGCTGCTTGTTCCGGAGATGTTTCTAGTTTTGCTCGTGTTAACGAGTCAGCAAAGGAATAGGTGGTATTGTCAATGATGCTGAGTTTTTCATCGCTCAGCATCATTGATAGCTTTAGAATACATTTAAACGTAATGGTATGTTTTGATATGGCTCGCTCATAAAGACCGATTCTATGTATTTGTTGAAGATTATTCTTTAATATTTCTTCTGTAGCCTTAGTTTTTAGAGTGTGTAACCGGCTGCCTCTTTCGTAAGGAGTGATTTGACGCAAAGTATGCTCAGAAATCCATACTTCACTGTCTGGCTCCATAATTAATGAAGCCTGGTAATCGTTTATTCCCAAACGGTCGAAGTTGTCGATTTTTAAACTGATTTCCATAGTGTAGAATTGCTTGTCGACTAGTAGACGTTGATGGTCTGATTGTAATACTTGACTTAGACGCTTAATTTTTATCAACGTTCGGTTGATTTATGTTTTTTTTAATCGTTTGTTAGTCAGAAAAACAGATTTCTGGTTCGTTACGGTACGGTGGTTGTAATTGTTACGCGAAACCAAATTCAAACTTCGTTTTTTAGGATTTATGGTCATTCCTTTTAAGGTGATCATTTAGGAGGATAGGTCGAGACGATTTAACTTTGCTGTCAGCGCCACTGACCTTTATCATAAGCCCGCTTTATAACGCATCATGGAACAGGGTCGGACTACTTTTCAATGCAGTTAATACGGGGCTTTCAGAACATTCAGCCACTGCCGCAGGGCTGTGTCGCGACCATCGGCAATTTTGACGGGGTTCACCTGGGGCATCAGGATATCCTGGCCCAGGTCAGGGAGAAGGCGTCTGCGCTGAATTTGCCTGCCTGTGTGGTGCTCTTTGAGCCACAACCCCGGGAGTTTTTTACCGGGGACAAAGCACCTGCCCGGGTTTATACCCTGCGCGACAAGCTTGAAGTGCTGGCCACTGAAGGTGTCGATACCGTTTTGTGCCTGCCTTTTAATGAAGCGTTTCGATCCCTGACGGCGGATGAATTTATTCAGAAAGTGCTGGTCGATATCCTGGCAGTCCGCCATCTGGTGGTGGGTGATGATTTTCGCTTTGGCTGTGATCGTGCCGGTAACTTTGCCCGGCTGGAAACTGCAGGTCAGACATATGGCTTTACTGTAGATCATACCCGGACAGTCATGCAGGATAACGAACGTGTCAGCAGTACGCGTATCCGTCAGGCCTTGGTAGCCAGTGACTTTGCCGGCGTCAACACGCTGCTGGGGCGTACCTGGCTGATTTCCGGTAAAGTCAGCCATGGTCAGCGCCTGGGGCGTTCCATGGGCGTGCCGACTGCCAATATTGTGCTCAAACGCAAAACGTTGCCGGTTCGAGGCGTCTTTGCCGTCAGGGTGCATGGTCTGGATCAGGTGTACAGCGGTGTGGCCAATGTTGGCACCCGACCAACCGTTTCGGGACAGGGCGCACGACTGGAGGTACACTTGCTCGATTATCAGGGTGATCTCTATGGTCGGCGGATTCAGGTGGAATTTCTCCACAAAATCCGCGATGAGCAGTCCTTCCCGTCCATCGCCGACCTGAAAGCGGCGATTGCAGATGATATAGTTCGGGCTCGGGCGCTTTTGAACGGCTGACAGCCAATCGCCCAATGTAATAAATTCTCGGGAACCTTGCCTGAATGTGAGGTTCCACTATGACGGGGATTGTACTTTTTATGGTGCAATCCCCATTGCTGTTTTTGAACGGCTGCATTCCGCTTAATGTGAACACGGACTCTGTTGCAGTCAGAGCGTGCCGGAGTCCTGTACCGGACTGCCTGTGACCGATGTGATGATGTCAATGCTGGTAGATAACAGATGAGTGACTATAAACAGACGTTAAACCTGCCCCAAACCGGCTTTCCCATGAAAGCCAACCTGCCGCAGCGCGAGCCGCAGATGCTCAAGCGCTGGTACGACATGGATCTGTACGGTGAGATCCGCAAGGCATCTGCCGGCCGGGACAAGTTTATTCTGCATGACGGCCCTCCGTATGCGAACGGCGACATTCACATTGGTCACGCGGTTAACAAGATTCTCAAGGACATCATCGTCAAGTCCCGCACCATGAGTGGTTACGACGCGCCTTATGTGCCGGGCTGGGATTGTCATGGTCTGCCGATTGAGCACAAGGTAGAACAGAAGGTCGGCAAAGCGGGCGTCAAAGTAGACGTGAAAACTTTCCGCAAGAAGTGCCGTGAATATGCGGCCAGGCAGGTCAACGGACAGCGTGAGGATTTCAAACGTCTGGGCGTACTGGGCGAGTGGGACAACCCCTACCTGACCATGGACTACCGGTTTGAAGCTGACATCATCCGCGCCTTGGGCAAGGTGACGGAGAATGGCCATCTGCATAAAGGTTATAAGCCGGTCTACTGGAGTGTTGTCGGTGCATCCGCTTTGGCAGAAGCGGAAGTGGAATATCAGGACAAGACCTCTCTGGCTATTGATGTCCGTTATTCTGTCAGCAGTGAAGCTGATTTTTTGGCTGCATTCGGTGGTGATAAGGGCGAAGGTCCGGTCTCTGTTGTGATCTGGACCACCACGCCCTGGACATTGCCTTCAAGCCAGGCGGTTACCCTGGGTGCCGAGTTGGATTATGTGCTGGTTCAGTGTGATGCCGGTCAGGGGGCTGAGCGTTTGATCGTTGCACAAGGGCTGCTGGAGTCCATCATGCAGCGTTATAACGTGGAAGATTACACTGTACTGGCAACCACTACAGGCCAGACGCTGGAAAATCTGACCGTTAACCACCCGTTCTATGACAAGCAACTGCCGATCCTGCTGGGCGATCACGTCACGCTGGATGCTGGTACCGGCTGTGTTCATACCGCGCCTGACCATGGTGTTGACGACTTTAATGTAGGCCGTAAGTATGGCCTGGGCACCCTGAACTACGTTGATGACAATGGTAATTTCCGCAGCAATGTCGAGCTGTTTGCAGGTGAGCACGTTTACAAGGTCGATCGCCACGTAGTAGAAGTGCTGATGGAGAAAGGCCGTCTGCTGCATGAGAAATCTTTCCAACACAGCTATCCACACTGCTGGCGGACCAAGACGCCGTTGATCTTTCGGGCGACACCACAGTGGTTTGTCAGCATGACCAAGAACGGTTTGCTGGAGCGCGCCAAGGAAGCCATCAAGGATGTCAACTTCACGCCAGAATGGGGCCGCAACCGCATGGAAGCCATGCTGGAAGGCAGTCCGGACTGGTGTATCTCCCGTCAGCGGACGTGGGGTGTGCCCATTGCCCTGTTCATCCATAAGGACACCGAAGAGCTGCATCCGGATACACCGGCGCTGATCGAACAGGTGGCCCTGCGGGTTGAGAAAGAGGGGATGGACGCCTGGTTTGATCTGGAGCCCTCTGAGTTGCTCTCTGCAGAAGATGCGGAAAACTACATCAAAGTCACAGATACGCTGGATGTCTGGTTTGATTCCGGTGTGACACACATGGCAGTGCTGGATGCACGGGATTACCTGAAGTTCCCGGCGGATCTCTATCTGGAAGGTTCTGACCAGCATCGTGGCTGGTTCCAGTCTTCATTGAAGACCGGTATCGCCATCAAGAATGTTCCACCTTACAAAACTCTGCTGACCCATGGTTTCACAGTGGATGGCCAGGGACGCAAGATGTCCAAGTCCATTGGTAATGTTATTGCTCCGCAGTCTGTTATGAACAGCCTGGGAGCTGATGTACTGCGCCTGTGGGTAGCAGCTACTGACTACAGCGCCGAGATGACTGTTTCTGACGAGATTCTCAAGCGGAGTTCAGATACCTATCGCCGTATCCGTAATACCGCTCGCTTCCTGCTGTCCAACCTGAGCGGCTTTGATCCGGCAACAGATTGCGTGTCTGCATCCGAGATGCTGCCACTGGACAGCTGGGCCGTTGATCGCGCCCTGCAGTTGCAGCAGGAAATCGTCAGCAGCTACCAAAAGTACAACTTCCTGAATGTTTACCAGAAGGTGCAGAACTTCTGTGCGCTGGATCTGGGCAGTTTCTATCTGGATATTATCAAGGATCGTCAGTACACCACTCAGGCGAACAGCCTGGCGCGTCGCAGCTGCCAAACAGCGATGTATCACATCGTTGAGGCGTTGGCTTGTTGGATCGCGCCGATCCTGAGCTTTACGGCTGATGAAATCTGGCAGCAGCTGCCGGGTGAACGCAGTGTATCCATTCATACCGAAACCTGGTACGAAGGTTTGCACGCGCTGGAGCATCCGACCATGGATCGTGAATTTTGGCAGCGCATCATGACAGCGAAAACCGCAGTCAACAAAGCCCTGGAAGAAGCGCGTAATGCCGGTGTAATTGGCAGCGGTCTGGAAGCCGAAGTGACCTTGTTTGCTGATGAGGCGCTAATTAAGGATCTGGCTGCGCTGGGTGATGAACTGCGCTTTGTGCTGATTACATCCCGTGCTGACCTTAAGCCACTGGCAGGCGCAACCGATGCTTATGCAACGGAACTTGAAGGTCTTAAGGTTGCAGTTAAGGCCTCCACGTTTGAGAAGTGCGTCCGCTGCTGGCATCGCCGCGAAGATGTGGGTGCCAGCGAAGCACATCCCGAGCTGTGCGGTCGTTGTATCGAGAATGTTGAGGGTGACGGTGAGGTTAGGCATTTTGCCTGATCGTTACTGAACCACTTTCGTTCATCGTTGGTAATAGAAAACCCCGCTTTATAGCGGGGTTTTTTCTTTCTGTTGGTATGTGCAGGTATAGCCTTAGAGCACGTTAATGAGGTTTGTTGTTCTGTTTACGTGCTCTTATCGGGAAATGTGATCTAAAAAATAATGTCTGGTCAGGTACAATATCGCATCTGGCCTCCCGGCCTTGTTCGTTACCCTGCTTCCAGGGGATCTACTACAGGATATTGATTTATCAATGGCATCATCAACGAACCCCTCTCAACAGCGCTCTATGCTGCATTGGTTATGGCTGTCTGTGATAGTGATAGTGTTGGATCAGTGCACCAAGTTTTATTTCAATAATCATTTTTCGCTGTATGAGCAACTGCCCGTTACGCCCTTTTTCAGCTTTACGCTGGCGTATAACACGGGAGCTGCCTTCAGCTTCCTGAGCGATGCATCGGGCTGGCAGCGCTGGTTCTTTATATCGATAGCACTGGTTGTCAGTGTGGTGCTTGTGGTTTGGATGCGGCGACTCCGGTCAGATGAAAAGCTTCAGGCCGTGGCCTTGGCGTTGATTCTGGGGGGAGCGCTTGGCAATGTCTGGGATCGTATTGCCCTGGGCCATGTTGTTGATTTCCTGCTGTTTTATTACGATCGCTACTATTTTCCCGCCTTTAACCTGGCAGATTCTGCCATTACACTGGGCGCGGGTTTACTGATCCTGGATATGTTTATCCATCCCCAGACGACCGATAAGGACAGGCAGAACTCATGACAAACCCGGTAATTGCAGCCGGCAGTAAAGTGACCATGCACTTTGCGCTGCGGCTTGAGAATGGTGAAGTGGTTGACAGTACCTTTACGGGTAAGCCGGCTTCGTTTGTGGTAGGTGACGGCAACTTGCCGGATGCCTTTGAAGCCTTGCTCCATGGTATGAAAGAAGGTGATGCTGAAACGTTCACGGTTTTACCGGAACAGTCATTTGGTCAACCTAACCCACAAAATGTTCAGGAACTGCCCCGGAGTCAGTTTGACTCGGAGATGGTACTGTCCGAAGGGCTGGTGGTTTCGTTTGCTGATAAGTCTGGCTCGGAACTGCCGGGTGTTGTCACCGCTTTTGATGATGAACGCGTCACGATTGATTTCAATCACCCGCTGGCAGGTAAGAACCTGTTGTTCCAGGTTGAGATCATTGAGATCCTCGGCGCCGATTAATAGACTACGTTGCTTGAAATAAATGTTCAGGCAACGTGAGTTTTACCTGTCGATTCACGCATGTCATGCCATGTTGAATTGTTAAATATATATTCGACGGTTTTCTGTCAGTTGCTACAGAGTGGTACGTGTTTTTACCGTTTATCTGAACTCTTGTAGCGTTAATCTCGCTATAACAGCCGTAGTATTTTATTTCTTTCTTTCCGTTCTAGATTATTTGTGAGGGATCAAAGCATTTCATGTAGCAGTGGATAATTGTTGTATCCGGCACCGATCAAGGACGATTTATGCCAGAAAACACTTTCCGCCCGATATCAGTAGAGGCTGGTTTCAGCCTCATTGAAAATCTGGTGACCCTGTTTATCCTGACCGTGGGGTTGCTCGGGCTTGCTGGTCTGCAGGCGACATCCCTTCGTATTAATCATCAGGCTTTTGCACAGCATAAGGCTGTCAGCTTGGCACTGAATATCGCTGACAGGATGCGGGCTAATCCTGAGGGCGTTGACGGCAATTTCTATTCATTGATCACCTCTGGATTCACGCGGGACTCCAGCTGTTACACAACATCAGGCTGTACAGCGCAGGAAATGGCCAGAAATGATATCTGGGAATGGAACCAGCTGATTCAGAACAATCTGCCCGGAGGCTTGGGGCTTGTCTGCAGGGATGGCACACCGGCTGATGGCGGCACCACATTTGCCAGTACTACCGCAACATCACTGGCCAGTCAGATCGTTAACATCGCAAACACCCATACAGGGACAACACCGGTTATCCAGGCACAGGCTGCACAGGCTGATACGCTGGCCAAGCAGGCTGAACAGGCATCGCTGGCAGGAGAGGCGACCAAAGCTGCTGACTTGGCAAAGCAGGCCGCTGAAGAAGCCCAAAAAGTATTGAATGCGCTGTATCCAGCGGGGTTGGACTCGGATCCGGTGGCTCAAACGGTCTCTAATCAGGCGCAGCAAACCATCAGGAGTGCGGAGACCGCCAGCAGTGTGGCCAGTGCTACTGATGCATCATCCGCGATTACGGCATCCTGCAGTAATGATGGATCGGTGTATAGCATCTGGGTTGTCTGGGATACCGATAACGATGGCTCGCTGGATAACCCGTTCGTTTTCGATATCAACGGCGATCTAAGTTACATGATGACTTTTGAACCCTAACTTTTCCGTGACACTGGATTTCAATATTCAATGGACGATAAAACCATCAACTCATCCGATCAGTGGAATGCTATGACACCTTACAGCCAGCGAGGATCCAGCCTTGTTGAAGTGATGGTTTCCCTGTTGCTGGGAGCCATTATGCTGTTGGGAGCGGTGCAGATACTGGTTAACAGCAAGCGGGATTTCCTGATCAGGGATTCCATGAGCAGTGTGGAAGAAGCCGGTAATTACACGTTTGATCTTATTGGCGGCGATTTAAGGGTGGCGGGCTATAAAGGTTGTGTGAGTCAGCGAGATACCGTTTTTGACAACCTGATCGCATCCAGTGGATCCATTTTTCAGCCAGAAAGGGGTATTCAAGGCTGGGAGGCGGATGGAACAGCCTATTCAGATACGTTGGCGCCTGGGTCTTGGGGGGATCTCGTTGGTCAATCGTCTGCCAACTGGAAAACCACCACGGGTACGCAGGTCAATAACATGCCCAGCGGCACAAGTACAAAGGCCGCAAAGGGCTCCGATATGATAAGAGTCTGGGGTATAGAGCCGTACGTCTTTAATGTCAGTAGTGCGACAGCAACGACTTTGACGGTGGATACTGCTTCCACAATCGGATTTCCCGAGCCCGATACCGGTGATGCCGATCACAGAATTCTCATAGTGAGTGATTGCGAAAAGACACTCATTGTTAAGGCGACTGGTTTCAATCGAAGTACTGGCGTGATTACCCTGGGCGGTAACAAGTCGGGTACGTCGCAACTGACGACAATGAATAATATGGAAGCCGTGATTTTACGGGGCGTTCAATATTATCTCAGTAAAAGGGGCGATCTTTCTAACAACCCTCCGGCATTGTATCGTCAACGCATTGAAGCTGATGGTAGCTTGGCGCAGGAAGAAGAACTGGTCGAAGGCATTGCCAATATGCAGATTGTCTATGGTGAAACCACCGGGACAACCAGCCAGATTGCTGCCAGCCGCTATGTCACCGCTGACAAGGTGACGGACTGGAGTCGGGTTGTCAGTGTCAGAATGTGGTTACTGGTTGAAACGACTGGTGATTTTATCGTGAGTGCTACCGGCCAGTCCTACAATTATATTGGTCAATCCTACACGCCCAGTGATCGCCGCTTCAGGCGAGAAATGTCGATGACAATCAACCTCCGCAATAGAACCCTTGGGGCCATGCCATGGATGTGATCAGGCAAGAGTCTGGCAGTGCCTTGATTATGGCATTGATTACCTTGCTGGTACTGACATTGCTCGGTACCACGAGCCTCGACAATGCCATCATGGAACAGAGAATGGCCCGTGGTAATGTGGATCACGAAACCGCCTTTCAGAATGCGGAGCTTGGCTTGCGATCGATAGAGAACCGGTTATTGGGTTATGCGTCGTTTGCTACGCTGCAAAGTGAGCTCTCCAGTGAGAATATTTATTACAGCAGCCTCTCATCGAATTACATGAATACCAGTTTTTGGGCGAGTGTGCCTGTGTATGCCAACGGACAGGTGCTGACAGGGAGTAACGCGAATATTGTCGATCAGGCTGGCATGGGTGTTACCATGGTCATTGTTGAATATATAAAGGAAGTCAACGACACCATGAGTGTGGGGAGTGCGACCAGCTCCAAAATTTATTATTTCAGGGTCACATCACTGGGAACGGATACGTCTTATACCGTGGCGAATGCCAGTGCGGGGGATCGACCCAGAACGTTGACCATGGTACAGAGTGTCCTTGCGGTCAGGATGTCGCCTTGAGTCAAGGTGGTTTTCTGTGATGGTTTTTGGGTGGGATGAAAAATGTGGCGTAGTATAAGAAAGCCACTCTATAGTTGTTGAATATAGGTTTATAGGAAATGAGTCGATAGGCAGCGTAATCAGTGCTGGATTCGACTTGGCTCATGCAGAAAGGATTCTGAAATGTTACGAGCGACGATTCAACGCATAAGGCGGTCTTTATATCTCTATGCAGGCGGGGTCTTTCTCTCGGGTTATGCTACGGCGGCAGGCTTAACCATTGCACAGAAACCTTTGTTTCTGGTTGAAGCGACAGCATCGAACGTTATCCTTATGCTGGATGATTCCGGCTCAATGGATGGGCGTGATTTGTGGCAACCTGCCTGGCAGTTTTGTGCTTATTCTGGTGATGGTGGCAGCATAGATTGGGCGAGGGGAACAGTTTCTGGTGAAACACAAGACAATGTGTGCTTTTACTCTGATACACACTATAGAGGTACAGAAAGATGTTATGCCAATACTCAAAATAGTGCACCCAGAATGACTGTTCGGTCATATCGTTTTCGGCCGGGATTTGGAATTAGAGCATTTGACCAAGGGTTCCATAGCGGCGGACGATGGAGTTCAAGCAATAATAGCGCCAGTACTTCTTTTAATATGAATTCATTCCAGTTATATAGAACAACTGAAAATGTGACTAATACAGCTTGCGGTGCCTTTAATACCCAAAGTGTAAAAACTACAACATCGCAATATCAGACTGCAACGAATGTTCGTGATTCTTTTGAAATATTTCCTTTAAGTGACTGGCGTGGTTTTTCTTCTCAAATAGATACTAGCTTTTATGACCCTGGGGTTACTTATACACCGTGGACCAATATGGGCGATGCAAATTTCAGGCAAGCACGGAATCATCCAGTAGCGGGTAAAACAGGCTATTCAACCCTCACTGACCTTGTCGGCAGGATCTATGTTCTTGCTGAGGATACTGCCGGATTTACAGGCGACAGGCCTCGCCGTTTTGGTGATACGAATTATCAAAAGGTGCCTAATAACCAGCTCGATTGGTGGGACGACCATACTATTTTTCAGATACAAGCTGACAGAATTCATTCGTGGGGGGTAACATATGAATATAGAAACGGCCCTCTGGGTCCGGAAGTGATTCAACGCATAGAACCCCGTGCTGACATTACTGATCCTGATAAGGTAAAGGAAATACAGCAGAATTACGCAAATTGGTATCAGTATTATCGTAAACGAATGTTTAGCGTTATCGCTTCTGCCACCAAAATCATTGAATCCTTTCCAAGTGTGCGGTATGCGTTAGGGTATATCAACGGTAGTGGTCTTGCGGTTGATTTTCCCACAACCGATTTTGGCAATGCACGTCATAACCAGAAAATCATTGATAAATTAATTGACCATAGTAGTCCTGCGGGTGTAACACCGTTGCCAGGAGCCCTGGATCGAGCGGGCAACACTTATAGGAAGACAGGCGCTAATGCACCGATTATCAGTGAGTGCCAGCTGAATTATACGCTGCTGTTGACGGATGGCGAGTGGGCAGGACCGCAAACGAGGGTAGGCGACCTTGATACTGATGGTCGGTCTGGATGGTTGTCAGATGTTGCTTTGTACCATTACCAAAATGACCTTCGGGCGGATCTTGCCGATGAAGTTCCGTTGGGGGACAACAATACTAATAAAAAACAGCATATGAGTACGATTGGTATTTCGTTTGGCCAAATCGGTAATTTGGTTGATACCGATGATGACGGTTGGCCTAATCCGCCGCTGGCTGTAAAGGATAATTGGGGAAGCAATTTATTTGATGATCTCTGGCATGCCAGTTTTAATTCTGGCGGTGCCTACTTTTCTGCCAGTAATTACCTGTCGTTATTGCAACAACTCAATAGCGTTTTCCAAAATATCATTAATGTGAGTAGTTCTGTTGCCCAATTGGCGGTAGGATCGACCTCCCTGCAGACAGAGCGCCGTATTTACCAGGCGCGTTTTGACTCTCAGGACTGGGCCGGCGACCTGGTAGCCATTCATATTGGTGGTGATGGCAAGGTAGTGACAGACCCTGATGGCTCCATGAGGACTGACTGGTCAGCGAAGAGTCGTCTGGCAGCGCTGGGCGTTGACGGACATACAAACCGTGTGATTCTTACCAGAAAGCAGACGGCAGGTAGGTCAACGGAAGGGAGTCCTTTTAGAAATAATGCGAATATCACTGAACTGAATACTGCCTTGAACGTGCCGACTGCTAGTCGTGCTTCTGTGGATTTGAGCACCAGTACGGCGACCACTGACAAATACCGGCATGAGGTCCTAGATTATCTCCGCGGGAAACAGACGTTAGAGAGTGAGACTGGCTTTCGTCAGAGAGCCAGTCGGATGGGGGATGTCGTTAATTCATCACCGGTTTATGTTGGATATCCTAACTTTCCCTATCCCGATACGATTAGTAGGGGTAGCCTCTATTCAGATTTCAAGAAAAAGTATAAAGAGAGAAAACCCATGGTCTACGTCGGTGCTAATGATGGGATGGTCCATGGTTTTGATGCAACAACTGGTGACGAAAAGTTAGGGTATATTTCACCGGTATTATTCCCTCATTTACATGATTTAGTATTGCCACACTATTCCCATCGCTATTATGTTGATGCCAATCCTAATGCAGTGGATGCTTACTTTTACAGGGATGCAGGTAAGTCATCGGGAGACTGGAGAACGGTTCTTGTGGGTGGTCTGGGGGCTGGCGGAAAAGCAATTTATGCCCTGGATGTGACAGACCCTGCCCAATTTACTGAGGCAAATGCCAAAAAAATAACCTTGTGGGAGTTCACTAAGGAGAGCGATAAAGACTTAGGTTATACCTTTGGAAAACCCCTTATTACCAAGATGGCCAATGGTGACTGGGTTGCCATTTTTGGCAATGGTTATAACAGTACTGAGGGTAATCCGCAGGCGACGGGTGATGCTGTCCTTTATATTGTGGATATTAAAAGTGGCAACATTATCAAAAAAATAGAAACGAAGTCTGGAACAAGAACCAGTCCCAATGGGCTTTCTACCATTGCTGCGGTTGATACGGATAATAATTTCGTGACTGATTATATTTATGCTGGAGATCTCAAAGGTAATCTTTGGAAGTTCGATCTGAAATCCAGTAATAAGAATAATTGGTCAGTGGCGTTTGGTAACAGTCTCTATCCAAAACCTCTGTTTAGTGCAGGTGACAAAAAGCCGATTACCGCAGCGCCAGCAATAGGAAAACATCCTGTTAGTGGTTATCTGGTGTATTTTGGTACAGGACGTTATTTTGCGGAAGGTGATAACCTCAGGAAAGGTCAGGAAACGCAAAGTGTATATGCCATCTGGGATAAGTTCAGTAGTCGTTCTTCAACCCCAAGTATTGATGATGATGATTTACTTGAACAAAAAATCCTGACGGAGTTTGAAGTGGAAGTGAATACAAAGGATGTATCGTTACGTCAGACTACGGGCAATGCCATTGACTGGAATACGCATAAAGGCTGGAAAATGGATCTTATCCTACAGCAATCAGCTGTGACTAATTACAATAATGGTGAGCGTGTTGTTGCACAAGCTGCACTGAGAAATGGCAATGTCATATTTTTGACACAAAAGCCCACCGGGGGATTGTGTGAATCTGGTGGTGATAGTTGGGTGATGGAAGTGAATGCCTACTCAGGGTCTCGTTTAAATGAAAATGTTTTTGATGTGAACGATGATGGTAAATTTGATGAGAAGGACAGTACATATAGTAATCTTGGACTTACCTTGAATAAGGCAGACCCAAATTACCCTGTAGACGGTACAGTCGCAACAGGGATAAAAAATGAGGGTATTATCCAGCAGCCCACGATTATTCCGTGTCAGAGTTCAGAGTGTAAGTTAATGAGTGGTGCGGGTGGGGGTATTAATGTTGTCCATGAAAATGATGGGCAGCAAACGACAGGGCGGCAGTCATGGCGCCAAATCTTACTGGAGGAGTGATAATGAGAACATTCATTATTGTGGCGCTAATATTGATTATGACTCCTCTTGCATCATGGGCAGATACATTGAGGTATCAAGGTTCTGGCCGTATTACGAGTTTGGACTTCAAAACCGCAAAGATTACGATTAATAACAAGCAATATGCCATGGATCCTTATTCATTTAAGGCTGAGGTTGATGGACGTGAATTACAGTTAGAGTGGCTAAAAGAGGGGGCAATGGTCAAATATTATGTCACAAAGACTGGAACTGTCGCACTTGTTAAGATCGTTGGAAGTTCTCAGTATAAAAGACAACTATTGGATCATTGAGACAGAAAGTTGACGCGTTATATTCTGAGAATAGCATGGGACATGGAGAAACCCGTGAAAAAAAACAAAGGTTATACGCTGATTGAGCTGCTGGTTGTGATGATGATCATCGGAATTCTGACGGCCATTGCGTTTCCTGCCTATAACAGCTACGTGCGAATTGCCAATCGATCAGATGCACATATAACCATCCAGAATGTAGCAGCATTACAAGAACGGTGGATGGTACAATTCAATCAATATACCGATAATGTGTCAAATCTGTTAGGTGGCACAAGTTCTGCGGAAGATCACTACACCATTAAGATTGTGCACAGTCAATTGACGAATGGTGCAGACTGCGATGCAGCATCATCACCGGCAACGTCACCAAACCGTCGGCAATATACCATTATTGCAACGCCATTATCGACGTCGCAGAAAGCCGATCCTGAATGTACCTGTATTTTTATGACGGATGTTGGTTTCAGGGGTTCCTCCGGTTCAAGAACGGATGCTGCTGATTGCTGGTAAGCGCCATCCTGTCTAAAAGCTGCACTAGACTTTATTAGAGTACAGCACTCAACAGGTTTGCCAGGGGGTCGGTTCATGAGGTTTGAGCCGTATGGATGAAGTACCGTCAGATATTGAATCCTATGAACGGATGATTCTGGATTCATCGTCACTTGCTATTCTGCAGATTCAGGAAGGCTGCATTACCTATGCGAATCCTGAAGCCTGCTTGTTATTGGCGGGTGATAAAAACGCAATGCTTGATGGACAGCCTGTCCATGAACGCCTGTCATGCAAAAGCACTGATCTGAAAGCTGTACTTGATGATTTTCTAACACAGAATGCTGCCGGTGAGCAAAAGGATTGCACGATAGTTGATATTGATGGCAATCAAATCTCAGCTGATCTTGCGATTATGCCTTTACTCCATCATCAACAGGGACTACTGCGTGTCATTGTTAAAAAATTGACGGAAACAACGATAGAAGCAAATGACAATGATCCCAATGTATCAGCAGACACATCCGTTAATGATTCTTCTGAAAATGAAGCTTCTTCCCAAAAAGAACAAAAGCAGGTGGAACCAGCCATTGCAGGGAATCCTGTCATATTTAAAAAAGCACTGGCCAACGCTGCGAAAGGTAAGCTGATTACGCTTATTAGTATCCGTCTTGAAAACCTCGAACAGCTTGAGCAGGCATTAGGTGAGAAGCATCTTCATCAGATTGCCAATAATGTCATTGATAAGCTCAAAAGTGTATTAGGCAAAGAAGTCTTACTGGAAAATCCTACACCCTGCTTATTTCATATTCTTGTTGGTACTCAAAATAAGGCCAAATTGAAACAGGTAGCCGATAATCTGTCACATGCTATGGATGAGCTTGTCATTGAGGTCTCCGAGCAGGTTGTGCAAGTCGCCACTGCAATCAGTGTTTTGCCTGTGGATAAGGAAACTGATGATAAGCAGTTGCACCAAAGGATAGAGAAAACACTGGCCAATGCCGCAGGCAAAGGACTCAACCACTGGCATCTTTTTGACGCTAAAGAAGAACTGGCTGAAATGGCCAGTCAGGGTGATGCTCCAGCACTGGTAAGATATGCCCTGGATAACAGTCGATTCAAATTGCTCTATCAGCCAGTTATTAGCCTGACCGGTGATAAAGAAGAACACTATGCTGTGCTTTTACGCATCCTTGATCCGAATGACAAAGAGATTATGGCAGGAAGTTTTGCCGGTGAGGTAGACAAGCTGACACTGGCCGCGAAAATGGATCGCTGGGTGATCCTGCAAAGTATCAAACAGCTGGTGCTTCATAGAAAGAAAGTGCGCAAGAAGGCGCATCTTTTCATCCACCTGAGCTCTGCTTCATTGCAGGATAAAACGTTGTTGCCTTGGGTCGTTAATGTGTTACAGAAAATACCGGTTGGTGCGGATTCATTGGTATTTCAGTTCTCAGAAAAAAACGCCATGCGATACCGGGAAGATATCCTGCGTTTGCTTCAGGGAGCCAAAAAAGTGGGGTTTCGAACCTCATTGTGTGATTTTGGGTTGAGTCTGAAGCCCATGAAAACGGCAGAGGAACTCTCCACAGACTATATCCGCCTTGATGCTTCACTAACAAATAATATGGAAGATGACAAAGGTCAGGAAGAGAAAGTATCTGAAATGATTAAGGCGCTCTCTAAGCTGAATCGAAAAACCATTGCCGTTCCTGTAGAAAACCCTAATGCCCTCAGTGCCTTCTGGCGTACAAAGATCGACTATGTTCAGGGTTTCTTTGTGCAGCAGCCCAAACCGGACATGGATTATGACTTCTCCATGGACGAATGAGCTGCCAATCTCGTCTATCTACGGTTTTCAATCAGCTAAATCACTTTCTGGTCCATCCAATTCCAGTTTCTTTAGCCGATAGCGAAGTGCGCGAAATGTAATCCCTAATTTCTTGGCCGCTGCGGTTCTGTTCCAACGGGTGCTTTCTAAGGTCTGTACGATGACCTGCTTTTCAAGGTCTTCAAGATAACTTTCCAGATTGTCGACTTCACCGGTCTGATTGAGACTGGGCTGCGTCCCTGAAGGCAGAGAAGAGGCCTGCAGTTGTAAGTCTTGCAAGGTAATCATATCGTCTTCACATAATGTGAAGGCACGTTCAAGGATATTTTCCAATTCCCGGACATTACCGGGAAACGAGTAAGCCTCAAGGTGGTTTTGCGCATCGTCGGACAGGATGACATCCGGTAAGTCGCATTCCAGGCTTTGCCGATGAAGGAAATGCCGGGCCAGCAGAATGATATCGTTACCGCGATCTCTTAGTGGCGGAACCAGTAGCTCAATGACGTTAATGCGGTAGAACAAATCCTGCCTGAAGCGTCCTTCCTGCACTTCAATCCCAAGATCTTTATGGGTAGCGCTCAGGATTCTGACATCGACAGGAACCTCCTGTTGACTACCGACCGGACGAATACTTTTTTCCTGAATAGCCCGGAGTAGCTTGACTTGCATATGAAGTGGCAGATCCGCGACTTCATCCAGAAAGAGCGTGCCTCCATCGGCGGCTTGGAACAGGCCGGGCTTATCACTGACTGCTCCGGTAAAACTGCCTTTTTTATGGCCGAAAAACTCGCTCTCCATCAACTCGGCGGGAATAGCGCCGCAGTTTACCGGTACAAACGCATGATTATTGCGGGGGCCTTGTTCGTGGATCATGCGAGCGACAACCTCTTTACCCGTGCCTGACTCTCCACTGATGTAAACAGGGGCCTGACTCCTGGCCAGTTTACGGATTTTTTTCTTGAGCTGGCGCATGGCTTCGGATTCGCCGAGCAGCTCAACTTTATTGACTTCATTGCTATCAGGAGAACTGTTCACTTTCATGGCATTGCTGACCAATTCTCTGAGTCTGGAGAGGTCAACGGGTTTCGATACAAAGTCAAAGGCACCCGCTTTCAACGCCTGTATGGCTGTGTCCATCGAACCATAGGCTGTGATGACAGCCACCGGCGTCTGAGGGGTTGTGCGCTGGATATGAGCAACCAGGTCAATACCATTGCCATCCGGCAGGTTCATATCCGTCAGGCACAGATCATAATGGGACTGGTTTAATCGCACATGGGCGTCGTTGACAGTGGCGACGGCGTGGGTTGTCAGTTTCATCCGTCCCAAGGTGATTTCCAGCAATTCCCGGATATCCGGCTCATCATCAACGATCAATACATTGGTATGGGTCATCATCGTCAGCTTATTAGTTTTTTCGGGTGAGCGAACGAGATATGGAAAACACTGCCCCGCTCTTTCTGGTATGGCAACAGCCTCAAGCTGGCCTGATTGATTTCACAGAGTTCCCTGCAAATATAAAGGCCGAGTCCTGTCCCTTTCTTGTCAGTGGTGTAGAAGGGTTCAAAGACGGTGTCAGACTCGTTGTCTGGAATGCCAGGCCCAAAATCTTCCACTTCCAGCCAGGGATGCCCGGAGACACTGACACCAGAGCGCAGAATTAAGCCGGGTTTGCCAGAGTGCTGCTGGCTGTAACGCAAACCATTTTGGCAAAGGTTGTGCAGTACCTGCTGTAACTGGGAAAGGTCAACATTGACGGTAACCGGGCTTGATGGCATATCCAGATCAATATCTGGGTGCTCAATACCCTGAAAATGTTCTGTAGCAATAAACTCTGTTAACCAGATATTCAGGTTGACTGCTTCGGGGTGAATATCCTGTTTCCGTGAGAGTTGCAGGATGTTCTTGATAATGTCATTGACCCGTTTGCAGTGCGTGTGAATGATGCCCAGCAGCCTCTGGTCAGTGTCTCTGATGTTTTCAGATTCGGAGAGTAGTTGAGCTGAGTGGCTGATAGCACCCAGCGGATTGCGGATTTCATGGGCGATACTGGCAGTCAGTTGGCCTAATGAGGCCAGCTTCAGCTGCTGGGCCTGTTGTGAAAGCACGGCTTTATCGTCCAGAAATATCAGGACGAAGCTGGACTGTTCGAATTCCTGCCGGCTGAAATTGGGTAAAATCTCAGGGGCATCGGGTGTTGCACAGAAGCTGGTCGGACGCAGGTGAGGGTTGTTCAGCCATTGTTGGTAGCTCGACATGAGCGCGGGTGAAAGGCTTTCGAGGTTTCCTTTATTTTCATTAGTGGCCAGCAGATGTCGGGCTGACTCGTTCATCATGACTATTGTACCCGGTTCTTGCAGTACCAGAATCCCGGTGCGCATCCGCTGCATGATACTGGCGCTCAGTCGTTCAAGATTGAAAGCGCGAGTACTGCTCAAACGCTCTGCCAGTGCGGAGGACTGCAGGCGAGCCCTCACACTTTGGACAAACAGCGCCGTGGCAAAAAAGAGCAAGCCACTCAGGCCTGCATCCACATGTTGTGACACTCTGCCCAGTAAGGCATGGTGAATATCGATACTGAGCAGAAACAGAGTGGCCATGGCTGAGAGCAATAGACCCAGCCGCCCTTTGAGCAGAATGTTGCCAATGACGATCGGGACGAAATAGAGGTTTGCCAGACCATTATCTTCAAAACCAACCATATGCATCAGGACGCTGAGCATCATGATGTCCAGGGCGATAACAAAGAAGGTGTAGGTTATTCCGGGTTTGTTACGGAAGGTCAGTACCACCCAGAGAATGAAATTGACGGTCAGGTACAGATTCAGGTACCAGCCCACTTCTCGGGGCGGAGCGTAACTGAACAGCCATTCTGCAACAGGTGTCAACGACAGGCCCAGTAGTATCAGGCCCAGCAGACAGCGATAAAGATTGTAGAGCCTGAGCAGCCGGTAACGGCTTCCCCAGTCGTAGAGTGGTGTTTCAGACTGATGAAATAGCGTCGACCAGTCTACCTTCTCCCGCAGTATCTGGCCGGTTGGCTCGCTATGCTGCAACGATGCCCCCGAAAACTTCTATTCTGTTATTAGGGTTGATTGTACACATGTCGTTGTGATGCAGGAAAGTTTCGCGGAAAATACCCTGCCTTTCTAGTCCGTTAGTCAGAGGTTTTACATGGCACCGACGCTGCGTGTCGTTTCAGCACAACTCAACTTGCTGGTGGGTGATATTGATGGCAACACCCGCAAGATTATCGAATGCGCACAAAAGGCCCGCAGTGAGCACCAGGCCGATATTATCGTTTTCCCGGAACTGACTTTGTGCGGATATCCGCCGGAAGACCTGTTGTTACGGGAAAGCCTGGCGCTGCGGATTGAAAAAGCGCTTGAGCAGTTGGCGGTGGTCAGCGGAATAGATCTGGTTCTCGGGCTGCCGGCGATGGGCGACAACGGTCTGGAGAATCAGGCGGTTGTCATACGTGATGGCAAGATCATCTGCCGTCATGCCAAGCGGCATTTGCCGAACTATCAGGTTTTCGATGAAAAACGGTATTTTGTGCCGGGAACTGGTTATGGGTTATTTGAGTGCCAGGGTGTCAAAATCGGCCTGACGGTGTGTGAAGATATCTGGTTCCCGGATCCGGCTGCTGATGTCGCGGCTGCTGGCGCCCAGTTTATTCTGAACTTGAATGCTTCGCCTTTCCATCTCTACAAGCATGACTACCGCCTGGACGTTGTGAGCCAGCGTGTGCGGGAGACAGGGTTGCCTGTGGTTTATGTCAATCAGGTGGGTGGTCAGGATGAACTGGTCTTTGATGGTGGCTCGTTTGTCATGAATCCGGATGCTTCTCTGGCAGTAACGGCGGTCAGCCATGAAGAGTCTCTCTCCTTGGCAGAGTTTGATAGTGCCAGTGGTCAGTTTCTGCCGGGTGAATCCCACGACAGTAAAATTCTGGAAGCCCGAGTGTACGACAGTCTCGTTCTGGGTGTCAGGGACTATGTGAACAAGAACGGCTTCAAGGGGGTTGTGTTAGGGCTCTCCGGCGGTATTGATTCCGCACTGGTTTTGGCCGTCGCCGTAGATGCCTTAGGCAGTGATCGTGTTGAGGCGGTCATGATGCCTTTCCGATATACCTCGCAGATGAGTCTGGAGGATGCGGAGGCTGAAGCCAAGACACTGGGAGTTAATTACAAGGTTCTGCCCATTGAGCCCATGTTCAATGGTTTCATGGAAACCCTGAAAGAGGAATTCGAGGGAACCGCCAGAGATACCACCGAGGAAAACCTGCAATCCCGCTGTCGCGGTGTGTTGCTCATGGCGATTTCCAACAAGAAGGGGTATCTCGTTCTGACTACCGGTAACAAGAGCGAAATGGCCGTTGGGTATGCAACGCTGTATGGCGATATGGCCGGTGGGTTTGATGTCCTGAAAGATGTGCCTAAAACGCTGGTGTATCGTTTGTCCCGATACCGTAACAGTCTTTCACCGGCTATTCCTCAGCGGGTTATTGATCGTCCTCCTTCAGCCGAACTGGCGCCGGATCAGGTCGATGAAGACAGTCTTCCCCAATACGATGATCTGGATCGCATTCTGGAGCTTTATATTGAGCAGGATCGCAGTGCGGAATATATCATCGCCCAGGGATTTGAGCGGGATACGGTTTATCGTGTTTTGAGACTGGTCGATATCAATGAGTACAAACGACGCCAGGCGCCGGTTGGTGTGCGTATAACCCCTCGGGGTTTTGGTCGGGATCGGCGTTATCCGATCACATCTGGCTGGAAGCCGGGTATCTAAAGAGTATTCAAAGCAATAAAAAACGGCAGCGATAACCAATCGCTGCCGTTTTTTATATCAGATTACTCCTTTGTCCAATCCTGGCTGGCATCGCCATTGACATTCCAGACCACCACGTTACCTCCATCGCTGGCTTGTGATGCCGTGACGGCATAACCGGTGTTCTTGCGAGTCCTGAGGGTATTGTCGACCTTGTTGAAGCGCTGGTTTTCATGGTCATTACATTCCCAGACCACGACACCTCCACCGTTCCAGGTTTCACCCTTATAATCCAGGCAGACATTGGGGTTGCTCTGCAGGTGGAAGCGACCGCTGCCATCATCCCACCACTTTTGTGACGCGAGGTTCCGGCAGGTACTGACAACCACATTACTGTTGGATGCGGTGCCGGTCGCTGTCAGGCAGCCGTAAGCCCCATTACGCAGTTGGACAAAGTCCGTGTTATCAACATACCAGCGCTGATTGGCACCGCCGCCTGCCTGCCACATGCCGACCTGCCAGACACCACCTTTGTAGTCATCCGCCACATATTGGGGGTGCTCTTTCAGGCGAAGCTGGCTGCCATTGAATTCCCACTTCTGGTAGCTGCTGTCGCTGCAGCGGGTCAGGTAGAACCAGCCATTATTCCAGGGCTGGCCGGTTGCGCAGTAGTCTTCGTTCAGTTTGGTGTGCAGTCGCCCCTGGGCATCCTGATACCAGAACTGATCGTCATAACTGCCACAGTACCAGTGCTCGATGTTGGCACCTTCATTGGCGCCCCGGGCAACCAGGCAGTGACCATCGCCGTTGTGGATGCGCATGTACTGTTTGTCACTACCATCCAGTGAACCAACGTAGTTGACCAGTAATTGCAGATCCGGATCTGTCAGGCCGGCAGTATTACCATGGCCACTGCGGAAAACATCAAGCAGCGTTTCTGCCTGGCCGTTATGGAAGTAAGGTGCAGTGTTGTGAACGCCCAGCAAAGTTGGGGTTTCAAAACCAACACCTGCCAGCGGCTGGTTGATGCCCTGTCCGGAAGAGGGCTGAATGGTGCCCACATCGTGACGCTGGCCATCTGTGAAGATTGAACCACTGTGGCAGGATGCACAGTTCAGTGTGTCAAACACCAGTTTGCCAAGCAGTGCATCGTCAGTCAGACCACCACTGGCTTTGCGCTGGCCACTACGGGGGTACTCTTCCAGAGAGGCGACATAAGCTGCCAGGGCATCCAGTTCGGCATTACGACCGGCCTTAGGTGCGCCCAGAGGGTTAGCCGTTGCGGCGAATTCCGCATCACTCAGGAAACCACTGCCACCAAAGGCATTACGGATGTCGTTTTCGAAATCCTGGATTTCATCAAAGTTCGCGGTCCAGTGGACATTGCCGTGTGCATCACCCATGCGGCCTCGAAGGGAAATGGTGTTTCTCAGGCCTTCACCGCGATCAGTGAAGTCCCAGACAACACCATCCTCACCGCCATCATCGTGGCAACTGGCACAGCTGATGTAGCCGTCACGACTCATGCGCTGATCTCGAGCATTATAGAAAATCTGTTTGCCCTGAAGCACCTGCGCCGTCAGCTTTTCACTGCCAACTGTTTTAATCTCAGCCAGTTTCACCGGAGCAAAACCTGTGGATTCGATTACATCGGTAATGTCATATACCGAGACAGTTCGCGAGGTGAAGTTATAGACGAACAACGTTTTGTTATCAGGGCCTACAACGACACCCTGAGGTGCCAGGCCACTGTTGTCGATAGCTCCCCGGCTAGCGCTGTTGTAAGCATCAATGATTTCAACGCTGTTGGAACCTTGCAGCGCGACAAAGGCATAGTCACCCATTGCCGTAAAGGCTACGGCTCGTGCCGAGTCACGGTCGTTGAAATCAATCTGCTCTTCAAACAGCTCTTTACCCGTTACTGGATCAATGCGTGTCACAATCGTACGAACACTACTGTCCTGGGTTAGTGCCTGACCATCCCGGTAGGCGCCACGAACAATGTTGTCTTTCTTTGACGGCACCCACAGACGGTAACCATCAGGCGACATGACGACACTGTGGAGGTAGTTGGGAATGCCCCGGCTACGGTCTTCAGCATCGACCGTTGTGGTATCCACTACCAGAGGAATACGTCGGGTGACGCTCATTGAGGCAGCGGAAACCTCTGTTACTTCTCCGTTGGTCATGGCTGAACGGAAACGGGTGACATAGACCTGCTCCCCATTGCCAGCAATAGCAATCGCTCGAGGGTCCTGGTTGACTGCCACGCGACCAGTGATGGTACCGTTGGCCGTATCGAACCGCACCAGCTCATTAGTTCCCTGCAGCGTGACATAGAGACTGCTGCCATCCGGGCTACCGACAATGGCATAAGGTCTGCTGCCGTAGGGGAGGTAGATGTTTTCTACAAGGCGACCGCTGCTGTCCAGCGCTATCAGCCGGTCTTCGCCTTCAACGGTGACCCACAGCCGCCCATCGGGTAAGGCCGCAATACTTCTCGGATGCTCGCCCACCCGGACTTCCCAGGCTTTGCCATAGGAAAAGGCGTCGATGGCGGTTACTGTGCCATTGTCGGGGTTGATGTTATAGACCTTGTTGCCATCCCGCGTTATGGGGCCACTGTTAACTGGCTGGACCGGCGTCAGCGGACGGGTCACGGTCTTGACGAAGGACGTGGAATAACTGCTGTTGCCATCCGTCACGGTCAGGATGACCTGGTAATGGCCGGGTGTCGTCCATGTGTGGGATACAGAGGCGTTGTTGCCGGAATCAATAATGGTTCCGTCGCCCAGATCCCAACGATATTGGAGATTACTACCACGACCTGTGGCCGCGATTACCGTTGCATCACCCGTTTCGACAGCATTGCTGGCGATAGATTTATCAAGGCTGACTACCATGCGACTGGCAAGGGCGCGGACTTCATCAGCGCTTAACACTCGGTTATAAACCTTAAGATCGTCCAGACTACCAGCCAGTTTGGCGGAGTTTCCGCTGATTTGACCGATGGTATCGAAGCTATAGCCACCACCGAAAATACCACTGCGTGCTGAGCTTTGACCGCTCAGCTCTCCATCAACATAAATCTTGACGGAACCATTGCCGGCATCACGGGTCATGACGACATGATGCCATTGTCCGTCGTTGATGACGGAGGCCGTAGCCACACCGGCATCATTTCCAGCAGAGAGTCGCAAACGACCGTTGCCGTCAATCCAGCCCCAGAAAACATCACCGGTACCGCCATTCTGGTCTCGTCCCATCAGGCCGGGCGCCTGCCAGGGATTGTTATTGCCGTTTTGACTGGTTTTCAGGTAGAGGCTAACGGTACCGGTACCGCCCAATACGTTGGACAGCGCAACATCGGTGCGAATGGACTGCTGGCCAGATAAATGAATACCGCCGTCTTCATAATTCACGGTGCCTGAGAGGGAACCGGTATTACCACTCCAGACATCATTCAGGTGGCCATCAAAGGTCCAGTGGTAAACCAGCCCCCGGTCATTCTCCTGTCCCGTGGTAAACGTCGACCGGAAGGCTTGCTCAACGGCATTGCCGGCGTAGTCACGAATACCGCCCGCAGGAATGATTACTTCATAGGTGGTGTTGGGTGCCAGTGCCTGTTCCGGCGCAAAGTTCACAATACCGAGTTGTGCACTGTAACGCCCATCAACAGTCGTGCCGTCCAGCGTCCGGACAATAAATGTGTCGCCGTTAACGGTTTCCAGATCAATACTGTCAGAGAAACCAATGCCAATCCGGGAAGTGACCGCCTGATTGTCTGCCTGGTGCCTTGGCGACACCTGGCGAATAACCGGTGGCGTGGTATCCGGATCCAGATCATGAACCATAAAGGCATTGCCGGTGCCATGATCATTACCGATAAACACCAGGTTGCCGAAGGGGAATACCTGGCCATGATCGGCATTACTGACGTTCAGACTGCCGCTACCAATATCACGGTAAGCACCGGTGTTGCTGATATCGACCTTGTGAACACTCTCTTCGGTTCCCTGGAAGACGTATTCATCCTGCATGCTGCAGTAAAGCTGTTCATTAATGACCAGCGTATTGTTCTCCAATACAAAGCGGGCAGGATCGTCCAGGTTATACGTCACCATACGTGCGCCACTGCCCCGTACGGAAGCAACCACTTTCTTACCATCAAAACAGGTGGCGTAGTAGGTTTGTGGCAGGTCGGGGGTTTTGTCCAGCAACAGGGGGTTGAGTGGATCGCTGATATCGAGACTGGCAAAGCCATCCTGCTGATCCATGGAGCTGATTACCAGCTGGTTACCCATGGTGAAGATTGGGCCGACCCTGAAACCGCCCAGCTCTGCCGGCGGTACCGGATTGGGGCGATTGCCGCCACGGTTCGCGATGCGCGGATTGGCCGGATCTGTGGCATCCACAATGTAGATACCCTGGTTCGCCACCGCGACATACACATAGGGCGCCTGCCACCAGAGCTGCCAGGCAACACTGGTGTAATCTCCGGCATTGACCCCCGGCAGTGACAGCTTGGAGACCTGCTGAATGTTATCGATATCGGTAAAGTCCCAGAACTCAATGCCGCTGGTGGTCTGGATAGTGATATACCGGCGTCCATTCAAATTGGTCGCGCCGATAGCATGGGCTTCACGGAATTCACTGGTGCGGCCATTGGGCTCATAAATCCGTTTGGCCAGCTTGATATTGCGGGGATCGGAGACATCATAGAGCAGGAATCCGCCGGGACCCCAACCGCTGTCTGGCGCAAACAGCGTCAGGAAATACCCGTTATGCATGATGCCAACATTGGTGCCGAAGGCTTTTCGAAACGGATAGGTGGATGGAATACCATTATCCCGGTTAATCCATGAAACGGGTTTGAACAGTTCGGATGCATTATAAGAAAGGTTGCCAAGACCCGGGCCGCTGCCCCAGGCCAGACCAGGCAGCAGGGCGCTGACCAGCCAGGCGAACAGAACATGCCTACGCATGATGGACTCCAGTTTGTTGTTATTTTTGTTATTACAAGGGTAATGGTATCAATACTTTCATTTATTGACACTATCGTTCTATTTGTTGTTGGTTAAGTATTTCTTTTCAGGAAATTAAAGACGTTACTTCATTACATTGAAAAATCTGCTTATTCCCACTAAACCTTCATGCTTTCGTCACGTTAACAGAGCAATGACGAGGCTGTGTTGTATGATCAAATATTGGAAGGGCGCTGTTTTGGCGGTGATGCCGACGTTGGTTCTTGCGTATGAATCGTCCTTGCCGGAGACCATTTCGGATCAAGCGAAAACCCATTTGCAGGCCATGCCTGATCCATTGACGCTGAAACCCAATCCCGACGCTGATGATATAAAGGGCTGGGCTGTCGTTAATCAGGCGCTGGAAGAAAAGTTACGTCCTGACAATCAGGCCATTATTGAACGTTTTGAGCCAACCATTACTGAGAAAGTCATTCACTCGGTACCCGTGATAGAAGTGCTTCCCAAGGGCTGGAAGGATAATGGTAAGGTGCTTGTCTACGCCCACGGTGGTGGTTATACCCGTTACAATGCCCAGTCGACGTTGTTGCGCTGTATTCCCGTAGCTAATGAAACGGGGCTTAAAGTCGTTTCTGTTGATTATACGACAGCTCCGAAAGGCAATTACCAGACGATAACGGATGAAGTGATTGCCGTTTTCAAGGGGCTCGTTGAACAAGGTTACCAATGGCAGGATATCGCCGCTTACGGTGAGTCGGCCGGTGGCAGCCTGATAGCCGGTGCCGTGCTGAAGCTTCGAGATCAGGGGGAGTTACTGCCTGCGGCACTGGTGCTCTGGTCGCCCTGGTCTGACATAACTGAGACGGGCGACTCCTATATTACGCTGAAGGACTCAGAACCCGCTTATCATTATCGGTTGCACCTGAAATCATCCGCGGATGCCTATGCTCCGGTATCTGAGCAGAAGCACCCTTATGTTTCTCCTGTTTATGGCGATTACCAAAAGCCATTTCCACCGGTGCTGATTCAGGGAGGAACACGGGAAACATTCCTCAGCAATGCCGTCCGTTTATACCAGGCAATGGATCAGCCGGGTCATACGGTGAAACTCGACCTGTATGAAGGCATGCCCCATGTTTTCCAGATTCATTGGGATTGGCCTGAGGCGAAGTTGGCTATCCAGAAAACGAATGACTGGCTAGCGCCATGGCTTAATACAATCTGATGTAGACAGTGATGATGTCATAGTAATGACTGTGCTCTCCAAATATTAATTGCCAGCAATGTTATGTTATCCAGAAACAGGCAAAGGCTTATTTGTCCTCATCACATAATTGTCATACTCCCGGCATAGGCTTGTAGGCAATGAGTCGGGCAGTGCATCTGTCACTGTCCGGTTGTCTGTCGCATTAATTAGGAATGCCTATGTCCGACAATCCGGATATACCTTACTTGCTGCTTACCCCAGGGCCGATTACCACGTCGTCTACTGTCAAGGAAACCATGCTGCGTGACTGGTGTACCTGGGATGATGACTATAACGCGATTGTTCAGGAAATTCGTGCAAGGCTGGTGCGCCTGGCAACGAAAGAGCCAGGCTATACCTCGGTGTTGATGCAGGGCAGTGGAACGGCGACTGTTGAATCTGTGATTGGTACGGCGCTGCCCTCAGATGGGCGGCTATTGGTGATTGCGAACGGCGTGTATGGCCTGCGCATTGCGACTATTGCTGAATACCTTGGGATTGATTATCAGCTGCTGGATTTTGGTGAACGGGGGACGGTTGATCCTTCCGTCGTAGAACAGACACTGGCTGATGATCCTGCCATTACCCATGTGGCAATGGTTCATTGTGAAACAACCACCGGCCGGCTAAACCCGCTGGAAGCCGTAAGCAGGGTAGTTACAGAGGCTGGACGATGCTGGATCGTGGATGCCATGAGCAGCTTTGGTGGTATTCCCATGGATATTGGTGAGCTGGGCATTGATTTCCTGATCAGCTCCGCCAACAAGTGTATTCAGGGGCTACCAGGGTTTGGGTTGGTGGTCGCTCGAACTGCGACACTCCATCGTCTTGAAGGCAATGCCCGTTCACTCAGTCTGGATCTTTATGACCAGTGGCGCTGTATGACCCTGAATTATGGGAAATGGCGATTCACATCGCCGACCCATGTCGTACGTGCATTCCGTCAGGCGCTGGATGAATTGGATGAGGAAGGTGGTATTGCAGTTCGCAACCGTCGTTACGCGGAGAATCATCGAATTCTAATCAGTGGTATGGAAGAACTGGGCTTCAAACCATTACTACCACAAGAGGCACGTTCTCCCGTCATTACCTCGTTTTTCAATCCTGATCATCCTGATTTCCAGTTTTCTGAATTTTATGAACGCTTGAAAGATCGGGGGTTTGTGATTTATCCGGGAAAAGTCTCCGAAGCGGATTGCTTCAGGATTGGCACCATTGGCCATGTTTTCCCGAATGATTATCAGCGACTCCTGACCGCCGTCAAGGAATCCATCTACTGGCAATAGTTTGTGCTGGATATAAACAACAGAACAACAACAGGGGAAACCTACGATGAACTACACCTGGCAGCGGCGTTACACCGGACCAATACAGGCGGTGATATTCGATTGGGCGGGAACGACTGTTGATTTCGGCTGCATGGCGCCTATCACCGCTTTCCAACAACTGTTTGCCAGTCAACTAGTGCCGATCACTCCGGCGGAAGCACGTTTGCCCATGGGAACAGAAAAGCGGGAGCATATACGGCAAATTGCGCTTATGCCGCGTGTGGCAGAGCTCTGGCGGTCCGTGCACGGTCGACCGGCTGATGAAGACGACATTGATCGATTGTATGAGGCGCTGGTACCGCTGCAAATTGAAGCCATTGCACAATATGCAGCCCCCGTTCCCCATCTGACAGAAGTGATTGCCGCATTGCGTGAACGGGGTTATCTCATTGGTGCAAATACCGGTTACAGCAGCGAGATGATGGCTGACTTGCTGGATGCTGCTGCGGATTGTGGCTATCGGCCAGACAGCAATGTCTGTGCAACCGAAGTGCCCCGCGGTCGCCCTGCTCCGGACATGTGCCTGAGAAACATGGTTGAGCTGGGCGTTAATAATGTCGCTGCCTGTGTAAAGGTCGATGACACACCGGTTGGTATCGAAGAAGGTCTCAACGCCGGACTCTGGACCATAGGGGTTTCCATTAGCGGCAATGAAGGCGGTTTGTCTCTGGCTGAATGGCAATCGCTGTCTGTTGCAGAGCAGCAAACGCTCAGACAGCGTGCAAGTGCTGCACTGCATCGTGCGGGGGCACATTATGTTATTGATTCGGTCGCTGATTTGTTGCCGTGTTTGGATGACATTGAATCACGTCTCTCCCGCGGTGAAACACCCTGAAAGGAAACTGCAGCGATGAGCAGTATTGCTGTGATTCTGGTGCTGTTGTCTGCAGTCATGCATGCGCTCTGGAATGCGCTGGGGAAGCAGGGGGGCAGTGATCCCCTGTTTTTCGAGCGTGCCAATTTTGCCGCCGCACTGTTGTTTTCGCCGGCGGTTATCATGGTCGGTGTGGGCTGGATTCAGGTTGATCCGGTATTCTGGCTGGTACTGGTCGGCAGTGGTCTGTGTCAGTACATCTATCTGACATCACTTGCGCAGGCTTATCGGCAGGGTGACCTGTCCATGTTATATCCTATTGCCCGTTCTGCCCCTGTGATTGTTGTCACTGTTGCAGCGTTGATTCTCGGGCAGGGAGATCAGATCAGTCGGCAGGCTGTTATCGGGACGGTGCTGGTGGTCGGTGGTTGCTTATTACTGCCGGTGAAACGATTGTCACAATGGCATTGGCGTGACTATACCGGGCCGGGTATTGCCTTTGCGTTGCTGGCTGCCTTTGCAACGGCAGGCTATACGCTGATCGATGCGTTTGGGATGCAACTCCTTCGTGATGAATTGAATGTTGTGCTCGCCGCCATCGCCTATATGTGTCTTCAGGCATTAATGACAGGTGTCTGGTATCGACTCATGTCATTCCTTCTTCGCCATAACCGACGCGCGCTCTCAGTGGAGCAAAACCGGGCAGCTGCTGTAACGGGGGGAATGATGTGTACCACGTATGTGCTGATTTTGATCAGCATGAGTTATGTGAGTAATGTCAGTTATGTGGCCGCATTTCGACAGGTATCGATTCCGATTGGTGTACTGATAGGGCTGTTCTGGTTTAGAGAGGCACTCTGGCCTGGAAAATGGGTGGGAAGTGCTGTTGTTTTATCGGGACTGTTTCTGGTTGCGTTAGGTTGACGGATCATCTTTCAAATTAGTATCTATCAATTCCTTGATCTCAATGAGGGGCAGCGTCTGCCCCTGACTGGAAGCGTTGGCTCAAAGCTCACCACCCTGATACTCATATTGCGCTTCACTGCCAACGGGAAAGCTGACAATACCTGCAGCCGATAAGTCGGTTGGGCGAATGTCGGAGGGCGGGTTGTTCCAGAAAGCCTGATCCAGGCTGAGCTGATAGTGTTGAAACTGGTGATTCGGTGATGTGGTCCTGACCCAGAGTTCAGATGTACCATCTTTGGTGATACGGTTGATCCAGCTGGCCAGGGTGACATTTCTGAGAATGCTGTCGTTTGGTCCATTTGTCGCACTGTTGACCCAGTTGTAATAGCTGCCCTCCATGGTTAACTGGCTGGGAGCTTGATTCATATGCGATTTAATTGCGCTGAAGCGGTGCTGTGAGTCCGGATAGAAGACCTTGTTAAAATGCTCCATGCCTTTCAGTACGTAATGATTGGTGTGAAACAGTTTATTGCTATTTTGTTTGGCTGGCAGGATTTGATAGGAACCTTTGTCCGGACCAACCTCTACCAGAATGGCCTGATGCCTGTCGCCAATAATCAGGAAATTGGCCATGCCATCTGCAAACAGTTCCTCTTTTGCTTTCCTGATTTCTGCCACTGTCTTGTAGTTTTCAAGAATCTTAAAAATGGCGGCAGACTGGTCGGCGTCATTAAAATGATCTGCATCATTGATAGAGGCGGATTCATTTTGAACGACAGACAAGCCGTATTGGTTCACACCGGCTGCAATGTAGGGAAAAGGTGAATGCTCTACTGAATTGTAAAACAGACCTATGTAGGTATTCCCTGTTGCAGGTTGTCGGACTTCAATCGTTTGGTACGCTGCCAGGGAATCACGATTTTTCGCAATCAACAGGCCTCCAGCTACATTGGCTTCACCTACAGAGGCAAAGGTGGTACAGGCATTGGTACCGCCTGACAGTAGTCCGGTCAGAGACAATATAAGCATTGAAATAAACTGCTGATTGCAAAATTTAGCCATAACATAAACTCTCGTTTCAGGGAGGTGATGTAGCAAAGATTCGATCAGGTCATCTCAGTTGATAAATGGTGCTTGAGGTTTTTCTGGGTGGTGTGATGATTGGCAGGTACCGCCAAAAGGCTGCATTGCTTAATGTTAAAAAATACCAGTGATTGGATACTTTGCCAGTTGTTATTCCTGTTACATCGCTAATACAGAGTATGTGGGTATTTACTTTGTGCTCAGGCTTGATGAACAACTCCATCCACTGTTTGTAAAACGTTGACATATTTTGTGGTGAACATTGTAGTATCCTCCCCGGTTTGAATTGGGCGGGTGGCTGATAAAATCTGCCCGTTTAACGATGAGCAAAGCGGAACGCGCATGAATCAAACGTCAGGAATGATCAGGGAAACGTTTCCAGTCGGCCCCCTGCAATGTAACTGCACGATTATTGGTGACCCGGTGACGGGAAAAGGGATTGTGGTGGATCCCGGTGGTGATGCGGAGTTAATCCTTGAAAAGGTCAAGGCGCATAACCTGCAGATTATCGCCCTGATCCATACTCACGCTCACCTGGATCATTTCCTGGCCAGTGGTGAACTGAAAGAAAAGACCGGCGCGCCCATTCATCTTCATAAAGAGGATAAATTCCTCTGGGATAACCTGGAAACCCAGTGCCGTATGTTTGGGGTGCCGTATCGTCCCGTGCCAGGCCCTGATTTCTGGTTGCATGATGATGAAGAGCTGGCCTGCTGTCGTGGCGTTGCCATGCACACGCCGGGTCACAGCCCGGGCTCCATGAGTTTCTGGTTTGCTGATCACAAGCTTTTGATTGCCGGCGACACCCTGTTTCGTCGTGCGATCGGCAGAACTGACCTCTGGGGCGGTGATTATCCAACGATTGAACGCTCCATTCGTCAGCGACTTTATACACTGGATGAAGAAGCCGTGGTGGTAGCCGGGCATGGTCCCGATACGACCATTGGTGAAGAGATCCGCGAGAATATGGTTATCAGAGGTTAAAGAACGATGATCGTTGCCAAATCACGGTTTGCATTGAAGAAGCTGACAGCTGTCGCTTTGGTCGGCGCTGTACTTGCCGGCTGTCAGACAACCAATCCCTATACCGGTGAGCAGGAAACCCAGAAATCGGCGAAGTACAGTGGCCTTGGAGCTCTGGCTGGTGCGGTTGTCGGCGGACTGGCGAATGGTAAGGATGGTGCTCTGGCGGGTGCTGCATTAGGGGCTGCTGCCGGTGGTGGATACGGCTATTACGTCGATCAGCAGGAAAACAAGCTGCGTGCGGAATTACGGGGTACCGGTGTTCAGGTACAGCGTGTAGGCAATCAGCTGAACTTGATTATGCCCGGTAATATTACCTTTGCTTCCAGCTCTGCCAACATCCGTGCGGATTTCTACCCGGTGCTGGGCTCTGTGGCGAGAGTGATGAAAGAGTATGACAACAACACGATCGTTGTAGTCGGTCATACCGATTCAACCGGTGATGAAAAACGCATTAACATGCCGCTGTCGCAGAACAGGGCTAACAGTGTGGCAGATTACCTGATCGGGCAGGGAATCCCTCCCACTCGCATTACCGCCTACGGAGTAGGATCCAGTCAGTCGATTGCCTCCAATAAAACACCGGAAGGACGTGCCGAAAATCGTCGGGTTACGATTGCACTCAAGCCGCCGGCTAATCAATAAGGTGTAATGAAAAAGGGGCAGTGAATACTGTCCTTTTTTTTATCCGCTAGCTCCTGCGTAGGAGGCTTCTTTCGGCGATGATTCGCTGTTGATGGATTCCAGTAGGTTGTCTTTATCCGTCCACAGCTCGTTAACCCAGTGCTGGAACTGTTCACGGAATTCCGTGTCGTTACTGTAATCCTTGCCAAGGTATTGAGCAGGTATTGGCAACAGTTCAATGTCAATGCTGACATTATCGCCTTTTCCGCAGAGAAAACCCCAGAAGGTGGGTGTCGGTCCGTTATAGGAAATGGTGATATTCACCATGGTATTCAGTTGGCTGCCCATTGCGCCTAATACAAAGGCGGTGCCGCCTGCACGGGGTTTGAGCAGATGACGGAATGGCGACTGCTGTTGTTTATGCTTGGCTTCGGTGTAGCGGGTGCCTTCCATAAAGTTAAAGACGGAGACCGGTACTTCCCGGAATTTCTCGCAAGCCTTGCGGGTTGCCTTGAGGTCTTCGCCCCGTTTCTCGGGATGTTTATCCAGGTAAGCCTTGGAATAGCGCTTCATGAAAGGGAAATCCAACGCCCACCAACACTGACCGATAATAGGAACCCAGATCAGTTCCTGTTTGAGGAAAAACTTCAGCATGGGGATACGGCGATTCAGCAGGTGCTGGACAATAAAGATATCAGCCCATGACTGATGGTTGCAGGTGACCAGGTACCAGCCGTCTTTTTTGAGACCTTCAAGTCCATTGACCTGCCAGTCCATGGGACGGGTCAGTTTCATCCATCCACTGTTGATGCTGATCCAGAACTCCGCAATGGCAATGCAGATCTGCGTGCTGAGTCGGTGCCACGCTTTCACGGGAATCAGAAACCGGCTCAGGCTGAAAAACATAAGTGGCAAACACAGTAACAGGGTGTTCAATCCCAGCAGCAGGGCTGAGAGGCACCCACGCAGAAAAGGAGGCAGAAATGACAGCATTGCTATGGGTCTATTGTCCGATCTGATTATTCACTGTTGGCAATTCTACGTATCTCCCGTCGCTTGGCAAACGTGCATTGTCAGCACGACTAACCAAACCGGAATTTTTTTCTGACATTTACAGATTCTTTGCATTTTTTTTGTCCGGACTCAGGTACGATGCGAGCATGTTTAATAGTATGAGGATGCCCTCTTGTTACTGCTGGTAGTGTTTGCACTGGTAGCCATTCTTGTTTCATTTCTGTGCTCGGTATTCGAAGCCGTACTTTTAAGTATCACGCCGTCCTGGTTGGCTGGTATTGAGCAGAAAGGTGATCGCTCCGCCAAGCGTATCAAAGCGCTGAAGGACAACATTGACCGCCCCCTTGCCGCAATCCTGACCCTGAATACCGTGGCGCACACCGCCGGTGCTGCAGGTGTTGGTGCGCAGGCGGCTGTCGTATTTGGCAACCAGTATCTTGGCCTTGTGTCTGCAGTGATGACGGTGCTGATTCTCGTACTTTCCGAGATCATTCCTAAAACCATTGGCGCTACCTGGTGGCGACAACTGGCACCGATGACTGCAATCTGTCTGAATTGGATGGTGCGCATCCTGTCGCCGGTGATCTGGTGTCTTGAGTTGCTGACGTCTCGCATGACTCACGGTCATGGTAATGACAGTGAACTCCGTGCGGAGATTTCTGCACTGGCTGAGCTGGGGCGCCGTCAGGGTGAGCTGGCTTCAGAAGAAAACCAGATCCTCCAGAGTCTGCTGCGTTTCCGTGATGGCCGACTGAATACCATCATGACGCCGCGAACCGTGGTTTTCTCTCTGGCTGAATCCGTGACCACCGCGGAGTACCTCGAAAAGTACAGCGATAAGGGTTTCTCCCGTATTCCTGTGTATGAAGGTGAACCGGATGATATTACTGGCTTTGTGCTGCGTGCCGAAGTGCTGGCAGCGCACCATCAGTCCGGTGGTACCGCGACATTAGGTAGCTTGCGTCGTCCGATCATCCGCATACTGGATCGTGAACGGGTAGACAGCCTGTTTTCACGACTGGTGGTTGAGCGTTCTCATATCGCGCTGGTCGTGGATGAGTACGGCGACATGCAGGGTGTGGTGACACTCGAAGATTTGATCGAAACGCTGCTTGGCATGGAAATCGTCGACGAATGTGACCGAGATGTGGATATGCAGAGTGTTGCCCGCCGCCGTCGTATGCGCTGGCTGAAAAAGCACAGCCTGCAGATGTTCGGTTCTTCCGGAAAGCTGGAACCGGCCAATATGGCCCCGGTTAACAAGGCGGATGCGGCAGCTTCCTGAACCTCTGACCGGTGTGCTTGAACGTGAGCACCAGACCATGACCGCGATGGTCAGGCTCTGGTGCCGTGATCACCATAAGTGTGGTAATGATCTCTGTTCGGAATGCCGTGAATTTCTCGATTTTGCGGCATTCCGTTTACACAAATGCCCTTACGGCCTCGCCAAACCCACTTGTTCCCGTTGCCCCATCCATTGCTACAAGCCAGCCATGCGCGACAAGGCCAAAACCATTATGCGTTATGCCGGGCCACGTATGCTCTTCAGGCATCCGCTTATGACCCTACGCCACCTGTTGCATGAACGCAGGGCTGTTCCACCGTTACCGTCAAAACGTAAATCGAAGCGTTAGTCGCTGGCGGCTTGTATGGCTGTCAGGGCGATGGTGTAGACAATATCGTCAACCAGGGCACCACGTGAAAGGTCATTCACAGGTTTACGCAAACCCTGCAACATCGGGCCAACACTGATGACATTGGCGCTGCGTTGTACGGCTTTATAGGTTGTATTGCCGGTATTCAGGTCTGGGAAGACAAACACTGTCGCTTTTCCAGCGACCGGGCTATTGGGTGCTTTGCTGCCGGCCACAGAAGCGATGGCGGCGGCGTCGTACTGGAGCGGTCCGTCAATCAAAAGGTCAGGTCGTTTTTCCCGTGCCAGTCGTGTTGCTTCACGAACCTTTTCTACATCCGTACCGTGACCCGATGATCCCGTACTGTAACTGATCATGGCTACACGAGGTGGAATGCCAAAGCGGGCAGCTGAGTCGGCACTCTGGATTGCAATGTCAGCCAGGGCGCTGGCGTCAGGATCGGGGTTGACTGCGCAGTCACCATAGACCAGCACCTGATCGGGCAGAAGCATAAAGAATATTGACGACACTATGCTGGTGTCGGGACGCGCTTTGATTAGCTGAAAGGCGGGTCGAATGGTATTAGCGGTTGTGTGGACAGCGCCGGATACCAATCCGTCCACATCATCCATCGCCAACATCATGGTCCCCAGCACTACATTGTCTTCCAGCTGGGCTTCGGCCATGGGTTCGGTCAGACCCTTACTGCGGCGCAGTTCCACCATCGGTTCAATATACTGTGGTCTGAGTGTCTCGGGATCAAGAATTTCCAGGTCATCTGGCAGGGTAATACCCAGATCACTGGCTACCTGTTGGACACTTTCCTCGCGAGCAAGTAGCACACAACGTGCAATACCTCGTTGTTGGCACAGAATGGCGGCCTGGATCGTTCTTGGCTCATCCCCTTCCGGCAATACGATCCGTTTGTTGGCCTTACGGGCATTTTCAACCAGTTGATGGCGAAAGGCTGGCGGTGACAGGCGGGGCTCAACCGGTTCACCACAGCGATCCTGAAGCCAGCTAATATTCAGGTGTTCCGCGACATCATCCATAACTTTCTGGAGTCGTTCCTGATCGTCCAGCGGAACCTCGGTATTCATTCGGTCAAGGCGGGTCGCTGTCGTGTAGGAATTGCTGTCCGTGATCAGAATTGGCAGGCCGGTTTCCTGAATAGCCCGACGACAGAGTGTAGCGATTTGCTCCTGAGGGGGGAGCCCGTTTGTCAGTAGCAGACCCGCTAAAGGTACCCCGTTCAATGCGGCCAGACAGGTGGCCATGATGATGTCATCGCGATCGCCCGGGGCAATAATCAACGCGTCAGGACGCAGATGCCGCACGATGTGTGCCGCTGTACGGGCGCAAAGTACCCGGTGTGCTACACGACGGTTGTCGATGTCGCCTGTATTCAGAACCTCGGCTTGCAGTAGTGTGGCGACATCCCGGGTTCTTGGTGCTGACAGGGTGTTATTCCAGGGAATATGTCCAATCGCTTTAAACGCTTTGCGCCGAAAGGATGGCAATGTCTGATACTCACCGTTTTTGTCTGTTACGCTGGCAAGGTAGTCAGGATGCACTTTGTTCAGGATGTAGCCAATGACATTCGGGTTGCCGGTTCCGCCGAAAGTGTCAGCAGTAATCTGCAGTTTGTCTGCAGTGTCATGGAGTGTTTCATTATCCGGCGCGTGGACGATGATGATGTCGGCATTCAGGCTTCGGGCAATATCGACATTCAGTCGCCCGGCGTAGGGCATGGTACGACTGGGTACCAAACCTTCAACCACTACAACGTCGGCATCTTTTGCTGCCTGGGACAGTTGGTTGACTACCCTTTCCAGCAGCTCATCACGTTTGTTGGCGCCAAGCAGGTTTTCGACCTTGGAGAGTGGAACTGGATCCGGTGGTGTCAGCGAAGTGGCTGCTCGGACCTGTTGGGTGGAGCGTTCCGGACCCGTATCTGAGCGGTGTTGTTGTGCCACGGGCTTGAGAAAGCCAACCCTCAGACCAAGCTTGTCGAGCGAATGGACCAAGCCCAGTGCAATGGAAGTCAGCCCAACGCCATAGCTGGTAGGGGCAATATAGAAAACATGCATGTTACTCTCCCGGCAGATTATTGTCCTTGTCGCAGGGTGTGAAAGTAATTTTACCCGTTTATTTTGTGTATTGTCTTGAGTAATCAACGTTTCGCTAGATTTGTTAGCGATTGTTGATGAAAATGTTAATGGAACAATTTTAGGCAACGTATTGGAAGAAGTTAGGGAACATTTGCTGATTTATTTGTCTAACGGAATTGACTCGAAACATTAAGAGCTTTTGTTTATGGCAACTCCTGTATCGGAGCAGAAACCTGCGTATCAATTTTCTGAAACTGATGTCTCACAAGCAGAGAGCTGTGATATAAAAAAAGTCTGGAGGTTGATGTCTAAGCTACCACACGCTGAAACCAGTAAGGCTATACATGAAAGAATTACACGAGAAATAGCTTCATATGATATTTGCCATGTTGAGACTGCCATAAGAATACTTATTGAAAAAAAATGGATTGTTGAAAAAGTGAATCGTGATAAGGAAACAGTCTATAAAAGTGACCTTTATATTGATTTCTGCCAATCTTGTGAAGTATGCGACTATGAATCTGTAAAGTGTTATTTGGATATAAAAGGCAATGCAGAAATTAATAAAGTCACTGAGCTTCCCTATAAACCTGATGGTTTCTGGAGTTGTCCATTGGCTGAAGCCTTAGGGGCGAGCGTGGATGATGTTAAGAAAAAATCGGTTGTTGACGTTCTTAAAAAAAATGGTGCCCGTATACCTCCTCTTATTTTCAACGGTGAAACATTTCTTCATATTCAGGCCAGGTTTGTTAAGGATAGTCTCTCAGCTAGCAGCGATACTGAAGCTATTCGTTATTTTATGAATAACGAGGATGCGAAAGGTGCGTTCCTAAGTAAAAAAAATAGTGCAGGAAGGACACCTGAGGAAGAGGCCGTTTTTTATGGAAATAAAAATATAAAATCCTGCCTGAATGAACGCTATCAAATGATTTATCGGATGAGACTTTTGATGGCGAATCGAATTATTGACTTTGTACAGGAAGAATCTGAGCCTGCATCATTATTGAAAATAAAGGGGCGTTTTCCAAGGAGTAAAAATATAGAAGATGTTTTTCATTATATGCTGAGTGAAAGCTGGCTGATTTCGGATGCTGCTGCAACAAGAAAATATGGTAATGCTCGCTATAAAATTAATTCATATCTGAAGTTGTTGATGGCTTGTAGGGATGTGAATGTTGAGTTCATTAAGGCATTTGCAAAAGAGGATAAGCAATTCTGGCATTATTCTATGAGGTTGCCGGAAAGCGGTGAGGTCAGTACTCCACTGCAAGAAGTGCTTCAGTCAACAAGTCCATCGAGAGATGAGGGGATTAAAATACTCGCTGAGGCAGGTGCAATGTTTTCAATTACAGAGAATGTTAAGGAAATGCATGTTTTTCTCTTAAAACAGGTAGACAACGAAAATATCAAGGCATTTAAAGATTGTCTCTTTTATTTTGATCGCGATGGAGAAGTACTTAAGCATCGGGCTGAAGGTGAAAAAACATTGCTGCAGTCTATTTTGGATCAATTTGGAGAAGGACCGTTTACAGAGGCGCTTAATGAGCACCAGTTAAGAGTGTCTCCGTCTGAGAAAGGATTGTATTTTCCACCACTGTTAGATACTGCTTCTTTTGTTGCCGATGAAGAGGGTGCGTCAAATATCGATAGAGAGAGGGCTGATAGTGATTCAGCTGAAGAATATGATTTAGAGGCAGGAAAGAAAATATCTTTGAAGCAACAGCAGGGCAGAGGTGTTGAGTCAGTTGAGAAAGGGAGTTCAGATAAAGTAGATGCTCTGCTGGATTTAGCAGAATCTATTGATGATAGTAGCAATAAGCTCGGTGTTGAGGTGAGTCAAAAGGAGGAAGGTGCAGAGCTTGCTGTCGAGAGTGCATCTACACTCCAACTTCCTTTGGCTGATACGGAGGAATTTTTCTCACAGTCTTTTGAAGAGTCTAAAGGCGATGAACAGGTTTCTCGTTCTCGCAGGAAAAAGAATCAGAGGCAAAGGAAGAAGGAAAAAATCAATAAAGGGCTGGAATGCCTTAGGCGTGTCGATATCCAAGGTTTTAAAGATTGTTTTGAGCGCTTGCATATGCGGACGTTATTTGTGGATATGAATTTGAATACACCTATTCATTATGTTGTTGATGAAATTTTTCTTTCCTCGCTAGAACGACAACCGAATATTAGATGGTTCAATAGTTTCGCAAGGTGCGCTGAAGAAAATGTCGTGATAAAAGATGTTGTTAGATTTTGTGTTGATAAAGGCTGCCCTGTTTTTGCTCAAAACAGGCGTGGCGAGACGGCTTTGCATATCGCAATTCGTAATGCAAATATTGAACTGGCTGGTTTTCTTATCAGGAGTTTCGATAACACAGAATGGTTAAATTTACGCGATGAGCACGCAGATACACCATTAATGTTAGCGGTGAAAATGCGTCTGGAAGAGGTTGTGGTTCAGTTGCTGCTGCGAGAGGTGGCTCACGATGAAGTCTCTTGCTTGAGTAACCTGAGTATCCAATATTTCAATCGTTTGATCGCTTGTAATAAGGGCTTGTCGAGTATAAGTGTACTGCCAGAGCGGACGGCTATATCAGATAAAGAGAAAGTTGATTAAAGCACTTACAAGGCTTTTCAAAGTAGCGGATCAGGATGAATCGTTTCCAACTCATCCTGAACCATGCCCAAATATTAGTATTTCTTTACTGCTTGGCGATCAATCCAGAGGAGTGTTGCACCAATGACTGCAGCAGGCATGACAATCAAATTGATGAACGGAATAATCGTAAACAAGGCTACAATGCCACCAAAAGCGAGCAATTGTGTACGTTTATGGCTCTTGAGTTGCGTCAGCATATCCTTGAAGCGAACCTGCTGGTTATCCGCCGGATAATCCACATACTGAACCGCCATCATCCAGGCGGAAAACAGCGCCCAGAGAAATGGGGCTGCCAGGTTGATCACTGGAATGAAGGTTAGTATTAACAGGCCCAGCGCTCGTGGCAGGTAATACACGAGCTTCTGACCTTCCCGTGCAATACTCCGGGGAATAATGGCGACCAGATCTTTCCAGCCATTATCTTCCGGCAGCAGGTGGGGAGTGCGTTCACGTTGAATCTTTTCTGCCAGGAAGCCATTGAAGGGAGCTGCAATAAAGTTCGCCACCAGGGTAAAAGTAAAAAACACCACCAGGGCGATCGTCAGGGCAAACAATGGCCACAGTAGAATGTGCAGAAAGGACAGCCAGTCAGGCAGCCAGGCTATGGCCTGGTCAACCCACACAGAAAACTGTTGACCTGCCCACCAGATCAGCAGGCCAAACACCAGGATGTTGATGGTCAATGGAATGGCAATAAAGGGCAAAACCGCCGGTTCCTTCAGGCGCTTGAGGCCCTGAAGGAAGTAATCGAGTCCACCGACTGGCGACTGCAGGGGGTTGGGCATTGGGGTACCTGTCTATCAGCACAATTGAAAGGATTCACTGGTTCAGATATTCGCAGACCGTTATGATGTCTGCCACAGTTTTTCGCCGCACAATGGTAACGGAATTCGGAGCGATTGATGAGTGAAGTGAAACATGCCCGCCTGCTGATCCTGGGCTCTGGCCCCGCCGGTTATACCGCCGCGGTTTATGCCGCCCGGGCAAACCTGAATCCGGTCATGATCACCGGTATGCAAATGGGTGGGCAGCTGACCACCACCACGGAGGTGGATAACTGGCCGGGTGATGTGGAAGGTCTGCAGGGGCCTGCCCTGATGGAGCGGATGAAGGCCCATGCCGAGCGGTTTGATACCGAAATTATTTTTGACCATATCCATACAGCTGATCTGAAGACGCGTCCTTTCCGGCTGGAAGGTGACAGTGGCGTTTATACCTGTGACGCTCTTATTATCGCGACCGGCGCCAGTGCCCGTTACCTGGGGCTGGACAGTGAAGAAGCCTTCAAAGGCCGTGGCGTATCCGCCTGTGCGACCTGTGACGGGTTCTTTTATCGCAAGCAGCATGTTGCGGTTGTCGGCGGCGGCAATACCGCAGTGGAAGAAGCGCTTTATCTGTCCAATATCGCGGAAACGGTAACCGTGATTCATCGTCGTGATCAGTTCCGTTCAGAAAAAATCCTGCAGGATAAACTCTACGACAAGGCGCAGAATGGCAACATCCGTCTGGTGCTGGATTCTGTGCTGGAGGAAGTACTCGGGGATGATGCTGGCGTGACCGGTGTGCGGGTGAAAAACGTCAAAACGGGAGAAATGTCTGATATCGATGTGATGGGTGTCTTTATTGCTATCGGCCATAGCCCGAATACAGAGATTTTTGCCGACCAGCTGGACATGAAAGACGGCTACATCAAGGTACAGAGTGGTACCGAAGGGAATGCGACGCAAACCTCCATCCCCGGTGTATTTGCTGCCGGTGATGTCATGGATCATATCTACCGTCAGGCAATTACGTCTGCCGGTACCGGTTGCATGGCAGCACTGGATGCTGAGCGTTTCCTTGATACTGAACAGGAAGGTCAGTAAGTCGATTTATGGATGTTAAGGCACGAATCTCAATCGGATTTCGTTGCTAGCCCTGAGAGTGGCTGCTGGTAGCGGTCACTCAAGCCAAAGACTGCCGCCACGGTAGCCAGGCTACAGGCGGTCAGCACCCAGGCAGGGCTGTATAACAATCCTGCCCGACAAAGACTTTCCAGTAAGGCGGGCGTCAGCCCGCCAATCAACGCAAATGCCAGATTGTGGCAACAGGCAACCCCTGTTGTGCGCACCTCTGTAGGAAACAGCTCAACTAGCATGGTTTCATAGCAGCTCATAATCATGCCAAAAGGCACAGTGAGTAGTGCGATTATATAGCCCCATTCCGGGTAGTGCAGAAGGATTGACCATATGGGAAACGCTGACAGGGCTAGCAGCCCCAGTCCTGCGAATAGAATAGGGCGACGCCCGGTTTTATCGGACCCATGTGCAAACATCACTGTATTCAGGCAAATCAATAAGAAAAGTACGGTGGTCAGGGTAAAGTCAGAGAGTCCTGTATTGTGCAAATAATGATGACTGTATCTCGGTATGAAGAGTAAGACAGAGACAATTGAGGCTGGTACGGATGCAATCAGTAGCCCTCTGATCAGATGGGCGGGAAATCGGATAATGATAGTTTTCAGCGGTAGTTCTGTTGGTGCTTTTTTTGAGTAAGCTGCTTTATAAATAGGTGTTTCAGTGAATTTCCTGCGCCAGTAGTAACCGGCAATACCCAGAACCCCTCCGGCAATAAATGGTAGACGCCATCCCCACTGGTTGATTTGATAATCACTCAAAACACTGTGCAGCAGCACGCCGCTCAGGCTGCCGATTACATTGCCAAAAGTGACGCCGGCGATCACCAGCCCGGTCGCGCCACCGCGTCGATTTGCGGGTGCATGTTCTGCCGAATACACAATGGCGCCGGGCAGTTCGCCGCCGAGGGAGATGCCCTGTATCACCCGTAATACCAGAAGCAGGCAGGGAGCGAGAGAGCCGATTGTGTAGTAATTAGGTAATAACCCAATAGCCATTGTTGCCAGAGACATGCACGTGATGGTGCTGAGGAAAACGGTCCGTCGGCCATGACGGTCGCTGATATGCCCGAACAGGAGTCCGCCGAGGGGACGGATGATATGGCCCACGGCAAAGAGTAACAGTACTGGCAGAATCCCGCTCAAACCACTCTCCGGAGGAAAGAAATTGGCGGCAATCTGGGGCGCGAAGAGGATGAACAGGGTAAAGTCGAAAAACTCCAGCGTACTGCCAGCGGCTGACAATAACTTCAGGGTGCCCGGAGAGAGAGACAGCATACTGGCCATGTGAGAACGGTGACACCCTTAACTGGGAAAATATTGGCGAATCCAGTATGGTCAATCATGCAGAATCTGCCAGTTAGATCCCTTGCTATAAGCGCCTTTGGTTAGGTTCTGTCACCGAACAGTATGGCCATTTCGTCACTGATCTGTTTGCGCATATCCATCAGTTTAATGGCGGTATCCTTGAGTCGGATGTCTTCCTCGGTTTCCGGTATCCACTCCGGAATGCTCACCGGATGACCGGATTCGTCGACGGCTACCATGATCAGAATGCAGTGGGTAGTCTGGCGACGATCACCGGATTTGGGGTCACAGGCCAGTACATTGATATCAATGTGCATGGAGCTGCGACCGGTGTAGATGACCCGGGCTTCCACCTCAACCAGGTTACCGACATGGATTGGGGAAACAAACCGGATGCCGCCGACATACGCCGTGACGCAGTAACGCCCACTCCAGCCTGCGGCACAGGCGTAACCGGCGAGGTCGATCCATTTCATCACGGCGCCGCCGTGGACCTTGCCGCCGAAGTTGACGTCAGCAGGTTCTGCCAGAAAGCGTAAGTTGAGTGTGCGTTGGTTGCCCATAGTGGTATTCCTGTCCCTGGTTCATTGAATCCGTTGATTAGTCGGCGCGAGAGCGAATCTTTTCCAGTACTTTTAACCAGCCGTCCTTGCCATAGGAAACGTCTTCCATTTTGAAGCGTACCAGCACCCGTAAATCGTCCCGCTCTTCTACGGTTTGGATATCGCTGGCGGCGTTGTCGAGGACATGCTCATGGCCTTCATTGTCCTTGTAGAGCGTGATCAGGTGGCCTTCACCGTTCAATTTGCCGTAGGCCAGTGACAGCCGATCCTCACTGACGCCGCGCTCCTGCAGGATCTGGTATTTCAGCAGGGCGAAATCCTCGCAGTCTCCCGCCATGTTCTGCTTCATTTCTTCCGGTGTCTGCCAGTAGTCGGTTGTCTGGAATTGCCGGGAATCCCGAACATAGTGGAAGTTCTTGTTCACCATGTTGTTGACCATAAAAACCTGGTCAGGAACCGGTTTTGCCGTCTGACTCGCCTGTCCCGACTTGCTGATCGCCGAGGGGGAAGAGTCTGCAGGCGGTTCCTGATCTTTTCCCAGGTAGCGGGAAAATTCATCGGCATGCTTTCGCTCTACCGGTTTTTTGTTTTGTGTTGATTCAGACTGGGTGTTCAGCAGGTTACTCTGCGTTCCCTGTCCGGACGTCCTTTGTGTGCCAGACATACATCACAGCGATTCGTCAGGTCTATATCATCAAGTCTAGTTGTCAGGCGTTGGCAGTCAGTGGGTTGGTTGCAGGGAGGCCGGTGTGCTTATGGCGAATCCTGATAAATCGGGGATCGTATTCAGTGAAAGGTTATATTGAGAGCGGGCAGGTGCAGAGACCTGCCCGAAGGGGGTATGGAATCAGGCGTTATTAACGGCTTTCTTGGTGCTATCGAGGCCAAAGTTGTCGGCCAGAGTACCGGCTTCTTCCGGATCACTCTTGAGCGCATAATCCTTGGGCGGTTCGACCATCTCCGACGTTTTTTCGTCGCTCTTGCCTGAGAGCAGGGTGTTGCTGCCCAGCAGAGCGTCGTTCAGGCGCTGGCGGGTCAGTTCATCGGTGCACAGTTCATTGGCGCTGGCGGCCATATGCTCGTGTACATCGCGATAGCTTTCCGTCATGCGGTTGACCAGGTGCGCGGTGGTGCTGAAATGATCCGCGACTTTTTCCTTGTATTCGTTGAGTTCGGCCTCGGCCTTGTCCAGTTGCTTGCGCAGCTGGCTGCTCCCGGTGCGGGAACCACCCAGGAGGTGATTGATGACCATTCCCATCACCAGGCCGGTAAAGAAGGCCAGTCCACCCGTCATCCACAACAAGTTCGCTGTTTCCAAAATAAGCCTCTTTGATTCGTCAGTAGTTCCCGGCTGAGACTCTAACTTATAATCTTTTATCCCGGCTGTATAGAGCGGTGCGGTTACCATCTGTGGCAAATTGTTGCCACTATTGATACAGGTCGGTAAAGTGTCGCGCCTGCGGGGCAAGGGCCTGGAAGCCTGTCGCAGGCCGTGGAGCAGTCACAAAAAACATGAGCGCAGGGATTACCATGACACCCAGTGAGCGGACACCCATTGAGCGTTATCGTCTGGATCTCCAGCGGGAGGGGTTTGTCCATGACAAGGCCCAGGAAAACGCGGTGCATCACCTCCAGCGGCTTTATGATGACTTGCTGGCCGCAGATGCGCGTCAGGCATCGGGTCTGAAACGCCTTGTTTCGAAGCTGCAGCGGCGTCAGCCAGAACCTTTGCAGGGGCTGTATTTCTGGGGCGGTGTGGGGCGGGGAAAGACGTATCTGGTGGATACATTCTTCGACAGTCTTCCATTTCCCGACAAGATGCGAACCCATTTCCACCGGTTTATGCGGCGGGTGCATGATGAGTTGAAGTCCCTGGATGGTGAAAAGAACCCACTGGTCATTGTGGGGCAGCGGTTGGCGGCAGAAGCCAGGATCATCTGTTTTGATGAGTTTTTCGTTTCCGATATTACCGATGCCATGATTCTGGGCGGTCTGTTGGAACAGTTGTTCAAGAATGGCGTCACGCTGGTGGCAACCAGCAATATCGTTCCGGATGAGCTATATAAGGACGGTCTTCAGCGTACCCGCTTCCTGCCGGCGATTGATCTGCTGAACCGGTATACGGATATCGTCAATGTCGACAGTGGCGTAGATTACCGTTTGCGGGTGCTTGAGCAGGCACAGATTTACCATCATCCACTGGATGAAGCGGCCAGGGACAGCCTGCATGACAGCTTCTGCAAGCTGGTGGCGGACAGCGCTCATATTCAGGAAGGGCGGGTGCTGGAGATTGAAGGGCGCCCGATCCGCACGATCCGGGTCTGTGATGATATTGGCTGGTTCACATTTGTTGCCCTCTGTGATGGCCCGCGGAGCCAGAATGACTATATTGAACTGGCCAGGGAGTTCCACACCGTCTTGATTGAGCAGGTACCGCAGCTGAATGGCAGCATGGATGATCAGGCGCGGCGTTTTATCAACCTGGTGGATGAGTTCTATGATCGGGGGGTGAACCTGATTATGTCAGGCGAAACGGCGCTGGAATACCTGTATCGAGACGGACGACTGGAGTTTGAGTTCAAACGGACGTTGAGCCGGTTGCAGGAAATGCAATCCCGCGAATACCTGGGCAGGCCCCATAATCCCTGAAGCCTGGCAGGATGAATAACCATCAATATTTGCTGAAAACCAATTTATGACCGCTGACAGCCTTTCATTGAATCCAGAGCAACACAGTGCGCTGGCCGGCCTGTTCAAACAGTTGGGGGATGAAGGCCGGCTGAAGCTGGTGCTGGCCTGTATGGTGGAACCCCAGCCGGTTGCCCGCTTATCGGAGCTGGCGGGTATGTCCCAGTCGCTGACCAGTCATCACCTTAAAGGGCTGCGTGATGCCCGTATTCTTAAGGCCTGTCGTCAGGGCAAGCAGGTGCTCTATGCCTTGGATGATGATCATATTCGGTGTGTTCTTAATGACCTGATTCAGCATGTCCGGGAGTGATGACCGGCGGAGTATTACCTGTTGGCAGTTGTTCCCGATCAATATGAAAGTATAAATCGGTTGTCTTACTCCATAAATAAATTATAATTCATATGAATTATAATTTATTTATGGAGGGTGTAACGATGTCATGCTGCTCAAGCAATCGCTGTAATGCACGTGTCAGTACCATAGATACCACGCAGGCTGCTCCCACAGTCAAAAACTGTTGCCTGCAGGCATCGGACGTTGTAACAACGTGCTGTGCTTCGGGGGCTGAATCTGGAGGCAGCAGTGTTTCCAGTACCGGTTGTGCGGAAGAGGATGAAGAAGGAGACAGTCCACCCTCCCGCCATACCTGGGCTATCAGCGGCATTGATTGCCCCAGCTGTATCAGTAAGGTAGAAACTGCCCTCCATCGCCTGGATGGCCTGATTAAAGCACACATTACGTTTGCCACCCTGCGTCTTACCGTTGACTTTGACGCCTCCCGCCTGAATCTCTCCCAGATAGAAGCGACTGTGACCGAATTAGGGTATGGGTTATCCGGTGTTGGCACTCGAGCTGATGCCAAAGCCTCTATCACTGATCGACTACTGCAACACAGGCAACTCCTGGCCCTGACGGGGCTGATGCTTGCCGGTGGTCTGAGTCGGCTTGTAGTGCCTGAAATGGGAGCATGGGCATTCTGGCCCGCAGCGCTCTGGGGATTGTTTCCGATCATGCAGGGGGTGCTGCGTCAGGCTAGGCGCGGAAACTTTTTTGGCATGGAAACCCTGATGACGGTTGCTGTTATCGGCGCACTGGCATTGGGGGAGAGTTTCGAAGCCGCGATGGTGGTGTTCCTCTTCATGATCGGGGAGAAACTGGAGAGCCTCGCAGCTGATAGGGCACGAAGCGGCGTCAAGTCACTGATGGCTCTCACGCCGGATACAGCCATCCTGATTCGAGGTGATGAACGTGAGGAGGTCATGGCAGACAGCCTCCGGCCGGGGGATCTTATCGAGGTCCGGCCTGGCGATCGTTTACCGGTGGACGCCGAATTGCTCACCGAGGCGGGCAGTTTCGATGAGAGTGCGCTGACCGGTGAATCTCTGCCCGTTGAACATGTTGCCGGTGATCGGATCTTGGCCGGCAGTCTGGCCACGGATCGGCTGGTGAAACTGCGGGTTCAGTCCGAGCCGGGCGAGAATGCCATTGATCGCATTCTGACCCTGATTGAAGAGGGCGAAGCCCACAAAGCGCCTGTTGAGCGATTCATTGACCGGTTCAGTCGCTGGTATACCCCGTTGATGATGGTCATAGCCGGTCTGGTGATTGTATTGCCACCGTTGTTGGCTGGGCAGCCCTGGGATGTTTGGGTCTATCGTGGCCTCGCTCTGTTGCTGATTGCCTGCCCCTGTGCGCTCATTATTTCGACACCCGCCGCAGTAACATCGGCTCTGGCAGCCGCGACCCGCAAGGGTATTCTGATCAAGGGCGGCGCTGCGCTTGAGCAATTGGCCAGTATTCGCCAGATGGCGTTTGATAAAACCGGAACATTGACGTTGGGTAAACCTGAAGTCACGGCAGTGGTCAGTTTTGGGTCGTCAGAAGCCGAATGGTTACCCCTGGTGGCGGCTGTGGAAAAAGGCACGAGCCATCCGTTGGCGCTGGCTATACTGGCGGAGGCAGAGCGCCGTGGTATCCGTGTCGGGGTTGCCGATGAGATGACTGTTCTGGCCGGGCATGGAATCCACGGTGTGGTAAAGGGGCAGAATATCCGAGTGGGTTCCCCGGCTGCCATGGCGGAGGTTGTGGCGTGTTTACCGGCGGTAGAGGCAGAGATCGTTCGTCTTGAAGAGCTGGGTAACACCGTCGTTTGTGCCTCAGTGGAGGGCGAATTCGTCGGTTTGCTGGCACTGAGCGATACGCTGCGCAGTGATAGCGGTGATGCGATTGAGCGGCTGCGGGGTATTGGCGTCGGGAGTGTCATGTTGACAGGCGATAATCCCCGGGCCGCCAGGGCTATTGCTAATCAACTGGGTATGGATTTTCGTGCCGGTTTGTTGCCGGAAGACAAGGTGAATGCGGTGCGTGCATTGCAGACATCTGCACCGGTGGCCATGGTCGGAGACGGTATCAATGATGCGCCGGCGCTTCGAACCGCCGATATCGGGATTGCCATGGGTAAGGGCTCTGATGTTGCGCTTGAAACGGCGGATGCCGCACTGACCCATGACCGTGTCCGAGAAGTCGCGGATGTTATCAGCCTGTCTCGTCATGCGATGGCCATTATCCGGCAGAATATTGCACTGGCGCTGGGGCTCAAGGCTATTTTCCTGGTGACCAGTCTCATGGGGGTAACCGGCTTGATGGTAGCGGTGCTGGCAGACAGTGGCGCCACGGCGCTGGTGACGGCCAATGCGTTGCGTTTGTTGCGAAAGGGTAGAGGCTGAGTCTTTACCTTTGTTTGATCAGCTTTCGGGAATGGGTGACAGGGAGGTTGTTTCTCTTGAATACCTGGGATCATCCTTGATGAAAAACGTCGTTTTTGCGGTCATCAGCAGCCTGCTGTTCAGTGTTCCTGCTGTTGCTGATACCCCTGCGCTGCTGCGCTTTGATCAACAGCCTATCACAGAGTCTCAGTTGTCACCCTGGGTGCAGCAGTCGCTGTATGAAATCCGTCGTGAGGCCTGGGAGAGTGAGCGGGCATTGCTTGAACAGGGCGCTCTGGAGTTGTATGTCCAGAAGCAGGCCAAGGCACAGGCGAAGACACCCGATGAAATACGATCGGCGCTGTTAACCATAAAGCCGGTTTCTGACGGGGAGATTCAGGCGTTTTATGAGAACTACCGTGATCATATCCAGGCTCCATTGAATGAGGTGCGGGATGCCATCCGCGAGCAGCTGGAAAGTGTGCGTGAACAGCAGCAACTGACCGCAGTCATGGAGAAGATCAGGCAGGATAAAGGGCTGAAGATATTGGTGCCAGAACCCGAAGCCCCCGTTTTTAACCTGCCACTGGAAGGGTATCCGGTTAAAGGCAAGGCTGATGCTTCTTTCACGCTGGTTGAATTTGCGGATTATCGTTGCCCTTACTGCAAGAAAGGTGGAGAGATGGTTAACCGCCTTATGGCGGCCTTTCCCGATAGCCTGAAGGTGTATTATGTGGATTTCCCCGTGGTGGATCCGGCTTCCGGCATATCAACCACCGTCATGCGAGGCGCCTGGTGTGCCGGCCAGCAGGATAAATACTGGGAGTATCACAAGCTCGCCTATGCACAACAGGGATCATTGTCTCAAAAAACGCCTGGAACCCTTGCGGCAAAACTGGGTTTGAATACTCGGGTATTTGAGGCTTGTATGGCATCGAAGGAATCAGAGGGCTCTGTGGAAAAAGCAATAGCTTTTGGTCGCCAATACGGCGTATCCAGCACGCCGACGTTTTTCCTGAATGGAAAAAGACTGTCGGGTGCGGATATTGAAAACCAGATTCGGGGTCTGCTTAGCCAGCCGAAATCCTCCTGAGCGGATTAATCCGGCTGGCTATAAATTGACTGCCCCGCCACCGGGATGCCCGCCGGAGCCCAGGTGTTCCGGCCCCGGGGGCAGACGGAGAGGCTGTCAAACAGGCATTGATTATCTTCAATGATGCGGATATGGCTGAAACGGTCGCTGCTGCAGTAATCCGGAAAGGCGGCGCACAGCAGGCACTGGATCAGATTCTTCAGGGACTGGTTGAGGCCATCAAGAATCATGCTGCAGCGTATCAGGTCGATGTCTTCGGATTGGTCGGCCAGCTCAATGGCGGTCTGGCGCTGAATGGCGTCCATCTGCTGCCGTAAAAAGTGTAGCGCCAGAAGGGTTACCTGTTTCCGGTCTTCCGGCTGACGGGTAACGGTGAATGCCCCGTGATAACTCAGGTCTGACAATTCCACACCGTGCTGGATACTGGCTTCTGTCGCAGCACCATTGCCTGTGTTGTTTTTCTCCGTAATATGGGTGTGCAGGGCAATAATGGCATCGGTGATGGGGGGCAGAATCAGGGTTTTGAGAAAGCCGTTCATCTGGGTGGCGTGCCACTGGCCGGTTTCATCCAGCGTGTCGAGCACCAGGCGGCCGTCGCCCTGCCGGAGATACTGGATGTTCTGCATGAGTTGATCACGGAAACCATCACATAGCAGGTTTATGCCATCCTGGGCGGTTGCATCGGGCTGATTCAGGGCATTCTTACTGTCCGACATGATGCTGTGTCCTCCTGCGTTCTGGTTGTGATTATGCGGTGGCGCCCTTGTACATCTGTGTTATGCCGCGTTATTTCGCATGCATACTGGCGCCATTGTTTGTATTGCTAATCATATCGGCATCCGCGGGGGGAATAATAAAACATTACTGTCAGGTGGTCTGACAAAGCCCCGGTTCGATGGCTTCCGTCACTCTATAGAATCCCGTTGCACTTGTCAGTGATGTTAACCGCCTGCTTATCGTGACTGACACTTTTGGGCTGGCCGGACACATAGTACCTAACCGGCAGTATAGAGGGCTTGACAGCATCGGCGGCAACACTTAGCCTCGCGACATGGCGCTGATTTGTATTTCGGCTTGCGGGCGCATTATAAATATCGCTAAAGAGAAAGGTTGACGACGGGATTCGTAAAAACCACTCTCTGGACAGAGTGGTTTTTAGGCCCTCACCGGCGGACAAGCCGGCACTTCATCTTCTCTTTTAGCGCCGCAGGACGAGCAGTATGCGGAGCTGAAATGATCGAACTCAGACAGATAACAAAACAGTTTGGTCAGGGCGCATCAGCGGTGCGGGCCCTTGACTCAATCTCCCTTCATGTACCGGAAGGCTGTATTTACGGCGTGGTCGGCTCCAGTGGCGCCGGCAAAAGTACCCTGATCCGTTGTGTGAACCTGCTGGAACGTCCGACGTCTGGCCAGGTCATTGTCGCGGGCAAGGACCTGACAGCCATGGCCGAGAATGACCTGCGCCGGGAGCGCCGGCATATCGGCATGATTTTCCAGCATTTCAATCTGCTTTCCAGTCGCACGGTCTTTGGCAATATTGCGTTGCCATTGGAATTAGCGGGCATGTCCAACGCCGAGATCGAAAAAACAGTCCTGCCACTGTTGGAGCTGACAGGGCTCAGTGATAAGCGCAATAGCTACCCGTCTCAGTTGAGTGGTGGCCAGAAACAGCGGGTCGCTATTGCCCGGGCACTGGCCAGCCGCCCCCGTGTACTGCTCTGCGATGAGGCAACCTCGGCGTTGGATCCGGCAACCACCGTTGCCATTCTTAACCTGCTGAAAGACATCAATCGCAAGCTGGGGCTCACAATCCTGATGATTACCCATGAAATGGATGTGGTGAAATCTATCTGTGATCGCGTGGCTATTCTGAGTCAGGGACAGCTGATCGAAGAAAATGATGTTGAGCAGTTCTTCTTGAGCCCGAAAACAGAGCTTGCCCGTGAGTTTGTGCGCACGGCCATCCATGAAAAACGCCCTAATGATCTGGAATCCGGTTTTCAAACGGAACCGGTGCCGGGCGCACGACCGGTTATTCGCATCACCTTTGTGGGTCGCACCGTAGGTCAGCCCCTGATCACCAAGGCCTCTCGCCAGTTCGGGGTGGACTTCAGCATCATGCAGGCGGATATCGAGACCGTAAACGGCAAAAGTATGGGATTCCTCATGGTGGAACTGTTTGGTTCTGAGTCAGAGGTTGATGAAGCGGTTAAATATCTCCGGAGCCAGGAGGTGAGCGTGGAGGTGGTAGGTTATGTCCATTAATGCCTGGTTGATGCTCGGGGAGGCGCTCTGGGAAACGTTCTACATGGTGGCCGTGGCCGGTGCGCTCAGCTTTGTCTTTGGGATTCCGCTGGGGGTGCTGCTCCATGTTAGCCGACCCGGCAAAATCATGGAAAGTCGGTTGCTGAACCAGCTGCTGGGGGGGGGGGTGAATGCCGGGCGTTCTATTCCGTTTATCATTTTGATGGTGGCGATTGTGCCTTTCACCCGGTTGTTGGTGGGGACGTCCATTGGCACCAGCGCCGCCATTGTGCCGCTGACAATTGCGGCGATTCCCTTTGTCGCGCGAATCGTGGAAGGCGCGCTGAATGAAGTACCGGCCGGATTAGTGGAAGCCGCCCAGAGCATGGGGGCGTCACCCATGCAGATTATTAGCCGTGTCCTGTTGCCCGAGGCACTGCCCGGGCTGATCCATGGCATGACACTGACCCTGGTGACCCTGGTGGGGTATTCCGCCATGGCGGGCGCTATTGGTGGTGGTGGTCTGGGCGATCTCGGGATTCGTTATGGTTATCAGCGGTTTGACGGCGTCATCATGCTGGCAACCGTGGTGGTATTGATCGTACTGGTTCAGTTGATCCAGTGGGCAGGTGAAAGCCTGCAGGCCCGGTTTGAGCACAAACAGGCCTGATTGATTCCGGCAATGCATCATTGCGTGCCGGATTATGTATAACAACGTGCGATGGCGCACGGTATAAAGCACTGTAGTCAGGAGGCGTTCGATGGTACCTGTAGTGAAATCGGTCAGTAAGTGGCTGGCAGCAGCCGTTGCCTGTACGGGGTTGGTCCTGGCAGGTTGCAGCAGTGACAGTGGTGATACCGCCCTGAAAGTTGGAGTGATCGCGGGGCCTGAGGCCGATCTGATGCGTACGGCCGCAGATCAGGCCAAGCAGACTTACAATCTGGACGTAGAACTGGTGGAATTCCAGGACTATGTTGCGCCCAACATTGCCCTGTCCGACGGGAGCATTGATATCAATGCTTTCCAGCACAAACCCTATCTGGATCGTATGGTCAATGACCGCGGCTTCAAGCTGGAAATTGTAGGCAATACCTTCGTGTATCCCATTGGTGCTTATTCCCGGACGTTGACCAGTCTGGAAGACCTGCCTAATGGCTCCAAAGTAGCGATTCCCAATGACCCCAGTAATGAAGGCCGTACCCTGCTCCTGATGCACAAAGCTGGCCTGGTGACCCTCAAGGATCCGTCCGACCTGGAAGCAACACCGGTTGATATCATCGATAACCCCCACGACCTGAGCTTCATTGAGCTGGATGCTGCCCAGCTGCCCCGTTCGCTGGATGATGTTGATCTGGCATTCATCAATTCCACCTATTCTGTCGCGTCTGGCCTGTTGCCGACCCGGGATTCGCTGCTGATGGAAGATAAGGATTCGCCTTATGTCAACATCATCGTTTCCCGTCAGGATAACAGTCAGGATCCACGTATCGCACAGCTGGTGGCTTCTTTCCAGTCCGAAGCGGTAGAGCAGAAAGCTGAAGAATTGTTCAAGGGCGGCGCCGTGCAGGGCTGGCGCTGAGCGTTGATATAAATGAAAAGCCCTGTTCCGTTTAGAGGAACAGGGCTTTTTTTATGGTTCAGTGATCAGACAGTGTTTTCGTGACCATTGACCGTATTGCCTGGCTGACGGTTACGAGGCCATCTTCATCCACATACGGTCCATGTCCGGAGGGCAGGAAACGCAAGTCCACTCGAGACGGGTCAATACCCGGGCGTGAAAGCACATACTCAATGGCTCGAAAAGGAATCTGCAGGTCATAGAGCCCGGCCAGCGCCAGGACCCGGAGCTGGCGCTGGGCCATCATGCTGGTGGTCATGTCGTCGATGACGGCGTTCATGGTATCACCGGTCAACTGCTGCCAGTCACTGAGTATTTTGGGGTTAAAGCTGACATAGGGCTGCTCTTTTTCCGGCTTCAGCTCGGTATAGAGGTACTCGTTAAACAGTGGAATATAGGTCTGGTTGATCAGAATGATGGGATTGATCAGGGTGCGGGCACCGGTGTAGGCCTCAAAGGGGATGTGGAACCGGCTGTCTTTCAATGCCGGGATGATCTGGGCATTGCGCAGGGTGCTCTCGATGAAATCGGTGGGGGATGGGCAGTAACCGTACACCTGGAAATCCTGCTCGGTCATACCGGTATAGCGAACCAGTGTCTGAGGCAGGTTTTCCGGATGCTGATGGTGGCTATGATGTCCATTGATCATGGCCGGCAGGTAGGTGCTGTCACTGAAGCTTTTCAGGGTGTTCAGGAAGCTGCCAAGGTTGAGGCTTTTTTCTGCAGATAAGCCATGGTAACGGGCGGTTATCGCATAGGACTGCAGGTTCCAGTTACAGCACAGGGCGTCAATGTTGTCGGTACAGCTGTAGAACAGGTGAGGCGCCAATAGAATCATTCCGGAAACCGGCAGACCCTGTTGGATCAGCTCCCGTGTGACTTTGACGGCACGGGCGGCGCCATAGCTTTCCCCCAGCACAAAGCGCGGCTGACGCCAGAGGTTGTAGCGTTTGATATATTGGCTGATGGTGTCTGCCAGTACTTTGGCATCGCGGTCACTGTTGAAGTAGTACTGCAGATTGTCCTTGTCCGTTGAGCCGGAATACCCCGTCCCCGGTGGGTCAATCAGGACGATGTCCACCAAATCCAGCAGGCACTCCGGGTTGTCTTCGAGGCTTGCCGCGAGCGGATCACCGCTATCTGGACAGTTCTGGAGATTGATCCGTTTTGGGCCCAGCAGGCCCATGTGAAGGGTCATGGCTGATGCGCCGGGACCGCCACTCCAGGCAAACAGCGTGGCCCGGTGGGTTGTATCGTCTAAATCGGTGTCACTAGTGGTACGGTGATAGCGCCAGGCATGAATGTCCACGGCAGGTCGCATGCCCTGCGCTGCAATAGTGAAGGTTTCCAGTGTCACCTGGTAGGCAACCTCTTGTCCGCCGCAGCGTGCATAGCGTAAAGCGACTTCTTTTTCTGGCAGTTTCTCCGCGTCTGCGATCGCCTCTGATTGATAGAAACAAAACAACAGTATCAGGCTGGCTGCAGCCATTGCTGGCAGATGCATCAATGAGAACCTCACGGATTGTATGGATACGAATGGGGTAAAGGCGTCCTTGGTGAGAAAGCCTGTAGCATGAGCACCGCAACAGCTTAGTTCAGCATGGGTGGTTTGCTCTTCAGCGAAAGATATTCGGGGAATATGCTGAAGACCTCTGTCCGGCAGGCAGGGATGCCGATATGATCCGGGGTGGAGCTCACCTCCGACCATGCCGGCAGGGGCTGGCAGGAACAATAAACATAACTCATAAAATGGAAGTCATAAGTCGTTTATGAAAAAAAGCACGCTCGCATCCGACGGTTTGCTCATCCTGACCGCGGCCATCTGGGGACTGGCGTTTGTCGCCCAGCGTGTCGGGATGGACCATTTGGGACCCTATGCTTTCAATGCCATTCGTTTTTTTGTCGGCGCCTGTTCGCTGTTGCCTGTGATTGTCTGGCTGCGACGACGGGAATCAGGGGGCAGTGTGGTCATCAGCCGGTCATTGATACTGGGTGGGATGGCCATGGGCGTGTTGTTGTTCGCGGGTGCGTCACTGCAGCAGGTGGGACTTTTGTATACCACGGCGGGTAATGCTGGCTTCATTACCGGACTTTATATTGTGCTGGTGCCTGTGATCGGACTGCTATGGGGACAGAAAACCGGTTTAAACACCTGGTTGGGTATGGTGCTGGCGATGGCCGGACTGTATCTGCTCACCATGCATGGCGATGTTACCCTGAATAAGGGGGATATGCTGATGCTGATCGGGGCATTATTTTGGGCTCTGCATGTTTTGCTAATAGGTTGGCTGGCACCCAGGCACAGTGGTTTGTTGCTGGCTGTGATTCAGTTCCTGACCTGTTCCGGACTTAGCCTGGCTGTTGCACTGCCGACCGAGGAGATCACTGTGACTGGGGTCAAGGGTGCCTGGGCGGCCATTGTCTTTGCCGGTGTGATGTCGACTGGTGTTGCCTATACCCTGCAGATTATTGCCCAGAAAAATGCACCGGCGGCTCATGCATCCATTATTCTCAGCCTGGAGGCGGTTTTTGCCGTACTGGGAGGCTGGCTGTTGCTGGATGAAATCGTGACACTGCAAACGCTGGCGGGTTGTGCTGTCATGCTGTCCGGTATGTTGCTTTCACAGATCAATATTCGTCTGTTGAGACGCTGGCTGGGCAAGACGCCAGCGGCCTCATCAGCCGGTTGATCAGTTAAAGTAGTTTTGCAGTTTTTCTGCAGATAGCGATGGGCTGCCTTTGCCATTGGCATGGGCGGCCCGCATCAGTCGGGTGATGGTCTGATTAGCCGGTGTAGCGACACCGATCTTTTCACCCAGGCGAATAACCGCACCATTGATGTAGTCTACTTCCGGTTCCCGTCCCCGTTGCAGATCCTCCCACATAGAAGACCGGGCATTGTCATCCATTTTCAACATGGCGCCGGCAACTTTAATGAATAAAGGGTCTGGCAGCGTCAGGATTAACGGCAGCAGGTTGGGGATCACCTTACCGGTTTTTGCCGGTCGGATATTGGCCACGCGTAATACGGTCAGTGTTTCGCGGATACACGTCGCCAGAACCCTGCGGTAAGCCTGCTGTGCGAGCTGCTGTCTCAATGGCAGGCCTGACAGTGCGTTAATGGCATTATTCAGATTGAGCAGTAATTTACCCCAGAGAATGCTGCTGATATCCCTGTGGGTTTCGGTCGTTAATCCGGCGCGTTCCAGCGCCTGTTGAAGAGGCAGTGTCTCAGGAGACTCCTGCAATATGAGCGTGCCTTCTGTGCCACGGTGAAATGCTGTTTGCTCCGCTCTCAGGATGTTGAAGGGTACCATGCCGCCTGTCACCTTGTAGCCAGGGAGCTGGCGTCTCAAGATTGCCGTGTTCTCGATACCGTTTTGCAGGCTGATAATGGTTGGGAAATGGCTGCAATGATCGCGAATGGTGCGGCCAGCGGTTTCGGTATCACGGCTTTTGACGGTGACCAGGATCAGGTCAGCGTCCGATAAGATGGCAGGATCTGTGCTGAAGCTGATTTGTTCTGCAGGAATGTGGGTTTCAGTGCCTTCCAGTTCTGTCAGGCGCAGGCCTGAAGCTTGAACCGCTTTTTGAAGGTCAGGACGGCCATAAAAAACAACCTCGTAACCGGCAGCGAGCAGTTTGCCGCCGATGAAACAGCCGATGGAGCCGGCCCCAAATATCGCAATGCGTGACGTCATGTCGTGTTTCTCTGTCAGATCCGTTGTTCATTGCTGCAGCGATCACAGCCATCTGCCGGCAATCGGGATGATGCGTTTTTGTTCGTCTATCGACATACAGGCGTCATTCAGCGTAGCAGGATTCTTTCTGTAATGTCACCTCAGGTTCAGTGTGGGCTTTATAGTGCAGACGACTCTTCCATCGGCGGAACCATCACGGTGACTGGTACACCTTCAGCACTGGTAAAGGTCACAATAATGTCGCAGGGATTGGTGCTGACACAGCGACCATTGTGGGGAATCTTTACAATTTCATAAATGGCTTCCCCTGTTTCGTAGCGGTTTTTTCGACCATTTTCCAGGGTGACTTCCATCGTTCCTGCAAGCACAAAGCCATACCCCGGTAAGGGATGATAGTGCCATCCTGTCTCACCACCGGAAGGCGTCTTGATTCTGAGTGTTTTTACCTGCGGATGCTCGGTGAGTGGATACTGGATGGTTTTTCCATCATCTGTGACACTTTGATCTTTGACGGTTTCAACCTGCAACCTACCTCCATAGGGTTTGTCATCGGATGCGGCATAAACAACAGAGCCACCAATGACCATGAATAGAGGGAGGAGGGGTTTAAACATGATGAAAGTCCTCGGTGAGACGCGTATGAATTCCATCAATCATAGACGCTGGTTCTGGCATCACGATTGTTTAGTGCGTATTTTTAACAGTCAGGGAAGACAGATAATGTAACCGGCTGACAGGCTTGGTTTACCCGTATAACCGGTTCAGCGAGGCAGATAATGACACTGGCAATTTTCTCACAACTTGGCTCAGGGTATGCAACGGACAAGGCGTTTATGGCCGTTGCGGGTGATGGGGCAATGCCCGGTGATGGCGATCAGCTGATCGTATCTTCGCCGATTGATGGCAAGGACTTGACCCGGGGAAAGATAGCCAGTGAACAACAGGTCAACAGTGTCATCGGGCAGGCGCAGCATGCGTTTGAGCGGCTGCGAACGCTGCCTGCCCCGCTGCGGGGAGAATTTGTCCGGCGAATCGGCGAAGTGGCCCGCGAACATAAAGAAGCTCTGGCAGAGGTGATCAGCCTGGAAGCCGGAAAAATTACGCAGGAAGCCTTGGGTGAAGTACAGGAATGGATTGATATCTGCGATTTTGCCACCGGGCTTTCCCGTCAGCTCTACGGTTTGACCATTGCCAGCGAACGGCCGGGGCATCGGATGATGGAGCAGTGGCACCCGCTGGGGCCGGTAGCGGTCATTACCGCGTTTAACTTTCCCATGGCCGTCTGGGCCTGGAATGCGATGCTGGGCATTGTCTGCGGTAATTCGATTATCTGGAAACCTTCTGAAAAGACACCTCTGTGTGCGCTGGCCGTGCAGGCCGTGGTCGATAAGGTGCTGGATTCAATGCCGGAAATACCTCGGTCGGTTTCGACGGTCGTGATTGGTGATCGAGATACGGGAGAACAACTGAGCAAAGATGGCCGGATTCCTCTCGTATCGGCTACTGGTTCAACGTCCATGGGGAAAAAGGTGGCACAGACTGTGGCGGGAAGGCTGGGGCGCTCACTGCTGGAACTCGGTGGCAACAATGCCATGATTCTGACTCCGTCTGCGGATCTTGACCTGGCGCTTCGTGCCATTGTCTTTTCTGCGGTTGGTACTGCCGGGCAGCGGTGCACGACGTTGCGTCGATTAATTTGTCACCGTTCGCTGGTCGACAAGGTCTGTCATCGATTGGTCAAAGCCTACCAGACATTACCCATTGGCCACCCAATGGATGCCGGCACACTGGTGGGGCCGCTCATAGACCAGCAATCCTTCAATGCCATGCAGCTGGCGCTGGGTGAAGCTCAGAGAGAAGGCGGACAAGTGTTGTTTGGTGGCGATCAGGTATTGCAAGATGTCCCGGCCGGTGGTTTTTATGTGCGTCCTGCCATTGTGAAAATCCGGCATGATGCAGACATTGTCCACCATGAAACCTTCGCGCCAATTCTGTATGTCATGGAATATGATGATCTGGACGAAGCCATCGCCATTCACAACGAGGTTCCCCAAGGCCTTTCTTCGGCAATATTCACGGAAAACATGCGGGAAGCAGAACGCTTCCTGTCACCTGCAGGTTCTGACTGTGGCATCGCCAATGTGAACATTGGCACCTCCGGGGCAGAAATCGGTGGTGCGTTTGGTGGTGAGAAGGAAACCGGTGGCGGCCGGGAGTCTGGCAGTGATGCCTGGAAAAACTATATGCGTCGTTCCACGAATACGATCAACTACGGCGGCGAATTGCCACTTGCCCAGGGCATTGAGTTTGGTTGATTGAGACCCGCTTGTTCTTAGGGAGTCATGTGGCTCCCTAAGGGTATAAACGTCACAGCGTGTTTTTATAGATCCTGCCATCTTTCATGATCACGTTCAGATAGCGATCAGGTTGTTGCAGGATGTTGATATCTTCCAGTGGATTGCCATCCAGTATCAATAAGTCTGCACGATAACCTTCTGCCACGATGCCGATCTCATTCGACAGGTTGAACAGTTCTGCCGCCTTTACGGTAGCGGACTGTATTAATTCGGTGTTAGGGATGATTGCCCGGCGTATGGCGAACTCCTGCAGCTGGGACTTGTGCATACTGCCCAGCAAATCCGTGCCAAACACAATGTTCACGTCCGCCTGCCAGGCAGCCTCCAGCGCCTGAATGCCTGCATCCAGCACGCTATAGACCTTCTTTTGCAGAGCTGCCGGCATACCGGCTTCGACACCTTCGCGAGCCACACGATCATAGGTCGACAGTGTAGGTACCAGATATGCCTGCTTTTGTTTGAGTAATGCAATGCCATCCTGTTCTATCAGGTTGCCATGCTCTATGGAGCGGACACCGCATTCGAGTGCCCGCACGATCGCCCGGTTGGTATAGGCATGGGCCATCACATAGCGGTTGGCTGCTTCAGCTTCTCCAACCGCTGCCCGTATTTCATCCTCCGCAAACTGGGTGCTGTTGATCCGGTCGGTGGGGGAGGCGACACCACCAGAGACCATCAACTTAATCTGGTGGGCGCCTTTTCTGAGTTCGTCGCGACAGGCGCGCCTGACTTCCGCGATGCCATCACAGACTTTGCCCAAACCTGAACAGCAAAAGCAGTGGTCGGTGTGATCATCACCCGGCAGACGCATATCACCATGGCCACCGGTTTGCGACAGGGCATGGCCGCAAAAGAGCAGGCGGGGGCCGATAAGGAACCCTTCCTCAATGGCCTGTGCATAACCAAAATCAGCGCCCCCGGCATCCCGCACCGTGGTAAAGCCACGCATCAACATACCTTTCAGAATGTCTGCAGCATGAGCGGCCACATAGGAAGGCGGCCAGTGGCGCAAGGCGACAAAGTCGGGCGTAGCCGCAGTGATATGGACATGTGCGTCACACAGGCCGGGCATGACGACACGTCCTGCGGCATCCAGGGTGATATCGGCGGATGGTTCATCCGGCATTCCGTCATAGATTTTTTTAATGCGACAACCTTGAATGCTCAGGCCTTGCTTTGGCTGCAGGCGACCATTGGCTGCATCGAGGACATGGGCGTTGACGATGTGAATGGTTGTCACATGCAGGCTCCGGTAGTTGATCAGGTTTTCTCGGTTATCAGGCGCCTTGCAGGATAGTCCATGTGAGCAAGGGGCGTAGTGGATATCCCCTTATGACCGGCAGAACGCGCATTGAGGTCATGGTGTCACGGCTGTCGCGTGGAATAATACGCAGCGTAAGAACAATAAGAATTGCTGAGAGTGTTATATGGATTTTGATATCAACCTTCTCTTGTTGCTGCTGACCCCCCTTTATCTGGTGACCATTGGCGCAGAGTTTTTTTATCTCCGTAAACATCGGAACCGTTTTCCTGAGAGCGCCAACTATTCTCTGGCTGATACGGTATCCAACGCCATGCTGGCGGGGATGTATCAGCTGGTGGAGGCGCTCACCGGCGTGATGGTCATTGCTGTCTATTACTGGCTGTTTGACTTCCGCGTGTTCGAGATACCAGTGACCGCCTGGTCAATTGCTCTGCTGTTCCTGCTGCAGGATTTCTTTTATTACTGGTTTCATCGCGCCTGCCATAATATCCGCTGGATGTGGGCGGCTCATGTGGTGCATCACTCATCCGAGAAGCTCAATTTCTCCACGGCCTTTCGTCAGAGCCTGATGTATCCGGTGGCAGGGATGTGGGTATTCTGGACGCCGATGGTTATTCTAGGATTTCCGCCGGAAACAGTGATCGCTGTTGTCCTCATGAACCTGTTCTACCAGTTCTTTATCCATACCCAGGTAATACCCAAACTGGGTTGGTTTGAGTGGATTTTTAATACACCAGCCCATCATCGTCTGCATCACGCACGTAATCCGTCTTATATAGACCGGAATTTCGGCGGCATTTTGATTGTCTGGGACCGGCTGTTCGGAACCTTTGTCGATGAAAAGCAAGGTGAAGCCTGTGAATACGGGATTACCCGCCAAATCCACTCCCATAATCCCATTACATTGTCGTTTCATGAATGGCGCGACATGCTGCGTGATGCCTTTGCTCCGGGAAAGCGCATGCGTCAGCGACTAAGGCACCTTTTTGGTTACCCGGACTGGCAGCCAGATAAATCATCGTCTGAACAATCTCACTCGCCCACACTGGAGAAGGTGGAACCAAGGCTTTAAATCGGTGCGTTGATTGTGCCATTATGAATTCCCTGTGCAGAAACGATGCTGCACTCAGGCTTTATCGTGGGCAGTTTGTCCGGATCCGCCACCCCAGGTTGATCTGGTGCAAAACTTGCTCATGAGCTCCCTCGGATGACCGTGGGAGTGCCGGCGGTCATAACAACAATAAAGAAAGCAGGGAATTATCATGAGCAAGACTTTTCTCAAGCAAAGCCTTCTGTCTGTTGCCGTAGCCGGCTCCATGGGCATGGCCTGTGTGGCCCAGGCGGATGTAGTGATTGGTGTGGCCGGTCCTCATACCGGCGCCTATGCCGCATTCGGTGAACAGCTCTGGAAAGGGGCGGAGCAGGCTACCAAGGATATCAATGCCAAAGGGGGCATTAACGGCGAACCCATTAAGCTGGTAAAAGCGGATGATGCCTGTGAGCCTAAACAGGCGGTCTCCGTTGCCAACCGACTGGTGGATTCTGATGGTGCCGATTTTGTCATTGGCCACTTCTGTTCATCCTCCAGTATTCCTGCCTCCAAAATCTATGATGAAGCCGGGATCCTTATGATCACGCCTGCGTCCACCAACCCGAAACTGACTGAACAGGACTTTGACCAGGTCTTCCGCATATGTGGTCGGGATGACCAGCAGGGAACCGTGGCCGCTGAACACATTGTCAATGAACTGGGCGCGACCAAGGTAGCTGTGCTGCACGACAAGGACACCTATGGTCAGGGTCTGGCAGACGCTATGAAAGCCCATATGAACAAGCTGGGTGTTAAGGAAGTACTGTATGAAGGTCTGACCCGCGGTGAGAAAGACTTCAATGCTCTGGTAACCAAAATCCGCTCCAGTAAGGCAGAAGTCGTCTACTTCGGTGGTTTGCACTCGGAAGCGGGTCCGCTGGTCCGTCAGATGCGTGAGCAGGGTGTGGAAGCCGAGTTTATCTCCGGTGACGGCATTGTTTCAGAAGACTTCCTGAAAGCTGCCGGTGGTGCGACTTTTGTTAATGGCGTATTGATGACCTTCGGTGCAGATCCCCGTCAGATCCCTGATGGCAAGGAAGTTGTTAGCACCTTCCAGAAAACCGGTTATGAACCTGAAGGTTATACCCTCTACTCCTATGCGGCGATGCAGGCCATTGTCGCTGGCGCAACGGCGGTTGAAAGTACCGATGGCGCCAAGGTCGCTGCCTGGCTGAAGGACAACACCGTCTCTACCGTACTTGGCAAGAAAGCCTTTGACGACAAGGGTGACCTGGAAGTATCCGACTACGTCATGTACCAGTGGGGTAATGACGGTTCTTACGGTCAACTCTGATCCGGCACAGGGCTTTGGGTAATCCCCGAAGCCCTTGCAGTTGTACGACCGGGTGGGACGCCCCGTCTATCCGGTAATAACAATAATTCAAGTCGTAACCGGGTAACCTATGGATCCCTCAATTATTCTTCAGCAGCTGATTAATGGACTCACCCTGGGTTCTGTGTACGGGCTGATCGCCATCGGCTATACGATGGTGTATGGCATTATCGGCATGATCAATTTTGCCCATGGTGATGTCTACATGGTTTCGGCGTACCTGACTGCCATCATCATTGCCATCCTGGCTTTCTTCGGTATTGAATCGTTTCCCATTATTTTGCTGGCGACGCTGGCGTTTACCATTGTTATCAATGGCGCCTATGGCTGGACCATTGAACGGGTCGCCTATCGACCGTTGCGGAGCTCTACACGACTGGCACCGTTAATCTCGGCAATCGGCATGTCGCTGGTGCTACAGAATTATGTGCAGATTAGCCAAGGCGCGAGGAACCAGGGAGTGCCGGTGCTGCTGGAAGGCAGTATTCGTATCAATATGGGTGATGGTTTTGTCCAGATGTCGTATATCCAGATGCTGATAGTTATCGCGGCACTGCTGGGGATGGGACTGCTGACCTGGTTAATTCACCGCACCAGTCTGGGCCGTAAGTGCCGGGCTACCCAGCAGGATCGCAAGATGGCCTCCATCTTGGGTATTGATACCGATAAAGTGATCTCTACCGTCTTTGTTATCGGGGCATCCATGGCGGCGCTGGCCGGTGTTCTGGTCACCATGAATTATGGAACCTTCGACTTCTATGTCGGTTTCATCACCGGGATTAAGGCATTTACAGCCGCCGTTCTTGGTGGAATCGGCTCGTTACCTGGAGCCATGCTAGGTGGCATTATCCTGGGACTGTCGGAATCCCTGTTCTCAGGCATGATCAATACGGATTACAAAGATGTCTTTGCTTTCAGCCTGCTGGTGCTGATCATGATCTTCAAGCCGAGTGGCCTGCTGGGTAAGCCGGAAGTGGAGAAAGTCTGATGCAGCCGAATCCACAAACATCTACCGCGTCATTTTCTATTGACTGGAAGCGAAGCCTGATTGATACCTCTGCTGCAGCACTGCTGTCACTGGTGATTTTCGGACCCATGATCGGCTTCTTGCTGGATGGTTATGGCTTTAAGTTACGCATGGAAACCCTGTTTGCTGTCGTCGGTGTGATTGCTGTTGGGCGATTGGTAATGTCACTGTTTATACAGACGGCAACAGGACAATCGTTGCTCCAGCGCTTTGGTGATCGAAAAACCGGTGTCTATGTCAAACCTGTTGGTGATAAAAGCCATCTTCGCTATATCGTTCCTCTGTTGTTTATTGCCGGTTTGATCTTTCCTTTTGTAGCAACCAAGTACTGGATCACCGTAGTGATTCTTGGCTTGATTTACGTGCTGCTGGGGTTGGGACTTAACATTGTTGTTGGGCTGGCGGGTTTGCTGGATCTCGGGTTTGTGGCGTTTTATGCCATCGGCGCCTATGGCTTGGCGCTGGGCTATGAATACCTTGGATTAGGGTTCTGGGCCATGTTACCTCTGGCTGCATTAATGGCAGCGGTGTTCGGTGCGTTACTGGGTTTTCCGGTTTTGCGTATGCACGGGGATTACCTGGCGATCGTCACCCTTGGTTTCGGTGAAATTATCCGGCTGGTGTTGAATAACTGGACGGCCTTTACCGGTGGCCCCAATGGTATGTCAGCGCCTGCGCCGACATTGTTTGGGCTAGAGTTCAAGCGACGGGTCAAGGAAGGAACACCATTTCATGAGTTCTTTGGCCTGGAATACAGCTCCAACTATAAGTTTATTTTTATCTTTCTTGTGTTGCTGGCCCTGGTGTGGGTTGTTCTGCATATCAATAAACGATTGACTCGCATGCCGCTGGGGCGTGCCTGGGAAGCGCTGCGTGAAGATGAGATTGCCTGCCGCTCACTGGGTATAAACCATGTTGTGGTCAAGCTGTCAGCATTCATGACAGGAGCGGCCATTGGCGGGATTGCAGGTGTTTTCTTTGCTACCTACCAGGGGTTTGTAAATCCTTCGTCGTTTACCTTCTTTGAATCCGCCCTGATTCTGGCGATTGTCGTGTTGGGCGGACTGGGATCTACCCGTGGTGTTGTCGTTGCTGCATTTGTATTAACCATCCTGCCGGAGGTGTTGCGGGATTTCGCCGAATTCCGGGTGTTGATGTTCGGCGCATTAATGGTCTTGATGATGATCTGGCGTCCCCGGGGGCTAGTGCGGTTAAGTCGTGAATCACATTCACGGCCAAAAGGAGAATCAGCAGCCGGCATGTCGCCTGCCATGGGAGGTGCACAATGAGCACGGATATTCTCAAGGTTGATCAGCTATCGATGCGTTTTGGCGGGATAAAGGCGCTAAGCGATGTGTCTTTCAGCGTTAGGCGAGGTAGCATCACGGCACTGATTGGACCCAATGGCGCGGGTAAAACCACGGTATTTAATTGCCTGACCGGTTTTTATAAGGCAACGGATGGTCGCATTGTCCTTCATGCCAAAGGTCGCGAAACGGATATTGGTCAGATACTGGGAGAGGCATTTCAAACCAGGGATTTTCTGAACCCGGTTCAGTTCGGTTCACGCCTCTATTTCAAAATGTTTGGTGGTTCGCACCAGGTCAACCGGGCGGGTATGGCTCGCACATTCCAGAATATCCGTCTGTTTAAGGAGATGACGGTGTTGGAAAACCTGCTGGTAGCGATGCATATGCAAATGAACCGCAACATGATGTCCGGCCTTTTGAATACCCCGGGTTTTCAGCAATCGGAAACTAACGGGCTGGAAAAGGCCTGGTACTGGCTGGATGTGGTCAACCTTGCGGAGCATGCCAATCGGCTGGCCGGCGAATTGCCCTATGGCCAGCAGCGACGGCTGGAGATAGCCCGGGCCATGTGCACGGGGCCGGATCTGGTTTGTCTGGATGAACCGGCGGCTGGCCTCAATCCCAATGAAACCGTAGAGCTGAGTGCCATGATCCGCCAGCTGCGGGATGATTTCGGTGTGACGGTTTTACTGATTGAACATGATATGGGCATGGTCATGAATATTTCCGACCATATTGTGGTGCTGGATCATGGTGAGGTGATAGCCAGCGGTAAACCTGCCGCGATTCGGGACGACCCCCATGTCATTGGTGCCTACCTCGGCACTGATGAGGAAGATATGCTGGAAGCGGCCGTTTAAGGAGAGAATGATGAGTACAACCCCAGCACTGCTTGATATCCGCAATGTAGATACGTTTTACGGTCCGATACAGGCGCTCCGGAATGTGTCACTGACGGTGCAGGAAGGCGAGATTGTCAGTTTGATTGGGGCCAATGGCGCTGGTAAATCCACCCTGCTGATGACCCTGTTTGGCCAGCCGAAGGCGTCGTCCGGGCAAATCCTGTTTGCCGGGGAAGACCTTCGAGAGGTGAATACGCCGGATATTGCCAGTAAGGGGATTGCCCTGGTGCCGGAAGGGCGTCATGTCTTCCCCCATATGACGGTGGAAGAGAACCTGATGATGGGAACCGTTGCTATCGGGACAGAACATGCTGAGGAAGATAAGGCCCGTATGTATGAGTTGTTTCCCCGGTTACGGGAGCGCTCAGGACAGCGAGCCTCAACGCTCTCCGGCGGTGAGCAGCAGATGCTGGCGATAGCCCGGGGATTAATGAGCCGGCCCCGCCTGTTGCTGCTTGATGAACCCAGCCTTGGGCTTGCCCCCATCATCGTCAAGCAGATCTTCAAGATCCTGCGGGAAGTGGCTCGGCAGGGTATGACGATATTTCTGGTGGAGCAGAATGCCAATCATGCCCTGAAGTTGGCAGATCGTGGTTATGTGATGGTCAATGGCGTGATTCGGATGACGGGAACAGGTGCTGATCTGTTAACTAACAGTGAAGTTAGGGAGGCTTACTTAGGAGGGCATCAGGCAGCCTAGTACTGCGTCATTATTTTATATAAGAGCATCACTTATTAAAGGCTTAGTCAGTGATGCTTATTTTTTAATCATTAAAAAACGTGACTGCCCGTGTTTCTAACCGTGGTTACAAACTTTCCATCTCATCATATATTGATAGATAAAGGGCTATTGTAAAATAGTTGCAAATTTGTGGTGCTTGGAAAGGTATTTGTGTAATAAAACTAACATAAAATGTCAGCAGTGTTTGTGATATGAACTTTTTTGTTTTGAGGGAAACTAATAATTAGATCATGAGGAGTAATATCCTAAAGATTGCTGAGTTGTTAATGTTGATTAGTGGTTTTGGAGAGTTCTATGGCCTGTTGTATTCCTTGTTGCATTCCTTGTTGCTGTCCTTGTGGTTCTAATGGCGGTGTTGCTAATGAAGAACCGACATTTTGTGATAAGGTGGTTGCATTCATTTCTGGTGTATTATGTTTTCCTTATGTGTCTTTGAGGTTTGCAGCTCTTGAATACGATGCTCAGCGAAGTGAAAACACTAGCAGAACAGTCTCTGTTCTCTGTGCTATACGGTCCTTTTTTGTCCCCGTACCAGTAGTCGGTACGATTGTCTTCGGTGTCGCAAGGATTATCAGACACATAGATCGAGATACGAAGCTCGGTATGGATGGAACTAATCCCTGTGTAGATACCCTGATGTGTATACCCATTTTAGGGGCTGGCGTATTGTCTGCTGGGATGCTGGAATCTAATAACTAAATACTTGTATTTTATTGTTTGATCTCATTTGCAGAAATAGAACTATAATTACGGCTTTCTATGAGTTGCTGTGACATTCTTTATGTCCAATAAAGCTGTAATCAATAATTGCGAAAAAAGTTATCTGGTTTGTGATAAAAAGCCGCTTCGCTGTCCTTCTAATGTGGAAAGTTTTGGTTTGCAATCTGTACCCGTACAGTTAAGGCAGGGGGGCGTTTGGCCATTATTCAATATCTTTTCCAATCTATTTATTAATCCGGGAACACTCATTACGTCCGGAATGATGGTTATGGCTGGGTTGTCATTCCAGACAACGGTTTTACTACAGGTTTTCTCAGTAATGCTGGGAATGATTCCATTTTTGCTCTTTTCTCGTGCCGGCGTGAGATACGGCATTCCCGGGCAGGTGTTATGCCGTGCAGTGTTTGGGGTGCGTGGATCGCAGTGGCTGACGTCGATATTGCGCCTCTTGTGCTCGATTTACTGGTTTGCTTTTCAGACCGCTGCGGGCTCTCTCGCCATTGAGGCCATCCTGCGTAACTGCTTTCAGCTTTTTCTGCCCCTTTGGGTGATCTCATTGAATTTTGCCTTGTTTCAAGGCGTGGTAGCGATCGTCGGTTACTCCTGGCTAAAAGGTATTTCGGTATTTTCTTTCCCTCTGAAGCTAGTGTGTTTCTCGACGCTGATAGTCTTTCTGCATACTCATGGTGGCGATAAAGCCAGCTTCAATACGGTACTGCAATGGCCTGGCTATCACTGGCACTGGCCATTGATAGCAACATGGTTGAATACGATTGTCAGTACCTGTTTTACCTGTGTCACAGATGCCTCGGATTTTTCCCGTTATACACGCTCTGAAAGATCACTGTGGATCGGTACGCTAGTCGGTTCGTTGGTGGGCATTATTATTGGCGCCTTTTTCGGCGCGTATGCGGTGGTGGCTGGTGGTGCTGTCAGTATCAACCCCTTTGAAACGATTACTCAGCTACAGCCGGGTGGTCTTGTTCTCCTATTAATCATGCTGGTGATTTTTCTGGATAACTGGACGATCAATGTGATTAATCTTTATACCGGTGGGCTTTCTCTCTGTAACAGCGTGGAATGGCTGGGACGTTTTTGGGCAACGGTTATTGTTGTTCTGGCGGCATCTGCACTGGCCTGTTTTCCGTTTCTGATCAATAAATACTCAGAAGTGATGGGTAGTATAGGGGCTTTTTTTGCACCGATTACCGGTGTGATGCTGGTTTGGTATTACTATGAGTTTTCTAGGCTGGACTTGGCGGCACTGTACAAGAAGAACGGCGCCTACTGGTATCACAATGGCTTCAACTGGGTTGCCTGTTTACTTGCACCTTCAGGACTGCTCCTAAGCTTTTTTTTGCCTGTAACGGTTTTGCCCGCATTATTGATTATGTTTTTGTCGAGTCTGATTTATTGGTTTTACGCGCGTACAGGATTTCACCAATGTTCAGGTGAACGTTATTTGAATCAAAACTAAAAATAGAAAAATGCAGGAGAAAGAAAAGGAAGACGAGAAATAAAATAATGGTAGCGGGGGCCAGATTTGAACTGACGACCTTCGGGTTATGAGCCCGACGAGCTACCAGGCTGCTCCACCCCGCACCGAAAAGATAAAACGCACATTGTGTTGGTAGCGGGGGCCAGATTTGAACTGACGACCTTCGGGTTATGAGCCCGACGAGCTACCAGGCTGCTCCACCCCGCACCGAAAAGATAAAACGCACATTGTGTTGGTAGCGGGGGCCGGATTTGAACCGACGACCTTCGGGTTATGAGCCCGACGAGCTACCAGGCTGCTCCACCCCGCACCGAAAAGATAACACGCACATTGTATTGGTAGCGGGGGCCAGATTTGAACTGACGACCTTCGGGTTATGAGCCCGACGAGCTACCAGGCTGCTCCACCCCGCACCGAAAAACAACATGCACTCTCTGTTGGTAGCGGGGGCCGGATTTGAACCGACGACCTTCGGGTTATGAGCCCGACGAGCTACCAGGCTGCTCCACCCCGCACCGAAAAGATAACACGCACATTGTATTGGTAGCGGGGGCCAGATTTGAACTGACGACCTTCGGGTTATGAGCCCGACGAGCTACCAGGCTGCTCCACCCCGCACCGAAAAACAACATGCACTCTCTGTTGGTAGCGGGGGCCGGATTTGAACCGACGACCTTCGGGTTATGAGCCCGACGAGCTACCAGGCTGCTCCACCCCGCACCAGAGAGATGCCGAATTATAAGGAGCGAAGCGTTAATGTCAATCCGTAACCAAAATATAAACGGGTGTATGAGGGCTGGAGGTAAAACGTATAGGGTTTAGGGACGGCATATGGATGCCTTGCCTACGCATAAATACGTAAAAAAATAGTGTGTGCTATGCCATTATCGTCATGCGGCTATTAAGGCATTGTATTCACGAGGGCTGATAAGCCTTCATGGTGGGCTGAAGAGGAGGAACAGGTCATGAAAAAGTTCTTTATGACATGGGAAGAAGTCCTTGGAGCCATTATCGTCACCTTGTTCATGCTGTTTATGGCCGCGGGTCTTCTGTTTTCTACAGCAGGTTTTCATCTGATTGTGGAATAACAGGATTCGTCAGTGATAAAGGGTATCACGGCAGTAGGTTCAAAAAGGGCTTCCGGAAGAAGCCCTGTTATAAGGTTTAAGCTGCGGAAACGCGGTTGTCGATCAGGTGATGGACGACAGCAGGATCGGCCAGGGTAGAGGTATCGCCCAGGTTTTCACATTCGCCACTGGCAATTTTGCGCAGAATTCGACGCATAATTTTTCCTGAGCGGGTCTTGGGCAGTCCGGGTGCGTGCTGGATGATGTCCGGTGTTGCGATCGGGCCGATTTCCTTACGAACCCACTGTTTCAGTTCTTTTTCCAGATCAATGGTGTATTCCACGCCCTGGTTCAGCGTCACATAGACGTAGATACCCTGACCCTTGATATCGTGGGGATAGCCAACGACGGCTGCCTCGGCGACCTGCATATGGGCGACCATGGCACTTTCAATTTCCGCAGTACCCATCCGGTGACCTGACACATTCAGTACATCGTCGACTCGACCGGTAACCCAGTAGTAGCCGTCTTCGTCACGTCTTACCCCGTCACCGGTGAAATACATGCCTTTGAAGGTTGAGAAGTAAGTCTGAACAAACCGTTCATGGTCACCAAAAACGGTTCGAGCCTGTCCCGGCCAGCTGTCGATCATCACCAGGTTGCCTTCTGTGGCACCGTCCTGCAGATTACCCTGACCATCAACAACGGCGGGTAATACCCCGAAAAACGGGCGGGTGGCTGAACCCGGTTTGAGGGCTGTCGCCCCCGGTAGCGGTGTGATCATGATGCCGCCGGTCTCGGTCTGCCACCAGGTATCGACGATAGGACATTGGCTGTTGCCAATGGTGTCGTGATACCAAACCCAGGCTTCGGGATTGATAGGTTCACCGACACTGCCCAAAAGCTTCAGGCTGGAGCGGTGTGTGTCATCAACGGCAGCGGTTCCCTGGGCCATCAGTGCACGGATAGCTGTAGGGGCTGTATAAAGTGTGTTGACCTGATACTTGTCGACGATCTGACTGATGCGGTTGGTCGTCGGGTAATTTGGCAGACCTTCATGCATAACAATGGTGGCGCCATTGCATAACGGGCCATACACCACGTAAGAGTGTCCGGTGACCCAGCCCACATCCGCGTTACACCAGTAGACATCACCATCTTTGTAGTCAAACACATACTGATGAGTGAGTGAGGCATACACCAGGTAACCACCGGTGGTATGCACGACGCCTTTGGGTTTTCCGGTAGAGCCCGAGGTGTAAAGGATGAAGAGCGGGTCTTCTGCATTCATCTCCCGGGCATCACAGTGGGGAGAAGCCAGATTTTCCAGGTCGTGCCACCAGACATCTCGGTGATGGTGCCAGGCAATGTCGGCGCCGGTACGGCGATAGACAATCACCTTTTCCAGGGTTTTGATGTCGGGATGGGTCAGTGCCTCATCCACGTTGGCCTTCAGGGGTACAGTCTTGCCGCCACGCACAGCTTCATCTGCCGTGATCATCACTTTGGCGCCACTGTCGATAATCCGGCCGGCGACAGCTTCAGGGGAAAAGCCGCCAAAGATCACCGAGTGGATAGCGCCGATCCGTGTGCAGGCGAGCATGGCGACTGCCGCCTCGATCACCATTGGCATGTAGATGGCAACCACATCGCCCTGACGAACGCCCTGAGATTTCAAGGCATTGGCAACGCGACAGACTTTGTCATGGAGTTCTGCATAGGTGACCTGGCGCTCGTCACCCGGTTCGTCACCTTCCCAATAGATGGCAATCTGATCGCCTTTTTCTTCTAGGTGTCGGTCCAGACAGTTGTGTGAGACATTGGTGGTGCCATCATAAAACCACTTGATTTCAACATGGTGGTCATCGAAGGAGACGTCCTTTACCTTGGTAAAGGGTTTGAACCACTCAATGCGCAGGGCCTGTTCCCGCCAGAATCCTTCCGGATTAACGACAGACTGCTGGTACATGTCCCGGTATTGGGTCTCATTAGCCCAGGCACTGGCCGCAATCTCTGGGTTGACCGGGTAAGTGCGGTATTCAGGCATATCCTTGGAGGACTCGTCAGCAACGTGTGCAGAAGTATAGTGAGTATTCACGGGCGGTCCTTTTTGTTGTTTTGTTTGTTTTTGTTGTCTGTTTATTCGCCACTGGCGTTGATAGTTCACCGATTCGTGGGAGATTTCAAGCTCACGGCCAGATTGCATTGATCCGTTAAGACTCTCCATTAGACTTTGGTCTTAGCCTTCTTCAGCTGTGTGGCCATCATGTTTGAACAAAGTCGTGGAGTTGTTGTTTTGCAGAATGTTGATTGACAGAAGCCCGGAAAAACCGGGCTTCTGTCGTATTAACTACTTTCTGGATTATCAGTGTGCGGAAGCGCCTGAGGCCCCAAGCCCTGTTTGGGAGCGGATATATTGCCCATCGAAACGTTCCTTTTCTTCCTCGGCCAGCTCGGACGTATCGGTGACTGAGAAGAACCAGATACCGGCAAAAGCAACCAGCATGGAGAACAGTGCAGGGTACTTGTAGGGGAATACCGGATCTGCAAAGCCTAGAATCTGCACCCAGACGATGGGTCCAAGAATCACCAGCGCCACGGCAGTGAGCAGCCCCATCCAGCCACCGATCTTGGCGCCCCGAGTGGTCAGGCCTTTCCAGTACATGGACAGGAACAACACCGGGAAGTTAGCACTGGCAGCAATCGCAAAGGCCAGGCCGACCATGAAGGCGATATTCTGTTTCTCGAACAGAATACCAAGGCCGATAGCGACCATGCCTAGCACAACGGTGGCAATCTTCGAGACCCGAATTTCGCGGGTTTCGCTGACCTTACCCTTGGCGAATACGTTGGCATACAGGTCATGACTGACAGCCGATGCGCCGGCCAGCGTCAGGCCTGACACTACCGCCAGAATCGTGGCGAAGGCGACGGCTGAAATGAAGCCCAGGAAGACATCACCACCGACAGCTTTCGCCAGGTGGACAGCCGCCATGTTGTTTCCGCCCAGCAGGTTGCCGGCAGCATCGCGGAATTCGGGATTGGTGTAGACCAGGACAATCGCACCAAAGCCGATGATGAAAGTCAGAATATAGAAATACCCAATAAACCCTGTTGCAAAAAAGACGGAGCGACGGGCTTCCTTGGCATCACTGACAGTAAAGAAACGCATGAGAATATGCGGCAATCCGGCAGTACCAAACATCAGGGCAAGACCCAGGGAAATTGCGGAGATGGGGTCGGATACCAGTCCGCCGGGACTCATGATCGCATCACCTTTCGGGTGAGTTTCAACGGCTTTCTGGAACAGTGAACTGAAATCAAAGCCGACATAGTACATCACCATCACGGCCATGAACGTGGCGCCGGAGAGTAGTAATACCGCTTTGATAATCTGTACCCACGTTGTCGCGATCATGCCGCCAAAGGTGACATAAAGCACCATCAGGATACCGACCAGGATGACCGCATATTCGTAAGGCAGCCCAAACAGTAGTTGTATCAGTTTGCCGGAGCCAACCATCTGTGCAATCAGATAGAGAGCAACAACGGCCAGCGAACCACAGGCTGCGAGTGTGCGGATCGGTTTTTGGCCAAGCCGGTAGGTGGCCACATCTGCAAAGGTGAACCGACCAAGATTACGCAGTCGTTCGGCCATCAGGAAGAGAATAATCGGCCAGCCTACCAGGAAGCCAATGGAGTAGATGAGTCCGTCAAAACCGGAGAGATAGACCAGGCCGGAAATCCCGAGAAAGGAGGCAGCGGACATGTAGTCGCCGGCAATGGCCAGTCCATTCTGAAAGCCGGTAATGTTGCCGCCAGCCGCATAATAGTCGGATGCTGAACGGGTGCGACGGCTCGCCCACCAGGTGATCGCCAGTGTTGCGGCCACAAACGCCAGGAACATCACGATCGCGGGTATGTTAAGTGCCTGCTGTTGTACGTTTCCATCCAGACTGCCTGCAGCCAGAGCTGCAGGAGCCGCCAGTGTGGTACTGATCAGCACCAGGGGAGAGAATCCTGCTTTCATTGTGCAGCCTCCTCAACGATGGATCGGTTTAACTGATCAAAATCTTTGTTAGCCCGGTGAACGTAGATACCGGTTAGGACAAAGGCGCTGAGAATGATGCCAACACCGGCAGGAATACCCATGGTGGTGATACTGCCAGCGGAGATGGGCTGGCCAAGCAGGTCTGGGGCAAAGGCAATCACCAGAATAAAGGTGAAATAGAGCGCCAGTATGGCCAGTGACAGCGTCCAGGCTAACCGGTTACGACGCTGAACCAATTGCTGGAAGCGGGGATCCTGTGCAATTTTCTTATAGGTTTCATCATGCATGGGCATGTCCTTATTGTTGTTATAGGAGACCATGCCCACGCTAACGCGAAGTGGTGTACGACCATATCAGACTTTAGTCGTAGGGCGTCTTAGCCTGGTGTCGTGCATTGCTTTTCAAGCCGTGCCAGGGCCTTGCCAGAGCCTTTAAGGCTGAAGCGTAAAGAGATGTTCTTATCTTTGTTGAGAGGATAGGCAACAGCAACACGGTTACCGGCTTTCAGATCAGACAGTAATTCTGGACTCAGAGTCTGGCGTGATATCAGGCTCATGGTGTGAGTACTGGCTGATAGTGGCCATTGGCGTCCCTGGTCGATACGGATTGACAGGTTAGTCACGGATTTCTTTCGCTGATTTTGTTGAGGAAGGAAGAGAGCCAATGTGAGTTGTGGATCGTATTGGGTGCAGAACAGTTCAAAGGTTTGCTGGCTAGGCGTTGTAGCTGAACGAGCAACATAATGCTTTAGGTTTCCACTGGAGAAAATATCATAGCTCCAGTCAGCGTTAGCTGTAACATGGAAGGAAAGCAGGAGTTGTGATAGAAAGAGCGAAAGAATGATTTTTATGCGTTTCATTTCAGCTTACCCGCTTATGGTTATTACTTGATCATCTTGCGTTTTTTTGCATTATTATGCCAGAGAGTAGTGGGATGATCGCCTTACAAATCTGACCTTTTCTCTAGTGGAATTTATGATTTGGTATTTTTCTATGGTGGGTGTTTTTTTATTAAGCTTTGTATCGTGCTAATTATTATTACGCATCATAAACCATAAGTAGTGAATGCATATTTATTGTGTTTTTAATTTTTATAAGGTTATTCTTATATTTATATGTGTGTGTTTTTTGGTTTTTTAATTCCTTTTGTGTTGCTCTGCGCTTTTACTGGCTTAGGGAACATTTTGTCTTTCTGTTGTCTAATTTATGAATGGGGTTAATTTGATACTTCCTGTTGTCTTAATTGTTATTGTTGCTAATGGGGTTTTCTGTATCAATTAAAAAGGTCTTCTGTGAGTCACTTATTATCTATTGCCCCGTGTAGATGGGGAAAGACGGTTTTAGCAGGTTTTCTTTATTCATGTATGTTTCTTTCTTTGTTAGGAGGGTGTAATGGTCGATGATACACCTGGTAGAGTAACTACATCATCAGGCGCTCCTGTTGCTAATGGGGTTGCAGGAGGTGGTGCAGCATCTCCAGTGCCAGTAGCTCATAGTAATGGAAGAACGGTAAGACCTCATAGGCCTGATGAAGAATCCTATCTGTCAAGATTTAAACGATTCATGTTTTTTTTAGTGTCAAGTTTTTGCTATTACATGACGTGTGGATGCATTTGCCAAAGATCAACAACCAGAGTGCAACCACAGAATCTAATCCGCCCTGATGAGGCTGGACGCGAGAGTGTGTCTGGTTCTGATGCTGCTGGCCATGATAGTGTGTCCGGCGCTGATGAAGCGGAAAGTGAGGATGTGCCTTCTGCGGCTCAAAGACTTGAGATGGCAGTCTCAACACCGCCCAGCTATCAACATCCGCGTACCTCTCAAGAATATCGACGATTTCCTGGTAGATTAGGCATTAAAAATAATGATTGCTGCATTCAATCGCTTCTCTATTTTTATGCGTTGGACCCGGATCATTATGAGATGGTTTGTTCACTCTATGCATTAAACCCAAATGATGAAATTATAAGCGGCTTGAGAAATCTGATTTTTGCAATGACGAATAATGATGCTGAAGCCAGTGCTCATTACTATGATGTCTTGTACGATGCAATGGCTAGGTATGGTTTGATTCAGCCAGGTGTTCAGCAGGATACTCAGGAATTGTCACAGAACTTGCATCACCATATTGATGATATGGTTAGGGCACAAGGTATTGATGGTGAAAATAGTAGCTTCTATAGGCGTTTGCATGCAGGTTTTTATCGAAAAGTGATTAGAACAGACATGAGTGGATTTGAACCAGTTTCTAGTGAAGGCACTGAAGTAGAAAATCCCTATATGATATTGCGAATGGGTGAACAGCCTTCTTTTCATAGATGGATACAGAACTATTTAGTGCACTGGAGTGGTGATGAAAGGGCAAATATTTATATCCAGTCTCGGCTTTCTGTGGACAGAGCGGCTGCTCGGGATCAGTTATATCTTAAGTTTATGGTACAGCCTTTCAGTATCGCTCAACGTGGAAATCGTCTGCGTATAATTAAGAAGACTAGTCTCTTAAAACGAGTGTTCGCGCAATTACCTGTGTCTCTTAGGTTAAGCTTTGGGGCAGTACTGCTTGATGGGGAAGAAAGGGTAAAGGTCAACTACAGACTTCATCTAATGGTTCTGCATAGTGGCACTCGAAATCGTGGTCATTTTATCGCAGCTGTTAGAGGGAGTGATGGGTTTTGGACTGTTTTTGATACCAATTTTAATGAGCCGAGACAGGCCGGTAATGATGTGGATTTTGCAAATGCCTATATTCAAACTCTTAATTTTACGCCATATTTGTTAAGTTATATTCCTTCTACAACTTCGAGTCAGAGTTCATCTTCTCAATCAATTAGCTCGGATTGATTCTAGTAAGTATGTCCGTTGATCTCGTTGATTATAGTCATTCATCATTCATCATTCATCATTCGTCTACTGTCATTCTCTATATCCTTTGTGTTTTTTTAATAAGAACGCTGTAAGATACGTTTCCCTATCCTTTTCTTAATCATCAGCCTAATAAACCTCTTGAGTCAAAACTTCTCCACAAGAATAGAAAGGCATTCCATGGTTAAGTCAGCATTATGGTTTAATCATGCACTGTGATCGGTTTCCTTATTTGAGTGTCAGCTATAAAGCCATACAGGTTGCATTGAGATGGAACTCTGGTAGCGTGGCCACTGATCGTCCTGATAATACACACAACACTGGACAATCAGGGGGCTTTGTGTCGAGTGTATTCGTTGTTCTGGTATCTCTGGTGTATATGGGCGGAGTTTTTGCTATCGCCTGGTATGGTGACCGGCAAAGTCAACATGGTCACCCAGCATGGCGGCCATGGATATATAGCATGTCACTTGCCGTTTACTGCACCTCATGGACATTTTTCGGCGCCGTCGGCCAAGCGGTTCATGACCCTTGGTCTTTTCTGCCGATTTACGCTGCACCCATCATCCTGTTTTTGTTATTTCATCGTCTGATTGCACGAATCATTTTGGTCAGTAAGCAGCAAAATATCACCTCCATTGCTGATTTTCTTGCCGCACGCTATGGAAAGTCCCGTTTACTGGCCGCGGTCGCAACTTTGGTGCTGTTGGTTGGCATCCTGCCGTATATCGCGCTTCAGTTAAAGGCTATTGTAATGGGTTATAGCCTTTTGTCGGCAGACAGTGTGCTCTATGTGTCGGGTAAACCCTTTACCCAAGTCAGCCATGATACGGCACTGATTGTCAGTCTTGTTCTGGCTGTCTTTACGATTTTGTTCGGAACACGACACCTGGATGCTACCGAGCATCATCATGGCCTTATGTTGGCCATTGCCATTGAGTCAGTCATCAAGCTAATCGCTTTTCTGATTGTTGGTGTGTGTATTGTCTATGTGTTTCATTACGGTGATGCAGATCGGTTATTAACCGGTAAGGACATGGCTCATTGGTCTGATGACTTGATGAAAGTTGATGGCTTTTCATTAGGTGTACAGATTCTTATCAGTATGGCGGCGTTTTTGTGTCTGCCGAGGCAGTTTCATGCCACGGTAGTGGAGAATAATGACGTCAGTCATCTGCAACATGCACGCTGGATTTTCCCTTTGTATTTGTTGTTGGCGGCACTCTTTGTCTTGCCCATTGCTTTTGTGGGGCAGGCGATGTTGCCGCCAGATGTCTCCCCTGACACTTACGTTATCAGCCTTCCGATAGTCATGGGACATGACTGGCTGGCATTGCTGGCATTTCTCGGAGGGGCTTCAGCAGCGATCAGCATGGTGATTGTGTCGACGATTGCCCTCACCATCATGATAGGTAACGAACTCATTGTGCCAGTACTGGTGCGTAGCCAGGGATTTGCAGCCAGGGATTTTAATCAGCTTAAAGGGATTCTCCTGACGGTGCGCCGTGGCCTGATTTTAATGATACTTCTGCTGGCCTATTTCATGTACCGGTTGTTCGATGACAACCAGTCGCTGGCGTCTATCGGTTATTTGTCGTTTACCGCGGTAGCGCAGCTGGCGCCTGCTCTAATCGGTGGATTAGTCTGGCGAGGTAGCAACCGCAGCGGTGTCTTGCTTGGAATATTGGCTGGCATATTGGTCTGGCTGTATGCACTGGTGCTACCCACTTTGCAATACTCCGGCATAGTGTCAGATAACCTGCTTATACAGGGAACAGGGTGGCAGGAGTGGTTAATCCCTGACAGGTTATTGGGACTTGATTATGGCGATTCAGTGATACGCGGCATGCTGCTGAGCCTGGGAGTGAATCTGGTTGTTTATGTTCTTGGTTCCCTGTGGTTCAGGCCTCGATTGGTGGAGCGTCAGCAGGCTGCAGTATTTGTGGGAACCTCGTTACCTGAAATTCAGGAAGGCTTACCCCGGGTTACCATCGCAGAATTGGAAGTCCTTGCTGCAAGATTCATTGGCAGGGAAAAAACGACCGAGGCTTTTGCAGGAGTGGCTGGATATGCCCAGCCAACACTGAGACAACAACAAGCGTCACAGGCATTAATTGATTTTACCGAGCGACTATTGGCGCGGGTGCTGGGTGGATCGTCTGCCCGGGTGGTGATGCGCAGTGCGTTGTCCGGTGATGCGATGGGATTGGATGATGTTGAGACTATCATTGGTGAGTCGTCGTCGGTCTTGCGGTTCAACCGCGAGTTGTTGCAGGGAGCGCTGGAGAACGTCAGCCAGGGTATCAGTGTGGTTGATCGTGATTTGCGGCTGGTGGCTTGGAATCAGGCCTATTTGGCGCTATTTGATTACCCGGATGGCTTTATTTGTATTGGACGTCATGTGTCTGAAATTATTCGCCACAATGCGACGCAGGGCTTGTGTGGTATTGGTGATATTGAAACGCATGTCAATAAACGTGTGAAGTTGATGGAGCAGGGTAATGCGCACCGTTCCGAGCGTATCCGTGCTGATGGTCGCGTTATTCAGGTGCAGGGTAACCCTATGCCAGGCGGCGGTTTTGTCATGAGTTTCACCGATATCACGGGTTTTCGTCGTGTCGAACAGGCACTGAAGGAGATGAACGAGAGCCTGGAACAACGGGTATCGGACCGAACACGGGATCTTGAGTCTGCAAACACGGCGTTGCGTAAGGCTAAGCAGCAAGCGGAACAGGCCAATCATGATCGCAGTCGTTTTTTTGCCACGATCAGCCATGATCTGATGCAGCCGCTCAATGCAGCACGTTTGTTTTCTGCAACATTATCCGAGCAGGTTGGGCAATCCGGTGGTGATGACGGGGTTTCCCGACTCGCCAGCCATATTGAAACATCCCTGTGCTCCGCAGAAGAGATTATTAATGATTTGCTGGATCTTTCGCGGCTTGAATCTGGTAAGTTCAAGCCGTCGTTTTCTGCTTTTACAGTGGCCGAACTCCTTGAACCTTTGATTGTGGAATCACAGGGCGTAGCGGAAACGCAAGGAGCTACCGTTCATAGCTGGGCCGGCCATTACAGTATTTTCAGTGACCGTAAGCTTCTACGCCGGGTACTGCAGAACTTTCTTTCTAACGCTATCCGTTATGCGCCAGGTAGTCGGGTCATGCTGGGATGTAGGCGGCAGGGAAATCATCTCAGGATTGAGGTCAGGGATAATGGTCCCGGGATTCCCAAAGAACGACAGGCGCAGATTTTCAATGCGTTTCAGCGGCTAGACGGACATGTATCCCAAGGGTTTGGTTTGGGACTTGCGATCGTCCAGGGGATTGCCAGCGTTTTGGGGTGTGAGATCGGGTTGAAATCTCAGCCCGGTCAAGGCTCAGTTTTTTTTATCGTGGTGCCATTGGGTCAGCGCAGCGTTATGCCGGTGTGTGACGCTGGAGTACCAAGAAGAGCCGTTAATCAGGGGGACAGGATGTCAGGTCAAACTATTCTTTGCATTGATAATGACCTTACGATACTGGAAGGCATGCGGGAATTGTTGGAGCGCTGGGGATGTAAAGTATTAACGGCAGTAGACTCTCAAAGTGCGCAGAGACATTTGACGCATGAACCGGATGCCATACTCGTGGATTATCATTTGGATGATGGTTGTAATGGGGTGGATTTGATACAGGCTTTACGCCAGACATATGATTTGACTGTACCAACAATCATGATCACTGCGGATGGTTCACCCCAGCTGCGGGAGCAACTGAACAAGATGAAAATACGCTATCTGGCTAAACCACTTAAACCGGCTGCATTGAGAGCGTTACTCATACGCTATCTGGCTAAACCACTTAAACCGGCTGCATTGAGAGCGTTACTCAGTCGGTTATTGCATGAAAAACGACGGAGAATGCCTGTTTATTGAGTAGAAGAGCTTTCTTGATGCTGTTGTATTCTGGCACTCTTCCTCTCTGCTGGTGATTCAGGGGGAAGAGTCCGTTTTTGGGTTCCCTTAGGTCTTCCCTGACGCTTTTCTTGTTCTTTTATAGGCGGAGTCGTTCTCTCCGTTTCTTTTGATGTGACTAATTGAGCTGTTTCTGATTGGGCTTCTTCAGTTCGAAGGCTATCTTCTTTTATATGTGTTGATAGTGACTTGCTTTTAATAATCGATCCTTTTGGGAATGTTTGAGTATTGATTATTTGTTCAGTAATAGTGAATGATTCCGTACCTCCGTGATGATCCAGAGAATGTTTGGTCATGCTTTGAAGGGTTTTAGCGCGAAATGTGTGTGTGCGCTGCTCTTACACACGTAGGGGTAATTATGATTATGGCCTTGGCACAAATGTTCTATGAGTATACGAATTGGCGCTTTTGGCTTCTCTTGTTTTCCTTCGCATTCATATGGGCATGGCTGTAGCGCATACGTTTCGTCCCAGGTTGCAAAATAGTTCAATGCTTCTTCTTCGCTTGAACATGTCCTTGAAGGTAAATCAATCTTTGTGAGGATTGTGGTTTCGTCACTTGTAGATGGAACGCCTTGTATTTGTTTTTCTGGGCTATCTACTTTCGATATTGATTGATTCGTTCTTGAATCTGTCTTTGATTCACTAGCAAGTTCGGCTGGATGTGAAATCGGTGAACTTTTAAGGGGTGTCGTAATTTGTTTCATGCAGTGATGCCCTCGTAAACTGAAAATCAATAAATTCATACATAAAGAACAATGTAGAGAATGGATATAGGCTTAGTGTTCAATCCATGTGTTGTATTTGATAGCAGTATTATCTGCTTTGTTAGGTTGGTAGTGAGTCTCTAAGTAGTGCGTGCTTTATAGGGGGTTGTCTTATGAGTGGGTTGCTATTGGATGAGAATCATGGTGAACCGGTTGTTATTAGGCAACCGGTTTTTAATTTAAATGAAAGGCTTGTCTATTTAGACAGGATCATAGATCAGGTGCAGAAGGAGCAGCGCTATCGTCTGAGTTTTTGGAAGTGTCTGCGTGACTGTTTTCAGTCTCTTCGTAATCCACTTCCAGCTGCTGCAGTGCGATGACGGCCTGGGTACGGTTGCGGACGCCCAGCTTCTTAAAAATAGCGGTGACGTGGGCCTTGATCGTGGCTTCAGAAACATTCAGGTCAAACGCAATCTGTTTGTTCAGCATCCCTTCACTGATCATTCCCAGTACCCGGAACTGTTGTGGCGTCAGAGACGCGATCTTCTCCTCCATCTCACTGCTGATCCGGTCAGTATCCCGGTTCAGATCGATGTTGGCTGGTGCCCAGATATTACCGTCAAGTACCTGCTGGATTGCGGTCTTCATGGCATCCAGTGGTGTCGACTTGGGAATAAAGCCAGAGGCGCCATAGCCAATGGCCTTAAGGATAATGGTCTCTTCTTCCCGGGCGGAGATAACCAGAACCGGTACGTCCGGATAGTGGCCGGTCAGGAACATCAGGGCTGAAAAACCATGGGCGCCGGGAATATGGAAGTCAAGCAGTACCAAGTCCGGATTCGGAGTGTCTTCCAGCGCCTGTTGCAGGGCGGCGATGGTATCGGTCTCAATGATCCGGACATCATCCAGCACCTGGTTAAGGGCTGACTGCAGCGCGGTACGAAACAACGGGTGGTCTTCGGCAATGATGATCGTATGGGTCATGGTGTCTTCCATTCCTGTACGAGTTGTCAGATTGCCACCGGGACCGGTGCCCGTCAATTCATCAGCGATCTGGCAGTGAGTGGTTCCTTCCTTTATTGCTAATATAGCCGAATGCTTGGTTCAGGCAGGATCATTCTCGGGGTGAAGGGGCACGGAAGCCGGGTTGGCGCCTTCGGGCCGGATGCCGGTAAAGGCAGAGTAGAACTGGCGGATACAGACCATATCCTTGGTAATATTGCCTGTGGGGCGAATGGGCTGGCCGAGCCCGACGGTCTTGGTGCGGGCATCCAGGTAACCGGGCAGGATCGGCACTCCGGCTTTCCGGGCGATATGGTAGAAGCCGGTCTTCCACTCGCTGACATAGCTGCGGGTGCCTTCAGGGCTCAGGGCCAGTACCAGCCGGGGATAGCGGCGGAATGCGGCAACCGTTTGGCACACCAGGTTGCAGTTACGGTCACGATACACCGGGATACCGCCTAGCCAGCGCATAATCGGTCCCATGGGGCCGCGGAACAGTGAGGCCTTGCCCAGCCAGTACAGCTTGATGCGAAAACGCAGGGCAATGGCCATGAACAGCAGAAAATCCCAGTTGCTGGTATGTGGCGCACCGATGAGTACATAACGACTCATAGCCGGTTTTTCCCCTTTGGTTTTCCAACCTGCCAGCTTCAAGCCCAGCCAGGCAATGAATACCATCAGGTGGCTGATGACCGGCGTGTCAAAAATCGTCAAGCGCATGGAAGTGTGCCTTAGCGTTCTCTGTCAATGGGGGAAATAGTGAACCTGACGGATGGCAAGCTTATTCGTATAAGCCTGTACATTTATTCAGGTAACGGGTGATAGAATGGCCAGAGTGAGTGATCAAACAGCTGACTGTTTATGCAGGATACCGGACGAAAAATCATCCATGTCGATTGTGACTGTTTTTACGCATCGGTTGAAATACGGGAAAATCCCGACCTCCGGGGGCGTCCGGTTGCGGTGGGCGGCATGCCAGATCAGCGCGGTGTGATCGCGACCTGCAACTATGAAGCCCGTGCTTTCGGCATCCATTCTGCTATGGCATCGGCCTATGCCCGAAAGCTTTGCCCTGACCTGATTATTCTCAAACCACGCTTTGATCTTTATAAGGCCGTTTCCCGTGATATTCACCGGATCTTCGCGGATTACACTGACCTGATCGAGCCACTGTCACTGGATGAGGCTTATCTGGATGTGACGGAGTGCGATAAGTGTCATGGCAGCGGTACTCTGATTGCCCGTGAAATACGGGCACGAGTCAAGGAAGCGACCCATATCACGGTTTCAGCCGGTGTGGCGCCTAACAAGTTTCTGGCCAAGATTGCCAGTGACTGGAATAAGCCGGATGGGCTTTGTGTGGTCACCCCTGATCAAATCGACGATTTTGTCCGGCAGTTGCCTGTGCGCAAGCTGCATGGCGTAGGTAAGGCAACCGCCGCACGCCTTAAGCGGATGGGGGTAGAAACCTGTGAAGACTTGCGGCAGTTTTCACTGGTCGATATGACACAGCACTTCGGCAGCTTTGGTTCACGACTGTATGAATTGGCCCGTGGGATTGATCAGCGTCCCGTTGAAGTCAGTTGGCGACGTAAATCGATATCGGTTGAAAACACCTATGATCATGATCTGCCTGATATCGAGGAGGTACAACTTCAGATACCGGATCTGCTTGATGAGTTGAGACGACGCTATGAAAAAATCCAGCGGGAATATGCGGTCTCAAAACGGTTCGTGAAAATCAAATTCAATGACTTTACCCAGACGACATTGGAAGAACTCTGTGCATTGAGTGAAAAAGAACTCTATTCACCGGATTATTTTATCAAGTTGGCAACAAGGGCCTGGGAGAGAAGGGAAAAACCGGTCAGGCTACTTGGCGTCGGTTTCAGGCTTCATGATTTGAAACCCCCGGAAGCCCAGGCACAGTTGGAGTTGTTCGAATCCTGATCCCGTTAGCGTCAAGTGATGATGCATTTTTTATTGACTGGATAAAGCGACAAGCCATCAGGGTATAACCATACCCTGATGGCTTTTCAGGTCAGGTTGTTACCGTTTCCCTTGTGTTGAGCTGCGGACGGTTTTGATCACGTCGGCGACGCTGACCCAGATAAATTACCGCCAGTAATAACAATGTGGGTAAATACAGCCATTGCTTGGCAGGACGTTCTGTATTATCGGTTTCTACATGCAGAATTTGCCAGTCAAAATCCAGGCCGGCTTTTTCTGCGGCAGAGCCGAATTCAATATTGTCGACTAACAGGCTGTTGCCGTCTTCTATGAGATCCAGCCCCATGATCGCCAGTCGGTCATCAACAGAACCACTGCCTGTTGGCAGAAGAATCGTCTTTTCAACTGCTTTCCCTTCCAGCGTTTCGCCTGCAACCCTCAGGCGAATGTCAGCATTATCGGGTAGTGTTTCCAGCTGTTGATACAGGGCAGTGCCTGGCAGATCCATACGCTCTGGCCAGAACCGGTCCCAGATAAAGCCGGGGCGGAAGAGCACAAAGGCTATAACCAGTAGGAGAATTGTTTCATACCAACGGGTTCGGGTTAACCAGTAACCCTGTGTTGCCGTGGCAAAGACCAGCATTGCAGCCAATGCGCTAGAGACGACCAGTATCAGGTGCCCAATACTGGTAATGCCGATCAGTAGCAGCTCCGTATTAAAGATGAACATAAACGGCAGGATGGCTGTACGGATGTCGTACGTAAAACCCTGAATACCAGTGCGAATGGGATCGCTTTTGGCAATGGCAGCTGCCGCAAAGGCTGCCAGGCCAACCGGTGGCGTGTCGTCGGCCAGTATGCCGAAATAGAACACGAAGAGATGCACGGCGATCAACGGGACAATCAGGCCATGTTGGGCTCCCAGTGTGACGATAACAGGCGCCATCAGTGTGGATACCACAATATAGTTGGCCGTTGTCGGTAATCCCATGCCCAGTAACAGACTGATCACGGCAGTAAAGATCAGCATGAGCAGAATGTTGCCGCTGGCGATGAATTCGACGAACTCCGTCATTACCTGCCCGATACCGGTCAGTGTTACTGCGCCGACCACAATGCCGGCTGCGGCCGTGGCTACACCGATCCCCACCATGTTACGTGCACCGCTGACCAAACCCTGAAGCAAGTCAGTGATACCGTCAGACAAAGCTGCTGAAACTGAGCCGGTTTTCTGGAAGAACGTAATCAGTGGGCGTTGCGTTACGACAATGCCAATCAAAAAGACGGTCGCCCAGAATGCCGACAGACCCGGAGAGAAACGTTCAACGGCGATACACCAGATCAATACGACGATGGGTAACAGGAAATGCAGGCCACTCAGAACCGTCGGGCCGACTGGTGGCATTTCCAGCACTTCGCTGTCATTCTGCTCAAAATGATTTTCTGGTGAACGTGAAGCCAGCCAGGTCAATCCCAGGTAGGCGAGTAGAACCCCTGTGGCCACTATCCAGGTCGCGGCATCGCCAAAGACTGTCTTGGTCCAGCCAATGCCGTAATACACTGCCAGGCTCAGGACGCAGAGTCCCAGAATGGTACCGCTGAAAGACAGCAGTGACCGCAGCAGGCCCGGGTTATTTCGGCGAGGAAGACCCTCCATCCCTGCTTTCACCGCTTCCAGATGCACGATATAGAAAAGTGCAATGTATGAAATCGCGGCGGGCAGAATAGCGCTCTTAATCACTTCCAGGTAAGAAATCCCGACATACTCGACCATCAGGAATGCTGCAGCCCCCATGATGGGTGGTGTCAGCTGTCCGTTGGTGGAAGCCGCGACTTCAATAGCACCCGCCTTGGTACCGGGAAAACCTACCCGTTTCATCAGCGGGATAGTGAATGTGCCGGTGGTCACTACGTTGGCAATACTGGAACCGGAAATAATGCCACTGAGTCCGGATGAGACTACCGCTGCTTTGGCAGGTCCGCCTTTCAGGTGCCCCAGCAGGGAAAAGGCGACGCGGATAAAATATTGACCGGCGCCGGCACGATCCAGTAATGCCCCAAATAGAACAAACAGGAAAACAAAGTTGGTCGAGACGCCAAGTGCAACGCCAAATACACCCTCAGTCGTCAGCCAGAAATGCGACAGTGCTTTGTTAAGGCTGGCGCCCTTGTGGGCAATGACTTCAGGCATATGCTGACCAGCAAACACATAAACAAGAAACAGGGCGGCTACACACATAAGTGGCGGCCCCAGTGCCCGGCGGGTCGCCTCCAGTAGTAGCAGAATACCGATGCCGGCAAATATCAGGTCTGTTGTGATCGGAGCTCCGGCCCGTTCGGCCAGGGAATCGTAGAAAAGGAAAATGTAAGCAGCACTGAAGCCGCCGACCAGTGCCAGCAGCCAGTCTTGCGCGGGTACCTTGTTACGGGGAGAGCCTTTCAGGGCCGGGCAGGCAAGAAACGCCATGAAGATAGCAAAGGCGAGGTGAATAGCCCGTGCTTCCGTGTCATTCAGGATGAAAAAATCAAAAATAAACGGCAGTGGTGATGCATACCACAGTTGAAACAGTGACCAGCAAAGGGCGGTGACCAGCAATAGTTTGCCTGGAAGTCCGCTCAGTCTGCGGGCGCCGGAATCGGCTTCATCGACAATCTGCTGTGCGGTGGATTGCACAGATTCGGGTATTCTGGTGTCGCTCATGGTCTCGTTAGCCTGTCTGGTTGGCATCAGGGATGGCCGTTTTCGGGCTGCTGTTTCCCTGGTGAAATCCCGTCATGCAGGTCGCGAGCATGGGATGGGAAAATCCTGTCAGACAACGACGATGACAGGTCGTTGTCTGACAGAGGAAGGACGGGATTACAGCAGACCCGCTTCCTTGAAGTAACGCTCGGCACCCTCATGCAGGGGCGCGGAGAGACCTTGTGACACCATGTCTTCTTTCTTCAGATGGGCGAAGGCCTGGTGGAGTTTTTTGAAATCGTCGAAATTGTCGAAGACAGACTTGACGATCTGGTAGACGACATCCGATGAGGTATTGGTGGAGCTGACGAAAGTTGCAGCGACACCAAAGGTAGTGACGTCATCAGGTGTGCCCTGGTACATGCCGCCCGGGATGGTAGCTTTGCGGTAATAGGGTGCATCAGCCAGCAGTGCATCGACCTGTGGGCCATCGACCGGTACGATCACAGCTTCACAGGAGGTGGTTGCTTCCTTGATAGAGCCGCTGGGGTGGCCGGCAACAAAGACAAAGGCGTCGATCTTGTTATCACACAGTGCCTTGGACTGCTCTGCAGACTTCAGTTCGGTGGCGAGTTTGAAATCATCAAAGGTCCAGTTGTATTCCTTGAGCAGCTGTTCCAGGGTGCCGCGCTGGCCGGAGCCGGGGTTGCCAATATTCACACGCTTACCCTTGAGGTCTTCAAAGGTTTTGATGCCGGAGTCTTTCCGGGCAACGACAGTGAAGGGCTCAGGATGCAGAGAGAAAACAGCACGCAGGTCGCCGTAGGGACCCTGGGCTTCAAACTTGCTGGTGCCGTTCAGGCCGTGGAACTGCCAGTCTGACTGTGCAACGCCCAGATCCAGCTCACCGCCGCGCATGGTGTTGATGTTGTAGATGGAGCCGCCGGTGCTTTCCACGGAACAACGGATTTTGTGTTCTTTGCGGTCCTTGTTCACCAAGCGGCAGATCGCGCCACCGGTGGGATAATAAACGCCGGTAACACCACCGGTGCCAATGGTGACAAACTGGCGTTCAGCGGCCTGGGCACTCATTGCTGCGGCGGCAAGACCTGCAGTGCATAGGGCAAGGCTGACTTTCTTGACTATCGACATAGGTTCCCCCTGTCAGGTTTATCAATATCCACGACAGTAACCGCACGTTGTCTGACTGTTAGCAGTCTGTTGTTGTGGCGTGCAGTGTGCAGGACACGACCTGCCGTGGGGTATGTTGTTTTTGTGTCACCGGCGCCCCATGACTCATGGAGGTCGATGATGTTGTTATGGCGGGCTGAGATCCAGCTTTCAGCCTGTTGCGACCGAAGCGCTATCCGTAGTGTTACGCATACTATCAGGTAATATTGTTGCTGAACAAGATGTCTGATGCGGGATGATATTGATGATGTTGCGGTCGGAGTGGTTATGAACTTTTGATAGCAATGTGCGTCAATCATGTAACAACCCGACATAGGCAGCTATCCAATGGCAATGAGCGCAGTCACTCCCCCATTTTTCACAGATCCACTTTATCTGGCTTATCGCGAGATTAAAGCGGATAGAAAAGAGACGGTTTATGCATATATGAATGAACGTCTTGTAACGGTCACTAATGTGGAAAGTTTTTCGAAGGAGCAAGATAGCCTCGCTGAAAAGCTTCGCCAATTGACATCACGATCTGTCGAAAAACCCATAACATTACATAAAATACGGAAAGCTATTTATGCTACGGATTTTTTTAAAAAGAACTTTCCTCTTGTAATGATGGAGTTTTTTTGTCGAGAAAAAATTGAATATTTTCCTAGGGGAATTCAGGTTCTGATGAAAGAGAATGATATTAATGATGCATTTAGAAATATAGCGGAGCTTAAATCTATTTTTGATAAGGTTGAAAGAGAGCTTAAAGGTTCACTAAGATTTAAATGTAGAGGGCTTTTTGCTGTGGCGCGCTTTTACATAGTAAAGTTACTGGATTTGCCTGATTGTTCTACTTATACGGCTTGTCATGAAGAATTTAAAGGATTACTAGCTTCACTGCATGATGATAAAATCAGCTTCGTTAAAGAAGTCGGTCACGCAGATTATGTTGCGCTTTTGACTTCGATTCAAATGTTTATGGAGAAACAAGTTAGGGAAGATAGATGGTGTGAATATGACCATGAAATGGGGCGATTAACTGGCGGTAAGCCGTTAGAGCGTGATCCACGTGTTATAGGTATACTTGCCAATATTGATAAAGTCAAAAGGGATTATATTCAGAGGGCTGCTGATAATATAGTTCGTAAGGTTTATTCTGAAGATGCGTCTGAAAATTTTAATAAATCCTTTATAGAGGGAGTGGTTGATAAATATCATGCTGATATGTGTGTATTAATGGCGCGCCTCAATAGTGATGTAAAAAAGATCTCTGGTGAAGAAAAGTGTGTTTGTAATAAACGTATGTATGATGTATGGAATTACTTAAGTTCAGACTCTCCATATGAGGATGGTCAGAAAATCTACGTCTTTTGCTGTAAATTGGCCAGAGAAAAACAGTTGATTGAGCAAGGCGCTGCTAGTTTGAAGGGAAAGGAAAAAATACGATTGATGCGTCAGGCTAAAGAGAGAGTGCAAGTCAGTTATCAAGAAAAATCAAAAGGAGAGCCTGTTGAGCATGATTGGTGTCAGATTCTCATGGAGAGCGTTTTTGAGAAGCTTGTATCTGAGTATGGGGTACTCGTCACGGCTGAATTGCAAGAGTAGTCGTTCAGGCCTTCCCTAGAAATGACGTTTCTTGAGAAACTAACAGTCGGGATAAGTCTAAACGACGACTATTGCTGATTCAGGTTGGTTTTCTATATCAGATTATTTGTTCATACAGCACTTCTTGTACTTCTTGCCACTTCCGCAAGGGCAAGGATCGTTTCGACCGGTATTTGAGCCTGTTGCGCTAGTCGGGTCAATAAAGAACCATTGATCGTCTTCACGAATAAATGAAGATCGCTCCTGGTGAACATCGGTTTTACCGTTGGCTTTTAAGCGGTAGGTCGCCCGGAATTCCACCTCGCCTGCGGTGTCTTCAGCTTGCCCTTGGTGAGTATCGACAATTTCCAGTTGCTGCCATTCTGTCGCATCAGCCCACTCTTCCAGCGCCTTGCGCTGCAGGTAACGTTGCTGGCTGGGCCGGGTGGTGGCGATGATGTAATCAATCAGTCCCAGCGCCCAGGCGCTGTAGCGGGAACGCATCAGTTGTTCAGCGGTTTCCGGACGGGCATCGCCACGATGAAAATGGGCGCAGCAGTCATCATAGGCGGTACCAGTACCGCAGGGGCAGATGTGTTGTTCAGTCATAAGACGGTGTTACCACCAATATTTGCCAAAATGTTCCGGGTTGGCCCAGTGTTTTGCGTTCAGCCAGTCCGGTGTGGTTTTGTAGGAGGCGATGTCGTAGGTGCAGAACCAGAGGGTTTGACCGTCACGCTGGAATCGTTCGCTGATGCGCAGGCCGAGGCTGTAGATGTCGGTATCCAGCCAGTTGTCGGCAGCGGTTGGGTCAACTAGCAGGGCGATCCGTTCACAGTATCGGTTTCGAAGCCCTGCGACCAGCGTCATTGCCGTCGACTTGTCCAGACTTTCCAGGCGTTCGGCAATGATGGCGAGATCAAAATGCGCTGTATCCGAGAGGTCTGATGCATCTCTGATCAGTGTGCAATCACAATCTGTGTTTTGCGTCAGCCAGGCAGTTACGACGGCAGGCATCGCATCTGCACATACCAGCAGTTTTGCCGGCTGATATTGCTCAAGTACGGCGATGATGGCGTGATTGGGGCTGTGTTCAGGCGTGGTCATGCTGCTGATAAGGTTTCCGACATTCGGTTTCCGGATTATCGCCAAAACCACACTCCGTAGCCAGCCTGTCTGGGAGAGGTACTGTTTTGCAATGGGGAATGTCACCCGGCACTATGCAAAAACTGCAATCATTTACCTGTATCTAGATACAGTCTTTTTATAGGAGTTGCGATACACTGCTGCTTTGTTTCCCTGATTCCTGCAGGTCATTCATGAAAGCAATGCTCGCGCTTGGTCAACTGGTCACACTGGGCTTCTGGCTGGGTGTTATCCTGAATTTCTTTATGCCGTTTACGGCCCCTCTTGATAGCATTTTCCTGATTGCCGGTGGTTTGATCCTGCTGGTGCACGGGATTGAGGTGGCGATCTGGCGTGAGCGTATCCGTGCCATGAGTGACCGTTTTGCGATGGATTGTCTGTTGATACTCGTCTTCGGTTTTTTCCATATGGCGACGCTGATGTTGCGTCAGCAGCCAGTACAGGAGCACTGACGGTCGCTAATGCTCAGTAACGAGATCAAAACATCGATCCAGAAAGCCTATTCGTCTTTTCTGAACGGCAAGCAGCTCAAGGCCCGGCTTGGCCAGAAACTGATGATTGCCGAAATCGCCAAAACTCTGGGCGCCATTGACCAGGACGATAGTGGCAAGCGCACCTCTGATCCTGCTGTCTGCGTGGTGGAAGCGGGTACCGGTACAGGTAAGACTGTGGGTTATTGCCTGGCATCGATTCCTGTCGCCAAGGCGATGGATAAAACGCTGGTGATCGCGACTGCGACTGTGGCCCTGCAGGAACAGGTCATTAACAAGGATCTTCCCGAGATTCGCCTGCACAGTGGTTTGGATTTTTCCCTTGCCCTGGCCAAGGGGCGTCGTCGATATCTCTGTCTTCAGAAACTGGATCTCTTGCTGCAGTCCACACAGGCGGCCTCGGCAACCATGGCCATGTTTCAGGAAGAAGGTTTTTCCATTGATCTGGATAAAGACGCCCAGAAACTCTATGAAGAGATGCTTGGCGCCATGGCGGGCAGCCGCTGGGACGGTGACCGGGACAGCTGGCCCGTAGCCGTGGACGATGAACAGTGGCAGCAGCTGACGGCGACCCATGCCCAGTGCAGTGGTCACCGTTGTCCGCACTTTTCCAACTGTCCGTTCTACAAGGCGCGGGGTGCGCTGGATAAGGTGGATGTCATTGTCACCAACCATGACCTGGTACTGTCAGATTTGATGCTGGGTGGTGGTGCGATTCTGCCGCCGCCCAAGGATTGTGTGTATATCTTCGATGAAGGCCATCACCTGCCTGACAAGGCCATAGACCATTTCGCCTGCGAAACTCGACTGGGTGATACCGGTCGCTGGTTGGAACAGTCGACTAAACAGCTGGAAAAAATTCTGGCACAGCATCCGTTACCGGGTGAGATTGGTGGCTGGTTTGAGCGTCTGGCCGGTAAATACAAGGAACTGGTGACCGAGCAGCAGTTTATGCGCGAAGCGCTGATGTCTGCGGCTGAGTTTCGTCAGGAAGAAGAGACGGAATCGGGCAGAACCCTGCTCTACCGTTTTCCCGATGGTGTGATTCCGGAAGAGTTGCGGGAGCTGGCCGGGCGTTTAAAAGCTGGCTTCAGTGCGTCGGTGGATTTGGCGGATCGTATTGTCGCTGAACTGAAATCGGCCATGGATGATGAAGTGACCGGTGTGGATCGGCTCCACGCCGAGCAGGTGTTTCCGGTGGTTGGCATGATGCTGCTGCGTCTGCAGAACAACCTGGCGTTGTGGGAATCTTGGAGCATTGTTGATCCGGAAGGTGAACCACCAGTCGCCCGTTGGCTGCGTTTTGTGGAATACCATGGCAGTCAGGATCTGGTGGTTTCCAGCAGTCTGATTCTTGCGGGCAAGATTTTGCGTCAGCATCTCTGGAATACGGCCTATGGGGTGGTAGTGACATCGGCAACTTTGACGGCGCTGGGCAAGTTTGATCGGTATCGTGTGCGCGCAGGACTGCCAAAAGATGCGAATTGCCAGAGTGTTCCGAGCCCGTTCCGTCATGGGGATGCGGCTGTTCTGTCGGTGCCGGTATTACGATCTGATCCTGGTGATGCCAAAGGGCATACAGAAGAGATCATTGAGCAGTTGCCAACATTGATTGGTGATGTGAAGGGCGCGTTGGTACTGTTCTCTTCCCGTCGGCAAATGCGTGATGTGTATTTTGGTTTGACCGGCGAGCTGCGTGACCGGGTGATGCTGCAGGATGACTATACCAAGCAGGAACTGATTCGGCGTCACAAGGAAACCATCGATGAGGATGGTCGCAGTGTCATCTTTGGTCTGGCCAGCCTGGCGGAAGGTATCGACTTGCCCGGCGTCTATTGCGAGCACGTCATCATCGCCAAGATTCCGTTTGCGGTGCCGGATGATCCGGTGGAAGCCGCGCTGTCAGAATGGGTTGAATCACGCGGCGGTAATCCCTTTATGGAAATTGCCGTTCCGGATGCAGCCATTCGCCTGGTTCAGGCCAGTGGTCGATTATTGCGTCGGGAGGATGATACCGGCCGCATTACTGTGATGGATCGTCGTCTGGTTACGCGTCGTTATGGGCAGGCGTTGCTGAACTCCATGCCCCCCTACCGGAGAGAGATTGCATGACAGCGGCTGACGGTGTTCGTGGTTACCATGACCTGCGTTTTGAATCCGTACGGGAATCTTTTGGTCAGCTCTTTTTCGAGGGAGAAGAGCTGGGTGCAGCGCTGGCGGTTACGGTTGCCGGAGAGCCGGTGCTGGACCTCTGGGGTGGCTTCATGGATAAGGAGCGTACGGAACCGTGGCACCATGACACACTGGTCAATGTGTTTTCCTGTGGTAAGGGCATTGCCAGCCTCTGCATGTTACGGCTGGTTCAGGACGGTCTTTTATCGCTGGATGTTCCGGTTGGCAACTATTGGCCTGAATTTGGTCAGAATGGCAAAGAGAGCATTACGCTTCGCCAGATTCTGACCCATACGGCGGGACTGTCAGCATTTCATCCTCGCATTCCGGACGAGGATCTCTTCGATTGGTCAACCATGGTGCATTGGGTGGAGCAGGAATCCCCTTGGTGGGAACCCGGTACCCGTCATGGTTACGCACCGATTACGTTCGGTTGGCTGCTGGGGGAACTCTTTTATCGGGTAGCTGGTGAGCGTATGGGACACTGGTTGCAACGTAATATCATGGCGCCACTGGGCGAGCGTTTTATGTTCGGTATTCCCGATGAAGATCATGGGCTGATTGCCCGGATGACCAAAGGGGAGCCGGTGCGTGGTGACAAAGCCGCACAATTGCTGTTTCGGGAAATGACTGGAAACCCCACCGGTGTAACAGCTCGCGCCTTTAGTAACCCGATGAGTGTACTCACCAGTGCCAACCGGCCGGAGTGGCGTCGTATGGAGCTTCCGTCTGCCAACGGGCATGGAGCAGCGAGGGCGTTGGCCAAAGTCTATGGTTTATTGTCATCGGGTAACGGACAGCTATTGGATGATCAATTGGTACAGGAAGCGATTCAGGAACAGGTCTGTGGCACCGATGTGGTGCTGAAATGCAGTAGTCGATTTGGGCTGGGTTTTATGCTGAGTCAGCCGGATCATCCCCTTTCAGGTTTTGGCCTGTCCCGCCGTGCATTTGGACATACCGGCGCCGGTGGTTCGCTGGCATTTGCTGATCCGGAGCGACAGATCAGTTTTGCCTTTGTCACCAATCGCATGGGGCCGTATGTGCTGGTGGATCCAAGAGCTGAGCAATTGGTTAATGCGGTTTATCAGGCGTTTGATGGCTGCTGAGAAATTGTTCGGAGTTATCTTGCAATAGCATCAATGCATTGTGGCCCTTTGTGCGTGGGATTATTCACGTATGTGGACACAGGCCACAGTTGCAAAAGCTCTGGCGCTAATGGTTGTAGCAGTGACTGGCAGTCGGCCAGGTCGCTGTCAGTGGACAGCCAGGTTGCATAGTGTTCCGGCTGCAGAATGACAGGCATTCGGTCATGTACTTTTGCGGTCAGTGGGTTGGCTGCCGTCGTGATAATGGCGCAGGAATCATAAAAAACGTCTTCTGACGCATGATAACGTTCCCAGATGCCAGCAAAGGCCATCAGAGATTTATCCCGTTTTCGGATGTACCAGGGTTGCTTGCGATCAGGCAGCGATTGCCACTCGAAATAACCATCCGCTGGTATCAGGCAGCGGCGCTGCTGGAAGGCGTTCCGGAACATGGGCTTTTCAGCGATGGTCTCTGCCCGGGCGTTGATTTGTGCCCTGGAGAGATCCTTGAGCCAGCCGGGCACCAGCCCCCAGCTGGCTGTAACGCATTCCCGTTGCGGAGTGTCGCGGATCAGGGTGACCTGGTCACGAGGCGCGATGTTGTAGTGCGGTAACTGGTTGAATTGCAGATCCAGTCCGAATTGTCGGCAATCCACCTGTTCCCTGAGCAGAGTAAAGCGTCCACACACGGTTGCGTTATTCCTCCGGTGTATCGTTAATCATCGGTGTGGCATTCAGCCAGTCGTTGACCAGTTCCCGGGCACGGTCTGCATCCGCTATATCGGTATGCAGTCCCAGCAGGTCATGGGCCGGGAGTTCGCCAACGGCACCCTGCAGATAGGCACCGGAAATGTGGGCATGGATATGGTGGCTGGCCAGCATATCCTGCAGGCCCTGCGCCTCAAGGTGATTCCGGGGACTGTATATCTTGATCATGACCCTTTACCGCGTGACGGTTTATTGCGTTTTCAGGTAGATCTGCTGCAGTTGGTCAGACAGCATGCGGGCTTTCTCAATCTGCTCGGCAGTCAGCAGTTTACTGATGTCATCGCGCAGTTTGACGGCCTGCTCCTTCACAGAGGACTCTTTCAGCTGGCTTAGAGTTGCCCACATGTAGGCAGAGATCATGTTGGCGTCTGTGCCCTGACCGGTGAAGTAAGCCTTGGCGACTTCATACTGAGCAACGGGATCCAGTTGACGGGCTGCGTCGGCGTAATGCTCAAAGGCGCGGGTCAGGTTTTTCTCGACACCCAGTCCCTTGCTGTAGGCTTCACCGAGCAGGCGCTGCGCTTCTGCGGAATGTGCTTTGGCCGCCTGCTGAAGCTCGCTGACGGCTTGCTTCATCTGCTCCTGGTTACCACTGGATAGCAGCTCGCGTCCCTGGCTTATCATGGACTCAAGGGTGTTTCCTTGTTCCGCAGCCTTGTCTTCAGCGGGTGCGATGGTGGCGATTGCTGCCAGTAATGCGGCTGCTAGTACCCCGTATTTGACCTGCATCGTTTCCTCGACATTCTTGACGTTATGTACGCCGGATTATACTCGCTGGCAGCCTAAAGGCTATGTTTACCCAGTTTTTACTGTTGCCAGCCTCTGTTACATGGGAAGGCTGCAGCGAGCTACTTACAAAAGCATAAACTACCGTCTATCCCTTGTCAGACAGGGGATAGCGGCATTTACAAAAGCGAAACCAGCAGATACAGAAATCGAATGATCATCTGTTTATAATGCCATCCAGTTATAAATTTTTGAGCGACTGCGTGTTAATGGAGCAATTCGACGATATTCGTCCTTACAGTGATCAGGAAGTTCGTCCGATACTGGATCGTCTGTTACAGGATCAACAGCTGCTGTCAGCGCTGGTGCATTTCAGTTATCCCTCCCTGGCGATGTCCCTGGGGGGCTTTCTTCGTCCGTTGACCCGTTTTCTGTTGCAGCGCAAGCTCTCCGGTGTCAGTGATGTTCGAGGTTTGCAGCACGTTATTGCGCCCTATATTGAGCGTGTTATCAAAAAAACGACAAGTGACGTTACCTGGACGGGGCTGGATGCGCTGGAATCGGACAAGGCTTACCTGTTTCTCAGTAATCACCGTGACATCGTGATGGACTCGGCATTCGTCAACTACGGCCTCTATGGTCGCGGTATGGATACCATGCGGGTTGCTATTGGCGATAACCTGCTGGGCCGTCCGTATGTCAGTGACCTGATGCGTCTGAACAAGAGCTTTATTGTCAAACGGTCACTGGTTTCATTGCGACAAAAGCTGGCGGCTTACCAGAAGCTATCTGCCTTTATTAATCATTCCATTGAGACGAATCATTCTGTCTGGATTGCGCACCGGGAAGGGCGTGCGAAAGATGGTAACGACCGGACAGACAGCGCCATCATTAAAATGCTCTACATGAGCCAGAAAGGCAAAGGCCACAATCTGGGCGAAGTGATGAAGCGGCTCAGAATTGTGCCCGTGTCGATCGCCTATGAATACGACCCCTGTGATCAACGCAAGGCCAATGAGTTGCAGCTGAGATCGGATCACGGCAATTATGATAAGGCTGAAGATGAGGACCTTAAGAGTATTGCCGCCGGGATTGAGGGCTGGAAAGGGCATGTCCATGTTGCATTTGGCCAGCCGCTGGGAACTGAGTTTGATTCGGCAGTTGATGTAGCGCGTGAAGTCGACAAACAGATCCACACGCTTTATCACCTGCATCCTTCCAATTATATTGCCCATGACCTGTTATGTGAGCGTCAGGGTGGGCAAAAGATAACCGGTTGGCAGGAGCGGTTTTCTGCTATTGATCTCGATGAGAAAAGAGAAACGTTCAAGGATCGTCTCAATGCCTGTTCTTCGGCCAGTCAGGACTGGTTTTTGAAGATTTATTCAAACCCTGTGATTAATCATTACCGGGATTTGTCGGATTGATATGTACAAACTTTGTTTCTTCGTACCGGATAGTCATCTGGAACAGGTCAAGGAAGCGATCTTTGCAGCTGGTGCTGGCCGGGTAGGGGATTACGATCATTACTGCTGGCAATGTGAAGGGGTGACCCAATTTCGCCCTTTAGTCGGCAGTCAGCCCTATTGTGGTGAGACCGGTCGTCTTGAAGCCGTTCCGGAAGTGAAAGTGGAAACGGTGGTTGAAGATCATTTCCTGACAGCCGTTATTGAAGCCTTGCGCGCTGCCCACCCTTATGAGCAACCGGCGCTGGAAGCGTGGCCAATCACGGCTGTTTAGTTAGGCGTTGATAGTTTCAGATCTTCCATATGCACCGGGAAATGGTTATTTCGCCGGTCGTTGAAGTATTGGGCCAGGCTGGCTTTGATGGATGAGAAGGCCAGTTCACGCCAGGGAATGTCCGCTTCTGAAAACAGCCGGGTTTCCAGGCTTTCTTCGCCGGGGGCAAAATCAGTGTTTTCCAGTTCGCCTCGAAAGATCATGTAGACCTGATCGATATGGGGAATATTGAAGACCAGGTAAAGTTCGGGCTCTTTGACCCGGGCTCTTGCTTCTTCCCAGGTTTCCCGCAGCGCAGCCTCCCGGGTGGTTTCGCCCAGTTCCATAAAGCCGGCAGGCAGTGTCCAGAGTCCACTTCGGGGCTCAATCGCCCGTTTGCAGAGCAGAATATGATCATCCAGCCAGGGCAGTATGCCGGCGACAATCTTCGGATTCTGGTAGTGGATAACGCCACATTGACGGCAGATATAGCGCTCCCGGTTATCGCCATCCGGTACGGCCAGCTCAATGGATGCGCCGCAATGACTGCAATAATTCATGATGTGATTACCCAGACTTCCCCCGAATCACCAGTCTACCCTCCGTGAAGAAAGGATTGAACCTGAAGGGGGGGAATAGCGTCTAAAGGAATAATTGGCCTTAATATTGCTTTTCTGATGGAGAATGGTTGTTTAAGCGATTTGTCGCTGGAGAATAGTGGGAACCGGGGATATAGTAATCTGAATGTATTGGAAAGCAGGATGACTTTCCCGGAGTCACAGCGAAAGGCAAGGATGCATGCCGGATTATGTTGAAACAAATACGAAATCAGCTGATAGAACACACCCCTAGGGATCTGCCAGTACCGCTGCCTGAAGCGGCTGTATTGATTGCCCTGACGGATAATACCCATAACCCTGAAATTATTCTGACCCGCCGTTCTACCCGGCTAAATACCCACAGTGGCGAGGTGGCATTTCCCGGTGGTAAGCGTGATCCTGAAGACCGGGATCTGCAGATGACCGCGCTCAGGGAAACCCATGAAGAGATTGGTGTGCCCGGTGAATCAGTGGATATCCTGGGTCGTACCGGGCAGGTGATTTCCCGCTTTGGTATCAAGGTGACGCCTTATGTGGGGTTGGTACCGGAATCCATAAAGTTACATGCCAATCTGGATGAACTGGATCGTGTTTTTCGGGTTCCCGTGGCCTTCTTCCTGGAAGATGAGCGGCTGCGTACTGATGAACTGCGCTATAAACAGCAGTCGTTTTTTGTGCCGGCCTGGCAGTATGGGGATTATCAGATCTGGGGTTTGACGGCCATTATGCTGGTCGAATTTCTTAATGTTGGGCTGAATGCCGGCATTCCGCTGGACGTGCCGCAGCAACGTGGACAGCGTGTCGAGGGTGGTGTCTGGCGCAAGCAGGCGTGAGTTCATTCCTGATCGTTTTCCGGTAAACTCCTTTCCCGAGAATAATAATCATCCCTCTACGGGAGAGGCTTTCTGCATGATTTATCGCCTGGGTGAACGTTGTCTGGATGTACGTGGTGATGACTGGTTTGTGGCTGATAATGCCAGCGTTATTGGTGCAGTGGCACTGGAAAATAATGCCAGTATCTGGTTCAACGCTGTTGTACGTGGCGATAACGAACTGATTACGGTAGGTGAGAACAGCAATGTTCAGGATGGCGCTGTTCTTCATACTGATCCCGGTTTCCCGCTGACGATAGGTCGGGGTGTAACGATTGGCCACAAGGTGATGTTGCATGGCTGTGAGATCGGGGAACATACCCTGGTTGGGATCAACGCTGTGATCCTTAATGGTGCAAAGATTGGCAAATATTGCGTCATTGGTGCCAATGCCCTGATTCCGGAAGGCAAGGTCATTCCTGATTATTCGGTTGTCATGGGTTCGCCCGGTCGAGTCGTCAAGACGGTTAGCGATCCCCAGAAGAAAATGCTGGAGCTTTCCAGTGCCCATTACGTCCAGAACTTTCAACGCTATCAACGACAACTGGTGGTTGATCAGCGTTTTTCCTCATGATGAAACTGCGCGATTACCTGGTTAGCTCTCCCTGCGTTGCTGTATGCAAGCTGGATGCAATGGAAATATGCACTGGCTGTGGCCGTCACATCCGGGAGATTCGTGATTGGCCTGAACTTACCCGAGAGCAGAAGCTTGATGTGCTGACGCGCGCGCGAGAAAGAATGGCCTCGGGAGGCATGAGGCAGTCATGAACGTGGTTAATCGGTCGGTCTGGCGACACCGCTTGTTCTGGTGGATGGGGCTAGCCGCTTTGCCTGTGCTTGCTGTACAGGGGCGATGGGTCAGGCGAAAGACGCCGCGCCTGCCGGAGGCTCAGGGAGAATGGCGGGGTAGTTCGGGTAACGGAAGCATTGTCAGGAACCTCTATCTACTGGGAGAGTCAACCATTGCCGGAGTCGGGGTTGATGTGATGCATAAAGCCCTGGCTGGGCAGTTGGCGAATGCCTTATCGATTGAGAGCGGCGACAGCGTGCATTGGCAGGCGTTGGGGAAAAATGGGCTGAAATGTGTGGATACAACATCTGAACTGGTGCCCTCATTTCGGCGGGCACAGCAAAAAGACGCGGCCAATCTGGTGGTCATCGCGTTGGGTGTGAATGACACCACGAGCCTTACTAGCCTGAGAGCTTGGCGTTATCAGATAGTTCGCTTGCTGGCAGATATTCGTTCAGTCACCGATTGCCCGGTTGTCTTTGCCGCTATTCCTCCAGTACATCTGTTTTCTGCCTTGCCGCAGCCTCTGTCTACGGTATTGGGTGCCCGGGCACGGCTGTTGGACAAGGCGTTGCAGGACGTGGCTGAAATCCATCCCCGAGTCTTTCATATGGATACTGTTTTTCGTTTTCAGCCCGATTACCTGGCTTCTGATGGTTATCATCCGTCGGAAAAAGGGTATCGGTTGTGGGGAGAGCAGTTAGCCCGCCAGATTCATTCGGCGGGCCTTGTGGAAATGTGTGGGCTCCAGGATGACGTGATAGGGGGGTAAACGCGTACGGAGCGTACTCGGTTATCCCGGATCTGTAGGATTTCCATGCGATAACGGCCACTGATGGTGATACAGACCGATGTGTCGGGAATTTCTTCGAGATGCTCGGTCACCAATCCGTTCAATGTTTTGGGACCGTCTACTGGCAGGTGCCACTCGAGTGCCTTGTTGATATCCCGAATGGTCGCGGTGCCATCAATAATGAAGGAACCGTCAGGCTGAGGGGTGATGTCGCGGTTGTTACTGGCGACGTCAGTCGTGAATTCGCCGACAATCTCTTCGAGAATATCTTCCAGTGTGACCAGTCCCATCACATCACCGTATTCATCCACCACGATGGCGGTTCGGCGTTTTTCCTTCTGGAAATTGAATAGCTGGGTATGGAGCGGAGTTCCTTCCGGCACAAAATAGGCTTCCCGGGTTTCATTCAGCAGGGCAGCACGATTGACTTCATCAAGGCTTAACAGGCGAGCTACCTTGCGCATGTGCAGAATGCCGATGATGTTGTTGATATCACCCTTATAGATGGGCAGACGGGTGTGTTGGGCGGTACGCAGTTGTTCCAGTATTTCATCAATATCATCTTCGATATCAATCCCCACCACTTCGTTGCGGGGAATCATGATGTCGTCGACGCTGACTTTTTCCAGATCCAATATCCCCAGTAGCATCCCTTTACGTGTACCGGGAATCAGTCCACCGGCCTCGTGCACAACGGTGCGGAGTTCTTCCTGACTCAGTTGGTCCGTACCACCCTTGGATGGGTCAACGCCCAGACAGCGCAGGATGACATTTGAAATCCCGTTAACGATCAATACCAGCGGATAGAACAGTTTCAGCAACGGCTTGAGAATCAGAGAGGCGGGAAACGCGACCTTTTCCGGGTGCAGTGCGGCAAGGGTTTTCGGGGTGACTTCACCAAATACCAGCACGACCAGCGTCAGGGAAAAGGTGGCGATGGCAATACCGGCATCACCCCAGATTCTGACCGCCACAATCGTGGCGATGGCCGATGCCAGGATATTCACAAAGTTGTTGCCGATCAGAATGACGCCAATCAGCCGGTCTGTTCTGTCCAGCAGTTCACTGGTGCGCTTGGCGGCGCGGTTGCCACTCCTTGCCTTGTGACGCAACCGGTAGCGGTTCAGCGCCATCATCCCTGTTTCGGAACTGGAAAAAAATGCAGAAAGCAGGAGAAGTACAACAAGCGCTCCCAGCAGGACGCTTAGCGGTGCTTCGTTCAAGGGAATCTATACCTCTGTCGATGGGGTCGGGGAAAACATGCTGGCGCTCAGCCGGTGATGTGTTGAACGTGTGCCACTTATGCGATTGTGGCACCACGGGGGTGGTTCAGTACTGCTGGCCGTGTGGGTCATAACCATCCTGGTGGATTTTGTATTTATACCTGCGATTTTAGCCACGGTTGATAATCATATCCAGCATGAACTTGCTGCCGAAATAGGCCAGCATCAGGCAGGCAAAACCAGCCAGGGTCCAGCGGATGGCGGTTTGGCCGCGCCAGCCGAGGATGTGTCGACCGGTCAGAAGCGTACCGAAAATACACCAGGCGAGCACCGACAAGATGGTCTTGTGCGCAACATGCTGTGCAAACATGTCGTTCAGATAGATAAAACCCGTTGTCAGAGAGAGGGTCAGCAGGATCAGTCCTGCCCAGAGAAACTCAAACAGCAGCTTTTCCATGGTTTGCATGGGGGGGAAGGCCTTGATCAGGCTGGCCGGGTGGTGGTGTTTGATCTTGCTTTCCTGCCAGGCCAGCAGTACGGCCTGAAAGGCCGCCACGGTCAGGGTGCTGTAGGAAAGGATGGAAATGATGATATGGAAGATCATGCCTGGCTGGGTGGACGGGATAATATCTTCCGGTCCACTGAACAGGAACGAGCAGCCGACAGCCGCGATGGCAATCGGCAACAGACCGAGCAGCAGGTTTTCCACGGGCTTACGCAGGCTGCTGGCAAGAATGATCAATATAATCATCCAGCTGCTCAGCGAACCCACCGTATAAAAATTCAGGTTAACGCCATTCGGTGTGTGAATAATCAGGTAAATGCTTAATGTCTGCGCCAGCGCACCGGCGAAGACCAGTGTCTGTACCAGGGGGCGGTGAATGTCGCGTCCTCGAAGGCGCCCCCATTGACAAAGGGTGCCGCTGACATAAAAGGCGATGGCCAGAATGCTGGAGATGGCTATGTTCATTGCTTCCATAAACCTGTCTGAACCCGCAGAGTTTCGCATAAGCGGTCGTCGCCGTGAAGGGTTCGATCGTGCATGCGGTGACGGTGTGTTCATAAAATGGTCATTTTGCTGCCGTAATCGAAGGGGTCGCTATTTCGGGCAGTCGTCCCGAGGAAACCCACAAAGTTGTCCACAGATGTTGTGAGTAACTTCGTCGTTGACCCGTTACACTGTTTTTTGTGGTAGTAATTCGGGAAAAACAGCGGACGGGGGTGGTGATGCCAACGGCATTGCTGCGTTATAATCGAACAAATAACCGTTAATGGTGTGCGAGAACCAAGGATCGCTGGATGTTTGAGAATCTTTCTGATCGTCTGTCGCAAACGCTGCGCGATGTGACAGGCAAGGCAAAACTGACCGAAGACAATATCAAGGATACCCTGCGCGAAGTGCGCATGGCCCTGCTGGAAGCGGATGTCGCACTGCCGGTGGTGAAGGATTTTGTCAACCGGATCCGTGAGCGTGCGGTCGGTCAGGAAGTGAGCCAGAGCCTGAATCCGGGCCAGATGTTCGTCAAGATCGTCAATGCCGAGCTGATCGAGGTAATGGGCGCAGCCAATGACGAGCTGAACCTGGCCTGCCAGCCGCCGGCGGTCATTTTGATGGCGGGTCTGCAGGGTGCGGGTAAAACCACCTCCGTGGCCAAGCTGGGTAAATGGCTGAAAGAGCGGAAGAAGAAATCCGTGATGGTGGTCAGTGCCGACGTGTATCGTCCGGCCGCCATCAAGCAGCTGGAAACCCTTGCTGGTGAAGTGGGTATTGATTTCTTCCCGTCGACCATCGAACAGAAGCCTGTGGATATCGCCAATGCGGCGATTAACGAAGCACGCCTGCGTCAGAAAGATGTGGTGATCGTCGATACCGCCGGTCGTCTCCATGTTGATGACGAGATGATGGATGAGATCAAGGCACTGAACGGTGCGATCAACCCGATCGAAACCCTGTTCGTGGTTGACGCTATGACCGGTCAGGACGCCGCGAATACAGCCAAGGCGTTCAATGATGCGCTGCCGCTCACTGGTGTGATCCTGACCAAGGCGGATGGTGATGCCCGTGGTGGTGCGGCGTTGTCGGTTCGCCATATCACCGGCAAGCCGATCAAGTTCCTGGGTATGGGTGAGAAGACCGATGCCCTGGAGCCTTTTCATCCTGACCGTATTGCCTCCCGTATTCTCGGTATGGGTGACGTGCTCTCCCTGATCGAAGAAGCGGAACAGAAGCTCGACAAGAAAAAAGCCGACCGACTCGTCAGCAAGCTGAAAAAAGGCAAGGGTTTTGACCTTGAAGACTTCAAGGACCAGCTTCAGCAGATGAAAAACATGGGCGGTATTGCCGGCATGATGGACAAGCTGCCCGGTATGGGCGGCATGGGTGCAATGGGACAGATGGCCCAGCAGTCACAGGCAGGCGACAAGATGTTTTCCCAGATGGAAGCCATCATCAATTCCATGACGCCTAAAGAGCGTCGTAATCCCGATATCATCAACGGTTCCCGCAAGAAGCGGATTGCCTCCGGTTCCGGCACTCAGATTCAGGATATTAACCGCCTCATCAAGCAGCACAAGCAGATGAGTAAGATGATGAAGAAGATGAGTGGTAAGGGCGGTATGGCAAAAATGATGCGCGGCCTGGGTGGACTGAAGGGGCAGATGCCGGCGGGTATGATGCCGCCGGGTGGGGGTAAGTTTCCCTTTTAATTGATCTTTATCGTAGAACAGAAATCCCTCGCTGATTAGCGGGGGATTTTTTTATCTTTGCTTTTTTGATTGTTATTTGAACCAATAACTTTCAGAAAAGCTTTCTATACTCTGCTTTATTTTGCCGATGTTGTGAGTGGAGTATGTATGAAGCGCACGCTGCCTACGTTGGTAATGTTCTGGTCTTGTGCCACTTATTCGGTCAGTCCTCCCGGCGAATTTATTCTTGAACCTCATACGCTTGCTACTGTGACAGCGATGGATCAGGCAACATTCCAGCAAATGGTTCATGAAAACCGCGAAGCGATTAATATGCAGCAAGTGCATCTGGATTCGGTCTACCCGGATCTGCGCAGAGTATCATTGCAGAATGAGATTCTTTATTTAAGGCCTTCATGGCCGCAAGGGGCTTATACCTACACTCGGGATGGGCAGACGTATACAGTGCATGCGAGAGATGTTGACCTCAATCTGGGGGCGGCCCTGCATCAAAGTCCATCGCCACCGAGTGGGAATACCATTGATCATTCGGCGGGTCAGGCGGCGTTATCGGCCTTCAATAGTATTAAGCGAAGGGTTGATCGTCAGTCCAAAGCTATCAGTGTGAATGCTGCATTTGCGGCATTGCCAGCAGGCTATATGCCTGACAAAACGTTTGTTGCGATAGGTGTGGGACGCTTTGATGGCTATAACGGTACGGCGTTGGGACTGTCCAGGCAATTTGATAGTGGCGTGATGGTTCAGGCCCGGTACGGCGTCTCCGGCAATACCTCAGTGAAATCAGCAGCGATTGGTTTCGGTTTCTAGCGGATTGTTTCTTCTTTCTCCCTTTGCTCGGTATTGCGTCGTTGAGTATGGCGTTTATACGCGCTTGTCGTGGGTAAAGTCCCTATTATTGTCTTGCGCATATGCCCTTGTCAGGATTTGCATCTCCCTTGATTTCCCGTAGAATACACCGCCTTTACGGGTAGAGGCTCGGGTCTCTGTGCGTCCGGTACAGCAGTACAGGCGTTCTGTTTGATGTTTGCCCTGAATTTTCAGGGTGGACATGAAGCCCCGTAATGCCGGAAAGCAAAGACTACAGGAAGACAGATTCCATGGTAACTATTCGTCTTGCCCGGGGCGGCTCCAAAAAGCGTCCCTTCTACCATCTGACCGTTGCTGACAGCCGCAATGCACAAGGTGGCCGTTTTATCGAGCGCGTGGGTTTCTTCAACCCCGTTGCCCGTGGTCAGGAAGAGCGCGTACGCATCGACCGTGAGCGCGTTGACTTCTGGCTGGCGCAGGGTGCTCAGATGAGCGACCGCGTTAAGCAGCTGGTCAAGGCTGCCTGATGAGCGTTGCCGGTGCAGCTGTGCGTCCGTCTGGGCAGTCTTTCGGGGCTGAGCAGGGTGTGACCATGGGGCGTATCACCTCGGTTTACGGCGTGAAGGGCTGGGTGAAAGTCTATTCCTTTGCCGATCCGATGGAGAACATCCTCAAATACCGGCAATGGTTGTTACGGTATCCGGACGGTCGTACTCAGGCCGTTACCATCGACGGCGGTCGCAAGCATGGCAAGGGCATTGTTGCCCATGTCGCAGGTTGCGATGACCGGGACCGCGCCCTGCAGTTTGCCGGGACGGATATCCTGATCAGCCGTGATGAGCTGCCGGAACTGGAAGCGGGTGACTATTACTGGCACCAGCTCGAAGGTCTGACAGTGCTTGCCCTCACCGAATCTGGCGATGAGGTAAACCTGGGCAAGGTAGACCATCTGATCGAGACAGGCTCCAACGACGTCCTCGTACTGCGTGCTGCCAAAGGTAGTATCGACAAACGGGAACGGATGGTGCCTTACCTGCTTGATCAGGTGGTGCAAGAGATAAACCTTGAAGAAGGGTTTATGCGGGTCCTCTGGGATCCGGACTTTTAAAAATGTGGTTCGGTGTTGTCACCCTGTTTCCCGACATGTTCCGGGCGATTACCGATTTCGGTGTCTCCGGGCGCGCGGTGAAACAAGGACTGATCGAGGTGAATACCTGGAATCCCCGGGATTTCACCCACGATAAACATCGGACAGTGGATGACCGGCCTTATGGCGGTGGTCCCGGCATGTTGATGAAAATTCAACCTCTGCGTGATGCGATTCGGGCAGCCAAGGCTGCCGCAGGTCCTGAAGCCCGTGTTATCTATCTGTCGCCGCAGGGTCGCAAGCTCGACCAGGCTGGCGTGGAAGAACTGGCCGCGCGATCGCGGCTGATACTGGTTGCAGGACGCTACGAAGGTATTGATGAGCGTCTGGTGGAAACCGAGATCGACGAAGAGTGGTCTCTGGGGGACTACGTGCTGAGCGGCGGCGAGCTGCCGGCAATGACACTCATTGATGCAATATCGCGCTTTGTACCGGGCACCCTGGGTCATAAGAATTCCGCTGAAGAGGATTCTTTTGCCGAAGGACTGCTGGACTGCCCTCACTACACCCGACCTGAGATGTTTGAGGAGCGCCAGGTGCCTGAGACGCTATTGAGCGGTGACCATGAACGGATCCGCAAGTGGCGTCTGAAGCAGTCGCTGGGACGTACCTGGCTGCGTCGACCGGACCTTCTCGAAGGGCGGGCGATGAGCAGGGAAGAAGAGCGGCTGCTGGCAGACTTTATCGCAGAGTCCGGCCGGACGGCGGTAAACGACAGTCCTGAAGCAGAGTAATCTGCGGACCGTAATTGACTGACTTTGGGAGCATTTTGCACATGAGCAAAAACAAGATTATTGCCCAGCTCGAAGCTGAGCAAATGGAGAAAGAAGTACCTGTATTTGGTCCCGGTGACACCGTGATCGTACAGGTCAAGGTAAAGGAAGGCACCCGTGAGCGTCTGCAGGCGTTCGAAGGTGTGGTTATCGCCAAGCGTAACCGTGGTCTGAACTCTGCTTTCACTGTTCGTAAGATTTCCAACGGTGTGGGCGTTGAGCGTGTATTCCAGACTTTCAGCCCGCTGGTAGCAGAAATCCAGGTCAAGCGTCGCGGTGACGTGCGCAAGGCCAAGCTGTACTACCTGCGTGAGCGTAGCGGCCGTGCTGCGCGCATCAAGGAAAAGCTTAACTAATCCCGACCGTTTAATTTCTCGCTTTCCGGCGGAAAAGGGGCAGCCAACAGGCTGCCCCTTTTTTTATTGTGTTTATTTTAATCTTCTGTAGGTTCTGTGGGTTTACTGTTAAGGTCATCAGATTGTGATGACGTAGTGGATGAGGATGATTTTCTGTCGGTCATAATACCTAAACGTAAACGTATCCGGTCTAAGAAGTCCTGATAATTCCACTTTTGACTTTTACCATTACCATTACGACCAAAGTAAGTGTCATAGTTTTCCACCAGTTCTTGTTCAATGGCGGTTCTGGCCGCGATAGGGTTCTGTCTTTTTTGCACTTTTTGTGTCACCAAATCAGCAAATTTATGTATTTCACTGTATTGATCACGTAATTCTTGTCGAACGTGGTTTTCTTTTTCTTCCAGACTTTTTCCTTGAGTTGATGTCTCGCCTCCAGTTGCACCTTCGATGGATTCTCCGGCATCAGACGCTATGGTGGTAGTGATAACAGGTTCTGACTCGGTTGTGCTACTCGCTGCTTGTGAAGAGATATCAGCCTGAGTGCTTACGGGGTCTTCGATCACGCCTTTTTCTAATTTCTTGCGTGCCTCATCAAAGGCGTTATAGTCAACATGCTCTTTCTTTCCTTTTACAGCTGCCAGTCGGATGTTGTATTCCAGCAAGGTGCTCGCATAAATCTCCTGAACCTGTTTTGCCTCGTACGTTTTAAATCGACGAAATAAGTCTTTGAGGCGCCTATATTGACTGCTCTTTGGGTCTGATAGCTGTTGTTCTATTTTATCTTTTAGTTTCCTTTCCAGTTCGGCTTGCTTGTGATGCCTTTGGGTTTTAGCAGCTGCTTTTTCAAAGGCCAGCTGGCCAAACTTGGGCATTACATCCGAGCCTTTAGCTTGTTGTGTTTTTGCTTTATCCCTGGAAGTACTGATGATTTCATCGGCCTTGGCAATAACAATCAGAGTAAAACTTTCGGGATAGTGGTCGCGGTTTTGTGTAACGTTGAATTTTTTATAGCTTGGATGATTCTTAAGTAATTCAGTGATCGCTTTCTTTATAATGGATTCATCATATGTTCCGCTCTTTTCCTTGAGAAGATCTTCGGCTATCTGGCTCAGTGGTGAATCAGGTTCGGCAAATTGACCTCTTATTGCAATTTGTCTTGTCAGTTCTTCCTGCATCTGTTGCTTGCGTTCAAGCGCCTGATCTGCTTCCAGCGTGGCTTCGCCTTTGTTTTTCTTCGCTGTTGTGGGTAGCGTTGCTCCCAATTTCTTCAACCCTGACTGGGTTGGTAGCGGTGGTGGAGGCGGTGGTGGAGGCGGCGCCATGGGAGGTGGTGGTGGAGCTGCTGGAGGTTGTTTTTTTGTTGAAATGCTCTGTAGTTTACTGAAGACATCGCGTCTGAATTTTTCGTCAAGGTAGGGGTTTTCCGTATCGGATAAGTAAGTGGCATCACCTTTTACGACTGTTCGTGCCGCTTTCTCCAGGTCAGTCTTGATGTTCGTGAGCAGTTTACAAAGAATATGATTCGAATCAGTCAGAGCGTGTTCTATGGGATCAACCGGCTCCGCTTGCTCTGTCTGAGCAGGAGACGTTGTCTGTTCAACGACTGCCACCTCGGCACGTGCTTGTTGGTTGTGGTATGCCTCAATATGTTGTTCGATGGTGGAAAGCAGCGATGATTCTGTGCATCCTTCTGTAGCACAGGTTACTGTGAGCCTGCCCAGCTGCTGGTAAGTTTCATCATCAATGTTTTCTATTGCCTCGCTGATGTCATCCTCTGGGTGTTGATTGTGAAAATGCTCGGTGATGACAGATGAATTATTTTTACAATCATGGCAAATAGCATGTTTGCAGGAGGCAAGCTGTAGCGGTGCTTCTTTACCTTTGGCAAAAGTGAGTTTGATTTCGTTGCAGCTAAGGCAGCGTCTGCTTGTGAGTAATGTTTCAGGTGACAGAGTGGCGCCTCGGGATACTTCGGCCTCAGCGGCTTCGCCAGAGTCTACTCCCTCTTTTTGAGCAGGACCCGGGCTAAATGTACACTTGCCGTTGGGCAATATGACATTATAGGGCAGTGTAGGGTTCATAAAATAATCTCCACATTCAGGGTTGTGAAATAATCGATCCATGGTTTAAAGGGCTTTCATAACTTAATAGACCTGATGCGGATGATTGAGTTTCATGAAATTGTTGGTTATTCTGTTTTTTGTGTGTGATTTTGGTTACAAAAGGGATGTTATGAAAAATATCAAATACTGGTTTCTTCAATCAGGATTGTTTGGCTGAATTTTTATTTGAAATTTTTGTAGCTGAGGGTGGTGATCTAGTGTTTTGAGTGTGTTTATCTTTCCTAGTATGTTGTTAATGATTAAACCCATTAGATCATCCATTTCTTGTCTATTTTTTTTTTTTTTTTTTTTTTTTTTTTTTTTTTTTTTGTGGTTACTTGCAGGTAGATGACACAGGGGCTCGTCGACTGAATGGCATCGCTGATTGTGCTTTCAGAGAGGTGTTTTTCGTTTTTTTCTAAGCAAGAGTCTCCATCTTTCTTGATGGAGACTCTTGCTTGTGACCTTTTTAAATTTGGTTTTATTTAAATGTTACTTATGCCGCAGTTTTTAAATAAAGGGCGAATGTTTAATTCTGTTAGGTACTGCCTTTGAAGCTTTTTCTTCAATATTCAACCATTCAGAAGGTTTTGATTTATCTGTATCTGGTGTGTAATAAGTACTCACAGCCATGGTTAGTTCTTTTATCTGCTCTTTTGTCGGCTCTTCAGCTTCCTGTTGTTGATCACCAAATAAATTGCGTAGTGCATTTGCGATATCTGTTTCATCATCGGGTTCCTGCTCTGTTGAAACCGCAGTTGATGATTCTGCATACGATTGTTCACTTTTCTTTAAATTCTCATGTAAAACTCTCGTGATGGCAGTCAACCAAAACCTATTAGATTCCAGTTCCATTGTTAATAAATCACGATCTGCCAGCATAAATTTAAGCCAGAACTTTATTTCTATAATGTTTTTATGAGGGATTTGGTATTCCGATTGCAGAGTGCCGATTAGAGATGCAGGTTTTCTTTTGCTTTGGGTGTCTGTTTCTTCAATGCTGTCCTGATCGTCTGTTTCTTCAATGCTGCCCTGATCATCTGTTTCGCCAATACTTTTCTGGTCGTTTGTATTGTCGGTGCTTGTCTGATCGTCTGTGTCATAACAGTCTAGAATGGACAGCAAATCTAATTCGTCGTCTTCCTGCAGGAGATTTTGGTACATTAAGATCAATTCGTTGACGACTCTTGCTTCTCCGTATTTCTCGACTAAATCCTCAGGTAATTTCTTTCTAATATATTCATTTAATGTTTTGAGAATCATATGCTTTCTGATCACCTCACAAAGAGGAAGTAATGGCTGATCGCCTCTACTTGCTTCAATCATCATGATCATCATTTTGATTTCTTGTAATTCCACTAGGCAACGGGCAAAGTAGTTGCCTTTGGTTTGAGGGGATACGCGTTTATTATAAAGTTCTTCAATCAGTTGATAACATTCATGGAATAGCGTTGTGTCATTATTGATTTGGTCAATGATATTGCAAACATTGTAAGCTAGGGCTTTTCGCATTTGCTTGCTGCTATTGTCAGTTTGATCGATCTCATGATTTGCTATTAGATGAAAATAGTTACGAATAGTATCCATTTTATGCTGGTTGCCGCCACAAGCATTCTGCCATTTTTGATCAGCTAAAAAAGGACCTTCTTCTGGTAATGCTACATTCGCCTGATTATACCAAGCATGAAATGCTGACCATGTGCTTGAAGCATTGTAACATTCCTTTATTGTAACAATAAGGCAGGCTTTCCCTACACTTTTCATTTCTGTCGCAAGTTTTATTAATTTGCTACGTTTTCTGATTAATGCTTTTGGGTCAGGATATGATTGATCGTATTGTTGCGCATAGTCCTCATCGAATTTTATTAAACGCTTATGATTTGGTGTTGGTAGAGCGGGCCAGATCTCGTTTGAAGCTTTTCTTCTGCCATGTACGTAAGACTGTAGTAGTTCGGCTCCAGCTCTTCCGTCTGGCAGTGAGTGCATCAAATTAACAATACCTGCGAAATTTTTAGGGACTCTGAGGCTCTGAAGTGTTGGGTTGTGTGAAAGACTTAAAAGGCATAAGTTTTTTGCAGTAAATAGGTGGGCAAGAGGTACTGGAATAGGGGAACCATAACTTATGATGTTTTCGAGAGTTATGAATGTTGTTTTAGGTACTTTTGTTTCTGATTTTTTTAGTTTGTCCTTTAGTTTGCATGTTGTAATCCTATTGCTGTCAAGGAAAGTAAATCGCAAATTGCTGGCGTGTTGATAAGTTAAAATGTCTGGTGTTGTTTCTAGTAAATTATATGAAAAGTCCAAAATGACAGGATTTACGTCTAAGGTGTCCACGTGTGTTAATTCATTAAAAGAACCGTCAATCTTAAGTAGATTCTCATCGCAGTTTTTGTTTATCCATGAAGTTGATAATTGGGTTAACCCTTTTTTTGAAGCATTTAGTGATAATTGATTCTCATCCCAACAGTTGTTTAAAAGCATCTCATGCTTTTTTTGTTCAGCAGTTGTCTCATCCTCTTCTGGTTCAGCAATTTTCTCATGCTCTTCTAATTCAATTGCCTGATGTTCCACGAAGGTGAAACCTGCATCCTTTAGTATAATGGCTATTTCTTTTCTAAGAGTGTTGTCTCTTACAGTTTCTATATCAATGATGTCCTTTTGTGTTTGTAGATAAGTCTTACGCCATTGCCTGACTTGTGTTACGTCATCATTACACATTTTTAGTTGTTCTTCGGCTTTTGTTAATGCCTCTTCTAATGCTTTAGATTTTTTAGGATCCACTGCCGAGGGTGTTATACCTTGTGTTTGTGCTTCACGTAGCGCGCGAGCACTGGCGATTTTTTCATAATACTTCTGAGACTCAACTGTTCTTTGAAACATGGCAATTCGTTTGGATACTGAGGGTAGAGGGGTTGTGACGATTGTGCCTGTGGGTGCTGCGGTTGTTGTAGTTGTTGCGGGTGCTGCGGTTGTTACAGGTGCTGTGGTTGTTGCGGGTGTAGTGGTTGTTGTGGGTGTAGTGGTTGTTGCGGTTGTTGCGGGTGTTGCGGTTGTTGTGGGTGTTGCGGTTGTTGTGGGTGTTACGGCTGCTGCGCTGCTGCTTCCACGGTGATTATCCTTTAGCCCCGCTTCTTTTAGTTTTTGTAGCCTTATCGATTGCTGTCTGCCAAGTTTGACTTTTTTCGATTGTCCATATGGCGTCATTTTACTAGCTGTTTCACTCTCCATACTCGAGTCTCCGCTACTCATCGGACTGAGTGATGACAGGGATGGGCTAGTAGGGCTTTTTTTTCGTTCAAACCAGCTGACACTACTCTCCTTGCTTGTTGAAGCCTTGGGTATATAGGGTGTGCTGTCGTCAGGGCTGCCACCTGATGCTTCTTCCCTGATCTCAGGTGTCTCAGTTAATTGTGTTGTCCTATGTGTAGGTGATTGTGTTGGTTCCATGATACCTCCGGAGTATGCTGGTCGAAAAGCGGTTGTTATTCCAATCGTCAAATATTGAAAATGGATTGTTGTTAGAGACAAATCTTGCGTCAATTAGTTCAAGGTCTGTCGGCATTCTGTAAGTGTTGCTTTGCATGTGGTGTTTTTTTTGATGAGGCTTGAGTACTATTTTTTTCAAAAATAGGATTAAATGATGTGTCCACCTGCATGATTAAATCATGCGCTATTGATATGGATATAAAGAATGTAATAGGTAATCCATAGAGTAATGCATTGCTTACTCTATGGATTACCTGTTTTTTTATCGTATAGTCGGCAACTTCGTTTGATAACAGCGTTCTGTTTATTGAGAAAATCGCATTCACTTTTTATGTTGGCTAGACTCTGTTATTTAGTCGTCGTCAGAGAAATCCATATCCGATGGTAATAGATTATCTGAGTCCTCGTCACTTTCTGAACGAGTGTCGGACTTCTCTTCGGCTTCGGTGATACCTGCTTCTTCTGCTTGTGAAGTTGTTTCAGCAGGTGTCTCGGTCTCAGCTTCAGCCACGTCTGTTTCTGCAACTGCTATTTCCTCTGGCAGCGGTGGTGCAGCAGGTGATGCTTCTCCCGTCGCTTTGGGCTCAGTGTCTACGGCTTCAGCTTCTATTGTATGAATAGTGCTGCTGGCTTCACTGGAAGGCTGCTCAACAGTACCGCCAACTTCTTCGCTTGCAACCGTGTTTTGGCTTGTCTCAGCATAATGGGAGGTAGCCGCGGAATCTTCGGCATATTGAGTAACCTGAGTCTCACCATAGAGACTATATTCCGCTGCATAAGCGCCTTCTTCTGCTTCATCCTCTCCCATAGGATACTGAGCTTGCTGCTCTGCTTCTGCTTGTGCCCTCCCGAAAGCATCTGGGTCTTTAGGTTTTTGTGTATCAGATATTTTGCGTCTTTCAATAAGGCCTTGTCTGAGTTTTTCGACCATTTTTTCGTCAAATTGGTATGCAGTTGCAGTAGGTGTCTCTTCCGCTTCTGGTGCAGTAATGACGTCTAGTTGCCCCTCCAGACTCCCTTCGAATGAATTAGAGTAGAAGGAGTCGGTGGATTCCTCAGGCTCTGCTTGTTGCTCATAAGAAGTGGTGTCTTCATCAGGAGGCAAATGCGCCATTGCTCCCGTTTCCTGTTCAGGCGCCTGCTCCACTGTTGGCGTTATTTGCTGCTCATACGAAAAGGTTCTTTCTTCCGAGGGTAGAGTCTCCACTGTTTCCGCTGTCAGTTCATCTCTACGCTCAACCATTTGAGTAACCACTTGAGCTTGATCCTGCTGCGATGAACTTGCTGTGATCGTTGTAGCTGCTGCAGACTCTTTCTTTGTTTTTTGATCCTTTTTGGCTGATGGGTCGACAGCAACGTCTTTTTCTTTTTTCAAGGAGTCTTGCCTGCTTACTCCTTTTTTCTTTTTAAGGCTGAGTGTGCGTTTCAGCGTAGAGAATGACGAAGATTTTTTTTCAGTATCAGACACGTCTTGTTCTTTTGGAGAGGTGCCTGATTTCTTCGCGGCGATTGCTTTACCGATGTTCGATATTGAACCAGTCAACGATTTACCGGCTTTGGACAAGGATCTTTTCAGTGTGCCTCGCAGTCCAGCCCTGGCGAACTCGCCGGATTCAGTGTCAGATCCTGACAGGCTACTTTCTTCCTGACTTCTATCGATGCCAGGCAAGCTGTAGACGAGATTATATAAATGCAAGTTGTTATCACTCGAGGTGACAAGCAATTGGTGATCATCCTGTCTGAATTCGGCAGCAACAACGGTCGCTTCATTGGGTAATGATGTTTCATCAAGAGCTATCCATGAATGTGCTTTATTATTCTGTGTAAATAAACTGATGGACGTTTTGTTTGAATGTATAACGGCTATCATTTGACTGTTGTGGCTAAAAACAAAATCACTAATATCATTCGCCTGAATAAAAGCGGTTTGTTCCCAGGTGTACTCACCTTTTTTGGGGGCGGGCTCCCTATGATGGAGGTCAATTTGGCCACTGTGTTTTCGCATGGCGAAAATCGCTTCATCAGGGCTAAATTTCATGACGCCGAAGTCCGCGCCATTGCTGCCCTGAAAATTCGTTGTATAAGGCTTTAAATCGATGTTCTGAGCGGCAGACCAATCACTGAAAGCGTTCTTGTAGTAGATGTATAGATTGTATGAATTGATTCCCCCTTTTTTCTTTTTCTTGCTTTGGGTGATCACTGCAAAGAAATTCTCGCCTTCACTGATGCAGCTACGAAGTATTGTTTGATCGGAAAATTGTTTTGAGCGTAGGTTTTCTATTTTTCCAGTGGTTGAGTCAACTTGATTGAGTTTGATCGCCGGTGATGATGAGGTTAACCGTCCCGTTGTGGTTTGTGAGTGCAAACTGATGAAGCGGTTGGTGTCGAGTGGGACAACGGCGACATCACAGGACGCCAGTGGCGGCAGGTTTTTTTCTGCACTGGATATTTCAAGTGTGGTCTCATTGAAATTTTGGGTAAAAGTCCGTCCATTTGCTAATACATTGATGCATTGTTTATCCGTTGGGCACCACATTTTATTGATGTCTCTAAGTGAATCGATACCTGTCGGTAACTCGCAGCGATTTGATTCAAGTAATGAAGTCTCAGGGTCATGCCTCCAGAATACTTCCATACTTTCTGATGTGGAAATCATGAATGTATTGTTAGGGCTGAACAGAATCTGAGTGAGAGGTTCATTCTGGTGATTGATCACGCCAATAGGGTCAAAGGTGCCATATTCTTGATTTCTGGTGAAGCAATACGCGTCCATGCAGTTGGGACGGATGAGCATATAGGTGCCCTCTTTATTGAACTGCATGTGTGGGCGAAAGGTCTCACTGCCGTCAAACATCCTGTCAATGGGTTCAAGCTCTTTGGTTCTTAAAACATCCAGGGGAACACTATGATGGACGCGAAGATAACAAGCAGCAAATCTCTGACTTTCTTCATAATCGAACAGCACGCAGTGCTGACCTGCAGAAAAACCATGCATTACTAATACCTGCTTGGTCTGCGGGTCATATTGGACATCTGTGTAATCGGAGTTCTGTGGATTCGTTAATGCGCGTGCACTGAAATTATTCGCTTCATCGTAGTCGTCACAGTGTTGCCGTCTGGCATGCCAAATGGTCAATGTCTGCTCATCAGGCGTAGTGTATATAAAATTGGTTTTTTGTGTGCACAGTATTGGATGTGAAGGTTGATGCGCTAAACTGGCAAGCAAATCCATACGGATGTTGCAGCACTGTTGCAGTAATCGACTAATCCCTGCTGCACTAAGGGGGCTCTCGCTGATTTGCTTTAATAAGGTTTTATCTTTGGCACCGATACATTGCAGAATACCTTTGATATCTTCGCGAACCCGGCTATTGAATGTTTCCCCTGATTTAATCGCTTTTTTTTGTGCCTTCGCTTCTTCTTTTAGGTAGCTTTTTTGGAATAGATTTTCCCAGTGATCATTCATTACTTTTCTGATAATAGGAGACTTAGCCATGCATGTCAGGCAGTGCTTTGTATGACGATTTAGATTTAAATAAACCAAAGGATCTCTCAAGTGTTCTACGGTCTTTGATGCATGCTTTCCATAGGCACCTGTTTGCGCGGTAAAGTCTCCTGTCTTCCTCTGCTGCCCTGATTGACTTGCCTGCGAGGTTGCGCCCGAGGTCCCGGACCGGCTGCTGCGTTGGCTTTCAGGACTACCACTTACACTTGTTGTGCCACTAATCATCTGCATTCTCTCCATTCAATGGTGCGTGTATTTAAAACTCCAAGCTATTACCACAAACTATTCGTTTCATTTGCCTGCAGCCTGTATCAATAGTGAAAACTATATTGTTGATTACATTCATTGGGCGGATTCGGATAGCGCATGCTTGGAATTTAACTCCCCCCTAAATTGCAAATTCAGTCTCTCATTCCATGCATTTTTTTGATTGATAGTCAGAAAGACTGTCTTAACCCTAAGGTTTAAAAAATGACGTAAAGTTCCTGTGTTGATACTATTTGTTAGTTTTGCTCTGTTTTACTGATTGCTAATCACAACATTTGTTTCTTTCTGTTATACAAAGTATGCATGGAGTTACAAATTTTCTAAGTGAGATTGATTCAAGCCATACGCCTTGTATGGGACAGATCCTGCTGAACGCTATATGGCGTTTTCTGTGCGCTTATGCGATTCAGTCATTGTGAAGAATGCTTGCACATATTTCCCAGCTTTTAGAATTGTTGTGAATGGTTAAATCCTATGAATGTATTTGATTATGTCGACTTGCCAAAGCCTTTGGCCAGTGTAGATGTCCATAATGGTCAGGTGAAAAAGCAGCCGCAGTGAGTATGATTCACCTGTCGACAATGAACGTGAATAGCTATTGACATAGTGTGGAACACACCTGTCACGGTTTAAACTCAACAGGTAACATTACTATGGGTCTGCATATCGTATTCTGGCCTTCCTTGCTGGGTCATAAAAATGTGTTCAAATGGTTGTGGGGTGTTTCTCGGAAGACAGCTAATACTGTTTTATCTGCTGATCACATTTGAGGGATTGATTGAGTTAAAACTATGGCAAGATGCAGTGTTATGACTGTTAACGCTTGAACATGTTTCAATGCGGCAGATGAAAACATAGGAATAGTGTGTGTCGAATACTCTAATTGATCAGTTTCTTGAAAGTCTCTGGCTGGAAAAGGGATTGTCGGATAATAGCCTTTCGGCGTATCGAAGGGATTTGGAGCAGCTGTCTGGCTGGCTCGAACAACACGGTAAAACACTGGCTGAAGCCAGCCATGTGTTGCTTCAGCAATTTCTTGGCTGGCGGACAGAGCAGGCTTACAGCGCTCGGTCAACAGCCCGTGTATTGTCAGCGATTCGGGGGTTTTATCGTTACCTGTTGCGTCGGGAGTTGATTAGTGAAGATCCAGTGTCACTGATTGAGTCACCTAAGTTGGGGCGTCAACTGCCACAGTCGCTCAGTGAGGCGGATGTGGAAGCGTTGCTTCAGGCGCCATCCACAGAACGGCCGCTGGAGTTGCGGGACCGTACCATGTTGGAACTCTTATATGCCAGCGGATTACGGGTCTCGGAGCTGGTTGCACTGAAAACAGGCAATATCAATCTTAGGCAGGGTGTGGTCAGGGTGTTGGGCAAGGGCAGTAAAGAGCGACTGGTGCCGTTGGGTGAAAATGCCCTTGATTGGTTGGAGCGTTATCTGACGCATGGCCGGCCGGTGCTGTTGGGTGAGAGTCGAACTGACACCTTGTTTCCCGGTCGGCAGGGCAGGCCCATGACGCGGCAGACCTTCTGGCATCGCATCAAAAAATATGCAGTAAAGGCTGGTATTAACAAGCCGCTGTCTCCCCATACGTTGCGGCATGCCTTTGCGACTCATCTGCTGAATCATGGTGCTGATTTGCGGGTTGTTCAATTGCTGCTGGGGCATAGTGACCTATCCACCACGCAGATTTATACCCATGTGGCCAGGCATCGCCTGCAGCAGCTCCTTGCCGAACATCACCCGAGGGGGTAATGGTATGAATCGTTTATTTTGGGTGTCGTGAATTGGGGGATGACTCGGTACACTATGCCGTTTGGGACTATGGTTAAACTATCCGTTATTGACTGAATGAGGATGCTTATGCGGTTCTTTTCAATTTATCTTGCGTCGTTGCTCTTGCTGGTCTCCGCAGGGGGGCATGCAAAGGAGGCGGCGGCCGGGGCATCCTCCAGTGATAAAGCGTCTGTGAGTATCCGGAATAGCTTGAAAGCGCTGGATCCGACCATTCCCATTGAGTCTGTGAGTGAAACGCCTCTGAAAGGGGTTTATGAAGTTGTGCTGTCTGGCAGTAATGTGCTCTACGCCAGTGCGGATGGCCAGTACCTTTTTCAGGGCGATCTGCTGAAGCTGGAAAATGGCAAGATTGATAATCTGACCAATAGTGTCAGGTCAAGGGCCAACAAGGCGGAGTTGGCAGAACTTTCGAAAAAGAACATGATTATCTTTTCGCCGGAGGGCGAGGTTAAGGGTGTAGTTTATGCCTTCACTGATGTGGACTGCGGCTATTGTCGGAAACTGCATACTGAGGTGGGTGAGTTGAACCGCTTGGGTATAGAGTTGCGTTACGTGGCTTTTCCCCGTGGTGGGCAGCGTTCATCAGCCTATAAGAAGATGGTATCGGCTTGGTGTTCTGATGATCCCAGACAGGCTATGAATATCCTCAAGAGTGGCGGCTCCATCCCTGAGAAGTCCTGCATTAATCCGGTTGATGAGCAGTACGAACTGGGCGTGAAAATGGGAATTCGTGGTACACCGGCGATATTCCTGGAAGATGGCACCTCTATTCCCGGCTATCGTCCCGCAGAGGATCTTGCCAAGATGATGGGGCTACTGCCTGAGCAGACTGTGACCAAGCAGTAATTGCTTCTGTTTTTTAGGCTTTGATCAATGCGCCGTGTTTATCACGGCGTTGTTATTTCTGATTCTCGGTTATTTCGGTTTTCCAGTCCGTCATTATTCACCTCGCATTAGTGAGGGGGATGCATCGTCTATTATCAGTCCTTGTTTTACCTTTTCCTGAAAGCGATTATGGCAGTAGATGTACAGCGTTTTCTGGACAGGATTGAATACGCCCACAACCCCGACTGCAGCGCTGAATGTCTTATAGCGATTCACCCTGCGGACCAGCACGGTTTCACATTGTGTCGAACGGGTTGTCTGGACCCAGTCTTCGTCCCAGGCGTCTTACCGCAACCGAACGGTTGTTTATCGCCCAAGTCTAGATGCTTGCTTTCTACTGAATACGGAGGTGCTGACCTGACAGAGCGGAACTTGCTGCTCTTATTGTCAGGTAGTAGCAGCCGAGTATCACCCTTTACTTGAATCAGTCTTTGGTATTGAACTTCCGGCTTCCGCACCTGTCGAAGCCCAGCTTGTTCCGGATGCCCGGTTGATCGGTGTTCAGCACTGATAGATGTTGTCCTGAGGTGTCTGTGCGTGTCGATTTCGGATGACGGTATATGCTGATGCTTGCAGGGGCTTTCTACGTGATAGATTGCGCCATTTTCTGCTCACTTCCTGTTTTGAGGGTGTTTTATGTTTGGCGGGTTTCGTTCCTTTGTGGCGCCGCTGGTGGGGTTGACCATTTTTTCTGCGGCAAATGGCTACCTGATGTCGCTGGTCCCGTTGCGCCTCAATCTGGAGGGGAGCGGCAGCTTTGAAATCGGTCTGGCGGCTGCGTTATATCATTTTGGCTTGCTGCTGGGCGCTTTCCGAACGGAACGGCTGATCAGTGCCATCGGTCATATCCGGGCTTTTGCTGCCTTTATGGCCTTGCTGGGAACGATTGTAGGAATACAGGGGTTGGTTTCTGACCTGGTGCTCTGGCAGGTATTGCGCTTATTGTCAGGGATTGCTGTGGCTGGCATTTTTCTTGTGGTGGAGTCGTGGCTGTTATCCGGTAGTGAGCCGTCCAACAGGGGTACACTGCTGGCGCTTTATATGATTTCCTATTACGGTGCGAGTGCCGCAGGGCAGATGTTCCTTGGGCCGTTTGGTGTTCAGGGTTATGAGCCATTTCTGGTGATTCTGGCATTGCTGGCGGCGTCCAGTATGCCGCCGTCACTGACCCGCTTGCCGGCGCCGCCTATCCATCCGCCGTCAGCACTGAATATCCTTAAGCTTTACAAACTGACACCATCAGGTCTGTTAGGTTGTATGGCCAGTGGTCTGGCGATTGGCTCCCTATATGGTCTGCTGCCATTGCACTTTGCGGAGCAGGGGATAGATGAGAAAACGACCGGTAACCTGGTGGCGATCACGATAGTGGGTGGCATGTTGCTGCAATACCCGGTAGGTCGTCTTTCTGACCGGATGGACCGTCGAAAGGTGCTGATTGCGATCAGTTTCCTGGGGGTGGCGGTGTCGATATTCCTGATATTGTCACTGTTCAATGCCCTCATGTGGGTATGGCTCTTCCTGTTGGGTGGCGTGATATTTACCCTGTATCCCCTGGCTATCAGTCATGGTTGTGACCATATGCCGCCGGAAGATATGGTGGCCGCGACACAGGGAATGCTGCTGGCTTACAGCTTGGGCGCGACCATCGGGCCGTTGGGTTCCTCGGTGATGATGAAGGTTGCCCCGAATGGTCTGTTTGTCTCGTTGGCGGCGATTATGCTGGCGCTGGCGGTATTCTTTATTTTCCGACTGCAGCAGCGGCCGCCGATTATTACTGGACCGGAAGAGGTATTTGTACCGATGCCGGGTCATACGCCGGTGGTATCTGAGATTAACCCGCGAACCGATCAGGATGCCCTTGTGGATAAATGATTCCCCATGGGTAAAGGATGCAATAAGCCAGGGTGAATGCTCTGGCTGGACCCTAGAAAAAGCTCTGTTGATAAAACAGGGCTTTTTTATTGGGTGATGGTTGCTTTATGCAATGTGAATGCAGGGCGGGAGAAAGTATCAGGCATAAAAAAAGCCTGTCAGTGACAGGCTTTCAGTGTTTGGTCGGGGTAGAGAGATTCGAACTCCCGACATCCTGCTCCCAAAGCAGGCGCGCTACCAGACTGCGCTATACCCCGTGATCTCACCCGTGATTCGTGAACCGTCTCGTTGGGTGCGGCGCGTACTTTAAAGGATAACGTTCTGTAATTCAAAAGTTTTTTTGAGGGTGTCAGTCATTTTTTGCAATGTGGTCAGCAAAGGCGTGGCTACAGAAAGGGGGGAATATAATGATGGGCGCTTGTAATGAGGTAATGAGTGCATAAGCTGTATGAATAGGGAAGGGTTATCTGTAACAGCCAAAAGGATATCAGTCGCACGCTGCAGGACATGTGTGATCACTGTTTTTGGTTGTGCCAGACAAAGGAATGACTGGGAGAAAGGAAATCATGGCAACGCTTTATGATCGAATTGGCGGTGGTCAGGCTATTCTGCTGGCGGTGAATGTTTTTTATGACAAGGTGTCGAATCACCCGGTTGTCGGACATTACTTTTATAACCTCGATCTGGACAAGCTGGCCAGAAAACAGGCCGCCTTTCTTTCTATAGCGTTTGAGGGCCCTTTGGATGATGAAGTCAGGGGGCTGCGTGAAGCGCATGCTGGCTTGGGGGTCACGAATGCTGAGTTTGATATCGTAGCCGGTTGTCTGGAAGAGACGTTGGTAGAGATCGGGGTCGAAGAGTCTCTGCGCAAAGAGGTGCTGGGTATCGTGGAGTCGACGCGTAAAGATGTCGTTGAAGAATCAGATTCCGGCCCTTCTGTTGATCCCTACGAGAGTTGACGCTTATTCAGGCAGGCTGCCTTGGTAGGCACGTATTATTGGGTTTCAGGGAATTCTTCATGGTTTCGTGATCCCGATTCCTGCGTCTGCCAGAAAGACCATTTTTCTTCAATCATCCTTCTTTTCTGCATTTTTCCTGTTCGTTTAACCGTCGGTTAACGGTCGCAGAGTGCCTGAAGTTAAGGCTATAATCGGTCACCTGTCGGGTTATCTGCCCGAAAAAAGCAATAAACATAAAGAACAACCGCCGCATCGTCGGCGTGTCATAGAGCGGGGTGCCAGTTTGAAACCGGTCAGAGTAGGCATCTGTGGACTGGGAACAGTCGGCAGTGGAACCGTCAATGTACTTGTCCGGAACCGCGAGGAAATTGCCCGGCGGTTGGGACGCAGTGTAGAAATCGAGCAGATTGGCGCGAGGCGGGATAACCCCGCCTGTGATACGACGGGTATGAATGTGACCCGTGATATCTTTGATGTCGCCAACAATCCCGATGTCGATGTCCTGGTTGAACTGATTGGCGGTTATGACACCGCCAAGCAACTGGTGCTGACAGCCATCGCCAATGGTAAGCACGTGGTGACGGCCAACAAGGCGCTGATTGCCGAGCATGGGAACGAGATCTTTGCAGCTGCCCGGGAGCAGGGTGTGATTGTTGCCTATGAAGCCGGTGTGGCGGGCGGTATTCCGGCGATCAAGGCATTGCGTGAAGGTTTGTCTGCCAACAAAATACAGTGGCTGGCAGGTATCATCAATGGCACCGGTAACTTTATCCTGACCGAAATGCGCGATAAGGGCAGCCCGTTTGCTGATGTCCTCAAGCAGGCTCAGGAGCTGGGTTATGCAGAAGCTGACCCCACCTTTGATGTGGAAGGTATTGATGCCGCACACAAGCTGACCATCCTGGCATCCAATGCGTTTGGAATCCCCCTGCATTTTGATAAAGCCTATACCGAAGGTATCAGTGCCATCACGCCTCGGGACATTCAATACGCCGCCGAATTAGGTTACCGGATGAAGCATCTGGGCATTGCCCGTCGTCGCAGCGAAGGTGTCGAACTACGCGTACACCCGACCCTGATGCCGGCCAAACACCTTTTGGCGAGTGTGGATGGTGTGATGAACGCAGTATTGATGGAAGGTGATGCTGTCGGGCAGACCCTCTACTACGGACCCGGAGCAGGTAGCGAAGCGACGGCTTCCGCTGTGATTGCAGATATTCTGGATGTGGCAAGGCTTCTGGATGCCTCTTCGGCAGCGGTTGCACCGTTGGGCTTTGTTAAGAGTGATGAACAGACGTCCGTGCTGTCTATCGACAAAATTCACTGCAGTTATTACCTGCGTCTCCATGTCAGTGACCACCCGGGCGTTCTCACCCGCGTGACAGAGATCCTCAGTCACAACGGCATCAATATTGATGCACTCATGCAGAAAGAAGTGCGTGAAGGCGACGGCTGTGCTGACATCGTGATCCTGACCCATGAAACTCTTGAAGCCATCATGGATACCGCGATCATTGAGTTGGAGCAGCTCGCTGATGTGACCGGTTCCATCATCCGGATTCGTGTCGATCACCTGGAGAAGTAAGCGATCTATCCCTGTTGCCCTGTCTGTACCTGTGAACCAACGACGGGCAGGGCGGTCACAATAACAGGTGCGCAGGCGCCGTCATAAACGGAAGTACAGCAGGAAGACAGTGTGAAATATATCAGTACCCGTGGCGCTGCCCCCGCGCTGGATTTTGAGAATGTACTGCTGGCCGGCCTGGCGTCGGACGGTGGTCTTTATGTTCCCGAACAGCTGCCCCGTTTTACCGTTGAACAAATTGCCGGTTTTGCCGGATTGTCCTATTCCGGGTTGGCTTACGAAATCATCCGTCCGTTTGTGGGCGGAACCATTGAAGATGAAAAGCTCCGTGCGATTATTGAAGACACGTATGCAGGCTTCAAACACAGTGCTGTCGCCCCTTTAACACAGCTGGACACGAATGAGTGGGTGATGGAACTGTTCCACGGACCCACCCTCGCGTTCAAGGACTTTGCCCTGCAATTACTGGGGCGTCTGTTGGATCATTTCCTGAGCCAGCGTGATGAGCGGGCGGTGATTTTGGGAGCGACTTCCGGCGATACCGGTTCTGCCGCCATCGAAGGTTGTCGCCATAGTGATCACGTCGATATTTTCATCATGCACCCCCATAACCGGGTGTCAGAGGTGCAGCGTCGTCAGATGACCACTGTGCTCAGTGACAATGTGCATAACCTGGCGATCGAAGGGAATTTCGATGACTGCCAGGCTATCGTGAAGGCCAGCTTTGCGGAACAGGGTTTCCTGAACGGGGAGCGCCGGCTGGTGGCGGTGAATTCCATCAACTGGGCGCGGATCATGGCGCAGGTGGTGTACTACTTCCATGCAGCATTGTCGCTGGGGGGGCCGTTCCGGCCGGTGTCCTTTGCCGTGCCCACGGGGAATTTCGGGGATATTTTTGCCGGCTACATTGCTCGTGGAATGGGATTACCTGTTCAGCAGCTGATTGTCGGCACCAACCGAAACGATATTTTGCACCGGTTCTTCAGTGCAAACAGTTATCGCAAGGAATCACTGGGGCATACTTTGTCGCCGAGTATGGACATTATGGTCTCGAGCAACTTCGAACGTTTGCTGTTTGACCTCCATGACCGTGATGGCAAAGCTATGGCCGAGTTAATGACTGAGTTTGATGTTTCAGGGGCGATCTCCATTGATGAATCCCGCTGGCAATCAGTGAAAACCCTGTTTGATAGCCAGTGTGCCAATGACGACGAAACGGTTGCGACGATTCGGCAGGTCTTTGATCGGACTGAATACCTGCTTGATCCTCACACAGCGATAGGTGTCAAAGCGGCACGTGATTGCCATGCTTCCAGCGAGGTACCGGTTATCACGCTGGCAACGGCCCACCCAGTCAAGTTCCCGGATGCTATCCTGGCGGCGGGACTGGATGCACCGGCGTTGCCACATCATTTGCAGGATCTGCATAGCCGTGAAGAGCGAATGACGGTATTGCCCAATTCGCTTTCTGCCGTGCATGAGTTTATTGCCACGACACTACGTTAAGTTGTTTTCAACTTTCTCTAAAGGCCGGTAAACATACCGGCCTTTTTGTTGTTCGCCGTTTTACCTGAATCCTTTACAGAAAAAATCTGGCAGCTATCCGGCTGTGTGCCATGTTTTTCTGTTTTAAAAAAGGATCGATGCAGTGAGCAGCGCACAGAATAGCCATATAAAAACGCGAAAGTTTGTCATTATCACAGCACTGGGTTGTGTACTGGAAACCTACGACTTTCTGATTTATGCCTTGATGGCGCCGTACCTGTCATCCGTTTTTTTTCCTGCCGAAGCACAGGTGGAAGGGTTGCTGTTAACTTTTGCCACCTTCAGTGCCGGTTACCTTGTGCGTCCGCTGGGCGGTGTGTTGTTCGGACACCATGGCGACCGCCGGGGACGGAAGAAACCCTTTGCCTGGACCCTGCTGCTGATGGCGTCATCGACAGCGCTGATGGGGTGTTTGCCTGGTTACCATGAGATAGGCATTGTCGCGCCTATCTCGTTGCTAATGCTGCGCCTGCTGCAGGGGTTGTCCATGGGCGGGGAGTCAGGCGGAGCGTTCACGTATATTCGAGAGATTTTGCCAAAACAGTGCTATGCAGGATGTGGCTGCATTGTGCTGGGTATGTTCGCCGGACTGACCTTGGGATACCTGGTACATGCATGGCTATTGCTGCTTATGTCGATTGATACCATGACCGATTTCGGCTGGCGTATCCCATTCTGGATCGGTGGATTACTGGGCGTGATCGGCTTTGTGATCAGAACACGGTTTCAGGAAACACTGTCATTCACACAGCTTCAGCGGCAGGGAGGCATTGTGACCGTACCGTTGACGGCGTTGTTTAAACGTCACAGGGTTGAAGTGATATGTGGTGTGCTAAGTATTGCTTTGAATAGCACAACCACCATTCTCATCAATGTATTTTGGCCAACCTATCTCGAAACGGTATTCACTGAATCCCGGCAATGGCTGTCACTGGTGGGTGGTGTCGTGTTGTTGTTGGCCGGGTTATGTTCCGTTGGCGTGGGCTTTATCGCGGATCGAGTCGGTATTCGCAAAGTGTTTTTCTTTGCACTGATCATGGAGTTTTTGCTGATATTTCCAATCTTTTATTTGCCGGCTCAGTCTGAGCAGTGGTTGGCGCCGGCATTTATTTTGGGTGCCATTCTGACCGGAGTGGTCAGTATTGCCGGGCCGGGCATGTTGCTCCAGCTTTTTCCGGCAGAAGTCCGCTACACGGGAATTGGTTTTACCTATAACGCTGGCTTTGCGATCTTTGGCGGTTGTGCACCGTTGGCGGCAACCTGGTTGATACAGAAAACAGAGATCGTCTGGTCACCGGTTTTGCTTTTGATCACTGTCGCTTGTATTGGTTGTCTGGTGCTTTATATGACAAGAGATAGAGATAGTGTGAAAGTCCGGCTAACAAACAACGATGGTTGTGTAAGAAGCTGATACTGCTCTGCAGAGTGCAGCGTCAATGAGCCGGTATCATGGGTGTGCAGAGTCCTGGCGACAACTGGTAGAATGGATGACCAGTAAGCGCCGTTGGCTTTCTCATTCACAACTCTGTATCGCCTCTATGACACTTTCTATTGTGCAACGCACGCCCGATCTGTCCCATGCATCCTTTCCTGCAGACATGCCGCTGTTGTTACAGCGCATTTATGCTGCGCGGGGTGTGTTGAATGACCAGGATCTTGCCCGAACCCTCAAGGGTTTGTACAGCTATGAAGATCTGAAGGGCATCCGTGAAGCGGCAACGATCCTAGCCGATGCGGTAATAAATCGTCGTCGTATATTGATTGTCGGGGATTTTGACTGTGATGGGGCGACTAGTAGTGCTCTTGCTGTCAGAGCGCTGCGTGCTCTGGGTGCAGCTTGGGTGGATTATCTGGTGCCGAACCGATTCGAATACGGCTATGGGCTGACACCGGAAATTGTCGAAGTTGCCAGGGCGAAGCAGCCTGATGTGCTGGTAACGGTCGATAATGGTATCTCCAGTATGGCCGGTGTAGAGGCTGCCAGGGCATTGGGCATGCAGGTGGTGGTGACTGATCACCACTTAGCAGGCAAAGAGTTGCCTGCTGCTGATGCGATAGTGAACCCTAACCAGCCGGAGTGCCCTTTCCCCGGGAAAAATACGGCAGGTGTCGGCATTATCTTTTACGTACTCTGTGCCCTTCGCACGACGCTGGAAGAGCGAGACTGGTTTGCACAAAGCGGCGTAGCAAAGCCGAATATGGCAGATTTTCTGGATGTCGTGGCACTGGGTACGGTGGCGGATGTTGTCAGCCTGGATACCAATAATCGGATTCTGGTTCATCAAGGATTGGCTCGTATTCGTGCAGGGCGTGCTTGTGCGGGAATATTGGCGCTGGTGGATGTTGCCAGGCGTCGCAGGGATACGCTGTCGGCAACGGATTTGGGCTTTGCCCTGGGGCCTCGCCTGAATGCCGCCGGTCGTCTGGATGATATGTCCCTGGGGATTGAGCTGCTGTTAACTGACGACATCCTGCGGGCACGGCAGATGGCTGCAGAACTCGATAGTTTGAATGAAGAACGTAAATCCATTGAGTCAGGTATGCGCGATGATGCCTTACGGGAACTGGCCAAGCTGGAATTGGATGAAGATCAGTCGCTGCCGTGGGGGCTGTGCCTGTTTCAGGAGGATTGGCACCAGGGTGTGATTGGTATCCTGGCGTCCCGGGTGAAAGAAAAACTGCATCGCCCGGTGATTGCATTTGCTGCCAGTCAGGACGGGGAAATCAAAGGATCAGCCCGTTCCATTCCCGGTTTTCACATACGCGATGCACTGGATGCCATTGCCACCCGTAATCCCGGTTTGCTCCTGAAATTTGGTGGTCATGCCATGGCCGCCGGTTTGAGCATACGACAGAAAGATTATGATCGGTTTACAGCAGCCTTTGATGAGGAAGCACGCCGTATTATTACGGAAGACCAGTTAAAAGCCTTAGTGTTGACTGATGGGGAGTTGGCAATGAATGACTTCTCCATGGCAACGGCCGAGCTGTTACGAGAGGGCGGACCTTGGGGGCAGAACTTTCCTGAGCCGGTCTTTGATGGTTGCTTTGAACTAGTCGAACAACGTCTGGTCGGTGAAAAACATCTGAAAATGGTATTGATGTGTCCGGGTGCCGATCACTGGATTGATGGTATCGCTTTTAATGTCGATACCGGTACCTGGCCGGATCTTTCGGTCAGAAAAGTTCGGGCGGTTTATAAGCTGGATATCAATGAATTCCGTGGTAACCGAACACTGCAATTACTGGTGGATCATCTTGAGCCTGTCGGTCGATAGGCTCAAGATGGCTCTCTGTTCTCTGATATTGAGAAGTGGGTTGTACCTGTTATTAGCCTAATGTCGCTTCGACGGCTATTTGCCGGTTGTCGGGTATTTCGTTGTAAGAGATCACCCGCAGTTCGGGCGCACAGATACGGGCAAAGCGTGCCAGCAACGGGCGTAACTGGGGGGCAACCAACAATATGGGACGTTTGCCCAGTGTCTGTTGCTTTTCGGTTACTTCCGGCATGTATTGCTGCAGCTGTCGGGTCACGTTGGGATCCAATGGGATCGCATCCGGAGCAAACTGACCGGTCTGTTGTGAAGTCTGGTAGGCCTGTAGCAGCAATTGCTCCAGTGGTTGCGCCAGGGTTATTACCGGAATCGTTAACTCCATGCCTACCAGGTCATCAATGATGGTGCGCCGCAGAGCGGAGCGTACATCCTGAGCCAACAGTACTGGATGTGTGTGACGAGATGCGGCATCCAGCAATGCGCCGCCGATCGTACGGAGGTCAGTCAGGGGGACCCTGTCCAGCAATAATTGCTGAAATACAGTCCGCAGGGTGCTTAAGGTAATCTTCCCGGGAATCAACTCTTCCACCAGCTTGCCGGAAATACGTCCCAGCTTGTCGACCAGTTGCTGGGTTTCTTCGAATCCCAGCAATTCATGGGCGTGCTCATCCATGATTTTGCTGAGATGGGTTGCCAGCACAGTGGCCGGGTCAACAACGGTATAACCCAGGGCGATTGCCTGATCCCTTTGCTCTTTCGCAATCCAGACTGCTGGCAGGCCGTAGGCCGGATCGGTGGTTTTCGTGCCATCGAGTTCACCGAACACCTGGCCGGGATTGAGCGCCAGCAGACGATCCGCTTGAATATCGCCTTCGCTGACGGCTACACCCATCAGGCTGATCCGGTAAGCGGTTGCCGGAAGTCGTATATTGTCCCGAACATGCACGCTAGGAATCAGGAACCCCAGCTTGGTGGACAACGCTTTGCGGACACCTTTGATCCGGTCGAGCAGTTCGCCATTACGTTTGCGATCGACCAGGCCGATCAGTTTGTAGCCAATTTCCAGCCCCAGCAGATCCACCTGGGGTACGTCATCCCAGGACAGCTCCCTCGACTCGCCAGACGTCGGTGCATCAATATTTTCTGTGATGGCTTTTTGCTCACTGCCGGTATGCTGTTCTTTCAGTTCGTGGGAATACATTTTCCAGGCGATCAGACCGGCCAGTGCACCGAGGCTCACAAACGCAAAGTGCGGCATACCGGGGACAAGTCCCATTATGATCAGAATGGCAGCCGTTACAGCGAGTGCTTTCGGAGAAGCAAACATCTGCCGGGTAAACTGCTTGCCCATTTCCTCAGAATCAGACACCCGCGTCACCATGATGGCTGCCGTGGTGGAGAGAATCAGGGAGGGAATCTGAGCGACCAGACCGTCACCAATGGTCAACAGCGAGTAAGTCTGGAATGCGCTGCCAAACGGCATGCCGTGTTGCAACATACCAATAATGACACCACCGATAATGTTGATGGCCAGGATCAGCAGGCCTGCCATGGCGTCACCGCGGACGAATTTACTGGCACCATCCATCGCGCCGTAAAAATCCGCTTCTTGTCTTACCTCATCCCGTCGGAGACGGGCTTCTTCCTGGTTGATCAGGCCCGCATTAAGATCGGCGTCAATGGCCATCTGTTTTCCCGGCATGGCGTCCAGGGTAAAGCGGGCAGTAACTTCTGATATACGTCCACCACCTTTGGTGACAACCACAAAGTTGATCACGACCAGGATGGTAAAGACGACGATACCCACCACGTAATTACCACCGATGACCACGTTACCGAACGCTTCAATCACCTTGCCCGCGGCGGCGCCGCCGTTATGGCCATGTAGAAGAACGACACGGGTCGAGGCAACGTTCAGGGCAAGTCGCATCAGGGTGGCGACCAGGAGGATGGTGGGAAATACCCTGAAATCCAGTGGCCGCAGGGTATACACCGCGACCAGCAGGACAATCAGCGACAGGGCGATATTAAAGGTGAACAGCATGTCCAGCAATAGTGGTGGAATCTGCAGGGTCACCATGGCCAGCAGGGCCAGCAAGAGCAGCGGCAGGCCCAGATGAGTATGGGCGGCAGGCAGGTGCTGTCGAATGGAAGCGCTCTTCATCCTCTCCTCGTGATGAATGTCATCAGATATCGTTATCCGGTGATGGGTATCGGTGTGCGTAATCGGGCGGCAGGTCCAGCGCCGGCATTGCAGGTGGCTGTTGCTGGCCGCCCCGGTTGTAATGCTTCAGTTGCTGGACATACGCCAGTATCTGGGCGACGGCCATATACAGGTCGCCGGGAATTTCCTGGTCAATCTTGGTGGTGTGATAAACAGCCCGTGCAAGCACGGGGGATTCCACGATCGTGACTCGGTGTTCCGTGGCAATTTCACGGATCTTCAGGGCGATTTCATCCACGCCCTTGGCAATAACAAACGGTGCGCCGGCCTTTTTCGGAGCGTAACGCAGGGCAACTGAGTAGTGAGTCGGGTTGACGATGATGACGTCGGCTTCCGGTATCCGTTGCATCATCCGCCGGTTGGCAGCCTCTCGCTGCAATTGGCGGATACGGGCTTTGACTTCGGGCTTACCATCCTGATTTTTAAATTCTTCCTTGACCTCTTCCTTGGTCATCATCAGTTTTTGCCGGTGCTGAAACAGCTGCCAGGGCGCATCAATCAATGCGATCAGCCCCAGAGTGGCGGCATAGGCAATCATGGTGATCGCCAGTACTTCCAGGCCCTGAGTAAACGCCATCGGAAGGGGGATGCGAGACAGTGTCAGCAGTTGAGGGTAATAGGCATACAGCAGCCATAGCAGACAACCGACCACCAGGCTGACCTTGAGAATAGATTTGAACAGTTCCATCAGTGCACTGAGCGAGAATACCTTGCTAAACCACTGTGCCGGATTGATGCGGGAAAATTTGGGCTGCATCAGGTCTGGATTCATAATCCAGCCGCCCAGTCCGACAGAGCCGATAAATACGGCGAGCACCAAGGTAATGAAAAACGGAGCCAGTGCTGTAAACGCAGCCCGCAGGGAGCTGTGGAGAGCAATCCCCATCTGCTGCTCAGCAAAAATGGTGTCACGGGTCAGTGCAAGGTTCAGGCGCAGGATACCGGCCATGGTTTCAGCCATGACACCGGCGTTGGCATAGAGCAGTGCAGAGCCAGCTAACAGAATCAACGCCGTGACCAGTTCCCTGGAGCGTGGAATCTGGCCTTTTTCGCGACTCTCTCGCAGGCGTTTTTCACTGGGTTGTTCCGTGCGTTCCTGGGCGCTGTCTGTCATTCAGCCTCCTGACCACTGTCGCAGGAACAGGAGTGACTGGTCGCTTAGATCAACAAACAGGCCTGACATGCTGTCCATGGTAAATAACAGAGTGACCAGACCCAGCAGTAGTGTCATGGGAAAGCCCAGGGTGAACAGGTTCAGTTGTGATGCTGCCCGGTTCATGACACCAAAGGCCATGTTAACCATCAGCATGCTGATGACAGCGGGCAGTGCGACCAACAGGCCACTGCTGAACAGCCAGCCTCCACGCATCACCAGTTGCATGAAATGAGACTCGACCGGTGTCATACCGATGGGGAGTGTACGAAAACTCTCAACCAATACCTGCACCACGATCAGGTGGCCATCGATGGCCAGGAAGATAAGCAATGCCATGGTTTGCAGCCACTTGCCAATCAGTGGTGTACCCGGGCCGTTGGCCGGATCATTCATCACGGCCATGGCCAGACCCATCTGCATAGAAATCACCTGTCCGGTGAACGAAAAAACGGCCTGCCACAGCAGAATGACAAAGCCCATGGCCAGTCCAATCAGGATCTGCTGGAGCGTGATGAATAGGGCGCTGAACGACATCGGTTCAACTGTCGGCAAGGGTGGCAGCAACGGTGCGGTCAGAATGGCCAGTGCAATACAAAGTACGAGTCGTATATGTCGGGTCAGGTTGTTACGGCCGAACAGCGGCATCAGCCACAGGGCTGCACCGATACGACAGGCCGGCCAGACGAGCTGGCCGACCCATGCGGTCAGTTCTGCCGTTGATACCATCTCAGCCAATCATCCCTGGAATGCTCAGAAACAGTTGATCGAACAGCGTCAGGAGTTGTCCCAGTAGCCAGTGGCCGGTAATGCCGAGAGTGATCAAAGTCACCATCAGCTTGGGTAGGAAGCTCAGCGTTTGCTCATTGATTTGTGTCGTGGCCTGGAACAGGGCAACCACCAGACCAACCAGCAGGCCAGGGCCGATGATCACCGCGACCATAATGACGACCAGTGTCTGTGCCTGTCTGAACAGATCGATGACAATTTCTGGTGACATAGGGCTATCCGAAGCTCGCTGCTAGCGTGCCGACCGTCATGCCCCAGCCATCTGCCAGGACGAACAGCATCAGCTTAAAGGGCAGTGAAATGACCAGCGGTGACAGCATCATCATACCCATGGCCATCAGTACACTGGCGACCACCATGTCGATGACCAGGAACGGAATGAACAACATGAACCCGATCTGGAACGCGGTTTTCAGTTCGCTGAGAATAAACGACGGAACCAGTACGCTGAATGGTACGTCGGCACCGTGTAAATCGGTGGGTTCGCCGGCAATTTCCAGCATGCGCAGCAGGTCGGAGTCCCGTGTCTGGCGCAACATGAAACCGCGAACCGGACCTTCGGCGGCTATAGCCGCTTCTTTCAATGTCAGCTGGTCGCTCATATAGGGTTCTGCGGCCTGAACGTAGACCTGGTCAAACACCGGTTTCATGATGAAGAATGTCAGAAACAGTGCCAGCCCGACCAGTACCGGGTTGGGCGGCGTCTGCTGAACCCCCAGTGCCTGGCGCAACAGAGACAGGACAATAATGATCCGGGTAAAGCTGGTCATGACCAGCAGTACGGCAGGCAGAAAAGACAGCGATGTTAGCAGCAGCAGGATCTGCAGGCTGGCACTGTATTCCTGCCCGCTGCCGGTCTGGGTCATCTGCAGCAACGGAATGTCGGCCATGGCGGTTGGTGCAGCCAGCCATAACAGCAGGAGTGGCAAGCGGTATTTCATGACGGCTTGATCTCCGTTGCACGACAGTTTCTAAATATTTGGGCGAAAGCAGCGTTCTGGCTGCTATCAGTCCTAGTCGTTACTTCTGCAGGCTGTTCTGCCAAGGGAGTAATGCCGCCAGGCGTGACACCAAGTAGCATGATCCGGTCACCCACTTGCACCCGACAGATTTTTTCGGTGCGAGAAAGAGGCAGAGTTTCCAGCAGTTTCATCTGTCGAGTGGATAACGGATGCTGTCGCAACCGATTAAGCAGGAACGTCAATGCAAAGAATAAACCCAGTACCAGGACCAGTAATCCAGCGGTCTGAAGTACCCAGAACAAGATCTCGGTGCTGGTGGTACGTTCACTGGCCAATGTCGGCAGTGGCATGAGCAGCAGGGAGGCAGAACAAAGTGCACGCATGATCAGTTCAGTTTCAGGCCTGCATCGGGCTGCTTGACCACCTGGCTCAGGCGCACCCCATATTGACCGTTGACTTCAACAACTTCACCCCGGGCAATCAGTCTGCCATTGACGCGTACATCGAGTGGTTCGCCCACTTTGCGATCCAGCTCAATGATCGCATCCTGTTTGAGCGACAGCAGTTCGTTAATGGACAGCTCGGCCTTGCCGACTTCCAGTGCAACGGTAACCGGGATGTCGAGAATGACGGAGAGGTCGGCGGTATCTGCGGTATCAGTCACAGACATTGGCAGGGCCTCTTCGGCCAAGTCGATCGGGTTGGTTGCAGATTCAGTAATTGAAAGGTCCGCATGTGCATCAGACATGGTAAGTCACCTCAGGCATCAGAGTTAGGCTTGTTGACAGGTTCCAGCATCTGTAGACAGAGCCGGTCGTCGTGTTTGACAACTCGGGCGTTAAACAGATGCTTGCCGCCACTACGCACACTGGCCACAGACGCGAGCCGGATAGGGATGAAATCACCGGGTTGCAGTTGCTGGATTTCACCCAGTGATCGGGTGAATTCGCACAGTGTGGCTGTCAGCGGAACCGGAACGGTATGCATCGCCTGCTTCAGCAGATGCGTATCGATAGACGAAGTTATGGTGCCGTGTTGAATAGCGTGTAGCAGGCGGAAGTTTTTTTCCGGAATAACAAAGTGAATGGAAGCCTTATTATTGCCCAGCCTGATTGTCATGGTATGTATCAGTTCTGGCTGGCCACTCATGACTTTTTGGCTGTCATTGTTTGTTAGAGGGAGGAAGTCAATAGGGCTGTTATTGCTAATTAATGAAATGGCTTTTGCATACTTTTCGGTTAAATGCTTGATTAAACAATCGAGCATGTGGTTTTCGCTAGCCGTTAGTCGTTCATTAGGCTCAGTAATGTCGCCATGGCCGCCGCAGGCAATATCAACCAGCATGGAAGGCAGTGAGCGATCAATTAAAAATGTAACGTGAGTCTGTAAGTTTAGGGTGAAAGAATGGATTAGCAGATTGTTGATATTGATTTCCGGATTCTTCCGGAAATTTATTTCCGCCTTTTGAAAGGTATTATCAATCTGATTACTGGAGCCCCACTCTTTTGTCAGCTGGCTGGAGAGCATTTCAGAGCAGCGACGGCCCATGGTTTCGAACAGGTTCACAAAGGGGGCGGAGTTCAATTCTCCCTGAAGTAAATCAATGGACCTCATTCTCACCAGGTATTCCTCGGCTCTCGGTAAGGGCAAAAACACGACTCGACAACACACTGTCCGCTGAAAAGCGCAGGACAGTGGGCGCCGGAATGCTAATTGAATCTAGGAAGCGTACTATCCGTATGTGTACTTGCAGATGCACGCGAATTAACGGCCTATGACGCCATGCTTTAACAATGAGCAATTTATTTGCCAACAATCATGGCAAAATAAATTGTCAGCCATGTGTCAGTGATGTGTAAATGTTTAAGCGCTTGAAATTAGATGCTTTTACTTGGTACGGTCTGTATTCATCCGTGTAAAGTGCTGCTCGTTTCGCAGAAGTGCAGTTTTTTTAATCATCATTTCTTGTTCTTTGAAGTGTAATTCCGTGTTTTTACGGACCTGTTATTATTTTGCTTCTAGGTGTAAATACCGCCACCGATTCGGATATATCTTACATAAGTTCTATTTATCTTTTTTGAGGTTCGAAATAAATTAGCGCCATTTTTTTGGGAGAATTGTTATGTGTTTAATTAATGAATTCTCTATTGGTAATTCTTTTGCGTGTGATCAACGATCACAGCGTCGCATTGTATTATTGTTGCCGTATTAATTGGCCGTCATATCTGTTTTCGTTAAGTGGAACAGTTTTGTGGCAGCACGATAGTACCTGAGGTCAAGTGTTCTTTATTTTTCTTGGTTTCGGTATTTCATGAATCCAGTAGTCGTATCAGTGACCTGACATTGCCGTGAATCCGTTTGTATTGATACCTAAGTGCAAATTTCGTCTGCACATCCCGTTATTGCATCGCACGCACCGCATCGGTTGGGTGTTGGCCGGGTTGTGTGTGTTAACACTGCTTCCATTGATGGCATTTTCCCCGGAGAGTGTTGCTCAAGAGCCGGGTGATGTCGTGAAACGGTTGGGTAAAACGGTGTGGCAGCTTTCCTCCAGTAAGGCAAGGTGTCGTATGACGCTGACGAGTCTTGAGGACAATAGGCTGTACCTGCAAAGCCGGGATCGCGAAGAGCTTCAACTGATGCTGGATGTTCCGCTCCAACAGAGTACCGTGAGCCGGACGACATTGTATTTGATTGCTGCGCCCTGGCAGCAGGCGTTAGCACCGCAAGTACTGGAGCATGGGTTTGCCCGAAGGGAAGGCCGGGTTGCCTTTGTTCATCATGTGTACCAACTGGCTGATCAGCTTAAAAAGGGCCGTTGGGGCCAGATCGCCGTCAGTAACCAGGATGGTAACAACGTCATTCTTGACATCTCCTCCGTTGATTTTCAGCAGCCATTTGCCGAATTCAACCGCTGCCGTCAGTTGTTGCCGCCGATAAGGTTGGAAAAAATTAAGCAATCCTCTGTATTTTTTGCATCCGGTTCCCGTGAGCCCGGCATTGGGCGTGACCGTCTGGACCTGATCACTCGTTATCTGGCTTTTGCACCGGAAACGGTGGCAGGTATTGTCTTGGATGGCCATTCCGACAGTGCCGGGAGTCGTCTCCAGAATCTGGATCTCTCACGTGATCGAGCCCGAGCCGTTGCAGACTACTTGATTGCCAGCGGTGTTGATAAGTCACTGATTCAAGCGGTACGTCATCATGGGCAGCGTTATCCGCAGGGAGATAATTCGTCGGCTGCCGGGCGCAGCCATAACCGACGTGTTGATATTCGTCTGATCACACCGGGTGAGCAGCAGGACAAACCGTCTGCGGACGTTATACAAAACGAGAGTGGCAGCCAGGTATCAAGCGCATAGGCGCGTGAGCTTGGTGGATAGTGAAACAATTACAGGGTAAGCAAGGCAAACCAGCAATGTGTCGTATTCTCATCGTAGACGATGATCAGGTCTGTCGCAGTCGTTTAAGTGAGTTGCTGATCGGCCGTGGTTTTGAGGTGGACGTCGCCGGTGGGGCTGAGCAGGCACAACGTATCGTCACTGAGCGACTGTATGATCTGGTGATCATTGCTGTCGAGCTGGCGGATTGTGACGGCCATGAGCTGTTTGAGCGGCTGACGGTGATGCAGCCGGGGTTGCCAGTGTTGTTGGTGGCAGAGTGCGGTAATACGGTCAGGGCAATCCATGCGATTCGCAAGGGTGCTGTGGATTACCTCGTGAAGCCGCTGGACGATACCGGGGTCCTGCAGTGCATTAATTCTGTCGTCAGTAACAGGGTTGGTCGGGAAGGGCTGGTCGCCGTGGCGCCATCCAGTCTTCAAACCGTGCAATTGGCGCGTAAGGTAGCGGCAACACCGGCGACCGTACTGATTACCGGTGAGAGTGGTACCGGTAAAGAGGTATTAGCGCGCTTTATTCATGATCATTCCCGGCGGTCTGAAGGACCTTTTGTGGCGGTCAACTGTGCAGCCATGCCTGAAAGCATGTTGGAGTCCATTCTCTTTGGGCATGAAAAAGGGGCATTCACCGGCGCGGTGAGCCGGCGTGAAGGTAAGTTCGAGCAGGCCAATGGCGGCACCTTGTTTCTGGACGAGGTGGCGGAAATGCCACTGGCGCAACAGGCCAAATTGTTGCGGGTTTTGCAGGAACGGGAAGTGGACCGTCTCGGTGGCAGTAAGCCGGTGAAGCTGGATGTCCGGGTTCTGACGGCAACGAATCGTGACCTGCGCCAGCAGGTTGCAGACGGCACCTTCCGCGAAGATCTCTATTACCGACTGAATGTATTTCCCCTCCATTGGGCGCCATTGCGTGAGCGCCGCGAAGATATTGTTCCACTGGCGAACGCATTGTTAAAGCGTCAGGCCCGGGAACAACGGGTGCCTGTTGCCACCTTATCATCAGAGGCTGAGGTCAGCCTGTTATTCCATCACTGGCCAGGAAACGTGCGAGAACTCGATAACGTGCTTCAGCGGGCGTTGGTCATGTCGTTTGATGGGGTGATTCGTCCCGATGACCTGATGCTGGAACAAGTGCCGAAACCGATCGACATTCCACAGGCGGAAATCTCCCGAGAAATTGATCGACTACCTGGCGCAGGGCGGAAAAAGGCAGAACTTCAGCACGTACTGAAGAGCCTGTGTGAACACCAGGGGCATCGTGCCAAAACGGCAGCGGCGCTGGGGATTTCAACCCGAATGCTGCGCTACAAACTGGCTCGCCTGCGGGAAATGGGGGTGGATGTCGACCGCCTGACATTCGACGAGCCGAAACCGGACAGCCAGATGGTAAGCCCGCCAGCCAGTCACGGCGGCAATCTGATGTACGCCTGAATAATTAACCGATGACCAAGGAATACCCATGAATATAAACCCACTGGCCTCCATGCCGGCCGCGAACGCCGATGCCATCAAGCCACAGGTTGCGCTTGGTGCACCGGTTAACCTGGGCGCTGCCGGGCGGGTGTCGTTTTCCGATCTGTTCGAACAGGCCATTGAGCAGGTGAATAGCCGGCAGCAGGATGCGGATCGCGTTCGTGCAGCGGTGGAAACCGGCGCCAGTGATGATGTGGCCGGCGCCATGATTGTGAGCCAGAAAGCCAGTCTGGCCTTCCAGAGCCTGATCCAGGTGCGTAACCGGGTGGTATCTGCCTATGAAACTGTTTTTAACATGCCGGTGTAGTGAGACTGTAACGTGACACAAACCCGGACGTCTGTAATCGAAACACTCAAGGCGCGCTTTGGCGCCTTTCGCACCTCGTTTCCCACCTCGCTGGCCGCATTGCGGCAGCCAGGAAAGGGGATTATTCCCCTTTGTGTGATCGCGGCACTGGTTGTCGCGGTTGTCAGTACCTTGCTGTTCTGGCAGGGGGATGATGCCTGGCGCCCCCTGTTTGGACGTCAGGAGTTGTATGATACGGCCGGTGTCGTCTCTGTTCTGGATGGCCAGGGTATTCCCTACCGGTTGCATCCGGATTCCGGTCAGATTCTGGTATCGGAGCAGCACCAGGCCAGTGCCCGTATGCAGCTCGCCATCGCGGGCATTACTCCCCAAATGCCGAAAGGGATGGAGGTACTGGAAACCGACAGCGCCCTGGGGCGCAGTCAATTTGTGGAGAAGACCCGCTATAACCAGGGGCTGGAAGGTGAACTGGCAAAAACCATCATGACCCTGAATGCTGTTCGAAATGCCCGTGTACATCTGGCGATCCCTGAGCGAACTGCGTTTATGCGAGGTCAGTCCAAGGCATCAGCGTCTGTCGTGCTGGATCTGATTCCCGGGATGGAGCTGGATCATCGCCAGGTCAATGCCGTGATTCATCTGGTAGCAGGCAGTCGTTCAGAGCTGGAACCGGAAAATGTCAGTGTACTGGATCAATATGGCACGTTGCTGACCGGGCAGCCGGATGACCTGAGTCTGACAACACGACAGATCACTCATACTCGTCAGCTTGAGCGGCAGTATATTGAGCGGGTGCTCAACCTGCTGGAGCCAGTTGTCGGTTCAGGCAATATCCGGGTTCAAACGACAGCCGACGTTGACTACAGCATTGTCGAAAAAACCAGTGAAGGCTTTGATCCTGACAGTGCGGTTGTCCGCAGTGAAAGTGTCTCTTCAGAGGCGATGGACAGCGACTCAGCCAATGGTGTACCAGGCGTTGCCAGTAACCGTGGTGGCGCCGATAACGCGCAGGCTGATAGCCAGCAACGCCAGAAATCCCAAGCCGTTCGCAATTTTGAGCTGGGGCGGACCGTCAGCAATATCCGCGAAGCCAGTGGTGAAGTCAGAAAAATCAGTGTTGCCGTAGTGGTGAACAGTCTGGTGGCTGGCGATGAAGGGTGGCCTGCGGATCGGTTGGCACTGATGACGGCGCTGGTGCGTGATGCTGTGGGCTTTGATGGAGCGCGTGGTGATACCGTCACCCTGCACAGTCTGCCATTTGTTCAGCCGCCGAGTGCACCGGTTGCGACCGGTTGGGAGTCGGTGTTGCAGGATTATACCGGTAAGCCAGCGGTGGATACCCTGAGTATTCTGGTTTTCCTGTTAATCATTCTCTGTGTGGTGTTGCTTGTTCGGGTTGTCCGGCTGCGCAAGCGTGCAGCGCGTGCCCGCCTGGAAAATACCTCAGCGATTATTGAGCCAATTGAAATGGTGCAGCCTGAAGCGGTACCGGCTTTTGCGGTTGGTGGCCATCTGCCCGTTACGTTGGAGCAGGCCAGAATCCTGGCCAGTGAGCGTCCTGAGCTGGTCGCCCATATTCTGAAACAGTGGATCAAGCCGGAGTAACCGATGGACATGTCGATTGAATCCATGACGGATCACCATGACGCCGTACCACACCGTTCCTCTTTGGAGATGGCTGCCATTATGTTGCTAGGGCTTGGTGAAGGCCCCGCAGCTCAGGTGCTGAAAAAGATGCCGGCCTCGGATGTGATTCGTCTCTCCCGGGCCATGAATCAGATGGATGATGTTTCCATGCAGGAGCTGGAATACGTCAGTGGCAAGGTGTTACGGGAAAGTGAGCGCCTGCCGGTATTGACGGACCGTGACTATGTACAACGGACGTTGCGCCGTGCGGTTGGAGATAAAAAAGCCAACAGTCTGATGCAGTCGGTGACTGTCGGTGAGTTTAATCCGGTGCTTGAGCGGCTGGCGTGGCTGGAACCGGAATTGCTGGCTGATGCCGTACGACATGAGCACCCTCAGTTGCAGGCTGTATTGCTGGCCTGCCTTGATCCGGATCGCAGTGCTGAAGTGCTGTCACTGCTGCCGCAGGAGCAGCAGCAGGATGTGGTGAGACGTCTTGCGTCGCTCAACAAGATTCCGGCTGCCAGCATTGATGCCATCGGTGCGTTGCTCGAAACGGTCGATGATCAGGTCTGCCGCTCCCATACCATTGATGGGGTAGGACAGCTGGCGGAAATCCTGAACCACGTGGAAGAAAGCACCGGCGATTACCTGATGGAACACCTGCGTCATCATAATGATGAGGTAGCGGAACAGGTAGCGTCGTTGCGCTTTACCTTTGAGCATTTGTTGCTGCTGGATGAACAGCCATTGCGACTGATTCTGGAGAAAACCGGGCAGGATGTTCTGGCGCTGGCGCTTAAGGGCTTGTCCCAGGTTCATATCAACAAAGTTTTCGCTTGCATGACCCAGCGTGCAGCAGGGTATGTCCGTGATGAGATGGATTCTATTGGACAGGTACGCCTGAGTCGTGTGATGCAGGCGCGTCGGGATATTCTCAATACGGCCCGTACCCTGGAAGTGGAAGGCGCGATTGAAGTATCGCTTGGGGCTGAGGAGCTGATTAACTGATGTCTGCAGGCCAACCGGATGGAGGGAAGGGCGACGCTGCCATGATAGAGGCGCTGCTTCCGACCTTGAGCCGAAATGCGACCACAGAACCCACTATGCCGTTTGTTGAGTTGACACGAACGACCATGGCTGCAACAACGGCATGGCCGTTTTCGACAGAGCCCGAGCAGATTGTGGAGAACCCGCCGCCTGATGAGCCAGAGCCGCCGGTTTTCACGCAGGATGATCTGGATGCGGCACGTGCGGCCGGTTTTGACGCAGGATTGCAGGCGGCTGAGGAAACTTGCCGTCAGGCGACGGCCGCCCATGAAGAAGCGCTTGAAAAGCAGCGTGAGCAGGGTTTCGCCTCTGGTTATGAACAGGGCTTTTCCAAAGGCACTGAAGCGGGGCATTCAGAAGGCTTGCGTGAACAGCGAGTTCAGTTTCAGGACAGGCAGCGCTTGTTAGTCAGTCTGGTAGAGCAGCTGGAAAACCATGTTTCCAGTGTCGATGAACAGCTGACGGAATCCGTTATCCAGCTGGTCAGCAGTCTGACCCGGGAATTGGTTCAGGCGGAACTTTGTCTGCAGCCAGATACGGTGCGTCGGGTAATCCGTCACGCTGCTGGTCTGTTGCCGCGGTATTCCAGCCACTTGCGGATTTTTGTGCATCCTGAGGAATTACCCGGGCTTGAAGGGCTTGAGGTAGGGCAGGACTTACCGTTCGAACTGATTGCTGATGCCTCTCAGGAAAGAGGCGGTTGTCGTCTTTTGTGTGACCAGGTTGAAATCGATGCAGGACTGGCTGAGCGACTGAACCGCTATCTGGATGTTGTACGTCAGGAGCTTCGGGAAGGCCGGGGGCATGGTAATGTCTGATCTGGCCCGGCGCTGCCAGAACGCACTGCGTACGATTGGTGGACTCACACCAATACAGACCTATGGGCGGCTCCAGCGTGTCGCCGGCCTCAAACTGGAAGCGAGTGGATGTGATCTTCGTACCGGCCAGCGCTGCCAGATAGAAACTGCGGATCGTCGACGGATTGAGGCTGAAGTGGTCGGGTTTGACCGTGACCGGATTTACCTGATGGCAGTCGGCAAGGCGTCAGGCCTGCGTCCCGGTGACAGGGTGATCCCTTTGGATGACACCAGTGGTATACCGGTGGGTGCGGGGTTGCTGGGGCGTGTCATTGATGCAACCTGTGCGCCGCTGGACGATAGAGGGCCTCTGGTGATTGATCAGCATGTGCCTTTTGAAGGTGAAACGATCAATCCCTTAAACCGGCATCCGGTAACAGAGCCGCTGGACGTCGGTGTTCGTGCAATAAACAGTCTTCTGACCGTGGGTAAGGGGCAGCGACTGGGACTGTTTGCTGGCAGTGGTGTCGGTAAAAGTGTGCTGCTCGGCATGATGACCCGTTTTACCAAGGCAGAAATCATTGTAGTTGGCCTGGTTGGTGAGCGTGGGCGTGAAGTCCGTGAGTTTATTGAGCATATTCTCGGCGAAGACGGGTTGCGACGGGCCGTTGTCATTGTTTCACCGGCTGACGATCCCCCTTTAATGCGTCTCAAGGCGTCAAACCTGTGCCACCGGGTCGCGGAATATTTCCGTGACCAGGGGCGGGATGTGTTGTTGTTGATGGATTCTCTTACCCGTTATGCCCAGGCGCAGCGGGAAGTTGCGCTGGCGGTGGGTGAGCCACCGGCGACTCGCGGCTATCCACCTTCCGTTTTCGGACTGATTCCTCGCCTGGTTGAGCGTGCCGGTAATGGCCGTACAGGTGGTGGTTCAGTGACAGCGTTTTACACGGTTCTGTCGGAAGGGGATGACCAGCAGGATCCCATCGCTGATGCTGCCCGTGCCATTCTCGACGGCCATATCGTCCTGTCCCGTGAGTTGGCGGAATCCGGTCACTATCCGGCGATTGATATTGAGGCGTCCGCCAGTCGGGTAATGCCGCAGATTGTTAGCGCTGACCATCTACGATCAGCACAGCAGTTTCGTCGTAGCTGGTCGCTGTATCGTCAAAATCGAGATCTGATAACGCTCGGTGCTTACAAGGCCGGTTCTGATGTACAGCTTGATGAGGCCATTAAAAAACTGCCCTCCATGACGGGGCTGTTACAGCAGGGGATGCTGGAAAGCGCTGAATTCGATACATCAGTGACGGCCTTGGCAAGTATCTGGTCGTCTGGCCAGGGAGGTAATGTATGAGTCAACGTAAAGACGGTCTGACTTGTTGGCGAGAGCTGCAGCAGGCGGCTTTTGATCAGGAAAAACTGGCAACCGCGCAGGCACGTCACAAACTGGAAGAAGAGCAGGCGCGCCTCGATACGCTGGATGGTTTTCAGCGGGCATCCGGTCATTCTGAAGGCAGTTGCATCAGTGCGCTGGAGCTGAGTGGTGGCTGGCAGTTCCGGCGGCAGCTGGATCAGGTGATTCGGCACCAGCGTCAGCAGCTGGCCGTGGAGCAGGCACAGTGTCGTCGACGGGAAATGTTGTTGAAAGAACAGCAGAAAACGTTGAAGACAGCGGATAAGTTGTTAGAAAAACGCCAGGCTGTGCAGCATTTACACAATCAGCGTCGTGAACAGAAGATGCTGGACGAGTTGTCGGCGGGGTTTGCCCTGGGTCGGTATGAAGAATCCTGAGCCGGTGACGCCGGCTCAATCCTGTCTCTCTGTTGGCTCAGGCCATGGCCAGTGAGAGTGAGTCGCTGGTTAACCGGGTCGAACCGTCAGCGCCATACGCGCTGCCATTGTCAGTTGCCGGACCCCGCAGGCGGTTAAGCATCTTTCCTGTCAACGCCTGCTGCAACAGCATTGTTTTCTGATTGTTCTGGCAGATAAGGCGACACTCTTCAGCCAGTGTTTTTACGGCATTGAGTAGTTTCGTTGCTTGTATGGCGGCAGGGGTTGGCAGGCTATTGATCAGCTGCTCGGCGGCTTTTTCCCAGGGCATGCTTTCAGATAACACAATGCCGTTCTGCTCAAGATGGCGTATCTTTGCCCGGTTATTCTGCTGCGTCGCATCGGCAATCGTGTCCATCAGGCGGCTGCTTTCCTGCAGGGACTGTGCGTTTCGACCCGCGATACAGATCTGCTGGTGCTGAAACAGCTGTTTGAGTTGTTTCAGCAGTTCCAAGTCTGTGGCGAGGATATCCAGGATGCGCGCGTGAGTCATGAGCGATTACTCTGCTTCAGTACCGAAAATCGAATCCTCGAGTTCTAGCATCTTCTGTGCCAGACGATCAGTGTCGATTTTCAGTTCGCCATTGGCAATGGCGCGGCGTACTGATTCTACCTTGTCCATATCAATATCCGGCGCGGCCAGCGCTTTGGCAGTAGCCTGGTCCAGTAATGAGGCTGAACCACTGAGTTCAACGCGGTCAGTCTCTGTATCACTTTTCTTTCCGGCGGTTCGTCGTGTGTCCGGCATCAGCAATGAAATATCACTGCCACTGATCTTGCTGGTGTTCATGTTGTGTACCGTTACTCTGGGCAGACTGTAATCGTCAGGTGGCGGGAAAAGTTAAACCCGACCGGTGGATTTTATCAGTTCACCATCACCTGGCTACGTCCAGTGACTATGCCATGAATAATACGGCTGCTGGAACGGTTTCTGACCCTGATCTGTTCATGGAGGCTGCCATCCTGCATGGCTTCACCATTGACGCTGACTTCCACGCCATCACTACGCGATACGATGGTAATGAATTCACCACGTTCCACCAGGGTTGAGGGTGTCAGCATATCCGGGCGAATCGGTGTGCCTGTCCTGATCCGTTTCCGGGTGGTTTGATGTTTCAGTTCATCAGTGTGGGTCAGGTAACCACGATCCAGTTCGGCAAGGTTTTTCAGCTGATGTGAAACAGCGGAGGCAGAAACAGGAATACCGCTTTCCAGTGGCTGGTTGGCAACCAGAACAGGCCGGTAGATGGCGATGTCGCCACGCAAGAATAATGACCACTGTCGTCCTTCAGGGCATTGCAGTTTCAATCGTTGGTCGCCCATGGGGCCACGACTGATATCAGTAATGCGTGGTGTGACGGCGCACACCGGAAGTCGGAGGCTGCTGGACGGTGGTGTGATGGTTGTTTTGAAACGTGTGGCCTGCAGATTGGACAGGGTCTTTTGGGCTTTTATTTCAAGGTACTGCTTTGCCGTATCGACAACCTGCTGTTCAAACGTGCTGGCATGAAGCCATGGCGCAGGTAATAACAGGCAAAAAACGGCTGTTAATTCAAGAGAGAGCCTGACGAACGAAAACGGTAGTTTGCCAGTTTGCGGCTGTTGTTCCGGGGGGAAATATATTTCCGGAGATTTTCGTCCAGAAAGGAAATCCTTTACTGCCTTTAATCGGTTCTGCCTTGAGGATTGGGGCATGGTCATTATGTGTCGTTCAGTCTGTGGTTGGTCGCGAATATCAGGCAGGTGTGTATTGGGTATTGGCCTGGGAAAATAAATAACAAGACCGCATCGGCATAGCATCATTAATGCCATTTTTTATTGGCACATCTATTGCAAAAGAGCGGCTCGTAATGATCACCATCTATCGGGCAGCAGTAAATGGGTGTCAGTTTTGACAGAACCCTGAGCATTCATGAACAGGGATTGGCGCTGCGAAGTCAGCGGGCGGAAGTAATTGCCGGCAATATCGCGAATGTCGATACCCCCGGATACCGGGCGCAGGATCTGGATTTCAGTACGGTTTGGCAACAGCAGCAGGAACAGTTGTCGTTGTCACAAACGGATACCGGTCATCTGTCATTGAATCCTGGCAACCAAGCCGGTGCTGTCGTGTATGACCGGGCGCCGCTGCAACCCTCCCGTGACGGAAATACCGTTGAACTGGGTCAGGAACAGGCCGCTTTTGCCCGTAACCGCATGGAATACGAAACCAGTTTTACCTTTCTCAACATGAAAGTCCGTGGACTGGAGCGGGCGATCAACGGGCAGTAATCAGCAGGAAGTCCTCCGTGTCTCTCAACCGAATCTTTGATATTGCCGGATCGGCCATGACGGCCCAGACCCTCCGGCTCAATACCGTCGCCAGCAACCTGGCCAATGCGGAAACGCCGGCGGCGTCGGCAGACGAAAGCTATAAGGCACGCAAGCCCCTGTTTGCCGCCGTGATGGAACAGGTCAACGGCGAGCCGGGTTCCGGTTATTCCGTCAATGTCAGTGACATCGTGGAAAGCGACGCCCCGGCTAATGTACGTCACCAGCCGTATCATCCGCTGGCGGATGCTGACGGCAATGTGTTTTATCCCAATGTGAATGTGGTGGAAGAGATGGCCGACATGATGTCTGCCTCCCGCAATTACCAGACCAGCATTGAAGTCATGAACAGCGCCCAGCAGATGCAGCAGCGGCTGCTGAGCCTGGGTCAGTAATCGGGAGCAAAGGATATGGCCGTTTCCGGCATCAATGGCAGTCAGGCGACGCCTCCCCCCCAGTTGAACAGTGCCACCAGTGGCCTGGATTCTGATGCATTCCTGCAGATGCTGATGGTGCAAATGAATAATCAGGATCCCACCCAGCCCATGGACAGCGCCCAGATTGTCAGTCAGCTGTCGGATCTCACCATGATGTCCGGCATGACTGAAATGCAGTCGGCGGTGGCGGACCTGGGTTCTCAGATTTATGCCTCCCAGGCGCTGTACGCCTCGGCCCTGGTGGGTAAAGACGTCATGGTACTGGCGAATGTGGCAGACCTGTCAGCGGGGCAAACTGTTGATGGTGAAATTCTGCTGCCAGCCAGCACGGATGATCTCAAGATCAATATCTACGACGAAAATGATGAGCTGGTAGCCACGTTGCCGTTGGGGGCTCAGCAGTCCGGTCAGGTGGAATTCGATCTGGCCGATCTGGAAGAGCCGCTGCCGGAAGGTAAGTACCGTCTGGAAGCCATGGGCACGTTTGACGGCAAGGAAATGGAAGTGGCTGTCGTCCAGAAGACCCGCGTCAACAGTGTCGTCATGCCGGGTAATGGGCAGGAAATCCTGGTGGATGCAGAAGGTATTGGTCTTGTACCGCTGTCGTACATCATGGAGATCCAGGGCGACAGCGGTAACGGTGATGGCATGGCGCCCAGCCCTTATTTCAGGGAGCCCGGTATCCACCAGGCTCTGTCACAGATCAAACGATTCAACCAGGAGTGAATGACCCATGTCGGCAATGAATATCGGCATTACAGGCCTGCAGGCTGCTTCCCAGGACCTGGGAACCATCAGTAACAATATCGCCAATGCCAATACCGTGGGTTACAAGTCGCTGGATGCGAAGTTTGCGGATCTCTATACCGGCACCAGCGGTGGCGGTGTCTATGTGGCGCAGGTGGATCAGACGTTCAAACAGGGTGAGATCAGTTACACCACCAATAGCATGGACATGGCCATCAATGGCGATGGTTTCTTTGTCATGAAAGATCCTTCCGGACAGCCGGTGTATACCCGTGCCGGTTATTTCGAAGTCGATAAGGACGGCTTTATTGTGAATAACATGGGATACCGACTGCAGGGTTATCCGGTGGACGACAATGGTAATGTGATCACCGGCTCTCTGGAAGATATTCCCATTGATACCAGCGATCTGCCGTCTCAGGCGACCGGTACGATTACGCTGAAGGCTAACCTGGATACCCGCGAAGAAGTGCCTGGTATCGCTTTCGACTCCTCCAAGCCTGACAGCTACAACTACACCACCTCGTCCACCATTTATGACAGCCAGGGTAATGCCCATACGGCGACGGCTTACTATGTGAAGACCGGTGACAATGAGTGGGATGTTTATTACGAAGTAGATGGTGCCAAGGTGCTGGCCGATGGCTCCAAATCCACCTCCTTGGAATTTGACAGCAATGGTCAGCTCGTCAGCGGCGGTGACTTTTCTCTGACATTTGATACCGGTGCTGCCGGTGAACAGACGGTCACCATGGATCTGTCCGGAATGACCCAGTTTGGTAACAGTTCCTCCGTGGCATCCAACACTCAGGATGGTTATCCCGCCGGGCAGTACAGCGGTCTGACAGTGGCCGACGATGGCTCTGTATTTGCCATGTATAACAACGGAGAAAGTAAATTGCAGGGTGTTGTTACCCTGGCCACTTTCCCCAACAACAATGGACTGCAGTCAGTCGGCAATACCAGCTGGGTAGCCACCAATGAATCCGGCGAGCCCATGTACGATCAGCCGGGCAGTGCCCGTACCGGCAGCCTGGTGTCCGGTGCGCTGGAAGCCTCCAATGTTGACATGACCCGCGAGCTGGTGGACATGGTGGTCGCGCAGAGTGCTTACCAGGCCAGCGCCAAAGTGGTTCAGGCCGGTGATGAAATGAATCAGATCCTGATGCAGTCTGTCTGATGGACAAGGCAGTCTATACCGCGATGAGCGGGGCCACGCGAACGATGCTGGCCCAGCAGCAACTGGCTAACAATCTGGCCAATGCTAACACCACCGGCTTCAAGGCGGATTATTCGCAGGCCATGGCAGATGTTGTTGAAGGCAACGGCATGCCCAGCCGGGTAATGGTGCGTTCAGGTAATCCCTGGACCGATCATGCAGAAGGCGCACGCCAGCATACCGGCCGAACGCTGGATATTGCGCTGGCCTCTCCCGGTTTCTTCACAGTACTCGATGCTGGCGGAGAACAGGCTTATAGCCGTAACGGCAGTCTTTCACTGAGCCCGGAAGGCATGTTGTCAGATGCTTCCGGTCAACTCCTGATGGGACAGAGTGGCCCGGTTGCCATTCCTCCCCATGAGCAGTTGGTGATAGGCGACGATGGAACACTCAGCATCCTGCCAGAAGGTGAAACGGAGATGGCGGTGATCGACCAGCTCACACTGGTGGGGGCTGATCAACCGATGGTCAAAGGCAGTGACGGTCTGTTTCGAACCGAGAGTGGTCAGCCTGCTATGGCAGATGACTCTGTACGGGTGCTGTCCGGTTATCTGGAATCCAGCAACGTCAACAGTATGAGCGAAATGGTGTCGTTCATGTCGCTGAACCGCCAGTTCGAGATGCAGCTGAAAGTCATGAGCACGACCCGCGATATGGCCGCTGCCGGGGATACGTTGCTGCGAACCTGATTCGGCTTTTTCCACATACGTTTAAACGACACATGACGCACCGGATCAACCGGTGCGCAGCCTGTGACCAGTCAAGAGGTTTGGTACACAATGAACGGCGCTTTATGGGTCAGCCAGACAGGCCTGACCGCACAGGATCGCCAACTGACGGCGATCTCCAATAACCTGGCCAATGTCAATACGGTCGGTTTCAAGCGTGACCGGGTGGTCTTTGAAGACCTGTTCTACCAGGTGCAGCGTCAACCCGGCGCCAACAATACCCAGGAAGAAGAGTTTCCTACCGGCATCCAGATGGGTACCGGTGTGCAGGTGGCGGGCACTCAGAAAGTCTTTACCCAGGGTGGCTTCCAGACCACCACGGCGCCGCTGGATCTGGCGATTGTGGGTGAAGGTTTCTTCCAGGTGCAGATGACCGATGGTACCCAGGCCTACACCCGTAACGGTCAGTTCCAGCTGAATGCGGATGGTGAAATTGTCACCAGTAGCGGTCAGTTGCTGGAGCCGGGGATCGAGGTGCCGCCGGAAGCCACCAGTATTTCCATCGGCAAGGATGGTACGGTCACGGCCACCATGGCCGGCAGCACGGAACCGGAAGAGATCGGTCAGATCACACTGGCGAACTTCGTCAATCCGGCCGGCCTGACAGCACTGGGCAATAACCTGTTTGCCGAAAGTGGCGCCAGTGGTCAGCCACTGGATACCGTGCCGGGCGAAGACGGTGTTGGCAGCATTCAGCAGTTCACCCTGGAATCCTCCAACGTGAACATGGTGGAAGAGATGGTGGGCATGATCACGGCTCAGCGTGGCTACGAGATGAACGCCAAGGTCATTGCGGCCTGCGACCAGATGCTGCAGTTTGCCAACCAGACGCTGTAAGGGATGTTCATGACCCGGAAATTTCTTGCCGCTGCGACGGCCCTGCTGCTGGCGGGTTGCAGCGCGATACCGCCCAAACCCACCCCGGGGGAGACCGACTGGCAGCCACCCAAACTGCCGGCGGAGCAACCGGTATCCTACCGTAACGGCAGTCTCTACCAGGCGGGCTATGCCACCACGCTGTTTGAAGACCGGATGGCGTATCGGGTCGGTGACATCCTCACCATTCGTCTGGATGAGGAGACCCGGTCCAGCAAGAGTTCCGGGACCGATTTCAGCAAGGACAGCAATACCTCGATCAGCGATCCCACCCTGTTTGGCCGTAGCGTGGCGTCCATATTCGGCAGCGGCTATTCCATGGACAACTCGCTGGAAGGCAAGCGTTCGTTTGCTGGCAGCGCAGCCAGTGAGCAGCAGAATATGCTCTCGGGCAGTATCACGGTGACCGTGCTGGAAGTGCGGCCGAACGGGTCGCTGGCGGTCAGTGGTGAGAAGTGGATCCGGCTGAACCAGGGCGATGAGTATATCCGCATTTCAGGCCTGCTCCGGCCTGAGGATATCAGCCCGGAAAACGTTGTGTCCTCCCAGCGTCTGGCTAACGCACGCATCACGTATTCCGGAACCGGTTTCCTGGCGGAAGCCAACTCGCCGGGCTGGTTGACGCGGCTCTTTAACAGTTCCTGGTTCCCGTTCTGAGAGGGTTATGAAACGATTTTCTTTTCTGGTCGCGGTGCTGGGTAGTGTGTTAGCGGCCACCGGTTCCTTGCAGGCCCAGGAGCAGACCACCCGGTTGATGGACCTGGTGGATATCCAGGGCGTGCGCAGTAACCAGCTGGTCGGTTACGGATTGGTGGTGGGCCTGGATGGCAGTGGCGACAAGACCCGCCAGACCAAGTTCACCACCCAGTCACTGACCAATATGCTGCGGCAGCTGGGTGTGCAGTTGCCGGAAGGTATTGATCCCAACCTGAAAAACGTGGCGGCGGTCTCGGTAACTGCCAGCCTGCCGTCGTTTTCCCGGGCGGGGCAGCGGATTGATGTAACAGTGTCGTCTATTGGGGATGCCGGCAGTTTGAAAGGTGGCACGCTGCTGATGACGCCGCTGAAGGGGGTGGATGGCAGTATCTACGCTCTGGCCCAGGGGAGTCTGGTGGTGTCAGGTATCAGTGCCCAGGGTAGCAGTGGCAGCAGTATCACGGTGAATGTGCCCACCGTGGGGCGTATCCCCGGTGGTGCGATTGTGGAGCGGGAAGTGCCGGGCAGCTTTGCGGATAGCAGTGATATCGTGATGACCCTGCGTGATCCCGGTTTCTCAACAGCCCGCAATATCGCCCAGGCCATTGATGACCGCTTTGGTGAAGGAGCCGCTCGTGCGATGGATAGCGCCACCATCAGTGTTCAGGCCCCCCGAGATTCTGATCAGCGCGTCGCCTATATGGCCATGATGGAGACCATGCCCATTGTGACGGAGAAACCCCCTGCCCGGGTCGTTATCAACAGTCGCACCGGAACGGTGGTGATGAATGAGCATGTTGAGGTGCTGCCGGCCGCTGTGAGCCATGGCAACCTGGTCGTGAATATCCGCGAATCCTACGATGTCAGTCAACCGGGCGGTATTTTGAACAATGGTGAAACGGCGGTGACGCCTAACAGCGATATCACGGTGGAGCAGCAAAACAGCCACCTGTTTGTATTGCCGCGCGGAAGCTCACTGCAGGCGGTGGTGGATTCACTCAATAATGTCGGTGCTACGCCGTCTGACCTGATGGCAGTGTTGCAGGCGCTGAAAAAAGCCGGCGCCCTGAAGGCGGAGTTGATCGTGATATGAGGTGCCTTTAATGAAAACAACATTGGCTGATCCCCGTCTGCTGGGCGTGGGTAGGTCATCACCGGAAGCGATTCAAAAAAATACCCAGCAGGCGTTGCAGGACGTGGCGGTAGAGTTTGAATCGCTGTTTTTCCGGGAAATGCTGAAAAGTATGCGGCAGGCCGGTGATGTGCTGGCAGCGGATGGTCCGTTCAATTCCCGCGAGCAGCAGTTTGTCCGTGACTGGCACGACATGGAGTTGTCGCAGACGCTGGCGGAAGGGGGCGGCATGGGGCTGGCGCAGCAGCTTGTCCGCCAGGTGGAAGCGATGCAACCTGCGTTGTCAGCCCCGTCATCCTGAGCAGGAAAGGGGGCGACTTCGGTTATCCGCATTTAATAAATCGTAACCGTTGTCGACTCCTGTTCCAGTCATTTACGTTCCCGCTGGCTCTGTGCCGGCGGCATCATCAGATAAAGCTATCCCATGAGCATGATCAATACCGGCGTGTCCGGCATGTTTGCCGCCCAGACCGCCCTCAACGTGGCCAGCAAGAACATTGCCGGCGCCCCCGTCCCTGGCTATACACGACAGCAGGTTAACTACGCGACCTCTCCGACCGGCACCGTGTACGTCAGCGATATTCGTCGGGTGACAGACAGCTACCTGGCGTCCCAGGTTTGGGATACCTCAACGGCGTATGGTTACAGCACCGCCTATTACAGCCATGCCAGTCAGGTTGAAACTTTGGTTACCAGCGATGGCACCAGCCTGTCGCCGGTACTGGAAGGATTCTTCGGGTCACTCAACAGTGCTTCAGCAGATCCATCATCCGATGCATCTCGCCAGACTGTTTTGAAGGATGCAGAGAACCTGTCATCCCGCTTCAACAGTCTCTACAACGGTTTACAGAAACAAGCCCAGATGACCAATGACCAGCTGCAGGTCATGGTATCAGACGCCAATGGTTTGATGAGTGATCTTGCGGCAATTAACGAAGCGATCATGGCGTCACAGTCTGGCAGTGGTGTGCCGAATGATCTGCTGGATCAGCGGGACCAGACCGTACAGCAGTTGTCTGAATTACTGGATATCACGGCAGATACCCGTCCTGATGGAACGGTAGATATTTTCCTGCCATCCGGTGAGCCGCTGGTTATGCGTGGCGAGGCCAATGAACTGGTGCTTAAGACGGGCGATCCGGACAGCAGTCAGCTGACTCTGTCGCTGGTGACCGATACGGCAGAAAAACCGTTGAGTGAAGTGGGCGGCAGTATGCAGGGCCTGATCGATTTCCGCGATGAGGTGATTGACCCTGCTCTGCGGGAGCTGGGTCGTATCGCTATCGTTCTGGCGGACACCGTGAATGAAAAACTCGGTGAAGGCTATGACCTGAATGGCGACAAGGGTTCACCGCTGTTTTCTGATGTGAACAGCACCGATGCCATGCGGGAGCGTGCCGAATCCTCACGGAACAATACCGGCAGCGGCGTTCTGGAAATTGGTATCAGCGACAGCAGTAGTCTGACAGCCGACGGCTACACGTTCGATGTGGTGGAAAATGATAAAGGTGAGCTGCGCTATACCTTATCCCGAAATGGAGAGGTGGTCTCTGAAGGCGCTGCGGCGGATCTGGATGCCGGTGTTGAAGTAGATGGCATGACCATTCGGGTTGCTGAAGGCAGCCTGGCGGCAGGCGATAGTTTTGGCATTGAGCCGACCAGTGGTTTCAGTGGCTCCATGGCCACGGTGATGGATGATCCTTCGAAGCTGGCGTTTTCCGGCAAAGCGGATGAGCCCGGCGATAACAGCAATCTGCTGGGATTGGTGGATATAGCCAGGCAGCCGCTGGTGGGGGGCAAGAATACCCTCAGTGAATCCTGGAACCTGATGGTCACCGATATCGGCAATACCACGGCACAGGCAGCGAGCAGCTACAACGCCTCCAAGGTGTTGCATGAGGAAGCGACTAATGCGTTGCTGAGTGTGGCGGGTGTGAATCTGGATGAAGAGGCTGCAAGCCTGGTGATTTACCAGCAGGCCTACCAGGCAAATGCCAAGGTGATTTCTACCGCCCAGCAATTGCTGGATACGGTTCTGGGTCTTTGATCGTCGGCTAAGGAGACACGTCCATGCGCGTTAGCACACTGCAAATGCATACCACCATGACCAGTTCCATGCAGCAGACGACCAATAACGTCAATAATACCCTGCTGCAGATGGTCAGTGGCAAGAAAATTCTGAAACCGTCTGACGATCCGCTGGCTTCCCTGCAGATCATGGGGATGAATGATGACCTGGCAAAGCTCGATCAGTACCAGAAAAATATTACGGCTGTGCAGTTGTCGCTGTCAGCAGAAGAGACGGTGCTGAATGACGCCAACGATACGCTGCTGCGTTTGCGAGATCTCACCCTCTCTGCGGGTAATGATGGTATGACCCAGGAAGATCTCGATGCTATCGCCCAGGAAGTAGATCACCTGATCGAGCAACTGGCGGATATGGCCAATACCCAGTCGGCCGGAGGCGAGTATCTGTTTGGGGGAACCAAAGGCGATACCGCACCGGTGATTAAGGATGCCTCCGGTAACTGGGTCTATGTTGGCGGCGACAGTAGTCGTGAAATACCCATCAGTGATAACCGGACCATTGCCCAGGGTGATACCGCCGGAGATATTTTCTTTTCGGTTGAAAACAGCAATGGGGTGTGGGCAGAGCCGGCTGATGGTAATGGCGGTGATGGCCGTATCGGAACCGGAGAAAATCAGTGATGCCGCATTATTTGAAGCCAATGCACCTCTGGAAATCGTGTTTGATGATCCGGCTTCAACATTCTCGGTGATGAATAAAGAGGGCGATCCTATTGCTACAGGGTTGCCGTATGCCGAGGGTGAAACGGTTGAGGTGGGTGGCGTCAGCATTGAGTTGTATGGCCAACCTGTGGCGGGGGACAGTTTTACGATTGAGGCGGCGGATGAAAAAGATATTTTTTCCAGTCTCGATCGTCTGTCTGATGCCCTGAAGTCGGGTGATTCCGCGTACCTCAATGATGTGCTGGGCGTCAGTCTAGGATAACATTGATGGTGCGATGAATTCTGTCGGTTCTGCATTAACGTCTGTAGGTACCCGAATGAATACGCTGGAGATGGTACAGTCTGCCAACGAAGAGTCGGTCACCATGACCAAGAGCATGAAAGGGTCGCTGGAGAATATCGATTTTGCCGAAGCGGTCACGCAGCTGACCATGGAGTTTACGGCGTTGCAGGCGACACAGCAGAGTTACGCGAAGGTCAACAAGCTCTCCCTGTTTGATTACATCTGATTGTTTTCTGCCCATCCAATACCTTTTGCCGCTTACCTTCCGGGGAGGCGGCAAAAAAATCAAAATAATTATTTAAGTTCCCGCATTAACAGACGACTCCTGTAGCGTACGCCGCTAACGGCGCCTGACACAGCAGTTATTGGAGTCAAAGAAATGCTGTCCATCAATACCAACTCTCCTGCGCTGATCGCACAAAACAACCTGGCCAACACCCAGAAGGCCATGGAAAACAGCATGCTGAAGCTGTCCACCGGTCTGCGCATCAACAGCGCTGCCGACGACGCTGCCGGCCTGCAGATCTCCAACCGTATGGAAACCCAGATGAACGGTCTGGACGTTGCCATGCGTAACGCCAACGATGCGATCTCCATGGCCCAGACTGCTGAAGGCGCAATGCAGGAAAACACCAACATCATGAACCGCATGCGTGATCTGGCGCTGCAGTCTGCTAACGACACCAACACTGCAGAAGACCGTCAGGCGATGCAGGAGGAAGTGGATCAGCTGATCGCTGAAGTGGATCGTATCTCTGATACCACTAACTTCTCTGGCATCAACTTGCTGGATGGTACTGCTTCTAACCTGACTTTCCAGATTGGTTCCAATGCCAATGAAACCATTTCTTTCGGTATCTCTGACCTGAGCGCCAGTGCGCTGACCGGTGAGCTGGAAACTAAAGATGTTTCTGGAATCGCTGTCGCGTTTGACCAGGGCGCTGGCAATGATGAAGCAGCAGCAGATACCAAAATTGCTTTCGCTGATGCAGATGGTAAAACCGTCAAAGAGATCGATATCAGTGGCATGACGCAAGCTGAAGCGACTCAGGCATTGGAAGATGCTACTGATGGTACAGTTGCTTATGCGTCTGGAGAGTTCAGCATCACTGGGATGACTGACACCTCTATTGCTACTGTTGGTGGCGAGGCGACTGCTGCAGGTACTGCGGTTCAGAAGAGCTTGGCTGATCTTGATATCACCACTGCAGCAGGTGCACAGCAAGCGGTCCAGATTCTGGATCAGACTCTGGCTGCTGTTGATTCCCAGCGTGCCGATCTGGGTGCTGTTCAGAACCGTCTGGATTCCACCATCAGCAACCTGTCCAACATTCAGGAAAACATGGGTGTTTCCCAGAGTCGTATCCTGGACGTGGATTTCGCTAAAGAAACTACCAACATGACCAAGAACCAGATGCTGATGCAGGCTGGCTCCACGGTTCTGTCCCAGGCCAAGATGATGCCTCAGTACGCGGTTCAGCTGCTGGGTTAATCTTTCCTCTGGATGGATGAAAACGCCAGGCTATGGTTTAGCCCGGCGTTTTTTTATGCATCTAAAAAATGCTGGGACTTCGGTAAATACGTCCATTTTCTTTTTTTATTTTACGGAATTTGTGTCGATTACTGTTTGCGTCCACATAAACGTTCACTGTTTTTATCTGCAGCTGTTTGCGAGGGTTGTCTGTCATGGATTCCGTTGTGCCCAACCCGCTGCAGGTGAATACCCGATTATTAAATCGTCGTCGTATAAAGCCGGCGTCTCCGGCGAGCAGGCTTCATGGTATCGGTGAGCGCGACGGGAAAGCGGACTCTGGTGGAAGCCGGGGGGAAATATCTTTCCGGAATCGGTTGTTGGCTCATGTTCAGCGTGCTAACCGGCGACTAAATCGTCAGGGAATAACAGCCTGTATTGTGCAGAACGTGTCTTCATATACCGGTGAATCCATTTTGGACGACGATACGCAATGGCTGGTCGTGATGAAAGATGAAGCGGGAATAGTTCTTCAGCAAATGACGGCCCGTGAATTTCTCCGTCTTCAGTGGGCTGACACTGTGGAGATTGGATTTTTTTGTAATGAAGAGTGCTGATGGCACGTTATTTGCCAAAAGCAAAGCGCAGTAATTTCGTCCGGTGGGACGGCATGAGTTAAGGAAATCACCCGAATGGCGATCAGTATGCCCGGCATGGGCTCGGGGCTGGATATCAACCTGATGGTCCAGACCATGGTACAGGCGGAAATGAACCCCAGTATCAACCAGCTCAAAAAGAGTGAGACAAACATCAATACTGAGCTGGCCGCCCTGCAGCAACTGGAAGAGGCGCTGACGACGTTCAACGATACCCTGGATAAGTTGTCTGATCCGGATGAATTCGGCTCGCTCAAAATCAGCATGGATGAAGATGCTGGAAAGCTGTTCGGGATGCGTATCACCGATGGCGCTATGCCTAACAGCTACCAGATTCAGGTGGATCAGTTGGCTGCCAAGCACAAGGTATCCGTGTTCAGTGGCGCAGATGAAGTCCCTGCCGGTGACTATACGATCACGGTAGGTGGTGAAACCATGACCCTGACGGTGGATGACAGCAACAACACCCTCAAGGATGTGATGGAGACCATCAATAAGTCTGAGGACAATCCAGGCGTGACTGCCAGTATTGTCAATGGCGCCAATGGGGCAGAGCTGGTTCTGACCAGCAATGAAACCGGCAAGGCGAATGCGATTGAAATCAGTAAAGATGGCACGGCACTGCAGCCCAAAGAACTACAGAAAGCGCAGGACGCCATTTTGTTTGTCGATGGTATTGAAATCCACAGTACCTCCAACAAGGTCGAGAATGCCATTGAGGGTGTCACGATTGACCTGAAAAAAGCCCAGAAAGGTGAGGTGTTCCGTGTCGATGTTGAGCCTGACCAGGGTGCGATGACGGAATCCATCAACACCCTGATCGACAGCTATAACACGTTGTTTTCCACCATCAAGGGGTTAACCCGTGCACCGGTCGGTCAACCCCGTCCGGCACTGGCCAGTGACTCCATGACCCAGTCGATGTTATCCCAGCTGCGTTCGGCGCTTTCAACGCCGGTTGCCGGTTCATCGTTTAACACGCTGGCGGAACTGGGCATTGTCACCACCATGAACGGTGACCTGGAAGTGGATGATGATCGCCTGAAAGAGGCCCTGGAAGCGAACCCCATGGCGGTGGCGGATGTCTTTACCGGTTCTGAAGGTGTGATTGCCAACCTGCAGTCGGTGGTTGATCAGTACATTGGCGGTGAGGATGACAAGGGCACGAGTAAAGATGGCCTGCTCGAAACCCGTATCGAAGGGCTCAATGATGAGCTGAGTGATATCGGTGATGAATGGAAGGTGCTGGATCAGCGTGCTGAAAACCTGACCGAGCGCTATACCGCACAGTTTGTTGCCATGGACCTCGCGATTCAGCAGATGAACGCCACCATGTCCTCTTTGACGTATCTCTGAGATGCGGGCGCTTGTCGCCCTGCGTCACAAACCTGTAAGTAAACAACGGTCGTCGTTCGGAAAGTCTCCGGACACGACCGGGTCAACCGGGCAGTAAAGGAAATGACCTATACCCACCAGGCACTGAATGCCTACAAGGCAAACCAGACCGATAACCGGGCATCCATGGCCAGTCCCTACCGACTGGTGAAAATGCTGTTCGAGTCCCTGCAGGACAACCTGGCCCGTGCCCGGGGCGCCATGGAGCGTGAGCAGGCGGCAGAGCGAGGCATGGCGATCAGCCGCAGCATTGAAATCCTGGGTTGCCTCCGGTCGTCACTGGATCGTGAGATCGGTGGCGCGATGGTGGACAATCTCTCCGAATTGTACCTCTTCTGCTCCCGCAGCCTGATGACGGCCAACCGGACCAATGATATTGACAAGCTGAACGAGGCTGCCTGGGTGATTGGTGAAATCCAGCAGGCCTGGGAGCAGCTGGGGGAACAACTCAATGTCTGAGTTAACCCCCTCCGAACGTCTGGACGCTTATTGCCAGGAGCTGCAACAGGCCCTTGCCCGGGAAGACTGGGATACGCTGACCCGTCTCGACCAGCAGGTTCAGGGAACGGTTCACGAGGCTGAATCAGGGGGTATTGCACTGGATGAGCAGGTTGTTTCCCGACTGAAAACGTTTTATCCGGTCATGATTGAAGCGTGCAGGGAAGAACGAGGCCGGATTGAGGCGCGATTGAAACAGCTGCGTGCCAGCAAATCCCCGTTGCAAGCCTATAAAAGCGTTGCCATGACCAAAGTAAGAGGTACGTAATGCTGAATGGTATGGCATTGCTGAACCTGCCCATGATGCCGGCACAGGCAGGGCAGGCGAAGATAACGCAATCTTCAACAGATGAAGCCGGTTTTGAACAGTTGCTGGCCTTGCTGGAATCGGCGCTGGAAAGCGACACTGAGAATCCCGCGATAGTTGCGGAGCAACTGTTGCAGTTTCAGGCCCAGGTCGATCCTGATCAGTTTAATGACGAGCAGCGACAGGCTGTCGCCGCCTGGGTTGATGGTCTCATTGGCCAACCGTCGGTTCAGTCTGATGCGTCACTTGCCACGGTACAGCAGGCCCGTGAATGGCTTTCGGTGGCACAGGTCCCAATATCCCGAGAGCCGGTGGTTGGCTCCATTCCCGTCAATAGTGGCGAAGCTGCCCGCACTGCTATGTCGCAGTTGCCAAATGCGGAAGCACTGTATACCGGTCCGCTGGTCACACCCGAACGTGATGAGGCTGCACTGGCTGACAATGGGCGTGTTCTTTCAAAGGATCACACCGCGATTTCTCCTTCCTTGAACGTTACTGAGCGTGCGTTGTTCCAGCTTCAGCCGGCAGCTGACACACCTGTTAATACGCCAATAGCCGTTAAAGCGGAACCTGCAGCACTGATAGAAAACCGGGCTGTAAATATTCAACAACCAACCGTTGACGCAGTGCGTAACACGCCGCTTCGCTTGACAGGTGATGATGCCGAGTGGGGGACGCAACTGAATCAGCGTCTGGTAACTCTGGTCGGTGACAAGGTCAAGGAAGCACGCATTCGTCTGGATCCGCCGGAACTGGGGCAGCTGGGGATCAAGGTCGTGGTTGAAGATAACCACCTGAAAATCCGCTTTGCCACCGCAGTACCCCATGTGCGGGACATGATTGAAGGACAGGCCGATCGCTTACGGGCGGCATTTGATGGCGCCGGTTTTGCGCGGGTGGATGTGGACGTACGGCAAAACAGCGGGGGCCGTGACGGTGGTCATGAAAGACCTTCCGGGGACATGCTGAGTCAGCATGAGCGGTTCTCTGAGTCTGAGCCGGTCGAGTTATCCATGACACCGGTCAGCGTAGAGTCACTGGCTGCGCTGGATGTTTTTGCCTGAGGTTTGTATTGGTCTGTTCGACCGGTTGAGTAAAGGGAGTGGCGATGAGCCAAAGGAACATTAAAGGAACGCTGAAGTGGCTGATCATACCTGTGTTGATGCTGGCCGGCGGTGGTTGGGCGTATTACAAAGGGGCAGTGAGCTGGGCCTGGTTCAGTGAGATGACAGAACGCTCCGCCGCCGAAAGTGTAGAACCGCTTTATTTCACTATGGATCCTCTGGTCGTGAATCTCGTGGTGGGTAACAGCTACCGGTTTCTCAAGGCCCAGCCTGTGATCATGACGCACAGTGAAGCCCAGTTGGAACGGTTGAAGACAATCATGCCGCGTCTTCGCAGCGAGATGATCCGTCTGCTACGGGAGCAGGATCCGCAGCAGGTGTTGTCAGTGAATGGTTATGAAGCGGTAAGGCTTGATGTGCTGGCGCTGGTTCGTCAGCTGGCCAGTCAAAAAGGCTGGCGAGCGTCAATCAGTGACCTCTATTTCACCGAGTTTGTCGTCCAGTAAACGTGCGGACATCAGGGGGATCCATGGCGCAGTCGAGTCTGGCCTGGTATGACCAGGCGGCACTGGGAGCATATCGCTCGGTGCAGTCCGCAGGTTCCGTTGAACAGCGGGTCATGGCGCATGTCAGCATGGTCAAACGGATTGCCCTGCATCTGCTGGATCGCATTGGTGGCGACGCCGAGCTGGATGAGTTGATCCAGAACGGTATGGTCGGGTTGCTTGAAGCCGCCCAGCGCTATGACGAATCAGAAGGGGTGCCCTTTGAAGCGTTCGCGCTGCCACGTATCCGGGGCAGTATGGTGGATCAGCTACGGCGCAGCGACTGGTGCCCACGGACGCTGCGAAGGCAGGGTCAGTCAATACGTCAGGTTGTGGCAGCGTTTGAACAGCGGGAAGGTCGTCTACCCAAAGACCATGAAGTGGCCTCGGCGTTGGAACTGACTGTAGCAGAGGTGCGGCAGATTCAGGCACGCCTGGAAGCAGCGAATCTGGCCAGCCTGGAAGGATTGCATGATATCGGCGTAGAGCCGGTTTCCTCGCAGGGTGATTGTGTTGCAGAGCCTCTGTTTGCCCATCGGCGCCAGAAGCAGCTGTCGGCATTGTTGAAAAAATTACCCGAAAGAGAACAGCAGATTCTCTACCTCTACTACCAGGAAGAGATGAACCTGAAGGAAATTGCAGCTGTGCTGGGACTGACCGAGGCCCGCATCAGTCAGCTGAGAAAAAAAGCGCTGGAATGCCTGCGCAAGCCCATGAAGGAATGGTTGGACTGATGTCCGCCACCCAATAAAGGTTAATGGATAAGTGTTGTAACTGATTATGTTGAAGTTTGCAGGATTAGCGGTACTGGTTCTCAGTGTCCTGGGCGGGTTTGTTTTCGCCAACGGTAACCTCCTGGCGCTCTGGCAGCCGGCGGAGATTCTGATCATTGTTGGCGGGGCACTGGGGTCGTTTCTCCTGTCAAACCCCTGGTCAGTGGTGCAGAGCACCGGCTGGCACCTGCGAAAATGTTTTTCCGGCAAAGCCTACGGGCAGGAGCATTATCAGAAATTGCTAACCCTGCTGTACAAGTTGTTTGAGTTGCGACGTAAAGCCGGTGTTGCAGCGATGGAGCAGCATGTTGAGAACCCGTACAGCAGTGATTTATTCAGTGTTTCCGGTGTGCTGGATGATCACCGTCTAACGGCATTCATCTGTGACAACCTGCGTCTTGTCAGTCTCGGTAATATTACGACCCATGAACTGGATGGTCTGTTGGACTCAGAGCTTTATGCTTTGACGGAAGACATTCGTCGTCCGGCAGAAGCGCTCCATAAAGTGGCGGATGCCTTGCCGGGATTCGGCATTGTGGCGGCGGTACTCGGTATCGTCATTACCATGCAGACCATGGGTGGCCCTGTTGAACTGATGGGGGTCAGCATTGCAGCGGCCCTGGTGGGTACGTTTCTGGGTGTTTTGCTGGGCTATGGTCTGGTGGGCCCGTTGGGGCATGCGATTGAGCATTCCGTCAAAGACCAGATGCTGATGTTTGAATGCGCCAAGGAAGCCTTGCTGGCGCATGTCAGTGGACGACCCTCAGCTATTGCAGTGGATGCGGGACGACGGGTGCTGTTTGGTGAGAACCGACCGACCTTTGATCAGCTGGAGGGATGGCTGCTGGAGGGACGTCGTACATGAGCAGTGATCCGATTATTATTCGCCGTCGTGCACGTCCAGCACCCAAGGGGCATCACGGCGGCAGCTGGAAGGTGGCTCTGGCTGATTTTGCCATGGCCATGATGGCGCTCTTCTTGGTGCTGTGGCTGGTGGAAGTCAGTTCTGATGAACAGAAGAAGGCAATTGCGGATTACTTCAGTACCCCCGGCATTTTTGCCGAAAAGCATTCGCAGTTTCCTGTCGAGTTTTCCGGCACTCTGCCCAAGTCGGGTCCCGTCGAAGAGCAGGTGGTAGAAGCGCGGACACTGTTGAGTGATGCGGCGCTCCAACGGCCGATTAAAACCCATCAGGAACAGGCGTTTGATCGGATTAGCCGGGAATTTCGAAGTGGCGGCAGTTTATCCGCGTATGCCCAGAGTCTGAGAATGCAGACGTCACCGGAAGGTATCCGGATTGATATTATCGAAGACGGCAAACGCCATATGTTCGGGCGAGGCAGTGAAGATCTGGCACCCTATTTTGAAGATCTGCTGCTGGCCCTTGCCCCGCGTCTGGCAGAGTTGAATATGCCTCTGAAAATCAGTGGTCATACCGATGCTGTGCCGTTTTCAAAAAGCGCTCGCAGTAATAACTGGAAACTGTCGCATGATCGGGCCCACGCGGCGCTGGCCACCCTGGTTCATGGGGGATACCCGGATGAACAGGTTCTACAGGTCGTTGCCATGGCTGACCGGAGTTTACTGTTGCCGGAAGCGCCTGAAAACCCGATAAACCGGCGCATTGAACTGTTATTGCTGAATGATGAGATGAACCGCGACCTTCCTCCTGTGAAGTCGCAGACACAGGCCGTTTTGCTGGATGCAAAACTTGAGGCTGAAGAAAATCAGATTTAGGTGTTCGTCAACCAGCCACGTTTAAAAGAGCAAGGAGTGTGGCTGGTTGCCTGACGAGCAGTTTTACAAGTCAAATTCCTGAATTAATTGCTGTGACCAGGCATCAAGACGCTGCTCAGTCAGGTTGAACTGCTGGTCTTCATCAATGGCCAACCCAACAAAATGGCTACGGTCGGGTGTCAGCGCTTTTGATTCTTCGAACTCATAGCCCTCTGTTGACCAGAAACCGACGACAGCCGCTCCTTGCGCCACAACGATGTCGTAGAGCAGTCCCATGGCGTCAAGGAAATAGTCACCGAAACCGAACTGGTCTCCCAGGCCAAAGAGTGCAACGGTCTTGCAGGAGAAGTTCACAGCTTCCAGGCTGGGCCAGAAGTTTTCCCAGTCTTCCTGTATGCCGCCAAAGTCCCAGGTGGGAATCCCCAGAATCAGTTTTTCGTAGCGGTCCATATCATCCGGACCGGCCTCGGCAATGTTGTATAAATCGATTTCTGCACCGGTCAGTCGCTCTGCCAGCTTGCGGGCGATCACTTCCGTATTGCCGGTATCACTACCGAAGAAGAGTCCTATTTTAGACACGTGTCGTACACCTTTCGAGCAAGAGACTATCAATAAAAAAGCCAAACCGTGTTTTTAGGGTTTGCGTAAAATTCAACGGTTTCATCAGTCCGGTATGCCTCCTTGGGTGAGAGTGGCAGGGTCCAGCAGATGCTGCAGTTCTTCCCGGGTGAGATCCGTTTCCTGTTCTGCAACATCAATTATCGGGCGACCTTCCTTATAGGCTTTCTTGGCGATGTCCGCCGCTTTCAGATAGCCAATTTTTGAATTGAGGGCCGTGACCAGAATGGGGTTTTTCGCCAGGGCCTGATTGAGATTATCCTGGTTGACGGTAAAGGTCGTGATGGCGCGGTCTGCCAGCAGTATGCTGCTGTTGGCCAGCAGGTCAACGCTTTGCTGCAGGTTATAGGCAATAACCGGCAGCATGACGTTGAGTTGGAAGTTTCCGGACTGTCCGGCAAGGGTGATGGTGGCATCATTACCAATCACTTGGGCAGCCACCATGGCTGCTGCTTCAGGAATGACCGGATTCACTTTGCCCGGCATGATGGATGAGCCCGGCTGCAGGGCTTCCAGCTCAATTTCACCCAGTCCTGCGAGGGGGCCTGAATTCATCCAGCGCAAATCGTTGCTGATTTTCATCAGGGCGGTTGCCAAAGTTTTCAGATGACCTGACAGTGTGACGGCGGCATCCTGTCCGGAAAGGCTGGCAAAGCATTGTCGGGAAGGGGAGAGGGCAAGGCCGGTTTTGTTGCTCAGTGTCTGTGCAAATTGCTTCGCAAAGTCTGGGTGGGCATTGATACCACTGCCCACTGCCGTGCCGCCCTGTGCCAGACGGTGTAACGCCGGTCTGGCGGTTTCAATCATTTCCCGGGCATGAAGAATCTGGTCCGCCCAGCCATTAAGTTCCTGGCTCATCCGGATTGGCATGGCATCCATTAAATGGGTGCGGCCGGTTTTGGTAATTTGATCAACACTGTCTGCTTTGCCGCGAATGATGGCTTCCAGATGCTTCAACGCCGGCAGCAATGTTTCTTCCAGTGCCAGTGCCGCGCTGAGATGTATGGCGGTGGGAATGACATCATTGCTGCTCTGGCTCATGTTGACGTGATCGTTGGGGCTGACGGGATCCCCGAGTACGTCTGATGCCAGGTGGGAAATCACTTCATTGGCGTTCATATTGCTGCTGGTGCCAGAACCTGTCTGGAATACATCGATAGGGAAGTGCTGAGTCCATACGCTTTTGTGTTTTTCGAGCAGGTCCGAGCAGGCACTGATAATGGCTTCGGCGCGTTTGTCATCCAGTAGTTTTAGGTGGCGGTTAGTGTCGGCAGCTGTCTGTTTAATCAGTATTAATGCGCGAATGAAACCATCAGGCATGCGCAGGCCACTGACAGGAAAATTATTGATAGCACGTTGAGTCTGGGCGCCATAAAGCGCATCGGCAGCAACGGTGACGTCACCCATGCTGTCGGTCTCTGTGCGGGTGGCTCCTTTGGATGTGCTTGGCATGGCCTCGGTTCCTTTGCAGTAGTCACAGGGTCAGGGTGAGAAGTAGTGGCTTATCAGCTGCATTTCCCAGTGTAGTTTCCTGAGTGATGCCTTACCTCTGGGCTGGCTGCCATAAAAGTGGTTCAGGCAGACCAGGGGGCGATAGAGCCGGTCCAGGCAGTTGGCGCGAAAGACCTTGGAGCGCAGGGGATCGGCAATCGCATTCACCAGATCATTAAAGACGCTGAATAGCAGGGCCTCCTGTTGAAAGCGTTTTCCCGACTGCTGCAAGGTATCCGCCAGGGTGATGGCCTGGTCAAGATAACGATCAATCAGACCGGGACTGTCGGGGTCAGCCTCCGGGCTTATGAAGTCCTGGCGGGTCTGATTCAGTACCTGCTGTTGCTCAGCCAGATTGGGAGTTGCTTTCATGACGGCAGTCTCACCCAAATATACTTTACCAAATGATAATCATTCTCATTAAATATTCAAGTTGTTATACCTGCAAGAAACGGTCGAGGCGAGTGTATTTTGTCCTGACAGGCAATCTGGTAAAGTTACCGGCTTTGTCTCAGTAACAAGATTCAGCGCGGAATTACAGCAATGGAAGTCAATCCCATCGTGAATACCATCAAAGATATGACCGAGCGCACCACTGTGCTCAGGGGGTATCTTTGACTACGCCAACAAGAAAGATCGGTTGGTAGAAGTTGAAAGAGAGCTGGAAGACCCGGCGGTCTGGAATAATCCGGACAATGCCCAGGCGCTGGGGCGTGAGCGCTCTCAGCTGGAAGGGGTCGTGCGTACTATTGAAGATCTGACCCAGGGTCTGATTGATGCCCAGGAACTGCTGGATATGGCGGTTGAAGAGGGCGACAGCGATGGTGTTGAAGAGATCGTCGTTGAGCTGGAAAGCCTGGGGCATCATCTGGAACAGCTGGAATTCCGCCGTATGTTCTCCGGTGAGATGGATGCGAATAACGCGTACCTGGATATTCAGGCGGGTTCCGGTGGTACTGAAGCCCAGGACTGGGCCAACATCCTGCTGCGCATGTACCTGCGCTGGGGTGAGAAGCGTGGTTTCAAAACAGAAATTATTGAAGTCTCTGCCGGTGAAGTGGCGGGCATCAAGTCTGCAACCGTGCAGTTTACCGGTGAGTATGCGTTTGGTTGGTTGAGGACGGAGACTGGTGTTCACCGTCTTGTACGTAAGTCGCCGTTTGATTCCGGAAATCGACGACATACGTCGTTTTCATCGGTATTTGTGTCTCCGGAGATTGACGACAATATCGAGATTGAAATCAACCCGGCGGACCTGCGGGTGGATACCTATCGTTCCAGTGGTGCGGGTGGTCAGCACGTTAACACCACCGATTCGGCGATTCGTATTACCCATATGCCGTCGGGTATTGTCGTACAGTGCCAGAACCAGCGTTCTCAGCACCAGAACCGTGATAAGGCCATGCAACAGTTAAAGGCCAAACTGTACGAACTGGAGATGCAGAAGCGTACGGCGGATCAGCAGGCACTGGAAGACAGTAAGTCTGATATCGGCTGGGGCAGTCAGATCCGTTCCTATGTACTGGATTCTTCACGCATCAAGGATTTGCGTTCGGGTGTGGAAACCAGTAACTGTAATGCGGTACTGGATGGTGATCTGGACAAGTTTATCGAGGCCAGTTTGAAACAGGGACTTTAAGCGTCCCCCCGTATATGATCGGGAAAAAATCTGTGCCATCTTCTATCATTGATTCCAATCCGGAGCGGGCGAGGCCCGCTCCCTGAGTTTTCAGGACAGCTACCTAACATGTCGAACGAAACCGCTTCCGAGAACAGCGTGACAGAACAACAGGACGAAAACCGCCTGATTGCCATGCGCCGCGAGAAACTGGCTGCTATCCGGGAAAAGCGTAACGCGTTTCCCAACACCTTCCGCCGCGAGCACTATGCGGGCAAATTGCAGGAAGCGTACAAGGATGCCAGCAAAGACGGTCTGGCTGAGGCCGGTATCCAGGTAAGCGTCGCTGGTCGTGTCATGCTGAACCGCGGTGCTTTCATGGTGCTGCAGGATATGTCTGGCCGCATCCAGCTGTATGTGGATCGCAAGTCACTGGACGCTGACACGCTGGCCGAGATCAAAACCCTCGATCTGGGTGACTCCATCGGTATTTCCGGCACCCTGCAGCGTTCAGGTAAAGGTGATCTTTACGTCAATATCGAGCAGTTCGAACTGTTGTCCAAGTCGCTGCGTCCGCTGCCTGAAAAGCATAAGGGTCTGGCTGATATGGAGCTGCGTTATCGCCAGCGCTATGTCGACCTGATCACCAGTGAGCGTTCCCGTGAAGTGTTCCGTATCCGTTCCAAGCTGGTAGACGGTATTCGTCGTTACCTGGCGGATCGTGATTACATGGAAGTGGAAACGCCCATGTTGCAGGTGATTCCCGGTGGTGCGACTGCCCGTCCATTCATCACCCACCACAACAGCCTGGATATCGACATGTACCTCCGTATTGCACCGGAGCTGTACCTGAAACGCCTGGTTGTGGGTGGTTTCGAGCGGGTGTTTGAGATCAACCGTAACTTCCGTAACGAAGGTCTGTCTACCCGGCATAACCCGGAATTCACCATGCTGGAATTCTACCAGGCCTATGCCGATTACCGTGACCTGATGGATTTGACTGAAGATATGCTGCGTACTCTGGCGCAGGATATTCTGGGCACCACTACCATCACCAACACGATTTACGACAAGAACGGTGAAGTGGCAGAAACGGTCGAATACGATCTGGGCAAGCCGTTTGTTCGCATGTCCATGGTGGAATCCATCATGCATTACCGTCCGGAGTTCACCCGTGAGCAGCTGTCAGATCGCGAATCCGCCAAAGCCGTTGCTGAAAGCCTGGGTATTCAGGTGAAAGAGATCTGGGGTCTGGGCAAGATTCAGACTGAGATCTTTGAAGAAACTGCTGAGCATCAGCTGATCCAGCCGACCTTCATCACAGAATACCCGGCTGAAGTGTCACCGCTGGCCCGTCGTAACGACGATAACCCGCACATTACTGACCGTTTCGAGTTCTTTGTCGGCGGTCGTGAGTTGGCTAACGGCTTCTCCGAGCTGAATGACCCTGAAGACCAGCATGAGCGTTTCATGCAACAGGTACAGGAAAAAGACGCCGGTGATGACGAAGCCATGCACTATGATGCAGACTATATTCGGGCGCTGGAATATGGCTTGCCGCCGACGGCAGGTGAAGGTATCGGTATTGACCGCTTGGCCATGCTGTTTACCGACTCACCGTCCATCCGTGACGTGATTCTGTTCCCCCATATGCGCCCAGAAGCATAAGACCGACTGGCCGGTGCCTGTCACCGGCCACATCGAGGGACTGGCGGGCCAGGGACTGGCCGTGGCAAACCTGGAAAAATCAAGGCATTCCTTATGGAAGCGATCAAAGAAACACCACAGCTGGTGGAGGGCCTGACCTACAAGGGCCGGAAAACCAGTCGAGCCGGCAGTGAACAGCGGCGACGGGCCATTCTTGAGGCGGCGCTGCGTATCGTCGTAAGGGATGGGGTTCGAGGCGTACGACACCGTGCGGTTGCCAAGGAGGCGGATGTTCCTTTGTCTGCTACTACGTATTACTTCAAGGATATTTCGGATCTCATTACCGACACCTTTACGCTGTTTGTCGAAATGGGGGCCGAGAAATTCCGTTCCTACTGGGAAGAATCCCATCGTACGCTCCATGACACCATGGCGCACATCTCGGATTCCGCAGAGTCTGGTCAGCACCTGATTAACGCCATGACCGATTTGGCGGTTGCTTATGTGATGAATCAACTGCGGCATCATCGGGATTACCTCATGGCAGAACAGGCATTCAAACTGGAATGTCTGCGCAATGAAAACTTGCGTCCGATTGCCTTTAAACATCAGCAATATTTACTCAATGACCTGGTCGCTTTCTTCAAGCAGGCGGGTTCTGATAATGCTGAAATGGATTCTCGCCTCATGTTTACGGCGATCATGACCGTTGAATACGAAGGTTTGCTACAGGATCCGGAGAATCTGGATGAAACCGTTATTCGTGGTTATTTGCACCGGCAGATTGAATTGATGCTCAATCATGTGGTTCTGCGCTGATTGACGGTTGTTGTTACCGTATTCGCAGTGGCATGCGTTTATCGTGTCTTTGCGAATGCGGTTTCCTTCTACCCCCGCCCCTGTAATAAAATGCCCGCAACAATTTTTAGAGCGGGATATCATGAAATTAAATCACCAGACCCAGTTGCTTGCTGTTGCTGTTGTGACATTGATAGCAACCGTTTTTGTGCTGGATTATTACGGCTATCTTCGTCATTCCAGTGAATCTGATGCTATTTATATGGCAGAGTTCAGCCTGATAGCCAATGTGCCGGGTCAGGACCAGTATGTCTCCCATATTCCGGCCAAAAAGCAGGCACGCTGTGTCGATCATTACCTGGTGCTGGAATCGACAGAACAGGAAGGAGCAACGGGCTTGTTGGTGGACAGGAAGCAGCGCCCGGTTCGCTGTGAATTTAACGAGGAACTGTAATCATGCCTGGTGTTGTGCTGGAAGAGAGTTGGAAGTCGCGTCTCAGCGAGGAGTTTGACAAGGATTACATGCGTAATCTCAAAACCTTTCTTCTGGGACAAAAGCAGGCGGGGAAATGTATCTACCCAAAGGGGAGTGAATACTTCCGGGCATTGGATCTCACGCCTTTTGACCAGGTGAAGGTCGTGATTCTTGGGCAGGATCCCTATCATGGTCCCGGGCAGGCACATGGGTTGTGTTTTTCGGTCAGACCGGACGTACAGGCGCCACCTTCCCTGATGAATATGTACAAGGAGTTGCAGGAGGATCTGGGCATTCCACCCGCAAACCATGGTTTCCTGGAACATTGGGCAAAGCAGGGTGTTCTGCTGCTTAACAGTGTGTTGACGGTGGAACACAAACAGGCTGCATCACACCAGGGGCGAGGCTGGGAGGAGTTTACCGACCGCATCGTTGCGGAATTGAATGCGAAAAGAGAGCATCTGGTCTTTATTCTGTGGGGTTCGTATGCCCAGAAAAAGGGGGCATTTATTGATCAGCAGCGTCATTTGGTCATCAAGTCCGCCCATCCTTCACCTTTGTCGGCCTATCGGGGCTTTTTTGGTAGCCGACCTTTTTCAAGAACGAATGAATATCTGGTCGCCAATGGGATACAGCCCATCGACTGGCAATTACCGGATGTGAATGGATTCATTGGCAGGCAACCGACATTTGAAGAGGTGGGTCAAATCTGAAGCTTGTTCTTCATGGCCCGCGCCATCTTGCTGCGCTTTTTCTGTTTTTTACGGTTTTTCTTGCTGGTAGTAGGCGTTGCTGAACCCAGTTGTTGAAGCTCTTTTTCGGCTTCTGAGCGCTTTTCGGCGGATTCCGGAATCTGATCCATAAAAGCTTTGCCTGCGCCCTGCTCAAGTCCAAGCTCCTGACGCAGGGTGTCCAGTTGCTTGAGTTGATCTTCGACGTTGTTAACGAGCTTGTTGTTCTCGTAGATTGCGTTATGGAGGTTTTCGTCTTCAGTCGCCATGGCTAGTTAATGTTCCTGATAATGTTTTTGGCCTGATCGTACTGGCTCTTCATGAACGTGGACGCCAGATCCAGGGACTGGGTGTATTTCTTGTTATAAGAATCCAGCTTGGTCAGCTCGATATTCGAAATACTGGACACGGAATCCCGCATATCCTTGATCTGGGTTTGCAGGTTGGCAATTTCTTCCGGGGTCAACAAACCGGTTCCGCTGGCATCGTAGACGGTCACACCGACGCTTTCCAAAAGCTTGACATCTTCAGGGGTCAGCACCTGATTGTAGACATTACTGCTTTCGTCGATTGCCGAAGCCTCTTCGTGCTGACGCTCCTCTGTGATTTTGCTGCCGAGTTTCAGCTCGCTGCCCTCATAGACCCAGTCATCCGCCTGATCGCCCATCTTGAAGACGTGGCCGTCATTGGTGGCTTGGTCAAGCATGGCGCCATTGAGTGAGGGTTCACCAATTTGGGGTTTGTTATCCGCAATGCCGGTGACCTCGATAGACTGGTTGCCTTTGGTGATAGTCAGCGAGTCGGTGTAAACGTTGCCGTCTTTTCTGTCTTTGGCGGTGGTTTTTACCTGAATTTTTGTGCCGTCATCCAGTATGAAGGTGCCGTCAGATTGGAAATCCCAGTAACCGTTCCGGTCACCTTCAGATACATGCGGATCTCCCCAGATTTTGGTGCTGTTACCGTTGGCATCGACGATCGACCAGGCTTCGCTGTTCCCATGAATGACAATCTTGTTGCCATTATCGAGTTCGATTTCTTTGGGATCCTTCTCGTGATCGACTGTCCAGGTGGGCTTGCTGACGGTTTCTGTCTGGGTTTTATGATTGGCCAGTTTGGAGTAGATCTGATTTAGCTGCTTGATCTGGTCGTTTTGACTTTTAACCAGTGCTGCCTGACTGCGGATCTGTTGATCAAGCATCTCGGAACGATCCAGCATGGTTTGCATCATCAGGTCAGCCAGACTGAGCTTTTCCCCTGAAGCTTCGCCGATGCCTTTTAGATCGACACCTTGTATACCACCTGTTGATCCAATGTTCTGGCCAGACATGATGCCCAACTCCCTTTGTGTCTATCGATACCTGTGGTCAGCCTTGCCGTGCGCTATCCAATCATCAGCAAAACACGATATGTCAAAAGGTCGACCGTTAAATAAATTTGCCTCGCCGCTTTCGGCCCCCGCTTTTGCCTTCGACAGGTTCAGGCTCACCCCGCATTTTACGTTGTTCTTTGCGCTCGGCCTTCTGGCGACGTTTCTCCAGCGTGACCGCTTCTTTAACATCATTTTTGACCTGGGTTTTCCAGTCATTCATCTCTTGCATGGCTTCCTTCAAATCTTCGCCAGAAACCAGGCCTTTTTCGTTGGCATCCTTGATAAGATCAGGCTCATAACCCAGATCATTCTTGATAGATGCAAAACGTGTCATTTGCTCTTCTGCGTCAGCAACGACCTGATCCAGCTGGTCGCTCAGCAGCTCTGATCGGCTTTTCCGTTTCTTGGGGCTAATGGTCGTGGATACCGGCATATGGCTCTATCTCCCTGCCTTGTGGACAGGCTAACGGGTTGTCCATTAACAAATAAATGTCCTTTAAGCATAGATGAGTGAAGGGCACGCAAATATTGGGGCGTAGAGTAAGCGGGTGTTCTTTTTCTGGTTTGTCGCTTTGCTTGCAAGAAATCGAAATACTTTGACTTATTGTTATGCTGATTCATGATATACCGGCCATACAATGTTGCGGTCTGTCGTGACTGATGAGTGATTGCGTTTCCCACATGGCATCAGGGGAGGGTGTTTCAATGGGGCAGAATCCGGTTCTGGTAGAAGAGTTAAAAAGTGATTCCGGTAAGATCATTGGGCATGTCTGTTTGAATGCCCCGGAAACGCTGAATGCACTGTCACTCGATATGATTGATAAGTTATTTGCGACGTTAACACAGTGGCAGACAAACGATGATGTGGTGTGCGTTATTCTGTCAGGTAGTGGCGATAAAGCCTTTTGCGCCGGTGGAGACGTCAAAAACCTGTATCAGTCCATTATTGATTGTGACTATGGTGATAATGCCTATGCTACTGCTTTTTTCTCACGCGAATATCGTTTGGATTATCTGATCCATACCTATGGTAAGCCACTGATAGGCTGGGGTAACGGTATTGTGATGGGGGGCGGTATGGGCCTGATGGCCGGCGCCTCGCATCGGGTTGTCACGGAATCCACTATGATGGCCATGCCGGAAGTCACCATCGGTTTGTTTCCAGATGTTGGAGGCTCCTGGTTTCTTAATCAAATGCCGGGACGACTAGGGCTATTTGTTGGTTTGACCGGAGTCAGAATGAAGGCTGTTGATGCACTCTATGCCCGGCTGGCGGATTATTACCTTGATGCCATGCGATGGAGTGATTTAGTGCAGGCCCTGACTGCTGCACCATGGCATAAAGAGTCGCAAGTAAATCATCAGCAGGTCAGCGACATCCTGTCATCATTAGAAGGTGAGCCTGATGGCGAATCTTCCTTGCAAGCGTATCAACACCTGATTGACCCTTTAATGGATGTCGCATCCCCGGCAGATGTTTTGGCAAATCTAACGAATCCTGAATTGCCATCCTGGTTCAGTCGGCCTGCACAGACGCTGGCAAAAGGGAGTCCTGTCTCCGCATGGCTGGTGTTTGAACAGTTACGCAGGGGAAAAGCGTTATCACTGGCAGATATCTTCCGTATGGAGCTGGCGATGGCGGTCCAGTGTACGCGCCATAGGGACTTCGCAGAAGGTGTCAGAGCCTTACTGGTTGAGCGTACGAATGATCCAGACTGGAGTAACCCTTCCATCGCAGATGTATCAATGACACAGGTCGATGAGTATTTTTCGGTCGATTGGCCTGAAAACCGTCACCCACTGGCCGACCTTTGACGAGTATCATGGCAAGAGGCGAGTGTCACACACAGTGAAACGACGTAGCTATGTAAGCTATCAGCTTTCAGATAAACTTGCTTTCGGCACGACAATTATCTCTGCTCCCGAACAAGATTAGAATTTCATGCGAATACCCGGAGTACAGGCAGTGTGGATGTGCTGCCTGCTGATGTTACTCTCACTGGTCCTGCCTGCCTCAGCAGCGGATGATCTGCTGGTGTCGCGGAGTTACCAGTACCAACCGCTGACCGTCGCTTATCAATCCCATGTACCATTGATGTATACCAATGATCAGGGTGATGCTGAAGGGCTGGTCATTGAGCTTTGGAAGCGATGGTCAAAGCGGGTAGGGATTCCTCTGCGTTTTGTTGAAATGACCAAAGCGGAGGCCCTGGAGCAGGAACAGCGGGGCAGGGTCGATATTGTTGCTGCGATTCCTGATGTTGAAGAGTGGCCGGACACCATCGATACGGACACGACCATCCTGACTGCTAATGCAGGCCTTTATGTCTCCAATATTGATACCAATAAAAAACGGATCAAGTCACTGAAGAGTGAGGCTGTGGGTGTCATTGCCGGAAGCCGTTGTGAGGCTGTTCTGAAATCGACAGGTTACCGTTTTCTGGTTCGTTACCCGGATTATATGACGCTGATTAATGCGGCCTCCCAGGGGGATGTGCGTGTTATCGCAGGACTCATGCCTGCTATTGAGTATTTTCTGGCCAATCGAGGCATTCTGGATGATTTCCGTGTGGTCGAGAAACCCCTGTATTCCACAACCTTCAAGGCCGGTGTATCAAAATCACACTTCTATCTGCCTCGCATGATCGCACAGGGAATGGACAGTATCCCAGCCTATGAAAAAGCGCAGATTCAGGACGATTGGCTAAAACGCTCGGACACCAGTAGCCATGATGCATCTGTGCTGACCGTGGCCGTCGATAATGGCTTTCCCCCATTGGCATTTGTGAATGCGCTGGGTAAGCCGGCGGGCCTGTTCATCGATATGTGGAAACTCTGGTCCGAAAAGACTGGGCGGCCTATTCGCTTCAGAACGGGGAACTGGAGTGACAGCATCGAGGCGCTGGAAAATGGTAAGGCGGATATTCATTTTGGCCTCACGCCTACCCGTGACCGACAAAAATGGATTGCCTTTTCTGAGCCGCTGTATGGGATGTCTTCGACGCTCTTTTATCGCAGTGTTGATATGCCCGTCAGCAGTTACAGTGACCTCGCTGGTGTGCGTATTGGTGTTTTGGGCGACTCTTCACAACAGTCTTTCATGGAGCAGTGGTTGCCGGAAGCCAAGATCATCACCTTCAGCAACAATGAGCAAATGATTCATGCTTTGCTGGATGGTGAAATCCGGACATTTGTTGGTGAACCGGTGCCTATTCGTATCATATTGAATCAGTTAGGTGTCATCGGAGAAATCACCGCTAATGATAACAGCCTGGTGCGTGAAACCATGGCAGCCGGTGTGCGCCTGGATAGTGCCGACTTATTACCGCTCATAAACCAGGGTTTTAACGCGATCACCCCGGCAGAGCTGGCGGCCATAGAAGAACGTTGGATTGTTGAAGCCTCGGATCGTTTTTTTGGTATGAGCTTCCGCCAGCTGGATTTAACGACACAGGAAAAAGAGTGGCTTGAGGAGCACCCGGTCATTCGTGTGGTAGTTAATCAGACAATGCCGCCACTGTCCTTTGTTGGTGACAATGGCCAGCTAGAAGGGGTTGCGATTGATTATCTAAAGCTGATTGAGGATCGGCTCGGTGTGACATTCCAGATCAGTGGTGTGACCAGCTGGCAGGAAAGCCTGGGGCTGATTTATCAGAAACAGGCTGATATGAGTTCGTCTGCACTGTTTACCGAAGATCAGGGTAAGTACCTGGACTTCAGTAAGTCCTACCTCGAAATACCTTCTGTGATTATTACCCGTGATGCGGATCACAGTATCCAGGGGATCAATGATCTGCATGGTAAGACCGTAGCTTTTATCCCCGGTACCGGCGTGCGCTCCTATTTACGAAACCATCAGGTCAAGATGCGCTTGGTTGAAGTGCCCAGTGTGTCTGCTGCATTCAAGATGGTGTCACTGGGGCATATCGACGCATTTATCGTGAACCTGGCAACGGCCAGTTACATGATAGATCGTTTGAAAATTACCAACCTGCGGGTGGCTTCAGAGGCAGGTTTCAGTTTCCGTTATCGAATGGCGAGCCATAAAGATGATCCCACACTGAATACGTTGATTAACAAGGCATTGAACTCGGTATCAGAGGCGGAGCGGCAGACTATAGAAGAGCAGTGGGTCAGGCTTGGCGTCGATACCTGGCGCCCTAATAAGGAATTTGCCATTGGCCTGCTGTTAATCATTTTTACCCTGGTGTTGATTGTCTACTGGAATCGTAAACTGGCCAGAGAGGTTGCTGAGCGTCAGCGAGTAGAGTCTGTACTGCGGATTCGGGCAGAGGCAGATCGTGTGCTCAGTAATGTCACCCGGCAGTTTATGGATAAACCGCTCGAAGAGGCGATTCGCTTTACCCTGCAGGTTTTGACGGAATTTATGGCTGCCGATCGCACCTATGTGGTTCGTTATGATAACGACAGTCGAGCTGTCTCTGTACCTTTTCAGTGGTGCCGTGTGGGTAGTTGGATGGGACAGGAGCGCTTACGGGATTTGACCTGCAGCGATTATCAACCGCTACGGGAGGGCCCTTTGGCAGGACAGGTTTGCCAGGTCAGCAGAAGTGAGCTGAATGGAGAAACGGCCCCTGCTTTGTTGGAAACCATGACGGGACTGGAAGTGCAGTCTGTCATTCATGTACCGATGATGCTGGCGGGAAGAGCGGTAGGCAGTATTGCCCAGGTGACGGGCGACTATGACAAGCACTGGAGCGCGGATGAAATTATTCTTCTGCGCCGAGCCGGCGAGCTGATTGCCATTGCCCAATCCCGCAAAAATGCTGAAGATGCCCTGAGAACGAGCGAAGAGCGCTATCAGCTTGCCATGGAGGCTGCCTCTGACGGGTTGTGGGATTGGGATCTTCATGAAGGGAAAATCTATTTCAGTCCACGCTATATGCTGATTTTGGGATATAGCCCCGGCGAGGTGCCGGGGACACCATCGGCCTGGAAGCGCTTGATCCATCCGGATGACAAGGCGGCAACGGTCAAATACATGAACGAAATGTTCAGCCACTGCCGTGAACCGTTTCAGTATGTCTATCGCATGCGCCGTAAAGATGGCAGCTACGCCACAGTACGCATTAAAAGCAAGGTGATTTCCCATAGTCTGGAAGGGCGCCCGCTCCGTGCTGTCGGCACATTGGTAGATATCACAGAACAGCGCATGCGGGAGAGAGAATTGTCCATGGCCCGTTTCTCTCTTGATAATTCCGCTGACCAGGTACAGTGGGTGAGAAAGGACGGCAGCCATAAGTATGTCAACAAATCCATCTGTAAAGCATTGGGATACAGCCAGGAAGAACTCCTGAATATGAATGCCATGGATATTACCTTGGGCCTGACGGAAGATGCATGGAAGCAACAGTGGGAGAAGGTCACCACCGGTAAATTGTCGACCTATGAGGTGCTCAGGGTTACGCGGGAAAATGAAGTATTTCCGGTCGAAATCACCGCAAATTATATGGAATATGAGGGCGAAGGTTTTCTTTTTGCTTCTGGTCGCAATATTTCAGATCGCAAGCAGGCGGAGGCTGCTCTCCAAAAAGCCAAAGAAGAGGCTGATCAGGCGAATCAGGCCAAGAGTCATTTCCTGGCCAATATGAGCCATGAAATACGTACGCCGATGAATGCCATTATCGGACTCAGTCAGCTGGCCATGAAAACTCAGTTGTCGACCCGCCAGCGGGATTATTTCCAGAAAATTCATGCCGCAGCAGACTCGTTGCTGGGGATCATTAATGACATTCTGGATTTCTCAAAGATTGAAGCCGGTAAGCTGGATATGGAAGAGGTGGTCTTTGATCTGTCGGCGGTCTTTGCTCATATGACCAACATGCTAAGCATGAAAATTAGGGCCAAGGAAATCGATTTTCAGTGCAATATTGCTGAAGATCTTCCTACCAAATACATTGGTGATCCTGTCCGGCTTGGCCAGGTACTGCTAAATCTCACTCACAACGCCGTCAAATTTACTGATGAGAAAGGGCGGGTGACCGTTAGTGCTGATTTGCTCAGTAAAACGTCAGACAAAGTGAAGCTCCAGCTTACGGTTGAAGATACCGGTATTGGCATACAGAGTGAGAAATTGTCGCGTCTGTTCGCTTCTTTCTCTCAGGTTGATGGCACGACGACACGTAAGTTTGGTGGGACAGGTCTGGGGCTTGCTATCTGTAAACGTTTGGTTGAGATGATGCATGGCAGTATTCGTGTCGAGTCCAAACCCGGAGAAGGAAGTACCTTTACTTTCACCGTTGAGCTGGGCATGGCGGATGAGAATGCGGAACTGGCAGATTTGCCGGAGTCGTTGCATCAACTGAGACTCACCGATAATACGGGTTTGAATGAAGCAGCTATTCTGGCGGATGAAGCCATTGGCAAGCATTTCACCGTGCTGTTGGTGGAAGATAATGAGATCAATCAACAGGTTGCCACGGAGCTGCTTGAGATTATGGGTATTGATGTCATTCTCGCCGTTAATGGCCGGGAAGCGATAGAAATGGTGCGTCTCAACCGGGTAGACTTGGTCTTCATGGATATTCAGATGCCGGAAATGGATGGCTACGAAGCAACCCGAATGATTCGGCGCATGCCTGAGTTTGAAACCTTACCCATTGTGGCTATGACCGCCCATGCGATGGCCGGTGACCGTGAGCGTTGCATCGAAGCGGGCATGAATGACCATATTTCCAAACCGCTGATTTTTGATGAACTATACAGTTTGGTGCTGAGATATGTTCATGATAAAGAAAATGATGCAAGTTCACTTCCTACCGATAAGCCTGTTGAACTGGCAGGTATAGATATTGAGCAGGGCTTGCAGCGCGTCATGAATAACCGTGCGCTTTTTTACCGACTATTGGCCACTTTCCGGCGAGAGCATGCTGAGTCGGCTGTCATTATTCGTAGAGCATTGGGTGAGGGGGACTATGACGCTGCACTGCATGAGTGTCATTCACTGAAAGGTGGAGCGGGTAATATTGGCGCAGTCAGTGTGTTCCGAACCGCAAAAGCGCTGGAATATCGGTTGCGACAGAATCCGGCACCCGATATTGATTGTGAAGATCTTCTTCTTCATTTGGAAGGTCACCTGTCAGAGGTGCTGGCAGGACTGGATACGCTGGATCAAGCTGAAAAGGTTCCCGATGAGACAGCATCTTCGATACCGGTTCATCCTGCGACGGATATTGCTGAGATCATTGATCAGATTCGTTTGAAGCTCAGAGAAGGCGATGCCGAGGTCATTAATTACTTCCCGCTGCTGGCGTCTGAGCTCCAGGCGGATTGCTATACGGAAAAATTAAATGATCTCAAGCAATGCATGGAGCATTATGACTTTGAGGATGCCGGTAAAGTGCTGGATGAATTATTACAGGAGATCGCATGAAGTGTTTCGCACCTGAGGCTAGAACAGGTACGAAACAACATCCGCAAAGAGCGCCTTTAACCGTTTATGTCGTAAGGCAGTGATGTAACCGTCAGTGATGTATCGCTGGCGGATTCGACTGAAAGTGTGTCATCAATTGCATCAGAGCGTAGAACCGCTAACAACTCAAGGTTGTCTGAGGCTATAGCGGTAACGATTTCCCCAATACTCTTGCCTGTGGAAGCCAGTATCTTCGTGCCAGCATTGGGAGTCTCTGACCCGCTGCCTGTCAGGTGATAAAGCCGGCTTTTCAGTTTACCGAGATACTGCATGCGGGCCACAATTTCCTGCCCGGTATAACAGCCCTTTTTGAAACTGACCCCTTCGAGTATCTGCCAGTTGAAATGCTGGGGTATGTAGGCTTCACGGGTATCGGGTGTGACCCAGGCAATACCTTCCCGGATATCTTCAACCTGCCAGTCGGAAGTTGGCTTTACCTTTAATAACGAAACAAGTTGTGGCCACCATGTATCGATGGCATCAGGCTGGAGCCACAGTTCAAAGCGCGGTTTAGAGCCGGCCAGTCTTAGCAAGCAGAAACCATCACCGCCTTCGCAATGACTCGATTCGGGAAGAGTGAAATGGTCGCTGAGAATGGCTTCGCAATTATCGCCAAAAATACCGATTCGAAGCCATTCTTCTGAAGCATCATTAATTTCGGCTTTGTAAAAAACAATATATTTGCCGAGATGCGTTTTTAAAGCTTCTTGCTGGCTGTCAGTGGCGCAGGCAGGCATAGTCAACAAAAGACTATTGTTGTGATGCAAAACCCTGAAATTAGCTACCATGCGGCCTTTTGGGGTGCAGCAGGCGCCAAGGGCGCATTGGTTGGGTGCCAGTTTGCTGATGTCACACGTGAATTGCCCCTGCAGGAAACGTATGGCATCAGGGCCGGAAACAGATGTGATGGCTTCATGGCTGAGGACCGTCATGAAGCCGCTGCGGTCAGCAGATTCTGCGGCGTGGTCAGCATCCAGTCCCAGGAATGTATTACCAGAGAAACGCCCGCCCAGTGCTTCGAGCCGGTTTTTCCAGTTATTGTCGCTCATGGTGTATCGTGAATCGTCGATGGGTGAGGGCTCATCATAGAGCATTTTGGCATTGGATAGCACTACTGAAATCCCTTTCCCGCCGATGTTGTTACTTTCTATAATGGTGGCCGGTTTTTACTGACAGGTTTGCAGCCAATGACTACTCAGGAAGAAATGAATCGTCTGTTCTGGCACAGCAGAAGAGGGATGCTGGAGCTGGACATACTGCTGGTGCCGTTTGCCAGGGAGGTTTACCCGACCCTGCCAGAGGAGGATCGGCAGCGTTATGTCCGGTTACTGGAATGTGAGGATGCTGACCTGTTTGCCTGGTTTATGGAACAGGAAGAACCGCAGGATAAGGATGTTGCCTATATGGTCAGAATGATCCTCGACCGTGCCCGTAGCCTCCCTGCCGTTCATTGAGCTGCAGCTGAGGCGGTCCCGGTATCAGTTGTGGTTGGTATCGGGAGCGCACCTCGTGGCGGGAGTGGCACCTTGGTTTGCTCGAACGGGGGCCTGGTCCGCTATTTTATCCTTTCTTATTTTGCTTCATTGGCTGGATGCGCTCCGTGAGCAGGGCTGGTTAGGCAAGCCGCGTACTATCGGCGCTGTTCGGCATGCCGGTGAGCAGTGGTCAATCGAATTGGATTCGACTGGATGGGTTCGCGTGGAACTGGCGGGGCAACCACTGATTACCCCTTTTCTGACCATTCTTCAGTTTCGTTCCGGGGATCGAACCCATAACGCCGTACTGTTCTCAGATGCGCTGGATCCCGAAGCCTTCAGAGCGCTTCGGGTACTCTTACTGCTGAATCATTGAATCATTTTTCATAGGGATACGATCGGGGTGAGTACGGTATCTGTCGCCACTGGCAGTGTTTCAGGATAATCCAGTGTGAAGTGAAGCCCCCGGCTTTCATGGCGTTTCATGGCGGAGCGGATGATTAATTCAGCAACCAATGCCAGATTGCGTAGTTCAATCAGGTCACTACTGATTTTGTAGTTGCTGTAAAAATCATGGATTTCCTGTTGCAGCAGCTTGATCCGGTGAGAGGCTCGCTGTAGTCGCTTGGTAGTTCGAACAATGCCCACGTAATCCCACATAAACCGGCGGAGTTCATCCCAGTTATGGCTGATGACAACATCCTCATCAGAGTCTGTCACCTGACTGGCATCCCAGGCCGGTATGTCATGGTTATCTGCGATCGTATCCAGTCGTTGACAGATATCCCTGGCAGCTGACTGGGCAAAGACGATGCATTCCAGCAAGGAGTTGCTGGCCAGCCGGTTGGCGCCATGAAGCCCTGTAAAGCTGCATTCACCGATGGCATAGAGTCCGTTTAGATCGGTTCTTCCTGCGTGATTTACCATGATTCCACCGCAGGTATAGTGGGCGGCGGGTACGACCGGAATCGGTTCCCGGGTCATATCGATACCATATTGCAGGCAGCGCTCATGGATATTGGGGAAGTGATCAAGGATAAAGTCCCGTGGACGGTGGGTGATATCCAGATAGAGACAGTCACTGCCGAGCCGTTTCATCTCATGGTCGATGGCGCGGGCAACGATATCCCGTGGGGCAAGTTCTCCGCGTTCATCAAATTGGGTCATGAAACGGGTGCCATCAGGCAACAGCAGTTGTCCGCCTTCCCCCCGCACAGCTTCGCTGATCAGGAATGACTTGGCTTGTGGATGGTACAGGCAGGTTGGATGAAACTGGTTGAATTCCATATTGGCAACCCGGCAGCCAGCGCGCCAGGCCATGGCAATACCATCGCCGGATGATCCGTCCCGATTGCTAGTATAGAGATACACCTTGCTTGCCCCACCCGTTGCAATGATGACAAATCGGGCTTTGAAGACATCGACAGATTCATTAGCTTGATTCAGCACATAGGCGCCCAGACAGCGGTTGCCTGAAAGTCCCAGCTTTTGGGTTGTGATCAAATCAATGGCAATCTGATCCTGATAAAGATCGATATTACTTTTCTGACGAACCCTGTCGACCAACGTCGTGGAAACAGCGCGTCCGGTGGCATCGGCAGCATGGACGATCCGGCGGTGGCTGTGTCCACCTTCACGAGTCAGGTGCAGATTCTTCTGGTCGTTTGTTGCTTCGCTGAAGGGGACGCCTTGTCCAACAAGCCACTCAATGCTTTCACGGCCATGACTAATGGTGAAACGGGCGGCCTGCTCGTTACACAGTCCAGCACCTGCATTCAGGGTGTCACCGAGGTGGTTGTCCAGGCTGTCACCTTCGTCCAGTACGGCAGCGATACCGCCTTGGGCCCAATAGGTCGAACCGGCGGAAAGGTCCCCCTTGCTCAGAATGGCAACCCGGGTTGTGTCAGGAAGATTCAAGGCGACGGCCAGGCCGGCAGCGCCACTGCCGATCACCAGGGCGTCATACTGATGCTGCTGCATTGTTCTGTGATACCGCGTGTCATGTTTGCTAGAGTTGAATATTAAGACAGTCAGGTCTTATAGGGAAAGGTACTAACGGAATAAGGGAAAACGGAACAGTCGTGCATTTCAGGTCTTTCCAGCGGCGGTTTTTCCTTGAAAAATGATTCCCTGAATCCCATCTCAGACAGTCTTGCGAAAAAAATTGTGAAAGTTGGGAACTTTTGGTCAGTGATACTGTCTATTGAGTTAGAACAGGGCAGTTGGTTCTTGCGCTAGGCTCTGAAGCCTGGACAGAAGAATTGAGGACAATTTATGGCAGATGCACAGGAAACCGACCAGCAGTTGGTGAGTCGGGTTCAAAAGGGGGACAAACGTGCATTCGACCTGCTAGTGATTAAATATCAGCACAAGATTCTCGGCCTTGTTGGGAGTTATGTGCATGACTTTCAGGAAGTGCAGGATGTTACCCAGGAGGCGTTTATCAAAGCGTATCGCGCCCTGGGGCAGTTTCGAGGTGACAGTGCGTTTTATACCTGGCTGTATCGTATTGCGATTAATACGGCCAAGAATTTTCTGGTGGCAAAAGGACGTCGTCCGCCGGATACCGATGTCGACGTCTATAACACCGAGACTCTGGATAGTTCGTACCCCCTGAAAGATCTGGAGACACCGGAGCACAATGTGCAGAAAGACGAGATAGAGGCGGTGATCTTCAAAGTGATCAAGGGCCTGCCGGATGAACTCCGTACCGCGGTGACGCTGCGGGAGTTTGATGGCCTGAGCTACGAAGATATCGCCGAGATCATGGATTGTCCGGTAGGGACCGTGCGGTCACGTATTTTCCGGGCCAGGGAAGCCATAGATAAAGTGATTCAGCCATTGCTGAGCAAATCGGGGTAATCGTAATAATGCTGTGGGGAAACGGGGTAGAGCCGACCATGTCCAGTGAGGTGTCCCATGACCGCGATCGATAACCAGCCAGACCGGCGCCTGAAAGAGTCGTTATCCGCACTGATGGATAACGAAGCGAATGAACTTGAGATGCATCGGGTGCTCGATCATCTGCAGAAAGATGAAGCCTTCAGACAGACGGCGTTCAGCTACCAGTTGATTGGTGAAACGCTGCGCAAAGAGAACAATGCCTTTGCCGGGATTGATATCTCTTCTGCCGTGAGTGATGCCATTGGGCAGGAGCCTGCTGTTAATACAGAAGAACGTTTTACCGGGCGGTGGCAGTCACTGGGGCGTTTTGCCGTCGCTGCATCCGTGACACTGGCCGTGATTGTCGGTGTTCAGCTCTGGAACGGTCAGCAGGCTGGGCAGCCGGAAGTCGCTGTAGTTCAGGAGCCCGTCCAGCCGGTTGCCCAGGATACAGGCAGCCTGGTGGCTGATTATGGCGCAGTGGGTGTTCTGGCCGGTTATGGCACCGAACAGAAAGGACTGACGCCGTCGCAATTAAACCGTGCCCGGGTCTTCGCCGATAACGTCGCCCGCGAGCGTTTCAGTGCCTATATGTTACAGCATGCTGAACAGCAATCGTCTTATACCGCACAGGGTATGTTGCCGTTCGTCAGGGCTGCCAGCTTTGAGAGACCCTAGTTTGGCGATGGAAGGAATGGTTTTGCACGCACGGAAATTGATCGGCCTACTGGTATTGAGCTGGGCTCTGCCAGTCGCTGCAGCCCCGCAGGGATCACCGGTTGAATGGCTTGACCGGATGTCGGCATCCTTCAGAAATGAGAATTATCAGGGCTTTTTTATCTACGAGAATCTTGGTGGATTGCTGACACTGAAAGTGATGCATGGTGTCGTTGATGGCCAGGAAAAAGAACGTCTCGTGTACCTGGACGGCCCTTATCGCGAGATGATCCGTGATGGTCAGAAGATCGCCTATATCCGGCAGGGACAGGGCGGCGTGACGTTAAAGCCAGGTTATCTGGCAGCCTTGTCAGGTCGCTTCAAGACAGATTTCCAGAAGCTGGGTGAGTTTTATCAGTTGCGTTTTGGCGGGGATGCACGGATAGCCAATCGCATCGGTCGCCATGTTGAATTGTTGCCCCGGGACAAGCACCGTTACGGTTACCATTTATGGCTGGATCATGACTCCGGATTATTGTTGAAATCTGAAATGCATGGTGACAAAGGCGCGGTTCTGGAGCGTTTCCAGTTTGTTGATCTTGCTGTGAGCGATCTCCCTAATGGCGATATCATTCCGCCCGGACAGCATGCCTGGATCGATCGCTCGGCGGTTGTTGCCGAATCTGAAGAAAGCCCCCTGACTTGGGAAATGGGCTGGATTCCTGATGGTTTTAACAAGACCGGTTATCGGAAAACGGTGAGCCCTGTCAGCCAGAAACCGGTGGATAGTCTGTTGTACAGCGATGGTCTGGCGGCATTTTCCGTATTTGTTGAAGAGGATATGACCCGGGTGTTGAGTCAGTCGTCAGAACAGTCCGGAGCCACCGCCGCAGTATCCAGGGTCTTTCGCAATGGCGATGCTTATTATAATGTGACGGTTGTCGGCGAGATCCCGCTGGGGACGGCAGAACGTATTGCCGTATCGGTTAAACCCCGTCAGGTGGAATCATCCTCTCAGACACCGGCGCAGTAAGCGGTAGCAATAACAGACGTCAGAGCATTTGAAGACGATTCATGATTGAAGAAAGTGGACGTGTTGTCGCCGTCGAAGAACGGCTGGCTGTTGTGGAAACCGTAAGAAAATCCGCCTGTGACGCCTGTTCTGCCAAGAATGCCTGTGGACAGGGGCTCAAGCGTCATATCAGCGATCACAGTGCTTCCCATATGCATATCCGCGCATTGTGTGACTTTCCCGTGAGGGAGGGTGATACGGTGGTCATTGGTATACCTGAGTCCGCCATGTTAACGGCTTCGTTCTGGGTTTATCTGTCACCCTTGCTGTTTTTGGTGGTTGCCATTGGATTTGGCTACTGGCTTGGTTTGCCGGAAGGTTATCTGATTTTGTTTAGCTTGCTCGTTATGGGAGTGGGCTTTGGGATGACTGCTCGTCTGTTCCGCAATGAAAACCGACAGAAACAGTTGCAGCCGGTCGTGCTCAGTTGGCAATTAACGGATCAGGAAACGGTAGTGAAGAATGTGTCGGAACATCAGCCTGCGATGTCATAACGACGTCATTGTCATGCTGTGACAGCCAGAGCATCTGTATGTTTGTGGTGACTGGCTGGTGAAATGTATCAGAAATGTTTGATCATCGGTGAGATGGGGAAACGGATCCTATGAGATATCCTGGAATCAAGGTGGCCGGATGGCTTGGCGGTGTGCTCGCCCTGTTGCTCGGTATGCAGCTGGCTGTTGCCAGTGAGCAGTTGCCGGATTTTTCGAGCCTGGCGGAGAATGCATCGCCGGCTGTTGTGAATATCAGTACGTTGTCCAAGCCGAAGCAGTCTGGCAGACAGCAGCTTTATGGGCCTTATGGTGATGAGTTACCTGAGATTTTCAGGCGTTATTTCGGACTGCAGATTCCGGATGAATCCCAGTTTGAGCAGCCACGCCCGCAGTCGCTGGGTTCAGGTTTTATTATTTCCGATGATGGTTACATTCTGACCAATAACCATGTGGTGGAAGGTGCGGATGAAATTCTCGTACGCCTTAACGACCGGAGTGAATTCAAGGCCAAGCTCGTAGGGGCGGATAAGCGCTCTGATCTGGCATTGCTGAAAGTGGATGCCAAGCGTCTGCCCGCAATTCGCCTTGGGGATTCTGATGACTTGAAACCAGGTCAGTGGGTCTTCGCTATTGGTTCTCCCTTTGGTTTCGAGTACTCAGTCACTAAAGGTATTATCAGTGCCCTGAACCGTAGCCTGCCGACTGAAAGCTATGTGCCGTTTATTCAGACGGATGTGCCGATCAATCCGGGTAACTCTGGTGGTCCTTTGCTCAATATGGACGGTGAAGTTATCGGTATTAACTCCCAGATATTCACCCGTTCTGGCGGATTTATGGGGCTCTCGTTTGCGATTCCCATTGATGATGCCATGGACGTTGCAGAACAGCTGAAAGAAAAGGGTTACGTAACCCGTGGCTGGCTGGGTGTGGTGATTCAAGATGTTGACCGTAGTCTTGCTGAATCTTTTGGTCTCAAAAAGCCCCACGGTGCGCTGATCAGCCAGGTGATTCCTGAGGGACCTGCTGGTACAGCGGGTTTGCAGCCAGGCGATATTATTCTTCGATTCAATGGTCGGGATATTAAGTTCTCCAGTGATCTTCCCATGGAAGTTGGGCGTACCCCTGTCGGCAAGAAGGTAGAGGTTGATCTGGTTCGTCGCGGTAAAACGCTGACCAAGACCGTTGAGCTCGGTGAGTTGCCTGACGAACAGGGCAAGACCAAGCCTCAGGTACAGAGCCGTGAGGATAACCGCCTTGGAATTAATGTTGAGCTGTTGAATGACAACTACCGTCAGCGTCTTGGTGTTGATAAATCGGTGTCAGGTCTTGTGGTCACACAGGTCGGTCGTGGTGCAGGCCGTGCGGTTGGCTTGCGTAATGGCGATATCATTACCCAGATCAACCATCAGGACGTTAAGAGCGTACAGGAATTTAATAGCATCGTGAAAAAGCTGCCTGCTGACAAAACCATCTCTATGTTGGTGGTGCGTCGTGGAATGCCTGGGTTTATCACGTTCCGTTTGGCAGAGTGATAGTGTCTGGATAACGTTTGCTACTCGTAGAAATGGATAGCCTGACGATCCAAGCCCGGATAGCAGGCTACTGGTAAATACGGTAGACTGGTGCGTTAACAGAGGTTTCCATTAGCCGTAACCCGCCCGCCTGACCCAGGCGGGCGGGTTAATCTATTTAGAGCAGTAGTGACACACGGTGAGTGACTTACGACATATTCGAAATTTTTCGATCATCGCCCATATTGACCATGGAAAATCGACGCTGGCTGATCGGTTCATCCAGCATTGTGGTGGTCTGAGTGATCGGGAAATGCAGCAGCAGGTGCTCGACTCCATGGAGCTTGAGCGCGAACGTGGTATCACCATCAAGGCGCAGAGTGTAACGCTGGATTACACCGCGAAGGATGGCCAGGTCTACCAGCTCAACTTTATCGACACACCAGGTCATGTTGACTTCTCCTATGAAGTCTCGCGTTCTCTGGCTGCCTGTGAAGGGGCATTGCTGGTGGTGGACGCGGCCCAGGGGGTAGAAGCCCAGTCGGTAGCCAACTGCTATACCGCTATTGAGCAGGGGCTGGAAGTCATGCCCGTGCTGAACAAAATGGACCTGCCCCAGGCTGAGCCTGAACGTGTTGCTCAAGAGATTGAGGAAATCATTGGTATAGATGCAACGGATGCGGTGCGTTGCTCTGCCAAGAGTGGCCTGGGTATTGAAGATGTGCTTGAGGCGCTGGTGGCAACCATCCCACCGCCGGAAGGCAATATCAATGGTGAACTGCAGGCGCTGATCATTGACTCCTGGTTCGATAACTACCTGGGAATTGTTTCTCTGGTTCGTGTGGTTAACGGTACATTGCGCAAGAAAGACAAAATGCTGGTCAAATCGACCGGTGAAGTCTATGTCGTGGATGATATCGGTATCTTTACCCCGAAACGACAATCTACAGGTGAGTTGAAAGCCGGTGAGGTGGGGTATGTTGTTGCCGGTATTAAGGACATTCATGGCGCGCCGGTTGGCGATACCCTGACCCATGCCAAGACACCGGAGGTCGCGAGACTTCCCGGTTTTCAGCGCGTGAAACCGCAGGTGTATGCGGGATTGTTCCCGGTCAGCTCTGATGATTTTGAAGATTTTCGTGAAGCGCTAGAAAAACTCAGCCTTAACGATGCTTCCCTCTTTTATGAGCCTGAAAGCAGTGATGCACTGGGCTTTGGTTTCCGTTGTGGTTTCCTGGGTATGTTGCACATGGAAATTATCCAGGAGCGCCTGGAGCGGGAATATGATCTTGACCTCATCACCACTGCACCTACGGTGGTCTATCAGGTCGTGATGAAAAACGAGGATGTGCTGGAGATTGATAACCCGTCCCGTCTGCCTGACCCGGCTGGTATCCTGGAGATTCGTGAGCCTATCGTGCAGGCCCATATCCTGGTACCGCAGGAGTATCTGGGTAATGTCATCAGCCTGTGTGTGGAAAAACGCGGTATCCAGCGTGATATGCAGTTCACGGGGAGCCAGGTGTCGGTATCCTATGACCTGCCGATGAGTGAGGTTGTACTGGACTTCTTTGATCGCCTGAAATCAGTCAGTCGTGGTTTCGCTTCCCTGGATTACTCCTTTGATCGTTTCGAAGTGGCGAAAATGGTCAAGCTGGATATTCTTATCAACAGCGAGAAGGTCGATGCGCTGGCGCTGATTGTGCATAAGGACAATGCAGCCGGTAAGGGGCGTAAACTCACAGATGCCATGAAGGAGATTATTCCGCGGCAGATGTTTGATGTAGCGATTCAGGCTGCGATGGGTGGTCAGATTGTGGCACGGTCAACGGTGAAGGCGCTGCGCAAGAACGTAACGGCCAAGTGTTATGGTGGTGACGTTAGCCGTAAGCGTAAGCTGCTGGAGAAGCAGAAGGCCGGTAAGAAACGCATGAAACAGGTTGGTCGCGTGGAAATCCCCCAGGAAGCGTTCCTGGCTGTATTGAAAGTTGACAACTAAAAGGTTGATATGGACTTTAATTTCCCCCTTATCCTGGTAATCGCCGTGTTTGCCAGTGGTTTGATCGGGCTTGTCGATATTTTGGTTCTGGCGCCGAGGCGCCGGGCCGCCGTCGCCAGTTACCGTGAGCAGGTCGAAGAAGCAGACGAGGAAACGCTGAGCAGGCTCTCCAGAGAGCCGGGGATGGTGGAAACCGCAAAGTCCGTATTCCCTGTCCTGTTTATTGTGCTGGTATTGCGTTCATTCCTGTATGAACCCTTCCAGATTCCGTCAGGATCAATGATTCCGACGCTTCAGGTTGGCGATTTCATTCTGGTTAACAAGTACACCTATGGTCTCCGGCTTCCTGTGATAGGCACTAAAGTGGTGGCAGTGAATGAGCCGCAACGGGGTGATGTCATGGTGTTCAAGGAGCCGATGAACCCTAATATCAACTTCATCAAGCGGGTCATAGGCGTTCCTGGCGACAAAATTGAATATCGCAATAAAACGTTGTACGTGAACGGCGAGAAGGTGCCAGAAACCTTTGTTGCGGAACTGCGTGATGAGTTTGAGCCACGCCTGGGACGAAACCTGGTTTATCGGATCTATGAAGAAACCATTGGTGATGTCACTCATCAGATTCGTAAGGATATGGATATTGAAAATCGCCTGCCGCAGACAGAGTGGGTCGTACCTGAAGGACAGTATTTTGTGATGGGCGATAACCGCGATCGCAGTAATGACAGCCGCTATTGGGGGTTTGTGCCGGAAGCGAATATCGTCGGCAAGGCAGTCTATATCTGGATGCACTGGCCGAGTTGGTTTGATCTGCCTAATCTGAAAAACAATGGATCGATAATCTGAGAACAGCTGGAGACCTGCCATGAAGGGAATGAAAGAGCAGCGTGGGATATCTATGATTGCCGTGTTGGCATGGCTGACATTCGCAGCGGCAGTGTTTACCTGCATCGTCAAGTTTACGCCTTTATATCATGATAACTTCAGCGTTGAGAAAACTTTGGATTCAATAGAAGAGCGTTATGGTATTGAGGATGCGTCTGTCGCTGATGTCCGCGACTGGATGGAGCGAGGTTTTCAGGTCAACAATCTGCCAGATGAGATAGAAAAGAGCGCAAAAGTACGACGTGAAGGCAATGAAATCATCATTGATGTAAACTATGAGCGTCGTGTCCCAATGATGTACAACATAGATGCTGTTCTGACATTCAAGAACAGCAGGAAAATCAGGCAATAGTGAAACAATCCATAGACAAGCTGGAACAGCAGCTCGGCTATCAATTCAAGGATAGCGAGCTTGCTGTTTTGGCGTTGACTCATCGCAGTTATGGTGGCCGTAATAATGAGCGGCTCGAATTTCTCGGCGACTCCATCGTGAATTTTGTGATCGCCGAAGACCTCTACCAGCGGTTTCCTCAAGCAAAGGAAGGCCAATTAAGCAGGCTACGGGCCTGTATGGTCCGTGGTGCCACGTTGGCGGAAATTGCCCGGGAATTTGGTCTGGGTGATTTTCTGCGTCTGGGGTCCGGTGAGCTGAAAAGTGGTGGGTATCGCCGTGAGTCCATCTTGGCGGATGCTGTCGAAGCACTTATCGGCGCAATTTACCTGGATGGCGGCATGGATATATGCCGAACCCGTATTCTCGCCTGGTTTGCCAGTCGGCTTGAAAAGCTTTCTGTTGGCGATCAACAGAATAAAGATCCCAAAACCCGTCTGCAGGAATATCTGCAGTCACGTCAGCAGCCTCTGCCTCACTATGAGCTGGTCAGCATTGATGGCAGAGCGCATGATCAGACCTTTACGGTACATTGTTCTGTCGTCGGGGTTGAATCGACGATAGGTGCGGGTTGCAGTCGACGGGCGGCGGAACAGCAGTCAGCCCGACGAGCGTTGGTGGCGCTTGGGGTGGAGATTGAAGGATGATTGAACAGGCAGTATCTGAAGGCCGTTGTGGCTATGTGGCGATTGTCGGACGGCCTAATGTGGGTAAGTCGACCCTTCTGAATCATATCCTTGGCCAAAAGCTGAGTATTACCTCCCGTAAGCCACAGACAACCCGTCACCAGATCCTCGGGATTAAAACCGATGGTGATGTGCAGGCTGTTTATGTGGATACACCCGGTATTCATAAAAATGACGGCAGAGCCATTAACCGGTATATGAACCGGGCGGCGACTTCGTCTGTCAAAGATGTGGACGTTGTCATCTTTATTGTCGACCGGATGGTCTGGACGGATGAAGATGAGATGGTGTTGGAAACGGTTCGTCATAGCCGTTGTCCTGTCATTTTGGTTGTGAACAAGACCGACCGTATTACAGAGAAAGATAAACTCATTCCGTGGTTGGATGAGCTGTCGCGGAAGATGGATTTCGCGCATATCGTGCCAATGTCGGCCAAGAATGGCCACAATGTTGAGCGACTGGAGCGTTTGGTTCACGGGTTCCTGCCGGAAAGTATCCATTTCTATGGTGATGATCAGATAACTGACCGCAGCTCCCGTTTCCTGGCGGCTGAGCTGGTTCGTGAAAAAATCATGCGTCAGCTGGGCGATGAGATTCCCTATCAGATCACTGTTGAGATTGAAGAGTTTAAGGAAGACGGTGGTGTGCTGCATATCAGTGCACTGATTCTGGTTGAACGACCCGGACAGAAACGGATTGTGATTGGTGACAAGGGCGCCCGCCTGAAAGTGATTGGTCGTGATGCTCGCCTTGATATGGAAAAACTCTTCGACAGCAAGGTGATGCTGAATCTTTGGGTCAAAGTGCGCTCTGGGTGGTCGGATGATGAGCGGGCGTTGGCCAGTCTTGGTTATACCGAGCTGCCCTGAGACGGTCGGCAGTGTTTGCACATACCTTCGAACTGCAACCGGCCTGGGTACTTCATACCCGGCCTTATCGTGACACAAGCTTGCTGGTGGATTGTCTGACCCGTGATCACGGTAAAGTGTCCCTGGTTGCTGCTGGCGCCCGAGGGGCTGCCAGCAAATCTGGAAAGCCCCGTCGTGGTCATCTGCTCCAGCCGTTTTCCCGTCTGCTGATCAGTTGGACGGGCAAAACGGAACTTAAGACGCTACGACAGCTTGAGCAGGATCGTTACCTGTTGCTGACGGGCAAATATCTCTATAGCGGGCTTTATGCCAATGAGTTGTTGATTCGCCTGCTGCAGCCGGGTGAGGCGGTGGCCAATCTGTTTGATCTCTATGAGTGGCTTGTTGATGGTTTGAATCAGCAGTTGCCGCTGGAAATCAAATTGAGAATCTTTGAGAAGCTCTTGCTTGAGGCTTTGGGTTATGGAATACCGCTGTCACACGATGGAGAGCAGGGGCAGGCAATCCGTGATGATCAGTACTATGTCTATCAGCAGGATCATGGTTTTATCCCCTGTCTTACGGTTGATCCAACAGGCAGGATTCCCTGCTTTTCAGGGACGGTATTGAACGCATTTGCCCGCAACGATGTTACCGATTCGATGTTGCCGGATTTGAAGCGTCTGACCCGGATGGCGCTGACCCCTTTGCTGGGCAGCAGACCTCTTCGAAGTCGTGAGTTGTTCCGACAGACAGATTTGACCCGGTACACGCCAATGATCAAGTCAGAGGAAGGAGTAGTCAGTGATTCCGATTAACCGTATTCTCCTGGGTGTCAATATTGATCATATTGCCACGATTCGTCAGGCAAGGGGGACGCGCTTCCCTGATCCGGTCAAGGCGGCGCTGGATGCGGAAGAAGCCGGTGCGGATGGTATCACCTTGCACCTGCGAGAGGATCGCCGCCATATCCAGGATCATGATGTTTACCGGCTCAAGGATCTCCTCCAGACCCGTATGAACCTGGAAATGGCTGTTACGGAGGAAATGCTGTCGATCGCGGAGCAGGTGCTACCGGCGCATGTTTGCCTGGTGCCAGAAAAGCGTGAAGAGCTCACCACGGAGGGTGGTTTGGACGTAGTTACTCAGGAAGGTCGAATTGCCGAAGCGTGTCAGCGACTGGTGGCGAAAGGGATTGATGTGTCATTGTTCATTGATCCGGATCCTGTCCAGATTGATGCGGCAGTTCGTTGTGGTGCTCCGACCATTGAGCTGCACACCGGTTGTTATGCGGATGCAGAAAACCCGGAAGAACTGCATACCGAACTGGAACGAATTCGTCGTGCGGTTTCCCATGGTCGCAAGCAGGGCTTGATCGTGAATGCCGGGCATGGCTTGAATTACCTGAATGTTGAGCCGGTCGCCGCGATTCCGGGAATTAACGAGTTAAACATTGGCCACGCCATCATTGGCAGGGCCATGTTCACCGGGCTCAAAGAAGCAATTCGGGAAATGAAAGCCTTAATGTTAGATGCAGCCAGGCACCAGGCATGATTGCAGGCATCGGAACCGATATCGTTGATATACGACGTATACAGCAAGTGCTGGAACGGCAGGGCGATCGGTTTGTTCGGCGCATATTGACCGAGTCTGAATATGCTGTTTTTATCGCCCGTGGTAGTCATGCGTCCTATATGGCAACGCGTTTCGCCGTAAAAGAAGCGGCGGCCAAGGCTTTGGGTACAGGTATTGGTAAAGTCTCGTTTCAGGATATAGAGGTGACCAATAGTAAGCAGGGTGCGCCTTCTCTGGTACTCCATGGTGTGGCAAGGCGGTTGAGTGAGCAGTTAGGTATCAGTACTCATCATGTAACGATCAGTGATGAGAAAGACTATGCGGTAGCATTTGTTGTGCTGGAGCGTTAGGGCCGTTGATCGTAGAGTTAAAAAGGCGGAAAGGTTTAAATCCCATCCGCCTTTTTTATTATTTAGGCTTCTGCCATTTCGGGCTCTTCCGTGGCCACGGGTTCTGCTTCCTGCCCTGTGCGGCTGGTGTCTTCTCCGCCAAGCGCGTTGATAAGCTCGCTGAGAAAACGCTCCAGCGTCAGGGCCATCAAAGTAAAGTCGGCATCGAAACGCCCTGCTTTATCTTCAATGTCCAGTGCGTCAGACTGCTCCTGCAGCGTGTCAGTGAACTTCAGTCGTTTGATGCAGAGATCTTCGCCGAGAATGCAGTCGATAGATTCATCCCATTGCATTGCAATGCGGCTGACGACTTTGCCGGAAGTAAGATGCAGGCTGACTTCTTCAGATAGCAAATCCACCCGTTTGCAGCGGACAATACCACCTTCTTCACCCGGTTCCTTCAGTTCGCACTCATCGCCAAGTATGAACGGTGCGGGCAGGTCAGCAGACTGCTGCAACCAATTGGTCATAATGGCCGAAGGTGCTGCTTTCAGTGCCGGAGGCAGCACGGGCAGACTGCCCAGGCAGCTACGCAGGGAGCTAGTCAATTCTTCTGCCTTGCGGAAGCTGGATGCATCGACAATCAGCCAGCCATTACGGCTATCTATATAAGCGCTGGTTCGACTCGATCGGCTGAATGCTCGCGGCAGTAAGTCGCGCGTGATTTCATCCTTGAGTTGGTCTTTCTCCTTTTTAAAAACTTTTCTGCCCTGTTCATGCTCAATGGTTTCGACCTTTTCTTTCAGTGCGTCACGTACGACGCTGGCCGGTAACAGCTTCTCTTCTTTTTTAGCGGTCACGACCAGGAACTGACCACTGGCATGAATCAGGCTGTCGCCATCGGGCACGGGCGACACCCAGCCAAAACTGCTCATTTCCGATTTGCTGCAGGGGCGAAACCGTTGTTCCGCCAGTTTTTCTTCCAGCGTTTCAGCGGTGTATTCAAACGGTTTGCTGAAACGGTACAAAATCAGGTTTTTGAACCACATGATGCTCTGTCCCACTGTTGGCATCTGTCATGGTAACAGATGCATTCGGCATTTTATTACTGAAGCCGTAAGGATGCTGCGAGATGCTATAAAAAGACCGTTAGAACAGTCCGAATGGGTAAATCCCGCAGGTGGGCATATATCGGTTGCATATCGTAACCGATGCTGCTTATAATTCGCGCCGTCCTGACGAGGGGTGATTAGCTCAGCTGGGAGAGCATCTGCCTTACAAGCAGAGGGTCGGCGGTTCGATCCCGTCATCACCCACCACGCAAGACTGTAGCGGACCGGTAGTTCAGTTGGTTAGAATGCCGGCCTGTCACGCCGGAGGTCGCGGGTTCGAGCCCCGTCCGGTCCGCCACTTTGCATCAGGGTCTGGATTTAAGTCGCATTATGGTTATAATGCGCACCGCATCGGGAAGGGTGATTAGCTCAGCTGGGAGAGCATCTGCCTTACAAGCAGAGGGTCGGCGGTTCGATCCCGTCATCACCCACCACAATGCGAATGTCAGTTTGTCGCGGACCGGTAGTTCAGTTGGTTAGAATGCCGGCCTGTCACGCCGGAGGTCGCGGGTTCGAGCCCCGTCCGGTCCGCCATTTATTGACTGATGATTGAAAGAATTTCTGGGTGATTAGCTCAGCTGGGAGAGCATCTGCCTTACAAGCAGAGGGTCGGCGGTTCGATCCCGTCATCACCCACCAGTGTTAGAAAGCAAGTATGTCGCGGACCGGTAGTTCAGTTGGTTAGAATGCCGGCCTGTCACGCCGGAGGTCGCGGGTTCGAGCCCCGTCCGGTCCGCCATTTAATTTGCTCAATGATGTATTGCAAGATTTTGGGTGATTAGCTCAGCTGGGAGAGCATCTGCCTTACAAGCAGAGGGTCGGCGGTTCGATCCCGTCATCACCCACCAGGTTAGAAAGTTTGTCGCGGACCGGTAGTTCAGTTGGTTAGAATGCCGGCCTGTCACGCCGGAGGTCGCGGGTTCGAGCCCCGTCCGGTCCGCCACTTCTTCAAAAAAAGCCGATCAGTGATGATCGGCTTTTTTTATTGTTTTCAAAACATACCCATCGACTCTTTTCTCGTTTTTTCTATCGCTTTTGATCGAAAAAAATGATCGTGACAATCAATAAGTCTGTTTGAAACCGGATTGGTTTTCACCGCATATTCTAGCGGTGCAACAGCCGTTTTTTCGTGTCTGGAAATGGGTATGAACGAACAAGAAATGCAGGATGCGCTCGTATCACGTGCAGTGTCGCTGAAAAGCTGGTTAAGTGAATCTCCCGAAAGAACCATCGAATCACTGATGATCAGGAAGTTTGATAGTTCAGTGGTTTTGCATGGCAATGACCTCTCTATTGATGAGAGGGGAGTAATGGATATACCGCTTCAGTTGTTGATTCAGCAGGATTATAAGCTTTGGTCCATTATCCTGGTGATGTCGATCAGGACGACGCCAAGTGTTAGTGCTGAAGGTGACATCATTCCCTTTGGTTTGCTATTTCATGTGGTCGGTAATGATGGAGCATCCACACCTGTTTTGCTGTTACGGACTGATGTAAGTCCTGCAGGCATGGATCCCGCGCTGGATAATGAGTCCTGGTGCCATTTCTGGTTGCAGAAGTTTCTGAAACAGCATGATGTTAAGACGCTCTTTGGTTACAAATCACTGGTCGGTGAAATCTAATTTGCGCCGTTTGTGATTGGTTTGTCCGGCATGAGATTTTTGATGTTGCAACCTCATGCCGCTTATTGATGACATCCTTCCTGTTTTATTGCTTTATTTCAGTCGAGACAGTGATCAATTGTGTGGAAAAACACGACACACTGTTGGACAATCTCTCCCGTTTTTTTGAGTCCTGCAGGCGATAGTGTCGCTTGAGTGACTATTATGCTTAATGGCAAAAATGCCTGTCAGGAGTGTTGCGTTCTGTGGATACCGAGCTGTTGAGGACTTTTCTGGAAGTCGAAAAGACCCGGCATTTTGGCAAGGCGGCAGAAAATCTATACCTGACCCAGTCTGCCGTCAGCTCAAGGGTTCGGCAGCTGGAGTCGCAGTTGTCTGCACCGCTCTTTACCCGATACCGAAATAATATTCAGCTGACCCCCGCCGGTGAGCGTCTCAGAACCCATGCTGAAGCCATCCTGGCTGCCTGGGATCGGGCGCGACTTGATGTGGCGTTAGACCGTAATCAAAATGTGCAGATATCCATCGGGGCGACGCCGAATGTCTGGGACATCCTGTTGCATGAACGAATTAACCAGATATTCAGTGATAATCCCGGTATTGCTGTTCGGGCGGAAAGTGTCAGTCCGGAGGTAGTTGCACGAAGATTGCTCAACCGGACACTGGATTTAGCTATTTTGTTCGATCCGCCCAAGGCCGACGAGCTGGGATATTGTGAGCTTTCGACGGTTGAGTTGGTAATGGTTACAAGCTCACCTATTCGCGAGGGCGCTGTGCCTTGGCTAACCGGTTGGGTAATGGTGGATTGGGGGACGCGCTTTGGTATTGAGCTTTCACGACATTTAAGCGGTTTACCTTCGCCAGTACTGCATACCAATAGTGCACGCGTAGCATTGGATTTTCTGTTGAATAACGGGGGCTGCGCTTATCTGCCACTAACCATGGTACAGACGCTGATATTTGCCGGTGATCTGTACCAGGTGGGTGATGTGCCAGTCATTAAGCGACATATTTATTGCAGTTGGTATGAAGAGTGTGATCGCCTGGAAAGCCTGCAGGCATTGATGGCGCAATTGAACAGCCAGGTTGCTATAGATAACGGGTAGGTTGAGTTTTCGGTGACCTAATATGTGAGTTCGATTCTCCCGGAGTGATTTTTATCAAACCGGGAGGGACGCGAAGTAACCTGTGAATGATCACTGACAGATCAGACCTGTTAGTCAGCCATTTCAGGTTCTCTGGCCTGTGTGGATTCTTCGATGGTCGAATCGGGTAGCGTTGAAGCTTCAGATGCACTGCCGGGTTCCGGAATCACTTCTGTTGCCATAAAACCCTTGGCGCCATTGCCGAGTAGGAACTTGACGGTTTCCCCGGCTTTAAGTGTTTTAAATCCATCCATATTGATACAACTGTAATGGATGAAAATATCCTGGTTATTGGATTCGCTGATCGGATTAATGAACCCGATTCCCTTCGGATTGCTAAACCACTTTATCGTGCCAATGAAATACTCCATATTCCCTTTCTCATTATTGTTAATCCTGATTAAAAGATAACCATAACGGGCCGCCTGAGGCAATCCCATTTCTTTATCTGAAGAACGGTAAAAGTAACGTTAATCATCTTTTATGACAAAAACGCTAAAACCGGCCGTTTCAAGGCGAACATGCTCAACATTCGGCTGTATTACATGCGCAAAAAGAAATGCAGGTGAGCCATGAGTCACAAAGATGAGAGCGTCAGCGTCACTTTCTGAAAGCGCTTCGCTGTAAAACGACTCTAATCGCTCCGTAATCTGTCCAGTCGTTTCGCCATCATAGTTTGCTGGATCGTCTGGGAACCACGGATCTTTGTCATTGAATAGAGCATGTTCCTGCCCCTCGCGATGACCCACATTGGTTTCAATTAATCGGTTATCTGTGATGACGGTCTGTTGCGTCAGGCCGAGTTCGACGGCCAGTATTTCTGCTGTTTGCAGGGTGCGGGGTAAGGGGGAGGCGAATACAGCGATACGGGTGTCTTGGCTCAGCAGATGACTGATAGCCTGAGCGCTGTTTTTGACCTGTTTTTTCCCGTTGTCGGTCAGATAGGACGGGATATAGGCAGGATGCTCAGGGTTGGCGTTGTAGCGGCCACTGACGTTGTGATCGGCTTCACCGTGCCGCACCACAATAATGGTGTGCGCTTTGCCAAGCATTGAAGGCGCGTTGAATAGTGTCATGATAAATGTCAGGGCAATGATCAGTGTCTTTGGCATTCTCCTATTCCTCGTTTTCGGCAAGATGAGCTAATTCTAGAAAAGAGTCATGGGATATCAGGTTGTTTGCGTGTTAGGCGCTGAAACGTCATTATTCCGCGCCTAATGGTCGTTATTGAGCGAATGTCAGGATTGCAGAATGAAATTATTGAATCGGTCCGCGGTTTCCCTGAAGCCAACAAGCGTATTCGTAGAGTGGGCTAACCGGGTGAATCCTGATGAGGCCATGAGTATTGAATCATTCAGGGCTGAAGGCTCGGTTTATCTGTTTGATGAGGTTGAGCAGGAAGAGGATTTTAACCAGTGGCTGAAATCGCACGCGACGCAGCTGTTTGAGAATGAGCTGGCAGCCTGGTTGGAAGATGAAGCACACTGGCCTGAGAAGCGCGATTACAGCGTTTTTGTGCAATGGTTTGATGTAGAGCCCCAGTTGGTGTGCTTCGATGTCAGTGAGCAGTCGCTGATGCGAGCCGATCTGGAGGCTTTTTAATCAGAAGTCTAGCGGCAGACTGGTGATGTCTGCCGCCTGTTTCGATCAAAGTTATTGCTTGGCGCTATCCGCGATGTAGCGCGAGGAGAGTTCAATCATATCAGCCAGAATATTCCCACTTTCTATCAGCAGTGCATCATCTTCAGACTTATCCTCGTCCCGCTTACCATATTGAGAAACGCTGGCGTTCTGCTCTTCTTCTAGCTCTTCAAGACTCTTGTAAACCGGTTTGCCTTTGGCTTTGCGAAGCTGGTTTTCAAGGCGAAGTCGTTCTTTGCGCATGGAGTCCGTTTCGTTACGGCGTTCCTTCTCGTTCAGGCTTATGCTGTTCTTGCTGTCATAACGCTGTTGGAACGTTTTCAGATCCTTAAGGTAGCGGAAGTCGGGGTTGTCCCCGATACGTTTGTTGTGTCGTTCACGCAGTGCAGGCATGAATGGAGTCAGTGGATCAAAGGCTTTGAACTTGGCCGGGTTGATCTCATCCCAGGGCAGGGCATTAGGTAATGCGCTTTCGCCAATGTCTTCCTTATTAAATAAAGAGGGGAAGCTGATGTCAGGAATGACGCCCCTGTTCTGGGTGCTCTGTCCAGAGACGCGGTAGAACTTCGCGACAGTCAGTTTCAATTGACCGTGGTTGAGCGGTTGAATGGTTTGGACTGTGCCCTTGCCAAAGCTTTGGCTGCCAATGATCACAGCACGTTGGTAGTCCTGCATGGCGCCGGCAAATATCTCTGACGCAGAGGCACTCAGGCGGTTAATCATGACAGCCATTGGTCCGTGGTAGACCTCTTCAGGGTCAGGATCCTGTTGAGGTTCAGTGCGCCCACGGCTGTCCCGGACGACAACGGTCGGACCATCATTAATGAACAGGCCGCTGAGTTGGTTGGCTTCCTGCAGAGAGCCGCCGCCATTGCTGCGCAGATCGATAATCAGACCGTCAATGTTTTCTTTGTTGAGTTCCTTGAGTAGTTTGCGAACATCCCGAGTCGTACTCTTGTAGTTGGGGTCGCCAGCCTGAGCTGCCTTGAAATCGATGTAGAAGGCCGGAATTTCGATCACACCAATGCGATAATCACGGTCGCCCTGCTTGATGGTGATGATCTCTTTCTGGGCAGATTGTTCTTCCAGTTTGACCTTGTCACGGGTGATTGGGTAGATGCGGGTCTTGCCATCTTTGCTGTTGGCGGGAATGGTTTCCAGTTTTACCTGGGTGCCCTTGGGGCCACGGATCAGCTTGACCACCTCATCCAGACGCATGCCAACTACATCTTCAAATTTGCCATTCTCACCTTGAGAGACGGCAATAATGCGATCCCCCGGCTTGAGCTGTCCGGCTTTATCTGCCGGGCCCGCAGGAACAATGCTGACAACCTTGGTGTATTCGTCCTCAGACTGGAGAACGGCGCCAATGCCTTCGAGAGACAGGCTCATATTAATGTCAAAGGTTTCCGCACGCTGGGGTGAGAAATACTGGGTATGGGGATCATAAAGCTGGGTGAACGCATTCAGGTAAAGCTGGAAGGCATCTTCGCTGCGGGTCTGGTGGAGTCGGCGCAGCTGGTTGGTATAGCGCTTGTGAAGCAGTTCCTGGATCTCTTTGAGCGGCTTTTCGTTCAGCTTCATGTTCAGGATGCTGTCTTTCAACTGGCGTCGCCATAGATCTTCCTGCGCCTTGCGATCAGTGAGCCAGGGGGATTTTTCACGATCAATCGTCAGTGATTCTTGTTTGTTGAAATCAATGTTATCCAGACCGGCTTCCAGATACGTCAGCGCGAATCTGATGCGTTCTTCGCTGCGCTGCATGTAACGGTTGAAAATATCAAAAGCAGGCTTCAGGTTGCCACTTTTAAGGGCGCTATCCAGTTCATCCCGGTAAGGCTCGAATTCTTTGATATCGGAGGCAAGGAAGAAACTGCGATTACGGTCCAGCGTGTCAAGATAACTCTGGAAGATCTGTTCCGAACTGTTGTTATCAATGGTGATTTTTTCGTAGGAGTTTCGCTGCAGCAGTTGCACGACATTGACGCTGGCGATGGCTTGATTGAGTGTAGGCTTGAGTGTTTCAAGCTGCTGCTCAAGGAGTTTCTCAGTATCAGCATGGCTGGTTTCGCTGTCCTTGGCGAAAGCCAGCGTCGATGACAATGACAACAGCAAGGCAAAAAACAGGTTCAGACGGGCAGTTCGGGCCTTAAAATGCATCAGATGGTTCGCTCTCTTATTCAGTGTCTGCCTGGCGTGTTATGGAAACCGGCATGGGTGACAACTCCTTTTTCTACCCAGCCCGCTGATGGCTGTTTCTGGGTAATCGGCCGTCTACTCAGCCTTTTTACAGACGTCTCAAGCATGATACCTACAACTGTCGCGGCAGGGAAAGCGATAGTTTTACCTTTTGCCGTGCCGCAGCTCCATGCAAAACAGCAGGTACAGCACGCTTTCCCAGTCATTGATCAGCTTGCCTGCATTATGTTTTCAGGATAGGACGGCTTGATTCATACGTCATGCCGTTAGGCGGGAATGGGACAAAACCTAAGAGGTTCTGCCCCGGAAGGTTTAGAGAACGGTCAGGTTTGCTTCGTTATAGAAATGCGCCAGCAGATTAGCCATGTTGGTGGCGTCTTCTGTGCCGGCAAGCTCTCTGATGGAGTGCATGGCCAGTGTTGGTAGGCCAACATCCAGTGTCATCACGCCCAGTTCTGCTGCCGTCAGTGGGCCGATGGTGCTGCCGCAGCCCATATCGGTTCTGGCCACAAAGCTTTGTACCGGCACATTGGCTTTCTGGCAGAGATGTCTGAACAGTGCACTGGTTTCGCTGGTGGTGGCGTAACGCTGGTTGGCATTGATTTTGATAACCGGTCCTTTGTTCATGATTGGGCTGTGGTTGCTATCATGCTTGTCTGCATAATTCGGATGAACCGCGTGGGCATTGTCTGCCGAGATAAGTATGGAGCGCTGCATGGTGCGTGTCAGGGGTTCACCGGTACCGATGATGCGTTCCAGTACATTCTTCAGGAATGGTCCCTGTGCGCCACTGGCGGATTGGCTGCCTACTTCCTCATGGTCGTTGCAGACCAGCAGGCAGGGAGATTCGCTGTCGGCTGCCAGTAAGGCCTGCAGACCTGTATAGCAGCTAAGCAGGTTGTCCAGCCTGGCAGAGGCAATAAAGTCCTGCTCCATCCCGATAATGGCGGCTTTCTGTGTGTCGTAGAAAAACAGCTCATAATCCAGTATTTCGGCGGGTTGGCTGGAGGGCTCTTCAACCTTGAGACGATTCACCAGCTGCTGCATGAAATCGATTTTTCCATCATTTTTCAGTAACGACAGAATGGGGGGGATATCTTTTTGTGGATTGATGGGATGGGTATTGTTCGCTTCCCGATCAAGATGAATCGCCAGATTAGGGATAATGGCAATAGGGTCACAGAAATCGATCAGGGAACTATGTAGCTGGCCCTGTTGATCAGTCCAGGTGACTCGTCCGGCCAGTGACAGATCGCGGTCAAACCAGGGGTTCAGCAATGCACCGCCGTATACTTCAACCCCTAGTTGATAGCAGCCTTTTTCCTGCAGGGTGGGATTGGGTTTTACCTTCAGGCAGGGGCTGTCGGTATGTGCGCCAACCATGCGAAAACCCTGTTCCGCATAATTCCCTTTGCCGGTGGTAAAGGCAATGATGGAGGAGCCGTTGCGGGTGGTGTAGTACTTTTTGCCAGGAGCCAGCTGCCAGGCGTCGCGTTCATTCAGTGCTGCAAAACCGGCATTGTCCAGTTGGTGTGCAATTTCCCGGGTGGCATGAAATGGAGTGGGGGACTGGTCCAGAAAGGTCAGTAGATTTTTATTGAAGGTATCTTGGTCGAAGGTGTGCTTTGTCATGAGTATTCTGTCAGGCAGAGTGGATGCCTGACAGAATACCAGTGGCCTCTGGCGGAATGAAGTTATTTCGTGCCAGTTGGCGACTCTGGCAGTGTGACATTCAGCTCCAGGATGGACACTTCTTCACGGGTGTCGAACTGTATGCTGACATCCTCGTTTTCTACCGCCACATATTTCCGGATGACGTTGAGAATATCCTGCTTCATGGCCGGCAGGTAGTCAGGGCTGTCGCGGCCTGCACGCTCATGGGCGACGATAATCTGCAGTCGTTCCCTGGCGAGAGATGCAGAGGTTTTTTTCTCCTTGTTCTGGAAAAGGTCAAACAGACTCATCAGCGTCCCCCAAACATCCGTTCCAACAGACCCTTTTTCCTGGAATCAAGGAAGCGGTGAGGCAGGTCCTTGCCAAGAAAACGGCTGACAATATCGCTGTAGGCTTGGCCGGCGTCGCTCTCATCCTGAAGGATTACCGGTTGCCCCTGGTTGGAGGCTTTCAGAACCGCCATGGATTCCGGTACAACACCAATCAGGGGAATAGCCAGAATATCTTTCACGTCTTCAACGCTCAGCATTTCACCCTTTTTAACCCGTTCAGGATCGTAGCGGGTGAGCAGCAGGTGTTCTTTCACCGGTTCAAGGTTTTGTTCTGCTCGTCGGGATTTGCTGTGCAGAATGCCGAGAATACGGTCAGAATCCCGAACGGAGGACACTTCCGGGTTCGTGGTGATAATCGCTTCATCGGCAAAATAGAGTGCCATCAGGGCGCCTTTCTCGATGCCGGCCGGCGAATCACAGACTATGTAGTCAAAATCTTCCTTGAGCTGGTTGAGAATGGTTTCAACCCCTTCAGGTGTCAGTGCGTCTTTGTCCCGGGTCTGTGAGGCGGGCAGGACATAGAGGTTATCCGTATGCTTGTCCTTGATCAGGGCCTGGTGCAATGCCGCTTCGCCATTGATGACGTTGACAAAGTCATACACGACTCGACGTTCGCACCCCATGACCAGGTCCAGGTTGCGCAGGCCGATATCGAAATCAATCACAACGGTCTTGTGACCCTGCATGGCCAGGCCGGTAGAGAAGGCTGCGCTGGTTGTCGTTTTACCCACGCCCCCTTTGCCTGATGTGACAACAATTATCTTGGCCAATGAATCATCCCTTACAAACAAACTACATGGGTACAGGTAATAGACGACTGATTTCTTCTTGTACAATCAGTGGTCGCGACTGAAACTGTGCCCTGGTCTCATGGCAGTGGCACCACGACGTCATTGTATCGATTTTTGGCGCTGAGCGTCAGTCTGGAAAGCCGAAGCTGGTTTGGGTTACAGCGCTTCAAAGCGGAGATTGTCTTCATCCAGCCAGGCATGAACGGCGGATTTCCAGAATTTCTCATCTATTGTACCTGCCGGCTTGAAGCGGCCATTGATGGAAATCAGTTCGGCCTCGAAATGCTGGCAGAAAATGTGTGCCTTGTTGTTGCCATTGACACCTGCCAGTGCGCGCCCTCTCAGGGGGCCATATACATGGATGTTGCCGTCCGCGAGGATTTCAGCACCTGCGCCGACGGGGGCCAGAATAATCAGTTCACCGGGGTGGTAAATCTGCTGGCCGGAGCGAACAGGGTGGGTGATGATGCGTGTTGTCGGTGAGGCTTTTGTCGGTTGTGGTGAGTCGTTACCGGGTGTCTTTTGATTTGATTCCGATGTCCCTTCCTCGGCTTGCTGATCCAGTGGTAGCTCACCCTGCGTCATTGGCAGGATGCTGGCTGAAGGCGCTTCTTTGGTTGGTGCAGTGGTTGGACTCAGTTTGCGTTTGACGGTATTGCCCTTTTGCGCTGGCAGACAGGCCAGCCCTGCATTGGCGGCCGCCTGCTGAAGTGCATGATTGCCGCCGCGGATAGCAAAAATGTTAATGCCAAAACCTGCGCAGAGAGACCGGATATGATCAAAATCTGGAGTGTTGCTGTTATTGCTCAGGCGCTCCAGTGCCAGTACGACAGGGGTGTTTTCAAAAAAACGGGGTGCCTGTGCAACCAGGGTCTGAAGCTGTGCGCGAAACTCTATCTCACTGAAGTGGAACAGCTCCAGGGTCATCAGCGTGACCATGCTTCCTTTCAGCTGAAAGCAAGGGCTTACCGTATGGGGTGTAATCGTGCTGGTCATGGCAGTTACCGGTGATCATGCATGCAGGCATATTAGAGCTAGGTTAGAGATTGTGATAACGAGTAGCAAGCACTATTGCCTTGTTGAAACACGATGGCTAAAAACTGAGCAAGGTAATGATGCGAAAGCGTGTTTGCTTTCTGTTATTCATTTTTATGTGGGGAAGAGAGAGCTGTTGTACAAGGCTTTGTTGTGGTGTACCTCTCGGATTGGGTAGTAGCTCACTCTGAGCAGACTCAATCCGAGAGGCAGGTTTTTATTATTGCGCCGCGAAGATTAATCGAATCCCGTCCAGACGCAGTTGCGCCTTTTGCAGGCACTGGTGGCCAATGGCTGCCTGCTGCTTGAGGAACTCAATTTCCTCATCACGGATATTTGGGTTAACAGCCTTCAACGCCGCCAGTCGTCGGATTTCCCGGGTGACTGACTGAATCAATTGCTGGCAAGCCTCATTGATGATATCCGCCACGCGGGTGCGGGCGTAATCCTCAGCCTTGTTGACCATCTTGAGAATAGGTTCGCGCTGAGCCTTGACGACCTTGCGAGCCATCGTGGTCTTGAGCTTCTGCAGCTGACTGTCCAGCCCTTCAAAACCGACCTTGTCAGCCAGGTTGTTCAGGTTGGGGTCAATCAGTGTGCGAATCACCGTGGGTGGCAGGAATCGGTGCAATTGCAGTTTCCTGTCTCCGCCGGCTTCAACTACAAAGACGGCTTCCATGAGCATGGTGCCGGGTTTCAGTGCCTTGTTCTTGATCAGCGCGACCGACGTATTACCGGTTTCACTGGTCAGCAGCATTTCCATGCCTTCGCGTACCATGGGGTGTTCCCAGGTGACGAACTGCATGTCTTCACGAGCCAGGGCTGTATCGCGGTTGAAGGTGATGGTCGTGCCATCAGCAGGCACAGACGGATAGCTCGAGACCGTCATATGGCTGCCGGGCCGGACGATCAGGCAGTGTTTGGAGTGATCCTCGGTTTCGAGGCCAAACCCTTCCATGAGGCGCTCGAGGTAGTTTCTAAGAACCTTAGGCGTATCCTCTTTGCGAATTTCAGCGGCGAGATCGCGGGCACTGCCTGCACCACGCGAGTTAAGCTCCAGCAGACGATCCCGGCCCTGTCGCAGGTTGCCGGCAATTTCCGTGTTCAGGGTGAGGGTTTTACTGATCAGCGTATCGCTGCTTTCACTTGCCTCATCGTCTTCGGTCGCTTTTGTTTTGCTGACCCATTCGGTGAGTTCTTCACCCAGTTCGGAGAAAACAACGCTACCGGCCGGGCAGGTGTCGGCAAAGGCATCCAGCCCTTCGTGGTACCAGTGAAACAGGCGAGCCTGACCAGTACCTTCGAGGTAAGGCACATGGATACGGATAGTCTCAGACTGTCCAATCCGATCAAGCCGGCCAATACGCTGTTCCAGCAGGTCCGGGTTGAAGGGCAAGTCAAACAGCACCAGGTGATGGGCGAACTGGAAGTTCCGGCCTTCACTGCCAATCTCAGAACAGATCAGTAACTGGGCGCCGTATTCTTCATCCGCAAACCAGGCGGCTGCACGGTCACGCTCAACGATGGACATGCCTTCGTGGAACACCGATGCCTGTGCGCCTGAGGTAATGCGCAAAGCCGCTTCCAGATCCATGGCCGTGGTGGCGTTGGCGCAGATGACCAGCACTTTCTCCTTTTTCAACAGTTTCAGGAGATTCGCCAGCCATTCGACCCGGGGGTCAACTTTCCACCAGGGATCCATGTCATCAACCTTGATGTTGGCCTGGTAGGACAGCTCTGGAAACAGCTGGTGCTTGAGCAGATGCCCGGATTCCCGGGATTCTTCCAGTGCAATCTGGTACAGCTCCGGCAGAGGTTGTGGATAACCCTGCACGACGCGACCGGGGAAGCCGGGGACAGAGGCGCGAGTGTTCCGGAACAGAATACGGCCTGTGCCATGGCGGTCCAGCAACAGACGAATCAATTGCTCTTTTGCCTGGTCGTAGGCTTCCTGTTCCCGGTCTTCGGCGGTCAGACTATCCAGCAGAGGCTGAGCTTCTTCTCCCACCAAAGAGGCAATGACTGCTGCCTGTTCTTCAGGGAGTTGCTCGGCTTCCAGTAATTGCTGAACGGCTTTGGCCAGCGGCTCATAACCGGCGGATTCTTTACGGAACTGCTCCAGGTCATGGAAGCGATCCGGATCCAGCAGGCGCAGACGGGCAAAATGGCTTTCCACACCTAGTTGTTCTGGCGTTGCTGTCAGCAGCAGAACGCTGGGGGTGCAGTTTGCCAGTGTTTCGACCAGCTGGTATTCCGGGCTGCCGCCTTCAGATTCCGTCCACAACAGGTGGTGGGCTTCATCGACCACGAGAAGATCCCAGCCAGCGTCAACGACCTGTTCCTGATGGTCAGGATGGTCGCGAAGGAATTCCAGACTGGTCAGAATCAGCTGTTCACTGCTGAAGGGGTTGTCGCCATCTGCATTTCGGCAGCGTTCTGCATCGAATACGCTGAAACGCAGGTGGAAACGCCGCAGCATTTCGACCAGCCATTGATGCACCAGTGGCTCCGGAACCACAACCAGTATGCGCTGAGCTTGACCGGTCAGCAGTTGCTGACTCAGGATCAGACCGGCTTCGATGGTTTTACCAAGACCCACTTCATCCGCCAGCAAAACGCGGGGGGCAAAACGGCCGCCCACTTCATTCGCAATATGCAACTGATGAGGAATCAGGCTGGCGCGCGCGCCAGTGAGACCCAGCAGGGGCGACTGGATGACCCGGTTGTAATGACAGAGTGTCTGGTAACGCAGGGAAAAGTTGCTGTTCAAGTCAATCTGACCTGCCAGCAGACGATCCTGCGGTTTGTTAAATTCAATAAAATTGCTGAGACAGGACTCGGGGAGGTCCCGTTGCTCACCATTGTCTAGCGTGCCGGTATAGGTAACCAGGTCGCTTTCTTCCCTGACGCCGGTGACGGTGAGTGACCAGCCTTCGTGACTTTCAACGGTATCGCCCACCGCGAACATGACGCGGGTTAGCGGACAGTTTTCCAGTCGGTAGACACGGGTTTCACCAGTGGCGGGGTAGAGTAGCGTTACCGTTCGCGCCTCAATGGTAAGAATGGTGCCAAGCCCCTGTTCGATCTCTGTGTCACTGATCCAGCGTTGTCCAGGAACGAATGTTGCCATAGGGGTTGCCTGCTCCCTCTACATAAAAAGGGGCGTATGTTAGCGGATAACCGGAAAGACTCAATATGGGGCTGACCGAAACGGGAAACAATCCGGATGATTGGTGTCGGTGCACAGGATAGGTGAAACGGGAACATTTGGAGAATAAAATGCCGGAAAGTAAGCCTTTCCGGCGAAGCAGGGATTTACCTGAAAGCATCCAAAGATGTTGGAGTGGGAGGCACCTTCGGATAACGGCATTCAGTCTACGCTACCGCTCCGGGGTTTACAGGGCAGGCCGGGCGCAGGTTTGTTGTCGAACTGTGCCTATCAGGCGGGCTCGGGTTCGAAGACTGGCTGGGTTTCGTCGAGCAGTTCCAGCACCAGTTCAGGCTTGCCCTTGAACGCTTTGGACAGGGTGTCCTTGTGACGGGCCAGCAGCAGGCCGATGTTTTCTGCCAGTTCTTCGTCCAGCGTACTGAAATGTTTTTCCAGCAGGCTGCTCAGATTGGCAGCCAGCTCCAGTTGACGATCGTACTCTTCGGCAGCTTTCTTATCTGCAAACATGCTTCCGTCCCGGTCACATTGCCACATGGGGATAACGGCCATGGTGGTCCTCTCGGTTTTTGTCTGTGATACTCTGTATATCTATACAGTATTCTAGGGCAGGTATTGGCAAATGTTAAGTCCTGATTCCGGTAGAGATGAAATGAGTGATGAAGTTATCAACTTGCAGGGTGGTGTCTGTCGATACTGGCCAACCTGGCTCACTGTTGATGAAGCCAGTCAGCTGTATCAAGCGTTGCTGGAAACGGTGGCGTGGCAACAGGATGAAATCAGAATGTTTGGTCGAACCCTGCCATTGCCGCGCTTGCAAGCCTGGTATGGCGATACCAGTGCCAGTTATCGTTACTCGGGGATTCAGCTGGAACCGCTACCCTGGCTGCCGATTCTGCATGCACTGAAAATGCGGGTTGAGCAAGCCACAGGAGCCGAATTCAATAGTGTTTTAGTGAACCTTTATCGATCGGGTCAGGATAGTAATGGCTGGCATGCGGATGATGAACCAGAGCTAGGGGATGATCCGCTGGTGGCATCTCTTAGTCTTGGTGCGATGCGACGATTTCAGTTGCGTCATAAAACAGATCGTTCCATCCCTGTGCGAACCCTGATGCTTGAGGCGGGTTCGTTGCTATTTATGGGGGCAGGTATGCAGCAGCACTGGCAGCATCAGGTTCCAAAGACACAAAAAAACGTGTCTCCCCGCATCAACCTGACTTTTCGAAGGGTTATTGATCTGTGTCAATAGGGTGGTTTCCGGGTACTGCTAGCCTGAGTTCATAAAGAGAACGAAAATGCTGGAAGGAGGGGATTATGTACCTGGATACTGTTGTGATAGCGGGCTTACTTACCGTTGGATTAGTGATTGCATTTGGTGGTGGTTTCGCCTGGTTTATCAAGAAAGATATAGAACGTCATTCTGAGAAGTGAGCGCAATCAATCGAGAGTGGTTTTTGAGTAGTAGCCACTCATGCGTTGTTTTCTTGTTTTATGATTCTTGCGATAGTCAATTTCCTTTCCTGTCTGTTTGAAATACGTGGTGTTCTGCTCGTATAGTTCGCGCTTTCTTCTTACTTTCTATTTTCTCTGATGCCTCGAATTTGTTGCTCACGTTGCCGTCGTCCTGAATCGGTCTGTTACTGCCATGATTTGATCGCTCATGAGGCACCGGTCGATATATTGATCCTCCAGCATCCTGATGAATCCCGTCATGCATTGAATACGGCAACCATTGTTACGCTTTCAGTGGGTAATGCAGAGATTCTTGTCGGTGAAGATTTTTCATCCGATATCCGCCTGCTAAAGAGATTGAATGACCCGGACTACAAGCCTTGGTTACTTTTCCCAAAGGACGGCGCTGTGTCATTGACTACAGTGGCAAATGCTGTGCAAGGTGATAAGAAACCCCTGTTTATTCTCTTGGATGCCACATGGCGTAAAGCGCGAAAAATCTATTACTTGTCCACCTGCCTGCATACACTGCCTGCCGTGCAGATTACGACGGATAAGTTATCTGCATATCGTATTCGAAAGGTGCCGGCTGCCGGCTATCTTTCTACCGTTGAAGCCGCAGTAGAAGTGCTTAATGTCTTTGATCATGATCAGGACACCTGTGACCGCATGCTGGTGGCATTTGACCGTTTAATTGGCAATCAGATTACTGCTATGGGGGAATCTTTATATGCCAAAAATTATGGCAAAGAGCCGATAAGTTGAGTTGGGATCTTCTCTGTTTCACTGTCAGGTTTTGATAGTGATAAGTCTTTCCAGCAGGCTAGTGTGTTATCATGCGAGACTATCGTTACAGACATTGTAGGTCAGTGGCATCGATAATCGCAGGTCGCAAGTATGGAAGTACAGGAACGGATAGAAAGTAAACTGGCATCAGCATTCGCCGGTGCGCATTTGGAAATTGATAACGAAAGTCACATGCATAATGTGCCAGCCGGTTCGGAATCCCATTTCCGGGTAGTTCTGGTGAGTGACAGTTTTGTCGGGAAGTTACCGGTCAAACGGCATCAAATGGTCTATCGCGTACTGGCTGAAGAGCTGGAGAGCGGTGTCCACGCCCTGGCGTTACATACCTATACGCCGGATGAGTGGCAAACCGTTAAGAAGGCGCCGGATTCGCCTAATTGCAAAGGGGGCGGGAAATAACCACCACCCTGAAAGACTATCTTGCCAGATCAGCTGAGCAGTTGCTCAGTGATTAAAGATCAAGCAGGCGGGTGAAAGCTGCCATGGCTTCCGGGTCTCCCGCCTTGATCTTGTTGGCAATGATATGGTGAAAGAAATATTTGAAGTCAGGGTGTTCCTGAGCAGCATAGAGGCTCTCGTCACCCACTAATACCGGTGTATTTTCCACTTTCTCACTGTCTGCCAGCATGGCCTGGATGGCGCCATTGTTCAGAAGGCGCCAGCTGGTTACCTGAGTCAGGGTGATAGTTTGGAATTTGTCGCCCGTCAGTACCGCATGAGTGCCAATAGGATCAGGGATTTCCTGGATAGTGTCTTTTTCAGCGATATAGTCAGCGTCGTAATAGGAGGCTGAGCTCTCCAGCTCCACCACCTTGTGCAGCGGTGCATCATAAAATACCGTTTCGTGGAAGTTGTCGTAATACCCTTCCCAGTGCCCGTTCAGCGGATCATTCAGTTCACGGCAGGAGACCAGCCGGCTCAGCCAGGGCACCATCGCATCAATTTCACCATTCTGGTTCAGCGCCCAGCAGAGAATTTTCATGCTGAAGAGTTTGTCCGGATTGGCATCGTTGCTGTACAGCATTTCCAACCCGTCCAGCTCAGGGGCAATGCGGATAATTTTGCTGGCTTCGTCAGGATTCCAGGTCTTACCGGTAAACAGATCGACAACCTGTCCGTCGCCTTTGTCGGCAGACGGGGTGTCGTTATTGCTGTCACTACCCATTACAGCTCCTTCTGACAGGCGGGCCGGCATCCTGCCGGCCGGTGAAATATGTGGGCCGATAGAGTTATGTATCGCCCATTTTCAGGAGGGCTGAACGATGAATCAGGCGGTTTGGGGTGTCACCATCCGGCATCGGTTCAGGCTGGTGGCGTAGAGGCGCAGGCCAAGCAACAGCGCAGCAATCGTCAGGCCTGCTACCAGCCCGATCCAGAAGCCCCGTGGGCCCATTGCGTCGCCAGTGATATCGGTCATGCCAAGGATATAGCCCATCGGCAAGCCAACTGCCCAGTAGGCCATGACAACGAGGAACATCGGCGTACGGGTATCCTTGTAGCCGCGCAGTGAGCCAACGGCAGCCGCCTGCATGGCGTCAGAAAACTGGAAAATAGCCGCATAAAACAGCAATGCAGAGGCGGCCTGTATGACTTCCGGGTTACGGCTGTAGATGCCAGCAATCATCTCAGGGGCGACAAGCATTAACCCCGCACTCAGGCAGGCGCAGAACAGGCTGACGGCATGACCGACATAAGCGGCAAACCGGGCTTTTGCCGGGTTATTGGCACCGAGCGATTGTCCGACTCGAATGGTGATGGCAAAGCTGATGCTCAATGGCAGCATGAAGGTCAGGGAGGAAAAGTTCAGGGCCACCTGGTGGCTGGCAACTGTACTGGCGCCCAGACGACCAATCAGTAGGGCGATAATGGCAAAGATACTACCCTCAATGAACATGGTCATCCCGATGGGGAAGCCCAGTTTCAGGTGTTCCGCGATCCGTGAACCGACAGGTCGGTCAATGGAGGCAAAGATGCCCCGCGGCTTATGCTTTCTGCCAAAGGCGGTATAGATCATCATCATGATCGCCATGCTCCAGAAGGCAAGAGCCGTGGCCCAACCACAGCCTACGCCGCCCATGGCAGGGAAACCGAATTTGCCATAAATCAGGATGTAGTTGGCTGGAATATTGAGCAGCAGTGCAATGACGCTGAACACCATGGCGGGCCGAGTATCAGACGTGCCTTCACAATAGGCATTCAATGTCTGGTAAATGGCGATGGCAGGCGCACCATAGGCCAGTGCCTTCAGGTATTCATCAGTGATGACGATCAGATCCGGTGACACTTTCATTAAGCGCAGCAATGGCTCGGTGCTGTGCAGATAGACCATAGCCACCAAACCGGCTATCAGCGCAATCCAGAGTCCCTGGCGGACTTCGCCGGCAATATCCTCTGTTTTACCCGCGCCAAACAAATGGGCGACAGTGGGGGTGGTTGCCATCAAGGTACCCCTGACGAGCAGGTAGAAGGGCATCCAGAGGCTGCCACCAATGGCAACGGCGGCAAGATCACGGGCGCTGGCCTGGCCGGCCATGCTGGTGTCGATAAAGCCCATCCCACTCATTGATAACTGGGAGATGATGATGGGGGTCGCGAGGATCATCAGTTCCTTCGCTTCGGTCATAAAGCGCTGGAACCGTGTGGCTTGGCTGTGCATTGAAAACTTCTGTCGTTTTTAAGGTATATAAAAGTTATTTGTCGTTAGTTTTGATTCTAAATTGTTATAAAAACGAGAGAAGTCAGTATTGCTACTCAATATCTATCGGTTTTAGAGAAAAAGCTCGAAAGTTCTGGGTTATTAATCAAGATATTCCCGCTTTAAGCCGTCCAGCGTATGGGCGCAGCCATAAAAGCGTGCAAGGGCATCGGTAAAACGCTGTGCTCTGGTGGGTAAGCCTGTGCGAATGATCGTTTGGATTTCGTTAAAAATATTGTCTTTAAATGCGTCAGAGGCGCTGTTGCCTGTCATCAGGTTATCTGCGCTGATTCGGAAACGGTACTGACAGGCGTTGGCGAAAATCCACTCAAATGCCTGCGGTCTGACTTCTACCTGTTCAAACAGGTGTTGTTGTTCAAGCGACCGACCATCCGGCTCATACCAGTACCCATAATCCACCTGTTGACGGCGTGCGGGGCCGGCCACACACCAGTGAGCCACCTCATGCAGGGCGCTGGCAAAATAATCATGGGTGAACAGGATACGGTGTGTGGGGTTATCGGATGTTGCCGGCTGATAAAGTGGTTCGTTGTGACCACCAACAAGCTCGGTATTGTCCGTTGCAAGAAAGGTTTTGTTAAACAGTGTAACCAGGTCCTGGGCGTCGTGCTGCATGATAACATCAATGTTGCCGGAGGTTTGCGGAATGCCGGGGTGCATTATACCATCCGGTCATCTTGTCTATCAGGTTGATGCGGGCGTTGAATGAAAATTGTCGCCGATGAGAATATCCCGCTGGCGGATGTGTTTTTTGGTGGGTTGGGTGAGGTTGTCAGCGTTCCCGGCCGTACACTGAATGCCACGCAAGTGGCCGATGCGGATGTATTGCTGGTTCGTTCTGTCACCAGGGTGAATCGTGACTTGCTGGAAAACAGCAAGGTACGTTTTGTGGCTTCTGCGACCAGTGGTATTGATCATGTGGATACAGATTGGTTAAAAGTGCAGGGAATCGGCTTTGCTCATGCGCCCGGTTGTAATGCCGATTCTGTCGTTGAATATGTCCTCAGTGTGATCAATATCCTGTCAGAACAGTTGGGCTTTGCTCTGAAAGAGCAGGTTATCGGTATTATTGGGAAAGGGCAGGTCGGCGGGCGATTACTTCGACGTCTGGAAGCATTAGGTGTACGTTGTCTGGTACATGATCCTTTTGCGCCGGTCGAGAAAACCGAACAGCAGGCTGAGCTTGATGACCTCTTAGCAAAGTCCGATATCATTTCACTGCATACTCCTCTCACAAAGGATGGCGATCATCCAACCTTCCATCTGTTGAATGAAGATCGTATTGGGATGATTCGCCCGGGCAGTATTCTGATCAACAGCAGCAGAGGGCCGGTTGTGGATAACCTCGCGTTGCTGGATCGATTAAGGCAGGGAGATATGACGGCCGTGCTGGATGTCTGGGAGCAGGAGCCCGACATTAATCCTGAGTTGCTGGATCATGTTGCCATCGGTACGCCCCATATTGCCGGATACAGCCTGGAAGCAAAAATTCGTGGTACGGGGATGATTTATCAGGCGATGTGCCGTTATTTCGGGTTTCCTGCCCGGGTTAGAATCAACAATGTCATGCCGATTCCTGTATTGCGGAGTATGACGTTCTCAAGCGATATACGGGCGGAAGAGGCGATTACTACAGCACTGCGCGCAGTCTATGATGTAAGGCGGGATGATATTCGTTTGCGTCTGGCGCTGAAGCTGCGAAAGGAAGCCGTTCCGGTTGTTTTCGATACGTTGCGAAAAAACTATCTGGAACGGCGTGAATTTCAATCATTGAAAGTACGTCTGCGTAATGCGACCCCTGACGTTAAGCACCAGCTTGAAGGTCAGGGGTTTCGGGTTGTCAGTGAGTAATGGCAAACCCGTAGCTTGGGCAAGACAGGATGCCGGTGGCATCAAACTGTTCAAAGGCTGCCTGTAGCATGGCTTCGGTAATCGGGATCTCACGGCCGTCCTCAGTGACGATAGCGGCGCCGTGAAAATAATCCTGGTTGTGGGCCTTAGTGGGATCCTGTACCGGCTTTTGTGTCGGTGAGCTGAGAGTATAAGTCATCGATCATCTCCTTCGGCCTGGGTTCCGGTGTTATCGGGTTACCATTGGCTTTAGCGTATCTAACCATTATGGCAATGCCATGACCAAGCCATGACAACCCGGTGACAATGGCGACTGAAAACAGATTGGGTTCATCAAAGATTGTCTTCAGTCACCGGATACCGGACGCTTTCAGGGTATCTTGAGTCGTTGTTACCATCAAGAACAGTTTCTGTAACGGTTTGTGGTATTTAGGGGGATTGTGTTGTTTACCATAGGACTGATTATCAATCCGGTTGCCGGTCTTGGCGGACGCGTTGCCCTGAAGGGCAGTGATGGTGTTGAAACGGTTGAGCAGGCGCTGGCGCTTGGCGCCATCCCCCGGGCCGAGATGCGAACCGAGGTTGCACTGGAAAAACTGCTCCCGTTGAAAGAGCAGATTCAATTTCTGATCTGGCGTGATGACATGGGCGGTGCCTTGTTGAAACGAATGGGTTTCGCCAGTCAGTTGCTCGGTAGTGCTGACCATGAGCACACCTCGCCCGAGGATACCGAAGCGGCTGCAGCCGCCATGGAAAAGGCTGGCGTTGATCTGATTCTTTTTGCTGGTGGCGATGGTACTGCCAGAAATATCTGTAACAGTGTGGGTGATGCGCAGCCGGTGCTGGGGATTCCAGCAGGCGTCAAGATTCACTCGGGCGTATACGCGGTGACACCATCTGCCGCTGGGGAAGTGGTCGCCATGCTGATTCGTGGTGAGCTGGTGGGTTTGCGGGAACAGGATGTCAGGGATATTGATGAGTCAGCCTTCCGGGAAGGACGCGTCAGGGCAAAACACTATGGTGATCTTTTAGTGCCGGAAGAAGGCCGCTTTGTTCAGCAGGTCAAACAAGCGGGGCGTGAGGTCGAAGCTCTGGTGGTTCAGGATATTGCCGATTATTTCCGCGATGAAATCATGGAAGACGATGTCCTTTACCTGGTAGGGCCGGGTTCGACAACCCAGGGTGTGATGGATGTCCTTGGATTGGAAAATACACTGCTTGGTGTTGACCTTATCTGCAATGAAACCCTGATTGCTTCTGATATGACGGAGCAGGACATACTGGCGCACATCAAGGATAAACCCGTGAAGCTGCTGGTTACGGCAATAGGCGGTCAGGGACATTTATTTGGCCGGGGAAATCAACAGCTGAGCCCGGATGTTATCCGTATGATTGGACGAGATAATATTCTGGTACTGGCAACCAAAACTAAAATCAGGGAACTTGACGGACGCCCGCTCTTACTGGATACCGGTGATACTGAACTGGATAAGGCGCTTTGTGGCACGATGACTGTACTGACGGGGTATAATGATCGCATTCTTTATCCGGTCACAACGCTATAACCGTTAAGCCGGAATAATCGTCTGCTCCGGCATAACTTTTCTGAAGTATCAGCCTGTTTCTTTTGTTCAATTGCCATTCGATCCTGTTGATCGGATGGCGATATGGTTAGGCGTGTAATTGCTGTCTCCTTCTGAACCATCCCCCCTACTTTCTCATCACTCCAGCGGATCGATATAAGGCAATCAATGCGTAATGTTCTATGTTTTTTATTAGGCAGCATTATCTATGGTTGCCAAGCTTGATCAGTCTTTTTCAATTATGTGAGGTTGGATGTGATCATGGCCAAATGGCGCAGCAATAATCGTGTGTTGATGTCTGTTATTTTTTCCGGTGTGCTGGGCATGCCCATTACACCACTGCTGGCAGACAGTATGCATTCTGCTCATGCACACCAGGGGGAAGATCGTGCGTGTTGTCATCATGATGAAATGGTTGCATTGCCTGAGGGTCTTAAAATACCGGAGTTATCCCTGCTGTTATTTCGTGATGCAGTGACGGGTTTTAATTTGCATCTCAATATTCGTAATTTTGAGCTGGAGTCACCGGAGTATGCAGCGGTACGGCATGAAGAGCTGGCTCAGGGGCATGCGCATCTGTTTATTAATGGCAAGAAAGTGAAACGCCTTTATGGCCCTTATGAACATCTGCCCGGAAGTTACTTCACTGTTGGTGAGAATGAGATCAAGGTCACCCTGAATAACCATGACCATACAAGCTTAACCGTGAATGAGAAGCCGTTAAGTGCAACGTTGAAAATTAACACTGAACAGGATGACCCGGTGATCAGCAATGAATCCACGTCGCCTGTCAATGAATGAACTTGAGATGTAATACGTCAGTAGGGATTTGATAATTCTGTATAAGAATAATCATTCGATCAGAGCCAGGGAGAGGCTTTTCTATGCAAAAAATGGCAGCGACGCCACCTCGGTTTGATCAACATTTCAGAAATCAGTTTCGGCAACTGCTTGAGTGGCGGCGGGATGTGCGACGTTTTGATACGCGTCCATTGCCGGACGGGTTGGTGGATGAATTGCTGGACATCGCCAATCTCTCACCATCCGTCGGGTTAAGTCAGCCATGGCGTTTCATTATGGTTGATGATGCTGAACGGCGGGCGCAGGTAACTGCTGACTTTGAACAGTGCAATCGTGCAGCATTGCAGCAGTTTTCAGGTGCCCGGGCGGCCCGGTATGCGAGCCTTAAACTGGCGGGGCTCCGTGAAGCGCCTGTCCAGATTGCTACCTTTGTTGATGTGAACCCTGATCAGGGGCATGGTCTAGGACAGAAAACCATGCCGGAAACCCTGCACTACTCATCCGTTCTAGCCATTTACTCGCTGTGGCTTGCAGCAAGAACCCATGGTGTTGGTTTGGGGTGGGTGTCCATCCTCAACCCTGATGAGGTGAAGGCTATCTGCGAAGTGCCTGATCACTGGCAATTTATTGCCTATCTTTGCCTTGGCTACCCATTGGAAGAAAATACCGAGCCGGAATTACAGTTATCCGGCTGGGAGACGCGTCGTTCGCTGGGTAATAAGGTGATACGCCGCTAGTCGTGGATTGAATTATTTTGTTGCAACGCCGCCATACATGAAAACTGGCAAGTCTGTATTGTCATTATCGTTGTGCCATGTTTGGACGGGTTGAATACCGGATTCAGTGAGCTGCCATGGCTTTATCAGTGCGCTGAATGCATCAGGAGTACGCATGTGAAAACCGTCACCTAAGAGCTCTAAGGCTTCCGGGTAATTGCTTAGCGCATCACTATCCAGATCAAATATAACCTGACTGCCTGCAGGGGCATGGTTATAGAGAGACTGAAACAACGATGAAACCGCCTCATCGCACATAAATACGGTGATACCAACAACAACATAACCAATGGGCGACGAGTTATTGATACCAAGAATCTGTTGCAAAGCGTCGTTGTCACACGTAGAGAGATCATTCGCATCACAATAACTGTAATCAGCCAGCGACGTGTTCTGTAAGATCTGTTTGCCTAGCTCGATATTATAAGGATCAATATCGGTATACAGTACCCTGGCAGTCGGAACTGCTTCATGGACGTTGCCACAGGAAGGAATACCAGCGCCTAAAACCAGGAAACGATCAATGCCCTGTTGATTCAACTGTTGGGAGGCGCGAACAATAAATTGCCTAAGGGTTTGGAATACTTCCGGAAATCGGTCATAGATACTGCTGAACACCATGGCCGCTTCTTGGTCTGCCGGTGTATGATGCTGGCCGCCTAACCAGACATCCAATATACGTCCTGTGTTGGGTATGACGGGAACATTCATGGTGATTCCCCCGATGCAATGGTGTGATGTCTGTGCTTATCTAAAAATAGAGTAGATGAGACGATTGGTTAAAACCAAACCGTGGTCTTTGGGTGCACAAGGAATATGCTTAAGTGTCAGGGAAAAGCAATGACCGAGCCAGTTGCAATTACGAATAATAGAGAGATGCTACGTAGTAGTCTGGAACAGCAGATCAGGGAAATCCGTCCACTGAGTGCAGTGAACTATACCGATAATTGGATGGATATCATCGGTTTCTTTTCTGAAATTGGTAAAAGGCTTGATACCTTCGAAACGGTATTTTCAATTCAATTAAAAGACGATGAATCTTTATCAGCAATCGTTCAGGTTGAATCATTATTTCGTGCAAATCATCAGGATTGGTTGCCCGGTGTTTTGCTTGGCTATTACTACTTCGCCATCTTGCAGGATGCTGAGCGTTGTTCAGCAGTTATGTCTGACATCGCAAACCTTATTGGGACACCAACGGTTTGTCAGGCACTCAATGATCGTCTGCAGTTGTTAAATCAAGGAATAACTGATCAGCCACGTGCCTTATATCAGCGACAGGAAGCGATGCTGAAACAGCGTCTGGCAACGTTCGCCGACAATCATGGGCAGTGTCCCAGTGCGTTGATGGAACTTGCTCAAACGCAGGAAGAGCAACCGCTGTTTGAAGAGCTATCTCAATTCTGGGCCATCGACCCTGAATCAGGACAAATCATTCTGAAAGAGCACTTGGTTCGTCACAGGAAAGCCTCGGATCGACATCAGCGGATGAGCCGAGTGGTTCGCCATCAGCCAACAACCTTTGAACAACCGGATAATCAGTAAAGGTGAGCGCAATGACAGGATGTCCTTTCCATCAGAGTGAACAAGCGGACATAGGCGCTGCCTATAACCCATTGTCTCCGGAGCAGACCCGCGATCCTTATGGTATGTACCGTTTGGCCAGGGATACGCAGCCGGTATTTTTCAGTGAGCTTTACCAGATGTGGATCGTCACACGCTATGACGATGTCGTTAAGGTGCTCAAGGATACGGATACCTATTCCAGCCTGGGAATTATCACGGTTAACAGTGGCCGATTACCGACAGAAGTCGTTGAAGTGCTGGAACAGGGTTATCCCCAGGTGCCGGGCATGACTGACAATGATCCACCGCATCATGACCGTATTCGAAGCCTTGTAGGCAAGGCTTTCTCACAGCGGATTGTTACGGCGATGGAACCGCATATTCGTTTCATTGCCAATGAAGTGGTGGATCAGTTTGTGGATCGCGGTGAGGTCGATATTTTTGAACATTACGCCTTTCCCTTTCCTCTGATTGTGATTGGCGATGTCCTTGGTGTGGATCGTGAACATCTGGCGAACCTGAAACAATGGAGTGACGACTGGGTTGCCCTGTTGGCGGCGCCTCTGTCACTGGAGGAGCAACTGGAAAATGCCCGGGGCTTTGTTGCCTTCCAGCACTTTTATCATGATTTGATTGAGGAAAAGCGTCGACATCCGAAACAGGATCTGATTTCCCATATGATCCATGCCCGGCAAGAGGGAATGGAGCCTCTGACCACATTAGAAATGGTCAATGTCTGTATGAGTGCCACCTGGGCAGGGCATCAGACGGTGACCAGCATGATCTGTAATTTGCTTTATCGCCTTTTGGCGGACCCAGCCCTTTGGCAGGCTTGCTGCCGTGATCGCAGTATGATTGCGACGGTACGTGAAGAAGTCTTACGGATGGATTCTCCGCTGCAGAGTATGATGCGTTATACAACTAAAGAAACTGAGCTGGGCGGTATGACTATTCCAGAAGGCGCTGCCGTACAGGTACTGTTTGGTGCAGGAAACCATGATGACCAGATGTTTACTGATCCGGAGGCATTCATGCCAGACCGGAAAGATGTTGCCAAGCATCATCTTGCTTTCGGTAAAGGGATTCACTATTGCCTTGGATCCCAACTGGCACGGCTTGAGGGACAGGTTGCTGTTGAAGTGTTGATGGATCGTTGTCCCGATTTGCATCTGAAAGCCGATCAGGTCATTGAGTACCAACCCAATTTTCTTTATCGCACCATGAAGTCGTTGGAACTGGCCTGGTCACCACCGATATCGGACAAGTCTTCAGAGAGTGTGGAGCAAACAGCCTCTCCTGAGTTGCTTTGAAAATATAAAAAACGCCCCGGTATCAGCCGGGGCGTTTTTGTTTCAGGATGTTGGCTCAGAAAGATTAGGCTTGCTGAAGCGCAGTAATCCGTTTTTCCAGCGGCGGATGGCTCATGAACCATTCAGCGACGCCATGCTTGCCACTGATGCCAAAGGCCATCAACGAACCTTCCAGCTGGGGCTCCATGTTATTCTGCAATCGCTGCAGGGCGGCAATCATCTTTTGACGACCGGCAAGGTTGGCACCACCGGCATCCGCCCGGTATTCACGCTGTCGTGAGAACCACATGACAATGACGCTGGCCAGCACACCAAAGACCATTTCCAGTACCATTACGATGCCCATATAGGCAAAGCCACCCAGTCCCTGGCCTTCTTCGTTGTTATTGCGCATGACGTTGTCGATAGCGCCGGCAATCAGTCGTGCCAGGAAAATAACGAACGTATTCACCACGCCCTGAATCAGGGTCAGGGTGATCATATCACCGTTGGCGACATGGCTGATTTCATGGCCAAGGACCGCTTCAGCCTCATCTGCATTCATGTTGTTCAACAGCCCTGTGCTCACGGCTACCAGCGCATTGTTGCGATTGGCACCGGTGGCAAAGGCATTCATGTCCGGAGCATTGTAGATTGCCACTTGTGGCATGCCAATGCCGGCAGACTGGGCCTGACGGGCAACGGTGTCCAACAACCATTTTTCGGTGGCATTACGGGGTTGCTCAATCACCTGGGCACCCGTGCTGCGAAGTGCCATCCATTTAGACATGAACAAGGAAATCAGTGAGCCGCCAAAACCGAATACGGCGGCCAATACCAGCAGTCCGCCCATGCTGGAGCGGTTAATGCCGAACATGGTGTACACCAGGTTCAAGACAATGCTCAAAACCAGAATAACGGCCAGGTTGGTCGCCAGGAAAAGAACAATCCGCTTCATAGGATCTCCACAGGTGCGGGTAATGATGTGGTTATATGCGGGCGATTTTCAGGATTTCAAAGGCATTGCGCCAGCTTTTTTTGTAACGATTGTGTCAGAAATGCTGTGTGGCCAGCGCTATGACCACACAGTAAAAAAGGGGATTAGAAAGAGGAGCCCGGTTGCTGAAGAAATTCCAGTTCTTCCGGGGTAGACTGTCGGTTCAGTAATGCATTGCGGTGGGGGTAACGACCAAAACGGTCAATAATCGCCTTATGGCGTAATTCAAACTGATAGTTATCTTCTAGCCCGGGTTGACTAAAGAGTGCGACGGCTTCATGGTGAATGACCGCTGACTCCGAATGCATCCACGGCATGTAAAGAAAGGCTTTCTGATGCGGCGTTAACGCCTTGTCATGCCCGTTGCTGACAGCTTCCTGAGCCAGCGCCAGGGCCAGTGAGTCGGATGCAAAGGCTTGTGTGGTATCCCGGTAGAGATTGCGGGAGAACTGGTCCAGTATGATGACCTCTGCCAGCCGGCCTTCCGGCGTCTCACGCCAGGGTGACAACTCACACTGTGTTGCGGCCTGATGAACATCGGAAAATCGTTGCCGAATCTGTTCATCAAAGTCACTGTCCTTAACAAACCACTGGCGCGGTGCGATTTCTTCAAACCAGAACGTAATGATGTCGGATGGTTCCATACTGCACAGGCTCCTTTGTTGTGATATCAGGCCTTTGCGTTGACTGGTTTTTATCATAAAAGTTTCATTTGGCAGGGTACAGAAGCCATTCTCTGTCTTGGGAATATTGAGTGTTATGTTGAGTCATCAGCGTTTTCTGCGGTTTTTCCCCTCAGACAGCCGGGTGACAGCTACCATCGCGTTGGTGGCTGCGATCTTGTTCTGGGCAGGAAACAGTGTGGCAGGGCGGATGAGTATCGGTGTGGTGCCGCCTGTGGCGTTGGCGTTCTGGCGCTGGTTCTTTGCCTTTGTATGCTTATTGCTGCTTACATGGCGGCAGTTGCGTGATCATCGCAATAGTATCTGGCGTTATCGCTATCGATTACTGATGCTCGCTATGTTGAGTATCACGACATTTAATACCCTGTTATACCTTGCAGCCCAAAGCACGCAGGCGGTGAATATCGCCTTGATTCAGACGTCCCTGCCTTTAGTCACAATTCTTTTGAGTATCTTTTTACTCAATGAAATCCCCCGTGTGCGCCAGGTTCTGGGTCTATTGATCATTTTATCTGGCCTGCTGTATGTGATTTCCCGGGGTGAATGGCAGCAATTGTTGATGTTGCAGAGTCAACAAGGGGATCTGTATATGCTGGTGGCGGTGACCTGCTGGGGACTGTATTCCGTCTTATACAAACGGTTTGCCATACCATTGCCGGGGATTGTGATATTGACTGTGCTGGTTGGCATTGGGATGCCGGTACTCCTGCCGTTTTATCTGTGGGAATACTCGGTTGTCGGAGGCTTTGCTGTGACGTTCCAGAGTGTGGCTTTACTGGTGTATGTGACGGTATTTGCCTCGATACTGTCTTATCTTGCCTGGAATAATGGTGTCAGGGTGCTGGGTTCCAGTAGTGCTTCGTTGTTTAACAGTCTGATGCCTGTTTTTGTGGCACTGCTGGCTTTTCTGTTTCTGGGAGAATCGCTCCATTCCTATCATTTTGTGGGTGGCGGATTGATCCTGACGGGATTATGGTTAGCGCTGCATCGTCGTCATGCCTGAGCTGTAACCCGAATAGGGATGGCTTATAGCCAGTCCCTGAGAGTAAATACCAGCGTGTGCTGGGCATTTTTCAGCGTCAGTGTATCTTTGGTCAATGTTATCTCTGCGCCGCTATTGAGTACGGATGTCAGCGTTTGCTCAATGTTGCTATAAGGGGGGCGGCAGGCACGTCGGGTGGTGGACAGTTGTTGAACCTTGAACAGACTGCCGTCAAGCTTGCCCTGACCGCGGTAGCGATTACAACCCGTTGTACCGTTGACGGTGAGATTTTCGCCGATTTCCAGATCCGGTTGTGCCTGTCCTGTCGTTTTGTCCGGTACGGCTTTCTGATCGATTGAGGTCAGTACCCAGTGATGATGCATAAGATTCTCACGGGTAACAGCTTCATGTGTGGTACAGCCCGCCAGCATCAAGAGTGCCAAAGCCCAGAATGATTGTTTCATGATGACCTGCTTTTTCAGTGTAACGAAAGCGTTAATGCCGCACATCCTTAACCCTAAAAGTCATACGGTTAAGTGAATGTGCTCATTAATCACCGATCATAGACTATTTGGCACTGGGTTGGGTTCAAATGAACAGAGCGGATCCAATGGAAAAACAGGGCGTTTTAGCTGGTGAAAGGGCAGTAACTGATAATCTGAGGTCGTGACGCCACCGCCATCCAGCAACAGGGTGTGCCTGGCCATCTCCGCAAAGCCGGCGCGGTAATGAATACGGGATTTGAGCAAGAGGTAGCGCTTTTGCTCAGGGTCAATTCCGAGGCTGTGGAACAGGCCGGGATCACAGGGTTCTATATGGCGGGATACAACGATAATCTGCATTTTTCCGGTATCCAGTACGGCGGTAGGTCCCATGCAGACTTCAAGGCCGTGATACATGGGTCCATCAATCCGGAAGCGACCGTCGGTCAGGTGGGTCACCTTGCCCCGAACCTGTAAGGGGTGACCGGATTGCTGGATAGCTGGCATATCAGTATTGCCTCCCAGTGGTAATGCTACCTCTGCATTCACACCTGCTGCCTGCATTTGGGCGACAGCCTCGGGGTCCCAGACAGCGGCAACGATGACATCTTCCAGCCCGGCTTCCATGACGGCATGGATCACTGCCATAACATCCTGTGTTCCTCCTGAACCACAATTGTCACAGTGATCCAGCAGGATAGTCGGGCCTTCTGTGAGTTTTTTTGCCGTTTGAATCTGTTCACTCAGCGGGGTTGGCTGGTAAATCTGCTGATGGCGTTTAGCCCAACAGGCCTCAGCAATGTCTGTCGCAATACGGTTGGCGAGCAGGTCATCATTATCTGTAATTACAACAACGGATGAACCTGTATGTGGACTGTCAGCTAGGGGAAAGCCGCCAAAGAGAGAGACGCTTAACACACCCGCTTCTAGTTCTGCCTCTCGACAACGCCTGATGAGTGATTTGAAGGGTTCGTCATCAGTACCCTGCTTCAGAGTGTGAGAGATCAAAGGCAGTTTCCGCCAGGCCATTACCGGATTACACTGGCCTTGCATGGCGTGATATAAAATTCGGCCTGCCTTGTGTCCTGTTTCGTACAGGTCGGTATGGGGGTAAGTCTTATAGCCAGTCAGTACCGTGCAGTTTGTTACGGTGGATGCGGTGACGTTGGCATGAAAATCATGGGTCCCTGCAATAGGGATATCCGGTTCAATAGCCCGAATCTGTTTCAGCAAAGTGCCTTCGCCATCCAGCGTATTTTCAGTGATCATGGCGCCATGCAGAGCCAACAGAATCCTATCCACGCCTTTTCGGACTTCTTCAAGAATGAGCCCTGAAAGATAGTCATAGGTCTCAGCATCAGCCGGTGCTGAAGGCATGGCTTCTGCGGCGATAGGACAGATGATATCGTCGCCCCATTGTTCAGCCAGATCTAGAAACGCGCCCATGGCTGTACGGGTGTCCCGATAGAAAGACAGTGCATCCTTGCCTGACAAACTGCTCCATTCCTGAAACCGTTGCAGGTTTGTCGGGATGGGGGAGAAGGTGTTGGTTTCATGCATAAGCATGGCAATCAGGGTACGCACGCAGTGAGCCTTTTTGTTGGTGGAATGCTTCTCTTGCAGGATTAGTCTGTTAACCCTGTATCTGGAAAGGTAGATGGTTTAGGCGCAAGAGAGATAAAAAGTTGCGACCACGATGCAAGGTCATCGTGTTGATGCGAGAAGTGGTTGGCGTGTTGTACCGTGTTTAATCGCTGGTATCGGTAGTGGGCAAGAGCTGTGGCCAGAAATGAACCAGCACTTCACGTAAGCGGTAAGGTGTACCTATTTGTAGTGCCTGCCGCAATTGTGCTGCCAGACTGGCCTGTTGCAGGCCCACGATGGGCGGTGAAGCGTTGTCCATCAGTGATGGGTTAACGGGGGTTACCAGTTTGAGGAAGGCTTTTTCTGTCAGGGTCACTTGGTCGAGGCCGCTGAATCCAATGCGGTCTTCATAGCGCAGATAGTCTTCTTCTGCTAGCCAGAGCATGGCCTGATAACAGGCCATGTGACGTTCAGAAGGAATGCCGTATTCATCGGCAGGGTCGCAGTCAGCAATATCATCCACATACAGCGCATCCTTGCGCGGAAAATGGCCATACAGCTTCAGGAGGATGTGGGCGCAGTCCTGAAAGAAATCATCGATATGAATATCAGCCATGATCCTGTCGTGTCCTTTCTTGTGTGGTGACGCCTGTTACTTGCGAATTCGCTCCAGATATTTTGCCAGCCTGTTGATGGCAATTTCCAGCTCATCGACACGCGGCAGGGTGACAATCCGGAAATGGTCGTTAGCGGGCCAGTTAAAACCGGAACCCTGAACCAGAAGCACCTTTTCCTGGCGCAGCAGATCCAGGATGAACTGTTCATCATCTTCGATGGGGTACATAACCGGATCGAGTTTCGGGAACAGGTACAGTGCACCCTTGGGTTTGACACAGGAGACCCCGGGAATCGCCGTGATCATTTCCCAGGCTTTGTCTCGCTGTTCGAGAAGACGTCCACCGGGCAATACCAGGTCATTAATGCTCTGGTACCCGCCGAGTGCCGTCTGTACAGCATGTTGGGAAGGGACATTGGCGCACAGACGCATAGAAGCCAGGATGCCCAAGCCTTCGATATAGTCCTTCGCCTTGTGTTTGGCGCCGCTCATCACCATCCAGCCGGTACGAAAACCGGCTGCTCGCCAGGACTTGGATAAGCCGTTGAACGTTACAAACAACACGTCGTCGGCTAGAGAGGCCAGAGACGTATGTTCGGTACCGTCATAGAGAATCTTGTCGTAGATCTCATCGGCAAAGACAATCAGGTTATGCTCGCGAGCCAGCTCAACAATACCTTCAAGTATTTCTCGCGGATAAACAGCGCCGGTTGGGTTGTTTGGATTGATGACCACGATACCACGGGTTTTCGCGGAGATTTTGCTGCGAATGTCATCCAGATCCGGGTACCAGTCGGACTGTTCATCCTTGATGTAATGCACTGCGCTGCCGCCGGCAAGGTTGACCGCCGCCGTCCAGAGGGGATAGTCCGGTGCAGGAATCAGCATTTCATCGCCGTTGTTCAGCAGGCCCTGCATGGCCATGACAATCAGCTCGCTGACACCGTTGCCGACAAAGATATCTTCAATTTCAACGCCATTGATTTCCCGTTGCTGGCAATACTGCATAATCGCTTTTCGGGCAGAAAACAGCCCCTTGGCGTCGCAGTATCCCTGGGATGCCGGCAGGTTGAGAATCATGTCCCGGATGATTTCTTCCGGTGCATCAAAGCCAAACGGCGCGGGATTGCCGATATTCAGCTTGATGATACGCTGGCCTTCTTCTTCCAGCTTTCTGGCTTCGCTGAGCACCGGGCCGCGAATTTCATAACAGACGTCGAGCAGTTTGGTCGACTTGAGAATTTCAGACATGGCTGTCCCGAAAAAACTGACCGCTGCAGGCTCTGGTCAGCGGTCATTGTGGGTGTTAAGGTCGAGATCATACCGCGTCCGGAAGAGGGAAACCACATTGTCAAGATCAGATCGTAACGATAGCTGTACTGACTTTGTCAGCCGTTCTGACGACGAATGGCGGGAGCAGCTGACGCCAGAGCAGTACCGGGTTTGCCGGGAGCAGGGGACTGAACCACCGTTTACGGGTGCCTTGTATCATTGCAAGGATAAAGGGGAGTACCACTGCAGTTGCTGTAATCAGCCGTTGTTCAGTTCAGAGGCCAAATACGACTCGGGTTCAGGTTGGCCGAGTTACTGGCAGCCGCTTTCGGATGACGCTGTCATCACAGAATACGATACCTCTCATGGGATGGTGCGGGTTGAAGTAAAATGTGCCCGCTGTCAGGCGCATCTCGGTCATGTGTTTCCCGATGGCCCTCAACCAACCGGTATGCGCTACTGCATAAACTCTATTGCCCTGTCGTTCATTCCACCTGAATCGTAACGCAATCCGTTAAAGCCACTTCTCGAGTGTTTGCTTCAGGGTGCTACGATCAAAGGGCTTGGCGATGTAATCCTGCATGCCGGCCCGGTAGCAGCGTTCACGGTCATGGCTGAGAGCGTTGGCTGTGAGCGCTATCACGGGGATGTCACAGGTTTTTGCGTTGTTCCGCAGTTGCCGGCAGGCTTCATAGCCATCCATCACGGGCATATTGCAATCCATTAATACCAGATCAAATAACGCTTTCTTGCAGCGATCCAGGCATTGTTGGCCGTTCCTTGCGGTTGTCACCTGGTAACCTAGCTGCTCCAGCATACCTTCTGCGACCATCAGATTCGTCGGATTATCTTCAACAACCAGAATGCGGGTGGTTATTGGCGGTGCGTCTTGCACAATGACATTCGGAGACGCCATTGAAGGTGTTGTTGCAGGGCGAATGTCTGAACTGATGAGTTCTGAAACGGTCGCATGCAGATGATCTTTCCTGAGAGGTAATGACAATGCGACAACATCTTTTTGGGAGGTGTTTAAGGTTGTATTACTTGAGCCCTGTAGTAATACAGTTGGATTCAGTCGCTCAATCACGAAATGTTGACTATGTGTCAGCAGAAGAGTCGTTTTTGAAAGACGTTCCAGATCCTGCTGCTGCCATGGGCCCTGCCAGCTGGGAACCCAGGCATCAAGCCGCCATTCACGGCAGTAGTCGTAAAGGATAGAGGCTAATATAGGTGGAGCCACTATTGCCACTGTTGAACCGGTGATGATTGTTTCATGGTTGTGTAGTGGCTGTGGAGTGGCTTCCTGTGCCGTTTGTTCAAAGGGCAGTACTACCGTGAAACGACTCCCTTCTTTAGGCTGAGATTCCACGGTGATGGAACCACCCATTGCTTCGGCAATTTTTTTCGACAGTGCCAGTCCCAAACCGGTACCACCAAACTTCCGGGTGGTATCGGATGATGCCTGTGAAAAAGCGGTAAAAATATCCCCCTGCATGGCTTCCGGAATACCGATGCCTGTATCTTGAATTTCGACACGCAGCTGACATCGTTGATCAGACTGCATGTCGGCCCAGGCCTTCAGGGTAACGCTCCCGTGATGGGTAAATTTGATTGCATTCCCGAGCAGGTTGGTCAGTATCTGGTGTAAGCGAGTGGGGTCACCCACAACGGTATGGGATAGGGAGCGATCCAGTTGATTCTGCAGAATCAGACCTTTGTCAGCCGCGCTTTGTCCTAGCAGCGCTGTCGCAGTTTCCAGGGTATCGTGAAGATCAAAAACAATGGCTTCTATTGTTAGTTTGTCGGATTCGAACTTCGAGAAATCAAGAACATCATTGAGCAGTTGCACCAGGATAATGCCGGATTCACGGGCCAGTTGCAGTTTTTCCTTTTGCGATTCCGTGGGGTTGTCCCTGAGTAACAGGTCAATCATGCCCAGAATGCCATTAATGGGGGTTCTCACTTCATGGCTCATGCTGGCCAGCATGGAAGCACGGGTTTTAGCCATCTGTTCGGCATTCTGGCGGGCTTGGTCCAGCTCCTCGTTGGAGTCCCTGAGCTGGCGGTTACGGGCATTCAGTTCGGCGGTTCGGTTATCGACAATATTTTCCAGGTCAACCAGGTAATTTCTTAATTGCTTTTCTGCCTGTCGACGTTTTTTCAGGTTGGTGGAAATCACATGCAAGAGCCGGTTGATTGAGTCAACCAGGCTGCCAATCTCGTCATATTCATGACCTGCCGGATACTTCAGCGCAATGGGAGTGCGCGCATGGTTGTTTACACGACGCAGATCCCGGGTCAATGTGGAAAGAGGGTGAGTTGTCATGCGATAAAAGAGTAGTAGCAGGACAATGGCCAGAATCAATCCCTTAATAATGGCAGTGACAGCGGTTACGACAGAACGCTTGATAAAACTACTGCCATAAATGTAGGTATCAATTTCCAGTATCAGGAAGCCCAGCTTTTCTTCCGGATCGTAGGCGACACGCAGTGGTTTTTGGTATTGGCGTGTCTTGCCAAACAAGGCATCGCTGACAACACGGGTGGTGTCGTGTCGTATGTCACGGGAAATGGCTGCCAGTGGCGTGTTGTTTTCATCCGTAATTTCGGCATGGATGATGGTGGGGGAACGGAGCAGACCCAGCAGTAATTCCTGGGCTAGTTCTTCATCAATGTTATAGGCAATGCGGGCTGCGGGGGTGCTGCTGATGTTGAGCAGTGCCTGCATTTCCTGGTCAATGGCATGATCCTGCTGGTAGAAGTCCAGTGTGACCTGTATGACACTGAACAGACCACCAATCAGGAAGGTGAGTATCAGCGTATTTCTGGCCTGTTTGTAGGACAGGCGTTCACTGAGTCTGGTTTTCATAACATCCCTGTCATACTGCCCGGTACCTGTTTTATCAGGATGCCGGATTTCCCTGTCGGTGAGTACTATTTTTTCATTTTCTGGATAATGGCGCACTCTTTCTCCCAGGTTTCCACGACGGCAGGCAATTGCATTAACCGGTCAAGGTAGGCGCAGAGGTGTGGGTACTGGTTGCTGTCGGGTTGTTCACCGCCATGTCTGAAGGATATGAACTGACTGAGAACGGCGATATCCGCGAGAGTGATACTGTTGCCGACCAGATACTCATTGTCTGCCAGTGTTTGCTCCAGATAAGTCAGCATGGGGGGGAGCTTTACCGTTAATGACTTTTCAATCGCCGCTTCATCGCCGGGTTTTCCCAAAGAGGGAAGAAGAAAGCGGTTTCTGAAAATAGTGAACGTTAAATGTGGCGCCAACTCGTAATCGGCATATTTTTCAAACCACCGTACGCGGGCAGCATCCAACGCATTATCGGGAATCAGTCGTGTCGTATCCGACAGGGTATCCAGAAACTGGCAGATGACACTGGAATCAGCAATGGGTGTGTCGTCGATGGTTAAAACGGGTATGCGTTTGAGTGGGTTGAGTTCAACAAACCAGTCCGGGAAGTTGAAGGGTAAAACAGGCGTCAGCTCATACGGCAGTTCTTTCAGTTTCAGGGTCAGAATGGCCTTCCGGACAAAAGGCGACAGCGGAGCCCCCAGGAGTTTGAGTTTCATTCTTATCATTCCTCTCCTCTATGCATACGCAGAGTGTACATGACCATGATGGAATGTGGAAAAGAATAGCGTTCAGGCTGTTGACTCCCGGAAAGTGAACCCCTATTATTGCCGCCGTCCATGAGGTCCCCTTCGTCTAGTGGCCTAGGACACCGCCCTTTCACGGCGGTAACAGGGGTTCGAGTCCCCTAGGGGACGCCATATTTGAAAAAGCTTTCTTGCCATGCAAGAAGGCTTTTTTTATGTCTGCAGAAAATGCCTGATGAAGTCTACAGTGTAATTGACTTTACTGGCGACCAAATGGCGGAACAAATCCCTGTTGTTTCAGATTTTCAAGTGAGGCAAAGAGTGGTTGGGGCAGGGCATTCCAGTCAAACCATGACCAGTCTTTGCACTTGTCGGGTTCCATGATGCAGGGCTCGCCGTCGCATTGTTTAGCTAAAACGAACAATGTGACGTAATGCTTTCCTTCCTTTTCAAAAATATCGTTTGTGAACGCTACAGGCTCAATGTCACTGATCTTGAGACTCGTTTCTTCCAGCACTTCACGGATGGCGCAGTCTGACGGGGATTCACCGAACTCCAGGTGCCCACCGGGCAGTGCCCATGTGCCTGCGCCATGTGAGCCCATGCGTTCACCCAGCAGTATTTTGCCGGCGCGCTCGATAAAGACACCGACGCCAACGGCAATAGTTGATTGCGTATTCATAGAAAAATAAGTCTGAAGCTGAGATTGAGAGAGGAAGTATAAAGAAGGGAGAGGCAAAGGCGGAGGCTAAAGCCTCCGCCAGGCAGATCAGGCTTCAGCAGCCTTGCGATCTTCGTGGTAGGAGATTCCTTCTGCTTCTTCGGTGATCCAGGTGCCGGATACGCCGTTAGCAATGTTAACGACATCGTACAGGCTACCGATACCGGCGAACTTGCCGCCCTTGCGGACGAAGTTAGCAGCAGCTTCGATCTTCGGACCCATGGAGCCAGCCGGGAAGTCCAGAGAGGTGATCGCGTCAGGGGTCGCCTTGTGGATTTCTTTCTGGTCAGGCTTGCCGAAGTTGATGCATACGGCGCTAACGTCGGTCATGATGATCAGGGCATCAGCACCCATCTGTTCTGCCAGGATGGCAGCGGACAGATCTTTGTCGACAACGGCTTCAACGCCAACCAGCTTGCCATTTTCGTCCTTGCGAACCGGTACACCGCCACCGCCAGCACAGATAACCAGAGCGCCTTGCTCGGCCAGCTTGCGGATCATTTCAACTTCAACGATACCCTGGGGCAGCGGAGAAGGTACTACGCGACGGAAGTATTCGCCGTCAGCCTTGATGGACCAGCCTTTTTCAGCGGCCAGGGCTTCGGCTTCTTCTTTGCTGTAAACCGGACCAACGAATTTGGTTGGGTCCTGGAAAGCAGGGTCGTTAGCGTCAACCAGAGTCTGGGTTACCATGGTCGCGATTTGTGCGCCATTGGTGTGGTTGTACAGTTCCTGCTCCATCATGTAGCCGATCATACCGGCGGTTTCTGCGCCCAGTACGTCCAGCGGATAAGGGGCAACCTTGGTGTAGGCAGCGTTTTGCAGAGCCAGCAGACCAACCTGGGGACCGTTACCGTGAGTCAGAATGACTTCGTGTTCCTGGGCAACCTTGGCAATCATTTCAGCGGCTTTGCTGATGTTTTCGCGTTGGATATCAGCTTCCAGAGGCTGACCGCGCTGCAGCATGGCGTTACCGCCCAGAGCGATGACAATACGCATGACAGGATTCCCTTACTTTCTTAGGTGATTCGATGATCCATTCCGGTTTTTTATCGGCACCGGTACTGGATTGTATATCCGAGAGGGGATTCACTCCGGTATAGACACCATATTAGGTGCGAGAGTTCCGATTCCAAGTGTGTTTTGTACGTAGTCCGACGCATAATCGACGGTGCATTGACCTGTGATAAGGTTTAAGTGTCACTATCGTTGTAGTTATTTAACACTTGGTAAATCTTTGGCGGTATTATTGATAAATATCGTTTTTTTATCGGTTTTTTGACAGGTGTTTTTTCTGTAAAACTTCGTTATTCAGAAAAAGCCAGTTTTTACTTGTCTGAGCGCAGTTATCATCCAGACAGCGTTGGTGCACCCTGCACGATGCCTGTTATTTCGATAAACCGCAGGATTGGCAGGAAAGCCGCGAGTACAGTCTTGTTAGAATATCTTTGTTATTTAGCTGGTGGCTCGCTAGTCACTGTAGACGGTCAGGCTAAGTCAGCACTATATCTGCTATAGACGGTTAATCAACAATTGATAGGGTTATAATCAGCTTCCCTGTATAGAGTTGAAGCTCGGAATGAATCTAAGTCTCAACCAGGTTAACAATTACTGTTCAGCAACAGACAGCACAATCTTGCCGATGTGTTTCTTCTGCAGAAATAATGCCTGCGCTTCGTTAATGTGTGCCAGTGGGAATGAGTGGGCAACAATTGGTCGAATATTCCCTGACTCAATATGGTGAATCAGGTTGGCAAAGACTTCGGCTCCCAACACGGTGCAGCCAAAGAAACTCAGATCTTTCAGGTACAGGGTACGGATATCGAGTTCAACGATAGGACCTGCAATGGCCCCAGCCACTGAATAGCGCCCACCGGGTTTCAGAACATCCAGCAGTGCGCTCCACTGGCTGCCGGCAACCAGATCGACGACCACATCAACGCTGTTTTCTCTCAGGACATCAGTCATATTGTCATTGCGTGAAATCGTTTGGGATGCGCCAATTTTTAGGAGTTCGTCAGACTTCTCCGGGCTGGTGACAGCGATAACATTGGCACCTCTGGCTTTTGCCAACTGAACGGCGGCGGAGCCGACACCACCCGATGCTCCGGTCACCAATACTGTTTCCCCGGATTTAACGTTGGGCTTGGTTAACAGGTTTTCTGCCGTTGAATAGGAGCAGGGAAAAGAGGCCAGTTCTATGTCCGTTAATGTACTGGAAATGGTATAGGCATGTCGTTAAGCGACTGTCGTGTATTCAGCAAAACCAGCATCGCATTCCGCACCAAAATACCCAAGTTGATTTAGTATATTACCATTTATTTCGCGGAGACAGGGTTCAATCAACACTCTTTGACCAATGCGGTCTGCACTGACACCCTGACCAACCGCAACAATAACACCGCAAACGTCTGCACCTTGAATACTGGGAAAGCTAAATGCCTCACCAGTCCAGCCTGCATCTTCGCTAGGGGCGCCGGATTTGGAGTACCATCCGGTGCGTATATTGATGTCGGTGTTATTGACGCCTGCCGGATTAAGACTTCGTTCTGGCCTGGTGAAGGTATTGGAAGGTCGTTCCGATATTCCAGTTTCTCAGGGTCGCCGTGCTCTGTGAGAACGACACCACTTATTTTTTGGGTAGCTGATGCATTTTACTGCCCGTAAGTGATTCAGGTTGTGGACTGTATCTTAACGAGTAGGTTCTATGGAATATCGAAATACGTATCAAGCTATTTTTTCTCATGCTCTTTTGTGTTCACCGGTACAGTACTGCTTTGGTCCACGAGTTCCAGGTAGTTAAACCTAACTGGATATGTTGTAGATCACTTAGCGTTGATGCTAGTTAGTAGAATGTTCTTTGATGGTCAGTAATAATTTCAAATTTTGTTATGGATTCTAACGAAATAAACTTATTGGTGTGATTAAAGAGTCACTCGTCGGTCGAAAAACAATATGGGTTTGTCTTATGTTTATTGCATATGGTTGTTTGTTGATTTTTTGAAAAGAGGAATTTGGTTATGGAAGTTTTCAGACCGTCATCTAGCCATGGGAGTGTCAAGAATGGCGAGTGTTTTTTTGTTGCATTACAGCCTAATGGTGTGAAGTCTGATTATGTCGCTAGAAATTTTTATAGATTTTCTAATGCGACTGCACAAAATAAGCATTCTCAAATTCGAACAGTGGTAATTGTTAATCACCCGCTAAAGATTCAGAATATCGTTCTCCGTGCTTCGACAGCAAGTCTCACAGGAAGAAAAGTATCAGAGCTAGGTAAAGAATATAAGTATTATTGTGATGTAGATACCTGTGTTATACCTAAAGCTGTGTCATTGGATGAATTTTTACAAGACTATGAAAAAGTAGCTTCTGTGTGGCAGCATAAGTCAAAAGCGGGTAATGATAAACAAAAAGATGAATTTGAGAGAACAGAGCCGTTTGATAAAGATAATCTTTCTGATCTAGCCTTTAGGAATGGTGAAATAAGGAAGAACTTAATAATGGTATTTGATCGAGAATCAAAATCCATTGGTGGACAGTTGGCGCATATATCTGATGGAATGCGAATTATTTATATTGCGCATTATCTCAGGAGTTGTGCAGATATGGGCTTTAAAGGAACAAGGTACTGTGAATATTATGATAATGATAAATGGCACTATAATGATCAGCTTCAACTGTTTGGGTTGTTGCAAGCTGTTGCTAATAAAGAAGGCGAGGGCGGTAAATTTAAAAAGGGAGCGAATCATTTAATATCGCTATGGAATTTGTTGTTGGCAAAGGAAAAATGCGGTCCGACACATGTAATGAAGCGTATAGAAGAAATATGGTCTTATTTTTACTCTAAACCTGGATGTGTTGATTTTGATATATGGTGTCTAAAGGCCTTTCACTTTTTGATGAGTTATTCTAGCGTTAGGGGTGATTCTGAGATTTATAATATTCTTATTGGTTGTCGCCATAATTTTCCTGTTGATCCATGCTTGGTGAAAAATACTACCCATGATAGGGATAAGGTGTCATGTGCTCCAGTAAGGGAAAAGGAGCATGAAATTTCTATGGTTTTTTCTGTGAATGGTGATTTTGTTGCGACTTATTTGTCCAATTTAAATGGTTTAGCCGCCGTGGAAGAAATGGAAATATCAGCTGCTTCTGCAATTTTGGTGAAACATTCTGAGTATGCGTTAAGAGTTTTGAGATGTCGTAAGACTTCATTTTTATTAGGTGCTAACTTTGTTGATGAAAAGGAAGTGCCTTGTGAGCCCATGGTTATGTATAAGATGGTCGCAACCCATGAAAGAAATTGTGATATCAAAAGGACAGGAAAACTCTGTGAGCTATGTTCTCTCATAGATTCCAGAACATGCTATGGCTTTCCCTTTAGCGTTTACGATGTTAGAAAATTAGCAGTGGCTTCTTTTATTAGTGGTGAGGGGGATTTTTATAAGCCTACGTTTGTGGGGCCTGCTAATGATCGCTTATCCATTAGCAATTTGTCCTCTTCGAATAATTTTGTTGATACTACAATGACCGCAATGCTAAAAAGTGTAAAAAAATATAAAGCTTGTAGTGAACTAGTAGAAAAAAGAAGAACTCATCTTATAGATGTTAAATACTTGGAATGGGATAGTCTCATGTCGGATAGAAGTTGGCGTGGTACACGATATAAACTGCCGATACTTGCTGATGATAAAGATGAATTAAATAGAATTGAGGTTGCTTTGAAGGAAGGTGTATTATCCAGATTTTTTAAAGTCAAAGACTTACCCAAAAAAACGGTTGATTCGTCTCATGATCACAGTTCATCTGAAGCTGATAAACTTCATGAAGAGGCTGATTCTAGCGTTGCCAATACTACACAAGAGCAAATTGAACGTGTTGCCATGAAAGTGAAAGCCTTTTGGGAGCAGTTACCTAAGCGACGGGCATTAACGTACGAAGATTCTTTCAGCTAAGTTTTATGAGAAATTCTTGTCAAAAGAAAAATGAGTATCTACTAGTAGCTTTATCAGTTTGCTTTTAAAACGATAAAATGCTGGTCTGCAAGTAAACAAAGGCCGGCAAATGCCGGCCTTTGTTTCTGTAAGGATACAGTCGTTTATCAGGCCGCTTCGGCGCTGACAGCGTACTGGTTGCGCAGATCCTTGATCTTTTCCAGGTAGTCCTTGTATTCGGACGAATCCATGTGCGCATAGTTGAAGTTTTTGTACAGACCGGTCAGCTTCACGAAGAAGTCGCGGGCGACGTTCTTGTCAGCGAAGTTGTAGTCCTGACGGATCAGGTCAACGATCAGACGGAAGCTGAACTTCTGACGCTCCAGGGAGCAGGCGGCGTCGATATGGTCGAATGCGTCCTGCTGCAGGTAGACCATGTCCAGGAACAGGGACTTCTGGAATTCGACGTAGTCGCTCAGGGTCACGCCTTCTTCACCGGTCACCTGCATCATCTGGTTGATGCTTTCACCGCGAACCAGCAGCTTGTGCATCTCGGTAACCATGGCAACCCAGTCGCTGGACAGGTTGGCGTCGTACCAGGGCTTCATCTGATCCAGGTAACGGGACCAGGAGATCAGCGGGTCAACCGCCGGGAAGAAACGCTTGTAGGCACGATCGTAAGACAGACCCAGGAAGCACTTCACGGTCGCCAGGGTAGACTGGGTCACAGGCTCTTCGAAGTTACCACCGGCTGGTGATACGGTACCGATCATGGTCAGGGAGCCGGACTCGCCGTCTTCGTTGCTGATCACACCCGCACGTTCGTACAGACCCTTGATCGCGGAGTCAATGTACGCCGGGAAACCTTCTTCACCTGGAATCTCTTCCAGACGGTTGGAGGTTTCACGCATCGCCTGCGCCCAGCGGGACGTGGAGTCAGCCAGGATCAGAACGTTGTAGCCCATCTGACGGTAGTACTCACCCAGGGTCAGGCCGGTGTAGATGGAGGCTTCACGGGCCGCAACCGGCATGGAGGAGGTGTTACAGATGATGGTGGTACGATCCATCAGGGAGCCGGCGCCACTGGGATCCTGCAGCTTCGGGAACTCGTCGATGGTCTCAACCACCTCACCGGCACGTTCGCCACAGGCGATAACGATAACGATGTCGGCAGAGGAGTACTTGGACAGCATGTGCTGCAGTACGGTCTTACCTGCACCAAACGGACCAGGGATACAACCGGTACCGCCACGGGCGATGGGGAAGAAAGTGTCTACCAGACGCTGCTGAGTGATCAGAGGCTCAGTCGGGTAGTGACGAGTGGTCTTGCCGCCTTTCTGAGACAGGGTCTCGGAAATGGAGCGACGTACCGGCCAGCGCTGAATCATGTTCAGTTCGCGCTCTTTACCCTGTTCATCGCGGACACGGGCCACAATGGTGTCAACGGTAAAAGTGCCTTCCTGAATCCAGTCAACGGTGATGCTGCCGGTCAGATCAAAGGGAACCATCACTTTATGGGTGAAGCGACCTTCCTGGACAGTACCCAGGGTCTCACCACCACGCAGGACGTCTCCGACACGGGCCTTGGCAACAAAGGACCAGGTTTTGGTGCGGTCCAGGGCTTCTGCCTGAACACCGCGCTGCAGGAAAGTACCGTGCAGCTGGGCCAGGTTTTCCAGTGGATTCTGCAGACCATCGTAGATCTGGCTCAGGATACCGGGGCCCAATTCAACGGACAGCAGCTGACCGGTCTGGACGATGTAGTCACCGACGGCAACGCCGCGGGTATCTTCGAAGACCTGGATGTCAGCGGTCTTGCCGTGAACCCGCAGGACTTCAGACATCAGCATTTCGTCAATGCTTTCGTTCTGCTTGCGGCTGGGTACCACGTAAACCACTTCGTTCTTGACGAGGGCGCGGCTCTCTTCGCCCTTGTCGATGGTTTCAATGGTGATGATGTCACCATTGACGGCCACGACGCGGGCTGTGGCGTTCTGTTCGTGCGTTGTACTCATAACGCGATAACCTTTTCCTTGCACAGTCGGTTCATTGACCGTTCTGCAGTTGAAATCGTCGTGATCAGTTGCTGACCGGCAACTGGTCCCTGAATTCGCCGAGGCTCTTGTCGATCAGCTTCCGGAAGCGGGTCTGCGCCTTGCTGGTGTCATAGCAGGTCCAGCGGGCGACCAGGTTCCAGCGCAGCACGTAGATGACGACTGCTTCGAAATCGAACTGATGCCGGGTGGCCAGACGGTTGAGCTGGTCCCAGACGGCTTGCAGCAGGGTTTTTTCCAGTTCAACACAGTTACCGGTACGCAGGCATTCGTTGACCTTGTTGATCCACGGAAACGCCTTGCCCAGGCCCAGTGTCGGGGAACTCCAGTGGCTGCGAATGTATTCGTAGCGGGTTCCGTAGCTCCACTTTGCCGTGGTCGGCGCGGCTTCACCCAGGTGCTTGCGGCGCAGGGCGGCCACGATGGTGCGCATGTCCAGGCGCCAGTCCACCAGTTCACGCAGGGTCTGGCTGCCCAGTTGATCGCGGGCTTTTTCAGCCAAGCGGATCAGGGCGCTTTCGTTGACATCGTCCGCCAGGTGATCCCAGTGCAGCAGGTTCTCGATCAGGACCAGGCGCTCCTGGTCTTCCATTTCCAGCATGGACAGACGACGGTCCAGCTGGAAACGGGAGATCGGGGTGATCCGGCTGTTGAACAGGGAATCAATGTGCGGCAGCGAGGTCAGCAAGGTATAACAGGCATTGTCAGCCATGGCTTGCTCCTTACAGGCGCTGCCGGAGCGGCGAACGGGCCATCAAAACCCGAACGCCGTCAGCCGGCAGCATCAGCCTTAATTGATGATGCCTTCCAGCAGCGCGCGGAAACGGGGCTGCAGGTGCTTCAGCAGCATGGTGCTGACAGCAGTGTCATCCAGCTCAACCTCGATGTTCTTCTCGCGCAGGCGGAAAGTGACACCGGTCTGCTTCTCGCCGCCAACCTTGAAGGTGACGCCATTGCTCAGCATTTCCTTACCCTGACGAACCGCGAAGTAGGCCAGAGAGCCTTCCTTCAGCGCTTCCGGATGCTCGCGCAGGTCTTCAACACCGATGACCTTGCGGGGCAGGATCACTTCGACGTCTTCTTCACCGCGCAGGCTGTTACGACCGGCCACTTCAAGAATCATGTTCTTGAGGATGCCCTGGTCTTCCATTTCGCGGGCGACGGTCAGGCGGATCTGTTCGGAGAACTGCTTCAGCAGGAAGTCCTTCAGTTCCAGCACGGCGTTGCGGCCTGCCAGTTCCAGGGACTCTTCGCCAGCCTTGATGGTGAAGTCGGCTTCTTTTTTCGCCTTGTTCACCAGGTCAGCGGCCTGGGCGCGTGCTTCTTCCAGAATCCGGTCCGCTTCGGCGCGGGCGTCGGAAACGATCTTGTCGGCTTCAGTGCGGCCATTGGCGACGCCCTGATTGCGGAGCTTCTCGATCAGCTCCTGTACCCCGACGGATACATTACTTGCTACTTCAGTCATGACTTCACCCTGTTAGCAACGTTAATCGACAGGCTTAGGCGGCGATGTTGCCAGCCAGAACCAGGGCGAATACGAAGGCGAATACGGAGAAGCCTTCTACGATAGCCGCAGGAGCGATAGACAGACCGAAGATTTCAGGCTTGTTCTTGGACGCATTGATGGCGCCGGCAACAGCTTTACCCTGGTAGATAGCGGTAACCAGCAGCGCCAGACCAGCCAGCAGGCCGATGCCGAAGAAAGCCGGTGCAGTGTCAACCGTCAGGGGAGTACCCATCAGGATGAACATGATTACGATACCCAGAATGCCCTGGGAAGAAGGCAGTGCGGACAGACCGATGAACTTACCGTAACCGCTTTCAACGTCCAGCATGGCGCCGCAGGCTGCCTGACCGGAGATGGAGCAACCCATACCGGAACCGATGGCGCCCAGTGCCATAGGAGCGAAAATACCAGCCCAACCCAGCAGCAGCATATAGTTTTCCATGAATCAATCCTCTTGCTTTTTAAACGGTTTAAACGGGTAGCCTTCTTCAGTCAGGCTCCACTTGAAGAACTCAATCACATTCAGACGCAGGCCGTGCACAACACCACCCATCAGGGAGAGGCTGATATTGAGCAGGTGACCCGCGATCAGGATCAGGGCACAGAACAGAACACCGATACCTGGCATGCGGTCCAGAACCTGGAATGCCAGCGTATTGAAGGTCACAGCCAGAGAAGCACCGGCCAGGCCAAGGGCAAACAGACGCATGTAGCTCAGAATATCGCCGAAAACACTGGAGATATTGTAAAGCGCATGCAGGCCATCAGCGATCCGGAACAGTACGTCTTTCGCGCTGGAGACCGGGCGTGTGCTGGTGAACAGGAAGATCAGCGCTGCACCGGCAATGGCTAATGCAGGACCAAACGTTGTTTTCCAGACCGGCGCCAGGTCGCCCGTGATCCCGAGCCACAGGGCAACGCCACCGGCGATTGCCAGTGTCCATCCCAGGGGCGCGAGGGCGTAAAGGCGTGTTCGGTTGTTCCAGGCAGTGACCAGGTTCGCGATCACGATATGTGTCGCACCAATGATGATGGAAACCTTCATCATGGCGCCGTAGTTATTCATATCGATGAAATGCAGCGAGCCGAAGAACGTATCCTTGTCTGGCGTGTAACCGAAATAACTGCCGGAGCTGATGCCCCAGACAATACCGAGACCTGACATGAAATAGGCCAGGTTACGGATGCGGATGCCTGTCTCGCTGGCACCCAGTTTCTTGCGGAACAGGAACACGAGGCCGCCAAGGATGGCGCAGTAGGCCGCGTCGTTCATGATCATTGCAAAGAACAGGGAGAACGAGAAGAACACCACGGTGCTGGGATCCCAGGTCCGGTAACCGGGCAGCTGGTAGAAAGCCATGGCTTCCGTACCGCCGGCGACGGATTCGGGGTTTTCCAACAGGGTCGGCGGATTGTCTTCCTGCGCCGGGTCTTCGATGGTGGCGGCTACGGCAAAGGACGCGACAAATTCACTGGCGCGTTCTTCTTCATCCGCAGGCAGCCAGCCTGAGACCAGGAAAAACTGGTCATCGTCGAGAGTAACACGACGAGCGTCTTCCAATGCGCGGGTGTCTTCCTTGCGGGCAACGATCTGGCTGAGGACGTAGAGCCAACGGGTCAGAGACTCCCGTTCACCCTGGATATCCTCCACCTTCATTTCCGCTTCTTCCAGCTGGTGTTCCAGGCTGGACAGGGAGTCACCGCCCACACGGGAGCGCTTGACCGGCAGCAGGTTGGCATCCGGTTCTGTTTTGTTCAGCAGAACGACATAGCAGTTCTTGTGATCACGGTGCACCACTTCCCAGGGCATCTCGATGTCTTCGAGCGCCGCCATGTCGTGGTGGGGGATCACATAGAACCAAAGACGAATGTCGTCTAGCTGATTCAGTTCCGGAAAGGAAAAATCGCCCCAGGGACGAACTTCCTGGATCCGCTTGATCAGGTTGTCACGGGCGTCAGACGCGGCACGCAGCTGGTTCTTGTTGGCAAGAACCCTGGCGACCACCTCGTCGGTGTCCATGGCATCCATACGACGGATTTCCCGTCGTTTGACCGGACAGCTCAGGAGGTGACTATAGGCCTCCTTTGCAGCCCGGGGCTCACTGAGCTCGCCTTCGGGGGCAGCCGGTGTCTCAGCCAGGGGAATCAGGTGAACACACCCCATTTCCTGTAATCCGCTGAGTACGGCTTCCTTCTCGCTGGCTAGCCCATAGAGCGTGATCTTCTTGAGTGTTTTGATACTCATGCTCTTAATCCAGCTTTAGGCTGACTGCCGGGGCAGATCAGCTGGCCATCTTGGTTTTGGAGATCTTGGCGTTCACCACGCCAGCACGGTCCATATCGGACAGGAATATCTTGATCTTCGCGATATTCTTGTTGCTGCGTGGGATCAGAACCTTGGAGAACAGGTTCACGCGCTGAGAAGTGGTGCGGGTTGCCTTACTGATCTCCTGGTAGCGCAGTTCACGCACCAGCATTTCAATATGCAGTTCCACCATCTCTTTCAGGCGTTCCACCAGGAAATCCACCCAGTGAGGTTTGGTCAGGAAGCTGTAGGGGGCGACCTCTACCTCAACCTTCTCAACGACGGGCACAGTGGTACCGACGATGTTCTGTTCACCCAGAACCACGTTGGTGACACGCACCAGGCCTTCGACGTTGATATCCTCACAAGCGAGCATGGGAAGTTGCTCACTGACGTCTTTTTCGATCTGCTCAATACGCTCGCGCGCTTCCCTGACAGCATCCTCTGCTTTTTTCCGCTCCGCCATCAGCTGCTGACGCTTGAGTTCCAGCGCCGGCAGGTAACGGTTGAACGTTTTCAGGTTGCGCTTTTCCCGGTTAAGCGAGCTTTTGTTCAGCGCAATCTTGGCCATGGTTATGCCCCGGCGGTTTCAGTGGCAGCTGCCGCAGCAACCTGGGATTTCACGGGCCAGTACTTCTCGATCAGGCTCTGCTTCATCAGCGTCTCTTCGGGGCTGAAGCAGTCAGCCAGGATCTTCCACGCCAGGTCGAGGGCTTCTTCCAGGCTCATGGAGACGTCCAGCTTCATGAAGTTGTCGATGAACTGGTCACCGAAGCGGATCACTTTCTCATCGTACGGAGACAGTTCGAAAGCCATCGCCTGCTTCTGCTTGGCGTTCACGGAATCGGAGTAGAAGCGGATCATGGTGTTCATGATCTGGCTGTGGTCTTCCCGGGTTTCCTTGCCGATAACCATCTGCTTCAGACGGGACAGGGAGCCGAACGGATCGATAACGCCGTCGTGCAGGTAGAACTGACCTTCGGTGATGTAACCGGTGTTATCCGGAACCGGGTGAGTCAGGTCGTTACCGGGCATGGTGGTTACTGCCAGGATGGTGACGGAACCGGCGCCCTTGTAGTCGGCAGCCTTCTCGTAACGGCGGGCCAGCTGGGAGTACAGGTCACCCATGTAACCCCGGTTGGCGGGGATCTTGTCCATGGCAACACCGATTTCCTTCATGGCGTCGGCGTAGGAGGTCATGTCGGTCAGCAGGACCAGGACCTTCTTGCCTTCTTCTACCGCGAAGTGCTCAGCCACTGCCAGAGACATGTCGGCGATCATCAGACGCTCAACGGTCGGGTCAGAGGCCAGGTTTGTGTACATGACGGTACGGGAAGATACGCCGGCTTCTTCGAACGCAGTTTTGAAGAAGTGGTAATCGTCGAAGATCAGACCCATGCCACCGAACACAACCACGTCCGCTTCCGCCTGGATCGCGATCCGGGCCAGGAACTTGTTGTAGGGTTCGCCGGACACGGAGAAGATCGGGATCTTCTGGGATTCAACCAGGGTGTTGAACACGTCGATCATGGGCACGTTGGTCCGTACCATGCGGGACGCCAGAACACGGCGGATCGGGTTGACGGAAGGGCCGTCGATTTCAACGCGAGGATCCTGGTCCAGAGCCGGGCCGCCATCGATCGCCTCACCCGCGCCGTTGAAGATACGACCCAGAATGTTCGGGGAGTATACGGCTTTCATGGGTTCGCCGAGGAAGCAGACTGCGGCGTCAGTGGAGAGACCTTTGGTGCCCGCGAACACCTGGAGGGAAACTTCTTCGCGGTTCAGCTTGATGATCTGCGCAAGCGAATAGGGCTGGCCATTCTGCTCAATCAGGGCGAGATCACCGTTGCGCGCCTGGGCGTTACTGTCGCTCAGGTTGGGTACTTCGACCCGGATAATGTCACCAACAATACTCAGAATGTTGGTATAACGTAACAGACTCTGGGACATAGCCTTCTTCCTGTCCTTTTTAATTCGGGCCATGGGGCCCTGCGTCAAAGGGAAAACAAATGCTTCAGACCCGGTGGGCATATATCCACAATACGCAACCGCCCGTTATGGCTGAAAACAGATTCCGTCACCTTGCCGACGAAAACTGTCGCCCAAAACAACACGCGGAGCCGCAGTTTTCGTAAACCCTTATCCGGTGATAGACCAAAGCCTGCCAAACAACGTTAGCCGGACAAACCGGCGGCATTGCGGGATAGATCCCCTAGGCAAACCCTGTTTTCAAACACCATTGGCAATGGTATAAACCGTCGCCGCCGGTTGTGTCCGTACATACCATGCGCAGACACTACTTTGCCGCGAGATCCCAGTCATTCCACTTCGCAGTGTGAGTCTGGCATCTCCCGGCTAGTGAGAGGCTGTATTTGGAATAGTTGTCTGGTCGGTTCAGTCGTAATAGGTGATACCACCGGGTACATCTACCTTGACAAAGGTGCCGGAATGTCCGAGCAGGATTTCCGCCGCCTTGTCGAGCGAACCGATGGCACCAAACTTACCACCGGCGCGAACGAAATGGCATACGGATTCTACCTTAGGTCCCATGCTACCAGCCGCAAAGGGGAACTTCTCAAATTCGTCAGGTGTACATTCTTTGATCTTTTTCGAGTCCGGTTTGCCGAAGTCGGTTTCGACGGCCGGAACATCAGTCAATAAGATCAGAGCGTCTGCTTCCAGGCCCTCGGCCAGGGTGCGTGAGGCGCGATCCTTATCCACCACCGCTTCGACGCCGTGCAGCATGTTATCTGCATCGCGGCGGACCGGGATGCCGCCGCCACCGCCACAGATCACTGTGATATCACCGGATGAAACAATGTGGCGTAACGAGGGCAGTTCCAGTATTTCCATGGGTTGTGGCGATGGCACAACGCGGCGGTAGTAGTTGCCATCCTGCTTCAGGGTCCAGCTGGGGTTGGCTTCCTGGATCACCTGAGCTTCTTCGTAGGTATAAACCGGTCCAACGAATTTGTCGGGGTTTTCAAAGGCGGGGTCGTCGGGGTCGACAATGGTTTGGGTGGACACTGTGCACACTTTGCGCCCTGGCATGTAGTTGCGCAGTTCCTGTTCAAACATGAACCCGATCATGCCTTGTGTTTGTGCGCCCAGAACATCCAGTGGGTAATTGGCCACCGCTTCGTAAGCTTCATTCATCAGAGCCAGCAAGCCAACCTGCGGGCCATTGCCATGTGTTAGCACCACCTGGTGATCTTTGGCGACTTCCGCGATGGACTTGGCAGCGGTTCGAATATTTTCACGCTGGATGTGTGCCTCAAGGGGTTGGCCACGCTGCAGGATAGCGTTTCCTCCCAGGGCCATGACAACTAACATATCCCTGATCCTCTGGATGGGTAGGTGAATAGCTGAATCGGTAACCGGTATTGTCCATGGGTGACGGGTGTCACCCATGGCATTTAGGGTCAATCAATATTTGCGTTCAGGTGCTCTCTTTGGGTGGGTGACGAGATGGTGCTGGGTTAGTCACCGAGTGTCGCTACCATGATGGCTTTAATCGAGTGCATACGGTTTTCAGCTTCGTCAAAGGCGATGCAGTATTCTGACTCAAACACGTCTTCAGTAACTTCTACACCATTGGTAAGGCCATATTGTTCAGCGACCTCTTTGCCAACAGTGGTTTCCGTATTATGGAAGGCAGGCAGGCAGTGGAGGTATTTCACTTTCGGATTGCCGGTTTTTTTGATGACATCCATGTTGACCTGATAGGGTTTCAGTGCGCTTACGCGCTCATCCCATACTTCCTTGGGTTCGCCCATGGATACCCATACATCGCCGTACAGGAAGTCGCAATCCTTAACAGCCTGGCCAACCTCTTCTGTCAGGGTGATTTTGGCGCCTGTTTGTTCAGCGATCTTGTTGCACTCGTCCACGATCCACTTTTCAGGGAAATAACTGCTTGGGGCGGCAATACGGAAATCCATCCCCATTTTAGCGGCGCCGACCATGAGGGAGTTGCCCATATTATTTTTGCCATCGCCGAGGTAACACCACTTCATTTGATGCAGCTGTTTGCCATCGCCATGTTCCACCATGGTCATGAAGTCGGCAATGATCTGGGTTGGGTGAAATTCGTCGGTGAGCCCGTTCCATACCGGTACGCCGGCATATTCTGCCAGTTCTTCAACGTGTTCCTGCTTGAAACCCCGGAATTCGATGCCGTCATAAAAGCGACCAAGAACCCGTGCTGTATCTTTTACGGACTCCTTGTGGCCCATTTGGGAGCCGCCGCCGATAAAGGTCACGTTAGCGCCCTGGTCAAAGGCGGCAACTTCAAATGCACACCGGGTCCGGGTGGATGTTTTTTCAAAGATCAGGGCAATATTCTTACCTTTCAGTCTCTGTTGTTCGCAACCGGCGTATTTGGCGCGTTTGAGGTCGCGGCCAAGATCCAGCAGGAATTGCATTTCTTTCGGGGTGAAATCCAGCAGCTTGGTGTATTTACGATTGCGCAGGTTGAAAGACATGGTACTGAATCCTCTTGGATACTGAGGGATTGAGTAGATAGCCTGTCGTTAAGGTGGCAGGTGATGAAACACGACTACAGGATAGTACATACTGTATTCGTTGCTTGTTTTCGTTGTGTGAGAAGATTCGCTTGGGATAGCAAGACTGGGTGCGGACAGGTAAGTTCGAGACAATAAAAAAGAGGGGCATTAGCCCCTCTTTTTATCTATCGGCAGTGGATTAGTCGCCCAGGGTGGCAACCATAACAGCCTTGATAGTGTGCATACGGTTTTCTGCTTCGTCGAAGGAGATGTTGTATGCGGATTCGAAGACTTCTTCGTTCACTTCCAGGCCTTCCATACCGAATTTCTCGGCGATTTCCTGACCAACCTTGGTTTCGGTGTTGTGGAAAGCAGGCAGGCAGTGCATGAATTTAACGTCTTTGTTGCCAGTCTTGGCGATGACGTCCATGTTCACCTGGTAAGGCTTCATCAGTTCGATACGCTCGGCCCATGCGGACTCGGCTTCACCCATGGATACCCATACGTCGGTGTACAGGAAGTCAACGCCTTCAACGCCTTCGGCAACGTCTTCGGTCAGGGTGATCTTGGCGCCGGTTTCTTCAGCGATCTTGCTGCAGGTTTCAACCAGAGACTCTTCAGGCCAGAATGCCTTGGGAGCAACCAGACGAATGTCCATGCCCATCTTGGCAGCGCCAACCATCAGGGAGTTACCCATGTTGTTGCGAGCGTCGCCCAGGTAAGCGAACTTGATTTCAGCCAGTTGCTTGCCCTTGCCGTGTTCGATCATGGTCAGGAAGTCGGCCAGGATCTGAGTGGGGTGCCATTCGTCAGTCAGGCCGTTCCAGACAGGAACGCCAGCGTATGCGCCCAGCTCTTCAACGGCGTCCTGAGAGAAGCCGCGGAATTCGATACCGTCGTAGAAACGGCCCAGAACGCGCGCGGTGTCCTTAACGGATTCTTTATGACCCATCTGAGAGCCGCCACCGATGTAAGTGACGTTAGCGCCCTGGTCGAAGCAGGCAACTTCGAATGCGCAACGGGTACGGGTAGAGGTCTTTTCGAAAATCAGGGCAACGTTCTTGCCTTTCATGCGCTGCTGTTCGCAACCAGCGTACTTGGCACGCTTCAGGTCACGGGACAGGTCCAGCAGGTACTGGATTTCTTTAGGTTGGAAGTCCAGCAGTTTCAGGAAGTTACGGTTACGCAGATTGAAAGACATGGTCTTAAATCCCTAAAAAACATTTTTTGTTTAAGGACAATCTGCCGCACATTGCGGCAGATTGTTGTTTCACTCATGGTACCCTGACCGGTTGGGTATTATCACTGACACTCTGGTCAGTCTTGTTTACCCTTTCGGGCCGGTCAGCGTGCCTGGGTCTTGCAGGGGGGAAGGTATTAGATACCTTCACGCTCCATCGGGCAGCTCATGCAGCGAGCGCCACCACGGCCACGGCCCAGATCTTCACCTGGAATGGTCAGCACGTTGATGCCGGCTTCTTCCATGTTCTTGATGGTGTAGATGTTGCGCTCGTAAGTGATAACGGTGCCAGGACGTACGGTCAGAACGTTGTTAGCATCGTTCCACTGCTCACGCTCTGCTTCGAAGATGTCGCCGCCGGTCGGGATCATACGCAGTTCGGGCAGATCCAGAGCACGGGCGATTGCCTTGACGAAACCATCGTTAACGGCAGTGAAGACGATTTCTTCGTTGTCGCCAGGGGTCAGTTCCCAGCAGGCGATGTCATCACGCATGATGTCTGGGTAGTAGGTGAAGCAGTCAACATCCATGTGGGTGAAGACGGTATCCAGGTGCATGCAGCTACGCAGCTTGGGCAGTTCCAGGGCGATAACCTTGGTAGCCTGACCGGTCTTGAACAGGCCGCGAGCCAGGTGCTCAACACCCTGAGGAGTAGTACGCTCGGACATACCGATCAGGACTGCGCCCTTACCGATAACCAGAACGTCGCCGCCTTCGATAGTGGACAGTTCGTAGTTGCGGTCTTCGTCACCGAAGTAGGTGTGGAAGTCGGCATCTTTGAACATCGGGTGGAACTTGTAGATGGCGCGCAGGTGAACGGTTTCACGCTTACGGGCAGGCTTGGCCATTGGGTTCACAGAAACGCCGCCGTATACCCAGCAGGACGTGTCGCGGGTGAACAGGTGGTTCGGGATCGGATCCAGAATGAAGTCAGTCTGGCTCATCACGCCCAGAGTCGGGCTGCCGGAAGCGGAGTTCAGTTCTGCAACGGTCAGACCACCGATCAGGTGAGAAGCCAGATCCTTGTCGCTCATTTCTTCGAAGAATGCGCGAACGTCTTTAGCCAGAGCGTGGCCGTAACGCAGAGGAGATACCTGACGGTCCAGAACCCATGCTTTGGCTTCAGGGTTGGCCAGGGTTTCTGCCAGCATGTCGCGGAGCAGGAATACTTCAACGCCGTTGTCGCGCAGAACCTGCTGGAATGCGTCGTGTTCCTTGCCAGCCTGCTCAACACGCAGAACGTCGTCAAACAGCAGGCCTTCACAGTTGGTAGGCGTCAGGCGGCGCAGAGAAAGCTCTGGACGGTGCAGCAGTACCTTTTTAAGTTGACCAACCTCAGAACCCACATAGAAGCGTGACATCATCTTTCTCCTGAATGTCTGATGTACATGAAGTAAGTGCACATGACTGTGCAAAAGCTAAAGTCGCCTTTATCAGTCTGGCTGGGTCAGTCCATCGGGCTGAGGCAGTCTGGTGACTGTTAAAAGGCGATAGAAATCCGGTATGTGTAATGTATGTCGATTTGTGCTTACCACACTACTGGATATATCGACATAGCATTAGAAAATTCTTAAAGCCTGCTAAGGGATGCCCCCTAATGCGGAGCCTAGACTAGACCTGCAGTAATCCTTTGACATTACGTATTAATACCCATTTTCCGGTTTTTAGCCTCTAACTAATACGTTTGTTTTACTATTAAAAAAAAGTTTGGGAATGGTGGCAGAAAACAGTGATTAATTAGTGGTTAAATCGGTAAAAATCTTGATAAAGGTCATGGTTGAGCGCTGTCGTTTTTGATTGGGCACAGATTATGGCTGTTATTGAAAGTTTTTATGTGGGGCATTTTTGTGTCAGTGTCGTTTATGCAAAAAGGATGGCTATCGACTATATAGTGAACACGTCAAATCAGTCTGCATGAGTCCCTGAGTCGTTATTGCCGGTTGCCGGGGTGTCGGCGTGTTCAGTGGCAGGGGTCTGGAATCTCCTTTCTCTGTTTTTCCTGCGACTAACGCTGTCCGTTGATTATCGGCGACTGATGGCTTCAGTGGCTGTCACTAATGACTGACGTTTCCATGGTGCTGGCTGACAGCCGTGTCAGCGCCGGCCGGTCTGGCAGGTCCGGTTCCCGCCGCCCGGTTCCATGAACAGGCTCTGCAAAAGGTCTTTTCAGTCATGAAGCAGTTCAAGTTTCCTTCGGCGTATACCATTCTTTTTCTCATTATCATTTTTGTCGCGATACTGACCTGGATCGTCCCTGCGGGTAAATACGACACCCGAATGGATGAAGCCATCGGTAAAGAGGTGCCTATCGCGGGTACCTACCATCATGTGGAGCCCAACCCCCAGGGCTTTGAAGATGTGGTGCTGGCGCCCATTGCCGGTTTTTATAATCCGGACTCCTATGAGGCCAACGGGATTGATGTGGCCCTGTTCGTACTGATCATCGGTGGCTTCCTGATGGTGGTGACGAAAACAGGGGCTATCGATGCGGGTATTGCCAAGGCGATGGAGGCGCTTCAGGGCAAGGAAAAGTGGATGATTCCCCTGCTGATGGCATTCTTTTCTCTGGGGGGGACCATCTATGGGATGGCGGAAGAAAGTCTCGCATTTTATCCCTTATTAATACCGGTCATGATCGCCGCCGGTTATGATTCCCTGACGGCGGTTGCGGTGATTTTATTGGGTGCGGGTATCGGCACGCTGGGATCAACGGTCAACCCTTTTGCGACAGTCATTGCCTCGGATGCAGCCGGTGTATCCTTTACCGATGGCATCTTTTTGCGGTTGGTTTTTTATATCGTTGGATTGCTTATCTGTATTGTGTTTGTGATGCGCTATGCCGAGAAGGTGAAGCGGGATCCCAAAGCCTCATTTGTTGCCGATATGTATGAGTCCAATCGCGAACATTTCTTGACGTCTACTGATGCCAGTGATGTGCCTGAGCTAACCGGGCGGCGCAAGATCATCCTGCTGCTCTTCCTGGTGGCGTTTGGCATCATGATCTGGGGCGTTGCGGCTGAAGGTTGGTGGATGGCCCGGATGTCAGCCCTGTTCATGGTGATGTCGATCGTGGTCGCTTTTGTCGGACGTCTTGGTGAAGCCGAGTTTACGGATACCTTTGTTGATGGTGCCAGGGATCTGCTCGGCGTTGCTCTGATTATTGGTATTGCCCGTGGCATCGTTGTGGTTATGAATGGCGGGATGATCACTGATACGGTGCTGTACTGGTCTGAGCAGGCTGTCAGTGGCTTGTCGTCTATTGTGTTTATCAATGTCATGTACTGGATTCAGATCCTGCTGTCGTTTTTTGTGCCTTCAAGCTCCGGTCTGGCGGTGTTAACGATGCCGATTATGGCGCCCCTGGCAGATTTTTCGGATGTGGGGCGTGATCTTGTTGTAACGGCCTATCAGTCGGCCAGCGGAATGGTGAATCTGATGACGCCGACATCGGGTGTTGTGATGGGTGCTTTGGCTATGGGACGGGTGCCGTATGAAAAATGGATTAAGTATGTCTGGCCGCTGTTGTTGATTCTGACCATTGGCTTAATGGTCGGCTTGAGTGTGGGTGCGGTTTAGTCAGATTGTTCTGGTATAAAAAATGCGAGCATGATGCTCGCATTTTTTTGTTCTTGCTTATTGATTCTGTGGAATTTTAGCCTGTAGGAGTGAGTTTTCTTGCCCTGTCAGAAAGAACGTCACCAGTTTTTTCATCGACGACCATGGTGCGTTGTTGTTTCAGTTTGTCGATATAGTAAATCACCCGAAGCTTGCGACCGTTTTCCTGCTCAAGCCGGGTGCGGACAATTTTCTTGACGTGATATTTTTGCTTAACTTCCTCCAGGATTTTTTCCAGAGGAATGACATCGGCTTTTTCCGGGAATTTATACGGATGGTCGTCCAGAATTTTGCCGTTGGTCCGATCCAGGGTCATGATCCAGGCGCCGGTATTGTCGGGCATCAGGTAATAGATTTTTTCGACTGGCTTACCTTTCTGGGTTGTTTCCGAATACGTGTTGATGATCCGCATGCCGGGATGCTTGTCTTTTGCCTTAATCAGCAGCTTCTCCAGCGGTAAAACCGGTATGTCCGATTGGGTCTGCTGGACGGTGCTGCCGCTGGTCTGGCTGGCAAAGGTGGGGAGGGTGGCGCAGGTGATCAAGCTGCCGCAGGCGATGGCGACGGAAATCTTGAACGCTTTCATGAGATTCTCCTTGGGAGACTACTGGGGATAACGTAGAAGGGAATCTCCGGTTTTTCCATTGCGCTTGTTTGTTGTCTTGTGTCGTGTGATTTGGCGCTGGATAAAAAAGGCGCAGACAATGCTGCGCCTTGGGTGATTTATCCTGCCGTGGTGATGCGGGCATCAGGTTCTGCGGCGGGATGAGATTTTTTCCACAGAATCCAGATATAGGCGGGAATGCCGGCAATTAACAGGAGGAAGCCCCAGTAGACGGTTTCCATACCGCTGCCGCCCAGTGCCCATAGGGAGTAGAGGAAGGCCAGCGAGGAAATGAGGATGTCGCGTTTGGGGATAACCGTCCCCAGCTTTTCCCGTTCACGAATCTGCAGAACCAGTCGTGCCATGGTGGACATGGTGTAGGGGAGCAAGGTGGTCATGACGGCCAGGCTGATGATGAAGTTAAAGGCGCCAACCAGGCCTCGGCTGTAGTTGGTCAGAACCAGCAGTGTGACCAGAACAGACGAAATGATAATGCCCAGGGCAGGGGTACCACGCTTGGATATCTTGCCAAAGCTTTCCGGGAATAAACCGTCACGGGCTGCAGCCATGGGGATCTGCGCGGTCATCAGGGTCCAGCCGTTCAGTGCGCCCAGACAGGAAATAATGGCGGCGATACCAATAACCACGGTGCCGGCGGGGCCCCAAAGGATAGCGGCGGCATCGGCAAACGGTGCTGTGGATTGCGCCAGGTCAGCCGGAGAAATTAATCCCATGAGTGAGACCGTGGCAATGATATAGAGTACGGCTGCGAACAGGGTGCCCAGAACGGTGGCTCGTGGAATGGTCTTTTCCGGATTGTGTACGTTCTCTGAGGGAACTGTTGCAGACTCCAGGCCAAGGAATGCCCACAGGCAGAGTGCAGCAGAGCTGGTCAGTGCGTTGAAGTTGCTGAGTTCACTGGTGTTGATGGTGGCGAAGTGCTCAGGGTTGATCTGGAAAATACCAAAGATGGCGATACCCACCAGAGGCAGGGTTTTCAGAACGGTGGTAACCAGCTGGAACACGCCGACGGATTTCACGCCGCGGCAGTTAATCCATGCCATAAACCAGATCGTACCGACGGCAATGCCAGCGCCCAGCATAGGGTTCTGATTGATTTCCGGGATAAAGATCCCTAAATAACCGAGCATCGCGACCACGATGGCGGCATTACCGGACCAGAGGCCGATCCAGTATCCCCAGGCAATCAGGAATCCCATGAATCTACCCAGTCCTGCACGGCAGTAAGCGTAGGGGCCGCCGGCGGAGGGGATCATCTGGCTGAGTCGGGCAAACGTTAATGCGAGGAGCAGGGCGCCGGCGCCGGTGAACAGCCAGCCGCCAATGCTGATGGGGCCGTATGCACCGAGGGAAGCAGGAAGGAGAAAGATCCCTGAGCCAATCATGTTTCCGACGACGAGGGCGGCACACATCCATACACCCAGTTTGCTTTTTTTGCCGCTACCGGGCAGGCCTGCTGAGCCGTCTACTGTAGTCTCTATTGTCATCGATCAGCGTCTTTTTGGGAAAAGTACCTTTCATAATATGAAGATGTTATTTAGGTACATATCCGTAATATTCCTTTGGAATATGTGGCGCGTGCCTATTTACAGTGATTTTGCTTGCCTGGAATGCCTAGTCTGCTTGTAAAAAACAGGCCTGTCCCTGACGGTGAGGGACAGGCCTGTTTATTTAATGGTCAGCTGTTGTATAGGTTCCGGACTTCGTCCGCAATAATGGCCAGGCCTTTTTTGACGGTTTCTGCGTCACGGGTATAGGTGATGCGCAGGCATTCGTGACTGTGTTGCCAGTCATTTTCGATGCCAGGGAAGAAGTAATGCCCGGAAACAACCAGTACGCCACGTTTCTTCAGGCGTTCGTATAATTCGAGGCTGCTGATGGGCAGATCCTTGAACCACAACCACAGGAACATGGCGCCTTCCGGTTTATGCATGTACCAGGGCAGATCCCCCATCACTTCCTTGAGGTAACCGGTTGCCATCTCCATCCGCTCGCGGTACCAGGGACGGATATGCTGGTTGCTCAATGTCATAATGCTGTCGTCGCGCACCATGTCCAGTGCCAGCAGGGCACCGCTGCTGTTCGGCGCCAGACTGATGATGGCATTCATATTGGTGATGGCAGTGATGACTTCCTCGCTGGCAATCACAATCCCCGTGCGTGTGGCGGGCAATCCCAGCTTTGACAGGCTCAGGCACAGGATGATGTGTTCATCCCAGTAAGGGGTCGCTTCGGTGAAAATCAGGTTGGGGAAAGGCAGGCCATAGGCGCCATCAATAATCAGCGGAATATCATGCTGTTTGGCCAGTGCGTCGAGGTGTTCAATCTCACCGTCGGTTAAAACGTTACCGGTAGGGTTGGTCGGTCTGGATACACACAGTGCGGCAGTATCTGAAGAGAGATCCAGCGCATCAAAATTGACACGATACTTAAAGGTATGATCATCAATGAATTCGAATTCCGGCTTTTCCGCCGCGAAGATATCCCGCTCAATACCGCTGTCGGCGTAACCGATATATTCCGGCGCCAGCGGTAGCTGAATACGACGCTGCAGTCCCTGGCTGTCTTTGCCTGCAAACATATTGAAAAGCATGAAGAAGGCCGACTGACTGCCGTGCGTCAGGCAAATATTGCGTTCTGTCAGGTTCCAGCCAAACCGTCGCTTGAGCATGGCGGCCAGTTCGTGCAGAAAATCCTTTTCGCCTGCCGGCGGGTCATAGGTGCCGATAAAACGGGTGAATTCTTTCTGACTGTCGAGAATACGACTCAGCCGTTGACGAAAGACGGCTTCCACTTCGGGCAGGTGTGCGGGATTGCCGCCGCCCATCATGATGATATCGTCGTTACCGGCCAGCGCATTGCCCAGGTCATCCATCAGCGAGAGGATGCCCGAATGTCCCGTGAATTGCTCGCCAAAGGCGGAAAGCTTCATACCTACCTCATCTGTGCCGGTGAATGCGATGGCTGACTATATTACAGCCTGATTTTGCTTTTGAGTACGGGCTTTTCAAGGGCAGAGGTGTATCGATATTGCATTGGGCGGGTGCGCCTGCATTTATAATGTAGTACGATCGTACTCCATTAAAATAATTACAGTTTGATTGCAGGCAGGACTCAGGATGCTCTGGTTGTTTGTTGCTGTTGTGGTAGTCGTGGTAATCCTCTGGCCCAGAAACCAGGGTAAGCCTTATGACCATTATTTTTCTGCCTTGAACCAGCTGGTGCGTCAGCAGATGCCGGGCTGTCCGGTGTTGATGGTTGACCTGGATCGTGTGGATCATAACCTTGAACGGGTTAAGGCCCACCTTGGGGATACATCACAGGTCCGCATTGCTGCCAAGTCGCTGCCGTCGCCGGAACTGATTCGTTATTTGCTCGACAAGCTCGGCAGTAATCGCTTGATGACGTTCCACCTTCCGTTTCTGTTACAGCAGTTTCGTCACTTTCCAGGCAGTGATTTTCTTGTCGGCAAACCCTTTCCCATCACCGCGGTGAGGACGTTTCTCCGAAACCTCTCTGATGAAGAAAAGGAGAGAATCGCAGAAGTACAATGGCTTATTGATACCCCGGCGCGTCTACAGCAGTACCTGACTCTGGCGAAAGAGCAAAAACTTCAATTTAGGATCAATGTCGAAATAGATGTAGGGCTACATCGTGGTGGTATCCAGACACTGGAATCGCTCGACCAGATAATGGCGTTGATCAGTGATCATCCCGAATCCCTCGTTTTTTCCGGTTTCATGGGATATGACGCCCATCTGGCCAAGGCACCGGCATTGCCCTGGAAACAGGCAGAAGCACGCCAGAAGGCAAGGGCCGAAGCGATGGTAATTTACCAGGGTTTTGTGAACCATCTGCGAGAGGCCTGGCCTGATTCCTACCGCGACGATCTCTGTTTTAACGGTGCCGGGAGTATGACCTATCAGTTGTATCCGGAAGGTAACCAGGGTTGCCTGAATGATCTCACCATTGGTTCATCGTTTGTGAAGCCCACAGATTTTGACTTGCCGACCCTGGCAGATCATCAGCCGGGCATGTATATCGCCACCCCGATTCTTAAAAAGTTGGATGGACTGCTGATTCCGTTCCTTGAGCGTTTTGCGCCCTGGTTGGCAAAACTCAATGTGAACTGGCAAAAAGCCTTTTTTGTCTATGGTGGCTGGTGGAAGGCTGTACCTTATGCCCCGCAGGGATTGCGCAATAATGGCATCTATGGCCGTAGTACCAACCAGGAGATGCTGACTGCCTCAGGCTCCACCGGTCTGGATGTCGACGATACCGTTTTTCTGCGCCCCACTCAGAGTGAAAGGGTCATGCTGCAGTTCGGCGGTATTCGGGTAGTACGTGGTAATGAAGCCGTGGGTTTCTGGTCTGTATTTAAGGAATAACCGTTCTGACGAGCTTCATTTGATGCTTCTGTCATGATGCCTTTGGCCGATAACAGCGTTACATCGCTATTGTCAGGGCCTGCAGCATGGATCGCGTCATTGCGAAAGAATCAGATTATGTGCCGGAGCCAATGTCGCTGGCCAGCCGGGTGCGGAAATGTCAGCCGGTTTCGGCATTGGCTGGACGACGTCTTTCACTGCAAACAACAGGCAGTTTGCAGAAAGGACTGGCAGAGATTTACCGTGAACGTTTTAACGCCCATCCAGATCTCGCGGCCGCCTATGCAGATCTTGCCTTAATCGCCTCTGGTTTGGTCAGGCTCCATAGCCATTGTGGATTGTCTGTCGTCAGACATGGTCTGTTTAAGCGTTTGTCTAATGGTGATATTGAGCAGGCAGTCGCTTTTCTTAACGAACCGCCGTTGCAATTATGTCATTCCGCACTGGCAGCTATTCCTGCCTTGCCGACGAGTCTGACGGTTGCTTATTTCAATGAAGCGTTATCACTTGGGGCCGATAGTGAGCCGGACAGTTTGTTGAGTGATTTATATAACGCAGGTCTCTTTTCGGACGACTGTGTGACACTGTCACGCTTTGACCAGGTAATGACTACGTTGAACCACTGGCAAACGCAACGCCAGTCAACCGATCCAGCATGTACTACCCGCTATCTTGAACAGCTTGAAGGACATCTTTCTGAGTCATATGCAATCGCTGCCGTTCAGCGGTTACAGCGCAAGCTGCATGATGCCGTTCCATACTGGCGCTTGGGGCAGCGGTTGAATCCTGGCTTCTTCAGGGTGAAGGTGTCAGGGGCTCCGGGGCTTACGTCTTCATTGTCGGTAATCGGTGGACATGTATGTCGTAGCCAGCAGGAGGCATCGTTTCCCTGGGCGCTGAAGGTGTATGGCTGATTCGACATTGCTCTATTTTGCCTATACTCACCGGCATCCCGTTGGTGAAATGCCTTGTTCAGGCTTGCTATGACCTCACAGATTACCTTGTTACAACCGGGCGACCTGCTCTTCCAGCAACGGCCGGGTATTGCCTGTTGCGGTGAAGCAATACGTCAGGTATGTACCGGCATTGATGGTTTTCTGATTGACCATGTAGGACTTTATGTGGATTCGGATCATGTCATTGAGGCTGTCAGCCCTTGGGTGCACTGCATCCCGGTAACGGATTTTCTTGCAGGTTCGGTCACAGATACCGCCGGTAATCCGAAAGTGCTGGCCTGTCGGTTAAAACCGGAATGGCAGCGATGTATTCCCCGTGCGATTCGGAAAGCAAGTGAATGGTTGGGTCTGCCCTACAACAGGGATTATGGGCAGAGAAAGGATTCCTATTATTGCAGCGAGTTAATTGTGGATGCTTTTTGCCATGCTAACGATGGTGTATTTCTGTTCGAGGAAATAGCAATGAACTTTCTGGACTCGGAAACCGGTGAATTGCTGGATTTCTGGATCAGATATTACCGGGATATGGGACGTGACGTGCCTCAGGGAGAGCCTGGCTCACATCCAGCCCAGTTATCCCGGGCAGAATGCCTGATGCCGTTATTCAGCTTTGGGTGTTTTGCCTGACCACCGCTGGCTGGCGTCAGCGGTGGTTTGAAAGAAATGTTCAGACAGTATTTGCTTATTCCATCAACCCTTCATTCTTCCATCATTTAGCAATGCTTTTGAGTTTCAGGAATGTCATCAGGCGTCCAATCGTTGTGCCCTGAATCAGCAGGGAGAACAAGATCACCGCCAGTGTCATATGAATGATCGCACCCCGTTCCTGCATATCAGCGGGGATGGAGAGCATCAGGGCAACCGGAACCACTCCCCTCAGACCGCCCCAGAACATGATGGCCTTGGTTTTGTTATCCACTGGTGAGCTTTTCGGCAACCGGTTACTGATTGGCAGCAGCAGGTATACCACCAGGAAGCGTGCAAACAGCACTATGGCAATGGTGAGTATTAGAAAAGGCACGTTCTCGTAGAGCTGATCCATATCCCTGAACAGGAAATCTTCCTGCATGCCCAGTAACAGAAAAATAAAGCTGTTGGCGACAAAGGCCATGAATTCCCAGTAAGGTCCCAGGTATTCCTGTACCGGTTCGGATAACACCTTACGTGACCAGGTGCGGGTGACTATCCCTGCTGCGATGGTGGACATGACGCCCGACATGCCGAACACGTGATCCGCAATGATGAAGCTTGCGTAGGCAAGGATGGTTGTCAGGGATATCTGTACATAAGGAATTGCGTGACCAAGTCGAAGGAGGAACAGCATGGCAATACCCAGAATGCCACCCACGGCAATGCCACCAAAAAAGACCCGACAAAAATCCCAGATAGCGATGAAAACCGTGTCCAGACCGAAACCCTGGCCGGTTTGCAGTACGGCCATGACAATACCAAACATGACAATGGCTGTGGCGTCATTGAGTAGACTTTCTGCATCCATCAGCAGTGCCATGCGTTCGGGGGCGCCGACTTCTTTGAACAGCGCAATCACAGCGACCGGGTCGGTGGCGGAGATCAGAGCACCAAACAGTAAGGCGCCAGCCATTGTCATCGGGGTGAAATTGCCAATCAGGCCAGCCACGACCACAGTGGATAAAACAACACCGACCACTGCCAGCATCAGAACCGGCACCAGCTCCCTGACCAGCATGGGAAGTTTGATGTTGATGGCGGCATCATAAATTAACACCGGTAGCATGACATACATGATCAGGTCGTGTGTCAGCTCAACCTTCAGCACCGGTGCCAGGAAATCCGAGTAGTTGGCCAGTATGCCCAGTGCCATGCCGATAACGACAAGGCCTATGGTGTAGGGCACTCTCAGGAACTTCAGCCAGATGGCAGAACCTGTCGTCAACATGAACAGACCCGTAAAAATCAACACCGGCAGTGCCAGGTCGGTTTGATGCATGGCTAACCTCTATATGTCAGGAAGAACGTATGCAATTTGACAAAGGACCCTCAGGTCCGGTGATTGAATCGGCAAACGTCAAAAGCATAGGAGTAACAGATAGCAGCTGAGCGTTGTTTTTCGGGCAAGGCATTATCAGAGTGTTACCGGGACGGCATGACCCAAGGTGAAAAACGTACTCAATAGTGGGTAAACCCAGGACCGCAAAGACTGGAAGAACCTGTCAGTACACTGTAACCATGCAGGGATTTAAATAAAAGTATTCAAATACAAATATCTATCGTCAGGAGTGGCGATATTTCTTATACGGTAAATAGATTTCCCTGATGGTCGAGCGGTTGAGCCGCGTTTTTAGCCTTTTAGTGAGCTTCCCTGATCTGTTCCAATGCTGCGACGTTACTGCTCTCATGGTGTTTCTCTCAAGATAAAACGCTGGAAATACCACAGAAATGAGTGTGGTTTTTTTTATTGGGCCTGAATATTGCTGTGTAAACGGTCTGTATTTATATGTATGTATCAGTACAATGTTGGCCTGACCGGGTGACTAATGAGTGTCAGTTGTCGTCTGTGTGGGGGAGCGCAGGCAGGGCATGGTCTCGGTATTAAAGAACAAAAATGACGGAGTGAGACAATGAGAAAAATTGCGTTAATGCTGGCCATGATGGTCGCCATGATGGGCAATGCCTGGGCGTCCAGCAACAGTCTGTGGGAGCAGTCGGCGCTGAACCGCATCATGAAAGAAGGGAAACTGCGGGTTGGATTGGACTCCGGTTATATGCCGTTTGAAATGACGAGCAAAGATGGCAAGTACATCGGCTTTGATGTCGATTTTGCCAAGCAGATGGCCAAGGCCATGGGGGTTGAGCTGGAGATCGTTAATACCGCCTGGGATGGCATCATTCCGGCGCTGATGACGGACAAGTTCGACATCATCATGTCCGGCATGACGGTAACGGCCGAGCGTAATCTGCAGGTCAACTTTGTTGATCCTTACATCGTCGTTGGTCAGACCATCCTCCTGCGTAAGGGGCTGGAAGGCGAGATCAAGAGCTATAAGGATCTGAATGATCCCAAGTACAAGGTCATCTCCAAGCTGGGTACGACCGGTGATTACGCCATCAAGAAATACATGCCAAAAGCTGAACTGCGCTTGTTCGAAACTGAGGCAGATGGTGCTTTGGAGGTCGTCAATGGCCGTGCGGACGCGTTCGTCTACGATCTGCCTTACAACGCGATTTATGCATCACAGAATGGCACAAATCTGGTTCACCTTGATCAGCCTTTCACCTATGAGCCACTGGGCTGGGCGATCCGCAAGGGTGATCCGGATTTCACTAACTGGCTGAATAATTTCCTTCGTCAGGCCCGTGGTGACGGTACCTACGACAAAATCTATAACCGTTGGTTCGCAAACTCTGACTGGCAGGACAAGCTCAAATAAGTCCTGAATGTTCGCAGACCCTGCCCTGAATCGGGGCAGGGTATGGCGTGACCGATCAATATAACCAGGAGAGTTTCAACCCGGTGTTTGGAAGTAAACCCGTGACGGGCCGGCCGAAACAGATGGAAAAACAGCCCAACCAGCTTCTCTGGAATCTGGTGTTTGTGGGAATCGTGTTTCTGACGGGCCTGGGTATCTATAAGTCGAGTCAATCCATAGATTACATCTGGCGCTGGGAGCGCATCCCGCAATACCTTTTTTATCAGGCGCAGGAAGACTATATAGCCGAATTTGATGGCGTCGTTTCGCTGGGTGAAAACGGTGTTGTAGAACTGGTGTCTGACAATGATCCGGATACTGTGCAGACGGTCATGCAGCCACAGTTACTCCTAGCCGACGACGGTGACCTGGTGTTTGAAGGTGACAGCTTTGCTGCCATCACCTATTGGGAGGCCGGACCGCTGGTGGACGGCATGGTGATGACACTGCAGTTGTCGCTGGTATCCATTGTGCTGGCGATCATTATTGGCACGGTTGCCGGCTTATTCCGTATATCCAACAATCCGGCGTTGAAAAAGCTGGCCATTCTTTATATCGAGTTGGTCAGGGGAACGCCATTGCTTGTTCAGATTTTCTTGGTTTATTTCTTCCTGGGATCTGTACTGGATATGGAGCGTTTTACCGCTGGGGTGATCGCACTCTCGGTGTTTACTGGCGCTTATATTGCTGAAATCGTTCGGGCTGGTATTGAGTCGATTTCCAGGGGGCAAATGGAAGCTGCTCGTAGCCTGGGAATGGGTTGGCATCAGGCCATGCGTTACGTGATTTTACCTCAGGCCTTTAAGCGTGTTTTGCCACCACTGGCTGGCCAGTTTATCAACCTGATCAAGGATTCTTCACTGGTTTCCGTTATATCCATCACTGACCTGACCAAAGCGGGTCGGGAAGTGGTCAGCTCAACCTTCAGTCCGTTTGAAGTGTGGTTCAGTGTGGCGCTCTGCTACCTGATTCTTACCGGCGTGTTAAGTCTGCTGGTGCGTAAACTGGAAGTGAGGTATGCCGTCAGTGACTGATTACATTATTCGTGCAACCGGTGTTGAGAAGATCTACCCCAACGGGGTACACGCCCTGAAGCAGGTGTCAGCGGATATTGCGGAAGGTGAGGTGGTAGTGGTGGTGGGACCCAGCGGTTCGGGGAAATCGACTTTCCTGCGTACGCTGAATCAGCTGGAAACCATCAACGATGGAGAAATTGTTGTCGACAGTATCTCCCTGACCACGCCTGGCGAAGTCAACGCCTTGCGGGAAGAGGTAGGGATGGTGTTCCAGTCGTTTAATCTCTTCCCGCATCTGACAGTACTCGACAATATTTGTCTGGCGCCACAAAAAGTCAGGAAGCTCAGCCGTGCTGAGGCGGAGGAGCGTGCCAAGGCGTTGTTGCTGAAGGTCGGCTTAAGTGATAAGGCGGAGAGTTATCCACCGCAGTTGTCGGGCGGTCAGCAGCAGCGTGTAGCCATTGCCCGGGCACTGGCCATGCAGCCCAGGATCATGCTCTTTGATGAACCGACCAGCGCCCTGGATCCGGAGATGGTTGGTGAAGTACTGGATGTCATGAAAGATCTTGCTAAATCGGGTATGACTATGGTTGTTGTCACACATGAGATGGGTTTTGCCCGGGAAGTCGCGGACAGGGTGATGTTTATGGAATCTGGTGAGCTACTTGAGGACAGCAAGCCGGATGATTTTTTTGATAACCCACAGGCAGAACGGTTGCAGGCTTTTCTGAATCAAGTGATTTAAACCCGAATTGATAAATGGCATTGGCATGATGGTGTATAGACCCATTAATTCAGGGGGGCTATACACCCTACTTATTTCAGAGTTTTTATTCTTACCTATCAGTCAGGGTCAACGGTTCAAGCTTTGATACTTAGTCTTTTACCTGAATGCCTGTTCTGTTGTCGGGGCCGGTTGCGTCAGGTTTGTTGTTATTAATGAGCGCAATCAGTTCATTTCTGAAGAATTCCTCTTTACCACGAATGACTTTGATCTCTATCCCATCTTTCTCAGCCTGATTAAGTTGTTCCAGTAGCTTTCTTAACTGGGCTGGTTGCCCTGCCAGTTTCATCATGTCTGACATGACCTCCCCCGGGTGCGAATACTGTTGGCCTGCGATCTGATCTGTTATCTTGGCCACAATAAAATCGGCAGTCACTTTTTGTGGTGGTGCACTAAAGCTCTTGTTGTCTTGTGGTATTGGAGCATTCGCAGTATTTTTGGAAAACGCTTTGCGTTGAGAATTAAGCAATGTTTCTTTTGATGGCTTGGGAGGTATGTCTGGTTTCTTAGGTTTGTTCTGGATCAGCCTATCAGGCTTTTTAGGCAGTGGTGGTTTGCTATTGGGTGAGGGTCTAGTGCCATTATTTGCCTGTGTTGTCATGGTTGTTTCTTTTGAACTTCCGCGTGCTAGCCATTTCGGCTTTGCTGGAGGTACAGGTTTTTGCTCGGAACGGGAGTTAGGCTGCTGAGATTCTGTTCTCTGTTCCTTTTCTGTTTTTTGAGTGCTTTGATGTATCGATTCATCCAACGTCTTAGGAGTTGCTGTATTTGGTTTAAATTCGGGCTCAGCCTGATGAATGTCTGTTTTTTTGGCTTCTTGTGTTGCTAAAGTGTTGTCGTTCACTGATTCTCTAGGTTGTTTCGTTAATATGGGTTTTGGTTTAAGTGCTGGTTTAAATTGATGATTTGTTTTCGATGTTGTTTCAGCTGATTTTTCGAGGTGTTCAGCATTTGGTTTGTCTGTGAGTTCTGTACGCAAGGGTTCTGTTTTATTGGTCGTTTGTGGTTTTGTTCGCCCTTTGAGAGTCAATCCTGCAGGCTTCGGATTTGGGGCAGGTTTTTGAGCTTTTGGTGTAGTCGCTTGCTGAGTTAGAGGTTTAGCATTGTTCTGCTCATTTGTTGTGGTTTTATTGATCACATCTATCTGGTCTGTAGTTTCATTTATATCATATTCAAGCTTGCTGAATCTTCCTGATGTTCTCCACTCTTCAGCGGTTGTTGATGATTCTTCTGCAAGTTCTTTTAAAATGGATCGTGGCATGTCGGTTTCGAGAGAGGTGTCATCAATGGATGAGCGATGTGACAGATTGGTATTTTCAGTGGCGTCATCGAGAATGCCTTTATTTTCTGCGTTTGCAGTTGAGGATTTCTCAACAATATTCGTGGTAGATTGTTCGCTCTCTGTGGCAGGCGTATGACTCAGTGTGGTTTCACTGGTTTGTGTAATGCCGTGCTTTTGAATTAATGTTGTATGGACTTCTCTAGTAATATTTTCGATAAATAATGCCCTGTGTTCGTTCAGGGCTTTATCTGTAGGCTTGAATCCTAAGCTTAGAAAAGTATTAATCATGCTATTATATCGGTCTTCGAATTTTTGGATTGTTTTCGTTGTTATTTGATCGAAGGATGCACCTTCTTTTTTCATGTCTTTAAGCCAAGCTGGAAAAGCAGTGTTAGCCATATGGCTTTTTACTGATCCGTTAACGATATTTTCGATTGTTGATAAGGTGGTCTCAATATTAATGCCTTGTTGGGGAAGTTTTTTAATTTCCAACTTTATTGCTTTGATTAGCGCATTGTCTATCTGGTCAGCATGCGTCTTATAGCTTATGTCTTTCCATCCAAATAGCTCGACCGGTACCTCTCGTTTGATATGGTTTGAGTATTCGGCAAATGTATTTTCTATGCGTTCCTGAATGGTGGCGATTAGTTCGAGTGCAACAGCCAGTGGGTCTGTGCTGCCCTGATGGATGATAGTACGTGCACTGGTTAGTTGTAGTTGTGTCTTTGCGTGATCAAAACGTTGCATGAATACATCCATGTATTCAGCCATTTGCTCTTCGTTGAATTGTTTTTTGTCATATTTGTCAGCAGCAAAAAGCGCCATGCGTTGGATGTCGCGTTTATCCGAAAAGTTCATGTTTTTCATGGATTCAATAATTTTTTTGAATCCTTTTTTGCTTGTTTTTCCTCCCCGCTTCGTTAGCGTTTTGTTCATTAATTTCCATTCTGATTTTTTGGATAGTCTGTCTATGGTAATGTCGATGGAGTCTTTTTCGGTTTTTCTGGAATTGACGATGTCTTCATGATCCTTAATGTTACCTTTAAAGTTTTCGGGGTTTGGTATTGCGCCTGATTCTGGTGTTGGCGGTGTGACGTGTATGCTGGAATGAGCGCTGATTGGTGTCTGTGTATTGTTCGTTGTTTGAGTTGGAATCTGTTTTTTAACATCTACAATTGTAATGGTTCGTGCGTTATATATGCCTTTTTCGGCTTTGTCTGTTTTTGATAATTTGCTGAATGCTTGCCTGGCATAACTTGCAAGGCGATTATGGATTAATGGTTTTGTGCCCACAATGAAATCCCTTTAGGATTGTTAATCTTAATAGTCTAGCAACTTAAAATTCTTTCTATCTTGATCTGATTATGCTTTTTTATGAGTTTCTTTATTTGAATTTTTATATTTCGAATTGCTATTACTATGGCGAGAGTATGTCTATTAAGGGATTAGCACCAGTCGACCAGTGGCGTTCTGTTCTGTAAAATCTGCACGTTTTCTTGTTTTCGTCCTTTGAATATCTAATGACTATGATGTGCAGAGCCGGATGCGGCGCTTGTTGTATTGCTCCTTCTATATCGACCGCGATACCCGGCATGCCAAATGGCAAGCCTGCGGGGGAGCGCTGTATTCAGCTGGATGCTCAAAATCGCTGTCTGTTGTTTGGTAAGCCAGAGCGGCCTGTGGTGTGTGGCCAGTTTTCAGCCGATGAGTCGATTTGCGGTGTGAGTAATGCCAGCGCGATGGCGACGCTGATTCAACTTGAACAGCTGACCGCCTGAGCCGTCAGCTGTTCACAGCGACTTACATGCCCTCTATTGAGACGTGGGGGAGGTGGGCTCGCTCCACACAGACGTCTTCTGTAGCAGGCATGACTTCAGCAGTCCCTTTAACGACTGCTTTGCCGTGCTGGTTGATGACGTCAGTCCGGATCAGCGCCTTTTTACGGCGTTCATTTTTCTCCAGCACTTCCAGCTCTACCGTCAGGGTATCGCCGAGCTTAACTGGACGCAGGAATTTCAGTTCCTGGCCGCCATAAATACCGCCTGGGCCGGGCATGACCATGGCCAGCGCGGCGGAGATTAGGGAACCCGTCCACATCCCATGGGCGATACGCTCGCCGAACTGGGTACCGGCGGCAAAGGTTTCATCCAGGTGAACGGGATTGTAGTCACCGGAGACCGTGGCAAACAACACCAGGTCTCGCTCGGTCAGTGTACGCTGGTAGGTGGCCTTATCGCCGATCTTCAGCTGGTCGTACGGGGTGTTCCGCAGGGTCTGGTTTGGCTCTGGATTCGAGCTCTGCAGAGTCATCGCCTCGGGCTCCTTGTTGCAAACGGCCATCCAGCCAGGCAATCAGTTGCTGCTGGACTTCTTTGCTATTGGTTTCGTTAAACATTTCGTGTCGGCCACCGGGGTACAGCGCCAGTTCGACGTCCTGGATGCCGGCAGTCTTCAGTTTGTGACACAGCCTTTTCAGTCCTTTGCCGGCAGCACCCACAGGATCGCGATCGCCGCCCAGCACATAGAAGGGTAGACCGGAATCCAGTTTTTTCAGGGCAGAAACCGAATTGATCGACAGGAGTCCGTCAAACAGGTCAAGCCAGAGCTGGTTGGTACAGGAGAAACCACAGAGCGGATCGCGGATGTAAGTATCCACTTCGTCTGCATTCCTGCTGAGCCAGTCAAAATCGGTACGCGTCGGTGCAAAGGACCGGTTGTATGCGCCGAACGTCAGGGCGTTGATCAGCGGGCTGGTGCCCCGGGGGCCCTGGCGAATGGCTTCAAAACGAGCCACCAGGCGACCCGCATGCAGCAGGGGGCGCGGCGCATAGTTGGAGGCCGAGAGTATACAGCCTGACAGCTGCGGGCGGTAGCCAATCAGGAACGCCTGGGTGATGAAACTGCCCATGCTATGGCCCAGCATGAATACCGGGCGACCCTGGCTGCGTTCGCGGATGAAGCTGTAGACCGTCTGGACATCGCTCAGCACCCGGTCCCAGCCGCTGCTGTCCGCGTAATGGCCAATGTCATCTGTCGGCGTTTCAGGGCCGTGACCGCGGTGGTCGTGGGTGATGACCGTATAGCCGGCGTCGTTGAGCGTTTGGGCCAGGTGGTCGTAACGAGCGGCATATTCGCCCATGCCATGGTTGATGATGACAAACCCTTTCGGGGTATCCAGGTGCCAGTAACAGGTGTTGATGGGGCGACCGTCCTGTGCCGGTAGGGCGAGAATCTGAGCCTGCATGTTGCGGTAAACCTTTTTATTGTTCAGCAATGGTTTGTATGGTTACAGCAGTTGCAAAGGAAGACAATCCCACCGCTACCCGAATCCTATCAAAAATGGTACCCTTCCGGCCGCAAAGCGGTCGGCCAAAGAGAACCGTTCAACGGACGACAACGGCATATAGTGCAACGCATGATCAGGAGCAAGACAGTATGAGTGAGAACTTCTGGAAGGATAAATATCCCGAAGGGATCCCCTCTGATATAGACATCGAACACTACCGTTCCATCCTCGATGTGCTGGAGGAATCCCGGCAGAAGTTCGCTCACAAGCCCGCTTTTTCCAACCTGGGCAAAACCATTACCTACGGTGAGCTGTATGAGCTGAGCGGCCGGTTTGCTGCATGGCTCCAGAACGAGACGGATCTGCAGCCCGGTGACAGGATTGCCGTGCAGATGCCGAACCTGATCCAGTTCCCTGTCGCTGTGTTTGGCGCGCTGCGGGCGGGGCTGATCGTTGTTAACACCAACCCGCTATACACCGAGCGGGAAATGGAGCACCAATTCAACGATTCCGGCGCCAAGGCTCTGGTGATTCTGGCCAATATGGCTCATATGGCGGAGAAGGTGGTACCCCGTACCGGCATTCGCCATGTCGTGGTCACACAAGTCGGCGATATGTTGCCACTACCCAAGCGTATACTGGTCAACAGTGTTGTGCGTTATGTGAAGAAGATGGTGCCTTCCTGGAACATTCCCGGCGCACTGGGTTTCAATGAAGTTCTGTCAGCAGGCAGCCGTTACACGGTCAAGGATCACCAGGGTGATTCACAGGATGTCGCCATCCTGCAGTATACCGGCGGCACGACCGGAGTGGCGAAGGGCGCGATGCTGACTCACCACAATATTCTGGCCAACATGATGCAGGCCAAGGTGCTGATGGCCCATAACCTGGTGGATGGTCAGGAACTCATGGTCGCGCCACTACCGCTTTACCATATTTATTCGTTCACCTTCCATTGCATGATCGGGATGATTACTGGTCAGCACAACCTACTGATCACGAATCCCCGTGATTTGCCGGCATTCGTCAAGGAACTCCAGAAAGTCCGTTTCTCGGTGTTTGTCGGTTTGAATACCCTGTTTGTGGGTTTGATGAAAAACCCGGATTTCCTGCAACTGGATTTCAAACCACTCAAACTGACCCTTTCTGGCGGTATGGCGCTGCAGTCCGATACAGCGAACCGCTGGGAAGAAATCACCGGGTGCGAGATCAATGAAGGCTATGGGATGACCGAAGCCTCACCGGTTGTCACCGTCAACCCGCTGGGCGCCAATAAAGTGGGCACTATTGGGATGCCTCTGCCGTCTACCGAATTGAAATTAATTGATGATAATGGGACAGACCTGCCCATCGGTGAAATCGGCGAACTGTGTGTCCGTGGTCCCCAGGTGATGAAAGGTTACTGGGAACGTCCTGACGAAACGGCTAATACGTTGACCGAAGATGGCTGGCTGAAGACCGGTGATATCGCCACCATTATGGACGACGGTTATGTGAAAATCGTTGACCGCAAGAAAGATATGATTGTGGTTTCCGGTTTTAACGTCTATCCCAATGAGCTGGAAGACGTGTTGTCGGCGCATCCCGATATTGTGCAGTGTGCCGCTATTGGTGTGCCGAACAGCAAGACCGGTGAAAGCATCAAGATGTTTGCCGTGTCGTCCAATCCGGAACTGACCCAGGAAGCCGTCATCGCCTTTATTCGTGCCAGTGTGACTGGTTACAAGGTGCCGCGTCAGATTGAATTCCGGGATGAGCTGCCGGTGACCAACGTAGGCAAGATCCTGCGTCGTGAACTCCGTGACGAAGAACTGGCCAAGTTGAAATAGGCCAAGGCTGCAGAGTAATCGTCGTTTAAAGAAGGCCGGGACGCTCGGGCGTGCCCGGCTTTTTTTATGGTGACTTTGCCCAAAGCAACGTGTTTTAGAACTGTTTGACTGAGAACCGCGCGTGACCAGAGAAGCTACCTTTGATTTTCGAAAAGCCGTCAACCTGTGCATGATGAAGGATCGTCACCGGTTTCGTCGGCAGTGGCGTTCTCTGCGCGGTGGCGATGACGCCAGGCGTATACGACTGCAGCAGGCTGTTGAGGCGTCCATGCAGCGTGCTGAACAAAGGCGTCAGAATTCACCCAACGTCATGTATGACGATGCACTGCCTGTCGTACAGAAGAAAGACGCTATTGCTGACCTGATTCGGGATCATCAGGTCGTTATCGTCGCCGGTGAAACCGGCTCCGGTAAAACGACACAGTTGCCGAAAATTTGTCTGGAACTGGGGCGCGGTACCTTTGGTACGATCGGCCATACCCAGCCCCGTCGTCTGGCAGCCCGTTCAGTGGCTTCCCGCATTGCGGAAGAATTGCAGGTCGAACCGGGTTCGCAGGTCGGCTACCAGGTGCGCTTTGCCGACCGGATCAGTGACCAGACCCAGATCAAGTTGATGACGGATGGTATTCTGCTGGCTGAAATCCAGAATGACCGATTTCTGAACCAATACGATACGCTGATTATCGATGAGGCCCATGAACGCAGCCTTAATATTGATTTTCTGCTGGGCTACCTGAAGTTACTGTTACCGAAACGACCTGATCTGAAGTTAATCATTACGTCCGCGACCATTGATGTGGAACGTTTCTCTCGACATTTTGATAATGCACCGGTGATTGAGGTTTCTGGTCGAACGTATCCGGTGGAGGTTTTGTATCGTCCACTGGAAGACCTGGATATTGATGAGGATGGTGATCAGCTGCAATATCAGGGGATTCTCTCGGCAGTTAGGGAGATCGAGGCGCTCGAGCGCAGTGGTAAGGGACGCCGACTCGGTGACGTGCTCGTATTCCTGAGTGGTGAACGGGAAATCCGTGAAGCGGCCAAGTGCCTGCGCGATGCCAAGCTGGCCCATACGGAAATCCTGCCACTTTATGCCCGCCTGAGTGCGGCAGAGCAGAACCGCATTTTTCAGTCGCATGGCGGACGTCGCATTATTCTGTCGACCAACGTTGCCGAAACGTCGTTGACGGTGCCTGGTATTCACTATGTGATTGATCCGGGGTTTGCCAGGATTAGCCGTTACAGTGTGCGTTCCAAGGTGCAGCGTCTGCCGATTGAGGCGGTATCCCAGGCATCAGCGAACCAACGTAAGGGGCGTTGTGGTCGTATTGCCGACGGTATCTGTATTCGTCTTTATGATGAGCAGGATTTCCTTAATCGGCCTGAATTTACGGATGCCGAGATTCTGCGGACCAATCTTGCTGCTGTTATCCTGCAAATGTTGAAAATGGGGCTGGGCGATGTTGGCCGTTTCCCCTTTGTTGATCGGCCTGACAACAAGGCTATCAACGACGGCTTCAAGCTATTGCAGGAACTGGGTGCAGTAGACGGCAACAACCAAATTACTCGTATTGGCCGCCAGCTGGCGGTATTGCCGATTGATCCGCGTATTGGACGCATGTTGGTGGCAGCCCATGATACCGGTGCTGTTCAGGAAGTGCTGGTAATTGCCAGTGCATTGAGCATCCAGGATCCCCGTGAGCGACCGGCAGAGAAAAAGCAGGCTGCGGATCAGAAGCATCGTGAGTTTTATGATGACAATTCCGATTTCCTGTCACTGTTGAATCTGTGGAAATGGTATGAAGAACAGCGCCAGGATCTGTCGCAATCCCAGCTTCGCAAGCTCTGTAAACAACAATTCCTGAGTTTTATGCGGATGCGGGAATGGCGGGATATGCATCGGCAGTTAATGCTGAGCTGCAAAGATCTCCGGTTAGCGGTTAATACCGATGAAGCCAGTTATGGCGCTATTCACAAGGCGCTGCTTGCCGGCTTGTTAAGCCATCTGGGTCATCGCCATGAAGAAGCTGATTATCTTGGCGCACGGAATCGAAAATTCTGGATTTTTCCGGGTTCTGCCCTGTTCAAGCGTAAGCCGAAGTGGGTGATGGCGGCAGAGCTGGTGGAAACATCCCGCCTCTATGCACGCAGTGTCGCCAAAGTGGAGCCGGAATGGATTGAGCCTTTGGCAGGCACTCTGATCAAGCGAAACTATTTTGAACCCCACTGGGAGAAAAAACGGGCGCAGGTTGTCGCTTATGAGCAGGTCACGTTATATGGCCTGGTGATTGTGGCGCGACGCAAGGTCAATTATGGCGCTATTGATCCCGTTATTTCCCGTGAACTCTTTATCCGACAGGGGCTGGTGGAAGGCGGCTATGAAAGTCAGGCCGGTTTTTATGCGCACAATAACAGTTTGATTGCCGAAGTTGAGGATCTCGAAGCTAAGTCCAGGCGACAAGATATTCTGGTTGATCCGGAAACCCTGTTTGGCTTTTATGATGAGCGTATCCCTGAAGGTATTTGCAACGGCAGTAGCTTTGAAAAATGGCGTAAGACTGTTGAACGGGATAATGCACAACTGCTCTATCTCACCAAAGACTACCTGATGCAGCATGATGCTGCGCATATTACCGAAGCCCAGTACCCGGAACGGCTCAAATGGCAGGGGCTGGCGTTGCCGCTTTCCTACCACTTTGCCCCTGGTGAAACTGACGACGGCGTGACTGTGTCAGTACCGGTGTCATTGTTACCCCAGTTGCCACGCGATCGATTGGAGTGGCTGGTGCCCGGCATGCTGCCCGACAAAGTCATTGCCTTGATTCGGTCATTGCCCAAGCAGGTTCGGAAACACTTTGTACCAGTACCGGATTATGCCCGTGCAGCACTGGAGGCATTGAATCCCTGTGATGAACCGCTGACGTTATTGCTGGGTGAGAAACTGTTCCGCATGACCGGTACCCGGATCCCCGAGGATGCCTGGGATGCGGGCAAGTTGGATGATCATTTCCGGATGAACATCCGGGTGCTGGACGACGATGGAAAAATGCTGGGGCAGGGACGTGATCTGTCCAAATTGCGTGAGCAGTTTGCAGACCAGGCTCGGGAAGGATTACGGGACAAGACGGATCGTGATATGGAACGCGAGGGGCTGACATCATGGAGTTTTGGCGATCTGCCTGAGGAAATGCAGCGCCAGCGTGGTGGTTTATTGTTTCGATCCTATCCGGGTTTGGTGGATGAAAAGACTTCAGTTGCCTTGCGCTTGTTTGATAATCCGCAATTAGCCCAGCAGCAAACCCGTTTGGGGCTGGCTCGCCTGATTCAATTGGCATTGCCCGAACAAATGAAGTTCATGGCTAAGCAGTTGAAGCATTTCAACCGAATCACGCTGCTGGCAGTCAATGCTGTCGGCAAGGCCACTCTGATGGATGATATTCAGCTGGCGGTGATTAATCAGGTTTACCTTCAGGACTCAGCCGTTTGGCCGCGCGATGAGGCGTCGTTCGACAAACTGGTTGACCAGAGACGTTCGGAATTGATGTCGGTTGCGGAAGAGATAGAGCGCATGTTGCTGGCGATCTTTGAGAAGTTCAATGCAATCAGTCGTCAGTTGAAAGGGAAAATCTCGTTCCAATTGGCGCTTTCTATGGCGGATATCAAGCAGCAGTTGAGTGGGTTGATTTACCGAGGCTTTCTCTCCCACACTCCCTGGGAATGGTTGCAGCAATATTCCCGTTATCTCGCAGCGATAGAAATGCGGCTGGAGAAGCTGGTAGCCAACAGCAACCGTGACCGGGTTGAAACAGATCGACTTCAGGTGTGGCGTGAAGCTTGGGAAGCCCGAAGGGCGGCATTGGATAAACAGCACGTGGTCGATGAGAACCTCTGGTTGTATCGCTGGATGCTGGAGGAATACCGTGTCTCCGTCTTTGCCCAGACCCTGAAAACCCGAATGCCGGTCTCTGAGAAGCGGTTGCGTAAGGTCTGGGATGAGATCGCGCAGCCTTGATACGGTTGTTTCAAAACCATGACAGCTCCTATAAGATCAAACGTCTGACTGAAAGAAAAAAGCCTTCCGGGGCAGTGACCTGAGGACAGGACGTGACAGAGGTAGTAATCAGTGGCACCGGGCTGTATACGCCCCCTTACGCTATCAGCAATGACGAACTGGTGGCGGCTTTCAATGCCTGGGTCAGGCAATCCAATGATGACAACCGGCAGGCAATTGCTGCCGGTGAAATAGACCCCCTTCAGGAAAGTAACAGCGAATTTATTGAAAAAGCTTCCGGTATTCGCAGCCGGTATGTGGTGGACCGTGATGGGATCCTTGATCCTGAACGTCTGGCGCCCCGTATTCCGGAGCGAGATAACGACACCCTGTCGGTTCAGTGTGAAATGGCGCTGGCAGCGGCAGAGTCAGCATTGGCTGATTCAGGCCTGGAAGCATCGGACATTGATTTTGTCATTGTCGCCTGTTCCAACATGCAGCGGCCTTATCCGGCCATGGCCGTTGAGATCCAGCATTTTCTGGGAATTCAGGGCTTTGGTTATGACATGAATGTTGCGTGCTCCTCCGCGACATTCGGGATTCAGGCTGCGGTCAATGCTATCCGCGCAGGCAGTGCGAAACGGGTATTGATGGTCAATCCGGAAATTTGTTCCGGCCACCTTAATTTCAGGGACCGTGACAGCCACTTTATTTTTGGTGATGCCTGTACGGCAGTGATTCTTGAAGACGAAAGCCTTGCCAGGTCGGAAAATCGTTATCGTGTATTAGGCACAAAACTTTGGACGCAGTATTCCAATAATATTCGTAATAACTTCGGTTTTTTAAATCGGGGGGATGAACAGGGAATTGGCAAGCTGGACAAGTTGTTTGTTCAGAATGGCCGGAAAGTCTTTAAAGAAGTCTGTCCTCAGGTGGCTCGGCATATTACCGAACATCTGGATAGCCTGAATATGGCGGTATCTGAACTGAAACGGATGTGGTTGCACCAGGCTAATCTGAACATGAATCAGCTGGTGGCACGCCGGGTGCTGGGGCGTGATGCGGATAGTCATGAGGCACCTGTCATTCTGGATGAATATGCCAATACCAGCTCAGCAGGCTCTATTATCGCATTTCATAAGTATCGCAGGGATCTGGTGTCTGGCGATCGTGGAGTGATTTGTTCCTTTGGGGCGGGCTACTCCATTGGCAGTGTTTTATTGGAAACCTGCTGATAATTAACAGCGATATATCCGATCTCTGTTTAGCTGCTTATTAATATCAATATTGGTAAGCAGCATTTCTCTTTTCTGGCGTTGAGTTACTTCTTGATGAAACTCGGATCACAGCCTGACGACTGATGTCGCTGATGGTTGTTCTTTGTAATGCAAAGATTTTGATCCGGTAAAGAAACCTAAATAAAACGTTAATATATATTTAACCCGCCTGTCACATTCAAATACCAAACTACCTCGCGAAGACAAAAAACAAGAAACGCAATACACACCGAGGAGTGTTATTAATGAAATTGAAACCGATTTCAGTGTCTGTTGCCGTTGTTGCTGCCGGTCTGGCGAGTATGGCCAGTGCCGGTGATTTTATTGAAGACAGCGGCCTGAAAATCAAATTCAGAAATGTCTATTTCAATGAAATGGGCCGCAGTGATGAAAATACCAAGGATCGCCGGGAGTGGGTGCAAGCGATTATTGCCGATTTTAAATCAGGCTATTTTGCCGATGTCATCGGATTTGACCTTTCTGCAGGGGGCGCCATGGGGCTCGCCAACGACATGGATGGTGAAAAGAATAACTGTAAAAACTCCAACCTACCGCTGGATGGTGGTGACAAGACCAAGTGTGACCTGAACGATATCGGTGGTATTCATCAAGCCTACGCCAAGTTCAAGTTTGGTCTGGATAACGTGGAATTTTCCGGTAACTACGGCAAAAAGAAACGTAAGTTCAAGACTTATAGTGATTCCGGTTCACGGGCGCTCCCTGCCGCGACGTTCGGTGGTGAAGGCGTTTTGAGTATTTATGATGTTGATCTGTATGCGGCCCAAATCACGGGTTTCTCACCCCGTAATCAGAGCTATTTCAAGGATGATCTCACCAACGGCAGTGAGAAGATTGATAACCTGCGTATCTATGGACTTAAAGGTGAGCTGGCTGGTTTGAGTTTCCAGGTGGAACAGGGGGCTTCCAAGGATTATCTCCAGCAGCGTTATGCTCAGGTTGGTTATGACATTGCTCTCAATGATGGCATGACATTGGGACTGGATGTGCGTTATGGCAAGCAGGAAGATGATGGCGACCTCTATGGTAGCCAGCATGAGTCCAAATTCGTAAACTTGAATGCCGCTTTGGGAATGGGAGCGACAACGCTTTATGCCGGTTATAACAAGGTCACTGATGGTAACTGGGACACCGCCTATTTCGATGAAGATCATGGTAAGTGGAGCTCATCTGTCTCTTTGCATGAAGATTTTGCCGATGAAGACGAAAAAACCTGGCTGGTTGGTGTGAGCTACGACTTTGCCGATATGGGCATCGAAGGCCTGGAAATCGATACCTACTATGCCCGCGGTGAAATCGATCAGAGCGGTGTAGACAAGTCTCGCTGGGAGCGCGGCACCATCCTGAGCTATGCGTTTGGAGGCGATCTCAAGGGGCTGGACCTGGCTTGGGAGAACTATACCAACCGTGGACACGGTGGTGATTCCAATACTGACGATAACCGTTTCTATGTGAACTACAGCCTGTCTGTTTTCTGACCGATGCCTCCTTCACCTTCAAACGCAGCGCCGGAGCCAGCGGCGCTGCTTTGTAACCTGTGTTGTACTTGCTCTGTTTTTCCCTGCACTCCCCTGCGGGGTTTTTTATTTGAGGGGCAGTTGAAAGCGTCCTGTACTGATAGTCAGCTATTGATGAAATAGGCTATTTGACGAACCGAAATCTTCCGCCTTAACTGGATATTGATGGTGTCTCATAGAGATTTTTTTCATTTATCCCGCCTCTATCAGCGCTGCAGTGTGACCGGATAGAGCCCTTACTGACAAGGATGATCAGTAGCATGGGTAACAGAAGTCGGATATTAATCATTGATGATGATCAGCAGCAACGCCAGGTGTTGAACACCATTCTTGAGTTCATGGGTTGCGAAACTGAATATGCCTCCACGCAGCGTTTCCAGGAGAGGCTGGGCCATGACCAGAACTTCAATGCCATCGTCCTTGGCTTGCGGGGCCAGAGCGATGAGGCGCTGAAATTCCTGAATCGCCACCATGCCGGCCTTCCCGTGATTCTTTGTGGTCAGTCTCGACCCGGACAGTTGCAGGGGAGTATGCGACGTCAGGTTGTTGCTGAGTTGCGGCCGCCGCTGACCCATAGCCAGATGCTGGAAAGCCTGCATATGTCGCAGATCTACAGGGCGCATTGTCGCCATGGTCAGATGGCCTCCGGTTATCATGATGTGCAGGTGTTCAGGAACCTGGTGGGTAGCAGCCGGCCAATTCGTCAGGTACGTTCCCTGATGAGTCAGGTGATGAAGAAGGACGTTAATGTCTTGATTACCGGTGAATCGGGTACCGGCAAGGAAGTGGTTGCCAGAAATCTGCATGAACACTCCGGTCGCCAGGGGCGCCCATTCGTACCCGTCAACTGCGGTGCGATACCGGCTGAGTTACTTGAAAGCGAGCTGTTTGGTCATGAGAAGGGAGCTTTTACCGGCGCCATAGCGACGCGTAAAGGCCGCTTTGAGCTGGCCGATGGAGGAACACTTTTTCTTGATGAAATTGGCGATATGCCGCTGAATATGCAGGTCAAGCTGCTCAGAGTATTGCAGGAACGTTGTTTTGAGCGGGTGGGTGGTTCTGCGCCGATTCACGTTAATGTCAGAATTATCGCGGCGACACACAAGAATCTGGAAGAGATGGTTGCGTCCGGGAAATTCCGAGATGATCTCTACTATCGCCTCAATGTCTTCCCTATTGATATGCCAGCCTTACGGGATCGCACCGAAGATCTGCCATTGATACTCAATGATTTGATTACCCGTATGGAGCGGGATCAGCGAGGCTCGGTCCGGTTCAGTTCAGCAGCCATTATGCTGCTGTGTAAATATGACTGGCCTGGCAATGTCCGGGAGCTGGCGAATTTAGTGGAGCGCCTTTCTATCATCTATCCGATGGGTGTTATTGGGGTGGAAGAATTACCAGACAAGTTCCAGAAACTGGCCGGGCAGGAGGTCAGGGACAGCCGGGTTGCCGAGATGTTCCCCAATACGCTTCAGCCGCCGGGTTCTTCCGGTCTGGATGAGTTGGCGATTCTTCCGGTCAATGGCCTGAACCTGAAAGATTTTCTGGGTCGACTGGAGAAGAAACTGATTCGTCAGGCGTTGGATGACTGCAATAATGTCGTTGCCCGCGCAGCAGACAAGCTGCAGATCCGTCGTACCACGTTGGTGGAAAAAATGCGGAAGTATGAACTGAATCGTTATGCGCAAACTGATGATTCAGAAACGCGGTAATTTCTTCAGGGTTCTTCCTGTCCGTTTTCTCTCGTCTCTTCTGCTGTTGTTGCCGTTATTGGCGACAGCGGCAGAAGAGTCAGCAGAGACCCCTTCCCTTGGGGGGTACGCTGTTTTTCAGGCGCTCTTTTCTTTAATACTTGTCACGGTGCTGATTTTCGGTACGGCCTGGTTACTTAAGCGTTTTAATCCGGCGATGTCACAAAGTGGCCATGGCATGAAGATCGTTGGAGCATTGTCACTGGGTGGCCGGGACCGGCTGGTATTGGTTGAGGCTGGCAGTAAGCAGTTGCTATTGGGGGTTTCGCCTGGGCGTGTCATGCTGGTTGAATCATTTGACGAGCCTGTGATTGATACTGACTCTTCCGGTACACCGGTTGAAGAAAAGTTCCGCCAACTGCTTCGTCGATCCTGAAGCTTCCACTCTTTTCAAATTAATCCATTAAACCGATTGGATTCCGGCCAATTCCATAGCCGGTAGTGGTAGATATTTGTCTATGGCGTTGATGTGCAATGGCGGGAATCTGTCGCTCGTTTTCTGAAGAGTCAAAAAAACATGCCTCTCTTCTGTCGGATCATGGGTTGATGGTGCTGTAGTTCAGATTGCTTCTAAGAAAAATCAAATAAAAACAATAAGATGGAATTTAGTGGTTATTGTTTTTGTTTCTGGCATAGCTATTGCAATTAATATCTTGCTGACGCCAAGGAATGGTGTTAGCTGAACCTCTCCCATAACAACTAACGGACCGTAAAGGAACTATGGACGTTAAACCAGTGAGAGTCGCTGCGATCGCCAGCGGCAAAGGTGGTGTAGGGAAAACCAGCTTTTCCATTAACCTGGCCGAAGCGTTAAGTCGTGCCGGCAACCGTGTCTTGTTAATGGATGCTGATTTTAATCTTGCCAATGTGCACCTGATGCTCGGACAGACGCCGGTGCAAACCATCGCGGATGTGATGGCAGGGCGGTGCTCAATTGCCGACACATTTCTGTCAGGACCGGCTGAGGTGAAAGTGGTGCCCGGTGCCCGGGGCGGGGGTGATCTCGCCGGCATCAATGAGACCAGTCTGCTATCGCTTATCCAGTCAGTCGATGATATTGCTGATCAGGTAGATATCTTGCTGCTGGATACCGCCGGTGGTTTCCGGGAGCGTGATTTGCGCCTGGTGGCGGCTGCATCGGATGCGATGGTGCTGGTCACGCCGGACAAGGTCACCATTGCGGATACGGCAGACTATATCCGTACATTGCGTCTGCAATATGGTGTTCAGCATTTCAATGTTGTGACTAACATGGTCAGGAGTCAGCGTGAAGGCTCACAGCTAATCCAGGCGTTGCAGTCGCAGATTGGTTTTGACCATGATCTCGTGATTCGTCATGCAGGCACCTTGCCTTACGACCCGGCTGTGCGCAAAGCCAGTGACCGTGCCATGACGCTCTTCCAGACAGCTCCCGACTCCAAGGTTTGCCGTGGCATGCGCTTTATTGCCGATGGCATGGGGCAGCACTCACGGGTTTATTACCCGAGGGGCGGGATGACGTTCTTCTTCGAGAACCAGGTTCTCGCAGGAGGGTGTTAGCCATGGAAGCGTTGATTCGGGAAACGGCTGAAAAACGCGCCAGCCGGCGAACGTATGCCGAATTGGTTGAACGGCATGCACCACTGGTCAAACGGATTGCCCGGCATCTTTCTGCCAGGATGCCGGCCAGCGTGCAGCTCGATGATCTGGTGCAGGCTGGCATGGTCGGCTTGCTGGAAGCGGCGCGGAAATTTGATGTCGACAAGGGGGCGAGCTTTGAAACCTTTGCCGGCATTCGGATTCGCGGCGCGATGCTGGATGAGATTCGTCGGGGTGACTGGGGGCCTCGCTCAGTTTATCGAAACAGTCGACGTGTCAGCGAAGCGATCCGTGCGGTAGAGGCCAGGTTGGGACGTGATTCACGGGATTCTGAAGTTGCGGCAGAAATGGATGTTTCTCTGGAAGAATACTTCAATATCCTGCAGGACTTGCGTGGCTGCCGACTATTCAGTTTTGAGGATATGTTCGATAGCGAGGAGTCCCGTTTGCAGCGTCGCTCAGAGAACAATGCGCCGGAAATGGATCTGCAGACGGAGAAATTTCGCAAGGCATTGGGCTCTGCCATTGAGACCCTGTCAGAGCGTGAGCAGCTGGTGTTGAACCTCTATTACGAAAAGGAACTGAATCTTAAGGAGATTGGAAAGGTGCTGGGGGTCAGTGAGTCTCGGGTCAGTCAGATTCACAGCCAGGCGGCGTTAAGGCTGAGGGCCCGGTTGCAGAGCTGGGTGTGAATTGCCCGCTGCAGTCAGGTGGTTTCTGGGCAATGTCTTTCCGTAAGCGGTCAGGAAGACCGTGTGGTAAGCAGTCATACAAGGACGTATCGGATGCAACACATAATAAGCGTATTCAGAAGTATGGTGCTGTTTGTGGCAGTACTTTGGGGGCAGGCGGTAGCGGGTGAATCGCCAGAGCATGTTAAGGGGGCGACAACGGTGAATACGGCACAGGCCATGCGTCTTCATGAGCTGGGCGCCATGTTTATTGACATTCGCACACGACGGGAGTGGAACTGGGGGCACGTGGAAGGTGCTCATCACCTGGGACTAAAGTCAACCTTTGCCTTGCTTTACCATGAGGGCTTCATGGATCGAAAAACGCCGGTGGTGATTTATGGCAGTGGTACTCACCGTATTCGTGCGGCGTTTGCGTCGTATCTGGCCGTGTTATGGGGCTACGAAAAAGTGTTCTATTTCCGGGAAGGGTATTTTTCCTGGCTGGCGTTTGACTTGCCTGTCGTCATGCGCAGCGACAAGCAGTAATGTGACCAGTTACCGGGTTGCGAACAGATGGGGTATCGCGATCCGGTAAATACATCATAACCACTTCCTGTTTTTGCAAAACCCTGCCCCTTTCTATATAAAGTCAGCTCACTATAACTGCTGGTTTTAACGCATTTGCATGACTGCCGTCACACATAACGATCCCCTTTTGACACTCAGGCAACTGCGTTGCATCCGGGATGATCGCGTACTGTTTTCTGAACTGGCACTGGATCTGGCACCGGGTGAAATCGTTCAGGTGACAGGGCCGAATGGTTCCGGCAAGACCACGCTGTTGCGCATAGTGTCGGGGTTGTCACTCGATTTTGAGGGCGAAATTACGTGGTCGGGGATTGCGGTTGAGCGAAACCGGTTGGCCTTTCAGCAGGATCTTTTGTTTATTGGCCACCAGGTGGGGATCAAGCTAGCCCTGACGCCAGAGGAAAACCTTCGGGCGGTTATGGGTATGCATGGGCATTATACGAACGAGGCTATTCTCGACGCGCTCGGTAAGGTCGATCTCTATGGCTTCGAGGATGTGCCCTGCTATCAGCTGTCAGCGGGGCAGCAGCGACGGGTTGCGCTGGCACGCCTGCATCTCAGCCAGCAGTGTTTGTGGATACTCGATGAGCCGTTTACTGCGATTGACCGTGCAGGCGTTAAGGCGCTGGAGTCGTTATTAATCTGTCACGCCCAACGGGGTGGGATGGTAATGTTAACGACTCACCATGAGCTGGGTATTCAATATCAGGGGTTAAAACGGCTTGATCTTGCTGAGTTGCTATCAGCGTCTGATCACTCATTCGCAGTAGAGGCCGTGTAATGATGGAATCGACAGCCCCTTCTGTTTTTCACGCATTTTGTCAGGTCTTGTCCCGGGATCTCAGGCTGCATTTCCGGCAGCGTGGCGACCTGATGAATCCGCTGGTGTTTTTTATCCTGGTGGCTAGCCTGTTTCCATTAGGGGTTGGGCCAGAAACCAAAATGCTGACCCAGATTGGCAGCGGTATCATTTGGGTAGCCGCCCTGTTGGCGACGCTGCTGTCATTGGATAGCCTGTTTCGGTCTGATTTTGATGACGGTTCTCTTGAGCAGATCATGCTTAGTCCACAGCCACTCTATGTTCTGGTGATGGCGAAAGTTTTGGCGCACTGGTTGGTGAGTGGTTTGTTGCTGGTGATCCTTTCACCGGTGTTAGCCGTAATGTTTCATCTGCCAGCGGAAGCGTTTCCTGCATTGATCGCCACGCTGGTGTTGGGTACTCCGTTGCTGAGTTTGCTGGGTGCTATTGGCTCTGCCTTGACGGTCGGGTTGAAAAAAGGAGGGGTGCTGATGTCTCTGCTGATCTTGCCTCTCTATATCCCTGTTTTGATTCTGGGAACCGGTTGCATTGATGCCGCGGTGAACGGCCTACCCTGGAGTGGTTATCTACTCTGGCTGGGCGCCATGCTCATGCTGGGGGTGACGTTTGCACCCTTCGCCATCAGTGCGGGATTACGTATCAGTATCAGTGGTTAAGTGAGTAAATGGCGCAGTCATGGTAGTATTGCGCCAGATCAACGAAGCGCCATGAGGGGAACGGTTTATGTGGTATTTACGGTAAATACCCATATTATGGCGCGACAGAACAGAAAGTTACTATAACGTATGCGCTGGACATTTTTTCACAAGTTTGCTTCGCCAAAGTGGTTCTATGACATCAGTGGTCGGTGGCTGCCGTGGATCGGTTTGCTGGCGTCAGCGCTGATCCTGATCGGGGTTGGCTGGGGGCTGTTCTGGACACCGCCAGATTACCTGCAGGGTAATAGTTACCGCATTATCTTTATTCATGTGCCGTCGGCATCGCTGGCCATGTCGGTTTATGCCGGGATGGCGATCATTGCCGGTATTGGCTTTATCTGGAAAATCAAACTGGCGGATATGGCGGCCAAGTGCCTGGCGCCTATCGGTGCATCCTTTTGTGCGCTGGCGCTGCTGACCGGGGCGATCTGGGGAAAACCGACCTGGGGTACCTGGTGGGTGTGGGATGCCCGGCTGACCTCGGTATTGATCCTGATGTTCCTCTATCTCGGTTTGATTGCGCTGCGTGAAGCGATGAACAGTCAGGATTCCGCTGCGCGTGCCTGCGCCATCCTCGCCCTGGTGGGGCTGGTGAATCTTCCGATCATCAAGTATTCCGTGGAATGGTGGAATACCCTGCATCAGGGGCCGTCCATCAAGGTGACGGGCGAAACAACCATGGCGCCGGAGATGTTGACGCCGCTGCTGATTTCCATCGCCGGTTTTTACCTGTTCTGCCTGTTCGTCTTTCTGTTGCGACTACGTGCGGAAATACTGGAGCGGGAACAGCGAACGCGCTGGGTTAAGCAGCTGGTAGCGTCCTGAAAGGCATCGGTGTGAATACGAGTAAAAGACTAAGACGGGCATAGAAGGACGATAGATGTACTTTGCAACGTTTGACAGCCTGGTTCAAATGGGGGGACACGGTCCTTACGTCTGGACATGTTATCTGATCGCGCTGCTGGTGGTGAGCTACAACCTGGTCAGCCCGTTGCGCGCACGTAAGCGGGCGGTGGATGCCATCCGTCGCCGTATCCGCCGGGAGGAGAGGGCATGAAAGCGATTCGTAAACAACGCCTTTTTCTGCTGCTGTTTATTCTTATCGGTGCCGGTATTGCTGTCGGGTTGGTGTTGATGGCGCTGCAGCAGAATATCAATCTGTACTATTCCCCTGCCCAGATGATCGGCAAGGAAGCACCCACTGACGTGCAGATCCGTGGTGGTGGCCTGGTGGTCGCGGGTTCTGTCATTCGTGATCCGGAAAGTCTGAATGTCGCCTTTGATATCACCGATGGCGCTGGCACGATTACCGTGAAATACACTGGTATCCTGCCGGATTTGTTTGCGGAAGGTCAGGGCATTGTGGGAACCGGCAAACTCGGCAATGATGGTGTTTTCTACGCTGAGGAAGTACTGGCGAAGCATGATTCCACCTACATGCCGCCGGAAGTTCAGGATGCGATAGACAAAGCCCATGGGCAGCCCGAGAAAACCGTGACTTACAGGGAGTCCGGCGCATGATTCCAGAACTTGGGCAGTTGTCGTTAATTATCGCGTTATACTTTGCCGTTATTCTGTCCGTTGTGCCATTGGTGGGCACATTTACCGGACATCGAACTTGGCAGGCGTTAGCTAAGCCGCTTAGCTGGGGACAGTTCTTTTTCCTGCTGATTGCCTTCCTGATTCTGGTTGAAGCCTTTGTTGCGGATGATTTCACCGTGGCTTATGTGGCACGGAACTCGAATACCCTGCTGCCGTTGCCTTTTAAGGTCAGTGCAGTCTGGGGTGCGCATGAGGGCTCACTGCTGCTATGGGCGCTAATTCTGGCCGGCTGGACATTTGCCGTGAGCATTTTCTCCCGTTCGCTGCCAACAATTATGCTGGCACGGGTGTTGTCTGTGATGGGAATGGTCAGTGTCGGCTTTTTGCTGTTCATGATTGTGACATCCAACCCATTTGAGCGGGTGCTGCTGTATCCGCCGACAGACGGCGCTGATTTGAATCCTTTGCTGCAGGATTTTGGTCTGATCATTCATCCGCCAATGCTCTATATGGGCTATGTCGGATTTTCAGTGGTGTTTGCGTTTGCTATTGCGTCCCTGCTGGGCGGGAAACTGGATGCCGCCTGGGCTCGCTGGAGTCGTCCCTGGACCATTGTCGCCTGGGTCTTTTTGACACTCGGTATTTCGCTTGGCAGTTGGTGGGCGTACTACGAACTCGGCTGGGGTGGCTGGTGGTTTTGGGATCCCGTCGAAAACGCCTCCTTTATGCCTTGGCTGGCGGGTACCGCGTTGATTCATTCGTTGGCCGTGTCTGAAAAGCGGGGCATGTTTAAAAGCTGGACCGTGTTGTTGGCGATTCTGACGTTCTCCCTGAGCTTGCTGGGTACCTTCCTGGTACGTTCCGGGGTGTTGACCTCGGTGCATGCGTTTGCCACGGATCCGGCACGCGGCAGCTTTATCCTGATGTTCCTGCTGCTGGTGGTTGGTGGTTCCCTGACATTGTATGCACTGCGTGCGCCTGTCGTGAAAAGTCGCGCCGGTTTCGGGCTGCTGTCCATGGAAACCTTTCTGCTCATCAACAACATTCTGTTGGTGACCAGCTGTGCGATGGTCTTGTTGGGAACACTGTTCCCCTTGATCTTTGATGCACTGGGTATGGGCAAGATTTCGGTAGGACCTCCCTATTTTAATACCCTGTTTGTGCCGCTGACGTTCCTGATCGCATTGACGATGGGGGTTGGTATCCTTTCCCGCTGGAAGGACACCGACAGTAGCTGGCTGGTTAATCAGCTGCGTTGGGTGTTGCTGGCTTCAATTGCGATTGGTCTGGTAATCAGCCTGCTTCAAGGAGCAAGCTTCGAATTAGCCGTTGCGCTATCCATGATGCTGGTTTGCTGGATTGTGTTGACTTCTATTAAGGACATCCTGAATCGTTGCCGTAACAAGCCTTCATTGGTGGCAGGTCTACAGTCAATTCGGCGCAGTGTCTGGGGCATGCACTTGGCCCATATTGGCTTGGCGGTGTCCATGGTGGGTGTCGCGATGGTGTCTTTCTACAGTGGTGAGCGGGATCTGCGAATGGCGCCCGGGCAGACGGTTGAACTGGCAGGCTACACCTTCCGGTTTGATGGTGTTGAACGCCGCCGCGGACCGAATTACCTGTCTGACTACGGTACCTTGCAGGTGATCCGTGATGGCCGTGAGTTGACGACCCTCCACCCTGAGAAGCGGCTCTATCAGGTGCAGGGCAGTATCATGAGTGAGGCGGGCATTGATCCCGGCTTGACGCGCGATCTGTATGTCGCCTTGGGTGATTCTCTGGAAGAGGGTGCCTGGGCTGTTCGTATACAGGTAAAAGCGTTTGTTCGCTGGATCTGGCTGGGTTCATTGTTCATGGCGTTGGGCGGCTGCCTGGCTGCACTGGATCGTCGCTACCGGGTGAAAGCGCGTCAGCGGGTTTTGGCTCCAAGAACACAGGCCGACGATGGCTTGTCAGCTGCGGTATGAGGGGTTTATGCAGCGACTGAAATTGTTTTTACCACTGGCAGTCTTTGTACTGCTGGCCGGTTTCCTGTTTGTTGGTCTGTTTCTGGACAAGGAAAATCTGCCGTCACCGTTATTGGATGAGCCGTTTCCGGTATTCAGTCTGGGGACATTGAAAGATCCCGATAAGCCAGTGAATGAGCAGTCACTCAAAGGTGAGATTGCGCTGGTCAATGTCTGGGCGACATGGTGTATATCCTGCCGTGCCGAACATCCCTGGCTGCTGAAGATTGCTGGTCAGGGCATCCCTGTTTATGGGGTGAATTACAAGGATGATCCTGAAGATGCCCGTCGCTGGCTGAAAGAGCTGGGCGACCCTTACCGCTTCAGTGTGATGGATGAAAAGGGACGACTCGGACTGGATCTTGGGGTTTACGGTGCACCGGAAACCTATCTGATTGATGCCCGTGGTGTGATCCGTTACAAGCATGTTGGCGTTGTTGATGATCGGGTCTGGCAGGATATCCTGAAGCCCCGGGTTGAAATGCTCAGGCAGGAGGAGGCTGGATAATGAGAATGTCATTTTTTATCCGACGTGCTGCCATCGCTTTATGCTTGCTGCTCCCGCTGGGCACAAGTGCCTCTATTGATACCTGGGAGTTTGATGATCCAGCCCAATTCGACCGTTACAAGGTATTAACGGAAGAACTCCGTTGCCCCAAATGCCAAAACCAGAATATTGCAGATTCCAACGCTCCGATCGCTAATGATCTGCGGGCTGAAGTCTACCGGATGTTACAGACTGGTCAGAGCAACGAGCAGATTGTTGATTTCATGCTGGATCGTTACGGGGATTTTGTTCTTTACAAACCACGCCTTTCTGCAGGAACGTTGTTGCTGTGGTTTGGTCCACTCTTGTTCCTGGTGGCTGGCGGCGTAACCTTGTTTGTCATTATCCGCCGTAATCGCGAGACAACCCTGCAGGCTGACAATCTGACGGCGGCAGAAAAAGACCGTTTGAAGCAGTTACTGGAAGGACGGGAATCATCATGACAGTATTTTGGGGGCTGGTCGCTGCACTGTTGCTGTTGGCGACATGCTTTATTCTCGTACCGGTACTGATCTGGCGTAAACGACCGCCGGTTGAAGGGCTGCAGAGTCGTGAACAGGCCAATCTGGCATTGTTCCGTGAGCGATTGAGTGAGTTGGATGAGCAGCGTCAGCGCGGTGATATTGATGCGCAGCGTTATGAACAGCTGAAACAGGAAGCTGAAACCTCTCTGCTGGGTGATGTGGACGATGTTGCTGAGTCGACACAAGCATCCGGCAAGGCAGGGTGGATGATGCCATTGGCTTTGTGTGTCTCGATGGCGGTAGTGTCGGTATTCCTGTATCTGCGCTGGGGCGCCAGCGATGAATTGAGTCTTGCAGCGGCACTGAATCAGCCATCACCCGAGCAATCAATAGAGCAACTGACGGGTAAGCTGGAGCGAGTGCTGGAACGCCAGCCGGATAACTACCAGGGTTATTACCTGTTGGGACGGTCTTACATGACCATGGGGCGCTTCCAGGATGCGGTTGAGGCCTTTGCGCGTGTTGTGAAGTTAGTGGGGGATGATCCGGAACCCTTGTCGCAATATGCCCAAGCACTCTTTCTGGCTCAGAACAATCGGGTGACGCCGCAGGTTGAAGATCTGGTGGATCGTACCTTGGCCGTGCAGCCGGATAATGTCACGGCGCTGGGTTTAAAGGGCATTGTATCGTTTGAAAACAAGCAGTATCGCGATGCTATCAAGGCTTGGGAATCCTTGCTGGAGGTAACACCGGATCCACAATCCCGGGCAGCGTTAACATCGGGTATCGCTCAGGCTCGTGCCATGCTGGGTGAGACGCCAAAACAGGTTAAACAAGAAGTTAAGGCGCCAGAGGCCGGGCTGGAAGTGCGGGTTGTCCTCTCGGATCAATTGAAAACGTTGCCACCCTCAACGCGGGTATTCATCTTTGCACGGGCTTCAGATGGCCCACCCATGCCGCTGGCCGTTGCACCGGTCACTGTGGGTGAACTACCCAAAACAGTCTTGCTGAATGATGCCATGGCAATGATGCCGGAATTGAAACTCTCCGGTTTTGAGAAAGTGGATGTTGTTGCCAGGGTTTCCAAAAGCGGCGATGTTCGAAAGGCAGACTACGAAGCTTTGGTGAAAGGCGTTGAGGTTTCTGCACGTAAAACGGTGGAGCTGGAGATTGATGGCGGCGCAGGTTAAAGCCAGAATGCCCCTGAGATTTCTACGACGCTTCAGGAATTGACAGTGAAAATTCTGGTCATTGGTCCCTCCTGGGTTGGCGACATGGTGATGTCGCAAAGCCTTTATCGCACACTCAAAGCCCATCATCCGGACGTCGTCATTGATGTGATGGCGCCGGCATGGTGTCGTCCACTGCTGGATTGCATGCCGGAGGTGAATGAGGCGATAGCCATGCCATTGGGGCATGGCAAACTGGAACTTGGTGTCCGACGAAAGCTGGGACTGTCCCTGAAATCTGGACATTATGATCAGGCGATTGTTTTGCCCGGTTCGCTTAAGTCCGCTTTGGTTCCGTGGTTTGCCGGCATACCAAAACGCACCGGTTGGCGTGGCGAGATGCGCTATGGGTTGTTGAATGATATCCGTACATTGGACGCTCAGGCTTTCCCATTGATGGTGCAGCGTTATGTGGCGCTGGCATTTGATAAGTCTGAAATGACATCACCACAGGCGATACCTGAACCGCTATTGAAGCCTAAGCTGGTTGTTGATCCTGCAAGCGTGCATCGGACATTGCAATCGTTTTCCCTGAATATGGAACAGCCCACATTGGCACTTTGCCCGGGGGCAGAGTTCGGTCCCGCGAAGCGTTGGCCGGACTATCACTACGCCAAAGTCGCTGAATCCATGATTGCTCAAGGGTGGCAGGTATTACTGTTTGGCTCTGACAATGACAGGGCCGTCGGTGACGCCATTGTGGATGCTATTTCGCCAGTACACCGAGATGGATGCATCAATCTTGCAGGCAAAACGTCGCTGGGACAGGCTGTAGAAATCCTCTCGCAATGTAGAGCAGCCATCAGTAATGATTCAGGGCTCATGCATGTCGCAGCAGCTGTTGGGTTGCCATTGGTAGCGCTCTATGGTCCGTCCAGTCCGGACTTTACCCCTCCCTTGAGTGATCAGGCCAAAGTGCTTCGATTAATTAAGGGATATCTTAAAATTCGGAAAGGCGATAGCGAGCAGGGATATCATCAGAGCCTGATTGATATTACCCCGGATATGGCGATCGATGCGCTACACGATGTGCTGAGTCCACAGAAAATCAATAAGCGTGAAGTTGTTGTTTGACTATACAGAACGAGCCCTTCTGGGTTAAAGGGAATCCGATAAAGAGGGCGTTGACAGTCTCACTGTCAACCCTGTTAGTAGCCGCAGTTGCAATTCCCAAGCCTAACCTGTTCTAATAACTTTTGTGGTTAAACTACACAGAATGTGTGCATTTGGCATTACAGCCTGTAGTACCCGTTACTGGATGCAGCCTCCAGCAGTGACCAAACGGCGGCCGCAGTCCGGTGTTCCTGGCGTCAAGGATAGGCGCTGACAGCCGTTGCCAGGCAAATGACACAAGAGTGCGACAACAGCCCTGAGCCAGATAGACCCAACGCTGTCTCAGAACAGGATTTCAGGACTCCATGCGTCTTAAATGTATCAAATTGTCCGGGTTCAAGTCGTTTGTAGACCCGACCACCGTATATTTTCCCAGCAACATGTGTGGCGTTGTCGGCCCCAACGGTTGCGGGAAGTCCAATATTATCGATGCCGTCCGCTGGGTGATGGGGGAATCTTCCGCCAAGAACCTGCGGGGCGACTCCATGACCGATGTTATCTTCAAGGGTTCCAACAGCCGAAAGCCAGCCAGCTACGCCCACGTAGAGTTAGTGTTTGATAACAATGAGGGTCGGATCACCGGTGAATATGCCGCTTACAGTGAAATCTCCGTCAAGCGTAAACTCACCAGTGATGCCCAGAACACCTACTTCCTGAACGGCAACAAGTGTCGCCGCAAAGATATTATGGATATCTTTCTCGGTACCGGTCTGGGGCCGAGAAGCTACGCCATTATCAGTCAGGGCATTATCTCCAACCTGATTGAATCCAAACCTGAAGAACTGCGGGTTTTCATTGAAGAAGCGGCGGGTATTTCCCGGTATAAAGAGCGTCGTCGTGAAACGGAAAACCGGTTGCGGCGAACCAATGAGAACCTGGAGCGTCTCACTGACCTGCGTGAAGAGCTTGAGCGTCAGTTGTCGCATCTGAAGCGTCAGGCTGAGGCGGCAGAGAAGTACAAACAGTACAAACAGGAAGAACGCTTAAAGCGTGCTCAATTACATGCTCTGCGCTGGCAGAGTGTCGATACGGGTGCGAAGTCCCAGGAAAGTGCCATCCGTGAATTTGAAATTCGACTGGAAGCCGCGATTGCCAAGCAGCGTTCCAGCGATACGGATATTGAAAAACTGCGCCAGAGCCAGACGGAATATGCGGACAGTTTTAATCAGGTGCAGAGCCGCTATTACAGCACCGGTAATGAAATTACCAAGTTGGAGCAGACCATTGCCCACCGTCGCGAACGCGCGGATCAGTTAAGCCGGGATCTTCAGGAAGCCGAAGCCGCCTGGCGGGAGAATCGGGAGAACCTGGAAGCGGATCAGTTCAAACTTGAACAGCTGGAAGAGGAAGTGCTGGCCATTGAGCCGGAGCTGGAACTGAGTCTTGCCGGTGAAGAAGAGCATGCCATGGCGCTGATGGAAGCGGAAGAATCCATGCAGACCTGGCAGCACGCTTGGGATGAGTTTAACCATTCTGCCAGTGAGTCGCGCCGCGAGGCCGAAATTGAACAGTCCAAAATCCAGCATCTTGAGCAGGTGCTGGATCGTCTGGAAGAGCGTCTCAGAAAACATCAGGAAGAGATGTCCGGGCTGCAGGCCGAACCTGTTGAAGAAGAAATAGAGCTGCTCACCGAACAGCTGACTGAGCTGGAATTGCAGATTGAGACGTTACAGCATACTCAGGAAGAAACGGGCGAGCAGATTCATACCGTTAGGCAGGCAATAGCCGACGCTACCCGGCAGAAAGATGACTGCAGTCGTCGATTGAATGAAGCGCGTGGCCGTTTTGCGTCATTGCAGGCGCTTCAACAGGCCGCACTGGGTCAGAGCGATGACGGTATTGAATGGCTCGCGGGACAAGGTTTGGCAGATAAACCTAGACTCGGTCAGCAGATCAAGGTCAAGGCGGGCTGGGAAACAGCCGTTGAAACGGTGTTGGGCGATTATCTCCAGGCTGTCTGTGTCGATGATGTGGATGCGGTTGCGACAGTACTGGATTCGATGGTGGAAGCCAACCTGACGTTTCTTGCAGCTAATAGCGCAGCGTCGTCCAGCGGACCTGTGATGGATAAGGCGACGGCGCTGATCGATTGTGTTGACGGTGCGGAAGCCGCGGGGACGTTGCTTCAGGGTATTTATGGCGCCACTTCGTTAGACGAAGCTCTGGCCCTACGACCCAAGTTGGCGCCAGGTGAGTCTGTAGTTACACAGGATGGTGTCTGGCTGGGTTCCAACTGGTTGCGTGTGATACGCGATAATGATGCTGGAACGGGCATTCTGGCGCGTCAGCAGGAAATTGAATCGCTGGAGCTTGAGCTGGCTGAGCTGGATGATCAGGAACAGGCGTTGTCAGAATCACTGACGGAAAACCACGAACGTCTGGAACAGCTGGAGCAAACCCGTGAAGACGGTCAGCGGCAGCTTGCTTCGCTGAATCGTCAGGAAAGCGAGCTGCAGTCAGATCTGAGTGCCCGAAAGGTACGTGTCGAACAGCTGCTGACTCGCTACAGCCGCTTGCAGGAAGAGATTTCTGAGATCGAAGAGCAGCAATCCATCGAACAGGAGTCTATGGGTGAGTCTCGGTTGCGGTTGCAGGAAGCGCTGGATTGCATGGAAGGGGATGCTGAGCGTCGTGAGACACTGCTTTCCCGTCGGGATGAGATTCGCACGGATCTGGATCGTATTCGTCAGACTGCCCGCCACAGTAAGGATATGGCTCATCAGCTGGAGTTGCGTAAGCAGTCCCTGACGGCGCAGATTGATTCTACTCGACAGGCCGTTGAGCGTTTAAAGACTCAAGGAGAGCGGCTGGATGAGCGCCTTTCTCAGTTGCGGGAGAATCTGGCTCAGAGCGATGACCCGGTTGAAGACCTGCAGATTGAGCTGGAAGAATTGCTGGCACAGCGGGTAGAAGTTGAAGAAGAAATGATGGAAGCCCGTCGTCTGTTGGAAGATGTTGAACATCAGATGCGGGACTACGAGAAAAACCGTGGTGAGGCAGAGCACGAAGCCCAGTTGTTACGTGATCGTCTCGAAAAACTCCGGATGGACTGGCAGGCGCTGCAGGTACGGCGTACGACACTGCAGGAACAGCTGGAAGAAGATCAGTTTGATCTGGAAACAGTTCTGGCGAACCTGCCGGAAGAGGCGTCAGAGTCAGCCTGGGAAGAAGAGCTTGAACGTCTGGAAGCCCGTATCCAGCGTTTGGGTGCGATCAACCTGGCGGCCATTGAAGAGTATGAGCAGCAGTCTGAGCGAAAGCGTTATCTTGATGCCCAGAATGACGACCTGGCAGAAGCCATTGCGACGCTGGAAGGCGCCATCAGAAAGATTGATAAGGAAACCCGTAACCGCTTCCAGCATACTTTTGAACGCGTCAACAGCGGCTTGCAGGAGCTATTCCCCAAAGTGTTCGGTGGTGGGCGTGCGTATCTGGAATTAACAGGTGACGATCTTCTCGATACCGGTGTTGCCATCATGGCACAGCCGCCAGGCAAGAAGAACAGTACTATCCACCTGCTTTCTGGTGGTGAAAAGGCATTGACGGCGATTGCATTGGTCTTCGCAATTTTCCAGTTGAACCCGTCGCCTTTCTGTATGCTGGATGAGGTTGATGCGCCATTGGATGATGCCAACGTTGGTCGCTATGCCCGTATGGTGACGGAGATGTCGGAAAAGGTGCAGTTCATTTATATCAGTCACAACAAGATTGCGATGGAAGCGGCGAACCAGTTAATCGGTGTGACCATGCATGAGCCGGGTGTATCCCGACCGGTTTCGGTGGATATCGAACAGGCAGCGGCACTGGCAGCCGTATAAACGTGTAAGAAAAGTGCAAAAGAGGTCGATATGGCCCCACTTTTTTGCCAGACTGGAAAAGACGACGTCTTACGGCTGTTTATGTAGTTTTGCGATATTGTGATTGACAAGCGATTGCGTTTAAATTCAGCTATTCCACCGGTGGCTGCATGGGATGCGTAAGTTGAGCGTAATAATGAACAGTCCCAGGCAATGGAACGCAATTTACAGGGTTAACGGGTAACCAAAGGCATGAGTTTTCGTGACTGGCTGATCATTCTGGGCGTGTTGGCTGTCGTGCTGATTATTGCAGACGGCTTTCGTCGTGTTTGGCTTCACCGCCGTCGAGCCAATGAGCTGAATTTCGGGCTTGAAGAGATCAAGTGGCAGGATGATGAATACAGCAGCGAGTTGCCGAATGGTGGCGCCCGTCCTGCCGGTCATGATATGCCCGACCGCAGGGAAAGTCTGGCAGCGGATGACTTTCCGCAAGATAAACGCGTAGAGCCGTTTATTTCTGATTTGTCCGATTCACCGCCCCGCAAAGTGGTAGAGGATGTTCCGGTTAAGCAACCGTTAGAACAGACTCATGATGATGACGGCTATGATGACGACGGGATTGTATCGGCGGTCAGGGTTTCACGGGTAGAAGAACAGCCTGTAGAGCAATACGAGACCGAAAAAGGGCAGCAGAGTCTTGATCTTGAACAGCCTGTTCCTGTGTTGATGGATGTTGACGACGAGCGTCTCAACGGTAGTGCTGAGGATGAGGTAATTGTTGCGAAGGAAAAGCCTTCAGCGCCTAAGCATGATAGAGACGTTATCTCGGCACGTGAGCAAGAACCAGTAGAGCCCGATTTCTCAGAATCACACCAGGGTGCACTCAGGCAGGTTGAAGAGGTTTTGATCATTAACCTGATGGCACGTAAAGGGGAGGCCTTTGCGGGCAGTGATCTGTTTGCGCTGTTCATGTCTGAAGGGCTGCGTTTTGGTGAGATGAATATCTTCCACCGCCACATTCAAGCGGATGGACGCGGCGATATCCTCTTCAGTGTGGCTAACGGTGTTGAGCCCGGTACCTTCAATCTGAAAACGATGGAAGAGGACTCAACAACGGCGCTGAGTTTCTTTATGGGATTACCCGGGCCTGACGGGTCGGAATCCATACAGGCGTTCCGGATTATGGTGGAAGCTGTTTACCATATTGCTGAAGAACTGGGTGGTGTGCTCAAGGATGAACGCCACAGTGTGCTGACGCAACAGACACTGGAGCACTACCGTCAGCGTATCAGTGATTTCGAGCGTCGCAGAATGACACATCGCCGAAATAACAGGGCCAGGGTCTGAATCGCGACGGTATTCATAGCAGCGCACACTGTTGGCGCTGTTGGTAAGACGAGTTTATCTGGCCATACCCTCACAGGTATGGCCAGTTTTATTTGAAGTTCCCGGATAGTTTCATGTCGATAGAAGAAGTCAGCCAACAGCTAGAGGCGTTACGCACAACCATTAACCAGCATAATTATCGTTATTATGTGCTGGATGACCCGGCTGTATCTGACAGTGAATACGATCGCCTGATGCAGGAGCTCAAGGCGCTTGAATCGCAGCACCCTGAACTGGTCAGTGCTGACTCTCCAACCCAGAGAGTGGGTGCTCAACCGCTGGCAAAGTTTGGCCAGGTCCGACACGAAGTTCCCATGCTTTCCCTTGATAATGCCTTCAGTCAAGATGACTTGCAGGACTTCGATCGCCGTATTCATGACCGGCTCAAATCCGATGCCACCATTGAATATGCCTGTGAGCCGAAGCTGGATGGTATTGCTGTCAGCTTGCTCTATGAAGATGGCCTGCTGATCAGAGGGGCGACCCGAGGAGATGGGCAGACCGGGGAAGATATCACGCTGAATGTCAGAACCATTCCTTCAATTCCATTGAAGCTACTCGGTACTGGATGGCCTGCGCGACTGGAAGTGCGGGGTGAAATCTATATGCCTCGCGCCGGCTTTGCGATTTTGAATGAAAAGGCGATGAAAGCCGGCGAGAAGACGTTTGTTAACCCCCGTAATGCCGCGGCTGGTAGTTTGCGACAACTAGATCCCCGGATTACCGCTAACAGACCTCTGGAAATGTGTTGTTACAGTGCCGGTCTGGTTGAAGGTGGCACGTTACCCGATAAGCATGGCGACGTACTGACACAATTCCAGGGTTGGGGTCTCAAAATCAATCCGGAGATGCGAATCGTTACAGGCATACAGGCCTGTGCCGACTATTACGAGAACCTGGCGACAAAACGGGACAATCTGTCCTATGACATCGATGGCATTGTGTTCAAGGTGAACGACCTTAAACTCCAGCAGCAGCTGGGCTTTGTTGCTCGTGCGCCGCGTTGGGCCATTGCCCGGAAATTTCCCGCTCAGGAGGAAATGACGGTACTGAAAAGTATCGAATTCCAGGTAGGCAGAACCGGTGCGATTACGCCTGTTGCACGCTTGGAGCCTGTATTCGTGGGCGGGGTTACGGTCAGTAATGCCACGTTACACAATATGGATGAGGTGGAGCGGCTGGATGCGCGGGTCGGTGATACCGTCATCATTCGGCGGGCCGGCGATGTGATTCCACAGGTCGTGAAAGTTGTGCTTGAAAAACGGCCGGGAGGCACTTTGCCACCGTCACTACCAGAAGCCTGTCCGGTCTGTGGCTCTGATATTGAGCGCAGTGAAGAAGAGACCGTCGCGCGCTGTACGGGTGGTTTGTACTGCTCAGCACAGCGTAAAGAAGCGATACGGCACTTTGCTTCCAGAAAGGCCATGGATGTCGATGGGCTGGGTGAAAAACTGATCGAGCAGCTTGTTGACAAGGAACTGGTGAACACCATTGCGGATCTGTTCCGCCTGACGGAAGAGCAGCTGATCCGGCTTGAGCGAATGGGGGCGAAATCAGCAGCCAATTTGGTGGCAGCGCTGAAGGCCAGCAAAACAACGACGTTGGCGCGATTTATTTACTCACTTGGTATTCGGGAAGTCGGTGAGGCAACGGCTGCTACGCTGGCGAGTCACTTCTGCACATTAGAAGCGCTTGAAGCAGCCAGTGTGGAAGATCTTCAAACGGCTGATGATGTGGGGCCAATTGTGGCTCAGCATATTGCACTTTTTTTCCAGCAGGCGCATAACCGTGAAGTTATTGAAGCCTTGTTGGCACAAGGTCTCAATTGGCCCGCGATTGAGAAACCGGCACAATCGGATGCGTTGCCGCTGGCAGGGCAAACCTGGGTGCTGACCGGCACGTTGACCGCAATGACCCGTGACGAGGGCAAGGCGTATCTGCAGTCACTGGGTGCGAAAGTTGCCGGTTCTGTGTCGGCTAAAACAGCGCAGGTCGTTGCGGGTGAAAAAGCGGGTTCCAAACTGACCAAGGCGCAAAGCCTGGGTGTTTCTGTCATGGATGAGGAGGCTTTTATGGCATTTCTTCAGGATCATGGGATTGTCATGTCATGAGGCGCCTGTCGGGCGTCATATTGACGGGACTGTTATTGCTACTGACCGGCTGCGCATCCACCACGCCACCGGCACGTACTGATAATCTGTGTAAGATTTTCAAGGAAAAATCGTCCTGGTATAAGGCGGCGAAACGTTCCAATGAGCGCTGGGGCACCCCGATTCAGGTGATGATGGCCATCATGCATCAGGAATCCCGGTTCCGGCATGATGCGCGCCCGCCACGGCCCTGGTTTTTGTTTATCCCTTTGCCACGCCGATCATCTGCCTATGGCTATGCACAGGCACAGGACGGCACCTGGGATATGTACACGAATGAAGTCAGTGGTTGGTTCCAAAGTCGGGAAAGCTTTGCGGATGCCATCGATTTTATTGGTTGGTACACCAATACCACTCGCAAAAAAAACGGTGTTTCCCTCTGGCATGCTGACAAACAGTATCTCAATTACCATGAAGGTTGGGCTGGTTACCGCAGAGGTACCTACAAGAAGAAACCCTGGCTGATGAATGTGGCTAAGAAGGTGAAGTGGCGAGCCAGTGAATATGGGGAGCAGTTACGACGCTGCAATTTATAAATGACTTGGAATGGCGCCCACGATCCAAGTATTTTGTTTCTAACATGCCGTTCAATGATATGAATTTATCCTTGATAAGAAACCAGGATAGGCGTTTTCTATTCTGGTTTTTCTTAACCGTTTCGTAGTGTGCGCATCTCATTTCTATTTAAAAACTGGTCAACCAGAGTAAAGCCATCATCGGTTACAGTGCTATGGGTTGAAATTGTCTCATTGTTTGGTAACTGTTTCTCGATATCCGCTTGGTGGCCCTTTTCGATCTCTAGAGCTTCATCATCGTTTTCCACGGGCTTAAGCCTGAATGCCCCAAAAACGGGCGATGCAACGACGTCTTTTTCTGTTGAATCTTTATCCTCAGTATCATCAGCCTTTGAAAGTGCCTGGAGATGACTTTCTCGACAATAATTGGTTAGCGCATTGGATGCTGGTTCGATTGTGTGTTCGCTGATGGTTTTCGGCGATGGTGATATTGCTGCCAATCCTGCCCCAAGGCAACTGCCAATTGTTGGGTAAGAAGGGCCTAATAAGCCATTGATCATAAATTTGCAGAGATATTGTGCAGGCATGCCTGAGACGCACCGATTGACTCCCCAGCTCACGAGCGTAGGCATGTGTTCTACGGCGAGGGAGCGACCTGCAAATCCCGTTACCATTATAAATGATGCTCTTGCAATGTTGGCAAACATATTCCTTTCTCCTGCCTTTGCAATTCAATGTACATTCCTTTCCTTACTCCTTTGGACTTCTGATTGATCAAAGAGTTCACATAAAAGATGGGATGGTTATATATTCTAAAAAGATAATTAAATGTTGTTTTTAATAGTTTTTTTTGGTTTTTGGAGCTGGGAGGCATCCTGATGCCTCCTTCCCTTAATTTTTATAGGGCTTATTCAAAATTACCTTTTTTGAAGGCTTGTCCATCGCGAAGCAGGAAGCTTCCCCGAGACAAGACATGTAATAACTCGCAGTCTTCAGCCAATACCATGAGGTCAGCCGATTTTCCTGCTGCTATTTGTCCTTTCTGAATACCCAGAGAATTTGCAACGTTTGTGCTAAAAAAGGGCAGTGCTTTTTCAAGCGGCATTGTGGATTGAACCAGTTTCTGCAATGTTTTCAGGCAGGCGTTGACCGGAGCTGCCGTGATGCCTGTCAGTGTCCCTGACTGATCAAAAACTGGCATGCTGCCATTGCCATCTGAGCTGAAGGTGATCCGGCTGGCGGGTACACCTGCTTCTAATGCCTTGTAAAGCAAATCGACAGGATCGGCATAACTGGCATCAGGGGTCATATCAATGAAGCCGCCGCGCTTGGCGAAACGGATAGCTTCATCAAAAACATGCGGTGCACGGCTGACATGGGTTGGAGAGAAATGCTGTATCGCCAGACCTTTGTCGAGCAGGGTATTGATCTGTGCGAAAGGCTGCTCCAGCTCGCCCATATGGATATGCAGCAGGCCTTTTTTGCCGGATATCATCCCGGCTATACGGATGTCGGACACGATGCGTGCCAGTTCATCCGTGGTTGGAAATGAGCAGCGATGATCGGCAAGCGCAATCTTCACACCGATTATATTATCAAGAAATACCAGGTCATCACGGATCGCACCGGTGATGGTTCGGGTTGGCACTTCATAGGAGCCGGTGTGCATGTAGGCGGTGATGCCTTCGGTTTCCAGCGCCTTGGCTTTGGCAAACAGATCCCGCTGCGTGCGTGTGGTGCCATCCGTTCCCATGACGCCGACTACAGTAGTAATACCGGCCTGCGCAAGTTTGGATAGGGTGACCTGAGGTGTACGGCTGTGGAAGCCACCCTCACCGCCACCGCCAATGAGATGGATATGCTGATCAATAAGGCCGGGGGCGAGAATGGCGCCTTCCAGGTCCAGGATGTCACAAGGGCCAGGTAGGCCCGCGCTGTCGATGTGATCGGCAATATGGGCAATAAGATGTTGGCAGATCAGAACATCCTTTTTTCCCATGGGCTCCGGGGCGTAGAGATTGGCATTTTTCAACAGCGTGAACATGGACAGCTTCTCGTCAGGTCAGGGTGTTTTTATCCGATGCCCTGACTATCCGTGATCTGTCGGCAGAACGGAAGTGCGTAATCCAGTGAGTTGATGCTAAACCGGCAATGCCCAAGTACATAAGTGCTGATGTGTGTCATTGACGGTTGGTCTGCTATGGATATAGCGGGGTTTATAGTGTATGCGTCAGGCGGTTATGCAATAAACCGAAGAAGGTTGGCGATTGCCCGGAAAAGTACCAGCCCAGATGCACCTGGCAATGATCACAGTTGGCGATTTGCCAGGCATAGCCTTTGAACCAGCTGTCCGTGGTGACCGGATCACCGATGATCCGGCAACCTGGCGCGTCGCTGAAGCAGCCAAAATGAAAAAAGTAGCCATGGGGGTTGCACTGGCTGTGATGATGTTGCCCGGCCATGCTGATAGCAGCGGCTTCTGTTGTGATTGGACTCAGGCAATACCGGCAAACCAGTGGTTTCTTTGCTTGTACTGATGCCTCTTCCCGGTCTTTCACCGGTGTCTTGACGGCGTCTTCTACCCCGTCGAGAAACCGGTTGATCCATTGAAGGGCATGCTGTTTGCCGGCCAAGATCATACTTAAACCATTGCTACGGTGTCTGCCGGAACGATGTTGGCTGTTTCTGTCACATCATCATAAACGATCACCACCTGCTTCAGCGCGAGTTGATTCATCACCGCATTAACCCGCTGCTGCAGCGAAGAATCATCGCCATTATCAGTACCATTACGGGTGACGAACTCCTCCACGAGGCTTTTCAGGGTCGCTTCTTCCAGCATATTGGGCGGGATAATCATGGTCAGTCTGTCTTATAGGGTGATAACAAGGGAAGTCTATCAGAAGGCGTGGACGTCAGGCAGCGACTATCCTGTGTGTTCATGTGCTGTTCGAATCTGTTGGCAATCGCGTTGGCTCGCGTTTGGTGTTGTTGTTTTTTGATCTGCGTCAATGGCGTAGTAAAAGTCTCTGCTTTATAGTCCGCATCCATTCAGGAAAACGTTTGCGTAAACGTTTTCTCTCATCACTGCAGTATCGTGATAACGCATGAAGAAAGGCAGACTCCTCAATTCCGAACTGTCCGGGCTGATCGCCTCACTGGGGCATGGCCAGTCTGTGACCGTCGCCGACGCCGGGTTGCCGATTCCGCCTGGCAGCCACCGTATCGACCTGGCCCTCACCGAAGGTGTGCCGGGTTTCCTGGAAACCCTTGAGGTTCTGCTGGCAGAAATGCAGGTAGAATCTGTCATCATTGCCGAAGAAATGGCAAGCACCAGCCCGGAACTCTATCAGGCGCTGATGTCCCGTATCGGTCAGCTTTCTTCTGATCAGGGACAGCTTGTCGAGGTGCTGAAAGTCTCCCATGAGGCTTTCAAAGTGGCGACCAAGGATTCGATGGGCATTGTTCGCACAGGCGAATTCACCCCTTATGCCAACATCATCCTCAAATCCGGGGTTGTGTTCTGATGTCGGTCAGAAGCGTGCAACCTGTCCTGGAAATGACGGGAATCGTGAAAACGTTTCCCGGCGTCAAGGCGCTGAATGAGGCGACACTGCGCGTCTATCCCGGACGCGTGATGGCGTTGCTTGGCGAAAATGGCGCAGGTAAATCCACCCTGATGAAGGTTATGACCGGTATCTATAGCAAGGATGCCGGCACGCTGACTTATCAGGGCAAAGAAACTGTTTTCAAAGGCCCCCGCGACTCTCAGGATCAGGGCATTGCCATTATTCACCAGGAACTGAACCTGATTGGTGAATTGTCTGTTGCAGAAAATATCTTCCTGGGCCGTGAGCCTGTCGGGCGCTTTGGTCATATCAACCGTCGCAAAATGCTGGCGGATACCGCTGAGTTGCTGCAACGTCTCGACATGAATCTTGATCCAAGCACCCCTGTGGGCACGCTCAGTATCGGTGTGCAGCAGATGGTGGAGATTGCCCGTGCGCTCTCCATGGAATCCCGGGTCATCATCATGGATGAGCCCACCGATGCACTGACCGATACGGAAACAGAAAGTCTGTTCAAGGTGATCCGTCAGTTGCGTGAAGAAGGGCGGGGGATTGTGTATATCTCCCACCGCCTGAAAGAGATTTTTGAAATCTGTGACGATGTCACCGTTCTGCGTGATGGTGAGTTTGTCTGCGAAGCACCGGTCAGGGACCTGACGGAAGACATGATCATCGAAAAGATGGTGGGTCGGAGCATCACGGATCAGTTTCCGCGTCTCGTGTGTGACGCCGGTGACTGGGTGCTGGAAGTCGAGAGTCTCAGCGGACCCGGTTTGGATGATGTCCATTTTGGCGTGCGGGCCGGCGAAGTGCTCGGTATTTCCGGTCTGATGGGTGCGGGGCGTACAGAATTGATGCGTACGCTGTTTGGCGCCAGACCGCATACGGAAGGCGTTATCCGTGTTGCTGGCGAGGCCGTTTCTATTCGGTGTCCGGCAGATGCGCTGGCGCACGGCATTGTCTATGTCTCTGAGGATCGGAAAGGCGATGGGCTGGTGCTGGATCTGCCGGTCAGGGAAAACATGACGCTGTCATCACTGGCGCAGTTTACCCGTCGATCCCGTCGGCTGGATCTGAATGCCGAGATGGCCAGCGTGAGTGATTACATCCGCTCTTTCAATATCAAGACGCCGTCGTCCAGCCAGCTGATCCGCAATCTCAGTGGTGGTAATCAGCAGAAAGTAGCGATTGCCAAAGGACTGTTGAACAACCCACGGGTGCTGATTCTGGATGAACCTACCCGGGGCGTGGATGTTGGTGCCCGTAAGGAAATCTACCAGCTGATCAATGAGTTCAAGCGCAAGGGCATGAGCATTATTGTTGTGTCGTCTGATCTGCCGGAAGTGCTGGGTATCAGCGACCGGATTCTGGTGATGCATAACGGCCAAATGACGGGTGAGTTTGATCACCATGATGCCGACCAGGAAAAACTGATGCAGTGCGCCGTAGGCCGTCGCACGCAAGCGCTGTGAATGTTGAGAGAATTATGAGTAGTAAAGCAATGTCGATGGCCGACCATCAGAAACCCCTGGCAGTCCGGCTGCGTGAGCGTGTCTGCAGCCGTCAGTTCCTGTTTGATAACAAGTCTGTGATTGCCCTGCTGGTATTCATGCTGGCGGTCTCGCTGTTCAGTCCCAGCTTTTTCACCGTAGACAATCTACTGAATATCCTGCGGCAGACGTCGGTTAACGCCATCATTGCTGTGGGTATGACCTTTGTCATTCTGACCAGTGGCATCGACCTTTCTGTGGGGTCTGTACTGGCACTGTGTGGTGCGGTTTGCGCCACACTCATCGGGATGGACGTCAACATTGTGCTCGCGTTGACTGCAACGCTGGCGCTGGGTGCCATGCTGGGCTGTGGCAGTGGTCTGATCGTGGCCCGCGGTGGGGTTCAGCCGTTTATCGCTACCCTGGTAACCATGACCCTGCTACGTGGTGTGACCATGGTGTATACCGATGGTCGACCAATTTCAACTGGGTTCTCTTCTACCGCAGATGCGTTTTCCTGGCTGGGTACCGGGTATTTTCTGGGTATTCCGCTGCCTATTTACCTGATGGCAATTGTCTTCGCTGTTGCCTGGTACGTGCTGAATCACACCCGCCTGGGCCGCTATGTGTACGCTCTGGGTGGTAATGAAGAAGCGACCCGCTTATCCGGCATCAATGTCAACCGGATCAAGCTGGCGGTTTATGGTATCAGCGGTGCTTTGTCTGCATTAGCGGGCATTATTGTCACAGCGCGTCTCTCTTCTGCCCAGCCGACAGCGGGTGCCAGTTATGAGCTTGACGCCATTGCGGCGGTAGTACTCGGCGGTACCAGTCTGGCCGGTGGGCGTGGTCGCATCATGGGGACGCTGGTGGGCGCATTGATCATCGGTATCCTCAACAATGCACTGAATATGCTAAATGTGTCGTCTTACTACCAGATGATCGCCAAGGCCGCTGTCATTCTGCTGGCCGTTCTGGTGGATACCCGGACCGGAAAAAAGGCGTAATGCACAATCATTGATATCTATTCCCGCCACTCAACCTGTGGTGGGATGTGTTTCTGAAGGCTATTCACTAGACGGAGGAGTACAGCCCCGGGCTGTTCTGGATACGATGAAAAAACTGTTATCTGTTGTTCTGGCATCGCTCTTTATCCTGGCTGGTTGTAATCAGCAGGACAGTGATAAGAATGCCTCTGCTGAATCTGCAGATCAGCCCAAGACCTTGGCGCTGGTAGTGTCGACCCTGAATAACCCGTTTTTTGTCACCTTGAAAGAAGGGGCGGAAAAGAAAGCGCAGGAACTGGGCTATCAGCTGCTGGTGCTGGATTCACAGAATGATTCCAGCCGGGAAATGACCAATGTTGAAGACTTGCTGGTGAAGAACGTGGATCTGGTGTTACTGAATCCCGTGGATTCCGATGCAGCGACCAGTGCCGTACGTTTGGCGAATAACCGTAATGTGCCCGTTATCACCCTTGATCGCGGTGCGACCGGCGGCAAGGTGGCATCCCATGTGGCGTCAGACAATACTGCCGGCGGTGAAATGGCCGGGCGCTATATCGTGGAGAAAATTGGCAGTAACGGTAAAGTCATCCAGCTGGAAGGTATTCCCGGTACCTCCGCTGCCCGTGAGCGTGGTCAGGGTTTTATGCAATCGCTCGGTGGCACGTCTGTTGAAGTGGTGGCCAGTCAGCCCGCAGACTTTGACCGGACCAAAGGTCTGAACGTGGCGGAAAACCTGCTGGAAGCCAATCCCGATGTAAAAGCCATTTTTGCCCAGAATGATGAAATGGCGCTGGGGGCACTGCGTGCGGTTGAAGCACAGCAAATGGATGTCATGGTCGTCGGCTTCGATGGCACCGAAGATGGTGTCCGGGCCGTTGCCAGTGGTGAGATGGCGGCAACGGTCGCTCAGCAGGCAGATATGATTGGTGAAGTGGCTGTCGCGACGGCAGACAAAGTACTTCATGACAAGAATGTCAACGCCTACACCCCGGTTGAACTGCAACTGATTGCCAACTGATTGTCATTGATATCAGGCCGGCGACAGGCAGGATATATTCCTGACAGACGCCGGCTTTTTTGTATCCAGGAAACGGAACAATGAGCAGTAAGAAAATTCTGGTCCTTGGCAGTGTGAATGCTGACCATCTGGTGCGTGTACCACGATTGCCGAAGCCGGGCGAAACGGTGGCCGGAAAGGATTATGAAGTGATCCCCGGCGGCAAGGGCGCAAACCAGGCAGTGGCCTGCGCGCGGTTGGGTGGTCAGACTGCCTTCATCGCCTGTGTTGGGGATGATGCCTTTGGCGCAGAAATGATCCAGCGCTTCCAGGCGGATGGTATTGATACCCAGGCAGTGTGCCAGGTTCCTGATCAAATGACCGGTGTTGCGCTGATCTGTGTGGATAATCAGGCCGAAAACTGCATTGTGATTGCTCCTGGTGCTAATGCCAAACTGACAACCAGCCGGGTACAGGCACAGCACGTGTTAATTGCTGATAGTGATTACCTGCTGATGCAACTGGAAACGCCGCTGGACGGTTTGCTGGAAGCGGTTGAAATTGCCCACAATGCTGGCGTCAAGGTGGTGCTGAATCCTGCGCCAGCCAAAGCTCTGCCGGATGAATTGCTGGCACGGGTCGATATGATCACCCCGAACCAGACGGAAGCAGAATTGCTCACAGGGATTCCGGTCAATGATGTGGTGGGTGCAGCGGAAGCCGCGGGCAAGCTGCATGCAATGGGTATCGCTACCGTGGTGGTTACAATGGGCAGCCAGGGTGTCTGGATTTCAGAAGAAGGCAATGGTCGTCTGGTAGAAGGCTATTGTGTCACTCCAGTGGATACCACTGCGGCAGGCGATACCTTCAATGGCGCCATGCTGGTTGCGCTAGCTCAAGGGGAAAGCCTGGAAAAAGCAGCTGATTTTGCGAATGCCGCTGCCGCGCTGTCCGTAACACGACACGGTGCTCAGCCCTCCATTCCTTCCCGGGAAGAAGTCGAACAACTTGTCGCTGATACCCAACGCTGATATGGCCACGATCAAGGATGTTGCGAAAGCGGCGGGGGTGTCGATCTCCACGGTGTCGCATGTACTGAATGGAACACGGTTTGTCAGTCCGGATACAACGGAAAAAGTGATGTCTGCCGTGGCTGGGTTGCACTATGCACCCAGCGCGGTGGCTCGCAGTCTCAAGCAAAGTCGTACCCGCACGCTGGGAATGCTGGTGACCCGCAGCGCCAATCCGTTTTTTGCGGAAGTGGTGCAGGGGGTTGAGGATGCCTGTTATCGTCAGGGCTACCAGCTGCTGCTCAGTAATACGGCGAATGATGAACAACGACAACTGGCTTGCCTGCAATCGTTGGTTGAGCGTCGAGTGGATGGTCTGATTCTTCTCTCCATTGCCGATACGCCGTTGTTGCGGCAACAACTGGCGACTCTCAATGAGATGCCTTTATTACTGTTGGACACGGATATCGCCGGCATAAAAGCCTTACGGGTGAAGGGAGATTCAATCAAGGGTGGTTATCAGGCAGCCCGTTGCCTGTTGGCGCAGGGGCGACGTGAGATTGGCTTTATCGGTCATACATCCCGTCATCCCGTCACTGAGGAACGTTTGCAAGGTGTTAGACATGCGGCGTCTGAACAGGGCGTCGGCATTCCGGATAGCTGGGTCATTGAAGGGAATCTGGATTGTGAATCCGGTTATTCAGCCATGTGTCGTTTATTGCATCTTCCGGAGCGGCCGGATGCGGTTATTGCCGCTAACGACCTTATGGCCATGGGAGCCATGCGTGCCATTCAGGAACAGGGCTTACGTATTCCCGAAGATATTGCGCTGATCGGTTACGACGATATTGCCTTGACCGCTTACACCAGTCCACCACTAACGACGATTCGTCAATCAGGCGACAAGATGGGACAAATGGCAGCGGAGGCATTGATCGCAGCGATTGCCGGGAACGGTGAACGCGAGCACTTAGTGGTTATTGAACCTGAACTGGTTCAGCGGGGAACGGTGACCACATCCGACCAGCGACCCCACTGAGTGACCTGAAATTATTCCTCGTTGAATGACAGTGTTTCAGTAATAACAGTGGTCGCTTCGCCGAGGCGTTTGCCTGTTCGTTCCGTAGCCGTAGCGAACAGGTGTGACGCATTGCGCCGGTAGTCCGGCATGCTCTCACCACTTTCCAGTGTGCCGGGTTCTGTAAAGGCCAGGTAGGTACGCGCCTTGTCCAGCGGCAGGCTATGCAGGGTTTGATTACTGAGGAACAGGCCGCGGCTGGCTTTCTGTTCCAGGAAGATAAATTCCCCTTCACGCAATTGAATGCCTATTTCAGACCAGTTTTCCCCTTTGGAGTATATGGTGTGTCGACCCGGTTCGACGGGAAACGCCAGGTACTCATAATGTTGTGTGTAACCCATTCGGTCTTCTGGCATTTTGCCGTTGAGGTAAACCTCAAAGTGATTTAACACACCGGTAAAGTGGGGACGAATCACGTAAACCATGGCCTGTCCCGAGTCCGGCAGTGTTTCAGGATTGGCTTTGGCGGGTTCTGACGGTGCAGGAATACTGCGGACAATTTCATCCGGTAACAGCGGATGGATATCATCGGGCATGAAAGATAGCGCGTAGAGGGCACCGTCCTTAGTCAGATCAGTGGTTTTTGCAGCACCATCTGACACTGTTTCGCGAACAGAGACAGGAATGGCGTCGCGGGTTGCACCCAATCCATCGCCAATCAGGCTGGCGGAACTGTCAAACAACCAGTAGATGGAGCGGCCGACGGCTTTGAGGCCGTTCCGGGCCGGTCTCGAATAATAGGCGAAATCCTTCAGTTCCTCTTCAGCGTTGCTTTCCGAGGTCGTTGCCGGTTGAGCCGATGCAGTAGACGATGAGGTTTGAACGCTTGCGCAACCACTCATGCCAATAGTGGCAACCAGCAGGGATAGGATAATGGCTTGTTTCATGATCGAATCCGACCTGTCTCGGGACAGGTTTCTTATTATTGTCAGTCACTGGCGAACAGAAATGATCTGAACCGGATCAGCTGTGCCAGTGACAGGGTTTGCTTACTGTACCTTATCCGATCACGGGTCGAAAGATCACGCAGTACTTTCGTGCAACAACTCGACAGGTTCAATGTCAGTCACGAGGAAGTGATCGTCATTGGCCTGCCAGCGAATGTTCTGATCCCAGAGCTGTATGCCATGGCTGCGTCCGGGACGTCGGTGCAGATAGGCCGGACGTGGATCCTGTGACAACACTTGTATGACCAGTGTTTGGAGTGGACGTCCTGTTGATGCTTCATAGTGCTGGCAGGAAAGCGCAGCACCCTGTGTAAAACGAACATCTCTTTTCAGTGGCGGTTCCGGGGCAAATCCACATTGCGCATCGGTAACAGCATCCGCCCAGGGCAGGTAGGGTTTTATGTCCACAATTGGAGTGCCATCCAGCAGATCACTGCCTTCCAGTTCGATAATGACCTTTCCGTCTCGGGTATCAATACCTTTCAGTTTAACGACTGACAGGCCCAGGCCATTGGGTCTGTGGGTTGAACGACTGGCAAAGACACCGACCCTTGCCTCACCCCCTAGCCGAGGAGGACGGATGGTGGGCCGCCAACCTTCCGCCAAAGTCTGGTGGAAAATGAACTGAAGCCAGAGGTGGGAGAAACCGTCCAGTCCCTGTAGCGCTTCCGGCCGGTTATACGGTGGTAGCAATTCAATAAAGGCTGTCGCGGCAGTTGCCAGTCCGGGTTGGCGTGGAATGCCGAATTTTTCCCGATAGCAGGAATGAGCAATGCCAATGGTGTCAAGGGTGTAAACAGAAGACGATGGGTGTTGCACGGCTATCCTGCTACCAGCATGAAAACAAAACGATGTCCCAGCATACTGTGAAAGCACGGCTGGGACACTACGAGACAGTCCTAACTGTGTTTCGTCACAGCCGCATGCATGCGTTCCAGGGCTTGCTCCAGCTGACTTCTTGGGCAGCCGAAGTTCAGGCGCAGGTGGTCGGGATCACCGAACTGCGCACCGGGTGACAGGCCGACGCCGTGCTCTTCAAAAAAGCCTTTCGGGTCTTTCAGTCCCAACTCTGCCACATTAATCCAGGCCAGGTAGGTCGCTTCCAGCGGTTGCATGGAAAGGCCGGGCATCTCGTTGATGCTTTGCAGTAAATAATCGTGATTATCGCGAAGATAATCCAGCAATGCCAGGCGCCAGGGCTCGCCGTGGGTATAAGCGGCTTCTGCCGCCGTATACCCGGTGATCATGCCGTCGGCTGACGGAACGATACCGGCTTTTGTCTTGTTGAACTGCTTACGGAGTTCCGGATCGGGAATCACGGCAAAAGCACAGGCCAGACCCGCAATATTGAATGTTTTGGAAGGCGCCATCAGAGTGATGGAACGTTCTGAGCTGAAATCGCTCAGGCTGGCATAGGGGATGTGTTCACGTTGTCGATCCAGTATCAGGTCGCAGTGGATTTCGTCGGAACAGACCACCAGGTCGTGTCGACGACAGAGTACTTCAATCGCCTGCAATTCTTCCCGGGTCAGTACTCGACCATTGGGGTTCTGGGGATTGCAGAGCATGAACAGGCGGGTGTCACTGGTAATCCGGCTTTCCAGTTCATCCAGATCCAGGTACCAGCCATTATCTCCCAGGCGCCAGTTAACGCTGATCATGCGACGACCGCCTTGCGGTGGCGCCAGCAGGAAAGGGTAATACACCGGTACCGGCGTAGCTACGGTCTCACCTTCTGCGGCGACGGCACGTACGGCAATGTTAAGACCGCAGACCGTGCCGGGTAACCAGACCAGCCAGTCGGGCTCAATCCGCCAGTCGTACAGGTTCTGCAGCCGGTCTACCACCCGCTGCACCAGTGTCTCACTGGCATGGGTATAGCCGAATACGCCGTGCTCAATACGCTCATGGAGGGCGGTAATAATTTCAGGAGGAGAACGAAAATCCATATCCGCCACCCACATAGGCAGAATATCCTGGTCCCGGTAACGATCCCATTTCAGGCTGTTGGTCTGGGTGCGATCTACCACCTGGTCGAAAATTGTTGTCATGATAGCCGTAATCCTGATGCAGGCTGTTTTGTTGTTGCCTGGGGATTCTAACCCTGCAAGGGGGCAGGGTCACGGACGTTCTGTGGGTGTCGCTTTTTCAATGGACTGCTTTAATAACATTGATACCCAATGCTCCAAGGATAAGGTGTGTTCATGGATGATTATCTGGTTGCCGGTCGCCGTTACCTTCTGATCTTTGCTGGTTTTCTACTGTCTTTGGTTTGTGTGTTGCCTCAGGCAAAAGCACATGAAAACCATGATCATGCCGAGGAACAGCGTGACAGTACTTCTGTGCCTGGCGATGGTTTTGTCAGTCCGTCGGAAACCATTGTTGCGCCTGCTGTGACTCATAACGATTGGGATGACCCTTTTCTGATTGGTGCTGTTGCCACTGTGAATACGGCAGATTTGCCCAGAACACCGAAATCACAGAATTTTTTCCCGACGCAAATTTACGATAACTGCAAGGCGTCCAGTGCTGAGGCTGATACAGCGGATGAGCATTATATCCGTAACATCATCAGTAACATTGTCATCCGCGACGAACCTTTTCCCGGTATTGTTTGCTTCATGCATGAGGCGGATTACTATGCACGGCGCGATGTCCTGCAGAAGAAAATTGCAACCTACATTGAACAGTTGTCCGACAGCGATCAGGTCAAGGCTCTGGAGAATTATGCCTGGTTGCTGATGTACCTGGGAGAGTTCAAGACAGTACTGGCATTGTATGGACCATCAGGTCAGTACAACCCGGTAGCAGAGCAGAACGGTTCAATCATTTTTGCTATCAGCCAGGCCTATTTCCGGCTGGGACAATACCGGGAAGCGTATCCCTATGGTGTACGTGCCAACCGTTTATTGACCGACTCAGTGTTGGATACCCGCTGGCATGTGATGTTGATTGAACTGGGATTACAGGGACGGCGTTTTCTGGATGAACCTGATTCCGGTGTTTTCGAAAAATCCTCTATTCGCAACCTCTTTCCCTACCGGGATTGGGAGTCATTTCCGTTTGAAGATGTTACTGAGGCGATGGGTATTGATCGCTGGGGAGGCACTGGCTCCATCTCATTCATTGACCTGGATAACGACAACTGGGATGAGCTGGTCTGGGAACGAAAATACATGCCGCCCCAAGTCTATAAGAACCTGAAGGGAAGGGCTTTTCGCAAGATACCGGCAGAAGATCTGGTGGCCAATCTTGGTAGCCCGATCATTTTCAGTGCGGGTGATGTGGATAACGATGGACGACCGGATCTGTTCAGGCATTGTTGCAACTACGATGGCCCCGGCCCGACCCAGGTACTCAAAAATATGGGTGACCTGACCTTCAAGGATATCACTGAGCCGTCAGGGCTTGCTCATAACGAAGGTTCCGGCATGGTGGTGGCCTGGTCAGATTACGATCTCGATGGTTATCTTGACATTGTTATTGCTGATAACTGGGGGCCGAATCGTCTTTATCGGAATCGGGGCGATGGTACGTATGAAAACACCACAGTTCGTGCCGGACTCAGGACAAAAGCAACAGTAGGCATCAGTTTCGGGGATTATAACAATGATGGCTGGCCAGATATCTGGGCCCAGGGTTGGGATGCGAAGTGGCTCTATCGCAATAACCAGGATGGTACCTTTACCGATGTCAGTGAAGAGGCCGGTTTGGGCGAGCAGTTAGGTCAGAAGGGCTATATGTCCTTTATGTTCGACTACAACAATGACGGTCATATGGATCTGTTTGCCGGGCAGTACGTGGTGTCATCTGATGAAAAGTGGGGGTTTGGCCCTATCTGCACGTGCAGCAACTTACTGGCGGATGAAGGGTATTCTGAGCGGGAATGGCATTCAGCCACCACGATCTTCAAAAATAACGGTGACGGCACATTCACCAATATTGCTGCATCTTCCCGATTTATCCCGTTAGGCATGATGGGCTCCAATCATGGCGACTGGAATAATGACGGCTATGAAGATTTGCTGTTTGGCGCTGGTGGTCCCTATATGCAGCAGGCTGAACCGTTCCTGTTTTATGAAAACAATGGTGACGATACCTTCACCAACATAACTCCGTTTGAGATGTTGTCACTGTTTGGCAAAGGCCATGGCTCCGCCTTTACCGATTTTGACCATGATGGTTTTCTGGATGTGGCGACCAACAACGGCGGAGCAGCTCCTGGTGACCTCTGGCCCAGTTTATTATTGCGCAACAAGGGCAATGACAATCATTGGCTTAGGATAAAGCTCAAGGCGGAACTGCCGGATACCAATGCTATGGCAGTCGGTGCAAGAGTCACGCTCTATGCCGATGATATGTTGCAGGTGAAGGAAGTGCAGTCCGGCGGACAGTTTGGCGCAACGAATTCCCTGGTGTTGCATTTTGGTCTTGCCAAACATACAGAGGTGGACAAGGTCGTCATTCGATGGCCTAACCGGGATCTACAGGAAACCGTGATTGAAAACCTGGATGCCAACCAGGAAATCGAAGTCTCACAACGTACAGGCAAATACCGGGTGTTGTGGGCAAAACCACCGGCTATCCTGCAGGTAGGAAAACGACGCTGATCTTTCATGGCAAGCATGGCGGGTGTTTTTACCGTATTCCCCGCCATTGCAGTGTTTGACCGCAACGGTTACGCTCTGCAGTCAGTGGGATTACCCATTCACTGATTGAGTATGTATTCGATGTACAGTCTTCTCGCCTTCCACAAAGCTGAACGCTACTGGCGCTCAGAGCTTTAGCTCACCACCTGCTCACCGGGTGGATAAGCCTTGCAGGCTTACCTGCCGTTTCTCTTATTCGTTCAAAACAATTAACTACTGTGTGACGCAGGTGTCATCATGTATTACTGGCTTATGCTGCTGGCGGCGATTGTGACCGAAGTGGCCAGCACTTCGTTTATGAAACTCGCGGCTGAACAGAACCCCTGGCTGGGTTATGGCGCCATGGCGGTTCTTATTTCTCTGTCTTATTACTGTTTGGCGCAGGCGGTTCGAAAAATCCCCCTGGCACTGGCCTATACCATGTGGGAAGGGGTTGGCCTGCTGTTGATCAGTGGGATCTCCTGGCTTTTCTTCCACGAAACCTTCTCGACCTGGAAGCTGGTTGCCATCGGCTGCTTGTTGACCGGACTGGTGCTGATGAACCTTGGGGAAAAGTTGGCGGAAAATTCTGACGACAACAGCAGTTCATTGGATACACATTCCAGAGACGTGACTACGTCATCCATGCGCATGGAGGGGGCAGCATAATGAATAATGTGCCTGTTATTGCCTTGATGCTGGTTGTGGCAGCCTCAGCGTGTGATGTGCTGGGTAATGTCATGACCAAACTGTCTGACGGTTTCCGTCACAAGCTACTGGCTTTGGCGGTGATGGTGGTTCAGATTGCCGCGTTTGGTTTCCTGGCCCTGGCCATACGCCATATTGATCTCAGTGTTGCTTATGCGGTTTGGGGTGGCCTCGGGATTATTGCAACCGCGATTATTGGTCGGTTGTTTTTCCATGAGACGCTGCATCCAGTGAAAGTACTCGGTATTGCGTTTACGCTGGGAGGACTGCTGGCCATGAAGTTGGCCATGTAGACCGGATGATGGTGATCTGAACGTGTTCTGTTGAGGCGTACTGCGTGAGTAGTGCAGTACGCCTTTCGTCGCTTATGCGGCTGCGCTTTGCTGGGGCAGATATTCTGCCACCCACTCACGAATGGTATTACGGTCACCTTTCAGTACGACTTCACCTTGTTTGTTACCTAGCTGGTACTCGTACATGGGGTCGTAATAGTCAGCCAATAGCGTGCGAATCCACTCTCTGTGACGCTCAATGGAACCGTTGCGCTGTTCTGCCAGTGCCTGCTCCATGATCGCGCGCAGCTCCTGATGGCGGGCGCCGCCCAGACGTTTGCGAATTCTGTCCAGGCTGGCCAGAAGTGCTTCGGCATAACGCTCAAAACCTTCTTCCCCATAGGCGGCAATATTCTCTTTGAGATTTTCTTCCACGTATTCCTCAAGGGTAATCTGCACGCGGTACTCAAGGTCTTCTTCCAGAAGCAGAATGGGAGCGAGCTGCATCTTTTCCCGGAATTCCTGGCTAAGGCTGCAGCGGCCAATCAGCTTGCTCTCATCTTCCAGAATGACCGTACCCGTCCTGAAATGCCGTTCCTTCAACAGCGCGACAGACAGGGCGTTTTCAAAATCAATCTGGTTGGGCTGGCCGCCAATGCGGCGTCCGAAGCTGGAGCCCCGGTGGTTGGCTATGCCTTCCAGGTCGACATGGCCAGAAAGGGTTGTCAGTAGTCGTGTTTTACCGGTGCCGGTTTTGCCGCTCAGGATGAAAAAACGACACTGTTTGATAGATTCTTCCATTTCATCAATCAGGAATCGGCGCAGGGCCTTGTAACCGCCCGTGACCAGCGGATAGTCAATACCCTGTTCCCGAAGCCAGGCCTGCACAGTATGTGAGCGCAGTCCGCCACGGAAACAATAGAGGTAGCCCTCCGGATTGGTCTGGACATGCTGCATCCAACCTTCTATTCGTGCGTCACGTTCCTTGCCACACACCAGTTCATTGCCCAGGGCAATGGCGGCGGCCTGTCCTTCGTGTTTGTAGCGGATGCCAACCTGTTCCCGTTCCCGGTCATTGATCAATGGCAGGTTGGTTGAATGGGCAAACGCACCTTTGCTGAATTCCACCGGTGCACGGACGTCCATGAGCGGGCGGTCGTTCAGGAAAATATCCAGGTAATTGTCAGTGTTCGGGCGTTTTTGGCTCATTTATTCAGGTCAGCAATGATCATGGTGTGGGCATTGTATCAGTAGCGGGATAATACACTATACGGACAAAAGGCAGCGGCAGTTTAGAAAACACGTGTACAGGGGCATGACTTCCAACGGTTTAATACGACAGTCAACGCGTGTTAGCGGCTTGTCTGTTGATTTGCAGGCTACACTGTAAGCTCCTGAGCAAGCCTGGTGTGAGAAAGTGATGAGGTTCATCAGCAGGTACACGCTGGCTATATGTCTTTATTGCAGCGCTGAAGCCATGGCTGTCGATCATGGACAGCCATCCGCAGGGAAAAACGCCGAACCGCAACCGGTGATCGGGTTGGTTTTGCATGGCCTGGATGGTCAGTTCTACCAATCGGTAGAAAATACGGCGAGAACGTACCAGCAGTCTGGCCAGTCACCTTTTCGTCTCAATGCCGGTGGTGCACTGCAGGAAGGGGATGTCGCCGTGCAGCGCGCTTTCTTACGGCAATTACTGGCAGGTCATGTGTCGGGTATTGTTCTGGCGCCCGCCGATGATCAGGCATTGTTGCCTGAACTGCTTCAGGCCAGGAAGCAGGGCGTGTGTGTCGTCAATATAGGCAGTCGTCTGGATACCCGGTTGATGGGTAATAAACAACTGGTTATTCCGTGGGTTGGCCCGGATAACCGGGCGGCGGCAAAAGACGTGGCGGAGTTACTGGCTAGTCGTCTTTCGAAGGGTGATCAGGTGGCCATACTGGCGGGACGGCCGGGGGATACCAGTTCCTTTGAACGGGTGACGGGCTTTCGTCATGCACTCAAGGCGGCGGGATTGAAAGTGGTTGCCATAGAAGCTGCAGGTTGGCAAAAAGATCAAGCGGAAAAGATTGTCGCTGGGTGGTTGAAGAAATACCCGAATCTGAAAGGGATTGCTGCTGCCGGAGACAATATGGCGGTTGGCGCCCTGATGGCGATTGAGGCAGCTGGCCGGCAAAACCAGATTTTGGTGACAGGGTTTGATAACCTGATGTCAGCGCGCCCTTGGTTGCGTAATGGTCAGCTGTTGGCGACGGTAGAGTGGTTTCCTGAAAAGCAGGGTATTTACGGTATTAATAAAGCCATGGGTAATTGCATGGGCAACCAGTATACGCCAGTAGCGCTGGTGACTGCTGAGACGATGGATCGCTATCCATCACCGGGTATGAGTCGAAAAGTGCGCACAGTCTGGTAGGGATTGTGATGTCGGTTTTCCGCAGGATGCACAAGGGATGGCGGCTTCATTTTTACCAATTCCAAGGTTTGCGGTTGACAATTTTTCTGCAGTCCGTATAACAACTTCTTTTGTATGCCTGCCTGTCTGATTTAATTGCTTTTATTTTTCTGTGGCCTGTGAGTGTGATGCTTCAGGTGGCAGTCATTATTTCGGTAGGCAAAACGTTGAGCCTCATGCGGCCCTTGGTACGGGTCGCCACTGATAACAGTAAGGACCCCTGATGCCCGTAATTACCCTTCCTGACGGTAGCAAGCGCCAATACGACAACCCTTTGAGCATCCTGGATGTGGCTGCCGATATCGGTCCCGGCCTGGCCAAGTCCACCCTGGCCGGTCGTGTGAACGGCCAGCTGATGGATGCCTGTGAAACCATCAGCGATGATGCTGAACTCGCGATCATTACCCCCCGCGACCCGGAAGGTCTGGAGATTATCCGCCATTCCTGCGCGCACTTGATTGGTCATGCAGTCAAGCAGCTGCGTCCAAATGCCAAAATGGCAATTGGCCCGGTGATCGAGGAAGGTTTCTATTACGACATCGATACTGATGAGCCCTTCACGCCGGAAGACCTGCAGGTGCTGGAAAAGCGTATGCAGGATCTGATCAGCAAAAGCTACGACGTGATCAAGAAATGGACGCCCAAAGCAGAAGCTCGTCGTATTTTTGAAGAACGTGGTGAAACCTACAAGATGGAAATCATCGACGAGATGGATGATTCCGTTGAGCAGGTCGGTCTGTACCACCATGAAGAATACGTTGATATGTGTCGTGGTCCCCACGTGCCCAATACCCGTTTCCTGAAAGCGTTCAAGCTGACCAAGCTGGCCGGTGCCTACTGGCGGGGCGATAACAAGAACAAGATGTTGACCCGTGTCTATGGTACCGCCTGGGGCGATAAGAAAGAGCTGAAAGCGTACATCAAGCGTATTGAAGAAGCGGAAAAGCGGGATCACCGTAAGCTGGCGAAGAAGCTGGATCTGTTCCACCTGCAGGAAGAAGCGCCAGGCATGGTGTTCTGGCATCCGAACGGCTGGACCATCTACCAGGTGCTGGAGCAGTACATGCGCCAGAAGCAGCGTGATCATGGCTATCTGGAGATTAAAACGCCGCAGGTTGTTGATCGCAGTCTGTGGGAAAAATCCGGTCACTGGGACAAGTTCAAGGACGACATGTTCACAACGAGTTCCGAAAACCACGATTTTGCCATCAAGCCAATGAACTGCCCCTGCCACGTGCAGGTGTTCAATCAGGGGCTGCGCAGCTACCGTGACCTGCCGTTGCGTCTGGCGGAATTCGGTTCCTGCCACCGTAACGAGCCGTCCGGTGCGTTGCACGGGATCATGCGTGTGCGCGGATTTGTTCAGGATGATGCGCATATCTTTGTGACCGAAGACCAGATCCAGAATGAAGTGTCTGACTTCATCGACTTCCTGCACGAAGTTTACGATGACTTTGGTTTCGAGAATCTGATCTACAAGCTTTCCACGCGTCCCGAGAAGCGGGTCGGTTCTGATGAAAGCTGGGATAAAGCGGAAAAAGCACTGGCTGAAGCGCTGGATGCGAAAGGTCTGCCCTGGGAGGAACTGCCCGGTGAAGGTGCGTTCTACGGCCCGAAGATTGAGTTCTCCCTGAAGGACTGCCTGGGTCGTGTCTGGCAGTGCGGTACGGTGCAGGTGGATTTCTCCATGCCGGGTCGACTGGGTGCCGAGTATGTCGATGAAGATGGCGAGCGTAAGACCCCGGTCATGCTGCACCGTGCAATCCTGGGCTCCTTCGAACGCTTCATCGGTATTCTGATTGAACATTATGAAGGCCGGTTCCCGGTTTGGCTGGCGCCTGTGCAGGTCGCGGTGCTGAACATCACCGATGCACAGGCCGATTACGTCACCGGAGTGGAAAAAACCCTTAAAGAACAGGGTTTCCGGGTAAAAGCGGACTTGAGAAATGAGAAGATCGGCTTTAAAATCCGCCAGCACACGATTGAACGTGTACCTTATCTCGTTGTTGTAGGGGATAAGGAAGTAGAATCCGGCACTGTCGCCGTCCGTACGCGCTCCGGGGAAGACCTTGGTTCCATGACGATTGAAGCATTCCAGGGAATGCTAGCGGCAGAGATTGCCAGACGTGGCCGTGTAGCGACGGCTTCCGACGAATAAACAGGAGATATAGCAATTAAACGTCCTAACCCACGGGATCGGCGGCAGGCACCTGCTGCACCGATTAATCAGAATATTCGTGCAAAAGAAGTACGTCTGATAGGCGCTGATGGCCAGCAGGTCGGCATAGTCGCATTCCGTGACGCTCTTGAGCAGGCCGTTAGTGCTGGACTGGACCTGGTGGAAATCAACGCGACCAGCGAGCCACCGGTCTGTAAAATCATGGATTATGGCAAGCATCTGTACGAAACAAAGAAACAGAAAGCGATTGCCAAGAAGAAGCAGCAGCAGACCCAGGTGAAGGAAGTCAAATTCCGTCCGGGGACTGAAGAAGGGGATTATCAGGTAAAACTGCGCAACCTGATACGTTTCCTTGAAGAGGGCAACAAGGCCAAGGTATCGCTGCGATACCGCGGTCGGGAGATGGCTCACCAGGAGCTGGGCATGGAACTCCTCAACCGGGTTGAAAAGGACCTGGAAGAAGTGGGTGTCGTGGAACAGCGTCCGAAGATGGAAGGCCGTCAACTGATCATGATCCTTGGACCCCGAAAGAAAAAGTAATTCGGTAAACCGGTAAACCTGTCCGGTCTCACGGTCGGGCAGGTTTCCTTTTTCTGGAATACTTTGTTTTTTTACTCAAATCGGCATCGGGTTAACCCTTCCCCGGAAGTGGGACCGATCGCCCAAATGCGGAGTTTTAGCAATGCCTAAGATGAAGACCAAAAGCGGAGCTGCCAAGCGCTTCAAGAAAACCGCCAGCGGTTTCAAGCGTAAGTCAGCCTTCAAGAGCCACATCCTGACCAAGATGACCACCAAGCGTAAGCGTCAGCTGCGTGGCACCAATCTGGTGTGCCCTGCGGACAAGCCGCTGGTTGAGCGGATGCTTCGCGTCTAATTGTCTTTTTGTTCAGTTTTAAGGTTTTTGGAGAGTTAAGCTATGGCACGTGTTAAGCGTGGTGTCGTCGCCCGTCGTCGTCACAAGAAAGTTCTGAAGCAGGCCAAAGGTTACTACGGCGCTCGTTCACGAGTATTCCGCGTAGCCAAGCAGGCGGTTACCAAGGCTGGCCAGTATGCCTACCGTGACCGTCGTCAGCGCAAGCGTCAGTTCCGTGCACTGTGGATCGCCCGTATCAACGCCGGCGCCCGTGCAAACGGTCTGTCCTACAGCCGCATGATTGCGGGTCTGAAGAAGGCCAACATCGAAATCGACCGTAAGGTTCTGGCTGACCTGGCTGTTCACGAGAAGGGTGCATTCACCCAGATCGTAGAGCGCGCCAAGGGCGCCCTGGCCTAACGGCACACGGTTACGTCAGCACACGAAAAAGGGAGAGTCCGCCAGCTCTCCCTTTTTTTATTCAGTTGAAAAAGAATAATGAACCTGGTGGATCATTTAACGGGATCGAGGAATTCGTCTTTCCCGTCTCTCCACTTCAATTAAGCGTTCAAGTTCTGTTGTATCCAGTTCCTCTTGGAAACCATATTTTTCACGCACGGCTCTTACTTCATCAAGGAAGCGTACAGGATAGGTGGGGTCTGGGTATCCATGTCTCGTCTCGCCACCATCGGTTCTGGTTTTCATATGGATTCTGAAAATCAAGCCGTAGGCGGGCTGGAGACCGTGAGCTTGCAAATCGACATCTGCAATGTGCTGTTCGCGACCGCTTACCGTTATCGTAGTGTTATTGTGGACTTTGGTAAAAGGCGTTAAGCGACCCCGTAACTCGCGTGGGAGATCATCACTGACTCTACCGTTATCATCCGCGATGGCTGATACAAATGTGCCAGATTCGTCTATTTGATATGTTAAATGAAGTCTGTTGATTTCTGTAAACAGTCTGGCCATTTCCTCGCCAAGAGGGTTACGCGGTAGATAGTGAGTTTCCGACTTCTCCGGAATAGCAACGAATCTGTCATTGATACGGTTGTCCACTGTCCGGCCCATGAACGTCATTGCTATTGTGCCTGTGCTACTATTTTCGTGCCCGGGTAATCTGACGATCGTACGGTTAATAACTGGACGCTCGTAGCGGGAAAGTTGCAGTTCACGTCTCAGGTTTTCGACATGTGTTTCATGGCATGCCTGACAGGTGGCTACATGATCAATTTCCCACCTGCGCTCTTGTGGCAATCGGGCCTCTAGACACATAGGGCATGTATTGTCGCCACTCTCATCTGCTGGCCGCGCCGTTGAGGTCGGGGCTTCTGTAGGTGTCGTGGCGATTGAGCCAGAGAGGCTGCTGTCAAATGTCGGTCTCGTGTCATGATGGACTACCCCGTGCAAAACGGTTTCTCCGCTCGCTTCATGGCGGGCTGAACGATGCCTCCGGATGGTCTCTGCAGAAATCTCAGTGTCGAGGAGGGGATCCCTTGTCAGGCGGCGGTGGCCCCTTGGCCTTCGGGAGGGGAATACTGGCGTGCCTGCCGTTGGGGATGCGGCGGGTGAATGTGTGCTTTCATTATCAGCAAAGACCGCCCTGAAGGCATCTAATACCGCATCGCCTCGGCTGGCTCCCCTGCCTTGTGGGTCCAGTTGGTCAATAATGACGAACGACTCAATGCGTGCAGCGACTGCTGGTGGAAGCTGTGACAGCGCTATTTTGGCCGCGTTCAGGCTTTCAGCAGGACTCCAGCCAAAAATACCCGCGCCCAATGCGGTACTTGCAATTCGTGCGGTCTCTTCCGCTGGTAAATACTCTACGGCTTGAAGGAAGGCGTTGTACCATGTCCTTATGAGCAAATCATGTTGAGGGTTGTTTCGCTGGCGAACAGGTGCGACCTGGCTGACAAGAACTTCTATCCCTTGGCTGGACAGGTCACCCGTTTCTGTTGTTGTTCCAACAAATCCATCGGGCACGGTGAGCTGGGCTCTGGGCCTTTGTGCCCTGCCGTGCGCGCGCAATAGCTGTCCATTGGCTCGATTGAAATTATTACTGCCGACTGCGTTAATAATTGCACCTTCAGCGCCACCGCCTCCCCGGGTGCCGAGTGAGTCATTGGATGGGTTGAACATGACATTGCAATTTACGTGGGTTTGGCGATGAGTAATGCTGCCTTGTTGAAAACGGCACTCGATCGAATGGTGGGGGGATGTCGAGCGAATGAGCGTGCCCCAGTGTTTACCGGCCGCAGGATGGGTCGTTTGCGTAGGATCGCCGGCTGCGTAGCGTATATCCACAGGCACGGGCTTGTTAAGAAGCGTAAAGAGTCGGCTTAAAGCCGATAGATGGTACTCGGCGTTCTCATGATTTTGAGCCATCTGAAGCCATTCGTTCAGCGCATTTCGGTCAGGGCCAGAGCATTCAAGCGCAGAGCCATTGGCGTTACTGAGTGCCTGTTCCAGCTGTTCGGTGATGTCACGGATAGTTTGCCTTTGAGTAGAGGTGTCTGCACGGATGCTTTGTAGAATTGCTAGGAGTGCTCGTGGTTGGCAATTTAAGCTGTTGGCTAAAACAATCAGGCCATCGAAGCGGTGAGTTTGTGGTAATGCAAGAATATACTCGGTGATCCATGCTGGGTTGAGTTCTGCTCGTGTATAGCGATTCGCTGAGAGCAGTGCCGTTGGTCGTGAGAGTCCAAGTGTGCTTCTTGGGTCTCTGATCATTGTAGAGCGGGGTGGTTCTTCTGATACCGCAAAGGTTCGTCCAGCTGTAGGGCTAGATGGTTCTGGCGATATCAAGATACGTCCAGCCCGAGATGTGGGGGTGGTGCGCGGCGGTTCAATTGTGCCTGAGGATGGTGTTGTCAGGCTTGCAGCGGTTGGTATCACACTTGCTGTGGTCGGGGATGGTGTGGTTGTTCTGCTTCGGATGCACGTGTAGCAACAAAGACAGCATAATAAATACCTGAAGAATTCGCGTACTTTATCCAGTATGCCATTGGATGGTGGAGTATGGAGGGTTGTATCCGCGTTTGGTGTACGATCAATATTCCCTTGAATCTCCATTTGCTGCTCTCCTCCAAAATTAACTTTGACTGGACCCTAATAACCCATTCTTTCCGCAGTGTTTGAGTTAATAAGCGCGTATTTGAAAACATCGTTTTTGTGTCATCTGAGAAGTTGGACAATGTTTGTGGGCCTGAGTTTGTATAAAATTATTGGTTTTTATTATTTTTTGTAATTTTTCTTGCTTTTAATATAAAAGATGCTGATTAAAAACATTTAGCCCCAGTGGTTCATTAGCTTGGCCATGGCAATAATTTTTCAGATAAGCTCTTTCTTCTGGATGAAAGGTGAAAACAGGAATGGCAGTGCTCAAAGTAATCAGGATAGCGGCATCAGGACTTGTTTTTGGTCTTTTGGCTGCCTGTGGTGTAACAGATGATGTCACCCTAAAAGAGGCGGAATTTCTGAATCTTGTCAACGGGCAGTTTCAGGCGCCGCGGCTGGTGCCGGTGGAGTTGCCCGCCAACATCCACTCGCAACTGTACCTCGATACGCCGGTTATTCGGTTTGATCAGAATGGTGAAAGGGTTAGTTTTACTCTGGACGGCCAGTTTGATGTCGATCTGGCAGGCGCCCTGTTGACGAAACCTGCCCCGGTTATCCTCAATGGCAGCGCCCGACTAGTATTCGATGTATCTGAGCAAGCGGTATTTTTGGATGAAATGACGATCAGTTCGGCCAATCTGGATCTTGGGCTAGATGCTATCCAGCCCTTGGTGGGAGGCGGTTTAGCATCGCTGATTGGTCGCCGACTGGAGCCGTTTTATCTGATATCTGTACCTGATGACAGCGATATAGGTCGTGTGATGGCCGCGGGTCCGGTTTCCATGGTGATTATGGATGGTGAGTTAACCCTGCGGCCTAAAAAAAACGGTTAGCAGAATGCTTCTTGGAACGGATCTCAGTCCCGATAAAAGTCAGGCAAGCGCTGTTTCTTTGCTTTCAGTGCTCTGAGAAGCTTTTGATGCAGGCGTTTTCCGCCTGGGACTGGGCCTTCACTAAAATAGCAATCCAGTAAATAGTGAATATGAGTGAGTGAGAAGCTCTGGGCATGTCGCATAAAACATTCCAGATCTTTAAATCGGCGGATGTGGTTGATGGGTTGCCATCGGGCCTTTTCCAGGTCAATCAGGCGGATGATTTCAGGGTTCGAGTCCAAGGGGCTGATAGCGGTTTTATCTGTCCGGACAAAAATGTGATTCGGGTAGAGGCAGTAATGGGCCAGCCCGTGATCATGTAATCTGCGTACGACCTGGGCGATGCTCATCAGTACTGCTTGAATGGTTGCTTCCGGCTGAGTTGGTGCCGTATTGCGGTACCAGTTAAACAGATTCTCATAACCTTCCAGTGCCAGAGTTATCAGGATGGCTTGGTCATTATTATCAGTACGGCGTTCGCCAAAATAGAGTGGTGTCAGGGTCGGGATGTCGTGTGACCGAAACAGCTTGATATTATGGTATTCGCGCTGGAAGGTCGGTACCCCGCGAATCGGATGCAACAACTGGCGGGTGTTGTGGTTCTGCTGACGTTTGATGAAAACCTGTAATGGTTGATCGCCAGGCAGGGTGTAACGGCTCACACCGCTCCAGCCATCCCGTCGCTCGTTGACGGGCTCAAACCAATCCAGCTTGAGATCCCACAGACGGGTAAAATCACCCAGTCCCTGTTGGGCGAAATGGTTGGCGATATCCTCGTTGAGAAATGACTCCATGAATTGGGGATCCCGTATAACTGGCTGCTGAAAAAAACAGCGGGCATTATACACAAAGCCCTGGCATATAACCGGCTAACCGCTGTGGATTAATCGGAGGCGTGAGTCAATCATATTTAGTACTATGGTTCTTTATGTTGACTCTGTCCAAGAAACGGCAAACAATGAGCCGTTGATTGTGCACCCGATGGTTGTTTTCAGGTGTTCCACCGGGATAGTTTGTCATTGTCTGGCCTGACAATAAGAATGAATACAGGAGAATTGCCAATGAAATCGCTGGAGGAGTGGTTTGTTGAATACGGTGACAGTCACCGAAATAAAACCAATAAACTGATTCACTGGGTTTGTGTGCCGCTGATCACGTTTTGTGTCATCGGATTACTTTGGGCTCTTCATTGGAGTGTGGCAACCGTATTCATGTCGGGGGCATTGTTATTTTATGTGCGCCTGTCGATCCGTCTGGCGGTAGCCATGGCGGTCAGCGTGTCATTAATGCTGCTGGTCATTGTCAACATTGAGCCGGTATTGGTGCCTGTGAGCTTGACTCTGTTTGTCATTGCCTGGATATTTCAGTTCATCGGGCACCATATCGAAGGCAAGAAACCATCCTTTTTTAAGGATTTGCAGTTCCTGCTGATTGGTCCGCTATGGGTCGTCGCTTTCCTGTTCCGTCGTTTTCATATCAGCTATTGAGTCTTTGTCTGGTGCAGGTGAATTGACCTGCACCTTGGCCTGATCTGGCCCGTTTTCTCCTGTTTTTGAAAACAGCGTTTTCAACTGTATTAGGCTTGCAAACACAGCAATGCCTGTAGCATTGGCCAATAAATCCAGTAGAGAGAAATGACGGTCAGGTGTTAGTGCCTGCAGGCACTCTATCAACAATCCATACAGCAACAATAGCAGGCACTTTATCAATAAAGTCGGTCGATTCGGCCAGGCTTTAGTAAAGAGGGCGGTCAGCAGGAGAAAGGCGGCAAAATGTTTGGCTTTATCCCAAACGTTCAGTATTGGGTCATAAGCATTGGGCATGAGTGAAAGCCCCATTATGCTAATCAGTGCTGAGATAAATGCTGTGCGTAGAAGACCCAGTGGAAAGCTTATCATCATGATGTTCGCTGCTCCGTTTTGGATTTGAATTTATAAGGGCGCTTAGTCCCTGACGATGAGGGACGTTTTCCTGATGAGCGGTTCTTGCTGTTCTTTTTCCCTTGGAGGGATTTTGCAGGTGAATGTAACTGGGGGCTGTTAGGTATTGCTGGTGGCGTAATCTCACGGTACTCCCCGGGTGCCAATCCGTCGAGTGTCCAGGGACCAATCCGATAACGCACCAGGCGCAGCGTGGGATGACCGATGGCTGCGGTCATTCGCCGTACCTGGCGGTTGCGGCCTTCACGAATAGTGATCTCAAGCCAACAGTCTGGCACTGATTTACGATAGCGAACCGGTGGGTGGCGAGGCCAGAGATCAGGTTCTGGTATTTGCCGGACATCTGCAGGTTGTGTTTTGCCATCTTTCAGCATGATTCCCCTGCGTAGTTGTTCCAGTTGTTCTTCTGAGGGTATGCCTTCAACCTGTACCCAGTAGGTCTTGGGTTGTTTAAATTGAGGGCTGGCAATATGGCTTTGCAGCTGACCATCACTGGTGAGCAGGAGCAGTCCTTCGCTATCCCGGTCTAGCCGGCCGGCCGCATAGACCCCTTTTACCTGTACATAATCTGCCAGCGTTGAACGCTCTTCAGCATCAGTAAACTGTGTCAGTACCATGTAGGGTTTATTGAACAGCAGGGTGCTATGTTGGGCAGGCTTGTGGGATTGCATGGTATCTCTGGTGCTGGGCCGATGATCGTATGTTGTTTTTTCAGGTATTGGTTTGAAAGCGTCCTACTGTATGCGCTCTTGTGCAGGAAGGGAAGTTACCCTGAAGAGTGCACGGTATTGAGGTTTGGCGCGATGGCTTTGACTTGTTCCATGATGGGGTCTGTGTAGAGCGCACTGAGGGGCTTTCGCATATGGAATACTTCTAACAGGGTTTGATGAATGTCAGTCCGCTCCACGGCTAGGGTGTTGATCGCCATCATGTGCCGGGCAAATGCCATGAGTGTTGCCGACCGTTCCATACGCGTTTTGGCATTCAACATATCCTGTACTGCGGCTAGCTGCCATGGGGTATCGACCAATGTTGCATATGTGTGGAAGAGATCCCGTGCAAGGCCTGCCAGTCCTTGTCCGGACTGCTGTCGTCGAGAGAGTGTTACTTTCAGTTCCTGGGCCTGCTGGATGGCAGTGGTCATGCCCTGACCATAAATGGGATTGATGACATTAAGCGTATCGCCCAGCATGACAAGACCTTCGGGAAACGGTGATAAAGCCTCGAAATGTCTGCGTATACTTCGGGGGAAGTGGAAACGATGGATGTCGCTGGTGCGTTGGGTTTTGCTAATCAGTTCATACACTTTCATTGAGGGTAGAGTGCGGGAAAATGCCAGAAATCCCTTCTCATCTTTGGGCGGATAATCTCCAAACTGGCCTATCAGGGTCACAAACCACTGGTTATCTTCAATGAGGCTGACCATTCCAACACGGCTGTTAGTTAAGGTGGCATCGCGAGCGACATGAATTTTGATGGGCGAGGTATCCTGATTGGCTTCATAGCGTGCAGAGCAATAGACCAGATCGACATCTATTGTGGTCTCAGGCGGGTTTGGAAAACCTGCCGAGGTTAACCAGGATAGGATACGGCTGCCACGGCCACCGCAGTCGATCACAAGATCGGCAGCAAGTCTCTCTTGATGGGCGTTCTTTTTGTAGTGAATACCTTTCACGTTTCCTTGTTGCCAAAGTAATCCGTTGACGGTAGCGCCGCTTAACAGCGAGATGTTGCTTTGGTTCTCTGTGGCTTCACGAAGGGTATTTTCCATTAAACTGCGTGACTGGCTATAACCATCGAAGCCCAGATCTCTCGGTGTTGCCATTGTGCAATTCGGCAGGTAGGACGCTTCCAGGCCATTATAAAATAACGTTTCGCTGCCGCTTGCTATGGGTATTCCACCCACGGTTTTGAGGTTCGGAAATGCCGTGCCGTAGAGTGTGTTCAGGGCATCAGCTCCGCCACTCAACAGATAATGGGTATGGTTTGCCTGAGGGGCTGATTTATGGGTAACGCTGCCATTGTCCAGAGAGTCCCGTTCGATAATGAGCACTTCTTCGAAAAAATCACTGACTGCCCGGGCCGCGCAGAGTCCCGCGATGCCGCCACCAATGACGATGGCTCTGCGTCCATAGACAGACTTTGTAGAGTGTTGATCAGTCATTTATGTAACCATTACGCCTCACTGTGAACTGGTTTGAAAGCTAGACGCAGTAAGGCCTTATTTCTTGTTAATCGACTTGCCACTGTTAAATGGGCTGTGGTCAGATGAAAGGTGTCACTGACAATATCTGGTACAGGCCATGATGCGAAAAATCAGGGAAGGTTTGCTGTTATGTTGTCTTGCCGTAGGTGTCGCGGAAGCGGATAAACCGTCGCTGAATATCTCACATCTTGGAGGCTGGGAGGCCCATAGTTTTAATGGGAAGACTGAGTATTTACCCGTCATCGATAAGGTGTACGGGCGTGTCTTGAAAGCAACCAGCCGTGGCAGTGCGTCTGGCTATTATCATCGGCGCACGGTTCATCTGGATGAAACACCGCTGCTGCAATGGGCCTGGAAGGTGGATCGATTTCCCGAAGCAAGCAACGGGACCGCTTCCGGTAAAGGGCAGGATTTTGCTGCCAGGATTTATGTGGGGCGAATGTCAATGCTGGGGATGTGGGGGGCTAAGAGTCTTGTCTATGTCTGGTCTGATCAGCATCGGACGGGGGATGAATGGAAAAGCCCCTTCAGTGACAAGATTCATGTGATCGCCGTTAATGGCCGTGAATATGGGCCGGGCCAATGGCAACAGGTTCAGCGCAATGTGGTGGAAGACTGGATGCGCGTGTTTGGCGAGTCTATTGATAGTGTTGACCTGGTGGCCATCATGACAGATTCCGACAATTCCAACAGCATGGCGCAAGCCTGGTATGCGGATTTGCGGCTTTCGCCCTTTCCGGATGGGCGCATCGCAGCCTTGCAGGATCCGGTAACGGTTGAACGTTAGCGTTTTGTCAGTATCCGAAAAGTGTCGCGTAAATCTACGCATAGGTTTCAGGCGGTCTGGTCTGGATAATCTGCGTCCAGATAAGCTGCTCCGTAACACTTATCTCTTGTCATGTTCGTTTTTATTTAATCCCCGGTGGCACCATGCCATCGGGGATTTTTTTTAAAATCATACAAAAATATGTGAATGCAGTTAAATGTACCGTACTGTATAACACGATTGATGTTTTTCTATACGGTTTTTTAATTAATTAGGGTCCTATCCTCACTGCTGTATGGAGAATGTTTAGGGTTCATTATCAGATTCAGATCCGAGCCCGGTATCGCTGTCTGCAATGGCTAATGGCGCTACTGGTGAATTTATGTTAATTGGTTGCAGCTCTTCAGTCGTAGATGCCTCTAATATAGCTGCCTTTGTTAATGGTGATAATTCGACAGCTATATGTCTGTCTGATGGTATCCCTAAAGACACAAGTTCCTCTCTCACCCTGCTCTGATTCTCCATATAGTCCCTGCAAATAACCTCTATTAATGCCTTTGAGTGGATGCGAAATGTTAACACAAAGGGACAATTTTCAAGTATGGTGGCAATCTTGAAATTTTCCCTTAAGCTCTCTTCCATTTCTTCTGATATGTAAATCTTGTAATCCGTATCTGGTATTGTGCGGTTATTTACCACGTCTGATGACGGCGATGTTAGTTCTACGAGCTCTTCGATTTCTGCGTTATTGTTATCTCCAGTTACGCATGATAGTCGACTTATTGTTCTGTCTATACAGTGTGAAATTCTCTGGCGTAAACTGCTCCTTGCCTCCGGCGCAGAAATTCCATCTTCATGGGTCGGTGCTGGTGATAATCTTGTGCTGCCCAATATTGGTCTTACAGAATCTGCTTTAGACACACTACTTTCTTCATTATCTGATCTTTCATGAATGTTTACATTGCCAGAAGATACACAGCAGGGTGAAGATATACATTTCATAATAATACTCTCAGTAGATAAAGTTGGATGGTAATTTTTGTCAGTTTAATAAATAACAGCAATAACATTTAAGTCAGTTGGTTCGATAAATGCTTTTGCTGTTGTGATTGTTTTTTAGCAAGGTTGGTAATCTGTATGAGTGAACTTTCACTGATTCATTTTTAGTGTTGTGCTAATGTAGGTGAGGATAATGAATATGGCATTTTTTGATAAAAGTTAATGTTTCTCAGCGAAGTCGGTGGGCTGGAAAGTCATAGTTATATTTGCTGGATTTTTAGTCAGCAATATTGTCTTTTTAAGTCTGCTACGTGAGGTTAAGTAAGGCTGGTTACCTTATTGTTTTGATTGAAGTGTAAATGTGTCCTGGTAGTGCTATCTTTTTTTTCGATAATGCTCTCTATTGAATAATTAAGTAAGTATTTTTTGATAAGCTTTTATTTTGTTGTCGGCTATATCTCCGTATTTAATCTGCTATTCACAACATATTTGATACAAGGGTGAATGATGAATGCAAGCGAAGAGGAAATGATAGCTGGTCAAGCTGTTTATACCCGTAGAATGCTGCTGATTTATGATGTTCGGGTGTTGATATTGTCAAACCGGTTTGTCTGGAAGTGCCCGTCTCCCAGTCTGGTGGCTCATTACAACCAGCATATATCCGCAAATCATCTTGATGTGGGGGTAGGCTCTGGTTACTTTCTGGATCGTTGCCGGTTTCCTGTTTCTTCGCCCCGGCTTGCCTTGATGGATATGAATCCCAATTCTTTAACCTTTACGGCTAAACGTGTGGCGCGCTATTCGCCTGAAGTTTACCAGCGAAACATCCTTGAACCCATGTCCGGTGAGGGTGAGATAGCACCGTTTGATTCTGTTGCGCTCAATTACCTGTTGCATTGCTTACCCGGCAGTATCACTGAGAAAGGTGTCGTATTTGATTACCTTCAGGCTCTCATGAAACCGGGAGCAAGGGTCTTTGGTTCAACGATACTCAATGAAAAAGGAGTGCCTAACTGGGCGGCGGTCAAGCTGATGAGGCATTACAACCGCCATGGCATTTTTTCGAATTTGACCGACACGCTTGAGGAATTGCAGCGGGTGCTGGAAAAGCGTTTTAAGGATGTCGTCATTGACACTCAGGGGTGTGTTGCGTTGTTCTCGGGTACTGTGTGAGGGGAGGGATTGTAGAGGGCCTGACTGCGTTTAACTCCTAAGTCTTCAGTGGTTTTATCCATTTCAGCAGGTAACCCTTTTGCGTTCCCATTCTCTTCATTCAGGATTTCATTTTGGAAACTGACGTGAGACAGTGAGAAGAGCGCAAGAAACGGGTGGTTGATGAAAGCTTGGGTGTTTATTGTCAAGCCATACCCGTTATCACAGGGAAGCGGATTATGCGTTGGGCAAGTGCGTTATGTCTGGTGTCTTTGGCTGCAATCTGGGGCAGTTCCTTTCTCTTTATTCGCATAGGTGTACCGGTGCTGGGGCCCGCTTTATTGATGGAGATTCGGGTTGCCCTGGCGGCAGTGTTCCTGCTTCTGGTGGCCGGTTTTCTGAAAAAGTCCTTGCCTCCCATCCTGCATTGGCGTCATTTTCTGATCATTGGCTTTGTGAATTCAGCGTTACCTTTTCTTCTGTTTGCTTATGCGGTGCAGACGTTGACAGCATCGTTACTGTCCATCATTAACGCCACGGCTCCACTCTGGGGCGCGTTGGTGGGGGCATTATGGTACAGGCAACCTTTGAAGCGGCAGCAAATGGCGGGACTGCTTTTGGGGATTGCCGGTGTCAGTGTCCTTGTCGGGTTTGATAGCGCTGCTCAGTTAGAAGGGGCTTCACTGGCTTTGCTGGCAGGGTTTGGGGCTGCCTGTCTTTATGGTGTGGCCAGTGTTTATACGCAATCGGCGGCTCATGTCGCACCGTTTGATAACGCCCATGGGAGTATGTGGGCTGCCACATTGCTGTTGTTGCCATTGGTGCCATTCTCACCCGTCCATACGGTGCCGGATGTCCCGATTCTTCTGGCGGTGCTGATGCTGGGGGTGCTTTGTACCGGCTTTGCTTATCTGTTGTATTTTTGTCTTGTTGCCGATGTGGGGGCTTCCGCGGCATTATCGGTGACGTTTCTGATTCCGGTGTTTGGTATATTCTGGGGTTACCTCTTCCTGGATGAGCCCGTGGGCTGGCATACCGTATTGGGTACACTACTGGTTCTTCTTGGCACTGCTTTGGTGACAGGGTTTCTGCCACGGTTCAGGCAGATTGGATTTTCTAAGGCGATTAAACATGAATGACAGTGCGTTGAATTCGGCAGAGCATTATGAGGCTGTTGCGCATGCTATTCACTATATCCGTGCTAATGCAAAGCATCAGCCAAGCCTGAAAGATATCGCCGATGCGATGGGATTCAGTGAATATCATCTGCAACGGGTGTTTGCTGCCTGGGCCGGGGTTTCGCCCAAGCGCTTTTTGCAGCATGTCACCAAGGAGCGTGCGCTTGAAGCGCTCAGGAAATCGCAGGATATTTTAGGGGTATCCTTGGACGCCGGATTGTCAGGTCCCGGAAGGCTCCATGACCTGATGGTCAGTTGTGAGGCTATGTCGCCCGGAGAAATTAAAGCGTTGGGCAAGGGCTTGGTGATTGGTTTTGGGCTGGCACATACCCCGTTTGGGCAGGCACTTTTGGGATGGACGTCGCGAGGGATTTGTCATCTGGTCTTCTGTGACAGTGATAAATCCGAGCAGATTGAATTATTGAAGTCCCGCTGGCCGGAATCCACATTGCGGCAGGATGATAAGGCCGCATTATTGTTAGCTGACAGAATCTTTGCCAAAGAGCTTGAGCGTGGCAAATTGCATCTGGTTATCCGCGGCACTAATTTTCAGATGAAGGTCTGGGAGGCATTGTTGACGCTGCCGTCATCCCGGGTCATTTCTTACCGGCAACTGGCGGAATTAGCCGGTGTGCCCAGTGCTCAGCGGGCAGTCGGAAGTGCGTTGGCAGCGAATACGGTGGGTTATTTGATCCCCTGTCACCGTGTTATCAGGAGTGATGGTGAGTTGGGTAATTTTCGTTGGGGTGTTGCTCGCAAGCAGGCAATACAGGCCTGGGAGGCGTGTGCTGGAGAGTGAATCAGGCAACCGTTTTTGAATAACTGATGTTTGCTGGATATTCAGATGCACTGATGTAGGTAAGGTGGTTATGAAGAGTGTTCGTTTGGAGCCTACATTTTCTTGTTTCTGTCTCGTAAGGCTATTTATCTGAACTTGCTCTTTTGACGCTAAGGGAATAGAAATGTTCAGAAATAGACCCCTGATCTGTAATGACTATGAAAATAACCCAACGGCAACTCGAACAGGCTGTATCAAAGCAGATTCTCAGTCAACAACAGGCAGAAGCACTGGTTGATTTCTTGAAGCAACAGCCTGTTACAGGGCCGGTCTTTGATTTCACTCACTTGCTTTACTATCTGGGCGGGATGATTGCCATTGGCGCTATGTCGCTGTTCATGAATCTGGGCTGGGAGGCTTTTGGCGGCTGGGGAATTGTCGGGATTTCATTCGCCTATATGCTGGCAGGATTTATGCTGATGACTGTGTTTCAGCGAAAAGGGTATGGCATTCCAGCGGGTATCTGTGCGGTTTTTGTTGTGGTTCTTGTGCCGCTATTAATTTACGGTTTGCAACTGGCGCTGGGGGTTTGGCCTGAGGGGGAAGTCTACCTCCAATATCGTGGCGGTGCGCATTGGCACTGGTTGTCTTTGGAGTTGGGTGCACTGGTTGCGGGTCTGGTGATGCTATGGCGCTACCGTTACCCCTTTCTGGTCATGCCCCTGGCAATAACGCTCTGGCTACTGATTATGGATAGTATGGCTATGTTGACCGGCGATCGGTTTGACAGTGCCTTGAGTTCGCAGGTGTCTATGTGGGGAGGGCTTGCCATGGTGCTGATGGCGCTGTGGATTGATATGCGCACCCGGCAGTCTTTCGACTATGCCTTCTAGCTGTACATTATTGGTGTGACGACATTCTGGGCGGGGATGACCCTGCAGGATTCGAATAGTGAGTTCAGTAAATTACTGTACTGTGGTGTCAACCTGATATTAATGGTGATTGGGGTGACACTGATGCGGCGGGTCTTTGTCGTATTTGGTGCTCTGGGGGTAAGCCTGTACCTGGGGCATCTGGCCTTTTCAGTATTCAAAGGCAGCTGGCTTTTCCCTGTTGCACTGACAGTGATGGGGTTGCTGGTTGTTTGTCTCGGCATCCTCTGGCAAAAATACGAGCAGGTTGCCAGTGTGGCGCTCAGGGCAAAATTGCCCAAATCATTAAAAGAACTGCTAGAGTCAAAGTTAACTACGTAAATTGGAAGGATTCCAATTCTCTATTGGGAAAGCAGTCAGTTTTGATAAGGTAAAAAGGACTTATGAAAAGGCTGATTCTATCGCTTTTGCTGATTGTGTCAGGTGTCTTGGTTATCAGTTTCTTTGCAACCCTTACCGGCGACAGAGATTTTAAGGTGTTGCTGTTCAATCTTCCATTGGCCGTTATGGCACCTTTGCAGATGCTGAGAGATTACGGCAGTGATCTACCTTTTTTCCAGCAGGGTTTAATGGTGGGGGTCTTGATGGTCTCTCTTTGCAGTATGTTGCTGGGACATTGGTTTTATCAGCATATCTGGGGTAAGGGGCTGCTTCATCTTGGCGGGTTGATATGGGGGGCGAGTGTTTATGTCGGATTTTATTTTGTTATGCAGCAGCTCTAATTCTTGCAGGCCTTGATATACGCGTGAGCGGCTACTGTTTCGGTCACGGTCATCAATAAGCCTGGTTGAAATGCTTTTTGCTTTATCTCTGAATGTCGCACTGACATTATCGTGTATCTGTAAAGGTCTTGTCAGACTGGGGGAGGTGTGGAAAATGGCACACCTATCACCTCTGTTGTAATCGTTGAACGTCTTACGGAATATTGAATTTTTATGTTGAAGCACGTTGTTGTTGGCCTGTGTTCTTTCCTGCTTGTTGCCTGTTCTGCTAATCGACTAAACCCTGAAGCCTATCGGATAGAGCTGGTTGATACCAAGCCGGATGGTTGCACGTATCTGGGGGAGGTTTATGGTAGTCAGGGAAACTGGTTTACCGGGGATTTCACGTCCAATAAGAACCTGATGGAAGGCGCACGTAATGAACTGCGTAATGAAGCAGCCCGGCTAAGCGGGGATGTTGTGCATGTGCAAGATATTAGCCATACCCGGGGTAGGGATTCCCTTGGAACCACGGCAACCACGATTGTTGGAAAGGTCTACCGTTGTGGTGGCCATGAGCGCTACTGAATCGGTTTAGAGGGGCCTGGCCCGTTTGATGAGCTGAGCGCAGGGGATGCCTGAAGGCAAGGTGCCATAAGCCAGTCCTTCGGGCTTCAGCCTGGCTCGAAGGAAAGTATCAGCCACCAGGGCATTGCCTGCCTGCAGCAGAAAGCAGGCCTGGAGGCAGATGGCCAGTTTTTCGACCAGTCGTCGAGCCTCATAGTGGAAGTTGTTGGTATTAGTCATAGCATTTTTCAATGTGGTGATGTGCTGATCCAGAAGAGGGTCGGCACCGGCGGTTTTTGCCAATTCGGTAAACACCGCGTCCAGTGTGCCCGGTTGACGTTGCATGGCTCGGAGGATGTCCAGACACTGGACGTTTCCGCTTCCTTCCCAGATCGAGTTTACCGGCGCCTCCCGGTATAGGCGTGGCAGGATAGATTCCTCCACGTAGCCAGCGCCGCCAAGGCACTCCTGGGCTTCGTTGATGTGCCCCGGTGCTCGTTTGCAGATCCAGTATTTCCCAATAGCCGTGGCTATCCGGCAAAACAGTTGTTCCTGCTCATCAGCCGGATTATCAAGGCTTCGGGCGATTCGAAGGCTGAATGCCAGGGCGGCTTCGCTTTCCAGGGCTAGATCCGCCAGGACATTCTGCATCAGTGGGTGATCCGTCAACACCCGGCCACTGACTTGACGGTGACTGCAATGATGAACAGCTTGGGTGGCAGCCTGTCGCATCAGTGCGGCGGAGCCGGTGATGCAATCAAAACGGGTCAGTGCAACCATCTCAATGATGGTCGGTACCCCGCGACCTTCCTCGCCAATTAGCCAGGCGTGAGCCTCACGAAATTCCACTTCACTGGATGCATTGGAACGATTCCCCAGTTTGTCCTTCAGGCGTTGAATATAAAAGCCGTTATGCTGGCCATCTTCGCGCCAGCGTGGCAGCAGGAAGCAGGATAACCCCTTGTCGGTTTGAGCCAGGACAAGAAAAGCATCACTCATAGGGGCTGAGCAGAACCACTTGTGACCGGTCAGGGCATATATCCGACCGGAGCCACGCTGGCCAAGCGGACGGGCGCGGGTGGTATTGGCTCTGACGTCCGTTCCACCCTGTTTTTCAGTCATAGCCATGCCAATGGTGACACCAGGTTTTTCGAACCAGGGTTTATTGCCCGGGTCATAGTGGCGAGACGTGATCAGTGGTAGCCAGTGAGCGGCAATATCTGGTTGATGACGGATAGCTGGAACAGTGGCAAACGTCATCGTCAGTGGACAGCAGCTACCGGCTTCCACCTGATTGTGGAGGTACATCATGGCCGCCCGGGCGACATGAGCCCCTGGTTGTGGTGTTTGCCAGGGGGATGAGGGCAGCCCGTGTTTAATGGCTGTTTGCATCAACTGGTGGTAGGCGGGGTGAAAATCGATCTGATCGATACGATGGCCAAAACGGTCATGAGTTCGCAGTTGCGGCAGGTTCTCGTTGGCGAGAAACCCTGCATGAAACAGGCTATTGCCTGCCAGCTGGCCGTAGGTATGGAGCTCTGATTCTGCCCACTTCGCCTGTGCCTGTATGGCTTCCCTAAGGGCAATATCCGTCGAGAAGATATTGTAGGGATCCAATGGTGGTGGCTGGTTGAAAACGGTGTGGGTTTCTGTGCTATTGCAGGGATCGTTCATAGCCGTGCTCCCCGTTGGTCTATCGGTTTATTGTTATTGGTTTATTGAGGACGCTTTGGGTCAGAGCCCAAGGTTCATGGCAACCAGTTTTTTGATCACAAAGCCCAGGACGCCTAGGCCTAACACGCCAAAAAGCACTAATGTCCCGAACTTGCCAGCATTGGAGTGCTTGGCCAGGTCCCAGACGATAAATGCCATGAACAGGATAAGCCCAGGTACCAGCAGTGTCAGCATCAGGTCATCAAAGGCGGCTATGTCCATGGTCGATTCCGAATCGTGTGGTGTGGCTGGATTATATCGGCTAACGGCGGTTTTGACAGTCAGACGGGTTTCACAAATCTGTCACAGAGGGGCAGGGGGTAGGTGACCGTTTTTGTCAGACTAAACATCTTGTGTTCAACAGGCTGCTGTTTGAAAAGAGACTGACGGAGTGATTTGTACATTATGTAGGCAGTTTGTTGGGGGTTTTGTGACCGATTTAACGTTCTGTATCGTGCAGGCTGCATCCGGCTGAAAAACGGTATCAGTGGCATGGTCTGTGCGATAAGCGTCGGCAGAGAATAATAACGCTATCAACACAAGCAATGTTGTTACTTGCGACCGTAAGGGAGGGGGCATGAGTCAGTCTGTCGAGGCCGTCGTTAATGCCGGCTGGCAAGATCTGCTGGAACAGGATGATCTGGATTGGGATCTGGGCAGTATTGATGACCGCGCAGCTGCATTGCATTTTCTGGCGCGCTTTGAAGGGTGCTTTTGCCTGTATTCCCGTGCTGATCAGCGGCTTTACACACAGTATCGGTTTGTGATTCCCGAGAATGATGAGCAGTCAGTCATGGTTTTGTTGCCGGGCGATACCTCAGACGACAGTATTCGGAACTTGCCGCTGGATGTTGTCGTTGATACCGGCATTTCAGTCTTTCCGGGTGAATGTGTTGGTGCTTCCGGGCTTTACCTGAAAATTCCTGCCCGAAACCGGCTGGTGGGCTCGCGGGAAGTGCCTTTTCAGGTAGGTCTGAAAAAGCTGGTCAACCGTTACCTGACCCTTGGTCATGATTTTTTACCCGTACTTGTCCGGGAAGAACTGGACGATTTTGAGCAGGGGATGCCCGCGTTAACATTGCATACGCTGGATGTTTCACAGTTGTCTGAAGTGCCTGTTGATGTGGCGCAGATTCGTGAGGTGATAGTGAACAATCTCGTGCGATTGTATCAATAAGCCCGTTATACCCTGAAAAGGTATAACGGGAGTGCGAGGTTAGCCGTCCAGGTTGATCCCCAGGTGGCTGGTGTTGTCGTTGGCGGCCAGAACCTTCAGTGTTTTTTTCAGCTCTGGTTTTTGAGTTGGCGATGTTTCCAGACAGCGGATGACCTCTGAGATGAACGCCTGTTGCGCCTCATAGAGTTCATGTTCTTCGATGTATTGAGCCAGCTCTGTACCACTTAATTCGCCAGCCTCGCGGAAGCGAATGAATCGGCCGATCGTCGCCAGGCTCAGTGCGCCGGTACTGGCAGCTTCTTCCAGTGAGGGTTGCATGGCGCACTGAACTGCGGTGGTTATTGCAACAATCGCGTCCAGTGCGGGGTAGACGCCATACATGTCAAACTGACCCACATCCGGTGTCTGTTCTTCCAGACGTTCCAGCAGACGCTCGAAATTCTTTGATGATTGTTGTCCTGCCACATAATCCCAGAGCATATTGAGGCAGTGGCGGACTTCGTCCGGCTCGCCAAATTCAGCCACGTCGGCAAACAGGGCAAAGTTAGGCCAGCCCCGTTCTGCCATGGCAATGGCAAAAGCCGCCTGTTGCCAGGGTTTCAAGGCTTTCAGCTGGTGGCTCAGTTGGCGGGCGTTGGCCCGGCTATCAAGGAGGGTTGCTTGTGTGTTCACGGTCATCAACCTGTGCGTGCCATCTGACCGGCGATGGTGCCGGTCATCCCTTTCTGCATGTATGCCTTGTGTGGAATTAAGCCCGGGACATAAATTTGCCGGTTTCAGTATTGATCTTGATTTTCTCACCCTGCTCCAGGTATTCCGGTACCTGCACTTCCAGGCCGGTGGCCATGCGGGCCGGCTTGGTGCGAGCGGCGGCAGTGGATCCCTTGATAGCCGGGCTGGTCTCAACCACTTCCATAATCACGGACTGGGGCAGTTCCAGCGCCAGCAGGCTGTCGTCTACCAGCAGGGCGGTGATGCCTTCCATACCGTCCTGGATGTAGGGCAGCTGGTCTTCTAGTGCAGAGGCTTCCAGGGTGTACTGGCTGTAATCTTCCTGATCCATGAACGTATACAGGTCACCTTCCTTATAAAGGAAAGAAACCGGCTTACGCATCATGTTGACGTCAGTCAGCATGTCGTTGCCGGTAAAGGTATCGTCGTATTTACGGCCACCGGGTACCTGGTTGAAACGCACCTTGTAAAGCGTCTGGGCGCCGCGGGAAGACGGACTCTTGGACTCGACGTTTTTGACCATGTAGTAGTGGCCGTTGATTTCAACAATCTGGCCTTTCTTGAGTTCGTTGGCGCTAGGCATTGTCAGTCATCTCTGATAAAAGTCTGTGGTGCGCTCTGATGTATTAATGCACTGTCTGATCGGACTGCAGGTACAGCTGATGGGGTGACGAGTGTTCATCTGTCGTCGCATCGGGCAGGTCTAGGTGAAGATCCACAACTTGCCGTCTGACTATGCAGAAGTAGCCGGCATACCGCTGCTCCCCGGTCGTGGTGAACGCAAACCGGTATTCCCGACGCAACACCCGTGGCCCGCCATTGACTCGGACCAGCCGACTGCGTGTCCGCTCGACGGTCTGGTCAAGCAATTGCAGACCAAGTTCCGTGCAGGTTCGACGACAGTGTCGCAGGGCGATCTCCCGGGCCAGGGCGGTGTCCTGCCAGTACCAGATACCGGCAATCAGCAACAACAGTGCTATCAGTTCGCTCATGGCGCGTATTGTATGAGAAAGCCGGGCCGGTTGCGACGGATTGCTTCCTTATAAAGAAGGCATAAAAAAGACGGCGGTTCGGTTTGCCGCATATTGACTCAAACAGCGCGTATCTCTATAGTTCGCATCCCGTAAGGAAGTGCGCTCGTAGCTCAGCTGGATAGAGTACCTGGCTACGAACCAGGCGGTCGGAGGTTCGAATCCTCCCGAGCGCGCCATTCTTACTCAGGCAACATTATGCGATGTTGGCTGACAAGTCTGCAGTTTAATGTGCGTCCGTAGCTCAGCTGGATAGAGTACCTGGCTACGAACCAGGCGGTCGGAGGTTCGAATCCTCCCGGACGCGCCATTTCCTGACAGTCTTTTGGGTGATATTAATCATCCTGATCCGTTTTTGCGCGCTCGTAGCTCAGCTGGATAGAGTACCTGGCTACGAACCAGGCGGTCGGAGGTTCGAATCCTCCCGAGCGCGCCATGCTTACTCAGGCAATATCATGCGATGTTGGCTGACAAGTCTGCAGTTTAATGTGCGTCCGTAGCTCAGCTGGATAGAGTACCTGGCTACGAACCAGGCGGTCGGAGGTTCGAATCCTCCCGGACGCGCCATTTCCTGACAGTCTTTTGGATGATATTAAACATCCTGAATCCGTTTTGCGCGCTCGTAGCTCAGCTGGATAGAGTACCTGGCTACGAACCAGGCGGTCGGAGGTTCGAATCCTCCCGAGCGCGCCAGTTCATTCACGTATTGCTCCATACAGTACTGGGTGAAATTGCAGTTTATGTGCGTCCGTAGCTCAGCTGGATAGAGTACCTGGCTACGAACCAGGCGGTCGGAGGTTCGAATCCTCCCGGACGCGCCATCTTCTGCAAGTCAATTCGGCAATGCATGTTGCCACATATTTGCGCGCTCGTAGCTCAGCTGGATAGAGTACCTGGCTACGAACCAGGCGGTCGGAGGTTCGAATCCTCCCGAGCGCGCCATTTCTGATTTATTTCCTTTATGATCTCATTCTGAAAACGGCGAACACCTTGTTTGTAGTCTTATGTATCTGTTTCGCCGTCGAGGTCAGCCATACGTAAGACTCCGTAAAGTCAGTGGTCAGTCATCAGGCGTCACGTTATCCTGATTTTGTCATCGGTTGCTTCTCCAGTGCCTGTCACGGGATGACAGGTTGCACCGGTGGTGTGGCTCAAACCCCATATCTATGGCCGCCTTGTGCGGCCTTTTTTTATTTTATCTTCTGATCTGTGGACTTTACGCCTAGGTGGGTATGGGCAGGTCAGTGCCTGGTAATAGAAGCCTGAAGGGTTTCGGTTAATCGCTTATCAAGCATGATGGCTTCCTGTTCCAGCCAAGACTGGTTTTGTTGTAATTTTCGTAGAACAGGGTGCTGGCGGAGTAATGAAAGCGAGAGAGGCCTTTCAGGCCACAACTTTTTCTTGTCGTCATCGGCAATCGTCAGGGCATGCGTGGATAGATATTCACTCCACCAGTGAGGGATAAACAAGCTTAATGGTTTGTTTAATTGCTGGGCAAGCTTTCTTCCAATCTCCAGGCCAGGGTAATCCAAATCGCCGAAGTGCTGCCATTGGAACGTGTTGAGTTGTTTCAAAAAGCATATTGTCAGCCGTGTGTTATTACCTGGGGTGAAAACTGTTAACAGATCATTCAGCAGTGGGCAGCTGTCCCAGGCACCGATATTTTCTATCGTCATCACAGAAAGTGAGTTAGGAGACTCGATGCGTTGAATACCGGTAAACATGCGCTCGTTCAGGATGATTTCACCAAAGCGTTGCATGTCGGCTTGAGTATCTATTGCCCAGCCTTTTCCATGAATGCGTATATTGGCGTGGGTTCTAAGGCGCAGTATGTCATTCCGGCAGGTTTTTAGTTGGATGGGTAAATGCGCATGGTCTGCTTTTCGGTCTTTGGAGTGTTGCGCCCAGAGCGCCTGGGCAACACGTTCATGAATAACATCCGGTAATGGTGATACCAGCACGTCTCTAAAAAAGTGTTCTCTTTGTTGAAGATGGTTTTCCTCAGGATTGTTATCCCAGTCATCACCAAAACAGTGGCACAGGGTTTTCCAGAGATGGGAACGACCATCGTGGGTCAGCTGGTAAGTGCGTATGCGACAATCCGGGATGGCCTCAATCCAGTCGTTCCTGTTGAGAAAGTCAATGAAGGCCTGTGCTTTACGAGGCGGTTTTACTTTACCAGTATCCAGCAGGATCAGTGCGACTGGTCGGACGATATCCAGGGGGATATCGCCCAAGGGTATAGGGAGGGTTCCCCGGGTCATGCCTCAGCTCCAGCGGTTTCTTCTTTCGGCATAGGGGCTGATGGCATCTTGCCGCGCACGGCGGAGAAGATGACATGCTCGTAAGGCTCCATGAGTCGAACCATGCGATAGGTCACACCGTTCTTGGGCAGAACATTATCCGGTGCGCCGACGAGCAGCTGCAGTGATTGGTTGGCACAGAGTTCTTCGAGTGTCGCCAGCGCTCTGGCATCCAGCCTAGCCGCCTCATCAAGGAACAGCAAACGGTTGGCCGCATGTCCATTTCCGATACGGTTCTGGGTGGTCACCTCCCAGGAGTGTAGCACCATGGTCAGTACTGCCAGTCCGGTGCCAATCGCCTCTCCCGTTGACAGATTGGTGGGGTTGGCAGGCTCAAACTGTTTATGGTTGGCTCGTTGCACCAGCACCTGCAGTTTGATGTACTCCCTGTAATCCAAGAGCTTTTCGCCAACGATACTGCCACCGGTTTCTTTTTTGAAGATTTCCGCGAGGGCATCCTCAATTTTCATATCCGGTTGGTTGAACAGGTCTGGATAGAAGCGTTGTTTCAACGCTTCCAGCACTTTGCGGAAGTTATCTATGACTTCCAGCTCCACCTTGATGGCGCGAATGGTGCCAAAGTGCACACTGGACAGGGCGCTATTAAGCTGGTGAATCTGTTTCCGTTCCCCGTTGATTTTGCGCTCAATATGCTGGCCTAGGCGGTCCGACTCGGCTACGAAACGGCTCTCGGCGTCTTTCAGACGGGCTTCCAGCCGGGTCAGTTGATGTTCCAGTTGTTCAAGTGCCAGTCTCGGATCATCGGCGTTGACCAGGGTCTGGTCCATCCGTTCGGCCAGGAAGTGTTGAGTCTCGACCACGCATTGAAAGAGCTGTGTCAGGTCGTGCAGTGCCGCGGTTTCCAATGCTTGACGCAAGCGGTTATCTGGCTCAACGGCCAGCGCCTGGACCAGGCTGGCCCGGGCATCGGCAATCCCTGATTTCAGCTGTTCGCTATCGGTGGCAAGCAATCCTTCACGGTGAAGTCGTGCGGCGAGCCCTGAGGATTCCGCTGTGGTGCTGACCGTTTGCCAGCAGGTGGTGGCAGTTTCTGCTGCAGGCTTCAGTCGTGCAATTTGCGTTACTGCATCCTGATGCTGAAGCTCCAGCTGTTTGAGGGTGGAACGGGTTTCTGCGAGGGAATCAATAAACTGCCGTCGTTTGTCTTCATGTCCCCGTACGTGTTTGCGTAATTGCTCACACTGTTCTTCGCAGTGGGAAACCAGTTCTTCACGCCAAGTCAGGGGGATCTCTCTAATTTCTTGGCCTTTGAGCAGGTGAAGGCCCTCTTTTTCGCGTTGTCGTGATTCATCGCTCCGAATTGTGGCGTTCAAGTCATTACACTGGGCAATGGTCAGTTCCAGGGTTTTCTTGCCGGTTTTGTGCTGTGCGGATTTCTGCTCGTATTCCCGGCGCAGTGTGTCACGCAGTGAGCTTGATGCATCCTTACGTTCGACCGAAGCAGCAAAACGGAGGTTGGGCAGTTTGTCTGCTGTGCTTGCCAGAAGGCTGATAACGCGTCCGAGATGGCTGATGGAGGCTTGTAACTGGTCCAGTTCATCGCGCAGTGCGTCGATATCCTCAGGCGGTGGGGTCTGCAGGTAGAACTGGCGTTGTTCCAGTGACTGCATATCGCTCTGGTTGTCTGTGATCCAGGTTTGAGCCATCAGGCTTTCATTCAGGGCATTTTGTGTCGCCTGAATCGCGCTATCCAGTTCATTTTCTGTTAACAGTGATGCATTTGCCTGCCAGATTTCAAGGATGTTGCAGACCTGTTGCAGGCTTAATACCGCATGCTTTTCGGCGGCAATCGCCTGCTGCTGTGATTGTTGTTGCTGACCAAGTTCGTCCAGCTGTGTCTGCAGTGTGGATACGGGTGGTTCATCTGCACCCAGCCAGGCGCTCATGGGGGCGAGTTGGTCCAAAAGCCCTTGAATACGGCTGATGGTATGCCGGTTGACGGCCAGGGTCTGCCGCTCATCCAGCAGAGCCTGTTCCTGTTCTGTCAGGCGTTTAAGTGCCTGTTCGCGCGCCAGTCGACCCAGGGTCGGGAATTCGGGTTCACGGCTGACTCGCGAAATTCGGTCGGCCAGATGGACTAATACACTGCCATCGTCATCTTCTGACTGATCATCCGGGGAATGCAGGTAGTCTTCTTCTGAGAATGCATCGCCCGGATTGCCCTGAAGCAACCAGACATCATCCGGGCGGTCGGCTTCCTGCCGGATCAGGGTGGCGGCTCGTTCAACGTCCGCCACCAGCAGGGCCTGGCGCAGTGGGCCGAACTTGGCTTCCAGGTAGGCTGCCTCGTCGAGTGATATGTCATCGCCGTCGAGATATTCACTGACCAGTGTGCCACCCGTCAGGTCGGCCAGACGGTGAAGCTGGTTCTGTATGTCGGAGTCATCCTGGTCCAGCCCCCGGAGCTGTTGTCGTACGGCATCCAGCTCGTGAGTGATTACATTGTCACGCTGGCCGTATTGATCCCGCTGGTCGTTGAGTGTCTGGCGAAGAGCGTGAAGTTGGTCGCGACTGTCGAGCTTGGCCTCCGGGTGAAGCCGGATGATTTCTTCCACCAGTTCTGTGGCCTGTAGCCAGGCCTGTCGGTCGCGCTGAGCCTGATCCAGCTGCAGGCGCAGGGTGTGGTGACTGTCGTTAAGTTGTCCGAGCTGCTCCTGTTGCGCCTCCAGTCGAGCACGGCTTTCCTGAAGGGCTACGTTGGCCTGTTCGCGTGTGGCCTGCCAGCTTTCCTCATTGGTGAGAGGGGTGCGCCATGCGTCAGGTAGCGGTTCGATAGCGGACAGGAGGTTTTCCCGTGTCTGACGGTTCTTCTCCAGGTTCTTTAATTGTTGTTTGTGCTGTTCCCGGGTGCTGGCTAAATCTTTCTGGGTGCGCCAGTGACTGAGCCAGAAAGCCGTACGCTCAGCGACTTCTGCCGGCGTGATATCACTGTCATCCAGGCGCTGAATGATTGGCAGTGCAACAGCAAACTGTTCCCTGATTTTTTCAGCTTGTTCCAGTAATGGGCGGCGCTGATGGAGTTGCTCTGATTCGTCGTCGCGTTGCTGTTTCAATTGCGCGAGCAGGGGAGGGAGCGACTCGGCAGACAGTGAATCTTCACCGCTGGCTGCACGGGATTCATCCAGGCTGCGCACAGTATCCTGGTAGAGACCGGCCTTGCGGGCTTCTTCCGAGTAGGCATCCTCGGCACTGGCCAGCTGGCTGACCAGGCTCTCCAGGTCTTCCTCCAGCAGGGATTGCTCGGCGACCTGCTCCTGTCGCTGGGCTTCAAAGAGGCTGTGTTCCCGCTGTTTTTCGGCCAAACGCGAACGGATATTGGCCAACTCATTCTCCAGTTGCGCCTGTTCCTGATGCAAGCGGGTCAGGTCCTTTGCCTGGCTGAGCGTGTGTGTGGCAGCCTGCAGGTCTTGCTCCAGCTGATCCCGCTCATCATCCATCCGGTCAAGCTGATCCTGCAATCCCTGGGCCTGCTGACGGGCGCTTTCCCGATCCTGTTCCAGGCGGGATTCTGTGGATCGGGCCGCATTCAGCCGGTCATTCTGTTTGCGATGCTCCTGGGATGACAGGGCCAATACCTGTTCGCCCAGTGAATAACTGCTGTTGAGAATGCGCTGGATAAACTGGCGCTTTTCCCGGGTTGCTTCAATCTTGACACGGGTCTTGCGCGTTTCCATTAACGCATTTTGCATGGAGCTGACCGAACGTTTCACCTGGTCGTCAGCGGGCAACAGGTAATCACGCAGACCTTTCTGCAGCTCGGCAGAGAGACCGCCGTACAGGCTGGTTTCCAGCATTCGATAGTAACGCTGGCGGTCGCCGTTGTTTTCCATGGCCCGGGGGATGATCCGGCAGTCAAACTGCCAGCGCATGTAGTGAGCGACGTTGTCAAAGGTTTCCACGGTGCCGCCAAGCCGGGCAATGCGGTTTCTCAGCGCCTTACCGTCTAATGGTTCAAAGAGGTTGTTGTCGACCGCTTCCATGACCAGGTCGCGCACCGAAATGTCCGGATCAATGCCGGTAATGGCAAAGCGCTTGAGTTCGACGCGGGGAGCCGCCAGGCGGCGCAGCTGTACCCCGGCAATCACACGGCGGCCATCGTAAAGGTCGTAATCCACTAAGCTGTAGCAGGTGCCAGCATCGATCCGGCCATAGATGCCATTGTCGCTGCGGTCCGATGCGCTGTCAGAGTTGTTGCGCAGACGTACCAGGCGGTTGTCCGGTACCCGGTTGATCAACAGTGCGCCCATGATGGTGGTTTTACCTGCGCCATTATGGCCGATCAGGTTGCTCATCAGGTGGTGCAGGTTGAGCGTCTTGAAGAAAATGCCCCGGAAATTGACCAGTGACAGGCTGCGGATGCGGGTCCTTGGTGATAGATTCACGGGTTGTTCTCCTGGGTCGAACTCTCTTCGGCGGACTCAGTTGTCTTGGTCTCGGTCTGTTCTGTAGCGGCAGATGCGTCGTCATCGGCCACTTCACTGTCGGCTTCCAGGCTGATAAATCCGGTTGAAACCAGCCTTTCCAGAGCTTCCCGAGTGAGAGGCGCGGAACGAACCGGGTCGGCAAAGCGCATCAGGGGCGACTGGGTCTGGAATCGCTCTGCCTGCTGGCCGTCCAGCCGGATCATGCCCAGTCGTGCTAACTGCCTCAGGCAGCGTTTAAGAACGTCCATGGCTTTCTGCTGGTCATGCTGGGTGTTGATTTTTTTCCGTTCTAGCAGGCGGCAGAGGTGCTCTTCTTCCAGTAGCAGGCGCAGCCGGTCCAATAAGGCGTCAGTGGTAATCCAGCCACTGTCTTCCAATTGTTCCGGGTCCAGATGGCAGATGGCCAGTACCTGCCCGGTTACCATTTGCAGTTCGTCCAGTTTGCGCGAGCGGATCAGGTTTCGGCTGCCCAGGTTGGGTTTCAGGTACCAGTAATCCTCCGGTGCCTGGATCAGTTCAACACCGTAGCGACGATAGTGTTCACTCAGCCAGATTTCCCCGTCGCGTAGCATGGCGAACAGGTGCGTGTGGCGGATATCAATGTGTTCACCCTGGCGTAGGCGGCTGTCCAGTTCCGGGAAACGGTCATCGTTGATGAGGTCTGCCAGGCAGGTGTAGGGGCTGTCAGCGGCGATCGGCGCCGCGTCTTCAAACAGGTTATTCGCCGACAACAGTAGCTTCCTCGGTTGCGGTGGTGTGGGCAGGTTGGCGCAGGGTCAGGCTGAGGGATTCCACTTCCAGGTCATCCACGATGGGGTGCCAACGGGGCTCGGGTACCTGTTTCTGGTGACGGGCGCTGCCCCGTTCGGTCATGGCCTCAAACAGCCAGCCAGCAATACTGAACAGGCGATGCAGCGGATAGCGGCCAGCCAGTTCCGCCATGGCTTCCTCGTAAGACGGCAATGCGCCGCGGCTGGCAGTGACGGTATCCAGCCAGAGACTAATCTCTTGGCGAAGGGCATCCTGATCGTCACTGTCTACCACGTTTTCTTCGTCGAAAATAAGGCGGGCGGTGACCTTCTGTTCCGGTGGCGGCTCGATCTCGCGCAGGCGAGGCAGGGGCTCTGCCGCGATCGTATTCAGTGACCAGGGCAATTCCCTGTAGCGTTTGAGTGCATCGAGTAGTCGTTCGCTCAGCGCCTTACGCTCATCCATATTGATAAACTGACGCAGGTACTGGTGCGCGCGCAGGTGGAAACCTTCCCAGTGTTCCAGGCGTTCACCGCTCCAGTGCTCGATACGATCCAGGTGTTGTTCAAGGCGGGTGATGGCGTCCAGTGCGCGGTTTCGGCCGGCCGACTCCGCGGTAATTGCAATGCTTTCCAGCAGGCGTCGTGCTTCCTGACAGTTGGCCAGTAAGAGTTGCTGCAGGTCTTGCAGGCGTTCTTGGGTGTCTTCCAGTAAGGTTTCACACCGGCTGATGGCATCCTGCCAGTCCTGTTTCAGCATGGCGACCACGGTTTTCCGGGTATCGACGGCTTCCCGGTCGAGCTGGCGCTGACGGTGGTCGATGGTGGTTACCAGTTGTCGAACCGTGATTTCCAGTGGTGCTTCCACCTGGAGCCGCCAGAACGGCTCGTTGCCACCTGTCTCGGCGGCATCGCGGATTTCGCGCAAGTGGCTGTTCACTGTCATGAACAGGGTGCTCAGTGCGGTGCGTGAAGCGTCAAAACCACTGCAGACCGACTCAACGATCTGTTCAGCCATGGGGGTCAGGAGATAGGCATGGGCTCGCTGACCGCTCCCTTCCAGGCAGAGCAGCAGGTGCTGTTCCAGAAAACGGCGGATAACATGGTTGCAGCGTTGGCGGCGGGTCTCTTCACTGCTGTCGAGCTGGGTGCGATCAATGACTTCGTATACCACGTGTAGCTCATCTTCCCCGAACTCCGGCTGGGATTCCTGATCTTTCCAGAAGTGCAGGGCGGCCAGGAAGGCCAGGTCGGCGGGTTGTAATTGCAGCTGCAGTCTGGCAGTGATGATTTCACTGACCAGATGGGGAATGTCCTTTGTCTCAGCCAACGGCGTCTCCGGTCATTGGGCAAAACGATTATTATCTGAAATTCAGTCAGTGGTTGAAAGCTTTTCCCTGTGTCGGATGGTTTCTCAGGCAGTCACTTCAATCAGCGGTGGCGAAATGGTGTCAGTTGATAGTCCGAGTTCGCCGCTCCCACTGAGGGGGACGTTGACTTGTAATTGTTGGTGCAGGTCGTCGTTCATTTGCGCGATCATGTTGTTGATTTCCTCTGGCCGGAACCGATTGGTTTGCCAGGGGACTTGGTTGCTGATTTGAAGAAACCAAAGAATGAAGTCGAGGATGGCTGTTTTGATAGCTGCCATGACGCGTTCTTTCTTGTACCGTAATCGGGTATAAAGCCTGAAGCGCTCACCGATTTCCTCCAGGCTACTGGTGTCAAGGGTGGCTACCAGATCACCGATATAGGTGCTGTTATGGAAGCCATTGTTTGATGCGCGCATGAAGGCCAGTCCTGTCAGGGCGTCGCCAGTGAGCAGCATGAGTTTTCCTTCCTGGGTAATATGGCAGGGCTTTTCTGCATGGAATGATCCAATGAAATACGGTGAAATTTTTTCGCTACCGAGAACTTTGACCTCTCCGCAGTATGCGTGTTTCACAGCCTGCCAGGTTTCTATTTTTTGGCGTAATGATGCAGGTAAGTGTTCGCTGTCAAGCGTGGCCGGATTTTTCATGTTGTGAGGGGTGCTGCCGCGCCTGAGTGCGGCGTATTCGGTTTCGTTGATAAAAAAGTCTGCAGTTACCCAGTAGTTTCCAGATTCGTCTTCGCTGATATGTTCGTGGACGATTGAGCCGAGCAATTTGGTGGTGGGGTAAACCAGTCTGGCGTAACGGCTGAAGTTTGAATGCATTGGGCCTGTATTGTCTTGTATGCGGTATTTCACCCGAACCCGGTGATTGATAATGTGCTGGCCGCCCTCAAATTCTGTGTTGGTATCGTCAGAGCTCAATTCGCTGAACATCACAGGCGCATCTTGGTTTTCTGTGCCTTGTTCGGCACGGTTATTCATTTCGATGATCGCTTTGCGGGTTTTTGAGTGTGCACCATCGGCACCAATCAGTATGTCATACGCCTCTTGCTGGTATTCGTTTGAGGAAGTGTTTCCATTGCCTAGCAGGACATGATCATGCGCTATCCCTGCAACTGCGGCCTGTTCACCCTTGCGTATAGTGATGCCTGCTGTTCTTGCTATTTCTTCCAGATCCTGCTCAAGTTCGTTGCAGGGGATTCGGTAGTGGCGGCGTTCGAGTTTGGTCTGAAGGGCTCTTAACTGGGCGGCTGTGTCATCTTGGCTATTCAGCTGACAGGCGTTAAAGCAGTGAGGATCTATTTGTAATGTATGGTTTCTGCATATTCATCATATTTTTCCAGTACGACTATTTCGGTGGCTGGGTATTTCTTCTGAATTTGAATGGCTGTCGATATTCCAATCGGTCCTGCGCCAATGACAACTACTTTTTTGATCTCTCGCTCGTGTAATGTCGTATTGGGTTGGGCTCGATTACGCAAGCCAAATAGGTATTTGAATGCAAGGATGATAACAATCAGAAAGGCAAAGACGCTGCATTTTGCCGTTGCAGGTCGTTGTTCCTGTTGAGCTGTTGGTTGTGTTCTAACGGCATCATAACTGGCAGGTGTATTGCCGCTCTGGGTATTAATCATTGATTTATATGGCTTTTATTGGTTATTCATAACGCTTTAGACTCAGGTTGATGAGCAAAGTTCATTGAATCTTGTCACGTTGTTCTGCAGGTTCGAGATAAACTTGATGTTCCTCACAGTCTGCGGGCGTGCTGTTTGATATTATCTCTGGCATGATGGGTTGCATGATCTGGAAGCTAAGCACTCAGTTAAGATGGTGCTGGCTTTGACGGGGGGATTATGGAAACGAATACAGATTTGCACTGGGATCTGAAACACATTATTCATCAGCAGAAAGCTTACAATTACATGCAGCAGTTTCGCGATGTATTCTGTGTTTATTCAGAAAGTGTCTGTCAGCTATACAGTAATTACCGCCTGCATTACACCGATGAATGTGGTGAAAATGAAATACAGATCCTGCCGGATGAACAGGCGTGGCATGAAACGTTCGATGGTGTCAGGGCAGATGCCGTAAGGCCTTCCAATATCATGCTGTTTCCCGGAGAGCTTCTGGGTAAAGAAGGCTTCTTTGTGCGCATGCCTGTCAAGGGGGATAAAAAATGGGTAACGATGCCTTTGAGTGAGGCTTTTGATCGAGTGCTCAGTAAAAAGGACAGCTTTCTTCCGCTCATAAAGAAAGGTGATCTGCGAGAGTTTAAGGCCCGTTCCCCTTACCTGCACCTGCACTGGCTTGATCTTGAGCGAATGAGTAATCTTTCAGCGTTTCAGCGGCTGGATATTGCCGACACCATCCTGTGCCGTTTCCATGAAATTGTGCGCTGAATACATTGCGTAGATGCTATAAAAAATGCCCCGAAAGGGGCATTTTTTTTTAGTCTTTTTTCTGGCCTCGGATCGCATCGACCAGGCGGTGGACAGACTTGCCGAGATCTTCCATCGCTGTCTGGGTCAGGGTGCGAAAATCGCGAACATGGGGTTGAGCCTTCTCGATGTATTCCTCAAGATGGTCCACCTCTTCATGCTGCATCTCGTGCCGGTCTTCTTCCAGCTCCGCCTCGAGACGCTCAAGCAGTGCCCGGGTTTCCTCAATCTGTTTTTTGAGGGCTTTCCGATGGGCCTTGTATTCCTTCATCGTCGTCATGGCTGGGTTCTCTTATGCAGTGATAGCAATCAACAGGCCGGGAATGATGAAGAAGACCCCGGCAACATAGGCCAGAACGATCCACTTGCGTCGGCTGGCAATCTGGGCAAAACGGCGTGCAGTGCGTAAAGGGATCTTCCGCAGCTGCGGTATGCCATAAATTAAGATAACGGCACTGACGTTAAAAATCAGGTGCACCAGGGCAATTTGCAGTGCAAAGAACGCATGGCTGCCGGACACTGCCGTGGCGGCCAACAGGGCCGTTATGGTGGTGCCGATGTTGGCGCCCAGGGTGAAGGGGTAGATTTCCTTCAGCTTGAACAGGCCGTTACCCGCCAGCGGTACGATCAGGCTGGTGGTGGTCGATGAGGACTGTACGGCGATGGTCATCAGGGTGCCAGAGAAAATGCCTGTGATCGGGCCACGACCGATGGCCTTGTGCAGGATTGCCTTGGCGCGGCCAACCATCAGGCGCTTGAGCAGCTTGCCCAGGAAAACGATGGACAGGAAGATAAACGCCAGACCGGTCAGCGCCAGCATGACGCCACCAGTGATGCCCGGCAGACCAGCATAGAGGTCTTTGAAGACATCCAGCACCGGCTGGGTCAGTGGCTTGATAAAGTCCAGGCCCTTGATGCTGACACTACTGCCACCGACCAGCAGGCTGGCCAGATATTCAGAGGTTTTGGACAGGTAACCCGTCATGATTTCCAGCGGCAGGAAGATTGCCACGGCCATCAGGTTAAAGAAGTCATGCACGGTGGCGGCAGAGAACGCCCGGCGGAATTCCTTACGCTTGCCGACATGGCCCATGCTGACCAGGGTATTGGTGACCGTGGTGCCCAGATTGGCTCCCATGATCATGGGAATGGCCGTCGGTACCGGCAGGCCGCCAGCAACAAGGCCGACAATAACCGATGTCACGGTGCTGGACGATTGTACCAGGGCCGTAGCCATGGCGCCGACCACCAGCCCCATCAGCGGGTTAGTGGCAAAAGCGAACAGCTGGCGTGCACCTTCTGCACCGCCGGAAGCCCATTTGAAGCCGGCGCCGATCATGCCAACCGCCACAAGCAGCAGGTAGATCAGGAAGATAACACCCAGCCAAGGGGCGAAGTTGTGATTGGCTGCCGAACGGGGAGCCGCTTGCGTCGATTGCATCGTTATACCTTTACCATGGAAATGCAAAAACCACCCGTTGTGGATGGTTCCTGTATTCGTTCAAGGTTGTCAATTCACCTGCGGGCAGGATGAGCGCGCACTTTATTCAGGTGGGTGGTGGTCAACAATAGTGGTCGGTATCGCAGGGGTGCGTGATATACCTATACTGATAGGTGCTTGAGGTGGGCATGCTAGCCATGTCTGATAATGAAACAGGTGCTGGTAATATATTTTGCATATAAATATATTACTTTACGACTTGTACAGTAATATAATTTTTAATCAAGGGATTCTCTTAGTTGATTATATCTTTCGGTTTCGGTTTTATAGGTCTTTTCCATTAGTTCACAAGTCTTCTTGTATGCACAAAGAAAAAGTAAATCCATAGCTTTGTTATCCCGCCACTTTTCACTATTTTCTCTAAAAAATGTAATTTTTTCGACAATGCTAATAAGGTGAGGGGTCATGCTTGAAAGATTTAATTTTCCTTGTTGAGCCATTTTTAAAATGCGATTAAAGTGCCTATAAATGTTCTTGATTTCTGTTGTGGTTGGTTCATTTGGGTATTTTTCGAGCTTATCTCTTATCTGCGTAATCACAGACCTGAGTTCTTTTTCTGTTGTTTTTTTGTCTTTTTTGTCAAGCGTTTCTGTTTGCTCTTCGTACGCATCTAGCAAGTTTTGGGATTTCTCGTTTAGGGTGTCAAGGCGCTCCTGCAGCTTTATTGCCAAACCATGCATATAATTTGGATTTGCAGAAGTTCTTGATGGCCAGATTTTTTTTATGAATAACTCTGCTCCGCCTTGTTCCAGTGCGGTTAGAGCCATGCCAACACAGCTATGGTTTTTACTGAGCATTTTATATTTTGCGGCGTACTTATCGCTGTCTTCGTCTTCGGCATTTTCAATGTTTTTCCAAAATAGATCCATTTTTGCTTCATGTAATCCGAATACGGAGAAAAATTCCTCTTCGGTTTGCTTGTCTTGGTTCGTGCCAACGAGAGGAAGATAAACTTTGTCTGCCGAGACTCCCCACGGTTGTTGGTCTTTATTGTCCTCATCCATCGTTAGATCGTCGGGGCGTGCAAGTACTTTTTGTCTTTCTCTTGGATCGCTACCCTCTGTCAGTTTGTCACGTGCTCGGTCGGATAACTCATCATATTTGTCCTGCATATAGCTGTCTGATGATGCACCTCGACGAGAAGTGATAAGTTGGCCTATTCGTGTATCGCTCGAAAAATGATTAGCGGCACCTCTAAGTCGAGTAGTCGAAGGCCACCAGCTGATATAGGTATGTGCATCGTCATACTCAAGATTATTTTTGACTGAAACGGCGGCATGTCCTGGACTCATAATCCCTTTGAACGGCCATGTCCTTATAACTGCCTGCCGCTCATAATCCATAGCTTTTCCTCTTTTTATGCGAGCATCAAAGCCTTGGGGGGTGATAACACGATCGACAAGATTTTTGTTTAGTGCAGTGTCTACTTTTTCTTTGCATTCTTTTATGTAGCTTTCAGCTTTTTCATTTGCAACAATTGCGACTCTTAAACTGAAAAAAGCTTTGATTGCTTCAATTATTGCTTTTTTTCCGCTGTTGATTTCTATTGCAAACTTTGCAGCATCTGTTCGATGCTTTTTTGTGAAGATAACCGTTTCACCGCCTTTGATATCAAACATGGATTGATCTCTTGTAAAATATTGGTGTTACTAATAATGATAGAGTTTTTGGCTGGTCTGATAGAGTTGGGTTGATATGTTTGTTTGTTTTAAGAGGTTTAAACTCTGTTGGTTTTTTTATTTCTTTATATTATATTGGATTTTGGTTTAATTTTTTATTTTTTGAATATTGTTTTTAATAAAGTTCTCAGGATTATTTATCTATAATCACAACTAATAAGATGCGTATGCAGGGAGCGTTTTTATGACAGGACAGAATAATACTATTGGCGGTAATAAGAATGGCGTTTCTTTTCCGATTGGGAATGAGGAAGCTATTCCTTATGAAGAAAATGTTCAAGAGCTAAAGGGGCGTACAGATAGGTTTGATGTTGGAACAACAGAGGTTGAGTCTCCCGTGGGAACCGGTTCTGACAGTGAGACTTCCATGCAAAACGCTGTGGGGAAAACACTGCAAGAGCGTAAAAACGCACTGATGAAAAACGGTGAGGAAGTAAAGTTACCTGCACTGGGCAATACCAGTAACCTGAGGGCGAAAACAAAGCCCGCTTCTGATGCGGAAGTTTCTGTGGATGAACCTTCCACTGTTGCCGTTGATGCTAAACAGGTTTCACTATTCGGATCGGTGCTTGAGCAGTTAACGAAAGAGAAAGGTGTTACCTATAATACGGTGGCAAAGGATGTTGCCCGTGCAGCGGAAGACGGCCCGGAAGCACCCACAAAATCTGAGATTGATGCGATTGATGATACTTATGCGTCTATTGATGAGTTGACTGCTGAAACAACAAAGGCCAATGAGCCGGTAATACACAAAATCAAGCACTACAGTCGTTTACGGATGTTTTTTCGGGTGGTAAAGCGTACGCTCCGTACCCTTGTTATCAATACGGTTGACGGTGTTAAAGCTAAGGATTTTCGTCAGGTAAAGCCAGAGACTATGGCGTTCCTTAAGGGAACTCAGCTTGAGAAACTGGCAACACGGTACAATGAACTCTACAAACAACTGGAAGATACTGATAAATCCTCGCTGCTACGTAACGATTGTAAAGATCAGCTGTTAGAGCAGGCGAGGCTTATGGATAAGGAGGTAGATAAACTCATCTCGTGTTCAGATTATCTGTTGCATGAGGCTTGTGGTGAAGTGAGTGCAACTGACAGAGCGATGTTGGCTGAAAAACTACGCAATAGAATAGGCTTTAATTTTTCACTCCCAAGAGCGATGAAAGCGGCAGAGTCAGCCGAACCTGTTGAGGATTCGGTAATGAGTGATGCGGATTTACCGTTTGCCGGATTGGCGTTGTCTCAATCCATGTTACCAGAGTCCGTGGAATATAATGTGCCACCAACACCTGTTCCGGTCAGCGGTGCAGGGCAGTCGCCTGCTGATAAAGGTATATCTTCACCTGAGGGTGAGACGGGGGATTATGACGTGCCACGTTCGAATCTTCCCGTTTCGGGGGCGGTTGTTGGTGATGATTTGCCACCGCCCAAGCCTCCGAGATTGCCTGATATCAATGCTTCGGTAGATGGGTCCGAGTCAGAGCTCTCTGAGGCCGATCGCGCGCTTGCTGTGTCCGATCAAATCCCCGCTTCACAGGATGATGTAAAGAATGATCAATCCTTTAGCTCGGCGGGGGGAGACATGCCCCAAGCGTCTGGTGATGATTGGAGAAATAATTTGACCTATGGTCCGTCTGATGACTTCCCGCCCCCTCCGCCTCCCGAACTGATGGCCGATCCTGATGAGCTCACACAGGAATCCCCGGCAGCGAATGCGTCAGCCACTCAATCCAGGTCTCGTGGGGAAAAGCCCGAAGTACCGCCAAAGCCTGCTGATTATCCCGGGAAGGGGAAGAGCAAGAAAGAGTGATGCCCTGTGACTGTTGATATGAACCCGCTTAGGCGGGTTTTTATTGGGTTGCTTGTCAGGTTACCGTCGGTGATGTTTCGTTGGTTAGATCATTGCTCGTGGTTGTGGGTATGTCGCTGTTCAAGTCCCGGTATTGCCGGTAAACTAGCCCGTTTTGCATCACCCGTGAATCAAGGTTCCGACGCTCAAATCCCATGGAAAATCTCGAAGTTCTGACCAACGCCGCACTGGAGGCCGTCGCCGTCGCCAGTGACGCTGCAAGCCTGGATCAGGTACGTGTGCAGTACCTGGGCAAAAAGGGTGAAATCAGCCTGCTGATGCAGAGTCTGCGTGACGTGCCGCCCGCCGAGAAACCGGCCGCCGGTGCCCGCATCAACGCTGCCAAGCAGCAGGTGCAGACCGCCATCAACTCTCGCCGTGAAGCGCTGGAAAACGCGGTGCTTGAAGCCCGCCTGGCCAGTGAAACCATCGATGTCACCCTGCCGGGCCGCGGCCAGGCTATCGGCGGCATCCACCCGGTGACCCGGACCATGGAGCGGATTACCGAATATTTCCGCACCATCGGTTTCGAGCAGGCCGACGGCCCTGAGATCGAAGATGATTACCACAACTTCGAAGCGCTCAATATCCCGTCGCACCACCCGGCCCGTGCCATGCACGATACCTTCTACTTTAACCCCGGTACGGTCCTGCGTACCCATACCTCACCGGTTCAGGTACGGGTGATGGAAAGCGGTAAGCCGCCGTTTGCAATCATCTGCCCGGGTAAGGTCTATCGCTGCGATTCAGACCAGACCCACAGCCCCATGTTCCACCAGGTTGAAGGCCTGTACGTGGGTGAGAAGGTCAGCTTTGCCGATCTGAAGAGCGTGCTGGTGGACTTTCTGCGCGTCTTCTTCGAGCGTGACGACCTTCAGGTGCGTTTCCGTCCGTCCTACTTCCCGTTCACTGAGCCTTCTGCCGAGGTGGATATCGAGTGGGGCCGCAATGAAGACGGTTCCATCAAGTGGCTGGAAGTGCTGGGCTGCGGCATGGTACACCCGAAGGTGTTCGAATACGCCGGTATCGATGCCACCAAATACACCGGTTATGCCTTTGGTCTCGGTGTTGAACGCTTCGCCATGCTGCGCTACGGCGTGAAGGACCTGCGCTTGTTCTTCGAAAACGACATGCGCTTCCTGGAGCAGTTCCACTGATCACCTTTCCGACGGGAAAGGGCGGGATTTGACAGTATTTGAGTGTGTCCTGGCGGCATCAAAGCACCGTCAGGCGATGAGGACGAACAAAGCATGAAATTCAGTGAACAGTGGTTGCGCCAGTGGGTGAACCCTGAGGCGAGTACCGAGGAACTGGCGGCCAAGATCACCATGGCCGGCCTGGAAGTGGATGGCGTTGAAGCGGTTGCCGGTGAGTTTACCGGTATCGTGGTCGGTGAGATTGTCGCCTGCGAACAGCATCCGGATGCGGATAAGCTGCGTGTGACCCGTGTATCCACCGGCAGTGAAGAGTTCCAGGTGGTTTGCGGTGCACCCAACGCACGTGTGGGCCTGAAAGCCCCGTTTGCCACCATCGGTGCGGTACTGCCCGGCAACTTCAAGATCAAGAAAGCCAAGCTTCGCGGCGTGGAATCCTTCGGCATGCTCTGCGCTGGCGAAGAGATGGGTATGGACATTCCGTCCGATGGCCTGATGGAGCTGCCTGCAGATGCGCCGGTGGGTCAGGATATTCGTGAATACCTGAACCTGAATGATGCCATCATTGATGTCGATTTGACCCCGAACCGTGGTGACTGCCTTAGCATCGCCGGTCTCGCCCGTGAGGTCAGTGCCAACTACCTCGCTGATGTCAGCGAGCCGGAAGTCGCCGAATGCGCGCCGCAGATTGACGATACCTTCCCGGTAAAACTGGAAGCACCGGCTGGCTGCCCCCGCTATGTGGGTCGTGTGATTCGTGATGTGAATGTTACTGCAGAAACTCCGCTGTGGCTGAGCGAGCGCCTGCGCCGTGCCGGTATCCGTTCCATTGATCCGGTGGTGGATGTCACCAATTACGTGATGATCGAGCTGGGTCAGCCCATGCACGGCTTTGACCTGGACACCCTGTCCGGTTCCATCCGTGTACGTATGGCGCAAACCGATGAGCCACTGACGCTGCTGGATGGCTCCGAAGTGAAGCTGACTGCTGAGACTCTGGTTATCGCTGACGAGAGCAAGGCGCTGGCGATTGCTGGTGTGATGGGTGGCGAGAATACCGGTGTGAGCACCGAGACCCGTAACATCTTCCTGGAAAGTGCTTTCTTCAATCCGATTACTATTGCCGGCAAGGCCCGTTCCTACGGTCTGCATACAGATTCTTCCCACCGTTTCGAGCGTGGCGTGGATTTCCAGCTGCAGCGTAAGGGCATTGAACGTGCCACTCAGCTGATCCTTGAGATTTGCGGTGGTAAGCCCGGTCCTGTCTCCGAAGTGGCCAGTGAAGCGGATCTGCCGTCCCTGAAACAGGTGAATCTGCGCGCGGAAAAGGTGGAATCCCTGCTGGGTGTGGCCATTGAAAATGATCACATCGAAGCCCTGCTGAGCCGTCTGGGGCTGACCCTGACTGCAACCGGTGAAGGCACCTGGACAGTCGCCGTTCCCAGCTGGCGTTTCGATATCAGCATTGAAGAAGATCTGGTCGAAGAGCTGGGCCGTATCTACGGCTACAACAACCTGCCAGAAACGACGCCGGTCGCGCGCGTACAGCTGAAGCAGATCGACGAAGGCCGTAAGGGTATTGAGGTCATGCGTCGTGTACTGGTGGCCCGTGGTTACCAGGAAGCGATCAACTTCAGTTTCATTGATCCTGCACTGCACAAAGCGTTTGAGCCGGAACTGGAGCCGGTGGCGCTGTCCAACCCGATTTCCAGTGAAATGTCTGTTATGCGCACCAGCCTGCTGCCGGGTCTGGTGAAAACTGTTCAGTACAACCAGAACCGCCAGCAACAACGCGTGCGCCTGTTCGAATCTGGTCAGACCTTTGTTACCAAGAATGGTGAATTGGCACAGGAACTCTGGCTGGCCGGTTTGATCACGGGTTCCCGTGAGCCGGAAGGCTGGACCGGTAACAATACTGCGGTAGATTTCTACGACATCAAGGGTGACCTGGAAGCGTTGCTGGCCCTGGGCGGTGATGATCGCGCCTGGTCTTTCCGTACCGCACGTCGTGCCAACATGCACCCCGGCCAGTGTGCCGAAGTATTGCGTGATGGCGAAGTGGTTGGTGTGGTAGGTGCGCTGCATCCGTCACTGGTCAAGCTGATGGACCTGAACGGCCCAGCCTACCTGTTCGAAGTGAACGTGGCTGCCGTTGAACAAGGTCGTGTCACTGAATATCAGGCACTGTCCAAGTTCCCGGAAGTGCGTCGTGATATGGCGTTGATTGTTGACCAGTCTGTTGCGGCTGGCGACATTGAACAGATTATCCGTGAGCAGGCTGGCGAATGGCTGAAAACTGTGACGGTGTTCGATGTTTACACCGGTCAGGGTGTCCCGGAAGGACAAAAAAGCCTGGCCCTGGGGTTGACCTTGCAACATCCTTCCCGCACATTTAAGGATGATGAGATTAACGCGTTATTTGCCAGTGTCGTCAGTGCACTGGAGAACGGGGTTAAGGCAACACTGAGGAAGTAAGGGATGGGGGCGCTGACCAAGGCGGAAATAGCCGATTATCTTCACGAAGAACTCGGCTTCAACAAACGCGAGGCCAAGGACCTGGTGGAGCAGTTTTTTGAGGAAATCCGCCAGGCTCTGATCGAGAATGAACAGGTCAAACTGTCCGGTTTCGGCAACTTTGACCTGCGCGACAAAGGTGAGCGCCCCGGCCGCAACCCGAAAACGGGTGAAGAAATCCCCATCACTCCCCGGCGGGTGGTGACGTTCAAACCCGGCCAGAAACTCAGGGCGAGAGTAGAGGCCTATGCAGGAAGCGATACCAGCAATTGAGGAAGGGGAAGGTTCCCTTCCTCCCATTCCCGGCAAGCGCTACTTCACCATCAGTGAGGTCAGCCAGCTTTGTGATGTGAAGAACCACGTGCTGCGTTACTGGGAGCAGGAGTTTCCCCAGCTCAAGCCGGTCAAGCGACGTGGCAACCGTCGTTATTATATGCGTCAGGATGTGTTGACCATCCGTCAGATCCGTAGTCTTCTTTATGAGCAGGGTTACACCATTCCCGGTGCCCGTGCCCGGTTATCCGGCGAAGAGGAAGGTCAGGATGCCAGCCAGTTCCGGCAACTGGTCAAACAGATGAAAGCCGAGCTGGATGATGTGCTGGATGTTCTGAAATCCCGCTGAAAATTCTCTCTCTTCTAAATAGTTACTTAACCAACCTGTTATTGTCGGGTGTTGCGTGGTGCGCTACGCTTTCATTCATGATTAAATCATTCAAACATAAAGGGCTTAGACAGTTCTTTGAAACGGGCAAAAAGTCTGGCATTCAGGCAAAGCACGCGAAGAAGCTGAGAATGCAGTTAACTGCAATCGACACCGCCCAGGTGCTGGATGATATTGATCTTCCCGGCTTTTCACTGCATCCGCTGAAGGGGAATCGTTCGGGTATATGGTCAATTTCAGTGAGTGGTAACTGGCGTGTTACTTTTGAATTCAGGGATGGACATGCGTACATCCTTAACTATGAGGATTATCATTAATGGCTATGCACAACCCGCCACATCCTGGGGAGTTTATTGAATCTGTCTATATGGAGCCTTACGGGCTCAGCTGCCGGTATCTTGCCGAACAGCTGGGTGTTGCAGCCTCTACGTTGAATCGTGTGATAAAAGGCAAGAGTGCGGTGTCTCCCGAAATGGCATTACGGCTCTCTAAGGTTTTGGGGCGTACACCTGAAAGCTGGTTGAGCATGCAGGATAATTATGAAATCTGGCAGGCAAGGAAAAGGGTAAACCTTTCCAAACTTCAGCCTCTTAAGTTCGTCACAGCCTGATGATATCAAGGCGTTGGGCTGACGCTACATTCCCAATACAGTTTGTAGCAACCTGATTCGATAGGCTGCTTATACATCCCTAAAAAATTCTTTTCTTTTCACCACGGCCTGCCGTTGGCTGCTCTATATTTCCCGCACTGACATTCATACACCTCCGGAGCCTGATGTGCGGCAGTTATTGCTGATTACCTGCGTAGGCGCAGTCCTGGAATTCTTTGACTTTGCCATTCTGTTCCTGTTTGCGGATGTGCTGACCGGGGTGTTCATTCCGGGGGAAGAGGGTAGTCGCCTGTGGATTTTTGCTATTTTCGCGTTGGGTTATCTGACCCGTCCCTTAGGTGGTTTGCTATTCAGTCACTTTGGTGACCGCATTGGCCGTAAGCGGCTGTTCCGGTTGTCGATTCTACTGATGTCTTTGGCAACACTGGGTATTGGGCTGTTGCCAGGTTATGCGTTGGTGGGTGGCTTGGCACCGGGACTGCTGGTGCTTTGCCGGATTGTTCAGGGACTTTCGGTTGGCGGGGAATTGCCCGGTTCCATCATTTATGCGGCAGAGCAGGTGCCCCCCAACCAGCGCGGTTTTGTGACAGCCTCCATCATTACCTCGGCCACGTTGGGGCATGTGCTGGCCGGTGCAGTCGCGATGTTGATTGCCGCAACGCTGACGGAAGTAGAGATTCAGCAGTGGGGCTGGCGTTTGCCATTCTTTGCCGGTGGTGTGTTGGGCGTGGCAGGTTACCTGACGCGACGACACATTGCTGAAACACCACTGTTCATCGCCATCGTGGAGAGGGGAGAGATTGCGAAAGTGCCGTTCCTGCAATTGTGGCGGCATAACCGACAGAATCTGTTGATTGCCATAGGGCTTGTGTCGATTGCCGGTACAGTTTCTGCCTTTTGCCTGTTCCTGCCTTCCATGATAACCCGTCATCTGCATTACAGTTATCTGAGTGCCTACGGATTTACGACAACTGCCATGTTGTTATTGGCGGTGGGTACGTTCTGTGCGGGTGTTGTGTCTGACAGGGTCGGGCGTCGCAGGGTGATTTTAACCGGTTGTACCGTGTTGCTGCTGTGTATGTTACCAGCGATTCACTGCCTGTTGGACGGCCACTTCTGGGCACTGTTGATGGTAACGGTGTTGCCGGTGTCATTGGTCAACGGCTGTTATCAGGCGGCGATTACGGAACTGTTTGATACCCCGGTGCGTTATTCCGGTCTGGCTATCAGCCATAACCTGGGCATTTCGCTATTTGCCGGTGCGAGTCCTTACCTGATGGAGTTGTTGTGTAGTCAGGGTTTTCTTCAGGCACCAGTGCTGTTCCTGGGACTGGCCGCCGTGTTGGCAGGGCTTTCAGGGTTGGCTATGCCGTGTCGTTTTCGAATGGGGCTGGATCACTCCATGGAAAGGGCGGCTTAAATGTTTGCATCATTGGCGCAGAGTTGGGGCTGTGCTAACGGTTGGGGAGAAGCACGACCCCGGCATGATAATAGGCACTGCAAGGATGGAACTAACGATTGAATGAAACAATTGTTTGATGTACGCCTGCCGCCTTCTATATACTCGTGGGGAAAATGTGCTCCTTAATTTTGACGCGTCTCTTAAGAAGCAGTTAAGTGGAGTGGGTACGGCACTTTCATCTACAAAAAAAACGACTGAAGGGCGCCGTCTCGGTAATCTGGCGAATCAATTTTACAACTACATGTTGCTTAGACTCTCGGCTGAAAAATGGAAGGAGACGCATAGTGAAGATCTTAATGAAATCGCACAGGGAATGGTGGGGGAGAATACAACGCTGGATTGGTACGGTAGAGGGCTATGTTATTTTATTAATAGAGAGTTTTCTGAAGCGATTAAATGTTTTGAAGGCGTAATAAATAAGTTTGATGCGGTCAATAACCCGGTGGGCATCTATCCTTGCTTTGATCCTTCCCTCAGTCTCTGCAGGCTATTCATGGCATTATGTTATGAGTGCATGGCAATAGAACGTCATTGTGATAAAGCGCTTTTGGAAAAAGCTTTGGCATTATTGAATACTCGGAAGGTTTTATCTTGTGCAGATAAAATTGAAGCACAGGTACGTGTGCTGTTCTTTTTGAATGATGTAAAAGGATTAAAGGCTTTTCTTAAAAAGCATCCAGTACCGCCCCGGGGTAATCTGTTGTTATGGGAGGCCATGGAATTGGCAACAACTCGCCCTGAATCTTCAGTAAGCCTTGAAGTCCTGACGTCGGAGATGAAAAGCGTGTTGGCCATGGCTGAGTTGGATAATGATATTGCCTGTTCTGAAGCCGTTGATGTTTATGACAGAATGAAAATAGCCTTTGATCAGCATAGTGATCAATTAAATGCAGAGGATTATCGGCAATTCAAACATCTGGTTGAAAAGGGGAGGGAGAAAACAAAAAAAACAAAGAAAAAGAAAGGTAAGGACGATCGGGCACAGCAGGGCGCAATACCGAAAACCAAACAGTATGAAGCAGCTGCCAGTGCCACAGGGGGCCTATTTGTCGGCGATCACAACCAGATGAAACAGTTGTCAGAAAAAGCAGGTCTGGCGCTTAAGATAGACGTTGGAAAAAAGGATGAATCTGCAGAGGCGAAAGGAGCGCGAAAGAAGGCGGCATCAGCCATGACGGCAGCGGTCGTAAGGCCAAAAAAAGAGGCAGAGCATCGAGGTGTTGAGAGCTTGCACAAGCCTGTAAAGGAGGTGCAGCAGAAAGAGATGATTCGCGAATGGGTTGTAAGTTCGTCTTATCTCGATGAAATTGAGACGGTGAAACAGCAGATTCAAGATGTTTGGTATGATCTTGATTACGCCGTTTCCCAGAATGATTTTGAATTGGCTTTTCAGACATTGAAGTATCTTGGTAAGGATGTTCAGGAAGGAAACCATTATCCACTTCTTCGTTTGTTGGTGTTGCAGGAGAAGACCTACATTCGCTCGAAAATGATTGCGAGTGGTGATGTCGGCTATTTTCATAAAAAATATGCGGTTTCCAAAGAGCGGAACGCAATGAGGGAGAAAAAAGTTAGCCTGGTCAATGAATGGTTAAACCTTGCGACCAGAGAGTTATCTGACATTTTAAGCCAGCTACCGTTAGCCATTAGTCTGCCTGATGAGTTTATTATCAATCCTGTGATTCTTTTTACGGACAACCGTTTGCGGGAATATAAGGTTCCTCTGCTTTCTGTTTATCTGGAGCAAAGCCCTGAATTCAAAGCCAGGCTGGCGGCGATGATAGCGGCAATAGGTCATCTTATCTCAGAAGGTGAGCGAATAGCTGACTTGCGAGGCGTCAGTTCTCATGCCGGCGACTTTTTCCGGGTAGCCAATGCAATCAATCCTGGCCGTAGCTATGGCAAGCTTGGAGTCACGCCCATCAGCCCAGCTGGGCAGCCAGAATTGCACGGTGCGGCTGCGATGCCGGGATGATTCATGCAGGAAACTCAATAAATTGTTATTTCGGATGCATCAGTGCCAATACCATGGAGAGGAAATGTGGATAGTCTCGCGTTGAAGTTTGCGGTGTTGGATTGGAATATTCTGCTTTGTCAGTGATAGTGACTGATGACACAAGAATAGATGGACATTGAGTAACGCGTTGATAAATCAACGTTTAAAAATTTTGGCCGAAACTGCCGGTCATGGGAGTGAGAGCCACCGTCGATAGTAACAGCAGTGAACAACCACTGGGCCAACAAGGACGGACGCAACATGTTTGACAAGGAACTGGCACACTACCGGCAACGGCTGTTTTCCCACCCGCTGTACGAACGCATTGAGACCCGGGCAAAGCTTGCGACCTTCATGGAAACCCACGTATTTGCCGTGTGGGATTTCATGTCGCTGGCCAAACGCCTGCAACACGACCTGACCGGCATGGCGTTGCCCTGGCGCACACCGGTGGACGCCAATGCGGCACGGTTTATCAACGAGATCATCCTCTGCGAGGAAACCGACAAAGATCGCCACGGCCACCCGGCGAGCCATCTCACGATGTACCTGGAGGCCATGCGCGAGATCGGCGCAGATACGTCCGTGTTTGAGGCCTTCCACGACGCCCTGCACAACGGCGTGCCCTGGCAGACCGCGATTCACACCAACGGCATACCGGCCCATGTGCGCGCCTTCGTGACCGATACCCTGACCGTGGCCATTGAGGGCAACAGCGCGGATGTGGCCAGTTATTTCCTGTTCGGGCGGGAGGATGCCATTCCGGAGATGTTCTCCGCTTTGTTGTCGCAGTGGGGCATTGAGCCTGCCAGCATCCCGGGCATGATGTGGTACCTGGAACGCCATATCGAGCTGGACGGCGACGAGCACGGCCCGGCGGCGGAAGCGATCTTGCGGCTGCTGACCCAGGGCACCGAGGACGGCATGGCACGGGCGCTGGTTATGGCGCGTCAGGCGATTTCGGCACGGATGGATCTCTGGCAGGGCGCGCTGGAAGCCCTCACCGAAACCCGGGTCGAACAGGCAGATCAACAACAGGAAGACTAGGCAGGAAAATGGGCCGGAATGTGCGAATCGCAGTTGCCTCGGGACGGTGGTTTGGGTATGATTCGCACCCGTCGTGAGGGCAAGCCTCGCGGTTGTGTCGGAGCGTAGCGCAGCCTGGTAGCGCACCACAATGGGGTTGTGGGGGTCGGAGGTTCGAATCCTCTCGCTCCGACCAGTATTGTCCTTCAATGCTGGTCTAGTTTTCTTTCTGCTGTCTAATTTCACGTTATATCCCACAGACTTTGTCCGAACATTCTTATCTAAATGTCGAAATAGCCTTTCTGCCGTTTTTATCTCGGAAGTACGTGCTGGTACTGAACGACAATAGCCAAATTATTGCGCTGTTATTCGGTGTTGACCGGCAACATGGCTGAGGCCTGCAAAGTGTGATTAGATAACGCCATCTTTTTGTACAGCCGTGCAGTAACGAGCTAGTGAGGCCCATGCTCCGCCACGTCATAGTGACCAGGCCAGACCTTCGGGCGGTAGCGTATCTGAAAACAAAGCTTTAGTGTATGCACTGGTTCGCTTATGCAAATACAGACAGAATGCATTCACTTTCTGATTCTGTGAAGAAAAACACTTTTTGGCAGCAAGTGATAATTTTTAAGCGAAGTGAATATAAACTTTAGAAATACGAACTATCTAATAAATGTCTGGGTATATAGTAAGTATCTTAATCTATAGATTTTTAGATGTTTTTAGAGAGGGTTCATTAATGAATAGATAGTATGTTATACGAAGTAGGTTCGTATAAATCTCTATTATGCATATTCGAGGATAGTTCATGAAACACGAATGGAGAAAGAAGGAAAAATCTATATACCTTCCTAAGGCAAGTCCTGAACTTGTAGAAATTCCTTCATTTAATTACTTTACTATTGACGGGCAAGGTAATCCAAATGACAGCTCGTTTAGTCAATATATAGAAGCACTATATGCAGTTGCATATACCGTAAGAATGTCCCACAAAGGCGGATTTTCACCATCTAACTATTTCGAGTATACGGTTTATCCCCTTGAAGGTCTTTGGGATATATCTGAAGAAGCAAAACAAAACTACGATGGTGAGCTAGATAAAGAATCACTCGTTTATTCACTTATGATTAGACAGCCAGAGTTTGTAACTGAAGAGTTTGCTAATGAATCCCTAGAAAGAGCTCTAGCCAAAAAGAAGAATGACCTTATTCGCCAAGTTCAATTTAAGTCTATAGATGATGGGCTATGTGTACAAATGCTGCATAAAGGCAGTTTTGATGATGAACCTAAATCATTTGAGGCAATGGAAAGCTTTTGTGATGAAAATAGCTTGGCAAGAAAATGCAAAAAACATAGAGAAATATATTTGTCAGATTTTAGAAAAACAGAAGCTGAAAAGCTTAAAACAACGTTACGATTTCAAGTGGTGCATATGCATAACATGTAGCGGCAACGGACTTGCAAAACTGGTAATTGCTCAAAAAGCCTTGGTAATCGCGTAAATAGGATTGTCGTCTATCATACCCAACCATGCCTTTTCCATTTGCTGTTCCAGATGACCAGAGAAACGAACTGGTCACAAAAATGCTCAACTACATAACAAGGGCTCAAGAGGAGAACGTCCGCCTCAAAGAGAGGATCAGCATTCTTGAGGAGGAAATACATCGTCTGAAAGGGCTTAATGGTAAACCCGACATAAAGCCCAACACTCCGCCGAAGGATTCCGGTTCAGCAGGTGACAATCAGCCAACAGATGGATCTGAGTCTGACCATCAAAAGCGAGATACCGGAAAACCGGATGAACGCACCCGGAAAAAACGCAAGAAGCCGCCAAAACCAAAGGATCCCACCTGCAAGCGGGTTGCTCCAGAGTCCATACCTGAAGGCGCTGTATTCAAAGGCTTCAGCACATACGATGTGCAGGAATTGTCATTTGAAGTCAATTTCCTCCGATATGAGCTTGAGCACTGGACTACCCCTGATGGTCAATCTCTGCATGGACGTTTGCCTAAGGCCATGCAGGGCTATCATTTCGGACCAAACCTTCGTTGCTATGTTCTACACCAGCATCATGCCTGTGCTGTCACAGAGCAGCAATTGCTGGAATCACTCTGGGACTGGGGTGTTTCCATATCAGCAGGAGAACTCAGCAACCTGCTTACCCTGAACCATGACGATTTTCACGAGGAAAAGGATGGGCTTCTGGCAACCGGCTTGCTCCATTGTGGTTACTTGCAGGTAGATGACACAGGGGCTCGTCATAAGGGGCAGAACGGTTACTGTACTTTTATTGGCAACCCGCAGTTCGCATGGTTTGGTAGTACCGGGAGTAAAAGCAGAGAGAATTTTTTAACTTTGCTACACTGCCCCTGGCCAACACACGTCCTGAATGAGCATGCCATGGATTTTCTGGAGGAGCATAAGTTTCCAGCCAAGTGGCGTTTGGTGTTTCAGGCGTGTCTCGGTGTTCATTTCCTCAGCCTGGATTCGTGGCATGCCTTTCTGAACGATTGCGGTCTGAAAGGCCCCATACTTCGTAAAAAAGCGTCGGAAGCGATGCTGTATGGTAGCCTCATTGCACACGGGGTTCGCCCTGACCTGCCCATTCACAGTGACGGCGCTGGTCAATTTGATGTGTTTACCCGCTCAGGGTGCTGGCTCCATGCGTGTCGTCCGATAGAGCGGGTGATCCCGGTTAACAACGAGCAGGTGGAAGAGCAATACCAACTGCTATGCCAGTTCTGGGAACTCTACCGGGACCTCAAGGCTTTCAAGGAAAATCCAGATCAGGACTTTGCCCACAAAATTCGCAGCAGTTTCCGTCAACTGGTACAGGTCAAGGTGGAATGCAGCGGGTTACGAGAAGCCTTGGGTAATCTTGCCGTCAAAGAGCCTGAGCTACTGGCGGTACTGGATGATCCCGGTCTTCCATTGCACAACAACTTGAGCGAAAGCCAAATCAGAGAACACGTCAAGCGCCGCAAAATCAGCGGCGGCACTCGGAGCGAGTCTGGTCGACAGGCTCGCGATACCTTCGCCAGTCTCAAGAAAATGTGTCGGCTTCATGGAATTTCTTTCTGGAGTTATCTTCAGGACAGGATGCATGGCTATGACTTAATCCCCCGGTTAAGCGAGTTCATAAAGCAAGCTGTCTATGGTGATATGGACGATAGTTTTGCCAAGGTTTTTTGAGCAATTACCAATACGGTATGCTTTTTCGTTATTGACACCACTGCCAGACTTTTGATTCAGAACGGTGTGCTTGTTGTTGACGCTTCTAACCAGACGGTCCAGTGATAACAACAATGTATCGTTTATACATGGTGAGCTTGAATGTTTTTGTCTATTTTCATCTTTCTAATTGCTCAACAAATGATCCAATAAGATAGGGAGTGGGCAGAGTGCCAGCGATAAAAACACAGTTAGCCGTTCTGACAGGGTTAATGCTTTTACTGACAGGGTGTAGCAGCCCGCAGCAGACCAGCCGTACCGTGCATTATGACAACCCGGTGTCCCGGGCATGGGAAACCGTGATTATGCCTAATCAGCCATTGCAGTTGCATCGGCATGATTACCCGCGTGCCATTGTTGTATTGGAAGGCGGAGTGCTGACACTGATTAATGAGCATCATGAAAAAACCGGTGAACTGGTTCTTGAGACTGGCAAGACTTACTGGCTTGAGGCTGATCCTCCTGGCGAGTTGCACGGTGACATCAACGAAGGCCGCAGTCCGGTGAGAGTGGTGGTGGTAGAGTTCAGATCAAAGTAGTTAGCTCTATGTACTCTGACAATGGAATATCGTGCGAAGGGATTTTCACCATTCTTTTTTATATATAGACTATAGTCCTACTTTGTTGTGTTCCGCTATGAATACAAGCGAAGTTTGATGCTTTTACAACTAAGAGTCTGACAAAAAAACGATAACAAGGACTCCCTATGCTGCCTATTAGCTTGAAGACTACTGAAACTGTACCAAACCTGACTGGTGTGTTCTGCCTGATCTGGAATGTTTGCAGTGGTATCAGGTAATGGCATTCTCTCGTTAACGTTACCAATAACAATAAAAGTTACGACCTATGAAAAAAACAATCCGCCATTGGGCATCACTGCTGGCGCTGACCGCAGTGACGGCCACCGCCCAGGCTGAAAGCCAGGATCCCTGGCTGAAGCAGGGACTGAAAGACCAACGCACACTCACCCTCTGGGAACCTCTGGGCAAGTTTAAGTCGCCCGGTACCCATAACAGTTACAACGCCACCGATTACAAGGGGAGTGACCCACTTCACCTCTCTGATCCCAACCATTACCTGACGATGACGGCCCAGCTTGAGGCCGGTGTACGGATGCTGGAGATTGATACCTGGTGGTACGGGCCGAGTGGCAATATCAAGTTGTGTCATACCCTCTGCCATGTGGAAGACCAGTACCTGAGTGAAGCCGCCAACGAAATCAACCAGTGGCTGCGTCGCCCAGAAAACCGGAATGAGGTTCTGGTCCTGTATGTTGAGGATCACGCGGACGGTCGCTATGACCAGATGTATACCGACTTTGGCCAGCTGGCCGAACTGATGCTGCCGGTACCTTATGAAGGTGCGGCGTTTCCGGATCAGCTGACGCCGATGGACATTCTGTCCCAGGGTAAGCAAATTGTACTGATCGGGGTGGATGGTGCGCCGTCTGGCCACCCGATCAAGCAGTTGAACCATGGGTTTATTCGTTCCAACCAGTCAGTGTTCGACGGCCGTTTTAGCGGTTATCCCACCTGTGATTTCGGTGGCACCAGTGCCGAGCAGATGGACCAGCGCCTGACCCGTCTTTACGAAGATCAGACTAATCTGGCCACAGGTGTTGGACTGGGGCGCAAGCTGAATGCCGATCAGGCAAAAGCCCTGACCGATTGCGGCTTTGGCCTCTTTGGTTATGACAAGATGACCACCAATGATGCTCGTCTCTACAGCAATGTCTGGAGTTGGGGCGGCGGTGAGCCCAATGACTACGGCAGCGGTGAAGATTGTGCCGTACAACGTTCGGATGGCCGCTGGAATGACGACAGCTGTGTGAAACAGTACCGCTTTGCCTGTCAGGATGAGCGCAGTGGCGACTGGCGCATCACGAGCGCCACCGGCACTTTTGACGTGGGCCAGCTGAGTTGTCAGACCGAATTCGGCAATTACTTTGCTTTTGGCGTGCCGAAAAGTGGATACCATAACCGTCGCCTGCAGGATGCCGCTAATGGTCAGGCCGTCTGGATTAACTTCAATGACCGCGCCAACGAAGGCCAGTGGCTGCCGGATGGTCGCAGTATGCCGGAACTGCCCGCGCAGGATGCCGCGGCCAGCCAGCTGATTTTCTCCAGTTATGGTGTTTGCCTTGATATCGAAGATCGTCGTGCTGAACCCGGTGTACCGGTACATGCTTGGCAGTGCCATGCCGCGGCCTCTCAATATTGGTTCTACACAGAGGAACAGGAAATCCGCTCTGCCCTGAATCCTGAACTGTGTGTGGATGCTGCGGGTGCTGGCACCAGTAATGGAACCCCGGTCGTACTGTGGAACTGTAATGGCCAGGATAACCAGAAGTGGGTACGTGATAACTTCGGTCGCCTTCTGGCGAAGATGGATACCCGTAAGGCGTTGGACATTAAAGATCCGCAGGTCGTCACCCAGGGTAGAAACGCCCACCTTTGGGATGCGCAGCAGGATGGCACCCAGCGTTGGAAATTCTCGAACCCGTTGATGGATCCCAAGCCCCAGTACCGTAAACTGAAGTTCAGCAAGTACGGCGCCTGCCTGGACCTGGAAGGCCGTAGCACCTCACCGGGTACCCAGGCCCATGCCTGGAGCTGCCATGGTGCGGATTCCCAGTACTGGTACCAGGATGAAATTGGCCGGATTCATTCGGCACTGGATCCGAACATGTGTTTGGACGCCAGTGGCGGTAACACCGGCAAGGGCACCAAAATCATCCTGTGGAACTGCCACCTGGGCACGAACCAGCAGTGGATTTACGATGACCAGCAACGCTTCCTGTTGAAGAAGAACACCGGCAGGGCGCTGGATATCAAGGATCCGCTGTATGGTCCCGGTATCAATGGCCATGATGCCCATCTCTGGAGTGCGCAGGGGGATGGCACCCAGCGCTGGGAGTGGGTCGATTAACGACATTCTCCTGATGAACAGGGCCGGTTATCAAACCGGTCCTGCCTACACGCCCACAATGATTGGCTATCGCGAGTTTCTAGCCACAAGACAACAACACCGACCGCAAAAAAACGTTCACTGAGTGGCTACGTGATGGTTCCCGAATCAAGTTCGGGATGGCGATGTGAAGTGATCGAGGCGTAGACGTTTTGCTGTTGGTTAGGTGTAAATACCTATGATTTTAAAGTGGCAAATAATTATAAAATGTCTATGAATCGTCAGCTAATGGTAAATAAGAAGAATAACTTCATGACTTAATAAAATGGGGTGTAGCTATTAAATAAATTCAGTATGAATTAGCACATCGATAAAGTGCTTAGCCATAAAATAATAAAAATAAACGTAGAAAGTGTATCCAGATAAGGCTTGCCGTATCTATCAATTAATGTAATTCCATTCTTTCACCAATACCTGTCAGGTGAGCTGTTTTTCAACGGCTGGGTTTCTGTTTGCCTAAAAAAACAGAACCGTTAGCGGTATTGGTTGCTGTGTGGATAGTGTGACGGGGACCGACTGTCAGTGAAAATGAAAAGATGTCTTGCCATTGGGGTGTTAGGGGTATCGTTTGTCAGCCAGACTCAGGCGTTTAATTCCGAAGAACATAAATTGATTACAGACCGTGGGATTGCCCTGGTGGAGATTCCCACATCGGTCGTGTTACCCGCACAGGCACTGTTTGCGAACCAGAATCCGGATGAATACCTGGGCTTCCTGAAATCAGCCAAGACCCTGGCGGCGGGTTTTGATACGAATAACACGAATGACTTTGATAAAAGCAAAGCCGCAGTACAGGACAACTGCTACTGGTATACCTACATGCAGCTGGACTACAACAAAAAAATCCGAATACCGGAAAGAGGGCGGTTGCCGGAAAAAGTGTTTTATGTTCCTGCTTATACCGGGAGCCAGGCGGCGCCCTTCTCCATAGGGGAACTCTCGGCGATTTACGGGGATTATCGACGCACTACCCACTGTTCAACTTCAGGTAAATGCTATCTCTCCAATGAAGATATTCAGAATGTTGAGTTTGAGCGGGGCAATGTCTACTACAAGGATTTTTACTGCCCGAAGCCGGTCGCTTCCGAGACCTACCTCCGCGCCATAGGTTCCGGTGTGGTGCCTCCCTTCGGCAGCCTGGGCAATAATTCCGCCAATACGGCCAATAACGATGAATATCAGGAAGCGGGTTGGTGGGGCGATGAAATGCTTCGCATCGCGAACGTCAACGATTGGCATTTTTCCAGTGCCGGTGTCGCCTGGTATACCGGCATGCACCGCCTGGCCTTGCTGAATGCCGCTAAAGCCAAAGACGATCCGAAATATTGGATCACGGCATTGCACTATGAGGCCAACGCCTTGCACAGCCTGGTTGACCTGTTTGCGTTTGGCCATGTGGTGACCAACCGTGGCGAGTCGTCGCACGGCATGATCAAGAACAAATCCCTGCAGAACACCCGCACCTACCAGTGGATGGAAAACGTGATGCGAGTCGGTGGCGGCCAGCGTGCGGCGGACGGCAAGATCACGGTACAGGGCGAACTGCCCGCCATTGCTGACCTTTCGACGGAACGTTCGGATTTTCTTGAGAGTGACCGGGGTAGCTGGTGGCTGTGGGCACGTTATGAACAGGTCTATCATGATGAGTTCAATAAATCCGGCGCGGTGGTGAAAAACCTGAATGGAGACACGTTCAATGCCTATGGCGATGGGCGTCTGCATGCGTTGCCGGCGGCTGACCGTCTGGTCATTCAGAATGCCGTCACAACCTCGGTACAGGCCTTGTTTGAGGCGTATGACGCGATGGTGGGCGGTGACACGGTGGAGTCTATCGGTGCCAAGGGGTCTTCCTATTTCGCGGCGTTGAAGTACGTTCCAGCCTATATCGTCTCGGATGAAAACGATTACTTCCCCGGGCGCTGGGCATTGTACGCCAAGGCTATTGATGACATTTCAGGTGCCGGACGCGTGCCGTCTGACTGGCAGCAGTGCAAGATTCCCTTCCTCAGCGGTGCAGACTGGCATTGGCCGGCTTCACATGACAGCTGCATGCCTTTTGAGTCCTGATGCCATGATTTTGGCTGGCTGCCGGCGGATGCTGGCAGCCATTTGAGTGGCATTGCATGTAACGCTAACTCCCACTAATCTTATCCGCCTGCATGGTGATATAGCTATCCTGCTTTCAATGTTGAACGGCAATATAGACCTTTTAATTCATTAACTATCCACTCAAACCATGTGTGAGTCTTGAGGATTAGGGTTTACTGATGAAGCAGTCTTTATTCACGATCGAACAAAACATTATTGTTAAAACACCGGTTCCTAAAAAAGGTATCGTCAGTTCGAATCCTGAACGCACTCTTCGTTTAGCCTCTCATTTTCTGGAAAACGCCAGTGTTGCAATACAATCCTGGGGGATTGGTGTCATAACGGGCAAAGTGACACGCGACGGCGTGAGTGAAGACTTTTTTTTTGCCTATGCGCCCATGGGCGCGAGTGGTTCAGCGATGGCGTTCCATGAACTCTTTGCTGCGGGTGCGGAAGAGGTCGTCCGGTTGGGCAGTAACGATGTCTGGGTCACAGAAGACGATATGAATGCATTAGTCCTGATTTCTGAGGCCAGGGGCTTGAGAGGCGTAGCCTGGGATCAGGGCATTGATGAAAAGGATGTCGATCAACCGCTGCTGCCTGATCATGACTTACATCAGCGCTTGATGGAACGTTGTCGCCTCAGTCGTTTCCAGTATTCCGAACGTATCTGTTTCAACGTTGATGATTACCATGCCTATTTGTACCCGGAAAGAATGGAAGCGCCGCAAAGAATTCAGCAGCGACTGGCAACGTATAATGCCTGCGCCCCTTATTGCCGAGACATGGAAACCGCCTCATTATTTTTAAAGGCGAATCAATTTGGAAGAAAAGCATCCAGTGTTCTCCAGAATGTTGTTAAACAGAAAGAGGGATCACCGTACGAAGGTTCGACTGGTGATCGCGCAAAAGTGAATGAAAACCGCATCGCTGAAATCGTTATCAATGCAATGCTTTGACTGTCCGTAAACCTAAACGTTATCTAACGAGTGCAACGAAGCAATCTGTGGATTGATTTTCACGATTGTAATCCTCTGGACGATGTTGAGGTGACACATAAAGTGTCATACATGGCCCCTGCCTGTTTTTTCATCTACAGATACGAGGAAAAGGACTGCTCATGGCTTATGAGGCAGGGTTTTTGTGGAAATACCGGTTCGATGTGGTGTTGGTATCAGGTAACATGCCGGCCTCAATCAAAGGTGCGAGACACCCGTTACAAGACAGAGGGCGGCAGCCCCTTGCCGTTCCGACAATGGCAATAGTTGGCGGGCGGTAGCGTATTTGTTATTTGGCATCGGTGAAGGGTATGGGCAACCGCACCTGACAGGCGCAGTTGCCCTACTCACATTGTTCGAGTCACTAGGCTTCCAACATGAGTGCTCGCTGCATTTTCAATGAGTACCAGTATGCAAAATCTGGCTGACCACTTGAATGATCGCCTGAATAGATTTTTCAATATTCAAACATACACATCAATAATGCTGTCACTTATTTATGTGTGCTACCTGGAAGTGTGCGTTTAGTGTTACATGTCATGATGAACTCAAAAAAAGTGCATCGGTTTGCCGGCATCATTATGCTGGTACCCTTATTTCTGTGGGCGCTGACCGGTGTGGTCTTTTTGGTTAAGCCCGGTTACGAAGCAGCCTATGAAAAGCTACCTGTCAGGCTTTACGCAATGGATAGCCCGATGACGATAACCCCTGATGCCCGTTGGCAGGAAATATCCATAAAGCGCAGTATTCTGGGATACCATCTTATTGTTCAAGAAGATGGGCATTGGCAGCAACTTGACTTGGAAACCCTGGGGGAAATGCCTCTCCCCTCAAAGAAGCAGCTGCTGGCATTGGTGAACGATGCTATCTCTGTGAACCCAGAACGTTATGGAAGCATTGTTTCGGTGGAAGGTAACCAGGTGTTCACAGATACCGGTGTTGAGATATCGGTGGATTGGCCGCGATTAGCGCTTCAGCAAACGGGAACTGATACGCGTATCATTCGTACCCTCTATAAAATACATTACCTGCAGTGGTTAGGGGATTCGTGGCTCAATAAGGTACTTGGTGTTCTGGGTCTTGTCGCCCTTTTTGTGGTGACTCTGTTTGGTCTTTTAGCGTATGTTAATGGAAATAAATATAGGAATACTCAATAACCATTCATGCTCATTGCGGTAAAAATGTAATGTCTATTCAATTAAGTCACATTCACTTTAATCGAAATTAAATAATAAAGAGCCGGTTTGAATTGTTTTTAACTGAAATAATGATTTTTAGTGTTTTCAGACTATAAAACTATCTCTGGATAATTGGACACTATTATGAAGCACTGACCAGTGTCATTATTGAGTTACTGAACGGAACATCATTAACGTTTCCTGCCGATAAGGTCAGGCCTACCCGGAGAAAAACGAGATGTCTGCCAGCACGTCCATTCCTTATTTTTCCGAAGCTCAACTCGCCGGCCTGGAGCTGACAACGCATGAGGTAATCAACAGTATTGAAAGGTTGATTCTGAGTGGTGACAAGCAACAAGCCTGGAGTGCGCCCAAGGCCGTTATCCAGCCAGGTGATGGACGCTATATGATGGCAGCCTTGGCTGCTGCCGATGAACCGTCAGTGCTGGCTGTAAAAACGGTGGTTCTTAATCCCCGTAACCCTGAGCAGGGGGGGCCGCTGATCAATGGGCTTGTCACGCTGCTGGATAGCCATTCCGGTTTGCCGATTGCGATTCTGGATGGTAACTGGGTAACGGCTGTCCGCACCGCAGGATTAAGTGCGACTGCGGCCAAGTATATGGCAAAGAAGGATGCGTCGGTTATCGCTTTTATCGGTTGTGGTGTGCAGGCGAATAGCCATTTGCAGGCTTTCTCAACGCTGTTTCCGCTTGAGAAGGTTCTCCTGTTTGGTAGAGGTCCTGCGAACATTGAACGTCTTGGTGCCAAGGCCGCTGAATTATCCTTACCTTCGGTGGCCTGTGATTCGGCAGAAGAGGCGGTTACGGGGGCCGATATTGTCATCAGCTCAGTGACCCATACCGGTGATGTGGCGCCTTTTCTTGATGCTAACTGGCTAAAGCCGGGTGCTTTTGCTGCGATTACTGACCTGGCGGTTCCCTGGATGAAAGAGAGTTTTTCAGCGCTTGATCAGGTCGTTATTGACGATCTGATACAGGAGGCTGCCATGCCCAATAAACTGATACCACCTGATTATGTGACAGGCGATTTATCCCAGCTGATTCTTGGAAAACTCAAGGGGCGAAATCGCGAGAGTGATCGGAATGCGTTTGTTTTTCGAGGTCATGCTATGGGCGATTTAGCTCTGTCGACACTGGTTTATCAACGCGCACTAATGATGTCAGGCTGACTGTACCAATCTCGTTAATCCATTCATCTTCTGCATTGTGGTAACGGCTGGTTTTAGGCAGAGCACGGTATAGAGGATTTTAAAAGGTGGTTAGCGCACAACGGGTTAAAAGCTTGCGTGGCCTGCTGGCTCTCTTAGCAATATAGAAAAAACGGTTTCTACCCCTTATCAAGTTCAGGCTATTCAATCGAGTTATGACGAAGTTACCTAGAAAGAACAAACACTGGATGAAAGAAATCTCTGATGCGATCAGTGAATCAATCAAGCTGGCCGAGGCAGAGTCCGGTGTGTTGAGTACTGGCGCAAAGGAAAATCTATTCAAGTATGCCGCCATGTTTGCCGCGAAAAATCGGGCCGTTCAGTCCAGGGAAGATCGTGTTGCGATGAGCCGTTACGCGGCACAGGCCAGGGCGCGGGATTTCCAGCTGTCTCCCGGTGATGTGAACAACTATGACATCAATTTCATGCTGGCTTATCTTGATGCACATCGGAGTCTGGATCTCATTTCCGAGAAAAAACTCGACGATATCATGGCGTTCATGACGGTAGAACTTAAGCCGCTCATCCAGAGTGCATAAAGGGAAAACGTTTCGGTGGGGGAACAGGTTTCAGATCATCGATTGCAGAGCAGCCCAAGGGAGGGGGGCCTGTCATTCATGACATGAGTGAATCATTTCACGCCAGGTCTGTTGTATCATGGCACCAATGGACGTTCTGTTCGCTAGCTTGAAAGTGACATGACAATAATGCCGAAATTATCCGCCTGCCAGATCCGCGATATCGTCTTCAACTTCGTTCCACAATCGATTCAAGAGAATATTTTTATAAAATCTCTCCTGGCCGGCGCCACGGCGATCGGGATCTTGCTGTCCGTTCCTGCCTTTGCCCCGGTCGGCACGGTTGGGGCGACGGGATGGATCATCGTATACGCCGTGACAGGGGGAACGTTTTCTATTGAGGCTATCTCCAGGGCCTGGAATGCCTGGAAAAACAAATCAGAAAAAGAGCGTCAGGCCGCTGATGAAAAACTCTTCAAACTGAAAGCAGCCCTGGACGATGGCGTGATAACCGAAGCGGAATACAAGGAACGCGCCCGGGCACTGCTGGATCAAATCATGAAATAACGCGTTGAGCCCACTGTGGTTCAACCTATAGGTTGTAACAGGACTCTGTGTGAAAGATTCAATCATTCTGAAAGGTGTTTATCGTGGCAAGGTAGCGCAACGCTACGGATTTGAAACGGCCATTGATAAAGAGTCGGTTGAAGAAAATCTGTACCTTTCATGGGAAGGGCTGGAAGGTGATGCCTGTGCCGACCGTCGCCATCATGGTGGAAGAGAACGGGCGCTGCACCAATACCCGCTCGAACACTATGTCTACTGGCAACAGAAATACGGTGCAGATCATGACTGGCAAGCACCAGGTATGGGCGAAAACCTGAGCACGGAAGGCATGCTGGAAGAGAATGTTTGTCTGGGTGACCGTTATCGTTGGGGGGAGGCCATTATTGAAGTCAGTCAGCCCCGATCACCCTGCTACAAACTCAGTCAGCGCTGGGGAATCGATCGCTTTTCTGTAGAGATGCAGACGATCAGTCGCTGCGGATGGCTGTACCGTGTGATCCAGCCGGGCAGGGTGAGTGTGTATGATGCATTGGTGCTGGATGAACGGGAAGGCAACGCTCTGTCGATTCTGCAGGTGTGTGAATGGTTCTTTGGTGATCCTCTAAACGAGGAAGGACTACGCAGCTTGAAGCAGCAAACAAAGTTATCGGAGAGTTGGATGAGCAAGGTTGTACAGCGGCTGGATACCCGTACTGTGGAAAACTGGAATTTCAGGTTGCTGGGGTGAAGGTATTAGTTCTGAGAGTATAGGGTTTTCAGTGGCTCTAGTTTTTCATCAGATACCTTGTGCTTGCTAAACAACGTGACCTCGTCATACCTAACAGCTGTCAGATTAGATCTGATCTAATACAGGTTAGGTAAGTCATCTATTGTCGAGAGTTCTGCGTTTATTGCAGAATTTATTATCATCACATCATGAATAATGATGCGGTGAATTTATTCAAGCATTTTCCCGACTGAACCCAAGATACTGGTTGTTCTTGGGACAGGTGTGATGTCGAGGTATGAAGCTCCTTCTGACCAAATTGTCACCGCCAGATCCGTTGTTATCCACTTCCTTAAAGTATGTTACGTTCAGGCTGCCGGAACTACGGACGATTTCTTAAATTCCTTTTCCATTCTGTTTGGAATTGATCTTGATCATCTTCCGATGAAGACGACGATGACGATGATAAACTGCGATTGTATGGCCTGTCGGGCTCTTGAGCTTCTAATTCTGCTACACATTTAGCATTTAAAAACTTTATAAACTCTTTATCACCTTGTAGAGAATCCGGCTGTTGATACATAGCCTGGTTGACTCTGACGCCCTCGTAGATATGTTCTGACGGATTATCCGTTGTTCTATCAATCGTCCCGTCTTGATTGATTTTTATCGCATAGAGTACATCCTCGGGTTCAACTATGGTTAAGACATTTTCCTGGGCATCCTCACTAAGCGTACTGACACCTGAATCCAAGTGCTGAGAAACCGGTGCATAGGTTCTTGCTCGGGTTGCATACACATAATATTCATCAGGCAGTTTTGCACCTTTTGGTAAGAAAGTCAGTGCGGCACTATGCACTAAATGGGCGGAGTGAGAAACAACACCGCCTGTCCATCCGGCTTTAGTCTCGTTTTCAGATGAATCCACAATAAATGGCTCATTGAAAAGTCCTTCCTGAAACAGAAAATGCTGGGTTAAGAGTTGAGGGCAAAAACCATTTTTAAAACAGAATTCAGGTCTGCCATAATCGTTATTAGGTATTACAGCCCTGAATTGAACAATTTTTCTGCCTGTTTCAAATTTTGTTCCGTATTTTTCTTGTAATGACATGGTGATATAGATATTTCTAGCCATTCTGAATTCAGAATCGTTTGATGTGAGTTCGTTTGCAATGCTGTTGATAGTATTGATTGTTTTACTGTATTGTTCATAGGCAGTTTGGTGCTCTTCGTCCGTTATATAGGTAAATGGTTCACTCTGTGTCTTTTTGTTATATTTTTTTTTGGCTTCTCTACAGTCTTCTATATATTCACTGGCTAATTTGAATGTGTTCTCTCCAATTTCGTCCTTTATTAATTGGCATAAGGCATCTTCCATTTTTTTCTTTTGAGACGTGAAATCGCTGCTTTGTGCTGTTAGCCATTGTTTAGTGAGTTGCTCTATGATTTTCTTTTTGTTGTTATTTGATGTTATGGTTCTTTCTCCGATAGGGGTTGATTGACTGTTGGGCTCGGAAAGGGTTTGAGTGGTACGTTCACTATCACTTGCTGAAACAGGAAATCGTTTGAAAAAACCGGTTTTTATTTTTTGAGTGGTGGCTTTAAAGCTGTCTTTTATCGTGCTACCAAGTCCTTCTAGTTTCATTTTTTCTTCCCCCCCCCTATATATTGCTATAACGACAAATTGATGTTTTTTTAGTGTTTGATGAACAGCTAATCGGCAGGGGATTGTGTTTTTAAACAGACTTGCGTGATATAGAGCTTATGAAAAACATGCTTGGGTGACGATAAATTGACAGATGTTTTCTAATGGCCTATCCAGTTCATCAATAAATAAAATATTCACCTTTAGAAAAAGGTTAGAGGCGCTGGGTAAAGGTGTTGCCCACGAGTTGTGGCCACCCATTGCTCATTAAGAGTGAGAGATCAGCGAACCAGTAAGTCAGCATAGCTGTGGTGGTTAGGCTAGCTAACTGTTATTTGTCAATGAACTTTCTTTTAAATAAGGGGTCGGAGTATTAAATTCTGTTAAATGTAAAGGTTTTGCTAGTTCATGGCCACATACACTCACTCCGTTATTTCCTATGATCAACATGCGAAAAACATCGCTGATCGCTGGTTTTACCATTATCGGCAGTGGGATCCTCCTATTGACAGCTCCACATCCAATACAGCAGTTTTACCCTCTTCTTATTGGGGAATGCGCCGTGTTAATCATAATCATCCGGAAGTGAGAAATGGAGGGTTTGGGGAGAATGGATGGCGACAGTGGACACCTGAAACAACACCAAAAACGTATCAGGATCGTTCTGTCAATGTATTGCTATCTGCTAGCTCGCATAGGCCCACTGATCAGGATGTTATAACGGCTAAAAAAACGAACGGACATTATGGCCAGGATTCTTTCAATCAATCTTTGTGGGAACACTGTGTCGCTGAAGACCGTCATCATATGAACTGCCTCCGGCATGTATTGGACCATCAAATCATTGCTGGTATGGCATCAGATGCTGATACAAAGACAGCGCTGCTAATGTCTGCGTTAGAGAACAGTAAGCATGAGAGTGCGGAAGTGATCATTAACAATATGAATGATGACGTGGAATATGAATATGCCGTTGATGGAAAGGGCCGAAGGAAACGTATAGCAACAATCTATATTTGCTGGAACACGGATGCCTTTGGTAACAGGACGCAATATAAATATCGTGTTGCCGGCTGATTGCCATCCTGACGATCTGTTCATAAGCTCGGATAGGAACAGATCGTAATTTTAGAAGCAAGAAATGCATAACTATAAGGAAAGTGCTTCTTCTTTCTCCGTTTTCTGTGGCAGGGGGGTATTTTTGTTTTCAACCCACTTGTAGCTGTCAGGTTCTATTTTTCTTGTTTCCCACCGATACCGGAACGTCGTTCCCGGCCATAACGTAAAGTTCTTTCCATCCGCCCGCTTATACCAGCTCTGGCAGCCGGTTTGCCAGACCGTCCCAACCAGTTTCTTTTGTATCCTGTCATTAAAATCCTGCTGAATATCAGCGCGAATATCCATATATCCCGTCCCTTTGGCATTCAAGTGTCGAATGGCATCAACGATATAGCGGCTCTGGGATTCAATCATGAAAATGATGGAGTTATGACCCAGCCCGGTATTGGGGCCAACCATCTGGAAGAGGTTGGGGAATCCTGACACGCTTATACCCAGATAGGCTTCCGCGCCGTTTTTCCAGGTATCCAGCAGACGTTGGCCGTTCAGGCCGGTGATCGGGAAGTGCTTCATGTACTGGCAGGGATCCGCCACAAACCCGGTGCCCAGGATGATGGCATCCACTGGACGCTCCTCGCCATCGACTGTGACAATACTGTTTTCACGAATGGCCTGGATACCGTCAGTCACCAGCTCCACATTTTCCCTGTTAAAGGCAGGATAGTACTGATTGGAAATAAGAATGCGCTTGCAGCCAATGGTGTAGTCCGGCGTCAGTTTCTGGCGGGTGACTGGGTCCTTAACCTTGAAGCGTAGATGCAGGCGAGCCATCCCTTCCATCAGTTTGGCGATCCGCGGGTTCAGCATCAGGGTAACGCGGGATTCGTTAATCCAGTACAGCATCGACCGGTAAGCTTTACGCAGCACCGGCACCTTGCGGAACAGCACTTTCTCTAAACGGGTATAAGCCCGCTCATTCCGGGGCATCACCCAGGCTGGAGTTCGCTGGAATACATGCAGTGTTGCAGTTTTTTTCGCCACTTCCGGTACATACTGGATGGCGCTGCCACCAGTGCCGATGGAGGCGACGGTTTTGCCCTTCAAGTCATAATCATGATTCCACTGTGATGAATGGAAGATTTCTCCGGTAAAAGTCTCCAGGCCGGGGATAGCCGGAATGGCTGGCACATGCAGAGGGCCAGTCCCCAGAATCAGGCAGCGGGCATGAACCGGCTCGCCATCCTCCGTTGAAATCACCCAGCTGCCGTCCTTTTCATTGAACTGCGCACCGGTCACGGTTGTATTGAATTGAATATGTTGCTGCAGCCCGTAACGTGCAGCGCAGTCGAGGATATAGTTCTGGATCTCTTCCCAGCCGGAGAATACATGGCTCCAGTCCGCCTTGCCGGCAAAGGAGTAGGAATAGAGGTGGCTCTGCACATCACAGGCGGCGCCAGGATAGGTGTTCTCCCGCCAGGTACCGCCCACTTCGGCCGCTTTTTCCAGGATACGGATATTATGGATGCCGGCTTCTTTCAGCTTGATGGCCATGCACAGACCGGAGAAGCCGCTGCCGATAATCGCGACATCCAGCAGGGGAGTGTCCTGAGCAGACATAATGGTGCGCCTCTTGTTCTTATTGTGTTGAGCAGCAACGGCCAATACTAAAACGGAACGATGGTTTCGTGAAGGGGCGGTGCGGAAATGACAATGAGGGCGTCAGTTGCTGACCGCCTGGCGGTAGTTTCGTGTTACAGTTGCCGCTCGTTATCCTGGAGGAACCCATGGCGCTGAACCCGACCCTTTGTCGTCATCTGGCCCTGGCCTGGTTGATCGACACAATGGAGCATCCCAACGTACCCAATTTGCAGGCCCGCACAGGCTGGCCACGCCGAACGCTGCAGGATGCGATCAAGCGTCTGCCCGCTTGGGGGCTCACGGTCGAGTATGTGCAGGATTACCATGCCAGTGACTCCGGGTTTAGAGGACAGCAGCATAACGCTGGCTACTACGTGCTGAAGGACTGGGGAATGTACCGGCGGGAGTGGGTGAAGAAACACTTGGCTGATGTTTTTTCAAGTGTTGACCTGTCTCTCACATTAAGTGAGACCTAGGAAGCGTTGTTATTGATATTTCGACTGGGCATTGTCTATTTCAGTTTGGCTGAATCCAAAGGAGGGAGCTCGTTTATTATCTAATATCCAGCGCTTCAGGCTGACATGCAAAGAATGGGGGCTTACCCAACGAGCAGAATGATCCTTCTGGAGGGTGGCTGCTATGTCCTTAGCACTCTTTTCTTTGCTCTGCAGCGCCGAAATGGCTTGCTGGATTAAGGTATCACGAACGTTATCACGTTCAGTATGTGTATGATATTGAACGTGTTTGATGCATCGACGATTAGGTGTTTTTTGCCGCGATACTGATTGACTGGTACTGGGCTTGGCGCTATCGGTTGCGGTATCCAATTGTTTATCTGCACGAGTGGGGTGTTGTTCTGTTTTCTTGCGAAAGACAGCTCTTATATCATTGATGTTATTCAAACGGTTGAAGCGTGCTTGATGAATCCATTCATGAAGTTTCTCTGTGTTGTAGCTAAAATAATTGTCGATAATATTCATGACATCCATTATCTTATTAATGGACTTAAGTTTATTGCGGCTTTCCATGCGACAGATTAGGCAGAATTGTCTTGTCATTGTTTCTGCAGTCAGTAAGGCTAAGTCATTGTCTTTTTTGTAATCTTTGATAATCACCCTTGCAACATTACAGAATTTTTCGACTGTGAGTTTTATGCAGGCGCTACTGTAAAGCTGTTTCTTTCTTATTGCACGATTTTGAATCGCTCTTCGTATTGAGCTACGACGAGCGGCTATTTTTGATCGCAACAAATTCTTGGTTTGAATGCTTTTTTTTGTATGCCTTCCTGAGAGGTGTGGCTTCTCATGCTTACACGTAGAGGATGTTTTTTTAGTGTTTGCGGATGTGCCAGGTTGAACAGATAATTCCATGGTTGTAACTCATAACGCTGTTAGGGGTGCTGACTATTATTTGACTTTACTTATCATTGGAACGTCGATTTTTGAATAGGTTCATTAGTATTTATAATTGAAGCTAGGTTTAGTGTTAATGTTATTTTTTAAATGCGGTAATGGTTTTTGTGTGTGCTTGAATACCGTTTGAATGAATATCAACGGGCTGATTTGCGGTCTGATATATAAGTTTAATGAGTGATGCCGCAATAGACACAGCAACCTCCATTGGGCGCTTTCCAGGAATATCCGGATGCCCGATTGGACAGTTCAGTTGGGCAATGTGTGTTTGGTTATATCCTTGATGCAGAAGGCGGGACTGGAAACGCTTCGCTTTGGCTTTTGAGCCAATGCAACCAATATACGAAAAGTCCTTACGCTGAAGCGCCGCTTTCACCAGTTCAAAATCCAGGGCATGGCTGTGGGTCAGGATGAGCACCTGGCTGTTGGCCGGAAGTGTTTCAACGAAGTCGACCGGATCCTCTTCCAGAAAAAATCGGACATTGGCCGGTGTCGTCTCAGGCACCATGTCCGGGCGGTTATCAATCCAGCGCACAGGCCCAGACAGGCCGCCGAGGATCGTTACCAGCGCTCGTGCGACATGGCCGGCGCCAAACAGGGCCAAGTTCAGACCCGGTTGAATGAAGCACTCCAGTAAAACGGTGACACTGCCCCCACAGCACTGGCCAAGCCGGGCGCCTAGGGGGAGATGCTCTACACGGTTATCTGCCATGCCTTCGTCCAGCAGTGTCCGGGCTTTTTCAGTGATAGTCAGTTCCAGGTGACCACCGCCCAGCGTGTCAAACGTCTTGTCAGCGGTGATGACCATCTTGCTTCCCGGGTCTCGTGGTGTAGAGCCGGTGGTGCCGAGTATGGTTGCCAGCACATAGGCGATGCCGGTCTGCTCACAGTGCTGCACAGCGTCAAACCAGCGCTTACCCGTCATGACACTCCGCCCATTGTTGTATATAACGGACCGCATCAAGTATCCGCTCAGGTGTTGCCGGTATATTCAGTGGCGGATTGAGGCGGTAATGGGCAATGCTGGCAACCGCATCTCGCAGGGCCAGCCAGACGGACAGTGCGAGCAGCAGGGGCGGTTCGCCCACCGCCTTGGAATGGTAAATCGTCTCTTCACCATTGGGTTGGTCGTACAGCTTGATATTGAAGATCTTCGGGATATCCGCCGCGGTGGGGATTTTATAGGTCGCCAGGTTACCAGACAGTATGTGCCCCTTGTCATCCCAGCTCAGTTCTTCGGTGGTCACCCAGCCCATGCCCTGTATGAATGCCCCTTCAATCTGACCAATATCAATGGCCGGGTTCAGTGATGTGCCGACATCGTGCAGGATATCGGTACGCAGTACTGTGTATTCACCGGTCAGTGTGTCGATCTCCACTTCACTGCAGGCGGCGCCCTGGGCAAAGTAGAAGAACGGGCGTCCCCGCCCCTTTTCACGGTCGTAGTGAATTTTCGGGGTCTGGTAAAAGCCGGTGGCAGACAATGATACGCGATTCAGATAGGCCTCTTTGACCAGTGATTCAAACGGGATCCACACCTCACGATTATCCTTGTGGAGCTGGACATGGTTACTGGCAAAACGAATAGAATCAGAGTTGGCTTCATAATGTTTGGCGGCAAATTCGACCAGCCGATGCTTGAGTGTCTGGCAGGCATCCTGTGCTGCCTTACCATTCAGGTCTGCGCCGGAGGATGCCGCCGTTGCGGAGGCATTGGGCACCTTGTGGGTGTTGGCAGCGCTGATCTGTATACGATCCAGATCCACCTGGAATTCAGTGGCCACCACCTGGGCCACTTTGGTCATCAGCCCCTGACCCATTTCAATGCCACCATGATTCAGATGGATACTGCCATCGGTGAACAGGTGCACCAGGGCACCCGCCTGGTTCAGGAACTGAATAGTGAAAGATACCCCGAACTTGACCGGCGTTAACGCAAGTCCACGTTTCCGGTATTGATGGGTACTGTTGAACTGGCTGATCGCTTCTCTGCGGGCCCGATAGTCCGACGTTGTTTCCAGTTCACGTATTAATGCTGGCAGTAGAATATGTTCAACCGTCTGGCCGTAGTGGGTTTGATCACCGTCCTTAAACAGGTTGATTTGGCGGATATCCAGTGGATCCCGCCGGAGTTTCCGGGCGATATCATCCAGCATGTACTCGACAATGGCAGTGCCCTGCGGCGCTCCGAATCCCCGGAAGGCGGTGTTGGATACCGTGTGAGTTTTGCAGCGCAGCCCCGTCACATGTACGGCATTCAGGCAGTAAGCATTCTCAACCTGAAACATGGCACGGTCGATGACAGCATCAGAAAGATCCGGTGAATAGCCGCATTTTCCTGCCAGCCAGAACTGGCAACCCAGAATCTTCCCCTCGTCATCAAGGCCGACCCGGTAACGACTGAGGAAATCGTGTCGCTTACCGGTCATCACCATATCGTCCCGACGAGGCAGGCGCAGCTTGATGGGGCGTTGCAGTTTGTGAGCCAGCAGCGCGGCCATGCACGCCCAGGCCGCAGATTGGGTTTCCTTGCCCCCAAAGCCGCCACCGATCCTGCGCACTTCGACTTCTACCTGGTTGAAGGGAATGTCCAACAGCCGGGCTACCGTATACTGGATTTCACCCGGATGCTGGGAGGAGAGCGTAATCCGCACTCCCCGGTCTTCCGTCGGGATGGCGTAGCTGATCTGGCCTTCGAGATAAACATGTTCCTGGCCTTTGAGGTACAGCTCACCAGACAACTGATGCGGTGCGGCGTCAATGGCCCGTTCAGCATTCCCCATCGCCAGGGTATGGGAAGGGCGGACAAAATGTTCCCGTGCGATGGCTTGTGGAATGGTCAGTACGGCTGGCAATGGTGCATAGTTCACCCGGGCGAGTCGGGCGGCCTGGCGAGCCGTTTCAACGCTGGTGGCAGCAACTGCGAACAGTGGCTGGCCGACATACTGGACGATACCGTCGGCAAACAGAGGGTCACCGGGAAAGACCGGGCCAATGTCCTTCTCACCGGGAATATCGTCCAGCGTGACGACGGCAACAACACCCGCTGCCGCTTTGACGGGCGAGAGATCCATCGCTGTGATTCGGGCGTGGGCTTCCTGGCTTTGTCCGACGGCGGCATAGAGGGTATTGGTCAGCTCCGGTATGTCATCGGTGTAAATCGCCTGACCGGTCACATGTTTTTCTGCACTGTCATGGCGGATACGCTGGCCGCTGACGCCACGTGCCGGACGTTGCCGCCGGGGGCGGGTGTCCGGGGCATCGTCGAACGGGTTCATGGTGATGCTCCTGTAATCTCCAGCCCCGCCCGGATCAGCAGGTTAGCTGCAACCCTGAGGCGATAGGCGGCTGAAGCTCGAACATCGGCTATAGGAGTGAAATCCCGGGGAATCTGATCGGCTGCCTGTTCGAAACTGGCGAGTGTTAACGGCTTGCCAGCCAGTTTTGCTTCAGTGAATCTGGCGTGTTGTGGGGTGGCTGCCATCCCGCCATAGGCAACACATGCGTCTTGAATGGTTGATGTACCAAGGTCCAATCGCATCGCCATGAGTACCGTAGAAATATCGTCCTCCAGGCGCTTGCTTACCTTATACACAGTGAACCACTGATTTGCCGACAGCTTGGGGACGATGATGGCCTGCAGGTATTCGCCGGGGTGGATGGCGGTTTTCCGATAGCCGGTAAAAAAATCGTCCATGGCAATAACCCGGGTTCCATGAGCAGAAGCCAGCCTGACCCGGGCATCCAGGGCCAGAAAGATGGGCGGTGTATCGCCAATGGGTGAACCATTGGCCACGTTGCCGCCCAGCGTGCCCAGGTTCCGGATCTGGCGGGAGCCGATACGAGGCAGAATGCGGGCAAAGGCAGGAAAACAGGCTTGTAAACAGGACTCCGCCTGGCTGTAAGTCACCATGGCGCCGAACTGCACAGTATCGCCATCATCGGATAATGCGGCCCAGGCTGCGAATACGGTGCAGGCAAATGATGTGATCCGCCGCCGTTTCCATCGACTGAGTGATTGTCAGTCCCAGGTCAGTGCCGCCGGCCCACAGGCAGGCGTCGGGATAGTCCGCCAGCAGAGCCTGTAGCTGCTGTTCTGTTTCTGGAATAAAGAGCTGCTGTTCCCGGTTCACAGTAGGGTCAAGCGACTGACTGGGGGCTTCTGGACTGATGGGGTTGAAGCGTTGAGTCAGCAGGGATATCGGGGCGGATTCAGCGGGAGGTGGGTACTGATGCTGGGTACGGGCGGCATCCAGAATCGGTCGATAACCGGTGCAACGGCAGAGGTTGCCGGATAACGCGGTCAGGATTTCATCATCATTGGCGGCTTTTCCCTCCTTGCTGTGATAGAGGGCTGCCAGTGAGGCAACGATGCCTGGTGTGCAGAATCCGCACTGTGAGGCATGACAATCCACCATGGCCCGCTGCACCGGGTGTAACTGGTCATCATGGTTCAGGCCTTCGACGGTAATCAGGCCTTTGCCATCCAGGCTGGCCAGCAGGGCGATACAGCTGTTGATGGCTTTGTATTGAAGGGCGCCCTGTTCATTTTGGTCCACCATAATCACGCAGCAGGCGCCACAGTCGCCGGACGCACACCCTTCTTTGGTCGCGTACAGTGATTGGCGGGTACGCAGATAGCGCAATACTGTCATGGAAGGATCAGCTGATTCTTCCATCCATTGCCCATTCAGGTGAAAGCGGATCACGTCGTTATCATCCTGCCTGACAGCGCTTGTTCGAGTTTCCGGTACACAAGCATAGTGGCTTCGGCCATCTATCGCAGAAAAAGGGTGGCTGCCGATGTAAAGAGTAATGGATAGCACTGATCAGCAAGGATGCTCAGGATGGATAAAGGCCCTGTATCCAGCACTCGACATGTCGGACAAAGCCAGCCACATAGAACAGATGAGGCAGGAACGCCATCTGAAATAAACGCAGCTGACGCTGTTACCACTACACGAACACAGGGATGGAGAGTCAAGCTGGCCCAACCATTCCGCTCGCTGTGGTCGGCACTGAAAGCGCGTATTTTGCCGGTCGTTCCAGTACAGAACCGAAGTGTGCAGGTTGTTGAATCCGTCAGCCCATCCGAAGAGTCGGGATTTGCGATAGGGGACGACTCCTGGAAGCAACGTCATTACGAGCTGAAGCTGGAGACTGTTTGGCAAGCGCTCCAAGCACACCCCTGATTTGGCCAATGGCGGGGCATGATTGACGGAGCGCTGGCCGGGCGGGATCACCGTCTTCAGCAGTGTCTGCGACGGGTGGTTGCAGAGTTGAGTGGTGACAGTATCGCCGGGGAGACACCGGGCGCCACACCCAGAGAACGTTACAAGCGCATGATTACGGCTTTTCGCAGCGCCGATGCGATACTGCTGAAAGGCAAACACTCTAACCCGTTACGACACAATAGCAGAGTGTTTCTCCATGCTATCTCACGCGCTTTGTTTACCTCCGAGATGAAAAGCCCTTTTCATTCAGCGTTGGTGCAGGCCATCAGGCAGAAGGCGGCGTCTGGACTGGGTGAAGGTTTGCCGGCACCGCTGGCCAGTAACCGGGGGCGTGACCTTGCGGCACGGCTGGCACATACCCAGCAGCTGATTTCTGGTCAGCGTTCCGCGTTGGAAAATCCAACAGGCAAAGGCGACCACCTGGGCAATGTGATGGGTAGCTTGATGGCAGGTGAAGCTGGGATTCATTATGACCCCTATCGGCAGGGCAATATACCGGATATTTTGTTCAAGCCTCGTATACATGGGAAAGCCGTTGCCTGCATCCGCATGGGGACGCCGACCCGGCAGGAAGTCCCATTTAGCGCCACTGTAACCCCTGAATTTCGGTGCTTCCTGGAAAGCCGGGGAAAGCACGACCATCACCTGTATATCAACCGCCAGCGGCGTACCGGCATCGAAGGCGACAGAAGCCATGCCCTGGAGAAACTTCAGGCGCATATCGGGCTACAAGGCAAAATTACGGTGGTCACCTTGCCGGCGGACGGAGATTTCTATAACCAGCGACAGGCGTTTGCCAAAGACTGTACGTTGGAGACATTACAGACGCAGATGGTCAACCTCATGGCGGATAATCAGCAAGGCTTTTTCTTTCCGCCAGGGTTACGACAACGGTTATCGGATGGCGGCGACGATTTCAGCGCATTCCTGTCTCGCACCTTGAATGCCTCGGCTCAGGAGCTGGACGTCCGTGAAGATGCGATGCTCGACACAAAGCAACGACGGGCTTTTATCTTTCACTTTCTGAACAAAACTCTGGCGGAAGCACTCATTCAGACCGTGGATGCAACCACGTACAACCATACCTGCAAGGATGACATTGATCGGGGTGGTGTTGCCAATGCCTACCTGTTCGCCGTGAAAAACCGGCCACATGCCGCCGCAACGGCTGAAGAACTGGAAGCATTCGCCAGGGAGATGGAAGCCAAAACCAATGCGCCAGCCGTGGAAGTGAAGAAGCGCGAAGTGATTGAGCATCGGCATGAAGACCTGCGCAATGCGCTGGAAACACTGGAGTACTGGAACAAGCCGCCAAGCGAAGGGCGCATGAAGCCTCCTCGGAGAGGGATAGGCGCTAGATAACCGTCGTTTGTAATTGCTGGATAAAGTCTGTTTTGGTGATAACTGTAGGAATCGATAAACGGCCTTGTCGTTTGACCAGAACAATGCGTTGCCTACCCTCCGGACCCACACTCACATGCAATGGTCGCTCCCGACCATAGTAAAACAACTTATCAAACGGACAGTTGCTGACAATCCATGCGGCGACTTGATCAGACGGTGTATTTGAACAATAAAAATCACAGGCCAACCCATCCTGATTGCAGATACGTTTTCCTGTTCGATTGACTTCAAACCCAGTATGTTGATCTAGCTCTGGCGCTATGCGAGGCGTGAGGCCTTCCTGTCTGGCCCGTTTGCGTATAGCGCCAGCCAAGGTAGAAGAGCAGACACCAAAAGTTAGCGTGATATCACCGAATTCATCCTCGACAGGATCCAGAATCGTTGTTGCCAGCTGACGAATGGCCTCCCAGGTTTGGGGGGATTTCACGGGATTGTCGACTTGGGATACCCGCAAGGTCTCTCCGCAATCAATCAGATCTCGATAGCGGAAGTGTCGACTGCAATAGGCGTCTGGATCATACATAGACGAAACACTTCTCTGGATACGTTTGAATCACTGACACTCTGGTTAATGCGCCTTACCCATTTGTGTGCCATCTTCAGTCTACCTTGATGTCCGCCTGATGGCGGAAGTATTGTGTCCTGCCATCTTATGCGGGGAGAGTTGTTGTGACATCTGCTATCAACGCTGAAATGTTTCAGACACTGGTTGCGGAACTGCCTGTGGGTAAACGATTACCCAAAGCCATTTATTTGCATAAAAGTGCGCTGGAGCAGACATCAAAACCTCTGCATTCAATGATTGAAGACTCTGTAGCAGAGATTTCGTTCAGCAATGGCGAGCCGGATGGCTGGAATGTTATCAAACTCCATCGTGACCGGTTTCGCATCACACTCTTGCACTATCCCCGCTTTTTTGAAGATTCGTACCCTGAATTACAACACAGCGTCAGTATTGATCTTGGTGACAAACGCTGCCGTATCACCCGTTATGACACCAGCGATAACCCGCCCATTCTACACCGTAAAGAGGTCATGGTTTTACCGGAACATCCGGCGTATGAAGAATTTCGGATGATTACGGAAGAGGGCGAACAGGCAGGGCTTTATGAGAATGCCAGCATCATAGGATTTCGCAAAACCTGGGAAACGCTGATTGCAGAGCGGGGGTATAGCCTTGTTGATGGTCGGTTATTCAGGCTGGCGTCGGTGGAGCTGGTCAACAGTGATTGTGTGATAGAACGCCACAAAACTGCACTGAGTCGGGATCGATTGTCGGTCCCCATGAAGAGCCTGGCGAGGAATGGTTATCTTAATGGGGATTACAGCGTTTTTGATTATGGCTGCGGCAGGGGTGATGACCTGCGAGAACTTGAAGCCCATGGCGTGGCGGCAACCGGTTGGGACCCTAACTGGCGGCCCGATGGGATTAAAACCGATGCAGACCTTGTGAATCTGGGTTATGTCATTAATGTCATTGAGGATCTCGACGAGCGGGTTGATGCGTTACTCGGCGCTTGGCGACTCACACAGCGCTTGCTGGTGGTATCTGCGATGTTAGCCAGCGAAAGCATGATTCGTCGGTTTAAACCCTACAAGGATGGTGTCATCACTTCGCGTAAAACATTCCAAAAATACTTTTCCCAAGGCGAACTTCAGGTATTTATCGAGCAGGTGCTGGATGAAGAGCCCATAGCCGTTGGTCCTGGCGTGTTTTATGTGTTTCGTGACAAAGATGAAGAGCAACTGTACCTCGCTAACAAGAACCGAAGACGTCAACACTGGAAACAACTGACCCGAAAATCTGTACATATTCCCAAGGCTGAAAAGCTGCTGGCTGAGAACCGGGCGTTGTTTGATGCCTTCTGGTTGCGATGTCTTATTCTTGGCCGCTTGCCGGCGCTGGATGAATGTGAACAGCCAGACGTATTACAACGTGTTATCGGTTCACCAAAAAAAGCGCTGAACCTGCTGCGTGAACAATTCGATGACAGCGACTTTGAACAAGCCGCCCAGGAGCGACGGGAAGACCTGAAAATCTATTTTGCGTTGGAGCTGTTCTGCAAACGTAAACCCTATAAACACCTGGCAGAACCACTGAAGCGGGATATCAAGGCATTCTTTGGTGATTACAAGACGGCGATTGCTGAATCTCGCACGCTGCTGTTTTCCCTGGCAGAACCTGAAACGATTGCCAACGCTTGCGAGGAAGCTCAGCAGAGTTTGCCAGCGAGCATGATGAATACTGGACACTCTCTGGTGCTACATACCGCATTTATTGAGTTGTTGCCGGCTGCGTTACGGCTCTATATTGGTTGTGCGACACAGCTCTTTGGTGAAACGGATGATATGGAACTCGTCAAAATTCACATACGCTCGGGTAAATTGAGTTTGATGAAATATGACGGATTCAGTGAACAACCCATCCCCCTGTTACGGGAAAGAATCAAAATAAACCTGCGAACTCAGCATATTGATTTCTTTGATTATGGTTATGGAGAATATGAACCTCAGCCGTTGTACTGGAAATCCCGTTATATTGATGACCGTTTTCAGGATTATAAAAAGCAGCTTTCGTTTGACCGGCGGTTGCAGAAACTGGCGTTGCCCGAATTGACGGATATCCATGGGCCTGCTCTGGAAACGCTGTCTGCATTAATAGCAGCGAAGCATGGGCTTGAGGTTAGGGGTTACCGGTTTTATCAAAGTGACCGTCGTCCCTGACCGGTATGGCATGAGTAGTGTATGGGATGTTACATATCAGCCCAGTTTGAGAAGAACTTTATCAAGCTTGGCTTTGACATCTGACATGTTCGATTTCAACGACACAATATCGGTTTTGAGTAGATCCAAATGCGTTTCAACACTATTCAGATGGGTGTCAACGGATTTGAACTTTGACTCAACACCGTCGAGGCGCTTGTTAACTGCATCAAAGCGGGAGTCAATGACGTCGAAACGTACGCCAATCCTATCAAGTTGGGAATCAACATCATCAAGCCGAGCATCAATCTTGTCAAAACGGTCATCGATGCAATTAAAGCGAACATCATGAGCATTTTGCTTCGCATAGATTTCATTGAGCAGGCGTCGCTGCCCTTCAAGCATTGTGTTCAATGGTTCAGCCTCCGCTTTGTGTAGGTCTTCCAGCCGTTTTAGACGGCGAGGATGCGTTTTTAACTCTTCCATTAACTCGCAAGTATCAGTCATTTTATAAAGTCCTGTTTACTGGATTAGTTATTGCGAGCAGGGAGTATAGGTCTGAGAAGTGGATACGCCAGCGTAGTGAGATTCTGTCGTTTTTTGATTATAACGAACCATGCTGACGAGCATGGTTCGTTAGTTTAGATCAGTGGCCGCCTAATGCTGAGATGGCATTTTGGATGATCTGATCTGAATCTTCCTCATTGAACTCAGCTTCACAAGATACAGGTTCACTGTAGATTGCTTCCAGCTTCATGTAATCCGAGGTGATAGGTATGTGTTGGAGAAATGCGCTATTGCTGCATTTAGGGACATTGTAGGGGGAGTTTGCAATAACGTTCCAACCAGCTGTAACCAGTTGGTCAGAGGTTGGCATGGCGCACACTTCAAAATACACGCCATTGATTTGAACTTTTTTACCAGTGCAATCACTGGGACGCCATTTTTTCAGGGGATACCAGTAGGAGTCTTTATCGACAATTTGAATATCATTGACAGACAGGGCCGCTTGAACAGTTTTATTGTCTGCTGACTTAACCCAGATATTTTGAGTGTATGTATTTGTACTTCCACCTATGCCTGATGCATAGCGACGGTACTTTTCATAGGAATGACTGCCAAGATTCTTGAATTCAGGCGATATATGAAACTGCACTGCAGGCTTGCGTGTAGAGATATACGAATGGTCAGTCGTATACACCTGACGCTTCGGCATAAACTCGCAGCCACTAAGAAGCACTGCCAGGAGTGGCAGAAGGGCAACGGCTTTTCTCATGGAATAGATCTCGCGGGATGAAAGTTCAGAAATAAAAATAGGCGGCGAAGTGTAATGACAGCCTGAACAGAGAGAAACCCGTATTCCTCACATACAGCAAATCGCTTTGTGCCATTTACCCATCCGTGAAGGTGTGTATAACGTCAGACATCTGTCTGTAATTAGGATCTGGATATTCTAGAACCCACGCTAAGGCAATAGTTCAACCAAACGGTACACTCGGTGCTCATCATACCGACAGGGCGTTATAAGGTAAGGCTGGGCAATATGCAGCAGCACTTTTAGTCGCGCTTCACTGAGCTGCAGTGTTTCGGCGACCAATGAGAGTGTTGCTTCATCATTGCCGTGGTCTAAGAGCTGATCCAGGGCGTTGGCAAAATAAGTCAGTGGGCGTTTATGCTGTTCCGCTAATTGGGCAACCAGTTGACTATCCCGCTTGCGAACGGCTTGTCGGGACATATTCAGTGTACGGCCGATTTCATCGAATCGTTGTTGCTGAATGGCCCTGCCCAGCAGAATACGATGATCTTGTGGAGCCAGTTGTTTATGCAGTTCGCCAGGCAATCCTGCATAAGAACGGTTGTCGAATGAAGGCGAAAGCGCACTATCCATAGCATTGGCTTCAAGTGCGTCAACGTTAGTTATTGCCCTCTCTGGAGAGTCATTATTGGTTGCCTGATGCTGATCAGATGTCGGTTTGCTGCTGGCATCTGCACTGTGCAATGTAGCGGGTGACGGTGGCCGAACAAACAGTCGTTGTAAGTGTTGTTTTGCCTTATGGGTCAAGCGAATAAACAGGGCAGTTACACTGGAGCGATGAGTGTCGTTTGGGCTATTTGTGATTGCCGGGCGCTCAGTCAGAGTCTGGATCTCCGATTGTTGGCAGGCGCTGGACGGAGAATCGCTCAATCTCTCTCTTGGCGCTTGTGCATTGTGGCTCATCGAGGAAGCATTGATGGCCGTCGCTGCATGACCAGCATTCAGCTGTTCCTCAACTTGAGTGTGCAGGCGTCGAGCCCTGGCCGTTGAACGGTGCTGCAGCTCTTTTTGTAAGACGATTAACTGTGTGTGGTTCTGCCTGTTTTGTAAAAACAGGGTTTCGAGCGTATCAATGCCCATGCTGAATAATGGGCGAGAGGGGTGTCGATTTTTAGTCGCCGTTTTCGATTCTCTGGTGCTAGTGGCTGATACGCCTTGGGTAGTATTGTGAAGATTCATTGTTATCCGTACAGAGACTACATGTTGGCCCGAAACTTTGGCGAACAAATCTGTGCAAGTGGACGACTTTATATCATATGTATGGAATAAAGACGTCACTTTTCGTGCATTAATAGTGTTGCTGTTTAGCCCTTCTGTATGTGGTAGATGAACTGTTTATCTTCCACTTTATGTAGGAGCAACTCATGATCCAGAAAAGTACAGAATTTGGGAATATCCCTTTGGGTGGATGGATCCGTGGCAATGACCTTTAACACTTCACCTGTGGCCATTTTTCTTACCTGATTATGGAGCAACATGACAGGTTCAGGACATGTAAGGCCTGTAGCATCGAGGTTGTGCTGTATTTCGTAGGTCAGACTATCGGTCGTCATGGCATCAGGCTCGATATTTCGCTATTTTAAGTGTTCGCAATTCTGATAGAATTTTCACTTCCCTTGCAAATGTTTTTTTACGAACAGGCCTGTTGATGAGTACCAGACGGTCAAGTGAGTTTTGCCATACCTTTCCCGCTGTGCGAGGGATCCAGTCGGGAAGGCCCTGCTACATCGCGATGTGTCCTTTACGGTTGATACCCAAGATCTTCATCTTTGATGAGGATGAGGTACCGCCACAGTTACGTGCACAGCGAATACTCAACCGTGCCCGGGTGCCGGAGTTGGCGAATTATCTGCTGGATAACCGGGATGACTATACGTTGTCTTCCATAACAGCCTCTATCAATGATCAGGTTCATTTTGAACCATTGGCGGATACCGGTGTGGCCGTCAACCTTGGTTTACTGTCCATCCCTATGGATGCACAGATCCTGATTAACGATGGCCAGCATCGTCGTGCAGCCATCGAAGAGGCCCTTAGGGAAAACAGCGAAATGGGCCACGATAATATTTCTGTGTTGTTCTTCCTTGATGAGGGATTAAAACGCAGCCAGCAAATGTTTGCTGATCTCAACAAGCATGCCGTAAGGCCCAATGATTCTCTGAGTACGCTGTATGACCACCGGGACCCCGGTTCAACGCTGGCGCGTTATGTCGTAGACAATGTCAGTTGTTTCAAAAAACTGACCGAACTGGAACGTTCCAGCATTTCTAACAGAAGTATCAAATTATTTGCGTTGAGCAGTATTAAACTCGCCAGCCGTAGCCTTTTGAGAAAACGCCCACGGGATATGATCAGCCAGGAAGAAATGGATCTCGCCACTCGTTACTGGGATACGGTGTGCCAGCACATGCCTGACTGGAAAGCGGCAGAAAGCCGTTCCGTATCATCATCTGAATTGAGGCAGAACTTTGTGCATGCGCATGGCGTCACACTCCACGCACTGGGCTGCGCTGGTGCCGATTTGTTGTGCCAGCACCCTAAGGATTGGCAAGACAAGCTAATTCAATTGAATACGATTGATTGGTCGCGTGCTAATGCCGGGCTTTGGGAGGGGCGTGCGTTGTTGCATGGCCGTTTGAGCAAGGCAAGAACGAATGTGGCGCTGACCGCCAATGTGATTCGAAATGCACTGGGTGTTCGAATGAACCCGGAAGATCAGTCTCTGGAAGAGACATTTACATCATGACCAATGAAACTTTTTTATATGACAGCGTCGATGCGATGCTGGCTGATATTGATACGCCCTACGCAGGGCGGCCGCTAAAGGATCTGGTGTTTGAGATCCAGGAGTTATACCTCTCCGATGCCAAGCCATGGGTGATCGGTTTTTCCGGAGGTAAGGATTCCACGACAATTTTGTCCCTGGTGTACACCGCGTTATTGAAACTGGCACCAGAACAGCGACATAAACCTGTCTATGTCGTCTCATCAGACACACTGGTAGAAACACCGGTTGTGGTTGATCAGATCAAGGAATCGATTGATCGCATTAACCAGGGCGCGAAAGAGCATGACTTACCTATCAGTGCTCACCAGGTCTTTCCAGAGATGGACGACACATTCTGGGTGAACCTGTTAGGTAAAGGTTATCCGGCGCCTACCACTTCATTTCGCTGGTGTACCGAGCGTATGAAGATCGATCCGGTGAGTGCTTTCATTCTGGATAAAGTGGCACGCTTTGGTGAAGTCATTGTGGTTCTGGGCTCCAGAAGCCAGGAAAGTTCCTCCCGTGCCCAGGTCATTGCCAAGCATAAAATTGATGGTTCTATTTTAGCCAGGCACAGCTCTTTACCAGGGGCGTTCACTTATATGCCGATTGAAGACTGGCATCAGGATGAAGTCTGGATGTATTTGTTGGGTACCTACGCTCCATGGGGGGGAACCAACCGTACTCTGTTTGAACTTTACAAGGGCTCAAATGCGGGCGAGTGTCCGCTGGTCATTGATAAAAGCACTCCTTCCTGTGGTAATTCCCGCTTTGGTTGCTGGACTTGTACCGTAGTAACCAAAGACAAGGCCATTGAAGGTCTGATCGAAGATGGCGCCACCTGGATGAAACCGCTGCTGGCCTTCCGCCAAATACTCTGGGAAAGCACTAAGCCTGAAAACAAGGAAGCCCTGCGGAGTACCCGCCGTCGGGATGGCCGCATCAGTTATGTCCGTAGCCGTAGTGTCAATGAAGACGGCACGAGAGATATCAAGCGCGCCTTTGGTCCTTACAAAATGTCGGTTCGCCAGGAATGGCTGAAAGAGCTATTACGCATTGAAAAGCAGCTACGTGATGAAGGGCAGAGTATTGAGCTGATCACACGCGAAGAGTTGCACAATATTCGCAAAGAATGGCTTCACGATCCCCTGGATCCCGACTGGACTGACCGCCTTCCTGCTATTTACCGGGAAATCTATGGCGAAGACCTGGATTGGGTAGAAAATGATGCAGGTGCATTTACCAAGCCGGATGCTGATCTGCTGAAAGAGCTGGAGGCCGAATATGAAGTGCCTGCAGAGCTGATCATGAAACTCATTGAGCTGGAACTTTCCATGGAAGGTCTCAGTGTTCGTAAAGGGCTGATGAACAAAATTGGCACCTTGCTGGAACAGGATTGGGATGCAGACAACAGCCATCAGCGCCGGATAGACAGCGTGAAAAAGCTGGACAGCTACGAAATTGAAATGAAGACGCTCAGAGACGAGTACGAGGCCCTGGCATGATTCTGGAGAAACTGTACGTCTGTGACTTCAGGGTCTTTAAAGGGGAAGAGACGATTCAGTTGGCGCCCCGGGTACGTAAAGGGCGCAAACGGCCCATTATTTTGTTTGGCGGACTGAACGGGGCGGGCAAGACCACAACCTTAACCGCCGTGCGGTTGGCACTTTATGGCCGGCACAGTCTGGGACGGTCAGTCTCAATTAAGGAATATCATCAGTACCTTAAACAGAATATCCATATTAGCCGTGACTCTCTGGTTCAGGCCAAAGCCGCCAAAATCCATTTGACGTTCAGCTATGCCAGCCGAGGTGAGGTCAGCCGCTATACGGTTAAGCGGGAATGGGAAGTTGATGGCAAACTCAGTGAAACCCTGAAAATTGAGCGGGATGATGAACTGCTCAAGGAACTCAGTTATGAACAATGCCAGGGTTTTCTGAATGAACTGATTCCTATCGGTGTTTCTGACCTGTTCTTTTTTGATGGGGAAAAAATTGCTGAGCTGGCAGAAGATAACTCTGGTCATGCGCTGGGTGCAGCAATCCGTAAGCTATTAGGCCTGGATGTCATCAACCGCATGCGGGATGACTTGAGTATTTACCTGCGGGAAAAGAACAAAGCTGCGTTGCCGGAAACCTACCAGGTCGCCATTGCGGGGCTGGAAGAAGATTACAAGGAAGCCTATGCGACCTATCAACAGGCGCGCGAAAAGATGGATCAGGCGTTAGATGCTGCCAGGCGAATTGATACGGATATCCGGCAATCGGAAACCTTTATCAGCAGCAAGGGGGGGGCATGGGCTCGTTCCAGGGCTGATGAACAGCAGCGGATAGAACGTCTGGTCGACAAGAAGAAACAGCTCGAAAACCAGGTAAGAGAGTGCATGGCGGGCGCTTACCCGCTCTCATTGGCTGCAGGCCAACTGGGGAGCTTGCTCACGCAGCTCGAGAACGAAAGTGAGTATAAAAAGCAGCAGCTTTTGAAAGTGGCAATGAATAAAAAGCTGAATGCGCTGAAAAAAGCACTTTCCAAGACGCTTGATAATCCGCAACAGGTAGACAGTGCGGTTAACGATGCCTTTGCCAGTATTTTCAGCAAGGTTGCAGCCATTGATGTGATTCATGATTGCTCGGAGCGTGAATTCTCGCGCATGGCGCATTTGGTGAAAGAGGTGTTGCCGCAAGCGCAGGAGCAAATGGCTCGTCTTGGAGAAGAACTCTCAGACGTTCAGGCAGAGCTGGATATGGCCAGCAAAAACCTGGAGCGCGCGCCTGATAAAGAGTTTCTGCAGCAGGAGTTGGATGAACTTCGTCAGCTTAATGCGGAGAAAAGTGAATACGAGAAGAAGGCAGCCATTGCTCAGGAAGAGGCCAAAAAGCACCTTCGCGTGGCGATGGACCTGATGCGTAAAATCCAGAAGAAAGAAGGCGAGTTCAGCTCCAACTTTTCTGGCAGCCAGGCCTACCTGTTGGCAACCCGTTCCCGTGATTTACTGAATGATTTTGCCCAGCAGACAACCCAGAACAAGGTGAAGCAACTGGAGCAGGCGTTTGTTAAAACGTTTAGCCGGCTTGCGCGTAAAGACGATATCAGCCTGCGGGCAGAGATTGATCCGAAGACCTTTAATGTCAAACTGTTTGATAAATCTGGCAAAGAGATCAATAAGCAGCAGTTGTCAGCCGGTGAAAAGCAGATTTTTGCTATCGCTATTCTGGAAGCCCTGGCCAAGACCTCCGGTAGAAAACTGCCAGTTATTATTGATACGCCATTGGGACGTCTGGACAGTAAACACCGGGCCAAACTGGTGGAAAACTATTTCCCGACGGCCAGCCATCAGGTCATCATCCTGTCTACGGATACTGAGATTGATAAGGATTATTACAAGATCCTGTCACCCCATATTTCTCATATCTACGAAGTGCAGTATTTCCCGGAAGAGGGCAATTCAGAGTTTCTGGAGAAACGATACTTTGGCAGTCAGCTGGAGGAAGAGCAAGAGGTAGTGTGTGATGTTGCCTAACAGAATTCGTATATCCAAAAAAGCGACAGATTTGCTGGCAATGATGAAGGGACGTACTGGGCTAACGCCTAACGTTCTCGCTAGAGTTGCGATTTCTCATGCTCTGGAGTCTGGGTCCTTGAAAAAGCGAGTTGACTCAACGCAGGATGGGCAGGAGTTCAACACGAATACACTGCTAGGTGAGTATGCTGCTACCTATGCCATGCTTATTCGGCAGCAAGATCAAACTGTGGACTTGGCAAAGGCTGTCGCTCAACTTGTGGATGATGGTGTTGGTTTGTTTTCTGGTGTGAACAATTTAAGTGACTTTTTAATTAAATTCAAAAGGAGTGTGGCATAAGCCACCTCCACAAGAATATACATAAGCAAGTACTTTTTTAAGTTGGTTGGGTGTTGCTTATGTATTTAGTAGCCTATTTATTATTTTATATCTAACGACCATATTTTACCGGCATATTTTTCTGCTAAGTAATTTTGACGTTTTTCAATGCTGCTGAAGTCCCATACTCCATTGTTAGTCCAGCTATTTTGGTTGTTTGCAATTTCTTTGGGAAGATGTAGTTTAGAGTTTTTGTAACTAATATCTATTTCAGGTGATATTTTTTTATTGAAAGAGAAGTGTTTTAGTTCTTGTGTTGTTTTTCTAGGTACTGATAATAGGTTTCCGATCCTATTTATGTATAGGTTGAATGACTCCTCCTTTTCGATTTCATTCCAGTCTGAATTTGGTTTTTTTGGCATTATATATTCTAAATGCTGAGCAGCATTTAAATCAGCAGGTCGGAAGTCTAACTTGCTAGATAAGTTTTTTTCAAGTTTCCATGTGATGTAAAATCCTTGTTTCATATTGGTTATTTTGAATGTTTTGAATAAATCAGTGAACATGATATCTGAACTGTTTTCTTTGAAATGTCGGGCTACAGAGTCTAGGTTTTTCTCGCTTTTTAGTATGTGTGATGCAATTGAGAATACTTCTTGCAGAGAGGATACAGAGGCTTTGCCGATTAATCCTTCCCTGAAAAGGAAATTTTCACATAATTTCAGGTACTTCTTTAACTCGTCTATTTCATCGGAAAATAAATCAAAAGTTGCCATTATGAATGGAGTACAATGCGACTTCCATAGAGGATCGAATATTGCGTATTGAATTTCTTCTATTTCCTTGGACCAGTTAGGCAAATCACCTAAAAGAAATGTGCGCCAGTTTTTCGAGTCTGCTCTAAACTGACTTGTTAATTCTTTAGTATCTACAACTCCAGTGTTGAGGTTTTTTGAGATAGTTTCAAATATTTCCTCTTTTTTCACTAATTTGTGTCTATATGTATAGGAAAACTGTATTATTTGAGGTAATTCTAGTTTTTTAGGTGATTGTTCTTCATAGTTGGTTAAGATATCTGTCCATTGTTTTGAAATCCGGTCTACTGATTTTTCACCTTCTTCTTTTGCGTGTTCGAGTAGTTTGTTTTTTATTAGGTCTGCCTGTGATAAATCTAAACCTCGTTCATTTAAAGTCTCAAACAATCGATAAGCTAACCAAAGTACTTCTGTTCTGACAACTAATAAATAAAAGCCATCTGTCAGTGTTTCAATTAAATCTCTAATTTTGTCAGATTTCTCGTCCTTGCACGGAGTGTCAAGATATTCAGTTATTTGTTTGTGGAAAAAGGAAAAAGGAAAAAGGAAAAAGTATTTTTTATGTTTATCTCTACTTCACTTTTTTTATTTTGATGTTCTTTCCAATATTTTTGTTTATCCTCATATGTTTCATTCTCTATTAAACTGTTTTGGTAAAATTCGTCTGCATGATTTAATTGTACCCTTGGTGCATTATTTGCATTAGGTGACATTATACATTCTGTAAGAATGTGATCTAGTCGTTTTCTTTGCTTTCTGTCGATTATATCATCAATGTGCTGACGTAAACATTCAGCTAGAATCGTTAAGGTTGTTAAACGTTGTTGGCCATCAATAACTTGAAGTCTTGAGTGTTCAAAAGAGTTTTCATTGCCAATGACAACAATTGCGCCAAGAAAGTGGCCGTGAGTCTCAGTCTCTTCGTTATCATTTCGAAGTGTACAGATTAAATCATCCCAAAGTTTCTTTATCTGCTCTTCCTCCCATCGATATTCTCGTTGGTTAGTGGGTATTTCGAAATATCTAGACTTGAATAGTTCACCGATATTTATTGAGTTTGTTGAAAGTTTTTGGCTTGGATTAATTGGCATTGTTAGTTCCTTTTGTTAAAAAATTGAAGTGTGAACTGTCTAAGGTGAAATCATTCATTTCCAAGTTTTTAAACATATTTTTATTTCGGATTTTTTCGAATTCAATAAAGTCATTTTGTGATATTGAGTGATAAAAAATTATTATAAGCTCGTTTGTTGTAAGTTGCGCTCTAACTATTTTCCAATACCTTTCGCTAGCTCGTGGCTGCATATCATTCTGGTTTTTGTTTTCGTAATCTGCAATGTAATTTAATACTTCGTTTGTGGTTCTGATGTAGTGGCCAATAATTTTTTGATTTTTTGATTTTTTGAGTAAAAGCTTGCATAGCTATTTTTGATATTTTTTAATTCGTCTGTGTTCTTCTCTGTTTTTATCCTGTTATAGGTCTGATCTAGTCTTTTTATCATGATCCTGAATACGTCGCGTCCAGTGGTGGAATAGTCTTCTGTTTCGTTTAACTCTAATGATTTAATGTTTTCATTGTTCAGGTTTATTAGTGAAAAGAATGTGCTTTCGAAGGCCTGCGTCTCTAGGTGATTACTTTGCTCACGTAAAGCTTTTGTAGAGTGAGATAATTCTCTTGACTGCATATATAAAGCGCCAAGAATAGCTAGTAATGATAAAAAGCTGAATGCTGGATTTAGTGTTCCCCCAATGAAATCTCCAAATGTACCCCAGGCTTCATGACTGTCTGAGTATTTTCCATTAAAGACTGATCGATATTCATTAATTGTAATTAGCGCAAATATTATTGCAAACATTACTATAGTTATACTAGTGATCAGGACTGGTTTGTTTGTTTTTGACTCTTTCATTTTTAGTTTCTGAAAATGTTTTCTTTGTGCCAGTTGAGGAATTCTGCGTCTGGCATATCAGATTCGTTTGCTGGCAGACTAATTGGATTTTTATTTTTTTCTATGAATAGTGCTTTAAATGTTTCTCCACCATATGCATTCTTACTTAGTATTATTTCGAAGTTTTCTGAAATGGTGAAAACGCCTCTGTCAAATGATTTGTGATGGGTGGAGCACATGGCTATACCATTATTTGTTGTTGATGGTCCGCTAAATTGATGCCACTTTATATGAGCGGCTTCAATCCCTATTGGGGTGTGCCCAAGACGACAGTCAAATCCACAGAGTGCGCACTTATAACTATATGCAGTTAAAACGTTGTGGCGAAAGTTGGGGTTGCGCTTGAGAGGTTTTCTCACATATTCGCTAATATTTAACTTTTCAATGATATCCTTATGTATTGTTTCAGAAAAATAAGTTTCTAGCAGTTCGCCAATTGTTTGAGCTATATTTATTCGGTTTTTAATAATGATTTTGAACTCTTTTTGAGTTAGTCCGCCAATCACGTTGTGCTTAAGGAGTTCTGATTTTTTTGCGTCAGTGTTTCCTTTTCGCAGTTCAACTTTTTCATGGTTTTTTAATTCCCATATGCCGTCATTTTGCAACCGCCAGAAAGGGTACTCTGGATGATGCGACTTTCGGAATGGGCCAAATTCAATTAATAAATCACGTATTGGCTTATCAATCTCTTTGTATGTGAAAAAGCGATCATGCCCTTTCTGATACTGTGACAGCACATACAGCAGAAGGAGCGGTTTATGAACCGCTCGTTGGCTGCCACGCTTCCATACGTTTAAATCCAGTTCCATTATTTTTTAATTAACTCCCAAAATGCTAAATCTTGAATTTTCTTCGGTTTGTCTTTCCCGCCAACATAAATTGAACGATGTTTCTCCAACTCCAGAATCTGCCCCATAATCCGCTCTTCTTCCGCTTTTCCGGAGCTATTGAAGATCGCCTGAATATCCTGCCGCTTCAGCTTCGAGACCTTATGAATCACCCAGGTATTGATATAGCTGGAGAAGTCATTGTCATCGGTACGGAAATGGTCTAGTTCCTGGGTAGAGAGAATGGTGCCCACTCCGAACTCCCGGCCTTCCTTCAGCAGCATGCGCAGGCTGGTAAAGTCCTGGCGCATAAAGTTGTCGGCTTCATCCACCAGTACAAACTTGGTCAGCTGGCGGTATTTGCCGTCAATCTTTGAGCTGCCCTGCTGGTGCATCTGGTTGTAGAAAATATCCAGGGTAATCGCCACCACCAGGTTCTGGATCTTCGGGTCATACCCGGAAAGGTTGATCACCGTCACACCATTCACCATGTCATAGAGTGACTGGGTGTTTTCTGGCTGGCTTTCAAAAATCTGAAAGCTGATCAGGTCATCCAGCGCGGCATAGAGGGTATCCCGTTCGACCTTTTCTTCCGCCTCAAAAATATCCCACACCTGCTGGATGGTGGGCGCCGGGCGGCTCCAGGTGGTCGGGTCCTGCGGTTTGATGCCGGCTTTGTCGTAAGCATCCATCACCAGGTTGCGGACTTTGTTCTGCTGTTTCGGCCCCAGGTTGAAGGCTGTGCACAGGGTGGACCGGAACAGGTTGGCGGTGTGCACCGGCAACATCGGTTTATTCCCAAACAGGGCCAGCGGGTTAAACGGCAGATTATAGAGATCGAACACCTTGGCGTTGGTGGCCTTGACGAAATCGTCCTTAATGTAGTCTGCCTTGTAGTCCAGAATCAGGATGCCCAGTGGCAGACCATCCACATTCTTGTCCTGCTCTCGCACCAACTGGGTGATCAGGCTCTTGGTGAACTGGGTTTTTCCCGTCCCCATGGTGCCGATGATGGCGGTGTTGGGGTTGAGAATTTTCTCGGTATTGGTCACTTCCCAGAAGGCTGGCTGGCCGCTCATCACTTCCGTGCCAAACTGCAGCTTCATGGCAGCCTTGTTGCTGCTGTCGGTTTCAACCGTTGTTTGCGCTGGCGTATTGTCTGTTTCTGAGGGCAGCTCGGGTGTGACGGCGTCAGCTGATGTCTCGTCTGCGCTTTCCGGCGTTTCTTCATCTGCCGCTTCAACCGGAGGCTGATACGTGCTGGAAGCCAGCGCTTCGCCCATAAACCAGCGTTTGTCGATATGCAGCTTGTTCTCGTCGATCAGCTTGGGTTTCAAGGTTTTCAGCGGCTGGTTGACCAGCATCTCCAGGTAGCTGATGGGGATCTCCAGCTGCAGAATATCGTCAAACTGTTCAGTCTGAGTCTGGTAAACGCCTTCGCCATCCAGGTGTGCGACTACCAGGCCGGCCGGGTAATCGTTCAGGCTGCCGAGCTTGTAATCACCACCGAGCCAGTGTTCCCGATGATCCAGAATGGGGCGGAAATAGTCGGTATCAAACACATTGTAGAGCTGGTATTTTTCGATCTGCAGCAGTACCTGGCGCATCAGCAGGCTGCGATAGAGACGGCCTGCCAGGGTTTCCGGCCCAAACAGGCCGACGGTCAGGTATTCGCCCAGCGCGCGGGCCTGTTCCCGTGCGTTTTCCAGGGAGCTGCTACCGTGCTGACCGGTTTTCACTTCCACCGGCAACAGGTAGAGGTGGTTGTCCTGGAAGCCCACAAACAGGATGTCGTCAGACATCTTGCCGCGGTTGTTGGGGTTTTTATGGTAGCGGGCAAAATCGCTGTCTTTCATGTTCAGGCCGATATTGCCGGCAACCCGCACCATTTCGCCCACAGAGAGCGGAACCCAGGTAATGTCGGATCCTGCCAGCAGGCAGCTGACCAGTTTCCAGGCGCCGATAATGCCCTGTTTGCCTTTTCGCTCGGTTTCCCGTTCGGTCACCATCTTCAGTAGCCATTCACCGTTAAAGGCGTTGAACTCGCTGATCAGGTCATCACCGGTCTGGCTGAGCATTTTCCGGTAGAGGTCTGTCTGTCGGGTGACGGTAATGGCGTCGTACCCGGCCGAGTTGGTGTACTGGTCGGAGTAGTGGATCAGAATCAGGTTCTGTTCCTGCCGGAAGAAGTCCAGGGTGACCTTGGGATCAATAATGGTGGTCCAGAGGGAGCTGGCGTAGGAACGCTCCAGCAACGCCCGGAACTGGTCGCTGACCGCCAGGCCGATGGAAGAACGCTTATGGTACTGCTCGTTCACCACCTGGCAGGGCTGCATCAAGCGACCGTACAAACGGGCCAGGGCCAGGTGCGGTTCGTCGGTCGTCTCAATATGGCGCAGACCAAAGGCCGTGAGGTAACTGGCATTTTCGCTGGACGAGGCTTCGCCATTCAGCAGGCCGTCACAGGCGACACCGGAGATATGTTCATCAATATCACTGCTGACGCGCTGGATCTTCTGGTTATTCTTGAAGAAACTCAGGTGCGCATAAGCCTGGCTGTCGACATCCTCATGGCGGAATTTGCTGAATGAGAGCCGGGTGCGCAGCAGGTCGATCACGGTATCCGCGTTTTCGCGGTTTTTCGTGCCTTTGTCCAGGTTGTATGCGAGCTTGATCTGGTCGTAGGCGCCCATCTCTGCAAAGCGGTCGAACTCGGTTTCGCAGAGCGCGTCGTCATACAGGTTGACGTGGATGTGATGGCTTTCGGTCAGATGAGTTTTGTAATACTCCAGCAGCCCGGTAAATATTTCGTGGTTGTCGCTGTTATTCACGGAGTTGATGATCAGCGGGGCGTCATCCACCTGCCGGAACAGTTCACGGAAGGTTTTAACGAATTCTTCCACCTTGCCGCGTACCAGTTTGCTGACGAAGCTGTAGCTGGTTTTTTCCTGCGGCACAATTTCCAGCCAGAAAGGGTTGTCTTCCACAGTCTGGACGTAGCTGAAGTCGTGCTCAGTATCGAAAATGTACGGCAGCAGCCCTTTCGGGTTCAGGCGCTTGCGGGTAACGGGCGGCAAGTCCTTAAAGGAACGGTTAGCGCTGTCGGCTTTGATCGCATTCACCAGTTTCAGGTAGTAGGCCAGAACAAGCGGGTGGAAGGGGCTGAACCATTGTTTGCCTTCAAACTCTGCCTGTCCCAGGCGAATGATGCGGCGGTTGGCATCACTCAGGCTGTGATTCAGGGGGATGGCATTCAGGTCATTAAGGCAGGCGCTGACATACTGTCGAACCAATGCCGTCAACTCAGGCCCCCAGGAAGCCAGTGATAGCAGGGTTTTCTTGCGCTGCAGATAGGTCACCAACTCACGCCAGGCACGGTAAATCTCCGGTGCATCCACTTCCAGTTGGTCTGCATTAGCGGCGTGGCTGCCTTGGGTGATCAGGTTCTTCTCAATGAAGGCCTCTTCACGCTGCAACAGGCTCAGACGTCGGCCGACGACCTTGTTTTCCCGGTTATCCAGCACCACCTTGCCCTTGTTGCTGAGTAACTGGCCGTTGTAGTTGTCGTTAAACAACAGGTTAAAACGGTCTGCATTCATCAGCAGGGGCAGGCTCAATGTTTCCTGACTGGCTTCCCCTTCAATATTGAACACCAGCTGGTTGTCTCCGCTGGTGACACTGAAGGTGACGATGTCGGACTCTTCGTACAACGTCTGGTAATTGATGACACCGTATTCGAAGGCATTAATGGCCTTGTCGTTTTCTTTCAGATGGCAGGTGTCGCTGCAGGTGGGATTGATCAGCAGTTCGTGATCTTCTGTTTGCAGTGTCAGGCATTGCTGGCGAGCGTTGACCAGGAACTTGTTTTCAATGTCGGCCAGGTGAAAATCATCTTCGCGCAATACAAGAACGCTGAAGGCGTAGCACTCTTTGGTGATGGGGCGGTTGGTTTTCAGCGTGAAGTAAACCGGTTCACCCGTGAATGGCGCACGCAGTGAAACATTGCGGTTCTTGCTGCCAGCCACCTTGATCAACGAAGCTTGTTGACCGGTCAGCGTTTTGTTGTGCTGGAGGGTGATCTGGTCTTTATCCAGAGAACTACCGAGGAAGGTTAGCTTGAGATCAAACCAGTCCTGCGCTTCAGGGACAACAATGATCAGGTGTTTGTCCCGTGGGCCAGCACCCGTTTCCTTTTTGTTGCGGGGGCCGATGAGCGCACAGCTTTCTGACTCAGTATTGCTGTATTCCAGTTGCTGGTTACGCTGCTTGTTGATTTCATCGGAATAGTCCGTGAAATCAACCGATTGCCAGTGGCCCGTTTCAGCTTTCTGAAAGTGTTCCTTGATGAACTTTTCACCCAGGTCCGGTAGCCGCTCGGTAAGCTCTTCCGGGAAGTGGTGAACAACCGTATCGATTTCATTGAAGAGTTTGCGGTTCTCTTTTAAACGACGGTTGATCTGGGCATCACTGGTCATTTCCGCAATGCTGTGGTCTGGCAGCAAACCCAGTTCCGTCAGGTCTGGCTCATCCCCAGCAGTGATAGACTGAAACAGCTTGCGAAAGCCGAACATACTGCCGCCTTCTTCGCTCAGCTGTTCCGCCTGCCACTGAAGCAGGCAGGCCAATACCCGGTTCTGTTTGGGTTGGCTGTTGATCAGGTCATCAATGCGTTGCTGTACGGTCTCGGTTGCCCAGATGGCCCCCGGCGTGGCGAGGTTGTCAGCGCTGTTGATCAGGGTATCCAGCAGACTGTTGTGGATGATCAATAGGGCGCAGCCTTCCAGTGGCCCTGTACGTCCTGCGATTTCATCCCGCAGCATGGAGATGTAGTTTTCATTGAAGCCTTCTGGCAACTGCTCCCGGCTTTCCGCATGGGCGACACAGACCAGCTTGACGCCGTTAATCGTCACATAGGGCAGTTCTACATCTTTGAAGTTGATGATGCCGGTGGCCAGGTCTTTCAGAGCGATGAACAGACGATGTGTGTTATCGCTGTCGGGTGACTGAAACTGGTAACGGGAGCCGGCGCTGATCCGGTTGTCCAGCCATTCGGTCAGCTGGCGGACCAGAAAGTGCTCAAATTGTGCTGCGGACATAAACGGCGTCTCCACTGTCACTCATACGATCAACGTTGCCTACACGTTCGTAGAAGGCAATCAGGGCCTGTTCAGATTGTTTGTCGAAATAGACACCACGGTGGCGGAATTCACTCAGGAGTTCCTGAAATCGGAGTTGCCGGTCGGCGCCGATGGCGAGATTGGTCAACAGCATCAGGTAGTCCTGGTTCATCACCAGGGTTCTGCCGGAGCGACCGCGGGTCTGCATGAAGTGACAGGCGATATGGGTTTCAAACTCTTTCTGGTATTTGTCACGGATCTCGTGACGGGTGGAGCTTTCGTCGTACCGGTTAGTATCAAACTGGTCAGTGGCATAGCGGGTCAGCAGCCTTAACTGGGATGTTGGGCTGTTATCGTTTGCTTCCCGAGGTTTGATTTTCCGTTTTTCCCGGAATTTTTCCGCATAGCTGGCAATGGCATTGGCCAGCTCGGTGGTGTCTGTACCGTTTTTCTCCAGCGCATTGAGCGCACTGCCATATTGCCACAGGGGCACGACAGGTCCCTTGCTGATTTTGTTCAGATTTTCCAGCATCGACAGGATGGGGAAAACCACACCGACAGCATTGAACAAGGCATGAAAACCGTAGCTTTTAACGTCGGTACGTTCCTGGTTCGCCTTTTCCGTATCCAGGATAAAAAACATGCGCTGGCTTTTCGGCTCCCCGTGAGGCCAGTTGCGAATGTTTAGTGCCAGCTGGGCGCAATACAGGAAGTTATAGAGTTCCAAAAAGTTATTGAACTGAGTCAGCAGATACTCTGTTTTGCTGGTCAGAAAACGGATGTCGTGTGCAAATTGCTCTGCCAGGAATGGGAGGTAGGGTTCTGGGATGAGTTTGGCTTCTTTCTGTTTGTTTTTTTTCTTTGCTCCAGGTTTTTCTAAGTATTGCTGTAGAACATCAAGAAAGATTTTTTCAATAAAATTGGCTTTACTCTGTAATTCACTATGCTGTGGGTATTGTTTCAGGAAACTCTGAAAAATATCGTATAGATGACCGCTGGCTGCTGTCAGTTTGTTTTTTTGCCCTAATAGAAGAAATTCCGGAGAAGCCTTATTGATAGCATCATTCTGGAAATACATCTGTTCCAGATGATCTAGCATGGGTTGTTCATCTGACAACAAAGCGCCGAGTTCGTCAAGACAGGTCGCTTTATAGGCTTCGAAATTGAAATCTTCGTTGTTCAATTCCTTGCCCATTATCAAACCGAGTATTTTTCCCGCGACGGTGTCGTAGTCAAACTCATTCTTTTTGTTGCGAATCGGAAAATAATGGTTCATAACATTATTGTCCGGCGGCTCTACATCTGGTGAGCCGAGTGCTCCTAATCTTTCAATCAGCATCATCTCAGCCCTCTACGGTAATTTCGTCTTCATCAAGGTCGTTGGTCAGTGTCCACTGCTGATCCGCTCGGGTGATCGTCAGGGTGTTGGAATCCCGCAGTTTACGAGTAATGTCGTCAATCAGTTCTTCCAGAATGACAATGTTGTTTTTGTCGTGCTTGTTGGGGCGATAGCCCTGGTTGATCTTCATGATCAGGTCTAAAAAGTTGGCACTAACCGGGATCGGTTCCAGGTCGGTGTCGCCCAGTTTCAGGCAGGTGTTGAATGACCCCAGGCGTTTTGGCCGGTTTTCGCTGATGCGCTTCAGGCTTTCCTTGAGCTCTGCCCGGGTGGACAGCTGGTAGCCATTGTAATCGGCAAGAAACAGCTGTTTGTGGCGGGAGAGTTCCGGCGCAAATCGGTTGGCAAAGCGGAAGATCGCTTCCAAAAGGTCTTTTTGATAGAACTTGCGGAGTGCTTTTTTCTGGGTAGCACTGCCGTCGTAGTTGTAATGCAGTAGCCATATCCGAATGTACTCGTCGTATAGCTGGCTTTGGAAATCATCCCGGAAGGTGTGGTGGAAATTATTGCCTAAGTCGATGTTCTGAATCAGGTAGAACAGGCGAATCCAGGAGCCGGTCTGCATGTTGTCGGCACAAATCAGTCCGGAGAGCTGTTCTCTGAACGTTTCGAACTCAGTATCCGTAATATTCAATGACTTCTGAATCAGGAACAGATCGACGGCTCTGGAGCGAATGGTGCAGGGGTCAAAATGGCAAAGGGCAGAGCACAGCTCGGTCTTGTGGCTGCTGAACAGGTTATCAAAGAGATAACCGTCGCCGGTCAGAATATGGTGGATGAAATCCAGCAATGTACGAGCCGTCAGGAATTGTTCGTACTTCAGTCGAACCTTCAGCAGCACCTGAATAATAATCTGCTGGACTTCGGGGTATTGCAGTAACCGATAGTTGGTGTTCAGTGTGCTGTTGTTACCGGCTTCCTGTTTCCAGGCCTGATAAAAGGGGTTGTCATCCGTTTCCTGGGTCAGCTTTTTCAGTAGCTGATCAATAAAGGGGGCAGTGACGCCGGCTTCATTGGGCAGGAATTTTGGGTACTGCTCAAAATCCAGGAAAACATGTTGTGGTGCGATATCGCTGATACGGTCATCCAGAAAGGCTTTGATAGACGTCTTGATGTCCGCAAAGTCATCACTGCCTTCTTCAGCGTAATTACCCAGCAAGCCGATGTTGATGCCAATAACCAGTGGTCGGTTGTTCGTCTGGTGCTGGGCGAATTTGTGGTCGATGGTTTCAATCGCCGACATATCTGGCTGGAAGCTGTGGGTTGCATCCAGGTGAAAATCTAGGCGGTCCTGATACAGGTTGTAATAGCGGGTCAGAATTTCGGACTTACCATCTCCGCTGGAGCCACACAGGAAAATGATATGCTGCGCTGTATCGGCTTGTTGAAGGGCGTCGTGGAAAGCAGTCTCTATCGCGGTTTGAATGTAGAGATAGTCTTTAAGCGTATCATTACCCTGGTTGCCCAGTGTCCGCACGGCCTGGGCCGAGGAGCGGGACAGGGTATCCAGCAGGCTGTGAAGATTCATGATATATGCAGGTATCGCTGGTTGAATATTGTCATGACAGGGTGACTAGCGGGCTTTCAGCAGATCTCGTGAGACGAAGTAAATTTCAGGCACACTACCGTCCGGAGATTCGGTTATGGCTTTTGTTGCCATAACGGAGCATAGGTCTCGTTAGCTCAATATTGTCGTATAAGTCAGGATTGGGCTATTTAACCAGAAAAAAAATAGGGTTGCTATCAGGCGCTTTTCGCAGCTTTTTGCGGCATATCGAGCAGGTTCTCAGGATTGTTGCTGGCTGTCTAGCGAACAAGAGGGTTGGCTGCAACGCCATCGGTATACGGTGATCTGGGTGACACGTCGTAGCAATGCGGATGTGTCGAAACAGTGTAGCTTCCGTTTGCTATTCGAATACGACACCAGTAGCCTTGCCCGGTACATAAAGACAATAAGCACGATAAAAACGCAAAAACGGCACGGAGGTGGCCATTGAAGACGATAGTTTCCACGGGAGTGGCTCTCTGCCTGTCGGCAACATTGCTCACACCAACAGCGGCGGTTGCCAGTGACTGGCTTGAAACGGCTACATCGGTTGCTACCAGCATGACACAGACTGCTGAAACGGATACCCAGAAGCCCGTTTCGCAGACACTGGTGGATCTCACCATGCAGCAATTAAACCTGACGCAGACACAGGCAGAGCACTCCCTGGGTGGCCTGTTTCAGTTGGCGAAAGAGAACCTGGATGCCGCTGATTTTGCCCAGGTATCGGGTGCGGTGCCGGGTGTTGATGCACTGGTCGCGCTGGCGCCAACCCTGCAGGAAGACGACAGCCTGTTGGGCAGTCTGATGTCCCAGGCGGGTGATGCGGGTAAAGCCCTGCAGGGGGCGAACTACATGAAAGGCATTCTGGATGAATATGGCGTGCCCCTGGAGCAGTTGATGCCGCTGGTCGAATTAGCCTCGGGTTACCTGCAGCAGAATGGCAATGAAGAGATTGCCAGCCTGTTCAACCAGGCCCTGTCTATTTAATGCTGTTATCGCTCCCGCTGAAGTACCCGGCGGGAGCCTGAAAGCGATATAAAAGACGCTGTTCAACAGTCAGGATCAAACCGGCAGGTAATAGTTTTAATCAGGTTTTCCAGTCGTAATCACTTTCTTGAACACGTTTTGCATTTGAAAAAATCTGATTAATAAAATCAATCATGCCGTTTTTGCTGTTGCCTATACTTCCCTCGCGCTAAATAACCAGTCATATAAATACAGGGGTATGGACATGTCGTCTGAATCTGATGTGCAAGATCAGCTTCTGAATTTGAATAACCGTGTTTATAGGTTGGAAGTCATGCATGAAGGTGAAGCCGAACCACTGAATTTGTTGCTGCAGGAACAGCGGGCCTTTCTGAACCAGATCCATGCAGACAATAAACTGATCAAGGCAGACCAGCAGCGAATACGGGAAGAACAGCGGCTGCTGCGAGAAGGGCAGGAACGCCTGGTGGAAGGCCAAAGTGCACTGGAGACGCATTTTACGTATTTGGCCCAGGGGCATGAACGGCTCTGGTCTGAGCAAAAGGCCATGATGGCGATTATTCAGGATCATGGCGTGCAGATAACGAGAATTGAGTCAGATGTTGGTGTATTAAAGTCTGACGTTGCTGATTTAAAGCAGGATAACGCTGAAATCAAAGTGCTGTTGAATCGCTTGATTGACGCAAAGTCCTGAGGCTTGTTGATGTGCGTTTGGCGCCCCGGAGGGAGCCGGGACGCTGGTCGGCCACTATCCGATTATCCGATGTGTCCAATGATATTAACCTGCCGGTCGTCCGGTATTTCGCTGAACGACAACACTCTCAGGTGTTTGGTGCAGACATGGGCAAAGCGTGCCAGCAATGGCCGCAGCTGCGGCACCACCAGTAGCACCGGTACCTGACCCTGGTTTTCCATTTGTTGCTCAACCGTCGGGAGCTTTTGTTGCAGCTGTGCCGTGAGGCTGGGCTCCAGTGGAATGGCATCAGGACTGAATCCGCCATTTTGGCTGGCCTGGCGCCAGGCTTCCAGTAACAGCTTTTCCAATGGCGGTGACAGGGTGGTGACGGGCAATACGTTGTCCATACCTGCCAGGCTGTTGAGTATCATGCGACGCAGGGCAACCCGAACGTCCTGGGCCATCACCAGTGGGTTACGGTCTTTATTCCCCGTATCAATCAGTGTGGCGGCAATGGTGCGCATATCGGTTAAGGGCACCTGTTCAATCAGTAAGGCCTGGCAGATGCGCATGAGTTGCCCCAGGCTCAGTTTGTCGGGAATCAGTTCATCTGCCAAACGGGGGGAGAGTTCGCGTAACTGCTCCATCCAGTCCTGGGCTTCATCGTAACCAAACAGTTCATGGGCATGGTCTTCCATAATCTGTCCTAGGTGGGTGGCGATGATCGTGGGGCCATCCACTACGGTGTACCCCTGTCGTACGGCATCTTCTTCCTGCTCCCTGGTAATCCATACGGCATCAAGACCATAGCAGGGGTCATGGTCTGCGGTGCCTTCCAGCTTTCCGCTGGCTTCACGTGTAGCGATGGCCAGTAAATGATCGTGTATGACCCGGCCGGTCGCGAACTGTACCCCGTGCAGGGTGATGACATAATGCTCCGGATCGAGGTCCAGGTTATCCCGAATATGAACACTGGGAATCAGGAACCCCAGCTTTTGCGACAGGTTTTTACGCACACCACGGATGCTGCTGGTCAGTTCACTGGTGCGACTGCTGTCTACCAGTGGTATCAGTCGGTAACCGATTTCCAGGCCAAGGGCGTCAGCTGGATGGAGTTCCCGCCAGTCCAATGGCGGTTCTGTGGGTTCGGGTGCTGCTCCGTGGGTATCAGGCGCGCCGGGTTTCTGCTCGGTTTTAGTACGACGAAGAACTTTCAATCCGGGTAGGGCAACCAGTAAGCCGAGCCCTGCAAAGGCCAGGTGTGGCATACCTGGCACCAGCCCCATAATGATCAGGATGCCGGCACAGACCAGAAAGGCCCTTGGGGAACTGAGTAATTCGCTGCGGATGCGTGCTGGCATATTGCCGCTGCCAGATACCCGGGTCACCATGATGGCGGCGGTGGTCGACAACAGCAGCGACGGAACCTGGGCCACTAGACCATCGCCGATGGTTAACAGCCCATAGATGTGAAATGCGGTGGCCAGTGGCAGGTCATACTGGAAAAGGCCAATGGCAATGCCGCCGATGATATTGATCGCCAGGATTAACAGACTGGCAACGGCATCGCCCCGGACAAACTTGCTGGCGCCGTCCATCGCCCCGTAAAAGTCGGCCTCACGACTGACCGCTTCCCGCCGCTCACCCGCTTCTTGTTGATTTAGAATGCCAGCGTTCAGGTCCGCATCAATGGCCATCTGTTTGCCGGGCATGGCGTCCAGGGTGAAGCGGGCGGTGACTTCAGAAATCCGGGTACACCCCTTGGTAATAACCACAAAATTGACAATCACCAGAATGGTGAAGATCACAAACCCCACCACGTAGTTGCCAGCAATTACCACGGTGCCAAAGGCTTCAATCACACGACCGGCGGCGTCTGTTCCGGTATGTCCCTGCAACAGCACGACCCGGGTAGAGGCGACATTCAGTGCCAGCCGTAGCAGGGTAGCGATCAGTAGCAGGCTGGGAAACACCGAAAAGTTCAGCGGGCGATCAATTTGGATCGCCAGCAGCAGCATTAACAGGGAAAACGCAATATTGAAGGTAAACAGGGTATCCAGCAGAAACGGAGGAATCCGCAGGATGACCATGGCCAACGTCAGCAGCAACAGGGCTGGGGTGGCCAGGTAGCCGAAGCGGTGCTGGTCTGTCGTATCACCCGGGTACATGGCTGGTGGCTGTCGTCTGTTGGTGGCGGTAGTGTTCCGGAAGGTCAATGACCGGCAGTTCAGGATGATCTTCCCGTTCACCGGCCCGGTAGCGTTTCAGCTGGTAAACATAAGCCAGTATCTTGGCCACCGCCAGATAGAGATCAGCAGGAATCGCTTCGCCGGGTTTGACGGTGTAATACAGGGCGCGGGCCAGCACGGGGTAGAGCACCACGGTCCGTTGATGGTGTCGAGCAACGGAGATAATGGTTTTTGCCAGTTCATCCACGCCGCTGGCCAGTACGACCGGTGCCCGGGATTCGGACTCCCGGTAACGAATGGCAACGGCATAGTGCACCGGGTTGGTAATCACCAGGTCTGCCTTGGGCACTTCGGCCATCATACGACGTGTGGCGACTTCACGCTGCATTCGCCGGATATGGCGACGAACCTCGGGCTTGCCTTCTTCTTCCTTATGGGTTTCCCGTGCCTGTTGATGGGTCTGCATCAGCTGCTTGCGGTGATGGTGCCATTGAAAGGGCATATCAATCAGGCCGGTGAACAGTAATGCCACCGCAAACATCAGCAGGGCGTGGCCAAGCAGCGTGAAACCCTGTGGCAGCGCAGTCCAGACATCGTTGCCACTGAGTGAATGAAGGGAGGCAGTGGCATAACGAATAAAAAACCACAGACAGGCTAGCAGCAGCCCGGTCTTCAGCAGGGCTTTCACCAGTTCCATCAGCGCCTTACTGGAGAAAAAACGACGTAGACCCTTGATCGGATTGATACGTTGCCATTTCGGGCGAACCGCTTTTCCACTGAAAATCACACCGCCCATCAGCCAGGCGCCCGCGATGGCAGACAGCAAAACGATCAGGGTCAAGGTAAAAAGTAGGGACAGCAGGAGGGCACTGGCGCTACTCATCAAGGCAAGCATGTGACCCGGATCAGTGGCGTCTGTCCACTGAAACTGCAAACAATGTTGGCTGAATTGCAGCAGGGGGTCAGTGAACCATTGAGACAGGGCAGTAAACAGCAGGCTGAGCACCAGGATGACAACCGCAGCAGTCATATCCTTGGACCGGGGAACCTGGCCTTCCTCACGGGCCTGTTTCAGGCGACGCTCACCGGGTTCTTCGGTCTTCTCCTGTGCGTCGTCTTCGTTTTCGTCCGCCATTGGCGCTTTACCCTGTCAGTTGTCGCATCATGAGTAGTGCTTCTGTCGTGTACCAGCCGACCGCATCGGCAAACCGGTGACTGGTGATCAGCAGAATAATCAGGCCTGCCAGTAAGGTGGCGGGAAAACCAATGCTCATCATGTTCAGCTGGGGCGCCGCCCGGGTCAGAAACCCCAGGGCCAGGCTGACGATTAGCAGGCTGAATATAGCCGGCAGCGCCAGCAGTAGGCCGGCAGAAAACAACCAGGCGGCCTGTTTCACCAGTGTTGGCAGTAATGTTTGCAATGGCGTGAATGATCCAGTCGGGAGGGTCTGGTAACTTTCCAGCAGGATGCTGAAGACGACACCGTGACCATTCATGGCGATGAACAGGGTGAGTGCGCCGAACTGGTAGAAATGGCTGAGTGCCGGCACGCTGATACCGCCGACCGGATCATTCAGTTGTGCCATGCCCAGCCCCATCTGCATGGCAACCAGGTTTCCCGCCAAGGCGAACAGTGACAGGTAGAGGGCGGGGATGAAACCCAGCACCAGGCCTGTCAATAACTCCCCGGCGGTGATCAACATGGCTTCCGCGGAGAATGCGGTAATACCGGGCTGTGGCAGGGTAATCGTGGGAAATATGGGCAGTACAAGCGCAATAGCGATAACCAGACGCAGGGTGGCAGGCACCAAGTCGCTGGTAAGCGGCATGATCATCAGTGCACTGCCGAGTCGGGTGACGCCCCAGATACCTCGACACAGCCACTCATCCATCTGAGTAAGGGACAGGGTTAAATCCGCCATCAGATCAAAGGGCCATCATTCATCATGCAACAACCTGAGTGATCTGGCTGGCGACCATCAGGAAAAAGTCATTCATTTCGCGGATGAGCCAGTGCGCCATAAATGCCATCACCAGCAGTGTCACAATCAGGCGTGGCAGTACGGTCAGACTCTGTTCGTTGACCTGGGTCGCGGCCTGAATAACGCTGATCATCAGACTGACCAGCAGGCCTGGTACAATCAGCAGCGCGACTACCCGAACGACGACGATCAGGGCATTGCGAAGCAGGTCAGCAGCGATATCGGGTGTCATACGTCACGTTTCCGGTATCCAGGTCAGGTGGTCACACTGCCGGCGAGACTGCTGACGGTCAGGTTCCAGCCGTCAACCAGTACAAAGACCATCAGCTTCAAGGGCAGGGAGATGACCAGGGGGGACAGCATGATCATTCCCAGCGCCATCAGGATGCTGGAGACAATCAGGTCAATCACAAGAAAGGGCAGGAACAGTAGAAAACCGATCTGAAAAGCGGTTTTCAGCTCACTGGTCAGGAACGCGGGAATCAGGGTAGTCAGGGGGATGTCATCCGGTGCGGCGTTCATGTCAGCACCACTCAGGGTGATGAATTGTTCCAGATCGGTGGCCCGTGTATTGATCTGCATGAAGCGGTGAATGGGATCCCGTGCCGTGGCCACGGCTTCCTGAAACGTCAGCTGTTCATTCATCCACGGCTCAATGGCTTTTGTCCATATGGTGTCGAAGATCGGGCGCATGACAAACAGGGTCAGGAACAGGGCGATACCGATCAGCACCCGGTTAGGCGGTGTCTGCTGCAGCCCCAGGGCCTGGCGTAGAATCGCCAGCACAATGATAAAGCGGGTAAAGCTGGTCATGCAGAGCAGTGCCGTGGGTAACAGTGTCAATGCTGTCAGAATCAGCAGTATCTGCAGGTTCACGGTGTAGTCACGGGTGACGTCGCCGTCAGTCACCGAGATCAATGGCAGAGTAGGCGCTGCGTGGACCGATCCCGCCATGAGCAGGGTACAGAACAGTATGGCGCATAGGGACGGAATATACGGCAGTGACTTCATGATGATGGCCCGGTGCAGACCGTTTTATTGAGACGGGCAGAGGGGCTGACGATATCCAGCAGCCGTATCCCGTAGCGCTCGTTGACTAACACCACTTCGGCCCGGGCGATCAGGATGCCATTGGCTTTGACATCCAGCGGTTCCTCCTCACTGCGGTCCAGGCTGATCACATCACCGGGTTTCATGGCCATCAGTTCACCGATCGTTATACGGCGGCCGCCGACTTCCAGGGTCAGGTGTACCGGTATGTTTTTGACCAGATCAATATCACTGGCATCAGTCTCAATCGCTGCAGCGGTTTCGGTAGCAGGAGATGCACAGGGTGATTGCGGTTCTGAAAGGGAAGGCTCGTTTTCCCCGGACGCTGACCGTTCACGAGCTTGTACCGTAGATGCCACTTCAGGCGGTATGGGGCCAATAAAATCCGGTGAATGGCCATTTTCGAGAGTGTCATCTGTCTGTGGAGATGTTGGCGCATCCTCACTGGTGTCGTCATCGTGTGCTATCAGGACGTCATCATCGGTTGTCTTTGCCTGTTCAATGGGGGCTTCTTTCTGTTGTGTGTCTTCCTCTTCAGCGGTGGCGATATCGGTTTCCCCGGTGTCGTGCATGTCACAAGCTCCTGCAGACGGTCAGGTTGTTAACGTTGAGAGCTGTCAGGAGGCGCTGAGGTTGTCCAGAAACGCCAGTGCAAGGTGGCCACTGCCAATACCCACGCGTGCAGTAAACACCGGTTGGTCTGCGGCATTGACGACAACCGTTTCCTGAAGTGGCAGGGGGACAATGTCGCCTTTCCTGAAGCCCATGATCTTCTGCAGGGGCAGGGTTTGCTCAGCAAGAATCGCCCTGAGTTCCACCGGTGTCTGCGACAGCGTGGTCGTCAGGCGCCGGTGCCAGTGCTGGTGTGCGGCCGGATGACGGTGCCTTCCCGGAGCTATGTGTTCCAGCAAGGACATGGGCATGTTGATCTCGAATGTGCCTGTGGCTTCTTCTGACAGCCTCAGCCGGTAGCGCGATCGCATCAACCGCCCTTCCGATGGCGTTTCATCGGTAGTCATTGTGTCCAGCAGGTTGAGACTCATAGATGGTAACGGATGCCAGATTTCCTGCCAGAGGGGCAGCAGGCATTGGGCGATGGACTCGAACAGGTAGTGTTCAGCCCGGGTGGGCGGTGTGGATACGGGTTCGGTCGGTGAGCCCTGGGAAATGTCGCCACGGCCGCCAAAAAAACGCTCGAACAATGCCGACAACAATTCCGGCGCCAGTGAGAGATAACCGAAGCCATCCTGTTTTTGGCCATCATCAGCGGCGATGGAAACGGAAAAGCATTTGATCATTGCGCGAGCCGTAGCGGGTTCTTCTTCATCGAGCCTCACAATGGTCGCGCCCAGGTATTCCAGCTGCATGCCGGAGAGTTCCAGTTCCCGTGACAACTGTTTAGGGACAAGACGAAGGAACGGTATAACCAGCTGGTCCTGCAAGTTGAGTAGATAGGCGGCCTGAAATCGGGGATGAGCCAGGCTGCAGGGGCTGATTGTGGTTTCGCTGCACGGGGAGTTGGCATCCCGGGTGTGAGATGTTGAGTCATTATTGCAAATGTCCACGGGAAGTCAGCAACCATTCATACTGCATTGGTCAGCTAATCATAATCTAAAATTTCCGACGTGCAGGCTCAATTGCAGTTTAAGGTCACAATGACGCTTATAACGTTTTATCCCGTATTTTGGAGGCGCTTTCGGCTGTTGGCCGCTGTCCTTTTATCCTGTCTCTTGTTGAAACCTGGCGTGTTGGCCATGGAACAAACAGTTGCATTGGATGAAGCCCAGTGGACAGTCAAGACGCGGCGTTTTTTCAGTTGTCGGCTTCTGCTCAATACGGCCAGCCTGGGCGTGGTGTCGCTGCGCGCGGAGGCGGGTGCGGTCAGGGAACTGACGCTGGATCTGCTGGGGTATGCCCCGTTTCAGGGCGGAGGGCTGGTCACTACCGTGGATGCGCCCTGGCAGCACAGTGGACGGCAGGAATTGTTATCCGACATTTATCGTGCAACCGACAACGGTGTGGCATTTGACCTTGGCAGCCTCTTTCCTGAATTGCTTGATAACCTGGTTGATGGCATGTGGCTGAACGTTGAAATGACGGACCCGAACCAACCAGTGCTGCTAAACCTGTCGACCACCGGTATCCGTGACGTCCTGCCTGAATTCAAACGATGTCTGGGTGATCTGCTGCCGGTAAATTTTGCGCAGATTCGAAGGACACAGCTATTTTATGACTCAGGCAAATGGCAACTGACGTCCGGGCAGATGAAACAGTTACGGGACATCGCACGCTATATTCGGGCCGACAAGAAGGTGACGGCATTGACGATTGACGGCCATACCGATGCGACTGGGGACAGGCTCCTAAACTTGCGTCTTTCGCGCCAACGGGCCGAGGCGGTCCGGGATTACCTCGTGGACGAAGGCGTCCCTGCCGCCATGGTGGCTCACCTTCGTTTCCATGGGCAACGGTATCCTGCCGCCAGTAATGCCACCCAAACAGGGCGGCATGACAATCGCCGGGTCATGGTTGCCCTGCAGCGTCGGGAGGCCTTGTCTGATCAGGCATCAAACCAGGGTGTTATGAAAGGAGCGAATGATGGCTGATGTCGTACATCCTGTGTTTATTGCACTGGACTTGCCGTTGGCCGTCGGGCGGGCAGATTCTCAGGCGATGACCTCTCCCGCTGATGCCAATGCCGCGTCTGGTACAGGGACGGATTTTTCCCGGCTGCTCAAGGCGGAGCTGGATCAGGTCAATGCGTTGCAGCAAACGGCATCGGATCGCATGAACCGGGTGGAATCGGGGCAGGAAGAGGATCTGGTGGGTACGGTGCTGTCAGTACAGAAGGCCAGCCTGTCTTTTCAGCTGTTACTGCAGGTGCGCAATCGCTTGGTAGAAGGGTATCACGAAGTGTTTAACCTGCAATTGTAGTGACCATCGCAACCATGGCAGAGACGCACACAACAGGACAGGCCGGCCGTCGGGTACGTGACGCATGGCATTCACTCCAGCAACAGCTTGCATTGTTTAGCCGCCCTGAAAACCGGCGCCTGACCGTGGGTCTGTTGTTCGGTGCCGCATTCCTGGCCATTGTTGCCGTGACCTGGCTCTGGTGGCAGGACCGTGATTATCGTCCCCTCTATGGACGACAGGAGCAGTATGATGCCGGTGCCGTCATCGACCAGCTCGACAAGGCGGGGATTGCCTATCGAGTACACCCTGATACGGGGCAGGTGATGGTGCGATCCGCAGAACTGCCGGAAGCACGGATGGCATTGGCGGCCGGCGGTATTGCCCCCTCCCTTCCGGAGGGACGGGCTTTGTTAACGGAATCGCCTCCCCTGGGCATCAGCCACTTCATGGAGCGACAGCGTTACATTGCTGCGATTGAGGGGGAGTTGGCCCGAACCATCATGACACTGCAACCGGTACGCAGTGCCCGGGTGCATCTGGCGATACCGGAGCAGACTGTGTTTCTGCGTCAGTCACCGGAACCCCGGGCTTCTGTTGTGCTGGAGCTCAGTGCCGGTGCCCGGCTGACCCCGCTGCAGATAGAAGGCATTGTTAATCTGGTCGCAGGCAGTATTGCGAACCTGGACAGAAATAATATCAGTGTCGTGGATCAGCTGGGTGCACCGATCAGTGACGAGCTGGATGAAACAACGTTATTGAGTGAGGCGCGACGGCAGTTGCAATACCAGTCTGATATTGAACGTCGGCTGGAGACCCGGGTGCTGAGTCTGCTGGCTCCGTTGGTGGGGAGTGGTAATGTGCGTGTGCAGGTTTCTGCCGAACTGGATATGACATCGGGCGAGCAGACCCGTGAGGTCTACAGTCCTGACAACGAAGCGGTGCGCAGTGAATCCATGCAGCAATTGGTATCGGGGAATGAACTGCCCACCGGAACGCCCGGTGCGCTCGAAAATGTGCAGGATACGACAGGAAAAACGTCTGTTCAGGAAAAACAGTACGTACGGAATTATGAAGTAGATCGTACGGTCAGCCGTGAACAGCGGCTGCCGGGAGAACTCCGCCGTTTAACGGTGGCAGTATTGCTCAATACACGGCAAGCGGCGCAGAAAACGAAAGAGACTCAGGATGCGCCACCTTGGAGCGACGAGGAGCTTGGACGGATGACGGTACTGGTGAAACAGGCCGTGGGGTATACCGCAGGCCGTGGCGATCAGGTCAGTGTCGAGTCATTGCCGTTTGTCACAGAGGCGCAGAATAATCTGGAGAAAGTGAATTGGTGGCAACAGCCAGCCATGATTGCATGGGGCGGGCGTGTAATACTGGCACTGATCATTGTGTTGCTACTGCTGGTCGGCCTTCGTCCGTTGGTTCGCCGTTGGCTTCAGACCAGGCATCCTCCCGGAAAGGTGACGGCTCAGTCAGGACCTGGCAGTGAGGGCTTGGTGGATGATGTGTCTGGCCTCAGTGAGTCTCCTGCCGCCACAGAAATGCCTTACGACGACGATGCTGTCGGCTTTCAGCACCGGGTGGAGGCCCTGAAGCAGCTTGCGCGGCAGGAACCTGGCAAAGTCGCCCATGTCTTGCGACAGTGGTTGTCTGAGAAACCGGCCTCCTGATGGTCAGCCCTAGCATTACACGCCCCGACAGCCAGCGGGAATCCCCGGGGCCGATAGAACGGCGAACATCCAGCGACGCGGCGGCCATCATGTTACTGCTGGGTGAAGAGGATGCGTCTGCCGTGCTCAAGCAGATGACGCCCTCAGAAATCCGTGTGCTCAGTGAGAAGGTTTCAGCACTGAAAACCTTGCAATCCCGCGATTTAATCCGACTGTTGGACGATTTTGTTCAGGCCGTCAGCCATGCCGGGGTCTTGGCGGGAAATTACCAGACGCAATTGAAAAAGACACTGCAGCGTGCCCTGGGACGCGAGCAGGCCCGGTGCCTGCTACGGCCGCTGTATGATGAACAGCAGCAGAATGTGTTGGAAGGACTTCAGTATGCGCGGCCGGATGTGCTGGCCGGTATGCTTCGTTGCGAGTCACTCCAGTTTCAGGCGGCGGTGCTCGCCTGTTTACCGGCAGAGCAGGGAGCACAGGTCATGGGATTATTGCCTGAGGAAACCCATCAGGCGCTATTGATCAGGATCGCCGGGCTGGAGAGTCTGTCACGGGCCTGTTTACAGAGTATTGCGGCGTTGTTGCAACAATATCTGGATGAGACCGGTATGGATCGGGAGTTGCCGTTACGTGGTGTTCAACAGGTGGCGGACATTATGAACCTGTTCAGCCGGGAGAGTGGCAGGGACATTTTGTCGGGTATCCGGGGAGTGGATGAAACACTGGCCGAAACCATTGAGCGCCGGATGCTTCTCTTTGAACACCTGTTACACCTTTCACGGGAAGACTTGCAGAAATTGCTGGGTGATGTTGACCAGAGAACACTGGCGCAGGCCCTCAAGGGTGCGGATGAAAACCTCAAAGAGGCTATTTTTTCAGGACTGCCCAAGCGAGCTGTGCAATACCTTGAGGATGAAATGCAGGGGCTTGGCAGAATCCGGCAGGGCGTGGTGGATAGCGCCCGGCGTGAGATTCTGAAACGGGCTGAGTCTTTGATCAATGATGGTGAAATAGCGTTATCGTTTACTGATGAGAAAATGGTCGAATAAGGTGTGAGTGCCTCACAATGTGGCAGCCTCTTTCGGTATTACCTTGTGTTCCGGCGTTGCTGCCTATAATCCTTACTACTTTTCCATAGCCGTACAGAATGGAACCATGCAGTGTAATCAGGCTGTCGTACGTTTTCAGTTTCCGGAGATTTTGCCTGCCCCGTCACCGGTTGAATCCACTGAGGCGCAGAGCACCTCTGCGCATGATAGTGCCAGACAGGCACGGCGGTTATTGCGCCGGGCGCGTGACCATGGATACCGTGAAGGCTTTCGCCAGGGGCAGGAGGACGGATTCAAGTCCGGTTATGACGATGGATTGGGGCAGGGGCAAAAGGAAGGTCGGCAGCATGGCTATGCCCAGGGGCTTGAGCAAGGGCATCATGAAAGTCAGGAGAAAATGAAGCCATTGCACGAGGCGCTGACGGCGGCCTGGGACGAGGTGAATACATGGCGCGAGGCCTGCGCACGGGAACTGGATGACCAGCTGGTGTCAGTGATCAGCCTGGTTTGCCGGCAGGTGATTCAGCTTGAGCTGAATATCCGGCCTGATAGTGTCAGGGCGCTACTGGATCACGCGTTGGGCCTGTTGCCCCAGACGGATTCTGCTGCCATACGTTTGAACCCGGAAGACAGGGTTTACCTTGAAACGTTGAATCTCGCGTTACCGAACCAGTGGCAGGTGATTGATGATGAGGCTATCACGGCCGGTGGGTGTGTCCTTTCAACCCCTGGCGGTAGGGTGGATGCCCAAGTTGAAATCCGGCTCGCGGCGTGTATTGCAGAATTGCGCAAAAGCCTCGGGCTGCCGGACGCCAATGGCAATGGCGAATGACACATTGGGATAACACGCGGCGAGGTTTGCGACAGGCCTGCAGTAACCTCCCTCGCCTGTCCACGATTACAGTGTCGGGCCGGTTAACCCGTCTGCGTGGCATGTTGCTGGAGGCCGAAGGTTGCCAGATTAATACCGGCCAGCGCTGCCTGGTCAGGAGCCGTAACGGGCAGCAGGTGGAAGCGGAAGTGGTTGGTTTTGACCGACAACGCTTTTTCCTGATGCCCATGGAGTACGGTGAAGGCCTGGGGCCGGGCGACACGGTGCTCCCTTTGTCGGGTGATACCGGAATACCGGTAGGCAAGGCATTACTGGGACGTGTGCTCGATGGTATGGCAAGGCCGCTGGATGGTAAGGGAGGGTTGTTATGCGACAAGCGCATCACATTGCATGGGCCTCCGATCAACCCTTTGCAGCGGCGTTTGATTACGCAACCGCTGGATGTAGGCATACGGGTGCTGAATGGCCTCATGACGGCCGGGAGAGGGCAACGTCTGGGCATACTGGCTGCAACCGGTGTCGGGAAAAGTGTGTTGTTGGGGATGATGACCCGCAATACTGAGGCGGATGTGGTCGTTGTGGTGCTGGTCGGTGAGCGGGGACGCGAGGTCAGGGAATTTATTGAACACACACTCGGGGCCGCTGGCATGGCGAAAGCGGTCGTGGTGGCGTCACCGGCTGACGATTCACCGGTCATGCGCCTGCGAGCCTCACTGCAGGGGCACCGCATTGCGGAGCACTTTCGGGATGAAGGCTGCCATGTACTGTTACTGATGGACTCTCTGACCCGTTACGCCCAGGCCCAGCGGGAAATTGCGCTGGCCGTGGGAGAACCACCATCCAGTCGTGGCTATCCGCCGTCCGTGTTCAGCCTGTTGCCAAGATTGGTGGAACGTGCCGGTAATGGGTGCAGCGACACGGGTTCAATCACGGCGTTTTATACCGTGCTGGTGGAAGGGGATCGACAGGAAGACCCGGTGGCTGATGCGGCGTGTGCCATTCTGGACGGGCATATCCACCTTACCCGGCAGCGGGCGGCGGGCGGTCATTACCCGGCCGTTGATATTGGCCTCTCTATCAGTCGCGCCATGGAGCGGGTGGTGAGTCAGGCTCATCAAGCGTCGGCTGTCGCTTTTCGGCGAGCCTGGGAACGTTGCCATGAAATCCGGGAACTGATGGAGCTGGGTGCCTATACGCAGGGGAGCGATCCGGTTAGGGATCAGGTACTGGCTCTGGAGCCTCAGTTAAACCGTTTCATTTGTCAGGGACTGACGGAGTCCGTTTCATTGCCTGACACGATTCAGGCGTTGACCCGAATCGCTGAGGAATGCTCACATGCAGGAAAAGACAATGACCCGTTGGCTCAAAACCCGACGGGCACAACAGCAGATGCTCATGGTACAGGTGCGGTATCTGGCTGAAGAACGTGACCAGCATCAGCGGCTGCTCCGCATCCTGGACGACAGTAGTCATCCGGGCGTACTCTCGGAACCCACGTGCAATGGCCTGACATTGGCCAACGGACTGGGTTTCAGCCACCAGGTATCCGCAGTGCAGCGGCATTTGGGCGGGATTCTTGATCGCAATGAGAAAACCAGCCAGCAACTGAGGTCGGATGCATTACGACTGAAACGACAGACAGAGGTCAGTGAGCAGCGCCTAGAGTGCCGTCAGCAAAGACGACGCAGAAACCAGTTGAATCGCGTGATGGAAGAGGCCGTATGCCGCTGGGATGGTGGTTATGACTGAACGAGTTTGTGTGCTGCACGGTCATTGATCCGTTGTCCCAGGGCATTATAACGCTGGCGTTTCAGGCCGTTTAACTGGTTCACGTAAAGTTGGCAGACCTGGGATTGTTTCTCGAGTAACCAGCGGTTGGTGTCACGTTGCTGCTGACACTGCAGAGCCAGCGCCAGGTATTCGCGATGGAGGCTTCGCGCTTCATTGGTCGCTTCCGCCGAGAGTGTGGTGCCGGGGTTATTGAGCCATGCAACAAGTGTCTTGTAACCCAGCCTGGCCAGCTGATCCTGGCACTGAGCCGTATGGCAGGCCAGTAAATCGTGGCTTTTTTCAATCAGTCCGGCCACGTGCTGTAAGCGTGTCGTCTGCCGACTGACAAGAGCACTATGCTGACGGGTAAGCTGCGCGTGCAGGGTGGTCAGGAGTGTACAGCCATCCTGCAGAGTTTTAAGGAGTGATTCGGTCATGATCGGTTAAAAAACAGCTGCTCCAGTTGCACGAGTTTATGGGCGATGGCTTCCGGTTCACTGGCCGTCTCACCGATGGCGGTCAGTGACTGGGTAGAATCGGCAGACGCAGCGCTATGGATCACCTGACCATTGGCAGCCTGTTCTGTACTGCTAAGGTACAGTGCTGTGGCACTGATCTCAATGTCGGGTCGCGAGGTGGCAGTAGCAGTAGTTGAATTTGATGTTACCCGCTTTTGCTCTGAGTCCGTCTGCTGTGCAACAGCCGCAGGGCGGTTACCGGTATCACCGACTCCTTCTATGACCATCATTCAATTCCTGGCAGGCGCAGTACACGACACAAATGTAGCAGATTCACGCGCCATAACGTAAAAACCGGGTGGTATTTTGATGGGATCGCTTCTATATACAGTGTGCTGGTTTTGGGGCAACTGCCGTATAACGGACAACCTGTTGTTCCATGACGTTTATGTAATGGTTGCCGGTTTGTACCGGCCGTTAGTGATACTACGATGGCCATACAGTTTGATCAGGCGCTCGGTAACCAACCTCAGGCGCTTGCCTATAGAACATCTCGCAGTGCCATATTGGCGGGGAACTTGGTGAACCAGGAAACACCGGGCTACCACCCGCAGGATCTGTCATTCCGACATCTGCTGGACGTTGAGGATACGCAGGCACGTATGGTGAGGACAAATCCACTTCACCTGTCAAAGGCAGGGCAATTAGCCGCCACCCCTGACGTCGTGACCCGGGCACCGTTGCAGTCGCCGGTCAACGGCAATGCCGTTGAGCCGGAAAGGGAGCAGTTGGCTTTCATGCGCAATGCTACCGATTTTAACCGGGGGCTTTACTTCCTTCGCGCCCGTTTGAACGGGTTATCCCTGGCGATCAATGGTTCCCAGTGATCCAGTTTGTGAGGTTTAACGTATGTCATTCTCTGCGGTGTATGACATTGCCGGCCAGTCGATGGCGGCTCAGACGATCCGGATGAACACCGTGGCCAGTAACCTGGCCAATGCCCGGTCGGCGGCAGCCAGTGAGGCGGACATCTACCGTGAGCGCGATGTGGTCTTTCGTGCAGACCCTGTGGGTAGTGGACGTCAGTCGGCGTTTGGCGTCACCGTCAGTGATGTGCTTAAAAATGAACGGCCAGCTGAGCAACGTTACCAGCCGGGCCATCCTCTCGCGGACAATAACGGCATTGTGTATTACGCCAACGTCAATACGGTGGAGCAGATGGTGGCCATGATGGCGGCATCCCGTCAGTTTGAAGCGACTGTGTCGGTGCTGGGCACGACCCGGCGCATGCAGGATCAACTGGTTGAACTGGTGAGCCTCCGTTAACCATGGCTATCGTAACAGAACCGTTGTCTGGCAATGGCGCAATAGCGGATACCACAGCCCGGCCGGGCAAGGCAGAGGATCTCGGCAAACAGGATTTCATGAAGTTGCTGGTGGCTCAGATCCGTAACCAGGATCCCCTGAATCCGTCCGACAGTACGCAGATGGTGACCCAGCTGGCACAGTTTGCCGGGGTGGAGTCGCTAGCCGATATCCGGTCATCCATGCACGGGATGGACCATGGGCTGCAGGTGCTTCAGGCAGCAGGGCTTGCGGGGCGTCGGGTTACAGTGAATACCGACCAGTTGCTGTTGTCCCGTGACAGCCGGGATCGGGATATGGCCATTGAAGTGGACACGGATGCGCAGAGCGGCGACCGGATCACACTCATGCTGACAGACGGCTTGGGGCAACCGGCAGCCGTTCGTGAATTGTCCTGTTCCGGGCGTGACCCGGTAAGGTTCAGCCTGAAAGAGATCGGGGGGGAATCCCTGCCGGATGGCGTCTACTTCGTGTCAGCAGCCTCTGATCAGGCGCCGCTGCCGGTTGCTGTCAACAGTCGTGTTAACAGTGTTTCGCTATCTGCTGAACAAGGGGAAACCCTGTTACAGCTGGCCGGTGTGGGCCCTGTGCCTGCATCGTTTGTGCGCAGCATCGAGTAGTCCCTGGTATACACCCATGGTCGTGAGGTAGCGCGATGTCCATGAATATCGGAGTGAGCGGTCTCAAGGCAGCTCAGCAGGAGCTGGATGTGACTGGCCACAATATCGCTAATGTCGATGTGGTGGGCTTCAAATCCTTTCGCAGTATGTTCGCTGATGTTTATGCAGAATCCGGCGGCAAGATGGCGCAGGTCTCCGGCGTACTGACCCAGGGCACATCGCAGCGCTTTAACCAGGGTATATTGCAGACCACCGGCAGTTCACTGGATATGGGTATAGAAGGCAGTGGTTTTTTTGTGTTGTCCGGCGACGGTAACACGTTCTATTCCCGTGCAGGGTATTTTGGGCTGAGTCGTAATGATGATCTGGTCAACAACCAGGGCTTTAAAGTTCAGGGCTTTCAGGTGGATGAGAAGGGTGAAGTCGTAGCAGGCGCTCTGGGTGATATCCATATTGAGCGAAAGAGCATACCCGCCCGGGCAACGTCCCAGATCAGTGCCGCCATCAATCTGGATGCCCGTGAAGCAACGACGCCGACAATGATCTTTGATGAACACCAGCCGTCCAGTTACAACTGGGCCACGACCTTTGGGCTTTACGACAGTCTTGGGGTACCTCATCAACTGACCCTGTTTACGATTCTGGCGGACAGTGACACCAGCACCTGGGATCTGTGTTACCGGCTGGATAACCAGATGGTAAAGGATATTTCCGACCCTGCTAATCCGGCTTTGCGAAAAGATCGACTGGCCTTCAATGGGGGTGGCACCCTGAAGTCTGGTGGACTGGTCACACTGGATGGCACCGACACTCAATTGGAGGGTCTGGATCCGGGCGGTGGCGCCTTGCCACTGGTGCTGAATCTGGATCTTTCTTCCACTACCCAGTTTGGTCAGGATTATTCCATTGCTGCGATCAATCAAGATGGATATACCTCCGGCAAGATGAATGCGGTGCAGGTGGATACCGGCGGTCTTGTCCAGGTGTTGTATTCCAATGGCCTCAAGGCCACACAGGGGCAGGTGGCACTGGCGACGTTTACCAATGAAAACGGTCTTGTTGCGACAGGCAACAGCAGCTGGCAGGCCACAAGGGATGCCGGTGACCCGACCTATACCCAGTCCGGTACCGGTGGCGCTGGTGTCATTAATGCGCAGCGGCTGGAATCCTCCAATGTGGATCTGTCGTCTGAACTGGTGCAGTTGATTGTGGCCCAGCGAAACTATCAGGCCAATGCCCGCACCCTGAAAGCCGAGGATGTGGTGATGCAGGCACTGCTCACGGTGTAACGCTGTTCTGCGTGAAAGCCACCTGACCGCCAGAAGCGAGTTTCTATCATGGATTACGGTGTTTACCTGAGTGCCGGTGCGGCATGGCAAACCATGCTCGCCCAGCAGACCCATGCGTCAAACCTGGCAAATGCTGAGACAACGGGTTTTCGTTCCGATTTCAACTGGACGGGTGAGCGTGCGTTTAACCTCGCAGGTGTAGAAGGCAGGATACCCGGTACCCGCACTGGTGCAGAGATGCAATTAAAAGGCAGTCGACTGGTGCCGGGTGACAACCAGTGGAGTGGCCGGGAACTGGATGCGGCGATTGTCGGTGAAGGCTGGTTCGTGGTGCAGTCCCCGACAGGGGATGAAGCCTTTACCCGTGGCGGTAATTTTGTTGTGAATGGGTTTGGCGAACTGGTGACCACTGCCGGTCTGCCCGTGCTCGGTGAAGACGGCGTGATGGTGTTGCCGGTGTTTAGCGGCTTGCAGATTGCTAGTGATGGCATGATTACGGTCGTCGTGGAAGGCGGTGACCTGGTGGAGGTCGGTCGGTTGCGACGGGTGAATCCACCGCAGGGAACACTGCAAAAAGGGACGGATGGCCTGTTCCGTTATACCGGCCCCGGTGCCGTACCTGATGATCCCGATGTGGCCGTACTGGGTGGCGCGCTGGAGCAGAGTAATGTCAATGCCATCGAAGAAATCTCGGATTACCTGCAGCTTTCCCGGGAGTTTGAATTGCAGGTAAAGGCTATTCGAACGTTTGACCAGATGGCCGCCCGGGGCAATGAACTCCTGCGGTCTTCCTGAAACGCCAGAAGCGATGAGGTAGTTGTCAGATGCATCCGGCACTGTGGGTCAGTATGACCGGGTTGTCCGCCCAGGACTATAACCTTTCAACGTCGTCTAATAACCTGGCCAATATTGATACCGTCGGTTTCAAGAAAAACCGGGTCACCTTTGAAGATCTGTTTTACCAGGTGTTGCGCCAGCCGGGAGCCAAGGCGGATGAGACCAATGACTTACCGTCAGGGCAGCAGCAGGGCACCGGCGTTCGGATTGTGGCCAGCCAGAAAGTCTTCAGCGGCGGTAACCTTCAGACCACGACGCAACCCCTTGATCTGGCCATCTCCGGCCATGGTTTTTTTCAGGTGCAGCTACCGGATGGCACATCGGCTTATACCCGTAATGGCCAGTTTCAACTGAATGCTGACGGCAATATGGTCATGGCATCCGGTTTGCCGCTGGAGCCGGCCATCACTATCCCGCAGGAAGCCCTGAATATCACGATTGGTGAAGACGGCACTGTCAGTGTTTCCGTATCCGGTGAGGTGGAGCCCCGCAATGTCGGCCAGATTACCCTGACCAATTTCATTAATCCCACCGGACTGGAAGCCCGGGGCGGCAATATCTTTGTGGAAACCGTTGCCAGTGGTGATGCCATTGAGGGCGCACCCGGCGAGAACGGACTGGGACTGGTCAAGCAGTACACGCTGGAAGCTTCTAATGTCCAGGCGGTGGAAGAGCTGGTGAACCTGATCGTGGCCCAGCGCTCCTACGAGATGAATACCCGGGCCATCAAGGCGACGGATGACATGATGGAATTTCTGATTCGCTCCTCATAGGCACGGTGTATGAAACCGCTGGCGGTAAGGCTGTGGATACTGTGGGTTCTGATGATACTCAGTGGTTGCCAGCTGTCGCCAATGGCTGGCCCGATTGAGGAGTCCAGTGAATTGCCAGATATTCCTCCTTCTACCTATAACGCATCACCCGGCAGCCTGTTTCGGGGGCCAGCGTCTGCCAGTTTGTTTGAAGACCGACGCGCCTATCGTGAAGGTGACATCCTGACGGTGGTTCTGGCTGAGCTGACCCGCTCCAGCAAGGCTGCGGATACCACGATTGGAAAAAACAGCGCCATTAACATGCCTGATCCTGTGTTATTTGGTCGTACTGGTGCCAGGCTGCTGGGCAGCGAATGGTCGTTGCAGAACTCCATGGATATGAAACGTAATTTCAGCGGCAAGGCCAGTAACGAACAGAATAACCTTTTGACCGGTTATGTGAGTGTTGTCGTACAACAGGTGCTGGATAACGGCAGTCTCTATGTCAAAGGGCACAAGCAGATCCGGCTCGGGCAGGGCGATGAAATCATTTACCTGAGCGGTCTTGTGCGGCCTGAAGATATTACGCTCGATAACCGGGTGTCCTCCTTGCGGCTGGCCAATGCCAAGATCAGCTACACCGGCAAAGGGGATATGGCCGAGGCCAATGTCATGGGGTGGATGGGGCGTTTCTTTAACAGCCGGTGGTCACCGTTTTGATGATGAAAGTGGCGGGCTCTTTTGCGGTTATGGCCCTGTGGCTTATCAGCCTGACGTTGCGGGCGATGCCATTGCTAGATCTGGTGACACCGGAGGGAACCCGGAAAAACCAGTTGGTGGGCTATGGTCTGGTCGTCGGTTTACAGGGCTCGGGTGACCAGACCCGGCAAACCCAGTTTACCGCCCAATCGGTGAATAACCTGCTGAGGCAGTTTGGGGTGCAGTTACCGGAAAACGCCGAGCCCCGGCTGAAGAATGTCGCGGCCGTCAGCGTTCATACGACACTAAATACCTATGTAAGGCCAGGGCAGGCACTGGATGTGGTGGTGTCGTCCATTGGCGATGCCAAGAGCCTTCGGGGCGGTAGCCTGCTGGCGACGCCGCTGAAAGGCCTGGACGGCAATGTGTATGCCATAGCCCAGGGCAGTCTGGTGGTGGGTGGCGTCACGGCGGAAGGCGCCAGTGGCAGCAAGGCGACGGTAAATATCACAACTGTGGGTCGAATCCCGGGTGGTGCGGTGGTTGAGCGTTCGGTGATCCCGTTATTTGATGATTACGGCCATATCATGCTGAACCTGAACGAGACGGGTTTCCGGCAGGCGCGTCTGATCGTCAATGCCATTGACCGGGAGTTCGGACAGGGAACCGCCCATGCCATTGATGCGGCCCGGGTGGCGGTGTCCGCCCCCTATGATACAGACCAGCGGGTGGCCTTCATGTCGCGGCTGGAAAGCCTGACGATTCCGCAGGTGGAATTGCCTGCCAGAGTCGTCATTAATCCAAGAACCGGCACAGTGGTGATTGGGCAGAATGTTCGTATACGACCGGTAGCGGTTAGTCACGGAAGTCTGGTTGTTACTGTTTCGGAAGAGCCTCAGGTCAGCCAGCCGGGTATGTTCTCCCGTGGTCAGACTACCACGGTACCGCGCAGTGAAGTGCAGATCAGTGAGCAGAAGGGCACGATTTATGAGTTGCCGGATAGCCCAAGACTCAGTGATGTGGTCAGTGCCCTCAACAGTGTGGGCGCGACCCCCAGCGAGCTCATGTCCATCCTTCAGGCGTTCAGGCAGGCCGGCGCGCTGGAAGCCGAGATTGATGTGCTCTAAACGCCATCCTCGAGGAGTTTATGAATACCTTAATGTCCTTGTCAGAACCGACGGCATTGGCCGTATCGGCAGCACAAGCCGCTGATGATGGTCAGGCAAAAGCGAGAGCGGTGGTTGAGGGGTTTGAAACGCTGCTTTGGCAGGAATTACTGAACAGCATGCACCGTACGGCAGATGCCATTAAATCCGGTGATAACCCATTGTCGCCGGACCGCAGCTGGGCCGATGACTGGTTGTCGGGCATCTGGGCGCAAGCCATGACCCGGCACAGTCAAAGCGGCCTCTCCGACCATATGCTCCGGCAGTTACGGATTGAAGCACCATGAACCTTCTGGATATCGGGCTCAGTGGCCTGAACAGCGCCCGTACCCGGCTTGAGACGGCCGGGCACAATGTGGCCAATGTGGCGGTTGAGGGCTTCAGCCGACGTGAAGTCCTGCAATCAACCTGCGAATGGTATCCCGCGGATCAACAGGTCATGCTGGCAGGTACACGCATTGACGATATCCGACGGGTGACCAGTGATTTCCTGGTCGACCAGCGTCATGCGACCTCGGCAGACTATGGCGAGGCTAGGGAGTTCGGTGACTACCTGAAGCGACTGGATGCTTATCTGGGCAATGAGTATACCGGGGTGTCATCATCGGTTGAACGGTTTGTCAGTGCCCTGAGCGCGGCCGAAACAGAACCAGCATCGACCGCTTACCGACAGCAGATCATCAGCGAAGCGGCAGCCATGGCCGTTAAATATAACAACCTTGGGCGGGTGTTGGTGGATTTCAGTCAACAGGTGGATGACCAGTTGGGTGCGATAGCTGCGGAAGCGTCAGCGCTCTCAGACAGTGTGGCAACATTGAACCGAACCATTCGGGATGGTTACAGCCGTGGCGCCCATATGGCTGACCTGGAAGACCAGCGGGATCAGTTGATTAACCAACTCACGACGCAGGTCGGTGTACAGAGCCTGCGTCAGCCGGACGGGATGACCAGCCTGTTTTTCCGTTCCGGTCAGTCGCTGGTGCAGGGCGAGTGTGGTTATGGCGTAGTGATGCCATACAGTGCGCAGGATGCCATGGCGATTCAACCTCAGCTGGACAGAGACGGCTCCCTGGAACCGTTACGAACCGACAGTGGCGAAATGCATGGGCTGGCGCGTTTCCGGTCCGAGGTGTTATTACCGGTATTGAACATGCTGGGCTGGCAGGCCGTCATTATCAGTGCCGGCAACAACCGGATCCTGGCGGACGGGCAGGATATGGCGGGGAATGCTGGTGCAGCCCTGTTTAACGATGTGAATGCGACTGACGCCTGCCGTGCACGGGTCATTCCTGAACAGTTGTCAGGCAGCGCCAAGGCGACGCTAGCCGTGGATACATCACAACTAGCTGCGCTGAAACCCAATGATTACAGACTTAGCGTGACAGAGCCGGGCGGGCAGTTAAATTACACCATCCAGAGAGTGACGGATAACAGCGAAGTCGCATCCGGTACGCTGGATGCGACAGCGACAACCCGTGTGCCCTTTGAAGGATTGGTGCTGGAACTCTCGGCGGGTTCCGCGAAAGGCGACAGTTACCTGTTGACCCCATGGCGAAATGAAACCGCTGCGATTCGAACCGTCTTATCGGAACCGGATCGGCTGGGGCTGGCTGCAGCGGGGAATGGCCCTGGTGACAACAGCAACCTTACCCACCTGATGTCCTTCATGCAGTCAGAAACCTTCAGTGCAGGCACTTTGCCGGAATCCTCTGACCGGTTACTGGGGCGTATTGCGACCCGTAGCTGGCAGGCGACACAGCAGGCGGAATCCCTTGGTTTGCTAAAGCAGGAGGCGGATGCAGCCTGGGAATCGCGCAGTGGGGTTAATCTGGACGAAGAGGCGGGTGACCTGATGCGTTTTCAGCAGCATTATCAGGCTAATGCCCGGGTGTTGTCGGCCGCGCAACGGGTGTTGGATACGTTGTTATCACTCTAGAAAATGTAGCCAGCGTTGCGTAGGTGAAAGAGGTTGTATCATGAATGAGTTCAGGATTAGTACCGGTCAGGTGTTTGATAATATCCGGTCTCGTTTACAGGAGACCACCGGTGACCTCAACCGGACATGGGATCGTATTGCTGAGGGTACACGTTTATCGCAGCCGGCGGACGACCCCCTGACGGCTGTGAGACTTCAGGGTATTTCACGCGAGCAGGTTGCCGACAGCCGTTACCTGGAAAACAGTGCCTCGCTGGATGCCCTGCTGGCTCGTGAAGATAATACCCTGACGGCTTATGGCGCTCTATTGCAGCGCTGTCGTGAGCTGGTCCTACAGGCGGCAAATGGCGCGATGGATCCTGCCAGCCTGCGGGCGATTGCCGGCGAAGTTCAAGGATTGACGGATGGGGTTGCCTCTGTGATCAACTCGCGGGGGCCGGATGGTCGCTATCTGTTTGGTGGCTTTCGGGATGACCAGGCACCGGTCCTGCAGAAATCGGACGGTAGCTGGGTGGTCAATAATGATGACCCGGGCCAGCGGCAGGTAACAATTGCCCAGGGGTGGCAGATGCAGGCGAATGACACGGCTGTGGCGCTTTGCTTTCGCATTGAGGATGGCCAGGGCGGGAGCTTTAACCTGCTGGATGCTCTGGGCAGTCTTCATAACCTGTTGCTGGCGCCAGATGAGACTATTAATGAACAGCTCAATCAATCGCTGCAGGCTATTGATCAGGGGTTGAATCAAGTCTTCCGGGTACAAACGGAGGTCGGTACCCGGCAGCATATTATGGCTATCAGTAATGAATCCCTGGACCAGCGGCAGCTGTATGCCGAACAGTTGGTCGGTGAGTTAGGCGACCTGGATTATGCTGCCGCCATGACACAGCTGAACCGTGAGATGACCGCATTGGAAGCCACCCGAAAAAGTGTCGTGCAACTGGCAGGACTCTCCCTGTTTGATTACCTGTAGCTGTTCAGAGGATGGTTGTCGTTTATTACGACAAAGTATGCCTATAGAGAAAAACGGTATTTAAGCACACGGTGATTTGCGTCGAGTTTGATAGCACCTGTTACTGATACGGAGCTAAAACCATGTCGCTGAGTATCATCACCAACTCACCTTCCCTGACTGCCCAGCAAAGTCTGGAGCGAGCCCAGAACGGGCTCGAAGCGTCAATGAAGAAACTGTCGACCGGTTACAAGATCAACAGTGCCAAGGATGATGCGGCGGGTCTCCAGATCAGTAACCGGATGACGTCCCAGGTCAATGGTCTGTCTGTAGCGATTCGCAATGCCAATGATGGGATTTCAGTGAGTCAGACCGCTGAAGGGGCGATGGCGGAAACTACCTCTATTTTGCACCGTATCCGTGACCTCTCACTCCAATCCGCCAACGCCAGTAACGATGCCCAGGATCGGATCGCGCTGCAACGTGAAGTCTCCCAGTTGCAGTCAGAAATCGATCGGATTGCCGAGACAACCACATTCAACAGCCTCAAGGTGCTTGATGGTTCCTATACCAACAAGAATTTCCAGGTGGGCGCGAATGCGTATGAAACCATTTCCGTCAGCATTGGCAACATGCGTGCGTCTACCATTGGCGGTATCGACAAAACGCTGGATGTCGTCCGTTCCGGCAGTGAGTTCGGAACGGTATCCATTGGTGGCGATGGGACGCTGAGCAGTCCCGGGAGTATGACGATTACCGGCTCCCGGGGGGCTGCAACCATTGCGGTTGATGGTTCGGATTCTGCCAAGTCGATTGCGACCAAAGTCAATCAACAGTCGATGGATACTGGGGTAACGGCCAGGGCGCGTACGGACGTCGCCTTAAGTAGTTTCAGTCTTGATGGAGGTACAACATTTTCAGCAACCGTTAATGGCGTAGAACTTACAGGGTTAGCCGATTTAGCGGGATTAGCCACTGCCGTCAATGGCAACAAAACCCTGCAGGCGGCAGGCATTACCGCCAGTACTACAGGTGATAAGCTGACAGCCGCGCAAGGGGATACGATTGCGCTGTCGGATCTGAAGAGCGCAAAACTCACCTTTGGTACGCAGGCTATGTCATCGCAGGCGCCTTCCGCCTATGCCATGGGGCAGTTTGAACTGACAGCCAGTGAAGGCGATATCACGGTTTCTGGTACAGCCGCAACAACTGCCAACGTGGCACAGACAACCGGGCGAGGAGGTAATGCCACCATTGATTCCGGCAGTAAGTTCGGCACGGTTGATGTAGGCCCTACACTATCGTCAACGAACGGTGCTGCCGGTGGAGCCATTGAACTGACGGGCCCCCTGAATACGGGAGGGGCTGCGGCCAATGTGACGATTACGGCGAAAGATTCTGCAGCGCAGGTTGCAACGGCCATTAATGCCAAGACAGCAGATACGGGTATTACTGCTACGGCAAAAACCGAAGTGGTCATCAGTCAACTGGCCAGTCTGGGTAGTGATACATTGACATTAAAGGTTGATGTTAAGGGCGGTGGTGCCAGTGACATGACGGGTATTACGTCACTTGCAGACATGGCCACCAAGATCAATGGTTTGGGTATTTCAACGCTGAGTGCGGTTTATGACAGTACCAAGGATTCCGTGACATTGACCGAGTCAGCGGGTAACACCATTGAAATTTCTGAATTTGCACCTTCTGGTTCTGAGTCGCCCACATTGTCCGTCGGTGGGAAATCCATGGACAAAACCAACAAGACCGCCAGTATTGTGGGTACCTTTGAACTGACTGCTGATGGCAGTATTTCGATTGGTGGGACTCCGGGTGCTGGTGATTTTTCTTCAACCACTGCCTCGGCAGGTATCCAGTCCGGCAGTGATTTCAGTAAGGTCAATACCGGCATGCCAACCCCGACACGCATACTCAGTCATGCCGGCAGCATGGTGGTTCAGGGGCCGGTAGGCTCTGGCACGATTCTGGTGGATGGGATAGACACGGCGCAGAACATTGCCAATAAGTTTAATGCTGTCAGTGGTGAAACCGGTGTGGTGGCCAAGGCCTCTACCGATGCACTGATTACAGACATTAATATCGGAACTGGCCGTGATGGCATGACGCCGAGTGAAGTTTCTGTCGTGATCAATGGTGAGCAGTTTTCCATCCCGGGACCCAAGCAATTCGCGGATGCCATCAATGCAAATCCGAGGCTGCAGCAGCTGGGGATTTCAGCCAAATATAATACTGATGGGTCTGTAATGATCAGCTCCGATGTAGGCGGAAATATTGAAATCAGCCAATTCCGGGCGAATGTCTCCAATGATGAAAGCGTCAAGGTGAATGGCAAGGTACTGGATGCCGCCCACAACAGTGCGCTGGTAACCGGCACCTTTGAACTGCAGGCTGATGGCGATATCAACCTGAAAGGGCCTGCTGTTGAAGGTGTGACGACTAATCTGGTTGATGGCAAGTCAACGGTTGAGACCCGAACCATGTATGTCACTGACATCGACATCACCACGGAAGCTGGTGCCCAGCAGGCGGTTAGCATTATTGATGACGCTATTGCTGATATTGATTCCCAGCGCGGCACGTTGGGGGCGATTCAGAACCGGCTGGAACACACCATCTTCAATCTGCAGAGCATTCGGGAAAATGTGACTAACTCCCGTAGCCGTATAAAAGACACCGATTATGCGGCGGAAATGGCAGAAATGACTAAGCAACAGATCCTTAAACAGGCCAGTATTGCCAACCTCGCCCAGGCCAATGAAATGGCCCGGGATGTCTTGATGCTGATCCGTTAAGTGAATGACGGCCGGCCGCGTAGCATGAGGACATTATCATGTTACGCGTCATGCCGGTCAGGGCATTGTCTCGAATCAGTCGGATAAAGGCAGATCGACGACAGTTCAGGGACAACAATCTGTCTGGATTGGACCGAGTTCCACCGCACAATGCCCGAAAGCGCACACAGGCGATGCCAATGAATGCTCCTCCCTTGAATATCAACAGTTCAGGACTGGATGTCCAGGCGATGGTGAAGGCAATCACTCAGGCTGAAGTTGCCCCAAAACAGGCGCAGATCGAGCGACGTGAAAAGGCAGCGGAAGTCGAACTGACCGGGCTTGGTAAGTTGTTATCCATCGCCACTCCCCTGCAGCAACGTGCCGCCCTGTTGTCATCCGGACAGGCCTGGCAGACGTGGCAGGGAGAGAGTGCCGACAATAGTCGTGTCAAGGTGTCTGTGACCGGTAAGCCCCAGGCCGGTGGTGCCCATGAGATTGTTGTTCATGAACTGGCGTCGCGGGAAAAACACTTGGCCGGCCCGTTTTCACCCGTGTTCCGCCCGGGCGAGGGCGCTTTGGAAATCAGCGTTGCCGGCGGTACCTTCAAGGTGGATATCAAGGCTGACATGTCTTTGCAGGCCATTGCCGCTGCGGTTAATACCGTGGCCCGTCAATATGGCGCCCGCATGGATGTGCTGAAAGACGTCAATGGTGAACAGTTATTATTGAGTGCTGAAGCGCCGGGTGCGGATAAGGCGATTCAGGTAACGGGACAGGGCAGTGGTACTGCGTTGGCAGAGGCCTTTCATGTGGTAGAGCCGGGACGGGATGCACGCTTCTCACTGGACGGTGTGGAACTGGTCAGCCATGACAACCGGGTAGAGGATGTAATACCCGGCATTACCCTGGATTTGCAGCGATCGGATCCCGGACAGGCAGTGAGGGTCTCGGTGTCGTCCGATTACCTGCCAGTCATTGAACAGGTGTCACACTTTGTGGAGGCGTGCAATGCGCTGGTGGAGGCCGCGCGTCCAGGACTTCATGATGACCGCGCCGGTCGGATGGAAGCCCGCATGGCCAGCGATTTGCTGAACCAGATGCGTACCGTGCTTCGGCAGACGGTACCGCAAGGTGACGTACGTTCGCTGGTGGACCTCGGGATTGAAACCCAGCGCGACGGCACCGTTGGGCTGAATGAGTCGACACTGGTGACCGCACTGGCGCAACAGGGCGCTGATGTACAGGCGATGGTCACCGGCCCTGATGGCATTATGTCTGCTGTCAGCCGGGTGATGGCCCAGTGGGCAGGCCCGTCGGGCGTTCTGGGTACCCGTGTGAACACCCTCTCCCGGAGCCTTGATCAGGTAGCTATGGAGCGTGAACAGTTATCGCTCTATGAGCAGGTGATTCAGGATCGCACCCAGCGGCAATTCTTTGAGATGGATCGACAGGTTGCGCGCTTCAAGGCTGTCGGTGAGCGTCTTGATCTGCTGACCAGCCAACTTCTTAATGTGCAGAAAGGAAAACGGTGATGGCTTACTCCAAGGGCAGTCAGAACAAACCGGGCGCTGAGGGCTACGGTAATACGCTGCGTCACCGTTCGATGGCCGCAAACCAAGGCGAACGCTTAGTGCTGGTGTATACGATGTTAGTAAACCAGCTAATGCAGGCGCAGGGATATATGGAACGACACATGTGGGCGGCCAAGGGTGAAACGGTGGGTCGTTGCCTGGATATTTTTACCTGCCTGCAGTCGTCTCTTGACCATGACAGAGGCGGCGCGATTGCAAACAATCTGGATGAATTATATCGCTACTGCATGCTGCGGCTGTTGCAGGCCAGCCGGTCGAATGAACCTGCCATCATTGCAGAAATTGTGAATCTGGTGAAAACGCTCAAATCCGCCTGGGATGAAATAGTCTAATATTGCCAAGGCCGTACCGCTGGTCGTGTGGCTCACTTCCCTTAAACAGTGTTTGCAGTTGCCGGTCTATGTTGACTCTTTTATCCCTTGTTGATTCGAACATGCTTGCGAAGGATTCTGCAGAGCAGGAGACTGCTGGCAGCGTGGACGGTGTTCCAGGTGATTGTTTGGAACCGGAGGAAGGGTTGTCATCGCCGGAGGCATTGCCGCCATTTTCATCGTTCTTGCAGACTGCCATTGATACTGATAGTAGCGATTCGCTGGATACTTCGACCTCAGTGGTGCCAATAGACGACGTACCGACGTCGGATGATGCGTTGCCTGAAGTCGGATTAGTGAGCGATGCAGATAAGGTTGCAACAGATTCAGGCTTATTACATCAAAGTTACGAACATGAACCTGTGGTGATGGCTAACACTGCCTTTTACCACACTGACCCTGAAGCTGCGGTACCGATACAGTTCGTCAGTAAGGAAGATGTATTAGACGTCCATAATCGTTTGATGCCAGGCGCTCCGGTCAGTCAACTATCGCTGTTATCTAACCATCAAGACACGAGTGCCTTCCCTACTGATCCAGGGAGCGAACAGGCATCCAGCCAACAGGAAACCGTTACGAACCAAAGCTCCCGAGAATTTGAGCGTTTTTTGTCGGAGTCAGACAATGCAATCGTACCGGCGATTGAGAGTGATGCCCCGTCAAACGCCGCCTTGTTGGCACCCTTTCAGGCGCGAGGAGTTGTACTGTCACCGGTTCCTTTGGAGTCATTGGTGTCTGCCGAATCCTCTGTGCCTTCATTCTCACCGGTTTCCACCGCTCCCGCAGACTCTGCAGTGACGCTCTTAAAGGCGGATAACAACAATCTGCAGCTGAGTGTTGAACCGCCGGGCATGGGCCATCTGATGATCGCGGTGAACAAACAGAATCAGCAGTTGTCGGTACAACTCATGACTGAAACGGCGACGGACCATCATCTTCTCTCAGCACATGGAGACAGTGTCAGACTTATGCTGGAAAACCCCGGGTGGGGGGAAGGGCGGTTTCCACCGGGAAGTGTTGCGGTCAGTGTGGAAAAAACGGCATGGTCAGGAACAGGCTTTGCCGGTAATGAAGAGTCTTCTGCCCGTGACACTCAGGGTTCATCCCTGCCCTCGAAGCATGGCAACCAACGTGAAGGGGCGTTGTCGTCCGTTCAGTTAATGCAGGCTTCCAGTCAACTGGTGGATCTGTTTGCCTGATGTCCAACCGCCGGTGTGGAGTGGTGCAAGCCTATGAAAGGTAAGTGGGTGCTGGCTGTAGTTGCTGTGGCTGTGTTGTTAGTCGCTGGTGGTGGCGCGTTTTTTTTTCTGTCAGAAGAAGAAAAGCATGCGGAAGAATCCACCCAGTCGATCCTGCCTTATTTTGTCACGCTCAATAATATCGTGGTTAACCTGCGCAGCCAGGAGCAGGAGATTCACTACCTTCAGCTGGAGGTGGCCATCCAGGTAGCCAGCAAGAAATACCAGGCAGAACTGGCACAATACCACCCGGTATTGCGCGATGCCCTCAGTGATTATTTTTCCACCCAGTACTATGAGGCCATGGACGATCCCGGTCAGCGGGAGGTGTTGCGCAAAGGCGCCCTGGAACGGATTCGGGAGGTGGCGAAAGTGCATCTTCACCGCCAGCGTGTGGATGATCTGTTTCTGACCAGCATGGTCATCCAGTAAATGAACGGTACGCAGTCAGGGACACCATTACGTTATCAGACAACGCAGTTGTCGAATACGCGGCAGGCGCATCAGATTGAACAGTGGTTGCCGGCGGTCAAACGACAGGCGCGTTATGTGTCCGACCGGCTGCAGACGGATGATATGATGGATGATCTGGTGCAGGCAGGGTTATCCGGACTGCTGGAAGCGCTTCAGCGTTACCAGCCGGATACCGGTGTCGCCTTTTGGGGGTACGCCTTGCCGAGGATCCGAGGGGCTATGATCGATGAAATCCGTCGACAGGACTGGCGTCCCAGGGGAGTGGGGAAAATGGCGTTCAATATCAGTCAGGTCATGGTCAGATTGGAGCAATCCCTCGGACGCTTACCCGTGGAGCGGGAGATTGCAGAGGCCATGGGCATGTCACTGACCGACTACCAGCACTGCCTCAATGACATCCATATGGGGCAGCTGGAGGTGCTACCCCAAGAGCCTGATGAACCTACCAGTGGCACAGGCTGCGAAAATGTGGTGTCTCGCCGGGAAACAGAGGCGCAGGTAACGGCAGCAGTCAGTCAACTGGCGGTTCGAGAACGACAGCTGTTGTCAATGTACTATGGCCAGGAGTTGACGATGCAGGAAATAGCATCTGGTCTGGAGATCACCGAGGCCAGGGTCAGCCAGATCCACAAACAGTGCCTGTTGAAGCTGCGTATCCTGTTGAACCCGGTGGAGGATACATCATGTTGAGACTGGTGGGTTTCCTGGTATTGATTCTCAGCGTCTTCGGCGGTTTCACAATGGCCAACGGCAAGCTGATGGCGTTATGGCAGCCGGCGGAGATCGTCATCATTGTGGGGGCGGCTGTTGGTGCTTTCATGGTGGCGAATCCGTCGTCTGTCCAGAGACTGGTGGCGACCCACCTGCACTATGTCATCGTCAAGCAGGCCGGGTTTGAAAAAGATTTTTTCATGGAATTGCTTCAGCTCGAATACCAGCTGTTTGACTTGCTCCGCACCAAGGGGGCGGCCGGTATTGAGGACCATATTGAAAGTCCGGAGAACAGTGAGATATTTACGGCCTACCCACGCATCATCGCCCATAAACGACTGCTCCATTTCATTACCGATAACTTTCGTATCACCGGTATGACCAATATCACCCCACATGAGCTGGAAGGTCTACTGGAACAGGAACTTCATACGCTTGAGGCTGACCTGAAACGACCTGGCAATGCATTACAGTCTGTTGCGGATGCCTGTCCCGGGTTTGGTATCGTGGCGGCGGTGATGGGGATAGTCATCACCATGCAGTCCATGGATGGGCCGATTGGTGAAATCGGTGCCCATGTGGCGGCAGCACTGGTGGGTACGTTTCTGGGTATCCTGCTTTGTTACGGTATTGTCGGGCCACTGGCGAGTGCGGTCAGCTATACCGCGCAGAATGAGTGCCTGGCATTTGATTGCGTGAAGTCTGCATTGGTTTCCAGTCAGCTGGGGCGCCCGCCGATCCTGGCCGTTGATGCCGGGCGGCGGGTGCTGTACGACGAATTACGGCCAACCTTTCTTGAGCTTGAACGCTGGTTGAGAGGTAGCAAGGAGTAAACGTCGGTGTCTGAGCATCCACTGATTATCAAACGGGTGGTGCATGTCTCCCATGACGATCACCACGGCGGTTCCTGGAAAGTGGCCTTTGCCGACTTTGCCATTGCCATGATGGCGTTGTTCCTGGTGCTTTGGCTTGTTGCCGCGACCAACCGCCTGCAAAAGGAGGTGATTGCGGATTATTTTTCCAACCCGGGCATGTTCAAACATCCTTCCAGTGATAATCCGATCCGTATGGAAGGTGCAACCTCTGTGCATCAGGGTGCACCAACGCCCGTAAGGGCCAAGGCGACAGGGTATGAAGGCTTTGAGTTGGCTGGCAATACGGCGCCTGGCGTGAATGAGTTGAATGGCGTGGCGACTGAATTGTCGAAAGTAGGCTCACAGAAAGGGCGTGGTGGCATGCGTTCGTCGTACAAGGTGGAGCGGATTCCCAATGGCCTGATATTGACGATTCCTGAAATTAACAATGAACCCATGTTTTTAGCGGGAAAGTCAGATTTGACTTATCTGTATGAAGACCTGTTCCTAGAAATGGCGCCGATCCTGTCAAAACTGCCCAATAAATTGATTATATCCGGTCATACTGATGCCACACCGTGGTCGTCGGCATCCTCCATGGATAACTGGAAACTCTCGACTAACCGGGCAGATACAGTACGTCGAACCCTGGTCTTTGGCGGAATGCCAGAGAATAAAGTTCTGCAGGTTGTTGGCATGGCGGATCAGGCACCGTTACAGGGATTCAATCCGGAAGATCAACATAATCGACGCATCGAGATTATGGTGCTGTCCCGAAAAAGTGCCGGATATGTGAAACATGCGATGCAGAAAAAAGCGGATTTTGACCTGCCGGCAGCACAGTTGGAACAGGCGATTGACAAGGCGAAAGCCAATCAAATTGCGTTATGACCTTTCATCTGAGTGATAGTCATGGGAAAAACGCAGGCAATCTAGTTGCTGTTGACGCATATCACGGGACATTGGTCAGACTTTTCGAGTATTGTTCGCGGCTTTCCTGTTAATGCTGACACTGCTGGCGTATGCCCATGACCGACCATTCCGCTTCACTATCACCTACCAATGTTAAACAGTTTGCCTGCCCGGCGGTCATGATCGCGAGCCCTGCCTCCGGTCAGGGAAAAACTACGTTTACTGCTGCGCTTGCCCGCCTGTATCGCAACCAGGGGCTGAACGTGAAGGTGTTCAAATGTGGGCCGGATTTCCTTGACCCGATGATCCATGAAAAGGCCAGCGGCAACCCGGTTGATGTCGTCGATACCTGGATGACCACGGATGACTATACCCGGTTTATGTTGGCGGAAGCAGCAGCCTGTCATGATGTCCTGATTGTTGAAGCGGCCATGGGGCTATTTGATGGTGATTCGCCACCGGCAGCGCTGGCCCGCCAGTTGGGGCTGCCAATCTGGACCGTGATCAATGCCAGCGCCATGGCCCAGAGTTTTGGTGCGCTGGCTTACGGACTCAAGCATTATCAACTGGATACCCCATTGGCAGGGGTCATCGCCGGTCAGGTAGGCGGCGATTACCATGTTGAGCTATTGCGGGAGAGTTTGCCGGCGGACATTCCCCTGATCGGCGCCATACCGCGCGATTCCGCCATGGTGCTGCCGGAGCGGCATTTGGGGCTTGTCCAGGCCTGCGAACTGGCAACTACGCTGGATCAGCAACTGGATAAGGCCGCAGCTTTGTTGGAATGCCGCGGTTTCGGTGCGTTGCCTCCCGAAGTTATATTTATGCTGTCGGAACGTGAGAGTGTGAAGCCGTTACTCAACGGTTGTCGTATTGCTATTGCACGGGATGATGCCTTTGCCTTCATCTACGCGGCAAACCTTCGAACCTTGAAAGCGTTAGGTGCGGAGCTACAGATATTCTCGCCTGTAGCTGGGGATCGTCTGCCGGAATGTGATGCGGTCTGGCTGCCTGGTGGTTATCCGGAGCTGCACATGGCGGCACTGACGGAAAATCGTGCACTGGTCGCGGATCTGGAAGCGCATGTGTCGGCTGGACGTCCCCTGTATGCAGAATGTGGAGGCATGCTTTACCTGCTGGAATCATTGACTGACCGTCATGGAACAACGGGTATGATGGCAGGTTTGCTGCCGGGTTCAGCAAAACTGCAGGAACGCCTGGTTAACCTGGGTATGGAAGCACTGGATTTGCCAGAAGGGGAACTGCGTGGCCATAGCTTCCATTATTCCACCATGACGACGTGTATGACGCCTTGGCATCATACACGGCGGCAGCGAGCGCGTTATGGTTCAGACAAGGGCGAAGCTGTTTATCGAAAGGGCAGTATCCAGGCATCTTACCACCATGCCTATTTCGCCAGTGCCCCCCATGCGGCAGCAACATTGTTTATGGGAAGCGATCTCACGAAGTCGGTGACGTATGCCTTGGATAAAGCGTCAGAAACCGTTTAATAGATGTGATCTTATGATTGACTTGTTTCCGCCGAAAACACACTATTAGCCGGAGTATTGTAATCCCTGATTGTATGAGACTGACATCACTGCACCGCCATCATAGACGTCCTGTCGGTATCGCCCTGCTGGTTGCGATGCTACTGTCTGTGCTGCAGTTTTGTATGATGAGTGTCGCTGAAGGGAAATCCATGCATCCTTCGCCCATGGAAAACGCGATGGTTATGGAGATGATGGATACCGGTCATGGCATGGCACACGACTGTTGCCAGCCAGAGAGTCCGGTATCCAGAGCAATCATGACAGATGCTGTCTGTCCTGATTGTGAAGGTGATGCGCCTGCTCTACAGGTGACTTTCACACCGGATCTGAAACCAGTCTTCATGCTGTTGTTCACGGTTGTGCAACCGTTGTTCGACCCGGTGCCACAAACCCGTAACTGGCAGGTGTTCACTGAGCCGGACATACGAACCGCCCTACCCGATATCTATCTGGCGAAAGCCGCCTTCCTCGAATAGTCCGTTGACCCAATAACCCTGATTTAAACCCGTTATTGCCCATGAGCTGTCGGTAGTTTGCGCCTGTCTTGGCGTCATCGACTCTGGTTTGTCGTCTGACAAAAAGCCGAACTGACAGCTCCTCAACGGAGAAACACCATGTTTTTCTTAAGTCGCGTTTTTGCGACCCCGAACTGTAACCCGCTTTGGTTGGCGTGGTGGTCGGTCTTTGCGCTGTCGGCATCTGCCAGTCCGCTTTCCTTAACGGTTGCCGAGCAGCAGGCGCTGTCGGCTGATGCAGGCACTCGCGCCCTGCAGGCACAGGCCCGTGCCTTTTCTGAACAAGCCATTGCAGCAGAGAGTTGGGCTGATCCCAAGCTGTCCATTGGTACCATGAACCTGCCGGGGGATAACCTGGATCCCTTTGACCAGGGCATGCTTGAGCTGAAACTGGAGCAGATGCTGCCCCGGGGCGACAACGCCGCGATCCTCCGCCGCAAAGGCGAGTTGCAGGAGGCCGCCACCAGCCAGCAGGCAGGCGAACGTCGTTTGTCTGTAGTACGGGATGTGCGTCTGGCCTGGCTGGATGCCTGGTACTGGCAACAGTCACTGCAACAGCTGCGTCAGGATCGTTACCTGTTTGAAAGCCTGGTGACGGTCACCGAGTCCATGTACAGCCAGGGCCGTAAAAGCCAGCAGGATGTGCTGCAGGCGGAAGTGGTCCTGTCACGGCTGGATGATCGTATGGCCACTGCTGCAGCAAGTGCCAATGAAAGCCGCGCCCGGTTGGCGCGTTGGCTGGATCAGGAGCCGGTAGCATCTGTCAGTGAAGCATTACCCACCCTGCCAGCATTGCCCGCGATAACAGACCAGGCACTTCTATCCCATCCGCTGGTTAGGGTGACTGATCTTGCCATTGAACAGTCTGATCAGGATGCTGCCCTGGCCCGGGAAAGCTATAAGCCGCAGTGGGGCGTTGAGCTGACCTATGGTCGCGAACAGGGCGATATGGGCGGGATGGGGATGACGGATAACCGCGACCGGTTCTCGGCCATGGTGATGCTGGATATCCCGCTTTTCACCGGCAACCGCCAGGATCGCCAGCTGTCCGCCAGCCAGTATCGGCGCGAAGCCAGTACGGCTGCGCGCCTGGATACGCTGCAGCAGTTGCAGGGCACCTTGCAGGCTGAAGCCGCCCGCTATAACGGTCTGAAAGATCGGCTTTCACTCTATAAAAACCAGCTCATACCCACCGTTACGCGTCAGGCCGATGCGGCACTCAAGGCCTACCAGGCCGATACCGCAGATTTCACCAGTGTGATACAGGCCTACCAATCCCGGTTGGATCTCACCCTGGCCTATAAACGGCTGCAGGCAGATGCCCGGCAGAGTGAAGCGCGTTTGCATTACCTGCTGCCGGTGAATAGCCAGTCACTGTCAGACGAAAAGAAGGAACTGTAATGAAGACAATTACCCTGATCAGTCTGGCGTCGGCGGTTGCTTTTTCCGCCGGTATGGTGGCCCAGTATGCTCTGGCACCGAACAATGATGCGATGGCAGTGGAAAATAAGGCAAAAAAACCACTTTATTGGGTGGCGCCGATGGATCCCAATTACCGGCGTGACCAGCCGGGTAAATCCCCGATGGGCATGGACCTGGTGCCGGTCTATGAAGAGAAAGGCGCGGCAGACACGACCCCAGGCACAGTGACAATCTCTTCAGCCGTCCAGAACAACCTCGGCGTGCGCACGGAGACAGCGAGCCTGAAGACCCTCGAACCACATATCAGCACCGTGGGGCGCATTGGTTATAACGAAGACAGCCTGCTGCAGATTAACAGCCGGGTGCAGGGCTGGGTCGAAAACCTTCAGGTGTCGTCAGTTGGCGATGATGTGCGCAAGGGTGACAAGCTGTTTGACCTCTACTCGCCGGCGCTGGTCAATGCCCAGGAGGAACTGCTGTCGGCGCTTCGTTCCGGCAATACCGGCTTAATCCGGGCATCCCGCGAGCGCCTTGCTGCACTGGATGTGCCTGAACAGACTATCAGCCGCATCGTCAGCAACCGGCGTATTGAGCGAACGTTGTCGGTATATGCGCCCCGGGATGGTTATGTCTCGAAGCTCAATATCCGTGAGGGCGGTTATATCAATCCATCCAGCCTGCTGGTTGAGTTGGCCAGTATGGCGTCTGTTTGGGTGGTGGCGGATGTGTTTGAACGTCAGTCGCCGCTGGTGCGGGCCGGTCAGGCGGCGACCATGACCGTGGACTACCTGCCGGGTAGAACGTGGCAGGGCACCGTGGATTATGTCTACCCGGAACTGGACGCGCAGACCCGCAGCCTACGCGTACGACTCCGGTTTGATAATCCCGATGATGCACTGAAACCCAACATGTATTCCCGGGTCAGCATTGTGACTGATGCCTTTGAAGCGCTGACTATCCCCCGGGAAGCGTTGATCCGGACTGGTGATCAGGAACGTGTGGTTAAGGATTTGGGCAATGGCCAGTTCCGGTCTGTTCGGGTGGATAGTGGCCGGGTTGTCGATGGACAGGTGGAGATTCTGCGGGGGCTGCACCAAGGCGAGAGAGTCGTGACCTCAGCACAGTTCCTGTTGGATTCGGAATCCAGCGTGACCGCAGACCTGACCCGGTATGAATCCTCAGCCCGTGATCGAGTGTGGACGGCGGGCACTCTGGATCGAAAGAAAGACGGTGTTCTCACCATTACCCATGACCCTGTACCGGAATGGGGCTGGCCTGCCATGACCATGGATTTCGATTTGTCCCCGGAAGTTGGTATCAGTGCGTTTGCCGAGGGGCAGGCCGTCCGCTTTGAAATGGAGAAAACGCCGGCAGGCAGTTACCAGGTCGTAGCGATGGCAAAGGGCGAGATGAACGATGAAATGATGGATCACAGCCAGATGGGTCATGGCGAGATGAACCACGAGATGATGGATCACAGCCAGATGAACCATGGCGAGATGAACCACGAGATGATGGATCACAGCCAGATGAATCATGGCGAGATGAACCATGAAATGATGGACCACAGCCAAATGGGGCACTGAGGAGACGACCATGATCGGAGCGATTATTCGCGGATCACTGGGAAATCGTTTCCTGGTGTTACTGGCGGCATTGGCGCTGTTGTTTGCCGGAACCTGGGTGACCCGGAACACGCCGGTGGACGCCTTGCCGGACTTGTCCGATGTGCAGGTGATTATCAAGACAGACTACCCCGGTCAGGCACCTCAACTGGTGGAAGACCAAGTGACCTACCCACTGACCACAGCGATGATGGCGGTGCCTGGTGCCGTGGATGTGCGGGGTTCCTCCATGTTCGGCACCTCCTATGTCTACATCCTGTTTGAGGATGGCACGGATATGTACTGGGCCCGCTCACGGGTGCTGGAATACCTGAACCAGGTGCAGTCGAGTTTGCCGGATGAAGCTGTCACGGCGCTGGGGCCGGACGCCACCGGTGTCGGCTGGGTGTTCAACTATGCCCTGGTCGACCGCACCGGACATCATGACCTGGCGCAGCTGCGAAGCTTGCAGGACTGGTACCTGAAATACCCGCTGCAGTCGGTACCCGGTGTCAGTGAAGTGGCTACGGTGGGTGGCATGGTCAGGCAGTATCAGGTAGTGGCGGATCCGGACAAACTGCGGGCTTACGGCATTCCCCTGCAGACACTCCGCCAGGCGCTGGAAAATGGGAACCGCGAGGCTGGTGCTTCTGCTATCGAGATGGCTGAGGCGGAATATATCGTGCGTATTACCGGGTATCTGCAGGGTGTTGAGGATATACGGCAGGTGCCACTCAGAGTCACAGCTGACGGTACACCGCTAACCGTGGGGGATGTCGCCGACGTTCGCCAGGGCCCGCAGATGCGCCGGGGGATTGCGGACCTGAATGGCGAAGGGGAAGTGGTCGGCGGCATTATCGTCATGCGTTATGGCGAAAATGCCCGGGAAGTCATTGACGGCGTCAAGCAGAAACTGGCCGAGTTACAGCAGGGCCTGCCGGATGGCGTGGAGATTGTAACGACCTATGACCGTTCAACGCTGGTCTCGGAAGCGGTATCGACCCTGACTCATACGCTGCTGATCCAGATTGTTATCGTCGTAGCGATCTGTGCCCTGTTCCTGTTGCATTTCCGTTCGTCGCTGGTGGTGGTCATCAGTCTGCCGCTGGGGATTCTGGGTGCGTTTTCGATCATGTACTTGCAGGGGCTAAACGCCAACATCATGTCCCTGGGCGGCATCGCCGTGGCAATTGGCTCCATGGTGGACGGCGCCATTGTGATGATTGAAAACTTCCACAAGCATCTGCAGCGGGTCAAGGTCACGGCGGCCAACCGCTGGGCGATTGTGCAACAGTCGTCGTTGGAAGTGGGGCCGCCGTTGTTCTTCTCGCTGCTGATCGAAGCGATCAGTTTTATGCCTGTGTTCAGTCTGCAGGCGCAGGAAGGGCGGTTGTTCTCGCCGCTGGCCTTTACCAAATCCTACGCTATGGCGGTGGCGGCGGGCCTGACCATCACCCTGGTACCGGTGCTGATTGGCTACCTGGTGCGGGGCACGGTGATGGAAGAGCACCGCAACCCGGTGAACCGCGTCCTGATGGCTGCTTATCGCCCTCTGGTGAAAGGGGCGCTGAGCCATGCCCGGTGGCTGGTGGCCGCGGCAGCGGTGCTGATGGTGGTCGGCCTCTGGCCGGCGACCAAGCTGGGCAGCGAGTTCATGCCGGACCTGGACGAAGGCGACCTGATGTATATGCCGACCACCTATGCCGGCCTCTCGGTCGGCAAGGCCCGGGAGCTGCTGCAACAGACCGACCGCCTGATCAAGACCGTACCGGAGGTGGAAACGGTGTTCGGCAAGGTCGGCCGCGCGGAAACGGCGACAGACCCATCACCGCTGACCATGATTGAAACGGTCGTCCAGCTCAAACCCCGCAGCGAATGGCGGGACGGGATGACGCCCGACACCCTGCGCGCTGAACTGGAACAGCGGGTGAAACTACCCGGTGTGAGCAATGCCTGGGTCATGCCGATCCGCACGCGTATCGACATGCTTTCCACTGGTATCAAGACACCAGTCGGCATCCAGGTGACGGGGCCCGATCTCAAGCGTATCGACGGCATTGGCCGTGAATTGGAACAGCTGCTGCCGGCAGTGTCCGGCACACTTTCCGTCTACGCGGAACGGGTAGTGGGTGGCCGCTATATCCGTGTGGATATCGACCGGGCGCGGGCGGCGCGGTTCGGCCTGAATATCAGTGATATCCAGGCGGTGGCGACTTCCGCTATTGGCGGCATGAACGTCACCAGCACGGTTGAGGGGCTGGCCCGTTACCCGGTGAACCTGCGTTACCCGCAAAGCTACCGGGATTCGGTGGAAGCGCTCGAAATCTTGCCGGTGGTGACACCGTCCGGACAGGGCATCGCATTGGGGGATGTGGCGGATATCGTGATTGAAGACGGCCCCGGCGCGATCCGTTCCGAGAATGCACGGCCTGCCGGACGGGTGCTGGTGGATATCGAAGGGCGGGACCTGGGTTCCTGGGTGCGTGAGGCGCAGGCGCTGGTACGGGAGCAAATGACGCTGCCGGCCGGTTATGCACTGGAGTGGACCGGCCAATATGAATACATGGAACGGGCCAATGAACGACTCAGCATCATTATTCCGGCCACCCTGTTTTTCATCACGGTGATCCTCTTCCTGACTTTCCGGCGTGCCTTCGAGGTGGTGGCCATTCTCGGTACGCTGCCATTTGCGTTGATAGGCGGCATCTGGCTGATGGCATTGCAGGGTTACAACCTGTCGGTCGCGGTCGGCGTCGGGTTTATCGCCCTGGCGGGGGTGACGGTGGGTAACGCCATCATGATGCTGGTGTATCTCAACCAGTCCTTGGACGACTGCCGTCTGCGTGGGCAGGAACAGGGATTGCCGCTTACGCAGGCGGCCATCCGTGAGGCGGTGATAGACGGCGCTGTGTTGCGGTTGCGCCCGATCATGATGACCGTCTGTACCATCCTGTTTGGCTTGGTGCCGGTGATGCTGAACGACGGTACCGGTGCGGAAATCATGCAGCGCATTGCCGGCCCGATGATTGGCGGTATCACCAGTTCACTGATCGTGACGCTGGTACTGGTGCCTGCCGTCTATTTCCTGTGGCATGCGCGAACCGCTGTTAAGGCAGACGCCTGAATCGTTAGTTAAGTAAAATGCAGCGTCATCAGGCGCTGCTGGTTAGGAAGAAATGGAGTGAATGCAATGAAAAACGTTAAATCACTGCTGTTAGGTACTGTGTTAACCGTGGCCTCCATGAACGGTTTCGCGGAGGAATCGTTTCCCATGGTGATGGTGTATAAAACGCCGACCTGCGGTTGCTGCACGGAGTGGTCAAACCACCTGGAGGCCAACGGTTTCAAGGTGATGAACCACAATGTGGAGGATATTAATCAGTACAAGGAGAAAGCCAACCTGCCATATGGACTGGGTTCCTGCCATACTGCGTTTGTCGGCGGTTACGCGGTGGAAGGGCATGTGCCGGCGTCTGACATCAAGCGCATGCTGACGGAAAAGCCGGCCATTCGCGGGCTGGCCGTACCTGGTATGCCGATGGGTTCCCCGGGGATGGAGTATGGGGATCGGAAAGATGCGTATAACACCATCAGTTATACCAAGGATGGGAAGACCAGTGTGTATGCGTCACACTGAAAGATAATGGCATGAGTTAGCTATTTGGTTTGGGGAGTTTAGCGAGTTCCTCAAACCATCATGCTATTTATTGGTTGTCTTCTTACTTTAATATAGGCGCAATAAGCCCCTTATATTTTGCCCATTGATAGAGCCCAAATTCAACTGCATTGTTAACTGGGTGTTGAACATGACTTTGTTGAAGACGGTGGTGATGTCTGGTGATGGAGCTCGCATCAAGGGCATCAGTGATATATTGTGCAGTATGAATACTGGACGGTGGGTGAAAAACGGACATAAGGGTGTTTTTTCCCCGGCTTCCAAGTCGTTTGTTTAAACCCTTGCCAATCAGTGTCATTGCATTAATGCTTTTTAGATTTAGAAATGATGTCGAAGATTGCGCAGGCCACAAAAATGAAAGTGCATTAAAAGCACGTTTATCATGCTCCTGTAAATGCTGAATTTCATCAAGGCAAGCTTGATAATTATCTTTTTCTAATTTCCTGTAAAGTCCCATCATTATCAGCGATTCTTTCTGTCCTAGTGCAAGCTTGTATGAGAACGCTTCTGCTTTCATGGCCTCAAAAGGATCACCCATATCTTTTGGAATACATGTTGCCCCTTGGGGGAGTACTGAGAGATAGGGCTTGCCATTTTCCAGCAATGTTGTCGTTGTGTTAGCGCCTTCTACTAAGGCAGGGATGTTGGTTGCCTGTAAAAGATGATTAAAGACTGGTTTTGGTAAGCTAGGCATCAGACAAAGCATGACCCCATTAAAAGTGAAGTGGTAGAGTTGCTCCGTAGTGTCTCCTTGGGAGAGGTCAGCATAGATAATATTAGTCTCAAATGAGATGTTTTTGTATTGCTGATTGTTGACAGTATTTGAACTTAAGAGTAGTACGGTCGGCTTGTTATGATTAATCGATATTACTTTTAAACTCTCAATCCATAGTGAAAGAATTTTATTGCGAGTTATGCAATCAACGTCTGAGTGGTGAATTCCGTAAACAATCCCGAGAAATATATTTTTTGAACTGCTCAGTTGAGAAAGAATGATGATATTATTTTTGATGATCGATGCTGCAGGTTTTTTTATAAATCGTACCAGTTGCAGCTCAAGCCACTTATCTATGTTTTCAGGAGGGGGTTCTTTTATACTAGGGATGATGCTGTTAGGTGGTGATATTATTGGAATGGTATTGCATTTATTTTCAACAAAGTCCGTGAGAAAATGCTCCAGAATTTTTCCAAATCGAAAGGGTCTTAGCTGCATGAAACTGTCAATGTCTAATCCTGTTGCTGCTTGTGCCAATTCGCCATCCTGAAATGATAAGGTGATCACAGGCCTTGGCATGATATTCACCCAGTCAGATGGAATGAATGTAACTTTTGAGTCATTAATTATGATGGTTTGAGGTACCATCAGTTCAGGATCAAAATCCGGAAAAAGGAGAGCCAGCTTATGTAAGGCTACGTGTTGTTTTTCAACATAGTGGAGTCTGTCAATACAGGTCATTTCTTTGCGCTGGGCCGGTGTAGACTTTACCGGTGGTGATAGCATGACATGAATGTTTTGAGCTCCAAGATGTATCAGATGATGAATCATTGTCATTCCTGCATTTTCATCACCGAAACAGTAATATTGACCAATTTTCTCATCGGTTTGATGTAATGATAAAACATAAACGCCAATAACTGGTATGTTCTTAATTATTTCTCGGAGTATTTTATATTTTTTATTAAGTAAATCTGTTACTGTAGCTAAGTCTAGAGAATTAATGCGGTCTGAATGTGTCGTCTCATGTTTGATTTTTTTGAAAGAAAAGCCTTCCAAACATAACTCAACGGGGGATGCCTGAATGGAATGTCCGCTTTCAAAAGTGTGTACGGTTGATGGTATATCAGCTTGTATATGCTCACTACCTGTTTGGTAAATAGGTGTAGATGAATCGACCGTCGTTAGTATATATGATGGTGCTGAAGTATCTATCGAGGTGTTAGGAGATGCTCCGGAAGCTTCGGCGGTATCCTTTTCTAAAGACTGAGATGATTCAGATTCATCATTTTCCTCATCGTCATAAAGGAGAGAGAAATCGGGCAGTATTGGCGTAGGTTGTGGCTGTAAATATGAGGGGATGTCTAAAAGGTTATCGTCAGAGGCATCACAAGAAAGCATAGCTTCCGTTGGTAAGCTGCCCTCATGAATCTGGTTGTTGTTATCCGTCGTATTATTCAGTCCCGTCACGGGCTGTATGGGGAGACGGTGCTGTTCTTTGCGTCTTTCATTTCTCATAACAGCCAAACAGGGGGCTTGATTGGATGTTACCGTTGCGAAACCATCAATACAGGTTAACTTTTCCTGAACTAAAGGTAGCTCAAGCATCATTTTGGCAACGACGACCTGCCCGCGATATACTGCTTTATGGAGGGCTGTTTTTTGATGTATGTCGTGTAGAAGCAGGCTTTCAGGGCAAACATTAGCGATATGTTCGACACACTCAAGAAATCCCATCCTAGCGGCGATATGTAAGGGGGTATATGCAAATTCCCCCCCCTAATTTTAATGCTCGAAGTCCATGCTGTTTTTCAGTCATTGCTTTAAGGCAGGTAAAGGAGCGCGACCACACTGCAAGGTGAACAGGCGTATCACCATTCTTATTCCTGATTACCACTGTAACTCAGCCAATTTAAGAAGCCTTGCTGGCATGGGGCAAGTTCGCGCAGCCATGTAACCCAGCCTTGATACCATTGCCTTCAAATCAAAGCGCCGGTTAAATCGATAACAGTATTCTGCAAGGTATCGTGGCAGGTGTTTGGGATTAATATTGTGGTAACTGCCTCTCAGTAGAAGCAGGCTTTCAGGGCAAACATTAGCGATATGTTCGACACACTCAAGAAATCCCATCCTAGCGGCGATATGTAAGGGGGTATATGCAAATTCCCCCCCCTAATTTTAATGCTCGAAGTCCATGCTGTTTTTCAGTCATTGCTTTAAGGCAGGTAAAGGAGCGCGACCACACTGCAAGGTGAACAGGCGTATCACCATTCTTATTTATGGTGAGTATGCTATCAGGGCATTGCTCAATAATGGCCTTTGTGCATTCACAGTGATTATTAAGTACTGCATAGTGAAGAGGAGTGTATTGATTACACCCCTGTTGCTTGAGTGCCTGAATGCCTTGATTCACGGTCATAAGCGCTGAGAAGCATTCAGTGGCACCGTATGCGGCGGCTAAATGTACGGGGGTATTGTTATTATTATCAACTAGCTGTGTCGTTTCAGGTAAAATCCCAATGATCAATAGAATACAAGAAGGATGTTCTCTTAATGTTGCAAGATGTAATGCTTAATGTTGCAAGATGTAATGCGGTGCGGCCATCCTTGTTTTTATGGAATACTGTTATTGCGTCATAAAGTAATATTTTTTCTAAACAGGCTAAGTCGCCGGATTGACAAGATAGCAGAGTTAGTGTTTTCAATTGGTCTGTGTTTTTGTTTTTTATTGCATGTTCAGTTTCAATCAATAGTGAGGATTTTGGGTTTTTGGGACTTCCAGTTACAGGATGCTTTTGGATGTCATAGGTCGTGAGCTCCCTTTGCCTAGTGTAGGTTGGCTCTAGTGTTACCGTTGAGGCTGACTGATGAGTGGTTGAAGGCGTATTTTTTTTCGAATCACTTGGGCAAGTATCTATGGGGCTGTTTGTATATCTGTCAGATGATGGGATCATTTCAGTATTTCTCTTTCATATTCATTAAAAAATAGGATGTAATAAGTTTGGTAATCCTACTTGAAAGGGATTGGATCGGCTTATTCTGATTAGGTTCCCTATTACAGAATAATTTTGTTATTTTATAGGAAGTAAAAGTGATTTTGTTTGGAACACTGTTTGGTTTGCGTTTTTAAATGATGATCTTTCTATAGGATGGTTATTATCTATAACGCTGTTGACAGGGGAAGGCGGTCTAGATTGCTGGGGGGCGAGGTCACCTATCGAGCATATCAGCTACACATGAGTTATTTGCATCTAGATGATTGTTCGGTGGGAATGAGACAGATTTTGTAGGCGATATAAGCCCTTGTTAGTCATGATACATTCGCAGTACTCTGTGCTGGCAATCACTGTGAGCATTGTTGTGAACGATAAGTAAGGATCACCATCAGGCACCGGGGTGAACCAATGACTGACCGATGGAAAGAACAGGCAATCAAATGGCGGGACAGGGCGCGTGAGGATCGCGAAAAACGGCGCGCCCTTGAGCGTGAAGTCGATGACCTGAAGGCTCAGCTGGCCAAAGCTGAACGGCAGCTTCGGCGCGCCAGGTTGACGACAGAAAAGAGCCAGGCTTTGCAAAACCAGGTGAGGGAAGTATTAAGAGAAGCGCTGGAGGCCTGATGCAAAAAGCGCAGTAGGACGTCTTCATAACAATTAAGATAAATATATTGACTATGTCGTTAATCGCATTAGTGTGATGAGCAATATTCTATTGCTGTACTATCGTCTCACTAGTGCGAGGTAACCATGGGCACGGCAACAAACAATAATAAAATTCTGCTGAAAAATGGTCTGCTGGTGGATGGCACGGGAAACCCTCCTAGAAAAGCTGATGTATTGATGGAGCGCGGTCGCCTGAGTGTGCTCCAGCCGGGCGATACGATGATCGATGCCTCCCCCATCGACTGTGACGGCAAGGTGATTGCACCCGGTTTTATTGATGTCCACAGTCATATGGATTACTTCGCCATTGAGAATGCCCCCGAACATTTTGATCCCTTCATTGCACAGGGTATTACTACCATGGTGGTGGGCAACTGTGGCTTTAGCCCGTTCGGGTTTAAATGCAATACGCCCCATCAGCATTTGATTGAAAACTCCCTGTTCAAGGAAGGCCACGGCGATATCAGCTGGCATAGCTTCAAAGGGTATCAGCAACGCATCCAGAAGCATGGGTGTGGCCCCAACCTGGTCAGTCTGGTGGGGCATGGCGTGTGCCGTACGTCGTTGAACGGGTTTAGCGCCAGCCCTCTGTCGTCTGAGCAGCAGGCTGAAATGCTGTCGCTACTGGATGAAGCCTTGTGCCAGGGCGCCGCCGGGGTGTCGCTGGGGCTTCAATATAAGCCGGGAGTGTTTGCCGGTAATGAAGAGTTGAAGGCTGTCGCCCGGCTGGTGAAGCAGCATGATAAGGTGCTGACCGTGCACGCCAAGGCCTATTCCAGCCTTTCGGGCACCTATCCCATGAACCCTTTCGGGAAAGCCCATAACCTGCGTGCGATTGATGAGATGTTGGATCTGGCGCGGGAAACCGATGTGCGCCTGCAGTTTTCCCACCTGATTTTTGTGGGGGAAAGCACCTGGAAAACTCTTGATGAAGCCATTGCTAAATTTGACCGGGCCATCGCGGATGGAGTGGATGTCAAATTCGATATGTTTCCTTATCCCTTTGGCGCCACCTTGCTGAATACGCTGTTGCCCGAGTGGGTAATGGCCCGTATGCCCGGTGTGTTGAAACAGTCACTGCCGCTATTGCGATTGCGTCTGGAAGCCTGGCTGGCGTTCCGGTCGCTGGGCCTGGGATACGACTGTATTCAGATCAGCGAAGCCGGTTGTCCTGCCTATCAGCCCTACAATGGGTTGTTTTTGACCGATATTGCCGAGCGGGTCGGGCTGTCTCCGTTTCAGGTGATGGTGGATATCCTGGATCAGTCCCGTGCTGAAGCGCGCATGATTATGCACAAGTATTACGGGCCCGAGATCATTGAGCGGCTGATGACCCATCCCGCAGCGCTGTTTATGACGGATTCCTGGCCTGAACCCTCCGGTGTCGAGAACGCGGCGACCTATGGAGCCTTCCCCCGGTTCCTGCAGATGGCACGGGAGACGGGCAAGATACCAATGGAAACGCTGATACACCGAATGACCGCCCAGGCGGCAGAGCGTTTTGGTATTGCTGATCGGGGCATTATCAAAGATGGATATGTTGCGGATGTGGTGGTGCTGGACTGGGAGCAAGTCAGGGATAACACGACACGGGAATACAGCGATGCCGCCCCGGATGGCATTGAGCACGTCTTTATCAATGGTGTACCTGCAAGGTTGAATGGGGAAAAATATACAGCGCCTGTCAGCGGGGAATGTGTGGCGATGACGGCCTGATTGAATGCGTTTTTTCAGTTTCAGCGGTAAGCAACCAAAGGCCTGAATGTCAGGCCTTTAATCATGTTCTGATCAATACCATTAAATCCTGTATATGGCTTGGGAACGGTCAACGTCAAAGGCAGGTACAGGCATGGTGAAAGACAGTTCACTGTCGGCAAACAGTTGCTGGTACCACTCTTGGCCCTGGCTGGACAGGCAGTACGCGCCCTCATCATTGCATTCGAGCAGTCCTGCCCGCTCAACGAGTTTGACCAGGTTCTGACGCAGTGTTTCCCGACCCGCACACAGTCTGTCAGATAATGCGGTTAGCTTAAGGCTGGGGGTATCATGAAGTTGTTTAATAATTCGAAGTTGTAAAACGGTGATTCTCGAACAGGTCATTTGACTGACTTTGTCGAGAAGAATCAGGGCTTCCCAGTTGATGTTCATACTCTCACGGCAGGCTGCGCGTCACATGACGCCGAGCAAGTATCTATTGGTTGCGGCAAGTGCGTGCTGATATGGATCAAACGTAGGTATTGTGTGAATGTGATCGCCTACCGAATACCGGGCTGAGTGAATGAATACAGGACGCACGATCTCTTTCCCTTAACGGACAATGTATTCGTTCAAACATTTTAAGGAAAACTATTATATGATTCTCCTGTCCGGGCGCAGACGGGCTTTCGATCTGAGAATAATGAAACTAAAGGTATCGATAGTGAGAATTTATAAAACCACTTGTTTTCTCTTTGTGCTGATCTCGTCGTCTGTTATGGCCTTTGATGTGGATAAGGTGATTAAACAGCAGTCTGTGCTTCTTGAAGAACTGGAGCCGTATCAGGAATTACAGGGCCAGCACATCGACAGGGAAACGGAAAAAATGATCGCAAACCCTGGCTATAAGCCAAATATGGAACTGGCAGAGGTCAGGGAAGCCACAATCAGGGTAGTGGGCAAAATGATTTCAAGTCGCGAGCAGGCCATGAACGAAGCCATGGCGTCAGTGGATCGACAGGTTTGCAGAGAGGCGATTGACGATTATAAAAACACGACCCTGGCTAATTTGAAGAGTGTGTATCAGGACTATGTCGACAATCAGGAAAAGGCGAAAATCTCTGGCAACCTGAATGTGGTGAAAGCCCATGCTGTCGATGCTGGAAAACTGCATGCCGGGCCGTTGTTTGGTTGTGGTGAGTTCTGGTTTCCTGCACCGCCGAGTAAGGGGTAATCGCAGTAATGGGAATATTAGAGGTCATATTGATATGATTCAGTATCAGGATTGGCTTAAAAAGAATCTAAATATTGAAGTCAATCTATAAAGGTGTATATCTGTGAATAAGATATTGACAATAATAGGGAGGCTCTTTTTAGCAGGAGTGATTTTATTTACTCTATGGTTAGGGTGGCACATTATTTCATATCAGACATCTGTCTATGATTTTCAAAACAGTACCTATCAGTCATTGGATATTTTCCGTGTGGTAGATAATGAAGGAAATACCGTTGCGATGCAGCGCAGGACCGACTTTAATCCGGGGGATTCTGCAGCTATAGGAGGAATAGAGTCAGGAATTCCCGACCATTTAATTATTACATCCGGTCATGCTAATCAAGTGAGCCAACAAAAACTTGAAGTTCGCAAACAACTCCCATGGAGTGTCTGGTTCAGAATGACATTTATTCCCTGGAGATACAGGATTGAATATGTGGTTAATGTCTTGCCAGATAATCAAGCTCGACTTAGCTGGGTGTTGTCGAAAAATACAAATAAGCTATGGACAATAGAGTGTGGTGGTTGGCTGGTTGACCGTTACCAAGTGGATGTAATTGACCGATTCAAGAATGTGAAGTTCAGTGTTGAACACCCTCGTGAAGCTTTCATTTGTAACCCTCTTTCTTATACAGGGTTTGAACGCAGACGCATAGAGTCAGAGCTGAATAAAAAGTGAAACGCAAACACGAGTATGAATGGAATGCCAGTAATCATGCGCCTCTATACTGGGGTCCCTGTGTTGGTTGGGCTGCTCCAGATTCACAGAGACAGATGACGGCACCCCAATTTCCAGATCTTGATCATATGCTTGTTGAATATCCCGATGGTAATCAAGGGGATCTCCGTGGAACAGTAGATATGGCTAAATATAAAGAATGGTTGACTCAAACATTAGGGTTGGAGATTAACGTACCTGAAGATATTAGCTTATGAAAATAAAAATGAAATGGATCGGTAAGCTAGCCTTGGCAGTCATGGCTTTTATAATACTATGGGATGGCTGGAAGGCCATATCCAATCAATCACCTGTATTCGAATTTCAGAATGGTACGAATATATCATTTAGCATTTTTCATGCAGAAGACAATAATAACTATATTGTGGCCATGCAGCGTACAACTACGTTTGATGCTGGAACCTATAAAAGCATAATGGGGCCTGTCAGCCGTGTGCCTTCGTATTTGTTGTTAACTTATGGTGATGAAAATACTCAATATAAAGAAAAGGTACAGGTTATGAGTGCATTGCCATGGCCCATTTGGTTTAAATTAAAGTTTATGCCATGGCGTTATACAGCTGGCTTTATTGTTAATATTCTGCCTGAGGGTGAATTGAAACTGACCTGGTTTCTTAAGGATGGCAATCTGAAACGCCGGGCTATTGATTGTGGAGGGTGGTTAATCGATCAATACTTACCGTTGCAAGAAAAACGAATAGAAAACTACAGGTTTACAGAGGAGCATCCACGTGGATGGTTTCTGTGTAGTCCTTTGGCGTTTATGGGTTATGAACAATCGCGAATTGAAGAAAAACTAAAAGGGAAAAATTAAGTGAATAGGGGGATACGGAAACGGTAGTTCGAGTCTAAGAAAGACCGGTCAAGTAGTTGGGAAACTGTTGTACCCCTCCTTTTTTAGTGGCATCAGCATAAAGAATTGGGGTCCAATAAATTGGCCCCCAAAACGGTTACTCTTCGTCTAAGTCTTTGTTTTCATTCTCAAAACCGCCTGCCTGGAACTCATACCACATCACGTTGATGATGCCGAAGGAGCAGGCCAGCAGAACGCCGAGAATCCAGGAAAAGTACCACATAACGTTATTCTCCTCGTCTGCGCTCAGTACAGTGAATGGCTGTTGTCTTCAATGTGCTGCACGCTGATACGGCCCCACATCTTGTAGAAACACCAAGTGGTGTAAGCCAGTATGATCGGGACGAAAACCGCAGCCACAAAGCTCATGATGCCCAGGGTCAGGTAGCTGGAGGTGGCATCCCAGACGGTCAGGCTGACAGCCGGATTGCTGCTTGAGGGCAGGATGAACGGAAACAGTGAGGCACCTGCTGTTGTGATGATGCCCAGCTGGCAGAGGGAGCTGCTGATAAATGTCAGTGAAGGCTTACGGCCTGCCAGCAGGATAACACCGATGGCACCCAGGAAGCCGAGTACCGGCGCCAGCAAGGTGATCGGGTACTTACTGTAGTTAGCCAACCAGCGACCGCTTTCCACGACAACAACCGTTTTGTGAAGCGGGTTAGAAGCGGCATTGCCATCAATCACGCTGGTGATTTCAAAACCAGGGATATGGGCAACCCAGAAGCCGGCTACGGCGAAAGCAACAATCACGACAATGGCCAGACGACGGGCAGCGATCACTGCACGTTTCTCAACACCTCCTTCAGTGCGCAGGCCGAGCCAGCAGGCGCCCTGCATCAGGATCATGGTCAGGCTGACTACGCCGCACAGCAATGCGAACGGGTTGAGCAGGCTCCAGAAGGAACCGTTCAAGGTGGAGCGGAGGTAGGTGTCCAGGTTGAAGTCGTAGCCCTGGAACAGGTTGCCGAACGCTACGCCGAACACCAGTGACGGCACAGTGCCGCTGATGAACAGGCCGAGGTCACACCACTTGCGCTGGTGTGGCTCAACCTTAGCGCGGTATTCAAACGCAATGGGGCGCATCAGCAGGGCAAACAGCACCAGCACCATGGCCCAGTAGAAACCGGAGAACGCGGTGGCGTACACCATCGGCCATGCAGCGAAAATCGCGCCGCCGGCGGTGATGAACCACACCTGGTTACCGTCCCAGTGCGGGGCGACCGCGTTGACGATCACACGACGCTCGTTGTCGTTCTTGCCCAGAAAGGGCAGCAGGCCGGCGGAGCCCAGGTCGTAGCCGTCGGTGATGGCAAAGCCGATCAGCAGTACGCCGACCAGTACCCACCACAGGAGTTTTAACATTTCATATTCGATCATCTTCCATCCTCCCGTCAGTGAGTGCTCATGCCGGCTGGCAGTTCAGCCTGTTTTTCAAAATGGTAACGGCCGGTGTGCAGGCTGCTCGGGCCGAGACGGGCGTACTTGATCATCAGGTAACATTCGACCACCGCGAAAATACCGTAGAACAGGGTAAAGCCGGCAATACTCATATAGAGATCGGTCGCGGTCAGACTGGACGCGGAGAGAGACGTCGGCAGCATGCCGGCGACGGTCCATGGCTGACGACCGAATTCGGCGACAAACCAGCCCATTTCACAGGCGATCCAGGGCGCTGGCAGTGACCAGAGGACGATCTTCAGGAAGCGCTTGCTCTGGTATTCCGTACGGCGTGCTGTCTTGATAAAGGCTGTTATAAAGATCAGCAGCATGAAGAAGCCGAGGCCAACCATGATCCGGAACGCGAAGAAGAGCGGGGCGACCTGCGGGATGGTGTCTTCCGCCGCCTGTTTGATCTGGGCGTCGGTGGCATCCACTACGTTGGGGGTGTAGCGGGTCAGCAACAAGCCGTAGCCCAGGGTGTCTTCCACTTCCTTGAACTGTTCGCGGATTTCCGGGGTATCGTTACCAGCCTTCAGCTCTTCGAGCAGGCGGTAGGCTTCCATACCGTCACGGATGCGGGCTTCGTTGCGAACCAGCAGATCCTTGATACCGGGTACTTCTTCGGTCAGCGTACGGGTGGCGATAATACCCATGACCCAGGGAATCTTGACGGCGTAATCGGTGCGCATCTCTTCCTGGTTCGGCAGGCCGATGGCGGTGAACGGCGCCGGGGCTTCATAAGTGTCCCACTCCGCTTCGATGGCGGCCAGTTTCACCTGCTGTACGTCACCCAGCTTGTAGCCGGATTCGTCACCCAGCAGGATAACGGACATGATGGATGCCAGACCGAAACCGGCGGCAACCGCAAAGGAGCGACGGGCAAACGGAACATCCCGGTCGTTCAGCATGTAGTAAGCGCTGATCGCCAGGACAAAGATGGCGGCGGTGGTATAACCGGCGGCCACGGTATGGATGAACTTGACCTGCGCGACCGGGTTGAAGAACAACTCGCCGAAGCTGGTCATCTCCATACGCATGGTTTCAAAGTTGAACTCGGCGCCGACAGGGTTCTGCATCCAGGCGTTGGCCACCAGGATCCAGAGGGCGGAGAGGTTGGAGCCGATCGCGACCAGCCAGGTACAGCCAAGATGCTGAACCTTGGTCATGCGATCCCAGCCGAAGAAGAACATCCCGACGAAGGTGGATTCCAGGAAGAAGGCCATTAAACCTTCAATGGCCAGCGGCGCACCGAAAATATCCCCTACATAGTGTGAGTAGTAGGACCAGTTGGTGCCAAACTGGAATTCCATGGTCAGACCGGTGGCGACGCCCAGGGCAAAGTTGATGCCGAAGAGCTTGCCCCAGAACTTGGTCATGTCTTTATAGATCTGTTTGCCGGTCATGACATAAACCGATTCCATGATCGCCAGCATGAAGCTCATGCCGAGTGTCAGGGGAACAAACAGGAAATGGTACATCGCAGTCAAAGCAAACTGCAGACGCGAGAGGTCTATTACTTCGTCCGGGATCATTCTATCCTCGCTGGTGTGGCTGGGGGGAAAAGTGCCTGCACCGCCCGTTCTCAGGAGACCTTTCCCGTTGTATTCAGAGCGACAGTTTCCCTGCGTCGCCACAGCACTCCGGCTGCTGGCCAGATGGCTGTAATACACTCCCGGTACCAGGACGAATCGGTGCAATCTACGGAGCTATTACATACCTAGACTGGCAGCGCGATTATAGGTGTCCTGTTCGTCCAGAAGTTGATCTGAGTCAATATTTCTGCCTTGTGTCAGGCATTTTGTTGAATAATTCAACTGCGCTTGAACGTGTACCCGTTTGACCATCGCTCAGGTGTGGAGTTCCAGGGTACGCCGCGCATTATAGAGACTGATCTGCCAGCTTTTATGGACGTCCGGTATTTCAATCGGTGACCGGTTCAGGCGCGTCTGCTGGTTGCTGGCCGGGGCTTCGTGCTCGGCGATAAACTCCAGCCGCTCGCGGCTGGCCTGGTAGGTATTGACCAGGAAATCCATCGTGCCACGGGTCAACGGTACCCGGTAATAGCGGATCAGGTTCTGCGCCAGCCGTTCCGCCATTGCGGCCAGACTGACATCTACCGCATTGGCCATCGCCTTGCCGACCGAGGCCTTGGTCATCGGGCTCATACCTGGTTCGATCGCCCCAAGGCTGGTGGCCGGGGTGCTGTCGATGGCCCGTTGGATGGCCGGGTTGTTCAGTTCAATACTGTGGCCGAGGATCACGGCAATCTCCGCCGCCAGTTCCCGCGCGCGGGACTGGGTCAGCCGCTTCTCGCTGCTGCTGCGGGTATAGTCCATGCTGCGGTCGCTGGTGCGGCGTATACGGTTATCTTCCAGTAGCTGGGCCAATTGGCGCGCCACCTTGATTTTATCGTCATCGTCCAGGGCGATACTTTGCTCCGAGATTTTCAGGGAGCGCCTGACCTTGTCGCCGCTGGTCTCTTCATATTGCTTACTGCGCAGCTGCCAGACTTTCAGTGCCCGGCTGAAACGCCGGCTTTCGCGGCTGAGTTTCTGCTGGGCGTTGAAGGCGCGTTCATACAGGTCAATGGCTTTGTCCAGCTGTGTGGCCTTGATCTGCAGTGCCATCAGCTGTTTGCCGGTGTTGTTGGTAATGCGCCGACACTCGGTCACCTGGCGGGTCAGGCTGTCCATGGCGTCCAGGGTAACCGTCAGCAGGTGCCGCGGGCTGAGCCCAGGGGCTGCGTTGATATCTTCCCGTGGCTCAATATAGTTCAGATACGTCGCCAGCGCGCGCAAACGGCTATTGACCCGTGCCCGTGCCAGTCGATAGTTGTTACGTTCTTTTTCAAGGCTGTCCATGGAACGGGCGAGGTTCCAGTCACCGCTGTATTCGTATTTCAGGTATCGGATGCGGCGTCCACAGATCAACTCGAAGCAGAGTGTCAGCAGTTCTTCCACATCGTGCAGGGTCATCAGGTTTTCATTGTCCTGCTCGATGGCTGACAGGATTCGCTCCAGGAACATCTCTTCCCGCGGCGACCCCTGTCGTACGCTGGGTACCCGACCGGTCAGGCGCTGGCGCATGGCCTCGGCAATGCGGGGGTGGGTCTGGCGCAATGCATCGTAGGCGTTTCCTGCAGGTTCCCGGATGTTGTGGATGATGTCCTGCATCCGGTTGTAGAGGCCTGCGCGACGAAACAGCTCAATGTGTTCCGCCTGACGTGCCAGTTGTGCATTGCCGGTCAGGTCTTCAATCGCCAGGGCGACCCAGGCGGGGCCGAGGTCGAGCTTGCTCAGGATGATGCCCGCTGATTCGATCCGTCGGCTCTCTTCGCCCATGTTCTCCAGGCGCAGGTCGCGCACCATATAGAGCAGTTCGGGCAGGCAGTCGATGACCTCCAGCAGGTTTTTCTCGTCCTGTTTTTCCTGGTGGCCGTGGGTGGTGTTGTAGATCAGCTTGGTGGCGATACCGAGCAGGCCGGCAATCAGGGCATAGGCCAGGAAGTAGATCGCCCGATCCAGCGGCGGGAAGGTCCCATACCCAATGTAATAAGCGCTGGAGGCGGTAATGAATGTGACGGGGCCCGCGGTCCAGGCCAGCATCAGGAAGGTGATACCCCAGGGTTCTTTATGAGGCGCTGTGCGGATTTTGTCGAGCAGCCCCTGTCCACGGGCTTCCATGGCCAGTGTGTCTGCTGAGCGGTTGGTGTCGTGTTTGTTTTTTCGTACCGGCCACATGGGTTTTTCTGGTCGTTTTTACTGCCGGGTGAGCGGCGAAAAGGTGCGTGCAGGCAGGTCGCGCCAAGATTTCTTCTGGCTCTCATTGTATAGGGGGTGGCGCGGGTTCCCATATGTATTAATACGGTCAATCCGCGCTGGGCGGCATGTTGCAGACGGTTATATCAGTGACTGTGTTTCAGGTTCGGAATGCCTGACCCGGTTTCGGCCGTCTGATTTGGCCCGGTATAACGCCCGGTCGGCTGAATCAAGCAGACGATCGAGGTTGTAGCCGCAGTGTTCAGTACTGGACAGGCCAATACTGAGGGTGACTTTTTCTGATTCCAGTTCCTCAAACTTGAGAGCTAACAGGCCTGTGCGGATGCGCTCGGCGATTTGCTCGGTCCTTGCCGGTGTAGCGTGGGGAATCAGGGCGACAAATTCCTCTCCACCCATGCGGGCAAGCAGGTCACGGCTGCGCAGGTTGTCGCGACAGACGTCAGCAAACATCTGTAATACCTTGTCGCCGAAGGCATGGCCATAGGTGTCATTCAGCGGTTTGAAGTGATCGATGTCCATGTATAACAGGGTGGCGGGTTTGGTTTCCTGTTGCAGACGTTCCAGCATGGCGGTGGCCTCTCGCTGAAACGCCCGGCGGTTGCACATGCCGGTCAGGTCATCCAGGTCCGCTTCACGACGCAGTTCGTCATAACGCTTGCTGGCCTGGAATAGGGTGCGGGTATGGGAGGCGATATCGCTGGCCAGCTGAAGTTGATCTTTATCTAGAGGCGTCTTGTCGTATTGGCGCAGTAACACGACAGTCCATGTATGACTAGATTCCCAGAGTACGGGAATAATACTGACTGATGCGGCCTGATGGTGGCCATACTGCATTTGCAGGGTCGCTTCTTCGGCAGAGCGGGCGATGTTGCCCAGTAACGTCAGGCGTCCATCGACGAGTTGCTCAAACAGAATTTTCTGCTGGCCACTCAGGCCGATCATCGATATTTGGTTATTTCTGATATGAAGAAGGGCGCAGGTATTGATCGGTAATAGGCTGTTGAGGGTGGAAAGCAGACGTGAGCCTATGGCTTCCTCATCCATGCCATTGAGGTTGTCCAGATAGTGTTTGACCGCATCATTGTATATACGTCGATGGCGGTAATGCCGTTGAAGGCTGTTTTCCATCAGCGCGTAGTTTTGCTGATAGGTGCGATAAAGGGCGGTAGTGTAGGCAGGCAAAGCCAGGCTGAAGGCAATCGCCTGGATAACCAGCGCCGGATAATGCGTCCACCGGAATATGTCAATGGTGTAGCCCTTAATGGCTAACAGGCTGACAAGGCTTCCCAGGCTGATGACCAGCCATCCCATGAAAAAGAACGATGCATTGCTGTGTGCTTTTCTGACAAGTAACAGGCTGGATGCACTCAGCACGATAAAAGTGATGGTCAGTACACTATGGAATAGTGTCGCAAGAGGCTGATTCAGGGACTGGAAATTCAGAAGGCAACTGCCTGCTATAAGCAGCAGGATGGAGTAGAGCGTACGACAAGCAAGGTAGACGGGACGTGATTCCTCTTTGACCGGAACCAGGGACAACATAAAACGAATGGCAAACGCAGCCGCAATGGCGCCGAAAAACAGGGGTTGTTGACTGGCCCAGTTGTCTAACGTGAGCGTTGGCAGGTCAAGGCGTGAGAAATCGCTGGATACGAGATAAAGCAGGCTTGCACCTGTATAAATAGCAAAATACAAATAGCTGGGCTTGTGCGCACGAATGAAAATGCAAATATTGAAAATCATCAACGCGAGCAGCATGCCCAGCGAGAGTGTCAGGACTTGTCCGGTTAATGGTTCCAATACCGGTGATGATGTTGTCAGCGATGTATCGCCTGACTGATCAGCAGCACTCGCAGGCGCTGATAATAAGTAGCCAGCGACTGATAGAAGTACCGTTGGTATCGGAAACTGACATGTAAGCACAGTGTTTGTTCGGGTAATACACATCCCTGATGTAACCCCTGTTCTCAGTATTTATTGTTGTGAAAAGGGTCTCATGCCTTGAGCAATCCTTAGGCCAATTATCGTAACGTTGTTGAGGTGTCTCTTACAATGCCCGATGGCAGTGGTACGGGGCATCGATGCAGTGTGTTATGCGACAATGAAATTATATGGTATGACAGGTTACGACACCGGCAGTGTATAAAGGTGCCCTAAATGGTCACATCAAGAGTTGTTCGCATCACGTGTCTTCGTTGTTCTGAATAATCACTACCACAAAGATGATTGATATGATCATCTCAACAGTCAGCAGACATAATATATCTCAGGTCTGTGTGCAGGTCAGGGAATTGACCTGCAATTCATCGTGCACATTCCATGGTGTTCGGCATCAGGAGAAGCATCGAATTTTCTCAACGGAATCAGGAACGAGGTTGTGTTGACCCACCTTATTGATATCCCGCTCACCGAGCATGCCCATGGTCAGCGTCAGTTCGTTCCGGATGATCTCCAGTGTTTTGGTGACGCCGGCTTCACCGCAGGCGCCAAGCCCGTAGATATAGGCGCGGCCTATATGCACGCCTTTTGCGCCAAGGGCGATGGCTTTCAGTACGTCCTGTCCTGAGCGAATGCCACCATCCAGGTGAACCTCCACCTTCCCGTCAGCAGCCTCAAGGATTGACGGCAAAACGCTGATCGTGGACGGTGCGCCATCCAGCTGTCGTCCTCCGTGGTTGGAAACCACGATCATGTCCGCACCCGCGTCGATGGCTTTCGACACATCTTCCGGATCAAGGATACCTTTCACGATTAGGGTGCCGTCCCATCGGGCGCGAATCCAATCCAGGTCTTTCCAGGTGAATGCAGCGTCAAACTGTTCCGTAATCCAGCTGGTCAGTGAACTGAGGTCGGAGACCCCCTTGGCATGGCCTACCACGTTGCCAAAGTGACGCCGACTTGTCCCCATGAGCTCAAGGCACCATCGGGGACGGGTAATGAACTGGAATAGGGTTGACGGTGTGATCTTCGGTGGCGCACGCAGGTTGTTCCGAATGTCTTTATGTCGCTGTCCAAGAATGGTCAGATCAAGGGTCACCACCAGTGTTTTACAGCCTGTCGCCATGGCGCGCTCAAGCAGCCGTTCACTGAAGGAGCGATCCTTCAGCGTATAGAGCTGGAACCAGAAGGGCTTTGATGTATGGGCCGCAACATCCTCAATGGAACAGATGCTCATCGTGGAAAGGATGAACGGTACGCCGAATGCTTCAGCTGCCCTGGCAGCCAGAATTTCGCCATCGGCATGTTGCAGACCGGCGATCCCAACTGGCGCAAGGGCGACTGGCATGGTGACGTCTTCTCCTGCCAGTGTGGTCGTCGTATTGCGATTGGTGATATCTATGCCGACACGTTGGCGAAAATGAATGGACCTTAAATCGCGCTCATTCTGATGATAAGTGCTTTCTGTCCACGAGCCTGCATCTGCGTAGTCATAGAACATGCGGGGAACGCGTTTTCTGGCCAGGGTACGAAAGTCCTCGACCGAACAGATTTTATCCAGCATAAGCGTGCTTTTGGGCTAAGGAATCTGCTGAACCCATACTATTCCGTGTGATCATGGAGAGCTTCCTGGTCATGCGATTTTGCATGGAAGGTGTGTTCCTTTTTCTGGATGGGTATGTTGTCACGTTTCAGCCTTCTGTAGATCGTCTGACACGCTATGTGATTGACTTAGTCTGATACTGCCAGCTCGGTCAATACCAGCGAGTGATTACGGGCGATATGGGTTTTGCTGCTATCGACAATGGCATTGCCTTTCAGGAAGTTGCGGCCCAGCAGGACAGGAAAACTCAGCAGGTTACTATCCATTAGTATGAAATCAGTGAATAGGTCAATATCCCCCAGTGTGATTTTCATCCTTACACTGGGGTTTGTTGTTGTGCTGCGTGAACCGCTGTTACGTGAGCGAGACCGATTGGAAACCGGTAGCGTCAATTCTTGAGATTGGGGCGGAGACGTTTGTCTGCTGACCTGGAATCGTACCCAACGGCTACCGTCGCGATCGAACTGAATAATATGGTCTGCGGCCAGAAAAGAGGTGGTTGAACCTGTGTCTATCATGGCATCCAGCGTTTGGTTGGCCGCGTGTAGAAAAACGGACTCGACGCACCCAATGACGGGGAGTCCGTTAATGGTTGCTGACATCTCGACAGTATCCGTATGCGTTTTGACATCCGGTGGTGGGCAAACCTGATGGGTGCCCACTATATGGGTTTTTTCGGGTGGAAAGGAGAGGCCTGGGAACCTGGCGGGTGAGTAGTGTGGAGCAGAGTTCTGGTTTTGCTGGCAGCCTGTTATCAATAACAGGCAGGCTGCCATGATCAGTGTGTTGCTATAACGTGTCATAGAAGGCCTGCAGGTGTAGCGTATTACTGGCCGGAATTCGACTCTGTCTGGGATTGGCGATCAGAACCAAAAAAACCGATGAGGCTGGTGATGATTAGGCTGACAATCGCGGGTAACACCCAGCTCAGGTGGAGAGAAAATCCCGGCACATTGTTCAAAGGTAAAAGGTAGTACTCAATAGCGCGGTAGGGTAGTACATGCAGCCCGTCGGCAATACCGAACAAGGCAACTAGGAATAGAGTGAAACGTGCCGATAGTTTAGGGGCCGGTAGCCATTCACGAATCAGCGCCAGCAGTATAAGGATCATCGCGACCGGGTAAATCGCCAGCAGGATGGGGATGTAAAACTCAATCAACTGGTCCAGGTTAATGTTGGCCATGACAACACAGGCCACTGTAATGGCGGTCACCAGTGAAAAATAGGAATAGCGGGGCCAGAGTTGCTCAAAATATTCTGCAACGGCAGTGATGCAGCCGATGGCGGTTGTCAGGCAGGCCAGAGTCACAATGGCGGCAAGGATGAGTATGCCCCATTGGCTGAACTGATACTCAACAAAGGTGGTCAGGATTTGTCCGCCGTTACTGGCGTCAGGTGCAAGCACCCGGCTGGTGGAGCCTATGTTGAACAGTGCAATATAGACAAGGGAAAGTCCGATGGCAGCAATAACGCCTGTGGCAATGCAATAGCGTGTCAGTGCTTGTCGGTTGGTAATGCCATGCGATCGCAGGTTGGTAATGATGACAATACCAAACATCAGGGCAGCCAAGGCGTCCATGGTCATATAACCATCAAGGAATCCCTGGATAAAAGCCGTTGCCTGGTAGTCTTCAGTCGGTGGGCCAGGATCACCGGCCGGATTGATGAAGGGGGTAACGCCGAGCACGATTAATAAGAGTATCAGTGCCGGTGTGATGATTTCGCCGACAGTTTCCATCAGCTTGCCGGGGTACAGTGAGAACCACCAGGCAATGGCAAAAAAGACCAGCGAGAACAAAAGCTGCTGCGCATCGCTATGACTGTTTTCGGTATCAAGGAAAGGGGTAATGCCGATTTCGAAGGAGACCGCCGCCGTTCGCGGAACCGCATAGAGAGGACCGATCAGCAGGTAGATAATAATGCCGATCAGAGCAATCAGCCGCGGAGGGAGATCCTGTGACAGATCGTTGAAACCGCCGCCGACCCGCGCCATGGCAATGATGCCCAGTAACGGTAGGCCAACGCCAGTAACCAGAAACCCTGCTGCTGCTGACCAGACTTCAGTACCTGCCAATTGGCCGGAGAGTACCGGAAAAATCATGTTGCCGGCTCCGAGGAACAGGGCAAAGGTCATGAAGCCCATGGCCAGCAGGGCCTTTCCGGTCAGTGTGTTAGGTGTGGCGGGATGTTCCATAAGCGTGCAGCATTGATCATCAATCGGATGTTCACTAAGTATTAGTCATAAGACGGACAAATCCATGTTGAAGTTCCAGTCTTGCGAAAATAATACGCAATCAACAGCGGTTGATACTCTGTATCATTGGCAGGCTATGGGTGGTTTACGTAAATCGCCCAGTTGTATCGGGCTGTGCGCCGGATACAATGCGACCTTTTATTTTGCGACCCGGTGGATGGCGTTTCGCTGATCATTTCTGGTCTGAACGAGGATATTGATGACACAGCCTGCAGCCAATCCCCGAGCTCTCCTGCCATTACTGGTCTTTCTGGGCGTGTTTTTCGGCAGTGGTATTTATTATTCCCTTGCTGGTGTTGAATTTGCCTTTTACCAGATCAAGGCACCGGTAGCGGCATTGCCGGCCATTATTGTCGGAATGCTGATCGGCCAAGCCCGATTGAATGAACGCATTCAGCATTTTTTACAGGGTATTGGTGATATCAATATTGTCACCATGTGTATGGTTTACCTGCTGGCTGGCGCCTTTGCCAAGGTCACCAGCGCCATTGGTGGAGTAGATGCCACGGTTGCCCTGGGTCTGTCCGTTCTGCCGGAACAGTTGCTGTTGCCGGGACTGTTCCTTGTGGCAGCGTTTGTATCCACCGCCATGGGTACATCCATGGGCACCATTGCTGCGATCACGCCAATCGCTATTGGAATCAGTCAGGCGACTGGTCTTTCACCGGCCTTGTGTGCAGGAACCGTGGTGGGCGGTGCCATGTTCGGTGATAACCTTTCCATTATTTCTGATACCACCATTGCCGCAACCCGAACCCAGGGCTGTAGTATGCGGGACAAGTTCCGCCTGAATGCCCGTATTGCCGTGCCTGCCGCACTTCTTACCATGGTACTTCTGTTTATCCTCGGTCACGGTGGTAGCGCGCCTGAGACCACTGAATTTAACGGTTGGCTGGTATTGCCTTACCTGTTGGTACTCGGACTGGCAGTTAGCGGTATGAATGTGCTGGTTGTATTGATGGTGGGGATTCTCTTTTCCGGTTTTCTGGGGCTACTGGTCAAGGATGGCTATTCGATGGCGGCCATGGCCGATAACATCTACCTTGGCTTTGAAGGTATGCTGGAAATCATGGTGCTGTCCATGTTCATTGGTGGATTGGCGGCTGTGATGCGTCATGAGGGCGGCCTGGTTTGGCTGACAGGTTGTATTCAATCACTGGTCGGGCGTTTTCAGCGATTGCAGGGACGTGCAGGCGAAATCGGTATTTCCCTGCTGGTGTCTATCTGCAACCTGTTTACGGCTAATAATACTGTGGCCATTCTAATCAGTGGCTCGGTGGCGCGGGAAATTGCCGAAAAGAATGCCATTGATCCCCGCCGTTCGGCCAGTTTGCTGGACATGTTTTCCTGTGTCGTGCAGGGCATCATTCCCTGGGGGGCACAGCTGCTGCTGGCTGGCTCTATCGCCGGTCTGTCTCCACTGGCGCTGGTGGGTGATAGTTATTACCCCTGGATACTGGCGTTATGCGCGACCGGGGCGATCCTGTCAGGTTTCCCCCGACTGGCGAAAAGTCAGTAGTCAGGCGCCAGGTTTTACGGTTTATTGAGGTCTTTGAGCAAGGAGAGTTGCCATGTCGGAAAGAACAGTTGCAATGCCAAGGCGAACCAAAATTGTTGCTACCCTGGGGCCAGCAACAGATGCTGAGGCAGCACTGACGGCGTTGATTGAAGCCGGTGTTAACGTCGTCAGACTGAACTTTTCCCATGGCACACCGGAAGAGTTGCAGCAGCGGGTTGATCGCGTGCGTGAAACCGCAGAGCAACTGGGACGGGCCGTGGCGCTCATGGGGGATCTGCAGGGACCCAAGATTCGCATCGCCCGTTTTGCCAAGGGCGGTGTCACTCTGGCAGAAGGCGATCACTTTATTCTTGATGCGGATATGGATAAGGCGGCCGGTGACCAGCATCGGGTTGGTCTGACCTATGAAGCCCTGCCCAATGACTGTGCCTCCGGCGATATGCTGTTGCTGGATGATGGGCGTATCACCATGCGGGTTGAACGGGTGGATGGTCGTCAGATTCATTGTCACGTGGTTAACGGTGGCGAACTGACCAACAGCAAGGGGATTAACCGTCAGGGCGGTGGTCTCTCGGCGCCCGCGCTGACCGATAAGGATCGTGACGATATTCAGACCGCCGCGAAGCTGGATCTGGATTACCTGGCAGTATCTTTTCCCCGTTGTGCAGCGGATCTGGATCTGGCACGACAGCTATTGCACGATGCCGGTGGTGAAGCGGCCATCATGGCCAAAATTGAACGGGCAGAAGTGGTCAAGGATGAAAAGGTGCTGGAAGAGGTCATTCTGGCATCCGATGCGGTGATGGTCGCCCGTGGCGATTTGGGCGTTGAGATCGGGGATGCCGAGCTGATCGGTGTTCAGAAAAAGATTATTGCTGAAGCCCGTCGTTTGAACCGACCGGTGGTCACCGCTACCCAGATGATGGAATCCATGATCACCAACAGCTTGCCGACCCGGGCCGAGGTGTTTGATGTCGCCAATGCCGTGCTGGATGGTACCGATGCCGTCATGTTGTCTGCAGAATCAGCCACAGGCGCTAACCCCGGGCGAGTTGTGGAGGCGATGGGGCGTATTTGTCTCGGCGCAGAGAAGCAGCCGGCGAGTCAGGTTTCGACCCATCGAATGGCGTTCTCATTTGAACGGACGGATGAGACGATCGCCATGTCCACCATGTATGCCGCCAACCATTTGCAGATTGTTAAAGCGATTATCTGCCTGACAGAATCCGGCTCCACGCCACTGTGGATGTCCCGTATCAACTCGCGGTTGCCTATCTTCGCACTGACCCGGCAGGAATTCACGCGTCGGCGTGTCGCCCTGTACCGCGGGGTTGAGGCGTTTGTTTTTGATCCAACGGTTTACACCTCTGGCAATGAAGTGAATGCAGCCGCCGTTAAAATCGTGCGAGATGCCGGTTACCTCGAGGACGGTGACCAGGTCATCATGACCAAAGGAGATACGCTGGCGGTTGTCGGCGAAACCAATACCATGAAGATTCTGACCGTATAATCAAGCGCCTCCCTGTATCTCAGGGGGGCTGGTTTTTTGCTTGATACTTGCAGATAGTCCTGTCCTGCCTCATTCTTCTCCCCGCCCTGATGAATCCAGTGCATTGATGGTATCCGGTTGCCGGTCTCGCATGACGGAACGGATGCAGCCACTCTTCCCTGGCTGTAGCTCACCCTGTTGATGGAACAAATGATGTATGAACTGACCCTCGTGAATGTTACGGCGCTGTTACTGGCAGGTGTGGTAGCCGGATTTATCAATACCCTGGCAGGGGGCGGCTCCATGTTGACCCTGCCCGCGCTGATGTTGATGGGAATGCCCGCTGATGTGGCGAATGCGACCAATCGGGTGGGCGTCGTCATGCAGTCGTTAACGGGTATGCAGGGATTTTATCGCGAGAAACGGCTTGAAGTTCCCTCCATGATGGCGGTTATGGTGCCGACACTGCTCGGCTCTTTGGTTGGCGCTTTCGCTGCCGCTTTTCTGCCGGAAGTGATTTTAAAACCGGTACTTCTGGGTAGCATGGTGTTGATGGCCTTGATCATGATCATTAAGCCTTCAACCGTGGCGCCGGAGCCGGGTACGCCGGTCGTTCCTCTGCACGCTAAACCTTCTGCTTGGGCTGGGCTGTTTCTGGCAGGTGTTTACGGCGGCTTTGTTCAGGCAGGGGTGGGCTTCATGCTGATTGCAGCGCTGGCCGGCGGACTTCGTTACGATCTGGTACGCGCCAATGCCCTGAAGGTGGTGTGTACAGCCTGTTTCAGTCTGTTAGCTTTAGGTGTCTTCATCTGGTACGACTTGGTGCTGTGGATACCGGGGCTGATTCTTGCCGTGGGTTGCATGATAGGGGCTCACTACAGCGTTCGGTTTGCCATACAAGCCTCCCAGTCCACATTGAAATGGCTGCTGTTCGTGATGGTTGTACTCGCCTGCGGTGCTGCGATGCTGGACTCTGTCGGGTGATTATTCGGGCTGTTGCTCTTTAACGGGCATACTGATCTGATCATGTTGTTCGGTGCTGGCCAGCTTCTGGAAGTTTTTGCCGGATAGATGCACAAGGGTTTCGTGGTCACCCGCTTCCAGGTAAACATCGTGTTGCTGCAGAAAACGGTCATCCCAGACCATGCTCATGTCAAAGGCCGGGCCAATGGCGGGGATTGCGCCGATTTTGCAGTCTGTGAATTTTTGCTGCAGTTCGTGCTCGGAGGCCAAGCGTAGCTTCTGGTCAGTGAGTTCTTCCACTGTATGTAGGTGCAGGCGCCTGCCCGCAGGAATCACAGCCATCAGGAAATTGTCGACATGATCCTTTAGAACAACGGCTTTTGCGACTTCTTCGCAGGGAACGTGTGCCGCAATAGAACTTTGCATAGCACTCATGCTGGGGCTGTGATGAACCAATTCAAAATCAACCTGCTGCTGTGCAAGGAATTGAGACAGTTTTTTTGAAACACTCATGGCATGACCTCTCCATGTTAAGTCGAACCTGAACTGCCTTCAGGCTGCACATCAGTATATGACCCACCGGTGCAGTCCATCAGATCAAACCTTTCTAAGCAGTGCCACTAAACGAAACTCCTGACATAGAAGAAAAACTGCACTGGCTGGCTATACTCTCCAGTAATGGGATTATTACGATTACGGGGCTGGCATCAGGATGGAAGCGCAGGGATGCGTTCAATGTACCTATGTGGACTATCAGGGCAGGCGTTGTGAAGATACTGCAGAAAAAGAAGGCGGCTTGTGTTTCTGGCATGATCCGGAGGCAGATAAGCGAGGTGATGATATCTGCGAGCGTGTGGAGGCCATTGCAAAATCGGGCCGGCCTTTGTGTGGTTTCCAGTTAAAGAATGCCAATCTGCGAAATGTACACCTTGTGAATCGAGGCAGCTCAGAAGGTTATGACCTGACGGATGCTGATCTCAATCATGCCGATCTTCGTGATGCGCATTTATATAACATCAACTTGCAGGGGGCTTGCCTGCTCAAGGTTGATGCGAGGTATGCGAATCTCAATTCAGCTAATCTGACCAATGCCAATCTTCTCGGTATTCGGCTTGATGATGCGAAGATCGAGCATATCCGATGGGGTAACATCATCCTTCAGGCTGCGGAGAGCAAAAAGCTCAGAAAGCGTGACCCTAATCGAAAAGAAGGGGTACGCCGGTTGAATGAAGAGGCAGAGGAGGTTTGTCGGAATATTCGTCGGCAATGTGAGCTTCATGGTTTGCAGGAGGAGGCTGGCGAGTTCTTTCAAAAAGAGATGCGTTACCGCCGTTACCAGTTACCCCCATTTTCGTGGCAGAGGATCGTATCGAAAACCGTTGATCTGCTGTGTGGTTATGGTGAACGCCCTATGCGGGTTATCGCTTTCTCTGCCGCCATGGTGGTCGTTTGTGCATTTCTCTATGCAATGATTGGCGTCAGTGCGGGCGGTGAGATCATCCAGGTGCATCCCGAGAAGGGGTGGCAGGCAAACTGGGGGCAGTTAATGGAATGCCTCTATTTCAGCATCGTGACGTTTACAACGCTGGGGTATGGTGATATCGCGCCAGTGGGGATAGGGCGAACGATTGCGGCCGTCGAGGCATTTCTGGGGACATTCATCCTGGCACTCTATGTGGTGGTATTTGTGAAAAAGATGACCCGATAAGCGATAACGATTACCGGGTTGTCGTCTGCTTGCTTCAGGCCGGATGGTATCGAACACCGTTGTATATGATGTCCTCTCTCTCCACAAGACTCTCACAGACATATTCGGGCGCAATCCCTGTCAGGTAGTAGCGATGGCAGGCTCCGACTTCCAGCCACTCGGGAAAAGCCTCACCGTTGAAATGCATGCACAGAGGCCCGGTCGCAGTGATATGGGGAAGTTGTCGTGACTGTTGGACGGTGAAGTCCATGAGATCATAAACAAGAATGCCAAGGAAGACGGATGCCAAGAAGGCAACCAGAAACAGTCCCTGAATCGCACCAAAGATCGCAGCGAAGAAGAAAATCGCTGCGGTGATGAGTCTTGCCAGAAGAGAGCGTTGCTTCATAGCATCACCTGCGTCTGTTATGAATCCTCAGCCACCACGGCTGTTGATGGATTAATGTCTGTGCAAGCGCCTTACTCATTCTCGTTGAAGCTACAGAATAGCCTCGGTGATATCGTTGCAGATTATTCCATCAATCGGAAGAGCACATCATTGATAAGAATTGGCAGAAAGCATCTGTCAGTTGTCAGCAGCTTCGGTAGGCCTCTTCTTCCTCAATATCACAGCTGATCGCCGCATGGGGCTGGCCGTACATCAGTTTCTGGAACTCATTGCGGTGCATATGGATGAGTTCCCGGTGATTGCCACCTTCGATGTAGATATCGGCAACGGTATTAAGCGCATCGTCCCACACGGTTTTCATGCCGTATGCGATGCCCATGGCTGGTATGGCGCCGGGCTGGCAATCCGGGAAGAGATCCTGCAGCGTGGTTTCCTGTACCAGTTTCAGGTTGCGATCCAGGCGCATATTCAACCAAGCCAGCATCAACCGGTTACGAGATGGCATCACGGCCATCACATAGCCATTCCCATCTTTCAGCACAACCGCTTTGGCCATGGTTCGATCTGGAATGCAGGCTGACCGTGCGGTGTTTGCCGCCCGTTCTGAGTAGGGATGGGATACCACTTCATAGTTCGTACAGCTTTCAGCGAGAAATGTCTCTAACTGCGGTGAAATGGACATCGATGCCTCCGACAACTGCTGCTTACCGCTATGTCTCAGATGCATGTAAGTATACCGGATTGTCAATGAATCTTTTGCTTATGTCAGCGCTGTTTTAAGACAGATTAAATGCGAGTAATGGTTTTTTTATAAATACAAGCCATAAATATCGGGATAAATACGGGCTGTGTCAGTATTCGTGAACATGACACTATCGGGTCTTACTGTGTTGCAGTGGTGGCGCACTTCGGCGCCACACAGAGGAATACCAGGAGATAGATGATGAGCAGCTTGGGGGATGCGGAACTTGACCTTTGTCGCCAGATGCGACAGGAGTTTCACCGTTATCCGGAGTTGTCAGGCGCTGAAAGTGATACAGCGGAGCGATTACAGCGGTTTTTGGCGGCACATATCAGGCCCGATAAAATGCTGACAGGCGTTGGTGGGCAGGGTGTGTTGGCTTTGTTTGAGAGTCCACGTCCTGGCCCGACGGTTGTCTTCCGTGCTGATATGGATGCGGTTGCGGTTCATGAGATCAATGTGCTGCCCTACCGCTCAGAGCATGAAGGTAAGGCCCATATGTGTGGTCATGATGGCCATATGGCAACGCTGCTGGCATTGGGGTTCAGGTTGGCGCGTGAGCGGCCGGAGAATGGTCGGGTTGGATTGCTTTTCCAGCCTGCGGAAGAGGATGGTAGCGGTGCCATGGCGGTTTTGGCTGATGAACGGTTTCAGGCACTGGCGCCGGACTATGTGATCGGTTGGCACAATCTGCCGGGCACTTCTCTCGGTACCTTGCTGGTGCGAGCTGGCAGTTTTGCCTGTGCATCCTGTGGCATGACAGTAACCCTCACTGGTAAAACATCCCATGCTGCCAAGCCGGAGGATGGTATCAGCCCGCAGGTGGTGATGTGTCGACTGCTGGAGCAGCTTTCAGCGCTTAGTACACCTGTCGAAAATGATGACGCTTTTGCACTGGCCACGATCGTGCATGCACGTTTGGGAGAGCCGGCTTTCGGTATTGCACCGGGTGACGCCACCATTATGGTGACCTTGAGAACAGCGGCAGATGATCGTATGCAGGTGTTAAGAGAGAAAGCAGAGATGCTGGTCCGGCAGGAGGCTGATCAGGCCGGGTTAGCGTGGTCAATCAGCTACAGTGATGAATTTGCGGCAACAGAAAACCATCCGGCTATTGTTTCCCTGGTGTTAGAGGCAGCGGAAGATGCAGGACTTGTTGCAGAAACGGTAGACCGCCCCATGCGTTGGTCGGAAGACTTTGGCCAGTTTACGCGTCACTACAAGGGGGCGTTGTATTGTCTGGGGAGTGGTGAATCCTGCCCGCAATTGCACAACCCGGATTACGATTTTCCGGATACCTTGATCGAACAGGGGAGCCAGGTCATGTTGCATGCGGCCAGGCGTCTGCTAACGGTTTCTGAGTCTGCTTAGTTTTTCCAGGTGAAGGTGGTATATGCAATCAGCGTTTATTATCCTTTTCAGGGGTGTAGAATTTTTTGAACAAAATAACCAATAAGATATTGCTAATGAAATTTTTCAAAAACGGTTTGTTGCCGTCTGTTTTTGCACTTTGCCCGGGATTGGCTTTCGCATCCGGTGGAGCCTATGAAGTGCTGGGAGCCACGGAAGATCCACTGGCTTATCTGTGTATCGCTATTTTTGTCCTTGCCTACATCATGGTGATGGGTGAAGAAGTCCTTAATCTGCGTAAATCGAAACCGGTGATACTGGCTGCCGGTATTATCTGGGCGCTGATTGCCACTATTGCCCAGGATTATGGCGTGGAACATGAAGCGCTTCGCGCTGCCTTGATGCACAACCTGGACGAATACAGTGCCCTGTTCCTTTTCCTGCTGGTGGCCATGACATTCATCAATACCATGGAAGAACGTCTGGTCTTTGATGCCCTGCGTGCACGGTTGATGCAGAAAGGGCTGGGGTTCCGCCAGTTGTTCTGGGTAACGGGCATATTGGCATTCTTCATCTCGCCTGTTGCGGATAACCTGACCACGGCGCTTTTGATGGGCGCTGTGATCATGTCTGTCGGGGGAGGGAACCAGCGTTTTGTCACCCTGGCGATGATAAATGTGGTGGTTGCTGCCAATGCCGGTGGTGCATTCAGTCCGTTTGGCGATATTACAACGCTGATGGTCTGGCAGGCGGGTAAGGTCGGATTTTTTGGTTTCTTCGCGCTGTTTTTACCGGCCGTGGTCAATTACCTGGTGCCAGCTTTCATCATGAGTTTCTTCGTACCGTCTGAAAAGCCTTCGGCGATTGATGAGCGTGTCCGGATCAGGCCGGGAGGACTTGTCGTGTGTGGCCTGTTCGGATTGACGATTATCCTGGCTGTCACCTTTGAGAAGGTGTTCTCCCTGCCTCCGTTCATGGGCATGATGACCGGTATGTCGTTACTGATGTTTTACACCTGGTATCTGACTTACAGGAGCCGAAGCAGTCGATCTACCCACCCGCTTGAAGGTAGCGATCGTGGTGAGCTCGATATTTTCCATAAGGTTGCCAAGGCCGAATGGGATACTCTGCTGTTTTTCTTCGGCATTATTTTCTCTGTGGGTGGCTTGGGTTACCTGGGCTATCTGGAGATGATATCTTCGTCCATGTATGCGGATTTAGGGCCATCAATCACCAATATCGTTGCCGGATTGATTTCGGCCGTGGTCGATAATATTCCGGTGATGTTTGCCATTATCAGCATGAACCCTGAAATGGGTAACTTTCAGTGGTTGCTCGTGACGTTGACGGCAGGCGTCGGTGGTAGTCTGCTCTCTGTGGGCTCGGCTGCAGGTGTCGCCTTAATGGGAACTTCCAAGGGAACCTACACCTTTATGAGTCATCTGCGCTGGTCCTGGGCGATCGCTTTGGGCTATGTCGCCAGTGTCGGCGTGCATTTCCTGCTGAACGCTGGCTAGCGGTATCTTTGCTTTGTCAGAGCAGGTGATGATCATCGCCTGCTCTTTTCCGCTTTACCATTCTGATGGGTGTCCTTTACGAGTGGCTGGCCATTGCCAGCCTGACACCAAATCCAATCATAACTGTTCCACTCAGCCATCGTCCCAACTGTTGGGCCCGACGGCTTTTTCCCAAAGCCTGTCCGGCTTTCGCGGTAACAGCGATGAGAGCCAGGTAGCAGGCGGTGGAGATCACGGCGAATGCTAATCCCAACATAATAAACTGGGCCTTCACGTCGGCATTCGGGTCGACGAAGTGGGGCAGGAAGGCCAGGAAGAACAGGATGACCTTCGGGTTGAGCAAATTCGTGCACAATGCCTGCAGAAAGGGGCTGCTGGCTCGCCTGGACTTGTCGGTTGGCGCTTCACTTTCACCATTTCTCAGTTTCATGATGCCCAGCCAGACCAGGTAAATAGAGCCAACCCATTTCAGCACGGAGAAGGCGCTTGCGGAGGCGGCTAAAAGGGCTGCCAGCCCCATGGAGGTGGCCATCGTATGGACCAGCAGGCCCATGACCGTTCCAGTCGCAGCTTCCAATCCCTTGCGGAAACCTTTTCGTGCGCTCCAGCCTGCAACCAGTACCATATCCGGTCCTGGTATCATAAAGAGGATCAGTGTGGCTGATGCAAATGCCAGCCATTGCTCCATTCCCATTGCTCTCGTTACTCCTGTCAAATAAGCCCGTTGGTTGTTTCGTTCGATCGCTGAACCAGTGGCGAAAAGCCCCCTGTTTCTTGATTTGGGTTTTGGACTGGAGTACCTGTTATTAGTTCAATGGAAATGTAAAAAAGCATCAATAAGAGCGATAACGCCTGATCCGGTCGCTTATCCGGAGGCAATGGGTGCGGAATGGCAGCTTGATTGAACCGGCACAGAATATGGGTACCGGCTCATTGGCGAGGGGTTACTGTTGGCTTGTACTGGTATGTAGACCGCACTCACGGTTGCCCAGTACTTTGGTCGGGTCAAAATAATCGTCTTCAATGGGTAGGTCATGCTCGACCTGGTATTCCTCAAGATCCAGTTCAGACCAGTAAAAGACCGGCGCCACCCGGATAATGCCGTTCTGGGTTTCCGTCAGAATATCCAGGTTCTGGCGAAAGGCAGTTTGCTCCTTGCGGATGGCAGTCAGCCAGAAGTCGGGCTGGGTTTCGGCCATGGCGCGCTGGAAAGGTTCCAGCTTGACGTCATGGGTGAAGGCATCATGTGCCGGGGTGTCCACATTCGGAATGCTGCCATAAATTGCTTCCCGGCAAGCACGGCTATAGCGGGGATGATAAATACGGATGTTCAGGTCCAGTCTTTGGATGAGCTGATGGGCAAACCGGTAAGTAGCCAGTGTACCGTAGCCGGAATCAATCCAGACCACCGGAATATCCGGTTTGCGGCTGGCGCACAGGTGGATAATGGCCGCTTCATGGGGGCCAAAATTGGTAGTCAGTACCGGGTTTTTTGCCTGTTCGAGGGTCCATGCAACGATATCAGCGGGGTGACCGTTGGCCAGCTCACGGTTGAGGCTTTCAAGATCCAGTGTCATAGGCATATTGTTGTTCTGGTTTGCGGGGAGGCTAGGATAGGGTACGTGGATACCAGAAGGCAAGGCAGTCATTTGTCTCTTACGTCTGATTCCAGATACTGTTTATTATTGATAATTATTCCCATCTAGAAGCGAAATCGCTAGAATCCGTGGCCTGTGTCCAGGGAGTATGCCGTACCTGAGGACGCGTTGAATCATCCAAAACCGGGGAAACCATGTCAGGTGTTGTAGTAGCCGCACTCTATCAGTTTGTCAGTCTGCCGGATTACCAGGCGTTGCGTGAGCCGTTGCTGTCATGTTTGCTGGACAATGGCGTCAGAGGATCATTGTTGCTGGCAGAAGAAGGGATTAACGGTACCGTAGCCGGTTCCCGGGCGGGGGTTGATGCACTGAAAGCCTGGCTGGCGGCCGATGGACGGTTTACGGATCTGACCTATAAAGAGTCACTGTCGGATGACAACCCGTTTTATCGCACCCGGGTTAAGCTCAAGCGGGAAATTGTCACTATGGGGGTGCCCGGTGTTTCTCCCGTTAAGGCGGTAGGTCAGTATGTGGAGCCGGAAGACTGGAATGCCCTGATTTCGGATCCGGATGTGCTGCTGGTTGACACCCGTAATGACTACGAAATTGAGGTGGGCACTTTTAAGGGCGCCATCAATCCCGAAACTGATAATTTCCGGCAGTTTCCCAATTGGGTTGATAAACAGCTCAAACCGGCCAAAAAGCAACGGGTTGCCATGTTCTGTACCGGGGGGATTCGTTGTGAAAAAGCGACATCGCTGCTACTGGAACAAGGCGTGGAAGAGGTTTACCACCTGAAAGGCGGCATTCTTAAATACCTGGAGACGGTGCCGGCATCAGACAGTCTCTGGCAGGGAGAATGTTTTGTTTTTGATAATCGCGTGACCGTTAATCATGACCTTGAGCCTGGCCATTATGACCAGTGTCATGGTTGCCGACGCCCCATTACAGAAGATGACAAGCGTTCGCCCTTGTATGTCCGTGGTGTGACTTGCCCCCATTGTCATGACAGCCAGACGGAGCGATCCCGTTCCCGGGCTGCCGAGCGCCAGAAACAGATTGATCTGGCCAGGAAGCGTGGTGAACCTATGCCACTGGGTAATACCCAGCAAAAAGATACCTGAATCGCAGGCTTCAACGTCAACTGCATCATCTATAGAGCCATCTGTCGTATACCGATAAGATAACGTAATACCTGCCATCTGCACCTGGGGACGGTGCAATTGTGCAGTGCATAAGACTATCCAGGATCGCCATTTTGAGTGAAACAGTACAAGCTGCCGGCCATGAGGCTGGAGAGCAGCACGATTCCCGCATTTATAACTGGCAACGCATCCGCCGTATTGCGCTTGAGTTTAAGCGTGAGTTGGTGGTTGCCAATATTGTGGCCCTGCTGGCGACACTGGCCAGTGTACCGACGCCGTTATTGTTGCCACTATTGGTGGATGAAGTGTTGTTGCAGGAGCCCGGCGCGGTCGTGGCGACCCTTCGGCCGCTGATACCGAATGAGTGGCATGGGCCGTCTTTCTATATCCTGCTGGTGCTGGGGGTGACCATTCTCCTGCGCATACTGGCACTGATTTTCAATGTCTGGCAGACACGACAGTTCACGATTATTTCCAAAGAAGTGGTTTTCCGGATGCGATCCAGCCTTCTGCACAAGTTGTCGCGGGTATCCATGTCGGAGTATGAGACGTTGGGCAGTGGTTCGGTTGCTTCCCGCTTTGTGACGGATCTCAATACCATTGACCAGTTTATTGGTTCCACGGTCAGCCGTTTGCTGGTGGCGGTTCTGTCGATCATTGGAACGGCAGCGGTATTGTTGTGGCTGCATTGGCAGCTGGCCTTGATTATTCTGTTTTTCAATCCTGTAGTGATTTGGTTTACCACGCGCCTGGGCAAGAAGATCCGCACCCTTAAGAAAGATGAAAACAGCGCCTTTGACGTCTTTCAGGCAGCGTTGACGGAAACATTGGATGGCATTCAGCAGATCCGGACGGCTAACCGCGAGAAACACTACATCAGTCGTTTGATGGACCATGCCCGCGCCGTACGTGATCGCTCAACCGCCTTTGCTTGGAAAAACGACGCCGCCAGCCGATTCAGCTTTGTCCTGTTCCTGTTGGGAGTGGATGTCTTCCGTGCCTGCGCCATGCTGACGGTGGTTTTTTCCGATCTTTCCATCGGTGAGATGTTTGCGGTATTTGGCTACCTCTGGTTCATGATGGGACCGGTTAATGAACTGCTGAGCATGCAATATGGCTACTTTGCCTCCAATGCAGCGCTTAAGCGTATCAACAGTCTGTTGGAGCTGGAGGAAGAGAAACGGTATACCGCGTTGCTGGATCCTTTCCGTGGCCATAAAACCGTTGGACTGGATATCGAGAATGTTCATTTTGCCTATGGCGATGACGATATCCTCAAAGGTGTGTCTTTATCAGTCAAGCCGGGTGAGAAGGTGGCACTGGTCGGTGCCAGTGGTGGCGGCAAGTCAACACTGGTCAAGGTGTTACTGGGGCTGTATACACCAACGCAGGGCTGTGTGCGTTTCGGGGATACGCCCATGGAGCAGATCGGGGTTGATGCCATACGCGAAAATGTCGTCACGGTGTTGCAGCATCCGGTGCTATTCAATACCACGGTGCGAGAGAACCTCTGTCTGGGGCGGAATGTACCCGATGAAAAACTCTGGCAGGCACTGGAAGTCGCCCAGCTCAAGTCGTTTATCATGGATATGGAAAACAGCCTGGATACCCTGATTGGTAACCAGGGCGTGCGCCTGTCTGGTGGGCAACGGCAGCGGCTGGCGATTGCACGTATGATTGTGACAGACCCTGCCATCGTCATTCTTGATGAAGCAACGTCTGCATTGGATACGGCAACGGAATTCCTTTTACACAAAGGGATGGAAGAGTTCCTGTCCAACCGGACGACACTGATTATTGCCCACCGCTTGAGTGCCGTGAAGCAGGCGGATCGTGTTTATGTCTTCGAGGATGGCTGTATCAGTGAGGAAGGTGGGCACGATGAGCTGCTTCAGCAGAACGGCCTCTATGCCCGGCTCTATGGGCACCTGCAGTAACGGCAAAAGAAACGGTACTGAGTGACGTTTTATTATTATCAGGCAAGATCTATAGCACGCGCTGTGTTTTGGGTCTTGCCTGCCTTTTATGGTGTATCAGTCTTGCCTCAGTTTATGAGGGTTTTTCCGGTAACGATCGAGGTTCCAGCGTTTTTTGTCTGATGATGTAGATACTGACACAGCTCGCAATCACCACCAGCAATAACCGTACAGGCCACAGCGGAACCATCATGATGGATACGCTGATGCTGAGCCAGAGTACGAGCAGAGTATAGATTTTCGCCTTTCGCGGAATACCCTTTCCATCCAGATAGTAATGAATATAACGCCCCAGATGGGGATGCCCCAGCAGCCACTGGTGAAACGCCGGAGAGCTGCGTAGAAAACAGGCCGCAGCCAGTAGCAAAAAGGGCGTGGTGGGCAATACCGGCAAAAAAATCCCCAGAATGCCAAGTGCTGTAGCAAGGATGCCGATGGTAGTGAGCAGCAGTCGGATCAGGGGGTTCTTCTGTAATTTGTCCGGGGTGTTCGTTGTCATAAGGGCTGCGTGGCAGATTCAATACGGCTTTCACTTTACTGTACCACAGCGTCTGCAGGGATCAGGAGTCGCCGCTGTATTTGAGCGTTATATAAAGTGTCTGCTGTCGTTAATCTTCTATATTCTGATGCAATATATAAATATAAATTGTACAAATGTAAATATATGTATAATTATAGTGTGCCATACATCCTATAACTATCGTGAAGACAAGGCGTCAGGAGGGAGCCATGCCGGCTATTTACAATGCTCCATTGAAAGATATTCGTTTTCTTATTCATGGGCTGTTGGACGGTGGTGGTATATCGTCACTGGATAAATACCATGAGGTCACGCCGGATCTCATGGATGCTGTCTTGGAAGAAGGCGGCAGGCTCTGCGAACAGGAATTTCTGGCGGTCAATGGCAGTGGTGATGAGCAGGGTTGCCACTACGATGTGGATACGCAAACGGTGACCACGCCTGCAGGCTACAAGCAGGCATACCAGGCCTTTGCGGAAGGGGGCTGGTTAGGTATCAGCATGGATGAAACCTGGGGGGGGCAAGCCATGCCACACCTTTTGGGCTTTGCCATGGAAGAGATGAGCTGTGCCGCCAACTTGTCGCTAAGCATGTATCCGGGGCTGACCGTGGGGGCGATGAACCTGATTGCCGCCCATGCCAATGAGCAATTGCAGCAGACGTACCTTCCGAATATGGTCAGTGGCGAATGGTCTGGCACCATGTGCTTGACGGAGCCACAGTGTGGCACGGACCTTGGCATGATCCGTACAAAAGCGGAACCTCACGACGATGGCAGCTATGCCATCACCGGCAACAAGATCTGGATCACCAGCGGTGAACATGACCTTGCTGAGAATATTATTCATCTCGTTCTGGCCAGATTGCCGGATGCCCCCGAGGGAGTGAAAGGCATCTCGCTGTTCCTTGTGCCGAAAGTGCTGGAAGACGGCCAACGCAATACGTTAGGTTGCACGGGACTTGAGCATAAAATGGGTATCCGTGGGTCAGCTACCTGTTTCATGAGTTTTGACAATGCCGTCGGCTGGCTGGTGGGTGAGCCTCACAAGGGGCTCAGCTGCATGTTCACCATGATGAATGCTGCACGCCTGATGGTCGGGTTACAGGGGCTGGGTGCAGCGGAAAGCGCCTATCAGACAGCCCTCTCGTTTGCCCGTGAGCGACTGCAGAGTCGTTCCATTTCAGGTCCCGTTGAACCTGACCAGCCGGCAGATCCAATTCTTGTTCATCCGGATGTCCGTCGCATGTTATTGCGTCAGAAAGTGATGAATGAAGGAAACCGCGCCTTAGCTTACTGGACGGCTATGCACATCGATATCAGCCATCATCATCATGATGAAGCCGTGCGTGAGCAGGCAGATGATATCGTCCAGTTGATGACGCCGGTGGTTAAAGCTCACCTGACTGATGAGGGGTTTGACTGCTGTAATCTGGCCCTGCAGACGCTGGGTGGTTCAGGGTTTACCCGGGACTGGGGCATTGAACAGCTGGTACGCGATGTTCGTATCACCCGTATTTATGAAGGTACCAATGGTATTCAGGCGTTAGACCTGGTGGGGCGGAAGTTGCCCATGCAGGGGGGGCGGTTGATTCGCGGTTTTCTGCAACTGCTGGACACGGAGCTGAAAGCATACAGCCATCATCGTCACTATTCAGCGGTGAACGCAGCCAGGGAAGACCTGCAGGCGGCTACGTTCTGGTTGGCGCAGGAAGGAGTGAAAGATCCGGAAGAAGCGGCCCAGGGGGCAACTCCTTACCTTCGACTGCTGGCGCTGACCGCCATCGGCTGGTTGTGGCTGAAAATGAGCCTGAAGGCTGAGCAGATGCTGGCCAATGGTGATCCTGATGTCGGGTTTTACCAGAGCAAGATAAAGTCTGCGGATTTTTACATGGCCAAGGTGCTGGCGGAAACCACTATCCTGCTTAAGGATATTCAGTCCGGCAAGCAGGTATTGATGGCATTTGGCGACGAGGAGTTTTAATGCCCATTGCCTATCGACAGGATAAAAAATAGTTATTTTTACTGGTATAACGGTTGGCCGCATACTGAGTATTAACGTAATGATGGGTTTTATATCAGGAGCCAGCAATGTTGGAGAATCGTGAAGGCCAGCCGGTACCAAAGGTAACGTTCCGCGTACGTGAAGAGGGAGAGTGGAAAGACCTTTCCAGTGATGATCTGTTCAAGGACAAGACGGTAATTGTCTTCTCCCTTCCTGGCGCATTTACACCAACCTGTTCATCGACCCATCTGCCCCGTTACAACGAACTGGCAGATGTGTTCCGGCGTCAGGGTGTCGATGCCATCCTCTGTGTATCGGTTAACGATACCTTCGTCATGAATGAATGGAAAAAAGATCAGGATGCTGAAAATATCACGTTTATTCCTGACGGCAATGGTGAGTTTTCCGATGGAATGGGGATGCTGGTTGACAAGAATGAACTGGGGTTCGGCCAGCGCAGCTGGCGTTACTCGATGCTGGTAAAAAATGGGATTGTTGACAAGATGTTCATTGAGCCAGATGAGCCCGGTGATCCTTTCCATGTCAGTGATGCCGACACCATGCTGAATTATCTCTGCAGCGACTGGCAGGAGCCCGATGCCTGGGCATTGTTCACCCGGGAAGGATGTCCCCACTGTGCCCGTGCGAAAGCGATGTTAGAAGATAGGGATTTCAGCTATGAAAATATTCCTCTGGTTCGGGGCAGCCATGCTTCCCGCGTCCTTCGAGCGGTTGCCAACGCCGGAACTGTGCCACAGATATTCCTGAATGGTCGCCTGATTGGCGGTGCGGATGATCTGGAGCAGTACTTCGCCGCTCGGTGAAAAGCTTGTACTACGTCACATACTCTTTTCCGGCGCGCTATGCGCCGGTTTTTTTTCTGACAATTCCTGCTTTCGCTTTTTATCTCTACGTCCGTTGCCGTATGCTTTAGGAAGAGAATAAAAAGGGTGGGGGAATCCGCAGTGCGAAACAGACTTGCATGGCTTTTGTCTGGCTGCTTGTTGTTGCAGGGTGCTTCGTTACAGGCTTCACCGGACGTTGCTGACGCGGTGGCGCCGGAAGAGGGGACCGGGACAACGTCCCAGGAGCGGATCCGTGCCAGTGAATTTATGGTGGCGGCAGCCAATCCTCATGCGGTCGAGGCAGGTTATGAAATGCTTCGGGAAGGCGGTAGCGCAGTTGATGCCATGATTGCCGCCCAGCTGGTGCTTAACCTGGTGGAACCACAGTCATCTGGTATTGGTGGTGGTGCATTTGTCGTTTATTACGACAGTGATGCGGGAAAACTCACGAGCTGGGATGGTCGGGAAACGGCGCCACAGGCAGTCACTGCGGATTTGTTTCTGGATAAAAAAGGAAAACCTCTGTCGTTTTATGATGCCGTAGTGGGCGGGCGCTCAGTGGCAACACCCGGCACATTAAAGCTGATGCATAGTTTGCATGAACGCTATGGCAGGCTGGATTGGGAGGTGTTATTCCAGCCTGCCATCCGGTTGGCTCAGGACGGTTTCAGGGTATCCCAACGGTTGGCGGCGTTGATTGCCCGGGATGAAAACCGGCTACGCCGCTATCCGGTGACGGCGACTTACTTTTTCCCCGGTGGTGAGGCCCTGAAGGAGGGTGATTTACTCACCAATGTCATCTTTGCTAATACCTTGTCGTTAATTGCAGAAAAGGGCATTGAGCCCTTTTATGCCGGTGAAATCGGGCGTGATATCGTGGCAGCGGTTCGCTCTGTTACGGACAACCCGGGTGTTCTAAGTCGGGAGGATCTGGCCAATTATCAGGTCTGGGAACGGGAGCCTGTCTGTATTGACTATCGAGGCGATGCAGTTTGCGGCATGGGGTTACCAAGTTCGGGTGGACTGACCGTAGGACAGATACTGGGTATGCTGGAGCCGTTCGACCTTACTGAACTGGGACAGAGAATCCGGAAAGCTGGCGGCTGATTGGTGATGCGTCCCGTCTGGCGTTTGCGGATCGTGGCCACTATATGGCAGATAGCGACTTTGTCTCAGTGCCTGAAGGTCTGCTCGATAAAGACTATCTCAAACAGCGCAGTGAATTATTGGATACCAGGCGTGCGCTTACCCGTGTCAAGCCAGGCACACCGCCTGGTAAGAGAAACCTGCAACGTGCTGAAGACGAATCAATCGAACTCCCATCAACGACACACCTGAGCATTGTGGATGCAGAGGGTAATGTGGTTTCCATGACATCGACCATTGAGAATGCGTTTGGTTCACGACTGATGGTCAGGGGGTTCCTGTTGAACAACGAAATGACCGATTTCTCTTTTCGTCCCAGCAAGGATGGTAAGCCTGTCGCCAACCGGATAGAGCCGGGTAAACGCCCCCGTTCCTCTATGGCACCAACCATCGTGATGCGAGATAACAAACCTTACCTGGTCGTGGGATCGCCAGGCGGAAGTCGTATTATCGGGTATGTGACAAAGACCTTGATTGCCCACCTGGACTGGCAGATGCCGATCGACGAAGCGATCCAGTTACCCCACCTGATCAATCGATTCGGTCCCTATGATATTGAAGTCGGTACAACAGCAGAAAAACTGGTAGCCCCCCTCAAAGCAATGGGATATCAGGTCAATAAGCGTGACTTGAACAGTGGTTTACATGGCATTGTTATCACGGAAAAAGGGCTGGAAGGCGCAGCCGATGCCCGCCGCGAAGGCACCGTGATGGGTGACTGATGAGTAGGGATATATGTCTGTAAAGACTGATAAATCCGTGTGCTATAACGCTGTATCGTATGAGCGGATATGAAGGGAGGGTGAATGGTATTTCTGGGTGCTTTTCGACAGTCTGAGGTTCCCCGTTTCGGGTTTGCCATGCTGTTGTTGATGTTGATGACCGTGGTGGTGGTGTTTCCCTTCATGCCGGATGTGATTCGAGCCGGCTTTATGCTGAAGATGTCATTATCGATGTTGTTGGTGGCATCCGTTTATATTCTGAGCCACAAACGCAAGTTCCTTATTATTGCCAGCTTTCTGGCTCTCCCAACCTTTATTACTTTATGGTTGCCCGTACTCTATAACCGACCGGCGTTTATCTTTCTGGATAACATGACCAACCTGTTGTTTTTCAGTTACGTGATTTATGAGTTGGTTGTGCTGATTTTTTCTGCAAAGCGGGTCGACCGGAATATCATCTATGGCAGTATGTGCGTGTATCTGCTTCTGGGGTTGCAGGGCGCCTTTATTTACACGTTGTTGGAGTTTTGGGTGCCCGGTTCATTCCATGGCGAAGGGTTAGCCAGCATTCACGATATTTCGACGTTTATCTATTTCAGTTTTGTCACCCTGTCCACGCTGGGGTATGGCGACATTGTACCCGCTACACGCGGTGCCCAGGCCATCACCAGCATGGAGGCGCTCATTGGCCAGTTTTACTTGACGGTTCTGGTGGCAAGATTGGTTGGTATTCATATCAGCCAGCGTTGAGCAATTGATATCAGTCGGCATTGACCAATAAAAGAAAAGCCCGTCATGTAGACGGGCTTTTTGTCTTTAGGCTGTGTGGCTCTTATGATCCGGATCGCTGTGTTCGATCAGCTCACCTTTCACCCGCTCACGCATGGCCTGGATGATCTTATAGAGTACCGGCGTCAGCAGTGTGCCAAGGATTGTGGCGGCGAGCATACCGCACATAACCGTGGTACCCAATGAACGACGGCTGGCGGCACCCGCACCACTGGCAATAACCAGCGGCATAACGCCCAGAATGAAGGAGAGTGCCGTCATCATGACTGCCCGGAATCGCAGGCCGGCGGCGTTAAGGGCTGCATCAAAGATGCTCTTGCCCTGTTGTCGCTGAACCATGGCGAATTCGACAATCAGGATCGCCGTTTTCGCCGAGATCCCTATCAGCAGTACCAGACCGATCTGGGCATAGATGTCGTTCACCATGCCGGTCACGAACAGACCCGCCATGGCGCCGAACGCTGCGATTGGTACCGAGGCGATAACCGCGAACGGAATGTTCCAGCTCTCATACTGGGCGACGAGGAACAGGTATACAAAAATCAGCGCCAGGGAGAACAGGATCGGTGCAAGGTTACCCGCCTGGATCTCCTGCAGGGACTGACCAGCCCAGGAGAAGGTATAACCATCCGGTAGTTTTGCACCCAGTTCCTTCATGGCATTGATCGCATCACCGGAACTGTGGCCGGGTGACGCCTGACCATTCACCGTTGCAGAACGGTAGAGGTTAAAGTGGGTCAGGCTGGTCGGACCCAGGATTGGTGACAGGCGTGCGAAGGTAGAAAGCGGCACCATCTCACCGTCCTTGTTACGGACATAGAAATGCTGCAGATCCTGAGGTTCCGCACGGTACTCGGTCTGGGCCTGGATGATCACCTGGTAGATACGGCCAAACTTGTTGAAATCGTTGATGTACAATGAGCCCAACTGTGCCTGCAGGGTCATGAAGACGTCCGACATGGCGATGCCTTGCACCTTGACCTTGTTCCGGTCAACTTCCAGGAAGTACTGGGGGACATTGGCCCGGTAGGTGCTGAATACGCGGTTAAGTGCCGGATTCTGGTTGGCTTCATAGATCAGGCCGTTGAGCACCTGTGCCAGCTCCTGCGGGCTGCGGCTCATGGTGTCCTGCAGGCGGAAGTCGAAGCCGCCGGTGCTGCCCAGGCCCGGAATCGGGGGCAGGTTAAAGGCCATGGCCTGCGCATCTGGCAGTGTCCAGAGTGTACCCTGAATACGGCCGAGGATAGCGTCCAGCTGAAGATCCGGTGATTTCCGTTCAGCCCAGTCTTCCAGTACCGCAATGCCCAGTGCATTGTTGGAGCCGGCACCACCGAGCAAACTAAAGCCGGACACGGAGATAAAGTCCGTGACGCCTTTCTGCTGCAGTACCAGATCGGTGATACGGTGCATAACGTCTTCAGTACGGTTGACGGATGAGGCGTCCGGCAGCTGAACATCAACGAAGACAAAGCCCTGATCTTCTTCCGGTACGAACCCGGTGGGGACGATTTTCGCCAGGAAACCGGTGCTGCCAAGCAATACCAGGAACAGAACGCCCATCAGCGTAGAGCGACGCAGCATCCAGCGTACCCATCCGGTATAACCGGCGGTTAGCTTGGTGATGAATTGCTCAAAAGGCTTCAGGAAAGCCATGTGCCCCATGCGACCCTGTTTCAGCAGGACTACGCACAACGCTGGGCTGAGGGTCAGCGCGTTGACAGATGAGATCAGAACCGCAACAGAGATGGTTACTGAGAACTGTTTATATAGCTCACCGGTAATGCCCGGCATAAAGCCGACGGGGACGAAAACCGCTAAAAGAACCAGTGTGGTGGCAATGACCGGGCCGGTAACCTCCCGCATGGCTTCCAGGGTTGCGGCTACCGGTTCCATTTTCTCCTTGGTGATTAATCGTTCCACGTTCTCGATGACCACGATCGCGTCATCGACCACCACCCCGATTGCCAGTACCAGACCAAACAACGTAATACTGTTGATCGTGTAGCCAAGGGCGTTCATGACCGCAAACGTACCGATCAGGGAGACCGGAATCGCGATGGAGGGAATCAGGGTCGCACGCCAGTTCTGAAGGAACAGGAAGACAACCAGGATAACCAGACCAACCGCCTGATAAAGCGTGGTTACCACCTCATCAATAGAGGCATTAATGAATTTGGTGGTGTCGTAAGGGATCTGGTATTCCAGGCCCTGGGGGAAGTTCTTGGAAAGCTTGTCGATCTCCGCGTAAACGCTTTTGGCTACCTGGGTCGCGTTGGCATCCGGCAGCTGGTAGATAACGATAAACGCCGTTGGATTGTTATTCAGCTTGGCGCTGGCACTGTAGGTTTTTGACCCCATCTGGATTTTGGCTACATCCCGCAGCCGAACGATGGCGCCATCCGTTTTGGCACGGATAATGACTTGGCCAAACTCTTCCGGGCTGACCAGACGACCACGGGTTTGAATGGTATATTCAAACTGCTGGTCTGGCAGTGTAGGACCCTGGCCCAGTTTACCGGCAGCAACGATGGTGTTCTGTTCCTGCAGTGCCTGCTGGATATCCGCAACGGTGACGTCCAGGGAGTGCATGCTGTCAGGATCCAGCCAGATCCGCATGCTATAGGTCATTTCACCCATGACCTCAACCTTGGCGACACCGTCAAGACGTGCCAGGGGCTCGGTCAAATAATTGGTGGCATAGTTACTCAGGAATATCTGGTCAAACTTGTTGCCTTTGGCAAACAGGTTGATACCCATCAGCATGTTACTGGACTGCTTGATGGTGGTGATACCCTGGCGGCGCACCTCTTCCGGCAGACTGGATTCGGCAATGGCGACCCGGTTCTGGACGTTGACCTGGGCCATATCGTCATCGGTACCGCTCTTGAAGGTGACCGTGATCGTGGCGGAGCCATTGTTGGAAGCGGTCGATTCGATGTAGAGCATATCCTCTACGCCGTTGACCTGCTCTTCAATCGGACGTATGACTGATTCTTCCACCACGCTGGCGCTGGCGCCGGGGTAGACGGCGGATACGGTTACCTGGGGCGGCGCCAGTTCCGGGTACATGTTAACTGGCAGGGTATACAGGGAGATCAACCCCGCCAGTGTGATGACTATCGATATGACGAAGGCGAACTTCGGTCGGTGTATGAAAAACTGACTGATCATTACTGGGCCCCTGCGCTGGCTTCAGGTGAGGTGCCGGCGGTCGCAGTGCGGGATGACGGTTCTGCAGGCTGGGACAGGGTGCCGGTTTCCATATCGATCGTTTTCAGAACCGGGTTAACAACGACACCAGGGCGTACCTTCTGAAGACCTTCGACCACAATACGCTCGCCCATCTGCAACCCTTTGTTGACGACCCACATGGCGCCAAGGCGGCGACCCATATCCACCATCCGGGTTTCAATCTTGTTGTCAGCGGTGACGACAAGCACAAAGCGACCCTGCTGGTTTTCCTGTACGGCAGCCTGGGGAATCAAGGGCATTTCTGTTTTTTCCTTGCTTTCCGCTATCAGGGTGACGTAGAGGCCGGGGAGCAGGATGTTTTCCGGGTTAGGGAATTCAGCACGCATGTTAATGGTGCCTGTGGTTTCGTCCGCACGGGTATTGGCAAAGTTGAATGTGCCTGGTTGCGAGAATTCACCCCCGGTAGGCAGTCGCAGGGACAGGTCAAAGTCAATGGGGCGATCTTCACGCTCACCGGCATACTGTTCCAGGTATTTGACCACATCCTTGTCATTGACAGAGAAGGAAACGTACATGGGGTCAGTGCTGGTCAGCACCGCCAGTGGCTCACTGGACGGGCCGACCAGATTGCCGACACTGTACCGTGCCTTGCCGATTTCACCACTGAATGGGGCAGTGATGCGTGTGTAGGACAGATTGATCATGGCGGTTTCGAGTTCCGCCTGACGAGCCTGTACAGACGCACGGGCCTGGGCGTCGTTACTGGTCAGTGTGTCTACGTCAGACTGGCTGATAAAGCCTTTGGGAAACAGTTCACGACCACGTTTCAGTGCTTTTTCCGCACGGATCAGTTCTGCCTTGCTGCTACTCAGGTTGGCTTTGGCCTGGCTGATAGAGGCTTCAAACGGGGCGGGATCAATCTGAAACAACAGTTGACCTTTTTCGACCCGGTCACCTTCGATAAAGTCACGACGAATAAGGTAGCCTTCCACCCGGGCGCGGAGCTTTACTTCTTCGACGGCTTCGGTACGGGCGACAAATTCCCGGTAATCCCCAACGGGGCGGTTCTCAACCTTGACTACGGATACCGCAGGTGCCGGTGCGGCTGTCTGTTGCTTGTCAGCATCATCGCTGCATCCTGCAAGCAGGAGTGAGAAGCCAGCGGCAAGCGCGAGGCTCGTCTTGATAGAAAATCGGTTGGTTATGGTCATTCCTGTATCTCATTCAGCTGTGCAGGCACAGACAAGTCATCCATCACTGCTGACGGTAAGACGGGTATCTGTCAGCAAGGTTGCTCTTTAGTTGTAAAAGCCGATGTCTATCCCGGAATGGGCCTATTGCCAGTCATGGAATGGCAATGAAATACGACAACGGTAGAATTTTGGCGTAATCGTACCACTATAAGAGCGCACCCGGTGCGACAGAAGTTGTAAAAATACGTGTTTTTTTCCGTTCCGGCAGGTTTCGACTTGCGTAAACACACGGGAGAGTATAGCGTTCAATCCCGATTGAAAACTTCACATTGTGTATAAAGGTGTCTGCCTGTTGTAAGCACTGCCTTTTGTCGTGTCAGTAATGTACGGCGCACGTCTTTTTTACGGCATCCTTACAATCAGTAAAACCCATCAAAAGGTTGGTAGATTACAATAGACCCACGATGGAACGCGACGGCGAAACGGGTACTGCACAGTGGTGGAGTTATCCCTGCTGAATTTCCAAGATAAACAGGATCTGCAAAGCACGACAGCCTATGACCAAAATACTGCTGGTAGACGACGATATCGAACTGTGTGAACTCCTGGTCGAATTGCTCGGTACGGAAGGATTCAATGTAACCGCGGTTCATGATGGTGCGGCTGGTGTAGACGCTGCGTTGACGGGTGAGTATGAGCTGGTACTACTGGATGTGACCCTGCCCAAGCTGAACGGGTTTGAGGTACTGCGTACCATCCGGCAGCAGAGTCAGACACCGGTATTGATGCTGACAGCCCGTGGTGATGATGTGGATCGGATCGTTGGTCTGGAAATCGGTGCAGATGATTATCTGCCGAAGCCATACAAGCACCGTGAGTTGGTGGCGCGGATGAAAGCGATCCTGCGGCGTACCCAGATAGAGCCGGAAAAAACGACATCGCGTAAAAAGCAGCTGGAAATTGATGATTTGACCCTGAATCTGGCTAATCACGAAGTCTATGTGTCAGGGGATTTGCTGGATGTTACCGCTACGGAATTTATCGTTCTCAAAACGCTGATCGAGAAAGCCGGTGAACTGGTAACACGTGATGAATTGACCCAGACCGCGCTCAGCCGTCGGCTTGAGCCGTTCGATCGTGCCATCGATATGCACGTCAGTAACCTGCGTCGGAAGATCGGCAATAAGCCCGATGGTCGTCCCAGACTGAAGACCGTGAGAGGTTCCGGGTATTTTTATATTGGTGAATGACTTCTGTTGACAAGCATCCGCCAATGTTAAAAAAACCAGGGGCTTTCCTAAAAGCCGTTCGTACCTTTTTTTTGCGTATCTGGTACAGGATCTACTGGAAGATATTCCTGTGGTTCTGGCTGGGTACCTGTGTCCTTGTAACGGCGGTTATTTTAACGCTGCTGTATACCGTAGAACCCGGTGATTTCCTTCCTGAGCGCCGGGCATTGCTCGAAGAGTTGCAGAGCAAGTCGCTGATGGTGGATCGGGCTGGCTTCTATAACAGTGCGCCGATTGATGTGCTGGAGAAAGTCAGTCGTGCTATGCCGTTGTCGTCGTATACCTACCTGGTATTGGTGTCTGGTGATGGGCGTTTGATCAGCCTTGGGCGCTATCCGCTCAGGAAGGTCAGGAAAACGGTGTTTGAAATGGCGCCCGGTTCGACGCCTGAAATCCGTCTGACGGAGGGGCAGGTTATCGTTGGGCCTGCCACAGTGCGTCTGCGCTCTGAAGATTACTCCTTCTTTATGGTAAAGAAGCGGCCAAGGTACCTGTTTTCCCGTGTTGAGAGTATCACCCGCAGCCATCCGGGCTATGTCTGGACGGCTTTGCTGGTCAGTGTGTTGCTCTGTCTGATTTTGACGCTTTATCTGGTGAGGCCGTTGCGTAACTTGCAGAAAGCGGTTGGTCTCATTGCCAATGGTGATTTATCGGCCCGTGTCGGGCGGGTTGTGTGCAAACGACACGATGAATTTGGTGAACTTGGGCGAGATTTTGATGTGATGGCGGAGCAACTGGAGCGACTGGATCAGCATAAGCTGCAGCTGTTGCGTAATGTGTCTCATGAGTTACGCTCACCGCTGACCCGGTTGCAGTTGTCGCTGGCCCTGGCGCGTAATAAAACCATTGGCCAGGCTGAGATTGAGCACGATCGTATTGAGCGGGAAATTGGTCGCCTGGATGAGATGATCGGTCGAATTATTCTCTGGTCCAAGATGCTGACAGCCACTTCAGCTGAGCATACAGAATCCTTCCGCCTGCATGATACGGTAAAAATGCTGGTTGAGGATGCAGATTTTGAAGCAGGCGCCAAAAACCGCTCTGTCGAGCTGATTCACTGTGATGAGTGTACCGTTCAGGGGAACAAAAACTGGTTGTCCAGTGCGATTGAAAACATCATTCGTAATGCCATCCGGTTTGCCCCGGAAGAATCGTCTATCAATGTCTCTCTGATCAAAACCCAGGAAACCATAACGTTAACTGTGCGCGACTACGGTCCAGGTGTGCCTAATGACGCGGTGAATCATCTTTTTGAGCCATTCTATCGGGTTGATGAAACCCGTGGTGGTGATAACAGTGGCAGTGGCTTAGGGATGGCGATTGCGCGCGCAGCCGTTGAAGGTCATGGCGGTACGATCGCTGCCCGCAATGTGGTGCCGGGTCTGGAAATCACGATCTTCTTACCCGTTGAAAGTTGACTGCTTGCTTCCAGGAAGCGCCGGTCAGGCGCCTATTTTCCATTTCTCTGATAAGCTGAACCGGCAGAAATTAACCTCGCCGGTATATTGCTGATGACTATTTTGTGCGGTAACGATGACGTGACGCCCCAGTGGACGGGGGATCCATCAGCAGCACGTGCCCTTCAGACATCATGGTCTCGCTGTGTTATTCGTGAAAACCGGTTACCTCCCTTGCGTTTTGTTGCCGGTGCTGATGTCGGGTTTGAGGCGCAGGGAACGGTAACCCGAGCTGTGTTGGTCGTGTTAAGTTGGCCTTCTCTGGTATTTATGGACTATTCAGTCGCACGCTTGCCAACGGTTATGCCTTATATTCCCGGTCTGCTGTCTTTTCGTGAATGCCCGGCATTACTCAAGGCCCTTGGCGAATTACGCTTAACCCCTGATCTTGTGTTATGTGACGGACAGGGAATTGCCCATCCCCGCCGGTTTGGTGTAGCCAGTCATTTTGGCGTGTTGTCAGGTTTGCCAACCATTGGCGTGGGTAAGTCCCGGCTGTGTGGCCAGCATGAAGACGTGTGCAATGAGCCCGGAGCCAGTACGCCATTACTGGATGATGGGGAGTGTATCGGTAAGGTATTGAGAACACGGGTCAATGTAAAACCGGTTTATGTGTCCATTGGGCATAAGGTTGACCTGGATACAGCCCTTGACCTGGTGAAGCAGGCAACCCCCCGTTACCGTTTACCTGAACCTATCCGCTGGGCTGATGGTATTGCTTCAAGACGTCCGTCGTTTATGAAACGACTCAGGGCTATTCAAAATCAGTGATGCATAAAAAGCATTCCTGGCGTGCAGTGATAAGAGGTTGGACGGCATTATCGATAGATTGATGGCGTAACCTCGCAACCTTCCATCAAGTGCTTTCATTAAGTTTTCATGATTTGTGGCTTTTTAATCTCAAATCATCTGGATTGGGCAGGATGCAATCTGTGTTCTGTCGCCTCTCTTTCAGTGTTTTACGTATTCAGGCAGAAATTACGGCTATTGTTATCTTTTCTGGGCAATATGGTTAGGAAAGGGTGATGGCTTCGTCGTCGTTAGATACGTTTATTCAGGCTTTTAACTGTAGTCTCTCAACGCGCTCCTGCGAAGGTGTGATGGCTCTGAATGCAAGGGATGATATCACGGGCTGGTCCGTGGAGCCGGACGAAAATTTTATGACCGTTGACCGTCTTGAGTCGGTGGTATCTGAAAGAATGCGTGGTATTGAGACGATTCAGGTGGCGCCTGAAAGGGATCGGTGGTCCTTTGGTGATGAGCAAATTGCCTGTTTAACGTATTTGACGGATAAGACCATTGTCTATTGTGATGGTCACAAGAGTGATTTCAGCAACATTCGTGTCACCTGGTACCTTGAGCATCAGGCAGAAGGTTGGCAGATACGCCATGGGCACTGGTCTGTAGCTTGGGATCGTTCAGTGATAAAACCATGCAAGCCTATTCCTGCGCGTTCTGATGTGATTAAAGCGTCATGCCGTGCTGTAGGTCAGCAATTGGAGCCATTTCAGGTCTGGTTACAGCAGTGTGCTGATTGGGTGAATAAGAAAGAGATCGAAAAACTGGTCAACGAATTATGGGTTCAGGATGACAATCTCTTATGCTGGCCTGTTGTTGACTGTGAGGCGATGCATTCTCGAGAGCAAATAGTCAACTTTGGTCGGGAGCGACTGCGTGATGTCAGGATGAATATGGACTTTCAACATCCCGTGGTATTTCTGGGTGGGGACTACGCCTGTCTAAGTGCTGATATCCTGTTGGAAGAAGAATACGAAACGACAGGAGGAAGGGTATCCGTAGCGCCGGTAAGAGGAACGTATATTATGGAGCGTCAGGGAGATAGCTGGCGCGCGAGACATGGGCACTTATCTTTGCCCTGTTTCTGAAATATCCGGAAATAAGGAAACTTGGCAGGCTGAGTACGAGTAACGTAGCCTGCCACAGGTTATCCATTATTGGGCATCAACTGTTTGACCATTGACCTTCTGGCTGTCGTCACCCATCAGGTACAGGTAAGCTGCCATAATCTCTTCAGGCGCCTTCAGCGTCATCGGATCTTCTCCGGGGTAGGCGCTAGCCCGCATGGCTGTTCTGACGCGGCCGGGGTTGATGCAGTTGACGCGAACCTCGCTGATACCATCTTCTTCATCTGCCAGTGTCTGCATCATGCCTTCAGTGGCAAACTTGGAAACCGCATAAGCTCCCCAGTTAGCGCGACCTTTATGGCCAACGTTGGATGTAGTGAAAAGGATGGACGCCGGGCCGGATTCCCGCATGATCGGCAAAAGTGCCTGGGTCATCATGAATTCAGCATTGACATTCACTTGCATGATGCGCTGCCACATATCCGGATCATATTGTGACAGGGGACCCAGCTTGCCTAGCAATCCGGCATTGTGCAGAAGGCCGTGAAGTCGTCCGAACTCTTTCTCGATAGTAGCCGCCATGGTTTCATAATCATGTATGGCTGCGCCTTCCAGGTTCATGGGGTAGATGGCAGCCTGGGGCCAGCCGTTGGCTTCGATGATGTCGTAAACCGCTTCCAGCTTTTCCGTCGTGCGACCCAGTAGAATGACGGTAGCGCCATGGCGGGCAAATGTCAGAGCGGCGGCCTTGCCGATGCCGTCACCTGCACCGGTTACCAGAATAATTTTGTCCTGCAGCAGGTTCTGAGGTGCCTCATAGCGATTGGCAGGTGTAGTGACGGTGGTTTCTTTGTTGTTGCTAGGCTGTTGTGACATGGTGTCCTGACTGCGTGCAATGGTTTGAAAACGTGTCAATGCTTACGGGTGGATTGAGATTTTCACTGGTGCGGGAGGCGCCAGCGGTTGTCATCCAGCCACTCAAGAATGTTGTCGGGTTGCTCCGCATTGTAGTCGGCTTCCCAGTCCAGCGGATTGTCCGTATCCGGGATGAATCCGTATAGAGCGGCGATCGTGGTCATGCCGGCGCTGCGTCCTGCATCAATGTCGCGCTTGTGATCCCCGATGTAAATGCAGCGACTGGCTTCACAGTCCAGCTGTTCGCAGGCCAGCCACAGTGACTCCGGATCCGGTTTGCTGCGCCGGACATCATCCGGACACACCAGAACACTGCTGCGTCGACTGAGTTGCAGCTGTTCCAGTATCGGTTCAGCCAGATCGCGGGGCTTGTTGGTCACAATGCCCCAAGGCAGGTTGTGGGCTTCTATCGCGGTCAGCAGTTCGGGAATGCCGGTATATAAAGATGGTGTTGAACTGCGCTGCTGATCTTCGATGTGCTGCGCGTAGTATTCCAGGAAGCGGTTGCGGTAGGCATGAAAATCCGGTGCTGATTCAGTCAATCCATAGGCCAGTGTCACCATGGCCCTGGAACCATTGGATACGTTGGCCCGGATGATGGGGGAGGGTAGAACAGGTCGATTGTCTTCCGCCAGCATGGCGTTCAGAACATGGATAAAATCGTCGGCGGTGTCGAGTAACGTGCCGTCCAGATCAAACAGGACAGCGTTGATATCGGTGGTATCCAGTAGTTCGTCCATTCTCGTTCTTTATAGGCGATGGGTCTGCAGTGGTCTGGCTGAGAACCCATCGGTTGTCCGGTATTTTACGCGTTGACACGTTGACCGTTTATGGCTGTTTGCTGGTGTGAACCAGGTAGTTCACATCCAGATCCTGCTCTTTCAGTCGGTAAACGTTGGTCAGCGGGTTATAGACCATACCTGTCATATGTCTTATATCAAGTCCGGCGCTGCGACACCAGCCTGCAAGTTCGTGCGGACGAATAAATTTATCGTGCTCGTGTGTCCCCTTGGGGAGCAGTTTCAGGATGTATTCGGCGCCGACAATGGCAAAGAGCCAGGATTTGGGTGTCCTGTTAAGGGTGGCAAAGAAAACGTGTCCGCCCGGTTTAACCAGTCGTGCGCAGGCATCAATGATCTTGCCCGGATCCGGAACATGTTCCAGCATTTCGAGGCAGGTCACAGCATCAAAGCTGGCGGGTTGTTCATCCGCCAGTTGTTCAGCCGTGATGCGCTGGTAGTTCACCTCTACGCCGGTTTCGAGGCTGTGCAGACGGGCTACAGCAAGGGGGGCTTCACCCATGTCGATACCGGTCACAGTGGCGCCCCGGAGGGCCATTGACTCGCTGAGGATGCCGCCGCCACAGCCGACATCCAGAACGGTTTTGCCGGCAAGGCCAACCTTCTCATCGATGTAGTTGAGGCGCAGCGGATTGATCGCGTGCAGCGGTTTGAACTCGCTTTCACGATCCCACCAGCGGCTGGCCAGGGCTTCGAACTTGGCGATTTCTTCGCGGTCAACGTTGGCGTTGTAGCGTTCCTCGGTCATGCATTGGCCCCTTATGCGCGCTCGGAGATCTTTTTCTGCCACTGGCGGGCGTTTTCAATCAGGAATGATTCATCCAGCGTGGTCAGGCGACGGTTGTCCATCAGCAGGCGACCGTTGACCCAGACATGGGTAGCCTGGTTGCGGGTTGCGGTGTACACCAGCTGGGAAACCGGGTTGTAGAGCGGGTAGTTTTCGATGTCATCCAGCGCGAACGCCGCCATATCCGCCAGCTTGCCATTTTCCAGTGAGCCAACCTGATCCTCGATGCCCATCGCACGGGCGCCGTTGATGGTGGCTGCGGCCAGGGCCTCATGAGCGCTGAGGGCGGTGGCGTTATGGCCCACGGCTTTGGCCAGCAGAGCGGCAGTCCGCATTTCACCGAGCATATCCAGGTCGTTGTTGCTGGCGCAGCCGTCGGTGCCCAGGGCGACGTTGATACCTTCATGCTGCATTCTGTCCAGAGGCATAAAACCGCTGGCCAGCTTGAGGTTGGATTCCGGGCAGTGCACCACGTGGCAACCGTTGCGGGCAATCAGCTGGTAATCGGCTTCGTTCATCTGGGTCATGTGGACGCACTGTAGGCGTGGTGACAGGAAGCCAATGTCGGCCAGACGTTGGATTGGGCGGCGACCATCCTTTTCCATTGCCTGATTGATTTCGTCAGCGCTTTCGTGGATGTGCATCTGGACCGGGAGGTCGAGTTGTTCCGCGAGAGTCGCAATTTTCTTCAGGGGCTCGTCACTGACGGTGTAGGGGGCGTGGGGGCCAAAGCCAACCCGAACCAGTGAGTGGTTACGGAACTTATCGTGTGTCGCCAGGCCTTTTTCGATGTAGTCGTCAGCATCTTTGCCCCATGTGGTGGGGAAATCCAGGATGGGGAAGACAATTTGGGCCCGCATGCCGGCATTGTTGGCAGCGGTTGCGGAGGCGTCGGGGTAGAAATAGTTATCGCTGTAGGTGGTGGTACCACAGCGGATCATTTCTGCGATGGACAACCGTGTACCGTCATGGACAAATTCTTCGCTAACCCAGCGGCCTTCGGCGGGCCAGATATGGTTGTTCAGCCAGTCCATCAGCGGCAGGTCATCGGCCAGACCGCGGAACAGTGACATGGCGGCGTGGCCGTGGGCATTGATAAAGCCCGGTATCAGGGCATGACGGTTCAGGTTATGTTCCTGTGCGGCCTGGTAGCGGCCAGCTACATCCGCGGTTGGCAGGATGTCGATGATGCTGTCGCCCTGAATCGCCAGGCTGTGATGTTCCAGTATGTCACGGTTGGTGTTGACCGGAATAACCCAGCGGGCGTGGATCAGGGTATCGACCTGCTTGATGCTGTTTGCGGCGTTCTGTGTCATCAGGGAATCCTGTCAGGCGGTATCGTCGTGCAGTCTTTCTGCTATTTGGCTGCATCATATCGTATTTCTTGGGCAGGCGTGACCGTCGGAAACCCTTTTTATGGATATATCTGTCTATTTGCGGGTCTCAAGGTTATAGCGTGTGCTGATGCTGGTGTGATGGCAGGATTGGGAGGGGGTATGGCTAATCATTTCGGCGCCATATAGGCAGATTTAGGCCGGTATTTTTGGTGATGCAGTAAACAGCCTGTGGTATCATGCCAAAGTTTATCAAATCATTGGAAGTTGTCGGTGTTCAGGCGAACTGATAGCCGTTTATGTTCGTCAGCAGTCTTTCGGGCACTGACAGTTGCATAACTTCCCGATACCGTTGGTCGATCAGGCAGGTTTGTCTGGCAATAAGCCGGGCAGCAACCGGACAAGGGGTTCGTTTGCGCCTGTTGTCCTGGCCTCTTTCTTCAGGGGGCAGGATCTTTCCGGCGGGTCATCTGTAGCAAGGAATATTGGGCGTTTATGGTGGATACTGCGAACGAAATTCTTCCGGTCAATATCGAAGACGAGCTGAAACAGTCGTATCTCGATTATGCCATGAGTGTAATCGTCGGGCGTGCCTTGCCTGATGTCCGTGACGGCCTCAAGCCCGTGCACCGCCGTGTGCTGTTTGCCATGAGCGAGCTGGGTAACGACTGGAACAAACCTTACAAGAAGTCCGCGCGTATCGTCGGTGATGTCATCGGTAAATACCATCCCCATGGTGACTCGGCGGTCTATGAAACCATTGTGCGCATGGCCCAGGATTTCTCCATGCGTTATACCCTGGTCGACGGTCAGGGTAACTTCGGTTCCATCGATGGTGACTCGGCGGCAGCCATGCGTTACACCGAAATACGCATGGACAAGATCTCCCACGAGTTGTTGTCTGACCTGGACAAGGAAACCGTGGACTATGTGCCCAACTATGATGGCACTGAACAGATTCCCGCGGTATTGCCGACCCGTGTTCCCAATCTTCTGGTGAATGGTTCTGCCGGTATTGCGGTCGGCATGGCCACCAATATCCCGCCCCATAACCTGAGTGAGGTGATCAACGGCTGTCTGGCGCTGATTGATGATCCGGATATGACCGTCGATGATCTGATGACGCATATCCCAGGGCCGGATTTCCCCACTGGCGCCATTATCAACGGTAAGGCCGGGATTCTTCAGGCTTACCGTACCGGGCGTGGCCGTATCTATATCCGTTCCAGAGCGGAAGTGGTGGATGATCCCAAGCGTAAGCGTCAGGTTATTATCATTCACGAAATCCCTTACCAGGTGAACAAGGCGCGTTTGATCGAGAAGATTGCCGAACTGGTAAAGGAACGCAAGATTGAAGGCATTTCCGAGATTCGTGATGAATCCGACAAGGACGGCTTGCGGGTTGTTATCGAATTACGTCGGGGTGAAGTGGGTGAGGTTGTACTGAACAATCTGTATGCCCAGACCCAGTTGGAAAATGTATTTGGCATCAACGTTGTTGCGTTGGTGGACGGTCGGCCGAAAACGCTGAACCTGAAAGAATTGCTGGAAGCGTTTGTCCGTCATCGTCGCGAAGTGGTCACTCGTCGTACCGTTTATGAGCTGCGCAAGGCGCGTGAGCGTGGGCATCTGCTGGAAGGTCTTGCGGTTGCCCTGTCGAATATTGATCCGATCATTCAGATGATCAAGGATTCGCCGACCGCTCAGGAGGCGCGTGAGCGTCTGATGGCTAAAGGCTGGGACGCTGGTTATGTGCAGAAAATGCTTGAACGGGCTGGAGAAAACGCCTGTCGTCCTGATGATCTGCCGTCTGTGTATGGTATTCAGGGAGACCTTTATCACCTGTCACCTGCGCAGGCACATGCCATCCTGGAGATGAAGCTGCACCGCTTGACAGGCCTTGAGCATGAAAAACTACTCACTGAGTACCAGGAATTGCTGGTCAGGATTGCTGAGCTCAGTCTGATTCTGGCGGATCCGGAGCGTCTTATGAGCGTGATCCGTGAAGAATTGCAGAAAGTCGTTGCAGAATTTGGTGATGAACGTCGTACGGAGATCACCAGTTCCCGTCGTGATCTGACCGTTGAAGACCTGATCACCGAAGAAGATATGGTAGTCACCCTGTCCCACGCGGGTTATGCCAAAACTACGCCGTTGGCGGAGTATCAGGCTCAACGTCGTGGTGGTCGTGGTAAGTCGGCTGCATCGGTCAAGGAAGAAGATTTTGTCGAGCATATGCTGGTGGCCAATACCCATACCCGTATCCTGTTGTTCTCCAGCAAGGGTAAGGTGTACTGGCTGAAGGTGTATGAGATTCCCCAGGCGGGCCGTACGTCCCGTGGCCGTCCGGTGGTGAATATCCTGCCGTTGGCGGAAGGTGAAAAAATCACTGCCATGTTGCCGGTCGAGGAGTTCACTGAAGGGCATTATGTCTTCATGGCTACCCTGCGTGGTACGGTCAAGAAAGTACCGCTGGAGCAGTTCTCGCGTCCGCGCTCTTCCGGTCTGATTGCCCTTGAGTTGAATGAAGACGATATGCTGGTCGGTGCTGCGATCACCGATGGTGATCGTGATGTCATGATGCTCAGCAATAGCGGTAAGGCGATTCGCTTCAAGGAAACCGATGTGCGCGCCATGGGACGAACCGCCCGTGGTGTCCGTGGTATGCGTCTGGCGGACGATCAGCACGTAATCTCTCTGATTATTCCGGATGATGATGCCCATATACTCACTGCCAGCGAGCACGGATATGGTAAGCGTTCTGTCGTCAATGATTTCCGTCTGACCGGGCGTGGTGGTCAGGGTGTTATCGCCATGCAGTGCAATGAGCGTAATGGCCCAATGGTTGGTGCGGTACAGGTGTCTAACGGTGATGAAATCATGTTGATTTCCGACCACGGTACGCTGGTGCGTACACGGGTTGAGGAAATTTCCGTGATGAGCCGTAACACCCAGGGCGTTCGCCTGATTCGCCTCTCTGCCGGTGAGCGCCTTGTTGGTGTTGAGCGGGTGGATGAGCCGGAGGAAGACGAGTCTGTCCTGGCGGATGATGGTATCCAGGAACCGGATGCCGAAGCGGAAACTGCAACGGAAAGTTAAGCGTCACTGAGACAGGCTGTAATCATCACTGGTGCAGCCTGTCACTTATGGATGGCGTTAACAATGTGCAGAAGTTGCAATAAAAACGAAAATCGAGCCAAGCAAGCAAACTTTTCCGATTATTCCCTGTCTAACAAGAATTAGCGGATAAAAGTGCGATAACGGTGAAAAACAGGCAGTGCCGTCATGACAAGAGCCTTTAATTTCTGTGCGGGTCCCGCCGCATTACCCACTGAAGTCCTTGAGCAAGCCCGCGATGAGATGCTGGACTGGCAGAGGCGTGGCATTTCGGTCATGGAGACCAGTCACCGGAACCCGGAGTTTATGGCAGTGGCTGCGCAGACGGAGCAGGATCTGCGTGATCTGCTGGCTATTCCTGATAACTACCGCGTCCTCTTTATGCAGGGTGGGGCGACCGCACAGTTTGCGACAGTGCCACTCAATCTGCTGGGTAAGCGGATGTCGGCGGACTACCTTGATACCGGACACTGGTCTTCCAAAGCGATTAAAGAAGCCTCTCGTTATTGTCAGGTGAATGTTGCGGCCAGTAGTGCAGATGCTAATTATGCGACAGTGCCTGACGCTTCACAGTGGCGCTTGTCATCCGATGCCGCCTACGTGCACTATACCCCGAACGAAACCATTGGCGGTCTGGCCTTTGCTGATATTCCGGACACGGGTGATATTCCTCTGGTGGCGGATATGTCCTCATCTATCCTTTCCGAACCACTGGATATCAGCCGTTTTGGTCTGATCTATGCGGGTGCACAAAAAAATATAGGTCCGGCGGGTATTACACTGGTTATCGTGCGTGAAGATCTGATGGGTTTTGCTTCGGACGCTTGTCCGTCGCTTCAGAACTACCAGTTGGTTTCGGATAATGACTCCATGCTCAATACGCCACCAACCTTTGCCTGGTACCTGTCAGGACTGGTCTTTCAGTGGCTAAAACGTCAGGGCGGTCTGAAAGCTATTCAGGCATTGAATCAGCGCAAAGCTGGCAAGTTGTATGCGGCCATTGATGGCAGTGATTTTTACAGCAACCCGATTGAGACCGCCTACCGGTCCATCATGAATGTGCCGTTCCGTTTGGCAGATGATGCCCTCAATAGCACGTTTCTGAGTGAGTCTGCGGACGCAGGTTTGTTAAACCTCAAGGGGCACCGGGTTGTCGGCGGTATGCGCGCCAGCATCTACAATGCAGTGCCTGAGGCGGCGGTTGATGCGCTGGTTGCCTTTATGGCTGACTTTGAGCGACGTTACGGGTAATAGTGTTCTTCATAAAAAGCCTGTCTTCTACGCATGGCTGTTTGGCGAGTGATAACGGATAACGGGTGATCAAGATGGCGGACCAGGAAAAAGACCTGAAAGGGCTTCGGGATAAAATCGACAGTATTGATGGCAAGATTCTGGAGCTGATCAGCGCTCGTGCGGCAGTGGCCCAGGAAGTTGCCAGGGTCAAGGAAGCAGCGGGCGCCACGGATGCATTTTTCTATCGTCCGGAGCGTGAAGCCCAGGTATTGCGTCGAATCATGTCACGCAATGATGGTCCTCTGGATGATGAGGAAATGGCAAGGCTTTTTCGTGAAATTATGTCGGCCTGTCTTGCGCTTGAGGAGCCGGTGCGAGTTGCCTACCTGGGGCCTGAAGGCACCTTTACCCAGCAGGCGGCGCTCAAGCATTTCGGACATTCTGCGGTCAGTGTGCCCATGGCGGCTATCGATGAAGTGTTCCGGGAAGTGGAATCGGGTGCAGTTAATTACGGCGTAGTCCCAGTAGAGAACTCATCGGAAGGCGTGGTCAGCCATACTCTGGATTCCTTTATTCATTCATCGATGCGCATTTGTGGCGAGGTGGTGTTGCGAATCCATCAGCATCTGTTGGTGGGGGAGAATACCCGAGAAGAGAAAATCACTCGCGTCTACTCTCATGCTCAGTCACTGGCGCAGTGTCGTAAATGGCTGGATTCTCACTGGCCAATGGTAGAGAAAGTGGCTGTCAGCAGTAACGCGGAGGCAGCGCGCAGGGTTAAAGGTGAGTGGAACTCGGCGGCGATTGCCGGTGATATGGCCTGCGAGCTGTATGGGCTGAAAAAAGTCGCTGAAAAGATTGAGGATGAGCCGGATAATTCCACCCGATTCCTGATTATTGGCAACCAGGATGTGCCAGCCAGCAATGAAGATAAAACGTCTATCGTTGTCTCCATGCGAAACCAGCCGGGCAGCCTCCACAGGTTGCTGGCACCATTTCACTGCTATGACATTGATCTGACCCGGATCGAAAGTCGTCCATCGCGTTCGGGCGCCTGGAATTATGTCTTCTTCATTGATTTTACCGGCCATCGGGATGATCCGAAGGTGCAGTATGTACTGAAGGAGGTTGAGGCATTTGCCTCAGAGTTGAAGGTGCTGGGTTCATACCCCAAAGGGGTTCTGTAAATCACCTTGTAACGGGCTGTCAGGCTCGCAATATCGGGAGTAAGAGCAGAGATGGGGTGTGATTACATAGCGCTGGCAAATCCTGGAGTGCAGGGGTTGCAACCGTATCAGCCGGGAAAGCCGGTCAGTGAAGTCGCCAGAGAGTTGGGGCTTGAAGAAAGCGCGATTGTGAAGCTGGCAAGTAATGAAAACCCGTTGGGCCCTTCACAGAAAGCGGTAGATGCGATGGCTCGGGCTGTGGGTGATTTGGCCCGCTATCCGGATGGTAATGGCTTCGCGTTGAAAGCGGCGCTGTCAGCTAAGTATGGTATTGCGGCGGAGTGTTTTACGCTGGGTAATGGTTCCAATGATGTTCTGGAGCTTGTGGCCAGAGCCTATGTGGCCCCGGGTGATGAGGTGATTTTCTCCGAGCATGCCTTTGCGGTGTATCCCATTGTGACTCTGGGCGTAGGTGGTGTCCCCGTTGTTGCTCCTGCTCAGGACTGGGGGCATGACCTGGCTGCCATGTCAGACCGAATCAGCGACAAGACCCGCGTCATCTTTATTGCCAATCCCAATAATCCGACAGGTACCTGGCTGAAGCGCGATGCATTGCAGACGTTTTTGGACGGTGTGCCTGAGCATATCATCGTCGTTCTCGACGAGGCTTACTGCGAATATGTTGATGAGGCGGATTACCCCAATGGGCTGCTCTGGCTGGAGCGCTATCCAAACCTTGTTGTGACGCGCACGTTTTCCAAGCTATACGGGCTTGCCGGGTTGCGGATTGGCTATGCAGTGGCCGGTACATCAATTACCAATGTGCTGAATCGTATCCGGCAGCCGTTCAATGTGAACAGTGTGGCTATGGAAGGTGCGCTTGCCGTTCTGGAAGATGATGCGTATCTTGCGCGTTCCCGCCAAGTGAATACGGATGGCTTGCGTCAGCTTGAAGTTGGGCTTACAGGTTTGGGGCTGTCATGGATTCCCTCCATTGGTAACTTCGTCACGTTTGATACCGGCGGTGATGCGAACGGTATCTTTGACCGTCTGCTGCAGCGTGGTGTGATCGTACGTCCGATTGCAGCTTATGGTATGCCGAGCCATCTCCGGGTGTCGGTAGGTACAGAGGCTGAGAATCAGCAATTTCTCGATGCTCTGAGAGCAGTCCTGAAGGAGATCGCTGATGGCGGATAAACCTTCGCTGCCGCCGCTATCGGACAGTACGGTACTGGTGATCGGGCTGGGGATGATTGGTGGATCTCTGGCCGCCGCGCTGAAGCAGCGGGGTTCTTGTTATCGTGTGCTTGCGTGGGATCGTGATCGGCAATCGCTGGCTATTGCATTGGAGCAGGGCATTATTGATGGCTATCCAGACTCCTTGGAAGCGGCGGTTAATGATGCAGACCTTCTGGTGTTAGCGGTTCCTATTCTCGGAATTGGGCCTCTGCTGGAAGAGTTGGCGGGTCTTGAGGTCGACTGGTCCCGCAAAGTCATTACTGATGTAGGCAGCTGTAAGCAGGTCGTTGTGGATGGTGCCCGAAATGCTTTTGGACGCTTGCCGGAAAATCTGGTGCCAGGTCACCCTATTGCTGGTTCGGAGCGTAGTGGGGTTCTGGCCGCGAATCCGGATCTGTTTGAGGCTCACAAGGTCATTCTGACCCCGACTGAGCAAAGCGCCGAAAAGGCCATCAATCGTGTGACGGGGTTATGGGCAGCTTGTGGTGCGGATGTGCTCCACATGGATGTCGTTCATCATGATGAAGTGCTGGCAAAAACCAGTCATTTACCGCATTTATTAGCATTCTCTTTGGTGGACACCCTTGCGGGTGAGAAAGATAACCAGGATATCTTTCGCTATGCGGCCGGCGGTTTCAGGGACTTTACCCGGATTGCCGCCAGTGATCCCACCATGTGGCATGATGTTTTTCAGGCCAATCGCCAGGCTGTACTGGAGGCGCTGGATGCGTTTCGGGAGGGTCTGGACACTTTGTATCAAGCCGTTTCAAGCGGCGACAGTCAAACCATGCGGGGTATTTTCACCCGGGCCAGGGCGGCGCGGGAGCATTTTACCAGCATGCTGGAAAATCAGGCGTATCTGAAACCCATGACAAACAGTCAGTTGACCTATGTGGCCCAGCCGGGCGGTTCCGTACGCGGTGATATTCGTGTGCCAGGCGATAAATCGATTTCCCACCGATCCATCATGTTGGGCGCCCTTGCGCAGGGCGTCACGGAAGTTGATGGTTTTCTGGAAGGTGAGGATGCGCTGGCGACGCTGCAGGCGTTTCGCGATATGGGCGTGGTCATTGAAGGCCCGCACAATGGCCATGTCACTATTTACGGAGTTGGATTGCACGGGCTGAAACAGCCGGCGGGTCCGCTCTACCTGGGCAATGCCGGTACTGCCATGCGACTGATGGCGGGGTTAATGGCCGCTCAGGGCTTTGATGTTGAGTTGACTGGTGATGAATCCCTGTCAAAACGGCCCATGGGGCGAGTGGTGGATCCTCTGCGGGATATGGGGGCAGAGATTGAGACTGGACCGGAAGGTCGTCCGCCATTGAAAATCCGTGGGGGTCGCTCGCTTAAGGGCGTCTCTTATACCATGCCGATGGCTTCTGCGCAGGTTAAATCCTGTCTGTTGCTGGCTGGCCTGTATGCCGAAGGTGAAACGTCCGTAACTGAACCAGGCGTGACCCGCGACCATACCGAGCGTATGCTGTCCGGTTTTGGTTATCCCGTGGTTGTTGAGGGTAATCATGCAGCCCTTGAAGGTGGTGGCTCGCTGACGGCAACGACAATCGATATTCCTGCGGATATTTCATCTGCGGCATTTTTTATGGTGGCTGCGAGTATCGCACCGGATTCCGACGTGCTGCTGAAGCATGTGGGGATTAATCCGACCCGCACCGGCGTTATTGATATCCTGCACTTGATGGGGGCGGATATCACTCTTGAGAATGAGCAGGTAGTAGGTGGCGAACCGGTGGCTGATATCCGGGTGCGCTCTGCCCAGCTTAAAGGGATTGAAATACCGCAGGAGTTGGTGCCGCTGGCGATTGACGAGTTCCCCGTGCTGTTTGTCGCAGCAGCCTGTGCAGAAGGGAAAACGTTGTTGCGTGGTGCAGAGGAGTTGCGGGTCAAGGAAAGTGACAGAATCCAGTCCATGGCGGATGGATTGCAGGCGCTGGGTGTAGATGCTCGGCCGTTGCCGGATGGTATTGAAATTCTGGGTGGTGACATGGGTGGCGCAACCATCGACAGTCATGGTGACCACCGTATTGCTATGGCGTTTGCGGTGGCGGCGTTGCGTGCCAGTGATGAGATTATCATCAAGGATTGCAGCAATGTTGCCACCTCATTCCCCAATTTTATTGAGTTGGCCGACTCGGTTGGCTTCAGACTTAAAGTGATTGAGAAGATCAGACGTGATTGAAAACAATGTTCCTGTTGTAACCATTGATGGTCCGGGAGGATCCGGTAAGGGAACGCTTGCCCGTTTGCTGGCCCGAGAGTTGGGCTGGCACCTTCTAGATAGTGGTGCACTGTATCGTTTGACGGCGCTGGCGGCTGTGAATCACGGCGTCAGCCTGGAAGACGAAGAATCCCTGAAAGTGCTGGCTGCCCATTTGGATGTGCAGTTCCTGGCCGGTGGTGATGGTGTCTCCGAAGGCGGTATCGTGCTCGAAGGTGAGCATGTGGAAAATACGATCCGTACCGAGGAGGTGGGAGCCTGGGCATCCAAGATTGCTACGCTTCCGGAGGTGCGCAGGGCACTGTTGTCAAGGCAGCGGGCCTTTGCGGAAATGCCGGGTCTGGTGGCTGATGGCCGCGATATGGGCACGGTGGTGTTTGATGATGCGAACATCAAATTCTACTTGACCGCCAGCACTGAGGAGCGTGCAAGACGTCGTTTTGAGCAGTTGCAAGCCCAAGGGGTAGATGTTAGTCTTGATCGCCTTTTAGCCGATATAAAGGCGCGGGACGATCAGGACAGCAACCGCGCAGTTGCGCCGCTCAAGCCCGCTGATGATGCGATTATCATAGACAGCACTAAACTGACAATACAGGAAGTGCTGGATAAAGTGCTGGATACCATGCGTCGTAACGCAGTGATCTGAAAATCGGCATCTATATTCGAATTATGCATCAGCAGATAGCTACAAGCCTTGTAGTCTTATAGTTGTGTTGAGTACTTAATAATCTCGGCACAGTGTAAAGAAGGTAGCAGCTGTTTGCTGAAGCACGGTGGGGTGATGGTCTTGACGACCGGAAACGTGGCAGGAGCTTTATCCTGCTGCAGGTCGTACAGCCAGTGATGGATCATAACCCCTTTGTGATGATTAACCCGTACAGGCTGGTGGTACGGCGGGAATCATGCGAAATCATCAACGTTTTGGTCCTGTTCAGGCCGCGTTGCTCTGTTTCGTTTGACATCTTTAACAGGAATGACAATGACTGAATGCTTTGCCGACCTCTTCGAAGAGAGTCTGAAAGAGATTGAAATGAAGCCTGGTTCCATCATCGATGGTATCGTGGTTGATATTGATGGCGACTGGGTTATCGTTCACGCTGGTCTGAAATCCGAGGGTGTTATCCCTGTGGAGCAGTTCCGCGCTGAGAACGGTGAGCTGACCATTCAGGTGGGCGACACTGTTCAGGTAGCTCTGGATGCAGTCGAAGACGGTTTCGGTGAAACCAAGCTGTCCCGTGAGAAGGCCAAGCGTGCCGAATCCTGGAAAGAGCTTGAGAAAGCCTTTGAAGCCAATGACGTGGTCAAGGGTATTATCAGCGGCAAGGTCAAGGGTGGCTTCACTGTTGACGTCAGCACGATTCGTGCGTTCCTGCCTGGTTCTCTGGTTGATGTCCGTCCGGTTCGCGACACTGCGCACCTGGAAGGCAAAGAGCTGGACTTCAAGGTTATCAAGCTGGATCAGAAGCGCAACAACGTGGTTGTTTCCCGTCGTGCCGTTCTGGAAGCTGAAAACAGCGCTGAGCGTGACGCTCTGCTGGGCACCCTGCAGGAAGGTCTGGAAGTCAAGGGTATCGTTAAGAACCTGACCGACTACGGCGCGTTCGTTGACCTGGGTGGTGTTGACGGTCTGCTGCACATCACTGACATGGCGTGGAAGCGTATCAAGCATCCGAGCGAAATCGTCAACGTTGGTGACGAGATCAACGTCAAGGTCCTGAAGTTCGACCGTGAGCGCAACCGCGTATCCCTGGGTCTGAAGCAGCTGGGTGAAGATCCGTGGATCGCCATCAAGAACCGCTTCCCTGAAGGTACCCGTGTATCCGGTCACGTCACCAACCTGACTGACTACGGCTGCTTCGTAGAGCTGGAAGAAGGCGTTGAAGGTCTGGTTCACGTGTCTGAAATGGACTGGACCAACAAGAACATTCACCCGAGCAAGGTTGTTTCCCTGGGTGATGAAGTTGAAGTTATGGTGCTGGATATCGACGAAGAACGTCGTCGTATCTCCCTGGGTATCAAGCAGTGCAAAGCTAACCCATGGGAAGAGTTCTCCGGTCAGCATAACAAGGGCGACAAGATCTCCGGTAACATCAAGTCCATCACCGATTTTGGTATCTTTATCGGTCTGGAAGGTGGTATCGACGGTCTGGTTCACCTGTCTGACATCAGCTGGAACGAAGGCGGCGAAGAAGCTGTTCGCAACTACAAGAAGGGCGAAGAAGTCGAAGCCGTTGTTCTGTCTATCGATGCAGAGCGTGAGCGTATCTCCCTGGGCATCAAGCAGCTGGATTCCGATCCGTTTGCCATGTATGCCGACACTAACCCCAAGGGCACTATCGTCAAGGGTACCGTGAAGGAAGTGAGCGCCAAAGCTGCTATCGTAGAGCTGGGTGAAGAGATCGAAGGCACTCTGAAGGCTTCCGAAATCAGCCGTGACCGCGTTGAAGACGCGACCAACGTGCTGAAGGAAGGCGAAGAGATCGAAGCTCGCATCATCAGCATTGACCGTAAGAGCCGCGTCATCAGCCTGTCCATCAAGGCGAAAGACGAAGCTGACGAGAAGGCTGCTATGAAGGAGCTTCGCGGTAAGCAGGAAGAACCTGCCGCTGGCCCGACCACCATCGGTGACCTGATCAAAGCACAGATGGAAGGCAAGTAAGTCTTACGACTGAATTGCTGTAAAAAAACCGCCGGTTAGACCGGCGGTTTTTTTATGCTTATCAATAAGTTGCTTGATTATCGAAGGGGAATTGGCTAGCTTAGAATTTTGTGTTCTTGTAGGTGCCGGGCAGTGGTCAGGGTAAACGGCGATGCCGTCTTTGAGTGCGCTGCCGTCTGGAGCGGGGGCAGGGGGCGTGATAGCGCACCGTGATAAGGGAAGCACGTTATGACTCGATCAGAATTAATAGAACGTATTGCTGAGGCCCAGGATCAGTTGATGCTCAAGGATGTTGAGCTCGCGGTGAAAGCTATTATTGATCAGTTGTCTGGTGCACTATCCTCTGGCGCACGCATAGAAATTCGCGGATTTGGCAGTTTCTCCTTACATTACCGGGCTCCCAGAAAAGGTAGAAATCCCAAGACCGGCGAAACCGTCGCACTTTCCGGGAAATATGTTCCCCATTTCAAACCCGGCAAAGAGCTACGTGAGCGGGTGAATCAGGCAGCACTGGATGGTGTTGGCCGGTAATAATTCGGGTATGTAACAACATGGTCATCAGGTGGGTACGTCTATTGCTGTGGTCTGTTCTGGCTATAGCGCTTTTTTTCCTGCTTTTTTCTTTCGTGCTGGAAAATCCGGCTGAGGTCGCATTGACTATTTTCGGATACCCTATGGCACCTGCTTCTCTTTCGGCGGTTGTTATTGTCAGCTTTTTGCTGGGTGGCCTTGCTGGCGTCTTTTCCGGTATGGTTTTGGTGGCGCGCTTTCGTGTCAGGCATGTTCTTCTAAAGCGTAAAAACGAGCAGCTTGAGACGGAGGTCAAAAAGCTGAGAATGAATGCGCTGAAGGGGCTAAGTTGATCCATGTTTGACCCCCTTTTGCTGGCGCTGATATTGGTGTCCATGGCAGCTGGTTTTTTCTTGGGATACCGTCAGCGCAAACAGTCACACCGTCAGCGACAAGATGGATCACTGAATAGTGAATACTTTGTCGGTCTCAATTACTTGTTGAATGAGCAGACCGATGAGGCGATTGAGTCATTTATCAAGGCGCTGGAAATCAATGCTGATACCGTTGATACCTACATTGTGCTGGGGCGTTTGTTTCGGCGCCGAGGTGAGATTGAAAAAGCGATTCAGGCACATCAGGATCTTCTCGCAAGACCGAGTCTAACCCGTGAGCAATCACTCCGAGTTCAGTTAGAGCTGGCGCATGATTACATCAAGGCGGGTTTGCTGGATCGTGGTGAGTCACTGCTTGAGGATATGCTGAAAACGCCCTGGTCAGGGGCGGATGAATCTGTCCAGTTGCTCTTGTCGGTGTATGAGCAGGAAAAAGAGTGGCAGAGAGCGATTGATGTCATTCACCAGGCACAAGGTGTTGACGGACATCGTTACCAGCACCAGTTGGCTCATTATCATTGTGAGTTGGCTGAAGCGGCGCTTGAAGGTAATGATGTGTTGGTGGCCCGTAAGAATCTTCGTCTTGCGTTTGCGCGGGATCGGGATAATGTGCGCGCAACATTGATTCTCGGAAGTCTTGAATGCTCATTAAAAAACTATCGAGAGTCCGCACGCGTTTTGCAGCGTATTTACCAGCAAAATCCATTGTTTATCTCTGAAAGTATTCCATTGCTGGAGCGCAGTTTTGAGGCATTATGGTCCAGTCGTGGGTTGTCAGTTTATCTTGGAAAATGCCTGCGTGAGTATCCTTCAGCGGCGGTTGTTCTGGCTTCTGCCAGGCTGATTGCGCGACAGCAGGGGGATAAGGAGGCTGGGCGTTTTATAGCGGAGCAAATTGTCAAAAGGCCTTCGTTAAAAGGATTGAATGCACTGATTGATCTCAATATTGAAAATACGGAAGGTCGTCCGCGGCAAAATCTGATGCTGTTGCGAGAGTTAACTGGGCGACTGCTAAACAGTAAACCTGTCTATCGTTGTACGCAGTGTGGCTTCGATGGAAAAACGCTCCACTGGCGCTGCCCGCGCTGCCATGAGTGGGGAACGACTGAACCGATCATGGGTATCGAAGGCGAGTAAGTCATCAGCTTTTCTTGGCTGTACTTCCATGTGTCGTGGCGATTTATATGAAGGTTTTACGTGCGTCGCTGATAGGTGTACAAGATGCATTGTCATTTTTCATGCTGTATACTCGGTCAGAATTTGCCCCACCTGTGCTCACGTCTGAGAGATCGCATTACTCATGATTTCATCCGCATTTCCAACTGCTCCTCACCTGTCATTGTCGCCCTGGATTATCCTGATGCTGCATCGGCGCTTGCTATGGCAGACAGGCTGGATCCTGCGATGTGTCGTGTGAAAGTGGGTAAGGAGTTGTTTACCTGTGCAGGGCCTGCTGTGGTTGAAGCGCTGCAGCATAAAGGATTTGATGTTTTTCTTGATCTGAAATTCCATGATATCCCTAATACAACAAGTAAAGCGGTTGCCGCTGCGGCCAGGTTGGGCGTGTGGATGGTGAATGTGCATGCGTCAGGCGGTCGTCGAATGATGGAGGCCTGCCGTGAAGAGCTTGAGCGGCTTCAGCTTGAACGACTGCCGTTATTGATCGCGGTTACTGTGCTCACCAGTATGAGTGATGAAGAGCTGCTCGAAATTGGCTACAAGTCTGGTGCGGCAGAGATGGTACAGCATCTCGCTGCTCTATCGGCAGGTAGCGGTATGGATGGTGTCGTATGCTCAGCTCAGGAAGCTGCGATGCTCAAGCAGTCTCATGGTGTCGATTTCAAGCTGGTTACGCCCGGAATTCGTCCGGAAAATTCTGATGTAAATGACCAGCGTCGTATTGTAACGCCGGCTCAAGCTGTGCAGAATGGTAGTGATTATCTGGTCATTGGTCGACCGATTACACAGGCTGAAGAGCCGGTTAGCGTGTTGGAGACGATCATCGCCAGCCTGAGCTGAACAACAGGGAAAAACTCTTATGGATGAGTGGTATTTGCTTCGTAGCAAGCCCCGGCAGGAGCTGCGGGCTGTCGAAAACCTGGAGCGGCAGGGGTTTATAGCCTACTGCCCTATGTTGGAGAAAAAGCGGTCCAGACCAGAACCTTTGTTTCCCGGATATGTTTTCTTGCAGCATGAGGATTTTGAGGTGCATCCAGAGTTTGGAAAAATTCGTTCAACGCGTGGTGTTGGTGGTTTGTGAAGTTCGGTGATGAGTTTGCACGCCTACCAGATGAGTTGGTCGATTCAATCCGGCGCCAGGAGGAGGGGTTGGTGGGTGTCCCCAGTTTGAATATGGTCAGCTGGTTGAATTTGCGGATGGTCCTTTCAAAGATATGCAGGCAGTGTATCAATTTGAGAAAGGGGGAGACCGGTGCATGGTGTTGATCAGTATTTTGAATCGGCCAAGAATTGTTGATGCGCACATAAGGCATCTAAAGAAATAGTGGTTAAATGTCAAATAATTCTCATGTGCTGCATCGTAGCTGAGCTTCAAGTTCAGGTTAAAATATTTTCTTCATAGCTTCGTTCATGCTCTAAGAATATTTGATGTGCCGGAACGTCAGCTTAAGTTGAAGTAAGCATTTGGCTACAATTGCTATGTCGTGATCTTTGAATCATTATTTTCTTTGAAAGTCAAGCTGGTATGATTGGGTTTTCTCCACTCCAAAAATTGATTTTCAATAGCTCATTATCGTGATGCGGTATGTTGTTGCTTCTATTTGTAAATGCAAAATTAAGGGTTAAAGAACGCTCTTTCAGCTGTTGTAAAGTCATTCAGTCTGTAAAATATTTGGCCATAAATGGAGAAATAGGCAATCTGATAGGGCTATCCAGCGAGAGTGTGAGCTGGCGGGCGGTAGCGTGTTTTTTTATTATAGGTCTGAACGCGCATAAATCAGATCGCTCTCGCAATCTCTTCTCATAGAAGTAGGAGGCTAAACATCGTCGCCTCAGTCAATACCTTATCTAGCTGGATTCTACTGAACATCAACCAAAAGATTCTGCTATTTAATCTGCTAGTTCGTAGTAAAGCTCTAGCATCCCTAGTTTCAGAGTTGTATACATTAGCAGTCGTCTAGTTCACAGGCTAAGTATTAGAACAATGAAGGTGATGGTTCAGAAGTATACCTCTACTGAAATTTAATAAATTCAATTTTTTCGGTTTTTGATGATGGATTTTACGGTAGTCACTGTTTGCTATAATGCTGAAAATACGATTGCAGAGACAATAAACTCAGTTCTAGCTCAAAAAAATATTGATTTTGAATATATTATTATTGACGGTGCATCTAAAGACAGAACTGCGGATATTGTTAAAGGGTTTAGTGATAATCGTATAGAGTTTTATAGTGAGCCCGATAGCGGTCTCTACGATGCAATGAATAAAGGAATAGTAAAAGCTAAAGGTCAGTATATCGCAATTATTAATGCAGACGATATTTATTCTGATTCGACCGTTCTCTTTCAAGTCAAGAAAAATTTTGAACAGAATAGTGCAGATATTGTATATGGAAATATAGTCTATTTCTCTAATAAAGATCGGAAAATAAAAAGAAGCTGGCGTGCTGTTTTACCCACAGAGTCAAAAACGATTTGAAAACTTATGGAAAAATGGTTGGCAATGTCCGCATCCAAGTACGTTTGTGAAAAGAAAAATTTATGATGAAGTCGGCTTGTTTGATACAAACTACAAAATAGCAGCAGATTATGACTTTCTTGTTCGAGCGGCTATTAAATATAAAAAGAAGTTTTCATACATTGATAATGTACTTGTAAATATGAGGCTGGGAGGTGAAAGTACACGTGATTTTAAATCAATAGTTGAAGGGAATCGCGAGATATTGAAGGTTTGGGAAAATTCAGATATTAAGCCAAGTTTATTGATAATTCCGAAAAAGATATTGTACAAGTTGTATTTTTGTATTGTGTAATTAATTGCCGCTTTAAAACTTTATTTTCCAGTATTATTAACATGAAAACAGTTGCATTAATTCCTGCTCGTGGTGGTTCAAAAGGACTTCCTAAAAAAAATATAAAGATGATGGCAGGGAAACCTCTGATTGCTTGGAGCATTGAAGATGCTCTGGCAGCAGATTTTATTGATGATGTTTTTGTATCAACGGACTGTCCAGAAATAGCAGCTATTTCAAAAGAGTATGGTGCAAAAGTTCCATTTCTTAGGCCCAAAGAAATATCTGTAGATGAGTCATCAACTGAAAGTGTTATGATCCATTTTTGTGAATTTCTAAAAAAAGAGGGCCATCATTATGATAATCTAATTTTGATTCAGGCTACATCGCCTATTCGTGATAAAAGTAGGTTCGATGATGCCTTAGTTTTTTATAAAGATCAGGGTTTTGATAGTTTAGTTGCTGTGGCACCTTCGCATCGATTTTTCTGGAAAAATTTAGCGGCTCCAGAAGCAAGCTATGATATTATGAATAGGCCTCGACGTCAGGATATAACACCTGAAGAACAACAGTACATTGAAACTGGATCTTTTTACATAACATCCATAAAATGTTTTCACCTCTATAAAAACCGTCTGTGCGGTAAAATAGGACTATATGTCATGTCTGAAATTGAGTCATTTGAGATCGATACTCAATTTGATTTTGATATTTGTAAGAGTATTTTAGAAAACAGGAACGGTTACTGATTATGTATTTGGAAAGTAATGTTCAAAAATATATAGCATTTTCTGAAGACTCGATAATAGATGTATTGAAAAAAATTAATGACAATAAGGCCAGAATTGTTTTTGTTGTTTCAGATCACGCCAAATTATTGGGCTGTCTTTCAGATGGAGATGTGCGCCGTTGGCTAACTAAAACAAAGACACTAGATTTGTTTTTACCTGTTTCAGATATTATGAATGTAGAGGTAAAGAGTTTACCTTTAGGTGCAGAAAAAAAAACAGCTCGACTCAATATTCTGTAGTGAATCTGGGGTCGATTGTATCCCTTTAGTTGATAGTTCCAATCATCTTGTACAAATTGTCTTTAAGAAAGTAGGTGGTATTGTAGTCGGTCAACGCGAGATTTCTGATAGAAAACCATCATTTGTTATTGCTGAAATTGGCAATAACCATCAGGGCGATATTGAACTTGCCAAAAAACTTGTTGACCATGCAGTAGATGCTGGGGCTGATTGCGCAAAATTTCAAATGCGCAATATGACAAAGCTTTACCGGAATAAAGGCGATAGTAAAGATGCATCTGCAGACTTAGGGGCTCAGTACACTCTGGATTTATTGTCAAAATTCCAACTATCGAATGACGAGTTGCTAGAGGTGTTTGACTATTGTAAGAGTAAAGATATTATTCCACTGTGCACACCATGGGATTTAGAATCTTTAAGAGTATTGGAAGATTACGGTGTTTCTGCTTATAAAGTAGCTTCTGCTGATTTTACAAATTATGAATTATTGGAAGCAATAGCCAAAACTAATAAGCCATTTTTCTGTTCAACAGGTATGAGCACTGAGTCTGAGATTAAATCAACAACTGATTTTTTGGATGGACTTGGTAGTCAATACGTCATACTTCACTGCAACTCTACATACCCATCCCCCTTTAAAGACGTGAACCTCCGCTATTTAAAAAGAATGCAAGAGATTACAGGTAAGTTGGTTGGTTATTCAGGACATGAGAGAGGCATTGAGGTACCTATAGCAGCCATTGCACTTGGGGCATGCGTTATAGAAAAGCATCTCACCGTAAATAAAGAACTTGAAGGTACTGATCATAAGGTCAGTCTTCTACCTGAGGAATTTTCGACTATGGTTCGAATGATCCGAAATGTAGAAGAAAGTTTAGGTTGTGATAAAACACCGCGTGAACTCTCGCAAGGGGAAATGATCAATCGAGAAAATTTGGCAAAAAGTCTGGTTGCCAAGTTTAATTTACACGCAGGAACACGCATTACAAGAGACATGATTGAAATAAAAAGCCCTGGTCAAGGGGTACAGCCAAATCGCCTTGATGAATTAATTGGTAAAGTGCTGGATAGAGATGTTCAGCAGGGTGGATTTTTTTATTCTAGTGATATTAGTGGTGGGACAAAGAAAAGAAATAACTATAGTTTTAATCGACCTTTTGGTGTTCCTGTTCGCTACCATGATTATCATAAAATAAAAAAAGATACGAATCTTAATTTTGTCGAATTTCACCTGTCTTATAAAGATCTCGAGGTTAAGCTTGCTGATTATTTTAATGATCAGGAGTCCATTGGTTTTGCTGTGCATAGTCCGGAATTATTCGCTGGTGACCATATACTTGATCTCTGCTCTAATGATGAGAATTATAGGAAGCGTTCTATCAGTGAATTAGAGCGTGTAATTACAATTACTAATGAACTAAAAAGCTATTTTCCAAATACTGAACGCCCTGTGATTGTTGTTAATGCCGGCGGTTGGGATAAAAACGGGTTTATTGATCCAGTTATAAAAAATGATAAGTATCAACTTATAGCATCAGCTTTTGACCTGATGAATTTAGAGGGGGTGCAAATTGCTATTCAGACAATGCCACCTTTTCCTTGGCATTTTGGAGGGCAAAGTTATCATAACTTATTTGTTGATGCTGATGAAATTGTTAAATTTTGTGAAGAGAATCCGTTGATTAAAATCTGCCTGGATGTATCCCATACAATGATGGCATGTAATTATTATGGCTGGAACCTATGCGAATTTGTTGAGAAAGTAGCACCTTATAATATTCATATGCATATAGTTGATGCTAAGGGTGTTGATGGAGAAGGTGTTGAGATTGGTAAAGGGGATGTAGATTTTATTGCTTTCTCTTCACTTATTAATGATATGTGTCCTAAAGTTCAATTTATACCAGAAGTATGGCAAGGTCATAAGAATGAAGGAGAAGGGTTTTGGCAGGCACTTAATTATTTAGAGGGCATATTTATAAAATGGTAGTTTTGTATTTGTTTCTTTGTATTGTTTTTTTAGTGCTTTATACAACGAAAGATAAATTTGTTTATTCATCTTTCGTTGCTATTTATTTGTGCTTTGTAGTTTCTTTGCGAATGGCAGAACCTCAAAGTGACTTTGTTAATTACTATGGATTTCTAGAGTATGATTGGGATCAGTATTTTACGAACAGTTATTTTTTAAGAGAGTTTTTGTTTTGGTTTCCAGCGAAATACAACTATGAGATTATAAATAACCCACCGTATGTTTATATAATATATGATATAGTACTGATACTTACATTATCCGTTTTTTTTAATAAAGATAAAAAATATATTTTGGCTTTTTACTGGTTGATTTTTCCTTCTGTTCTCGGCGTAGGAAATATATATAGACAATTTATAATAGCATCAATATTGGTATATATAATCTTATGCAAGCCAAGATTATTTGTTGCATTATTATTAATATCTATATCGTTGTTTATTCATAATATGACAATTATTTTCACACCGCTGATATTGATGAGATATGGATATATCAAGATTAGTTTGTCTGCATTAACGGCTATGATTTTTGGCTTAATCTTTGTCGATAATTATAAGTCTGCTGTTGTGAGTGGCACATATATGACCATTGTGTATTTGGCTGCATTATTTACCTTACTTGCATTTCTTTATTTTCAGAGATTTATGTTTAAAGAGTCGTTGGTTTTAGTTGTGATAGCCATATCTACATATATATTGCTACCAATAAACCAAGCTGAAAGAATTGCTATGGTGTCATTCTCTATATTGCTTACGGTAAGCGTTTTAATGGCTAGCCTTAAGTATAAAAATACAGCTGTTCCCGTTACTTTGATAGCATTTTTCCCTACTATTGTATTTCCGAGTAGTTTTTTGGTTTTGTCTGCAAGACTATAGGAGATCTGCGTGAATAAAAAGATCTTCATTTGGCAAACGATGATTTTGTTTATAAAAGGTTTGCTTCCTTTAATTACGTTTTATGTACTAGATAAACTGACATCATTAGAATATTTTTCAGTATTACTAATTTGTATTAGCTTGTCCAATCTTGTAGCAAACTTATCAAACTTAAGCGCTAATACAATGGCTCCAATATATTTCCAAATAAGTAATGATGATGAGGAAAGTAGGTGCTTTTTTCAGGCTATAAGGCTAGCGATAGGATTATTCCTAATTATAGTTTCTTCTCTATATTTGTATTTTTATACAAGCTTAACTTACTATACATATATATCTATTCTTTTATTTCAGTTCTCATTATCAATCCTCCCTCTTTGGCATTATTATATTTTAAATAAAGTAGAGCTGATATTATTTTATGAGGCATTAGTTAGGTTACCTGTTTATATATCTTTACCTATTGCTTATTTATATTCTGATCTGAACTGGTTGTTTTATGCGTATAATTTTGTTTCATTGGCTGTGATTGCTTTTAATGTATATTATTTATTTTTTGATAAAAAAGTTTTCGAGCATTTTTCAAAGCGAAAGATGGTATATGTTAAAAATTACATTTTTAATGTGTTCCCGTATAATTTTGTTGTTTGTCTAATTAATTCAGGATTTGTGTTTTTATCTGGCCATTTTCTGAAGCCTGAGATATTAGTGCAAATTTCATTTGCCGAAAGAATAAAAATGATACTCTTACAATTTAACGGCGTTTTGTTAATGGCTAAATTGCCTTCTAATCGTGATTTGTTGAGAAAAGTAAATGAATATCCCCCAGTTTTTTTTGTATATAAGAATTTAGATTTTATTGTTATTGTAATTGCGGCAGCTCTTACTTGTATGATGGGAATATTATTCTTTTCTAAATATATATATCAGTTTTTCGGATCATATAGTAAAGAGTACTTGTCTTACTATTTTCTTGTTTTATTGGTGGCGCCTGCAAGTTCTGTTGCTGCATTATTGCTTAATCATTACTTATTGCCTGTAATTAAACCATTCTTCTTGAGAAAAGTAATTAAGTTTCAGCTGCTTATTTTACTTCTAAGTATTGCGTTGTATTCTGTTTCTAGAATTAATGCATTTATAATTGCATTTCCTCTATTCATTGAAGTTGGCGTATTGGTGTTTTTATTAGTTAGCATGTGTAAGTTAGGCAGTAAAACAAGAGACAATTAATGAAGAAGATTTGTATCAGGGAAAACGCATGAAGCCCCTTGCTATGACTGAACTCAAGGCAGATTGCGTTCTGTTGAAAACAGATTAACCCTATCCTCGATTTGTGATTTTATACGTCCTTAGACGAATAATGAGCCACACTATAACCCTGATGGTACAGGGATTATAGTCAACCAACCATTAGCGGTAACTCAGCCATCTTGCCGTGTATTTACAACAGATACAGCCTTCAAATGATGGATTTAAAAGATATGAATACTTTAAGTGTAATTTACCGTTGCTTTAATCAGCTTGCTCCTCCAATACTAAGGAATCCATTATTATCTTTTGCATCACTTTGTTTGTTTATATTAAATGGAGAATACAAATTAACAAGAAAAAACACTGAGTTAATTTCAGTAGCGACTAAAAAACGAGCTTTTATTATTGCGACTGGCCCTAGTATTCGAGAGCAAGACTTAACACTTCTTGAAGGTGAAGATTGCTTTACTGTGAGTAATTTTATTCTTCACAAAGATCTTCGCATTGTGAATCCTAAGATTCACTTTGTTGCGCCATACCATAAACCATTAATTTATGAAGAATATATAAATTGGTTAAAAAAAATAGATGCCCTTTTGCCTGATTCTACCAAAATTGTAATGTCTTGCAGAAGTGAAGGTATGGTAAGCAAAGAGAAGATATTTAAAAATAGGAGGGTATACTATATTTCCACGCAAAAATATTTTTGGTCAACTAAAATAGATATAACTAAAAGCGTATTATCTCCTCAGTCAAGCCCTCTTATGATATTACCTGTATTACATAATATGGGTTATAAAGAGATTTATCTTGTTGGTTGTGATCACAATATACTTAAAGACTATGGTGGAATAGTAAGTAACTTTTATGACCAAAAAAATGATTGTAGATCTAATGCTACATCGGGAGACAACTGGTCGGCAGGAATTATATGTCATCTTGAGTTTGCTAAAAATGTTTTTATTCAATACCAAGAATATCAAAAACGTTTTATCGTAGATGAGGTTAAATTATTCAACTGTTCTCAATCAAGCTGGCTAGATTTTATAGAATATAAAAAATTCGAAAATATTTTTAAAGATTATAATTGAAAGCTGGTTAGTTTTCTCTTTCTATTTTTAACACATGAATGAATGAAATGAATATAAAAAAGTTTTTTAATTTATTGAGGAATTTTTTGAATTTTTATATAAGGCATCCTTGGGTTGTATTTGGGAAAGATGTACATGTTCAATGGGATGTTGAAATATTTTCTCCAAGCAAGATATTAAAAATTGGCAACCATGTAGGTATTAATAGACGAACAGTCATTCAAGCAGATGTAGAGATTGGTAATCATGTTCTTATTGCTGGCCACTGTGGTTTAGTTGCACGGGATGCACATAGCTATAGAATTGTTGAGAGTACTATATACAATAGTCCAAGGGCAGATAAGTATAAAATAATCATTTCTGATGATGTATGGATTGGCTTTGGAAGCACCATACTTTCTGGTGTCACTATAGGTGAAGGTGCTGTGATTGCAGCTAACTCTTTGGTAATTCATGATGTTGAACCGTATAGTATCGTTGCTGGAAACCCTGCAAAAAAAATAAAGATGCGATTTGATAGTTCCAATATAGAAAAACATAAGCAATATCTTGAAAGCCTTCGAAGTATCAAAGTTAATAGTTTTCTTTGAGCCCGCATCCCAGAAAAGGGTAATTAAAGTTAAGTTTTAGGCGGTTTTTGTCAACCTAGTTGCAACCTTGTATAAAAATGAATTTCATGGTGTTATGAACTTGGTGTATTGGCAAACACCAGGGAAAGATCATGAAAGGCCTTGCTACCACTGACTTCGTAGACAATTGACTTCAGCCAAAACACTTTACTCTTAACAGTGTTCTCATTTCCGGCAGGGAAAAGGGAACACGCAAATGAATGCTTTCAGTTTGATAGAACAACTCTCCGTACTTCACGATCCTCGCCAGAGCTGGAAAGTGACACACAATCTTTCCGACATCCTGTTACTGACAATCTGTGCAGTTATAGCCGGCGCAGAAGGCTGGGAAGATATCGCCGATTTTGGCGAAGATCGCCTTGATTGGCTGAGACAATATGGTGATTTTGAGCATGGTGCACCGTCAGACGACACCATTGCCAGAACTGTCAGTGTCGTGAATCCCAAGCAGTTTCAACAGTGTTTTATCGACTGGATGAGAGCCTGCCATCAAGCCACTGATGGAGACGTCATTGCGATAGATGGTAAAACCGTCAGAAGCTCTTACGACAAGAGTCGCAGGCGTGGCCCCATTCATATGGTGAGTGCCTTTGCGGCGGCCAATGGTGTTGTACTCGGCCAGGTTAAGACAGAAGAAAAAAGCAATGAGATTACCGCCATCCCAGAACTGCTTGAGTTGTTGGAGATAAAAGGTTGCCTGATCACTATTGATGCCATGGGCTGACTGATGCGAGGCAGTAATTATGGACACCTCCCTAAGAGAGTAAAATCACTCTTTGAGGTGACCAATGACTACCAGCAAAAAACGCAAATATCATACACCGGAATTCAAAGCCGAAGCCCTGAGGTTGGCCGAGAAAACCAGTATTCCGTCAGCAGCCAGGGAGTTGGGATTGCAAGTGTCCCAGCTCTACGCATGGCGTTCCGCAGCACTCAGAAAAAAGACGGTCAGTGAACGAGAGTCTCCGTTAGCCACTGAAGTCGCCAGGCTCAAGCGTCAACTGGCGGTACAGGCTGAGGAGCTTGAAATACTAAAAAAGGCGGCCACCTACTTCGCGAAAAACCAAAAATAGAGCGCTTCCGCTTTATGCTCAGGAACAGGAGCCGGTTTTCTCTGGTCAGGATGGCTTCTGATCTGCGCGTCTCGCGAACTGGGTACAAACGCTGGGAGAAAGCCCGCCATAGATCCAGTCATCGCGCCGTCAAACAGCGACACCGTGACAGGTTGATTCTGGAGGCTTTCCGGCGAAGTAAGTCTCGTTCAGGTGCTCGTCGCATCCAGAAAGCTCTGGAGGATGCTGGTCAGCCTTGCTGTATCAAAACCGTTCAGGACAGTATGAAACGACAGAGTCTCATTCCCAGGGCCGCCCGTAGATTCAGGGTCACGACGGACAGCAAGCACACGTTGCCTGTTGCGCCTAATCTGCTCAAGCGTGACTTTGTAGCCGCAGTGCCAAATCAGAAGTGGGCCGGTGATATCACCTATCTGCAAACCAGCGAAGGCTGGCTGTATCTGGCTGTTGTCATTGATCTGTTCTCACGTCGAGTCATAGGCTGGTCCATGGGAACCACAATGAAAGCTGATCTGGTCTGTGATGCATTGAACATGGCGCTCTGGAACCGCCGGTTTCCTACTGGTGTGCTATTTCACAGCGATAGAGGCAGTCAGTACTGTTCTCAGGTATTCAGAGACATGATCAAGAAAAATGGCTTCCATCAGAGTATGAGCCGTAAAGGCGACTGTTGGGATAACGCTTGCGTAGATAGTTTTTTCCACTCATTGAAAGTTCAGGCTATACATCATGAGCCAATGATGAACCGGGCACAGATGCGTCAGGCGGTGTTTGAATACATTGAAGTCGATTACAATCGAACCCGCCGACACAGTTCATTGGGATATATGACTCCCATGAATTTCGAGTTGGCAAAAGCAGCTTAGGCGGATGTCCATTTTTACTGCTTCAGATCAGTTACCTGGCTTGGAAGCGATATTTAAAGACCCATATCTTCTCAGAAGAAGGCTTTTTAGATCAGATTTCTATTCATTGGGTAAAACGACACTTACTTTGAACAGAGCCCATTGAATCAGTGAAGGCTATGCATTTATTGAATAAATTTTAAATAAAATGTCTAATTTTCAGTTTAAGATACGTTTGTTTTATTTGTTGTGAGGATTGAATGAGTAAAAAAGTAGCTCTAATTTCTGGTGTCACAGGTCAGGACGGTTCATATCTTGCTGAATTTCTTTTAAAAAAAGGATATGAAGTACATGGTATCAAACGTCGTACATCATCATTTAACACTGAACGTATTGATCATATTTATGAAGATCCCCATGTAAAACATCAGAGTTTTAAGCTTCATTATGGTGATTTAAGTGATAGCTCGAATCTTACCCGTATCATAAGTGAAGTACAGCCTGATGAAGTCTATAATCTTGCAGCTCAATCGCATGTTGCAGTGTCGTTTGAGTCTCCGGAATATACAGCTGATGTTGATGCGTTGGGGACTTTACGCTTGTTGGAGGCTATCCGCTTTTTGGGGCTTGAAAAAAAGACACGTTTCTATCAGGCTTCAACATCAGAACTTTATGGTTTGGTACAAGAAACCCCCCAGAATGAAAGCACGCCGTTCTATCCGCGATCACCATATGCATGTGCGAAGCTTTATGCATACTGGATCACTGTGAACTATCGGGAATCCTATGGTATGTATGCCTGTAACGGCATCCTTTTTAACCACGAATCTCCCCGTCGAGGTGAAACATTTGTGACTCGCAAGATAACACGTGGCCTGTGTAATATTGCTCAGGGATTAGATGAGTGCCTTTATCTTGGGAATCTTGATGCGCTGCGCGACTGGGGACACGCACGTGATTATGTCGAAATGCAGTGGCTTATGTTGCAACAACTGAAGCCAGAAGATTTTGTCATTGCCACAGGTGTACAATATTCTGTACGCCAGTTTGTGGAATTGGCTGCAGCAGCACTAGGTATATCTCTCGTCTGGCAAGGTAAGGGCGTGAATGAGTGTGGGTATGTCGCAAGTATAGATAGCAAACATGCTCCAGGTATGAAAGTTGGCCAAAAAGTTGTCGCTGTTGATCCACGTTACTTTCGTCCCGCTGAAGTTGATACCTTATTGGGTGATCCCTCCAATGCTAAGGCTAAACTCGGCTGGGTACCGACTACGACTTTAGAAGAAATGGTCGCGGAAATGGTTATGTTTGATCTTGAAAAAGCTAAACAACATGCCCTTCTTAGAGAGCATGGATATGATGTTAATGTTTCTAGAGAGTAGATATGGGGAATCATTAAGTGACCATGAAGTTCATCAGTCTCAGTGAATACCGTTAATTCTAAATTGAGTACTATATTATGTATCTGTGCTCTGGCACATTATTTTATAATGTGCCTTGCTAGAAACTCACAAGTAAAGCATTAATATCTGTTTTAATAGTGATAATTATTGTGGTATAGGCGTATGGCTGATGAAATAAAATAGATTTAGTATCTGGTTTTATTTGTATTAATAATTAAGCTTTATATTTTAGATATGTCAAAAATAGATGTAACGCATAAACCCGAGACTGCAACTTTTCATTCTAATACAATAAAAAAGGTGTTTGTTGCTGGTCATAAGGGAATGGTAGGATCTGCCATTGTTCGTCAGTTGGCGACAAAGGAATGGGCTGATCTGGTCACACGGGATCGTAAGGATCTTGATCTCGCAAACCAGGATGCAGTAAAAAACTTTTTTCAGTCTGAAAAAATTGACCAAGTTTATTTGGCAGCGGCTAGGGTTGGCGGCATTCACGCTAATGAAGCATATCCTGCCGAGTTTATCTATCAAAACTTGATGATGGAATGTAATATCATACACCAGGCTTATCAGGCTGGTGTTAAAAAGCTATTATTTCTAGGTTCTAGCTGTATTTATCCGAGGCTTGCACAACAACCGATAGAGGAGAACTCGCTGTTGAGCGGACACTTGGAAACCACTAATGAACCCTATGCGATTGCTAAGATTGCAGGTATTAAACTCTGCGAATCTTATAATCGACAATACGGTGTCGATTACCGATCGGTCATGCCAACGAACCTTTATGGTGAAAACGATAATTTTCATTCGGAAAATAGTCACGTGATTCCGGCCCTAATGCGTCGTTTCCATGAAGCAAAGAGAAGGGGAGATGATTCAGTTGTGGTATGGGGAACCGGAAAACCTAAGCGTGAGTTTCTTCATGTTGATGATATGGCTGCAGCCTGTATCCATGTCATGAATCTTGACCAGGCAGTCTACAAAGTGAATACCGATCCCATGATGAGTCATATTAATGTAGGAGTTGGTATGGACTGTACTATACGTGAGTTGGCTGATGCAATGAAGCAAGTGGTCGGTTTTGAAGGGGAAATTGTATTTGATACCAGTAAGCCCGATGGTACACCACGTAAGATGCTAGATGTTTCTCGTATGGAAAGATTTGGTTGGAAGGCATCCACTACACTGTTAGATGGGTTAGCATCTACGTATGAGTGGTATCTTGAGCATGCGGCAGATTTGAGGACAGACTAAATAATACTGGAGTAGAATGTTAACATTCGACGGTTTTGGGCTTGTTAATATTTATTATGTGTCAGCGGCTTAAAATCTCTTATGTAACATAAAACCTATTTATCTAACGAAGATTATTTTCTTTAATTATCTTTTGTCACAAATAACAAAAGCATGAAAACATGTAATAGATTGCTATTGTGACTCTGGATTTTACAGGGTAAAGAACAATACATGAATTTACTACCTGTTATAATGTCTGGCGGTTCTGGAAGTCGTCTTTGGCCCCAGTCACGCTCATTGTATCCTAAGCAGTTTCTTTCACTGATTAATGAAAATTCTTTGCTTCAGAATACGATTTCGAGGCTGGAAGGTTTAGCAGAGCTGGGAAAACCATTCATCATCGCAAATGAGGATCACCGTTTTCTGGTGGCAGAACAACTACGGCAATTGGATTGTAAGGCTGAAGCTATTATTCTAGAACCAGTAGCACGTAATACAGCACCAGCTGTAGCACTTACAGCGCTAAAAGCATTAAGCAGTGGTTATAATGATCCAGTCTTACTCGTGATGGCTGCCGATCATGAGATTCAGGATATGGCTGCATTTCATTCGGCTGTCGATTTTGCACTACCTGCTGCACGTGGGGGGAAGTTGGTGACGTTCGGCATTGTACCGTCACACCCTGAGACTGGGTATGGTTATATCAAGGCCTCGGTTGACCATCTGGATGATATAAAACACACTGCTGATGATCGTGAAGAGAACGAGACTTCCTCACAATATACAAACTCATTTTGCCTGGCAGTTGATGAGTTTGTTGAAAAACCGGATTTGGCTACTGCAGAACAGTACCTTGACGAAGGGGGATACTACTGGAACTCAGGTATATTTATGTTCAAGGCATCACGATACCTTGAAGAACTAAAACGTTTCAGGCCAGATATCCTTTCGGCCTGTGAGCAGGCTATTGCGATTGAACATCGTGATATGGATTTTGTTCGGCTCAACGAAGCGGCTTTTTTAGCCTGTCCAGATGAGTCTATAGACTATGCAGTAATGGAAAAAACGCAAGATGCTGTTGTTGTACCACTGGATGCAGGATGGTCTGATGTTGGTTCTTGGTCTTCTCTGTGGGACATTGCTAAAAAGGATGAACAGGGCAATGCTGTGCAGGGTGATGCGATGCTGCATGATACTTGTGATACTTATATCAGAAGCGAAAAAAAGTTGATTGCGACAGTCGGCGTTAAAGGTCTTGTAATTGCTGAAAGCGATGACGCAATCCTCATCGCAGATAAGTCAAGAGTACAAGATGTTAAGAAGATTGTAGAGCGTATAAAAAACGAGGGGCGTTCTGAAGCCAAAAGACACCGAAAAGTTTATCGACCATGGGGTAGCTACGATTCTATTGATTCTGGTGAACGTTACCAAGTGAAACGTATTACTGTTAAGCCTGGTGCGCAGCTTTCGTTACAGAAACATTATCATCGTGCAGAGCATTGGATTGTAGTGAAAGGAACTGCGCTAGTTACTAATGGGGAGCAAGAGATAATGCTTACCGAAAACCAGTCTACCTATATACCGATTGGTGTGGTGCACCGATTAGAGAACCCAGGAAAGTTTGATCTTGAATTAATCGAGGTTCAAAGTGGCTCTTATTTAGGTGAGGATGATATAGTCCGCTTAGAGGATGATTACGGGCGTACTTGATGTGAAGAAGTAAAAAAATTATATATTTTATGGTTAATAAGCTCCTTCTTCGTTAAAGAATAGTATCTAGTCTAGAGCGAAATTGATTGCAATAATGAATTGCAGTTTTGTGGTTTCGCTTGTTTCTTAGTGTTAAACTTCTAATAATGCACATAAAATTATGACTATTTTAAACGGTGCTGGCTATAGACGCTTCGATAAGATCTATGAAAAGGTGTTGTATACAAGATATATAAGAATCGCATTAGGATTGTTATCTGTGTATCTTGTTTTATCTATAACTCTTCCTGATAAAATTAAGCAGATTACAGAAATGCATTCTGTATCAAATGCATTAATCGCTGCAATGCTTCTTTTTTTCTTATCAGATTTTATAATTTCTGTCTTTTCAAAATATCCAAGTGTTGATAGCTTAAGGTACATTATTCCTGTTAGTTTATCGGTTTCAGCTCTTTTGTTTTTTGTTATCCTGATTTTCAGAATAGAATATGCAAGATCAGTTTTGATCTTGTCTTTTATGACAGTTATTTCATATATTGTTTTCTCGAGCTATATTGTTAATAAATATCGAAGAATTAAAGTTGCAGTTGTGCCTTGTGGAGAATCTCTAAGGTTAACGGGTATACATGGAGTGTCTTGGAGAATTCTTAAGAGACCAAGGCTTGGAAAAACTAGATATGATGCGATTGCAGCTGATTTCAATGCACTAACACATGAATGGGAAAAATTTATTTCGGATGCTTCACTTAAAGGTAACTCTGTTGTTAATTATAAGAAACTACTTGAATCATTGACTGGTCGTGTGGATGTTAAGCATCTATCTGCTGGTGACGATGGTAATCTCTCGCCCTCATCAACATTTTCTTTATTGAAGCGGTTCATGGATATTTTTGTCGTTATATTTTTGGGACCGCTAGTGTTAGGGCTAGTCCTTATAGCAGCAGTAATTGTAAAGCTTGAGTCTCCAGGAGATGCTTTTTTTACTCAAAATCGTGTAGGTAGAGGAGGAAAGGAGTTTAAAATATTCAAGCTTAGAAGTATGGCTATTAATTCTGAAGAAAATGGTGCTCAGTTTGCTACTTCAGACGATATGCGTATTACAAAATTTGGTAAGTTTATCCGTAGAACGAGAATTGATGAGTTGCCACAATTTCTTAATATACTTAAAGGTGATATGAGTTTAATTGGTCCAAGGCCAGAGCAGAAAGTATTCGTTAAGCAGTTCGAAAAAAATATTCCATTTTATGGTTACCGACATATAGTTAGACCGGGTATAACTGGATGGGCACAGGTTTCTCATGGTTATGCGGCTTCTGAGGATGAAACACGTCTTAAGCTTGAGCATGACCTCTATTATATTAAGAATTTCTCTTTATGGCTCGATATCCTAATAGTATTTAAAACATTACATACAATGCTTACAGGGTTTGGGGCTAGATAGCCCCAAGCTGAATAATTATTGTGCTCTTTTTTTAAAGGTACATAACATTACGGGGAAAAAGAACATAAGCCACTGTAAATCAGGGCGTACAAGAAAGCTGTACGTGTCCGTAATCATACCTACTTGACCAAAAATAATACAGCACCCAGCAATCACGATCATTAAATGATGTCGATAAACTAAGGTGATCATGACACTCCAAGTCGTGATGGCAATAAACAGCAAGCCTGCAGGGATGCCCCAAAAATAAGTAATGTTTAACAGCATATTATGGGGGTGCTCAAGTATGACCCCACGCCACAACGGACCAATATATTCTGCATGCGCACCATGACCAAATAAGGGCTTGTCATATATATAGTCTATAGCTTGTTTCCAGTTAACGAACCTTCCGTTGAAGCCGTCTGCAACCACATGATGATATTGCAACATAATATCGTTATGCAGCCAAAATAGTGTCAGAGTCACTACGAAATTAAGTATTGCGATTATTGTTTTTTTCCATGGGTACTGGCATAGCAGTGTTGCTACTCCAAGCATAGCGATCAAGGCCATTAAAGGCCCTCGGGCCCCTGAAAGTAGAATGAATAGCCCAATAATTATAATGCCCATAATCGCAAGTAACTTAACTTGCCAGCTGGATTGTTTGGTTGCCAAGTATCCGCAAAGTATCGAAGCGAAACAACCATAGTAAAGCGCTGCTAGAATCGGATTACCTAGTTCCGCAAATTCACCAATTCCCAGACTACCTACTCGGTAACCGAGGTAACCTAGCGCTCGAATCCCCATTGGCTGACCCAATATACCGAACTGATAAATTAATGTGATTAATGCAAATAGAGTCGCGACACTCGAGGCTATCAATAGGAGCTTCTCAGGTTTTTGAAGACGTAATACCACTGTCCGAACCACATAAAGGTAAAGGACTATCTTTAAGACCCTATTGAGGACTGTACCTATATCCATCCCGGTAGATACAAAAAGCGGGTTGGCTAGTATCCAGATAAATAGTATGCCTAACAGCTTCTCACCGGCTGTCATACCTGATATGCAGTCTTTGATGCCATAGCGGTAAATATCTATACACAAAGAGAGTAAACCTGGTAGAAGGCACCAGATGTACGTTTGAGTAAGGTACCCACCACTTGACCCAAGCCAAAGCATGCCTGTCAGTTGAACAAATAAGCCGAAAGGAAGAAAGCGATTTTTTAGTACACGGTCAACGCGATCCAACCACTGGGGCATGTCCATGTGTTTAGTTGTTAAAGCCGACATTAATAACACTGTTTTAGGTTGCTTATAAAACTGACTATTTTACAGAATCTATCTTTCAAGCGCTTCTTTCTGCTTTGAGTTTCTCTGTGACAACGGACATTCGGTTCACTTCTGGCATTTATATGACCGTACATGTAGTATCGTGACCTTTTTGATCATCATAATAGCCAAACCTCTACCTGCATTGGGTAGTGTCTACTGCTTCAGCTTTGCGGTTTGTACTTAAGGCCGTCGGGCGGTAGCGTGCTTTTTTTTCATATAGGAGAGACCGTGTACGTTCTCCAGCTTTGTCATGATTACAAGGCGCCTTTTCTGAGTGTCGCCAAGCAGTATGCCGGGCTCTTTAAAGGTACGGCTTATAAGGTTGTCACAGTCTACATCAAGGGCAAGCCTGATGAAGCTGTTATCCGGGAGTCAGTTTCTGAAGAAGTCGTGTTCCTGGACTACAGTTCAAGGGATATAAGAGGATTGAAGCGACGCCCAATCCATGACTTGAAGCAATTGCACAAAAAATATCAGTTTCGCTTTGCTATCGCTCATCGTTATAAAGCGCTCTATATCGCATCACATGTGCCAGAATTGTTTTGCATAGGTGTTCATCATATAAGAGGAGGGTATAAGCGTTGGGCGCGACGTCTTTATGTGAATCGTCACAAAGAACAGATTGCGTTGTTAGGAGTATCAAAAGCGGTAAGGGATAATATCCGCTCCGATCTAAGCAACTTTCCTAGCGATAGAATAGGATACCTGTATAACACACTTGACTATGATTCCATTCGAAAAAAACTACTGACGAGAGAAGAGGCTCGTCATAAGCTTCGACTCTCTGATGATGATTATATTATTGGTAACGTTGGGCGTTTACACCCTGATAAAGACCAAGCAACACTGATTCGAGCATTTGCGAAGGTAGAAAATAGCCTCCCGAATGCAAAAGTGGTAATTGCAGGAATGGGACGGCTTGAGTCAGAATTGAAGCAACAAGTGCATGAACTCGGACTAGAGGATCGCGTAATTTTTCTTGGTATGGTACCTGAGGTTTATCGATTTTACTCAGCATTTGATTGCTTTGTTTTGAGCTCGATAAAAGAAGGCCTACCTGTGGCCTTGCTTGAGGCATTTGCTGCTCGAAATATTTGTGCAACAAGCCGATGTGATGGTAATGAAGAGGCTATTGAAGGCATTGGAGAATCATTTGATATTGGTGATGATGACAAATTAGCAAGAATTATTGAATATTATTACGGTCTTGATAAAGATCAAATTGATGAGATGAAAGATCGTATAGAAAATAAAATGATATCTTCATTTTCTGAAGATAGAGTGAGAAAAGCTTTTTGGGAATTGCCTTTTGTTAATAAATATTTATAATTCAAGAAGTTTGTTCTTGCTGCGGTGAAATATATTTTCTGAAAGGGGGTATGCCCCCCCCGAAAAATTATTATCGTTGCGAAAATGTTTCCTGTATATTATGAGGTTTAATCAAATAGCGTATAGAAGGAGATGCATTTGTTAGGAGATAGAAATGCAAATATAAAAGATCTCAAAGGTTTTTTGAATGAATCATTTGATTGTTTTAAGCTCATAAATGATGGCTTTTAAGATTGTGTTTTTACATTCGTCTTTACAATTGTTGTTGGTTTTGCGAAATAATATATCGCTATATAACTAGTGATGCCAATTGTCTTGGTATCAATTTACAATAATGCTGGGTCAAAAATATATCTTCTATATTTAAGTGCACTGATTTGTTTTGCGTTATCTAGTAAAGGGATTATATGGCCAGAATACTTAGTTTACTTTTTTCATGCCGCAGTGATCATTGTGCAGTAAATAAAATTCATAATAGCTTAGCAAATAACCTTATAAAGGAAGGTCACTCAGTAACGACTTTATATTTGTCTGGTGATAAGAGTGATATTTCTGATAAAAATGAAAGCGAGATAGTAAATTTTAAAGCAAGCCGGAAAGCTGCGAAGGGTAAAAAAATCATTGGCTCTTATTTCTTGCGCAGAAGACTTGCAAAATATATCGTAGACATGAACTTTGACTGTATTATATGTGATGGCCTAACAAGTCTATATCATTTATCGATACTAAGTTCTTCGATTTCTATACCTTCCGTATTATCAGTATGTCATGGTTATACGAATCCTAAAGAAACAATAAAGCGTCATTTAAGAAATATTCTTTCTAAAGATAACTGCCGATTAGTAGCTGTTTCTCCACCATTGAGAACGTATTTGCTTGAACTTTCTATTGGAGCTACATGTGTCAATACGAAATCAATAAATAACGCACTAGATTTTCAGGGGCTAGAAAAGAATCAATTTACACGTTTGGAAGCCCGAAAGATGCTCTCTGTCCAAGAGAATGAATTTGTTATAGCTTGTATCGGTAGGCTTGTACGAGGCAAAAGACATCATGATATAATTGAGGCTATTCACAGGTTAAAAAATGGCAACAGTATTCCACTAGCCAAAGTCCTTATTATTGGTGATGGAGATAATAAATTATATTTAGAAAACTTGATTGAAAAGTATTCTTTAAATGAAGAGGTTCGAATCGTTGGTTCCCTTTCTGATGCTTATCGCTATGTTAGAGCATTTGATTTGTTCGTAATGCCATCTGAAAAAGAAGGTTTTGGGTTGGTGCTACTTGAAGCTATAGCTGGTCATATACCTGTATTATGCAGTAATATTGAAGTATTTTCACACTTAATCAATGAAAAGAAACTGCAATACCCTGTGGGTAATATTGACTTGTTGGCTAAAAAGATTCATAAAATATATCGAATGGATAAACACAAGCTTCAGCTCATAAGTAATAATTTATATGATGATGTTTCAGAAAGATTTACGTCTCAAAATTTCTTTTCAGAATATTCTACATTGATTGAATCTCTGATTTATAAAAGCAAAGTGTAGAATTTGGTAGATCGAAGATCACTCGCGATGCTGTTGTACTGAATGAATTGAAGTTGTTAAATTGCTAACTATAACTCTTATTGTGCTACTGCTTAATCGGAGCTTTTTGAAAACCTAGTCGGTGGTCAATTATAATTAGTTATTGGTTTTTCAATTTTTTTGGTTTTAATTGTTTTTAGGCTTAAACCTTTACTGGTTTTAAGTAGATCGTAATGTGACTTTTTAAATGCTGCAGTTTATAAAGGTTTTGCTGTGAGTGAATTTCTTTCGAAATATGTTGTTGGACTGCTGTCTATTCTATTAAAAAAACAAAATGTAATTGTTTTTTTTATAGATAAAGATCAAGCTTGGGGGGGGAACCTACGAGCATACTTTGAATATGTATATGAAAAAAACAGCTTTAAGTTAGTAGTTCTTAATCGAGGCATTTGCTCCAGTCAGGATATAGCAAAAAAATATCCGCGTGCTATAGTGTCGGAGACAGTTGACTTCTCGGTCCTTCGTTTTGCATTGAGGGCAAAGTTTTTTATTATTACGCATGGGAAAAAGCCTTTAAGAGGACTGTTGCATGGGATTAAAGGCTACAAACTGGTTAATCTGTGGCATGGAATACCAATAAAAGCAGTAGGTAATCTTCAAGCAAGTTATCAGGGAAGAACACGAAAGCTTGATAATACATATAACAAAAGCAAAAGTTTTGATCTTGTATGTTGCTCGTCAATGACTGACAGAGCAATAATGGCAGCATGCCACTTATTACACGGTGATAGACTCGTTGTTTCAGGTATACCAAAAACAGATTGGCTAATGTGTTCTGAGCAAAAGTTACCTAAGGACTATCAAAATGATCTTGAAAAGCTTGAAAATCAATTGGCTGGTCGAAAACTAGTTTTTTATACGCCAACAGGAAGGGATAATAAAGAAGAAGACTATTTTTTTGAAAGTGATGAAATGATAGAGCTCGTTGATGCTTTATCAGAAAGAAACTGTGTTCTTGGTTTTCGCTACCACGGCCTCCCGTTGCAAAATCAATTTCGAAAAAAGCATCATGCAATAATTGAGCAGGGTAAAATTTTAGATTTTGGTCTGGATATATATTCAGAATCTAATATTATCCTACGTAAGACAGCATTACTTATTTGCGATTATTCGAGTATTTTGGTTGATTACCTTTTGATGAATAAGCCAATTGTTAGATTTGCCTATGATCTTGACGATTATGTGAAGAATAGGGGGCTTTTGTATAATTATGAAAAGGTTTTGCCAGGTAGAATTGTTAAAGATGTTGACAGTTTAAGTAGTGTAATAAATGAAATGCTACATGATGAGATTGATAGTGAATATCCTCAGAAATGGCTTTTTCATCAGTATGAAGATGCCTTCGCATGTCAACGAATTTATGAAAGAATGCTATCAATGAGTTAGAGCATCTTTAATGCTAGTTGTATCAATTTATAATTGTTGTTGATTTTACTTTATGCGTATTTTATTTTTAGTTCAGAAAGAACAGAGAGTTATACTTGATCGGCTATACGATGCTATTGCTGAGAACTGCTCATCTTGTGATACGCGATGGTTGACTGGTGATGAACAAGCTAATTTAAAAAAATATTTTAAATACAATGTTGATACATCACTCTATGACCGTATTGTTCTAATGATCCGTACGAAGAAAGAAATTAGGCAGGTAAGGTTTATTAAAACTATACCTAATTTAGTGATACTAGAACACGATGCATGGCAAAATTATACTGAGAATAAATATCGTGGGAAGTTTAGTAAGTATTATCATAAAATTCCTTGGGTTCGTGTGCTTACATCAGGCAATAGTGTAGCAGGTAAATTAAAAGACGAAGGTGTTGATGCTGTTTTTGTTCCTAAGGGGTATGATCAAAAGCTTCTCTATAATACTGGAGCTAATCGTGATATCGAACTGGGATTTGTTGGGAGCATAAAAAGCAAGTCTTATAGTCAACGTATCACAATGTTAAATGCCATATCAGAGAAAGAGAATTTGTATGTAACACGTACGAACTCAGGCGATGAATATCTAAATATGTTAAATCGTATTCGATTTTTTGTCAGTGCCGATGTTGGTATGGGCGAGTATATGATTAAAAATTATGAGGCTATGGCTTGTGGCTGTACATTACTTGCTTGGAATCAGGGAGAGTCTGAGAATCATGCTTTAGGCTTCGTAGATATGGAGAATGTTGTTTTATATAGTGGTATTGAGGAATTTCAACATAAGCTTTCGATTTTGCGTGATAAGCCTAAAATGGCCGTGAGCATCGCAAAGGCTGGCCAAGCTCTTGTCGAAGAAAAGTATAGTTGGTGTTCAATTGGTTATCAGGTTGTAAAAGCGATGACGTCTCCACTGAGACCTTATGTAAAAAATAATAAATTCTTTGGTTTATTTTAAATATGCGCATGAGCAAAGAAGTTAAACTTGCTATTCTCATTCCTTACTTTGGGAAGTGGCCATTCTGGATTAATTATTTTTTAATGTCCTGCAAGTGGAATCCAACAGTCGATTGGTATCTTTTTACTGATTGTGGTGAGCCATTAGTTCGTTCAAATAATGTTCATATCATTGATATGACATTTGATCAATATGTGGAGCTAGTGTCTGAACAGCTGAATATAAATTTTAGGCCAGATAAACCTTACAAGCTTTGTGACATCAAGCCAATGTTGGGCCATATTCATGAAGCATGGCTCAAAGATTATAGTCATTTTGCATTTGGTGATCTTGATGTAATATACGGAAATCTTCGAGCCTACTACACTGATCAGATGTTGGAAAAGTTTAAGCTTATATCAACGTTTCCAAAACGTGTGTCTGGTCATCTTTGTATAATGCAAAATACAGAAGAAATGCGCTGCTTATATCAAAGTGTCAAGGGCTGGCGTCGTTTAGCAGAGTCTCCATCTCATTGTGTTTTTGATGAGAAACACTTTTCTGATCTTCTTGTGAAGCGCAAAAATTTCCCTGAATGGTTAAGGAAACTAGTAACTTTTCATTCGAGTATGATAAGAAATTCACGCTTTCAAGAAGACTATTCTACACCGTATTGCAGGCCGCTATGGCATGACGGAACACGCAATTATCCTGAGGTATGGTACTCAAGCCCGGGCTCCTTGACTAATGACAAAGATGGAAATCGTGAATTTCCCTACCTTCACTTTATGTATTGGAAGAGTGAAGTTTGGCCAAAGCTTCCATCTAATGTCTGTTTAGATAATGTTCCATTGGAAGATTTAGATGCTGGTTGGAAGCTGACAGTTGATGGGTTTTCATCTTTATAATTCATACGAATAGACTGGTTGTGAGTATTTAATGAAGAAATATTTTTCTACGTCTAGTGACGTAACTTTAGTTATTACTAGTTGTGGTAGGTTCGATCTACTAAAGAAAACGATCGATAGTTTTTTAGAATATAATACTTACCCTATTCGTAAGATAATTATAACCGAGGATTCAGGATCTGATGAGGTCTATACATGCCTACCAGACGGTTATAACGATTTTTTTGATGTCATGGTTAACAACCCAAAATTGGGTCAGATGAAATCTATAGATCTGGCATATTCTAAAGTTAAAACGCAATATATTTTTCACTGCGAAGATGATTGGGAGTTTTATCGTAGTGGTTTTATTGAGGATTCAATAGGTGTTTTGGAGTCAAATGACAATATATTGCAAGTTTGGCTTAGAAGCTATTATCATGATGTAAAAGTTAATTGTGATTTTCATACGCTTGGTGATGCAGGCGAAGTTAATGGAGTGTTGTTTAATCGCCTACTATCAAGTAAGCCTGATTGGCAGGGTTTTTCGTTTAATCCTGGTCTTCGTAGGCTAAAAGATTATCAAGGCATAGTAAGTTACTCGTCTTTTGATAGTGAAAAAAATATATCTCGTCATTACAGGGATAGTGGGATGTATGCAGTTATTTTGCAGAATGACGCTGTAGCACATCTTGGATATGGTCATCATGTAGTAGATGTTCGAGAAGATAAAAAGAAAAGAAAAAAAAGAACTCAAGATGTCGCAATAATTATGACATCGTTTATTCTTGGGTTGGCGTTTGGTGCATTTTTTATATAGGCTTTTTCATTCATTGTTTGGCTCGTTTAATCGTTGCCTTTTCTGTTTTTTATAAGCGATTCGTTTGGTTGAAGTTTTGTGGTTTATTATTAGTACTATTATATTGGGGACTGGCTGTAGACTTTAGGTTCTTTGTTAGGGCTGATAAAAACTGTGTTTCTCTAATGTGGGTTCAGTATATATCCAAGCACGTTTGTTTCAGTATGTACCCCACCTTAGGGTGGCGAGTTCATAGCTTCATAAAAAATTATACGTATTTATGTAATTAGTTGGGTTTTTATCAAATGTGTGGTTTCTTTGTTAGTAATAGTCTCCATTTTGATCGTACTCACTTTGGTTTAGTAGAAGAAACACTAAGATTTCGAGGGCCTGATTCCTCGTCTGGAGTTGTTGAGTATAATGGTTGGAAAGCCTATCACTCACGACTTGCAATTATTGATCTTGAAGTGGGCGAGAATCAACCTGTTATTGATGATAAGGGTGGTTTGTTAGTTTTTAATGGTGAGATACTTAATTATAAAGAGCTTGGTGATAAGTATTTTAATAAGGAATATAAAAGTGATACTCTTCTTTTGAGTGATATCTTGGCTCAAGATAAGTTGTCCATTTCAGAGCTGGATGGTTTCTTTTCATTTGTTTATATCGATTGTCAAGGCAAGCTGAAGCACGCAGTAAGGGATATGTTTGGTGTTAAACCACTATTTTACTATCAAGAAGAGTGTGGTGCTATAAGTTTTAGTTCAGAGCCAATTACCTTAAAGAAAATATTTGGTTTAGGTACGAATATACAGTCGATTGAGGAATATAAAGCTGCTAGAGCACCTGTTTTTTCAGGTTCATACTTTGAGGGCGTTAACATTGTAGAACCTGGTCATTGTTTGGTTTCAGGTAAATACTTTGATTGTGTAGAATTTCTAGAGAAAGAATATAAAAATCAAAATCTGGCGGATCTAGAGAATGCGTTGGAAAAGGGGGTTTCTTCAAGAAAAGTTTCAGATGCGCCTATTGGACTGCTTTTAAGTAAAGGTGTTGATAGTAACTTACTCAAGGAAATTGGCGAAATTGATAGGCTCTACTCGATTGGTTTCAATGGGGATGAAGATATTGAGTACCTCAAATCTCAGGATGTCAAAAATTTAACGGTTTTCGAATCCTCAAATGAGCAGTACATGAAGGATTTTCAGTATTTGCTCGAGTTAAGAGGTGAGCCTATGTCTGTGCCAAATGAAGTTCTACTTTATAGAATATCCAGAGAAGCAGCTAAGGATGGTGTAAAGGTACTTCTGTCTGGTGAAGGTGCAGATGAATTTTTTGGTGGCTATGACAGGATATACTCATGGGCTGCTCAAGCTGATGAGTTTGACTTAGATGTTTTTCTTGAAAAATACTGCTACATTGTTCCTGATAGCCAATCAGAAACATATAAAAAATTTCAACAGTTATTTAACTCTGTCAATTTTGATTCTGTGTTTGAGACTGTAAGATGGTTTTTTATACGGTACCATCTTCCTATTTTATTTAGACGCTTAGATTTTGCGCTGATGGCAGGTGGCATTGAAGGTCGTGAACCTATTGCAAATTGGCATACATTTAAAATTGCTGTCGGTTATTCTAAGCAGCAATTAATGTTAAATGGCTTAGGAAAGGTTCCTTTGCGAGAAGTTTTATCAAAGTACAGAGGACACCAGTTTGCTTATGAAAAAAAGGTCGGCTTTCCAGTTGATTTGTCTGCGATATTTGAAAATAAAAAGCAAATGACCTCTTACGAAATATGGTTTGAAGAAAATATTAAGGTATTGAAATAATGGTTATTGGCTATACAAGTGGTGTCTATGATCTTTTTCACATTGGCCACGTCAATTTGCTAAGAAATGCAAAAGCAATGTGTGATAAGTTGGTGGTTGGAGTGACTGTAGATGAGCTTGTAGCGTATAAAGGAAAAGATCCAGTAATACCCTATCATGAACGAATTGAGGTAGTGAGGGCTTGTAAATATGTTGATGTAGCGATACCTCAATATAATATGGATAAGGCAACAGCTGCCAGGAAAAATCATGCCAGTTATTTATTTGTAGGAGACGACTGGTATGAGACACCGAAATGGGAGGCTCATGAAAAGGAGCTTGAACATGTAGGCTGCAAAGTAATTTATTTTCCATATACACAAGGTACCTCCAGTACTCTTATCAATAAAACGCTTGAAGAGCTAAGAGACCAATAGATACCTCTGGGCAGCATCTAGACTGCCCGCTAGTTTTAGTCTTGTGTGTTTAGGTTATATCTTCAATTTGCTGACATGTTTGAGTTGATACTTATCAATGAGATTGATAAGTATGACCTGCCTAGAATAGAAGACATTGTTGTCAGTGAATTTTAAATTCTCCATATACGGTCACAGGAAGAGCAGATACTTGATACCCCTAATAATTTCCTGATAACAGAAAGTTGTCTTGCAAACTGCCTCAATAGTGGCTAGCTTAAGACTGTAAATAAGACGCAAGTCTTGTTTCCCCCCCTCAAGGTTATTAAAGGAATGATACCTATGACACGTAATATCTTCGCCGCTTTGCTCGTTGCTATTCTTAGCTTCAGCACTCTTGCGTTTGCTGAAGGTAAATCCGGGAAGATCAATATCAATACGGCCAGTGCCAAGATTCTCGATAAAGAGCTCAAGTATGTGGGTGAAACTATCGCCAAGCGGATAGTTGAATACCGCAAGAAGCACGGCAACTTCACCAGCATTGAAGAGTTGAGCAATGTCAGGGGTATTGGTAAAAAAGTCGTTGAGGCGAATAAAAAGAACGTTGTTGTTCAGTAGTGCATGATCATCGGTAAAAAGGGCTTCCAAATAGGAAGCCCTTTTTTGTTGGGTGCCGCTACGAGGTATGCACTGACAAGCTGTGTCAGTGTTTTAGAACATTCTCTTTCAATTGGTTGATCTTATCACGCACAGCAGCGGCTTCTTCGAACTCAAGATTCTTGGCATGTTCAAACATTTGCTGCTCCAGTGATTTCAGCGTTTTAGCGAGCTGTTTCGGATCCAGTGCACTTGTATCTATCGGTTGTTCTGTTTTTACCTCGGCAGCCTTGCGTGTTTGTTTGGCGCGTCGTCCGGGAATAGCGCCTTCCATGATATCCGCAATCTGCTTGGTGACGCCCTTAGGCGTAATGTTATGTTCATTGTTGAAGGCCAGCTGTTTTTCTCTTCGACGTTCGGTCTCATCCATCGCTCGTTGCATGGAACCCGTAATGCGGTCGGCATAGAGGATCGCTTTACCGTTAAGGTTTCGGGCTGCGCGACCTATAGTCTGGATCAGTGATCGATCTGAGCGCAGGAAGCCTTCCTTGTCAGCATCCAGTATCGCTACCAGCGACACTTCCGGCATATCAAGGCCTTCCCGAAGCAAGTTAATGCCCACCAGAACATCAAAGGCGCCGATACGTAAATCGCGAATAATCTCAACGCGTTCGACGGTATCAATATCGGAGTGAAGGTAGCGAACTCTAACACCTTGTTCAGACAAATATTCTGTCAGGTCTTCTGCCATGCGTTTGGTCAGCACAGTGATGAGAATACGGTCCCCCTGGGCAGTGCGCTTGTTGATTTCAGACAGTACATCATCGACTTGGGTTGTGGCTGGGCGTACTTCAATCTCAGGGTCGACTAGGCCTGTGGGGCGAACCACCTGGTCAACAACTTGGTCCTGGTGTTCTTTTTCATAGGGGCCGGGCGTTGCAGAAACAAAAATGGTTTGTGGTCGCTTGCTTTCCCACTCTTCAAATTTCATGGGGCGGTTGTCGAGCGCGGAGGGCAGGCGGAAACCATATTCAACCAGCGTCTCCTTTCGTGAGCGGTCACCCCGGTACATGCCGCCGATTTGTGGCACCGTGACATGTGATTCATCAAGAACCAGCAACGCATTGTCAGGCAGATAATCAAACAGGGTAGGTGGGGGCTCACCCGGTCCCCGGCCTGAGAGATAGCGGGAATAGTTTTCAACGCCGGTGCAGTAACCCAGTTCCACCATCATTTCGATATCAAAGCGGGTACGCTGTTCCAGACGTTGTGCTTCTACCAGCTTGTCGTTTTCTCTTAATACCTGTAACCGTTCTTCCAGTTCAACTTTGATGGAATCAATGGCATCAAGAATGGTTTGTCGGGGAGTAACGTAGTGGGACTTGGGAAAAACGGTCACCCGTGGAACGCGGCGCAGAACTTCACCGGTTAAGGGATCAAACCAGCTGATGTTTTCCAGTTCATCATCAAACAACTCGAGCCGTATGGCCTCTTTTTCTGAGTCCGCCGGGAAAATATCAATGACATCGCCGCGAACTCGGTAGGTGGCTCGTTTCAGCTCCATATCGTTGCGGGTGTATTGAAGCTCTGCCAGTCGACGCAATACCTGTCGTTGATCAATGGTGTCACCACGGCTCAGGTGAAGCACCATCTTGAAATACGACTCCGGATCACCCAAACCGTAAATGGCAGACACTGTTGCGACGATGATGGCGTCATCCCGCTCCATCAGGGCCTTGGTGGCAGAGAGTCGCATCTGTTCGATGTGATCGTTTACTGAGGCATCCTTTTCAATAAAGGTATCGGAGGAGGGGACATAGGCCTCCGGCTGGTAATAATCGTAGTAAGAGACAAAATACTCGACGGCATTATTGGGAAAGAACTCCCGAAACTCACCATAAAGCTGTGCCGCCAGGGTCTTGTTGGGTGCCATGATCAACGTCGGGCGCTGCAGGTTCTGGATGACATTGGCGATGGTGAAGGTCTTACCGGAACCGGTCACCCCCAGCAGTGTCTGGCAGGCCAGGCCGCTGTCGGCGCCGGCGGTCAGTTTACGGATGGCGTCCGGCTGGTCGCCGGCGGGCTGGAAATCGGAGACTACCTGGAATCGTGGGCCCATGGGTTCCTGCTATCCTGTGGATCATGTAGTATTGCGTCGAATGACAAGTTAGTGTGCCAATTCCTTATACAACAGGCCAGTCTGCCTGGCCGGAAGCCCCCGATCCCGGGTGAGACGCTTCCCGAAATAAAGAGGATATCAGCTTGGACCAGCAACTTTCCCGTAGAGTTCAGAGTATCAAACCTTCCCCGACCCTGGCGGTGACCACTCGGGCGGCGGAACTCCGTGCGGCTGGAAAGGACATTATTGGCCTTGGCGCCGGCGAGCCGGACTTCGATACACCGGATCATATCAAGGAAGCGGCCATCAAGGCGATTCATGATGGCAAGACCAAGTATACCGCGGTGGACGGTACACCGGAGCTGAAGCAAGCGGTTATTGACAAGTTTGCGCGGGATAACAGTTTTAACTATGAGCCGGGGCAGATCCTGGTTTCCTGCGGTGGCAAGCAGAGCTTCTTTAACCTGTCCTTGGCGTTGTTGAACCCTGGTGACGAAGTGGTTATTCCTGCGCCTTACTGGGTGTCCTATCCAGATATGGTCACTATCGCTGAAGGTGTGCCGGTGATTGTGGAAACCACCCAGGCGACCCGCTTCAAGATGAGTGCTGACCAGTTGGAGAGTGCTATCACCGATAAAACCCGGTTGGTGGTCATTAACAGCCCGTCAAACCCGACCGGTACAGCTTATAGTGCCGATGAGTTGAAAGCGCTGGCGGAAGTGTTGCTGAAGTACCCAGAAGTGATGGTCGCAACCGATGATATGTATGAACATATCATCTGGCCGGGGCAGAGCTTCGTGAATATCCTGAATGTTTGCCCTGAATTGTATGATCGCACCATAGTATTGAATGGGGTCTCCAAGGCCTATTCCATGACCGGGTGGCGTATAGGTTATGCCGGTGGTCCAAAGGCATTGATTGCCAGCATGAAGAAGATTCAGTCCCAGAGCACGTCGAACCCCTGTTCAATTGCCCAGGCGGCTGCGGTTGCGGCGCTGGCTGGTCCCTCAGGAGTGTGTGGCCACTATGGTTCAGGCTTTCAAGCAGCGTCATGACCATGTGGTAGAACGCCTGAACCGTTTGCCGGGTGTAGAAGCGATTAACGCCGATGGCACGTTCTATAGCTTCCCGGATTTCTCCGGTGTGATTGCAGCAAAAGGATACAAGTCTGATCTTGATCTGGCTGAATCACTACTTGAGGCGGGTGTTGCCATGGTGCCGGGATCTGCTTTCGGAGCTGAAGGTCACATGCGATTGTCGTTTGCGACCAGCCTGGAGGCGCTGGATAAGGCACTGGATAGACTGGAAATCGCGGTTGCCTGATGAATCGCTGCTAATCAGTCTGCTAAAAGGTCTGTGATGGTAATGTCGTCACAGGCCTTTTTTATTGGATGCGGTATAACGCAATGAAATAGCCCAGAAAACCGGTTGACCTCATCTGGGACGATCAGTACCATACGCTCCATCAACTGATCCCCGATAGCTCAGTTGGTAGAGCAAATGACTGTTAATCATTGGGTCGCTGGTTCGAGTCCAGCTCGGGGAGCCATCAAAAAGATGGCGTGATCAGTTGCAATTAACCGGAAGCGAGAGCATCCGGTTTTTTTGTCCGGCAGTTTTTTTGGTTACTGTAGAAGGCGGTTAGCTCAGCTGGTTAGAGCGCAACGTTGACATCGTTGAGGTCGCTGGTTCGATTCCAGTATCGCCTACCATTTCCATACTTTGAATAAGCGTGGTTGCAGTAAAAAAGTCGGGCAAGCTATTGAGTTTTAGTGCTGTGTGAGTATCATGCGGCGCATCTGAAGGCGGTTAGCTCAGCTGGTTAGAGCGCAACGTTGACATCGTTGAGGTCGCTGGTTCGATTCCAGTACCGCCTACCAATTTCGCCGATATCGGCAACATGCTTCGTGCATAAAACGTCTTTATAGGCGGTTAGCTCAGCTGGTTAGAGCGCAACGTTGACATCGTTGAGGTCGCTGGTTCGATTCCAGTACCGCCTACCATCCTATAAAAAGGGATCTGCAATGCAGATCCCTTTTTTTGTTGTCTTCGATAAATGTATTGCTGGGCCAGACAGTTGTAAGCTGTCCGGCTCATGTGACTATGTCAGTGATCAGTTGTCGATGACATAGCAGGGTTCATAATGGCTACCGGGCAGTTTCATCCGATGCTGAGCAACGAATGAGCTGAGCAGTTCATCAATGCGCTGCATCAGTTCCGGTTCTCCTGACAATCGGAAAGGGCCATGCTGCTGAATGGTTTTGATGCCGCTTTCCTTGATATTACCCGCCACAATGCCAGACATTGCACGACGCAAGTTGGCTGCCAGTTCACTGGGCGGCATGTCATGCGCCAGCGTCAAAGCAGCCATGGATTCGTGGGTTGGTTCGAAGGTCTCCTGGAACAACCGCTCAATGGTTAATTCCCAGTTGAAGTAGTAGGCATCCTTGCTGGCCCGGCGGAAGCGGGTGACTTTGTCCAGGCCGCTTTTCATGGCTTCGGCAACAGCTGCAGGGTCATCAATAATGATTTCATAGAGTGCCTGCGCTTCTTTGCCCAGGGTCGCGCCAATGAATTCATCAATACGCTGGAAGTATTCTTCTGCGCTTTTCGGGCCGGTAAAGACCAATGGGAAGGGGATGTTCCGGTTTTTGTCATGCAGCATCACGCCAAGAATATAGAGTATTTCCTCGGCGGTGCCCGGGCCACCCGGGAAAACGACGATGCCATGCCCTAGACGGACAAACGCTTCCAGTCGTTTTTCAATGTCTGGCATGATCACCAGTTCATTAACGATTGGGTTTGGGCTTTCGGCGGCAATAATGCCGGGCTCAGTCAGACCGATAAAGCGACCTTTGTTGATACGTTGTTTGGCGTGACCAATGTAAGCCCCTTTCATCGGCCCTTTCATGGCGCCAGGGCCGCATCCGGTGCAGATGTCCAGGCCGCGCAGGCCCATCTGGTAGCCGACTACTTTGGTATAAAGGTACTCTTCCCGACCAATGGAATGACCACCCCAGCAGACGACAATGTTAGGCGGCTGTTTGGGAATGAAGGCGCGGGCATGACGCAGGATCTCGAAGACCAGATTGGTGACATCCCGGGGTTCATTGAGTTCGAAGAGACCCTGCTCTTCCATCTCGCTGAACACATAGAGGATGTCGCGCAGTACGGAAAACAGGTTCTCTTTGACGCCAAGAATCAGCTTCTTGTTGACGAATGCGCAGGCGGGCGCGTTGATCAGTTCCAGTTTAAGCCCGCGAGGCTCCTGGATGATTCGGATGTCGAAGTCTTCATGCTCCGCCATCAATTCGTGTGCGTTATCTTTTTCTGACTCACAGTTCAGTACCGCCAGTGCACACTGACGGAACAGGGTGTAAAGCCCCGTTTTACTGGTGTCCTGAAGTTTGCTGACCTCGTGGCTGGACAGCACGTTCATGGACCCAGTGGGGTTGACGATTGTCGTTACAGTATCGCAATGACCCATGCACATCTCCCTCTGCATGTGAACGTAAAAAATCTGAAAGAACGAATGATTTCGAGTGGTGTTCTGACCGGCGAATAATGAAAAAGTTGCCGGTTATCAGTTCAGTATAGTGAATACGCCTGAATGTCAGTAATGGCGTATAAATCTGTTATATCCCTGAGAGGTGGTCTCTGTCCAGTTTGCGTAAGGGTAAAATGTTACGGGTTGTTGCCGATCCGAAAAGGCGCTTGCAATTTATCGGGAGGATTACAACAATCGGCTCAGACAGGGTTAGCGATTGCCGCGTACCTGTACCCTGAAAGCAGACGCATAGAACAAAACACAGAACAAGAACCGACAAAACGGGATTCGACTGGGAGGGTTGTCATGTCCGAAGAGCAGGTCGTGATTGTAGATGAGGAAAACCAGGTGACAGGTTCTGCGCCACGGTCGGTCATGCGGCGTGACGGGTTGTGTCACCGGGCGACGTTTATCTTTGTCTTTGATTCGGACGGTTATCTGTATATTCAGAAGCGGACGCTGAGCAAGGATGTCTACCCCGGTTATTTTGACCTCGCGGCTGGTGGTGTGGTGGCCGAAGGGGAAGATTATGATTCAGCGGCTGCCCGCGAGCTGTCGGAAGAACTGGGTATCAGCGATGTACCACTGTCGCCCCGTTTTCATTTTTATTACCACTCCGATGAGTGTCGGTTGTGGGGCAAGGTTTTCACCTGTGTCTATGACGGCCTGCTGACCTTGCAGGAAGAGGAAGTGGCAGGCGTGATCAGGGAAAAGCCGGAGGCGGTGTTGGCGGAACCTGAAAAGTACCCTTATACGCCAGATACGCTGGTCGCCCTGGAGCGGCTGATTCATTTAGAGAACGAAGAGAACACCTCGGAACAGGAGTAAGTGCCAGTATGTTCACCGGAATCGTGCAGGGCCGGATGCCGGTCACAGCGGTTGACAGCAAACCGGATTTCTCAACGCTGACGATTCAAATGGATCCCGATTTGCTGGAGGGATTAAAGACGGGCGCCAGTATCGCAGTAAACGGCGTCTGTCTTACGGTGACTGCGTTTGGTGATGGTCAGATTTCGTTTGATGTGATGAAGGAAACCCTGCGCGTGACCAACCTGGTCGATGTGCAGGCAGGGTCATTGGTGAATGTAGAGCGTGCAGCACGTTTTTCCGATGAGATTGGTGGTCACTTGCTTTCAGGGCATGTTCACGACACAGTCATCGTCAAAGACGTCATTCGTGAGCCCGAAAATACAACCATTCTGTTTACGGTTGATCCTCGCTGGCGGGATTATCTGATGCCAAAAGGCTATGTCGCGCTGAATGGCGCCAGCCTGACACTGGGTGAAACTGTAACGGACGATGAGTTCCGGGTTCATCTGATTCCCGAAACTCTTCGTTTAACAACGTTTGCAACGGTAGAGCTGGGTGACAAGGTGAATCTTGAAATTGATAGTCAGACTCAGGCTGTCGTGGATACGGTGAAACGCTTTCTTGGCGATCAGGCGTTTGTGCAGCGGTTGATGTCTAAATAAGTAGTCTGTTTTTGTTATAGCAGTGTGCGATTAGGCGTTGATACTTATTTGGATTTCTACAGACAAGCTACATAAAGCGTCCAATATAACATCTGGACATACTGAGATTGCTAAACGGTATGATAGATAATGGACGTTCAAATGTGTAGCTTCTATAAATATAAGTAGCTCACTACAGTGTCCAAGCGTGGGTTGCCTACGCTGCTGAGCTTAAGCAAGAAAGAAAGCCGCTCAACCTGCATATATGGGTTCCGCGGCTTTTCTCTTTTCTGGTGTAGAAGAAAAAACAGCATGGGCTGTTAGGGTACCCATGCTGAAGAGGTGTCAGTGTAATCAGAAAATAATCTTGACGACGTCACTGAATCGTTTCGCAAAATGTACGGTCATACCTTCCTGGATGTAGTCAGGTAATTCATCATAATCCCGCTTATTGGCTTCAGGCAGAATGACTTCGTAAATGCCGCTGCGCCTTGCCGCAATCACTTTTTCACGAATGCCGCCTACCGGTAATACCAGTCCTGTGAGTGTTAGCTCACCGGTCATGGCCAGTGGTCGTGGCTTCTGGTTGCGCGCCAGACTCAATAGGGCGCTGGCCATGGTGACACCGGCGCTTGGGCCATCCTTCGGTGTGGCGCCTTCCGGCACATGCAGGTGAATAAACGCCTTGTCGAAGAAGTCAGCGGGGCCGCCAAATTTTTTCAAGTGGCTCATTACATAGCTGTAGGCGATTTCGGCGGATTCTTTCATGACTTCGCCCAGCTTGCCGGTCAGCTTGAAACCGGGGCGAAGTGTATGGATACAGGAAGCTTCCACTGGCAGGGTTGCACCGCCCAGTGAGGTCCATGCAAGACCCGTAATAACGCCGACACCCTGAACAGTTTTTTCTTTGCGGAAGTAGGGTGCACCGAGATAATCAGGCAGATTCTTCGCAGTGACCGTTAACTTCAGCTCCGGTTCTTTCAGGATTTGAACGACAGACTTACGAATAATCCGTGCGAGCAATTTTTCCAAATGACGAACACCGGATTCCCGGGCGTAGCCTTCAATCACTTGTTTCAGTGTCGCATCAGAAAGTTTGATCTGGCTCTTCTTCAGTCCTGCCTTTTTCAGCTGCTTTGGCCAGAGGTGGTTTTTGGCAATGGCCACTTTCTCTCGGGTGATATAACCGGCAAGACGGATCATATCCATCCGGTCCAGCAGCGGGCCAGGGATGGTGTCGAGCTGGTTGGCAGTACAGATAAACAGAACTTTGGACAGGTCAATGCGCATGTCCAGGTAGTGATCCAGGAACTCGGTGTTTTGCGAGGGATCCAGTACTTCCAGCAGGGCGGAGGCGGGATCACCTCGGAATGATGAGCCAATCTTGTCGATCTCATCCAGCATAATCACCGGGTTGGCAACATCCACTTCTTTCAGTGCCTGCACCAGCTTGCCGGGCATAGCACCGATGTAGGTGCGGCGATGCCCCTTAATTTCGGATTCATCGCGCATACCGCCAAGACTGAAACGGTAGAATTTACGTCCCAGGGCTTCGGCTACAGATGTACCAATCGAGGTTTTACCCACCCCGGGAGGGCCGACCAGCAGCAAAATAGAGCCCGAGACTTCGCCTTTGTAGGCGCCAACGGCCAGGAACTCTATGATCCGGTCTTTGACGTCGTCCAGTCCGTCATGATCACGATCAAGCACCTTTCGGGCATTGTCTAAATTCAGTTTGTCTTCAGAGCAGACGCCCCAGGGAACCGAGGTAGCCCAGTCAAGGTAGTTACGGGTAACACCAAACTCCGGTGAGCCTATTTCCAGCAAAGCCAGCTTATGCAGCTCTTCATCAATTTTCTTCTGTACAGGTTCTGGAATCGTTTTGCCTTTCAGGCGCTGCTGGAATTCTTCGATTTCTGCGGTTTTGTCATCTTTGGAAATACCCAGTTCCCGCTGAATGACCTTGAGCTGTTCTTTCAAGAAGAACTCGCGCTGGTGCTTGCTGATCTTGAGATTAACGGCTTCACTGATTTCGCTCTGCAGCTTGGCGACTTCCTGTTCCTTGCGGATCAGCACCAGCACTTTTTCCATGCGGCGTTGTACAGAAACGGTTTCCAGCACTTCCTGCAACTCAGCACCACGGGCGGTGGTAATAGCTGCAGCAAAATCAGCCAGCGGTGACGGATCACGGGGGCTGAACCGGTTCAGATAGTTTTTCAGTTCTTCGCTGTAGAGCGGGTTCAGTGGCAGCAGTTCCTTGATGGCGTTGATCAGCGCCATGGCGTAGGCCTTCAGGGTGTCTGGATCTTCCTCGCTGCTGACCGGGTAGGTCACCTGAACCAGGTAGGGCGGGGTGCGGCGTAGCCATTTGACGATCTTGAAGCGCTGCATACCGAGGGCGATGAACTGGATCTGGTCATCCACTTCCACCAGGTTGTGAATCTTGACGGCGCAGCCAATCTCAGGGAATTGATCCGGTGTGGCTTCGTCTGACTCAGGGATATTGTCGATGAACGACAATCCCATGACCATCTGGTCCGACTGGGCGACCCGCTTCAGGGTGTCTTCCCAAGGCGCGGCAGCGAACACCAGTGGTTGCACCTGGGCCGGGAAAAAGGGCCGGTTACTGGCAGGAATCAAATAGAGTTTGTCTGGCAGCGCCTGCTGGGGAATGACCAGTCCGGTGCCGGCCTGGGTGGATTCTTCAGCTTCATCGGAAATGATTTCCGGGGATTCTTTCTCTTGTTCGCTCATTGTACACCGAATGCTGTTTCCAGGTTTTGCCATCCCTGCCGTCAGGAAACTGACGCTATGCCGGTTTTGCGGGCCCTGAGGATGACTCAAATGACATCATGCCTCTATAGATTGGGATGGAGACGAGGTTTTTAAATGGTGATACGTTAATTATGGCCAATATGCGCCTGCCTGTTGGAAATCGCGATGATTTCTGTCAGGAGAAACGACCAACGGTAGCGGGTTAGGGCAGTGAATTGCTTTTTTGTGCGCAGGGCCGTGTAATGAGGGGCGCGAGACCGCCATTGGCACAGCAATAATAACGATAAAAAGAACAATCACAGGAGAGAGTCATGGGAATACGGCGCACCAGGACCGTAGGATCCCTGTTCTCATCGTCGCAGTTTGACAGGAACAGACACTTCATCTGGCTGAAATGGCCGCTACTACTCCTTTTGCTGGCGCCGCCGGCCTGGAGCCTGACCATCAAGGGGGTTGATATCCCCGAGGTGCTTCCCGCTCGGGATAGTCGCCCGGAGCTGGTCTTGAATGGCGCGGCCCTGCGAACCCAGTACCTGCTGGTGAATACCTACATCGGCCAGCTCTACCTGGAACAGCCCATGCAGTCGGCCGAGGCGATTTTTGCTGATGATGGTCATAAACGCATGGTATTTCATGTGCTGATGAAGCGGATCAGCGCCCGCCGTGTGGCTAATGCGCTCTATGAAGCCCTGCAGCTCAATATCACCAAAGAGGAGCAGCAGGCGCTGGAATCCGAGATCAATACCATGATCAGTATGTTTGAAGGGCGGATGAAGGTAGGCGATACTGGGGAAATTGATTATATTCCCGGGCTGGGCACCCGGGTTCGCATCAGTGGCAAGGATAAAGGGATAATTCCGGGCAAGGCTTTCTTTAATGCACTGCTCTCGGTCTGGATTGGTGAAAACCCCATCAACCGGACGTTCAAGGAAGGCATTCTCGGGCTTGAGGTTTCTGAGCCGATTGAAGTCGCTGAGCAGGATCAGGGCGCCTGATCAGGCACCCTGCCGCCATCCCCGTCGAAGGCTGTCTGCGGTAAAGACAGCCAACGCTATCCAGATAAACAGAAAGCTGACCAGCCGGTTATTGTCGAACGGTTCGTTATACACAAAAATCGCCAGACACAGCGACAGGCTGGGACCGATGTACTGGGTGAACCCCAGTGTTGATAGCCGGATGCGTGTTGCTGCGGCTGTGAACAGAAGCAGTGGTACGGTTGTAATAACGCCCGCAAACATCAGCCAGAGGCTGAGTTCCGGCTGTTCTACCCGAAAGACGTGGCTGTCTGTGCTGACCAGATAGCCAAACCAGACCAGGCAGAAAGGCAGCATTAATGCCGTTTCTGCCAGAAGACCGCTAACCGCTGGCAATGCAGCTTGTTTGCGAACCAACCCGTAAAAACCAAACGTAATGGCAAGTACCAGTGCCACAATGGGCAACTTGCCTGTTGTGATGACCTGCCAGGCAACACCGGTTAAGGCCAGCAGAACGGCCAGGACTTGAGGGCGTGTAAGACGTTCCTGCAAAAACAGCATGCCCAGCAGAACATTGACCAGCGGATTGATGAAATAGCCAAGGCTGGCCTCGGTAATGCGATCATTGCCCACGGCCCAGATAAATGTCAGCCAGTTCACGGCAATCAGGCTGGAGGAGAGCAGCAGTATCCGACAGGTTCGCCAGTTCCGCAGCGCCTTAAGGGATTGCCTACACGCCGAACCTTGCCAGAAACTCAGCAGCCAGAGTGCGCCACCCAGTAATAGAAACGACCAAAATACCCGGTGTGCCAGCACCTCCATGGCGGAGGCGGCTTCCACCTGTTTAAAGTAAACCGGCATAAAGCCATAAAAGCTGAAAGCGGCGATCGCAAAAAAAAGGCCGGAGCGGGTATTGGTCTGTGTCACTGCGTTACCGTTATACCGGGTTTCCGCAGGCTGGCTGAGATAGGCCGCAACCTGAGAAACCTCATCCTTTGGAAAAATTGTTTTTTTCTGAACTGCGCTGATAAAAAAGAACAATCTATCGGGCGCGGGGTCTACTGTTGCGGGGAAAGCTGCGTTAGAATGCGCGCCTTCAACAACATAGATTTCAGCCGGCAGGGTAGGCGGCCCGTTCTGGGGCGCACCGTATCGGCTAACGTATTCTAAGCGAAAGCGCCCGCGTTAATCACGCATCAATCAGACGCTATTACTATTCATCCGTTTCGAGAGAACAGTTCCCTGGAGTTAGGTAGATGGCTCACAGCCTCATGGAGTTCGCACTCCTTTGTCTGACCTCATTATTTACCATGATCAACCCGGTCAGCATTACACCGGTATTCAGTTCGATCACGGCAGACCTGCCCGTGCAGCAGGCGCGCCATGTCGCCCTGAAAGCCACCATGACGGCCTTCGCGATTCTGGTCACCTTCGCGTTGACTGGATCCATTATTTTCAAGGTGTTCGCGATTTCAGTGAACAGCCTGAAGATCGTTGGTGGTGTGCTGTTCTTCCTGATGGGCTATGAAATGGTTCAGGCGCGTATGGGCCGTACCCGGATCGACAAACAGGAAGAGATGGAAGATCTTGAGGAGTACACCAACAACGTGGCGATCACGCCGCTGGCGATTCCGTTGATCTGTGGTCCGGGTGCTATTGCAACCGTGATCATCTTGATGGAACAGCACAAGGATATTTTGTTCCGTTCGGTGCTGTTCCTGTCAATCCTGACCGTGATTGGCGTGACCTACCTGTTCCTGCTGTTTGCCAAGCCGATCATGGATCGCCTGGGTGAAAGTGGTAACAAGGTGCTGATGCGGATTATGGGTTTGATCGTGATGGTTATCGCGGTGGAATACTTCTTTGGCGGCTTGAAGCCGATGCTGCGGGATATTTTTGAAATCGTTCCGTTGGCTAACCCGTAACTCTCTATCAGGCTGCCTGGCTCTGGTCCGGCAGCTTGATCGGCCGTTTGGCCGTTTCCTCCCCGCAGATACTGGGAAGCTCCATCTGCGCAGCTTCCTGCTCCAGAAACAGCAATGCGTCTTCCAGGTGCTTGAATTGCCGCTGCCGGTAACAGCTGGCACCACGGCGATCCCGGTATTCCATATAAAGGAAAACGCGAGATTCAATAAAGACCTTGTGGAATTTCACCTTTCCTGCCGCCAGCCAGCAGTAAATCGGGCAATGGTAGCGGGTGTGATGAATATGGCGACTGAAGGCATCAAGGTGGACGATGGTATCAGAAAGAATTTCGGTCGCGGGCTTGCGTGTAGGATGATGGAAGGTAACAGTCCCGCTGACGGAGTCCATAGTAGTGCCTGGAAGGTGGAAAATGCCGGTTTGTCGTTTTGACAGTCAATAAACTGCATTTAATCACCTTTGTTATATCGCCTCAATATATGGATGCGGGCAGGGTGGAGCTGTCGCAATGATGGTCCATGGAAATGGGTAGTGGTTTTAACGCCCCTGTTCCGTAAATGCCGCAGAGTGTGCCGGATGAGGTTGTTTATGGCACGGAACTGGTATACATTTCGCCTCGCTTTCGGGGCACAGCCCGAAACGAAAGCAGATCAGCTGGTGAGGTGTCCGAGTGGCTGAAGGAGCACGCCTGGAAAGTGTGTATACGGCAACGTATCGAGGGTTCGAATCCCTCCCTCACCGCCAGAATTGAAAAGCCTGTTACCCATTGGGTGGCAGGCTTTTTGCGTTCTTGGGGGATATAAGCCCTATTCTTTGGGATGCCTTTGTTTTGGAGTGCTAATACCAATCGCGTTTTTTAACTACTGTTTAACTGCCCACTGGCGAGGGTGGTGAACTGAAAATCCGTATCCTCAAAACCTTCGGGTAACTGAGGTTGACGAGACATCGTTCCAAAGAAAATGCCTTGATGATGGCTAAAAGTATCAGGTGCCAAGCTTAGGGCTTTGTAGATGCGATTGGTGTAACTCATCACCTTTTTAGTTTGCCGCTATTCAGAGTGTAAAAGGGGCTATTGGTTTGGCTAGTACGGTGGGTACTTGACTAAATCCAGGAGGATGGGCTGCCAAGGCTAACGTAATTTACTCGCCAGCATGTTGTATAGCATATCTTGTTCCGAAGTGAGTGATACGCCATGATTCGCCATCTCTCTTACAATTCCTAGTGCACTCAGGGCTCTAGCCATATTTGACTCGTAAGACGGCAAATCTCCATCCCTTATATTTGTTTGGCATATTTCAGATAGATTGTATGCAAGCTTTAAGTAGCAACTTGTTCTAAAGTTTTTGTCATTAAAAAGTTGAGTGCTCAATATTAAGTTATGGTTTGGGTGTTGAGGGATTTGGCCTGTTATTAAGGCGAGAATACCTGCAGTATCATTATGGTTGTTTAATGATTGCGAAAGATCAGCAAAGGAGCGATAAAGTCTGATTTGATTTTCAGGGTTGCTTGTTCGCTGATCAATCCAATTGCGGATAATGAATAGATTATGTTGTTCTTGTTGATTGCGCATTTCCCTTATTGTCGTGGGTTTTGCAGCTAACTGTTTTCGCATTAATTCTAGGCGTTCAATCATCTCCTCGCACAATGTGTCAGTGATTGCTGTAGCTTGTGCTACTTGTGGGGATGCTTGGTCGGAAGCTGGTAGAGAAAGGGCTTCGGTTTGAGTGCCAATGTCTATGTTGCCTCGATCATCTTCACCAGTGCGATTCCTGCTAAGCATATTAATAATACTATCTAATGTCTCATCATCGACCCAGTTATCAGTAGCTCTAACAGCCACTTGCTGTGATGGCATTGTCCTACTTACAGGATATTGATCCAATGGCGTTGAAGGAGTAAGGGATTCGACATCATGTGGCAAGTTTGCAGCTGCTTCCGCCTGTCCTTCTCCATTGTTTGAGTCAGATGGAGTAGGGCTTTCCTCTATGTCACTGAGAATGTTTTTTGGCAGGTGATAACTAGTACGTTCCATATTTCTAATTTCGGCTTATGTTAAATAAGTGCTGAATCATATATTTTTAATCAAGAGCGACAAATGACAAAAAGGTTATGGCTAAGAAAAAACGTGTTGAAAATGTCGATCTTTCTTATCAGGCTGCATTTTGCATAAAAAAGTCTTTTTTCGGTTTATGAGGTAATAAGTAACTTTTTGTTAAATGTCCACCACCAGAGTTGAAAAGCCTGCTACCCATTGGGTGGCAGGCTTTTTTATGTCCGTATGTTTTTCTGCCCTTAGGGACTAGCAATAGCAAACAGTAATTTAGGTACTTTTATCGCTGTATGATTTATTTGGTCATACTTTCAGCTATTTGAGCTTGCATAATTAATTGCTCGTTAAATGATTTGGCGGTTAGTGAAAAATGCGCCTTGCGATGGCAGTTGGGGCATAGTGCGATGACATTATTTGGATGATCAGGACCGCCATCAGATAATCGATATAAGTGATGACACTCGAGATAGGGGCCCTTCTTGGCAATAAATGGTGCAGGTTTGTTACAGCCTTCACACTTTCCTTTGGCCCTTTCTTTAACATACTGCTTGATTGCTTCTGATCTGTAGAAAGCATGCATTACCTTGTCGCGGGTAGAAGGTATATTACTCGACTTTGTTAAGGCAGCCATGCGGAGTTCATCTATGCTCTTGTTGCTTAGATCTTTGATATTTTTACTGCTATTGAGGGTAATATTTGGGTTTGGCTGGTTGCTGTACGCCGAGTCAATGTCCAAATGAAAGACTATCACTTTCCGAATGTTGCCCTCTCGATCGGGTCTCAGCTCTTCGTGATGAGTAATATATTCTGCTTGACCTAAATATCGGACGTAGGTTCTGCGGGTATACTCAAATAAATAGATTGCTTTGTTAGTGTTCTTGTGATTCTTGATGGCTTTGTTGCCAGCGTCCATTTTCATATCGCCTACCTGGCCTTCACCCGTATAGCGGAAGGTGCCATCGTTATGAAAGTGGTCAAAATACCCGTGTTGTTCACCTTGGTCAGAGGTGAATAGAAATATGACTGGGTAATCCTTCGGTGTTGATATCCCACCTTGAGCTTGCCCCTTATATTTGCCGTGGATCTCAGTCCTTCGGTGGTATTCTTTTCCTATATCAAACATTATCTTTTCGTTTCTTATTGGTAGGGTTTATGGACGTTGTGAAAAACTGTTCTGATTACGCACTTACCGGAGTAAAGTCATAGTTGTTTCAATCCAGTGGTGCATAGCTTCAATGGATCAGTAAGTTGAACGTTCGATCAAGGATTAAACCAGAATATAGAGAGAGGGGCTATAGGAATAGGTTGTCGTCTTTGCTGTGCTAGGGGGGGAGTGATTTATTGGTCAATACCTGCTTCTGCTGGATGTTGGTTCCGATGGGTGCTGATATCAGTGACTTCTATGGAAAATATCAGCGTGCTTAGTTTGGTAAGAGTGGTTCTCCACTATGAAGTGGATTGGTTTATAACTAACGCTATGAATTTCCAGCAAAATTAAACTTTTTTATACGCTGGGAGGTTGTTTCAGGCCCCCTTCTGATATACAGTACGCCTCGCTTTCGGGGCACAGCCTGAGACGAAAGCAGATCAGCTGGTGAGGTGTCCGAGTGGCTGAAGGAGCACGCCTGGAAAGTGTGTATACGGCAACGTATCGAGGGTTCGAATCCCTCCCTCACCGCCAGAATTGAAAAAACCGACTAACGATTGTTAGTCGGTTTTTTTTGTCCGTCGAAAAATGTCTTCCTGCTATAGAGAGCGCTCCCAGTAGAGCCTTTCTCTCCTTCTTTGTTGGAGAGCGTGACGGCCAGTTCACGCAATCCCCCAGTTTTATTCACCTTTCCTTGCCATTTGTCATGAAAAAGACGCCGCTGTTGCCATTAGGATGACTGCCGTATTTCCGTTCAACCCGCCTGGGTATCGTCAAACAGGGCATAAGCCCATACCTTGGGCGACCTGATCAGCGAGGAGCAGTAATGGCGATCAAGATGAATATGGATATCATGGAGTTGGTGTTCTACTTCTGGCAGGCTACCAGTGACAGGGATAAGGTCGGGGAAGCATTCATTATGTCCATTGCTGGTCATGAGGCGATGAAACCCGTCTATTCGGATGAGTTTACCGTTGAATCTGTCCGTCGTGCGCTGAGCGCCATCAGTAACCGGGAACGTTTCAGTGCGGATCACCAGTGTGAATCCCGCTTCTGGAACAATAATATGTGGGCCATGGAAGACATGGGTCTGATGGAAGCCATGATGGCGCCACTCAAGGTGATGAACCTGAGTGATATTCAGGTGGCCGGTGACTATGAAGTGGTCATTCTTCCCCTGCACATGGATGACTACTACCTCAAGGGTAATACTTTGTACGTTAACTTCTTCCGACTGCAGGCAGATATCATGGGCGGTGATGAGCTCAAGATGGATGGTGTTGAGTTCAAGAAGTGGGTTGAACGTACTTTGAATGCTGCATAATGCTATGCCCGTGTCAGGGGGGCTCTAACCCCTGACATTCTGAATGGCTTAGATAAAACCAGTAATCCTTTTATCTTCCCTCCATCATCAACATTTTTTCACTGTTTTGTATCACAACAAAAAATAAACAATAAAAATTAATAACGTGATGCTTTGTTGGCTATTTTTATGAATCCCTATTGTTGCTACTGAATACGGGGACTGAACAGGCTCAATGACGTTCATGCCTCCTGAAATGTGGTGCCTTTTTAAAGCGTGCAATCAATAAAGGATTCAATATGAGCAAGTGGTATTCATCCGTCATTCCATTCTCAACGTTGCTGGTTTTATATGCAGCGGGTTTGCCCGCTGTACAGCCCTCGGCGCCTCCGTACTATGATTTGCCACCGAGCTATGAAGAGGCGACAACGTATACCCTTTACGTTAAGGCTGGCGAAGAGAAGCATTTCGACATAAGCGAGTTGCTGCGGCTTGCTAAGCCAGGGTTACACCACGATTAAGATCAAGGGGGCGGGCCATACGGCTGGAAGTGGCTGGACGTCTTCTGCTTATTCGCCGGGGTATGGATTGGAAGCGCTGCCCCATTGCAGACTGTTGAAGCAGGACAGTTATTATTATCGTGTACTGCTCGATAACATGATTTATGAATCGAATCTCAGCTATGACGATGCAATATTACTGATTGGTAAACTGGTCTCTCTGAATCGCTGCTCGTTTTGATGGGTTCATTATTTTATCGATAACCTGTGTGTGCAGGATGCTGTCAAATTGAATAAAACAGAATGTCACTTGCGATGCGATATAGGCATGGATATCGCATGCTCGGAATATATTTGATTGACCCGTAAAACATCAGTAAAGATGGTTGAACTGGCGTACTGGCTCGTTAATTATCATAGGGAGTGTTTCATGCTCTCGAAGAGCGAGTGAGGGCTTCGTCTGTAGCTGATAACAATTGCTGAAGCGGATTATTCAGTAAGGATGCAGAAGGATATGATAGCAAGACGTGTGCTATGTGCATTAATAGGGGTGTTTTTCTCATCGACCAGCAGTGCGATGATTCAGTTTGGAAAGAACTCTGAGCAGCTCATTGATATCCAGATCAGTGACCTTTCCGCTAGCGATAAACTCGATTATACCGATTCTACGGTTAGTCTCTGTTCCACGACCAGTAATACAACCATCATGCTTTCATTTACCGAGATTCCGCTGACATCAGGGGGGTTCACGGTATTGCCTGTGGGGGGCGCTGCTAATGGGCAGGACTACACCTTGGTCATGGAGCCTAAAGACAGTGGCCAACGGGTTGATCCAGTCGATAAGCAAACGTCTTATCCAGTGACCTTCAGATCAGGCTGTAATTCTGCGAGGCATGATGCCAAGCTGCATCTGAATTTCAAGAACCTTGGAACGCTTCCGGCAGGGCATTATGAGAGTCTGTTGCAGGTGACGGTATCGGGACAGAATGAAACGATTGGTATTCCTGTCAGGATAAGAAATGGCGACCAGGTACAGATCAAGAACCTGGAAGATCTGTTGCTGAGTGATACCGGCAGTGAGTGGGCAGCGTCGAATCCGAATATCTGTGTTTACAGCAGCACAGGCGCCTATGCACTGGAAGCGCGCTCAAAATATCGCGGACGGTTGGAAGATGCACAAGGCACGGGTGGAGGGTATCGTATTTTCTGGAAGGCCGGGTCTGCTGGCTCGCAGGAAATAACGGATCAATTAACGTCTGATAGTGGTGATCTACAGACACTGCCAGCCAGTCTGAGGCTGGACTGTGCGGCCGGTGAGATGGCGGAAGTCAATATTGTCATGACAGATGCGACAGTAGGCGGTCTACCTCCTGGTGTTTATCAGGATACGGTGACACTCACGGTGCGTGCGATGTAGTCATCCAATACCGGTTGTTGGTTGATTAAGGCGGATAACAAGGTTTAGGAAGAGAAGCTGTCTGGTATTGAATAGGTTCAACGAATAATCAAAAACTGAAAACAGTTAGCGCGGTTGTTGTATAAATCGCCTTAATTGGGCAATGAGAATTTTTTTATCCTCCCTGCTGAGAAACGTGCCCAATTCTTCCTCTTTGCCATGGGAGCGTATGCAGACGCTATGGGGTTCCCAGCGGTGTGCAGGCTGCCTGACAACAAAATGCGCCCAAATGCGATGATAATGAAGGGTTGTTTGAGGTTGATAATGACCTTTCTCAATCGTCACCTGGTAATCCGTAAAGGTAATGATTTCCTTGCGCTGACGTTGCCAGGCGCAGTAATACAGGCCGGCAGCGAGTGCTATGATTTCCAGCAGCGAGAAGGGCAATACCAGATAGGCGCCAGCGAACATCAGGCTGGTAGCAATGGTGAGCGACAGACCCGACAGTATGAGCAGAAACCAAAGGTTACCTTTCCAGCTTAGTGAGTCATTGGGTTGTAGCAGGATGGAACCTGTCAGGGTGCTGTAATCAAGGTCTGTGGTGACCATCTTTCTGGAACCGAATGCAGTGTCGTCTGATCAGGGCGAAACAAAACGCTGGTTTTCAGAGCATAGATAGCAGGAGTAAACCTGTCGCTGTCTTACCGGATAAACAGGTTGTTGATGTGATGTGAACAGGCATGCATTTATTAAGCGCGAGGCCATATTTCGTTTTTACGCGGAACTGAATGATTTTTTGCCCCGGCACTGTCGACAGTGTGATCATCGGGTAAGGTTTATCGGGCAGCCTGCTGTTAAAGATCTGATAGAGTCGCAGCAGGTGCCGCATACGGAAGTGGATCTCATTCTTGTGAATGGAAAGCCGGTAAGCTTTAGCCATCCAGTACGCGGTGGAGAGCGGGTAGCTGTCTATCCGGTTTTTGAACGGTTTGATATCCAGTCAATGAACCGCTTGCGGCCTGTGCCATTACGCCATCCCCGTTTTATTGCGGATGTTCACCTTGGCAGGCTCGCACGTTATCTGCGGATTCTGGGGTTGGATGTCCTTTATCAGAATGATTATGAAGACAAAACGATCATAGCGGTCAGTCAGCAAACACACCGAATTATTCTGACCCGGGATCTGGGCATATTGAAAAATAGCCGGGTGACTCATGGGTATTGGCTACGAAATACTGATCCTGTTAAACAACTGAAAGAAGTGGCTCAGTCGCTGCAGCTGGAATCGAACTTCAAACCGTTTACCCGTTGTTGTGTTTGTAATGGTCAGCTGCAATCCGTCAGTGCCGAGCAGATATGGCATCGAATCCCGCCAGACACACGCCGTTATTACGATACTTTTTATCAATGCGATGAATGCCTGCAGGTCTTCTGGAAAGGCAGTCACTATGCACGAATATTGGCTCAGTTAAAGGAAGAGGGGATTAAGCTGCAACTAGACTCTGCCTAGGTATTAATCCAATTCGTGCAAATGAATGACTCTTTGGTTACTGCTGCCACGCCACGCCAGTGAAAGGTCTCGCTTATCCAGCTCAAATTTTCCGTCAATCAGAACGTCAACATAATCCATGATTTCACGTTGACGATCTGTCAGAGTCTCCAGCGTGTAGCCGGTCCAGAGCCAGATGTCTTTATTGGGATATTCTGCTTTGACCCGCTTCACGAGTTGCAGAATTCCATCAATATTGCCAGGAAACAAAGGGTCTCCACCGGACAGGGAGAGCCCATCACGATGAATACGCGTATCACCGAGGTCCTTGATAATCTGATCTTCCATGTCTGCCGTAAAAGGGTGACCGCCAGCTGCATTCCAGGAGCTGGAATTATGGCAGCCTTTGCAGAAATGGTCACACCCACTGACAAACAGCGTGCAGCGTGTGCCAACGCCATTGACGACATCAATCGGGTAATACTGGAGATAGTTCATGGCGACTCGGACGGTAGCAGTCGGCCATTATCGGGTAATGGCCGACCTAAGGTTAGGACAGGTTAGAGGTGTTTGACGCGACGAACCACTTCTTCCTGCTTGCCGCGGATAAAGGGGCGGCTGTTGGGCTGACCCAGGTAACCACATACACGGCGGGTCACTGACATCTTGTCAGAGTTGCGGTTCTTGCACTGAGGGCATTCAAATCCACGGGTGGTGGCGTTGAATTCTCCTTCGTAACTGCAAACATAGCAGGAGTCGTTTGGAGTATTGGTGCCGTAATAAGGAACCTTGTCGTAGGTGTAGTCCCAGACGTTTTCCAGTGCTTTCAGGTTATGGGTCATGTTCGGATATTCGCCATAACAAATGAAACCGCCGGACGCGTACTGCGGGTAATCCTGTTCAAAATCCACCTTGTCGTAAGGGGTGACTTTTTTCTGGACGTCCAGGTGGAAGGAATTGGTGTAGTACCCTTTGTCGGTGACACCTTCAATCACACCAAACGCTTTCTCATCCAGACGACAGAAACGGTCGCACAGACTTTCGCTGGGCGTGGAGTAGAGGCTGAAGCCATAGCCGGTTTCCCCTTTCCAGCGATTCACGGCATTGCGCAAATACTCAACAACCGCCAGACCTTTCTGGCGCAGTTCAGCGGAATCGTAGATGTCGCCTTGGCCGTAGAGAGCATTGATGGTTTCGTGGATGCCGATGTAGCCCAGGGAGATGGACGCACGACCATTCTTGAAGATTTCGCTGACCTTGTCTTCGGGCTTCAGGCGAACACCACAGGCGCCTTCTACATAGAGAATTGGCGCGACGCAGGCGCGTACCTTGTCGAGGCGCTGAATACGGGTCATCAGGGCTTCACGGGCCAGCTCCAGGCGCTGATCCAGCAGTTTGAAGAAGGCTGCTTCCCGGGCGTCTTTATCCTGCTCCGCTTTGGCGCTTTCAATAGCAATGCGCGGCAGGTTCAGGGAGACCACACCCAGATTATTGCGGCCGTCGTGTACCAGCTTGCCGTTTTCTTCGTAAGTATTCAGGAATGAACGACAGCCCATTGGGGTCTTGAAGCTACCGGTAACTTCGACCAGCTTGTCGTAATTCAGAATGTCGGGATACATCCGCTTGCTGGCACATTCCAGAGCCAGTTGCTTGATGTCGTAGTTAGGATCTTCTGAGGAGAAGTTCACGCCTTTCTTGATACCAAACACCAGTTTGGGGAAGACCGGGGTCTTCTTGTTGCGGCCCAGACCACGGATCCGATTTTTCAGGATCGATTTCTGTACCAAGCGTTCTTCCCAGCTGGTGCCGAGACCGAAGCCGAAGGTAACAAACGGCGTCTGACCATTAGCAGTGTGCAGGGTGTTGACCTCATACTCCAGCGCCTGATAGGCGTCGTAGCAATCTTTTTCGGTCATTTCCATGGCGTATTCACGGGCCTTGTCTTCGTCACCAATCCAGCGCATGCCCTGGGTAAGATGCTTGTCAAAGGTCTTGCGAACGTAAGGCGCGTGGATCCGGTCAATCTCGTTGATGCTGGTGCCGCCGTAGATATGGCTGGAAACCTGGGCAATGATCTGGGCAGTAATCGCCGCCGCCGTGGTGATGGACTTCGGTGTTTCAATTTCCGCATTCCCCATACGGAACCCGTTGGTCATCATGCCTTCGATATCGATCAGCATGCAGTTGAACATGGGGAAGAAGGGCGCGTAATCCAAGTCGTGGTAATGGATCTCACCCCGATCATGAGCGGTGCTGATATGGGATGGCAGGATGTGCTGCTTGGCGTAATGCTTGGCAACAACACCCGCCAGCAGATCGCGCTGGGTGGGGATAATCTTGCTGTCTTTGTTGGCGTTTTCGTTGAGCAGTTCTTCGTTATCCTGGTTGATAATGCTCAGGATATCGCGGCTCAGGGCGTTGCGGGACTCACGCTCAATATCCCGGCTCTTGCGGTATTCAATGTATTTGCGCGCGGCGTTGGAGTACTGGCTGCGCATCAGCAGGTCTTCCACCTGGTTCTGGATGTCATAGATATCGACGACATCACAGCCTGCCACACTCTGCTCAATCTCACGGGCAACCTGTTCGGCGAAGGCATCGTCTTTGAGATGGACATCATTCAGGGCGCTAGCCACGGCCTTGGCAATACGTGGCGCGTCAAAAGGCTTGCGTGAGCCATCGCGCTTGATGATGTCAGTCATGCGATCCATCTCCGGGAGTCAGGTTGGTCAGGGACGATGTGTTTCCGGGTGATCCCTTAAAGTGTGCTTGGGAAGGCGGAGGAACACTATATATGGTGTTGAGGCGCGGTATATTCCAACAAAGGCCGATGCTGATCAATATTGACAAAACGAAAAATAACTGTGGTTACCCAGACTGGAAGGCCATGAGTCAGTTGTCACTTTCACGCCCTGGCTTGCTGTATTGAGGGGGAGCGCAGGGTGGTCTGCAGGAAAATAAATAGGACTAGGGATTTACCGTAGTCGTGCCGCAGGGCATGATGCATTGTTGAAAAAAACGCTGTCTGTTGCCCTGTGCCGATAGTGGAAGCTATCGTTGTCCGCGTTGATTTAAATGAGTGGAGTGATTACATGTACATGGTCGTCAAGCATCTGCATATGACCCTGGCTCTGTTGAGCCTGAGCCTGTTCTTTATCCGGGCCTGCTGGTCAATGACCGGTTCCCAGTGGTTGCAAAAACGCTGGGTGAAGATTGTTCCTCATGTCATTGATACTTTCCTGCTGATTTGTGGTCTCTGGCTGGCATCCCTGCTGTCAGCCTGGAGCTTTCCCTGGCTTCAGGCCAAGCTGGTGGCGGTAGTCGTCTACATCATGCTGGGCGCCATGGCGATCCGGCCGGGGCGTCCAGCGAAAGTGAAGGCCGTAATGGCTCTGTCCGCCATCGTTGTTTTTGGCTACATCTTTGCCGTTGCCATCTCGAAAAATCCACTGCCATTCCTGTCATAACTTTCCTGTCGGGGGGGCTTTAGCTGGTCGATTTGGCGGGTATCACGCCGACTGGGTAGAGATACCGGTTCTTGTCGATGTAGGGGGTATGCTCAAAAAACCACATCAGGCGGGCATGGGGATCATTAGCAAAGGCCTTGTCTGATTTCAGCTTGGCCTTGAAGGCGGCAGCCAGCTTCGGATCTTGTGCCAACATGGCCCGCGCCATGGGTTCCATGACATAGATTTCCGGCTCTTCACCGGTGGTCATCATGCTGTTGAAGAAGCCCCACTGCAGAAAGGAATCCGGGCTGCGGGGTTCCAGCAAATTCATGGCCAGCGTACCCAATCGCTGATCGGTAGGCACTTCAACAGAGCCCGCAGGGTAGGTAACCCGGCGCTTTTCCGGCACCGGTGTGCCTTTGATCAACAATCTCCCTTCGTACCCTGGTAGCTTGGCGCCACCCACACGATCGGGTTCAAAGCCTGACCCCAATCGAATATCTTTCATGCGGTACACAACCACATCCAACGTGGTGGGTTGTTTGAAGGTGGTCATCTTGACGCCATGAGCCTTAAGGCGTTTGATCACCGTCTGCCATTGAACCGGTATAACATACGCTTTTGGCCGTTTAACAATCAGGTCGGGCTCTGATTGAGCGGTGAGGGGAACCTTGTAGGTTTGTGGTTTGTTGCTCCATAGCACGACCTCTTCACCGGTTACGGGTGATGATTCCGTGGTATAGCTAACGCCTTTGAATTGAACCTCCGGCACTTTATCCGGTGTTTTCCAGGTGAGCGTGGTGTTGGTCGGGCGCAGGGCTTGATCGCGTTCCGCAGCCTCTTTTAATCCTTTGGGATCGGCTGCAACACTCTCAAGGATGGCTTTGTACAGCACGTAGTTGCCCAGCACCTGTTGTTTATAGGGTTTCAGTGCGTGCAGTTCGACCAGAATGCTGGGAATGCCCCGGATATCTCCGTACTGGTTCGAAAAGCGTGCGAGATCACTGGCGTAGGGGTAGTAGCCCTGTGAAAGGTCATTATTGTCGTTAGCGCTGATGCAGACATTCGGAATATGCCCCATGGCTTTGAGTTCTTTATAGACTCTCGGGGTCATTTTTTTATCCATCCATGCCTTGGCAGCTGGTGACCAGCCTTGGCCGTTATCGCAGTAGGTGACGTCGTACTGGTAGTTGATGCCATCGGTTGAATGGACATCTATGAAAAAATCCGGATTCCAGGTATCCAATACATTCACGACATTACGGATTTCGGCGCTGTCGAGTTTGGTGAAATCACGATTCAGGTTGAGGTTGTTGGCATTCAGTCGCCAGCCTGTGATTTCCGGCCCATTCTGGTTAATCCGGCTGTAACGGCTGCGACGCATATCACCATCCGGGTTCACGGACGGGATAAACAACAGGTTCACTTTTTTGAGCAGGTTGGGGTATTTGTTTCCGACGGTCAGATCACGCAGGAACATCAGCCCGGCATCCTTACCATTGACTTCGCCCGGGTGTATGCCTGACTCAATCAGTACGGTTGGCTTACCACTCTCTTTCAGGCCTTTAGGGGTTTTGTCCTGACTGGTGGAGACGATCGCCATAACCATCGAACGGCCCTGTGGTGTTTTTTCCTTCAAATTGATAATCCGAATATCGTCCGTTTTGGCGGCCAGTCGTTTCAGCCAGTCGACGGTATCCTGATAATCACCGGTTTCCCGGTAATGGGTCGCTTCGGCTTTGGTGACAAATGGGTCGCTGTTGGATGCAGTAAACTGCTCACTTTTCCCCTGCCAGGGGATATCGGGTGGCAGGATTTTTTGTTTGGCGGCGTCTGTCGTACTTGTTGTTGCGCCTACATTCGATGTATTGGCTGAAAAAAGCACAAAGAGTAAGAGAAATAACGGCGTAGTGAGGTAATGCATGATGACCTCCCGGGAGGCTCACGGGAAAACAGGGCAGGTGTGAAGGCATATTGTCGGCTATCTACGGCAATCAATAGTGACTATGCTGGTCATTGCGTAACGGCTGTAGTGTAGTCGCTTCTTGTGTGTTTCGGGCGGGGACGTCAGAGTGGGGGAGAGGCAATACCTCGCGGTATATAGGGACGGATATAAGGATAACGATTTATGGCGCTGAAACGATCGGATATCACGCTACCTGTGACGCTGTTTTATGACGGCAACTGTCCTTTGTGTCTGCGCGAAATTAACCATCTGTCGAGGCTTAACCAGGCAGGGCAGCTGCAGTTGGTGGATATTCATAGTGACGGGTTTGCGCAGCGTTATCCGGAGTTGGATCCGGAGGAGCTTGATCGCTTCATCCATGCGCGATTAGGGGACGGCATCATTGTCAAAGGTGTGGATGCCACGCTGGCGGCCTGGGAAGCGGTTGGAAAAGGGATCTGGATAGCGCCACTACGTTGGCCACTGATGAGGATTGTGGCGGACGGGGTGTATCGTTTGTTTGCCCGAAACCGGCATACTATCTCGCGGCGATTAGCTCCTTTATTGGGCCGGAATGCCTGTAAAATGGATGATAAGTAAATAGGAAGGTTATTCAGCGTGCATGAATAACCCGCTACAGAGAGCGGGTTATTATTGTCGTAAAAGACGGGTTACCAGCTAAAGTCCAGGTCATCCATATCCAGCATTTCGCGAAGCCGGCGGCGCTCCAGGTGAAGCTCGGCACGCTTACGCTTTTTCTCATACTCTGCATGACGTCGACGTTGTTTTTCTTTGCGAGAGGACTCTTCAAAGTCCGCTTCGTATAAATAGCTGATCTCTTCCACGGCGATTCGCTCAGGATGTTAAAGATGGCGAAGTAACTGTCCGGTAAAAAACACCACAGGTAAATGGATATATTTTTCTGTTGATGAGTAAAAAAAGTGATTGAAGTCAGCAATAAACCCAGCGTGAAAAACAACCTGTTATTCCCGTATAAGTGCAGTAATAATGCGGCTCTTTTGCTGCCTGCTGGCAGAAACGTGGTAACGGAGTGATGGTATGGTACTGAAGTCGTACCGAGAACTGGCAGGATTGCACCTTTCTATTGTGCTGTTTGGCTTGTCAGGTGTCATAGGGAAGTATGTTGCGCTGGATGCATTGGTTACGACCGGCGGACGGACACTGTTCGCCGCACTGGCGCTGGGTCTGTTCATGGTGGTGACTGGTATATCCTTTCGTCTGCGGCGTTATCGTGATGGACTGGCTATGTTGAGTCTGGGCGTTCTGCTGGCGCTGCATTGGTATACCTTTTTTCAATCCATTGTGCTGACCAGTGTGGCGATTGGTCTGGTGACCTTTACGGCCGCACCCATCTTTACCAGTTTGCTGGAACCGCTGGTGGATCGCCGTCGAATCAGTGGTTGCGATCTGGTTGCTGGAGCGGCTGTGATCGCGGGCGTCGCAATGGTGGCAGATCTGAAGGGCGCCGATGGCCAGTTATATCGTGGCATTGGTATGGGACTGCTGGCCGCATTGACCTTTGCGGTATTGCAGATAGCCAATCGAAAACTGATCCGGGGCTATTCACCGGTGCAGGTTTCTTTCTGGCAGACATCGGTTGCCGCGCTGGTGCTCGCGCCGGTTGCCTGGCCGGTCCTGCCTGCACTTGAGGGTAATACGCTGTTCTGGTTAGTTGTACTGGGTGTGCTGGCAACCGCAGTGGCCCATACACTGTTTATTCGTGGCATGGCCGTCGTCACTGCCACCATGGCGATTCTGCTTACAGCCCTTGAGCCCCTTTACGGAATGGTGGTGGCCGCATTTTGGCTGAAGGAGATTCCGGTTTTAACGACGTTGATCGGTGGTTGTGTGATTCTTGCCGCAGTGATCTGGCGGCAACGATCGATGACGGAAGCCTGATCCGGATATTCCGAAGTGACAAAGCGTTAAATGCGACTGATACCAGTCGATTGTTTTTTATACGATACGCCACTCAAAGCAGATGGCTAAGACCTTTCTCTTTGAGTGAAACATGGCACAGGGATGTGTCAACTTATCCTCTCTTTCTTTTCTCTTGTTTCCCCCTCCGCTTCGTCGTTTTACCTCAATCATGTTTTACCGTACATCTCAGTGACAGGCAGCACCTGAGTACTACCTGTTTTGATATTTTCTGTTAGTGCCTATTGCCGTCCTTATGGATCAGAGCAGCCCTGGAATGTGCTTTCTTCTGTATCAAATTTAACGGCATCACCCTCTATCCCATATTTCGAGTGATCGGATGCACCCCAGAACTTGATTGTGCCAGTGGTGGGTTTGACCACGCTAAAGTACCGGCAATGCTTGGGTCCAAACCCCTGGATGCCCACCTTGATGCGAGAATTGACCGGCAGACTCACCTGCCAGTGTCCGCCGACGGCATAGGTGCCGTAATCATGGACTTTCTGGCTTTCACCATCACGGGTAACGATCCAGGCAACAAACGCGGTGCCGGGAAGAAAATTGATGGAAACATCCGCCCGTTCGGTCGTGCTGGCTAGGATATGTTCATCGGTAGGTGTGTATTCAAAAACGCCTTCAGTTGACTGTGCTGGCGATATGGCAAGTGCCAGAAGCGGTGTTATGCAGGTTAAGCAATAGCGTAAGAACTTCATGGTAACACTCCTGAGTGAGAAGGAATGACAAGGGGTGTACAGAAACGTGAAGATCATTAGCTGAGCGTGAACAGAAATACATGTAAGCGTGACATGCCATCGTGACCGTCCACTGTGGGTTGATGGCCTGCAGGCAAGCCACTAGGCGGGAAGTCTAGGAAACTTGGGCGAATCTACTAAAGACAAGCTCGTTATAAGAAGTGAGCCGATAGTTGGGCGGACATCCCCGGTTAGGACATCAGTCCGGTAACCGGGCGTCTGCGCGATGGCTTACATGCCGATTTTCTCTTTTGCCTGCTGGGTCAGGTAGCTGATGAGAGCGTCAGAGGCTTCCCGGGCGTTTTGTCGGTCACCGGCGGCAACGGTGCGCATGATATCCGCATGCAGGTTGGCGGGGTGGCCGGTGTCCAGCTCTTTATTGAGGAACCAGAAGCGGCGGGAAAGTCCCTGCAGCGGGCTCATGGCTTTAATAAAGTATTCGTTCCGTGCCGCTTCGACCAGCAGATGATGGATGTCTCGCAGATAGGTCAGGAAGGCTTCATCGTCATTATTATCAGAACAGACCAGAATGCCTTCAGCCAACGCCAGCATGCGCTTTTTCTGTCCTGAAGTGGCACGCTGGGCAGCCAGTTCCACGCAGGCGGCTTCGATAGGGCGGCGAACTTCCAGCAGCTTCAGCTGATTTTCTACAGACACTTCCGGAATCTGAATGCCCCGACGGGGGTGAATCACCACCATCTGTTCCCAGGCCAGCTTCTGCAGAGCTTCCCTGACAGGGGTTCGCCCCATATCCAGCCTTTCCGCCAGTTGTTTTTCAGAATACATGGCACCGCCGCGCAATTCCTCGAATATGATCATGCGCTCCAGGCGTTCGTACGCCATGTCCGTTAAAGAAATCTCATTATCCATTGATAGTGCGCCCATATTCGCCGGTGCTTCTCATTGTGTCTGCCTTGTTGTTCGGGGCAGGGGTTAACGCTGTTATGGAATCCGGAAACCAGGGGTTTTCGTAAACCGGTGATTAAAGGTATCAGGCTCTTGCAATCAACCTGTGCCGTGGGTCTGCGGAGTCTAAAGAAGCTGGCGGCGTTGTGCCAGTTTCTGTTATCCCATCGCAATCACGCCTTTATAGCGGTTGTCACCGCAGTTGACTGCGTATTGGCAACGCAATTTAACGCTGAACACTGACCGCTTTGTTGACGCAAGTCAGCTATCTGATCCTCGTTGTGAATATTATACGCATATCACTGATATATCAGTTAGAGCGCAGTTGTGAGGTTGTGATGAAAGACTGGAAACTTGAAAGCCGCACAGACGGTTTGCCGGATTTGCCGGTGCTTCGGGAGCTGGATGTTCTGGTGGTTGGCGGTGGTTCCGCCGGTGTTGCTGCCGCGACAGTGTGTGGCCGTAACGGTCTGAAAACCGCGTTGATTGAAAAGTACGGTTTTTGTGGTGGCGCCGCCGTTGCCGGTTTGTCTGGCACCATTTGCGGCATGTACATGGCGTCTGATAAAGAGAGCCATACGCCGGAGCAGGTCGTTTTCGGTTTTACAGAAGAATTCCGTAGCCGGCTGGCTGCCCGTGGCGGCGTGACTGAGCCACAGATATACGGCAAGACCTTCACCGTGACGCATGATCCGCTGGTCTGGCGTGAAGTCGCTGATGAACTGCTCGAAGAAGCCGGCGTCGAGATCTTTTATCACACGGCGGTGAGCGGTGTGATTATGGATGGCGAGACATACAAAGGTGTTGTCGTTGAATCCAATGCTGGCCGTTCGGTGATTCTGGCCAAACGCATTATTGATGCGAGTGGTGATGCGGCGGTGGTGGCCCGTGCCGGCGGAGAGTATTTCTTTGGTGATAACGGTGTCATCCAGAATCCCACCATGTTCTTCCGTCTGGGTAACGTGGATATGGACACCTACCTGGATTTCTACGGTGAAGACACCATCTGTCCGACCAAGGTGACCGAGAAGATTCTTGAGCTGAACGCCTCCGGCGAATACAGCCTGCCCCGACACAAGATCTGGATCTTCCCGACCACCCGCCCCAATGAGCTGATGGTGAATGCCACCCGTCTTGCCGGACAGGATGGCCGTGTTCTCAACGTGATTGATCCGGTGGATTTCTCCGAAGCTGAGATCTTTGGCCGCAAGCAGGTGCGCGAGTACGCGAAGTTCCTCAAGGCATTCATCCCCGGCTGTGAAAGCAGCTACGTGGTGGATACCGCGGTGGAAGTCGGTATCCGTCAAACCCGTTCGATTGAAGGTATTGAAAAGCTGACCAACGAAGATGTGGTCAGTTGCCGCAAGCGCAGTGATGGCATCGTCCGGACCCCATGGCCGATCGAACTGCACTCCGGCACCAAACCCAAGCTGCACTGGTTACTGGATGACTGGTACGAAGTGCCTTACGGCACCTTGGTACCGAAGCTGGGTGAAAACATCATCGTTGCCGGTCGCTGCCTCTGCGCCGAGCACGAAGCACTGGCCTCCGCACGGGTGACTGCCCAGACCTTTGAATACGGTCACGCAGCTGCACAGGCAACGCTGCTTTCTATCCGGGAAGAACGTCGCTACCGCGACATCCAGGGTGAAGATGTTCGTGAACACATGACACAAGCGGGCAGTCGGTTCTAAGAAGACCGGCGCCTTATAAGGCCGGGTTACACCCGGCCATTGAGAGATTGAAACCATTAAAGAGTGTGAAACATGTTGGAATCTATAATCAGCCGCGTAGAACTGTACGCTGTAGCCGACCGTAATGCTGAAACCCTGCCCTGGGCGGATGATCAGGAGCCGTTACTTTATACAAATAATGTCGTGCGTCTGGTGACCGAAGACGGTCTGGAAGGTGTGGGTGCGACCATCAGCTACACCGAAAATGATTTTGATAAGTGCATCGTTGAAGCCATGCGTACCATTGCCCCCGGTATCATTGGCAAAAATGCACTGATGACCGAAGAGCTCAATAGCTGGCTGATGAATCGCTGCAGCTGGGGTGGTCTGGTCGCCAAGTCGCCGTTTGATATCGCTGCATGGGATATTAAGGGCAAGAAAGCCGGTATGCCCCTGTTTCAGATGCTGGGCGGCGCGCGCAGCAAGATGCTGTCTTATTCTTCTACCCCGATGTTCGATACCGTGGAAGAGTACTTTCCCTTCATCGACGGCTGCATTGAGCACGGCTTCAAAGCCATCAAGCTGCACTGCTACTGCGTCTATGAGAAAGACGTGAAGCTGGTGAAAGCCATTCAGGAACGTTACAAGGATTCCGGTATTGCGTTCATGCTGGATACCGCCATGTACTACAACCAGAAGCAGGCCCTGAAGATGGCCAAGCTGCTGGAAGAGTATGAGTGGGCCTGGTACGAAGCGCCGGTATCCGATTACGACTATAAATCATACCAGCGTCTGGTGCGTGAGACAGGTGTCCAGATCTCCAGCCACGGTAACTGCCTGCTGACTCTGCCGGAAGTGGCCCACGCATTGGCAAACGATATGTGGTCCGATGTTCGTCAGGATGCCACGGTCTGCGGCGGTATCACTCCGTTGAACAAGTGCTTTGCACTGGCTGAAGCCCACGGCAAGCCGCTGGAAATTCAGAGCTGGGGTTACACCATTACCCAGGCGGCCAACCTGCACGTCGCGCTGGCGCACCACAACAGCACTTACTTCGAACAGGCCTACCCCTACGAAAACTTTGAGTACGGTGCGAAGAACGTGATCCGTACCGACCGTGACGGTTATGTCCACGCACCGGAAGCGCCGGGTCTGGGTGTTGAAATGGATTGGGATGCCGTGAAGGCCGCTTCCATCCTGTCTTATACCTTCGAGTAAGGGGCAATGTGATGAAATTCAATACTTCAGGCATTGACCTTAAACTGACGTTTACCAGCTTCGCAGCGGTGCTGCTGCTGGGTATCCTGGCGGTGCTTTATCCGGAAGCGGTGAAAGGCACCATGGGCAGCATGCTGGATTTCACCGTGATCAATTTTGGTTCCGGTTTCCTCTGGTATACGCTGTTTGCCACTTTTGCGCTGCTGTATCTGGCGTTTTCCAAGTTCGGCAACATCCGTATGGGTGACAGCAAGCCCAAGTTCAGCAAGTTCCAGCTGTTCGCCATGGCGCTGTCCGCCGGTATGGGTGCCAGCACCATGTACTGGGGCTTTATCGAGAGCGTGTACTATTTCATGGACCCGCAGTTCGGTATTGCTGACAAGCACATGGCCATGGAATACGCCACCGCGTACAACATGTTCCACTGGGGTGCGGCTGGCTGGTTCATTTACCTGATCGTCGCCATTCCTTTTGCCGTGGTCTTCTATCTGAAGAAGAGCCAGCGCATGAGCCTGAGTGGTGTCATCAACAGCCTGTTTAACGACCGTCTGCCGGTATGGGCACAGAAGTTGATCGACCTGCTCTTCATCATCACCACACTCGCGGCTACTGCGCTGACCCTGGGCCTGGGTATTCCGATGATCTCGTCGAATCTCGCGAGCCTCACCGGTATTCCCGATAACCTGATGCTGGGTATTGGTGTCATCCTGGGTCTGTCCGTGATCTTCTCGCTGAGTTCTTACATCGGTATTGAGAAGGGCATGGCGCGTCTGTCCAGTGCCACCATTTATATCTGTGCGGCGTTTGTTGGCATTATCTTCATCATTGGTCCGTCTGCTCTGATCATGAACAATCTGACCAATGGTATCGGTGTCATGCTGACTGAATACCTGCGGATGAGCACCAACACGGATCCTTATGGCACCACACTGTTCCCACAGTATTGGACGGTCTTCTTCCTGGCGAACTGGATCTCTTACTCTCCGGGTGTGGGCGTGTTCATCACCAAGATCATTCAGGGACAGAAGCTGCGTGATGTGGTTCTGATCCTGGTCATCGGTGGTACGCTGGGTAGCGCGGTGATCTTCGGGGTTTGCGGTACTTACTCGATGAACCTGATCAATACCGGTGTAGTGGATGGTGTTGCTCTGATTCAGTCTGGTCAGCCGACGACACTGGTGAAGGATATCTTCGGCCAGAGCCCGATCCCGATGTTGCTGACAGCGATTTACCTGATCACCATGATCCTGTTCACCGTGACGACACTGGATGGCACGTCCTACTCCCTGGCCGGTATCGCCACCAAGGAACTGGATGCCGAGGCCAACGTATCACCGATGTTCCGTCTGTTCTGGTGTCTGCTGCTGACGGCTCTGCCCATTGTGTTCCTGCTGATCAATGCGGACCTCAATATCCTGAAGTCATTCCCGGTATTGATTATTGTCCTGATTATGCCGGTATTCTTCGTGGCAGCGGTCAAGACCCTGCAGTACCTGAACCAGAACTACGGTAGCATCATGGCGCACCAGCGTGAGCAGGATAAGCTGCTGGGTCTGGAAGAAGAGGAAACCATCGTGGCAGCTCCTCAGACTGCCTGAACCTGAGGGTTTACGGAGCCTGGCCGGTATGCGTGGGGATGCACCGGCCAGCTTATCGCCCTGGCAGGACGCCATCATTCGGTCGAGGGGAAAAATGCGCACCGGATGAGAATTAAATGGAGACTTTTTAAGAACTATTATTTACTATCGACCGGTTTCGGTTACACTGCGAAAACTCCCGTTCTGACGGGAGTTTTTTTGTTTAGATAGAGTGTATCTGTCGTACAGTGAATCATTCGTTAATGTCGTCGGCATCCTGCCTGACGAAACGCTGTACTATATTTTATCTTTTTTAAAGAAGACGGTTTAAATGGGTACGACTGTGCCCGGACATGCTGCTGTCACTTTGGTCCTTCATGATCAACGCCGAGTTGACCTGTTACCGATGTTTTACGGGCGGTGGTGTTTTTTTGTTGATAACCGGCAGGCGGGAGCCGCCGGTCATTTGAGAGATAGTTTCCAATGCTGAAAAATGATTCGGACAAGATCATTGTTGGCAGTGAAGAGTGGTGTGCCTTTCCGGCGTTAGGCATCCCCGCCATTAAGGCAAGGGTGGATTCCGGCGCCAAGACCTCCTCAATTCATGCATTCAATATTCACCCTTTCTCCCGTAACGGGACACCTTGGGTGAGTTTTGAAATTCATCCGATCCAGCAGGACCGTCGTACGGTGGTGCGTTGTGAAGCGCAGATTATCGACCGTCGTCTGGTAAAAAGTTCTTCGGGGATTTCGGAGAAGCGTTATGTGGTCCGCACGCCGCTGTCATTTGCCGGGGAAACCTGGGACATTGAGTTGACGCTGGCCAACCGTGACTCCATGGGTTACCGCATGCTGTTGGGGCGTGAGGCCATGAGTGGACGAATGCTGGTGGATCCGGCTGAAAGCCACCGTTCCGGCACGCAGACCAATGAAGAGGTTCGATCGCTCTATGGTAAACATGAACAAAAGAACACGGGGCTGAAGATCGGGCTGCTGGCCAGTAATCCTAACCTGTACAGCAATCAGCGGATTCTGGAGGCGGGTGAAGAACGCGGCCACCAGATGAAGTTCCTGAACATCAAGCATTGCTACATGAAGCTGGATGCGGAAACGCCGGAAATTCATTACCGCGGCGGTCGTATCCTCAATGACCTGGATGCGGTGATTCCGCGGATTCGTCCGAGCATGACCTTCTACGGTTGTGCACTGACCCGACAGTTTGAAAGTGTCGGTATTTATCCGCTGAATTCGTCACAGTCCATCAGCATGTCCCGTGACAAGCTGTTTTCCCTGCAGTTGTTGCTGTCCAGCGGTCTGGATATTCCGACGACCGGGTTTGCCAACTCGCCGATCGAAACGGCGGACCTGATCGATATGGTGGGTGGTGCGCCGCTGATCGTGAAGTTGTTGCAGGGAACCCAGGGGCGGGGTGTGGTACTGGCTGAAACCCGTAAGGCGGCGGAGAGTGTGATTGGAGCGTTCACGTCACTCAAGGCTAACCTGCTGGTGCAGGAATTTGTCAAGGAAGCTGACGGTAAGGATCTACGTCTGTTCGTGATCGACAACAAGGTGGTTGCTTCGATGCAGCGTACGGCTGCACCCGGCGAATTCCGCGCGAATGTCCATCAGGGTGGCACGACTTCGGTGATCAAGATTACGGCGGATGAGCGGAAGCTGGCGATCAAGGCGGCGAAGACGTTGGGCCTGAAAGTGGCTGGTGTGGATATTATCCGCTCCCGTAAGGGGCCATTGTTGCTGGAAGTGAATTCATCCCCCGGGCTTGAAGGCATTGAAGGTGCAACCGGCAAGGATATTGCTGGACAGATGATCAGTGCGATTGAGAAAAAACTCGGCTGGCGTCGTCCGCTCGGCACGATGTCGGAATCCTCTGAAGCACAGCTCGACGAAGCGTTTGCCTGATTTTCCTGCCTCTCTGATGATCGCCACCTGAATGCGGGTGGCGATATACCCACACGAAAACTATTGTTTTAAGTCAATCCATTTACTACACGACGGTAGCATCATACGTCGCGTATCGGGACGACGTTGACGCAGATCAGCGCGGGTATTGTCCGATGCATTCGCACGCCTGCACGATTCCAAAGTCACCTGAAAGAACCGGCGCATGAGCGCGGGTGGGAGTTGGCGGTGACGAAGGGATGCAATCATCTTCAAACTCAGGTGACACATGTCAATGAGCATCAAAACCACCTCGACTATCTGCCCGTTCTGCGGCACGGGTTGCGGTCTTGGCTTGCGCACGGAGGGTCAGCAGATCATCGGTGTTGAGCCGGTCCGGAACCATCCTGTCAGCAAGGGACGTCTCTGCTCGAAGGGCTGGAACAGCGCCTTTGGCGTTGACCGGCAGAACCGGATTACCACACCGCTGATCAAGGAAAACGGCAGCTTCCGGAAAGCCTCCTGGGAGGAAGCCGTTAGCCTGATTCATGAGCAATTCAGTTACCACATGGAAGAGCATGGCCCGACCTCGGTGGGTGCGATCAGCTGTGCCCGGGCCAGCAATGAAGACAATTATGCGATCCAGAAATTTACCCGCGCGGTACTGAAAACCAACAATATCGATCACTGTGCCCGTATCTGTCACAGCCCGTCGGTAGCTGGTCTTGCGCGGACGCTGGGTTCCGGCGCCATGACCAACAGTATCGGCGATATTGAAAAGGCCGATGTCGTTGTTGTGTTCGGCTGTGACCCGACCGAAAGCCATTGCATCATTGGCAGTGAGATTATCAAGGCGAAGGAGCGCGGCGCTCTGTTGCTGGTCGTGGATCCACGTAAGACCCGGCTGGCCGGTCTGGCGGATGTCCACCTGCAGTTGCGCCTGGGGTCAAACGTTGCACTGCTTAATGGCCTGCTGAATATCATTTTTGAGAAGGGCTGGGAAAACAAGGCGTTCCTTGATGAGCATTGCCAGCACCTGGATCTGCTCAAATCCAATGTCAAAGAATATCCGCCGGAAGTGGTCAGCCGTATTACCGGGGTGCCGGAGGATCAGCTGGTTCAGGCGGCACGCATCTACAGCCACGCCCGGGCGGCATTCCTTGCTTACGGCATGGGGGTAACCCAGTATGTCAGCGGTACCAACAATGTGATGGCGATCTCCAACCTGGCCCTGAGCTGTGGTCATGTGGGACGCCCCGGTACCGGTATTAACCCATTGCGTGGCCAGAACAATGTGCAGGGTGCCTGTGACATGGGCGCACTGCCGGGCGTTTATCCGGGTTACCAGTCCACGGATGATCCTGCCATGCGGGAAAAGTTCAGCCGTGCCTGGGGTTGCGAGGTTGCAGATAAGCCGGGCATGACTTCGTTGGGCATGAATGAGGCGACGCTGTCCGGTCAGTTCCACGCCATGATGATTTTCGGGGAAGACCCGGTGGTGACCGATCCGGATCAGAACCAGGTTTCTAAGGTGCTCAATCGTCTCGACTTCCTGGTCGTGGTGGAAATGGCGATGACTGAAACCGCCCGGTTTGCGGATGTCATCCTGCCAGCCGCCAGCTTTGCTGAGAAAGATGGCACATTCACTAACTGCGAGCGTCGTGTTCAGCGTATTCGCAAGGCTATTGAACCGATTGGTGACTGTCTGCCTGATTGGCAAATCATTGGCAAACTGGCCCGCGCATTTGGTGCTGAGGGGTTTGACTGGCCGTCTGCCGAAGCGGTATTTGATGAGTTTTCCGCTCTCATGCCGATTTACAGCCGGATGAGTTATCCGCGTCTGGAGCAGCACGGTGGACTCCAGTGGCCCTGCGATAGTCGTTCGCCTGATGGCACGGCGATTCTGCACCAGAAGAGTTTCCCGAATGGCAAGGCCCGGCTGATGCCGCTGCACTATCTGCCGCCGGCAGAAAACCCGGATGCTGAATACCCTTACTTCCTGACCACGATCCGTCTGCACTTCCACTACGGCTGTGGCTCCATGACCCGCAAGTCGCCACTGCTGGAACGTGAAACGCCGATGGGCTTGCTGTTCATGAGTCCCCAGGATGCGGCCAACCAGGGCTTGTTCAACAATGCACCGGTGGGTGTCCGTTCCCGCCGTGGCTATGTGGAAACCCGCGTAGTGATTACTGATCAATTGCCCCCGGGGCTGGTCAGTATGCCTTACCACTTTGATGATACACCGTCGAACCAGCTGACCAATGATGCCCAGGATCCCGTGACTCGGATGCCAGAGCTTAAGGCCTGCGCAGTACGGGTTGAGCCAATGGATCCGAGTGAACGTCCGAGACCGATCCAGATATTGCGTGAACAGGGAGATTGCCATGTACGTTTATGAGCTGGAGCGCCCCGAACATCTGCGTGACTGGCTGTTAATGCGCTACCGGGTCATGCAGCCGGTGCAGGATGCCACTGGCAATGGCAGCTGGCAGGAAGTCATCAGTGGTGATGTAACCCCGTTTGATCCGGCCCTGCGTCCGGTGATGTCGCCCAAATCGATGTTTTTTGCTGAGCGGGAACATCTGTTCGAATTTGATGGTGAGACATTCCGGTCTTCGCGGCCGGCTTCTGAGCCGCAGGTCCTGTTCGGGATGAAAGCCTGTGATCTCACGGCGCTGGCGTATCAGGATCTGCATTTCTAGGATGACCCTTATTATCAGGCTCGCCGCAAGGATACCCTGCTGGTGGGTATCGATTGCAGCAGCCCGTGTGAAAACGGGTTCTGTAGCACAGTGGATGCTGGCCCATTGGTGGATGAAGCAAGGGCTGATCTGATCCTGGCGCCCATGCCCAGCATTGGCGGCGACCAACCCGGCTGGTGGTTAATCTGCGCCAGCCCGGCAGGTCAGGCCGCGGTTGACGGTATGAACCTGACACCGGCGGATTCCCACTGGCGCTACTGGCGCGATATGAACGGTGAACATGCCCGGGCGGCGTTCCCGAATGACACCTATATCATCAACGGCATCCAGCGCATCAACGCCCGGGCGATTCCGGACGATGTCTGGGACAGCCTGGCGCGCAAGTGCCTGGGCTGTTCCGGTTGCAGCCAGACCTGCCCGACCTGCAGCTGTTATGCGACACGGGATATCAAGACCGACAAGGGATTTTACCGTGAGCGTTTCCACGACTCCTGCCTGATGGAAGGCTTCCAGCGTGAAGCCAGCGGCGCCAACCCGACCTCGGCGGCTGGTCGCCGCGTCGCCCGTTACTGGTACCACAAGTTCTCTGGTGACTTTGTCCGCAAGATGGGGCGGTTTGGCTGTGTCGGTTGTGGGCGCTGTGAAAGTACCTGTCCCGGATCCATTGGAGTGCACTCAGTCATGGAGAAGATTGCTCATGTTTGATTTAACCCCTGTCGCCGTTCGGCTGGTGGACCGTTACTCCGACGGCGAAGAAATTGATCATTTCACCTTTGAACCGGTATCTGACGAGGGCGTGCTGCCCAGTGTAGCCAACCCGGCCCGGGTGAGTCCCGGACAGTTCTTTATGCTGACGGTTCCGGGTAAGGGCGAAGCCGCGTTTACCTATGCCTGTATGCCCGATGATAATGGCCGCTTCCATGCATTGATTCGCCAGATCGGTAAGCTGACCGACGCGCTTTTCACCTGTCAGCCCGGTGATGTACTTGGTGCTCGTGGTCCATTTGGTAAAGGCTGGCCGGATCTGGCTGGCCGTCGTGTTCTGGTGATTGCCGGTGGTTGTGGTCTGGCGCCGGTGGCGGCGGAGATCGATGCCCTGACGGCCCAGGGCTCGGCGCCGGTTGTCTATTTCAGCGCGCGCAGCGAAGCCATGCTGGTGATGCATCAGGAACGGGATAAATGGCGGGAAACCTGTCGCCTCTATGAAGCCGTGGATAACCAGGACGGCGCCAGCCGGGAATATCTTAAGGGACGTGAGCTGATGAGCAACCTGGATCGTATCCAGGCAGAGGATGGTCCCTTTGATGATGTGATCTGCTGTGGTCCGGAAGGGATGATGGAAGCGGTTTGTAAGTATTTGACTGGACAGGGTTATCCTGCGGAGCATATCTGGTTATCGCTTGAACGTCGTATGCACTGTGGTGTTGGCCTGTGTGGCCATTGCTATGTGGCCAATGACCTTGTCTGTGTGGACGGGCCGACCTATCGGTGGGATCAGCTGGGCGAATTGGTGGTGAAAGAGAAATCGGTGAAACCACCCCGTGAGCCGGTCGGCATGGGGCATGCCGATGTCGGTGAGTGTTGTGGTAACTGTGTTTGACGGTAGGTAGCTAGGATGCCAGAAAGCCAGCCTGTCAGGCTGGCTTTCTGGTCATTGGGCAAGCGAGTTTAGAACCGCTTGCGTCCACCTGGGCCACCACGGCCGCCATTGCCGCGGTCATTCTTGCTCCGTTCGGTGGCAATGCTGACCCGCATATCCCGCCCATTCAGTGCCTGTCCATCCAGGGTGAGGGCTGACTCAGCGGACTCTTCCGTACTGAAGGTTACGAAGGCAAACCCCCGGGAGCGCCCTGACTCGTGGTCTGTGATGACACGGGCTTCTTCAATGGTGCCGAAGGGGCTGAACGCCTCCATCAGGTCTTCATCGGTGACCGAAAAATCCAGGTTGCCGACAAACAGTTTCTTTCTCTGCATGTAATACTCTCCAATGACGTAGGTTATCTTGACTCTCTACCTGCAAAACAACGGACGCCGTCAGAGGCTGGTTCTTTGGGGTAAAAGTAAAGATTTCTGCACATACAGTCGGTTGGACAAGCTCGGTGGATATTTGGTTCCTCAGGCAGATGTCTCGTTTTCAATGAGAGCACTCTGCGTGTTGAACCGCGTCATTCTTATGGTTGGATACTGGTCACAGTACTTCTTATTGCTTTCTGTTATGAGTAATGGTTTTCGGGCACTCAGATTAAGTGCATGTCTGGGGCCGTCAATGGATCAGAAAGAGATGCTTTAGCGACCTGAATGCGTTTGAGCAGGAGCGCGAGGCGTTTTCGTGCATCCATCGGTGCTCCTTGTAGCGTTCGATAATGGATAGATGGCTGGGTTCATGAGGCAGCGGCAGGGGGAGTATAGTTGTTATTCCTTGCGCAGGGAAAAGCCGGGATGGGGGACATGCATCAGGACATGGCGGGCTTCCGGATTGATAGTTGATCAAATTATTGCGGTAATCAGCGCGGAAGACCGGTATTCTTTAGGCACAAAAATATGAATAACAGTGTGATACCACTGTTAACCGAACAGACTGCATGGATTGGGCATGACAATAAAAAAGATCCTGCTGCCGGTCATCATTCTGGCTGTCTTCTTCCTGGGCGCATTGCTGCTGTCGGCGTATCAACCTGATCGGCAAATCAGGGACGCAGCCTCTCCGGATGTGCTTGTCGAGACACACGCTTTGCGGGTTGAAACCGTACCCGTTCTGATTGAGAGTCAGGGCACCGTTCAGCCTTCCACAGAAACCACGCTGGTCTCGGAAGTCTCCGGTCTCGTCACGGAGCTGTCGCCGGTGTTTGTCGCGGGTGGTGTGTTTCGCAAGGGCGATGTGTTGATCCGGCTGGATCCCCTGGACTATGCGGTGTCAGTTCGTCAGGCGGAGGCTGCCCTTGCAGCCAGTCAGGCTCGTCTGACGGAAGAGCTGGCGCGCCGTCAGGCGGAAGAAGTCAACTGGCGGCAATCCGGGCGGCCGTTGTCAGATGCACCACCACTGCTGATGAGGGAACCGTTTATTGCAGAGGCCGATGCTAACGTCAAGGCCGCACAGGCCGAACTGGATAAGGCCAGGCTGTATCTGGGTAAGACAGAAATTCGTGCGCCTTATGACGGCATGGTCAAAAGTCGTCAGGCGGATATTGGACAATATGTGTCGCCAGGTACGCCTTTGGGTATCACCTTCGCCACAAATAGTGCCGAGGTGCGTCTGCCGGTGACGGCCAGTAGTCTGCCACTGTTGGATATCCCGGCGTATGGCAGTATCGCGAACGGACCTTCGGTCAGGCTGACCGCTCAGTTTGGTTCGCAGGCCGTTCAATGGGAAGGGGATGTTGTTCGCAGTGAGGGCGTCGTAGAAGGTTCAACCCGCATGCATGTGCTGGTGGCTGAAGTGCATGATCCTTATGGTATGACTCGCAGCAACAGTAAGATGCCGCTGAAAGCCGGGCTGTTTGTCCGGGCCTCGATTACCGGCATATCACTGGACAGTGTTCAGGCAGTTCCCCGCTCCTTGATCCGGCGCAACAATGAGGTGTTGGTGGCTGACAAAGGCGTGATGCGTCTTCGTCAGGTGAACGTACGTTATGCCGCGGCCGGGATGGCGTATGTCGATAGTGGTTTTCAGGCTGGAGATCGACTGATTACCACGGTGCTGGAAGATCCGCTGGAGGGGACGCCGATCATCGACCGCAGTCAATCCGATGGAACGGGTGAGGGGTAAGCGGTGAGTAATGAATCCTATGAACGACAGGGTGTGATTGCCTGGTTTACCCGCAACCCGGTGGCCGCCAACCTGCTGATGCTGATCATTGTTGTCGCAGGGATTACCGCGGCATTTAGTATCAAGAAGCGTACCTTTCCCGATTTTGAAATCAATAAAATCCAGGTGGTAATTGACTATCCCGGTGCGTCACCGGGGGATGTTGAGCAGGGCATCAGTATCCGGGTAGAGGAAGCGCTCAACGGAATTGCCGGTATTAAGGATATTGAATCCATCGCCCGGGAAGGGAGCGGGGTGACCATTATTGATGTGGAATCCGGCTTTGAGGTGGATGATATTCTCACCGATGTGGAACAGGCCGTGGACGGCATTACCGGGTTGCCGGAAGAAACGGAAAAGCCGGTGATCAGCAAGGTCGAGAATGACCGGATGAATAATGTCATCTGGTTGTCGGTTTACGGTGATGCCAGTGCCTATTCCCTGCATCAGGTGGCTGTCAGCGTGCGCGATGATCTGCTGGCGCTACCGGAAGTCAGTAAGGTGAAGGTGTTTGGTGATGATGACCTGATTGTCGCCATCGAAGTCTCTGAGCATACCTTACGCGAGTATCGCCTTACTTTTGCTGAAATTGCCCAGGCTGTACGCGGTGATTCCGTGGATATTGCCGCCGGTTCCGTGGAAACGCCGGATGGCGATATTGTGCTGCGTACCCGCGGACAAGCCTGGTCGCCAGCGGATTATGCGCGCATCATCCTGCGTTCAAACCCTGATGGCAGTCGATTACGGCTCGGGGATATTGCCGATATCCGCGAAGAGTTTGACAGTGATGATTCGTTGTCACTGTTCAATGGTAAACCGTCCATCAGCCTGAATGTTCTGTCTGCCGGGGATGGGGATGATATTGCTTCATCAGCAGCAGTGGCTCAGTGGGTGGATGATCATCGTGACCAGTTGCCCCAGGGGGTTGATGTCGCGGTCTGGGGGGACAGTGCTTACTATCTTCAGGGTCGCCTGGACATGATGCTTGAGAATATGCTGGCGGGTGCCGTGCTGGTCTTTCTGGTATTGAGCCTGTTTTTGCGTATCCGTGTCGCCTTCTGGGTGATTATTGGTATACCGGTTAGCTTTTTGGGTGCCATATGGTTGATGCCAGTGGGGCCGTTTCCTGTATTTGTGAATCTGATCAGTCTGTTCGCGTTTATTCTTGTGCTGGGGATTGTTGTCGATGATGCCATTATTATCGGCGAAAGTGTTTTCACGGAAATCGGCAAACAGGGACATACCATCGACAGTGTGATCGTTGGTGTAAACAGGGTGGTCGTGCCTGCCATGTTTGGTGTTTTAACGACTATTGCAGCCTTTGCCCCTGTATTAACCGTCGGTGGTCAGGCAGGACCGTTTTTTGAATCCATTGGTGTCGTTGTCATTTTGTGTCTGCTGTTCTCCCTGGTGGAATCCAAGTTGATACTTCCGGCACACCTTGCGCATATGAAACGTTTACCCGCATCCGGTGATGAAAAAGGCTGGATCAGTCGTTTGCAGGATCGTTTCAATAAGTCTCTTTTGTCGTTTGTTTCTGGTGTCTACCGACCGATGCTGGAAAAGGCGGTGATACACCGTTATGCCACCATCGCACTGTTTGTTGGCTTGCTGATGTTGACCATGGGAGCGATGAAAGGTGGGTTGGTGCGGTTTGTCTTTTTTCCGGAAGTGCCGAGTGATTTTCTCGAAGTTACGGTAAAAATGAATCCGGGAACAGCTCCGGAGGTCAGGAATCAGACCCTGGAAAAACTGCAGGGAGCGATTCGTGCGCTGGATAGTGACTACCGTCAAGAACATCCTGATAGTCTCGGATTATTGAAGCATGTTTTGATCTTCACGGACGGCGATACCGTCGGGCAAGTTGTCGTAGAAATGACCAAAGCAGAAGGTCGTACGCTGGATGCTTATGAAATTGCGGATCTCTGGCGGCAGCGGGTGGGTGATCTTCCGGGGGTTCGTGTACTGGATATCAAAGCAGGTGAGAATGCCGGTGGAGGCAAACCCCTGTTTTTCCAGTTGAATGGCGATAATTATCCGCAGTTGCAGGCTGCCGCCAGGGAGCTCGAACAGTACCTTCGAATGACGGACGGCGTTCACAGCATTGAAAATTCCTTTGAATCCGGTCGAGATGAAATCATCCTTTCACTGAAACCCGGTGCCCGGGCGTTAGGGTTGAGTTTGGCCGATCTGGGGGGACAGATTCGTCAGGGGTTTTATGGCGAAGAAGTGGAGCGGTTTCAGCGCTACAGTGATGAAATCCGTGTGTTGCTGCGTTATCCGGAAGATGAGCGCCAAACGCTGGCCCAGCTGGAAAGTGTCCGAATCAGAACGGCCAATGGGGATGCTGTCCCGCTGGAAGAAGTGGCTGAATTGGAGCGCGGACAGGGCTATGCGTCGATCCGACGGTTGGATGGTAAGCGCAGTATTGCCGTCAGTGCTGATGTTGACACTTCCCGTCTTGAGCCGACGACAGTGATCGATGATATCAATAACGTGTTTATGCCGGAGATGCTGAAACGCTATCCTGGCATTGAGCATGGGCTTGAAGGTGCCAGTCTGGAAGAGCAGAAAACACTGAGCAAATTGTCGCAGGCAGGCTTATTGGCGCTATTTATGATCTATGCGCTGATTGCCATACCGCTGCGCTCCTATACCCAGCCGTTTATTATCATGTCCATTATCCCGTTTGGTTTGATCGGGGCAGTATTTGGACATGGTGTGTTTGGGCTTAATCTCAGCATGTTGTCGATATACGGGCTTATTGCGCTGGCGGGAGTACTGGTGAATGACAGTCTGATTCTGGTCGATTTCATTAACCGGGGGCGCGAAGCAGGCATGCGCCTGCGTGATGCCGTGTTGCAGGCGGGTGAAAATCGCTTCCGGGCGATTATCCTGACATCGTTGACGACCTTCCTGGGACTAGTGCCGATCCTGCTTGAAAAGAGTCTGCAGGCACAGTTTGTGATACCGATGGCAGTATCCCTCGGGTTCGGCATTTTGTTTGCCACGGTTATCACCCTGTTCCTGATTCCTGCGTTATATATGATGCTGGATGATCTGGCTACTGTCAGGCATCGTGTGTGGCAAGGCTTTGGTCTGGTGGCTTTTGGGAAACGGTGATTGCTGTCTGGGTGAGATCGGGGTAAATCGACACCGGCGCTTTCCGTTTTTCGCCGCATCCACAGGGCTCCTGCCCTGCGATGCTACCGCGGCATCCCTGCCGCTGCTGCAAACGAAAACCCCCGGTGTCGATATCGGGCATCGCCGATTAAGTCGGCGGGTGATGGTTTGAATAGCTTAATCATAGGGTGAAGCTATGGGCAATGTGCTGGAAAACCTGCAGGAACATTTTCGGAAGATTCATCGCTTAACCCATCTTGCCGCGATGGGGCAATGGGATCAGGCCGCCATGATGCCGCCGGGAGGTAATCAGGCGCGCAGTGAAGCATTGGCCGAGCTGGCCGTAATCATTCACCGGGAAAAAACACACCCTCAGGTTGGGGAATGGTTGGATCAGGCAGACAGTAATGCAGCGGATGCTGACAGCAAGGCTTCATTGCGTGAAATGCGGCGCGTCTGGCAGCAGGCTACGGTTATTCCCGAGGCGTTGGTGCAGGCCAAGAGCTTGGCAGGCAGTGCCTGTGAACACGCCTGGCGAACGCAGCGTAAGGAAAATGATTGGCAAGGTTTTGCCGTAAATCTTGAAGCTGTCGTCAAACTATCCAGGGAAGAGGCGCAAATCCGTGCCGAAAGTATGAATTGTTCGCCCTATGATGCCTTGCTGGATCTGTATGAGCCGGGTATGAGCAGTGCAGAATTGGATCGCATTTTTGCGGATGTGAAATCCTGGTTGCCGTCATTGATCCAGACAGTGTGTGAGCAGCAGAAGCAGGATGTGGTGATGACGCCTAAAGGACCTTTCGCTATCGAAAAGCAGGCGGCGTTGGGGCGCAAGATCATGACGTTGTTGGGGTTTGATTTTGACCATGGTCGCCTTGATGTCAGCGTGCACCCCTTTTGTGGTGGTGTACCGGAAGATGTTCGTATTACCACCCGCTACAACGAGGATGACTTTACCCAGGCGTTAATGGGGATTATTCATGAAACCGGTCATGCCCGTTATGAGCAGAACCGGCCGGCGGCAATGTTGGGTTTGCCGGTGAGTGAGTCCCGTTCCATGGGGATTCATGAAGGCCAAAGCCTGTTTTTTGAAATGCAGTTGGGGCGTAGTCCGGCATTCCTGTCGTTGATCGCACCGTGGATTGTTGAGTCGCTTGCGTTGGGTGATGATCCGGCGCTTGAGCTGGATAACCTTTGCCGAATCTATGACCGGGTCAGCCCTGGCTTTATTAGGGTGGACGCTGATGAGGTGACCTATCCTGCCCACATTATCCTTCGCTATGAGATTGAGCGGGACCTGGTTGAAGGGCGGATTGAAGTGAGTGATATTCCTGCGCTCTGGGATGAGAAAATGCAGACCTCGCTGGGGTTGGATACACAGGGCAATTACCGCGACGGCTGTATGCAGGATATTCACTGGACTGACGGTTCTTTTGGTTACTTCCCCAGTTATACCCTGGGTGCCATGGTCGCTGCGCAGCTATTTGCCGCACTGCGTAAGGAACAGCCGGATGTTGATGCGCAGATTCGTGCGGGGAATCTTCAGGGGATATTTGACTGGTTGCGTAACGGAATATGGCAGCAGGGTTCCCTGCTGGAAACGGATGCACTGATTCAATCTGCAACCGGGGAGGCGCTCAATCCAGCCTGTTTCCGTCAGCACCTTGAGCAGCGTTATTTAAAGGGGACTTCAAAGCCGCTTTAACGTTGTTATTGGAATCGGCTGAAATATTCTGACAGCTCGATGATTTCCTGATCGGAAAGCCGATAGGCCATAACATTCATGGTCGGGTTTTTAATCTCGCCATTGCGATAGTCACGCAGCTTGCTGGCCAGCGCGTCTGCTGTCTGACCGGCCAGTCTGGGCCCTTTCATGGCGGGATTACCCTGGCCACGGGTTCCGTGACAGCTGGCACAGCCTTTTGCTTGTACCACAGCCTGCAATTTTTCCAGTGATAGGTTGGCGGGGGAGGCATTGTCTGCGATGGCGGAGCCTGTAATGGTAATAAGCAGAAGGCTGGTGATGGCATGTAGGCAGAGTTTCATAATGTCTCCGTGTGCAGTCCTTGCTATTGCAAAGGGATAACCGTTTGCTGGCATTATACTGGAAGAACATGATCGACTAATCCCCACAAGGGTGGATGCCATGAGTGACAGTGTTGCAGGGAAGAATGGAGCTGAAAAGACGGTTCTGGTGACCGGGGCAACGGGGTTTATCGGGCGGTTTCTGGTGCCTGAGTTGCTGGCCGATGGCTGGCGGGTCATTGTGTATGCGCGCCCACCGCTGGATCGGGTCATCAACATACTGGGGGCATCGGTCAGTGTCGTTTTGTCACTGGAAGAGTTACAGGAGCAACCCGGGATTGATGCCTGTATCAATCTGGCAGGCGAGGGGCTTTTCAATAAGCGTTGGACGGCGGCACGCAAACAGGTATTGATGGATAGCCGTATCGGTGTCACCCGGCAATTGCGTGAATGCTTTGAGCGACTGGATAGCCGGCCTGAGGTGTTGATCAGTGGTTCAGCTATCGGCTATTACGGGATGCATGGCGGGGATGTCAATCTCGCCGAACAGGATGCGTCGGGTGACGACTTTGCGGCTGACCTCTGTCGTCTTTGGGAAAAGGAAGCCCGGGATATGGAGACGCTGGGCATGCGGGTCTGTCTGCTGCGCACGGGGATTGTCCTGCATCCGGGCTACGGTGCTTTGTCCAAAATGTTGCCGCCGTTTCGTTTTGGGTTGGGTGGTCGAATGGGGGATGGGCATCAGGTGGTTTCCTGGATCCATATTCGCGATATGGTCCGTATTATCCTGTTTCTCCTCAGGGATTCGTCGTTGTCAGGGGCTTTTAATGCCACCGCACCTCATGCCGTGACCAACGATCAGTTATCGCAAACACTGGCATCAACCCTTCATCGGCCCTGTCTTTTGCCGATGCCGGGTCCAGCATTGCGCATGCTGTTGGGGGAGTCCGCTTCATTGCTGCTGGGGGGGCAACGTGTGATCCCAGCCAGGGTGGTGGAACATGGTTTTTCTTTCGCCTTTCCTAATTTGGACGACGCGCTAAAGGATCTGTTGGCGGCTCGCTGATCTGTTACTCAGATTGTGTCGTATGGTAGAGCCGATTGAAAAGGCGTGTGCAGTTTCGGTCGGCGAGACGGTAGAGACTTGCAGGCCGATTGCTGCCGCGGCGTTTCTGACCACTGTCTTCTAATAGGTTGCCCGCCAGAAAGCGGTTACGGATAGAGCGCATGGGAGGTGCTTTGCCAAGGATGATACGAAAGACATCCCGGATATCCGAGAGCGTGAAGAGTTCAGGTAGGAGGTATAGAGGAATTGTCGTGTATTGAATCTTGCTTTGCAGTCGTCTGATCGCTTCTTCTACCAAGGCGGCGTGATCGTAAGAGAGCGCGCATACGGGGCTTCCATCCTGAAGATCACACCAGCACGCCGAGGGACTATCGGAGATAGTCAGATCTGCACTGAGTAGAGCGCAGTAGACAACCGTCAGTGACCAGCCCCGGGAATCCCGGTAATGGTTGCCAATAGAAGTGACCTGCTCAAGATAGCCGGGTTCGGCATCGATTAATGTACGTATCTGTCGGCGTGCCGCATCATCCAGTTCATTGTCCAGTTCGGGTTTGATCCTGCCGGCCGGCAAGGCCGGTTTGACGGAAGTCGCTTGTGCATCCGGCAGGCGAGTCAATACCTGGAGTGTTCCTTCGTGTATCCGAAATGCCGCCACATCAACGGAAATCAGTGCCGTCGACACTGACATGGCGGTGGTTGTCCTTTCTGTTGGCATGAATCTCTCTATAAGCCGTTGTTTGCGCTGCTTGCCAGGAACCGGCTGAAACCCTTTCGTCAGTATACCTGTACTGTGTTATCTTGACAGGTTAATGAACTATATTCACTATGTTAGTGAATATAGTTCATTATGTGATCAGGTGGTTATGCGGAAGCTGGGTAGTAGAGAGCGGATTGCAGCGTTTGATGTCGATGCACAGAAGTGCTTCACACCGCTTTGTCCGCAGGAATTACCGGTTCCGGAAGGCCACTTGATCGTGGAGGAGCTGAACCGTCAGGCTGCCTATGCCCGTTATCGCATTGGCTCCAAAGATGCCCATCCGCCATCGGCGGTATGGATTGCGGATGCAGAACGGCCGGTATTGTCACCGGTTGCCGGGGATAATGTTGACGTCCGCTGGCCGATTCACGCGGTGCCGGGTACGCAGGGGTTTGAATTGCTGGATGGGTTGCCTGAGATTGTTGGGTACGACTTCTTCGTCTGGAAGGGCGTTGAACCCGATATGCATCCTTATGGCGCCTGCTACCACGACCTGGCAGAGCAGCGCAGTACAGGGGTCATAGAATACCTTCGTCAGCAGGAGGTCGATACGGTGTTGGTCGGTGGACTGGCGCTGGATTACTGTGTCCGGACCACGGTGCTGCAGCTGTTGGGAGCTGGCTTTCGGGTCATAGTGAACCGTGGGGCCTGCCGGGGGCTGGCTCCGCACTCGTCGGAGTCTGCCTGCCAGGAAATGGCTGAGGCGGGCGCTGAATTTATTGATTCTGTCAGTGATTTTGATGGTATTGATGACTGACGGTATCGGTTTTTTGTGATTATAAAAGAGCAGATCGTTGTATGACCGGACCGGTTATTTCGTCGTTACTGGATACGGATTTTTACAAGTTCACCATGCAGCAGGCGATTTTTCATCATTACCCTGATGCGTTGGTGGAAGCCCGCTTTCATTGCCGAACGAACACGAACCTTGCGCCACTGGCAGAGCGTATTCGTGAGGAAGTGGTTGCCTTGGCAGACCTACGTCTTTCTCCAGATGAGCGGCAATGGATGGAATCGACGGGCCTGTTTCAAAAGGATTACCTGGATTATTTGCAGGCCACGCGCCTGGATCCGGACTGCGTCACCATCCGTGCCGGTGCGCAGGGGTTGGAAATTGATATCCGTGGCAGCTGGCTGGAAATCACCCTGTTTGAAATCTACATCCTGGCGATCGTCAGTGAGTTGTATGGCCGTTATCTCGAGCCGGTCATGAATCTGGACGAGGGGCGTCGTCGGTTGTCCGATAAACTGGATCAGCTTCGTGGCGCCGCCAGTCAGCGGATGTACGACGGTTTTAGTTTTGTGGATTTTGGTACCCGCCGGCGTTTCAGTGGTGCCTGGCAGCGCGAGTTGATCGCTTGCCTGGCTGAGTCTGTGCCGTCCCAGTTTACCGGAACCAGTAATGTCATGCTGGCCCGAGAGTTTGGCCTGCGACCTGTGGGCACCATGGCCCATGAATGGCTGCAGGCGCACCAGGCACTTGCACCTGATTTGGGTTCCAGCCAGAAGCAGGCGCTCAAAGTCTGGCTGGAGGAGTATGGCGGTGAACTGGGTATCGCCTTGACGGATACCATCAATATGGATGCCTTCCTGAATGATTTTAATCGGGGACTGGCCCAGGCTTATCAGGGAATGCGTCATGATTCAGGTGATCCCATTGTCTGGGGGGAAAAAGCGGTTTCCCATTATGAATCACTGGGTATTGATCCATTAACACGAACACTGGTCTTTAGTGATGGGTTGAACCTTGATATGGCGCTACGCATCTTCCGCCATTTCCGTGATCGCATCCGTGTCAGTTTCGGGATTGGTACCTGGTTGACCAATGATGTTGGCGCCTCTCCCCTGAGTATTGTGTTGAAACTGGTGAGCTGTAACGGCCAGCCTGTGGCGAAGATTTCTGATGCGCCCGGTAAGACGCTGTGTCTGGATCAGGGCTATATTGCCCAGCTGCGTCATGTCTACGGGTTGTGCTGATTTGTAACCTCCCGCGTATCCCGCTAGGATACGCACCTGTTACCGGGGAGTAGCCTGCTCCCGGGAGTCGTCTGTCGACTCCCTTGTAGCGTGATCGTCAACACACTTGGCCCTCATGGTCATGGCGATCACGACCTGCCGGAACCTCTCACGGGTTCCCTGGTTTGGCAAGACCGGAACGCAGTATCCTGACTCCGAGGGCGGGCAGGGTAGTGTGTTCCGACGTTGTCAGACCCGCCCTTCTGGATGTTTTCTTGGATGCATTGCTTGTCTCGACATTGAGTGTCGCTATCGCGGAAATTGGTGATAAAACCCAGTTGCTGGCGTTGATCCTGGCCTGCCGCTATCGACGCTTCTGGCCACTGTTCTGGGGTATTCTGATTGCCACGCTGGCGAACCATGGGCTGGCCGGACTGGCGGGGCAGTGGCTGGCGGGTGTCTTTTCACCGGATACTTTAAAACTACTGGTGGCGCTTTCCTTCATCGGCGTGGGGCTGTGGACGCTGATTCCCGACACGATGGATGAAGATAACGATAATAAAAAACAACTGGGGCCATTTCTGGCAACGCTGGTGGCTTTCTTTCTGGCGGAAATCGGCGACAAAACCCAGGTGGCAACGGTGATCCTGGCGGCGCGCTATGATGCGCTGCTGATGGTAGTGGCCGGTTCAACACTGGGAATGATGTTGGCCAATATACCGGCGGTATGGATGGGTTGTCGTGCCGGTGATCGCTTCAAGCTGCAATGGGTGCGTTTTGTGGCGGCCGCACTCTTTATTGGTCTCGGTATTTTCAGTCTGTTGGGCTGAGAAACGGGTTGCAAACGGGCGTGCTTTCAGGGAGAATGCACCCCGCTGCCGACGAGCTCTCAGTCGGCATCTTTATGGCGGACCTTGCCGGTCCCCCCGCAATGAGCAGCTGTGAACTCCGCCAGGCCCGGAAGGGAGCAACGGTAGCAGTGCGCGCATGTGCCGGGGTGTGGCTGGTAGGGGACGCCTCCAATCTATTTCTTCTCCATTCATTACCTTCATTTGTATCCCAGAAGACGATTTCATGCGGTGGTTTCGTGCATTGCCGGTGTGATTTCAGTTAGCATATAACGTTGTAATTGCCTGAGTGTCTTCCTGTAACTGTTGTGGAATGACCTGCCGTCTGTTGCGGTTTCCCGGCTTGAGCGGGGCTGCAGGTTGGCTGGCACTTGATTTCGTGTCCGGAATTGTCCCTGGAGTAATGAACAGCCAATGAGTTATCAGGTACTTGCCCGAAAGTGGCGCCCCCGTACCTTCAAGGAGCTGGTAGGACAGGTGCATGTCCTGCAGGCGCTGATCAATGCCCTTGATAGTGGCCGGCTTCATCACGCCTATCTATTCACGGGTACCCGGGGGGTGGGTAAAACGACCATCGCCCGTATCCTGGCCAAGTGTCTCAACTGCGAGACCGGTGTCACATCGGAACCCTGTGGGCAGTGTTCTGCCTGCCAGGAGATCGATGAAGGGCGTTTTGTCGATCTCATCGAGGTTGACGCAGCTTCCCGAACCAAGGTGGAAGATACCCGCGAACTGCTGGATAACGTGCAGTATGCGCCCACCCGCGGCCGCTTCAAGATCTACCTGATCGACGAAGTGCACATGTTGTCCCAGCACAGTTTCAATGCACTGCTGAAAACGCTGGAAGAACCGCCACCTCATGTGAAGTTCCTGTTGGCCACTACCGATCCGCAGAAACTGCCTATCACCATCCTGTCTCGCTGCCTGCAGTTCAGTCTGAAGAATATGTCGCCGGAAAAGGTCGTGGGGCACCTGCAGGATGTATTGGATAAGGAAGGCATTCAATACGAAGCCAGTGCGCTCTGGCAGTTGGGGCGCGCGGCTGATGGCAGTATGCGGGATGCGCTCAGCCTGACCGACCAGGCGATTGCTTTCTGTGATAACTCGATTACTGAGCAGGGTGTCAGCGCCATGCTCGGTACCATTGATCGCAGCCAGGTGCTGAATGTAGTGTCGGCACTGGCGACCGGTGATGCATCCAATGTCCTGAGTACAGTGGCAGGGCTGGCGGAGCATGGGCCGGACTATACCTCGGTATTGGCTGATATGCTGTCGGTCCTTCACCGGGTAGCCATTGCGCAGGCAGTTCCCGATGCCGTGGATAACAGCCAGGGGGATCGAGACAACGTACTGTCCCTGGCGCGACAGATGACGGCTGAGGATGTGCAGCTGTATTATCAGTCTGGCCTGATTGGTCGGCGTGATCTGCCGCTCTCACCGGATCCGCGCACAGGATTTGAGATGGTGATGCTGCGTATGCTGGCCTTCCGTCCTGACGGTGTTCCTTTGGCGCCGGTACAACCGCTGCAGCAGGGAAGAGCATCGACAGGGCAAATGGATAGCAGTCCTGCAGCATCACAGCCGGAACAAAGCGAGCGTGAAGAACCTGAGCCTGCGGTTGGCATGGCTCAGCAGGTGCCGGAACCTGTTCAACAGGAACCGGTGCAGCAGGAATCTGCGCCTTTACCTGTAGTCGATCCTGATGCGTTCAATGCATTGGCTGCAGAATCGATAGAGCAGGAGTCTTCGCTGCAAGAGACTGTTGTTCTGGGTGAGCCAGCAATAGTGGCTCCCGAACCTGAGTTTGTGCAGCCAGAGCCCGAGGTCGCAGTCACCTTGCCTGAGGTCGTGACGCCTGAGTTACCCAATGACTCCTGAAACCACAGCGCAAGAGAAGTGTCGCTTCTGAGCCAGCGGCTGAAGAGATCTTGCCACCGTCAACAGAACGGCTGCCGTTGTCTGCGTTAACACCTGATAGCTGGATTGCGGTATTTCAGGAGCTGCCATTGGCAGGTGTCACCCGTACAATTGCTTCCTATTGCCTGCTGGAAGCTGTCGACGGTCATCGTCTGACCATGGTACTTGACCAGAACCACGATACCTTATACAACGACACTCATCGTCTACGTATAGAGGCGGCGCTCAGCGAGTATTTTGATACGTCGGTGACGCTGACGGTGGCGCCCGGCGCAGCTGATCGGGAAACCCCGGCGGCCTGGCGAGAGCGGCGTCGACAGGAGCGGCAGCAGGAAGCCGTAAACAGTATTTATGCCGATGAGCGGGTGCAGACATTGGTCAGCACATTCTCCGGCACCATTCTTGATCATACAATTGAGCCGGTCGACTGATTGTCGGCCGTTGAACGACGAAATACCAATATCAGACCTGCCATACAGGGCAGGTCGGTCATTATGAGGTGGATATGTTGAAAGGTGGTATGGGCAACCTGATGAAGCAGGCTCAGCAGATGCAGGAGCAGATGCAGAAAATGCAGGAAGAGCTGGCCAACGCCGAAGTGCAGGGTGAGTCCGGTGCCGGACTGGTGCAGGTGGTCATGAACGGGCGTCATGATGTTCGTCGTGTCACCATCGACCCCAGCCTGATGACCGAAGAGAAGGAAATGCTGGAAGATCTGCTGGCTGCGGCAGTGAACGATGCTGTGCGCAAGCTGGAAAAGAATCAGCAGGAACGTATGGCTGAGTTGACCGGTGGTATGGGCTTGCCAGCCGGCTTCAAGATGCCTTTCTGAGACACGCCAAACTATGTCATTCAGTCCGCTAATTGTTCGCCTGATGGAGACGCTGCGCTGTTTGCCGGGTGTCGGACCCAAGAGTGCCCAGCGTATGGCCATGCACCTGCTGGAGCGTGACCGGGAAGGGGCGCTGGCGCTCGCAGAGACGCTTCAGGCTGCCATGGAGGGTGTAGGACGCTGCAAGCGGTGTCGTACGCTAACGGAAACCGAACTCTGTGCGATCTGCTCCAGCCATACGCGGGATCAGCGATTGCTCTGTGTCGTTGAGACGCCCGCCGATGTGCTGGCCATTGAGCAGGCTGGTAGCTATCGCGGTTACTACTTTGTTTTGATGGGGCATCTGTCACCGATCGATGGCATTGGTCCGGATGATATCGGTGCGCCTGAGTTGCTGCGTCTGCTGGATGAGATCGAGGTCGAGGAAGTCATTCTGGCGACCAATCCAACCGTAGAAGGCGAGGCGACGGCCCATTATCTGGCGGATCAGGTGCGTCGTCGTGGGTTAAAGGTTTCTCGTATTGCCCACGGTGTACCACTGGGTGGTGAGTTAGAGTACGTCGATGGCGGAACGCTGGCCCATGCCTTTGCCGGGCGGCGGGAAGTCACTGCCTGATTGTGAGTCCGGCTATTCATTGATATTGGATAGCCGGATGCTTTCCGTTATCAATTGTTATTTCCCGCCTCTATCGCTTTCAGCATGGCCCTTACCTTGGCCATTTCCAGGCTTTCTTCAGCACTGGCTGGAGCGATAGTTTTGCTTTTGTCAGCAATTGCTTAATTTTATCTGCTTCTTTGCTTCCATGCAGACGATTCAGGGCGATGCTGTATTCCAATGGAATGACCGGTGGCAGAGGGGTGTGATTCATCGCCTGTTCAAACCATTTCCGCATGGTTTTTTCATTGGCGCCGTAAGTCATCCTGCCAACCAGCTTACCCGCTTTGTCGATAATGCCTGCATGAACACCGCCCAACGCTGCAGCACCGAACAAGTGATTGGGTTGCAGAGACATTAACTGTTCAAGATCTGATTTCATCGGGCGGGTGTAGCCGGTCGCCAGGGCTTCACTTAAGCTGAGATCCTCGGCAATGCGGGCTTTGGCATAAGCATTACTGAACAAGACGTAATGGGTGATAGGTTCGTAACCACGCAGACTGTTCAGAGAGCGTAATCACTTCCCGTAGAAGGTCGTGCTTTTCCTGTGGGGATCGTGCTAAATATTGGGCGTAAATGCATTGTGCATAAAGCGCCGGGATGTAGCCGGCGGGGCCTAATGCGATTCCGAGCTGTTTGGCTTCCTGGAACCGACCCTCGAACAGGGCGCGCCAGGCATCCTGTAACTGTGCAGCGTAGAGTTGGTATTCTGTATCACTAATCGTCTTGGGATCGATGGCCTGATCGTTAGTGCTGTCGGTGTTGTTGAGTGTGTCAGTAATGATGTTGGTCAGTTCTGGGTGGTTGTTCACCATGCTTTTCAAGTAAGCCACATCGGGAAAGGGCTCATTAATACCGGTGGTAAGGCGATCCCAATGGTGTTTGAGTTTGCGCCGCTGTAATCATATTGCGGTAGCGTTTCAGGATAAGCTGCCCATGCATCGTTTGCCTGTGTGAGGCGCGATAGTGTGGCCAGGAGAAATATCAGCAGAATAAGTGGTAACTTGCGCATTACCCGTCCGTTGTCTTTTGAAAAGTCTTGTTATGAGCAAAACGGCTGGTTTTGTCTTTTTTATTGAAGGGATGGTAACAAAGCATCAGGGGTTTGGGTTGACCTCTCTGACAGGCCATGACCGATTACCGGTCATGGCGAATGCTGAACGTTACTGGCGTACCGTGACGCTTTCAATGGTAATGGTTTCTGATGGTACGTCCGCATGTGGCCCTTTACGGGTTGTGCGGGCTTTGCCGATTTTCTCCACGACATTCATGCCGTCGATCACTTCACCAAATACGGTGTAGCCGGGCTGTGATTGCGAGCCATCAAGGTAGTTGTTGTCAACCAGGTTAATGAAGAACTGGCTGGTTGCGCTGTCCGGGTTGCTGGTTCGGGCCATGGCGATGGTGCCCCGCCGGTTGGATAAGCCATTACCTGATTCATTACGAATGGGTTTGTCTGTCTCTTTACGGCTCATATCTGGTGTCATGCCCCCTCCCTGGATCATGAAGTTGGCGATAACCCGATGAAAGATGGTGCCATCGTAAAACCCTTCGTTAGCATATTTGAGAAAGTTGCTAACGGTTTCAGGGGAGTGTTGTTTATCAAGGTTGAGGGTGATCGTACCTTGGCTGGTGTTGATGTCTACGACCACGTCGTTCGTTTGTGGTTGTGATGCGCTGGTGGCGGCTTCCGGCGAGCTGGCATGAGTGATGCCGGTGATCAGCAACAGAAAAGCGCCAATGAAAGTAAGTAGACGATTAGGCATGATAAGTTTTCCAGCGTGGTTGAGTGAGGTTGTTTGTCCCTGCCGGATCTGACAGGGAGCAGCAAGCAGTAACAGATTAATCCTGTGAGTCGAGCGTACATGTGACTGGTATCGGGAGCGGGTGGGGGCTCATCCTGGGACGGATCAACCAGGTAGCCCGACTGTGGGCGCAGGCTAATGCTACTGGTGTCCGGTACATCGTAATGGGGTTCCGGTTTCTTGTCCTGAACGTCAGCGCCGACAGGTGCTACGGTAATGCCTGCTTCAGTAGTGTTGATTTGGGTCTTGTCGCTGGCCGCAGGGTTCTTGATGATGCTTTTGGTTCTGATGTGCCGCTTGCGGGGAAGGCTTCTGGTTGCGGTGCGGGAGCGTTTTCAGGTTGCTTCTGTCTCAGCTGGCAGACGGCGCCTGCCTTTTTTAAGGCCGCCTGGTATTTCTTGGCTGTTGCTTCATCCAGCCCGTTTTTCAGTACCACGGTTTTTCCGGAAAACAGCTTTTCAACCTGTGCCGGGCTCGCCTTAAACAGTGCCGCGACGTTTTGCCGCACCTTTTCCTCGCCCACACTGTCGTCGATCTCGCCAGAGAAAATCAGGTCGTAAGTGGCTGTCATACTGGTATCCGTTATTAGGGTGCGGCCGAAACCACAGATCCCAGTGTCATGTTTTAGCAATATTGTACTGCTAATTTTCTTACCAGCTAAAACCAATGATTGCAATAAAACGGACAATAGGGGAGTACGGATACATGGTGCGTTTACTGCTGGTTATGGTGCTGATGACAGGCACAGCATCGCTGCGGGCCAATGAGCAACTAATGTCGAGCCTGTTTGTTGACCCGCCTGATGTGCTATTCACTATCCAGGGGTCTAATACGATTGGTGCACGTCTTGCGCCCGAGCTGGTGCGGGACTGGTTGATGGCAGTTGGTCTTCAACAGGCGCAGATTCAGTCAACCACCGTGGAAAACGAGCAGCGGATTGTGGCCCTCCATTCCAGTGGGCGACAGATTGCGGTTAACGTTAAGGCTCATGGAAGTTCTAGCGGATTCAACGCATTGTTGAATGGTGAAGCCGATATGGCAGCCTCATCGCGTCAAATTCGCAAACAAGAGCGATTGGCGCTGGTACGGTATGGTGATTTGATGTCAGCCGCATCCGAGACGGTGGTTGGCATTGATGGTATCGCGGTAGTGGTGCACCCAGGCAATCCGTTGAGGCAACTAACGATTGATCAGGTTGCCCGGATTTTTGCCGGTGATGTTTTGAATTGGTCAGAGCTCGGTGGTGAGGATCGCCCCATTGTGGTCCACGCCCGCGATGAACGGTCAGGGACCTGGGATACCTTCCGGAAGTTGGTTTTAGGTGAGACCTATTCATTAACATCGGCTGCCATCCGGTTTGAGTCCAACGCTGTGCTATCGGGGCGCGTGACGGCTGAACCTGGTGCTATCGGTTTTGTAAGCCTGAATACTATCGGGCACGCCAGAGCGATCGCCATTGCCAGTGGTGAGGCCCGTGCATTACTGCCTGACAGGTTGACAGTGGCTACGGAAGATTATGCGCTGGCACGCCGTCTTTTCCTCTATCTTCCGTCTGTTCGTCCCAATCCCTATGCGGAGGATTTTATGCGTTTTGCTATGGGCCAGCAGGGGCAGCAGGTGGTTGATCAGGTGGGGTATATTTCCCAGAATGTCACACCGTTGTCGCCGGTATTAGATGATGAGCCCCTCTACTACCGTGAGCAGGTTGACCACCACTATCGTTTGTCAGTGAACTTTCGTTTTTATGAAGGCAAGGCCCGGCTGGATAACAAGGCGCTCAAGGATGTTGAGCGACTTGCATTGTTCCTGAAAGAGCAACCCGGTCGGTTGCTTCTGGTCGGTTTTGCGGAAAATAAAGGCTATAACCCCAATGCCAAGTTACTGTCTCGGCTACGGGGGCGAGTAGTGCGTCAGGCCTTAATCCGCGAGGGAGTTCCCCGATCGCAAGTTGATGTCTTGGGGTTTGGCGCTTATTTGGCATTGACGGATCAACAAACCGATTCGGGGAAGATGAAAAACCGTCGGGTGGAGGTCTGGTATCGTCCTGATGCCGAGGCGGCCGTGGAGACGTTATAAGCAGGTGCTTCTATGGGCTGGTTGAGAGGGTATTGGTCTCGTGCTAACACGTAACCAATACCCATTTTCGTTATTGTCTGCCGCCTTTCTTCTCGTCGGCACTATGGAACAGCAGGTACATTTCGACCAGGATGTCGGGGAGCTGTTCACACATATCAATGACCAAGTCTTCGTTGGCGCTGATCTCGCGGAACTCCGGCTCATCACTGAATACGCCGGAAATGGTCATCACGGGGAGCAGTAGTTCGGCCACTTCCTGCTCATGGGTATCCAGCCAGTGTTCTTCATGTTCAAAATGGGCCTCAACGAAACCGGTGCACCAGTCTGCCAGTGGGGAATCCATCGGGGACTGGTTAGCTTCTACTTCAGCGGGGATTTCCAGTTCATCTTCATCGCTGTTGAGCTGACGGTCAATCTCTGAGCGGATGATCCGGATGCTGTTGAGGGCGTTGTTCTGAGCCTCCGGGGAGGCTTTGTCTGTTAGACCCGCTGTCATGTAATCCAGTGCGGTGATGTCGTCCACGGACACCGGGCCAACAACCAGACCAGTGAGAAAACCATGGGCAGAACGGTAATCCATGACATCTTCCTGCTGTTCGGTCTCGCGGTCGCCGGCCAGCTCGGTCAGGAAATCGGCAAGGTGCTGATGGTGCATATCCAAAGGAATAACCTCAAAAAGAATTAAGATGGCAATCGGTTTGCCAGATGGGCGCATTCTAGGGCAGCACGTCGCTCAAGCAAAGTGTATACTGCCTGGCTTGTTAAACCGTCTGACAGATTGCATTGTTGCGGGTCTTACGGTCGTGGTTCTGATCCTGGTGTAAGGTACTGAATGTCCGACAAGGCACTTGAAGTTCTCCATAATACCTTTGGTTTTACGGCATTTCGTGGTCAGCAGGAACCGGTGATCCGGCGCGTGCTGGCCGGTGGGGATGCGCTGGTACTGATGCCGACCGGTGGCGGCAAGAGTCTTTGTTACCAGGTGCCGGCCTTGATAAGGCCTGGTACCGCAGTGGTGGTTTCGCCCTTGATCGCCCTGATGGAAGACCAGGTAAGAAGCCTGAACCAGTTGGGAGTGCGGGTTGGGTGCCTTAACTCGGCGATGCCTGTGCAGGACCAGATGCAGACGGAAGAGGATCTTGTGCGTGGGGAGCTGGATCTCCTCTATGTAGCGCCTGAGCGTCTGCTGATGCCGCGCATGATGGCGATTCTGGAGCAGATTACGGTCGCGCTTTTTGCCATTGATGAAGCCCATTGTGTGTCCCAGTGGGGGCATGACTTCCGGCCGGAATACCTGCAACTCGCCGTGCTGGGGCAGCGTTTCCCCGGTGTGCCTCGGGTGGCATTGACCGCCACGGCGGACAGTCGCACCCGGAATGAGATCATTGAACGCCTGGCGCTGAACCAGGCAGAGTCATTCGTTGGCAGTTTCGATCGCCCCAATATCTTTTACCGGATTTCCCAGAAGCGTCAGGCCAAGCAGCAGTTGCATGCGTTTATTTTGAAGGATCACCCCGGGGAGTCTGGCATTGTTTATTGCATTTCCCGGAAAAAGGTCGAAGAGCTGTCTGAATGGCTGAATAATCACGGTATTCGTGCTCTGCCTTACCATGCCGGTATGACACCGGAAACGCGTTCCCGCAACCAGCACCTTTTCCATAATGAGGAAGGGCTGATTATGGTGGCAACAGTGGCCTTTGGTATGGGGGTGGACAAGCCGGATGTCCGCTTTGTCGCGCACATGGATCTGCCACGTAGTATCGAGGCCTATTACCAGGAAACCGGCCGCGCCGGGCGTGACGGTTTGCCGGCAACGGCGTGGCTGGCGTATGGATTACAGGATGTCATTATTCTGGGGCAGATGTTGTCACAGTCCAGTGCAGATGTTTCTGTTCGCAATGTTGAGAAGCAGAAGCTGGAGTCCATGCTGGCATTTTGTGAAATCAGTGGTTGTCGCCGACAGGCGCTTCTGGCCTATTTTGACGAGGCGCTGGATGAACCCTGTGGGCATTGTGACTTGTGTGCGGAACCGGTCGTGACCTGGGATGCCACCGATGCGGCCAGGAAAGCTCTGTCGAATGTCTATCGAACCGGCCAGCGTTATGGGGTTACCCATCTGGTGGATGTGCTGATGGGACGGGAGAATGCCCGGGTCAAGCAGTTGGGGCATGGTCAGTTGTCGACCTTTGGGATTGGTCGTGACCTCAGCCAGAAGCAGTGGCGTTCCGTGTATCGTCAGTTGGTTGCGCGTGGTTTTCTCAGTGTTATTGAGGAGCATGGCGGTTTGCAGTTGTCAGAAACAAGCCGTCCACTCCTGCGCGGCGATGAAGTGTTGATGCTGCGACGGGATCGCTATGAGGTGCAAGAGGCGCGTGAAACCCGCGATAGCATTGGGAAAGTGGTTGAAGTCCATCCGGAAGATGAGCCACTCTGGGATGCGTTGCGGGAGGTGCGCCGGGAGCTTGCCAAGGCACAGGGTATTCCTCCCTATATGATTTTCCATGATTCAACGCTGCGTGAAATGATTCGGCGTCGTCCCGCGAGTCTTACCGAGATGGAGCAGGTGTCCGGTGTTGGTCAGCGAAAGTTGCTGGCTTATGGCGATGAATTCCTGACAGTGCTAAGAGTGTTTGAAGCCTCTTCCGTTAATGTTGACCAGGCCGAGGATGCCCTCGTGTGAGGGCTGCTCAGGCCGTCTTTGGAATTGACTGTTGTTTGGCGTTGCGGGCGTCAAAACGGAATGTCAGTACTGAGCCGCAGTGTCGGCAGTGATATTTAACACCGCGTTGAATTCGGTTGTGGCGAATAGCGGTTAGTGGAATTTCCCGCTCTGGGCAGTCACAGCCATAGATGAAATGGTGTCGTCCTGAATGACGTATGTCGTAGCTGTGGCAGCGTTCGGGGGGCACCTGAAACAACGTCATGACGGCCTGCCACTCCTTTCCATGGGGCTTTATCCGGTGGCCGTAAACCTTGGCTGCGATCAGGTGTGCCACCTCATGGGCAACGATATGATGGACAAAGTGGGTAGGATTTTGCCGGTAGAGGGCAGGGTTGAATCTTAGCCGGTTCTTGCCTGGGAGTGCCTGCCCGGCGTCGCTACCGAGCAAATCCATCAGGATGACCGGGGGAGGGAAAGGAATATCGTAATAGTGAGACGCTTTGCGGATTAGCTGGTGAATGCGTCTATTGATGTCCTGCTCAATCTGGCTCACGGCGACTGCCCTTAGTACCGGTAAACGATAAACCTTTCTCATGTTGATACGATCATGCCTTGCGTAAGGCCATGGATACTAGCCGTAATTGGACGTATCGTCCGGTCGAGGCAACTGTACGTAGCAGAAATGCGGATTAGTGGCGGATCGGGGAGGCGGCTGTGCTGCCAGCCTCCCGGGCAGCTCAGGTGGTGTAGATGGGGCCGACTCCGATACTCCACAGAACGACGGTAATGGCTAGAATGGCCACCAGTACCACCAGGGCAATACAGAGGATTGAGCTGGAAAAGACAAAGCCCTGTTCTTTGCTGATATTCATAAAGACCGGCAGGCCGGAATAGAGCAGGTAAGTGGACCAGCTGGCTGCCATCAGTCCTACCAGCATCATCAGCCAGAGGGAGGGGTAGAGGCCGATCAGGCCGGCAAGAAACAGGGGGGTGGTAGTATAGGAGGCGAAGGTGACGCACTGACTGATAGTGGGGAAGCAGTCATACGTCTGTGCCATCCAGTGAATCGCCCGACCCATCACATAGACACCTGACAGCATGGCCAGGTAAGCCAGCAGGGCCATGGAGGCCGCGCTATCAGAGGTTAGCCGCACTACCTCTTCACTGCCCGCCAGAGACCAGCCGGTTACAGTGGTGCCAAAATAGGTGCATATGGCGGGGATCGCCGCCAGGACAACCACATTGGCCATATAGGTTTTGATCACAGAGGATTTTTCTTCACGGATACTGCGCCATTCCCGGTCAGGATGCGTGAATAATCCCCAAACATGAAGCGCCATGATTCTGCCTCCTTGCCAGTCGATCAGGAAATTCCTGGACTGCTCATGAGCTGGCTTGTCTGTTTTTGGTTGTGGGTCAATTGTCAATACTGCTAACAAACAGTAGAACAGGCGAGGCTCCGGATGGCAATAGTCTGCATTGTATGAAAAACTGTTTTATCTCGTTAAATTAGCTAAAAGCATGAGGTGCTATGTCGGCGAAGCAGGGATTAGGCAAGATGGCAGCGGTATTGCTGCTGTTACTGGTGTTGACGGCGCTGCTGGTCAATTCTGTTCTCAATCAGCGGGCGGAAAGTACTGATACAGCCCCCGTTGTGACCAGCGAGCCGGTGATTAACAGTGAACTGCCCGATTTTGGCAGTATTCAGGATGTTAAAGCGAAAAAGGCAGCGTTTTTTGGTTATATGCAGCCCATTGTTGATGCTGAAAACCAGAAAATTGCCGTCGAACGAACACGTATCGAGCAGTTGTCCGGTCGATCCTCATTGAGTGAAACAGATAAGGCGTGGCTGACCACTATTGCGAAAAAATACCGTCTTTCTATGGCGGACGAATTAACGCCGCAGTGGTATACCGCCTTGCTTGATCGTGTCGATACACTGCCTGTTTCGCTGGCGCTGGCCCAGGCTGCCAATGAATCGGCCTGGGGAACATCCCGTTTTGCCCGTGAAGGGAATAATCTGTTCGGGCAGTGGTGTTTCAGTAAAGGGTGTGGCTTGGTACCCACACAGCGCAGCGAAGGGGCTGATCATGAAGTCAGGAAATTTGATTCTGTCTCTGACTCCGTGGCGGCTTATCTCCTGAATATCAATAGCCATCGTCAGTATGCAGACCTCCGCGCCTTGCGTGCAGAGGCGCGTCGGGACAACAAGCCGGTTACCGGACTGTATTTATCTCCGGGGCTGGTGCGCTATTCCCAGCGGGGCGAAGCCTATGTCCACGAACTGATGGCGATGATCACGGGTAATGGCCTTGAAAAATACGATGTCGCGCTCGCGGCACCTGCCAGTCCGGAGGCTGGATAGTCCAATAAGTTCAAGAAAGTCGAACTGAAGGGGGAGGAGTGCCCATGTGGCGTAACTGGCTATCAGGGATAATCGTCTGGTGTCTGGCGGGTGTGGCGGTTGCTGCACCGAAAAGCGAGTATTGGGCGCTGTGGGACCGAAGTCATGAGACTAGCGTTGAAGTGATGTCTCATGTCGAATGGCAACGTTTGCTGGATGCGTACCTGATAGAAAAGCCTGATGTGCGGCTGTTTGATTATGGTCGTGTGTCTGCAGAAGATCGCGCCAGCCTTGATCATTATCTTGCGTATCTTTCAGGTCTTGATCCTCGTGTCTATAACCGTCGAGAGCAGATGGCGTACTGGATTAATCTCTACAATGCACTGACGGTTCGGCTAATTCTTGATCACTATCCCGTGAAGTCTATTCGCAAGCTGGGCGAAGGTTTTTTTAGCTTTGGCCCCTGGGATGACGATATCGTCACTGTGGCTGGGCAACGGTTAACGCTGAATGATATTGAACACCGTATTTTGCGGCCGATCTGGAAAGATAAGCGGATACACTATGCGGTGAACTGTGCCAGCATGGGCTGCCCTGATCTGGCGGCCTCGGCTTACACCGGTGAAGCTATCGATACACAGCTGGAAAAGGCTGCCAGCCGGTTTATCAATCAGGCCAAAGGTGTCAGGTTTGAGGGGGGAACGCTGTATCTTTCCAAGATTTATGACTGGTATGCCGTTGATTTCGTGGATTATCCGTCATTGATGGCGCATCTGCAGCAATACGCGGCCGTGAAAGCCAATAATAAGCTGGCGACTTTTAAGGGGCGTGTGCGTTACGACTATGATTGGGATCTGAATGATGCTGGTGGCAAATAGTTCAAAGTAAAAAGGGGCATTCGATGCCCCTTTTTTTATTTTAAGCTGGTTGGTCCATGATGTTTACCGGTTTAATGATATTGTCTTCAGCGTCTGCCTCTTCATCATTATCCGCAGTAAATTGGAGCGGGAAGGTTTCTTTGTCGAACGCTGTATCGCCATCCTCAACAGGAACTCCCCGTGGGACCAGATTGCTGAAATCGTAGAGCCTGTTATCTGCCAGGTGAGAGGGCGCGACATTGGTCACTGCCCTGAACATGCTTTCAATCCGGCCGGGGAAGCGTTTATCCCATTCAGTCATCATGCCCTTGATGGTCTGGCGCTGGAGGTTGGGCTGTGAGCCACACAGGTTGCAGGGGATGATCGGGAATTCCTTGAGTTCCGCAAACTTGGCAATATCTTTCTCCCGGCAGAACGCCAGAGGGCGAATGACAATGTGTTTGCCGTCATCGCTGATCAGTTTGGGCGGCATGGCCTTGAGTTTGCCGCCGTAGAACATATTCAGGAACAGAGTTTCGAGGATGTCTTCCCGGTGATGGCCCAGGGCAATCTTGGTCGCGCCGAGTTCGGTGGCTGTGCGGTACAGAATGCCCCGGCGCAGGCGTGAGCAGAGTGCGCAGGTGGTCTTGCCCTCAGGCACCTTGTCCTTGACGATGCTGTAGGTGTCTTCTTCGATAATCCGGTATTCAACACCCAGGCTGGCCAGGTATTCCGGGAGTACATGTTCCGGAAAACCGGGTTGTTTCTGATCCAGATTGACGGCGACCAGTTCAAATCTTACCGGGGCATATTTCTGCAGATTGAGCAGGATGTCGAGCATGGCGTAGCTGTCTTTACCGCCGGACAGGCAGCACATGATGCGGTCGCCATCCTCAATCATGTTATAGGCGGCAATAGCCTGACCAGTCAGGCGGCGCAGGCGCTTCTGCAGCTTGTTGAAATTGACTTTTTCGCTTCGGGTCTCAATCTGCATACAGTCAGGATACTTGGTTGTGTCAGTGGACACACTGTGATGAACAGACAACCTGTTCTCAGTTACCACAGTGATGAAATATCGCAGCATTATAAAGACCCCGGCACAAATAATCAGGTATTCATGACCGCAGGTGCACGCGGTTAATACATAGTTTTTTTGCTTCCGTGAATCCCGGGAGATTTTCTGTCTGTAAAGGCTGTGGCAGGATAGGGCTTTGCTAGACTGTTTGGCTGGTTTGATGGGGTTATTGTTCCGCAATATTGATCATTCCGGTCATGATTCAGATCAACCGTGCTGACCGGCAGTCTGACTAGAATAGGAATGGGCGGGATCTTGTTAGCTACAGAGGGAGTCGAATGAACAAAGAATACGAGGTGTTTCGCCAGCGGCTGAAGACGCGGCAGGATGAGCTGGAGCGGCGTGTCGCCAACATTACCCGGGATGTGACCCAAAAGGCCAGTGCGGATTGGTCGGAGCAGGCCCAGGAGCGTGAAAACGACGAAGTGCTGGATGCCTTGGGTAATGAGGCGGTCGCTGAATTACGCCTGATCCAGAAGGCGCTGGAGCGAATCGAGGAAGGCGATTACGAAGTCTGTACCGGGTGCGGCAGTGAAATTCCCATGGCCCGCCTGGAGATCATGCCCTATACCGATCTCTGCGTGAAATGTGCGGGGAATCAGGAGTGATTCGGGCGTTCACGGATCTCAGGCGACGACCGTCTTACCGAGGATAAGTTGGTTGTAGTGCTCGATAAACGCTTCCGGTGAGTGACTGTTTTCGCTCTGGTAATGTTGCTGCCAGAGCGAGGCCAGCTGTTGGGGATCATTGGCGGTTTCCGGATCATCACTCATTGGGGCGGCGCTCAGATAAACCATCCAGGCAATGGCGGTTGCATAGGAAAGGTTAGTGGCAAGTTCTGCGTGTGGGTGTAGCAGAAATTCTCGCTGACTGGCCAGGCCCCTGACTTTGCTGGCCAGTTCATGCTGGTTGTAGAGGAAGGTGTCCCAGATTCTGCGATGTGTCTCAGGACGGATCTGGTAAATGCCGAGCGATGCATGATTGGCAAGATGGAGGTGAGAGCCGAGACCGGATTCGACGGCAGCTGTTCCCAGAAGCAGGTTTTCTGCCAGAGGTGATCGCATGTCGAGATGGTCTAGCGTAGGTTGGACGACATACTCCCTGAATTCGTCTGCGAAGATTCCCATGGTCTTCAGGCTTCCTTGCCTTAAAGGTTCTATAAACGGGGAATCGGCGGTAATGCCAATAGCTTGATCAATAGCTGCAAAGACTGAAGCTCGGAATGCCTTCTGCGTCGAGACGCTTCGAACCACCCAGTGCAGGGAGGTCGATAATGGCAGCAGCTTCAACGGGGTCGGCGCCCAGTCGGCGGCACAGCCTGGCTGCAGCGCACAGGGTTCCGCCAGTGGCAATCAGGTCATCGGCTAACAGCAGGCGATCGCCCTTTTTCAGTGCGTCCGTGTGAATTTCGAGTGCGGCAGAACCGTACTCCAGTTCATACTCTTCGCGAATCACGTCGTAGGGCAGTTTGCCGGGTTTTCTGAAAATCACCAGCGGCAGGCCCAGCTTGCAGGCCAGTGGCGAGCCAACCAAGAAGCCTCGGGCGTCCAGTGCGCCGATATGGGTGATGTCCTGGTCGCGATAACGTTCAGCCAGGGTGTTAATGATCATTTCCGTCCCTTTGGGGGACTGGAACAGCGGCGTGATATCGCGAAATGTCACGCCGGGTTCGGGCCAGTTGGGTATGGCCCGAATCAGGGAGTGGAGCAGTTGCTGGTCAAAAAACATCAGAGCATGAATCCTGCGCTGCGTTATTGAATGTTGACAATGTCCTGGTGTTCAACAAGCTTGCCACCGGCCAGGGCGCACAGCTCCATGGCGTTGGTGATCTCAATTTCTTTGCCGTTAGCGTTGATCAGGCCGTTTTTCTGGAAACGGGTGAATACGCGGCTGACGGTTTCAACGGCCAGGCCCAGATAGTTGCCCATTTCGTTGCGGGACATCGACAGACGGAAAGACTGTGATGAAAAGCCGCGACGACGGAACCGGCTGGCCAGGTTGATCAGGAATGTAGCAATCCGTTCGTCCGCATTCTTCTTCGACAGCAGCAGCTTCATCTGCTGGTCTTCGCGGATTTTACGACACATGACGCGCATTAGCTGGCGACGAAGCTCCGGGTAATCGTCAGACAATTTTTCCAGACGATCAAACGGAATTTCGCAGACCATCGTGGTTTCAATAGCCTGGGCAGACACCGGATAAGCTTCTGTATCGAGACCGCTCAGTCCCACCAGTTCACTGGGCAGGTAAAAGCCCGTGATCTGTTCTTCACCTTCGTTGGTGGCCGTGTAGGTTTTCAGTGCGCCGGAGCGTACTGCGTAGACACTGTGAAAAGGGTCACCTTCGAGGAACAGGTGCTCGCCTTTTTTCAGCGGACGTCCTCGCTTGATGATCCTGTCGAGTTCATCAATATCTTCAATTTTCAGCGCCAGTGGCAGGCAGAGCTGACTCAGGCTGCAGTCTCTGCAGGCCACATGAGTCACTTGCCGCACATTCAGCTTGGACACCATACAGAAGAACCCCTGTGAACCGGTGGGTGTAAAAGTCGTTGCCGCCGTATTGTAGGGGATTCTCCTGGCAAGTTTAAGACTGTGAGGATACGTATCTGAATGTTTCTTGAAAAAAAGCCGGTTCCAATGTCAGGGAACGGTATGAAACCGGCGCATTTTCAGGAATGGATTGGGAGGGCTTTAAATTACCCGTGAGAATCGTTGGACTTCTGCCACTTGCTGATAGGTGTCAAACTGCATGCAGATGTTGCGGATCAGCAGTCTGCCGCGGGGTTCGACGACGATGCTATTGCTATCGATCTGGATCAGGCCATCGGCTGCCATGGTGCTCAGTTTTTTGATGGCATCTGCAAAATAGTCTTGAAAGCGGATGCCAAACTTTTCTTCAATGGGTTTGAAGTCCAGTCGGAAGTGGCAAATCAACTGATTGATGACGGCACTCCGGATGCGGTCATCCTCATTCATCAGTAAACCGCGACGAATAGCCAGTTTGCCGTTATTAATTCGGCTGGTGTATTCCTCCATGTTCGCGTGGTTCTGGGTATAGACGTTACCGACGCGGCTGATGGACGAAACACCCATGCCAATCAGGTCGCACTGGCTGTGTGTCGTGTAGCCCTGGAAATTTCTGTGCAGAGTGCCTTCTTCCTGGGCTAGGGCCAAGTCGTCATCGGGCAGGGCAAAGTGATCCATGCCGATGTACACGTAGCCGGCATCCAGCAGTCGGGTGATGGTATTTTCAAGAATTGCCAGCTTTTCCTGTGGGCTGGGTAGGTCTTCATTGTTGATGCGCCGCTGCGGCATAAAGCGGTTGGGCATGTGCGCATAGTTGAAAACGGACAGGCGATCCGGGCGGATATCGATCACCTTATCGACGGTTTTCATGAAGCTGGTGCAGCTCTGAAAAGGCAGGCCGTAGATAAGATCAATATTGATGGATCTAAAGGTCAGTGCGCGGGCGGCGTCAATCACATCCCGGGTTTCTTCTTCGCTCTGAACCCGGTTGACTGCTTGCTGAACGGTGGGGTTGAAGTCCTGCACACCGATACTGATCCGGTTGAAGCCGAGTGAGCGCAGGTGGCCAATGGTGCCCCAGTCTGCTTCCCGTGGGTCGATCTCGATGGAGTAATCACCAAAATCACCGCTGACCAGATTGAAGTGCTTGGCGGTTTTATCCATCAAGGCCTGCATCTGGGTGGGATTCAGGAAGGTGGGTGTGCCGCCGCCCCAGTGGAGTTGCTCAACCGTCTGGTTGTGGCCCATCAGTTCAGACTGCATTTCGATTTCGTGGAACAGCGCCTGCAGGTAAGGTTCAGCATGCTCGCGGCGCTTGGTGACGACCTTATTGCACCCGCAGTAGTAGCAGACCCGGGCGCAAAACGGAATATGGAAATAGAGTGACAGGGGGCGCCGTGCGGTGGCGCTGTCGGCGGCTGCAGCATGGTAGGCAGCAACGCCGAAATTGTCCGAGAACTGCAGAGCCGTCGGATAGGAGGTGTAGCGAGGTCCCGTCTGATCGTAACGCTTGATCAGCTCGAGATCCCATATCAGTTCGGTTGCCATGCTCTTTACCCTGATCTTGTAATGGTATCCGGCCCTACCCTGTGGTTGTCGTATAGAGAAGGTGGATGGATAGTTGCCGGTTATTTTGTGCAGTCTTTTTGCACAAAATACTGATTGACAATTCTAGCTGCGGGCTAAATTTTCGAGTTGATATGTATCAAGAAGGCATCAAATAATGTTTCGCTAGTGAGTGTGGAGGGCGAAAATAATTCTGTGAAATGCTTTTTTTCATGCAAATTGCATCTTTACCCATAGTTTACGGTCGGGTAAACAGTATCGTCTATCCGGGAAAATCTGCCAGATTGTCGCTGAGTAAAGTGGTAAAAATCAAATGAATCAAATGGTTAGCTGCTAATCTTTGAGGCAATGCTTCATAATGACCGCTCTACGAAGTGGCATCCCCATTCATTGCTTTTAAATGTCGCGGCGTAATTGTTTATGCATCAATTTATTGCGGGTTTACCCAAGGCTGAACTACATGTGCATTTGGAAGGGACGCTTGAGCCGGAGCATTGCCTGGCATTAGCGAAGCGGAATGGTATTGCTCTCGAATACAAAACGTCGGAAGCATTGATTCAATCCTATGACTTTTGTGATTTGTCCTCTTTTCTCAAGGTTTATTATTCGGGGATCCGTGTTCTCGTCACAGAGCAGGATTTTTATGAGTTGGCATTCCGCTATTTTCAACGAGCCGCGTCCGATGGGATTATTTATGTGGAGGCCTTTTTTGATCCGCAGGCGCATACGGCGCGCGGTGTTCCGTTTGAAATGATTATTCAGGGTATCCATCGGGCGCAGTGTGAAGCACGAACGGCATTAGGCCTGGAGTCCAACCTGATCATGTGTTTTCTCCGGGATCAGAGTCCAGAAAGTGCCGCAGAGCATCTGGCGATGAGTTTACCATTCCGGGAGTGGATTGTGGGTGTCGGGCTGGATTCAGATGAGAAAAATAATCCACCCTCGAAATTTGCGCAGGTCTTTGCGGAAGCTCGTGCTCAGGGCTACCAGTTAACGATGCACTGCGATGTTAATCAGACGAACACACTGGCCCATATTCGGGAGTGTTTGGACCTGATCAAGGTCGATCGAATTGATCATGGATTAAATATTCTTGAGGATGAGCAACTCTGCAGAGTGCTTATCGAGCGAGGAATCGGTTTAACGATTTGTCCCGTGTCAAATAGCTTTGTTGTCCAGTCTTTGACATCGGATGCCATTAGAACCCTGTTGCGCAAAGGGATCAAGGTTACGGTCAACTCTGATGATCCCGCTTATTTCCGTGCCTATATCAACGAAAATTTAATGGCATTGGTTGAGGAAGGTGACTTTACAAAAGAAGAAATCGTGGAGTTAATGGGCAATGCTTTCAATATTGCGTGGGTATCGAAAGCGCTGAAGGCCAGTTTTCTACAACAGCTTGCAAAATATGCTGCCACCTATGGACTTCAGGGGTGAGTGAGTCATGTTTTATCGATTCGTCGACGAAATCAGTAATGGATTGGTATGGGCCTGCTTGAGCTGAAGGTCATTCACCTCAAGGGTATGTTCAAATCAGTGTCATTTTTAATGATTGAGCAAGCCATCAAAAATCAGTTGATGGATTCGCCTCTGATTCTACCTCCGTACTATATAGAACCCCTGTCTTTAATAATGCTCAGTATTTCTTCGTGCTCTTATAGTCTGGAGGTTATGCCATGCAGTTCCAGAACGAGTGGTTGGCGCTACCCTTGCCGGCCTACCGGGCCAAACTGAACGAGTGGGTAAGGGCACTGGCCAGTTGGCATTACCGAAAAGAAACCCGTATCCAGCATTTCCAGCAGGCGCTGGATATGGTTTACACCTTTTGTGAAAAAAAATACAACAGCACCAATCCCTCGCTGCTTCTGGGAACACCGGAATATGCGGCTATAGCGGCCATTGGCTCCCGACATTTCCGTGAGAACATGGCGATTTACCAGCCTACCGACGTATTGCCGCAGCGTATCGAAAGGTTATTGATGAATGGACGAACGGAAGCCGCCCTGCGCAACAAGCTGGATCTTCTTAAATACTGGAAGCATAGCGGCAATGAAAAGTTCGATCTTTACTCCCCCCTGGTAAGAGCACGGATGACGTTGTTGCAGGCCTCGGCTCAACAGGTGTCGAATGATTATTTTAACCGCGTGACGCGCCCGGTCTGGTACCACACCGTTAAGTTGGATACGAACTTTTCCCGAACTGCGCCAACCCGCGATGAGCAGACGGCGAGTTTCAGTGCCGGCCTTGAGGGCCATATCCAGAAAACCGTTGAGTATGAGTATCAGATTAACCTGAAAGGTGTCTTAACCGGTGAAGCCAAGGCACGACTCCAAGCGTTGGCGGGTGTCAAACTGGGCGCCAAGGGAAGTATTGGGAATACAGGCTTCAACCCTATGGAGTTGACTAAAAAGGAATTCTATACGGGTAAGGCCAAGGAAGCAGCGAAATCGATTGTTAAGGGCGAGGGCGTAGGTGAGAGCATCAAGTCTGCAATTGGAAAGGCGGAGGACTATAAACCGGCGCTGGGCGCAGAGTTGTCGGCTGAAGCGGAAGTCAAAGTCGGTTTGATGGTGTCAGGTTCCGTTGCACTGGCCTACAAGGATATTGTTGAGAGTAATCTGGAATTTGAGGGGCTGGCGGGGGCGGTAGCCTCTGGCAGTGGCAAACTGACGGTAAACCTGGACGGCGTTAATGTGGATTTGAATGCCAGTGCCTTTGTCGGTCTCAAGGGTAGCTTTACCCAGGAAGTGAAAATCAAGCACAAGGGCGTCAGCGTTGCCAGTTGTTCTTTCACGGGGGAAGGGCGGTTAGGGGTGGGTGCCAGTGCGAATGTGTGTGTTGCGTTCAGCCGTTATGAAGGTTTCAAGTTCCAGTCCGCGGCTTCTGCTACGGTAGCTGTCGGTGGTGGTGTGGATTTCAGTATGGGCTTGAATCCGGTAGGCCTGCATCTGGTGTGTTATGACAACATCTACCGCCATGTCATTGTCCAGTTGGCATCCGGACACCCGGGATTACTGGCTGAAGCCGATCGTCGTCATGAATATATTGCTGCCTGGGCCAATTACGGCGCCATCAAAGGACAAATTGCCGCGTTGCTTGGACAAGTTGAGGTAGACCGTGAAACATTGCAGCGGGCAGCCCTCAGACAGCCCGGCGTTCAGTATGGCAAGTATGATTTTAGCAAGGTGGAAGATCTGCATATTGCCGGTCGCAGTCAGTTCAGTATTGATAAACCGACACTGTCAGAAAACGAGAAAATCAAACTGTCAGAGCAGGCGCTGGAGGCGACAAAAATGCGGGAGGCGGATCAGAACACCCGCAAGCATCCCGCCTTTGCCCAGCGCTCTGGCGTGTTTGTAATGACGACGCCGCTCTAGTTTAACCGCCGATCAGTACCGTCGGAAAACCCATGACAATGGTGCCTCCGTGAGCAGTCGGATCACCCATACGTGCGGCCGGCTTGTTATTAATCAGCACGGTACAGCTGCCCATGATCACCGAATCCGGTGGGCCCACACAGACACACAGTTGCCCCAGCGTTGCTGCCGGCAGGTTCCCAATCAATACGGTACAGGGCATGGGGAGCAAGGGGCCGCCGACATGGGGGATCGGGGGAACGGCCGGAGTCTGCATCGGGCAGACATGCATGTCACCAGCGCGGGCAGCGGGTCTCATACGGTTCTTTCCTCATGAGTTAGACGGCCATTGCCGCCGGAAGCGATATCCAGGCCAATATGGATAAAGTCCGGGTAACGGTGTTCTGCCTCAGCACCATCCGGCAATACTGCACAGAGGTTAATGGCGCCGGCAACAGCATGGGCATAAAGGTTGGGAGGCGGCTGTACGGCGGGTTGTCCTTGCTCGATGAGGCTGCCGCCGCTCCAGAATACAGCCTGTGAAATCCATCCGGGAGCCGTTTCCAGACCTGCCGTATTGGCCATGGCTTCAGCATGGCGCCGGTTAGTTTCATCGGGCACTGTTACCCACGCACAGGCTGCTTGAATTGCCCGAGTTTCCGTTTCATTCCAGTCTGAACGGTGATCGGTGCAGCAACAGGCCCACCAGATGGCCTCCCGTACCGGTAGTGCGTGGGCCAGAAAGATAACGAGATCGGGATAGTGCCCGGCGTTCTCCAAGGATTCGATGAAACTAGCAGGTGATTGGCCATCTTCACGACAGGCAAGCGTGTTATCTGAAGGTTGGTAGCGTGCGAGAATGTCATCCGCAAGTGCGTGGGGAATTTTCAGGAAGGCTGTCATGGTCAGTTAATCTTGGTGATGGCTCCCTGAACCTGCACCATGGCACCGGCACTGACTTTAGCCATGGCATCACCGCTGACGTTAACGATGGGACCTTTCAGGTCGGCTTTTGCCTGTCCCTGGACGGTAGTGGTGGCGCCTTTCAGGGTGGCAGTGGCTGATGCCTTGATCTCAATGGTAGGGGCTGACAGCGAGATGCCGGATGGGGACACAACAATCTTGCTGGCGCCGACTTTCAGTTCAATGGACGATTTTCCCGTGACAGTCACGGTATTGCCATCAACCGTGATGGCGGACGGGGCTTCCAGGGCCATATCCACGCCGGCTTTGCCGTGAATTGTCTGGTCACTGGACAGTGTCATTGAGTCGGTACTGTTGAAGTGTGCAGTCTTTTTGGCGTCAACCTTTAAGGCATCTTCTGTCTTACAGGTCATCCCTTCCCGTGACAACCAGTCCGCGGTTTTTTCGACCGAGGTTGTTTGCTTCCCTTTGATGGTCTGGTTCCAGTCGTTCTTGACCAGGCTGTTCCAGTCCCGTTCGGCCTGTATCCAGACTTCTTCCTTCCCTGTGTGATCGTTAAAGCGCAGTTCATTGCAGTTGCTGGTATTACCATTCGGTGTTGAATGGGTACGAATGCCAAACTGTGTTGTCACAGGGTACGGTGGAACATGCCGGCCGTTGTAAACGGAGGCCAGAACGACGGGGCGGTCTGGATCACCATCCAGAAAACTGACCAGCACTTCATCCCCGACACGGGGAATAAACTGCGCACCGAATTCATTGCCTGCCAGCGACTGTGCAACCCGCAGCCAGCAGCTGCTGGTATCGTCATTTTTCCCGGTTCTGTCCCAATGGAAAAGGACTTTTATACGTCCCTGTTTATCGTGATGAATGCGGGTATTGGATGGACCGGTCACTGTAGCGCTTTGCAGCCCCTGTATGTTGGGCTTTGGCTGGGCTGTACAGTGATAAGCAATATTGGTTGGGATACAGGTGAAACAACACCGATATTCCTGCTCCCGTACAGCTTCGGTGGCGCGTAGATGATGCTCAATACTGATAATGAGGTACTCGTCATTCATGCGACCTTCCTGATGTTCAGACAGCTTGAAGCGCTGACCAACGGCCAGTGTCGTTACATGTGAAGCACCGTGGTAATAGTGGAACTGACCATCCAGATTTTCAGTAAGCTGCCGGCCGGTTGACCGCATCAGGGAACGCTCAATGCGGGATGCCGGATAGCGATACCGTTCCAGCTGTGACCGCATGCCTTTACCGCGAGACAGACGGGTGTCATGTTGACCGCCATCAATTGGTTGCGCGAGGGTTTCATTGTAATCCCTGAGGTATACCCGTGTGCTGTTGAGCTGGTTGACTTCACGCCACTCGGTAATCGCGAACTGCTTTTGGCCGGTTTCCCGAACATAAGGTAATTCATAGTCAGGCGATTTCGGAAATGCCTGGTTAGTGTCGCCGATCAGCAGTATGGCTCTATTACCTTGCACGATAGGGTGATAGTGCCAGCCTTCATCTGCCATTAAGCGTCGGGTGAAATCAGCATCCGACTCATTAAATTGCACGCAATATTCTCTCTGTCGAGCCTGGCCACTGATATTGAAATGGTAAGCGCCACGAAACCCGGCATCATCCAGCACCTTACTGATAATGGCGCGGCTGTTACTGTTTTGAAAAACACGGCACTGGACGCGATAGCGCAACAGGTCAAGCCAGTGTTCACCGAAGAGCTGATACACCCAAGTTTTACTGTGACTGCGATAATCCAGTTCTTCCAGTCCGGCTATCGTGGTGACATAACGGCATGCCTCTTTGCGGTGTTTTCCCGTTCCAGGGCGATAGGTAATCGTAATGTCCTGCCCCAGCAGATCTGATGAAAGGTGGGAAGGGCATTCCACTGTCGCCTCAAGGCTGCAGGTGGCAGAGACCGTGTTGTGAACCGTTAATGCGGATATGACGATATCAATGCCGTCTATCTGTGTAGAGACTGGACGAACATCACTGTATGCACCTGACATAGTCAATCTCGATTTCTGGGAAATTCCGGACAGCACGTACGATGTCAATCAATGACTGAGTTCCAACTATAGAGCATGGTGAAAAAGGTGGAATAACGCCCAAAGATATTGACGTATTTAACCCTTCAGTCAGGCATAAAACAGCTATAACTCATAGATCGTTGAATCAGGTGGTGGAAGCCTTTGTGTCTGGAACAGCTGTACTTGATGAAGCCGCCGTTGAGCAGTTATTGCTTGCAATCAGTGATGCGACACCCTGTGGTACGTCACTGAAATCGGATCGTCGTTTGTTTCGTCCGTTGAGAAACAGTTTCAATCTTGCGCAAACTGCCCTGCGTCAGTTGAGTCAGGCACCTGATCCTTCAGAACTGGAAACACGACAGGATGAGTGTCAGCAACATTGGCGACAGCTGTCTGAACAGATTATTGAAACACTCAGCACACAGTCCAAGGATATTGAAATTACCGGCTGGCTGATTGCTGCCCAGGTCGTAATTGATCCCACACTGTCAGGTATGGCGAATGCACTGGCGTTGTTGTCAGGTTTATTTGAGAAATATAACGATCAGCTTTTTCCTCAACTTTCTGAGGGCAAGCTGACAGCGATGGATGAGGAAGCTATCACGAAAGCACAGCTTGGCTGTCGTCTGGATGCCTTGATACCACTGCTCGGTGAGGCGGATGGCAGTGGTTTGCTATACATGCCACTTTGTCTAACCCCTTTGATTGGCGATATCACCTATGCCCAGTATATGGGTGATGAGCGCACCGGCAGGTTGTCTGCCATAAAGCAACAAGTGTCATCTTTTCAGGACATAGAGCGAGACATCGCAAGGGTAAGAGTGGATAACATTCGGTCATCACTCAATGCTCTGACAGCACTGGATACAGCGATCATGCCACAGGTGCATGCGATGAATATCCGGTTTCCCGGGTTTCGCTTCATGACGGCGTTACTGGAAGGTTTTGCCCGCGCGGTTTCAGTAATCACAGGAATAGCCTTACCTAAACCTCCGGAATCAACGCCGGAGCCGACAGATCTAGCTGAACACGAATTTTCACCGTCTGTTGAAGAAGAGCGGTTATCAGAAATAAATCCGCGCGACAAAACAAAGGCGCATTCACCTGCGGAGGTTAAAGCCTACACGCGTGATCATGCTTTCCGGCAGTTGCGGGAGTTGGCAAATTATTTTCGTCGTACGGAACCGCATAGTGTTGTGCCTTACCTGCTGGAAAAAGCCATTCGTTGGGGCTATACCCCTTTGCCAGAGTTATTGGATGAGTTACTGCTTGGTCATCAGAATTTGAAACAGCAGATTTTTGTTCAGACCGGACTGGACCTTGATGCGCTTGCGTCATTACCTGAACCAGAAAAGGTTGCACCAGTGTCTGGTACTGAAGAAACGGATTGGCAAGAGAACGAAGGTGTTGCTGAGCCTGAACGGGCACAGGAAAACGAGGTGCAGACAACCGGTGCAGTTGATGACAGTAATGTGTCGTCTGAGCAAACACCAGAAAAGCATACAGAAGAAACGGCAGAATCAACTGATGGCAGCAGTGGTCTGTCCTGGTAGCACCAGGGCAGATGTAAACGTGATGTATCTGACAGGTATTCGATATGGCCAGTATTTATATGCGAGTCGATGGTCTGGATGTACAGGGTGTTGCCACTATTGAAGGGCTTGAAAACCTTGGCAAGGGTTGGTTTGCCGTCAAGTCATTCAACTGGGGAGGTGTTCGGTCCGTGACTATGGATATCGGTAATGCCAATAATGCGGATTCCGGCATGGTCGCGATGAGCGAAGTGAATGCCACCAAGCAGGTGGATGGCGCTTCTGAAGGGTTGCTCTCATTTCTGTATATGCCTGGTGATGAAGGCAAGGTGGTGGAAGTGGTCTTTACCAAGCCTCATCGGTCTGGTCAGGGAGCCGAAGTCTATTTTCAGATCAAAATGGATAAGGCGCGACTGGTGACCTATAACGTCAGTGGTACGGATGGTGGCGAGCCTTATGAAAGTCTGTCCTTTTCCTACATTACCTTGCATCAAAAACACTGGCATGAATCCGCGGGAGGTAAGCTGGAGGCGGGTGGTCTTGTGTCGTATGACTTGGCTACCGGTAAAGTTATTTCCGGCAAAAAATAACCGGAAACGGGATCTTTGATGGTGGTTGATCAATCGGGTTTGGCTTTTGAGCGAACGCCGAAGTGAGGTGAGTTGTCATGGCGCTGCACTCCCAGCACAAGCGGGTCAGTAAAAACCGGGTCAGTATTACATATGATGTTGAGACTAACGGTGCGGTTGAAACCCGTGAACTGCCGTTTGTCGTGGGGGTAATCGGTGATTTTTCCGGCCACAAGCCGGAGAGTGAGAAAGCGGACCTTGAAGAACGGGAATTTATCCAGATTGATAAGGATAATTTCGATGGTGTGATGCGACAGGTTGGGCCGAGACTCTCTTACAAGGTCGATAACCGCCTCAATCCTGACGATGATTCCCAGTTTGAGGTAAACCTTCGCTTTAATGCGATGAAAGACTTCCATCCTGAAAGTCTGGTCGAACAGATTGAGCCCCTCAAAAAACTGGTAGAAGCCCGTAATCAGCTCAAAGTGCTGCTGAGTAAGGCTGACCGTTCCCGTGATCTGGAACGGCTGCTGAAAGAGGTGTTGCAGAATACGGAGTCTATTCAGTCGCTTGCCGCTGAGCTGGGTGTGGATGTTTCAGGCGATGATGCCGGTAGTGGAGACGAAACCTCATGAGTACTGAAGCAGAGGTTCAGGAACAGGGGGCAGAAGCCACAACAGAGTCTGTCAGCATTCTGGATCGCGCCATTGTGGCGACCAATCAGACGTCACCAGACACAACCAAAGAACTGATGACGGAATTGACCCGGCAGGCGCTGGAAGGCACCGTGACCTGGGACAAGAATCTGACCCTTACCATGGAAAAGGCTATTACAGCCATTGATGCGAAAATCTCAGAGCAACTGTCGGCGGTATTACACGACGCCTCCTTCCAGAAACTGGAAGGGAGTTGGCGGGGGTTGCAGAAACTGGTCAGGAACAGTGAGTTGGGTCCTGACCTGAAAATACGGATCAGCGACTACACACAGGATGAACTGCTGGAACAGTTTGAGGATGCGCCAGCCATCGACCGGAGTCGTTTTTTCAACATGGTCTACCAGGAAGAGTTCGGTACCGCCGGTGGTGAACCTTTTGGTGCTCTGTTGGGGGATTATGCATTCTCATACCGTGATGAAGATGTCGCTTTGCTCCGTTATATGGGGGAAGTCGCTGCGGCAGCGCATGCACCGTTTGTTGCCGCTATCAGTCCTGCCATGTTTGATTTTGGCGGTTTTGAAACGTTCTATGAAGGCAAGCCTGTTGCGGCTGGTTTTGATGCACCGGCTTATGGCGCATGGAATGCTTTTCGTGACAGTGACGATGCCCGTTATGTTGCTCTAACTCTGCCGAGAACCATGGCTCGCTTGCCTTATGGGGCTGAGACAATGCCGGTGAAAGCGTTTGCGTTTGAGGAGTTTTCTGCTGATGCTGACGGCCATCGTCAACCGGGTAGTGGCAAAAGCTTTGTCTGGAGTAATGCCTGCTACGAATATGGTCTGTTATTAACCCAGGCGTTTACCCGGTTTGGCTGGTGTACGGCCGTACGCGGTATGGAAAACGGCGGCAAGGTGGAGAACCTGCCCCTGTACAGCTATACGACCACGGCGGGTGAGCGGGTTGTCTGGAGCCCGACCGAGGTCAACTTTACCGATGAGCGGGAGAAAGAGCTGAGTGATCTTGGTTTTCTTCCACTGGTGCATTACAAAAATACGAATTTTGCCGTTTTTATGGGCGGACAAACGGCGCAACGAGCTAAAACCTACACTGACCCAGATGCAACATCCAATGCCGCTATCTCGGCCCGTTTACCCTACATCATGGCTAGCAGTCGTATTGCCCACTATCTCAAAATGATCGGGCGCGACCGTATTGGTTCCCATATGGAACCAGAGGATGTCGAGAAACAGCTGAACGAATGGATTGGGCAGTATGTCAATCCCAATGCAATCGGTAATGAAGCCAAGGCAAAACATCCTTTGCGCGAAGCGGCCATCAAGGTGCAGGAGCAAACAGGACGACCCGGTTGTTATTCCGCCGTCGCGTACATGCGCCCCTGGTTGCAAATGGAAGAACTGACAACGTCACTGAGAATGGTGGCGCGGATCCCCGGTTAATATTTGCCTATTGTTGTATTTTTTATGGCATCAGGTTTTACCAGTAAAAAGGCATTTGTCTGTGAAGACTGCCAAGGGCAGAATCCTGAGGATCGTATAAGCGCTGTCATTGCCTGCCTGATGGCCGAGTTGGATGCTGTACTCAGTGAACAGCTGACGCTGGTTGTGCGCCATAAGCAGTTCCGAGAGCTCGAGGCTACCTGGCGAAGTTTGGAAGGCGTTGTGCAGGCACAGGGACGTAAAGGAATGCAACGCTTGAAAATACTGGATTGTTCGTGGGCTGAGCTATCCGCAGATCTGAACCTGGCTTCTGAGATACGACGCTGCACCCTGTTTCGTAAAATCTATTCCCGAGAACTGGATACCGCCGGTGGCGAGCCTTTTGGATTGCTGCTGGTGGATCACCGGGTCTCTGCAGGCGCTTCCTCAGAGACAGGGTTTGATGATCTTTATACCCTCCAGTTACTGGCTGACCTGGGTGCCAGGGCACTATGCCCGGTCATCAGTGGGGTAGACCGGTATTTCTTTGGCGATGACCCGTTACGCATACTGCATGATCGATCCCGGGTGGGCAGAATCCTGGACAGTGACGATATGGCATCCTGGCAATTACTTCGCACGATTGAGTCTGCCCGTTTCCTTGGCCTGGTATTGCCCGCCGTGAGACTCCGACATCGTTGGCAGGACTGTTTTCCCGGATTTGTATTCAACGAACCCCCAGATAATGACGGCGAGCTGTGGGGGAGTGCATCCTGGGCCTTTGTTGCAAATGTGATGGGGGAATTCAACCGAATCAGTTGGTTTGGTTTTCTTCGGAGCTGTGATGAGAGCGGTGTATCAGGGGCGATTGTTCACCATCCCGGTGATACCGACAGAAGAGAACAGGAAAATCCCAATTACCTGTGCGCGCCTGTTGCCGACATTGATTTACCGGCAGAGCAGGATACGTTCTGGGCGGAATTGGGTTTTATACCCTTGTGCAGTATCTATCTGAGTGGACAGCTTGGATTTTTCAGTAACCAGTCGGTTTACCGGGCAGACAGTGGTCACAATGAACAGATCAAGACCATGATTCAGACGACATTGATGGCCTGCCGGTTTGCCCATTATGTCAAGGTGCTGGCCCGCGACCTGGTCGGTAGCTGGGACAGCGCAGACGAATGCCGTCAGCTGTTGCAGAACTGGATACAGAATTATGTCAGTGAGGTGGATTATGGTGAGGATGCCGTCATGGCCCGATATCCGCTAAGAGCGGCTAAGGTGATGTTGACGACCGATGCCGAGGATCGAACCCGTTATCGCTGTGAAATCAGCCTCTTACCCCAGTATCAATATGATTATCTGGACAGCTATATCCAGCTCGCTACTGATGTAGTTTCGGGCAAGTCGCAGTGATGATGGGGGCTGATGAATGGTGTTACAGGGGAGCAGGGTATGGGGTTTGCAGCGCGCTTTGAACAGGTAAGGCAACAGGGCGATGAAGAACGGCGTGCCGATATCATTCATCACCTGATTAAACTGTTATCCAGTCGATGTCCCCTCTGGGGACGTGCGCTTGAGAATGATGTACTCCTGACATCCATTGCCGGTTTGGGACTGGTGGATCCACCACGGCGAGTCTCGGACTGGCAAGGGCGTCAACTGGCCGATGACGCCTGTGATCTTCTCCAGCGCTTTGAGCCTCGTCTAAGTCATATCCGTGTTGGGGTTATGGAGGCCAACCAAACCAGTAATCGGGTTCAATTGCATATTGAGGCCAGCTTGGCTGCATTGCCCATGAAGCGGCAGATGGGCAATGACGATGAGTTGTTTGATACCCGCCTGGAAGTGAAAGGATTTTGAGGATCAGGATGTAACTGGGGAGTACGGTAAGGTGCCTGAATCGCTGTTAAGTTACTTTGAGCGCGAACTGGTTTTTCTCCGGCATACGGCATCCGATTTTGCCCGCTTACACCCCAAGGCGGCACGGAATCTGGATATCAGTGTCGGGAGTATTGAAGATCCGGACCTGATTCGCCTGACTGAAAGCGTGGCGTTATTGAATGCCAGGTTACAACAGCGTCTTGACGATCGTTATCCGGAACTGGTCCATCAATTACTGCAACTGTTGTTTCCGCATTTTCTTCGACCGGTGCCTTCGTGGATCATGATGGTCTGTGAGCCGGATGAAGACCTCGGTGCACCACAGAACATTCCCCGTCATTCGACGTTCGAAGCGTTAACCCGAAACAATGAGCGCTGCCTCTTCCGTACTTGCCGTGAACAGACGCTATATCCTTTTCAAATAACATGTGCTGAAGCACAGTTGGCGCCTTTTGACTGCCAGCGTCCTATTGGAGCTGAAGAAGCCCGCGCCGCGATTATCCTCACTATTGAGGCCAATGATCCGGACATTAGTCTGAATGAACTGGGGCTCACTAATCTGGATATACACCTTTGCGGTGAAGGCAAGTTTGTCTTGCAGTTATATGATGCGCTTATTCATGGCCTGCAACAGATCACAGTCACACTGGGTGATGTCGTCAATCGATTACCAGCCGACAGACTTTACGGTGCAGGTTTTGAGGGCGAGTGTGATTTTTTGCCATACAACGCCAAAACCTTTACCGGTTTTCGTCTCCTGAGTGAACTTTTCCTGTACCAGGAAAAGTTCAATACCATCACGCTGGATTGTTCGAACATCACGGGTAGTGGCTCGGTGATGGAGATTGCCCTGTTTCTGGATGATCTGCCTGCCAATATTGTTCGTCTGCTGTCACAAGACAATTTCAGGTTGTTTTGTGTTCCGGCCATTAACCTTTTCCCAGTGACATCCGAACCAATCAACATTGACCATAAACGTCGGCGTTATCCTGTCCTGATGACCAGGGCCTATGCTGACGGGGAATCGGGCACATACGATGGCAACGTGGCTGGCAAAGATGGCTTGGAAGTGTTCTCAATCGAACGAATGCTGGATATGACCGGTGGGGAAAGTCGACCTGTTCCGCCGCTGTTTGGAGAAAACTACCGCCCCACACAATCCTCTATGCGATGGTGCCTTCATCAAGCACAACGGGATGACGGTACCTTGTATTCGACCATTTCTGTAGCGGATATGGGGCGCGAACCTTTACGTCGGGAATCCGTCTGGATTGCTGAGACATTGTGCAGTAATGGTCGACGGGTGAATCAGCTTCCTCCTGCTGTTCCCCTGACTAGTCTTGATACGTTGTCACTGTCGGGCACCGTCCGGTTATTGCAGCGACCCTATGTGCCGGTCAGAAATTTTGATCGCAAAGAAGCCCCCTGGCAGTTATTGGCGCATCTTCACTTCAACTTTAACGCCTTGTTTGAGACAGAAAATCCGCCTGCTGCGTTGCGATCATTGTTGTCGCTTTATAATTTTGGCGCCAGCCGAAAAAACCAGTTTTACATTGATGCGATTATCGGGCTGGAAGCGCGTCAGGTAGTGGAACCCTTTCGCCTTAATCGAAGGAGTTGCCTAGTGACAGGGACGCGCATCCTGATCACGCTGAATATTCGCCCCGTAGATGGTGGGATCTGCTTGCTGACGGGCTTTCTGGATCGTTTTTTTGCCGGCTTTGCCGGGTTCAACAGCTTTACCCAGGTGGTGATTCAACTGGAAGGGATGGAGCAGCATTACCAGGTGTTTCCGAAGAGGGCCGGATGCAAGGTCATGATCTGATCCATTCACTCATCAACACGGCGACCGGTTTTTCGTCGTGTCAGGTTGTAAGGTTGCTGGCAAAGTCCGGTTTGGCAACCGAGGGCAGTATCCATTACAAAACTGATCTTCTGGCGGGCTACAAATCCATGGCGGTTGTCAGCCTGCAACATATTAATCAAACCAGCTGGCAGCTGACATTGCATCAGGAAGCTTTAGGGGGTGCGTTAGGGGTGATGCCGCGCTACCTTTGGGACGAGTTGCTGCGTCTCTGGCTGGAGCAGGGGCAGGGGGCGGGTATTGCGTTTCTGGAAATATTCAATCAACGCAGTCACCAGCTCAACTACCGGGTTAGCTATAAGTATGATTTTGCACAGTTGGCTGAGAATGCTGAGTGTCAACGTCATCAGTCTCTAGGCTCGTTTTATACCTATCTGTCATCTATATGCGGTACGACAGGCGTACGTTACCTGAAGGCAAACCATCTGTTTCAGTACGGTGCATTGCTCGGCATGCACGTCACCAATCCGCAAGCCCTATCGGCTATTCTGGAAGATTATTTCGGTTGGCAATTTCGAGTGATTCCCTCCGATCAGGGCTATGAACCCCTGTCCAGACATAGTCTTACATCACTGGGGTCAGGCGGTAATAACCAGCAATTGGGCAGGGATGCCCTGATCGGTCATAGTGCCACAGTGCCCTTTGCTCATCTGGAGATTAGGATGCTGGCAGACAAACCCTGTGCGTTACAGCATATACGGGATCAGGGGTTGTTTGATGCAATACTTGAATTGGTCAAGCGATTTGTGGGGCATCAAGTGAAAATTCACCTGCAACTCGAAATTGAAAATAATTTCCTGCCGTCATTACAGCTTACAGAAGGGTTTCAGCTTGGGCTTAATACGTATATGCCAGTGTATGGAGGGCTCGACCGGAAGGTGATTCTGCCATTAAAACGGCAGCTGAACGCTGAAATCTAAAGCAACTCTATTCAGGTCAACTATTCTCTCTTTTGCTGAGCGCAGCGCAGGGAACCGTTATGTCATCGGGTTGTTTGATGAGCATCTCTGCGCTTCTCTGAATACTCGGTATTGGCGTGATATATGGGACTGGTTATCAGAATTATCTCTTCACCGGAAGGTGAATCTGTGACGGACTGGAGTGCCACATTTCCCGAAGTCGGTGGAAGTATCGGGAGAGTACCGGGGGTTACTCTGCAGCTGTCAGACAGTCGACGTGTTGTTTCCGGGACTCATGCGATTATCAGCAGGGATCAGCAGGGTTATCGTATAACCGATGTGAGCACGAATGGACTTTATGTCAATGGCAGTGCACGTCCATTAGGTCGTGATTGCCACAGACCTTTGAATGATGGGGATATCCTCGATATTGGTGAATACCGTCTACAGGTGAGTTGCTTCGACCCTGCCCAGGCTAAGCCTCATGATTTGCAACACAGTGCTGGAATTGCGTCTGGCGATGTTCTTGATGATCCCCTGAGTCACGTGACGAACAATCGGCAGTCATTGATGACAGAGTCTCGTCAGTTAACTGGCGCAGATAAAAAGTCTGATGAAGAGTCAGACAAGTATGTGATTAATCAGAATCATGCTCTCGATTACTCACTGGAGCCGGATCCTTTCACCGAATTTGATACCCATCAGACGATGTCAACCGGGATAAGCCTGAATGAAGGTGCTGATGTGATGACTGAACCTGACGCGTCGCTCGGTCAGGCAGAACACAAGCGCTCGCTGACTGAGTTTACTGATAGCGCTCCACTATTTGCCGAAGGTGATAAGGCGGGTTCTATGTCCCATAGAGGTTCAGAGCATCGGGAGTTAGCTTTTGTTTTTAGTCAGATGCAATGGTTTGAACAGCGAAACCGGACAAGGGAAATGGATCTTTATTATTGTCTGGAAACGGCCTTTAACCAGGTGATTGAAGAACTGGATCCTGTTCAGCTGGTGGCCATGTTTGATGAGTATGCCCCCCGCAGCCGGTGGTGGCCGGGAAGAAAGGCGTTTTATTGGCGGATGTATTGTCGGCATTTTCAGAAGTCAGTCAGCAGTCGCGACCTCTTGCTGAAGTTTCGAGGCTGTTTTGATGAGCTCTATCAGCACCAGAGCTGGCAGGGAAAAGGGTAATGCGCATTAATCCTGTTGTCGTATATATGGGGATTGCGCTCCTGTTAGGCGGTTGCAGCTTTTTCAGCGGTTGGTTTGGGCATCATCAATCGACAGTCAGTATCGATGTTCATGTCTCGCCACAGATCAACCCAAACGCCCAGGGATTGGCGACACCGGTTGAATGGCGCATCTATCAACTCTCTCGCCGGGACTATTTTGATCAGGCAGACTTCTTGTTGCTGTTTGATGATGACCTCGCCGTATTGAAAGGCAGTCTGTTGAACCGTCGGTTACCGGGCAGCGCTCTGCCTGGCACCAAGGATACCGTAACGCTGCCGCTGGCACAGGGCGCGCAGTACCTGGCTGTCATGGTGGCCTTTGCCAATTACCCGGATGCGACTAACAAGGGTGTAGTCGCTCTCCGGCCTGACCATGATAACCGGGTTCGCCTTGATATTGAGAATATCTCGGCCAGACTCTCGTCAGCGAAATGAACACTTCCATTCAGGGTGTTGTGTATGGGTTCGAGACGGTATAGGGCATAGGGTATGGACAGGAAAAAAGTGGTCTGGAGTGAAGGGATGTTCCTCTGTCCGCAACATTTCCAGCAGCAGGAACGGTATCTCGAAGATTATGCCCGACGCTATCTCGAACAGTTACAGCCAGGGCGTTGTGGATTGTCGGATCTTGCGCTGGATGAGCATTTGCTGGCAATAGGTAAGGTGGGTGTCAGGCAAGCCAGTGGTCTGTTCCCTGATGGCACCCCCTTTCACTTGAGAACAGCGGTGGCGGTGGAGGTGCCTGAAGATACACGTGACAAAATGGTCTATCTGGCGTTGCCCGTCTATAAGACGGGTAGTGTCGAAGTCGGGGATAACACATCGGATAATCGCCGCTATCATCTGATCAGTTATCAGGCGTTTGATGCCTGCCGTGATGACAGTGACAGCATTCAACTGGATGTAGCAGAGCTGAATATTCGGCTCAAGCTTGAAGGCGAGGATATTCAGGATCTGACCGTGATTCCCGTTGCGCGTGTTCATGAGCGCAAGCCGGACGGTGTCGTCGAATTAAACAAGGCATTCATACCCATGTGTCTGCACTTTGGTGTCTCGGAGTATCTGGTCGATCATGTCAGTGACCTTTATACCCAGATGCTGTCCCGTGCCCGGGATATTTCACACCGAATCCGCGCAGACAAAAGCAATAAGAGCCCGCAGGCGTTAATGGAGGATCATTTATGGCTGCAAACGCTCAGTCGGTGGTTACCGTTACTGCAGTCATGGTTGAATGACCGGCGTGTGCATCCGGAAGAACTCTACCGCTGGCTATTAGTGATACAGGGGGATTTTTTTGCACTGGGCGGCCGGTTGCAGGACGAACCGGACAATTTCCAGGTGAACAGGCTCTATATATTGTTTTCAGGTCTGTTTGCTACGTTACGCACCCAGTTACAACAGGTGCGTGTTGATGCTGTCGTACAACTGCCCTGGGATGATTCACTGCTGATCCGGCGACGTTTGCTTCGAACCAGTATTCAGGATCGCTCATTGTATTCTGCCAGCCGTTTTATTCTTGCTGTGACAGCCTCTATGGGGACCCAGGAAATCAGCCGGCAGTTCCCCTTGCTGTGTAAGCTCGGCGGCAATAGTCGTATTGCCGAGCTGGTTCGTAACGCTCTGTCGGGTATTCCTCTTCAGGTTTTGCCTGTACCACCGGTTGAGTTGAAGGTTAAAACCGATGCTGCCTATTTTGAACTGGATACACGCTCACCGCTATGGCTGGAGATGTTGCAGAAGGAAGAGTCGCTGGCCTTGCATATGGATGAACAATTGGGTGATGTGGCAGTTGAGCTGTTTGCTATTCGCTGATAACCGTGCCGCTGTTAGGGGGGGTCGGAGATGATGAGTGACTTCGCTGTTTGTTGATGAAGAAACTGTAGACATCCGCGCTGTAGAGAAAGCGTCAGCAGCGGCTCATGATCATGAACCCGAGCCGGGTGCGTCTGAGGGTGCTGATCTCTGGGAATTGTCCAGCCTGCCCGAACGTTTTGACCTTCACCCCAATCCCCTGATCAACATTTCCCATGAAGTCATTGCGGTGCTTGTTGCTCTACCGCGACTCGGGTACCCGCAGGATATCCGCCAGTTTCGCTTGTTATTGCTGGACCTGATCGCAGAGGTACGTAACCGAGGTCTGTTTCTGGATTACCACGCCAGTGTCATCGATAAAACCTGTTTTGTTCTTTGCGCCGCACTGGATGAAGCGATCATGAACACGAGCTGGGGGGAGTCTGCGAACTGGGGCAATAACACTTTGGTCAGCAGTGTCTTTAACCAGCGCAATGGTGGAGAAGTGTTCTTTGATTTACTCAACCAGGCCTTACGTCAACAAATGCGGCTGGTGGACTTTCTGGAAGTCCAGTACTGCCTGTTACAACTGGGTTTCAGGGGGCGTTACAGGGATGTGCCGAATAGCCCCGTCAGCGAATTCAGCGCCAATATTCTGAAGCTGTTGTTCCGACAACATAAAGATACGAAACCACCCGAAAAGGCGCGAGAGAAACCTGTCAGGCATGGCAAGCCGTTCCGTTTTATACCGTTCTCTTGGTTATTGCTGGGTGCAGCCATGTTGGTAGCGATGACAGTGCTGATATCCGAACTCTGGTATGGGAGTCAGTCAGCTGTTTTGTTGTCGCAATATGAGCGTCTCGCCATGGAAGTCTTCTACACCGAAACGGGGGAGGAAGAGACCGCCAGCTCGGTGTCGGATGATGAGACGTCGCGTATGCTGCGCTCGGCCGGTGTTCTGACCGGGCAGCTGTTTGAGCGCGTATGGTCTGTCACACTCACCCCGTTCGAGCGAGAGAGTCGTGCCCGGGCTATCAGTAATGAACTGACCCATGTGGGCTACCTGGCGACAGTCACCCAGGTAAGGGACAAGTGGGTGGTTAAGATTCCTGCCACGAGTCACCAGAAAGCAGAGCTGCTCAAAAACGAGTTGGGCATACGCTATAACCTGACAGGAACGGTAGAGCTGGATCTTCTACCGGAATCGCGGGAACAGGACAAATGAAACGGGTATTGCTGACAGCATTGAGGCCATTATTACTGGTAACCGGGATCGGTATGCTGTCAGTTGTCAGTGTTGTCTGGCTGCTGAGCGGTTTTGTTGCGCCAGGACCAGGTATGTTGCTGCGTTTACTGCTGATTCCCCTGTTGCTCACCGGCATTGCCGGTGTGGCCTGGTGGTATCATCGACGAAAGACCAGCCGACATGCCGTACAGGAAAAAAAGACAACACTCACCGATCTTGAACGCGATAAAACCGCATTAGCCAGCCTGTTTGGGGATGCTATCAAACAGTTAAAAAACCGCCAGCGCCTCGCTACGCGAAGCCTGTATGAGCAGGCATGGTATGTGGCGCTGGGGGATGGACGCAGTGGTAAAAGCACGCTGTTGTCGAGCAATAATCTTGAGCCACTGTTCCTTTATTCAGAAGATGAGGAAACCTCCGCCAACTGGTTGTGCCGGTTCTGGGTAGGAAAACGGGTCGTTGTCATTGAGACCGGGCCGGGGTTGGTGGGTGCCGGTGTTGATGAGGCACTGTGGCGTTATTTTTCTGATCTGTTGATGAAGTACCGGCCGCGACAGGCTTTAAATGGCCTGATCATGGTGATCAGTTGCGCCGATCTATTGCATGGGAGTCGCGATGCCCGTCGAAGCCTTGCCAGCCGTATACGAGAGGCCATTCTTACGCTGAATAATCGAATCGGCATACAGCTGCCCGTTTATGCTGCATTCAGTTGTGTGGACGCCATTCGTGATTTCCTGCCTGCGTTCAGCAGCCGGCGAGAGGGCGGGGCAGACACTCCCTTTGGGGACCTGGTTGAACAGTACGATAACCGCCATTTTGATGTGCAATGGTTTCGGCATTCGCTGCAAAACCTGTTACTGGGGTTGGTCGACAAACAGTTAAGATCCATGCAGCAGGGGCGGCGACCGGAAAGTTGGCAATCCCTGATTGCCTTGCCCTTCCAGTTACAACTGTTCGGTCGTGTCATGGAAAATTTCTGCAAGGATCTCTGTGCTGAATCTTTGTTGCGGGAACATGTCTGGCTACGGGGCTATTTCCTGTTCACCTCGGAACAACAGGGCGCCCAGTATGATTTATTAACGCAGGCAGTCTCTAATTTTGGCGGCTGTAGCAGTACGACGGTTCACGATCAGGTACCCGGCCGGATGACGCTGTTTGCCAGTCGGCTGCTGCAACAGGTCATACTGCCTGAATCGGGAATTGCCGGACGGAACAAACAACAGGAGAGCCGTTATCTGTTTGCCCATCTGCTGGTGATGCTGGTACTGGCCTTGTCGCTTGGTGTCTTTATTTACCAAATGCGTGCGAACTGGATCAGGGATGAATCCTATTTTCACAGTATGCAGTCGCGCCTGGCGCTTTATCATTCGGAAATATTTCGCCTTGAGCGCCAGGAAAGAACGACAGACCTTGGTTACGTGCTCCCTGTGTTGACTGATCTGAGGCAGCTTTACATAGAAGGCAATCGCAAGAAGCCCTGGTATCTGCGCAGTAGTCTCTTTGAGGGAAAGTTGTCAAAGGCAGTGACCCAGGCATATCACAATCATCTCCAGCAACTCCTGCTTCCAAGGCTGATCGACCTGACCGCAACAGCCCTGCAGCAAAGCCTTGATAACGATGATACAGGCCAGGTGTTTGAGTACCTTCGCTTTTATTTGATGTTGTTTAATAAACGCCTTCTTAATGAGAATGGACTGGAGCGCTTTCTGCTTAGTCGTATGGCGGTCATTGTTCCGCAACTGAACGGCTATCAGACAGAGCAATTAATCAGCGATTTGCTGGAGTCAGAGTATGCTGCCGTTTATAGGCCGAGGGATCAATTGGTTGATATGGCGCGTCAGAGTCTTGCCGGTGTGCCGGTTGACCAGCTCATCTACGGCCGACTCAAGGCACTGCCGGATAATCGGGAAACGCTGGATATACGGCATTTCATGGGAAAATATTTTCCACTGATGGCGCGTTTCCGGCCGGGCTTTAAGGCATTTAGCTTGCCTGTGATGTATACCGCCATGGGCTATGCCAATCTGGATCTCTCCGTAAAGTCACCATTGTTGCGGCAGTTATTGACCGAATATCGATTGATCATGGGTGATTTACAGGGACCCTTTAATGTTGACCTGCTGGCACTCAGTACCAATATCCAGAACCTCTATTTTTCAGATTACATTTATCGCTGGAAAAACCTGTATGACAATATTGAGGTGGCCCACTTTGATACGCTCATCCAGCTGGGCGCCTCGTTGGAAGTTTTGCGGGCACCGTCCATCAGTCCCCTTTTGGATGCACTCAATTTTCTTGTGGCGAATACCCAACTGGTGCAAACCAGAGAGCCTTTAGACACATCGGTTGTCGAAAAAACGGCAAGTAAGGCGGGTCGCCAAGGAGCGAAATGGCTGGCTTCCGACCAGTATCGCCTGAACCCTGCCTATGTAGTGGATGAGCAATTCCAGCAATACGCCGATTTTGTTGAATCCCGCCACGAGCAGGGCTCAGCATTTGAACGGCTGGAACAGTGTGTATCCAATCTGGATGTCTACCTGCAGGATGCGCTGACAGCCCCGGATCCGGGTGAAGTCTTTTTTACGTATGCACTGGCCCATGCCGCAGGGAATAATGACCCTATCCGCTGCATTGATACGGTGTCTTCACTGGCGCCGCCGGCTGTGGTGGGTATTGGCCAGGCACTGTCTCAGCAGATCTGGAAACTGGTACTCATGGAAGCATATCGGCACATCGACAAGCAATGGCGCCAGAATGTATTGCCTGTCTACAAAGCGACATTAGCAGGACGTTTCCCATTTGCCTCCAGTGAAGGGTGGGAATCCTCCCTGTCGTCCTTTATCACGTTTTTTCGTCCGGAGGGTGTGTGGGATGGGTTTATGATCACCTATCTGACACCTTTTATTGACTGGCAGGGGGCGAAGCCGGTGGTGAAATCGATAGATGGCTTCCGATTGCCGCTCAAACCTCAGGTACTGGATTTGATGATCAAGGCAAAACGTATCCGTTATGTTTACCTGGATGCCAATGGACAGCAGTTGTCTCTGGATTTGACGGTTCGGGCCATGGATATGAGTCCGGATGTGACGGATTTTGTTTTGTCTGCTGCACGGCCGCTCTTCAAGTACCAGCATGGTCCCCGGATCTGGCATTCCGTTCATTGGCCAACCGATGATACGCCGGATACGGGTGTGACAGCGCAGTTTTACCGCAGCGGCGTATTGTTGGCAGAAAGACAATACAACGGTCCCTGGGGGCTATTGCGCTTCTTCTGGGAAGCACGAATGAAAGCCGGCACAATGGGCGTGATTTTTGAGTATCAACTGGGTGATCGATCGATCAAACTGCATGGGGCTGCGGTTGATGAATACCCGGGGCCCAGGGCACAGGAACTGTTTCTGAATTTCAAACTGCCGGAAACGCTGTTATGAAATTCTCTAACGAATTTCTTACACGACAGGCGAAGGACAGGCTGGCAGGGCGTTTCACACTGGCCGGCCTGTTTAGCGAAAAGCGACGAGCAGTAAAGGCGTATGATCACGTGAGAAGGGATCTGGTTTCTCTTAAGCAGGGGGATACAGGTCACCTGAATATGGAATGGTCAAGGTTAAGCACTATTTCTGCTAAGGGTATTTTACGGCCCCGGCTGTTCCTGCCTGCAATGGGAATGATCGTATTTCCTTGGTTGCACACAGATAATTTAGCCATTCAGCTTCTGACTGGTGGAATTGCACCGCTGAAAGGGTTAGCTGTTTTACGGCAAATCGGAGAAGCTGTGTGCCACTGTCACCGGCAAGGCTTTATTCATGGCGATATAAAACCGGCTAACATCATGTCTGATTGCGACGGTGTACTCATTGACTTTGCGGGGGCATCCGATATTGGCATGCCCGTTTCCGAGGTTATACCGTGTTACCTGTCTCCGGCCTTTGCTGCACCGGGCATCTTGCGAAATCAGGGCCGAATACGTGAATCCTTCGATTGGTTTTCACTGGCTGTCACGCTGGAATTGCTGATTCGCCGGCAGCACCCTTTTTCAGGTAAAACGATCCTCGACATGCCTGCTCATGCCTGGAGGTCAAGGCAGCATTGCTTTGACTGGAAAGCCTGCAACCGGGGGCATGAAATCACACAGGCAGAATTTATGGGTGTACTGGGTCACTGTGTCCATGCGGTTGAGCAGCGTTGTGCTGGGATGCACCAAACTGAAGGTGCGTCATAACCCAGTGCTGGTGTGGGCCGGGAATGGTCCATAGACCGAACAGCATCACCAGGATACCGGCGCTGGCTCTGACGCCTCGGTGTTGCAGGATACTTTTCATCTGGTCTGCCAGTAGACCGGTCGCCAGCAAAACCGGCATAGTGCCAATCCCAAAACAGAGCATCAGTATCGCCGCGTTCCAGCTGCTCGCACTGGATGCAGCCCAGATTAGCGTGCTGTAAACAAGCCCGCAGGGTAACCAGCCCCAGAGTATACCGACACCCAAAGCCCGAGAGGGGCTGGTAATCGGCAGCAACGCTGCAGCCCGTGGTTGAATATGTCGCCAGATTCGGTGGCCGGCCTGTTCCAGTTTGGTGAGGCCAAACCACCATCCGGAAAGATACAGCCCCATGGCGATCAGCATGAGGCCTGCCAGCCAGCGAATGGCCAGACTGGTTTCACGACTGAATCCACCCAAAAACCAGCCCAGTGTCCCCATCAGAAAGCCGGCGATCGCATAACTGAGAATCCGGCCGGAGTTATAAGCCAGAAGTAAACACAGACGGCGTGGGAGGGTATTGCCTGCAGGGGTCGACAGTGTCAGGGCAGACATGATGCCGCCGCACATGCCAATACAATGTGCGCCGCCAAGCAGGCCGAGTAGGATGGCGGTTGTATACTGCAGTGATTCAGGCATAAAAAGCTTTGAATGAGTCAGATTGGCCGTATATATAACGCCATGCCGCAGCAACTGTTGTGACTAAGATCACTGACTATTCGTTTTTGTCCGGTTTTTCGGTGATTTTTGGTTTTTTTCTGGGCTCGTCATCAAACAGAATGCTGTGTGCAGGGCCTTCCATGTCATCAAACTGTCCATTATCAACGGCCCAGAAAAACAGCGCGACGGCGATGATCACAAAGATCACGGCCAGGGGAATCAGCAAATATAAACTGGCCATGGTATCAGGCTCCCTGGAAAGAGGTCGCAGACAGTTTACCCTTATCCATCACAGCTGTCTCAGGTGCCAGTCGGGTGAGTCGCATGGCATTACCAACGACGATTAATGAACTCAGCGACATGCCGATAGCTGCCATCCACGGGGCGATCAGGCCGGTTGCCGCCAGCGGGAGGGCGGTGATGTTGTAACCCAGCGACCACGTGAGGTTTTGCCAGATAATGCGCCGTGTCTGCCGGGCAAGATCAAATGCCGTGAGTAGCCGCTGCAGATCGCCCGTTAACAGGACGGCATCGGCCGTGGTTCTTGCCAGGTCAGTGGCGTTGTTCAAGGCCAGTGACAGGTCAGCCTGTGCGAGTACCGGAACGTCATTAATACCATCACCCACCATGAGTACTTTGGCGCCTTGTGCCTGTCGGGCGCGGACGTGGTTAAGTTTATCGTCAGGAACCGCGGCCGCCTGCCATTGTTCGATACCCAGTTCGCGCGCCACTCTTAATACAACACCTGACGTATCCCCGCTGAGTAGTTCGACGGTTATTCCTTTTTGTTTCAGTGATTGAACGACCGTTGCAGCCTCTGGACGCAGCTCATCGTCCAGCTCGAACCAGGCCATGGGCTGTTCGTTACAACTGAGTAATAGCCATTGTCCAGATAAATCGGGTGGTGAGAGATCCATGTCCGGAACACTGAAGGCCGGTGTTCCTATGCGGTACAGGTCATTGTCTATGTAGCCACTAAGCCCCTTGCCTGTCGTGTTGGTGACATCGCTGGCCGAGTAAGGGGATGCGCCTGAGAAAGCCTGTGCGATGGGATGTTCGGAGTGGCTTTCCAGCGCACTGGCCAGATTAACGACATCATCCTTTTCTCGTTTGCAGTCTTCAACAAGGATCACCTGACGCAGGATCAGCCGGCCTTTGGTGAGCGTGCCTGTTTTATCAAAAATGACATGAGTTACCTGATTTAAGCCTTCAAGCACATGGCCACGGCTAATCAGTATTCCCAGCTTTTGCAAGGTGCCGGTAGCCGCCGTTAAAGCGGCAGGCGTGGCGAGCGAGAGGGCGCAGGGGCAGGTAACCACCAGAACGGAGAGGGTGACCCAGAATGCATGTCCGGGATCGATCTGGTTCCACAGTGTATATACGACAATAGAAGTCAGTAGCACCGCCGCAACAAAGAAACCGGCGACCTGGTCGGCTATCCGGGCGATAGCGGGTTTGTCGCTCTGTGCCCGTTCCAGCAAGCGAACAATCGCTGACAGACGGGTGTCGTCGCCAATACGGGTAACTTCGATGTCCAGTGCATTCTCGGTATTGAGGCTGCCTGCAATAACCCGTTCGCCGGCGTGGCGTGCGACGGGCATGTATTCACCGGTCAGAGCCGATTCATTCAGACTAGAATGTCCGCTGATGATGATGCCATCAGTTGGTACGCTGTCGCCCGGTAATACCCTGACCCGGTCTCCGGGCTGGAGATCGGTAACGGGAACTCGCTCTGTCTGGTTACCCTTGAGCTTCAGGCAGCTCGCTGGCAAAAGGTTACGTAAAGCTCTACCGGCTTTAGCGGTTCGGTGTCTGGCACGTAATTCAAGGTAGCGTCCCAGCAACAGAAAAAAGGTAAACATGCTCACAGAATCAAAATAGACTTCTCCATGGCCATGCCAGGTGGCCCAGAGGCTGGCAACATAAGCCCCGCCAATGGCTATGGAGACAGGTACATCCATACCCAGGTGTCGGGTTTTCAGGTCACGCCAGGCTGCCGTGAAAAATGGACGGGCAGCGTAGAAAACGACGGGTGTCGCCACAAAGGCGCTGATCCAGCGAATAAAATCCCGATATTCAGCTTCCATATCCTGCATAGCGCCAGCATACAGGGCGACGGCATACATCATCACTTGCATGGCGCCAATACCTGCAACGGCGAGCCGTCGGATGAAGACCCGGTGCTCCTGCTGCATCAGCGCTTCCTGACGTTCAGCGCGCCAGGGGTGACCCTTATAGCCGATATGGTGCAGTTCCAGCAGGATATCACTGAGTTTGACGCTGTCAGGATCCCAGCTGACGGTTGCACTGTGCTGACTCAGGTTGACGGTGACGCCAGTGATCCCTGTGAGGTGTGACAGATGTTTTTCAATCAGCCAGACACAGGCTGAGCAGGTGATCCCTTCAATCAGCAGGCGCGCTTCACGGTTTCCTTCCGATGTTGTACGAACGAAATCCGACTGCATGTCATCACGGTCATAAAGCGCCAATTCGGCTTGTAACACCTGGTTGGTCGATTCAGCCCGTTCCGCAGGTTCTGTGCGAAAACGGTAATAATTATCAAGGCCTCCGGCCACGATAGCTTCTGCGACAGCCTTGCAGCCCGGGCAGCACATGGGCTGCTCCTCGGCTTCAATGACGGCGAAATAGTGAGGTGTACCAGCAATGGGTAAATGACAGTGAAAACAGCTTACAGTCATGAAAATCTCTATTGCTCACTACCAGAAAGGGGTTTTCCATCAGACAGTGTGACGGGCGTACCCGGCTCAAGTACTAACTCATCGTTGAGGCGCCAGCCCGTCTGGTAAGCCTGTTCGGGAATTTGCTCATCCAGTGTTTCCAGCTGCACGTAATAACGCCCATCAACACTGCTTGTCAGGTTACCAATATAATCACCGGAAGGGGTGAGACGTAACATAACCTCCCGGTCATTGCTTTTGAAAACCGGGGAGGAGAAGCGAAGACGTAAGACATCAGGGCGCTCGGGCAGGTTGCCGGTGACTTTGGCGCGGACTTCGCCGGTCAGGTCATCTACACTGATTAGCGCGTTGACGTTCCATTCTATCGCACGGTTTTCCCGTGACAGGTCTTCATTGATGACTTTTCCAACCTTGTAATAGTCATCCACGACGACGGTGTCACGATTATTCAATGCAACGGTCAGTGTGATAGCGCCCCAGGTAAAGGTCACCAGCAGGATTGCGATAATAAACCACACCCATGGCTCCCTGTACCATGGGGTGAACGTGTCAGTCTGGTTTGGGTGATGATGCATTACAGCATGGCCTCTTTTGGTATTACCGGGGAGCCGGAGCAAGGAAACGGCTTTCTGTCGAGACAGGTTGCATCGTAGCAGTCTCGGCGGTGACGGTGAAGATGACGGTTGTGTTGCGCTTACCCTTCAATGTTTCCGGTGGGGCAACCAGTCTTACCGGGATGTTGAGTAGTTCGCCAGATGCGACTTCAACGGATGTGTCACCTTCATAACGTAATCCGTCAAGACCGCTTGTGGTGATGCGATAACGATGGGTTTGTTGGTCTTTGTTAACCAGTTTGAGGGTATAGACATTCTCTATCAGGCCGTCGGCGGTTTCCGTGTACAGGCTTTGACGATCCCTGAGGATTTCCAGTTCAATCATGGAGCGGCTGCTGACGGTAACCAGAAACATGATGGTTATGATGGACAATGCAATGAAATAACCAACCAGGCGAGGACGGATGATCTTGCCGGGTTTCCCGTCGACGATTTCGCTTTCGGTACTGTATCGGATGAGCCCCTTGTCATAACCCATCTTGTCCATGATGCTGTCACAGGCATCAATACAGGCCGCGCAACCAATACACTCGTATTGCAGGCCATCGCGGATATCAATGCCGGTCGGGCAGACGTGAACACACATCTTGCAATCAATACAGTCACCCAGTCCCTGGGCTTTGGGGTCGGCGCTTTTCTTTCTTGGGCCGCGTGGCTCACCCCGAGAAGGATCGTACCAGACGGTGGCGGTGTCCTGATCGTACATCACGCTCTGGAAACGGGCATAGGGGCACATGTATATGCAGACCTGCTCTCGCAGCCAGCCGGCGTTACCATAGGTGGCCAGTGTGAAGAAACCGATCCAGAAAAGAGCCCAGGGATGAACATCGAGAGTTAAAAGATTGGGGACAAGTTCACGTATAGGGGTGAAATAGCCGACAAAGGTAATACCCGTTGCCAGCGCGATAGCCAGCCAGAGGATATGTTTGAGCGCCTTCCGAAAAAACTTGGTGGAACTCATTTCAGCTTTATCGAGTTTCATGCGCTGATTGCGGTCACCCTCGGTGATATGTTCAGCCCACATGAATACCCAGGTAAAGACGCTTTGCGGACAGGTATAACCGCACCAGACTCTGCCAGCCAGAACGGTGATAAAAAACAGACCAAACGCGCAAATGATTAGCAGGCAGGAGAGTAAAATGAAGTCTTGCGGATAGAAGGTTGCGCCAAATATGTGAAATTGCCGTGCAGGCAGATCAAATAAAATGGCCTGTCGACCCGTGATGGAGATCCATGCAACGCCGAAATACAGAATAAAGAGAAAGGCCCCTCCACTGATGCGCAGGTTTCGAAAGAAACCCTGGAATGAGCGGGTATAGATTTTTTCCCGCTTCTTGTAGAGGTCAACGACTTCAATAATTTCGGGTTCTTGCTCTGAACCATTTTTGTGGGTATTGGGCTCACTCATCCGGTCATGTCCCTGGCTGTTCACGGTGGCGCTTCGGCTCGGATGTTATTGTTGGAATAGTGCAGGAAGCGTTTCGGTTTTTCTGAAGACGGCGGTAGCCAATGCCCTCAGAAAAACCGACTGCATAGTGCAGTCGGTACAGGTCGTTGTAATTACTGGCTGTCTTTTTTGTGAGACAGGCTATAAACGTAAGCGGATACCAGGTGTACCTTTTCTTCGCCCAGGATATCTTTCCAGGGTGGCATGACACCGTTACGGCCGTTACGAATGGTGTACATGACCTGGGCTTGGGAGGAACCATACAGCCACACACCGTTAGTCAGGTCGGGTGCCCCGAGGAGTTTGTTACCTTTACCTTCTGCGCCATGACAGGCTACACAGGTGGTATCGAACACTTTCTTGCCCTTGGCCAAATCGGCGTCGCTGAAACCGGTATCAATACCGCTGAGGCTTCTTGCATAGGCTGAAACATTACGAACACCGGTTTCGCCAATGACGGCACCCCAAGCGGGCATCTGGCCGCGACGGCCTTCAAGCAATGAGTGCTTGATGTCTGCTGGTGTACCGCCCCACAGCCAGTCGTCATCGGCCAGATTCGGAAAGCCGAAAGCGCCGCGGGCGTCACTGCCATGGCAGAGCGCACAGTTGTTCAGAAAGATACGCTGACCCATTTTAAGGGCTTTAGGATTGTCCTGAAGCTCTTCTATGGATTTAGCCGCATACTGCTGAAACAGCGGTGCATACTGACGGGTATGCTTGGCCGTTTCTGCTTCCAGCTGGTTGATCTGGGTCCAACCCAGCGCGCCTTTCCAGACGCCTGGAAACAGGATGAGGTATCCCAGCGTAAACACCAGTGTGGCGATGAATAGCCAAAGCCACCATTGGGGCATTGGGTTGTCATATTCCTCGATACCATCGTAGTTGTGACCGGTGGTTTCCGAGGTGGTTTGCTTGCGCTGGGTCTTGGTGGTGGCAATTAACAAGCCAACCACCAATGCCAGGCAGGCAAAAGTCAGGATGAAAATCCATCCGCTCCAGAAACTAGACATTCTGTTTCTCCCCCATGTTCTTGTTCTTGTCGCCTTTCTCGAAGGTGCTCATCACGGCGGAACGGTGCGCAGTATCATCGGCAAAAGGCAGGTTAGCCGCTTCATCGAAGCTGCGCTTGCGTTTGCTGCTGTAGGCCCAGAACACGATGCTTAAAAAAGCGATCATGCAAAGGACAGTGGCCAGTCCGCGCAGAGTGTTGATATCCATAAGCCGTTACCGTTTTGTCGTCAGCGCAGTGCCAAGTCCCTGCAAATAGGCAACCAAGGCATCCATTTCGGTTTTACCCTTTACCGCTGCGGCAGCATTTTGGATCTGCTCATCTGTGTAAGGAACACCCACCAGGCGTAGTGACTCCATCTTTTTGGCCGTGTCTTTGCCATCGAGCACATTGTCCATCAGGTGCGGATAGGCGGGCATGATCGACTCAGGCACAACGTCACGGGGGTTATACAGGTGCGCGCGGTGCCACTCATCCGAGTAACGCTGACCGACCCGGGCAAGGTCTGGGCCGGTTCGCTTGGACCCCCACAGGAATGGATGGTCGTACACGGACTCACCTGCGACAGAGTAGTGGCCATAGCGTTCCACTTCGGCACGCAGTGGACGGATCATCTGGGAATGGCAGCCCACACAGCCTTCCTTGATGTACACGTCGCGCCCTTCCAGCTCCAAGGCAGGGTAGGGCTTAATGCCAGCCACAGGCTGGGTCGTCTCTTTCTGGAAAAACAGCGGCACGATCTCAACGAGGCCGCCAAAACTGATGGCGACGACGATCAGGATCACCATCAAGCCAAGGTTTTTTTCTACAATTTCGTGTTTAGTCATGGCTTTAAACTTCCCCCTGTCACGCCATTTGGGCGGCCAGCTTGGCCTGGTCTGGCTCGGCTGCGCGGATGGTGCGGTAGACGTTGTACAGCATCACTACCATACCGGCGAGGAAGAAGGCTCCACCGATGGCACGGACAATATAACCGGTCTCACTCTGTATAACGGATTCGATAAAGCTGTAGGTCAGGGTGCCGTCAGCATTCACTGCACGCCACATCAGACCCTGGGTGATACCGTTAACCCACATGGCGGCGATATACAGTACGGTACCGATAGTAGCCAGCCAGAAGTGTGCGTTGACCATGGCAATGCTGTACATGCTGTCACGTCCCCACAGGCGTGGAATCATGTGATACAGCGCACCAATCGATACCATCGCTACCCAGCCCAGTGCACCGGAGTGGACATGACCAATGGTCCAGTCGGTGTAGTGAGAGAGTGCGTTGACGGTCTTGATTGCCATCATCGGGCCTTCGAAGGTGGACATGCCGTAGAAAGACAGGGAAACCACCAGGAAGCGCAGCACCGGGTCGGTGCGGAGTTTGTGCCAGGCGCCGGAGAGTGTCATGACACCGTTGATCATGCCGCCCCAGGACGGTGCCAGCAGAACCAGTGACATCACCATGCCCAGGCTCTGTGCCCAGTCAGGCAGCGCGGTGTAGTGCAGGTGGTGCGGACCGGCCCAGATATAAATGGCGATCAGTGCCCAGAAGTGGACGATAGAAAGACGGTAGGAGTAAACCGGACGCTCGGCCTGCTTGGGTACGTAGTAGTACATCATGCCCAGGAAGCCGGCGGTCAGGAAGAAGCCAACGGCATTATGGCCATACCACCACTGGATCATGGCATCCATCGCGCCGGAATAGGCGGAGTAGGATTTCCAGAACGTGACCGGCACAGACATGCTGTTGACCACGTGCAGCAGGGCCACAGTCACGATGAATGCGCCATAAAACCAGTTGGCGACATAAATGTGCTGCGTTTTACGCTTCATGACCGTGCCAAAGAAGACAAACGCATATACCAGCCAGACAACCGTGATCAGGATGTCGATTGGCCATTCCAGCTCAGCGTATTCTTTGGACGAGGTAAAGCCCAGTGGCAGAGTAATGGCTGCCAGCAGGATGACCAGGTTCCAGCCCCAGAACGTAAAGGCCGCCAGACCGTCAGAGATGAGCCGAGCCTGACAAGTCCGCTGTACCACATAGTACGACGTGGCGAACAGTGCAGAACCACCGAACGCAAAGATCACCGCATTGGTATGCAGTGGCCTCAGTCGACCGAAGGTCAGGTAAGGTTCAAAGTTGAGATCAGGAAACACCAGCTGGATTGCGATCAGCAAACCAACAGCCATGCCGACGATGCCCCATACCACCGTCATCACGGCAAACTGGCGAACCACTTTATAGTTGTAGTGTGTGTTCGTTGTTGCGCTACTCATGTATGGATCCACATAACCTTCGCTTAAGTACGTACATATCCCTACTTAAGTATCAGTAAGCTGAAAAGGCAAAACAATGACCTGTGTCAATGTCTGGTCAATGATTGCGCAGTTGCTCCTCATACCCCCGCAAGGTGCTTGACGCGTTACAAAACCAAACCGCCAGCCGTTAAGGCTGCTTCCCGTCGACATCATGTTTTTTTAAGAGCAGGGTGCTAATGGGTAACTGGTTTCTACGCTGTCTGCTGTTGCTTTTGTTTTCAGACAGGGCCTGCGAATGTGCCGAATCAGTCCACATCTGCAGGCCGATCCGCGAGGCGATGACAATCATACCAGAAAGCGTGCAATCATGCGCAACCGCTTATCGATAATTCCTTATTTTTGTTGTTGTTTTTTCTTGGTTGAAGGTTGTTTTTCACGTGAATGCTTGTGGGTGTCTGGTATTTGACGATGGTCATGATTGGGTAAGCTGCCCCATTTGTTTTGGGGGATGTTTTAAGAATGACGCCACACTCATTCACGAAAAGGATTTCCGTTTCATTGGTTTTGTTGCTTTCTGTGGCTTTGACGGCCTGTTCATTTCTGAACAACGAGAATGAGCAACAGCATCAAGATCCCCAAGTCTGGCACCTCACGGTATTGCATACCAATGACCATCACGGTCATTTCTGGCGAAATGGCAACGATGAGTGGGGTATGGCGGCGAGAAAGACCTTGGTAGACCGTATCCGTAAAGAAGTGACTGAGTCGGGTGGTCATGTACTGTTATTGTCTGGCGGTGATATCAATACAGGGGTTCCTGAATCCGATCTTCAGGATGCCGTACCGGATTTCAAGGGTATGAACCTGCTTGGCTATGATGCCATGGCGGTCGGCAACCATGAATTTGATAACCCGATGCCAGTGCTGCGCATGCAGGAGCAGATTGCAGAGTTTCCTTTTCTTGCTGCCAATATACGCGATAAGGTAACCGGCAAGCGTTTATTTAAACCCTACATAATTTTCACGGTGGAGGGGTTACGGATAGCTGTTTTAGGGTTAACAACTGACGATACCCAGAAAATAGGCAATCAGGAAAATATCCAGGGTATTGTTTTCACCCGTCCTGAGGATGAAGCCAAAGCCTTGATACCGGCATTGAGAAAAGAGGCTGACGTCGTTATCGCTACGACCCATATGGGGCATTATCAAAATGGACAGCACGGCTCTAATGCGCCCGGGGATGTTACTTTGGCGAGAAACGTTCATGGCATTGACCTGATCGTTGGCGGCCATTCCCAGAATCCACTCTTTGAACCTGATCGGCAGAATGGCACCTTGATTTTGCAGGCGCAAGACTGGGGACGTTACGTAGGACGTGCGGATTTTGAGTACCACGACGGACAGCTAAAACTGCTGAATTACCAGTTGATTCCAGTTAATCATACGCAGTCCGTTATTAATGCGGATGGTGACAAGGTCCGGGTCACTGTTGGTGATGTTATCCCTGAAAATCCTGCAATGCTTGCCTTGCTGGCGCCCTACCAAAAGAAAGGCGAAGCAGAAGTACTGCAACCGGTTGGCTACACCGATGGACGATTGATGGGAGAGAGAAGTGAGGTTCGCTTTGGTTATACCAACCTTGGTCGTTTAATTGCACAGGCGCAAAAGGATATGGTCGGTGCAGATGTGGCAGTTGTCAGTGCTGGTGGCATAAGGGCGAGTATTCAACAAGGCAAAATTACTTACCGGGATATTCTCAGTGTTCAGCCCTTTGGCAATGGTATTGCGTATGTCGATCTTTCCGGAAAGGCATTGAAGGACTACCTGAGCAATGTTGCCGCAAAAACCATTAATAGCGGTGGTTTTGCCCACTTTGCCGGTGTTGAAATGAGAATTCAAGGAGACTCACTGGTGTCAATAACTGTAGGAGGCAAACCGCTAAAGGAGCATCAAACCTATCGGCTAGCCTTGAACAGCTTTTCTGCTGCAGGTGGTGATAATTATCCGGTTTTAACCTCTAACTCAACTTATGTTGAGAGTGGGTTTACTGATGCCAGTGCATTGCGGGAATATATTCGCAAACATTCTCCTATCCATGTTGCTGACTATAAACCGGATGGCGTGATGCGACTTCCGACAGAATAGTAATGAATTTCAAGAGTGTGGCAGTGGTTCTGTTACACTCGGGGCGTATAACTTATTTGCTCGTACCTGCAGCATTAAACGTTGGTGAGATGTTTTGCCAGCAATCGGTATAGTTTTCCTGTCGTAATCCGCCATTGATGGCAAAGGCCGTAGGCTTGTATAGAAAGGATGACTCAAACATAAAGGCCAGCGTGTTTTCCTGCTTTTGTGGTGCCAGCTTGGCTTTTGTGGCTTTTTCGACGGCGGCACCATCTGGCCCATGGGGGGACATGCAGTTATGCAGGCTGCCGCCACCGGGTATAAATCCGCCGTCAGGCTTAGCATCGTAGACCCCTTCGATAAGGCCCATATACTCACTCATGATATTACGATGGAACCACGGTGGTCTGAACGTATTCTCTGCGACCATCCAGCGTGGCGGAAAAATCACGAAGTCCACATTGGCTAGTCCCTCATGATCGAGAGGAGACGTCAGAACCGTGAATATCGATGGGTCAGGGTGGTCGAAGCTTACGGTGTTGATGGTGTTGAAGGTTTTCAGATCGTATTTGTAGGGCGCATAATTCCCGTGCCAGGCAACAACATCAAAGGGAGAGTGGTCCAGGTTGCAGGTAAAAAAATGCCCGCCAAACTTGGTCAATAATTGTGTTGGTTCATTGCTGTCTTCAAACCAGGCAACCGGTGTCTTGAAATCGCGAGGGTTTGCCAGCCCGTTTGCACCAATGGGGCCTAGATCAGGCAAGCGAAAAGGATTGCCATAATTTTCCAGTAAATAACCGCTAGCTTGTGCGCCTAATAGGCTGACACGGAACTTAATACCCCGTTGAATCACCGCGATTTCAGTTGGTTTTATCTGAAGGCGTCCAAACTCAGTGTCGATGGATAGGCCGCCGTGCTGGGGAACAATCAGCAGATCACCGTCGGCATTACAGAAGCAACGCTTTTCCATGCTCTGTGATGCAGAATAAAGATGAATCGCGCTGCCCTGCCGCATTGAGGCGTCGCCATTGCCTGCCACGGTTCGGATACCTGCAATGAAATCGCATCTTGGTTCAGCGGGTGGCTGGGGGTTCCAGCGCAAACGTTCGGGTGTCAACCAGGTATCACTGAAAGGTCCGGTTTCCCAGATTTCTGAAACCACGGGTTCATACGGCGACTGTTTGACAGAAGGGTGAACCCTGTAAAGCCAGGAACGCTGATTTTCATGTCTTTTGGCAGTAAAACCCGTGCCGCTGAGTTGTTCGGCAATGAGTCCATAAGGCAGTTTTTGGGGGGAGTTTTGGCCAGCGGGCAGGGCATTAGGGAGTGCTTCAGTGCTGAAATGGTTGCCAAAGCCGGATATATAGTGAAGTGAATCAGTAGCCTCTTTTTTACTAGCCGTTTGTCGCTTTGTCTTTTTCATCCATCACCCCTTCAGCAGATATCAGCTCAAAGAAAGCAGTGAGCTAATGATTGTCTGTGAGTAGCCAGTCATTTCCCTGTTTATTGAATCTAACATGTGTTTCTGGATGAGCAAATGCAATCCTTAATGCGCTTCTCAGTGTTCGAGGCTGGCTTTATTGATGTTCGTTTGTAGTAGCGACAGGGATGTCGCGGTAGCGATGCAGGGCAGGATGGTCTGTCAGAGCAGGCGGAAAATGGACTTCAATAAAGCTGGCAGACGCCGTTATTGAAAAGAAGAACGATCTAAGGTGTTGGAGAGAAGATGAGACAGGTTGGAACGATCAGACCACTAAAATAGCGGTCTGATCGTAAGAGAAGTATTAGAAATTATACTTCAGGGTATAAATCATAGCGTTCTGATAGGCGTCAGGTGTACCCAGCTTGTTCTTGGAGTAACGGTACTGAACACCGGCAGTGATTTTCTCAATCGGGTGCCACCACAGGGCGAGAGCACCGTTCTGGCCAACTTTGCCAGCAGCATCGCCAACATATTTGGTTTCCAGGTATTCGTCATCACGATCGAACGTCATTTCATGCCAGTTGCTGACGCTGAACTTTTCACCGCCCAGGTTGAAGTTATAGCCAGCTACCCAGCCCAGCATGTAACCGTTTCTACCGTTGTACTTGTCGCTCTTAACCCAGGCTGGACCGATGAAAGGCTTGACCCAGAAGCCGGAGTCGTTGGCGAAGCGGTAACCCAGACCTACGATACGGTCCTGTTCACGGCTGCGGTAGCCGTCGTCACGGAAGTCATAGATGTGGCCGTACAAGGTGAAATTGGTGTCGCCCAGGTAAATGTGCGTGGTGCCCTTGGCGGCAGTACGCAGGTTCTTGGAGCCGTCATTTTCCTTGGTGTCGTTGGTCGGGTTCTCTACGTCGAAGAAGCCGTACACTTCACCCCAGTTGAAACCTGCGCCACCTTCAACTTCCAGGAAGAAGAAGTCTTTTTTTGCAGCATTGTCAGCAGTACGGTTCTGGGTGCCCTTGGACCAGTCCAGATAGTTGATGCTGACATTACCGAAACCATAAACCATTTCAGCATTGGCGGCTGTGGCTGACATTGCCCCCAGAACTACCGCGGCAGCGGCAACTACGTTCTTGCGAATACCCATTAACTCTCAATCCTAATGTGTTGTTACAAACTCAAACAGCAAATCAAGTCCGCCAGGGCAACGGCTGTTTTGTTGCTCTGATTGCCATGACGTTCATTGGTTTGGCAACTCCGGCCAGTGGGGGCGACATAAACTGTCGTCTTGTCGGCCTGCCATCCTGGCAGGCCGGCTAGTCGGATGATGATCAGGCGATCACGGAATCCAGTGTGATTTCGATCATCTCATTGAATGAATTCTGACGGTCATCAGAGGACATCTTTTCACCGGTGGGAATGACATCACTCACGGTGCAGATGGTCAGTGCCTTGGCGCCGAATTCAGCAGCGACGCCGTAGAGACCTGCAGCTTCCATATCAACACCCAGTACGCCGTGCTTGGCCATGACCTCGAACATTTCCGGCTCCGGAGTGTAGAACAGGTCAGCGGAGAACAGGTTTCCAACACGTACCGGCAGCTCATGGGCACGTGCCGCGTTAACGGCTTTTTCCAGCAGGCCGAAATCGGCAATGGCGGCAAAGTCATAGCCACGGAAACGGATACGGTTGACGTTGGAGTCAGTGCATGCGCCCTGTGCGATGACGATATCACGCAGTTTGACATCAGTGCTCACAGCGCCACAGCTACCTACACGGATGATGTTCTTCACACCGTATTCGGTGATCAGTTCCTTGTAATAAATGGAGGCTGAAGGAATACCCATGCCGGAACCCATGGTGGAGATCCGCATACCTTTATAGGTACCGGTGTAACCCAGCATGTTGCGTACATTGGTCACTTCTTCTGCATTTTCGAAGAAGTTCTCGGCAATGTATTTTGCACGCAGTGGGTCGCCGGGCATCAGAATCGTTTCAGCAAAAGCCCCGTCAGCTGCATTGATATGTGGCGTAGCCAATTGGTTATCTCCCTGATAGCCCGTCGTCAGTCCGGGCGTTGTTCATTTCGTTGATCAGGCCGTTTCGGGCATGATGTCGGGTAAAAAGCTGGTGCCATGATCCATGGCGGGCAGATTGAAGTAAGCTGCCAGTGTCTGGCCGATATCTGCAAACGTTTCACGGACACCCAATGAACCGGGTTTTACATTAGGACCGTAAACCAGTACCGGCACATGTTCACGGGTATGGTCGGAACCGTGCCAGGTCGGGTCACAGCCGTGGTCGGCAGTTAGTATCAGGATGTCGTCTTTCTCAAGTAACGCCAAGAGCTCAGGCAAGCGACGATCAAAGTATTCCAGCGCTTCGGCATAACCTGTGACATCACGACGATGGCCGTAATGCATGTCAAAATCGACGAAGTTGGTCATAACAATGGTGTGGTCACCCGCCTGGCGAACTTCTTCCAGAGTTGCGTCAAACAGGGCTTCCAGACCTGTTGCCTTAATCTTTTTGGTGATGCCTTGGTGCGCGTAGATATCAGCGATTTTGCCGATGCTGACCACCTCGCCACCGTCGTTTGCCAGTTTTTCAAGCACGGTGGGAGAGGGCGGTGTCAGAGAATAATCACGACGATTACCTGTACGCTCGAAGTCGCTGCTATTGGTGCCAGTGAAGGGGCGGGCGATGACCCGGCCGATGTTATAGCCTTCCAGCAATTCGCGAGAAACTTCACACAACTTCAACAGGCGATCAAGACCGAAGGATTCCTCGTGACAGGCAATCTGCAGGACGCTGTCAGCTGAGGTATAGAGAATCGGCTTGCCGGTGCGCATGTGCTCTTCACCCAGGCGGGCGATGATTTCAGTGCCAGAAGCGTGGCAGTTGCCGAGAATACCCGGTAGATCCATGGTTGCAGTGATTTTTTCCAGCAGTTCGGGTGGGAAGGTGTTCTCTTTTTCGGTGAAGTAGCCCCAGTCAAACAGTACCGGAACGCCTGCCATTTCCCAGTGACCACTCGGTGTATCCTTGCCGCTGGAGATCTCACAAGCTGGTGCATAGGCGCCGGTGATGGTCACATCCGTGGCCATACCTTCAGGGAAGCGGCCGGTACACGCTTTGGCGGCATGCAGCAGTCCAAGACTGGCCAGATTCGGCAGGTGAAGAGGGCCCTGTCGACCATTCTCAGCCTTGCCGGCAGCGCAGAGTTCGGCAATATGGCCGAGGGTATCGGAACCGATATCACCAAATTTGTCCGCATCCGGTGCGGCACCGATCCCGAAAGAATCCAGTACCAGCACAATGGCTCGTTTCTTTGCTGTCATATTCAGGCTCCGTTTACGTCCTGTCTGCTGCATGGTTACCCGGGATGATCATTCAGCGCAATCCACCGGGGTAATGCGGCGATACACTTCAGGCATTGATTCAGAGGCTTTGTCGCTGATACTTACCGAGGCTTGTACCATGGCGGCTGCCTGCTGCCAGGATTGTTCGTCTCTGGCGTGAATCATGGCCAATGGGGTCTCTTTATTGATGACCTGGCCCAGTGTGCAGATATCGCTCAGGCCGACACTGTAATCAATGGCGTCAGCGGCTGTTTTACGGCCACCTCCCAGCTGTACCACAGCTAGCCCCATGCCGCGGGTATCCATGCTGTTAGCGTAGCCTTCGGTTTGCGCAAATACCGGTTTAATAATGCTGGCTTTTGGCAGGTATCTGTCGTGATTCTCGACAAAATCTGCAGGGCCGCCCAGGCCTGCCACCATGCGATTGAAAATGTCAGCTGCCTTACCGTCATCCAAAACGACTTGCAATTTGTCCCTTGCTTCACTCTGGTCTGCTGCCAAGCCACCGGAAACCAACAGTTCGGCGGACTGGGCCATGGTGATTTCATGTAAACGCGGGTTACGGTAGGCGCCTGTCAGGTATTGAACAGCTTCACGGACTTCGACGGCATTTCCTGCGGTCGATGCCAGGCACTGATTCATGTCTGTCAGCAGTGCGGTTGTTTTCACGCCTGCGCCATTGGCGACGCTGACAATGCTTTTCGCCAGCCCTTCAGACAGTTCGTAGGTTGGCATGAAAGCACCGCTGCCGACTTTCACATCCATCACCAGTGCATCCAGTCCTTCTGCCAGTTTTTTAGCGAGAATGGACGCAGTAATCAGGTCAATGGATTCAACAGTGGCGGTGATATCGCGAATAGAGTAAAAACGTTTGTCTGCGGGAGCCAGTTCACCGGTCTGGCCAATAATGGCCACACCGGTTTCCCGTACGACTTTCCGGAACAGTTCTTCTGATGCAGATGTCGTATAGCCGGGAATACTGTCAAATTTGTCGAGTGTTCCACCGGTGTGACCCAGGCCTCGGCCTGAGATCATAGGCACATAACCCCCACAGGCTGCAACCATCGGACCCAGCATCAGGCTGACGACATCGCCAACACCGCCGGTGGAATGTTTGTCCAGGATGGGACCATTGAGGTTTTCACCAGACCAGTCCAGCACTTCGCCGGAGTCACGCATGGCGCAGGTCAGTGCTATTCGCTCAGGCATGGATAAGCCACGGAAGAAAATGGCCATCGCGAGTGCGGCAATCTGACCTTCTGTGACACTGTCGTCGGTGATCCCGTTAACGAAACTTCGTATTTCGTTATCCGACAGTGTTTTTCCTTCACGCTTGTTGCGAATGACTTCCTGCGGTAGAAACATGGCATGATCTCCTGTGCCAGACTGGCGGTTATGCTCAGTAACTCTGCTTGTCGATATTGCCTTCACGCAGTCCCAGGGCAATCAGCAGGTTGCCCAGCAGGCTGCTGGCGCCAAAGCGGTAATGATCCGGGGTAATCCACTCATCGCCCATAATCTCTGCTGCCAGCTGCAGGTGTTCTGCGGCTTCTTCTGCGGTACGGATGCCGCCGGCGGGCTTGAAGGCCACGTCACGGCCACTGTCGCGTATCGCTTCCAGCATGATGCGGGCGGATTCGAGTGTGGCATTAACCGGAACCTTACCGGTTGAGGTCTTGATGAAATCGGCACCTGCTTCAATGGCGATCTCGCTGGCGCGACGAATCAGTGCAGGATCTTTCAGTTCACCGGACTCGATAATCACTTTCAGCTTAACGGTATCACCACAGGCGGCCTTGCACTGCTTCACCAGTTCAAAACCAACGTCGGCGTTGCCAGCAATCAGTGCGCGGTAAGGAAAGACGACATCGACTTCATCCGCACCATAGGCGATAGCGGCACGTGTTTCTGCAACAGCAATGCTGATATCGTCGCCACCTGCCGGAAAGTTGGTCACGGTCGCCACTTTCATGTGGTCCAGACCCAGTTCACGCAGGGTTTTCTTGGCGATGGGGACAAAACGGGGGTAAACACAGACCGCGGCAGGGGTGCCTGCGTCGGTTTTTGCTGAACGACAGAGGTCAATCACCTTCTGATCAGTGTCATCGTCGTTCAGGGTGGTCAGGTCCATCAGGGTCAGCGCAAGTTGGCTGTACTTGGAAGTATCGGTCATCGGTCAGTTTCCTGATAAAGGTCAGGCCCCGCAGAGAACTGTCTGCGGGGCATTCCAATTATAGTGCGAGGAACAGGCCGGCAAGGGCGGCGCTCATCAGGTTGGACAGGCTACCTGCAGCAACCGCTTTCAGACCCATGCGGGCAATATCCTTGCGACGCTCGGGTGCCATGACGCCCAGGCCACCCAGCAGAATCGCGATAGACGACAGGTTTGCAAAGCCACACAATGCAAAGGTCACGATGGCCTGAGAGTGCGGAGTCAGGCTGTCCTTGATGGCCACGAAGTCGACATAGGCAACGAATTCGTTCAGTACCAGCTTCTGACCGATCAGGCTGCCGACCTGCAGTGCTTCAGAAGAGGGGATGCCCAGTACCCAGGCGATCGGTGCGAATACGTAACCCAGAATCTGTTGCAGAGACAGCGCTTCAAGACCAAAGATGCCGCCGATTCCACCGATCACGCCATTCAGCAGGGCGATCAGAGAGATAAAGGCCAGCAGCATGGCGCCTACGTTAGCAGCCAGTTTCATACCGCTGGCAGCACCGCTGGCTGCAGCGTCAATCACGTTGGCAGGCTTGTTCTCTTCGTCTTCATCAAGGTGTGCGTCTTGATTGACCTTGTCGAACTCGGTTTCCGGCTTGATGATCTTTGCCATCAGCAGACCGCCGGGGGCAGCCATGAAGCTGGCGGCGATCAAGTACTTGAGTTCAACACCCATGCTGGCGTAACCGACCATGACCGCACCGGCAACTGAGGCCAGGCCGCCCACCATAACGGCAAACAGCTCAGACTGGGTCATTTTGGCGATATAGGGACGAACCAGCAGAGGCGCTTCTGTCTGACCGACAAAGATGTTGGCTGTCGCGGAAAGGGATTCTGTACGGCTGGTGCCCAGTACTTTCTGCAGCAGTCCACCGATGACCTTGATGATCAACTGCATAATGCCGAGGTAGTACAGAACAGCCATCAGGGAGGAGAAGAAGATGATGATGGTCAGAACGTTGATGACGAAGATAAAGCCGAGCTTGAACTTGGCCAGATCGCCAAAGAGGAAGCCAATACCTTCGTTACCGAAGTTGATGACATGCTGAACACCTTCAGCAGCGCTGGCAAGTGCGGTCTGGCCAATTGGAATATAAAGAACAAAAGCACCCAGAATAGCTTGAAGAATGAAGGCGCCGCCGACAGTGCGAAGGCGAATGGCCTTGCGGTTATCCGACAGCAGAAAAGCGATTCCCAGCAGACATGCAATGCCCAGCATGCTGAATAGAATTTGCACGGTTTGTCCCCCTGACCAACATGGCCGGTTTAATCACAGTAAATGGTTGCGCCGATCTGGGAGGAAACGAGGTATCGCAATCCCCCACAAACAGCCGGTCATATCGCCAGCACATCAGCCTGTCGATGAATGCCACTCCGAGAAGCCCAATGACGTTTTGTCTCAGGCAACGCTTGTCATTTATTGCGGTTTTTTGTTGGGGTTGTGTTGCAATTGCGGCGAATGGTAAGTGGGGGATTTTGTTGAGTAAATAAATAAAAATCGCAAGACGATTCAAAAAAATTGAAAGCTGTTGATCATTAGTGATCATAATTCAACAAATGTTGATTTTTTGCTTGGAATTGCGGACTCGGACTGTTCAAAAGAGCGCAAAAATGAACATTCCCTGGAGTGGGATTTACCTGATAGTGCTGCATGATTTGAGGTGGTGAGGTTACCATCACCACCGGCTTTATAATGTTGAGCTATTCGGTTCTTGCCAGGGGGCGTCCCGCCTTCTGCGCGGTAGCGAGTTCTCTGATGGATTGCCCGTCAACCGTAAGCAGCTTGGCTTCTCCCTCTGCTATAACGCGGACTGTGGCAGGGCGATCGTCGGAAATATTGACGGCAAGTACGATGCCGTTGAGGCTGAGCTCCTGATCCGCCAGGCGAATAACATGGTTATCCATGCGGATGCTGCCTTCCTTACCGGTAAAGCCGCATTCGCCGTCGAGTCTGTTGCCTTCTGTGCGTGTTGATCGGGAAAATGTCTGCCCTCTGTCGGAGGAGACTGAGCAGAAACCTGAGGAGGAGTGTGAGCCGCTGAATGTAGAATCACAGCCAGTGAGCAGCAGTGTCAGGGAAGTGGTCAGTAACGTTATTTTTTTCATGGGTTCAGGCCTGTCTGTTCTGCTGTGCATGCGCCGGTGAGGATATGATTCACGGGTTTGGAGCATGTACAGTCGTCATATATTTGTTTTTGTGATAACGGACGCCTGCGATAAGTGCTTTTTACAGCTTTCGCACGAACAGTTGCAATTATAACTCTATTAAAGGGCGGATGGATATGTTGTCTGGGTCTTAGGGACGGCTACTGTCGAGAGTTGGTATGGCTACACTTTAAATAAGCGCATGCTATCCAGGGAGCAGTTTATGAAGGATACGCAGAAACAGCGTCTTATGGACGGAATTGAAGCCTTATATCCAGCCGATGCAGATTGTCCTCGCACTGCTTTTATTGGACAGATCATGCTCCATAATGCCCTAGAGAATACAGTCTATAACTGGCGAGATTTGCCTGCGCCGGTTCTGGCTCGCTATCTTGCCATCTGTGAGGATTACGAGCTTCAGCTCAGTCGAAATCCTGAAGAGGCGGAAAGTTTCCTGCCAGACTATCTCAATAGAAACGGTAATCTTTAACTGTTATTCGATGGGTGAATAGGTCATGCCTTTCTGGTCAAGACTGTAGCCCATCCATTTATAGAGGCTGTCGTTGAAAATCGTTGCAGCTTCTCCGCTTTTGATTAAAGCCTGAATCGTGCTTGAGATATCTTCAAGTGGGATATCGCAGTCCAGCGCGTTGGAAACGCCGGCATACAGATTGAATGTGGCGATATCTATAGGCGTTTTTTCAAATTTACCTTCCAGATCCAATAATGAGACGAATAGATCGCCTTGAATGTCTGGGTAGATCGCGTAGTCCACGCGTCCCACTTCAAGCATTTTGAGTCCCTGACGGGGGCGGGTCGTACGCATAACTTGCAGGTTGTTATTGGCAAATTGATTAAAGTCATCGCCAAATGTTAGCCCCCTGGGAGCTACGCCACGCAGCATGGTTAGATCATCCCAGGTTTGAGGATGGTTTTCCTTGTCGCGTCTGACTACGACGGCATAGGTTTGCTGGTAAATAGCGGGTTCTATAAATGTTGTATGTTCCGCCAGTTCGCTGTTTCGCGTCATGGCCGGAATGACATGAATTAAACCTTTTTTGAAATGGCTGAGTACCCGGTTGTAGCCACCCAGGTGATCGGTTGTCACATCAATGTTATGTCT
>OZ220216.1:1357500-1897500 GCA_964291505.2 uncultured Kistimonas sp. | reverse complement strand
AGGCCGGCCTGGCGATGGTTGTCCAGGTTTAAGGCAGTAGGCAGTGGAACCAGGCAAATCCGGTTTCATAATGCTGAGAGCTGATGACGAGGTCACTAAGGTGACTGAAGTGGTTGATCCCATGCTTCCAGGAAAAACTTCTAAGCGTCAGGTTACAAACGACCGTACCCCAAACCGACACAGGTGGTCAGGTAGAGAATACCAAGGCGCTTGAGAGAACTCGGGTGAAGGAACTAGGCAAAATGGCACCGTAACTTCGGGAGAAGGTGCGCCGCTGATGGTGATGGGACTTGCTCCTTAAGCTGTCGGCGGTCGAAGATACCAGGTGGCTGCGACTGTTTATTAAAAACACAGCACTGTGCTAACACGAAAGTGGACGTATACGGTGTGACGCCTGCCCGGTGCCGGAAGGTTAATTGATGGGGTTAGCTTAGGCGAAGCTCTTGATCGAAGCCCCGGTAAACGGCGGCCGTAACTATAACGGTCCTAAGGTAGCGAAATTCCTTGTCGGGTAAGTTCCGACCTGCACGAATGGCGTAACGATGGCCACGCTGTCTCCACCCGAGACTCAGTGAAATTGAAATCGCTGTTAAGATGCAGTGTATCCGCGGCTAGACGGAAAGACCCCGTGAACCTTTACTACAGCTTCACAGTGGACCTTGATATGACTTGTGTAGGATAGCTGGGAGGCTATGAAGCGTGGACGCCAGTCTGCGTGGAGCCAATCTTGAAATACCAGCCTGGTCATGTTGGGGTTCTAACCTGGCGCCATTATCTGGCGTGGGGACATTGTGTGGTGGGTAGTTTGACTGGGGCGGTCTCCTCCCAAAGAGTAACGGAGGAGCACGAAGGTGCGCTAAGTACGGTCGGACATCGTACGGTTAGTGTAAAGGCACAAGCGCGCTTGACTGCGAGAGGTACATCTCGAGCAGGTACGAAAGTAGGTCTTAGTGATCCGGTGGTTCTGTATGGAAGGGCCATCGCTCAACGGATAAAAGGTACTCCGGGGATAACAGGCTGATACCGCCCAAGAGTTCACATCGACGGCGGTGTTTGGCACCTCGATGTCGGCTCATCACATCCTGGGGCTGAAGCCGGTCCCAAGGGTATGGCTGTTCGCCATTTAAAGTGGTACGCGAGCTGGGTTTAGAACGTCGTGAGACAGTTCGGTCCCTATCTGCCGTGGACGTTGGAAGTTTGAGAAGAGCTGCTCCTAGTACGAGAGGACCGGAGTGGACGAACCACTGGTGTTCGGGTTGTTTCGCCAGAAGCATTGCCCGGTAGCTACGTTCGGACAGGATAACCGCTGAAAGCATCTAAGCGGGAAGCCCCCTTCAAGATGAGACTTCCCTGGACCTTCGAGGTCCCTGAAGAGCCGTCCAAGACCAGGACGTTGATAGGCTGGGTGTGTAAGCGTTGTGAGGCGTTGAGCTAACCAGTACTAATGACTCGTGCGGCTTGACCATATAACGCCAAAGCGATTTGAACGCCAACGACACAGATCGTTGAGAGTGTGAGCGCAGTAAATTCAACAGATTCCGGAGAGCGTAAAAAATGTGATTCAACAATAAAGATGAATCAACATTACGATCTCAACCAGTTTTGTCTGGCGACCATAGAGTATTGGCCCCACCTGATCCCATCCCGAACTCAGCAGTGAAACGATACATCGCCGATGGTAGTGTGGGGTCTCCCCATGTGAGAGTAGGTCATCGCCAGACTTTAATTAGAAAACCCTGATCAGGCAACTGGTCAGGGTTTTTGCTTTTAGGCTGAAAAACTTTAGCTTTTTTCCAAGTATTGCTTCGCATCTTTGTAGATCAAGGAACGCTATGCCAGTTCTGGGAACTCTTATCACTATTATTAATGCAGCCTGTGAACTTGAGGTTTTACGGAGGCATTAATTCTGGTCGACAGGCTCGCGATACCTTCGCCAGTCTCAAGAAAATGTGTCGGCTTCATGGAATTTCTTTCTGGAGTTATCTTCAGGACAGGATGCATGGCATGACTTAATCCCCCGGTTAAGCGAGTTCATAAAGCAAGCTGTCTATGGTGATATGGACGATAGTTTTGCCAAGGCTTTTTGAGCAATTACGGAACGCTTGTATTTATCACTATTATTAATGCAGCCTGTGAACTTGAGGTTTTACGGAGGCATTAATTAATGTCACTTACTATAGGGGGGCAGTGTAAGGATCATGTTTTTGTCAAATAAGTGACAGCGAAAGAATTTCTTTTCTCTGGAGGGAGGGGGTTTGAATGGCTCTTTATAATAGAGTAATGATAATGATCAATAATCTATTTATTGATCACGTATAAAAGCGCCGTTTGTACAGGATGTTCAGGGTACCACAATGATTCTGTCGCTTCTCAAAAAGCTTATTTTTCTCTCAATTGTGATTTCAATTGCATGGTTTGGGTTTAAGCATTATTCCGAAAAAAGAATTAAAGAGAAGCTTGAAGAAGCTGCATATGTGGCCTCTTCTGAAGCAAGGATTCGATTTGATGAGATAAATGTTGATGTTGCCGGGGAAATCTCTATTACCGAACTTGAAATTGCACCAAGAAATTATATGGAAGATAAATTCTATGCTAAAAAGGCATCTGTTATCTTTCCAAATACGTTTGAAATGATGAAGTTGATGTACGACATCAAGACGGATAATGACTGGGAAATGCCTGCCTCACTAACGCTCCGATTTGATGGGATTAATGATCCTTTGATCAGCGAGTATGGTCTCTATGCCCAGTCTGTGAAAAAAATGAATACTATGATCAAGCAGCGACTTGATGGAGTAGCTGAACCTCCTTGTGGTGAACACTATGTGTTAGGGCCTTCCGCCATCAAGGAGATGGGCTATGATGCAATGTTTTCAAGCATGTTCGTGGCCTATGAATTTAATCGTTTAGATCAAAAGCTCAGTTTAAGAGTTGGGGGTGGTGTTCCTGATGCTTACACTGTGACAGCAAAAATAAATCTTGAGAATCAGCGCTCTTTGGGTATTCAAGATCTTATGTCTATGCCTTCTGTTGATAGTGTTGAGCTGGTTTATCAGGATGAAGGGTTAACAGAGAAAACCAATCGTTTTTGCGCAAAGAAAGAAGGCATAACAGCTGACCAATACATTGAACGTTTTGCTGCATTACCTGATGATTACTATGCTTTTTCGCTGGGAGTCATTCCTAACAAAGCAATGAAGGCGGCTTACCTCGACTTCATGAAAAATCCTGACAATATTACTATTACCTCATATCCTCCGCCGGATTTTAACCCGATGATATTGGGTATGTATGAAGCTCAGTATTTAGTCGAAATTTTAGGGCTGACCCTGAGTATCAATGATAAAACGGTTACACCGTTTGAGCTCAATGTTCCAAAGAGAAGTTATCCTCCTATGCAACAGGCGGATGTGAACAAAAAAGAGCTGAAAGCCAAAAAGTCCGAAAGGATGGCTGTTAGTGAACCGAAAGAGGAGTCAGAACCTCCCGCAGCAAAAAAAGACGAGCCTGAATCTCAAATACGAAAGAAAATAGGCACTAGTCGTGTTATACCACTTGAAAACCTTTCAGAGCACATTGGGCGTTATATAAAAGTTTCTGTAGAGCGATCCAAGCATTTTGTAGGGCGCTTGGTATCTGTGGAACCTGATACTGTGTCGTTGCAGTTGAGACATGGTGGGGGAACATTCACTATGCCAATTGAGAAGCATAGGATTGAATCAGTAGAACGAGTGCGTTGATTATTAATGAATAACGCTATTCGCTTTCATAGGTACCGAAATTGTCTTCAAAAATTCCATCAAACCATTCTACTGGTTATTTTCAGGTCAATAACAATCGAAAAGAATCAACAGAGAATCGTGAGGCAGAAAAATCCTACATTCTCCCAGAAGATAATGAGGAGTGGGTAAGAAGGCGTTCTTTGCAGTGCATTATGATCTCGCCATTTTCTATACCGCAAGACCATTTATCCTTACAGAAACATAAGTACTCTGATGATTCTCTTCCAGACAGAAAGCAGAAAAACAATAACTCTCTTGTATTATCTGAATACTGGGATAACAGGGCGCCGCTATGTGTTTTGGGGGCTGATGCCAGTAATCTGAAAGCGTCATTTTCAGAGAAAACGTCAGAATCACTGATTATTCTTCCCCCGGCTCTTGAACAAAGACTACAAGTCCTTCCAGGTCGTCACCCATTAATGGATCAGCATTACTGGACTGAGTCTATCGAGCATTGGTTATCACTTGATGGTGACGGACGTAAAGATAGTATTGAGTCATCTTTGCAGCTGACCACGATACGGCATTCGGATCCCAGGAAAAAGCTACATGGTCAGTCTGGTGTTATCGCAGCATCTGATCTTCCTGCTTTCAGTGTGATCGCTCCGTATGCCGGCCTTTACTGTGCGGGTAATGATGTTACTGAAGAAAAAGCTCGCTATGGTGCCAATGTTGGCCGCTATGCCGTCGATTGTTCCCTTGATGGTGTACAAATCGATTTGTGCGGCTATGGACATGGCAATATCACCATCTGTATCAACGCCAACACCACGTACTCTGGGCATGATCCCGTACTTCGAGATAACGCCTGCTTCGTGCTGGCGACTTACCAGGGATGGCCATATGTCTTTGTTGTCAGTATCGAGCCTATCAAGAAGGGGGCCGAAGTATTAGTCGATTATGGTCGCTACTATTGGAAGGGGTATTGACTCGCTTGCCTGCCGGTTTCATATAAATAAATAACCTATAAATGAATACGTATATATCTCTATGTCATCAATAGCGTGTACTGCTGTACTGTTACAGCGTTACATGGTGAATGATGGATAGTTGGTACTTTCGTGTTTATTGATCTGATTCAAAATGCGACAAATCGAGAAGCAGTTGAGCGTCTGTTCAAGCTGATGCTGACCAGGGATGAGCATCATGCCATCAATGGCAGGGTCGCCGTTGCGAAGGCTCTGATTGATGGTGACGAGAGTCAGCGGGAAATCGCGACGCGTTTGGGGGTGAGTATCGCTACTGTCACGCGGGGTTCCAACAATCTCAAATCCATGAGTGACGACGAACGTGACTTTCTAATACAGGCAATACAGGCAGTACATAATGAATGATGTTGCAGTTTCTGCGGGAGATATCGGGAGTACGCCCCGATCAAGCCTGAGTAAAGTCCTTGGGGGAGCCTTGATTGTTGCCGGCACAGGCATTGGTGCTGGTATGTTTTCATTGCCCGTTGTCAGCAGTGGCATGTGGTTTAGTGTGTCGATTGCTGTTCTCGTGCTGGCCTGGTTCTGTTGTTACAGCTCTGCCCTGTATCTTCTTGAAGTGAATCTTCATTACAAAGACGGTGCCAGCTTCGATACGCTAGCCGGAAAGACCATTGGTAATACCGGTCGACTGATCAATGGCGCCTCTGTTGCCTTCGTCTGTTATATCCTGACCTACGCCTACATTTCCGGTGGCAGCTCCATTATTTCGCATTCTATGGAATCACTGGCGGGCATTGCGGTGGAGTCACACCTGGCTAGCCTGATATTTGCTGTAGGTCTGTCGATTTTTGTCATTATTGGTCCCAAGGCTGTTGATCGTATTACGACCGTGATGGTTGCCGGTATGGTGATCACATTCCTTAGCTTCACAGGTGGCCTTGTTGGCAGCGCGCAGCAGGAAACACTTTTTCCGGCGTTACCAGTGAGTGAGAGTCTGCCTTTCGTTTTGATGGCGCTTCCGTTCATGATGGTCAGCTTTGGATTCCATAACTGTGTCCCCAGCCTCGTGAAGTATATGGGTGGCAAGGAATCCCGTCCTTTGCGCAATGCGCTTCTTGTGGGTTCCCTGCTGGCGCTGGTGATCTATATTCTGTGGCAGGTGAGCATCATGGGTAACCTGTCCCGTGAAGCGTTCGGAGGCGTTCTGGCCAGTGGCGGTAACATCGGTGCCTTGATTCGTGCGTTGGAAGATTCTGGCATCAGTGTCCATCTGTCTGGTGCTTTGCAGGTGTTCTCCCAGCTGGCCGTTGCGACCTCTTTTGTCGGTGTGTCACTGGGGCTATTCGATTATCTGGCAGACTTGTTCGGGTTTTCTGATGATATGCCTGGTCGTCTGAAGACTGCAGCTCTGACTTTCATTCCTCCTACTTTGCTCGGCGTGTTTATTCCTGACGGTTTCATCACCGCGATCGGTTTTGCCGGCTTGGGTGCGACATTCTTCTGTGTGATTGGTCCGGTGCTCATGGTTCGCCAGACCCGTCGTCAAGGATTGTCTGGTTCTTCTTTCCGTGTTTCAGGAGGGAATGCCCGTCTTTGGCTGGTGCTGACTTTCGGTATCGCAGTGATGCTGCTGGAAGTGCTGAATATGCTGAAACTGCTGCCTGTTTTCACCGGTTAATCAAACCTTTCTGACAGTGGTAGTTAACTATGGGTTAACTGCCACTCGACAATCTTTCCCACTTCCTCCTGCTAGACTGATGCGAATCTAACGTGCTGTCACCCAGCGTCTGGCTGTGTGATATGACCTTATTTCTCCCTATATCTACAGGAAAAATTCTCATGGCTGGCAATGCTCAAGCCGGCACAGTCCTTACCCGAGAAGAGCGGATAGAAGGCGCGTTGCTGGGGCTGTTTGTCGGTGATGCCCTTGGACTTGGTTATCACTGGTACTATGACCTTAATTTGCTGGAACACGATGTTGGCTCATGGGTGACAGATTATCTGGATCCTGTGGTAAAGAGCGAGCATGGTTGTCGCCATATCAGTCAGTACCGTTTGGGTCAGGGGCTAAGAGCGGGTAATTACTCTCAAACAGGGCAGATATTATTCTTATTGCTTGAATCGATTGTTGAGCAACAATGTCTCGATACAGCGGCTTTTGGTTGTCGGCTGGATGAACTCCTGAGCGAACTCAATGGTGAGGCGTTGTCTGGTCGATACAGTGAAGGCATCGTCAGAGACATCTGGCAAAAACGCCAACAAGGTATTACCTGGAATGCACTTGAGCTACCAAGCGATGCGGACACCTCTCTGGGGGCGCAGCTTTGTGCGGTTTTAGCTCTGCTATATGATAATCCCCGCTCATTGGCTGAAGCTGCTGATCGATTATTGCAGGTATTTTATCGAGATCGCTATCTTCGTACCTGTCAGCTGGTGTATGCGCTTACCGTTCAGGCTTTGGTTCAAGGGACCTCGCTGACGGAACTGAATGAAGCCATGACCAGCATGTCGGGAAATCAGGCGGTTATGAATCGGGTTGGATCCTATGGCTCATTACAGAAGCCGGGTTTAGGCCAGATCGCTGAGCGACCGGAGATGGTCAGTGTAGAACCCGCGAAATATATTAGTCTCGTATTTGGGCTGGATTGTCAGGTGACACATCTTTTACCCGCAGCTTATTACCTTCTTTACCGTTATCCCGATAGTTTCGAAATGGCCATGCTGTCCGCCAGTAACGGTGGGGGAGAGAATGTTGCCAGGGCCGCTCTGACCGGTGCGTTAGCGGGCGCTTTGCATGGCGTGAACGCTATTCCCGAGCGTTTCTTGCATAAACTGGAAAATGGTACTTCCATTCGATCGTATGCGCAGGCGCTTGCCCCGTTGTCAGCGACGAAGGTGTGAGGTAATCGTAAGCGCTTGGGGAATCAGGTAATGACCACCGTAGATTCCTCACGGAAAAGACTTACAATAGATAATGTTACGTTAGCGTCAGATTTTCAGGTCTAGAGTGAAACAGCAGAAAAAACAGGACACTGAGAGCAAGCAGCCCGGGCCGTTTGCTCTGAGACTCAGGGAAGGGTTCATGCTGACCCTGTTGGTTGCCGCCGCTTATCTTTGCATGGCGCTGGTGACGTATGATGCCGGCGATCCGGGCTGGACGCATATTGGCCATTCGCAAATGGTCGTCAACAGTGCGGGCAGGGCGGGCGCCTGGTTTGCCGATGTGTTGTTTTCCCTGTTTGGTCATATGGCGTTTCTCTTTCCGCTGCTGTTAGCTTGGAAAGCCTGGACCGTGTTTCGTGATCGTTATGAAACCCGTGCCTGGAACTGGCCACTTTTTACCCTTCGTTTTGCCGGATTGTTGTTGGTGCTGACCAGCGCCTGTGCACTGGCGGCTTTGCACTATCTGCAGGCTGGCGCCGGATTGCCGGCGTCGAGTGGCGGTATTCTGGGTAAGCTTGTACTGGATGTTGCGCTACCTGCACTGAACCGTTTTGGCACTTCCCTGATTTTTCTCTCGTTATTTCTCTTTGGTTTGACGCTGTTAACGGACTTGTCCTGGTTCCGTCTCATGGATCTGGTGGGTAAGTGGACGCTGAATGGTTTTTCACTGCTGCAAAATGGGTTCAGAAAACTGACTGTCAAAATAGAAGCCCGCAGGGAAAAACAGACCGTTGAAAAAATACGGCAGGAGCGTGAGTCCGTCATTCAGAAAGAAAAAGCCAAACAGGCTGAACGCACGCCTCCGGCGATAGCACCGCCACCGAAAAAGCCTGAACCCAGTACACGGGCAGTGAAGGAAAAACAGCAGGTCTTGTTTGACGATACGGCTGTCGAAGGTAGTCTGCCAGCCGTGAGTTTGTTGGATGCACCGGATCATTCCCGCAAAAAAGGGTATTCCGAAGAATCCCTTCAGGGCATGTCACGCTTACTGGAACTTAAGTTGAAAGACTTCGGCGTTGATGCAGAAGTGGTCGCTGTTCATCCGGGCCCGGTTATTACCCGGTTTGAGATTCAGCCGGCTGCCGGTGTTAAAGTCAGCAAGATCACCAATATTGCGAAAGATATTGCCCGCTCTCTGGCTGTGATCAGCGTGCGGGTGGTTGAAGTCATTCCAGGCAAATCGGTCGTTGGGATTGAGATTCCTAATGAAGACCGCGAAATCGTTTATTTCAGTGAACTGATTGCGTCAAAAGTCTTTGATGAATCAGAGTCGCCGCTCACCCTGGCGCTGGGGCATGATATTGGCGGTCATCCGATGGTCGCAAATCTCGCCAAAATGCCTCACTTGCTGGTTGCTGGTACAACCGGGTCCGGTAAGTCAGTGGGCGTGAATGCGATGATTCTGAGTATGCTTTACAAAGCGTCTCCGGAAGAAGTTCGCCTTATCATGGTTGACCCGAAAATGCTTGAACTGTCGGTCTATGACGGCATTCCGCATCTTCTGGCGCCTGTTGTCACTGATATGAAAGAAGCGGCCAATGCCCTGCGCTGGTGTGTCGCTGAGATGGAGCGGCGTTACAAGCTGATGGCCGCCATGGGTGTGAGAAACCTGGCAGGTTTCAATCGCAAGCTGGAAGAGGCTGAAAAGGCCGGTGAGCCGTTGCGAGATCCTTTCTATCAATCTGTTTCTGCTGATGATCTTGCGCCAGAACTGGAAAAATTGCCTTTCATTGTCGTCGTAATCGACGAATTTGCTGACATGATGATGATTGTTGGCAAGAAAGTTGAAGAATTGATTGCCCGAATCGCCCAGAAAGCGCGGGCGGCAGGCATTCATTTGATCCTGGCGACACAGCGTCCTTCGGTGGATGTTATTACGGGTCTGATCAAAGCGAACGTTCCGACCCGGATCAGTTTCCAGGTATCGTCAAAGATCGATTCACGGACCATTCTGGATCAGGGCGGCGGTGAGCAATTGCTGGGGCATGGTGATATGTTATATCTGCCGCCCGGTACCAGCCTTCCTGTCCGGGTTCATGGTGCTTTCGTCAGCGATGATGAGGTGCACCGGGTTGTGGCTGACTGGAAGAAGCGCCAGGAGCCCAATTATATTGAGGATGTTCTCAGTGGTGCCGGGGATGCTGATGGCGAGGCAGGGGCTTTTGGTGTCAGCAGTGATGAAGAGCAGGATCCCCTGTACGATGAGGCGGTCGTCTTTGTGACTGAGACGCGACGTGCCTCTATCTCATCGGTTCAGCGCAAGCTTAAAATTGGTTACAACCGCGCAGCCCGGATGATCGAAAGCATGGAAGCCGCGGGTGTGGTCTCTGCCATGGGCAGTAACGGTAACCGGGAAGTGATCGCACCTCCGCCACCACGGTAGTAACATAACGGCATTGGCCTGAAGGTGAAGGGTGGTTGATCAAAACTGCCATCCTTCAGGGAAAGCTTGTGTTACCCTTAACCGCAGTTTTCAGAGCAGAATCCTATTGCATGTTTCAGAGCGATAAATTCTCCATCCGTCGCCTGGGCGGATTGGCCTTGTCTATTACGTTGCTGACATCACCGGCTTATGGTGAGAGTGCGCAAAGCAACAAAATGAATACTGTTGAGGTGTCAGCCCAGGAGCAGCAGGCGGCGAGTCAGCTGGCGAAGTTGCTGAATCCGCTTCATTACATTCAGGCTGGATTTGCCCAGCATACACTGGAAGCCAGTGGTAAGCGCATCCAGGAATCGGAAGGCGTGATGACTGTTCAGCGGCCAAACCTGTTCCGCTGGGAGGTCAAGAAACCCTTTCCCCAGGTCGTAGTGTCCAATGGCCAAAAGGTCTGGCTGTATGATATGGATCTTGAACAAGTCACGATTCAAAAACTGGATGCTCGTACCAATACCACGCCGGCATTGATCCTGAGTGGTGAAACGGCGGATCTGACCAAAAACTTTCGTGTCACTGAATCGGTTGCTGATGGTGTGGCTTTGTTTACGTTGATACCGAAAGGACAGGATGCGCTGTTTGAAAACCTGCAGTTATCGTTCCAGGGCAAGACGCTCCGGGAAATGATGCTGACCGATGCGCTTGGCGCCAGAACCCGTATTGAGTTCAGTAATCTGTCCAGCAGCAGCAAGCGAAAATTGGCAGAGAAAGATTTTGAATTGTATATCCCGCCCGGCGTGGATGTGATTGACGATGAGAGCTGATAAGGACACCGCAACAACCCATGAGCCGCTCTCTGTTTGATACCCTGGAAAAACCTTATGAACCACTGGCTGCCCGGATGCGGCCACGTACCTTGGACGATTACCTCGGGCAATCCCATGTTCTTGCAAAAGGGAAACCGTTGCGGGAAGCGCTGGAGCAGGGGCGTCCCCACTCCATGGTGCTCTGGGGACCGCCTGGTGTCGGTAAAACGACACTGGCCAGACTTGTGGCTAATGTCTGTGATGCGCATTTTGAAACGCTTTCTGCGGTGTTGTCCGGTGTTAAGGATATTCGTGCCGCAGTAGAGCGGGCGAGAATGGCACGTGAGCAGAGTGGACGACGCAGTATTCTCTTTGTGGACGAGGTCCACCGTTTCAACAAGAGCCAGCAGGATGCGTTTCTGCCGCATATTGAAGACGGCACCATTATTTTCATTGGCGCGACGACTGAAAACCCCAGCTTTGAGCTAAATAATGCTTTGTTGTCCCGGGCTCGTGTCTATGTACTCAAGCCTTTGGAACAAGAGGCGTTGGCTAGTGTGCTGGAACATGCTTTGAACGATAAGGAACATGGCTTGGGTGAAAACCCGCCGGTACTTACCGATGAAGCAAAAGCCATGTTGTTTCGTGCTGCCGATGGTGATGCACGACGATTGTTAAATCTGCTGGAGATTGCGGTTGATCTGGCGTCAGACCAGGCTATTACCCCGGAGATTTTGCAGGGTGTGCTGGCAGACAGCAGTCGTCGCTTTGATAAGGGCGGTGATGCTTTTTACGATCAGATATCCGCTTTTCACAAATCGGTCAGAGGATCCAGCCCGGATGCGGCGCTCTACTGGTTTGCCCGAATGGTGGATGGTGGCGCTGACCCTCTTTATGTCGTACGACGGCTGGTGGCGATTGCCAGTGAGGATATTGGCAATGCGGATCCCCGAGCCTTAGAGATGGCTCTTAATGCCTGGCAGGCTTATGAACGGCTAGGAAGCCCGGAAGGGTTGCTTGCCGTTGCCCATGCGACGGTATATTGTGCCTGTGCACCGAAGAGTAATGCCGTCTATCGGGCGATGAAGGCTGCGTTTGATGATGTCAGGAATAATCCTTCCCATGAGGTGCCGATGCATATTCGCAATGCGCCGACCCAGTTGATGAAATCACTGGGGCATCATGAAGGGTACCGTTATGCCCATGATGAGCCCAATGCCTACGCCGCCGGTGAGTGTTATTTTCCGGAGGATATCGAGCCCCGGCGCTATTACGATCCTTCGGATCGCGGTCTGGAAAGTAAAATTCGTCAGAAACTGGAATGGCTGCAATCCCTGGATGCTGCGGCTCCCAATCCACGACGATCTTCATCCTGACGATTAATCTCAGACAGCTGTCTTGAATACCTTGAACAGGTACTTTCCTGTTTTGAATGAAATCGGAATATTGTCTTATGTTTCTCTGGTTTGAATGGATTGCCATTGCCCTGGGCGGCGCGCTTGGCGCGGTCTCCAGGGCATTGATCTACCTGGGTTTTGCTGAGCTGGGTCAAGCAAAGCTGTTCCCGGTGCCCACGCTGGTTGCCAATATTATTGGATCTTTTATCATTGGCGTGACTTACTACGCACTGGTTGAACAGGCTTCATTACCGCCGATCTGGCGGCAGTTCATCATGGTCGGTTTCCTGGGTGCATTAACCACTTTTTCGACGTTTTCGCTGGATGCGTTTCGCCTGATACAGGACGGCGACCCGGTAGGCGCTATTGCCTACATGCTGACCAGTGTGGCAGGTTGCCTGTTGGCAACCTGGGCCGGTTATGCGCTGGCCGGTAAGGTCTTTGCTTAATACAGACAAGGTAACAGAGCTCTCATGCTAGATCCCAAATACGTTCGCGCCAATCCTGAGGAAGTCGCGGCCCTGCTGCGCAAGAAGCACTACGAACTGGATGTGGAACGGATCATGTCCCTGGATGCCGAGCGGAAGTCCATCCAGCTGCGTACCGAACAACTGCAGAGCGAGCGCAAGTCCGGTTCCAAGCAGTTTGGCATGTTGAAGGCAAAAGGCGAGGATGTCACTGAGCTCAAGTCCCGTCTGGATAGCATTAACGGGGAATTGAAGACCTCCGAGCAGACGCTGAAGGACCTTCAGGCGGAGCTGGACGGCATTTTCCTGACTGTGCCCAACCTGCCGCACGAGTCAGTCCCGGAAGGCAAGGACGAAGAGGATAACCTAGAAGTCCGCAAATGGGGTGAGCCCACGCAGTTAGACTTTGAACTGAAAGATCATGTCGAGCTGGGTCAGGCCTATGGTCTGGATTTTGAAACCGGCGCTAAGCTGTCTGGAGCTCGTTTTACTCTGATGCGCGGCCAGATCGCACGCCTGCACCGTGCACTGGCGCAGTTCATGCTGGATGTGCAGACCAGTGAACACGGTTATGAAGAGTGCTATACCCCTTACCTGGTACACGACCATGTACTGCGTGGTACCGGACAGCTGCCCAAGTTTGAGGAAGACCTGTTCAAGACCTCCTGCGAGGGTGAAGAAAAGCCATATTATCTGATTCCGACATCAGAAGTACCGCTGACCAACATTGTGCGGGATTCCATTCTTGAATCCGCTGAACTGCCGTTGCGCCTGACAGCACACACGCCTTGCTTCCGTAGTGAAGCGGGTAGTTATGGCAAAGACACCAAGGGTATGATCCGTCAGCACCAGTTCGACAAAGTCGAGATGGTACAGATTGTTCATCCGGAGAAGTCTTTTGACGCGCTGGAAGAAATGACCGGTCATGCGGAAGCGATCTTGCAGAAGCTGGGTCTGGCTTACCGTGTTGTTGCATTGTGTGGCGGCGATCTGGGCTTTGGCGCGACCAAGACCTATGACCTGGAAGTTTGGTTGCCCGGTCAGCAGAAGTACCGTGAGATTTCTTCTGTGTCCAACTGTCTGGATTTCCAGGCGCGCCGGATGCAGGCCCGCTTCCGTAATGCTGAAGGCAAGCCTGAGCTGGTGCATACCCTGAATGGTTCCGGTGTGGCTGTTGGCCGTGCCATGGTGGCTGTTATTGAGAACTATCAGGATGCGGAAGGTCGGATTCACGTGCCTGAAGCACTCAAGCCCTATATGGGCGGCATTGAGATTATTCAGTAATTACATTGTCGTTTTAATAAAAAACCCGGCTATTGCCGGGTTTTTTTGTGCTGGATTAATCGTCGCTATTCCATGCCAGGGATCGTTTCAGGGCTTTTTGCCAGCCCTTATAACGTTGTTCGACCTGCTCAGCAGGCATGGCTGCTGTGAAAATCGAGGCATCACTGGCCTTTTGTTTGAATGCATCGACGCTGTCCCAGAAACCAACCGCAAGACCTGCCAGGCAGGCGGCACCCGCTGCTGTCGTTTCGGTAATGCCGGAACGTACCACATCAACACCCAGCATATCGGCCTGGAACTGCATCAGGAACTCATTGGCAGAGGCACCACCGTCAACACGTAATTGGTGGAGTTCAATACCGGCGTCCTGTTGCATGGCATCCAGTACATCGCGTGACTGGTAGGCAATGGCTTCCAGGGTGGCCCGGATAATGTGGTTGCGGTTGGCGCCGCGGGTTAGGCCGACAATGGTTCCACGGGCATGGGCATCCCAATAGGGTGCACCAAGACCAGTAAATGCCGGCACCATGTAGACGCCGTTGGTATCATCGACTTTGCTGGCGAAATATTCGGAGTCAGCAGAATCTCGCACCAGACCCATTTCATCCCGTAGCCACTGGATAGAGGCGCCGCCCATGAAGACGCTGCCTTCCAGGGCATAATTCACCTTGCCGTTCAGGCCGTAGGCGATGGTCGTCAGCAGTCCGTGGCTGGAAGGAACCGGGGTTTCACCGGTATTCATCAGCATGAAGCACCCGGTGCCGTAGGTATTCTTGGCCATACCTTTCTCGTAGCATTGCTGCCCAAAGAGAGCAGCCTGCTGGTCACCGGCAATACCGGCGATCGGAACACTGATATTGTTGCGAAGCGTGGTTTTGCCGTAGATCTCGCTGCAGGTTTTGACCTCAGGAAGCATGCTACGTGGTATCTGCAGGGCTTCCAGCAGCGTCTCATCCCATTCCAGTGTCTTGATATTGAACAGCATGGTTCGGGAGGCGTTGGTGTAATCGGTGACATGAGTGCGACCGTTGGTCAGTTTCCAGACCAGCCAGGTGTCCACGGTGCCAAACAGCAGGTCACCTTTTTCGGCCTTTCCCCGTGCGCCATCCACATTGTCCAGAATCCAGCGAATTTTGGTGCCGGAAAAGTAAGGGTCGAGTACCAGACCGGTGGTTTCACGGACATAGTCTTCCATGCCCTGTTTTTTCAGGGACTCACAGATCTCGGCGGTTCGGCGGCATTGCCAGACGATAGCGTTGTAAATCGGCTTGCCTGTGTGGCGATCCCAGACGACCGTTGTTTCACGCTGGTTGGTGATGCCGATGGCAGCGACCTCTTCTACACCAATACCGGCCTTGTCGAGGACTTCTGTGAGTGTGGCATTCTGGGTCGCCCAGATTTCCATGGGATCATGCTCGACCCAGCCGGCCCGGGGATAAATCTGCGTGAATTCCCGTTGTGAAATGCCGACAATCTGTGCGTCATGATCAAAGATGATACTGCGGGAGCTGGTGGTGCCTTGATCCAGCGCGACAATATAGCGACTCTCTTGGGTCATTACTGGTCCTTGTCGATACCTGCGTGCCGTGGGGAACGGCAGTTCTCTTTGTGGCGTTTGCCGCTCTTTTTTTAAACCTTTTCAGGCGCACCGAGGTTACCATATTTGATGATTTCAGGGGTATGGTTTCGGTAAAAAGCCTTTTTCGTATAAGGATATTTCAGGGTTTTATAAGCGTTTTGTCGTTTAATGTGTGTAAAATGCCATCGAAAAGGACAGGATCTGACAGGGAATCGGTCGTTCAGAGAGAATAAGATGGGGGTGCGACAGTGGATTATCTGCCGCTGTATCTGGATGTCAGGGATACCGTATGCCTGGTGGTTGGTGGTGATGCTGTAGCGCTTCGCAAGATTCGGCTACTGCTTTCAGCAGGGGCGCGTATTCGTCTGGTAGCGCCGGATATTCTTGAAGAGCTGGCCGGTATGCTGGATCACCAGCGACATGAAATCATTCAGCGTCCTTTTCTGGATGAAGACCTGAGTGGTGTTAGGCTGGTCATTGCCGCAACAGATAGCGATGCAGTGAATGGCGCTGTTGCGGAGGCTGCTAAAGCCCGCGGTTTGACCGTCAATGTGGTGGATGGGGCAGAGAAGGGTAATGCCATTATGCCAGCCATCATAGACCGCTCCCCTCTAATTGTTTCCGTATCCAGTGCAGGTAAGGCGCCAGTGCTGGCCAGATTACTGCGTACCCGTCTGGAGAGTTTGCTTCCTGATGGTTATGGGCGATTGGCAGAGTTAGCCGGCAGCTTCCGGACTCAGGTCAAAGCCCGATTTGCCAGTCTGAATGATCGCCGCTATTTTTGGGAGAAAGTGCTGGGCGGGCCTGCTGCAGAGCAGGCTTTGGCTGGCAATATGGAGCAGGCTCGGCAAATGATCGGCCAAGCGCTGAATGCGCAGGAAGAGCAGCAGGTCGGCGAAGTCTATCTTGTCGGTGGCGGGCCAGGCGATCCTGATTTGTTGACCTTTCGAGCTTTGCGTCTGATGCAACAGGCGGATGTCGTGTTACATGACCGGCTGGTATCAGAAGACGTACTGGCGCTGTGTCGTCGTGATGCTGATTATATTTATGTGGGTAAACGGCGGGACCAGCACACGTTACCTCAGGGAGATATCAATACACTGCTCGTGAAGTTGGCGAAAGAGGGCAAGCGTGTTTTGCGTCTCAAAGGCGGTGATCCGTTTATCTTTGGCCGTGGAGGGGAAGAAATAGATACCCTTGCCGAAGAAGGCATTCCTTTCCAGGTCGTTCCGGGTATTACGGCCGCGTCCGGTTGTGCGAGTTATGCCGGTATTCCCCTGACACACCGTGACTATGCGCAGTCTGTGCGCTTTGTGACAGGACATCTCAAAGACGGTGGTTATGATCTGAACTGGTCTGAGATGGTGCGCAAAGATCAGACATTGGTCTTTTATATGGGATTGATGGGGCTTCCCAGAATCTGCAAGGAATTGGTTGATCATGGTCGTAGCCCGGAAACGCCGGTTGCGCTGATACAGCAGGGTACGACACGGGGTCAACGTGTTTATACCGGTACTCTGGGCTCAATCGTCAGCGATATTGCTCAGATAAAAATCAAACCGCCCACACTCATCATTGTGGGTGAAGTGGTTCAGTTACATGAACGATTGAAATGGTTCGGTTTGGAGGAAGAGAACGCTTAACAAGCAAAAGGGCCTCTTAGAGGCCCTTTTTAGTATGAGTTCAGGCAGCCAATGACTGGTTGTCTTCGATAGTCGAAAAGATCATTTTGGCCAGCTCATGCTCGCAACCGAATGCATTCCAGTTGACGGTCAGCATGGGGGTCTGCATTTCCCGGCAGATCTGGGGCAGGCAGGCTTCGTGGAAACGATGCAGGTCTTCCAGGTAAGCCAGCGGTGTGCCTGATTCTGCTGAACGGGCACGTTCCAACAGACGATCATGAGCAACAGTCGGATCCGTCTGGAGGTATACAACAGCGCTGATTCTTGGGTAGTGCTCCAGTCGACGCTTGATATCGTAGTAATAATCCATGTACATGGCGTCAGGCTGTTCCATGGACAGGAAGTTGGCCTGGGAAAAAATCAGGTCTGAGTAGAGCGAGCGCTCAATCAGGTAATTTTTGCTGCGGTCCAACCCTTCTACCAGTGTCGCACGACGCTCGGTGATGTACTTTTGGAAACGAATACGGCGGTTGGCATCGTGAGGATGCTTGGTGAAATCTTCCAGCAGTTCGGTGAAGCGTGGGTCGTCAACCGGTTCCTTCAGAGCTTCCCAGCCCATGGCCTCGGCAAGAAGTGGCAGTAGCGTCGATTTGCCGGCGGCGATGTTAGCTTCTACAGCAACAAAATGGTTGGTCTGGCAATCGGTCATGGTTAACAGGCTTCCAGGAAACAGTGGGTGCAAACGGGAAAGTACTCTTCATCGTGGCCGACGATGATGGTTCGGCCGTTACTTTCACCGGTAAACTGGGTGAACTGGGCCGGTTTGCCGCAGTGACAGTTGGCAAACAGGGGTTCCAGTTTCTGTGAGAACTTCGTGATGGTTTCCGAAGCTTCAAAAATATTGCCCAGGTAATCGGTCATCAGGCCGTAGAAGCGCACCTGCAGTGCAGTGTTCAGGCTGAGGCGGATTAACTGTTTGACGGTTTCGGCAGGCAGAAATTGGGCTTCATCGACCAGCAGAACCTCGGTGCCCGACTCACTCATTATTGACAGCAATTGATCCGTAGACGCAAACACCTTGCATTGCAGTTCGCTGCCATTGCGGCTTTTCACGTAGCCATCCGGTGACCGGGTGTCAATGGACGGGCGGACGACTGTGACTTTGTAGTGCTCGGATAGCGCGTAAAAGTCACCAATCAGTCGTGCAGTCTTGCCGGACTTCATGGGGCCGTAAATAAAGGAAATGGGTGTCATCGTGTCTCTGCTTGTCCTCCGGCGGTACGCGATTGCACCAGTTGTTAGGCACTTAATGCTGTCATCCTGACAGGGGTCGGTTGAAGACCTTGTTACCACAATGGGGCGGTTCTATGCCAAAGCGGCGCATCTTAGGGGCCATGGCCATCAGCGACAATAAGTATTTTGAACGGTTGTTATGGTCAATGGCGATGGTGTTATTCACCGAAACGGATGTACAACCATTTGGTAACAACGGGAGAAGTTCGAGGCATCTGAAATCAATTTGCTGGAAATCTGCCCTTGAAATCAGTTCGGATGCCCTTATCTAGGTTTTCAGTATTCGTTTGTCATGCTGAATTCAAGAGGATAAAGCACCCTATGACCGTTGAAGCCAGTAAGGAGACCCTGGGGTTCCAGACAGAAGTCAAGCAGCTGCTGCAGTTGATGATTCACTCTCTGTACTCCCACCCGGAAGTCTTTCTGCGTGAACTGATTTCCAATGCCAGCGATGCGGCTGACAAATTGCGTTTTGCCGCGTTACATGACAGCAGTCTGCTGGAGTCTGATCCAAACCTGGATATCCGGGTCAGCTTTGACAAAGAGGCCAAGACCGTTACCATCACTGACAATGGTGTTGGCATGAATCGCCAGGAAGTCATTGATAACCTAGGTACTATTGCCAAGTCCGGTACCGGTGAATTCCTGAAGCAGATGACGGGCGATCAGAAAAAAGACGCCCAGCTGATTGGTCAGTTTGGTGTCGGGTTCTACTCTGCTTTCATTGTGGCGGACAAAGTCACGGTAGAAACCCGTAAGGCCGGTGAGCAGGAGGGTGTTCGCTGGATATCTGAAGGTACCGGTGAGTTTACCGTTGAGTCTATTGATCGCGAGCAGCGCGGCACCACCATTATCCTGCACCTCAAGTCAGAGCAGCAGGGTTTTGCCGATGGCTGGCGTCTGCGTTCCATTATTCGCAAGTATTCTGACCATATTTCCCTGCCTGTTCTGATGCTCAAGGAGCCGCCAGAACCGGAAGAGGGTGAAGAAAAGGCTGAGGTCGAGCCAGAGTGGGAAACGGTTAATACTGCGAAAGCGCTCTGGTGCCGGAGTCGCAGTGAGATCAGCGATGACGAGTACAAGGAGTTCTACAAGCATATCAGCCACGATTTTGCTGATCCGCTGAAGTGGAGCCATAACAGGGTTGAGGGTAAGCTGGAATACACCAGTCTTCTCTATGTGCCATCCAAAGCGCCGTTTGACCTGTATAACCGTGATATGCAGCAGGGCCTGAAGCTCTATGTGCAACGCGTGTTCATCATGGATGAAGCTGAGCAGTTCCTGCCCATGTACCTGCGTTTCATCAAGGGAGTGGTTGATTCCAATGACCTGTCCCTGAACGTTTCCCGTGAAATCCTGCAGAAAGACCCGCAGGTGGAAAGCATGAAAACTGCTTTGACCAAGCGGGTGCTGGATATGTTGTCCAAACTGGCGAAAAGCGACGTAGAAACCTATCAGGCATTCTGGAATGAATTTGGTCAGGTGCTGAAGGAAGGTCCGGCTGAAGACTTTGCCAACCGTGAGAAGATCGCGTCTCTGCTGCGCTTTGCGTCCACGCATACTGCTACATCTGCACAGACGGTTTCTCTGGCCGATTACATGGGTCGAATGAAAGAAGGTCAGGAGAAAATCTACTTCATTACAGCGGAAAGCTACAATGCGGCGGCCAATAGCCCTCATCTGGAAGTCTTCCGCAAGAAGGGAATTGAAGTCCTGTTGCTGACTGATCGTGTTGATGAGTGGTTGATGTCTCATATGCACGAATTCGACGGTAAGACGTTCGTGGATGTTGGTCGCGGTGACCTGGACCTTGGTAGCCTGGATGATGAAGCCGATCAGAAAGCCAAGGAAGAGGCAGCCAAAGAACACGAAGACTTGGTTGCACGTATTAAGAACTCTCTGGGTGGCAGTGTGGAAGAGGTTCGGGTGACGAACCGTCTGACTGATTCACCGGCCTGCCTGGTGGTTGGCCAGTTTGATATGGGGGCTCAGATGAAGAGCATTCTCCAGGCAGCGGGTCAGGATGTACCTGAAAGCAAGCCGATCATGGAAATTAATGCTGATCATGCATTGATTACCCGGCTGGATAATGAGCCTGATGAAGACCGGTTTGGTGATCTGGTGCATATTATCTTTGATCAAGCCAACCTGGCTGCGGGTGGCAAGCTGGATGATCCTGCGGCCTACGTCAAACGTCTCAATCAGTTCTTGGTGGAAGTGGCAGGCTAATTAGCTTCTATTTGCACCGTATGATGATGCCGGAAAGCGTATGTTTTCCGGCATTTTTTATACTTCATATTTCTGTTACGAAGAAGTATTTGTAACACCGTGCCAGCGGCGGCCAGATGTGTCTATTCTCCGCCCGCTCAGACAGGACAATCCTTGTCCTGCTTCGCTACCGCGGCATCCATGCCGCTGCTGCCAATAAACACAACTGACCACCACAGCAAGACCGAGCGGTAATGAGATAGTTTCTTTCGGGTTCCGGTCTATAGTGAAATTGATAAGGGTGTAATTAATTGGACGTGTGAGTCTGGTCTGTATCAATAATGGTAGGGATCTCAGGGACGATACCATGGCTCTCAAGCCTATTTGGAACGGCATTATATTTTATGGGGTGACGTTGTGGCTTTCTGTCAGTGCGCAGGCCACGGTAGACGATCTTCGTCTGGAGTTATTTGATCAGCGGGTGTTGAAGGGGTTTACGGTCATTGATGACCGTAATAACAGCGAACAGGATATTGAGTCGCTGGATCACTCCCTCGTTAGAATTCATCAGTTTACCGATCGACAACGCAACTATGCCCGTTATCAGCAATATTACAAAGGTATTCTGGTTCTGGGGCGTCATGTCATTGCCCATTTTGGGACTGACAAGGATGAAGACCTTAGCAACGCAGAATTTTCAGGAAAGCTGGCAAGGGGGCTGCGCCTCCAGATCGATGATGAGCTGAAAACGGATGGTTTTCGCGAAGAGATGCTCAGTTTTGCGAAGGAGGATTTTGCAGAGCGCACAGGCATTAACCGCGATATTTTAGAGAGTGATTCTCAGCCGGCAATATGGCTTGATCGTAATCGTACGGCGCATTTTGTTTATCAGGTCAGCTTTCGTGTTCGACCACCCGATGGGCCTGAGAAATGGCCTCATTATTTAATTGATGCAGCTGATTCCAGCATTTATCAGTATTGGGATAACGTTAAATCCCTTTATCGGGATAAAGGACCGGGCGGTAATGAGAAAACAGGGCGATATGTCTTTGGTGAGGGTGGGCTGCCCTCGCTCTCAGTCACGCAAAGCAATGATATCTGCCTGTTGGCGAATACACGGCTCGTGGTTATTTCATTAAAGAATCGTGTTTATGGGGTAAACAACGATTTTGCCATGCCTTTGGATTATGAGTGCGATAATAATCGAGGGGATAAGTCAAATGGTGCTTTTTCACCAGCGAATGATGCTTATGTGTTTGGCAATATGGTCATTGCCATGTATGAGCGGTGGTATGGGCAGCCAATTCTGGCAGGTGGGCAAGCGGTTATAGTGGCTGTACACGCTGGTATTAACTATGAAAATGCCTCTTGGAATGGTCAGCAAGTGTTGCTCGGTGATGGAGGGAAACGCTTTTATCCTTTCGCTTCGTTGGGGATTCTTGCGCATGAAATGAGTCACGCCTTTACTCAGCAACATTCAGGACTGATAGGGGTTGGTGAGGCCGGTGCAATTAATGAGGCATTTTCAGATATGGCCGCGATTGCTGCCGAATATTATCTGAAGAGTCATAATGAAAAGGTCCATGGGCGTCTTTATGGACAAAATCAACTGACATGGCAATTTGGCGAGCGTATCAGTAAAAGTAAGAATCCAATACGGTCACTCAGTCAGCCTGAACTGTATGGTGCTGCAGGTTGTTATTATCGGGTGGCTGGTTGTTATCTTAGTTATGAAGATGTTGATGATGGAGATATTGCTCATCTCGGCAGCGGTGTGATCAGTAAAGCATTTTATGAGATGGTAAAGCGCTTAAATGGCAATGTGCGTAAGGTGTTTGGCGTGGTGTTACGAGCTAATATGCTTTACTGGACGCCGTATTCAGAGTTTGCAGAAGCGGCCTGTGGTGTCAAGTTGTCAGCCAGTCAGGAAGGGGTTGCAGAGTCGGTAGTGAATGAGGCCTTTGAAGCGGTTGGTGTTACACCTGCGTGTTAATTGCAGATGTGGGAATTAGACAATAAAAAGGGCAACAATGGTTGCCCTTTTTATTTATCACTTAGCCCGTGTACTTTTCAAACGCCAGACAGGCATTGGTGCCGCCAAAGCCAAAGCTGTTTGACAGAATACGGTTCAGATCTCGTGACACAGATTCGCCGGTGATGATCGGAACCCCTGCTGCGCCTTCGTCCAACTCGGTAATGTTGGCAGAAGCACAGATGAACCCTTCTTTCATCATCAGGAGGCTGTAGATAGCTTCCTGGACGCCGGCAGCACCCAGTGAGTGGCCGGAGAGAGATTTGGTGGAGCTGATTTCTGGAATGGCATCGCCAAACACCGCTTTGATTGCATTCAGCTCGGTGATATCGCCAGCTTGCGTGCTGGTGCCATGGGTATTGATATAGTTAATGCCGCCGTCGACAGTGGAAAGCGTCTGCTTCATGCAGCGTATTGCGCCATCACCGGAAGGCGCTACCATGTCATAACCGTCGGACGTTGCACTGTAACCGACAATTTCTGCATAGATTTTGGCGCCACGTGCCTTTGCGTGCTCCAGTTCTTCAAGAACGACCATGCCACCGCCACCAGCGATAACGAAGCCGTCACGATTGGCATCGTAGGGGCGGGACGCGGTTTCGGGGTTGTCGTTATATTTGCTGGAGAGCGCGCCCATGGCGTCAAACATCGCACTTTGTGACCAATGCTCTTCTTCACCACCACCCGCAAAGATAATGTTTTGCTTACCCATTTGAATCTGCTCGAGGGCATTACCAATACAGTGCGCGCTGGTTGCACAGGCTGATGTGATGGAGTAATTAATGCCCTTGATTTTGAACGGGGTTGCCAGACAGGCGGAGACAGTGCTACCCATAGTTCGCGGTACGCGATAGGGGCCTACGCGTTTGATGCCCCGGCTGCGCAGAATATCAGTACTTTCAATGATGTTGTTGGAAGACGCACCGCCGGAGCCGGCAATTAGCCCCGTCATTTCATTGGATACATCACTTTCTTCGAGGCCAGCATCTTCAATGGCCTGTTGCATGGCAATGTAAGCATAGGCAGCAGCGTTGCCCATGAAACGGAGGTATTTCCGGTCAATTTGGGATTCCAGGTCGATCTCGACGGAGCCGGAGACGTGGCTGCGGAAGCCCATTTCGCGATAGCTTTCATTCAGGCGAATGCCGGAGCGACCGTGCCTGAGCGATTCGGTCACGGCATCAGCAGAGTTGCCGAGGCAGGAAGTGATGCCAAGGCCAGTAATAACGACTCGTCTCATGAAAAAACCCGGGTTATGTCAAAAATTATCGGTTGAGGTAAACAGACCAACACGCAGGTCTTTGGCAGCATAGATCTCCTTGCCATCGACACTGACGGTTCCGTCGGCGATACCCATGATCAGTTTACGGGTGATAACCCGTTTCAGATGTATGTTATAGGTCACTGTTTTGTGGCGTGGCAGTATCTGGCCTGAGAATTTGACCTCGCCACATCCCAGAGCACGGCCACGGCCAGGGTTGCCAAGCCAACCGAGATAGAAGCCTACCAGCTGCCACATCGCGTCAAGTCCCAAGCAGCCCGGCATGACGGGGTCACCCGGGAAGTGGCATTCGAAGAACCACAGGTCGGGTGAGATATCAAGTTCGGCAATAATTTCTCCCTTGCCGTATTCGCCACCTTCCTCACTGATGCGGGTAATGCGATCCATCATCAGCATATTGGGTGCGGGAAGCTGTGCGTTACCTGGGCCGAAGAGCTCTCCCTGGGAACAGGCTAATAATTCATCACGGCTAAAGCTGTCTTTTTTCATCATGGAGATCCGGTCGGCCAAATCATTCCCCTATGCATCCGGCGCAGGTGGCCGGATTCAGCAGCAGGCAGGCACAGTAGAGGGTTGCTGGTAATGTGCGCCTCGCACAGGGAGTTGGTAATGCTAGCATGTGACAGAGCTTCCCTGGCGTGCTGAGTATTGCGTCACCGTGGCACTATAACACTGGAATGTCGTAGCATTAACGACAATCGTGGATTTGTAACAAAAAACAAAACGACTGTACACAGATCGTAACGCTTATATGGGATTGTTCTGCTAAGTGACAAGTATGTTAGTAGCTATCTATAGTGCGACTGTGACCCATCTATCGATTGATATTCTTGGGGTCTTCGTGTGCTGTTTATCCTAATTATCCCATCTTGAATGGAATAATTGTTTTTGGAGTTGCTTATATTTCGTTACTGGTATGTTTTTTAATAGGTTTCGGTTTGCTCTTTTTTAATGTTTGAGTGTTGACGTTTTTGCTTTTTAAAAGTAGTAAATTTGAGTTTGGGTGATAGCTTTATATTCTTATTTTATTCAGTTTGTATTAACCGGGGTCTTGTGCTTTGGCGGTAAGTCTGAATTCACTGCTTTGTATCTGAGCAGACTAAAGCGTAAGGTTATTCTTTTATGGTCTGATGTTCTTATGATTGCCTACCATACAATTATGTTTGGCATGTAATAAACCGATTTCAAGGCCAGAATGACTGTGTCAATAATTGTATTCAAATGCATGTGTGTATGCACAGGTTGTTAGCCAATGAATCCTCACTAACTGCAAAGTGTCGCATATAAAAAATAGGGTTGTAGCTCGCTCTTTGAGGCTGTAATCAAGTATGATGACACTATTGAACAAAATAGCTGTAACAGTGCATGACAGAACAGAATAGACCAACGAAAAAGCGTCGGATTACCGTGGTGGGTGGTGGTAGCTTCGGTACTGCTTTGGCGGATATCAGCGCTGCAAAGGGTAACCATGTTCGTCAGTGGATGCGCTCCGCTGAGCAGGCTGAGGCCATGAACACCACCCATATTAACGAACGTTATCTGCCCGGATTTACGATCAATCAGAATGTCATTGCTACATCCGACCTTGCATTTGCTTTGGAAGACAGTGAGCTGGTTTTTGTTGCCATTCCCAGTAAGGCGTTTCGCGAAGTCGTTCGAAATATGAAGGGTTTGGTTGATGATAAGCTGCTCGTTTCAACCACCAAAGGGGTTGAAGCCCAAACCTTTGACCTTATGAGCGAGATCTTGCATGAAGAGTTGCCAGGGGCGCGTATCGGTGTCTTGAGCGGTCCGAACCTGGCCAAGGAAATCATGGCGAAATGCATTACCGCCACGGTGATTGCCTGTGAAGACGATGAGCTTTGTCAGATCGTGCAGGAAGTCCTCCACTGCGACTATTTCCGGGTGTATTCGAACCATGACCGTTATGGCGTAGAGCTGGGTGGGGCCCTCAAGAATATCTACGCAATTGTCTCCGGACTTGCAGAAGCCTTAGGAATGGGCGAAAACACCAAGAGTCTCTTGATTACCCGTGCGCTGGCTGAAATGGGACGATTCGCGGTGACGATGGGGGCAAATCCCCTGACATTTCTTGGATTGGCGGGTGTAGGTGATCTGATAGTGACCTGTACGTCCAACCTGAGCCGAAATTTCCGGGTGGGGTATGCCCTGGGTGAAGGCAAATCCCTGGAAGACGCAGAGAAGGCGTTGGGGCAGGTGGCGGAAGGTATCAATACCTTAAAGCTGGTCAAAGAAAAGGCGGATGAAATGGGTGTTTACATGCCTATTGCGTCAGGTCTTTATGAAATAATCTTTAACGGTCATGCTATTGCCGACATTGCCCGCACCATGATGCTGCGAGAGCAAAAGACGGATGTTGAGTTTATTTTGAAAGAATCTTGAGATTGCCTGTCGGAAAACGCATATTGGTTCAAAACAGAGAGAAAGCGGGTGGTGCTATGGATGAAAAACTGAAAAAAAATCTGATGTCCGAGTCGCTCTGGCTGCGGATACTCTATATGGTTATTTTTTACCTGGTCAGTCAGGTGGCTATCATGTTGGTGGCTGTGATTGCGGTTGCCCAGGCACTGTTTGGGCTGGTAACAGGAAAACCCAACCTGAACCTTCAGGAGTTCAGTATTGGTTTGAATCGCTATCTCTATCAAATTCTCTGTTTCCTGACATTTAACAGTGACAAAAAACCCTATCCTTTCACTGACTGGCCTAAAGTGGACCATGCAGAAGCCGTAGAGCAGTACCGGAAAGAATGATGTTATGAAGTTGTATATCATGCGTCATGGGGAAGCCGTTTCTTTCGCGGATGTGGATCGAAACCGTGCTCTCTCTGATCATGGGTGTTGGCAGGTCGCAGAAGTGGCCAGGCAGATGTCAGGCTTGCCATTGACCGGGATTCTGGTCAGTCCTTATCTGCGCGCTCAGCAGACTGCTGAGCTGATGCAGGCAGGTATGGGGACCGATGTCCCCGTTACCTGCTGCGACCAGTTAACGCCGGATGCCCCAGTTCTATCCGTACTTAGCGTGGTGCCTGACGAGGGGCAATGGTTACTGGTATCGCATATGCCACTGGTCAGTCGGCTTGCTGGACTCCTGACCGAGGAGGCGCCTGATCGTGGTGTTATTTTCTCTACAGCCATGGTGGTTGGTCTTGATATGCCCGTTGCGGCCCCCGGGCTGGCCAAACAATGTGTCAGTTATCTTCCATGAGTGATTGCCGGGTCGCCTATTGCCTATGCGATGGGGCTAACGGATAACCCTCAATCTTTCGAAGGCTTTCTGGAACCATCATTTTCCTCTGCTGTCTGATAGAGAGGTAAGAGCAGGGATTGCTCACTATACTCTCGCGTCTTACCCCTTTGATTGAAGCTGTTGCGAACAAGCGCCTACTGGGATTTCATTGTTATCCCTCAAGCCATATTCGCGGCAGTTTTTTTTAACGCTTGAAAAAGTCCCTGATAAAGCCGTAGGGGGGGATATGTCAGACCGAATTGCATCATGCTGCTCTGTGCGGGCTCACTTGATTGCCCTGGTGGCAGCGTTGTTTTGTGGTTATCAGGTGTATATGCAGGCTGCACCGGGCAGTATGGTCAGTGAATTGATGTTTGGCCTGAATATCGATCTTGTCGGTGTTGGCTTGCTGGCCAGTAGTTTGAGTTATTCCTATTTGTTATTTCAAATGCCAGCTGGACACCTTCTGGATCGTTTTGGTGGCAAACACTTGTTACCTCTTGCGATTTTATTGGTGGCGGGTGGCTCAGTGTTGTTCGCGTTTGCGAATACACTCTGGCAAGCCGTTCTGGGGCGGATTCTTATGGGAGGGGGGAGTGCCTTTGCCATTGTCGGCTCTTTCTTGTTGGCGGCTGAATGGTATCCCGCCCGCTGGTTCGCGTTGCTTGTCGGATTATTTGAAATGGCTGGTATGTCTGGTGGGATGGGGGCAACTACTATTTTTCCCACTATTGTTGATGCTTATGGCTGGCGTACTGGAATGATTATTAATGCCGTAGCCGGGCTGGTGCTGGCTATTGCTGCATTTACTGTCATTGGTGATGGTGAACGTCTTACTGCGCCTGAAGGTGCTGGGGAAATGACTGGCGATTTTCAGCTTTATTTTAGGCGGACACTGCTTTTAAACGCACTTTATGGGTTGTGCATGTTTGGTATGGTCAATGTTTTTGCCATGTTATGGGGATTGCCATTTCTTGAAACGCTTTATCCGGATAATCAATCTGGAGCAGGGGTGGGATTGGCCTGCATGTATCTGTTTATAGCGTTAGGTACATTATTTTCAGGATGGCTGGCAGGCGTCTTGAATCAATGTCGTATCTTGATGATGGTGGGTGCATTTATCGCATTCAATTGTTTGGTCATTATTCTTTATGTTCCCATGCCATTATTCTTGATGATGTTGGTGTTATCGCTGTTTGGGTTTGCCTCAGGTTTTTATAGTCTTGCATTTCTTCAGTCAAGGCAGATTGCACCGAGTCATAAATTGGGGCAGGTCATGGCTGTGATAAATGGCAGTATGCTGATTGCCGGCATTTTGTTTCAACCGTTGATTGGATGGCTGCTTGATCGGCAGTTAGCATCTAATCAAAGTCTCTTTGTTATACATTTTCAGATTGCTTTAAGCCCCTTGTTGCTTTTGTTAATGCTTGCGTTGCTGGTGGCAAGTCTATCAATGGATCCATTGCCATTAAGGAAGCATCCCATATGAACAACGCTACAAGGAAGTTCTGTGAATATTCAGGATTGAAGTCATTACTTGCATTTAGTGTGTGTGCAATATTTGTTGCTTTACAATTTATGCTGCAGGGGGCTGTCAGCCTGATGGTTCCCGAATTGCAGCATGCTTTTGGTGTGGATATGGCGGGTATTGGCTTGCTGTCCTCCTGTTTTTTTTATCCATACGTTTTTATGCAGATACCGATGGGGCGGCTTGTTAGTCGCTATGGCGTCAGGCGGGTTATGTTTTATTCCGCCTGTCTGTTGGCGATAGGTTGTCTTGTTTCTCTGTCAGCTACGGGATTCTACCAGGCTTTGACGGGACGGATGTTGATGGGGGTTGCCAGTGCCGCGGGTGTTGTCTCAACACTCGAGGTGATTTCATTGCTCTTTACCGTACGCTGGTTTGGCTTGCTGGCAGGCGTTATGGACGTTGTCAGTATGATTGGGGCAGCCTCCGGCGAGTGGTTTATCCCTTGGGAAATGGCTCATACCGGCTGGGAAGGAGTATTTCTTTTATCCTCAATGATGGCGATCTGTATTGCTGTCGTTGCCTGGCTGCTTTTACCTTGTCGCTCTGAAGGTTTAGATATATGTAGCAGTGAGACTCAGAGTCATTCAATTATTTTGACAGTGCTTCGTGATAAACGAATTTGGAGTGTATCTATTTTTGGTGGGCTGATCTTTGCATTGGTGAATAGTTTTGCAGCAATGTGGGCTATTCCTTATTTCTCAGTCGTGTTTAGTGGCTCAGCGTCTGTCGCCGATATTGTGAGTATGGTGTTTATAGGGGTGGCAATTGGTGCGCCAATTATCGGGTTTTTAAGTGGTGGCCGGAATCAGGCTAAACCGTTAATGATTATTTGTAGTGTCACTTGTTGTATGTTGTTTTGGAATATTATGTATTATCCGGTTTCTGAAATTTTGGTTGCTATCTGTCTACTGTCCATGGGTCTGGCGTGTGGCGCATATGTTATTCCTTTTGTTCTGGTCAAAAAGTGGGTTGAGCCTGCGAATGTCTCCGCAGCAATGGGGATGGTTAATATGATTGAGGTGTTGATAGGGACGGTAATATTCCAGCCATTAATTGGCTTGCTCTTGGGATATTCAGGTGATGAGGTGACGCTTGCTTCCTATCAGTTTTCGTTTGGTGTGTTTTTGGTGGGGCTTCTATGTAGTCTAATTATTGCTTGTGTGGAGAGATAATAAAAAATTTAGGTTTTGATGGGGGGCTTTTATAAATATATATTTTTTTAGCTTCTAGCGTTTTCGGATTCGAAGTTCAGGCAGAAAGCTACGTTGATTGGAAATTCATTGAAATAGTTTATAGCTTTCAATTTTGTTTCGAAATAAATGAAGATATTAATAATAATTATTAACCTACCTGCAATTTTTGCTCTCGATGTGATCTTTCCCCGATAAAATGGACATCTGTCTACAGCTAAACTGCAGCCTCGTATTCTACCGGTGATTGATAATTAAGACTCGAGTGCAGTCGAGTCCGATTATAAAAGTGTTGGATGTATCCCGCTATGCAATCTCGCAAATGCATCTCACCATAAAAGTGACTGCCTTTTATAAGTTCCGCTTTAAGCGAGTGAAAGAAGGATTCCATCTCTGCGTTGTCAGTACATTGTCCCGGGCGATTCATGCTGGGAATGATGCCATAGCGTTTGTGTATGCCCTGTATCTCATGGGCTCGGTATTCAATGCCACGATCCGTGTGAAATACAAGCCCTTCAGGTGGCTTTCGGTTACGAATAGCCATCATGAGAGAGGCTCTGGTTAACTCAACCGTTCTGCGGCCAGCGAGTGACCAGCCCACAATACGGCGAGAGTACAGGTCCAGTATCGCCGCGAGATACTGCCATTTCCCCTTAACCCGGATATAGGTGACATCAGCCGCCCAGTGTTGATTGGGGGCTGTTGGTTTAGGCAGATCTTTCCTGATATTGGCAATGTTCCGATAAAATCGATGCAGCCCGGGCGCCCGGCGATAAACACGGACGCATCGGCCTCTTAGGCCCTCTTCTTTCATCAAACGTTCAACACGTTTCCGGCTTATGAATATACCTTCCTTACGTAGTGCCTGATGAATACGTGGGCTGCCGTACACCCCTCGATGTCTCTCAAACAATGCAGTAATACGCTGCTTGAGAAAGGCATCCCTGTGGACTCTTTCGCAAGGTGCTCTGTTACGCCAGGCATAGAAGCCACTGGGTGAAACCTGAAGACGCCTACATAACCAGACAATGCCAAAGCGTTGACCATGGACGTTTATGAACGAGAACCTTTCCTCCGTTGTTCCGCAAGAAATCGTTGCCACTTTTTTAGGAAATCGTTCTCCATACGGAGTGCCTCATTTTCTCGTTCAAGTTGTTTCAGACGATCAGGTTCAGGTGGCTGTTTAGGTCGTTCAATGGCTTTGAGATCAGCCGGTATCTTACGCTTATCTGCCACAAGCTTGCCCTCGAAGTATTCCTTGCGCCAACGGGACAACATAAAGGGATGGATGTCCAGCGATTGTGCAACATCCTTTATTAGCCTGTCGGGTTTGCAGGACATCAGTACAGCACCCACTTTGAATTCATTGCTGTACTGACGAGTTTTCTTACCTGTCTTATAGGCGGGCATGGCAGCCTCCGATCTAGTGGTTCTGATGTCCACTAAAACGGGGGAGGTTCAATGTGCGCTTCTCAGAGTAATGCATCAATTACCTAACGTTCAAGAGGCTTGTCAGGGTGGCTGTTACGTGCGATTCTCGATGAAATCTTGTGATCGTTGTGTGTGTTTGTTGAGAGTTTCAAGATGTCTATATGGAAAAAGTCGTTTACCTTGGAAGGTCTGAATAAAGGGATGGAGAATACGCTTTGCGATCATTTGGGAATGGTGGTGACCGAAGTTGGTGATGATTATGTGATGGGGACTATGCCAGTGGATTCTCGCACACGGCAACCGATGGGGTTGTTACATGGAGGCGCCTCTGTCGCATTGGCAGAATCGCTGGGAAGTCTCGCGGCGAACCTGGCTGTTGATCAAAAAAGTTATTGTGTCGGTTTGGATATCAATGCAAATCATGTTCGAAGTATGAAAACAGGCCTGGTAACCGCAAAAGCCTCAGCGACGCATGTTGGTCGATCTACACAGGTGTGGGAAATTACCCTTGAAGACGAGGAAGGGCGTTTAGTCTGTATCTCCCGTTTAACTATGGCGGTCAAAACCTTTGCCGGCTAAGCGTTCATACTATTTAGGTCGAATTCTTTTATGTCACTTCCTATAAAGCAGGTCGAGTGCCCGAATCAGGATCGCCGGGTAATACCTGTCGAGTTTTTAGTATTGCATTATACGGCAACGGATCTTGCGAACACGCTGGCCATCTTTCAGGATGAGCAGCGTGGGGTGTCGTCGCATCTGGTGATTGATGTTGATGGTGAGGTCTATTCACTGGTCGACTGTTTGCAAGGGCAGGCTTACAGGGCATGGCATGCCGGTCTAAGCGCTTATGTGGATGATGAAAAGGCGTGGTCTGGGTTTAATGACTTTTCTATAGGTATTGAGCTGGTGAATGCCAATGGCAATATCTTTCCGTTTTCTGATGCCCAATATCAGTCACTTGCGTCCATCGTCTTGTTGTTGAAGCAGCATTATCCCTCACTGGTCAGCCCGAGTCGTATCCTTGGGCATGAACATATTGCAGGTTATCGCGGTAAAGTAGATCCTGGTTTCTGTTTTGACTGGGATCGGTTTTGGCAGATGTGTTATCCAGATGTGCAAACGCCTGTTCGTCAGCCAGTGTGCCCTGAAGCGTTAAGGTTGAAGGCTGGTGCAATGACACAATTTAGTCCGGACGATCCCCATGAGAATGCACGATTCTGGATGCATATTAGCGCTTTGATGGAAACGGCAGTCGAACTGGCGCATAAGTCAAAGGTTAAGTGACACATCCAGGTTTTCAACTTGACTGGCATGACGATTAATTCCGTGTCAAAAGTCATTTACAGGTACTAACGTACTTGTCATAGTTTGCGGTCAATAACAAAAATAAACGTCCATGGAGTCTTGGATGCCGCATATCATCTCACGGTTTGAAGATGTTCGCTTCTCTCTGAGAAAACTGTCGTTGCTACTCTTTCTGGGATTGTTAAGTGGTTGCAGCAGTATGGTTTTTAACGTTGCAACGGATTATACCCAGACCTACGCCGAAGACATTGCGATGCCGTATGTCATGACTACCAGTGACCCGGCTATGGGATGTGCCATGGGAGATGCCATGACACCGGCGTTGATGTCCATGGGACAGTTTAATCGCGGTGCCAGCAAGTTGGGTGTGATGTCGTATATGTCGTCCGCTCTGTGTGCTGAGACACAGGCTCGGGAGCAGGAGCTTCGTTATCAACGGGCTTTGTTGCAAGGCGACACTATAGAGGCGCAGGACGCCAGGATTATGGTTAAACGCGCCTGGGCTGTTGCTGCCGATCGTCAATATCAGGCCTGGCATCATCTGAGCAAATATTACGGTGAGCCGGGTACAGGTTGCCCTGAATTAGCGTCTTCTCAGGATGAGCTGGTCTGGCTACTTGGATTGATTGGTGGATTGCAGGCGGTTAACAGCGATATCCGGTCAACAGAAGGGCGTATTCCACGGAGTATTGCTGCTCGTGTTGAGCGCAGTGCCCAGTGCCTTGATAGTCAGAAATGGTGGGGCGTACCAAAAGCCATTCGTGCGACCTTGTGGGTGATGATTCCCGGTGTAGTACCGGAAGGGGAAGACCCGTGGCGTCGTCTGCAGGAAGCCAGTGATGCCGGTGTTGTCAGTGGTGTAAGGCTAGCCAATATTTTCCATGCGATGGCGGCTGTTAGTGCGGGAGATGAAACTCTGGTTCGTCAGCTGATTCGTGACCATGCGCAGGCCGAAAAACGTCGTTTACCGGATCCTGATTACCAATTGCTGGATGCCATGGCCCATGAGCAGATGCTGGGCATTTCTGACGTGCTATGGACTGCCGCAACCGGTAAACGAACGCCGACGGGTGCCTTTGGTCGTTTCTGGGATGATAAGCAGGATGCGATCGAAACCATAGATATCAATGATTTGTTGTAAATCTGATTGATTCATTGTGCAGCTAATAAAAAGAAGAATACTGTAAAGGATGGTTTTCATGTCCCATCATATTCGCCGACCTCTGCTATCACTGTTTGCCGCATGCTTGTTGACCGGATCAATTTCTGTCCAGGCTGCTTTGACCAAGAATACCTTTTGTATTTTCGACCCTGTTGGAAACAATGGCGATGTTCTGGCGCTGATGAAGGATTACAAGACGGAAGCCTTGTCCTGGGGCGTTGACCTTGATTTGAAAACCTTCATGGATGAAAGCGTCATTGTTGATGAGTTGAAAGCGGGGCAGTGCGATGCTGCTGCGTTTACCGGCCTTAAGACCCGGGCTTTCAATCGGTTCACATCGACAATCGAGGCGGTGGGTGCTTTGCCGGATTATACGACACTGAGAACGACCTTACAGACACTGATGAGCCCTAAGGCTTCGAAATTGATGCGAAATGGTCCATACGAAGTAGCAGGCATCATGCCGGCCGGGGCTATTTATGCATTTGTCAGGAATCGGGACTGGGACAGCCTCAATAAAATCCAGGGTAAAAAGATCATCGTCATGGAAGGGGATGAAGTGTCCCAGCAGCTGGTGCGACAGGTCGGTGGGACGCCGGTCAGTGGGAATACAACGAATTTCGCCGGTAAATTCAATAACGGCAGCGTGGATGTAACCTTTGCACCGGCTGTCGCCTATGAGCCACTGGAAATGTATAAGGGGCTGGAGCCAGGCGGTGGCGTTGTTGATCATATTTTTATCCAGCTGACATTCCAGATGGTGATCCGTCATGACCGCTTTCCTGAAGAATTTGGTCAGAAATCTCGACAGATGGCGCTGGAAAACTTTGATCGAGCATTCGCTTTTATCGGGAAAGCCACCGACAAAATTGACGACAAGTATTGGGTAGAACCCAACCCTGCTGAGGTTGACGACTATCGTCAGATTATGCGCGAGGCGCGGCTTGCGCTCAGAGAGCAGTCAATATACGACGGCAGAATGCTGAAATTGATGCGCAAGGTGCGCTGCAAATACGATCCGGTTCAGGCGGAGTGTGCGGAAAAGCTTGAGTGATCAGCTAATGACTGATTGAACGATACAGCCATAATAATAACAAGGCGAAACCTCGATGTACGAAAGCGTTAGCCGTAACCGCACTCTGTCAGATTGGCTCTCTTCTTTGCCTATTGCGCTGGTGCTACTGCTGGTGATTGTGTTGGAAAGCAGCAGTATGCTGCATTCCCGCCTGCTCGCCATTGGTAGTGAGATCTGGACGGATTATCACGAACTGAGAATTCCTGCCCAGGTGCCGCTCTGTCAGCCAGATCTTGATATTGATCAGGAACTCGCTGCTTTGCTGGCGAACCAGCAGGTGGATGTTGATGATGAGCTGTCTCTGTTTGATGAAGAGCCGGCAGACCCAGCCGTTCTCAGGGCTTCGTTGGAACGGTCACAGGCCGAATGCCAGCGTCGTCATGCTGACTATGCTGCGCGCCAGGGTCAGGTAACTGACGGACTTCAGTATTATGCGGCCTTTGAAGAAGGGGTTGCGTCCATTGGTGATCTGGGGCTGAATGCTGCCCGCTATATCCTGATGACGTTACTTCTGGTGGCTGCTGCCTCGGCAACGCTGCTGCGTGATCATATTGCTTTACGGGGCATTCGTACCCAGAAGGATCTCCAAATCTCCAGTCTGGCCCAGCTGGCCGGGAACGCCTTGTTGCTGGCTTCAGCAATTGCTTATCGCTCGATGCAGGAAGCTTCTGGCATTGCGTCTGACCTGCAACAACACTGGATCCAGTGGGGCTGGATCGCTGGTTTTACGGTCTTAACCCTGATCAGCCTGTTGCAATATTTACGACGTCCGGAAGGTTTGGAGCCTGGTGGTACGATTGGTCATGCACTGTTGTGTATCCCGTTGTATAGCTGGATGGCGCTGATTTCAGGTATTTTCTTTATTCTGATCGGCCACCTGCCAGCAATGACGATTTATCTGGGCAAGATGCTCGATTTGTCCGGTCTGTTTATCAATGTAGGGCTTTATGTCTGGATTGGTATGCTGCTGAAACAGACCCGGATGGCCAGTCTTGTATTTGACCTTTTCCGCCCCTGGCGTCTGCCGCCTGAGATGTTGGCATTTCTTGCCATTATGGTTTCAGCCTTACCGACGGCTTACACCGGTGCAAGCGGCATTTATGTGATTGCGGTTGGTGCGGTGATTTACCAGGAATTGCGACGTGCAGGGGCGCAGCGTCAACTGGCTCTGGCGACGACGGCTATGTCTGGCAGTATGGGGGTGATCCTGAACCCCTGTCTTCTGATAGTAATTATTGCGGCACTGAACAAGGAAGTGACAACGCGGGAATTATACGGCTGGGGTTTGTGGTTGTTCCTGCTCTCTGCATCGCTGTTTCTCGTGGTTTCAATGGTATCCCGTCGTGCAATGCTGTCTGTTTCGCCGGTAGAGAATGCGTGGCAGGAAACGCTTAAGACGTTAAAAAAACTGGTGCCTTACGCGTTAGTGATTGCGGTCATGGTGCTCTGGTATCGCTGGGGATTAAATACGGCGCTGGACGAATTCAGTGCGCCGGTGATATTGCCTGCGGTCATGTTGGCGGTTGTTATTCTTGATCAGTGGCTACGTCGCCGGAACAACCCAGAGCGGGAAGGCAATATCGTGAAAGATACCGAGCTTGCCGTCCGTCATGCGACCGGAGAAGCATCGGCACATATCGGGGCACTGCTGATGCTTATGGCGCTGTCAATCTGTCTCGGTGGTGTGTTTGATCGCGGAGATGCGGTGTCCATGTTGCCGCAGGATCTTTCCTCGGTTTGGCTGACCATGGCGTTGCTGGTGGTGATACTGGTTCTGATTGGTATGATCATGGATCCCTACGGTGCTGTGATCCTGGTGACCATCACCCTGACTGATTTTGCTTTCTCCAATGGTATCCAGCCGCTGCATTTCTGGATGGTGACCCTGATTGCCTTTGAGCTGGGGTATCTCAGCCCACCGGTTGCGCTGAATCATTTGCTGACCCGGCAGGTGGTTGGTGATGATGAAGTGGATCGTGGCGCTGTGACGGGATCATTCTGGCGACGTTATGAACGCTTTGCCTTGCCGCTTCTGGTGATGGCTGTCACATTACTGCTGACCGCGTTTGTCCCCTTGCTGTTTTACGCCTGAAACAAAAGGGGGTCTGATTGTTAGTGATCAGAACCCTTTCGCCCTTTACGGCAGCGCGATGCTCTCTTATCCTTAATCAAACGCTTGTTTGAAAAAAATAAAAGGGCACCATGACGTTGCCAATTCACTTTGCCCATGCCAATGGCTTTCCAGCGCCGGTTTACAGGAAACTGTTTTCAGCCCTTGATCAGCAGGGGTTTCCTGTTAGCTGGTTGGAAAAACACGGCCATGATCCGCTGTTTCCTGTGACAGACAGCTGGCCTCACCTGGTGGATGAACTCCTGGAAGCGATACGACGGCAGCACTCCGAGCCAGTCCTTGCGGTAGGGCACTCACTGGGCGGTGTGTTGAGCCTGTTTGCGTCATGGCAGGCGCCTGAGCTTTTTCGTGGCGTCATCATGCTGGATGCACCGCTCTTAACGCCGTTAGAGGGAGGTCTGGTACGCCTGATAAAACGTCTTGGGGCTGTCGACCGGATTACGCCTGCAGGGCGTACCCTGGGGCGCAGGAGTGTCTGGCGGAGTCGTCAGGAAGCGATGGATTATTTCCGGAAAAAGCCACTGTTTCAGCAATTTGATCCTGAGTGCCTGGCGGATTATGTGGACCACGGGATGGAGCATGGTCAGAATGAGGTCCGTCTTGGTTTTGATCCGGATATCGAGATCAGCATTTATCGCAGTATTCCGGATCGCTGGCCTCGCGCCGTTAAACCATTTCCGGTGCCAACTGTTGTGGTGTACGGTGATCGCAGTAATGTGGTGATGCCGCATATGGTGATGGCCATGCGCCTTCGTCGTCAGGTCAGCGTTCAGAGAGTTTCCGGTGGGCATATGTTTCCCCTTGAGCAGCCTGAACAGACGGCACACTTGATTACCCGGTTAGCGGAATCCATGGGAGTGACCAAAGCATCGTGAAAGAATTCAAAATAATCACGCCGGAGATGACTTTTGCAGCTTGTCAGTGGGGACGCGATGATGCGCCAGCCATTCTGGCCCTGCATGGCTGGCTCGATAACGCGGCTACCTTCAGCCGCCTCGCGCCCTTGCTGGATGACTATCGAATTATTGCGATTGATCAGGCGGGTCATGGTTTTTCGGATCATCGCAGCCAAGATGCCAGTTATGCTATATGGGATTATGCGGGTGATGTTATCGACATTGCTGATGCGCTCACCCTTGACCGCTTTTCATTGCTCGGGCACTCCATGGGCGCCATTGTCAGCGTGTTGACGGCAGGTGCTTTTCCGGAGCGTGTTGAGCGGTTAATGTTGATAGACGGCATCTGGCCGATGCCGACGGAGGTTGATCAGGCACCGGAACAGCTGGCCAAGGCGGTCAAGCATCGTATTCGGCTGCGTGGCCGTAAGAAGTCGGTATTTTCTACGAAATATGAGGCGGTTGCTGCACGCTTAAGAGGGTTTGGGACGATCAGTGAAGCGGCCGCTCGAATGCTGGTTGAGCGGGGTGTCGAGCCCTGTGACGGTGGTTGGACATGGCGTACTGATGCCCGTTTAACGCTACCTTCAGCCATGCGCCTGACCCATGCACATGCGAGGGCTTTCACCGATCGCCTGTCCATGCCAACACTGCTGATTGCTGCTGAAGACGGCATTGTGATGGCAGGTGTACAGGCTCATCAGGATGAGCTTGAGCACATTACCATCAAGACATTGCCAGGCGGGCACCATTTTCATCTTGAGGATCAGGCTGAGGCGGTAGCGGAAGTGATGTGTGATTTTCTGTCCGGAGAGTGAGTCAACTGGGAACTGACCAGAAAGGTGGTTCCCAGCTTAATTCAGGAAGAGCGGATCAGCCTTTCAGACTGTTGAAGCTGTTTTGATCTTCTTCAGGGCAAGGCGGATATCCAGTTCCAGATCTTCCGGCGCCGTTGTCGGACTGAAACGCATGACTTTTGATTGGTCGGGATAGATCAGGAATTTGGTAAAATTCCATTTGATAGCCTCAGATCCTAATACACCCGGTGCGGCACTCTTGAGTTCTTTGAATAATGGATGAGCATCGTTGCCATTGACATCCACTTTAGAAAATATGGGGAAACTGACGCCGTAGTTCTTCTCACAGAAACTGGCGATATCTTCGCTGTTTCCGGGTTCCTGGTGACCAAACTGGTTGCAAGGGAATCCGAGAATGATTAGCCCCTGGTCATGATATTTCTGATAGAGTGCTTCCAGCCCTTGATATTGTGGCGTAAACCCACATTTGCTGGCCGTGTTGACGACGAGAATGGCATGGTTGCTGTACTGTGACAGGGCTTGAGACTTGCCATTCAGTAGCGGTATTTCGTGACGAAGAAAATCCATTAGGGTCCCCGGCTTTTGTGTTTTTGATGGGGTATTGTACGCAGATTTACGCATCCATGCGGATGCTGTTGCGTGCTTTTTCAGTATGCTGACAAACTTTAGCGAACCTGTAAGGACGAATAGGTCTCTTCAGCAGTCTGGTTGCCCACCATTTCATCGTATGCACTGTGTTGTATCAGGTTAATGGGCTGCCCAATGTTACCCAGATATTCAGACGCTTCACTGATACTGTGAAATATGATGGGCGATGTTGGGTCTTTTTCGGTTAGAAAGTACTGGTTTCCATCTTTCGTAATTTGACAAAGGTAGATGTCACCTTCATTGGCCACCAGGTTGATTGCAGTATTTGGATCATCTCGTATGAGTTTTTTTAACTCTTTGATTTTCATTGTAAAACTCCATGTGTTAGGGGGTAATCCTGATTAGACGCTTTTATATAGGTGGTTAATCACTAATTAAATATTAGACAGAAAATAATAAATGTACAAATAATCATGATGTTGGTTGTACTAGGTGTGGGCTATCCATCTGGTTCATCACCAATGGGGCGCTGGTAGCATCACGCCAGAATCAAGCTAATAATTAAGCTAGTAGCAACGTATTGAAACGGCATGGCAATCTGTCCAAATGCTATGCAAACGATAGAACGACAGGGAGTGTCGATGTTTTCCTTCATAGATGGTCGCAAGATTCTGGAACCTATCCTGTTTGGTGTCCTGATGGTTGTCATGGTGCTTACGGTGCAGGGCTATTTTGCCCAGCGGAGTATGCCCAAGGATCAGGCGCCAACGGTTGCCGGACGCCTGATTGATGGTGGCTATGTTGATTTGATTTCAAAAAGCCAGGAACAACCTGTTTTGCTTTATTTCTGGGCCAACTGGTGTATGGAGTGCCGGGCAATCAATTCGGCAGTACAGAAAGTCGCCAATGATTATGAAGTCGTGTCAGTGACCATGAGTTCAGGCAGTAAGGAATGGCTTAAACAGTATATGAAAGCAAGAGAGCTGAGTTTTCCCGTGTTGAATGATACAACAGGCACCATCAGTCGGGAGTGGGGGGTGACGACGGTGCCTTCATTCGTCGTGGTAATGGATGGCAAGGTTCGTTTCATTACAACCGGCTATACAACCAGTGCTGGCCTTCGTGCAAGACTTTGGATTGTAGGATCCTTTCTGCCGTTTGTTGAGCGTGTGAAGGCGTGGTTCTGAGCGCAAAGCAAGGGACCATTCGGGCATTGAACTTGAACGACAGTTTTGGCAGGCTGATTTCCGGGGCAAGTGGTAAACTGCAATTCTCATTCAACCTGTACCGGGTAGTTGACGACAATGCAAAGGATCCTGTTCTCTCTCTGTCTGCTTTTTCTCTGGGGCAGTGCTCACTCCTCTGATATTCCGGGTTCGTCCAATTTGCCGGGTATTGACCGATATCCCAACGCGACCATAGTTCGTTATGGCGAAGGGGAAAAAGTCAATTACCCGCTGGTTGCCAGCACCATCAAGAAAGTGAATGGTGTCGTCCGCGCTGATGAGGAGCAACGGCATGATGGTGCGTGGCGCAGGGTTATCTATCTGATGCCGGATGGGCATGGTAGCGATGCCGGTTTTCGCTATTTTTCTGATCGCCTGAATAAACTCGGCGTGAAAACCCTTTACCAGTGTGATGGTCGTCATTGTGGTCCCAGTAATATTTGGGCCAATAAAGTATTTGAGGAAGCTAATCTGTACGGTTTGGACAAGGATCAGTTTTATTTACTGGGCGCTCGCACCGTTGACAATCAGACGGAATATTATGTGTTGTATACGGTCCGGCGTGGCAACAAGCGCGTTTATGCGATGGTTGATCAGTTGGTCGTTGAGGGCGCGCTTCCCACTGTTTCGGGTTCTGAGAATGGGTTGAAAGCGTCTGGTATGGCGCAATACTGGGATGCTGTCGTGCAGCCAGGGGCTGGAACGATTACACAGCAGGATTTCGACAAGATTCTGGCGCAGCTTCAGAGTGACAATACGACGCAAGTAGTATTGGCGGGTGCTGTTCGGTTTGTGTCTGAGCTCAAGCTGGATCAGCAAATTGAACGCTCCAGACAATATGCCCAAGCACTGAAAGATCGCTTAGTCGAAGAAAATGTGGCTGAAACGCGACTCTTTGTCATTGGTGCAGGACCTTTGTTACAGCAAAAGGCAGATGATGGGATGCCCTTCGTTCGTATTATGGCTTTCGAATAGCATGAAAAGCCGGTTGTGAGCAGCTTTCATGGTCTGATATTTCCCTGACATCACCTAGGCTTATAAGGGATAGGGAGAAAAATCATGGCCAAAACGGTATCACTGGTTCTCGGTAGTGGCGGAGCAAGGGGATATGCCCACATCGGGGTGATTGATGAGCTCTTGGCCAGAGGGTATGAGATTTCCGCCATCGCAGGGTGTTCCATGGGCGCTCTGGTGGGCGGTCTTTATGCTGCAGGTCGGCTGGAGGCTTACCGGGAATGGGTGCTGGAGCTCAAATACCTGGATGTGATTCGGTTGCTCGATCTTTCTTTCCGCTCACCCGGCGTCTTCAGGGGAGGGCGTGTGCTGGATGCCATGAGCAGTATGGTGGGTGATTGTCAGATAGAAGACCTGCCTATCCCCTATACCGCCGTTGCCACGGATCTCAACGCCCGCAAGGAAATCTGGTTCCAGGAAGGTGATCTTCTGCAGGCAATCAGGGCATCCATTGCTATTCCCAGCCTGTTTACCCCTGTTGAGTACAATGGACGCACGCTTGTGGATGGTGGTGTGTTGAACCCTATCCCTATTGCGCCAACCGTATCAGCCCATACTGACCTGATCATTGCCGTCGATCTTAATGCTGATATTGTCCCTATGCAGATTGCTTGCGATCCTATGCCTGCTGCCAAGGAACAGCGCATATTGGAGCGCTGGTTCAATAAGCTGAAAAAGAGTGGTTCGGCGGATGAGTCCGATGAAACCATGCAGAGAACAGTCGAGCTGGCGTCTGGTAAAACAGGGATGCTGGACATCGTGAACCAGTCGCTGGAAATCATGCAGGAAGTCCTGACCCGTCACCAGATGGCGGCCTATTCTGCAGATATCCTGATTCCGGTGTCTGCCCGACAGTGTCGTTTTTATGAATTCCACCGGGCTGAAGACTTGATTCAGGTCGGGCGTTTACAGGCGGCCTCGTTGCTGGATCAGCATCCGCAGTTTGCTGTTACGCCGGAAGATGACAAGGGAAGTGCTCCAGATCAAGGTGATGTAGCGCCGGGTGCCAGTCAGCCAAAGGGATAAATACAGTATTCAACGCCGTGTTTTCAGCAAGATATAAACCGCCCCACGACCGCCATCCCTGGGCAGGCAGGAACAAAAAGCCTGAACAGCATTGATTTGCCTTAACCACTGGTTCACATAACTCTTCATTGTATCCTGCTGCCCAAAACTGCGATGGGACTTGCCATGAATAACACGTACACAGCTGTAGTGCTGATCCTGGCAGAAGGCCAGGAAACGGGTCAGCAGATTACGGGCCTCTTCGATGGTGCAGCCATGCAAATCCAGGTTGTAGTCGACAGGGAAATGGCCCTGCTTTAATTGCTTGAAGCGACTATGCTGTAGGCCAGCTTTCAGGTATTCAATGGGTTGCTCGGGTTCAATCGGTTCAATATGAGTGTCCGAAAGGCCATCGGCAGGTGGCGTATAATCCGTTGCCGCCGAACGCCGGCGCAGCGCCTTGGTGAATTCCGGAAGCGTATCCGACTTACCTGACGTCTGGGCCTGATGCTGACGCAGCGGTTTTACTCCGGCCATTTCCTGCTGAAACAGTCCGTTTTCGTCGTCGCTGTTGGCGTTGTGCTTGGCGTCGTCGCCCATTGCTGGTTCCATTGGCTATTGGGAGTGACACAGTTCAGGCTATCCTGTCGTTTGAAACGACACAGGCTAAATAGTTCAGAAACCGGCTCTTTCCCGGAGAAGAGTGGGATATAATCGCGCATTCTAAACTGAACCGTTGTAGGAGTCATGGTGTCAGATTTGCTCAATGATACGTCCGGCCTGCTAACCATTCGCGACTGGCTGCGATGGACATACAGCCGTTTCAATGAAGAACCATCATTGTTTTACGGTCACGGTACGGATAACAGCTGGGATGAAGCACGGCACCTGGTTTTGCAGGCATTAAACCTGCCTTGGGATTATGATCCTGCCTATTTTGACAGCCGTCTGACTGACAGTGAGCGACAGCAACTGACCACCCTGGTGCAACGTCGTATCAGGGAGCATATCCCGACAGCTTACCTGCTGAATCAAGCCTGGTTCTACGGTATGCCGTTTTATGTCGATGAGCGGGTGCTGGTGCCACGATCGCCGATTGCGGAATTGATTGAAAAAGGGTTTGAACCCTGGCTCAACGATCAACCCGTCAACCAGGTATTGGATCTCTGTTGTGGTTCCGGTTGCATTGGTATTGCCTGCTCGCAGGCTTTCCCGGAGGCTCAGGTGGATCTGGTTGATATCTCTGAGGATGCGCTGGAAGTCGCCCATATCAATATTGATCGCTTTGAGTTGTGGGATCGTGTCAGAACCATTCAGTCTGATATGTTCCTGTCCCTGAAATCCATGGAAGACCGTCCTCGCTATCAGCTGATTGTAAGCAATCCGCCGTATGTAGATGCCGAGGATATGGCAGATTTGCCGGATGAATACCTGCATGAGCCGGCCTTGGGACTGGAAGCGGGTAAAGACGGGCTGGATTTTGCCCGTAATATCCTGACGAACGCGGCAGATTTTCTGGATGATAATGGTCTGCTGGTGGTGGAAGTGGGCAACAGCGAGTGGGCTCTTCAGGATGCTTACCCGGATGTACCGTTTACCTGGATTGAATTTGAGCATGGCGGTCATGGTGTCTTTGTGCTGACAGCGGAAGAGTGCCGTCGTTATCGTGACCGATTCGGCGACAGCCACTGAAAACCCGGTATAATGCCGGCATCAACAAGAACCGAGGGTGATGGCTTTTATCAAACCATCACCCTGCAATAAACGGCAGTGGAGTATCATGGCAGGTAATACCATTGGAAAACTGTTCACCGTAACGACGTTCGGTGAGAGCCACGGTCCCGGTCTTGGGTGCATTGTTGACGGCTGCCCGCCGGGCATTCCGCTGGACGAGGAAATGCTGCAGCAGGACCTTGATCGTCGAAAGCCTGGCACGTCCCGTTATACCACCCAGCGGCGCGAACCTGATGCAGTGCGTATCCTGTCCGGCGTGTTTGAAGGAGTGACCACGGGGACGCCGATTGGCTTGTTGATTGAAAATACCGATCAACGCTCCAAAGACTATTCCGAGATCAAGGATCGTTTTCGTCCCGCCCATGCTGATTATGGTTACTGGCACAAGTACGGTATCCGGGATTATCGGGGTGGTGGGCGGTCTTCCGCGCGGGAAACGGCGATGCGTGTGGCCGCAGGCGCCATTGCGCGACAATTTCTGCAGGCGCAGGGAATTACCGTTCGGGGCTATCTTTCACAGATGGGGCCAATCAAGGCGGAAACGTTTGATTGGGATGAAGTGGATCGTAATCCGTTTTTCTGTCCCGATGCAGCCAAGGCCGCGGAGATGGCAGATTACATCAATGCCCTGAGAAAAGAAGGCAATTCCATTGGTGCCCGAATCACAGTCACAGCAACCGGACTGATGCCCGGGCTGGGTGAGCCGGTGTTTGATCGTCTGGATGCGGACCTTGCCCATGCGTTAATGAGCATTAATGCTGTAAAAGGCGTCGAAATTGGTGCGGGTTTTGACTGTGTAGAACAGAAGGGTACCGATCATCGGGATGAGATGACCCCTGAGGGTTTTCTGTCAAATAATGCAGGCGGTATTCTGGGCGGCATTACCACGGGGCAGGATATTGTGGCGCATATTGCCCTCAAACCGACTTCCAGCCTATTGGTGTCAGGTCGCAGTATTGATGTGGATGGCAACCCTGTTGAGGTGGTCACCAAAGGTCGTCATGACCCTTGTGTCGGGGTCCGGGCCACGCCGATTGCTGAGGCAATGATGGCGATTGTGCTGATGGATCACCTGCTCCGGCATCGAGCCCAAAACAGTGAGGTGTCGGTGTCTACCCCGGTGATTGCCGGGGCTGTTACCTAGGCGAGAGCCTTTATAACCTGTCCAGCAAAGGTTGTAGCTTGGCGCGGACAGGCGCAGGGCATTCTGGCAGATACTGTTGGATGAGCTGACTAACGGCCAAACGAAGCTGAGTGACGACAGCCTTTTCTCCTGATAGCTGGCAGTGGTGTGCAACCTCTTGCCAGCTGTATTTCTGTAAGACCTTACGAACCAATACATTGAGTAATTCAGGCGCTATATATGCCTGATTATCCCGAAGTGCTTTAAGCAGCATTTTTTCGATAGCAAGAACGCATCCGTCATAGGTCCGGTTGCTGCAGGCAAATGAAAGACAATCCAGCCAGTCCTGATTTGTTAAAATGTGGCATTCCATTTCGGACATTTTTGACGTTTCACGCAACAGTGCAGCCACCAGTGAGGTTTCAATATCACGGAGCGAATCGCCCATTAATAAGGGCAACAGCTGTACGAAGCGTTTCCTTGCAAGGGTATGCAAGTCCGATGCTGTTTCGGACAGGGGAAGCATGACCAGGGCTGAATGTTCACCGCTGGCGGTATCGCGTGTTGAGCCCAGTCGCAGCGGGGTAAGTCCTGCTGTTTGCCAGAATTTCAGAAGTTCCGGCGTGGCTCCAAAACTGCTGGCAATGAAATCGTGCTGATTTTTTTTGCCGTCCACTATAACGGCCTCAAGAAGCCGTTTTCCCAAACCCTGGCGACGCAGTGCGGGATGAATGGCGATTCGCATGATGCGCTCGCCCGTCAACTCGGCAGCTTCTGCGATTCCGGCATGGTTGGCAAGTGATTGGGGGATCAGATGTCCCCGCAGGCGTCGTTCGCCCAGCCAAATGGCCTGAGCAAGGGATTTGCTGAATCCGCCTTCCGTCACGCTCAACACGGTACCCGCGATATGCGCTCCTCGATAAAGCACAAAAATGGAAAGATCCGGGCTATCCATCAGCATCTGCAGATCGCGAGGCGTTGTCTGATAATGTGCAGTAACCAGTAGGCCGAATAGCTCACTCAGAAGTTCCTCATCTCGGGCCAGGTCGGCTTGAGACAGTTTTACGATGCGATACGGGTCATTGACACTATCGGCGATCACGACATCTGAAGCTGGCGAAGCATCCAGCTGCAGTATCGCGAAAGTCAATGCTTCAACGGGATCACCGTTAGCCCAGCGAATGGGTGTTTCCAGCAACAGATGGCGCCATTTTGGCGTTATCCGATCCAGTGTCTCTCTGAATCGAATAGCAAATCCCCGACCGCTACCTTCGTAACCGTGAATGGTGGATGAGAAAACGATACGTGCATGTTGTTGCAATAATCTGCTCAGCAGAGGCGCTGGAATGGCCGCAGCTTCATCCACCATGACCAGCGCCGCTTCATGATGATGTTGGGCCAGGTCGTCTGGTGCAACAAAGTGAAGCGATATTCCATTGTATAGAATCTGGTATTTTCTGATCTCAGCATCGGGCAGGAGTCTGGCTGCTTGATCAAACAGCGATTTCACTGCATCGGGCTGAGGCGCGGTAACCACCAGTGGGCCGATTCTCTGCCGCAACAGCTGTGCTGCGGCAATACCGAGAGAGGCTGATTTACCGCGCCCCCGGTCTGCGGTGATGACCAAGGGGCGACGTCGATGGCCGGTGACAACACGGACTATCGCTTCAACGGCCTTTTTCTGATCATCTGTTCGACAGATGCCGTCATCACAAACATTGTCAGCTGTGATGGTTTCTGAAACATCCAGTGAGGGAAGGGGTAGGTCTTCCTCAACAGTAATGGTGTGTCGGGATTTTTTGATGAGTCTAGCCACTCTGGCCAGAAAATGGCCCTGGATGGCTTCCGGTTCGCAGCCATAGCTGAGAATGGCGCTGTACTCCGGATCGTTATGCTTGTGCCAATGCTCAAGTGGTGGGCAAAGCAGGATCAGTAAACCGCCAGCGCGAATAATCCCGGAGGCAGCGCCCAGTGCATTGGGGTTAAAACCGCTATGGGCATCAATGACAACAGCGTTACTTTCGGTACCCAGCAGTTGTCGGGTTTGGTTGGGTTTGTAATGTATTGTGTTGCCAGGGCTTGAGGTATTACTGATCCAGAGTGGTTCGTCAAAGCGGCTTATGGCTCTCATGCCCTGTTTCAGGCACCACGTGTGACTGCCCGATAAAACCAGTGCCCGTCGTTGTCTTGATTGACGAGCCTGGTTGATCAGGTCATTAATGAGGATGTCAAAGCTGTCCGTTAGCGCCACAAACAGTGTCCTGAGTCGGCTGATAAACCAACAATTCTATCGTTCCGGTCATCAATTACGCCAGAACGAGGGCAGGAACATAACCAATACCGTTATTACTTCCAGGCGCCCCATCAGCATACCGATACAGAGCAGCCACTTGGCTGCAGCGGGTAATGTCGCAAAGTTGCCGGCGGGGCCTATCACATCACCAAAACCGGGGCCTACGTTGGCAATGGCAGTCACCGCACCGCTCAGGCTGGTGACAAAGTCCAGCCCCAGCAGGCTGAGGCCAATGGTCAGCAGTGCAACCAGCAACCCAAAGAAGGAACTGAATGCTACCAGGGAGCGAAGAATATCGTTTGTAATCTCGATCCCGTTGTAGGACTGGACAAGGAAAGCCCGCGGATGATTGAGCTGTTTCAGCTGGATATGAAGCAGTTTAAACCCGATCTGAAAACGAAAGATTTTGATGCCGCCAGCGGTTGAACCTGAACACCCGCCTACAAAGGTCAGGAAAAAGAACAGGCTGATAGCAAAACCGCCCCAGAGGCTGTAATCGGTCAGCGCGTACCCTGTCGTCGTAACAACAGAGGTGGTGTTGAAGGCAACCAGAGTCAGGGATTCAAACCAGTCATAGCTGGAATTGAGCCAGAGCCAGACACTGAACAATAGCCAGATCATGACCAGGAAACCGATAAACGCCTGTACCTGGCTGTCATGAATGAGTGATGCCCGGTCGCCACGCAGAAACTTCACAAAAAGTACGAATGGCAGGCTGCCCAAAATCATGAAGAGTGTCGCATTCCAGTGGATCCAGGGATTGCTGAAATGTCCCATGGAGGCATCGCTGGTGGAGTAGCCGCCGGTGGATACGGTGGTCATGGCATGATTGGCGGCGTCAAAGAGGTTCATGCCGGCCAGCATGTAGCCAATCATGCAAAGGATGGTGATTATGCTGTACACCATCACAATCCGCTTGGCGATTGAGCCGGAGCGGGGCAGGGCTTTCTCCGACCAGTCCGAGGATTCACTCTGGAACAGGCGCATGCCACCGACTTTCAGAAACGGCAGAATGGCAACCGCCATCACAATAAAGCCAATTCCGCCGAGCCACTGTAGAATCGAGCGCCATAACAGTATACCGCCGTTGACTGTGGCCAGGTGAGTCATGACCGTGGAGCCAGTGGTGGTTATGCCGGACATGGTTTCAAAGAACGCATCCGTGTAGGACATGTCTTCAACCAGGACAAACGGCAGGGCGGCAAACGCGCTGACCAGAATCCAGCTCACGTTGGTCAGCAGGAAGATCTGTCGGGAAACCAGGCTGAAATGCCGGGATCGCATCAGTAGGGCCAGCAGGCCGCCGCTCAGGAAGGTATAGATGGCAGACTCGAAGAACGCGCCAGCGCCGATGTCTCCCATTGACAGGGAGATAAGGGCCGGGATCAGCATCAGAATGCCCAGTACCATCAGAAAAAGCCCTGCGACGTACAGGACTGGTTTGATGTTCATGGTGCTTATGGCCAGGTCCGTGGAATTTGATTCGCGGATTGTAGCCAGTGGTGTCGCCATGTAATTAAGGGTTTATACCGAGTTTTCTTGAGGTTGCAGGTCGCAGTTCCGAAAGAAAAGGATAGGCTATTGGCAGGAATTAGCCGTTTAATTCAGTAAATAATACTGAGTTCGATACACAGTCGTGTTATAAAGCGCTGTCGCGAAACTCAGCGGAGGAAAGCATGTCGGGTTGTCAGTCCGTCCAAAGCCCTTACTCGGTGGCGGAGGAAATTGCCAATAGCCTGTCTCACGGGCTGGGCATGGTGTTTGGTATTGTTGCCCTGGTGCTGCTTGTGAATGAAGCCGTCGCCCTGGATGACGCGGTCCGGGTCACCAGCTTCAGCATTTATGGTGGCAGCATGATTCTGCTGTTTCTGGCCTCGACGCTCTACCATGCGATTCCGGCGCCGGGCGCGAAGCGATGGCTTAAGTTGTTCGACCATTGCGCTATCTACCTGCTGATTGCCGGCACCTATACACCCTTTATGCTGGTAACGCTGGAGGGAACCTTCGGCATGGTGTTGATGATCGTTGTCTGGAGTCTTGCCGCGTTCGGGTTAGCGTTCAAACTGATCTTTGGTCACCGTTACCGGAAGTTATCGCTGCTGACCTACCTGGGAATGGGGTGGCTGTCCCTGATTGCGATAGGGGAGTTGGTAGAACGTCTGCCCGCTGGGGGGGTCTGGCTCCTTGCCAGTGGTGGGTTGGTGTATAGCCTGGGGGTGATCTTCTACGTCTGGAAACGGGTGCCGTTTAATCATGCCATCTGGCATCTGTTTGTACTGGGCGGTTGCGTGTGCCATTTTCTGGCCATTTATGGCTATGTCTTGCCGGTATCGTCGGTCTGATCGGGCAAGGCTTGAAAATCCCGCTCCCTGTTTGCAGGAACGCAAGGGAGCAAACCATTGATTAAGGCGTGCTTCAGAAGCCGCCGTTATACAGGGAATCATGATGCGTCATACTGTTTTTGACACGCCGGTCGTCAACTGGGTGTTTCGCCAGGTGTCGAAGATCGGCCTGAAACTGACGGGCTGGAAAATGGAAGGGCAGTTGCCTGATGCACCCAAATATGTGGTGATTGCAGCGCCGCATACCAGTAACTGGGATTTTCCCCTGACCATTGCCATGGCGTTTGTCTTCCGGATCAAGGTGTTCTGGATGGGGAAAGATTCCCTGTTCCGCGGGCCAATGGGGCCGATCATGAAATGGCTCGGCGGTATTCCCGTTGACCGCAGCCGATCCACCAACCTGGTGCAGGCGACCATTGATGCGTTCAACCGTAACAAGGAACTGATTATTGCGATTCCCCCGGAAGGAACCCGGGCCAAGGTGCGGAAGTGGAAGACCGGTTTCTACCATATCGCCCATGGTGCAAAGGTGCCGATTGCGTCCGGTTTCCTCGACTTCAAACGCAAGGTGGGTGGTTTTGGGCCGACCTTTATGCCTACCGGCGACATCGAAGCGGATATGGCAGCCATTAAAGCGTTCTATGCCAATATTACCGGCAAGCATCCCTGCGCATTTGAGCAGTAAGCATTGACCGATTTAACAGTCCTGTCATTCCTGTCAGGACTGTTCCAACTCTTCCAGTAGCGCCAGCATGGCGCGTCCCGCATTCGACAACGTTCTCTCACTGTGATGAATGACCCCCAGTGTCCGGGCAAGGTCGGCCCCTTTGACTGGAAGGCGGACGATGGTTTCATCCAGCATGGTTTCAGGCAGCACGCTCCACGCCAATCCGATCGATACCATCATTTTTATGGTTTCCAGATAATTGGTGGACATCGAAATATCCAGAGTCAAACCGGCCTGATCGAACAGCTCCTTCACAATATGATGGGTAAATGTCCGGTTATCAGGAAAAATTGCCTGGAATTGTCCGAGGTCTTTCAGTTGGATACGGGATTGCTGGGTTAACGGGTGTTCGGGGGCAACGACAAAGGCCAGCGGATCCTGCCAGAGCGGACGTGCTATGACGGGGGGCTGGTTCTCCGGGGATAGCGTAATGATGCCCAGCTCTACCTCACCCTGGCTAAGGGCGGTATAAGCCTGTTCTGAATCAATAAAGCGAATATCGAGCCGGACATCCGGGTAACGTTTGCTGTAGGTTTTCAATACCGCTGGTAACCGGTGCAGGCCAATGTGGTGACTAGTGGCCATGGTCAGGCTGCCGGAGACCTTGCCGGATAGATTACCCAGTGCCTTGCGGGTGTCGTCAATGGCGTTCAGGATGGCACGCGCGCGGGTCAGTAATGTTTGACCGGCTTCGGTCAGCGTAATCTGTCGACTGATTCGGTCAAACAGTTTACAGTCGAGCTGCGCTTCCAGTGTGGCAATTCGCTTGCTGACCGCAGGTTGGGTCAAGTGTAACGCCTGGGCGGCAGCGGAAAAGGAACCGCTTTCGGCAACCGCGAGAAATGCTCTGAGGTTTTGGCTGTCCACGGAGGTCTTCCTATTCTTTGTAGTTATTCAAAACATTAATAATATGAATTTGTTTTATGTGTGACGATACCATACATTGCCAGCATAAGGCATTCAGATGTATGACGGGATGGCAAAGGTAATAACAATCACCTGCGTTGATCTTGGCTATTTCACATCTTGACCGGTAATAGAACAAAAATACCCCTGCCTGTTAGTGGTTAGGGTAAGTCTGTGAAGGAGACTGAAACGTGTCCGGCAAAACGCTCTATGACAAGCTTTGGGACAGTCATCTGGTCCGAACCCGGGATGATGGCTCCGCGCTGATTTATATCGATCGTCAGTTGTTGCATGAAGTCACGTCACCACAGGCCTTTGAGGGGCTGCGACTGGCAGGGCGTAAACCCTGGCGGGTGGATGCGAGTGTCGCGACACCTGATCACAATGTACCGACAACCCGTTCTGAGCGGGAAGCCGGTATTGATGGCATCGTGGATCCGGTTTCCCGTATCCAGGTGGCGACTCTGGATGAGAACTGCGATGAATTCGGTATCCTGGAATTTCAGATGCAGGATCGCCGGCAGGGGATTGTGCATGTTGTCGGGCCTGAGCAGGGTTTGACGCTGCCGGGTATGACCCTTGTCTGTGGTGACTCCCATACGGCTACTCACGGTGCCTTTGCTGCGTTGGCGCACGGTATTGGAACGTCCGAGGTAGAACATGTGCTGGCGACCCAGTGCCTGGTCACCAAAAAAATGAAAAACATGCTGGTTCGCGTGGATGGCGAACTGGGACCGGGCGTGACCGCCAAAGATGTGATTCTGGCCATTATCGGTGAGATTGGCACGGCGGGCGGTACGGGCTACGCGATCGAATTTGCCGGTTCTGCCATTGAAAGCCTGTCGATGGAAGGGCGGATGACCATCTGCAATATGGCCATTGAAGCTGGCGCCCGTGTTGGCCTGGTTGCTGTTGATGAGACTACGCTCGATTACGTTCAAAAGCGCCCCTATGCGCCAGAGGGTGAGCAATGGGAAGCAGCTGTTGCTTGGTGGCAGACACTCGTATCTGATCCTGATGCGGAATTTGATCATGTTGTCGTCCTGCGTGGTGAAGCGATTGAGCCGCAGGTTTCCTGGGGAACTTCGCCCGAAATGGTGGCGCCTGTCAGTGGTCTCGTGCCTGATCCTGATAAAGAGAAAGATGACTCGCGGGCAGAGAGTATTCGTCGTGCACTCGCTTACATGGGGCTTCAGGCTGGTATGAATATCTCGGATATTCGTCCTGATCGCGTCTTTATTGGTTCCTGTACCAATTCCCGGATTGAGGATCTGCGTGAAGCGGCGCGCGTTGTTGAAGGGCGCAAGGTGGCGTCATCAGTGAAGCAGGCGTTGGTTGTTCCTGGTTCTGGTCTGGTAAAAGAGCAGGCAGAGCAGGAAGGGCTGGACAAAATTTTCATTGAAGCCGGTATGGAATGGCGAGAACCGGGATGCTCCATGTGTTTGGCTATGAATGCTGACAAATTAGGTTCAGGTGAACACTGTGCGTCTACGTCCAACCGTAACTTTGAAGGGCGTCAGGGCTTTGGGGGACGAACCCATCTGGTGAGCCCGGCCATGGCGGCTGCGGCAGCAGTTATAGGGCATTTTGTTGATGTCAGGGAATTGATGGAGCGTACATCATGAAAGCATTCACTGTGCATACCGGTATCGTGGCGCCGCTGGATCGTGCCAATGTTGATACGGATATGATCATTCCCAAGCAGTTCCTGAAATCCATCCGGCGCTCCGGGTTCGGAAAAAACCTGTTTGATGAACTGCGTTATCTTGATGAAGGCCAGCCGGATCAGGATTGCAGTGGTCGTCCTCTGAACCAGGATTTTGTACTAAATCAACCCCGTTACCGTGATGCGTCGATTCTGTTGAGTCGCCATAACTTCGGCTGTGGTTCATCCCGTGAACATGCGCCCTGGGCATTGGATGATTATGGTTTTCGCTGTGTTATCGCGCCGAGTTTTGCGGATATTTTCTATAACAACTGCTTCAAGAATGGCTTGTTACCCATTGTTTTACTTGAAGATGTTGTTGATGAGTTGTTTCGGGAAACGGCTGAGCAGGATGGCTATTCGCTGACAATCGATCTTGAGCGCGAGGTAATCGTGCGCCCTGGTGGTCGTGAGGTTGAGTTCGGCATCGATGCCTTTCGAAAGGATTGCCTGTTGAAAGGCCTTGATGAGATTGGTTTGACGCTGGAGCAGTCCGATGCCATTCGGCAGTTTGAGCAGTGTCATCAGGCACGTTTCCCCTGGCTGTTTAACACCGTTGCCCGTTAATCGTTGTACGACAGTGATTACGTTTCAGGAGTTGATAGAAAAATGAAAAAGTTGCTGGTGCTGCCTGGTGATGGCATTGGTCCGGAAATCGTTACCGAAGCGCTGAAGGTGTTGGACAAGGTCAAAGATAAATTCGGTCTTGCCGTTTCCGTTGACGAGGCGTTGCTGGGTGGTGCGGCCATTGATGCCACCGGAAACCCGCTCCCGGCGGAAACCCTCGACAAGGCGATGTCCGCCGATGCATTGCTGATGGGAGCAGTGGGTGGCCCGAAGTGGGATCACCTGGAAACGTCGAAGCGTCCTGAGAAAGGGTTGCTGGGCTTGCGCTCTAGTCTGAATCTGTTTGCCAATCTGCGTCCTGCGATTCTCTATCCGCAGTTGGCGTCAGCTTCTACATTGAAACCGGAAGTGGTCAGTGGTCTGGATATCCTGATTGTCCGCGAGTTGACCGGTGGTATCTATTTTGGGGAACCCCGGGGCATTCGTACGCTCGAAAATGGTGAGCGCCAGGGCTACAACACCTACGTTTACAGTGAATCTGAAATCCGTCGAATTGGTCGGGTCGCCTTTGAGGCAGCACGCAAACGCGGTGGTCGGGTGTGTTCCGTCGATAAGTCCAACGTGTTGGAGGTCACCGTACTCTGGCGCGAAATCATGGAAGAGATCGGAAAGGAGTACCCGGATGTTGAGCTGGAACACATGTATGTCGACAACGCCGCCATGCAGCTGGTGCGTGCACCAAGGCAGTTTGATGTCATGGTGACCGGCAATATGTTTGGCGATATTTTGTCTGATTGTGCTGCCATGCTGACCGGCTCTATCGGTATGCTGCCTTCGGCGTCACTCGATGCTGATAACAAGGGGTTGTATGAGCCTGTACACGGTTCCGCACCGGATATCGCAGGGCAGGGTGTTGCCAATCCGCTGGCCACCATTCTGTCGCTGGCCATGCTGTTGCGCTACTCCTTCGCTGAGGCAGAAGCTGCTGATGCCATTGAACAGGCGGTCAGTAAGGTGCTGGATGACAGTTTGCGTACAGCAGACATCTGGTCGGATGGATTGCAAAAGGTTTCAACCCAGGCGATGGGTGATGCAGTAGCGGCAGCAATATAAATAAACAGAGGTGCGGGGAGTTTATTGCATGATCAAGCTTGGTCTGGTGGGCTGGCGGGGTATGGTGGGATCCGTACTCATGCAGCGGATGCTCGAGGAAAACGACTTTGATCGGGTAGAACCCACCTTCTTTACTACGTCCCAGAAAGGGCAGCCGGGGCCAGATATCGGTCGTGAGGTGCCCGCCCTGGCGGATGCCCGGGATCTGCAGGCGCTGGCGCAGATGGATGTCATTATCTCCTGTCAGGGCGGTGATTATACCGGTGATGTCTATCCGGGGCTCAGGGCATCCGGCTGGACGGGATACTGGATAGATGCTGCGTCAAAACTACGAATGGATGATGATAGCATCATCGTGCTGGATCCGGTGAATGACAGTGTGATCAGGCAGGGGCTGGCTCAGGGCGTCAAAACCTTTGTGGGTGGCAATTGCACGGTCAGTCTGATGCTGATGGCACTGGGTGGTCTTTTCCGCGAAGGACTGGTTGAGTGGGCAAGTGCCATGACCTATCAGGCCGCCAGCGGTGCCGGTGCGCGCAATATGCGGGAGCTGATCAGTCAGATGGGCGTGATTCGGGATACTGTAGCCGCGGAGTTGCAGGATCCTGCAGCTGCCATTTTGGATATTGATCGGAAAGTCACGAACGTTATTCGTTCAGATGATTTTCCCGTATCCGAATTTGGTGTGCCACTGGCGGGTTGCCTGATTCCCTATATTGACCGGGAGCTGGAGAATGGTCAGAGCAGGGAAGAATGGAAAGCACAGTCGGAAACCAACAAGATTCTGGGACTGGATCAGTCGATTCCGTTGGACGGTATCTGCGTACGTGTTGGCGCCATGCGTTGCCATTCTCAGGCATTAACGTTGAAGTTAAAGCGCGACATTCCAATGGCTGACATTGAGGCTATGATCGCCCAGGCAAATGACTGGGTTGAGCTGGTGCCTAATCATCGTGAGGACAGCATACAGCGTCTTTCCCCTGCGGTGGTGAGTGGTTCATTGACTGTGCCGGTAGGTCGTCTGCGTAAGATGAATATGGGGCCGGAATATCTGTCTGCATTTACGGTTGGGGATCAGTTGCTTTGGGGGGCGGCTGAACCACTTCGCCGAATGCTGAGAATTCTGCTGGAATCGTGATATCACATCGCCTGATGTAACAGGGAGGTTACATCGAAGCGGGTCTTTATGAGTCTGTTGCTAGATTTGTTGACCTGAAAAAGGGTATATAGGTGACTGATTTCGTTGTAAATGCTGGATGAGAATTGATGAGTTCAACCTATGATATTGCTGTAGTCGGTGCCACAGGTGCTGTGGGTGAGGCAATGTTGTCGATTCTGGAGGAACGTGAGTTCCCGGTTGGCAAGATGTATCCCCTGGCCAGTGAGCGCTCCGCAGGTGGCAGCGTGATCTTTCGTAATCGCGCCCATCGGGTTGAAAATCTTGCGGACTTTGATTTTTCCCAGGTGAAAATAGCGCTGTTTTCTGCCGGTGGTGAGGTGTCGGCTGAGTATGCGCCCAAGGCCGCCGCGGCAGGCTGCGTTGTAATCGATAACACCTCGCATTTCCGTTACCAGGAGGATATTCCCCTGATTGTGCCGGAAGTGAATCCCGAGGCGATCAGTGCCTACCGTAATCACAATATTATCGCCAATCCTAATTGCTCAACCATCCAGATGCTGGTGGCGCTCAAGCCGTTGCATGACGCAGCCTCTATTCGTCGGATCACCGTTTCCACTTACCAGGCCGTCAGCGGTGCGGGAATGAAAGGCGTGAAGGAGCTGGCGGACCAGACGGCCCGTTTGCTTAACGCTAAGCCGGTTGAGGCCGATGTTTTCAGCAAGCAGATAGCCTTTAATGTGATCCCGCATATCGATCGCTTTGAAGAGAATGGCTATACCCGCGAAGAAATGAAAATGGTGTGGGAAACCCGGAAGATTTTGGGGGATGATTCTATTCAGGTGAATCCTACCTGTGTGCGGGTGCCGGTTTTCTATGGGCATTCTGAGTCAGTGAGTATTGAGACAGAAAAACAGTTAACGGTTACGGATGCACGAGAATTGCTCGAAAACGCACCCGGTGTCACGGTAATGGATGAACTGGAAGCTGGTGGTTATCCGACACCTGTGGGTGATTGCTCCGGTCAAGATGATGTTTTTGTTGGACGCATCCGCGAAGATATTTCCTGTGAGCGGGGGCTGAATCTGTGGATTGTGTCAGATAATGTGCGAAAAGGGGCGGCACTTAATAGCATTCAGATCGCAGAGCTATTGATAAAATCCTTCGCAGAATGATAACTTATTGAGAATAAAAGAGAAGCCTCGGCCTGACCGGGGCATAATGATCAGAATCATGTGGCTTTGCAGGTTTTACCGGTGTCGACCGTGATACTGGATTGCCAGGTCGAGCGACAATAATAATCAAGGGATAGGGGATCATGCTACGCAAGCTGATAGTGGCCATGGCTGCCACTGGGGCGATTTCTGCGGGTCCTGCACTCGGGCTCGGGCTGGGAGAGATTACGATTAACTCGTATCTGAATCAGCCGCTTGATGCTGAAATTGAACTGGTTCAGGTCAGGGAGCTGTCCAATACCGAAATATTGCCAAACCTGGCGACGAGGGATGATTTCAAGCGTGCCGGTGTAGAAAGACCATTTTTCTTATCTGACCTCAACTTTGAAACTGTCGTTCATGATGACGGGAGGACGACGGTTCGTGTCACCAGTAAGAAACCTGTCGTTGAACCTTTCCTGAATTTCCTGGTTGAAGTGCATTGGCCCAGTGGACGACTGTTGCGTGAATATACGCTGCTGCTGGACCCGCCCTCATTCAGCGCCCGTGTCGCTGAAGAAGCTGCGCGTCAGCCGAAGTATCAGGGCGGCAGCGTCAATCGTTATCAGCGCATTCCTGATGCTGTTGCTCCCATCCGTTCAACGCCTGACTCATCCAGATCCCCTTCCAAAACGCCGACAGGCTCCCATAAAGTTAAAAAAGACGAAACGCTTTGGGATATTGCATTGCGTTACCGGCCTGATCGCTCGGTGTCGCCCCAACAAATGATGTTGGCGATCCAGGCAGACAATCCCGGCGCATTCATCAATGGCAATATCAATATGCTCAAGCAGGGCAGTGTCCTGCGGATTCCTGATCGCGTCATGCTGCGAGAGATCAGTGAGGCAGGTGCTATTGCGGGTGTCGCCAAACAGAATTCTACCTGGAAAGGGAGTGTCAGGCAGCTGGATGCCACCCGTCGTGCGACGGCGGATGACCAACCCAGGAAGCGACAGGACGATGGCCGGTTAACGGTTGTCTCCTCGGGGGATGGCGGTAGTGGTAACGGGGCTGATCAGGGTGGTGGTAGCGGTGACTCCGGTCGCGTCAGAGCGCTGGAAAATGAATTAGCCTTGAGTTCTGAGCGGATTGATCTGCTAACCCGTGAGAATGCAGAGCTCAGGGATAAGTTGGATGCCCTGACTAATCAATTGGCAACTCTGGAAAGGCTGATAGCACTTAAAAATGATGAGCTGACAGCGATACAGGGTATGGGGCAGCAAGATGTGGGTGAAACCCTTACGCCTCCGGAGCCGCCTCAGGATATTGCCCAGGCCACCCCGCCTACAACTTTGCCGCCGCCAGCCAATGGTGAGATTGATTATAACTATCAGGATGACGCTGAGTCTGGTGGAAGCCAGCAGCAGGTGGCCGATGGCGGTAAGAATCAGGGCCAAACGAACGCTGCTGACAGCAAGCCTTCCGAAAAGCCAGGCAATCTGGCAGATGCGACCAATCCCAAGCCTGAAAAATCCTTTGTTGATGAGTTCCTTGATAGCCCCCTCTACATGGGGCTTGCTGGGGGAGGTGTCTTATTCATCGTTGCAGGTCTGATGTTTGTCGCTCGGCGGCGGGCCCAGGCTGAAGATGTATTTCAGGATTCCCTTAATGAGCAGGATACATTTTCTCCGGCAGGTAATGAGCAGATTGATCTTGGCACCGGTTTGAATGCGGCTGCTGTACCCACAAAAATGGCCGGTGGCGCAGGTATTCAACCATTAGAGTTGGATGCTGATCTGGAAATTGATCAGGAATTGCTGGATCAACAGGTGGCATCGACAGCTGCAGGTAGTGCCATTGCGGAAGCCGCTGTGTATGCCGATTATGGGCGTTTCGAGCAGGCTGCAGAAATACTCACCAAAGCGGTTCAAGCAGAGCCGGATAATACCGGTTATCGTCTGAAGCTGATGGAAGTCCAGGCAGGTATGGATGACCTCGAAGGCTTCAGGGAGCAACTGAGTGCATTAGGTGATGTCGATGAGGCTACTCAGGCACAAATTGAGGCACTGAAGTCGCAGTTTGCCAATGCAACACTGGCAGATTTCGAACCTGAAGATGTGTTGAATGAGCTTGAAGCTTTGACTGATGAGCTGACCAGTAATGATATTGACCTCGACGCCAACTTGGACTCTGTAGTGGAGGAGGCGTCATCAGATCTCGCTTCTGAGGATACGTTGGATCTGGCTTTGGATGATGATCTTGGCATTGATGAGAGTATTGATGCTGTTGATGTTGAGGTATCACTCGATACTGACAAAATTGACGATGACGATCTGTCTATCGATGGGCTGGATGACCTGGAGCTTGACCTTGGTTTTGATAATGCTACCGGTGAAGCCGCTCCTGACGATGGATCGGATGATATCGCAGATCTCGACGACATCAGTCTGAGCCTGGATGATGACGATGAAGTAATCGATGCAGGTTCGTTGACAGACGATTTGTCGCTGGGTGATGTGGCCAGCGATGAAACGCCGGAAGAATCTGGCTTAGATGAGCTCGATGATATTGCTTTGGACCTTGAGCTGGATGATTCCGCTGTCTCCGAATCACCGGTGTCTGAAGAATCGTCCGATGTTGAATCCCTTGACGATCTATCCCTCGACTTGGATGCGGACGAGTTTCAGGTTGAGGCATCTGCAGAAGAGGCGTCAGCAGCCGCTGTTGTTGAAGACGATATTGTTGAGCTTAATGATCTGGAGCTCAATGACGAGCTTGAAGTGGTAGAAGCCCCATCAACGCTGGATGAGCAGCCCGAAGAGGATGCTTTGGACCTGGGTGGTCTTGATCTGGAGCTGGATGAGGATCTGGGAGCAAGTCTCGAAGAGTCAGTCACTGATGACAGTGCGTCATCCGATGAGATCGAGCTGGATGAGTCTGAGTTTGATCTGGATGCTGAAATGGCTTCTCTAGATACGGATCTGTCTGATCTCTCTGAGGGGTTGGGAGAGGCTGATCTTGATGGTGCCTTACAGCCAGAGGCCGTGGAGAGTAACGACGAATCAGATCTTGAAGCGTTAGATCTTGATTCCATGGATCTTTCCGGCGATTTGTCAGCGATGGGCGATGCTGGTGAAGTCGGTGCGAGTGAGGAAGTGACGGAGCTGGATGAAGAGCTCGAGTTCCTGGAAGAAACGGACGAAACGGCCACCAAGCTGGATCTGGCTAGGGCCTATATCGAGATGGGGGACCAGGATGGTGCCCGGGATATTCTCGAGGAGGTCGCCCGTGAAGGTGATGATGCCCAGAAGCAGGAGGCGGATAGCCTGCTGAAAAAGCTCTGATTCCGGATTCAGGCACTCTGCTGTTGCGAAAAAGGCTGGTATGATTACCGGCCTTTTTTGTGCGGGCGATTTGCCGGGCAAGCTGCCTGAGCCTGGCGCCCATGTAAACATTGACGAGATCAGTTTTGGACGTAATGAGTGACGGCCAGCGCTATGCGGCCTGTGTGGAATATGATGGTGCCGGGTATCACGGTTGGCAATCCCTGAAATCAGGGCTTCCGACGGTGCAGCAACATGTTGAAGCGGCGTTGGGTTTTGTTGCAAACCATCCTGTATCCGTGGTGTGTGCAGGCAGGACCGATGCGGGCGTCCATGGTTGCCGACAGATTATCCATTTTGATTCACCGGCTGACCGTACAGAGCGCAGCTGGGTATTCGGTGCGAATACCCATTTGCCGGACAGTATTGCCCTACGCTGGGTACGGCCGGTCAGCACTGATTTTCATGCCCGTTTTTCAGCGCTGGCCAGACGCTATCGTTACGTGATATACAATACCCCCGTCAGGTCGGCGATATTGCCCAGGGGCGTGACCTGGAATTACCGTCCTCTGGATGAGCGGCGAATGGTTGAGGCGGCCCGTTACCTGATCGGCGAACATGATTTTACGTCCTACCGCGCCGTTCAGTGCCAGGCCAAGAACCCGGTGCGGGAAATTACCAGTCTTAGTGTTAAACGTTTTGGCGATCTGTTGGTGATTGATGTTCAGGCCAATGCGTTTCTGCACCATATGGTGCGCAATATAGCCGGTGTTTTGATGGCCATCGGTTCTGGTAAACGAGAGCCGGTCTGGGCGAGAGAGGTGCTGGAGGCCAGGGACAGAAGAATGGGCGGAGCGACCGCACCACCCTATGGTCTTTATTTTGTTAATGTCATTTATCCGGCGGAATTTAACCTGCCAGAAGACCCCTTGGGGCCTGGTTTTATCGCACCATTGTTAAACCTGTAAAAGAATTGCTCAGGGTTCCGCATGTTATTTGACGCAGACACTTTCCAGACATGTTCAACGCAAAATGGGCGTTCTCGCGTCAAGATATGTGGTTTGCGGAATCCTGAGATGGCCAATGTGGCGGTGGAAGCCGGTGCAGATGCCATTGGGCTTATGTTCTATGCACCCAGTCCTCGCGCCGTAACCCCTGAGGTGGCAAGTCGAATTGCGGCAGAAGTAAAAGGGAAAGTCTCCATTGTCGGGGTGTTTGTTAACCCGACGGCGGCCTGGCTGGACGAAGTGCTGGCTCGCGTTCCGCTCGATGCTATTCAGTTTCATGGTTATGAAAACGATGACTTCTGTCGGCAGTGGGGATTGCCCTATATCAAGGCACTTCGTCTGCGTCAGGGTGAGGATTATGCCGCAGTGAGTGATGCCTGGCCCGGTGCCAGCGCATTCCTGGTCGACAGCTACAATCCTGATGCATTCGGTGGAACCGGTGAATTGTGTGACTGGGATTTGATCCCTGAAGGACTGAACTGCCCGGTCATGCTGGCCGGAGGATTGGGGCCTGACAATATCGGTGAGGCCATCACCCAGGTGAAACCCTGGTGTGTAGATGTGAGCAGTGGTGTTGAGTGTGAAAAAGGCGTTAAGGATGCAGCCCTTATCAGGGCATTCATGAGAGAGGTAGATAATGTCTCTGGAGACTGAGAAAACCCGTTATAGCATGCCCGATCAGCGGGGCTACTTTGGCCCGTTCGGTGGACGTTTTTCCCCCGAAACCCTGATTCCTGCCGTACAGGAGCTGGAAGAAGCCTTTGAAACCTATATCAAGGATCCCGCGTTCCTGGAAGAAATGGACAAGGATTTCGCCCATTATGTCGGGCGTCCTTCACCACTCTATCATGCTGAACGATGGTCGGATCTTCTGGGTGGCGCGCAGATCTATCTCAAGCGTGAAGACCTTAACCATACCGGTGCTCATAAAATCAATCATGCCATTGGTCAGGCGCTGCTGGCGCGACGGATGGGTAAGACCCGGATTATCGCCGAAACCGGTGCCGGTCAGCACGGTGTTGCGACGGCAACCGTCGCAGCCCGGCTGGGTCTGGAATGTGTGGTTTATATGGGTGCCGAAGATGTGCGGCGACAGGCGCTCAATGTATATCGTATGAAACTGCTCGGGGCTGAGGTTGTGCCGGTAGAGGCGGGCGCCAAGACCCTGAAAGATGCAATCAACGAAGCCATGCGTGACTGGGTCACCAATATCGATAATACGTTCTATCTGCTGGGCACAGTGGTTGGTCCTCATCCTTATCCGAAAATGGTGCGTACTTTCCAGAGCATTATTGGGCGTGAAGCCAGGAAACAGTGTTTGGATATGACAGGCAGGTTGCCTGATGCGCTGGTGGCCTGCGTAGGTGGTGGTTCCAATGCGATGGGGCTTTTCCATCCGTTCATTGATGACACTGACATCAAAATTTACGGCGTGGAAGCCGGCGGTGAAGGTATTGAATCCGGTCGTCATGCGGCTCGTCTGAGCGCCGGACGTCGCGGTGTTCTTCACGGCAATCGGACCTATATCATGTCTGATGATGCTGGTCAGATTATTGAAAGCCATTCAGTTTCCGCCGGGCTGGATTATCCTGGTGTAGGACCGGAACACGCCTGGTTAAAAGAATCTGCCCGGGCTAAATATGTTCACGTCAATGATGATGAGGCCTTGTCGGCATTCCGCGATCTGACCCGCTATGAAGGTATTATGCCTGCCCTGGAAAGCAGTCATGCGTTGGCCTGGGTGAAAAAACTGGCGCCAACGATGTCGCCGGAACAGAGCATTCTCGTGAACCTGTCCGGACGTGGGGACAAGGATATCCATACCGTTGCTGAAATTGACGGCATCGAGCTGTAAGAGGGGGCAGTGATTATGAGTCGTATCAAGGCATGCTTTGCCCGTCTTGAGGGTGAGGGGCGCAAGGCGCTGATCCCCTACATTACCGCAGGTGATCCGCAAAAAGACTATACAGTCAATCTGATGCTTGAAATGGCGGCAGCAGGTGCTGATGTCATTGAATTGGGAGTGCCGTTTTCTGATCCCGGGGCTGATGGTCCGGTCATCCAGGCAGCTCATGAGCGCGGTGTGTCACAGGGCGTTACACTTGCTGACGTTCTGGCAATGGTTTCCGAATTTCGTAAAACCGATAATGATACACCGGTTGCATTGATGACATACCTGAACCCGGTCGAGATCATGGGCTATGAGCAGTTTGCCCAGGCTGCAGCCGAGGCGGGTGTTGATGGCTTACTGGTGGTGGACAGTCCGCCGGAGCATTCGGCAGAGCTGTTGAAAGCGCTGGGTCGCCATGAGTTGGATGCGATTTATCTGCTTGCACCAACAACGCCTGATGAGCGCATCCGTCATATTTGTGAGGCGGCCAGTGGGTATGTCTACTATGTCTCTTTGAAAGGGGTAACCGGTGCGGCAACGTTGGATGTGGACGGTGTCCGCGAACGTGTCGCGCACATCAAGACAATGACGAAACTCCCGGTGTGTGTGGGTTTCGGTATTCATAATGGTGATACGGCTGCGGCCATCAGCCAGGTGGCTGATGGTGTGATTGTCGGCACCGCGCTGGTTAAAACACTCACTGCAGAAGCAACGCCGGCGTTAGGCGGCAAGGCCGTAAAACAGCAGCTGGCGGAAATGCGCAGCAGAATGGATGCCTGCTAACCTGTTTTCCCTGAACAACCGGCATCGATGCGGATGCCGGTCAACCAGCGAAGGACAGGCACGGGCTTACAGGAAAGGTCTATGAGCAACTGGCTAGACAAGTTGATTCCATCTCTCTCCCGTATGGATGCAAAAAAGACGGGAAAAAGTAATGTGCCTGAAGGGTTGTGGAAGAAGTGTGTCAAATGTGACGCCATTCTTTATCGTCCCGAGCTGGAACGCAACCAGGATGTATGCCCGAAATGTGACCACCATATGCGCATTTCTGCGCGGGTGCGTTTGGAGCGTTTTCTGGATGATTCTGAGGATCGTCTGGAAATGTTCGCCGAGCTGGAGCCGGAAGACCGGTTGAAGTTCCGTGACAGTAAAAAGTACAAGGATCGCCTGGCCCAGGCGCAGAAGGCGACTGGTGAGAAAGACGCGGCGATTTGTTTCAGGGGCTTGATCAATGAAGTTCCGGTGGTTGCTGTAGCGTTTGAGTTTGCTTTTATGGGCGGTTCCATGGGCGCGGTTGTGGGAGAGAAGTTTGTCAGGGCAGGGGAATACTGCCTGGCGCACAATATTCCGCTGGTCTGCTTTTCTGCCAGTGGCGGTGCCCGGATGCAGGAAGCGTTGTTCTCTCTGATGCAGATGGCCAGAACCAGTGCCGTGCTGGAACGTATGAAACAGGCCGGTATCCCGTTTATTTCTGTGTTGACCGATCCCGTCTATGGCGGTGTTTCTGCCAGTCTTGCCATGCTGGGTGATATTAACCTGGCGGAACCTAAGGCGCTGGTGGGATTTGCCGGCCCTCGGGTGATTGAACAAACAGTGCGCGAGAAACTGCCGGAAGGCTTTCAGCGCAGTGAATTCCTGTTGGAGCATGGCGCGATTGATAAAATCGTCCACCGTCATGATATGAAGCCAACGATTGCCCGGATGTTATCGCGTATGATGCGTCATCAATCGGGAGATGTCGCTGTTGCAACAGCGCCAGATCCTGAGCAGGATGCCGCTTTCGATAGCTGATTAATTGGCCTGTGGCATTTGTGCTACAGGCTTTCTCCTCCCGAACACTTGTTTCCTGCCTCTCTTTCATCCGATTTTTTTAGTGCTGGGAATGCCTTATGTCATTTGATTCACTTGCTGACTGGTTGTCATGGTTGGAAGCGCAACGCCCCGAGCATGATATGGTGCTGGGGCTGGACCGCATTGGTGAAGTGGCCAGACGGTTGTTGCCAGAAAAACTGGCACCCACGGTGATTACTGTGGCGGGTACCAATGGGAAGGGCAGTACGGTTGCCTTACTGGATGCCATGTTGAGCGAAGGTGGTTTGACTGTTGGAGCCTACACGTCGCCTCATCTATTGCGTTTCAATGAAAGAGTCCGAATCAAGGGGGAAATGGTTTCCGATCAGCAGCTTTGCGAGGCCTTTGAGCAGGTCAATGCTGCGCGGGGTGATACATTCCTGACCTATTTTGAGTTCGCCACACTGGCTGCTCTGATTATTTTCAGCAAAAGTGACTTGGATGTTCTTTTGTTAGAGGTTGGTCTAGGTGGCAGGCTGGATGCTGTCAATATCATTGAGCCTGATATTGCCGTTGTTACCACCGTTGCACTCGATCATCAGCAGTGGTTGGGCAACGACATTGATACGATTGCCGCAGAGAAAGCGGGTATTTACCGGCATGAGAAACCGGCGTTGTTCGGTGACTTTCCTGTCCCTCAAAGCCTGCTCTCAGTGATTGATAAAATTGGGGCGAAACCCTTTCTGCGGGAAAACGATTTTGCAATTGAGCGATGCAATAAAGGATTAATCTTCCGAGGCACAGGCTCTGCGAGTGAAAAGGTGACTTTGTCTGGCCTGGTTGAACCTGAGCTGCCGCTGACCAGTGTAGCTTGCGCCCTTGAGGCTATTCTGCTGTTGCCGTATCCAATATCTGTCTCTGCGATTAATGCGGGGTTGACTAAAGTAGCCGTTGCCGGGCGCATGCAGAAGCTTCAGGTTCGCCGTCAGGATGGCCGGGAGGTGACTGTCATCCTGGATGTTGCTCATAACCCCCAGGCGGCACAGTATCTCGCCGAGCGTCTGAAGACGCTGATGTCTGAGCAACGTCTTACAGCCGTACTGGCTATGTTGGACGACAAGGATTTTGGTGGTGTCGTGAATGGATTTGATGATGTTTTCAACGAATGGCATGTCGCGGCTGTCGGTTATGGGCCGAGGGCACTACCCGCAGAAACACTGGCAGACCACCTGATCAGTCGTGGGCAACGGGTTCAATGTCATGAAAATGTGGCCGATGCCTTAGATGCGGCGCTTGAAGTTGATGATGAAACCAATACGGTTGTGGTATTCGGTTCGTTCCATACGGTTTCAGAAAGTCTTCAGCACCTGCAGGATCGGTAACGTCAAGCGCAGTATGAATGACAGACTCCAATTTTGTGCAATAAACCGGTTACAATGGCCGGGTTTGCTCAATGAGACTGGCGGCAACCATGGAACTGGCTAAGAAACAACGTATCACCGGCGCAGCGGTGCTGATCGCAGCAGGCCTGCTGCTTTATCCGTTGCTGTTTGATGATGCCGTATTCCGGGATGATGAAGCTGCCCAGATACCGTCGCCATTACCCGTGCCGGAAGTCCCGGTTTATGTCGCCGAGATTGACAGGCCGTTACCCGCTCTGCCTGAAGAGCCAGTGGATGATGAAGAGTTGGCGGCGAAAGATAATGCCGTCCCCGAGCTGGGCGCTGGTCACATTCCTGTCAGCTGGACCTTGCAGCTTGCCGCGTTTGTGCAAAAGGAAAACGCGGTAGCATTGAGAGATCGGCTCCGTAAGGATGGTTACCGGGCCTATTTGCGCACCGTGACTTTGTCCGACGGGAAATCCGTGGTGCGTGTCTATGTCGGCCCTGAACTGGTTCGTAACAAGGCAGAAACCCTGCTGACTGAACTTGATAAAGGGTATGAGCTGGAAGGCCTGGTTGTCAGGTATCGCCCGTGATCGTGCTATAAGGGCTTATCGCGGGCCGAGTCTCTATATTCACTCTTGTCTCTTTGTTAGAATCCCTTGCCATGCGGTACAGGGTAAATCTTCCACCCTGTAGTGTAATTCACACTCTTTCAGCAATGGTTGCCACCGGGCCTGGTGACCTGAGCGGTGTTATTGCCCGACAGGATCTTTGTTATGGCGTTTACCTGGGTTGACTGGGTTATTGTAGGGATTACGGTCATTTCCAGCCTGATCAGCCTTCGTCGGGGTTTTTTCAGGGAAGTGTTGTCACTGCTGACCTGGATTGCGGCGGTGATCATTGCCTGGTTATTCAGTGGTTCCCTGTCGCTTTTATTTGCGAATTATATTGAAACGCCCTCACTCCGCGTCATCGTCGCTGCCGCCATTCTCTTCATTTTGACCCTCATTACGGGCGGCATTATCAATACCCTGATTGGCAAGCTGGTGGAATTTTCCGGCCTGACAGGGACTGACCGCTCCCTGGGTATGGTGTTTGGCGCACTGCGCGGTGGCTTGCTGGTGGTTACTCTGGTGGGAATAGCCTCCTACCTGCCGGTCCAGCAGGATGCGTGGTGGCGTGATTCGGTACTGGTTCCCCATTTTGAACTGGTGGCTGAATGGTCGAAATCAATGGTATTTGATTGGATGGCGCCGGCGGTCAACAATCGTTGATCGCGGGCGTCCTGCATACGGTTTGTTAGTCATTGTTTGCAAGTGATGAGGAAATCTGAATGTGCGGTATTGTCGGAATCTCGGCCTCCAGCCATGTCAATCAGGCGCTGTTTGATGCGCTGACGGTGCTTCAGCACCGCGGGCAGGATGCTGCCGGCATCGTGACCTGTCATGAAGGACGGTTCTTCATGCGTAAGGATAACGGGCTGGTCAAGGATGTCTTTCGAACCCGGCATATGAAACTGCTGGAGGGAAGCACCGGTATCGGCCATGTCCGTTACCCGACGGCGGGTTCGTCCAGTTCGGCCGAGGCGCAGCCGTTTTATGTCAACTCGCCCTATGGCATTGCGTTGGCTCACAACGGCAATCTTACCAATGCCGATGCCATCAAGGATCATCTCTTCCGCACTGAACTCCGCCACATCAACACCAGCTCCGACTCCGAAATCCTCCTGAATGTATTTGCCCATGAATTGCAGCAGCAGGGTAAGCTGTCTGCGACACCGGACGATATTTTCACGGCGGTTGAACGGGTATATGGTCGTTGTGAAGGAGGATATTCTGTCGTTGCCGTGATCAATGGCTATGGTGTGGTCGGTTTTCGTGATCCTAATGGTATTCGTCCGCTGGTATTCGGTGAGCGGGATACGGCCGATGGCAAGGAGTACATGATTGCGTCTGAATCCGTGGCGCTGGATGTTCTGGGTTTCAAACTGGTGCGTGATATCCGGCCTGGTGAAGCGGTCTATATTGACCAGAATCGCCAGCTGCATACGCGTCAGTGTGCATCTGAAGCCACCTGTACGCCTTGTATTTTTGAATATGTTTATTTTGCCCGTCCTGATTCGATTCTGGATAAAGTGTCCGTCTATAAGTCCCGTATTCGTATGGGGCAGAAGCTGGCGGACAAGATATTGGCAGAATTCCCTGATCACGATATCGATGTGGTCATGCCCATTCCGGATACCAGCCGAACCGCAGCACTGGAACTGGCTACACGGCTTGGTGTCAGTTATCGCGAAGGTTTCGTTAAGAACCGCTACATTGGTCGGACTTTTATTATGCCGGGGCAGACTCAGCGCAAGAAGTCCGTTCGCCAGAAGCTGAATGCCATTGATCTGGAGTTCAAGGGCAAGAATGTCCTGCTGGTCGACGACTCGATTGTGCGAGGCACAACCTGTAAACAGATTATTGAGATGGCGCGTGATGCGGGGGCAAAGAAAGTCTATTTCTGTTCCGCTGCACCGGCCGTGCGTTTTCCCAATGTCTACGGGATCGATATGCCGACGGCCAGCGAACTGATTGCCCATGGTCAGAGTGATGAGGAAGTTTGCCAGCAGATTGGTGCTGACTGGTTGATTTATCAGGAGCTCAATGATCTGATTGAGGCGGTTCGGGCAGGTAACCCGGATCTGGTCGCATTTGACTGCTCGGTCTTTGATGGCAAATACCTCACGGGCCATATCGATGAGGTTTATCTGAATCAGTTGGCCATGCAGCGCAGTGACAGTGCCAAGCTTGAGCGCGAGGCGCGGGAGAATGCGGTCATCGATATGCATAACGAATCCGCCTGACGCATAAAGTTTGCCGAACAGGAGGAGGCCGGGCGTAATGCCCGGCCGGAGGGGCGGCAAACGATCTCTATCCGACACGCAGTATCAGGATCATTATGAACGATAAAAACGATAGCGCATGGGTCGGCAACGAACTGGCAGACGCCGATTTTGAAACATTGGCGGTCCGTGCGGGCATCACCCGCTCTGCCGAGCGTGAGCACAGTGAAGCGCTGTTTCTCAGTTCCAGTTTTACCTATGAATCTGCGGCCCAGGCCCAGGCGGTCTTTGCCGGCGATGAACCGGGTAATGTCTATTCCCGCTATACCAATCCCACGGTGCGCATGTTCGAAGAGCGGATGGCTGCCCTGGAAGGCGGCGAGCGTGCCTGCGCCACGGCGTCGGGCATGGCTGCCATTCTGGGCGTCTGCATGGCGGTGCTGAAGGCGGGTGATCACGTGGTGTGTTCGCGCAGTGTGTTTGGTACCACCGTGACCCTGTTTGCCAAGTACATGGATCGTTTTGGTGTTAGCACAACGTTTGTGGATCTGGTCGATCTTGAGCAGTGGCAGGAGGCTGTTCGTCCGGAAACCCGGCTGCTGTTTCTGGAAACGCCCTCCAATCCGCTAGGTGAAGTGGCTGATCTCGAAGCCATTGGCCGACTGGCCCGTGAGCAAGGGGCTTTGCTGGCGGTAGACAATTGTTTCTGTACCCCTGCTTTGCAGCGCCCCTTATCGTTGGGTGTTGATATCGTGATCCATTCAGCGACCAAATACATTGATGGGCAGGGGCGTTGCCTGGGCGGTGTTGTTGTTGGTGCTGCCAGTGTTGTTGATGAAGTGAATATCTGGCAACGTGCTGCGGGCGCCACGCTGAGCCCTTTCAATGCCTGGGTTTTCCTGAAGGGGCTCGAAACCCTGAAACTGCGTATGGATGCACATTGCCGTAACGCAGGACTTCTCGCGGAGTGGCTACAGGCTCAGGATGGCGTGAAAAAAGTCCATTATTGCGGATTGCCAGAGCACCCCGGACATACGCTGGCACAAAAACAGCAGTCAGGTTTTGGCGGTGTTCTGGCGTTTGAAGTGGAGGGTGGACGAGAAGCGGCCTGGCAGGTCATTGATAGTGTCCAAATCATCTCAAGAACCGCCAATCTGGGCGATGCAAAGACGACGATAACTCACCCGGCAACCACAACCCATTGTCGCCTGAGTGATGAAGACAAGCGTCGTGCCGGCATCACTGAGAATCTGGTTCGTGTCGCCGTAGGTTTGGAGGCGGTGGAAGATCTTATGAAAGACCTCTCCCGTGGGTTAGAGCGTTTGGGTGGCTGAACCTGCGGAATGCCACTGAGTACAGGGATTTAGAGACTCAGTGGCCAATAGTCTGCCGTTTTGACGCTACGCTTAGAAACAATGATCATAATAAAGTGCAATTGGACTGTATGAGTATTATTCATGAGACTGTTGAAGAGTTGGGGCGGGTTGTTGTCGGTAAGGAGCAGCAGGTCAGACTGGCACTCTGCACGCTTTTAAGCCGTGGCCACCTCTTGATTGAAGATCTGCCGGGGATGGGTAAGACAACCCTCTCACATGCCTTGGCCCAAGTGCTGGGCTTAGGGTATCAACGCATTCAGTTTACCAGTGATCTTCTTCCTGCCGATATTTTGGGTGTTTCTGTCTTTGACCAGGGTAGCTCAGCATTTGTTTTCCACCCGGGCCCTGTCTTTTCCAGTGTGATTCTTGCCGACGAAATCAATCGGGCTACGCCGAAAACGCAAAGTGCACTGCTGGAAGCCATGGAAGAAGGGCAGGTGACCGTAGAGGGTGAAACCCGTTCACTCCCGAAGCCTTTCTTTGTTATCGCCACTCAAAATCCTGCTTCTCAGCGCGGTACGTTTCCCTTGCCGGAATCCCAGCTGGACCGTTTCCTGATGCGGATTACGCTGGGTTACCCCAGTGCTAAATCTGAGCGGATACTGTTTCAGGGGAAGTCCGGCAGGATGCAACTACATACGCTCAGGCAGATCATGACGGCGGAAACGTTGATCGACCTGCAGTCACAAGCCGACAGTATCCATGTGAGCGAGTCGCTGCTTGATTACCTCCAGAAGCTGGTGGCCGGCACGCGGGACGGCAATCGATTTATTTGCGGTCTTTCGCCTCGTGGGGCATTAGGTCTGCTGTCGGCGGCCAAGGCCTGGGCACTGATGGAAGGGCGGGATTATGTGATACCGGAAGATCTGCAGGTGGTATTTCAGCCAGTCTGTCGTCATAGGGTCATCGCCAGAAAAAATGCCTCTGGTACCAATGAGTTATTGTCAGAAGTTGATGTGTAGGGTCAGTCGTGATGATAAGGACTACCTGGCAGAAACGATTTGATCGCTGGTTGACCCGACGCATTCCGCCTGCCAACCATGTCACGCTGAACCAGAAAAGTATTTTCATTGTGCCTTCGAGAGTCGGTTATGGCTTTCTTCTGGTAGCATTCCTGGTGTTTCTCGCGGCTATTAATTACCAGAACAGCCTGTCTTATGTGGTGAGTTTTTTCATGGTTGGGCTGTTTCTGGTCACCATGCTGCATACCTGGAAGAACCTCGCAGGTTTGACGGTGTCAGGGCATGGCGCTGAGTCTGTGCATGCCGGTCAGGACGCCGGGTTTGTGGTTACCGTTCAAGCGGCACAAGGACGCTCTCAACACGGGATTCAGCTGGGATGGTTGGGACGGCTGACCACGGCAGAACCCTATCAGGAAAGTGACGAAGTGATGGTTTGGCATCCTACCCACCAGCGCGGTTGGCTCAGGCCTGCCAGGTTGAGGGTATCCACCGAATTCCCGCTGGGTCTGTTTCATGCGTGGAGCTGGGTTGATCTGAAACTGGAAACGTTGGTGTACCCTGCACCGGATCAGTCTGATCTTGAGGTTGAGTCGCTGGCGTTGACAGGTCAGGGCGAAGGCGCGGTGAGACCCGATGGTAATGAAGACTTCGCCGGTTTGCGCGAAACCGTACCGACCGACCCGTTAGCGCATGTCAGCTGGAAATCTTTTTCGCGGACCGGTGAGTTGTTGACCAAGCAATTTCATGATTATGCCGACGAGCGTTTTTGGCTGGATTTCCGCACAGTTTCAGGACATGAGACTGAAGAAAAGCTTTCAAGACTGTGTGGTCTGATCTTGCATTATGCGGATCAGCAGGCGCAATTTGGCCTCTGGCTGACGGACCGTGTAATTGAACCTGCTCAGGGGGAAGCGCATGTGCAAGACTGTCTTACTGCATTGGCACTTTTTGGGAAAGATGATACTAATCCGTAAATGCGGCAATGGTTTGCTGCAGGTGGCGCTGGGTTGGGGTTGGTTGTGCGGTATGGAGTGTAAACAGGCAGCGTAAGTCGCCAGAGGCTTTCAATTGCCCCCTGAAGAAGGCTTTGAATCCGGCGGCTGTATCGTTTTCGATAAAGATGCGGCGTGCTACATCAAGTGGCAGAGTGATGTGAGCAGTGGCGTCAGATTGGTGCCTGGCAACAAACAATCCGTTTTTCATGGCCAGGGGAAGTGTCTGACCTTCCGGTGTCACAACGGTGATATTCAGACAGATGGTGCGTATGGCTGTGGGGATTTTCAGATTGCCAGCGTCGGCAATGGTTTGCTCTACCTGGGACCACCAGGATGATGACAAAAACTGTGACAATGTGATGTCCTTCGTGGGTCGAGTGGCTGGATAGAAAAAAGTAGTGCAAAAAATGGGGTTTTGTTGTGGTTCAACGTAGTGATCCCATCAGGCACAGAACAAAGCGGTTGTGGGCCAAGAATAAGAGAAACAGGCTTTGGAAATGGGTAAAGCAGGATGTCCCAACGGATAGCACGATCTTCCACGATTTGGCTGGTGACAACGCTGCTGCTGGTCAGCGCGCCCTTGTTTCCCGTGCTGCCTTTTGCGGTTATCGGAACAGTGATCTTCTGTGTTTACTGGCGTTATCGTCAGCTTCAGGGGCAATGTGGTGAGGCGTCCACATGGCTGAAGGTACTGCTGGTCGTATTCTGTTCCATCAGTATCTATATCGAATTTAAAACCTTGGTTGGCTTGGCTGCCGGCGCCTCTGTGCTGGTGGCAGCCTGTTCCATGAAGCTGCTCGAATTAAAAGCGGTGCGTGATACCTGGATTATCATGCTGCTGAGTTTTTTCATTGTGGTCACCGGATTGCTCTTTTCCCAGAGTATTTTGATGGCAGGTTATCTGCTCGTTGTTCTGGTGGTTGTTGTATCCGCAATGGCTGCGTTGCATTACCAAAGTGGCAGGAAGGGGCTGGGGTTTGTCTTTCGGCGAGGCGCCATACTGTCGGCACAGGCTTTGCCCATGATGCTGATTCTCTTTTTAGTGGTTCCCCGTATTCCGCCGTTGTGGTCTGTGCCGATGCCTGAGCGGGATGCGACCACGGGTGTCAGCGATTCCATGAGCCCGGGTGATATCGCACGGTTGAGCCAGTCGGACAAACTGGCATTTCGGGCCACCTTTGAAGGCAAGGTCCCGCCGCCAGAAGAGCGTTACTGGCGTGGCATCGTGATGAGCCATTTCGACGGTCGAACCTGGTCTCAGGAAGATCATGATAAATTGTCGGTAAGGCAAGATATCACGGAGGATGGGCTGGTTCGATGGTATCCGACCCCCTCCTGGTACAGGGTAGATGAGGATGCTGATCCGGAATACCGTTACGACATTATCCTGGAGCCTACTGGCCAGTCCTGGCTGTTCTCTCTGGGACCAGCCTGGAAACCGATTGTAGATGCCGGGGTGACCCGCGATTATCGGCTAATCCCCCGTAATCCAGTTGATTTCAGGATGGCCTATCAGTTGGAGTCCCATATGCGGCAAGCAGATGAGCGGGATTTGCCAGCATGGATGGCCGAACTCAACCTGCGCTTGCCCTATGATGGTGATTGGGAAGCGCGCGGCTACGGTGAAAAGCTGTCAAAGCAATTTGATGGCGATCCGCTCAAGATCACCAACGCTTTACTGGAACAGTTTCGAACCCAGCCGTTTTATTACACGCTAAGGCCGCCGTTACTGGGTGCGAATACCATTGATGAATTTCTCTTTTCTACCCGCCAGGGCTTTTGCAGCCATTATGCCGGAGCGTTTGTGTTTGTCATGCGAGCTGCGGGTATCCCTGCCCGTGTGGTTGCAGGGTACCAGGGAGGCGAGTACAAACCGGATGATCGTGTTATCCAGGTCCGACAGTTTGATGCCCATGCCTGGGCCGAAATATGGGTGCCGGAGAGTGGCTGGATGCGGGTTGATCCTACCGCGGCTGTTTCGCCGGAGCGTGTCCGTGAAGGGCTGGAAGAAGCGGTTGCCGGGGAAGGCAGCTTTTTGAGTGAACGGCCTTTCTCACCGGTTCGATTCCGGCATGTTGATCTGCTGAACAAGATGCGTTTGTCCTGGGAAAAACTGGAATACCAGTGGCAGCGCAGGGTGCTGGGTTACCACCACAACAGTCAGGAAGCACTGTTCCGGCGTCTGTTTGGTGATCGTGACATGTACCAGACGCTGACAATTGTCTTGGCCAGTGCCACCGCCCTGTTTTTAATGGTGATGAGCGCAGTTTTATTGTGGCCTGGCAGGATAAAACGGACAGCGCTGGAAAAATTATACGATCGCTTTTGCCGGAAAATGGCCAAAAAAGGCTTTCCGCGATACCCCAGTGAAGGTCCGATTGCTTACGGTCAGCGGATAGCAGAGAGTGCGCCTGAGTTGGCAGAAGTTGCGGTTACATTTACTAAATATTATGCAAGTTGCCAGTATGGTAGAGGCTCAGAGAACCCGTCAGACACCATTAAACAGCTAAAGGTTACGCTATCTAATGTCTAAAAATGGTGGATTTTAGGGGGGAGTTGCAAGGTGCCCTTCATTGTCACCTCTGAGGACACCTGGCGGATATGAGATGTTTTACCGGCGCTTTGGAGTCCAGGCCCAAATCATTTCGGCCTTGATAGGCTCAACGCCTTTTTCATCGGTTATCGTGACAGCGACGGTGACTTCACCTTTTTCGGTGGTCTGAATCTGTTGGATTTGCTCATCTGTAAGGTGGGCTACCGCGTGGAGATCACCCGTCGCGCGTTTTACATAATCAATATGCATGCTCTTGATTACCGGCACCCGGTCATCTGGCACGTTCATTCCCACAATATACCCCGTGGCGGATTCCGCCAGTAGCGCCATGGCGCAGGCATGGACGCTACCAATGTGATTTTGTACACGCTTGCGGTTTTTGATGGTCAGCCGGCTTTCCTGGTGGCTGAGATGATGAATATCTACTTTGGCCGTTCCGGCAAACTTGATGGCGGTGCCAAACACTTTCGTCAATACCCAGGATTGCATGAAAGGCGGGGCTTTCTGCGTCTTGGCCACAATACGGCTGAGTCGATTACCTGCCATAGTTATTCCTGTTTCTTATTGGGTTTCTGGGCGAAAAAAAACGGGATCAGAAGCTCTGATCCCGTTTCCGGCTTCGGTTAACCGGCTTTGGCGATAATGTTATCCGCCGCTTCCTGGTAGCTCTGGATCTGGTCAAAGTTCAGGTAGCGGTAGATATCACCCGCCATGGCGTTGATGTTTTTGGCATACGCCATGTATTCCTCAGCGGATGGAATCTTGCCGAGAATCGCACCGACCGCTGCCAGTTCCGCTGAACACAGGTAGACGTTGGCGCCATCACCCAGTCGGTTCGGGAAGTTACGGGTTGACGTAGAGAGCACAGTCGCGCCGGGTTCCACGCGTGCCTGGTTACCCATGCACAGCGAGCAGCCCGGGATCTCGGTTCTGACGCCGGCTTTGTCGTAGATGTCGTAATAGCCTTCCTGTTCAAGCTGGCTCTTGTCCATCTTGGTCGGTGGCGACATCCAGAAGCGGGTCTGAAGCGGATCGCTGTTCTGCTCCAGCAGCTTACCGGCCGCGCGGAAGTGACCGATATTGGTCATGCAGGAACCGAGGAAGACCTCGTCGATCTTGTCGCCGGCGACATCGGAGAGCGTACGGGCATCATCGGGATCGTTCGGGGCGCAGAGGATGGGCTCCTTGATGTCCGCGAGGTCGATATCAATGACAGCGGCATATTCAGCGTCAGCATCCGCACGCATCAGTTGCGGGTTGGCCAGCCACTCTTCCATCTTCTTCGCACGACGCTCCAGGGTGCGGGCGTCACCGTAACCTTCACTGATCATCCAGCGCAGCATGGTGATGTTGGACTTCAGGTACTCGCCGACGGATTCTTCTGAAAGTGTGATAGTACAGCCAGCGGCAGAACGCTCGGCAGAGGCATCGGAGAGCTCAAATGCCTGCTCAGCGGTTAGGGTTTCCAGACCTTCAATCTCAAGGATGCGGCCGGAGAAGATGTTCTTTTTGCCTTTTTTCTCAACGGTCAACAGACCCTGCTTGATGCCATACAGTGGAATGGCGTGAACCAGGTCGCGCAGGGTAATGCCAGGTTGCATTTCGCCCTTGAAGCGAACCAGTACGGACTCTGGCATATCCAGCGGCATGACACCGGTGGCTGCAGCAAAGGCGACGAGACCAGAACCGGCCGGGAAGGAGATGCCCAGCGGGAAGCGGGTGTGGGAGTCACCACCGGTTCCGACTGTATCAGGCATCAGCATCCGGTTCAGCCAGCTGTGGATGATGCCGTCGCCAGGACGCAGTGCAACACCGCCACGGTTCATGATGAAATCAGGCAGAGTATGCTGCATCTCAACATCTACCGGCTTGGATAGGCTGCTGTATGGCAGAAAGACTGCATGACCAGGTCAGACGAAAAGCCCAGGCAGGCCAGGTCTTTCAGCTCGTCACGGGTCATGGGACCAGTGGTGTCCTGCGAGCCGACAGTGGTCATCTTCGGTTCGCAGTACTGGCCAGGGCGTACGCCTTCGACGCCGCAGGCCTTACCGACCATCTTCTGTGCCAGCGTATAACCTTTACTGCTGGCTTGTGCATCAGCAGGGCGGCGGAAGACGTCCGATGCTTCAAGACCCAGTGCTTCACGGGCCTTGTCGGTCAGTCCACGACCGATGATCAGGTTGATACGCCCGCCAGCCTGAACCTCATCCAGAATAACGTCTGACTTGAAGCCGAACTCGGAGAGTACATCGCCGGATTCGGACAGAATCTTGCCATCGTAAGGACGGATTTCGATCACATCACCCATGTTGAGCTGATCAACCGGGGCTTCAAATACCAGTGCGCCAGCATCTTCCATGGTGTTGAAGAAGATGGGTGCCACTTTGCTACCGATACAGATGCCGCCAGAACGCTTGTTGGGAACACCCGGAATATCATCACCGAAGAACCAGAGCACGGAGTTGGTGGCGGACTTACGGGATGAACCGGTCCCCACAACATCACCCACGAACGCGACAGGCAGGCCCTGAGCCTTGATGGCTTCAATCTGGCTCATGGGGCCGGTGACGCCGGGCTCTTCTGGCGTCAGACCATCACGGGGCATCTTGTAGGCGGCGCGGGCGTGAAGCGGTATGTCAGGACGGGACCAGGCGTCAGGTGCAGGGGACAGGTCGTCAGTGTTGGTTTCGCCGGTGACTTTGAAGACAGCAACCTTGATGCTGTCCTGCACTTTGCTGCGCTGGGTGAACCACTCCGCGTCAGCCCAGGACTGCAGCACGGCTTTGGCATTGTCGTTGCCGGCCTTGGCTTTTTCTTCCACGTCGTGGAAAGCGTCAAAGACGAGCAGGGTCTTTTTCAGTTGTTCAGCCGCCAGGGCGCTCAGGGCGGTATCATCCAGCAGGCTGACCAGTGTCTCAATGTTGTAGCCGCCGAGCATCATACCCAGCAATTCAACGGCTTTTTCTTTGGTCAGCAGAGGTGATTCGGACTCACCTTTGGCAACGGCTGACAGAAAGCCCGCTTTCACATAAGCGGCTTCATCAACACCGGGGGGAATACGGTTTTCAAGCAGATCCAGCAGGAAGTCTTCTTCCCCGGCCGGTGGGTTTTTCAGCAGCTCTACCAGACCGGTGACCTGCTCGGCACTTAGAGGTTTGGGCGGTACACCTTCTGCAGCACGTTCTGCGACGTGGGCGCGATATGCTTCTAACACGTTTGATTTCCTCATCACTTCACCTGCCACGGAAGTGCGGGCGGGCTTGTCATACGGGGTTCGGGCTGGACACTTTCAGGGCTTGCCGGTTTTTATGGCGGAACGTACCGGAAAGGCGCTGATACGTCAGGGAATCCCGTGGCAAAACCAGCCTATGGCAGGGCCATCGTCTGGGTTTATAGAATTTTTCTGGCCCGAAAAGTATACTCGAAGGCCCCGGGCAAGTTAAGGAAATACCGAAATAGCGGGTATTTTGTTAGTGAATAGTGCCTTGGTAGGGGCATAAAAAAAGCCGGTATGGTGGCCGGCTTATTTATGCTGTTGTTGGCTTTAGAAGCGGTAGAGCGTTTGTTCCAGTGGCTCCATGATGTCACGGGGTTTCAGGGTCAGGACGTCACACTCGATGGCACCCAGCAGCAATTCGGCGGTATTCCCCATCAGGGCGCCCTTGATGCCGGTACGGGCGACAGTACCCATGACTACAAGGTCAGCATCAATCCGTTTGGCGATCGCAGGGATCAGGGTTTCCGCCGGACCTTCCTCGACATGAATGTCTTCTGCAGGGATCTCATAACGGTCGGCAAAGGGCTTGCAGCCTGCTTGATAGCTGAAACGCATACCTTCCTGAGTCTGCTTGTCCGGATCTGCAGAGGACAGCATGGGGGCAGGGTGGGCGGAGGCAATATGGCATTCGGCATCAGCGAGACCGGCGATAGCCGCCGCATATTCCAGGATCACTTCATTCAGCACCTGGTGCTCGCTGTCATTGGGGTTGGCATCAATGGCGGCGAGAATCTTACCGTCTGTCCAGGGGGCGGTATGTTTGACCATTAGCACGGGTACCCGGCATTTGCGGAGCAGAGACCAGTCTTCAGGGGTGCTGATGACCTTAGCAACGTTGTCAGCCCGCTTTGCCTGTTTGACGACGAGGTCACAGCCTTCCGCCTGGCGAACATGGGTGATGGTTTCCACGGCGTTGTTGTGCCATTGCTCGTGGGGAATGACTTCCAGTCCTTCATCCTGCAACGGCTTGATCAGGGTTTCCAGCACTTTAAGGGAGGCTTCACTGGCTCGGGGGTTGGGAGCCAGGGCGTGGATGGTGGCGCCAGTGGCCTTTGCCAGTAACCGGGCTCTGGCCAGTGCGAGATGTTTGTCCTGCCTGGTGTCGACGATCACCAGCATCTTCTTGAGAGCACGCATGCCCGTATACCTCCCTATCCAATGTCGTTTGACCAAGGTTTGATCAGATCATAGCCGAGGTAAAATACGCTGCGATTGATCTATGTCAATGCTGGCTTCTAATTTCAAACGCTCGTTCAAATTGTGGCGTGCGTGCCTGTTTTGCTCAATGCCTGTAGAAGCGGATTGCGCTGAGAGGGCAGTGGCCGTAAAACCGTGATTTATAGGTTTCCTGTGGATAGAGCATGCCATTTTCCTGAGGGTTGTTGGCTGCCACTATGCGTTTGCTCATATGAAAGTTCAGTTGCTCGGGCGTATCGCTGCACACGGCATAGTTGACGGTCATTTTAACCCAGGTGTGTTCATGGGCAGGATCAGGTGTGGTGTCGTTGTCAAACAGATAATTCAGGTCCCCTGTGTTCATAAAGTTATGTTTGAAGGTGACCAGGCAATTCGTGTTGGGATCAGTATGATCTGGAGGCATTAGCCAGAAGGTTCGCCAGTCAACAGAGGCGATAAATCGATGATGGTTCGATTGTTCCTCAAGAGTGTCACTTGCGTCTTCTTCTATATTGGCGTCATCGTCACATTCGCAAAACTGGTAATTGATTAGCGCCCTTACCGGTTGGCCACTGAGTAATAATGTTTCCAGATCGTTATAGTGATGAACTGACAACGGTTGAGCGCTATGTCGGAATGCGTTGGAGGCAGAGAGGAGTGTGGGTGTCGAGAAGAAAAGGCAAAAGAACAGGAGTATGCGATTCAGCGGCATGATTGACTGCCTCCTGATGATTGGTTTAAGGAAACGTTGCTATCCCGTTGAAGCGTAGACCTTTTTTGTTCGGCACTTGGTTTTGTTTCAGCTGTTTTTATAATGACCCCAACCTGACTGGGAGGAGTGAGAAAAAATGGGTGTGTTGCCAGAGTTGAATGAGTTCTTACTGTGCGAAACACCGGATGCCTGGATTCAAGCGGCATTGGAAAATCAGGATGTCCTATTGATCGATCATGCCAACTGTGAAAAGAAGGCCGCAGCAACTGCGCTCAACCTGATGTTCCGTTATGTCGAACATACCGATCTTCAGAACAAGATGTCCCGATTGGCCAGAGAAGAACTTCGCCACTTTGAACAGGTCTTTGCCATTATGCAGCAGCGGGGCGTTGAGTACCGGTATGTTTCGGCCTCCCGTTATGCAACGACGTTGCGCGATCATGCCAGAAAGCAGGAACCGTTGCGTTTGATTGATACGCTGATTGTTGGCGCATTTATCGAGGCGAGATCCTGCGAGCGCTTTAGCAAACTCGCGCCTTATCTGGATGATGAGCTGGCCAAGTTTTATCGCTCGCTGCTCAAGTCTGAGGCGAGACATTTCCAGGATTACCTGGTATTGGCTATGAATGTGTCAGAAGGGTCGATAACATCGCGCGTTGCGGATTTTGCAGAGATTGAGTGTGAAGCGATTTTACGGGCAGACACAGAGTTTCGTTTTCATAGTGGTGTACCCGTGAAAGCGACTGAGGAGGTTGTTGATGCCCAAACTGTTGAGACGGTTTAGTCTCGTTCTTCTGATCCCGACCTGTTTCAGAGGCTCGGGATCGGAAAATGCGCCAGGTTAAAATGGCCTTTGTTGAATTCCAGGTACCAGCCATCCTTGTCCCAGTCACCCAGAACAATGCGTTGGGCGGGGGGTTCGTCCAGTTGTACGGCATGTGTTGCAGGGCGGTGTGTATGGCCGTGCACCAGCGTTAGCGTTTGATGTGCCTGCATGATGTCCGAAACGGCTTCAGGCGTCACATCCATGATGCTCATGGGCTTTTCTGAACCGGCATCGCGGCTTTTGGTGCGTAACTTTTCAGCGATACGTTGTCGTGTTTTCAGTGGTAGATGGTTAAATAACCATTGAATCAATGGGTTGCGAACGATTCTTCGAAACCGGAGGTAGCCGGTATCCAAAGTGCAGAGGCTATCACCATGCATCAGCAGAATCGGCGTTTCATCCAGTGTGACCAGCGTGGGATCATCCAGCCAAGTAGCACCAGTCTTTCGACAGAAAGCTTTGCCGACCAGAAAATCCCGGTTGCCGGGCATGAAGAAAACGTTCCGGCCTGTTGCTGTGTAGCGGAGCAGGGCTTCGGCAATCTCAATATGAAAGCTGTCCATGGCATCATCGCCAATCCAGTATTCAAAGAAATCACCCAGGATGTAGAGCGATTCTGCTTCAAGCGCCTTGCCTTGCAGAAAACCATGGAATGCCCGGGCGACATCGGGTCGCTCGGGCATCAGGTGAAGGTCTGAGATAAAGAGACTAGGCAACGACCGCAGGCTCCACCACTTCGGCGGATTCAATGATGACATCTTCCACGGGAACGTCCTGGTGGAAGCCGGCATTGCCGGTCTGGACAGACTTGATCTTTTCGACCACATCCATGCCGTCAACCACTTTGCCGAATACGGCGTAACCCCAGCCCTGGGCGTCTTTGCTGGTGTGGTTGAGGAAGTCGTTGTCGGCAACGTTGATGAAGAACTGGGCGGTGGCGGAGTGGGGGTCCATGGTGCGGGCCATGGCGATGCTGCCGGTGACGTTCTTCAGGCCGTTGTCGGCTTCGTTCTCAATGGGGTTAACCGTGTCTTTTTCCTTCATCTCGGGCTCAAAACCGCCGCCCTGGATCATGAAGCCGTTGATGACACGGTGGAAGATGGTGTTGTTGTAGTGGCCCTTTTTCACATACTCCAGAAAGTTTGCGACAGTCTTGGGCGCCTTCTCGGCATCCAGCTCCAGTTTGATGTCACCGAAATTGGTGTGAAGAATTACCATATACGTGCCTTAGATGCTGTTACTACTGGCAGACCGCTGTTTCTGTCCAGGGATGATCCCGGATCGAATCGCGGCCCGAAGGGTTGCTGCTGTCCGTTGAGGGTGCAGATTGGCCATATGATAGCTTCAGTTTTCGCCAAGACCAATGCCTTGTTGGTATTGCTGTCGGTATTGTCCGAGAAAATAACGCGGGTTTGCCCGTGATTCCGGCGAAGGCGGGGGATTTAACTGTTATAGTGATAGTGGTAATCTCTGCGTCTAATTGACAATTGGCATTTCCCACCCTGCTGATTTCCGGCAGAGGCGCATTCCCACTAAGGATTTACTATGACACGCAGGATACCAGGTCTGGTCACCACTGCATTGCTGGCAGTTATGATTCTGGTGACTGGCGGCTGTAATACCATGGAAGGCCTTGGCAAGGATATTCAGGCCCTGGGCAACAAGATTGAACAGAGTGCCGGGCAGTAAGCGTACCCGACGCTGATTTCGCGTTTCTTCATATTACTGTCTATCAACCGTTTATTTTCTGAGTTTCACCGGCATACGATGAGTACCACAGACAAACCCAGCCATTTTCTTGAGCAGATCATTGATAAAGATCTGGCCGACGGCAAGTTCGCTTCCATCTGCACCCGTTTCCCGCCGGAGCCCAACGGCTTTCTGCATGTAGGGCACGCCAAGTCCATCTGTCTGAACTTTGGACTGGCTGAAAAATACCAGGGGCAATGTAACCTGCGCTTTGACGATACCAATCCGGAAAAGGAAGAGCAGGTATATGTCGATGCAATCAAGGAAGACGTACGCTGGCTGGGCTTCCAGTGGGCGGGCGAGGTGCGTTATGCCTCCGATTACTTTGATACATTCTACGAGTGGGCGTTGCACCTGATCCGTGAAGGCAAGGCTTACGTCTGTGACCTGTCACCGGAAGAAGCCAGTGAATACCGGGGCTGGGCCACCAAGCCGGGTAAGGATAGCCCTTACCGTACACGCAGTGCTGAAGAGAACCTGGATCTTTTTGAGCGCATGCGCGCTGGCGAATTTGATGAAGGCGCCAAGGTGCTGCGGGCCAAGATTGATATGGCCAGCTCCAACATGAACCTGCGTGACCCGATCCTGTACCGGATTCGCAAGCAGTCCCATCACCAGACCGGTGAGAAATGGTGCATCTACCCGAGCTATGACTTTGCCCATGGCCAGGAAGACGCCATTGAGGGGATTACCCATTCCATCTGCACGCTGGAATTCCAGGATCACCGGCCTCTGTACGATTGGTTCATTGAAAACCTGCCGGTTCCCCATAAGCCGCGGCAGTATGAATTTGCGCGTCTCAATCTGAACTACACCGTGACCAGTAAGCGGAAGCTGAAGAAGCTGGTGGATGAGGCTGTTGTATCCGGTTGGGATGATCCACGGATGCCGACCATTTCAGGCATGCGTCGCCGGGGCTATACGCCATCCGCCATTCGCAAATTCTGCGACATGATCGGTGTGACCCGTTCCGACGGTATCGTGGATGTAGCCATGCTGGAGCATGCGATTCGAGATGACCTGAACGAAAATGCAGCCCGTGCTATGGCCGTACTGGATCCGCTGAAAGTCGTCATTACCAATCTGCCGGAAGGCGAGGCTCAGGAAATGACTGCGGCGGCACACCCTAACCGTCCTGAGCTGGGTGAGCGTGTTCTGCCATTTACCCGCGAGATTTACATCGACCGGTCAGATTTCACCGAAGACACCACCCTGTCCCGTAAGAAATTCAAGCGTCTGGTGCTGGGTGAGTGGGTTCGTCTGCGCAGTGCCTATGTCATTCGGGCTGACGAAGTGGTCAAGGATGATGACGGCAAGATCGTTGAAGTCCGTGCTACGTTGGTGCCGGGCACTGTCGGGGAGAATCCGCCGGAGGGTATTCGTCCCCGCGGTGTGATTCACTGGGTTTCGGCCACGCACGGACGTCAGGCGGAACTGCGTATCTACGACCGTCTGTTCACCCACGAAGCACCGGATCGTGGTGAAGAAGATTTCATGAAGCATGTAAATCCTGAATCGCTGGCGGTGATGCAGGCCTGGATTGAGCCGGGGCTTGCGGATGCAAAGCCGGAGCAGGGCTTCCAGTTTGAGCGGGAAGGGTACTTCGTGGCGGATCGTTTGGACCACACGGCTGAAAATCCCGTTTTCAACCTGACCATCGGCCTCAAGGATACCCAGGGTAAATAATGATCCCCTGTGCCGGCTTTTCTACAGAGGAAAAGCCGGTTATCACGTTTGGGTAAAAAGACAGTAAACAGGACGACACCGTGCTTCAGATTTATAACACCCTGACCCGAAAGAAAGAGCCCTTTACCCCGCTGGATGGCAACAATGTCCGGATGTATGTCTGCGGCATGACGGTTTATGACTTCTGCCATATCGGTCATGCACGGACTGTGACGGCGTTTGATGTGGTGGCCCGCTACCTGCGTGCCCGTGGTTATAACCTGACCTATGTGCGTAACATCACCGATGTGGATGACAAGATCATTCGCCGTGCCCTGGAAAACGGTGAGTCTATTGATGTGCTGACTGACCGGATGATTGTCGCCATGCGTGAGGATTTCCGTCAGCTGGGTAATCTGGATCCGGATGAGGAACCCCGTGCAACCGCGCATGTTGACGGCATGATCACCATGATCGAAGGCCTGATTGAAAAGGGCTTTGCCTATGCGCCGGGCAATGGAGACGTTTATTACCGCGTGCGTAAGTTTGAGGGCTACGGCAAGCTGTCCGGCAAGGTCTTAGAGGAGCTGGAAGCTGGTGCCCGCATCGAGGTGGATGAACAGAAAGAAGATCCGTTGGATTTTGTGCTCTGGAAAGGCGCTAAGCCTGAAGAGCCGTCCTGGGATTCCCCTTGGGGTAAGGGACGTCCAGGCTGGCATATCGAATGCTCGGTGATGGGTAAGTGCTGCCTGGGCGAAACCTTTGATATTCATGGTGGTGGTTCCGACCTCAAGTTCCCTCACCATGAAAACGAGATTGCCCAGAGTGAAGCGGCCAACGGCGTTACATTCGTGAATACCTGGATGCATTCTGGTGCTATTCGCGTTGATAACGTGAAGATGTCCAAAAGCCTTGGCAACTTCTTCACCATTCGCGAGGTGCTGGAAAAGTATAATCAGGAGCTGGTGCGCTACTTTCTGATCTCCAGCCAGTATCGCAGCCCGATGAACTACTCCGAAGACAGTCTGAAAGAAGCGGGTATCCGCCTTGGGCGTCTTTATACTGCGCTGAAGGATTTGGATCTCTCCGGTGTTGAAGTGCCAGAAAATCATCCGTTCGAGCAGCGTTTCTTTGCCGCAATGGATGACGATTTCAATACACCTGAAGCACTGGCTGTACTGTTTGAGCTGGTGCGTGAACTCAATCGGGTTCGCAGTGAAGATGCCAGCAAGGCGCTGCCTCTGGCGGCGTTGCTGCGCAAACTAGGCGGTATTCTTGGGATTCTTCAGGGAGAGCCGGAAGCGTTCCTGAAATCCGGTGCTGATGTTGATGAAGCCTGGATTCAATCCATGATCGACCAGCGTGTTGATGCCAAGAAAAACCGTGATTTCGCCGAGGCTGACCGGATTCGCGACGAACTCGCGTCGAAAGGTGTGATCCTGGAAGACAGTCGCGAAGGCACAACCTGGCGTATTGAACGTTAAAGATAGATCTTGAACCCCCCGAATCTCGGGGGTTTTTTATGGGGCATCATTTTATGCTTGAGTGTTTTTGGCGTGGCTGAACCAGCAGTGAATGACCTTTAAATAGAAAGTACCACTTTCGTGCAGTTGTCCCGGCGATTCGCGAACATATCATAACCCTCGCAGCCTTCTTGCAGCGTAATGCGATGAGAAATAATGGCGGATAAATCGTAACGACCGGACTTGGCAACGTCTTGCAATGTTTCCATATAGGCACGCGCGGGGCATCGTCCCGAAACAATCGTCAAATTTTTATCGTAGGCTTGAGTTGGGCTGATGGTGAAATGCGGTTCATTATGAACGCCCGCGATGGAAATGATTCCGCCTGCTCGAACCAGATCGAAGGCCAGTGAGCTGGCCTGGGGGCTGCCAACCACTTCCATCACCGCATCTGCGCCGCGGCCATCTGTCGCGTCGTTAATGACCTGTATGGCGTCGGTGGTGTCAAAGTTAATAGGCGTGGCGCCAAAACGTTCAGCGATGGCCAGTCGCTCGGGAATACGGTCAATAATAAAAACGCTTTCGGCGCCTTGTTCAAGAGCGCCCACTGCTGCCATCATGCCGACCGGACCGCAGCCGACAATGGCGCAGGTTCCACCTGGTTTAATGGCGGCGGATTTAGCGGCGTGGTAACCGGTGGACAAGATATCTCCTAACATCAGGCTTTGCTCATCTGACAGTTCCGGTGAGGGTTTCATCAATGTGTGTTGAGCATTGGGAACCCGTACATACTCAGCTTGTGCTCCCTGTAGCCCCTGTCCATGTTGAACCCAGCCAAATACCTGGCTTGCCTGACATCGGCTGGTCAATCCTTCCCGGCAGAAATAGCAATGCCCGCAGCTGGTGGAGAATGCGCTGACGACACGGTCGCCGATTGATATATTGTTAACGTCTTTACCCAGTTCAACGATTTCCCCCATAAATTCATGTCCCATCACGGTGCCATGGTCCAATCCGGATTCTCTGCCGTGATAAACATGCAGGTCAGATCCGCAAATGGCACAGAGTTTTACCTTAACGATGGCGTCTAGCGGGTGGCAGATCTCAGGATCGGCAACGGTGGTGTGTGCAATACGTTCAATACCATCAAATACCAGTGCTTTCATGGCAGCTCCGCTATCAGGTCGGAAGAATAGGGCGGTTAAAACATAGCACTTTCTCTGGATGGGACTGGACGAACAGATGTTGTGTCTGGATCCGTTGCCTTGTTTGGGTTTGGTTCTTCTTGTTTGCAGCTGGTCGTCGGCAAAACAGCTTTGAACACTGGGCATTTTTACTGTCAAAGATCAATGCAATGGTGCTTGCGTCGCGGGTTGCGCCTTGCGTTAAGTCAATATGAGTGTTTGTGGCTGGTGGTAACTTGGTACGCATACGTTTTTGGGTGCTGTCGCGCATAGGGCGACAGGCTTAGCTGTAATGCTGATATGGAGTGTTAACCATGAGTGCCTTCAAGTTTTTCATGCCGACCATCAACCACATGGGTGAAGGATGTCTGGCTGAAGCGATCAACGATATTGTTGGATTTGGCCTTAAGAAAGCGCTGGTTGTGACAGACGAAGTGCTGAACGATATTGGTCTGGTCGGCGATGTGGTTGAACAGCTGGGTGAAAAAGGGATTGCCAGCGTTATTTATGATGGCACTCAGCCTAACCCGACCTGCGAAAACGTACGTGATGGTCTTGCACTGCTGCAGGAAAATGACTGTGACTTCGTGATTTCCCTCGGTGGTGGTTCTCCCCACGATTGCGCAAAAGGTATTGCGCTGGTTGCAACCAATGGTGGTGAAATCAAGGATTACGAAGGCGTCGATGTTTCCGGCAAGCCTCAGTTGCCGCTGGTAGCGATCAATACGACTGCAGGTACTGCCTCAGAAATTACCCGTTTCTGCATCATTACTGATGAGAAGCGTCACGTGAAAATGGCGATTGTTGACAAAAACACCACGCCGATCATGTCCGTCAATGATCCGGCGCTGATGAAGGGAATGCCGGCTTCCCTGACTGCGGCGACTGGTATGGATGCCCTGACACATGCGGTAGAAGCCTATGTATCTACAATTGCTACGCCTGTGACTGACTGCTGTGCGCTGAAAGCTATCAAACTGATCGCTTCTTATCTGCGTCGTGCGGTCGACAATGGTGAAGATATGGAAGCCCGTGACCAAATGGCTTACGCACAGCTGCTCGCGGGTATGGCGTTTAATAATGCCAGCCTGGGTTATGTTCACGCGATGGCGCACCAGTTGGGTGGTTTCTACGATCTGCCTCACGGTGTGTGCAACGCTGTCCTGCTGCCTCACGTTCAGCAGTACAATGCGCAGGTTAGCCCTGGTCGTTTGGCAGATGTGGCGCGTGCCATGGGTAAGGATGTTGAAGGCATGGAAGCGCCTCAGGCTGCTGAAAAAGCGCTGGAAGCGATCCGTGAACTGTCAGCGTCTGTCGGTATCCCTGCAGGCCTGCGTGAGCTGAATGTGAAAGAGGAAGATCTGGATCTGCTCGCAGAGAATGCGCTGAAGGATGCCTGTGGTCTGACCAATCCCAAGCAGGCGACTCATGAAGAGATCGTGGCTATCTATCGCAATGCGATGTAATTGATAGTTGTAAAAAAGGCCGGGCTTCATGTCCGGCCTTTTTGTTTGTGTGCCTTATGCGTCCGGATGGAGGTGCTCGGCAGCGTAGAGCGTATTTTCCAGCAGGGTTGCGACAGTCATGGGGCCTACACCGCCAGGTACTGGTGTGATCCAGGAGGCGCGCTCAGCGGCTGTTTCGAATTCTACATCGCCAACCAGTTTGCCGCTTTCCAGACGATTGATGCCCACGTCAATCACGATGCTGCCTGGTTTGATCCATTCGCCTTTGACCAGTCCTGGTTTCCCGACACCCACAACAACGATATCAGCACTGGCTACTTCGGAGGCCAGATCTGCGGTGAAGCGGTGTGCGATGGTTGGGGTGCTGCCAGCGAGAAGCAGTTCCAGCATCATGGGGCGGCCAACGATATTGGAGGCGCCGACAATGGTTGATTTTTTGCCGCGTAGGCATTCGCCAGTGCTTTCCAGTAGTGTCATAACACCTTTAGGGGTGCAGGGGCGCAGCATCGGGTTGCGCTGGCAGAGACGCCCGATATTGTAGGGGTGAAAACCGTCAACATCTTTGTCCGGGCGGATGCGCTCGATCACGTGCGTGCTGTTGATGTGGGCGGGAAGGGGAAGCTGAACCAGGATGCCGTCGATTTCAGGATCATTGTTCAGGTTATCAATTAAGGTGAGCAGCTGTTCTTCAGTAGTGGCGGTGGGGAGGTCGTAGGAGCGAGAGAGGAAACCGACTTTATCGCAGTCCCGCCGTTTCTTGCCAACATAAACGCGGGAGGCGGGATCTTCGCCCAGGAGTATCACCGCCAGGCCCGGGGTGCGGAGACCGTGTTCCTGTCTTGTTTTTACAGCAGCAGCTATGCGGTCCGTGATCCCGTCAGCAATGCGTTTGCCATCAATGATCTTTGCTTGCATGAGATGTGACTTGTTTTTTCTGTTTCAGGAAGGCGGGGAGTATGACAGATTTTCGGCGGTAAATCGTGGCATGGGTCAACGCATAACGGGGCACATTATTTCTTGGCCTGGAATTTTTTCGATTGCGGTTGAGCTCGCTGTAGTGTTTCAAGTTGGCTTGTGAGCACGCGTTGTAATCCGATTTTGTCGCTTCCCTCAAAAATGTTCTTTAATAAAGGAAAGCATGTGGGTGGCATTTTTGTTAACAGCATTTTGTAAGTCCTCGTTTCCTAACGGAAAAAGGTAGTCGATGAGGCGTTGACGAACTGAAAGGCTGCGGGTAATATTCGCCCCGTCGTTGAGCAGCACTCATGCCGCTTCGCAGCGTCTGATTCGGGGTATAGCGCAGTCTGGTAGCGCGCCTGCTTTGGGAGCAGGATGTCGGGAGTTCGAATCTCTCTACCCCGACCAGTTACAACCTGTGATATAAAGGGTATATGCGCCCGTAGCTCAGTTGGATAGAGCAACGGCCTTCTAAGCCGTGGGTCGCAGGTTCGAATCCTGCCGGGCGCGCCATGCAGTGTTTCTGATCGGTTTTCTTTGCCAGTCTTTGAAAAGCGTTTTGTTGGTTCGATGATGTGTTGTCTGGTTTGCGAGTAGGGCTTGCATCCTGCTTAAAAATCAGTACGATGCGCTTCGCAACTGGCCGGTGAGTTTCTTTCTGGCGGTATGAATTTAGTGGTGGGCGTAGCTCAGTTGGTAGAGCTCAGGATTGTGACTCCTGCGGTCGTGGGTTCGACTCCCATCGTCCACCCCACTTAATTCGTTGTTGTAGTGTGTTGGTGTTGTGCTGGTGGGCGTAGCTCAGTTGGTAGAGCTCAGGATTGTGACTCCTGCGGTCGTGGGTTCGACTCCCATCGTCCACCCCAGTTTTAAGAAATATCCTGCCAGGTTGGCGGGATTTTGTGCGGAAGTGGTGGAATTGGTAGACACGCTGGATTTAGGTTCCAGTGCCGCAAGGCGTGAGAGTTCGAGTCTCTCCTTCCGCACCATGTATTGTTAAAAATGGGGATAAGCTTGCCTTATCCCCATTTTTCGTATGTGGCGAAAAGGTCATCTTGGTATTGTGCTGATATCCAAGTGCCTTTTGGTTGCCAATAATAAGCGCATAAAAGACTGTCTTCCGGGGATTGATGTAGTTGCAGGGGATATGCATCGGCTATTCAGTGATGCATGAGAATTTGATACCCTGTTACACTTTTCAGTGACCGAATGTTGCTACAGCTGGTTTTATGAGGAATACCCATGCAAGTCTCACTTGAAACGACTTCCGGCCTTGAGCGTCGCCTGACTATCGTTGTTCCGGCGGCTGATGTGGATGCCAAGGTTGAGGAGCGTCTTAAGGAAATGAGCCGCCGTGTCCGTCTGGATGGTTTCCGTCCGGGCAAGGTACCGTTCAAGGTGGTTAAGAAGCGTTATGGAAAGGGCGCTTATCAGGAAGTACTGGGTGAGGTTATGCAGACCTCCTACATGGAAGCGATTTCCAGCGAGGAACTCCAGCCTGCCGGTTCCCCCAGTGTAGAACCTAAGGTCATGGAAGAAGGTAAGGACTTCGAGTTCATTGCCACCTTCGAAGTGTACCCGGAAATCGCTCTGGAAGACTTCGCCCAGATCAAGGTTGAAAAGCCTGTTAGCACGGTTCAGGATGCTGATGTTGACACTATGCTCAGCACCCTGCGTGAACAGAGTCGCACCTGGGAAGTGGTTGAGCGCGCTGCCGAGAGCGGTGACCAGGTAGAGATTGACTACGTTGGTACCCTGAACGGTGAAGCGTTTGAGGGTGGCAGTGCTGAAGATCAGAAGCTGGTGCTGGGCTCTGGTCAGATGATCCCTGGTTTTGAAGATGGCCTGATTGGTGCTTCTGCCGGTGAAGAAAAAGTGCTTGAGCTGACCTTTCCCGAAGAGTACCACTCAGAAGAACTGAAAGGTCAGCAGACTACCTTTACCGTTAAGGTTAAAGCTGTCAGTCAGCCTGTTCTGCCGGAAATGAACGATGAGTTCTTTGCCAAGTATGGTGTTAAAGAAGGCGGCGAAGAAGCGTTCCGTGAAGAAATTCGCAAGAACATGGAACGAGAGCTGCGTCAGTCTATCAAGACCAAGATCAAAAACCAGGTAATGGATGGGCTGCTGTCTGTTCATAATATGGATGTGCCTCAGGCACTGGCTGCGCAGGAAATTGATCGCCTGCGTCATCAGGCTGTCGCCCAGTTTGGTGGTGCTAACAGCGGTATTGATCCGAAAAACCTGCCGGCTGAACTGTTCAAAGATGAAGCTGACAAGCGCGTCAAGCTGGGTCTGCTGGTCGGTGAGATCGTTAAGGTTAAAGAGATCAAGGTCGATGATAACCGTGTGCGCAGCATGATCGAAGACATTGCTTCTGCCTATCAGCAGCCTCAGCAGGTGATTGACTGGTACTACAGCAATGAACAGCAGCTGAGCCAGGTGCAGTATGTTGTACTGGAAGAACAGGTGGTGGATACTATTCTCGATGCTGCACAGGTTTCTGAGGCCGAGTGCAGTTACGAAGAGGCCATCAAGCCTGCTCAACAACATGCCGCTGAAGAAGAGGCTGAAGCTTAAGCTTAAGGTCTTAGCCTGCTGATAGTTCTTCTCAGCAAGATCGGAGCACTGTCGGAGACAGTGCTCCCACACCGACAAGGAGCCATTCCAGGATATGTCCAGATTCACTGATTACAGCGCTCCCCAGATTTCGGCAGCCGGTGGGCTGGTGCCCATTGTGGTGGAGCAGTCTGCCAGGGGTGAGCGTTCCTACGATATCTATTCCCGCCTGTTAAAAGAGCGGGTTATTTTTATGGTGGGCCAGGTTGAAGATTACATGGCTAACCTGATTGTCGCCCAGATGCTGTTTCTGGAGTCAGAAAACCCGGATAAGGATATTCATCTTTATATCAACTCTCCCGGCGGTTCTGTCACGGCAGGCATGGCAATCTATGACACCATGCAGTTTATCAAGCCGGATGTCTGTACCTATTGTGTCGGGCAGGCGGCCAGCATGGGTGCATTGCTGCTGGCTTCCGGTGCTGCTGGTAAGCGTTATTGTCTGCCGCACTCCAGAGTGATGATTCATCAGCCACTGGGTGGCTTCCAGGGTCAGGCGTCCGATATTGAAATTCACGCCAAAGAGATCCTGACCATCAAGGACAAGCTGAACAAGGTTCTGTCACATCATACCGGCCAGCCCATGGAAGTGGTTGAAAGAGATACTGACCGTGACAACTTTATGGATGCCCTCCAGGCCAAGGAGTACGGTCTGATTGATGAGGTGATGGATAAGCGCCAGGTTTCCGAGTAGGAGCCTGGGCTGACCCATGGCATTTCGGGTGGTCAGCAGCACGGACAAGGCGATTACCTTTTCTCTGTCTGACCCCTTGAAATGTGACGGTAAAACCAGCATCTTGTTGTTAAAGGGTTATCCCAGAAAACAGGGTATTTGAATGACCGACCAGAGCAACGGCAAGGGTGATGATAGCGGCAAGCTGCTTTACTGCTCCTTCTGCGGCAAAAGCCAGCATGAAGTGCGGAAGCTGATTGCGGGCCCATCGGTCTTTATTTGCGACGAGTGTGTTGATCTCTGTAACGATATTATCCGTGAAGAGGTTCAGGAAGCGGCACCTGAGGGCAACAGTGACAAGCTTCCGGCTCCCAGAGAGATCAAGGATATTCTGGATGAGTATGTTATCGGTCAGCAGCGCGCCAAGAAGGTGCTGTCTGTTGCCGTTTATAACCACTACAAGCGACTCCAGGCAGGCGAAAGCCGCAACAAAGAGGATGTAGAGCTCGGAAAGAGTAACATCCTTTTGGTGGGGCCAACAGGTTCCGGTAAAACATTGCTTGCTGAAACGCTGGCGCGTCTGCTGAACGTACCGTTCACGATTGCTGACGCAACGACGCTAACTGAAGCGGGTTATGTGGGTGAGGATGTCGAAAATATCATCCAGAAGTTGCTTCAGAAATGCGATTATGATGTAGAAAAGGCCCAGATGGGTATTGTCTATATCGATGAAATCGACAAGATTTCCCGTAAGGCGGATAACCCATCCATTACCCGTGATGTTTCAGGTGAAGGGGTGCAGCAGGCGCTTCTTAAGCTAATTGAGGGTACTGTGGCATCTGTGCCGCCTCAAGGTGGACGCAAACATCCGCAACAAGAGTTTTTACAGGTTGATACCTCGAACATTCTTTTCATTTGTGGTGGTGCATTCGCCGGCCTGGAAAAGGTTATTCGTGATCGTACCGAGAAAGGCGGTATCGGCTTTTCTGCAGATGTCAAAAGCAAAGATGTCAAGAAGAGTCTTGGTGAGACATTCAAGGATGTTGAGCCGGAAGATCTGGTCAAATATGGCCTGATCCCTGAGTTTGTCGGTCGACTTCCGGTTGCAGCCACGCTTGAAGAGTTGGATGAAGAGGCGTTGGTCAGAATTTTGACTGAACCTAAGAATGCTCTGACTAAGCAGTACGCGCGTCTTCTGGAAATGGAAGGTGTGGACATTGATTTTCGTGATGAAGCGCTGCGAGAAGTTGCTCGACAGGCGATGGAACGAAAGACCGGTGCACGTGGTTTGCGTTCTATTCTTGAGAATGTGTTGCTTGAGATTATGTATGACGTGCCTTCGGATAAGACCATTTCCAAGGTGGTCATTGATGGCAATGTCATTCGGGGTGAAACCGCTCCTATTCTGATTTACGAGAATACTGAAACGCCAAAAGCGTTGCCTGAAGAGTAAGTAATCCTGATGAGGTGGCAATAATGTCTATTGTCACCTCTTTTTCATACACCGCCCCTATCACCTCTTCTGATTGCTGTTGTCTTTGCTAAGACCTCTTTTTGCTTGTCTTTCAATAGCTTTTGTTAATGGTGACAATGTGGTCAGCGTTTTTTGATGCAGGTCATTTTGTCCTTGTATTTTTGTTCGTAAGCCCTCATCTTAGTGACTGTAAGGCGGTTTCCAGTACTCGTTGTCGCTGCACTGAGTTATCAGCGTGTGCTTTGACCGTCAGGAGTATCAGAAGAGAGGGCTGCGTATGGAAAATCAGGATCTCACCCGCTGCCATGAGACGGTGGAGCTACCGCTTTTGCCACTCCGGGATGTTGTTGTCTATCCCCATATGGTCATTCCATTGTTTGTCGGTAGGGATAAATCAATTCAAGCCCTAGAGAATGCCATGGCGGGTGATCGTCGCGTGCTGCTTGTGGCCCAGAAAAATGCCCAGGACGACGATCCGGGTCCCGGTGAAATCTACGAAGTCGGTACGCTATCAACCATCTTGCAGATGTTGAAACTGCCTGACGGAACAGTAAAGGTTTTGGTGGAAGGGGCTGCAAGAGCCCATATTACTGAGTTCCGGGATTGTGGTGACTATTACGCGGCACTTGCTGATGTTCATGAATCCATGCCGGTTGAAGCTCGCCGTTCTGAAGTGTTGACGCAAACTCTCTACAGCAAATTTGAGCAGTATGTACAGCTCAGCAAAAAGGTGGGGGCAGAAGTTCTCAACTCTCTTACTGAGGTTGACGATCCCGAAAGATTGGCAGACACAGTCTCTGCCCATATGGTTCTCAAAATAGAAGATAAACAAAAGATTCTGGAAGTTGAGGATATCTTCGAACGCCTTGAGTACCTGATAGCCCTGATTGAAACCGAAATTGATCTGCTTCAGGTTGAGAAGCGGGTAAGAGGGCGCGTCAAGAAACAGATGGAACGAAGCCAGCGGGAGTATTATCTGAATGAGCAGATGAAAGCCATTCAGAAAGAGCTGGGCAGTATTGAGGACGGCGTTGATGAATTTGATAGTCTCAAGGAGAAAGTAGAGGCTGCCGGCATGACGGCTGAAGCACTCGACAAAACCATGTCCGAGTTGAAGAAACTGAAGCAAATGTCGCCGATGTCAGCGGAAGCCACGGTGGTTCGTGGGTATATTGACTGGATGCTGAGTATTCCCTGGAAGAAACGCAGTAAAGTTAGACACGATCTCAAGAAAGCGGAAGAAATCCTTAATGAGGATCACTACGGTCTGGAAGAGGTCAAAGACCGTATTCTTGAATATCTAGCGGTTCAGCAGCGTGTTCGTAAAATTAAGGGGCCTGTTTTGTGTCTGGTTGGTCCGCCAGGCGTGGGTAAGACGTCACTGGGTGAATCCATTGCTCGTGCCACAAATCGCAAGTTTGTTCGTATGGCGCTGGGCGGTGTACGCGATGAAGCTGAAATAAGAGGCCACAGAAGAACGTATATAGGTTCCATGCCCGGTAAGCTGGTACAGAAAATGGCAAAGTCCGGCGTAAAGAATCCGCTCTTCCTCTTGGATGAGATTGATAAGATGGGTTCTGATATGCGTGGTGACCCGGCTTCTGCACTGCTGGAAGTGTTGGATCCCGAGCAAAACAACAGCTTCAATGACCATTATCTCGAAGTGGATTACGATCTCTCAGACGTCATGTTTGTCTGTACATCCAATTCCATGAATATTCCAGCACCGCTGCTGGATCGTATGGAAGTTATCCGCATACCGGGATATACCGAACAGGAGAAAATCAATATCTCTGAGCGGTACCTTTTGCCTAAACAGCTCAAGAATGCAGGGCTGAAGAAGGGCGAAACCCAGTTTGATGAAGATACCATCCGAGATCTCGTTCGTTATTACACGCGTGAAGCCGGTGTTCGTGGGTTGGAGCGGGAAATCGCCAAAATATGCCGAAAGCTGGTTAAAGAGCAGGCACTAGATGTTAAAGATGTGCCAGGGCAAATCATTCCGGATGATCTTGATCATTACTCAGGTGTTCAGAAATTCACCTACGGTCGAGCCGAGGAGAAGGATCAGATTGGTCAGGTGACCGGGTTGGCTTGGACCCAGGTTGGCGGTGAATTGCTCACTATCGAGACTGTGGCGACTAGCGGTAAAGGACAGGTCATTAAGACCGGTTCTCTGGGTGATGTCATGCAGGAGTCTATTCAGGCCGCGATGACTGTTGTGAGAAGTCGGGCGCCTGTGCTTGGTATCAAGCCTGATTTTCATGAGACTCATGACGTCCATATCCATGTTCCGGAAGGGGCAACACCTAAGGATGGTCCCAGTGCGGGGATCGCTATGTGTACGGCACTGGCTTCCGTGTTCACGGGGATTCCGGTACGTGCGGATGTGGCGATGACGGGTGAAATCACCTTGCGCGGGCAGGTGTTAGCGATTGGCGGCTTGAAAGAAAAGCTGTTGGCGGCTCACCGTGGCGGGATTAAAACCGTAATCATACCGGCTGAGAACAAGAAGGATCTCAAAGAGATTCCGGATAATATCAAGCAGGATCTTGAAATCTGCCCGGTCAAGTGGATTGATGAAGTGCTGGAACTGGCATTGAAGTTTATGCCGGATCCACAGTCCAAGGGGCAGGATGTCGCTGTCGAGGATGCTAAAGGCAAAGCAGATGCTGCCCGCGGAGACCTTCTCAGTACACATTAAAATCATAGTGTTATCAGTGGCGGGCTTAGGCTCGCCACTGGCGTTTTTGGGTAATATTCTTCGATTTTCTACACGACCTGCCGGAAAATAGTCTATTTATACTGATTCTGCATCTCTGAAACCCTTGCAGGGCGGGGCTTTCTTGACAGTGACTGAAGCGTATTGGTATAAAACTTTGCGGTTTTTGCAGGTCGAAATGTATGGCAGTTCCTTCCGGTATGCCCATTCAGTCATCACCCCTTTCTGGTTAGTGTGTGACAGAAATAACCGGAAAAACTGGTGAAGCATGTACCACGATGGCTGAGCCCTTGCGTAGACCATCGAAACACCACGTCACAAGAAGGGGAATGAAGTGAACAAGTCTGAACTGATCGAGACAATTGCTGAATCTGCGGATATCCCGAAAGCAGCTGCCGGTCGCGCGCTGGATGCGGTTGTAGAGTCCATCACCAGTGCATTGAAGAGTGGTGACCAGGTTGCCCTGGTTGGATTTGGAACCTTTGGGGTCAAGGAGCGTGCTGCACGTACCGGCCGTAACCCTCAGACTGGCCAGCCGATCCAGATTGCCGCAGCCAAGATCCCCAGCTTTAAAGCGGGCAAGGCTTTGAAGGACGCGGTTAATTAAGATCACTGATGCTCACCCTGTAACGCTAATGGTGATGCCTGTTGGGCGCTGTTCCGTTATAAGTGCGAACTTTCCGTGTGCAGGGTTGAGATGAAAAAGGCGTATCCATGGATACGCCTTTTTATTATTATTCACTACTTTTCATCCTATGACGTGCACAGTAGGCCTTGGCCGGAAAAGCCCGCGCAGTCTGGTGCAGGATTGGCCGGTTGACTATCAGGTTGTTGCATTCATACAGAATTCGATTCACAGGACGTTGTTGAGGTTTCTATGCTGCAAAACATGAGGGATAAGGCCCAGGGCTGGATCGCCAAGGCGATTATTGCCTTTATTGCCTTTACCTTTGCTATCTTCGGTCTGGAGTCACTGGCTCCGAATCCAAATAACCCTGAAGTCGCCGAAGTGAATGGTCAGGAGATCACCCAGCAGCAACTGATGCAGGCGGTTGATCAACAGCGTCGGTTATTGATGCAGCAGCTGGGCGGTAACTTCGACCCCTCCATGTTCAATGAGCAGATGCTGCAACAGGCTGCACTGGAAGGTTTGATCCAGAAGGAAGTGGTCCGTCAGTACGCCGATCGGGTGGGGATGTCCATTTCTGTCCAGAGTGTCGATCAACTGATCCGCTCCACACCAGAATTCCAGGTTGATGGCCAGTTTGACGCCAACCGTTTCCAGCAACTGGTGCGCTCTCTGGGTATGACACCGCTGCAATTCCGACAGTATCTCCGGGAAGAGCTGCTGGCATCTCATATTCGTGCCAGTATTGCTGGCTCTGAATTTGCCACGCCGTACGAAGTGCAGATGCTGACGGATATACAGCAGCAGACCCGTGATATTGCTTGGCTGACACTGGATGTCGCTGCAGCGCGAGATGCTGTGAAGGTCGATGATGCGACCATTGAGGCTTATTATCAGGATCACCAGGCTGACTACATGACACCTGAGCAGGTCAGCCTGGAGTATGTGGTTCTGGATCGATCCAAGCTGGCAGATCAGATTGATGTCAGCGAAGCGGATATTAAGGCACGCTATGAATCCCGTGTGGCTGATCTGAAAGAGAAAGCTGACAATACCGTTACCGCCTCCATGATTCTGCTGGAACCCAGCAATTCTCGCGACGAAAAGGCGACTCTGGCGCTTGCGGATGAACTCAAGCAGCGTACGAATAAGGGCGAAGACTTTGCCGTATTGGCCCGTCGATATTCCGAGGAGCCTGATTCTGCAGCCAAAGGCGGCGATTTAGGTGCTGTTGAGACCGGTTTCCTTGGTGCTGCTTTCGATGAAGCCTTGGCAGCTCTCGCGAAGGGCGAAGTTTCCCAGCCCGTATTAACCGATTTTGGGGTGGTGTTGATTAAGCGCACTGCAGGTACTGATGCAGATATCCCAACACTGGCTGATATGCGAAATGAATTAGTGAGAGAGCTTAAGGAAAGCGCCGTAGATCCGCTGTTTGTTGAGCAATCTCAGAAGCTGGCTGATATCAGCTTTGAAGCAGCAGATCTCCAGCAGCCTGCGGAAGAATTGGGTCTCGACGTACAATCAACTGATCTGTTTGGCCGTAGTGGGGGTGAAGGTATTACTGAAAATCGTGCGGTAATCGACGCGGCCTTCAGTGATGATGTACTGAACCTGCAGGCAAATAGTGAGCCTTTGGATATAGGGCCGGGTAAAGTCGCAGTTGTTCGTATCAAGGAGCACAAGCAGCCAGAGGTGAAGCCTTTGTCAGTGGTGCGTGATGCTATCGTTGCGCAAATCCAGAAGGAGCAGGCAGACCAGCAGCTCAACGACAAGGCCGATGCTATCCTCGCAGCACTTAATGCAGGTGGCGTTGGCGATGCTGTTGCCAATGACTACGCGGTAGAGTGGCAGATCAAAGAAACTGCCAGACGTGCAGAAGACGATATGCCTCAGCAGCTACTGATGGATGCGTTTAAATTGCCACATCCGCAAGGCGATATGCCTAGTTATGGTAAAACAACCCTTCCCAATGGTGATGTGGTTGTCGTTGCGGTGAATAAGGTAGTGCAGGGATCGGAGGCTGTTGAGTCTGAGCAAGTCCAGACAATAGGCAACATTCTGTCCATGCGCATGGGAGAAGCACTGTTTGGTGAGTATCAGCAGGATCTGAAAAATACTGCGGATATTAAGCGCTTTGCGCAGGATTCAGAAAGCTGAGCGTTCAGCTAAGAAAAAGGCCGGATTACCCGGCCTTTTTTGTATCCTCAGGAAACTGAGGTTCACTCTGGCAGTTGCCCCATCGCGGTGATGTTGAAACCACCATCGACATAGGTGATTTCACCGGTCATACCACTGGCGAGATCGGAGCAAAGGAAAGCGGCCACATTACCAACCTCAAGCTGTGTCACGTTACGACGCAGCGGTGCCCGTTCTTCATTATGGGCCAGCATCTTGCGGAAGCTGTTGATGCCGCTGGCTGCCAGGGTGCGAATGGGACCGGCAGAGATGGCATTTACCCGGGTACCTTCTTCACCCAGGCTGGTTGCCAGGTAGCGGACACTGGCTTCCAGGCTGGCTTTGGCCAGGCCCATTACGTTGTAGTTGGGCATGGTGCGTTCGGCGCCAAGGTATGACAGTGTCAGCAGTGCACCATTTCGCCCAGCCATCATCTGACGACCTGCTTTGGCCAGGGCGATGAAGCTGTATGCGCTGATGTCATGGGCGATGCGGAAGCCGTCTCGAGTGGTGACTTCGGCAAAGTTGCCGCTGAGCTGGTCACCTGGCGCAAAACCTACGGCATGGATAATGATGTCCAGACCATCCCACTGCTTGGCCAGTTCAGTAAATACCGCTTCGATTTGCTCATCGCTGGCGACATCACAGGGGAAACACAAATCAGCAGATGATCCCCACTGCTCAGCGAACTTTTCGACGCGTCCTTTCAGTTTTTCATTCTGATAGGTGAAGGCCAGCTCTGCGCCTTCCCGGTGCATGGCTTCTGCGATACCGCTGGCAATAGACAATTTGCTGGCAACGCCTACGATCAGTGCGCGTTTTCCCTTGAGAAAAGCCATCTGGAATTCCTTTATATTGACAAATTGCGCCAGTATAGAGAAACCATGGACCGGTTTCGATAACGACACTTTATTTTATGTAATTATCTGTCAATGGAAGCCTTCAGCAGCTGGCGTGTATAGGACTGTGTTGGATGACTGAACACCGTTTCTGTATCACCGGATTCGATGACTTCCCCGTTTTTCATGATCATGATGCGATGGCTGATCGCTCTGATAACCGCAAGATCATGGCTGATAATCAGATAACTGAGATGATGTTTTTTTTGTAACGCCTTGAGCAGATTGATAATTTGGCACTGCACTGTGCGATCCAGTGCCGAGGTGGGTTCATCGAGTATGAGTACTTCAGGTTTGAGCACCAAAGCCCGGGCAATGGCGATTCGCTGACGTTGTCCGCCGGAGAATTCATGGGGATAGCGATTCAGAATGGTTTCAGGCAACTGAACATCCTGGAGGGCGCTGATGACCTGTTGTCTGATGCGCTCAGGACTGTCAGGGCAATGAACGTAAAGCCCTTCTGCAATGATTTCTTCAACGGTCAGCCGCGGGTTTAAGCTACCAAATGGATCCTGGAAGACCAGCTGGAGATGGCGACGAAACGGACGGAATGCTTTATGTGTCAGTTGATCAATGGGTTGTTTGTGAATCTGGATATTGCCGGAGAAGGGCAACAGCTTGAGTAGTGCGCAAGCCAGCGTACTTTTACCCGAACCGCTTTCGCCTACAAGACCCAGGGTTTCACTGGTTTTTAACGTTAGCGATACGTTACGAACGGCATGATGCCAGGACTGAACAGTACCCAGAGTCCCCCTTTTTTCAGGAAAGCGGACCGTAATATTCGAGGCGCTTAACACGTCAGAGGCATTAGGTGGAAGCGGTGAGGCAGAACCTTTGGGCACTGACTCAATCAATGTTTTAGTCAGTGCCTGTTGGGGGGCATGTAGTACTGATTCGACAGCCCCTGCCTCAATTATCTCTCCGTCAGCCATGATGGCAACCCGTGAAGCATGGTGTTTGACCAGGTTAAGATCGTGGCTGATCAATAGCACAGAGAGGCCGTACTCATCCCGTAAGCTGTCCAATAGCGCCAGGATTTTTTGCTGAACAGTCACATCCAGCGCGGTTGTGGGTTCATCCGCTATCAGCAGGTTCGGGCGGTTAGCCAGTGCCATGGCGATCATAATACGTTGCCGTTGACCACCTGATAATGCGTGAGGTAGAGCATTATATTTCTGTTCAGCCTTAGTGATGCCCACCCGTTCAAGTAATGCGAGTGTTTCGATTCTGGCCTGCCGATCACTCAGTCCCTGATGGCGTATCAGGGTTTCACTGATCTGTTTGCCCGCTTTATGGAGGGGATTTAAAGTACTCAGAGGTTCCTGGAAAATCATGCTGAGTCGGTTACCGCGCAGACTCGAGAGCCGCTGTTTTCCTAGTGTCAGCAGGTTTTGTCCGTTGAAGCGTATATGGCCGGATGCGTGGGCGTGGTGAGGCAGTAACCCCATAATACTGAGTGCGGTCAGGGTCTTACCTGAACCGGACTCGCCCACCAGTGCAACGGTTTCCCCCGCTTCAATGGTCAATGACAGCGATTTAACCAGTTCTTTCTGGCTATCGTTCAATCGTATGGATAAATGCTGTATGTCCAGCAGGCTCAAGCGGTAGCTCCTGCATCCATGGCATCTCTGACCGCCTCACCGATAAAGACCAGTAGTGTTAGCAGGAAAGATAAAACCAGGAAGGCGGTGATGCCCAGCCAGGGTGCCTGCAAATTGTTTTTTCCCTGTGCGATCAGCTCGCCGAGAGAGGGCGAGCCGACAGGCAGGCCAAACCCCAGAAAATCGAGAGAGGTCAGCGTGCTGATCGCGCCTGTGAGAATAAAAGGGATAAATGTCAGGGTCGCGACCATGGCGTTGGGCAGAATATGCCGGAACATCAACCGGGTATCAGAGACGCCCAGTGCACGAGCGGCCCTGACATAATCCAGGTTTCTGCCTCGAAGGAATTCGGCCCTTACAACATCGACCAGGGCTGTCCAGGAGAACAACAACATGGTACCCAGTAGCCACCAGAAACCGGGTTCAACCAGGCTGGCTAGAATAATCAGCAGATAGAGCACCGGAAGGCCTGTCCATATTTCCAGAAATCGTTGTCCGAACAAATCGATGCGTCCGCCATAGTAACCTTGAAGCGCACCAGCGATGATGCCGACTAATGTGCTGAAAAGGGTTAATGTCAAGCTAAAAAGAATGGAAATTCTGAGACCATAGATAACCCGCGCCAGGACATCTCGTCCCTGGTCATCCGTGCCCAGCCAGTTCTCGAAAGAAGGGCGTGCGGGGGCAGGCTGGTCATAATTGATCGTGTCGTGGGAATAGCGGATTGGAGGCCAGAGCATCCAGCCCTGTCGAAGGATCTCTGCCTGGATATCCGGTTGGCGGAAATCGGTGAGAATCGGTAGCTCGCCTCCAAAGGTGGTTTCCGGGTAATCAAACAGAACAGGTGCATGGAATTGGTTTTCATAACGAACAAGCAGTGGTTTGTCGTTGGCAATCAGTTCTGCCATGAGCACCAGGGTAAATAACAGCAGGAACAGACATAGCGCGGTATACCCCCGGCGGTTTGCTTTGAACTGTTGCCATCGCTTTTGGTTATGGGGGCGCAGCAACATCAGTAATCCCTCGTCTCGAAATCAATGCGAGGATCAACCAGAACATACGTCAGGTCACCGAGCAATCTGGCAACGAGTCCCAGCAGCGTGAAGATATAGAGGGTGCCGAACACCACGGGATAATCCCGGCTGATAGCCGCTTCAAAACCGAGCAATCCCAACCCATCCAGAGAGAAGACCACTTCAATGAGCAGACTGTTAGTAAACAGAATGCTGATTAACGCGGCAGGAAATCCGGCAATAACGATCAACATGGCATTGCGAAATACATGCCCGTAGAGCACTTGCCGCTCGTTGAGGCCCTTGGCCCGGGCGGTCATCACATATTGACGGGCAATTTGATCCAGGAAGGCGTTTTTGGTTAAAAAGGTGAGGGTGGCAAAACTGCCCAGTACCATGGCTGTCAGCGGGAGTGCCAAATGCCAGAAATAATCAGCCACTTTAGCGGTCAACGACAGGGTGTCAAAATCTTCGGAGACCAGTCCCCGTAACGGGAACAGCTGCCAGTAGCTGCCACCGGCAAACAGAATGATCAGAAATAATGCCAGCAGAAACCCCGGTACCGCATAACAGACAGTAACGAGTGTGCTGCTCCAGACATCAAAGTGACTGCCGTGTCGCACGGCCTTACGGATACCGAGGGGAATGGATAGTCCGTAAACCAGCAGGGTGCTCCATAGTCCTAGAGACAGTGAAACCGGCAATTTCTCTGTGATAAGTTCAATAACGGAAATGTCGCGGTAGAAACTGTTTCCGAAATCGAAGAGGAGGTAGTGGTACATCATGAGGACAAAGCGTTCTGCGGGCGGCTTGTCGAAGCCGTACTGTGTTTCTATTTCCCGGATAAGATCTGGCTCAAGCCCCTTTGAACCCCGGTATTCATTGCTCTGATCCATCATCGGTTGTTGGATTTCACTGCCAGCGTCACCGCCGATACGTCCGGTGATGTCAGTATCCAGCCCTTCCAGTTTAGCGATCATCTGCTCAACGGGACCGCCAGGTGCCGCCTGAATAATCACAAAGTTGATCAGCATGATGCCAAACAGTGTGGGTATGAACAGCAGGAGTCGTCGGGCGATATAAGCTCGCATCAGTTTAACCGTCAGGGGTGACCAGAATGGCTGGATATTGGTGCATTCTTGCCCGGCTTCATGCCGTTGTTGTCGTTGAATGAGTATTAGTCTAGCGTCTGATTCTCTGCTGTGCGTTGCCACCAGGTGGTTAGGTCGATGCCATAACCGGGTAGCGTATCGGGGTGCTTAAGTGTCGAACGATAGGCAATATGCCAGTCGGGCATGTAAAACAGGGGGATCACCTGGTATTGCCACAGCACAGCGCGATCCATTGCATTGAGCTGGGTTTTCAATGTCGTCCGGCTGTCGGCCCGGGGGATGCTGGCACATAAAGCGTCCACTGCAGGATTGCTGATTGCGGCCAGATTCAGGCTGCCAGCAATATCGACGACACTGCTGTGCCAGAAGTTGCACTGCTCTGTACCCGGAGAGGGCGTATGGCGAAAGGTATGGACAATAAGGTCGAAATCATACTGCCGGACGCGGTTGAGATAGAGTGCACTATCGATTGTCCTGACGTTTAATTGCATGCCGGCTTCTGCCAGTCGTTTGCGTTGGCCTTGAAATAAACGCTCCAGCTCTGGCTGGTTCAGGAGTAATTCCAGCTGGACACGCTCGCCAGATGGGGTTTTTAACTGGTTCTTTTCTAAGTGGTAGCCAGCAGCCCGGAGGCGCTGGTGAGCATGTTTGAGCCGTTGTCGGCTGCTTTGGTTGGACGGGGCTGGATGCCAGGGCGTGGTAAACAGTGTTGCTGGCAACACGTTTTTGTAGGGGGACAGCAGTGCTTTTTCTTCCGGGCCAGGAAGATCCGGCAGGCTCAGGTCTGTACCGGCAAACAGACTCAGTGCACGTCTAAATTCCTCCTGCAGCAAAAAATCGATCATCCAGTCTGGCTCTAGCAGCCAGGCGATAGCTTCACGGAGATTGCGGTCTTTCAGTAACGGTTTTCGGGCGTTGAGTACCAGTGAGAGTGTCTGGGGATTTTGGTTGCGATGCTTCTTGCGCACAATGTTTCCGCTAAGCAGCGCTTTTTGATTGTACCCCTGCCGCCAGTGTCGAGGGTTTTCCTCTATCCGGATATCAATGCTGCCATTGTTGAAGGCCTCCAGGGCAACGGTCTGGTCGCGGAAGTAGTCCACCCGTACCCGGTCGAAATTATATCGCCCGCGGTTAAAGGGGTGATCAGAAGCCCAGTAATCCTTGACCCGCTCATAAATGACATAGCGTCCTGGCTGAAAATCAGCGACACGGTATGAACTGCTTCCCACCGGCGGTTGAAGATCGCTGTGTGAAAAGTCCCGATCTCGCCACCAGTGTTCAGCCAACACAGGCATTTGCCCGAGGATAAAAGGCAGTTCCCGGTTCTGGCCGTTTTTGAAGGTGAACAGAACCCGGTCACGGGATGTGGCTGCGACGGATTCAATGTCAGCATAAAACTGTCGCCAGAAAGGCGAGCCTTTCTCAAGGAGTGTGTTGAAGCTGAAAACAATGTCTGCCGCAGTGATGGGGGTGTTGTCCTGGAAGCGGGCTTTCGGGTTGAGTTTGAAAGCGACCCAGCGGTTATTCTCCGGTCGTTCGATATGGCTGACGATGACGCCGTATTTACTCAGGGGTTCATCCAGTGTTCGGTTTAGCAGGGTGTCATGCAGAAAAAGGCTGCCAAAGGCCTCCTTGCCTTTGAGTATGTAGGGGTTGAAGCTGTCAAACGTGCCGGTAGCATGAAGGTTCAGGGTACCGCCTTTGGGCGCATCCGGATTGGCGTAATCCAGATGGGTGTAATGAGCTGGGTATTTCACATTGCCATGGAGTGCTATGCCGTGGCTGATCTCTGTTTGTGCCGACAAAGCCGGTGCTGCTGCCAGCAGCATCAGATGGATGGTCATTCGAAACAGGCTTGGCAGCGGTCTTGGCTTCATAAGTCCATCCATTAGTCTGGATTGGGTTTAGAATCGTGGGGGTGATTACCCTGCTCCCACCAATGGGCGAAACTGAACCCGTACTGTGGGAGCTTGTCGGGGTGTTCGAGTCTGGCTTTATAGACTATGCGTAGCACAGGGCTGTGCCAGCCCGGGATGATGTAGTGTCGCCATAGTAAAACCCGGTCAATGGCCTGTGCGTGGTTTCGTAGTTCATCCATGTCCCGGGCGGACAATAATCCAGAGATCAGCTGATCAATGACAGGGTCTTCTATACCGGCAAAGTTCATGCTGCCCGCTTGTCGAGCGCTGGAAGAGTGAAAAAAGTCGATGACTTCCGGTCCGGGCAGCATGCGTTGGGGGATCGGAAAATGGATGAGATCAAAGTCAAACTGTTTGAGTCGCTGGCGGTACTGGCTGGCATCCAGTGCTCTCAGGCTGACATGGATGCCAATGTCAGAGAGGTTTTTAATGAAATGCTGAGTGATACGCTCCAGTCCCTTTGAAGGGTGAATAATCTCAAAATGCAAAGGCATTCCCTGAGCATTAACCATACGCTGATCCTTGTAACGCCAGCCAGCCTGTTCAAGCAGATGAATGGCCTGTCGCTTGGCAGTAGCAGGATTAAGGCTTTCACGTCCACCTGTAAGAGGTTCTGAAAATAATCGTTCCGGTAGTTGGCTCCGGAAAGGTTCTAAAAGATGGAGAACCTTTGCGTTAGCGGTATCCCATAACTGATTTTGCAGAAAGGGAAAAATGCTCTGATTTTGTTGGTAGCTTTGATAGAACAGCAGACGGTTAATCCGCTGAAAATCAAACATCAGGCTGATGGCTTCGCGTGTTGACGGGTGGTTGAACGGTGAGCGACGCGTATTAAAAAAGAACGCTCTGGTGCCTCCAGGGCTGGAGAGCGGGATTTCCAGTCGTTTGATGGCTCCGGTTCTAATGGCAGGATAGTCATAGGCGGTATGCCAGTTCTTGGCCACGGTTTCAATGTAGGCATCAAAAGCGCCCGCTTTGAAATGTTCGAAAGCGGCATTAAGATCCCGATAGAAGTCTATGATTATTCGATCAAAATTGTATTTTCCTCGATTGATCGGCAAGTCCCGCCCCCAGTAGTTGGGCACCCGTTCGAAGACCAGCTGTTTATTGGGAATAACCCGTGTGATCCGGTAAGGACCTGAATTGAGATGAGGAGCCAGCGGGTCGGTAGTCTGAAGTGGGTTTTGTGTCGAACTTTTCGTCAGGGCCGATTTGGACAACACCGGCAGTTCAGCCAGCGTGTAAAGTTGAGCGCAATGATTTTCAGTATTAAGATCAAAACGGATTGACTGTTTGTCTGTCACTTCAACGTGGCTGACCATCTGGTAGGCCAGTTTGTAGCGGGGATGGCCTGATTGTCTCAATGTTTGAAATGTAAATAGTACATCTTCTGGCGTGATGCGACTGCCATCGTGAAATCTGGCTTCAGGCCTGAGATGGAATGTTATCCAGTCGCAGCTCTTGGGATAGGTGATAGATTCTGCCAGCAATCCATAGGCTACCTGTTTTTCATCTGAGGACAGTTGAAAGGCATGGCTGCCGGTCATAAGGGTTTCATTAAGTTCACTGACACCCAGTAATGAAAAACCGGGTAATGCTGAGGGTGCATTGCCTTTAAGGAGGTAGGGGTTGAGCGAATCAAAGGTGCCATAGGCCATTAATCGCAGGGTGCCGCCTTTAGGAACCTCGGGATTGACCGTTGCAAGATGGGTGAAATTTGGCGGATATTTCAGCGGTTCATGGAGTGACAATCCATGCGAATGAATAGTATCGGCCTGTGCAACCCCAATGCCAGCGAGAAGAAAGGCAGTGAGCGCGATAAAAAAGGATTGCACGTTTTGGATATTTCCCCCTGCTGAGTGGATGCTTATCCAACTATAGCAGGGGGCCTGGAGCCTACGGTTTCAGTGTCAGTTGGTACTGGTCACATCAACGTAAAGGGTGAGTTGCTGGCCAGGCTGGAGGTATTTGCCCGGCAGCGTGTTCCATTGCTTGATTTGGTTTACCCTGACGTTGAACCGACCGGCAATCAGGGAGAGGTTATCGCCGTTTCGGACTTGGTAGTTGACCTTACGGATAATGCCGGAGTTCCCTTTACTGGGTTCTGTCCAGATAACCAGTTTCTGACCAGCGCGTAACGTGTCAGTGGGAGCCATGCTGTTCCATTTGGCCAAGGCCCGGACATTGACGTCATACTCTTTGGCGATTAACCAGAAGCTGTCGCCCGGTTTTACTTGGTACTGCATTTTCTGTCGGCCACTGACAGAGCGGCTCTGTCGGGCCAGTTTCCGTTGCTCTGCACTGAGCGCGTAAGCTTCGCTGTCCTCTGAAGGTACCGGGATCAGCAGGGCCTTACCTGCAACGATGGTATTGCTTTTCAGATTGTTGACCTCTTTGATCAGGTCAACGGACGTCTGATAGCGTTTGGATATCGTCAGCAGGCTGTCGCCGGAGCGAATGGTGTAACGTTGCCATTGCAGACGGCGCTCTGCTGGCAGGTTGGCCAGTACCTGGCGGAAATGATCAGCCTTGTCGACGGGTACCAGCAGGTGGTGTGGACCATCGGGATCGGTTGCCCAGCGGTTGAACGCCGGGTTCAGGCGATACAGTTCATCAATGTCAATTTTCGCCAGTGTGGCGGCACGGGCCAGATCAATCTGTTGTCCGGTTTCAACAACATCGAAATAAGGCTTGTTGGCGACACTGTTTACTGTGATGTTGTGAGTCTCTGAATCGCGGATAATTTTTGAGATTGCGATCAGGCGGGGGACATAAGCAGTGGTTTCCCGGGGCAGGTTTAGTGACCAGAAATCTGTCGGTTTGCCTTTTTTGCGATTTTTCCGGATAGCGGAAGCTACGGTGCCTCGACCTGCGTTGTAAGCGGCCAGCGCGAGCTCCCAATCGTTAAACTCTTCATGAAGTTCCTGGAGATAATCCAGTGCAGCATCCGTTGAAGCCAGGATGTCACGGCGTCCGTCATACCACCAGTTTTGCTTCAAACCATAATGGCGTCCGGTTGAAGGAATGAACTGCCAGAGGCCCGCAGCCCGACCGTGAGAGTAAGCAAAGGGATCGTAGGCGCTTTCCACAACCGGCAACAACGCCATTTCCATGGGCATATTGCGTTCCTGTACCTCTCCAACGATGTGGTAGAGATATGGGGATGCCCGGTTGATGACACGGTCAAAGTAGCCTTGATGACGACGGAAGTAGTGCAGTTCTGCACGGATTCTTGGGTCATCCTGGTCAAGATTCAGGGCAAGGCCAGGGATGATACGATCCCACATGTTGGTAATAACCACCGGCTTTGGTGCTTGCGGTGTTTTCGCTTTGCCGTTCTGTTCACCGGATGCTTGCGCGGAACCTGTGCCAATGGACGATTGAGCTGATTCTGGTGCCTGATTCAGAGGGGAGTTTTGACATCCTGCCAGTAAGCTCAGGGCCAGAACCGCGCCCGCTACCGGGCTGATCCGGCTTAAGGCTCGCGAGGGGGATTTCGTTCGATTCGCTTCTTGCATTGGGTACCGTGATTGTTGTTGTGCGTCAATAGGGGCGCTGGGATTGGTCGACGCGCACCAGGAAATGACTGTAGTTTCTCATAACAGTATATCCCTGGTAATCAGAAACTGTCTTTCCAGCGACGTATTGCTGCAAAAGTGTCCGTATCGTTTGTCATGGGTCGGCCTGAAAACTGCTCCGCAGCGGCTTTGACGGTTGCCTGATTGGCACGAAGGAAGGGGTTTGTTGCCCGTTCCGTGGCCATGTCTGATGGCACTGAGGGTTCATTTCGTTGTCGCAGTGCTTCTGTTGCGGTCAGACGTTGCTGGAGCTCTGCGTTGCTCGCTTCAACGGTTTGTGCAAAGCGAAGATTCGCGAGTGTGTATTCATGGGCGCAGTAAACCAGGGTAGCGTCTGGTAGTGCTGACAGCTTGGTCAGTGACGTTAGCATTTGCTCGGCCGTACCTTCAAAGAGCCGCCCACAGCCGCCGGCAAAGAGTGTGTCGCCGCAAAACAGAATCGGTGCCTGCTGTTCAGGTTCGCCGTAATACGCAATATGGCCGGCTGTATGCCCCGGCGTTTCGATAACCCGGAATATACAGCTATGGAGCAACAGCGTATCGTTCTCATGCAGGGGATGGGTCAGGCCGGGTATGTTTTCACTGGCCGGACCGTAAACGGGGATATCGTGGTGCTTGAGCAGCGTCCGTATGCCACCGGTGTGGTCGCCATGGTGATGGGTGATCAGTATTCCCGCCAGTTCCAGATTGTTGTCGCGGCAGGCTTTGAGTACGATGTCACCATCACCTGGATCAACGACATGGCAGAGGTTGCTGTCTGGATCAGTCAGCAACCAAATATAATTGTCATTGAAGGCCGGCAGACCGGTTACGTTGATCATGGGCGTCGGGTGTACTCTCAAACCGGGATTACTGGCATCCTATCGGTTTGCCGGTTGACTTCCAATAGTAACGGATACCGAATGTTCGGACATAGTTCGTCAAAAAAGACCGAAACATTTGCCGACCAGCTGCCTCTGGCGAGGGAATGGCTGGCCACGGGAAGGGGAAGCTACCTCCTGGCATCTGAAGAACGCATGCTGCAGGCCATGTTGCCTCGGATCTTCGGCCATCATGCGGTGACACTGGGAATCTGCCCTGACGGTAAACTGCTTGATTACAGCCAGGTCGTCCACGGGACGATGCTGACACCGCTGGTAGAAGCGCCTTCCGAGTCAGTGATTCGCTTTGACGTGAACGAGTGGCCGGTTCAGCCGAGGAGTATGGATCTGGTGCTGTTGCACCATGCCCTGGAATTTTCAGAAAAGCCTCACCGGGTACTTCGTGAAGCCTGTCGAACCATTGCGCCGGGCGGTAAACTGGTGGTTGTAGGATTTAATCCCTTCAGTCTTTGGGGGATATACCGGCTATTCGGTATGGGTGCTAACAGTGTTATGCGACGTGCGCGTTATTTCCACCATCGGCGTATAGAAGACTGGCTGACACTGTTGAATTTCAGTCGCTGCCATCTGCACTATGGTGGTCATCTTTATCCGTTCTGCTCCCATCTCAAGGCCAGCCACCAGTCCTGGCTGCAGAGCCATGCGGGTCTCAGAAAGCTGCCAACCGGTGGATTTTATATGCTGGTGGCCACAAAGGACCGGGCGGGTATGACCCGCTATCATTCTCGCTGGCAGGCGTCCAGAAAGCGCCTGCTGGGGGCGTCTTATGCCCGAAATACTGCATCCCGGGATGCAACGTAACACGCAGGGAGTTTACCAAGAGTGTCTGACGTTTCAGATAATCGTTCAGCAAAAGTGGTGGAAATATTCACTGATGGCGCCTGTAGCGGCAATCCCGGGCCGGGCGGCTGGGGCGTTTTGTTGCGCTATGGTGACACAGAAAAGACGCTTTATGGTGGTGAAACCCAAACCACTAATAATCGTATGGAACTGATGGCTGCCATCGAGGGACTGGCTGCTCTGAAACGCCCCTGTCAGGTCCGGCTGACCACGGATTCCCAGTATGTTCGAAAGGGAATCACGGAATGGATGAAGGGCTGGAAACGTAACAACTGGCGCACTGCAGCCAAGCAGCCTGTCAAGAATGTGGATTTATGGCAGCGTCTGGACAGTGAAGCCGCCCGTCACCAGGTGGAGTGGTGCTGGATCAAGGGGCACAGTGGCCACAGAGAAAATGAGATTGCCGATGAGCTGGCACGCCGCGGCATTCCGAAAGCAGGAGATAACTGATGTCAAGACTGGTTGTGCTTGATACGGAAACCACCGGTCTGGAGCTTTCGCAGGGACACCGGATCATCGAAATTGGCTGTGTGGAAGTCGTTGGCCGAAAGTTAACAGGTAACCATTATCACGTCTACATCAATCCCGACCGGGAAGTGGATGCGGGTGCGATGGAGGTGCACGGTATCACCAATCAATTCCTGGCCGATAAACCCCGTTTTCATCAGATTGCCGAGGAATTCCTGACCTTTGTAAAAGGTGCAGAGCTGGTAATCCATAATGCCCCGTTTGATGTGGGCTTTATCAACCATGAATTCGGGATGCTGAAGCCATCGCCGGGGCAGATCGAAAGCTACTGCAAGATCACTGACAGCCTGGTGTATGCCCGTAAGAAGCACCCAGGGCAGAAGAACAGCCTGGATGCACTGTGTAAACGGTATGGGGTAGATAACTCTTCCCGAACGCTGCACGGCGCTTTGCTGGATGCTGAAATTCTGGCTGATGTTTACCTTTACATGACGGGTGGTCAAACCAGTCTGTCGCTTGGTGCCCAGTCAGATTCGGAAGATGGAGGGGATGATACGACAATCCGACGTCTGGCGATGGATCGTCCCTCTTTGCCTGTCATCATGGCCACCGACAACGAACTCCGGCTTCATGATGAAAAGCTGGCTGAAATCAGCAAGAAAAGCGGCGGAAACTGTCTCTGGCAGGCTGGTTAGAGTTTCATGATGACCATTGATAGAGAACGATAATTTCATCAGATGTTTTAAACTTTTATAAATATGGATTAGTGGCTAAAGGAATAGCTTATGCCGAGTATTGATGGGAGTGCTAAAACAAGACACATAGCAGTAGAGGTTCAGGCTAAAGAGTCGGTCGCTGTCACACAAGAAGGTCGTCAGATAAGGCTATCCCAAGGTGTTTCTCATTTTTTGTCCACGCCTTCACATTGTCCTAACCGGTCATTTTCATCCTATTCTATTGAAGAAATTTTGCAGAATTTACCCAGTGTAAAAACCCGTAGGTCTCTGCCCAAGCATATTCCACTCTCAGAGCGGAGGCAGATGCTTCAGGCGCGCCGCAATCGTGGACTTTGATCTATTCAAACAGTGGCAATAGCCTCATTGCCACTGTTGAACCACTTTTGCGGTTATGACAGTAGCCAAGTTGTACAGGCCAGTCCTGAGATGGTTAACACTATCGTGTAAGGTAATGCCATCCAAACCATACGGCTGTAAGATAACCCTATCAATGGTGCCAGTGGTGAAGTAAGCAGGAACAGGAAAGCCGCTTGTCCATTAGGTGTCGCTACACTTGGCAGGTTGGTACCGGCATTGATCGCAATGGCCAGCTTATCAAACATCGCCCGTGTCAGAAGGCCGTTGTCAAAAGCCGCACGGGTTTCCTCAATGTAAATGGTGGCGACGAAGACATTGTCGCTAATCGAAGACAAAATGCCATTGGCAGCAAACATCATACTGGTTTGTAACTCTTCCGGCAGGCTGTGAACCCAGGCGATCAATGGGCTGAACAGGTGCTGTTCGTGAAGCATCGCCACAATGCCAAAAAATACCACCAGCAGTGCTGTGAACGGCATGCCATCCCGAAAGGCCTCCGCCAGCTGCTCTTCCTTGTTGTTGCCGTTGAGTGATGTGGTAAGAATGATGATCATCAGGCCAATAAGACCTATTTCAGCTAAATGCAATGCCAGTGCAGTGATCAATAAAAGAGCGGACAGCGCCTGGACAGTGAGTGTGAGCTTGTCAGTGTCTCTGCTGCCCGTCAGCTCGCCAAGCGAGACACTGTGCAGACAGGTTTTGACCGTTTCGGGCATGGTTATCCCATAGCCAAACCGACCAGAACGCTCCAGAAACAGGCAGGTGGCCAACCCCAGTACAAAAACAGGGAGAGAAACCGGTGCCATCTGGACGAGAAATTCCATGAAGTCCCAGCCCATCTGCTCCCCAATGAGCAGATTCTGGGGTTCGCCAATCAGTGTGAATACGCCGCCGAGTGCTGTTCCAACGGCACTGTGCATCATCAATCCGCATAAGAAATCTCGAAATTGCTGGAAGTCGGTGTCGCTGATGGTGTCGGATTGTCGGGCCCGGTTGATCAGTCCGTGAAAACCGGTCGCTACCGTAATCACCACCGCGGTAACGGTCAATGCATCAAGAAAAGCTGAAAGGAAAGCTGCTGATGCCGTAAAGGCCAGAGCTAGCATGGCCTGGCTACGAGTACCGGTCAGTATTTTGCTGAATACCACCATCAGTAAATCTCGCAGGAAGTGGATGGCTGTCACCATAAAGATCAGCAGCAGCAAGACCGGAAAGTTGTTCAGTACTTCTCTGTACAGGTTCTCGGGTGTTGCCAGTCCCAGAACCAGTGCCTCAATCAACAGTAATCCGCCGGGTTGGAGGGGGAAGGCCTCCAAAGCCATGGCCAGGGTGAAAATAAATTCCCCCAGTATCAGCCAGGCGCAGATCTGCCCACCGGCCAGCAACCAGACGATGGGATTCACGATAAGAAAAAGAAGGATGGTTTTTTTATACCAGACGGGACTATCACCAAGAAAACGATGCCCAAGCGTGGGCCATACTGCAGCAGTCATAAGTATGGTTTTTCCGTGATATCAGTGGAGTTGGAGTGCTTGAGCTTGGCACGTCCTTTTGATTGTTCAACGTAAGAATGCCTGTTTTTGAATGAGCGGGGGAAAGTGTGAGGCGATTAACTGAAACCCTGCCTCGCTCTGTTACGGTAGGGAAAGCCTTGATATAGTTGGCGCGTTCTTCCCACCCGACCCAGAAAAAACGGGAGTTACAGGATGTCCGATTATAAAACCTTCGAGGTGGAACAGATTGAAAAGGTGGCGCACGTCAGGCTGAACCGTCCCGATAAAGCCAATGCCATGAGTGAAGACGTCTGGCGGGAAATTCACACTATTTTTGATTGGGCTGATACAGAGTCCTCTGTCCGGGTTGTTGTTTTCAGTGCCAACGGCAAACATTTTTGTTCCGGCATTGATCTGGCCATGATGGCTGGACTGGGAGCTTCACTGGGCAAGGAGGTTGGGCGTAATGCGCGCTTGTTACGACGTAAAATTACAGAGCTTCAGGATGCTCTCAGTGCGATTGAGCGCTGCAGTAAGCCCGTATTGGCGGCCATCCATGGATGCTGTTATGGCGGTGGGATTGATCTGGTTGCAGCCTGCGATATGCGCTATTGCACAGAAGATGCCCGTTTCTGCATCAAGGAAGTGGACATTGGCATGGCGGCTGATGTCGGTACGCTACAACGTCTGCCCTATATTATCGGCGATGGTTTGATGCGTGAACTCGCTTATACCGGTCGGGTGATGGATAGTGACGAAGCTGGCAGGGCCGGTCTTGTGAATGCGGTGTATCCGGATCATGGCAGCCTAGTAGATGCGGTGTTGGAGAAAGCCCAGCTGATTGCAGCAAAATCCCCCATTGCCGTGCAGGGTACCAAGGAAATGCTGATTTATACCCGTGATCACTCGGTTGAGGAAGGCCTGAATTACGTAGCGTCCTGGAACGCCGCCATGCTGCAGTCGGACGATCTCAAGCAGGCCATCATGGCGCAGATGACCAAACAAACCCCTGTTTTTGATGATTGAGGCATACGACGACAAGGAGTAACGCCATGGCGGGAGTCAATGCACTGCATCCGCTGCGTGATGAGTTAGACGCTACGCTCCAGCACGCGGTTCAATCGTTGGAGCATTTTGCTGAATCACCGGATCAGGGTACATCATTACAGGCATGTGTTGATGACCTGCAACAGATTGGCGGCATTCTGACGTTGATTGAGCTCAATGGTGCAGAGCTGCTGGTCATCGAACTCACAGAATTGGCCTTGACGCTGACGCCAGGCAGTATAATCGCTACTGATAATCGTCTCGATTGCCTAGGACGCGGATTGTTTATTCTGGAGCGTTACCTGAATTATGTTGTGACCCAGCGTGATGAACTACCTGAACTGTTGTTGCCAGAGATCAACCGGGTCAGAAAAGCCCGAGGGGAAGCAGCATTGCCCGAAAGCTGGTTTTTTTCCGTGCGGCTGGACGTTAAACCCGAAGCGTCAGCACTTCTCGTAGAACCACTTGAAAGCAATCGATCACCCATACGCCGTCTGAGGCAGATGTATCAGGTGGGACTGCTGGGCATGATGTCTCAGGAAAAGCCCTATGCTGGGGTTAAGCTGATGCAGCGTAGTATGCTGCATCTGCACCGGTTGTCTCAGAAAGAGGCGATTACTGAGTTGTTTCTGGTTGCAGCCGCCTGTTTGGACGCGATTGCCGATGTTGAGATGGCTTTAACGCCGAATCGTCGGATTCTGTTCTCCCGCCTGGATCAGCAGATTCGACGCTTGCAGCTACATGCGGGTCAACATGTTCTGGATGTTCCCCGGTTGCACCAGAAAGAATTACTGTATTTGCTGGCTTTGGCGGATAACAGTAGCGAATTGGCACGGGGTGTTCGTAATCGTTACAAAATCACAGCACTTCCATTCAATGATGCTTCACTGGAGAGTGCCCGGCAGGTGATGTCGGGGCCGGATAATGGCGTGTTCCAATCGTTGTCCGAAGCACTGGGTGAAGAGTTGGCCTCGGTTAAAGATACGTTGGACCTGCTCGAGCGCGGGGCTGGTCAGGATCCGGATTTTGGCCAGTTACAGAATAATATTGCCCGTTTGGGTAAAACGCTCTCCATGACCGGTCTGCATTCTGCGGCGAATACGCTACACCGGCAGCAGTCGCTGGTAAGGCAGTGGCATGATACAGGCTCCGTTGGTGCTCCCGAAGAGCTGGATTCTGTTGCTGAGGCTGTGCTGTATGTGGAAACCATGGTCAGTGCTTTGAGTGCCGGACCAAGCCGATCGCCTATCGAGACAGTGGGTACGGAGAAAACGCGGGAAGAGGATCATGTTACTGAGCGCCACTTGCAGGAAGCCAGTAGCGTTGTGCAGTCTGAAGCGATAGCAGGTATTACTCTCGCCAAGCGTGCAGTGACTGCCTACCTTGAGTCAGATTACGACAAAATTCATCTTGAAAGCTTGCCGCGTTCGCTCTCTGCGATTGCCGGCGGACTCTATTTTTTGGGCGAAGATCGTTGCTTTGATATTCTCCAGTATTGTGCCCGCTTTATTCGGGAGCATATTATGGAGCAAGAATCCATACCGTCTGATCGGGTCATGGAAGTGTTTGCAGATGTGCTCTCCAGTCTGGAATTCTATCTTGAATCCCTGGATATTTCGGCGATGACGCCGGTCGATGCACTGAAGCTTGCTGAAAATGCGCTGGATGAACTGGGGTATCACATTGCCGCCTGAATTAACCTCCCGTAGTGCCTTGGAGTCTCTGGATCGCCGTAAGTTGTCTGATAAGGACACGGGTAAACCTGTCTATGCCATTGTGTTTGCGGGGAGGGAGCTGTTGCTGAATGAGCAGGGCGCGATGTATTGGCCATGCAGTGTGCAGGGTGTGCCGGACGCTTTTTCACAAGAAGCTATCGTGCAACATTATGTTTTGGGGAGTGATTCCCGAGCTGTTTTTCATACCGTTGAGCTTGCAGATGCAGCATCTGACGTTCAGCGTGAAGATCTTCGCAGTGCGATGGGTTATACAGCTGAGTCAGATGGTGAACCACTGGCAATGGCTGCCTCATTACTGAACTGGGGGCGAAAAACGCAATACTGTGCTGCCTGTGGAGGAGCACTGGTAGCCATGTCGGCAGAGTGTTACAAGGCTTGTGATCAATGTCAGGCTCATTATTATCCGCCGGTATCCCCCTGTGTCATTGTACTTGTCAGTAAAGGCGATGAGATTTTGCTGGCTCGTTCCCCTCGTCACAAGCCCGGTATGTTTACGCTGTTGGCCGGATTTGTGGAGCCAGGTGAAAGCGTCGAACAGGCGCTGTCTCGTGAGGTGCATGAAGAGTCAGGGGTCAGGGTAAAAAACCTCCGCTATATTGCCAGCCAACCTTGGCCCTTTGCTCATAATTTAATGCTGGGCTATCACGCTGAGTTTGAGTCGGGTGACCTTGTATTGGATAGGGATGAGCTGGAGGCTGGTGACTGGTTTCATATTGATCAGCTGCCAGAGTTGCCCCCGATGTTTACACTTTCCCGGCAGTTAATTGAGCGCCATATTGCCAGCAAAAAGTCTGTTTCATAGTCAATTGCTGGAATGGAGAGTCTGACTCTCCATTCATTGCAGTATTGGTCGTTGGAAAGAATAAAAATAAACTGTCTAAAACCAGTGTTTGATCACTAGATGAATGGATATCGCCAGAACGACGAGGATAAAGACGGGTTTGATGAACCGGCTGCCCAGCCGAACGGCCGAATGTGCACCTAGCAGTGAGCCTAGCATGAGTGATATGCCAAGACCGATACCCAGCATCCAGTTCACGTGACCCAACCAGGCAAAGGTCAGCAGTGAAATAATATTACTGATAAAATTCATTGCCCGTGCCGCACCTGATGCCAGAAGCAGGTTCAGGCGATGTAAGCTCATATTGCTGACGGCCCAGAATGAGCCGGTGCCGGGACCGGCGAATCCGTCGTAGAAGCCAATAATCAGTCCCTGTAAAGACTGTATGATACGATTGGGTTGGGTTGTGGTTTTATCGACCGCATCATCCTTTTTGTCGGATTTATGCAGTAGCATATAAATGCCGTTGGCAAAAACCGCCAGGGGTAGCAATCGATTGAGCCACTCTGTAGACACCAGATCTACGCTGAATGTACCAATGGTTGCGCCGATTGCTGTGGCACAGGCTGCCAGTATCCAGTACTTGGGGCGAAAGATCCCTTTTCGGTAAAAGGTGAGAGACGCCATCAAACTGCCGAAGCTGGCGGATAATTTGTTGGTGCCCAGGCTGATATGGGGAGGGATGCCGGCCGATAGCAGCGCGGGGATCATGAGAAGTCCGCCACCGCCTGCGATGGCATCCACAAAGCCAGCAAGAAAGGCGACCATGGATAAAACAGCAAAGAGCCCTGGGTCCATTGAAAGTTCAAGCATTGTGATCTCAGGATAGATAATGTGCCTTAACAAGGTGCCAACATTTGCCTTAGCCCCTAAAGCGGCAGTGGCATAGCGTATCGACAAGCTGAGCTTGGATGCAGGGGCTGATATTTCAGGAAAACGTAAGCGGGGATAGACAATACCATGGTCATTGCCGTGATGACATTGATCGTTGCCATAGTTGCGCTGGTTCTGCTTTGGCTGGCAGGCCGTTTGCTGATTGATATGCGCTGGGTAATAGGGTGGCTGAAAGGCTCGTTGGGATTGCTGCTGTTATCCGGTTGTATCGGAACCCTGATGGTTGGCTGGGATCTGTGGCATTACCACGCGTTGCAAAATGAGACGGTGGTTGCCACGGTTAGTTTTACCGAGACAGCACCGCAGCAGTACGAGATGACATTAACCGGCGGAAAATCGACAAAACTGACCGTACCTGTGCAAGGGGATTTATGGCGTGCCGAGTTTGCTGTTGTGGGTGTGGCGCCTGATATGGCGAACGGACTGCCGGCTGAGCCGATCTACCGGTTGCAGGCTATTCAAAGTCGGTACCTGACTCTTGAACAGGAGCAGGAACAGGGCAGTCAGCGGGTGACACTTCATAAACCCTACTTGCGTATTGATAGCTGGCCAGTATTGCAGTGGTTCAATGAACACGTCAGTGCGTTGCAGGCACAGGAAAAACTGACCTCTTATATGCCTATGGTTGATGGCGTTATCTTTAATGTGTTGCTTTCAGCTGATGGTGCAAGGGCGGAACCGGTCAATGAAGCCGCCAAGACAATTACCGAGAAACTCAATTAGTGTTTGAAGCGGTGGGGAAGGGATTTGGAATGGCAAGGTAACCTGGAGCCAGGTTACCTTGATGAGGCAGTTCCGCAGTGCTTAGTTAGGGAACAGTTCGCTCAGTTTGGTAGCCAGCATCATGTCGCCTTCAGCGCGCAGTTTGCCCATCATGAACGCCTGCATGCCGTCTACTTCGCCGGTCATGATACCGATCATTGTTTCAGTGTCCATGATCAGAGTGACGTTGGGATCGTCGTTGGCACCTTCGACAATCTCAAGACCACCGTTCTTAATCAGCAGGTGATAAGTGTCGCCATCTTCAATGTCAAACTGGAATACGAGGTCAAGACCGGCCGCGGCATCGGAATTGAACTTGTCTTTCATCTGCTCGAATACTTCAGTGATAGTGGCCATTGTCATGTCCCTTATTGCTTTCTGCTGTGGTGCGTAAAAATGAGTAACCCAACATAATAGGCTGCGATGAGGTTATTGGTATTCACCGAGGGTGTCAATAAAAAATCATACACTTGTTTGAATCTGAAATAGGTGAATAACACGCCCCTTTGGTGGTGTTTGCAGTATGGCATGCCAAAAGCATTTCGGTAGCGCGGGGCTATGGTTTATCCTATTGGCACTTTAATAGGTGTGATCTCATTATTGACTCAGGAGAGATGCATTGGAGTTTCTTGCTGAACTTGGATTGTTTCTGGCCAAGGCGGTCATTCTGGTAGGCAGTATTCTGTTGATTATCAGTGCGGTGGCGTCACTGGGCCATAAAGGTCGTAAAGAGGGAAAAGGGCATCTGGATATTCGTCATCTTAATGATGATATCAAGGATATGAAAACGGCGCTGGAAGAAGCTGTTCTTGACAAGCAAACGTTAAAGCAGCAGCACAAGGCGCTTAAAAAAGAGGAAAAGGCGCGAAAAAAACAGGGTGATGAAACCCCTGAGAAGCGTCTGTATGTACTGGATTTTCATGGTGATATCCGGGCGTCTGCGGTAGCGCACTTTCGTCAGGAGGTTACAGCCGTGCTGAGTCTTGCTCGCCAGGAGGATGAAGTCCTGGTCAGGCTTGAAAGCGCGGGCGGTATGGTGCATGCCTACGGGCTGGCGTCATCCCAGTTGCAGCGTATTAAGCAACAGGGCGTTCCCTTAACGATAGCGGTCGACAAGGTCGCTGCCAGCGGTGGCTATATGATGGCCTGCCTGGCAGACCGAATTCTGGCTGCGCCGTTTGCGGTGTTGGGTTCAATCGGCGTAATGGCACAACTGCCTAACATTCATCGATTACTGAAAAAGCATAATGTGGATGTTGAGCTCCATACTGCTGGCGAATTCAAGCGCACGCTGACGGTGATGGGGGAAAACACGGAGAAAGGACGCACCAAGTTTATTCAGGATCTGGAAGATACCCATGTTCTGTTCAAAGAATATGTGGTTGAACAGCGTCCGGTGGTGAATATTGAAGAAGCCGCAACCGGTGAAATCTGGTACGGCAAACGGGCGCTTGAGCATCAACTGGTCGACGAGCTGAAAACCAGTGATGAATATATCTGTGATGCGGTAAATGCCGGTACCCAGGTTTACCAGTTGACCTGGAGCCAGAAAAAATCTCTGCCGGAAAAATTCGGTTTCAGTGCGCAGCAGGCATTGGAGCAGACCGTGCTTTCCTGGTGGGATCGTTTGACCGCCAGCCGTTTTTTTTCATAGCGCCGCATTTGTGTAGGTAAATGTGTAATGACAACGTTCAAGGCCCTGTGGGTCGACAAGAAAGCAAATGAAAGCGTTTATTCCCTGTCATTGATCGACCGCGAGGTTGATGCTTTGCCCGCAGGGGATGTACTGGTTCAGGTGCAGTATTCCTCCCTGAATTTCAAGGATGCCCTGTCAGCGAAAGGAAACAAGGCGGTTACCCGTCAATACCCCCATACGCCGGGTATTGATGCGGCAGGCATTGTAGAGGAGTCCAGTGATAGCCGCTTTCAGGTCGGTGATCGGGTGATTATTACAGGCTATGACCTGGGCATGAATACGCCGGGTGGGTTTGGTGGTTATATCCGTGTGCCGGGCGATTGGGTGATTCCGTGTCCGGAACCTATGTCATTACGTGACAGTATGGTGTTCGGTACGGCAGGCCTTACGGCAGCACTTTGCGTTGAAAAGCTCCTGCAGATGGGGCTGGCGCCTGATCAGGGTGATGTTTTTGTCAGTGGAGCAACCGGTGGTGTTGGCAGTCTTAGTGTGGCGATTCTTGCCAGACTAGGTTTCTCGGTGGCGGCCAGTACAGGGAAATTGGAGCGAGCCGACTACCTCACTGAACTTGGTGCGAGCAAAGTGATTGATCGTGAAACCATTGCTGATGGCTCTGAACGCCCCTTGCTGCCTGAATCGTGGGCAGGCGCTATCGATACAGTGGGTGGTGATATTTTGTTCAATATCGTTAAGTCTTTGAAGTACGGTGGCAGTGTTGCGTGTTGTGGATTGGTATCTTCACCCAGCTTCCAGGCAACGGTATTTCCCTTTATTCTTCGCGGGGTGAATCTTCTGGGTGTAGATTCCGTTGAGTTGCCGCGGGAGAAAAAAGAGGCGATTTGGCAGCTGCTTGCGGGCCAGTGGCAGCCGGATGGACTCGAAAAAATGACTACTGAAGTGTGTCTCGCAGAGCTGCCGGAATACATCGAAAGCATTTTCAAGGGGAAACAAGTTGGCCGTGTCGTGGTCAATGTTCAGGAAATGTAAAATTTCCTTAAAATAAAAAAGGCCGGTTTCCCGGCCTTTTGTGTATCTGCCTAATCCCGCCGCAGCTTGTCGGAAATGGCAATGGGTGATTCGTAAGTAAAGACAACAATATAGGAGGAAATCAACAGTGTCAGGATCGCTGTTGCCTGAATGGTGTGCGAAGCAATGGTGTCAATAATGGCATGGCTGGATGCGACACTGGCGATCAGGATGGAGAATTCGCTGTTCTGACCCAGACGAGCGCCTACTTCCCACCCTGTGCTGCGTTTTTCGCTCACCTTGCGTAGAAAATAGCGGAATACCGGAGGCTTAATCAGAAGGCAGATGGCTGAAAGTGCCAACATCGGCATGAACACATCATCAAGCAATGAAAGATCAAAGCTGGCGCCGGTTGAGAAGAAAAAGAGAATCAGGAAAAAGTCTCGCAGGGGTTTCAGGTTGATAGCTATATATTGGGATATCGGGCTGGTAGCCATACTGATCCCGGCAATGAACGCGCCTATTTCTGCCGATAGACCGATAGCCTGCGCCAATTCTGCCACACCCAGGCACCAGCCAATAGTCAGTAGGAACAGGTATTCATGGTAGCGATCAAACCGCGCCATCAATGGCAATATGATGAATTTGACGCTAAGAAAACTGCCAATGACCAGCATCGGCAAAATACCCAAAGGTATCAATAAGGTAGAGTAACCTTCACTGAGGTTGTCGCCATTCTGTAGTAGCAGTAACAGTAGAATGGCCAGCAGATCTTGCAGCAGAAGCAGGCTGATCAGTAGTTCTCCGGTGTGTTTATGATGGAGAACCGTCGTGGGGAGCAGCTTGATCCCGATAATGGTGCTTGAGAACGTCATGGTGGCACCGATGATCAGGCTCTCCAGCTGGGAAAAACCAAACGCCAGAGCACAGATATAGCCTGCAGAGGCAAATACTAATGAGCTCAATACCCCCACAATGGCGGTTTTGCGCAACATATGAATCAGGTGAGCAGGCTGCATGTCGAGCCCTAACAGGAATAGCAGGAAAATAATGCCGGCATGGGAAATGTCATTGAGTAGCTTGGTATCGGATACCATCTCCACACCGTAAGGGCCGAGGATGGCGCCCAGAACAATGTAGCCAACAATCAGGGGTTGACGGGTATACAGTATCAGCGTGGACAGGACAGCCGCACCCGTAAAGATGAGGAAGAAAGAGAAGACCAGAGAACCCGAATCCATGTCCATGTGTGTGTTCTGTTTTTTCGAGAGTATAAACGCTCGATGCCTGTCCGGTATAGAGCACTGCCGGACGCTGAGGTTAACTCCATAGGTCCTGTATAGATATGTAATCGGTGTTTTGCTCCAGATATGAAGCACTAACGCGAAAAAAAAAGAGTGTTTTTTCATAGAGATACCCGGATTCTCAAAGGGTTGAGGATCCGGGATTGGGGTCAGCGGATAACAGATGTCGATGAATTCGCGGCATCTCCTGCATGCTGATAGGCCACGCTGAAATCTTTCAGGCTCTCAATGGCAGACTCAGACTGTGCTGGGTCGGACATGGCAAAACTGTCAAACCCGCATCGAGAGAGGTAGTAGAGCTGATCACGGTGGATGTCGCCAATAGCGCGCAGTTCGCCAGTGAAGTGGTAGCGCTGACGCAGCAGGCGTGCTAAGGAATAGCCGCGACCATCGGTGAATGCCGGGAAATGAATGGCGATAATCTTTGCCTGATTGGGATCACCAAGGATCTCTTCCGGCATTTCGTGGCTGTCCAGCCAGAGACCTGCAGGAAGGCGTTCTTGCTGTTTATTTTCCAGCAAGGTATTCCAGATTGACAATGCAACAAGGCTGTTTTGTGGTATCTCGCCTGAATTTGATTCCTGTATTGTGATGATCTCGTAGCTGTCATCAATAACACATTGATTCTTAATGATCTTTCTTGGCATATGCCCGCTCCTTGAAAGGCTCAAGACCGATACGGCGAGAAGTGGCGATGAAAGTCTCACCTTCAAACCGCTGTTCAACATAGACGTTCAGTAGGCGTTCCAGTACATCCGGTACATCCTGTCGGCTGAACGATGGCCCGATAATCTTTCCGAGCGAGGCATCATTACCAGAAGCGCCGCCAATCTGGATCTGGTAATACTCTTCACCTTTTTTATCGACGCCAAGAATCCCAATATTGCCAATATGGTGATGCCCGCAGGCGTTCATGCAGCCTGAGATGTTAAGGTCCAGATCGCCAAGGTCATAAAGATAATCGATATCATCAAAGCGACGCTGGATGGCTTCGGCCACCGGTAGTGACTTGGCATTGGCAAGGGCGCAGTAGTCGCCCCCAGGGCAGCAGATGACATCGGTAAGAAGACCAAGATTGGGCGTCGCAAAGCCCGCATTACTTAGAGCTTGCCAGAGGGAAAAAAGTGACGATTTCTTAACATCCGGAAGAATCAGGTTTTGCTGGTGGCTGATGCGGAGTTCACCAAAACTATAGGTTTCTGCCAGATTGGCCGCGATACGCAGCTGTTCTGTATTGATGTCGCCGGGTGCGTAGGCTGTGCTTTTGAGAGACAGGGTCACTGTTGCATAGCCTGGGTATTTATGGCCCGACGCATTACGTTTGACCCAATGATCAAAGGCTTTGCTGTCAGCACGTTTTTGGTCAAGGTCAGCTGCTGATGCTGGCTCTGTCTCATAGTCGGGATCAATAAAGTGTCGACTGACCTGAGTCAATGCCTGTTCTGTCAAAGTGCCTGAACCGTCTTTAAGGTTTTTCCATTCGTCTTCGACCCGCTGGCGGAAGGCTTCAATACCAAGCGCCTTAACCAGAATTTTTATTCTAGCCTTGTACTTGTTATCCCGTCGACCAAACCGGTTATAGGTGCGCAGAATGGCATCCAGATAGGTCAGTAGATGTTGCCAGGGAAGGAAGGGAGTAATCTCCGTGCCCAACATGGGTGTTCTGCCTAACCCACCACCCACCAGGACACGGAAACCCAGTTCAGCGTCTGCATTTCTGACCAGCTCCAGACCGATATCATGGGCTTGGATGGCTGCGCGATCTTCTTTGGCGCCATTAACCGCAATTTTGAACTTGCGTGGCAGGAATGCGAATTCCGGGTGGAAGGTCGACCATTGTCGAATAATTTCACACCAGGGGCGGGGATCTTCAATTTCATCCTCGGCGACACCGGCAAACTGGTCGGTGGTGGTGTTACGGATGCAGTTACCGCTGGTCTGGATGGCGTGCATCTCCACGCTGGCCAGCTCGGCAAGAATATCGGGCACCTGTTCCAGGGCTGGCCAGTTCAACTGGATATTCTGACGGGTGGTCAGGTGGGCATAGCCTTTGTCGTAGGTTTCGGTGATGTCGGCGATTTTTCGCAGCTGTGCAGCACTGATCATGCCGTAGGGTACTGCGATACGAAGCATTGGCGCATGTCGCTGGACATAGAGACCATTCTGTAGCCGCAGGGGGAGAAATTGTTCTTCACTCAGCTCGCCGGCAAGGTATCGCTGAGTCTGGTTGGCAAATTGCCGCACTCGCTCTGCCACCAGTGTTTTGTCATGCTGATCGTATTGATACATGGTGTGTCTTTCTTCTGGCCAGGCATCCTGCGTGGCATTGTTTTTATCAAGGAGGAATTGCTGAGCAAAATACCAATGCACTTATATATTTAAAAGTAATATTTAGTCATAAATATCTATGCAAAAGTAATAAAAAGGGCTGTCGCTTGTTGAATCTGCTGACATTCGCTAGTCTGGACGGGTGTTTCTTTAAAGTCATCAGGAGGGAAGAGAATGTCTCAAGACGCTGAACAGACTGACAGCAAGGTGGATGCGTGGTCGGCCGTTGCACTGATTATGATTGTGGTGGTAGCTGCCGTTTATTGGGTGAGTGGCCAATAAGGCGATTATTTAGCCGAGCACAGTATTGACGATGCTGATCAGGACAATCACAAAAATCACCGTGAACAGTATCCCGGCAATAATGAAGTGGCCGGGTTTTCCTTCCGTGAAGTCCCTTTCACGATTGCGGTTACTCTGAACGCCAAAGGCTGCCGCCAGTACGCTCTGAATGATCTGAAAAATACCTGATCCCTTTTTGCCTGTCATAGTGTCTCTTTTTGGGGTTTATAGCATGAGTGATCACGCTACTTTGAGCGCTTACTCATCAGCGAATTGTTCTTCTAGTATTGTATAGGACGTTGGTCCCGGCCAGTACCCGTGAAGTTCAACATGCCGTTGCCCGGTGAGCCAGTGACCAAGCGGTTTCTCCCAGCGAATGGTGTAGTAATCACTGTTGACCATACCGATAAACTTCAGTTCAAGCTTTAGGTGGTTCGCATCCAGCGGGATATTGCCAAATGTGCGTGTGAGGCCACCACTGAGTTGTGTTTGTTCGTGAACCTCACCATTGCTGGTGCTGTAGTAAAGGTCAGCGTCAACAATGTAACTTCCCTTGGTATTGTTAAGAATGACCTGGAAAGAATTGATCATCCCGATCCATGAAGGGATGATCGTAGTGCCATCCATGGAAGCGAAGCTATAGGCGATGGGGACCATTGTGGTGGATACAGAATTTGCGCTTGCTGGCCAGGTATGGGTTGAGATTGCACCTGTGGAATCAGTTTTCAGGAATGAAGCCTCGCCAGAGCCGTTGCCAAGCATACTGTCGATGTTGCTGGATTTGCCGGTGATGCTCCATGAGGCAGTGTCTGACAGTGATCCGGCATTCATGCCACTCTTGGCCCAAATAACGCCTGTGACCATGCCAAAGCCTTGAGAGACGCCATGTTCAGTGTCATACATGTTTACTTTGCCTGCTTCTGATTGCAGCCAAGTCATGTTTTCAGTCATGACATTGATGGGGTTATCGACGCGTTCATGGGATGACACCGACCACTGGGTGGCAATGGAGCCACTTTTATTGAATTTCCACTGTACCGTTGTACCGATTTCTGGTGCAGCAGAACTGTCTTTTGAGGGAAGCTTGTCACTCAGATTCACGTTGAATTGTGAGGTGTTGACATACTCGGTTGACAGCTTCATGACCTCTGACATATCGGTTTTGCTGGTGGTGATGTTGGGTACGATCCCGATACGTTCGAATTCTCCGGTGTTAGTGTTGATATAGCCTATGGCGCCTGCGGTAATGGAGGTATCAAGATTCCAGTTACCCCAGTGATCCGGTTGGTCGGTTCGAATTAAGTCGGTAAAAGTTCGGGTCCATAAGCCCCGGTCAGGCATCGCGCTTGTCAGGCTGCTGCGCTGAACATCGGCTCCGGCCGTTGATGCCAGAACAAGGCTGGTTAGCAAGAGCGGTACTTTTGCAGAAAACATAATTTACCTCCCGGCCGACGCCGGTCAGTAGTGAATGGTAAGAAGAACGTGTGGAAAAGGTGAGCATGTACGCCGCTCAAATGTGTGAGGAAAGTAGCGCCACAGCCAGTATAGATCAGTCGGGATGGTGTGATGGAAACCGGATGGTCGAGCCATCCGGTCTTGGTCTATGCTTACTGACCGCTAAGCAGGACGGCTTCGCCGTGTTCGATCTGCTCCGGTGTACCATTTATGAGTACAACATCGTCAGGATGGAGTGAAGGGTCGTTGCACAGAGGAACAGAGTCGTTCTCTCGGGTCAGCTTTTGTACATGTACGCCTGTTTTATCAAGCGGGATTTCTGACAGTCGCTTGCCGACAGCATAGGCTTTTTCCGGCAGGGTCACGGCGTGCAGGAACTGTTGTGGGTTACCGTCCAGATCGTGCAGTGCTTCACTGGTGCCAAAAAAGGAACCGTGCAGGATGTTGTAGTGCTGGCGCCGGACGGCATCAATACGCTGGGCGACGGCCAGCTTGTTGTGCCCCAGCAAATGGAGGACATGACTGATAATGAGCAGGCTGGACTCGAGTACTTCAGGGAATACTTCTGTCGCGCCGTCCTTTTTCAGGGTGTCCATCATTGCATCATCCCGGGTGCGAACCAGAATTGGGGTGTCTGGATTCACGCTGCGGATCTTTTTCAAGGCAGCATGAGCGTTTCGGGAGTTGTTGATGCAGATTGCAACCAGTCTGGCGCGCTTGAGGCCTGCGGCTTCCAGCAGTTCCAGGCGCTGACAATCGCCATAAAACACCGGCATGCTGGCACGTGTTGCCTCACGGACGTGCACCGGGTCGTCATCCAGTACAGCGAACGGTAAGCCTTCCTTGTCTAGAAAACGGCTTATCGCCTGACCAACGCGACCATAGCCACAGATCAGGATGTGATTATCCATTGTTTCCGTTTCCTGTCGGATACGGTCGGCTGATGAGATCATGGTGGGCCGCTTTTTCCGTTCACCGGTCAGGCGTTCAGCAATGGTTTCACTGTAGCGGATCAATAGTGGTGTCACGGCCATCGATACAATGGTCACGGATAGGATTAAAGAGCTGGTGCTGGCTGAGAGGAACTGATTGTTGGCCGCCAGCGCTACGAGAGCAAAGCAGAATTCACCGCCCTGAGCCAATGACAGACCGGTACGGATAGCGACTTTTCGATCAGGGAACACAAAATAGCTTAGCTGGCTTATCAGTACCGCTTTGAACAGTATGAGTCCGGCGCTGGCCAGCAGGATCAGGTGCCACTGGCTCAGGAACTGATCCAGGTCCAGCATCAGGCCAATGGAAACAAAAAACAGTCCCAGCAGAATGTCACGGAAAGGGCGGATGTCAGCTTCTACCTGATGGCGGTAATGGCTTTCTCCCAGCATCATGCCGGCGACAAAGCCGCCCAGCGCCATGGACAGAGACAGCAGATGGGTGAGCCATGCGGCTAGCAGGGCAACCACAATAGCCGTGAGGACGAACAGTTCTTCAGAACGGGCCCTGGCGATTTCATGGAATATCTTTGGCATCACCCAGCGGCCAATCATCAGCATAAAGACCACAAACAGGCTGCCTTTGGCAAGGCTAATGATTAGCGACATGGCCAGTCCGGATTCGCCAAAGCCGCCGACGGCAGGAACCAGGATAAGGAAGAAAACTGCCGCAATATCCTGAAAGATGAGAGTGCCAATCGCCAGCTGGCCATGGTCAGAGCGGATCTCGTTTCGACGAGACAGTTCCTTGGAAACAATAGCCGTGGATGAGAGGGATAATCCGGCAGCCATGACCAGCGCTCCAGCATGGGAAAAGCCCAGCAACAGACCGCAGAAGCCAATCAGTACGGTGCTGATGAGCACCTGCAGGCCGCCCAGTCCAAACACGACCCTGCGCATGGCCAGCATATTGGATAGCGAAAATTCCAATCCCAAAGAAAACAGCAGAAACACGACACCCATTTCGGCCAGCAGGCTGATATCAAAGCTGGTATCAATGAACCCGGTCGCTGTTGGACCGAGGATCAGTCCAACCACGAGATAGGCCAGGGTGTCGGAGATACGCAGGCGATGGAAGACAGCAATACAAACCACTGACAGGGAGAAGATAATTAGAAGTTGATTGAAAAAGCTGAAATCCATGCAATCCCCTGTTACGACAGTTAGTTATTTCGTTGTCATATCTGATCTGCATAATCGGTTGCAGTCAGTTGATTTATCACGTTATTTTACGCGTGCTGGTAGTAAGGTGACAGACAAGAATGTTATTACTACTCACTATATCTGTAAGAACTGCTTACATACTTCATTTATAAAGAGCATAGTTCAGTGTCAGGTGCTCTGACTGGTCAGAAGGGGCTTATCATGATCACGCTGTTCCTCTACACCACGGAGTGCTGTCATCTCTGTGAGCAGGCCCTGGACATGCTGGTGAATCTGAAGCCCGCAGAGCCTTTTGCCCTGGAGCTTATAGATATTGCTGAATCTGACCAGCTGATTGATCAATATGGCGAGCGGATTCCGGTAGTGCAGGTTGCCCCGGACGGCCATGAACTCGGCTGGCCCTTTGATGCCGAACAGGCGTTGGCTTTGCTAGAAAGGACAAAATAGGCACTGTTTTAAGTGCAATGGAGCTGCAAGCGTTAAGAGATTGCACCTTCCCAAGCTTAATCGAGTAATTGGCCTAGCAGGCTGCCTTCCCGCAGGGCTCGTTTCACCAGGGCGGTACCGCCAAGCCAGCGTTGATCACCGAGCGGTGAGATTTCAAGTGTTGGTGCGTGGGATATGCCTTGTACCGTTCCGTTTTCCATACAGTGCTGAATGACCGGTGCGATAATCGGAAAGGCCGCTGCTATTTCCCCGGAAAGGATAATTTTCTCAGGGCGTATAAGGTTAACGCTCATCGCGATGACATTACCAAGGTGTTTGGCCACGTCTTTGAGGACATTCACGGCCAGTGGCTCCTGATTGACGGCAGCGGTGCAGATGTCAGCGATGGTTTTGTTACCCAGTGGATAGGCATCAACGGCTGGCTGGTGGTCCCGGGCCAGCTGGTTATAACGGTTTTCGATGGCGGGGTTACAGACCAAAGTTTCCAGACAGCCAAAATTCCCGCAATAGCAGCGCTGTCCCAGTGGATCGACCTGAATATGTCCAATCTCACCGGCTGCACCCAGGTAGCCTTCATAAAGTTCTCCATGGATCATCATGCCGGCACGCACACCGTTATGAATGCTGATGAACAGGGCATTCCTGCAGGTTGTTGCAGTACCAAAGTAATGTTCGGCAAGGCACATCGCAGCGGTGTCATTGCTGATATAGCAGGGTATTTCGAGTGCCTGACGGACGTTTTCTGCCAGTGCTAAACGATTGACCGAAATGTTTGGCATAAAGTGCACAATGCCTGCCTGGCTATCAATCAGGCCAGGGAGGGTGATGCCCACACCCGTTAGCACGGTTATGTGTTGTTTGTTGCTACGGATGAAGCCTCGCATGGCAGAGATCAGTCCTGCGCAAAAGCTCTCTTCTGACTCAGTTGAAGCCTGAACGACTTCTTTTTTGATGAGTTTTCCGGAAAGGTCACACAATCCCATATGGAAGTGGCTGCGACCTGCGCGTACCGCCAGTAATTGTCGTGCGCTTGTATTAATGGCAAGGGATACCGGTCGCCGCCCACCAGTGGAGGCCTGTGATGCCACTTCCTGAATCAGGTGGTTATCCATCAGCAGGCGGGCAATACGGGTCAGTGTCCCAGGTGCCATCAGGCATTCACGGGCAAGTTGTATCCGTGATATCGGGCCTACCTGATCAATCGTTCTGTAGACCGTGGCGATCGGTTTCAGCCTGAGTTCCTGTCCTGTGGATTCGGTTTTGATCATTGTCCTTTGAGAGTCCCGTTGCCCCAATCGATTAACTGGCCATCTGATATCGTTGCAGTGACTGAATAGTCCTGATCCAGAATGGCGAGGTTTGCCTGCATACCCGGTTTGATCTGGCCGATGTGGTCATCAAGGCCAATGCTGTGCGCGGGTGTTATGGTTGCCATGCAGATGGCTTCAGCCAAGGGGATATGAACGTGTTCAATGCTGTTTTTTACCGCTGCGTCCATGGTCAGAGCCGAGCCACCGATCGTGCCTTCGGCGCTGAGGCACTTGCCGTCGCGATAATACACGGTCTGTCCACCAAACTGGAACTGGTCTATCTGGGCGCCAGCCGCAGGTGTGGCATCGGTAACAAGACAGAGTCTCTTGCTGCCGAGTAGGCGCCACGCCAGACGAATATTTTGCCAGTTCACATGCACACCATCGGCAATGATGCCAGCGCAAATGTGCTGGTCATCGAGAATAGCGCCGACAGGTCCGGGTTCGCGGTTGGTCAAAGGCGGCATGGCGTTGAACAGGTGTGTGGCAAAGCCTGCACCTGCTTTGATAGCCTGCTTAACTTCTGTGCTGGTGGCCGCAGTATGACCGATGGCGACCCGGATACCGGCTTCCGTCAATTGTTCAATAGTGCCGGCGGGACAGACTTCGGGTGCCAAGGTCATCATGCTTATGGTGTTACTGTTGTCGCATATCAGGCGAAGCAGGTCGGCATCAGGGCGTCGCACCTGCTTAGCATCATGAATGCCCTTGCGATTAGGGTTGAGCCAGGGGCCTTCCAGGTGCAATCCGGGCACACGAAACGGATGGTGGTTTTTGTATTCCTGCGTAACCGTAATGGCTTGCTGGATATCGCCATCATCGCAGGTGATCAGCGTTGGCAGGAAACTGGTGCAGCCATGACGAAGGTTGGTCTGATGCATGGTGTCCAGTGTGTTGGTGTTGATGTCGCTGTTAAACAAAACACCGCCACAACCGTTCAGCTGAAGATCAATAAAGCCAGGGCAGAGATGTTGTCCGCCAAGAGAATGGGTAGCTATGCCCTTGGATAGCTGGCTATCAGGAATGATGGCTTTGATGATTCCATCGCTGATGACCACAGCGTGATTCTTCAGTATGTCACCGGCTGAAATGATGATGCCATCAGTCAGGGCGAAGGTATTTGTATGTCCGATGACCATGTCAGAATCCCTGAATATGTTCCGCTTCGATGCTTTCAAAATACCGGAGGGTGCGAACGGTCAGGTCCAGTGTCGCAGCGTCATCACAGACGAGCAGTGTTTTGGCATGTAGCTGAAGGGCTGAGATCGTCCACATATGGTTAATGGGATCCTCCACGGCGGCTTTGACTGCTCGGGCCTTGCCGGAACCGGTGGCCAGAATTAATACTTCATCGGCATCCATGATGGTGCCTACCCCGACGGTTAACGCCAGTTTGGGGACTTGATTGATATCATCCTCAAAAAAGCGGGCATTCGCCTGTCGAGTATTAAGCGCCAGGGTTTTGATCCGGGTGCGTGAGCGCAGGGAAGAGCCGGGTTCGTTAAACGCAATATGCCCATCATGGCCAACGCCACCAAAAAACAGGTGGATACCGCCAGCGGCACTGATGCAGTCTTCGTAGCGCTGGCACTCAGCGTCCAGGTCATCAGCGTTGCCATCAAGAAAGTGGATGTTGGCAGAGGGAATGTCGATATGCCGGAACAGGTTCTCTTCCATGAAGGTCCGGTAGCTCTGGACATGTCCGGCATCGAGTCCAACATATTCATCCATGTTGAACGTGATGACATGCCTGAAACTGAGATCTTCCTGCTGGTGTAACCGGATCAGCTCCCGGTAAGTCGCTAGCGGTGTGCTACCCGTGGGGAGACCCAGCACAAAAGGGCGATCCGGGCCGGGGTTGAATGCCCGGATGCGGTCGGCAATATAGCGTGCTGACCAGAGTCCTGCCGTCTGGCTGTCTCGCAGAGGGATAAGACGCATGGATTGTCTCCCGGATAGTCGTATGTTGCGGTTTTGTCCTGGCTGATGCGTACCGATTCTGATAACGGATAGAGCCTGCCGATAATTTACATAATAAAATAATAGGCAGCTTAAAGGTCAAATTATTTCGCTGTGATTCGCTTTTATTGATCTGAAACATAAATATTCCTGCCACATATTTCGCGAAATAAAAAAAGTAGGTACGATGATGCCTTAAATTACTAGCCAATCGAGGGGAACCTGCCGTGAACATCTTCAGTTACCTGCAGAAGCTGGGTAAGGCGCTGATGCTGCCTATTGCCTCGCTGCCTGTTGCAGCCCTGTTGCTGCGACTCGGGCAGCCCGATTTGCTGGATATTCCGTTTATGGCGGAAGCCGGCAATGCCATTTTCAGTAATCTGCCGTTGTTGTTCGCGATGGGTATTGGCGTGGGACTGTCCCGTGATGGCGCCGGTGCTGCTGCCATTGCCGGTGCGATTGGCTATTTCGTGCTGACCAGTGCGGCTGGCACGATCAATGACAGTATCAATATGTCGTTTTTCGGCGGGATTATGGCCGGTATTGTTGCCGGACACGTCTATAACCGTTTTCATGCCACCGTCCTTCCTCAGTATCTGGGCTTCTTTGGTGGCAAGCGGCTGGTGCCGATTATCACCGGTCTGATCATGCTGCTGGTGGCCTGGGTCTGTGGTTATGTCTGGCCGGTGATCCAGTCCGGGATTGATGCCTTTGGCCACGGTGTGGCTGAGTCTGGCTCTGTAGGGCAATTCCTGTATGGCACCCTTAACCGCGGTTTGATTCCCTTTGGATTACACCATGTGCTGAATTCTTATTTCTGGTTCGGCTTGGGCGATTTCACCAATACCGCCGGTGAGCTTGTGACGGGTGATTTAAACCGGTTCTTTGCCGGTGATCCCACCGCAGGCGCTTTTATGGCAGGCTTTTTCCCTGTGATGATGTTCGGTTTGCCGGCGGGTGCTCTGGCTATGTATCTGGCGGCACCCAAGGATCGTCGTGCGCAGGTCGGCGGTGTCCTGTTCTCTGTGGCGATGACGGCATTCCTGACCGGGATCACAGAACCACTTGAGTTTATGTTCATGTTCCTGGCGCCAGCGCTGTATGCCCTCCACGCGGTGCTGACCGGTCTCTCTCTGATGATTTCCAACCTGCTGGGTACGCTGCATGGTTTTGGATTCTCTGCCGGTCTCTTTGACTTTGTCCTGAACTGGGGTCTTGCGACCAAACCAGAGGTATTGCTGTTGCAGGGACTCTGCACGGGTGTTATTTACTTCGTGAGTTTTTATGCGCTAATCAAGTTCATGAACCTTAAAACCCCGGGTCGGGATGAAGATGCGGCTGAAGAATCTGAACCAACCGTTACCCTTCAGCCTGCGGCCGTTGCCATGGACGCTGCGGATACGCCAACCGGTAAGGCGCAACGTTACCTGGTGCTGTTGGGTGGGATTGAGAACCTGGAAACCATTGATGCCTGCATCACACGTCTGCGATTGAATGTCCATTCACCGGTTGTCGCCAGTGACGCCGAATTCAAGGCGCTGGGTGCCAGTGGTGTGATTCGGGTGGGTGAGAAGAGTATCCAGGTGGTACTCGGACCTGAAGCCGAAACCATTGCAGGCATCATGAAATCTATGCAGGTCGCTGAAGCAGAACCGGCATTCTAATCATGCGATTATCTGGCAATGTGCTTTGCCGCTCGTTTCGGGTAAAGCACATTGCTAGCGCGTTCCCCTCTGTTTTTGATTGAACCCTTACAAATATGCCTGTTCATGGAGGATCTTGCCTATGACGATCCGTCAAAAGCCATCCGACTCCCTGACGTTGTATGCGCCGCTTTCTGGCTGGTTGATGCCGGTGACACGGGTGCCTGATCCCGTGTTTTCAGAAAAAATGCTCGGCGATGGTATTGCCATTGACCCGCTGTGCCATGCGTTGACTGCGCCTTGCGAGGGCGTCGTTATCCAGTTACCCGATTCTGGTCATGCGGTTACACTACAGACGCCAACCGGTGTCGAGCTGTTGATTCATATCGGGCTGGATACCGTGATGCTCAAGGGCGAAGGGTTCAAGCCTCGGGTTAAGGAAGGCGACCAGGTCTGCCAGGGACAGGTATTGATTGAATTTGATCCAGATTATCTGGCCTGTCATGCACGGAGTCTGGTGACGGCCATGGTGGTGACAGGGGCACAGCCTGTAGCAAGTATGGCTTGTGCTGCAGAAGAGCATGTTGAGCAGGATATAACACCGGTAATGACTCTGGTTTTAGACAGACACACTGCATCGACCGCCTCTGAGACGCCTGTCAATGAGTCTTTGGAAAGTCATCAGGCAACGATGATCGTGCCTAATCCCAATGGATTACATGCCCGTCCGGCAGCGGTTCTCGCTGAAACAGTTAAGCCCTTTAACGCAAGCGTCACCCTGAGCTGCCATGGCTGCGAGGCGAACGCCTTGAGTGTGGCGTCTGTCATGGGTCTCAATACTCGACTTTGGGATGAAATTACCGTTAAGGCCCAAGGGCAAGAGGCGGTGTTGGCGCTTGACACTGTGATACAGGCCATCCGCAATGGGCTGGGAGAATCTGTTGCACAAAGCGCTGAAGACTCAGTCGTTGCTGAAGAGAAACCGCTTATAGGTGTCGGAGAGGTATTAGTGCCGGGATGCTACCCGGGTATCGTTGCAGTGAACGGACTTGCCACCGGCGTCGTGCACTGGCTGTCACGTCCCGATATTAATATTGCTGAATATGCATCGGATTCAAATCATGAGCTCAGTCTGCTCGCAATGGCGATAGACGCAGTTCGTCAGGAGCTCCAGGCACTGCAGTCTCGTATGGGCGCGCGGGGTGAAGAAGGCCTGGGTGAGCTCTTTGCCGCACAAACAGCCTTGTTGGATGACCCCGATGTACTGGAGACGGCTAAGCAGGGTATTCAGGCAGGTAAAACCGCCGCGTTCAGTTGGAAGGAGGCGGTTGATGCTCAGGTCAATCAACTGCGCTCACTGGATAATCCTCTGCTGGCTGGACGTGCAATAGATATTGAGGACAGCGGTTTTCGGATTCTTCTGCAGCTTTCTGGGATACAGAACCCCGCCACAAGCATACCGGATGACGCCATCATACTGGCTGATGATCTTGCCCCCGCCGATGTTCTGATGCTTGATCCGGGAAAGGTTAAGGGGCTTTGCACCCTGCAGGGAGGTGCAACCTCCCATGCGGCTATTTTGGCCAACAGTCTGTCATTACCGATGCTCGTGGGTTTGGGGGAGTCTGGACGCACTCTGGCAAATGGTTCCCCGGTGATACTGGATGCTGCCGATGGCTGGCTGCAGGCCAATCCAGATCAATCCGCTTTGGATGCGTGTCGTGCACGGATCATTAACGAACATCAGTGCCGTGAGCAAAACAGGGCGCAGGCACACAAATCAGCGATCACCCTGGATGGTGAACATGTTGAGGTGCTGGCCAATATAGGCAATCTGAAAGAAACTCGTGATAGCGTGGCTGAAGGGGGCGAGGGCGTTGGTCTACTACGCTCCGAGTTTCTGTTTCTGAACAGGGTAACCGAGCCCGATGAGGCTGAGCAGGCAGAATGTTATCAGGCCATCGCACAGACTCTCGGTCGAGACAGGCCGCTAATTATCCGGACACTGGATGTGGGCGGTGATAAACCCCTTCCGTACCTGCCGATCCCGAAAGAAGACAATCCCTTCCTTGGCGAACGGGGTATCCGTGTCGGGATCAACCGACCGGACATGTTGCGTCGTCAGGTGCGTGCGATTCTGACAGCAGCAAAACACTGTCAGCTCAGAATCATGTTGCCCATGGTGTCTTCATTGGCCGAGTTCCGAGCGGTTAAAACACTGGTCAGAGAAGAACAGGCTCAGCAGGGTGTCAGCGATGTCAGCATCGGCATCATGGTTGAGGTGCCATCCGCCGCATTGTTGGCAGACCGGTTTGCCCGTGAGGTGGATTTCTTTTCCATTGGGACCAACGACCTTACGCAGTACACACTGGCGATTGACCGTGGACATCCCCGTCTCGCCGCCCGGGCGGATGGGCTCGATCCTTCTGTACTGCAGCTGATTGCCATGACCGCTGAAGCTGCCCATCGGCATGGCAAGTGGGTTGGCGTTTGTGGCGGACTGGCGGGTGATGAGCAGGCGGTGCCACTGTTGCTGGGATTAGGGGTAGATGAACTGTCTGTCAGCGTACCGGCTATTGCTGATATCAAGGCCGCAATCAGACGTCTCTCCATGAAGCAATGCCGGGAACTGGCCCATCAGTCTCTATCACTGGAATCAGCGGCAGAGGTTCGGCTATTGGTGGAAAATCAGGTTCATTCAACAGGGAAGTAGTATTCCAATGGGATTTTTTGACAAAGTTAAAACGGCTTTTAATCGTCCATCCGCTCCGGCAGAGGCTGTCAGTGTCTCTGAAAATCATGATGACAAAACGGCAAAGCTGATCAAAGACTGTATCGAGGCCTTGGGCGGAAGGGGGAATATCACCGGTCCAGTCCAGGTCGCTATGACCCGTGTTCGTGTCGAGGTGCTGAATCCTGAGCATATAAACCGAGTACAACTCAAGGCTTCAGGATTACTGGGGCATATGGTGATTGGCGACAGGGTGGTTCATCTGCTGGCTGGTGATCAGGCTGCCGAACTTGCGAAAGGTCTGCAGACCTGATGCCTTTAGGGTAAGTCAGATGATTAAGAGGGGGGCAAAATTCTTTTAATCATCTGACAATGTGCCGCTAAAATGCTCGCTAACTCTATGATATAAAATCATTTCTCTGGCTGTTTCAGCGTAATGCCTGATAACGACTTTGCTTATCAGGCCTAACCACTCTGATCTGGTTTCCCTGTGATAAAGCCGTTACTGTAGAGGCAGGAACTCTGAAAGCAAATTAGATAAATCACTTGATATGGTTAACTCAAATGCCCAGCGTAATGCCCGGTTGCTCAGGTTGGCATCCACGGCATCGGTTGTCACGGCTGTCATACTGATTGTTGCAAAGCTGTTTGCTTGGTGGGTCAGTGGCTCGGTCAGTATGATGGCGACAGTCATTGATTCTATGCTGGACGCTTTTGCGTCGCTCATCAACATGGTGGCGGTCTACATTGCGCTCAAGCCGGCTGATGAGGATCATCATTTCGGCCATGGCAAGGCTGAGCAGCTGGCGGCGCTGGCACAGTCGGCTTTCATTGCCGGTTCGGCAATTTTCCTGATTTTGCATGCGATTAACGATCTCACCAATGACGTGGAGATCGCCAATGAGCAGGTGGCCATGATGGTTATGGCCTTTTCGATCGTCTGCACTGTGATATTGCTGCTGATCCAGAACTACGTGATCCGTCAGACCGGTTCGATTGCGATCAAGGCCGACGAAATGCATTACCGCATGGACTTGATTACCAATCTCAGCGTCATTCTGGCGCTGGCCCTGGCTGCGGCAGGTTATCGTGAAGCGGATGCAATTTTCGGTATTCTGATTGCAGTGTATATGCTCAACAGTGTCCGTAAAGTGGCGTGGGAATCGATCCAGATGCTGATGGATCGGGCACTGCCAGAAGAGGAATTGGAACGCATCGAAAAGACCATTCTCAGCGTTGAGGGGGTTCAGGGGGTGCATAATCTGAGAACCCGTATTTCCGGTGCGTTACCTATCATCCAATTTCATCTGGATGTCCAGGGTGAGCTTTCCGTCCGGCAGGCCCATGATATCGGCGGCAAGGTTAAGCAGGCAATTCTGGCGTGGATGCCTGATGCGGATGTGACCTTTCATCTGGATCCCAATTAGAACGCCATATGATTTTCTCTATAAAAAAGGCTACCGGTTGCTGATTCCGGTAGCCTTTTTTCTTGCAGGGTTTCAGCGGTTTTAAGTCGCAGGCTTCGTGCTATGGACCGTTTTGCTGGCCAACAGGGTATAGATAACGGGCACCACAAACAGGGTAAACAGCGTTCCGATCATCATGCCGCTGGCAATTACCACACCGATATTGAACCGGCTGACGGCGCCGGCACCCGAGGCCAGCAGAAGCGGTACAATACCCAGCACTGTGGCTCCGGTAGTCATCAGTACCGGCCGCAAACGCAGTGCCGCCGCTTCTTCAACGGCTTTGCGGATGTCCAGACCCTGCTCACGTCGCAGTTGATTGGCAAATTCTACGATAAGAATACCGTGCTTGGTGATCAGACCAATCAGCGTTACAAGACCAATCTGGGTGTAGATGTTCATGGTGACACTGATGCCAAGGCCATGCTCAAACATACTGCCCAGCATTAACGGGATTAAGGCGCCACAAATGGACATGGGAACCGTGACCATCACGACCAGTGGATCCCTGAAGCTTTCAAACTGCGCCGCCAGCACCAGGAAAATCACCAGTAATGAGATCGTGAAGGTCACCATGAGTGCCTGTCCCTCGTTGATGTATTGACGGGAGTTGCCCTCGTAATCAATCCCAAAGCCTTCGGGGTTAATTTCAGCGGCTTTCTCCTGCAGGAAGGCGAGGGCTTCGCCGAGGCTGACACCGGGTGTCAACATCCCCTGGAGTTTGGTCGAGTTAAGCTGCTGGAATTGCGTCAGCCGGTTTGGCTGGGTTTCCGTGCTGACGGTTACTATGGCGGATAATGGCACCATATCACCGGATTCAGCACGGACGTAGTAGCGGCCAAGCCATTCCTGGTTAAGCCGAAACTCCCGCGGCGCCTGGGGAATCACTTTATAGCTGCGTCCTTCGATACTGAAGCGGTTCAGGTTGCCGTTGCCCAGCATCGTTGACAGCGTGGTGCCGATATCCCGCATGCTGATGTCGAGGCTGGCGGCCTTGTTACGGTCAACCATTAGCTGGGTTTCGGGTTTGTTGAAGCGGAGTTCGTTGCTGATAAACATGAACAGTCCGGATTGCTGCGCCGCTTTGGTCAGTTCCTCGGATACCCGGAACAGGGTTTCGTAGTCACTGGTGGTATTGACCACCAGTTGTACCGGCAAACCGCCACCGGCGCCAGGCAGGGAAGGCATGTTGAAGGAGAAGACCTCCAGGCCGGCCACCTGGCTGAGATGTTGGTTCTGCAACTCCTTCTGTATGGCGAACTGGCTACGTTCCCGTTCATGCCAGGGCTTTAGCAGCATACCGCTGAACGACATGTTGGGCCCACCATCCCCATTGACCAGGAAGGAGCTTTCGTATTCCGGGAATTGTCGGTAAATGGCTTCGTAGGTATCGGTATACCGATTGAGATAATCAATATTGGCGTACTGGGGGGATTTGGACATGATAAAGATAATGCCCATGTCTTCATTGGGCGCCAGCTCGCTGCGGGTTTCCATAAACATCACCGGAATCGCGCAGAAAACGACCGCCGCAAAGAGCAGGGTGGGGCCACGGTAAGACAACCCCCTGCGTATGGCGGCCTGATAGGCGTTTTTGAGCTGGTCGAAACGATGATCCAGCCACTGGACAAAGCGACTATCGTTGCCTGCCGGCTGCAATAACAGGGAACACATCATCGGCGAGAGCGTCAGGGCAATAATGCCGGAGATCACCACAGCGCCCGCCAGCGTGAAGGCGAACTCCCTGAACAGACTTCCGGTCAAACCTGTCATAAAGCCGATGGGAGCATAGACAGCAGCCAGGGTGATGGTCATGGAAATCACCGGGAGGGCGATCTCACGGGCACCCGCCAGCGCCGCATTAAACGGTGATTTGCCTTCCTCAATATGCCGATGGATGTTTTCAACCACCACAATGGCGTCATCAACGACCAGCCCGATCGCCAGTACCATGGCGAGCAGCGTCAGCAAGTTGATGGAATAGCCCATCAGGTGCATGAGGAACAGTACGCCGACCATGGACAGCGGGATGGCGACCACGGGAATCACGACAATGCGAAATGAACCCAGGAACAGGAAAACCACCAGAATAACGATGAGCGTCGCTTCCAGCAGGGTTTTGACCACTTCATCAATGGATGACTGGATGAACTCCGTGGCGTCATAAACGATATCGGCACTGAGAACGTCGGGCAGCTGGGCCTGTATGCCGGGTAGTGTCTCTCTGACCCGTTCGATTACATCCAGCGGATTGGCGGAAGGTGTGGCCGAAATCCCGATATAAACCGACTGGATGCCGTTGAAGGCGACGTAACTGTCGAAGTTCTCGGCAGTTAATTCAATGTTGGCAACATCCTGAATCCTGACCAACGTATCCCCATCATTTCGGACAATGATTTGCCGGAAGGCGGCTTCGGTACTCAGGTCAGTCTGGGCATTGACGCTGGTGACCGTCAGAAGGCTTTTGGTTTCACCGGCTGCTGACTGAAAGTTATTGTCGAGAATGGCCTGGTTAATATCTGCGGCGGTGACACCGAGTGCCGCCATACGTACTGGATCCAGCCAGACTCGCATGGCAAAGGTTTTCTGGCCCAGAATCTCAGCACTGCCAACGCCTTCCAGGGTTGCGAGCCGTGGTTGCACAACACGGGTTAGGTAATCCGTGACCTGCTCGTTGCTCATCGCATCACTGTAAAAGCTCATATAGAGCAGGGCGGAGCCTTTGTTGTCTCCCTTGGTGATGATCGGGTCTTCGGCTTCACTCGGCAGCTGGTTCCTGACTTCGTTGACCTTGGCCATGATCTCCGTAAGGGCGCGGTCAGCATTGTATCCAAGTTGAAGGTAGGCGGTGACCGTTGATGTGTTCTGGCTGCTGCTCGAGGTCAGGTAATCTATGCCCTCGGCACCCGCCATGGCCTGCTGAACCGGGGTGGTAACAAAACCCTGCATCAGCTTGGCGCTGGCGCCGGGATAGATGGTTGTGACCGTGATCACGGCATCTTCCATGGCCGGATACTCCCGAACCGGCAGCTTCTGGAAGGCCTGCAAGCCTAAAAGGAGAATCAACAGACTGACCACGGTGGCAAGCACCGGTCGCTGGATGAAAATATCGGTAAATGACGGTTTCGTTGCGATAGACATCCGGTCACCCTCAGAGCTGAACACTGTTGTTGATGACAACACGGGCGCCGTTATCCAGCTTCAACTGACCAGACGTAACGACCTGCTCTGAACCATCCAGCCCCTCTGTGATAGCTACGCGGCCCTGCTGGCGCTCACCGGTGCGGACAAAGGTGCGTTTGACGGTTAAGGTTTCGGCGTCTTTCTCGTCCTCCTTGCCCTGAATGACATAGACGGAATCACCATAGAGCGTATAGGTCACAGCGGTTTCCGGCACGGTCACGACGGGAACCTGTTCAGACAGGATGATTTCGATATCCGCAAACATGCCAGGGAGCAGTTGGGTCTCGCCATTATTGACGACACCTCGGATATCAATGTATCGGGTGTCACTATTGACCTTGGCATTAATGGCATCTACGGCTCCCGTAAACCACTGATTACCATGGGCGGGTACCTGAAAGCGAATGGCTTGTCCTTTGAACAGGTTGGGCACAGCTTGCTCTGGCAGGCTGAAATCGATGTAAAGCCGGGATAAATCCTGAAGGGTGGCGATCTTATCGCCTTCACTCAGGTAATCGCCCGGTTCAGCCCGTTGAATACCAATGGTGCCGCTGAAGGGGGCCGTGATGTTTTTCTTTCGTAGCATGGCTTCCGTCTGGGCGACTGCGGCGCTGGCTTCGTCCAGGGTGGCGGCACTTTGGTCAAATTGGGTCTGGGAGATGGCCCGTTTCTCAATAAGGGCACGATCGCGATCGTAGGTCAGCTGTGCGAGTTTCAGCCGGGCTTTGTAGCTTTTCAGGTTGGCCTGTTCAGTCTGATCATCCAGCTGCAACAGCGGCTGTCCGGCTGATACCTGCTCACCGGACTGAAAAATTACGTCACGGACGATGCCTTTGACTTCGCTCTTGAGTTCAACCCCTTGTATGGCGGTGAGGCTACCAATAGTGGTAAGGCGGGGCTGCCAGGTCTCAAGGCGGACAGATTCGGCGGAAATAGTCACTGGCGGCGGGGTAAAGGACGCGAAGAATTGCTGCGTCATGTGCTTTTCAAACAGCTTTAAGCCGGCAGGTACGCCAAACAGAAGGGCCAGCACTACACCGGTGAGCAGCCATCGCTTAAGCATTCTGAGTCCCCTGAATCCCTGTTTTTATTGATGTGTTTTTGTTTTTTCTTAGACGCCGCGGCATGATGGCGGCGGAAAGTGCGGCTAACTATACCGCAGCCGGTTTATTGGGGAAACGTTACGTTGACCTGATGCTCAGGAAAGGGCGCACTGCCGGAAAAACAGCGTCAGTGATAGAGGAAATACATGATTACTGTGTCAGAGTTGGCGGTCTATCCAATTAAATCCTGCCGTCAGAATGTGGTGGCAGAGCGGTTGGTCGATGCATTTGGATTCAGTGGCGATCGTCGCTGGATGGTCGTAGACAAAAGCGGGAAGTTCATTACTCAGCGGCAGCATCCACGTCTGGTTCTGGTGGCGGTTGAGGAGCAGGACTCGGGCATTGTGATATCCGCAGAGGGTATGGAACCGCTTGCCATAACGACACCGTCTATCCGTGACACTTCACAGTTATCGGTGCAGGTCTGGAAGGATGAATGTCAGGCCACCAGTGCCGGTAGCGAGGCTGATGAGTGGTTCAGTCATTTCTTAGGCATCGAATGTCGCCTGGTCTGGATGCCGGATACTTTTCTTCGTCAGGTGGATAGGACATACGCATCAACCGGTGATCAGGTTTCCTTTGCGGATGGGTTTTCCTTCCTGCTGATTTCAGAGGCTTCCCTTCAATCACTGAATGAACGACTGGATGCGGCTGTGCCAATGCGTCGATTCCGCCCCAACATTGTTGTGAGCGGGTGCGATCCTCATGAAGAAGATCGGTGGGACAGGATCCGTATTGGCCATATTGAATTTAGCGTGGCGAAACCCTGCAGCCGTTGTGTCATGACAACAGTCGATACTGAGAAAGGGGTCAAAACCGGTGAACCGCTACGCATGCTGGCATCATACCGACGGCAGAGCAATGGCATTTTCTTCGGGCAGAACCTGATTCATCACGGACAAGGCAATATTAAGACTGGAATGACGGTTGAGGTCTTAAAATATAAATAATATACAATCATATATCTTCTTTATTACTCATTTACTACGCCTGAAATATCGAGGTTTGCTGACATTAATCATGTCGAATACGGGAATATACTTACGCCAATCGTGTCGTCGGATTGATATAACAGTCCCAAGCCATAATCGTAGTCATAAAACAGGAATGGATTGTGTCTGATATCAAACAGTTAGAGCCCACCAGGATCTGGGAACATTTTAGTGATCTGTGCCAGATTCCACGTCCATCCGGTCAGGAAGAACAGGTTAGAGATCATATCGTTGCCCTTGCGGAACGTCTGGGTCTTGAGAGTTACGTTGATGAAGTTGGCAACCTGATCGTCAGGAAACCCGCCACTGCAGGTATGGAAAACCGTACCGGTGTCATTCTTCAGAGCCACCTGGACATGGTCCCCCAGAAAAATGCGGATACCGACCATGATTTCAGTCGTGATCCCATCAAGGCCTATATCGATGGTGAATGGGTGACCGCTGCCGGTACCACACTGGGTGCAGACAATGGCATGGGCATTGCCGCTACACTGGCGATTCTGCAAGCCACAGATATTCCTCACGGCCCCATTGAGGCACTGTTCACCATTGATGAAGAACGCTCAATGGTCGGTGCAGAAGCCCTTAAACCCGGTGTTTTGAAAGGCAAAATCCTTATCAATCTGGACACTGAAGAAGAGGGTGAAGTTTACGTCGGTTGCGCCGGTGGCGTTGACGTACTGGCGGATGCCACTTATGCCGAAGAAATCGCTTCTTCCGATATGCAATGGCGCAAGCTGACCATCAAGGGGCTTAAGGGCGGTCACTCCGGCTGTGATATTCATCTGCAGCGCGGTAATGCCAGCAAGCTGATGATCCGCATGCTCAAGCAGATGCAAACTCTGGGTGTACGTATTGCCAGCTTTGAAGGCGGTAATCTCAGTAATGCGATTCCCCGGGAGTGCTTCGCGACTGTCGCGATTCCCGTTGACCAGTCAGACGCGTTTGATGGGCTGTTTGACAAGATGGCCGCTGTTTTCGGTAACGAGCTCCAGGCTGTTGAGCCAGGTCTCGTCATGCTGGCTGAAGAAACAGATGCCAAGGCCAACATCATGGCTGAGCAGGATCAGCAGCGCTGGCTGGATGCTCTGGATGTATGTCCTCACGGCGTTGATCGGATGAGTGACAGCGTGCCTGGTGTCGTTGAAACCTCCAACAACCTGGCCATTGTGACCATTGCTGATGGCAAGCTCCATGCCGCCTGCTTTGCCAGAAGCCTGATTGACAGTGCCACTGAGAATATGGGGCGTCGCCTTTGCGGTCTGTTCCGTATGGCTGGCGCAGAAGCCCGTATGGTCGGCATGTTCCCGGGCTGGCAGCCGGATGTATCCTCTGCCATGCTGGTAACCATGAAGGAAACCCATGAGACGCTGTTCGGTAAAGCACCGGAAGTGAAGGTGATTCATGCGGGACTCGAATGCGGTATTTTGGGTGCTACCTACCCAGAGTGGGATATGGTATCCATCGGCCCCACCATCGTGTTCCCCCATTCACCTGATGAGAAGGTTCACATTGAGAGCGTGAGCCATTTCTGGCAGTGGCTGCAGGCGGCGCTGGCCGCAGTACCTGAAGCTGCCTGATCGATCGAACGTCTCAAAGACCGCCAGGGACGGCGGTCAACAATCATAACATCTGGTATGCAGGACAACCTATGACCCTCAGTGTGTTTGATTTGTTCAAGATTGGTATCGGGCCATCCAGTTCCCATACTGTCGGCCCCATGAAGGCAGCCTGTCAGTTTGTTCGTACGATAGCCTTGGATGAAGTGGCCAGAATACGGGTAGAACTCTACGGCGCTCTGGCGCTGACGGGAACCGGACATGCCACTGATCAGGCCGTTGTACTCGGGCTTATGGGAGAAATGCCAGAGTCTGTTGATCCTGAAACTGCTAACGATCGTTATCTTGCTGTATGTAATGATGGAGTATTGTGCCTACCTAATCAGGTTCAGATTTCCTTCGATAAATCCTCCGATATTATTTTCAATAACACGCCGCTACCCGAACATCCAAATGGCCTCAGATTGCTGGCATTCAATCAACAGGGCGTCACGGTAGGAGATCAAACCTGGTTTTCCGTGGGAGGTGGTTTCATCGTTTCAGCCACCGAAATCCAGACGGCAGACAATGTTCAGGTATTGGGTGTGAAAAGTATTCCGTATCCTTTTGAATCTGCAGAAGAATTGTTGGGTAAATGCCTCACGTATAATTTGTCGGTTGCCCAATTAATGATGGCTAATGAAATAGCCTTGCAGGGTGATAGCAACAAAGTTGAGCAAGGTCTGAGAGAATTGTGGCAGGTCATGGACAGCTGCATTGAAAGAGGCTGTCGCACCGAAGGAATATTGCCTGGTGGTCTTGATGTAAAGCGCCGCGCAGCTGGTCTCTATCAAGAGTTGGCCAATGCGGGCAGTGATGCTGCTGATCCACTGTTGGCGATCGACTGGGTGAGCCTGTTTGCGCTGGCAGTCAATGAAGAAAACGCGGCAGGGGGCAGGGTGGTTACTGCACCAACCAATGGTGCTGCCGGTGTTATTCCTGCTGTCATTGCTTACTACATGCGTTTTATCGACGGGGCGGATGAACAGGGATTGTTTGACTTCATGCTAACCGCCGCAGCGATTGGCATGCTTTATAAGAAAAACGCTTCAATTTCAGCAGCAGAGGTAGGCTGTCAGGGAGAAATAGGTGTTGCTTGCTCAATAGCAGCAGCAGGGCTGACCGCCGTTCTCGGAGGCAGCGTAGAGCAGATTGAAAATGCCGCAGAAATTGGCATGGAACACAATCTCGGTATGACCTGTGACCCAATCGCTGGTCTGGTTCAGATTCCCTGCATTGAACGCAATACCATGGGCGCGGTCAAAGCCATCAATGCTTCACGCCTAGCATTACGAGGGGACGGTTCTCACCGGGTGACATTGGATGAAGTGATAGAAACCATGCACCAGACCGGTAAGGATATGCAGAGTAACTATAAAGAAACAGCATTGGGCGGGCTGGCGGTTAACGTAATTCTCTGCTGAACTTCGATAAATCCATATAAAATATGTTCAAATAAACTACTTGCCATACGTTGAAAAAGTGTATAATGCCGCGCTCTGACAGTTTCCTTGCGTCCAGTTCATTCCAAACTGGCCTATAAACGTCATGTTGATATCAATAGATAGACAGTAAAAACACTGCCTGTTCGCCAAGAGGTTGAGGTACTTTCAATGGAAACATCCACCGCAGGAGGAAATCCTATCATTTCAGAAGAACAAGCGCTCATCGAGCAACGCAGACTGGAAGCGTTGTTGGAAATTACCTCCTCACACAATAAGGAAGTACAGGGCCTGAAATCCCAGCTGGAAGCGGCTGAAAAGAAAGTCATGAAATTTTCAGTGCAGGCCAAGAATCTGGATGGTGAAATCAAGACTCTGCGCGCACAGAATCCTGATCGTATGAAAAAGCAGGTTAAACGTCTGCAGGAGCAGAATCGCGTTTTGACCACCGAGAACAATACGCTGAAGAGTAAGCAAAAACAGCTGCAGCAGCAGGTACAAAACCTGACTCTTGAACTGGAAAAGGCCCAGGCCGAACAGAAGAAAGAAGAAGCTGCCAGCTGATCGTGTGTTTATCCGCCCAATGCAGGGACAGATGATTATTCAATTCTGGACAAGGTGTTAATCCGAGAGAATTCCTGATACTGAAGCTCCTGTTCGAGCGAGAGGGATGCTCCGCCTCCTTTGTTAACAGACACTTCATACTGTTTATAGAATTGTCAGAGTTCTGACTCCCTGTCTGCTTTTCACTCTGGTGATGGTTTAGTTGAGGCCATCACCAGGGTATCCATTTCTGAGTTATCAAGGTCGGTCTGCTGTGGGTTGAACCAATACCCAGGGAGCAATAACGACAGCCCATACCGTTGTATTTTGTTCGTACCAGCTTTTGGCTTCGTCGTCGCTCACACTGTGTAACTTCCCATCATGCATCCAGCGTTGAATAGCTGATTTATCATCTTTATGCATAGCCAGGGCGACATCGACGAGATCAAGCCCACGATGAACATGTAGTGTCTTTCCACTAGCAAAAAAACGCTGAAGGTCATGCCAGGGGATTTGGGCGGTTTCCTGATTAATTAATACGTTAGGGTCAATATCAGAAGGGGTTTCTTCGTACATGCTGTACTCCGCGATGATGACTACTGACGGTAAATGTTACCGGATTAATTCGCGTAACAGCAGTGCTGAATCGTATGGATATGGATGCCATACGATTCAGCCTGGCCTGACACCTGATCAGCAGTGTTTTTGATACTTGGGTTGTGTACCTATGTTTCACTCCTAATGGTCTTATCCCTCTCTGGCTGATTCAGAGTGTGCCTTTTGATGCAACACTCAAACAGGCGCTCTTTATTGTTGCCAATGCCATTGCTGATTATTGCCGCCATGGTAATCCCAGATACCCACACCTCCTCCGTGGGACGTGCGGTAAGCATCAATCACCTTTTGGTGGTTTTTAACGCTGCGGATAAATTTGCCATCCTTGATCCACTGCTGGTTATCGCCTCCATGGCAGTCCCAAACGATCAAACGCGTACCATTCAGCACGCCCATGCCGTCAAGGCAGCGGTTCGGATTTTCCCGGTTTCTGATACTGCCTTCTGCGGTGAACTGCCAGTATTGACTGTCGGTACCGTCACAGGCTTCCAGGCTGGTATGGGCTAGATTAATCACGCTGTTTCCATCCAGGCAGAGATCACTCATGGTGATGGTTCGGTAACCGTCACTTTCCACGGGGGCTTCTGATGGAAGGGGGAAGGTGAAACTGCCTTCTACGGGGAAGTGGTCAGAAAGATCCCAGTCGCCCCAGAGGCCTGCATCAATACTTCGGGGGGTGAGTAGCGCATTGGTGCTGTCCACCGGTTGCAGATGACGGTTGCTGTAAAGCACGTAATCTAGATATTCCCGGTAGTTGGAGGCCCACTTGTTGACGTGGCCGTCATAGCTGTAGGGATAAGCCCCCGTTGCCTGGGGTTCTGTTGCATCGAGAATAGCCAGCATCTGGCTGTGTTCACCGGGGTACTTGAGTTTGTCAACGTTAAGATCGCCGGCGATCAATACGGGTTCAGTGGTTGGAATGTTTTGACCGTCAATGAAGCCTCTGAGCTGCTGCAGGTGTTCAGCCCTGACCGCAATGTCTTCTGTGCCCGTATAAGCGTGAGTGTGGGTACCGAAAAGGTGGTAGATGTTCCCCATTTTGTTGACCTTGGCATAGACGGCACCCTTGGCCGCCAGACAGCCATCATTAATACAGCGGTCATAAACGGTTTGATCTTCCGCTTCAATGGGCCAGCGACTGGCGATGAAGATACCTCCATCTTCCATTTTCCCGGTTTCATCAACGATGCGGGTGAAATAGGGGTACTCTTCATCCAGTCGGTTTATAAAGTTCTGGCGTAAGGTGTTATCAAACAGTTCCTGGAAAACAATTACGTCGTACCCACTGACGACGTCCAGCATGGCGTCCAAGCGTTCAGCCGATTTCTTGGCAATAAGACCCGGCAAGAGAATCCAGGTGTTGTAGGAAAGCACCTTGAGCTTATCGCTGCTTTGGACTGTGGGTTGCTGACGCTCGTTATGAATTACATAGTAGAGGTCATCCCCTGAAGTTCTGGCTTTCTGGGAACGGAAGGCCAGGGTGCTCTGTATGCCATCAAACGTCAGTGTTTGGCGGTGAATGTCCCGGTCATAAAACCATTCCAAGTCACCGCTATCGCTGGCGGCGCTCAGCCACATTTTGCTGAAGGTCAGGGTACCTGTCAGCTGTTGCTGGAGTGTCACCTGGCTTTGGCTGCCGGAAACCCGGGTATCCAGAAAATACGTCTTACCGTTTTTGATCCCTTCATCCCGGTTCATTCTGCAGAACCCGCCGGGTAGCCAGTGGCGGTACCTCAACGGCCAGCTGCTCATAATGCTCACCGGCAACCAGCGTGGTGTCACCCCGTACATGGGTTTCTATCTGCAGGGTTTCATAGGTATTGTTGGTGAGGTAAACATAACTTTCTGCCATCGCAGCACTGCTCAAAGCAGAACAGCAATACAGTATCTGAAATAGTCTTGTCATAAGGTGTGGCCTATTAAAATTCATTATTCTTTTGGCTGGGTCAGAATAGTGACAAGCAGCAGACGATACAAGACTTATACTGGACATAGGAATAAGCAGTCTGTTGATTTAATGGCAACTGAGAACAAGTGAACATTTATTAATCTGATTTCAACTTGCTTCCGGGGGATTTATGAATATATACGATATTGCACGAAGCGCTGATGTGACTCGCTGGCATTCCGTTCCCTGTCACCGTTATCCCTCGATTGCTGAGCACTCTTTCCTGGTCACAATGTACGCCTGTTCGCTGACGGATGTGGTGTATCCCGCTATTTCACCGGAAGAAAAGCTGGCACTTGCTTCAGTTCTGTCTTATGGCATGATATGCCGGAGACATTAACGGGTGATCTGGCAACACCGCTTAAGCGTCGACTGGAAGCGTCTTTTCCCAAAGGGGACAGTCCCTATCGAAAAAATAGAAGAATCTCTCTGCCCTGAATACAAACAGTATAAGCATCACCTAACAGACCGTTTAAAGCGGATTGCCAAACTGGCAGATATCATGGAGGCGATGAAGTTTATTCGTAGTGAAGGGAAGGGTGGCGTCAGTCAAGCATATTTTTCAGGAGCGCCAAAAAACCTTCAGTCATCTGGTCAACGATTCCAAGGCGCAATACCCAGAACTGGAATTGGCAGGCCGCTGAAGTGTTTGCTGGATGAGTTATTAAACGGCAATCCCACCATGATTGATTTTGTTGATGCCTTTCAATAGATCTCCTGAATTGTGACGCACTGCTAAAGTAATCTAAATAAGCAATGTGAAACCATGGACGGTTAATGGAAACCTATTCCCAGCTTATGCCATGGATCAATGGCTCAGTCCTGGTGCTCGTACTGGCGGCATTAATCAGCAATCTATGGCGTGCGGGCCAGATTTTTGCCATGGCACTGCTTTACTTCCTGTTCACCGGCCAGTTGGGCGTGGATGATGCATTGGCAAATTTCGTGAACCCTGTACTGATGACGCTGGTTTTGTTGTTGCTGGTTTCCATTGTTTTGGAAAAAAACCGGTTTATTGAGATGGCCACTCGTCATGCGCTGGATTGTGGTTACCGTACAGCCTTATTGCGCCTGTGTACTATGACGGCGTTTTTATCATCCATGTTGAATAATACCGCCATTGTTGCTGCTTTCATGGGAAAGGTTGCAGGACAAAAGCAACATGCAGCGTCAAAGTTATTGATTCCGCTCTCCTATAGCGCTATTGCCGGCGGTATGCTGACCTTGATAGGCACCTCGACCAATCTCATCATTAACAGTTTTGTGGTGAATGCAGGCCTTGAACCCCTTGAGTTTGGTGATTTTTTCAAGATCGGTGCCCCGGTTGTGATGGCCGTCCTTTTCGTATTGATCGTAACCGGTCAGTACATTTTGCCTGATAGCACCCAGTCCAGTGAGTCCTATAACAAGTTCTTGATGGAAGCACGCGTCGAAGAAGGCTCTCCACTGGTGGGTAAAAGTATCAAGGAAAATGGCTTTCGGGATCTGGAAAGTATCTTCCTGGTTGAGATATGGCGGGAAGGTCGACTGATTACGCCTGTTCGTCCCAATCGTCGTATACGCGCTAACGATATTTTGATCTTTAATGGTGATCCGAATTTTATTTCGGAGCTGGACCGGTTTTCCGGTCTGGCGTTGCTGACAGAAGAAGAGAGAATTCCGGTGGGTAATCTGACCGAAGTGGTCATTGCCTCCGGATCGGATTTGGCACGCAAGTTTGTTCGAAATCTGGGCTTACGCATACGCTATGATGCCGCCGTCGTTGCACTGAGCCGGGGGAATCAGGAATTAACCGGAAAGTTGTCCAATGTTCGTCTTCAAGTGGGTGACCGTTTGTTATTGGCCACGGGAGAAGACTTCAGAGCGCTCAGCGATGAGACAACCGATTTTCATATCCTACGAGAGCATGTTGCCAGTGGAAGCCTGGATACGCGTAGCAGCGTGATCAGTATTTCCCTGTTTCTGTTTGCCCTGGCGGGTTCCATTATGGGGCTGTTTCCTCTGCTGGAAGGGCTGATTGGAATATTTATCATCTACCTGCTGGCTGATTACACCCGTTTGGAAGAATTGCGAAATCGTATTCCGTATGAACTGATTGCGGTAATCGGCTCGGCTCTGGGTATTGCGCAGGTCTTTACCAATGATGGTACCGTGCATGCTATCGCACAAAATGCCGCAGTTTACTTACAGGACTTTCAGCCGTGGGTTGTTATGGCAGGGCTGTTCATTTTGACCATGGTATTGACCGAGGTCGTGACCAATAATGTCGCTGCAGCCTTGTCATTCCCTCTCGCTTTGGGGTTGGCGCAGGTATTGGGCATTGATCCCGGCGCTTTTATCATGACCATTGCTTTTGCAGCCAGTTGCAGTTTTATGACCCCGGTGGGCTACCAGACAAACTTGATGGTATACAGCGCAGGTAACTATCAATTAACAGATTATCTTCGTGCCGGATTCCCGGTCATGCTGGTTTATGCCTGCGTTTCTATTTCCATGATTTCTTGGTTTTATCTTTACTAGATATTCGCTTCATACCATATCTTGATTAATTTGCTAATGCTTATAGCGGTTTATGCATGAACGATCACGGGAGCTTGCTGCCATCTGAGATTTGGTACAAAAAAAAAACCCGCGTACTGGGGGAAGTATCGCGGGCTAAGACCATTAGGAGTGAAACATAGGTACACAATCCAAGTACCAAGGTCATTGCTGACCTAGCTGACAAGGTTGTAGGGGGACATCAACCTCATCAGCACTGTAAGTATTAACGATATTTTGACATCTTCCAGCCAAGAATTAGACAAAAAACGCATAAAAATGAAATTAATGATTATTTAAGTAATTTATTTGACGGTCTGTGGGCGCTAGCCCTTGGTATCGCTGGGATTGTCGTTTGAGGTGGATTGAGGATTATCTGAATCTTCGGAAAGCTTGTCTTTAAAACGCTTGAGATCGCGAATCTGCCCGGCTGTCATGTACAGGTCAGCCTCCTGACCTTCCAGCGTACTGTCACCATGCCAGGGCAGCAGCCGACAATCCGATGAGTGCTGGCTGAAATCCAGGAACGGATATTTGATGATGGTGAAGTAGGGGGAGTAATCGAAATCCCGGGGCGTACATAGCTTTGGATTCCGCTGAAACAGCTGCACGCCTTTCTCACCATTTTGTTTGACCAACGGCAGGATCGGGAAATGAATAAAGCTGAATGCTTCGGCAATCATGGTGGAACAAACGGTTCTGGTTGCCTGTCCAGGCATGTGGCTGAACAGTGATGATCGCCAGCGACCGGGAATAAAGCTGTAGGGAAGCAGAAATCTCAATAAATCCAGTATTTGACGGATATCGTATTCCTGCCCCAGACGGCTGACAGCATAATGTAGCACCTGCTGGCCATCTCGATAGCTCATGCCATTGGGACGGCAGATTCTGACATGTTCACCTTCGTAAACCTGGAGGGGACGGATCACTGTACCAAGACCGAGCTCGCTCTCTATCAGTAACTGATCCTCGCTGTCGCCATCATAGCTTTTGCTGACGTAATCCCGCAGACGCTTGTCCTCAATATCATGCATTTTGCCGATATAGAGGGCGGCATGAGACCAGTTGCTTTGAGTAATCTGCTTAATGACACCTGCCACCCGCGACCTTCCCTCGATCAACAGAACGTCAGCAGGTTTCAGTTCATAGCGGATACGGTCGAAATCACAGAGCGTAGCGCCCCGTGCTGGCGTTGTTTCATGGGTCAGCCATTTCTCTAACCACTGAACGATGACCTTGAAAGGATTCATTGTTGTCTTTTCTGCTACAGCCTGAACAAGTTTATTTGATCCCTCTATTGGTGAGATTAGCACTCCGCTGGATTCAGCCGTGGTGAACCTTATACTTAGTGGACAAGGATTATCTCTGTGTCAGAACAATGGCGCTATTGCCTGGAGGTCGTGTGACAGATCAGCATAAAACCCGGGATTCCCTGCTGAGTAACCTGGAAGAAATAAGAACTGAGGCTGGGTTGCCACCTGTTCATGCCTGGAATCCGCCATTCTGTGGTGACATGGATATGGTCATACGCCGTGATGGTAGCTGGCATTATATGGGCAGTCCGATTGGGCGAGCGTCCATGGTGCGGCTGTTTTCTACCATTATGCGGCATGATGATGACGACTGTTATTACCTGGTAACACCGGTCGAGAAAGTCAGAATCCAGGTGGAAGATGCACCTTTTGTTGCCATTGCCGTCGATACAGAAGGGGAAGGGCAGAAGCAGGTTCTGACGTTCACGACCAATGTGGGTGATACTGTCCGTCTGGACAGCGAACACCCGTTTCGAGTGGATCTTGATCCAGAGTCAGCAGAGCCATCACCCTATATCCTGGTGCGCGATCGCCTTGAAGCGCTGGTGCATCGGAATATTTTCTACCAGCTTGTTGAAATCGCAGATATTCAGTCAGTGGAAGGTGGCGATTGGTATGGCATCTGGAGTGGTGGAACGTTTTACAAAATCGCACCGGTTGCATCGCCTTGATGCATTAATGAAAGAAAAGAAAAAGGGGCGACTATTCGCCCCTTGTGTTTTTTACATGTTGGGATAGTTGGGGCCACCAGTGCCCTCTGGTGCAACCCAAGTGATATTCTGGGCAGGATCCTTAATATCACAGGTCTTACAGTGCACGCAGTTCTGGGCATTTATCACGAAACGTTTTTCGCCAGACGCTTCATCTGTCATGACCTCATAAACCCCGGCAGGACAGTAGCGCTGAGCCGGTTCATCGAATTTCGGCAGGTTGTCGCGTATTGGCAGATCAGCATCCTTCAAGCGCAGATGGCAGGGCTGGTCTTCCTCGTGGTTGGTATTGGAGAGGAAAACGGAACTTAGTTTGTCAAAACTCAGCTGCCATCCGGCTTTGGATAGTTAAGTGGCTGGCACTCAGCTGCGGGCTTCAGTTGGGCAAAATCGCAGACTTATCGTGCAGGGTGTAAGGCAGCTTGCCATTGAAGATATTGATATCAACCCATGACAAGCCGCCGCCCAACAGCGCGCCATGCTTGTGCACCAGCGGGCCAAAGTTACGCTGGGTATGAAGCTCTTCATAGACCCAGGAGCTTTCGAAAGCCTGAGCAAAGGCTCCCAGCTCACTGCCGCCTTCATCACCTGACTTGAGGGTTTCGAAGACGGTTTCCGCAGCGATCATGCCGCTCTTCATGGCGGTATGAGAGCCTTTTATTTTGGCGTAATTCAGCGTGCCGGCATCACAGCCCACCAGCAGGCCGCCCGGGAAGGTCATCTTGGGCAGCGACTGTAGTCCGCCTTTGGCTATTCGCGCGTGCACCATAGGAAACACGCTTGCCACCTTCCAAGAACTGCTTCACAACCGGGCTGTGCTTGTAACGCTGGAATTCATCAAACGGGCTGAGATGAGGATTGCTGTAGTTAAGGTCGGTAATCAGGCCGACAACCACCTGATTGTTTTCCAGATGATAGAGAAAGCCACCGCCCATGGAACCACTTTCGCTCAGCGGCCAACCTGCTGTATGAACGACAAGTCCCTGTTGGTGTTTGTCGGCAGGAATATCCCACAACTCTTTGATACCAATACCATAATGTTGTGGATCCTTGCCTTCATCCAGCTTGAACTGGCTGATCAGCTGTTTGCCTAAATGACCACGGCAACCTTCTGCAAAGATGGTGTACTTGGCACGCAGTTCCATGCCCGGCATATAGCCTTCTTTCTGCTCGCCGGTGGCAGAAACACCCATGTCACCGGTGATGATGCCTTTTACTACACCGTCTTCAACAATGATTTCCTGGGCAGCAAACCCCGGAAAGATTTCAGCACCAAGCCCCTCTGCCTGTTCGCCCAACCAGCGGCAGACATTCCCCAAGCTGATGATGTAGTTGCCTTCATTATGCATGGTCTTATGAGTCAGGAAGGCAGGAATCTTTTTAGCGTTGTCCTGATCTTTCAGATAGTAGATCTCATCGCCCTTGACCGGGGTGTTAAGTGGCGCACCGCGCTCTTTCCAGTCCGGGAACAATTCATTCATGGCCCGGGGTTCAAAGACTGCGCCGGACAATATATGCGCGCCGACTTCTGAACCTTTCTCAACCACGCAGACAGTCAGTTCCTGTTCTGACTCCTGAGCCAGTTGCATCAGGCGGCAGGCCGCGGACAATCCGGACGGGCCGGCCCCGATGATAACGACATCGAACTCCATGGATTCGCGTTCCATGACACTCTCCTGCTGCTACGGCTAGCCGAATCCTGGGTTGGCATCCCCCGATCCGGCAAACACACGGCTTTTGGTAAAAATGCGTCTTCGTTGCCTCAAACGCTTGTTTGAATTTTTGTTCGCATTATACTTGGCTTCGCGCAAATGAACAGTGGTCTGCCGCAATCAACCTGCGGATAGCCACTATCACGGGTTATTCCCGGGTGATGCCATTATTGTTGATAGTCAGGATTACTGCCTGTCTGTAAGGGTAGAGTGCAACGACTCACCGGCTTTCCTTGACCCGGTTACGGCCAGCGGTCAAGATAGCTCCGGCACGAGATACGGGATGCTCACATAACAAACCTTATATAACGACCGATGCATCGCCGCCTGGACGCCAACAGTCTGGACAGTTTCAGAGTTGTACAGCCTGCTGGATAAAAAACTGAACGGACAATGTACGAGGAGCTCATGAAGGTTCTTGTAGCGGTAAAAAGAGTCATAGACTACAACGTCAAGGTACGCGTTAAGGCTGATCACAGTGATGTTGATCTGACTAACGTGAAAATGGCCATCAACCCGTTCTGTGAAATCGCGGTAGAAGAAGCGGTTCGCCTGAAAGAGAAGGGCGTGGCTTCTGAAATTGTCGTCGTTTCCATGGGACCCAAAGAGTGTCAGGAGCAGATCCGCACAGCGCTGGCGCTGGGTGCTGATCGCGGCATTCAAGTGCAAACCGATGAAAAGCTGGATTCTCTGTCTGTCGCCAAGCTGCTTAAGGCGATTGTCGATGAAGAAAAGCCTGACCTGATCGTACTCGGCAAGCAGTCCATTGACAGCGACAACAACCAGACCGGCCAGATGCTGGCTGCGCTGGCAGGCCTGCCGCAGGGGACATTCGCGTCTGAAGTCAAAGTTGAAGACGGCAAGGCTGTGGTCACCCGTGAAATCGACGGCGGTCTGCAGACGGTTGCACTGAACCTGCCGGCCGTTGTCACTACAGACCTGCGTTTGAACGAACCCCGTTACGCTTCACTGCCCAACATCATGAAAGCCAAGCGCAAGCCGCTGGATGTCAAAACCCCGGTAGAACTGGGCGTTGAGGTGGCTTCCACCATCACCACGCTGAAAGTTGAGCCGCCCGCCGAGCGCCAGGCTGGCATCAAGGTAGGCAGCGTGGATGAGCTGGTCGAGAAACTGAAGAACGAGGCAAAGGTGATCTGATGAGTATTCTGGTCGTAGCTGAACACAATAACAGCGCCCTGAACGCTGCTACTAACAATGTAGTGACGGCTGCCAGGGCCATCGGTGATGATATCCACGTCCTGGTTGCGGGTAGCAACTGTGGTGCCGCCGCAGAAGGCGCTGCCCAGGATTGAAGGGGTTGCCAAGGTTCTGGTCGCTGATGACGCTGCCTATGAGCACCAGCTGGCTGAAAACACCAGTCTGCTGATCGCTGAATTAGGCAAGAACTATTCCCACGTATTGGCTGCTGCTACTACCACCGGCAAGAACACCATGCCACGCGTGTAGCTGCATTGCTGGATGTTGATCAAATTTCTGACATCGTGGCTGTGGAAAGTGCTGACACTTTCAAACGTCCGATTTATGCCGGTAATGCGATCGCAACCGTGCAGTCCAGTGCGCCGATCAAGGTAATCACTGTGCGCGGCACCGGTTTTGATGCCGCAGCAAACTGGCGGCAGTGCCCCGATTGAGGCATCTAGCTTCTGCACACGATGCCGCCACCTCTGCCTTTGTGGGCGAAGAGCTGGCCAAGTCTGACCGTCCGGAACTGACTGCTGCGGATATCGTGGTATCCGGTGGTCGTGGCATGGGCAACGGTGAGAATTTTCGAAATTCTCTACAGCCTGGCTGACAAACTGGGGGCAGCCGTCGGCGCCTCCCGTGCAGCGGTTGATGCTGGCTTTGTGCCCAACGACATGCAGGTCGGTCAGACCGGAAAGATTGTTGCACCTCAGCTGTATGTTGCCGTTGGTATCTCTGGTGCTATCCAGCACCTGGCCGGTATGAAGGACTCCAAGGTCATTGTTGCCATCAACAAAGACGAGGAGGCTCCCATCTTCCAGGTGGCAGACTACGGCCTGGTCGCAGACCTCTTTGAAGCGGTGCCGGAACTGGCCGGCAAGCTCTAAGGCAAACCAAAAGGCCCACGAAAGTGGGTCTTTTTTTATCCGGTTATCGGCTCTGGATTCGGCGATCCGGGCTGTTGCATGACAGCCTTTGTTTGTTAGTATGGTTTTACGCTGCAAAGGCTGGGATGCCGACTGCAATAATAACGACAAGAGCAGGAAGCGGGTGTCTACCGGGGGTACGCGAGTGGTTTCAATTCTTGTAGCAGATGACCATGATCTGGTTCGAACAGGGATTGTACGGATGCTGTCCGATGTTGAGGATTTTGATGTCATCGGTGAAGTGGCAACGGGTGAAGAGGCTATTACGTTTTGCCGCCAGAATACGCCAGATGTGATCTTGATGGATGTCCGTATGCCGGGTATTGGCGGGCTGGAAGCGACCCGCAAACTGCAGCATTGCAGTCCAACCTCAAAAATTATTGCTGTGACTGTCTATTCTGATGATCCTTATCCCAGTCGTCTGCTTGAAGCGGGCGCCTCAGGCTACCTGACCAAGGGGGCGGCGCTGGACGAGATGGTGACGGCCATCCGGGCCGTTGTATCAGGCAACCGCTATATCAGCCCTGAAATTGCCCAACAGATGGCATTAAAGCCTTTCAGTAAGAAGTCAGATAACCCCTTTGAGCAGCTCTCCCAGCGCGAACTTCAGATTGCGACCATGATTGTCCAGTGCCAGAAGGTGCAGGATATTTCTGACAAGCTCTGTCTCAGCCCGAAAACCGTGAACAGTTATCGCTATCGGATTTTTGACAAGCTTGAGATCAACAGCGATGTGGAGTTGACGCACCTGGCCATCCGGCATGCACTGGTGGATACCCAGACAATGGCAATCTAACCGGTTGGCGAGTGCAGTGTGGCAGCGTTCACGTTACCATTCGGTAGAATCGACCGGATGTGCCTGTTATGCCGACAGATAGTAACGCCTTTGATCATCAGACTTACCTAAAAAATGCGCCCGAGCAACCGGGCATCTACAAAATGCTGGATGGTAATGCCGACGTACTTTATGTCGGCAAGGCCAAAAATCTAAAAAAACGGTTATCCAGCTATTTCCGCAAGCAGGGATTAGCGGTCAAGACGCAGGCCATGGTCGCAAAGATTCACGCCATTGAAACGGTGGTTACCAATACCGAGTCAGAGGCGCTGATTCTTGAGCAGAACCTGATCAAAACCCTGAAGCCACCGTATAACATTCTTCTGCGGGATGACAAATCCTACCCCTTTATCTACCTGTCCCATAAAGATCGGTTTCCCCGCCTTGCTCTGCACCGCGGGAGGAAAAGCCAGACGGGTCGTTTCTTTGGTCCTTACCCCAGTGCCGGTGCGGCCAGGGAAACACTGGGTATTCTCCAGAAGATTTTTAAAGTCAGGCAATGTGAAGACAGTTTTTTCAGGAACCGGACCCGGCCCTGCCTGCAGTATCAGATCAATCGCTGCAAAGCACCTTGTGTCGATTTCGTGGATGAGCAGGAATATGGTCGGGATGTGCAGGATTCCGTGCGATTCCTGGAAGGAAAAAGCCAGGAAATCATCTTTGACCTGATTGGCAAAATGGATGCAGCGGCAGAATCGCTGGAATTTGAGCAGGCAGCAGCCTTTCGTGATCAGGTTAACTTTCTAAGGCAAACTCAGGAAGGGCAGGCCATCAGTGCCCAGCGTGGTGATGCCGACGTGCTGGGTATTGCCTGGGAGCCGGCCGGCTGCTGCGTCATTGTGATTTTTGTGCGTCAGGGCAGGGTGCTGGGCACCAGGCAGTTCCATCCGGATTTTAAGCTGGAGACAACTCGTGAGGCGGCACTGCTCAGTTTTCTGGCGAATTTCTATATCCGGAATGCGGATGCTCGTGATTTCCCCGCTGAAATCGTAATTCCCTGTACAGTTGAAGACCAGGGATTGCTGGAAACAACATTACGAGAGGTGGCTGGAAAGGCCATATCCCTGCGGCACCAAGTCCGCAGCGATAGAAAACGATGGCTGGAGCTGGCAGATAAAAATGCAGTGCAGGCTCTCGCTGTCTGGCTGGCAGATCGAAAGAATATTTATCAGCGATTCCTGATGTTACAGCAGGCACTACAGATGCCTGCTGTACCTGAACGCATCGAATGCTTTGATATCAGTCATACGATGGGTGAAGGCACAGTCGCCTCCTGTGTAGTCTTTGATCAGCAGGGTGCTGCTAAATCGGATTATCGACGTTTTAATATTCGTGACATAACCCCAGGCGATGATTGCGCGGCGATAGGGCAGGCCGTTGAGCGACGTTATGCCCGGCTACTCACAGGGGAAGGGAAAATGCCGGACTTGATCCTGATTGACGGCGGTGCCGGTCAGCTTGGCAAGGCCATGGAATCCCTGGAAAACCTGCAGTTGACCAGTATTACGGTTGTGGGGGTTGGAAAAGGGGAGACACGCAAACCCGGTATGGAAACACTGCTGGATGGCGTAACAGGGAAAGAATACGTGTTAGAGCCTACCAGTCCGGCATTGCACCTGGTTCAGCAGGTCAGGGATGAAGCGCATCGTTTCGCCATTACCGGACACCGTCAGCGCCGGGAAGGTAAGCGGAGGAAATCGACGCTGGAAGATATTCCCGGCGTGGGTGCAAAGCGACGCTCCGCATTATTGAAATATTTTGGTGGGTTGCAGGCTATTCAGCAGGCGACAGTGACTGAATTAAGCAAGGTCAATGGCATCAGCAAAGCACTGGCGCAGGAGATACATGATCACCTTCACCGTTAAAGATAAGCAAACTCCGTATGATTAGTTATCCAATCACTGGCCGGTAACTGTTACACTGACGCCCAAAATCGGGAGTGCCTCCCTACACAGTGGATGATTTTCAGGCTCATTTCAGACGATGAATATACCGAATATTTTGACATTGATACGTTTGCTGCTGATTCCGGTCATCGTGGTGGTCATATATCTCCCGTATAGCTGGACGAATCTTGCCAGTGCTGCGATTTTCATGGTCGCATCCTTTACCGACTGGTTTGATGGTTATCTGGCGAGAAGATTGAATCAGACCACCCCTTTTGGGGCGTTCCTTGACCCCGTGGCGGACAAATTGATGGTCGCCGTGGCACTGGCCACCCTGATTGAGAAATTCGACAGTCCGCTGCTGACAATTCCTGCGCTGATCATCATTGGGCGGGAGATCATGATTTCCGCCTTGCGGGAATGGATGGCGGAGATTGGCAAACGCACCAGTGTTGCCGTCAGCTTCATCGGTAAAATGAAAACCATGATGCAGATGGGTGCCATTACACTGCTGCTCTGGGCACCCGGTTTTGCGGACAGTCTGGTCGGTATGTCGGGCATTGTTTTGCTCTATGTGGCGGCAATTCTCACGCTATGGTCTATGGTTGTTTATCTGAAAGCTGCATGGCCGGAACTGAAGCCTTTTGGTGCTGAATAATCTGTTATTTATCAGATGCTTGACAGATTGTTATAAGTCCATAAAATAGCCCTCGTCTTCTGCAGGGCAGTGCGGGAATAGCTCAGTTGGTAGAGCACAACCTTGCCAAGGTTGGGGTCGCGAGTTCGAGTCTCGTTTCCCGCTCCATATTCCAGGCAGATGACAATCAAGGCGGGTTGGTAGAGCGGTTATACAGTGGACTGCAACTCCATCTAGGCCGGTTCGACTCCGGTGCCCGCCTCCATTTTTCATCAAAGTCTTTGATGAAGCACGGTAAGACGATTTATGATGTGGTGTCCGGAAAGTGATTTCCGGTGATGAATTTACGCCCGGATGGTGAAATTGGTAGACACAAGGGATTTAAAATCCCTCGACCGTTAGGTCGTGCCGGTTCGATTCCGGCTCCGGGCACCATATTGACAGTATCTGAAAGTTTTAAGGCGGGTTGGTAGAGCGGTTATACAGTGGACTGCAACTCCATCTAGGCCGGTTCAACTCCGGTGCCCGCCTCCAATAGAAAGGGAGCCAAATGGCTCCCTTTTTTTATTTGTCTTTAAACTATATTTCTTGAAGTGATCTTGAGGAAAATGTATTTTAAAGCCTGTAAGGCTATTGAACAGCCTTTCGAGACTGGACGACAATAAAAGCCGTCTCAACACCTGTGCCATCCAATACCTACCACATTATTTAATCTGATTTTTCCATTTGTCTGTTTGATTTTGATACAGCTGTCTGTTTTTTACGTGTATCGCTTCTGAGTCCACTGAAATCTGTTTTCTTATCCTTGTAGGTTGTGGCAAAGATAGCTGAAAGCACATCCTGAGAAGAGGTGCTTTCAGCTAGTCAGAATCGAATGTTCAAGCCAGCTTTTGACGATAAGCCTCATCCGGTTCTGACCTGATAACCGGCATTAGCCAGGCCGCCAACGTTGATAACAGCATGCCAGTCGCAAGAATCCCGTATAACAGGTTGAATTCATTCGTTTTTCCATAAACAACCGCAATCAACCAATAAGCAACGGGGGCTGTACTGAAGCTCACCATGTATTTCATGGCATAGATTCTCGAGCGCCACTGATTCGATGAATATCGTCCAATCAGCCAGTCATTAATCGGAATCTGCGCGTAAGTACTGGATATCAGCCCGATGAAGACCGGAATCAGCATCCAACCAGACGTAAAGGCCGCGAGCATTAAAAAAGCCACCTGAGACAAGGTCACAAAAAGTAGCAGTGTCCTTGCAGAGATCCGGTCCAACAGCTCTCCAATAATCAATTGAATCACTGCTGCAACAATGTAAATGGCGGTAGACAGCATGCCAGTTTTACTAAGCGATATGTGAAACGAGGCCTCAACAATTTTGGGTAATGCGGTTGTCAGGCTCTGGAACACCAAGCCACCAAAGCAGGCGATAACCGCAATGACGGCGAACAGTTTTATTAAAGAGTTTTTGCTGGCATAGCTTTCATTTTTCTGTTTTGTGCGTTGATGGAAAGTCTGAATATCCTTGGATATCAAGGTGTAAGCAACCCCCGTCAGCACGCAGAGAATACCTGGAATAAGAAATGCCGCCTGCCAACCAATTGCCTGAGATAGCAGTGCCGTCACACCCGCCGCACAGGCCAGCCCCAAATTTCCAGCCAGTGCATTGACCGCAATAGCCCGACCGGTTTTTTCAGCGGAACTGAAAACCAGCGCCGTGCCAACCGGATGGTAGATAGAGGCAAACAAGCCAATAGCGGCAACACCTGTTGCGAGCTGTGCTGGGGTCTGGGCAAAAGCAGTCAAAATGGCAGACAATCCCATGCCGTAGTAGTAGACATTCATCATGCCTCTCTGGCTCCAGCGGTCTCCCAGCCAGCCAGCAGGAATAGAGCCCAACCCATAGGCAAGCACGCCGAAACTGCCATAAGTCAGCAACTCGGCATAATCAATTCCCCAGTTCTTTTGAAGTGCCAGCACGGCTGTAGGGAAGATGAGTATGAAAAAATGATCCAGCGCGTGCCCCACATTGAGCACATGAAAGTGAAGGCGTTGTTTATTCATAAACTATTCCAGCTTGCGTCTTGATACGAACAGTTTATGGATCAAGAATTTGACGCATAGAATCTGCAGAGCCGACCTTTTGCTCAAATGAGACAGTATGAAAAAGCCTATTCCTTTTTCCGGATCGCCACGAACGGCTATCGTTATTCCCCAATCGTATCCAGACGGTTGGGTGATCCACTGGCATCATCATGACTTTGCCCAGCTGGTTTATGCCTGTAGCGGTGTAATGGCTGTAGAGACCGCAGACAATCACTGGGTTGTTCCCCCGCAGCGAGCCGTCTGGGTTCCTCCGTATATTGACCACAAGGTGACCATGTATGGGCAGGCGGAGATGCGAAATCTGTATGTCTGCATTGACGGTAACCAACAACTTCCTGAAAAAAGCTGTGTTCTCAATGTGTCCTCGCTCTTGCGTGAGTTGATACTGCATTTGGCCGTATTAACCCAGGAAGCGGAGAAAAGCGGGGAAGCAGAGCGACTGTTTCTGGTTATTCTGGATCAACTGAAACGTGCCAATGAAATGACTTTTCATTTACCCATGGCAACCGATGCCAGATTGAAGCACGTCTGTGACAGCATACTGGAACGTCCTGACGATAATCGCACCCTGGCTGAATGGGCTGCACACATCAACATCAGTAGTCGCTCGTTGAGCCGGTTATTTCGAAAAGATATCGGGCTTTCTTTTGTCGAGTACCGGCAGCAGGCCCGGCTTTTTCTGGCATTAAAGCGTCTGGCGCAAGGGTTACCGGTGACAACCGTGGCAATGGAAGTAGGTTTTTCGAGTTTGAGTGCGTTTAATCATCTCTTTAAAAAGAACTTTGGCCAGACGCCGGGGCATATTTTTGATGCATCATAAACAAGGCCGTCGTTTAGAATAAAAAGGTTTTGAAACTAAAAAACGCCGGCAGAGGCCGACGTTTTTTATACAATATCCAAGGCTTCTGTCTTAGAACTGCTCTTCTTCGGTAGAGCCGGTCAGTGCGGTTACAGAAGACTGTCCACCCTGGATAACCGTGGTCATATCATCGAAGTAACCAGTACCCACTTCCTGCTGGTGAGCAACGAAGGTGTAACCCTTCTCGGCAGCCGCGAACTCAGGCTCCTGAACCATTTCGACATAGTGCTTCATGCCTTCGCCCTGGGCATAGTTGTGCGCCAGTTCGAACATGTTGTACCACATGTTATGGATACCCGCGAGGGTGATGAACTGGTACTTGTAGCCCATATCAGACAGTTCCTGCTGGAACTTGGCGATGGTGGCGTCGTCCAGGTTCTTCTTCCAGTTGAAGCTCGGTGAGCAGTTGTAGGCCAGTAGCTGGTCCGGGTACTCGGCACGGATGGCTTCGGCGAACTTACGGGCTTCGTCCAGATCTGGGGTCGCAGTTTCACACCAGAGCAGGTCAGCATAAGGCGCATAGGCCAGACCACGGGCAATGGCCTGATCAATGCCGGCTTTAACGCGGAAGAAGCCTTCCGGGGTGCGCTCACCGGTCAGGAAGGGCGCATCGTATTCGTCGCAGTCGGAGGTGATCAGATCCGCAGCGTTGGCGTCGGTACGAGCCAGTACGATGGTTGGTACGTCGGCAACGTCGGCCGCCAGACGTGCTGCTATCAGCTTCTGAACCGCTTCCTGGGTCGGAACCAGTACTTTACCGCCCATGTGACCGCACTTCTTAACGGAAGCCAGCTGGTCTTCGAAGTGAACACCGGCAGCACCGGCTTCGATCATGTGCTTCATCAGTTCGTAAGCGTTCAGAACGCCACCGAAACCGGCTTCTGCGTCAGCAACGATAGGCGCGAACATGTTGGTGTAGTTGTCATCTCCTGGGTTCACACCGTTTTTCCACTGAATCTGGTCAGCACGGCGGAAGCTGTTATTGATGCGCTTGATGACGGCAGGAACGGAATCAACGGGATACAGAGACTGGTCAGGATACATGCTGCTGGCGCTGTTGTTATCAGCAGCAACCTGCCAGCCAGACAGGTAAATGGCTTCGATGCCGGCCTTAACCTGCTGAACCGCCTGACCGCCAGTCAAGGCGCCAAGGCAGTTCACATAACCTTTCTTAGCCTGGCCACCGTAAACCAGATCCCAGAGCTTCTCAGCCCCCTGGCGGGCAATGGTGTTCTCGATCTTGACGGAACCGCGCAGGCGAACAACATCTTCCGCGGTGTAGGTACGCTTGACGTTTTTCCAGCGGGGATTCTCGGCCCAGTCCTTCTCAATGCGGGCGATTTCTTCCTGGCGGTTATAGGCAGTCATGCGTTACTCCTGTAGTGATTGATATTGGTGAACTACATGAACGTGACGAATTCTATGGAGTGTGAGAAAATTTCGGAAATTTATAGTTATTATCTTCGACATAAAAACGATGAATAACAGGCAGGGATGCGCTGACCAGAAGTCGCCATAAGCATGAATGTATCGAGAATTGATCTGAATTTGCTGGTTTACCTGGATGCCCTGTTGCGGGAGAGAAACGTCACCCGGGCGGCAGACCAGTTAGGTATTACGCAGCCAGCCATGAGTAATGGCCTGCGGCGGTTACGGGATCTGTTTGAAGACCCGCTCCTTGTCAGAACCAGCGATGGTATGACCCCCACGGAACGCGCCCGTCAGTTACAGCCTATCGTGCGCAATGTTCTGGCTGAGATCGAGCAAGCCGTTCAGCCTCGTAAACCCTTTGAAAGTGCCACCAGCCGACGGGTTTTCCGGATTATGGCCAGTGATTATGCGGAATCCACGCTGATTCCCCAGGTCCTGCGTCAGCTGCGTCTTGAAGCGCCGGATGTCACCCTGGATGTATTGACGCCCAGCGATGTCAGCTTTCAGGATGTTGAGCGGGGCAGGGTAGATATGGCCATCAACCGCTTTGATGATATGCCCCAGTCTTTTCATCAGGCGATTATCTGGGAAGATGACTTTTCCTGCCTGATCAGCCGCAGTAATCCTATTCTGGATGAGTTTATTCTGGAGAATTACCTTGCCGCCCGACATGTCTGGGTGAGTAAAACCGGTATGGGGGTTGGAGTTGGCGTAAATCCGGAAGATGTGCAGCGGCTGGGCTGGGTCGATGAAGCTCTGGATCGGCTGGGAAAGAAACGAACCATTTCAGTCTTTACCCGGCATTATCAGGTGGCCATGCAGCTGGTGCGTAATAACGACCTTATTGCGACCCTACCCACCCGGGCTGCCCGCCTTCAGACTGGGGGCGGTGATCTTGTGGTTCTGGCCCCTCCGTTCGATATTCCATCCTTTGAGCTGAAAATGGCGTGGAGTCCTTTGCTGCAGCAAGACTCCGGGCATCAATGGCTAAGAAGACTGATAATTTCCCTGGCCCAGAAGATGTAAAAACAAAGAAGCCAGCAATTTGCTGGCTTCTCTATCTATTGCCTTAAGCTAATTTGCTTAGAACTGTTCTTCTTCAGTAGAACCAGTCAACGCTGTGACAGAAGACTTACCACCCTGAATAACGGTGGTCATATCATCGAAGTAGCCAGTACCGACTTCCTGCTGGTGAGCAACGAAGGTGTAACCCTTCTCGGCAGCGGCAAACTCAGGCTCCTGAACCATTTCAACATAGTGCTTCATGCCTTCGCCCTGGGCATAGTTGTGCGCCAGTTCGAACATGTTGTACCACATGTTATGGATACCCGCGAGGGTGATGAACTGGTACTTGTAGCCCATGTCAGACAGTTCCTGCTGGAACTTGGCGATAGTGGCGTCGTCCAGGTTTTTCTTCCAGTTGAAGCTCGGTGAGCAGTTGTAGGCCAGCAGCTGATCCGGGTACTCGGCGCGGATCGCTTCGGCGAACTTGCGGGCTTCGTCCAGATCTGGCGTGGCAGTTTCACACCAGAGCAGATCAGCGTAAGGGGCATAGGCCAGACCACGGGCGATGGCCTGATCGATACCAGCCTTAACGCGGAAGAAACCTTCCGGGGTGCGCTCACCGGTCAGGAAGGGAGCATCATACTCATCGCAGTCGGAGGTGATCAGGTCAGCAGCGTTGGCGTCGGTACGAGCCAGTACGATGGTTGGTACGTCGGCAACGTCCGCCGCCAGACGGGCTGCGATCAGTTTCTGAACCGCTTCCTGGGTCGGAACCAGTACCTTACCGCCCATGTGGCCACACTTCTTAACGGAAGCCAGCTGGTCTTCGAAGTGAACACCGGCAGCACCGGCTTCGATCATGTGCTTCATCAGCTCGTAAGCGTTCAGAACGCCTCCGAAACCGGCTTCGGCGTCAGCAACGATAGGTGCGAACATGTTGGTGTAGTTGTCATCTCCTGGGTTCACACCGTTCTTCCACTGAATCTGGTCAGCACGACGGAAGCTGTTGTTGATGCGCTTGATGACGGCAGGAACAGAGTCCACCGGATACAGAGACTGGTCAGGATACATACTGCTGGCGCTGTTGTTGTCCGCAGCAACCTGCCAGCCAGACAGGTAAATGGCTTCGATGCCAGCCTTAACCTGCTGGACCGCCTGACCACCCGTCAGGGCGCCAAGGCAGTTCACATAACCTTTCTTAGCCTGGCCACCGTAAACCAGATCCCAGAGCTTCTCAGCACCCTGGCGGGCAATGGTGTTTTCGATCTTGACGGAACCGCGCAGACGAACAACATCTTCCGCGGTGTAGGTACGCTTAACGTTTTTCCAGCGGGGATTCTCGGCCCAGTCCTTTTCAATGCGGGCGATTTCTTCTTGGCGATTATACGTGGTCATGTTTCGCTCCTGACTTCTGGAATGAGCGTCTGGCGCTTGCAAACAGGTTGGTTGATACCCCTCAATACCGCGCCAACCATAAGGCACCAGTCGCATGCCGGAACATTGTAAGTGGAACTACGGATAGGGGGCAATTTTTATTTTTTATACCGAATATGCCCTGTATGAATTGCTGCTGGCATGACATAAGCAACAGTTGGCAAGTAGGACATGATGGTCAGGTGTCGGATTTTATTCATCCGGAAAATAGCGGTCATAAAGACGATAAATTAGCGAAATCCTAGTGGCATCTTCTAGAATTTTCCGGCATTTTCACACTCCTATACCCTGAAACCTGCTGTTCGCCGGGGGAGGCTTGGGGGGTGGCAGGACAGGATTGTTCACCAGGGCTGAGAGGCATAATAACGATGACAGAACGCATACAAGCAGGTGGTCTCCAGGTTGCCAAGGTTTTACATGACCTGGTTGCCAACGAGATAGCGCCGGGAACAGGGGTGGATTCCGATCGCTTCTGGGCCGAACTGGAAAACATTTTCACTGAGCTGGCGCCCGTCAACAAAGCTTTGCTGGCGCGCCGTGATGATCTGCAGGCGCAAATCGATGCGTGGCATCAGCAGCGTCGCGGTCAGGCACACAATGCGGTTGAATACCGCGCATTCCTTGAACAGATTGGTTATCTGTTGCCTGAAGCAGACGATTTCTCAATCACCACCGAGAATGTTGATCCGGAAATCGCGAAACTGGCAGGTCCCCAGCTGGTTGTCCCTGTCATGAATGCTCGCTACGCGCTGAATGCCGCCAATGCCCGGTGGGGTAGCCTGTATGATGCACTTTATGGCACTGATGTGATTTCTGAGCAGGACGGGGCCGAGAAAGGGAAGGGATACAATCCCGAGCGTGGCGCCAAGGTTATTGCCTATGCCCGACGTTTTCTTGATGAGGCGGCACCGCTTGCCAAAGGTTCGCACGCAGATGTATGCGGTTATGGCATCAAGGAAGGTCAGCTGGCCGTTAAACTGAAAGACGGCTCTGAGGCTGCACTTCAACGCCCCGAGCAGTTTGCTGGCTACAAGGGTGAATTGGTTAATCCAACCGCTATTCTCATACAGAACAATGGGTTGCATCTGGAAATTCAGATTGATCCTGAGCATGTAATTGGTAAGGACGATCCAGCTAACGTCAAGGATGTACTGCTGGAATCGGCACTGACCACCATCATGGACTGTGAAGATTCTGTTGCGGCAGTTGATGCTGAAGACAAAGCTGTTGTCTATGGCAACTGGCTGGGGCTAATGAAAGGCACGCTGGGCATTGAGTTCCAGAAAGGGGATCGCACTGTTACCCGTAGCCTGAATCCCGATCGCGAGTATCTGACACCTGACGGAAATACGTTGTCGTTGCCTGGCCGAAGCCTGATGTTTGTCCGAAACGTAGGTCATTTGATGACCAATGAAGCTGTTCTGGACAAAGACGGTAATGAGATTCCCGAGGGTATTCTTGATGGCATGGTAACGTCTCTGATTGCCATTCATGATCTTAAGGGTAAAGAACCGTACAGTAATTCACGTGCAGGTAGCGTTTACATCGTTAAGCCCAAGATGCACGGCCCTGAAGAAGTGGCATTTACCAATACGCTCTTCGGGCAGATTGAGCAAGCGCTGGGCTTGCCGGTGAACACGCTGAAAGTCGGCATCATGGATGAAGAGCGCCGTACCACAGTGAATCTCAAGGCCTGTATTGCCGCCGCCAAAGAGCGTATCGTGTTCATCAATACCGGATTCCTTGATCGGACAGGGGACGAAATCCATACCTCTATGGAAGCGGGGCCGGTGGTCCGCAAAGGTCCCATGAAAAATGAAGCCTGGATCAAGGCTTATGAAGACTGGAATGTTGATACCGGTCTTGCCACCGGCCTGAAAGGGCGTGCGCAGATCGGTAAGGGTATGTGGCCAATTCCTGACCAGATGGAACAGATGATGTCGGTCAAGGTTGGCCATCCCAAGGCAGGCGCGAATACGGCATGGGTGCCATCACCGACAGCTGCTACCTTGCATGCCATTCATTATCATCAGATCAATGTGGCGGATGTGCAGGCCGAACTGGCGAATCGCCAGCGCGCGAGTCTGGATGACATTCTGACGCTGCCATTGCTTGATGATCCTGCTGCACTGACAGCAGACGATATTCAGCAGGAGCTGGACAATAACGCCCAGGGCATTCTGGGTTATGTTGTGCGCTGGGTTGACCATGGCGTTGGCTGCTCCAAGGTGCCGGATATCAATGATGTAGGCTTGATGGAAGATCGCGCCACACTGCGTATATCCAGCCAGCACATCGCCAACTGGTTACGTCATGGTGTTTGCACGAAAGAGCAGGTGATGGAAACCATGCAGCGGATGGCTGCTGTGGTTGACCGTCAGAATGCTGAAGATCCCGAGTATCGCAATATGGCGCCAAACTTTGACGAGAGTGTGGCTTTCCAGGCCGCTTGCGATTTGGTCATCAAGGGAACAGAACAGCCTAATGGTTACACCGAACCGGTTCTCCATGCACGTCGTCGGGAGGCCAAAGCCAAGTTTGGTTGTTAAGGCGGTCATTACATAGCGCATGTAAAAAACGCACCATCCGGTGCGTTTTTTATGACAAATTTTCACGGTTTTACCTTGCTATTCTAAATAGTATGAAAGTGGCTAGGCAGAAACCGAATAACAACATTATTCATGTGTCGGGGTTAAGCGTTTATGCGTTTTTCCTTGCGGTATGCCTGTTGCTAGCGCCTTCCGTTCGTGCCATTGAATTTTCCGCTATTCAATTATTCTCCGGATTTAATGAACCGCTTCATGCCGAGGTTGAGGTTTCCGGTCTTGTTGATCCTGACGCGCCGATTGTCGTGGATGTCGCTTCTCCCCTGGATCACCAAAATTATGACGTTCCGTTGCAGTACTTTAATGCAGCCATCGATACGTCCTGGCACGAGGAAGCTGATGGACGACGCATTATTCGCTTAACCAGCACACTACCGGTTTCACTTGAAAACCTGGATTTTCTTTTGATGGCAATACCGGCTGATGAAACGATTTTGATGCGTATCCAAATCCCCATTAAGCAGAGTAATAACGGTGAGCAGGCTTCTCAACCCCGATTATGGGTTCAGAATTCCAAAAATAAGAGCGCCGATAGCTTGGCTTTAACCCGCTTTAATGAACCCTTGCCTCAGCGTAAAAAGAAAAAAGTCAGGAATAAGCAAAAGATTCTTGCAGATAAACGATTGAACCGGCTCAAACGTACCTCGGAGCTGGCCAGAGCCAATAGACAAGCTGATGCCAATACCAGAGTGTTAGCCTTTAATTCTGTTGCTGATGAAATCTCCTATAACCCGCATTTTTCGCAACAAGCGATTGCTGCGGTTCTGCATGAGGATAGAGCGACAGATAAAACAGATGCATCGATGAAGCCAGCACTGGCCGTTGTTCCAACAGCAGACAATGAAGTGATAGAGAAAATAGAAAAGAACAATGATAAAAACGAAAGTATCAATCTCGATATCGGGGAGAATCAGGTCAATAAATTCAATCAGATTTTCACTATGCAATCTGTGCAATCCGATCCCCCTGACTCATGGCTGGACAGATTATTGCTTCTAACGGCGTTTACTGAGATAAGTGCTCAGGCAGTAACTCAACAAAGGGGGTCACAAACTGCTGGGTTTAAGGAATCTTTGAAAACTGGCGGTAAGAAGGTGATTGGCAGGAGGGTTGACTCTACAGCAATAACACCTTTTTTAAGTAGTTCTCTTGTTCTAAGCCCTACTGTATTTTCCAGTTTGTTTCAGGTGCTCTTCAGGCAGAAATTCTGGATAAAATCATGACAGGAAAACGCCCCAAAAAATCTTAAATACTCCATAAATACAACAGGTTAGAACGATTAACTAAAGCCATTAAGCAGTATATTTCTGATTTATTCGAAGAGTAAAGGTCGTACGCATCATCTCGAATTACTCAACACCACTCAAAACGCCACTTTCAACCAGATCAGCAAGCAGTACAGTCCAGGTTTGTCGCTCACTGTCAGACAAGTTTTCCTCCAGATTGCCTGAGACGTAGCGATTATCACAAACTTCTATGACAACTGGTTTGAGTGACAAGGGCAACGTGTAGTCTTGACCGTTTGCAAAAAAATACACGGTATCGTCATTTTCAGACAGATACCAGGCTAGCCGTGCGTCATCAGCCACCCATAAGTCTGCAGTTAGAGGCTCGGGGTCAGTCATGACATTCTCAGGATATTTGGGCTCAGTCATCAGCCGACCAAACCAGCGTGCCACCTGCTCTGGATTGTTGGCATATTGATGCAATATTGCTTGGACACGGGTTATCGCTTCAGCGGAAATCTCTGCCGGATGGGATGGCACCTTGAGATCCGGGTCGGCGTAACGTAGGAAATCAGATAAATGGTCATTGAGCCAAAGCCCATAATCACTGACCACCTCACCATGAGAAGGCGCACGAAAACCGACAGACACGGTCACACAATCATTGGAGGTTGCCGTACCCCAGTGGGCGACACCGGGCGGGAGATACAGCATGTCACCCGGTTCCATGAAGAAATCCTGATCGGTTGTGAATTCAGCCAGAATTTTCAAGTCAGGATGAGAGAGTAGGGGGCTAGTATCATCGCATAACTGGCCGCTTTGCCAGTGACGGGTGCCAGACGCCTGAATCAGGAAAACATCATAATTATCAAAATGCGGACCAACTCCACCGCCCTCGGTAGCGTAGCTGATCATGATATCGTCAAGCCGCCAGTCTGGAATGAAACGGAACTCATTCAGCAGTTCTCGAACCTCGGGTACCCAATGATCTACAGCCTGAACGAGCAGCGTCCAGTTGTCAGGGGGGAGATTCGCGAAATCCTGTTCATTAAACGGGCCGCGCTTCAATACCCACTCCTGGTCACCCAATTGTCGCAGCAAGAGGCGTGATTCAACGGATTCCTCGCAGGCCAATCCCGCCAGCTCATCAGGTGAAATGGGAAGAGCCCAGTCAGGCAAGGCCTGTCTGATCAGCAAGGGTTGTTTTTGCCAGTATTGGCCAAGAAACTCACTGGCGGAGAGATCACCAAGTACCGGGAAGCGGGGAAGATCCATGAACAAACCTGTTACAGAATAAAATAAAAACGCCGGCATTTAGCCGGCGCTTAGACGCTCACTCAAACCGCTTTTGCCTGATCGGCGGCATTACCGATATACGCTGACGGCGTCAGTGCCAGCAGTTGGGCCTTGGCATCCTCAGGAATTTCCAGCTGATTGATAAAAGTCTGCATGCCTTCACGGGTAATGGCTTTACCCCGGGTAAAGGCCTTCAGCTTTTCATAGGGCTCGGCAATCCCGTAGCGACGCATTACGGTCTGAACGGGTTCGGCAAGCACTTCCCATGCATTATCCAGGTCTTGGCCCAGGCGCTCCCGATTAACTTCCAGCTTGCTGATACCTTTCAGGGTTGCCTCATAAGCGATCAGACTATGACCAATACCGACACCCAGATTGCGAAGCACGGTGGAATCGGTCAGATCCCGCTGCCAGCGAGAAACGGGCAGCTTGGTCGCCAGATGGCTCATAATGGCGTTAGCCAGTCCAAGGTTGCCTTCCGAATTTTCAAAATCGATCGGGTTTACCTTGTGCGGCATGGTGGAAGAGCCGACTTCGCCAGCAATAGTTTTCTGGCGGAAGTAACCCAGCGAGATATAACCCCAGATATCCCGGTCAAAATCAATCAGGATGGTGTTGAAGCGCGCCAGTGCATCAAACAGCTCGGCAATGTAGTCATGGGGTTCGATCTGGATGGTGTAGGGGTTCCAGCTCAGACCCAGTGAGGTAATGAATTCAGACGCCAATGCCGGCCAATCGATCTCGGGGTAGGTGGCGTAATGGGCATTGTAGTTACCAACGGCTCCATTGATTTTGCCCAGCATATCAACCGCACGAATCTGCTTCAGCTGGCGCTCCAGACGATAAACGACGTTAGCCATTTCCTTACCCAGCGTAGTGGGGGAGGCTGTCTGTCCGTGGGTGCGAGAGAGCATAGGGACATCGTGGAAGTCGTGCGCCAGGGAGCGGATCGCATCACACAGTTGAGTCAGGGGTTGAAGAATCGCGGCTCGCCCCGCCTGAAGCATCAGACCGTGGGAGAGGTTATTGATGTCTTCTGAAGTACAGGCAAAATGCACGAATTCAAGCGCTTTGGCCAGTTCGGCATTCTGGGTCATCTTCTCTTTCAGGAAGTATTCGACCGCCTTAACGTCATGGTTAGTCGTACGCTCAAACGTCTTGACCTTCTGAGCATCGGCTTCAGAGAAATCGTCAACAATGGCATTCAGCAGCTGATTAGCTTCAGCGCTGAAGGACGGTAGCTCAGCGATAGCGGGTTGCTGACTGAGATGCTGGAGCCAGCGTACCTCAACCATGACCCGAAAGCGGATCAGACCATATTCACTGAAAATCTCACGCAGCGGACTGGTCTTGCTGCCATAGCGGCCATCAACCGGCGAAATCGCTGTCAGTGCAGACAATTCCATCAAAACCCCCTTGGTTTGAAGCGGTTAACCGATCGTTATCGGGCAACATCTGCCGGATAGGATCTGGAAACGGGCTGAAAAATTGCGCGGCATTCTACCTGAAAAATGCCGCGGTATCAGGTTTTGTTGCGTTGGTGGCCAATCAGGTCAGTGGCCTTTGAGCAACTGGTCAATCGCGGCAAGCATTTTGTTGCGACCAAATACCAGGTGCCAGCGGCGCCCGCCGACCTGTCGCCACAGGATGGCGGAGCGCATTCCGGCCAGCAGGGCAGCCCGGATCTTGTCGGCACAAGCCTGGTTCTGTAGGTGCCGAATGTCTCCCATAACCTGGATTCGGGTTTTGAATGTGCTGATCGTATCGAGATAAATGCTCGCAAGGCTGGCCAGCACATTCTCATGGGTAGGGGAGAAGTGGCGAGCCTGATCACTGGCGCGATCAATACGCTCGGCGATGGTGTTCATCATCCCCGGATTCCCACGTAATTTCCGCTCCAGATGAATCAGCGTCAGGGAATAGCGAATCGCATCGGCTTTCACTGCATCATGATTGCGTTGCAACACATCCCTGAGGGCTCTGAGGCCAGCTGTGACATTCCCGGCACTGCCACCATAGACATCCTTGACGCTATCAGGATTGGTGACAAAGATGCTGTTGATGCAGACAGCCAGCTCATGTTCAGGTACCTGGGCCGTTTTGGCGATTTTTTCTACCAGCGTGGCGGCCTGGAACAGGCCGGCCAGCGCCAGGGTACGATCAAGATCTTGTTGATTCACAGCTCCATTGGCCCCCTAACATCAACCCGAAATCATGGTTTTATGGGCAAAGCGTTGCTCGATAATGCCACCGCCAAGACAGACGTCCTGATCATAGAAAACAATGGACTGGCCAGGGGTTACCGCACGCTGAGGTTCGTCGAAGAGGACATGATAGCCGCCATCCGGCTTTCGTTGAAGTGTGCAGGCCTGGTCTGTTTGACGATAGCGGACCTTGGCCCGAAGTTTGTCAGGCACCAGGGCTGGATCGTCATTAATCCAGTACACCGTATCAACGGACAGGGCTTCGGAGAATAGGCCAGGATTGTCGTTGCCCTGACCGACTACCAGGACATTGCGGCTCAGGTCTTTTTCAATGACATACCATGGCGTATCGTCGGCATTTTTAAGTCCGCCAATGCCCAGTCCTTGCCGTTGGCCGATGGTGTGGTACATCAGGCCACTATGGCGGCCGATCACTTTGCCGTCTTCTGATTCAATATCGCCGGGCTGGGCAGGGATGTACTGCTTCAGAAAGTCGCGGAAACGACGTTCGCCGATAAAGCAGATCCCTGTACTGTCCTTTTTGTTGAATGTCGCCAGCTGGTGCTGTTCGGCAATAGCCCGAACCTCATGCTTTTCCAGCTCTCCAACCGGGAAAAGGCTGCGTGACAGTTCCTGCTCGCCGACCGCATGCAGGAAATAGCTCTGATCCTTGTTGTTATCCAAACCTTTTAGCAGCAGGGTATGTCCGTCACGGTCTGCACGGCGCACATAATGACCGGTTGCTATGGCGTCAGCACCCAGCTCAAGCGCGTAATCAAGAAAAGCCCTGAACTTGATTTCCCGGTTGCAGAGAATGTCAGGGTTAGGGGTGCGCCCGGCACGGTATTCAGACAGGAAATGCTCAAAGACATTATCCCAGTATTCAGCGGCAAAATTGGCCTTGTGAAGATGGATGCCAAGCCGGTCGCAGACAGCCTGGGCATCGGCCAGATCCTGGCGGGCCGTGCAGTATTCCGTGTCATCATCTTCTTCCCAGTTCTTCATGAACAGGCCTTCGACCTGGTAGCCCTGCTGCATGAGAAGGAGCGCTGAAACTGAGGAATCGACACCGCCGGACATACCAACGATCACACGGGTGTGCGCGTTATCGGTCATAAGAATGAAAACTAATTAGGGGTTAGACAGGGCGTCAATTGTAATGATGCAGCCCCGGACGTCCAGCGCCAAAGCTCATGCGGCCAGAATGAAGCTATAATTTAGGCGTATAACGAAGCTCTGGCGTGGTTTGTACGCATTTCTGTAACAAAACTACATTTATTCTTGGCGTGCTTTGGTATATCTTATTGCGCCAAACAGCCATGAGCGATAAACGACGAGCAGGGCAGTAGCCGGTTCAAGTCATCGTCAACACCGCAGTTAATGTAGCAAAACTACAAGAACAGGTAGGCTGCCGGTTATCGCCAGCGGCATAAAAAAGGTCCAGATTACGGAGTAGATAATGGGATATCAGAAGATCAAAGTTCCGAAAGATGGTGACAAAATCACTGTAAATGCCGATCTCTCCCTCAATGTTCCCAATCATCCGGTTATCCCCTACATCGAAGGCGACGGTATCGGTATAGATGTATCACCTGCCATGTTGAAGGTGGTTGATGCCGCTGTTGAAAAGGCTTATGGCTCAAGCCGCTCCATTGTCTGGATGGAAGTGTTTGCCGGTGAAAAAGCCGTGGAAGTGTATGGCGATGATGTCTGGCTGCCGGAAGAAACCCTCGAAGCCATGCGCGAGTACAGTGTTGGTATCAAGGGACCGCTGACCACACCGGTGGGTGGTGGCATTCGTTCATTGAACGTTGCATTGCGTCAAGAGCTGGATCTGTATGCCTGTATCCGTCCTGTGCGCTGGTTCAAGGGGGTTCCCAGCCCGGTAACTGCGCCAGAGAAAACCGACATGGTTATCTTCCGCGAGAACTCGGAAGATATTTATGCCGGTATCGAGTGGCAGGCTGACAGTCCTGAAGCGAAGAAAATCATCCGTTTCCTCAAGGAAGAAATGGGTGTTGAGAAAATCCGTTTTGACCAGGGTTGTGGTATTGGTATCAAGCCTGTTTCGAAAGAGGGCACCCAGCGCCTGGTTCGCAAGGCTATCCAGTTTGCCATCGATAACGACAAGCCATCTGTGACCCTGGTTCACAAAGGCAACATCATGAAGTACACCGAAGGCGCGTTTAAAGAATGGGGCTATGAGCTGGCTCGGGAACGCTTTGGCGCAGAGCTGCTGGATGGTGGTCCATGGCACAAACTGGTTAACCCTAAAACCGGCAATGAAATTATCATTAAAGATGTTATTGCTGATGCTTTCCTTCAGCAGATTCTGATGCGTCCTGATGAATACAGCGTTATTGCCACCCTGAACCTGAATGGTGACTACATTTCAGATGCGTTAGCTGCAGAAGTTGGTGGAATTGGTATTGCGCCTGGTGCCAACATTGGCGGAAGTGTTGCGATTTTTGAAGCTACCCACGGCACAGCACCCAAGTATGCTGGTCAGGATAAAGTGAATCCCGGTTCTCTGATCCTTTCTGCAGAAATGATGGTGCGTCATCTGGGTTGGTTCGAAGCGGCTGACTTGATCCTGAAAGGGGTTGAGGGTGCCATTGAAGCCAAAACCGTGACTTATGACTTCGAGCGTTTGATGCCTGATGCAAAATTGTTGAAGTGTTCTGAATTTGCGGACGCGATTATCAAAAACATGTGAGACCGCACTCTACATAAAAAAACCCGCTTTAATGGCGGGTTTTTTTTGTTGCAGTGCATTTTATTTTTTATTCATTGTTCAGTAACGGGAACGCCGGTCGCAATGGCTTCTTCAGCATTACTGCTATCGGATTCATTATCTAATTGATCTTGCGGTATAGTGATGTTGACGGCATGAAGCCCTTTAGGACCCTGAATGATATCGTAGGTAACGACTTGGCCAGCTTTCAGGGTTTTATAACCATCCATATTGATGGAAGAGTAGTGAACGAAGAGGTCTTCCCCATTACTGCCTTCACCCAGGATAAACCCGTACCCTTTTGCATTATTAAACCACTTTACTGTACCTGTCGGCATCCTTCAGTCCCTCTGTTCACTGCTTGTTATTTCTTTTGAGTGGGTGTTTTTGTTCGTTATTAGTTGTATAAAACCGCGTCCATGGGTTAAAACAAGTGTTAGACATGCTATCAATGCTGTCAAGTATTCGTCAGCCAGCATGGTACTATAGCCGTTGAGGAATCACTTTTACTGGCATTATGTTGACAACGCATTTCATGAGTAGCATTGAACGAATTCTACTATCCTTAGAGGAAGAAAATCATCAGTATGATGATGAGGGTAGTGTTGCCGTAGCCCCGGTGAAGCCGAAGCTTGCACCCCCGCCGATGTACAAGGTCATACTGGTCAATGATGACTACACCCCAATGGACTTCGTGATCGAAGTTCTGGAAACCTTCTTTAACTTGTCCAGGGAAAAGGCGACACAAGTTATGCTGACAGTACATACTCAGGGACAGGCAGTCTGCGGCGTCTATACAAAAGATATTGCCGAAACCAAGGCCGAGCAGGTCAATCGTTTTTCACGGGAGCATCAGCACCCTCTGCTTTGCAAAATCGAAAAAAACAGTTGAACTAGCGTTGGTCGGGTACGAATATGCTCAACAAAGATCTAGAACAGACACTGAACAGCGCATTCAAGGAAGCCAGAACCAAGCGTCATGAGTTCATGACGGTGGAACATCTGCTTCTGGCGCTCATTGACAATAAGTCAGCGAATGATGTCCTGGAAGCGTGCGGCGCAAATCTGGAAAAGCTTCGCAACGATCTTTCCCATTTCGTTGATTCAACCACGCCCTTGATCCCCGGCAATGACGAGGAGCGTGAAACGCAACCCACTCTTGGTTTCCAGCGCGTTTTACAGCGAGCCGTCTTTCATGTCCAGAGTTCGGGCAAGAAGGAAGTGACTGGCGCCAATGTCCTGGTAGCGATTTTCAGCGAGCAGGAAAGTCAGGCAGTCTACTTCCTGAAGCAGCAGGAAATCGTACGCATTGATGTAGTCAACTACATTGCCCATGGCATTTCCAAGGTTCCTGGTCATCAAAGTCAGGAAATGGAAGGTCATGAGCTGCAGGAAGACTCATCAACCAGCGATGATGCAGCCGGCAGTAAGCCACTTGAAGCTTACACTACCAACCTCAACGAGCTTGCCATGAAAGGTAAGATCGATCCCTTGGTTGGTCGGGATGGCGAGCTTGAAAGAGTTGGTCAGATATTGAGCCGCCGTCGTAAAAATAATCCTTTGCTGGTTGGTGAAGCCGGTGTGGGTAAGACGGCTATTGCGGAAGGTTTGGCCAAACGGATTGTTGATGGTGAAGTGCCGGATATTCTGGCCGATTCAACGGTCTACTCGCTGGATATGGGCGCCTTGCTCGCAGGTACGAAATACCGAGGTGATTTCGAAAAACGCTTCAAGCACCTGCTATCAGAATTGAAGAAGACGGAAGGTGCGATTCTCTTTATTGATGAAATTCACACGATCATCGGAGCAGGTGCGGCTTCCGGTGGTGTAATGGATGCCTCGAACCTGCTCAAGCCATTGCTGACCAGCGGTGATTTACGCTGCATCGGTTCAACAACTTTCCAGGAGTTCCGCGGTATTTTTGAAAAGGACAGAGCACTGGCCCGTCGTTTCCAGAAAGTGGATATTGAAGAGCCGGATGTTGATGACACCTACACGATTCTTTTGGGGCTTAAGAAGAAATTCGAAGAGCACCATAAGATCAAGTACAAAAATGAAGCACTGCGCGCTGCAGCTGAATTAGCTGAGCGCTATATCAATGACAGACATATGCCGGATAAAGCCATAGATGTCATCGATGAAGCGGGTGCCTATCAGCGGCTTCAGAAAGAAAGCAAGCGCAAGAAGACTATTGGTCTAGATGAAATTGAATCCATTGTCGCTAAAATGGCGCGGATTCCGCCCAAATCAGTGTCTTCTTCTGATAAGGAGCTGCTTGAGAAACTCCCCAGAAATATGCGTCTGACCATTTTTGGGCAGGATGAATCCATTGATGCGTTGACGACCAATATACGGCTTTCCCGTGCAGGGCTGAAAGCACCGGAAAAACCGGTGGGTTGTTTTCTGTTTGCCGGACCGACCGGCGTCGGTAAAACGGAAGTTTGCCGTCAACTTGCCAAGTCTCTTGGTATTGAGCTGGTGCGATTTGATATGTCAGAGTACATGGAATCGCATACGGTATCCCGTTTGATCGGTGCACCGCCTGGGTATGTTGGGTTTGATCAGGGTGGTCTTTTAACTGAAGCGATTAACAAAACGCCGCACTGTGTGCTGTTGCTGGATGAAATTGAAAAAGGACATCCGGATGTGTTTAATTTGCTCCTGCAGGTTATGGATCATGGTACCTTAACGGATAACAATGGCCGCAAGGCTGACTTCCGTAATGTCATTCTCATCATGACAACCAATGCCGGCGCAGAGAATATGAGCCGAAGCTCCATTGGTTTCACGACGCAAGATCACTCTATTGATGGCGGGGATGCGATCAAGAAGACCTTCACGCCTGAGTTCAGAAACCGTCTGGATTCAGTGATTCAGTTCAAGCCGTTGAGTCCTGAAGTCATCACGCATGTCGTTGATAAACAGCTGACGGAACTACAATCGCAGCTGGATGACAAGAAGGTTCAGCTTGAAGTGAATGATGATGTTCGCAAATGGCTGGCGGAAAGAGGTTATGACCGTCTGATGGGCGCACGCCCAATGGCTCGTCTCATTCAGGATCAACTCAAGAAGCCCATGGCCGAAGCAATTTTGTTCGGTGATCTGGTGAAGGGTGGAACACTGAAAGTCAGCTTGAAGGATGATGAGTTGGTCTTTGAAACAGAGTCTGCCTAAAGTCCTTTCACACTTATTTTCTCAGGGAGGGGTTTCCCTCCCTGCGAAAAGACTCTCAATCAACGCGCGCGGTAAACGATACGTCCTTTAGTCAGGTCGTAAGGGGTCAGTTCTACACGAACTTTGTCACCGGTCAGAATACGAATGTAATTCTTGCGCATTTTTCCGGAAATATGAGCGGTAATCACGTGACCGTTTTCCAGCTCTACACGGAACATGGTGTTGGGAAGGGTGTCAACAATGACCCCTTCCATTTCAAACGAGTCTTCTTTTGCCATTCGGCGTCTTCCTCAGTGGATGAAAAATCAGCGATGAGATCGTAAATTGGCGTGCATTCTGCCCTAAAACCCTTTCTGAATCAAAGCCAACGGTGTCATGGATGCTGCCAAACGCCGTTAATATAACGCTCCTGCGGGGTATAGGATGATTTGTATGCCATTTTAGAACAATTCTGTATCCAGTACCCGAGATACAGATAGCGCTGTTGAGCAGGAAAACTTTCTTCAATCTGCCACAGAATGCAAAAAGTACCAAGACTTCGAGCACTTTCATCAGGATCAAAAAAGGTATAAATAGCCGACAGGCCATTGGGCAGTTGATCAGCAACCGCTACAGCAATCAGTCGCTTATCGTTTCGAAACTCATAAAATCGCGTGAAACCATTATCCTGACAAAGAAAGTCTATAAACTGCCTGGGGGAGGGTGGGAACATATCACCATCCGTATGCCGTGCTCGGATATAACGTCGGTATAGGCGATAACGCTCCCGGTTAAACGCTGGCGCACTGCAATGTACTGAAAGATCCTGATTTTTGTTCCAGATTCGTCGCTGCCCTTTGCTGCGTTTGAATGCGTTGACTAACACTCTGACCGGTGTGCATGCATTACAGGTTTCGCAATAGGGACGGTAGTAATGCGAACCACTGCGCCTGAAACCATTATCTGCCAATAACCCCGACAGCTGTTGATCGACAGATTCATCCGGGTCGAGAAACAGTGTTGTCGCCTGTTGATCTGTCAGGTAACTGCAGTCATGTGCAGGGGTAGCGAAAAACCGTAATTGTTGTTCTTGACTCATAATGGTTTTGAGCAGAGTACATCTGTGGTGAGCGCACTAGTAGAAACACAGATTAATGGTTGAATACGCTCAATGAAAGCGTTGCGTGGTATCAGGTGAGCCCCGAGACTTTCTAAGTGTGGTGTATGAACCTGACAATCAACGACATCAAACAGTTCGGTTTGCAAGAGCGAAATGAGTGCAAGCTTCGAAGTGTTGGATTCCCGACTGAACATGGACTCACCAAAAAACACTCGGCCCATAGCAATGCCATACAGTCCGCCAACCAGTGAGTCATCTAACCACACCTCAATCGAATGAGCATAACCCGCCTTGTGAAAATCCATATAGGCTGTCTGCATATCATCTGTAATCCAGGTACCTTCATGCTCCTCCCGGATCTCGGCACAGGCTTGAATCACCTTCGTGAAAGCGTGATTTGCCGTGAGTTGAAACTGCTTGCCATTACGTTGCTGACGCAACAGCTTACGCATGCTTTTTGATACCCGAAGTGTTTCCGGCGTCAATATCATTCTGGGATCAGGCGACCACCACAGAATCGGCTGCCCATCACTGAACCACGGGAAAATACCTTGGCGGTATGCACTCGCGAGGGTATCCACTGACAGGTTACCGCCGGCGCACAGTAAACCATCTGGCTCCTTCAACGCATGTTCAACAGGAGGGAATTCAGGATTCAGGTTATCCAGCCACGGGATCATGAACAGCGTACTCTGATGTGATTTCTCCCTATACGATACCGTGTTACACCAAGGTTCCGTCAAGTCTGTCAGGCTTCGGTCATTACCCATTATGTTTGATGAAAAGCGAAGCTATGATGGTCCTTTTTTCTCGCTGCGGCCATCCCGGGCCCGCAATTCAATGAGCCAGTCCTCAGGATAACCAGGCTCTCCTGTTTCTTAAACAGTCACAAATTCTAGCCAGGAGGCATCCGAGCATGGAGTTGTTGACCTTCATCGTTGAAAATCTGAACCTGATCGCCGTGCGGACTGCCGAACACATCGCACTGGTTGGCGTAGCCGTTGGGCTGGCGATCATCACCGGTGTGCCGATTGGTATTGCCATCACCCAGAACCAGCGGGCAGCGAACGCTGTGCTGTACCTGGCATCCGTGATTATCACGATCCCGTCCATTGCACTCTTTGGTGTGATGATGCCGGTACTGTCCCTGTTTGGGCAGGGGATTGGTTATGTCCCTGCGGTCATCGCTGTGCTGTTGTACTCGCAACTGCCCATCATTCGTAATACTTATACCGCGATTAACAATGTTGATCCGGCACTCAGGGAAGCGGCCAAAGGGATCGGCATGACAACCTTTCAACGTCTTGCCCGGGTAGAAATCCCGCTGGCAACCCCTGTCATCATGGCCGGTGTCCGTACGGCAGTTGTCATGAATATCGGTGTAATGGCGATCGCAACCTATATCGGCGCGGGCGGACTGGGCACGTTCATCAGCCGGGGCATCACTATGACAGACCCTCGCCAGCTGATCACCGGCGCGCTGGCTGTCAGTTTACTAGCCATTGTCGTGGATTACGGGTTACTGCGCCTCGAGCGCCGACTGACACCGCCAGGCCTGCTCAAAGCCGCCTGACGTCCTGACAGATTCTCACGCTTTCAACGCTTCACTCTCCAGACAATATGATTAGAACAGACAAACTCACAAAGATTTTCGATACCAGCGAAGGCACCGTCACAGCGGCCGATCAGATCTGCATGGAAGTACCGGAAGGGGAGATCTGTGTCCTGCTAGGACCGTCCGGTTGTGGCAAAACAACCACGCTGAAGATGATTAACCGCATCATTGATCCCACCTCAGGGAAGGTGTTCATTAATGGTGAAGATACTACCGATCTCGACACCGTCACACTGCGACGCCAGATTGGTTACGTTATTCAGCAGACCGGCCTGTTTCCAAACATGACCATTGAGGAAAATATCTGCGTCGTTCCCAGAATGCTGGGCTGGGCGCCGGATAAAATGGCCGAACGGGCAGAGGAGCTGCTCGACCTGGTGGGTCTTGATCCCCGGGTATTCATGCAACGCTATCCTAATGAACTCTCTGGTGGTCAGCAGCAACGGGTCGGTGTGATCCGTGCGCTGGCAGCCAATCCGCCGGTCATGTTGATGGACGAGCCCTTTGGTGCTATTGATCCGATCAATCGGGAAATCATTCAGGATGAGTTCCTGCGTATGCAACAGGAACTGAAAAAAACCGTTCTGTTTGTCAGTCACGATATCGATGAAGCCGTCAAAATGGCCGATCGCATCGCTATTTTCCGTGGCGGCAAGCTGGTCCAGTTTGATACGCCGGATCATATTCTTGCCCATCCCGCCAACAAGTTTGTGGCTGATTTTGTCGGTGATGACCGTACACTCAAGCGCCTGCAATTGGTCAGGGTGAATGAAGTCATGGAAACACGTCCAGCCTCGGTCAAACCCCAGGATTCCGTCCAGCATGCGATCCAGGTCATGGAAGATCGTGGACATGGCTGTGTGGTCGTGGTGAATGAACAGGACGCCCCCGTTGGTATTGTGGAACGGAAGATGGTTGAAGGCCTGAAAGGTACCTGTGGTGAGCATCACGAAGGTCTTAAGGCGGTGATATCCATTGACGACAATCTCCGCAAAGTGGCTTCGCTGTTATACAAACATGATGCTACCTGGCTGCCCTGTGTCGATGAAACGGGACGATTCCGCGGAGAGATTACCCAACGGGGTATTACTCACCACCTGGGCATGACGTATCGGAACGGAGGTTAACGGATGAAACGGAGACCTCTGGAGAGAATAGGGCGTGTGGCACTGTTACTTGCCGTTTTTGCATTGGGAGCCGCCTGCCAGCGTACCGGATTGTTGGATGATATTTTTTATTACACAGACGATATTCTCTACCTGAGCCAGCAACATCTCTTGCTGACGCTCATGTCAGGCGGCATGGCCATTCTTGTGGGCGTTCCCCTGGGTATCTGGCTAAGCCGTCCGGCGAACCGTGCCCGGTCACAAACCTGGATGCAGGTGTTAAATATTGGTGGCACGGTACCGACACTGGCCTTGCTTGCGTTGTCCATGAGTTTTCTTGGTATTGGAGCCAAGCCTGCCGTATTCGGCCTGTTTGTGGCGACGCTGTTACCCATCGTTCGCAATACCTGGTCAGGGCTGATGGATGTTCCCCCACACTTGATTGAGGCAGCGGAAGGTATCGGCATGTCACCCATGCAGGTGCTGTTGCGAGTTGAGGTGCCCAATGCCTTGTTTGTCATTTATGCCGGTATCCGCACGGCGCTCTCCATCAATATCGGCACAGTACCCCTGGCATTTTTGATTGGTGGTGGCGGACTGGGTGAATTGATCTTTACCGGTATTGATCTCTATGAACCCGGCATGATGCTGGCCGGTGCTATCCCGACGGCGCTTCTGGCCGTTCTGGTTGATATGTTTATGACGTCTGTCACCTATATCACGGTGCCAAGAGGCGTCAATCCACTGCGAGCCTGATGCACATCAGGCCCTATCTCTAACAATCCCTATCGGAAGGAGTTTTAATGCTCAGACAAGTTGTGAGCCTGATTGCTATTCTTTTTTCCCTGAACGTGTTTGCCAGTGGCGATGAGATTGTTGTGGGTGGCAAAGGCTATACCGAACAGCGATTACTGGCAGAGATAACCACCCAATACCTGAAAGCGAACGGATTTGACGTTGACAAAAAAGTCGGTCTTGGCAGCGCCGTGTTGCGACAGGCGCTGGAGAACCAGCAGATCAGTTTGAACTGGGATTACGTTTCCACTGGTTTGCGCAACTACCACAAGGTCAATGACAAGCTGGATGCAGAAACCGCCTACCAGACCCTGAGAACACTCGATGCGAAAAAGGGCATTGAGTGGCTGACGCCTTCTAAAGCGAACAACACTTACGCCATTGCCATGCGGGAGGAAACTGCCGAGAGACTCAACATTCGTACGATCAGTGATTTGGTGAGTGCATTGAAGTCGGGTGAAAAACTGGTCATGGCGACCAATGTTGAGTTTTACGCCCGGAAACAGGACGGCTTACCTGCGCTTCAGAAAACGTATCAGTTTAGGGTGCCACGTTCTGCGATTCGCCGAATGGATAGCGGCCTTGTGTATAGCGCCTTGCAGAAAGGTCAGGTTGATTTTGCCTCCGTATTCGCCACCGATGGCCGAATCAAGGCTTTCGGATTCCGTGTACTGGAGGACGATGAGCACTTCTTTATGTCGTTTGCCATCACGCCTGTCGTACGTTCAGATGTTCTGCAACAGAATCCGGGACTGGAAATATTGCTCGAAACACTATCCAGACAATTGAATGATGCCGTTATGGTGGATTTGAATTCCAGGATTGATGTTGACCGAGAAACCGTAGAACAGGTAGCAACAGATTTTCTGAAAGACCGACAGTTGATCTGATTGGTATAAGAATAAAAAAGAGGGAGTGAGAATCATCACTCCCTCTTTTTTATCAGTTAGTTACAGAATATTTTTGAAGTACTCTAACGATTCAGGATTGATCAATGCATCGGTATTCTGAACCGCGTCACCATTAATGGTTGCCTTTACCGCTAATTCACTGAGTTTTCCGCTGACCGTTCTGGGCAAGTCTGCCACCTGCAGAATTTTTGCAGGTACATGGCGGGGCGTCGTATTCGCTCGAATGGTTTTCCTGATGTGGGCTTCCAATGATTCATCCAGCGTCTGGTTATCCGTAAGACGGACGAACAGGACAACTTTTTCATCGCCATCTTCCAGATGTCCTACGGCCAGGCTTTCCTGAATTTCCGAAATTTTTTCAACCTGCCGATAGATTTCTGCCGTACCAATACGGACGCCACCAGGATTGAGCACTGCATCAGAGCGCCCAAAAATAATCACGCCGTCTTCTTCAGTCAATTCTCCGTAATCACCGTGAGACCATAAACCCTGATGCGCTTCGAAATAGGCTTTCCGATACTTCTTGCCATCGGGGTCATTCCAGAAACTGACTGGCATTGAAGGGAAACTGTTTCTGCAAACCAGCTCACCTTTTTGTCCCGCCACAGTTTCACCGTTACTGTTGATGAACTGAACATCCATACCTAACCCACGGCATTGCAGTTGTCCCTTGTAGACAGGGCGAATAGGGCATCCCAGGGCAAAACAGGAAACAATATCCGTACCTCCGGAGATCGAGGCAAGATTAATATCGGATGAAATGGCATCGTAAACAAACTCAAAACTCTCATGCAGCAGGGGAGAGCCCGTCGATAGAACACGCTTCAATGCTGAGAGATTATGATGATCTGCCGGTCGATACCCCGCTTTCTCAAGCGCTGAAATATACCGTGCACTGGTGCCGAATACTGAGACCTGTTCTTGTTCAATGATTCGCCACAGGGCATCGGGACCAGGGTAAAAAGGGGAGCCATCATAGAGGACCACGGTTGCACCAGTCATTAGGGCACTGGTTTGCCAGTTCCACATCATCCAGCCACAGGTGGTGAAATAAAACAGAATATCGCTATTACCTAAGTCGGTATGAAGACTCAATTCTTTGGCATGCTGGAGGAGGGTGCTACCATGACCATGGACGATACACTTTGGCGCGCCGGTAGTACCGGATGAATACAAAATATAGAGCGGATGATTGAACGCGACGGGTTCAAAATGAAGGCTATCAGCAGCGTTATCGATAAAGGTGCTATAGGGAATAAAGCCCGCCGAAGTGATGGCGTCCATTTGGCCATTCAAAAAAGGAACGACCACGATACTCTTCAAGGAAGGCATAGCCTCTTCGAGGGCTTTCAGTCGTTCCAGCGTATCAATGGTTTTGGCGTTGTAGAAATACCCATCTGCTGCAACCAGTAATTTGGGATTGATCTGACCAAACCGGTCAAGCACGCCATTGAAACCAAAGTCCGGGGAACAGGATGACCAGATCGCACCGAGGCTGGTTGTCGCCAGCATCATGACAACGGTTTCGATGCAATTTGGCATCAGGCCAGCCACCCGGTCACCTTTTACGATGCCAGCATTTTTTAGCGCTTCAGCAGCACGAGCCACCTGCAGGTAGAGTTCAGCATGGCTAATGGCTTGTCGTTCACCATCTTCCCGACAAAACACCAGTGCAGACTTTTCATCCCTGCTGCGCAGCAGGTGTTCGGCATAGTTCAGGGTCGCTCCCTCAAACCATCGGGTATCCGGTAGCTCGTCAGCATCCACAAAGACCTGCTGTGCAGGCTGATGAAACTGAATATCCTGATACTCCACGAGATATGACCAAAATGCAGCACTATTAGCCACGCTCCATTGATACAGCGCATCATAATTTTTATGGTCGGTACCAAATCGTTCATTCACAGCCTGCATGAAATGCCACAGGGCAGAGACGTGAACCTGTTCGTCAGAAGGTGACCAGAGAGGGGTATTCTTTGTCATTATCGTCCGTTCCTGTGTCTGGTATGGCTGGGACATCAGGGTTTTATGGGCTGTAGTGCGGCTGCGACTTTTGAGTGATTAGGCTGTCCTAGATGACTACAGACATAGTGGTTGGCTCGCAGCAAGGCTTCCATATCGACACCTGTTTCTATATCCAGGCCATTCAACAGATAAAGCACATCTTCCGTCGCGACATTCCCGGAGGCTCCCCGAGCATAAGGACAACCTCCCAGTCCGGCAATGGCGCTGTCGATCACAGTGACGCCTTCCTGCATTACCGCATACAGGTTGGCCAGCGCCTGACCATAAGTATCGTGAAAGTGCGCTGCCAGCGCAGCAATCGGCACATGCCGACTGACTGTCCGAATCAGTTGGCGTGCTTTTTCCGGTGTACCGACGCCAATCGTATCACCCAGCGACAGCTCATAGCAGCCCAAGTCCATCAAGGATTTGCTGACCGTTGCCACACGTTCGGGATCGATTTTCCCTTCATAAGGGCATCCCAACGTACAGGATACATAGCCACGCACCCGGAGGTTATTCTGTTCAGCAATGGGCATTAATGCGGCGATACGATCCAGGCTTTCTTCAACGGAACAATTGATATTTTTCTGAGTAAATGCATCGGATGCCGCAGTGAATACAGCGATATCTTGAACGCCAGCATCAATCGCGTCTTCCAGTCCCTGCACATTGGGCACCAGAGCGAAATAGCGAACGGCGCTATTGGCGGGCAACCCCTTGAACACTTGGTCGGTATCTGCCAGCTGGGGAATGCGTGAAGGAGAGACAAAACTTCCGGCCTCAATCTGGGTGAGACCGGCGTTACTGAGTAGCTCGATAAAAGCAATTCGTTCAGCCGGTGTCAGGGTATGGGGCTGATTCTGCAGTCCATCCCGGGGGCCGACCTCGACGAGTGTGACTTTTTCGGGCAGGTTCATGAAGCAGGTTCCTCGGTCATTGCCAGCAGGGGTACGCCTTCTTCAACAAGGTCGCCATGGTTATAGAATACATCAGCAATTTCACCGGCGCGGGGAGCCCGGATGGTATGCTCCATTTTCATGGCTTCCATCACCAGCAGGGGCGCATCAGCAAGCACCTGGTCACCGGGTTTCACCTGTACAGAGACAATGGTGCCATTCATCGGGGCATTGAATCCGGAAGCTGCTTCTTCCAGAACATCGTAATCGGGCGTTGACAGGCTGAGTGTCAGGGAATCAGATATGACGGTAAGTGCGTCATTGTGTTGCACAATGGTAAACAGACCATGTTGTTTACCCGTCAACATGACACTATCGTTTGTAAAGCTTAGTACGTCGATAGCAATGGTTTCACCGTTTACCAGGCAATGGTAGTTTTGCCCGTTCGGCGTTACCTGAACGTCGACCATTTCGCCGTTAGAGGCAAATCGAAACCGGCTCATCGCAGGCAGGTTCATCCGCCATCCTTGCCCAGTCAACCAGGGACTTGAGGTGGTTTGCTGTTGTGTCGTCTGATGTAAGCGCCATAGTGCCGCAACCGCCAGTGACAACAGACATTCATCTTGAGGCTCATCAATCAGCGATGCCTTATTTTGCTCAATCAGTCCGGTACTGAAATTCACAGAACAGAATTGGGAGTTACCCAGTACCCTGATGAGGAAATCCCTATTCGTGGAGACACCCGCAATCCGGGTCTTCTGAAGCGCAGCATGCATACCGGCAATTGCCTGATCACGGGTGTCGCCCCAAATCACCAGTTTTGCCAGCATGGGATCGTAATATGGAGATACCTGATCACCTGTACGAATCCCGGTCTCTACACGGACGTGATCGGACTCTTCCGGAAAGGCCAGGTAGGCAATATCACCGGTTGCCGGCATAAAGCCCTGCGCCACCTGTTCTGCGTAAAGACGAATTTCAACGGCATGTCCGCTTTCACTGACCTGTTGCTGCGACAACGGTAATGGCTGTCCATCCGCAACTCGAAGTTGCCATTCCACCAGATCTTGGCCAGTGATCATCTCAGTCACCGGGTGTTCAACCTGCAGGCGGGTGTTCATTTCCATGAAATAGAACTGCCCATCACTATCGAGAAGAAATTCAACCGTGCCTGCGCCGGTGTAACCTATTGCCTGACCTGCTGCGACCGCGGCAGTGCCCATGGCGATGCGGGTTTTGTCTGAAAGGCCGGGGGCAGGGGCTTCCTCAACGACTTTCTGGTGCCGCCGTTGTACAGAACAGTCACGATCCGCCAAATAGATCCCGGAGCCCGCATTATCAAAGAAAATCTGCACTTCAACATGACGGGGAGCGGGCAGGTATTTTTCCAATAGCAGCGTATCATCAGCAAAGGATTTCAGGGCCTCACGCCGGGCACCGGAGAGCGCTTCAGAAAATTCGCCTTCGTGCTCAACCACCCGCATACCTTTACCTCCACCGCCGGCCGATGCTTTAAGCATCACAGGAAAACCAATAGAGCGAGCTGCATCCAGTAGCTTGTCATCCTGTTGCTCATGACCGTGAAAACCGGGCAGTAAAGGAACACCAGCCGTCTCCATCAAACGCTTGGCTTCACTCTTGGACCCCATGGCCTCGATAGCACCGGGGGGCGGCCCAATCCATTTAAAACCGGCATCCATAACCGCTTGAGCAAAACCGGCATTTTCCGATAAAAACCCATAACCTGGGTGAATGGCATCGGCTCCGGACTGTTTCGCCGCTGCCAGAATCGCCGGAATATTGAGATAACTGTCTGTCGCTGGTGCCGGTCCAACACAGTACGCTTCATCTGCACTGGCAACATGGAGCGCCTGTTGGTCCGGCTCGGAATAAATGGCAACCGTACCCAACCCCATCCGCTTGGCGGTTTTGAAAATGCGGCAGGCAATTTCACCACGATTGGCGACCAGCAGTTTGGTCATACTCTGAATGCCGTGACTCATGGCTACTCCTTGATCCAGGCAGGACGTCGTTTTTCCAGAAAAGCCTGCAGGCCTTCCTGCCCTTCGTCAGATGTTCTTATGCGGGCAATCCGTTCACTGGTGTCAGTAATCAGAGAATCATCCAGCGTTTCAGTGGATACGACCTGAATCAGTGATTTACAGGCTGTCATTGCCGTTGGTCCATTGCTAAGAATGCGAGTGATGAGCTTTTCCGCGATACCACTAAGATCATCGTCAATGCCATGTACCAGGCCAAGATGGCAGGCCTGTGTGGCATCCATCACCTCTGCTGTCAGCATATAGCGGCGTGCCGGGCGCTCACCGATGGCACGAATGACATAGGGGCTGATCACCGCTGGTATCAAGCCGATTTTGACTTCACTGAGACAAAAGCTGGCATCCGATGCGCAAAATGCCATATCACTGGCCGCAATGATTCCGAGTGAACCACCGTAAGCGGCTCCGTTAACAAGACTGATGACAGGGCAGGGGAATGTATCAATACGCTGCATCAGGCTAGCCAGCGCCTTGGCATCGGACAGGTTGTCCTCATACGACAATGCGGCAGTGCGCTTCATCCAACCAAGATCGGCACCGGCTGAAAAATTGCCCCCCTCAGCATCAATGATCAAAACGCGGACAGCATCGTCGGCGAGCCACTGGTCCAGCTGATGATTGATCGCATCAATCATGCGATCATCGAAAGCATTGCGTTTTTCAGGACGATTAAAGGTCAAGCGTGCAACACCGCGCGGATCCAGTGTATGCAGAATCGTCTTTTCTGTATCGCTCATCGACTTCCCCCCCTCACATCCGGAACAGGCCAAAACGGGTTTCCTGGACTGGAGCGTTCATGGATGCGCTGATTGAGAGCCCCAGCACCTGCCGGGTGTCAGCCGGATCTATGATGCCGTCATCCCAGAGCCGGGCACTGGCGTAATAGGGACAACCCTGGCGGTCATAATCCGCAATGACGGATTCCCGATAGGCCTGCTCATCTTGTTCTTCCCATGCCTGTCCCTGCTTTTCCAGGGAAGCGCGGCGGACCATTGAGAGCACCCCCGCTGCCTGTTCGCCACCCATTACCGAGATGCGTGCATTGGGCCAGCTCCAGAGGAAGCGGGGGTCATAGGCGCGGCCACACATGCCATAATTGCCGGCGCCGAAACTGCCACCAATCAATACAGTAAATTTGGGGACGGCGGCGCAGGCCACCGCTGTTACCAGTTTGGCACCATGCTTGGCAATCCCGCCAGCCTCATAGCGAGATCCGACCATGAAACCGGTAATATTCTGCAGAAAGACCAGAGGAATATTACGCTGGCAGCAAAGCTCAATGAAGTGCGCACCCTTCTGGGCGGATTCCGAAAAGAGGATGCCATTGTTAGCCAGTATGCCGACCGTATGCCCCCAGATTTTGGCAAAACCACACACCAGTGTTTTGCCAAACAGTGCCTTGAATTCATCGAGTTCAGAATTGTCCACGATACGGGCAATCACTTCCCGAACGTCATATGGTGTCTTCAGGCTTTCCGGAACAACACCGTATATTTCATCTTCAGCATAACGGGGTGGTGCAATGTTACTGGCAGCGGACATCTGGCGAGGAGGGCGATTGAGTCTGGCAACACACTGGCGGGCCAGTTGTAGCGCATGATGATCATCGTGCGCATAATGGTCTACGACACCCGATGTTCGCGCATGCACTTCAGCGCCACCCAGTTCCTCAGCGCTGATCGTTTCACCGGTTGCTGCTTTTACGAGAGGAGGGCCCGCGAGGAAAATGGTTCCTTGCTGCTTGACGATAATGCTTTCATCAGACATGGCGGGCACATAAGCGCCCCCGGCCGTACAGGACCCCATAACAACAGCAATCTGGGCAATCCCCTTGGCAGACATTCGCGCCTGGTTAAAAAAGATGCGTCCAAAATGCTCGCGATCCGGGAATACGTCATCCTGCCGAGGCAGGTTTGCGCCACCCGAGTCAACCAGATAGATACAGGGCAGATGATTTTGTTCAGCAATTGTCTGCGCTCTGAGGTGCTTTTTGACCGTGAGCGGGTAATAGCTGCCACCTTTTACGGTGGCATCATTCGCCACAATCATGCATTCCTGCCCACTGACGCGACCAATACCCGCAAGAGCGCCAGCTGCTGGCACAGATTCATCGTAAACGTCCAGTGCAGCAAACTGACCAATTTCCAGAAAGGCTGAACCTGGATCCAGCAAGGCGTTAATACGGTCTCTTACCAGCAGTTTGCCACGCTGGGTGTGTCGCAACCGGGCTTTTTCACCGCCACCGTCACTAATGACAGCGGCCTTTTGCCTGAGATCCGACACAAGCTCAGACATTGCCCGATAATTAGATTGGAATGTCTTTGAACCGGTGTTTACCTGACTTTTGATAACCCCCATGACCGACAGCCCTCAAGCACTCTCACGGAACAGTTCACGTCCGATCAACATGCGCCGTATTTCTGATGTGCCGGCGCCGATCTCGTACAGTTTGGCATCACGCAGGTAGCGTCCTACGGGATATTCATTGATGTAGCCGTTGCCGCCCAGGATTTGGATGGCTTCAAGTGCCATTTGTGTCGCTTTTTCTGCACAATAGAGAATGACACCGGCGGCATCTTTCCGTGTTGCTTCGCCACGATCACAGGCCCGGGCGACGGCATACAGATAAGCCCGGCAAGCACTCAGCCCGGTGTACATGTCAGCCAGTTTGCCTTGAATGAGCTGAAATTCTCCGATGGGCTGGTCAAACTGCTTGCGGTCATGGACATAGGGAATCACAGCATCCAGACAAGCCTGCATAATCCCGAGGGGGCCACCACTGAGAACCACCCGTTCATAGTCCAGACCACTCATGAGCACCCGAACACCGCCATTTTCAACGCCCAGGATGTTTTCTGCCGGCACTTCGCAATCTTCGAACACCAGCTCGCAGGTGTTTGAACCGCGCATACCCAGCTTGTCGAGCTTTTGAGCCTGGGAGAAACCCTTAAAATCACGTTCAATTATAAAGGCAGTGATACCTTTGGCATCTTTTTCAGGTGCAGTCTTGGCGTAGACAACATAGGTATTGGCATCCGGACCATTGGTGATCCACATCTTGTTGCCATTGAGGATGTATCGGTCACCGCGTTTTTCAGCTCGTAGGCGCATGCTCACTACATCAGAACCCGCCCCGGGTTCACTCATGGCCAATGCGCCAACGTGTTCACCGGAAATTAGTTTAGGGAGATATTGGTTTCTTTGTTTTTCTGTACCGTTGAGTTTGATCTGGTTCACACACAAATTGGAGTGAGCACCGTAGCTTAATCCTACGGAAGCTGAGGCACGGCTGATCTCTTCCATGGCAATAACATGAGCAAGGTAACCCATATTGCTACCTCCCCACTGGTCTGGCACCGTGATGCCCAGAAGGCCCATGTCACCAAACTTTTTCCAGAGATGGGCAGGGAAGAGGTTGTCACGATCCACATCCGTCGCAATAGGGGCTATTTCCTTGGCTGCGAACTGTTGGACCTGGGAGCGCAGCATCTCCGTCGTTTCATCAAGACCAAAGTTTAAACTGCTAACCGGGGTAATCATGACGCCTCCTGTTGAGGTTTTAACCGCCTATGGCGGTTATTTTTTATTTTTCAGATACTGTTGCTGTTTCAATCACGTGTGTTAAAGCCTGACGGCAGCGCTGTTCTGCCTCATCCAGTTCATGCTGCATGATCTGGATATCGTGCATTTGCTGCTCCAGCGCCGCGCGATGTTCTGCTATTTTGTTCAGCATGACACGGAGCTGTTTTTCATTACCACTGTGTGGATCGTAGAGTTCAAACAGCTCTTTTGATTCATCCAGACTAAAACCGAGCCGTTTTCCTCTTAGAATCAACTTAAGCCGAACCCGATCACCATGGGTGTAAATGCGATTTTGACCCTGGCGTTCCGGCGCTAACAGGCCATGCTCCTCATAAAAGCGTATCGCTCGGGTGGTGATATCAAACTCTTTTGCCAGTTCAGAGATGGTGTAAGTTCGGCTCATACATGATGTCTAAAGCGATTAATCAATTGTTATCTCTATTTGCATGACAACATAGCTTACCCTTACGTTAACGTAAAGATGGATGCACAATAAAGCGAAAGCGCCAATTGAACAAGCTTCAGAAGCCGCCATGACAGCTTCTGAGAAACCACAACCGAGTTAAACGTTGAACTCTGCCCAGACAGGGGCATGATCCGATGGTTTTTCCATGGCCCTGATGTCGTAATCAATACCCGCAGCTGTGAGCGATTGATTCAGAGGTGCGGTGGCGAGTATTCCATCAATTCTCAGGCCACGCTTGGGCTCTCGCTCAAAGCCTTTAGAGCGATAGTCAAACCAGCTGAATTGATCATCAGTATCCGGATGACATAGGCGGAACGTATCCTTCAACCCCCACGCCAGAAGGGATTGAAACCATTCGCGTTCTTCAGGAAGAAAACTGCATTTGCCTGTTCTCAACCATCGTTTGGCATTGTCGGCGCCAATACCAATATCCTTATCTTCAGGAGAAACATTGAAATCTCCCATGATCAGCAGGGGATGGCCAGGTTCATACGAGGTTTTCAATAGCGTCATAAGATCATGATAGAAGCGACGCTTATTGGGGAATTTGACAGGATGGTCGCGACTTTCCCCCTGAGGGAAATAACCGTTAATAATTGAAATATTTTTACCGCTATCGGTCGAAACGTCTGCAATGATCAGTCGCTTTTGGGCATCCGGCTCATCTGAAGGGAATCCTTTAACCACTTGAGAGGGCTTCTGCTTAGTCAAAAGCGCCACCCCGTAATGCGTTTTCTGGCCATGGAACGCCGCGTGATAGCCCAGCGCTTCAATATTGGCTACCGGAAACTCTTCGTCAGTGACTTTGGTTTCCTGTATTCCGATCACGTCAGGGTGATGCTTATCGATAACGGCCTGGAGTTGATGGAGACGGCTTCTGATACTGTTTGTGTTAAATGAAACAACTTTCATCACCCATTTCCTGAATCTGCATAAAGAAGTAGGGCAACTATACTGGATCGCACCCGTGTGTTCATTGCCTTGACTGGTCGATGGTCAGTGAGCATGTTATCTTGAAATGGACGCCATCAGGACGGCGCCAGCAAAAACAATAAAAAATACTGGTTAAGCAGGAGCTTTGACATGAATGATTTCAATACCGCTGAGGCGGATGCAGCTGATGACACCCGAACGCTCTATCTGGATGGCAGTTTCAGCCGCCAGATACGCTCATTACTTTACCATACATACCGTGATGATCCTGTCTATCAGACTATCTTTGAGGCAGGTCGCACGGGCTATGATCAGCGCATAAGGGCCTGTACGCGGGAACTGGCCTCAGGGTATTTTTCTGAAAATTTCCCTGTGGTAGGTGTTGTTAAAAATGACCGACTCATTGCAACAGCATTTGTGGCCAAATCATCCGCTAATGCAGAGTTTGCCGACCGCTTTTTCTGGCGCTGCAAAATGATTTTGACCGTAGGCTACGGCTGCACCGAAAAATATCTGGCTTTCTTAAAGAGTATTTATAGGAGGTTACCTGACGGGACTCACTATTATCTCCCTCTGATAGGCGTGCATCCAGACTTTCAGCATCAAGGGCACGGTCGACACTTGTTGGACGCCGTTCACAATCTGTGTGATCTGGATCAGCAATCACAGGGCATTGGCCTGAATACCTCGAATCCTGACATGCTGCCTTTTTTTGAATCCATGGGCTATCGTCAAGCCGGGCAATTCATTGTCAATGAGAAGGCCACCGAGTCAGTTATGTTCAGGGATCAATAATTTATATTTAACATAATATAGATTATGCGCATATTTAGCATTTACAGCACAGAGACACTCAGACATGGATTATTTACATTGTCAGGTGTTTTTCGCTGCTAACACTGCATGAATTAACGCTATGAAACAGAAAAGAATAAATTTGCAGAAATATATAGCGTTCAATTTGCAAAGACTGCAGATGTCTGCCTACTATTTATTCAAAAGATGTGTGCTGTGGAATCACTGAATGCGTTGATGGTGATGACAGGACGCCTTTTTATATCTGTCTAAACGACAAAGTGAATGTACTACACTGAAGCGGTAACGGATAACCAAGAGGATAAAACGAACCATGACCCTTAATGGCCTGATCAAACTGACCACATTGCTCCAGGAACCTCCTCTGACCATTATCCAGTGGCAGATACTCTTGGTTGTTGCAGAAAACCCCGGTGAAACCATTACCGATCTCGTCAATGACGGCAAGCTGGATTGCGGCACCCCCAGTGATATTGCGGTCAGCGTCAAGCGCTTAGGTGAAGGTCGTCATGACCGCCCAGGCCTTGGCCTTCTTAAAAAGCAGCAACATGAAGATGATGGCCGTTATTTCCGGCTTTCTCTGAGCCCAAAAGGTAAAAAACTGGTCGACAAGCTCAAGCAAAAACTGCGCAACATTAAGTAAACCGGCCAGGCTGTACCGGTTTACTTTCTGAAAAAATAACTATGCGTTTTGTTTTTTTGTTGATGCTTCGGTCAGAGTAACTGCCTTGAGGCCATCCGTATAAGCCTGAAGTCTGATAATTTCCTTCTCCAGAGCAACATTGGATTTCTGAAGACGCTCATAGGCTTCAAGCTTTTTATCAATGACTTGAAGTGATTGCTCCAGCTCCTGATTTTTTGCTGTATATAATCCAAGCGATTTGGCATCGTCCTGAAGGGTTTTAATGGAAGCTACCAGATCCTCAGGCTTATCCAGCATCAATGAAATTGTGTTTATGATATTTGCCTGCTGTTCAAACTGTTTTATACGCTGGAGCAATTCCGCAGACTCTTTATTTGCTTTTTCCAGCGCGCTATCGAGGCGATTTGCATCTTGCCGCGTATCGGTCAGCTCGCGCTCAACTTTGGCCTGCTTTTCGCGCTCCCGTTCCAGCTGCTTACTCAGGCGCTCTTTTTCCCGTCGTTCATTATCGACAATAGACAACCAGTGATTGAGCAATTTCTGATTCGCTTCATCAAGGCGTTTTTCCTGCTCCTGAAGCGCCCTTTCCTTGCCACTCTCGCTGGCCACCAACTTGCCTTCTGCTGTTTCCAGCTGCTTGTGAGAGAGACTTAACCGAGATTCAAGTTCCTTTATTTGGGAAACTTGCTCTGAGCTATCTTTCTCAAGCAGCAGTTTTTCGTTTACCAATGATTGGTTCAGCGTGTCGAGCGATTTGACTTGATCTACCAATCCCTTGATTTCCTGCTCCAGCTGATCAATGGTCTCGGTAAAGGCATGCCTCTGATCTTCAATTTGTTCTTCAAGCTCTAATAGCTGCGTCGATTGTTTCAGCTTGTCGCGAGCCAGTTCACGCTTGAGCGCACGCACCAGTTCTTCAGATAGCTCAACACCCTCGCTATCACCAAGCACTTCCAGTTCCTGCCACTCCCTGTATAACGGCAAGACCGTCTGCTTTCCCATATTGACCGCGGCTGCCAGCTTTTGGGCAGTAATCCTCTCCCCCGCCTCTTTCATTGCATCCAGCGCGCTAAATACCTTGGTTCTGCGTAAAGCGCTTTTATTTTGAGACATATATACCACCTATAATACCAGTACTATAATACTGGTATTATAGGTATTATTTTTTGATCATCAACACCAAATAAGTACCGGTAATATTAATTACCGGTACTATAAATACGTTTATGTTTAATGTTGATTCCCTAGGGAGCCGTCAAGTACAGAGAAGCCTTTGGATAGAGAACTACTAGGCTAGAGATGCACAGAGAAAAGCGTGGTATGAAAGAAGTAACATTGCACTCCAAGTTATTCCCTGCAAATATCGACGAACGTAACGCCACATAAGTTTGAGACGCTACGCCCCGCCCTAACTGCGAGAAACGATAGTTGGAACTTGAAGAGATTTACCGACGCGATTTGAATTTACTGGTTGCGCTGAAAGTACTGCTCGAAGAAAACAGCGTGAGCCATGCCGCAATAAGGCTGAACCTGAGCCAATCCGCCATGAGCCGGATCCTGGGACGTTTGCGAGAGCTGCTTGACGACCCACTATTTACGCGTAACGGCCAAAAACTGATCCCTACAGAACGCGCTCTTCAATTACAGCAATCCCTGCACGACCCTTTGGAAGCCTTACGGAAAGTCCTTTCACCCGAGAGTTTTAAGCCCGAACTATGCGAACAGCGATTTGTCATCGCCACAACTGACTATGCGATGCAAACCATTCTGCCTTTCGCTTTACCTCGGATCTATCGTGAAGCGCCGGGTGTTTCACTCGAATTTGTGCCACTACAACACGATCAGCTACTAACTCAGTTGACAACGGGCGGATGTGACATGGCGCTATGTCGTCCAACGGGTTCGGTTGCGCCACTGCATCAAGAGATATTGGGCCTTGTCAGTGTTTTCTGTCTGCTCTCACAACAGCACCCCCAGGCGAATAAAGCGTTATCATTGGAAGCGTATCTCTCATGCCCTCATGCAATGATTGCTGTCAGTGACGGTGTTAAATCGCTGATTGATGAGGCCTTGAGAGGTTACCCTGATCGTCGGATGGTACTTCGTGCTTATCACCTGGAAGCAGCCCTGGCAATCATCGATACAATGCCACTGATTATCACTGTACCGGCAGATCTCGCTTATCTTGCTGCTGACAGGCATAAACTGATCATTAAGCCCCTGCCATTCGACTTCAAGCCCTTTGACTATTCCATGATCTGGCATCCACGCTGCGAACATTCTGCAGCACAAATCTGGTTGCGACGCTTAGTGAAGGAAGAATGTGGATGCTTAATCACGAAGCGAATACACGAGATGGGATTTATCTAAAAGCAAAAAGACAAAAAAAGGCCAGCAATGCCGACCTTAAAATTATTTTATTGAAGATTTATAGCTTGATCACTATACGACCGGTAACTTTGCCCTGAGTAATTGATTCCGCAAAAGCAGGGACATCGTTAAGCTCAATTTCTTTACATGCCTGCTGGTAGTAGCTTTCGGGCAGCAGTTCACTCAAACGGGCCCAAGCTTTCTGGCGCTTACTGGTTGGACACATAACTGAATCTATACCGAGCAATTTTACACCACGCAAAATAAACGGCATCACTGTTGTCGGCAAATCAAATCCTCCGGCAAGGCCGCATGCACTGACTGCTCCACCATACTGAACCTGTGCCAGTAATTTGGCGAGGACATGGCTACCTACCGTATCAACAGCCCCTGCCCACAATTGGTTTTCCAATGGGCGCGCAGGTTCTTCAAAAGTAGACCGATCGATGATGCGAGAAGCGCCCAGTCGGGTTAAAAGGCTTCGGTTTTCTTCAGAACGACCCGACATCGCAACAACCTGATAGCCTAATTTCGCAAGTAATGTCACAGCAACCGAACCAACCCCTCCACTGGCACCAGTGACTAGGATTTCACCTTGCTCTGGTGTAATACCTGCTTCAATTAATGCATCCACACACAACATTGCGGTTAAGCCGGCAGTACCTATCATCATGGCTTTTTTGGGATCAAGACCATCAGGCAGCGCAACCAGCCAGTCGGCATTGACGCGCGCTTTTTCTGCCATGCCGCCCCAGTGATTTTCTCCAACGCCCCAGCCTGTCAGCACCACGGAATCACCCTCTTTGTATCGGGCATCTGAGGATTCAGCAACTCGACCAGCAAAATCAATCCCCGGCACCATTGGGAATTGACGAATAATCTTACCTTTACCCGTAACCGCCAGACCATCCTTATAGTTGAGAGAGGAGTAGTCGACTTCAACCAGAACATTCCCTTCAGGCAGTTGTGCATCTTCAATTTCCGCGACTGAAGCCAAGGTTGCACGTTCAACCTGGTCTAGAATTAAAGCCTTAAACATGACCGTCATTACCAATGCTGTTTCATATCAATGGCAAAATTTTATTGAGATAGGCGTCATGATTAAAATGAAAGTTAATCATAAAATATATGATTATCATGCATAAATAGGCAGCTCTACATATTGCTCTGCTTCATTGTGCCAGTAAATGTTTTACAGCCTGTAAGCAGCGAGATATTGGTACTTTTCAACCTGATTCAGTATCAACATATAAAACCACTTAAAGAGCTTTTCTATTTCATTGAACACGAACTCTTTTATCATCATTCAGATTACGTTCAACCTTACAGAATAAACAATAAGGCCAGATAACATTGCATTATCCGACCCAATCATATTCTATGAAGGCATAGACAAAGGCGATGGGGAAACAATGACGCCATTATTATCCGCATAAACATAATCACCCGGCTTAAATGTCACCCCTTTAAAGGTAACCGGTACATTTATTTCACCAATGCCCTTTTTATCCGTTTTCATAGGATGCGAACCCAACGCCTGAACACCGAGAGGAAGCTGTGCAATCACATCCACATCACGGATACAACCATACATGATAATGCCTGCCCAGTTATTTTGGGCCGCCTTTTCTGCCAGCATATCACCCAGACAGGCACGACGTATGGAACCACCGGCATCAACCACCATGACCTTACCTTCACCGTTTTCATCAACCAGCTCTTTGACGCGGGAATTATCTTCAAAGCATTTAACCGTGATGATTTCGCCACCAAACGAAAGTACGCCGCCATAGTTGCGAAAGCCCGGTTCTACGACCTGAACCAGGTCAGGGTAAGCATCACACAGATCGGGGGTTACATATTGCATTGTTATTATCCTCAACGTCTGGTGGAGTGATTATTACATGCCGACCAAATTTCGCAATTCAATCCTCGGTGTTAGACAAGATAAGAGCCACGCTTCAGAGGGATACCCTTGGAGATGCTCTTGCCGAGTAGAAATTCTCGCTTCTTTAAGAGCGCCAAACAAAAAGGGGTGAAGCATTTTGCCTCACCCCTTTTTATCACACTGATTAGTTAGTGCGATTTGCCTTAATCGATCTTCTGATCTGCCAGGTAAAACCAGGTATCCAGCACGGAATCCGGATTCAGGGAAACTGTTTCAATCCCCTCTTCCATAAGCCATTTGGCCAGATCCGGATGGTCAGAAGGACCCTGACCACAGATACCGATGTATTTACCGGCCTTGCGGCACGCCTGAATCGCCATGGAAAGCATCGCCTTCACAGCCGCATTCCGTTCATCAAACAGGTGCGCAATGATGCCGGAATCCCGATCCAGCCCCAAGGTCAGCTGGGTCATATCGTTGGAACCGATAGAGAATCCATCGAAATACTCGAGGAATTCACTGGCCAGAATTGCGTTGGAAGGCAGCTCGCACATCATGATGACACGCAGGCCATTCTCGCCACGACGCAGGCCGTTTTCTGCCAGCAGATCAATAACCTGCTTGGCTTCGCCAACGGTACGAACAAATGGAATCATCAGTTCGACGTTAGTCAGGCCCATTTCGTCACGCACCTTCTTCATGGCGCGGCATTCCAGCTCGAAGCAATCACGGAAACTGTCAGACACGTAACGGGAAGCACCACGGAAGCCCAGCATCGGGTTCTCTTCTTCCGGCTCGTACAGACGACCGCCGATCAGGTTCGCATATTCGTTGGATTTGAAGTCAGACATCCGGACGATGACTTTCTTCGGATAGAAGGCAGCCGCAATAGACGCAACACCTTCCACCAGTTTTTCAACATAGAAATCAACGGGGCTGGCATAGCCTGAGATGCGCTTATCAACACTACTGCGGATATCCGCAGGCAGGTTGTCATAGTTAAACAGCGCTTTCGGGTGAACACCGATCATCCGGTTGATGATGAACTCCAGACGCGCGAGACCGACACCGGCATTCGGCAGTGCCGCAAAGTCAAAGGCACGGTCCGGGTTACCGACGTTCATCATAATCTTGAACGGCAAGTCCGGCATACTGTCGACACTGTTGGTGCGGATATCGAAGTCCAGCTTACCTTCATAGATCATGCCGGTATCACCTTCCGCACAGGAAACGGTGACAGCCTGACCTTCACTCAGTTTTTCAGTGGCATCCCCACAACCGACAACCGCTGGAATACCCAGTTCACGGGCAATGATCGCTGCGTGACAGGTTCTGCCACCACGATTAGTCACGATCGCGGCAGCCCGTTTCATGATCGGCTCCCAGTCCGGATCGGTCATATCGGTGACCAGCACATCGCCGGGTTGAACCTTGTCCATTTCAGACAGGTTATGAATGACCTTGACCACACCGCTGCCGATCTTCTGGCCGATACTGCGGCCTTCCACCAGAACCGTCCCCTTCTCGTTGAGCAGGTAACGCTCCATAGTGTTGCCTTCGCTTCGGCTCTTCACGGTTTCCGGACGGGCCTGAACGATATACAGCTCGCCATCATCACCATCTTTGGCCCATTCAATATCCATGGGGCGCTCGTAGTGCTTTTCGATAATCAGCGCCTGACGCGCCAAAGCCTGCACTTCGTCATCGGTAATGGAGAACCTTTCGCGATCCGCAACGTCCACATCAATAGTTTTAACCGAACGGCCCGCGCTGTGGTCGTCGGTATACATCATCTTGATGGCCTTGCTGCCCAGGTTGCGGCGCAGAATGGCGTGCCGACCCGCTTCGAGGGTGGGCTTGTGAACGTAGAATTCGTCAGGGTTTACGGCCCCCTGCACAACGGTTTCACCCAGACCGTAAGAGGAGGTAATGAATACTGCGTCACGGAAACCGGATTCGGTATCCAGAGTGAACATAACGCCAGAAGCTGCGGTTTCACTGCGCACCATACGCTGGATACCTGCAGACAGGGCCACTTCACGGTGATCAAAGCCCTGATGCACTCGATAGGCAATCGCACGGTCATTGAACAGGGACGCAAAAACTTCTTTCACAGCGTGGATGACATTGTCATAACCACGAATATTGAGGAAGGTTTCCTGCTGGCCTGCAAAGGAGGCATCGGGGAGGTCTTCGGCGGTAGCAGAGGAACGAACCGCAACAGAGAGGTTCTCATTACCATTCTGCAGGCTGGTGAAAGCGGTGCGAATAGCATCTTCCAGCTCAGGCTGGAACGGCTCATCCATGACCCACTGGCGGATATTGGCGCCTGCCTCGGCCAGTGCGCGGACATCGTCCACATCCAGGGTGTCGAGCAGCGAGTGAATGCGTTCATTCAGGCCGCTCTTTTCCAGAAACTCCCGGTACGCCTTTGCGGTGGTTGCAAACCCTCCGGGAACAGACACCCCGGCGCCCGCCAGGTTGCTGATCATCTCTCCCAGAGAGGCGTTCTTGCCGCCCACACGTTCAACGTCACCTGCTCCCAGGTGCTCAAAGGCAATTACATACTCTTCCAAGGTATCACCCCCTGATTTGGAACTTTATCCGGGTTCCCGGCAAAAAAGTCAGTGGCTCGAACAAGGTCGCACAAGTATAAACGCAAAATGCGAAGGTTCAGAGCCCTTTGTCAGCAACGTCAGATGGCCGTACTATACGACCAGCAGACACTGGTTGTGAATCCCGTCACCAAGGATTAGGGACTTTTACCTATCCGAAAGCGCGTCTTTGTAACACGAACAAACAGCCAGTGCCTATGATTTTTGTCAGTTTTTCTGGCAGTTGGGCACCTTTGAAGCCACTTCCGTGGTCTGGAACACAGGAATGAAACGCAAAGTTTATTTTATCTCGGACGGTACCGGCATTACCGCGGAATCCTTTGGCAAGAGCCTCCTGGCGCAGTTTGACCATGTAGAGTTCGATAACCTCACCCTGCCCTACGTGGATACCCCGGAAAAAGCCCAAGCGGTAGTCGCCGACATTAATAGGCAGGCAGAAATCAGTGAGCACAAGCCACTGCTCTTCAGCACAATCATTGATGAGCAAATCAGCGAAATCATGAAAGGCGCCAACGCCTATACAACGGATATTTTTCAAGCTTTCATGCCCGGGCTGGAACAGGAATTGCGCCAGCACGCCATGCACAAGATTGGCCAGAAGCGCGCCATCACCGCCAATACCCAGTACAACCAGCGGATTGATGCTGTTCACTTCGCCCTCGATAACGACGATGGCGCCAAGACCCGCTATTACGATAAAGCGGATGTTCTGATTATTGGCGTCTCCCGCTGTGGCAAAACCCCTACCTGCCTGTACATGGGGCTGCAGTTCGGTATTCGCGCGGCCAATTACCCGATCACTGAAGATGATCTGGATATGATGCGCTTGCCCGCTATCCTCAAAGAGCACAAAAACAAACTGTTTGGCCTGACCATTGATGCCGAGCATCTGGCGGCGATTCGTAACGAACGCCGGCCTAACAGTCGCTATTCGTCTGCCCGACAGTGTGAAATGGAAGTGAATGAGGTGGAGCAGATGTTTCAGCGGGAAAACATCCCCTATATCAATACCACACGTTATTCCGTTGAAGAAATCGCGACACGCATTATTGCCCAGACTGGCATTGAGCGTCGGTTGAAATAAGGCCGAAAATTGTTCAGAAGAAAAAACGCCCAGCAAAAGACTGGGCGTTTTCCATAGCGATCAAATCACAAACATATCCATGAAAGCGTTGACCGGCGTGGCTTCCAGCTTCGCCTGATCCTTGCACAAATCAAAGATTGTATCGGAACGACCTGCCGGGAAACGGGTCGCCAGGTTAGCCTTGAACTTGGCTTCCAGCAGCGGAATCCCTTCTTCACGACGGCGACGATGACCAATCGGATACTCTACCGCCACTTTTTCAGTACTGCTGCCATCCTTGAAGAACACTTGGATAGCATTGGCAATAGAGCGCTTCTCCGGCTCGTGGTACTCACGGGAATAACGTTCATCTTCCAGGATGACCATCTTCTCACGCAGTTTATCAATTTCAGGATGTGCCGCATGGAAATCGTCTTCGTAGTGCTCAGCCACCAGGTTGCCAAACAACAGCGGCACAGCAGTCATATACTGGAGACAGTGATCCCGGTCAGCGGCATTGGCCAGAGGGCCAACCTTGGAGATGATCCGGATTGCTGATTCATGGGTGGTGATCTCTACCCGCTCGATCTCATCAATACGCCCCTTCACCTGATCATGCAGGCGAACAGCGGCTTCAGCAGCAGTCTGGGAATGGAACTCAGCCGGGAATGAAATCTTGAAGAGCACGTGTTCCATGACATAACTGCCATAAGGACGCTGGAATTTGAATTCCTGTCCTTTGAACAGCACATCATAAAAACCCCACTTGGGCGCACTCAGTACACCGGGAACCCCCATCTCGCCACGCATGGCGATATCCGCCAGACGAACCGCACGAGAAGTTGCATCACCAGCAGCCCATGACTTTCGAGAACCCGCGTTCGGGGCATGACGGTAAGTACGCAGAGACTGGCCATCCACCCAGGCATGGGAAAGAGCGGCCAGCAATTGCTCACGGTTGGCACCCTTCAGCTTGGCAACGACCGCCGTTGATGCCACTTTCACCAACACAACATGGTCAAGGCCTACACGGTTATAGCTATTTTCCAGCGCCAGACAGCCCTGAATCTCGTGCGCCATGATCATAGCTTCCAGTACATCACGCATGGTCAGCGGTGCCTGGCCATCGGCGATGCGCTTCTGGGACAGGTAATCGGCCGCACCCAGGATGCCGCCAAGGTTATCAGACGGATGTCCCCACTCTGCTGCCAGCCAGGTATCGTTGTAATCCAGCCAGCGAATAATACAGCCAATATCCCAGGCCGCTTTTACCGGATCCAGACGGAATGACGTACCCGGAACACGTGAACCGTGAGGAACCACGGTCCCTTCAACGATGGGGCCAAGATGCTTGGTACACTCAGGAAAGCGTAGCGCCAGCAGACCACAGCCCAGTGTATCCATCAGGCAGTTACGGGCGGTATCCAGCGCCTCATCCGACTCAATCTTGTAATTGAGAACATAATCAGCGATATCCTGCAGTACCTGGTCGTAATCAGGACGTTCATTTACATCAACGTTTGCACTCATTGTTTTCTCTGACTTCTGGTTGTAAGACGTTATTAATGCAGTACTACGATTCTTAGCGTTCTTCTACGCCAACCCAGGCGCGTGGCTCCGGGCCGGTATACTCAGCCGATGGCCGGATAATCCGGTTATTAGCGCGCTGCTCCATCACGTGGGAAGCCCAACCGGTCAGCCGCGAGCAGACAAAGATCGGTGTAAACATCTTGGTCGAATACCCATAAAGTGATAGGCCGAAGCATGGAAAAAATCTGCATTCGGAAACAGCTTCTTCTCATCCCACATAACCTGCTCAATCATTTCCGATACCGGATACAATACGGTATCGCCCACTTCATCGGCCAAAACCCTGGCCCAGTCTTTGATGATGCCGTTTCGTGGGTCAGAAGTGCGGTAAATCGCATGCCCGAAGCCCATGATTTTGTCTTTACGTATCAGCATGCCAAGAATGGCTTCTTTCGCTTCTTCCGGTGACTGGAAACGTTGGATCATTGCCATGGCCGCTTCGTTGGCGCCACCATGCAGCGGTCCACGGAGCGATCCGATTGCTGCAGTAACACAGGAATGCATATCCGATAGCGTGGATGCACAGACACGGGCCGTAAACGTCGACGCATTGAATTCATGCTCAGCATAAAGAATCAGGGATGCATCCATGCAGCGACGATGATTATCCGCCGGCTTTTTACCGTGCAGCAAATGCAGGAAATGGCCAGCAATGGTGTCATCATCCGTTTCTGTTTCAATGCGCACGCCATCGTGACTGAAGCGGTACCAGTAAAGGAGGATGGAGGGAAATGCTGCCAGTAACCGGTCAGTCACATCCTGCTGCTGGCTAAAATCAGTTTCCGTTTCCAGATTACCCAGCATGGAGCAACCGGTCCGCATGACATCCATGGGATGCGCATCCGCAGGAATCAATTCCAGGCACTGCTTCAGCGGTTCAGGCAATCCACGTAAACCCTGCAGCTTCTTTTTGTAATTCGCGAGTTCTTCACTGTTTGGCAACTCACCGTGAAACAACAACCAGGCAATTTCCTCAAACGTGCCGTATTTCGCCAGTTCATGGATGTCGTAACCCCGGTAAGTGAGACCGGTGCCGCTTTTGCCCACGGTACAGAGTGCAGTTTGTCCTGCCGTCTGGCCGCGGAGGCCGGCGCCGGTCAGTTTCTTCTCAGCCATACGTGCTCCCTCTGGTTCTTGTGTGTAAGAGACGTCGTTAAGAATTGTTGCTAACGCGTTGTTCTGCCAGTTTATTCGTCGCCCTTTTCTACAAACAGACGATCAATGGTCTGCTCATAGGTGTGATAATCAAGAAAATCGTACAGATCCATCCGGGTTTGCATGGTGTCGACTACCTGGGTCTGGTCACCATCTGCCAGCAGGTGCTGATAGACGTTCAGCGCCGCTTGATTCATAGCCCTGAATGCACTTAACGGATAAAGCACCATAGCAATACCGGCATCACCGAGCTCCTGGCAATTGAACAGGGGTGTTTGACCAAATTCCGTAATATTGGCCAGAACCGGCACCTTCACAGCCTCAACAAAACGACGATAATCGTCCAATGTCTGCATGGCTTCCGGAAAGATCATGTCGGCACCCGCATCGACACAAAGACAGGCGCGCTCGATGGCAGCATCCATGCCTTCTACGGCCAGCGCATCGGTACGGGCCATGATGACAAAGCTTTCATCGGTACGGGCATCCACCGCCGCTTTAACCCGATCAACCATCTCCTCCTTACTGACAATGGCTTTGTTGGGGCGATGACCACAGCGCTTCTGAGCCACCTGGTCTTCAATATGAACGGCTGCTGCACCTGCCCGGGTCATTTCCTTGATGGTTCGAGCAATATTGAACGCCCCACCCCACCCCGTGTCGATATCGACCAGCAGAGGCAGACTGCTGGCCGCCGTGATTCGACGCACATCTTCCAGCACATCATTCATGGAGGTCATGCCCAGATCAGGCAAGCCATAGGATGCATTCGCTACCCCACCACCTGACAGGTAAATCGCCTGATGCCCTGTTTTCTCGGCCATCATGGCGCAATAGGCATTGATGGTCCCCACCACCTGCAGTGGGTTGTTCGCTTCAACGGCCTTGCGAAACTTCTGGCCGGGTGTCAGTTCGGTCATACGCGGTTTCCTGTTGTTCGTGAAGTCGTTGTCATCGCTACTGTTTTAGTACAGCCTGCACCACTGTCACGGCGGCGCAGCCTCAAATCCTGATTTAATCCGTTCTTCCAGCCGGTTACGGGAGACACGGATATGTCGGCGCATCAGTAATTCCGCCAACTCACCGTCCCGATCCGCCAAGGCATCAATAATCTGCTGATGTTCAGTAAATGCCCTCAGAGGACGATTCTGTTGCGTACTGAATCGGTAGCGATACATTCGAATCAGGTGGTAAAGCTCACCACAGAGCAACTCGACCAGCTTGCGATTGCCTGAGGCGCTGATAATTCGGTAATGAAAGTCCAGATCCCCTTCCTGCTGGAAGTAGGCAATACCGTCTTTAAGTTCGGACTGTTCGCGATGCTGGTCCAGCAAACGACGCATATCGTCAATCTGGGCCTGGGTCATATTGGCAGCCGCCAGACGACAGGCCAGCCCTTCCATGACTTCACGGATATGGTAGATATCAAGGAGTTCTTCGCTAGAGAGAGACACCACACGGGTGCCGCTGTGGGGTTCACGAATTACCAGCTTGCAGCCTTCAAGACGACGGATAGCCTCACGCAAGGGGCCACGGCTGATACCGTACTGTTCCGCCAGCCCGGATTCACTGAGCTTGCTGCCCCCCGGAATATCACCACGCACGATGGCACGCTGGATATGCGTGAACACACGATCCGACAACGTGCGGGGTTCCGGCTGATTCATGAGCGTTTTATTATTCTTGATATTGTCGACAATTAATCGGTGACGCTGAGCTTATATAGGTATAAACCGAGCGTCAAGGATGGGATTGTCAACAATGCTGTCTTATTTCAGGAATGTGACCTCAAAGGAACCGGTTGAAGCGTGCTGCCTTATCACCATGCCCTCTTCTGCCACGATTGGCGCCATATCCAGCGGTCGGGCGAAGGGCTTGTTATCAAGGGTTTGTTGTTGCAGGGCTTCTTCCGTGGTCATGACAACCACATAACGCTCTCCCAACCGCGGTTTTATCGCAATAATGCCTTCAATATAAGCATAGCTATGCCAAGTTTCGGGGTTTAAACGGTAGATTGCATCGGTGACCAGACGGGTTGGACGTCGGGCAGCATCCAGAAACAGCAGGCTGGGATACATCACATCCTGATTGGAAAAGCTCCGTACACGAATGGCAGAACTGGGCTTGTCATCCGGGATCACATAGCCACTGTAGTAACTCATCCCTGTCGGAAAATCGAACAACGGTGTAAAGCGATTAAATTCATCGTATTTCGCTTGGTTGACACCGAGCTTTTCAAAATTTCGCACATCCATCTGGATACAGCAGCCATCGCTAAAGGCTTTTGCCAGCTCGGCATCGCGCGCCCGTTGTGGCCGACGTCGCTGTTCACGGTCTGCATCGAGAATCCCTGCCAATTCTGGGCTCAAGGCAATATTCTTCGACACAGGTGCAGGCAACTCTTTCAGCAATAACTCATTGCCATCGGTAAAATCATGGCTGCGACTGCCAATCCCCGGTAGTTTGGGGCGCTTGAAAGCTTGTGCACGCTGTTCCGTGGTAATTGCAGTGTTCTGGATACGCCCTTCTGCATCAGTCCAGGTGTAATACGGCTGACCATTTTCACTGCGTACAAAACCGCGCCCTTCAAGCGCATCTGCATCCACATAACTGCTGGCGCGTTCGCCGGAGCCGAGTACATACTGGTCTCGCGGTTTGATATCAGACTGGTCTGAATAAAAGCTGCTTTGTACCGTACCGTCAGCATCCACCCAGGTGAAGTAGCGACGTTTTTTTTCTGAGGACGGCGTAAAATTCTGGTAGGCAATAGAAGTGGGGTTATCATAAGGGTCGATATAGCTCGACAGACTGATACGGTGACGAACCTCGTCCTGCTGTTCCTTGAATTCTTCATCCAGAAACAGATTTCGAACCTTTCCGGTCTCATCGATATACGTAAAATAGCGTTCCGCGCCATTAGCAGGTAATACCGCAAGACCTGCCATCACACTCAACACAAACACACTGCCAGAACAGCACCGGGTTATTATTCTCATACTGCCGCCCTCCCGGGTTCCATCTTCCCTACTTAGCGCCCGGCTTTCAAGCCAATTGGCGCATCAGCTGATCAGAAACGGGTCCGGTAAGAAAGAGAGAAGATATAGGCGTTAACACTGGTTTCAAGATCCATCCCGGCATAGGGGTTGTAAACCAGGTCAGTGATGCCGTCACAGTTGACGTTACAGCTGGTACCTGCAGGAATTTCCTGCTTGGACCAGAAATACTGGAAACCGACATCAACAACGGATTCCTTATCCCACTGGTAGCCAAAACCCAAACCGATGATATGGGCATCCCCCAGGGGCGCCATGATATCGGCTTTGTCCGCCGGGATGGAGGATGGTCGGTTTTCATAGCCCCAGCGTAGACTGAGACGGTTGCTGACATCGTATTCAAAACCAATCGCCCAGCTCCACTTACTCTCATACCCACGAGGCATAGTGATCCTGTTGGGCTGTGCGTTTGCTGGCGCCAGAATCGTCGCAAACTGCATGGCCATGACCTGCCGGTCGAACTCAATGACGAAGTTCTCCCAGACATCGTAATCGGTCCACTTTAAATCAAAGTTCATGGTCAGCTTAGGCGTCAGATCAACACTCACCCCACCCGATATATGCTGCGGATAGGTGAGCTTCATGGAAGCAATGCCTTCTTCCTTCTGCTTGGCACTAATAGGGCCGACCAGTGCTGCTCCGAAGATTGAGGGGTTATAGGCACCGGCAAAGCCTTTCATGAATTCAAAGAAATCATCGGAATACTCAAAGGAGTAGTTACCCTTGAGATTCATCTTCGCTTCACTCTGGTAAACCAGACCAAAACGCAGCCAGTCATAGGGCTTCCAGCGCAAGCCGAGATTGTAGGTAGGCGACAAAGTTTCAGTCATTTCCAGGGACATGTCCGCCATATTGGCAAACGGGTTCGCATCCCCCTGACAGATATCCAGGAAAATCGCCGTCAAAATATCGATACCTGGCGTGTCACAGAACAATGTCTGAATCGCAGAGTTAGCATTCAACGCCAGAAGATCATTCGGACTACGGAACTTCTGCTCCATTGCCAGCGCCTGGTGAGAAAAGCCAACAGACAAGCCCACATCTAATTGATCGTTGACTTTGTAGCCGATCGAAGGCGAAAGATAGGTAATCCGCTGCAACGCGACTTTTTGTCCCTGGAATGCGGCAGGGTCATCACCTTCATCACGACTGAAACCGAGAGCCATAGGGGCATAAAGGTTGTTGGCAAACGTGAACTTTGAACCCGGTGGATTGAAAGATACACCGTTAAGCGGTGCGATCAATGCCGGTACAGAGGTCAATCCGACACCAGGGATATACATAGCAGGCGTGGCTGTCTGGCTTTTGGTGTAAGAGACGGGGTCATCATCCGCATCAAAGCCAAAGAAATCATAATTGTCACCGGGCTCGAACTCTGCCCGGATATCCATGTAGGCGGCAATGATCTTGGTTTCAAACTGCCGCCCTTTCAGGTCAACCAACCCCGCCGGGTTGTAATGTACATTATCCAACCCGACAAAGTCCGCCGTGACCGCGTTGGCCATGGCCATGGCTTTCGGGTTACCGATGGTAAGGTTCTGAGCCATCTGCGCCTGAATCGGCAACGCCAAAAAGTACGAAAGTACTAGTAGCGTTACCCACCATCCCGGTCTGTCATAGCCTGAAAAAGTCCTGATCATACTGCGCATTTCTTCTTGTTCTTGTTATTAGATCAGCTGTCAGCCAGCATTCGCTTGTCTTGCTGCCCCAGGTAACCGGGGGCATTAACAGCCAGAACAACTACTCCGCCTTCAGACCCTCCAGGTCGAGCGGCAGCGAAAAGCCCAGCAGGATATCCGGGGAATCCTCGGTCAGGCCGAAACCCGCATTGATATTGACGATATAGGTGGGCGACATCCGCAGCCCCAGGGACATATTGATAATCCCCGAGGTGCTGGAGGGCGAATCCACGCTCCGTCCATCCTTGAACGTGAACACACTCTCCCGGCTATAGGACATCTGGTAAGACGCACTCATGGATACGTCATAAGAGAGCGAATAGGCAAATCCCATATTCATGGAATAACTGTCGCCCGGGTTTACGGATGACAGAGTCAGTGTGTCCTGATTGGGGTTGAGGTTTCGGTTGGTCGGATCACCCTGGTACTGGTTCAGACCCGTTTCTTCGAAATTGATGTTGTAACCAACGGAACCAAACAGTACGACCGGATCCAGAACATGGGAAAGACTTGCACCGAAACCGAGGGAGAAATAACCACTCCCCGTGGAAAGATCCTTGTCAGGATTGATCTCGTAGGGACTCTCACCGGTTTTCAGGTTAAAGGAACTGTTCAGCGTCAGAGACGGACGACCAGGGCGAACCTCAAACGGCTGCCAACGCAGGCTCAAACCGATATCGCCCACCCCATAAACCGTTTTTTCTTTACTGATATAGCTCCCAGCCGCCACCGACTTATTTTCGGAATACTTGGCAACCAACGGAATCCGCACCGAGAACGTCAGGTTGTCCCAGATGCCGTAATCAAAACTGAACGTATTGGTGAAGGTGTGATCCGTCGTATTCCGGACGAAATTGGTGACAACCTCAGTGCCATTGGTGCCGGTGGCATTGGCGAAATCAATCCGCGCATCACGGGTATTGGAATAATTGAAGGAATAAGTCAGGCGGGTATCACCGGACTTTAGTAGCGAATAACTTTTCTCCGCCGCCTGGAAGACTTCCTCTAGCTGTTTGCTCTGGTCGGCATCACCGTCTTGCTTAGCCAGAGCGCTGCGGGCGTCTGATGAGTTGGCGGCGGCAGCGTACCCGGTCCAGGCCAGGCCGCCAAGGGCAATCCCCATGGTCAACGCAGAAATGCGAAACTTCATCCTGATACGCTCTTGTTATTGTTATTTTTTATCGTTTTATACTGTTATCGCCGGTGATACTTCTGGTGGTGTCATCCGGCTGTGATCCAGTTCACGGCATTCTACCGGTTTTTCTCAGCCGATGTTATTGCCTTTTATAAGACATACCACCGACACTTGCGCCAACCTCGCCACTGCTTGTGGCATTTTCCAGTCGGCGAATGGCCGCAGCATCCTTCAGACGGTTTTCCATCGGATTGTTAAACTGCGGAAATTCCTGGAAAGCCAGGTAGTTGATGGTGCTTTCATCCACGACCCGCATATCTTCATTACGCAATTCCAGGTTTGGCAGCGGCGCATGACCGTTCGGGAACACGATAAACAGTACATTGCGATCCCAGACTTCCTTAAAACGCTCAATGGTAAAGCTGATATTTCCGACTGCCGGGTCTGCCACATAGACATGGCCGTTATACACTTCCCGCACTACGACGAAATGCTTAAAGCCTGCGTATTCGATGGGAACAATAGCCGGGTGATCCAGCTCAGCCAAATCATCCATGCTGGCGCGAAATCCACCGCTTTTATGGCCGATGGCGCGGGTGAAACGCTTCATATCCAGCAGGGAGAAACCGCGTCGGGCAACAATTTTGTCAGCTTCACCAAATTTGAGCAGCCCTTCCATGACCTGCCGTTCTGTCAGATTTCGTCCCAGGTAGTAATCCAGCAGCGTCGTGAGTGCGGCAGAACCACAACTGTAGTCATAGGTCTGCCGGATGATGTTCTTGTATTTCAGTTTGGCGAGCGGCTCGACAGCCGTTTGATCGGTCACCGGAATATTGGCGGCCTGTTGCTCAAAGTAGACCGTCCCCTCGTCCTTTGGCTTGACCTCAAACGCGGTATTGACGCCGAAAACGGCAAGCAGGCTGCCCAGCAGAATTTCAATCATGGAAGTCGGTCTTTTGTTGTTTTTATTATTTGTACTTTCGTGCAGTTTAAGTAAAAAAGGCCGGCCGGTAAACCGGTCGGCCTTTCATTCATCTCGTCATACGAACTTAGTGTGCATACACAGAGATGCTATTAGTGGTCATATTCAGACCAGAGATAGCGAGACCACCAAGATTTCCATCACCGACATTAATTGCGCCGATTGAGATATTGGCGTTTGTCATAGGCGCATCAATAACCAATTGATCGGTACTGCCGCCATCCAAAACATCAATTGCAACAGTGCTTTGATCTGCAGTGAACGAAACGTTTGACAAGGTCAAGGAACCGACACCATCTCCTGTTCTGCTGCCGCCATTGCCATAGTAATTGTCAGCTGCAGGATATTGGGCAGTCAAACGCGCACCGGCTGAATTAGCGTCTAAAGTCGCCTCAGCTGCATTTGCGTAATTTCCACTTAAATTTCCAGCCGCTGTATCGCGTGCAGCAATCGCGTTGGTATAGGCTGCGGTATGGGTGTTTGAGTCAGCTTCAACAACACCGTTATTCGCAATTTCATCATCAATGATTGCTTGCTGAGTACCCATTGCTTGATAGTTGCCAAGATCAGACTGAGCAGTTGTGAATGCCGCTTGAGCCGCTGCTGCATTAGCATAATCATTCAAACCTTGAGCAGTAAGCGCTGCACCTATTGCATCAGCAGACTTGGCTGCCGTTGCACTGTCCAGAACACCAGAAACATAAGTCACCTCATCAAGTGATACGTTCATGGTTTGAGTCACGCGAATACCACTGCCAGTGTCAGGAGCATAAACGTACATCTCAGTGCCTGCCAAAGTTAGACCATCCAGCTCAACCGCACCGATTGTCTGATTAAACTGGTCATAACTGTCATCAGTAGCGCTACCAATCTGGATACCGCCGATGCTGATGGTGCCGTCATTAATACCGGGCATATTGATCTTGACAGCATCATTGGTTCCGAAAGCGTTCTCAGCACCATCTACAATTGTAATTTCAGTGCCTGTCATATCCAGCGTGGAGATGCTGATATCGTTAAGTGCGATAGTACCGCCATCTAAAGCACCATTTGTGACTGTGCCATCTGATGCAACATCAACATCTCTAAAGCTCACGCGACCAATGGACTGGTTAACAATTGCATCAACACCAATACCTTTTTTACCATCAAGGGCATAGACATACATGTCTGTACCACTCATGGCAACATCTTCCAGATTCAGCTGACCCAAGCTGGCCGCACTGGCATCGCCGGTACGAATCGCATCAACTTGAACATCCATTTCCATGGAGCTGATGCCAACTTTGATGATATCGCCTGCAGCCTTGGTTGCTGCACCAGGACCTGCTGCCAAGTCAGACTTCTCAATCATATCAATTTCGATGGTCTGATTCAGAGCACCACCATCATTATCAAGAGTGATACCTTCAAGACGAATAGAGCCTTCATCGGTATAGGTTACAGCACCAACTTCAGCCTGCATTTCCATTTCAATGGTGATACCAGACTGCCCCGTCATTTCTGACATGACTTCGTCTTCCAGCGCTTTCAGTTCAGCCTGGGCTGTGGCAGCCATGACTGAGGAGATGGCAATTGCCAGAGGCAGTTTTTTAAGGCCTTTCATTATTATTAGTCTCCAGTTGCATGTTCAGGCGTTAGCCTTCCCTGTACTGCAATGCAGTGTACATTGCATGTCGGACCGGGAGCGACCCGGACCGCCTTCCACGTCCCTTCCACGACGGCTCAACTGAGGGCGGACGCACGAAGCCGATTGGATTCCTGCGGAACCCGCGGTTACCAGAGCGTCCAGAGGAACACGACTGCCAAACTGACCGCGAGGCAGGCATTGCCAGCGCAGACCAGGGCTTCTGTGTTCCGGGCGTCGACGGAGTGTCGGTCTGAGGATGGGTCTCTGAACATTGTGAGGTTTCCGCTTTATTGTTCTTATTATGCTTGCTTTATTGTTCTGTCTGTTTTGTCGGCGTTTTTTCAAACCTGCCGGACAACAGTTTTATTATTATGCGCTGTGGCTCAACCTGTTCAAGGTATGCGGAATTTTATAACTGCTTTGGGACACAAGTGCAAGCTTTGTAAATAAAGTGTCAACAAAGCATTAAATATTGACTAAGAGGTCAATATTTTAGACCGCACTCACCCTTCGTTAGTTGGATATTGTCGTTTGGTTTGGGCAATGCATTGCGGTATGTCAGTGAGAATGCGCATTGCTTCCTTTTGAACACATGGCATCCGGTATACAATGCCGGCCAAACCGCAGTGAAACACTTCAATGAAACACCTTTCCATCACCGAACTGCCGCACCTGACGGATTCCGTCCAGTGGTTTGAGCGTCTTCGGCCGCTGGGCAATGCGCTGATGCTCGACAGTGTGGCCCGCTCCAGCGGCGACTACCGTTACCGGTACGATATCCTGACTGCCGCACCGGAAAACCTATACCGTCATAAAGACGGCATCACCTGGTGCAAGCCGTCAACAAGCGACACCTGGCAACCATTGACCACTGCGCCTTTCGAAACACTTCATGCAGCACTGCCCTCTCCTGTAGATAGTCAACAAATGCCGTTTACTGGCGGTTTGGCCGGATACTGGGGTTATGAGCTAAATGAAAGTCTGGAGCCAGGGCGAATCAAGCCGCGACGGTCATCGCATCCGTCCATGCTGGTGGGGCTCTACCTTTGGGCCGTGGTGGTAGATCATCATACCGGCAGAACCTGGCTGGTGGCGCATCCGGATATGTCAGAAGAAAAACGCCACCGTATTGAACAGCGACTGCATAAACCGGCAACAGTATTTTCTTCAGCGTTCCATCTGAATACACCCTTCTCTGCCAGCATGTCGCCTTCCGAGTATCAAAATGCTTTCCAGCATATCAAGGACTGGATTGCCGCCGGTGACTGCTACCAGGTCAATCTGACTCAACGCTTTTCTGCCGACTACCAGGGTGACCCGTGGTCAGCTTATCTGGCGTTGCGATCAGCCAGCCCGACGCCATTTGCCGCATTTCTGGATTTTGAAGAACTCAAAGTACTCAGCCATTCGCCGGAACGCCTGCTGCGCTCTGATAACGGCGATGTCGAAACCCGCCCAATCAAGGGCACGCGCCCGCGCGGTCGTGATACAGATGAGGATATCGCTACGGCTGCAGAGCTGCTGACCAGTGAAAAGGATCGGGCAGAAAACCTGATGATCGTTGATCTGCTTCGCAACGATTTGGGACGTAACTGCAAACCGGGTTCGATTAAAGTCCCCGTCTTGTTTGGCCTTGAAAGTTACGCCAACGTCCATCATCTGGTCAGCACAGTGACCGGCCAGCTGGCGGAAGGTCATGACAACTTGATGTTACTGCGCGATGCGTTCCCCGGTGGCTCCATCACCGGCGCACCCAAGATTCGTGCGATGGAGATTATTCGCGAGCTAGAACCGGTCCCACGCTCCGTGTATTGCGGCGCGATTGGCTATATCAGCAGCCACGGCCGGATGGATACGAATATTGCCATACGCACACTGGTCGCCGATGGCCAGCAGATTCATTGCTGGGGTGGCGGCGGTATCGTGGCAGATTCCGATTGCGAGATGGAATACCAGGAATCCATCACCAAGGTAAGAAACCTGATGAATGTTCTGGAAAGTATGGAAGCCGAACGGGTAGCACTTTAGTCCTACCCGTCCATCAGCCTGTTATTGCAGAGGAATATCCCGAACACTGGCCTGACAGAACGCCATCTTCAGATCATGGAAGGTATGGACGGCCGGGAACTGAGGGAATTCCTCAATGACATTATCCGGCGCATGGAACAGTATGCCTGCATCGGCCTCGGCCAGCATCGTCGTGTCGTTATAGGAATCACCGGCAGCAATCACCTGATAGTTCAAACCATGGAATGCCTTCACTGACATCCGCTTCGGATCTTTCTGGCGAAGCGTATAGTCAGTCACCTTACCGTTTTCATCCACTTCAAGACGATGACAGAGCAACGTCGGGAATCCCAGCTGACGCATCAGCGGCTGGGCAAATTCGTAAAAGGTATCGGAAAGAATAACGACCTGAAAACGTTCCCGTAGCCAGTCGATGAAATCACGGGCTCCGGGCAGTGGTGCCATCTCCGCGATGACGGCCTGAATTTCCCGCAACCCAAGACCATGCTGCTCCAACAGCTTAAGGCGCTGTTTCATCAGCACATCATAATCGGGAATATCCCGTGTGGTGGCTTTGAGTTCATCAATGCCGGTTTGTTCGGCGAATTTGATCCAGATTTCGGGAACCAGTACCCCTTCCAGATCCAGACAGGCTATTTCCACAACGACTCCTGATTTTTCTGTTTTTGTACTATTTATACTGTTTTGCCAGTGTTGTTCTGGTCGTGCTTGGGCGCTGACAATGCCAGCTGAACAGCGCACACTCTACCCCTGCCCCTCTCACCATGCAAACCCCAACCTGCCGCTATTAAGTTATGCGGAAATGTTATTAGTAGATTGTGATGGCATTGATAAAATCGCCAAGTCTCCGTGTTGCCAAGGAAAAGAAGGAATTCCCGATGAAAATTACAATGGTCAAAAAGATTCTGGCCGATGGATCGCCCTGCAAGAAATGCGGTGAAGTACTGGAACGGTTGGAGCAATCAGGTCACATACATCGAATCGACCGCATTGTTGAAGCCTACGAGAATGATCCGTTCAGTGAGGGCATGCAGATCGCCACCATGATGAATGTCGAAAAAGCGCCCTTCTTTGTCGTCGAAAAGCCCGGGGAAACGCCCGAGGTTTATACGATCTACTTCAAGCTTGTGAAAGACGTACTGGAAAAAGAAACGGCGGAGGAAACACGCTAAAAAGAAAAAGGCTGATCCAAACCATGCCAGATCAGCCCGTTCTGTGCGATCGTTAACCGTCAGTGTACGGGCAGATTGATGTGCTCAAACAGCTCGTCCACTTCCGCCTTGTTATGACGGGATACGGCTTCATCGATGATCTCTTTGGTCAGATGTGGCGCAAAGAGTTCGATGAAATCGTACATGAATCCACGCAGGAAAGTACCGCGGCGGAAGCCGATCTTTGTCACGCTGGCCTCAAACAAATGTGAGGCATCAAGGGCAACGAGATCCGAATCCAACTCTGCATCATAAGACATACCGGCAACAATCCCGATACCCAGACCCAGTCGAACATAGGTCTTGATAACATCGGTGTCGGCAGCGGTAAATACGACGCGTGGCGCAATCCCTTCGTTCATGAAGGCTTCGTCCAGCTTGGAACGGCCGGTAAAGCCAAACACATACGTCACAATCGGATATTTACCGATATCCTGCAGTGTCAGTTCAGACACCTGCGCCAGAGGGTGATTCTTTGGCACCAGCACGCTACGGTTCCAGCTGTAGCAGGGCATCATGATCAGGTCATTGAACAGTTCCAGGGCTTCGGTCGCAATGGCGAAATCCACCGTGCCATCAGCGGCCATTTCCGAGATCTGCATCGGTGTGCCCTGATGCATATGCAAAGAAACGTCCGGATACTTGCCGATGAATTGCTTGATCACCGGTGGCAAGGCGTAACGAGCCTGTGTGTGGGTGGTGGCCAGAGCCAGAGTCCCTTTCTTCTCGTTACTGAATTCCTGGGCAACTTGCTTGATGGAATCCACTTTCCGGAGAATCTCACCCGCGGTTTCAATAATCTTTTCGCCGGCCGGGGTGATCCGGGTCAGGTGCTTGCCGCTGCGGGCAAAGACCTCGACACCGAGTTCATCCTCAAGCAGACGAATCTGTTTACTGATACCGGGTTGAGAAGTATAGAGACTCTGCGCCGTTGCCGACACATTCAGCTCGTGATGAGCCACTTCCCAGATATAGCGCAGCTGTTGCAGCTTCATTATGGCCTCCGCAAAAACCCATTATTCGAATGAAGCATAAAAATATGAATAAATATTCTTTTATAGAATAGTAGCTTATCGCTACATTTACCACCGCACTCGCTTCATTGATACACATCAATCTTTCGATGGTGTGTTAAGTGCGAATACTATGATTACGAAGAATACTTATAACTTTAGACCATAATTTATTCATGGATGCACTGCTTTATATCGTGGCGGGCGCGGGTGTCGGATTCGCCGTAGGATTGACAGGCATTGGGGGAGGATCGCTTATGACCCCCCTGCTGTTGCTGTTTGGCTTCCCCGCCCCTGTCGCTATCGGTACCGACCTGATGTACGCATCCATCACCAAGGCGGGTGGAGTGCTCGCCCATCACCGTAAGAAAAGCATCAACTGGACAGTGGTCAAGCGCATGGCCGCGGGCAGTCTGCCAGCAGCAGGCCTCACCATTGTAGTACTCGACCAGTTTTTTACCGACAGCGACAGCTATACACACGTGCTCACGGTGTCGCTGGGCTTTATGTTGATTTTGTCGTCGATCGTTTTGCTGTTTAGAAAGCAATTATTACGGCATGCGCCAGTCTTAAGTGATCGAAGTGCGGCATTCTTCACTACCATAATGGGCATTTTGCTGGGTGTCTTCGTGACACTGTCATCCGTTGGCGCAGGTGCGCTGGGCACAGCGATCCTTATTCTTCTTTACCCGGTGATGTCCGCCACCCGGATTGTCGGGACGGATCTGGCCCATGCAGTTCCTTTGACACTCGTTGGCGGTTTGGGGCACCTCTACCTGGGCAATGTCGACTTCCAGCTCCTGGGCGCTTTGCTGGTTGGTTCCCTGCCAGCCATTTACCTTGGCACACGCGTGGGACACAAACTGCCGGATGTGTTCCTCCAGCGCGTACTGTCAATCCTCCTGCTCGGACTCGGTATCAAGTACACGCTCTTTTAACTCATTGGTCACCCCATGGGGAACGTGTCCGGTGGTGACATGTGCACGTGCCGAATCGCAATGACGCACCTGGTCATCAAAGAACATATCTGCCTGAAACGCTTTAAGAAACGCGCCCTTATCCAGCCCACCGAGAAATATGGCTTCATCAAGGCGGATATTCCATGAACGCAGCGTGCGGATCACTCGCTCGTGGGCGGTGGTACTCCGTGCTGTCACCAGTGCCGTTCGAATCGGGCAATGACGTTCCCCGAATTCCAGCTGGATATCCTGAAGCATGGCCAGAAACGGTTTGAACGGACCGCCCGGTAATGGCTGATGCGCCGATGAGCGTTCAGCCTCGGTAAACGCCTGCAAGCCAGACTGCTGATACAGCCGCTCTGCTTCATCAGAAAATATGACCGCATCGCCATCAAAGGCGATCCGCAACTCATCCGTTTCCTGTCGCTCTTTGGAAATTGATGACAAAACCGTCGCAGCGGCAAAGCCATCCTTCAGCGCACTGCGCACATCATCGACATCTGTCGAGAGAAACAGATGGGAATTAAATGCCGGTACATAACGGTACGGACTTTCTCCGCCACAAAACGCAGCCCGCCGGATATCCAGCCCGTACTCTTCAATGGAATTGAAGACACGAAGCCCGGTGTCTGCACTGTTTCGAGACAGGAGGATCACCTCAACCCGCGGAACATCACCAAGCAGATGATTAATATTGAGTAATTTCCTGACAAGCGGGAAAGCTTCACCAGGTTCAAGCACACAATCTTCGTGTTCAACCTGATAATGGCGATAGGCTTCCAGCCCCTCTTCCTCAAAGACTTTGTGACCAGCTTCAAGATTGAACAGAGCACGTGACGAGATAGCGACAACCAGTTTGTCGTTCAGGGTATCCGGCATTGATAGTGTTCTTGGTATGAAACAGGGATTACCAGTGTACTACTGGCGTACAGGATAAAAAGACAGGATTTGTACGATGTCAAAAGAACGCAAAAAAAGCCCGCAAGAAAGCGGGCTTGAAAATAGTCGCAGGGATTAAGCAGCCACGAGAGGCGCTTGCTGCTCTTCAGGAAGCTCAGTAACGGGCTTAGTGAAGAGTGCCAGAATGCCTGCAATACCCAGCATGACGGCAGAAACGGTATAGGCAATCGCAAAAGAACCGGTAGCATCGACAACCACGGCAGCGACCACAGGACCAATGAAGCCACTCACACCCCAGGCGGAGTAAAGTACACCGAAGTTGCTGCCGTAGTTCTTCAGACCATAGTAATCTGCAGTGATGGACGGGAATACGCTCAGCAGTGCACCGTAACCGATACCCGCCAGCATAGCGCCGAAGATGAAGCCCATGTCGGTAGAAAGCATCGGGAAGATCATCATGTTAACGCCCTGCAGAACAAAGACCAGCAGCAGGGTTTGGATACGACCGATTTTGTCAGACAACATACCCATCAAAACACGTCCACAGGTATTGAACAGCGCCAGGATAGACACCAGGTACGCGGCATTGGCAATGCCACCTTGAACACTGGCGATAGTCGTAATGTTACCGATCAGCATCAGACCTGCGGAAGAGGCAAATGCAAACATGATCCACAGGTAGTAGAACTGACGAGTCTTCAGCATCTGGCGCCAGTTGAAATCAGCAACCGCAGAGGCCGTTTTGCCGGATTCCTTAAGACCACGTGGCTGAGCCGGTGTATAACCAGCCGGTGGGTTGACGATGGTGAAAGACAGCGGAACCGCAACCAGCAGCACAGCAATACCCAAATACAGGAATGCGCTGCTGATACCGACAGAAGCGATCAGAGCAGACGTGGTTGGTGCCAGGTAGAGCGGCGCCATACCAAAACCACCGGCAATCAAGCCATTCACCATACCTTTCTTGGAAGGATGGAACCACTTCATCGCTGAAGGGCTCAGACAGGCATAGGCAAAGCCAATACCGGTACCAACCAGTACACCGAAGGTCATCACCAGACCAACCGGGTTAGAGACAAAGCTGGAAGCGATCATACCCAGACCCACCAGAGAGGTGCCCAGGATAACCATTTTGCGGGGACCCATACGGTCCTGTAGAACGCCGGAACACAGAACGGCGGCTGCAAACGTTACGATGCCCACGGTATACGGCATGGAGGCACTGGCGTTAGACCAACCCCATTCGCTGACCAGGGCCTTGCTTAATACACTCCAGGCGTAGAGAACGCCCATACAGAGGTTAATACAGACACCTGCCAGCAGGATTTTAACCGCTCGATTCATTGACATGCTCTAATAACAGCAGAGCCCTTCCTCCCCGGAGGAAAAGGAGCACTAATAGGTAAAAGATACGACTTACTAAATGCGTAATGGTCTGTTGAAACCAACAGGATTCACTCAGCAGCTAGAAGACAGTTAAAAGATGTAATAAAGGCAACCGGGTTTCTGGTGAACCCGTTAATATTTCCGGCGGATTATATTGGGAGTAGTTACAGTGTCTACTGCGACTGACACCTAATTGCGTCAGTATCATGTAAATAGTTGAGAAAGCCCAAAGCAAGATTGATTTGTCTTGTTTTTCCTTGTGTTACGACTTGTCTTTCATTCACCTAAGTAGCAGTTCTGCATCACTCATACCTCCATCGAAAAACATCGTCGCACCAGAATAGTAATTGTTTATCAAACACATAGATTGTCGAAACATAGCCAATACATTACTCTTGACGCGTGATTCTGCGCAAAGGGAATCCGGATTATAACTATTCCACTACGCATGACCGGAAGTGAAAGACGCTATGGCACAGTTACCGATCGATGATCTGAATATTGAATCCCAGGAAATCCTTGTCACCCCGGAGCAGATTAAGTCTGAAATCCAGTTGAGTGATGCGGCCCGTGAAACCGTGACCCTGGGACGTCAGACTGTTCGCAATATTTTGAGTGGAACCGACAAGCGCCTGTTTCTTGTGGTAGGCCCCTGCTCTATCCATGATGTCGATGCCGCCCGCGAGTATGCAGAGAAACTGAAAAAACTGGCAGAAGAAGTGTCTGACACGCTGTATCTGGTCATGCGTGTCTATTTTGAAAAGCCTCGCACCACCACCGGGTGGAAAGGCCTTATTAACGACCCTTACCTGAATGACTCCTTCAAGATTGAAGAAGGCCTCCATATTGCGCGCCGGTTATTGATGGATGTTGCCGAGATGGGACTGCCTACCGCCACTGAAGCACTGGATCCTATTACACCTCAATATATGCAGGATCTGATTTCTTGGTCCGCCATTGGCGCACGTACCACGGAATCACAAACTCACCGTGAAATGGCGAGTGGTCTTTCCTCAGCGGTCGGATTCAAGAATGGTACCGATGGCGGTCTCACTGTCGCGATTAATGCCCTGCAGTCTGTATCTAGCCCGCACAGATTTCTCGGTATCGACAAAAAAGGACAGGTCGCGATCACCCACACCAAGGGAAATCAATATGGCCATGTCGTACTGCGCGGCGGTAACGGTAAGCCCAATTATGATTCTGTCAGTGTTGCCCTGTGCGAGCAGGCACTGAGAAAGGCAGGTATTGTCCCCAACATCATGATCGACTGCAGCCATGCAAATTCTGATAAGGATCCAAACCTGCAGCCTCTCGTGATGGACAATGTCACCAACCAGATTCTGGAAGGCAACAATTCCATCACTTCACTCATGATTGAAAGCAACCTGGGCTGGGGTAACCAGTCTATCCCGGACGATCTCAGTGAACTGAAATACGGCGTATCGGTCACGGATGCCTGTATTGACTGGCATACTACGGAAGAAACCATCAAGAAGATGGCAGACAAACTGAGAGTTGTTCTGCCTGGACGTGATCGCTCAGAATTACTGTAATTTCGAAGGTTATCGTTAAAAAGGGCAAGTCTGACTTGCCCTTTTTTATGGCTCAGTTAAAAATCGAGGCCCAACTGGCAGACAGGCAGTTGCAATTGCACCGGTTTCACGGTTTCTACCAGTACATGACGCTTGAGCCGCGGCATATTGCTGATACGACGATCAAGGATGGCATTACAGATGGGACAAATGGTCGGCAGATGCTTGTTTGTAAGCACCTCAAAGCCCCAGCTGGCCCGGATGACTTCCGTGCAGAGTGTACGATCCTGACTGGACTCTATATCAAAATTGGCCTCGACAACATGCGCAGGGCCAGAGTGTCCTATCGTAACAAAGTAGTCTGACAGTATGCTCTGTTTGTAACGCTTCACAGGTCTCAGTGCCAACAGGGTTTAAAAAAGCCGCGTAAGATATCGCATTTTTTTCATGCTTCCTATCAGTAACTGACAAGGATACGTAAAAGTCCCATGTCCCGATACCGACCACCACGCAAGCCCGGTTCCTTTTACATTACGCCTGAAGGGTATGCCAAGCTCAAGGACGAACTTGATTACCTCTGGCGAACCCAGCGACCGCAAGTCACCCAGGCCGTGTCGGAAGCCGCGGCCCTGGGTGATCGGTCGGAAAATGCCGAGTACATCTACGGCAAGAAACTGCTTCGCCAGATTGACAGTCGCGTCCGCTTCCTGCGGAAACGCCTGGATCAGCTAACAGTTGTTACTACTTTGCCCGAGGATACCAGCCGTGTCTACTTTGGCGCCCGGGTAACGGTTGAAGATGAGGACGGTGTAGAAACCACCTGGCGTATCGTAGGCCCAGACGAGTTTGACCTGAAAAACGGCCTGCTCAGTATGGATTCCCCTCTGGCCCGCGCTTTGATGGGTAAAACCATTGATGATGAGATCGTCATTCGAGTAGATGACAAGGAAACCTATTACTGTGTAACACAGATTTCCTACCAGGAATCTTGATATTTAATGAAGGTACATTGCTGGTATGTACCTTCACTCCTGAGGTATTAGAGAGTTTTTCAGGTTATTTTCTAATTTAAGGTAAGTTATATGATTGTATAATATTGCTATTTAAACTGCCCCATCGAGAATTTTTAGAAAAACATCAGGCTCCGGCCGGACACGGTAATTGTCTGTCAAATCAGCAAAAACTATACGGCCACCAGCATCTGCCATGATCACCGTAGGAAAAACGGTATCAGAGTCGTAACCCAGCACCTGCAACCCTTCAGGCAGCCCGTCATCATGATTGATTTTTAAGGCTCGGGCAGCGCTATTGCTGGAGTCAGTATAAAATTCCATAGGCACATCAAAACGTTGCGCAAGCGTACGGGTATTCTCGTGAGACTGTGGGCTGACCAGTGCAACTCTCACGCCCCGTGCATCTAATTCTCTATATTGTGCAGAGACTTCCCGAATCTGGGCCATACACAACGGACACCAGTTACCCCGAAAGAAAAGCAGTAGTAGCGGCCGACCTTTAAATGTGTCTGATGCAATAGCCTTACCATCAGCATCCATCACCGTAAACCGTGGTAACGACTGCCCCACAACCAATTGATCATTCTCTGGCCGACCCAACCGTGAATACCAGAATATATAAAGAGACCCGCCGCCTACTCCAACCAAAAGGCTCAGAACAAAAGGCACCGAACTGGATGATGGGACAATCAGAGAGAAAGAGGTGCCAATAGCGGCAGCGACTAATAGCCCATAAAGATTGTGGCTGGTACGAGCAACAGGATGCACAAACAGACGAACAAAGAACAACAGTGCGGGCAGCAAAGCAATAACTACACCCAACCAAGGCAGAGAGCGCGATACAAACAGGTGCCACAACGCAAAACCAACACCTATCGCCAATCCGGTAATATAGGTACTGATAAAAATTGATTTCAGTTTATTTTTCATTGAGATACGTCTCTCTCCTTCGATCCTGTTTTGATTTAGTCCCAGAGAGTACGCAGACGCAATCAGATTGGATGCAGTAATCATCCAAAATAAAAAAGGCCTGAGTGATCAGGCCTTTCTGATATCAGTAACGGGCTTACTTATAAAAAGCATTGTCCCGATTTGAGTGGTCAGTGACATCACGCACGCCAACCAGCTCAGGAATACGTTCTTTCAGTGTTTTCTCGACACCATTTTTCAGTGTCACATCGACCATACCGCAACCCTGACAACCACCGCCAAACTGAAGAATCGCAACGCCTTCATCGATCTCGACCAGCTGCACCATACCGCCGTGGGAGGCCAGACCGGGATTGATCTCGGTGGTCAGGTAATAATTGATCTTGGCATCCAGCGAGCTGTCTTCTCCGATCTTCGGCGTCTTGGCATTCGGCGCCTTGATGGTCAGCTGGCCGCCCATCCGATCGGTCGCATAATCAACGATTGCTTCTTCCAGGTATTCTTCGCTTTCCGCCTCAATCCAGACATCGAACTTTTCCAGTTCAATTTTCAGGTCGGTTTCCTTGTGCTCACCCGGTTTGCAGTACGCCAGGCAGGTTTCTGCATGCGGCGTGCCCGGCTGGGTCACAAAGAGGCGTACACCAATGCCTTCGACCGACTGCTTGTCCAGCAGCTCACGCAGGTAGTCCTGTGCCGATTCGGTAATATCTATTTTGAGATCCGTGGTAGTCAACGTTATTACTGCCTGTAGTTTGATCGCTGTTGCCTGAATTCTACTCCTGTCCTCACCCGCTGAAAAGCCGACCAAACCACTCAGTTAAACCCCGATTATTCGTATTCTATAGAACAAGAAGTAATTTCACGGATTGCCCGTTAGACCTTACATCGCTATTTTGCCGCCTTTTTCCTCAATCCCCCTCGGTGGCAACGTGCTGAAAATCGATCACAATCGACATTCAGGCCTGGTCATGCTCATCCTCGTGCTGAGCGCCATGGTCGGACCGCTTTCCATAGACCTGTTTACCCCTTCCCTGCCGGCCATTACTGAAGCCTTTGGCAGCTCCGCCGCCGTCACCCAGTGGACCGTCAGCATTTTCATGATCGGTTTTTCGGTATCCATGCTGATCTGTGGCCCGCTTTCTGACCGGTTTGGCCGTCGTAAAACCCTGCTGGTTGGCTACCTAGTCTACTTGATTGCAACCGGCGTTATTCTCTGGACCAGCAGCATTGAGGTATTTATTGCTGCCCGTTTCCTGCAGGCTGTAGCAGGCTGTTTCGGTACCGCGCTTTCACGCGCCATTGCCCGGGATCTCTATAAAGACAAAAATGATGTCAAAATCCTTGGCATGATCAGCGCCACGCTTTGTATCGCTCCCATGGTGGCACCCATTATTGGTGGCGTGTTGCAGGAGCTGTTCGGCTGGCATTCCAGCTTCGTGGCCATGATTGTATTCGGCGCATTTGTCGCCGGCGCTGTCAGCCTGTTACCAGAAAGCAATACACCGGACACCGAGACTTCCCTGGCCGGTATGCTGGCCGGTTACCGCGATCTGTTCAGCGACCGTCGTTTCATGACACTGACGCTGACCGCAGCCCTCGCCTTCTCCGGCGCCTTTGTGTTTGTCGCCAGCGCACCTTTCGTGCTGATTGGTCACTTTGAACTGGCACCTAAAACCTATGGCATGCTGTTCGCGATCATCATGGGCGCTTATATCGGTAGCAGCCTGCTGGCAGGCCGCATTACGGATTGGCTGGGTAAAGCGAAAAGCCAACGCCTAGCCTGGTGTATCCTGATCACCGGCACCCTGGTCGCCGTTGTCAGCGCCCTGGTCACCGATGGACAATCCATTATCGGTTATGTCGCCGGTATCGCGATTTATGAAGCAGGCCTGGGTCTGTTCATGCCGGCCTGCCAGGCCAATGCCCTCAGCCATCTGAAAAAACATGTGGGCACCGCTTCCGGCCTGATCTTCTTCCTGGAAATGCTGGTCGCCAGCCTGGTCAGCACCCTGGCCGGCAAGATTGATCACAGCAGCACCCTGCCGCTGGCGATGCTGACCGCGACAACACTGGGTGTCGCCGTCATCCTGACCATCGCTTTCAAGCTATTTGCCACCCCACATCAGCCCACTGTCCAGGCCTGATTGATCAATATATGGAAATGCCGGTTCCCAACGGCATTTCCATTTCCCCATCCCATTGCTGACGCTAATTCTGGTACCATTGCGCTGCGCTAATCCATCCAAGGCCAGACGAAACAATAATGATGTCCAGAGAGAAACGTATCAGCCTGCTGCACGACGCCTTAGCCAACCGCATCCTGATTCTGGACGGCGCCATGGGCACCATGATCCAGGAACACAAACTTGAGGAAGCCGATTACCGGGGGGAACGCTTCGAGGACTGGCCTTCAGACCTGAAAGGCAATAACGACCTGCTGTCACTGACCCAACCGGCCATTATCGAAGGTATTCATCGCGCCTACCTCGAAGCCGGTGCCGATATTCTCGAAACCAACACCTTCAACGCCACACCGGTAGCCATGGCAGATTACGGCATGGAAGGACATGTCAGCGACATCAACCGGGAATCCGCCCGCCTTGCCCGTAAAGTCGCCGACGCCATGACGCTGGAGACACCGGACAAACCTCGCTTTGTTGCTGGCGTACTCGGGCCGACCAGCCGAACCGCGTCCATTTCACCGGACGTAAACGACCCCGGCTTTCGCAACACCTCCTTTGACGAATTAGCTGAAGGCTACCGTGAAGCAACCCGGGCACTGATTGAGGGCGGAGCCGATATCATCTTGATCGAAACCGTGTTTGATACCCTCAACGCAAAAGCTGCCATTTTTGCGGTTCAGGATGTTTACGCGGAACTGGGTCTTGAACTCCCGATCATGATCTCCGGCACCATTACGGATGCCTCAGGCAGAACCCTGTCCGGCCAGACCACCGAAGCCTTCTGGAACTCCGTTTCCCATGCGAAACCGATCAGTATTGGCTTGAATTGCGCACTGGGCGCCGAAGAGCTTCGCCCTTACGTGCTGGAGCTCGCAACCAAAGCCAACACCTACGTCAGCGCGCATCCCAATGCCGGGTTACCAAACGAATTCGGTGAATATGATGAAACACCGGAACAGATGGCAGACATCGTTGAAGAGTTTGCCCGTTCCGGTCTTGTCAATATCATCGGCGGTTGCTGCGGTACCAGCCCTGCGCATATTGCTGAAATCGCGCGGCGTATGACGTCATTATCTCCCCGGCGTATTCCAGAGATACCTGTTTCATGTCGTTTGAGTGGTCTGGAGCCATTCAACATCACTGCAGACTCCCTGTTCGTCAACGTCGGCGAACGATGCAACATTACCGGGTCGGCAGCATTCAAGCGATTAATCAAGGCCGAGGATTACGATACCGCGTTAGATGTTGCGAGAACCCAGGTTGAGAATGGCGCGCAAGTCATTGATATCAATATGGATGAAGGCATGCTGGACAGCCTTCAGGCCATGGTCCGGTTCCTGAACCTGATCGCCTCTGAACCCGACATTTCCCGTGTGCCGATCATGATTGATTCTTCCAAGTGGGAAATCATCGAAGCCGGCCTCAAATGCATTCAGGGCAAGGGAATCGTTAATTCCATCAGTCTTAAAGAAGGTGAAGACAACTTCCGGGAACAGGCTCTGCTCTGCAAACGTTATGGCGCGGCGGTCGTCGTTATGGCCTTTGATGAAACAGGCCAGGCGGATACTGAAGCGCGCAAGAATGCCATCTGCCAGCGCTCCTATGACATCCTGGTGAATGAACTGGATTTCCCGCCCCAGGATATTATTTTTGATCCCAACATCTTCGCTGTCGCTACCGGTATTGATGACCATAACAACTATGCCGTCGACTTCATCAACAGTACCCGCTTTATTAAAGAGAACCTGCCCCATGCCATGATTTCCGGCGGGGTCAGCAATGTGTCCTTCTCCTTCCGCGGCAATAACCCCGTGCGGGAAGCGATTCATGCCGTGTTTCTGTATCACGCCATTCGCGCGGGTATGGATATGGGTATCGTCAATGCCGGCCAGCTGGCCATTTATGAAGATATTCCTGAAGAGCTCAGAAACTGTGTCGAAGACGTAGTACTCAATCGTAACAATGGGGCAACTGAGGCCCTGCTGGCCATTGCCGACAAGTACCGTGGCGATGGCAGTACCGAAAAGTCGGAAGAAGACCAGGCCTGGCGCGAGTGGCCGGTCAACAAACGACTGGAACACGCGCTGGTCAAAGGCATAACGACCTACATCACCGAAGACACTGAAGTTGCCCGACTTGAGGCTTCACGCCCTATTGAAGTCATCGAAGGCCCACTGATGGATGGCATGAACATCGTTGGCGACCTGTTTGGTGAAGGCAAGATGTTCCTGCCCCAGGTGGTCAAAAGCGCACGGGTCATGAAACAGGCCGTTGCGCACCTGGTGCCCTTCATTGAGGAAGAAAAAGACGGCAAGACTGAAAGCAAAGGCAAAGTGCTGATGGCTACCGTCAAGGGCGATGTCCACGATATCGGCAAGAATATCGTCGGCGTTGTCCTGCAGTGCAACAATTACGAAGTGATCGACCTCGGCGTCATGGTGCCTTGCGAAAAGATTCTGCAGACGGCCCGTGATGAAAACGTCGATATCATCGGTCTCTCAGGCCTGATCACACCGTCCCTTGATGAGATGGTCCATGTCGCCCGAGAGATGGAACGGCAATCTTTTGATATTCCCTTATTGATTGGCGGTGCAACCACGTCACGTGCTCATACAGCGGTTAAGATTGAACCCTGCTATAAACAGGATGCCGTTGTCTATGTGCCGGATGCCTCCCGCAGTGTCAGCGTTGCGACCCAGTTATTGAGCAAAACACTGAAAACCGATTTTGTCGCTTCTGTCAAAGCCGAGTATGAAAAGGTGCGGGAGCGGAACGCCAATCGCCGCCCCAAGGCGGAACGTCGACCATACGACACGCTCCATACCTATAAGACACCTATCGACTGGCAGGGTTATCAGCCGCCTAAACCCGCATTTCTGGGACGTCGTACGCTTGCAGTTTCACTGGCAACACTGGTCGATTACATTGACTGGACGCCCTTCTTTATCACCTGGGATCTGCACGGCAAATACCCGAAAATCTTCGATGACCAAGTCGTTGGTACTGAAGCTCGCAAACTCTTCGATGATGCGCAGGCAGTGCTACAAACACTGATCAGTGAAGATAAAATCCAAGCTCGGGCAGTGATTGGTTTCTGGCCCGCCAGCCAGGTTGATCACGATGATATTGTCCTCTATACCGACGAGAGTCGCACAGAGGAACTTGCCAGACTCCATCATCTCCGTCAGCAAACCCAGAAAGTGCCCGGCAAACCCAATGCCAGCCTGTCCGACTTCGTCGCGCCCCACGACACTGGCATCGAAGACTATGTGGGTGGTTTTGTCGTCACCGCAGGCATCGGTGCAGAAGAACTGGCGAAAAGCTTTGAAGACGCTCACGACGATTACAACAGCATCATGGTCAAGGCACTGGCTGATCGTCTGGCCGAGGCATTGGCTGAATACATGCACGAACGTGTACGTCAGGAATACTGGGGCTATTGCCCTGATGAGAAGCTCAACAATACCGAGTTAATCAAGGAAGCGTATCGTGGCATTCGTCCAGCACCCGGCTATCCTGCCTGCCCTGACCATACGGAAAAGGCTACGCTGTTTCGTCTGCTGGATGCAGAACAAGAAACCAGTGTCAGCCTCACGGAACATTTCGCCATGTTCCCGACCGCCAGTGTCAGCGGCTGGTATTTCTCCCACCCGGATTCGAACTACTTTGCCATTGGCAAAATCGACCGGGACCAGGTGGAAAGCTACGCTGAACGGAAGTCCATTACCATTGAAGAGGCCGAGCGCTGGCTGGCGCCAAACCTGAACTACGATCCGGCATAAGGAACGGGCCTGCGGCCCGCCTCCTCCGCCCCCGATAGAGGTAGTTGTGCAAGACCGTATCCGCACAATTCTGTCCCTTGGCCTGCCGATCATCGGCACCATGTTCTCGCAAAGCCTGATAAACCTGGTTGACACACTTCTGGTGGGTCAACTGGGTGAATCTGCGTTGGCGGCTGTCGGGGCCGGGAATTATGCGATTTTTGTTAGTTTCGGATTGATCAGTGGTTTGTCGGCGGCGATCCAGGCTCAGGTGGCGCGCCGCCGGGGTGAAGGCGTGGGTAATCTGCTGGAGCCTGTCTGCGGCGGATTTCTGATTGCGTTACTCTTTGCTCTACCGCTCTGTATCCTACTCAGCCTGGAAGCGGGCAATATCATGCCTGTCTTTCAGACGGATCATGCAGTAACAGAAGCGGCTGCGCTCTACTTTGCCATTCGTGTGCTGAGCCTGCCGGCTGCCGTGCTCAACTTGTCCTATCGAGGCTTTTGGAATGGCATTCGGGATTCTGGTGCTTTCTTCCGCCTGCTGCTGTTTACCCATTTATGCAATGCCATCATCAGCTATATCCTGATTTATGGCCTGCTTGGCTTTCCACCGCTGGGCGTTGCCGGGGCTGCCACAGGTACTTTGATCGCCATGTACCTTGGCGCAATTCTAAATCATTATTTTATTCGCCAGCGAGCACGTCAGGCGGGGCTTCGCTTCAGGCTTCCCTCACGTCAGGGTTTCTTTCGCCTGATTCGTCTTGCCATTCCGGACTCTGCACAACAAACCTGTTTTGCTCTTGGCATGTCGTTGATGTTCTGGCTTATCGCCCGACTGGGTAGTGAAGCCATGGCCGTTGCCCATGTATTGATCAATATTTCACTGGTACTGATTCTCCCGGGTATCGGACTTGGGATGGCATCGACTACGCTGGTGAGTCACGCTTTGGGCGCTGGCAAACAGCAGAAAGCCTGGCGATGGGGGTTGGATGTAGCCCTGCTGGCCTGTGCCATCCTAGCACTACTCAGTGTTCCGGTACTGGTCTTCCCAGAATGGTTCCTCGGCCCCTTTCTCGGTAGTGATGAGACTCTCGTTAAATTAGCGGTATTACCCCTTCAGCTGGCAGGAGTCGGCATCATTATTGAATCATTTGCGCTCGTCTTGACCCAGTCACTACTTGGCGCAGGAGCCAACAAAACGGTGCTTGCCATACGATTCAGTACGCTATGGCTATTCATGTTACCCGGTATCTGGCTGGTCACCCATGATGGTAACGCCAGTCTTACGGCTGTGTGGTGTGTTCTATTGCTTCAGAAACTATTGATATCGACAGCGCTTCTGATCGTCTGGCAGCGTCGACACTGGGGCCAGATTAGCATTTAGTGCATCCAGGACCAGGCAAAGACCAACAAAACCAGTGCAGGGCTGATATAGCGCACAATAATCTGCCAGGGCTGAAACAGTTTTCGGTGAATACCCAGCTGGGTCATCAAAATCTCTCTGTCTATTACAAAGCCCGCAAATAGCAGAATCAAAAAGCCTGTCAGCGGCAGCAATATATCTGTGGGAAACGCCGTAAACAGGTCAAATAAGGTTTTGCCGGACTGGGTGTGTACCGAATCGAAAACATTGAATGACAATGCGGGAATCAATCCCAGCAGGCATACTATGCCCCCTGTCATCATGGTCGCCTTTTTCCTGCTGAAATTACCGGCCCTTGCAATAGCAACAACCAGCGGTTCCGCCAGATTCACCGAGGACGTCCAGGTTGCAATGACCAGCAGTAGGAAAAACAGAGGCATCAACCACAGCCCCCCTGACAACTCACCCAGTGCAACGGGAAGTGTCTCAAACATCAGTCCCGGTCCCGATGACGGAGCCAATCCTTCCGAAAAAACGACGGAAAATGTTGCCAACCCAGTCAGCACTGCAACCAGCAAATCCAGCACAATCACAATACCCGCCGCTTTAAACACCGACTGCCGATCAGGCATATAGGCGCCATAAGCCATCAGACAACAGGCACCAACCGCAAGCGTAAAAAACGCGTGCCCCATGGCTTCCAAAGCAACCGACCATTCCAATTTCTGCCAATCAGGTGTGAAGAGATAATAAACCGCATCTGAAAAACCAGGAAATTGTGATGTAACGATAACCAGTGCGATCAATATTACGTATAGCAACGGCATCATCAGGTTGTTGAGCCTCTCAATACCACTGGCAATATTCCGCGCGCTGACACACAGCGTCATTGCAATAAACAGCAGCTGATAACTGACAACAGAGAAAGGGTCTGCCAGAAATGTCTCGAAAACATTCTGTGCCTGATCTGCAGTCAGTTGGCCTAACTGACCAGTTACAGACTGAATAAAATAAAACAATGCCCAACCTGATACCACGCAATAAAACGACAATATCAGTAACGCAGCCAGTGTACCCAGCCATGCCAGCTTTCCCCAGTGTCGGGAACCGCCGGATGCAACAGCCAACTGACGAATCGAAGTGGCAGGTGTAGCACGCCCTGCCCGTCCGATAATAATTTCAGAAATCATTACCGGCATGCCTAAAAGCAAAACGAAGAATAGATACAGAACAAAAAAGAGACTGCCGCCATTCTCCCCAGCCATATAGGGAAAACGCCAGATATTGCCCAGCCCTATTGCGGCACCCGCAATAGCCAGTATAAAGGCCCGATTTGAAGTCATGCCCTGTGGCACTGCCATCGTGTGTTTCCTTCACGGTATCTCAGCATCCAACAATTCAGAATCGTTGCCATACCGGATGCCTTTTAGACACTAAGAATACTTATAGACAGCTTAGACAGGCGGAGGTTTCCAAAAACGATAAACCCGACATCGCATGGTGCGCAATCCCGGGATTTTCAGAAAAAATCAAAAAACGCGGTTCATGCCATCCAAGGCTGCAACCCGGTAGGCTTCTGCCATGGTGGGATAATTGAAGGTGGTATTCAGGAAATACTTGAGGCTATTGACCTCATTCGGCTGTTCCATGATGGCCTGTCCGATATGAACAATCTCGGCCGCCTGGTCACCAAAACAGTGAATACCCAGAATTTCGAGCGTTTCCCGATGGAACAGTATTTTCAACATGCCCGCGGTTTCACCGGTAATTTGCGCTCTTGCCAGTCGAGAGAAAAAGGCTTTACCGACTTCATAAGGAACAGCAGCCTCAGTTAACTCTTCTTCTGTTTTACCCAGCGAGCTGATCTCGGGAATGGTATAGATACCGGCAGGTACCGAGCTAACAAACAGTGGCGGTTCGTCACCCTTAATATTATTAGCCGCGAAACGTCCCTGGTCATAAGAGGCACTAGCAAGGCTGGGCCAGCCAATAACATCACCGGCAGCATACACATTATCAACGGATGTCTGGTAATACTCATTGACGCTCAACTGCCCACGACTGTTGGCTTCAAGCCCAATATTCTCAAGCCCCAGGTTCTTCGTATTACCACTGCGCCCATTCGCCCATAGCAGGGCGTTGGCCTTGATTTTCTTGCCTGACTTAAGGTGCATGACCACCCCATCATCCGTCCCTTCGATTTTCTGGTATTCCTCGTTGTGACGGATGATCACATTGTTTTTCCTGAGGTGGTAACTCAGGGCGTCCGAAATCTCGTTATCCAGGAACGACAGGAGCCGATCACGGGTATCAACCAGATCGACAAGCACGCCGAGACTGGAAAATATGGACGCATATTCACAACCAATAACGCCCGCTCCATAGATAATAATCCGTCGGGGTGTATGGTTGAGCTGTAGAATCGTATCACTGTCATAAATACGGGGGTGCGTGAAATCTACATCCGCGGGTCGATACGGCCGTGAACCTGTGGCAATGATGATATGACGCGCAGCGAGATGCTCGACATTTCCGCCATTTTCCACCACTTCAATGGTGTTCTCATCCACAAAACAGCCCATACCGAAATAGAGGTCAATGCGGTTACGCGCATAATACTGGGTACGGGATTTGACCTGTTTCTGAATAACCTCATGGGCACTTTTCAGCACGTTCGGGAAACTGAACCACCTGGGCTCACCGATCTCCCGGAACATGGGGTTATTGTTGAAGCTATAAATCTGCTTGACGGAGTGACGGAGTGTTTTGGAGGGAATGGTGCCGAGATGGGTACAGTTTCCGCCAACGGTCGGCATCTGCTCGACAACCGCGACTCGCTTCCCCAGCTTGACTGCGTTAAAGGCCGCCCCTTCACCGGCCGGTCCGCTGCCAAGTACGACAACATCATAATTGCTCACACCCATCAAGGCACTCCAATGGTCTGTTAATGGCGGTGATCAAACCGCCTGATTATTCGCAGGTCCGGTGCGGCCGCTTATGACGGCTTCTTACCGGCATCATAAAACAGGGATTCAGCGTTATCTGGCAGCTTGTCAGCCGCCTTATCGCCACCACCACAAATCGGGCAGTCCTCCTTCAGACCCAGGCTCCCCAAACCACCACATGACCCCTTGATCGGCTTATTGGCAAAAATCACACCGATCGACATGGCGAGAATAATGAGCATCAACAGGGCAAATGTCAGGAGCATAACGGTCATTGCATATCACCCAAATTAGACGTTAGTCGTACAGCTTATCGCAAACAGTTATTGAACCAGGTATGGCCGAAAGGCCGTGCTGGCGACCGATTCAAAGCCCTTACCCGTATGATAGATAAAGTAAGCCGCCAAGCCCTCTTTTTCGGCCAGCGCCAAACCCTTTTCTTCCCCGAGGATCATAAACATCGTGGCATAGGCATCAGCCGTGGCGGTATCGTCAGCCACTACAGCGACAGAAGCGAGACGGTGTTTCTCGGGGTAGCCGGTGCGCGCATCAATCAAATGAGAGTAATGTACGCCATCCTGCTCGTAGTAATTCAGATAATCCCCGGAGGTGGCTATCCCCTTGTTATCGGCTTCTATGATGCCATCAGCCTGTTCCGTCAGCAATTCCGGCTGTCGGATCGCAATACGCCATGCTTGCCCATCCGGCTTATGCCCACGAATCCGGACTTCGCCGCCAACTTCAACCATATAATCCGTAATACCCTCAGCCTCGAGCGTCCTGGCGGCCTGATCTACACCATAACCCTTGGCTATCGAAGAAAGATCAACAAAGACGGGCTTTAGACGGGTCAGGGTTTTCTGCGCATCATCAACAGCCACACTGCCATACCCTACCGTTTTCATGGCTTCCTGAATTTTATTCGCAGGCGGTATATGGGACGCGCCACTCTCCTCCAGCCACTGGATAAACGCAGGATCATCCAGTGCGGGATCCAGTGATGCCACTGTCGCCTGATTACCGGCTCCGAACCCCCAAAGATTGACCAGCGCCCCAGACGTCACATCATAAGCACCGCCCGACATTTGGGAAATTTTCTGGCTTTCACGGATCAAAGCGGCCAGATCAGCACTGGCGGTAAACGGCTGATCAACAGGGTGACGGTTAAACCGCATCAATTCTGAATCCGGCTTATAAGTCGACATGCGGTCATCAACATCCTGCAGGGCACGATGCACCTGCTTGCCAATAATATCCTCTGAAGGAACCGAGTTATCGGCGACATATTTGATGTTGTAGGTCGTGCCCATGGTTTTACCATGGAGGGCATGGATGGAGGGTCTTGTCGACTGATAGTAGACCGCAGCTGCCAATACCAGAGCGGCAATCAGCACCAGGGTCAAGGGGAAACGCTTAGGCAAGGAACCATATCCTGAGTGTGAATCAAGGCATGGATTCTACCGTGATCGCACTGACGTTACCATGCGAGTTTCCGATGAACGGCTTCCTATACGCGATTCATCAGGCATAAAAAAGCCCGGTAATACCGGGCTTTTTTTCAACGCCTATCAGCCGCCGAAGTCGTCGAGAAGGATATTATCCCGCTCTACACCAAGATCTTCCAGCATCTTGATGACCGCTGCGTTCATCATGGGCGGTCCGCACATGTAGAACTCACAATCTTCAGGTGCCGGGTGGTCCTTCAGGTAGTTTTCATACAGCACGTTATGAATAAACCCGGTGAGGCCATCCCAGTTATCTTCCGGCTGCGGATCAGACAGAGCCAAATGCCAATTGAAGTTGTCGTTATCGGCTGCCAGCTGATCATACTCATCGTCATAGAAGGATTCACGCATGGAGCGCGCACCATACCAGAACGAAATCTTGCGCTTGGAACCCAGGCGCTTGAGCTGGTCAAAGATATGGGAGCGCATCGGCGCCATACCCGCACCACCACCAACAAAAACCATTTCTGCATCGGTTTCCTTGGCAAAGAATTCACCAAATGGACCGTAAACAGTGATTTTGTCACCCGGCTTCAGGTTGAAGACGTAGGAAGACATCTGCCCAGGCGGTACATCCATTCCCGGCGGCGGAGACGCGATCCGGATATTGAATTTCAGAATGCCCTTCTCTTCCGGATAGTTCGCCATGGAGTAGGCACGGATAACTGTGTCGTTAACCTTAGACTTGTACTGCCAGAGGTTAAACTTATCCCAGTCACCTTTGTACTCTTCCGGAATATCGAAGTTCTTATAGTCAACTTCGTGGGCAGGTGCTTCAAGCTGCACATAACCACCGGCACGGAAGTCAACATTCTCGCCTTCAGGCAGCTTCAGGGTGAGCTCCTTGATAAACGTCGCGACGTTATCGTTGGAAACCACCTCACACTCCCACTTCTGAACACCGAAGAACTCCTCAGGGACTTCGATCTGCATGTTCTGCTTGACCGGTACCTGGCAGGACAGACGCCAGCCTTCATTCAACTCACGGCGGGTAAAGTGCGGCTCTTCCGTCGGTAGCGCTGAACCACCACCATCGCTAACCTGACACTTACACTGGGCACAGGTACCACCACCACCACAGGCAGAAGACAGGAAAATGCCCTGACCCGCCAGGGTTTGCAGTAGCTTGCCACCGGCCGGGGCCGTGATGGTCTTGCTGGGATCGCCGTTGATTTCAATGGTCACGTCACCGGTGCTAACCAGCCTGGAACGGGCGGCGAGGATAATCGCCACCAGGCTCAGCACGATGAGCGTGAACATCACGACACCCAGTACAATGATCTGCGTATCACTCATGTTCTTTCACCCCCCTTACAACTGGACACCGGAGAAGGACATGAAGCCAAGCGACATCAGTCCTACGGTAATGAATGTGATGCCCAGCCCCCGGAGACCCGGAGGTACGTCACTGTATTTCAGCTTCTCACGGATACCTGCCAGTGCCACGATAGCCAGCGCCCAACCGGTACCTGCGCCCAGGCCGTAGACAACACTGTCGCCAAAGCTGTAGTCCCGCTCCACCATGAACAGGGAAGCTCCCAGAATGGCACAGTTCACTGTGATCAGGGGCAGGAAAACGCCCAATGCGTTGTACAGTGCCGGCACATAACGATCGAGGAACATTTCCAGAATCTGAACGATGGCAGCAATAACACCGATGTAGGTGATATAGCCGAGGAACGTGAGGTCAACGCCCTCAACGATCGCGCCTTCTTTCAGCACATGGGTAAAAATCAGGTTATTGACCGGTACAGTGATTGCCAGTACCACGATAACCGCAACACCGAGACCAAACGCGGTCTGGATCTTCTTGGACACAGCCAGGAAGGTACACATGCCCAGGAAGAACGCCAGCGCCATATTCTCAACGAACACGGCTTTGACGAACAGGCTGAGATAATGTTCAACCATGATCAGTGCGCCTCCTTAGCCGTCGTGTGCGCTGCCATCTTGTATTCAGGTGCCTCAACCTGCTCGGTTTTCCAGGCACGCAATGCCCAAATCAACAAGCCGATCAGGAAGAAGGCGCTGGGTGCCAGCAACATCAGGCCATTAGGCAGATACCAGCCACCATTGTTAACCAGCGGCAGGATTTCAAAGCCGAACAGCTTACCGGACCCCAGAAGCTCACGGAAGAAACCAACGACCAGCAGTACTGCACCGTAACCCAGACCGTTACCAATACCATCCAGGAAGGACATGCCCGGAGGATTCTTCATCGCATAGGCTTCCGCGCGCCCCATAACGATACAGTTGGTAATGATCAGACCCACAAACACCGACAACTGCTTGCTGATTTCGTAGGCGTAGGCTTTCAACACCTGGTCGACCACGATAACCAGCGACGCAATGATCGTCATCTGGGCGATAATACGAATGCTGTTCGGAATCTGATTCCGGATCAGCGAAACGAACAGGTTAGAGAAGGCCGTTACGAAGATTACGGCAATCGCCATAACCATACTGACCTTCATGCTGGTTGTTACCGCCAGCGCGGAACAGATACCCAGTATCTGCAACGCGATGGGGTTGTTGTTGAATATGGGCGTCAGGATGACGTCTTTCTTTTCACTCATCTTACGCCTCCCCCTTCTTCAGATTGTTGAGGAACGGGCCAAAACCATTCTTGCCAAGCCAGAACTTGACCAGATTATCGACACCACGGCTGGTCAGAGTAGCACCGGAGAGACCATCCACCTTATGCTTGGCATCAGCTGCTGAAGGATCAACGGCACCCTTGACGACGGTAATATCGATATTGCCTTTGTCATCAAAGACTTCTTTACCGATCCAGAGCCCTTTCCAGCGCGGATTATCAACCTCACCACCCAGACCTGGCGTTTCAGCATGCTGATAGAAGCCAAAACCGGCAACCGTATTGAGGTCACTCTCCAGGGCCAGGAAGCCATACAGGGTTGACCACAGACCATAACCACGCACAGGAAGAATGACAGTTTCCAACTTGCCATCCTTCTCGACAACGTAGATCTTGGCCGTCTTCTCCAGACGCTTGATCAGGGCCTTGTCCTGATCGGCAGGCAACGCATTGGACATCGCAGGGTCCTTGGAGGCTGCCTGCTGATTAAATGTGTCGACATCCAGCTTGGTATCGAACTTACCTGTTTCAAGGTCAACAAGCTTCGGGGTGATCTTGCTGAACTCTTCCTGAATTTCCTGACGGCTCAGTGCCTTGGGGTCGGCCACCAGCCCGGAGATCGCGAGAATATTCTGCTGAACATCCAGCACCTTGTTCTCGTTCTGCCGGGACTTCAATGCCACCGCCGCACCGGACACCAACACCGAACACACGAGCGACAGTGTGATGGTGACCAGCAGCGTCTTTTTAATTGTGTCGTTATTAGCCATTGACGCGTGCCTCCCGACGTTTGATGTTGGCCTGCACCACAAAATGATCAAGCAACGGTGCAAACAGGTTGGCAAACAGAATTGCCAGCATCATGCCTTCCGGGAAGGCCGGGTTGGCGACACGGATCAGAATGACCATCACACCAATCAGGCCACCAAACAACCAGCGCCCGGTATGGGTCATGGCTGCGGAGACCGGGTCAGTGGTCATAAAGATCAAGCCAAAGGCAAAACCACCCAGTACGAAGTGCCAGTACCAGGGCATGGCGAACATTGGATTGGTATCAGAGCCGATCACATTGAACAGCGTACTCATGGCAATCATGCCCAGTATGGTGCCGGCAACGATCCGCCAAGACGCGATACCCATGGCAATCATGACCGCACCACCCAGCAGAATGGCCAGCGTGGAGGTCTCACCGATAGAACCCTGAATGTTGCCGTAGAAAGCATCAAACCAGGTAATACCATGGCTCATGATGTTTTCAACACCACCGTCAGCGCCCAGGCTCAAAGCAGTCGCACCACTGAAACCGTCAACGGCGGTCCATACCGCGTCGCCGGACATCTGTGCCGGATACGCGAAGAACAGGAACGCACGGCCCGTCAGCGCCGGGTTCAGGAAGTTCTTACCGGTACCACCGAAGACTTCCTTACCAATGACCACACCAAAGCTGATACCCAGGGCAACCTGCCACAGCGGGATGGTCGGCGGTACCGTCAACGCAAACAGAATGGAGGTAACAAAGAAACCTTCGTTAATTTCATGCTTACGCACGGTGGCAAACAGAACTTCCCAGAAGCCACCCACCATAAACGTGACCAGGTAAACCGGCAGGAAGTAAGCCGCCCCATAGATCATGTTGTCCCAGATACTGGACGGATCATGACCTGCAAACAGGCTGATCAGCCACCCATGCCAGTCAGAAGGTGCAGACAAACCACCCTGAATGGCCATATTTGCCTGGTAACCCAGGTTCCACATGCCATAAAACATGGCCGGGAAGGCACAGGCCCAGACGGTGATCATGATACGCTTCAGATCAATCCCGTCACGGACATGTGACGTGGTATGGGTGACCGAAGGCGGACTGTAAAAGACGGTATCAACCGCTTCATAGAGCGGATACCACTTTTCATACTTGCCCCCTTTCTCAAACAGAGGCGCGACGGAATCAAGAACTTTTCGCAACCCCATGGTCACCCCTCTTTCTCGATGGTGGTCAGGTTATCACGCAGGATCGGACCGTATTCATACTTGCCCGGGCAGACATAGGTGCACAGGGCCAGATCTTCTTCATCCAGCTCCAGAACGCCCAGTTTCTGGGCAGTTTCAGTATCGCCGACAATAATGGAGCGCAGCAGCTGAGTCGGCAGCACATCCAGCGGCATCACCTTTTCATACGCACCAACGGGCACCATGGCACGCTCACTGCCGTTCGTGGTTGTGCTGAACGGGAACAGCTTCTTCATGAAACGGGAGACGTAGATCGGCATCACCGAAAAGCGATCAGAGCCTGGCACAATGTAGTGAAGCAAAGGACGTTCACGACCTTCACGCAACACGGTGATCTGGTTGCTGTAGCGACCCAGGTAGGCATAAGGACCACTGGCCGTAAAACCACCGAAGACAGAACCGGAAATGACACGATTCTCATCTGTCAGCAATTCACCTGCCGTCAGCTCTTCTGTGCTTGCGCCAATACGGGTGCGGATAAGGCGCGGCTTTTCCACCTGGGGACCAGCCAGCGCAACCACGCGCTCGACAAACAGGCGACCTGTTACAAACAGTTTTCCAACAGCAATCACATCCTGATAACCGATATGCCAAACCATCTTGTTGACGCCGACTGGCTCGAGGAAATGAATATGGGTTCCCGCCAGACCTGCTGGGTGAGGGCCGGAAAACTCTTCCACCTGTGCAGACCCAGTCGGCATGACAGCCCCTGGCGCCTTACACAAGTAGAGCTTGCCATCGGTCAACTTGCTAAGCACCTTCAGCCCCTGTTCAAAGGCTTCTGCCTGCTCGGCAATGAAGACTTCCGGATTAGCCGAAAGCGGATTGGTGTCCATGGCGGTCACAAACAGCGCAGCCGGCGCAGTACCGGGTTCAGGTACCTTGCTGTAAGGACGGGTGCGCAATGCGGTCCACAAGCCGGATTGCACCAGATTCTCCTGCACCTGTTCCCTGGTCAGACCGTCCAGGTCTGCAGGTGCATACTGGGAGAAGGTTTCCTCCCCCTCACCGTCAACATCAATGACCAGTGACTGGAAGACGCGCTTTTCACCTCGGTGAATAGCTGCGACGACACCACTCGCCGGAGATGTATAACGGACATCGGTATTTTTTTTATCAGTAAAAAGCAGTTGCCCCAGGTTTACCCGGTCTCCGACTGCGACCGCCATAGTGGGTTTCATTCCCACATAGTCAGAGCCGAGCACCGCCACGGAACGCACATGACGCTCCTCGGCAATGGTCTGCTCTGGCGATCCCGTTATCGGTAGATCCAGGCCCCGTTTTATGTTGATCATACGTTTCGCCTAACCGGTTGCATGCAAGGTGAAGGAAAACCTTTCTCCAGGTGACTGGCAGGACGGAAGCTTGATTTTGATGTTATATCCGCCCCGTGCAGGCCTGTGCCCGTTCTAATTTCACTTTCAGGTATTAGGGAAGACTACGGATTGAAGGAACAACGACCCTATGGTTAACGGTCGGCTATTCCGGATAGTGCTCCCCTGAAATCCCAAGGGCGAATTATAATGACCGTTATGCCAATATGCCATACAGATTTGCTCCTCATATAGCTGGTAATGCCATCAAGCCGACATTCCCTGTACAGCATTTTTTTAATAAACGCGCAACAAGCACTGCCCAATCAAAGCTGGCGATACGCGTCGTCACTAATCACGATGAATCACACTGAAGTAAAGCAGAAAAAAACAGGATGGCGTCAAACCTGCTGACAGTGACACTATTTTCACCACCAGCAGGCTCAATTACGCAAGAATTAAACGACGAAATCAGCTGTGCGGGAACACAGGATACATAACACCCGCCATATGCTGCAGAATACGATTTACCTGACAGCTGTAACCGAATTCATTATCATACCAGACATACAGCACACAACGATCGCCATCAACGATGGTTGCCTCAGCATCCACAATGCCCGCATAACGAGAACCGACGAAATCACTGGAAACCACTTCAAGTGATTTGACGTAATCAATCTGCTTTTGCAGATCCGAGTACAGGGAACACTCCCGCAGATAATCGTTGAGCTCATCAACAGTCGTGCTGCTTTTCAAATTCAGATTCAGGATCGCCAGAGAAACATTCGGCGTCGGCACCCGAATCGCATTACCGGTTAGCTTGCCCTTAAGCTCGGGAATAGCCTTGGCAACCGCTTTCGCTGCTCCCGTCTCAGTAACTACCATATTCAGGGCTGCGGCACGACCGCGGCGATCTCCCTTGTGATAGTTATCAATGAGATTCTGGTCGTTGGTGTAAGCATGCACCGTCTCAACGTGACCATTGGCAATACCAAACTTGTCCAGCAATGCCTTGAGGATTGGCGTAATCGCATTAGTCGTGCAGGATGCAGCCGACACAATACGGTCATCCGTGCTGATCAGATTATGGTTCACGCCATAAACGATGTTCTTCATTTCACCTTTGCCGGGTGCTGTCAGAACCACACGAGACACACCGGGGCATTTCAGATGCAGGCCCAACCCCTCTTCATCACGCCACTTACCGGTATTGTCGACCACAATCGCATTATTGATGCCGTACTGGGTGTAATCAATGGAATCCGGTGAATTGGAGTAAATAACCTGAATACGTACGCCGTTAGCAATGATGCACTGATTTTCTTCATCGATACTGAGAGTACCGCGGAAGGAACCGTGTACAGAATCACGACGCAGAAGGCTTGTCCGCTTGGCCAGATCATTCTCGGCACCGCCATTACGCACAACAATGGCTCGAAGGTTGAGGCCCGCACCGCCACCCGCACGCTCAATCAGAATGCGCGCCATCAGGCGACCAATCCGGCCAAAGCCATACAGGACGACGTCCTGACCATTCTGCGCTTCCGGCTGTTCTCCCCCCAGAACATCTTTCAGCTCATCACGCAGGAAGTCATTCAATTCCGCAAACTGATCCTGCGATTTAAATTTCATGGCCAGCTTGCCAATATCAATGCGGGACGGGCCTAGCTTCAATGTCGCCAACTGCTCCAGCACCGGCAGGGTTTCACGCACAGAGAGGCCATTCTGCTCAACCTGGCGGACAAAGCGGTGAGCCTTGATGATATCGATGACAGAACGGTTAATAATCGGGCGGCCAAAAAGAGAGGTTACAACGTTATGATCCCTGTACAGTTTGCCAACCAGGGGAATCATGGACTCGGCCATGGCTTCACGTTCTTTCCAGTCGGCGAAACTATCAAGCATTTTCTCTTGAGTCACTCTGTTACCTGCATTCTCTAGCGAGACAACCAGGAAGATCCCGGGAAACACCCTGTTCGCCCATGGCTGTTGTTTATCGGCCCCGACCCGGCCCATGATACAACGACCCCCTGGTACCGACTCGGGTTAGCGCGCCGCCATTATCGCGATTCGGGTTACATTTCGCAACACATTCACCGTGCGAAACCGTCTTTTTCTGTTCTTATTTGTTTGTTTTCGGTGCAGGAGGACGGGATTTTCCCTTCCTGCTAGAATCGGCACTTTACCGAATCCAGCCGTTACAGGATGTTCATGACACAGTTCACTTTCCCGCTTCCGGTCAAACCCGGCGACAAGCAGGTCTGGGGCGACGCTCAGGGGGCGGCGTTATCGCTCGCAGTCGCCGACGCGGCCCAGCGACATGCCGGTTTCAGTCTGATCATTACACCTGATCAGGAGCAGGCTGAGCGCCTGCGCAGGGAACTTGATTTTTTTATTAATCCCACCCAACAGCTGGAACTGCTGACCTACCCGGACTGGGAAACCCTGCCCTACGACATCTTTTCCCCCCATCAGGATATTATTTCCCAACGCCTGCACACCTTGCACAGACTGCCACGGGTTAAACGGGGCATCCTGATCGTAGCGGCCAGCACCCTGATGCACAAAACGCCTCCAGTTTCCTTCCTGGAAGGTCATAGCCTGGTACTGGCAGCAGGCGATACCTTTGATCGGGAAAAGCAACGCCAATTACTGGAAAGTGCCGGCTATCACTGTGTTGATACGGTCTATGAACACGGTGATTACGCCATGCGTGGCTCCATCATCGACATCTTTCCCATGGGCAGCAACACCCCCTTCCGGATTGATCTGTTTGATGATGAGATTGACACCTTAAGAACCTTTGATCCGGAAACCCAGCGCTCCGTTGAGCAGGTTGAGCGTATTAATCTGCTACCTGCCCGGGAATATCCGCTGACACCTGACGCCATTACCCACTTTAAACAGGCGTTCCGCAGTCGCTTCGATGTCGATTACCGTGACTGCCCGCTCTACCTGGACTTGAGCCGAGGGCTGGCATCACCGGGAGCCGAATACTATCTCTCCCTGTTCTTCGGAGAGACCGCTTCCTTGTTCGACTACCTGCCGGATAACACCCTGCTGATCACCACCGGTGACATCCAGCCGGCAATCACCCATTTCAGGGATGACCTGAACAGTCGGTACGAGAGCCGTAAAGTGGATCCTTCACGCCCGATTCTTCCACCAGCTGATATCTTTCTTGCCGATGAAGCGCTGTTCCGGCAGTGCAAGGCATTGCCGAGAATACAGCTTGAGAATAATTCAGTGCCTAATAAGACAGGCCATCATGACCTGCCAGTTCGATCTGTACCGGTTGTCGAGGTTGACCACAAATCCAGTAAACCTCTCGCAGCACTTCAAACCCTGATGCGTGATGCCAACCGAGTGCTCCTCTGCGCGGAATCAGCAGGTCGGCGCGAAAACCTGACTGAACTCCTGAACCGGCACAGTTTAAGACCTGAACCTGCTTCTGGGTGGCATGATTTCCTTGCGTCAGATTCCTCCTTCTCCATCACAACCGCCCCTATTGATTCGGCTGTATGGCTGGATGAAGACAACACACTACTCCTTACTGAAACACAATTGCTCGGCGGTCAGGTCATGCAGCGCCGACGTCGGAAAAAAGCGACGGATGAAACCGACCTCGCCATCCGTAATCTTGGCGAGCTCAGCATTGGCGCCCCCGTCGTTCATCTTGATCACGGTATAGGCCGTTACCGAGGCCTGCAAACGATTGACCTGAACAACCAGCCCCAGGAATTTCTGACAATAGAGTATGCGGACGAAGCCAAACTCTATGTACCAGTGTCATCCCTGCATCTGGTATCCCGCTACAGTGGCGCCGATGATCAATTAGCCCCCATCAACCGCCTCGGTACAGAACAATGGAGCAAAGCACGCCAGAAAGCAGCAGAAAAAGCTCGCGATGCAGCCGCAGAATTACTGGATATTTATGCACGCCGGGAGGCCCAATCCGGTTTTGCCTGCACTGATCCCGGCGCAGATTACCAAATATTTTCCTCTACCTTCCCCTTTGAGGAAACGCCAGATCAGGAAGTCTCTATTCAGGCAGTGGTTCGCGACATGATGGCAGACCGGCCGATGGATCGCCTGATCTGCGGTGATGTGGGCTTTGGCAAAACCGAAGTCGCCATGCGTGCCGCATTTATGGCTGTTCACAACAGCCGCCAGGTCGCAGTACTCGTACCCACCACCCTCCTAGCACAACAGCATTTCGAAAGCTTCCGGGATCGGTTTGCCGACTGGCCAGTGAAAGTGGAAGTTATGTCCCGTTTCAAAACGGCCAAGCAAATCGGCGAATTGAAAAATGGCCTCGCGGAAGGTGCCATTGACATCATTATTGGCACCCACAAGCTGCTTCAAGAAGATACCACCTTCAAAAATATCGGGTTACTGATCATTGATGAAGAACACCGCTTTGGTGTCAGACAAAAAGAAAAACTCAAGTCACTCCGGTCTGAAGTGGACATTCTGACACTGACCGCCACCCCGATTCCGCGAACCCTCAACATGGCCATGGCGAATATGCGTGATCTGAGTATTATTGCAACGCCTCCAGCACGAAGACTTGCGGTCAAAACCTTTGTCAGGGAAGCAGACAGCATTCTGATCAAGGAAGCCATACTCAGGGAGCTGCTCCGTGGTGGCCAGGTCTATTACCTGCATAATGAAGTCAAAACTATTGAAAAGGTTGCCAGCGATCTTCAGGAAATGCTGCCAGAAGCCCGAGTCGCCATTGGCCACGGCCAGATGCGTGAGCGGGAGCTGGAACAGGTCATGCAGGATTTCTATCACAAGCGCCACAACGTACTTGTTTGCACAACGATCATTGAGACCGGGATTGACATTCCCAGCGCCAATACGATCATCATTGATCGCGCCGACAAATTTGGCCTGGCCCAGCTACACCAGCTCCGTGGCCGGGTTGGTCGGTCGCACCACCAGGCTTACGCTTATCTAATGACGCCCAATCGCAGGAGTATGACAGCCGATGCGGTCAAACGACTGGAAGCCATTGAGCAGGCCGGCGACCTGGGTATGGGCTTTACGCTGGCCACCCATGACATGGAAATCCGGGGCGCTGGCGAACTGCTGGGCGACGAACAGTCCGGTCAGATCCAAACTGTCGGTTTTACCCTTTATATGGAAATGTTGGAACGTGCTGTCGATGATATCCGTCACAGTCGCACGCCAGATCCGGAAAAACCGCTGGCCACCCACACCGATATCAATCTTCGCTTACCAGCACTCATTCCGGATGACTATATACCCGACGTTCATACACGACTCGTGCTCTATAAACGTATTGCCTCCGCTTCAAACAGCGCAACACTAAGAGAGCTGCAGGTAGAGATGATCGACCGTTTTGGGCTGCTGCCAAACCCGGTCAAATACCTGTTCCGGGTAACTGAACTCAAACTATTGGCCCAGAAGCTGGGGATTGACCGGATAGATACCGGCGAAAAAACCGGCACCATTGATTTTTCAACGACACCTAACGTTGATCCAATGAAGCTGGTCCGTATGGTTCAGCGTGAGCCTCAACGCTATCGCCTGCAGGGCGCATCAACCCTGAAATACTCAACCCCCATGGAAACGGTTGAGCAACGCCTGCAAATCACACAAAATCTGTTGGAAGAACTCTCTCTGTCGGCCTGATAGTGAGAGTCGCCGGCAATCAATCGTTTGACACTATTAAAAGTGACATCGCCATAATGATGATACTCCGTACACTCTTGCTGACCAGCCTGCTGTTATCCATCGCTACAGGCGGCAGCGCTAACACCGACAACCCGACCTCTTCCAACCCTGAGGAAGACTGGTACCAGATCGATGTGCTGGTGATCAGCCGCCTGGACAAAGCCATGGACTCTGCCGAACGCTGGCCATCAGTTGCGGAACACCGCTTCCCGCTGGATGCTGTGAAGCTTTATACCGTCGAACAACAGACAGTTGGCAAGGAATTCCTGCCAGAGCCAACACCGACAACTTATCAGCGTAAGAATGCATCCGCCATGGATGACGCAACCTATGCCTCTTCCGCCAAACGCATCCCGCTTGATAGAAAGCCCAATATCGCCACACAGCCGCTGATCCTACTACCCAACAACCTGGGGCAACTCAACAGTGAAGCCGGCTCTATCAGACGCAGTCGCGATTATCGCCTGCTCTACCAGGCCAGCTGGCGTATGCCGCTCCAAGCGGATAGTGAACCTACTCACATTTATATCGAAGCCGGCCAAAGAGTGGGGAATGACAGTGAACTGGAAGGGATTATCACACTTTCTGCACGCCGCTTTGTCCACGCTGCACCCCAGCTCTGGCTGAATCGTCTGAACCCGGTCCTGCCAATGGATAAGTTGCTGCTGACCAATCAGCTGCTGGCGTCGCCTACAAACGATAAATTATTAATGACCTCTTCCAGCACTGGCGGCTTGGCAATGCCAATCGACACCCACTACACCGGCAATCTACTGATGACAGAGACTCGCCGATTGAAGTTAAACACCATCAATTACTTCGATAGCCCGTCACTGGCCGTCCTGCTCTCAATTACACCTTATGAAATACCCAAGAAAGTCAAATCGAATAGTGCTGCTGAAGCACAGCTTTCAAAGAGCGAGGGCGCTTGATAACGATAGAATTTGATATCTGAAGATGTGATTAACAGCGCTAAGTGAGCTTTTTACTCATATAGAAGCTGTTCTTGCCATCGGATGAAATGTAACTGACATCGTCCATTAATTGCTCAACGATGTTAAGACCTCGACCGCTGCAACTCCAACTTTCAGGATCTGCAGCGGCTATAGTCTGCATATCCGACATACCAGAACTTTGCACAGCAGCCATTGCCTGCCCCCAGTCACTAATCACAATCTCCATTTCATCAGTACGGAGATTAATCATTACTTCGACAGAATGACCAGAAGCACTACTGTAAGCATGCTCAATGGCGTTATTGGTGATTTCAACAACACAGAGCTCAATACGGTTAACTTCTTCAGCGGTTAAACCGGTCATCGCACAAAGGCCACGTACGGCCATGGCGACCAGCACGGTGTCTTCCAGTCGACTGTCAATGAGCAATTGTATTGTCTGGGTTCGCGGATCCATGCAAACCTGCCTTTTCTCTTGTTTTAATACTTACGCATTCAGTGCTTCATCAACAGTAGCATAGATTTTAAAAATTCGATCCATGCATGTCAGATCAAAGAGGTCACTGACGGCTTTCTGAGGCCCAGCCAGCTTGACACAACCGTTAGCACCCACCTGCTTGAGCGCCGCAACAATCGCGCCAAGACCGCTACTGTCCATGAAACTGACACCTGAGATATCGATAACAAAATTCGTGTTACCGCTATCAATCAGATCCACCATAAAATCTTTGAAGCCCCCTGCAAGGCTCGCATCCAGGCGACTTTCCTCTACCGTGACAACGGTTGCATCGCCCTCCTGCCTGGTTTTATACCCCATACTCCCGCTCCTCTGTTAATCCTTTTCTGTCAGGGCTTCCATTCCACCACCAGATAGGTGACATCGTCCTCAAACTGATCGTTACCCTGCCAGCCTTCGATCTGATTCTGAACCGCCGTAATCATGTCCTTCATCGGCAAGGTCTGCGATTCTTTCAGCAGGGTTTTCAGCTTATCTTTACCAAACATTTCACCCTGACTGTTTTCACATTCGATAATGCCGTCAGAATAAAGAAACAACCGGTCACCGGGTGACAGCTGCATCTGCTGGGTGTCATAAGCCATGCCTGGGATCATGCCGATAGGCACACCGCCACCTTCAACAAAATGCGCATCGCTGGTTGAAGGTCTCATCCACATGGCTGGCGGATGCCCGGCATGACTGATGGTCAGTTTTCCGGTTGGCGTATGGATGACACCGTAGACCATGGTGAAATAAAGCATGCTTTCCACCGATGTCTGGAAACGGTCATTAAGACGGCTCACCACCTCATGGGGTTCCAGAATACGATAGTAAGGCGCATCAATGGTTTCTTCCCTGAGCAGAGAAGTCTTGCCTGTGGTATCTCCCATCAGGTTATTCAGGGTAAAAGAGAACAAAGCAGATGGAATGCCATGCCCAGCAACATCCAGCTGATAAAACGCAACATGTTCATCACTCAGGGCGAAATAGCCAAACATATCACCGCCTATGATTTTGCTGGGCTTGAAAAACCAGTCAAAACTGACGGAATCAATGGTCGTGGGCTGTACCAGAAGTTCTGCCTGAGTATTGGCAGCGGATTCAAGGTCTTTCTTGATGGTCTCAAAGGCCTTGGCCAGCTCTTCGTTACGCTCCTCGAGCTTACGCTCAAGCTCAATAATTCGAAGACCAGCCTTCAGACGCGCTTCCAGTTCACGAAAATTGACAGGTTTATGCAGGAAATCATCAGCCCCAATACTCATACCCTGAACAACCGCATCATGATCCTGGTTGCCAGTCAGCAATATGAAGTAAACATAATGGCCCAAGTCCTGACCGCGGATCGCCTTGCACAGCTCAATGCCATCCATTTCCGGCATCATCCAGTCACTGATCACAACACGAATCTGAGGGTTCTTTTCAAGGCAGGCTAGCGCTTCACGGCCATCCTCCGCTTCGTGAGCAGTATGGCCTAATTTGCGTATGAAGGTGGACAACAGGAGGCGTTGATCCCTGGCATCTTCGGCAATCAGAATATCCATATACTTCGCCGACTCCGAATGTTAGCTATTACCGGTATTAAACCCGCCACCACCTCCTGTAGCAGCAGATTCAAGAATGCATTAAAACACTGTCAGTATAGCATTCGATAATCCGCCAAATTTTCGTCAATTCATTGTTTTTATGGCCAAAACAAGCATTTATCGGGTTTAAATTAGTGACGCCGCAATTAACTGCCTGACTTTCTGCATACCTTCTACCAGCACCTGACGCATGGCATTGATAGTAATCTCACCGATCGCTTTACCGGCTGCACGATTCACCACAAGACAGATCGAGGCATATGGCAACCCAAGCTCCCGAGCTAAAGCGGCCTCAGGCATGCCTGTCATACCAGTAAGATCACACCCATCGCGCTCCATCCGCCGAATTTCAGCTGCCGTTTCCAGTCTTGGTCCATTGAAGCAGCCATAAACCCCACCCTCCCGGATGTCCAGCCCTGCTTGAATCGCACCTTGAATCAGTAACTGTCGCAGCTTTTCATCATAGGGCATGGTGAAATCGATATGGTTGGTCACCTCAAATTCATCACTGAAAAAGGTATGCTCACGATTAGAGGTGTAATCAATGATCTGGTCCGGGATACAAATGACTCCGCTTCCCATGCTTTCCGTGATCCCCCCGACCGCATTAACAGCAATAATCCGATCAACACCCAGCATCTCTAACGCCTGAATATTGGCGCGGTAGTTAATTTTATGCGGCGGCAGGGAGTGATCTGGCGCATGGCGTGCTAAAAATACCACTTCATGACCATGGAAGTCCCCGATCAGCACCGGTGCCGACACAGCCCCCCAGCATGTTTCGAGAATCTCCTTTCGCTGGATGTTTAACCCGTCCAGTTCTGTTAATCCGGTACCACCAATAATCGCTGTCATACTCATGATGCATCACCTTCTACAGGCTCTTCTGGCGTATCATCCTGCACACTCATAGGCAAAGGGTCAGGAATATCCAGCGTAGTGGTAGGAAAGGCGATATCAGCACCATGGGAATGAATGATGGTCATAATTCTTAACAACACATTTTCCTTGATCTGTTCAAACATGACCCAATCGGTCGTCTTAGTGAAACAGTAGATAAAGAAATCAAGGGACGATCCGCCGAAACGGGTAAAGTTGACCATCAATGTTCTGTCTTTAGCTATTTCAGGATTATTGGCCAGATAATCCCTGATATCATCCAGTATCTGGGTAATACAATGGGCATCCCGGTAGCGAATACCGATGACTTCATTAATTCTCCGGTTACGCATGCGTGATGGGTTTTCGACCGAAATACTGCTAAATGTCGCATTGGGCACATAGAGAGGTCGTTGATCAAATGTCCGTATACGTGTCTGGCGCCAACCTATGTACTCAACCACGCCTTCGATATTCTTATCCGGAGACCGTATCCAATCCCCTACCTTGAACGGTCGATCCAGATAAATCATGAAACCGCCGAAGAAGTTGGCGAGCATATCTTTTGCCGCAAACCCTACGGCGAGTCCGCCTACACCACCAAAGGCCAGCAATCCGGAAATACTGAAACCGCGGGTCTGCATGGCTACCAGCACAGCAGCAATGATCACTACAGCTTTCAGTAGCTTGCTCAACGCCTGAGCCGTCGTTTCATCAAGATGCCGAGTGCTGGTTGTATTCGATAGAATCTTCCGCTCCACCTCACGAATAAAGCGAATGCAGAACCAGCTCACAACCACAATGACAATCAGATCCCTAATCGAATCAATCGCCTTGAAGATGGCAGCACCGGTCTCATTCTGGGCAACATCACCGGCAAAAGAGATACCTGCCACCCAGATAATGAGTAAAACCGGAGTTCTCAACGCCAGGATAAACGCATCGTCCCACAACGTAGTGGTTCGGGCAAAACCTGCCTCAAGCCGCTTCAACACCACCTGCATTAATCCATGCACAGCGAGGGTTGCCAGCAAAATTAAACCGATATGAAAAATCCAGCCATCGCGATCCTGTATGAACCGAAACAGCGCCTCATAATCAATCACCGCCATAATCCTTCATCGACCAGCGCCTCAAGTCGTTTCCGACAGTCCTGTCGGCGCTCGGAATTTATCAACACCGTTAAATCAACCGCCTGAGTTGCTCTCAACCGGGACAACCGAGAACTGGCCTCTCTTGGTTCACTTTCAAGCCAGTCTACCACCTCCTGTGCGCCATCCTGATTATTGCAGACCAGTATCATGTCACAACCCGCGTCGAGAGCGGCTTTGGCTCTGGCCGGAAAACCACCAGAAATACTGGCGGCAGCCATATTGAGGCAATCACTAAAGACAACACCCTCAAAACCAAGCTGGCCCCGTAACACTTGCTGCAGCCAGTAAGGAGAAAATCCGGCAGGTACATTATCAAAGGCAGTAAAGGCGACGTGGGCAGGCATCATTGCCTCAACACCTTGTCCAATCATCGCCTTGAATACACTGAGATCAGCTTCAAGCTCCTCGAGCGTACGCGTATCCCTGGGTAAAGCGATATGAGAATCTGCAGAAACACCCCCATGTCCGGGAAAATGCTTGCCCGTGGCAGCCATGCCCACCTCATGCATTCCTTCTACAAATGCACTCGCCAGCGGGATAACAAACTCAGGAACGGCACCGAACGATCGATCCCCTATGGCACGGGACAAACCCCGATCAAGATCCAGAACCGGCGCGAGAGAAAGATCAATATCAAAAGCCCGAACCTCACTGGCCATAAGCCAGCCGCACTCCCTGGCAAGATCAATCGCACTCTGCGGATCAGCGGACTGATACAAGTCGCCAAGCACCCCCATTGGCGGTAATCGCGTGAACGGTTCTCCGCGAAAACGCTGAACTCTCCCACCCTCCTGGTCAACCGTTATCAGCATATCCGGCCTGACCGACCGAATGGCGGCAACCAGTTGCCGTAACTGATCAGCATCCTGGTAATTTCGTGAAAAAAGAATCACGCCCCCCACTGACGCCTTGGACAACCGGTCAATTTCAACACTGTCAGGATGAAGGCCTTTCAGGTCCAGCATCAGGACGCCCTGTGTCATGGGAATACTCCAGTATCAGTTTTCAAGAATGGTGACGGACATACCCGGCGCAGTCCGGGGAAACAGATCAAGAATATCGCGATTATGCATGCGAATGCAGCCACGGGAACCAGGTTTACCCATCTCGGCGGTATCTGGCGAACCGTGAATATAAATATACCGACGCATGGTATCAACGCTACCATGCCGGTTAAAGCCTGGTTCAAGCCCACTTAGCCAGAGAATACGGGTCAGAATCCAATCCCTGCGCTCAGGATACTGAGCTCTTAATTCAGGACAATAGATTTCACCCGTGAATCGTCGCCCCACCAGAACCGCATTCTCGGGGAGCCCTTCACCAATTCGTGCACGGATAATGTGTTTTCCCAACGGTGTCTGATAACTTCCATTCTCCTGGCCAACACCATTAGAGCCTGAAGAGATGGAATAGATACGATCACCGTCTGGCGAATGAAGAACAAGTTCCTGAGAAGCAATATGAATGGTGATATGCATAGGTAACCGATGAATACGAGTAATGGTCAACCATCACAGTATTACCGGTTACGACTTATGAATCTAGCTGGGCACGCATGGCTGCCGCGAGGAAAGGCTCCATCCGGTGCAGGGTTTTCTCGATCGTGGCTTTTTCTCCGTATTCATAGTCAGCAATCGACTTGAGCGCTTCAAAACCTGACATGGAGAAAATCACTGTTCCCATCATGAAGTGGATACGCCAGAACAGTTCGTTACGTGGCAAGGCCGGCGAGGCTGCAACAACCAGCTTCAAATAACCGGAGAGTACATCACCATAAATATCCTGCAAATAACGCCGCAGATGCCCCTGTGTTTCAGTAAACGCCAACGCCAGCAGCCGCATAAAGACCGCCAAATCCTTCTCCCCGCGAGGTTTTGTCGCAAGAATCTGGTCGACCAGCAAGCGAAGTAACTCTTCCAGTGACGGCTCTTTATCTTTGGGAATTTTAGAAACTTCTTCTGCCAACCGGGCACAGAAGGGATCCAGAAAACGGGTAAATACCGCCTGTATCAAAGCCTTCTTGGAGCCAAAGTGATAATTGACAGCCGCAAGATTCACGCCGGCCTTGCTGGTAATTGTCCGTAGCGATGTCTCAGCAAATCCCTTCTCTGCGAACAGGGATTCAGCGGCATCCAGTATTCGGTCTACAGTATCTGACTGAGCCATAACATCTTATTTTTTATACCTGAAGCAAACGATCGTTTGAAACGATCGTATGTCCAGAGCCTTTTGTCAAGGAATTCAGATGATTACAAGAAAATTACACACTTAATGAAACAAATCATTACTACAAGACGTCGTTTTTATCTGCGATAACGTCTCATTACTGCGACATACCAACAACATTTCTTATTGCAGACACCAAACAACTGTATATAATCACAGTTACTGTATATAACGACAGAATAGGTAGCGGCATGATCAAGCTCACTCCCCGTCAGGCAGAAATTCTGGCTCTCATTAAATCGCATATTGAGAACACCGGATTTCCCCCGACACGCGCCGAAATCGCTAAAGAGTTGGGATTCCGCTCACCGAATGCTGCAGAAGAACACTTACGTGCACTGGCCCGCAAAGGTGCCATTGAAATCATTTCTGGCGCATCTCGAGGCATCCGCATTCCCGACGACAACACCAATGAAGCCGAAGGCTTACCCATAATCGGCCAGGTTGCCGCCGGGATGCCGATCCTTGCTCAGGAACATATTGAAGACCACTGCAAGGTCAACCCGGAATTTTTTCATCCAAAGGCCGACTATCTCCTGCGTGTTAAGGGAATGAGCATGAAAGACATCGGCATCATGGACGGTGACCTGCTGGCAGTGCATCGCACATCCGATGTGCACAATGGCCAGATCGTCGTAGCCCGCATTGATGACGAAGTCACGGTGAAACGGTTTGAAAAAAAAGGCGCTAAAGTCTTGCTTCACCCGGAAAACGAAGAATTCAACACCATAGAAGTCGATTTGAAGACCGACCCCCTCACCATAGAAGGACTCAGTGTCGGGGTTATTCGCCATTAAGGCTAATGGATGATCAGTAAAACAGCTTAAGCAAAGTAAACCAGGGCTTTTTTGGAGAAACTGATGATGTATTCGATGATTCAACCGCAGACGCTTCATCCGCACGAATTCGGACTCCACCAGCCATCCGGCATGAACGAGGCATTCTATCAGGATGATCGCCCATATGGACGTGTCAATGAAGTGATTGCACCTGCCTTCAGCAGCCTCAGCATTTGTCTGATCACACCTATCCTGTCACAGCTGACCCGCAATCATGATGACCGTTGGCTTACCCTGATTGCATCATCAGCCTTTACCAGCGAAATCAGCCATTGGCTTAAAAACGCCGACTTAAATACCAACAAGCTGCTCATGCTGACAGCTGACACGTCTGATCAAGCGCTAAATCTCGCATGCCGCGCATTGAGCAGCGGCAATAGTCACACCGTTGTCGTCTGGATAAACGACCTGTCTGAGCAAGGTCTTGACCAACTGGAACGATCCGCCACATTCGGAAGATCGGATGCTCTGGCGATTCGGGGGCGAAAAACGACCCGCAAGCAACCCGTATTGCCAGATTTTTTCAGTGCAGCCTGCGCCCGATGAACAGAGAAGCCTCTGCTTCATCGACGCCGGTTGCGGCCTGCATCCCGGCATTAAGCATCACTTTAGCAACATCCAGGTAGCGGTTATCAAGATAATCCAATGCATCTGATGAAAACTTCAGGGTTAGCAGCGTGTTGTGATCATGGCGGGTTTTTAAAACAATCTCACCCTCGGAAATCTCAACAATTTCTAACACATAATCATCTGACATCTACACTGCTTTCCTGATTGTATGGCGAAGAAATGATCGGCTCGGAATCAGCAAAGCATACTGCCGCTTGCCATCACCATTCAACCATTTGCGACCTAACCCAGGCAATCATTGCTTTCAATGACTCATAAATCATCCGGTAGCTTTCAGGTGCATCAGAAAATTTAACCGTATGATTACCGACTTCCTTGAGTGGAATACATTCAACAGGTGCAGATTCAACCACACCAGCTATGGAAGGTAGCCAGCAACCATCCCATTTCATCAGCAATGCTGACAACCAGCTTTCCGGCGTTTCTTCAAGCTGCAACAGCGCCGAGAGTTCCGCTACCGTTTTGCCATATTTATCAACAACTAGAACCGCCTGTTCAGCCGTTTCAGTGCTGGCATCAATATCCGCCGCTTCCAGCATTTCCGCTAAAAGAGAGCGATAAGCGCCAACAGCATGAAACAGAAAGCTTTCCCGGCAAGCCTCACCTTCAACAGGCAAGGCTTTACTGGACAGAAGAGACTCCCAATGATCGAGATTGAGACGGGCCATATACAATTTCTGATTGGTTCTGGCCCGCACGGATTGCTTCATGCCTGTTTTTTCTTCTTAGTCTGCTTCTCCTGCCAGCGGCCATCTTCGTAAAACGCCTGCCAGCCTGTTGACTTGCCATCCACTTCAGTCATGACGTACTGCTGACCAGTCTTACGACTAAACCGGATAATACTGGGATTACCGTCCGGGTCAGTAGCAGGTGCATCCAGAAGAAAATGGTACTTGCTGTCGATCTCCTTCCGGTGAGGAATCAACTCACTCACAAGCGGCGCACGGGTTTCCCGATTTTTCGGAAACTGGCTCGCCGCTAGGAAGAGGCCCGACGCGCCATCCCGCAGAATGTAGGTATCATCAACCTTGATACACCGCAGCTCCGGCATGGGCACAGGATCCATTTTCGGCGGCGCTGGCTGACCATTTTTCAGCAGCTTGCGGGTATTACTGCACTCACTGTTGGTACAACCAAAATACTTGCCAAACCGGCCGCTCTTCAGCTGCATTTCAGAGCCACACTTGTCACATTCCAGTGTGGGGCCCTCATAACCCTTGATCTTGAACTGCCCCTGTTCAATTTCATAGCCATCGCAATCCGGATTATTACCACAGATATGCAGCTTGCGCTGCTCATCAATCAGGTAGCTGTCCATCGCAGTGCCACACTTGCCACATCGATGCTTGGCACGGAGCGCATTGACTTCTGCGTTCTCATCATCAGCATTGATAGCTTCTTCACCTGGCACCAGGTTGATTGTTGTCTTGCAACGTTCTTTCGGCGGCAAGGTATAGCCCGAACACCCCAGGAATACACCAGTACTCGCTGTACGGATCTGCATATGGCGACCACATGCCGGGCATTCAATTGCTGTCAGAACCGGCTCATTGGCACGCATACCACCATCGGTTTGCTCAGCCTGTTCCAGCTTCTGCTTGAATTCTGCATAGAAGGCATCAAGCAGTTGCTTCCATTCTTTCTGAGATTCCGCCACCTCATCCAGACTCTCTTCCATCTTCGCTGTAAAGCTGTAATCCAGAAGGTCGTGGAAATTTTCTACCAGACGATCTGTAACGATGTCGCCAATCTTTTCTGCATAAAACCGGCGATTCTTCAGCGATACGTAACCACGATCCTGAATCGTTGAAATAATGGAGGCGTAGGTCGATGGCCTGCCAATACCCCGCTTTTCCAGCTCCCTGACCAGTGCTGCTTCAGAAAAACGCGCAGGTGGACGAGTAAACAACTGGCGAGGGTCCAGCTTATTAAGATTCAAACTCTGCTGAGGCTGGATGTCCGGCAGAATGACATCTTCACCTTTTTTAGACAGCGGCGGAAGAACCCGGGTAAAACCATCAAACTTCAGCGTGCGCCCTTTGGTTTTCAGCTCAAACTGTGCTGCTTCTACGGTAATACTGGTACTCAAATACCGTGCAGGCACCATCTGGCAAGCCACAAACTGTCGCCAGATCAGGTCATACAAACGCTCGGCATCTTTTTCCAGTCCGGACAAGGTGCCCGGTGATGCTTCAACATCAGAAGGACGAATTGCTTCGTGAGCTTCCTGCGCACCATCCTTACTGGAATAGATATTGGGCTGATCGGGTAGATAATCCTGTCCAAAACGACCATTAATATAATCACGCGCAGATGCCACTGCCTCAGCACTCAAATTGGTTGAGTCGGTTCGCATATACGTAATATGCCCTGCCTCATAGAGGCGCTGAGCCAGCGTCATGGTTTTCTTGACACTGAATCCCAACCGCGTACTGGCTGCCTGCTGAAGAGTTGATGTGATAAACGGCGCCGGCGCCTTAGTAGACGTCGGCTTATCATCCCGTGAGCGAACCGTATAACCGGCAGACTTCAACAGTGCAAGAGCCGCATCGGTTTGCGCCTTGCTGACAGGACGGAAGTTTTCACCCTTTTCTTTGGTAACCTGGAATCGCGCAGCTTCACCGTTTCCGGTGGCAAGATCGGCATACACCTCCCAGAATTCTTCAGGCACAAACTTTCTGATTTCGCGTTCACGCTCAACAATCAAGCGGACGGCAACCGACTGAACACGGCCAGCAGAAAGACCACGGGCAATTTTTGCCCACAGCAATGGTGAAACCATGTAACCCACGACACGATCAAGAAAACGCCGTGCCTGTTGCGCATTAACGCGATCAATATTCAGACGACCGGGGCTCTGGAAAGCTTCGTTAATAGCGCTCTTGGTGATTTCATTGAATGTGACACGACGATAGTCAGCCACGTCAGGACCTATGGTTTCCTGCAGGTGCCAGGCAATGGCCTCCCCCTCGCGGTCCAAATCCGTTGCGAGATAAACGGTTTCTGCCGCCTGGGCCAAACGACGCAACTCGTCGACCACTTTCTCTTTGCCTGGCAGCACTTCGTAATGGGCATCCCAGCCGTTTTCAGGGTCAATACCCATCCGGCCGATCAGCTGCTCACGCGCTTTCTGCTTCTTATGTTTCTCTTTCTGCTCAGGCGTCATTTTGCGGGTTTCAGCCGCTGCCTTCGCCCGCGCTTTCGGATCAACAGGCGTGCGAGAGCCACTGCCACTGACCGGAAGATCCCTGATATGGCCGACACTGGATTTGACGATAAAGTCTTTTCCCAGGTACTTGTTAATGGTTTTCGCCTTGGCGGGCGACTCCACAATGACCAGTGATTTACCCATACTGTTTTTCACATCCTGTTGCGGGTTCCTGCCTCTCGGTTCAGATCGGGACAGGGGAGCTATGCAGATCGCGTCAATATATAAGGTTTAACATACGCCGGGTCAAGAAAGCGAGCCAGGTGACTGATTCAAAAGCATTTTATCTGTTTTGCTATAAAGCCAGCCCACAAAGCTACCCCGCCAAATCATTTAAGGGATACCTTCTTCACCGCACGAATGCAAACACTGTTAAAACCGAATCTAGTGAATCAAAGCGAGATACGCCAATAACAGTACGGATTGAAACACTGACAACGCAACCATCCCCCGTCATGTGCTGTCATGGTCAGACGTGTATCAGACAGCTGAATGGATAGCGTTTTCCAAGCAATGCGCCAATCGATCGTCCCCACGGACAGCGATCCTTTTTCGGCGGAAAACTCTACTCTATTTGTCAGGGTAAAAACAACAGACCCCGGCAAAAGCTTACCGGGGTCTGATTTATTTCACATAATCAAACTACGCCTTACACGCGTTCGATCACCGTGGCAATTCCCTGACCAAGGCCGATACACATGGTAGCAAGCCCCAGAGTACCGCCTTTCCACTCAAGTACGTTCAGGAGTGTGCCTGTGATCCGCGCACCGGAACAACCCAGCGGATGACCCAGTGCAATCGCACCGCCATTGAGGTTGACGCGATCTTCGACCTTATCGAGCAACTTGAGGTCCTTGGCGACTGGCAACGCCTGCGCCGCAAACGCTTCATTCAGCTCGAAGTAATCAATATCGTCAATGGACAAGCCGGCGCGCTTCAGCGCTTTCTTGGTGGCCGGTACAGGCCCATAACCCATGATCGCCGCTTCACAGCCTGCCACAGCCATAGAGCGAATTTTGGCACGGATATTCAGACCTGCCGCCTGCGCACGCTCAGCAGACATCACCAGCAGTGCTGCAGCACCGTCAGACAGCGCAGAAGAAGAACCCGCTGTCACCGTACCACCTTTCGGGTCAAAGACCGGCTTAAGGCTGCTCATGGCTTCCAGTGTGGCGTCCTGACGAATAACTTCATCAATTTCACACTTCACCTTGAAGCCATTGGCATCATGACCTTCGATCGGCACGATTTCATTCTTCCAGCGACCCTCGACCGTAGCTTCCCACGCTTTCTTGTGGGAGCGCAGCGCAAATTCATCCTGCTGCTGACGGTTGATACCATGCATACGACCCAGCATTTCAGCCGTCAGGCCCATCATGTTGGACGCTTTCGCGTAATGCTTGGAACCTTCCGGGTTCAGGTCAATACCATGGTCCATTTTTACGTGGCCCATGTGCTCTACACCGCCGACCACAAACACATCACCGTTACCGGTAGCGATACCCATGGCCGCCGTATGCAGCGCCTGCATGGAAGAGCCACACAGACGGTTAACGGTCTGCGCAGCCACTTCACGGGGCAGATCCGCCAGCATGGCGATGTTACGGGCAATGTTCATGCCCTGCTCTTTGGTCTGGTTCACACAGCCCCAGATCACATCTTCCGTTTCCCGAGTGTTCCAGTTCGGATTACGGGCCTTGAGGGCTTCAATCAGCTCGGCAGACAGTTTCTCTGCCCGCACATTACGAAACTGCCCATTTCTGGACTTACCCATCGGCGTGCGGACCGCATCGACGATCACCGCATCTCTCGGATTCAGACTCATGTCGTTTGCTCCTGAATTCTTATCAGGCCCGATACAGACCGGGCCAGGCGTTATCTGTTACGGAACTTCCTGAACAACCTTAAAAGAAGGTTTTCCCTTCAGCGGCCATTTTCCGGAGTCCTTCTGTTGCCTGGTACAGCGGTCCGAGGTCCGCATACTTGTCAGCCAGGTCAACAAACTCAGCAACACCCATTTCATCGATATAACGCAGCGCACCACCGCGGAATGGCGGGAAGCCAATGCCGAAGATGAGGCCCATGTCAGCATCTGCCGCAGTCTGAACAATGCCGTCTTCCAGGCAACGAACCACTTCCAGACACATTGGGATCATCATACGCGCGATAATTTCATCGGTTTCAAAGTCACGACGCTCAGCACACACGGGCGCAATCAGCTCATAGGTGCCTTCATCAACCACTTTCTTCGGCTTGCCGCGCTTGTCAGTTTCATACTTGTAGAAACCGATATTATTCTTCTGTCCGAGACGATTGTTTTCGAACATTACGTCAACGGCGCTCTTGAAGTCGCGCTTCATGCGATCAGGGAAGCCGTCTGCCATGACCCCTTCAGCATGAACACCGGTATCAATGCCGACGACATCCATCAGGTAGGCAGGACCCATCGGCCAGCCAAAGCGCTCCATGACCTTGTCGACCTGCTGGAAGTCAGCACCGTCACGCAGCAATCCGGCAAAACCACCGAAATAAGGGAACAGGACACGGTTTACCAAGAAGCCCGGACAGTCATTGACGACAACCGGCGTTTTACCCATGGCCTTGGCATAGCTGACCACTGTGGCAATGGTTTCTTCACTGGTCTTCTCTCCACGGATAACTTCCACCAGCGGCATCATGTGCACCGGGTTGAAGAAGTGCATACCACAGAAGTTTTCCGGACGATCAAGTGCTTCCGACAGCGTATTGATGGAGATCGTTGAGGTGTTCGAGGTCAGTATCGCATCATCACGAATCTGCTTCTCTGCTTCAGCCAGAACGGCATGCTTAACCTTGACGTTTTCAACAACAGCTTCGACGATAACGTCGACTTCCTTGAAATCGCCGTAAGACAGCGTGGGCACGATACGATTCAGGGTGTCCCCCATCTTCGCCGCATCCATTTTCTTACGCTCAACCCGCTTGGTCAGCAGTTTTTTCGCCTCGTTCAGACCAAGATCAATACCGGCCTGATTGATATCCTTCATGATAATCGGTGTGCCCTTGTAGGCCGACTGGTAGGCAATACCGCCCCCCATGATACCGGCACCCAGCACCGCCGCCTGCTTGACCGGCTTGGCTTGCTTCTCATAAGCCTTGGCTGTTTTCTTCAGCGCCTGATCATTCAGGAACAAGCCGATCAGGTTACTGGCCACAGAAGTCTTGGCCATTTTTACGAAGCCTTTTGCTTCAATTTCAATGGCTTGGTCGCGCTTCTTACCAGCATGCTTCTGCATGACTTTGATAGCTTCAACCGGCGCAGGGTAATTAGGACCAGCCTTGCCGGCAACAAAGCCAATGGCCGAATTAAACGCCATCATCTGCTCCATCGGGGGCAGCTTGACCGCATCCAGTTTTTCCTGACGCTTGGCCTGATAATCCAGTTCACCCGCACCTGCGCGCTTAACCAGGTCAATGGCCGCTTCCAGCAGTTGCTCGGGTTCAACGACCGCGTCTACCGCACCCACTTTCAGCGCGGCATCTGCACGGTTTTCGTTGCCCATGCAGATCCACTCGATGGCATTGTCCGCACCCACAACGCGGGACAAACGAACCGTTCCCCCGAAGCCCGGGAACAGACCCAGCTTAACTTCCGGTAAGCCCACCTTAGCTTTAGTGGACATCACCCGGTAGTCAGACGACAGACACATTTCAAATCCGCCACCCAGAGCCATGCCATTGATGGCAGTGACAGTCGGTACAGGCAGATCTTCAAAATTGCTGAATACGGCATTCGCTTTCAGCACCCAGCCCATCAGTTCTTCTTCAGGCAAGGCAAAAGTATCGGTAAATTCAGTGATATCGGCGCCGACGATAAAGACGTCCTTGGAACTGGTGACAACCACACCCTTGACATCACTGCTCGCCCTGATGGCATCAGTGGCTTCATGCAGTTCTTTCAGGGTGGTCTGGTTGAACTTGTTGACGGACTCCCCTTGCAGGTCAAAATTCAGCTGAGCAATGCCATCATCCAGCAACGTGACGGTGATGGCCTGGCCTTCGTAAATCATGAACGTTTCTCCACGTTTGTGCGACACTCTAGGCCTGTACAACAACCCGCTGCAGCCGAGGTCCGCACCGGGCATTGAAGGATTTTTTCACTGCCATTCCCTGGCTACCTGTTCGTGTTCTGACAAAGAGCCGTATGCAATTCATACGACCGTTTGAATCCGGTGTGAAACCTTCAAGGAAAAGCTACGTAATGTCAAGGGTGATTTAGGTATTTACCGACATTCTCAGAAATATCAACCGAACAGAATGCCCTGCAAAATAGCAGCTCTCTTCACAGGCTTCTGCATGATTGTTATTAACATTCAATAGCTCAGAGATAAGCATCTCGAAGTGAAGTCAGAACAGTATGAAGCTGATCAACAGTATTCTTATCGCCCCGCTCATCCCACAAAGCCACCACGCTCATTTGCCGGATGATAATCTGGACAACACCGGATGGGAGTTCTTCCAGTAATCCAGCAATAGCCTGATGGTTCAGGGCATCCGGTAATAACCAGGCATCATTTGTCTTACGCTGAAGAACAATAGGCACATGAATATTCAAAGAACTTTCGGTTGAGAGGACGTACTCCATCCAGTGAACCTCTGGATCACAGGCATCCGGGAGTTTCTCCAGATCCTTGTACTCACTGACGTTCATTTTTTTTGTGAAGGCCGCCTGTCGAAATGCCATCTGCTGGCGTTCCCGCTTTGATGGCATCAGCCACATCAGATTCCCTGCAATCACCGCCAAAATCAGTAAAACTATGAGCCAGGTCATACACTTCTCAGCATTTTGTTTTAGTATGTTGATGTAAGTCTGCCTGCATGTCTCGGTTTCGGGCAAGGCCTGCCGGCAAAATCGGGCGGATAGACATCAGGAACAGCCTCTTTACGAACCGAAGAAGGAACATACAATGAGCCTGTACAAGCACGTTCTGGTAGCTGTCGACCTGACCGAGGAAGCTGATGAAGTGCTGAACAAGGCCCAGGCCATCGCCGAAGCCAATGACGCCCGGCTGACCCTGGTCCATGTCGTGGAACCCCTCAGTGTCGCCTACGGCAGCGATATTCCCCTCGACCTGACCACCCTGCAGGATGAGATCACCCAGCAAGCCCGCGAGCGTATCAACAAACTGGCTGGCAAGATCAATATCGAAAAAGGCGATCAGCATGTGGTATACGGTCGCCCCGAACGGGAAGTGCATCGCATTGCCGAAGAACATGATATTGATCTGATTGTCGTTGGCAGTCATGGTCGACATGGATTGGCGCTGATCCTGGGATCAACATCCACCAGCATTCTCCACGGCGCTACCTGTGATGTGCTGGCCGTTCGCGTTGGCAAATAACCCCCGCATTGCTTAAAAACAGGGTAGTCATCCAATGACTACCCTGTTCTCTTGACTACACTTCCTCCTGCCCGTTTCACTTCAACGAAGGTTAATCTCCCTATGAAGAAACCTGTGCGTGTCGCAGTTACCGGCGCAGCGGGAAGCATCAGCCGAGCCCTGCTCTTCAGGATCGCCGCCGGCGACATGTTTGGTAACGACCAGCCGGTTTATCTCCAATTGATCGAAGTGCCCCAGGCTATTGATGCTCTTCGGGGCATAGCCATGGAACTGGAAGACTGTGCCTATCCATTGATGCATTCGATCAGTCTGCATGACAACCCAGACAGCGGTTTTTCCGGCGCCCACTATGCGATTCTCATCGGCGCCAAACCCCGCGTTCAGGGCATGGAGCGTAGTGACTTACTGACGGCAAATGCCGAGATATTTTCCGTACAGGGCCAGGCGATCAATCGCTACGCCAACCCGGATGTCAGAGTGGTGGTCGTCGGCAACCCAGCCAACACCAATGCGTTAATTGCCTGCAGCAACGCCCCCGACTTGAGCCCGACGCAATTCAGCGCGCTGACACGTCTGGATCACAACCGCGCGGTCGGCATTCTGGCCAGCAAAAAATCCTGCAACCCACAGGATATTCGGAAAGTCATCATCTGGGGCAATCATTCGCCCACCATGTACCCTGACCTCCACCATGCCATGATGCATGGAAATCCAGTCATGCCTCAGATTGATACAGAGTGGTATCGAAACACCTACATTCCCCGTATTCAAAAGCGAGGGGCTGAAATCATTCAGGTGTGCGGGCATTCAAGCACCTCTTCTGCGGCACAAGCCATTATCGACCATATGCACGACTGGGTGCACGGCACGCGACAGAACGACTATGTCAGCATGAGTGTGATGAGTGATGGTAGCTATGATGTTGAGAAAGGGATTTTCTTCTCCTACCCAGTACGATGCAATTATGGCCGGTACCAGATCATTAACGGCCTGACACTGAATGACCTTTCAAGGGATTATTTCAAAATCACAGAACAGGAACTGCTGGAAGAAAGGGATGCCATCAGACACCTTATTCCGGCTAATTTTCTGCAAAAACTTGAATCGCAACCTGCTCAGACTGCCAACGAAAACGCGTCTGAACACTATCTTGGCCCAAGAAAAATCAACGATCGGATTTAAATCAAACATTTGGCCCGATCCATACGGGCCAATTTATCTCAAGTAGGAATGTATATTTATCAGCCTTCTTTTTTATTTTGAGTCACAGAAAACTTGAGCCGCTCCATTAATTGGCCCGCAGCATTCAGTAAGCGGTACTTTGACAACATGATATCGAATTCATGCCTGACAAATGTTTTTCTGGCTTGATATAACTCCGTCGCCGTATTCAGAACATCCACCAGAGTACGCTGCCCAAGATCAAACTGCTTGGTGTAAGCATTCAGTGTTTTAATACTGTTATTAACGTGCTCCTGTAAATAGGGCTTTTGCTGCGTTAATGATTCGTACAGATACCACGCCTGCTTGAGCTCAAGCACAAGTCGTCGATGCGTTTTCTGTCTTTCTGCACGAATTAGCTGCGCTTGCGATGCCGCCTGCCCCACCAATGCCTGATCACCACCACCACGGTACAAATTGTATGACATACTCAATTTGGCCACAGAGCTTTCATCATGACCTGTCACACCGTCCGCATCACGGGTTCGCTGATGGGTAAATTCAACATTCACACTGGGGTAGTAGACACTAAGGCTAGCCTGATAAGCAGCATCCGCACTGTTAACCTGTTCCTGAGATGCGCGCATTAAAGGGTGCGCATCCAACTGGTTCATCGCCTGATCCAAAGTCTTGAAACCAAGCTTGAACACCTTTGGCATCAGCAAATTATCTGCTTTGCGGTTAACCACCGAAATATAACTACTAAGCGCTCTGTCTAATTCACTTTTTGCACCTACAACAAACGCTCTCGATTGTGATGTTCGACCACTTATCTGAGCCAGATCAGATTCGCTCGCCAACCCCTGATTAAACAAACTGGTGATTTGTTTCTTAGTTTTTTCATGAAGATCGCGGTTATTTTCAGCCAGTTCAAGCTGCTTCTGCTTCTCCAGAACACCGATAAAAACTTCAGCGACCTTCAGAGCAATAGAGCCCTGTGTATTTAATGATTCAAATTCTCTGGCCTTGGAACCATGGTCATATTGTTCCATCCGTCGGACGGTTTCGAACCCCTTAAACACATTTTGCCTAACAATAAGAGACGACTCATTACGTTCTATATTGTCTTTATCATTACCATTACTCCGAGTACTGGGGCTATCCTTTCTCTGAACACCAATGGCAGCACTGACATCCATGGTGGGATACAAACCGGCTTCACTTTGATCGGCTTTAAGACTTTCAGTTGTTACACGGCTTTTAGCGGCAAGAATATCAGGATGTTCTTTCAGGGTAATAAGAATCACGTCCTCCAACGTTGTCGCACTGGAAGATGCAATCCAGGCTGATAGCAGCCAAATTGACAGACCTCGTATTGTTAAGCGCCTGTTAATCATACGAACTCCCTGAAGTGCAGAACGCTTACTCCTTATTCATCAAACAACGCACACATCACTATCAAAAAATATATAAACACCTAAAATAACTATCGGATAAAAACAGTGTTCCTTTTTATCGTTCTGTCAGCGCCACTTTTCTGGCTCTTAGGATCGGTTTCATTAAATATTCCAGAACGGTTTTCTTACCCGTCATAATATCGACTTCAGCTTGCATCCCGGGAATGATAGGCAACTGTTTTTCGTTGGTTCCGAAATAGGATTTTTCTGTTCTGACCTCGGCCAGGTAATAATAACTACCGTCTTCTTCCTCGAGAGCATCCGGGCTGACATGGACCACTTCCCCCGTCAGCCCGCCGTATACCGTGAAATCATACGCAGTAAAACGGACCATTGCCTTCAGGTCCTGTCGCATAAAGGCAATATCCTTTGCAGGCACCTTGACTTCAACCAGCAAGGAGTCATCCACCGGAATGATATCAACCAGTTCCATGCCGGGATCAACCACACCACCAATCGTATTGATATGGATTTTCTTCACTACGCCGTCCACCGGTGATCGAACGATCGTTCTGGACACCCGGTCTTTCAGCGAATTCCGGTTAACCGTTAACTGTGCCAGTTTTAACTCAGCGGTCTTGAGCTCATCGATAGCCTTTTCACGAAACTGAAGACCAAGCTCCTCCCGCTTACCCTGCGCCTGGCTCCATGCAGCTTCCAGCTTGGGAATAGAATGTGTAGCATCCGCTAACTGGCTTTCGATCTCACTGACCTTCTGTTCCAGCCGCAGCAGTTGAACCTTGGATACAACCCCCTCTTCAGCCATGGGCTTGGTGAGGTCATATTCCTTTTTCATTAATGCATAACTTTTTTCAAGGTGGGAATGCTTCGCCTTCATGGACGCAAGCTCCTGATAAATTTTAGCGACTTCCTGTTCGGCAATCATCCAGCCCTGATCAAGGGTGCGTTTGCGGCTATCATAAAAATCGCGTTCACGGTGAATGTATTCCAGGTAACCGCTCAGATCTTCGGGAAAGTTAAGGCTTTCACCATTCACTTCAGCCTCAAGACGCACCACTTTGGCAAACTCACTGAAATATTCCAGCTCATTCTCACGAAACTTGGCGGTGAAATGAACATCATCCAACTGCAAAAGCGGTTGCCCGGCTCGTACCTGATCACCATCCTTCACGTAGATTTTTTTGATAATCCCCCCTTCCAGGTTTTCAACGACCTGCAACCGGGACGAGGGAATCACTGTGCCAGCACCACGAGTAATCTCATCCAGCTCAGCGTAAGAAGCCCAGATCAGAGCGATGACGATCAATGCGGTACCGGTCACACTGACAAAAACCGTGACATACGAGGAATCCTGCAGCGATACTTCGATGGACTCTGACTTAAAATCACTTTCTTCCGAGCGGGAAAAAAAGTTTTTGATTGCCCGAGGGTTATTAATTAGCTTTTTTATAAAGCTGACAGGAAGCATCACCAGCCAGAGGGTCCATGCCTTCAGCCGGGTTGCTGTACACTCAATGATCTGACCTAGCTTTTCTCGTAATGTGCTCATGATTATCAGGCTAACTGATGACAATTTTCCCGTGTTTTAACGCTTCCATGACCTGACCTTTCGGGCCATCCGCAACAATTCGTCCCCGATCAATCACAATCAGACGTTCAACAAGATCCAGTAATGACATCCGGTGAGTAACGAGTACGAGTGTTTTATTGCTGCAATACGTTTGCAGTTGATCCTTGATGAGCTGTTCAGACTTGTGATCCATGGAGCTGGTGGGCTCATCCAGCACCATGATGGAAGGATCGTGCATAAAGGCTCTGGCAACAGCAATCGCCTGTCGCTGACCACCTGACAGGTTCGCACCACGCTCTGTGACCGGCATATCCATCCCTTCCGGATGAATGTTGGTAAAGTCTGTGACGCCCGCCATTTTGGCTGCCCTGACAACGGTTTCATCATCAACCGCGCCCGCACCCAGAGTGATATTTTCCCGGACCGTGCCATAGAACAGGTTAATATCCTGTGGGACACAGCCAACCGCCTTACGCAAGGCAACCGGATCCATGAGCGTTACATCGAGACCATCAAGACGGATCAAGCCACTACTCGGCGGATAAAGCCCCAGCAACATTTTCCCAAGGGTCGATTTTCCTGACCCTATGCGGCCGATAATCCCGACCTTTTCACCCGCCTTGATAGAAAGCGTAATGTCTTCAAGGGTGTTCAGTTTTTGGTCAGGATACGCGAAGGTCACCTGTTCCAGCTCCAGGTCCCCCGTGATATTTTCCAAGTTAACATACTGCCTGTCTGGACTGCGCCTTTTGGGCATGTTCATGATGTTGTCCAGACCAGCCAGTGCCGTTTTGGACTGGTAAAAACGGGTCAATAGACTGACCAACTGCGACATGGGTGCCATACTCCGGCCTGCCAGCATGTTACAGGCAATGAGCGCCCCCATTGACAGAGTATGTTCAGCAATCAGATAGACACCCGTTGCGATCAAAACCACAGTGCTACATTGCTGAATAAAACCCGCTACCATAGAGGTAGAATGGCTCAGCATCTTGCTCTTGACGCCCCATTTCGCTAGGAACCCAATATGCTTCTCCCACTCATGTTGGATTTTAGATTCCGCACCGTATAGCTGAATCGTTTCCAGTCCGATTAAACTTTCAATGAGCGTGGCATTTTTTGCGGATGAGGAACGGTAGGTTTTTTCGATAGAACTGCGTAAGGCTGGCTGAATAATCAAGCAATAGGCAACAATCAATATCATCGCCACGATGGGTATCACCACCAGCCATCCACCTAGGATCCCGATGACGGTTAAAATAATGATGGCGCAGGGTATATCAATCAGACTGGCAATCGTTGAAGAGGCAATGAAATCCCGAATACTCTCAAAATCCTGCATACTTCTGGCAAAGGACCCTACAGAACTTGGCCTTGACGTCATTTCCAGCCCAAGAACCTGACTCATGATCCTGGACGACAAAATGATATCAGCCTTCTTCCCTGCCTTATCGAGTGCATAAAAACGCAACCACTTGACCAGAAAATCGAATCCGAAGGCAATCAGGACACCGGTAACCAGCACCCAGAGCGTCTCAAAGGCATTATTGGGTACGACTCTGTCATAGACATTCATAACAAAGATCGGGCTGACAATGGCCAGGAAATTAATCATGATCGATGTCAGCAGCACACTTTTATACAGCGGTAGCGAAACCGTCAGCGCACTCCAGAACCAATGCTTGCCATTATCATCCAGTACCGAGGGTGAGCGTTCATCAAACCGGTGCTTCTGCTTGAGCAACAGCATGACACCGCGATATTCCTCAGCGAACCGCTCAAACTCGATATCTTGGATATCATCACTGACCGATGGCATCACGACACTGGCCACCTGCTCTTTGTGATTGATATCCATTAAGACACAGGCCTGACCATTTTTTAGCAACAACACCGCGGGGCAGGCCAAACGAGGAATATCGAGCAATTGCTTGCGAATTTTTCGTGTAACAAATCCAACCTGTTCAGCAGCCCTGTTAAACAGATCAACAGTGAACGCTTCATCCGCCAGCGGCAAACCTGCTGTAATTGCCTCTACACTGTCTGCCTTGTCATAGAGTCGGCACATTTTGACAAGACAAAGTAACAACGGGTCCGTAAACCGGTCTTGATCGGCAACAGCAGCTGATTGAGGTGATGACGAATCCATGAAATAACCTGCAGCATCCGTGCAAGAGTTTAACGATGACTGCGCTCCTTATAATCAACAGAGTAAACAAGTTTCTTATGGAGTGATGAACATTTATTCAGTTTCTCTATTACCACATCAAATAGCCGTCACCGTAGACTACGACCACTGTAACCATACCCGTTTCTGCCTGTATTTTGGCAGACTGCCCGCTTCCATAGTGGATTCTTCAGGACCAAAAAAAACTGTTTACATATACAGTTAAAAATATCGATAGATTTAGCAGTCCCGCGTTGGCGACTACGAATTGCACAAATTGAGGGAATATGTTGGGAAATCAGACAAGTTCGTCTATAATTGCTATCTTATATGCTTATAGCTACGTTGTTATGCAACAGTCAAAGGATTACACTTCTTGCTGTTTCGAAGACCTGAAGCCTTTCCGTTAAAGACCATTCTCTAAGGAAGCCATCATATCCATGAGTGAGCAGCTGTTTCGCGCTGAGCTAGCAAACCGACTCGAATACTATCTGAGCGTCGATGAGAAAATCAGGAAAATCTACGAGTCCAACGAAAAGAGTATCCGGGATGAACTCACACAGCTGAAAAGCCGGGTTCAAACCCTTGAAGCAGAAAATGAGAAACTCAAGGGCAGAAATAGCGAGTTATTTGATGATAACCGCAGCATGAAGGATGGGCTTGAGGCAGCTCAAACCTCTGCCACTACCAATGAGAAGGATGCGAGTAGCTTACGCCGCAAACTGGAAACCGCAGAGAAAAAGCTGACTACTCTGGAAACAGAGACCAATAAGCTGAAGCGTGAACAGAAAACGCTCAAAGCACTGGAACCTGAAAAACTCAAGAAGAAATTCAACGATGCCAGTCAGGAACTGAAGAAGCAAAAGAAACTGGTTGATCAAATCAGCAAAGAAAGTCGTGAACGCAAGCGACGCATTGATGAATTAACCGCTGAGCTTGAAGCCAGCAACAAAGAGCGTGACGAGTTGAAGGAACAGGTTGAGGCTGCACAATCATCAAAGTCGTCTAATAAAGCGCAAGAGCCGGTCGCAGAAGCGGAACCCGCCTGAGAGGCGTATAATCTCGCATAATAGCCCCACAGCGAGCAGTTCTAAGCGAATGGGGCTTTCTCGACGGGTAATCACTGCCAGCTCTTCCGACGCGTAATACCACCCATCCTGGCTGGCAGCCATACATAATTGAAATCCGTGAAATAAAAACCAATCCATAGACTTGCCCAATCGTTGCAAGCTCATGAGCTTTTTTCACACAAACCTATGCCAGACCTCCACATTCATAATGCGTCACTGACGTATGACAACAAGCCTATCTTTACAGAGTTGTGTTTAACGCTTCCTGCCAGTCAGTGGACTTGCCTGCTAGGTGCCAGCGGTGTTGGAAAATCCAGCCTGCTGCGTTTTATTGCCGGGCTCGCATTCAGTCAAGGCGCCCAAGTCCATGGTGAAATCACCTGCTCGGATGACTTGCCGGTACATCATCGCGTTGCATGGATGGCCCAACAAGATTTACTCCTTCCCTGGCTATCTGTTATGGATAATGTAACGCTGGGGTGCCGACTGAGAAAAGAACCGCTTTCAAAAGAGACGATTGAACAAGCCAAACACCTGTTATTATCTGTTGGGTTACCACAGTATGCATCGTCTTATCCGAGAGAACTATCGGGCGGACAACGTCAGCGGGTCGCGCTGGCTCGCACGCTAATGGAAAACCGTCCTTTCGTATTGATGGACGAGCCCTTTGCTGCGGTGGACGCGTTAACCCGCCTGAAGCTACAGGATCTGGCCAGCGAACTACTCGCCGATCGCACTGTGCTAATGATTACCCATGACCCACTGGAAGCCCTGCGCCTGGGCCATACGGTTTACCACCTTCAGGGCAGTCCAGCTAAATTAACTGATCCACTAGTCCCTCAAGGTTCACCACCCCGCTCTCTTGAAAACGAACAGTTGATGACACTCCATGGTCATATCCTTGAAAAACTACGACAAGAGGATTTCAAGGATGCAGACTAAGATTACACACAGCATTATTCTCGCAGCCGGCCTGATTTTAAGCTGGCACTTGCTCGTCAGTACGCTGTCCCTCCCCTCGTGGATACTGCCGAAACCCAGTGATGTCGCGCTGAGTCTTTATCAAAACCAAGATATATTGCTTTATCACAGTGCGATCACGGCTTCTGAGATATTACTGGGAACACTGCTTGGCGTAACTGCCGGTATTATTTTTGCCCTTGCTCTGCTTTATTTCCGCCGTTTTGGCCGGTGGCTTCTGCCAGTATTAATCATCAGCCAGGCAATACCTACGTTCGCATTGGCACCGGTTCTCATGTTGTGGCTCGGGTACGGGATGGCATCAAAAGTCGCCATGGCAGCCATTGCGTTATTCTTTCCGGTAACCATGTGTTGTTATGACGGTCTGCGCCATACACAGCAGGAATGGCTGGATCTGGCTCAAACCATGGGCGCCACTCCGTACAGCACACTCCGATTCATCCGCTGGCCAGCGGCTCTGCCTGTACTCGCTGCAGGACTACGCATTGCTGTGGTTATCGCGCCCATTGGCGCGGTGGTGGGTGAGTGGGTTGGTTCCAGTGCTGGTCTTGGCTACTACATGCTGCAAGCCAATGCTCGCCTGATGATCAGTGAGCTTTTTGCAGCACTGGTTGTCCTGGCCTCTTTCACCATTCTTTTTTATCTACTGGTTGATTGGGCCACAAAGCAACTCGTGCCCTGGCAACCTGAAACAACCAGTATTTATCAGTAAGGTAACCATCTGTTTCCCCATCCCCCCTGAAACCACTGTATTCGCCATGAGACACATCAAGTATTCAATTCTGACGATATTGGCATTGCTATCCGTACTGATTAGCAATGCTCAGGCAACCTCTGTCCAGCAAACACAGAACAAGCCCGACAAAATCACGCTCATGCTGGAATGGTTCGTCAATCCCGATCACGGCCCCATCATTATTGCGCAACAGAAAGGCTATTTCGCCGAGGAGAACCTTGCGGTTACCATCCAGGAACCCGCCGAACCGAGCCTGCCCATTAAACTATTGGCAGCCGGCGAAGTTGATATAGCGGTCATTTATAGCGAGCAGTTGGTGAAATCTTCCCTTAATCAGTTACCGGTACGTTGGGCAGGGACGCTGATAGAAACACCACTTAACTGTCTGATTGTGTTGGAAGATGGCCCGATCAAAACCCTGAAAGACCTCAAAGGGAAGAACATCGGGGTATCCTTATCCAGCGGTTATGAGAAACAGCTGCTGGATGTAATGCTAGCTTCATCCGGCTTAAGCTCAAAAGACGTTACTGTCATCAATGTTGGATGGGCACTGACCGGGTCACTACTCAGTAAGCGTGTCGATGCCATTCTGGATGGCTATCGGAATTTTGAGTTGAATCAACTGGCGCTTAAAGGCGCCAAGGGAAAGTCCTTTTATGTTGAAGAGTTCGGGGTGCCGCCTTACTCGGAACTTCTATTTGCCGCCAATAGCAAAAAAACGGATAACGCGATTATTCGTCGCTTCCTTCGCGCAATAGAAAAGAGTAGTCAATACATCCTCAACCATCCGGATGAAGCCTGGAAAACATTTGCCGCATATTCTTCAGGAGGCTTGGATACTCCACTGAATAAAATGGCCTGGAAGGATACCGTGAATCGTTTTGCTCTCCGTCCAGCGGCTATTGACCGTCAACGCTTTAAAAACTACGCCGCTTATCTGCAGCAGGTAGGCGCCATCAAGAAATTGCCAGACCTGAATGTGATGCTGGCCCCCATCGACTGATGGCTCTCATTTACTGATTATAAGCCAGAAGATTCATTTCATGGTCTGTAAACAGCCTGACGGGCATACCCATCAGGCTGGCAAAAATAACCCGGAACGACAGGACATTCTGTACATAGTTACGGGTTTCCTTGAAAGGGATCGTTTCAATCCAGATATCGAGCGGAAGATCCCCACGCTGCTCGATCCACTGCTTAACCCGGCTTGGACCCGCATTATAGGCTGCCGTCGCATAGACGCGATTGCCCTCAAATCGTTTTTTCATGTCTGCAAGATAAGCAGTACCCAGCGCAATATTGACAGAGGGGCGATACAAATCATACGTCGATCTGTAGGAAATCCCGTAGCTACTGGCTGTATGCTTCGCAGTTGCCGGCATCAGCTGCATCAATCCCCTCGCCCCGGCCCCTGACCGAGCCTTCGGATAAAACGCACTTTCCTGGCGCGCAACAGCTAATGACCAAAGTGGGTCAACACTAAATGTCTGCGCATTGCGCTCGAATAACGGCATAGGACCGGGCACAGGGAAGCGGATATCCAACTCATTCCACATAGACTCCCTCGCCGCAGTCGTAATCGCCTGATTATGCCACTGCCAGTGATGAGCCAGACGTGCTGCATGCCTGCGCTCATCCTTATTCAGTTGTTTCATGGCGGTAACCCATTCCTGACGCGCCTGATATTCCCGCTTCAACACAAGGAGTTCTGCAATTCGTTTGAAAGTGGGTTGCATCTTCAGTGTCTGCATCCTGTGCGAATCGCGCGCCGTATCGCTCTGCTCCAGCCCAAAGACCGAATTATTCAACTCTGCCGCCAGAAAACCATAAAAGCTACGGCTACCGCCCAACTGGGCAAGCGTGGCAACAAGTGCATTATCGGGCTGTGAGACATGCCTTTTCGCCATCATGTCCCAATAGCGCCAGCGAGATGAAGACTGCAGCGCCTCAGGTAACTTTACGATAAGGCTTGAGACCCGAGGCCAGTCCTGATCTGCCAGAGCGACCCTAATTCGCCACTCTGTCACCTCTGGGTAGGCAAACGTTGGGTCAATCCAGTTAATCAGCTTTTCCGCATCGGGCTCAAAGCGCTGGGCAATACGCAGAGCAAGCCACTGATCCAGCGATCGACGACGCTCACCATTCATGTAGAAACGTTCGCGATCCCTTAGCCAGACCCGCGCTGCACGAGCAATATCGCGACGCGTCAAGCGCTTAACCCCGTAAACCAGTAGTGCTTCACGATTCGCCAGATTGCGTCTTAAGAAAGTATTCTTCGTTAAGATGGTGGGCTGCTCTCTGATCTGCCAAAAGACATCGACACTCTGCTTATGCTGTGCTGTTGTAATCTGACGACTCACATAACGTGCCAGCGTAATATTCCCCTCTTCTACGGCTAGCCAAAAGCGTTTAAAAGCTAAATCCGACGTCAAGTAGCCCGCACGACGCCACACCGAAAAGACCGGATCACAGGCTTTTGGCTGAGAGTGCCCGACCACCCACAGCGATTCAGCTAACGTCATTGCATCCTGACGTTTTCCTGTAGCCAGCAATCCCTGAGCCAAATAGCACTGATAACGATAACCACGGGGCTGTATGCGGTTATAACTGGCGATATAGTCTGACCACCGCTTTCGGCTGATCAATTCATCCAACCAGGCAACTTCCAACTGCCTAATCGCCGGCAAATCAGGATATTTCTTCCGAATAGCATCAACTTCATCAGTGCTGGCTTTAGCAAGCCGCTGGCGAAGTGCCTTTATTTCCAGGTATGGGAGAAGCGGGTAATCAGAGAGGGAGGCATCCCAATGCCGCTGCCATGGTTTGCCTTTCTGCAGACTTTTTTCTGCACTCAGAAAGATTTTTCGCTGTTTTTCCAGATCAGCCGTTGCCGTTGAAGCAACCGCCATGAGACTGGCAAAAAGAAGTATTAAATGCTGCACGCACCGGCTCATGGTCAGGAATCCGTTCCCGTTGAAAGCATCCCTAATGGGTGAATACGGCTGCGCCATTACGACTCGACACTCCGTTACGCTTTGAGCAACGTGACAGTACTCAGTCATCCTTCCCGAGCTACCGTCACCCTCCAAGCCTCATTTAGCTTGCTACTCCTAACATAATATAGCGGCTAACACGGATTCAAGCCTGTTTACTGACTACAGGGGCGCGCTGGGATCTGAATATTCAACGCCAGAATATCCTGCTCCTCCTGTTTCTCCATAATCACTTCAATATCTTCATTGGATGGCATGTCATAAAAACGACGCACCAGCTCCATGATTTCGCCCCGTAATCGCGCCAACTCCGGCGACTCTTCGCGCTGGCGTCGTTCATGAGCAATCACAATCTGCAAACGCTCTTTGCAGACACTGGCGCTTTTTTCCTGCTTTCCGAAGGTAAACCATTTATCAAACAGCATCTTTCACCCCCCGCGAAAAAACCTTCTCCAGAAAGGACAGTTTTTTTCGACGGATATGTCGCAAGGGAATCTCTTTCCCCAGCAACCGATCAACCGCATCCATATACGCCATGGCCGCGAGCGACTCATGCTCATGAACGACAGGCACCCCTTTATTGGAGGCTTCCAGGACTTCCCGGCTTTCCAGGACTACCCCCAGGAGCGGACAAGCCAGAATATCAACGACATCTTCAATGGAAAGCATCTGTCCTTCTGCTGCCCGCACAGGATCATAGCGGGTTATCAACAAATGCTCTTTTACAGGATCCAACCCTTCGACCGCTCGCCGGGAACGACTTTGCAACAGACCAAGAATGCGATCGGAATCACGTACAGAAGAAACTTCCGGATTCACTACCACAACCGCTTCATCCGCATGATACAGGGCATGGATAGCCCCTCGTTCAATGCCTGCAGGTGAATCACAAACGATGTAATCAAACGTTTCTTTCAATTCATCAATGATTCTGGCGACCCCTTCATCCGTCAGGGCATCTTTGTCCCGAGTCTGAGAGGCGGCAAGAATAAACAGGTTGCTATTATGTTTGTCCTTAATCAGCGCCTGGTTGAGTGTAATGCCGTCATTCATGACATTCACAATGTCATAAACCACCCGACGCTCACACCCCATGACCAAATCCAAGTTTCTTAAGCCGACATCAAAATCAATAACGCAGGTTTTGAACCCGCGTAATGCCAAACCAGAACTGATTGCAGCCGATGTGGTTGTTTTTCCGACGCCACCTTTCCCGGACGTCACTGTTATACACCGTCCCTTCACTGCCATCTCCTTGTACAGACAGTTATCGTCATTACCGTTAACAATACATGGTTAATAAATAGAATTAAATTGGCTGACATAAAAAGCCTGGGTTTAAATCCAGCGAATGCCTTCTTTAGACAATATTCTTTTCTCTGACACTTCTCGCTCCTTTGACTACCTTGAAACCATCTTTTATAGCGTCATGCGGTAATCAGGAGTTGTCGTGCAGGGTATCTATGGCAATTTTGTACTGGAGATGGCCATTATCTTTGGTGGCGCATCTGTATTAGGCACCCTGTTTGTCTGGCTTCGGCAACCCATCATTCTTGCTTATATCGCTTTGGGACTGATTGCCGGTCCTGATGGCCTGAAATTATTTGCCGATCCCGGCCATATCGAAGCCATCTCCCATATGGGCATTATTCTGCTCATGTTCTTACTGGGGCTGCATCTGCATCCGAGAAATTTATGGCAACTGCTTCAACAAACCGCCGCTGTAACATTATTAGCCGTTGTTATTACCACTGCGATTGTGGCAATAGCATTAATAACACTGTTTGATACCAACACAACCGAAGCCGTTATTTCAGGGATCGCACTCTCGTTTTCCAGTACAGTTATCAGCCTGAAACTGATTCCAACCACCACGTTGCACCATAAACGCACGGGCGAAGTCATGATCAGTATTCTTCTGTTTGAAGACATACTGGCGATTCTCGCCATCCTGCTTATTTATAACAATGAGGCTGCACTTTCATGGGAAACTGGTTTTCTGCCAATAAAGACAGCTCTTTTTGCACTGGCAGCCTGGTGGATTGTCCGTTTCATTGCTCTGCCTTTATTCAAGAAATTCGACACCATTCCCGAATATATTTTTCTGGTATCCCTGGGCTGGTGTTTTACCGCCGCAGAAATAGCGAAAGCGATTGGACTATCCTACGAAATCGGCGCTTTTTTTGCCGGTGTTGCCATAGCAACATCGCCGGTATCCCTGTTTATTGCCGAAGGCCTGAAACCGCTTAGAGAGTTTTTTCTGATTCTGTTCTTTTTTTCTATTGGCGCGCAGTTTGATATTTTTGAAACCGGACAGCTGCTCCTGCCTATTATCCTGCTTGCCGCGATTATCCTTATCGGAAAACCGCTGATATTCAGAGTCCTGCTAACTTACATTGGTAAAGCAACACCCGCTAACGGGATAGAAATGGGATTGAGATTAGGGCAAAGCAGTGAATTCTCATTATTACTGGCAAGCGGCGCTTTATCCGCAGGAAAGCTCTCCCATGACAGCGCCATGATTATTGAAACCGCAGCGATTATCACCTTTATCCTGTCGACCTATCTGGTCGTCTTCAAACTTCCGACCCCCATTTCTCCTGCAAGAACACTCCGGCAGGATTAAAGTCAGACCGTTCTAATCACTACTGGCTGTTTCTCGACGTAGCAGCACTTCCGTCTCTTCCTGACCATTGCTAATGGTCAGTGCATTGCCATCGCCGGCAAACTCCATCATGGCTTCAAGAAATCCGATTGCAACCCTGACAACATCCTCTCCGGCCTCCAACGCCATTGCTTCTCTGAGGTTTTCTACAACACCTTCCTTATCATCAATGTGGTAGGTCGTCATCCCTGTACCCTCATGTTGGAACCATTCACTTAAAGCTTAAGTCAGTTTACTCGTTTTATCGGTATTCGAGGCAATAAAAAAGGATCAGCAAAAACTGATCCCTTTTAAAACACTAAACGAATGCGTTAACCCGCTGAGGTTTGGGACTTCAGCACTGCTTCCTCACGGGCTTTAGATGCCAACAGCTCAGGACGCAAAACAAAACGCGCCAGCGCAGGCATCAGCCAGATCGCACCAATCATGTTCCATACAAACATGAAGGTCAGAAGCATCCCCATATCCGCCTGGAATTTGATCGGGGAGAAGATCCACGTACCCACCCCAATCGCCAAGGTAATACCGGTAAAGATAACCGCCTTACCCGTAGTGCGCAGCGTCATGTAATACGCCTGCTGCAGAGGCATGCCCTGGCGCAGGAATCCTTCAAGACGCGTATAGATATAGATACCGTAATCGACACCAATACCAACACCCAGCGCGATAACCGGTAATGTCGCCACCTTGATACCAATGCCTAACTGAGCCATCAGCGCTTGACAGAGCAGCGATGTCAGCGCCAGTGGGACAATGATACAAATCAGCGCACGAGCTGAGCGGAATGTGATCAAACACAGGATACTGACCACGCCATAGACGAATACCAGCATCTGGTTCTGCGCATAGGCAATAACTTCATTGGTCGCAGCTTCAACACCAGCATTACCGGTAGCCATCAGGAAGGTCAGGCCATCCCGGTTATTTTCAGCAGCAAACGCTTCCGTTGCCTGAACCACACGCTGAAGCGTTTCCGCTTTGTGGTCTTCAAGGAAGATCAATACCGGCGCCAGACTGCAATCCTTGTTGTAGAGCTGCTGAGCGGTCTGGTTGCTGATCGCGTTATTCAATACATATTGGTTACGCGACAAGGCCTGCCACTTAGGATTACCCTCGTTCAAGCCCTTGATGACCTGCTTGGCAACCGTCACCATCGACACCGCATCCTGAACGCCATCGACATTTTTCATATGCCACATATAGCGATCCAGCGCATCCATAAATGCATAGGATGAACACTGCTCAGTATCGGTTTCCACCATGGTGATAAAGGTATCCGCACTGGTGGAATAGTTTTCGGTGATGAACTTATTATCGAGGTTATAACGAGAGTCAGCCCTCAGTTCCGGCGCACCAGGATCCAGGTCACCGATCTTAAGATCCTGACTAAAGTAATAACTACCACCAAAACCTGCAACAGCCAGTACAACAGACAACGGCGCGACCACCGGATGTGCAAAATAGGACATGACGCGCCAGGTAACGGCCTCTTTCTTTTCGGTCACCTTTAACCGGTCACTGGCCCGTTTGCTCACGCCGATGTAAGACATCAGCACCGGCAACAGCACCAGATTAGTCAAAATGATGACCGCAACACCGATACTGGCGGCAATAGCCAGATCGCGAATCACACTGATTTCAATGACAAGGAGTGTCAGGAATCCAATCGCGTCAGACACCAGAGCCAACATACCGGGAATATACAGCGTACGGAAAGTACGACGGGCTGCCTCTAACGATGATGCATCATGGGCAGACTCAATACCGATATTATTGATGATCTGCACACCATGACTCACACCAATCGCAAACACGAGGAACGGTACGAGAATGGAATAAAGGTCAATACCAAATCCCATGGCTGTCAGCAGCCCCAGCTGCCAGACCACCGCGACCAGCGAACAGAACACCGCCACCAAGGTACTTTTCAGACAACGGGAATAAGCCAGCAGCAGAACAAGCGTGATGGCAATCGCCAACAGGAAGAAGATCTTGATAGCATCCACACCTTCGAACAGATCGCCTAATATCTTGGCGAATCCGATGATATGGAGATCGACGCCCTGCACTGAATACTTGGTACGCAGTTCTTCCAGCTTCTGTGACAGCTCCTTGTAATCGAGCTTTTCTCCGGTTTCCGGATTGAACTCAAGCAGCGGAAACTCAATGATGCTGGAGCGGAAGTTGTTAGCTACAAGGCTACCCACCTGACCGGACCGTAAAATATTAACGCGCAATTCATCCAGGCTTTGACGGGAACCATCGTAAGTCTGAGGAATAACCGGTCCGCCCTCAAAGCCATCTTCAGTGACTTCCAACCAACGAACATTAGCCGTCCAAAGCGATTTCAACGCGGCTCGGTCAACACCCGGCAGATAAAACACATCATCGGTCAGGCGACGCAGGCTTTCCATATAACCTGAATCGAAAATATCGCCCTCTTTGGCTTCAACAGAAATACGTAGCGAGTTGCCACCACTACCAAGTTCATCACGCCGCTCCATCCAGTTCTGGATAAACGGATGCTTGAGAGGGATCATTTTCTCAAAGCTGGCATCAATCCGGTATTGTGTCGCCTGCCAGCCAAGGACAACGGTGGCTAGCAAAAAGAAAACAAGAAAGAACACCCGGTTGTTAAAAAACAGGCGCTCCAGTACAGGTTCAGTATTCAGGTGATGACTGGACATTCAGGAAACCCCGTTTTTATTGCTCTGAAAGGGTTGCAACAGCAGGCTTGCCCACCGGCATCCGGTGTACACCGGTCTCTCCAACCACTACCAGACTGTTGTCCGGCGCTTTAGAGGCAGAGAGCAGTGTGGCCCGATCACTGCGGGTATGAATCTGCGGTTCCGGATCGCTCATCTCAAACAGTGTGCCGGAACTGCCGACAATCACCTGTCCATTCCCGTCAATATGTACCGCACCAAACAGGGTCTGATCCGTTCCGGTATCCACCTCAACCCAGCTGTCACCGGCATCGACCGTTTTGAAGGCATTACCACGAAGGCCAAACACAATCGCAGAACCAGGATCACTGCTGGGAATGATGCCAAAGAACGAACCTTCATACGGGCTTTCAAGCAGCTCCCAGGTTTCACCGCCATCGAACGAGCGATGCATAAGACCCGCTTCACCAGCCAGTAACAACGTTCCGTCTCCAATCTCCGTAATGGCGTTGTAGTGGAATTCGTCCTCGTTCTCAATCATGTCGAACCAGTCGTCCCAGGTTTCACCACCATCTTCGGTGCGGACAATATAGCCATAGGCACCAACGGCAAAGCCGGTTTGCTCATCCATCATCATGATGTCGAGGAGTGGCACTTCGGCATCGAGGTCATCGTAAACCTTGGTCCAGCTTTCACCACTGTCAGTACTTTTCAGAATCACCGCATCATGCCCCACGGCAAAACCGGTTGTGGCCGATGGGAAGCTGACAGCCGTCAGCATTTGCCGGCTCGGTACACTGACCTGACGCCAGTCATAGCCATTGTTATCGGAAATCAGAACATGGCCACGATCGCCCACGGCAACCAGCCGCTGGCCGTCACCGGCACGGGTAATATCCAGCAACAGCGAGGAAGCAGCCTTCTCGGATAGCACAGCGTGATCGCTATCCACGACAGCGACCGGATTAGCTTGAACAGAAACGGTGTGAAGAGAAGAGACCAGAGCAACTGCTGCTGTTATCCCCTTCAGGGCTCTGCCAGGTAAAGCCCGGGACCCCGAAGGTCCTCTGGTGAAGAGACCATGCATACTCATCCCCCGGAAACAGATCATCAAATTATTGTTAGACGGTTCTTCTTATTCAGTGCACTCAGTCAACGACAGTCATGGACGCGCCTGATTATACGCAGAAAACAGGAAAAAATAAGCACATACCGAAATCATAAGTCACATTAACGGAATCAAAAAAGCCACTGTTTCCAGTGGCTTTTTTTCGTGCTGCGCCACTGAATCAGCGACGTCCCCTGCGCCTCAGCGCGGAAGGCTTGAAGTACTTGTCATTCGGAATCGCCTGGGCGAAATCGAGGAACAGACTTTCTTCATTACCCAGCCCCTGTACGTGGTAGCGACGGGCCTGCAGGTCATGGAATACGTCCAGCGCCGTCCAGGTAGTGGGCAGATCATAGAAGTTCATCAGGTAACCGATGCTGACCCGCCACAGTTCACCACGACCATCGTACTGATCAACGAGCGCTGCACCCCAGCTATCTTCATCAAGATAAAGCACTCGTTTCGAGTAGATGTGACGCTTACCCTTCTTAAGTGTGCCTTCCACTTCCCAGACGCGATGCAGTTCATATCGCGTATGTTCAGGATTTACGTGGCCAGCCATCAGCACATCGTCATACTTAAGTTCAGGGCTGATCAGATTGAAGTTGTTATATGGGATATAGATCTCTTTCTTACCTTTAAGCTCCCAGTCGTAGCGATCCGGCGCACCATTGTAGAGATCCGTATCATCCGCGGTACGAAGGCCGTCAGCAGCAGCTATCGGCGTATCGTAAGCGAGGTTCGGCGCACGTCGAACTCGACGCTGCCCGGCATTGTAACCCCACGCCTTTCGCGGCTCTTCTACCTGATCCAACGTTTCGTGAACCAACACGGCACCACCTGCTAAGCGAGCCGGCGCTTTAGCAAAGGAGAGGTAGTAGAAAAGAATATTATCAAGATCCTTTTCGACCTGACCGGGGTTGTTATAGTTGAAATAAACTTCTTGCTGTGATGTTACTAGCGAGTAATCACCATTACGTTGAACTGCGACTTCTGAAGCACGGCGCACCAGATATTCACCCCGGTAACGCACAATATGGTTCCAGAGTGCTTCCAGACCATTCTGGGGAATCGGGAACGGATAGGCGTCATAGGCGCCTTTGAAACCGTTGCCGCCTTTCAGCAACTCTGCACTGGTGGCTGCTTTCCTGGTGTTTTCATAAATCCGCTCAGGATACCGGGCGTTACGACGCGTCTGGTAAATCGGCATCTTGAACGTTTTCGGGTAGGTTTCAAACAACTTGATCTGACCCGGTGTCAGGTTGTCCCGATACTGATCCAGATTTTCCGCAGTAATAGTAAACAGCGGCTTATCATCAGGATACGGGTTGGGCTGATGCTGTCCGGGGTTCTTGTAACTCGCAGGTATTTCAGAGTCGGCAATGGGTTTCCAGGCAGGAATAGTGCCCGCCTTGTTGCCAGCCATTTCAGCACCCAGCGGCGTCAGACTTTTACCCAGTTCCGCCGCCTGGTCCGGTGTGACCTTGGCAACCGCCTGGCCTGCCACCAGCAGCGCGGTGGCCAGGCCGGTCAGGAGGAGTTTTGACTTCATGCTTTAATCCGTCGTTTATTATCGTGTGCTCCGGCCGGATCATCCGATCCGACCGGCAACCTTTTTATCAAGGATTAGAAGGAGTACTTAACGTTGATGCCGATGTTGTCCCGGTCACGCATAGAGTTACTACCGTTGCCGGTGAACTCAGTGTACTGCACGCCGACTTCCAGATTATTCAGGTAAACTGCATCCATACCCACAGTCATGGCATTGCGGCCTTCCAGGAAGTTACCGGTACGGTGTGAAGTACCATCAATATCCTGACTCCAGCGCAGGTAAGGATTCAGGTTGACACCGGCGTAAACATCATTCCAGGTACCAGCAAGAACGGCACTGTAACCCCAGGCATTCGCAGTGATTTGGTCGTTATCAGTGCATTCGTCGGAATAAGAACAGTCACCACGCCCTGCAAACTTTCTTTCATCACCATTGATACGCTGTATAAGAAAGGTCTCGAACCACGGAGGTGCTCAGAGGCAACTTCTACAACACCGAATAAGCGAATCAAAGCTCAGGCTAGGACCAAAGTTATGAATCGCCAATAGCGAAAGATTCCAGCTCTCAACACGCTCAAAGTTTTCGACAGAACCATTTCTATCGATGGTTTGACCGGCGATAGTTATGACACCATCACCAACAGTCCCACTATTATCAGCCAAGTCAGAGCCTTGCAGGACCAGATCACCCAGCAGGTCGTTCGTTGTAGCAACACCTATTGGCATGTTGGGACGATAAGCAACTTCACCAGAGAATGACGTATCTCCGACTGTCGTATTGAAGCTAACACCATAGACACGAATATCTTCTGCATACTGCCTGTTGGCATTAACATTACCCAGTAATTCAACGGTTGCCAAACCAGCAGCACCAACCGTACCAATAGTTCCACCCGGTCCAGGACCGTCAGGGTCTACAGCTGCCAGCGCACCAACATTGACCCCATCAAAATCGTCATCCAAATCAGCGTAAATAGTCGGCTCTTTTGAGTGATAATTTATAAAGTAAAAGCCAAATTCAGTATCATTTAAGTTTTCAGCAATGTACCTAAACGAAACACCAAACTGCCCATCATCACTTGGGTTAATATCACCACCAATACTCGCAACTTTTGAGATATCAGTATCTGCATAGACTTCAGTATTACCAGTTATACCAATTGCTGGAGCTGCCCCTGCAATCACAGATGCACTTGCATCATAGGCATCGATTGCAGCAGCCAATGCTGATCCTGCAAAGTCGTTGTATGCAGTATGTCCGCCCTCTGCAAACAGATCAGTCTCAGAGAAAAAGGTACCAACAGGATCTATTTCAGTACGACGGTAATTAAACTGATAGAACGCCTCCATGGAAAGGTTATCCGTCAAACCTAAGCTCATAGCCAGCGTTTCAACAGGAACCAAAGCTTCCTTCAATTCAGAACCTGGCAGACGGAATTTAGCAGCATCAAGCGGGTTGGTAGTATTAATACCATTACGATAAAACAGACCTTCACCCCAGCTAAGCACCTGCTTACCAAAACGAACATCCAGCGGCATCTCACCTATGTCCCAGCTACCATAAACATAGGCATCCAAAATTTCAGCATTTTTACCGGAAATACTTTTTGCATCATCCAGGAAGCGATTATCAGGACGGGTACCATTCATACCAGCCTGACTGGGCTGTGAACCCTGCCAGCTTTCCTTACCGTAGTTATTGCTACCCCAGAACTCAGTATCATAATAGGCGGTGCCACGAACAAAGGCGCCGTAGTTTTCATATTCCAGAGAAAGATCAGAAGTAATCTTGTAAACCTGCGATACCAGTCCAGTATCAAAGTTACGGTTACCGTCGTTACCATTGATGTCGTCATTATTGCGGTCCTGACCCTGTACGCGCCACAACGCCCCGTAGGAGATCGTGGTATCCAACGCGCCGGTCACTTCACCATCCATCAGCTCAAACTCGAGAGCGTGAACAGGTGCTACCGCAAGGATACTGGCCAGGGTAAATCCGGCGGCGGCCGGTGCGAGTCGTATCGGTGTCGGCAGTGTGTTCTGCTTCTTCTTCATTATCGTGATAACTCCGTGGATTGTGACGGGGCGCCCCAGAGCCCCTTTATTATTGTCAGGCTTCGCCTTTGCCCACTTTGCTTGACCAGCCACTTACCAGTTGCTGACATTTCCCCCGTAGGCGGGCATGAGGATGACAGGCGGCGTCCAGAAAATCAATAACCGAACGCTCTGGCATCTGCCTGCAGCCACTTTCAGGGCGGATTTAGCAAATTTAATACCAACGTGCCTTTTTACATCGTAAATTGAATGTCAATAGAGTAAGAAAATGAAAAACGACCGAATATCGTGACAAGTTATCCATTAAGACAGGTACAAAAAAACGGAATTAACGACAGACACCCGTCAATTCCGTTTTTTGAGAGGAAAACAGTTACCCGGTAACACTTTTTAATGGCCGGGTAACAGTTTTAATGATTGAGTAACAAAAAGGTTACGCGAGAGATTTACTGACGACCTCAAAGACATCCTTGGACAGCTCATTGACCTGAATGCGCTCAAGTGCCGCCTTCATCAACCCACCACGCTGTTCGTCGTAACGCCTCCAGCGCGTCAGCGGTGTCAGCATACGAGCAGCAATCTGCGGATTTTGCTTATCGAGGCGAATAATGTTGTCCGCCAGGAATGCATACCCCTCTCCCGAAAGATCATGGAAACGCTTCAGGTTACGCATACAGAAAGCACCAATCAGTGAGCGCAGCTTGTTCGGGTTACGATAATCAAAGATCGGATGCTCCATTAATTGTTTTACCCGCTCCAGCGAGCCCATCCGCGCCCCGGAAACCTGCACAGACAACCACATATCCATCACATTGGCATCATTCTTCCACTGATCATGGAAAGCGCACAGCAGCGCGTCTGCCTTTTCCAATGCCGATTGATGCGCGCCATTCACGACACAGGATAATGCCGCCATCTGGTCAGTCATATTGGTGGCATTATTGAACTGGGTTTCCGCCAGTGCCAACATTGCCGGAGAGTCCAGCTCCGTGAGATAACCCAGGCAGATATTCTTCAACTGTCGTTCAGCGATATCAGCTGCTTCCGGCGTATACGGCTTTTCGACGGCCAATCCGCGATAGACCGACTGAAGCGGTTCACTCAGACTCTTCGCCAGTTCAGCACGGACAAACTCCCGCGCCTCATGGACTGCATAAACATCAATAACCGCCATTTGTTCAGACAGCCACTGCTCAGACGGCAACGACAGCATTTCTGCCACCATGGCTTTATCGGCTGTCTCGTCTTCCAGCAGTTCGCGCCAGGCTTCGATCAACCGTGAATCCAGCGACAAGGGTTTGGCAGCCTGGATATCACGTACAAGATCCAGAATGGTATCGGTCGCCAGACGCTGACAGCTGTCCCAGCGGTTGAAACCGTCTTCATCATGACGCATCAGGAACAGCAGATCTTCACGACTGTAGTCGTAGTTCAGCCTGACCGGTGCAGAGAATCCCCGCAGCAGCGACGGCAAGGGCCGCCCCGCCATATTCTCAAAAACAAACTGCTGGCTGGCTTCACGCACTTCCAGCACCGTTGTCGTTTCACCCTTTTCACCTACAGACAGGTTGACACCTTCTGGCGACAAAAGACCGATCGCTAACGGAATATGGAACGGTTCCTTCTCGTCCTGTCCCGGCGTTGCCGGACAACTTTGGGTGACTTCCAACACGTAACGGTTGTTGTCAGCATCATAGCTGTCGGCAACATCAAGCACCGGTGTACCGGCCTGGGTGTACCAACGCATAAACTGCGACAGATCGACACCATTGGCATCTTCCATGGCGCGGACAAAATCCTCGCAGGTCACCGCCTGACCATCATGCCGTTCAAAATAGAGATCGCTCCCTTTCCGGAATCCGTCCTTACCGACCAGGTTATGAATCATCCGGACAATTTCTGCCCCTTTCTCATACACCGTCAGCGTGTAGAAGTTGGAAATCTCAATAAATGACGATGGACGCACCGGATGTGCCATGGGGCCGGCATCTTCAGCAAACTGGGCGCTACGCAGGTGATTGACATCCTCAATCCGTTTCACGGTACGAGAATTCATGTCTGCGGAGAATTCAGAATCACGGAATACCGTAAACCCTTCCTTCAGGCTGAGCTGGAACCAGTCCCGACAGGTCACCCGGTTGCCAGACCAGTTATGGAAATATTCATGGGCAACAATGGCTTCAATGCGCTGGAAGGTGGCGTCTGTTGCGGTATCCGCCCGGGCCAGCACGCAGGAGGAATTGAAAATATTCAATCCCTTGTTTTCCATGGCTCCCATGTTGAAATCATCCACGGCCACGATCATGAAGATATCGAGGTCATACTCACGACCATAAACTTCTTCATCCCAGCGCATGGATTGTTTCAGGGAACGCATCGCATGGTCGCACTTGGTAATATTGTGCGACTCCGTAAAAATCTGAAGCGTGACATCACGTCCACTTTGGGTCGTGAAGGTATCCTCCACTGACACGAGATTACCAGCCACCAGCGCAAAGAGATACGCCGGCTTTTTGAAAGGGATCTTCCCACACTTTCCAGTGGCGGCCATCTTCCGTTTCACCCTGTTCAATGCAGTTACCATTGGACAAGAGCACCGGATATTTCGCTTGATCCGCGATGATCCGGGTCGTGAACAGTGACATCACATCGGGCCGGTCCAGATACCAGGTAATACGACGAAACCCTTCTGCTTCACACTGGGTGCAATACATGCCGCCGGACTTGTAAAGTCCTTCCATCGACGTATTGTCCTGCGGTGCCAGCACCGAGACAATCTCGGTTTCAAAACGATCGCTACTTATGGGCAGGGTCAGTGTTTCCGGCGTCAACGTGTACTGTTCTGGCGTCAGTTCGACACCATCAACTTTCACCTGATCCAGCTTCATATCGGCATTGCCATGCAGCACCAGTGGTGGAAGCTGGCTATTGTGCCGATCCTGATTCAATCGGAACTGCAGACGGGCCGTGACCCGGGTTTCGCTTTCGCCCAGGTCAAACGACAGATCGGTTTTGTCGATCCAGTAATCGGGTTCCTGGTAATCCTTGAGATAGATCGCGCCGGGTTGTGCGTCTTTCATCGTATGCTCCTTGTGTCATGGCCTCTCTCTGTCAGACAGGCCAGCAGACGGCTTGTTCCTGAGATCAATCATTCCCTGTGAAACGTGAGACTTCTGGTCTCAACTGGCCACGGAAACGTCCACCTGGTAAGCGGTAAATTTCCGGATATTGATCACACCGGTATCCAGTAAGAGGTATTGTCCCTTGATACCCTGCAGCACCCCTTCGACCACCGGGGTTTTGTCCAGGTTAAAAGACGTCACTTTGACCGGGTATTGCTGAACAGGGTAACTGAAGCGGTAACTCTCTGCATCCAGCACGGGCTGTACAGCCTGGATCCCGTACTCCTGTTGCAATGCAGCGATATCATCATCAAAGCGATCAAACAAGGCGTCTCGCTCAGCGACAATGTCCAGCTCAGGCACCTGTCCCTTCACCATCGCACGCCAGTTCGTACGATCTTTCACGGCTGAGCGGAACAGGTCTTCCACCAGACCGGACAATCGACGGGTAGCGACCCGGAAAATCGGCAGTGCTTCAACAGCCCCCTGATCAATCCAGCGCACCGGCACCTGATTCAGACGGGTAATTCCGACCTTGATGCCGGATGAATTCGCCAGATAGACCACATGATCGGTCATGCAGTTACGCTCACCCCATTCTGGCTCACGACAGGTGCCCGCATCATAGTGGCACTTTTCGGGACTCATGATACAGCTGTCACAGGCCGCCAGCTTGCGGAAACAGGGATAGCAGAATCCCTGGTTAAAGCTTTTTTTGGTCTTCCGGCCACAATGGACGCAGTTGATTGCACCTGCATAGTGAATGGAGAGTTTTTCACCGATCAAAGCATTGAGCGGCAATAAATCCTCCCCCACCGGAAGCTGGTAGTGCACCACCCCATCCACCAGCTCACCACGCATTTTCCTGAGCGCACCCGAAAGGACTTTGGCGCCGGTTATTACCTGTTCTGTCAACTTACACTCCCTCTTCCGGGCTCAGGCATCCCTGAACCGCAGAATGGTTTCATTGTCCTTGCTTTCTTCGGACGACGTTTCATTTTTATGCGAACTACAGGCCTGGGCCATGTAACCGGTACGCTCACTCTCGGGCAGATGGTGGCGTTCCCAGGCAATCACGGCCTGCAGGCTGGATTCACGCTGTTCCGGCGTCAGCTTGCGACCGTCTGGCCACTTTCCCAGTTCCACTGCACGACGCAGGTTCGCCACGGTTTCAGGCGTCATTGTTTTGATTAACTGATCAAATTCCATTATTCCCCCTGTCACAGCATTGCTGTGGCGTTCAGGCGTCTTTTACAACGTTTTGTTTTTCGCCCCGAAAACGGTTGTACAGCCAGCCACAGGCTGCACCACTTAACAAGCCGCCGGCATGCGCCGTATTGGCCATCTGACCAAACCCGATCGCTCCCAGCACACCGGTAAAGCCAATCACCAGCCAGATCAACATAAACATGTAAATCCCGGAAGGTACACCGTAGAGACCCGGCTGTTCTTTTTCCCGAATCCACAGGAAGCCCATCAGTCCATAAATAACGCCAGAGAACCCGCCGAACAGCGCCACACTGCCACCAAACTGGTACTGGGCAATATTGGAAACCAGCCCCGTCACAATAATGAGCAGCGCAATAAACAGACTGCCATGATGCAACTCAAGCCGACGCCCGAACTCCAGCAACCAAAGCATGTTGAACGCCAGGTGGAGAATGCCAAAATGCAGGAAAATGGGCGTCAGCAAACGCCAATACTCCCCATGGGACAAACTGTAAGACAAGGGCACGAAGCGGATGTATTCGCCGGCAATGTCAAAATTAAGAAATGAAAACCAGGCAACCGTCTGATAATCATTGCCCAGGCGGGTTATGAAGGCCACCACCAAACACGCGACCAGAAACAACAGTGCCCCCGGCATTCGCTTCCAGTCCGCCAGCGGGCCGCTCATCAGGCCATGGCGCTTCCACCACTGGATTTTCACCTCACCAAGCTGGAGCAGACCCGCCTGCCAGTCAGCGTAAAATTGCTCTACCTGTGCCGCACTGGCCGGGTTCTCCAGCCACAGCACCTGACGTCCACCCTCCTCGGTGATCCGGTGGGCAATCCCCTCCCGCCAGAGAAAAGCGGAAAAAGGTAACAGGTCTATCTCCATAGACAGTTCAAGTACACGTTGCATGATTGTCTCGCCGATTTATCGCATCACGAAAAAGTATCGCATCATTAAAAAGCAGCCGAAGCCGTGAAGGGCTCGTCCGGGTCTACATCCACCCAGACAAAATGGCTGTGTTTGAGCCAGCGCTCATTACTCATCCGGTAAGCGACCAGCTTGCCATATTTGACGGCGCTGTAGTCCAGACAGGCAATATTGGGCCGAATCAGCGCCGGTGTGCCGGAGCGCCAGTAGTGGCCAAAGAACAGCGGGGGCTGGTCCGGATCATAGTAGGGTATACGCTCCAGATCATCCGGTGTCAGCTTGCGGCCCGCCAACTCCGGCGGCAACGGATCCGGTTGGAAAACCACATCGTTCAGGGTATCCGGGTATTGCTGCCAGAAAGCCGCCCGGAAAAACCGTCGCACCAGGCCATCCTTGCTGGTCATGGTCATCCCATCCGGCAACGGCAGGTCAATACCCCGCAGCAGATGATCCACCGTCCGGTTGGCAAAACTGCCATAGACCGCAGACTCCTGCAGGAACTCACTGTCGATAGTATTGCGCTGGTAGCGACGAAGGAACTCACCGATCAGGCGAGGATCCCAGCAGGCGTGCACCACGCGGAAACGCCGAAATTCCAGAAACAGGGGCAGGGACATCAGCCACTGAACATGATCCGCCAACTCATCGGCATGGCCGGCAAACTGCTCCAGGGTTTCCCTGACCAGCCGGCAATTACGCTCCGTATGGGAGCGCAGGTATTCCAGCCCGGAATCCTTGGCACCGGGCGTTAAAAAGGCCAGCAGATTATATTCATGGTTTCCCATGACCAACTGCGCTGCGCCCGCCTCGACCATATCCCGCACAGTCCGCAGGGCTTCCCGGATCCGGGGCCCACGATCCACAATATCACCGACAAACACCGCCTGCCGGTCCGGATGGCGCCAGATACCATCCACCTGTCTGTAACCCAGCTCGGCCAGCAGCCGACACAGGGTGTTGTTGCAGCCGTGGACATCGCCAATCAGGTCATAACCCTGATGGCACACACTGTCTGCATATTCCATGACGTACTCCAATCCAGGAAATCAGTGCCTGAATAACGTTAGACCACGTGGGGTGCTTAGCTATCCAGACGATTACCCCACCCAAGCTTGGTGCGGCACACTTCGTAGTAGTTATGATTGAGGGGATGGATGAGACGCAATTTGTACGGTTTTTTATGGACAGTCACGGTATCACCCGGTGCTGCCGTGATATGCACCTGACCATCGCAACTGAGCTGCGGATAGGTCGGGTTATTGCGGCCGATGACAATTTTCAGCTCGCTGTTGCCGTCAATGACGATCGGACGGCTGCTCAGGGTATGGGGGAACATCGGCACCAGCACCAGGGCATCCAGACGGGGATGCATGATCGGGCCACCGCCTGATAGCGCATAGGCCGTGGAACCGGTCGGTGTGGCCACAATCAGCCCATCAGACCGCTGGCTGTAGACGAACTGCCCTTCTATGAAGAGTTCAAACTCAATCATCCGGGTCGCCTTACCCGGATGGAGTACCACTTCGTTCAGGGCGCCAGCGCGGCCAATGACCTCACCTTCCCGCTTGATGGTCATTTCCAGCAGGAAGCGGCTCTCGACGATATATTTGCCTTCCAGTACCTCGCCAACCTGCTCTTCCAGGTTATCGGGCTGGATATCAGTGAGAAATCCCAGACTGCCACGGTTGACCCCCAGCACCGGCACGTTATGCCGCGCCAGGGCCCGGGCTGCACCCAGCATACTACCATCGCCACCCACTACGATCACCAGATCGCAGATTTCCCCCATCATTTTCCGATTACAGACCTGCAGCCCGTGACCGGGTAACAGTTGCGCCAATGGCTCTTCCAGAATAACGTGCAGGTGACGGGACAACAGAAACTGTTTCAGTCGCTTGAGTGTCTCTACAACCTGGACACTGCCCAGACGACCGATAATCCCAATGTTCTTGAACTGTTCCATGAAAACCATTGGTTATGAGAAATAGATGTTACTGTCCATTATAAACGTCCACGGCACTGACCGTCACAGGGTTTCTGGGGAAGACTGAGGTATGAGCGTCAATTTTTCTACAGAAACGCTACAGGCAGCGATCCAGTGGCTGCTGGAATGCCCTGTTCTGCTGGATCATCAGCAGCATCCTGCATTACTGGCTTCTGCCTTGCTGCCGTCCATTCGGCCAGCGATGGACGACCTGACGAACAGCCTTGATGAGCTGTCAGGTGACTTACAGGAAAAAAGGCATCATCTTCTTGGCATCTATTACGAGACGCTCTGGCAAGCCATCTTCCGGCATTTACCGGATACCCGGGTTATCAGCTGCAATCGCCAGGTACAGTCAGGGAAACGCACCGTCGGTGAATTTGACCTGATCTATTACTGCGGCATTCGAAAAGCCTATGTGCACCGGGAAATGGCGGTCAAATTCTACCTTGGACTACCCGGCACGGATTCACTTGCCGGCTGGTTTGGACCTGGCCTTGATGATCGCTTCGACCACAAGGTTAAACGGTTGCTCCATCACCAGTCTGTGTTAAGCCAAACAGTAGAAGGCCGCCACTCTCTGGAAGCCCTTGGCATCACTGACATTGTCAGCGAAATCCTCTTACAGGGTTGCTTGTTTTATCCTTTTGAAGGCTCAATAACGCCACCTGACCTGTTATCTGACAACCATCTACGTGGCGACTGGCTAACGACCAGCGCATTGGATCACTATGCCAAAAGCAAGCAGATCAACGCTGTTAGCCACTTAAACAAGCGTCAGTGGATTACACCTCCGCTGGATAGCAATGCGTCAAATGCTGATCTTGCCAATATTCATACCATCGACTGGCTACGCACAAATTCAGCGACATTACTCAAGCAACACCGGGGCCCTGTTATGCTGGCCGGATTCACTGTTAAGAATGATCAATACTGTGATGCCTCCCGCTTCTTCCTGGTACCGGATGATTGGGAAGAACAGGCTCGCTTACGACTCAGTCAGTGAACGATTTCCCTGCAAACCACCGGTATGAATCGCCAGAATGCGACTACCGGGCAGAATATCGCCGCTTGCTACTAACTGTTCCAACGCAAAAAAGAGCTTGCCGGTATAAACCCGATCCAGAGGCACACCGGTTTCTTCAGAAAATCGACGTATAAACTGCTGCAACTCATCAGTCTGGCGAGCATAGCCGCCACAATGGAACTCCGTCCTGAGTTGCCAGTTCTGATACTCACAATCGAAATCCATTAACCGCTTGCGAATATCCTGAACAAGAAAATCGCCTCCTTTCAAAACCGGCACACCTAGAAAGCGCCCCTTCCCTTCTGCGCCCAAGATCAATCCTGCCAGCGTGGCCCCTGTTCCGCAGGCCGCCGCAATGCAATCGTAATCGCCTGGTTGAATATCATGCAGAGAGAGGATTTCTGCACAGCCCTGCATCGCAGAAGCGTTACTGCCACCTTCCGGAATAATACGGGTTACGGCAGGATCACAACCCAGGGTTTCGATCAGCTCACTATGGAACTCAGCATCATAGCGCCGCCGATAAGCCTCACGTGTCACAAAGTGCAGACGCATCCCCATTGCCTGCATATCTTTCAACGACGGCGAGAGCACATCAGGTTTGTGACCACGGATAACACCAACAACTTCAACACCAACGACCTGACAAGCAGCCGCTAATGCATGCAGGTGGTTTGACCAGGCGCCACCAAAGCTGACGACCGTCCGAACCCCATGTTTGAGGCAGTCGTCCAGATTATATTTGAGCTTGTACCACTTGTTACCACTGACCAATGGATGAACCAAATCGAGGCGCAGCACATCCAAATGGATTGCTGCAAGAGGCCCTTTTTGAATCACAAGATTTTGGAGCGGCACAGGTTCTGTTAACCCGGGAATCAGATCAGAAGGTGAAGCCATGCAAACTATCCGAAAAGCAGCCATGCGACAGGAGGTCGTCACACACAACAGGTAACGTCTCCCTAAAAGAGCGATTAATCTAGAACATTACGGATTCACAAACCAGCTAATAAAACGTCACTTGCCGCTACGATACCACCATCCCTCCTCAAGCTTATCTATCGACCGAACTTATAAAAAGTGTCTCCCCTTCAAATAAGCAAACCCCACCTGAAATCTCATAATTTGTCACTTGAGCTATATTTTCCAAACCGTTGATTTGCCTCGACTTACCACGGAAACACCCCGCCGGAAGATACATTCTGTTTCTCATCAAGAGGGATTACGCATGTCAAAACGTCACCTGACTTCTGTTTCAGGCGCACTGGTCGCGGATAACAACAATGTCAAAACGGCCGGCCCCCGTGGACCCATGATGCTGGAGGATGTGTGGTATCTGGAAAAGCTCTCCCACTTCGCCCGCGAAGTAATACCTGAACGACGGATGCATGCCAAAGGCTCCGGCGCCTACGGCACCTTTACTGTCACCCACGACATTAGCCGATATACCAAAGCGTCCATTTTTTCAGAAGTGGGCAAACAGACACCAATGTTTATCCGTTTCTCGACTGTGGCCGGTGAACGGGGTGCGGCTGATGCCGAGAGGGATATTCGCGGCTTTGCCATGAAATACTATACCGATGAGGGCAACTGGGACCTGGTAGGTAATAACACCCCCGTTTTCTATCTACGCGACCCTTTGAAATTCCCTGACCTCAACCATGTCGTGAAACGGGATCCACGGGACAATATGAGAAGCAATGCCCATAAATGGGACTTCTTTTCCCATCAGCCGGAAAGCCTCCACCAAGTCACGATTGATTACAGCGATCGCGGTTTACCCCGCTCCTACCGACATATGCACGGGTTTGGCAGCCATACCTTCAGCCTGATCAACAGCAACAATGAACGACACTGGGTGAAGTTTCATTTCCGCTGTGAACAGGGGATTGAAAATATGATGGACGACGAAGCCATGAAAACAGTGGGTATGGACAGGGAGTCCTCCCAGCGTGACCTATTCAACGCCATAGAACGCGGCGACCATCCCCGCTGGACCATGCAGATTCAGGTGTTAACGGAAGAGCAGGCCGCCAAACTGCCCTACAATCCTTTTGACCTGACCAAGGTATGGCGCCATGGTGACGCCCCCCTGATGGAGGTAGGCCACTTCGAACTCAACAATAATCCGGATAATTACTTTAGTGAGGTGGAACAGGTAGCCATGAACCCGGCGAGTGTTGTGCCCGGTATCAGCTTCTCACCCGATAAAATGCTTCAAGGTCGACTCTTCTCCTATGGCGATGCACACCGCTATCGGCTGGGTGTGAACCACCATCAGATTCCAGTCAATGCACCTAAATGCCCGTTCCATAACTATCATCGGGATGGTGCCATGCGCATTGACAGTAACAGCGGCAACAACATCACCTATGAGCCCAACAGCTTTGGCCAATTTCAGGAATCCCACGAAGCCGCTGAACCGCCCCTTTCTCTTCAGGGTGCTGATGACCACTGGAACCACAGGGAGGATGATGACTATTACTCCCAGGTTCAGGCACTCTATAACCTGTTAAGCGACGATGAACACCAACGCATGTATCAGCGTATTGCCAGTGAGTTGATCACAATTCCTCAAGATATTGCCGAGCGACAACTCAAGCTATTCGGGAATGTTCACGAGTCGTATGAAGCCGGTATTCGGAAGGCCATGGCCATGAGCGGATAGATCCGCAGGAAAACGTCAGGTGAAATACAGCTATGACTTTTTGCCATCCTGGTAGCTGTATTTCTCCTGACGCTTCGCCATCTTGCTGTTTTTATGCAGGAGAACAGACCGAAGCACTTTCCCAAATACGGCGGTATAGAGCGACAACCTCTTCCTTTTCCGGCTGCCGCGGATTATTAGCTGGAGAACCGGAAGCCAACGCCTGTTCTGCCATCAACTCCACCAGCTCAAAAAAACGCGTTTCCTTGATGCCATAGTCCATTAATGAGGGCACCTGGAGATCGCGATTCAGCGCTTTCAGCTCAACCAGCAGTTTTTCGACCGCAACACTATTGGAATCCCGCTCATCCGCCACACCCATGATTCTGGCGCAGGTCGCATAGCGGGTCGTTGCAGAGGGTACTGAATACGCTGTCACTTCCGGCAACAGCATGGCATTACTGAGCCCGTGCGGCACATGAAAATGGGCGCCAATCGGACGACTCATGCCATGCACCAGTGCCACGGAGGCATTGGAGAACGCAATACCTGCCAATGTCGCTCCAAGCATCATGGCCTCACGTGCCTGACGGTTACCGGGCTCGCGGTAGACGGTTCGAAGGTTGGGAGCGATCAGCGCCATCGCCTGCAGCGCCTGCGTATCACTGTAGGGGTTGGCCTTGCGACTGACATAAGCCTCTATCGCGTGGGTCAGGGCATCAATCCCCGTATCGGCAGTAACCCGCGCAGGCAGGGATAGCGTCAGCTCATAATCCACCAATGCTGCCACAGGCATGAATCCCTGACCGACACAGAGCATTTTTTCATCACTTACAGAGTCAGTAATAATGGTAAAGCGAGTGACCTCGGAGCCTGTACCCGCCGTGGTGGGTATGGCAATGATTGGCAACCCTTCCTCAATCACATCCCTCGGGAACCGGTAGTCCTGCATCTGCCCGCCATGGCGACCGAGGATCGCAATCGCCTTGGCACTGTCGATCGGACTGCCGCCCCCCAGGGCAATGATGGCGTCGTATTCGCCTTCCTGCACCATCCCTACACCGGCCTTGATGGAATCCTCCGCCGGTTCCGGCTGGCACTCTGCATACAGACCGTAATTGAGCCCGGCCTCATCCAGTGTCGTCTGAATCTGCTGCACATAGCCCAGCTGCACCATCATCGCATCCGTGACAATGATCGGGCGTTGACAACCCAGTCGATTGAGCACGGCAGACACTTTCCGGCTGGCGCCAGCCCCAATTTCCATGATTCTTGGCAGTAAGACAGAAGCAGGCATGACAGAACACTCCCGTTATTATTGTTATGCGATTTCCGGCACGGCTTGATCGCCTGACACCGTGTCAAGCTGTTGTACAGCTTCACAATATTGCGCCATCAGCTGTGTCAGCAGCTGATAACGTTGATAACGCCCCCGGTAACAAGGAAACTTAGCCGAGTCTGGGGCATGATGACGCTCAACCGCCGTTGTACGACTGACGCCTTCCGCAAGATCCCGATAGAGCCCCACGCCGACACCGGCCGCCATTGCCGCCCCACGCGCACCAATTTCAATGCCGGTGGGCACATCAATGGGTATTTCCAGGATATCGGCAAACATCTGCGCCCAGATGTGGCTGCGTGAACCTCCGCCAGTCAGACGGGCATGCTTAAAGTCTGCACCTGCCTGACGCAGTTGATTGATATGATTGAGATGCCCGAATGCCACCCCTTCATACAAACTACGCAACAGATGCCCTTTTCCCTGCCCCCCTGAAATCCCGTAAAAACCGGCACGCATACCGGGATGCGCATTGGTACCGTGGAGGAACGGATGGAACAGCGGAAGACTGGCATTGACCGGAGTCGAAGCCACCAGCTGGTTAACCGTCTCAAAAACGGAGCGCCCTGAATCGTTGGCTTTCTGTTTTTCCAGTCCCAGGCATTCATTGACGAACCACTCCAGGTTCGTGGCCGACGTCGCGCTGGACTCAATCGCGATATAACGTTCCCGGTCAAAAACACAGGACATAAACACATCGGTATTCGCAATGGGCTGATCAACAATGACCTGATTAATGCTCCAGGTACCGGCGATAATGGATGCATCACCAGTTTCCACGACACCCGCCCCTAATGCACTGGCCACCACATCGAATAGCCCGGCAATAACCGGTGTACCAAGATTAAGCCCTGTTACTTCTGCGGCTGCCGACGTGACGGTCCCGACAATATCCGCACTTTCACACAGCGGCGGCAAAAAACTCGCCGCCTCAGGCATGCCATAAAGCCTCAGCAACGCATCACTGTACTGCCGGCCTTTGACATCCATCAGCCCACCACCACTGGCATCGGTGACATCCGTGGCCCGCACACCAGTTAGACAAAAATTAATGTAATCCTTGCAAAAGAACGCCGTACCAATCTGCTCATAAACGACAGAGTTAAACCGCTTCAGCCAGGCCAGCAGCATGCCGGTCTGCGCTGACCAGATGCCCTGGTAATTGATTGGATAAATCGCCTGATCACGCCCTTCCCGCTGCCACTCGGCTACCAGTTCTGTGGCGCGGGAATCCATCGAGGGAATAGCGAACAGCGGCTGCTGATCATGATCGAGCAGATAAACGCCATTGCCCTGCCCACTGCAGCCAATGGCAGCGATGTCACCCGGTGCAATACCGGTTGTCTGCAAGACCTGACGAATGGCCAGTGCCGTCTGTTGCCAGACCTCCGTCATATCACGCTCAACATGACCCGGCGCCGGATGCCGGGTCTGTACCGGCTCTGCCGCCACCCCGATTTCACGGCCCGTCAGGTCAAAGAGGGCGGCTTTGGTAACCGTATTGCCATTATCCAGTCCCAGAAGGTACGACGGCATGTTGCACTCCCTTATGCGATTACTTTTCCGAGTGGTAGATATCCCACGCCTGCTCCGCCGTGGCACCGTCATGGATCATCGCCATGAAGGAGCGCACCACCTGCCGTGGATTCTCGTGCTGGTAGATATTCCGGCCATACACCATACCCATTGCGCCCTGATCCAGTAATTGACGCGCCTTGGTGAAGACGTTGCGAAGATCTTCCTTGCCACCGCCACGTACTAACACCGGACAACGGGCTGTTTCTACCACTTCATGGAAATCTTCCGCATTGGCGGTCGGATCCGCCTTGATAATGTCCGCGCCCAGTTCCCGGGCCAGACGTACCAGGGTCACGATCTTTTCCCGATCACCGTCGACCATGTACCCGCCACGGATGCTGTTATCCTGCATAACCAGCGGCTCAATCATCAACGGCATACCGTATTTGTCACAATCATTGCGAATACGACTGATGTTGTTCACACACTGACGGAACAGATCCGGTTCATCCGGCAACATGAACAGGTTGACCACTACACAGGCAGCATCCATTTGTAATGCCGCCAACAGAGGCTCCTGGTCGTTTTGCAATTGCGCCCACATGACCCGATGCCGCTCAGCGTTGTAGGGATTACCCAGATCAACACGCATAACCAGCGCCGGTTTGTCCTTGCCTTCGATTTCCTGCAACAGATCACTCTGGCCAAAATTCATCTGGATGGCATCGGGACCGGCATCAACCAGCTGGCCAACGACTTTGCCCATATCTTCAAGGCCATCCAGGAAACCGGGTTCATTGCAAACGCCATGGTCGATAGCAACGTCCAGGCATTTACCCCGCCTGAACAACCGCTTCATACGCACTTTCTTGGCTTGATACATGGTGCTCTCCACTCCTGATTGAGGGTCTTTTATTAAGGGTGTTGTGATCCAGTCCGTGGTATTTTTGCAGGTAAACCAGCGTGCGGCTGAGCTCCTCTTCTGCCGCCTCTGAAGGCCAACCTGACTGTCGGGCCAGCAGTTCGTTGATTTCCTGAATCATCGCCATATTCAGTTCGCCACTGATTGCCAGTGACGTTCGCCGTAGCAACAGATCGGTCAGATGGACGACCTGTTCACTGCCAATCAAGTAGGCCAGCTCGCTATACGAGTAGCCACCGTGATGCATTAACGGCCTGTCACTGGAAAGGTCATGACCTTCAGCCAAATCCACTGCACGGGTGCCATAACGCATTAGCAATTGTTCTGCACGTTCTTTAGAGCAACCGTATTTTTCACTGAACCTCTCGCACCACTGCGGGCGTTCATGCTCACTTTCGGGGTAATCCCTGCCACCTCCGATCGCCAGCGAATCCGTTGACTGCTGACGCTTAACACCCAAACCAGTGAGTACCTGGTCAGCCACCTGTTCCGCAAAGCTGCGGAAGGTCGTCCACTTACCACCGATCAGGGAATAGACCGGAAGGGGTTGATCCTCACTGGCAGGAATCACATGACAGCTGTGATCCCTGGATATCTGGCCGTTGGTTTCACGATCACTCGCCGGCAAGGGACGAACGCCGCTGAAGCGATAGACAATCTCATCATTGGCGATGGAGATATCGGGGAATATGTATTTGAGCGATTCCAGGATATAGGTCGTTTCTTCATCCGTGCAAACGGCAGTGTCCGGGTTCGTGATGCTGATATCAGTTGAACCCACCAGCACGTTGTCAAAATAGGGAAACAGTATACAGATACGGCCTTCCGGGTTTTCGTAATAGATCATGCCACCACCAGTGGCTTGGTACAGCTCCTGATTATTGATAATCAGATGCGAACCTTTCGTGCCGCCAATCAAGCGGCTGGGCGTCGACATAGCTTGATTGGTAAAGTCGATCCAGGCGCCGGTAGCATTCACGACCACCTGCGGTTTGACGCGAATCTGTGCGCCATCCATCTTGTCTTCAATGATCAGCTGATCGCCTTCCGTCCAGACCAGTTCGGCATAGTTCAGCGCCAGTGACGTATCAGACATCTGTTCAGCATCTGACAACAACTCAATAGCAAGACGTTCCGGGTAACTGATCCAGGCATCGAAGTAAGTCGCACTGCAAGCCGTCGCCTTATTCAGTGCTGGCCAGAGCCTTCGGGTGGAACCTTTGCTGTGAAAGCGGTGGGAAGGCATCGTCGTCTTCCCTTTGGTGAACAGGTCATAGAAAAACAGTCCCAGCTTGATGACCAATGCCCCCCTTCTCCCTTGCCGGTCAGACAGGCGAAGAAAACGCAATAACGCCAGCCAAACCCCATCCCAACGGGAAAATATCGGTATCGTTGTTGGCAGCGGTCGCACATAGTGGGGCGCATTTTTCAGCAGCCGGTTCCGCTCATCCAGGGATTCCCTGACGAGGGTAAACTCACCGTTCTCCAGGTAACGCAGGCCGCCATGAATCATCCGGGAAGGAGCGGCACTCGCACCACTGCAATAGTCGCCTTTCTCAACCAGCAGGACATCCACACCCTGCAACGCCAGCTCACGGTAGAGCCCTATGCCATTAATGCCGCCCCCGACAATCACGACAGAGACATCCGGCGACTGCAGCAATCGGGCGCGCTTTTGTTTCCTTGTTTCAGCGTTCATATAGATTCACTCACCCTATCGCCAGGCAAAGAAAAGGCGCAAAAGTCACTAACACTTTTGTACGGTGTATAGGCTGTTTATTTAAAAGCGGTCAGGCTATTTCTTCTTATCGGTAACACGCTGACCGCTGGTCATCATTAAAAAAAGGCCGACAGTGCCGTGGACACCTGGTCCAGTTCAGCGGCAGTCAGTGTCAATCCGCCAGCCACGGCATTTTCCTCAGATTGCCGGGCATCACGGGCACCGCACAGAGCAAACATCTGGCCTGACTGGGCAATGGTCCAGGCAATAACCAGCTGAGCAATGCTGACATTATGCGCATGGGCCACCGGTGCCATCGCAGCCAGCATATCCGCGACTTTCTGACGGTTCTCAAGACTAAAACGCGGGTCAGTAATACGCTGATCATCACCACTGAACTTGCGATCCGGGCCGATCTTGCCGGTCAGCAGTCCTTGGGCCAGTGTCGAATAACTGAGTACGCCGACACCATTCTGTTCACTCAGGGGCAACAGGTCCGCCTCAATCTCACGGTCAAGCATGCTGTATTTTTCCTGAATGGCATCCACTGGCCCACAGGCCAGATATTCACGCAGCTCTGCTTCACTCACATTACTGACCCCAATAGCACGGATCTTCCCTTCCTGCTTCAGCTGCAAAAGTGTATCCATCGTCTCTGCGATTGGTGTCGTGGGATCCTGCCAGTGGGTGATATAGAGGTCGATATAATCCGTGCCCAGACGCGTCAAGCTCTGTTCCAGCTCATGGCAAATAGCATCCGCTCCAAGGTAGCGATAGACCGGTGTTCCTTCTTCATCAAAAAAGTGATTACCTTTCTGCGTATGCCAGACCAGTCCGCACTTGGTCGCCAGCACCACCTTGTCACGGCGACCTCGAATAGCTTCACCGACCAGGGACTCTGCCCGACCCAGACCATAGGCAGGCGCGGTATCAATCAGGTTGACACCATTATCCAGCGCGGCGTGAATGGCAGCGATAGAATCACGATCATTACCACCGCCCCACATCCAGCCACCCATGGCCCAGGTTCCCAGACCGATGACCGACGTTTCTATGCCTGAACTGCCCAGTGTCTTGTAATTCATGGCTATCACTCCTGCAGTATTATTTATTATGTTTTTCCAGCACATCCAACACGGCGAGGGATGTGCATTCATCGGTCACGAGTGTCTTGAGTCGTCCACTACGCAGGGCACCACAGATCGGCACCACTTTGGCATCACCTGCTGCGACGCCGATGGAATGTGGAACATGCTGAAGATCATCCAGCGTTAACCCCACTAGTTTGTTGTTATATTCCGCCAGGCAAGGATAGCCCTGGCTATCAAACAGATGGGCAAACAGGTCGCCTGCGGCATCGGCCTGAATAATCTTATCCCGCTCATGCATGGATGCCGGGTACAGATCAAAGTAACTGGAATCATCGGGCAGGATGGAGCCTATGCCTAACAGGGCAAATCGGGCCAACCTTGCCCGTTCAAGCACTTCTTGGATAGAACGCATGCCCATCACCATATCCCGCTCTTTGGCCGAATCGGCAAACAGGGGCGCGTGCAACTGGTAGGCCTTACCGTTCAACCGCTCTGCCAGACGACTGGCCAGGTGGTTAACATCGGTATAGTGCTTCCCCTGTATCCCACCCGTTGCCGGGACAACGATAATATTCTGATACAGTCGTTTAGGCCGAATCTCATCAACGATAGCGCTCACGGCTTTGCCACCACTGATACAGATCGTATCGCCATCCTGCAGATGATCAAGCAGGTAGCCGGCCGCCGCGCGCCCAGCCGATTTCACTATCAGCTGCGGATCCGTTGAAAAATCCGGTGTAATCACCACATTCTCTATCGTGCTTACAGCACGTAAGCGGTTTTCAATGGCCAGTAAGTGCTCGTGCGGCGTATGGATGGTGATATCAATCCAGCCAAGCTCCCTGGCATGACGAATAATCCGGTTCACCTTCGCTGTCGAAAGGCTGAGCATCTTGGCGATTTCCGCCTGACTGCGCTCTTCCAGGTAATGGAGGCTGACAACCTTGCTGTAAAGGCGGATCGTTTCAAAGTCCAAATCAGTATTCACTGATCACTCCCCATGCTACGAATACGTTGCAAACTGACATTAGCAGGCATGGCTACTCCGCCGGTTATGTAAAATCTGGTCGATGGACACTGCCAGCAGCAGGATGGCGCCCTTGATCAGGTCCTGCCAGTAAACCGATACATTCAAAAGGATCAATGAGCTGGACACAATTGACAGCAACGCAATGCCCAGGATAGCGCCCAATACACTTCCCTCGCCGCCTTTGAGACTGGCGCCACCGATAACCGCTGCTGCAATGATATTCAGTTCCAGCCCCACACCGAAATTCGGTGTCGCCGCCCCAAACTTGGACATGTAGATAATGCCGGCAAAACCCGCCAGCGTCGTACAAAGAACAATCGCTCCAAGCTTGACCCGGTTGACATTGATACCCGAGTATTCTGCCGCCTTTTCATTACTGCCGGTATAAAACACCTTTCTGAAAGCCGCCGCATGACGCAGCAGATAATCACTGATCACAATCACTATAAAGAAAATGATGATCACGAACGGCACACCGAATACCGTCCCCTGACCAATAAACTTGAATGACGGTGGCAAAGTGAACAGGGAAAGCGGGGTTCCCTGGGTAATGGTCATACTGAGTCCGCGAGCAATCCCCATCAATGCCAGTGAGGCTATAAACGTATGCAGCCCGATACGGGTCACAGTCAGCCCCATCAGGTAACCCGCCAGGGAACAGCAACCAATACTGACAAGACTGGCCAGCCAGGGATTCATCCCCATCAGGAACAGTTTGCCGGCAATGACCATGGCCAGACACATCACTGCCCCCACGGACAAGTCGATCCCGCCAACAATAATCAGTACCGTCATGCCAACCACGACAATCCCTTCCGTAGAGAAAGAGAGCATCATCGCTTTCATGTTATGCCAGGTCAGGAAATAGGGGGACGCAAAACTCATGGCAATAAAAATGGCAACGATGATCAGAATCAGCGTCGCTTCACGCATATTTTTCAGCCCTTTCAGCCGGTCAAAAAAGCTGGAAGGCGTACTGGGACGCAGTACCGGTGACGGGTTGGTGTCTACGTTATTCATGCGATTTCCAGCCCTGCTTGTGTTGTTAATCCTGATGCCAGATGAATAATATTTTCTTCAGTGATGTCAGCACCGCTAAGTGTGCCTTGCAGCTGCCCCTGATGCATGACCATTACGCGGTCACAGAGTCCAACCACTTCAGGCAACTCGGACGAGATCACAATGACGCCTACCCCTTCATTGGCGAGGCGGCGAATCAATTGATGGATTTCTACCTTAGCGCCGACGTCTATACCGCGGGTCGGCTCATCCATAATGATGATGGATGGATTGATGGAGAGAATCTTGGCAATAGCGACTTTCTGCTGGTTTCCACCACTGAGTGATGAAACCGGTTTATCCATGCCAGCGCTTTTCAAACGCAGTTGTTCTGTCAGTCGTTCTGCCTGCGCCTGTTCACCAGCTTTACTGATCACCCCCCAGCGATTACTCACCTGCCCCAATTTCAGAACCGACACATTGCCGGCGATGGACAAATCAAGAAAAACACCGGTTTCCTTGCGATCTTCCGACAGGTAAGCGATTCCGTGGGCAATACTGTCCTGATAATCATGGATGCGGATGTCTTCACCGTTTAGCGTAAGCTTGCTCATCGTCTTGGGATGCAGGCCACAGATCGCCTTCACCATTTCACTGCGCCCGGCCCCCATCAGACCGGCGACACCCAGGATCTCTCCCTTGTGCAACGTGAAGTTAATATCATTAAAACGGTCTTCATCGGACAATTGACGGACGTCCAGCAACACGTCCAGACCGCAAAGATCACCGATAAACTTGTCAGGATACAGATGACTAATTTCGCGGCCGACCATTCGCCTGACAACCTCTTCCGGGCTGGTTTCACTGACGGGATCAGTACTCACCCACTGTCCATCACGCAGTACGGTCACCCGGTCACACTGCTCGAAGATTTCCGCCATCCTGTGACTGATATAGATGATGCTGATGCCCTGTGCCTTCAAAGACTGCATGATCGCAAACAACGCATCCGCTTCGGTTTCCGTTAACGCTGCCGTTGGCTCATCCAGTATCAGAATGTCGCACTTCAACGACAAGGCCTTGGCAATTTCCACCAGCTGCTGCTCAGAAATACTCAATGAATCCAGCCGCTGATCGGGGTCGATATGGGGCGCAATGGGCGCCAGGCTTTTTTTAGCAGTAACCTTTAATGCTTCAAAATCAACAAACCACTTCCGGCTGCGATTAATCACCGCCATATTGATGTTTTCTGCCACAGACACGTCAGGACACAGCACAATTTCCTGATGCACAAAACCAATTCCTAAATCCTGCGCCTGCAAGGGACCTTTGATAACAACCTGCTTTCCCTTGACATGAATCGTTCCTGAATCCGGCTGATGAATACCATCAATGACTTTCATCAACGTGGATTTTCCTGCGCCATTCTCACCGGCGACCGCGTGTATCTCGCCTTTGCGCAGGGTGAAATTAACACCTGACAACGCCTGGGTTGCGCCAAATGATTTATGGACATTACGAATGTCCATTACGACATCCTGATTCATAACCCTGTCCTCACTGCCTGTTGATTCACTCAGGTGGCAGTGAATCGAAACGTCACGATTCACTGCACCAACACGGACGGGTTATTCGTTGATACCTTCAGTACCACGACGCTGGAGATACTTATCCCAGTAGAAGTCGTCAGCATTCAGCTTGGAGACAATGGAGAACCCATTATCGAGGAAAGGTACGGACATCGGATTGAAGCCTGAACGGGCATAGTCGTTCATCGGGTCAATCTGGTCCTTACGGCTGGCCATGTACAGGAGCATCATGCCCATGTAACCCTGAACACCCTGATTGGGATTCACCGCGCCAAAGACATCACCGGCCTTGATCATATCGAGAATCTTGGCATTCACATCCGCATTGAAGACCCGAATCTTGCCACCGAGCTCCTTGGCTGCCTGAGCCGCACCCAGGGCAGACGTCGCTTCCGGCATGAAAACTGCGCCCAGGTCAGGATTGGCCTGCGCCATACTCATCACCGCATTATAGGCTTTGACTGCATCCGTATTACTGGCTGCCCGGGAAACCAGCTCCATCTCCGGCCACTTGTCGTTCATACGCTGAATGAAGGCCTGTACACGACGGTCATGGTTATCCTGACCGGGATTTTCCAACACGGCATACTTACCCTTGCCCCCCATATCTTTGGCAATCGTATCGGCAGCGTACTGACCTTCACGGTAGTTGTCCGAAGTAATGAAAGACACACGCTTACTCTGGGGAGAATCCGCCGCAAAGGTGACAACCGGGATTCCCATTTCGGCCGCACGGTTGATAGGTTCAATGAAAGGGTCAGGGTTCATGGGATGCAACAGGATACCGGCAGGTTTCTTGGCCAGTATCTGCTCAAACGACGCCAATTGTTTATTCACGTCATATTCCGGCGTACCCGTATAAACGGTTTTACAACCCATTTGCTGAGCCGCCTGCTTCATCATTTCATACACGGGAAACCAGTATTCAACGCCAGACACCATGACGTTCATATAAAAGGTTTCACCGGGTTCACATCGGAAAGGAGGTGCCGGCTCTTCGGCACTGGCCTGTTGAGCACCACCAAAGACAGCCATGGCCGAAAGGCATACACCCGCTAGCAGTTTCTTCATGATCACAACACCTTATTATTTTTTTATGTGTTTTTTCGTGTATTGACGCCCATCGCCTCAGCACATGGGTTACAGTGGTCAATCGCACTGTTTTTTTAATACTGTCGCCTTACTGATATATATTTCACTTATTGAAATATATTGATTACTAAAACTAATCGCCGACCCAATAGCGTGTCAACAACAATTACAAAATTATTTCAGCCTCAACTGGAGAGTGTGAAACAGATCGCTGCACACAAGAGATAAACTCTGTCAGACAGAATATAGCTATTCGCTGACCACACACCCTGTCAGCAAATTGCAAAATTCCTGAAGACAAAAAAACCGCTGCAATAAACTGCAGCGGCCTTGTTTCGAAGAATACAAAAAGATCAGATGACAGCAGCGAGACGAGAACCCTGGTCAATCGCACGCTTAGCATCCAGCTCACCGGCTTCATCGGCACCACCGATCAGGTGGACGTTGACACCAGCCGCTTCAATCTCAGCCTGCAGTTCTCGCAGTGGTTCCTGACCGGCACAGACAATCACCGTATCTACCGGCAGCACTTTGGCTTCACCATCCTGCAGAATATGCAATCCATCGTCGTCCACCTTCTGGTATTCGACTTTATTGAGCATCACAACATTCTTATGCTTGAGAGTTGCCCGGTGGATCCAGCCAGTGGTCTTACCCAGGTTCTGTCCTACCTTGCTCTTCTTACGCTGCAGCAGGAACACTTCCCGGGGAGATTGTGGCAATTGCTGCGACATCCCTTCAACACCACCGCGGACATTGAAATCCTTATCGATGCCCCACTCCTTAAAGAAGGCTTCCTTACTCAAACTGCTGGATTCGCCCTCGTGGGTAATAAATTCCGCCACATCAAACCCGATACCACCGGCCCCGATAACAGCGACTTTCTTACCAACGGGCTTGCCATATTTCAGAACGTCCAGATAACCAAGCACTTTCTCATGCCCAATACCATCAATGGGTGGCGTTCTCGGCACAATGCCGGTTGCCAGCACCACTTCATCAAAACCAATACCGAGCAGATCCCCCGCTGTGACCTTCTGGCCCAGCTGCAGATCGACACCGGTTAACTCAATGCGGCGACGGAAATAGCGCAGGGTTTCATAGAATTCTTCCTTACCAGGAATCAGCTTGGCCACATTGAACTGGCCACCGATGTCATCGGCCTGATCAAACAGGGTCACCGCATGCCCACGCTCAGCCGCCACCGTCGCAAACGCAAGACCAGCAGGACCAGCACCCACAACGGCAATCTTTTTGAGGGTTTCTTCCTGTTTCAACGGAGTGTAATTCAACTCGGTCTCATGACAGGCTCGGGGATTGACCAGACAGCTGGTTAGCTTGGCCTGGAAAGTATGATCCAGACAGGCCTGATTGCAGCCAATGCAGGTGTTGATTTCATCTGCACGATCCTGCTCAGCCTTGATAACAAACTCACCATCCGCGAGGAAAGGACGCGCCATGGAGACCATGTCCGCCTGACCATTCGCAAGCACCTCTTCCGCAACCTCTGGCATATTGATACGGTTGGTCGTGACCAGCGGAATACCCACTTCACCTTTCAGTTTCGCGGTCACATCCGTAAACGCTGCCCGAGGCACCATGGTGGCAATGGTTGGGATGCGGGCTTCGTGCCAGCCAATCCCGGTATTAATCAGGGTCGCGCCAGCTTCTTCGACCTTTTTCGCCAATGTGACAATTTCATCCCAGACGCTGCCACCTTCGACCAAATCGAGCATAGAGAGCCGATAGATAATGATAAAATCGGTACCTACCCGTTCACGCACACGACGGATGATTTCAAGGGGCAGACGAATGCGGTTTTCATAACTGCCACCCCATCGATCGGTCCGCTTATTAACCCGCTCAGCAATAAACTGGTTAATGAAGTAACCTTCAGAACCCATGATCTCAACACCGTCATAACCCGCTTTTTGAGCCAGTGCAGCGCAATTGATGAAATCCTGAATCTGCCCTTCAATTTCCTCTTCAGAGAGTTCATGAGGCTTGAAAGGGTTAATCGGTGCCTGGACGGCAGAAGGCGCAACGCTTTTCGGGCTATAGGCGTAACGACCGGCATGCAGAATCTGCATACAGATCTTGCCGCCTTCTTTATGGACAGCTTCCGTTACAATCCGGTGCTCTTCCGCCTCTTCTTCCGTATCCAGCTTTGCAGCCCCCATGGCCACGGCGCCTTCCGCATTCGGCCCAATACCACCTGTGACAATCAGGCCTACCCCTCCGCGGGCACGCTCCGCATAGAAAGCAGCAAGACGTTCGAAGCCTTTCGGGCGCTCTTCAAGCCCGGTGTGCATGGATCCCATCAGGGTCCGGTTACGCAACATAGTGAAACCAAGATCAAGTGGCTCCAGCAGGTGCGGGTATTTGTCATGTCCTGACATACGATTTTCCTCACTCATCAGCAGGCGGCATTATCTGTTCTTATTCGTGATCAAGCCGCATTGATGATATTCAATGCCGCCATTTAGCTCACGAGGGTTTTTCCGCCGTTATTCACGGTTTAGAATTCAGGTTATTGTCCAGACGACAGTAATCGTAAGGACATACCGAGACAATGACCGAAAACAACAAATCACTGACCGTGGATGCGCATTGAACAATGAAGCTGGGTGAACTGTCGTTGAATTTTACCCTGCCCCTGCTGAACGCAGCTCGCAGCAGTGGATACGATCCGTCACCCGTGCTTGAGCGGTTCAGTATTACACCGGAGCAACTCAGCAACCCGCACCACTGGCTTTCCATTGGCCGGTTCATGCGGCTCGGTCACGCACTGATCGAATTGACGGGCAACCCAGCACTGGGTCTGAAAGCCGGCGAACACAGCCGCCTTCACGGGCTGGGATTATGCGGTTATACCGCCATGACCGCAGAGACATTGGGAGACGCCCTGTCACTGCTGGTTAAACTCGAGCCATTATACGGTCGCAATATCCGCGGACAGTCCCGTTACCTGGAATCCTCAGAGGCCAGTATCCTTCGCTTTTACTCCATAGCCCCTTATAACGAATACAACCGGTTTGTCGTTGATAGCGTACTGAGTGGCTGGCACCAGTTATGTGCATTACTGACCGGCACTGACAATCTTGTCAGGGAAATCCATTTTGAATTCCCAGCCCCCCATTACGTGGCAGCCTATGTTGAATCATTTAACCTGCCGGTACTCTTTGGCCAGCCGCACAACCAACTGATACTGGGCTCAAAGACACCTTCGACCCCCTGCCTGTTTGCCAACCCGGCAGATCATACGGCCTTTCTCACACAGTGCGAACAACGCCTTCACACGCTAGCAGAGTGGAACAGCTATCAGAGCAAAACGGCCCAGATCATCGCCTCATTACTTCCGGATACCACACCTGGCCTTGATGATGTGGCTGAAAAACTACACCTGCCGGCATGGACCTTGCGACGCAAATTACAGGAAGAAGCGACCAGTTTTAAGCAACTTCTAGATGAAACCCGGGAATCACTGGCCAGCGCCTGGCTGAAAGAGTCAGATTATGCCCTGTCTGAAATTGCCTTCATGACAGGCTTTTCGTCAACGGAAGCCTTCCAGCGTGCATTCAAACGGTGGAGTGGCTTAACACCAGGAGAATTCCGGCGGCAACATCAGGTTGGCCGCCGGAATCGATAGAAGGGATTAGCGATCAGGCAACGATATCGAGCAGTTCTACATCAAACACCAAGGCAGCATACGGAGGGATAGCACCACCAGCACCACGCTCTCCATACGCCAGGTTATGAGGAATGTGCAGCTTGTACTTGTCACCGACACGCATCATCTGCAATGCTTCAACCCAGCCGGCAATCACGCCGGTCACCGGAAACTCTGCCGGCTCACCACGGGAAACTGAACTGTCAAAGACGGTGCCATCCACCAGCATACCGTGGTAATGAACACGTACAGTATTATCACGTGATGCCTGCGGACCCTCACCTTCTACAATAATTTCATACTGCAGGCCGGAATCAGTCACTTTAACCGTATCGCGCTTCGCATTTTCTACCAGGTAGGCTTCACCTTCGGCCATCAACACCTTGGCTTTCTCTTCATGTTCAGCCTGCATTTTCTGGCTGATCACGGAAAACGCTTCCTTTACCAGCGCTGGCTCAACAGCCCAGCCTTCCCCACGCAGCGCATCCGCCAGCCCCTGCTGAACGGCTTCAATAGACAGCCCCTCAAAGCTCTGACTGGCCAGCTGGTCACCCATCTGGCGACCGATACCGTAACTGGCCTGCTGTTCGTGGGTTTCGTAATGAGACATTCAACTGCTCCGCTATAGGGTAAAGGGAGCAAGAATATCAGAATGGCAAGGAGAAAGGGATACACAACAAACGTGTATTAAAGACATTAAAAAAGCCTGTAATCATTGATTACAGGCTTTTTGATATGGCGGACCGGACGGGGCTCGAACCCGCGACCTCCGGCGTGACAGGCCGGCATTCTAACCAACTGAACTACCGGTCCGCGCATTTTGCAGCACTTGTATTGGTGGGTGATGACGGGATCGAACCGCCGACCCTCTGCTTGTAAGGCAGATGCTCTCCCAGCTGAGCTAATCACCCAACACGCTTTCAAACGCCACCTTCGGGGAGAAGGTTGTCACTGACGTCTGCAAGTGGCTACGGGAAGCGCATTCTACAGATTTACCGGTTCAGGTCAATGCCCCAATCCAGAAAAAGACGACAACCTCATAATGTTCTGGCTAATAGGACAACCTCAAAAAGACTTTGACGACACCATCCTTATCAGTGCGATCAATGCGAATCTGGCGAATCTGCAGATGTTCTTTTTCGTTCAGCTCAATCAGCCAGCCCAATAGCTTCTGGTAAGGCACCTCATCAATCCATACCGATACCCCCTGTCGTGCAGGTTGCACGCGGGTCAGAGCCAACCCTGAGCGCTTGCCGGACGAAGCAATCACCGACGCAGCATCTTTGGTTGGGACTGACTGCGAGGACGCTGTCACCACGGATCTTGCCTTGGCCTGGTTTGCCATCATTAGCGAATGGGTTTCTTTTTCATAGACATACTCCGCACGCTGTTTGGCTGACCAGCTTGCTACGGGGTGCCATATTGCAAAATACACCAGCAACACTGCAAAAAATATCGACAGCACCAGCAGCGCTCGCTGATCACGGCTGGACAATTGCGCATAATAATCCCGCGCACGGTCCAGAAAAGGTGCTAATGCATCGGCCAATTTACCCATGATGACGTTTCATCCTTACCAGTGAACCCACTGAACTTACCCAATCCAACATTTCTCTATGACGACTTCATACTGAGCCGGGCAACCACTGTATTCCCTTCCTGGTTTGCGGTTTCCATCGTCGCCTTTAATCCCGCATCACGTAGTGCCTCCAGGTAACGGTTAACCGCTTCGAAACTTGCCGCCGCAACATTCAGTGTGACCCCATCACCGCTCTCATTAAAATCCAGACTTTTCGGTTCGACCCCTTTTGCCGCAGCCTGAGCACTGACCCGAGACATCGTGTTCAACACCTGCAGGAAACCATTGTCAGCTTTTGCCATACCTGCCCGCTTTAACAGGTTGTTAAAACGGTTCCGGACATCCACCACCGATCGGTCACCCGGATTAATTTCCTTATACAGCGCATAATTTTGGGCATAATAATGAGCCGCCTGATGCTGAAACCAAAACCCCTGCCCCACATAAAAGACAAATTCCAACGCTATCCATACCCCGGCCACCCAGGCAACCGGGCGCCACTGCCGCCAGCGTTTACCCGCTTTTTTTGGGCACTTAAAAGCACCACTGCGAAACTCCACCAGTGCTCGCGCCCTGCGCTGTTCAGACAACAATGATGCAAGCGCCGATAGCACGCTGCCCCCATTGATGCCTTGCTGGTCTATGGAGACGCTCTCGCCGGCTAAACCGGCAATCTGAGCTATATCCGCTTCAATTTCATGATGCTCGGCAAGTACTTTGATCGTAGTGATGGCATCATCTTGCGTGGACGTGTCATTCTCGTCCTCGACCTGAATCTCAGTATTCAGCTCATCTGAATCCTGATGAAGATACTGAGCGAGTAATAAAGGCAACGCATCATAATCAACGGTCTGCGCCGGTTTTTCATGGGAAGCAATCGTCACCATCCCCTGCTCAAACAACAGCATGATCGTCTGGGCATCGGTGTGCCAAAGAGCGTTTTCAGAGACAACACTGACCGGGGCAATACCACTCTCCGCCAAGGTATTCAGCAAGTACTGCATCTCCGTCACCGGAAGATGCCCGACCAGTACGCTGTCACGCCCGGTTTCCGGCAAGCCAACAATATGTTGGTCTTCGATATGGCCTACCAGGCTTTCCTCCACCAGATAAGGCAGCGCCTGCTGAAGGTGCTTTTTCTGGGCGGCAGTCACCGGCAACCGTTGAAGGCCTGCCAGGGTTCCGGGCAATAAGACAGTGATCAGCTCAGGCCATTGCTCCGGCGCTTCGTCTTGCGCCTGCTCAGCCCAAACCCGAAGATCAGAAAAGTCACCCTGGCGAATAGTCGCCTTGTCGTCTGATGCTTGTCCTCTCACCATCCACTGCACAGGGGAAGTGGCACCTTCTCCATGTACAGATGGCATGATACGAATGACAAGTTCCTGATTCATCAATCACCTCACCGACTCACGTAGGGCTGCAACCCACTTTGGGGACACATCCAGTTCTCGACCTATCACGGTCACTTTGCCTTCATCATCCCTGGCAAGCCGGGAATGGAGATAAAACGTCACGTCACGGTATACCGCCTTGATATAGACGCTAAAGAAACGACTTTTCACATCAAGGTTTAATTTTTTGACCACATTTTCATCAACCTTTCCCTTGATCAAAGGATGATTATTGAAAGCTTGAGTATCAGCGAAACCATCGCGCCCCCGCCCATCAATAAAGGCTTTGGCATCGGCTTCAGTCACCTTGTCAGACAGACTCTGAAAAACTGCTGCCGTTATCGTATTGACATTCAACCCCGCTTTACTGTCAGGCAGCACTGTGACATGGGGTAACAGCCGAGCATATTCATCCGGCGTCAATATCTGCAGCAGTTTCAGTTCAGACACGGAAGCCATCAAGGTGTCGCCGGTGCGATACGGGGGAGACGCCGTCAGGTAAAGACTGTCTTCTGCACCATTGCCAGAAACCTCCTGCCCGGCATCAATCCAATCCCTGATACGGTAAGCCAGCCGCGGATCAATTTTCTCGTAAGCAAGAATTCTAACCAGCGTTTCCAGAATTTCCTTACTCTGCCCATCGGCAAGAAGATTCAAATTGAAGCGTCCCTGGTCATCCAGTACCTGGATGGTGATTTCACCTTCGGTAACGTCGAACCGATCACTGGCATCAGCCCAGGGTTCAAACCAGTGATCGACAGACTTCCCGTCTTTTTTGTCATTTTTTTTATCTTCTTCTAACAATAACGCCACATAGTGCTCCGCACCAAGGGCGTAATGTTTAGCCTGAAGATATTGCAGGTAACGCGATTGCTTCTCCGTATTATGATAAAGCCTTGTGGCAATACCTGCTGCGACAACTGCAATAATGGCAAAAATCAGGAGCACGAAGATGAGTGCGACACCGGATTCACGGGGTCTGACATGAGAATTTATGCCCGACACTCTCATCATCCGCTTCCCCCATTATTGGGAGATGGTGGTGCTTGCTCCGTTTGCAGTTGAGGTTCATAGCTCACACCCGGTAACTGCATCCTGATATAACCATACTCAGGGTGTTCAATGACGACCTCAACCAGCGCCGGTAGCATGTAGGGTCGCAGACTCTGTTTCTCTGATTGAGGCGGCCATGATTTATGCCAGCGTTTCCGACTGTCACGGAAACGAAAGCGAATGGCATCTACCCCTTCCATCAACACCTGACTCTTTGGCTCCAGAGATATACCACGATCAAGTACGGACCAATAGCGACGAATCAATTGATGCTCATCAGATAATTCGTAGGATACCCGCTGCAAATCGCTGCGCAATTCCCCGGTAATATTCCGCCAACCGGCACGGGTGAATTCAAGTAACTTGCCGTCCTGTCCAGCAACCAAGGAAGATTGTCGCTGGCCAAATTCATCTTTTATGGGGCGCATAGCAAGCTGCAACAGGTCTTTTTCCAGAATCAGCCGAGCACGCTGCATCACGCCAACATTCTCCCAAACGGCAATGGATGATTCCTGCATCAGGGTCACGGACGTCAACAGGCGATAACAGGCCGTGGCAATGAGCGCGAAAATAGCAATCGCGATCAATAGTTCCAGTAATGTAAAACCGCCTGACCGCCTCAACGAAGGGGCTTGTGCAGGAATCCGGTTAGATCCCATATCGCCTCCTTCTTGTTTTCAGGCAATTGATTGCCCGCAAAAACCGTCACTTCTACCCGGTAGAATCCCGCCTTATCGGTTTCAGTCACATCACTCTGCACATACCAGTCCCGGCCAGACATCACCTGTGGTCCACCGAAACTGCCGACCTGCAGGTTATCTGCATCCTGGTAATAATGATTGATTGCCTGATCAGCCAGCCAGTTGGCTACAACCCTGTCCTGTATCTGTGCCGTTCGTTTCACGGCATTCCCGTCAGAAAGCAACAAGGCTGACGCCGCCACGGCAAAAATCACCAGCGCTATCATGACCTCAAGCAGCGTGAATCCCGACATGCGCCGCATCAACCGTTTTTTCCTCTTTTCACCCAGCCCTGGCACTTGCTCATGGTATAGACACCGCAGAAAAACCATCGGATGACAGCTGAACGGTTTGCTGTCGATCCGTTTCCATATACAGATTCAATTGAAACGGAGAAATCAAGCCATCGCTGTACATGACGATTAATGGTTTTTGCTCATTTCCCGGTAGATTCGACGGCACCGGTTCGATCACTTCCATATGAATACGATCCGATAATTGATGCGGCCTGTAGTGCGCGTCTTCGAATTTTCGCCATGCTTCATCATCCCTTGACCAGCGCCACCAGTAATAACGATCTTCTGTGGCAGAAAGCCCATATTCCTGACCATCAAGCAGGGCTCGATCGCGGGCCTGCTCCATTAACAGCTGTAATCGCTGAGACTCATCCAGCAAGGCCTGTGCAGGGCCAGACGATCGGGGAGCGAGGAGTGTAACGCCAAGGATAATACCGATGATCAATATGACCACTAATATCTCAATCAGCGTAAAACCCCGATTCCTGGCTGCCTGACGCACGTTATTCTTCCCAGTTCCCTATTTCAGCGTTAATGCCATCACCACCGACACGGCCATCCGCCCCGAGTGAATAAACATCAAAACTGCGGGTGTTATGTGTACCGGGCACTTCATACTGGTAAGGATGCCCCCAGGGATCGACAGGCACCTTGGGCAAATAACCATCCGGGTTCCAGCGACGAGGCTCCGGGCTGCCAGACGGCTCCTTCACTAATGCATCCAATCCCTGTTCGGTACTCGGATAAAAACCATTATCCAAGCGGTACATTTCCAGGGCGCTGGCTATGGCATTAACGTCAGTCCGGGCTACCGTGGCCTTGGCCTGATCCGGCCGGCTCATGATAGTAGGTACCACCAGCGCCGCCAAAATCCCCAGAATGACAACGACCACCATAATCTCTATGAGTGTAAAACCACCCTGCCGCCTGTCCTGCATCACGTCTCTACCTCCTGACACCGATTACCCAATCAATGTATTCATATTCAAAATTGGCAGCAAAATCGCCAACACAATCACCAACACCACGCCCCCCATCACCACCAACATCAGGGGCTCAAATAATCCGACCAGCATGGCCATACGGTTTTCCAATTCCATTTGCTGGTTGGCTGCAGTCCGGTCCAACATGGCTTCCAGCTCACCGGTTGCCTCTCCGCTGGCAATCATATGCAGCATCAATGGCGGGAAATAACCGGCTTCTTCCAATGCCCGGTGCAGACTGCACCCTTCACTGACCTTTCTTGCCACAGTTTTCACCGAAGCCTTCATGGCTTCGTTACCTACCACCTGAGCCGCAATCATCAACGCATCCACCAGTGAGACACCGCTGCGGGTCAAAATACTCAATGTGCCAGCAAACTGGGCGGTATTCAGCGACCGACTGAAACGCCCAACCACTGGAAACCCTAGCAGCTGTCGATCCCAGCGTAACCGGATGTCCGGCTTTGCCAGTGCATACCGTGCAGCAAAAAACAACAAAACACCAATACCCGCCATCCATGGCCAGTACTGCTGAAAAGCCTCACTGACAGCTATCAGCCCCCGGGTCACCAGTGGCAACGCCTGTCCGCTATCAATAAAAACCTTGATGACATCCGGCACAACATAGCCCAGCAGGAAGCTGACGATAGCCACACAGGCCAACATCAGAATCACCGGGTATAAAAGTGCAAGCTGAACCTTCTGGCGTGACTGCATGCGCTGCTCCGTATAATCAGCCAGCTGATTCAAAACCTTGTCCAGGTAACCCGCATGCTCACCAGCAGCAATGGTGGCACGGTACATATGCGGGAAATGATTAGGGAAGGCATCCATGCTCTGAGCCAGTGTAAAACCTTCCAATACTCTTGACCGGATAGCCAACAGCATATTTTTCAGGCGCCGTTTTTCCTGCTGGGCCGCAACGGCTCTTAAGGCTTCTTCAATGGGCATAGCGGCCTGAATCAGGGTGGCAAACTGACGAGTGATCAATGCCAGCTGCGAGGCCGACATCCCCCGGCCAATACCTTGAAATCGCTCAGCGCCCTGCTGTGTTTTGTGTTCTGCCACTGCATCAACCTGCAATGGCGTCCACTCCCGGTCACGCAATACCTGTCGGACCTGGCGCTGACTGTCCGCCTCAAGGGTTCCCCGCTGCTGGGCACCACTTTCATCCAGTGCCAGATATTCATACGCAGCCATGATGTGCTTCTACGTCCTCCGGCCTGTTAATCCTGACGGGTAACCCTGAGTACTTCTTCAAGCGTGGTAACGCCTGTCAGTACTTTCTCCCGGCCATCCGCGCGGATACTGGGCATGGTGCGGCGAACATAGTCATTGATCGTCTGCTCACCGGCTTCCCGATGGATCATTCGCCGGACCTCATCATCAATGGAGACCACTTCATAAATGCCCGTACGCCCACGGTAACCATTGTGCTTACACTCAGTGCAACCGGTCGCATGGTAGAGTGTCGGCGGATTGGAGGGATCCACTTCCAGCTGACGACATTCCACTTCATCGGCCACATAGGGTTGGCGGCAATGTGTGCAGAGAATCCTGACCAGTCGCTGTGCAATCACCCCGATCAGACTGGAGGACAACAGGAACGGTTCAATACCCATATCATGAAGGCGGGTAATGGCACCGATCGCGGTATTGGTATGCAGGGTAGAAAGCACCAGGTGACCGGTCAGACTCGCCTGTACAGCGATTTCGGCCGTCTCTGTATCTCGAATCTCCCCCACCATCACCACATCCGGATCCTGACGCAAGATAGCTCGAAGACCACGGGCAAAGGTCATGTCCACCTTGGTATTGACCTGAGTTTGACCAATACCTTCGAGGTTATATTCGATGGGATCCTCAACCGTGAGAATATTGCGACAACTGTCATTGAGGGATGAAAGGCCCGCATAAAGCGACGTCGTTTTACCGGAACCAGTCGGGCCTGTCACAAGAATAATGCCATGGGGCTGGGCCAACATTTGCTGTATCGTTGACATCACTTCATGACGCATACCCAAGTGCTCGAGACGAAGGCGTCCTGCTGCCTTATCCAACAATCGGAGTACAACCCGCTCACCATTACTCGATGGCAGCGTTGATACACGGACATCCACCTCTTTCCCCGCCACGCGCAGTGAGATCCGGCCATCTTGCGGTATACGCTTTTCTGCAATATCCAGCCGTGCCATGACCTTTATTCGAGATACCAGCAGTGCAGCCAGATTACGTTTAAGCGAAAGAATTTCCCGCAAAACACCGTCTACACGAAAACGCGCCACCAAGCGGGATTCAAAGGTTTCAATATGAATATCGGAAGCGCCTTCCTTGATAGCTTCAGTCAATAGCGCATTAATCAGTTTAATAACCGGTGCATCGTCTGACTGTTCCAGCAGATCTTCTGTCTCCGGTACCGCATCTGCCAGACTCACCAGATCTGGGTCATCCCCGATACCGGCCACATGCTGCAGGGCATCCGAACTGTTTTCGTGATAACAACGAGACATAACCGCAGCAAAAGCATCCTGCTCCAATTGACGGTATTGCATAGGACCACCACAAAAGCGACGCACTTCCGCAATCAGCTCGACAGAGGGGACATTCAGCATAAGCAAAACTGGCTGTCCGTTTTCCTTATCCAATACCAGGTTATGACGTCTCGCAAAGGCAAAGGGGAGCATCCGCACTGGCTCACTGGGTGTTGCCAATGCGTCGGGCACCATTGACTCACGCCCCTGTGCGTCAGTGACAATCTGCCCCCTAACGGATTCCGGCTGGCTTTGATTATTCAAGCGTGCAGCTCCTGATTACCCCATTAATAATTATTGGACTGGTCAATCAGTATAACGTTCCTGACAGAGAGGGAACGATTTATTAGTCATAACGTCCAAGTAACAGACTATGAGCTATTATGCTTTGATTTCATACGATTTGCAGGTTTTTTGAAGATGACGCACCGCTCTTTTCACGAGGCTACATCCTCTGTGAGTCATTTGACGATTTTAAAAAAAATTGCTGTTATCATGTTTAATAATAACTACATTAATAAACTTAATTCTCTGCACTGTTCGTCCAGGATAATCATGACAACATGAACAACGAAGTGCTTGATAAATCTCTGAATTTGCTTGCGAAGCACCAGTCGAACATTATTCTGGCTCTTATGACTATTGGCATGCTGACCACGCTGGCAGTGCAATCATTCAACCTGTATCGCACCCTACAGGGCTCCCCTGAAGTCTCAGACATTTCAAACGATAGCAACACTAGTCACAAACCATTCGTTCTTGCCGATTTCAGTTTTTTGTTTGGCGAAGGTCAAGACTCAAAGTCCCAACCCACAACACAGGAACTCCCCAAAACCAGCCTGAACCTGACACTGCGTGGCGCACTGGCAGGAGACACAACCACAGACTCCAGCGCCATCATTCAGGACGGCAGTGGTCAGGATCGGTTTTACCGGATTGGTGATTCCCTCCCGGGCGGGGCAGTTCTGGATCAGGTACACCCACACCATATCGTTATCCGATATCAGGGAGCACTGCAAAAACTGATGTTTCCCGAACTATCAACGGATAAGGGGCTGGAATCGGTTGCCTACCCGCAAACCCCATCCATGCCCAAAGAGATACCCGGCCTGAGCGATCAATATCAGGAGAACGCCAAGGCCCTTGAAGATCGAATGGAACAGCTGCGCCAGCGTTTAGAGCAGGCTCAGGGGAATTAGCCTTAGCGAACAATAAATTGTACAGGTTGCCAATGACTATGTTTTCAACAGAGCGAGCAGGCAAGAAACGCCTGGGTGTATTGACACTCACTCTGCTGTTCACCTGCTTTCCAGCACTGGCAGAGCAGTCAGCGCTGCCCCAGCAAGCGGCATCCAGCCAAGAGGTTTCTGCCACGGAAAAGCGCTGGACGCTGAACCAACAGAATGCTGACATCAGGGAATTCATTGCCCAGATCGCCAATATCACGGGGGACACATTCGTCATCGACCCCCGCATCAAGGGCGGAAATACCGTCTCGGTCATCTCATCCACCCCGATGGACAAGGACCAGATTTACGACATCTTTCTTGAGGTTCTGAGCGCCAACGGTTACGCAGTCATTCCCAAAGGCAATGCCAAAAGCATTATTCCAACCACCACGGCCAAAACCGCCGGTACCGCGCCAGATACCGCAAAAAAGCCTGACAATGCCACCATGGTGACACGCGTACTGGATCTGCACAGCGTTTCTGCCGTTGAAGTCATCCCTATTATCCGGCCATTAATCGCGCAATATGGTCACGCCGCCGCATCGTCATCGGGCAATGCGGTAGTAATAAGCGATTTAGCCGATAACGTCGAACGCATCACTCACTTGGTCCGAGATCTGGACGACGCCAGCGACAATGACTACGAAGTCATCAAACTTGAACACGCCTGGGTTGGTGACGTCAGCAAAATCATTCAGGACACACTATCAAGCAACAAAGGACCGCTTCCCAGTAGCCTTCAGGTCATTGCCGATGAACGCAGTAACAGGCTGGTTATTAAGGGTAACGCCAGCAAACGCGCACGGGTCAGAAAACTCGTTCACACGCTTGACGAACAGGGAATCCGGACATCATCCACCCGGGTCATATTCCTTCGCTATGCCGATGCCAAGAACCTTGCCGAAATTCTCAGTGAAGCATCCCAGTCAATTAAAGAAGGTAATACGGGTTCCCAATCTGGCAGCAGTTCAAGGCCACCCGGCGTACCGTCATCCGCCCCAATAAGTCAGGGCAGTAGTTCACGGAGCAGCAACAAAGGCTTGGGTGGCAACATCTTCATAAAGGCTGATGAGACAACCAACGCACTTGTGATGATTGCTGATCCGAACACATTGAAAGAACTGGAAACCCTGGTCAGGCAGCTAGATGTACGCCGAGCTCAAGTGCTCATTGAAGCCGCTATTGTCGAAGTGTCAGGGGATGTGAATGATGCACTCGGCATTCAGTGGGGTATTGGCGGCAAGAACACCTACTCCAGCAATTCCGTTAACCCTGTATCGGTAATAGGCGCACCTTTACCAGACATTAATATTGGCACGGTAGCATTAAGAAACAGTAATTTTGGTGTTCTCATCAATGCCTTGAGCAACCGCACCAAAACCAACTTACTCTCCACACCAAGCATGATCACGCTGGACAATGAAGAAGCCGAATTCGTCGTTGGCCAGGAAGTCCCGTTCCAAACAGGCTCTTATACCAGTGGCGGCGACTCAAGCACCAACCCGTTCACCACGACAGAAAGAAAACCCGTTGGCCTGACACTGAAAGTCACACCTCACATCGGTGATGGGGAATCTTTACGTTTGGAGATTGAACAGGAAATTTCCAATTTGCTGGATAATACATCGACCCTGACACAAAGTGGCGACCCCATTACCAGCCAACGAAAAATCAAGGCAACCATCATCGTAGATGATGGGAACACCGTTATTCTGGGCGGATTGCTACAAGACGATGTCCAAAAAGGTTCCTCAAAAGTACCTTTCCTGGGTGATATCCCCTTATTAGGCGGATTATTTACCAACACAACCGATAAGCGCACCAAGAAAAACCTGATGCTTTTCATCAAGCCCAGCATCATGAGAACCCCTGAGTCGCTGACAAACGCAACCAACCGGAAATACTCAACACTGAAGTTGATTCATGACGGTAAAGCGTCATCCCCCGTTAGTGGCAGCATGCCAGATACAGCAGCCAAGTTGTTTGATGTACGCTTGAAAAAATAGCGCTCGAAACCATTTAGTCGGAGCAGCGATTTTCAATCACTGCTCCGGCTTCAGCCAAACTTACACTGCACACATCAATCCGAGACCAAACACCATGAAGACACGTCCTGTCATTGGCGGCAAACGTGACAACTCCTTTTGCCCACTAAACAACAAACGCAGAGGCCAAAAGAGGCAAACAGCTGATGGCAGAAGCCAGATAGGTTGATGGATATAACCAGATACTGTCAGCCATACAACTACAGCCAAAAGCACCAAGAACAAAATTAGATAGAGTAACCGACCAACGTTAAATCCAAACCGTACGGTAAATGTTTTTATCTGACGTCGGGTATCATCTTCTACATCCCGCAGTTCATTTGCCAATAGCACCAGACTCGACAATATGGATAAAGGCAAGGCCAGCAACAATGCTCGGAAAGACCAATCACCACTGACGGCCATATAGGCACCTTCCACCATCAGCAATCCCGTAAAAACAAAAACTGCGACCAGCCCAAGCCCGCGCTCTTTAAGGTTGATAGGTTCAGCCGTATAAAAGTACCCACCAGCGACACCAAGCAGGCCGACCAGTAGAAGCTGCAATCCTGAATGGCTCACCAAATAAAGGCCGAGCGCGCAAGCCACAATCGCCATTGCCATCGCAGACTGTGCATTCAATCGAATCTGGTGCATCACATCTTTGGCCAACGTAGTGGTTTGTCGCTGCCAAAAATTAAGATCAGCGTAATCATTAAACAGATTAGTGGCAGCCTGTAACAAGACACCGGCAATCATCACTAGAACAGATCGTAACAAGTGACCTTCACCCGATTGATAGGCGAGCGTCACACCGAGACCACAGGTCATCAGCGCCACACTAAAAGAGAAGGGTCTTAATGCGCGAATAAAACGGTATTTCTGCGGAAACTCAATGGCCTGCTGCATGCCTGTCAACCTGTTATCAACCCGGTGCCGAAGCATAGAGGATTCACAGGTAATGGGCTATTCGTTAAGAAACCTATAAAAAAGCGCAGCCTATAACCAGGCTGCGCTTTTTCCTACTAACAGACTGTTTTACAGTTCTTTCAACATATCTTCGGGGCTTTGGTAATCGAGATTCTGCGCCTCTGCCACACTCTTGCAGGTAACAATACCCTTGCAGACATTCAAGCCATTGAGCAGATGAAGATTCTCCTCCATCGCCTTTCGAGGGCCTTTGTCTGCAAGTTGCAGTACGAAAGGAATTGTTGCGTTATTCAGCGCAATGGTGGATGTACGCGCAACAGCACCTGGCATATTGGCAACGCAGTAATGAACCACATCATCAACAACATAGGTCGGTTCTGCGTGCGTTGTGGCATGAGAGGTTTCACAGCATCCCCCCTGGTCAATTGCCACATCAACAATGGCTGCACCCGGTTTCATGGAGCGAATCATCTCGCGTGTGATCAGTTTAGGCGCAGCAGCCCCTGGAATGAGCACACCGCCGACCACCAGATCTGCCTCAGCCACATACTCTTCAATCGCCTGGGACGTTGAGAAAACCGTCTTGATACGATTACCAAACTGCTGATCCAACCGCCTGAGCACATCCAGTGAACGGTCAAGCACGGTGACATTAGCCCCCATGCCCACAGCCATCAGGGTTGCGTTATAGCCAACAACGCCGCCACCGATCACCACTACATTCGCAGGTTCAACCCCCGGCACGCCCCCCATCAAAACACCACGACCACCCATGGCCTTTTCCAGGCAATGCGCACCAGCCTGGATAGACATGCGTCCTGCCACTTCCGACATCGGTGCCAGCAGCGGTAAACGATCTGCATCATCTGTCACCGTTTCATAGGCAATACAGGTGGCGCCAGAAGCGATCAAGTCATTGGTTTGAGGGACGTCTGGCGCCAAATGCAGATAGGTGAAGAGTGTCTGCTCAGGACGAAGCATCTTGCGCTCAATCGCCTGAGGCTCCTTAACCTTGACGATCATATCAGCACGAGCGAAGACTTCTTCTGCTGTAGAAACAATCTCCGCGCCTGCAGCCAAGTAGGCATCATTGTCGAATCCAATAGCGGCACCCGCATTATTCTCAACAATGACAGAATGCCCTCTCCCTACCAGTTCTTTTACTGCAGCAGGAATCAAACCAACGCGATATTCATGATTCTTGATTTCAGCGGGTACACCTACCAGCATGTTCCACTCCTTTCTTGTTTTATCCTAGCGCTTATGACTAAGTATAATCACCTAAGATAAATTATTGTCACTGTAATTACATGCTTAGACAGCAATATTTCCTATTTTGATATTTGTTTTAGAAATAAAAAAAGGGCGCTTATATAGCGCCCTTTTTTATAGCCCTCTGTTTTTACCAACCGGTAATTTCCTTTAAGGCTTTACCGATATCGGCAAGACTGCGAACCGTCTTAACTCCAGCATCACTCAAAGCTGCAAATTTATCATCGGCAGTCCCCTTCCCTCCCGAGATAATTGCACCTGCATGCCCCATACGTTTCCCAGGTGGCGCTGTGACACCAGCAATATAAGATACAACCGGCTTGGTCACATGATCTTTGATATAGGCTGCAGCCTCTTCTTCCGCCGTACCGCCAATTTCACCAATCATGACAATGGCTTCAGTACTGTCATCAGCCTCGAAGAGCGCAAGAATATCGATAAAGTTTGAGCCCGGAATGGGGTCACCACCAATTCCGACGCAGGTTGACTGACCAAAGCCAAAGTCTGTCGTCTGCTTGACCGCCTCATAGGTCAAGGTACCGGAGCGGGATACAATACCTACTTTACCCGGCTTGTGAATATGCCCGGGCATAATACCGATCTTGCACTCACCAGGCGTAATGACACCCGGGCAATTAGGACCAATCAACCGGACACCCAACTCATCACACTTGATCTTGCATTCCAGCATATCGAGTGTCGGGATACCTTCTGTAATACATACAATCAGCTGAATTCCGGCATCAGCCGCTTCCAGTATCGAGTCTTTACAAAATGGTGCCGGCACATAAATGACAGACGCTTCAGCACCAGTTTGTTCGACAGCTTCACGCACCGTATCAAAGACCGGCAAGCCCAGATGCGTCTGACCGCCTTTACCCGGCGTGACACCGCCCACCATGCGCGTACCGTAATCGATTGCCTGCTCTGAGTGGAATGTTCCCTGGGAACCTGTGAAGCCCTGACAGATGACGCGGGTCTCTTTATTGATGAGAATGCTCATTTGCCACCCTCCGCAGCTTTCACCACCTGCTCTGCAGCTTCCGTGAGACTGTTGGCTGCAATGATATCCAGACCACTGTCTGCCAGTGTCTTGGCACCCAGTTCTGCGTTATTACCTTCCAGCCGAACCACAACCGGCACATTCACGCCCACTTCTTTAACAGCGCCGATGATGCCTTCAGCAATGAGGTCGCAACGCACAATACCGCCAAAAATATTCACCAGAACAGCCTTCACACTGTCATCAGACAAAATGATCTTGAAGGCTTCAGAGACCCGCTCCTTGGTTGCACCACCTCCAACATCCAGGAAGTTTGCCGGTTGGCCTCCATGCAGTTTGATGATATCCATGGTTCCCATGGCAAGGCCTGCGCCATTTACCATGCAACCAATATTGCCATCCAGCGCAACATAATTGAGTTCCCACTGGGCAGCATGTGCTTCACGTGGATCATCCTGTGAAGGATCATGCATCGCTTTCAGCTTGGGCTGACGGTAGAGAGCATTACTGTCGATATTGATTTTGCCATCTAGGCAAAGAAGGTCGCCGGACTCGGTGATAACTAGCGGGTTAATTTCCAGCAATGCCAGGTCGTAGTCCGTAAACAGTTTAGCCAGCCCCAGAAACACCTTGGTAAACTGCTTGACCTGAGCCGCGTTCAAGCCCAGTTTGAATGCCAGCTCCCGAGCCTGGTAGGGTTGTGCACCTGTCAGGGGATCAATGGTCGCCTTGAGAATTTTGTCAGGGGTTTCTTCCGCCACTTTCTCGATTTCAACACCGCCTTCCGTGGAAGCCATGAAGACCACACGACGGGTTGAACGATCGACAACAGCGCCAAGATAAAGCTCGCTGGCGATATCTGTGCAGGATTCCACCAGAATGCAGCTAACCGGCTGCCCCCGCTCATCCGTCTGATAGGTCACCAGTCGGTTACCCAACCACTGCTCAGCAAAAGCACGAATCTCTTCCTTGCTTTTAACCAGCTTGACGCCACCGGCCTTACCACGCCCCCCAGCGTGGACCTGCGCCTTCACCACCCAGTGATCACCACCTACCTTATCCGCCGCTGCAACCGCTTCCTCAGGAGTTTTGCAGGCAAAACCCACGGATACGGGCAGACCATACTCTTTGAAGAGCTGTTTGGCCTGGTATTCGTGCAAGTTCATGCTATTGACCCTTCCCTCATCTCAGATGATTCGGTTTTTTATTACTCGTTATGGCAGGCCCTGGAAGCCCTACCCTTTGACTTCTGGAACAAATAGAAACGCTGGCTATATTCTTATTTTTGAGCTGGCGGGCGACGAGGCCCGCCAGAGTTCGATCAGGTGAGAGCCTCACCCTGCAGATTATTTACGCTTGCGGTTAGCGATGTGAATGGCATGTCCATCAACTGCCAGTGCCGCCTCATGCAACGCTTCACTGACGGTTGGGTGTGAGAACATGGTCAATGCCAGATCCTCGGAGCTGGCAGCGAACTCCATCGCAATAGCGCCCTGCTGAACCAGTTCGGCGGCTGCAGGACCAATCACGTGGACACCGAGGATACGATCAGTTTTCTTGTCAGCAATCACCTTGACGAAACCATCGGTATCGTTTGATGCCATTGCGCGGCCACTGGCAGCAAATGGGAAGGTACCCACTTTATACTCTTCAGCACCAGCCTTGACCTCTTCTTCCGTTTTACCAACCCATGCGATTTCCGGATGGGTATAGATCACGGAAGGCACCAGATCATAGTTAACCTGTGCAGGCTGACTAGCAATGAGCTCAGCAACCATAACACCTTCTTCGGAGCCCTTGTGGGCAAGCATCGGACCGCGAACAACATCACCAATTGCATAAACGCCCGGAACATCAGTCCTGCACTGCTCATCAACAAAGATGAAACCGCGCTCATCCAGATTCACGCCGGAATCAGGTGCAATCAGGTTTTCAGTCAATGCGCGACGCCCAACGGCAACAATCAGCTTGTCGAAGATCTGTGAATGCTCTTCGCCGCTCTGATCAATATATTTCACAGTGACTTCTTTGCCATTCACTTCGGAACCCGTGACACGGGCACCCAAACGGATATCCAGCCCCTGCTTCTTGAAAATCTTGGCTGCGTCCTTGGCAATCTGCTGGTCTGCAGTCGCCAGGAAACGGTCCTGAGCTTCCAGCACTGTTACTTCGGCACCCAGACGCGCCCAGACACTACCTAGCTCAAGACCAATAACACCCGCACCGATAACGCCTAAACGGGCAGGCACCTGTTGGAATTCCAACGCCCCCGTAGAGTCAACAATGATGTCAGCATTCAACGGTGTGGGAGGAATTTCCACGGGTACTGAACCTGTTGCAATGACAACATTTTCGGTATCCAGAACCTGGCTGGATCCATCAGCTGCAGTTACATTCACCTGCTTACCGGACAGTACGGTACCCGTTCCCTGAATCAGCGTTACCCCATTCGCCTTAAACAGGCCGCCTACGCCTTGGGTCAGATTACCAACAATCTTGTCCTTGCGCTTGATCATGGCAGGAACATCAATACCGACCTCACCGGTCGTGATACCATGAACATCGAAGTGCTTTTTAGCTTCGTAATATTTGTAGGAGCTGTCGAGCAACGCCTTAGAGGGAATACAACCAACATTCAGGCAAGTACCGCCCAGTTTGGCTTTTCCCTTTTCATCTACCCACTTTTCGATACAGGCCGTTTTCAGGCCCAGCTGGGCTGCACGGATGGCACAGACATAACCTGCAGGTCCTGAGCCTATTACCACCACGTCGTATTTTTCAGCCATATCGCTTTCCCGGATTCAAAACAATTATCTGGGGACAGTACAAGCCGCCCCCTGTCGAAAACAAATCAGACATCCAGCAGCATACGTGCAGGATCTTCCAACAATTCCTTCACTGTGACCAGAAAGCGTACAGCTTCCTTGCCATCCAGCAAACGGTGATCATAGGAAAGTGCAAGATACATCATGGGCAGTACAACCACCTCACCATTGACCGCCATTGGGCGCTCCTGAATCTTGTGCATTCCGAGTATCGCCGATTGTGGCGGATTCAGAATCGGTGTTGAAAGCAGTGATCCAAATACACCACCATTGGATATCGTGAAGGTTCCCCCCGTCATCTCCTCAATGGAGAGTTTTCCTTCCTTGGCTTTTTCACCGAATTCCCTGATTGTTAATTCAACATCAGCGAGACTCATATCCTCAGCATTGCGAAGCACGGGCACTACCAGCCCGCGATCACTGGATACGGCAACACCAACATCCTGATAGCCATGATAAACGATATCATTCCCATCTATAGACGCATTTGCCACAGGATAACGCTTCAACGCTTCTACGCAGGCTTTCACGAAAAAGGACATGAAACCCATTTTGACATTGTGTCGTTTTTCAAAAAGATCCTTGTATTCGCGACGCAGATCCATGATCGGCTTCATGTTTACTTCATTAAACGTGGTCAACATCGCGGCTGATTGCTGCGCTTCCACCAAACGCTCAGCAATACGGGCTCTCAAACGGGTCATCGGGACACGTTTTTCGACGCGATCACCACCAAAAACCGGCGCAATGGCTTCAGGCGCAGGTGCTTTGGCAACACTAGCAGCAGGCGCATTGCTCACGGTTTTGGCAGCAGCGGCGCCCGCACCGGATTCAACATAGTTGAGCACGTCTTCTTTGGTGACGCGACCGCCCTTACCGGTCCCTGCCACTACACCATGATCAATGCCATGTTCGTCGGCCATGCGTCGGGCTGCAGGGCTCAGAGGCGCAGCGCCGCCAGACTGAACCGCCGCTGGTTGAGGTTCAGTGGTTGCCACATCGGCTGTCGCAGGGTGAATAACACCGCCTTCACCTTCTTCAAAAATGCCAATCAACTCTTCACTGAGAACCGTATCCCCCTCGGCTTTAAGCACCTCTTTGAGGACGCCATCCGCGGGGGCTACGATTTCGAGAACAACCTTATCGGTCTCAATATCTGCAAGCAGTTCATCGCGGGCACAGGCCTCACCCGGCTGCTTATGCCAACTGGCAACAGTACCGTCAGCCACAGATTCCGGAAAGGTAGGTGCTTTGATTTCAATGGCCATGTCGATTTAGTTCCTTGAGCGATTCTGTTTCAGTACTGCTTCAATTGAGGCCCAGTGCATCCGCTACCAGTTTCTGCTGCTGCTCTACATGAATGGACATGTAGCCGCAAGCCGGTGCCGCGGATGCTTCACGCCCAGCATACTGCAGTTGCAACTGCTTATTGCCGTGCTGAGCAATGGCACGGTGCATATGGTGCTGACTGCAATACCAGGCGCCCTGGTTCATAGGTTCTTCCTGACACCAGGCAATGGAGGTCAGGTTAGGATAATTAGCAATAAGCTCATCCAGGTCTTCCTGAGGGAATGGATAGAGTTGCTCAATCCGAATGATGGCGACGTGATCCAGTGATTCCGCTCGACGCTTCTCAAGTAAATCGTAATAGACCTTGCCACTGCACATGACGAGTCGTGTGACTGCAGCTTTTTCATGCGCATCAATCTCAGGAATCAACGTCTGGAATGACCCATCAGCCAGTTCTTCGAGTGAAGATATGGCCAACTTATGACGCAGCAGACTTTTCGGCGTAAAACCAACGAGTGGTTTACGCAAGGGCCTCAGCACCTGTCTGCGTAACATATGGAAAACCTGGGCAGGTGTTGTAGGCACACATACCTGAATATTATGTTCCGCACAAAGCTGAAGGAAACGCTCAAGTCGGGCAGATGAGTGCTCTGGCCCTTGCCCTTCATAACCATGCGGCAACAACATCGTCAGGCCGCATAAACGACCCCACTTATGCTCTCCACTGGCAATAAACTGGTCAATCACAACCTGTGCGCCATTGGCAAAATCACCAAACTGCGCCTCCCAAATCACCAACGCATTGGGCATAGTCGTAGCGTAGCCATACTCAAAGGCTAAAACAGCCTCTTCGGACAGCACTGAGTCATAAATCTGGAGCTGGGGCTGCCCTTCGGCTAAATGAGCAAGCGGTACCCAGGTAGAACCATCTTTCTGATTATGTAATACCGCATGACGGTGGGAAAAGGTGCCACGACCTACATCCTGACCGGTAATTCGAATTGCATGCCCTTCTTTGAGCAGGCTGCCATAGGCCAATGTCTCAGCCATACCCCAGTTGATAGGTAGTGCACCGGCAGCCATCTTCCTGCGGTCATCAAGAATCTTACCTACCTGTCTCTGGGCGACAAAACCTTCCGGTGTATCACACACTTGCTGGCCCAATTCCTGAAGAATGCCAAGTGCAACACGGGTATCATGTCTCGCGGTCCACTCATGCCCCAGATAGGGAGCCCAATCAACATAAAGTTCTTTATTGGGTTCTTTTACCAGGCTCTTAGCGACATGCAAACCGCTCTCAAGTGCATTCCGATAGTCATCGACCAGCTTTTTATCCTGCACTTCTGTCAAGACATTCTGAGCGAGCAAATTCTCTGCATAGAGGGTACGCGTCGTTTTTTGTTCCTTGATTTTCTGGTACATCATCGGCTGCGTACCGGAGGGTTCATCAGCCTCGTTATGCCCACGACGACGGTAACAGACCAGATCGATGACGATGTCCTGCTTAAACTCCATGCGATAATCCATGGCCAGCTTCGTGGCAAACACCACCGCTTCAGGATCATCACCATTCACATGCAAAATGGGCGCACCCACTATTTTTGCAACGTCAGTACAATACTCTGTGGAACGTGCATCGTCACGCCGGCTCGTGGTGAAACCAACCTGATTATTCACAATAATATGAACCGTTCCACCTGTGCCATATGCCCGAGTCTGGGACAGCTGAAAGGTTTCCATGACAACACCCTGCCCTGCGAAGGCAGCGTCACCATGCAGTGAAATCGGAACAACGGAATGTCGCTTGGCATCACTTCTGCGATCCTGCCTCGCCCGAACAGAACCTTCAACAACAGGGCTTACTATTTCCAGGTGTGATGGATTAAATGCAAGAGCAAGATGAACCTCACCACCGGGAGTCATAACATTGGAAGAGAACCCTTGGTGATACTTAACATCACCTGATCCATTCTCGGCTATTTTTTTCCCTTCAAACTCTTCAAACAGTTCTGAAGGATTTTTCCCAAGGATATTGACCAGTACATTCAGACGACCACGATGCGCCATACCGAGCACAATTTCACGTGCCCCATACGTTCCTGCTCGTTGAATCAACTCATCCAGCATAGGTATCAGTGATTCGCCACCTTCAAGGCCAAAACGTTTGGTTCCTGGATATTTGGTACCAAGGTATTTTTCCAACCCTTCTGCAGCCGTTAACCGCTCCAGCAAATGGTGTTTGGCATCGACCCCAATAGCAGGACTGGACTGCACACTTTCCAGGCGCTGCTGGAACCACCGACGCTGCTGCGTATCAACAATATGCATGAACTCAGCGCCAATGCTGCCACAATAAGTCCGTTGCAAAAGTTGAACAATCTCACCCAGCGAGGCTTCTTCTTTACCAATAAACAGAGAACCCGTTTGAAAATCGGTATTCAGATCTGCTTCACTCAAGCCGTGATGCTCAAGTGCAAGATCTGGCACGACTTCTCGCCCCATAATCCCCAAAGGGTCAATAGTGGCATTTTGATGGCCACGCACCCGATAGGCACTAATCAGACGTAAAACCAGAACCTGCTTCTTTTCATGTTCACTGCTGACAGCACCCGCCCCAACCGGCTGCTGACGGGATTTATTGCGGGCTAAGAGAAGGAAATTATCGCGTATGGCAGAATGAGGGACATCAGCACTCTGGGAATCAGCAACCTGAGGTAGCCGCGAAAAATAATCGCGCCATTCCTCCGGCACAGTATTGGGATCGCGGAGATAACTTTCGTACAGTTCCTCTACGTATGCAGCGTTTCCCCCGGATATATGAGCTGTGCCCCACATCCGCTGCATCACACCTTCTTGCATTATCCTGTAACCCCACTCAATTGGGTCACTATCTGATGTCGAAACCGGAGAGTACTAGCGCAGTGAAAGCCTCGGGTAATAATTTGCTTAAGCTGCTGTTCCCCACAGATAGTCCGGGTGTCACCCGGCCGCCCCTGCTGGTTAAAACCGTTACTGGCTGACAAAACGATCCTTCCGTCACAACAACGGAAAGGAACACCTGACATTAAGACAGCCCCTTGGATAGACGCTTTTTTGAGCGATTATCCAGACAAAATTCAGCCGGATAAATATAACAATCCGAACTGTACGAATCCACGAACTAATTATAGATGTTATTAAAGTTGGTGATAACTGATCATTTACAAAATACAACAATCAGACTGGTCGTCTCTCAGCGCCTATTATTTGACAGGGCTCCTAACAGGAGCCCTTGACTCAGGTGCCACTCCTCAGCAGCATATCCCTGATATGACCAATGGCCCTTGTTGGGTTCAACCCTTTTGGACAAACGCTGACACAATTCATAATCCCCCTGCAGCGGAAGACGCTGAACGGATCATCCAATGCCGACAGACGCTCCTGAGTTGCCGTATCACGACTATCAGCAAGGAATCGATACGCCTGAAGCAATCCAGCCGGACCGACAAACTTGTCAGGATTCCACCAGAATGAAGGGCAAGACGTCGAGCAACATGCACATAGAATGCACTCATACAGACCATCCAGCTTACTACGCTCTTCAGGCGATTGAAGCCGCTCGATGGCAGGCGGCGACGTATCATTAATCAGATAGGGCTTCATCTTCTCATACTGCTTGTAGAAAAGACTCATATCTACGACCAAATCGCGAATCACCGGTAAACCGGGAAGCGGCCTTAACACCAACTTCCCTTTTCGGACAGCTTTGGACAACGGCGTTACACACGCTAGCCCATTCGTTCCACTGATATTCATTCCATCCGAGCCACAGACCCCCTCTCGGCACGAACGTCGATAAGACAAGCCCGAATCTTGCTCTTTCAGCAGATTCAGGACATCAAGCACCATCAAATCCTTACCTTCAGGAACTTCAAGCTTGAAATCCTGCATATAAGGCGCATTATCCGTCTCCGGATTATAGCGATACACACTTACATTCAGCGTCATAATATTCCCCCATCACCTTAGTATGTACGAATTTTCGGCGGGAACGGCTCCATGGTTTTCGGAGCGAAGTTCACATCCCGCTTGCCAATTCGCTTATCGGCAGGGAAATAAATGGAATGCTTGAGCCAGTTATCATCATCGCGCTCCTGGAAATCGTTTCGAGCATGCGCTCCGCGAGACTCCTTCCGCTCTTCCGCTGCAACAGCCGTTGCATAAGCGACCTCATAGAGGTTTTCAAGCTCAAGCGCCTCAATACGTGCCGTATTGAAAGCCTGACTCTTATCTTCAAGATGCAGATTCTGGAGTCGCTGACCAATCTCATCCAGCAGCCCCAAACCTTTTTGCATGCTTTCACCTTCGCGGAACACCCCGAAATAAAGCTGCATGGTATTCTGTAGATCTTTACGTACCGCCGCGACACTTTCGCCGGCAGTACTGGCATTTAAACGATTCAAACGCGCCATCGCCTGATCCAGATCTGTATCACTGGCATCCATACTGTCAAAGCCTTCTTTCAGACTTTGCTCAATCTGCAAGCCAGCAGCACGACCGAAGACCACCAGATCCAGCAGCGAGTTTCCACCCAGGCGGTTAGCGCCATGAACAGATACACAAGCAGCCTCACCACACGCATACAGCCCATCAACAACGACATCTTGGCCATCGACTGTTTGCGTGAGCGCCTGCCCACCAATATTGGTTGGCAAACCACCCATCATATAGTGACACGTGGGAACAACAGGAATCGGCGCCTTGACGGGATCGACATGCGCAAATGTGCGTGAAAGCTCACAAATACCAGGCAACCTGAGATTCAAAGTTTCCTCACCCAGGTGATCCAGCTTGAGAAGTACATGATCCTTATTGGGACCACAACCGCGCCCTTCAAGAATCTCGATAACCATGGAACGAGCTACCACATCACGACCCGCAAGATCCTTGGCATTAGGTGCGTAGCGCTCCATGAAGCGCTCACCCTCACTGTTAATCAGGTAGCCGCCTTCACCACGACACCCTTCCGTGACCAGCGTACCTGCGCCATGAATACCGGTGGGATGGAATTGCCACATTTCCATATCCTGAACAGGGAATCCTGCACGCAGTGCCATACCAACACCATCACCAGTATTAATCAGCGCATTCGTGGTGGACTGATAGATACGACCAGCACCACCGGTAGCAAGTACTGTCGCCTTGGCTTTGATATAGACGGTTTCACCCGTTTCAATACAAATAGCAACAACACCAACAACCTGACCTCGCTGATTCTTCACAAGATCAACGGCATACCATTCGTTAAAGAACGTGGTGCCACCCTTGAGATTGGCCTGATACAAAGTATGCAACAGGGCATGACCGGTACGGTCTGCAGCAGCACAGGTTCTTGCAGCCTGCCCACCTTTACCAAAATCCTTGGACTGCCCCCCAAAAGGACGCTGGTAAATACGACCGGTTTCTGTGCGAGAGAATGGCAGCCCCATGTGCTCCAACTCAAAAACGGCCTGCGGACCAACAGAGCACATATACTCAATGGCATCCTGATCGCCAATATAGTCTGACCCCTTGACGGTGTCATACATATGCCAACGCCAGTCATCATTAGGATCAGAGCTGGCAATCGCGCAGGTTATACCACCCTGAGCAGAAACAGTATGTGAACGAGTGGGGAACACCTTGGTGACACAGGCGGTTCTCAATCCTGATTCAGTCAACTGAAGTGCCGCACGCAGGCCAGCACCGCCGCCACCGACCACAATGGCATCAAAAGACAGAGTTCGTATTCCGGTCATAAATCATAGCCCCCACAAGATCTGGATGCCCCAGACCACATAGCTGAACATCGCAACACCGCAAATCGCCTGAAAAGAGAACCTGACAGGCAACGCCTTGTTACCCAGCGCTTTTTCTGTCAAATAGTCCGTCGAAATCGTCCACATACCCACCCAGGCATGCGCACCCAGCGCCAGCAGCGCCATCATGGTAAACACCCGCATCCAGGTCTGCTGAAAAAGCCCACTCCACTGCTCAAAACCCAGACCAGGATTAACCACGAGATAAATCGTCAAGAACACGAAATAGGCAGCCAGCACAATGGCGGTAACACGCTGCACCATCCAATCGTACAATCCACTCCGAGACAGATTTGTAATATTGGTTACCATACCCACACCCCCGCAAGAACAATCAGAGCGGCAGAAACCGCAATGGTCAGCTTGGCGCCCACCACACCAGAAGCCTTACCTTCACCAATGCCGATATCCATGAAAAGGTGCTTCACACCTGCCACCAAATGGTAGGCCAACGCCGACAACAGTCCCCAAGCGATAAATTTGGCCACCGGGCTTTGCAGGCATTCTTTCAGCTGCTCAAAGCCTTCCTTTGAGCCAAGTGATAAATCAAGCCCATATAGAAGAAAGGCGATGCCTACAAACAGGATGACACCCGAGATACGATGAAGAATTGAGGTATAGGCTGGCAACGGCAACCTTATAGTAGTTATATCGAGGTTGACTGGTCTTTTGCTATTCACGAGTGATCTACCTTAACTGGTCCGCCAAGGACATTTTTTTTGCTGGATTTTAGTGCGTGATCTGAAGAGGGCAGTCACTTGCCAGCATCCCACACCTAAGTACCGACTACCCAAGGCTTACGGCCTCGCAGTATAGACATCTCGGTTTTTAATTACAACGACTTAGCCCCTTGCATACTGACCATAACCCTAGGTTATCAAAGGCAAAAATACCTGCACCACAACAAGTCACGCACACACCGAAACGCCCAATCGCGGTGCGCTATTTATGCGTAAAAATCAGCACACCACAAACATTTATTTAAGTATATTCTCTATTGACGCCAGCGTTTGACAAAAACTTTTATGTCTCTATAGTTGAGCCGACTTCACAATAATGAACCCTGATCGGTGTGATCATCATTGAGACAAAACGGCAAGGGTTCTCTATAAACAATAGCCAAGAACAGCATGATAGGAGGCCAGATGGCTGAGAAGCTTGCGCGGCTGACCATTGAAGGTTCTGATCTCTCTCTGGAGTTACCCGTTCTTAGCGGAACTGCAGGACCAGATGTTATTGATGTCCGGGGACTGACCAGCAATGGTTACTTTACCTATGACCCGGGCTTTGTATCCACCGCATCCTGCGAATCCAAAATCACCTACATCGACGGTGAAAAAGGTGTTTTGCTCCATCGTGGCTATCCGATAGAACAACTCGCAGAACATTCCGATTTTCTTGAAGTTTGCTATCTCCTCCTTTACGGAGAGTTACCAGACGCCAAAAGTAAAGAGACCTTCAGCACAACCATCCTGCGCCACACCATGGTTCACGAACAAATGGTTGAACTACTGAAAGGTTTCCGCCGTGATGCCCATCCGATGGCCATCATGTGCGGCCTTGTCGGCGCACTGGCTTCCTTCTACCACGACTACCTGGACATCACGAACGAACGCCACCGTGAAATCACAGCGTATCGTCTGGTTTCCAAAATGCCGACGTTAGCGGCCATGGCCTATAAATTCTCCATTGGCCAGCCCTTCACGTATCCGAGGAACGATCTCGGTTATGGCGGCAACTTCCTTCACATGATGTTCGCGACCCCGTGCGAGGAATATCATGTAAGCCCTGTACTGGCTCGCGCTATGGACCGCATATTTCTGTTACATGCTGACCATGAACAGAATGCGTCCACGTCAACCGTTCGTTTGGCAGGCTCCAGCGGCGCCAATCCGTTTGCCTGTATTGCTGCGGGTATTGCAGCCCTGTGGGGCCCAGCTCACGGCGGTGCCAACGAAGCTGTACTGAAAATGCTCGATGAGATCGGTGATGAAAAGAATATTGATCAGTTCATCGCCAAAGCCAAAGACAAAGACGATCCTTTCCGCCTGATGGGCTTCGGTCACAGGGTTTACAAGAACTTCGACCCTCGCGCCAAAGTAATGAAAGAGACCTGCGATGAAGTGTTGAACGAACTGGGACTGGGTGACGACCCAATGTTCAAGATCGCCAAGCGCCTGGAAAAGATTGCACTTGAAGATGAATACTTCATCAGTAAGAAGCTCTATCCCAATGTCGATTTCTATTCCGGCATTATTCTGAAGGCATTGGGCATTCCTACAGAGATGTTCACGGTTATCTTCGCTATCGGCCGTACCCCTGGCTGGATCGCCCACTGGCATGAGATGATCAGCGGTGCCTATCGCATTGGACGACCACGTCAGCTCTATACCGGTCCGGCAGCACGTGATTATCCTCCTGTCGATAAGCGCTAACACCTCTCTCGTTTTTAAGACTAACAAGTAGCGCCACATCGTTATGTGGCGCTTTGCTTTTCCTGCCATCTACTGACAACTTCATCACGCTTTATACGTCGAGCACACTCTTTCCTGCTACATTAAGCCGATATAACACAGGCAATTTGAGCAATAGGAAAACCCCATGGAATGGTTGGCAGACCCACAAGCGTGGATTTCACTGATCACGCTTGTTGCCCTTGAAATTGTGCTTGGTATCGACAACATCATCTTCATCAGCATACTTGCTGGCCGACTCCCCGAACATCAACGACAAAAAGCCCGAACCATTGGCCTAATACTCGCTATGTGTACACGGGTACTTTTGTTACTATCCATCGCTTGGGTAATGCGACTGACAAACCCTCTCTTCAGCATTCTTGACCAGGAGATATCCGGCAGAGACCTGATTCTCATTGGTGGCGGGCTATTCCTATTGGCCAAAAGCACCCATGAAATTCACAGCGCCATGGAGCATGACAGCAGTAATGTCGTACAAACTGCACTATCGGGCTTTATGATGGTACTGGTTCAAATCGCGATTTTGGACATCGTATTCTCTCTCGACTCCGTCATCACCGCGGTAGGCATGGCGGATCATGTGCCGGTTATGGTCATTGCGATTGTCATTGCCGTACTGGTCATGCTGTTTGCCGCCAAGCCCATTGGTGAGTTTGTCGATAAACATCCCACCCTGAAAATGCTGGCACTCAGCTTTCTGATTCTGGTGGGCGTATCGCTGATCGGTGAAGGACTGTCGCTCCACATCCCAAAAGGGTACATCTATTTCGCCATGGCCTTTTCTCTCTGCGTCGAAATAATTAACATAAAAGTTCATCGACGCAGGTCTGCGACCCGTTCTGCAGGAGGATAGCGTCGTATACCAATAAAACAGGATTGACCATGCCAACCACTGCCCTTACACGGCTGCTACTGATTATCGTTGCTTTAGCAGCCATTGCTGCGGGTGCCTATACGTTTCAGCAGATGAATCAAACACCACAACAACCCACAACCTATAACCGCGTTCCCGTTTTCACCCTGGGTAATCATCTCGGCCAACAGATCACTGAGCAGTCTCTGGAAGGTCAATGGACACTGTTATTCCTAGGCTACACGTTTTGCCCCGACGTCTGCCCGACCACGCTTTCCCTGCTGAACCAGTTACATCAACAAATGCCTGCAGAACAACCACTCAATGTCTTGTTTGTCTCCGTTGACCCTGACAGAGACTCACCGGAACGCCTGAATGAGTATATCCGCTTTTTTAATGACGATTTTGCGGCCGCTACAGGGACAAGAAACCAAATAGACCAGCTGACCGGTAGCCTCTACCTACCCTATCGCATGGGCGAACCTGACAGTAATGGTGTGTATCTGGTTGATCATGCGGGGGCACTAACACTGATCGGACCGGACCTACAGGTATATAAATATTTCAATCCACCTCACAGCGTCACAGATCTGACAGAGCAAATCAGCGCCATCCGGGATGCAGCCAACGGCTGAAGACCATGACCACAGCTCGCTATACTCAAAGCATGGACAGCTTGCCAACAATCCATTGCGGCTAAATTGGCAAGCATTTTTTCAGACACATGCAGTTTTCATGAACGAAGTAAGTCGCTATACAGGCTTCTATTTTGACGGTACCTGTTTTGATATTGCTATAAATAACGCAATATTAAGCTGGTCTTGCCCGTGCCAGTGCGATGAGGCTATTGTTATTCCGGAAGTGCGAATCATCAGGCAAAAGGCAGGCACCTTGACCTGCCGCTGTCCTGGCTGTCATTGCCAATACTTAATCGAAATTACTTCTGCAAACCAGCCGATTCAGGCTGAGATTGTTCAAACCGACACTTACCATTAGCCATTCACTGACGCTAATAGTTGCCGAATTTCTGGAATACAGGAACCGCAATTAGTGCCCGCTTTGAGCACTCCACCCACAGACTCAGCGGATTCAAGCTTTTCTTGCTGAATGGTCGAAATAATCGCTTTCTCACCCACACCAAAGCAGGCACAAACCTGACGCCCTTGGCAACCTGCTCCCTTACCTGGCTGCCCCGATAACAACAGCCATTGTGGGGCTGCCTGCCCCTGACCTTCGATAAAAACAGACTCAAGCCCGGCACGATCAATCAGCGATTCGTAGGATTGCGATTCAAACAACATGGCTATCACTTCGCCACCCTGCAGATACAGATAACGCTTTACCCCAACAGCATCATCACCATACTCAATCACAGATGCTGTCAAAATCTCAGGCAAAAAGGCTGTCAAACCCGCCTTATTATCATTCGCAGTAGCCAGTTCATACCGGTAACAAGCCGATGATTTTACTGAAACAGTATAATCGGTTTCAGGTAATGCGATTGGTAACCGGCTCAACAAAACACCGTAACGTCGAGATAAAAAGGCGCTAAGTTCGACAGGCGTATATTTACTATCGGGCTGGCGGGAGAATGGATCCACAACGGGATTAACGACACTGCCAACACGCCCTGAACGGCTAAATTGCCCAGACCAGTGCATGGGTACAAAAACATGACCCGGCTGCTGATCGGTCGTCACCCTTGCACGCACAACCACCTGTCCAAACTGCGATGAAACCACCACCAGCGACTGATCAGTAATATCTCGAGAGGAAGCATCATCCGGATGAAGTTCCACGAAAGGTTCATCCCGGTGCTGATTCAATCTTGGGGCAAGTGCGGTCCGTGTCATGGTATGCCAATGATCGCGAACCCGTCCGGTATTAAGTACCAATGGATAGCGTTCATCGGGCAGATTAGCAGGCGTTAGCTCACTGACAGGAATAAAATTGGCCTTACCTGTCTCTGTAAAGAAATGACCATCTTCGAACAACCTTTCCTGCCCAACCGACGCAGTATCAGGAACAGGCCATTGAATCGGGACAAGGCCGTCGTAATCTTCATCGGTGATATGCATCAAACCACCAATATTAAAATCTCGAGACCGAATCGCCGGAGAGTTTTCAAACGCCGATAATGCCGCATGCTCCCTGAAAACGTCTACTGGCGCCTGAAATGAAAACGCCTCCCCATACCCCAAGCGCCGCCCTACTTCCGCCATGATCGACCAGTCGGTTCGCGATTCTCCAACAGGTGCCCGCAAACGCCGCTGTCGTGAAATACGCCGCTCAGAGTTTGTCACGGTACCATCCTTCTCGCTCCAGCCTGCGGCGGGTAACAGGATATCCGCGACATCGGCCGTATCCGTATTCCTGATACAGTCCGATACCACAACCGTAGGACACAGCATAAGCGCCTCTTTTACCCGGTCAGCATCCGGCATGCTGACAACGGGATTAGTTCCCATAATCCAGATAAAGCGAATATCACCTTTGGTAACAGCATCGAACATCTCCACAGCCGTTAAACCCTGCTTACCAACCATATTGGGCGCCTGCCAGAATCGAGCGACACGCTCAATATCATCCGGCCGATTGAACTCAAGATGGGCGGCCAGCTGATTCGCAAGCCCGCCGACTTCCCGCCCTCCCATGGCATTGGGCTGTCCTGTCAGTGAAAACGGCGTGCTACCCGGTTTTCCGATACGTCCGGTAGCCAGATGACAATTAATAATGGCATTAACCTTGTCGGTTCCCGCACTGGATTGATTGACCCCCTGAGACCAGGCCGTGACCGAGCGATCATTCTCAGCAAACCAACGGTAAAAGCTTTCTACGGTCTCTGGTTCAAGGCCACATTTTTCGGATACAGCATGTACCGTAGGTGACGTAACACGAGCGAGTTCCAAAGTGCGATCAAATCCGCTCGTATGCTGGTTTATATAGGCGTGATCAACTTTTTCCTGTTCAAGCAGCCATATCAGCAAACCATTAAACAGTACGCTGTCTGTACCCGGCTTTATGGGCAGGAAGAGGTCTGCAATATCACAGGTATCGGTACGACGCGGGTCAATGACAATAATCTTCATCCGGTCGCCCCGCGCCTGCTTAACGGCGCGTATCCGCTGAAAAAGAACGGGATGACACCAGGCCATATTTGAACCAACCAGCATCAGGCAGTCAGCCAGCTCAAGATCTTCATAACAACCCGGCACCGTGTCAGTGCCAAAGGCCCGCTTGTGGCCAGCGACCGTTGATGCCATGCAAAGCCGGGAGTTGGTATCAATATTCGCACTGCCAACAAAGCCTTTCATCAGCTTGTTGGCCACATAATAATCTTCCGTCAATAACTGCCCTGAGCCGTACAGCGCTACAGATTGCGGGCCATATTGCGCAATGGTCGACTGCAGACGACTGACGACATCGGTTAAGGCAGCATCCCAGGTCACACGGTTGCCGTTCACCATGGGATATAAAAGACGATTTTCATGATGGACGGTTTCGCCCAGGGCACTACCTTTGGAACATAGCTGTCCCAGGTTGGCGGGATGCAACGAGTCACCACTAACCGCAATCACTTCTGCATCAATGGCCGGTGTTTCTGCGACGATACCGCAACCCACGCCACAATAGGCACAGGTTGTTTTGATCTCAGCCGCTTCCGTTACAGACATGACAACACCTCCAATGACTGTCTGCTTCGCCGTCACGCTACGGCAGCAAACTGAGATCCAAACAGCAATGTATTCCGGTATGCACTGATATCCTGGCCAGACTCCAGCAATTCCTGATACCAAGCACCATCGGAAGTATCACCATAAAGCAACACACCCACCACCCGGTTATCACGAATGACCAGTCGTCGATAAATGCCAGCATCGGGATGCTTCAGAGTGATGACTTCATCACACCCCTCCCCCTGAAACTGACCACTGGAGAACAGCTGTACGCCACTGACTTTGAGCTTTGTTGCCGAGGGTCGTGAAACGAATGGTTGTATTTCACCTAGCAAACGGCGCGCAAGGGTTACCGCCTGCGAATAGACGGGCTCCACCAGCCCGAAAGTTTCATCGCCATGCTGAACACACTCACCGATAGCGCTGATTGCCGGATCGCTAGTAAACATCAAATCATCCACCAGAACGCCATGCTTACAGGCAAGTCCGGATTCAACAGCCAACTGCACATTGGGTCGAATGCCAATGGCGAACACTACGAGATCTGCATCAATGCATGAGCCATCACTGAAACCCACGCCGGTAACTCGACCATCAACACCTTTAATCAAGGTTGTGCGTTTAGGTTTCAGAAAAGCAATGCCTCGGGATTCCAGCTCACTCTGTAACAACTGACCGGCATAGGCATCCAGCTGACGGTTCAGAAGTACTGACTGACTATGCACCAAGGTGACCTGCATGCCTCGACAGTTCAGTGCATTGGCCGCCTCAAGCCCCAGCAGACCGCCACCAACCACGACAGCCCGAGTTCCGTGTTTTCCAGATTCTGCTGCACTCATCATGGCTTCCACATCACCATAACCTCGAAACGGTACAACCCCCTGAAAACTGGTCCCCGGAATATCAGGAATATAGGAATGAGAACCGGTAGCCAGCACCAGGTGATCATAAGAAAACGGCTGACCTGCTGCGGTGACAATCAGACGTTGCAGCCGGTCAATTGAAACAACCCGGAAGTCAGCACCGGTATGCAATGTAATCCCATTTTCTTCGTACCATTGACGCGACTTTAATACCGTGTCTGAAAAAGGTATCTCCCCTGCCAGCAGAGGGGATAGCATGATCCGGTTATAACCCGGATCCGGCTCATCACCCAGTACCGTGATGTCATAACCATGCTCCCCCCCAGCCACCAGCGTTTCCAGGAAACGTACACTTCCCATACCATTGCCGATGACTACAAGCTGCTGCCGTCGCATAACTCAGGCTGCCTGCGCTTGGGTGTCCGGGTCTGACGAGACCTGAACCATGCCATCTTTTACTCGCACCGGGTACACCGCCAGTTTGATCTCAGGTTCCTCCTGACACTGCCCTGTCAGTAACGAGTAATGCTGCTTGTAAACCGGTGATGCAACCACCAGCTCGCCCTTGAGATCCCCCACAATCCCCCGCGAAAGCACATTCGCACGACTGACAGGATCGTAGTTATCAATGGCATACAAACTGTCGCCTACCTGAAAGAGCGCAACCTGCTTTTCTGCCACCAGGGCACAGACGCCCAGGTAGGGTATCAGGTCATTTTGGCTGCAAACCGTTGTCCACTGTTCCATCATTGTCTCCTTGGCGTTTCTGATCAGGCACTCGTCGCAATCAGTGACTTTTCACTTTCTAAAGCAGGACGAATCTGCTGGCGCTCACTGACAAACACCACGTTATCGTCGGTTGCATCACTGTTAATGAAATGCCGGAATCGCTTCAACTGCTCAGGGTCTTTGATGGTTTTCTTCCATTCGCATTCATAGGTTCCAACCAACCGGGCCATATCTGCATCCAGCTGTTCGCCGATACCCAGGCTGTCCTCGAGAATGACTTCTTTCAGATAATCCAATCCGCCATCAAGGCTCTCAAGCCACACAGACGTTCGCTGCAACCGGTCAGCCGTCCGGATATAAAACATCATGGTGCGATCAATGGTGCAGATCAGCGCCTCATCGTCCAACTCTGTGGCAAACAGGTCCGCATGCCGGGGCTTCATACCTCCATTGCCACAGACGTAGAGATTCCAGCCTTTTTCGGTGGCTATCACACCAAAATCCTTACTCTGAGCCTCGGCACACTCCCGGGTACAGCCAGATACCGCCAGCTTGATCTTGTGCGGTGAGCGGATACCGCGATAGCGGGTTTCGATCCGAATCGCCATACCGACACTGTCGAGCACCCCATAACGGCACCAGGTGCTGCCGACACAGGATTTCACCGTCCGCATTGCCTTGCCGTAGGCGTGTCCGGTTTCAAAACCGGCATCCACAAGCCGTTTCCAGATAGACGGCAGTTCATGGACACGGGCACCAAAAAGATCGATCCGCTGACCACCAGTCACTTTGGTGTAAAGGTTAAAATCACGGGCAACTTCACCAATCACAATCAGTTTTTCTGGTGTGATCTCTCCACCCGGCACACGGGGAACCACGGAATACGTGCCGTCTTTCTGGAGATTGCCCAGGTAATAGTCATTGGTATCCTGAAGGTGGGCATGATCTTTTTTCAGGACATAGTCGTTCCAGCAGGACGCCAGAATGGAACCAATCGTTGGTTTACATATGTCACAACCATGGCCGGTGCCATGTTTTTCCAACATCGCCTGGAAGCTCTTGATCTCACCCACCCTGACCAGGTGATAGAGTTCCTGCCGTGAATAAGGGAAGTGCTCACAGATATCCTTCTTGACTTCAATGCCCATTGTTTCGAGTTCGCTGTCCAGCACCTGTTTGACCAGCGCGGAGCACCCACCGCAGCCAGTACCGGCATTAGTAGCATTTTTCAGCGAAGCAATATCCTGACAACCCTCTGCGACAGCGCTGCATAAAGCGCCCTTACTGACATTAAAACAAGAGCAGATCTGAGCTGTTTCCGGCAATGCCGCGACACCCAGCCCTGCAGGCGCGGCACCATCACTTGAGGGCAAAATCAGCTGGGCTGGTTTTGCTGGCAGACGAATGTCGTTAAGCATCATCTGCAGAAGCGAACCATAATCATCTGCATCACCAATCAGAACTGCACCCAACAGTTTCTTACGACTTTTGGATACCACCAGCCGTTTATAAACCTCTCGCTCCTCATCAACATACTGATAACTTAATGCGCCTGGAGTACGACCATGGGCATCACCAATGCTGGCAACATCAACCCCCATTAGCTTTAGCTTCGTGCTCATATCAGCACCGGCAAACTCGCTGCCCTCCTTGCCCAGTAAATCATCTACGACAACCTGCGCCATCTGGTAGCCTGGCGCCACAAGACCAAAAATCCGGTTATCCCACAATGCACACTCACCTATCGCGTAGATAGCCTGATCCGATGTGCGACATTGGTTATTGATGACAATTCCACCACGCTCACCGAGCGCTAGTTCACACGACCGGGCCAATTCATCACGTGGGCGGATACCCGCAGAAAACAGCACAATATCGGTATCGAGCACTTCGCCATCGGCAAATTGCATCTGATGGAAACAGTCTTCACCGTCCACTATCTGCTGCGTATTTTTGCTGGTATGGATGGACACGCCCAGCTGTTCAATTTTCCTGCGAAGCATGGCACCACCGCCTTCATCCACCTGTACGGCCATGAGACGGGGAGCAAATTCAACAACATGGGTTTCCAACCCCAGGTCTTTCAACGCCTTGGCGGCTTCAAGACCAAGCAACCCACCACCGACAACAGCACCCACCTTGCCGGATCGGGCAGATTCGCGAATGGCTTCCAGATCTTCAATCGTGCGATAGACAAAGCAGTTGTCCCGGTCATGGCCCGGCACAGGGGGAACAAAAGGATAGGAACCTGTCGCCAACACCAGTTTATCGTAGGCAACCCGACGACCACTGTCCGACACGACGGTCTGTGTCGGTCGCTCAATGCTGGCAACACGATCATCAAGCACCAGCTCAATACCGGACTGATCGTAAAAACCACTGCTAACCATGCTCAAATCATCAGCGGTCTTACCACTGAAAAACTCACTCAAATGTACCCTGTCGTATGCAGGCCTCGATTCTTCACCAAAAACAATGACGTCATATTGCTCAAGGCCACCGGCATCCACCAGCTTTTCGATAAACCGATGACCCACCATGCCATTGCCTACTACGACCAGTGTTTCCTTATGCTGCATACCTGGCTCCAGTCATTTTATTGTTCTCGCGTTGGATGAAACCAACCTGACTGCACCGATAAAGCAAATATCGCGCCCAAGTAAAATACTCGTTAAATAACAATGCACTAGAGGAGATATTTACAACGCGAATGATTTATCCTGACAACATTGCACCAAGACAGAGCACTATAGAGATTCATTTCAGTGCTTCAGGACGTAAACAACTTGGTGCACCAATTTTGCCTAAGCACAACAAATGTGCCGCCAGGCAAACATGAAATCAGCCTGACACCTTATGCGAGAAACCTGCAGGGGAGTAAAAACGCTTTAGCCCTATGATAAAACCGACTCAGTAGAACAAGATCCACACTCTGGCCTGATCCTTGCTCAAGGGGAGCATGACAACAATAACGTACGTCTCGACAAGGAGCAGACATGTCAGAACACGATAAAATCAACCTATTTTCATTTACAGGAAAGATGCGCGTCCTGCATCTTTCCTGGATTGCCTTTTTTATTACCTTTGTCGTGTGGTTTAACCATGCGCCCCTGGTCATGGCCATTGCCGACTCTCTATCTTTGACCCGGGAACAACTCAAGACCCTCCTGATCCTGAACGTGGCATTGACCATACCGGCCCGAGTGATCATCGGCATGCTGACCGATCGATTTGGCCCCCGTCGTGTGTATTCAGCGCTGCTGGCACTTTGCAGTATTCCCTGCTTTATGTACGCACTGGCGGACAATTTCACCCAGGCCGCCATCGCCCGTTTCCTGCTGGGCTGTATCGGCGCCGGTTTTGTGATTGGTATTCGAATGGTGTCTGAGTGGTTCCCCGCCAAACAGCTGGGTACTGCTGAAGGCATCTATGGCGGCTGGGGCAACTTTGGTTCGGCCGCTGCTGCCATGACCCTGCCGACAATCGCCCTGCTGTTCGGTGGAGAGGATGGCTGGCGTTATGCAGTCGGCATAACTGGCCTGATGTCACTGGCATACAGCGTCGTTTACTTCATGAGTGTCAGTGATACCCCAAAAGGTTCAACCTATTTCCGGCCAAAGAACCTGGGCGGTATGGAAGTCACTTCCAAAGGTGATTTCGCGCTACTGCTGATCATGAAAATTCCCATGTATGCTGCACTGGCACTGCTGACCTGGAAGCTGTCACCCAAGGGGGTCAACATGCTCTCAGCGGAGATCTCCACAGCAATATACGCTGGCCTTTCTCTGCTGTATCTCGTGGATGCCTGGAAAGCCTGGCAAATCAACAAAAGCATCTTCAGCAAGCCCGTTCCCACTATCCATCAGTACAAGTTCAAGCAGGTTGCCGTGCTGAACGTCCTGTACTTTGCCACATTTGGCTCTGAGCTGGCGGTTGTTTCCATGCTGCCGCTGTTCTTCATGGATACCTTTGAACTGGATCCGGTCATGGCTGGCTTGGTGGCTTCGGCCTACGCCTTCATGAACCTGATGTCACGTCCCGGTGGCGGATTGATCAGTGACCGCTTCGGCCGCAAGACAACCCTGCTGGTATTAACGGCAGGACTGGCCGTAGGTTATGCCACCATGTCCATTATTGATTCCAGCTGGCCGCTCGTGCTTGCCGTTGTCGCCGCCATGACCTGTTCCTTCTTCGTACAAGCCGGTGAAGGCGCCGTATTTGCGGTAGTACCGCTGATCAAGCGCCGCCTGACGGGCCAGATCGCTGGAATGACTGGCGCTTACGGTAATGTGGGTGCTGTCTTCTATCTGACCGTACTCTCCCTGGTGGACTACCAGACCTTCTTCCTCGTGATTGCAGGCACTGCGGTACTGGGCTTCATGACACTGCTGTTCCTGGAAGAACCCAAGGGCCAGATGACAGAAGTCATGCCTGATGGCACGGTCACCATGATCGATGTGACCTGATCATAACCGGCAAATACCCTGACAGATTCCCCCGCTTGAGTCTGTCAGTGGTACATTCGGGTGACTGGCAGCAGTCACCCTCTTTTTTAAGGACAGGTAAACGGGCAGTATGAGCAACAGGTTAGACGTTGACTACGCTTTCAGCACCAGCGCCGGCATCAAGCCGGAAAATCAGGATGCCTGTGCGATCCGCATTCCCGACAACAGCAACACGCTTACACACAAAGGCGTCGTGGCACTGGTCGCCGACGGTGTCAGCGCTTGCACGCGGGCACGGGAAGCCAGCCATACCAGCATTTCGTCGTTCATGGCAGACTATTACAGCACGCCGGACTCCTGGCAGGTACGCCATGCCGCTGGAAAAGTCATCACCGCCATTAACAGCTGGCTGCACTACCAGGGTCAGCATCATATTCACAATGATACCGATCTCTGCACAACCTTTTCCGGCATCGTTCTGAAATCCAATACCGCCCATCTGCTGCATATTGGTGACAGTCGTATTTATCGTCTAAGAAACCAGCATTTGGAATGTCTGACAGAAGACCACACATCACGTCTTGGTCAGCGACAATACCTGGCACGGGCGCTGGGCATGCATCGCCATACGGAAGTGGATTACCGCACAGAAACTCTGCAAGCAAAGGATGTGTTCATCCTCACCACGGATGGTATTCATGATGTTTTAAGTCACAGGGAAGTCATCGCCTGTTATCAGGAAAACTCAGGACTCCAGCAAATAGCCGACAGTCTCGTTCAGGCAGCTCTTTCTGCCGGTAGCAGCGATAACCTAACAGCCGTCATTTGCCGTATAGAAGGTCTACCAACTGAAGACAACCATGAAACACTGGAACGTCTGGCACAACTGCGTTTCCCACCCGATCTTGAACCAGGGCAGGTTCTGGATGGTTATCGCATTCTAGAAACCCTTCATGCGAGTACCCGCAGCCAACTCTACCTGGCTGAAGACACCGACTCCGGTCAACAGGTCGTGATCAAGACGCCTTCAGTCAACTTTGAAGACGATCCGCTTTACCTGGATGGATTTCTCCGGGAAGAATGGATCGGTCGACGCGTCAATCACCCCGCGATCATGGCCCTCTACCCGCCGAAACCGGGTAAACAGTTTCTCTACCATGCCTGCGAGTACATCCAGGGACAGACATTGCGCGGCTGGATGCAGGACAACCCCAAACCTGACCTCAACACCGTCAGAGATCTGACCCGCCAGATCATCAGCGCCCTTCGCGGGCTGCACAGGATGCAGATCCTGCATCAGGATCTTAAACCTGAAAACCTGATGATTGACCGGGATGGCCGGATCCGGCTGATCGATTTTGGTGCTGCAAGGGTCGCCGGCGACACTGAGATCCTTTCAGGTCTCCATGACAATACTCCCCAAGGCACAAAGAATTATGTCGCTCCCGAGTATTTCCTGGGGGGTGCCATTGATTATCGTGCCGACCAGTTCGCCGTCGGGATCATTGTCTATGAGATGCTGACAGGCAACCTTCCCTATCGCGAAGTTGCCGGGAACAGTATTCGTATCAAGCACTACAAGCATCTCCGGTACCGTCCGGTGACGGATGGCCGTCCCGACCTGCCCGAATGGATCAATCAGGCGCTAGCCAAAGCCGTCGCTCCCAACCCGACTGAGCGTTATGAGGCGTTATCAGAATTCTGTCAGGATCTTACCACCCCCAATCCGGCATTCCAGAGTGCGGACTTTCAGCCACTGATGACGAGAAATCCAACCCTGTTCTGGCAATTACTTTGCGTTCTTCTGGGCGGCATCAATCTATGGCAGTTTTTCCAATAAAAAAGCCTCTTGGAAGAAAGCCCCAGTCGTCCACTGGAACAGACAACCGCTACAAGCGTTATCTATGACTTACACTGAAAGGAGTATCAAAACCCAACAAGCTGCAAGGTAGTGCCGTGATCGCCACACTGACCGAAATCACCCGTGAACAGTTTGATGTCGATATCGAACTTTACTATGCCACAGCGCATAACGTGACGGGCAAAAGCATCTACCACAACAGCCGCTGCTATCTGCGCCAGGAAGCGGCCGACTGTCTCAATAGCGCGATTTCCCATGCCGCTGATCTTGGCTTGAAATTAAAGCTGTGGGACGCCTTCCGCCCTGTCGAGGCACAACGAGTACTCTGGAATGCCTTTCCCGGCAGTGATTATGTATCAGATCCGGATACCGGACGTTGCCCCCATTGTCGCGGAGTCGCAATAGACCTGACCCTTGTCGATCGCGCCAGTGGCAAAGAACTGGATATGGGAACGGGCTTTGATGATTTTGAGGAAGCCGCCTGGCACCTCAATGAATCGGTGTCCGTGGAAGCCAGGAAAAACCGACTGTTACTGGCCGGGCTGATGCATACGGCCGGCTTTGAGAAATTTGATTACGAATGGTGGCACTATCAACTGCCGGACTGCGAGCGCTTCCCGATCCTTACCGACCAGGAAGCAGGCACGAAGCTCATGCCAACTCAGTGATGACCGCACTGCTTGCTGGCGTCACCAATGATGCCGGCATCCGTTTCCACCAGCTTACCCTTACCCAGAAACAGGTCAATAAGGCCATCAGCGGACAGCTCCTGCACGGAACAGGTGTGATACTGCACCTCCTGACCAAACTGAGTAGCCATTGCATCCTTAAGGGCATCGCGACTGTAGGGCTGCCCAGACTCTAGCACCATGTTCAGCACTTTACGTCCGTGAACCGTTTTTGCCATGGATAACACTCCTGATGGTTTAGGTGTACAAAGGTACAAAAGTCAGCCAGCCACAGACATGCGTATTAATCCCATCTACCCTAACATTTTTTATTTAAAGCAACGTGGCCCCATTCCTCATATAATCGACCTTTTGCGCAAGGCCACCTCCAGATGGACGATGCACCACAGATTCAATGGATCGCTGATAACGAAAGCCTCGCACAGACCTGCCAGCAGTGGCAGGATGTCCCCTACCTGGGGCTTGATACCGAGTTTATTCGCACAAGCACTTTCTACCCGATTCCCGGCCTGATTCAGGCGGGGCATGACAACCAGGTCATGCTGATTGACCCCCTGGCCATCACTGACTGGACGCCGTTCCGCGCGATTCTCGAAAATACCGACATCATCAAGGTAATGCATGCAGCCGGCGAAGACCTGGAAGTATTTCAGCGTCTGCTGGGCACCCTGCCCGACCCGGTATTCGATACACAACTGGCAGTCTCTTTCCTGGGCACAGACCACTGTATGGGTTATCAGCGACTGGTTGAGCGCTTTCTGGGTGTCGAACTGGCCAAGGATGAAACCCGTTCCGACTGGCTGGCCCGCCCGCTCAGTGACAACCAGATTCGTTACGCCGCACTAGATGTCTATTACCTGAACCAACTGTACCCGATTCTGGTTTCACAACTCACAGACAAAGAACGACGAGACTGGCATCGTGAAGACTGTGACAGCATGATTCGTAACGCGCGTCATGAGCCGGATCCAAACGAAGCCTGGCGTGATGCCAAACTCGCCTGGAAGCTCTATCCCCGCCAGCTGGCGGTATTACGCGCCATTTGCCAGTTCAGGGAAAAGACCGCCCGCCAACTGGATGTTCCCCGTAACAAGGTGATCCACGCGGCCAGCCTCTGGCCATTGGCCCGTTACCAGCCCGACAGCCTGGACAAGCTCAAACGCATTGAGCGAATGACGCCAGCTATTCTCCGGGTGCACGGCCCAGCCATTCTGGCGCATATTCGCGAAGCACTAAAAGTGCCTGAATCCGAATGGCCTGAACGCCTCCCGGCACCGCTCCCCAAGCGAGCAAAGCCCTGGGTTGAAGCCATCCGCAACTACTGTCATACAACCTCTGAAGCCTTGCAGATCGCACGGGAACTGATCCCCGTGAAACTCCTGGCCAACACACTGGTCAGACAGTCTCTCGACACGGGGGAATTCACCGCTACTCCCGCATTACTGAATGCCCTGGGAAGCTGGCGTCGGGAAACGATTCTGGATAACCTCATCGTCCATTTGAATAACATGCAGCAACAGTCAGAGGAGTCATGACGTGAAACTGCTGGTAACCATCTACAAAAGCCCGGTCAAAGAAGAAATGTACCTGTACGTGGAAAAACGGAAAGGGCTGGAAGCGGCCCCGGAGGCACTGCTGAAAGTCTTCGGAAAACCGGTGCCCGTTATGGACATGTTACTGACACCTGAACGGCAACTGGCACGGGAAGACATCGCCAAGGTCATGGATAATATCCAGACACAAGGCTACCACCTGCAGATGCCCCCCGCCCGCGAGGATTACCTGCAGACCCTGCCGGAAGAATTTCTGAGTTTTAATGACCCCGTTTGATATGAGCAATACACCCGCATCGCAGACTGACGCCTTCTGGCGGACGGTTCGTCTGGAAGACATGAGCAAAACCCAGTGGGAGTCACTCTGTGATGGCTGTGGCCGGTGCTGCCTCCAGAAGCTGGAAGACGAAGACACCGGTGAAGTCTGTTACACCGCGTTATCCTGCCGGCACCTTGATACAGACTCCTGTCGCTGCAAGATTTATCCGCAACGGGCGACGGTTGCCCCCGAGTGCATTCACCTGACCATCAATGACATTCCGGAATTCCACTGGTTGCCCAGCACCTGCGCCTACCGGCTGGTGTCGGAAGGCAAGGATCTCCCGGAATGGCACCCGCTGGTCTCAGGCACCCCGGAGACTGTGCATCTCGCAGGTATTTCCGTCCAGCAACGGGTCATGAGCGAAGACCGGGTACCCGAAGATGACTGGGAAGAGTACATCATCCACTGGATTGACTGACGGAACAGGAAACGTTCCGTCATTTTGTGTTTATCCTTCGGGCCATGCCGAGACGAAATCCGAAACAGCCAGCTGTGGCCGTTTTTTCCGGACGCCGTCCGGTGTGCCTAGGTACATGAAACCGTACAGTTTTTCATCGCCCGTCAGACCAAGCCCCTCTTCCACCAGCGGGTGGTAGCTGATGGCACCCGTCCGCCACATCGTCCCAATCCCCATAGCATGGGCTGCCACCATCATGCCGTGGCAGGCCGCACCCAGCGATAGCACCTGCTCAATTTCTGGCACCTTAGGGTGTTGCTGTGGTGTCAGCACCAACGCCACCAGCATCGGCGCCCGTAATGGCAGCCCCCGGTAGCGATCCAGCATTTCCTCTTCAAGATCCGGTTGATCTGCCTGCGCGGCTTTTGCATAAAGCTCACCTAAGCGTTCACGGGCCTCACCAGAAATGGTGATATAACGCCATGGGCGCAACATGGCATGATCCGGTGCTCTCAGTGCCGCCTGAAACAGGATATCCAGCTGTTCAGATGATGGTGCAGGCTCGACTAATCGTGGGACAGAGACTCGCCCCGTTAGCGCTTCAATAGCATCCACTCAAAACCTCCTGACAACACAACAGATAACTATTTATACAACCCCCGTAGGTGTCACACCGACGGACAAAGTGTTTGCTTTCCCATAACCACTGGCGATAATGGGACGCATGTACGCAGAGACTACCATTAAATCCGCGAATAATGGCCTGGCACGATAATAATTCTTAACTATGACGAGCGTTACCGTCACTGACGTCAAACAGTTCCTGATCCATAACGCATTCCTGCTGGCCAGAAGCCTCCTTTGGTTCACAGCGGCGTTGACCGTTTTTTCAGCCTGCTGGCTAAACGGCATTGAGCTGTACTGGTACTGGGTTGTGGCTGTGATGCTGCCATGGCCGTATGCCAGCTATTTACTGACTGGATGGATCTCGCGCCCGCTCCAAAACAACAAAGCCACATCCCGCACCCAGTCCAGGTTATTGATCACATGCGATACCATGATCATCAGTGTACTGCTTGCAATCGCAGGCATACCCTTATTTGTTTCGCTGGCAACACTGATCCTGCTGTCTGTCAGTAGTATCAGTGCACACGGTTTCCGGTTTATGTGCCTGCAAACCCTGTTATTTTCAGGGTTGATATTTCTGACACATACCCTGCTACCTGATGCCACAATCAATCCACCATTACCCGTAGCGACCCATATCATTATCGCCGCTGGCATGCTGATTTATCTGTTATTTCATAGCTGGCTATCTTCTGTAAAAGTCCGTTCGATCAATCGGTTACAGCAACAAGCTCAACAACAAAAGCAGCAATATGCCCAGCTGGTCAACAATATGACCAGCTATCTTCCACCACGCGTTCATGAGTCCCTGAGCACAGGACAGCCTCACACAAGCCTGCAACCACGCCGAAAACGTCTAACCGTTTTTTTCTCTGACATAGAAGGCTTTACTGACATCACGGATGAAATGGACCCAGAGGCGCTGACAGGCCTGCTGAACCATTACCTTGACGAAATGTCCCGTATTGCCCTGCACTTTGGCGGCACCATCGATAAATTTATTGGCGACAGCCTGATGGTTTACTTTGGTGATCATCGTCCCCAGGGAGATCGCCGTGATGCACTGGCTGCCGTCTCCATGGCAATCGCAATGCGCAAGCATATGAAGGTGTTGCGACAGCACTGGCGCAGTAAAGGTATTCGCAAGCCGCTTAACATCCGGATGGGTATCAGTACTGGCTTTTGTACTGTCGGCAATTTCGGCACAGCCTCCCGCATGGATTACACCATCATGGGGGGCAACGTTAACCTCGCCAGCCGATTGGAAAGCCGCGCAGGTACCAACCAGATCTTGATTGCAGAAGAAACCTGGTCACTGGTCAAGGATGTGATTCTCTGCCGGGCTGAAGGCGAGGTTCAGGTGAAAGGCATTCCACGCCCAGTACCCGTGTATGAAGTGATGGATTTCCGCCGGGACCTCGGCGCCAGGAAAAGTTATGTGGAACACGAAATGAAAGGCTTTTCGCTCTACCTGGATACCACAAACATCCAATCATACGACAAGGAGCGAATATTAAAGGCTTTAGAGGATGCCTCGGAAAAACTAAAAGACCGGATCATTGTCTAATCCGGCTCATCCATCATTTGGATACTTATTGACGTGCCAGACGGCCGTTATCCGACTCCTTGCCACAATTAGTCCGCCACGGATTGATATCCAACCCACCACGGCGCACGTAACGTGCACTGACAGTAAGTGCTTCCGGCCGGCACTGAGCCAAGATATCCAGGAAAACCCGCTCTACACACTGCTCATGGAAATCCTGATGCTGACGCATGGAGCAGATGTATTTCAGCAGCGATTCACGATCAATGCGCGGCCCACGGTAGTCAATGACCAGCGTTCCCCAATCAGGTTGTCCCGTTACCGGGCAATTGGACTTCAGCAAATGGCTGTACAGCGTTTCTGATACACGTTCATCATCAGCCGATGGTTGTACCAGGCTGCTATCCAACTGATAGGTGTCGATGGCAATATCCAGCTCATCGATACATTCGCCTTGTAGCACGGCCAAGCCACGCTGTTCCAGCGCATTGATAGCAAGAATCTCCACACGTACCTGTGCACCAGCAGCACGACTGAGATCACGGGCCATGGTTGCCTGCACGTCCGCCGCTGACTCAAACCGGCTCTGGTTGAAGGAATTCAAATAAAGCTTGAACGACTTGGATTCAATGATGCATTCCGAATCACAGGGAATCGTGAACACCCCGGCCGCCACTACCGGCTTGCCACGGTTATTCAGCCAGGACAATTCATAGGCATTCCAGATATCAACACCGGTAAACGGCAGACTGGCGGCCACCAGCCCGTTCGCTTCCCATTTGGGTGCTCTGGGGATCGGGAAAAGCAGGCTTGCATCGTACTCCGCCACATAGTCACTATGCTTGCCCAGCGGGGACGCTTCCAGGGATGTATTCATTACAACGGAACTCAGTTTCTCAGGCCCTTGCCTGTATTCAAAAGGTAAAGACTGTAGCCAAACAAGATGATGACGGCCACTCCCATCATCAGAAAGGCATGCCCCAGGTTCACCACGCCGCTGTAGCCCAGCAGACCGTAACGGAAAGCATTGACCTGGTACAGGATCGGGTTGATCTGGGAAAGTCCCTGCCAGAATTCCGGCAATATCCGGACGGAATAAAACACACCACCCAGATAGGTCAGCGGCGTCAGGACAAACGTCGGAATGATGGCAATATCATCGAAAGACCTGGCATAAAGGGCATTGACAAACCCACCCAGCGCAAAAAGCGTCGCGGTAAGGAATATTGCCAGTATGGTGACACCGATATCGTAAACTTGGAAATCCACAAAAAACAGCGACAACAGCGTCACGATAAATGCCACACCAAGCCCACGACAGACGCCGCCCATCACAAACCCCAACAAGATGATCCAGTTAGGCACCGGCGACACCAGCAGCTCTTCCACGCTGCGCTGGAACTTGTTGCCAAAGAAACTGGACGCCACATTGCTGTAGCTGTTGGTGATCACCGACATCATGATCAAGCCGGGAACGACAAATGTCATATAATCAAAGCCGCCCATGTCACCAATGCGCGAGCCGATAACATTCCCAAAAATCACAAAATAGAGCGCCATGGTGATTGCTGGCGGCAACAGTGTTTGTGGCCAGATCCTGAGAAACCGGCGGATTTCCTTGACAAATATGGTATAGAAAGCGATCCAGTTTTCCCTGACTGGATAAGAATCCCTGTTCGTGTTCACACCTGTATTCCTGTTCTCTGTTATCCCTGGGCCGTCATGCCGACGAAGAGCTCTTCCAGCCGGTTGGCTTTGTTTCTCATGCTGATGACATCAATACTGGATGCATTCAACTGCTGAAACAGCCCGTTCAGCCCCTGGTTCTTATTCACTTCTACTTCAAGGCAGCTGTCATCGACCTTGCGCACGACATAACCCGCAAAATCAGGCATGTCGTTGATGGGTTCACGGGTATCGAGCAGGAAGCTCTCTTTCTGCAATTTACCCAACAGTGCTCTCATGCTGGTATTTTCGACGATCACACCCTGATCAATGATTGCGATGTTACGACACAACTGTTCTGCTTCTTCCAGATAATGGGTTGTGAGGATAACCGTCGTCCCCTTGCCATTGATTTCCCGCAGAAATTCCCACAATGAACGACGCAGTTCAATATCAACACCGGCCGTTGGCTCATCCAGGATGAGAAGACGGGGCTCATGGACCAACGCACGGGCAATCATCAGTCGGCGTTTCATACCACCGGACAGCATTCGGGACTGAACATTGCGCTTGTCCCAGAGTCCGAGTTTCTTGAGGTATAGCTCGGTCCGTGCACTGGCCTCATTGGCGGAAATGCCGTAATAGCCCGCCTGGGTAATGACTATATCCTGTGTTTTTTCGAACTGATTAAAATTGATTTCCTGCGGAACCACACCCAGTTGGCGTTTGGCACGACTCATATCTTTATCGAGGTCGTAACCAAAGATATTAACGTCGCCAGACGTTTTATTAACCAGTGAGGAAACGATGCCTATGGTGGTTGATTTGCCCGCACCATTCGGGCCCAGCAATGCGAAGAAATCACCTTCCTGGACATCCAGGTCAATACCTTTCAGCGCTTGATGACCATTGTCGTAAGTCTTGTGAAGCTGGCGGATTTGCAGTGCCCGGGTCATGTAGCCGTTCAGATCCTTATACTTATATCAGTCTTTAAACGGGCATCTTATAGTATTTTGTTGCAAAAACAGATGGGCACTTAACACATAGGATGTCGCCAACGTCGAATACGGACAGACTTGACCTCTCGTCCTGCCCTCGCTACGTTGTGCTGTTTTATCACTGACCTGCCTACCGGTTAACCGGCCTGATTGGAAATCCCTGATGCCTGAAAATCACCGTCTCTACATCGAACATCACCAACAGCTGCTCGATAACCTGATGATGCAGCTGCCCAACGCGTTGGACACCGTCTGTACAGAAGAGCAGAAAGAACAACTGCTGGAGCAATTACAGCACGTCAAACAGGCACTGGTGGATCACCTGGAAGAATCACGCTACCTGGGCCAGCAGTGGCTGTTTTCCTTTATCGGTAACCACCCGCAGCTCGCGCCGATGGTTCCCCGTGACCTGCTCTGGTTCTTTGGCGGGGAATGCCTGCATTTCATGTCTGATGATGAAATCAGTAAATATCAGCGACTGGAGGATATCCTGGCAGAAGCCGAACACAACGGGCGGGACATGTCGTGGATTGAAGCCCGCCGGTTCGTCTTCAACTAAACGCCACTACTCATACACCATCTTCCGGGTCATGCCACCATCAAGAATAATATTCTGACCGGTCATGAACCCGGCCTGATCGGACAGCAGGAAGTGCACCAGGCTGGCAACATCCTGCGCCTCCCCTACCCGACCCACCGGATGTTGCTGATGGCAGGTTTCCGTCAGATGTACTGGACGCCGCGAGCGGGATTTCTGCAGTTCCCCAACCTCAATCCAGCCCGGGCTAATACAGTTGACCCGAATCTGTCCCGACAGGGACACTGCCAGCGCATGGGTCAGCGATACCACGCCACCTTTACTGGCAGCGTAAGCTTCCGTCTGGGGCTCTGACTGCAGATAACGCGTGGAAGCAATATTCACGATCGCGCCATGTCGCACCCGCAACAATCCCAGTGTTTGCCTGACCATCAGAAAGACACCGGTCAGGTTGACATCAATAATCCGCTGCCAATCTTCAAGATCCAGGTATTCCAGGGGACCGGTATATGGATCAGCAATCCCCGCGTTATTGACCAGCCCATCCAAGCCGCCAAACCAGTGCTGAACCCGCGCAATGCAACGCTGCACGGACTCTTCACTGCTAACATCGGTACGAATAAAGCGTACGTCCCCTTGCCGTGCCAGTAACCCCATCAGCTCTTCACCGGCTTCACGGTCATTGTCCGCCACCACCACGCTATAGCCTTTCGTCAGGAAATACTCGGTGATGCCTCGACCTATGCCCTGCGCTCCCCCGGTGACCAACACCACCGGTTTTCCTGCCCCATGTTGTCCGTGACCATCGACCTTCTGGTTATCCCTTGTGTGTGGCATAACGAACTCCAGCCCGGTAGTAATGGAGACAAAAGCTAAGCACAAGGGCAGCATCACTGCCTTAGTGGTTTTCAGCTATGACGAGAAAAACGGAGAATGACATGAACAAAGAAAAGGCCGGCTTCCCCCTCAGAAAACCGGCCTAATAATCCATTGGCCAACCTGTCCCGACTGTCTCTAATGCAGTCTGCTATAACGAGGTGCCATGACACTTGCTTGCAGTGGCAGGATCATCGCTGAGCGGTTTTCAGCGACCAACCCCTCCCCTCTTCACTGCGGGGTTCACTCTACCTGACTCGACAAACCAGATATTGATGCGCATCAAAAGACCATAAGTATTAGCCGAGATTTTTATCGTTTTCTCCGAGTATTTCGATGCTTTCGGTTGGCAGGCCAATCTCCGTCACTGAACGATCCAGCAATTCCTGCGGCAGCTGCTTTTTCACTTTGACACCCAGTTCAACAAACTGCTGCGCCTGGCGCACTAAGTTGCCCCGCCCCGCACTGAACTTGTTCATGGCGCCGTCATAGGTTTTTTTGACCGTATCCAGCTGGCTGCCCAGTTTCTGCATATCGTCCGTAAATCCGCGAAGTTTGTCGTACAACGCACTGGCTTTTTCGGCAATTTTTTCCGCATTCCGGTTCTGGTGCTCATAGCGCCAGATATTTTCGATAGTACGCAATGCCACCAGCAGGTTGGTCGGGCTGACCAACATGATGTTGTGTTCTAGCGCTTCCTGGAACAACGAAGGCTGATGTTCGACTGCCGCATAGAAAGCGGGCTCTACCGGAATAAACATCAGGACATAATCAAGGGTTCTGACGCCATCTAGGTCCTGATAGCTTTTGGCGCTCAGACTACGAATATGATTACGCAGACACTGAACATGCGCAGCCAGCGCCCGGTTGCGTTCCGCATCATCTTCCGCCTCGTGATAACGACTGTAATCCACCAGCGAGACTTTAGAGTCGATGACGACATCCTTGCCATCAGGCAAATGAACCACCACATCGGGCTGCAGTCGTTCACCATCGGTGTTCTTCAGTGAGACCTGTCGTTCGTATTCATGCCCTTCTCGCAAACCCGACTCTTCCAATACCCGGTCCAGCACCAGCTCGCCCCAGTTACCCTGGGTTTTCTTGTCACCTTTCAGGGCACGGGTTAGGTTCAGGGCTTCCTGACTCATTTGCTGGTTCAGCTCGCGCAGCCCCAGCACTTCATCACGCAGGGAGCGACGTTCCTTGGCTTCGGTGACATAAGCATCATTAACCTGCTGTTTGAAATCAGCAATCTGCTGCTTGAAAGGCCCCAGTAAACCATCCAGCGCCATTTTGTTCTGTTCAGTAAAACGAGAGGCTTTCGCCTCAAAGATACGGTTCGCCAAATTTTCAAACTGCTGATTGAGCCTTATTTCAGCCTGCTCCAACAACCGGATTTTATCATCTGCGGCTTCCCGCTCTTTATCCCGTGCCGCCAATGCCGTTTTCAGTTCACTTTCGGATGCCTGCAGCTGTTGCTGACGCAGTTCTGCATCCCGCAAAGTCACCCGCAAATCATCCATACCGGTAAGTCGCTCTGTCGACCGTGCCAAGTCGAGCTCCAGGGTCTGAATGCGCTGTCGCGCCGTTTCCTGTTCCTGCTGCAACTGCGAAACGGTTTCCTGCTGACGGCGATTTTCCGTTTCAAGCCAGGTCTGGCGTTCTACTGACTGCAGGCGTTCTGTCTCAAGGGCTTGTTGCTCACGCAGAGACTCCGCTTCGCAACGCTGACGGGTTGAAGCTGCACTGATCTTCCAGACTGCAACAGCGACAATGGCCGCCACTGCAACAAGCAGGAGGGTATAAACAAGGAAGGACATCGTCATCGTTCAGACAATCCATTCTGAGGGTTAACAGGGTTTCAGGGAATAGTACTACCGATCGGACATACATCCCATTCGCATGGGCCACAGCACCGGTTTTTCTGACATCACTACTGCATGAAAATGTCAGTCAAGATCATGGTTATTGCCGAGGGAACAGCCTATGATCACCGGCAACAGACCAAACAAGCAAAGGAATCCTGCCGCATGTTTTCCGAGGGTTTTTTAACCGTTTTTCTGATGGTCGTTCTGACTATTGGAATACTGATTACAATCTTCCTGATCAAAGGCCGTGCACGACAGCAGACAGCGGAATCACTGTCACACTGGTCTCAGTCGCCTTCCCGGTTTGTCGAGGTCAGCGGTCTCAAGGTTCACTACCGGGATGAAGGAGAAGGCCCGGTGCTGATCCTCCTCCACGGACTGTTCTCTTCCCTGCATACCTGGGAGAAGTGGGTCAACCTGTTACAGGATCGGTATCGAATCATCCGTATTGATGTCCCCAACTTTGGCCTGACAGGCCCCTTCCCCAACAAGAAGGTCGATGACCAGACCTACATGCAGTTTCTGGAAGATTTTGTGACCGCACTAAAGCTTGAGCACTTCCATTTAGCCGGCAACTCCCTGGGTGGTTATTTTGCCTACCAGTACGCCTCACGCTACCCGCAACGCGTTAACAAGCTGGTGATGCTCAACGCTGCAGGTTACTTTTTCATCCCGCCAGCCGCATTGATTGCCTGGGGCATGCCGCTGCTGGGTCGTATTGCCGATGATACAGAAGCGCCTTACGGCCTGTTCGCATCACTGGTACGCCGAGCTTATGCTGATCCAAGTAAAGCCACTTCCGATGAAATTAGACGCTATAACGAACTGCTGCATCGGGACGGCAACCGGGCTGCCGGTGGCCGACTGATCCGGCATATCCGTAACCGTGTTGGCTTTGATACCTCACGTACCCACCTGCTCACCATGCCTACGCTCATTATGTGGGGCGATAAAGACCACTGGATTCCTGTACGTCATGCACCAAAATACCATCAGGCCATTCCGGGCAGTGAGCTAATCGTCTATCCAAACGTTGGGCACATGCCGATGGAAGAGATTCCTGAACAAAGCGCCAAGGATCTCATTCAATTCCTTGAAACCTCACAGGAGTAATCTGTATGCCGCGCCTGATACTGACGCTTTGCCTGTGTCTCTCCATGGGATATGCCATGGCCCAGCCTCTGACTACCGTTCCCCAGGTTGACCTCACCCGTTATGCGGGTCAGTGGTATGAAATTGCCCGGCTACCCAACGTCTTTCAGCGCAAGTGTATTGCCAATGTCATGGCCACCTACACCCTTCGGGAAGACGGCGATATTGATGTACTGAATCAGTGTGAGAACAAGGACGGGAAAATCCAGAGCGCACAGGGATTGGCCAGAAGCACCAGCCCGCCGGAGAACTCGCGCCTGGAAGTGAGCTTTTTCAATGTTCTGGGCATCCGGCCGTTCTGGGGGGATTACTGGGTCATTGCACTGGATGATGACTACCAGTACGTCGTGGTGGGAGAACCTGACCGTGACTATGCCTGGCTATTAAGCAGAACCCCCACATTACCGGACGAAACCGTCGCAAAGGCAATCGCCATACTGGAGCAAGAGGGATTCCCTGTCGATCAACTCATCTATACCGCTCAAAAGCCTAGGGATTGAATGAATGAGCCGGCAGCCATGGCCGGCTCACAATGATGCTATCCAAGACTGAAGATCGAACCCAACCCCATATCCCACAGCACGATGGTCATCACTTTCATGGAAACCAGCACCACGAGTCCGACCGCAACGATCGAGGTTGCCATCATGAAGCCCTGTTCAAACGGGATATGCATGATATGAGGCAAGCCTGCATACAGCAGGTAAACCGCATAGGCAATCGCCGCCAGAATGCCAAACAAGGCCAGGGGAATTGAGGGGAACAGCCCCAAAAAGCCGGTCAGATACAGTGGTGTGGCCGTATAAGCGGCAAATATGACACAACGGCTCCAGGAAGGATCACATCCATAGGTCTTGGCCAACCAGTGAATGAACAGTCCCATGATCGTCACCGCACAGATAATGCCCAACCAGGCGGCAACCCCCAGAAGAAACGCGCTCATCGACTCCAGCCGGATGGTATCAAGTCCGGTAGACCAGCCGGTAACACTGGTGCCATACCACATACAGAGACTCGGCAAGGCCGCCAGAACCACCATATGGGACAGGTATCCATGGCCATGACGCTCGATTTCACGATCTATGTCTTCCCATTCTTCATGGGGGTGGGTAAATAACCCTGCAAGATGATCCAACATGTTCAGAACTCCTTCCTGACCCACAGGCATTGATCCATATGCACTAAAAAACCGCTTTTTAGCCCTTTTTACGCTTACTGTGCCCTGCTGCTTAAAATGCCACTTGCCTCTATCAGAACGGCATTTAAGATTCATTTTTATCTAACAACAACATTTATATTGTACATAATTAACTATATGTACAAGTATAGACAAGGAGTCCGGTAATGAAACAGCTGCATTTTCTGATGAAGGATATTGATGAGGCCGAGGCAATGACCCATTACATGGAAACCCTTGGCATCGCCCATGAACACACGCATGTGACCTACAAACACCCTCAGGCACTGGAGGAAAGGCACCTGCATGGCACCAGCTTCTGGGAAGAGGTGGATATCATCCACTCCGGCGAAAGAGGGCTGATGATCGGCTTCATTGCCAGCGCACTGGTGAGTTTCAGCTTGTACAACCTGCTCTACGGACAGGAGATTGCCCTGATCGTGACGATGTTTGCCGGACTGGTCACGCTGGGATTTTGCACCTGGGTTGGCGGGATGATTGGCGCCTCCTGCGACAATTACCGGCTAGATCCCTACCATGATCAGCTTGCCGCGGGCCAATGCCTGGTGATGGTGGATGTTCCGCCCCATCAGGAACGAAGCTTCCTGGAGAAGCTCAATCAACAGTTTCCAGACCGGCACGTTTGTGGTGAGAGTTCCTCCATTGATAATCCCTTTGAAGGTTCCATGCACCTGCACAAGCACACCCTGTAATGGCTATATGGGGTGGCTGTTCGTATAACACAAAAAAACGTGCAAAGAAGTAACAAGATAAAAACCGTTAGGCACTGCCCGATCGAATGATCGGGCTTTTTTTAACTATTGACGCGATAAAAAATTGAGAGGAAAACACTACCCGTCGAGCCGGAGTTGTACCAGATCAACCGTGCCCTTGAGAAAGCCCGCTTCACAATACGCCAGGTAGTAGCGCCAGAGTCGCATGAAATAAGGATCAAAGCCTTGTGCAACAACTTCATCCTGCACAGCGTTAAAGCGCTGATGCCAAAGTGAAACCGTCCTGGCATAGTCATGACCGTACTGATCAGAGCGCGCGACCTCCAGCCCCTGACCGGCCGCCAATGCATGAAGATGCGATACAGTGGGCAGCATCCCGCCGGGGAACACAAAGAGCTGAATGAAATCCGGATTACGACGATATTGCTCAAACCGTGCTTCATCTATGGTAATGATCTGCAACGCTGCCCGCCCACCGGAACGCAGACAACGCTTAACGACGTTGAAATAGGTCGGCCACCAGGCTTCTCCGACCGCTTCGAACATCTCAATCGACACAATATGATCCCAGGTGCCATCGAGCTTCCGGTAGTCCCTGAGTTCAAAGCTGACCAAATCAGCAAGGCCTGCCCGCTCAATGCGTGCCTGTGCAAACGCCAATTGCTCGCGGGACAATGTAATCCCCGTGACACGATACCCCTGGCGGGCAGCATATTCGGCAAATCCACCCCAACCGCAGCCGATTTCGAGAATATGATCCCCCGGACTGGCATCCAGTGACGCCAGCAAACTGGCGTATTTTCGCGTCTGAGCCCGCTCAAGGTCGAGGTCATCAGGTGTAAAAATACCCGATGAATAGGTCATGGAAGGATCTAGCCATAACCGGTAAAAATCATTACCCAGATCATAATGGGCGGCGATATTTCGGCGGCTGCCTCTCAAAGAATTTCGAGCACCCCAATGCTGAAAGCGCTGCATCAGACGTCCAGGCAGGCCCAACCCTGCAGATGGCTTCAATGCAGTTTCATTATCCGCAAACCAGCAAAACAGGCGTGTCAGATCCGTGGTGTCCCAATGCCCTTGCAGATAACTCCTGGCAAAGCCAATCTCACCGGCCACAAGCAGGGCTTTGGTGATGGCAGCGCTATCATTGAGACGCAAATCAGCCACTTCACCGGTTTTCTCGCCCGTCACCTGATAGCTATGCTGTTCACCGGCTTCAATCAGCAACTTACCCTGGTTAGCTTTGTCGAGATGACCGACAAGGCGTCGCATAATGAATGGCAGACTGACGCTGCTGCCCACATCCTGATCAGGCATCATGACTTGGTTTCTCCCGGATGAGTGTAAAACGTGGCGCCCCGTAACCAGATCTTTAAAGCGTGCCAGTGGATCATGACAATCACTTTAAGGGTCATAAACGGCATCCGGGCCATAAGCTTCAGGAGCCGCCCAGTGGTCAGGGGGATTGCTTTGGTGTTCTGGGTTGCGACAAGCATCAACTTGCCGTCGGAATACTCGTTGATTAAAGTGAACTGTCGTTTTTCGGCTTTTCTCAGGGTGAAGTGATAACAGGCATCCATGCCAATAAACGGTGATACGTGAAACACCTTGTCTCGCTGGAATCGCACCGCCTTAGGCAATGGACGTCCTTTGTCATGCATCACATAGGGGTGTCGTTCACTGAAGGTATTGCGGACTTCGAGAATAACAGCAATTAACTGCCCATCGTCGTTTTCACAATACCAGTGAGACATCGGATTGAAGGTATAACCGAATACACGGGGAAAGCAGAACAACGTAATCATTGCCGGTGCTTCCTGCAGCCCTGCCTCGCGGAGTGTTTCGTTTGCCCACGCTATTAAGCCCTTGCCATCCTCCGCACCATGATCTCGGGTATAAAAGGACAACAGATTAAATCGGTTCAATGACAACAGAGGATTTTGCCGACCCAGTTGATCCAGCTGCATCAAATCAATGGCAAAGCTGAATACCCGGTAAGAAAAACGGTATTCCACCGGAAATAAGCGCCGGTGCATGACCTCGCCAACGAACACGCTTACAGGCTGGCTCATATAACCACCTGCCAGGGCGCTTTGATACCCATGCCATTGCAGAGCTCAACCGCAGAACGGATACCGTCTTCGTGGAATCCATAACCAAAGTAACTGCCACAGAACCAGCGGTTATTTTTTCCCTGGAGATCTTTCAAGAATGCTTGTGCTCGCATTGCTTCTCGGTCAAAAACCGGATGATGCCAGGTGATTCGTTTGATGACTTTATCCTTAGCCGGCTCTGACAAAGGGTTCAGGCTCACCAAGTAATTCCTTGCACCTTCAGGGAGTTTCTGCAGGATATTCATCCAGTAGGTTACTGAAACCGGGCGCCCTGCCAGCCGGTAATCAGCCAGGTAGTTCCAGGATGACCACACCTTGCGACGTTCAGGCATCAGACGTTCATCGGTGTGCAACCAGGCGGTATTTTCCTGATAGCGAAAACATGACAATAACGCCTGTTCATCCTCGGTCGCGCTTTCACCCAACAAGGCCAGCGCCTCGTCAGCATGGCAGCCGAAGACAATGTTCTCTGCAAGGATCTGGTTTCCACTCGCGGTATGAATACGGTAAACCTGACCATCATGCTCAACCCGTTCCACGGGAGAATCACTGAAACGGGGTCCTGTCAGCTGCGCCAAAAGCGCCTGAACATAGGCCTGACTGCCGCCCTTGACGGAATACCATTGCGGGCGGTCAGACACGGATAGCAGCCCATGATTGGCAAAGAAACGCAGAAAATTGGCGGCAGGAAATTCCAGCATGGTAGCCAGTGGGCAAGACCAGATCGCCGCAGCCATCGGCAGCAGGTAGTGATCGCGAATCCCATCCCCCAACCGCAATTGATTCAGGTAATCTCTCAGCGACAAATCAGGATCAATCCCGGAAGACAGATCCTCCCGAGCCCTGGCATTGAACTTGAGAATATCGGCAATCATCCGCCAGTGGGAAGGACTGAACAGCTTTCTGCGCTGGGCAAACAGGGTATCCAGGTTATCACCGGCATACTCGATATCGCCCTGCCCGATTGAGGCAGAAAAAGTCATGGGCACGGCCTGGCAGTCAACCTTCAGATGGTCAAAAAAACTGGAGAGATGGGGATAATTTTTACGGTTAAAGACGATAAAACCGGTATCAATGCCCATGGGACCTAAGGGATCATCGACCGGCACGGTATGTGTATGCCCGCCAAACCACTGATTTTGTTCGATAAGAGCAACATCATGGTGTCGCGACAGTAGCCAGGCTGTCACCAGTCCGGACACACCAGCGCCAATTACCGCAAACTCACAGGTATGCATGACTCCGCCCTTTCTTGTACATTATATTTTTATTGTATAATAAATATAGTCGGCGCGAGAGTAAACCATGTATAAGAAAAAGCGATTACCCCAACATATCTGGATTATTGGCGGCAGCACCGGTATTGGCCGGGCACTGGCACTCGATCTTTCACAACAGGGATGCAGGGTCGCCGTGAGCGCCAGAAACCCTGAAAATCTTGTACAACTCGAGAAAGACAGCAAAAGCGCTACAGGGCAATTAACGGGGTATCCTTGCGATGCGACCCAACTGCAAGCACTTCAGGGCATTGCTGACCAGATTTTCAGCCATCAAGGCACCCCTGAGGCCGTCATCCTGAATGCCGCCATTTATGACCCACTGGATGCAGGGTCGTTTTCCTGTGAGCGGGAATGGGAAGTCATGCGGGTTAACATACACAGCGTGCTGAATGGGCTGGATATTTGCCTCAACCGCTTCTCAGAGCCTCCGAAGCAGGTTCTGATCACCGTCAGTCCTTCAGGCTACAGGGGCTTACCGGGTGGAGGGGCTTATGGCGCCAGTAAGGCCGCACTGATTAATCTGGCGGAGTCCATGCGGCCTGCACTGGCCAGACGAGGCATTCAACTACGACTTATCAGCCCGGGTTTCGTCGATACTCGGCTTACCCGTAAAAACCGCTTTACCATGCCAGCACTTCTAACACCTCAGCAGGCCAGTCAACGGATTATCGAAGGCCTGAGGGGAAACCGATTCGAAATTGCGTTCCCGAAACGGTTAATCTGGCCACTAAAGCTCCTGTCACTGCTGCCGGCTTCCCTGTGGTTCAGGCTGACTGGGGGGCTCCAGAAAGGAGATCAGGAATAACGGATGCCAGTGTCTGGTCAGAACCGGGCAACAAGAGATGAAACCCGGCTGGTGCCAGTGTCGTTTGGTGGATTCTGGCACTTTGACCAGCGATAATCACTGGCACCGTCAACGTCTGCCCGACCCGCAGCAGATCCCGCGACAGCGTTGCTCTATCCAGTGCTGAGTTACCGTGTAAAACGACAGCAGACGCCTGTAGTTTTTCTGCCGCCAGCGGAATTTCGACAAGCGGAATACTGGCTCCAAGAAAATGGGCCTTACAACCGTGCGAAGCCGCAGAGAGCGATAACAGAAGAAGCTCCATTTCTGAGACTTCCCCTGGCAGGGTAAGGAACATAATGCTGCAGGCATCATCTGCCTGTGACTGACGGTTCGCGTTATACAGCTTCAAGCCGATACGCGTCCGCAAGAAATTCTCCAAAAAGCGCTCTTCCAACCGGTCACCGTACAGCCCTTGCCAGGCACTGTGCAATTTGTCGAGCATTGGCTCAAACAACCTCCGCATCACGGTATCTGCGGGGTACTCAGCCATCACCTGATTAAACACGCTGTCGAGCCGTTGTTCATTCAGCGCCTTGAGTGCTGCAATAAAGCGATGCTGATAGATGTCCCAGACACTGTCATCGGAAACACCAGTCTCGGGTTCCGCTGCGGCTACGGATTCTTCCAATAGCTTGCGCACCTTACTGACGGAGACGCCCCGGTTTATCCAGTCAGTAATGGCGCGAATCTGGCGAACATGGTCCTCAGAATAAAGACGGTGGCCCTTGGGGGTTCGGTGAGGCTTAATCAATCCATAGCGACGCTCCCATGCCCTCAAGGTAACAGCATTCACACCGGTCAGCCGGGACACTTCACGTATGGGCAACATTGCTGCATTCGCGCCTTCAACTTCAGGGAGAACTTCTTCTTTATCAGTCATCACTTGCGGTTTCCTTTGAACCCGGGCGATTCTACAGAATCACGTGCCGCCTGTCCCAAGCAGGTCTTGATTGTTTGACGGCCTCAGCAAATGGACAGACTTTGCCTATATTGTGTTCCTTAATCCCAACACTTCAGGATGCGGCTGAAGATAAACCTGCTGTTGAATATAGTCACCGCCACTGCGTTGCAGATAGTTTCTCAGCATGGTCATCGGCACCACGAGGGGCAGTACACCCTGTCGATACTGCTCAATCAGTTTAAGAATTTCTTCACGCTCACTGCCTGCGACCGTTTTTTTAAGGTAACCCATCAGGTGCAACATTACGTTAGTATGCGATTTACGGGTCGCCCGCTTGGCCAGGGTTGCCATGAAGATATGGCTGAACGTCTCCACCAGTTCGTCGATCGGAACCACTTTGCCTTTTGCAATCAACTGACCCAGTTCGGTGTAATTTTGCGGGCTATGAGCCATGATCTGGTATTTGTATGCTGTATAAAAATCAGCCACAGCCTTGTGCGACGGGTTAGGCATCACTTCGGTTTGCCAGCGGTGCCAGGCAAATACCCGGGTGAAAAAATTCTCGCGCAGGATCGGGTCATGCAGACGACCTTCCTCTTCCACCGGTAACAATGGATTCTCTGCCATCAGGCTGCGGGCAAACACACCCGGTCCGTTATCGCCCGATGGAATACCATTTTCTCCGTAGATCTTTACCCGCTCCATCCCACAACTGGGCGATTTCTGCATGAGGATATAACCGCTGATATCCTTGAGCTCGCGCGCCTTCTCGCGCCCATAGGCTTCAAGCTGTTCTGTCACGTCACGATCGGGTGTATCCGTACCCACAACACGGTAGTAATCAGACGTACCTACCAGACGGATAGGCTCTCTCGGTGTCCCCAGACCAATGCCGACTTCCGGACACACTGGAAGGAAATTGAAATACTCCGCCAAAGTATTCATACAGAAAGATGAGCGCTTGTGTTGGCCGTTATAACGAACCTTGTGCCCTATCAGGCAAGCACTAATACCCAAGGTTATATGACGCTGTGGTTTTTCTAGTGGTACAATAGCCATGAGCACCTCTTTTTTGTACAACTATATAAATAATGTACAACTTTATATCAGTTTAGCAAAGCAATCCCTGACAAATTCGTCAGTATTACCACCGCAAAACTTGCTAACCGGCCTGGATATTCACATAGTTGTACAAGGGGCTTTTTGGGAGAGAAGGCAATGATTGACCCGACCTTGCTGGAAAAACTGGTGGATGAATCGAATGACGGGATTGTCGTCGCCGAACGTGAAGGTAATGAGAACATTCTCATTTACACCAATGCCGCCTTCGAACGCCTGACCGGCTATACCCGTGAGGAAATTCTGTACCAGGATTGCCGCTTCCTGCAGAAAGACGATCGCTCACAGGATGCGATTCAACGGATCCGAGAGGCACTCAAGCATGATCAGCCAACGTGCGAAGTCGTGCGCAACTATCGCAAGGATGGCTCCATGTTCTGGAACGAACTGCGTATCACCCCGGTATTCAATGACGATGACCAGCTGATGTATTACATCGGCATCCAAAAAGATGTCACGGAACAGATGGAAGCCCAGGAGAAAATTGAAGCCCTTGAGCAAGAGATCGAGGCGCTAAAATCGAAAATTGCATCACTGGAAGGCGACAAATAACAGCAATCATCGACTGACAATTCATCATGAACACATCAGTCGTCTGACAGCCTCCGCTTCAACGCCCTGATAATTGAGCCCACTATCGGCAGATGCTCGTAAAGGAAAGCGCCGGCATCAAAGTAATCCCGATGCCGGATCACCTTCCCCTCCACGGTGAATTCCAGCCGGCTGCAACCAGGAATATCAATGGGCTTACCGCCCCGCAGCCGCGGATGCGCATAACGCAACACCCACTCGACACAAGCCTGATCATCATCCACCAGGGTTTTACCAAAAGAGAAACGGACTTCCGTCACATTCTCATACATGTTGGCAATATATTGCCTCAAGGACGATAAGCCCTGCACGCGATGCAACGGATCAGAGAAGGCAATATTTTCATCGTAGATCTGATTCAAAGTATCAATATTGTCAGCGCTTATCGTTGACCACACTTCAAGAAACCGGCTGAGATGTTCAGAGTCATTCATGAACGCAATCCTTTGAAGGCCTCTATCACACGCTGACGTGATGCGGAATGATCAACAATCGGCGCAGGATAATCCAATGCGCCGAACAAATCGCCCGTCTTTCCCGTCAACGGTTGATGAATTGCTTTATTATCCAGCACTGTCAGCTCAGGCACCCACGTACGAATGAACGTGCCGTCCGGGTCAAACTTCTCGGATTGGCTGACAGGATTAAACATCCTGAAATACGGCGCCGCATCGGTACCGGTACTGGCTGACCACTGCCATCCCCCGTTATTGGCGGCCAAATCGCCATCCACCAGATGACGCATGAAAAAGCGCTCGCCTATTCGCCAATCCAGCATCAGGTTCTTGGACAGGAACATCGCGGCCACCATGCGCAAACGGTTATGCATCCAGCCCGTAGCCACCAACTGTCGCATGGCTGCATCGACCAGGGGAAAGCCGGTTTTTCCGGATTCCCAAGCTTCCTGTAAAGCAGGGTCGTTACGCCAATCCAGCTTGTCAGTTTCAACCTGAAAAGGACGATGCATCGAAACCCGGGGAAACGCGACCAGTATATGCTTGTAAAACTCTCGCCATATCAACTCCCCTAACCAGCAGGTAATACCGGCATTCCCGCTATCCAGCTCACCATTGTTGGCACGAACTGCGGCACCAAAACACTGTCGAATAGATAATACGCCAGCAACCAGCCAAGGTGACAGACTGCTTGTACCATCCAGCCCGGGAAAGTCCCGTTGCTCAACATAGCGTTGAACTCGCGATTCAATAAAATCATTTAACGATTTATGGGCAGACGTCTCGTCAGGTCCCCATCGCTCAAGGATGTTGGATGCAGTTGGAGCATACCGATCAACAGGAACAGGATCCGAAGCGATATCAAGAGGCGTTTGTTTTGATGGTGATGGACACGGCATCCAGTCTTCCGGCTTTAAATACCGATAGACGGCTTTCTTGAATGGTGTAAAAACCTTGAAAGCCTCACCCTTTCCCGTCGTTACCCGGCCCGGTTCTACAAGAACCGCATCCGTGAATCGATGCGAAGAGAGCCCGGCTGCGTCAAATGCCTCTATTACTTTCCTGTCCCTGCTTTGCTCATTAACACCGTATTCATCATTAAACCAGATGCCCTGACAATCCAGGTTACGTGCGAGATTAAGCAACAACTTTACAGAATCAGAATAGTAATCAGCCTCTTTGACTAATAAAGGGATATTGAGCTTAGCCAAACGCCGCTGAAGCGAAGCCACACAAGAAAGACTGAAAAACAATTTATTCGGGCTGTCGTCATGATCAGCCCACTGACCCGGCTGGATCAGATAAACACCCACCACATCACCAGCCTGCGATGCCTGATAAAGCGCCTTGTTATCTTCAGCCCTGATATCAGTCCGGAACCATACCAGTTGTCGGGTTTTAGCCACACCTTACCCTCCTCTCTGTCAGCGCTCTCAACATATCCCGAATTATTCTTATACAATTATCTATATATGTACAAATATAAATTCAATACATAAAAAGAACATCAATAAGTTAGTCGTTTTACGAAGCTTTTTATACGTGGTTAGTCGTAATTAATCTAATGAGGAGAGTCCACATGCAAAGCAGACGTGATTTTCTGAAAAAAACCGCCATCGGCGTTTCCCTGATTCCACTCGCAACACTCTCCCTTGCGGATGACAAGGTAGTGTCTGTTGATGAGCCGATGGCAAAAAACTTTGGCTATATCCTCAATGCTGCGGATGTAAAGGGTGAGGAAAAGTACCAGGCAGGACAGAAATGTGAAAACTGCGTGCTTTACGTCGAAGGGAACAAAGGCTGCAATCTGTTTCAAGGCCGACAGGTCAGCCCCGAAGGCTGGTGCAGAGCATGGGCGTTAAAGCCTGGCGCCACACTGTAAAAAGATACTCTAGATAACAAAAAAGCTGTCATCACTGATGACGGCTTTTTTATCTGGAGCGGGAAACGAGACTCGAACTCGCGACCCCAACCTTGGCAAGGTTGTGCTCTACCAACTGAGCTATTCCCGCTTTAACTCTGACGCTTTATTTAACGACCGGCATCCGGTCTCGAGCAGATGACACCACTCAATAGAAAAGTGGCGTCCCCTAGGGGACTCGAACCCCTGTTACTGCCGTGAAAGGGCAGTGTCCTAGGCCACTAGACGAAGGGGACGCAAATTCCTTTAGGAATTTGGTGGAGCCAGGCGGGATCGAACCGCCGACCTCTACAATGCCATTGTAGCGCTCTCCCAGCTGAGCTATGGCCCCACACACATCCTCTTGACCAAGACAAATAAGAAGCTGTCTCAGCGAAGATGGAGCGCATTCTATGGACCTTAAGAAGTCTTGTCAACCGACTGAAACAAAAAGACTTTTTTGAAAAAAGACTGGAAAAGCAGCGTTATTCTCGTGTTATACTGCAGCCACTTCACAGGCCAATAGCTCAATTGGTAGAGCACCGGTCTCCAAAACCGGGGGTTGGGGGTTCGATTCCCTCTTGGCCTGCCATCTTGTAAGCCACTCGTTCTACTCTCTCTTATTTTTGCATTCTTTCTAACACTTCTCGGCCTCAGCATCATACACGCTCAACTCCTTGAACGTTTCCCCTACCGATACCAGACTACAGTCTGATGATAATCGGTAACAGGTACCTCAAGCTTACACTTTGAGCGGTGCCCTGTTCTGCACCCGAATACCCTGCGTATTTGAGCTGCATCAATATGAGTGCCCCCAAAATCCTTACAGTGGGCAGCGGGGAGCACCGGTGTATGACGTACGTCAACGTTCATGCAGAACCTGACTCTCCCTGGATATTCCTTACGCCTTGTTATCGCGGAGCAATACGATTGAATCCTTCATCCCCTCCCGTACAGCATGACATCACCTTGTTGGCCCCCCTATCCGGTCCCATCATCCCTATCGACCAGGTGCCCGACCCGGTATTTTCGGAACGCATGCTCGGTGACGGCATCGCAATAGATCCGGTCAATAACATACTACTCGCACCGGTTGATGCCGAAGTTGTCCAGCTGCATGCGGCACACCATGCACTGACCCTGCGAACCGACAGTGGTATTGAGATCCTGATGCATGTTGGCCTGGATACCGTGACACTGCGCGGAGAAGGTTTCAACCCACAGGTGAGTGAAGGCGACAAGGTAAAAACCGGACAACCACTACTGGAGTTTGATGCTGACTATCTTGCCTGCCACGCACGCAGCCTGATCACGGTTATTGTACAAACCGGCCCCGCAAGTCTGGCTATTAACCATCCCGCATCTGGCCATGTCAACGCTGGTCGTGATCGCCTGCTGGTACTCGGCACATCGCCATCAACCGGCGGCACCGATACACCATCACAGGCACAGGGCAAACCGGATGCCGAAGCCTCTGTTCGCATCCCCAATCCCGAAGGCCTTCACGCACGACCATCCGCGGTTCTGGCCAAGCTGTGCCATCAATGCCATGCAACCGTGAAGCTGGCCTGTCATGGTATCGAAGCACGCGGTGACAGCGTGACTGAACTGATGAAGCTCAACACCCGACTTGGCGACGATGTCACTATAAAAGTCTGGGGAGATGATGCGCAGAATGCAGTCGCCTCAGTCGTTGCAGCCATTGAATCCGGCCTGGGGGAAGATGTCGCTTCAACAAGCACCCAGACATCTACCACCGAGGAAACTGAAACACCACTTCTGATCAATGAAAAAAGCGATCCGCGTCGCCTATCCGGTGTTCGCGCCGCTCCCGGACTCGGCATTGGCAAACTCATCCATATCCGCCGTCAGCATCCGGAATTGCAGGAGTGGGCTTCAGATGTAGCGACCGAACAACATCAACTAAACAACGCAATTGCATCAACCTGTGATGACTTGCGACAGCTGGTGACTAAACTCGCAGCAGCCGGCGAACAGGAACAATCCGAAATATTCAATGCCCACGCTCAACTGCTGGAAGACCCGGCACTGGCCGAAACCGCCAACCACCTGATTACAGAAGGACGTTCAGCAGCCTGGGCCTGGAATAATGCCGTCAACCAGCAGGTTCGCGCCCTTCAGTCACTGGACAACCCGCTACTGGCCGGCCGAGCCGCTGACATTGATGATGTCGGCCAACGTGTTCTGGCTGTATTGACAGGCATCTCGTTCGGCACTGAAAACTGGCCGGACAATGCGATTCCCGTGTACCTGGACATTACACCATCAGACTTACTCAGCCTGGATCGTAGCCGTGTGGCCGGGGTCTGCAGCCTCGAAGGCGGCGCCAGCTCTCACGCCGCAATCATTGCCCGTTCCCTGGGCATTCCCTACCTTGCCGGCATGGATAGCCTCATCAATGAGCAATCGGACGGCGCCACGGTCATCATGGATGCCGATGCTGGCTATCTGCTGCTATCACCATCCACTGACGAGGTCAGCCGGTGCCAGACGCAAAAAGACGAAGCTGAGAGCACCTTCCAGGCTGCACTTCAAACGACAAACCAACCAGCCGTTACACAGGATGGTACACATATAGAAGTAGCAGCCAATGTGGGCGGCCTGGATGAAGCACGGAAAGCGGTAGAGCTGGGCGCAGAAGGTATTGGATTGCTGCGCACCGAATTCCTTTATCTCAATCGCACAACCGAACCGGACGAAGACGAACAGACGCAAATCTATAGTGATATTATCAGCGCTATGGGCAAAGAACGTCCGGTCATCATCCGCACACTGGATGTCGGTGGCGACAAACCCCTGCCCTATCTGCCTCTACCAGAAGAAGAGAACCCCTTCCTGGGAGAACGGGGGATTCGTGTCGGCATCAATCGCCCCACCATGCTTCGTCGGCAGATTCGTGCACTTCTGCGCAGCGCGAAAGTCGGCAATTTACGCATCATGTTACCCATGATTGCCAGCCTGGAAGAATTTCGCGCGGTCAAAAAACTGGTTGAGGAAGAACGCCTGTCACTGGATAGCACCGTTGAGCTTGGCATCATGATTGAAGTTCCTTCTGCCGCCCTGATGGCCCGGGAGCTGGCACGAGAAGCCGACTTTTTCTCCATCGGCACCAACGACCTGACCCAGTACACCCTCGCCATGGATCGCGGCCACCCCAAACTGGCCAGCCGGATCGACAGCCTGCACCCTGCTGTATTGCGCCTGATCGCCATGACCGTGGAGGGCGCCAGTGCCGAGAATCGCTGGACCGGTGTTTGTGGCGGCATTGCCAGCGATATCACTGCGATCCCGCTACTGATTGGACTCGGGGTGAACGAATTGTCCGTCAGCGTTCCCTCTCTGCCACTGGTGAAAGCCCGTATCCGTGAACTCAGCCTTGCCGATTGCCGCACACTGGCACAACAAGCCCTCACCATGGAAGACGCCACACAGGTGCGCGCGCTGCTGGCGCAATGGAAAGATAAGGAGTAACCCATGACAACAATTGCACATCGCGCCTTTGCCAATCTCCAGAAAATCGGCAAATCACTGATGCTGCCGGTGGCGGTGTTGCCCGCCGCCGGTATCCTGCTGGGTGTAGGTTCCGCTGGATTCGCGCTATTCCCAGATATTGTTAATACGATCATGGCCCAGGCCGGCGGCGCTGTATTCGGCAACCTGCCGCTGATTTTTGCCATTGGCGTCGCACTGGGCTTTACCGAGAATGATGGCGTTGCCGCACTGGCTGCCATGGTTGGTTACGCAGTAATGATTGCCACCATGGGTGTTTTTGCCACAGCACTGGATCTCGAAACCACGCGTATCATGGGTATTGATTCCATTGATACCGGCGTCATGGGCGGGATTATTATCGGTGCCGTCGCGAGCTGGCTGTTCAACCGTTATTACCGGATTGAGCTACCGGCCTATCTGGGCTTCTTTGCCGGAAAACGTTTTGTCCCAATCGCCACAGCCTTTGCTGCGATTGGCGTAGCCGCCATTCTCGCACTGGTCTGGCCCCCTATCGGCGAAGCCATTCAATCCTTCTCCACCTGGGCTGCTAGCGAAAATCCGGCGGCCGCCTTTACCATTTACGGCATTGTAGAACGGGCACTGATTCCCTTCGGACTGCACCATATCTGGAATGTGCCCTTCTTCTTTGAAGTCGGCCAGTACGTCGACCCCCAAACCGGCAAGGAATTCACTGGCGAGATTGCCCGCTATGTCGCCGGCGACCCGACGGCCGGCAACATGGCCGGCGGCTACCTTTTCAAGATGTTCGGCCTGCCGGCCGCGGCCATTGCCATCTGGCACACCGCCAAACCGGAAAACCGTGCGCGAATTGCCAGCATTATGATCTCTGCGGCACTGACCTCTTTTCTGACCGGCATCACCGAGCCCATTGAATTTTCATTCCTGTTTGTTGCCCCTGTCCTTTATGGCATTCATGCGCTGCTGGCGGGTCTGGCCTATTTCACCTGTATTGCGCTGGGCATCAAGCACGGCATGACCTTTTCACACGGGTTCATTGATTTTTCCCTGCTGTACGGTAATTCCACCAATGGCTGGGGTATCCTGGTGCTGGGCCTGGCATTTGCCGCCCTGTATTACGTCATCTTCCGTGTCACCATCCAGTGGCTCAACCTGAAAACACCAGGTCGCGAAGAGGAATCCAGCGTCGTTGTCGACAGCGACACCAGTTCAATGGCGGGTGAATTAGTCGCAGCCTTCGGTGGCGCAGCCAACATCACCAGTCTGGACGCCTGTATTACGCGTCTACGTATTGCTGTCAGACATCCTAACCAGGTCAATGACGCTCGTCTGAAGCAACTCGGTGCAACCGGTGTTGTACGTGTCGGTAACGGCGTTCAAGCCATATTCGGAACCCGCTCAGACAATCTCAAGACCGATATGGAGCACTACCTGAAGCAATACCCACAATCCCAGCCAAGCGCTGCGGATACAGAAACAGCGCCTAAAGAAGCCGTCGCCACGACTGCAGCGACACATGCCAGCATCAAAACCAGTGATGCACTGACTGCGATTCAGGCTTTGGGTGGCGCAGAAAACATCCGATCCGCCAAAACCTGCGCACTCACACGGATACGGGTTGAGCTTGGACAAGGCATCAATCCTGATACGCAAGCATTGAAACAGGCGGGCATTAGCGAAGCCATGCGTTGCGGAGATACCGTCATCCACCTTCTGGTGGGTGAGCAACACACCTCCGCCTGGGAACAGGCATTCAATGAACACCTTAAGGTAGCGATTGCCTGATAACGGATGGGCGTCTTCCACGGAAGACGCCCATACTGATTGCCATCCATTAAAAACCACAGGAGAAGCAATATGTTTCAACTGATCGCAGCCGACCTGGATGGCACCCTTCTGACACCAGAGCACCGACTGGGATCACACACAGCATTGACGCTCAAGCGACTGAACCAAAAGGGTTATCAGCTGATTTTGGCCAGCGGGCGTCATGCCAGCGAAGTATCCAATCTGAGAAATGGCCTTGAGATACCCGCTTTTATGATCACAGCCAATGGCGCACGCACTTACACACCCACCAACAACCTACTCTTTCAAAAGGATCTGCCTGAAGACATTGTTCAGGCCATGATTTCAACCCTGATTGATAAGCCCGGCATCACCGTGCATCTTTATAAGGATTCAGGCTGGTACTTTAACCAGTACGATGAACGACTACTTTCTTACCATCACAACACGGCATTACCACGCTTTTTTTGCAACAGCGATACCCTACCAACCACATACGTCGCCAAACTTTTTTTCACTTGCCAAGATATCCATCGCCTTGCCGCTTACGGTGAGGCATTACGGAGCCGTTTTTCAGGAAAGGTAGACATTACCTGCTCGCTTCCCTGGAGCATGGAGATTACCGCAGCAGGCGTCAGCAAAGGTAATGCCATGCAGCACATAGCCCGTCACCTCAACCTCTCACCCAAACAATGCATCGCCTTTGGTGATGGCTTGAATGATGCCGATATGCTGACAACGGCCGGCAAAGGACTCATCATGGCAAACGCCGACGAACGCCTGAAACAGCGACTGCCAGAAATGGAAATTATTGGCTCCGATGCCAAAGAAGCCGTGGCAACGTACCTGGAAAACACCTTTTTACTCAACGACCCCGGTATCAGCGCCGTAATGCGGTAAGATACTCACATACCTTGCGAAATCATCAGCCCAGAAATGAAAACACCCTCAATCGAACAACAGCCCGGCCTTCCCTCCCCTCTGCGCAACTATGCTGTTTCACCCGCCCTTGCAATACACTGCAAAAATCTCGCAGAAACCTCAATTGCGGCATTGATGGAAGATCCGGAGCGCTATCGGCAATTCACCATAGAAGCCGCCGGACTCTGCCTGGACTATTCCCGCCACAGGATCACAACAGAATCCCTGTCAGACCTCATTGAACTAGCCAGAGAAGCCAGACTCGAAGAGTGCCGGGAAGCCATGTTTAATGGCAGCACCATCAACACGTCAGAGCAGCGCGCCGTCCTCCACACCGCACTACGCAATCGAAGCCAGCGGCCGGTTCTGGTTGATGGCGCAGATGTTATGCCCGCCATCCGTGACACCCTGGAAAGAATGCGCGCACTATGCCAGCGTATTCACAGTGGCGAATGGACCGGCTATACAGGAAAAGCGATCAAACACATCGTCAGTATTGGCATTGGCGGTTCGTTTCTTGGCGTCAAAACGGCGCTGGATGGATTGCGTCCGTTTCAACGCGAAGAACTGACCGCACACTATGTCGTGAATGTTGACCCAGCGGACCTTACCGCAACACTGAAAGTGATTGATCCAGAAACTACGCTATTTATCGTTGCCTCTAAATCGTTCAGCACCCTGGAGACACGCGTCAATGCAGAGGCTTCCAAAGCCTGGATGCTGGAACAGGGTATGCCAGAGCAGGACAGCCATCGCCACTTCGTCGCCGTGTCAAACAACATCGACAAAGCCACACAGTTCGGTATTGCACCGGATAACATCCTGCCACTGTGGGACTGGGTCGGTGGACGCTACTCACTCTGGTCCGCCATCGGTCTGATGATCCCCCTGATGACCAGTTTTACCGTCTTCGAGCGACTGCTCCACGGCGCCTACAGCATGGATGAACACTTCCGGATTGCCCCCTTAGAGCAAAACATGTCGGTGATCATGGCCCTGATGGGCATTTGGTACAGCAATTACTTTGGTGCGCAAAGCCACGCCGTACTGACCTATGCCAGCGATCTGGAAGCCTTCCCTGCCCACCTGCAGCAAATGGATATGGAGAGTAACGGCAAGCGTGTCACCACCGACGGGCAACCCGTCAGCTGGCAGACCGGCCCTGTGATCTGGGGAGGTGTCGGCACTAACGGCCAGCACGCATATCATCAGCTTCTGCACCAGGGCACGCGACTGATTCCTGTCGACATTATTGTCCCGATGATCAGCCAGTCACCCATTGGAGAACAACAGGATTGGCTGTTTGCCCATGCACTGGCCCAGTCCCAGGCACTAGCACTTGGATGCTCGGAAGAAACGATCAGGGATGAACTGACCAAAGAAGGCGCTAGTCAGGAAATGATCGATACTCTGGCGCCACAGAAAGCCATTCCAGGCAACAAGCCCGCCTCCCTGTTGGTCATGGAAAGCCTGACACCAGAAGCATTAGGCGCACTAATCGCCCTGTATGAACACAAAGTATTCGTTCAGGGTGTGATTTGGGGTATCAACAGTTTCGATCAATTTGGGGTCGAATTGGGCAAAGTGCTTGGCAACCAGATCTTTGAGCAACTTAATGACAATCAACCATGCGGATCTGAACACCCAGCCTTGAACCAATGGATACAGCGTTATCGCCGAGTGCATAATCGTAATAACGACAACCGATAAACTGCCCCCGATCGTCGGCGAGCATACGGATATGCTTCGCCAACCAACCTTTTAAGCACAAAAAACTACATCAAAGATACGGAAGGCTGGGTGTTCGTAAACATAAAAAAAAGCCGTCATCAATGATGACGGCTTTTTAATCTGGAGCGGGAAACGAGACTCGAACTCGCGACCCCAACCTTGGCAAGGTTGTGCTCTACCAACTGAGCTATTCCCGCAACGAAAGTTGTTTTACGACGTTTTCAACGTCGGAGCGTGAAACGAGACTCACTCTCTAGCTCTGGGCGCCCCCAACCTTGGCAAGGTTGCGCTCTACCAACTGAACTATTCCCGCTTTAACTCTGATGCTTTATTTAACGACCGGCATCCGGTCTCGAGCAGATGACACCACTCAATAGAAAAGTGGCGTCCCCTAGGGGACTCGAACCCCTGTTACTGCCGTGAAAGGGCAGTGTCCTAGGCCACTAGACGAAGGGGACGCAAATTCTTACAAGAAGAACTTGGTGGAGCCAGGCGGGATCGAACCGCCGACCTCTACAATGCCATTGTAGCGCTCTCCCAGCTGAGCTATGGCCCCGTCGTACACTGGAGCGGGAAACGAGACTCGAACTCGCGACCCCAACCTTGGCAAGGTTGTGCTCTACCAACTGAGCTATTCCCGCAATGAAACTTGTTTTACGACGCTTTCAACGTCGACGCGGGAAACGAGACTCACTCTTTAGCTCTGGGCGACCTCAACCTTGGCAAGGTTGCGCTCTACCAACCGAGCTATTCCCGCTTTATACCTGATGCTTTATTTAACGACCGACATCCGGTCTTGAGAAGATGACACCACTCAAATAGAAAGTGGCGTCCCCTAGGGGACTCGAACCCCTGTTACTGCCGTGAAAGGGCAGTGTCCTAGGCCACTAGACGAAGGGGACGCAAATTCTTACAAGAAGAACTTGGTGGAGCCAGGCGGGATCGAACCGCCGACCTCTACAATGCCATTGTAGCGCTCTCCCAGCTGAGCTATGGCCCCGTCGCACACTGGAGCGGGAAACGAGACTCGAACTCGCGACCCCAACCTTGGCAAGGTTGTGCTCTACCAACTGAGCTATTCCCGCTTTATACCTGATGCTTTATTTAACGACCGGCATCCGGTCTCGAGCAGATGACACCACTCAATAGAAAAGTGGCGTCCCCTAGGGGACTCGAACCCCTGTTACTGCCGTGAAAGGGCAGTGTCCTAGGCCACTAGACGAAGGGGACGCAAATTCCTTTAGGAATTTGGTGGAGCCAGGCGGGATCGAACCGCCGACCTCTACAATGCCATTGTAGCGCTCTCCCAGCTGAGCTATGGCCCCGACATCCGTTCAGTTGTTTCTGCAAAACGCTTGCGGTAACAGCTGCGAACGGGAGCGAATTCTATGGACAGCCCCCAACACTGTCAAGGACAACCGTTCCCAATTGCCTGCGGAATATACGAACATCGACACATAAAGCCTGCAGAGAGAAACATCCAGCAACCCAAAGGAATAAGCCTTACTGATTAAACAAGAGCAATAAGAGGGAAAAGCTTTGAAGGCATAAGAAAATGACAGGCAAAAAAAAGCCGGTCCTCAGACCGGCTCAAAAAAATAGTGGCGTCCCCTAGGGGGTTCGAACCCCTGTTACCGCCGTGAAAGGGCGGTGTCCTAGGCCACTAGACGAAGGGGACACACAACACTGGAGCGGGAAACGAGACTCGAACTCGCGACCCCAACCTTGGCAAGGTTGTGCTCTACCAACTGAGCTATTCCCGCTTTATAACTGATGCTTTATTTAACGACCGGCATCCGGTCTCGAGCAGATGACACCACTCAAATAGAAAGTGGCGTCCCCTAGGGGACTCGAACCCCTGTTACTGCCGTGAAAGGGCAGTGTCCTAGGCCACTAGACGAAGGGGACACACAACACTGGAGCGGGAAACGAGACTCGAACTCGCGACCCCAACCTTGGCAAGGTTGTGCTCTACCAACTGAGCTATTCCCGCTTTATACCTGATGCTTTATTTAACGACTGACATCCGGTCTCGAGCAGATGACACCACTCAAATAGAAAGTGGCGTCCCCTAGGGGACTCGAACCCCTGTTACTGCCGTGAAAGGGCAGTGTCCTAGGCCACTAGACGAAGGGGACACACAACACTGGAGCGGGAAACGAGACTCGAACTCGCGACCCCAACCTTGGCAAGGTTGTGCTCTACCAACTGAGCTATTCCCGCTCTAACTCTGATGCGTTATTTAACGACCGGCATCCGGTCTCGAGCAGATGACACCACTCAAATAGAAAGTGGCGTCCCCTAGGGGACTCGAACCCCTGTTACCGCCGTGAAAGGGCGGTGTCCTAGGCCACTAGACGAAGGGGACACACAACACTGGAGCGGGAAACGAGACTCGAACTCGCGACCCCAACCTTGGCAAGGTTGTGCTCTACCAACTGAGCTATTCCCGCTTTATACCTGATGCTTTATTTAACGACCGGCATCCGGTCTCGAGCAGATGACACCACCCAGATAGAAAGTGGCGTCCCCTAGGGGACTCGAACCCCTGTTACTGCCGTGAAAGGGCAGTGTCCTAGGCCACTAGACGAAGGGGACGCAAATTCTTACGAAAAGAATTTGGTGGAGCCAGGCGGGATCGAACCGCCGACCTCTACAATGCCATTGTAGCGCTCTCCCAGCTGAGCTATGGCCCCGTTCCGTGCTGTCCGACGTGAAGTCAGTGCCGGAATGCGGGGCGAATTCTATGGGCGCGCTTATAACCTGTCAAGCATATCGATTCGCTCTTTTAAGAACGAAACGAACGTACTTACCGAGAATGGCGAAGAGAAACAGAAAAGGATTCGATAAAACAGACAGGCCAGCAGCAACCATCGTTACTGCTGGCCAGCGGATCAAGCGTCAGCCAGCTGCTTGTACTCTTTTTCCAGTCGCTTGGCTTCTTTCTTGGACACACCACCCAGAATCTCGATGGCATGACGGATACGCGCGCGGCTCATATCGGGCCCCAGTATTTCCATGGAATCCACCACAGACCACGAATTCGGGGTACCGGCGATGGCTACAAAAATAGGCTGCATCAACTCCCCTACTTTCAAATCAATGGCTTTGGCTAGCGTTTTGATTTCGGTAAAAATGGCGTCTTTATCCCACTGGCGCAACGCTTCCAGGCGCCATAAGGCAAACTGCAGCGCCTTTTTAACACCTGCATCATCCAGCTTCTTATGAGCGAATGATTCCGGCGTCAGGTTCAACATACCGGTGAACATAAAGCCGGACAGCGCCATGAAATCAGTAAACCGCTCTGCACGCTCCTTGGCAAACGGCAGGAACTGTCGCATGTAATCATCGTTGATCAGCCAGCCGTGCAGACGATCGGCAAATTCGTCTACAGTAAGGTTTTCACGAATCCAGCTGCCGTTTAACCAGGCCAGTTTTTCCTGGTCGAAAATCGGACCACCCAGTGAAACCCTTTGAATATCAAAGTGTTCCACCATTTCGTTAAGGGTGAACTTCTCCCGCTCATCCGGCATGGACCAGCCCATCCGACCAAGATAGTTCAACACTGATTCCGGCAGATAACCCATACGACGGTAGTAGTTAATACTGGTCGGATTCTTGCGTTTGGACAGTTTGCTCTTGTCCGGATTACGCAGCAGCGGCATATGGCAGAGGGTCGGCATCTCCCAGTCAAAATACTGATACAACAGCTTGTGCTTGGGCGCGGAGTTAATCCACTCTTCACCACGAATCACATGGGTAATACCCATCAGGTGGTCATCCACCACGTTTGCGAGGTGGTAGGTTGGCATGCCATCAGCTTTCACCAGCACCTGCATATCAATCTGGGACCAGTCAATTTCAATGGTGTCGCGCAGCATGTCGTCAACAACACAAGTACCACTTTCCGGCACCTTCATCCTCACAACATGGGGCTCGCCTGCCGCCAGCTTGGCCTGCACGTCAGCTTCACTGAGATGGAGACAGTGGCCGTCATAACCCGGTGTCTGCTTGTTAGCCATCTGTTCGGCACGCAGTGAATCCAGGCGCTCAGAGGAACAGAAACAACGGAAGGCATGCCCTTTCTCAAGCAGGATATCAGCATGCTTGGCATAAATATCCCCACGTTCACTCTGACGGTAAGGGCCGTGAGGGCCACCGACATCCGGCCCTTCACTCCATTCAAGGCCAAGCCAGCGGAGGGAATCGAGAATCATCTGCTCAGATTCCGGCGTACTGCGCTGCTGATCAGTATCTTCAATACGCAAGATAAACTCACCGCCCTGACTGCGTGCAAAAGCCAGGTTAAACAGGGCGATATAAGCGGTGCCGACATGCGGATCACCGGTCGGCGACGGGGCCACTCGGGTACGGACAGTCATTGTTTTCCGTTAACAATTCGGGGGGTTCATACAGCATGACAGGTCAGCAGTGCGTACTTTCGGACAGCAAACGGCTGAAGCATCACGTCGAAACAGGGAATTATACGTCACCACTCCCCTTTTGCAGTACACAAAAAAGCCCTGATCAGGATCAGGGCTTCAAAGAATGGTTTCAGAATGACTTAACGACGTATTAGATAGTGTATTCCGTAACGAAGCGCCACATAAAAAACAATCGCTGACGCAATATACATCTCAAAGACAGCCACCCCATAAAACAGGTGGTAAATATGCGCTGGCACCTCGCTCTGGATCAGCGCCGCAAATTTAAACATCGCCGTTGCACCAATCACCATGGGGAACGTAAAAGCCGCATAGCCAGGTGAAAACGGCAGCCGAAGCAGTTTGAAAAAGGCCACGTAGACCAACATGGTCATGAACAATGCCAGCGGCACCAGTGCACCGACAAGAATCAGGTTAGGTTCTTCGAAAGCGGCCAAATAACCCGCAAGCGTCAGTGATGCCGGCGCGCCCATGATTGCGATCGTGGGCAAAGCTGCCTGGGGAATGCAGTCCTTGAAAATCAGGCGATACATCATCAGGGGCAGCTTAATCAGATAAGCCACTAGCCCGAAATAAAAAATAGCATGAACCAGTGTCTCATACCCCATTCCCTTACAGGTCACGGCAGCAACGATGATACCGACCGGCGGTACAAACCAACTGGGTACCATATGTTCCATCCGGAATTCTCGTATCCGGTAAGCCGCAAAAAAGAACAACAATGCAATATGGGCAGCGATAGCAGTCAGCCATAAACCACGGGCAAATGCAGGTACATAAGGCAATAAAGCCGCAGCCACCACCATAGTGCCCATGGCAATAGTGGGCATGATACTACCGGCTACCGGATGAGAAATATCATCCTTCAACAGTTTGGAATTAACAAAAAACTTAGCCAGTACCAATAGAATGAAAAGACCACCCAAGAAAGCGGCAAGCAGTTTTGACTGCTCAGCAAATCGGGGAACATAGAGTGCCCAGGTTCCACCCAAGCTGGCTGTCGCCAGACCCAGCCCTCCTAACGGGGTCGGGACATTCTTCAATCGCTCCCGAAGAGGAACCTGTGTTGTAGACATCATACAACCGGGGGCATTTATATCAGCCATCACGAATTTACCTCGAAAGCGTTAATTCGGTGATCCTAATACGCCACTTAGAATAAGAATATTCGATGTTTTAAATAGGCTGTATAAGTTATCCTTATTCTTTATTTGACAATCTCCATTTAGCCTACAAAGCATCCCATGCACATTACCCTGAGACAGCTTGAAGTCTTTACCGCCATCGCCAAGCACCAACAGGTACGGATCGCGGCGGAGTCTTTGCATATGTCCCAACCGGCAGCCAGCATGGCACTGGCGGAACTGGAAAAACAGTTGAATACGCGCCTGTTCGACCGCTACAGCAACCGTCTGACCCTTAACGACCAGGGCCAACGCATGCTGGCACTGGCCTGCGAACTGCTTGGTCGCGCCAATGATCTTGAAAACCTGTTTCTTCACGACAGCCATACCCTCTCCGGCAGCCTGTCCATTGGCAGTAGCTTAACCATTGGCAGTTATCTGTTACCGAACATTATTGCCACTATGCAGCAGGAGTTTCCGGGCATTGACGGCCGCTACAGCATTCAGAATTCAGAAAAAATCATCGACAAACTCCTGCGTCATGAACTGGATGCCGCTTTAATAGAAGGCATCTGCCATCATCCGTCGATTGCAGTCGAAGCCTGGCGAGACGACCGCCTGGTCATTGTGGCGCCAAGGGAGCACCCCTTAGCGAAAGAGCAGGAGGTTAGCGAACAGCAACTGGCCGCTTACCCATGGATTGTTCGGGAAACCGGTTCCGGTACCCGTGCACAGTTTGATTACGCGATCGCGTCCAAACTGCCAAACATTCATATTCTCCTGGAGCTTGAGCAAACGGAAGCCATCAAACAGGCCGTGATGGCCGGACTGGGGTTAGCCTGTTTATCGGAACTTGCCGTCAATGACGCCATCCAGGAAGGCAAACTCAGCCTGATAGAAACACCCTTTCTGGATCTGAAAAGGCACTTCTATCTGCTGACACATCACAACCAGCACCGCAAACCAACACTGGAGGCTTTCCTGGCCCTTTGCCATTCCCAGCGCTAAATCCCCCATACCTCTTCCAACCGTTCTACAGTTAACAGTAGAACGGAGGCAATGTATGGCTAAGGCAAGCATTAATGGAACGGAACTCCATTATGATGTGATCGGCGAAGGCAAGCCCCTACTGATGATCCATGGGCTTGCTTCCAGCATGCAGGACTGGCAACTGCAAATTCCCACGCTGAAAAAACAACACCAACTGATTCTGGTGGATTTAAGAGGCCATGGAAAAACGGGCGCCGCAGCTGATTACAGCATCCCGGTGATGGCGGATGATCTGCACCATCTCCTTGAAAGCCTGAAGGTTGAAGCCTGCAATGTTATGGGGATTTCCATGGGAGGCATGGTGGCCATGGCCTTGGCTGCCAAATATCCGGTCAGGGTAGACCAACTCATTCTGGTGAATACAGCGACATCCCTGCATCACACGACACTGCCCTACCGAACACTGCTTAAATTTCGACGTTTAATGCCATTAATCCCCATGCCAACACTGGCCAAAATTATGGTGCATTCATTATTACCTGGAGACCATCTTCATCCAGTCAGAGAGGTACTACGACAGCGCTGGCAAGAAAATGATCCTAAGTTGCTATCAGCCTGTCTCGACAGCCTGATAGCTACAGACCTGTCACTTTGGCTACCGGATATCTCCGCTGAAACACTGTTCATTCGAGGAGATCGGGATTTCTTTTCACTCACCTCCGCCATGGCATGCTGTAATACGATCCCTGAAGCCAGACTCCATACCATCAAAGATTCCGGGCATGGTACACCCGCCGACCAGATGGTTGCCTTCAATGACGCCGTAGAAGCGTTTCTGTCACGCTGAGCCCTGAAGACAGTCAGCCTAAGTCGCTGATATAGTCTCGCCATGCATGACATTTCAACACTCTCCCAAGCACACGGCGTTGTCACTGAAACGCGAACGAGCCACAATCGGCTCGGCGTATCATCGGACAAGGAGGCTCTCAGCCTGTTCCTGCGCCGTGCTGCACGGCGCTCTGATGAGACACTGCGCCGTTACACCCGTGAACTGGTTCGGTTCACAGCCTTTATTCGCAAAGAACTCATCAAAGGCTATGCCGACATTACGGTAGCCGATGTGGAGACTTATGTGCATTTCATACAGGCCCCCTGGCCACACTGGCAACAGCCGGGCATTGATCACAATAACCCACAAAAAGTGTATTTCCCGAATCCTGTCAAAGCCGGCAAAAGCACTGACCAGATCATTACGGTTCTCAGCAGCTTTTTCAGCTACCTGCATACAACAGGTTATCTCCAGGGAAATCCGGTCAGTGGTTTTGATAAAACCGGTGAAAAGTTTGCAAGAGGCCATAGTGAACCAAGGTACTTCTTTGAGGATGAATGGCAGGCACTGCTGGATTCCCTTGCCAGCTACCCTGAGAAAACCAAACGACAGCAGCAGGAAAAAGCACGCCTGCATTATGTCATTGCCATTACCTACGGCGGAGCTCTGCGACAGTCAGAACTTGCACAACACACCTGCAAGAATGTTCGTACTGACAACCAGGGCGACCTGACCCTTGAAATTCACGGTAAAGGTCGTCGACTGCGTACGCTGCCCGTCAACGAACACATGCTTCAGGCGATTATTCGGTATCGCCGTTTTCATGGCCTGTCTGATTTTGCCAGGGACAGCTTTCCCCTGGCGCCACAGCGCTGTCCTGCCACACCCAACGCTGAAAGCTACCGCTCCATGACTCCCCGCCAGATCCGAAAATGGTTCAGCCAGTTCATGGAACACTGCGCACGCCGCGTTGAGCCACAGGATCTGGACCTTGCCAATCGATTAAGGGGTAAAACGTTCCACTCACTGCGTCACACAGCGTTATCACACCTGGCAAAAGTCATGGACATTGAAGACCTGTCCATTTTTGCCGGACACGAATCCATCACCACGACACAACAATATTACACCCCGGAAAAACACCGGCTGAAACAGCTGACACGTGACCATGGTCTTATGACAAGTCGCTAAAAATAAGGGTTAAACCGCTATGAGCCTCAATTTATTTCGTGTATTATCGCCCGCCTTGCATCTTTGGCTGTAGTTATTTCCAGGACTCGACATGAACAAAAAAGAGCTGATTGAAGCAGTTGCTGAACAGGCAGATCTGCCCAAGAGCAAGGCCGAAATGGCCATCAATGCATTCTTGCATTCTACCCAGGAAGCCCTGGTTCGCGGTGAGTCCGTTCAGCTGATCGGCTTCGGCACCTTCGGTGTTGGCACCCGCTCTGCACGTAAGGGCCGTAACCCGCAGACTGGCGCCGAGATCGACATCCCTGCCGCTAAAATCCCCCAGTTCAAGGCGGGAAGCAAGCTGAAGGACGCAGTCAACAACTAAGGTTGTTGTCCGCAACAAAAAAAGCACCGGTATGGTGCTTTTTTTGTATCTGATTTTTTCATTGTTTAATGCATGACGCGGATCACATCCAACAATGCTTTCTTGTGACGCGGATTCAAGCGCCCCAGGAGGCGATTGATTTCATCATCCAGTTCATCATCACTGATCTCATCAGTATTACTGGTGATGTACTGGTTCCCTCGCCCTGTCGCTATCCATTCAAACGACACACCCAATGTTTCAGAAATTTTGCGTAAGTTATCCAGGCTGGGACGACTCATATCGGTTTCCCACTGGGCCAACGCACTTCTGGATACCCCGATCAAATCAGCCAGCGCCTGCTGCGATAGCCGCTTCTCTCTTCGGGATTTTATCAATCGTATCATCAATGACATATTGCACTCCCTGACACCGTTAAAACATAGAACTAATGTCACACCCAGCACCAAACCGGATTGCAGGATGCACGCACAACAAAGCCAATGCCGAGATGTACACCACAAGTCCGTTAAATGGTGGTATTTCAGGGAAAACCCTTGAAAAACTCATGGAGCCGATGCAGTTCTGTCCTGCAAATCCTTATGCTTCATGTTGATCGTTGGCGAGCAGACTATGCTTGCTTATGGGATTAGAGGCAGATTGGACTAAAAAGTTCCGGTCAAGAGGGCAATGTCACCCCTGCTACTTTTGTCGCAAGGAGAGCAGACATCGTTTTAACAGTCCAAAATCTAACCCTCTTTTTGCTGTCTGAGACGAAAGAAGGAGAGATGACCTAATCCTTCCCAGCCATATGCCATGGTATTTCTCAATCAAATCGCAAGGGAGATGATAAATGAAACGATTAGCGGTGTTTTGTGGATCAGCGGCCGGCAGCCAACCTGTTTATGCAGAAGCAGCTAGGTTAACAGCCAGAGAAATAGCCAAACGAAATATAGAGCTCGTGTACGGCGGAGGGCATGTTGGCTTAATGGGTATTCTCGCTGATGCAATACTGGAAGCCGGTGGGTCAGTGATTGGTGTCATTCCAGCGTCTCTTAAATCCCGGGAATTGGCACACGAGGGATTGACTCAGCTGCACATAGTAAAGGATATGCACGAGCGCAAAGCCCTGATGGCCGATCTGTCCGATGGTTTTATCGCGCTGCCTGGCGGCGCTGGCACAATGGAGGAGATTTTTGAAACCTGGACGTGGGGAATACTTGGTTACCATCGCAAGCCCTGCGCCTTTTTCAATGTAGCCGGCTATTTTGACTTACTGGAACAGTTCATTGCCCATATGGAGCAACAGTCCTTTCTTCAGCCATCTTATCGAGAAATGTTGGTCATTGATTCCAAAATTGAACGATTGATCGACAACCTGACAACCTACCAAGCGCCTGAGATTAAATGGTCTTGACGTAATTTTGGGGTTCTTGGTCTTGCATACCAAAACTTTCCGGAGTACAAAGGATTAGCCAATGTTAATGATTGTATATTATGTCTAATATAAAGACGGCTGCCCGACTCGTAATAAGAGACACACTCCTTTTGTTAATCGATCATGCAAGATTATTTCATGATGCCGTTACCAATGATCGTGACCTACCCGCATGGGTTATGGCGCAGGAGCATCAAACATCAGTTCATGCACGTGAACAGGCCGCACATGCCGCAAGCTGTCTAACATATCAGGATGATCAGCAGCCCCAGCAAACCCTGAAACTCACAGGGCTCATTGGCATTTCTGATAACACGCTGGAACTGGGACAGTTATTTAATCAGAGCAAAGCAGATTTCAAGGCAGCCATGCTGCACTACCGACATCTGTTCGGTGAATCCATCAAGATGACAGATTTCAGCTCAAAAGAGTTACGTGACGGTTTACTGGGACACCTCAAAATACAACACCTGCACTTCGTACAGTGTTATCGCCAGGTAAAGCTGTTTGAAGAAGCGCCTGCACGCGTTGGCTTTAGCTGGGCATCAGGTACCCATGGCACCGTGAGGCTGACGGCAGAAAAGGCCATCCAGCACCTTATTGATAAATTCACTCCCAGCCAGGTGATAGCGAATGACATCAAACAGCTGGAGCAAATGTCTAAAGATACTGTCGTTGTGATCAAGCGCCCACTTTCTCCACATCTACGAGCCAATCTGAGCTGGCCTGATCGTATTGAAGCACTCAAAAAACATGATAAAACACTTCGCACCCAATACCCGGGTCAAATCAATACACCACTGCCACTGTTTATTTTGCTCAGCCCCGGGAAACCCTTACCTGAATTCAATGCGATCAAACCCTGGGTGGCCGGCATGAAGCAAGACAGGCTGCAGCGCCGTGACACCTGCCTTGAAAAACTATCAGATCATCCCGGATCATTTCTCTATATACCACTAAAGAAAGAGGCATTAACTTAGAGAAGTATCTAATAAACGTTCAACTTACAGCTATATACTCTTTAATCACTCATTGATAGTGAATTGGCACTATCTCACCACTTGCTCTAATACTTTAAAGAAGAAGGTACAATTCATTAGCCTGACGCTTCTATCATGACGATCACATTTGCCGGCATAAACCTGTTACTGGCCAGCATAGCTGTACTGTACATTGGGATTTATCTCACCCGAAAAAGCCGGTTTCTGCAGGAATATAATATTCCTGCCCCTGTCACCGGAGGCCTGCTCAGCAGTGTGCTGCTAACGCTCATTGCCAGTGAGACCTCACTCTCTTTCCATTTCGACCTCGAACTGAGAGACATGTTGCTATTGATGTTTTTCAGCACCGTCGGTCTTAACGCGCGTTTTAGTCTATTGCTCAGTGGTGGTAAAACACTGATGATCCTGCTTTTTGTCATGCTGGCATTCCTGATCCTGCAGAATACGACGGGGGTGCTTTTTGCTCTGTTAATGGATCAGGATCCCGTTAACGGTCTACTTGCGGGCTCCATTGCTTTTGCGGGTGGCCATGGCACCGCTATCACCTGGGGCAGCTATTTTGAACAAAGTGGTCATCAGGGAGCACAGGAATTTGGTCTTATTGCCGCTACGCTTGGTCTCATACTGGGCGGCACATTGGGCGGCCCGCTGGCGCACAATCTCATCAAGCAGCATTCACTCTATGGAAACCAGCACAGAACCCCTTACGTGATCGAATCCCAGTCGCAAAAAGAGTATGTGCCGGTTGATATGGGAGGTATCTTCCGGGTACTCCTTGAAATCAGTATTACAATCGGTGTGGGCCTCTTCCTGCACCAGTGGCTGGAAAGTCTGGAGATCATCCTGCCGGAATTTCTCCCTGTATTACTGATAGGCATCATCATTGCCAACTTGGGAACAGTCTATAAACGTCAATCAGATACAGGGCTGCTGTCGCTATGGGGTGACGTATCGCTGGAGTTGTTTATTGCGATGAGCCTGCTATCGCTGCAGCTGGGATTGCTCGCCAACACTGCATCATCACTGATTATCATCACTATTGCACAAACGGTGATCAGTGTGCTGTTTGTTTATTTTATCGTTTTCCGGTTTGCAGGCAGGGATTACGACGCGGCCGTTATTTCTTCAGGATTCATTGGCTCTGGACTAGGTGCCACCCCTGTAGGCATGGCCAATGTGGAAACGATTACCAACAAATTCGGGCCTTCTCCAAAGGCACTATTAATCATTCCCCTTCTGGGATCCTTTTTTACGGATGTTTTAAACGCCATCGTGTTAAAAGGCTTTCTCGCACTGCCATTCTTTCATTAGACGTCAAACACGCTCATCCAATCGCAACTGTTCAAATATCTGTTCCACAATAATCCATTCCTGATCCCAAAATTCAGGCGTCGCTTCAAAACTCATGACATAGAGTGTACCTGTCACCACGTTAGCAATCAGCAGATTGAACTGTTGGGTTGGATTATTGGCATTGGTGTAATGGATAGCGGTTGCAGCCACACTTTTAAAGGCTCCTCCCTTGCGCTGCCAGGTTTCCAGCACGCGGGATGACTTGTACAAATCTTTCATGAAAAGGTCGAGGTGCCGTTCGGCAGGAATACCGGTTCGAGACTCGGCCTGTTGCAATACATTAACCCGTACCCTGGGCGCCAGTGGCTGTTTATGCCGCCTTTTGGTAATCACAAACCTGACAGTATTATTGTTCTCTATGCGCTCAAACGCCCAACCATCAGGCACGAGGAAAGAACAGGTGATGAGCTCACAGGCTTCCCACTGATACCCTTTGGGCGGATTGGCTGCATACGCTGACTGGAGTCCAACAAGCGATGCAACGATGATGAAAACACAAACAATCCCTTTACATCGCATTGGTTATCCATCCGGGATATGACTCATTATTATTCGATTTAATACTGCTGGCGCTATCAGTCTACTATGACGACTTTAGCCTACTCAACTACCGAAACATCAAAGCAAGCGTTAAATGTCAATCACAACGACAGAAAAAAACCCGCAATCGCCGCACTCATAAGGTTAGACAGTGTTCCCGCAATGACAGCTTTCAGCCCCATTGATGCAATATCATGACGTCGACTCGGCGCCAGCACCCCCAAGCCTCCCAGCAATATGGCAATAGATGACAAGTTGGCAAAACCACACAGGGCAAAGGTAATGATGGCCTGACTCTGTGCCGACAACACATCGCGCATATTGATGAAATCAACATAAGCGACAAACTCATTTACGATGACCTTCTGGCCAATCATACTGCCGGCCATAATCGCTTCGTCCCAGGGAATACCGATAATAAAAGCAATGGGGGAAAAGAGGTATCCAAGGATTTCCTGCAGGCTCAGATCCTCAAACCCAAACAGATCACCAATACTGCCAATGATGCCGTTGAGCAAAGCAATCAAGGCAATAAAGGCTAATAGCATCGCCCCAACATTCACAGCCAGTCGCATGCCCGATGACGCGCCGGTTGCAGCCGCATCCAGTAGATTGGCATGATCTTCTCGACTCAGCTCCGTGACCGTATCATTCGTCTGTGAGGTTTCCGGATAAATCACCTTGGCCATCAACAGACCACCGGGTGCGGCCATAAAACTGGCTGCAATCAAATATTTCAGCTCTACCCCCAGACTGGCATATCCTGCGAGTACAGAACCCGCTACTGAGGCCAAGCCGCCTACCATGACTGCGAAGAGTTCCGAGCGCGTCATAGTAGCAATATAGGGTTTCACCAATAATGGCGCTTCGGTTTGCCCCACGAAAATATTACCTGTCGCAGACAATGACTCCGTACGACTCGTCCCCAGTGCTCGCTGTAAGGCACCTCCAATCAACTGAATGATTCGCTGCATGATGCCCAAGTGATACAAAACTGAAATCAATGCCGAGAAGAAGATGATCATGGGAAGCACATTGATCGCGAAGACAAATCCCACTTTAAAGCGAGCCAGATCACCAAACACAAAGGTAATACCCTCATTGGCATAGTTCATCACCTGCTGAACGGCTGAAGATATACCTCCAAGCACATCCTTTCCAACCGGGATATAGAGAACAAATGCGCCAAAACAGGCCTGGATCAAGAATGCCCCTACCACCGTCCGCCAATTAATAGATTGCCTATCAGACGACAAAAGCCAGGCGATACCCACTAACACCAAAATACCTGTAAGACTGATCAGCATGCTCATGGACAAACACCCTATGTCGTTCGATTAAGGGATGCAAAATTGCTGAGGGAGAGTCAGTACAGGATAGGGCAAAATGAGGAAAACAGGGGAAATGGAGTTTCTATGCTTGCTCTGTGTAAGACGAAAATGCCGAAGAACCGCCTCCCAAGGTACGCCTGGCAGCTTCTGTCAGCGTTCACAATATTAATGATTTTCGAGGGTAGCAGTGATTATATTGGAAGTATTGGTAACGACGTAGATGTATCTGACCTTAGACAGCCAAGCCTACTGACGGGCTCATCCCATTTTGGAAACGAGACTCTATTCTTAGCTAGAACGTCAACTGACACTTGTTAAATGAAACATTTTCTATGCCAATGATGAGAGCGTTTTGAGCATGATCAGAATCAGTCACAACAAGGTAGATTATTTAGCCAAAAATCGTTTTTTAGAAACACATAACGCCACGGGAAAGAAAAATAAAAGCCACTCTAAACCCGGTCGAGTTAAAAGATTATAAGTATCAGTCAGCATTCCAATAAAACCAAATACCAAAATACAACCTGCAATTGTCATATGCAGTTCATCTCTATGAGAATATGCCGTCATTACGGACCATGTAAATATAGCGATATAGATAAGCGCAGCGGGTATCCCCCAGTAAAACGTGATACCAAGAATCATACTGTGTGGATGTTTCATGATACGTCCTTCAATAATGGGGCCTGGATATTCTGCCAAACTGCCATAACCAATATGTGGGGACTGTTTTATATAATCTATGGTCGCCTCCCATATAGTGAAACGACCATTAAACCCATCAAAAAATGCATTGACAACTAAGCCGACTATTTTTTGATGAAATATAAAGACCAGTGCACTTACAACAACCAGCAACACCAGAATCAGTTTTATTCTCTTAGGGCTATTAGATAAAAGAAGCCCAACACCTAACATCCCAGCATATGCTAGAAGTGGACCACGTGATCCAGACAGAACAATAAATACAAGGATAATAAAAACAGCCAATATAATAACACAGCTTTTCCCTAGACTTTTATACTGCCCATGAACTAAAACTCCGAATAAAGCAGCAGCAAACACTCCGTAGTAGAGCGCCGCTAATATTGGACTCACAAGATAGGCGAATTCCTCAATACCTAAAGAGCCTACTCTGTAACCCTGACCACCAAGAAATCTGAATCCAATCGACTGTCCTAATAACACATACTGATAAAGCAATGTTAATACCGCATACAGAGTAGCCACACAAGCGGACAAAAAAAATAGTTTAGCAAGATTATCAACATACAAAACAACGGTTCTCACCACATATAAATAGAGAACAATCGTAACCAAACGAAACAATACAACATCAAAATCAACGCCAGCACTCCCAACAATATAATAGTTGGCTATTATCCATGTAAAAAGAAAAGCAATCAGTTTCTCACCTGTCGTCATACCACGAAAACATGCCAGTGATCCAAAACGATAAAGATGAATAAGAAGCGATATCAAAGCCGGCACAAAACAATAAATATACGTCAGCATGACATAAACCTCATGGGAACCAAGCCACAACATACCTGTCAGCTGAACAAACAAACCTAGCGGCAACACTCTTCTTTTTATAAAGAAGTCAAATTCCTTAATTCGCGAATTTTCACTATTATTGATTTCGACCATACCAGCATTATTCATAACTCAAATAACCTTATAAAAAACTCCCGATACAAAAAACCTATAACATCATCTTTAATTCATAACTTCTTTAGTTTTGTATTCCTTCACAACCAACGATTAAGCAAACCTGTCATCAGGCACGCTACCGCCCGTCGGCTGATGCGTATGCCGAAACAGCATCGGTCTGGTAGCGTACTGGCAGACAGCTCTCTTCAACACCTGAACACCCTGAACAGAGGCTCCTTTCACGCTTTACACAAAAACAAAAGCTATTAATAAAGTGATAGTCAAAAATACAAAAACTGAAAGTTACGATTCCAGACAATAAAACGTATTGTGACAGAATAGTGGTGGGTGTCCTGAGCAGAAATATTTTCCGCTGTGTTTTGAAGCATTTTATGAGCAAGATTCACGCTACAGGAGATCGCAGCTCTATGCTCACTGTAAAGCTTCCAGCTGAGTAATTTTATCCCTGAGGGCATCTGCATGCTTATACGACGGATATAAATGCAGATAACGCTGGTAGTAGGGAATGGCAAGACTTGGCTTATTCAGCTTGATCATCATATCCCCAAGATTCAAATAAATCGGCGTACGTTTCGGATCCAGTTCAATCGTCCGGTAATACCAGATCAATGCCTCATCATTGCGACCCAACTTATCCAACACAAAGCCGTAATTATTAACGATATTCACGTTGTAGGGATTGAGTTTAACGGCTTTAGCCCATTGAGCTTCAGCCTCTATAAGCCTCCCTTGCCGAAAAAGCTTCAGTGCCTGTACATCGGCTGCATTCGCCGCCTGCACGCGACGATTATCCTGAAGATTATCTAACGAGTTCTTAGCAATGGCCACTATCTTATTGCTACGTGTTTTATCCAGCTCCAGCTGACGCTTTACTGAACTGTTTAAATCATCTTTCTTCTGAGCCAATACAGCCAATTGTTGTTGCTGTCTTTGTTGGCTCGTAGTCTGCTTCCGTTTAACCACATCAGCACTGAGCTTAAAAACAAAATCTCCCCCCTGGCTACCCACCAGATTACCAAAAGCGGGGGTTTGTGAGGCGTAACTAGCAACAACGGGCGATACATAAGTACCAATCTCCGACGCCGTAATATAACCGTTATTATCTGTGTCGGCTTTACCATCCAATGCTTGCAGGAGCGTCCAGGTAAATACCGAATGACCATTAGGCCCGCCATCGGCCACTTCCTGATCCGCCCCCCCCGCAGTGATAATTTGGCGTGCTGAGCGGTTAGTTATATGTGTTAGGTAGTTATAGCTGGCCTGACGTCCACCGGCACGAGTCAAGGCCAAACCGCTGTAGCAACTGTCCATAACAAAATAAACATGCTTGGCAGGAATCAACGATGAATAATCATTTAACATACTCATGCTGATGCCTTTGGTCTGATACTTCTCCAAATCCGCATCCACCGGAATCAGGTATCCCAGATGCTTACCACTGGGTAAGGTACGGGTAGCACCATGGCCAGCATAAAAAATAAAGACTCTATCATTTTTACCAATGCGCGTTATATCAGCCATTTGATAGCCCAACACGTCGGCAATATTGTGATAGGTGGCATCACCATCATAGAGTTCGATGACCCGCTCTTTCTCGAAGCCAAAGTCCGCCTGCAGTTTTTCGGCAATGCTGCGTGCATCAGCAACGGCATAATCCAGTTTGGGCCAATGTTTGTATTGGTTGATACCAATCACTACGGCCCAGCTATTGCCATATAGCTCAGGTTCTTTCTCTTCCAATATCCGGGGTATGCCTCTGTTACCCAACGTGAAAGGCATGCCGTCGACGGTTACAACCCGATAGCCCCGCTTTGCCAGTCCTTCCAATAATCCCGGCAAGGCAGCCACTGTCTGCTTATGAATATCGTGGAACAGCAATATGCCCCGCTTCTTCTTGTCCAGAACCTTGAAGACACGTTCATTAATTGACTCAGGTATGGGATCCACCCAATCCATGGAATCAATATTCCACATAATCGTTGATAACCCCTGCTGCTTGGCTATCACTTCCAATTCCGCATTTTTTGATCCGTAGGGCGGGCGAAAAAGATAATTATCAAAGCCCGTTGATGCACGAATAAGCTTGTTTGTATTGCTAAGTTCCAGCACTTTCTGCTGCTCTGGTAACTTGGTCAGTTCCTTATGACTAAAGCTGTGATTCGCAAGAATGTGTCCTTCCTCGACAATACGCGAAATCACCTTTTTATTTCGCTTATTTAATCTCACGGTCTTATTGGTGGTGCCCAAATTCTTCCCAACAGCAAAGAAGTAGCCCTTCACACCATATTGATCCAGGATATCCAGAATCTTGGCCGTACGTAGACGATGTGGGCCATCGTCAAACGTCAGTACTACGGTCTTTTCAGGTAAACCGTTCCCCCAGATGATGGGGGCCAGCTTTCCACTGGAGCGATCTTTTTTATCAGCCGCCAGCCCACTGCCCCGCTGCTTTTCCCGGTGCAATTCATGGCTATCCAGCCCCTCGCGCAAAAGATCTTTTGCCTTATACCGTTGATCAAGGTAATCAATATAAGCCTGCCATTGTTCCTTTGCGCCTCGTTGTTTGCCCAGTTTCTGCATCACCCGACGGTATTCTTCCCGATACAGCAACAACAAACGGTTAATATCCGCATTAATGCGCTTAAGCGGAATCAGCCCTTGCGTCGGCAAACCACGTTCCTGTTCCAGCAATAGCAATTCTTCGACAACATCGGCAAAGGCCAGCCTGTCACCATCGCGCCATACATTGGATCCGTCATAGCGATCAATCAATAACTGCGTTGTCGGTAGCAAACGACTGTTTGGCGTTACAGCCATTTCGGATTCCGCCTGCTCGGCAATCGCATCAAAGTGACGATGTTTCTTAACGTAGAAGTTACGTGCACTGTGAATGTATTCATTTAAGGGATCGAGATTGTCTGCACGCTCAAGGAGCAGGATCATTTTCTGATGGGACTGCAGCAATCGGTCAAATTCATCCTCAGCCATACCTATGGGGCTTAGCAGGAAGCAAAGAGCAACCATCATTACCCGAGCAAATACCATTTCGCTCATCTCTATTTTTCTAATACATGGCTATTACTATAGATTGTCTGGCAACCCTGAAACCAATATCGGTTTTTCAGACTACGCTTCATGGCTCACTGCATTCCCCATGAGAAAACATCATGCCATCGAGCCGTATCGCCTTATTGACAAAATCGACTGTCGCCCTTTCCTTTGGTCTGTATGCATTACTGGCAGGCATCAGCAACCTGCTGGATTTTGACTCGAATTATCATTTTGTTCGCCATGTTCTGGCTATGGATACGATGAAGCCTTTCTTTTCGCAGGTGTTGATCGATGCAAGGGCCATCCACTCAACCAGCTTACACCTGGCGGCTTATTATTCGATTATTGCCACAGAGATTTTGTCTGGAATACTCTGCCTGTCTGGCGCCATCACCATGTTCAACAGTATTGTCTCTCAAGAAAAATTTGAGCTGGCAAAAACACTCTACAACGCGGGTGCTTGTCTAGCCTTGGCGCTTTGGTACCTGGGGTTCTGCGTCATCGGGGGAGAATGGTTTTCCATGTGGGCAAATGAATGGAACGGGCTGATGAAAGCCTATACGATCAGCACGTTCCTGCTGGCATCATTGATTTGGATTAACCAGCAATAGCCATGGAACAACCGTTTATTACTATTTCTAACCTTTATCAGGCTTTCCATTTGATACCACAGCCGATACTGGGTTTCTGAACCATGCTGATCTGCTCCTTATTCACCAGCGCATCCATTGCACCGCGCAAATCTGTCCCCGTAACCGGCTTGTTGTTTGAGGGACGGGAATCATCAAACTGTCCCCGGTAGACACAGACGAGTGAGCGGTCGAACAGGAAAAAATCCGGTGTGCATGTTGCGCCATAGGCTTTGGCAACGGCCTGTGATTCATCATAGAGGTAGGGGAATACCAGCCCCAGGGATTCCGCCATCGCCTTCATCTGTTCAGGACTGTCTTCCGGGTATTGATTGACATCATTGGCGCTGATCGCCGCAATACCAATCCCTGCCCCACGATAATCCTGTCCCAGACGCGCCAACGCCGGGTATAAATGTTTAACAAAAGGACAGTGATTACAGATGAACATCACCAGTGTCCCTTTTTTACCTTTAATATCAGCCAGCGATAAGGTTCGTCCTGATACTGTATCTGGCAGCTTAAACGCAGGCGCTATTTTGCCCAGGGGCATCATTCCGGATTCAGTCAACGCCATGCCCGTCCTCCTTTTTTCAGGTCTTCTATAAGACACTATAGAGCAGTTCACTTCGCTGCAGAGTCACAGAAAAAACGTGGTCATTTGCAGTAATGACTCTTGCAGCCAACCATTACCGGCATGATTCACAGCGCAATTCTGCTAATATCGCGGTTTGGTTTTACTGGTCGTTAGCGCGTTTCAACCCGCCGCTATCGACATTCGTTATGGCAAGGCACAAGCGTCATGAAAAAAGCAGTCGTTATCTATTCCGGCGGGATGGATTCCTTTACCGTTCTCCACAAGGCCTTACGGGAGGGCTATGAAGTCCATGCCCTGTCGTTTGACTATGGACAGCGCCATAAAAAAGAACTGGATTTCGCTAAAGCCGTCTGCGAACAGCTGCAGATCAGCCATAAAATCGTCGATATCACCGCGATCAACCAACTGTTGCAAGGGTCATCCCTGACATCAGACATTGCCATTCCCGAAGGGGAATATTCCGTAGAGAATATGAAATCAACCGTGGTACCAAACAGGAACATGATCCTGCTGTCCCTGGCCACTGGTTACGCCATCTCCCTTCATGCTGGCGCGGTATTCTACGGTGCACACCATGATGATTCCGCCGTGTATCCGGATTGTCGCCCGGAGTTTGTCCATGCGGTCAACGAAGTCACCAAAATCGCTGATTGGAATCCGGTCGAGATCGTTGCCCCCTACCTCAATGCCAGTAAGGGCGACATTCTCAAAGACGGCCTGGCCATGGGTCTGGACTATAGCCAGACCTGGACCTGCTATAACGGACGCGAACAGGCCTGTGGTCTCTGCGGCGCCTGTCACTCCCGCCTCAAAGCCTTTGAGGCTCATGGCCAAACGGACCCACTGACCTACGAAACACTCTGATGTATACCGTCAAGGAAATCTTTTATACCCTGCAGGGTGAAGGCGCCCATACCGGTCGCCCTGCCATATTCTGTCGATTCAGTGGTTGCAACCTCTGGAGTGGTCTGGAAAAACATCGTGCCAGCGCCATCTGCAATTTCTGCGACACCGATTTCCGCGGCACTGATGGGCCTGGCGGTGGTCGTTTTGAAACCGCAGAACAACTCGTCGACACGCTACTCTCATACTGGCCAGAAGGTCTGAACGTTAGCCCTTTTGTTGTCTGCACGGGCGGCGAACCCTTGTTGCAACTGGATCAGCCACTGGTCGATGCCATGCATGAAAGGGGGATTGAAATCGCACTGGAAACCAACGGTACCCTGACACCTCCGACGGGAATTGATTGGATCTGCGTGAGTCCAAAAGGTAAAGCAGACGTAGTTATTACCGAGTGTGATGAACTCAAGCTGGTCTATCCGCAACAGGATGCCATGCCGGAACGCTTTGCCCATATCCGTTCACAGTACTATTACCTGACCCCCGTTGCCGATCCGCATACTGGCAACGATGCGCGACTCTATCGGGACGCGGTTACCGCAGAAACAATTGCTTATTGTCTGGCCCATCCCCAGTGGCGCCTCAATCTGCAAAGCCATAAAGTCATCAATATCGCCTGACACCCCGTCCGGCCTGATAGCGCAAAATCGGCGCAATCAGGCCATTGTTATCCTGCCAAAGTGTCGTTAGCATGGATGCTGTGCATCCGGCGTATTCATGGCGAGATATAACAACAATAATGTCAGTCCGCGCAGTCATACTACTCATGCTGGTCCTGGGTATTTTCACGAGTCCTGCTCAGGCAAGGATCGAAGACAGGATCCTTCGGGTTGCTCTGCTACCCGACGACCACCTCCCCTATTACTCCGCCATGGAGAACCGGGATGGCATTGTCCGGGAACTGCTGGAACTGATTCGCTCCCGGGCCGATATCAGCTTCGAATCCCATTACTACCCCAGAAACCGATTACTGAAAAAGCTCGACACCGGTGACCTTGACCTGATGCCCTGGACGTCGAGTCATTGGCACAGGGAAAAACAAAACGTCTATTTCACCCGCCCTTTTGCAGAGCACTGTAATGTACTGCTTTTTAGAAAAGGCCAGAGCCTGCCGGTTTATCACCCCCGAGACCTCTATGGTCAGGTTGTCGGTACCGTTCGAGACTACGGTTACCAAGAGCTCGACGACTATTTCAGAACGGGGCTGATTACACGCATTAACCTCAGAAATGAGCAGCAGGTCTTTGATATGCTGGTCAAACGCCGTTATGACGTTGCCATTGCCGGTGAAACCCAGGCTCGCTACCTGATCAACCACTATTATCAAGACACCATTGAAACCGGCCCTACGATAGACTGTGTCCCGGTTTCCATGATGTTCAGCGCCCAGAAAGAAGCCTCTGGCAAACTGGTCGACAGAATCCTCCAGCAACTGATGACGGAAGGGGAAATCCAGCGTTTGCTGCGCATCTGGCGTTAACCCGCCCACAGGCTTGCAGCCATGCAAACCTTGCCGGAGAATGGCGACATTCACCGATGATTTCCCGGAGCCTCCGTGTTCACCGTCTACCAATCCAACCAGCTAGATATCCTAAAGGAATTGCTGGTCGACAGAATCCGTCGCGAACCTTTAGCGGATCCCTTTACCGATGAGCAGATACTGGTCCAGAGCCCCGGCATGGCCCAGTGGCTACGTCTGGAATTAGCCTCATCACTGGGAATCGCCGCCGGTATTGAGTTTCCACTGCCTGCATCATTTATCTGGAAGATGTTCACCCAGGTGCTGGAAGGTATTCCCAAGCGTTCGGCGTTTAATAAAGAGGCCATGGCCTGGAAAATCATCACATTGCTACCAGAGCATCTGGACCAGCCGGATTTCGCACCACTTCAGCAATACCTGCGTGATGACGAAACAGGACTTCGCCGATACCAGCTGGCAGAAAAGATTGCCGATATCTATGACCAATATCTGGTCTACCGGCCAGACTGGATCAGCACCTGGGAACAGGGCGACGACCTTGCATCAATCACCGACTCCCAACCCTGGCAACCCGAACTATGGCGATCCCTGGTAGAAAAGACGGAAGCATTGGGACAGCCGGCCTGGCACCGGGCCAATCTTTACCGCGAGTTCATTCAAACCCTCCAACAGGCTGATAAGAAACCCGCAGGACTGCCTGACCGGGTCTTTGTGTTTGGTATATCCGCACTGCCACCCCATTATGTCGAAGCACTGGTCGCACTGGGCCAGCATTGCGATGTCCATCTGATGGTAACTAATCCCTGCCAATACTTTTGGGGAGACATTCGTGATCCGAAGTACCTGGCACGGCTTAATGCCCAGCGTTTTAATCGTGATGGGATGACACCAGAAAACTGCGACACCTTCACCAATCCCCTGCTGGCCTCCATGGGCAAACTGGGGCGTGATTACCTCTACCAGTTACAGGAACTGCCAGCGACCGAAATTGACGCCTTTGCAGAGCCCGATGATCTGACTCTGCTCCACACCCTGCAGGCCGACATCCTGAATCTCCGGGACCGGGGTGAACAAGCCCAGTGTACGGCGCCCGTCGCAGACATTGATCCGGACGACCGTTCATTCATGATTCACGCCTGTTACAGTGCCCTTCGAGAAGTTGAGGTGTTGCATGACCAGCTACTCGCACAGTTCCAGTCCGATCCAACACTGACCCCACGCGATATCGTTGTCATGGTGCCCGATATTGACCGGTACAGTCCGTTCATTCAGGCCGTATTTGGCAGCGCCCCCGGCGAACGTTATATCCCCTGGGCACTCTCAGACCGAAGCGCCAAAGCCGAACACCCATTGCTGAACGCTCTGATGCAGCTCCTGACTCTCAACCAAAGCCGCTGCTCGGCACCGGAGTTGATGGAAATTCTGGAAACACCGGCGGTCATGCGACGTTTCAGCCTGGATACCAGAGGCTATGAAACCCTGCGCCACTGGGTTGAGGAATCCGGCATCCGCTGGGGACTCGATACCCAACACCAAACCGGGCTGACCCTGCCTGATCGTCACGAGAACACCTGGCTGTTCGGCCTGCAGCGGATGTTGCTGGGCTACGCCATGCCAGAGTCCGATGGACTCTATGGCGATATCCTGCCCTATGAGTCGATCCAGGGGCTGGACGCCGCCCTGTGCGGGCAGCTGGCCGACTATATCGAAACCATTCGCCAACTGGCTGAGGATATTGAACGTCCACGATCAGTCGATGAGTGGATACACACCCTCAACAACCTGCTGGATAAATTCTTTGAGCCGGACCTGGATGATGAACGTCCACTCCAGCTGATCCGCACCAGCCTGGAAAACCTGCGTCAGCAACTGCTTGATGCCGGATATTGCGATGAACTCAGCCGCGACATCCTGGTGGATTACCTGGCGGCGAAACTGGACAGTGAACGGGGCAGCCAGCGGTTCCTGGCCGGACAGGTCAATTTCTGCACCCTGATGCCCATGCGCTCAATTCCCTTCAAGGTGGTCTGCCTGCTGGGTATGAATGACGGCGTATATCCACGCAGCATCGCACCGGCCGGGTTTGACCTGATCGCACGTCACCCACGCCGGGGTGACCGTTCCCGCCGTGATGATGACCGCTACCTGTTCCTGGAAGCCCTGTTATCCGCCGGTGAACGTTTCTATATCAGCTATGTGGGCCGAAGCATTACCGATAACAGTGAGCGTATTCCTTCTGTGCTGGTCACAGAATTGCTGAATTACTGCGAACAGGCCTTCACACTCAAGGAACGACCAGACGACAGCATTACACAGTGGCTGATCACTGAACATCCACTCCAACCGTTCAGCCAGGATTATTTCAAACCGTCAGCCACTTATGACCACAAGGCATTGTTCAGCTTTGCCCGTGAATGGCTGCCGGCTGCAAAAGGCGAAGGAGAATCCACCCAGCCTTTCCATACCGCTCCCCTGCCCGCTGAGCCTGCTCCAGCAATTATTGAGCTGACTGAGCTGTTGCGATTTTACCGAAATCCGTGTCAGTACTTCTGCAACCGTCGACTCAAGGTCTGGTTCAATGAGCAGGATGATATGCTGGACAGCGACGAACCGTTCAGCCTGAATCCGCTGGAATCCTACCAGTTGCGGGAGTCTCTACTGGAAGACTGGCTCAACAGTGGCAACACCCGGCAAAGCGAGTCTCACAGCCGCGCCAGTGGCACATTACCCCATGGCCATTTTGGCCAGTTAACACTGGATGAGCAGAAAGAATCCCTGAAAAACCTCGGTGATTCGCTGACTGATGCACTGCGTGAACCCACAGAAGACCTTGAGATCAATCTTACCTTGAATTCAGGGATACAGCTGACGGGATGGCTGAAGCAATGTACCCTAAACGGCCTGATCCGTTTCCGGCCGGCCAAGCTCAAGCCCAAAGATTACCTGCGTTATTGGATAGAGCATCTCTGCTATTGCGCCTGTTCAGACACACCTGCTGACACAGCGATATTTGGCACAGATAAACAAGGAAAAATCGCGGCGATCCCTGCCGATGCAGCCAAACAACTCCTGGAAGCCCTGGTTGACTGCTATCTCTCCGGATTAAATGCGCCTCAACCCTTGTTTCCAGCCACCTCCTGGGCCTGGCTAGAGGCGATTGTTGACGATGGAAGCATCAATCCCACACAGACAGATAAGGCGAAAGATAAAGCACATACCGCCTATTTTGGTGGTTTCAGGCTCACCGGCGAATCGGAAGACCGCTACATCCAACGGATTTACCCGGAATTAAATGACATCGTGTTTGAACACATGACAGGCCTCGCTGAAACATTACTCCTGCCGGCCCATAACGCCCTGGAGATTGACTGATGGCAACACCTACCTCAGACAACCATCGTCAGTCTCCCGCCCCGGTCGCTCTGGATGCCCTGACATTCCCATTGTTTGGCCGTCGGTTGATTGAAGCCAGTGCCGGCACCGGTAAAACCTACACCATCGCTAGCTTGTACCTGCGCTTATTACTGGGACATGGTGATGAAAACACAGCGCACGAACAACCGCTGACGGTCGACAAAATTCTGGTGGTGACCTTCACCGAAGCTGCCACCGCCGAGCTGCGGGATCGTATTCGCGCCCGGATTCATGATGCCCGACAGGCCTTTCTATCTGGCTTGGCAGACGATCCCTTTACGCAGGCTCTGCTGGATGCTTCATCCAATCACACGACGCAAGCCGAACGGCTGCTGCTGGCAGAACGGCAGATGGATGAAGCGGCTATCTTCACCATTCACGGTTTCTGCCAGCGTATGTTGAAACAGCATGCCTTTGAAAGTGGCACCCTGTTCAACTGTGAACTGGTCACCGACGAGTCTGACCTGTTACACCAAGCCGTGGCCGACTACTGGCGACATCGGTTTTATCCGGCCAATGCGGCGCTATCCGCCACGCTCAAAAGCTACTGGAATACGCCTGCCGACCTGCTGACAGCCATACGTCCCTGGCTTTCCAGCCATGGTTTGACCGTCAAAGCAGGCAGCGCCGAACGGCTGCAGGAACGCCACGATGAAGCCATTCACGCCATCACTGCCTTCAAGCAGCAATGGCTGGAAGCAGCAAGTGAACTTGCTGACATCATCAAGCAGTCTGGTGTCGATAAGCGCAGTTATTCCTCAAGAAATCTCCCCCGCTGGCTTGAAGCAGTGTCTACCTGGGCTACTACGTCCACACAGTCACTGACAATTCCCGAAGCACTGGAAAAATTCCGCCAGGATACACTGACTGAAAAGACGAGTAAGGGCACTCCGCCAGAACATGCGGTGTTCGTCGCCTGTTGCGACCTGTTGGACAATATCCCGGATTTCCGAGATGCTCTGCTGGCAGAAGCGCTAGGCAATGTCAGGGAGCGTCTACTCGCCCACAAGTCGGTGCACCGCGCCATGTCGTTTGATGACCTGCTCACCAGGCTTGCAGCGGCACTGAATGATTCAGGCAACCGGGATCTGGCACAACGCCTCAACGAGCAGTACCCGGTGGCCATGATTGACGAGTTTCAGGATACCGACCCTCTGCAGTACCAGATATTCAGTCATATCTATCCCGAGACTCCCACCGGAGAAGAATCAACGCGTCAAAGTGGCCTCTTCATGATTGGCGATCCCAAGCAGGCCATATACGCCTTCCGCGGCGCCGATATTTTCACCTACATCGGTGCCCGCCACAGCGTTACGCATCATTACACCCTGGGCACCAACTGGCGTTCCACCAGCGCCATGGTGTCTGCCGTTAACCATATATTCCAGCAGGCCAGTGCACCCTTTATCTATGATCAGGACATTCCTTTTCTTGCTGTGAATCCCTCTCCGTACGCTGACCGAAAAGTATTGCAGACTTGTGGGAAGCAGGCGCCGGCGCTCGAGTTCTGGCTGGATCAGAGCAGTGATGAAGTGGTCAACAAAGGTACCTACGAAGAGACCATGGCCTTTGCAACCGCAACCCAAATCAATCATTTGCTGACAGCGGCTCAACAGGGGAAATGCGGTATCGGTTCCACGGAAAACCGGCAACCGCTGTCACCCGGTGATATCGCCGTTCTGGTTCGAACCGGTACTCAGGGCAGAATGATTCGTGAGGCACTGGCACAACAAAATATCGATAGCGTTTATCTCAGCGGCGGCGACAGCGTATTTGCGACAACAGAAGCCGCCGATCTGCAGCTGATTCTGTCAGCCTGCCTCAGCCCGACCGATGATCGCACCCTGCGCGCAGCGCTGGCCTGCCCGTTATTCAACCTCAATGCCGACCAACTGGATCAGCTGAATCATGACGAGCGCGCCTGGGAACAGGCTGTCGATGAATTCTCAAACTATCGACAGCTCTGGCAGAAACAAGGCGTACTGGCCATGCTCAGGCAGTTACTGGTACAGCGCCAGATTGCAGAACAACTACTGGCCTCACCACTAGGTGAACGTCGACTGACGGATTTTCTGCACATTGGCGAACTCCTGGCTGCAGCCAGCCAGGAAGTGAACAATCCGCATGCCCTGCTGCGCTGGTTATCTGACCACCGGGTTGAACCGAATCATCGTGCTGAAGAACAACAGCAACACCTGGAAAGTGACCGCAAGCTGGTACAGATTGTCACTATCCATAAGTCCAAAGGGCTTGAATACAACGTGGTGTTTCTGCCCTTCATCTGTACCTGGCGGGAACAGGATCAGGCCTTCTACCATGATGACACCCAACAGGCCATTCTCGATCTGACCAACAACCCGGATGCACTGAAAAAAGCCGACAGTGAACGTCTGGCAGAAGACCTCCGCCTGCTGTATGTTGCCCTGACCCGCCCGGTGCATACCTGCTATATCGGTCTGGCGCCAGTCAGTAAGGGCGGCAGGGGTAAAACATCGGATTTGCACCGTATGGCCATCGGTTACCTGCTGCAGGGGACAGAAACCGGCGGACTCACCTTGCTGAAAGAAAAGCTGGAGAGTCTGACAAACAAAAATCCCCATATTTTCGTGTCTTCTCCTCCGGGCGAACAACTGCCTCTCTACCAACCTGCCCTTGATGATACATCTGAACTGAGCAGCCCAGCTTTTGACGGCCATATAGAGCGTAACTGGTGGGTAACCAGCTATTCTGCACTTTCCCAACACAGCACACATGCGGCGCCAGTCAAAACGGATACACCAGACGCCAGCCTGGAAGCTCCCGGACTGGACATTGATGCCAGTTCAGACAGCCCGGACACCGAAAGCGCTGAACCAGTCACTGCACCCGATGAACAGTCCATTTTCACTTTCCCACGGGGCGCGCAGGCAGGTACGTTCCTGCACAGTCTGTTTGAACAAATCTCGTTCCCGGCAGCCAGTGGCCCTGACCACCAGCAGTTTATTCGGGAACAACTGTTACTGGGCGGATACGATGAAGCCTGGCAACCCATTGCTGAACAACTGGTTCACGATGTGCTGGATTGTCGACTTAATGATGATGGCCTGAAACTCCGTGCTCATCAAGGATGAAAAGCGTCGTGTTGAGATGGCCTTTTTCTTGCCCATGGCCAGGATTGATGCGCCCGCCATCAATCGCATTATCCGTAATGGTGATCCGCTATCAGCTGACGCAGGACTGCTCGATTTTCAGCAGGTTCAGGGCATGCTCAAGGGATTTATTGACCTGGTGTTCGAGCACGAGGGCCGTTACTACGTGCTCGACTACAAATCCAATCATTTAGGTTATACCGCTGCTGATTATTCACAGGATGCCATGCGTCACGCCATGATCGAACACCGCTATGACTTCCAGTACCAGCTTTACACCCTCGCCCTGCACCGGCTGCTGTCTAACCGCCTGCCGGATTATGATTACGAAAAACATATGGGAGGTGTCTTTTATCTGTTCCTGCGAGGGATGAAATCCGGCGACACCAGCAGGAACGGTGTCTATCACTGTCGACCTTCACTGTCGTTAATTTCACAGCTCGATGACCTGTTCAGCCAGGGCGTTGCCCCCAGAGGAGATCAGACATGCTGAAAGCATTATCGGGACTGGTCGACACGGGACATATTCGGGCTCTGGATTACCAGTTTGCCCGGTTTCTCAAATCATTATACGACCATGATCTCCTGACACTGGTTGGCGCACTGGTCAGCCATCAGCTGGGCCATGGCAATGTCTGCCTCAAGCTGGATAGCCTAGATATCACTCACCTGTTTGGGTGCAAAGACGCTGAAAGCCGTCAATTGATCGAAAAATCGGGTGTTGCACCAGATGCCTGGTTAGACACGCTGAAAGCCATTCCGCTGATTACCGACGGCAGCTCAGCGTCACCACTGGTGCTGCAGGATAACCGCCTTTATCTTCGACGCTACTGGCTGTATGAGAAAGCCGTCAGTGACTGGCTGGCCAACAGCCAAAACACACCGGTTAACCTATCGGGTATGCATGAAACGCTCTCAAGGCTATTTACCCGAAATTATCCATTTATCCGAAAGCAACTCACCTCCCTTGCTGCCGACGATATCCGCCTACAGCTCGTCAAATGGCTGGATATCGAAAAGCCGGAACAGATTGACTGGGAGGCCGTGGCTGCTGCCATTCAGGCCGATCAGTGGCAGATTCTGGATCAGTTAATTCCTGAATCAACCTGTCTCAACTGGCAGAAGGTCGCTGCAGCGGTTGCGGCCATGCGACGGTTTACAGTCATCAGTGGCGGCCCAGGGACTGGGAAAACGACAACGGTTACCCGTCTGCTCGCCCTGCTGGTTGAACAGGGTATCGCCCAGGGAAAAGTGCCGGATATACGACTGGTTGCCCCGACAGGTAAGGCAGCGGCTCGTCTGACAGAATCCATCGGTAATGCCCGCAGCCAGCTCAATTGCAGTGAAGCGGTTCAAAACAGCATCCCGACCATGGCGAGTACACTCCACCGGCTACTCGGGGTAATTCCCAACCAACCCGGTTTCAAACATAACCGCCAAAACCGGTTGCACCTTGATATTCTGGTGGTCGATGAAGCGTCCATGGTCGATCTGCCCCTGATGGCGCGCCTACTGGAAGCTTTGCCTGATCATGCCCGCCTGATTTTGCTGGGAGACAGAGATCAATTGTCGTCCGTTGAGGCAGGCAGTGTGCTTGGCGATATCTGTAATTTTGCGAGTGAAGGTTACAGTCCCGATCAATGTGAGCAGTTACAACAGCTAACCAGCTTTGATCTTTCGCCGTTTCAGCAGGCCAATGGTTCGAGTTTACGTGACAGCCTGTGTTTACTGCGTAAAAGCTACCGATTCGATGCACACTCAGGTATCGGGCAATTGGCCAGTGCCGTTAACAGTGGCAATCCTTTACAGGTTAGTGCGTTAACGGACAGCAGCTACTCTGATATCACACTGCATACTAAGGGTAAAAAAGACTATCCCTTACCTGATGACGCTCGCGCTTGAAGGCTATCGCGCGTACTTGAACGAAATCGTGCAACAAGGTCCACCTGAAACCATTATTGCTGCTTTTAACCGGTTCAGAGTGTTATGTGCCGTGCGTGAGGGTCGTTATGGTGTTACAGGTTTGAACTCTGGCGATCAGTCAAACACTGGCCTCTGCAGGACTGATCAGAACGGATGCGCCATGGTATGCCGGTCGTCCGGTCTTGATTACACGCAATGACCACAGCCTCGGCCTGTACAACGGCGATATTGGTATCACCCTGCCTGACGACGTCGGACGCTTACGGGTTGCCTTTGAAATGCCGGATCGTTCCATCCGAACCTTCCTGCCCAGTCGGCTGCCTGAGCACGAAACGGTATTTGCCATGACCATACACAAAAGCCAGGGGTCGGAATTTGATCATACTGTCATGGTGCTTCCAGATCAGGCGGGACCGGTATTAACCCGGGAACTGGTTTATACCGGTATTACCCGGGCCAAGAAACAACTGGACCTCTTCGCCTGCCAGCCAATACTGGAACAGGCCATCTGCCGTGCAACGGTTCGGGATTCAGGACTGGCTGCACGTCTGGCCACGCTCTAATAATCAGTAAAAAGGCCATCTTGCCCTACAGCAAGATGGCCTTTGAGAACTCGTAACAAATTCATTCACGACGTTTCAGAGATAGAGTCTGATCAAACGAAAGGTTGTTACTAGAACGCCCAGTGTCGTCAGCAAGAAAAACAATGCCAACACCCCATAACCAAAGCGCTTGATTCTCAGTAGCTGCCGTCGAAAAAAACGGGGACAGCTCTCCGGTTTCTCAGGCATTTGTTGGAAACTGGCGATTAACATGAAGCCGGTCAGCGACCACAAAATACCCACCAGCCCGAACATAAACATCGGGCTGGATTCCAGTAAAACTGACTGAAACAACGCAATGCAAACAGCCAATAACGATCCGAAAAGCACCAGGAATAACAGTGGTCTCCACGGTGTCAGTCGGATCGCGAGATGACTCAGTTTCTCAAGCATGCTGATGGGGTTTCGTCCTGAATCTGTGCTGACGGCAGGATATCGGGCACCAGTGCCAATGCGTCACGAATCACGTCGATGCCCGCACCCGCTCGATGTCCATTCTCACTAAGGTGTCGTCGGAACCGACGAGCACCCGGCTGACCATTAAACAGCCCCAAGACATGACGCGTGATATGGTTGAGATGACTACCATTAGCCAGGCACTGCTCAATATAAGGCAACATGGCTTCCATCACAGCATGACGAGTCAGAAAGCTATCAGATTCGTTGTTTTCTTGTCCGTAGATAATATTATCAACGTCGGCTAACAACCAGGGATTCTGGTACGCTTCCCGCCCCACCATCACACCATCCACATGCTGTAAATGCGCCTGGGTTTCAGCGATGGTTTTAACACCGCCATTAAGAATAATTTCCAGATCTGGAAAAGTTTCCTTGAGGCGATAGACAACGTCATATCGCAGCGGTGGAATATCGCGGTTTTCTTTCGGACTCAACCCCTCAAGGATCGCAATACGGGCATGGACAATGAAGGTTTTACAACCCGCTTCAGCCACCTGTCCGACGAAATCCACCAGCGCTTCCCAGGAATCCCAGCCATTGATACCAATACGGTGTTTCACTGTCACCGGAATATCTACCTTGTCGCGCATCGCCTGCACACAAGCTGCAACGGTTTCAGGCTCCGCCATCAGGCAAGCACCGATCCGGCCATTCTGCACACGATCACTGGGGCAACCGATATTCAAGTTAACTTCGTTATAACCCCATTCTTCTGCATATTGCGCACACTGCGCCAGCACGGCAGGGTCATTGCCTCCCAACTGCAGGGCAACAGGTTGCTCCTCCAGATGAAAATCGAGAAAGCGGTTTCGATCGCCGTGAATCAGTGCGCCGGTTGTCACCATCTCGGTGTACAGCAAAGCTGACTGGGAAATCTGCCTGAGAAAATAGCGACAGTGACGGTCAGTCCAATCGAGCATTGGTGCTACAGAAAATAGTCGGGAAGGTTCGTTATGCGCTTTCACAGTCATCCGGCGATTTGAGATTACAGCTAAAAAACCGTTGATTATATCGTCTACTGCCGCTGGAACCTATACAACTGAGAGGCGACAGCACAACTAATCAGGACGTTCAAAATAACAAAATCCCTTCCCGAGATAAGCATATTCCGTTACCCGGCTCCCACAATGCAATGGTAGACTGCGCGTTTTGACAAGATAACTGCCGATCAGCATGCCTACAGAACTCGACCAATTACGTGCCATGACCACCGTGGTGGCGGACACCGGTGATATTGAAGCCATCCGTAAGTTCAAACCACAAGATGCCACCACCAACCCGACCCTGCTGCTGAAGGCCGCCACCATGCCTCAGTACCAGTCTCTCGTCAAAGAGGCGATTCGCTGGGGACAGGAGCACGGTCGCACCGCTGAAGAGAAAATGGCATTTACCACTGACAAACTAGCCGTGCTGATCGGCAGTGAAATTGTCAGCATTATCCCTGGTCGCATTTCCACGGAAGTCGATGCCCGCCTGTCGTTCAATACCGCCGCAACCATTGAGCGCGCCCATCGCCTGATTGAGCTTTACCAGTTGGTCGGTGTGCCGTCCGAGCGGGTACTGATCAAAATCGCGTCAACCTGGGAAGGCATTCGTGCTGCCGAGCATCTGGAAAAAGAAGGCATCCAGACCAACCTGACCCTGCTGTTTAGCTTTGCCCAGGCCGTTGCCTGTGCCGAAGCCGGTGTGTTCCTGATCTCTCCCTTTGTTGGCAGAATTTTGGATTGGCACAAACAACAGAGCGGACGTGACAGCTACCTGCCCCATGAAGATCCAGGCGTGCAGTCGGTGACCCGTATTTTCAATTATTACAAGACACACGGTTACAAAACTGTGGTGATGGGAGCAAGCTTCCGTAACGTTGATGAGATTCGGGAACTGGCTGGCTGTGATCGTCTTACCATCAGCCCGGCGCTACTGGAAGCATTAAGTGCCAGCGAAGCATCGCTCGCGATCAAACTGGATGCCGATCAGCCGACCTGTCAGGAGGAAAAAATCAGCCTATCAGAGGCTGAATTCCGCTGGGCAATGAACCAGGATGCCATGGCGACCGAAAAGCTGGCAGAAGGCATCCGCAACTTTGCCAAGGATCAAGTCACGCTTGAAGAAACCCTGAAAGACATGGCCTGATAAATGTGCGGATAACAGAAAGCCCGCCATTATGCGGGCTTTCTGTTATCGGTGAGGGGCTAGCACTTACCGGGTGTCATTCTCTAATGAACGTACGAGATCGTGGAACACCACGCGGTTTTCTTCGTTCAGGTTCATCAGCTCCCGGTGTGCCGCCAGCACTTTTTCTCTCGCAGCCTGCTCACTGCATTCGACACTGGGCAGATCCCGCAGCAGCTGGGCGCCATCCTGCCCTTCCTTGACAATCACAAAGACCTTGTCGAATCCCATACTCAACAGGATGCGATTGATATCCTCGTTCGAGGAGATAATCGTAGGAATCATGCCAAACCGCTTCCGGGCCTGGATGGATAACTTGGCGAGCAGCCCAAGCGACGTGCTGTCAATGCCTTCCGTTTCTGTCAGGTCCACCAGAATGGACTTGAAGCCCTTCTGGGCCAAGACATGCTCCAGCGCCTTGTCGAGGGTAGTGCAGAGCGTCATCCGCACATCACCCACAAACTTCAGGACATAGGTGCCGGCATTCTCGGCAAACTGAATCTTTCCTGCACTCATTCTGTTGTATTAGCCAGTACCAGCAGGGCGATATCATCCGGTGTCTCATGGATGTCTTCCAGATTGAGCCGGCTCATCAATGCCTCTGCCGTCGTAGCACCCTCACTAATCACCGATAACAGATAATCTTCTTTTTCCTTCAGTGTCTTTTGGGGAAGCACTTCCAGAATACCGTCGGAGAACACAGTTAAAGAGAAGTCCCGGGGTAAGTCAATGGTCACATCTTCGAAACTGGCGTCTTCAAAGAGGCCGACTGGCAAACCATTACGTTCAATAAGTACCGTTTTATCACGACTAGACAGTATCGGAAATGGATAATGGCCGCCAAACGCATACGTCAGCGTATGCACCCGGGTATCGACAATACCGCCAAATACCGTGACGTGCTTGCCAAGCCCCGTTGCCAGCAGCCCCTGGTTCAGGTATTTCAAGACATAGGAGGGCTTGACCACCCCCGGCCGGGATTTGGATCGGTATTCCTGCAACAATGTCAGGAACATATTTTTCAGCAATACCGTGACAAAAGCAGACGAAGCCCCATGGCCGGAAACATCCGCCAGATAGAAGCCAAAACTGTGGTCATTGACCGGGAAATAATCGACAAAATCTCCACTCAGGTAGAGGGAGGGATAAATCTTGTAGTCCAGCTGATAGCCCTGGAAGGTAAACGGCGTCGGCGGCAGCATCTTCAGCTGAACCTGACGACCGGCTTTCTGATCCGCCCGCAATACGTCCAGACTCTCTTTCAGGGACTGTATAGCCTCTTCCAGGCTTTCCCGGTATTTACGGTTTTGGGCCGCCAGATCAGCACTTTCGAGCGCACGCTTGATCGCGTACTCCAGCACCTCAAGATCGACAATTGGCTTGATGATGTAGTCACTGGCCCCCAACCGCAGGGCTTCCACAACATCCGCCATCACCCCGGCACCGGATACAACGATAAACGGCGTCTCTGGAGAAATTTCATGGACTTTTCTCAGCAGTGCAAGACCATCCATGCGCGGCATACGAAGATCACACAACACGAGATCGGGTTGGCATTCGGTGAAGACAGACAGGCCGGACTCACCGTTATCGGCCTGCAGAATTTCGAAGCCGCTGTCTTCGAGATAGGCAACAATACTGTCCCGCACGATGGCGTCATCATCAATCACCAGGAGTCGGCTGCTTCCTGCAGTCATGATTTTTCCTTATTAAAACGAAACAGATACCCGGTTTTCGCTGGCAACTGACGTTGCCCCGATATTGCTGAACGCTGACCCATTGGCTTTAACCGTCCGGTAGTAGGAAGTATTGCTAAGGGATTCTATGAAATTACCTGCTCAGGCCCGCGCCTGCAAGCAGGATTATACTCTAGCGCAAAACCCATAAAAAAGGCCGGTTACCCGGCCATTTTTATACACTGACGATCTTCATTAAAAGTCGTCTTCCGGCACTTCGCCGGTGATCATGAACTGACGGCTCTGCAGATAGGCATCCCGAATAAAGATGTACTTGTCGCCGACAATCAGGCCTTCTGCGCCCCGCAGGCGGTTACGGGTATCAAGGATGTCCAGCGTATGAACCGCCATGAATTCCGGACTCCACCATTCAAGGCTGTTGGTGGGGTTCAGCTCAAGGTCAGGCACAAAACCTACAGTGGAGCGGGCAGTTCTGGGGCCGTAGAACGGCAAAACCACATAGGGACCAGAGGGAACATGCCAACGGGCCAGGGTCAGACCGAAATCCTGGTAACGACGCTCAATGCCCAGCTCTGTGGCAACATCCAGCATCCCCATCATACCGATGGTTGAGTTGATCACGAAACGGCCACTGGTTGCTGCCGCGTCCCCCACCCGGAGCTGAAGTACCGCGTTCACTAAATTACGGACTTCCCCCAGGTTCTGGAAAAATGAAGTCACCAGCTTTTGAACGGGCTCAGGGGTGACCTTGTCATACCCTCTGGCTGCCGGGTCAAGAATCCACTGATCCATTTTTTCATTAAAATGGAATATTTTACGATTCATCGGCTCCAGCGGGTCATCGTAGGACACCGGTTCATAGGCGCTGGCAAACTGGCTAACCAGTACCAGCATCACGGCGGATGTCCACCGAAGACAGGCAACACGCATGATTTCTCCCAAAGATTGTTTACGCATTCTGTTGGACTGATTACCTAATTATACCTGCGGGATAGCCAATAAACATTGGCGGCACCCGATACATCAAAATAAAAAACTGCCAGTCGGGATATTGACACCCGTAACAACCCTTAACGCGATCAATGGCAAAGGATATTTGCTACGAAAAACTGACAATGCACGGCAAAAACGCACTTAGATAGACGGGATCAACACGTAACTGTGCCACCAGATTATGGCAGCGCCTGATAACGTGCCAGATCCTCTGGACGGTCCACATCCCACAGCGTATCCAGCTCCAACCAGCTAACCTGCGCCTCGCGCAAACGGCAGCGGGTTTGTTCCAGCACTCTGTCAGTTCCCCAGTCTATTCCGCTGAATAATTGAGGAATATAACGCCGCATAGCCAACAATACATAACCGCCATCCTCTGCGGGTCCGAGCACAACATCAACGGCATCCAGTCCTTTCAGCGCAGACTCAAGATATTCTCTGGTCAGCACTGGGCAATCGCTGCCCAAAAACAGAATTTTATGAATTTCACCTTCCAGGTTTTCTATAGCTGCCTGCGCCATTCGCTGACCAAGGTCTCCATCACACTGCAACACGCGCAACCAGGCATCAAAAAGGCAGGAAAATTCCCCTTCCATCCCCATCCAGAGCTGTAAGGGCGCTAGCTGCCATTGCGCCAATTGCCCCCCCACTCGGTTCAACAAGGAAGCATGGATATCACAGGCGCCTTCTTCGCCAACAGCAGGAATCAATCGGGTTTTTACCCGCCCCGGCAACGGAGGTTTGGCAAATAACAGGATGGCAGCATCAGGGTAGGCAAACATACACTGTCCCTAGTATTCAGTAATCAAGCAGAGCCCTTACCATTGGTTCGATACGACTTAGACAGCTTTTCCGGGGCAACACCGGCGTAAAACTGTATACGCAAACGCCACATCAGCAGTACAGTCCTCAAGATGCCATGCTTTTCCCAGCGCCGACTATCCGTGACCACACAGGCCTTCAGGCAATGCGGTCGCTGAATCTTAATCAGTCGCCGGGAAAGTTCAAGGTCTTCCATCAACGGGATAGGGGCAAAGCCTTCCAGCCGGTTAAACAGGCCAGCCGAAACAAACATGCCCTGGTCACCGGAAGCAATCCCGGTCAGTCGAGACCGCCAACTTATCATCCGCTCAACAATTCGGAATAAACCATGCTGCCCTGTTAACCGGACATCAAATCGCCCCCATCCTTCACCGGCTCTCAGACAGTTTGCTATCAGCACATCAGCATCCATCGGCAACGTGGTATCGGCATGTAAAAACAGCAAAACATCGCCCGTTGCAATCTCTGCTCCGGCATTCATTTGTAAACTGCGCCCTCTTGACGCACTGATCGCCTGATCGACCAGCCCTTCTGCTGTGAGGAGGCTTTCATCATCACTTCCGCCATCCACCAGAATTAGTTCATGACCAGCGGTTCTGAAACATTGCAGTCCAGACAACTTTTGCCGTAAGACAGATGCTTCATTCAAGACCGGGATAATGATCGACAACTTCATGATTCAGGAGGGTTTCATCCGGGCGACAATCCAAAGACACTAACAAGACAAGCTATTGATGAAAAGCCATATAATCGTCTATGATAGCGACGCATCTGGATGAGCGACAACAGCTATATGTGCTTAATTGTATAGACGTTAGTTCAAGCAATGTCCCTATAGTTCAACCGGATAGAACAGCCGCCTCCTAAGCGGCCGATCCAGGTTCGAGTCCTGGTAGGGACGCCAGAAAAATCAATCACTTAGTAACCACGCATAACCACGCATCCGACAAGGTTTAAAAATCCCAATCTGGGGACACTTGTGGGGACACTTAGGCTGAGGCTAGGGATTTTTCTGCAAACGCCCCTAAATCTCCCGATACCACTCCCAGCCGCACCCCTTTCTCCTTTGCTTATTGCTCAAGACCCAAAAGACGATCCTTCAACCGCTTGATATCCTTTTCTATACGATCCCGTTCATATTTCAGCGCCAGAGCAGCTGTTTGTGCAATGGGGTACCTAGCCAAAGATCACGAATTTTCGCTATCCAAACCAACTCAGCAAATACAATTTAACTTAGCGACAAGCATTTCAAAGACACATTTTAAATTTTTCTGATAACAGACAACGCAGTAATCATATTAAAACTCATTGACCTGATATAAAATCAAACCCCCCGGTTTTGCATACTATATAATTCTCTCTGACCTGATGCTCCTTGCATTATTGATTCAATAGCCTCTTCAATATCCTTCAATGCTCTCTCAAGCCTCTCCTCTTCTGCAACCTTATCTTTAAACCATTTCAAAAATTCAGCATTTGACATTGGCTCTTCTTTATTCTCAAGATGATACTTGGTAACAGAATCTATCTCTGAAAAAGTTTTTTCATCTGCATGATTAATCGCCTCATGCAAAAACACTGCCTCAACATCTAGACGTGGCGCCTGGCCATTAATCAATTGACTAACATCAGTATACATTTCACTATCTATAATCCCTTTATCCATCAACTCATCCAATTTTTCATGACGCAATGCTTCATCTATTTTATCATATTCATTAACATATTCTTTCAATGACAAAGCACCTTCATTGCCATAGTAACTCGAATACAGTGAATCAATTTTATCGTTAATCTTATCGACGCCATTTACAGTAGCGTTATATTTCTCCATGAAGCTAGGACTAAACGCAAGACCGGGCGACGTAGCTAGCGCAAAGGACATAACAGCTTTTTCACACTTACTCACAGACTCTGCTTCTGAACGGCCTTCCAAAAGGTCAATTGTTTTTTGTGCACTTTCTTCTTTTCTGGCCTTTAGATCTTTGAGTACTTCTATCTGATTTTCTGTTTCAAGATCACTTTTTTCAGCTTTCAGCCCCTGCAAAAGCGACAATAATGACTGCGGATCAATCGAAGCAAGACCATGACTATTACCCGCAAGGGGTTCCGCCAGCTGAAAACCTCCACCAACCAGGGACTGTAACGAAGCTTGTTGCTGCTCAGATAAATAACTAACACCAATCCTATTATCGATATTGCCCGATCCAATAGAAACATTGGCATTTGGCTCCATATCATTCAACTTCTGAACAGGGATATAATTATTACCACCCTCCACCTTAGACATCACTATTCTCCTTAAACGACTTCAAAAATGCTTCGATCTTCTTTTCATCTTTTTTAAAGTCAGCCCTTCCTTTTGCTACCTCTAATAACTCGTCGAACGTAACTACAGCTTCACTATGCCGACCTAGACTCAGCAGCATACGCCCTAAAGCCGCTCTAGCATGGCAATCTTGATCATTATATCCCAAAGCCATTTTCAATAACCCAATAGCATTATCAGGAAACCCCATCTCAAACCGACAAACAGCCAGTCCAACCAAAAATTTCGATTCGCTATGATTATGCAAAAAAAGAAAAAAGAACTGTTGCTCCGCCTCTCTCAATTTACCCGATTGAAAATTAATCACAGCCATTGAATAGATAGCTTCAAGCACACCTTCATCAATTCCTTTAAATTCAGCGATAGTGAATCCATCTCGCAACCGCCATAAAACACTTGATTCTATACCCAGTGCCTTAATGACATTTTTTAACTCAGACATGTTGCACCTCTTAGGCCTGACATCAAATATAATTCCTGCACACCCTAATTCCCCAAAAAAGACTAACTAAATATTATGATTTTGATTTTGCAGTAAGCTTCGCTGATCTTTTGCCCCAGATAACACAGCGTATTTAGCTTCCTCAATCTTCCTTTGGATATCCGACATCATTTCCTCTTCGGCTTCTGAATCCCTGACAAACTTCGCGAACCATTTCTGGAACTCTACCGGTGACATGGTCTCATTAGACTCTACCGGTGATGGTGCCTCCGAAGATGCATCATCTGGTGCGTCATACCCTGCGGAATGCGATACGGCATCATACAAAAAGACAGCAGCAACATCCTGACTATCTGCCTTACGAGCAATCAACTGAATCAGATCATTGTGCACTGTTTCACTAATAACGCCGGAAGTCAGCAACTCATCAGCCTTCATTTTCAAATCATGTTGCTTTGCCTCAACATTTTTGACTGATACATCATAAGAATGCACACGAGGAGAATAAGTGAGTGGCGTCCGGTGCCCATAAGAAACTCTACGTGTAACTTGAGGAGAAAAGGCATCTTCATATTCATCCTGAAACTTTTCAATCGCTGCTGCGCCTTCCTCACCATAATGCTGAAGATAGTAGTGTTTAATCTCAGCATTCACAGATTCCATTCGATGCTTCGCACTTTCCGCCTGCTGAATACCTGTCACCAATAAAGGAATACCAACCGGCCCCAACAGCGCACCAAATACCGCCTTAACCACACCACAGGAGCGGTCCTCCTGAGCATTTTCCAGTCGTTCCAGCAGCTCCACGGTCTTTTGTGCGCTTTTTTCTTCTTTACGAGCCTTGAGATCTTCCAGAATTTCAACCTGATTCTTGATCTCAAGATCTTCCTTTTCAGCTTTTAACCCATTCAGTAATGACTCAAGCTGATCCGGAGACAGAGTGCCTAGATAACTCACATCGGTTGACGTTGGCGGTGCCAAAAGCAGGCGGCCGCCATCCTGCCTTACGACACCATCGACAGAGTTTTCAGAAACCTGCCCGAAACTCACGCCCTGGCCAAGATTACCTGCCGATACTGTCGTCCGTTCAATCTGACCGGGAGTGAGTTCTTCCTGAGGCCTGACAGGCTGATTGCCCGATGTCCCATCAATTCTTGCCATCAGCCTGCCTCCTGCATAGCCTGTAATGCCTGTTTAGCCAGTCCTAATTCCGCTCGTAATTGCGACTGATCACCACACGCCTGAATCGCCCGCTCAAACATCTGCTGAGCCTGTACCATCTCACCGGATGCCTCATAAACCGATCCAAGCGCCAATAATGCGTGGGGATTTTGCTCATCCAGCGTAATCGCCTGTTCCAGCAAGGCTACGGCACTGTCTGAATCGCCCAAAGCAAAACGACAGCATCCCAACCCCCTGGAGATAACGCGGTTCCGTGTGATCATGCATACCCAGAAACAGAAACAACGATTCAGCTTCCTCGACATGCCCGGCTTCATAACGGGCATAAGCTATGGCGTGGATTGCCTCCAGCAATTGAGGATCAAACTTTTTGTGACTTGCAATGGTTTCACCATCCTTCAGGCGCCCTAACAGTGGGGCATCCACCCCCAGCGATGCTAATAATCCCCTTACCCCCGTCATTCAACACACCTCCCTACCCGAGTGATATAACGGCTGATTCCTATAAGGATATGTAGTCAGATACCCCTCAAGCTGATTAAAACGAAATCGCCCGGTAATTCGCTATTTCCAAATGCGCTATTGATGCTGATTCCAGCGTTAAAACGCACTGAATAGACAGCATTGAAATAAACACTGCAACAGTAATAACGGAGAGACAATGAGCGTCATAACCGTTTCGTCTTTTCTATCCATTGACGGTACAACAATATTCAAACCCGACTGAAACGGGCACAATAAGAGCAACAATAAACAGACCGATTCGAATCCAAAAGAACAAAGCAGGAGTCAAACCATGCGATCCCTGACAACCGCACTCGCCCTTGGCTGCATGGCATTCATGCTGTCCGCCTGCTCCAATCTGTCGAATGAACACAATCTTGCCAGTTACGCCATGACAACCGGCGTCCAGAAACCCTTCGACATCAAACACTATGATGCTGCCGTCTACGAGCCCGTTTATGTTCCCCGTGAAGACCCACTGGTACCCATGAGGGATGCTGCTTATACACGCCTTGAGAACGTGATCAAGGCAACACTCGAAAACAAAGGGCTACATGAAGGGGAACTGACTGAACACACGATCCGGGTTCGATTCGGCCTTGCCTCTGAATACCTCCTGAGTGATGCAGAGTTGGCTTCAGCCATGGGCCTGAACCCGGGCCTGGTGATCAGCCAGGAAGACAGCAAGCTCACCATCGGAATAACCCTGATTCGGGCGGATACAGACGAAATACTGTGGAATGGCGCACTGCAAGGGGTCATGCTGAAAGGCCTTGACCCTGAACAACGAGATCAGCGACTCAAGCAGGCCGTTGCGACACTGTTAAGCTCACTGTAAATACAGCAACAGGTGATGGCAGAAAAAAACTCTGCCATCACCTGCTCAGCTATCAGCCATTAATGGCTTCATAAACCGTAAAACCATCCCGTTTTGCCAAAACATGGCAGTGTCCAAAAACAGCTTCGATAATCGGCGGATAACGCAGAAAACTGTTAGCCACAATCCGCAGGCGTCCTCTGGTTTTCAACAGTGACTTCGATTCCCTGAGAAATTGCTCGGTTGTTTCATACTGCGTTTTCACCCCTTCATGAAAAGGAGGATTGGAAACAATCGCATTAAAACGTCCACGGACGTTTTCCAAACCATTACTGCCAATGACAGCCACAGGCTCGACCTCATTAATCCGGCAAGTTTCACGGGTAGCTGCCAAGGCCATGGCGTCATTATCGAGCAGTGACAGGCGAATGCCCGGAAACCGCTTCGCCAACCAGGTACCAACAACGCCCGAGCCACAACCAAAATCGAGAATATCGCCTTTAAAACCCGTCTCCATGGTTTCCAGCAATAACCGGGTGCCCACATCCAAACGGCCATGATTAAATACCCCAGGCAATGTCACCGCCTTGATACATACATCATTCACGACCTCTTCAAATGATGCTTTCCAGTCGTCAATAACAAACTGCGAATGTTTAACCGCTAGTGTTAATACATACAACGAACAGTGACGGGCAGAATCAATCTTTTCGACATCACCATACGTCGCCAGCCGCTTTTGCCAGGACTTTATACCATGACTATTTTCACCCACCAGCAACAAACGACCATTGTCTGGCAGCAGAGGCAGACACATTGCCAACAGGTAATTCATGAACTCCCGGCTTTTCTGCAAATACACAATAATGGTATCCGGCTTTTCTTTCTGACCGGGAATACAGGCGCCATAAGCAAGACATTCTTCGTTGACACCAAGATCTGCAAGCCGTGAGCGAACCGCCTCACTGGTGGTATAAACATTGACTGACGCCGCACCCTGCTGACTCAGCTGCGGCACAAAGTGATCGTTTTCCGGCTGTACAACGAGAATACGTTCAGCCTCCAGCACATCACTGTTTTTAACCAGCAGCTGGCTGGGATTTGTCAGCACATTCATACCGTATCCTGTCATCTCGCCCTGAAATCAATTACAACCGTACAGGCCTATAGCGGCCCCAAAAAGCGCCGTTTTATAACCGATCCAGGCAACACACACAAACGCCAGCGGATAAACAACGGGTTACGTAGAATGACGAATTCAGCTAAACCCAAGGCTCAGCTATAGTTGGCGGTATTTATACCGCGTCTGCCTCAGAGATTTCCCCATGCCACAGAAACCCATCCTGGTCGGTATTGCCGGCGCTTCAGCTTCCGGAAAAAGCCTGCTGGCTGAAACCCTGGTTGAAGAACTGAAAAGCGAACACCTCAGCGTTATATCCGAGGATTCCTATTACAAGGACCAGTCACACCTGAGCATGGATGAACGTGTTCTCACCAACTACGACCACCCGGACGCGATCGACCATAACCTGATGCTGCAGCATCTCCAGATGCTCAAGCAAGGGGAAGCCATCCAGGTTCCGACCTACGATTATTCCATCCATAACCGCACCAGCGAAACCCGCACCGTACGCCCTTCACGGGTGGTGATTTATGAGGGCATCCTGCTGTTTGTCAACCCGGATGTCCGCAAGCAGTTTGACCTGCGCTTCTATATGGATACACCACTTGACATCTGCCTGATCCGCCGCCTGCAGCGGGATATTGTGAGCCGCGGACGGGATATGGAGTCTGTCATCAGCCAGTACATGGAAACGGTCCGACCAATGTTCCAGCAGTTTATTGAGCCCTCGCGCCAGCATGCTGACCTGATCATTCCCAGGGGCGGCAAAAACCGTATTGCCATGGATCTTATCAAGACCAAGATCAACACATTGATCAACTGATCCCGACACAATCAATATTACCGGTGCACGTACGCTTGCGTCGCACCGGTATCAAGACTGCAACCACTCGAACAGTTCAAGCTCCATGCAATTCTCGACAATGCGGGAAATATGTGGAAATGAACGCATATCAATATCCAGTCTCCCTGCCGTCACTACCAGCGGCACCAGTATCAAATCCGCCATAGTGAGCTGCTCACCAAAACAATAAGTCCCCGTCTGGGCCTGGTGAGCCAGCATAAATTCCAGCCGTGCAAGACCGGTTTCCAGCCAGTGACAAAACCAGAGTGCCTGCTCCTCCCTCGCTATTTGCAAACGGTTTTCCATATAACCTGACACCCGCGCATGGGCATAAGGCTGGATATCGCTGAAAATCAGCTGGGCAAAACTACGAACTCTGGCGCGCACCAGGGGCTGTTCCGGCAATAACGCAGGCTCAGGATGAACATCCTCAAGATACTCAAGGATTGCCATGGCCTGTGTCAGCTGCTGATCCCCCGTATCGAGTACCGGGGATTCATGTGCCCCACCCTGATAATGCAACCCGGCCAGCGCCTCGGCATCTGACTCAGCCATCACATGATCGATATCCTTGAACAGCAACGCCAGTCGAACCATCTGATCCGCAGGCGACACATTGCGGCTATACAGTTTCATCGCGGTACTCCTTCCCAGCAGCCTGTACGCTCAACATTCAGCCCTCATAGCCAAAAGAAGACCATGGCAGGCGCCGGTTAAAAACTTTACAACGAACAGTATTTCACTGATACTCCGCCCGTATAAGTGCTAGGCCAGATCAGTCAGGCTTGGCAATCACTTATACGCTGAATAGCCGGCATTATAGTGCGCTATAAGCCGGAAAGACTGATGGCTGCCAACGACGACACCAGCCCAACGTAAAGGCACAGAACTGTTCATGCGTGTAGAAAACGATATCAAGCTCGGCTTCAAGGATGTCCTGATTCGCCCCAAGCGATCCACCCTGAAGAGCCGATCCCAGGTCGATCTGAACCGCACTTTCCACTTTATGCATTCCGGATGCGAGTGGCGTGGCGTTCCCGTCATCGCGGCCAATATGGATACCGTCGGCACCTTTGAAATGGCCACTGCACTGGCCCAGCATGGCATGCTCACCGCCATTCACAAGCACTACACGGAAGAGCAGTGGAACGAATTCCTGAGTGATGCGACGGATGACTTTTATCACCGCGTCATGGTCAGCAGCGGCACCTCCGACAACGACTTTGAAAAACTGAGCCGTATCCTGGCAACCCATCCCAAGCTCTATTTCATCTGCATTGACGTTGCCAATGGCTACTCTGAGCACTTTGTCGCTTTTGTGGCTAAAGTGCGCAAGGCATGGCCTGACAAAGTCATCATTGCCGGTAATGTCGTCACCGGTGAAATGGTAGAAGAGCTGTTACTGGGCGGCGCTGACGTTGTTAAAGTCGGTATTGGTCCTGGCTCTGTCTGCACAACCCGTGTCAAGACCGGCGTCGGTTATCCGCAGCTGTCAGCCGTTATTGAATGTGCCGATGCAGCCCACGGACTGGGTGGACAAATTATTTCCGATGGCGGCTGCACCTGTGCGGGCGATGTCGCGAAAGCCTTTGGTGGCGGTGCTGATTTTGTCATGCTGGGCGGCATGCTCGCTGGTCACGATGAATCTGGCGGCGAACTGATTGAGGAAGATGGCGAACAGTTCAAGCTGTTTTACGGCATGAGTTCAGCAACGGCCATGGACAAACACAGTGGCGGCGTAGCGGAGTATCGCGCTTCGGAAGGCAAGACCGTCAAGATTCCCTATCGCGGTCCGATTGCAATCACCATCCAGGATATTCTTGGCGGCACCCGCTCTGCCTGCACCTATGTGGGCGCAGCCCAGCTGAAAGAGCTGACCAAACGCACGACCTTCATTCGCGTTCAGGAACAGGAAAATCGTATCTATAACTGATTCTGAACGGATAATAAAAAAGGCGATCATATGATCGCCTTTTTTATTTGGCTTAATAAATTGCCTGAATACCCTTATTGAGGAAGATGCGCTGCAGATCCCGCATCAATTCTTCAGAAGGCGGCGTCACCTCTTCAAGCTCATAGATATCCTTCATCAGATCCCACTTATGCTTACCCAGCGCATGATAAGGCAGCAACTCCACCTTCTCGATATTCTTCATGGGCGCAATGAACTCAGCCAGTTGCTCGGCATAAACAGGATCTGTTGTATAACCCTCAACAACCACATAGCGGATCCAGGTCGGCTTATTGATCTCCTGGAGATAACGGGCAAAGTTCAGCACACGCTCATTGCCAACGTACGTCAGTTTCCGATGCAGGTCGTTGTCCATGTGCTTGATATCAAGCATGACCAGATCGGTTTGCTCAATCATGTCGGCAATGGGATTGGTAATACCTTTGACATAACCATTGGTATCCAGACAGGTGTGAATCCCTTCCTTACGGCAGGCACGGAACAGTTCACCAACAAACTCTGGCTGAAGGCTGGGCTGACCACCGCTAACGGTCACACCACCTGACAGGAAGTGTTTTACAGCACGGATCTTTTCCATCAGGTCTCCAACTGAGACCATCTCCCCGTCTTTCATGCTCCAGGTATCGCGGTTATGGCAGTAACGGCAACGCATCACACAGCCCTGCGTGAAAATCACAAACCGGATACCCGGTCCATCAACAGTTCCAAATGAGTCAGTTGAGTGAATTCTGCCCAGCATGCCTGCTCCAGATAGTGAGGGATGTCACATCAGCATCGTTATTGTCTGGTTTTTCCGCGCCAGTCAGGCCAATACATCAACTGCATACGGAGACAACGGTGCCATAAAAATCAAAAGTAGTTGGGGATACTAAATAGTTTTTGAGGTTTTACTATCTGTACTAGCACCTAAGCAGAACAGATTCACAGGAAGAGAGGGTTAGAATAACAACGTATTTCTACCCACCAGAAACAGAAAAAACGGACTGGTTAAATCCATTTTATAGACGACAAATATCATTTTATTCAATTAGCGTATAAGAACAGAAAAAAGCTAAAAAAAACAAGAAAAATCAACTCCATTTTAGGTAAACCTACCTATATTAGCTCTATTGGCCATTTACTAGTATTCGGCCCATAACGATTTTAATAGACACAGGATTCCCTTCGCTGGAGCGATATAATGAGCAAATACATGTATACCACGGTTTACGAAGAGTTTACTGGTATCAAGCCTCCCGAACCTAAAGAACACAAGCCCAAAAGAAAGCGTGGTTACGGACATCCCTACCGCATGCGCCTGAATATGCAAAACAATACCACGCCCGCGTCAGGCAATGAAAAACCACAGCGTCATTTCAACAAAGAATCAATGGACTTGGAGAGCAGTAATTACAACACGTCTTCAGACAGCTATATGGTCAAACCCTCCCGGCCGAGACAAGAGGAATCACATTTCTCAATGAGCGATACCGCACCGCGTGTTACCTATAAAAAAAGACGTCATGTTGACCATGATGCCTGCTCACATGACGCCCACTTCTGACCGCATGTCATTCTATTAAGCCCTATATATTCACGCATTAACATCTGAACTTCATCTAGGCCACGACTCTTGATTCTTCATTAATCAGCATGTTCTAGACGACACTGAAAGCACACTATTCGCATTTTTATGTGAGGTGGCGCAGACACGCTCAAGCGTTGGGAGTTGTCTGCAGATTGTGTAATGTTAAGTGTATCAGGAAGAGATGGTGTAACCGCCGATACTTCGGCGGTTACACGTCATTGACAGGTTAACCCAAAACGTACTTGATCATAACACCTGCTGCCACAGCCGAGCCGATAACTCCGGCTACGTTGGGCCCCATTGCATGCATCAGCAGGAAGTTCTGAGGATTGGCCTCCAGGCCAACCTTGTTGGACACCCGGGCAGCCATCGGCACCGCGGATACCCCTGCAGAACCAATCAGCGGATTCACCTTGGTCTTGCTGATCAGGTTCAGCCCCTTGGCCATTAGGACACCACTCGCAGTACCGATACAAAACGCCACGATACCCAGACTGAGGATACCCAGGGTTTCAGCCTGCAGGAACTTGTCTGCTACCAGCTTTGAACCCACCGACAGCCCCAGGAAGATGGTGACGATGTTGATCAGCGCATTCTGTGCAGTATCAGACAGCCGATCCACCACACCACACTCGCGCATCAGGTTACCGAAGCAGAACATGCCCAGTAGCGGCGCTGCATCCGGCAACAACAGGGCAACCAACACCAGCAGCACCAGCGGGAAAACAATCTTCTCACGCTTGCTGACAGGGCGCAGCTGCGTCATGGTTATGCGACGCTCTTCCTCGGTGGTCAGGGCACGCATAATCGGCGGCTGAATCAGCGGTACCAGCGCCATATAGGAATAGGCGGATACCGCGATAGCTCCCAACAGTTCCGGCGCCAGCATGCTGGACACATAGATTGCTGTTGGCCCATCCGCACCACCAATGATGCCAATCGCTGCAGCCTGCGCAACGGAGAAATCCATTACACCCAGCGCCGTCATTCCCAGTGCCCCCAGGATGGTTGCAAAGATACCGAACTGCGCCGCCGCACCCAAGAACAGTGTGCGGGGGTTAGCCAGTAGCGGTCCAAAGTCCGTCATCGCACCGACACCCATGAAAATAACCAGCGGTGCAATACCACTGGCAATGGCCACGGAGTAGAACTGGTATAGCATGCCGTTGCTGTAGGTCAGGTTCTGCGCCAGCTGGGAGGCCGCAAACTGAACCTCTGCCGGCGCCGACTCATAGACCTGCAGCAATTGCTTGACAGACTCAAAGCCCACACCCAACACACCCGCCATCGCTTCAACGTGGGCCGGGTTAGCCTTGTGAATCAATTGCTCAACCGCAGAGTATGCCAGACCAGCTTCGGGAATATTGGCAAGAATGCCGCCAACACCGATTGGCACCAGCAAAAGCGGCTCAAAGTTTTTCCGTATCGCCAGGAACAGCAGGCCGAAGCCCACTACAATCATGACGAACTGTCCCAGGGTCAGGTTATAGAGTCCTGACCCGTACAGGAGTGTTAACAATTTTTCCATGGTGCACTCCTCAGGCCAGCATCAACAGCGTATCGCCAACAACAACGGAATCACCTTCCTTGACGGATACCGACCCCACCGTACCCGTACGGGGAGAACGCACTTCCGTTTCCATTTTCATGGCTTCCAGGATAATCAGCACATCCCCTTCCTGAACCTGCTGACCGGGCTGGACATGCACCTTCCAGATGTTGCCCGCTAACGGCGCAGGCATAGGCTCACCACCGGTGACTGGCGCACTGGCAGCGGCAGCCTGACCACCCGGGGCAACCGATACCGGCTTGATACCGGAGATATCCCCGCCATCGGCCACTTCCACCACATACTCCTGACCGCTGACCGTAACGGTATACACTTCAGGCTTATCAGATTCACGCGCCACCAGCTCCTGATCTGTCGGAGCAGGCTCAAAGGCATCGGGATTGCCACGATTTTCCAGGAACTTGAGACCGATCTGCGGGAACAGGGTGACCGTCAGTACATCATCAATGGCATTCTCCGCCAATGTGATGCCCTTCTCCTTCACCTGGGCATTCACTTCATCAGTCAGGCGGGCCATTTCAGGCTCAAGCACATCAGCCGGACGACAGGTGATGGGATCGGCGCCATCCAACACCCGAGCCTGCAGCTCACTGTTGAACGCTGCCGGTGCTGCACCATATTCTCCTTTTAGAATGCCCTGGGTCTCTTTTGAAATGGTCTTGTAGCGTTCACCGGTCAGGACATTCAATACGGCCTGGGTACCGACGATCTGAGAGGTCGGTGTCACCAGTGGGATGTGCCCAAGATCTTCACGGACACGCGGAATCTCTTTCAACACATCGTCGAATTTATCCGCTGCGCCCTGCTCCTTGAGCTGGCTTTCCATGTTGGTCAGCATGCCGCCGGGTACCTGGGCGACCAGGATACGGGAATCAATACCACGCAGCGCACCTTCAAATTTGGCGTACTTCTTCCGGACGTCCCGGAAATAGGCCGCAATCTCTTCCAGAGCGTTAATATCCAAGCCTGTATCGCGATCAGTGCCCTGCAGTGCAGCAACAATGGATTCGGTCGGCGAATGGCCATAGGTCATGGACATCGACGAAATCGCGGTATCAACACGGTCTACACCTGCTTCAATCGCCTTAAGAATGGTCATGGATGAAAGACCGGCGGTTGCATGGCAATGCAAATGAATGTCCAGATTGGTTTCCGCCTTCAATCGCGACACCAGCTCATAGGCGTCATAAGGCGTAAGAATGCCAGCCATATCCTTGATGCAGAGAGAGTCAGCCGCCATGTCTTCAATACGCTTGGCCAGATCGACCCACATACCGGTGTTATGAACGGGACTTGTCGTGTAAGAAATCGTGCCCTGCGCATGCGCCCCCTGCGCCTTGACCGCTTTCATGGCCTGCTGCAGATTACGGGGATCATTCATCGCATCAAAGACACGGAACACATCCATCCCATTGGCAACGGCGCGCTCAACAAAGGTATCGACGACATCATCCGCGTAATGACGGTAACCGAGTAGGTTCTGACCACGCAGCAACATCTGCTGTTTCGTTTTGGGCATCGCCTTCTTCAACGCACGAAGACGCTCCCAGGGATCTTCACCCAGGAAACGAATGCAGCTATCAAAGGTTGCGCCGCCCCAGGTTTCCAGGGACCAGAAACCTACCTGGTCCAGTTTTTCGGCGATGGGCAACATGTCCTCAAGGCGCAAACGGGTTGCAAAAAGAGATTGATGCGCATCGCGCAGCACCACATCAGTAATGCCTAGCGGTTTCTTGTTCTCAGACATTCGGTAACACTCCCCCTTGACTCGTTAACCTGACTACTGGCGACGCGCGCGATGCTGCTGAACCGCTTCATGAATCACGGCGAGCAGTACCGGATCACTTGCAGGGTCACCGACTGTCGCGACAGGAGCCCTGGCAACAACAGGTTCGGGCTCCTCCGGCTTCGTGGCCTGAATGATTTTTGACATGATACTGGTCACAATGACCAGGAGGGTAAGGAATACGAAGACAAAGCCCATGCCGAACAGCATCAGGTTCACGCCTTCGCTCATGAGATCCGCTGGAGACATGGCGCTTCCTTATTTCGTTGTTATCGTTCGTGTTCCGGCTACTAAACGACACCTGACACACGACGTTTCACTTATTACACGGTCTTGAATTTCGGGGCCATTTTACCCGAATACCGGGGTCGCGCAATATTGACTGTATTTATACTTATTACTTCAGCATTTATTTCCATGATTCATGTCATGAATAGTGCAATGATTTGTCACGCATGCAGACAGCGTCCACCGTACCAATGACAGTTGTCTGTTTTTACAGGAGTGATAGAGTACCGCCCTTTTCCGCCACAGGAACGGTGTCTGCCGATGCGACTTGTCCTCGCCCCGATGGAAGGGGTTGTCGATTACCTGATGCGCCAGCTGCTGACTGATAACGGCGCCTTCGATCTCTGTGTGACGGAGTTTATCCGGATCACCAATACTCTGCTGCCCGAAGCTGTTTTTTTCAGACTATGCCCGGAATTGAAACAGGGTGGCCACACGCGTGCCGGCACGCCGGTGTTCATCCAGTTGCTGGGTAATGACCCCGCCACCATGGCAGACAATGCCGCCCGCGCCGCAGAACTGGGCGCTCTCGGCATTGATATCAACTTCGGTTGCCCGGCTAAAACGGTTAATCGACACAAGGGTGGTGCAGCATTACTAAAAGAACCGGACACCCTGCATCGTATCGTTCAGTCTGTTCGTCAGGCCGTCCCTGAACACATACCCGTTACGGCAAAAATGCGGCTCGGTTTCGAGGATAAATCCCTGGCCATAGAGAATGCCGTCGCCATCGAGTCAGCCGGTGCTGACACCCTGACAATTCATGCCCGCACTAAGGTTGAAGGCTACCGACCACCCGCTCACTGGGAATGGATCGGCAAAATACGTGAACATGTGTCACTGAATATCATTGCCAATGGCGAGATCTGGTCCATTGACGACTATCAGCGCTGCATAATGGCCAGTGGTTGCAGCGACATTATGATTGGTCGCGGCGCGATCGCCCAACCTCTGCTCGCTACCCGACTGAAATCCCTGCAGGATACCGACAGCACCATGCCTGACTGGCTCGAAACCCGGGCCTTACTGGTACAATTCGCCGAGACAGTACTGCACAGCCCCCAGGAATACCTTGAGCATTGCAACATCCGTGAGCCCGGCCGCTACCTTTCCGACCGTTGTAAGCAGTGGCTTGGCATGATGGTACGCTGCCACGAAGGCGCTGCCACTCTATTTCAGCAGATAAAGCGGGAAACCTGCCCGGAAACCATCTATCGTACGCTACTGACTTAACAGCGGGTCAACCAGCCACCATTGACGATTTTGTTGCTATTGAGACTCAAGCCTTGCCAAGCACCAACAAGCCTGTAATCAAAACCGCCAGCATTCGCTGGAACGAGCGTGGACAACCGGTCTCCGATCATTACGACGACATCTATTTCTCAACCGAATCAGGCCCGGATGAAACCCGGCACACCTTTATTAACCAGAACTTTCTTCCGGAACGGTTTGCCGCGTTAGAACCCGGTCAACATTTTGTTGTTGGTGAAACCGGCTTTGGCACAGGCCTTAATTTCCTCTGTACGTGGCAGTGTTTTGATCAATACGCCCCGGCGGATACCCGGCTGCACTTTATTTCTACCGAAAAATATCCTCTGACAACGGCAGACCTGACACAGGCACTAGCGCTCTGGCCAGACCTGTCAGCCTACAGCCAGCAGTTGGTCAACCATTATCCAGCGATGACCGCTGGTCAGCACCGATTGGTTTTTGATAATGGCCGTATTTTACTGACACTGCTCTGCGGCGATGTATTGAAAACTCTGCCGGAACTGGAAGCATCTGTCGACGTCTGGTTTCTGGACGGGTTTGCCCCAGCAAAAAACCCCGATATGTGGCAGCCGGAACTGTTCCAGACACTGGCCAATAAATCCTCCAGCGGAGCCACCTGCGCAACGTTTACAGCCGCAAGACTGGTACGGGATGGATTAGAAAATGCCGGATTCATGATCGAAAAAGCGCCGGGATTTGGCCGCAAACGGGATATGATTCGGGGTCGTCTGGCAAAGGCCATCCCTTCAGATGACCACCCCATCTGGTTTCAGCAATCAAAAACAGTTCATAACCAAAAGAACGCGCTAATTATCGGGGCAGGCATGGCCGGTGCTGCAACGGCACGCTCTCTTGCAGAACGCGGCTGGCAGGTACGGGTGATCGACTCCCATGACAAACCTGCCAACAAAGCATCAGGCAACCCCCAAGGCATGCTGTATACGCGACTATCGGGCAACAGCACGGTATTAACGCGCTTCATCACGGAAGGCTATCTTTATACGCTCAGTCTGCTGAAACGACTGGAAGTCCAGAAAACTTCTGACGATACCCTCTGGCAACAAACCGGCCTGATTCAACTTGGTTTCAGCGCAAGTGAACAACAACGCCAGCAACGTATCCTTGAATCCGGTCAATACCCAGAAGCTCTATTACAAGGTCTGGATGCTGAAGCACTCTCCTCACTGGCAGGCCTTCCTTTAAATGCATCCGGACTCTATTTTCCAGATGCTGGCTGGGTACATCCGCCATCATTATGCAAACGCCTGCTTGAACACCCCAATATTGAATTTACCGGCAACCTTCAGGTCTCAAGCATCATGCATGAAGGTAACCAGTGGCACATTCAAACAACGTCAGGAAAAACACTGAGCTCAGAAGTCATTGTGATTGCTTGTGGCCACCTCTCTTCGAAACTAGCACAAACCCGGTACCTGCCACTGAAAAGCATCCGGGGTCAGATTACACAACTCCCCGCCACAAAAAGCAGCCAAAAACTACAGACAGTCGTTTGCAGTGAAGGCTATATTGCCCCTGCCTGGAACAATAGCCATACCCTTGGGGCAACCTTTAATTTCGATGATGATTCAACGGAATGCCGCCAACAGGATCACGACACCAATTTAGAGAACCTGAAAACGTATACGCCCGGAATTTATGATGCGCTGAAGGACTCTGAACTTGATAACGCGCAACTGAAAGGTCGTGTGAGCTTCAGATGCACGACGCCGGATTACCTGCCAGTTGTCGGCCCGGTAGTTGACGCTGACATTTTCAAAGCCCATTTCGCGCCATTGCGAAAAAATGCCAAACACCGGTTTACTGATACCCCCGAACAACCGGCAGGTTTGTATATTACAACCGGGCATGGTTCCAGAGGATTGGTCACCGCTCCGCTAGCCGCGGAAATCCTGGCCGCCTACATTTGCAACGAACCCAGCCCCGCGCCACGTGATCAGCGTCATGCCCTACACCCTTCCAGATTCATGGTCAGAGATTTGGTAAGAAACAAGGTGTAATGCAGAAATCGTTCTGCCATAACAACAATCAGCCGACCTTCTGGTCGGCTCAAAAGCTTTAACCGCCTACTGGCTTATTTTCCCGGGATAACAAACACCCACCCCTCCCAGGCCACAATAACCACCAGGATTCTTGGCAAGATATTGCTGGTGATAATCCTCCGCATAATAGAATTCTCCAGATGGGAGAATTTCTGTTGCGATGACATTATTGCCAATACCATTCAATGCCTGCTGATACGCCCGAAGCGATTGTTCAGCCTTATCTTGTTGTTCTGAACCGGTGGTATAAATCGCTGAACGGTATTGGGTACCAATATCATTTCCCTGTCGCATCGCCTGGGTGGGATCGTGATTTTCCCAGAATACGGCCAGCAATTGCTCGTAGCTGATTTGATCAGGATTAAAGATGACACGAACCACTTCAGCGTGACCCGTATAACCTGTGCAGACTTCTTCGTAAGTAGGGTTCGGGGTAAAGCCGCCGCTATACCCAACCATTGTGACATAGACACCGGGTTGCTTCCAAAACAGCCGCTCTGCTCCCCAAAAACATCCCATACCAAACACAGCGACATCGTATCCATCCGGCCAGGGAGGCGTCATGGCATGACCATTAACCCAATGTTTTTCACTGATCGTTAAAGGACTATCGCGCCCGGGCAACGCCTCTTCCCTCGACACCAGCACAGTGATACCCGCCATTACCACACCTCCATTGATCGCATTACTTGGCTGCCGGCGCGCTCTGAACCTGTTCCATTGGAGGAACAACCAGCTGTGGATCCAACCGAACCTGGTACCAGTTCAGGCGCCAGTCGAGATGAGCGCCGGTAACCCGGCCAGTTGCACCAACCTCCGCCACAGCTTGCCCCTGACGGACAAAATCACCTTCTTTAACCAGAGACTTACTTAGGTGCAGGAACGAACTGGTGATGCCATAGCCATGATCAATGATCATTGTACCGCCAGAGAAATACATATCCGGGTGATACAGGACAACACGACCATCGGCAGGTGATTTGACAGGAGTACCGGTTGGCGCAGCCACATCAACGCCAAAATGAGGACGACGAGGCTCCCCATTAAATACACGCTGACTGCCGTATACACCGGTCACCGGTCCAACTAAAGGCCAGATAAATCCGTCCAGAAAGGCATGAAGTTCAGAATCCACTTCCCGGGCTTTTCTTACAAGACTGTTTTCATGGCGAACACGCTTTAAGTGGGCTTTAGATGGTGCCATATACTTTTGCGCCACACCTTCTATGCGTTGAATCCGATATTCACGTGCTTCCAGCGTCAATGCTTTCTCAGTCTTTTCACCATCCGGTGCAATCACTGTGTAAGACTGCTTCAATTTCGCATCACGCCCAAACCCCAGCACAAACTGTCCATCCGCTGTAACCGGGACTTCTTTATCCCTGTAATAAACGACAGAACCGGGTTGCACAACCCCTTTATACAAAGCGCCCTGCGTCAACGGCTCACCGCTGTTCGCCGAAACCGTCAAAGCCTGCAGCAGAATAGCGGCAGCAAACCAACATTTATTGAGAATCGTCACAAACACCCCCGGACATGACATTAACCCACATTACTCCTATAGTAAGAAAACTGGGTTAACACCACCAGATGGAGGTATCAACATGGATCTGTTTATACTCGCGGTGTCACTGCTGCTCCCTGTAGCCTATGGCGCTATTCTTCTTACCCCTCTCGCAATTGATACACATCGCTATCAAAGCGCTCAAAAGATCAAACAATAGAACCACCCGGCCACCATGCAGCAAGCCTATCACTCAGGCATCGGCAGGCTTGCTGCAACACGCACTATCATTACTGCTTACGGTGCTTTCCTTCAGATAATCTGAATACTGTCGCGCAAACTGCTGCACAGCATCCCAGTCGGTATACTCAATATCCTTACTGGTATCTGTATTACCGCCCGTTATCTTCATGATGAGTTGAATCATGACACGATCAAACCAGCGATAACGGCTATAGAGTAGCGACCCTGCCATCACACCGGTCATGCCAGGTTTCCAGGTGATTTTCCCCAGAAATTTCTGTAGATAAGAATTTGTTTCGGGTCTGTTTTTTTCAGGTTTACGGGCAGTCAGGTTAACACTGAAAAATCCGGATGGATGCTGATTCAGAAATGTTTCATGCTGTCTGATAAAATCGAACACCTCGGGCAAATGGTGGCCATAACGTATCGGGGAGCCGATTAATATTGAATCATATTGATCCAGATTAAAATGAGCAGCCCCCTCTTCCAATGAAAGACATTCCACCGCCTGACCGCACTGTTTTAACTCAGACGCAATAACATGTGCGATTTTTTCAGTCTGACCATCACGAGATGCATAAAGCAATAAATGCTGGGCCATTGGATTCTCCTGATTCAACGCATAGTTCTATTTTAAACCGCGTTGTACAGGAAACAGGCACGCAATTTATTTACTTGAATCAAATCTTGCCGAAATTAGAAGCAATCAATAGGATAAAAATACAGAAATAAAAAAAGCCCTGCATTAAATGCAGGGCTTTTTCTTTATGGCGGTGAGAGAGGGATTCGAACCCTCGATACGCGATTAACGTATACTCCCTTAGCAGGGGAGCGCCTTCAGCCACTCGGCCATCTCACCGTATTATTTCATTAAAAACCCGCAACTGGGCGGGTTAAAATGGCGCGTCCGGGAGGATTCGAACCTCCGACCGCCTGGTTCGTAGCCAGGTACTCTATCCAGCTGAGCTACGGACGCTTAGAATAAGACTTAAGAAGAGAAAATCAAGAACTCTTTCACGTCGTCTTCGAACGTTTGATGTCCTGGCGGTGAGGGAGGGATTCGAACCCTCGATACGCGATTAACGTATACTCCCTTAGCAGGGGAGCGCCTTCAGCCACTCGGCCACCTCACCTCGGAATCGAGCGCTATATTACCAGATTCCCGACGTTTGCAAAGTGTTTTTTCAGACTGAACACTTCGACTTTAAAACCACGACTCAGAACTGTTCTTCGCCTTCCTCTTCTGCAACTTCATGAACCCAGGTTTGGCGGTTGCCCGAATGATGGCCGTCCCTATCTTCCTTTTCTTTCTGGATGCGCTGATAGATCTCTTCACGGTGGACTGCCACTTCCTTCGGTGCATTGACGCCGATCCGCACCTGGTTACCCTTCACCCCAAGAACAGTAACCGTGACATCATCACCTACCATCAGGGTCTCACCAACACGGCGTGTCAGAATCAGCATTACAATCTCCTTGTCTCAAAACCAACAAACAATGATCGTCTATTCATCTGCCAGTTTGTGCTTGTCGAATTAATCAGCGCATACCACTTCACTGATTCAGCAGCCCTGTGCAGGACCCCCATGAATCGGCCAGTGCCATATCACCGAAGCAATAAGATTAATACAGGTCTGAAGTTTGGCAACAGATTCCCGCATATTCCCTACTCTTCAAACACTCCGCTAACTTTCGGGAGCACCGCGCGGGAATAAATCCGCGCATGTCTCTGGCAATCTCCCTGTGCGACTATCCGGTCCGCACCATCATAGCTCACTATCGTTATTCGTTGACGCAAATCCTGACGTGCTATCCTGCGCAGCAGCATCAAATCACTGTTAAACGCTATCAGGCCAAGCCGCACCAATCCCTAACACACCAGGCAGACCGCCACGATCAGACATGCGGTCTTACCCGTTTCCGCTATAGATCAAACTATGTACAGCGACAGTCTAATATCAACAACCGCTATTTCCATGAGTATTTGTACGGGACGAAAAACGCCGCGACGCATTACTCTGCAGTGGGTTCCTGGTCCAGCTCAAAGGCCGAATGCAAAGCTCTGACAGCCAACTCGAGGTACTTCTCCGCGATTACAACGGATACCTTGATCTCTGAGGTAGAGATAATCTGGATATTGATACCTTCAGCGGCCAGCGCCTCAAACATCCGCGTCGCGACACCGGCATGGGACCGCATGCCAACCCCGACAATGGACACCTTGGCAATCCGGTTGTCACCGTCAAACTCACGGGCACCCAGTTCATCCGAGGTATTCCCCACCACGGCCAATGCTTTCTGGAAATCGTTGCGGTGCACGGTGAACGTGAAATCCGTGGATTTATCATCGGCCACGTTCTGCACAATCATGTCGACTTCGACATTGGCCTTGCTGATCGGGCCCAAAATCCGGGAGGCAACACCGGGGATATCAGGCACCCCCTTGATTGTCAGCTTGGCTTCATCCCGGTTAAAGGCAATTCCGGATACAACGGGCTGCTCCATCTCGTCCTGCTCCTCCAGTGTTATCAGCGTCCCGGGGCCTTCCTCAAAGCTGTGGAGTACCCGCAGGGTCACATTATACTTACCGGCAAACTCCACCGCGCGAATCTGCAGAACCTTTGAACCGAGGCTGGCCATTTCCAGCATCTCTTCAAATGTAATTTTATCCAGACGCCGGGCACCTTCAACAACACGGGGGTCAGTAGTATAGACACCGTCGACATCGGTATAGATCTGACATTCATCCGCCTCAAGGGCCGCCGCCAGCGCCACCGCCGTGGTATCGGAGCCGCCACGCCCCAGCGTGGTGATATTGCCGTCTTTATCTAACCCCTGAAAGCCAGCAACAACGACTACCCTGCCAGCATCCAGATCCGCACGAATCGCCTGGGTATCAATGCTTTCTATACGGGCTTTGTTATGCTGACTGTCTGTTTTGATAGCCACCTGCCAGCCGGTATAAGACCTGGCCGGGCAGTTACGCCGGTTAAGCGCCATGGACAGGAGCGCGATAGTCACCTGCTCCCCGGTAGAAAGGATGACATCCAACTCCCTGGGGGTTGGCGTATCATGCATTTGATGGGCAAGATCTACGAGGCGATTGGTTTCGCCAGACATGGCGGATACCACGACAACAATATCGTGCCCCTGTTCTCTGAATCGCTGTACTTTTTCCGCAATGGCTTCTATTCGCTCGACTGAGCCGACCGACGTGCCACCGAACTTCTGAACTAACAACGCCATATCGTAAGTACTTTTATTTATTAGCCGTGGGGAATGTACCACATCCCCCACGGGTCGAAACAGCCCTTGTTTCAGACTAACCCTGTGAACGGGTCAGCAATTCTGACTAGCTGGCCAGTTTATCCGCCACCCAGCCGCTGACGGATTCCAGTGCCGCCGGCAAAGCCTGCACATCGGAACCACCGCCCTGGGCAAAATCAGGACGACCACCACCCTTGCCGCCTACCTTCTCTGCCACCATTTTGAGCAGATCACCGGCTTTCACACGGTCAGTCAGGTCCTTGGTCACACCAGCGGCCAGCGCCACCTTGTCACCATCGACAGCAGCCAGCATGACGATGCCGTTTTCCAGCTTGTTCTTGAGCTGGTCAACGGTATCCCGCAGGGATTTCGGATCAACACCGTCAAGGCGAGTTGCCAGCACACGGATACCTGCTACTTCAACAGCACCGGCCACCAGATCGGTGCCCGCGGCAGACGCAAGCTTCTGCTTCAGTCGCTGAATCTCTTTTTCCAGCTCACGGTTACGGTCCACCAGCGTCTGGACTTTGCTAACTACGGATTCACGGCTGCCTTTTACCAGGCCTGCTACAGACTGGATACGCTGCTCCTGGTTTTCATACCAGGACTGCGCGGCGTCACCGGTCAATGCTTCAATCCGGCGAACGCCGGCAGCAATACCGGTTTCTGCAACAACCACCAGGCTGCCAATATCACCGGTACGCTCAACATGGGTACCACCACAGAGTTCGACAGAGAAACCGCTGGTGCCCATGCTCAGGACGCGCACTTCATCACCGTACTTCTCGCCAAACAGAGCCATGGCACCGGCAGCCCGTGCCTGGTCCATATCCATCAGTTCAGTTTTGACCGGCGTATTGGAGCGAACCTGCTCGTTCACAATCCGCTCAATCTGGCGCAGCTGTTCTGCGGAAACCGGCTCAAAGTGTGAGAAGTCAAAACGCAGACGCTCACTGTTTACCAGAGAGCCTTTCTGCTGAACATGGTCACCCAGCACTTCACGCAGGGCAGCATGCAGCAAGTGGGTGGCTGAGTGGTTGCGTGCTGTCGCCATACGCTTTTCAGCATTGACCATCGCACCCAAACGCTCACCCACACGAATCTCACCCGTTTCAACGATACCGTGATGCAGGTGGTTATCGGATTCCTTGCGGGTATCATCCACGCGGAATGTGCCGGTTTCCGTACGCAGCAGACCAACATCACCCACCTGACCGCCTGACTCGGCGTAGAATGGGGTACGCTCCATTACGATAACGGCTTTCTCACCCGCACCAACGGACTCAACCGGCTGGCCGTCACGGAACAGCGCCTTAACGATTTCTTCACCTTCCAGTGCGGTATAACCGGTGAACTCGGTCGCACCTTCAATCTTCAGGACATCGTTATAATCCATCCCGAACTGGCTGGCGGCACGTGCGAGGTTGCGCTGCTCTTCCATGCAGACTTCATAGCCGTCCATGTCCAGCGTCAGGCCACGCTCACGGGCGATATCGTGGGTCAGATCAACAGGGAAACCGTAGGTGTCATACAGGGTAAACACAGTTTTACCGGGGATTTCGGTACCGTCGATGTTTGCCAAGTCGTCCTCAAGGATCTTCATTCCCTTGTCCAGCGTACGGGCAAACTGCTCTTCTTCCTTACGCAGAACACGCATCACGTGGTCTTTGTTCTCAGCCACAACATTCGCGGCATCACCCATGGCTTCGATCAGCGCAGGCACCAGCTGGGCAAAGAACGGCTCGCGAGCACCCAGCTTGTGTCCGTGACGGCAGGCGCGACGGATAATACGGCGCAGGGTATAACCCCGACCATCGTTGGACGGCAGAATGCCATCAGCCACCAGGAAAGCGCAGGAACGGATATGGTCAGCAATAACACGCAGTGATGCGGTGGTAGTATCCGGGCAGTTCAGCAGACGGCCGGCTTCTGCCAGCAGGGTCTGGAACAGGTCAATCTCGTAGTTGCTGTGTACGCCCTGCATTACAGCAGCGATACGCTCCAGGCCCATACCGGTATCAATGGATGGCTTCGGCAGCGGATGCATTTCGCCATCAGCCGTCCGGTTAAACTGCATGAAGACCATGTTCCAGATCTCGATGTAGCGGTCGCCATCATCGTTCGGGCCACCCGGCGGGTCACCGGCCACATTCGGGCCATGGTCATAGAACAGTTCACTACACGGTCCGCAGGGGCCGGTATCGCCCATGGACCAGAAGTTATCCTTCTCACCCAGGCGAGAGAAACGCTCAGGGCTGACTTTCATCTCTTTCAGCCAGATATCTTCCGCTTCCTGGTCATCCTTGTAGACGGTGACCCACAGTTTTTCTTCCGGAATACCCAGCTCAACGGTCAGAAACTCCCAGGCGAACTTAATGGCATCACGCTTGAAGTAATCACCAAAGCTGAAGTTACCCAGCATTTCAAAGAAGGTGTGGTGACGGGCGGTGTAACCGACGTTTTCCAGGTCATTGTGCTTACCGCCGGCACGGACACAACGCTGGGACGTGGTAGCACGGCTATAAGGACGCTGCTCCCGGCCCAAGAACACATCCTTGAACTGGTTCATGCCCGCATTGGTAAACAGCAGCGTCGGGTCATCATGGGGAACCAGCGAACTGCTTTCGACAATTTCATGTCCCTGCTTATTGAAATAATTCAGAAAAGCAGACCGTAATTCAGAACTTTTCATATCACCTTCCCGTCAGGGAGTCTCAAAATGGATAGATGTCAGTACTCTCACTGTTCTGACACCGAGAAATTCGCAAAATTCGCGCATTATATAACGACGAGCAACAGGCGGACAGCCACAGACAATGAACTTGTGGAGCAATCCAACAGCCATTGCCTGAGCCAATAACCTCGGAATTGAGTCGGCAGGCGCTGCCTGCCGACATTAACATGGGTTGCGATTATCGCTTGATCACTACCGATCAATCCAACCGTATAAACACGCAGGTAAACCCGTTACTTACCACGATCAGCCACAGATTCCAACAACGCCAACAGGCTGGAGGTATCCCAGCGCCCGCCGCCCATCGACTGAACCTGGGCATATTGCTGATCAACCATGGCAGTCACCGGCAGGCTCGCACCATTCCTGCGGGCCTCCTCTAAACAAATGGAAAGATCCTTACGCATCCAGTCCACGGCAAAACCATGCTCATACTCTCCTTTCAGCATGGTCTGGTAACGGTTTTCCATCTGCCAGGACTGGGCGGCCCCCTGGGAAATCACTTCAACCACCGCTGCCGGATCAAGACCGGCTTTGCGGGCAAAGTGCAAGCCTTCAGACAATGCCTGAACCAGGCCGCCAATACAGATCTGGTTAACCATCTTGGCCAGCTGCCCGGCACCGGTTTCACCCATCAGTTTCACGCAACGGGCATAGCTCTCTATAACAGGTGCTGCCCGCTCGAACGTTCCAGCATCGCCACCCACCATGACGGTCAGCGCACCGTTTTCAGCCCCTGCCTGACCACCGGATACCGGAGCGTCCAGAAAACCCAGCCGGGTTTCAGCGGCAATACCGGCTAATTCGCGTGCAACGGCAGCTGATGCGGTCGTGTGATCCACAAAGACAGCCCCTTCTTTCATACCAGAAAAAGCGCCCTGATCACCGAGACAGACCTGCCGAAGATCATCATCGTTGCCGACACAGGCAAACACAAAATCCGCCCCGGCAGCTGCCGCCGCAGGCGTTTCTGCGCCATGCCCGGGATGCTCGCTGAGCCACTGCTCCCAGCGCTGCGGTGTCCGGTTATAGACAGTCACTTGATAGCCTGCGCCTGCCAGATGGCCGGCCATTGGATATCCCATCACCCCAAGCCCAATAAAAGCAACCTGACAGGTCATAACGCCACCCTTTCCACTGTTATCATTACTGTTTGGTTAACGCATCTTAATATCATGGTGCCGGGATGGCTGCCAGTTTCAGACGATGGAAATTTTGGTTAAAGAGGGAAAAACAGGCATGCAACTGCTCAGCTGCGGATGCCTCATCTAGCCAACGGAGTGCCTCGATGGCACTTTCTACCGTACACAAATGCGCTTCATGCCGAACACGGCGCAACTGATACTCGGATGTACATTCCGAACCGAGATCCAACACCGGCAAATTGTGAAGATAAGGGCTGTGGTTATACATTTTTCGCGCCTGCTGCCAGGTCGCATCAATGAGAATAAAAGCCGGTACTTTATCCAGTGGTATGCTGTCGGCACGATCCAGCACGGCATCAGAAGCCTGGTAACGCGCATAAGCAGAGGGAAAAACCAGGATCGGATAATACCGCGGATCAGACAACAACCTTAATAAGGCCTTATCCGGCTCCACTCGACGCCAGGTGGCGACGTGGCCGCCTGGCACGCTACCCGCCAGAAGGTAACCGGTGTTGGTCGCTTTAGCCTGTTCATTTTCATGCATTAACAACCAAAAGACTGCCTTGCTTGATACTAACGGTTTATCTGCACACAAACAGATGAACCGAGGCAACAGGCAAGCCCCACAACGTTCCGTCAATTCACAGACTCCATCATTCCCATATCCAGATGCTACTCATCATTCGTACGACTATCGACAACCGCCATGATCGTGTCGATATGAAAACCTCTGTATTGCAGGTAGCGAACCCGCTTTGCTTTTTCCTTAGGGTCTTTTACCGGCGTTGTCCCAAACTTTTTTAAATTGACCTCATGCGCCTGCTGCTGCCAATCTTCATCAAAAGCCTCAAGCTGAATTGAAACCAGTTCCGCAGCAATCCCCTTCTGAAGCAGCTCTTGCTTGATTCTCACAGGCCCCAAACCACGGGAAACACGACTGCGCACAAAGCTTTCCGCAAAGCGTTCATCAGACAACAGGCGATCCGCCTCCAACGCACCCAATACCACTTCCAGTATTTCTGGCGTTTCAGCCCGGCTCCGCAGTTTTTGCCAGAGTTCTTTCCGACTGTGTTCGCGGCGTGCCAGCAAATCCATTGCCGCCCGCCGCAGTTCTGATTCAGAAGAAGACATAATCCACCCCATATAAAAACGGCGCTTACCTGGTCAGGTAAGCGCCGTATCATTCAAACCAACTAACACTTCAGCAATGCTCAGACTAATGTCAGCTCATCACTCTCTTCGGCCGCCTTGTCAGCCTTAGTAGCTTTAGTCGCTTTATCTGCTTTGGTGTCTTTAACAGTTTCGGCTTCTGGCTCAGCTCCCACCAGCAACTGACGACGAATTTCAGTCTCAATCTCTGTCGCAATGGCCGGATTATCCTGCAGATACTGTGCGGCATTTGCCTTACCCTGGCCAATCTTGTCACCTTTATAGGCGTACCAGGCACCGGACTTATCAACCAGTTTCAGCTTAACGCCCAGGTCAATGACCTCACCCATACGGTAGATACCCTTGCCATACAGGATCTGGAACTCAGCCTGGCGGAACGGCGGCGACACCTTGTTCTTGACCACCTTTACACGGGTCTCGTTACCAATGACTTCATCACCCTGCTTCACCGCACCAGTGCGACGGATATCCAGCCGAACACTGCTGTAGAATTTCAGGGCATTACCACCCGTTGTGGTTTCCGGGTTACCGAACATGACACCGATCTTCATCCGGATCTGGTTGATGAAGACCACCAGACAGTTGGCCTGCTTGATGGACCCGGTCAGCTTACGAAGTGCCTGACTCATCAGACGGGCCTGAAGACCGACATGGGAATCACCCATCTCGCCTTCAATTTCCGCTTTCGGTACCAGGGCCGCGACAGAATCCACAATGACAACATCCACCGCACCAGAGCGCACCAGCATATCGGTGATTTCCAGCGCCTGCTCACCGGTATCAGGCTGAGAGACATACAGATCATCAACATTAACACCCAGGCGACGGGCATATTCAGGATCCAGTGCATGCTCCGCATCCACAAAGGCACAGGTTGCGCCCTGCTTCTGCGCTTCGGCGATCACACTGAGGGTCAGGGTTGTCTTACCTGATGATTCTGGACCATAGATTTCAACAACACGGCCTTTCGGCAGACCACCAATACCCAGCGCAATATCCAGCTGCAGGGAACCGGTCGAAATTGCCGGAATCGGTTCATGCTTCTGGTCACCCATACGCATGACGGTGCCTTTGCCGAACTGTCGTTCAATCTGGCCAAGCGCCGCCTGTAACGCCTTTTTCTTGTTGTCATCCATCTGACGCACCCTCACAATTAACCCGACCTGTGCCGGCTGGTACCTTTAACGGCAGCATCCAGCCCGCAACGCTAAAACAACTGTATACTTAAACAGTATTAAAACACACAATCTGATATTCGACTAGTCGACAATAAAATTTAATCTGTCCGCCCTTTTAACCCGCATTCTGTTCAGCTAATCGCAAAAAACCCGCGAGCGCTGTCACGACGGCCTGTTGCCGTATTGCAGAACGACCACCATCAAAATGGCAAATCTGCGTCTGCGTCGGCAACCCTTCCTGTGCCCATGCCAGCCAGACGGTACCTACCGGTTTCTCAGGACTGCCGCCATCCGGCCCGGCAATACCGCTGATCGCTACCGACAGCTCCGCATCGGCATTCCGGCGCGCGCCATCGGCCATTTCTGTGACTACGGGCTCACTGACCGCACCATGTTGTGCCAATGTTTCCGCCTTCACACCCAGCATCTGCTGTTTGGCCTCATTGGCGTAGGATACATAACCATAGCCGAACCAGGCCGAGCTGCCAGCCACCGACGTTATGGCTTCCGCCACCCCGCCGCCCGTGCAGGATTCCGCTGTTGCTACCCGCCAGCCCTTTTGCCGTAATACTTGTCCCAACTGCTGCGCAAGATCATGAACCTCTGCCTGCATCTTACCCACCGCTCCTGCCAAAATGGTATCGTCGACCAACGTCAGATCAGCCTGCAATATCAACAAAGCACACAACAGAATTGCTGAATAGAGACACCGCTAACAATCGCTACCTTATATTGAAAGAGGTTTTGCACAAAACCTCTCATGACCTCGCCATGTCAAAACTGCACTATCAACAATCTCAATAGTTTATATAGACAGAAAGGGATTAGCTGCTGAAACGAACAACGCTCAAGCACGAATCAAGCGTAATAACTCATCCGTCTGGCGTTGCATCAACACAACATCATCCCGACTTTCAACATTCAACCGGATAACCGGCTCTGTATTGGACAGACGCAGATTAAAACGCCACAACCCCATGTCCACAGAAATACCGTCTGTATGATCCACTGAAACAGCATCGGCTTCATAAACCGCAAGCACCCGATCAATAGCGCCCTGCGGATCATCCAGCTGGCTATTAATTTCGCCAGAAGACGGGAATGCCTTGATACGTTCAGCAACCAGTTCAGAGAGCGCCTGCTCTTTTCGAGACATCAACTCTGCTACCAGCAACCAGGGGATCATTCCGGAATCACAGTACGCAAAGTCGCGGAAATAATGATGGGCGCTCATTTCTCCTCCGTAGACAGCGTCTTCCTTACGCATCCTCTCCTTGATAAAGGCATGGCCGGTTTTGCACAGCACTGGCTCTCCACCGGCTGAAGTGACCTGATCAATCGTGTTCCAGGTAAGACGAGGGTCGTGAATAATTTTGGCCCCAGGGTTATGTACAAGGAAAGCCTCACCCAGCAACCCGACAATATAGTAACCCTCAATAAAGGCACCCTTTTCATCGAACAGGAAGCATCGATCAAAATCGCCATCCCAGGCAATCCCCATATCTGCACCATGCTCAATCACAGCATCCGCTGTCGCCGCACGACACTCAGGCAATAACGGGTTCGGTATACCATGCGGAAAGGTGCCATCAGGCTGATGGTGAATCTTGACAAATTCTACCGGAACATCCATTGCACGAAAACGTGCCTCAATAGCATCCACCACATGCCCTGCAGCACCGTTTCCGGCATTCACAACTAATTTAAGGGGCCTTAATGCGGCAACATCAATATAACCAGTAATATGGCTGACGTAGTCTTCCAGCGTATCAACCGTGTCGTAATGACCCCTCTCAATGACAGGTGAAAAGTCATTGCGTTCCACCAGCTGCTGAATTTCGAGCAGACCGGTATCACCACTGATTGGCTGTGCGCCCGCACGCACCAACTTCATACCGTTATAATCCATGGGATTGTGGCTGGCAGTCACTTCAATGCCACCGTCAACACCCAGATGAAACGTCGCAAAATAAACCTCTTCCGTGCCGGTCAGGCCCAGATCCAGCACATCCACGCCAGCATCTCTCAAACCATCACTAACCGACTGCTTAAGCGATTCACTGGTCAGGCGAATATCGCCACCTATCACTACCTTTTTAGGTTTGAGGTATTCACCATAGGCTCGACCAATCCTATAAGCGATTTTTTCATTGAGCTCATCGGGCAGGCGTCCACGTATATCGTAGGCTTTGAAGCAAGTGAGGCTAGACATATATAACCAGTGAGTAACAGATAGATATTGCTTAGCTAAGAAAAACAACAAGCGCTAAGTAGGGCTTTAGACCAAAATCTGCCACAAGCATAACGCAATCAACACACTCGATAAACGAAACATCTCAAGCGGTTTTACGATCCTGCAAAAAGAATATTTCAGAAATACCAAATCCAAATCAAAAGAAACAACACCACATCACTTTACAGGCCCTGACAGGGCCATAGACCTAATTATTGGGTGCTGACTAATATAGAAAGCATACGATTAAGCCAATTACACGAATTTATTTCCTGACGCCATATACCGTACAATCTCTCCATTTACCCGGTCACGCCGGTGGCCTGACAAGAACGACCTGATCCGGATCATCATGACTCAAGCAGCAAAAGCCAGCGACAACAAACAGACTCCGATGATGCAACAATATATGCGCATCAAGCAGCAACACCGGGATCAGCTGGTTTTTTACCGCATGGGCGACTTTTATGAGTTGTTCCATGATGATGCCAAGAAAGCGGCTTCACTGCTCGACATCACCCTGACGGCGCGGGGCCACTCCAACGGTCAGCCGATTCCCATGGCAGGTATTCCCTTTCATGCTGCGGAAGGTTATCTCGCCCGGCTCGTTAAACTGGGTGAATCGATTGCCATCTGCGAACAGATTGGTGACCCCGCAACCAGCAAGGGGCCGGTTGAGCGTAAAGTTGTCAGGATCATCACACCCGGCACTGTCAGTGATGAAGCATTATTAGAAGAACGCAGTGATAACTGGCTGGCAGCTCTTCATGTACAGGATGATCTTTATGGTCTCGCCATCATGGATATTACCAGCGGCCGGTTTCACGTTCTGGAAGTCAAAGGGCTAGAAGCCATTCTTGGTGAACTTCAGCGCCTTACTCCTGCGGAACTTCTGACCAGTGAAGACCAGGTGTTTGATAGCCTGATTGCTCAGCGCAATGGTTTCCGGCGCCGCCCGCCCTGGGATTTCGATCTTGAAACAGCGCACGACCTGCTGACCCGTCAGTTCAAGACCAAAGATTTGTCCGGCTTTGATTGTAGCCATATGACAGTCGCAATCGCCGCTGCAGGCTGTCTGCTGCAATACGCAAAAGACACACAGCGTACCGACCTGCCCCATGTTCGTACCTTGCGGGTTGAACGCCGTGAAGACTGCGTAGTGCTGGATGCAGCCAGCCGTCGCAACCTCGAACTGGATACCAATCTGAACGGTGGCCGTGACAACACCCTGTTGTCGGTGATGGATAAAACCGCGACAGCAATGGGCAGTCGTCTGCTCTGCCGCTGGATTAACCAGCCACTCCAGAACATTGATCTGCTACGTGAGCGTCAGTCTGTCATTCTCGCCTTGTTGTCAGATTATCGGTACGAACCTATTCATTCAACGCTCAAAGGCATCGGTGATATTGAACGTATCCTTGCCCGTGTTGCGCTTCGCTCTGCACGTCCTCGTGATCTTGCCCGATTACGCGATGCACTTTCACGCTTACCCGATCTTCAGGCACAGTTGAGTGCCATTGATAATGCTCGATTGAGCCAGCTGGCGACACAAATCAGTGAGCATCCGGAGCTGGTTGCCATTCTGCAAAAGGCCGTTATTGAAAACCCACCGGTTGTTATCCGTGACGGCGGCGTGATCGCCGAAGGCTACGACGAAGAACTCGATGAACTCCGCGCCATCAGCGAAAACGCCGGCGATTACCTGCTGCAGATGGAAAAGCGGGAAAAAGAAGAAACCGGTCTCTCATCACTGAAAGTGGGTTACAACCGGGTACACGGTTATTTCATTGAACTGAGTCGCCGTGAAGCGGAAGACGCACCGGTTAACTATATTCGTCGCCAGACGTTGAAAAATACCGAACGCTTCATTACCCCTGAACTGAAGACATTCGAAGACAAGGCACTCTCCAGCAAAAGCCGCGCGTTGGCTAGGGAAAAGGCGCTTTACGAAGCCTTGCTTGAAATCTTGGCCGAGCAACTGTTACCACTGCAGGATACAGCCCAGGCCATTGCGGAACTGGATGCCCTGACCTGCTTCGCTGAGCGCGCAGAAACCCTCAATCTCGCCTGCCCTGAACTCACGCAAGGAGAAGGGATTGCGATTGAAGAAGGTCGACACCCTGTTGTCGAACAGGTGCTGAACGATCCGTTCGTAGCCAACAGCCTCGACCTGCACCGTGACCGGCGCATGCTGATTATTACCGGCCCAAACATGGGCGGTAAATCGACCTATATGCGGCAAACAGCTTTGATTGTACTGCTTGCCCATATCGGTAGTTTTGTACCGGCAAGCCACGCAAAGATCAGCATTGTCGACAGGATTTTTACACGGATCGGTTCATCGGACGATCTGGCAGGTGGCCGCTCAACCTTCATGGTGGAAATGACAGAAACTGCCAGCATCCTCAACAATGCGACCGAACGAAGCCTGGTACTGATGGATGAGATTGGTCGCGGCACCAGCACGTTCGACGGGCTTTCGCTGGCGTGGGCCTGCGCGCACCACCTAGCTGATCAGATCCAGGCTTACACCCTGTTCGCTACACACTATTTTGAAATCACCCAGCTACCTGACGCCTGCTCACGGGTAGCCAATGTGCACCTCAATGCCACAGAACACGATGATCGGATCGTATTTTTACATGCGGTTCAGGAAGGGCCTGCCAGCCAAAGTTACGGCCTTCAGGTCGCGCAACTCGCCGGCGTTCCCCGTAACGTGATCCTTCAGGCCAAGGACAAACTGCATCAGCTGGAGCAAAAACCCAATGATGCAGAGATGCAGCCTAAAGCACCCGCTACCAACAAGCGCGCACGAAAAGCAGCCAACCCATCCCCACAGACGGACCTGTTTGCGCTTCAGGCACCCCATCCGGCCGTAGACATCATTGAACAGCTGGACGTTGATGATATATCGCCGCGCGAGGCGCTGGATTTACTGTATCGATTGAAAAAAACAGTTAAGTAATCAGACGGTTCTATCGATAGTAAAAAATCATCTTAATCCGAAGAAACGACGAGTGCCGGTTACCTGTAACCGGCCAGAATTTACTGTTAGACTAGCGTCCGAAATAATCATTGACTGGATCGCCCCGATACCGTGATAGCCAACAGACAGGGTTGATAACTGGTCGGCGCTAGAATAACAATCAAATCAGCCTATGAAGATGGAGTAACCGCTATGGCTTTTGTAGTGGGTGAGAACTGCATAAAGTGCAAGTACACAGACTGCGTCGAAGTCTGCCCTGTAGATTGCTTTTATGAAGGCCCGAACTTCCTGGTCATCCACCCGGACGAATGTATTGACTGCGCACTCTGTGAACCGGAATGCCCAGCTAACGCCATTTTCTCGGAAGACGAAGTCCCTGAAGATCAGCAGGAGTTTATTGAACTGAATGCGGATCTGGCTGAAATCTGGCCCAATATCACCGAAAAGAAAGATTCGCTGCCGGATGCCGAAGAGTGGGACGGCGTAAAAGGCAAGCTGGAACATTTGGAACGCTAAGTCCAATAATAAAAAAGCCATGGTAAACCATGGCTTTTTTATATTTATGGATGCAAATGCATTAACTGAACAACGATTCGCTTGAAAGCCCCTGCTTTTCCAGAATGCAACGCAAACGCTTCAGCGCCTCAACCTGGATCTGTCGCACTCTCTCACGGGTCAGACCAATTTCCTTGCCGACTTCTTCCAAGGTACTGGTTTCATAGCCCCGCAATCCGAACCGCCTGGCAACCACTTCACGCTGCTTCTCGGAAAGTTCACTCAACCATTTATCAATACTGTCGTTGAGATCACTATCCTGGAGTAGTACCGCCGGATCGTTTTCACGGATATCCGAAATCGTATCCAGAACAGATTTGTCAGAGTCATGTCCCAGGGGCGTATCCACTGACGTCACCCGCTCATTCAAACCCAGCATCCGCTTGACGTCATCAACAGGCTTGTCGAGCAGATTTGCGATTTCTTCGGGGGTTGGATCATGATCCAGCTTCTGGGTCAGCTCACGTGCTGCACGAAGATAGACATTCAGTTCCTTGACAACATGAATCGGAAGCCGGATCGTCCGAGTCTGATTCATGATGGCCCGTTCTATCGTCTGTCGTATCCACCACGTTGCGTAGGTGGAGAACCGGAAGCCTCGCTCAGGATCAAACTTCTCCACCGCCCTGATGAGACCGAGATTACCTTCCTCAATCAGGTCGAGCAGCGATAGACCGCGGTTTACATAGCGACGAGAGATTTTCACAACAAGCCGGAGATTACTTTCAATCATCCGTCTACGACCTGCTTCCACACCCTTCCTGGCCAGCCGGGCAAAGTGCACTTCTTCTTCCGGGGTCAACAAAGGCGAAAAGCCGATCTCATTGAGGTACAACTGTGTGGCATCCAGCGACTTGTAGAATGCATCATCGTCGCGTTGCCGATGACCACTTTGACCACTTACCGCCGTGGTACGTTGCACTGCTCCTTCATTCGGTAACTCCGAACTGGAATCAACTTCACTTTCGAGCGAACCTGAATCAAACTCCTCTCCATGGACTACACTTTCGCTCACTTCATCCAGCTCTACCTCTTCCCTTTTTAGTGCCATAAGCGCCAATCCTGTTAATGAGATGGTCCCACTCACAGTCGAACAGCTAGAGGGCTGCATCGACGACCCTAAACTATCAGGTCCGTCTATTTTTTTGCCAAACCACAACTTCTGTACATCAGCGTTTTGACAGATAAAGAAGAGGATCTACAGGTTTACCATTACGCCGAATTTCAAAGTGCAGTTTAGGCTCACTCGTCCCTGTAGAACCTATTTCGGCTATCTTCTGACCCGCTTTAACTGTGCTTCCTTCCCTGACAAGTAATGCCTTGTTGTGAGCGTAAGCACTCAGATAGCTGCCATTATGCTTGATAATGATCAGGTTGCCGTAACCTGTCAGACCACTGCCGGCATAAACCACTTCACCTGCAGCCGTCGCAAATACAGGTTCCCCGATCTTGCCAGCGATATCAATACCCTTGTTAACCCTTCCCTGGGATGAGAAGCGTGAAATCACCGCGCCTTTGGCAGGCCAGCGCCAGCTGGAAACCCGGACATTATCAGTAGTTTTTTTGACTGGAGAGACTGGTTCTTTTTTATACACCTTGGTTTTAGTCGTTTTTGCGGGCTGCGGCTTTGAGGCTTGTGCAACGACTTTTGGCTTGGAATAAGTCGTCGCAGCACGACCGGAAAGAGTCAGCCGTTGACCCGGATAAATAACGTAGGGAGAAGCGATTCTGTTAGCGAATGCTAACCTTCTATAATCCTGTCCATAACGCCATGCGATGGAAAAAAGGGTTTCACCCGGTTGAACAACATGGGTGCCACGCATGACGGTTTCAGGGCGAGTCCGATTACTGACTGGTATATCAAGACGCTGATGTGAACAGCCCGACACCAGGAAGGCCAACATCAGCAGCGTGATATTTTTTGAGCAAACGTTTAAATATTTTCGTAACGTCATCTCGTTTTGTTTAATACGCCTGCTAAACCCTTTAACCATATTCCAAGCTGTCTATTTATTATCCTTTTATCTTAAAAAAGGATTGTTATTACCAATCTATCTAAAAATTCAACCTTGGGTCTTTTAATTCATCGGTAGTAAAGTGTTTACTAGCCAATAAAAAACAACATAACGCAACAAACACAATACTTATCGTCAATAAAATCAAACCAATCACTTCAATTGGTTGATACTTTTGAACGTCCATACCACTCAAATACCGACACAGCGATCACAGCGATCACCATCAGGGCAACAGCCGCCGCTAGTTCAGGTGATTGTCCCGTTAAATGCTCATACTGCCAAGGCATGACATTCACTTGCTGAACGGGGATTTGAGCACCATTACCTGCCAGTTCCCAAGAAAGCGTTTGCTTCCAGGGCCAGATTTTTTCTATTGCCCCCAGCATCAACCCAACAAGAAAAGCCAACGTCGTCTGACGATAATAGCTGAGCAACCATGAAAGGACGTGCGAAAACAACAAAAGGCCTACGACGCAACCCAAGGCAAACACAACCAGTATGCCAATATCAAACTGTGTAACCGCCTGTAAAATCGGTGCATAAAAGCCAAGCAATAACAAAATAAAACTGCCTGAAATACCTGGCAGAATCATCGCGCAGATAGCCAGCGCACCGGCCCAAAGAAAGGAGTAGCATGCGGGTTGATCCGAGATTCCCGGTGTTGCATGCCCGATCAACACAGCCAAACCAACGCCTGCTGCCAGCGCAACAAAACGTCCCGGTGACCAGTGAGTGACATTACGCAATATTAACAGGGCAGAAATGACAATCAGCCCGAAGAAGAAAGACCAAACCTGGATTGGCCAGACGGCCAGGCTGTAGGTAATCAACCGCGCCATGGTAAAGACGCTGAACAGAATACCACCAAACACAGCAACCAGAAATGTGCCATCCACATGGCGCCAGCAGGCTGTCAGCCCCTCACGAAAAAGCATCTTCAGTGAAGCCGGCCCCAGCTTTTTAAGACTGTTCAGCAGGCGATCATAGATACCGGTAATGAAAGCAATCGTGCCACCGGAAACCCCGGGGACGACATCGGCCGCACCCATCAGCGCACCTTTAAGGAAAAGTATCAATACGTCCAACGGCAACATCACGTCACACAACCAATCTTAAAAATAGTCTTAACAACGGTTATTCGAGAGTACCCGCCAGCAACGGTACAAACCGGACCGGCTCCAGCACCTGTTCGGTGTACCCCTTATCTGTACGGGTCACACACACCAGCAGCTGATCCCCATCTGGCCCAACCGGTATGACCATGCGCCCACCAACAGCTAACTGCCCGAGCAATACCTGCGGTATTTCTACAGGCGCGGCAGTAACAAGGATACCATCAAAACCGCCCTCTTCGGGCCAACCGGAAAACCCATCCGCATGACGCATCATGACGTTATAAAGCTTCAGCTTCCGCAATCTCTGCCTGGCGCGATCCTGCAGGGAACGGATACGCTCTACCGTATACACCCTGTCCGCCAACTGAGCCATAACCGCTGTCTGATAGCCAGACCCTGTACCCACTTCAAGTACTTTGCTGACACTACCTGTTTGCAGCAGGCACTCAGTCATTCGGGCCACAATATAAGGCTGGGAGAGCGTCTGACTACGACCGATGGGCAGCGCCGTATCCTCATAAGCCCTGTGTGACAACGCTTCGTCCACAAACAGGTGCCTGGGCGTTTTACGCATGACATCAAGGATACGCTGATCCCTGACCCCCTGCTCAACCAGACGCTGAATCAGACGATCACGGGTTCGCTGCGATGTCATACCAATACCAGCCAGATTCATTCAGCCCCCAGACCTACTTTCACCTAGCAGGCAATAGTGTCACTAGAGTACGCCAGTTTACAATACGTTCTTCCTCATAAACGACGTTTAGCTAATATTTTCAAACAGCTCATTAAGAACAGCCGTTGCATACGTGCCCTTGGGAAGAAAGAAAGACAACAGCAAATCACCCTCCTCCCAGCGCCATTCCATTTTCTCTGGCGTCACCCGCAAGGCGCGTCGTTCCTGATTCATGCCAGCTTTTTCAAGGCCCTGACAAAGTTCAGGCCAGCGCTCAGCCAGCGACACCTCCCAGGCATTCACCTCACCCTCGGAAAGCAGGGAGCCACGCCCCCAGAGAGGACCAGTATTATGCAACTCGCCTGACGCAAAACGTTCTGTAACGGTTTCATCTCTGCGCTCTGGCAAAATCAGGGAGTGGCTGTCACGAAACGTTAAAACATCACCTTCCAGCAAACGCGACCATGTCTGCTCACGTACACGCTGCGAAAGCAGCTGGTTGAACAACCATGAACGCGCTGCAGACAATACAATGCTTTTCTGATCACGCTTCAGCCGCAGCTTTCTATCAAAAAATGCCAGCGCTTTATCCAGGTTACCGCCATCAAAGCCAAATCGCTGCATACCAAAATAATTGGGCACACCGCCGTCACTCATCGAACGCAGGCGGTTATCGATATCAGCCAGCTCGCCCTGAACATCCCGTAACCGTATGACAAAATGGTTACCAGACAGCGCGCCCTGACGCAGTTTGCGGTTATGCCATTCTATTTTCAGAACCGAAATACCCTCACCACAGGAAGCCCAATCCAGGTCATCCGCCCGCCCCTTACCAGGCAACTGCAGACTGAACCACTGCCGAGTGACACCCTGGCGATCTTTCAGCCCCGCATAGCCAACAGACGAAGTCGGAATACCGGCGATACGCGCCAGGCTCCGGGCAATCCACTGCGTGTTTTGTCCCGTTTTCTCAATCCAGAGAAACAGGTGCTCACCTTCACCACAAGGTTCAAACGGCAGCACCTCTTCCACACGGAAATCTTCCGGCTGCACTTTAAATGCCGCACTACCACAGGCTTCACCGCTGGCCCTGGGCAGATTCATATCCCAATCAGTCATGACAACCTTCACAAAAATATCAGAACGCGCGCTGGAAGCCGCACATAAGACAATACAGAAACAAGGTAAGAAAAACAGGAACTCGCTAAGATTCAATCCGCCATGAGAAAAAACTCTTCATCATGCCTGATCATGCCCAGCTCCGTACGTGCGTATTCTTCAACGGCTTCCAGGCCTGTCTGCAATGCAACGACATCGACAGCCAGCAGGCGATTACGCTCGGCAAGACGCTGGTTTTCAAGCTTTTGAAGGGCGACCTGCTCTTTAACTGCCATTAACTGGGCAATACTGCCTTCACCCACCCACAATCGGTATTGCAGGAGTGCAAGGAGAAACGCCAGCATGATCATTACTATTCGCATACGCAAAAAACTGGAAAACAGGTGACTCAGGAAAGCATAACAGTCAACCGTGCTGAAAACAGCTAACAGAGCGGACGCCCTTTCAGGGGACTTAAGCGATCGTCTCTTTCCTGCAATAAAAAAACAGGGTCGCTTCTGCGACCCTGTCATTATCCATATTCCGCTCAGGCATATTTTAACAATACTTACCCAAGAGCTGAATCATGGATTAACTCAGATCCAGCGGTGCGAAACCTTTGACCAGGTCATCAACCGCCTTAATGCGTCCAAGGAAAGGCTCCAGCTTATCCAGGCGCAACGCACTGGGACCGTCGCAACGGGCGTTGTCAGGATCAGGATGGGCTTCCAGGAAAAGCCCCGCCAAGCCCAGCGCCATACCGGCACAGGCCAGCTCAGCGACCTGATGGCGTCGCCCACCGGACGCTTCACCCAGCGGATCACGGCACTGCAGCGAATGGGTGACATCAAAAATCACCGGCATGCCGCCACTGACCTCTTTCATGGTACGGAAACCCAGCATATCGACCACCAGGTTGTCATAGCCAAAGCAGCTGCCACGCTCGCACAGCATGACGTCTTCACAGCCACCTTCGCGGAATTTGTCCACGATATTGCGCATCTGTGAAGGACTCAGAAACTGGGGCTTCTTGACATTCACCACCGCACCCGTCGCCGCCATGGCCGCAACAAGATCAGTCTGGCGCGCCAGAAACGCTGGCAGCTGGATCACATCAGCCACCTTGGCCACCGGCTCACACTGGTGAACCTCGTGCACATCGGTAATCACGGGCACACCGTAGGTGTCCTTGATTTCCTGCAGAATCTCCAGCCCCTTCTCCATGCCCGGTCCACGATAGGAGGCAATGGAAGAACGGTTTGCCTTGTCAAAGGACGCCTTAAACACATAGGGAATGCCCAACTTGCGCGTCACATCCACATAGTGGCCAGCCACTTCCAGCGCCAACTCGCGGGACTCCAGCACATTCATGCCACCAAAGAGCACAAAGGGCCGGTCGTTAGCGACATCAATGTCAGCAACCCGTAGCATTTTCTGATCCATGAGACAGTTCCCCAATCAGGCTTTCTGGCCAGCACCGTGTGCCAGCGCCGCTTCAACAAATGCCGTGAACAGACCGTGACCATCACGCGGCGTAGAGGTGAACTCCGGGTGGAACTGGCAGGCCACAAACCAGGGGTGATCCTGGATTTCCACCATCTCCACCAGCGCCTGATCCACAGAGCGCCCGGAGATCTTCATGCCAGCCGCTTCAATGCGATCCACGTAATGATCGTTCACTTCATAACGGTGACGGTGGCGCTCGTTGATCACATCTTTGCCATAGGCCTGGAACGACCGTGTGCCTTCAACCAGACGACACTGCTGTGCACCCAGACGCATAGTGCCACCAAGATCTGACGCTTCACTGCGCTGCTCAACCTGGCCATCGCTGTCCATCCACTCAGTGATCAGACCAATGACAGGGTTCTCGCAGTTCGCATCAAATTCGGTGCTGTCTGCGTTTTCAATACCGACAACGTTACGGACAAATTCAACCACCGCCAGCTGCATTCCCAGGCAGATCCCCAGGTAAGGGATCTTATTTTCACGGGCATGACGAATAGCGGCAATTTTGCCTTCCACACCACGGTTACCAAAACCACCGGGCACCAGGATGGCATCAACACCGTCCAGTACATCCACGCCCTGACGCTCAATCTCTTCAGAATCGATATAACGCAGGTTGACCTTGGTACGGGTTTTCAGACCGGCATGCTTCATCGCCTCAATCAGCGACTTGTAGGCATCCAGCAGCTCCATGTACTTGCCAACCATCGCCACGGTCACTTCCCGTGTGGGGTTCAGTTCACGATCCAGTACATCATCCCATTCACCCAGATCGGCTTCACCGCATTCCAGTGAGAAGTTATCAACGATCAGCTGATCCAGACCCTGCTCGTGCAGCATGCGAGGAATACGGTAAATAGAATCCGCATCCTGCAGGGAGATAACAGCACGCTCTTCAACGTTGGTGAAAAGTGCAATCTTACGACGTGAAGAGACATCAATATGATGCTCGGAACGGCAGATCAGAATATCTGGCTGCAGACCGATGGAACGTAACTCTTTAACAGAGTGCTGAGTCGGCTTGGTCTTGAGTTCACCAGCGGTCTTGATATACGGCACCAGCGTCAGGTGCATCAGCATGGCGCGACGGGCACCCATCTCTACCTTTAACTGACGAACCGCTTCCAGGAATGGCTGGGATTCGATATCACCGACAGTACCGCCGATCTCAACCAGCGCCACATCCGCATCGCCGGCACCGGCGATAATACGACGCTTGATTTCGTCGGTAATATGAGGAATCACCTGAACCGTACCGCCCAGGTAATCACCACGACGCTCTTTCTTGAGTACGTGTTCGTAGATACGACCGGAGGTAAAGTTATTTCCCTGCCTCATGGTCGTTCTGACGAAACGCTCGTAATGCCCCAGGTCCAGGTCCGTTTCCGCCCCATCTTCGGTGACGAATACTTCACCGTGCTGGAAAGGACTCATGGTACCGGGGTCAACGTTGATATAGGGGTCCAGCTTGAGCATGGTGACCTTCAGGCCACGGGCTTCAAGAATGGCCGCCAGCGATGCAGAGGCAATGCCTTTCCCCAACGACGATACGACACCACCGGTGACAAATATGTAGCGTGTCATTTAAAACCTGTTGAATTTGCAGGCAGTTTATCTGCCTTCTGGATGGGAAGTATTAACGAAAAAAGATGGGACTGCAGGATACCAAACATCCCGCCCGCCCACAACGACGGAAATTCACCATTGCCCTTCAAAAGGCGATTGCCAGCAGTATGAAATACCTGGCTCATTCCCCGTGACCGCATACTCTGCATTGACCAGCAGGCCAGGAATCGCCACCAGCTCACCGGATCGATGGAGGATCGGCAGGCGATCACGTACCCAGGCAGGCACACCCAATTCATTGAGCCACTTTTTCAGTGATTTACTACCAGTCCGGCCCGGCAGACGGAATGGCGCAACCATGATATCGGAACGATAGCCAAGCGAAAGATCGGAGATATCAGACCTAACTAAAACCAATGGCAACTCCTGCTTTTCAGCATAGATACGACCATTTCCAGGTAGCTCGAGATCACAATTTGCAGAAAGCACCAACTGACAGGAAAATGGTCGCAAATTATCCAAAGGCTCAAAGGCCACTATTGCGCCAGCATGTCGCCTGACCTCACACCCTTCCCAGCTCACAACCGGACAAGCATCCTGAGCTGCCAATACCAGCTCATCCAAAATACATTGAATCACCGCCCGGCCGGGTAATGGATAACCTTGGGATCGAAGCCAATAGCGAAGCACATTACGCTGTCGATAGTTAGTCAGTTGCTTTAGACAAGCAATATCAATTACCGGAACGCCGGCAAGGTAGGGAATGCCATTAACTGACAAAACCTGCTGCAGATCCTCTTCTGCGACCTGATCCAGCAATTCTGAGGCATCTGCGGCATCCTCAGCCAGACGCCCAAGATTATTCAGTACACCAATCCAACGCTGATTTATCTTTGGCAGGACTTCATGTCGCAAAAAATTGCGGTCATATGCGACATCAAGATTCGACTCATCATCAACCCATTTCAACTGATGCTTTTTCGCATAGGAATGAATGACTTCTCTGGAGACATCCAGCAAAGGGCGCAGAATCATTGCCTCCCCCATCGAACGCTCCCGGGGAGTCGCCGCAAGCCCGTGCACACCGCACCCCCTCACAACCCGGTAAAGCAGGGTCTCAGCCTGGTCATTCAAGTGATGAGCCTGCAGAAGACAGTCACCGGGGCGAAGCGCTTCTTCATACTGCTTATAGCGTGCCGCTCTGGCCGATGCTTCCAAACCGCCCCCCGTACAACGCTTTACCTCAACCTGGCGAGAGACTAACGACACAGACCACTGATCACACATCGTCTCGCAGAACGCCTGCCACTCAGCAGCATTGGGACTCAATCCATGATTGACATGAATCGCTTCAAGAGAGCGAATAATCCCCCGCTCCCTTAGAGCTAAACAGAGATGCAGCAGAACTGTGGAATCCAGCCCGCCACTGAGTCCAACCACCAGCCGCCTATCCCTGTATATTTCAGGCAACCTTTCTAGGAAAGTGTCATCTGTCAGATGCATATTGGTATCCATAACACGGACTCAACAACGAAAAACCGGCATGGTGGTAGCCATGCCGGCTTCTCAAATAACAAATTCCGGATCAGTAAAACTGAAACCCTGCTATTTACTTGACCCCGTAACGCTGCAAACGTTCATAACGGGTAGTCACCAACTCATCCACGGACATGGAAGACAGCTCTTCCAGCTCTAGCACCAGAGCCTGTTTCACAGAATCTGCCGCTTTGGCGGCATCACGATGCGCACCACCTAACGGCTCTTCAATAATTCGGTCAACAAAGCCCAGCTCCTGCAGGCGTTTTGCTGTAATACCCATTGCTTCCGCAGCTTCAGCCGCATGATCCGCTTTTTTCCAGAGAATGGAGGCACATCCTTCCGGTGAAATAACGGAATAGGTTGAATACTGGAGCATCAGCAAGCGGTCACATACACCAATGGCCAGCGCGCCACCGGATCCCCCTTCACCAATCACGGTTGAGATGATTGGGGTATTCAGGCGCGACATCACCGCCAGATTCCAGGCAATCGCCTCACTCTGGCCACGCTCTTCGGCGTTAATACCGGGGTAAGCGCCCGGTGTATCAATAAAGGTCAGAATTGGCAGCTTAAAACGCTCAGCCATTTCCATCAGCCGACAAGCCTTCCGATAGCCTTCAGGCTTGGGCATACCAAAATTACGGCGAACCTTTTCAGGGATTTCACGCCCTTTCTGGTGACCGATAATCATGACCGGCTTACCATCCAGTTCCGCCATACCGCCGATAATGGATTTATCGTCCGCAAAACGACGATCACCGTGTAACTCATCAAAGTCGTCAAAAACCGCCTTGATATAGTCCAGCGTGTATGGGCGACGGGGATGGCGGGCCAACTGAGCAACCTGCCATGAGGAAAGATCCTTGAAAATGCCCGAGGTCAGGGTTCGGCACTTTTCTTCGAGTGTGGCAATTTCTGCACTGATATTGAGCTCATTGTCCGACCCTACCAGCCGCAGTTCTTCGATTTTTGCTTCCAGCTCAGCGATTGGCTGTTCAAAGTCCAGATAATTCGGGTTCATAGAGACCACTTTACAGGCATTTCTCGGCAAGATCATGAAATCCGGTACAAGATAAGTAATACCATCAACGAAGTCGAGTTAAAATCCGTAAACAACCGTGAGTATGTGTTGTAACGTGGACTGAAAACTGTGTGAGCTCTACGGCAAAACGGTTACAGGCGCTATGGAAGCACAGCCTGACAACAATGATTCCCAAGCCTGTTCCCGCGCATCAAGAACCCGCTCTCTGGACTGAGCGGTATTGACTGGCATGACACAGTTAGCCAGACCCTGATAATTCCAACACCAGTCTTCCTCACAATTGCCCTGATAGCGAATCACCAGACTTAATGATGCGGGTTCCAGATAACCGGCAATTTCCTGCCATCTTACAGTCGGTTCCTGATCAACCACGGGATCAGAGTCCGGGGAATATTTCAGATGCTTCAGCGCCGGTGAAGACAAGACCGCCCGATCGGGTACGATCAGATAATTCACATCATCCAATTCATCAAGCCACGCCTGCATCATGGTGTTGTCGTGAACGCCTTCGCCATTCAGCCAACCATTGAACCATTGGGGTAACCAGGCTGTGAGCGAGCAACTGAGCAAGGGATCAACTGCATCTTTCGGACATTGATGCTCCACCGCCGAAACCAACCGGTAATAAAACCTCATGGTATTACCGACACCCACAAGATCCATTCCCGCCCTGTTTTGAAGGTGCTCATATAGCTTAAGCGTCGTGCGATAGTCTGGTATCAGCAGGTTTTGGTCTGTCACTTTCAGCACCGGCAACAATAATCCTTTACCGTGTTTAAGCACCTGTGAAACCGTTTTAGGATCACTCTCTACTTGCCATTCACCAGCCTTTCGCGGTTTAGACTTATTTTCTTCTATTAAGTTGTCAGTCATCTCCCCGTCTCCTGTACTGGAACAACCATTTAACAGGAAAAGACTTACAACCAGCATGCACAACATCCGCAACGCACAAAAGCCTGGAAAGGAAGACATCATTGAATCTGCCAATTTAAGAAGGCTGATATGGTAAGTGATTTCCGCATCAGTGAGCAAAGCAAACAAAAACTCTGTCTAGCAATGATGCAATCCAATTGGTGGGAATCAACAATAATCTTGCACCATGACCGTGCAGAGCAAAAACTTGCAAATTATTCGCAACGACCTAGACTAGTTCAAAGTACACAACATATTGTGTAAATAAATATAGAAACACCAACATATTGAACCAACCACTGCAAAACACGATCAATTAAATGAAGTAGCAAAGCCGTGCAGTAAACCCAACGCTGTGACTTGTTGTAGTGTGCAGTACGCACAACCACCACAAGGGATAGAAGAGGGGGTGCCTATGAGATACCAGCTGGAGAACTGCCCGTTTTGCGGCAGCATACATATAGGTTCAGCCGGTTATCTGCTCAGCTACCGAATCGAGTGCAGGGAATGTGGCGCGTGTGGTCCAAAGCGCAAAACACACACCTTGGCAAAGGAAAGCTGGAATCATCAATCCAGGGAGCTGCGATTCGAAAAAGAGCTGGAAAGCCGGCAGCTACTGGAACACCTGAACAGTTTTGGTTCACTACCCCCGCCAAGTGCCGGGGTGCACGAGACAGCGTCTCACTCCTGATAAATGCATGATAAGCCATCACAACCGGATGGCTTATCATGCAACGCGTTACGTTTACAACGTTGGCGTCAGACCACCCTCATTATTTCCCTGTTGCACTTCCCTGACCGCGTTCTCAAGCTGCAACAAGCGCTTGTTGATTTGCTGGCGATAACTGTCCATGGATCGCGAGGCGTCTTTTGTCAGACTCACCTGCTGCTTCATATCAGCTTTCAATGCCTTCACATCTGCCAGTGCCTTACTGGCTTCCTGACGCAAACCTTCAACCGATGCCGTGAGCATATCCAGCTCTTCCCGCGAGGACGATGTATTCGCCACTAGGTCAGCACTGATACCTGTCAGCTGACGCTCAATCAACGACAGCCTGGAGACCGTCTTGTCCAAGGTACCGGAATATTGTTTAGCCTGCTTAAGCGCACTATCAGCTGATGACTTCAATATTTTGAGCGTCGCAGCATTATCAGCAAGCTGCTTCTCCAACGCGTCAATATCCTTGCGGTTACGTTTGTTCGCCAGATCCCAGAGTTTACGGATTTCAAAATTGATATCCTTCAACTCTGACTTAACCTGTTGATCGCTTTGACTCATCGTCTGCCCTGTTTCTGTGACGACACCAGACACATCCGTCAACTGCTTTTCTGCTGCCGCCACCAGACTACGGGTCGCCTGCAGTTCATTCTGCAGCGCCGTAATCTGGAAATAACCCAAGCCACCCACTGCCAACAGCAATCCCAACAGGATCAAAAACAATCCAGTGCCCGCAGAGCTGCTGGATGGCTCTTTTGCCGGTTCACGCACTGCTTTTTTCTTCGTACCGGCACGGGATGCCGGTGAACGTTCCGTCACCTCATCGGGAGACAGTGAGAGACTCGGTAAATTATCGAGATCATCCCGGTCATCTGAATGTATTGTCATTCCGTGTTCACAAATCGCTGGGAGAAGAATGTTGATACCACAATGGCCGCCATTGTAGTGCAAAGCCGTGGCAGACCCAATACAACGCTGCTCGCACCAAGACTGTGCAACATCAGTCACACTTGTTCTTTAGGATGCCAGCCAATCTTATCAGGCCCCCTATATCCCAGATATTTCAAGCTGGAATCAAAATTGCAAAGACTTTCGGGCACACTGAAGCAAAGGGGAAGATCGGTATGACTGTCCAATACACCAAGCAGATGATCGATCTGCTGCAGGTCTTAAGGCGTCGCATCAAGGCAGAGTTTGATATTAACATCCGTTTCAGTTCTGAAGACACGATTGATGAAATACAACGTTTGGTCCGACAGACCCGCGACAGCACCACTCGCACCAAGGCACTGCAATTCCTGCAGCTTGCTGGCCTTAACATCACGGAAAGTGATCTGGACAAAGGCCAGGAATCCTTAACATCACCGTCCCGCTCTGCGCCAATCACCAACGGTGAGACGTCTCCCCCTCCCCATGCCATCTCCACAAAACCCCGCATCTATCGCGGGCGCGTGGTCGCATGATCCATACCGGGTGCGGGCAACCACGCAGCGTCCCTACCCGGACGAAATCAAGCGCCAACCTGACCGAATAACCCTGCGATGACTCCGTAGATAAGGCTGTCGCCCAATGCTATTATCCGCAGGCTAAGAAGCTCACATCGCCCCGTAGCATTCACTCTCCGCAGAAAGAGGCGTGTTATCGGTTGGATGTGCAGGCCGTATTTAGCCAACCCTGAAATGGAGATATCAAACATGGCATTCGAACTGCCCGCCCTGCCTTACGAACGCGACGCCCTGGAACCCCATATTTCCAAAGAAACCCTGGACTACCACTACGGCAAGCACCACAACACCTATGTGGTCAAGCTGAACGGTCTGGTTGATGGCACTGAGCTGGAAAACAAGAGCCTGGAAGACATCATCAAAACATCCGAAGGCGGCATATTCAACAACGCAGCCCAGGTCTGGAACCACACGTTCTACTGGCACTGCCTGAGCCCCAACGGTGGTGGTGAGCCGACTGGCGAACTGGCTGACGCCATTAACGCCGCATTCGGTTCGTTTGAAGCGTTCCAGCAGAAGTTCACCGAAAGCGCGGTTAACAACTTCGGTTCCGGCTGGACCTGGCTGGTCAAGAACAGTGACGGCACGGTTGCCATTGTTAACACCAGCAATGCAGCTACCCCGCTCACCACCGACCAAAAAGCGCTGATGACCTGCGACGTCTGGGAACACGCTTACTACATCGATTACCGCAATGTTCGCCCTGATTACCTCGCTGCCTTCTGGAAGCTGGCAAACTGGGAATTCATCGCAGCCAACTACGCAAAATAAGTAACTATCTGTCATACCATCTATTTTCATAGATGGTATGACAAAGAAAAATGTCACAGATAATTAAAAAATGCTTACGATACACTTTAAAAAAATAAATCGATATTACTCTTTCTTTATCATCTCCCTCTATCATTAGAAACAAAACAAATAAAAAACTTAAAAATCCAGCCTTAATCATAAAGGGTAACAATTAAAAGACTTACAGAACATGCGAGACATGCAAGAGAAAATCAGCTTTCACGCCAAGCTCACCAACAACAAAATGAACTATCCACAACATCAACCATCAAAGTACTACCAATTGCAGATTCGAGGTTAATCATGGCAAATATCCAGATTAATGGAAATAGTATTATGACTGGCTCACACCAATCAATCAGCTCATATTCCACCCAAACATCGATCCAGACAGCAAACACAGAAGGTACAACATTTAACAACAATTCTACTAATTATTCTACAACTAACAATAGAGCATTAAGTAGCCGATCATGCATATCCACGATCAAATTATTCATATTTAAAATTAAATCGTGCTTAAGAAGAACACAGGTTTTTTTTGTTTCTTTGCTAATCGCATGCACTCACAGATATCCCAACATTGTACTATGCCTCATCAACAAGCTTGGCGGCATGTTTTTGAAAATGGCTCAATTCATATTGGGGAACCAAGGTATGTTACGCGCGATCATTCCAACAATACCAAGAAACTTACTATCAGATTATGAAAGAACCTTTCGGACAACGCTCACTGAAAACCCTACAGCCTTATCACATCATCAAGTACAAGAGTGCTTAAGAGAAGAAAACATACAATGTGAATACATTGAACCAGAACCGGTTGGAGTCGGCACCATTGCACAAGTCAATATAATCCAACGACCCGTCGAAGATCGTGAAGATGGAGAGAATTATGTGGCAGCAAAAATCCTTAAGCCGGGCATACGCGAACAATACCTCATAGACAAAGCAGTCATCTTATGGATATGCGACATTATTCACTTCATCAAACCTGAACTAATGACTGAACATAGCAGAAGACTTATTGAAATGCATGCCGACCAACTCATCAGAGAATGCGACTTCCTCAACGAAAGAGCAAATATTGACTTGCAAGCTGAAACATTTGATACGTTAAAAACAATAAAAGATAATTTCATTCCGGATGCAGAGTTAGGCCTGACAATAGCCGGGATAAACATATTCGACACGGAACAAGAAGAGTCTTCTTCAGCTGAAACGGAATCCTTATTTACAGATAACGCCGATGAGCCCATTCAGCTTAACGAAGCAAGTTCCAGATTCACAGAAGATGAAATCAATCAATTACCAGACTTACAATTTCATGATTCTGTTCATGCATTAGAACATGGAAGCACACAAAAGGTTCTGCTCATGCATAAAGTAGAAGGCGTTACTATGGAAACAGAAGAAGCACGTGACATACTTCTCAGAAGCCGAAACCTAAGAAAGTCAGATGCATTGCGCGAAGCTAGTGATGTGATGCATGCGACAATGAAAGCAGGACTAAACTTTCAGGCTGATAGACATACAGGTAACCTTATGGTTACACCTGAAGGTAAAATCGTTGTTATCGATTGTGGTAACCATGAAAGAATTGATAACTATGAACAACTTGAATCTTTATACAATATCAAAGAACAACAAAGACAGCTTGCAGGAGAAATTTATTACCAAACAAGATACTACAGCAATACAGAAACACTAAGAAACGATTGCTGCTCTGTGACAATTGCTCAGAACAAGCAACGAAGGTTTGCAAAACTATCCCTCCAAACGTCAGAGATTGACCATCAGGGGTAGTCCAGTGCTTTATGAACTCATTAACCGGGAAATTAACTTCAAATAGCTTTCCTGCTGAATGTGCTGAACTCTTTGAATACAGAAATTCCAGAATGGCCTCTGACAACCCGCTTGCATTTTCTTTGGTGAGACTGGCGAAGGTATTCCGGGTGCGTTCGATCCAGACTCGCTTCCGATCCGCTTTTGATGGTCAGACTCAGATCTGAAAGGCTGATTGTCACCTGCTGAACCGGAATCCTTCGGCGGAGTTTGGGCTTTCAGCAGCTCAAGTCGTTTGCAATGGAAGACCGATCATCCAGTACCGCCAAGTATGCTGATCCTCTTTGACGGCAAGTTCCCAAGGCTTGAGCCCGCTATGCATTCCATTTTTGACCTGTACCAGTTGACGGAAATCTGGAACTGCAAATTTTGGGTATGAAAGTCGACAATCCTATTTTCCGCGATTGAAAGCTTTGAGCAATTACAGTCACATCATCAAGTAGAGTTCCCAGAAAGAAAACTGGCATATGTGAATACATATTGAACCTTGGAGTCGGCACCTTGCTCAAGTTGTTAACCCAATCACCCGTCTAAGATCGGACGAGAGAATTATTGGAGCAAGCACCCTGAAGCGGGTAAACACATCAAATTGACCAGCAGTCCTTATGGATATGACATTATTCACTTCATCAAACCTGAACTAATGCTGAACCCAGAAGACTTATTGCAATGATGCCGACCATACTCATCAGAGAATGACGACTTTTTTAACGAAGTATGACCTTTCAAGACCGCAGACGTTAAAAACAGAAAAGCATGCCACCGAATGCAGGCTGAGGAAATGAACACGGGATAAACATATTCGACACAACAAGAAGAGTCTTCTTCAGCTGAAACGGAATCCTTATTTAGAAGATAACGCCGATGAGCTCATTCAGCTTAACGTGCAAGTTCCAGATTCACGGTGAAATCAATCAGTTAAAACTTACAATTTCATGATTCTGTTCATGCATTAGAACATGGAAGCACACAAAAGGTTCTGCTCATGCATAAAGTGAAGGCGTTACTATTGCCAACAGAAGTAGCACGTGAATACGTTCTCAGAAGCCGAAACCTAAGAAAGTCGAGATGCATGCGCGAAGCTAGTGATGCATGCAACCGACAATGAAAGCAGGACTAAAGCTTTCAGGCTGATAGACAGACAGCCCACCTTTTTACCTCGAAGGTAAAATCGTCATCGATTCAGGGTAACAGGAAAGCTGAGTTCTCCTGAACAACTGGAAACACCCCATCCCAGAAGAACAGCAAAGACAGCTTGTGAGCACAGAAATGATGCTTACCAAACAAGATAGCAAGCAAGGTACAGAAACACTAAGAAATGATCTGGCATGGCCTTAAACAACTTAATTTCATCGATTTCAGTCTTAACATGCTCAATCGGGCGAACACAACGAGCAACAAGAAACCGAACTACAGCAAGCATGCACAATATCCAAATAGCAATTAACAGAGTAAGACCTGAAAGAAGAAATCAAATTGACATTTCTGGCATCATGATAGAACTCTATAATCAGCTTATGCGCAGAGGCGTGGACATTCCGACAGTGATCATTTCATTTTTGAAGGTCGACATGCAGATGGAACAAGCTATTGAAGATGCTAGACGTGAAGAGGGGGGGACTTGCACAATATTATAAACACAATGCAAAATAGGGATATTACAAACGACGGAGAAACATCATAAAATATACAATTAATAAGACAGCCTGTTTTCCCTGATAGCTGGGACCATTTATAGCCATACTCATAGGCTGGATCATTGACCTTACAATGTACTCAAACTGTTTAAATATTAAACTTCAGCACAGATGTATATTACCGAGAAAACTCAAAATGGATTTACCCTTAACATATGACGCGGAACGTGGGTTAATACAATAAGTGAACAGCTTGAAATTATGAGAAGTGAGATTTTCAGTAGATTTCTAAGTTTCACACTCTGAAATGGATCTGGAACAGCACTCAAACCAAACACTACAAACAGCTTGATCAGAGACAACGATACCATTTACGCTGCGGAAAAACGATTACTACAGGCTGTTGCTGAAACGCTAAGACAACGATCTGGCAAATGAATTAAACAACTAATTTCATCTGATGATTACTCTTAACATCTCAATCGGGCGAACACAACGAGCAACAAAGAAACCGAACTACAGCATAAACAATGCAAATATGGCTAACAAATAGAATTAACAGAGTAAGACCTGGAAGAAATCAAATACGACATTTCTGGCATCATGATAGAACTCTATAATCAGGCTTATGCGCAGAGGCGTGGAATTCCGCACAGTGATCATTTACCGGATCGAAAAGATTTACTGAAGGTCGACATGCAGATGGAACAAGCTCCGGGTGATTGAAGATGACTAGATGGTGAAGAGGGGGGGACTTGCACAATATTATAAAGCACACATGCAAAATAGGGATATTACAAACGACGGAGAAACATCAAAAGATATACAGATGCTAAACGGGCACATGGACAGCCTGTTTTCACCTTGATAGCTGGGACCATGCACGCACTTATAGCCATACTCATAGACATCTTATAAAGACTGGATCATTGACCTTACAATGTACTCAAACTGTGAGTTAAATATTAAACTTCAGCACAGATAATAATATATACCGAGAAAACTCTGTGTGTTTTCAAAACTCAAATAGTGGTATTTACCCTTAACATATAACGCTAACGACTCCTATAAAAACAAGAAAACACAAACAATCTTAAACATTGAACCAATTAAGATTAACGCATTTAATCCATACAAAAAATAAGCTTATTACTACACGGGTATCTCTGATATCGGAAGACTAGTTGACGTATGTGAGAGTTTAGAAATTACTCAATCCACAAAACTCACGACTCCTCACCTCTATCGATCAATAGCACATTCGTACAAACACCTATTGCCGAATAACGCATATGAGAATAATTTTCATTTAGAAACACATTCAGGAATCCTCTTAGATGTCGCACTTCCCAGGCAAGCATTGCCTTCTGGCTATGGCTGTCGCTGTTTCCATGCCCGTAACGGCTCAAGATGAATCGGACAACAAGAAACAGGTCGGTGGCCCGTTGGTCTTTGACCAGGTCGTCGTGACCGCCACCAAGACAGAAAACAGCCTGGCCACTGCGCCTGCATCCATGTCCGTAATCACCAGCGATGAGATCAAGTCTCAGCCCACCATGGCGCTGAACGACATCGTCAAACAGGCTGTTGGCGTTGAGAGCAGAAAAGAAGGCGGCCGTGCCGGACGAGAATCCATCAGCATTCGCGGCATGGACAGTGACTACACACTGATCATGGTCAATGGCCGAAAAATGAGTTCCTCGAATGCCATTGTCCGTGGTAATGACTTCGACCTGTCGGCCATTCCGCAGGACAACATCGAACGGATCGAGATCATCCGAGGCCCCATGTCTGCGCTTTATGGCTCTGAAGCGCTAGGCGGCGTCGTCAACATCATCACCAAGCTGCCAGACAACGAATGGCGCAGCACCATCAGCAGCGATATTGCCCAACCTGAAGGTGGTGATGGCGGCACCGAAACGATCGTGGGACTCAACACCGGCGGTGCCCTGATTGATGACAAACTGTATATCAACCTCTCTATAAACCAAAGTGACAGGGACAAATGGAAGCCTTACAACGGCACCCGCAGCACCGTCACTGCACTTGAGGAACGTGACACACTAAGCCTTGCCAGCAACGTGAACTGGCTTATCAATGACAACCAAACCCTGGATATTGATATCACCCACAGTAATGACAAGCGTGATGGCATCATCGAATCCACTAAAGGGCTGACGCCGACTAACCAAAAGGTCAAACGCAACAGTATTGCACTGACGCACGGTGGCGACTGGAGCTGGGGTGAATCGCAGGCCCGTTATTACCGGGAGGAAGTCGAAATCGGTGAGCAGGACTTTACTCTGAATCGACGGGACTACGTGACTGAAACCAATGATGTAGTAGATGGATCAGTATCTACAGACTTTGGCAGTCATCGTTTAACCGTAGGTGGAGAAGTTCGCAAAACCGAACTGGATAACACTCGCGATCTCCAGACCACCGGTAAAGCTGATGTCACCCAGAAAGCCCTGTTTGCCCAGGATGAGTGGCAGCTAGCCGATGACTGGACGCTCACTTACGGCACCCGTATCGACCATCATGAAAACTTTGGTACGGAATACAGTCCCCGAGCGTACCTGGTACACAGTGTCACAGACAACCTGACACTGAAAGGTGGCATCGGTAAGGCGTTCAAAGCCCCTTCCCTGCTACAGCTGAACAAGGACTACCGCCTGAGCAGCTGTAAGGGTGGCTGCTGGATTATTGGCAACCCGGATCTGGAGCCCGAAACCAGCACCAGTTATGAAATGGCAGCCAACTATCAGCAAGACAACTGGGAAGTTGAAGCGGCCGTTTTCCAGAATGATGTAGAAAACCTGATTGCCCGTGACTTTGACAACCAGCTTGGCGTCGAAGACGGGCGTGAAGTCTACACCTACAAGAATGTCGAAAAAGCCAAGATCAAGGGCATTGAACTGGGTGGGCGTATGGCACTGACCCAATCGCTCTCACTGAACGGTGATTACACCTATACCGATGCCCGTGACGAAACCACCGGTGACATCCTGACTGACCGCCCGAGACAGAATGTGTCGGCAAAACTGAACTGGCAGGCTTCACAAAAGCTGAGCACCTTTGTACGTGCCAGCTACATCGGCGACCAGAAACTCAGCGATGAAGTCGACCTTGACGGCTATTCACTGGTTGATCTCGGTATGAACTACCAAATGACGGAATCGCTCCGCCTGCGTGCAGGCGTTACGAACGTCACGGATGAAAGCCTCCCCCACGAGGCAACCGTCATGGGATACAGCGAAGACCCGAGAACCTGGTACGTCGGCTTTACCACAAGCTTCTGATCACGTCTCCCGCCCGGCTTTCTGGCTGGGCGGGTCACGTCATCCATTTGATCCACATCACGCTAAGCACGCATTGTAAGGAGCGTCATGCAACCCATTAAACGTCTTCTGACAATCATCGGTTTGGGGCTTACCCTGGCGGGCTGCTCTGATGATGCCGCCCAACAGCAACAGACTCAGGCTGCGGACATTACCCGAACTGTCCAACACGCCATGGGCGAGACACAAGTGCCGGAAGCTCCGAAACGGATCGTCGTACTCTCGACGGAAGCAACGGAAACGCTACTGGCACTCGGCATCACACCTGTGGGCGCCGTTCGCTCCAGCACCGCTGCACCTTCTGATACCTGGTTTGCCCATATCCGTGATGCCATGGCAGACGTTACCGTGGTAGGTGAAGAAAAACAGGTCAACCTGGAAGTCGTAGCCGGCCTTAAACCAGATCTGATTCTTGGCCTCAAGTCACGGCAGGAACAAATTTATCCGCAGCTGAGCGCCATTGCTCCCACGGTTTTTGCCGATCAATTCAATGGCGCCCTGCGTGAAAACCTGGTGCTGATGAGTGATGCGGTCAATCGTAAGAACGAGGGCCAGCAACTCCTCGACAAACTTGACCAGCATATTGCGTCACTCTCCACTCGGCTGGATGAAGCAGGCTGGCTGGACCAGCAGGTTGCCGTGATCCGGTTCCAGGTCACCGGCGCACGCTTCTATTACAACGACAGCTTTGCAGCCAATCTGATCAAGGCGCTGGGATTTGAACGACCCAGCCTGCATGACACAACCGGTTTTGCCGAACCCCTGACCCGGGAGCGCATTCCCGAAGCTGACGCAGACATTCAGTTTTATTTCACCTATGCCTCGGCAGACCCGGCAAAAGGCGAACAGAATGCCCGAAGCTGGCTCAATAATCCGCTCTGGCAATCCCTTCGCGCCAACCAGAAAAACCAGATTTTTCAAGTCAATAATGATATCTGGAACAAGTCCTACGGCATCTTCTCTGCCCATGAAGTGCTTGACGACATTGAAGCACTGTTATTGAAAAGCGCGTCCAACGGTGCCAAAGGCTAATCCATGACAGCCATCACGCTGGAACGCACTGCAAAACCTCTCCAGCACAATGCGATCATTGTGCTGGGACTGCTCGTAGCCGTATGCCTGCTGGCCATCGCCAGTATGGTACTGGGCTATACCGATATCACAGGAAAGCACGCGATTGAGGCTCTGTTTTCTTACGACGGGAGTCGCGAGCATATTGTTGTTATCGATATGCGCCTGCCCAGGGTCATCATTGCCTTGATGGTGGGCGGCAGTCTGGCAGTAGCCGGCACCCTGATGCAGGGGCTGACCCGTAACCCACTGGCATCGCCAGCCATTTTCGGGATCAACAGCGGGGCATCCCTGGCTATCGTTATTGCTACAGCGGTGTTTGGCATCACAAGTCTGGAAGGTTATACCCTGTTCGCCATGGTCGGTGCGGCCCTGGCCGCGTTGGTCGTTTACTGGCTGGGCATGTCAGGCGGTTCCCAGTCACCACTGAATCTTACTTTGGCGGGCGTTGCTATCAGCGCTTTTTTATCCTCATTGACGTCAGGACTGTTGGTGTTCAATGAGTCAGCACTGGAAGAAGTCCTGTTCTGGTTATCCGGTTCGGTGGAAGGCCGTCGACTTGATCTGGTCATGCCTCTGGTTCCCCTGCAACTCGCCGGATGGCTGGGCGCACTGGCCCTGTCTTCTGCCATGAACGCTCAGGCACTGGGTGACGATGTCGCAAAAGGGTTGGGACAGCGCACCCTGCGGGTCAAGCTGCTGGCATCCCTGGTCATTGTATTACTCGCTGGCACATCAGTCGCAATGGCCGGACCCATCGCCTTTGTCGGGCTGGTTGCGCCACACCTGGCTCGAGGACTGGTAGGCACCAATTTTCGCTGGACGACACCTGTCTCGATCTTGCTAGGCGGTGGTCTGCTACTGGTAGCTGATATTCTGGCTCGATTCATTGTCTGGCCCCGTGAGGCCCCGGTTGGCGTCACCATGGCGCTGATCGGCGCACCGTTTTTCATCCTTTATGCACGACGGAACCTGAATACATGACCGCCGGCTACCTTGTACTGCGTAATGCTTGGGTATCACACCTGATTCCCCGACAGGGACTGACACGTCTGGGGCTGTTACTACTGGCTACCGCCACGCTCGCCATTCTGGCTATGGCGGCAGGCTCCATGCCGATACATCCCCTGCGAGTAGTGCAGACATTATTGGGACAGGGCACGTCCACCGAGCAGCTGATTATCCAGCAATTTCGTATGCCACGGATGCTGATGGCACTCCTTGTAGGCACAGGCCTTGGTATCGCAGGCGCCATTCTGCAGGGACTGGTGAGAAACCCACTGGCCTCGCCGGATGTACTGGGAGTCACCGACGGTGCCAGTGTCGTGGCTGTATTTGCCCTCACGGCATTTGCCGGACAATTCGCCATTATCTGGCTGCCGGCGTTTGTCTTTGCTGGCGGACTGGTCACCGTGCTGATCATCTATGCCATGGCCTGGAAAGGCGGTGTCGCACCACGGCGAATGATTTTGATTGGCATCGGCCTCGGCGCCCTGCTCGCAGCGGCACGCACCGTTGTTATGATACAGAGCCCCATCCAGCACACCGCTCAGGCCCAGGTCTGGCTAAGCGGCAGTCTGAATGCGGCCAACTGGCAGCAGGTTCAGATTCTGTCATTCTGGTATTTGTTGCTGTTGCCATTCCTGATACTCGCCATGCGCAGCCTTTCTGCACAAACGCTTGGTGATGATCTGGCAAAGAGCCTCGGCAGTCGTCTCAATCGTGAACGGTTTGGCTTGATCATGCTCAGCACCGCACTGGCCACGGCAGGTGTCGCATTCTGTGGCAGCATCGGATTTGTTGGATTGATGGCACCTCATATCGCCAGACGACTGCTGGGCAATATGCCGGAACTCCACCTGCCCGGCTCCGCACTGGTGGGTGCATTACTGGTACTGGGCAGCGACCTGGCCGGACGCATGGTTCTGGCGCCCATGGAAGTTCCCGTCGGCATCTTTACCGCGCTGATTGGCGCGCCTTACTTTATTTATCTATTGGTCAGTAAAAAATGACGTGTGCCGTTCTGCAAAACCAGCAACTGTCACTGGGTTATGGCGGTGAGGTCATTATCGACAATCTCACCCTGGATATTCCTGAAGGAAAAATCACCACACTGATTGGTGCCAATGGCTGCGGCAAATCGACACTGTTGCGCGCCATGGCTCGGCTATTGAAACCCATGACAGGAACGATCCTTCTGGACGGCAAAGATATCACGCGTAGCGCGACCCGTGACATTGCCCGCAAAATGGCCATCCTGCCGCAGTCGCCTGTGGCTCCCGAAGGAATGACCGTATTGCAACTGGTTCGCCAGGGACGCTATCCGCATCAGAACTGGTTGAAACAATGGTCAGAAGAAGACGAGCGTTGTGTAAAACAGGCGCTTGAAGCCACGCAAATGGCGGCTTTGAGTGAACGACAGGTGGACTCTCTGTCCGGCGGACAACGACAGCGTGCGTGGATTGCCATGACATTGGCCCAGAACACCGATGTAATTTTGCTGGATGAACCGACCACCTATCTCGACCTGAGTCACCAGATCGAGATTCTGGATTTGCTGTTTGACCTGAACCGACACTCCGGGCGTACCATTGTCATGGTCCTGCATGATCTGAACCTCGCGTGTCGGTATGCGGATAACATTGTTGCCGTCAAAAAAGGGAAGGTATACGCCCATGGCGCACCTGAAGATGTGATTACCCGCGAGTTGGTTCGACAGGTCTTCGGACTAGAATCACGCATCGTGCCCTGCCCGCTGCTTGGTACTCCCACCTGCGTGCCTGAAGGAAAAGGCAGACAGTCGTTGCAAGACTAAAGCGTCGATTTATACGAGACAGGTCGAACCTATAAAAAGCCCGATTGTTTCAGCAACCGGGCTTTTTTCATATCAATGGGTAAAATGGTATACCGCCGTCAGCGCACCATGTGCAGGAAGTACATATGCTTCTCATACTGGTCGATAATGTCACCAATCACCTGGTCGCGGGTCCAGCCCATGATGTCATAATCCTGCCCACCTTCACGCAGGAAGACCTCAGCCCGGAAATATTTCCGGGCCTCGTCATCATCATCATCCAACATGAAACTCGGCTGCATATAACCTCTGGGATAGACCTGATAGAGAAAGTCATGCTCCTCGCCATGAAACACCTTGAAACTTGGCATACCTTTCTTCTCATCAAACACGATGTTACTTTCAACCCCCTGCTTCTGCAGTTCAGCCGAGACCGACTCCATCGCCGGCATCACCACTTCCTTCAAGAAACGGTTGACATCAAACCGACGGGGAAAATGCACCATGTTGTTGAGCCGATGCTGCCAGGGAATAGGATTGCGCCCTACTTTAGGTGTCAGGGTTGCCTGCGCCAGACTCTCTTTCTTGGTGGCGTCAATCGCCAGCGCTTTGAGCAAACCATAACTCGCCATCAGAAGAATCATGGCAAAGGGCAGTGCGCTGGCGATAGTGGCTGTCTGCAGTGCACCCAGCCCCCCAACCATCAACAGGACAATGGACACAATGCCCACAAGACTGGCCCAAAATACCCGCTGCCAGACAGGCGTACGGCTTTCGCCGCCAGAGGCGAGCATATCAATGACCATGGCTCCGGAATCCGATGATGTGACAAAAAAGACAACTACCATCAAAACCCCGACAAAGGAAAGAATATCAGCCATCGGGAAATAGCCCAGGAACTGGAACAGCGCTACAGAAACATCCTGCTGTACCACAACACCCAGCGCTTCCTTACCCTGATGCATGATCATATCAATGGCCGTATTACCAAACACGGTCATCCACAGAAGGGTAAAGCCGGTTGGTACAAAGAGCACACCCGTTACAAACTCACGGATGGTTCTTCCCCGTGAAATACGTGCGATAAACATGCCCACAAAGGGCGACCAGGATAACCACCAGGCCCAGTACAATAAGGTCCAGCCACCCATCCAGTCCGAGGACTCATAGGCGTACAAATTAAAGGTTTTGCTGACAATTTCGGAGAGATATCCACCAGTATTTTGCAGGAACATCTGCAATAGCAGGACCGTTGGTCCTACAATAATAACCAGCCCCAGCAACACCAGCGCCAGTATCAGGTTAAATTCAGACAGTCGTCGTATGCCTTTTTCCAGTCCCGTGGCCACGGAAAGCGTCGCCAGTGCGCTGATGACAACAATCAAGACCACCTGCACTTCACGGTTCACGGGAAGGTCAAACAGGTAATTCAATCCGGAGTTCACCTGGAGTACGCCGTAACCCAGGGAGGTGGCGACACCAAAAACCGTTCCCAGGATGGCAAAGATATCAATGGCATGCCCGATTGGGCCATAGATTCGGTCACCGATCATGGGATACAGCGCAGACCGCAGCGTCAGCGGCAAATTATGACGATAACCAAAAAATGCGAGGATCAACGCCACAATGGCATAGATCGCCCAGGCATGCAGTCCCCAGTGAAAGAATGTCAGTTTCATGGCCTCACGGGCCGCTTCTACAGTACCCGGTTCACCCAGGGGGGGAGACAGGAAGTGCATGACCGGTTCCGCCACACCAAAGAACATCAGACCGATCCCCATGCCAGCGGAAAACAGCATGGCAAACCAGGAACCAAAACTGAAATCCGGCTCGGCATGATCCGGTCCGAGCTTGATATCCCCATAACGGGACAACCCGAGAAACGCGACACAGATCAGGATCAGTGCGACAGCGGCAACGTAGAACCAGCTGGCATTGGTGACGATACTGCCCTGAATATGATTGAACCATCGGTCTGCATGATCAGGAAACGCGGCGGTCATCCCGACCAGCAGGCAGATAAGGAATGCTGCGCCAAAAAAAACGGGGGGATTGATAGTGTGTCTTGACGGCTGTTGATTCGCCGGATTGGACATAGGGCAGGAGGCTCCTAGCTTATGTGAAGGTTAACTCAGCTGATTTGAAGCACAGTAAAGACAGTGGGCGACAGGAAGCAGCAAGCAAACGTGATACAGGAAACCCTGTCTAGTCTAGACAGTCATTCCAGGCAGGGCTGGCACCCTGTCTCGTTGAACGAGACAGACTGTAGCATTTTAGACGTTTGAATTCACGGTAAGTTCCCCTACCACAAGGGGGATGCATGTCCGCAATCCCTTGGCTAACGGCCAGTACCCGGTGGTGTGAATGGGGTCAGCTGAAAAAATAAATACAATAGATCCACCAGCAGACCAGTATGAAAACATTAAAATGATTCATCAGGGGCTTTAACATACGATTCCCTTCAGCTGGCATTTCATTTGAAATATCCATTTCTCAGCACAGCACTCAAAATCAAATCGGGCCGTTAATCGAATGCCTTCAAGCGTTGTCGCAAAATCCGCATTGATACGGCATTGATCCTGCGAAATCACCGCCGCAATGGCAGAGAAAACGTTCAATTGTTCATTGGCATGATCCTGACTCGTCGTATGAATATCAATGACGACACTCGTCGACTCATTGCCTGCAAACGTCAGCATGTTAACCCCCAGGAACATTATTGGAATCTATCCTGTAATAATCCCTGGCCGGCAATAAGCCAGCCTGTTTTTTACTATAGGTTTTGTCATGTTTGATTATATGGACATAAATCAACAAGCCGGAGATAAAATAAAGCCAACCAGACAACAAGCCTTAAAATGTTTGAATAGCACGTAAACAAATCAATTGTCGTGTGGTTTTTTATGCATGCATTTGATTGCGACAACCACACAGCATCCCGCCTGATCGCGCGTTCTAAACCGTAAAAACCCCTGAAACCTACGCACTTTTAATATGTCCTGATGTCATAAAAAGCACTGTCTGCTAGACAGACAGGTACTGTAACTGATACAAAAAGGACGACAGACACAGTACAAACGTCTGTTTTAGACAATAAAAGAAAAGGTGTGCTGTATGGTAGTGAGTGAGCTGTTCCCCGCAGAAAACCTGAACGCGCGTGTTGAAGATATCCTTACCCTGTACAACGCCAGCCTCATGGCTCGTATGACCGACTATTTCACCTGCCCGACAGACTGGTCAGGCGCCGCGGAAACGGCCGCTTTCCAGCTGGGCAAAGACTTTGGCCTTAAAGCACAGGATGCCCGTTTCGGGATTTCAGACCTGGACAAAGCGCTGGATCGTGGCATCAAACAACACATCCAGCATGCCGCCGCCATGCAATACGGCGCTAACGCCATGATGCGCGCCTGACTCGCCACCGGGTTGCAATACCCTCAACGACCGACCACGCTTTACGCCTCAACAATCCGGATGATGTATTCATGCCAGTCATCCGGATTGGGCACATCCTCTTCTGAGACAGCCATACCACGAACAGAAAACCCTGCCTCGTGGACACTTTCGGCATCATCGGTAACCAGCGGATGCCACTCCGGCAGATCATAGCCCTCTGCCAGCAAGCGGTAGGCGCAGCTATCCGGTAGCCAGTCATAGTCAGCGATTGTCTCAGGCGTAAAACGAATACAATCAGGCACGTGTCGTTTTCTTCCTGCATAGTCTTTGCAACGACAACTGCTGGCATCAAGCAACTTACAAACAACAGCGGTTGTGTAGATGACGTCCGTTTCCGGATCAATCAACTTGTTCAGGCAGCATCGGCCACAACCGTCACAGAGAGCCTCCCACTCTGACGGTGTCATTTCATCCAGGGTCTTGGTCTGCCAGAAAGGCAAGGGTGATTGAGCTATCATGGGCAAGTGACAAAGCAAAAGAGCAGCATCATACGCCCCGTCATCGCTGACGCCAACCTGAGAGAACTACTCAGGTGTGATGGAAATTCCTTCACGAATATGCCAGCGCCGCATGGCCGCATAAACAACCGCGCTGGACAACAGGGCGATTCCCCCATAGAACAGCACCGTTTCGCCGGCACCGATCACCGCCCAGAAGCAATAGGCCACCCCCAGAACACTTAATAGCGCCGTTCGACGCCCATACCTCGTCCGCAAGCCTTCTTTTTCCATGACAACCAATGCGGACAGCAGCGTATAGATATAGGCCACTAAAGTCAGCAGCACAGCCATCAGCGCAATAATCTCGTATTGCCTGTTCAGGGTCGGTGAAAGGGTCAGTAACAGTAGCAGCGACATCAGGATCGCCGTCACTATCAACCCGTGAACAGGCGCATTATGGCGATTCACCCGCGAAAAAAGCTGGGGAAACAGGTAATCGTCTGCGGCGGCCTTGGCAATCTGGCCCTGCATCAGGATCCAGCCATTCAGACAACCAAAGCAGGCAATAATCGCCAGTACACTGACCAGTCCCCCAGCCCAGTCTCCCAGGATATGCGATGCCACCAGTGAGAAGGGGGCCGTTGATTGCGCCAGTTCTGACGCCGGCACAATGCCCATCAGAACTGTCGTACTCAGAATATAGAGGGCCGCAGCCAGCGACGTCCCGACAACCGTGGCTATCGGCACATCCCGCTCCGGTTTTTCAGCCCGCCCGGCAAGGACGCAAGCTGATTCCAGCCCCAGAAATGACCACAGCGTCAAGGAAGCCGCAGCCGTAATAGTGGCCAGTGTCGAGTGGCCTGATGTATTACTTGCAGCCACCAGCACGCTTCCGTCAAACCAGAACCAACCCAACAAGGCGATTGCCACGACAGGTATCAGCATGCAGGTGGTTGTCACCGTCTGGAACTTCCCAATCAGGCGTATCTGCCGCGTGTTGAGTATTGTCAGCAACCAGATGACGCAGACGGCCATCACACAGGCTGGCAACGGTTGTGCAAGCACAGGAAAAAAATGGGCAAGATAACCGACGCCGGCAAGTGCGATGGCGGTATTGCCACCCCAAATCGCAAACCAATAGCCGTAGACCACCTGGAAACCGGCAAAATTGCCAATGCCGGCACGGGTGTAGGCATACATCCCGCCCGCACGCGGCATCAGGAAACCCAGCCGGGCAAAGACCATGGCCATGATAATGGCGCCACCGGCTGTCAGCAGCCAGCCCAGCAGGCTTACTGAGCCCAGTGCGGCGAGACTGGAAGGCAGCAGAAAAATACCGGATCCCATCATATTGCCTGTCACGATTACCGTCAGCGGTAAAAGTGTCAGTTTTTTTTCGCTACCCCCCATGATGACGCTCCATGTACTACCTTGGGTATTTATTGAGAAAGTCTAGTAGCTGAGACCTGCGAAATGGTTCGTCAGTTCCAGCTTAATGTCAGGAATCGCCCAAATGCTGTAGAAGTGGCAATCGTCTCCCTGTAAATCCTTATTTTCCGCTATATGCAAAAGCGTATAATCTCACGCTTTCTCATATACCCTATCTATCAAGTTCCCTGAGATGTTCGCAACTGCCATCAGACAAAGCCTGCAAGAAGGCTATCGCGCACGTGATCTGCGCAAGGACTGTGTTGCCGGCATAACCGTCGGTATTGTCGCCGTACCCCTCTCGATGGCACTCGCCATCGCCAGTGGCGCCGCACCGGAAAACGGCCTCTACACGGCCATCATCGCGGGCTTCCTGATCGCCCTGTTCGGCGGCTCGCGATTCAATATCACAGGGCCAACGGCAGCGTTTGTCGTCATCCTGCTACCCATCACGCAGCAGTACGGATTGGGCGGGCTGATGGTAGCAACGATTATGGCCGGCCTGATCCTGCTGGCCATGGGTCTGTTAAAGCTTGGCAAGCTGATTGAGTTTGTCCCCTACCCCGTCACCGTCGGTTTCACGGCCGGTATCGGTGTGGTCATCGCAACCCTGCAGCTGAAAGACTTTTTTGGCCTGACCATCCACGAGATGCCGGAGTTCTACCTCGCGAAAGTGCAGGCACTGGTGCTCGCGCTACCTTCACTCAATATATGGGACACTCTGACTGCATCCGTGACACTGGCCACCTTTCTGGTCTGGCGGAAGTTCAGCCGGCGGCTTCCTCCACATTTGCCAGCACTCATTGCCGGCTCCCTGTGCGCCTGGATCATCACCCAGCTGGTGAATCACCCCGATATCGCCACTATTGGCTCGCGGTTCAGCTGGTCCATTGAAGGTATGAGTGGGCAGGGTATTCCTCCCCTGCTGCCCCACTTTGCCCTGCCCTGGAATCTACCGGGACCGGATGGCCAGCCCCTGGGACTGTCCTATGGGTTGATCAAAGACCTCATGACGGCGGCTTTTGCCATTGCCATGCTTGGCGCTATTGAGTCGCTCCTCTGCGCCGTGGTGGCCGATGGCATGACCCGTACACGGCACAACCCCAACAGTGAGCTGATCGGCCAGGGTATCGGCAATATTGTCGCGCCGTTCTTTGGCGGTATTCCTGCCACCGCCGCCATTGCCCGAACCGCCACCAGCATCCGCAGCGGATCGGTATCGCCGGTCGCCGCCATGATTCATGCGCTCTTTGTGCTCCTGTCCGTCCTGCTGCTGGCCCCCGTACTCTCTATCGTACCCATGGCGTCGCTGGCAGCCCTGCTGATGATGGTGGCCTGGAACATGAGCGAAGCGCCGCACTTCATCCGGGTGATTCGTGTAGCGCCCCGGCAAGATGTCGCGGTTCTATTGACCTGTTTTGCCCTGACCGTTGCCTTTGACATGGTCATTGCCGTCACCGTGGGTATGCTGCTGGCCGGATTGTTATTAATCAAACGTATCAGTGATCTAACCCGCGCCGACCGGGTTGAACACCATGCCCACGAGGATACCGTTTCACTGCCGGATCCGATCGAAATCTACGATATCAACGGTGCGCTTTTCTTTGGTGCAGCACAGCGGGCGCTGAGCATGATCCAGCGCATGGATGACCACATTAAGGTCGTCATTCTGGATATGAGTGACGTCAACATGGTCGACATGACAGCGATCATTGCCATGGAAAACATTCTGAACGACTTGCAGAAGCGCAATACCGGACTGGTACTGAACAACCTAGAGCCGCGCATCATTCTGAAACTGCGCAGGGCAGGCATTCGCAAGCGTAAAGGTGACATTGACTTCGGGCGGAATATGCAGGAAAGCTGCCGCCACGCGATGGCGCAACTGCAGCTTCGGTCATAACCTCAAACACATTCGTCAGGAATACGGACATTCCTGATGACACCTCCCAATGTTTTTTCCCGGTGCCATTGTTACAATGGCACAGCTTCATCATGAAGCCTTACCCGGATGAAGGTAGCAGGAGAGCGGTGAATGGTTATTCAGGGCCATCACCCACCGAAGAAGTAAATCTTTCAGGTGTCTCCCCCGGCAAACAGCCCTTGCTGTATGCCGGATGACATGGACTGCTACTGGACGGGCCTCTGGAGAGATCCGGTGCAAAACCGGACGCCGAAGGAGCAAAAACGTTTTTTTCAGATAGTTACAAAACGTTTGAAACTCTCAGGCAAAAGGACAGGGGACAGGCTTATTCCGTTTTCGGGACCGATGCGTTGACCGCCAGTATTGGTGGTGTCGTCTAATCTTATGCCCTTCTGGAGTACAACCTGCTTCTCCTTCTGAAAAAACGCTGCAGTATCAGTTTTTGACGGAGGATCTACATGCTCGACGCGTTACATACGGTACTTGAAACCGTGGATGACTGGGTCTGGGGACCGCCTCTGCTCATTCTGCTGGTGGGTACCGGTGTCTATTTCACCTTCAGGCTGGGTCTGTTGCAGATCCGTTACCTGCCCCGTGCGCTCGCCTTCCTGTTCACCCGGGACAACACTGGCGCCAAGGGCGATATCTCCAGTTTTGCAGCACTTTGCACCGCATTGTCAGCCACTATCGGCACCGGCAACATCGTGGGTGTCGCTACCGCCATCAAGACCGGCGGACCGGGGGCGCTGTTCTGGATGTGGCTCGCCGCGTTCTTTGGCATGGCAACCAAATACGCCGAATGCCTGCTGGCCGTGAAATACCGCCGTACCGATGCCAAGGGTCAGATGGCCGGTGGCCCCATGTATTACCTGGAAGACGGACTCGGACAACGCTGGCTGGCTCGCCTGTTCGCGTTCTTTGGTGTTGCCGTGGCCTTTTTCGGGATCGGCACCTTTCCCCAGGTCAATGCCATCACAGATGCCGCCGCCCTCTCCTTCGGCATTCCGGTCAGCGTTTCAGCAACGGTACTGACCCTCCTGGTTGCCATGGTCATCCTGGGAGGCATCACCAGCATTGCCGCCGTAGCAACCCGGATAGTCCCGTTCATGGCCCTGCTCTATATCGGCGCCTGCCTCCTGGTTCTGGGCAATAACATCGTCGCCTTGCCGGATGCCGTTGCGCTGGTAATTCGCAGTGCGTTCACACCAACAGCAGCGGCCGGCGGATTCCTGGGGGCAACGATCATGCTGGCCATTCAGTCGGGCATTGCCCGGGGAGTCTTCTCCAATGAGGCTGGGTTGGGTAGCGCTCCCATTGCCGCAGCAGCGGCAAAGACGCATTCACCGGCGAAACAGGGGATGGTCGCCATGACCGGTACCTTTTTCGATACCCTGATCATCTGCACCATGACCGGACTGACACTGGTCATCACCGGTGCCTGGCAGGGAGAGCAGGCAGGCGCTGCCATGACCAGCGAAGCCTTTGCAACGGGACTGTCTGCCTTTGCCGGCCAGTACGTGGTCACCATCGGCCTGGTCTTTTTTGCGTTCACCACTATCCTGGGCTGGAGTTACTACGGCGAGAAGTGCTTCACCTACCTGTTTGGCGTTCGTGGGGTGAGGATTTACCGTCTGATCTATATCCTACTGGTTGGCGCCGGCGCCTTCCTGACGCTGGATATGATCTGGATTTTGGCGGATATCGTGAATGGTCTGATGGCAATACCCAACCTGATTGGTCTGATCGGCCTCAGGCATGTGGTGATTGCAGAAACCCGCTTATTTATTGATGAATTACGTCAGGAAAAAGTGGCTGCAGCCTGAATGAGTTCGAATAAAAAAACACCGGCAATTGCCGGTGTTTTTTTATTCGCAAACCGTCGTCTTACCACATCAGGTCATCCGGAATCTGATAATCCGCATACGGATCGTCTTCATCCACTTCCTTGCGGGTATTCAGCACCAGTATGGCCGCTTCATCACGCTCTGCAATCTTTTCCGCAATGCGGTAAGGCACCAGGTAATACTGGTCATCCAGACCGATCACGGCCAACTGCCCATTGGCAATCCGATCCAGTTGCTTGTCAGAGATATACCACTTTTTAATCGTACCGCGATCATTGAAACGGTAAGCGGTTTCCCCCTCTTCTTTCGCGACCTGGTGATCACTCGCCAGCTGACGGATCTGTGCCTGGATCGCCTTGCGGGTGCGCTCTTCTTCTCGCTGACGGTTCAGCTCCCGGTCACGGGCAACCTGCTCTTCACGAGCCTTCTGGGCCGCTGCCTTGCTGGCGGCAGAATCGTCTTCTTTGCCGGACTTGCGATCCTTTTTCTTCTGGGTACGCGCTTGCTGATGCTGCTTTTTGCTGACCGCACCGGCTTTCAGCAACTGGTCTCGTAATGACAGGCTCATAACTCTCAATCAATACCAATGAAACAATGGTTGCGATTATACCCTCACTACCTGCAATCGCACCCCCCGGGGTTGTACAGAATGTTACCTCTCTCTAACATGCCAGTTAGCGTCGATAACAAGCTAGGGTTGTACACGTGAGCAAGACACAATGGACATGGGATTTGCCGTCCCCCTTTATCATGACGGTGTCGGCCGGATTCGAACATACTGACCGCCTGGGCCACGTGAACAACACCGTGTATCTGCAATGGATGGAACAGGCTGCCTGGTTGCATATCACGGACCTCGGCGCGCCCTGGTTCGCCTGGCAGCAAGCGGATCGCGCCATGGCCACCGTTGACACCCATATTCACTATCACGCTGCCGCCACGTCAGGCAGTCTGCTGAAAGTCGGCACCTGGTTAACGAAGGCTAACCGCCTGCATGCCAGTCGCCATTTTCAGATTATCCGCACCAGCGATGGCGCCACACTGGTGACCGCGGATATTGATTACACCTGCATCGCGATCTCCACCGGTAAGCCAGCCCGCATGTCGGGCTTTATGGCGAATGCCCATCAATCCGGTGTGACCAGCCCGGCAACACCCTGACGCATTATTGCCCGGTAAACCGGGCTTCCCGTTTTTCAAGGAAGGCATTGACCGCTTCTCTATGATCCCGGGTACCATGCAACATTGCCTGTATGCTGACCGATGCTTCCAGCAGTTCAGGCAATGCCATTGTTTGCCCCTGCTTCAGAAGTCGCTTCGTGGCTTTTAAGGCCTGCGGGGGATTGGCAGCAATTTCCTGTGCAATCGCATTGGCACGTGACATCAGTTGATCCCCACTCACCACTTCCGAGACCAGCCCCCAGTGACTGGCCGTTTCCGCATCAATGGATCGCCCGGACAATGCCATCTCTGTCGCACGACTGATACCAATGACACGGGGTAAAAACCAGGCGCCGCCATCTCCGGGAATCAGCCCCATTTTGATGAAACTTTCCGCAAACATTGCGGTGTCAGATGCAATGCGAATATCGCACATGCAGGCAAGATCGCAGCCGGCACCAACGGCCGCACCATTGACTGCGGCAATCACCGGCACTTCAACCTGAGATAACGCCAAGGGAATGCGTTGAATGCCCTGCTGGTAATTCTCCATCAATGCTTTCTCATCACCAGCGAACATGCCTTTCTTATCGCGCATATCCTTGATATTACCTCCCGAACAGAAGGTACTGCCTGTAGCGGTCAGAATCGCGACACGAATACTGTCGTCAGTATTCAATCGCTGGCATGCGTCCACCAGTGCTTCCACCATATCGGCCTCGGAAATAGCATGCCGTGTCTCAGGCCTGTTCAACGTGATAGTGGCAATATGATCCTGCTGGTCAAACAAGAGAATGGGTTGCTCTGGCATTGTCGTGTTCCGCTGTAAGTCAAAAGACAGTGACGGTGTTTTTATTGTTCATACCGCCCGCCTTGGCATAATGGCAGAGATCATTGATGACTGCATCAGACGGTTCCCTGGGTGTAGATCTGAAAATCAGTTTCTCAGAATATTCCCGAAATAAACTAGCAGCGATCAATATATCGTTTTCTAGAAGAGTGACTGCCTCAACGAAACTTCTTCACTGCATCAGACAACACCAAATTGCCTTTTCCGCTCCCTGACGATAAGGTGCGTCCGTTCAATCGTAAGGATTCGTTTTACCTACCATGTCAGAGGTCAGCCTGGAAGCGTTACAGGTATTCGTCACGGTTATCCGGGAAGGCAGCTTTACCTCAGCATCCCGTTATCTGGGGATTCCCGCTTCTACCGTCAGCCGCAAAATCAGTCAGCTGGAGAAATGCCTTGGTTGTCGTTTATTAATACGCTCTACCCGTCGGCTGCAACTGACGGAAACCGGCCAACGCTATTTCCACCGATGTGCCACCGGACTCGATACTATTGAAGAAGCCAATCGGGAATTACAGCAATCCCTGGAAACACCGGAAGGCCTGTTACGGATTACAGCGCCCATTAATCTGGCCAGTAGCTTCCTCTCTCCACACTTCGCTGATTTCAGCGTTGAATGGCCTGCGATTCGTCTCGATATCGACCTGACCAATGATTTCCCTTCATTCCTGGATCAGTCGATTGATGTCGCCTTTGTGGGCGGTGAACTACCTGACTCCGACCTCATCGCCAGACCCATCGGCCTGCTGCGTTACGGGCTGTATGCCAGCCATCACTATCTCCGGGATCGGGGCTTTCCGGATCATCCCAACCAGCTGGCCAACCATGACCTGATCATGACCTGGCCACTCAAGGAGTGGCACCTCACTCACCCCGGCGGCGAATTTATTCGCATCCAGAAATCGCCACGCATCAATGTCAACGAGATGTTTACCGCAGTGATCGCAGCCGGTCGAGGACTTGGCATCGTTAACCTGCCCCATGCTTATGTGGCTATGCACAAGGACAAGGTCCCCCTGACACCGCTGCTACCGGAATGGGAAGGCGCTTGTCGTACACTCAGCATGATTTACCACAGCCGTGAACACTTACCCCAGCGGGTGCGGCTTTTTATGGATTTTATGCAGGAACGTCTGCACTCCGTACTGGGAGAGAGACGCTCAGGCCATACGGGTTAACAGCATTTGGACCATCGGTACTGTTAAAAGTGTCAGCAGCGTACCCACCATAATGGCCCTTGCGGAACCTTTGGTGTAAATACCATATTGCTCTGCAATTACGTACACATTGGCTGCGGTTGGCAAAGCCGCCAGCAGCGTCCCCATGCGCAGCCACTGACCACTGACTCCAAGATAGCGAAGGCAGATCAGCGTTAACAGGGGCTGTAGCAAGAGTTTGGCCCCACTCACGATGAGGAGGCTGACGACTTCTCGTGAACCGCCTGATGCTGCCGCTGGCTTCTCAGATGATCGCCCCGCCAGCACCATACCAATAGCAAAAAGAGCTACCGGACAGGTGGTATCAGCCAGCATATGAAGAAAACGGCTGATGGGTGCAGGTAGAGAAATTTTCAGCATACTGATCAACAAACCAATGATTGTCGCCAATATAAAAGGATTCAGAACAACACGGACAACAATACGCCCAAGCAACTGACGGATACGGTAACCCTGCGTGGCATAGTGCAGCTCAATCTTGATCAGAGCCAGTACCAGCATCACGTTAGACAATACCGTTGTTATCACCGCAGCAATAATGGCATCCGGAGAATTCGGGAACAGCCCCAGTAACAGGGGAATGCCAATATATCCGGTATTGGCAAAAGACGCGGTATACGACTGTAATCCACTTTCTGCCAGTGAACGCTTCAACAGACGGTGAGCGATGACAAACACACCGATGTAAACACCGATTGCCGCCACTAGATACCCCAGCATGAAATCCCAGCGAAGAATCTGATCCAGTGACGCTTCACCCAATCCCGTGACCAGCAAAGCTGGTACCGCGAAGAAGTAAACATACCGATTCAGCGCCGTATCGCTACCGGATGGCAGCAATGAAAAACGTGCGGCAATACCACCCGACAGCATCAGGGCAAAAACGGGAAACAATGCACTCAGAAGAACGGCCAAAACGAACCCTGCCTCATCATCGATGAAATGACGGGATCATAAGGTTTTGTCATCCGCCGGAAAAAGCCGCAATTCAGCAAAGAATCGCGTGGATTATGCCATTGGTATCATCAATCTATGGTGTGATGAGAACAGGCTATTCCATTGTCTGATCGGCCGAAGACAGAATGCGTTGCCAGTAACCCACATCCAGCCTGCGCCCGAACTTGACCCCAACCTCACGCAAGTGCGCAACCTGGACAAACCCGTGTCGCTCATGTAATCGGACACTGGCCGCATTGGGCAGAGACACGATACCGATAACCGCATGCATGGACATGGCTGTCAACCGTTCAATCAATGCCGTATAAAGTTGCGAACCCAGCCCCCGACCAGAGGCTTCTTTAGCAAGATACACACTGGCCTCACAGGTATAACGGTACGCAGAACGGTCTTTCCAAAGACTGGCATAGGCATAGCCCATAACGACACCACCGTCTTCAATCACCAGCCAGGGGAACTGTGGCTGTATGGAAAGGATTCGATCAAGCATGACGTTCTCAGTGAGCGTCTGCTCTTCAAAGGTAGCGGTACTTTCTTCAATATAATGATTGTAAATTGCGCAGACACGGGCAGCATCTGCCGGGACACAATCACGAATCATACTCTCTCCCCCCGTGACAGGTATGCATTCAAGGACTTAGTAGGCAACCCTTCCATGCAATGGCAAACACTCTCCGCAACCGTGACACCCGGCCATGGTGTTGCATCCGGGCAACACCCAAACCCGCGATTTCCAGAAGGCTCCCTGAATCTGCAGTTCCCGTTGTTCGAGGCACTCGGCCTTGATTTATCGGGATTCTACCGGGGCACACTGAATCTATCTATCACACCTGCAACCTACCAGATAGTCACACCCTATCGTTGTTTTCGTGGTGTTCAATGGTGTGACGCCATGCCGCCGGAAGACTTCTCCTTTTTCCGATGCAAAGTCGGTACTCATAAGGATCATCTGGTTGATGGCTACGTCTACTACCCACATCCGGAAACCAAGCCAGACCATTTCCAGCCACCGGATATTCTGGAAATCATTACCCGGCCACTACCTGATATAAAATACGGCTCAGAGATGATACTGCAGCTGAATCCTGATGAGATCAGTGCCCTGTAGTCAATCAATCATGCGAACGACTGCACATGCTGGCCAATATCGCCCTTTTCCAGTCGCTCGAGTAGTTCATCGCCCAGACGCTGGCTTTCACTAATCACGGTTTGCCAGTACTGGATGCGTTGCTGATCATCCATGCGGACAAAATCTTTCCGGTCGGGAATCTTGCCATAAGGCAACCGACTGACAAACGACGGTGACGGCGCCACCATGACCACATTCCGGTAATTGTCCGCAGAAGGCTTCCGCCATTTCAGCGATTTATCGAACCAACCCGGTATCGCACGGTCATAAAAGTGCGGATAAAAGACCAATCCATTGCCCTGGTTAAACGGCAGGTCAAAATGGTAATCCGTGACACCGCCATCACGGTACATGCCAGGGCCTGCACCATGAATATCGCGCACTCCAGACAAAACGAGCGGAATAGAGCCTGATGCCACAATGGCATCTTCAACATTCTGAGTACTGATGGGAACATTCCGTGTCGGCAAATCATCCAGCGACCCGAAGGGTGGACGGGCGTCCGGATGATGAAACAGGACCCGTGTAAAGAAACGCCCCAGATGGCGTCGGGACAAGGCATTACCCGCCGCACTCATCAACAAACCAGCCGCCTGAAGGTGTCGTTGCTCATAAGCAGCCAGTCCATGACACTGGGTCGCAATCAAATTCAACTTAACCGTGGGATTCGTAACAATCTCGCGAGCCCCGTTGGCGGCTAACATCATCTTGACAAGTGCACGGCATTTTTCAGTAATTTCCTTCGCCGTGGCCTGTTTGGAATAACGTTGGTACAGATAGCCTTGCTCAAAACGCGAATGGGCTGACAACGGATCCGCCTGGGCAAAACAGGAAAACCGCCAGCATCCCGCAGACGTGCCCAACAAATGAAGGGGTGACTGCCGGGTTGGCAGGAGATGGGAAATGATCGCTTTATCGAGTCCCGTCAGAACAAACCATTTGGGACCGCCGGAAGCACCCGCCATGACTTCAACATCATGAAAGGAAAAACCATCGTTTTGAATTTTTTGAAGCGCGTCATACCCGGCGCGGAGGACGAGAGAAGAACCTGTGGCCATGCTTTTCTGGATTATGTTATTGAGCCGGCGATTGTTACAGATCAACACCCGAAAAAAAGAAACAATGGGTGTCAATGGGTTGTCTCTCGGTAACAGACACACTATCGGTGTCTGTTACCAGACAGTGCCTGTCAGAGGCCCTGTTCTTTCACATAAGCGTCCAGCTCGGTGAAACCACCGATGTAATCCTGTCCGTGGAAAATCTGGGGAACCGTTTCTACCGGACGGCCAACGGTTTTCTCAAGGTCTTCCTTGGAGATACCTTCTTCATAGATATCGACATACTTGAAAGGCAGCCCTTTCTGCTCACAAAGCTCTTTGGCACGGACGCAGTAACCGCAACCAGGACGACCGAAAATAGTAAACCGTTTCATGGAATGCCTCAAAACTGTTATCACGGCAGGGACCAGCCCGCAGGCAGGAATCTCCCCTTTTCTGCGCAACAGTATGCAACCAACCGCTACGAAAAAACAATTGGTTATAACAATCATGCACATAGACAGGCTAAATCACCCATATAGCGAACCATCCGTCTGTAACCCTGCCAGCCGTAAGCCATTCCGGCCCCAGAACCTCCCTATACTGAGGGTTATATTCCACGTTTCCGTTCACCAGTTACAGGTAGGATGCTGTAATGAAACAGATACTTCTTATCGGCGCAGGGAAGATTGGCGCCATGATCAGCGAACTGCTGGCAGGCCAGGGGGGTTATGAAGTCACCGTCGCTGACAGTCATACGGCAGGCTTCGACCAGTTACCCAAATATCCAGCCATCCGTACATTACAGCTGGATGTCTACGACCACGAAGCTTTATCCAGGGCGCTGAAAGGGAAATACGCTGTTATCTCCGCCGGCCCCTACCACCTCAGCGCCATTATTGCAGAAGCCACCCTCCAGCACCGCTGCCACTACCTGGATCTGACGGAAGATGTCGCCAATACCCGGCTGGTCAAAGCCTTGGCGGAAAAGGCAGAAAGCGCATTCATTCCACAATGCGGCCTTGCGCCAGGTTTCATCTCGATCATTACTCACCACCTGGCCAGCCAGTTTGATCACCTGGACAATGTTCATCTGCGGGTAGGCGCCCTGCCAACCTACCCTTCCAACGGACTCAAATATAACCTGACCTGGTCCACCGAAGGTCTGCTCAATGAGTACAGCCAACCCTGCGAAGCGATTGTTGAGGGCGAGCTGAAAGAAGTGCAGCCCCTAGAACAGCTGGAACACTTCTCCCTCGACGGCATTAACTACGAGGCATTCAATACCTCTGGCGGACTCGGCACCCTCTGCGAAACCCTGCATGGCAAAGTCCGCAACCTCAATTACCGTACCGTACGCTATCCCGGCCACCGGGATGCCATGAAGCTATTGCTGAACGATCTTCGCCTGAAAGAACGCCGGGATCTGCTCAAGGAAATTATGGAAGATGCCCTGCCCATCACCCTGCAGGATGTGGTGCTCGTTTTCGTTAATGTGAGCGGCAAGATTAATAACCGTCTCGTTCAGGAAACCTGGACCCGCAAACTCTATGGCCAGAAGATCGGTGATCGTTTCTGGAGCGCCATCCAGACGACAACGGCGTCCAGTATCTGCGCGATGCTGGATTTACTGGTCGAGGGTCGCCTGCCTCAGAAAGGGCTGGTCAGGCAGGAAGATACCAACTTCGAAGATTTTATTAACAACCGGTTTGGCCAGGTTTACCAGGGCAGCGACAAATCGCTGAGTCAATCGCCCTTACCGGGCGAACGGCTGGCCGCCTTTCGATCGCAAAACGGATGTAATTAAAGCCAGAGTTCTGCAAGCAGACGTTTCGAATGAGCCTACAAAGCCCTGTGTTACGATCGACTCGGAACACAGGGCTTTTTAACCATTACCCTTTATAAAGTTTCGGGTTCATCACATCCCGTAACCAGTCTCCCAGAATGTTGATCACCATCACCAGCACAATCAACACCAGACCGGGAATCACGGTAATCCACCAGGAACCGGAGAAGATATATTCAAACCCACTGGAGATCAGTGAACCAAGTGATGGCTGGGAAACCGGCATTCCCAGCCCCAGGAACGACAGCGCCGCTTCACTGATAATCGCATTGGCAATCTGAACGGTTGAGATCACCAGAATAGGCGACAATGTATTTGGCAGGATATGCCGGAACATGATGCGCCCGGAGCCAAACCCCATCACCCGTGCGGCCTCTACATACTCCTTTTTCTTTTCCGCCAATACGGATGCCCTGACGGTACGAGCGTACTGTGGCCATTCCGCAATACCAATCACGAGGATCAGCATCACCATTGCCAGCTTACTATAGAGCTCCGTACCAAAAGAGGCCTGGAACACCGCCAGCACAATAATGGCCACCATCATGGTCGAAAAGGAGAGTTGGATATCGGCTACCCGCATCAGGAAGCTATCGACCCGGCCACCGACATACCCCGCCGTCAGGCCAATCACCACGCCCAGGAATGCCTGCAGTAACACCGCAAACAGACCAATGGTAATGGAGATACGCATGCCATAGAGAATCGTGCTGTAGAGGTCTCGCCCCTGCGCATCGGTTCCCAGAAGGAAGCGCTCATCACCCGCCGCATCCCAAACCGGCGGGATTTCTGAATCCATGATATCAATGGTGGAGATATCATAGGGATTGGTCGGCGCCAGCACCGGCGCCAACAACGCCGCCGCCACCAACAGGGCAAAAATTGCCGCACACACCATCGCTACCCGATCGCGGGTAAAGCTGTACCAGAATGTGGACTGGCGAAAACGCTGCCAGCGGGACAAGGGAGCCGTTTCCTGGTCAGCAGCCGTCTGGCTGGCAATCATCGCATCGCTCATTGGCTGCTCCTTGTCAGTTTGACGGTTGGGTTAATCAAGCCGTAGATCAGGTCCACCAGGGTATTGACGATGACAAAGATCGCACCCACCACAATCAGGTAAGCGACAATCAACGGCGTATCAACACGGTTGACCGCTTCCAGGAACAGGAAGCCCATGCCCGGCCACTGGAATACGGTTTCTGTCAGGATGGTATAGGCGACCATGGTTCCAATCTGCACACCACCGACCGTGATGACAGGCAACATGGTGTTTTTCAGCGCATGCAGGAAATAGATACGCGCTTTTTTGAGGCCTTTCGCCGTCGCAAACTTCACATACTCAGTATGGAGAGCCTCCACCATTTCAGAGCGGATCAACCGAATAAACAACGGCAGCATGATACTGGCGAGCGAAATGCACGGGAGAATCAGATGTAACAGCCCATCACGGGTGAGGTAACCGGATTCCCAGCCACCAAACACCGGCACCACATCACCACGACCGTAGGACGGCAACCAGCCCAGTTCGATGGAGAACAGGTAAATACAGAAAATGGCGGTCAGAAAAACGGGCACAGAAATGCCCAGCAGACTGAAACCGAGGATGCCGCGGGTCAACCAGCTATTGGGTTTGATGGCGCAGTAAACACCCGCAGGAATGGACAGCAGGATAATGATCAGCGAGGCGCCGAACACCAGTTCAAGGGTAGCGGGCATCTTGCCAAGAATCACGTCCAGGGCCGGCTCCTTAAAGAAATAGGAGGTACCCAGATCCCCTTGAACCGCCTTGGCCAAAAAACGACCATATTGCACCAGGAAGGGGTCATTCAGCCCCATCTCTTCGCGCAGCGCTTCCCGCTCCGCTTCAGAAACCGCCTGACCGACAAGCTCCCGCAACGGATCCCCCAGGTTATCCTGGATAGAAAAACTGATGATGCTGATCACAAACATCACTATGAGCGCCTGAATCAGGCGTCGGGCAAGAAATGCAAGCATGGAACCATCACTTATCTGTCAGGGTTCGGATGGCATAGACACCAAAGCGCATGCCTCCAGAAGGTCAGCCTGACTGCCCGCCACACCTGCAGGCAGTCAGTCACCCGTTACTCTTCGATGACCAGGTCACCCAGGTAAGGGAAGTTCATCACGTTCACAACATCAGCAGCCTTGACGTGCTTACCAGCTCCCCATGCCAGGTTTTCCCAGTGCAGGGGAACGAATGCCGCTTCTTCATAAAGGGTCCGCTCAACATTCTTGAGCAACTCAGCCCGCTTAGCCGGATCGGTCTCGCTCCCGGCATCACTGACCATACGGTCTACCAGTTTGTTGCAATAGTTACCGCTGTTGTACTGGCCCCAGCCGGTATCCAGATCAGCACAGGCCGTCAGGTACTCGGTAAAGTTGGCTGAGTCTTCGGTATCGGAATGCCAGCCGATCATCATGATATCGGCCGAACGCTCATCAAACTCCGGCCAGTACTGGGCCTTGGGCATGGTCTTGAGATCCACCTTGATATTGATCTTGGACAGCATGCTCGCCACCGCCTGGGCGGTTTTGTCGTCATTGATGTAACGGTTATTAGGCGCCATCATGGTCACGCTGAAGCCGTCCTCATAGCCAGCTTCCTTCATCAATGCCTTCGCTTTCTTCAGGTCATAGCGAGGCTTGAGGTCTTCCTGGTAAGCCACATACCCCTTGGGTCCCTGCTGACCCGCGGCCGTCGCGAAGCCTTTCATGATCTTCTTCACGATGCCTTCGTTATTGATGGCATGTACAACCGCCTGCCGGACACGCTTATCCTGGAATGCCTCAACCCGCGCCTGGTTCAGCTGCAGGGTGATGATCCTGGTTCCTGGAAGGGTGACGAGTTGAGTCTTATCACTTTTCTTGAGCCGCTCATGATCAGTTGGCGCCACTGGGTAGATAAAGTCCACATCACCGGAGAGCAGTGCTGCCACCCGGGTCGGGTCTTCCTTGATCGGCGTCATGATGATCTCATCGACGTTACCCGGTGACTGCTTGTCCCAGTAGTCATCGAAACGATCGAAGTTCACCCGTACCCCCTGCTGGCGGTAACTCACCACGAAGGGACCTGTGCCAGAAACCTTTTTTGACGCATAGGTATCGGCATGTTTTTTCAGCAGATCCTTGGGCTGCCCTTTATCATCAGTACCTGTATAAAAGGCGCTATCCATTGGGAAGATATAGGTTGCTGCGTTCAGCACCAGCGGATAGGGTTTTTCGGTCACCAGGTCAAAGGTCAGATCATCCACCACATTCACTGCAGTAAAAGGACCAAATACCCCTTTAAAGTCAGGGCTGGCTTTCAGGCGATCAAAGGTCCATTTAACATCTTTGGCAGTCAGGGTATTGCCGGAGTGGAATTTCACCCCCTTGCGTAAATGGAATCGCATGGTGCGATCATCCACACGCTCCCACTTCTCGGCCAGGCGCGGCTCAAACTCCAGGTTCTGATCCCAGCGCACCAGGGGATCAAACACCATATGAGACATCTGCAATGTGCCACCTGAGAGCTGCTCATGGGGATCCAGCGATACAGGATCAGCGTCGTACGCCAGCTTCAGGGTGGCGGCATTCGCCCCCATCGTCAGTGACAGCGCCAGCATGGCGCCAGCCAGTTTTTTCACGGTTGTTCTCATTATTCCCCCGTTTTTACGGATTGTTGTGTGTTGTTATTGCCTTGCTCTGTTTCTTTTCTTATCCAGCCACTGCCTGGCTGCCATTGCCCTGCATAACGGCAATGCTGGATTCAATGTCCAATCCATCCCGCGATAGCCCATCAACATGTGGCATCAGCCTGATCAGGTTGCGGGTATAGTCATGGGAAGGATGACTGAACAGTGTCTCGGTGTCGTTCACCTCAAGCAACGTGCCATGGCGCATAACACCAATGCGGTCACACATCTGGCGAATAACCGGAAGGTCGTGACTGATAAACAGCATGGTCAGACCCAGCTCATCCTGAAGGTCTCGCAGCAGGTTAAGGATCTGGGCCTGCACGGACACATCCAGCGCTGATGTCGGCTCATCACAAATCAGAAAACGTGGCCGGGTCGCCAATGCCCGGGCAATCGAGATTCGCTGGCGCTGGCCACCGGAAAATTCATGGGGATATTTCACGCCCGCTTTGCTGCCAAGCCCGACATGGTCCAACAGATCCGCCACAATCTGGCGAGTCTGCTGTTCTGACTCCGCCAGACCATGAAAACGGATCGGTTCAGCAATGATATCGTTGATGATCATCCGGGCATTCAAGCTGGAATAGGGATTCTGGAACACCATCTGGATGTCACGCCGGAACGGTTTGCGGGCTTTCTCACTCAGCTTCGTCAGGTCAGTGCCGGCATAATTCACAGACCCGGAATCTGCTGGATACAACCCCGCAATCACCCGGGCAATCGTCGACTTGCCTGAGCCGGACTCGCCCACAAGACCAAAGGTTTCTCCTTCACGGATACTGAAGCTGACATCGTTGGACGCCTGCACATATTGACGATTCTTTTCCAGAAACGCGGACTGGGTTTCAAACCGAAGATTCACATGCTGCACATCCAGCAGCACATCATCAGCCAGCCTGGCCTTTTCCTGCCCGGCAGGTAACGCTTCACGCTGCCCTAACCAATGGTTTTTAACATCAATGGAACGGGTCTGAACCTTCTCGATGTATTCCACCCTGGGAAAACGGCGCAGCCGGATGTCACTCCGAGGCACTGCACTGATCAGGCTTTTGGTATAGGAATGGGAAGGTGTCTGCAAGATTTGCATGGTCGGCCCAACCTCTACCATCTCCCCCATGTACATGACGGCTACCCGGTCCGTCACATTGGCAATCACACCCATGTCATGGGTTACCAGCAGGCAGCCTACTTGCAACTCCTTACAGAGTCTGCGAATCAGGTTGAGAATCTGATCCTGGATCGAGACGTCCAGCGCCGTGGTGGGTTCATCCGCAATAATCAGCTCTGGCTCACCGGACAAGGCGATGGCAATAACCACCCGCTGACGCATACCACCGGAAAACTGATGGGGATATTGCTTGATACGAACATGGGGCTCCGGAATACCCACCGATTCCAACAGTTCAATCGCACGACGGTAGGCCTCTTCCTGGCTCACCTCAAGGTTAGCCAGAATGGTTTCCACCAGCTGGGTTTCTATGGTGAGTAGGGGATTCAGCGAGGTCATTGGATCCTGAAAGATAAACCCAATACGTCGACCACGAATTTTACGGATCGCTTCCCCATGCAAACCGCTGATATCCTGACCATCCAGCGCAACACGACCACCCGCGACCCGTCCTGGCGGACTTAGCAGATCAATGATGGCATTACCGATGGTGGATTTACCCGCACCGGATTCTCCGACCAGCCCCAGGATTTCACCTTTTTCCACGGTAAACGACACATCCTGTACGGCAACCGCGGTACCGTGTCGCGACGGAAATTCGATACGCAAATCCTTCACGTCAAGCAAAGACATGCATTCCCCCTGGTGCTCATTGTTGTCATTTCGAATTAGTTATGAGCAGACGACCGGTCCGATAACAGCGCACAAAAACAGGCAAAATCGGCCGACAGACAGCCAGGATAAAGACCAGAGACAGGACCAGTCGCATACTTCTCTCTTGGACTGGAACCCGAATATAACAGGATGTAATGCGTAGTCAAACGAATGGTTATAGGTATTACTACCTAGCCATCACTTTATAAACGATTACCTATAAAAGGAAAATTTCACAAGAAACAGGCTTTCTCAGACCATTCATCCTCTTTTTTCATACTCCATGTTTTTTTACACTAACCACCAGAGATGATGAAAGAGGTTATTAATCGAGTCACAAAAAGGTATTACCTTAGCAAAAAATATCATTACCTCCCTGATACTTAAGCATCACAGTCAGACCAGTCAATTTGCAGACGAGGTCATAACTGTTCCCATTGTTTTTCTTTGACACATTGCGCAAAAAACCCGCATCACTGGCAATATGAGAGATCGGGCGGCTTCCCAACAACGCATCCGCAGACTGTCCTGATAAATTAACGCCGCTGTCTGTTGCTCCCACCGCATCATGATGACTCCTTGATACATACAAAAAAGCCGCAGGCATCATCCGACACCTGCGGCTGTTATTCGATCATTCTTTCAGCGGAGAGGCTTAGGCAGACCGCTCCTGAACAGTCACCGGTGCCAGGGCACCGCCGAAACAGCGGATGGCGATCTTACGGCAAAACTGCATGTAAACACCATAAGGCCGTGCCAGAAATACCAGACCACCGATCTGGCCGATACAGGCAGCCACAATCTGGTTGACTGACGCACCGGTGCTGGCCACCAGCAAAATGTAAACCGGTATCTGGAACAGTACGAAAGCCACAACATCCAGAAACAGCCGGCGGAAAAAACCGCCCTCTTCCACACGCCCCACCCGCAACAGCCAGTCACGGAATACACCATAAGGACGTGCGATTGCAGCGTTCACTGGAATACTCAGCAAACGGGATTGCAACGACTGTTCAAAACTCAGACCGGACAGGCCAATTTCAATGGCCATGCCGGCAACCATGAAAAAGGTAATCATGGCAAAGGTATCTGCCAAGGTTTCCCGCCGCTTGGTAGTCATCACATTAACCCTGCGAAAAAAAAGCTACAACGCCCGGCCCCTGAGACCGGAATCCCTTTCACAAAATTTGTTGTCAATATTGCCCGAACGGGCACGCCAGAAATGGCCTGTCGTAGAAGGAGCCACCGTCGAGAGGATCGACAGCGTGTATTTCATACTTCTTGATGACGCGGGCACTGTAACGCTGCACTAGGCACTTCGCAATAGAGAAAATGGGCAGTAGTGATAATTAATCCCTTAAAAACGCATGCCTAGTGTTTTAGCAATTTTTCAAGCCTTGAACACAGCGCTTTTATCATTTTTTGATTGTTTTTAAGTTTATTTCGCTAAACAAAAAAGACGATATCCGTATCAATCACATTCCCTATGATCGAAATCAAGCGTGTATCAATTCAAGCACTGCTAGAATATCGCGCACCCGAGTACCGACAGGTTTACTCTAGCGGTTAACTGCCTCTCTATTTCGATTTCGCCCAGCTTCCGGAGTCCGCCATGACAGCCCCAACCTTTCAGCAACGGATCACGACCGCCCTGGACGCTGTACGACAACAACGCCCTTTGGTGCATAACATTACCAACAAGGTGGTAATGAATTTCACTGCCAATGGTCTACTGGCTCTGGGCGCTTCCCCCATCATGGCCGATGCCATTGAAGAAACCGTTGATATGGTTGACCTTGCCAACGCACTGGTGATTAATATCGGCACACCCAGCGCCCGCACCGGCATGGTCATGAAATGCGCCGTCAGCCACGCCCATAATACGGTCAAGCCCTGGGTGCTTGACCCTGTTGGCGCTGCGGCTACCCGTTTCCGCCTTGAAACGGCACGGTTGATGCTTGAGTACCAGCCCAATGTGATACGCGCCAACGCATCAGAAATCCAGGCGCTATATACCGGCGACTTAGGCGGAAAAGGCGTTGACAGCACCGATACACCGGAAGCTGTCGAATCACTGGCCATGACCGCTGCACGGGATTGGCAAACCACCATCGCCATCACCGGCGCCACGGATCTGATTACTGACGGCTACAAACAGGTCCGTCTGCATAATGGCCACCCGATGATGACCCGGGTGACCGGCACAGGTTGCCTGGCCACAGCACTGACCGGTGCTTTTCTTGCCGTTGAAGCCGATGGTCTGACCGCCGTGACTGCAGCACTGGCCGCACTGGGCATCGCTGGGGAACGTGCAGCGCTCAAGGCCGCCGGGCCCGGTTCACTGCACAGCCAATTACTGGACGAACTTTACCTTCTGACACCGGACATTCTGAACCAGCATCTCAAATTGGAAGAGCAATAATGCCATTACCTGAAACACTTCGCCTGATTCCCCATCCACCGGTCGCCTGGCTGTTCAAGCCGCTGCAGGTGATTCCATGGTCACTGCGCAACCGCCCCCTGGCGCAGGCGTTGAACCACACCTTTCGGGAACCACTGTCTGAGGGGGATTTTGACTGTCTGGAAGATCACTGGCTGCAACTGTCAGTCACCGACGCTGAACTGGATTTCTACCTGACAGTCATTGATGAAAAGCTCGTGCTGGGCTCGCCTCGCCCCTGTGACGTAACCATTCGCGGAAAGAGCAGCGCCTTCCTAGCACTGGCTTCACGAAGGGAAGACCCTGACACCCTGTTTTTCCAGCGCCGGCTGGTGATTGAAGGCAATACCGAACTGGGGCTCGCCATCAAGAATATGCTTGATGGCATTGATCTTGATCAACTGCCCCAGCTGGTTAAACAATTGCTTGAGACCAGTAACCGTCTGGTGTCACTGGCCAGTTAACAAAACTCCGGCACCTTGTCATGACAAGGTGCCGTTCATCCCCGCCTGACCAAACCAGTAACCGTTACATTGATCAACGGACTGCAGCGGTAACTGCTCCGGTGATTCGCACCTCATGGATTCCCGCAGTTTCTGAACCAGCTCACCGGTACCCGTTTCTCTTGGGGAAATGCGCATGGCGTCCACCCCAATCTCTGCCATGTTTTTCCATTGTGGCAACAGATTGCTACACAGGCCTGACTGTGTCTGTATCCCATTCAGGGTAAACAGACGCTCCCCTTCCTGACTGAAAACAGCCAGTCCGTCCGGGTAATCCAGACAGCGGAACTGGCAGTCATCCTTGGGCAAGTCATACGCTCTGGCCGTAAAACAACGTGCTGACCAGGCCAGCGGCAGATAACCATAACTGAAGACTTCTGTCGTGAATTTTTCCCGGATACCTAAGTCATCCGCTTGATTCAGAATTGATGCCAGCGCCTCACCGGACAACTCTACCGGCATCACCCAACGTTGCAGTCCTGCATCTACCATCTCGCGCAGTGTATAGGCGTTATAAATATTGATGGCCGGTCCTGCCACAAACGGCACGCCAGCTTCTGACAATAACTGGATAGCCCCGACATCATTGGCTTCGACCAAAAACTCGCCATTGCTGCAAATTTTGCGCAGGGATGCCAGTTCGGAGGCCGCTTCCAGCAAAGTCAGCGTTGACAGGACGACCTCTTTCCCTGCTGCTTTCAAGCTGCGGGCTATCGCAAGCCAGTCATCCAGTCGCAATTCCCGGCGCTTGGCACAGACCGTTTCTCCCAGATAGATGCGATCCACCGGCCAGCCTTCCGCTTCCCGATAAAAATCCAATACGGCCTGCTTTTTCCAGAAAGTCAGTACCGGCCCCAGTGTAATTTCCATAACAGATCCTTGACCGTGTTGCTTGAGGGGCATTATTGCCAGGCACGCTGATAGGCACCCAGGGTTGTCTGACTACCTTCAGACAGGTGGGACAGTGAGCGCATCCACTCATCTTTCGGCTGATAACCCGAGGGATTGCTGCGGTAGCTGTCCAGCGCCTCACGCCAGACACGGGTCACTTCAGCCGTATAGGCCGGGCTGCGTTGTCGGCCTTCAATTTTGACCGCGGAAACGCCCATACGGGTCAATTCCGGAATCAACGCCAATGTGTTCAGGCTTGTGGGCGCTTCCAGTGCATGACAGGTCTTTCCCTGCACCGAAAAGCGGCCTTTACAGAGGGTTGGATAACCTGCATTTTCGCCTGTTTGATAACGGTCAATGAGGACATCGTTCAACCGGGATTCGAGTCCATTAGCGGTTTCAGACCAACGAACAAAACGCGCAGGCGAGCAGGCGCCAACGGTATTGGGGGATTCTGCCGTCAGATAAGAAGACAGGTAGCACCGCCCTTCTGACATGATGCACAAACTGCCAAAGGCAAACACTTCCAGCTCGACCGGACTTTTTTCGGCCAGTGCTGACACCTGTTTAACGGACAGCACCCTGGGCAGTACCGCGCGCTTGATACCAAACCGCTGCTGATAAAATGAGAGACTGGCGACATTGGTTGCCGAGGCTTGTACGGACAGGTGGAGGCCAAGGTCAGGATGGCGTTCCCTAGCATAGGCGAGCACGCCCATATCAGCCGCAATAATAGCATTGACCCGTAAATCCGCAGCCATATCCACGGCCCGCTCCCAGCGCGACCACCCCGCAGGCTGCGGGTAGGTATTGATTGCCACCAGGATTTTAACCCCCTTCATCCTGGCGTATTCAAGCGCCTTCACCGCCTTGCTCTCATTGAAATTCAAACCGGCAAAGTGACGGGCATTGGTGTCGTCACGAAAACCGATGTAAACCGCATCCGCACCGTTATCAACGGCAGCCTTGAGGGCCGGCAGGCTACCGGCAGGGCAAACCAGCTCCATGTTTCACTCCATTGTTCTTAAGCCAAGCATGGTAGCGGGCTATCCCGGCAGAAACCTTGACCCTTATCAAAGACAGGAAACCCAAATACTGACATCCAAAAGAGTGGCATATCACTTGCTTAATCGTTGATAACGGATGCTATGCCCAGTAACAAGAGGAAACAAAGAAGAACATAACGGCTACACCAATACGTCGCTTCCACGATTAAAGTCAAAGAAACGTACCGAAAGAGAGAGCAAGGAGCCAATCATGGGATTACGAAAGCTATTCAACGTTGATGAGTTATCCAGCCGCCTGGCGGAACATGTCATGGCCTCCACAGAAAGCCATACATGGCGTGAAAACCTGATGCAGGAAGGCATCTTTGAAAATACGGAAATCGGTCAGTTAAGCGAGCGCGAACTGGCATTAATTCAACGCACTTTACTCACGACCCGTTTCCGGACCATGAGTGAAGATCAACTCCTTCAGGCAATGCAGCAATACAGACTGCCTTGGCGCGTTGACCTTGAAGCTGAGTATTCTGCAGCAGCCGTCGCCTATTGAGCGACGGCCTCCTGCAGGGCTGGCTCAAGCGAGAAGGTTTCCATCACAGAATAACGAGCACCTTCAGGCGTCAAGTCACTGCGTATCAAGGCGATGTCCCGTACGGTGAGATGAAAGCCCGGCAGGCGCCAGACAGACATGGACAGTCGTTGCGTATCTGTTGGAAATCTCGCCAGGGTGACATGGGGCCTGAAGTGGCGAGACTGACTCGGGATTCCCGCAGCAACGGCCAGTTCATCACATAATGTGTAAAGCCTTTCCATCACTTTGCCCGAGTGCACCATGAGCGCCATAACGCGCGGGTGATTGGTGGAAGGAAAATAGTTGACCTCTCCGGTCATGCAGCGAAAACCATCGACATCCTGCAGAGCCTCATGAAGCCCCTGGGAGATCTGTTGTAACTGATCTTCCGTGCAACTGCCCAGAAAGCGCAGTGTCAGATGATAATCCTGTGGTGCCACCCAGCGCAGCGTCTCGACCAGATCCTCACCAACATGGTGACGGGCCTTTTTATAGAGTGCTGCAGAAACATCCAGAGGCAGGCGATAGGCGATAAATGCCCGCACCTTGCCGGAATTCCCTGCTTTCATATCGTAAACCGCCTGATCGGATCAGCCGCCCCAGTGTTAACGGGCTCTCAATAACAGCTGATACACGTTTATAGTTTTCTGCCTGCAGCTCAGCCCGGAATCGTTACCGCCTGTTTACTGCGGGAGTCGATGACGGTTCTCCGCCAACTCCCTGAACACACGTCGATTGACTTTCAGTCCGCCACTCATCATTTCTGCAGGCCATGGATATATCCGTTCTGGCATTTTAAAGCGCACAAGGCGCAACGCAAGTCCTGAACGTAAACAATTCAAATTATCATCCGGTGTATCACTGTCAACAAAGGCCACTGGCCGATGACCAAACTCCCGGTCGGGCACTGGCACTACAACCGCCTGACGAACACCGGGCAGAGCCAATAACGCCTTTTCAACCTCTTCCGGTTGGATATTTTCGCCACCCGAGATAAACATATTGTCGCGTCTTCCGGTCACCACCAACTGACTGTCATCGGTGAAGTAACCCAGATCCCCCGTAGCAAACCAGCCCTCTTCAAGTGGCAGATCACATTGACCGCCAGTCTGGTAATAGCCTTTGAAGAGCACTTCTCCGCAAACCTGAACTTCTCCCTCGTGACTGATTTTAACCTGTCGATGAGGTAAGGGCTGACCGGACGTTAGCCGCTGGCCATCAAGAAAAACAGGTGCTCCCGTACAGGCTTGGGAACTGGATTCCGTCAACCCATAGCTGGTCAGAATATGAATACCCTGCATCTTAACGTCCGCCACCAGATCAGACGATACATAACCACCGCCCATCAAAATGACCTTGAGCGCTGTGTCTGACAACAACACATTCTCAGTGCGTAATAGTCTGAATAATTGAGTGTTCACCAGAGACAAGTGCGTCACAGGGAATTGATGCAATACCTGCTTCATTGCCATTTCCGGTGCCAGGACAATGGCAGCACCTGCCAAAAGACATCGGATGACTATGGCATACCCCCCAACATGAAACAGAGGTAAAGACAGTAACCAGGCATCATGGCTGCCCAATGGAATCTTTTCCTGTGATCCCACGGCACTGTAGTAGTGATTCCTGTAGCAATGACCTGCCGCTTTTGCCTTACCTGAACTACCGGATGTCAGAATGAGGTCACACAGGCGCTCAGCATCTAATGCTATATCTTGCAATGCGGCTGCAGGATTATTAGGCGAGACAGTTTGAGGATTCACAAGTGCGATTCTGGCGACTCCAGACAAGGAAAGCCCCTGCAAATACACACTGTCCTCTATAAAGCAACCATCGCAATCCAGCGAATTCATCAAGTCTTCAAGCTGCGCTGAAGGAAAACGCGGGTTCAAAGGACAAAATACGATACCCGATCTCAGACAAGCCAGGAGTAGCAGTAACATGGTCAGGCTATTACTACTCACAACAGCCAAATGGCTACCGGCCTGAAGACCTGCTGCTATCAATTGGCATTGAATATCGGATACCAGGCTATCTAATTGAGAAAAGGTAATACGGCCATTTTCCAGCCAAACTGCCACTGCATCCGGTGAGTGAATCGCCTGATGCCTTAATGGGCAGCGGTACAACGCCATACTTCCTCCAATACACGATCTTGCTGACTAAGAGCATTACTCAGCAAACCTTCAAATCGTTCAACCGATGACGTACAAAAGGCATTGACGGTATCTAACCCAGGTAATTCACCCGGGGTTTCACGATGCGCCAAGCAAGCCAGTTGCCTGATGCCTAACGGACTCTCATAAGAAGCACTGATTATTGCACGCAGATTCGCCTCTCTTGCCTGCTTGATTAACTGCTGTGCTTTGACGATGCCACCAGCCAACATGGGCTTAATGACTAAAGCCTCTAACCCAGGAAAGACAGAGAAGTGCCAATCAGGGACCTGCAGGGACTCATCCAGGGCCAGCGGAAAACGGGTCAAATCACCCAACTCAGACAATCGCCGATAATCTGTCAAGGGCTCTTCCAGGAAAGCAATACGCTCAGCATTGACTGAACAACAAAATCGCTCTGCATCAGCAAATGACCATTGCCGGTTAGCATCAAGACGAATTCGCAGCGACGGTGAAGCTTGCTCACACAATGCATTTACTACGGCAATATCATCACCCAGCCTTGCCCTGCCAACTTTCAGTTTTATTTCTGCACTGTTTGGCAAACGGGCAAACTGAGCCAGTACCTCATCAGGCGTCCCCATTAATAAAGGACAAACTGCTGTCGATGTTGGTGCGACATTGAATTGCCCGGCAAGACTTAAGGCCGCACCTTCCACAGCGCAAGCCACAGAGGAAAACAGCATACGCTTAATGCAACCATGAGCTCCCGATTCAATGACGGTTGTCAGACAATCAGGCTGACTTATCAAATCCCTGAGTACATCTTCCAGCTGCCATTGGGCATCATCCAATGACTCAGGACTGAATCCCGGAAGTGGCGAACACTCGCCCAGGCCCAGCTGGCCGTTTCCGGTTTTCAGCCGAAGAATCAGTCCTTGACGCGTTTCAAGTCGATGGTCTTTCAGGATCAGAGGCTGCCAAAACGGCAGCCTAAAACGATAGATCGTTGCTGATTCGAGCAACATCAGGGGTTACGACCAAATTTACTGAAATCCGGCGCCCGTTTCTCCACAAAGGCATTCCGTCCTTCCTGCCCTTCTTCTGACATATAGAAGAGCATGGTCGCATTACCAGCGAGTTCCTGCAGCCCCGCCTGACCATCACAGTCCGCATTCAAAGCCGCTTTCAGGCAACGCAATGCCATCAGGGAATTCTGCAACATCTCACGGCACCACTGGACCGTTTCCAGTTCCAGCTGCTCCAAAGGAACCACCGTATTCACCAGTCCCATATCAAGCGCTGCCGTTGCATCATACTGCCGGCAGAGGAACCAGATTTCCCGGGCCTTTTTCTGACCAACCAACCGTGCCATGTAGCTGGCACCATAGCCCCCATCAAAGGAACCTACTTTCGGGCCGGTCTGGCCAAAGACGGCATTATCCGCCGCAATGGTCAGGTCACAGAGCATATGCAACACATGCCCGCCACCAATGGCATAGCCTGCCACCATCGCCACTACGGGTTTAGGGCAGGTTCTGATTTGACGCTGCAGGTCGAGGACATTCAGATGATGGACGCCTTGGTCATCCCGATAACCGGAATCACCACGCACCTTCTGGTCACCACCGGAACAGAATGCCTTACCACCTGCCCCGGTCAGGATGATGACGCCAATCTCACTGTCATAACGAGCGTCGGACAGGGCCCGGGACATTTCCATCACGGTCAGCGGCCGAAAAGCGTTATGCACCTCTGGACGGTTAATCATGATGCGGGCGACGCCTTCCGCCTTGTGATAAAGCACATCCTCATAACCTTCAGAGCAGTCCTGCCAGTCAAGGGCGGGTTTAATTGATACATCATTCATAATCTAATTCCGTTCTGTCATGGAGGAGTAAAAGGACAGGAGAGTATCGGCGTAAGCCGTCGGGCAGGCATGATGAACATTGTGGCCAGCCTGCTCCTGTATATGTACCGTCACCGTCGGACAGTCGCTGAACTGTTGCCCAATCGACTGGAATTTATGGTCCTGATCACCGCAGATGTACAACACCGGAAATGACTGTTGGCATAACGCATCCTGAAAGCAGGTCTGTCGGGATAAACTGGTCATCTCCAGCATATCTGCCAATGAGGAAGCGTTATTATTTAATCGTTGATCAACCATTGCCTGTCGATCAGCCGGTGATAGATCAGAGAACACAGGCTGCTGATACCAGTCATCTAAAACGACCGGCAGAGGCTCACTGCGAAACCGCTGTGCCCAGCGGTGATCCTGTTTTTTGCGTGCCAACTGCTCCGGTTCATGCTTGAGACCAGGATGCGCTGACTCCAGTATTAACCCATGCAACTTAATGGCATCAGGCTGTTCAAGGTTAGGCAGATAACGGCAAGCATAATGCATCGCAATTCGACCACCCAGTGAATAACCTGCCAGCCAGCATGCGTGAATGCCGATGTATTTCAGCGTAGTGTCGATCTGGACACAGCAGTCATCAAACCCCGAACCTGCACTAACAGCCGCACTATCTCCATGTCCGGGCAAATCAATAGAAACACAGAAAAATTGCCGTTTAAGCAGGGAAACAACCTGCCCCCAATCCTCAGCATTCCCCAAAAAACCATGCACGAAGACAAGCGCCGGATTTTGCGGATCACCTGCTGTTCGAAACGCCATTGTCATCAGAGCTCACTCGCCATGACAAGCGCACGTCGCAACATATCAGTGGCTTCAACAGGTGGTGTTTTTATCTCAATGATTGCAGGTTTGTCAGACGCCTTGGCCTGTTCATAGCACTCAGCAAAAGCATGACATTCAACGGGTGTCTCATAGTGGATATCGAACATGGCTGCCGCCTGTTCTGCATTCAAACCGTGGCTGACCTGAAAATAGTGTTTGAAAAAATCACCGTCACGGGAAACCGGCATCATACTAAAAATACTGCCGCCATCATTGTTCAGCAGCACAAGGGTCACGGGAAGATCACGCAATAAGGCCAGTGAATTAAGATCATGGAGAAAGGAAAGATCGCCCAATAACAAGGTCACCTGTCGACCTGAGGCAGCAACGCCCGACGCCGTAGCGATCAAACCATCAATGCCGCTGGCACCACGATTGGTAAAGATTTCACCATGAAGGCGTGCATCAGACAGGCTATCAATCAAGCGGATCGGCATGCTGTTGCCAATGAACAGGCACCCATTTTTACGTTGCTGCTCAGCAATATGACGGGAAACCCACATCTCATTAAGTTCTTCCGGCAACAGCCGAACCAGCGCTGCACGACAGCGGATGCCATAGTCCATCAGCTGGGCATACCAGTCACCCGGCTCACGGCGTCCAGGTAACGCTGTTTCCAGAAAACGACAAAGTTCACTGATATTTGCCTGTAAACGCAGACTTTGATTACAGGCCGGATCCAGTCGGCTAACGCCACTATCGACAAAACAATAGTGCTTTCGTCGTCCATTCGCCAACCACTGCGACAGTCGTTTACTGACCAGCCGACCGCCAAACTGCAGTACCGTATCCGCCTGATCAAGCAGTTCACAAACTGTGGGATTGTTCAACAGCAGATCAACGTGGGGTAAGGATAACGAGTGCCCATGCAAGTGAGACTGCACGTCCACCAACAAAGGCCATCCGAGCTTTTCAGCCAGTCTCGCTACGGCCTGTGCTTCATCAGCTGCTAGCTGACCTGCGACCAGAACACCTTTGGGTGAAAACAAGCGATCTACCAGGACCTGCGATTCATCAGGCAGTCGCTGACCTGACAGACAATAGTGTGTCCAGGGACGATGTGTCTTCATCCAGTCTGTTACGGGTTCCATATAGGTGGACCAGTCTGGACTCTGAATACCTGGATACAATGGATCGCGCAAATGCAGGTTAAGATGAACAACACCCGAAGTCCGTGCACGGGTGATACTCTGATCCAATGTTGACAGCAGCCACTGCGGTGCAATAGCGGTATCAGGGCACGGAAGCTGCACTTCCTGCACCGGGTAACGGCCGAAAATCGCCGTCTGGTTAATGGTTTGGTTCGCGCCTGTATCCAGTAGTTCCGCCGGCCGGTCTGCAGAAAGAATCAGCAGCGGAATCCCCATCATCGCCGCCTCAATAGCCGCCGGGTATAAATTGGCCACGGCTGTGCCTGAGGTCGTGATGATAACAACCGGTTTACGGGTGGACTTGGCAATACCCAGCGCAAAAAAACCAAGCCCTCGCTCATCAAAATGCACATGCTTGTTCAACCGTGTGTGTGCGGCTGCCGCATGGGTTAAGGGAGAATTGCGTGATCCCGGTGCGATACAACAATGCTCTACGCCATTGCGCACCAGCTCTTCCATGATCAACGCACACCAGAGGCTGTTGATATCAGACAACTTGCAGTTAAAAGCCATTATCCATCCAGTAACGCCAAGGCGGTATTAATCTTGTTATCCAGTTCCTGCCACTCGGTATCCGGCTCGGAGCCGGCAACTATGCCTGCGCCGGAATAAAGCGAGAGTTGACGTCCACGGAGCAGGCCCGAGCGGATAGCCACCGCGAACTCGGTGTCATTCAACCCCAGGCTGCCGAACACACCGCTGTACCAGCCACGGCTATGAGGTTCCAGTGTATGTATCAGCTGTCGTGCTTCATGCCAGGGGCTGCCACCTACAGCCGGTGTCGGATGCAGTGTGGTCAACAGGTCATAATCTGTGACACCCGGACGAATCACCCCCCTGAAGCGGTGAATCAGGTGTTGAATGTGTCTGAGTTTGATGACCGAGACTTCGCGATCACTTTCCAGCGTCTCGCAGAGACTCGCCAACACATCGCGAATATGCGCTAAAACCAGCGCATTCTCATGACGATTTTTGTCATCATTGATGAGCAGATGCTCAAATGCCTGATCCTCTGACGCATCCCCGCCACGGGTCATGGTTCCCGCCAGCGCTTCTGTCCAGAGCAGTCGTGACTGTCGTCTGAACAGGCGTTCCGGCGACGTTCCGAAAAAGCAGTCCCCACTTTCAACCTGCAGGGCAAACTGGTAACTGCGGGGGTTTTCAGTGTGCCAGCGCTGTAAGAAATCCCACAACCGCAGGGGGTGTTCCAACTTCAGTCGCACTTCCCGGGAGAGCACCGCTTTAAGCAATGCCTGACCGGCAACAGCCGCCAGCACCTGTTCCACTCCGTGCCGCCACTGTTGTTGGTCCGGTACGCAGTACCGCTCAGATATACCGGGTGCCCTGTAACTACCAGAACCCTGTAATACGATCCGAGCAGCCTGCCCTTCCAGCCAGGCAGCTGCTTCGTGACATTTTTTCAGGCTCTCTTCACCGCCGGGTAAATACAGGTTGCAGGCAATGACCGTTTCCGTGCGCTGCTGTATCAGCTCAAAACGCGGCAGGATAAAACGACCATAACCAAATGCTCGCCACTGTGCTGACATCTGATCGGTAAACGCCATGCCTCCATAGAAGTGGGCACCGGGCAAGGCCTGCAGCACTTCCCGTGATCGCGCAAAGGCTTCCCCCAGTGACTCAGGCCCTGAGAGCGTCAGATCCAGCTCCGGGCAGACACCCGCTACGCTCCGATTGCCACTACGCTCGGTCCAGTACAGACGGCAGGACGCATCCACCCCATGCAACCATGCCAGTGGCGCAATCGCGGGTAACGATTGTTCCATACGATACCAACCCTGTCCTGTCTGGCACTGCCTGAGCTTGTCAGCCAGTATCCGCATTGACTCGTCGTATGGCAGCATGATCCCTCACGGGGCTAATGGAAAAGGGCGCAATTGTAGGCATCATTACAGGGGGTTACCGATCGGTAATTACCGAAAAACACTATAGCTGTTTCCTGCGGAAAACCTGCCACGGTCAACGACGACAGGATACGGGGTATGGTAGACTCCGCCTTTTGTTCGGACAGGTAAGCTCCACACACATGGCAACCAACGGTGAATCAGCTGCACAGTGGCTGAGCGAACACGGTGAAACAACACCGCTGGAACGGCTTCAGCAAATCCGTGACAACATTGCAACCCGGCTCGAAGACGGCAAACTGGATGACGAACAACACGTCGGCCTGCTGGAAGCGCTGGATGTCATGGATAGTTACATCATTGCCAAAGAGACTTCTACCACAGGAAGCAATTCGATCGGCATCGCGCCGGATCTGTCGCCTCTGTATGACAATAGCGCCGACGTCTCGCCGATCTTGCCAGAAGAAGAGAAAAAAAAGCGGTTCAATGAACTGTTAAAGGCAGGCAAACTTCCCCCCGTCATTAGCTGACAGCCTTCTTTCGCACAAAGCGTTCACAAAAACCTGCATTCCAGTATCTCAGCAATTAAGGTCGGGTTGATGTCATGCATTCATGGCATCAACCCTGCGATTTATAGAAAAACTCAATCTAGGTATATTTACCACTACAGCGCATACATATACCTACAATTAGTTAGCACAGTGTGATCCGATGGAGGTAACCATGATTCGGTTGTATTACCTCACCCAGTCGCTGGCACAGGCCAAACGCGTGACCGACGATATGCACTCGGAAGGCATCAGTGACTGGCATGTGCATATTATCTGCAAAGACCAAAACAGTCTGACGCATCACCATCTGAATGAAGCCAACCTGCTGGAAGAGCGCGATATTATCCACTCCGGTGAACAAGGCGCCCTTATCGGTGGCACAGGTGGTCTGGTGGTTTCAACAGTTGCAGGCACACTGGAGTTATTGCCCTTTACCTTTGCCTTGCCCCAGGTGGCTTTACTGACGATTTTCTGTGGTTTGTTTGGCGCGTGGTCCGGTGGACTGGCCGGCATGGCAAAGCAAAACTACCGCCTGACACCGTTCAAACAACCCCTTGATAAGGGGGGCTGCCTGATTATGGTTGACCTGTATCCGTTCCAGGTACACAGAGTCAAACACCACATTTTTCGCCACTATCCGGATTTACTGCTCGCAGGGAGCAGCTCATCCATCACGAATCCCTTCAGTAATCGCGTGCCTTTGCACCCGGCCTGATCATCGAGAGTCACAACCATGTTTCTGTCCTTAAAAAGCAGCGGCAAACTGGTCTCCATACTCAAGCCAGAGGAACTCTTCAACCCGTGCGAACCCAACGTAACGGGTTGCATTCAGTGGGGTGAAGATCCCGCCGAGCCGGAACAGTTCCGGAAAAGCAACCTCCGTTTTCTGTCCGGTGAAAGCCTGCCCCGCTGCTGGCTCAATGACCATTACCGTGATGCCGAAGTCCATAAACGAGCACCACAATCCATTCCGGATTACAGGTAATGCAGAAAACGGAGTACAAAAATGCCCACGCTGACAGTTACCATTGACATCAGCGTGGTGAGCACCACAATGCTTGCAGCCAGCTGGGCATTGCCTCCCATACTGCGGGCCATCACATAACTCGCGACCGCCGTAGGGCTTGCAGACAGGAGGAACACGACGCCCAGCAGCGTACCGCGGTAACCGAGCCAAACAGTGCCCACAACCATCAATCCAGGTAAAACCAGCACTTTCGCTGAAGTTGCCCACATTGACAGGCAGCTCGCTTCACGTAATGCCCTGAGGCTCAGGGTACCCCCTATACATAACAGCGCCAGCGGCAGGGTAATAGAACTGAAATATTCCCCGACCCGAATCAGGACGGCAGGTAATGGCAGCGCGAGGCGGTTGACCAGCAATCCGGCAACAATGGCGACAATCAACGGGTTACCAAACAGATTCTTCGCCAGCCTGCTCCATTGCAGGGATGACTCCTCGTCATTCCCACGTTGAGCCCCTACCAGAACCAGTACAGACAGCACATTGTAGAGAGGAACCAGAAACGCCATCAGCAACGATGCCAGCGATACCCCTTCCTGACCATACATATTGGCAACCAGCGCCAAGCCGGTAATCGCCAGATTGCCCCGGAAGGCTCCCTGAACAAATACCCCCCGGTCAAGTGCCGCCGGGGCAATTCGGCCCGCCAGTATCCATAAAACACCCACAGAAACCATCGTCATGACGACAGTGAACAGAATCAGCTGCCGATCCAGCGCCAGCCCCAGATCCATACGAACGGTCCCGAGGAACAGAACCGCAGGCAGCCCAAAATTCACCACTAACCGGGATGCAGTATCCATGAAAGGGTCATCAATGATCTGGAACCGTCTCAAAACCAGTCCCAGGAACATCATGACAAAAATCGGCAGGGTGACACCCGCCGTGAAATTCAGTGTCTCCAGAACCATCCATCGCCCCTGACAACGCCATGCCCAGTCCGGACACACAATATCTACCCAAACTCATGTGACGCTGAAAATACATCTCGCCACGGCGCCGAATAGCCTACGACAATACAAGGAAAAAATATTTGATCCAGAGCGTTTCAGGGACTCAAGCTACGGATTGTCAGACCGATATGTCTTCAGTCGGAATTTTCGAGCAACAAGTTTATTGGATGAGTCATGGCAGTTAGTAATATGCAGATGCCTAATGATGAATAAATAATCTTGCACCAACGCCCCGTATTCCGACCCTTTTCATCAATACTGAATACCAATGGATCTGAAATGCACAAGGAACAGGACGTGACCCGCAAGCACTGGCGCCGGCTGAACAGACTGGAAAAACGAATCGGTGATATTGCGCTATGGATTTTCATTGCCACAGCCCTTTATCTTCCTTTTCATATGCTGCAGCAGTAATAGCCAAGAGCATCCCGCCAGCCCAGGGATGCTCTCCCCCTCTTAAAACGCTTTCAGTGCATCCTCAATAATGGACAGACTCTGGTTGATCTGGGCGTCATTGATAACCAGTGGAGGAGACAGGCGGATCGTGTCCCTGTGGGTGGGCTTGGCCAACAGGCCCTTTTCTGCCAGTTTTAGGCAAACATCCCAAGCTTCAGCACCATTGAGCGGCTCAATATCAATGGCGTTCAGCAATCCCTTGCCCCTTACGCTCCGGAGCATAGGATGTTGGATCTGCGCCAAACCATCCCTGAACACCTGCCCGAGACGCTCAGCATTGTCAGCCAGTTTTTCATCCTTTACCACCTCCATGGCGGCGGTAGCCACACGACAGCCGAGGGGATTGCCGCCATAGGTCGAACCATGTTGGCCTGGCTGAATACAAAGCATCACCTCGTCACTGGCCAGTACCGCAGACACAGGATAGACACCACCGGACAACGCCTTGCCCAGAATGAGTACATCTGGCCGCACCTGCTCATGATCAACCGCTAGCAACCGCCCGGTGCGGGCAATGCCCGTCTGGATTTCGTCCCCGATAAACAGGACGCCATATTGATCGCATAATGCTCTGACCTGCTGCAGATAGCCGTCATCCGGGACAATCACTCCGGCTTCGCCCTGGATCGGTTCCACAAGAAAACCCGTCACATGCGGCTGGCTCAATGCCTGCTCGAGACTGGCCACATCGTTATAAGGAATGGGAATAAACCCGGGTGTATAGGGCCCATATTCATTACGGGCATCAGGGTCATTGGAGAACGAAATAATGGTGGTGGTTCGGCCATGGAAATTCCCGTCACAAACCACGATGGTGGCTTTTTCCGGAGGAATCCCCTTGTACTGGTAGCCCCATTTCCGACAGAGTTTGATGGCCGTTTCAACCGCTTCAGCGCCGGTATTCATGGGCAGCATGCGGTCAAAACCAAAGATCTGACAAAGAAAGGCTTCGAAGGGTCCGAGTTCGCTGCTGAAAAAAGCCCTGGATGTCAGGGTCAGCTCAAAGGCTTGGTCAATCAGCGCCTGGATAATCCTGGGATGACAATGCCCCTGGTTAACGGCTGAATAGGCAGAAAGGAAATCCAAATAGTGCTTGCCATTAACATCCCACACCTCTGCCCCTTTGCCTTTGGCCAATACCACGGGCAACGGGTGATAATTGTGGGCACCATGTTCAGCCTCAAGCTGCATGATGGCATCTGCAGATAATCCCTTCACCGTCGACCCCCTCTGTCCTGTTGCAGCGTCACTTAACTAACGCTAACCCAACACCTTTCCCTCTCTAGGATAGTAATGGCATTTATTATGAAGCGCCAAATCTGACAAATTTGGCCAACTTAGCCAGACTCGATGTCAGTCGTCCCAAAATCCACTAATGAATCAGTAGAGAGGCAACCATCGAGCAAGCTGACCACAACGATGGCAACGGATGAAAAGATAAAGCCCGGTATAATTTCGTAGAGATCAAACCATCCCCCCGTCAACTGCTTCCAGACGACAACGGTAATACCACCAACGAGAATACCTGCCAAGGCGCCATTGCGGGTCATACGCTTCCAGAACAGACTGATCAGCAAAGCAGGGCCAAAGGCAGCACCAAACCCGGCCCAGGCATAGGACACCAGCCCCAGGACATTACTGTCAGGATTCATCGCCAGAAGGCAGGCAATAATGGAAATCACGACCACCGATACCCTCCCGACCTGCAACACTTCATGCTGGGTCGCATCACGACGAAACATGTCACGATAAAGGTCTTCAGCAAATGCCGTGGAACAAACAAGTAACTGTGAATCTGCGGTACTCATGATCGCCGCCAGAATCGCCGCCAACAGAATACCGGCCACAAGGGGATTAAACAGACTGCTGACCAGCAACATGAAAATCTGCTCCGGATCTTCCAGAATAATCCCCGGATGCGAATCGACGTAGACCATACCTGCCAGCCCGACCAGAAAGGCGCCGAGTATACAAAAGCCTGTCCATGTCACCGCTATTCGCCTGGCTGTTGGCATATCTTCCACCGACTTAACGGCCTTGAAGCGTGCAAGAATATGCGGTTGACCAAAATAGCCCAGCCCCCACCCCAGTAATGACAGGATGGTGATCACACTGAGTGGATTACCATAGACATCTGTCATGATATTCAGCAATTCAGGGTTTTTCAGCTGCATCGTCGTAACAACATGGCCAATGCCCCCACTGAAGTCCAGAGCCACCAGTGGCACAATGACCAGTGCCGCGGACATTAATAACCCCTGAACCAGATCGGTCCAACAGACCGCAAGAAAGCCGCCAAACAAAGTGTAAGAGATAACACTGGCCGCACCGAGAATCACCGCCCACCGATAATCCAACCCAAAAGCAGTCTCAAACAGCTTGCCACCTGCAACCAAGCCCGAACTGGTATAGAAAAGGAAGAAGAGCAAGATAAATATCGCGGATAGGCGTTGAAGCACTTTGCTACGATCATTGAATCGATTGGAGAAATATTCGGACAAAGTCAGTGAGTCACCCAGCGCCTTGCTGTAAACCCTGAGGCGTTTGGCCACAAAAACCCAGTTAAGCCAAGTTCCCAGCAACAAGCCCGCCCCGAGCCAGAACGCTTCAAGCCCAGCCATAAAGGCATAACCCGGTAACCCCAATAATAACCAGCCGCTCATATCGGAAGCACCGGCACTAAGGGCCGCCGTCCACGGACCGAGGGATCGCCCGCCAAGGAAGTAATCCGAAGATGTGGCAGTGCGTCGGTAAGCCTCGTAGCCTATTCCCAGCATGACGGCGAAATAAGCAAAAAATGTGATCAGTACGGTGGTATTTCCCTGCATAAATTAAGCTCCTTCTGGAGTTTTAGACAATCGATGCGCAGCAAAAGTTTCAGCACCAGAAATAATGACTATCCAATGTAGTAGCTGTTCTTTGTACGGGTATGCAGACTGCGGAATTTACTGACAAACAATGGGAACATCGAAGGAAATACCCATTTTCTTGCCAAAACCTGATAATTTGTCTGGATTAGAGGGTATAAGACTAAAGCGCTATCATTCATTGATAATCAACGTTGATATTCGTTTTTGCGATGAATGCCACTCATCATTAATCACATACTGATAGGATGGAGCGTTCTATTCATGACCCATCTGCAGGGCCACACGATGACTGAGACTGCTGACATTCAACTCAAGATGATCAGTAAAGCGTATGTCGTATCGCCAGACTCACTCCCAACACAGGCCTGTCATGCGGCAACACTCACAGAGGTCAAACCAGGCTTATTGATGGCAGCGTGGTTCGGTGGCAGCCAGGAAGGACATCCCGACGTTCGCATCTGGGGAGCACACTATGAAAATGATCAATGGCAGTCGCCGTTCCTCCTAACTCCGACAGCACGGGGCAATAATGAGGAAGCCCATTGGAATCCTGTGCTCTTTAACGATGGCACACAGTTGCACCTTCACTACAAAATAGGAAGCTCACCGCGCACGTGGCGGGGATATCACGCTCTGTCCACTGATGGCAAAAGCTGGTCAACGCCACAACCCAATCCTCAAGACTATCTTGGCCCCATCAGGAACAAGCCAATACAACTTTCCAATGGGCACATCCTTTATCCATCCAGCACCGAGTATCAAGGCTGGAAAATCCATTTTGAGATAGACGATGGGACCAACCGCCAGCAGATACCTGTTGATGACCCACACATGCTGGGCGCTATCCAGCCGACACTTCTCATCCATCCCGAGGGACACTTACAGGCATTATGCAGAACGCATTCAGGTGTTATTGCCGAAACCTGGTCTTATGACTACGGCCTGAGCTGGTCAACCCTGGCTGCGACCTCACTACCCAATCCCAACTCAGCCCTCGATGCTGTCACATTACGTAATGGTCACCATATCCTGGTGTACAATCCTGTGGTTGCTGGACGCACACCACTGGCTCTTGCTATCAGTTGTGATGGCAGGCGCTGGCAACAGCAAATAATACTCGAGGAAGGCGACGGGGAATTTTCCTATCCTGCGATAATAGAAGACAGTAGCGGCACGATACACATTGCCTATACTTGGCAACGTAAGGCAATCCGCCATATTCAGATAAATGCTATGACGCAGTAGTAACACCAATACACCTAGTAAATCTTTCCGGCAGTTATGATCAGCATACTTGGACATTCTCTATGCCATATTTCGAGAATGAATAATGGATGATTCAAAACTACATCATGCGCCCAGCTATTCACAACAGCAACTATTCCCGGCAGTCAACGGCGATTATTTATTACATTCCGCTCATTGCCTGGTTGTTTAATCGCAAACATTATGCGACTGGTATTGAAAAGGAGCACTATGCAATTTCCTTCTTAAGTTAGCCTGGTCGGCTCCTGATCTATCTGGGTGCCTGTTTCACGCTGTCAACGTAGTCTATTTCAATCTGGAAGTTATTGTTGCTGCAACAACACTGAGCACAGGTCTGCCTCTGGCATTATTGATATACGCGACCATCAATTTCCATCATTACATTGTGGATTCACAAATCTGGAAACTGAGAAAACCAGCCATTCAGAAAAATCTGCTGGAAACACAAGGGTAACGACGTCAAAAAAGACGACTTACCCCTTTTTTACAGCATTCCCACTCAACGATTGTTAGCCGCCGGCGCCCAGTGACAAAAGGGTGGCATTTCCGCCAACCGCAGTTGTATTGGTTGAACGTGTACGCTCTGTCGCAAATCGAAGTAGATAATGGGGTCCACCAGCTTTAGGCCCTGTCCCCGATAATCCCTGCCCACCAAATGGCTGCACGCCGACAACAGCACCTATCTGATTACGGTTAATATAAACATTCCCTGCCCTGACTCGACGATCAATATAAGCGGCCGTTGCTTCATTGCGCGTATGGATACCCAATGTCAGACCAAAGCCCGTTGCATTAATCTCATCAATAACACGGTCAAGCTCACTGGCGGCATAACGAATGACATGCAGCACCGGACCAAAATGCTCTTTTTCAAGTTCTTTGATCGACTGTATTTCAAACGCCACGGGCGCCAGAAAACAGCCATTGTGACACTCCGCTGCCAGTGGCGTTTCTGCAAGCAGGTTCGCTGAGGCCTTCATACTATTTACATGCGCCTGTAGTTGATCACATGCTTCAGCATCAATCACAGGCCCAACATCCGTTTTATGTAGCACTGGATTGCCAACCGCCAACTCAGCCATTGCACCTTTCAACAGGTCAATCATGCGGTCTGCCACATCTTGCTGCAAATACAGCACACGAAGGGCTGAACAGCGCTGTCCGGCACTGGCAAAGGCAGAATGGATGACATCAATCACCACCTGTTCCGGCAGAGCGGTAGAATCCACGATCATCGCATTCTGCCCCCCCGTCTCAGCGACCAGGGTAGCAATCGCCCCTTCTCTGGCGGCCAGTGTGCGGTTAATCTGTTTTGCCGTTTCCGTTGAACCGGTGAAAGCGACACCGACGACCCGTTCATCCGCCACCAGTGCAGCACCCACGGTGTAACCATCTCCTGGCAGAAACTGAATGACATCCTCAGGAACACCTGCCTCCAGCATCAACTGTACCGCGCGCCAAGCCACCAGACCGGTTTGTTCTGCGGGTTTGGCGATCACGGTATTACCCGCGACCAGGGCGGCAGTAATCTGCCCCAAAAATATCGCTAAGGGGAAATTCCAGGGACTTATACAGGCAAAGACACCACGCCCTGTCAGATATAGTTCATCCAACTCACCGGTCGGCCCCGTCATGTCCCTGACCGTAAAATGCTCCCTTGCCTGCAACGCATAGTAGCGGCAGAAATCAACCGCTTCCCGGATTTCATCGATACTGTCCTGGATCGTTTTGCCGGCTTCACGATGGCACAGTGCTACCAGCTCATGCAGATGAGACTCCAGCAAATCCGCCAGTCTCTCCAGGCAGATCGCCCGATCATCAACCGCTCTATTGCTCCAGGCCGGGAAAGCGTTAGCTGCCACTTCAATGGCTTGCTGGACGTTTTGTGTATCCGCCCAATAAATTTCCCCAACCTTTTCCTGCAATTGATAAGGGCACTGCACAGTATGGTAATGGCCACTCATTATCCGCTGACCGTTGATAATGGGACTCGCTGAATACACTGTTTTTAAATGTTCGCTGACACCTGCCTGGAAGGGCTGCCACTGGGACTCAATATTGACATTAATGCCGACCGAATTGAGACGCGACACATAAATATTGGGGGGAAGCGGTATACGATCGTTGGCCAATGACGCGTGACTGCGCAAAACAGTCACAGGATGCTTGACCAGATCGGCTATAGGCGTTTTGGCGTCCACCAAGCGATGCACGAAGGATGTATTGGCGCCATTTTCCAGTAACCGCCTGACCAGGTAGGGCAAAAGGTTTTGATGACTGCCAACCGGCGCATAAATTCTGACCGTTACCGGCTCCTGCTCCTGCTCCTGCTCCTGCTCCATCAGCGTGTTGTAGAGCGCATCCCCCATGCCATGCAGACGCTGGAACTCAAACTGTCGGTGAGAAGCCATGGTCAGAATACTGGCGACCGTATGGGCATTATGGGTGGCAAACTGCGGGTAAAGCAGACCGGAAACGGTATCATTCAGAAGAAAACGGGCGCAGGCAAGGTATGAAACATCCGTCGCCTCCTTGCGGGTATAGACCGGGTAACTCTGCAACCCCTGCTGTTGTGCCAGCTTGATTTCGCTGTCCCAGTAAGCGCCTTTCACAAGCCGGACAGGTATGCAGTCCCCCACTTCACGGGCCAATGCCGCCAGCCAGCAGAGTACCGGCAGTGCTCGTTTAGAGTAAGCCTGAACGACAAGACCAAACTGATTCCATCCAGCCAGTGCCGGATGGCGATACAGCTTTTCAAACAGATGCAGTGATAACTCAAGACGATCGGCTTCTTCAGCATCAATGGTGATCCCGACGTTACTCACGCGTGCTTTCTGTAGCAATGCCAGCAATGAATCAAAAAGTTCGGTCATCACCCGCTTTTCCTGGGAAACTTCATAGCGGGGATGCAACGCCGAAAGTTTAATGGAAATTGTCGGCGCAGGGACATTGTCATTGCTATGTTGGCTGTTGCCGATCGTTTCAATCGCTCGAGCATAGGCATCATAATAAAGGCTGGCATCTTTGGCGGTTAGTGCAGCTTCACCCAGCATATCAAAAGAATAGGTGTAGCCTTTTTCCTGATACTCCCGGGCATGCTTCAGCGCTTCCTGAATGGTACGCCCCAACACAAAATGCTTGCCCATAATTTTCATGGCCTGGTGCATGGCCTTACGGATGACAGGCTCACCCATACGGTTAACCAGGCGACTGATGACGCCAGCCGGTGACCCATCCACAGAGTCATCAAGTGTTACCACCTTACCTGTCAACATCAGCCCCCAGGTTGAGGCGTTCACCAGTAAGGAGTCACTTTTTCGCAAATACTGTTCCCAGTCAGCAACACTCAATTTGTCACGGATAAGGGCATCTGCAGTCTGCGCATCAGGGACACGCATCAATGCCTCTGCCAGACACATCAGCAAAATCCCTTCCCGGGTATCGAGGCTATATTGCAGCAACAGTGCATCAATCATCAGGATAGCGTCATCACGGCTACGCACCTGTTCAATCAACCGGGTCGCACGCGCGGAAACCGCTGACATTTCTTCTGAAGACGGCTCCGCCAATGCCATCAGATGTGAAAGCCACTCGGATTCATCCAGCCCGTAACAACCGGATATCGTTGCTTTCAACGCATCTGAGCCCTGCTGAAGAAATTCTGGCGTAAGGACGTCTTCCGTTTGGTACATACTATTGCTTACCCCGAGTCAATGAGTTCACTCTGGCTCCTGCGGCTGCGAAGAACCAGCCCTTATCTATGATGGTTATATATTTAACCGCTTAATTATTCTAGAAAACTCTTAGAGATGACGCTGTACAAGTTTGGTTTCTCTATAGCTGCTCTACGTATAGGTCCTGTTCAATAACCTTTTTGTCAATTAAGCTAACCAAAAAGCAATTAACCATCTATACAATTGGACAGTTCTATCCATAAGATGGTTCTGATAAAACCAATAAAAAATAACGATGAGAACATCACTCAATATTCTGTTTCTATGCAACCTACTCTTCCTTTCACCCTCACTGACCGCATGGGAACTGGTCAAGGAACACGAAGGCATTTCTGTTTATACGAGAGATGTAGAAGGCTCGCCTATTAAGGCCTTTAAAGCAGTCACCACGGTGGAAAGCACGCTGACAGCAGTCGTTGCTCTACTGGAAGATACTGAGATAGGGCCAGACTGGTTATATAGCTGTGTTTCACTGAAAACAATTCACAGGGATTCACCAACCAAAGTATACAACTACACCATCAATGACCTTCCCTGGCCTGTCAAAGACCGGGATGCAATCATTTACAGTGAACTGAAGCAGGATCCAAACACGCATTCCGTGCACATTAGCATGACGGGACTCCCCAACTATCTCGCCAAAAACAAGGACTATGTACGTGTTCCATATTTGACCGGTGAATGGACAATAATTCCTGTTAAAAATGACTCAATAAAAGTCAGTTATATCGCACATATCGAACCCGGCGGCAGTCTCCCTGACTGGCTGGTCAACAGACTGTTGATAGACACCCCACTGAAAACGTTTATTGAAATGAAAAAAATATTACCGCAGGAGAAATATCAGCTGGCCACACGTGCTTATATTCAAGCACCCTGATTGCGCCGGGGAAGCAAGTTTCCCCGGCACAATCCATCTGCATGATAATTAAATTAACGGTTCACCATCTCAATCTCGACCCGTCTGTTTTTCATACGCCCTTCGAGTGTAGCGTTATCAGCAATAGGATCTTTCGGCCCCATTCCGAGTGTGCTCAACCGATCACTCTTAACACCCTGACGAACCAGGTAGTTCATAACGGAATCTGCACGTTGTTTAGAAAGCCAGACATTATACGTCGCATTACCCGTTGAATCGGTGTAGCCAACCAATTGATAGTGTGTATTCGGGTACTTCTTCAGGTAAGCCGCCTCCTTATCAAGGATCGCTTTGGCCTGATCGGTCAACTCACTGGAGTTGAACTTGAATGTCACATCATGAAGCACGCGTTCAGGTGGCACCGGACAACCGTACTCATCGACAGGAACACCCGGAGGTGTATTCAGACAACGATCGCGCTTATCCATCACACCATCTTTATCAGCGTCCTTATCAACGACTATCGGACAACCATACTGGTCAACCGGCACACCGGCGGGGGTATTCTTACAACGGTCATGAGTGTCTGCTACACCATCACGATCATAATCGGTCACTTTGGGTTCTTCATGACTGCTCAATGCACAGATCAGGCTACCGATTAACGCTCCACCAACCGCTCCCCACGTAGCCGCTTCCTTATCTGACATCGCGCCGCCTGCACCACCAACCGTCGCACCCGCTATAGCGCATTGCCACCAAGACTGCTTTGATGTTGTTGAACAGCCGACAATACTGGCGGCAAGGAGTACTAGTGCCATACGGCCACTTATAGACTTCAAACTCATAGCTTACTCCGCCTGTTTAGGATTTCAGCATGAGCAAGTGTAGGCAGGGATAGTAAAAGTGTCGTATGAATAGGTGGGAAAACAATCGTTTATGCAATCAAATAATGCAACCAGACAACAAACCGGTTTTGCTGTTTTTCCGACTATTTTCTTTTCACATATCAAAAAGCCCTGAAGAAACCTTCAGGGCTTTTATCTGGAGCTCTTGGGCGGATTTGAACCGCCGACCTCACCCTTACCAAGGGTGTGCTCTACCAACTGAGCTACAAGAGCGCTTCTTGCTGTACTTGAGTCATGAAGATTCAAGCGAAATTTAAAGTCTGGCGATGACCTACTCTCACATGGGGAGACCCCACACTACCATCGGCGATGTATCGTTTCACTGCTGAGTTCGGGATGGGATCAGGTGGGGCCAATACTCTATGGTCGCCAGACAAAACTGGTTGAGATCGTAATTGTTGATTCATCTTTATTGTTGAATCACTTTTTACGCTCTCCGGAATCTGTTGAATTTACTGCGCTCACACTCTCAACGATCTGTGTCGTTGGCGTTCAAATCGCTTTGGCGTTATATGGTCAAGCCGCACGAGTCATTAGTACTGGTTAGCTCAACGCCTCACAACGCTTACACACCCAGCCTATCAACGTCCTGGTCTTGGACGGCTCTTCAGGGACCTCGAAGGTCCAGGGAAGTCTCATCTTGAAGGGGGCTTCCCGCTTAGATGCTTTCAGCGGTTATCCTGTCCGAACGTAGCTACCGGGCAATGCTTCTGGCGAAACAACCCGAACACCAGTGGTTCGTCCACTCCGGTCCTCTCGTACTAGGAGCAGCTCTTCTCAAACTTCCAACGTCCACGGCAGATAGGGACCGAACTGTCTCACGACGTTCTAAACCCAGCTCGCGTACCACTTTAAATGGCGAACAGCCATACCCTTGGGACCGGCTTCAGCCCCAGGATGTGATGAGCCGACATCGAGGTGCCAAACACCGCCGTCGATGTGAACTCTTGGGCGGTATCAGCCTGTTATCCCCGGAGTACCTTTTATCCGTTGAGCGATGGCCCTTCCATACAGAACCACCGGATCACTAAGACCTACTTTCGTACCTGCTCGAGATGTACCTCTCGCAGTCAAGCGCGCTTGTGCCTTTACACTAACCGTACGATGTCCGACCGTACTTAGCGCACCTTCGTGCTCCTCCGTTACTCTTTGGGAGGAGACCGCCCCAGTCAAACTACCCACCACACAATGTCCCCACGCCAGATAATGGCGCCAGGTTAGAACCCCAACATGACCAGGCTGGTATTTCAAGATTGGCTCCACGCAGACTGGCGTCCACGCTTCATAGCCTCCCAGCTATCCTACACAAGTCATATCAAGGTCCACTGTGAAGCTGTAGTAAAGGTTCACGGGGTCTTTCCGTCTAGCCGCGGATACACTGCATCTTAACAGCGATTTCAATTTCACTGAGTCTCGGGTGGAGACAGCGTGGCCATCGTTACGCCATTCGTGCAGGTCGGAACTTACCCGACAAGGAATTTCGCTACCTTAGGACCGTTATAGTTACGGCCGCCGTTTACCGGGGCTTCGATCAAGAGCTTCGCCTAAGCTAACCCCATCAATTAACCTTCCGGCACCGGGCAGGCGTCACACCGTATACGTCCACTTTCGTGTTAGCACAGTGCTGTGTTTTTAATAAACAGTCGCAGCCACCTGGTATCTTCGACCGCCGACAGCTTAAGGAGCAAGTCCCATCACCATCAGCGGCGCACCTTCTCCCGAAGTTACGGTGCCATTTTGCCTAGTTCCTTCACCCGAGTTCTCTCAAGCGCCTTGGTATTCTCTACCTGACCACCTGTGTCGGTTTGGGGTACGGTCGTTTGTAACCTGACGCTTAGAAGTTTTTCCTGGAAGCATGGGATCAACCACTTCAGTCACCTTAGTGACCTCGTCATCAGCTCTCAGCATTATGAAACCGGATTTGCCTGGTTCCACTGCCTACTGCCTTAAACCTGGACAACCATCGCCAGGCCGGCCTACCCTTCTCCGTCACTCCATCGCAGTTACAACCGGTACGGGAATATTAACCCGTTTCCCATCGATTACGTCTTTCGACCTCACCTTAGGGGCCGACTCACCCTGCGCCGATTAGCGTTGCGCAGGAACCCTTGGTCTTCCGGCGAGGGGGCTTCTCACCCCCTTTATCGTTACTCATGTCAGCATTCGCACTTCTGATACCTCCAGCCTGCCTTCCAGCTTGACCTTCATCGGCTTACAGAACGCTCCTCTACCACCCAGCACAGTAAACTGTACTGAATCCGCAGCTTCGGTGTATGGTTTGAGCCCCGTTACATCTTCCGCGCAGACCGACTCGACCAGTGAGCTATTACGCTTTCTTTAAAGGGTGGCTGCTTCTAAGCCAACCTCCTGGCTGTCTGGGCCTTTCCACATCGTTTCCCACTTAACCATACTTTGGGACCTTAGCTGGCGGTCTGGGTTGTTGCCCTCTTGACGACGGACGTTAGCACCCGCCGTCTGTCTCCCGTAATTGCACTCCACGGTATTCGGAGTTTGCATCGGTTTGGTAACCCGGGATGGGCCCCTAGCCGACACAGTGCTCTACCCCCGTGGGTGAGATACGAGGCGCTACCTAAATAGCTTTCGAGGAGAACCAGCTATCTCCGGGCTTGATTAGCCTTTCACTCCGATCCACAGGTCATCCGCTAACTTTTCAACGGTAGTCGGTTCGGTCCTCCAGTTGATGTTACTCAACCTTCAACCTGCCCATGGATAGATCGCCCGGTTTCGGGTCTAC
>OZ220216.1:0-1352500 GCA_964291505.2 uncultured Kistimonas sp. | reverse complement strand
GACCATCAGTCTTATCTTGGCATAGCACATAACGCCCAAATGCCTGAGCGAAATCCAGCTTGCCGATACCGGCAGCACCTCGCATCAGGTAGGCGTGTGCCAACCTTCCTTCAGCAAAACGCTCGGTCATCTGGCGCCACTGAACATCCTGCCAGGCATAAGGCTCAAATAGCGATTTATTCTCCGGCATAGGCTGACAACCTGTTCTGAAGAATCACACCAATATCTGCCTGAACGCCCTCCAAGGACTGTGAGGCATCGACAATTGCATATTGATTCTCAAACATTGCCGCTCTTTCCAGATAGCCTTCACGAACACGCTCAAAAAACGTCATGGCTTCCTGCTCAAAACGGTCCAAATCACCCCGCTGATTAACTCTTGCCATACCAGCAGCGACTGGGAGATCCAGCAATAGCGTAAGATCCGGCCGCAAAGCCCCCTGCACCAAACCTTCAAGCGTGGCGATATCGCTTTTACTGAGCCCGCGCCCAGCCCCTTGATAGGCATAGGTTGCATCGGTGAAACGGTCACACAACACCACCTTACCCGCCTGCAGCGCAGGCATAATCACCTGATCCAGATGCTGAGCCCTTGCCGCAAACACCAGCAAAAGCTCTGCCTTTTCCGCAATCGCCTCATCCGACTTGGCTAATAACAGCTCCCGGATATTTTCTGCTAACGGCGTACCGCCCGGCTCACGAGTATGGACAAATTCAATGTTATGCGTCGTCAGCCATTCCTTGATGCAGGCGATATTCGTCGTTTTACCAGCACCTTCACCCCCTTCAACGGTCATGAAAAAACCGGGATATTGTCTGTCAGACATGTTTTCACCTTACTCCGTGGTGACCAGGGGCGAGCTACGATACCCCTTGCGTCGTGTTAACTGGTACTTCTTGACTGCCGCATTATGCTCAGCCAGTGTTCTGGAGAATTTGTGAGAGCCATCGCCGCGTGCCACGAAATAGAACGTATCGCCCGCCTCCGGATGCAATGCGGCACGAATCGACTCACGCCCCGCCAAAGCGATAGGAGTAGGCGGCAGTCCCTTAATTCTGTAGGTGTTATAAGGCGTATAGGTTCTCAAATGCTTTCGGGTCAGGTTCCCTTGATACGCGTCACCCAAACCATAGATCACTGACGGATCCGTCTGCAATCGCATCCCCTTCTGCAAACGACGGACAAAAACACCGGCAATCTGCCCTCTTTCTTCGGGAACGCCAGTTTCACGCTCGATCAATGATGCCATGATCAACGCCTCATACGGCGACTGATAAGGCAGATCCGACGCCTTTCTGGCCCATTCCTTGGCGAGCACCTCCTGCATACGCAAATAAGCACGCCGCAAAATGGAGGTATCGGTATCACCAGCTTCAAAATAGTAGGTATCCGGGAAGAACATGCCTTCCGCCGAGGCATCAGAAAATCCCAGTTTTTTCAGTATTTCCTGGCCATTCAGACCGGTCAGCTCAAACACCAGTTTTTTGCTCTCTGACAGCATGGCCAGATTTTCTGTCAGTGTTCGCCCTTCGATCAGGGTCGCGCTATGAAGTATGACCCGTCCAGACGTCAGCAGTTCCAGTAACCCGGCAACCGTAGTTTCGGGTTTAACCAGATACTCACCGGCTCTCAATCCTGTATCTTCACCTATCACCCGGGCATAGAGCCTGAAAACATCCGGCAGACGCAAAATACCCCGCTCTTCGAGCCGACGACTGACCCGGCTGAACGATTCCCCGGCATTCACCACAAAGACCGTGCCTTCTTCCAGCGTATTCACGGGCTCATCCAGATAAGCCTGCAACCAGCGCCATGATAGAAGCACCAACAAAGCGGCTGCCAGCAGCATCAGCAGTACATAAAACAAAGGCTTTCGAGGCACATTATTTTCAGACATTCAACATCCCAGAAACGGCAGACTGCACACGCCGTGTAACAGGCCCTGTCGCCCACCGCATATCGGCATAAGCGACAACAGGCCACACACCATTCACACTATTACAGACAAACACCTCGGAGGCTTGATACATCGCATCCGGCGCGATATCACAAACCTGCGTTTTGATTCCGTATTGAGGCATATTATCCAGAATCCACTGCCTCATGACACCTGCCACGCCGGACATTTTCAAATCCGGCGTGCACAACCCCTCAGACGTTACCAGAAACAGGTTCGTCATTGTTCCTTCAATCAGGTTGCCATTCAGATCTTTTAAAAGTCCTTCAGCATAGCGAGAATCGTCCCACTCTGATCGCGCAAGCACCTGCTCCAGACGATTGAGGTGTTTGATGCCGGCCAGTGATGGCTGCAAACCAAGCTCCGCTGTACAGGCATAGAGCGCTATCCCATCTTGCCAGTACTCAGCAGGATATTCTGGAAGATCATGCCATGAAAGAATGCATCGACTGCGGCAACCTTTCGGGTTGTAGCCGCGCCCACCACTCCCCCGGGAGACAATCATTTTGAGAATGCCCGACACTCGATCTGCAAGAAAACGAGAAACAGTCTGCTGCAAAAATACAATATCAGCTTTTATTCCAAGCCGATCACAGGAGGCCCGCAAACGATTCCAGTGATAGTCGCCCAATGTCATTTGACCAGACACAACTCTCACCGTTTCAAAAACCCCGTCACCGTAAGCGAGACCACGATCATCCGATGAAATTACTGAACAAGGCTCACCATCAATCCATACATTTGCCGTGATCATGAACGACTTCCCATACCAATCATGACGAATTGATACCACAAATTGGCTGAATTTTGGACTGAACAACGCTCTGCAGCACAGACGTGAGTGCTACAAAGAAAAAAGACAAATACAGAAAAGCCGCACTCACAGAACTGCCAGTGCGGCTTTTTCAGAAATTCGGGCAGAATTACTGGTGGGAAACGACGTAGTCGATAGCTTCCTGCACGGTAGTAATCTTTTCTGCTTCCTCGTCAGGAATTTCAGTCTCGAACTCTTCCTCGAGCGCCATGACGAGTTCTACAGTGTCCAAAGAATCCGCGCCCAGATCTTCGACGAAGGACGCATCATTGGTCACTTCCTCTTCTTTCACGCCAAGCTGTTCGCAAACAATCTTTTTGACGCGCTCTTCAATGGTACTCATGCCTTGTTGTGCTCCTGTTAACATTCCATGCAGCCTCAGCTGCGAAAAGTAAGTTTATATAAACGATTGCGAGAATTTCAAGGCCACTCAAAGAGTATTTATCGCAATCAGACCGACCACTGACCGCAGTCGTCGGTATCAATCACTGGGCATTAGCCCATATACATGCCACCGTTGACATGTATGGTTTCACCGGTGATGTAGCCACCTGCATCACCGGCAAGGAAAGCAACCACACCGGCAATCTCTTCCGGCTGTCCCAGGCGTGCCAGGGGAACCTGGGTCAACAACATGTCACGTTGCTCATCCGGCAGGGAACGTGTCATGTCGGTATCAATAAATCCAGGGGCCACCGCGTTGACTGTAATCTGTCGACTGCCCAACTCACGCGCCAATGAACGTGAAAAACCTTCCAGCCCCGCTTTCGCAGCGGCATAGTTGGACTGTCCCGCATTACCCATGGAACCGACCACGGAACTGATATTGATGATCCGCCCCTCACGGGCTTTGGTCATTCCACGGACACAGGCCTTGCTGAGACGATAAATGGATCCGAGATTGGTGTTAATGACGGAATCCCATTCATCGTCCTTCATTCGCATGAGGATGTTATCACGAGTAATGCCGGCATTATTAACCAGAATCACCGGAGCACCAAATTCTTCAGTCACTGCTTTAACGACAGCCGTCACTGATTCATTGTCTGCCACATCCAGGCACAGGCCACGACCACGGATACCCGCTTCTGCAAGGACCTGTGAAATTGCCTCGGCACCAGCCTCGGTAGTCGCCGTACCGACAACAATGGCACCTTCAGCCCCGAGCCGCATGGCGATAGCACGACCGATTCCACGACTCGCGCCGGTCACCAGCGCCACTTTATCCGTTAAAGCCATATAAACCTCTTGGTCCCGAATTTATCCATGATCAGGAAGACAGTTCAGCATAAGCGGCAGCTGATTCAAGGGAAGTGTATGCCTGTGAACGCTCAATACGCTTACCCAGGCCAGCCAGCACATTACCCGGACCACACTCATACAAACGGGAAACCCCGGAGTCTGCCATTAAGCGAATGGTCTCAACCCAGCGCACAGGGCTATAAAGCTGACGTACCAGGTTCTCACGAATTTGCTCAACATCATCGACAACCTGCGCCGTCACGTTTTGGACAACGGGAATGATTGGTGCACTGAAAGTCACTGCAACCAAATCTTCCGACAGCCGTTCTGCAGCAGGTTTCATCAATGCGCAATGAGAAGGTACACTGACGGGCAAAGGCATCACCTTACGCGCACCCGCTTCCGAAAAAGCAGCGACAGACTGCTCAACGGCTACCTTACTGCCTGCAACAACGACCTGACCAGGTGCGTTGAAATTCACGGCTTCAAGGACTTCACCGGACTGCGCAGCAACTTCGCTGCAGACTCGCACCACCTCTTCATCCGCCAAACCAAGGACTGCTGCCATGCCACCCGTACCGGTAGGCACAGCTTCCTGCATATAGCGTCCACGGTTACGAACCAGCTTCAAACCATCAGCAAAGGAGATCACACCCGCACAGACCAGCGCAGAATATTCGCCCAGACTGTGCCCTGCCATCATGACCGGCGCACCTTCCCGCTCGGCCCAGAGACGCCACAATGCAACACTGGAAGCCAGCAAGGCAGGCTGCGTATACTCCGTCTGATTCAGCACTTCGACAGGACCTTCGGCAATCATTTGCCCCAGATCATAACCAAGCACTTCAGACGCTTCAGCAAAGGTAGCGCTAATCACATCACTGCTGGCAGCCACTTCCGCCAACATCCCTACCTTTTGCGATCCCTGGCCGGGAAAAACCACTGCGAACTTGTCACTCATTATTGCTTACGCCACTCTGCCTCATGGACACCTGTCGAATTGGGCCATTATAAGGAATGATTTCCATCCAACCGTTAAAATATGTTGCGCATACATTACCGGCTGGTAACAACAGACAAAAAACATGACCGAAGCGATCAGAAATAGGATTCAAGCTTGTCATTGATGCGGTAGATGGCGTTGCGCTCAACCTCCATGACCGCTCGCTCCAGGGCACAGCCAAACTCTCGCCGATCAGCGCCACCATGACTTTTAACAACCACACCCTGAAGCCCCAGGAAACTGGCGCCATTAAAACGACTGGGATCAATCTGCCGCACCATATGGCGAACAAACGGTAACGCCATGTAGCGATAGATCTTGCGCCAGCCGGTTAAGCCGGTACCTTGACGCATCACATGACTGATATAAGAGGATGCCCCTTCCCCGGCCTTCAGGGCAACATTGCCGGGAAACCCGTCACAGACCACCAAATCCACAGTACCGCGGAAAATATCATGCCCTTCGACAAACCCTTGATAATTCAAACCTGGGTTCGCGAGAATCAACTCTTGCGCCAATCTGACCCGTTCATCACCCTTGATATCTTCCTGCCCGACATTTAACAGCCCGATCGTCGGCGCAGTGATACCAATGACCTCCGATAACATCAGCGAACCCAGCACCGCAAACTGATACAGATGCTCAGAGTTGCAATCCACATTGGCACCAAGATCCAACATGAACGTATCACGACCAATAGAGGGTATCTGACCAATAATGGCGGGACGATCAATGCCCGGGTGCGTCTTCAGAAGGAAGCGCCCCATCGCCATTAAGGCACCGGTATTACCGGCACTCACACAGGCCTTCGCGACACCCATAGACACTTGTTCCAGCGCACGCCACATGGAGGAATTTTGTTTCCTGCGCAACGCCAGAGAAGGACGATCATCCATGGTGACCACCTGGTCGGCATGAACCACGGTGATACGTGAACGCAGCTCTGTCGCGCTGCCAGTAAGAGAATCTCGGATAAAGTGCCGATCGCCGACAAGGATGAAGTGGAGACCTGGATGGAGGGACAAACAATCCAGCGCTGCAGCAATACGAAAGCGGGGACTTCTGTCCCCGCTCATCACATCCAGCGCAATCGTCTTTTGCTGGCTCAAGACGACTTATTCGTCGTTCTTGCCGGCAACGACTTTCTTGCCACGGTAGAAACCGTCTGCAGTCACGTGGTGACGACGGTGGGTTTCGCCGCTGGCTGCATCAACGGACAGGGCGGAAGTGCCCAGCGCGTCGTGAGAACGACGCATGTCGCGCCGTGAACGGGTTTTGCGGTTCTGCTGAACTGCCATGAGTTAACTCTCCTGAATGGATTAATCGCCAGTCTTTAACTGTGCCAGCACACTGAACGGGTTAGGCTTGTCCTGCGTTTCTTCAGCAACGTCTTCACTATAATCAGGATCCGTACTGAAGACCTGCCCGGCATGACACTGTGCATTCTCGTGATAAGCCACCAGGGGAACACTCAGCAACAGCTCGTCTTCAACCAGCTGCCGCAGATCCGTGGTGTCATCCTCAAGAATCAACGGGTCAACATCCTTCGGCAGGGCCTTCGCCTGCTCTTCGGACCAGACAACCGCCAGATTAAGTCCAGTCCGAATTTTAACATTTACAACATCAAGGCATCGCTGACAGAGCATCGGCAACTCGGCCTCCAGCTCACCGGCAATCCTGGGACGACGATTCTCATCCAGGGAAAACGCCAGTGACAAGGCCACCTCCGCGTCCTCGCCAGCCAGCATATCCGCCAGCCGGTCAAGTTCTCTGACCGCGATGCGACCGGCAAGTTCCGTCTCATTCTGAGCAAACTTGCGCGGTGTGATGTGTTTTGGTAACTGCCCATTTAACATAAGCGCGCAATGATAGGGCCATGCTCAATGCCTGTCAAAGGGCTTCAAACGCTTTTGCGGAATATCATTAACCTCAGCCGCTCGCGCTCAACACAACACAACGATACACTGGCCATCTTCCGCAACCCACTTCCTACGAAATTATGCCGGCAACAGCACAACCTCTCATCCTAGCTTCAGGCTCAATCTACCGACGCAGACTACTGGAACGACTGCAACTTCCCTTCTCATGGCACGCGCCTGGCATCTGCGAACAAAGAAAATCGGATGAACCCCCTCACCAGATGGCCGAGCGCTTAAGCCTGAACAAGGCAACTGCCTGCAGCAACCAATACCCTGATACATTAATTATCGGATCAGACCAAGTAGCCGTATTGGACGAACAGATTCTAGGAAAACCCAAAACAACTGAAAAAGCCTTTGAACAGCTGAGCCTGTGCAGCGGAAAAACCGTGCAATTCCTTACCGGCCTGTGCCTTCTGGATTCTGCGACAGGAAAGCATCAATCAACGGTAATACCCTTTCACGTAACATTCAGGGAATTGAGCAATGATGAGATCACACGCTATATAGAGAAGGATCAGCCGCTGGATTGTGCCGGAAGCTTCAAGTGGGAATCACTGGGGATTTCACTCTTTGAATCACTGTCCGGCAATGACCCCACCGCACTGGAAGGACTACCACTGATCGCACTATCAAAAATGCTTAGAGATTATCGGTTACTACTACCATAAAGCGTATCGAAGGCCAGCCTCACCGGCTGGCCACATAATCGACATAGAATATCTTAGCGAACGCTCAGACCATCCAGCCCCAGCACATTGACCATAGTATGCATGGCCCCCATACCCAACTGGCGGGCAAACCGCTCAAACGGTGTCAATTGCGGCGTAAAATCCACAATCATTTCTTCACCGATCAATTCACGGGCTACATAACTTGAGCTGCCAAGACCGTCAACCAAACCTAAATCCTCCGCCTGCTCACCCGACCAAATCAAGCCAGAGTAAAGCAGCGGATCATCACTCAGACGATCGCCACGCCCCAACTTGACGCTGTCAATGAACTGCTGATGAATTGACGCCACGGTAGACTTGATATGCTCTGCAGCCACCGGATCTTCGGGCTGGAACGGATCAGAAAAGCCTTTGAAGTCGCCTGACTTATAGAAGCGGCGGGTCACACCCACTTTTTCCATCACACCATCCAGACCAAAGCTGGCCATATAGGCACCAATTGAACCGACCAGACTGGCCTTGTCTGCATAAATCTCATCTGCAGCTGATGCAATGTAGTAAGCGCCCGAGGCCCCGATATCCACAATAACGGCGTATACCTTGAGATCACTACGATCCGCCTTCAAACGGCGAATTTCGTCATAGACATAGCCAGACTGCACAGGGCTACCACCAGGACTATTGATACGCAGGATGATTCCTTTCACATTCGGATCATCAAACGCCTCTCGCAGGCCACCCACAAGATTATCAGCACTGGCCTGCTCACCTGACGCTATCACTCCATCAATTTCAATCAGCGCCGTATAACCTTCCCCCTTTCCCGCCGGAGCCGGCACTATGGAACGCGATGACATAAACAGACTACCCACCACGGCAAACAACCATAGCAGCGTCATCAACTTAAAGAAGACCCCCCAGCGACGGGCTCGCCGCTGCTCTACCAGCGCACCTGACAAGAGCTTTTCAATCAAGCGCCGATCCTCACTGGACGCCGCATTGCCCCCCCACTCTTTATCCGACATATAGCCCCTCAAGCACCATCAACGATCAATCACACAATGCCAGCAGAAAACAGCATTTCACACCAGCACCCTTTCATCATTACAGCAGAGAATCTGAAATATCACTGACCCGTTCGGCGATACGTACCGGCCCAAAGGATGCCAGACGTTCACGATCATGCACCCCCCATGTGACGGCCAACCGATCAATCCCGGCATTCGCCGCCATTTCCATATCGTAAATACTATCGCCAATCATCAGCACGTCTTCTGGCTGACAACGCACTTCCGCCATTAACTGGTTAAGCATCATAGGATCGGGCTTGGAACGCGTTTCGTCAGCACAGCGTGTCGCATGGAACAAACCGCCCATTTCACGCGTATCCAACTCTCGAGCCAACCCCTTACGGGACTTACCCGTTGCCACCGCCAAGGCATAACCTTTACGTTGAAGCAAACTTAAAATATCCGGAATACCAGAAAAAAGCGGCGAAGGTTCATGACTCCTGCCTAAAAACTCATCACGATATGCATCACGAAACACATGGATATCCGATTCAGGTAAATCAGGATATAACTGCCTGATCGCTTCAAACATCCCCAAACCGATGATATTACTGTATTCACAATCCGACAGGAGCGGCAGACGTACATTTTGGGACGCATGCCGAAGACACTCAACGATACGCTCCGCCGAATCCACCAAAGTGCCATCCCAGTCAAAGACAACCAGCTTATAAGGTAGTACTTCCATCACACTCATCCCTGCATTTAGAGTTATTCGTCTTTTTTTGACTCACGCAAGATAATCAGATCTGCAGGGCACTTAGCCCCGCAGTTGTTGTAACCCTTCACACAAATCTTCTGGCAAAGGCGCCTCAAACACCATTTCACGCCGATCAGGCAACTGTACCTTCAAACGGGCCGCGTGAAGAAACAATCGGCGAACGCCTTGCCGCTTCATGGTTTTATTAACTTCATCATCACCATATTTTTCATCCCCAATAATGGGGCAGCCAACATGCCGGGAATGCACGCGAATCTGATGGGTTCGCCCTGTCTCAAGACGCGCCTCTACTAATGTGCAACCATCCAACCGCTCAAGCACCTGGAAATGGGTAACGGAAGCTTTCCCCTCTGGATGAACCACAACAATCCTTTCACCGGAACGCAAGGTATTCTTCAGCAAGGGCGCTTTGACAGTCTGACGCCTGTTTGGCCAGCGACCTGTAACCAATAACTGATAGATTTTTTCTGTTTTACCGGACTGCATCTGCACATGCAGGTGCTTCAGCATGCTGCGCTTCTTGGCAATCAAAAGACAACCTGAGGTGTCACGGTCCAGACGATGCACCAATTCCAGAAAACGACTCTCCGGACGCATGGCGCGCAGCGCCTCGATAACACCCAAAGACACACCGCTGCCACCATGTACAGCCATACCGCTAGGTTTGTTTACCACCAACAGCGCATCATCTTCATACATAATGCTCTGCTCAATGGCTCCACTCATTCCGGCACTAGGCGATGGCGCTGGCGCTTTTTCTGCCATACGAACCGGTGGAATTCGCACATTATCACCGGCCGCCAAACGGTAATCGGCCGTCACACGCCCTTTATTGACCCGCACTTCACCCTTACGAATAATCCGGTAAATACGGGTCTTCGGCACCCCTTTGAGGTGCAATTTCAGGAAATTATCGAGTCGCTGCCCGGCCCTCTCGTCATCCACTTCAACGAAACGCACACGGACATCAACTACTGGCGATATAGGATGTTCATTACTCATGCGGCCATCTTACCAGCTTTCAGGTCATTTGCTGCACTCGGGAATTGCTGATATATTTCAGATACCGGCCGTAGATCAGTACGTGATTACGACGGAAAGTTATAAGCAACTGATTTAACACCCATTAATTGTCACAAGGACCACGGAGAATTTTCCCGTAGACGGTGTCCAAATATGTGTGACAAGGGTAAAAAAGAGTCAGCAAGAACGGCACGATGAAATGCCGTGACTCTGACAAAAGTTAACTAGCGCTATCCTTTTCAGTCAGGCGCTCCTATTAAGATTTCAGAAGTCGGCGCACAGGCACTCATGCTTCGCTGACTGCAGCTGGGTCACTCGCCCACCTGCAGAATGCACAAGATAAGACCTGTATGCCCATGTTGAGGCCAGAAAGGCCTGGCAAGCCGTTTCAGTATGGTGACCGTACAACCATGGGCATCGCTGAAAAACCGCTTGCAGCGAAATACAGCAACACAAGCAACAACAAGAATGAATAATAGGAGATACCGCGCTTGAAGAGGATGGCCGCCACATACTATCGGTAATTCATGAAAAGAATGCTTATCAATGCGACCCAGCAGGAAGAGCTGCGGGTTGCACTGGTCGATGGCCAGAGACTCTATGACCTGGACATCGAATCTGGTGCCAGAGAACAGAAAAAGGCCAATATCTACAAGGGCAAAATCACCCGCATTGAGCCAAGCCTCGAAGCTGCATTTGTTGACTTCGGCGCTGAACGGCACGGATTTCTCCCCTTAAAGGAAATCTCCCGCGAATACTTCAACAAAACCCAGTCCTCCGGTCGCCCCAATATTAAGGATGTGATCAGAGAAGGGCAGGAAGTCGTCGTTCAGGTCGATAAAGAGGAACGCGGTAACAAAGGCGCTGCGCTGACCACCTTCATCAGCCTTGCCGGACGCTACCTGGTTCTGATGCCCAACAATCCTCGTGCAGGCGGAATCTCTCGCCGCATCGAAGGTGACGAGCGCACTCAGCTCCGCGAAGCACTCAGCCAGCTGGATATCCCTCAGGAAATGGGGGTTATCGTTCGTACTGCCGGTCTGGGCCGCGGCAGCGAAGAGCTCCAGTGGGATCTGGACTACCTCCTGCAACTTTGGAACTCTATCCAGGAAGCCGCATCATCCAATCCTGCCCCCTTCCTGATTTACCAGGAAAGTAACGTTATCATCCGGGCTATCCGTGACTACCTGCGTCAGGACATCGGTGAAGTACTCGTTGACAACCCCAAGGTTCACGCAGAAGCCCTGGACTTTATCCGCCAGGTCATGCCGCAGTACCAGAACCGCATCAAACTCTATAAAGATACAGTACCGCTGTTCAACCGCTTCCAGATCGAAACCCAGATTGAGACTGCCTTCCAGCGTGAAGTCAACCTCCCCTCTGGCGGCTCTATCGTCATCGATCCCACCGAAGCACTGGTATCTATTGACATCAACTCCGCCCGTGCCACCCGTGGTGGTGACATTGAAGAGACTGCACTCAACACCAACCTTGAAGCCGCCGATGAGATCGCGCGCCAGCTTCGGTTACGGGATATCGGCGGACTGATTGTCATCGACTTCATTGATATGAACTCAAACAAGAGTCAGCGCGAAGTCGAAAACCGGATGAAAGACGCCCTCCAGATGGACCGCGCCCGCGTCCAGATTGGCCGTATTTCCCGATTCGGCCTTCTGGAAATGTCTCGTCAGCGCCTACGTCCCTCACTGGGCGAAACCAGCGGGATTGTCTGCCCCCGCTGCCATGGCCAGGGTACCATTCGTGATATCAGCTCTCTCGCACTGTCCATCCTGAGACTGATGGAGGAAGAAGCCCTCAAAGAGAGAACCTCAGAAATTCGCGCTCAAGTCCCTGTTAGCGTTGGAACGTTCCTGCTGAACGAAAAACGTGGCGTTATCAGTAAAATTGAGAAGCGCAACGACGTACGCGTGCTGGTCATCCCGAATCCGAACCTGGAAACGCCTCACTTTGAAGTCCAGCGCCTCCGGGACGATCATGCTGCCGTTCAGGCAAAAGAGAACAGCTTCGAAATCACCACAGAGATTGATGAAGCCGCTGAAGAGCTTGTTCAGGAAAAACCTGCTATCAAAACCAGTGAAGCAGCTGTCAAAAATATCAGACCAGCACAACCTGCACCGGCGAAACCAACCACCCAAGAGCAGGTTGGACTGATCGGCTCCGTCTCTCGCTTCCTGTCTGGCCTGTTCAAGGGCGAAGAGCAGCCACAAAGCAAGGCTGTAGAAACCTCCAGAAGCCAGGAAAAGCCACAGCCCCGTAATAATGGTGGCAAACAGCAAGGCCAGCGTCGCCAGAACGACCGCACCGACCGTCGCGATCAACGCAATAGTCAGCAACAAGACCAGGGTCGACCCAACCAGCGCCAGCGTCGCGATTCTCGCAATGCTGATCAAAAGCGCGAACGCGATACCGCCAAAGGTCCTGCTCAGCGAACCAAACAGGCACCTAAACAGGAACGCCCGGCTCAGGAAGACAACAAACCAGGCAATCGCCCAACGCGCGAAGAACGCCAGTCTGATCAGGCTTCAGGATCAGAAGAACGTCGTCGCCGTCCACGCAACCTGGCCAATCGCCGCAGAAGCAATCGCCCTTCACAGCGCGATCGTCAGCAGCCCGAGCAGGTTGAAAACAATGAGCAGGTGGCCATTTCAAACGAGCCGGCATCCGCTGAAAAGCGCGCACCAGAGCAGCCGCGCCAGAGCGAACCCCAACAGCAAGACAAGGTTCGCAAGGAACAGGAACGCAGTACAACTGCCCGCCCTGTGAGCGAGACTGTTACCAAAGAGACTACAGTTACTGAAACTCCGGCAACACCTGCTGAGAGCAAAGCGCCTCAGGTATCGGCTCCAGAGACCAAGGAAGCTCCTATACCTGCGGAAAAAGCGACTGAAACTCAGGCATCAGAAAAACCTGAAACCGCTCGCCAGTCCTCAGGACAAGCCGCTGAGCAGCAACCAGCAGCAGCTGCGCCAGAAGCTCCGAAAATGACAGGTTTAGCTGAAGCTATCTCTGCGACAGCAAGATCAGAGAATCATCCCAAACCCACCGGTTTCGAAGTAGCAACTGCCGGCACACAGGGTGAGTCAAGTCAGGCACCGAAACCCATGCAGGCTACTGAAAAAGCCGAGACTCCCAAGCCTCGCGCCGAGAGACCTGCCAGAAGAGAGCGGAAAGAAAGGGCAGAAAGGACTGCACAGCCAGCACACGCTGCGCCTAAGGCATCTGAATCTACCTCTAAACCTGAAGCGAAGGCCACAGACGCTGCTGTAGAAGCCAATGTCTCACGCGAACAACCCCAGACTGCACAGTCTGCAAAAGCAACGGTCGCTGATAGCACACCTGCCCCAGCTTCCGAGCCGACGCCGACCGCTGAGGTGAAAATCGCTCAGAATGCTGAAAATACAGCATCAACAGAGGCTCCCAGAAAACGACGCAGCCGGGCGCACAATGACCCTCGGGAAATGAAGCGCAGGCTGGCTGAGCAACAAACCATGAGCCAAGAGTCAGCAAACACACCTTCTGAAGAACCCCAGGAGGAAACCTCTGAAGCTCAGCGCTAAAGGGTGACAAAATAAAAAAGGGAGTCAATCGACTCCCTTTTTTATTGATTATTACTCAATAGCTTCTTGGCTCTATTTCAAGGTTCACAGAAAAACGTTCTTTAACTGTTGCCTGGATCTCCTCAGCCAACTTCAAGATTCCTTTTCCAGTGGCATTACCGTAATTGACCAGCACAAGCGCCTGCTTCTCATAAACGCCAGCACCATCTTTTTTGATACAACCCTTGAAGCCACACTGCTCAATCAGCCAGCCAGCCGCAAGCTTCCATCCGCCTGACACCTGATAGGCGGGCATATCTGCAAACTTTTCCTTTAATGCAGCCTTATGCGCATCTGAAACCACCGGATTTTTGAAGAAGCTCCCCGCATTGCCAATGACCTTTGGATCTGGCAACTTTTCCCTGCGGATATCGCAGACAGCGTGACAAATATCCATACCTGTAGGCTGCTCTCCTTCGCTAGCCAGCCCTTCTGCCTTTTCTTTCAGCGCACCATAATCCAGTTCAGGGGTGAGGATTCTACTCAGTCTCAGCGTCACCGAAGTGATAATGACCTGATCCAGCAAACGGTTTTTAAACACTGAATCCCGGTAGCCAAAAGCACAGTCTTCGGCTGACAATGTCATGATCTCACCGGTCTGCCGATCAATCGCCTCAAGACTGACAAAGCGATCTTTGAGCTCTACCCCATAAGCCCCTATGTTCTGAACAGGTGCAGCGCCAGCACAACCAGGAATCAACGCCAGGTTTTCCAGTCCATAAAAGCCTTGTTCAAGACTCCAGCAGACCAGCGAATGCCAGTGTTCACCAGCTCCCACTTTCAGGAAGACAGAGTCATTTTGACTCTCTACAATCTCTCGTCCTTTCAAGCGAATCAACAGAACCAAGGCATCCAGACATTCACTTAGAACAACGTTACTTCCCTCACCCAGCGGAATAATTGGCAGATTACGCTCATGAGCAAAGTCGAGTGCCTCTCGAAGCGAGACCAGAGTCTCAACCCGCGTAAAATAACGAGCAACGGATTCAAGCCCCAACGTATTCAATGCTTTAAGATTGACATACTCCTCAATCTTCAGATTCATGCAGCCCCTTCCAACGTTGGCTTCAATGGAAGAAAGCAGCATCTGCGATGCTTGTTCTATAAGATCAAACACCGTTTCAAAACCACCCTTTCCACCATAATAGGGATCTGGTACTTCAGCCTGGACACTTCCCTCATAGTCCAGAAACAGTCGCACCTTATCTCGGGAAGACTCCGGACAACAGGATAACAATGCCTGAAGATTGGCCTTATCCATGGCCAGAATGAGGTCAAAACGATCAAAATCTTCCACTTGAACCTGTCGTGACTTTATATGGGACATTCGGTAGCCCCGATGGGAAGCTGCTTCAACGGCCCGACGATCAGGCGACTCACCGACATGACAGGCACTGGTTCCTGCAGAATCCACATCAATCTGATCACTTAGACCCGCTTGTTCCACAATGTGTTCAAAAACACCCTGCGCTGTCGGTGACCGACATATATTCCCTAAACAAACAAATAAAATCCGCTTCATGCAGAAACACTCAAATCCCTTTCAATGATGAATCGTCTGACGCGCTCCAGATCAGCACTGGTGTCAATGCCAGCTGGCGGCAACTCGGCGGCTTCGGCCACATGGATCGCGCGCCCATGCCAAAGCACCCGGAGCTGTTCCAGCTTTTCAAGGTCTTCTAGCGGTGAAACACCCCAATCCACAAACGCATTCAGGAGATCTACTCGATAGGCATAAATGCCAATATGACGCTGGTACAAAGGGCTGTCTGCGATTTCATCCGTTACACCATCAGAGAAACGGTCGCGATCCCAGGGAATCACCGCACGACTGAAATAACGGGCCATGCCTCGGATATCAGCCACGACCTTCACGACGGCCGGATTAAACAGATCATCCGCCGAGCTGATGCGATGGCTCAATGTCGCCACGGACGCATCTGGGTTGTTCGCAAGATTATCCGCCACCTGATCAATCACGGCAGGCGGAATAAGGGGTTCATCTCCCTGAACATTCACCACGATGTCATCTGGCGTGAAACCCTGTCGGGCAACCACTTCCTGCAACCGATCTGTTCCGGTCGGATGATCCGCACGCGTCATCACAACTTCAGCACCGAAACGGACAGCGGCACCACGGATGCGCTCATCATCGGTAGCGATGATGACTTTGTCCGCGCGACTCTTGCAGGCCTGCTCATAGACATGCTGAATCATCGGTTTGCCGCCAATATCCGCCAGCGGCTTACCTGGCAGGCGGCTTGAACCATAGCGAGCCGGAATTATCACTGAGTACGACATCGCAGCTTACAGCCTCTCTTCCGTAGTCAGGGTACGCGCTTCGGACTCCAGCATAACGGGAATCTCATCCCGTACCGGATAAGCCAGCCCGCAGGGACGACAGATCAACTCCTTCTTGTCCTGATCGACCTTGAGATCACCCTTGCACAGCGGGCAGACGAGAATTTCGAACAGTTTTTTATCCATTAGCAGAAACCGACTGAAAAGAGGATGGAAAGTCGGACAGTCTGGCTGAGACCAGCTCCCAGAAACTGTCTGGCAATTTAGCGTCAACGGCCAGGTACCACCAGTTGTCATGAGCAAAGCGGCGGCACTTAATGGCATCTTTGGCGGTCATTATAACGGGTTGCCCGCCAGCAAAAGCAAAATCATCTGAGCAATAGGCGTGATGATCCGGAAAGGCCTTCTCACCGATCGTAAACCCCAGAGACCTGAGAGAATCAAAAAAACGGCCAGGATTACCGATACCAGCCACGGCATTAGCCGGAGTCGTAAAATCCTTCCATTCAGACAACGGTATGGCTTTGCCTGATTTCAGGTTAACCAGACGGGTAGGTACGAGTGTCATGATATTACAGGGGACACCATCTATCTCTACATCAGGTTTCCCGTTAGAAATGATGAAATCCACGGATGAAAGGCGATCGGCCGGCTCTCGCAGCGGTCCGGCAGGCAAACAGCGACCATTACCCAGCCATCGCGCGCCATCCAAAACAACCATCTCAATATGGCGGACAAGGGCATAATGCTGCAGACCATCATCGCTGATGATCACATCGCACTCATGATTGGAGAGCAAATAACGTGCTGCAGCCGGACGATCCGGATCGATAACCACAGGTACGCCTGTCATTTCCGCCAGCATCACCGGCTCATCTCCGAGCCTCGCAGGATTACTATCAGGAAATACGTCAGCAGGAAAGGCATCAACCTCAGCGCCATAACCACGACTAATGATACCGGGACTATACCCTTGCTGCTGAAACGCAGACACCAAGGCGGCTACCAGAGGCGTTTTTCCCGTACCACCAACAGTGATATTACCCACAACGATAACAGGAACCGGCGGTTGCCAAAGGTGCTCTTGATTTGAATGATATTTGTGCTGTCGACGCCTAACCTGCCATTCCACCAGTTTCGATAATGGCAATAACGGCGCTAACAACGGATTGAAATCAGGCTGGTACCATGCTGATACCAGCCTGTCAGAAAAACTGCTCACTGACTAGGCGGCTCCTGGGCCGTAATACTGAGATGGGAAAAACCGAGATCACCGGCAGCCTCCATGGCGGTAACTACTGCCTGATGCGGCGCCATGGCGTCAGCCGTAATCACCAACGGCAACTTGCTGTTACCCTGTGACGCCTGAATCAGTGCCTGCTTGAGATTTTCCAGTCCATCACTGGCCAACCGCTCACCATTGACTGCAATATGGCCGTTTTTATCAATGCCGATCTCTATCTGACGGGGTGGTTTCCTGACTTCTTCACCTGTCGCTTCCGGCAGATCAATAGTTAACTGAGTTTCTCGGGTAAACGTGGTTGAAACCATAAAAAAGATCAGCAGCAGGAACACCACATCGATCAATGGCGTCAGGTTGACTGATACCTCCTCATTCCGCTGACGGCGAAACTTCATGAGCGGGCACCTTCGGTGTAATCCACTTTCCGCTCGCCCTGAACCACCTCTACCAGGCGGGTCGCTTCCTGCTCCATGACCACGACCAGCTCATCGACACGGCGGGTGAAGAAACGATGAAAAATGACCGCTGGAATCGCCACCGTCAAACCAGTTGCTGTTGTAATCAGGGCTTTCGAAATACCACCGGCCAGCACCGCCGCATTACCACTGCCCTGCAACATGATCACGGTGAAAACATCAATCATGCCAATGACCGTACCTAACAGTCCCAGCAACGGCGCAACCGCAGCAATCGTGCCCAGGGTATTCAAATACTTTTCCAGCTCGTGAATGACCTTACCGGCCGCTTCATCAATGCTTTCCTTCATGATTTCACGCCCATACTTGGCACTGCCAAGGCCGGCGGCCAGGATCTCACCCAGCGGGGAATGCGTGCGTAACTGCGCAAGACGTCGGCCATCCAGTTCATTACCCTTGATCCACTTCCAGACCTGAGCCAGAAGATTGCCGGGCGCAACCTTGGCAGCCCGCAAGGTCCAGAAACGCTCTATCACGATCGCTGTTGCAATGATGGAGCACAGGATGATGGGAAGCATCAACCATCCGCCCGCTTTCACCAGTTCAAACACGTTTATTATTCCCTTTACCAAATGAGAAAACTTTATCACAACCGGTTTATCAGGCACACCGGTACAGCGGCTCTACGACAGGGGTTTTCGTGACCAATATCCCGCTTTCTGCAACCGATGACAATAGGGTGGCGGCAACGACTCACCGCCTACTCGAAATACCTGCGTGCCCGTCACCGGTGTCTCTAGAACCTCAGCCCCCACCAGCCCCAACCGCTCCCTGACGCGCGGCGACGGATGCCCGAAACGGTTCCGATACCCTGCCGATATGCTCGCATAGATCGGATTCACCTGCGACAGAAAAGCATTGCCACTGGATCCCGCGCTACCATGGTGAGCCACCACCAACACCTGACTGGCCAAGTCATTACCGTATCGCCTTATCAGTCGCTGCTCGGCCCGAGTGGAAATATCACCCGTCAGTAATACACCATGCTCACCGGCCTGAATCTGCAGCACACAGGAGCGATCATTACGACTACTCAGCCTCTCCCCCGTCGACAAAAAGCGAAACCGGACACCATCCCAAAACCACTCTTCCTGATCATGACACAAGGAAACGGGCAGCGGATAGTCATCTGCTTCGGAAACATACACCTGAGAGAAAGGAAAACTATTCAACAAGCTATCCAGACCACCACGATGATCCCGGTCATTATGGGAAATGGCAATTACATCCGGATAGCTCACACCAGGATGATGCCGCAAGTAAGGGACAATCACCGCGTCCGCTGCCGTGAAACGATCACTGAATCGATCACCGGTGTCATAGATGAGACAGTGATTGCGCGTGCAAACCAACACTGCCAGCCCCTGCCCCACATCAAATACAGCGACCTCCGCCATTCCTTCGGGTAAAGGGTCATTTGCCGGCACTAGCCATGGAAGAAAACATGCTAGCGCCAGCCAACGAAACCTCAATCCTGAATGGGCCAACAATAAAACCACACCCACCATAGAAAGTATCAGCGCAGGTCCATCAGGAACAGCAAGCGGCGGTAAATCAACCGTTAAATTTTCAGACCATTGGAGTGCCGATATCCAAACATCCAGTATTACGCCAGCAAAATCCATTACCAGCAGCCCCAAAGAGGTTGAAACAAACGATAAAGCCACACCTGCAAATAACAAAGGAACAACCAGCAAACCCACCAGTGGGATGGATATCAAATTGACCAAAGGTGATAACACACTCACAGGTTGCAGATTCAATGCCAGCAATGGCGCCAACGCGATAAACACTGTGACCTGAGGTCGAATAAAACGCTCACTAACGCGTCGCGTAGACTGGGCACCAGAAAACACATACAACAATGCCGAAACGGCAATAAAGGAATACCAGAAACCATTGCTGATGAATGCCAAGGGATCCAGAAGCACAACCACCGTCAAGGCCACCAGAAGTAGCGTGAATGGTTTAATTTTGAGATCAAGAAGAATTCCGCCCAGCGCAACCACCAACATCACCAGAGCCCGTTGCGCAGGAATCGAAAATCCCGCCATAAAGGCATAGACAAGCGCAAAACCAAGGCTAATCAGCGCACCAACCTTTGGTAACGGCCAAGTCTCAAGAGGAATGACCCCGGATATGGCGAGCAGCCTGACAAACCACCAGCCAACCAACGCTATAAGGCCAATATGTAAACCAGAAATCACCAACAGATGCGTCGTGCCTGTCTGGCTAAAGGAATCCCAAAGCTGCGGTGAAATGTTGCGCTTATCCCCTAACAGCAAGGCTTTGAAGATGGCCGCCCTGTCACCAGCGTAATGGCTCTCAATAAACTCGGCCAGCTTCCATCGCCACCGATCTACACGTGTCCATTCGTTATCCTGCAGAAGTTGGAAATTCCCATCTCGCACATAACCCGTTGCGACTACCTGCTGCCTAAGCAACCAACCCTCATAATCCATCGCGCCAGGACTGGAAAACCCACTTGGCCGCTTCAACCTGACCGTCAAATCCCAGCGTTGCCCTGGCTTTATTTCAGGCGCTCCATGCCAACTAATCCGAACCCGCCCCGAATAGGGCTTCCCCTCAATCACAACATCACGCATCAGGATTGAGGCATAACCTTCACGCTTCAGGGGTAATTCATCAATTTCAGCGTTGAGTCGGAGATCGATTCTTTCCAAATCAGAGGGCAAAAGGCGATCCATTAGCATCAGCCCATGAAAACCTCCATAAGCAAACCCGAAAAGCACCATGGCCGGAAAAATAAATACACGGAACCAGAAGCCAGCTGCTACGGTCAAACTAAGGGCAACCAGAACCGTCAGGCCCAACACCCATCGGGCAGGAAGTTCTGGCAAGAATAATGTCAGGGAAAGACCCAAAACGAGGCATATCAGTGAAAGCCGCATTTGGTGTACTTAGTAATTAAGCGCATAATTTTCCGGTTTTACGATATCCTTACTCTCGCAATTAAGCGGTACCCGGGTCACAAGTATATCTGCATGGCAAAAAAACTGTTTCAACGCTTTATGCCGGACCCTTCCCGACTTCGGGAAAGCCGGTCATTGAACTTCCTGGGCGAACATATGTTCGACCCTAATTTATGGCACCTGAACCGCCGCACTGCCGCGATGGCTTTTTTCGTGGGTATTTTCTGTGCGTTCCTGCCCATACCCTTCCAGATGCTGCTGGCAGCGGTGCTGGCGTTTATGTTGCGGTGCAATCTGCCGTTGTCCGTCGCGCTGGTCTGGATTACCAACCCCTTTACCATGCCGGTGATTTTCTACTTCACCTACAAGGTCGGTTGCTATATATTGCAGACCCCTGTCAGTCCACTGGGCTTTGAAGTTTCGCTGGAATGGCTGAAAACCGAATTATCGCGGATCTGGCTTCCACTCTATCTTGGCTCGGTGATTACCGGACTGATAGCTGGTGCTCTCAGTTATGTCGGCATTCGCCTGTTCTGGCGCTGGCATATCATTCGTAACTGGCGTGAACGCCGCAAAAAGCGCAAACTCTTTCTGAACTGATGCCGACGACGGTCACGCCCTTCGGCAACACCGACATCGCCGTTCTTCCTATTACTCATTCACTACAGACAGTCTGGCTGAAACATGAACAGAAATAATCGTTCATTCCAACGAAAAAAGCAGAAACTACAAGGGCGGGGAAAACTGGAAACCATCACCACCGACGGCCCCCACAGCGACTGGCTGGGCATGCCGGATTACTACATCCACACACTGACCGTAGACGGTGATGATTACAAATACCTGACGGCCGAAGCCAAGCTGGAAGTGACGCCCGGAGACCTGGTCTGCTTCCGCTACCAGGAAATGGGCAAAGAGAAACGCATCGACAAGCGCTCACTCGGTATTGCCATCGACCCCGCCACTTTCATGCAGCAACAGAGCTGATGATCGGTCAACATCCGGATACTGTCTGTCCCACAGTCAGCCATCCGGATGTCGACAACGTTAATCTCTCAAAGGCCTGAATCGCTCACCTGCTCGACCAACCCGCCGTCCTGAAGCTGCCAGATACGATCCATTTTGGCTGCCAGCGACAAGTCGTGAGTGACAATAATAAAACTGGTCTGTAATCGCTGACTGAGATCCATAATCAGCCCCTGGACAACCTCTGCCGTATGCTGATCCAGGTTACCGGTCGGTTCATCCAGCAGAACCAGATCAGGCTCAGTCACCAATGCCCTCGCAATGGCTACGCGCTGTCGCTCACCACCCGACAGCTCACCCGGTTTATGATCAAGACGCGCTTCCAACCCTACCAGCGTTAACAGTTCTTCGGCTTTCTGTGCTGCTGAAGAAACCGCTACATCACGGCTCATTAACAGCGGCATGGCGACATTTTCGCGTGCCGTGAATTCAGGCAGCAAATGGTGAAACTGATACACAAAGCCAAGGTGTCGGTTTCTCAGGGCGCTTTTTTCACGATCATTAAGACCATTAAGAGAAACACCACAAACTCGAACCTCTCCGCGGCTTGCCACATCCAACCCTGCCAACAGATTCAGCAGGGTTGTCTTACCGGAACCGGAACTCCCCACAATGGCTATACGCTCACTGCGCCCCACTGCGAAGCTGACATCACGAATAACCTCTACATCGCCGGGCCCTTCACGGTATACCTTGCCCAAATCGAGGCATTCCAGAACTACATCCTTACTCATAACGCAATGCCTCGGCAGGTTGAGTGCGTGATGCGCGCCACGCCGGATAGAGGGTAGCAAGGAAACTCAACAGCAGACTCGCTACAGCAATACTAACAACATCCTGCCAGAGCAACTCGGAAGGCAGATAACTGATGAAATACACATCAGGACTCAGGAAATGAATCCCAAGCATGGACTCAATCCAACCGACAATACTGGCCACATTGAGTGCCCCCAGAATCCCCAGAACAACACCCAGGCCGGTTCCTATTAAACCAATCACACACCCCTGCACCATGAAAATTCGCATAATCATGCCGGGCGTTGCACCAAAGGTTCTCAGGATCGCAATATCAGATTGCTTGTCGGTAACAACCATCACCAGCGTTGCAACGATGTTGAATGCGGCTACCGCAATAATCAGCACCAGCAACAAACCAATCATGGTTTTTTCCATCTGGATCGCCTGGAACAGACGGCCATGGGTTTGGGTCCAGTCACGAACGTAGTAACGTCCTGGCAAGGTCATGGCCGCTTCCCAGGCCAAGCGAGGGGCGGCAAACAGATCTTTTGTCTGCAAACGCAGTCCCTGCACCCCCTCACTGATGCGCATGAAGCGTGCTGCATCCTTGATATTGATAAAGGCCAGACTGGCATCCAGATCCGCACCTACTGCAAACAATCCGGTTACCGTGAAACGTTTGAGACGAGGAAACACACCCGCCGGATTAATAGAAGCTTCCGGCAATACCACAGTAACTTTGTCGCCAATACTCGCCCCCAACTGACGCGCAAGAATCTCTCCCAGCACGATACCAAATTCACCGGGCTTGAGATCGGTCAGCTGACCACTTTCCATATGCTCATCAAGAATAGAGACTCGCTGTTCCAACTCAGGATCAATGCCATACAACATGACACCCTTGACCTGCCCCTGATTGGTCAACATGCCCTGGGCGTCAATGAAAGGTGCCGCAGCTTCAATACCCGGCACAGCTTCCACTTTCGACTTGATGGATTCCCAATCCGTCATGGTGCCATAGGCAGAGGTGATCGTTGCATGAGGCACCATGCCCAATATGCGCTGACGTAATTCCCGGTCAAAGCCGTTCATCACCGACAGTACGATGATCAATACCATGACACCCAGCACAAGGCCGGCCATGGACATGGCAGAAATAAAAGAAATGAAGTGATTGCGCCGTTTGGCCCCCGTATAACGAAGGCCGATAAATACCGGCAAAGGTCTGAACATCAGGCGCTCCTGCAGCTGAAACCCTGCCCGGCGACAAGCCGGGCCAGACGATCGATCACCATTCAGCGGAACAACAGAACCGGCAGATGAATGGCCACGTCAAAGGGATCAATTATGCCAGATAACGCGCAGAAAGGACGATTGTTTCATCCCCTCCTCAGCATAAACCCTTGAATGACTGGAGGTTTACGCACTTGTATATTAGCTCTATAAAAAGTCACATCCTGCATCCCAACAGAAACAGGACGTGACAGATCAACCCGAGCACTGCACTATCGACTTATTCATCTGAAGTCGCATGAATCTTGTGAATAGAAAGATCCGCCCCCTGATACTCTTCTTCCTCTGACAGACGTATGCCTACCAGCGCCTTTATAGCCCCATAAACAATCAGGCCACCCACAAGCGCAACACCAACACCGGCGAGAGTACCAATCAGCTGCGCTGTCAGGGATACACCGCCCAAACCACCCAGTGCCGTCGAACCAAAGATGCCTGCTGCAATTCCGCCCCAGGCACCACACAGACCATGTAATGGCCAGACACCCAGTACATCATCAATCTTCCAGCGATTCTGCGTCGCAGTGAATGTCCAGACAAACAATGCACCGGCAACAGCACCAACCACTAAGGAACCTGCGGGATGCATAACATCCGAACCCGCACAAACGGCTACCAGTCCGGCCAGCGGTCCATTATGGATGAAGCCCGGGTCGTTCTTACCCACCAGCATGGCGGCCAATGTGCCACCGACCATCGCCATCAGCGAGTTGACTGCCACCAGTCCACTGATGCTGTCAACCGTCTGGGCTGACATCACATTGAAGCCAAACCAGCCGACAGCAAGAATCCAGGCTCCCAGCGCCAGAAACGGAATATTCGAAGGCGCAAACGCAATCAGCTTGCCATTGCGATAGCGCCCCTTTCTGTGCCCGAGCAACACGACTGCCGCCAGTGCTATCCAACCGCCGACAGCATGTACTACGACGGAACCGGCAAAATCATGGAACGGTGCACCAGCAAAGCCTTCCAGCCAATCCTGGAAGCCATAGTTACCATTCCAGATCATCCCCTCAAATAATGGATACACCAGGGAAACAATCAAAAACGTTACCAGTAACTGCGGGTAAAACCGTGCTCTCTCGGCAATGCCGCCGGAAACGATGGCAGGTATCGCCGCCGCAAATGTCATCAGAAAGAAAAACTTCACCAATTCATAGCCGTGACTGGCCGTTAAGGTTGCCGCATCTGCCATGAAATCCATGCCATAGGCCACCTGGTAACCGATAAAAAAGTAAGCCAGTGTGGACACACCCAAATCGGTAATGATCTTGGATAGCGCATTGACCTGATTCTTTTGCCGTACCGTTCCCACTTCCAGAAACGCAAACCCTGCATGCATGGCCAGTACCATGATCGCCCCAAGCAGGATAAACAGGGTATTTGTCCCCTGCATCAACGTTTCAACAGCGCTCCCAACGTTATCCATCAAACACCTCGTCACCCCTCTTTATCGCGCACCATATCGATTCACCCAAAGATACAGAGCACCAATAAAGATCATTTTGTATTTATTATCTTCAGCCTCGACTTTTCACTGTGCAGATAAAAATCTGCTCAAAGCCGGGCTACACATGCTCTTCCATGAATCATTCATCAAATAAGGCTGCATATCAGTGCATCCTAACCAGTCAACGCACCGCATTAAGGCAATAAAAATGCCACGCATCAGGGCAAGGCAAACAAACGATTCAAAATAGATACAAAGAAACGCCAGATAGAAAGGCGATAGAATCCAAAAACAGAAAATACAAACCTGCAGGCAACAAAAAGGTTTGTAAGCGGGCTATGGGGTATCTGATTGCAAGGTACAGGGACGTACCGAGAGCGACTTCATGCAGGACTGCATGACGGAGCGGCAAGCAGATACTCCATAGCCTGCGATGCCCCGAAGATCAGGTACACCGCATTACCTATAAAAAGTTTTACAGCCTGTGCTGAATCTTCCAGCACTGATGAATGCGGCGATTACGTTCAAAATCCTTATCAAGGGTTTCGCTGGTAATATCCTTCACCTCAAACTCATCCATCAAAGATTCATCCAGCTTGAAGCGTCGGTAATTATTGGAGAAATAGAGCGTTCCGCCATGGGCAAGACGCTTCATTGCCAAACGCAGCAACTCAACATGATCGCGCTGTACGTCAAACACATCGGTCATGCGTTTGGAGTTGGAGAATGTTGGCGGATCGATATAAATCAGATCGAATTGCCCTTTGGCATCGACGAGCCAACGCATGCAGTCCACTTGCTCCAGCTGATGACGATCACTGAAACCATTCAGAGCGAGGTTTTTACGGGCCCAGTCGAGATAGGTTTTAGAAAGGTCAACACTGGTGGTCGAGCGAGCGCCGCCCAAGGCCGCATGGACTGTTGTCGCGCCCGTGTAACAGAACAGGTTAAGAAAACGCTTGCCCGCCGCTTCCCGTGCAATTCGCAGACGTAACGGACGATGATCGAGGAAAAGACCGGTATCCAGATAATCGTTCAGATTGACCAAGAAACGACCACTGCCTTCTTTTACTTCGAAGAATTCATTTTTGTCAGCCTGGCGCTCGTATTGCTTCTTACCGGACTGCTTTGCACGGCTCTTGAGGGCGATATCTTTTGGTGAGACTGATAAGACCTCAGGCAGCGCAGACATGACATCCTGCAATCGTTCAGTCGCTTTTGCTTCATCGATCGATGCCGGCGCCTTGTATTCCTGGACATGCACTTTGTCTCCGTACAGATCGATAGCGACGGCATATTCCGGCATATCCGCATCGTACAGACGATAGCACTGAATATCCTGCCGCTTGGCCCACTTGCTCATCTGCTTGAGGTTTTTACGCAGACGGTTGGCAAACATGGTGGCACCAGCGGTGAGAGGTGCAGACTGCACTGATGCCTTATTCGTTGTTTCTTTATCTCTTGCATCGTAGCCGGCAAACCACTGTTCCTCATTCGCAAACATCAACAGCTTACATTCCAGCGCACCGTTATAGAGCGTGTACTGCTTGCGGCTGCGAATACCCATGCGACGTCCCAGCCCTGGATTACCGGTAAAGACAGCACCCTGCCAGCCCTTAAAGGTGGTTCTGAACTTTTCACCCAAGTTCTGATAGAGATAAACAAGGCTTGCTTCATCGCCCAGACGCTCACCATAAGGTGGATTAACGACAACCAACCCTTCAGGGCAATCAACCTGATGCAGGTTTGCCAGTTCGGCCTGTTCAATACGAATACGTTTTGATAATCCGGCTCGTTGCGCATTCGCCAATCCCTGACGGACGATCCACTGATCCGCTTCGTAGCCCAGAAAGACATTTTTCATGCTATCGAGGCCAGCCTGACGACGCTCACGAGCGTCACCCATCGCATCCCGCCAGATACTGGGAATGTGGCCGGGCCAGCGATCAAAACCAAAGCGGGCGCGCAAGAGTCCTGGTGCGATATCTGCAGCAATCATCGCCCCTTCCAGCAGGAAGGTGCCGGACCCGCACATCGGATCGACCAGAGAGGCTCCCTCTTTGGCCAGATCTTGCCAGCCAGCACGATAAAGAATCGCAGACGCCAGGTTCTCCTTCAGCGGCGCCTTACCGACATCCTGTCGGTAACCGCGCATATGGAGACTGTCGCCCGACAAATCGATACCCACCTGCACCTTGCCTTTGTGCAGACGGACATGAATACGTAAATCCGGCGATTTCGTGGCAATCGACGGACGCTTACCGGTACGCGCAATCAGCTGATCCACCACGGCGTCCTTGACCAGCAATGCACCAAAATGGGTATTCCGAATTTCAGGACTGCTACCGGTAAAGGTCACAGCCAGGGTTTTGCCGGGATCAATATGGTCATCCCAGTCAACGGTCTGAATACCCGCATAAATGACATCGCGGTCACCGGCCGGAAAATGGGCAACCATCAGCAGGATGCGATTGGCCAACCGTGACCAGAGACACGCCTGATAGGCAACGGCCAGGGAGCCACTGAAATAACAGCCGGCAACCGTCTCCCTGACGGTGTCAGCGCCAAAACCCGCCAGCTCCTCAGCCAGCAGTGATTCTATGCCCTTGGGGCAAGAGGCAAAAAATTCCGGGGAAGTACTCATCCGTACCTGCAGCACCCATTCAATTGATTCGGTGGAAAACCATCCTCCCGGCATCTGCAAGATACAGGCTAGTTAAGGGGAGGATTAGTGAAAGTGGAGTAATGGCGGCATTCTAGCCATGATCCCCGCTAAAACATATGCGGAATTTTGACATTTATTGTGTTTTTCCCGGGAAGATTTTTCTTCACCCAGACCTTACTGGCCGCACTTCCTGCGAAATATCAATAACTTATATAACCAGCCAGCAGGTCTATATAAGCACTCACACTATCAAAACATTGACGCTATTCACAAAGATTCCTCGACAGTCAGGCTCACTTCCTATAGAAATAACATTGTAGGGTTTCTGTATGACGGAACAAGTTCCGTTCATGCCCTGATTTTTCACTGAAGCAGTACGCAGAAAAAGGAGCTTCAGCGGCAAGACCGACTCTTTCCCACCGATCTCGCGGTCAGGATGGCCCGGGATGCAGTCACCGAAACGGGAGGCAAGACCGACCATGAAAAGACAAAAGAGGGACAAGACCGAAAGAGCCTACACGAAAGGTTATCAAAACGGGCTATCGGGACGGTCAAAGGACATCTGTCCACATGACGAGCTAAACCAGAGACAGGCATGGCTTACGGGCTGGCGAGAGGGCTGGTCGGACCATGTGGATGGTTATACCGGCGTTTCCGGTATACAAACGAGCAATCAACATTACCTCTGAGTCGGCGTTGATCGCTCAGTATTCAAAATAAAGTGAAATCAGGGCCCTGTTAAGGGCCCTTGTTGTATCCGGCGACAGGGTTGATCAGCGGCAAGTTGCCACGGCTTCCGAGGCTTCCCGGATCAGATCGGGACCGCGATAAATGAAACCACTGTAAATTTGCACCAGACTGGCGCCCGCCTTGATTTTATCCGCAGCTGATTGTGCATCCATGACCCCGCCTACACCAATGATGGGCAGTTTGTTATCCAGCGCTTCCGCTAATACCCGAATTTTCTGGGTAGAAAGGTCAGTTAATGGCGCGCCACTAAGACCACCGTCTTCATTGGCATTCTTACAACCCTGAACCGCCTCACGCTCCAGCGTAGTATTGGTGGAGATCACGCCATCAATCTCATAAGCCACCAGCTGGGCTGCGATATCACGGATTTCTTCATCGGTCATATCCGGCGCAAGTTTGATCGCCAGAGGCACATACTTACCGTGTTCCTTCGCCAGTTTAGCCTGCTCTTCTTTGAGCACATTCAACAGTGACTTCAGGGTATCGCCGAATTGCAGCTGACGCAGCCCGGGGGTATTCGGAGAAGAAAGGTTAACAGCCACATAGCCGGAGTGGGCGTAGACCTTGCGCAGGCAGGTCAGGTAATCGCTTTCAGCTTCCTCAACCGGCGTCACTTTGTTCTTACCGATATTAACCCCAATCACGCCCTGATAACGGGTCTTCTTGAGGTTTTCAACCAGGTGATCAACGCCTTTGTTGTTAAAACCCATCCGGTTGATGATCGCTTCCCGTTCCACAATACGGAACAGGCGGGGTTTCGGATTTCCTGGCTGTGGGCGTGGCGTCACCGTGCCGACCTCAACAAAACCGAACCCCAGTGAACCAAAAGCATCAATGCATTCACCGTCTTTATCCAGACCAGCCGCTAAGCCAACCGGATTATCAAACGTCAACCCCATCACTTCCGTGGGAACAGACGGCACCGGCTTGAACAGGCACTTGAGCAGTCCGAGACGCTGGGACGCAGACAGCATATCCATGGTCAGGTCATGGGCTGTCTCCGGGGAGAATTGGAACAGAACTTTGCGGGCCAGCTGATACATCGAAACTCCTTGATACCGGGCGGTGAAATCCGGGCGGATTATAACGGGACTACTACCAAAAACCAGTACAGAAAAGACGTTAAAGTGACCTCAAAGTGCAACAAGCGATCCCCTCTCAAGCCTTGCCCCATAAGGTTACTGACACTCTCTCTGAAAAAAGAAACATTTCGAAACAGAATTCGTTGAAACTCCCTTCAGCAACACTGATCATGATCAATGTAACCTGACGGTCAGCACCGTAGTCTCTCAGCCCGGCATGATCCAGGTCTTCATGACAACTAAATTAGCCCAATAATCTGGACAAAATTTTCGATGGAACAACAATCCCAGCGACAAGCCATGCTCTTTGGCCTCAGCGCCGTCTTACTTTGGTCGACCGTCGCCACGGCATTCAAGCTTAGCCTGGAATACCTGACACCGATCCAGCTGGTACTGTTTGCCAGCCTGACATCTGTACTGGCTCTGAGCGGCTGGGTTATTGTGAAAGGTCAGGGAAAAGCACTTATTCAGACTTTTAAAAATCGGCCGGTTTATTACCTGTTGATGGGGCTGTTGAATCCCTTCCTTTATTATGTGGTGCTGTTCAAAGCCTACGATCTGCTACCCGCCCAACAGGCACAGCCCCTGAATTACACCTGGGCGCTGACGCTGACAATTCTCTCTGTCGTGATGTTAGGCCAGCGACTGACACGTATTGATATTCTTGCCTGCTGCATGGGGTATATCGGTGCTCTGATCATCGCCACCGGTGGTAATGTCCTGAGCCTGTCATTTGACAGCCCGACCGGTGTAGTACTGGCACTTCTCAGCACGCTGCTTTGGGCACTGTACTGGATATACAACACCCGCAACACTGACAACCCGGTCATTGCCCTGTTGCTCTGCTTCCTCTGCGGCCTGCCTTTCATTATTGCGGCCAATGTTTTTATGGGTGATCTGGTCTGGCACTGGAAAGGCATTGCCGGTGCAATCTATGTGGGTCTTTTCGAAATGGGTATCACCTTTGTGCTGTGGCTGACGGCACTGAAAAAAGCCACCCACATTGCCCGGGTCAGTAACCTGATTTTTATTTCACCGTTCTTATCGCTGGTATTTATCGCATTTATTCTGGGCGAACCGATTCAACCAGCCACATTCGCCGGTTTGATTATTATTGTGTCTGCGGTTGTGATTCAGCAAAAGCAAAAAACAGCCATTCAAGGCGACGAACCCGCCAAAGCTGACGCCAAGGTAGCATCGGCCACACTTGAACAGTAACGAAACACTCGCCTAAAGACACCGTCGTCTGTCATTCAGGCTTAACTAAACGAGTCCTGTCCAACCCGTTATCACTGGAAATACAACAACCCCTGCCACGGCTAACACGTGAGCAGTCATGAAACAAGGAGATACTGTATGAGTGTGCCGTCCATTGAAAGTATCGACGCAGCGAGTACGACTCTGGCACAACGTCTGGCGGGCATCCGTGAGTTCATGGCACGCGAAAGCCTTGATGCGTTTATCATCCCCTGCGCCGACCAGTTTCTGGGGGAGTATCTGGGTCCGGATGTCCAGCGTCTGCGCTGGTTGACCGGCTTTACCGGTGAAGCGGCTATCGCCGTCGTCCTGTCGGAACGGGCTGCCATTTTTGTCGATGGCCGTTTCACCGTTCAGGTTCGCCAGCAAGTCCCCGCATCTCTCTTTGAATACCACCACCTGATTGAAGAGCCCCACCTCAACTGGCTCAATACCACACTGCAACCGGGTGACCGAATGGGTTTTGACGCCACACTACATACCTATAACTGGTATCAGGAGGCGGTTACCACCTTTAAAGACAAAGATATTCAACTGGTCGAGCTGACAGAGAATCCAATCGACAGACTATGGCATGACAGACCTTCTGCCAGTGATGCGTCCGGTATACTGCTGGACGAAAAATACACCGGTCGCAGCAGTGCGGATAAACGCCGGGTACTGTCTGAGATGTTGCAACAGAAAGGACTGGACGCCCTGGTGATCACCCAGCCCGATGCCGTCAACTGGCTGTTCAATATCCGGGGTGGCGATGTACCCTGCCTGCCTGTGGTCCTCAGCTACGCAATTGTTTACCAGGATGGCAGCGCCGATCTGTTCGCCCCCACCGGCAAGCTCGATGAGCACTTTTACCCACACGCCGGTGAAGATGTCCGGCTGCTGGAAATCTCTACGATCGAGCATTCACTGAAACAGCTCGGTGAAGACGGTGCCGATGTTCAGCTGGATTATGAAAACAGCAATGCATGGATTCCACTTAACCTGCTGCATTACGGTGCCCAGGTAATCCATGGTGATGATCCCTGCATGGCCATGAAATCGATCAAAAACGCTGTTGAAATTGAGGGTATGCGTCAGGCTCACCTGTATGCAGACATTGCTACAACGAAGTTCCTGGCATGGCTGGATCGGGAAGTCGCTGCGGGCACACAAGCACTGGATGAAGGTGTACTCGCCGACAAGATCGAAGCCCTGCTGGAAGAACAACCCGGTTATCACGGCTGCAGTTTTGAGACAATCTCCGCCGTTGGCCCCAATGCCGCCATGTGCCATTACAACCACGCCCTGACCATACCGCGAACACTGGGTCAGGACGGGTTGTACCTCATCGACAGCGGCGGCCAGTTCCCCGAAGGCACTACCGACATGACCCGCACGATCAAGGTGGGTGATGTCACCGACGAGATGTGTACCCGTTACACCCAGGTGCTACAGGGTCATATCCGGCTGGCTGCCACACGGTTCCCGAAAGGCACTCGCGGTATTCAGCTCGATACCATTGCCCGTCAGCCACTGTGGCAAGCAGGTTGTGATTATGATCATGGCACCGGTCACGGTGTCGGCCACTTCCTTGGCGTGCACGAAGCCCCCCTGCGTATGTCTCCCCAGGAAGCCGAATCCCGCCTTGAGGCCGGCATGATGATCACCATCGAACCCGGTTACTACAAGGAAGATGCTTATGGCCTGCGGGTTGAAAATCTGTACGTGGTTAAACCTTCAACGGTAACGAGCGATGTGCCCATGCTGGAAATGGAGTCACTCACCTTTGCACCAATTGACTGTCGTTTGATCAAGCAGGAATTATTAAGCACAGAAGAAATACAATGGCTGGATGAATACCATCAACAGGTTCAAAAACTCATTGGTCCTTACCTTGATTCAGCAGAAAAGGCATGGATCAAGCAGGTAACGCGCCCATTGGCGGAGCAACAGTAATCTTTTCATAAAGCAAAGCGGGAGACAGTATGAACTGTCTCCCGCTTATCACTTTTAATCAAAATAGTTTATTGTCCGCAACTTTGGGATAAAACCGCCAACTCCTGCGCTGCCACCATATACATGGCCAGTTCATCATTGTTACTACCGGTCTGGAGCTCGCCAAGAATACCCATCCAGCGATCCACCAAGGGTTGATTCTCTCCGATCCAGTTATCCAGACGGGCAGGCAGATCACCGGATGCATGTTGCATTTTCAGGAGTGCAACCGTCAGGGAACGCTGCTGGAATGACAGTTCATCCCGCACACTTTCACGGGCCAGCGACTGCCAGTGGTTCCCCACATCCAACCGATTCAGCTCCTGGTAGAACCAGTTCAGTTCCAACCTGTCACCCACTGCAAAGAACATCGCGGCGACACGCTCCAAAGGCTGTCCAGTCTGTTCTGCTGCCTGGATTATCGACAGGAAGCTGAACATATGACGCAACCCTGCGATCACTCTTGCCAAAGCTTCAGGAACACCCTGTTGAGTGTATTCCCTGACCCCTTCTTCCCAGCGCTTACGCATGGCGCCACTCAGCAAGGTATCGTGAACTTTCATCAATACCTGGATGCGGGAACCATAGTAATCCACCGCTTCGCGAGCTGGGCGTTCGTGCACTTCAACGCGCAGTAACCAACGCGTCGCGCGACGGAGCAAGCGCAGAAATTCCATCATCATGCGCTGCTGCAACGTGGCATCGAGCTGATAATCCAGCTGTTCGATCTGCTGCCAGTAGTTTTCCATGCCAAAAATATCACGGGCAATCACAAAGGCTCTGGCAATAGCTGCGGCATTCGATCCTGTCGACTGCTGCATGCGGTTTATGAAGGTAATACCCATGGTATTGATGATGCTGTTGGCAACCTGAGTCGCCACTATTTCGCGCCGCAGGCGGTGATTCTGGATAGCATCGCCAAACTGATCAACCAGCGTGGCAGGGAACGCCGTTGTTACCGCCTGCGCCAGGTAATCATCATCCGGTACACGGGAGTCCACCAGCTGTTCTTTCAGGTCTGCCTTACTGTAGGAAATCAGTACCGACAGCTCGGGGCGTGTCAGGCCAGCATTCGCAGCAATACGCTCATTCAACCCCTCATCATCTGGCAGGAACTCAATCGCACGATCCAGCTTGCCCTGTGACTCCAGGTAATGAATGAAACGTTTATATTCTTCCATCTTTTCCCGGGCTTCGAGTTCGGCCAGAGAAATTGCCTGCGCCTGACGATAGTTATTGCCAAGCACAAGATCGGAGACTTCTTCCGTCATAGACTCCAGCAATACATCCCGCTGCTTACGAGTCATGTCACCACGGGCCACCACTTCATTGAGCAGAATTTTGATATTGACCTCATGATCCGAGCAGTCGACCCCGCCGGCGTTATCAATGAAATCAGTATTCATCTTGCCGCCCTTGAGAGCGAAATCAACGCGTCCCAACTGTGTCAGCCCGAGGTTACCCCCTTCACCGACAACCCGGCAATTCAGTTCATCACCGTTGATACGCAAGGTGTCATTGGCACGATCACCCGCGTCTGCATGGGATTCAACACTGGCTTTCACATAGGTGCCAATGCCGCCATTCCAGACAAGATCAATGGGGGCGCGCAAAATGGCACTGATCAATTCTGTTGGCGTCAGGCGCTTTGCACTGATACCAAAACAGGTCTGCATCTGTGGTGTGATCTCAATGCTCTTAGCACTCCGAGAGAAGACACCGCCACCTTCTGATATCAATGATTTGTCATAATCTTCCCAGCTGGAGCGGGGCAAATCGAAGAGTCGCTTACGCTCTTGCCAAGAGGCCATCGCATCTGGGTTCGGATCCACAAAAATATGCAGATGGTTGAATGCGGCCACTAATGCCTGTGACTGGGAAAGCAGCATACCGTTCCCGAAGACATCCCCGCTCATATCGCCAATAGCAACGACACTGACACGGTCTTTCTGGACGTTGATGCCCTGCTCCCGGAAATGCCGCTGTACCGACACCCAGGCGCCTTTGGCGGTAATGCCCATTTTCTTATGGTCATAACCGGCGCTGCCGCCCGAGGCAAAGGCATCGCCAAGCCAGAAGCCGTAACTTTCCGCAATTCCGTTGGCGATATCAGAGAATGTCGCCGTTCCCTTATCCGCAGCGACTACCAGGTAATAATCATCCTCATCATGACGAATGACCCGATCGGGATAAGCCACTTCACCGTTCACCAGGTTATCCGTGACATCCAGCAAGGCCTGGATAAAAATTTTGTAGCAGGCAATCCCTTCGGCCATGATGGCGTCACGATCACCCGAAGGCAGATGCTTGGGCACAAAGCCGCCTTTAGCACCAACAGGCACAATGACCGAGTTCTTCACCTGCTGTGCCTTGACCAGACCCAGTACTTCTGTGCGGAAATCTTCCACCCGGTCTGACCAGCGCAGTCCGCCCCGGGCCACCTTACCGCCTCTCAGGTGGACGCCCTCAACCCGCGGAGAATACACAAAGATCTCAAACATCGGTGCGGGTTTGGGAATGTCCGGAATCGCCATTGGCGAGAACTTAAGCGCCATGTAGTCCAGTGGTTCGCCATGAGCATCCTGGCAATAAAAACTGGTGCGCAATGTCGCGCAGATAACATCCACAAATCGCCTTAAGATGCGATCCTGACTCAGGACACTGACGTGCTCCAGCGCTTCATAGATTGACTGACGAATGGTTTCTTCGCGAGTCTTACGTTCTGACTGATCAATCGCCAGATCGGGATCAAATCGGGTTTTGAACAGCTCCAGCAACTGACGGGTAATCGCAATATTGCTGTAAAGCGTTTCAGCGATGTAATGCTGACTGAAACCAAAACGAATCTGCTTCAGGTAACGGGCATAGGCGCGGAACATCATGACCTCGCGCCATTCCATACCAGCGCCCAGCACCAGTCGGTTAAACAGATCATTTTCCGCCTGACGGTACCACAGTTTGCGGAAAGCCTCCTGAAACAGACTGGCCACTTTCTGGATATCAATATCTTCAGATCCCTGTGATAAATCCAGGGAAAAGTCATGCAGCCATATCGAATCGCCCGTCGACTTGCGGATGGTATAAGGGTATTCCCCCACCACCTTAAGCCCCAGGTTTTCCAATATGGGAATCTGGTCAGCCAACGGTAAAGCTTCGCCAAAATGGAACACCTTAAAGTGCAGGCGATGATCCTGATCCATCGGCCGGTGGAAACTCATGGCAAGTGGATTTTCGGCATTCAACCTGCGGATATGCTCAACATCCGCAACGGCCAAAAGAGGACTGAAAATTTCCTTATAACCGGCAGAAAACCCTTTGGCAAAGTCGTTGATCAGTCGGTTGCCCAGCACTTCACCGCGGGCTTCCAGTACGGCTTCCCTGAACTCATCTACCCAGGTGCTGGCGGCACGGATGATTTCCTCGGTAATCACCTGCTGGTTAATCAGGGCTTCTCCACCTGGCGCCAAGCGCATCACAAAATGTACGCGTGCCAACGTTGACTCAGAGAAATAGGTGGTGAATTCACTATCGATAGCATTGAGGCGACGGCAGAGAACCTCTTCCATCTTATGCCGGAGTTCTGTGCTGTAAACCTCCCTCGGCACATACACCAATGCAGAACAGAACAAGCCGTTACGATCTTTACGGATAAACAGCCGGATCCGGTTACGTTCCTGTATCTTGAGGATACCGATGGCCGTATGAAACAGTTGCTTCAAAGGCATCTGGAACAGTTCTTCACGGGGCAGGACTTCAAGAATCTGGGCCAGTTCCTTGCCATGGTGAGTGCTGGGATCCAACCCGGAACGCGCCGTAATCGCCGCCATCTTCCGACGCAGCACAGGAATACGCCAGGGACTTTCCTTGTAAACCGGTGAGGTATAAAGCCCCATGATCCGGCTCTCACCGGTCACATTACCCTTCTCATCAAAACGCTTGATAATGACGAAATCCGGGTAAGCGGGTCGGTGAACACTGGACCGGAAAGCTGCCTTACCGAAGGAAAGCACAGTCTTGTCTGTGAAGAAATCCCTGTCGATATAAGGTTCAGCAGTATCACTGGTATTCTCATCAGTACGACGCGGACGCAACAACCCAATACGGGATTCCATGGGCTTACGGATCCGGCGCTGTCCATCCTCATTGCGAACTTCCACTTCCTCATAAGCCAGGAAGGTAAACTTGTTATCCAGCAACCAGGTCAGATAGGCGACGGTTTCGCTGATTTCCTCGTTCTGCGGCATCGCCGACAATTCATCCACCAGCGCCTTGACCTTGGCGCAGATGGGCCGGTAACCGCTGACCGCCAGCTTCACATCCGTTAAAACGGCTTCCATATCGGCCCTGAGCGCATCCAGTTCCTCAGCGCTTTCCAGACGATCGACCTCAATGTAAACAAACGCCTCACGCCGTGCCGCGCCATTATCGTGATTGATGGTGCTGGTTGGCTCCAGGGAGATCAGCTGATGCTTCTCGTCACGCTTAATCAGAGCGACACCATTACGAATATGATGAATCGTTGAGCCCCGTTCATTCAGTCGCATGCGCAGTGAATCAACAATAAAGGGCATATCTGGATGCACCAGCTGAACAATGGTATGTGTTGAATGCCAGCCATGGTGCTCATGATCAGGGTTGAAGACATCCACCTGGGGCGTCTTGAAATCATGCGTCTGGAGAAAACGCCAGAAAGCCAGCGTACAGCCGGAAAGATCCCGTTGACGGTATGACTTCAGGTCATCCATTGACGTGATATTAAAGAAAATGTCCAGAAAGGCCGTAAAACTTGAAGCATGCTCACTGGCAACAGTGCTGGACAACTCCTTGCCCAGTGCAGCAACAAACTCCTGTTTATTATCGGCGTACAGATGGCTCATACAACTCAATCCCTGATCAGTGGCACGCTACAGAAAATTATATAGCCTGCAACAATGGCCAGCGGTTTTTGCGGGACTTATGTACACTAAATGGAACTTTTCCGTCATTCTGTTGTCAGAAATGGCTAAGACTTGAAAATTCTGCCCGCGGGACACATTAAAAAGGTATTCCGCGCTTCAACCATCTACAGGCACCATTTACAGGAAAACGCATGTCGATGTCGCCCTTCACAGCCCTGAACCAACTTAACGACTACCTCAGCAAGGTCATTATCGGCCAGGAGCACTTGCTGGAACGCCTGCTCATCGCCTTACTCGCCGATGGCCACCTGCTGGTCGAAGGCGCGCCGGGCTTGGCCAAGACCAAAGCGATCAAGGATCTGGCCCGCGGGCTTGAAGCTGAGTTCCAACGTATCCAGTTCACTCCTGACCTGCTCCCGGCAGATATCACCGGAACAGAGATTTATCGCCCTGAAGATGGCAGTTTCCGGTTCCAGCAGGGGCCGGTCTTCAATAACCTGGTTCTGGCAGATGAGATCAACCGGGCGCCTGCCAAAGTGCAGTCCGCCCTTCTGGAAGCCATGGCGGAGCAACAGGTCAGCGTCGGCGGTACCACACACAAGTTGCCATCACTGTTCATGGTTATGGCAACCCAGAACCCAATTGAGCAGGAAGGCACATATCCCTTACCGGAAGCCCAGCTCGATCGATTCCTGATGCATGTGCGGATCAGCTATCCGGACATGGCTTCTGAAAAAGCCATTCTGCAGCTGGCACGTGGCGAAGCCCTGCATCAGGATATCCAGCCACCAGCCCATATCGCTCAGGAAACCATTTTTGCAGCTCGCCGCGCAGTGCTTGAACTGCACATGGATCCGGCAGTTGAGGACTACATCGTTCAGCTCATTGATGCCACCCGCCGCCCCGGTGCCTACCGGGAAGAACTGGGCAACTGGCTCGACTACGGCGCCTCTCCCCGCGGTACTATTGCCTTGGATCGCTGTGCCCGCGCCCATGCCTGGCTGAATGGCAAGGATTTCGTCAGTCCGGACAATGTGCAGGCCATCGCCCACGATGTGCTGCGTCACCGGATAATCCCCAGCTATGAAGCGGAGGCCGAGGGCGTCACTACCGACCATATCATCGACCAGTTACTGGCCCGAGTTGCCGTATCCTGAGCGGAGGACGCTTGATGAGCGGCGCTTACACCAGCCTTGAGGAACTGGCCCGACTGCATGTTTCCGCCCGCCGGCTGCCTAGCCTGCGACAGGGAACCGCCCAGGCCCAGCAAAGTGGCGGTCATGCCTCCCGACTTCGCGGCCGGGGCATGGATTTTGATGAATTCCGTAACTACCAACCGGGCGATGATATCCGCACCATTGACTGGCGGGTCACGGCACGGTCTGGCAAGCCTCACACCAAGGTCTTTCGTGAAGAACGGGAAAAACCGGTCTTCTTCCTGTTGGATCAAGGGCAATCCCTGTTCTTTGGCAGCCAACTGAATTTCAAATCCGTGACGGCGGCTGAAACCCTCGCATTGCTGGCCTGGCAGGCACTACATCGTGGTGACCGGGTGGGCGGCTTTCTCTATAACGACTCGGAACATCATGAGTTCAAGCCGCGTCGGGACAAGAAAGCCGTACTGCGATTGCTGCAGCAGACAACAGACATGAATCTCGCTCTAAGTCTTAAGCCAGTTACCAACACTGCTGAAGAAAACACACTGGTACACGCGCTAAGGCAGACCCGCCGCATCGTGAAACCCGGTTCTTTAATTGTGATGATCAGTGATTTTCAATCCCTGGATGATCGTTGCCAGCGCCAACTCTCACTACTTCACCGGCACAGTGAAGTACTCGCTATCCAGGTTCAGGATCCCATGGAATCGAGCCTGCCACGGGATGGCCTGTATACCATTACTGACGGCATCCGAAGCCGTCAGCTGGACACCCGTTCAACACAGAACCGAACCCAGTATGCCCAGGAAGCCACATCCCGGCAGGAACATCTGCAAAACACGATGAACCGATTGCACATCCCTCTTCTCTCGCTGAATGCCGCGTTACCTACGGATAAGCAACTGTTTGCTGTTCTTCAAGGTACTCCCACACCACGTCGACGCCAGGCGGAGGATGCCCGGTGAACCCAACGGATCCCCTGCAGCAGGCGCTAGAAGCACTCAACCCAAATCACCTCCCTGATCCGGTGACCTGGTGGCCACCCGCTCCCGGTTGGTGGTTGGTAGCGCTCATTATTCTGGCTGGTGTCGGAATTTCTACCTTCTTACTTTACCGCCACTATTTCCGTAACCGTTATCGCCGGGCGGCTTTACAGGAAAGCCGGAATATCGCCGCAGCTCAGGAGCAGAACAAAGACGGCCATACGTTGGTCAGCAGCTTTAATCAGTTACTCAAGCGAGTGGCGCTGTCAGCCTGGCCACGGGAAACCGTTGCAGCCCTTCATGGTAATGATTGGCTCGACTTTCTTGATAAAACCTCTCATTCAAATGATTTCACAACAGGCCCGGGGCAGGTCTTTGGTGATGAACGGTTTGCCCCCGGTGAGCACACGCTGAATCAGACTGAGATTGATCAACTTCAGCGTTTAGTCGAACGCTGGATAAGGAAACACCATGTTTGAGTTGTACTGGCCCTGGATATGGCTGCTATTGCCACTGCCATTGCTGGTTTATCGGTTCACACCACCAGCTGACGAGCAGCATCAGGCCGCGCTTCAGGTTCCGTTTTACCAGCAGGTGGAACAGGCGTTGCCGGGCGACAGTCCAGCCCATTTGACACGTAACCTATGGCGGAAAGGATTACTCATAGCCACCTGGCTATTGCTGTTACTAGCGACCAGCCAGCCACGATGGGTGGGCGACCCTGTCAGTCTGCCGGTCACCGGCAGGGATCTGATGATGGCCGTAGATCTCTCCGGCAGTATGGAAATCCAGGATCTTGAACTTCAGGGTGAAGCGGTGACACGACTGGATGTCATCAAACACGTGGTCAGCGATTTTGTCATGCAACGCAAAGGGGACCGTTTGGGTCTGATCCTGTTCGGCACAAATGCCTACCTGCAGACACCCTTAACCTTTGATCTGAAAACCGTCCAGACACTATTGAATGAAGCCACTATTGGTATTGCCGGTGAAAAGACCGCAATTGGTGATGCCATTGGTCTGGCCGTACGCCATCTGCGCAAACGGCCCGAAGATCAGCGCATCCTGATTCTACTAACCGATGGCGCCAACACGGCAGGTGAAGTATCACCGGATCAAGCCGCCGAGCTGGCGAAAGAGGAAAAGGTGCGCATCTACACCATCGGTGTTGGCGCTGATGAAATGATCCAGCCCGGTATCTTTGGTTCCAGTTTTGGCGCCCGGCGCGTCAATCCCTCTGCGGATCTGGATGAAGAGATGCTGACCAAAATCGCAGACCAGACTGGTGGTCGCTACTTCCGGGCAAGAAATACGGAAGAACTGCAACAGATTTACGGCCTATTAAACCAACTGGAACCCGTTGAACAGAGCAAGGAGACCTTCCGCCCCGTGCAATCGCTGTATTACTGGCCCCTGGCGGCTGCCCTGCTCTGCAGTTTTGCGCTGGCGCTGTCCTTCTTCCTGCCCACCCTTCGCAGGAGGGCTCGTTGAATGGACGCTCTGTTAACGACGCTGACACAGTTTCACTTTATTCGGCCACTCTGGTTATTGATGCTGATTCCAGCAGGAATAGCCAGTTATTTCCTTTGGAAACGTCAATCGCAGGCAGGTAGCTGGCAGAAGGTTATCCCCCAGGAACTTCTGCGCCACCTAATGCCAGTCAAACCTGTCGGAACCAGCCGCTGGCCTTTGATCGGCCTGGCAATCGCCTGGATGATTGCCTCAATCGCTTTGGCAGGGCCAACCTGGCGGCAAATCTCAACACCGGTTGAAAAAAGCCTGGCGCCGCTGGTATTGGTCGTGGATCTGTCCCGCTCTATGCTGGCCGCGGATATCCAGCCAGACCGGTTGACCCGAACCCGACACAAATTGCTGGATATCTTGAAGGATCGCAAGGAAGGACTAACGGCACTGGTCGCCTACGCCGGTGACGCCTATACCGTCGCACCACTGACCGATGATAACGGGACACTGGCAAACCTGGTGAAAGCACTGTCGCCTGACATCATGCCGGTGCCCGGCAGTAATTCAGCCAGTGGCATTCGACAGGCTGTCGACCTGCTTGCACAGGGAGCGGGTGAATCAGGATCGCTACTGTTATTAACGGATGGCATGTCTGCTACAGAACTTGCCGCAGTCAACAAAGTACTGGCTGGTACGAACCATACACTAAACATTATCGGTGTCGGCACAGCAACCGGTGCACCTGTCCCTGATGCATACGGCGGGTTTATTCGCGACAGCAAAGGCGCCATCGTCATGAGCCGGCTGGATGCATCACAGCTCCAGACACTGGCTCAACAACAGCATGGCCAATATCGCACCATGAGTATTAACGACAGCGATATTAATGCCCTGCTCCCCAAACCCAACACGTTTAGTAAAACCGTGGCCGTGGATCGCCAGTTTGATCGCTGGCATGACGAAGGGTTCTGGCTGCTGCTCTTATTATTGCCGGTCGCCACACTGGCTTTCAGGCGCGGATGGGTACTGCCAATCATTCTTGCAACAACACTGATCCAACCGGATACCAGCTATGCGGATGCCTGGACCAATCTATGGGAAACACCGGATCAACAGGCCACAAAATTACTTCAGGAAGGTAAGGCAGGAGAAGCCGCAGATCTGTTCACGGATCCAAACTGGCAGTCTGAGGCGCAGTATCAGGCGAAAGACTACGAAACCGCCGCTAAAGGATTTGCGGATTGGGATAATGCCGATGGCTTTTACAACCAGGGCAATGCCCTTGCCCGAGCCGGAAAACTGCAGGAATCCCTGACTGCCTATGAAAAAGCCCTGGAACTGTCGCCCGATATGGCCGATGCCAAGAGCAATGCTGAACTGGTAAAGAAACTGCTGGAGCAACAGCAACAGCAACAGCAACAGCAACAGCAACAGCAACAGCAACAGCAACAGCAACAGCAACAGCAACAGCAACAGCAACAGCAACAGCAACAGATCAGGGTGACGATCAGGAAACCTCCAGTAAACAAACCGGAGATCAGGAAGGCGATCAAAAACAGAATGAACAGGAACGTCCTGATTCATCGCAGGATCAGTCAGCCAATGACGATAAAGACACGTCAAATCAGGAAAACGCCTCAGACCAGCAGCAAAAACCCAGCCAAGATGAGCAATCTTCCGAGCAGGAGCAAGCAGCCCAACCTCCAACTCAGCCTGAAAAACACGATGAACAGCCTCAGGATGATCAGCAGCCCTATGCGACGGATCAACGACAGGAAAACACCCAGTCACGCCAGGAAGTCGAAAACTGGCTGAGACGCATACCGGATGATCCCGGCGGTCTGCTGCGCCGGAAGTTCGAACAGCAGCAACAGCAACGCCAACCCGCTTCCCGGGGAGAACAAACATGGTAAGGAAGACTTTCATTCCCTCACTGCTGTCCGTCCTGATGACAGCGCTACTGATGCTTTCAGCCACACCGGCACTGGCTGCGTTTACCGCCAGTGTCGACCGGAGTGTTATCACCCAGAACGAAACGCTGGAACTGACCCTGCGGGTGGACAGCCAGTCGTTCCGAAGCCAGCCGGACACCACGCCGCTAAAGAAAGAGTTTGATATTCTGGGCAACCGGCGCAGCAGCCAGTTCCAGATGATTAACGGCAAAACTGAATCCTGGACAGACTGGATAATCACCCTGGCACCCAAGCGCACCGGTGCCATCACAATTCCAGCCCTTTCCTATAACGGCGAAACCTCTGAACCGATTCATATTGATGTTCGTCATGGCAACACGACCGCTGGCAGCACCAATAGCGTTTCACCGGTCTTCATGCAGACGTCATTGAGTCGTCAGGAGATATATATTCAGCAGCAAACCGTGCTGACCCTGAAAATTTATTACAACACCCAACTAGTCGGCGACAGTAGCCTGACACCACTGGAAGTCAATGGCGCCATTGTTCAGCAACTGGGCGAAGTCAAGAAATACGAAGAGTTGGTTAACGGCCGTCGCCATGGTGTGTTTGAAGTGCAATATGCCATCAATCCCCAGGAGAGCGGTAAACTGACGATCCCATCGCTGACATTCACCTCTAGCATTGCGGCAGGCAGTGATCCCTACAATAACTTCTTCTCCATGCAACGGGCGAGACCGGTGCGTGCCCAATCAGCGGATATCAAACTGGACGTCAATCCTGTACCTAACGATTATCCCGCTAACGCGCCTTGGCTCCCTGCCAGCAAGCTGCGTCTGACCCAGAAATGGAGCAGTAACCCGGATGATCTTAAGGCAGGCGACTCAGTAACCCGAACCCTCACAATTGAAGCGGAAGGCCTGACTGCAGCCCAGCTGCCCCCAGTAACATTGCCGACAGTATCCGGTCTGAAAACCTATCCAGATCAGGCACAGAATGAAGACCTTTCCGGGCCTGATGGGATTACCGGGAAACGCACGGAAGCCATAGCGCTGGTCCCCACACACGCGGGTACCATGACACTGCCAGCGGTTCAGTACACCTGGTTCAACACCACGACAGGTAAAATTGAACAAGCGACATTACCGGCAACAACGATTACCGTTGCCCCCGGCAATACACTTGCAACACCGAGCCAGCCAGCGCCAGCTGCTACCACTACCACTTTACCGGACAGCGTAATAACGCAGACAAATGTCCCACTCGATTTAGGTGCTCCCATTATCAAACAGGGGTCATCCTTGCCCTGGATTATTGCAACAGCCGTTTTTGCACTGCTTTGGCTAGTGACACTCGGCTTGTATATCAGGGGCAGGAAAGTATCAATCAGTGATGGGGTTGATAGCTGTCCCTCAGCGAGGCCATCGGAGAACCTTAGTGAAAAAGCCGCTTTCCAGCAGCTGCAACAGGCTTGTCAGAACAACGATCTGTTGCAGATAAAACAGCGATTTATTACTTGGGCTGGCTGCTTTAACAATCTCGATAACCTTTACAGCCTGTCTGCAGCAGCAGATAGCTTGGATCATCAGGAATTAAACGATTTATTGAGCAGCCTTGAACAGTCGCTTTACTCCGGCAAATCCGAGAACACATTCAACAGTGCCCGGTTACAGGAGATAGTATCGAATTTGCGTAAAACACACGCACGCCAGAAGCATCATTCTAAAGATTCTGCTCTCTCACCGATCACCCCCTGACTTGCCTTCGTTATCCGGATTATGAAACCACACATCATAATCCGGATTTTTCTTTATCTGATTTATACACACACATCCAGAGATCTTACAGGCAGCAACAGAAATAGCACTGCAAAGATCATACGCTTATAGTTAGATGACGCCTGCCACAACACGGCCGCTGTTCCTGATTGATAGTAACAAGTAAAAGGAGACGCACCATGGCACAGATTGCATTCATCGGACTGGGTAACATGGGAGCCCCCATGGCGATCAATCTGATCAAATCCGGTCATCAACTCACGGTCTTTGATCTGAATCCCGATGCGGTGAAAACGCTGTCCGACCAAGGCGCCACGGCGGCAGAAAAGGCGACAGATACAGTGAAAGAGGCGGATTTTGTGATCAGCATGTTACCCGCCGGCCAGCATGTTGAAAGCCTATATCTCGGAGAAACCACACTGCTTGATGCAATCAGCACCGATGCGCTTATTATTGACTCCAGCACGATTGATGCAGAAACCGCACGAAAAGTCGCTGCGGCTGCCGAGGCGCAGGGAAAAGCCTTTATTGATGCACCTGTTTCTGGTGGTACCGCCGGTGCTGCACAGGGAACCTTGTCATTTATGATCGGTGGCAAAGAACCCCATTACGAGCGGGCCATTCCTATCTTGGAAGCCATGGGCAGCAATCTGTTTCATGCTGGCGACGCAGGCTGCGGTCAGGTCGCCAAGATGTGTAACAACATGCTGTTGGCCATCCATATGACCGGCACGGCGGAAGCCCTAGCACTGGCTATCCGTAACGGGCTTTCGCCGGAAACCGTCTCTGAAATCATGCTGAAAAGCTCCGGGAGAAACTGGTCGCTTGAGGTCTACAACCCGGTACCCGGCATTATGAACAATGCGCCAGCATCAAGAGACTATGAGGGTGGTTTCATGGTCAACCTGATGCTAAAAGATCTGAAGCTGGCACTGGATGCCGCAGCAAACTCCGGCGCATCAGCCCCCATGGGCAGTCTGGCGCGCAGCCTCTATAACCTGCATGCCAATCAGACAGACAACAATGGACAGTTAGACTTTTCCAGCATTTTCCGTCTTTACGACAACGAACGCACATAATCCCATAACCGGAAATACTGTCGTGAATTGTACAAGAGCGCTGCTGTCATAGCAGCAGCGCAAGACTGGGCATAACACTGCCCTCTACAGTCAATAAGAACAAAAACTGAGGTACTGTTATGAACGAAAACCCGTTCAACCTGAACGGCAAAATCGCCCTGATTACCGGTGCCAGCCGTGGTATCGGCGAAGCCATTGCCCGACTGCTGGCACGACACAATGCTCATGTCATTGTCACCAGCCGCAAAGTGGAAGGCTGCGAAGCCGTCAGCCAGAGCATTGTCGATGAAGGCGGTTCTGCCGAAGCTATGGCCTGCCATATCGGGGATACGGATGCCATTCGCCAGACTGTCAGCGCCATCGTAGAAAAACACGGCCGGATCGATATCCTGGTCAACAATGCGGCAGCCAACCCCTATTTTGGCTCTATTCTTGATACTCCGACCGATGCTTTGCAAAAAACTATTGACGTCAATATTCAAGGCTATTTCATGATGTCTGCAGAAGTCGGTAAGGTCATGCGTCATCAAGGCCGTGGCAGCATTGTCAATGTTGCCTCGGTGAATGGCGTGACACCCGGCCCATTCCAGGGAATCTATTCCATTACCAAGGCAGCCGTCATTGCCATGACCAAAGCCTTTGCCCGTGAATGCGCACCAATGAACATTCGAGTAAACGCGCTCCTTCCTGGGCTGACGGATACCAAGTTTGCATCAGCGCTTACCCGAAATGACGCCATGCTCAAACAGATCCTGCCCAAGATCCCCATGAACCGCGCTGCTCAGCCGGAGGAAATGGCGGGAACGGTGCTCTACCTGGTGTCAGATGCCGCCAGCTACACAACAGGAACATGCATTAATGTCGATGGCGGGTACCTGACAACATGACTTTCCACTCAAAAGGAGTCTGCTGGACTCCTTTTTTGTTTTTTAAGCGCTGACCCAATACCCCCATTTCCGATATTAATCGTGTCTATTCAATGATTGATTTGACACAATACGTACTGACACGATCTATACACCTAACACCTAAATCCTTACAGTCTCGCTACAACGTTATTCGATCAATGTAAAAAGAAGTCCAGGGATTAATTGAACCTATGAATAAAGTTGTAGCCCTTGCACTCTGCATGGCGTTTCTTTCCGGCTGCGCGACCGGCCTGAACAGTTATCAGGAACATGAAATGCGCTACTACCATGCTAATGGCATGTCGGTTGAAGAAAAGAATCCAACCACCGCTGCTGCACTGGGCTTCCTTCCTGGCGGCGGATCGTTTTATACCCGTGAACCCGGTCTCGGCGTATTGAACCTTCTGACTTGGCCACTCTCAATCTTCTGGGATCCGGTCAGTGGGTATAATGGTGCATCGTCCATTAACTATTATGCGACCAAGGCAAACATCAAGCGTCTCAAAAACAAAGACCTGCGTCGCTTGGAAGAAAAACTGCAAACCAAAACCATCAGCATGGAACAATATATGCTGGAGAAGCGTCGCATTGATGACAAATATGATTTTGAAGTGTGATCATGTTGCATTAAAACGCTGAAAAAAAACGTGCGACGTTCACCGTTCGCACGTTTTTTATTAATCCTGTTAACTTGGCAGTCAGGGCTTAATTATTGCTGTTATAGACAGGAACACCACCAATCCAGGTCTGCTCAACCGCTAATTGATGTAACCGGCTCGCATTGACTAACGGGTTATCTGATATCACGACAAAATCCGCATACTTACCCACCTCCAACGATCCCCGATTATCTTCCTGAAAAACCTGCCATGCTGCATCTATCGTGATAGCACGCAGAGCCTGCATAACACCAATCCGCTCTTCCGGACCAAGCACGTCACCACCACTGGTTTCTCGTTGAACCGCTGACCATGCCAGCAACAAGGGTTGAATTGGCACGACCGGGGTATCCAGATGAATACTGTAACGCACCCCATATTCATCCGCAGATTTCAAAGGGCTGATCCGTGCGGCGCGTTCTGCACCTAAAAACAGGGCGTTATGACGATCTCCCCAATAGTAGACATGCGCAGGAAAAAAGCTTGGCGTCACGCCCAATGACTGCATTTTCTCAAGCTGGTCATGCCGACTCATCTGGGCATGAACAATCACGTGGCGGGCATCAGTACGAGGTGATGCTTTCTGGGCCGCTTCTACTGCAGACAGCACATTATCAATCGCTGCATCCCCATTCGCATGTAACGCCAGCTGCCACCCTTTTTCATGCCATTCTGAGACCAGCTGACTCAGTTGATCCGCTTTCATGACAGGATCGCCGCGAAAATCTGTAGCGCGTTCAGAAGGTGTCTGGTGATAGGGTGCCGAGAGATAACCCGTATATCCCTGAATTGATCCGTCGGTTGTCAGCTTCAACGCACCTACTGACAACTTATCGGATTGGTGACGTGCAATCTTACCGGCATCGATAGACCTGGCCAGATCAAGATCCGGCCAGACCACGACACGCTGTGGTATAACGCCCAAACGTGACAGCAGGCGTAAAGGACGATAAAAGGATTCCGTCGCCTTGCCACTCTGTACCGTGGTCACGCCCTGACTTGCATAGTCATCAACGGATGTCTGTACAACCTTGAGATTTTTGAAGGCGGAAAAATCAAAGGCCATATCCCGCACAGGGTCATGAGCTGTTTCGACCAGTAGGCCTGTGAATTCATCTGCGGCATTTCGGACAATTTCGCCGCCCTCAGGATCAACAGTATCCTGATCGATCCCCGCGACAGCCTGTGCACGAGTATTAATAACAGCCATATGGGCTGAAACATGGAGCACAAAGATTGGGTGTTCCGTGGAAACCGTATCCAACTCTTCTCGCGTCATGAAACGATGTTCGGCCACCAGCGAATCATCAAACCCATAACCAATCACCCATTCACCTGGCGGAGTCTCACTGGCGCGCTGTCGGAGTCGCTTCAATACATCACTAATGGTCAGTACTGTGCCAACAGGCGGACTGCTGACATCTTCGGCTACAGCTTTCAGTCCACTACCGGGAAAATGACCGTGGGCTTCAATGAAACCCGGCGTTACCGTTTTACCCTGTAGATCAATGATATTTGCCTGTTCGCCAGCCTGCTGCAATATCGACTGAGTCGTTCCGGTTGCAACAATACGATCACCTTTCAGATGCATCGCCTCAGCCACAGTATTGTCATCATCCATAGTCAGGATATGACCGTTGATGAATACCTGTTCGCCAGTAGGCTTCGGGTTGAGATAGAACCAGGTACTGCTTCCCACTACCGCCAGTAATGCAACCAGCCCCCCCAACACGAACAACAATCCCACCATCCAACGACGCCTCTGCATTCCAGGCATAACTCCACCTTTTTATTATTACTTGCAGGAAAACACGCCGTCCGAGTGTAACGATGTGACACTGTGTCGAGCAAGCAGAGACCACACGACCCTGAAGCGCTATTCGCAAGATCAGGCACCTTTCTCATGACACATCACACTTTTGATCAGCTATCGAAAATCTGTAATAGTACTAACGTGCATGTTTTGCTGTTCGACACGCCACCCTGGTTGGCAACCCGAATCCCGCCTGTATCGGTCTTTCTCGCCAACCCACCAAACCATGACAAGAACAATAACATTGGAGAGAAACAGCCATGTTTCGCAATCGTTGCTGGCGTCTGCTGGCAGTTTGCCTGTGCACCTCGCTTTTTATAGCCGGTTGTAAATACAAAGCCGATAACCCTCGCTATATCACCGATGATCAGGGACGCGCCCTGATACTCCATGGCCTCAACACCAGCTCAAGTGCAAAGGGGCATCCGGAGAGAATGCCGTGGATCGGTCAGTCGGATGTTGAGCGTGAAGCCCGTGACTGGGGTTTTAACTTTGTCCGTTTCCTGATTTTCTGGGATGCCATCGAGCCACAACCCGGAGTCTATGACGAAGCCTACCTGGACAAGGTCGCTGAACGGGTCAAATGGTATGAAGACCAGGGTATGTATGTCCTGCTGGATATGCATCAGGATCTTTACGCGTACCAGTTTGGCGGCGACGGTGCGCCACCTTGGGCGACTATCACTGATGGCCTCGCGGCCGAGCCCCAGTCTCCTTGGTGGATCACTTACCTGCAACCGGGTGTCAGTCGGGCCTTTGATCACTTCTGGCGCAATGATTACGGTCTTCAAGATCACTATGCGGATATGTGGACGCACGTCGCCAAGCGGTTTAAGGATACCCCCAATGTCATCGGCTATGACCTGATGAATGAACCCTATGGTGGCACCTATGTCTGGCCAGGGTTTGAAACTTTTCAACTGCAACCATTCTACGAGCGGGTGATTAACCGAATCCGTACCGTTGATCAGGACACCTGGCTGTTCATTGAGCCCCAGGCACTGGGCATTAACTTTGGTGTCGCTTCGACCCTGGGCGTTATTGATGATCCCCGCGAAGGTGAAGAGCGGCTAGTTTATGCCCCCCACTTTTACCCGCCCTTTCTGCATGAAGGCGGCGCTTACAGTGACGTGGACAAATGGTCGTTTGAACCCTGGGGACGGGAGCGTGTCAACGAGCTGAACAAGATGAATATGCCCATTGTTGTCGGTGAATTTGGCGTGGGTGCCAATCAGCCTGGAGCCGGTGACTTCATTGATGATGTCACCCTGATGGCTGACTACATGGGTTCTGGCTGGGCTTACTGGTCGAACGACCGTGGTGGCTGGTCACCTACCGACGGTTCCGACAACGAAACCATCGTGGCTGAACACTTGACCCGCACCTATCCCCGGGCCATTGCTGGCCAGCCGGTAGATTATTACTTTGAAGCCAAAAGCAAAGAGTTCCGATTGGTCTACGATGAGAAACCCGGTGTGACCGGGCCTACAGAAATCTATATCCCAGCCAGCCGTTACTATCAGGATGGCTGGGAACTCTCGGTGTCTGATCCTGATGGCAGCTGGCGTAGCGAATGGGACAGTGAGCGGGAAATCCTGAAGCTCTGGCTGGATCCGGGCCAGCCCCGTCACGAGGTTCGGGTATCACCCAAATACAAAAACCTTTACATGAGCTACCTGGGCAAATGTATTGACGTCAACCATAGCGGTACCGAGAACGGCACCAATGTCCACCTCTGGAACTGTAATGGTTCCGACGCCCAAGGCTGGGTCATGGATGATGATGGTGCACTCCATAGTAAAGTCGATCCCCGGATGTGCCTGGATGTCTCCGGCGCCCTCCAGCATGATGGCAATAACATCCAGCTATGGGAGTGCAATGGTACCAACGCACAGCGCTGGGTACTGGATACCGACAATGGCGTACTTCGAAGTGTACTGAATCAGGGTAAATGCCTGGATGTCAAAGGTGCAGGCTCAGGGAACGGTTCGAATGTGCATCTCTGGAGCTGCCACGGTGGCGAAGCACAGCAGGTCTTGGTGAAAGCGGAGCAACCTGCCGTCTACAAGCCGCTGAAGAGCGGTGAGCGTTGCATGGATATCGCCGGAGGGAATATGGCGGACGGCAGTAATGTCCTGCTGTGGGACTGCCACAACGGTGACAACCAGCAATGGCGTTATGAACCGTTAACAGGCCTCATCCATAGCAAGAAGGATCCTGGGTATTGCCTTGATAACCGGGGTATGGCCTATGATGGCGGTGAAGTCACCATCTGGCGTTGTACGGACTCCGACAACCTGCGTTTTGACTGGTATGGCAACACGCTCCGCAGCCGCCATAACAGCAATATTGCTGTCACAGCAGCCAGCCATGAAAATGGTGCCGATATCCGTCAAACCACGTTTGACAACATCGATACGCAAAAATGGCGCTAGTACTGAAACGCTAGTAAAAGCACTAAAAATTGAAGGGGACGCTCTTTCAAAGAGCCTCCCCTTTTTCATAAGGATTAATTATAAACTGAGTGACGTATAGGAAGTTCAATAATTAGAAAGAACCAATTGCCATAAACAATACGGCATCATTTCTCTACCCAATGAAAGGAGCCTCGACGTCTACTAGAGACCTTGAGAATATAACAAAACAGTCGGATCTAGAGCATCCGCGTGATTCATAGCGACTGAGATCTATACCATTTCATGAAGTCTACCCAACAAAAGAAAGGAATTAAAACGTAATTCCGCCTGAAGGTTTGCCCTGAAGACATGTCTACTAGAGAAAGGGCTGTCTTGAAAACATGACGTATTGCCGTAAAAATAGAGCTACCAGACCAGGCGATATATCACCTGGATTGCTCCAGCACAACTCTGTAAGGCAGTCACGCTGGATAAGGATCTCAGAGCGTCCTGAAAACCGGGTGATCAGTGGTCAAGCTCTGGTTACCCTTGTCCGTATAGCGTGAGATCTATAATTTCATGAAGTCTTTATTGTTTATATAAGATGTGAGCAAGCAAGATTTTCAATGAAAAGGCATTGATACATAAATAATTTGAACGCTATAAAGAGGATGTTTGCGTTTGTTTATATCTTTAGAGGCCTTTCACACAAGCGCTGTATTCTTTTGGCAGGGCTTCTCATGCCGACGCTTTCTGTCGCTCAATACCCTGTCTGGATGGAAACAGATCATGTCCGTGATGCATTTTATCGAGTCGCGTTCTTCAATGAGTTTAATGATGGAAAAGAGCGCCGCCTGCTAAAGTGGACATCGCCACTGCGCATTCATATTTTCAGCGCAATAGGTGATCCAAAAATTCATGAGAAACTGGTGCAAGGGCAGATGGATATCTTGTCAGAGCATACCCAGTTACCCATGAATATTGAGCCAAAACGTGAATATGCCAACGTGCTGATTTACTTCATGAACCAGACAGAGTTCTATCGGGCCATAAATACTGACAAGAACCCCCACTTAAGTCAGAGTCTATGCACATTCAACATTCTTGCTGATCGTAATGGACAGATTGTTAAAGCATGGATTCTCATCCCTGAGGATCTCGCCCGATCTTATGGAAAGTTGCAATCCTGTGTCATCGAAGAAATGACACAAATGATGGGACTCACCAATGATGTTGATGACTTGTATCCTAGCATTTTTAACGACAGCAGTATCTTTCAACAACTGACGCCTCTCGACAAATATCTCCTTCATATTCTTTATGACAAGCGTCTTAAGCCCGGTGACAGATGGAATGACGTCCTAGATATTATTTATCAAGTTATACACACCCAGATTGATGACCCCCATAACCATACAGAGAAGACGCTATATCTCCACACCCAACAAAAATAACGTCCCTTTCCCAACATTACTTCGTCTGTTTAGCCAAACTATTACCTCTCAAATTGCACATTCAAAGGAATATCAGACAAAGTATTGCCCCATGGGAGAAGTAGCGTTATTGTGTTACTAGGAAGCAATAATAATGAGACAGGGATATGGAATATTTAACAGGAACGATCAAGTGGTTTAACAACGCTAAAGGTATTGGCTTTATTGAACCTGTAGCAGCCTCTGAGAACGAAGACATATTCGTTCACTACAGTGTCATCATTATGGATGGCTTTAAATCCCTCAAAGCAGGTGAGTCGGTTCGCTTTCTTATTGGTAAGGGCGGAAAAGGCTACATGGCAACGGAAGTCATTCCAGAAAGCGTATGGCCCAACCGCAACAAGCCTGAAGCCGTTATCGTTCGCGAAACAAGAGAAGCAACCTCTGACACCGAGGCTGGCTAAGGCCAGCCCGAAATATAGCCGCTATTCAATAACAAACTAAGGCTGGCCTGTGGAAACCCACGGGCTTTAAAAGCCGCGTATTTACCATAACAACTCCATTCTGAGCACATCCAACGCTATATTGTCATTATAATCCGGCCAGCACCAAATACTCATCATCGCAGATTTGATCTGGCAGCCCTTAAAAATAGATGCGCCTAGAAAGCGACATACTGCAGCCAGTAAACAACACCTCCATCCTAAACACCACCAGACCATTAAAAATGGTTTTTATTTATTTAAAGGAAAGCAAAAAGCTCGAATCATGATTCGAAAAACCTTTCCTGCATCAAAAAACTCAACCTCTACAGAAATATGGACACCCCAAAACCATCTAACAAGAAGGCCTCTCACTCTAAAAAATATAGGATATACATTTTAGCCAGTCGAAATACAAACCAAAGCAGTTGCAAAATATAGTTGAACGTCCTATTTTTTACCGTCACTTACCCCCTATTCGCCGGAGGAAAAAGTAGATAACGTAAAAATTAGAGGCCATAGAGCAGGACTATTTTTCAGTACTAAAGTTTCACTTTCCAGAAGGTGAGATAGGGTATTTGTTTTGACTTTTAGTCAACTGGTACTATGTTATCAGAGGCTCTGTGAACGACGGCTTCACATGGGCTACATGCGCATGTTAACTCTAGCGACTTTAGCCGGGACAAACGTCCCGGCTTTTTTATGTATTCTTTGGACGGCTTAGTAATTGCCACCACTGCTTCTTGCTAGCCTTACGGGCTTGGCACCACCATTCTCTTCAAGTCGGTTAGGTATACACTGAACGCGTCCTCCCTGCGCCAGAAAATGCGCAACCTGCTGCTCAAGCATACGACGCAGGTTCGCTTTCTCTACATCCATCCCGAAAAATTCTGTAACAAAACCTTCTGAAACATTCATGGTAACACTCCCTAATCACAGCCTGCCGCAAGACCTCCACTGAGCGTCCACCTCAGTTGCTCACAGCATGGTGGTAAATGAATGCATGGCTCGGTACTCCATAAGACCTGACAACCATGCTTCGTCCTTTTGCACTTATGAATAATTCATTGTTCATGCCAAAAGTGGTTTCTTTTTTAAAAAACCTAAAAAACACTGTGAGATAGCGGGCTATAAACAATTCAAACAAACGTTTAATTTATCACTTTTACATAATACTCAAACGATTTTGTTTCCTGATCACACGGAGCGTTACTGCCTAGAATGGTCAAGTAACAGAACTTTTAGGCTTAAAAAAAACAGAACTAAAGTACCATAAAATATGGTATCGAAAATTTATTTTAAAAAATTCATAGCATTTCACTTCCACAAAAATCGCTCATTCTGTAACTAGCCGTTTAAAGGCCAGTTATTGAACATTCAGTCAATTTTTGAAAAAACTTATAAAACCAGTGAACATTCAAACCTCCACATAATCAAACATGGATCATTTAAAGCTCAACATGAATGCTGGATGTAATCGTTATCGCTTTTTCAACAGCGTCTTGGCAATCGCCCCCCAAGGCCAATCCAACCCCCATGCGTCTTAGCCCTGCCACTCCCGGTTTTCCAAATAAACGCAAATCAGTATCGATCTGACTTAATGCATCCGTGAGATTGCCAAATCGAATATCGCCTGAATTCCCTTCAACCAACAAAGCAGAAGAGGCCGCAGGCCCAAACTGCCGAATATTCGGGATAGGCAAGCCAAGAAAGGCACGTGCATGTAATTCAAACTCGGAATAATTCTGTGATATCAGGGTCACCAGCCCAGTATCATGGGGTCGAGGGGATACTTCACTGAAAATAATGTCATCCCCACACACAAACAACTCCACACCAAACAGTCCCCAACCGCCCAGGGCATCCGTGATAGTTTTTGCGACAGTCTGCGACAGTTTCAATGCGGCAGTCGACATCGCCTGTGGCTGCCAGGATTCTCGATAGTCTCCCCCCTCCTGGCGATGCCCTATAGGTTGGCAAAAACTGGTGCCATCTCGATGCCTGACAGTCAACAGCGTAATCTCAAAATCGAATTCCACAAATCCTTCAACAATGACCCGCCCTTTTCCGGCCCGACCACCTTCCTGCGCATACTCCCAGGCTTGCTTACAATCATCAGGGTGCCTGATAAGGCTTTGCCCTTTACCCGATGAGCTCATGATGGGCTTGACTACGCAGGGCATACCAATGGCTTCAACTGCCATTTGAAATTCATCCCAATTATCAGCAAAACGATACGGGGATGTTTTAAGATCGAGTGTCTCCGCAGCCAGACACCGTATACCTTCACGGTCCATGGTCAACTGGGCAGCCCGCGCTGTCGGTACGACGGTGTATCCATCTTGTTCCAATGCGACCAAGGTTTCCGTAGCAATGGCTTCAATCTCCGGCACGATAAAATCCGGTTTTTCAGCCTCGATCACCGCACGCAACTTTTCGCCATCCAGCATGGACAACACATGACTGCGATCAGCCACCTGCATGGCAGGCGCATTGGCGTAACGATCCAACGCTACGACTTCCACACCCAGCCGCTGCAGAGCAATAGTGACCTCCTTGCCGAGTTCCCCCGAACCACAGAGCAAGACTTTGGTTGCAGAAGCACTAAAAGGGGTTCCCAAAGTCGTCATGGCGGCATCCGAGTGGCTAGCAAATAGCCAACCAGTGTAACGCAATTCTACAAAGAGTATAAAAATTCAGCTTTATACTACTGTTGATAAGCCTTTGTGCGGCAGACATCCTATGCAACCTGTCGCCAGTTATCATGGGTTAGGTATACCATTGTCGCCCATTGAATGAATCGGGCATGTGTTGAATGAAAAACCTGGATCAATTAAGGCAAACCTTACGTCAATTTGCAGCGGACAGAGATTGGGATCAATTTCATTCGCCTAAAAATCTGGCAATGGCTTTAAGCGTGGAATCAGCTGAATTGCTGGAACACTTCCAATGGCTGACCGAAAAACAGTCCAGCGAATTATCCGGAACCAAACTGACCGACGTCGCAAAAGAACTGGCGGATATTCAGATCTATCTCGTTCGTCTGGCAGATAAACTGAATATCGACCTTATGCAGTCTGTCACCGAAAAGTTTGCAGAGAATTGCGAAAAATATCCTGCAGACCTTGTTCGCGGACAGAGTAAAAAATACAACGAATATGATTAATCAACGTGTTGTTATGTTAAAACAGCTGTAATTGTTCATCCCACAACTGAGTAAAGTGCTCCCCCACAAACGGTAAAACCGCCTCAGCAACCGGTTTGAGCTGTTTGTCGATGTAGTGCTGGTAATCAATGGGACTGACACGATGCTCCACCGCCTCAGGCCCATTCACAGTAATGATATAACTGATCCAGCCTTTGTTCTGATAGCGCAGCGTCTTACCCGCAGCACGGTTGCATTCATCTGCCTGCCTCGCCGCCCTGACATGAGGCGGGTTGGTTCTGACATACTGGCTGAGGGGACGACGAAGACGCTTTCGGTAGACCAGCTGACTATCCCGTTCACCAGCCAGCGTCTGTCTGACCGTCTCCCTGACCAGGCCAGCAGGTGACTGACCTGCAAACACCTGTTCAAACAGCTGAACCTGAAACTCTCTGGCCAGCGGCGTCCAGTCTGACCGGACGGACTCCAACCCCTTAAAGACCAGTTGCTCTCCGTCAGACGTCCACTTTAATCCCGCATAACGCTTTTTACTGCCTGTTTCAGCGCCTCTGATGGTCGGCATCAGAAAGCGAACATAGTGGGTTTCAAATTCCAGTTCCAGACAACTGTCCAGTTGATACTCGTTCTGCAGGACAGCCTGCCAGCGTTGATTCATATCCATCACCAACGCTTTACCAATACCACTAGCCTCTTCTGAACTGAAATTGTCACCTAAACGGACAAACAGTGAATCCGTATCACCATAAATGACCTGATATCCCCCGGCTTCAATCCAGCGGGCGGTTTGTTGCATGATGGCATGCCCACGAAGCGTAATAGAACTCGCCAGGCGGGTATCATAAAACCGGCACCCACCGGAGCCGAGCACCCCGTAAAATGAATTCATTAAAATCTTGATAGCCTGTGATCGGGCACTGTCCTGTTGCTGCTTCGCCTCGTCTCTCTGCTGCCAGAGGGAGGTGATAATCGCCGGCAAAAAATGGTGTTCACGGGAAAACACCGCGCCACGGTAACCGGGAATCGCCTGCTCAGGCTGCTTAAGGCCTTCAACCAGACCCAACGGATCAATTTTGAAGGTGCGGATAATCGAGGGATAGAGGCTTTTGAAATCCAGCACTAAAACGTTGTTATACAAACCAGGCTTGGAATCCATCACATAACCACCGGGGCTGGTCAGTCCACCGCCTTCGGGCAGATTCGGTGCCACATAACCGGCACGGTGCAACCTTGGCAGATAAAGGTGTGTAAAAGCGGCAACAGAACCGCCCTGGCGATCCAGTTCAAGCCCCGTCAGCTGACTACGTAGCCTCAGGAAATCCAGCAACCGGGTCTGGCGGAAAATATCCAGAACGAGCCTGCAGTCCTCCAGGTTATACTTGGCCAGTTTGTGTTTATCATGGTGAAAGTCATGGGTAATCGCTGCCATCCGGTTATCGACATCCTCAGTCGCCTTCCCCCGGCCCAGAAGGCTTTGTGATACCGTTTCCAGCGTAAAATCTGCAAACTGGTAAGTCGCCGATTTCAGCGCATCAATACCATCGATAACAACGCGCCCGGGAACTGTGACAAAACCCACACCGGATTCACCCCGACGTTCACGCCAGCTGGCAGCTTGACGCCCTCTCCCCAGACACAAACGAAAGCCATGGGATCGCGCCCGCTCAAGCAAGAGCCGACAGTCAAAATTGACCACATTCCAGCCAATCAGAATATCCGGATCCAGCCGTTCAATCTCCTCTTCAAGCGCTTTCAGTAATGACCGCTCATTTTCAACCCAGTGAATGGCATCGCTATGGTAATCAGGGCTTATACACGGCATCTCAGGCCCGATCATGAGCGCCCGCTCGACAGTATCACCGGCAAGACCAATAGAATAAAGCTCCCCATCCGCAGAGCACTCAATATCCAGGGAGAGGACGGAAAAAAAAGGATTCACATTCGCCGGGCGCACTTTGACATCATGAAATTCGGTATATCCGCGCTGCCTGACTTCCCGTCCTGTGAATGCGATACCTCCGGTAATGAAACGTTCCATCAGGTAACGCTCATGCAACCGGATATCCGCCTCCAGCAGTGTCACACCGAGTTTGCGAAGACAGTCTTGTGCCTTGAATCCAGCTTCAAGCGTTGGCGTATAAACCGCTTGTACAGCCTCATGCTTAAAGGTTTCCAAAGCAACCGGCCTGCATTCATGGGTAATACCGGCCTTCGAAAGGCACTGAGACAGCCTGGAATCATCCTCATCGCTGACAAAAAACACGGGGCGTTCCCCGGCGATAATGAGCTTCGCAACCCCGGCATCCGCCGTAGCCACCCAGAGATGAATCTCTGTCGTACCAGCATGATCAAGGCTATGACGACCAATAAGAAACCCTTCATAAATCAGGGATTGAGTCTTGCGATTCAAGGGAGCGGTTCCCTGCTATCCAAAGCCCCATGATACCGTGCAAATATCAGGAAGGTCACACCCACCAGCCCGCTCTCTACAGGCGTTTTTTGAACTAAAATCGTCTGCGAAAGTCAGAATTGGCGTTCAAGCCTTCACATCAAGCCAAAAGGACTTAATGCCAAAATACAGATCAACGTTTCAGGCCTTATCGATGAAATACAGACATCTGGCAATCAAATTCATTCGTTTCGGGAGTTTCCTGCTTCTCGCATTACTATCCATTGCACACGCGTCTAATGAAGAAACTGATGCCTGTAACACCCGAGAAATTCCGATTAGCATCATCAATACCTTTGACTTCTTCCATCAAAATCCCAATAAAATTTTGTTAGTCATCCGTAATGCTGAAATGCTCAATACGCTGGCTAATAATGCCAAAATGGCTGAAAACATTGATTTCACTACCCAGGTGGCACTCTATGCTCAGATGGGAATACAGCCTTCAGGCGGCTACCACATGCGTATCGCAGCCATTGAAGACAAATGTGATTATCTTGAAGTCAGGGTAGAGAATCAGCAACCGGGAACAAGCTGCCTAACCACACGGGCTTTTACCTTCCCACATCAGCTGGCCACTATACCTAAGCCGCATGATTCAAAACCCATACTGTTCAAGGAAGTTTTCAGCAAAGAAAATTGCTTATAACCATCTGTTTTAAAGATGTCGGCCAACAGGGCAAACACCCACCGCAATCCATTTTGGCCCAAGACGTGCGACTATTGGCTAATTGATAAAACAGCCATTTATTTCCCGCTATCACCCTGAGTGAATTGTGGGCAATCAAGGCTAGAAAACAGAATTATTTCAGGAACTTTTACCCCAAATACCTTTCTTACGTAATAGACACCCGATTCAAATAACATCGTATTTATTATGTAAGGAGTAGCTTGGTTATGGATAAAGGTAACAGCGGTGATTTCGACATGAAGGATTTCTTTGAGAAACAGAAAGCAGCTGCCGCAAATAATCAGTTCAACCGTCCTGGCGAAATGGGCGCCAAAAAAGAATTCACACCGCCTGCCAGCACACCTGCGAAGGAGTCTGCCTCTAAGGATAGCAAGGATCCCACGGGCACCGATATGCCTTTCGAAATCGACAAAGAAACGGAAGAACAGATTCTGGAAGTGGTTAATTCCTTTATCAGCCTGGCGAACAAGCACGCCGAAGGTCGCAAGCTGCCGATCAATATCATCAGCGACGCCTTCCTGTATGCAGCGGCTCGCTACAATGCCTTCCTGGTTGCCTCAGCAGACCAGAAAAGCATCGCAACCAATCAGAAGGAGTATGTGGAAGCGTTCATGGAGCAATACAAAGCCATGCTTAAAGACCACTTCGAATTCTACAAGAAGAACCCGGTCTGATCGGATCAGGGTTCCGGCAAATCGCTGGAACCCTCCCCCACCCTTTCTAACTTTCCAAACTTTAACCATCTAACAGCGCATACTCAGGCGTATAGCGGTTGTTATCAGCCTGTCAGGCTTTAAGAACCAGCGCTCCCAACACAATTGCCAATCCGACCAACCAGTAGACAGGCCAGCGCCTAACCCTCAGCAAGTAAAAACCAACCAGTGCAAGGGCAAATTCCAGCGACGTATGTACCGCCGAGACAAAGACCGGGGAATACATTGCTGCCACCAGTAGCCCAACCACCGAAGCATTAATACCACTGATAGCGCCTGCCACTTTCGCCCTGCCGGCAACCGCCTGCCACGCATGCAGCATCCCTATCACCAGCAAAAAGCCTGGCAAAAAGATGGCTATGGTAGCAATCACTGCCCCCAAAACCGGCATCGACTCAGATGCGAAATACCCCAGGTAGGCAGACAAGGTGAACATGGGGCCGGGGATCGCCTGTGCGGCGGCATAGCCCGTCAGAAAGGTATCCGTGCTGATCAAATCTTTCGTGGTATTCTGCAGCAAAGGTAGAACCACATGACCACCGCCAAACACCATACTGCCTGCCTGATAAAAGTCACTGAACAGTGTCAGTAACGGGCGCTGCCCTGATACCAGCGGCAACAACAGCAACAGACCGCCAAACAGTACCAGTGGCCAGTTTTTTATCCGGTATTCTTCATGCTTGTCATTTGACGCAGGCAACCATCGCCAGCCAATGCCCGCCGCCAGTACCAATACCGCCATCTGGGCAAGCACACCGGGAACAATCAGGAGAATAGCCGCACTGAATACGCAAAGTGCCACAGTCAGCGAACGCTGACAGAAACTCCGATACATCTGAATGATGGCATCCGCCACCACGACAACGGCCAGTAGCTTCAGACCCGCAATCACCCCTTGGTACCAACTGGCGTCAAAAAACGCATGACTGCTCATCGCGACCGCCAGCAGGATAACGAAAGACGGCAGAGTGAACCCGACAAATGCCGCACAGCCACCAAACAGGCCTGCCCGTCGATAACCAATGGCAAAGCCGACCTGACTGGACCCCGGCCCCGGTAGAAACTGGCTCAAGGCCACCAGCTGGGAGTACTGCTCATCACTCAGCCATTGCAGTTTCTCCACAAAGGCATGACGAAAATAACCGATATGCGCCGCCGGACCACCAAAGCTGGTCCACCCCAACAGGAAAAACTGCCAGAAAATTTCCAGTGTTTTGATCACAGATTGATTTACCACTAAAGGAGAAGAACCTGAAACCTGGTCTCTGCACAAACGGTGCAGACAGGTGCGTTATATGTGTTGCTGGAGCCTATTATTATTAGCCATTTATTTCAATTTCATGACAAATACGTACCCTTACTTACTGGCAACAAAACCGCCTGAAACGTCAACAAAATGTCAGTCACATAACACCAACAAAGCCATACCAAACACTATTCTTTAAAAGAGAAGGCGCTGTTCAGATCAGCCCGAACCGAACCAATCGTTATATGCCCAAGGGATATTGATTGCCGACAGTCATCAGGCAATCGCCGTATGCTGTTCGAAGGAATTTTTGGCATGAATAAGTATGGAATGCTTGCCGCACTCATCAGTATTGTTGTTTTCTTGCAATTACTGCCATCCGTCAGAAATAAGCAACACTGCGACCCCGGCTATCAGGCCGATACCACGGCATACCATTTTAATGCTGATGGCACTGTTCGTCATCGAACCACAGGGCTGGTTTGGGAACGCTGCCTGGTCGGGCAAACCCTGAACAATGCGGGTACACCCACTACATTCACCGATGATTACTGCGTAGGAAAACCCAGAAAGCTCAGCTGGTTTGATATGCAGGAACTTACGAAGCGGAACCCTGGCGTCCGACTCCCCAGTATCACGGAACTGAAAACCACAATGATTGCCGAATGCAAGACGCCCGCTGTCAACCTGACGATTTTCCCTGGCACACCACACAAAGGATTACTGATGTCAGCGGACGAAAAAATTCAGAACAATGACAAAACAGCCCGGTATTTTTATGCCATCTCTCTCTATTCTTCATCCATGCAGCTTTTCCAGAAAAACAGTCGCGCCTTCGCGCGATTCATCAGAGAGCAGGTCGTCACAAAAAAGGAACAAAAAAAGCTGATCAAAGAATCACTACCCAAAGAAAAAGCTGCCGACGTACCTACCAACAATAAGCAACAGGAAGCAGAGCAGTGATCCAAAAGATAGGTGTATGTGCTGTCGCCAGCATGATAACACTTTCCAGCTCACTGGCTGCCAAAGAACAGGTCTGTGAAGCCAGTTACAAACCCGAGTACGACGACTACCGATTTTCTACAGACGGCACGGTGACTGATACACGAACTGGGCTAATCTGGCAGCGCTGCCTTGTCGGTCAAACTTATAACGATGCGGGTACACCTGACAACTTTACTGATGATCACTGCAATGGAGTACCCACCGAATTCGACTGGGATAGAGGCGTCAAACACGCCCACTTACTTCGTGGTTACCGACTACCAATCTATCAGGAACTGGAAACACTGGTCGTTAGAGCCTGTAAGACACCCGCCATAGATTTAGCGGTATTCCCAGATTCGCCTTATAAGGGCTTACAGATGACATCTGAAGATTATCGTTACGAAAAACACGACACTGCACTTTATTACATCAGTTCATCACTCAACTCCGGCACCCAGCAGTACGTGCACAAAAATATCCGGGGTTACCTTCGACTGGTCAAAGAGTAATTCACGATATTATGTTACTGCAGGGAAAGCATGATGGCCGCTTATCTTATTCACATTATTAATCCGCAACATCCTGTCTGGCACGAATGGGGGTTTGATCCTGCAACCTTGCCAGAATCCCCTGTCGTGATGGCTGAAGACGAGTTCAGTGCGCGCTGTGAGGCACTCAACTTATTTGATCCGAATGATTATCCCGTCACATTCTCGGAATTGCCGGAAGATCATCCCTTACTGATTCCGACTCATACCGAGTGTGTCGATATTTCCCAGCCCCCACAATAAAAAAACAGGCAGCAGTTGCCTGCCACCTGTCTGAACATATCAAAGAACTGTTTGATCAGCTGCGCAGACCATAAACCTTTACTTCTGCGGTCTTGTAGCCACCGATAGCGGTCCGGTAATCCAGTTCAATCTTGTTAATAACCCGGTCACCATCAATCAGTCTCAGCGGGACAGTTTGGCGCCCTTTTTCAAGACGTTTCTTGATATAAAAATTCTGGTGTCCGCCATTACCAAAAACGACCTTGATCTTTTCCAGACGGATAGGTGCGTCTTCAACACGGAGGAAAATCTTGTCAAACTTTCCTTTAAAGCCACTGACATGAATCGTATCGGTTTCACGATTGAAGGAAACACGACGTTCGCCGAGTTTTTTCCAGTCATCTGCAACCGCTCCGACACTGATAACACTCATAAGAGCAAGCGCCAAAAGCTTTTTCATGGTGATCCTTATCTGTATAAATAAACAGGTGTGCTTTTGGCTGAATCATAATCAAATATCGAGCAGCTGAATAATCAGTATGCGCCGATGGCGCTCCGTGGAATACAGCTATACAGTCGTCCAAATATACGGAGAAAACTTGTTCAACAGGTTGCTGCTTTTCGTAGGGACAACGGTACAAATGCACTTTTCTGGCCATGTTTACATTGTACTGACGTCCGTTACCATCGGTTTCCATCCGTGACAGCCTGAGTCTCCAAACTGTCACAAAAGTCACTTAGGATAGCGCCATCATCTGTAAGCCAATGGCGCCACATCGGCAGCAATTGGGCACTTGGAAAACTTGGCATATCCCCTGCTAATTTTTTACGGATGATAACCACTTGCTGTCTGTCAATAACGTCCTCTCAGGGAGAAAGGTAAATTGGCAGACAAGGACGGCCAACCTTAAGGACGGGTTGAAGCACAACAGGTTCCTTAGCAGGCCAGATACCCTGTGGAAGCAGGGTTTTGTTTTCCCGGAGGAAGTGAAGCCATGGGTAAACCGACACTGAGTCATATGTTCGCCTATCTCAAGCGAATCGGTGTCAAGCTGAAACCGCTCACCAAAGAAGGCATTGAGTCGGAATATTTTCGACGTATCTACCAGGTGCATGCCAGGGACGAAATACTTCAGGCTATTCCCGTTGAGTCCGGCAACGGGGCACGCCGTTCACGCTAAGCGCATCAGTAAGCCACGCCAGCGTGGCTTACCAATTTCAGGTATAAAACCACAGACATTCTTCCCCCTTATTTCCCACTATGGTGCAATGCTGTCATGGCTCAATGGGTTTGAAACAAAGGCTGATCCACCTGTTTTTCAGACCAGAAGTTAATGTTGAACTGTGCATCATCACTTAACTCAACTCGATGCCAGTATTGGGGTGGGCTGGTTGCAAACTCACCCGCCCGGATGACCACTTTTAATTCCGGTTCAGTTGCTGATTCATCCACAAACCCATAGTAGGTCACGGTACCATCCATGACGCAAATCTGACCAAAGACACCTGCTGCCGTACTGTGATGAGATAACAATGCCGCAGGTACATTCGCCTTGGTAAAAAAAGGAGTGGATCGCTGAATCGTCCAGTTCACAGGAATGCGTAAATGGCTCATAAAAAATGCTCCTGCATATACAGACCTATATCATCAGATGATTTTAAGAAAAAGGTGACATTGGATCGCAGGTACAACGCTTGGATTGAACGTCTTTCAGTATAGGAATAGCGGGGTTCACAGAATTGAATTTATGGTGCTTACAGTCTTTCCTGCAAATCAATGACATGAATAAGAGGCTTCCCGATTCACAGCGTTCAATCGGAAAGCCGTGAGGAAGGTGATAACGCTAGCTCAGCTTATCCTGACCAGCCTTGTACATCTTGAATTCAACTTCCGATACCAGTTTTTCTGCATCTACTTCAGAAATGACACCTTCATGCGACAACGCAGTCAAACTATTACGCTGTTTGTTCAGCAGGATACGAAGTGCCGTATGCGTTTCAATCTTCGCGACAATCTCCGGTGAAAGAGACTTGATGTTATCAAGCGCTTCTTCACCTAATTGAATATTACGTTCCATATCCCTTAGCGCCGCATCTCTGTCTGTCTCCGACATGGAGATACTTTTCGCCAGCGCAATCGTCTGACGATTGGCCGCCAAAAGGCCACGAGCACTTTCATAAACCAAAACCTGCTGCATATAACGATATTGCGTTGCATAGCGCCGAACCAATGGAACGGATGCCATATACTCGACCCACTTCGGTACAACCCAGCTTTTTTCCAAATGTGGACGGGGTGCAATTTTGGGCTCACCATCCAGCGCCTGCTCAATGGCTGTTACCAGCAATGTTGTGGCCTTCTTGCTGAGCAATCCCTGGGAAAACTGATTCCAGTAATATTGACGTTCCGTTTCCAACAGCTTTCTCAGGTATTCTGTGCCCGTTTCCTCTTCCTTACCTTGCTGTGCCAATGTTTCGTCACTGGGTTTCAAGTCGGATAGCTTCGATTCTACTTTCTCCCAGTTCACCATTTGCATCGACGGATCTGTCTTCAACGTTCCCTTAAGGGACTCGACATCCTGATGAATCGCGGATTTTACTTTTTCCAGCGTCTTCTGCTTGGCTTTAGGTAGTTTGTCCAACCCGAGCTTTGCCATGACAAACCGCATCGTGCCGCCGTTAATAACGATGGTCAGAACCACAACACCTGCCGTTAAAAACAGTATCTGATTGCGGATATCCAGCGGTAGCGAGTCGTTAGCAGCCACCATAAGCGCCAGCGCCATGGATACGGCACCTCGTAAACCGCCCCATGTTAAAACAATGGCCTTCTCTTTGTTGATACCAACCCCCAGACGGGAAAGAAACGGCATCAATCCCAACACCGCCAGCGATCGGATAATCAATACACCAAGGAATATCACGAAGAGATAACCCCAGGAGTCGAGAGAAGCTTCTGTTACCCGTGTTGCGACCACCAGGCCAACAAGAATGAAAATCAAGGTATTGAAAAGATATGCCAATGTCTGCCAGAAATGATGCAGGTGATGAATCACCTCCGGAGAAAAACAGGTTCTGCCAGGCCCCGCATATATCAAAGCCAGGGTCACGACCGCCACGATACCTGACGCATGGAAGACATGCTCTGCAACATAGAACACCAGGTAAGGCGTCACTAACGTCAAGGTAATTTCTATCAGGCTGTCATTAAACACCCGGTTAATAAAGATCAAACTGACGGCGCCGACCAGACAACCCAGGATGATGCCAAGAAACACAACCCTAAAAAATTCAAACACAACCGTTGGGATGTGCATTTCCGCATTCAGCTGTGTCGCCAAAGTCAAAAAGAGAGAAAAAAGTACAATGGCGGTACCGTCATTGATCAATGATTCGCCTTCAATCAGCGTCTGCAGTCGGGCGCGTGAACACATCTCTTTGAGCAGTGCCACCACCGCCACGGGGTCAGTGGCACTGACAATTGCCCCGAACATCAGGGCTACTGGAAAGCTCCACTCCCAGGGAAGCAGCCACATGACCATAAAGGCTGTCATACAGGTACAGATAACCAGACCTGGCACCGCCAAAAGAGCTATCTGGGAAAACATCCGTTTGAACAGATGTACTTCAAGCTCAAAGGCCGACTCAAACACCAGTGCAGGGAGAAAGATAAACAGTATGAGGTTAGGATCCAGTGCCGCACCAAGGCGAATCGATAAATTGATTTCTTCTATCGGCTCCTTAATATAGCCTGCCTGCGACAGCAACCCGAGTAGCAAGCCAAAAACCAGCAGCGCTACAGAATAAGGAATGGCTGTATTCTTCAACAGAGCACGGACTGTGACTCCGACAAGAATAGAAAGCACTACGAAGACCAGGATAAGAAGCGTCGTTTCCATGACATTTATCTATATACTGTTTTACTTCACATTAGGTCACCACTCACTATTTGCAAACTTTCACAGATTGATGCGGCACGGCGCGAGAGTTCGAACATCACTACCCAACATAACCACACAAAAAAGCGAGCGAACGTGTCATCACCGTACTCGCATACCAGCCCCTAACTGGGAGGGCAGTCTAAACATCACGACATCACGCGATCGACTTTAGGATTAGTACTGCCGCCATTCATACACACACGAAATGAAGGGATAATACTTTTACTGTGCAAGGACTCACAAGATCAGGACACTCTCAACCAATCCATCACCATAAAATCAGCGGACAAAAAAAGGGCAACACCCTAAGGTATTGCCCTTTTCTTTTCACTTATCCCCTACTGAGTAAGGAACAAGCTGCTGTTTAGATAACTTCGATCTCTTCAGCCTGAGGACCTTTCTGACCCTGAGTCACCTTGAAGCGTACCTGCTGGCCTTCAGCCAGTGAACGGAAGCCATCGCCCTTGATCTGACGGAAATGGGCAAACACGTCAGGACCGTTTTCCTGAGCGATGAAACCAAAACCTTTCTCGTCGTTGAACCACTTAACAGTACCGGTAGTAGTAGACATTAATGTCATCCTTTCTCGTTCAAAATAATAGAGCCTTGCAGCAAGGCGGTTGAGCTAAGAGTAACGCTATTATTTATGAAGAACCGGACGAGCTGTACCACCCGTAACACACAATCTTGGCATAAAAAATAAAACTCACTTTTAACACTCACCATGTTACAGCAACAATCTGCCACAAGTCATAGGTACTATAACCCAGAAAACACCGGACTTCGTTACTCTAACGGCCGTTTATCCGTAAAAATTCTCTTCCAAACCCATTTTGGCTATTTTTTGCACATATTTAAGGCTTAAAACCACAACAACAGTCGGCATCAGACCAAGTTTTCAGGAACTACATAACTATTTGAAATATGGGCAAGCACAAAATGCCACAACCAATATTCAGCACAAAAGATAAGGTTTTTTAGAACGCAGAAAAGTTCATAAGTCAGCTATTCTGTAAGAGAAAACGGTGAGTTTGGCGGGATGAGAGGCACCGGTAACGTCTTGATAGCAAAGCTAAAAAGCCAAAACAAAAAGGCCCGAAACCGTAAAGTTTCGAGCCTTGTATTGTGTGGCGGAGGGACAGGGATTCGAACCCTGGGTGGGCTATTAACCCACGCCGGTTTTCAAGACCGGTGCTTTCAACCGCTCAGCCATCCCTCCGGCAGAGCCCTGTGTGCTCAGGACGACGGCAATAATACTGAAAAATTCTTTAGAGTCAACGGCCTGTCTCTTGAATTCGTCCTGTTCGACGGTATCCTTATCAATAGAACATAAGCAATAGTGATAACTCAGGGAGTTTTATCATGAACGAGCATCCTACAAATTATGCACAGCGGGAGGTGGGCGTCAGTACGAGCATGAACCGTGTTCTAAGGAACACCTACATGCTTCTGGGCGCTACCCTTCTATTCAGTGCCATGACGGCTGGCATCGCCATGGCGCTGGAAATCAGCCGTATGACGGCTCTGGTTCTCAGCCTGGTGGGCTTCGGCCTGATCTTTGTTGTTCAAAAGACAGCAGACTCAGCGAAAGGCTTGGTAGCAGTTTTTGCCTTCACCGGTGTTCTGGGCGCAGCGCTTGGCCCCATGCTGAACCACTACCTGTCACTGGCTAACGGCCCCTCGCTGATCTTCCAGGCTTTGGCAGGGACAGCGCTGGTCTTCTTTGCACTGTCCGGCTATGTCCTTACAACACGAAAGGACTTTTCCTTCATGGGTGGTTTCCTGATGGTTGGCCTGATTGTCGCCATCATCGCCGGTATTGCCCTGATGTTCTTCCACGCACCTGCTGCGCAACTAGCACTGTCTGCCGGTATCGTGCTGCTGATGTCCGGACTGATCCTGTTCGATACCAGCCGGATCATCCACGGTGGAGAGACTAACTATATCCGTGCAACCGTCTCTCTGTACCTGAACATCTATAACCTGTTCACGTCCCTGCTACACCTGCTGGGCGCCAGTGATGACTGATTGACCTAAACCGTCAATGTAAAAGCCCTGCTTATGCAGGGCTTTTTTGTAAGTGCATGAAACAGTAAGCGCTATGATAGAATCCTTCTCGCTCCACAGGTAGAAAGCTAAAAGACGCTTCTACTGCTCTATCAACGATTCTGGATACAGGGAATGCAATACACACTGGCCATCTATGGCGCACCCTACTCTAGCCAGGCCTGTCAGACCGCACTGAATTTTGCCCGAGCAGCCATACACCGTGGCCACACCATTTACCGGGTCTTCTTTTATCAGGATGCTGTTCACACAGGATCCATGCTGGCTATCCCCCCCCAGGATGAATCACACCTTTATAAGGAATGGGAAACACTGGCAAAAGACCATACTATCGATATGGTTGTTTGTATTTCCGCCGCCCTGCGACGCGGTTTATTGGATCAGGCAGAAAGCGAGCGCTACGATAAACCACATGCCAACATATCACCTGCATTCACAGTATCTGGTTTGGGTCAGCTGGTTGATGGCGCTATTCACTGCGACCGTCTGATAACGTTTGGAGCCTGATATGTCCAAAATCTGCATTATCAGCACACGCCCCCCTTACGGCTCAACGGCTGCAAAAGATGCCTTGGATACTGCACTCGTGTCAGCCTCTTATGACCAGGACACCAGTCTGCTCTTTCTCGGAGACGGGATCTATCAGCTGATTAAAGGACAACAGCCGGAAGCTTTACCACAGAAAAACCCGGGAGCTATGTTACAGGCCTTAGAGATGTACGGCATTGAAAACGTACTTGTGTGCCATGAAGATATGCTTGAGCGCAGCCTGCAGGAAAGCGACCTGACAATCCCCGTTCACCTCCTGGCGCGCAAGGAGATTGGGCGTTGGCTTGCCCAACAGGATCGCGTCTTTAACTTTTAATGTGAATTGCCAATCGACAACCACGATGACAACCCTGCACACAATTAACAAACCCTCACAGAGCAGCCCTGCACTACGTTATGCGCAATCTGCACTGCTACCCGGTGATACGCTGTTATTTATAGAAGATGGCGTCTTTTCACTCATCGAAAACAGCCAGTCATGCGATAACATCAAGATACTTCACAACCAGCATGCAATAACCGCCCTGTTACCAGACGTGCAAGCTCGAGGGCTGAACAACCGCCTGCCTGAATGGGTCACATTGATAGACTATGACGGGTTTGTCGAATTGACCGAAACCCATGCAAAAACCCTGAGCTGGACCTGATTGAACGAATGAACACCCTAATCGTCAACGAACAGATTATCCCATTAGACAAAGAGGGGTATCTGAAAAACCTCAATGACTGGAACCCTGAGGTTGCAGAAGCACTGGCGCAATCGGCAGGCATTACCCTGACCCCTTCGCATTGGGAAGTCCTGAATGCCATCCGAGACTTCTACCAAACCTATGATCTTTCACCCAGCCAACGCCCTTTTGTGAAACACATTGCCAACACACTAGGCGCCGATAAGGGACGCAGTATTTACCTGATGAAACTATTTTCTGAAAGTCCCGCCAAACTGGCCGCAAGAATAGCTGGATTACCTCGACCAACGAATTGCTTTTAGCGTGTAGCCTCGCTCAAAGGCTTGGAGTCAAAGTAATGATATCAGTCTAAATGACAGTTATAAAAATTCCCGCCTGCAGCCTTCTTCAGGCTGCGCAAATTTCAAATCCTGAATGAATACGTTCAACAATTACAAAAAATTGATTAAAGAATGCACAAGGAAGGAAAACCTTCATAACCAACCTGTCATATTAATACCCAATAAGATCTATCAAAATCATAGGATGATTCACTTCATTGAAACAACAACTATGTTAGTAGCACCTCCAACAGCACCACATCAAAAACCTGATTTTTTTGATATTTATTCCAAAAAGGAAGATAAAAACTATTTCAACGATACCGATGAAAGCTATGAAATCCCAGAAGGATTCAAACGAGAAATAACACCACTCGACATGTATTTTCGCGAAGATGATATCAGCTTTCTAACAAAAGAACGCACCTATGATTTGATGTTATGTCTTCTAGGTAATTTCGTAAAAAATCTACGCTCAGAAAAAAGGCCAGCTCTGGGCAGTAGCTTTGCACTTTATTACTACCTGATGAGTATATTTACACAACACTTTTTTGATTACGCAAGAACAACCACCTCTCCCACAGAATTTAAAGAGTACATATTAGATGCGTGCATACCAACCAAACTGAAAACGAAAATAGTTTTATGGGATCGATACTATTGCTCATTAGATGACAACGCAAAAGAAGATTTTTTAATCGAATTAGCAAATGCAATAAAATATGCAATGGGAAAACATCACATTGCCATTGATGCAATATTTACAGAATCATTTGATGAGTTTGACATTGATAGATACGAAGCAACTAGTGAGGAAGAGCAAAAACTATTAACGATTCATAGGACATTGAAATCAAGATCGCTAAGTATTTGCATGTCAGAGCATTATTTAAAATCGGTACAGAGTGAAACATCAGCACCATGTCAATCACAAAACCTTGTAATACGAATCGATCTAAAATACAACTTTAGACACTTAAGAGCGAATCATAGCAGAGACATCTACTTTGCGACCTTTACTCCACGTATGCCATCAACGCTTGAGACTTGCATGCCAGTAATCGCGTTTGAGGATTTAGTCAACAGTCATTGCTATTCTCTACTTTACCATCTTAAAGATCACAAAACTCAAACAAAATACAAAGAAAGAGTAAAGCTATTCAGCTATTTAATTAAAAAAACTCCAGAACTAGCATGGAGCATTAGAACAAAAAACACAGTAGAATCGGCACTTAGCTACATCGTCAGGCATCTTGAACAAGCAACAGAAAGTGGCAACGATATCTCCAGGTTTCCATCAGAAACGCCAGAAACACCTCTATCAACAACACTGCAATATGCTGAAACAACTTCTTGTATGAAGGGTTGCGAAGAACATCTCATTTTCATCCGGGAAACCGATGGCACATTTGATTATCAAAACACAAAACACTCTAAAGGTACTAAAGCTCCTGAAAAGCCACACCCTGAAAAAATAAAATCAGAGAATGAGACAGAGATAAAACCAGAATCAAGAGAAGTATTAGATACTACTGACCAAACGCGACCTGAAGAAAGGCCAAAGGCATACAACGTTGAAGCAAAAGCAGAGACGTCATTAATTGAAGTGTGTTCTACACGGCGAAGCGACTCTCATCAGAAAAGTTCAAATAACAACCAATATCCAATATCTGAAAGTGCAAAAAAACCACTCAAAGACACAAGCATGAAGTCAGTGCCAGCAGACGCTAGTGAGCATCTATCCGAGGACAGGCTATTAAAGAAAGCTTCAGCACCACAAGAAAAGCCTTCTGGTTCACTTATAAACGGGACATCTACTCAACAATCAAACACTGAAATTGAACGCACTACCTCGAATGAACCCGAACCAATAACCGAAGACATCTCAAAGGTCTCATCGATAAAACATGAGCAGGAATTAACTTGGGCACAAGTAGCTGCAAGAGGAATGGAGAAGAGAGAGACATTCCTATCTAAATTGGCCACTCCAATAGAGGCGATGCAAACAAAAAAAGCAGAATCTTCTATAGCTCGACAAAAAGAAACCTATGTCTACCCCAAGCAAGAAAATAGAGCGAAACAACAAACTGTACCAAAGAAGAAAATAATAGCTGAATCTATCACTCCGAGAAAAACACAGGAAGAAGATTCGGAAGATAGATCACAACTAACAGAATCGAAGCAGAGATCACAGCCCCCAAAAGCACCTCAAGAAAGAGTAGAAAAGGAACGTTATCCGAGTCAAAAACATGCAAACATCCAGTTCCCAAAAACCATACCATACGAACTGAGAAAAATGACAAAAAAACATATACAAAAAATGGAGGTTATACCTGAAGAGTTCAGCGAAACAATTCCACGGCTTTTGGATACCCAGACAAAACAGCCACCAAGTTATATGATAGAATCCGAAAAAAATAGTGGTGATGAAGCCATGTGCAGCGAAGATGATCAGTCCATCGCCACTGATGAAAAACCTCACCACCTAAACAAACGTACGAAATTGAAAATAAAGAAAGCAGAAGAACGGAAAAAGAAATTGAGAGCATCCGCTCTGAAACGTAAAGAAAAGTCAGTCTTAATGAAAACATTAGCTAAGGAACAAAAATCTGAGGTAAAACCAGTTCAAGTAACAGAGAAATGTCAGGATATAACAGCGAATATTCAAGAACATCATCTAACTCACGAAAGGCGTAAGAAAGGTGATACTGTTGATTCACTGTTAGATAAAATATCCATCAACACCCAATCAATCGAAGAGACGCTTACTGCACAATGGACTGTACAAACACTAATACAAAAAAGCAATCTCATAGAAGCAATACGAGAAAACATGCAAACCATTAATAAAATATTTGAACGATGTAATGGTGGTTACAGGAGTCATAGACAGAAAATATGGGAAAAAACCCTGGTCCATTTAAGAGAAAGAATGATTCCCTTTGAAACGCATCTTACCAGCCTACTCAATCAATTTGAGGTAGAAGAGTGCGATTTAGAAGACGATACAATAGAATACCTATTATCCATATACAGCCACTGCAATGAACTAGAAAAGATAAACGAATCAGCAGAAGAGATCTTCCACTCCAAAGTTGAAACTACATCCGATGCCTCAAAAAACTATCCCACCTCAACATTCAAAATCCACAAAAAAAACGCATGTGCTTTTATGCTACGCATTCAGAAAAGTCATCCTGAACTCATAATAAAACATCAACCACTTTTACGAGATCTGATGCCTGCATCAACAGACAAAACAGACAAAACAGACAAAACAGACAAAACAGACAAAACAGACAAAACAGACAAAACAGACAAAACAGACAAAACAGACAAAACAGATAAAACAGATAAAACAGATAAAACAGATAAAACAGATAAAACAGATAAAACAGATAAAACAGATAAAACAGATAAAGAAGAACACGCTGAAAGCTTAGAGACTAGTACACAAGAAAGTATAACCGTCACAAATGAAGAAGACAGTCCGACTATAGAGCAATTAGTACAGATAGAACAACGTTTACAAACGAGAAAAGCTTCCTTGAAAGATGTATCAGTTCAATATCAAGAAGGCATACCAACTCCACCTGCTTTAATTGCTTTATATGGCAATCTGAAAGAAGTCAAAGATCTTTCAACCATTTTTACAACACATATAGCGCCCAAAGAAAAACCCTCTACGAAAGCGCTAGAAATGTTTGCAAATTTAGTTATTTCACTTTATGAAATTACGATGTCTTACGTTCACTATTACCCTGACACCCGAGAATTCGATCCTGAAAAGACACCTTTCAAAATATACCAAGCCAACACAATATGTGAGATTTGGTTGGTTTTCAGTGCTTTAACGGAAGTAACGTCAAAAATATCAGATGCTGAAAAGATACACACACAACTTACAGAAATACTGACAGTCAGTGCGCATAAAGAACATACAAACAGAATTATAAGGCTCGCTTTACAGTTTAAGCATACTGATGAAAAAGAAACATCACGCTACAATTTAATTGATAGATTGCATAAATTGATATTACAACAACTTAATCCTCTACTAGCTGCAAGAAAAACTCCATCAAACGCACTATATTTAGCTGAAACATTACAACAGCTCATTCCAACTTTCACAAAATTCAAAAACAAAGAATGGGGTGCAAAATTATTTACTACACACCTTGAAAGCATTATTACAAGTGAACCGTATCGTAAGTATTACTTAAGACGTTTCTACCAATCCATGCGCTACATAGATATTGCATTTATACTCAACCAACTATCAAAAACAATGTCCGCCTTACGTTTATTTAAAATGTTAATAGAAACTATAAAAACATTAGCCAACGAAGGCGAATTAACATTAACACCACTAATACTAACCTGGTGGACTAATCACTATTTAACGAGTCAACATTTAAAAAATCACAATGCAACAAGAGTTCCCCTTGAAACTGTAATTTCTGCTTACGAAGCATTAGCATGGGCACCAGATAACGGCGGTACAGAAATCATGACAACAGTAGAAGCTTTCTCTATTCACATGCGTACTCAGGCCGAGAGAAGGAGCTTGCTCTGTAATGCAATGAAAAAACTGGCAGCGCAAGATCCATATTACGAACGTTTGCACAACTTACTTGAAAAAGACGATGGCAGCATACAGCAACAGTTTTGGGTTTCTGCTGCTAGCAAGACCACATCTACACCTCTGATAAAAAAAACCGAACCGTTATCAGCCTCAATAAATCCTCAACTCTTAGCAGAATTGAAAAAAAACAACAAAGCACTCTCAGAAAGCGCTTCAGCGATACAGGGTTTATTTGATAGCGAGACAGAAGGAAACTTGGCCGCACAATGTATACCTGAGCTTATCCCAACACAGTTAACGATTGGCGAACAACTTCACCCCATTCTCCAAAACTTATACAACAACTATAATGATGCGGCTGAATGCCAGGCTTTTTTACCAGCTATTGATAGTGAATTATACATAAGCATTCGTGCAATCAATGCTATAGACAATATGCTTGTTGCTATCCACGATACGCTTTCTGATAATATAGATGAAGAAAACACATCAGATGTAGTCAACATGGTTAATGTTCACAAGCAGTTACTAGATTTACGCTTTACCTATGACAAGCTTTTTGAACTATTCCCTTCTAATGAAATGAATGTTTTTTATGCAAAGCATGATTTAGAACCAAAACCATCTGTATCCATGATAACAAGCCAGTGGTCATCACTAACTCAAATGCTTGTACATTTGCATTATCTGGATTGTAAACAAAAATGCTCTCAAGTATGTCTTGAGGTTGAAGTTATGTTTCATGAATATCATGACGAACTGATGGAAATGATGAAAACAGACGAAACAGCATGTAACCTTGAGTTCTTACAGTACCGGGTGAGATGCCTATACACCGCCAAACAGTATAAACCAGCCCTGACAACCATGAGCCATTTATTGGAACAATTAAGCATTACGCCTGATTATCAACAACACTGGAATCAACATCGCCATCAATTACCACGGCCTTTCATGGGTGGTTTTTTAGGTAGTTGCTTACAATATCTTTCCGACCTTCCGACACCAACGAACTTATCAGATACTCGTATGCAATTAGAAAGCGTCTCCCTATTTAAACACGTCATCGAATCGCTTACCAAACAATGCAATGATCAGAAAACACCAGATAATCTTAAAGTATCAAATCCTCAAAAATATCTCACTACAATAGATAGTTTACATGAGACATTGCGGACTTACTCAACAAACCACAAAATAATCAATGATATAGAAAATTGCAATACACAACTCAAAGAAGATCTTTCAAAGATAATACCTACACATAGAGAATTGACCAATTTTAATATACAGCTCAGAGCAATAGGCATCCCTTATATCGAAGAAACAACAACACAACTATCTCATCACTTTGGCGAAATTACGAACATCATTCTTCAACTAGAGCACACATTAAAAGTACCAAGCTTGCGTATCGAGCATATTTTATCAATAGAAACCCAATTCATATCAATTTCAAGAACCATTATTCACATATTTAATATTCATAAAGAAATTCATAGATTTCTTTGCTCTGACTATGGTTATTTCTCCAATTTACCCGAAGTAGCAAATATTATCATACGCCTAACCGATAGCCTTGCATCGTTACGTGAACACATAGATATGCTAAAGACAATTATCAACCGAAACCAGCTCAGCAAGCAGCACCTAAATTTAATACATCAACAGCTCGACGAGAAATACGATGATCTTGATATATTTACAGCCGTTACTGAGTGGATATTGACCTTATCACCCGATGATAGAGAATTTATAAAATCGATAGATCTAGCGAAAACAAAACCAATTCTCCATAAATTATTAGACGAAGTAAACATGGTTAACAAAGAGAAAACACAAACACCCCCACCTCAATTTTTAGAGCATTATCCAACACTAATTTTACGCATTGCAGAAGTCCATATTAACTATTCTAGAAACCTATCAGAAGGAATTTATGCCCTCCACACTTACATTCAGTGTGTTGAAGCCAATCTCGCTGCCATCAGAAAGCAAGAGGATTTTTCGGGGCACAACACATTTGTTATACTGCACAAAAATCTAATAGATGCATTCTTTAATAAGATAGCTATCTTATCAAGCGCAGGAGTGGATTTCAGAATCCAAAAAACCTATGCAGACACTTTTACAAGTATTAATAGGCTCATTGAAATGGTTGAGACCGCAAAAAAAATAGCGCAACGACAAGAGCCATGTGCCTGTCACTTTACCGCAATCGTAGAGCAAACAGACATTAAAAAACTACAAACACTTAAAAAGGCCTTTGAAAAAAAATTAAAAAAACTCGAAGAAGACCCAAGATTAAAAATGCTAAGATAATCACACCCTAAAATACCATATAAATAACACTATACTGCCGCGGCAAGGCATGAAACCGTTTCATCAAGAAGAAAAACATACGTTTAACCCATAAAATATATAGAAGTAATGTTAGAGCAACACTGTAAGATGATTTAAGTGTACGTTCTACTAACGTAGGCTTATAAAGTTTTTTAATTTACCTACCATATATTTGAAATCCTAGATTGCCCTGCGGTACAAAAGCCGACAAAATAGTCTGTGAAAGACATGGATAACGAAGTATAACAATGTCTCATACACAAAATCCCAGTCTAGGCATCCTATTCGGGCTTGCCACCGCAGTGGTTGGCAGTCTTGCCGGTGCTGCTACCAAACATCTTGCATCCACCGTTTCCGTTGCCCAGATTGTCTGTTTCCAATACCTTCTCTGCTGCCTGGTCTGCACGCCATGGATTGTTAAGCACGGTCTGAGCGGACTTAAGACACAACGTTTTGGTCATCACATGATCCGGGGGCTGGCAGGATGGGCATGTTTCTATACGTATTACCTGGCGCTGGCCCATACGCCGTTGGTGGATGCAGTCTTACTACGCAATGCTGCGCCGCTTTGGGTACCGCTGGTTGTGCTTTGCTGGAGTGGAATCATGGTGCCGCGCAACCGATGGCTACCGATGGCTACCGGTTTTATCGGTGTCATTTTAGTCTTGCAACCGGATAACGATGCGATTGGCTCATGGCATCTGATTGGGGCCTTATCAGGACTCACGCTGGCTATCTCAATGGTTGGTACGCGCAGGCTCTCAGAAACAGAACCTACCCAACGTATCCTCTTTTATTATTTTTTTATTTCCTTTCTGACCAGCGTCCCGCTGGCTGTCCATAACTGGAAGCCCATTCCCATAGATGACTGGCCACTGATGTTTTTTGTTGGCTTTTCGATTTACCTGCTGATGTTCTTCTATACCAAGGCCTACAGCTACGCGCCTGCCAGCCTGGTCTCACCCCTGACGTATTTCAGCGTGGTATTTGCCGGACTGCTCGGCTGGCTGTTCTGGGGGGACAAGCCCAGCCTGTTGAGTCTTGCCGGCATGAACCTGGTGATCATCGGCGGCTTGTTGACTGTCCTTCTGGGTAAAAAATAGACTGCCAGAAGTCGTTAGACTACTGTCACGGGAGTCAGCGCAAATTAGCATGGCTGCTTCCAACAACGGGTGAGCACCAGTAAACTTAGCGATTTTGCAGGAAACGCGACAAGGAATGACTACTCATCAATACATTATCGCCTGGGCCGTCTACCTGTTTGGTGCCCTGGGGTGTCTGGCAGTGTGGTGGCGCATGACCCGCCCCTTCGGACAAGGCTTTCCACGCCGTTTTCTCCGCCTGGTTGCCGCGTTTGCGATCCTGACTCCCGCCATCTCTAACCCTGGCATGAGTTTTATGGGCCCCGCACTGCTGGTCTGTCTTTTTGATGGGCTTTCCCATGGCCCAGAAGCCATGCTACGTACAACGCCAGTTATCTTTGTCTCCCTGCTGGTTGCCACATTACTGGCCGCCCTTGGGGGCTTGTTCATCAAAACGCCTAAAAATGACAACCATAGTGAGCAACCACAGAGCACCAACAGGCCCCGCAAGGAACCTGCACTTTAAGCCTACGCTGATGCCTCAAGGCCAAGTCAGATGCAACGTGTTGCCGGTTATCAAGCAGCACAATAGACACGAAGTACGGATAAACCATCATGTGTGAACTGCTTGGCATGAGCGCCAATGTGCCAACCGATATCTGTTTCAGCTTCACCGGTCTGATGCAACGTGGTGGTCGTACCGGCCCCCATCGCGACGGTTGGGGCATCGCTTTTTATGAAGGAAAAGGCGTTCGTGAGTTTCGGGATCCTAATCCAAGTTGCGATTCCGAAATTGCCCGCCTGGTGCAAAACTATCCCATTAAAAGTCAAATCGTCATCAGCCACATCCGCCAGGCAAACGCTGGCCGCGTCTGCCTTGAGAATACCCACCCATTCATGCGCGAACTCTGGGGTCGGAACTGGACCTTTGCCCATAATGGCCAGTTACCCCAGGTTCGAAAGAAACCTCTTCAGCATTATTTGCCTGTAGGCACCACTGACAGCGAACATGCCTTCTGCTGGTTAATGGATCAGATTCGCGAACGGTTCCCTGAGCCGCCCAAACGCCAAACTACACTGTGGCGCTTCATTCGCCAATGCTGTGATGCGTTACGCGAACTTGGGGTTTACAACATGCTGTTGAGTGATTCGCGGGCACTGGCCTGCTACTGCAGCACCAAGCTCTGCTGGATCACCCGCCGAGCCCCCTTCACGACCGCTGAATTGAAAGATACTGATGTCACGGTGGATTTCAGACAGGAAACCACACCTGAGGATATTGTGTCTGTCATCGCCACCGAACCGCTGACACATAATGAAGAGTGGCATCCCATGCAACCAGGTGACATGATCGTGTTTAAAGACGGTGAAACACAAATTATGTTGTAGCCATAAGCGTCCGTTTACATCTACCAGTGAGCTCGTGGCATTTGCGGATAAGGCGATATTGAAAACAAGCCGCCTTTAAAGGCGGCTTGTTAATGACTTACTGAACGTTTTCAAGTTCGGTAAACATCCCCTCAAACAATGGGGATGAAAGATAGCGCTCACCGGAATCCGGCAGAATCACAACAATTTTCTTGCCTTCGTTTTCCTGACGAGCTGCAACACGCAATGCTGCAGCCAGTGCTGCACCGCAGGAAATGCCGCACAAAATGCCCTCTTCCTTCATCAGGCGCAGCGCGGTTTCCATCGCTTCTTCATTGGTAACCTGCTCCACACTATCAACGATAGAGAGATCCAGATTCTTGGGCACAAAGCCGGCGCCAATGCCCTGAATCTTGTGAGGTGCCGGTTTCACTTCATCGCCCGCCAGCGTCTGGCTGATGACAGGGGATGCCACAGGTTCTACCGCAATACTGGTAATCGCCTTACCTTTTTCCTGCTTGATATAGCGGGAGACCCCAGTGATGGTTCCACCCGTGCCCACGCCTGCAACCAGGATATCAATATCCCCGTCGGTATCTTCCCAGATTTCAGGGCCAGTCGTTTGCTCATGAATTCTCGGATTGGCGGGGTTTTCAAACTGCTGGAGCAGCAGGAAGCGCTCAGGATCACTCACAGCAATTTCTTTTGCCTTGGCAATGGCACCATTCATGCCTTTCGCAGGCTCAGTCAACACCAGATTCGCGCCCAGTGCCTTGAGAATCTTCCGGCGCTCGAGACTCATTGACGCTGGCATGGTCAACGTCAGGGGAATCCCCCGGGATGAAGCAACAAATGCCAGGGCAATACCGGTGTTACCACTGGTGGGTTCTACCAGTTCCATCCCGGGCTTGAGGCGACCGGATTGTTCCGCATCCCAGATCATGCTGGCGCCGATCCGGCATTTCACACTGCCGGCAGGATTACGGGATTCAATCTTGGCGTAAATCTCATAGCCCTTGCCGATCCGGTTCAGTTTCACCAGCGGCGTATGACCGATTGAGAGCGAGTTATCATCATAAATCCGGGACATTATCGAGATCCTTTCTAGTAGGTGTTGATAACAAAAACCACTGAAATGATGCACCACTATAGGGAAAGACCGTATGCATTTGAACGATGAAAAAATAATTTACAAATAACTGAAATGCATATGAAAGCGCCTACACCACCCACTTCGCACGAAGCTAATGGTCCGGTTTGCCCGTGTCTGTTTGCAGCAGCGGCAAGGATGCCGCGGTAGCATCGCAAGGCAGGAAAGCCTTGTCGATGCGGCGAAAAACAGACACGGGCAAACCGGGCCTCCCCCCGAACGGGCCAGCACGCGCTCCCCCAGAGCCACCACAGCAAATGCGCCCGAGAAAGCCTATCCTGAAACCGACAGAGAACCTCCCAAGATACCTTCCGCCAATTGCCAACAATTAAACGCTTGTTTAAAGTAGCGCGAGATCAATCAATAACAAGCGTTCAACGCAAGGCCCGGAAGGCCGAAACGACGGAAAGCACATGACATTCAAGAGCACTGACCAGTATATCGCTACCGACGAACTGCGCATGGCTGTCAACGCCGCCGTTACCCTGCAGCGTCCGCTGCTGGTCAAGGGTGAACCTGGTACGGGTAAGACCATGCTGGCGGAACAGGTGGCGGCGTCCTTGGGTAAACCGTTGATCCAGTGGAACATCAAGTCCACCACCCGCGCCCAGCAGGGTTTGTACGACTATGATGCAGTCTCCCGCCTGCGTGACTCTCAACTCGGCGATGACAAGGTTCACGATATCAACAACTACATCGTCAAAGGCAAACTCTGGGAAGCGTTCACTGCCGACGAACAGGTAGTGCTTCTGATTGATGAAATCGACAAGGCCGACATCGAATTCCCGAACGATCTGCTCCAGGAGATCGACCGGATGGAATTCTATGTGTACGAAACCCGCCAACTGATCAAAGCCAAACAGCGCCCGATCGTCATCATTACCAGTAACAACGAGAAGGAACTGCCGGATGCGTTCCTCCGCCGTTGTTTCTTCCACTACATCAACTTTCCGGATCAGGACACCATGAAAGCGATCGTGGATGTTCACTTCCCTGACATCAGTCAGGAACTGGTGAAAGAAGCGCTGGAAGTCTTTTTTGATGTGCGTAAAGTGCCCGGACTGAAGAAAAAACCCTCCACCTCAGAATTGATTGACTGGCTTAAGCTCTTGCTGGCCGATGAAGTTCCGAGCGACCTGTTGCAACAACGGGATCCCAGTAAAGCGATTCCCCCTCTCTGTGGCGCGCTGGTCAAGAACGAACAGGATGTCCAGCTACTCGAAAAACTGGCGTTTATGGCACGCCGGGCTGGACGTTAACCCATGCTGCTGACATTCTTCGATACTCTGCGCACCTTCCGGGTTCCCGTCAGTATCCGGGAATACCTGGATCTTGTCGCGGCGCTGAAGTCCCATCTTGCGTTCGCCAATATGGATGATTTCTATCACCTGAGTCGCGCGGTGCTGGTGAAAGATGAACGTCACTTTGACAAGTTCGATCGGGCCTTTTCCGCCTATTTCGAAGGTCTGGAAGATCTGGACAATCTGCTAGATGCATTGATCCCGGAAGACTGGCTGCGCAAGGAATTCGAGAAATACCTGACCGACGAAGAAAAAGCCAAGATCAACAGCCTCGGCAGTCTTGAAAAACTGCTGGAAGAATTCCGCAAACGCCTGGAGGAGCAGAAAGAACGCCACCAGGGCGGCAATCGCTGGATTGGTACCGGTGGCACCTCACCGTTCGGCGCCTATGGCTACAACCCGGAAGGGATCCGAATTGGTCAGGATGGTGGGCGTAACCAGCGCGCTGCGAAAGTCTGGGATAAACGGGAATACCGTAATCTGGACGACAGTGTTGAGCTGGGCACACGCAACATCAAGATGGCACTCAGACGACTGCGTAAATTTGCCCGGGAAGGCGCCACCGAGGAACTGGATCTGGACGACACCATTCGTTCCACCGCCCAGTCCGGCGGCATGCTGGACATCAAGATGGTGCCAGAACGTCACAACAACGTGAAAGTCCTGCTGTTCATGGATATTGGCGGCACCATGGATGCCCACGTTAAAGTGTGCGAAGAACTCTTCTCAGCCATCCGAACGGAGTTCAAGCATCTTGAATTCTTTTATTTTCATAACTTTATTTATGAATCTGTCTGGAAGGATAACTACCGACGGGATTCTGAGCGTATCCAGACCCTGGACATCCTGCACAAATACGGCAGTGACTATAAAGTAATCTTTATCGGCGATGCCGCCATGGCGCCTTATGAAGTGACCCATCCCGGCGGGAGTATCGAGCACTGGAATGATGAAGCCGGCTCCGCCTGGATGCTACGTTTTATGGAAAAATTCCGTAAAATCGCCTGGCTGAATCCCTACCCGGAGAATGCATGGGAATATACCACCTCAACCACTATCATTCGTGAACTGGTGAATCACAAGATGTACCCCTTAACGGTTAAGGGGATTGAGGATGGGATGCGATACCTGAGTCGCTGATTCTATAATTGAGTCAGCCGATCTTATCTGCTACTTAGCAACGACTTTAAAGGCTTCGTCGATACCGCGGCTGAGTCATGATGGTAATCAGCCAGCTTATGGACTTAGCAACATAGTTTGTTATCAATCGTTAGCGGCTAATAATGTCAGCATTAGTAACAAACTAAACAAATATTCGATTTAGCTGTCAGAGTTACAACACAGCTAAATGGAAACGTTCTCTAACCAGAAGCATTCATCACGAGTTGCGTGCATTTCACTAACGACTAACTCAGTATTAAACAAGGATACAGCAATGGAACGAACACAACTACCGCTACCTTCACCCTCTGGCTCTCCTTCAGGGAATGGAAATCAACCACCTAACATCAAACAAACAACAAAAAAATTTCAAGGTATGACTCTAACAAAAAAGAAAACTGAACATGACAAGAACACAGAAGAAACGCAAGTCAAAGGCGCCACAGGTTACGATCTTCCTCCACCCCAAGAAAGGCAGAAGAAAATAAGATCATCTACAACTAAACTCGCTGGCTCAAGGAGAAAGGAACCCCCACACAAAATAGAAAAGAAAAAAGTAGAATCATTTCTTAAATCAGCTACCGTGCTTAAACACACCATTGGCCCATTACTAGAAAGGGAAAATTTGGACGCATTCAAAAACCATATAAAAATTCATAACATCCACGTTGACTCAAAAATCCGTGCCAATGAAGGAATGACTACCCTATTAGAAGCTGCCTTAGGGTGTGGTCGCGATGATATTGCCACATGGCTTTTAGAAGAGGGGGCGGATCAACGCTTCACTATAAGAGCAAAAGAAAGCGGTGATACACTGATTACAATCGCTCTCGTGAACAGAATGGAAAATACATTTAGAACACTTGTAGAATCAGGTCAAGTGGACATCAACGAATCAGGAAAATGTATACATGGCTATGCACCACTATCATACGCGATAGATCACATAGATACGCTAGGCGATTTTTTCGCAGGTTTACTATTAAGAAATAATGCAAAAATATTAAGTACAATAAGGCTCTATTCATCCCCTGAGATGCTAGAAAACCCTATAACAATGGAACACTGCAGAAACAGAATACAAACATTAATAAGGCTCGGCGTAGAATTTGCTTCTGGACTCTGCACCTTAGCGGAAGAAGAACAAGAAACATCCATCCACTTCCTATTAAGCTGTGGGATAGATATTAATGCAAAAGGTAAAAAAAACTTTACCGCATTAATGTTAGCGGCGGCACATGGAAAAAAAATAGCAGCTAAACTATTAATAAAATTAAATGCAAACACAAACTGCATCTCTACAAATTCTTCTACCGCATTAATTTTGGCTTGTAAGTATGGGCATAGTGAAATCGCACACATTTTGATTGATAGTGAAGCCGATACCTGTCAAGAAAACACTAACGGTATGATGGCAGTCCATTATGCACTTGAAAACGGGCCTATTCCACTGGCTCAGAAACTGATGAAAAGGCTAAAATCCCAAAAAACATCAATAGATCTAGCAACTGCCTACCAACATGCCAAACGATATCATCAAGACCCTGCTGCAATGAGAGCCGTTATCGCAGCGCATGATATGGAAGCAGTAGACTAAAAATCAATAGCCTAACCTCTTTCAAAATATCCCTCTCCGATTAAAAGAGGGATATTTCTCAATGTATGAAATCTATCAAATGACTCCCAACGCAATCATCGCATCGGCCACTTTTACGTAACCAGCAATATTCGCACCGCGCTGGTAGTTAATGGTTTCACCATCGCGGCCATACTGCAGCATTCGGGCATGTATATCTTTCATAATATTCTGAAGCCGGCTATCAACCTCTTCACGGCTCCAGCTCAGGCGCATGCTGTTCTGTGACATTTCCAGACCAGACACTGCAACCCCCCCAGCATTCGCAGCCTTTGCGGGACCAAACATGATACCGGCCTGATGGAAGACCTTCACGCCAGCTTCTCGGGTCGGCATGTTCGCCCCTTCCGCCACCAGCCTGCAACCATTGCTGACCAGATCCTGAGCATCCGATTCATCAACCTCATTCTGGGTGGCACAGGGGAAAGCCAACTCAGCGGACACTTCCCAAGGGCGTTTATCCGCATGATATTCAACGCCACTGAACGCATCAGCATACTCTTCAATGCGACCACGACGCTCGAATTTCAGGGCCTTGATCCACTCCAGTTTCTCCGGCGTGATGCCCTGTTTATCCAGGATATAGCCAGAAGAGTCAGAGAGTGTCAGCACCTTCGCCCCTTTCTGCAGCAGCTTTTCTGCAGCGTAAATCGCCACATTCCCGGAACCGGAAACCACGGCAGTCTTCCCATCCAACCGCTCGCCTTTCACGTCCAGCATATTTTCAGCCATATAGACAGCGCCATACCCCGTCGCTTCAGGACGAATCAGAGAACCACCAACGGCCAGATCCTTACCTGTCATGACGGGTGTCAGTTCGTTAGTCAGTCGCTTGAACTGGCCAAAGAGATAGCTGACCTCACGGCTTCCAACACCGATATCGCCGGCAGGTATATCCGTATGGGGACCAATATAACGGTAAAGATGCGTCATGAATGCCTGACAGAAATTCATGACTTCAAGGTCCGATTTTCCTTTCGGATTGAAGTCAGAGCCACCTTTGGCACCGCCCATGGGCAAACCGGTCAGGCTGTTCTTGAAGGTTTGCTCAAAGGCAAGGAATTTCAGGGTGTCGAGAGTGACATCCTTATGAAACCGAATCCCCCCCTTGTACGGACCGATGCAATTACAGTGCTGCACGCGGTAACCCCGGTTGGTGCGAACATTGTGATCATCATCCACCCAGTTGACGCGGAAGGTAATGATGCGGTCAGGTTCCGTCAGACGCTCCAGCAGATCCATGCGGCGATAGCGTGGATTAGCCTTCATGAAAGGCAGTACATCAGTGGCCAGTTCATGAACGGCTTGATAGAAATCTTCTTCGCCGGGGTTCCGGCGGGCAAAACCCGCCATAAAGCCTTCCAGCACCTCTTCGGTGCTCATACGTTCAATGTCCATGGATAATCTCAGTCAAAGGTCGGAAAGGATTGCCACAAGAATAGCAGTCAACCGTCTGGTATTCGGTAATAAATAGTTATGCTTCTGTCATCCGTTGTTGTCAGCGTATAACCATATCCCTGACTGCAGACACAATGGATTCCGTCAGATCAATCTGATTACTTTCGTGGCGGATGGTATTGCAGCTGATCACGGTATCCACATACCCTTCCTGCAACGCCTGCATGGCCCGACCGGCAAAGAGTGGGTGTATGACGATACAAACGGCAGGCTTACAATCGTTCTCCTGCAAAAGGCGTGCGGCCTGCAAGATGGTGGAGCCGGTAGAAACAATGTCGTCGATTAACACCGGCGTAAAGTCGCGGTAATCAGTCAGCCGGCCGGCCTGTTCTACAGCATCACCCAGGCCAACATTAACGTCACGATCCCCATACCGTTCTTTTGTCAGCACCAGATAGGGCGCGCCACTGAGTTCTGCAACAGCCTTTACCCACTGTTCGCTCTCTTCGTCAGGCCCAATCAACACGGGGTTTGCGACTTTTTTCATCATCCAGGGGGCAATAGCATGGCAGGCGCTCAGTGCAACGGCCTCAAGCTGATAGAGCTCATTCAATGAATGGAAGCGATGCAAGTGAGGATCTACGGTCACCAACCAATCAAAGCAGCTTGACAATATCCGGGCCACATAGCGGGAAGTGACGGCTTCACCGGGTGAAAAACGAGCATCCTGCCGCATATACGCCAGGTAAGGTGCGATCAGACCAATCCTCCGGCCCCCCATTTCCCGAAGATTCTCGACCAGGAAAAAAAGACGCAGGAGTTTGGTATCAGGATCATTCAGTGTGCATTGAACCACCACATCACGCCCCTGGCAGTCACTGAGAACATTCAGACAGGTTTCTCCATCGGGGAACTGTCGCCACTCCAGTTCGCAAGCCTCATAGTCAAGACTCGCTAACATGCTCTCAAACAGCGAACGATTATCATCCATTAAAACCAGTAGTGGTTTGTTCATCGCCATCGTACACCTGTCGCCTGAGAATCGGTGAAATACCCGCCAGGGCATAGAGCTTATGAGTGTAGAAAGAATCCCCTGCCTGTAAATAGATTCAGATCAACGGGTATTCTTTTCACCATGAATGATCACCTGACCGGTTGCAGCTTACGGACTCAATGCGTCATGACGAAAACAGTTTCAACAAACTGTTTAACGATTAGAAAGTGAGCAATGCCTGGTTATTGTCACACGAGCAAGAAACCGGGCTGTCTCATTCTGGAGAGTTTGAGAAAAATCAATATTCTTCAGTATTAAAAGGCAAATCGCAGGGCAAGCGATCGGGTAAAGCATCGTATTTATCCTGACAGGTGGAGGATAATGGCACTACAGATGGCCAAAAAACTCTGACACCTTCAAGCTTGCCGGACCAATGATCTGTTGATCAAACAATGACGCGTTATCAACTTCATCCAGGTTTAGCAAAATGGTCTTGGCCCCATTTTGCTTGGCCTCAAGGACAAAACCCGCTGCCGGATAGACATTACCGGACGTGCCAATGGCAACAAAAAGATCACAGTCAGCCAGCGCGTCATAGATAGTATCCATATACAACGGCATTTCGTTAAACCAGACAATATCGGGACGCAGATTTCCGGCTACCCCACAGCAGCGGCAGCGTGACTCTGGCAAGATATCCCCTTCCTGCGGTTCAATATCGCCGGTCACCACACAACGTGCTTGCCGTAACTCACCGTGCATGTGCAGAAGATTTTCTGATCCGGCCCGTTCATGCAGATCATCGACGTTTTGGGTCACCAGTAGGAACTGTCCATCAAAACGCCGCTCAAAATCTGCCAGCGCATGATGCGCGGCGTTCGGCTCGACGTTGGCCAGCTGTCGCCGGCGCTGGTTGTAGAAATCCTGTACGAGGGCGGGATTGCGGGCAAAACCTTCCGGTGTCGCCACATCTTCAATCCGGTGGTCTTCCCACAGGCCATCACTGGCCCGGAAAGTGCGAAGGCCAGATTCCGCTGAAATGCCCGCCCCCGTCAGCACGACCACCGAACGATACCCTGCTATGGTTTCCCCTGATTATTGTTTCCGTTGATAGACCGTGGAGAAATACACTTTCTTCTCGCTGTTCGCTGAAAGATCGACCGTCAACGCACCATCATCTGCCAACTCAACCCCCTTGAGCTGATCAACTCGCAGAAGATCACGATCTTCATCCATGATCCGCAGCCGAATCATCTCATTCTTGCGGTTTCTGATTACCAACTGCCAGGAAACGATCAATTGATTGACCTGCTGGCGCACATCCAGCCGGCTACGCTCAACTTCTACGGTATACGCTTCCCCCTGCCCCAGCAGCACTTGTGAACCGGCTGCGGATTGTTCCAGCATGCTTTCGCCGGTCATGAACAGCCGACCGTCACTGTCTTCCTCGAATACCCGTACCCTACCAGCCGGTAAATCAGCCGGTGCAGTGAATCGAATCATCTGGATGGGGTGTCCCTGTACCGGCCGGTTGCCAGGCTGGGACTGTCCGTAAAAACGGTACTGGTAATAATGTCCGCCTTTCAGATCATCCATGACCGACAAACGGATTTTCTGCCGACTGCGTGGCGGCAGGTCATGGTTACCCGGTACAGCAGTAAAATAAAGATCGCCCCGGCGTCGCGACTGATTATCCATCTCCGCCATGCCGGAAGCATAACTCCGCGCCATCATCACCTGGGGCACCGCACCGGTTTCCCCGGATGCCAGCTGGATCACCGCCTGCTGGTAATCGCTGTCAGAGTTATTGGCCAGAAGCGCATCATGGATCAAGGTCATACCCTTGCCCTCGTTATCCGTGATCAGCTGATACCAGGTCTGGTAACCCAGGTTCTGGTTGATATACGACACCAAAACCGAGCTTGCCGGTTTATCAAGGCTGAAATCAGCCACCAGGGGCGGCGCCAATCGTTGGTTGCCCAGAGGGCCACGGTCAAGACTGCGAATCATGACATCACGATCCGCCGAAAAGACTTCCTGCCGTCCCGATGCCCATTGCAAGATACCGGTGCCATTGCGCCAGTAGACCAGACGCCCCGTACTGGGCGCTTCGACACCGTTACGATAAACCTCCACCTCATTACCCAGCATGCCGGCAATCAATTGCTCACGATTGTCAGGCGGCTGAAGCCAGCTGATACTATCCGCATAGGTATCACCGCGCTTACTTTCCGTCCACAGCTGCAGGCTGTCCATTTGCCAGGAATGGTAGTCGGGTCGTAAGGACAATTGACTCTGCCCCGCAGGCAGCCGGGCGGGCACTTTTTGCTCAACAACGCCCTGATCGGTATAGAGAATCAGCTGGGTTTCCGTGTTATCAGCACCGGGCTCCAGTTTAATGGTTTCTGCAGCCATAACACTGCCCGATAGCAGGATGGCAGCCGCCAGCAGGATGGGTGAGGTGACACGACAGGCCATGGGAAGTTTCCGCTAGTTAACGACCTCTGCAAGTATCCGCTTCCGTACCCATTACCGCAACTACCCGAACTCATATCGGAACAACCACTAATTCCAAGGTAATTGCATCAGATATGAAATAACCATGCGTGATGACATCAACAACTATCACCGGAATCCTTGATTGTTTATGGTTCCCTGATCGATTACGATGCCCGGTTTTACGCAAATCTCATCAATACCGATGGAAAACAACGCTCAATCACCAGACAAAACGACTGGAATCCTGACCGCCGCGCCGGAGCATACCCTGTGGATCCTGGTCGTCCTGCATATACTGGTAATTTCGGCCAGTAATTACCTGGTTCAGCTGCCCTTTACCCTGTTTGGTTTCCATGTCACCTGGGGCGCGTTCACGTTCCCGCTGGTGTATGTTGCCACGGACCTGACCGTTCGCGTCTATGGCGCCACGCTGGCAAGACGTATTATTGCCCGGGTCATGCTGCCTGCACTGTTGGTGTCGTATGCAATCTCAGTGATGTTCCATCAAGGCTCTTTCCAGGGACTGGGTACACTGAGCGAGTTCAACCTGTTTGTGGCGCGAATCGCCTTTGCCAGTTTCTCTGCTTATATGGCGGGTCAACTGTTGGACGTCACGGTTTTCAACCGTTTGCGTCGGCTTAAAGCCTGGTGGGTTGCTCCCACGGCATCGTCGTTTATCGGTAACGCACTGGATACTGTCGTTTTCTTTGCCGTGGCGTTTTACAACAGCACCGACGCTTTCATGGCCACGCATTGGGTCGAAATCGCCTGGGTGGATTTTGGTTTCAAAATGCTGATTTCAGGGGTGTTGATGCTTCCATTGTATGGCGTCATCCTGTCGACCCTGCAGCGCTATATCACTATGACACCCGCCCAGAAAGCCCCTTCTCTCAATAACATCTGATCGTTTGGCAGCATGGGCAGGTTGATCAAGCCTGCCCATGGGACAAACATCTCCCAATCAAATAAAACTATCCCGATCATTAATAGCATTGATTGGGATTATCAGAATGCGCTCTCCATACTGACGTTAAACCCGCTCAATCAGGATCCAATTTGATCCGCAAACCGGGTATCGCATTACGATTCAACAAGGAGAGACACGATGATTCCTGCCATCAAAGTGAAGGATTATATGCAGACCAGCATTGCTTCTGTATCACCGGACGCCACGCTGTCACAGGTGCTGGATGCTTTCATGCATCACGATTCCGCCGCACTGCCCGTCAGCAATGCCACCGGCCAGCTACTGGGTGTGATCACCGAACAATCCGTACTGGAACGGGCGATGCTGGCCAGCTACCACTGTGACCTGAATCTTCAGGCTATGGATATCATGGTTACCCCTGAGATCAATGTATCCTCGGAAACCGATATTCTTATGCTGGCAACGACCTTAAAACATCAGCCGGAAACCACCACATTTGCTGTCGTAGACAATGGTCGCGTAAGTGGCATGATTCGGCGGAAGGATATTCTCAAGGCACTGGCAGCGGGTACCGCAGCCTGCAACCGACACTGAGAATCCACTACAAGAAAAGGCAGCGAACGCTGCCTTTTTTTACTGATTACAGGGCGGTGATCAGGAGGAAAAGGTAACGTGCTGCGACCCCTGCACAGATACCCCCAACCGCATGGGCCAGTATCGCCTTCGATGTCAGTATTCGCTTACCGAGTGTATCCAGCATCGCCGTATGGGTACTAAGGAAGCCACTCCAGCACATGCCCATGGCTGTGAATACGGCAATATCGCTCCCCGTCACAATACCCTGCTTCAGGAACGCCGGCACCATGGAGATGGCTGCGCCAACCGCCCCCAGTGAAGTGACCGGAAACGCCACCAGCTCCGGGCTTTGAAAACCAAACAGCAGATAAAACAGGCCGGAAACATGACCCGCCAACACCGGCAACAGTGCGACGCCTTCAAACGCATCGCCGGTATAGCCACCCTCCGGGTGACCGAATGTCAGCATCATGACAAAGGTACTGATAATCAGCACACCGGGGATAATCGCCAAACCCAGCTCAACACCGGACTTACCGCCATCCAGCAGCGAATCCAGGCAACGCAGCCAGACCGGTTGTAGTGGGCCTTCTTCAGATTCATCATCCGGCAAACCGGACTCAACGATGGAACGGTCATCACTGACTTCATCACGGATAAACCACTGCATCAGGCGAGTTGACACCATGCCGCCAATCATTGCGCCCGCCAGGCCGATCATCGCCGGCATGAAAAATCCGCCGACCTGGCCTGACGGGCCATCCTGCAGGGTGGCCATAAAGGTGATCACCACCAGCCCCATGCCGAAGGCGGTACCAAAGTTACTGAGGGAAATCAGCTCCCTCTCGGTGAAACCTTTGCTGTAGCGCTCATCCTTGGCCAGGCTGACAATCGCCGGGTTATCAGAGAAAAAGGTCATCAGCGCCGCCAGTGACGCACGTCCAGGCAGGTTGAACAGCGGACGCATCAGTGGCGCCAGTAGTTTTTCGAGCAGCCCTACAACACCGAACTCCAGCAACAGTCGTCCGAGTGCACCACTGAGCACGGTTACGCCCATGAGGTACAGGACGGTATTCAACAACAACTCGTGAGCCGTCTTCATCAGGGTGTTGAACATGTTCGTCACCCCCATGGTATGTCCGAGATAACCGAACAGGCTTCCGAGCACCAGCAGCAGGATGACAGGTTCAAGTTGACGACGGGAAATACGTAACGATGGCGTACCGGTTTTAATCAAGAGGAACGTCCTGCGGGTTATCAGCTGGAATGGTTGTTGTCATGATCGTGGCAGGCTGGACGGGCGCCAGCCTGCAAGGGGGGTATTAAACGCAGTCAGCCCAAGGGTTGTCCATACGCAGCGACACGGATACGTCACCCAGTTCCACCTGCTCACGGCTCAGGCGGATCTCGCTGTCAGTGATGACATTTTCACCAAAACGGTACAGCGGTGAGATGGTTCCCGCACACATGCCCTGCTCATAGGCAGCTGCAGTTTCAACGACGGACTCATTGCGCTGGTGCCATGCCTTCATAGCGGACTGACCGTGGCGTTTTTCCAGCATGCTCTGTACTCGCTGTGGCGCAATCACCATGGCGGTTGCGTTATTGCCACCGAAGCCCTTGGCATTCAGGAAGGCCATATCCAGACCATCATGCCCTGCCGCCAAGTGGTCAGTCACCACTTGCAAACGTTCCTGATGCACGTCATCCGCAATACGGTCGATAGTAGTGATGCCCGGAATCAGGCCATGCTGCCAAACCCCTAGGGTTGCCATCAACTGATCACCGGCCGCCGTGGCCAGCGAGTGCCCCACACGGCTCTTGATGGCGGTGACCGGCCAGTGCTTGATCCCGAAGGTACGAGCGACTTCATCCAGGATATGGGATTCGGTAATCCGGTTCTGCGGCGTACCGGAACCGTGAGCCTGAACAAAGGAGTGATTACGCACCACCTCATCACCAAAGATGCTGCAGGCCAGTGACACAGCCTTGGCAAAGGTAATGTAGTTGCCTGCACCCGGGCCGGAGATGGATTGCTTGTGACCATCCGCGTTTACAAACACATCGGCCACTGCGCCAAGGATAGGTGCACCGGTTTGCAGGGCCAGCTCATCGTCCATCAGGACAAAGAACTGGGCAGATTCCGCCAGGGTAAAGCCGCAGTTCTCGCCAAACGGGCGGCAGGCACGCCGATAATCCAGAATGTCATCCTTGCCTAGCTTGTCCAGCACCCGCAGGTTCTTGTCGGAAGCCAGTGCCCCCATATTAGTGTAACCGTCAATCACTTCCGGCGTCAGCGGGGCCTCACTGTTTCCGACGATGACTAGTCGCGCGCGGCCGGAACGGATGTCGTTAATGCCCTGACGCAGGTTATACAGGAAGGTAGCGCAGGCGCCCATGTTCGTGCCTGTGCTGCCAAAGCTACCCAACACATAGGCGTTGATGAAATCCGCCGGCATTTCCGCAAAGCCCAGAGGCAACTGCTTGGATGTCACTCGCTTACCCTGTAGACGCGCCTGCAGCATGCCACCGTTGCCGTTGTGATCCAGCTGGCTCATGCTGCTGCCGGCATAGACCGAGATCTGATCAGGGCTGATCTGTTGTTTCAGGGTGTCGAACGGAATCCCCAGTGACATCAGAGCATCAGAAGCCCCGTACACGGTCATGGCCAGTCCACGGGGATGGTTGCGTGATTGATACAGCTTCTCTGGATGGAAACCGGTTGGCAGCTGACCCGCTGCATACACCGGTGAAGGCTGAGTTCCCGGCACCAATAGTGACTGTTCACTACCGAAGCTCACCTGAACCCGGTCACTATCAAGCTCAGTCACCTGCCATCCGGATGGCAAATCTTTTGGCAGCTGACGACGACGCAGAATCAGCTGACTGCCATCCTGCACCTTGAGCAGGTTGTGCAGTGGCGTATGGTCAGGATCAAACAAGGTGCCATCCAGCTTCCGGATCAGCGTATCATCCAACAGCCGCTGCTGATCGGCAGACTCGGCACCAGTCAAAGCCGCCAGGCTGGAAAGGGTATGATCGGCCTGCTCCTGCCCCAGGGCCTCGAACACGAGACGGCAATAGGCATTGAAGCCGGATGTACGGCCCGCCGGGCCAATGCCCCCCTGGGCAACGATAACGGGTAATCTGGACAACCTAACAACCTCCGGATATCCAGGGCCGGAGCAGACGCCGACCCGGGCGGAACCAACGATTCCGCCCTCTGAATCAAGTAATGACTAAATGTCTTTAATTCATAGTGTATTCAGGACGACCGCCTACCAATTCGCCATTTTGGCCATATAATTAGACATATTGGCCAAAACAGGCAAATGCCGTGGAAATACCTATCGCGAATCCTGCCACCCTCTCGGTCTGTATGGTGGCGCTTGACCGCATGATCGGGACCAGCATCAGCCTGCCTGCTGAGATGCTGTCTGCCGCGAAAACCATCGGTGACAGCCTGAATGCCAGCTACCCGAATCTCACCCTGGTAACCGCAAGCCATGACAGCGCGCCCCTCACCCTGAGTGGCGGCCTCCGGCTCCTTCCCGATTGCAGCTATCTGGATATAGAGCACTGCAATCTGATTATCTTGCCAGCCCTGTGGCGTAATCCCCGTCCGCTCCTGCAGCGCTATCCGGACCTGATTGCGTGGTTGCGCCAGCGCTATCAGGATGGCGCACTGATCTGCGCCGCTGGCACAGGCGTTTACCTGATGGCAGGCGCCGGACTACTCGATGGAAAGCCAGCCACCACCCACTGGCATTATCTGGATCAGTTTGAGCACCTGTTTCCGCGGGTGATCCTGAAACGCCACCATCTGATTACCCAGAGTGGCCAACTTTACTGTGCCGGCAGCGTCAACTCGGTTGCCGATCTGATGGTGCATCTGATCAGTCACTTCTTTGATGACACCGTCGCCGCCCGGGTTGAACGGCAGTTCTCGCCGGAAATCCGCCGGCCACTGAATGACGTGTTTTATTCGTTCGAGCAGGACAGTGCCCATGAGGATGAAACCATCATCACCATCCAGCAATGGCTGCATGAACACTTGGGCGAAGTCGTGAATATGCGCGAACTGGCCGCTTACTTCTCCCTGAGCCAGCGTTCACTTAACCGACGTTTCAAAGAAGCAACCGGCGTCACACCACTGGAATACCTCAACAATCTCCGGCTGGCTGCTGCCAGGGATCTGCTGAAAACCACCAACCTGAGCATCACGGAAGTTGCCCTTCATACCGGGTTTCAGGATACCGGCTACTTCTGTCGCTTGTTCAAACAGAAAATCCAAGTGACGCCATCGGACTACCGACTCAGCGTCAGGGGCAAATTGTTCAAACTATAATGGGGTATTTCATCGCGACTGACTTACACGCCGTAAACATCTTTACGATTCAGCCACTGATCACCCTGTCGGGTTGATGATAGACTCCCGCCCCATTCACTCATTGAACCCGACTGTCTGATTACAACAAGGAAATGTCATCATGAAGCTCCCAGCCTTCTTGCCCTCCATCAAACAGGCCATGATCCTGCTTGCCGCGCTGTTCGCCACCAGCCAGGTTATGGCGCAAACGGCAGTGGGCCAATGGAAAACCATTGACGACGAAACCGGTGAAGTAAAAAGCATCGTTACCATCCAGGAAGACAACGGCGTACTGACCGGCAAGGTTATGCAAATCATGGACGAAGCCAAACGTCAGGAAGTCTGTAAGAAGTGTGACGGCAGCCGCAAGAATCAGCCCATCGAAGGCATGACCATCATCTGGAACATGAAAGACAAGGACGGCCAGTATGAAGACGGCAAGATCCTGGATCCGGAAAACGGCAAAGTTTACTCCGCTAACATGAAAGTACTGGACGGCGGCAAGAAGCTGGAAGTCCGTGGTTTCATCGGTTTTGCGCTCATTGGCCGTTCCCAGGTGTGGGAAAAGGTCGAAGGCTAACGTCTCTTTTGTAAGATCGCTGCGCATGTTCTCATCGGTTAAGAACGTGCGCATTGCCCCCCCGTTTTACGACATTTCTCTCCTAAATCGCGTTAACTTCTGCTTTGTTTATCAAAAGATAACCCGGTTCAGCATCCTGACGGGCTTTCAGAACCCGCGTTTTGTCATACAATATCGCCTCATAGAGAAACGGTTATCGTCAAAATCTGACGTGTAACAGACAAACAACCGTTTTTAATGGTCGGCCATCATCCCAATGATCACCGACCACCTGCGTCACACAGACCAATAACAACACAGCAGGGCTGAAAGGAATCAGACCGTGCCACACAACCGGAGCAGCACGCTTATGGATTCAGGCCATCCCGCGGAAACGGATGCCATCCCCCGCATCCGTTGCGAGGGCGTCACCAAAACCTATCCCGGTGTCATTGCCAGCGACAATATTGCCCTGTCGATTCAACCCGGCGAGATCCACGCCCTGCTGGGTGAAAACGGTGCCGGCAAAAGCACATTGATGAAAATTCTCTACGGCGTCACCCAACCAGACAAAGGACAAATCTGGTGGGACGGAAAGCCTGCCAGACTGAACTCACCGGCACAGGCCAGACAGCTGGGCATCGGCATGGTGTTTCAGCATTTCTCCCTGTTCGAAACCCTCACAGTTGCCCAAAACATTGCCCTCTCTCTGGGCAAAAAAAGTACCGGCAACCTGAAATCCCTGGCCATACGCATTACCGAAACCGCTGAACAGTATGGGATGCCGGTCGATCCTGACCGTCATGTCCATACTCTATCAACGGGTGAACGACAGCGTGTGGAGATTATCCGCTGCCTTATCCAGAAAGTCCGCCTGTTGATTCTGGATGAACCTACATCGGTACTTACACCCTCTGAAGTCGACAAACTGTTTATTGTCCTGCGACAGTTAAGCCAGGAAGGTTGCAGCATTCTGTTTATCAGCCACAAGCTGCATGAAGTACAGGCACTCTGCCACACTGCCACGATCCTTCGCCATGGCCGTATTACCGGTCAGTGCAACCCAAAAACCACCGCACCCCAGGCCATGGCCAGGATGATGGTCGGCAACAACGCCCGACTGCATACCCGCTATCCCAGCCAGACCGGAAAAAACGCGGCACTGATTATTGACCAGTTATCCGAACCGGCAGATCACAGCTTTGGAACAGCCCTCAAAGGTGTTCATTTTTCTGCACTGCGCGGTGAAATCCTGGGTATTGCCGGGGTGGCCGGAAATGGTCAGAAAGAGTTGTTATCACTGCTTAGCGGTGAACGACGCGCCAGCGTGAAACAGAGTTTACAGATGGATGATCAATCTATTGGTCACTGGTCACCCCGTCGACGACGGGCAAACGGCATTTGCATGGTGCCGGAAGAGCGACTGGGGCGCGGTGCTGTGCCGGATATGCACCTTCGCGACAACACCCTGCTGACCGGTTTTCTGCAGGATACTGTTACCGGCGGCTTTGTCCGCAACCGGCGTGTCACGGCCTTCGCCGACCGTATCATCGAACACTTTGGCGTCAAGACATCCACCAGCAAAGCAGCGGCCAAAAGCTTGTCCGGCGGCAACCTGCAAAAATTCATTATTGGTCGGGAGATTCTGCAACGTCCCGAGGTATTGGTTTGCGCGCATCCCACCTGGGGCGTCGATGTCGGTGCAGCCAACACCATCCATGAAGCCTTGATTGCCCTGCGAGATGCGGGCGCTGCCATCATTGTTATTTCTGAAGACTTGGATGAACTGTTCCAGATAAGCGACCGAATCGGCGCACTGTGTAACGGTCAGTTGTCACCGATAAAGCCGACCGATGACGTCAGTCTCGATGAAGTGGGGAGCTGGATGGCCGGCCTGTTCACCGTAGACGACATCACTTCAACACCCCTCAATCCAACACCAGAAAGCCCGGAGGAAAAGTATGCGCCTGAGCATTGAACGACGGCCGCAGGATTCCCGGGTAATGGCCTACCTGTCACCGCTGCTGGCCACCCTGCTAACCCTTACAGCCGGTGTACTCATTTTCCTGTGGCGGGGACAGGATCCCTTAGTTGGTCTCTACACCTTTTTTATTGCACCTGTCAGTTCTTGGTACGGCGTTGCGGAACTCTGTATTAAAGCGGCCCCCATGCTACTCTGCGCACTGGGCTTGGCCATTTGTTTCAGGGCCAGCATCTGGAATATCGGGGCAGAAGGCCAGTTCGTAATGGGCGCCCTGATCGGCGGGTATGTCGCCCTGGAATGGGTTGAGACACTGGGCGTCGTTGCACTGCCGATTGTACTCCTGTCAGGTGCCGCTGCAGGACTCGCCTGGGCGGCAATACCGGCCTTTCTACGCAATCACTGCAATACCAATGAAATCCTGACCACCATCATGCTTAACTATATTGCCCTGAACCTGCTGCTGTTCGGGGTACATGGCCCATTGATGGATCCCTATGGCTTTAACTTCCCGCAATCCGCCCTGTTTGAAGACGCTGTCACACTACCCATACTAATTGAAGGTACCCGACTCCATCCCGGGCTGCTGTTTGCCCTGCTGGCTGTTGTTGTTGTCTGGGTGTTAATGAGCCGGTTATTTATCGGGTTCCAGCTGCGGGTCATCGGGCTGGATCGTGGCGCAGCAGGATACGCCGGCTTCAGTGAAAAGAAACTGGTTTATTTCAGCTTTCTCTTTTGTGGTGCACTGGCTGGCCTTGCCGGTATCAGTGAAGTGACCGGCCCCATTGGCCAGTTGGTGCCGCAGGTATCACCGGGGTATGGCTATGCTGCCATCATCGTCGCTTTCCTAGGACGGTTGCACCCCGTGGGTATTACCCTGGCCAGCGCACTGATGGCGCTGGTCTACATGGGCGGAGAGATGGGGCAGATCAGCCTCGGCCTGCCTCTGGCCCTAGGCAGCCTATTCCAAGGGATGCTGCTGATGTTCCTGCTGGCTTGCGATTTCCTGGTTGGCTACCGCATACGCCTTAAACATCCGACCAATGTCGTCGAGCAGGCACCTGCTGCAACCATCACCAACGCTGTGGAGGGCTGACATGGATATCGATCTGCTAACCAGCATTCTGTTTGCCATGGTGCGTACCGGCACCCCACTGTTACTGGTCGCCCTGGGCGAGATGGTCTGTGAAAAATCCGGCGTGTTGAACCTAGGCCAGGAAGGCATGATGCTAATGGGTGCCGTGGCCGGCTTTATGGGCGCCGTCACCACCGGTAGCCTGACTCTCGGCGTTCTTATCGGTATGACAGCCGGTATCGCTATGGCACTGCTGTTCGGACTGGTGGCACTGAATCTGCGCGCCAACCAGGTTGCCACGGGGCTGGCGCTCACCATTATCGGTACAGGCCTTAGCGCCTGGATTGGGGGTGATTATGTCGGTCGAGCCCTGACAGGCCTCCAACCCATGGTCATTCCCTGGCTGTCTGAGATTCCCATTATCGGCAAAGCCTTGTTTACACAAGATCCCCTGGTCTATGTTTCACTGATTCTCACGGTGCTGGTGTGGTGCTTTTTCCGCTTTAGTCACGCAGGCCTCACCACCCTGGCGGTTGGAGAAAATCCTCACTCGGCGACAGCTGTCGGGCTTCCGGTGATGCAGGTCCGCTACCTGGCCGTGCTCTTTGGTGGTGCCATGGCGGGTCTCGGCGGCGCGTATTTGTCACTGGCCTACACGCCGCTGTGGACTGAAAACATGACCGCCGGTCGAGGTTGGATCGCACTGGCACTGGTCGTGTTCGCCAGCTGGCGAGTCGGACGGATTATTCTGGGTGCCTGGCTGTTTGGTGCGGCAAGTATCTTGCATCTGGTGTTACAAGGAACCGGTGTCAGTGTGTCATCCAACCTGCTGGCCACTCTGCCTTATGTAGCGACCATCGTCGTGCTCGTTTTGCTGTCACAGAACCAGGCACGAAAACACCTGATGGCGCCCATGTCACTTGGCAAACCCTGGCATCCCGGCCATTAAACACGGTGCCATCCATCATTGAGCAGACAATAACGACAACAAGCAGTCACAACACGGGAGTCACAATGAAAAAACTGCTGAAACAAACTGCGGCCATACTCATGACCGCTGCTCTCTCAAGCCTGGCCATGGCCAGTGCGGAAAAACCGTTGAAAGTCGGTTTTGTCTACGTCGGCCCAGTAGGCGACGCCGGATGGACATTTGGCCACGACGAGGGTCGCCGCGAAATGCTGGAAAGCCTCGGTGAAGAGAAAGTGGAAACCACCTTCGTTGAAAGTGTCGCTGAAGGCGCCGATGCGGAGCGGGTAATCCGCACCCTGGCGCAACAGGGTCATGATCTCATATTCACTACATCATTCGGCTACATGAACCCGACCCTGAAAGTCGCGAAACAGTTCCCTAATGTTAAGTTCCAGCACGCCACCGGCTACAAACGGGCAAAGAACGTTGGCACCTATTCCGCCCGTTTCTATGAAGGACGCTACCTGACGGGTGTCATCGCCGGCCACATGACCAAGTCCAATACGATTGGTTATGTGGGATCCTTCCCAATACCGGAAGTCGTTCAGGGCATTAATGCATTCGCCCTGGGTCTGCGCTCTGTCAACCCTGACGCCAAGGTAAAAGTGGTCTGGATCAATAGCTGGTATGACCCCGCCAAGGAGCGCGAAGCAGCTGAAAGTCTTATCGCACAGGGCGCTGACATTATTAACCAGCACACGGATTCACCGGCACCGGTACAGGCTGCCCAGGATAAAGGCGTTTACGCGTTTGGCTATGACACCGACATGACCCGGTTTGGTCCCGATGCGCATCTGACCGGCAGCTTGGTCGACTGGTCGGGTTATTACACCGATACAACCAAAGCGGTGCTGGACAAGAACTGGAAAGCCGCTGATGTCTGGGGCGGTTTCGCCGCCGGTATGATTGAGATGGCACCGTACAATAAGGCCATTCCAGAAGCGGTGGTCAAACAGGTTGAGTCACTCAAGGCTGAATTAACCAGTGGAGAGCTGGCTATCTTCCAAGGTCCAATAAAGGCTCAAGATGGGTCACTGAAAGTCGCCGCTGGCACCACACTGACCGACTCGGACATTTTGTCCATGAACTGGTATGTCGAAGGTGTTGACGGCAAACTGCCAAAATAAACACACCTGAGATCATACAACCCGGCCACCACCCTGGTGGTCCGGGACTCTACATAATAGTCAAATGCAACATGATCTCGCAGCAATCTTCATTGCCACGAATACACTGACCATCAACAACTCACGCATTACTTCGGTTCAATCAGCCATTCCACCCGGCACTGTCCCTGCCCGTTCGGCGCCAAGCAATCCTGAAGGCGAGGCAGCAATGCCGACAACTGCTCATCCAGTTGCCAGGGGGCATTGACAATCACCATGCCGGAACCGTGCATACCATAATCTTCTGCCTGTTCTGAAACCGCCAGCTCCGTCACCAGAAGATTGGCAAACGGCACTCGGGCTAGCTGCTCAAGCAACCAGCGACTCCGGTCGCGCTGGCGTGAAAGAATCGGATACCAGATCGCAAAAATGCCCACTGGCCACTTCTTCCAGGCCGAAACCACGGCATTAAGCGTGTGTTGATAGTCCTCCTTGATTTCATAGGAAGGGTCAATCAGCACCAGTCCACGGCGCACCGGCAAAGGCAGAATCGCAGACAATCCTTCGAAACCGTCACGGTGATGGATAGTGACTCGTCGGTCACGCCCCATATTTTTCCGCAGCACGTCAATCTCGCGATTATGCAACTCCATCAGCACCAGCTGATCCTGTTCACGCAGCATGGCGCCGGCAATGGCAGGTGAACCCGGATAGTATTGCAACGCTCCTTTCGGATTCAGTTGTCGAATCACGGCATCGTAAGATGAGAGTTCAGGGTAATCGCCCAATTGCGCAGACAACCGACCAATACCGGTTTCATATTCCGCTGTCTTGCGGGCTTCTTCACTATCCAGCCGGTACAGACCTGCACCACTGTGACTATCGAGATAAACAAAAGGCTTGTCCTTGGCCTTAAGCTTTTCAAGGATCAATGTCTGGGTGGCATGTTTGAGCACATCGGCATGATTGCCGGCATGAAAACTGTGACGGTAACTGAGCAAAGGCTCTCTCCAGGTCGTCAGGATAAGGCTTTAAAAAGGCGGGAGTATAGCGGTAACCCTTCAAGCATAGACAGACCGGATAACCAGTATGCTTCCAGCGCAAGAAAACCTGCATCGCCACAGGCCCGACAGATCCCCATCCTCAGCTATTACAAAACCTTGTCCCATGTCATAACAATCCCCTGGATTCGCCGCATAAAATCGGGCTTTCACTTGGCCAACAGCAACATCCAATTCATACGCCACCCATAAAAACGACACTGGCTCCCTCAGCCTGACCAAGGAATTTCGATGTACCGTATTGTTGTCACCGACCTGGACGGCACACTGCTTAACCAGGAGCACGCCATTTCCGAGACCTCCTGCGCCATTTTACGCCAACTGAGCGGTGGCATCCGCTTTATCATGGCAACCGGGCGCCCCTGGGGCGATGCCCGTTATTTTCGGGATCAGCTGGGCATTCCCATGTACCTGATCAGCTCCAACGGCGCCCGCGTCCATAGCCCAACAGATGATGTGCTGGTCAGTCACGACTTGTCCCCGGATCTGCTGCCAGCACTCTATGCACTGTCCGAGCAATTTGCTGATGACACTCTGATGAGCGTCAACCTGGAAGACCGCTGGTTTGTCACCCAGGCCTTTCCTGAGCTAGCCGAATACCACCGGGACTCCGGATTTACCTACCAGGTTAGCGCTGCAGCAAACATGCCTCGCAAGGGTGTTTGCAAAGTTTTCTTCAACGCCAGAAACCGTGAATACCTGCTGCCCCTGGAAGCAAGCATCAAGGCTCAGCTCGGTGACCAGGTCAGTATTACCTGGTCATCACCGGGTTGTCTGGAAATCATGACCGCCGGCGTCAACAAAGGACAGGCGCTGGCTGAGCTGTTGCCACGCCTGCACGCAAAACCGGGTGACATCATGGCCTTTGGTGATGGCCTCAATGATCTGGAGATGCTGGCCATGGTCGGTCGTGGTGTGTGCATGGAAAACGCTGACCCACTACTGATAGCCAGACTCTCCGGTCTCGACACAACCCTGTCGAACAATGAACACGGCGTTGCCCAATACCTGCGCGATTACTATCTGGGTGAGCGCACGACAGCTTGAGCTTGGCCGCGATACCGATGTATCGCGGCGTTCCCCCTGCCCAATTGGCTATCCCATGGATGCAATGTAAAGAACTACACTTCGTGCCTAGCTAACCAGTGCTTTTGGTCTATGCTGCCTTGCTCTATTAATAAGGAGGCATTCCGTGTCAGCCAAGCATTGCTCATCCATATTCGCCTGCCTGTGCTGCTTGCTGTTTATCTCTCTCGGGACTATGGCTGAAAAGCTACCGCTGAAAAACAGCGAACACCAACAACGAAACGCCCGACTTCAATCCTACCTGGGAACCCACAGAACCTATCCAAGTCCCCGCGCGATACCCACAGAACCGGCAGGATGTCAGTTGTTGCATATCAATCACCTGGGGCGACATGGTTCCCGCCACCCCATTGAGCTGGATGATGTTCTGGCACTGGTCAGTGAATATGAAACACTGGTGGGAACCCGGCCATTAACCAAAGCCGGTAGCCAGCTGCGTGTCGATATCCATCGCATGGCCGATTGGTTACGCAACAACCCGGCACGCATTGCCCAATTGACTGATAAGGGTGTCAATGAAGAACTGGCACTGGGACAGCGGGCCGCACGAATGCTTCGTCCCGAAACCCGCAACAGTCAGCAACTCAGTATCGCAACGGGCACCAGCCAGACGGACAGAACAAAACACAGTCTAGAAATGTTTCAGGAAGGGCTAAGTCGGGAGCTGGGTGAAAACATGCATGTAATCATCCGGCCGGTGATGCCGGACAAGAAAATGACCGAACTGCTGACCCCGTTTTTCCATTGCCCACGCCTCGATCGCGTACTTAAGCCCCTGGCAAAATCGGCTACCGCTGAATATATTGCGAACCTCAGTCAGTCACACCCGGAGATTACCACGCGGTTCGCCGACCAGCTAATTCCCGGCCTGTCAGATGCAAAAGCCATCCGCCTTGCGATCAATCTCTTTCAGTTATGCCGTATCGAAAATCCGCTGGATCAATCCTTCGGTATCTGCGCCACCTTCACCGACTCGACAGCAGACGACAGCTGGTTAGGTCTCGTGCAGTGGCTCGGTGATACTGCCAATCACATTTATTACTACAACATGGGACCCGCCATCGTCATGGATGATATCCAGTCCAGCATGGGTATGCCCATCCTGCGGCATTTTCTTGATACGACCGACGCTGCCGCACGGGATGAATCCGACGTCCGGGCTCACTTCCGCTTTGCCCATGATGCCACGCTGTCCCCACTCCTGCAGAGCATCGGGATTATCAAAACCCGTGGTGCCGAAGATGAGCGCTACCTCAGCTGGAATACCTCTCGTCAATTACCCATGGGTGCCAATCTCTACTGGCAACTCTATGAATGCCGTGACGGACTCAAGGTTCGGATGCTGCTGAATGAGAGAGTAGAACCTTTCCCCTTCCCGCCCTGCTCAAAGCAGGAACTCTGTGACTGGCGTGACGTAAAACAGCACTACAAACATGCGGATTATCAGGATCGAATGGAAAAAGCCTGCTCTGTTGATGAACACAACGTACAGCCGCTCTCTTCCTCTATGCAGGACATGGAGCCTTCAGCGTCAGACAATATCATTTAGTGGTTGAGAGTTGTGCAGGCAAATATCTGGAAAGGCAGGACTGAAATGCACATATAGAAAAAGCGGACAACAGGGATTGTCCGCTTTTTTGAAACTGGTCGGAGCGAGAGGATTCGAACCTCCGACCCCCACAACCCCATTGTGGTGCGCTACCAGGCTGCGCTACGCTCCGACAACAACAAAACAGGGCGTAGCCCTTGTCAGCTGCGGGATGCATACTACGTCACCCGCCTTGCTGATGCAAGATAGGGAAATCCCGCAAATCCTCACCTCTGCCTAGTCTTGCGAACCGATTGAACACCATATCCAGTCATTCTCGAACATCATCTTCACGCTCCCAGTGAAAACCACATCAACGGGCAATCCTACCCGATGGAAGTGCATATCGTGCACGCAGACAGGCAGGGTAACCTGGCTGCAGTGGCGGTTATGTTCGAGGAAGGTGCCAAAATGGCCAAGGCTTGGGTAAAGAGGCCGGATGACGCCGGCGAAAAACACAAAATTGCCGGAGGCATTGATGCCGAAGCCCTGATGCCCGACGTGAGTACTATCGGTTTAACGGCTCCCTGTCCACACCGCCCTGCAACGAAGGGGTTCTCTGGCTTGTCATGAAAGAGGCTATCACCGCATCCGAGCAGCAGATTAAAGCCTTTAAGGACGTTCTCCATCAGCTAAACAACCGGCCACTGCTGTCAGTTAACGCACGCCCTGTACTCCAATCAGTCGATGACAGCAGAAAATAAAAAACCGGCATAGGCCGGTTTTTTATTTCGCAAATTATGTGGTTCAATCACCAATGGATTATGCGTATTTGAAAATATCGTTTTCTTTTTCGTTTTCATTGAGTAAGCGCCCTCATAGCCTGATATTCGATTCAAAACCTGCTAACCTCCATAATCGAATCGCTCCATCAGACAACCCGGCAATCTATTGATTCATCCTTTGATGAAAGTGGATATCCGTTTGATAGCCAGAAAAACACTTCAGACAGCCAGCAATCAATTCCGTCAGGGCAGCGTTGTTATATACAATTATTTGATCACAGCAATACAATTAACGTTATTCATCTGCATCAGGCTGCTTGTAGAGTGGCCATATGTTTATCACGCAATCATGAGAAAATGACGCAACCTCTTGGGCACATTCAAGGAATGTCATCCCTCCATTTCTGACAAAATCGTCGCGAAATTGCCCCTTGGTAGTCAGCTGACGCTCATGGCACCAACCACTGCGATCTCTCCGCCAGCAATGAATAACACCACTGTTATCCAGTGACCAGAAGTGCTCAGGAAATATCCTCAGGCAAGCTGCCAACGGATATTTATGCTTGGCAATGCACTGCTCTTGCTCATACTCCCGTTTTTCTCTATTTAAACGCCAAAAGATAATTGTTTTATCACTACTATAACTGGCAAAGCACTCATCGGAGATATTCATAATACCTTTAACGGTTTCAGGCTTACCTCCATGCTTAAGAATTTGCAGCTCACGCCACACAACCGTTTCTTGACACTGGGCTTCCTGATAGCGCCCCCAAATCACAATGTGTCCACGGTTATAACAAACCACTATCATCTCTTCACAGATGGGAACGGCTTTTTCCGGGTAATTTTCCCCACCACAAGCAATGTCCCTCGGACAGGTGGCTTCCCAATGAGAGAAATCGCTATCCCTCCCATAACGGCGCCAGTATGCAAATTCTCCGGAAAACGCACAAAGCACAAACGTATCATCATCCAGATTTAGCAAATCCGAAATATTGCCATTGTAGTTGTGGGTATACCAATGCGAGTGGCAGTGTTCGTCATCAATGTGAAACCTACCGACTTCACCAACTTGCGTTGCAACGATAAACTCTTCAGACGTTAAACGGATGACTAAATGGCAAAGTTTTTCGGTTTTAAAAACTGTCCCGGGCTTCCACTCACCGTGCACTTTGTTCCAGATGATTACACTCTGATCAGCAGAACATGAAACGAAACGATAAGGCGACAGTACTGCAAGGCCAGTAACATGATTTTCATGCACACCCAACGCTTGTCCCAATTGCCAGTTCCCTGCCCTGAGGTACCATACATGCAACTTACCATCATTCGATGCAGACACCAGAGTATTGCCATTGACCTGCTGCACATGATTGACATCAGATACGTGCCCTTTTAGCGGGGTAGGTCGAGTTCCCAGCGTCCGACGATATAGGCTCACGGGGTACTCATGACAAAACCGTCGAGAGGCAGATGAATCGCCATAACATTCGCGGTGACGCAAAAAACTCAGCACATTGTTTACAACTGCGCCGCGAAACAAGAATGCACTCCTACAACGAGTTTTATTCTTCTGTCCTGTTGTCACTTGCGGTTCAGGCTCTGCCGAACCATGAGTCACTGCCGTTACCCTTACATCCATAATGAGTATTCCATTCCATCACGATTACACCCTGTAAGATCAAAAATGAGTACTCAAGTTCATAGAATGGCTGACGAAGACGTCAAGTTCATTGTCAGAACAAAACCACAACAACTTTCTACATGCGGCTTATCCAATAGAGCTAAGTTGCAACCGACAACCTCACGGCTTTTTCAGCGTGAATAGCCGTCGTGTCATACAGTGGTACAGCGGAGTGCTGTGATTGAACCAGCAAACCAATCTCTGTACACCCAAGGATAATGGCTTCAGCGCCACGCACAGCCAGTTGGTCAATAATAGCCACATATTGCTGCCGAGATTCATCCGACACCAGCCCCATGCAGAGCTCGGAATAAATGATGTGATGAATGACGGCCTGCTCAGCCTCATCCGGCACCAGCACTTCAATGCCATAGTGATTTGTGAGTCGGGCTTTGTAGAAGTCTTGCGACATCGTAAACTGCGTACCCAGCAAACCGACTTTAGTCACACCATCACTCCGCAGCTGTTCTGCCGTGGCATCCGCTATATGCAACAACGGGATAGAAATTGCCGCCTCAATGGCTGGCGCAGCCTTGTGCATGGTGTTTGTGCACAGCAACAGGAAATCCGCCCCACCCGCTTCCACCAGCCGGGCAGCGCAGGCAAGGATGGCACCGGCCTCGTCCCAACGTCCCTGCCGTTGCAGAACCTCGACCTCCTCAAAATCGACGCTGTACAAACACAGCTTCGCCGAGTGCAATCCCCCCAGCGCTTGCCGAATACCCTCGTTAATTACGCGATAATAACTGGCGGTGGATTCCCAACTCATACCACCGAGAAGCCCTATGGTTTTCATCACCGACCCTTCTGCTGTTAATTGTTCTTAACGGATTACTACCACTGAGCCACCATCAGAGCGACAGCCTGTATTGGTCAAAAATCGTTTCCCCAATCTGAACAAGTGCCCCATTACGCTGTTCAAATGATGCATCTGTCTGCGTGATATAGATACTCACGATGATGGGTTCATGCCCCTCCTCAGGCCAGACGATGGCTGTGATGCCCCGGGAACCATAACCGCCCGCGCCGGAACGATCTGCAATCTGCCAGCCAGAGGGCAAGACGGAACGGAGCAGATTATCGGCTACCTGGTTGTCCTTCATCCACTGTATGAGCTGCTTTTGACCCTCGGGTGATAACGTCCTATCGAAAAGCAACGCATTAAGCGTGGTTGTGATGGCATTTGGTGTGGTGGTATCACGCGGGTCACCAGGGCTGGCTTCATTGAGTTCTGTCTCGAAACGATCCAGCCGAGTGGTGGGATCACCCAGGTCTCGCAGAAACTGCGTCAACGCCTGTGGACCGCCAATATTTTTAAGCACGATATTTGCCGCCGTATTGTCACTCATTTGCATGGTGGCGGCACAGGCCTGTTCGAGCGAGATGGATTGACCAACCTGTTTTTCCAGCACCGGAGACCATGTTACCAATGATGCTTTCTCAACAAGAACCGGGTGGTCCAGTGTAATCTTGTTGTTAGCTACATCGCTCAATAGTTTGGCGCAGGCAAGCGTTTTAAACGTGCTCATCAAGGGGACGCGTTCGTCCCCATTGTAGCTCCAGCGCTTTTGTGTGGCCGTGTCATATACCGACACGCCGACATGGGCATGCAGTGTTTGCTCTACATGATGAATCGCCTGCATCACAGGCTCCATTGGGCCTGCCAGCACAAAACGGCTACTCAACAACAGCACGAACAGCCAGTAAACATGAAAGAAGGAAAAGCGGTTTTTCTGTGACATAGGTTTAAGAAAATAGAAGGAAATTTTCACGGGAGAGCATTTCTACCAACATCCAGCGGACATTAAACATCGTGCGAAAAAGCTCATACCTTGTCAGTCCATCATAAACAGGAAGCCGTATTGCTGTCTGACCGGCAAGACCTGAACAACGCACAACACGCTGCCAGTTTTATCGCTCAACTCACCTGCAGTGTCATGTAAGTAATGACGATGTAGCGCAGTAATTTACCCACGGACACCAACAAGAGAAACCAGTGCAGGCGAATCCGTAAAATGCCCGCCATGACGGTCAGTGGATCCCCAATAACCGGCACCCAGGCAAACAACAGTGAGGCAATACCATATTTTGTGAAACGCTGCTCAGCCCGAAGAAACGCCTCGTCAGACATTTTCAGCCATGTCTGGATGACACTCCTGCTGGCCCAGTACCCCAACGCATAGTTGGTCAGCGAACCGAGCACATTGCCGACCGTGGCAACAATCACCAGCGCAACAGGGGACAGCCCGCCCAACAACAACGCACCCAGCACCAGTTCCGAACCGAGGGGTAAAATCGTCGCGGCAAGAAAGGCGGCGATAAACAGGCCGAAGTAACCGAATTCTGCAAGATGTTCCATAAAAAACGCGATTGGCTGGAGCGCCTGTCAGCACCCACAACAAATAGACCTATATACAACGGGAAAGCGGTGGCGAGAAGCCTCTATCGTCACTGCGACCAGGAATCTTTGTCAACCTGCATAGACATATGCGCTTCAATCACATCGATCGCCACGGTACAGCTGTGCACCCCAACCCCGCGCTTTTCAGGATCCGGCAACGTCATGATGGACCCCTCCAGCTCTCCCTTGATAGCAAGACCCGCTTTATTGGTGCCGCTGGGTGATACCGGGTCACCTTTTATCCGGATATTCTGAATGCTGTCTTTTGCCATATTCACCCGCTCTTCACCCAACTCAGTCAGCGTTCCTTTCGATAGACCTGCAGAGTTCACAGTGATAACTCCACCAAAACGCTTAGGGGCATACCGTTCCTGCACTGCGGTGTAAGCAAACTGCGCCAATCCGCCGCCAAGGGAGTGACCTGCAGCGCTGATTGGCGAACCGGATAATGGTTCATATTTCAACAGGAGATCAAACACCGCGGCAGCACTGTGGTACATGGGGGATTCCATACCCAGCCACTGGGTAACATCGGTTTTGATCGTACTACTACGGCCTGTTTCACGCTTTGCCCCTGGCTCTGTGCCCGCAAAGATCACTACAATCCCATCACCCTTGCGAACCACCATGGCTTTCGCATTGTGCGGCGCATGAATCAGGCCAGTGGCTTCATCGTAGAGCATTTGCAGTTCAACCGGCAGCTCTTCCTGTTTGAGTAGCGTGCAACCGGCAGGTAAGCTGATTTCCTCAAAATCCGGGTCAAAACCCTGATAGGCGGCATCGCACAGCATGACATGTGTGGCGATATTCTCCTGCTCTGTTTTATCCAGCGCCAGAAAGTCAGACAGGCCTTTGGTCTCTGTGACCGGTGATTGCTGTACGTTTTGTTTTTCACCGCGCCCCATTGGATTAACCACCATATCGCCTCGCTGCTTGATCAGCTTCTTGTTCAGTGAAACGGCTTTTTTGACCTGTTTATGCCATTGATTGTTAGCGGTGGCGTCAGATTGTTGCCCCCCCTTTCTTCGAAGCTTGGTCAACACTTCCCGCCTCAAGCGCTTCTCAAACCGGTCCATCCCAGAGGTTTCATATGATTCATCAAGGACACGTTTGACGGCATTTTGGGCACTCTTTTGCCGTCTTGAGAGGGAATATTTAACTCTTTGCTGAGCCACTTTCCGGCTACTCATTGGCGCAGTATTTCTTATTTCAGAAGCAACCTCACTAGCCTGCTGAACAATCGGCTGACCCTCTGTCGCTGATACGCCAATACCCTTGTAGGTGCCTTTACTTTCTTTTGGAATAACAGCTGGTCCGCTGCCATGATTCGGCGATATCGAGCCACCACTTCTTACTGTCCCTGTCATCTTTCAGCCAACTCAATTTCCTTTTGACACTTTAATTTTAGCAAGAAGGTGGTTATACCCTGTTCATCAAAACTGGAGAGAATAGCGGGAAATGGGGTGAATAAAGCACATTGCCTTACAGCAGCACCGTGGCAGCCTCGCGGCCTGCGACATCCACATCACGCAGGCCGGGTAACATCACCGTTTTTATAGCGTTTCCATAAACCGCTGGCTGATCACCATGGCTGCATGCTGGAACACCTCATTGACCCGGGCCGGATCCTGAAGATAGACGCTCATGTCATACCCGAGGGTATTCTGCGAACTGAGCGGAGTAATATCGGCATATTGCTGCCAGAGAATCCGGCCTTCACTGTCGGTCAGCGAGCCCTTCACGCCCAGGAGAGGATAGAGGGTGTGACTGAAGCCCTGTGTCTGTCCTAGGCCGTAGAGCCGGATCTCAAAGCTAAACACGCCCGTGTTGGCGGCCTCGCGTTCGACAAGATTGAAGGTGCCACTGGCCTGCAACTGCTGCCGGAAGGCCTTGGTAAAAATCGCACCGATGTCGCTGGCCTTCATCGTGTTTTCGATCCGGACGCGGCTATTCTGCCCCGCCTGCCCCACAGCTGCGCCCACCAATCCTCCCAGGGCAAATTCTGCTGACTCGTAGGGTCCGTTATAAAACACATCAGGCGTGACGGTCACCGATGGAGAAACCATCACCTCAGCTACCGATTGTCGCGCCGTATCGCTTAAGGGAATAGTTTTTACATTGGAGCACCCGCCTAACAGCAGGGTAAAAAAAGTCAGGCCGAATATCGCCTTTTTTAAACCAGTCATAGCCTAGTTTCCATGGTTGACGTAGAAAGATACTGCACTTCCCAAAGAGACGTTCAGTGGAAATACATTGGCAAGAGATTCCTCACACAAAATGGCGGACAACCCTAGCGCGCCCCATAACTAACGGGTATTTCCGATAATTTCAACCGAATGCAAATGCACCGCTGGCACTACAAGCACCCTGCCATCTACTTGATTTGAAAGAAAGGACAACATTCCATCTCAGGATCATAGGATATAAGGAAGTAGATACTGGATAAGCCATCTGAAAAAGGCGGTTCATAATCCTGCAGATAGTCGGATACGGTTTCTTTATCTAACAATGGTTCATCGGTAAAAATGACTAGGGCATAGCCCGCCGGATAAGGCCCGCCTTTCAACGCCGAAAAGCGTGCATTCTTCCTTTCAATGAGTTCTGAAACGGCGGACAAAAATCGCGCCTTACTCCATTCCGCCCATTCGTAGACACAACCCGCCTTGAAGGCCCGAACCGCTTCAGCACAAACCAACTCAGTCACTTCAATCGCGATTCGCTCTCCCGCTAGCATCGCTTCACAATCGGGTGGATCATTGCCGCGCCCCCTGGATCGTATGTCAGAAAATCCCGTTTCACCGGATTTTTCAAACGATTCATTCAGACGCGTAACGACACCCCACTCCTCAAGATCTCTGTCAGGTGCCCAACCAAAGAAATCCGCGTAACCCCGAGCCTTTTCTCTCAAGATCTCTGTCAGGTGCCCAACCAAAGAAATCCGCGTAACCCCGAGCCTTTTCTCTGGCTTCTTTCATTGAGTCAGCAATTGCTCTTTCTTGTTGTTTATCCATAGGATGCTTGAATATTTTTAGTGGTTAAAAAGGCTGTAAAAAAAACCTATATTTTCATAATTTCGTAAAATAGCCTGTAGCAAGACAACTGGTACATTGGTCTGGTGCGCTGAAGTCTGCACAACCAGCTTGCCACAAAACACTTGGCACAGATTCGCTGCTGAGTTTATAACCACAAATCCAATATAGATTTATATAACTGACCTAAAAAACAACTCCATTCAGCGAATTACTACATTCATTTTTTGATGACTTCAGCCCTTTCATTTAATTCATTACCCCACAAATAAACAACATATATATTTTAATTCACTTGACGCTTTTAGCAGAGGCGCAGCACGTAGCACTTGTTAAGCGTATTTTCCGATGATCTGGGTGAGATCGTTAACACTGCAGGCAATGTAATCAGGCTTATTGTTCCAGGATGCAGGGGCAGATCCGCTATATGAAGCTGCTACTGCGATAACCCTGCAATCAGCGCCAAGGGAAGACTCTAAATTGCGGGCAAACTGCACATCAGCTTCATGATCCCCAATGTACATCAAGAACAAGTTCTCAAGATTACCAAGAATTGATTCGATACACTTTATGCCGCCATATGGATGAGGCTTTTGTTGCTCACTATCTACATCACTATAGCCAATGACTGATTTAAAAGGCTTATCTATTTGATGCTCACGTAGTACGTTGTATATGTTTTTTTGAGAATTCTGTGAGCATATGCCATGAGGTATGTGTGAAAAAAGGTTTACAACACTTGCTAGATCATCAAATATGCTGACCGGTGTTTCGTTCTTTTCTTGATGCTCAGCCCACATACTTCCTGCGAGTAGCATTTCACCCTATGTCAGGCCGTAGAAGTTAACGTACAAGTCTTGCCAGTTCTGAGCCTGATGATTAGCAACCTGATAGTTTGCTTCACTCAGTAAGTATTTTGGTAAACTATCGCCCGTTAAGTGTGGTGCTACAACTGACAAAATGGATTTTGTGATATCGATATTTTTAGGGACAGAGTTGACTATGGTTCCGTCATAATCCCACAGTATTGCATCTAATTTCATTAAATTATGAACTTCAAATCAAAAAATGAATTTTATGTTGAGGGTACATTGGTGTTACCCACGAAAAGTGGACACCTAATGATGATTAACTTCTTCGAACTTGGCAGGGCTAAGATAACCCAGCGCTGAGTGACGTCGAGTTCTGTTATAGAACATCTCGATGTACTCGAAGATACTGGATCGTGCCTGATCAAGTGATTGAAACCGCTCCGCATAAACCAACTCAACTTTGAGTCGACTAAAGAACGATTCCATAGCCGCATTATCCCAACAGTTACCTTGACGGCTCATGCTAGGTTCACATCCGTTGCGTCGTATAAGGCTTTGATACCGTGTTGCCCGATACTGTACGCCACGATCCGAGTGGATCATTAAACCAGGCTGTATGTTCCGCTGTGCAAATGCCATTTCCAAGGCCCGTGTGATGAGCTGTTCTGTCATCGTTGTATCGAGCGACCAGCCGACGATTTTGCGGGAGTAGAGATCCATGACGGCGGCAAGATACAGCCACTTATCTTTAACCCAGATATAGGTGATATCAGTAGTCCACTTCCGGTTCGGCCCTCCAGCGCTGAAACGACGATTCAGCTGATTATCAGCCACGCCGTAGATGGCTTCAGCACTGGGTGAGTATTTAAATGATTTGCCGTTACGCGCCTTGATGCCAGCCTGTTGCATCAGGCGGGCCACAGCATTCACGCAACACTGTATACCCAAAGCATTCAATTCCCGGGTAATCCGTGGAGCCCCATACCTGGCCTTGTAGGATTTGAAGGTCAACATAACCGCCGCTTCAAGCTTTTTGCGACGCTGTTGACGGTTGTTCTCACCAGCAGCTTGCCATCGATAAAAGCCTGAACGAGAGACACCCATGACCCGGCACATGAGCACCAGGGTGTAGGTAGCCCGGTACCTGGCGATCAGGGCGTACTTCATTCCTGGCTTTTCGCGAAGTACGCAGAGACCTTTTTTAAAAACTCGTTCTCTTGTTGTAGTCGTGTGTTCTCACGCTTGAGACGGCGAACTTCTTCGGATTCTTTCTTCGAGTAGTCAACGCCATTGAGCGAGTTGAACTGTTTATCAGAAATCCGTGTGAACTGTCGTTTCCAGTTGTAGATCTGCTGTACGCTGATACCGAGTTGTTCAGCAACAGCAGAAGCTTTGTGATCGGGTAAGCCTGCCAGGCGAACAGCTTCTTTTCGGAACTCTTCGGTATAAGCAGGGTTTCTATGTCGGGTCATGATACACCTCCCAGTTAGACTGTAATCTAACTTAGTGGGGTGTCCACAATTCGTGGGTAACTCCTACATATAACGCCTAGCGCAGCGGCTTGCAAAACTGGCGCTTGTTTTTCCGGATTTTTGGCAAAACGAGTGGCAGTTTTGGTAATTGCTCAAAAAACCTTGGCAAAACTATCGTCCATATCACCATAGACAGCTTGCTTTATGAACTCGCTTAACCGGGGGATTAAGTCATAGCCATGCATCCTGTCCTGAAGATAACTCCAGAAAGAAATTCCATGAAGCCGACACATTTTCTTGAGACTGGCGAAGGTATCGCGAGCCTGTCGACCAGACTCGCTCCGAGTGCCGCCGCTGATTTTGCGGCGCTTGACGTGTTCTCTGATTTGGCTTTCGCTCAAGTTGTTGTGCAATGGAAGACCGGGATCATCCAGTACCGCCAGTAGCTCAGGCTCTTTGACGGCAAGATTACCCAAGGCTTCTCGTAACCCGCTGCATTCCACCTTGACCTGTACCAGTTGACGGAAACTGCTGCGAATTTTGTGGGCAAAGTCCTGATCTGGATTTTCCTTGAAAGCCTTGAGGTCCCGGTAGAGTTCCCAGAACTGGCATAGCAGTTGGTATTGCTCTTCCACCTGCTCGTTGTTAACCGGGATCACCCGCTCTATCGGACGACACGCATGGAGCCAGCACCCTGAGCGGGTAAACACATCAAATTGACCAGCGCCGTCACTGTGAATGGGCAGGTCAGGGCGAACCCCGTGTGCAATGAGGCTACCATACAGCATCGCTTCCGACGCTTTTTTACGAAGTATGGGGCCTTTCAGACCGCAATCGTTCAGAAAGGCATGCCACGAATCCAGGCTGAGGAAATGAACACCGAGACACGCCTGAAACACCAAACGCCACTTGGCTGGAAACTTATGCTCCTCCAGAAAATCCATGGCATGCTCATTCAGGACGTGTGTTGGCCAGGGGCGGTGTAGCAAAGTTAAAAAATTCTCTCTGCTTTTACTCCCGGTACTACCAAACCATGCGAACTGCGGGTTGCCAATAAAAGTACAGTAACCGTTCTGCCCCTTATGACGAGCCCCTGTGTCATCTACCTGCAAGTAACCACAATGGAGCAAGCCGGTTGCCAGAAGCCCATCCTTTTCCTCGTGAAAATCGTCATGGTTCAGGGTAAGCAGGTTGCTGAGTTCTCCTGCTGATATGGAAACACCCCAGTCCCAGAGTGATTCCAGCAATTGCTGCTCTGTGACAGCACAGGCATGATGCTGGTGTAGAACATAGCAACGAAGGTTTGGTCCGAAATGATAGCCCTGCATGGCCTTAGGCAAACGTCCATGCAGAGATTGACCATCAGGGGTAGTCCAGTGCTCAAGCTCATATCGGAGGAAATTGACTTCAAATGACAATTCCTGCACATCGTATGTGCTGAAGCCTTTGAATACAGCGCCTTCAGGTATGGACTCTGGAGCAACCCGCTTGCAGGTGGGATCCTTTGGTTTTGGCGGCTTCTTGCGTTTTTTCCGGGTGCGTTCATCCGGTTTTCCGGTATCTCGCTTTTGATGGTCAGACTCAGATCCATCTGTTGGCTGATTGTCACCTGCTGAACCGGAATCCTTCGGCGGAGTGTTGGGCTTTATGTCGGGTTTACCATTAAGCCCTTTCAGACGATGTATTTCCTCCTCAAGAATGCTGATCCTCTCTTTGAGGCGGACGTTCTCCTCTTGAGCCCTTGTTATGTAGTTGAGCATTTTTGTGACCAGTTCGTTTCTCTGGTCATCTGGAACAGCAAATGGAAAAGGCATGGTTGGGTATGATAGACGACAATCCTATTTACGCGATTACCAAGGCTTTTTGAGCAATTACAGCAGATGCTTCCGGTAAAGCACAGGCTCCAGAACGGGCTGACTGGCTTACAGATTCCACAATGTCTCTCCAAGTAAGACTATAAATATTCAAAGGAATGGCCCTGCTGCTCGATATCCACTCCCTTTAAGGTGCAGCAGTGAATGACACATTCTGTGTCAGGCAGTGAGGACCCCCGTTAGCAAAGAAATCCAGCTTAGAATCAATTAATACCTGATCAGGAGGGCTACTAATCCTGGACATTACTTCGCAATAATACTTTTCATAGTCAATGCGTTGGTATTCCCCATCAACCCTGACCAGATAACTCGGCTGACAGGGTAAAGCTTGTAACAATGTACTTGCGTTAATATCCTTGTAGCCAATACTGCTTAAATACATGGCCACTTTCTGACTTAACGATTCATCATACCTTGATGTACGACTATCCAGTGTATTGATCATGATGACTCTTCCAAAGGCTGATAATTTCTCCAATAATTCATCACGCATATTATTACTAATAATCACGACACCATCCTTATCAACAAAGGATACCAGATTCATTGGCGGTAAATTTTTTATATCCGTCAGGGGGCATTGAAGATCAACGAGACTTTCACCCAACGTCTTTTCCAGCAACTCAAAAGATCCGGGGGCAAGCAATTTTTTATTCAAAACCAGAAATGTTCCGTTTGGTAAAGCATGCATTACCAAATCCAAATGGAAAAACTTATTTTTTATTGTCACAGGATATAATTTCCTATTCAATCGAATACCTAAGACATCAATCCCATATTTGAACAATTTATCTTTGAGTTCTCTACTCACCTCAGTACATCTGGGATCATCCTCTTTATAATTTTCAACGGCATTATCTCCATGTAAAAGCAATTTACGTTCTGCTGAATAGATCACATTACCGCCATCCATAGATGACTCAAGCCTTATGAAATCGATTGCCGGACAACCTGGAGTATCCTTGACAGTATCAACAATCGTTTTTATATCACTCTCATAAATTTTGCTATACACCGCCACAATTTTCGTCTGATCATTGAAGAATAACAGCGGATCTCTTATAAAAACTTCGTTTCGTTTATCCATACCTGCATGACCGAGCGCTTTAACTGTACTCATGACCGGAGGAACAACCCTGACTTCAGGAAGCAATGAAAACAATACCCCCTTAAACAGGTCATCACGATAAGCATTTGTCAATGCACCCAATTGAGTTATTCTCAATTGATCAGCAGGATGCTTACCCAGAGCATCAATAAACGTGTCCATCACATAGTATACATTTCTCTCAACCAGCGCTTTTTCAGGCAACACTCTTTGCTCAACCAGCTCACTGGATAGGCGAGCTTTTTTACTTGAACTGGCCGTTTCAATACCCTGTGCATATCCACTCGTACTAGAGGATTTTCCGCAAACACGCTCCATCATCCAACACCTAAATATCAAAAACCAGAATTAATCAGGTAATAAAAGCCCTAAAAAAAACACCGATAACAAATCCACGTCCTATCGGAATGAATACATATTCCCTTTATTGCACACCACATGTAATAGTCACTTACATTGCCAATTAGTTCTGCAGTAACAATGTTTGATAACCAACTTGTCAGCACCAGCAAGGGATCGGACGTGGATCCAATAGAATAACGCCCCGGCTCACAAAGTGAGCCAGGGCGTTTTAAACACAATGAAAGGAAAGAATCAGGACACCGCTACTTCAGCATCAGCCGTCTGCTTTGCACGGAATAACTCGTTAAACGCAATTCGTGCTTTCTGGGCCGCTTCCGATGCTGCCAGCTTCCGCTCCTTGGCCTGCATGGCCTCATCGGTCAAACGACGCAATTCAATGACCATCTCTTCCGGCGCATCCCCCAATTCCAGGCCGGAATTACCACGGGAAAGCGCTTCCTGACGGATCTTGCGCTTCATCTTCCAGATGGCATTCAATGCCAGACGTTCTGCCTCAGCCGCTTCAACGGCTTCATCTTTCAGCTGTTCAAAGGTCGCCAGTGCCATCCCTTCTTTGGACCAGGGATCCACATCCGGCAGTTCCTCAATATTGATGACCGGATCTTCGTAGCCTTCCTGATGCGTCAAGTCGAGCGTCGCAGCCTTGACGGCCGACACCATCAGCATCACGGCAATGACCAGCAACGGCAAACCACCTACAATCGCGGCAGTCTGCAGCGTGGACAGTCCGCCCATGAACAACAGCACGGTGGGCAGGAAAGACAGTGCAAACGCCCAGAACAAACGGTTCCACCGCATCGGTTCTTCCGTCACATTGTTCTGTACGACGGAGGCCAGAATGTAGGAAATGGAGTCAAAGGTTGTTGCAGTAAAAATCAGGCACAGCAGCGTAAAGACCGCAATCACCAGCTCACTGAATGGCAACTGGGAAAGAATGGCAAAAATAGCCTGGGTTGCACCCTCGTTGTTCAGGATACTCACCACATCCACCGCACCGGACAGCTGCAATGACAGGCCATAGTTACCCAGTACCATAAAGAACAGGAAACAGCCCATGGAGCCAAAGAAGATGGATCCTGTCACCATCTGCTTGATGGTCCGGCCACGGGAGATCCGCGCCACAAACAGGCCCATGCTGGGCGCAAACACCAGCCACCAGGCCCAGTAGAAAATGGTCCAGTCCTGTGGGAAGTGGGTATTTTCAAACGTTCCATACCCGCCGAAAGGTTCTGCCCAGGTGGCCATGGCAAAGAAGTTGGTCAGCATCCGGCCCAGGGAATCCAGTCCGGTTTCCAGCATGAAAATGGTCGGGCCGGTAGCCAGGATAAACACCAGCAATCCGATAGCACCCCAGAAATTGATGTTACTGAGCAGCTTGATGCCTTTCTCCATCCCGGCATAGGCGGAATAAGCAAACAGCGCTGTACAGATCATTAATACAACAATCTGGGTTTCCGTGGTCTTTGGAATACCGAACAGGTGATTCACACCTTCGTTGATCAATGGCGCAGCGAGACCCAGCGTGGTGGCACCGCCGCCCAGCAGACCAAAAATAAACAGAATATCAACCAGTTTGCCCAGCCAGCCGTGGCTGCGGACTTCACCAATCACCGGCATCAACGCACTGGAGACCTTCAGAACCGGCTGTTTGCGGACATAGTAGAAATAAGCAATAGGCAATGCAGGAATCAGGTAAATCGCCCAGGCAACCGGCCCCCAGTGAAACACCCCGTAGGTCGCGGCCCAACGCACCGCTTCTTCACTGCCCGGCTCCAGCTGGAAAGGCGGGTTCTGGTAATAATACGCCCACTCGATCGTGGCCCAGTACAGGATACTGGCGCCGATACCACCGCAGAAGAGCATCGCTGCCCAGGAGGCAGTACTGAACTCCGGCTTTTCATCCGGATCCCCCAACTTGATCTGGCCAATATCACTGAAAACGATATAGACCATAAAAAAAACAGCCGCGATACCCAGCGCCAGGTAAAGAAAACCGAATTGATCGGTCATAATCGTCTTGGCGCCGGCAATCCATTGCGCGCCCTGTTCCGGCCAGAGCGCCAGAGGAATCACAACAGACAACAACATTCCCAGCGCTCCAAAGAATGTTGTCTTATCAATCAGTTTAAAAGCATTGGCCGGTAACATACCGTCTCCATACGCAGAATCATGAGAAAAACCCGACGATTCTGTACGTATGTACCCCATACAACAAACCAACCTTTTTATGCTGACCATAAAAAAAACGCATCGTAAAAAATGGCTACCTTCCGGCATCAATCAACATCACAGAGCACCACAAAAAAAACCGCCCTGCGGCGGTTTTTTTTCAATCATTCAGTACTCAGCCTGACGCCTCAAACCCCATCAATAATGGGACCTGATCAAATCAATACCCGGTTGCATCACACTACGCCACTGGCCATCCAGTTCAGCCGTATACTTTGGGTCATGCTTAGACACCGTCTCCATCAGTGCCTCGACCCAAAGGTCATACCATTCCGGCAATATGTTCAAACCGGTCCTGCTGTGGCTCTTTCCCAACTCCTGAAGTTTGGCATCGGGCATACCCAGGGCATAAGTCAGCAGCCACTTAATCCCCCCTCGCAGCATCGTCTGCTGGCGAGTCATATTGGTATCGACGAACTTCTCCGCAATAGCAGGCGACTTGCCAGTAAAAGCCTGATAGAAATCCTCATAAAACGTCTCACTATTATTGCATCGCCCATAACTCTGAAAAACAATATCGGCATCTGTCAGGCCCGCCATCGACACTTCCTCCCTGTTTGTGTCTTTTTATCAATTTAGGAGAATGCAGGGCTTTGATCAATCGCAGCCTCTCAGGCGACCTCTCCATAACTGGCCATGCGCTCCAGCAACCCCGGAATCAACTCCAGCTGCGCCGTGGTGCGCAGCAGGCAGAGACGGTCTTCACCGGCCACCTTCGGATAGAGCGCCCGAAAATCCTCCAGCAAATCCAGCATCTGCTGTTTTGCGTGGCGTAACTGGTCAGCCATCCCTTTCCGACCCTCTCCTTTCGCCCATTGTCTGAAGCCTGGCCCAAGGCTGGTCAGAAAATTACTGATGTCTCGTTGCAGCTCGACAGGCAGCGTATGTTGCCGCTGGCGAAACCGATAGAGCAGCTCGCCCAGGTAAAAGACCTGAATCACCAGCTTGGCGTCATCCAGCCCCCGTGGTGTTGCCTGGATCCACTGCTGCACCTGGTTCAGGCGGTCATACATACGGGATTCAAATTGCCACTGTTCCTCCAGGCTGGCTTTGTTCTCACAGATGCATGCCAGCTCCTCCAGCATCTGACGATGAATACTGCGCACAATGCGTCGGGGGCTTTCCGGGAACACCAGCAGCAAGGACAGACAACCCAGTATCGAGCCGGTGAGTGTCGCCAACGCTTGATTCACAAAAGCCGGAAAATCATAGACCGGTAGGTTCACCGGCTGTACCGACAGGTAGAAATTGATCAACATCACCATGCCAAGCCCCAGGGTAGCCCGGTTACAGATCAGTAACCCTGCAATCACAATCACCGGCACCTGCGCCAGAAAAAAAAGGGGAAACCCGTCAATCACCGGCATCACATGGAACCGCATCAGGTAGCCGAGACCAATGCCAATAGCAATACCAGCAACGGTCTGGCGAAACAGCACGGTAGGAAAAGGATGCGCCGCAAACAGGGTCGGCAGGACAATCGGCATCATCATGAGGCTGACACCCTGAGGCCAGGCGGTCCAGTACCAGATCACCAGTCCTGACACAATCGCCACTGCAGGACGCAGGGCGCGCAACAGGCTCAGTCGGTGAAAAACATGGAAGGCCAGACGAGGCTTTTCATTTACCACCGTCAGATCCGGACGCTCACGATGCAACTGCTGCATATGCCGGAGGGAACTCTGCAACGATTCCAGACTGCTAATGGCCAGGTACAGCGTCAACGTCATACGCCATAGCACAGCATCCGGCATATCCGTATCCGCCAGCAGATTACCGAGCTGCGTTTCAAGCAGTGCCAGGTGTTCCAGCTGCCGCGTCAACAATGGCGCCAGCGTGGCTTCCAGCTGATCAGGTGACGTATTATCCAGTGTCTCCAACTGCTCGACACAGTACTGGAGAGAAAGCATCAATTCTGACTTGATTGGAATGGCCGCGTCGACCTGATCCAAATGCGCCAGCTGATGGGCCATCACATGCAACCGAGATACCGTACGCAACAGGTTCTGTACCAGTGCCGTGGCATGCTGGAAGACATGCCCCTGTGAGAGATTTTCCAGGCTGGCATCCATGCGCATCCGCTCCAGATCAAAACTTCCGCTGATGCATTGCACATGCGCCTTACGGTAGGTTGCAAGATCAGTGACAACCAATCGACCCACTACCTGACGCAGGAACACCAGTACATCATTCACACTTTGCCAGGCCTTACGACGCAGTAGCTCCCGGGCAGACAGGGGGACAACCACCGTGCTGATCACTGTCATAACCAGCACCCCCACCAGGGTGTCCGTCATGCGGTGTACCGCGAGTATGAAGCCATTGTCCGGTGCAGCCAGCGCCGTTACCGCGACCATCGCCACCGTATACCCTGACAGGCGGGTCATATATTCCAGTGGCCGCCAGATCCGGTTGCCCAACCAGGTCATGAGACAGACCCACAGCACCAACAGGGCAAAAAACACAATGGGGGACTGACCAAATGCCATCAGCAGGAACAGGGAAAAGAGACAACCAAAGAGCGTGCCTAGTACCCGGTTGGCCGCCTTGGCGTAGATCATCCCCACCAGTGGCTGGGCAACAATGATGCAGGCCACCAATGCCGTACCCGGGCTGGCCAGGTTAAACCGAAAACTGAACCATTCAATCACGCCCATGCCAAGCACAATCTGCAGCACCCGGATCCAGTTTTCCACCGGTGCCTGCAACAACCAGCCCAGTCTGTTTTTAAGCACCATGTGATGACTTACTCCAACACAATGGTGCAGGTCATGCCGCTGGCCAGCACCAGCCCTGCCGGGATATCGGTCAAATGAATCCTCACGGGTACCCGCATGGCCAACCGCACCCAGTCAAAGGTGGGATTGACCTGAAGCAGGCCGACAGTGTTATCCCCCCCTGGCGTACTGTAATCGGTGATGCCCCGGGCAATGCTGACCACTTCGCCCTGCAATTGAATGCTGTCATCACTCAGTAACGTGATACGCGCCGGTGCACCGATTTGCACCTGCGGCAGCTTGGTTTCCAGAAAATACCCGTAAACATAAAAACTATCGCTATCGACCAGTGACAGTACCGGCTGCCCGGCGGTCGCGAAATCGCCTTCCGTCCGCGTCCGGTTAGTGATGTAGCCATTGCCGGGGGCATAGATACGGGTTCTCGCCAGATCCAGGCGCGCTTTGTTGACCACGGATTCAGCGGCCCGATACTGGGCCTCGGCTGCCTTAAGGGTCAGTTCGCTCTTATCCCGCTCTTCTTTGCTGATCATGTCAGGGCCGAGCTTGCGCCGTCGCTCAGCTTCCAGGCGTTTTTCTGCCAGGTCGGCTTTGGCGCTGCTCGCGTCGGCTTCTGCCCTTGCCAACGCCACTTCATAGGACGCCGGATCAATCGCAAACAGCAGGTCACCCTTGCTGACTTTCTGGTTATCCGATACCGCCATTTCAACAATACGCCCGGTCACATCCGGTGCCACCTGGTAGACATCCGCACGGATACGCCCGTCACGGGTCCAGGGACTTTCCGTGTAATAGACATACAACCAGTGGATGGCGTAAACAGCGATGGCAACAGCGACCAATGTCACCAGAACGGAAAACAGCCTTTTTGCTGTCAGCGAGAACGGCATGAAGACAACCTAAAACGTGGATTGCTGGAAGATGGCAACGCCCATGACAAGAATAAAATAGACGGCCAAATTGAACAGGCCCGGATGCCATACCCACTCATAAAGACCGAGCCGGTCAGCAATACGTCGAATAATCATCCAGGCAAACAGTGCAAAACACAGGGTACTGATGAAGTGCGGCAGACTCAGGCCGTTAATGACGAGATCAGGCATAGGGAAAACAGAACCAGTCAGCAGGAGGAACGACAGGTAAGTCAAACTGAGTGCTTAATGGGCAAACTTCAGACTGACTACCTCACAAAAAGTACATAATCGATAACACCTAATGACTATATGCCTGCCTGACGCAACAATCGGTACGTAATTTCACTGAAACTCGTTCTGTATAACAGGAATAAGAATCTTCTGATGCCACATTACATCTCGCCAAATGGCAAAATAGCTGCTGTTCGAGATGACTCAACATTTATTTCATACAATCTCATCAATGGTTATCCGTGATAATCAAATGGCTAACCGATTCGTCATTGTTTGGTATTTCAAAATCATTGAACAATGAGAATTTGTGCCAGAGGTAATGTTTGGTATGGATAAAGTTACACCGCCTGAAGGTGCCAGACATCAGAATACCAGCGATCAGGCAGCGCGAGAGGCGCAGGGTTCCGCGTTCAACAGAGACGTAGCATTTCGTAATGTGCCTCCTGACGGAGTTCACTCTAGCGAAGATGCCCGCCGACTGGGTACCGATTTATGGCGTGTATCTGGTGGGAATGACACTCCCTGGCCAACGGAAAACGTGACGCCTTTAGACGCTGCCCCATTAGTATCATTACCTGAACCGTACAAAACGTTCTCTCAATTGTATGTACTGATCAACGAGGATGAGCCAGAAAAGCTCCCTGCTTTTGAAGCATTATTACAGAGTAATCGTGACTCAAGCCTGTACACCCTGACAGAAGAGCAGGTAGGTATTAGAGGCCGTAGGCACTACAATGAGCCGCTGTTATTTCGATCAGTTCGCCAAAACAAATATCGCTATGCCATAAGCCTTTATACACATTGCCCAGTTCATACCAGACAAGCCATGCTGAATGCTTCAGCAGTAGGTGGATTCTACTTTCTCAGCGTTCTTTTTTTGAATGCAACATCAACCGATCATTACGATCAAATTAAACACCTGCTAAATACGATAGATGCGATACCAGAAAATGCATTTACACCAACAATGAAAAACAACAGTTTCTTGCACTTTATGGATTACAGATTTCTATCGTGCGGAGAAATTTTCAGTATTATTTACCATAAATCGAACAAGCATAATGCTCTTAGAACACTCTCAACCCAAAGAAACCACGATAACAACACGCCATTACTTTTTGCAGTTAAAAGAGGCAACAAAGCTATTATCGTTTTATTTCTCTATCATCTCCTCAAAACAACGACTTTCGAACAAGTCAGCACACCATTATTGGCTGCGATGAAGCAGGCGAAATCCCAGATATCTCTCGCTCCGATATCGCAAAACTCAGTATTGAAACAGGAACTTGATTGCTTACTGGCTAAATTAGCTAAAACAAACAGTGATCAGGAATGGTTTAAGATAGAAGATATCATTGCAAGTACGGAAGACGAATCGCTCACCGATACTCAGGATGTCATGCTGCTTCCAGAAGATCTTCAGTTCGAACCAACAAATCCATAACAATCGGTGGGCTCCATACCCTCTATAAGCGGTATAGCCCCACCCTGTTCTTTATTACATAACCAATGCCACAAAAATCGCCGCGCCCCAGACAATACACTCTTCTTCAACCAGGAAGGGATTGGCATGCAATGGGTTGCAGATGCCTTTCGCCCGGTTGCCGCTACCCAGGAAGAAGCCGCCGCCGGGCCGTTCACGGGGGAAGCAGGAGAAGTCTTCGGAGCCGACCATCGGCTTGCAGTTGGCATTAATGGCATCCGCTCAAAGCCCGCTTCTTCGTTGATGATGGCCGGGTAGCCCTGCACATCCATACTCACCTCGAAACCACGGCGGCGCGAATGCCACCGGTTGTGGTGACCGTTTCAAAATAGCGGAGGGCGCATTGGTCCATGGCTCATACCAGCAGGGTTATTACCGGGCATGATCACGTTTCATACCCGGTAATAACAAGCCGTATAAGCGCTTAGTGGCGCTTGATCACGCCACGCAATACATCACCCTGTGTTACAACAGGCAATATTATTCAGCGGTAGCCGGCTTTTTCTTGATGCGGAAAGGTTCAAACCCGGTTTCCTTACCCTGCCCTGCTGACACTTGGTCGTCGGACTTACGCTTACCGATGTTTTTCTTATCGCGATGGCGCTGCTTGCCCTTTTCCGCTGCCTTTCTGTCTGCCGGCTTTTTCTTTTTCCGGCCGGCCGCCTTGCCCGAGGCTTTCACCTTCTTCGGACCTTTGTAGCTGGCTTCCATACCGGGGATGGTACGCCGCTCAAAACGGATATTGAGGTAGCGCTCGATACTGGCCATCAGGTTCCATTCCAGCGCACTGACGAAGGTGACGGCCAGCCCCTGCTGTCCGGCACGGCCGGTACGGCCAATCCGGTGCACATGGTCATCGCCCCGGCGGGCGACATCGAAGTTCACCACCAGGTTGATTCCCGGTACATCCAGGCCACGGGCGGCAAGATCGGTAGCGACCAGCACATTGATGCGACCGTTATGCAGCCATTCCATCATCTGCTTGCGCTCTTCCTGGGTCATCTCTCCATGAAGGACGCCCGTTCTCAGCTTGTGGTAACGCAGGAAGTTTTGCAGCTTGGTCGCCTGGACACGGGTCTTGGTGAAGACCAGCGCCTTGTCGTACGACTCAACTTCCAGCAGCCGAACCACCAGTTTTTCCTTGAACGCCAGGTCATCCACCAGGATCATCTGCTGACGGATGTTCTCGTGCTGCTCTTTTACGGTGTTGAGCAGAATTTCTTCCGGTTCCTTCAACACTTTCATCGCCATGCGTTTTACGCCCGGCTGTTGCAGGGTGGCGGAAAAGAGCAGCGTCTGTCGCTGGGCGGAGGTGCACTGGCCAGCGATTTTGAGCACATCCTCACTGAGCCCCATATCGAGCATACGATCCGCTTCGTCCAGCACCAGCACTTCCAGATCACGAAAGTCCGGCGTACCGCGATCCACGTGTTCGGCCAGCCGACCGGGGGTGGCAATGATAATCTCCGGATTCTTGCGGAACAGGCTGGCCTGGTACTTGAACTCTTCGCCACCGGTAATCAAACCGGCCTTGAGCCCTGTGCCTGTCGCCAGCAGCTGACACTCCTTGAACACCTGGCGGGCCAGTTCGCGGGTCGGCAACAGCACCAGCGCCCGCGTCCCTGTATTGGGTGCCGGGGTCAGCAGGCGATTGAGCAGGGGCAGAAGGAATGCACCGGTCTTGCCGCTACCCGTCTCAGCACTGACCATCAGGTCCTTGCCTGACAGGGCGACCGGGATGGCACGGGTCTGGACATCGGTCGGCTGTTCCCAGCCGGCGGCTTCCAGCGCTTTCAGCAGGCGCTGGTCAAGTGAGAAGTCGGAAAACAAGAGACTATGCCTCAGCAATAAAAATCGACGCGCACTCTACCAGAGCGGCTGAAAAACAACCATGAATAATCACGTCAGCCATGCTGACAATCCAGAGAAAAACCCTGCCCGGGAAACCATCTCACGGGTTCGATAATGGCTTTGGCGCTCTACAGAACGTGCAATGTGACTGTAGCGCCATAGCCGAACGAAACAAAATGTGATTAGATCACCCGCTATAAACGACAAAGTAATCGTATAGCTACCGAGAACCCAGCTGTGGTTGCCTATAAGGCTGCCAACATCTCCGGGCGGTAGCGTGGCCGGTATTTGAGGGTAGCAGGCTCATCACCGGTGGTTCCCCATTTTGTTGCTCCGTTTCGCATTGAGTAGCTTCAGCAGTTCGAGTGAGTTCGCCTATGCAGTTTTTTGGGGTTTTCATTAACCTATTGATTTTATGCTATTTATCACCGTTCTCTAGAAACGTTATTGTTTTATGCGAACTTGATAAAAAATCATGAAATGCGAACTGGCTGATAAATGTACTATTTGCCAGCAAATAACTTAACGTATTGATATATATGTCTTTTTATAAAAGACACATGATAAATAGATAGTATGTTATGCGAACGGGGTTCGTATAAACCTCTGTTAAGGGAACTCAGATCGGAATTCAGATAGTTAGAGATTTCGTGCTGATTACATAGCTAACGAGAGCTCTTACATAGAGATACAAATAACATATCCGGAAAATAAAAGAGCTTTTAAAACTAGATTCAGCATCTAGGCAACTTTATTCTACGCTGGAGTTATGTTCTAGCATAGTGTACTGCAGGAAATGAATTTCAATAGATCTAAATTCAGTAATGATTCCTACAGATTTAATGGCCTTCAAATACAGTTAGAGCCTCTGGTATGGAACGTCGAGAAATTACTGATTCCACGAGATTTGATCAAGCTAAGATCGGTGAATGGTTTGGGAAGTGGACAGATAAGAAGACAATAATCCGTCGAACGTTAGGTTATTCCTCTGTATCCACTCTTTTCATAAAAACAGTCGACAATGAAGCTATAGATTTTTTGCGCCACAGCATTAACTGGAACGGTGAAAGTATCGAGCTCAGGAGCAAGCGCGATAAAAATGGGGTTACTTGAAGAATCCACTTAACAAGGGCCAGCAACGGACTAAACCTGTCACTTTTTGTGCGCTACGAATAAATCGCCAGTTTTGCCAGCCGCTGTGGCCGGCGTTAGCCCCCTATATGACTGAAGTTCTAGATAAGATTAATATTGCTCACAGATTTCACGAAGAGATCCCCGATATCAGAAACAACGAACGCTTTACGTCAAGCTTTTGACTTGCTGTTGGTAATGCTCATGGCCCTGAAGCGTTTAGTTACCGCTCGTGTTGAAGCATGAGAAACCACCCTGTTTATGAAAGGTATTTACCTTGATCTCAACTTGCTGTTCAGGAACCAAAATAGCAGGTATGGACGAATGAAAGTAATCCAAGTTTGTCCAAAGAGCTTAGCCAGTGGTACAGTTCAAGGGCAACAATCGAATTGCCCCTTCGGGGCTCGGGACCTTCGCAGCTTTGCTGCTCGGCCCCAAAACTTAGCGTTATGCGCAAGGAATGAAATGAAGACTGGAAAGAAGAGTCTGTAGCAGCGAATGGGTAGGTGTGTCAAACCACCTTTCTGGTTCTGAGGTATTGCCTTATCTACAATTGGCAAAGAACCCATAAATGGTTTACGACATAGAAAATGGAACGAATGGTTGGTATATCTGGTGCGGAGAAGCATATGCATGATTCAGAAGACTTCTTCTCTCCTTTGCATGTTGACCATATAAAAGATTACTTCCTCAATTATTGATTATTTAGCTTTCCACCGGGCTACCGTTGTAGCAATAACTACGAAGATGTGTGGTTCGATGAAGAGCTGCTAAATGTTTAACGAAGTAGTTGTTACAATAAACAGAAAGCGCATAACAAGCGCGTGCAATCTGACCTCCGGCCACTGTCACCTTTTTTGCATAAACCCGCAAAAAAGGCGCCAGTAGCCTCCGGCAGTTGACGCGGGCGTTAGGCATCAAATCAACCCAAACATTCTTCTCAACAAGGAAACCAGTAGTTGTCATTGTATAAAGAAATATTGAGTGAAGTAGAAAGGCTTAAAGAGTTTGCTGAATATGGGAATTAAGTAAGTCTAGATGAAGCTGGAAAAGTAGCGTCTGCATGGTCTGGCTCTTGGCTAGGTTATCATTCCAGAGTTTATTACGAAAATATGGAATACCTCCACCAGGTGCACATTTTAGTACAGAGTGGGGCCTGTATAGTGGTAATGATTTTCTCGGAATGGGATGTAAAGGCAATTGGGTCGAGTATGATTTTGAAACTGTAGTCCGTTACATTGAAGATCAGGCAGGAAACCCAGACTTATCAGCTCCTTCTGAAGAGAGTCAACGAGCCAATGAAACGATTGATGAGGTTAAAAGCAATCACTTATTCATTCTCAAAACCTATTATCTGAAGATGGATTCTTACAAAAACTTGTAGAGGAACTAGAAAAAATCAGAGTCCCAACGAGGGATGATTTTTTGAAAGCTGCTTTGCCTAGAAATAAGTTGATGACCAGAGATCAACGTGTAGAGCATAAAATATTAAACCCACCACACAAGGCTGTTGAATGCACAGTCTACGTAATTGCTCAAAAAGCCTTGGTAATCGCGTAAATAGGATTGTCGTCTATCATACCCAACCATGCCTTTTCCATTTGCTGTTCCAGATGACCAGAGAAACGAACTGGTCACAAAAATGCTCAACTACATAACAAGGGCTCAAGAGGAGAACGTCCGCCTCAAAGAGAGGATCAGCATTCTTGAGGAGGAAATACATCGTCTGAAAGGGCTTAATGGTAAACCCGACATAAAGCCCAACACTCCGCCGAAGGATTCCGGTTCAGCAGGTGACAATCAGCCAACAGATGGATCTGAGTCTGACCATCAAAAGCGAGATACCGGAAAACCGGATGAACGCACCCGGAAAAAACGCAAGAAGCCGCCAAAACCAAAGGATCCCACCTGCAAGCGGGTTGCTCCAGAGTCCATACCTGAAGGCGCTGTATTCAAAGGCTTCAGCACATACGATGTGCAGGAATTGTCATTTGAAGTCAATTTCCTCCGATATGAGCTTGAGCACTGGACTACCCCTGATGGTCAATCTCTGCATGGACGTTTGCCTAAGGCCATGCAGGGCTATCATTTCGGACCAAACCTTCGTTGCTATGTTCTACACCAGCATCATGCCTGTGCTGTCACAGAGCAGCAATTGCTGGAATCACTCTGGGACTGGGGTGTTTCCATATCAGCAGGAGAACTCAGCAACCTGCTTACCCTGAACCATGACGATTTTCACGAGGAAAAGGATGGGCTTCTGGCAACCGGCTTGCTCCATTGTGGTTACTTGCAGGTAGATGACACAGGGGCTCGTCATAAGGGGCAGAACGGTTACTGTACTTTTATTGGCAACCCGCAGTTCGCATGGTTTGGTAGTACCGGGAGTAAAAGCAGAGAGAATTTTTTAACTTTGCTACACCGCCCCTGGCCAACACACGTCCTGAATGAGCATGCCATGGATTTTCTGGAGGAGCATAAGTTTCCAGCCAAGTGGCGTTTGGTGTTTCAGGCGTGTCTCGGTGTTCATTTCCTCAGCCTGGATTCGTGGCATGCCTTTCTGAACGATTGCGGTCTGAAAGGCCCCATACTTCGTAAAAAAGCGTCGGAAGCGATGCTGTATGGTAGCCTCATTGCACACGGGGTTCGCCCTGACCTGCCCATTCACAGTGACGGCGCTGGTCAATTTGATGTGTTTACCCGCTCAGGGTGCTGGCTCCATGCGTGTCGTCCGATAGAGCGGGTGATCCCGGTTAACAACGAGCAGGTGGAAGAGCAATACCAACTGCTATGCCAGTTCTGGGAACTCTACCGGGACCTCAAGGCTTTCAAGGAAAATCCAGATCAGGACTTTGCCCACAAAATTCGCAGCAGTTTCCGTCAACTGGTACAGGTCAAGGTGGAATGCAGCGGGTTACGAGAAGCCTTGGGTAATCTTGCCGTCAAAGAGCCTGAGCTACTGGCGGTACTGGATGATCCCGGTCTTCCATTGCACAACAACTTGAGCGAAAGCCAAATCAGAGAACACGTCAAGCGCCGCAAAATCAGCGGCGGCACTCGGAGCGAGTCTGGTCGACAGGCTCGCGATACCTTCGCCAGTCTCAAGAAAATGTGTCGGCTTCATGGAATTTCTTTCTGGAGTTATCTTCAGGACAGGATGCATGGCTATGACTTAATCCCCCGGTTAAGCGAGTTCATAAAGCAAGCTGTCTATGGTGATATGGACGATAGTTTTGCCAAGGCTTTTTGAGCAATTACCAGTCTACGGTATAACAGCTCCGTTTTTATCGGCTATAAATCTTCAAAAAGTTGCACTACGAATTGCAAAGCATCTACAAAATTTGGAAGTAAAAATGAATCGCGATGATAGAATTGGTACAAATGTATTTATTGGTCACGGCAGAGCTCATGACTGGAGAGATCTGAAAGACTTTGTAAGTGAAAGATTAAACCTGCCTTGGGATGAATTTAATCGTGTACCAGTAGCAGGTCTAACAAATATTACTCGATTAGCCCAAATGCTTGATCAAGCTTGTATTGCATTCTTAGTGATGAGTGCAGAAGATGAACAGTCTGATGGCAACCATCACGCAAGAATGAATGTAATACATGAAGTAGGACTATTTCAGGGCAGGCTTGGGTTTGAAAGAGCAATTGTACTGCTTGAAGAAGGTTGTGAAGAATTCAGTAACATACAAGGATTGGGACAGATCAGGTACCCTAAAGGAAATATAAGTGCCGTATTTGAGGACATTCGTTTAGTCCTAGAAAGAGAAGGTATCATCTAGCCAAAGATGCCTAACAAGAAAATCCAGGTGACGCCTACGGCGCCACCTGATTTAGGCGTTGAGCCTGTAGAAAAACGTCTGGAAGCACTGGCAGTCCCCGGCATAGCAGATATCCTTTAGAAATCTGCCCCAGAGTTCTATTTCGAGCCTTGCCATGCCTCGCTTCAAGCCGTACGACACGCGTCAGAATCTTTTATTACCGATTAACCTGGCCGAGCAACTTGTGCCCGGTTCTTTTGAGTACACCCTGAACTACCTGGTGGATCATGAAATCGATACATCCATCTTTCATGATCATTACCATAACGATGAAACCGGTCGCCTGGCGTATGACCCGGCCATGCTCTTGAAGATCGTATTATTTGCTTATTCCCGAGGCATCACATCCAGCCGCAGGATTGCGAAAGCCTGTCATGAGAATGTGGTCTTCATGGCGCTCTCCGCCGACAGTCAGCCGCATTTCACGACCATTGCCGACTTTATCAGTCGTATGCATAAGCCGGTGGGTCAACTGTTTATTCAGGTTTTGATGATCTGTGACCAGCTCGGCCTGATCGGTAAGGACATGTTTGCCATTGATGGTCGCAAGATGTCATCCAATGCCAGCAAGGAATGGAGCGGTACCCACAGCGAGCTTAAAGGTAAAAAGAAAAAGCTGGAGAAAGCCGTTTCCCGTTTGTTGAAACGCCATCGGGAACACGACGTTCATGAGCAGGTAAATCCTCAGCATCAACGCGACGATGAACAGCGTATTGAGACACTGAAAAAAGCCTCACGCCGCATCAAGACGTTCCTGAAGGAACAGCCAGAGCGGACCAATAAACGTAAGCAGCCGCTTAAAGGCAATGTGACCGATCCGGACAGTGCCAAGATGAAGACCGCCAAAGGGGTTATCCAGGGTTACTGTGGTGTGGCGGCTGTCGACAGCAAGCACCAGGTCATTATGCATGGGGAAGCCTATGGCCATGGTGCTGAACAATCGACCCTGATCCCGACGGTAAAAGCGATTGATGCCCAATGTCGCTGGCTGGGGCACAGCAATATTTTCAAAACCGCCAGGATAACCGCAGACAGTGGTTTTCATTCCAGGGAGAACCTGGAAGCCCTGTCCAGGCTAAACGTGGATGCCTATATCGCTGACAACCAATACCGCCAACGTGATCCTGACTTTGATCAGGCCGGACGTTTCCGGGTTCAGCATAAAAAGGAACGAGTGGCGCTGGCCAGAAAACGAGGCAGAACGGTTGCCACCGGACGCTTTACGACACGAGACTTTCGGTTCGATACCCGCACCATGGCCTGTTCCTGTCCGGCCGGGAAACCCATGTGGCTCAGCAGCGCTAAGGCGATGATTGGCGGACAACCGGCTTATCAGTTCTGCGGTTATGTACACCATTGCCGCGATTGTCCGATGAAAGCACAGTGCCTGCGCCGCTCCGACCAGAAAAGGCCGCGTTCTGTCGCCTTCTTTTATAAGGAGGTAGTCGACCAGCAGAAACCGGATGTTCTGCAGATCATGAAAGACAAGATCGACAGCCCGGCTGGCAAACGGGTTTACAGCAAGCGGCTCGCGGTTGCCGAACCACCCTTTGCCCATATGCAGGCAATGGGGTTATCGGAACTCACTTTGCGGGGACGCCCCAAGGTCAATGGGCAGTGGCAGCTTATGTGTGCTCTTCACAACCTGAAGAAGATTCACGGATTTGGCGGGGAAAAACTGCAACAAAGAATGCAGAAGGTACAGAAGCATGGGTGACAGGTCTCTGCGGAGACCTTTCCGCACCATAAAACCTTCAATGCTCGCTAAACCATTAGCGGATAAATAAAACATCGAACTATCCAAAAATATGTCTGCAGAAAGCTGGAGCAGAATTAATTCATTAAGAATGAAGGCATTCTGATTCTATTTTTAGATTTTCTACAGACTCGTTAAGCGCTTATAAGAAGAAAAACATGAAACTATTAGAAGCTACAGAAGCGATTGAGTCCCTGAACCAGGAAGAAACACTCTACGTCAAACTGCCATGGACTCCAGAATCGGAAGTTGCTCTTCGTATCGAAGATGAAGATGCTACAGTGAGTACGCCACTTGATCTCAAAGAAAAAGGCTACGAATACTTCTTGGAAGTGTATCTAACAAAAGAATTCAAAGAAGATCTATTAGAAACTGGAAAATACAATACTGAGATCGATATTTGCAATAGAATTATCCAATATGCAATAAATGATGCATAAAAAATAAAATCACAAATGCGCTTAACAAGTAAATGGTGCTCCTCGCTTCACTCGTGGGATGCCTTCGGCACCCCACATTTAAGCGTTACGACGAAATTTTCACATTAAGACTTCTGTATACCATTACATTTTTCAAGAAATAAGCACACGAAATGAAGCTAGATGCAATCCTATGGGATTATGATGGAACCCTTGTTAATTCCATGCCTAAGAATATTGATATTACCAAATCCATCTTGTCTATTGTTGCACCGCACCTGACAGGTAAAAACCTGCCAGTATGTTTATGCAGCGAAGCGTCGTATCACGAAGCAAATCATGGTGCTAAAAATTGGCAAGCGCTTTACCTTGATTACTACGGTTTGTCTCACGATGAAATGTTACAGGCCGGTAGCATGTGGTCAGAATTTCAAGAAAAAAATCAAACGCCAGTGACGCTTTTTGAAGGTATCACAAATGTTGTCAATCAGTTCTCCTGGATTCCGCATGGCATCTGCTCTCAGAACTCGCAAGTCAATATCCGAAATGTATTAAATGCACATGAAATAGACAAATCGTTCAAAGCAATTATTGGTTACGACGATGTGCCAAATGTTCATCAGAAGCCTCACCCACAGGGAGGTCTTAAATGTGTTGAATCAATATTTGGCCACTTGAATAAACAACTTTTGATGTATATCGGAGATCATGAGGCTGATGTGCAGTTTGCCCAGAACTTGCAGTCAGCGCTTGACAATAAGTGCAGGGTTATTTCGGTGGCAGTCGCCTATAGCCGCTCAGAGCCTGAGTGCTGGGAAGTTAAGCCGGACTATATTGCCAATACTGTAGAAGATCTCTCAACAATCATAGAGAAATACGCCTAATACAGTGTTCACTACGTCCAGTTTCTACCCTTCTCATCTTGGTTAGATCTACGAAAAAGACTGAAGCACAACCATTTATTCAAAGTAACTATTGTAGATTAAATAAACTTTTCAACATTAAAAGAAAAATAACAATGACACCCATCCCTTTAGCCACTTGGAAAAATATGGCTGCAAGCTTCGAATATAATGGTCACCTGTTTATATATTGGAGCTCAGCCAGATTTTGTAAATCCAAACCATCCTTATTGCTTATTCACGGTTTTCCAAGCGCTTCCTGGGATTGGTCGCCAATGTGGCAGTCACTTAGTGAAAGATTCAACCTGGTTGCTGTTGATATGTTAGGTTTTGGTTTTTCCAGTAAGCCAACAAACGCACATTACAGCATTTTCTTTCAGGCGGATGTACAGCACGCATTACTGGATCACCTTGGCATTAAAGATTTCAGCATACTCGCACATGATTACGGTGACACTGTTGCTCAGGAGATGTTGGCGCGCGATAAAAACCAACAGCATATTAAGCAGGTATTTCTCCTTAATGGCGGTTTATTCCCTGAGACTCACCGGGCATTGTTTATACAAAAACTAATGTTATCAAAGCTGGGGTTTCTAACCCCTTATTTTGTTAATAAAGGTGCATTTTTGCGATCCTTCCATCGCATTTGTGCCAAACCACTCAACGATACCGAGCTTGATGACATATGGACTTTACTGAAACATAATAATGGCGTAAAAGTCATGCCCAAGTTGATCGGTTATATGAGGGAGAGAAGGCTCAATCGCGAACGTTGGGTTGGCATTCTTGAGGAAACGCAAACACCGCTGGTACTGATTAACGGGTCTGATGATCCTATTTCTGGTTCACATATGGTTGCTCGCTACCGGGAATTAGTTTCTAACCCGAAAGTTTATGAACTTGCCGGCGTAGGTCATTATCCGCAGCTGGAAGCGCCACGAGAGGTTTTTCAGATTATCTCTGACTCTGCTCTATAGCCTCCCTAAGTGCCATGTAAAATTCATGCGTTTTTTAGGATTAGCATCAAAAATAAACAGCTTAATTGCAATCACAGCTACAAAAAATCCAAGCACTTTGTGCGCTTTGCCCAGCACTGAACACGTCTGACCACGCGTCGGTTAAATTGGCGATATCTGGCAAGAAATCATGGAGAAACTATGAATAGCGATGATTCAGATTCGGCTAAAGTAGTAATAAAGCACTTTTTTGAGCAATTATCAGGGCCATTTTTTGACTTTTTTCGATTATGGCCTGGTGCAGTCCTTCATCCATTACGAGTAGCGGAAGAAATTAAATCGGGAAGTTATCCTCTCGAGCGTGCGTTGAAGTTAACCACTGTATCGTTTCTTGCTTCAATTGCAATAATACAATTTTTCTATCCTATATATGAGTCAGATCATATACTGTTCAGCTTAATAGTTAATATTGCGCCTGTAATTAATATATGTCTCATAGTCTTTGCCTTACGTTACTTATTAAAAACTAAAAAGATTCAGTCAAACCTATCATCTGATTTGTCCCTAATCTGTGTAGCTCAAGCAGTATCACCTCCTATCAATATGCTTGCATCGCTTTATAATCCTGAGTTTTTAGATACTGCTATTATTCCAGTAGCATTATTTAACATCTATCTTGGTTTGATGGCGAAGGTGGTTTATGGAATCTCTTATAAAGAAGGGTATCGTCTTGCTTGTGGCTCACAGTTTTTAGTTGCGTCACCTTTTATTTTAATTGCAATTGCACTTTCATTTTTGGCATAACTTCAGCATTTTCGGTCCAAAAAATATCGAGATAACGTCTTAAAATCGGCTATTTTGGTAGTCAGTTCAGTGTGTTTTGAAGGCTAGATGAAGCGCACTTCATATTCAAAAATAAATTTTAAAAGAAGCAAAGCAATGGATGATGTCGATAAAAAAGTATTAGATGATATTGAAAACTATGGCTGTCACATTCTTAACGTAATGGAAGGTAATGGGGAGCCTTGTTTCACATATTCAATAGGAATAAATAAAGAACAGGGAAAACCCGACATTGTCATTCTCGGCCTTAAAAGTGAAATAGCACACTTTATCGTTAATGATTACAAAGACCGGCTTATGGCAGGAGAAACATTCGAACCTGGAAAATTCTATTATGATTTTATTGAAGGATTCCCAGTATGCTTTGTCAAAGTCGCTAAAGCACACTACCAGGAGTATTTGGGTTGGGGATTGTGGCTTCACAATGGTAATGACTTTGAAGTATTGCAATTAATATGGCCAACAACAAACGGCATCTGGCCTTGGAATGAGAACAAACCAGAATATTATTCCTGGGCTCAACCTGTCCTGAACGAAACGGGTGAGCTAAACGAAATCTAATAATACGCTGACGTTTGCCCCTTCGGGGCGGAACCTGCTCACCGCATACTCCGCCCCCAAAGATTAGCATTAGTGTGGGCTGCAAAAATCACTTACTTTTTTCTTGATCTCCCCTGCACGGCTTTAAAGCGTGGATTGGATTTACAGATAACATAAATACGCCCCCTACGCTTAACGACCTGACAATCGGTGTGCCGGGTTTTAGCCGATTTCAAAGAACTCAGCACTTGCATTACTGCTTACCTCTACTTTTATAGCGCTTATTGAATTTGGCAATTTGCCCCTCATTCTGAGCCACACGGTGCTTGCCGGTGTAGAAAGGGTGTGAAGCGCTAGACACTTCGATCGTCATATAAGGGTAAGTTTTGCCTTCGTATTCGGCGGTACGCGTAGTGCTCAACGTAGAACCAATCACAAAATAGGCATTGGCTGTGGTGTCGTGGAACAACACATCGCGATACTCAGGGTGAATGCCTGGTTTCATAAGACTACCTCCAAGCTAAAGCTATACGATATGTTATAACATATCTCCTAAATAGCAATATTTCTCATTTTTATTTAAGGAGAGCTACGAAGCATCGCTCACCTTACTTGGGCTGTATGAGAAAAAGGTGTGAAGTATCACCTGATCCATCTGCGCGAGCTGCTGGGGGCGGAGAAACGGGTGTCCGTAGCCAAGGATATGCGCATTATCTGATACCCCTTAACGTATCGTTAGTTTTTCTCATGAGGGCTTAAGCGCTTTCGGACATGTCGAAAGTGGCTGGTTTCGACAAATAAAATGTTATGTTATAACATTTCTATGCTATTCCTGACTGTCGAAATCTCAGTCCCAGCGGAAATGACGATGCCCCAAACCAGCAAACTCCCGGTAACCGTGCTGTCAGGTTTTCTTGGTGCAGGAAAAACCACGGTACTCAGCCACATTCTCAATAACCGGCAAGGCAAGAAAGTGGCTGTAATTGTTAACTATATGAGCGAAATCAATATTGATTCCGCGATTGTTCAGAGTGAGATCTCCTTAAACCGCAGTGAAGAGAAGCTCGTGGAGATGAGCAATGGCTGCATCTGCTGCACCTTACGCGAAGACTTGCTTGAGGAGGTCAATCAGCTTGCCCAGGAAGGACGCTATGATTATTTGCTGATTGAATCCACGGGCATTTCTGAACCCCTGCCTGTGGCGGAGACTTTCACCTTTGCGGATGAAAATGGCGTTTCGCTGTCAGACTTAGCCAATCTGGATACGATGGTGACCGTGGTCGATGCCGTCAACTTTCTGAAAGATTACGAAGGCGTGCACTACTTACAAGATACGGGAGAATCGCTGGGTGAGAATGATGAGCGCAGTGTTGCTGACTTACTGATAGACCAGGTGGAGTTTGCCGATGTCATTCTCATTAGCAAGACGGATTTAGTTGACAGTACTGATCTCGAACGCTTGATCGCCATTCTCAAAACACTCAATACACACGCACGCATCCTCCCTATAACCGAGGGAAAAGTGGATCTGGATGCCGTTCTCGACACGGGTTTGTTTAATTTTGAGCGCGCACAGCAAGCACCGGGTTGGCTCAAGGAAATGCGCGGCGAGCATGTTCCCGAGACAGAAGAATACGGGATTAGCAGCTTCACGTATGAAGCACACCGCCCCTTCCACCCGGGCAAGTTTTATCAGTTTCTCCATAACACGCAGGATTACGGTAAGTTACTTCGCTCCAAAGGGTATTTCTGGCTAGCCTCACGCCCCGAATTTGCCGGACAATGGAGTCAGGCTGGTGGCATGGCCCACTATGGTTTTGCCGGTATGTTTTGGAAAGCCGTCCCCAGGGAAAACTGGCCGGCGGATGAAGTCTATCTCGCCACGATTCAAGCACACTGGGTTGAACCCTTTGGGGATATGCGCCAGGAGCTTGTATTCATTGGTCAAGGATTAGATCAAGACGGTATCACCCAAGCGCTCAATCATTGCCTCTTAAGCGAAGAAGAGTTATTGAGAGGTAAAGCGTATTGGATAACGTTGGACGATCCCTTTCCTGCATGGGGTCAAAAGGCATGATGACAGCAAACGCTCCTCAAACGATTTGTCCTGAACGTCCGTCAGCAAGACCTGTCACCTTTCGACATGCCGCGCAAGGTAAACAGCCAACCGTTTTGAGCAATATTTATAGAGAAGAAACCAATATCGCTGTTTGGCAGCGTAAGCTCTCTACGAACCTGCAAGATGCAGTGAAAGGTTATTTATCTGCAAACGCGACACTTGAAGCCAAAATGGTGATATCGCCGAAAAGTGCACGTTCAAGCGTTAGCGAAATCTTTAAGGGACCTGACCTGTCGGAATTGTGTGAGGATATCGCGCTGCTGGTAGATATGTTTTGCTGTTTATTTGAGACCAAGGATGTCGGGCTACGCTTGAAATACTGGATCAGGCGATGTGCCCGAAATTTCATGTGGATCGCGTTCCCTGCCGCCTGGTGACGACCTATCAAGGGATCGCGACGGAATGGTTACCTCATGAGGTGGTTGATCGTACCAAATTGGGGCGTGGTAGCCTTGGTCAACCTGATGACCGAACAGGTCTCTATCAGAATAAACATGAGATCCAGCAACTTGGCTGTGGCGATGTTGCATTACTCAAAGGGGTGCTTTGGGAAGGGAATGAACACGCCGGCTTGGTTCATCGCTCCCCCGCTCTGCCTCGCGGAGACAAGCGCTTGTTATTAACGCTGGATTTTATCCATTGATCACGCAGTCAATTTCATTTCAGCAATACTTATTTGGCTTTGTTCAGGAAGTTAACAAAGCCATATACTTCGACATTAAATATGCCTACTGCTGCCCTGGAAATAAAAAAGAGAAATAGCGCTTGATCTTCAAAACAATACTGTAAATCGATAAAAGAATGACCTCTTACTATTTAAAGCCGTATTAAGGCATTGATACATTCATCACATAAAATAATATTCCATTAAGGTTAGGGACACAGCTTATGAAAAAAACAATTGCTGCTTTAGGTTTACTGGCCCTGATAGCGGGTTGTGCCAAACCATTATACATGGTTGACCAAGGCGGAAAGCTAGCGTCGGTTACCTATATCAGGGAAGACGTTAATCATTACATTTCAGAAGATTCAGGCAATATTATTTCCAAGAATAAAAAAGATCAGTTTCCAGGAACGCTGTTCAGCACCCAAGAGGGTCGATCGTTGCCAACCACCATTTACGTTTACAAATCCCGCGAATGCTCTGGTAGTCCTGCAATCATGGGGCATCTAAAACCTTACCAGGGCGCTTCCGCCACCCTTCCAGTGAAAGCTGGCGTCCCTTTAGTCAACGTGTACAGAACAAAATACCAAACCTGTAAAAGAGAGTGCTATAAGCATTTTTATACGTCGTCTGTATTTGTTCCAAAAGAAAACATGCACTATGAAGTCGTGGTGGAACCGATTAACGGCGTTAGTGTCTATACAATCGAGCAGGGTAAAAGAGTCAAACAGGATGTTGATTCAAATCTGCCGGCGTCATGCCAGTATTGATCGACAACACTTAAAAGCCCCTACGTAACATTGAGTACAATTCTACGCTCAGCGGGAAACGCTGAATTTCAGCTAATAGTAAACCCCGGCATTAAGAGTGGAGGACACCCGTTCGAATGCTGGTTTTGTGTTTCCTTCTATGAATACAGGATAACCAGATCGGTTACTCAGTCTGACAGACTGCAATCCTACAAACGTTATGTTATAACACTGCCCGATAATCTGTAGGAGTTGTAACAGTGGCAAAGGCAATCCCGACCAACCTGATTACCGGCTTTCTGGGATCTGGCAAGACAACGGCCATTCTACATCTGCTGGCGAACAAGCCTGACGATGAAACCTGGGGTGTGCTAGTGAACGAGTTTGGCGAAATCGGCATTGATGGCGCCATGATGGCGGGTAAAGGTGCAGTGGTCAGAGAAGTGCCCGGTGGCTGCATGTGTTGCGTGGCAGGCTTACCCATGCAGATTGGTTTGAATATGCTAATTGCTCGCAGCAATCCGGATCGCATTTTAATTGAACCGACCGGCCTTGGTCATCCTGAAAAGATCCTCAAGACACTGACCGGTGAGTACTACGATGAAGTACTCGACCTGAGAGCCAGTATTTGCCTGATGGATCCCAGGCACCTGAATGACAACCGCTACCTTGAGAATGATAACTTCAGGGATCAAGCTCAACTGTCAGATGTCCTGGTCGCCAATAAAACAGACCTGTGTACTGATGAACAACGCCAATGGTTTGAAGACTACAGTCGCCAATTCGTGCAACAAAAGACTATTGGCTGGGTTCAGAACGGCGAATTGGACAATGCGTGGTTGGATTTACCCCGCTATCAGCGAGAGGCCCATAACAAGTATGCCCATAGTCATCACGACGCTATGCCGGATACAACACCATTAACCCTGCCTGAAGGTGAAACCTATATCCGTAAGGAAAATCACGGTCAGGGCTATCACAGTTGCGGTTGGCTGTACGACGAGAAAACCGTTTTTTCGTATGAGCAACTCTATCTGTTATTGACGGGTATTCCTGCCGACCGTTTAAAAGCGGTTATCAGAACAGACCAAGGGCTGAAAGGCTTTAATGCACAAAAAGGCGTGGTCAGTGTGATCACACTGGATCAGCTGGATAACAGCCGTATTGAAGTGATTGATAAGGAATTACAGCCCTGGGATGAACTGGAAAACTCGCTATTGAAAACAATCCTGAGCAATGCTGCCTGATTGGTGTTTCATATCGGAGAAGATAAGGAAACAGACTCCAGAAAACGGGTCGCCATGGACCATTGATCACACTGAACGCTAACACATGCCTCCACTGCCTTCCTTCACTGATGCCGCCACAGGCGGCACAGCCAAGCAAGTCATTGTTGGAACAAAAAGCCTCATTATTTGCCTTTCACAATAATCACTGCGAACACTCTTTACAGACAAGAGATGAGTGTCACCTTGCATCTGGCGATTTATTCCAGCAATACGTCTGGCAAGACCTGAAATTGTAGAAATGCCCGATTGCAATCAGGGCCGCTGCCAATAGCGTGATATTTTCTTCCCAGTGTTCATTAAGAATGTCTTCTGCAAAATAGCCGGTGAATATCAGCAGCAACAGGCCGATGCTCCTGGTGATAATAGCAAAGTAACGTTTATGTCTTTTGCATCCCATCAGCAAAGAAAAAGCACTCACCGGTACAACAGCAATGACCATCCACCGATGAAACGATTCATCGGCCATGGATGACGCCATTGTGGGTATCAACACAATAAGCAGAGGAAAAATCAGACAATGAATGGCACAAATCAGTGAGAGACTGATGGCCACAGCATCACTCATGCCAAGAAGTTTTCTCATGACGCTTTGACTCCAGACAAGAGAAACCCGAACAGAACGCGGTTGAGCTACACCTGAAGATAGTTAACCCTTTAGCAACTCATGGCCAGAGTATGACGCAAGAATGGCAAAAAGCAGGTTTTTGTCAGTGCAGCGTTCGATGAGAAATAAGATGAAGCTGCACATCATTGGCATGAGCGCACTCGCTTCAGTTGTGCACCTTTCAATTACCAGGCGGACTCGCCACATCTTTTGCGCTACATCACATCCAATTGTTGATACCTCTTTAGAATACCCGCAAATTCTCTAACGTAGGGTTAACAATGATTGCTGTCATTTTCGAAGTACAGGTGGCTGAAGGGAAAACCGCTGATTACTTGAACATAGCCAACGAGATCAAGCCGTTACTTTCAGAGATTGACGGCTTCATCTCTATTGAGCGTTTTCAAAGCCTGACGAACGAAGGTAAAGTCTTATCCCTGTCGTTCTGGCGTGATGAAGAGGCCATCAAAGCCTGGCGTAACCTGGAACCGCATCGTATGGCTCAGGCGCAAGGCCGTAACGGGGTATTTGAGCATTACAGGTTACGTGTTGCAGGCGTTATACGTGACTATGGCATGGATGATCGTCAAACCGCGCCGAAAGACAGCCTGGACATTAATGATTAAAGATCCACATAACTAACCCCTTGCTGGGGACTGCTCTAAGATGTCGTCCCCTATCGATTCATTGAGAACCTTTTTTCACCGGAATTTACAATACCCGGGCTGTTTGCAGTGCAGGACATTATGCGCTGTCAACAAAGCTAACTTTGTTTGTGCACATAATATTTATCGATGCCATCAGGAAAGATCTGATACCCAGCATTGTGACGCTGATCCGTTGCGCCAGACAGGAGACAACCGCGGCACACATCCATGTAATGCGACATAAACATAATGATCAGTGTGTAAATTTGGGAGAAGGCGACAGCCCACGTACTACAAGTGTACGGCTTGGCTTATTAACATCGGATTAGCACAAACCCTTGCAAGCTGAAATCCAGCTTGCAAGGGTTGTTAAAAGACGCGACAGGATTTAATCCCGATTATGCGTTTGGAGGCGTACCTTCACCGTTAGAGATAACGGCATCGATTTGCACCAAGGCATCCATAGGAATGGAAGCAACACCAATCGTGGTTCTTGCAGGCAGATCGCGCTTGAAGAATGTGGTGTAGATTTCGTTTACCGCATCAACATCGGCAATATTTTTAACCTGAACATTCATCTTGACCACATCATCCATCACGTGGCCGATGCTTTCAACAATGGCCTTGATGTTGTTCAGACACTGTCCGGCCTGCTCTTTGGCACCGCCATCAACCAGTTTGCTGGTCTTGGGGTCTACCGGCAATTGAGCGGCAATGTGGTTGTAGTGGGAGAATGCGACAGTCTGAGTATAGAAAGGACTCTTGGGCGCATTGTCCGTGTTGTTGGCTTTGATAACGATGCCATGACGGTCTTCTACTTCCTGCGGAGGCGTACCGTCACCGTGGGATACAACCGCATCAATCTGTACCAGTGCATCCATAGGCAGGCCGGAAGTCGCTACGGTTGAACGCGCAGGGACATAGCCAACGGTTCTGGCGATGGCAGAATCCGGGAAGAACGTGGTGTAAACGTCGTTGACTGCATCAATATCAGCAGCGTTTTTCAGGAAGACATTGATTTTGACGATATCGTCAAAAGGAACGTCGATGCTTTCCAGAATGTTCTTGATGTTTCTCAGGCACTGAGCGGTCTGCTCTTTAACACCACCGGCAACCATTTTACCGGTCTTAGGATCGATCGGTAATTGAGCGGAGATGTTGTTGTAATGAGAGAAAGCAACAGTCTGGGTAGAGACAGCGCTGATAGGTGCATTTTCAGTGTTTTTAGCGACTTTTACGAGATCGCAGGGAGCCTGAGACGGTGTGCCTTCGCCATTGGAAATGATGGCATCAATTTGTACCAGCGCACCTTCCATCGGTAAAGCGGCAACGGCGAGTGTCGTCCGTGTAGGGAAGTAGTTGTTGAAGAAGGTGGAGTACGCTTCATCAACTGCGTCAATATCAGCGATATTCTTCAGGAATACGTTGATTTTAACAACGTCGTCCATTACGTGGTTGATACTTTCCACAATCGCTTTGATATTGGCCAGACACTGTGCTGCCTGCTCTTTTACACCACCCGCTACAATCTCACCGGTTCTTGGATCAACAGGTAATTGCGCCGAAATATTATTGTAATGAGAGAAAGCGACAGTTTGTGTAGAAACATTGCTTATTGGTGCATTTTCTGTATTTCTTGAAACCTTAATAATATCGCCACTCATATCAATACTACTCCTATTTGAAATGGTATATATAGAATCAACGCGTTAGCATTGTCTGGTTATATAAACGTCACAGTGCATCCCCAGGCTTCACCGCCTGGCATCATAGAAAACCTTACAGAAAAACCATAGGAATGCATTCCCCTGACAGTCTATTGACTGCCTTACTAGGAATCATCGCAGAACACACGGACACCCGCGCATTCATCAGGCGCTACGCAAGATAAGGTATATTCAAAATCTAACTATAGGTTGGCACCTATTCTATTAAAGGAAGATCATACATATACCTTATTACGTGAATACAGTTTGAATAGCCTTATACGATTTAAGAGATAAAAACCGTGAGACAAGTATATAGAATACAAATGTCGTACTTTCAAGTAATTGATCTAAAGCAGTAAAAAGGGACATCTATCAACATGACCGTTGCCTGAACAAAATCCATGACTCTCATCGAGTAACCACCCGGCTGTCGGAAGCGTAGTGGTTTGCAAGAATCCGCAACACCTGATGTTCATCAATGAAAAGGTACTGACATCCCGTTAACCTGAAGAGTGCTGACGCATAATGTTACGGAACGAAAGGATGACATACCGTGACAATAAAAACGAAGAGGAGAAGAAAAATGTCAGAAAGAGCGCTCGAAATCGGCTTTGTGAACCTGAATGAAGACAAAAGGCCAAAGCGAAACACCGAGTATGAAGTCATATCAGCCTCCAGTGATCTGCTAGCCGATATCAGTTACCCCGACGCTGATATCAAAAAAATGAATGTCGATCTCTTTAAACTCTATATCGACGATCTGCCTGACTTTACGTCAAACAATGAAGGCTTGATCAAAATTCAGGTGGATACACGCAATCCCCAGGATCTGGACGGTGACACCAATGATGCCACCTTCGCCTCGGAGTTTCAGGCCAGCGATGGCTCCCATGCACCGTCATTTCTTTACCGGGGCGTCTTCCGTAACGTCCTGTTGCGTGACTGGGTGAACTTGCGCTTTGATTTGTACGAGCTGGATACCGATAGCAGTGTCTACTACGAAAAAATCAAATCGGTGCTGACCAACGTCCCTGAAATCAACAATCTGGATGTGTTGAAAGGCATTCCCTATCTGAACCTTGCCACCCACCTGTTCGAAGGCGTGATCAACACCTTTGGCAAAAATCCCGATGATCACATCTGGGGAGAAGTCCCATTACTGGAGCTGGACCCCATTCCGGGTAGCGCATTCCTCAGAACAGGCATTTATGTGTTGTTTGAGAAAACCAACAGTGAGGATGAGGATGTTCGCTTTGAGGATCTTCTTTACGTCAATGGCTCCCTCATTATCAACGGACAAGAGAAAGCGTTACCTAATCATTTGATTTTTGGTATTGGCTTAAAAGCACACAATGGGTAAATAAGGCTAGATTCGGGATAGGTTTGTAACGCATAAGTACTGGCAGTGCTCCTGCAGGAAGCACTGCCAGTGATTCTCAACTCTGGTTAGCAATGTACTGTCGCACCACTTTCATCACAAACTCCTGGCAGTCTGTGGCCGTGCTCGGATCGTACTTACCGCCATTCGTAATATTGTTGGACAGGACACGAATACCCAGCATCGGCACCTCGTAAGCTTCTGCCATCATGGCCGCTGAAGCGCCTTCCATTTCTTCAACACTGGTTCCCAGATGCTTGTTCAACCATTCAATGCGATCCAACTCGCTGTTCCAGAAGTTGGCTGAACCAATGGTGCCTTCTACCACTTTGCCGCGACGGTATTCGTCTTTAACCGCATTGGCTGCGGCCAGCAGCTCTTCACTGCCTTCGTAATAACGAATCTTTTCGGCATCCACATTCTCACCGGCACTGCCTTCAGATGCCATGAGATCCATGGGAATCCAGGTCAGGGGATCGGTACCCTCGCCAGCCGGTTTGAACGGTGTTTTCAGGTTGCCATGGTTCACGGTGCGCTTGCCCAGAACAATGTCGCCCACGTTCAGAGACTTATCATGCCCACCAGATGTTCCCTGGTTGATAATCGCCCTGGGACGGTACCGCTCAATAGCGATCGCAGTGGCTGCAGCCGTATTTTCCAGCCCCTTGCCGGTCTTGGACACAATCACCGGATAGCCATCCAGGTTACCAATGTAAAACGTGAAGTTACCGGTACGCTCAATACGAACATCCGACAACTTCTTGGCAAAGAATTCTGCTTCAATAGGCATCGGCCCCTGAATCAGGATCGGCTGCAGAGGGGCAGAGTTGCCTGCTACTGAGACACTTTTCATCGGTGTCGCAACAGCCGTCAGCGAAAAAAAGGCCATGCACAGGGCCAGTGCAAAGTTTTTCGGGAAAGCGATCATGGAGTTGTTTAGCCTTGAACGTCAAAGGAATACACGCAGTGAATTTTGCCGAACCATCGTTCACAAAATTTGAACGGAAAATAGCACCATTGTTCAGGAAACAGCATAAGTAACTATACGGTTAGCGATATCCAAGCGGCTGAGAAGCAGACTATCCACAGGGATGAAAGAGCTATTCCATGACAGGTGTTAATCCCCCCCATAGAATGGCTATTATTTTTATTCAAAATAAAAAATTGCTACTCCAGTAATGACAAAACGTAAAATCCTCGTTATCAACAAACATTTCGTACTCAATCAATACTATTCGGTTAAGCATTAAACCCAGTGAATCAGCGCTGTACTTTCCTAAACTACTATATACATTATGGTTAGCGTAGAAAGTCACATGAAATTTTCAGATGACAAAAAGAAAGCGATTAACAGTGGGGCAATAGCTTCACGAATTGATGCTATGAATACATTAAATCGTCCAGACTCTGAGAATATACCACTGAAAAACAATCATGAACCTGACTATGATGATGGACGCATCGCGATCATTAAAAGCTTTGAGCGCGACATTGCCTCACAAATTACCGGCCTTAAAAAACAGTTTGATGTCTCAGTCATCGGTGACATAGTTTATGGCTCACACCGATACCCCCTCTATGAAATAACAGCCATTCATGACGCCGGTAATCCCCATATTCGATTAACCGGTCTGGTTCATGGTGATGAGGAAGCCGGCGGTAAGGCCTTACTGGATTTTCTTGATGATGGCATCAAACAATACCTCCCCCGCTTTAACTTCATCATCAATCCCTGTATCAACCCCAGCGGCTACGAAGCGGCCACACTACAGGCCATGAATGGTTATCACCCAAACTACCGGACTGATAAAAATACCGGAAACATCAATCGAAGTTTCAATGGCGCCCTTCCCCAGCAAGAAGCCCGGCTTATTGAATCATCATTGAAGCAAGGGCCTGAGCGCTACCTGGTAACGGTTGATATGCATGAGTCGCCCCCTTATTACCAGGATGATACTTATTCACCGGAGGATGCCCCGAAAGGCGCCTGGCTCTACGAAAGCTGCAGGCCACCCTCACAACCAATTGGTCGGCTACTGACAGACTCTCTTCCTAAACATATCGAAGTCTGCCCCTGGAACAGAATCTACGACGATATTTGTGACGGTGGTGTTATTGCTTTCTCCCAAGACACTACAGGTCATGCCGAATTAAGCGAACCTACTTCCCTGGAAGGCTACCTGTTTGAGTATTACACCGATCACGCCTTTACCCTGGAAACACCCACCGGTTGGAAACTAGAAAAACGCATTGAAGCCCAACGCCACTTTTTGACAACCATTCTGGAGACTTATCAAAAACGCATAGAAAAAAAGAAGGCAAATTAATGAATTAACAAGCCATCAGCGGTCAGCAATAGCAGTACCATTTATCCTCTCCTTGTTTTACAAAGCCACATTTTTTAAGTGAGGGGGCCGATGCAGCAGTCGATGCGTACGCCCAAAGTCCCTTGCATTCAAAATAATCAACCCTCTTGCATTGACTGAATGGCGCTAACACTACAGTCAATATTCGACGAATAGATGGAGGAAACTTATCAATCAGCGAATGAGAAAATATAAAAGTACCTTCAGACACGCTGTCTACCGCCTCAAGAAATCTAGAAACATCATCTTCCTTCAAATAATATTGAGCAAGACTCTTTAATTGCTCAATGAGTTTTTCTTTTCGTTCAGAGAAAGGCATCGTCAGCATTCGTTTACATTTGTACGATTGGTACATCTCAACAATGCCCGTTAAGGCTTCTGTCCCATACCCCTGGCCACAGTATTTTTGTTCAAGATGCCTGTCAACTTCTGACAACCCGTTTTTGTCCAAAGCCGATGTCTGCATCATACCGATCAAACATCCTGTCGACTGCTCGCTGATAAACCATGTTCTGGTGAAATAATCACCCGCAACCTCGGTAATTTGCAACAGATTTTGCATGATATGCGCTGGCGTATTTTCAGGTATTTCCAACACCGTCCAACCGCTTTCTTTTTTTCGATACGCTTCGTTCAATCTCTCAATGAGCGCATATTCCTGCTCTGTAAATTTGGGGTGTGAGAGTGTCAATCGTGCCGTATTAATAACCGCAGTTCGTTTATACAATGATTTCCATACGTCACATGACATAAGTCCAACATCAGCCTCCTCTCCCCCAATTCTGGTACTCTGGCTTTCCGTCTTTGCACATGATTGTGTTTGGGAAACATCCTTGTCTTCGGCTAAGGATAACGATTCAAGCCGACCAGCTAGATTTGAAACATTCATGAGGTTACTTCATATGCTGTTAATTCGTCCTTTTGACCGCGTTAACGACCGTTTGATTGATGGAAAAATAACATTGCTGTCAGATGATCAAGAATTCTGGGGGGACAGCAGATCATTGACGATGAACCACACTCCCACATCAATAACCGCAGGCAATATGGCGGCTTACTAACCCTAATAACAGCATCATTAATCTCCCCTATTCTTTCGATGAGCACAGTGACGTGTTCTAATACTCGCCATAACGCTCCAGAGGTGCAGAAGCGGGCACCTTGACTCAGTCCAGATCAAATATTATTTAATGCTACAGATTTCAACCAATGTATCCCTGCCCGACCATGAGATTGAGCTCAGCGCCATCCGTGCCCAGGGCGCCGGCGGCCAGAATATCAACAAGGTATCTACGGCCATTCATCTGCGCTTTGATATTGCAGCCTCTTCCCTGCCTGAATTTTACAAGCAACGGCTGCTGGCACTGAAAGATCAGCGTATATCCTCTGACGGCATTATTGTTATCAAGGCTCAGCAATATCGCAGTCAGGAGAAAAACAGGGCCGATGCCCTGGAGCGGTTACGTGAACTCATCCGTTCTGTCGCCGTGTTTCGCAAAAAACGTATTGCTACTCGTCCCAGCCTGTCAGCCCGCAAGAAACGCCTCGACAGTAAGAAGCGCCGGAGTAATACCAAAAACCTGCGAGGCAAAATCGACCATTAGATGATCACTGCATACTATTCGCTAAACTGAGTCGAACGTAGTTTCTGATTTTTCGCCTGTCACGCAACGGTGAACATCCCATGAGCAACACCAAAGCCCTGCTGGTAATTGATATTCAAAACGATTACTTTCCCGGCGGTAAATACCCGCAATGGAACACAGATCATGTGCTTGACAACATAGTGTCCGCCATCAACAAGGCACATGACCATGAAATACCCGTTTTTCTGATCCAGCATATTGCTGATCCGAGTCTGGGTCTTGCACCTTTTTTTAATGCGGATACCGAAGGTGCAGCACTGCATCCTCACCTGTTGGAGGTCGCGGCTAATGCCCCTGTCATTACCAAGCACTATGCAGACGCTTTTGTGGACACCAGCCTTCAAACGGAACTTTCAGCTTACCCCACCATCAAAGAACTGCTGATCTGCGGAATGATGACGCAAAACTGCGTAACCTTATACGGCTCTGTCCAAGATGGCAGAGCCATATGCCGTTTCAGTACTGACAGATTGCTGTACAACCGTTGATGAAATGCTGCACAACATTGCCCTGCACGCCCTCTCAACCCGGGTCAGCCTCGTGCAGTCTACCGAGGTGATCTGACACGATTTAACTCTCTATAGCTTGCCAACCATCACTAACCTTTCGGTCAGTGGCATCCCTACCGTGCCTATCTATATTGGTGATTCCATAACAGACTTTCTGTGAGGATCACCCGTATGAAAACAGCAACACTCAGGGCGCACCCAACAAGGCGAACGACCTGCCGACGCCTTTCCTTATTCCTCCTCTGTGCACTGATGACGATGGTATGCAAGGCCAGCCCCAGCCAAAGCACCGATACCGTGATCATGATTTCCCCCGATCACTTCGGCTTTAATCCCGAAACCGCTGTCACCAATTATTTCCAGAATATTCCAGACCAAGCGGCTGAAATTACCCGGCAGAATGCACTGGCTGAATTTGCCGGGCTGCGTCAGGTACTGGAATCACACGGTGTACAGGTGTTGTCGATGCCCAGCCGGGATGACATAGCTACGCCTGGCGCCACCTTCCCCAATAACTGGTTCCTGACCTTCCCTACAGCCAACCATACAACGGAACTGTATGTTTTCCCGATGCTGGTACCCAGCCGCCAGAATGAAGTCCGTCAGCAAGCACTGGAACAACGACTCGCTGACGCCAATATTTCTCTGACAGCTCAACACGACCTCCGTCATGAGGCCAGCAGTCCGGATGATGCACTGGAAGGCACTGGCAGCCTGGTGCTGGACCGAATCAACAAACAAGCTTTTGCAGCCCTGTCACCACGAACCAGTCGTGCACTGACTGAAACCTTCTCCAACAAAGCCGGTTATCAGCCGGTGTTTTTTCATGCCGTCGATCAGCATGGGCAGACGGTTTATCACACCAATGTCATCATGAGCATTGGTAGCCGCTTCGCCGTGTTGTGTGAGCAATGCATACCGGATGCAAAAGAACGAGAGCATGTCATCGCCCAACTTGGGGATCGCGAACTGATCTACATCACACCGGCTCAGGTGAGTCATATGGCCGGCAACCTGCTGGAGCTCAAAAGCAAAAAAGGCGAACCACTGATATTGCTCTCTCAACAGGCACGCGATCATTTGACACCGGTACAGCAGGCAGCTCTGGAAAGCTATGGAACACTGATTTCTGCGCCACTGGACACACTGGAAACAGTGGGAGGTGGCAGCGCACGCTGCATGGTGGCAGAGATTTTCATCGGCGATTAAATACATCAGCCATCGCTCCATACCCGCTGACAGCGTCAACGCTATGGATATACTCCCTGTCCCGATGCGCTTATCATGATCAGTCTATCGGACAGGGATGTACTTCATGCGGCTGATCATCAAAAAAACCTATATCTCACTGTTCTTTGCACTGGCGTTGCTTCCCTTACTGGAGCCTGCACTGTCGTTTGCCCGGCAGTTTGCCATCGTCGATGTCATGCCCGACTGGCTACACCGTAACACCGCTATTTTCCTTTCCGGCCTGGTGACCATCACTCTGCCATGGATTGCGATTACCCTGGCCACCGCACTGGCCCTGCTGTTTGCCCTTGGCACCAGTGCGCGCATCTATTCGGTGGTAGTTGTGGTGGCACTTCAGCTACTGGTTTATGGCTTTACCGGCGGACTGACCTTTAGCTGGCAGCACTGGGCGGTCTCTCTCCCGGGCATTCTGGGCGCCTTTGCCTTGATACCGGTTACCCTGTTGTTATCGCTGAAGCGGTTTTAAGGTTTTGTTTCATCGGTAAAGAGCGGCACCTGCTGCAGGACGCAGCAGGTAATAAATCCAACAACGGTGTTTGGCAACAGGCACACTGCCAGTCTTTTAGTACGCCCGGATTACAGTGCAACGATTCTGTCGGCTAGTGCAAGGGGCGCTTTCCGATGGGTCACCATCAGCAGGGTCTTGCCTCGCATAGCATCATCCAGCACCTTCAGGATCGTGTCTTCGGTGTCAGGGTCCAGCCCCTCTGTCGGTTCATCCAGCAATACCAGCGGGCTGTCGCACAAGAGTACCCGAGCCAGTCCCAGGCGCCGTTGCTCACCGCCTGATAACGGAACACCACCCTGCCCCAACCAAAGATCCAGTAAATCATTCTCACCACCGGTTAGGCGATCCAGCCCGACCTGACGAAGCACGCCCATCAAGCGCTCATCACTGGCCTGTTCACTAGCGATTCGCAGGTTATCCCTGAGCGTGGCACTGAACACATGAATACGCTGGGGCATTACTGCCATCACATTACGCAGTGTGGCTTCCGACATACGCTCAATAGGACAGTCTCCTATGGCAATCGTACCGGCATCCGGATTCCAGTCCCGGCTTAACAGCTGCAACAAGGTGGATTTGCCACACCCGGTATGACCCGTGATAGCGATACGTTGACCAGCATGTACATTCAGATCAAATCCATTCAGAACAGGCTCGCCAATCATGCCCGGATAGCGGAAACCGAGTCCTGCAACAGTCACCTCCACACCAATGTCATCAACAGCAGGTGCCTCCTGACTGTCAGAGGGGAAGCTGACCATTGGCACCTGACCGGTCACCTCATTCAAACGCGCGGCTGATCGCCGTACCTGACCCAGTACCTGGAAAGCGCCGGGCAACGGCATGATCGCCTCAAAGGCCGCCAGCGTCGCCAGGGCCAGCATCGCCATGATGGGGCCTGCCAGTGTTCCCATGGATACCTCAGCCGCTGTCACCCACAGAAGCCAGACCAACGTAGTTCCTGCCAATACAGTGACCAATGCCACCGCAAAACCGTTGACCCGTGCCAGGATGGACTGCTGACGAATCAACCGTGCTTCTTCTTCCTCCACCGCAGCGCGGTAGGCGGGTTCAGCCCCGAAGATCAAAAGCTCTGCCTGACCCGCCACATAATCATGCAGCCGGGTACGTAACTGGCCTTTGGCCTCTGTCACAGCCTGCCCTGCTCGGTTACCCAGCCGATAAAAGATTATGGGCAGCAGTAACAATGCCGGCAAAAGAATCGCTGCCAAAGGCACAATTGCCGCCAGAGAAAACAGGCTGGCCAGCACAATCAGACCGACGACACCTAGGATTGCACAGACTAATGGCGTCAACAGCCGCAGGTAGAGATTATCCAGTGCGTCAATGTCCGCCACCATCCGGTTGAGCAGATCCGCCTGACGGAAACGTCGCAGGCCTGCCGGCGCCAGCGGTTCGACACAGCCATAGAACCAGACCCGGAGTCTGGCCAACAACTTGAACGTGGCGTCATGACTAACCACCCGCTCAAAGTAACGACCCGCCGTACGCACGATCGAAAATCCGCGAACCCCGGCCCCCGGGGTAAAAAAGTTAAAGGCCTGTGCCGTAGCCAGGGTCAGACCCGCAATCGCCGTTGCGGTAATGAACCAGCCGGAAAGGGCCAGCAGGCCGACACTCGCTGCCAGCGTCACCAGTGCCAGGATGATACCCAGGCCCATCTGCAGACTGTGGTGGCGGTACAGTTTCAGGAAAGGCAGTAACTCACGCATGCTCAGTGACTCCATTCTTCTCTGGGGTGGCCGACGTTGTCATCTCATCCAGTTCCTGCTCCCAGGTTTGCCAGAGTCTAGCGAATGGCCCTTCCTGCATGCGAAGTCTGTCCGGTTCGCCGTACGCGATGCATTGGCCGCCCTCAAGTACCAGCACACGGTCGGCACGTTGTACCTGTAACGGTCGGTGGGTCACCATCAAGACCGTTTTACCCGCGCTGTAACGGCGGATGCCATCATCCACCAGCCGCTCACTGACGTGATCCAGACTGGCGGTCGGCTCATCCAGTAATACCAGCTGTGCTGGCCGAGCAATTGCTCGAGCCAAGGCTATGCGCTGAGCCTGCCCGACAGACAGACGACTGGCCGCTTCACCCAGTGAGGTATCCAGCCCCTGTTCAAGGTTTGCAACAATCTCATCTGCATGAGCCTGCTGCAAAGCACTGTTAATAGCTTCCTCCGACAATTCATGACGTCCCAGCCTTACGTTATCCCTGACAGAACCACAGACCAGCAACGGATTCTGCCCCAGCCAGGTCAGCTGACGTCGCCAGTGATCCGGATTGAGTTCCCGTAATTCAATGCCGTTAATCTTCAAACTGCCCTGGTAATCCAGAAAACCGAGCAAAACATTCAGCAGGGTACTTTTTCCCGCACCGGACATCCCCACTACAGCCAGCTGCTCCCCCGGCGCCACAGTGAAGCACAATTGATCCAGCAGCACCTTGTCACTACCGGGTGCCTTTACAGTGAGGCGATCACAGACAATCTCGACCGCTGGTTGTGAAGGACAGGCCAGTCCCCCTTCCGGGCGTTGCGGTACCGGTTCATTGAGAAAATGCATCAGACGATCACCGGCTCCAATGGCCTGAGCACGGGCATGGTAGAAGGTACCCAGTTCCCGTAGCGGCTGATAAAACTCCGGGGCGAGCAAGAGCAGGAACAAGCCGGCAAACAGCGTCAGCTCACCGCCCCAGTGGCCAAAGTTCAGGTAGCCGAGATAGCTCATGCCCAGGTAAAGCGCAGTCAATGCAATAGAAACGGAAGCGAAGAACTCCAGCACTGTTGAGGAAAGAAACGCCAGCCGCAACACCTGCATAGTCTTAACCCGAAAGGATTCCGCCGCCGACCCAATCATGGCTTTCTCCTGACGGCTTCGGTTAAACAGCCGCAGAGTCGCCAGCCCCTGAAGACGATCCAGGAAGTGGCTGCTTAATCGGGACAAGGCCTGAAAATTACGACGGTTGGCGTCTGCCGCCTTGATGCCTACGAGAATCATGAACAGTGGTATCAAGGGCGCAGTTCCAAGAAAGATCAGGGTAACCGCCCAGTTTTGTGGCAACGCCACCGCCAGGATCAACAACGGAATCGCCACTGACAGTGTCATTTGCGGCAGGTAACGGGCAAAGAAATCCTGCAGTTCCTCGACCTGTTCCAGCAAAAGCGTCAGCCACTCACCTGCCGGTCGTTGCCCCACCGCAGCCGGGCCCAACTGCCCCATACGATCGAGTAACAAACCACGCACCTGCTGACGGACAGCTTGACCAGCCCGGAAACCAGCCTGCTCTCGCCCCATCAGACAACCAGCCCGAACCAGGCTGGCCAGCAGGAATCCCCCAAGGTACGGCAGGATCGCCACCTGCTCCAGCTCCTCCATCACCAGCCCATGGACGACGGTAACCAACAACCAGGCCTGGGCAATGATCATCAGGCCATTGCCGATACCAAACGCCATGACACAACCAAGCCAGCGCCCTGCTGCCTGCTTCTGGCTGCGTAACCAGCGATAAACCTCACGTTCGATGGTTTTATTCATGCTTACTGCGCTATTTCACTCTACAACCGGGCTCATACCCTCAGGACGCCGGTAGGGATCAGGATATGCTGCTATGACAACACACAGGAAAATGGATGCGGATTCTAGCAGCCTTCAGGGTTGAGGTAACGATTAGCGTCAGGGTTTTCAATGACAAGGGTGTCAGACAGGCCAACCTGTAGTCGCAGCACTTCCCATAGCGCGAAGGTATCACTGATAATACGCCGTTTTCAGACAAGAACGCCTGCCATCATGCTGGACAACATCCGTATCGTCATGATCCGTACCTGGCACCCGGGAAACATCGGATCCGCCCTACGCGCCATGAAAACCATGGGCTTGCGCCACCTCACCCTGGTCAGCCCGCCGCACTGGCCCCATCCGGATGCCGACACCATGGCAGCAGGCGCCGCGGACCTGATCGACCAGGTAAAGCTAGTGGATAGCTTGGCTGAGGCCATAGCCGACTGTTCGCTGGTCATAGGCACCTCCGCCCGAAGTCGTTCGTTCTCCTGGCCGATGCTGACGCCCAGAGCGAGTGGCCAAAAGGTGATCCAGGAAGCTGAAAAGAGTCAGGTCGCATTGGTGTTCGGCCAGGAAACCATGGGAATGACCAATGAGGAATTACAGCAGTGTAATTATCACGTCTGCATTCCCGGCAACCCGGAGTATCCAGTACTGAATGTCGCGTCAGCGATACAGATTCTCTGCTATGAGATCCGCCAGAGTCTTGAGGCGCGCAATGAAACAGAGGCTGACTCGGATCAGGAAATAACCACTTACCCAGATGCAAACGCCATGGAGCAATTTTACCAGCACCTGGAAGAAGCACTCTACGATGTGAACTTCATTATTCGGCAGCATCCCGGCAATGCCATGACCAAATTGCGTCGACTCTTTAACCGTGCACGCCCGGAATCAGAAGAAATGAATATGTTGCGCGGGATTTTGAGCCGTATTCAGCAAACTAAAGAAACAAGGTGACTTAATGCCCCATTAATTGACTAACTGGCGTAGCAGTCACCACAAGATTCTTTCTTGAGCCGGCAAGTAGAGCAGTCTCTAGTATGTTAATGGCAATCAGCTCTAACCTAATACCTTGCCGCCTCTGTTCTATAAAAAACGAACCAATTTGATGGGTTGAGGCATGGTCTGCAACCCCTTTAGTACACATCACAAGATAACAAGCACGAATATCAGCACCTTGATATACCGTAATTTTCGGCCGGGAAGTAATTGAATAATCATATTGACGGCCATGAAAATGATTGCCAATGGCGCGAGCAGATTGCTCAATGCCATTAATTTGCTCACCCACTACCACGCCACCACGCTTAATAACCGATTGCGCGAAATGATGGTCAGTGTCCGCATTAACATCACGGCCGCAGCGAGCATCCACACTCATTTGTATAATACTATCGTCTGGTTTAATCAAAATGACTTTGAGATCCCCAGTAGTAGCGACATAAAGTGCACCGTTGTACACGGTCGCTATAGCTGCCGTTGCTCCTCGCCCCGCCCCAATGGTATTACGATCCGTGGCGACAAAGCCCAACTTGAGACTATTCCATATTTTTACCCGCTCAGGTATTTCAGCAGCCATGTTTTGCCATTCGGCATGCGCATTAAGTATCTCACGTGGCAGTGTATTGGCTATGGTTACAGCTGAGTTATTCGCGGCCCTTCCGGCTTTACCATCACGCATAAACCCATCAACGATGCCCACAATATTTAGCGCTACAGCACCCTGCTGTACAGCATTGTTTATACGATACTGGTCTCCAGTTATGTTATATCGATGTGGGATTGCTACTGCCTCCATCACTTTTTTGAGACCTATACTTTGAGCTACACCGGTTCCCGTCGCTCTATCTGTATAAAAATGCGCTTCAATTTCTCCTATTGATTCATTAGAAATCCTGCGACTCCGTACACCTACACCTGTTGGCGTACCACGATGACGAACACGTCTACTGTCATTAATTCGATGCTGGATCGTATCCCCGTTACGAACGGTATCAAACCGTTCAACAGGTTGTTGAGCATCTTGCTGCCTTTGCGCCCTGACTGAATTATTCTGTAATTTATCTGCAATCTGGTGAGGATAGATATCAACCCTGTAATCTCGCGTTTCTATTGCCATCAGATCTTCATCAGTACACGGTTCAGTGACAAAGCCGCGGCGGTCAGATTCCGATTCGCGGCGAACCACTGTCTGATCTTCAGGAAGATTCATTTGTCGCCGATCAGCACCATACACAATCACACCGTCACGGGATTCAAATCCTTCCTGATCAATTTGACGACGCAACTGTAAATAATAAATAGCGTCATGGACGGTAATTCTTCTTTCCTGCAGCACGCTATTCAGCAGTAATTGACGATCTAGTTGATCAAACGCTCGTTCTCGCTCTTGTTGATTAAGCTGATCAATGGTTTCAATTTTGTTATTAATGTATTCAGCACAAGGTAAACAGGCCACGACTTTCAACACAAACACAAGGAATCTTCGGAAGGTTCTTGATTTTTCTCCGACATAAAAATTATTCCCATTGAACTGCAACCAGTCATTACTATGACCATTAGCATTCAATGATTGCAGCTGAGTTAATGCATCTCCAGTAGCGTTCATGTCTATGTTATCCCAATAAACACCTCATACCGATATTTGTAATGGATCTTATACCCCATAGTTATAATTATTTGATCACTGGAAAGCCGTTAAGTTCCTGTAAACAGTTGGCTTTTCGCAACTTTTGCTAACCGGGTCCTACAAACCTCCACTATGGCTGTAGCTGTTAACCCAAGTAGCGCCACTGCCTGTCAAGGTTGTCAATGTCACCTGACAGGCTATGGGATAGTCCGAGACAACATGCTCCATACGCTAATGTAACGGCAAAATCCTTCGCAGTCCTGCATCCTTTAGAATGGAAGCCAGTGGGGCTGTATAAGTCAGATACTGCACCTCACGCCCCTGATAACGCACAGGGCCATGGGCGATTTCCGGCCCGACATGACCCGGTTGCAGATGGAAAGACCGTGCCAGACGAGCACCATCACTGGTGGCACACAGGCCGCCAATATGACGAATCGACTCCAGGTATTTTCCGGCATAATGCGCCATCTCTATCAACAGGAGGGCTGCTGCTATTTTGCTGGCACCGTACAGGGAATAGATATACAGCCCATGGGGTTCTTCCGGTGGTACGATATCACTGTTGCGAATCTCGGCTTCTTCCATTTCGCCATGGATCAGGCGCCAGTAAATATCTTCCGCCAGCGGCAGCGCAATCAGGTGACCAAAATAGTGACTGAATTTGGTACTCACCACGCTCAACACATTGCTATGCCCTACCCAGCCATGCAGCAATTCATGACTGACGGGCAATCCCGCTTCATAAATCGAGTGGTCATAGTCCAGAATTAATTCAATGAATGGATCATCCACATCATTACCGGATAAGTGGCGAACCTCGTATTTTCTGTTTTCCTTTTCAGGAAAGGTTCCCACCTTACTGCCCAGTTTGGGAGAATTGAGATAATGCCGGATCAAGTATCCCACTGATTGTTCAGGCGTCAGCAGGTTAGGACGTGCAGAACGAAATGGCAGCACCTGGTCCACATCATCCCGAAAAAAGTGGATAACATGCCGTTGTCGTTCCAGCGTAGGTTCCGTGGTTCCCCGCTCCCAGCGACTGATGGTCACTGAGTCAATGCCCCCCAGGGCAGACGAATGACAGGACAGCGACAGCGCCAGCCGGTCCTGTGTCAATCCGTTATCCCTTCGTCTTCGTTTTAGATAAGACCCGAAATTTTCCAGCATCCGTAACACCTTAATCCCGTAGCAAAACCGGACAGATGCACTAACCCTTTCTGTGTCATGTGTTGGGTTATCATTGCCCGGATCAGGCAGCCAAAGATCGGTTTTTCTGCAGGAAACGCCATGGTCATGCGCCCGGCGCCCTGATCATTGGTCGCATCATAGCGACCTGCAGGAGCAGAATTATTGAGATAGGTTAAGTTTTGTGAGGTATTGTGCTGGAAAGGACATTATCAGGGATGACCTTGATCCAGATCATCCCTTGAGAGACGTTAGTTCCGGGTCATGATACGGAGTAAATCAAGTGCCGTCACAATGCCGACCACCTGACGCTCCTGGGTGACCAGAACCCGGTGGATATGGCCACGCACCATAGCATCGACCAATTCAGTCATCGGTGTTTCGGGATTCACGCTATATACGACAGGCGTCATAATGTCAGAAATCATGACACCATCATCCACGGCTTCGTGGAAGGCTCGCTGTTCTTCATCAGACAGCGCGCGATCCAGTAGCCCCTGGTAAAAACTGTCATCCCGCTGGGCAAGATCCAGAAGGCCGGAACCCGTCTGGCGAACAATATCAGTGAGGGTTACAACCCCCGTCAACCGACCGGCTTCATCCACAACGGGCGCACCGGAAATGGCATTATCTGTTAAAAACCGGGAAAGACGGTCAACCGACCAATCGAGTGGAACCGTGCGGACATCGCGGGTCATCACATCAGCAGCAGTCAATTCCCGCCAATCATTATCCGCTGTCTTGCCGGCTGTGTCCGTACCAAGAGAATCAAGCGAAAGCATCGTTAGCCTCCTGTAGTCCAGAGATTCGCAGCTCGCGAACAAAAAGTGCCGGCCTGCTACTGACTGCGTAAAGGCTCGTCCCACTTGCGTTTGATCTTATTCTTCGCTGCTTGCAGGCTCAGTATTGCACTTCCGCCAAAGCTATTATTGACCCATATCAACAGACTGACCGCCATCAGGAACCGGGCTCGTTTGACCGCTGAAAGAGTATGGTATTGCACAGCATGAGCGTCAAATGGATCCACAAGCGGAAAATTCAGGCCACACGGTTTTCATTCTGAAAATGGCAATTTTTGTCAGCGTTATAGATGATTTTCGTTTTGTATCGCTGAATAAAAATATGAGCTGCAGAGTCTGAATAAACTTTACACGATTCGAAAGCATGCTCAGTCAATGATGGACGCACAAAAAATTCGTCACACAAATACCCTAACCATCAATGGCGATGCAGGCTGTGAAGAACAGTCTGCTGTTTGGGATAGCCGTTCTCTCCGTTTGTCTTCAGACACTATTCAGATACAGGTTGATGCATCCAATGAATCTTCCGAAGACGATAGTTGGCATACGGCAGAGTTCTCAGAACGCCAGATACTTCCGGTTGTTGCCTCAACCAGCCTCCAACATACCAGCAGCAATAATGTCAGTGACGATGAGTTGTCAGATTTGCAGCATCCCAGCATCCCCATGGCACCCACACGACGGCAATCTGATTCAAACCAGTCACGCATTGATGATGACAAATACAAGGCAATCAAAGCGCTACTCGCGCCCATTGGCTACAATTTCGCAGCGTCATCCATATTATCAGACACATTAGGCTATCGAGGACAGCATCTCTACGCATTTAACTGGATGTTGATTATGGCATGTACAGGTATCGTGTTTGGTATATTTGACTGTGGTGAAGTCATCGCACAGCGCGATTCACAAGACAACACTAACAATATTAAACGTGGATGTTTTTATTCTTGCTGTAAACGTATTTATAAAAAGATCAAAGATATCTCTAGTAAGTCAGCGTTATCCCGAGCATTGTCTACGCACTTCAGGCCGCTATTCTATGTTTCGTGTTATGTTGGCACACTCGCGACAGGTGTCGGAGACTTAATTCAGCATAAATATAATCAGCGCTACAAAACCGAGAAACCAACCGAAGCCGACAACTATTCGTCAGGTATCATCCTGATATTGATAGCAGCTACGGCTATTATTTACTGCCTTTGGGCGTGCTGTCATAGCTGCAGAAAACGAAATAAAGCAGTACCCGCAGGCAGTCAGACTGCGCACCACCAGCCTGACTGATTCCTATCCTATTAAACGGACGAGTCTTCGCCGATCCGACTTGCGATCGCACTGTGCTGATCGCGGTATTTGGCATTCTTACGCTTGTTATAGGGTTTATCCGCCGCGCCGGTCATGGTTTCGAAGTTGATCGCGCCGATGGTCATGCCCGGGCGCAGGGCGATCGGCAACTTGCCACCATTCACAAACTCCAGCACGATCTGTCCACTCCAACCCGGATCAATCCGGTGCGCGGTTACATGAACCATCAGGCCCAGCCGCGCAAGTGATGAGCGGCCATCCAGCCAACCCACCAGGTCATCCGGCAAGCCCACAGATTCACGGGTCACGGCAAGCGCCAATTCCCCGGGGTGAAGAAAGAAGGCTTCTTTCTCGCCCAGAACAATTTCCTTACTCATGATGGAGTTCAGGGTCTGATCAATCTGCTCCCGTGAACCACTCAGGTCCACATAAGGCGCTGCATGGTCATTGAACACCCGAAAGCTGTTGCCCAGGGTCAAATCCACACTGATACCGGAAATCTGATCCGGTGTCGGCCGGGGCTCAATCACAACCCGGCCGCTGTCCAGACAGGCTTCTATGTCACGATCACATAGTCGCATGGTTCACAATTCCTTAATCATCACTGATGCTGATGGTCGGCGCCGCTGGCGCCTGACGGTTTCTGACAGACAGTCTGGCCGCCATGCGACGGGCCAGCTCGCGGTAGATCATGGCAATCTCGCCATCCGGCTCGGCTATCACGGAAGGGTTACCGCCGTCGGCCTGTTCTCGAATACGCAGGGTCAGCGGCAGGGAAGCCAACAGCTCAGTATCATATTCGTCAGCGAGAATCGTCCCGCCGCCTTCGCCGAACAGATGCTCCGTATGACCACAATTCGTGCAGGTATGGCTCGCCATGTTTTCCACAATTCCCAGCACCGGTACATCCACCTTGCGGAACATCTCGATGCCTTTTCGGGCATCCAGCAGTGCCAGATCCTGTGGGGTGGTGACAATCACGCTGCCCGCCACCGGCACCCGCTGCGCCAAGGTCAGCTGAATATCGCCTGTGCCCGGCGGCATGTCGACAATCAGGTAATCCAGGTTATCCCAGCGGGTTTGGGTCAGCAGCTGCTGCAGTGCACCACTGACCATAGGCCCACGCCAGACCATCGGCGTATTTTCCGTTACCAGGAACGCCATGGACATGACCTGAACACCGTGGGCTTCAATGGGAACGAAAAACTGCTGCTCGCCTTCGGTAATAACGTCCGGCCGAACACCGTCGGCGATACCAAACATCAAACCCTGGCTCGGGCCATAAATGTCCGCATCCAGCACGCCTACACGGGCACCTTCTGCTGCCAATGCCAGTGCCAGGTTAGCAGTCGTTGTAGACTTACCTACACCACCCTTACCTGAGGCGACTGCAATAATATTGCGAATACCTGACATCGCCTGCAGGTTGCCCTGTGTCGGCATGGATTCCACGTGCCACGCCAGCGTGACCTCGGACTGCGTCACGCCGGGCAGGTCTTCCAGATAATCCTGAAGTATTCGGATAATCCCCGCCGACAGTCCCTCACAGGGATACCCCATGAAAAGATCCACACAAACCTGTCCGCCCTCAATACCAATCTCGCGAACACAACCGGCTTCAACCAGGTCCATCCCCAGGTAAGGGTCGTTGTACTGTCGCAGTACCTGCTCAATCATTGTTCTGTTGATGACGTCCGACATACCTATTCCAGTAGTGATTCTCTGATGCGCCAGCCACTCTCCGCGCCAGCGCTACAACCCAGCCAATTAGCCCTTGGTTAATTGTTCCTTGATGGACAAAAACGCCGCACGACCGCCTTTCGGGTCGATCCCCTGTTCTTTCATCAGCGCCTGCTGCTGTTTCCGGGCAGCCTCTTCTACGCGGTCTGCACTGGTTCGACTCTGGGTGTTTTCCAGCGCCCGGGTAATCTCTGTTTCCAGGTCTTCGCCATCCAGCACCCGGTTGCAGAGAATCTCGTAGTTCCGTTCAAAGACCGGAAACGCTGTTTCCTGAGGTTCACCGCGAATCATGAACCACCCGGTCTCCCGTGCCGCCAGATAAACTGCAAGATGCGACCAGCCGTAATCTCGGGTCTGGGAGGGCGCATTACAGGCCTCGTAATACGCCTGTAACGGTTCTTTCAAGCCGTATTCATCAAACCGCAGCTTGCACAGCTCGCGTATGTCAGCAAGATCGGGGAAGAAACGGGTATTATCAATGGCTTTCTTGGCGGCCCGCAGGATCCGGCGAGGGCTGAACTCCTTAAGCGATTGCAGCCAGACGCTCTTGGCCCGGGCCTGGTCTTCCGCCCTGGGAAACGCCCGCCGGAATTTCAGCGGAAACGCATCCTCCAGCAGGGTGAACAGGGTATTGATGGCGTACTCATGCTCACGCCCCGGACGAACGGTCGACTCAGTCTTCGTCGAGGTCGATTCGGTACGCGTCTGACCAGCTCGTGTCAGTGAGCTTTTCAGCTGTTGATCGATGACTTTCCCGGCCTCCTTCACTCTGCTGACGCCTCCACTGGTAAATGACATGGTTTTTGAAACGGTTCTGCCAGGCTTTACGGGCTTCCCCCGTCTCCAGCCAGTACAGCTTGAAATCCGGCAGCTGGGCGAGGGTAAACTCCGGCGGAATGCCGTGGTGCAGCTGCAGGAATTGAATATACCTTGAGTCCGGCTCAAAGTCTTCCGGCAAGGGTTGCACTCGGGCGCCCTCCCGCACCTCGCGGTTTTCGGCAAACACCGGATGTGTCGCCGAGTCATCACCACCTTCATCCATGATCTGGAACAGCGGCTTGTCCTGCTCGTAGGCCCTGCGGCCCGGCGCCTTGTAGCCCTTTGACATCAGTAAACCATAACCCCTGACAGCACTCCCGGCCATCTTGACTGTTACTTTAACTATAAACCCTCATTCTACTGTGACGGGTAAGACCGGCGCCATAGTATTTTCCCGACACAGGCTGCCACTCACTCACTGAGAAGCGTGTCTCAGCATCTGGTGACTATACGCCCCCTAAGCCGCAGGGAAACTTATTCATTTTTTGCCTGTCTAAATCCCTACCAGAACAAGATGGATTCGCACCAAAAACAAAACGGGTATCAATATTGCGTTACCCTCTCTTCAGGAGTACGACATGGTCAAAGGACGAACGCGACTTTCCTTCCTTTTCTTTGGCGTTTTATTTCCATTAATCATGCCTATCGAGGCATATGCTCTTCCACTGACTCAAGTTGTTTCCGCAGATAATGTGACGATAGAACTAGAGCATCAAGGCTCGAACTACTACAGGTTTACCACCGGCGAATACAACTACCACTTCCTTTGGGATGGAGGCCCTACCCAGCTAAAAATTCACAGGATTGTGGGGTATGACGCCAATGGCCACGTCATAAAGTTAGCGCCCGCAGAAATATCGAAAGAAGGCATACCCATCCCGGACGCCGCATTGTCCTTCAAAGGGGTAGGAAAGGCACGTCATGCCAGCACAGACATTTTTCGGATACCCGCCAGCTTTTACCTCAACAGAAACATCAAGCATATCGCGGTGGATTTTTCTGTAGTCGACGGACACATGAGCGTTGGCCCCTGGCTGCCTATGACAAACAACTGGAGCGACACCTCATCTGTCAGTCAACACCTCCAGCTACTGCTGTGGTAATCAGAGCTGCCATGTCTCTCTGACTGAGCGCGCTGTCAGTATCCCTGACATTACTGGATGCCACCCTGCGAGCATGTCACCACAGTCGAACTACAGGCCTGACTTTTTGTCAGAGTATTTACCGGAATCATTTATATTACCCGATCTTCCCGAAAGGTTTGTCCGAGCTGGAAAGGGACTCTTTCCAGCTCGGATGATCAGGTCAACATGGAGACTAAGCCATGCAACATCACAAGCGATGGTTAAACCAAATCGGTGTTTTTCTAATCCTGACTCTCCCCTCTGCGGTTATGGCTCTGCCACCGAAAGTCGTATCATCCGCCAGGGACGTGAATCTCGTTGCAACCCACATAGTCAGCCAAATATATCAATTGACTGCGGGCCCCTATGGATACAGACTCCTATGGGACAGCGGCCCCGTTCAAATCATTGTATATGCCATTCATGGTTATGATCAGGATGGCAACAAGGTAGTTTCACTACCTGCGGGCGCTATTTTTTACGATGAATTTAACGATCGTCTCTTGTATGTACCGTCTGAACCAGAATTGCTGTTAAATTTCATTGGCACGGGTTCTGCCCGTTATGCAGATGCCCTACCTTTGCTCCGGATACCCGATCAGTTTTACAACGACAGCGCGATTCAACATGTAGCGGCAGAATTCTCTGTGGTTGACGGACGAATGAGTATCGGACCTTGGGTACCTATGTTAACGGACTGGGGGGACGAGTCATCGGTACGCAGTCACATTGAAATTCTCCTTTGGTGACCTTTCCCTGACCTTATAGTAGAACAGGCATAACATGTCACCACAGCGTACGGATAGCGCTCACAGCGATACGCTATCCAACGCTTACGGCTAACAACGGTTTCCGTGTCTGCTGACAGCGGCATATAATGGCAGCTTTGCGCCTTATGCGCCCACTGTAGACCGGAGCAAGTCTGATTCCCCATGTCTGATCAATGCACAAAACGCAAAATCCTCGTCACCAGTGCCCTCCCCTACGCTAACGGTCCGCTGCATATGGGCCACCTGGTGGAATACATTCAGACCGATATCTGGGCCCGGTTCCAGAAGCAGCGTGGCCATACCTGCACCTACGTCTGCGCCGATGATGCCCACGGCACTGCCATCAGCCTGCATGCCGAAAAACAGGGCATGACACCGGAAGAATCCGTTGCTCTGATCAACAAGGAACGTATCCGGGATTTTGGCGAATTTCACATTGAGTTCGACAACTACTACAGCACTCATTCCGAGGAGAACCGGGTGCTGTCCGAGTCCATCTATAAGGCACTGCGCGACAAAGGTCATATCGCCACCCGCACGATCATCCAGGCCTATGACCCGGAAAAAAAGATGTTCCTGGCAGATCGCTACATCAAGGGCGAGTGCCCCAAGTGTGGAACTCCGGATCAGTACGGCGACAACTGTGAAAAATGCGGCGCGACCTACACACCCGCTGAATTGAAAAATGCCTTTTCCACAATTTCCGGCGCCAAGCCGATTGACAAGGAATCCGAACACTTTTTCTTCAAGCTGACTGACTTCCAGGATTTCCTGAAAGACTGGACCCGCAGTGGCACCATCCAGCCCGAAATTGCCAACAAGCTCGCAGAATGGCTGGACGCAGGCCTGCAGGACTGGGACATTTCCCGTGACGCTCCCTACTTCGGGTTCGAGATTCCTGACGCGCCCGGCAAATACTTCTATGTCTGGCTGGATGCCCCTATCGGCTACATGGCCAGCTTCCAAAACCTGTGTAACCGCCGTGACGACCTGGATTTCGACGAATACTGGAACGTCGATAGCGACTGCGAAGTGCACCACTTCATCGGCAAGGACATCGTCAACTTCCACTGCCTGTTCTGGCCCGCCATGCTGACCGGCGCTAACTACCGCACCCCGACCAAGGTCAGCGTGCACGGCTACCTGACGGTGAATGGCGAGAAAATGTCGAAGTCCCGCGGCACGTTTATCACCGCGCGGACATACCTTGACCACTTGAACCCGGAATACCTGCGTTACTACTACGCCGCCAAACTCTCCAGCCGGATTGATGACCTGGACCTGAACCTGGAAGATTTTGTCCAGCGGGTGAACAGTGACCTGGTCGGTAAGGTAGTCAATATTGCCAGCCGTAACGCAGGTTTCATCCAAAAGCGCTTTGACGGCGTGATGTCCGCCAACGACGCGGCTCCGGAACTGACCAAAGCGTTTATGGCAGCGAGCGACACTATTGCCGAGCACTATGAAAACCGGGAATTCGGCAAGGCTATGCGGGAAGTCATGGCACTGGCTGACCAGGCCAATGCCTGGATTGATGAGGTCAAGCCTTGGGTCATCGCCAAGGAAGAAGGAAAGGATCAGGAACTGCACGATATCTGCACCGCCGGCATCAACCTGTTCCGCCTGCTGCTGATCTACCTCAAGCCTGTACTGCCGGCGATGGCAGAAAATTCGGAAGCTTTCCTGCAGTGTGGCCCACTCAGCTGGGACGACAGCCAGACCCTGCTGCTGAACCATAAAATCAACAAGTTCAAACCGTTGATGACCCGCGTGGAAAGCGACCGTGTTAACGGGATGATTGACGCCAGTAAGGAGGCTTTAAAAATGGCCGACGCCAAGACCGAAGCACCCACAGACGAAACCGTCGAAGATAACACCGGCAAGTGGCTGAAAGAAGAGCCCATCGTCGAACAGATCGAATTCGCTGATTTCGCCAAGGTGGATCTGCGCATTGCCAAAATCGTCAATGCCGAACAGGTGGAAGGTGCGGACAAGCTGATCCAGCTCACCCTGGATATCGGCGGAGAGACCCGTAATGTCTTTGCCGGTATCAAGGCCGCCTACAGTCCGGAAGCTCTGATAGGCAAACACACCGTCATGGTAGCCAACCTGAAACCACGCAAAATGAAGTTTGGCATGAGCGAAGGGATGGTGCTGGCTGCTGGCCCTGGTGGCGCTGATCTGTGGATTCTGGAACCCCACGATGGTGCTGAGCCGGGTATGCGAGTGATGTAATTCAGCGATACCTTCTATGGGAGGCTAATGAACAATTAGACCTCCCATTCATTCAATTTTTTAATCACCCCATCCACATCACTATAACGATCAACAAGCCAATAACTTATCGTGAAAGCGCTATTTTGAATGAGACCTTTATATTCACCATTGCTCGGATTATTGTCGTGGATGGGCGAGATTGAATATTGTGTGCGCATTACAAAAATAGATTAGAAACCTATTCTGATATTTTAATCATCAACCCGCATTTGAAAATAAAGAAAAAGACTGGATGGGAAAGCAACAGCCAGTGGGTAAATATCGAATATTAGCCTGTAGAAGTTCAGGTCTGAACTTCTACTTCTCCAGCAAGGTCAATCAGATTCAGGCACCACAGCACTTTTTATATTTCTTACCGCTGTCGCAAAGGCAAGGTTCATTACGCGAGGGAAGCTTCTCGTTCACCTGGGTTTTGGCTGTATTCAGCAGAGCATCCAGCTGACTGGTATCCTCTGGTTCTTCCTCGGATACCACGATATCAACCGCAATATTGTGTGCTTTGGCGAGCGTCAGGAGCTCTGCCTCACGCTCCTCGGTCTGAACCAAGACTTTGGCCGGACTGGTCTCTGTCCCTACGCGAGCCACTTTCTTGGACGTATAGCCAGTGCCGCGATTGTCCTGCATAGTGACGCGACTGCCTTTGTAAAAAAACTTGGACATGATATTCAGGGTGCTTTGCAAATAAATTCTGGCCTATTATACAGCATTTCACAGAATACATCCGCGACAATAACAGAGAATTAAGAAGGGTATCCAGACCTTTCGAAAACCTCTGGTGCCCTGCACCAACCTGTGACTCAGGTTATTTTGCTTAGCTTATATTGAACATATTGACGCGCTAACTGCGTGTTTCTAGCGTTCAAAAAGTTGATAACCACCGCTAAAACCAGATCCTTTTTAGATGACAGTCTCAAAAGAGTTATTGCACCCATGACTACGAGTCCCAACCAAGGTTCGCCCGATTGTCGCCTGTATTATCCTTTACTGGTTACGGATATATGATCTAAAACTACATTCTCATCCAAACCGACTGCTGCCACAAAACTTCCTCTAGCACTGAAGCTCTCTATTAAAGTCCCCTTGGCAACCTTCAAAGTGACAGAGCTATAACTCTGCGCATTTGACTCAAATAACCAGCAGCATAGAGCACTGAATATTAGGAAGTATCTCCATACCTGTATAGATAGGCCTAGTAGACATCAGGTATTTTTTCAAAACCCCGCAATCATCCGCAAACCGCTTTCTATCACTCGATAAACACAACATCTGGCAAACCAACGTTTTATTGTTGTTTCAGTACGTGTATCACGGAACTGGGTGTCACGCCCTAATCCAATGAGCGTTCAGAGTCAGTCTCAGCAGCCTGAGCAGTTCCAAGATCAAGCTGAGATGATGCAATCGCACTTTGAACAATATCCAGTACGTCGTCTGGCTTGATCGTTAAGGTTTGAGTCTCCTGAGGAGTTGAACGCCCCTCCCCCGATGATTCTCGCATTTTTGATCCCGTAAATAGCAAGCCGGATGCAGGTGTTGCCACTGTCGAAGAAGCAGGGCTATCATCTTGAGCCCCTCGGCTCGCGGAGGATGGCTGATCGTCATGCGGCATTCTTTGTAATGTACTGCTCTGCCCTGTAAATTCTGGCAACCTCTTTTTTTTCCAAGATATACGCTCCCCAGTCACAACTGGGGATGGCATTGAGAACTGTTCTAGTACGTTCGTTGCAACTGCGGCCAGATGCTCAAGCGGCGTGCTTATACCCGTTCCTGAAGGATCAGACAGGCTACGCGCGAGGGATGATGATCTAACATTGCCGACTAAAGCACTCGTAACCGTTCCTGAAGACACAGTGTTAACTGCAGAGCTTTCAATCTGAGCTGGCCCGGCAACTATGTTTACATCGGTCAGCGCTTTAGACTGCTCAGAACTCGTCTGCTCCTGATGAGGGTTTCTCAATGGGTCACGAGATTGTTGTCCATAAGTGTACGAATGGCTACGTTCAAACCATCTGTCTGGACTTTGTAATGGATGGGCGATCTGCCTGCCCTCGGAAAACGTTGCAGTTGCTGTGACAATGCTCTGAGCGGTCTGCGATGGCAGCTGCGTAGCACCGCTGCAGGATGATGTAATCGCTACTGAAATTGGGATTGCGGGAGGTAACGGGCGTGATTCAGACGACTGATCTGGTGCCGAAACAGAGATCGCCCTCTCTCCAGTAGCCCTATCTCTCAAAAAAGAAAATGCAAAATTCGGAAGTGTATGGCGAACCGAACCAGCAGCGGCTATTTTGGGCGGCGATACTGGTACGATAGGCGCCTCTTGAGCCTTTCTTTTTCTACCCGCGCTCTTTCTGCCCTTTTGAGTCGTTCGAGACTGATAACCTGAGCCTGTGTGTGCGGCAAAAGAAACCTGTTGACTCGTCGCCGTTGCAGGGTAAGCGGATTGGCTAACACCCTGTGGCTGCCACATTTCAGTGATCGCCAGTCTGTCTCGAAAATAATTCACACAATTCGTATATGGTACACCTATCTCATATGCACGCTGCCTCAAAAGTCCGGGTATTTGACCAAAAAACACACCATTAAAATCACGTTGAAGTATGTCTTCCTGCCATGGGTGTAACTGACAGACCAAGTGTGTCATTGCTGGTTCAGCCCTTGTAGCACTAGTAGCGCGAACCGTCTGAGGAATACCTGCTCTCACCGGACTTTGTTGCCCGGGGTATTGCGATTCTACCCCATAAGCGAAAGATGATTGACACGGATAATATCCCCCCCCCGAAACAGGCATCCGTAATCCACCCTGTGCAGATTGCACCCATCTCTCACGTCTTACTTCATGTGTACGACTGACTTCGTAATGCCCCTGCATATGCGGATTCATGGAATATTGTTGCCTTGCGGAGAAGCCAGGTTGCGGGAAAAATGCTCTCCCTCCTCCTAACTGCGGATCAACAGGTACCTGACTCACTCGTGATTGGACACCTTGCCGTGTAAATTGTGAGCTTGTAGTGACATCGGTTGAAACTGCCGGAACACTGTACCGGTAACCCGGAAAACCTTGTGGATACATATTTGACTCCCTTCTGCAGTGCATTCTTTATTTCATGGAATAACATTGACCATTACTAGGTTATGACTGCGGATAACAGAAAAGTTCAGCAATAATGCTGACAACTATTGTTTGCCAAACTGTCTGCCTTTCCATCAAATATAAAAAACGCAGACCGGGGCAGCCTGCGTAAAAGCGTCAACACATTGGAGTCAGAAGTCATACTTAATTGATCAGAACATGGCAGCAATTTGCGTCCGTGCACTCTGTAAGGCTTCTTCCTTACTGTCACCGCCCATACTCAAACCTTCTGCATAAACAAATTCCACATCAGTGAGCCCCAGAAAACCGAGAAACATACGCACATAGTCTGTCTGGGTATCTTTCGGCGTCCCCTGGTACATCCCACCACGGGCTGCCACGATTCGTACCTTGGTAGCACTGTCCAGCAGACCGACCGGACCCGTTTCAGTGTATTTGAAGGTGACACCAGCACGAGCGATGTGGTCAAACCAGGCTTTCAGGGTCGACGGCACGCTGAAGTTATACATCGGCAACCCAATAACCAGCATGTCAGCCTGGCGAACGTCCTCAATCAACTGATCCGAGTAAGCGACAACGGCATCATGCTCCGGCGTCCGCTGCTCGGGCGATGCCAGAAATGCACTGAAACGAAAACCATCAAGATGCGGCACGGGTTCTTCCGCGAAATCCCGGATGACCACTTCACCTTTCGGGTTACGGGCCTGCCATTCTCTGACAAAGTGGTTAGCCAGCTGAGTGGACTGGGAGTCCTGACCAAAAATCCCGGCGTTGATCTGCAGCAGTTTCATCGTTGTAGCTCCCTGACTCGGTGCATTAAGGATCGTATTGAATGTCACACCTTCTATTATCTATCGTTTTTTTCTATTTAAAATCACACAATATCTGACATAGCGTTCTATTAATTCGAAATAACAAACGGATTAACTCACCGTCATTGCCAGCTCCTCTGCCACCGCCAGCAACTGAGTCCGCAACCATTGCAATCCTTTGTCGCCCGCCTGTACGGGATGCCAGGCAAGGATATGGCGAAACCAGGGTGGGTTATCCGGCAAGGTGTGCGCATGAAAACCATAGTATCGGGCAAAATAACGGGCAACAGCTGCTGGCAAGGCCACCAGCCAGTCACCAGCCTGCAGCAAGGGCGGTACAGCAATAAATCCCGGCACACGAATGCCGACATTGCGCTCAATGCCTCGCTGTCGACACCAGTCGTCCATGATGACCTGACTGTGCCCCCAGGGTGATGGGTAGATAAATCCCCTTTCACGGAGGTACTTTAGTAGCAGCTCATTCTCCTCATCCACCAGCGGACTGGCAGACAGAATCTCCAACTGCTCTGTTAGAAAAGGACAACTGGACAACTTATCTGACAAATGCACCGGTTGTTCAAAGCCAATGACCAGATCAACATGCTGCCGCTCCAGCTCATGTTCATAATCACTGGCGGACATTTCGGATACATCCAGCCGAACACCCGGCGCCACCGCAGCCAGCCGTGTCAATAATGAGGGCAGAATAATCAGCTCGAAGTAACTGCCCGCCGCAATCCGAAATACCCGCTGACTGGTTTCCGGCTCAAAGTCCGGCTCACGTTCCAGACTCTGTTCCAGCAGCTGCATGGATTCACGGATCTGCTGCGCCATGGCCTGCGCCCGCGGCGTCGGCAACATGCCACTGCGGGTTGAGACAAACAATGGATCGCCCAGCCCTTCCCGGAGCCTGGCCAGCGAATGACTGATGGTTGATTGAGACAGGTGCAGCTGCCGTGCTACCCGACTGACACTGCGCTCGCGCATCAGCAGGTCAAAAATCCGCAGCAGGTTAAGGTCGAAGCGATGAAACAGGGAGGTCATGGCAGGTACTACTCGGGCAGACAATGCTATCGAAATACAGCATATCACAATGCCGAGTATTCATTTTATTCATTCATTCAGGCGCACTATCATCGCGCGCAGAATGCGTCTGGATAAAAGTTATGTTTAAGAATCTGCTGTTTCTGCTGGGTATTGGCATGATCTGGGGCTCTCAGTTCCTCTTCCAACAGATGGCTGTGGCTGATTTGCCCGCTGTCTGGGTCGGTGCCGGCCGGGCACTGGTTGGCTGCCTGACCCTGCTATTGGTCTGCCGCCTGCTCAACCTCAAGAGCGAGAAAAGCAACTGGAAAATGTATCACCTGGTGGGCTTCCTTGAGGCCACCCTTCCCTTTGTCCTTGTGGCCTGGGGACAGCAGTACATGGATACTGCCGTTGCCGCCATCCTGATGGGTACTATTCCCTTCTTTACCATTTTGCTGGCACCCCTGCTGGTTGCCGGTGCGCGTATCACGCTGACAGGCATTACCAGTGTGATTGTTGGATTTGCCGGTCTGTTGCTGCTGTTTTATCCGCAGCTGATCACAGGTGGTAGCAATGGATCAATGATCGGTGCACTGGCCATCGTTGGCGCTTCAGGCAGTTTTGCGATTGCACTGCTAATGCTCAAGCGTATTGAAGACAGTCATCCCCTGATGGTCGCACGGAATGTTCTGGTTGCTGCGGCATCACAGCTACTGGTGATTGCCAGCATCATTGTGCCACCCACCACCCTGTCGCCCAGCACTGAAAGCCTGACAGCCGTCGTTTACCTGGGCCTGATGTGTGCGGGTGTCGTTTACTTCCTGTATATGGTGCTGATTCAACGGGCAGGACCAGTCTTTGCGTCTTTCAGCAACTATCTGGTTCCCCTCTTCGGTGTCTTGCTGGGGGCAACCATTAATAATGAAATCTTGCCGGGTACCACCTGGATTGCACTGGCTGTGATTTTATCCGCTGTCGCCATCAACCAGATTTTCTCGGCCAGGGCCGAAAGAGCCACTGCCTGATGATGTGCACATAATAAAAAGCCCGCAGACCATGACGGTAAGCGGGCTTTTTATTCATCAGTAACACGTTATTGCAGATAAGCATTCAGCATCCACAGCAGTTTTTCCTGCTCACGAATGTAATCGGACATCAGCGCCACTGTACCCTCATCACCTGCGTCACTGGCCAGCGCCATGATTTCACGCTGCTTGACCAATACCTTGCTAAAACTATCCACCAGGTTACTGACACAGGCTTTACCATCCGTCACATTCGTATGTTCGGCAATCTCGCTGTGCTCCAGGTAACCCGTGAAGCTGTGCTCAGGTGTGTGCCCCAGAGTCACGACACGCTCGGCAAGCTCATCGACTTTGTTCTGTAGATCGGTATAAATCTCTTCGAATTTCTGATGCAGCTGGAAAAAGTTTCCACCCCGGATATTCCAGTGGTAACCGCGGCTGTTCATATACAACACCTGGTAACTGGCCAGCAGGCGATTCAGCTGTTCAGCGATAGCAGCGCTATGGGTCACTTCAAGACCAATCAGGTTCTTGTTCATGGTTACGTTCCTCATTTCATCCAATGGGCTGATTGAAATAAAAGATATGCCTGAAGAGGCCTCGCCGCTAATAAATTAAAATTAACGATCTGATAAGGTTTTCTTATAACTCAGAAACGACTGACGACGCTCGCCAACCTGTCAGTGTAAGATCACCACTATTACATTTTTTCTGGATAACCGACCCTTCATGGAACTGATATTCCTGGGTACTTCCGCCGGCGTACCGACCCGGCACCGCAATGTGACAGCTCTGGCCCTGCAACCGGAGCAGGTTCGCCAGTGGATGCTGGTTGACTGCGGTGAAGGTACCCAGCACCGCCTGCTGCGATGCCCGCTGTCCGTCGCACGACTGGGGTTGATACTGATTACGCACCTGCATGGTGACCATTGTTATGGTCTGCCCGGATTACTGGCCAGCCGCGCCATGACGACGCTCTCGCCGGAGTATCAGGCATTAACGATCATTGGTCCCAAAGGCCTGAAAGCGATGCTTGAGGCCGTCATGCTCCACTCGCAACTGTCACTGGATTTTCCGCTTGAGATTATCGAGCTATCCGATAACGGCGGCGTTCAAGTCTGGCAGAACCACACCATTACCGCTATTCCCCTGACACACAACATCACCAGCTTTGCGTTTCGCATTCAGGAACCTGACTTCCCGGGTGCATTTGATAAATCACTGGCTATTACTGATGGCATACCGGAAGGGCCACTCTACGGCCGGCTCAAGAACAGGGAAACCCTTCTACTGGATGATGGACGAACCGTATCCGGGTCCAGTTACTGCCTGTCTGACACACCCGGTCGAATCGTGATCATCGCGGGCGATAACGAAGATCCAAAACGGCTGGCGTCGTACCTGAAGGATTGCGATCTTCTGGTACATGAAGCCACCTACACGGAAGAAGTCTACCAACAGCTGGCGGTCAAAATACAACACAGCACGGCCGCCAAGGTGGCGCGAACCTGTGCTGACAGCGCCCTGCATAACCTGATCCTGACGCATTTCAGCCCCCGCTACCAGACGATCAAAGGCGCGACCACCGGCAATAGCCGATCCCTAAACGAAGTCGAACAGGAAGCGAGACGCTTTTTTACCGGCACGCTGTTTCTTGCCAACGATTTCGACAGGTTCCTGTTAGACAGGGAAAAAGCACTGTCCTTGCGCAAGCAACAACGATAAAGACACTCATTACCTGGGGATAATGAGTCTTGCTCAACCTGTCAACGTTGTCAGAACTTCCATGGCCCTCATGCTGTCATAACTCCTGTATTGGAACAGGCAGAGAGCATGACTATGAAGGTCAGTGGACAACAATCAAGCATCCCCTTCCGTCAACGTCCAGCCGATTGGGAGGAGGCGGGAACTGCGCCTCCCAGAAAATCACTAAGGCGTTCAGCCCGTAAATGTCAAGCTGAGCTTCATCAGACCGAAACAACACTTCCCAGAAAATCGCCAAGACTCTCAGCTCGCAAGCGTCAAGCCGAATGTCATGAGGCCGAGACAACAGGCCCTGAAAAAGCAGCAAGGCTTACATCGGTAGCAAGCGCATCCTCTCGGGCACGCAAGATCACTAAGGTTAAATACAAGAGACCACCTCAATGGGAGGTGCCAACTGTAAGGAATACGCTCAAGGAACTGAACAGAATGGCTATTGAAGCCACAAAAATAGATCCGAAGCTGAAACAACAGCATAAGATCTTTACAAAAGACCTGGCTGATTTCAAATCAGGGGCTGCCAAAACACTTCAGAAAAAGCTGCTTGAACAATCCAAAAAACCGCGTGGATGGTTAAAACCTTTTTGGGATGAAATGTATCTCAAGACCAGGGATGCAACCCCCATCAATGTCAGCTTTGCCGTCGAATTCGACAAAAGCAGATGGCGTAAACAACCACCCCATGAGCAATTGGCTGATGTCATACTCGTTACTCATGAACACTATGACAACATTCAAACAGAAACACTGCCACAGGACACTTACACAGCACGCGACCAAAAACAGCATCCAATTTGCATGGATCAGGTTTCCAGATTATTCAATAATCGTAAACCGGCCAAGGGCAAGGACTTCCTGAAACCTTGTACACAAGCGGGGAGGCCACGCAATAAAGAGTCACATATTCTCGTGCTATCCGGTGGCCAAATGCATACCCTGCAAATTTCCGACAAAAACGGGAATCGAATCAAACGCTCCCACCTGGCCAAACAACTAGCTTTACTGCAGACTAAGATGCCCACCCGGTCAACGATTGACCTGACACCACTGACCGCTGTCGATCGAGACATATGTGCCAAACTTCAGACGCAACTGCTCCAGGGCAGCGACAAGAATGCTCGCCTTATGCAACAGGTCGACAACGCCTTCTGCTGCGTCTGTCTTGACAGGGATCAGGCTACCGATCCCAAGGATGCCAATCCCGACCCTTCTGCCCGCCAATTCTTGGCCGGTAATGGCAACGATCGCTGGTTTGACAAAACAGTGCAACTTATCATGCAAACCGATGGCAAAATCGGCGCCGTCCTTGAACACACACCGGCCGATGCCGATGCTCATATCCCTCTTTTCAATCACAACAACGAAAACCTAAGCACTAAAGCACCAAACGACGGCGATCTGGAACCCACCCCGCAGAAGCTGGACTGGGATATCAATCCGTCACTCAAGACAGTGATTGAGACACAGCGTTCAGGCTTTAAAGAAACCATCAAAAAGACGCATCTTAAGGAAATAAACATCCCTGACATTGGACGCAGCGCTCTGAAAGACCATTACAAAATCAGTCCGGATGCTTTCTACCAGGTAGCCATTCAGGTAGCAGCATGGCGTGTCTGGAAATCCATGGTGCCAACCTATGAAGCGGTCGCTATGCGTCACCGTCACCTGGGTCGTACCGAATGCCTGCGAAGCTGGTCACCCGAAGCGATAGCCCTGGCTGATGGATTAAACGATCCGCAAGCCACGCAGGAACAAAAACAAACGCTGCTGAGAAAGGCCGCTGAAAAACACAGCCAAAAAATAGCAGCCTGCAAGTCATGTAAGGGGATTGTCCGACACCTGTTCGCACTGCGGAAAATCCGGGAAAAATTTGGCAAGGAACTCGGTATTTCTGAAAAGCCCAGACTGTTTGAAAATCCCTTATTCAAGGCGTTGATCACTACCAATACCCTGTCAACGTCCTGCGTGGTATCTCCGTCTATCCAGCGCTTCCTGTTTGGCCCCATCGAAAACGATGGACTCGGAATTGCCTACTACCCTGACAATGATGCGTTCCGCTCTACGATCAGTTATAACGAGAATAACAAGGCGAGAGCGGCGGAATTCGAGCAGACTCTCACGGAAGTTTTTGCTGAGCTAAAAGCACTGAAACCTATTCCCAGAAGTGCTTAGCAATAGCCTGCTCACTTGTCCAACAGGCAAGCCTACCGACCACTGGCGTTTTTCATTCAAAACCTTATAATTTCGCGGCTGGAAATCACCTGCCTGTAGACAGTTCAACCCTGGCAGGGTAAACCGCAACCCCCATAAGCATATAACCAAATATGCTTGATCAGATAACCAACCGCTATTGTATGGAATAACGCCCTGCCGGATAATAGACCGCCTCAGGCGCGGGTCGCCATATAATAAAGTGCACTGTTACCAGGAGCCGCGTCGTCAGTTTCTGCGACGTCAAGGTAAACAGTGCTTGTCGCAGCCCGGTGAGATACCGGCTGCCTTGCAGCTATCGGTGAGAGTCATGACCGAAACCCTGACCCAGCTGGCGCTTATTTTGTTGAGCGCAATACTGGTCAACAACTTTGTCCTTGTGCAGTTTCTCGGGCTGTGTCCGTTTATGGGGGTTTCCAACAAGCTGGAAACAGCCATGGGTATGTCCATGGCGACCACCTTTGTGCTCACCCTGGCGTCTATCTGCAGCTACATCACCTACGAATATATCCTGATTCCGCTGGGACTGGAGTTTCTGAAGACTCTGTCGTTCATTTTGGTTATTGCCGTCGTCGTGCAATTTACCGAGATGGTGGTACGAAAGGTCAGTCCACTCCTCTACCGTGTGCTGGGTGTGTTCCTGCCGCTTATCACCAGTAACTGCGCCGTACTCGGTGTCGCCCTGTTGAACAGCAACCGTATGCACAGCAGCTTTGTAGATTCGGCAACCTACGGTTTCGGTGCGGCCATCGGTTTCTCACTGGTACTGGTTCTGTTTGCCGCCATGCGTGAACGGATCGCAGTCGCTGACGTGCCGGTTCCCTTCCGCGGCGCAGCCATCGGTATGATTACCGCCGGCCTGATGTCCCTGGCCTTCATGGGCTTTACCGGCCTGATCAAGCTGTAAGGGGGCGTTGTTGGACATCATCATTACCGCGATTCTCGCCCTGCTGGTTCTGACCCTGGTTTTTGGTGCCCTGTTAGGATTTGCGTCAGAAAAATTCAAGGTGGAAGGCGACCCGATCGTCGACCAGATCAACGAACTGCTACCGCAAACCCAGTGTGGTCAGTGTGGTCACCCCGGCTGCCGCCCCTATGCGGAAGCCATTGCCAATGGCGAAGCGATTAACCGTTGCCCACCGGGTGGTCAAAGCACCATCAACGCACTGGCGGACCTGCTGGATGTGGAAGCTGTCCCACTGGATGGCGAACACGGCACCGAAAAGCCACCCATGGTCGCCTATATCCGGGAAGACGAGTGTATCGGCTGCACCAAGTGCATCCAGGCCTGCCCCGTGGATGCGATTCTTGGTGCCGCGAAACAAATGCACACGGTTATCGTCAATGAGTGCACCGGATGTGACCTCTGTGTCGAGCCCTGCCCTGTAGACTGTATCGATATGGTACCGCTTGAAGTGACAACAAAAAGCTGGGCATGGAGCCTGCCCGTTCCACCGGAACAACTGATCGCCACTGACCGCCGGCCCACGTCCGGACCGGGGGATCAGGCTGCATGAGTAACCTGATCACTATTCACGAATTCCCGGGTGGCGTTCACCCACCGGAAAACAAACAGCAATCGACCCGGACAGCCATCGCTCAACCACCGCTGTCTTCAGAGTATATTTTGCCATTGAACCAGCACTCCGGCTCACCGGCCCAGGCGCTGGTCAAGGTCGGCGACAATGTATTGAAAGGGCAGTTGCTGGCCCGTGCCAGTGGTTTTGTCAGTGCACCGGTGCATGCGCCGACCTCTGGAACCATCACGGCCATTGAAACCCGTAATGCGCCTCATCCTTCCGGGCTGACCGAAACCTGCATCGTGCTGACCAGTGATGGTGAAGACCGCTGGTGCGAACTCTTTCCGGAACCGGACTATACGACGATTGATCATCAGGCGCTGATTCGACGCATCTACGATGCCGGTATTGTCGGATTGGGTGGCGCCGGTTTCCCTGCCGCCGTCAAAATGGTCTCCCGGAATGAAAACAAAATTCATACCCTGGTCGTCAACGGCGCCGAGTGTGAACCCTACATCACCGCCGATGACATGCTGATGCGTGAACATGCCGATCGCATTGTCAGCGGTATTGATATCCTGTGCCACCTGCTACATCCAGAGCAGGTTCTCATCGGTATTGAGGATAATAAGCCTGAAGCAGCCAGAGCGATGGAGCGTGCCTGCCGGGATCGCGCTTACCAGGTGGTTACCGTACCGACCAAATACCCATCCGGCGACGCACAACGACTGATTTACCTGCTGACAGGACGGGAAGTTCCCAGCGATGCGCGCTCGGTCGATATCGGCATTCTCTGCTACAACACAGGAACGATCGCTGCGATCCATGACGCCATCATTCTGGGCAGGCCATTGATCTCCCGTATCACCACTCTGACAGGGGATGCACTGTCACAGCCGCAAAACGTTGAGGCGCTCATAGGCACACCGGCAAAGGATCTACTGGCTTTTGCAGGCCTCAGGCAAAACCAGATGAACAACCTGATCCTGGGAGGCCCCATGATGGGATTCACCCTGGACTGCACCGATATTCCGGTCATCAAAACCACCAACTGCCTGATTGCCGGTACGGCCCAGGAATTCCCTGCAGCGCCCCCCGCCCGCGCGTGCATTCGCTGCGGCGACTGTGCCGTCGCCTGTCCGGTTTCCCTGTTGCCACAACAACTCTACTGGCATGCAAAAGCCGCCAACAACGACCAGCTGCAACACCATAATCTGTTTGACTGCATAGAGTGTGGCGCCTGTTCCTATGTATGCCCCAGCACGATTCCGCTGGTGCAGTATTTTCGTGCCGGCAAGGACCAGATCCGGTTACAGCAGGCAAAACACGAAAAGGCCGAACAATCCAAGCGCCGCTTCGAAAACCGTCAACAGCGCCTGGAACGCATAGCGGCAGAAAAAGAAGCGAAACGCAAAGCCAACGCTGAACGGGCCGCCCAGCTCAAGGCAGCACGGGAAGCTGAGAAATCGGCTCCGGCCAAACCGTCTGAAACCCCAAGAGATGCGGGTCAACAGGATGCTATTCAGGCCGCGATTGAACGGGCAAAAGCGCGCAAGCAGGCGACTGCCGGACAACCCGCTAGCGAGCCTGTACGCAATACGCGTCCAACACTCAACCCCAAGCAGAAAGAGCTGAAGATACAGCTCTCGATGATCAATGCCCAACTGAAGAAAACCGAGCGAACACTCGCTCAGCTGGACGACAGCGAGCCGGAAACAACCGCTAAACTTCGTGCAGATATTGATCGCCTGCGTGAACAACAGGCACAACTACAGCAGGATTTTGATCGTGCGGGCGACACCAACGAATCAGCAGCCACTCCAGACGCACAACCACCTAAGGCAGAGAAAGCGGCCAAACCGCCCCTTAGTGACGACCAGAAGAAGCTGAAAATTGAACTGGCTATGGCCCGCGCCGAACTCCGCAAGGCCGAGCGCTCCCTGGCGGAAGCACTGGAAATTGACAATGATCAGACCGAGGCGCTCAAGCTGAAAGTCGAACACTGTCGCCAGATACTGGCAGAACGTGAACAGGCACTGGCTCAACCTGCTACCAGCGAGACAACAGCTCCTGCTGATGAGAAGCCTGCCAAGCCAAAACGCGCTCCGTTAAGTGATGCCGCCAAGAAGCACAAAATCGAGAGCGCCATGGCCTGGGCCAAGGTCAAGAAAGCCCGGCGTGCGCTGGAGAATGCTTCCGATGATGAGTCAGCAGCCCTGGAACAGGCACTGAAGACAGCAGAAGCCGAGGCACAACAGGCGGATGCAGCACTGTCAGCCTGCCTTGAGCAGGAAGCCGCGCAAAAGGCATCCACGAACGAGCTGCCGAAGGAATAATTATGGCGCTGATACGACAAACGTCACCCCATACCCTGGGCGCCAACCAGACGCCCAGGGTCATGCAATGGGTACTGGCGGCAAGCCTGCCCGGCCTGTTTGCCCTGACCTTTTTCTTTGGCTGGGGCACATTGATCAATGTTGTCTGGTGTTCACTGGTTGCCCTGGCGACAGAAGCAGCAATACTCGCCCTTCGCAAACGTCCACTGTCGTTCTACTTGAAAGACGGCTCCGCCCTGGTAACAGCCCTGTTGCTGGGACTGGCCCTGCCCCCTTTCTCCCCCTGGTGGCTTACCCTGACCGGAACGGTGTTCGCCATTTCTATCGGCAAGCAACTCTACGGTGGCATGGGATATAACCCTTTCAATCCCGCCATGCTGGGCTATGTACTGCTTCTGATTTCCTTTCCCCAGGAGATGACAAGTTGGGCGCCACCGGTGGGCATTGAGGGCCACCCTGCTATAACCGGTTTAGGCGAAGCATTCCGCGCGATTTTCACACCGGGCAACAGTCGCCTGGCGGTTGATGGCTGGACGCTGGCCACGGCCCTGGACATCGTCCGGGAAAACCGCTCATTGACGATGCCGGAACTGTGGGAAAGCACACCACAACTGACGGGCATGAGCAGCATCGGCTGGTTTTGGGTTAATCTGGCCTTCCTGATCGGCGGTCTGGTGCTGCTATACCGGAAAGTCATCACCTGGCATGCACCGCTCGGCATGCTGGTCGGCCTGTTCGTCATGTCCCTGGTGTTCTGGGGTGGTTCCGGCTCCGAGTCTAACGGTTCCCCCTGGTTTCACCTCTTTTCCGGGGCCACCATGCTGGGCGCCTTTTTTATCATTACCGACCCTGTCAGCGGCGCGACCTCCGCCAGAGGACGGTTTATTTTCGGCTTAGGCGTTGGATTGATCACGTACATCATCCGCGCCTGGGGCGGCTACCCTGACGGTGTCGCTTTTGCCACGCTGTTGATGAACATGGCGGCACCCACCATTGACTACTACACCCAGCCCCGTACCTACGGACATAAAAAACCGAAACGGGGGCTGGCAAAGTCTGAATAACCATGACGGCACTCTTTCGAACCATCAGTAAAAACAGTCTGACCCTTGGACTATTTGCGGTATTGACCACGGGCCTCGTGGCCTTGACCTGGTACGCGACACGTGACCAGATTGCCAGCCAGGTACGCGCTAGCGAAGAAAAGGCGCTGCACGAAGTACTGCCACCGAAAGCATTTGACAACAGTCTGCTGGATACCCGCGTCAAACTGCCGGAACCTGAGCGTCTTGGCCCTTATGTACATCACCCTGAAGCCTACGTCGCGTTCCTGAAGGACAAACCATCGGCCATCATCCTGCCGGTAGTCGCACCAGACGGTTACAGTGGCCGCATTTCCCTGCTGGTCGGTATTTACGCCGACGGACGGATATCCGGCGTTCGGGTCATTACCCACAAGGAAACCCCCGGACTGGGCGATGGCATTGACACCCGCATCTCCGACTGGGTTCTGGCTTTCAATGACAAGTCCATAAACAATCCTGCCGGAGAAGGCTGGGCCGTACGCAAGGATGGTGGTGAATTTGATCAATTTACCGGTGCAACCATTACCCCCCGTGCGGTTGTTGCCGCCGTACGCCGCAGTCTGGACTATTTTGAGCAATACCATAGCGCACTGTTTACCAACGGGCTTCAACGCCTGAAGGAGTCACCCCATGGCCAGCACTGATCCACGCCATATCGCCCTGGAAGGCCTGTGGAAAAACAACCCGGCACTGGTGCAGCTGCTGGGGCTGTGCCCGTTGCTCGGTGTCTCCAACAGTGTCGTGAACGCACTGGGCCTTGGCATCGCGACGATTGCAGTTCTAACCTTTTCCAACATCGCAGTCTCCCTGTTCAGACGACAGATGACTGAAGCAATCCGGCTGCCGGTTTTCGTGATGGTGATTGCCTCACTGACCACCTGCGTTGAACTGCTGATGCAGGCGTACACCTATGAACTGTACAAAATACTGGGCATCTTTATCCCGCTGATTGTGACCAACTGCATCATTCTTGGCCGTGCCGATGCCTATGCATCAAAACATGCTATCGCACCGGCGGCGTTGGACGGCTTCATGATGGGTACCGGGTTTACGCTGGTGTTGGTCTTGCTGGGTGGTTTAAGGGAGCTGGTAGGACAGGGCACACTCTTTGCCAATATGCACCTGCTGTTTGGACCGGTTGCTGAGAACTGGGAAATAACAGTTATACCCGATTACAAGAAGTTCCTGTTTGCAATTTTGCCACCCGGTGCATTCGTGTTTATGGGCTTTTTGATTGCATTGAAAAACCTACTGGATACTAAAATTCAGACTCACCGGGCAGCCCAGAGAGAAACATCTGTTACGGGAAGCAAACGGGTCAGGGTGACTGGTACTATCCAATAGATACGACATTGCGGCTGATAGCCATGCCTATCAGCCGCTTGTGTTGAGTTACCCTCTATTACCGTCTCATCCATTATGGCTGGAATAAGGTAACTGCGTTAGTTGCCTGCACCGGCAGTATCACTAGGTGCCACATAATCATGGCCAGTCAGATTTCTATACTCGATAAGTACTTGGTCTAACCTTCTGCGATATTCGCCCACTCTTTGAGTACGAGCCTCGGCTTCAGTTATGAATGGACAATGGAAGTGACCGCCACCGGGACTATTGAAACATGTACGCCAGTCTCTCAAGCAAACCCAGCAGAAAGCACGCTGACACATAGCACAATCCATATGATTACATCCCGAAGGACGATTAATCATCTTTTCACATCGCTCATTTGGACATAACTTGATGTTATCAGGATCATCAATAGCCATTTGCAATGTTCGGATGAGATTTTCCATGACGCCCTCACGCGACTGCGGACACTCATGCCGCCTACCTTCCCAAATATGGCTGCACCGAACACAAACACGCCTGTTTTGGTTATCATTATGCCGTTCACGCTCTCGGCATTCGAAGTATGGCTGAGTAAATTCTGTTTCATCCACAAGCACGCCATTACTACAGTCTGGGCACTTCACAGCGTACATACCAGCGCCCTCAGCCATGACTCTAAGCCCAAACCCTGCCAATCGTTCAAGTGTTGCCGGCTTCAAATGTTGCGTATAGTTTTCTATCGTTACACGTTGTCTACATTCTCCATTTGGACATGCGACAGTCTCATTATGAGCTATGTAATCATCAAAATTATTGTCATCGAGTCTTGCGAAGATAGCCCCATCAACACACTCTTCACAATACGCCACCGGTGTCTCCCTGGTACTGCAGCACGGCCATGGCACAATACCAGGATCAGTGAAGCACGCGCCACAAAGGGGAGGAGGAGTTGGTGGTGTATCGTCAGTTGCTTCCGCTGCACTATCAGTGTCGCCCCCAGACTCTAGTGACATATTTCGCTCTTCTGCAGCTCTTGCCCTAGCGCTACGGCTTGCCAAGAATGTTGTCACGCCGACTTCTGTTTCAAATGCTTCCGTCGTAAGTGGATTGCGGTAATAAGATTCTCGGAGACTCGCATATGGACTAGAACTTTCATCGCCTGGCATCGTCGTATCATCGTCACGACGTCTCCCCCTTTCTGGGCGCATGGTCGTTAACAACGCTAAACGACGAGCCTCATGTCTATCACCTCTTATATAAAACTCGCGTCGCAAGCGCACGTAAGCCGCATCACCATATGGATTGGTATTACAAAACGCTTCCGCCTCCTCGTATTCTTCACGAATGAGAAGTTCAGCCAGACGAACCACCCTAGGCTCACGATCGCCACTCACCCGCCCCATCGTTCTCAGGACGCTTTCCGAACCCCCTCCTCTGGTAGAGGCCAAACGAGCAAGCTCATGTGGTGGCATATGCATGGCCCCCAGATAAACACCATTCGTTGTATAGTCTTCCCGTGAACCTGATACAGGCTCCCTTGGAGGAATAACAGTTCTTGGACGGGCACCCTGCCAAGCATGAGACTCTGGAGGAACGGTATCCTCACCCTCATCACCTGTCAGTGGACTATCTTCAATGTGAGATTCTGAGAGGCTGCTTCTTCTACTTGAGGTAACAGACGTTGAACGGCTACCAGCACCGACATAATCCGAGATAACCAGGGCCGCAATAAGCATCGTATCAAGATCTCTGTCTGCACGACGCCTTCCCCTCCCCTGTTCGTATGTGTTAACCAGTTCCCTGACCCGGTTACTGACCATATCATAGGGAGCAGGTCCTTGTTGTGGCAGCACTTGCTCTATCGCCTGATCAGTTGCGTTTTGTCTCAGGCCTGTTCTCTGAAAGAGATAATCTGTACGCTCTCCCCAGTGGTCCCTCGCAATGGCTCGCACAAATTGAATCAGCGCCTGAGAGGCATCTAACCTTCGATCACTCTCACGAATCCTGTCAACGCCTGTTGAAACCGGCTCCTCGACATCTGTCATTTCCCGAATGCCCGGTGGTACAGCCCAACTTGGTGGCGTATAGCCCTCAGCCCCTCTCACTCGCGGTTCTGTGCGTCCAGGCCATCTGGATGGACGGTGGATCACCGTTCTCATTGACGACGTCTCGGATGCCTCGTCATCAAACTCCTCTTCATCATCAAGCCCCACAGATTGCGCCAACGGCTCTAAAAGCTGGCGGGCATGGTTGCGGATAATATAATCACGACCATCTATTATTGCGCCATACAGGCCATTGGCTCGAGCCCTGTTATCATCTCCCAGGATAGTCTCCAGCTCTTCCTGCCTGCTGCGGGCAGCTTCAGGATTGCGAAGCGCATCCCGTGCAAAAGCGACAAGCCTGTCACTCTCTACCAGATGCTCGGTCGCCTGAAGTAATCGTGACGTGGTTTCATCAAGCCCACGCCGTTGATCAGATAGAAAAGAGTATCGCAATGGTGGCGGGGGAGCAGCAAAACGACTGCCTCGATCAGCAGGAACACGCGGCGGAGCAGAAAAGCGACTGCCTCGATCGGCAGGAACACGCGGCGGTTCAGAAGGCAAAGACACTGGGTCACTATCTTCAGATTCTGCCGCTTCAGATGTTCCTCTGGTCACATCTTCTTCACGCACACTGCCAGCCCCTCCCGGACCCGGCATGACGGGTTCCACATCTTCCAAAACCCGACTCTGTCGATCACCACACGGGATACAACAACAACAATTATTCCAGAGATATTGGAAAAAACTGGCAATACAACGGCCAATTGCCTTGATACCGCTGATTAACGCATTGTCCTGCTGTGTATTTCGTGCCTGAATAGTTCGTTGAGAGGTGTTAAATTCCGTTCCTACTGTTGCCGCCATTGTGATAAGTTCCCTATTAATTAACAGTTCAATGAAGAATGTCGCTTTAAAACCATTCTCTTTATTTGACAACAGAATGTTCAGAAATCCACTAAAGACCATGTCAGCATCACTAACATTTTCACTTTACAGTGCTAACAATAACCCCAGCCCGAAATATAACTATTTGATATATAAAATTAAAAAGTAAGAGCTTAAAAAATAAAACCAAACCATTACACAACGACACATCAACACCCGTCTTCAGGTGATTTACATACAACCTCCGCCTGTACAAGGTATTTCTACCAACATATCAATATTAACTCACATAAAAACCTAACAATGCTGAAAGAGCTAATGACCTTTACGTAGCACCGAGCCCCCTAGCTCAGCAAATAGCCGAGTCCAGACGTTCATCAAAATATCTGCATGACCATCAATCTCCCTAGTTCAAAATCCATTAAGAATGCCACCTAAAAATAGCAAGCCCCAAGCAAGCATTTGAAAACAGATGAAAAAAAATAGCCTATGCGTAATAACGAAAGTACAAACGCGGAAGGGTTTTCTATAGTTGAAAAGACGAATCCAGCCTTACACGTGATACGAATTAATAAACCAACGCATAATCACTCCAAAACAGTTATTAAAATGTTTAATAGCACTATCACAAAAGTTAATGACATTCGAAAACATTATTCTTACGCTCGACTTAATTTAATCCATCTTAATGAGAGCTGCTATGAGCGTAAATTATACCGTTGGGGGAAATCAGTTTACTCACCACGTAAACGCCGCCATTGTTGAGCGTAGTTTTCTTGAGAAATTGAAAGCATGCTTCAATTCACTGCTCAATATCTGTCGATACCTCTGGAATTGTTGTTGTCCATGCTTACGCATTGAAGACAGGTCAGTCAGTGCTGTAGAGCCCACCCAACAAACCGCTCCGCCGCGAGCTTGGGAGGAGCGGCTTGCCGCAATGACCCTGGAACAAAGAAACAATCTCCTGAATGCCTGCCATATTGAAGAAGAAGCACCGCTTGTTGCCTACCTTGACGCTGTACGCCGGCACCGCGGAGTGATGCATGAAGATATCCAAACGGCTGCCTCCCGATTATCCAGATCAACGACGGGTATTTTAAATGATCACTATGCGAGGATTGTGCAAGGCGGACGTGAAAATGCAGAAGACGCTTATCGTGAGGCCATCGCTATCCACGAGGTAATCATGCACGAAGGTATCCGTGCCATACCCACGTATCATCCTGAGTTTGCGACACCAGCACCTGCATCATCCAGAGCCAGTATCACATCAACTGACTCCAGCGCAGGCAACGCTCCCGCCACCGACACAGATGAAATCACCCCAGACGCGCCCCTTGATGATCAGGAGTCCAGATTAGATTCGCTGAATTCTCAGGAAGGCTTTGCTGCCATAGGACGGACACTTCGACCCGATGAAGAACTCGCCCGACTCATACTCATGCCTGATCTGGAGCAACGTGAAATACGTTTGCCTCAACTGCACGAGCGATACAGACACAGCAATCTGATGCAAGGTGACACCTTGTTTCGTCGGATGTGGAATCTTGTAATAGAGGGTAACTGGCCACGCGCTTCAGAAATCGCACAATCTATGCAAGATTATGCAACGCGTGCAGCCGTTGTCGATCAAACCATAGGTCACCCTCAAGCAAATGGCGCAATCATCCCTCCTGTTCCAGCTCCGCTACAAGAGGATGAACAACGCGCTGCTATTGCCACTTTCCAAGCGGATCAAGAACCGGGTGAATGTCTCATCGGATGTGGTGAGCAACGAGCCTTACAGACTAGCTGTTGCGATAGTTGTATCTGCTTAAATTGCTTCTCGGATTATATTGAAGCCGATGGAAAACAAGGCTACGACACCTGGAAGGAACGTAGCCAAATGCCCAGATGTCCGGGATGTAACGAGGCATTTAATCTTGGAACGCATGAAGAAAACCTTTCTGTAAATGCAAGGGGACTATTAAGGCATTTTACTCAACGATATGTCGGTGAACTCTATACAACACATTCTAACGCCCGAGCGGTCTTTTGTTACGAAGACAACTGTTACGGGGCTTATCAAATTGATATGGCAAAAGAATATTTTCAATGCCACAACAGAGAATCTCATTCTGAGGGAAGAATAAGACTGCATCATGTACCTTGTGGGCTGTTATGGGATTTTGACCATGCATGCCCTGTTGACAGAGAACGGCAATTGCGTGAAGAGATTTATCAGCTCAGGCATGTGCGGGACAATATTGATGATGTAAAGCAATGCCCCCGCTGCGAACGGTACACTTATCGAGACAGGGGTTGTAATCATATGACTTGCCCCTGTGGAAATGAATATTGCTGGATCTGCGAACAGCCCTGGCACGGCACTGGCGCTTGGTATCAGTGTCGAAGCCCTGAGAGAGAAGAAGAGCTGAGAGAAGAACGGATGCGAGCCGTTGTGGCTGAACTTAATACACTGGAAGCCCAATACCGCGGATTCACCGGCCGTGACCTTCCTGAGAGCGGGGAAGGGGCTCCCCCCCAGAACCAAAACGTTGGTGGAGTACACCTCTCCAGGAGTAACAGTAGTGATGATTCATTTGACTAATTGGCAAACTATTAAGATCACGCAAACGGTAAAGCACCAAGGCATGTTCACTATCCTTGATTGATGCCTTAATATGTTGTGCCTTAATTAAGCACCTCTCATTTTCGTGTTCAATTAAAAAAATCGTCCGAACAAGCAGACACACGAATCGTTGAAGGGATGGGTTATTGACTCAACGCTGCTACCGCTTTATCGCCAAATATGCGGCAAATGCCTAATTACATACGTGATACTTTCGTACCATCATTGGATCCTGGTCCACACCGCCACAACGGGTGATCACCACAACACAATCCGTACAGTATCGGAGCACCAAGGTTCATGATCTACGTACAACCCGGCCATGAAGGCGCACTGGCTCACTTCAAGCCCCGCTACGACAACTTCATCGGGGGCGAGTGGGTCGCACCTCTCGAAGGCCGCTACTTCACCAACCACTCGCCACTGACCGGCGAGCACATTTGTGAAGTTGCCCGTTCCAGCGCCGCCGACGTCGAGCTGGCACTGGACCACGCCCACAAGGCCCGCGCCAGCTGGGCGAAAACCTCCACCACCGAACGTTCCAACATCCTGCTACGCATTGCCGACCGCCTTGAGCAGAATCTGGAAATGCTGGCCGTCGCCGAAACCTGGGAAAACGGCAAACCGATCCGTGAAACCCTTAACGCCGACTTGCCCCTGGTGGTTGACCATTTCCGTTATTTCGCTGGCTGCATCCGCGCCCAGGAAGGCACCATTGGCGAAATCGACGCCAATACCACCTCCTACCATTTCCATGAGCCGATCGGCGTTGTCGGCCAGATCATTCCCTGGAACTTTCCACTGCTGATGGCGGCATGGAAACTGGCGCCAGCCCTGGCTGCGGGCTGCTGCGTGGTGATGAAGCCCGCCAGCCAGACCCCGGCCTCCATCCTCATGCTGGTCGACCTGATCGCTGATCTGCTGCCGGCCGGTGTTGTCAACGTGGTCAGCGGTTTCGGCGGCGAGGCCGGTGAAGTGCTGGCTACCAGCAAGCGTATCGCCAAGTTGGCCTTTACCGGCTCCACGCCGGTTGGTTCCCACATGATGCACTGTGCGGCAGAATCCATTATTCCCTGCACCGTTGAGCTGGGCGGCAAATCCCCGAATGTCTTCTTCGCGGATATCCTCCAGCAGGAAGAGGACTACATCAGCAAGGCCGTCGAAGGCATGCTGATGGCGTTTCTGAATCAGGGAGAGATCTGCAGCTGTCCGTCACGCGCGCTCGTGCAGGAATCCATGTACGACGAATTCATGGAAAAGGTGCTGGAACGCGCCCGCCAGATCCGCATGGGCAACCCGCTGGATACCGACACTATGATCGGTGCTCAGGCCAGCCAGAACCAGCTTGACAAGATCCTTGGCTACATGAAAATCGGCCAGGAAGAAGGTGCAACCTGCCTGCTGGGCGGTGATCGTGCTCAGTTGGATGGTGCTTTTGCAAACGGCTACTACGTCCAGCCAACCATCCTGAAGGGTAACAATGGCATGCGGATCTTCCAGGAGGAGATCTTCGGTCCCGTGCTGTCCGTTGCCACCTTCAAGGATGAGCAAGAAGCCCTCGCCATTGCCAACGATACCCAGTTCGGTCTTGGCGCCGGTGTCTGGACCCGCGACATGAATCGTGCACAGCGTATGGGCCGCGGTATTGAAGCCGGTCGTGTCTGGATCAACTGCTACCACCTCTACCCGGCACATGCTGCCTTTGGCGGTTACAAGCAATCGGGTGTTGGTCGTGAAACCCACCGGATGATTCTGGATCACTACCAGCAGACCAAGAACATGCTGGTCAGCTACGATAGCTCCCCGCTCGGCTTCTTCTAAGCCCTGCAAAACCCGGCTGGTTAATCCAGTCGGGACTTCCGTTGTCAGTACAACTGACTACCATCGGCACCGCCCACATTCCACTGTCTGTCATGCTATGATGCCGCCGTTTGATGAGAATCTAAGGCATCATAAATGAACAAGGAAAAACGCAGACTGATCTTTGAGCGTCTACGTGAAAACAATCCGAACCCTACCACTGAGCTGGAATACACGACGCCGTTTGAACTGCTGATCGCGGTGATCCTGTCGGCGCAGGCCACTGATGTTGGCGTCAATAAGGCGACCCGCAAACTCTATCCCGTGGCAAATACGCCGGAAGCCATCTACGCCCTAGGCGTTGACGGCCTGAAGGAATACATAAAAACCATCGGTCTGTTTAACAGCAAGGCAGAGAATGTCATCAAAACCTGCCGGATGCTGATCGACAAACATAACAGCGTCGTGCCAGATAACCGGGAAGACCTGGAAGCACTCCCTGGTGTTGGCCGAAAGACCGCCAATGTCATCCTCAATACCGCCTTTGGTCAGCCGGCCATGGCAGTAGACACTCATATTTTCCGGGTTTCCAACCGCACCGGCATCGCCCCGGGCAAGAATGTGCTGGAAGTCGAAAAGCGCTTACTTCGGCTGGTACCCAAGGAATTCCTGATTGATGCGCATCACTGGCTGATTCTGCATGGTCGTTACGTCTGCAAAGCACGCAAGCCCCAGTGTGGTTCCTGCATCATTGAGGATTTGTGTGAATACCGGGACAAAACAGAATAATGGTGCCTGGTTGGCTGCCGTCGTTTGGTAGCGTCACTGACCGGTTTGAAAGGAATGACAACACATAGGGCGGAAACATTCTGCTAAGATAGCGTCTCTTTAATAATGACAACAGTTTTACCGGAAGCATCAATGGAGTCACATTCGCCTACTGTCACACTCGCCTGTGACCTGATATCGCGCCCCTCAGTCACACCGGACGACGCTGGCTGCCAGGATCTGCTGGCCGACCGTCTCGCACCTCTTGGCTTTATGATTGAGCGGCTGCGGTATGGCGACGTGGATAATATCTGGTTACGCCGTGGCAACCGTGGACCGGTGTTGGCATTTGCCGGCCATACCGATGTAGTGCCCACAGGCCCTGAGGAGCGCTGGGATTCTCCGCCCTTTACCCCGACCTTCAAAGACGGCTACCTGTATGGCCGCGGTGCAGCCGATATGAAAGGCAGCCTGGCGGCTATGATAACGGCCATTGAGCGTTTCCTCACCAAGCATCCCGGCCATAAAGGTTCCATTGCCCTGTTGATCACCAGCGACGAGGAAGGTCCGGCGGTTAATGGCACCCAGAAAGTCATGGAAACACTGGAAAGCCGCAACGAAAAGATTGACTGGTGCATTGTCGGTGAACCCTCCAGCACGGAAAAAACAGGAGATGTCGTAAAAAATGGACGACGCGGTTCACTGACAGGCGAACTCACTGTCAAAGGTCATCAGGGGCATGTCGCCTATCCGCACCTTGCTGACAACCCGGTTCACCGGGCCACACCCGCACTGACAGAATTGGCTGAAACCGTCTGGGATGAAGGTAATGAATTCTTCCCGGCCACCAGTTTCCAGATTTCCAACATTCATGCTGGCACCGGGGCAGGCAATGTGATCCCTGGCGAACTGGATGTAATGTTTAATTTCCGCTTTTCGACAGAGCAGACCGACCAGCAGCTCAGGGAACGCACGGAGGAAACCCTGAAAAAACATAACCTGGAATATGACCTGAACTGGACACTGTTCGGCCAACCGTTCCTGACCTCTGAGGGTCCATTGATTGATGCCACAGTCGCGGCTATCCGGGATATCACCGGTATGAACACCCAGCTGCTGACCACGGGGGGCACCTCCGATGGCCGTTATATTGCTCCGACTGGCACCCAAGTAGTTGAGCTGGGGCCCTGCAATGCGACCATTCACCAGGTCAATGAGTGCGTCAAGGCCGATGATCTGGATATTCTGAGTAATATCTATGAGCAGATTCTGGTTAACCTGCTGACCTAACAATAAGCAACATGACAATCTTACGTGCCGCGGCTCCATGAGCCCGGTCACTCTATCAGTCTGTTGCCCAGCTCATAAGATGTACGCGATTACCCTATTGTCAGGCTGACAGACAAAAGACCAATGCAATAAACCTTCTTCTGCTGGAGCACTCCAATCAAACGATTGGCAACCTGCTTGGGGTCAGTTTTTTATTGTTCATTCTCTGTGACGAAATAAACATTCAGGCAACAGTTTGCTCCTATCAGACGCCCGTGACTGCCCTGAGGGCTAAAGACAGGCGATATGAGATTACGTTTGTACAAGTACTTGAAAGCTGAAACACAATTAATTTATGAACATTTCATCGGCCAGTGCCCGGAAATCTGCCTCTAAACCGTCAACTACGGCAGACTTACAGGATGTGGATTCCAAAATGGCACACCTTTCCACCGGCGGCACAAGACCACTGGGTGTTACCGACGTTCAGGTGATTTATGGCGATACTGACCGTGTTAAGCAGGCCTTTTCTGATTATCATGATTACCGGAAGCACCAATTCACAGGACAATCAAGCGAACAACCATTAGCCAGCTATACAATAACTCCACTTATTAAAGGAGAATTCTCAGGCGTTCTTTTTTACAGACGCTATGATTCGAAAAAAAAACCAGACCAAGAAGCGCCCGCAACATTTACGGGAGTATTCAAAGAATCAAAGACACCGGGTGGAAACAGGTACATTTTCAATGAGGAAACAATATTAAAAAAAATCAAAAACCATAAAAACATTATCAGAATAATGGCATCATGTGATTACAAAATGAAAAAGGTTTTATTCATCGAGCATTGCCAGATGGATTTAAAACAATTTATCACAAAACATCAATTTAACCTGACAGAATACAAAGCGCGGGTATGTATTCGTGATATAGGGTTAGGATTAGCCTATTTGCGCGATGAAGGTATCGTACATGCTGATATCAAACCAGCCAACGTGCTATTAGGACATGGCGGACAATGCAAGCTCTGCGACTTTGAATTAGCCATGACTCAGGGAACGCAATGTGACTATTTAAAAGGCTCATTGTACTTTATGGCGCCTGAAATATTAAAAGAATACTCATATAGCTGTAGATCAGACTATTGGTCACTCGGTGTAACAATGATAGAAATCGTGACAACAAAGGAGGTTTTCCTCTCTCTCATGCCAGAAGATTATATCTCTAAAAGCACAACTGATTATTTTCGGTATCTTGTCACCCAAAAAACACCAGAAAGACATCAAATGGTCGATCTGCACATCAACAAAATAATTGAATCACTATGCAGAATCCAACTAGGCTCTAATGATATCTCGCGTATAAACGCTGATCTGAGCAAGCCTGAGGATCGCCCAGGATTGGCTGATGTTGCTTCCAGAATGGTGACTGACCTGAGAGCAAAAGGTTGTTTCTGGAAAGAAGAGATTCTGCAGACTGTCCACTATGCCTTGTTAAAAACAGATCCCAATGAACGTCTTGATCCTGAGATTATCGCACGTTATCAACAGGAAAGACTTGACCAGCTGGCTCCGCCAGAAGAAACCTCTGATGAGGACAAATAATCCGGCTATAGACATACCCCCCGACAATGTTCTTGCACTGAATAACGCTGTTTTAGTATGAATCCCCATTGAGGACAGCGCCTGAAAATATTCGCCGCTACGTCGCAAGAAACCAATGCCGGGATTGCAAGCAACACGTCTGTATTTCTGGTAGAATACCTTCGCTCATTTATTCATCAATCTGGTAGCAGGACTTTACCCGTTACCCTTCCGCAGTTACCCGCCAATGACACCAGCTTCCCGTCCTGTAATGCCCTCGGACATTCTATGTTGCCCTGTATGCCGCGATCCTCTTAGCATTTCAGGCAATGGTATGGAATGCGCCTCCCGGCACCGTTTCGACTTCGCCCGCCAAGGCTACCTGAATCTGTTGCTCAGCCATAAGATGAACAGCCGACAGCCCGGCGACAATCAGGACATGGTGGCTGCCCGTACCCGGTTCCTGGACGCAGGTCATTACCAGCCTCTCAGTGATGCCGTGGCACAAGCCGCGACCCAGCTGCTCACCAATAAGGACATGCCCGTCATTCTGGATGCCGGCTGTGGTGAAGGCTATTACACTCATCAGCTGAAAACCGCCCTGTCTAATGCCGAGGTGTATGCGCTGGATATCTCCAAACCTGCGATACGGGCTTGCTGTCGGCGCAGTCGTGATATTCACTGGCTTATCGGCAGTGTGGCAGACCTGCCACTGGTGGATAACAGTACCGATCTGGTGGTCAGCATCTTCTCCCGGATTGACTGGGAGACTTTTGCCCGGGTGCTCAAACCCTCAGGCCACCTGATCATCCTGGCACCTGGCGCGAACCATTTGATGTCGCTGCGGGAAGCGATCTATGAGGAAGTACGCAGTTACCCGGTAGGCAAAATCCTGAACAGCATGCCGAAAACGTTCAGCATCATCAGCGAACACACCATTCAGGCGGATTTTTGCCTCAACAGTGCAGCAGAGATCCGTGATCTGCTGGCTATGACGCCCCATAACTGGCATATTAGCGCCGCCCAGCGCCAGCGACTGGATGCTTTGCAGCAGCTCCAGTGCACGGCCGAAATCAAACGCTACATCCTTCAACTGACACCGTAGTCCGGCTTGCACACCGGCCTTTCGCCGACCAGCTCACAGAGACATCAATCATGCAGCAGCCCGATATTGAAATTTACGTCAAGCGCACGCCGATCGACGCCATCCTTTCCTGGCTGGAGACCTGTGCCGACGACATGTCGGATGTCACGCAACAGGGGCGCAGCCATTCACTGAGCCTGACCCTCAATGGCCAGACGATCCCCGTCACCGTTGTCGAAGATGCGGCCGGCAAAGCCTGGACCAGCATCTGGCTCAACTCACCAAACACCCCTTGGGAAAACGATGTCGATTGTGCCCGCGCCTGCCATACGGCGCTAAACTGCCAAATCCGTTGCAATGGCGCCTTCTGGCAGGAAGAGAGCGCCAACATGGATGAATGGTGGCAGATTGCCGAGAACGGCGAAGAGCGACTTATCGAATGGGCATAGTCCATGAAACGACTGTCTGGCATCAACGCCCGGTGGTAGAATAGCGTCCCTTGAGCCTGCTCTCTGTGAGTGCAGGCATGGAACCGGGTTTTCGGAGCTATACAGCCAGTTTCATCACCATGTCACCGAATCTGCAGACTTTTATGGATAAACCGATCCAACTCAGCCGCTTCCTGTTCAACCTGCTGCGGCGGCTTATGTTTTTCTGGGTCAGAACCCGGGTACAGAACAACACCGTTGACGCGCTCGGGCTCGACGCTGAAAAACCTGTCATCTATGTGCTGCAAAGCCGTTCATTGTCTGACCTGCTGGTACTGGACCGCGAATGCCAGAAAGCCGGCCTGCCCCGCCCTTATGCCCCACTGACAGGCCAGGCGATCAGTGAAAAGCACGCCTATTTTTTCCTTGCCCGTCCGGAAGGCCTGTTTCTAACCCGTGAGCGAATGTACCACTCCGATCGGCTGGTGCGACTGGTTAACGCCGTTGAAACCGACCCGAATCAGGATGTACAGATTGTACCTGTCAGCGTTTTCTGGGGCCGTGCGCCGGAAAAGGAAGATTCACCGCTGAAGCTGCTGTTTGCCTGGAACTACAACGTTGGCAGCCGGTTCCGCAAATTTCTGGCGATCCTGATGCATGGCCGCCAGACCCTGGTGAACTTCAGCCCGGCGTTGTCACTGCGCGAGATCGTTGACGAAGGGCAGGACCATAACCGAACACTGCGCAAGATCGGTCGCATTCTCCGTGTCCACTTCCGGCAAACACGCGCCTCCGTGCTGGGTCCCGACCTGTCCCACAGACGCACCCTGGTCAACAGCATCATCAGCTCTGACAGTGTTCGAAAAGCCATCACTGACCAAGCGGAAACCCGCAACATCCCCCTTGAAAAATCCGAAGCCAAGGCCCGGGATTACGCGCGCGAGATTGTCTCTGACTTCAGCTATTCCGCCATCCGGTTTCTGGACATCCTGCTGACCTGGTTCTGGAACAAGATCTACAACGGTGTGGACGTCAATCACATCGAACCTGTCCGTGATCTGGCGGGCAGCCATGAACTGATTTATGTGCCCTGTCACCGCAGCCACATCGACTACCTGCTGTTGTCTTATGTGCTGTATCACAAAGGTCTGCAGCCGCCGCATATTGCCGCCGGCATTAACCTGAACATGCCTCTGGTCGGCTCTCTGCTGCGCCGTTCCGGGGCATTCTTTATGCGCCGCAGCTTCAAGGACAACCCGCTCTATACCGCCGTATTCCACGAATACCTGCACACACTCTTCACCCGGGGTTTTCCAACGGAATACTTTGTCGAGGGCGGTCGCTCTCGGACTGGGCGCACCCTGCGCCCCAAGACTGGCATGCTGTCTATTACCCTACGCAGCTTCCTGCGTGACAGCCGCAAGCCTATCGCGTTTATCCCGGTCTATATCGGCTATGAGAAGTTGCTGGAAGTGAACACCTACCTGGGTGAGCTGCATGGCAAGACCAAGAAAAAAGAATCGCCACTGGATATTATTCGCACGGTTGCCGGCCTGAAAAACAGCTTCGGCCATGCCTATGTCAACTTTGGCGAACCTATTCTGCTGGACCAGTTCCTCAACCAGACACAACCCGCCTGGCAAGCACAGGACTACGGTGACAATCCCCGCCCTGCCTGGCTGTGGGATACAACCAATCAGCTCGGCACCCTGATTGCCAGCCGAATCAACAGTGCTGCCGCCATCAACCCGGTTAACCTGGTCGCCATGGTGCTTCTGAGTTCACCTCGCCACGCATTGGGTGAAGAAGAGTTGGTGATCCAGCTGGAAGCCTGTCAGGAACTGCTCGCCAAGGTGCCCTACAACAGCCATACCACCCAACCCACCAGCATGTCCGGACAGGATATGATCCGCTATGTCGAAGCCATGAAAATGGTTTACCGGCAGACCGACAGCCTGGGCGATATCATCCGGATGGACGACCGCAATGCGGTCCTGATGACCTACTACCGCAACAATATCCTGCACCTGTTTGCCATCCCCTCGCTGATCAGCCGGATGTTTGCCAACAGCCACGCCATTGAGCAGCAGGAAGTCATCAATTTCTGCCGGATTCTGTATCCCTACCTGAAATCAGAACTGTTCCTTCAATGGGATATTGCCGCGCTGGATGACATTGTTAAGCACTGGCTGTCCGCCATGGCAGAAGCCGGCCTGCTGACCATTGACGGTACCCTGTTGCGGCGCCCCGAGTCCGGCAGCACCGGATTTATTACGCTGACCATCCTGTCGCGCCCGATCCAGCAGGCACTGGAGCGATTCTATGTTGTGATCAGCCTGATGCTGCGCAACGGTTCCGGTGAAGTGGATGCGGAATCCCTGGAGGGACAAAGCCGGGATATGGCGCAACGGCTGTCCATCATTCACGGCCTCAATGCACCGGAATTCTTTGATAAAACGCTGTTCCGGCATTTTATCGAGGAATTGCAAACCAATGGCGTTGTTCGCATTAATGCGGAGAACAAGCTGGAGTTTGGTGAGGAGATTGCAGTGGTCGCACGTGATGCCCGTCGGGTGTTACCCAGTGAGATCCGCCACAGTATTCTTCAGGTGACCCACGCAGGGAGCTGATCTCCTGCGCGCATTCCTGTGGCGGCCGAGACATTAACGTCTATGACGCCGCCACTTGATCTTGTCGATAGATTCATCCCAGATGCCTTGGGTAATACCCGGATAAACCCGTTCCAGGTCGCTGATCGCACTGTGGCTATAGACCTTGTGATCCAGGATGTAGTCTTTATCTGATTTTTCAGATTTCGCGTTCTTCTGCTTCTTGGCGTTTCTGATCACATCCTCGGCCGTCTTCAGCAGCTTGTCATCCTGATAAGGGCGCGTCATGAAGTGTATGGCGTTCGATTGTTCGGTATCGTGCGCCACCGCTTTCATATCACTGAAGTTACTGAGCACCAGCCCTGCCAGCCCCGGCTTTATCCCCTGCATTTCCTGAATCAACATGACACCATTCTTATCCTTCAGACGGTAAACACTCACCACCAGGTCAAACACCTGCCGTTTCACCTGCGCCAATGCATCCCGCCAGGTCAGAGCCACTTCACATCCATATCCCCGGGATGACAACAGGCTACGCAGCGCCTCTGCCGGTTTGGGATTGTCATCGACCAGCAGGACACGATAACGATAACTGCGACTACTCATGTTCGCCCCCGACATCATGACGATGCACTGTTCCCTTCAGCCGATTCAGACGCCTTGATAACACGGTTCCGGCCCTGCTCCTTGGCTTCATACAAAGCTTCATCCGCCCGCTTGATCAGCTGTTCTGTTTCGATTTCGCCCGGCATCGGAATACAGCTGGCAACACCGAGACTGATGGTGACCCAGTCACACACCTGTGACTTGGCATTCTCCAGCTTCAGTTCTTCCACCGTACTGCGTAGCTGTTCACCGACGCTGGCAGCCCCCTCCAGATCAGTGCCAGGAAGTAGCACCGCAAATTCTTCCCCGCCATAACGGGCGACCATATCAGCCGGTCGCTTGAGACAGCCGGACAAAGCCTTGGCTACCCGGCGCAATACTTCATCGCCGTGCTGATGACCATAATGGTCATTACACTTCTTGAAGAAATCGATATCCATCATGATCAGAGACAGCGGATCAGCATCCCGGGTCGCACGTTCCCATTCAGTGTCGATGGTTTCCTGAAAGGTGCGGCGATTGGGAATACCGGTCAGGCCATCCATACTGGCCAACTGCTGCAGCTTGATATTACTGGCCGCCAGCTTCCGCTGACTGATGTCCAGCGCCCGAAACGCCTCATCACGTTGCAGCAACCGGATATAACATTGTGAGTGATAACGGATTCTCGCCAGCAATTCGATGGATTCCGGCAGTTTAATCAGGTAATCATTGCCGCCGGCACTGAAAATATCGGCTTTCAGCTTGGCATCATCTTTCATGGATAACGCCACAACCGGTACCGATTGCGTGGCTTCATTGACCCGGAGATAGCGCAACAAGGTCAGGCCATCAATATCCGGCATGACCATATCGAGCAAGATAACCGTCGGTTTAAGCTGCTCAGCGACATCAAGCGCTGTACTGGCATCTGAGCAATAATGCATGCGCAGGTCATCTTCGCCCTCAACCATCAGGCGCAACGCTTCGGCGACCATCGGGTCATCATCAATCAGCAGCACCAGGCAGTGATCCTGTGTATCAACCATCTTGCCGGTTGAAGTGTCATCGGTTGTCACAGGCGTCTCCCTCCCTGCTTAATGCCCCCGTTCCGGGGCAAAGCGATCATGTCCCGTAGCCGTTGCCCAATATCCTGGGGTGTCATAATGTCATCGGCAGCACCACGCTGAATCGCATCCTGCGGCATACCATAGACCGCACAGCTGGCTTCATTTTGTGCAAACGTGTGGTAACCCAACCGCCTGAGCGCCAGTAGCCCCCTGCCACCATCACGCCCCATCCCTGTTAATAACACCGCCATCATCTTATCCCGCCAGTACTGGCCTGCACTGCAGAAGAATTCATCAACGGAAGGCCGATAAGGGTTTTCAACCGGCTCACGGGTATAGGCCAGCCGTCCTGTCGGATCCATCACCAGATGGTCATTGGTTTTTGCCAGCAGCACCGTGCCCACTTCAGGCTTTTCGCCTCCCTGAATGATCCGGGTTGGCATCGGAATCTGGGAATCCAGCCACTCTGCCATACCGGAAGCATATTCCTCATCCACATGCTGGACGATGACAACCGCCGCCGGTAAATCCGCGGGCAATTCAGCCAGCAGCAGGGCAACCGCTCCTGGACCGCCTGTCGAGCACCCTATCGCTATCAACATCTCTGCATCCTGTCCGGCCTGCTTTTTGACGAGGGATGTGGGCTTGCTGACACCTGACTGACCAGTATCGTTGTCCTTTACAAGCGTTCTGACGGATTTCATCTTACTGAGAAAATGGGCAATGCTATCCGCCTGATCAGACGGCATTTCCACAGCATCCAGCGCGCCGACAGACAACGCTTTAAAAATGCCGGCACTTTTGTGTTCTGAACTGGTAATAATGACAATGGCACAAGGGTTGTCTGTCATGATGTTACGGGTTACTGACACCCCGTCCTCGCCACCGGGCAACGTCAGTGCCATGAGGATTAAGTCAGGTTTCTGATGCAGGCAACGACGGATGGCTGCGGGGCCATTACTGACTTCCCAAAGCACCTGCCAGCCCAGTTTCTCATGTACCAGACGGGCCAGCTTTGCACGCTGCGCTAATTCCGGCTCAACAATTCCTATTTTCATGAGCTCAGGATATCCCCACTGCTGTTGGAATCATCCGACTGTGCACCACCAATCAGGTCCCTGACGGTGCTGATAAATGTCTCATCCATGAAACTGCCCTTGGTGAGGTAGTGATCGGCTCCTACTTCCATCCCACGTTTCCGGTCAGATTCCCGATCCTTGTAGGAAATAATAATGACTGGCAGATGCTGGAGGTGATGCTCACTGCGAATATGCGAGATGAACTCAAATCCATCCATCCGTGGCATATCGATATCGGAAATCACCAGATCATATTCATTCATCCGTACGGCATTCCAGCCATCGGCACCGTCAACGGCGACATCCACCCGATAGCCGTTATCTTCAAGCAGACTCCGCTCCAACTCTCGCACCGTCATTGAATCATCAACCACCAGCACCCGTTTAGCGGAGGCGGCCCGTTCATCATCCGTCGTTCCACTGTCACACTTATCGACCCGACCTCCAGCAACCAGGCGCTCGATCGATATCACCAGATCGTCTGCATCAAGAATCAATATCGGCGTTCCATCATCCAGAAATGCGGCTGAACTGATGTCCTTGATTTTACCCATGCGGGTGTCGATGGGGCGCTCAACCAGCGTGGTCTCACCAATCACGGAATCGACGGTCATGGCATACTGATGTGATCCACGTCCCAGTACAATGGCTTCCTGTCGACCGTTCGGTTGCTGTTTTTCCGGTAGTTCGAGTAATTGATGGGCATTCACCAGTCCCAGCTGAACACCATTGCTGTCACGGAGATACTGGCGATTCTCAAGTATGTTCACAGCATCAGAGGTGAAGGTCAGCACCTTGTTAAGCGGGCCAACTGGCAGTGCATAATAAAAGCCGGAAACCTCTACAACCACACAACGCAACATGGACAGCGTCAGAGGCAGAAGAAGTTCAAAGCAGCAGCCCTTACCTTCCTCCGAGTGAATCACAATGCGGCCACGCAGCTCCTGTACCATCTCATGGATCAAATCCATGCCTACACCACGGCCTGAGACCGTGGTCACCTTGTCTTTCAGGGAAAAATTGGGCAACAGCAGGAATTCATACAACTCGGCATCGGACATATTCGCAACCATGTCCTCGGTCGCCATGTTCTTCTTGAGGATGGACGCCCGTAGCTTCTCACGGTTCACCCCGCCCCCATCATCCTTGACCGTTACCACCAACAGGCCTGCCTTATGGCTTGCCTCGACAATGATATGGCCTTCTTCGGGTTTCCCGTTGGCCAGACGTACCTCAGTAGTTTCCAGCCCGTGATCCAGCGCATTTTGGATCAGGTGGGTCAGCGGCACATTGAGCCGCTCAAGGATATCCCGATCGACCTGGGTGTTTTCCCCCCGGATGTCCAGACGAGCTTTCTTGCCCAGCTTTTGGGATACCGTACGTGCAAGGCGCAGCAATCCCTGCGTCCCTTCCTTGAAAGGCCGCATGCGATGCCCTAGCGTTTCACGCACCAACTTGTCGGTCAGGCCAGTGGTCTTGCGCTCATAATCTTCCAGCACTTCACAGTTATGATTAACGGCTTCCTCAATCGCGAGGGACTCTCGCATCAGCTCTGTCAGGTAGTGCCGGTCACTCTCATCAATCTGGTAGCTTTTCAACAAGGCGACACACTTCTCCACCACCTGGTTCATGCTGCGGGCATTGCGCCTGAGTTTGATATTTTCCTGCCAGAATTTTTTCAGCTGCCGGGACTCAACAGACAGTTCGCCTGCCAGCCCGATAACCTTGTTCAGTTTTTCGGCATTGACACGGATAACACGCTCGGCAACAGCTTCTTCACCATCGGCATCAACAACCTCGGTCGATTCACTGACCTCAACAACCACTGCGGGCTCCGCTGGACGCTCCGTGCCGCCCTCTTTGGCCTTGAAGCTCTCGGGATCCGTCAAGACTTTGCCCAGTTCCTTATTGAGTGACTGGTACTGGGCGATGGCAGCCGGATCAATACCACTTTGCTGGGTCGCCTGCTCTGACAGCTGTACAATACTATCGACACCTTTCAGCAGCAGATCCGTATGGTTGCTGTTAATCATAATCTGCTGTTTCTGAGCGCTGACAAAGATATCTTCCAACGTGTGCGCCAACTGCATCACCGGATCGATATCCGCCAGCCGGGCGCCGCCTTTGATGGTATGCGCCATCCGCATCATCGTTTCGAGCCGTTGTGGCGAGCTTAATCCCTGTTCCAGTTCCAGCAGATGTCGAGTCAGTACTTCCACCCGTTCTTCCAGTTCTTTCCAGAAAAACGAGCGCATCTTCAAAATGGCTGGCGTCACCTCTTTTGCCGGTTCAGGTGCGGGCTCAGGCGGTTGCTCTGCAAGTGGCTCTTCTGATGACGGTGAAGTCGCAGGCTCTGCTGGCGGAGGCTCAGACGAGGCTGAAACATTCTCTTTTGCATCCTCAACCGCTGCTGGCTGCGGCGCATCATTCTCAGAGGACGCCACAGGTTTGGCATCATCCGTTTCAGGCACCTTATCCGCTGCAACCTGTGATTTTGCCAGCTCAGCACTGATATCCGACGCTTCACGAATCAGCTCAACACTGATCTTCTCCTTGCTCACAGCATCACTGGCAATGCCGCACAGACAGTCGCAGGCCTTGGACAAAATCGGTAACTGTTTTTTAATGGACGCTTGCTGCTCTCTGCGTGCCTCTGAGACATCCTGGCACCAGTTCTCACAGTAAAATTCACACCACTGCAGCATGGCATCCAGCAAACCCATGGCATTGGAGACCTTCGCCAGCTTGGCGCCACCACGCACCGTTCGGATAGACGAAGCCATCTCGGTCAGGTCAACCCGCTCCATCCCGGCACTGGATTTCAGTTTCAAGAGTTCCTGAAACTTACTGGTCTGCCTGTCCACTTCACTCTTAAACAGCTTTCGAGCAGCCATAGCCGGATTGTTTTTCTTTGACTTGCCTTGTTTCTTGGCGTCCTTGTCTGTCATAACACTTTGTCCATTATTTCATGGCTTGTTCCAGACCATAGAGCAGCAGGCTTGCATCCAGTAAACCCACCAGCGTGCCATCCAGTTCCAGCAAGCCGATGCTGTATTTCTGCACCGCCTTGCTCACCGTGGATGGTAACGGCATGACTTTGTCCGCACTGTATCTCGACTGTCCCCAGACCTCATCCACCTCAACAACAAGGGGCTTGTCAGATTTACCCAGCGTCACCATTCTGGGATAGGCCTTGCTCACCACGCCCTGACTGTTCTCGCTGTCCTGTGGCTGACTGGCAGAAATACCCAAAAGCTTGGCCAGGGAGACCACCACCAGCGCATCGCCATCAATATTGGCAATGCCTTTGATGCCCTTGTTGCTCCTGTGGGGAACCCAGCAACAGGGCTGCGGCTTCAAAATGCTGCCAACCATGGCGGTATCCAGTGCAAACCATTCATCTCCCAGGCGGAACAGGGTCACCTTGCGCAGTCCCGGATCGGCCTGAATTTTGGCTTGGCGGTACTGTTCACTGTACTGCTGCATTTCCTGATCATCGGCCAGAGGCTGTCCGGCCAGACAATGCCGCCCCGCCTGCACATACGTTGGACAATTGCGGCAGTGAATGACGTCCTTTAACTCCGGGCAGCTAGCGCCATTGGTCGCCCAGACGCCGATTCGCTGCCAGCAGGCATCAATGGATTCCCGCGCATCCGCATCAGTCTGGATGATGTCTGGAGATGACTCGTCTTCCGCCATACCTAGCTCCTTGTTACCGCACATCTGCCCTGCGATATCCTCTGTTTATATGCCCTAACCGATCAAACGGCTTAACCGTGACCTGAGATTCTCCGCCTTGGCCATCTCCCCCTGCCGCTCACAGACCATGGCACCATGGAGCAACGCTTCATGGTGTTCGGGGTGAAGGTAAAGCACTTTTCGAAAATACTGGAAGGCCGACGCCCACTCACCGGCTGCTTCGCTGATCACCCCCATCAGGAACTGGGCTTCAACGTTTTCGGGATGCTGGCGCATCAGCTGCCGGCAGGCAGATTTGGCCTGGTCGAGTTTGCCGCTATCTGCCAACATTTCAATGGCATCTAGCTGATCATCCAAATTCTCAACCGCTTCTTGCGGTTTCGCAGCCGGTGCTTCCCGGGCAGTATCCGTCTTCACCGACGGGCGCACGAGCTCATCCGATGGCCTCGCAAACGCCAGCGTGGACGCTTTTGTTTTCGCGGTTGAAGTAGCAGGGGCTTTAGATGATTCAGCACCAGAACGTAATGCGGGCGTACCAGAAAGAAGGGCCGGTTTCACTGGCTGTTTTTTGCTATCGGGTGCAGCTGGTCTGGATAAGGGGGGTACTACATTATTGACTGCCAGAGCATCCCGTGACGCCTTGCTGAAAGCAAAGCGTTTATCCCGGGCCAGCGTATGGAAACCCAGTTGCGCAATACTGGGGGCTTCACAATGCCCCACCATCAAAATACCGTCTTCTGCCAGGCTGCGGCGAAGCACATCCGCCATACGTTTGCGGCTGGGTGCATCCAGGTAAATCAGGAAATTGCGGCAGAAAATCACATCGTACAAGCGCGGTTCTGCATTATTGGCCAGCTCCAGCAGGTTAGCTTGGTGAAAACTGACACATTGCTTGACCATCGGTTTCAGGCTAAAACCATCACCATGTTTCTTGAAATAGGGTTTGGAAAAATCCGGCATGGTGCCGCGGAAGGAGACCCGGCCATATTCAGCCTTTCGCGCTTTGCGCATGGCGTCCGTATTGATGTCATAACCATCAACAACAAACTGGTTTTCCTGCAATCCGATATCGAAGAGCGCCATGGCAATGGAGTACGCTTCCTCCCCACTGCTGCACGGCATACTGGCCACCCGGAACTGCGTCAGACCATTGAGCCTGCTCAGGCTGCTCAGGGCTTTTTCCTGTAACACGGAAAACGCCCTGAATTCCCGGAAAAACCAGGTTTCACCGACCGTAATCTCATCCACCAGAGCAGTTAATTCAACAGGATCTCCCGTCACTTTCATGAAGTAAAGATCGGGATTATCCAGCCCTGAAGCGCTCATCCTGCGGTTGATGCTCTGCTCAATCGCTTCCTGACCAATCGACTCGGGATCAAGCCCGATATGCTGCCGCAACAGGCCGGTCAGTGCGTTAATCGACATGGTTCACTGACTCCTCATCCAGGTGATGCTGCGGATAAAGTTGCCCCTGCAGATCCGGTGGCAGGATATCGTGTACTTCCAGACGATAAAGTAATTGACCGGTCTCCAATGTCGCGGCCCCGGAATAGGGAATGTGTCCGTTATTAATCACCTGGGGATTAAAGGCCTCATCGTCCAGTTTCATGGTTTCTGTCGCCTGTTCGGCAATCAACGCCAGGTGAAGGGTCTCACCGTCAACCTCCCGGTAATTAACAACGACAGTTCGGGTACTGGTGTAACGGGCACTGGGCTGCTCATTGAACAACATGGCCAGATCAATCACGGGAATCAGCCCACCGCGGTAATTGAGTGTTCCGGCGACAGCCGGCGAGGTATGCGCCATACCATTAACCGGGATACAGGGGATGACCTCAACGATGGCATCACTGGCAAGGGCATATACCTGCCCGGCAATTTCAAAGCGTAAGTAAATCATTGACTGCGTCATTCCTTGACTAATGATTAATTCTTAACTTGACCGCTCTGCGTCAAATCTCCCTGGCCCAGGCCAGATCAGCGCCGCGAACTGTCGTCGACCTGAAAGGCCGAAACCGACTGCTGCAACCGCTCTGATTCTTCGTTCAGTTTCTCCACCACACTGTTGGACATCCGCATGGAATCATTCAGGTTCCGGATGGTCTCACCCAGCTGTGACAGGGCTTCCTGAATCTGCTCAGCGCCATCGGACTGCGAGCGCATGCCCTGGTGCACCGATTCAAAGTGAGGTGCCAGCGCCTGCACTTTCTCAACAATCTGGCTCAGTTGATCACCCACCTGCTGGGTATCTTCAACCCCCTGGCGGATCTCATCCGAGAATTTTTCCATTCCCATGACACCGGCTGACACGGCCGCCTGCATCTCCTTGACCATCTCTTCGATGTCATAGGTTGCCACAGCAGTCTGGTCTGCAAGGCGACGGATTTCCGTGGCCACCGTGCTGAAACCAACGCCATATTCTCCGGCCTTGTCCGCTTCAATGGCGGCATTAACCGACAGCAGGTTGGTCTGATCGGCAATCTTGTTGATGGTGGTCACCACGGCATTGATATTGCCGGCTTTCTCATTCAACACCGTCAACTTGTCTGAAATATTCTGGGAAGCAGAAACCATCTGCTCCACGGTGCCACGCATCCGGGTCAGGCCTTCATGGCCATGCTCTGCCAGTTCGGACGTATCATCAACAGCCCGCGCGACCTCATCCATGTTGTTAACCAGTTCCCGGGAGGTATGTGCGATATGCTGGGAGGTCGCCATGATCTCATTGGTCGTGGCTTCCTGTTCTTTTGCAGACGCAGCCTGCTCCTTAGTGGTCGCACTAATATTCACGGAGGAACTGGATAACTGCACACAGGATTTCTGAACATCATCGACAATACTGGCCAGATTATCGGCCATCTGGTTGGTGCGATCCTTGAGCGTGGCAAAATCACCATTCACATCCAGCGTCACCCGCTCGGAAAAATCACCTGCCGACACAGCAGCCATCACTTTGTGAACCTCGGCAATGGCTTTCTGCTGGCCCTCCAGCATTCTGTTAAAAGCCTCGCAGGCCTGACCGGTTTCATCGGTACTGACCACCTCAAGGCGTCGGGACAAGTCACCACTATCCTCAATATTGACCATCATATCCGCCATGGCCTTGATAGGCTTCGAAATCACGCCGGCCAGGTAAATCGCAAGGCAGATAATAATGACAAGCGCTACCAGACCAATGGCCAATATGGTGTATTGCGCACTCCGTATGGACTCGAATGCTTCAGCCTCATCGATTTCTGCGAGGATGGCCCAGGTGACGTTATCAGCGACTTTTACCGGCTCATAGGCAGACAACACCAGGTTACCGTTGAAATCAATGACAATTCCTGAACCCGTCTGGCCAGACAGGGCGGCACGTGAAGCTTCTGTATCAACCTTGCCCAGGGAAGGATTCTCAAAGGAGGCTTTGACGGTATGATTGACCGGATCCCTATGCGAATCAGAACGCATCAACTGGTCACGCCCAACGAGATAGGTTTCACCAGTCTCCCCCATGCCCGTACGTTCCGTCATGACCTTATCGATTTCATCAAGCGATAATTGCAGTGCAACAATCATGACGGTCTTGCCCCGAGCCTTCACTGGCACGGCAATAAATGCCGCGGGTGCGCCAGCGCTGGGCGCATAAGGGGCGAAATCCACCATCGCAAATGCATCGGTATTGATCGCCATCCGGACCGCTTCGCCCAAACCACTGTCCTTGTATTTTCCTGTCAGCAGATTGGTTTGATAGTCGCTTTCATGGGTAACTGTAAAAAAGCAGAAACCGTTTAAATCAATGAGAAAGAGGTCGTAGTAGCCATTACGTTCAATGTAACGGGAAAAAACACGCATTCCGATGTCTTCGAAATGGCCGCGGGCCTTCTTCAGTCCCTCACTTTCGATTTGAATAGCCAGTTCGTCCGCCAGCGTTTCCAGTTCGTCACGGTTTTTATGGATCAGATTTTGAAGCTGATGGGCTTTGATGGTTCTAACAGCTTCCAGATGCTCAAAGGCGTTACGTTCCAGGGCATCGGATTTAATCATCAACCCGACAAACCCAACGGTAAAGGCAGGAATCAACCCTGTCAAAATCAGAATAATCAGTAGCTTTCGCTTAAAATCCAGGCGATTCCACACACTCATTATTTCACTCCTGAAAACATCCTTTTTTTCACTGACAATAACGGCACATCAAACACTCAATGATTCTTCAGCCCAGCCTATTGATTCAGTGAATCCTGTTCACCCATCAAACCGGAATACAGAGACCGATTGCTGCAAACGATCCGATTCCTGATTCAATTCATCCACCACACTGTTCGACATCCGCATGGAATCATTCAGATTGCGGATTGTTTCTCCCAACTGGGACAGGGCTTCCTGAATCTGTTCCGCGCCATCCGACTGCGAACGCATGCCTTTATGAACCGATTCAAAGTGCGGTGCGAGTGTCTGAACCTTTTCAACAATCAGGCTAAGCTGGCCACTGACATCACGGGTATCATCCACCCCCTGGCGAATCTCATCCGAGAATTTCTCCATACCCATGACACCGGCAGATACCGCGGCCTGCATTTCCTTGACCATTTCTTCGATATCGTACGTCGCCACAGCGGTCTGGTCTGCCAGGCGCCGGATCTCTGTTGCAACGGTACTGAAACCTACGCCGTATTCACCGGCTTTATCCGCTTCGATCGCCGCATTTACCGACAGTAGATTGGTTTGATCAGCAATTTTATTGATGGCGGTGACGACCGCATTGATATTATTGGCTTTCTCGTTGAGTACCGTGAGTTTGTCGGAAATATTCTGGGAAGCCTGCACCATCTGTTCCACAGTGCCACTCATACGGGTCAGCGAACCATGCCCCTGCTCTGCCAGACCAGAGGTCTCATCCACCGCACGGGCCACTTCATCCATGTTGTTGACCAGGTCACGGGCTGTCTGTGAGATATGCTGCGACGTCGCCATGATCTCGTGGGTTGTGGCTTCCTGTTCCTTGGCTGAAGCGGCCTGTTCCTTGGTCGTGGCACTGATACTGACCGCAGAGCTAGACAGCTGCACACCCGACTGCTGTACGTTATTCACCAGTCCGGAAATACTGTTGGCCATTTTGTCAAACGACTGCCCCAACATGGCGATCTCATTGTCACCCGACAGTTGAAGCCGCGCTGACAGGTTACCCCTGGATATCTCTTCCGTGGCCTCCACTACCTGATCCAACCGCCGCGTCAACGATCCGGCGTACATCATGAGAACCAGAACCACCAATCCAACAACAATGAGGCAAACAACAGCAAGGGTTCTGATCATGGCTGATGTTTCAGACTCGACCAGCAATTCTATTTGTTTGATCAGCTCTTCCAGCTCATGCAGCAACGCCTCTTCTTCACCCGCCGTTCTGGCATCAATGGCCCTGAACGCCAGAGGATCTTGACGATCGAAAGCAGCCAGGGATTCCTGATGGAGCAGTACCAGCACATCATGGTGCTCAATGAGCAGATCAATACCAGCGGTATCGACATCAAGGCTTGCCAGTATTTCCCTGACTTCATTGAAATGTTTGACGGTAAGTGTCTCCATATCGTGGAAACGCTTCAGATGAACCTCAAACGCCTTGTCATCATGACCACGCAGCAGGATGTTTTTCCATTCATCCATTTGGAGGGCAAAATCCACTTCGGATTTTTCCAGCAAAAGATCCGCATGATTTAAATCCTGGGCCTTTTGATAGAGCCAGATACCCGCCGACCCAAGACTGCCCAGTGTGACAACAAAGACCAGTCCCATAATAATGAAAAGCTGTAACTTCAGCTTCACATTATTCATAAACAGATTAAACATACAGATTCCCTTCCCATCGAGCGATTTATCCTGCAGATCGCATTCCCGAACCGGAAATTTCTCTACCGCAACTAAATAAAAGCCTAGCCGATTCTGCCTTGTAAATTTCCATGGGATGGCTGGAAGAAAAGAAAAGAGCGGAGAATTTAAATCGCTTTCAATGCCATAAATAAACCCGCCGTTAATTAAATGGCGTGAATTATCATTAAAATCGTTCTGACAGAAAAAACGTCAACTATTTGTTACTGTCTATTTAAAAACTGACTTATCTATCGGGTTAATTCAAAGCGTCCCTGCTGTTGAATACATGCGGTTATCAGCTACGGTACAACACTTTAATGATATGAAAGCCAAACCGGGTCTTCACAGGCCCGATAGGCTTCAGCAGGTCGCCGGAGAAGACTGCTTTCTCAAAGGAAGCGACCATATCCCCTCGCCGAAACTCACCCAGATCACCCCCACGTCGTTTGGAAGGGCAGATGGAGTATTTTTTGGCTAACAGACTGAAATCACTCCCCTTTTCCAGCTGCTTGAGCAGTTCAAGAGCCTGTTTTTCTGTTTTGACCAGGATATGCATTGCTGCCGCGGTACGTGTCATTGTCTCTCGAATATGCGTAAATCAATGAAAATGAATAATAAAGGAACCCACACTATCACCGCCAACCCGTCAGGCGGGCTCAGCCTGTCGGATACTGGCGAGGGTATACACATCAAACCGACCCGATTTTCCTTCAAGGCGGTAATTTGGCATTTTTCCGCCAAGGTCAGGCGCCAGCCTGGGCCGCTTCACCACCACCCGGAACCGTGCAAGGGCCAGCGCCTGCGTCAACAGCTCGTCGGCATCAGGATCCTCGCCAACAAGATCCTGGAATAACCGCATCTCTTTTTTCACTGCCGCCGCCTTGCGACGGTGGGGAAACATCGGATCCAGATAGACAATATCCGGTCGATTCGCCATTGCCTTGTCTGCCATGGCGGCCATGACATTCAGGGCGTCCCCCTGGGCAAGGGTCATGTTCTGGACGATCGCGCCCACTTCAAGGTCATCCGCTCCACGGCGCAGGCCATCAATCAGCAGGGCCTGAACCACGTCCGAACGCTCAATCAAGGTCATCCGGCACCCCAGGGAGGCCAGCACAAAGGCATCGCGCCCCAGACCTGCCGTGGCATCCAGCACATGCAGCTGCCGTTTACCGGCATCCGCCAGGCCAACAGCCTTGGCAATATCCTGCCCCTTGCCCCCGCCAAAGCGACGGCGATGGGCGGCAGAACCACCGACAAAGTCGACCCTCACCGGCCCGGGAGCCCCCTTTCCTGTCAGCTGCAGGCCCAGCCCTTCTTCGCTTTCGTAAAGGACGGCATCAAAGGTATCCAGAGTTTTCAGCGGCTGATCAGCCACCAGCGGTAAGCCCAGCTGGTGAGCCAGCCGGCTCATCCGCTCATGGATACCGGCATCCTGTGAGGCCATAACCGCCAGATTCAAGGCACTCATAGCCAGAGCACACCCAACAGCACCACACCGAGCAGCAGACGATAGATAACAAACGGCATCAAGCCAATACGGTTAATGAATGCCAGGAAATAGTGAATGCACACAAAGGCGCTAACCGCTGAAATGGCAATACCGCTGAAAAGAATACCCCACTCAACCGGTACATCGGCTGACACCAGCTGCAGGATTTTCAGGCTGCCTGCCGCCACAATAACCGGAATCGAGAGCAGGAACGAGAAACGGGCGGCGGCGTCACGGGTCAACCCCAGCAGCAGGCCCGCGGTTAGAGTGATCCCAGAGCGGGAGGTACCGGGAATCAGGGCAACAGCCTGGGCAAAGCCGATAATCAGCGCCTGCTTCAGCGTCAACTGCTCCAGAGGCTGAGACAATTTCCCCTTGCGATCCGCCCATCCGAGCAGCGCGCCGAAGATCAATGTGGTACCGGCAATCAGGGTCGCTGAGCGCATGGCGTCATCCAACCCTGTCACGCTCAGGAAACCGCCAAAGATCACGGCGGGAAAGGTCGCCCAGACCAGATACCAGGCCATCCGGCTGTTCTGGGTCGATGGACCACCGGTGACACTTTTGCTCCAGTCGACCAGCATCCGGATCAGGTCCTGCCGGAAATAAGCCACCACGGCCAGCAGCGTTCCCAGGTGGACAGCTACATCAAACGCCAGCCCCTGATCCGGCCAACCCAATAGCTGCGAGGGCAGAATCAGGTGCGCAGAACTGGAAATCGGCAAAAACTCCGTTAAGCCCTGGATCAGCGCCAGGACAATGACGTGCAGTGTTTCCACAGCTAAGGCTCCCTCACTCAGCGTTCATGTTTCTTTTTGGCTACGTTGTCGCGCAAATACACCGGCAACGCCTGTTCTGCAGCGACACCTTCCCCACGGGCAAAGGCAGCCGAGGCCAGCAGGGCAATATCCGCCGCATGGGGATACTCATCGGGATAACACTGGCTGACGGGCACCGCGATGCGTTCCCGGTAATGCCAACCTGAACCGACGCCTACCAGGTTATCCGTCATCGTTTCTACCGCTACCGTTTCAGGCGGGGAAACCTGCTCAGCCCCCTGCAACACCATGATGCCGTTATCTGCGCGATACAGTGCCTGGTAGATTTCATCCATACGGGCATCAATCGTCGCCAGCACCTCTTGAGCGCCATATTCACGCAACCCCAGCTGCGCCAGCGCCGCCAGGGTGGATACCGGAATCACGGGCAGATCCGCCGCAAACGCCAGCCCCTGGGCAATGCCCGTGGCAATACGCACCCCCGTGAACGCGCCCGGCCCACGACCAAAAGCAATAGCATCCAGCGCCATCATCGACAGGCCGTGTTCCGCCAGGATCGCCTCAATCATTGGCAGTATCTGCTGGCTGTGCTGGCGTGGCAGAATGTCGAAGTGTTCGCGCACTTCACCATCCAGATAAAGGGCGACGGAACAGGCTTCCGTGGCCGTATCCAGTGCCAGAATCCTGGGCATAATTACACTCACTCCGGGAATAGTTGCGACGGATTATACGTTGAAAAAACGATCAGGCCGATAAGGGATTCAACAACAAGCCGGTTGGCGTTGATAACGGCAATGATTCACTTGTTGGTTATTTAGCAGCAGAGAAAAAAGCTGGCCGCATAAAATGCTAAGCCAGCCCTTCGCAGAGGATTAAGACTGCAGTGCGGAAAGAACAGCTGCAGTAATATCTTCCACTGAGCCCACACCCTCTACACGGGAGTAACGGGGTGCGTCGGCACCGGAGGCTGCCATCTCAGTGTAGAAGCGAACCAGCGGCTGGGTTTGCTCATGATACACAGCCAGACGCTTACGAACAGTTTCTTCGTTATCGTCATCACGCTGAATCAGCGGTTCACCGGTGACGTCATCCTTGCCGTCTTCTTTCGGCGGATTGTAGACCACGTGGTACACACGGCCGCTGCCCGGATGCACACGACGACCACTCATGCGCTTGACGATCTCTTCGTCTTCAACCGCAATTTCCAGCACGTTATCAATGGCAACGCCGGCATCACGCAGCGCTTCAGCCTGGGGAATGGTGCGGGGGAAACCGTCAAACAGGAAGCCCTTGGCGCAATCATCCGCCTGGATACGTTCTTTGACCAGATCAATAATGATGTCATCTGACACCAGTTGACCGGCATCCATCACGGCCTTGACTTTCAGCCCCAGCGGGGATTGTGCCTTGATGGCAGCACGCAGCATATCGCCCGTGGAAATCTGGGGAATTCCAAACTTCTCACAGATAAACTGGGCCTGAGTCCCCTTTCCAGCGCCAGGTGCGCCAAGCAGAATGACACGCATGTAAAATGCTCCTCGGATGTGACCGGTTCCGGATTTTCTGCCATTAAACACGCCACCCTCGATGGCAGCGCATCCAATCGCAACAAGAACCCACTACTAATGGCGACGTACGAATGCCGCAAAAGGGCTCAAAGATACACATGAGCGACCTCTGACTCAACCCTGATGCATCTCATCGACATTCACCACACGGTCATCATGGCATCATTGACAATGAATTTTGACCAATCACCGTCAAAATCTTCCTGTATTATCGCCAACAAAATTTTGCTTTAGAAAAACGCAAAAAGGCTTACACATCTTGCAAGCCTTTTCTGTTAACTGTCACCCTGTATTTCGCATGCCTGCGGCAATGCCTGCGATCGTTAACATCAATGCCCTCTCAACGGCTGGATTGACCGAATCTGGTTGATGTCTTGCTCGGTAAAGCAATTCAGCCTGCAACACATGCAATGGATCGGAGTAGGGATTACGCAATTCAATTGCCTGTCGCACCCAGGGGTCCTGCTCCAGGAATGGATGACCATCCTTGAGCTCAACCATCACCGCTACAGCATCCGCCAGCATCTGACGAAGCTTTTGCCCCAGGTATCGCAGGTTTTCTGGTACCAAACATTCTTCGTAGTATTCCGCCGTTTCAGCATCTGACTTTAAATACACCATTTCCAGAAGCTCAAGCCGGGCACGGAAAAATGGCCATTGCCGAATCATTTCTGCGAGCACTGTCTTATGGCCAGATTCGATAGCGCGCCGCAATGCCACACCGCTCCCCAACCATGCAGGCAACATTAAACGACACTGCGTCCAGGCAAAAATCCAAGGAATAGCCCGCAGGCTTTCCACACCACCGTCAGGACGACGCTTCGCCGGACGACTGCCCAGTGGCAACTTGCCCAGTTCCTGCTCTGGTGTAGCGGCCCGGAAATACGGCACAAAATCCGGTTCCTCACGGACAATACCACGGTAAGTAGCCAGGGATTCCTGTGTCATCTGATCCATCAGCTTGCGCCATGCAGGCTCGGGTGCAGGCGGTGGCAGCAATGTCGCTTCCAGCGTTGCACTGGCATAGAGCGAAAGACTTTGTACCGCAATGGCAGGGAAACCAAATTTGAATCGGATCATCTCCCCCTGCTCCGTCACCCGCAGATAACCTGCGACTGAACCGGGAGGCTGGGACAGGATAGCGGCATGTGCAGGGCCTCCACCACGACCTACGGTTCCACCGCGGCCATGAAACAGTGTCAGGCCAATACCCGCCTTCTCACAGATAGCCGTAAGCCCTTCCATTGCCCGGTATTGCGCCCAAGCCGCCGCCATCTGACCGGCATCTTTGGCAGAATCTGAGTAACCGATCATGACCATCTGCCGATTACCGGCATAATTACGGTACCAGGGCAGTGACAGCAGCGTCCGCATAGCCGTTTCGGCATGCTCCAGGTCCGCAAGCGTCTCAAACAATGGAGCAACCGGCATATTGAAACGACAGCCGGTTTCACGAAGCAGCAGAATGACAGACAACACATCCGATGGCTCACGTGCCATGGAGATGACATAGGATCCCAGCCGTTCCTGCTGCTGTGTCGCAATCACACGACATGTATCCAATACTTCCTGCACGTCTTCGGATGGTTGCCAGTCCAGAGGAATTAACGGACGACGATTGTCCAGTTCCGCTAGCAAAAACGCCTGTCGCTCCAGCTCTGACCATTGCGCGTAATCCCCCAGACCAAGATAACGGGTCAGTTCGGAGAATACACCGGTATGGCGGCCGGCTTCCTGCCGAATATCCAGCCTGACCAATCCCAGCCCGAAACAACGGGCACGCCACAATGTATCCAGTAGCGGACCTCGGGCAATAACAGACAAACCTACATCACACAGGGAGTCATAACAAAGTTGAAGTGGCGCAACCAGCGCGTCATCACACTCCAGAATACCGTCATCTGACGCATCACGACCCGCCAGTTTCTGCTCACAATAACGGCGTGTCGCCTTGAGGCCTTCCCGCAAGTCCTTCAGTACCAGGCGGTAAGGTTCATGACTGCCTCGGGCCTGATAACTCAAGTCCGATGAACACTCCGCCATCGACAACTCACTGATCAATGGCTGCAACTCACGGAGAAACATATCCGCCGCCATCCAGCGACTCAACAGTAATACCTCGCGGGTAACGGTTGCCGTAACATTCGGATTCCCATCGCGATCCCCCCCCATCCAGGAGGCAAACCGAACCGGCATGGCATCCTGAGGCAGATGGTACCCGGTATGCTGATACAGTCGTTCATCCAGTTGTCTTAAGAACTCGGGCAACGCATGCCAGAGTGAGTGTTCTACCGTGGCATACCCCCACTTGGCTTCATCCACAGGCGTTGGACGGTGGCTACGTATTTCCTCGGTGTGCCAGATCTGACTGATCAACTGCTCAAGTCGATTAACCAGACGTTCACGCTCCCGGGGCAACAGATCGGAATGCTCCATATGTGTCAGGCACTCGGTAATTTCTGAGTGCTTCTGAATGACCGTTCTACGGGTGACTTCTGTAGGGTGCGCGGTTAGTACCAGCTCGATAGTCATCGCTGCTACGCTGTCGCGAATCTGTTCTGGTGTGAATTGTCGCGCCTTCAGGCGAACAAAGAGATCATCCAATGTATCGGGTACACAGACATCTTGCTCACATTGGCGGGATACCGTGTGAAACTGCTCCGCGATATTGGCGAGATTCAAAAACTGGGTAAAGGCACGGGTCACCGGAACCAGCTGACTATCGTCGAGGTTTTTCAGCAGGGTTACCAGTTTCTCATGATCAGCCTCATTACCTTCACGACCAGATTTGGACAAGTGACGGATCTGTTCGATTTGATCAAGAAACTCGTCACCCAAATGGGCTTTGATGGTATTGCCCAGCAACTCCCCCATCAGGTGAACATTGCTTTTGAGTGCTGACTGCTCGCTGGTCATAAACCTTGTGTCCTGTCCGGATTGGTTAACGAATACCACGAATTCATGAAAACCCTTTGTAACCTGAACTAACTAATTTGCCAAGACAATTCCACAAACAGGCAACAGGAATTTAATGCACACTGCTACGAATGAACTTTTTATGAACAGTCCACTCAAAAACGTTAACAGCACAAGTATGTTATTTGCTCAACACCAACGTAACAGAGGAAAGAATAATGAAAGGATTAAGAAGATCATCGTCCGAACCCGTATTGCATAATCCTCTAAAAAGTTCTACTGGAAAATCCAGGCGCAAATCAGCTCCTAGCATTGTTACTGTCACACCAGTGACCAGTGATTTAGCCAGCAAAGCCACTCAAGCAAATTTTCCTGTTTTTGCATATAAACCTGCACAATCAAGACGTACCATCTCTATTGATCATACATCTACAATCGGACCGACCATATCGGTAAGAAACATAATAGTGGATAGTAAACAATCAGAATCGTGGACATGCGGCCTCCGAAAAATTGATCCATGCTTTCTTCAGGAGCTTCACGAGCTTCACCGATTCAAATTCATCCCACCAGCTGCAACATGGACGTTATACAAACTATTGGATTCCGCAACCAACCGAGAGGATACATTAACAAGAATTTTCTCACCAGGAGCCTGCTGCACAGGTCCTTCTCCTGCTGTACGCATTCCTTTTGTACAACTCCTTGCAGGAGACCTTACATTGGAACGCTTCCTTTGCGAATACCAACCCTGGGGGCGCTTCGATTCACCATTTTTTATTGCAGACACACAATTTTCTGAATCAAGCCTACAGTCAAACCCTGAAACCCTGAAAACGATAAAAGAACAACTAAAACAAAAACTAGAAAAAACATCAGTTAAATGCAAGCCGGAAGCAAAGGAAGCCATCAATAAAATGCTAGACCTTATAACAGCCATAGAAGAAAAAACAGTGCCTAAAGAATTCCCATCTAAAGAAATGCTTCGCATCTGCATGAAACAATTTTGCAGCCCTTCCATAGAGACAGAGAAGGCAACTTTGCAATTAATACAAACAAGCTTTATTCCACAGACACATTCCAGATCTGCCATTAACATAGATAAAATATTTGTTGGCCAGCTAGCCCAGCATTTCACATCAGGATGTAACCCTCCATTTATTTTAGAAGTTCATGCTGGCTCAGGCTTATTAGCGGATGAATTACACAAACAAAATGTCAACATTATTGCAACGGACGCCTGCTTTTCGCATTTAGTTAACAAAAAAAACATACACACTGTCTATTTCTCTATTGATAGTGATGCCTTGATTTTTTTTAAAGAGCAAACCAGATTACTCGACAATCTTGGCATTGCATATAACCCATATATTTTATGTGTCGCTCCTGGGGGAGATATGAAACAACTGACTCGCATCATGTTAAGAGCTATGAAAGAAATTACAAACCTAAAAATAGTTATGATTGGAGTTCAGCAATTACGCCCCTACATCACGCAAGCATCACACCAAATAGTGATAAAGGACTTAACTAATGAGTTTAGGTATCAGCAAGTTGCACCTACAGATAAAATCTACGAGTATCAAAAAAACAGTAAACATCCCGATGAGTTGCCTATCTCGGGATAATGATTCATAAATCTCCACAATAATAGCTATAACGCCCCCGGATGCATATATGCACTTCTGATGATTCAGTTGAAAAACTGAACATATTTTCTACGACACTGAAACTATCAATACTACCTGCCGCAAATAGCAGGTTTGACACAAGTCAACAGCTAGCTTGATGCTTTTTATTATTATTCACCGCCTGCAGCCAGCCTGCCCCGTTGCCCGACGATCCGATGCCCTCCCCACCTGGACCGCCTGACCGGCTGCAGTGACAGAGACCAAGGTTCGCCCGTGCAGCAGGTACCAGGCCGATATTCTCTCTTGAATATCCCGGCTGACCAGTATTGATCTTCACAGGGTAATGGGTAATGAGTAACACTGAGGGCTCTCAGGACAAGGTGTCATGGGGCGGCTACGTCGCACTGGCATTCGCTGTCGTCTTCTTTTCCGGATTGATGAAATCCAACGAGTGGTGGGGAGTCTTCGACTTCACAACCCTGAACGGATCGTTTGGCAAACTGGTGTCCGGCGTGTCTGAAAATGCAGAAGGTGTCGTCACCGCAGCCGGTTCAACCTTCCGCGGTGCAGGCGGCAGTGGCGCACGTGATGGATTCATGTTTGCCCTGAGTCTCGTACCAACTGTCATGTTCGCACTGGCCATGGTCAACATCCTTGAGCACTACGGCGCACTGAAAGCCGCCCGTCGTCTGATGACCCCTCTGCTCAAGCCGCTCATGGGCATTCCCGGCAATACTGGCCTGGCACTGATCGCCAGCCTTCAGAGTACCGATGCCGGTGCGTCCATGACCAAGTCCCTAATCGATAGCAAGGACCTGACCGCCAAAGAAGCTGATGTGTTCACGGCCTTCCAGTTCTCGGCAGGTGCAATGATCGTCAACTTCTTCAGCTCAGGCGCCATCCTGTTCACCCTGACTGATGCGAATGGTGAACTGGCAGTGCCGGCCTCTATCGGCCTCTGCTTCATGGTCATGTTGGTCTTCAAGGTCGTTGGTGCCAACCTGATGCGTCTATACATCACTCTGACCGAAGGCAAAAAGAACCCCTCTGACCACACCGATATTAAGGGAGACGTCGCCCATGGCTGAACAAGCTAAGAAACCGATGATTACTGACGTCTTCGTTGAAGGCGCGCGCAAGGGCTGGGGCATTGCTACGTCCAGCACCATTCCCAACATCATGATGGCTTTCGTCATCATCAAGGCTCTGAACGTAACCAGCGCCATGGAGCTGATGGGTGCCCTGTTTGGCCCTGTTATGGCCCTAGTGGGACTGCCCGGGGAAGCCGCTGCTGTATTAATGGGTGCCTTTATGTCCATGGGCGGCGGGATCGGTGTCGCTGTCGGCCTGTTTTCTGATGGCGTCCTGAACGGCACTCACCTGGCCATCCTGGCACCGGCAATCTACCTGATGGGCTCTCTGATCCAGTATGCCGGCCGGATTCTAGGCGTCATCGGTACAGATGCGCGCCGCTTTCCAATCCTTTTCGCCATCTGTATCATCAACGCGTTCCTGTCCATGTTTGTAATGAATATCCTTGTATAACAATATGTTATGCGGTTTTCAGGAGGTTTGATTCACTCCTGAAAACCGTTATATTTTACCCGGCTATTGCCTTAACCCTCCCCCGTGAACTTTAAAATCTGACAGGGGTCTAAATCCGTGATGATAGCCAACAAAAAGCACGGAACAACGTCATGGAAGGGCCTCAACAAACCCCATCACCTGTACACAGCGAACAGCAGCCAAATAATGATACTAGTGCACCCACTGATCCTGATAGGCGCACATTTGGAACACGAGTGGTTTCTGTCGTCATTACGATTCTTCCCCATTTAACACTCAATATTTTCCTTGCCGCACTTAGGGGCATGGAGCTTGCCTTTACTCGTCCTATTGAGGCACTTGGAGCACTGGGTGAACGTATAGATCCCAACCATCGTATAGCCCGTGCACTAGCCTGCGGTGCCGGCTATTGTTTTGGTTTTATTATCGGCATCACTGCTGCAATACCTGGTCTATTAATTGGCGTACTGTGCGGTATTGGAAGAGCAATATACAAACTGCCCTCCGCCCTCATCAAAAGCTGGTTTCAAGGCGCTTCCTACGCCATGAATCAAACATTTGATGACTACAATATTAATAAACGACACGTAGTAGCAATTGGTGCCATCATATCACTGCTGCTAGCTTCCGCTTTCATCAGTATGGGCGGCGTCATTGGCGGCCCCCCTCTTGCAGGCCTGATTACCATACTGGAAACACCTGCTTTTTTAGCCAGCTTCACAACACTAGCGTATCTTTACGCTGACAGGCCCTCATCCATAGAAAGATCCAGCCCTGAAAACAACTCAGAGGAACGCTCACCCCCACCGTCTCCCGCCTTAAGTACCACCACTGGCGCTAATTTCTTGTCATCAATTGCTCGTGATGCCCGCTTCTGTACCTGAGATGGTTGGCAGTTTGTCACCTGATCGTCATATTGGGGATTACTTAGAGGTCCCCTTAAACCTCTAGGCTAAACTTGTGCAGTAATGAAGAGCCTATTATCAGGCAAATGCATTTGAGTAGCTGTACAGGGAAGTAAGTATGTTCTGGAAAGCGCTTCTGATTTCATTATTGGCCATACCTTGCATGGCCTTTGCTGATAACCAAAACCCAGAGTACCCTTACCAGTATCATGCCGAGTATTCTGCAGCTGCCCACCGCATTGACGATTATGGCAATCTTTGTTTGCACAATATCTCTCTAGGCAACCCGGTCTGTCGTTACTTTCGTGACGAGTACAGCAATATGCTGGAACGGCTTGATGCCATGCCAGATTATCTGATACAGGATTTCAGTGACCCCCTGGTGGAATGGAAAAACCTCTACGGCGCACTCCAGAATGTCGCCTCAGAATAAGCCTTAACATAAGGCACCGAATCAAACCAAGGCTCCCTATTACCCTACGGTATTGCTGAAATCTGTAGCCATTTCTACCAATCCGACCCGACCCAGGAATGTAATACGATACAACGCTTATCAGTCTTCAGGTGTTTCGTTGATCCAGATCATGCGTTGACCCGGAACAGACCCTCTAGACTGCCTCCCTGAATGTGATAGACCGGAAACACCATGACTGAAGTAAACACCACTGCCTGCAACTGCATGGACATCGGCACCCTGATCCAGGAAGAAGACACCGTTACTGAATTGACCATCAGAGCCGGCAGTCAGCAGGAAGCCGAAGCCAAATTGGTTAAGCTGCAGACGCTGGCACAGAGCATCGAAAGCGATCCCTGCACAGTCAGCACCCACATCACCCAGACCGATCTGGAAACCAGCATTCAGGCACGCTTTGATTTTGTCTGTGCAGCAGAGAAGTTGATCTTTGATATGCGGGCAGCCGCCTACCTCTGATCATTCATGCGGTATTGATCGAAACCATACTGTCGTCTTCTCAAACGACAGTATGGTTTTATCAAGTGTTTAGCGAGCGTTGGAAACCGCCTTGGGATTACGACTTTTCTTTCGTACCACAGGCGCAATGCGCTTACCCTGCAGACGCTTCATCCGAACAGTCTCTTCGCGACTGCTGTTGACATTCACCGGCACCGGCTCCAATCCTACCAGGGCTGCAAGCGCATCCACTGTCGCCTGATCGAGTTCAACCCACTGCCCCTGGCGCAGATGATCCGGAATGATCACACTGCCATAACGCACCCGCTTCAACCGGTTAACCGCCAAATCCTGGGACTCCCACAACCGGCGCACTTCCCGGTTACGTCCTTCCAACAGGCAAACATGGAACCAGTGGTTTCTGCCTTCGCCTCCACTGTCGACAATATCAGTGAATCGGGCCAGGCCGTCTTCCAGCTCTACACCACGAAACATATTGCTGATTTTATCCTGGTTGATATCGCCGAAAACGCGCACCGCGTATTCGCGTTCAATCTGGTGAGAAGGATGCATCAGGCGATTAGCCAGTTCACCATCCGTTGTGAACAACAGCAACCCGGCGGTATTGATATCCAACCGGCCAACATTAATCCAGCGTTCCCCTTTCAGCTTGGGCAAGCGATCAAACACGGTTGGACGATTATCGGTTCCCTGACGGGTACACACTTCACCTTCCGGCTTGTTATACGCCAATACACGACGCGTCTTCACTGTCTGGCATTTGACCTGACGGCCATCCACCCGGATATCTTCCACGCCAGACACCCGCACACCCAGCGTCGCCTTATCACCATTGACGGTGACACGACCATTCGCTATCCAGCCTTCAATTTCACGCCTTGAGCCCAGCCCCTGGCGAGCCAGCAACTTCTGTAGACGCTCACCTTCAACCGGTGACTCGATCTCTTTAATATCTGTCATAATCTTTACTGCTATCAAAAACAAGACCGGGGTTCAGGCATCAGGCCGAAAACCCCGGTCAATTTTCTTTCGTGGTTAATGGGTGTCAGTCCCGCAGATCAGCAATGGAAGAAGAGCCTTCTTCATCCTGCTCTGGCTCATCAGATGACTGAATTTCATCACCGCTGTCGTGTGTATCATAGGTTATCTCAACACGAACTGCGTCATCGGTTTCAATCCCTTCAGCATCGTCACGCGCATCATCCTGATCACGGGGGTCAAAATCGGTAAAGGTGGTCTTCAGGCCATCTTCAAGATCATCCAGCTCGGCAAAGAGTCGCTCAACGTTTTGCTCACTCTCTTCCTGAAACTGCTGCGCCACTGCCACCAGCGAAACGGGTTCGCTGGGCGTCTCAGCACTGACGGACTCTTCCGCACCACGCTCTTCTGCATCCAGCCCTTGCAGCGCCTGCTGTACGGTTTCTGGCAGCGCGGCGGCATCCCCCTCAAGTGAAGCAGCCATTTCATCCAGGTTTCGGATTTCACTGAGTGGCGGCAATTCATCGAGGTTCTGCAGATTGAAGTAATCCAAAAACTGCCGTGTGGTCGCAAACATCGCTGGCCGGCCAGGCACATCGCGGTGCCCCACGATACGCACCCAGTCCCGCTCCTGCAAGGTACGCATGATATTGGAACTCACACTGACGCCACGGATATCTTCGATTTCACCCCGCGTGATTGGCTGGCGGTATGCAACCAGCGCCAAGGTTTCCAGCATCGCACGGGTATAGCGCTGGGGTTTTTCTTCCCAGAGCCGTCCCACCCAGGGAGTCAACTCCTGTCGCACCTGGAATCGCCAGCCACTGGCAATTTCCTTCAGTTCAAACCCACGCCCTTCGCAGTCGGCAGCAATCTCTTCCAACGCCGCCTTGAGGGTAGGCTTATCCGGACGCTTATGCTCATCAAACAAATGGGCAAGCTGTTCCAGATTCATAGGCTTGCCCGCCGCCAGCAGGGCGCCTTCCAGAATCCGTTTTACCGATGGCTCTTCGTTGCTCATTCCGTGCGTGCCTTGACATGAATGGGACCAAAGGGCTCGGTCTGAACCAGCTCGACCAGAGATTCTTTTATTAATTCCATAATAGCCAGAAATGTCACAACCACACCCAGTCGGCCTTCCGAAACGGTGAACAGGGCCACAAACGGGGTAAATCCATCCGATTTCAGCCGGCTTAGCACTTGTGCCATGCGCTCACGGGTAGACAGTGCTTCACGCTCAATATGATGATCCTCAAACAGGTCAGCACGCCCAAGCACTTCTGATAACGCCAGCAGTACTTCACGAAGATCCACATCCGGATGAACTTTCTGCGTTTCCAGTTTGGGCGGCTCCGCACTGGCCAGGTAAAAATCCCGCCCTTGACGTGGAATACTGTCCAGATCTTCCGCGGCAATTTTGAAACGCTCATATTCCTGCAGACGACGAATCAGCTCGGCCCTGGGATCTTCTTCCTCATCATTGACTTGCGTCTGACGTGGTAACAACATGCGGGATTTAATTTCTGCCAGAGTCGCCGCCATCACCAGATATTCTGCCGCCAGTTCAAACTGGCTTGACTGCATGAGTTCTACGTAGCTCATATATTGCCGGGTAATTTCTGCCACCGGCATCTCGAGGATATCAACATTGTTACGCTTGATCAGATAGAGCAAAAGATCCAGCGGCCCCTCAAACGCTTCCAGAAACACTTCCAGGGCTTCGGGCGGAATATACAAATCATCCGGCAGTTTACTCAGAACCTCACCACGGAATACCGCCAGGCGCACACTGTGTTCAAGTGCACCTTCAACCGTTTCTGTGGGCGTTTCCGTCACCTGTTCGTCCGGTGTCGCCGATTGATCAATGGTGTCCGCATCCATACTCATATCCTAACGGTAAGCCAGTCCCATAGCCTCACGTACATCCTTGAGGGTATCCTGCGCTTCATCACGGGCGCGCTCATTCCCTTCTGCAATAATGCCCTGCACTTCATCCAGGTTATCTTCCAGATCCTCAATACGCAGACGAATCGGTTCAACTTCACTGATCACTTGTTCAATGACCGGCTGTTTGCAATCCACACAACCGATCCCTGCGTTACGGCAACCGGACTGCACCCATTCACGGGTCTTCTCATCAGAATAGGCTTTATGGAAATTCCATACCGGACAATGTTCCGGCTCACCCGGGTCATTGCGTCGCACCCGGGCCGGATCTGTCGGCATACGGCGAATTTTTTCCGCCACTATATCGCTGTCATCGCGAAGACCAATGGTATTACCCAAAGACTTCGACATCTTCTGGCCGTCCAGTCCCGGCATCTTCGCCATGGGTGTCAACAGGGCGTGCGCCTCAGGCAGAATCATCTTGCCGGTTCCTTCAAGATAACCCAGCAATCGCTCTTGGTCACCCAAGGTGATGTTCTGCTGCTCTTTCAACAATGCCTGCGCCGTTTGCAATGCTTCATGGTCGCCGCTTTCAAGGTACGCCTTGCGAAGGCTGCGATACATTTTTCCCTGCTTGCGCCCCATCTTGCCGATGGCCTGTTCTGCGATAGTTTCAAAACCAGGCTCACGACCATAGAGATGATTAAAGCGACGGGCAATTTCGCGGGTTATTTCAACATGGGCTTCCTGGTCAGCGCCCACCGGCACCAGTCCGGCACGATAGATAAGAATATCGGCGCTCTGCAGCAACGGGTATCCCAAAAAACCATAAGTCGAGAGATCCCGTTCCTTCAGTTTTTCCTGCTGATCTTTATAGCTGGGCACACGCTCCAACCATGACAAAGGTGTCATCATGGATAACAGCAGGTGCAACTCGGCATGTTCCGGCACCTTTGACTGAACAAACAGGGTTGCCTGCCCGGGATTGATCCCCACAGCCAGCCAGTCCACCACCATTTCCAGCACATGGCTTTCAATGTCGCCAGGATTGTCATAATGCGTGGTCAGGGCGTGCCAGTCCGCTACAAAAAAGAAGCAGTCATACTGATGCTGAAGGGTCAGCCAGTTTTTCAACACACCGTGATAGTGGCCGAGGTGCAGTTGTCCGGTCGGCCGCATGCCTGATAATACCCGCGAACCGGGGTCTGTGGCGCTCAAGACGTTCTCCAGGAAGTCCGTTTATTTTTCAGTCAGTTCTAATAACGTGAGAGTGTATCCGGTTTTGAAAGTTCCTGATATGCCGGAACGCCGCAGCGGCCAGATCAGTCCACCAATTCGGTCGTATCTTCCTTGCCATGACGCAGTATCTCTGGCGTTTCTTCCACCAGGCTGACTACGCTGGTCGCTTCCATGCCACAGAATCCGCCATCAATGACCAGATCCACCTGGTGCTCCAGCACCTGCCGGATTTCATAGGGGTCAATCATGGGGTAATCATCCCCAGGCAGGATCAACGTCGTGCTGACCAACGGCTCCCCCAGCTCGGCCAGCAATGCTTGGGCAATGGTGCTGTCGGGTACCCGGATACCGATGGTTCGACGCTTGGGGTGCAGCACCAATCTCGGTACCTGGCTCGTCGCTTTAAGGATAAAAGTCCAGGCGCCCGGTGTTTTGCTTTTCAGAAAACGGTACGCACTGTTTTCCACCTTGGCATACGTGGCCAGTTCGGAAAGGTCACGGCAAACTAATGTAAAGTTATGCCGTTCTGACAACTGACGGATGCGACGAATACGCTCAATGGCTTTCTTTTCCCCGATACGACATCCCAAGGCATAAGCAGAATCCGTGGGGTACACAATGACGCCACCGGAGCGAACGATATCAACGGCCTGACGGATCAGGCGTGCCTGGGGATTGTCTGGGTGAATCTGAAAAAACTGGCTCACGGCTAGGCTTCAATCAGTGGAAGGTGAACGGCGATTATATGCCAACTCAGGAAGCAACCGGTAAGACTCTCTCATCAAAAAGTTCCCATACCGGCTGACAATCATCCGGAATCGGTCCCAGTCGCCCCAACTCGATCCGCTCTGACCAGGGGCCATGAAAGTCACTGCCCAGAGAGGCAGCCAAGTGATATTTACCGCATAACTGAGTCAGCTTTTCACGCTCACCCCATGGCTGCAGACACCCCACCACTTCCATGGCAAGACCGCCGGCTTTCGCGAAGTCTTCAACCAGCGCCTGCAGTTTCATCCCTGTCAGTTTGTACTTGCCGGGATGCGCCAGTACCGGTACACCTCCCCAGCTACGAATCCAGTCCACAACCGTTGACAGGTGAGGCCAATGAGATTTCGCGTTCCCAAGATGCTTGTTACCAAGGTATTTCTTGAACGCCGCCTCACGGTGAGGCACTACCCCCTCCTGAACCAGCCAGTCGGCAAAATGGGGGCGACCAATCTGCAGTTCATCCGGGCCGGGTACAAAATCCGAACTGGCTGCGCGCTGAGCCTCTCTGGCTAACGTCATTGCACCCGCCAGGAACTGCTCTGCCGTTACCTGTGGCAATCGCTTTGCCACTTTTTCAGCAATGCGTTCACAACGCTGCCAGCGAGCCTGATGCTGACGCGCCAGGCACTCATCAACGCCGGGTTCAGACAGTAAAAAGCCCAGACCCACCACATGAATTTCCTGATTACCCCACACACAGGACAATTCCGTACCAGCAATCAGCGTCAGCCCATGCACCTCTTCACGGGATAACAGATGCCGGACACCAGCCACCGTGTCATGATCCGTCACTGCCAGCAGATCCACCCCCTGTTCCCGGGCGCGGGCCAGCAGCTGCCCCGGTGAAAGGACACCGTCGGAGGCGGTAGTATGACAATGCAGGTCAGCACGACTATACATCTGTGTTCTTTATCCTGACGAAGACACCCAGTAAACTAGATCTTTTGATCCAACCTTGCCGCTACAGTTCAACGTAGCAGCGATGCATGGTATCAGACCTGAAACAGGACGAGCCAATCCACTTATGAAGCAGTTTATCGATTTCCTGCCATTGCTGGTTTTTTTCATTGTTTACAAGATTGATCCCCGGACTGTCAGTCTGGCGGGGCATGAATTTGAGTTTGGCGGCATTTTCAGCGCCACAATGGTTCTGATTGTTGCCTCTGTGATCGTCTATGGCCTGCTCTACCTGAAGCAGAAAAGCCTGGAAAAGAGTCAGCTGATCACTCTTGTTGCCGTACTGTTGTTTGGCTCCCTGACCCTGGCATTCCATGAAGAAGCCTACCTGAAATGGAAAGCGCCCATCGTCAACTGGATCTTCGGTGTCGCCTTCCTGGCCAGCCAGTTCATTGGGCAGAAGCCACTGATCCAACGGATGCTGGACCATGCCATGTCCCTGCCCGACGCTATCTGGGCACGCCTTAATACCAGCTGGGCCATCTTTTTCATCCTGCTCGGCGCGGCAAACCTCTACGTGGCGTTCACCTTCGAAACCATCTGGGTGGATTTCAAGGTATTCGGCAGCCTCGGCCTCACATTTGCCTTTGTGATCATCCAGTTTCTCTTTCTGGCCCGCTATATCAAACAGGAAGAAAGTGATAAGACCACCTGACACAACGCCTGATCTTTCATACAAAACGACATCAGCGGTCATGTGTTAACCGGAGTACACGATGTATTACGCCATTATCAGTGAAGATATTGAAAACAGCCTGCCCCTGCGACAGGGCGCACGCCCCGCACACCTTGCCCGGCTGGAGGCCCTGCGTGCAGAAGGTCGCCTGCTGACAGCAGGGCCGCACCCTGCCATTGATTCGGAGAATCCGGGCGATGCCGGTTTCACCGGCAGTCTGGTCATCGCGGAATTTGATAGCCTTGAAGCCGCGCAGACCTGGGCCGACGCTGACCCATACATTGAAGCGGGCGTCTACGCGCACGTGACGGTAAAACCGTTCAAGGTCGTTTTGTAAACCGCAGGCCCAGCGAGAAACGACTGCAGCAACAAAACCGCAGCCTGTCATATCACTGTCGACATGCTGTGGTTTTGCTGCCTAGATTTATGTCATAGTTCCACCTTTTGGCAGCCCGATAGAGAGCACAGCCTTGAAAAGACTGATTCCTTTTTTAATGGCCATCATGACCGCCAGCGTCGTCCAGGCCGAAACCCGCTATATCTCCGATACCCTGTATGTTCCCCTTCGGGCAGGTCCGGGTAATGAGTACCGGATTCTCCACCGTGGTCTGAAAACCGGCACAGCATTGGAAGTACTCGAAGAAGCTAAAGCCGACAACGGTGAAGAGTACCTCAAGGTTCGTATGCGTTCCGGCAACGAGGGCTATATCCCTGAGCAATATTTGCTGAATGAAGAACCTGCCAAAGACCAACTGGAACGGTCTCAAAAAGAAAACGCCACACTGGTCTCACAAAATACCGACTACCGTAAGCAGCTGAACGCGTTTGAAAGCAGCAACCGGGAACTGACGGACAAGCTCAACAGCAGCACCCAGAAAATCCGCAAACTTGAGCAGGAACTCACCCGTATTCGGGAAGTTTCCGCCAACAGTCTGGAGATCGACAGCCGAAACAAGACACTGGTTATTAACAATGAGCAGCTGAAAGCCCAGCTCAACACCCTGCAGGTGGAAAACCAGCAGCTTTCAGACAGCACTCACCAGCGCTGGTACCTCTATGGTGCGCTGACGTTGTTGATCGGTGTCCTACTAGGCCTGTTTGGCCCGCTAGCAAAGCCCAAGAAGAAATCCAGCTGGGTCTGACAACACAGCATGCATGGGCTGGATGATCCAGCCCATTAGAATTAATAATCAGCGTGATTGAATGGATTAACTTAATTAATTAGTTGAGAACCATTATCATTTAGCCAATCACTGAATAACGAGATTGGACTCATGACTAAAACGCTGACTTTTGCCGCAATCCATTTTTCCATTGGTTTTACCATTGTGTATTTGCTGACCGACAGCCTTGCCATTGGAGGGCTCGTCGCTTTGATTGAACCGGCCTGCAACACTGTCGCTTACTTTTTCCATGAAAAGGCCTGGGACTACTTCAGCATTAAAAATACAAACAATGATGCAATAAATCACTCTCTGGCCGGCGGACATTAAGAAGCCCAAAAGCTGATATTTGTGCAATATGTAAGAATATCAACCTGTTAATTATGCAAGCAAAACTAACAATACTGTCAGTGAATACATTCATCACAAGGGCTACGTTTCTATTACTGAAAGGACGTTGTTTAATTCAATTTCACTTTTAAGATGGAATTATTTTACCAAGAGGTTGAGCATGGAGCGCCAAACTACCTATACAGATCCCACAAGAAACAGGCAAACACGTAGCTTCGATTCTTCGTCTACCACCACCCAATCGACAGGCAGCCACCAATCGTGGATTGTATCGTTTTGGGAAAGTATTCAGTCGTTTTTCAGCTCTATTTTAGAAAAGTGCTGCGGATTTTGTTGCCTTCGCGAACGCAGTGTTGCCGAAACAACGCCAACACAGCATTTAGCAACCCAGGAAATATCTGACGACACTGAAATACATGCAATGCCAGATAGAGAGCAATCTATTCTGTATCCTGAATACGAAAACAATTGGGAAATGGATCCGGCACGACCTGTATATCGTGAAAATACTGAAGACGAGGTCGACTACGGCGAGATACCATTAACGCCGACTCGCTCATTAGAAGTGATGAACTCGAGCTACGATCCTATTGGAGCCGAAAATCAAGATACTCATTTCTATTGGACACCCGATGACGCTCCAGAATTGAATGAATTTGGGTCAATGCTTAGAAGCAGCTTGATAGAAACTGAACATATCGACAACAATCAGGTTAATGATTTAATTTATACCATGATTACGTATGTCGATACTTCTCCAGAAGTCAGATTATTAATCATGCTGTTAAGCAGGCAACCTGCGAACATTCAGCAAGCTGCAGAGCAGATCCCAATTGAAGATCAAAGCAACACAACCAGACAACTGATAGCAGAACTCCAAAGCAACCAATATGCGTCCAACCGCGTCATTCGAAATTTAGCTTATGATCGCTTATCCGTAATAGCTACGCAGACAATCGATGACCTCAGCCCTATTCCATCTACAACTAACGATCTTACAAGACCATCATTACAAGAAACAGAAGCTTATAGTGATAACACACAATCTACAATTTCTCACTCTGCTCAATCTGCCACTATTACACCAGATACACCAGAAAGTGCTGACGATAGTTCAAATGAAACCACTCGAACAATCCCGCATTCAAATGAATCTGGCGAAACAGATGAAAATATCCACTCTATGGCATCAGAGCCACAAGAACCCGATGACAGCGACGCAATTTCAGATGAACTCGTTCAATCACTAGTGCCCGGTATTAACTTACAAAGAAATATTGATGATATATCAAGACTACTCAATCGACAGTGTACTAATGCTGATATAGCACTTACTGACGCACAGCGTAATAACCTAATTTCACTGTATGACAACATCCAACGCTCTATTGCCGATAATCGCCAAGACCGCGCTGAACGCTTAGCACGCGCTTTGAGACTCGAATTACTTTCTATCACCAATCAAAACACAGATTTTGTAGAAACCCTATGCCGCCGCCTAATACAATGCACTTCAATGGATTATCGTCAATTGAATGTATCCCTTCGTCATGAGATTCTTGATATTTTGATAGGCCAGGACACAGACGAAGAGCCTGACACTACCACTGGCGGGGCGCCTGAAAATAATACAACTGCAGGTGAAAACACAGAAGAGGATACATCATCAAACCAAGGCGCCACTGGAAACACACAGCCTGAACAAACAGCACAACCTTCATCCTTAAATTCAGGAAGCCGTGACAGCCTTTCATATCAAGGCGACAATGTAAATGAAGCAATTGATATTGCATTGAATCGACTGGGCATGCACATGGACCCATTTACAAGGGATGACCGAATACTGGTTGATGCCCTGATGGAAGCACGCATCATTCCAGAACGCCTAATCAGAGAGATGGCTGGATCAGCAGCAGATATGAGAATCTATGCTCCTCGTATTGCCGATTACATGAGACGAGCACGCGCAGGGAACGTTGATTTACCAGACTCTTAAACTGAAACTTTATCAACCAAATTATTTAAGTGCATCGCTATGCCCAAGATCACGGTCAGGATTCACACGATCCCTGACCCGCTGTTTCAATAGTTTTGCTTCGGGAAACCCACCATCCGCTTTACGTTCCCAAACCACATGGCCATCCACATCAATTTGGAAAATACCACCGGTTCCGGGAATCAGGCGAACTTCACCCAGATCCATAGAAAAAGTGCTCAATAACTCCTGGGCCAGCCAGGCCGAACGCAACAACCATTGGCACTGAGAACAGTACTGAATACTGACAACCGGACGCTGCATCCCACCTTCCCCCCGTGATCTTTTTTGACTTCAAGCCTTATGGCCGAGAATGGTTGCGATCAGGATTCACCACCACCCTTGCGGATGTAATAGTAAAACTTTTTCTCCCGTGCTTCATTGCTGATCAATTCATGGGACAGGAAGGCACAGAACTTGGGAATATCCCGTTGGGTTGACGGGTCGGTGGCAATCACTTCCACCACATCCCCTTCGCTCATATCCCGCACCTTGCCATGCAGCATCATGACCGGCTCCGGGCAGGTCAGGCCGGTGGTATCCAGGACATGGTCAATCACCAGGTCAGTCAGGGCAATGCTTGATTCAGTCATTCGTATCCATCAACACAGCAATCACTGTCATCAGACGGTCACAGTATCGCGACACACTGGATGTGCAGTCAATTTTTAAACACCGGTGCATACATGAACCGGTCATACTAAGATATAAATACAGGTAATCAGTCCGTACAGAAACAGGGATAGCGGCTCATGATCAAAGTCATTATTGATCGCACCATCGCCGAAGGATTCGGCCCCCATTACGACGACATACTCCAGCAGTCTACCTCTCTGGTCGAAAAAGCCCCGGGCTTTCTCGGCTGCGAGTCACTGAAAGACTGTAACAACCCCAACCACCGGGTCACCTTCAGCCTCTGGGACAATGAACATACCTGGCGGCAATGGCTTAAATCCGAACACCGCAAGGCGTTGCAGGCGAAACTGGACCCCATGCTCGTCTTTGACGAAAAAATCACCGTACTGAAGCGCTAATCGGCTCCGCCAGTGTGCGGCAGTAGTTCCGGTATACCGGGACAAACGCTGCCGCCATGCCGACACTTCTTGCAGCCATAAACAGCGTAAAGGCAAACCACAAACCGTGGTTTCCGGATTCTCGGGTCAGGTACCAGGTTGGAATAAAGACCAGCCCCGTCGACAGCACCATCAGGTTCTGCATCAAGCCAGTCTTGCCCATACCAATATAGACACCGTCCAGCCAGAAGCAGATCACGCCCACCAGCGGCATGGCGATCAGCCAGGGTAGGTATTCGGCGGCCATCTTATCAAGTCCGTCAATATCCGTCAGCAGACCCAGGATATTCTGCCCAAATAGCAAAAATATCAGAAAACAGCTAAATGCCATGATAATTGAGCAGACGCCCGTCGCCCTGACCACAGACTGGAACGTCAACCGATTGCGCTGACCACAGGCTTTCCCTACCAGCGATTCCGCTGCAAAGGCAAAACCATCTAGGGCATTGGAAATCAGCATCAGGAAATTCAGCAGCAGAGCGTTGGCTGCGAGGGTATCATCCCCTAACCGGGAACCCCATGCCGTAAATGTCGCAAAGGTTAACAACAGGCAGAGCGTTCGGACAAACAGCTGCCGGTTGACCAGCAACAAACTCTGCATGGCCTCCAAACGGATCACCTCACGGAAACGGAAGCAACCGGGCAATGTCTTTAGCTGCGCCGCAACCAGGTAAAGGCCCAGCATCAGCGTGCTGTAGTCAGCGACGACCGTCGCCAGCGCGACACCACCCGTTTTCATACCCAGCCCCAACACCAGGAACAGATCCAGCACAATATTGATGGCATTGGCAAAGGTCAGCAGAATCAGCGGCGCCCGCGCCATCTGAACGCCCAATAACCAACCCAGGATGGCATAATTAGCGAGTACCGCAGGTGCCGAAAGAGAACGTGTCAGGAAGTAAGTTTCCAGCTCAGGGGTAATCAATGGCCCTGGCTGGTAAAAAGGAATCGCCGCAGAAAGAATCGGGCGCGCCAGCAGTATCAGGATGAAACCAATACCAGCCGCCAGCACCAGAGACTGCACCAGAATATCGCGAACTCTCTGGCTATCGCCTTCACCGGACGCATTCGCCACCAGCCCGGTGGTTCCCATACGCAAAAAACCGAATGCCCAGAAGACAAACGTAAACAGGCTGGCGCCAATCGCAACAGCACCAAGATAGGTTGTAGACGGTAAATGCCCAAGGACCGCGGAATCCACCAGCCCCAGCATCGGTACCGTAATATTGGAAAGGGTGACCGGCCAGGCAAATTGCCAGACCCGACGATAACTGACGTTCAAGAAGCCCCCGAAACCCATTAACAGCGTATTATCGACGCCATACTAAAGCAGCACTAACAATATGCAATCCGTCTTTTATGCAGACCGGTTCTGAAAAACGAACACGCTGGTAATTCCATCACTCATAGGGCATTGGAGCCACGACAATATCAGTTTTTCTTATAGATATATCAATTGGAACGACTTAACAGGTCCAGCATCAATTGGCCATGACTCTATTAATTCAGACAATCTCTTCGACTTCTTCAATTGTATCTAAGTTTCCGGCTAAAGACAGCGCCATTGAATCCGCCGGTGCCATTTCAGTAGCTTCAGTAGGCTCATCACCAAGTGAAGGATGTGCTTGAGCAGGTTCTCTCGGACGAGACTGTATCTGTGGCCAAGGCCATTTTTTAACAATGAAATAACCGATCCCGATCGCAACAAAAGGAACTAAAACCATTAGAATCCATAATAGTTTATAGTTAGGCTCAGATAGCATGCCATCATCAACACTAGAAAGCGTGCTTACAAGGGGTAAAGTAGTTGTGGTTGTGGTTGTGGTTGTGGTTGTGGTTGTGGTTGTGGTTGTGGTTGTGGTTGTGGTTGTGGTTGTGGTGGTAGAAAACCAGTTATTATAATTTTCCTCACCGAACATTTCTTTTATTTTTGCTTCTCCAAGCAATTCTTTTAACGAATACTTACGAAGGGGTACTAAATCATGATCCATTCTGTATTTGTCAATCAAACCCGATGCCAATTTATGCTCATATGACTGATCGTATTCATCGGAACTTATTACTTTTCCTCCCTGCCTATCAATTATTCTTTCACTACCGTCATAATGCCCTTCTTTATCATAAACATCTTTATACGCTACTCTAGGAACACCCAACAATGCATTATCAGACACATTAAACTGTTTCATAAATTCTTCATGCAAAAAACTCCAAAATACATTAGCCAGATCTGCAGGATAAAACGGCACATTATAATCAAAAGGGACACATACAGGCTCTGGCGACTGCATGATTGGATCACCAGGAAACTTAATTTTATTTTTTTGATAACAACTCTCTATAGTCGTACGGCCGAATCCATTCCAATTCATTTGAGCATTAGACATTGGGTTGGCGTCACCATTTTTTATACTTGCAAATAAAAATGCCATACCCGAAAAGGTACCAGGAAAACAAGGAAAACTTGACATGATCGTTCCAGTGACACGATTAGAACGCTGGTAAACATCCCCTACAATTTCAACTGCATAATTGATTAAACATCTTTCAGCATACTGAAGCTTTTTTATATTTTCAGGAATCTGCCTTATTGCACTTGATACACCACCAACAGACTTATAAAAACACTTCTTACATAATGATGAAAAAGCACCATCAACACTATTACTGGAAGATAACCCTGCATTTTTATATATGTCATCGCTTTTAATCGGGCTTACGACGATGACGGCAATGTGGTTGCAACATCCATTGCATAAATCTCCTTTAGTCAGCTTTGAGAACAGTAGTTCAGGCATAGAGTTAGTAATAGAAAAATAGTTTCCATCTAGTAGCAAAACCCAACCATCATGTTAGCCCTTAATAATAGCAATGGTATTTATTCAATATCCTATTACAGGACTAGCAATAAGCTAGTGCATAGTATTGCCTCCCTCGACAACAAAAAAACTGCAAAGTCTCTAGATGAACTGCAACCAAAATCAGTATTATTTCGTCAGCAAACGAAACACCGTCGATGCTAAAATTCAGCCCCAGTATCGGCATCGTCATATTGAAAGGGTGATAGGTCAGACGAATTGCCAGCCCTAACGACACTGTCACTTAAGGGACCCCCGAATCCCGTTTATGGCCGGTTATCGTCGTCATACTGAAGAAGCACTAACAATATGCAATCCGTCTTTTATGCAGGCAGGTTCTGAAAAACGAACCCACCATTGCCCTGCTTAATTTACCGGCGTCGCAATCATATTGGCCTGTATTCGCATGTTATAAAGATTGGCTTCACGCATAATCGGGTTCTCGCCGACATTGATGCCATCAAGACGCAGATGCTGTGCCTGACTCATGGCGTTGACTGCAAAACCCAGCTGATCACTGCTGTTGTTCTGTACATCAACGTTTAATGTTGTCTGCAAACCATAACCATCACCGGATATATTGTCCGGATCTGTTTCCAAGCCAAAAAACTCAATATAAAGGTCATCATCAGCGGTGTTCTCATCACCACTGTCCGCTGTCCAGCGGATCGCATTCTGTCCATTACTATCCGCAGCCAGATATTCATTCTTCAGGAAAACCGTAACGCCCTGATTACCGCGTGTGGGATCGCCACCACTGGCCAGAGCAATGGTTGAGCGGATATTGCTGTCAATTCTCAGCCCCCCGAGACTGGTCGAAGCCCCCAATACTGCTGCATGACCGATATGAACATTACCAATCGCCTTATAACCATAATTCAAGCTACGAATCACCACAGCCTTGCGCGCCAGAGACCACAACCGGCCACTTTCATCCAGTAGCTGCATATTGACGTCAGCCGGCTGGTCTTCCACATCAAACGTCATATTACGTACATGACTGACCAGCGTGGCATCTGACGACCAGATACCACAGCCCTGCTCACAGCCCGCACGGTCATAATCAATCAACAGACCACCGGTTGCGCCATTGATGACAAAATCGGAATTAATCGTCAGACCCTGACCGGATGCACCGCCACCACTGAGGTAGAGCGCACCATCCAGCTCTGAAAACGAAAGTGCCTGATACAATCCCAGGGCATACAGCAATTCCACACCACCCTGTCGTTCCTGGCTCAGCACGGATTCATCAGGCAATGCCGACTGGTCCGAAACATATAAACCCTTGAATTGGTATCCCCCCTGGAAATCATCAAGACCAATCCGGATGCCATCTGCCAGATAACCATTCGCAGTAGACACAACATCCACTGCCGCCGTTCCCTGCACAGCGGCGGTCAGGCCGGTCAACCAGACATAATTGCCATCGTCGGCATAGCGGATGTTACCGTTAGTCAGTGTCCAGTCCATGTCCATGGTGACACCACTGGCGCCATCCGCACCACCGGCATACAGCTTCAACTGGCTGGGGCCAAACTGCGTCTGGCCGTAGATTTCACCAAGGCTTGTTGCATCGCTGCCAATGTAAATGTTGTCAGCGCCAAACGTGACATCCATCCCGGTAAATCCGAGCTGAAGATAATCCCCCTTGCTACCTGAAGCCCGATTTTTAACCAGATCAAGCGTAATACCAGGCGACACCAATCGACCATAAAAATCGGCCAGCCCCAGGTAAGGGTTGGATGTGTCCGAGCTGTCGCCATCAAAATAATAAAGGTAATACGTATGGGAGGTGTCCACGGCACTCAAGCAATCTGCGGTACAGTTAATCCTTAAGTCCGGCACCAGTGTCATTCCCGTGCCGGGGTTAGTACCACCGGGTCGTATATCCAGAGTACCTGCCAAACCAAAGACACCGGACAGCGCACCCACACTTTCACTGAGAACGCCACTACCTGCGGTATGCCGGAGGCCCTCAACCGAAAATGTCGAATACAGGTCATTCAGGGTTAAACGGATAAAGTCACCGTCACCATCTTCCAGCACAACAAAATCAAGCCCCGCATCACTTCCTCTGGCATTTAGCGTCATGGCAACGCCCTCCAGATGCAATTCACCTGCCCCGGTATCCCTGTAAATAACAGTGCCATCGTTGAACTGCAGACCGCCCTTCAAACGAAGACCAGGGCCTGTCGCAGAAAGCGCCAAATCCGCGTTCAGGGCATAGTCAAATTGCCAACCGCCGAATCCTTTGCCGGTATAGGATTGGCCAGCTTCATACGACGAAGCCAGCCTGACCTCATCGATTGCCATACGTCGATGGTTTTGGCTTATACCAATGTTCAACCCGGTCTCTTCAGTGACATCAATCTCAACCACTGTCTTCAAATCAGGATCCGAAGCATTGGCCTTGTCAACGGTTATACCTTCCAGTGAAAGACTGCTACCCGCAACCTGATCAGCAGCGCTCCATGTCAGTTGCTCAATACTGATTGCTGGTGCAGACGTCGCACTATCCGTCTGAGTGATCTCAATCGTAATGCCCGACTGCCCCGTCACCGCCGACATGCCATCCTCGTCCAGCGCCCGAAGTTCTGCCGAAACCGGTTGGATACCGCTCAGCGTCAGCAGCAACAGTATGCATCTTGTGAATAACACGTCCTGTCGTTGTGTCATGTTTGCATTTTCTTTTGTTATTGTTCGATTCAACGTTCAGGCAGATCACTAATCGGTTGGGAATATCAGGATATTGCCCCTGCCAATCACATCACCATCAATTTGCAGTGAATAAATATTCGTCTGGTTCGCCGTTGACTCCGGACCGTCGGCGGTTGCCACTGTAAAATTCAGGTCGCTGTAACGCAGAACATTGCTCATTTTGACGGCAATTACTGATTTGGTCTCACCGGCATTGTTATCACGTTCTTCAACACGGATTTCCAGCGGCTGACCACCGGGCACTGACTCACCAAACTCCATGCCACCTTTCAGATTATCCAGCACAAACCAGCCGCCATCTTCGGTGGCCTGCAGTGTAAAGCGTGCACCACAACGTCCGTCGTTCACAGCACATTTCGCTTCGCCATTTTCCAGGATAACCGACCCATCCGGATTACGCTCAACATCCCAAAGCGGCCCACCGGCAGTATTCAGGTCAAAGGAACCCGACAATGCCAGTCCGCTCTGCGCATTCAGCTCACTGAGCGCTTCCTCGGAAAGCAGCAGCATTTCAGCGTACGATGGCAATGCCGCCATGATCGCCATTACACCAGGCAGTGGCTTTAACCAGTCAGGGAAGGTCATGGGATGTCATCTGCAGGTATTGGATACGAATGCCTTCAAGGGATGAAGACCCGAGGTTCACGCCACCCACCGGCAACGCGCCCGCTGATGGACGACTGCCACCGGCCGTCAGGTTATCTATGGTGATACTGGATTTGGGCAATTCCTGGTAATACCGGTCGATCGTCTGCTGTCGATAATCGGCTGCGGATGTATCCAGGTTATAACGGTTGTCGTTAACCGCCTTGTTGATACCTTCCCCGACAGCTGGTGCACTGATCTGAAACTGGCCATCAGGCGTAACACTGAAATTGACCGGCTGAAAATCACTGTAACCCAGGTTAAGATCCGCCCGGATACCCGTGATGTAAACGGTGTGGTCATCACGGGTCGCTTGGTCAGGACAGTTAGTCGTGTTGTCGCAGGTATTGATATCCAGTGTATCTGCCGACACCTTGATACGTGCATCACCCACCGTTTCATTACCGTCTCCCCATAACCGCAGGGAGCTGTCGTCCATATCGAAACCGGTGGCGTCTACATCAAGGGTATCTACGCGCCCCCCCGTTACCGTGAACTGGTATTTCACCCCGATATCGGCAGACGATGAAGGCAACGCACTCTCTGGAAAGCGCAACGCAAGCGCCTGGTAAGGCCCCAATTGTTCGATATCCAGACTGATGGGATTATCCAATGATCCGATATTGGCCGAAACATCATTGGCGCCCTGATTACTGCCGGCACCTTTGATATAAAGTTCCTTCACCTCAATTTTGTCCGTACCACCAATATCGGTAATGGTGACCGTGGCGCTGGAAGCATCATAAATAAAATCTTCCAGTGCGATACCGATACCGCGTGCATCCACAGAAGCCAGATCATCATCCGCTAATGGCTCCACGTCCGCACTGACATAAAACGACCATAACGAGCCAATGACCAACCCAATGAGAATGGGTTGTCTGTTCCTGTTTATGAGCATCCTTTTCTCCATCAGCATCCCACCGTGGCCGAGCCGGCACAGGTATCCTTGGATGCCGTACCATTAAACGCTTCATTGAAATCAACAACAATAGAGGGTGTACCATCGGTTTCCGGGATATTCATGAAAGCTCCCAGCACCGTATTGATGGTTTTGGCCGGATCTTCCAGATCACGCCACGCCAAACCATCTTCAAACTGAACGGAGATGAACATACCCTTGGCAGCGCCATCAATAGAGGCAAGATCCGGCAATTCTGACGCGGTCGGATTGGCAACATTTTCCTGGCCAATATAGAGCGCTTTATAATCCGACAACGCAAAACACGTCGCCAGACCTGTAACTTCACAATCGTCGGAACCAAACAGTCCCAGCAACGCATCCGTCCAACCACCGCCGCCACCGGAAACATGGTCCAGCGTCTGACCATTTTCCATACCGACGTGTGTTGCCCTGACAGGATCGGCTTCGCCGCTTTCCGTCACCAATTGTGCGTTAGCACGTAATACTGTGCTGTCGGTAACACCCGCGATACCCAGCAAAAACTTTTGCCAGCCATTCGCTTTATCCAGGATGGGTTCAGCCGTACCTTCAATCAAAACCGGCACATTACCGGTCAATGTATTAATGGTTCCGCCAAGATCCCCTTTGGCTTCGTTGAAACCAATCCGGAAGCCCACCATCTTGTCGCCTTCATAGGCAAACTCGAGATAGGGATCTTTGATGTAGAAAGGCACCACATTGCCATCGTCGTCGACAGTGCCTAGGGAGAAGTGATCAATATCGATATCCGCAGACCCTGCCACTTCACCGGCACGGTCATACTGTCCGAGGGTTAATTTATCGATATTGGTCTGGGTGGCAACACTGACCCCGAGGTTGACCCGGGTATACTCCGTGCTGCCAATCTGATCAGTTTCCATCTTGATGAACGCCTGTCCGGTAATATCAGACAGCTCATCATCCTGAATAGGCGCCAGCGCCGCGTGCAACACCGCTGCGTGCATGGATAGCAGAAGGAACCAGATCGCATGAACTGCGTTCTGTGGTTTCATGATTATTGCTTGCCGTTCTTATTGTTATTGTTAACTGCTCGCTCACAATAACGACTCCGTCACAGTTTCGCAATCACCAGAAACAGAAAAAATCCTTTACTATCATAAAGTTAGAACCATAGTACATGTACTATGGTTCTAACTTTGCATGCACTGTGACTTCTTCACGGTCGTGATAAAGCTGCTTGATAGTGAGCGAGCAATGCCGCTCAGCTTCAGCCATGCGCGACTGGATTTTGTCTATTGCCGCTTCCACTGCAGTAAAACGCTGCTTCATGGGAAGCTTCAGGTTAAAGATCGCTTCACGACACCAACCGTTTACCAGCCAATCAGCCATACGACCTGCCGTGCGCGAGGGTTTATCGACGATATCACAGACCATCCAGTCAACCGGTTTGGCCGGCTGGAACAGGAAGCCGTCTTCCTGCAGATGGGTGACCAATCCGGATTCCATCAGATCACGATTCATCGGACCATTGTCCACCGACGTCACAAACATATGGCGATTGACCAGCTGCCAAGTCCAGCCACCGGGCGCCGCGCCCAGGTCAACGGCTTTCATACTCGGCGCCAGACGGGTATCCCATTCATCCCGCGGTACAAAGACATGAAATGCTTCTTCCAGCTTCAGAGTCGAACGACTGGGAGCATCTTTCGGAAACTTCAGACGTGGGATGCCCATGAGCCAGGGGCTGTTATTTCCGGGCCGGGAAATTCCTGCATAGAGGTTGCAGGAATCAATAAAAAAGAGGTGCAGGCAAGGTTTACGGGGATCCTCTGTTTTGCTCAGAAGACCCGCTTTGCGTAAGCCCTGCCGCAGGGGATGGGCAAACTTACGACAGAATACCGAAAGCTCTTTGGCTTCATTGGTATCCGCCGTTTCCAGGCGAACTTCACCACATTGTGGTAAATCAGCCAGTGCCGCTGTCAACGCGCCCACCCGATCCTTCATGGGAAGATCAGCAATCATTTCACCAGCCGCAACCCATTGCCGGGCAAACACCAGTCCGGAGAAACGTTGTTTCTTCTGAATCTGCAAGGCACCGTCAGGTTCGTGGGAAATAAAGGTGACATACCCGGCATTTTCACGGGTTTTCACATAACCATAAATACCCAGCCGAGTGGAGACCGACTGGATCTCATTCGCACAGTCAGACTCGAAACCCGGGCGGCAGTAAAGCAGAAGATGATTCAGCGACATGTCAGAAACAGCGGTTTTAGCGTCCAGAAAAGGCGCCACAGCCTACTGGCTTCGAATAAATTCAGCAACTTTTTCCGCGGCTGTTGTCAGATGTTCATCATGGGTATGACCGGATGTTTTGCGTGGTTTCAGGTCGTGGTTCCCATCCGGCAGCCATTGAATATCCAACTGAGAGGGTAACCCATAACCCTCAACCGTTTCCCGATTGCCCATGGCGTCGCGGTCACCCTGGATAATGCGAATCGGTACGGGAAATTCCATTAAATGATCAATACGCGGCTTGTCCATTTTACCCGGTGCATGGAACGGGTAGCCCAGGCAAACGACACCGACCAAACCTGTTTCAGGCGCTTCTGCGGCCAGCAGGGTTGCCATGCGTCCTCCCATGGACTTGCCACCGATAAAGACAGTTTCAACACCCGTCGTCTCTCTGACCTGGGCGATTACATCCCGCCATGCCTGCAACAGCACCGGTTGGCGATCAGGCGGCCGCTTCTTCCCGGTGTGTCGACGCTCCTGCATATACGGAAACTCAAACCGGACGACACAAATCCCCTGCGCAGCCAGTCGCTCCGCCATGGCACTCATAAAGTCACTGTCCATCGCGGCGCCGGCACCATGGGCAAGAATCAGAACTGGTGACTGACCATCCGCCTCACCATTCCAGATCCAGTCTGTTTTTTTCACTTTTTTGAACTCCTGTTGAGCCGCGACAATTCAATGTCCGGAGGAATCAGGTAAAGTATTGGACTTTCGTCTCTTAACGTTTCGGATGCGCGAATGACAACACCCCAATCAGGCATTTTGCCGGAAGCCAACACCAACGCTACCTTCATCACCCTGCTGATTAACAACGATGCTGACAGCATCGAGACCATCCGTCGCACGGTAGCGGCCATCCCCGCGATGACGGCCGAGATGGCACAGCAGCAGCCTGACAGCCAGCTGGTCAGCACGGTAAGCTTTGGTGCCCATGCCTGGGATACTCTGTTTCCTGAAACCCCTCGCCCGGAACACCTGGCACCGTTCAAGGCCCATAAGCACGGCCTGCGCCAGGCACCGTCCACACCGGGCGATATCCTCGTGCATATCCGTTCCGAGGGCAAGGATGTCAACTTTGACCTGAGCCGTCAGATCATGGACGAACTGGGCGACAGCGTATTGGTTGAGGAAGAAGTCCACGGGTTCCGCTACCGGGATTCCAGGGATATGACCGGCTTTGTCGATGGCACCGAAAACCCCCAGGGTGAGGATCGCGCGGAAGTGGCACTGGTCGGCGAGGAAGACCAGGCGTTTACCGGCGGCAGCTATATCAACTGCCAGCGCTATATCCATAACATGGGTGATTGGGAAGCCACACCGGTCGAGCAACAGGAACAGATCATCGGCCGTACCAAGACCGATAACATCGAGTTCACCAGCGAGCAGAAGGCACCAACCGCGCACATCAAGCGGGTCAGCATCAAGGAAAATGGTAAGAGCCTGGAAATCCTGCGCCACAGCTTGCCCTACGGTGACAGCAGTGAATGCGGCCTGTTCTTCATTGCTTATGGTAAAAGCCCAAGACCATTTGACCTGATGCTGGAGCAGATGATTCACGCAGACGGCCATGGTCATTACGATCACCTGATGAATTACACCCAGGCCGTGACCGGTTGCGCCTTTTTTGCTCCTCCCGTCACCTTTCTCGAAAGTTTGCAGTAATCAATAATGAAAAAGCCACAGTTGATACTGTGGCTTTTTCATTTCAGGAAAACAAACAGATTATTTATTCTTGCAACATTGGCTTATTCGTTATTAGACCTTCAATTGTTCGGGTAGGAAACGCGAAATCCGCACCAACTTGATGAACCACCTGGCCGGCCTTCAATAATACCTGTTGTTTAATTTCACGGTACTCGACCAATACCGTCGTGCGGGTAAAACAGTCAATCAGCAGATCAATGGTAGAGTCACTGTATTGGCTGAACGACACCTGAAGAATTCTACGATCATCAATACCGGCATGCTGCTTGAGATATTCCTCAATCTCAGCCGCAATAGTTTCCAGTTTATTCAGATCATCGTAACGAAGACCCACGGTAACCTGAATACGCCGGTTATCCATCCGGGAAAAATTCTCAACGGCATGACTGGTAAACAGGGAATTGGGGACATAAACCGGTTTCCTGTCCGGCGTTCGAATCCGGGTCTGCCGCCAGCCAATCGCCTCAACGGCACCTTCTATGGAACCGTTAACAAAGCGAATGCGTTCACCAATATGGAAAGGCCGGTCCAGATGGAGCATCAACCCGCCAAATACGTTAGCCAGCATATCCTTCGCTGCCAGACCAATGGCGATACCGCCTATACCACCAAAGGCAAGAATACTGGCAATGCTGTAACCATGGGTTTGCAGAATCACCAGAAACGTAATAATGACAATGACCAACTGCGCCATGCGAACACCGGCTTCAATCACACCGGTTCTAGCCAACCGGCTATCGACCGGCGTACTGATCCTGAGCTGTTTGACAAAACTCAGAAGAAACCAGGCAACTAAAAGAATGACAACCGTTCGACGAAATGTTCTTACCGCATCCAGCAACGGGATTGGCCAAGCGTGATTGATAATCTGAAGAATCCAGGTAATACCGATTAGCCAGATCAACCAGCGCGCGGGCGAACGGGCTGCCAGGAGCATAGCACTGTCCCAGCCGACCCGTGTGCGGGTAAACCGTTTCTCAAGCGCGCTAAACAGGCGATGAACATACCAGCCGGCAAACCCCATCAACAACAGGACAGTAACAATCTGTCCTATCCAGAAGGTTTGCTCACTGAGACTACCCCAGAAATTATAATCATCCGGCCATTGCATTCATTCGCACCTGCAGCAATCAATCAAGGCTTAACCTGAACTATAGCTGCCTGGTGAAAAAGAGAATATTTGCCACTATTGCATTGGTTAATGACTTATCCGGATTTAATTAATCAAATCCGTTTCTATCACTAAATCATTGTTAACCGAATTGACTAAATGCATCAGCCAGTTGTTTATCAACATCATTGAATTTGGGGTTACTCTTTTTCTCTTCCACTGCCTTGTTGCCACGGTACGGCTGACGCTTGCCATGGTGCTGAGACCGGCGACGCTGCGGCGGCTGCTCCCAGACAGGGGCGGCCTCAGCCGGTTGTTCTCCGGCAGGCGCAATGCGTAATAGGCGCTCCAGGCCACTGATATCCGAAAGTGACAACGAGTGCCCCTGACGGTTTCTGTAACCATTCATGATGCGCTTGACGTCATCAGCCACTCCCAGTCGCTTGGTGGCGAACATCAGGGAAATCAAAGCGGATTCAGCATCTTCAACAACAACAATCGAACCGGCAAGATTAATTTCGAAACTCTTTTTATCCCGGGCATCAATATAAAACTGATAAGGACCGATCTCGTTCAAGCTGGATAGAAGATGTCTGACAAAACGAAAATCCAGTTCTGCGTGTTTCATTTATCTCACGAATTATCAAGACTCGCGCACATGATATCCATGACACGGGGGCGATGGCAATCAAAAACGGGGGAATTTATACGGTTTCATGCCCTGTTGAAGTGCCAGAATCAGCAGTTTACCCTCGGTGATAACGTAATGACCTCACAAATAACCGGTGTATTCTCGGAAAAGTCCCTCTTTCTTCGATATATAAAAAGGCCGGGAAGTCCCGGCCCATTCAATAGATCGCTCCGATGTTGAGCTTGACCACCATTACAGGAAAGACAATCCGGCCGCAGCCATGACCAACCCGCTCCCCCTGAGCATGCCCTGATTCATCCTCACAGAAAGCACCCGACTCAATCCTCTTCGAGCTACAGCGCCAGTCACCAGCAGTAAAACTGTGCTAGCCATAAAACCAATAGCAAAAGTACTAGCCAACATGCCCGCAGGCAGCTCATTACCATGGGCAGCACCGTGGAACAGGGCAAACACCCCGGTCATCACAGCCGCTCCCCAGACGGGCATAAGCTTTAGCGAAGCGAGTACCAGACCCAGAACGATCACGGATGCCGCGATGCCAAACTCTACCATCGGCAGCATCACTCCGCCTGCTGCGACCAGGAAGCCCATCAGCATCATACCGGCAAATCCCAGACCGTAAGCGGCCGCATGACGTCGCTGCCCACTGCCTGCCAGCAACCCGGCCGCCACCATGGCCAGCATATGATCCGGTCCGGTCAGAGGATGAAGAAAACCCGAAAGAAGACCACTTCCCCCCACATCACCCACATGGGCCAATGCCGGTGTTGAAGCCATGACCAACAGTGCACCGGCACTTGCCACTCCATATCGAGATAACATTTTATTGGTGCTATTCATCATGCCATTTCCTCTTGATTCATTCCGACTACCGATTCTTCAGGCAGCTTTTGCTCCAACATGCCGCGCTCAATAATGAAATCGATGATTTCCCTGACACCAACACCTGCTTTGATGTTGGCAAAAACAAAAGGCCGCTCGCCCCGCATCTTTCGGGCATCCCGATCCATCACCTCCAGCGAAGCCCCCACATGGGGTGCCAGATCAATTTTGTTGATAATCAGTAAGTCTGACTTGGTAATCCCCGGGCCACCTTTACGGGGAATCTTGTCACCAGCGGATACATCAATCACATACAGGGTCAGATCCGATAACTCGGGGCTGAATGTAGCGCTGAGGTTATCGCCACCGGATTCCACCAACACCAGCTCAAGGCCCGGATGACGCTGGCAGAGTTCATCCACCGCTGCCAGGTTCATGGAGGCATCCTCCCGAATGGCGGTATGCGGACAGCCGCCGGTTTCCACCCCGATAATCCGGTCATTCGCCAGTGCTTCATGGCGCATCAGGAACTGGGCGTCTTCTTTGGTGTAAATATCGTTGGTTACAACGGCCAGATTGTAATGATCACGCAGTGCACGGCAGAGTGCCGTCAGCAGTGCTGTCTTGCCCGAGCCCACCGGCCCACCTACGCCGACGCGAAGTGTCTGTGCTGTCATTGCTCGCTTTCCATGTTTTCTATTGTTTATCGTGTTTTTATCAATGCACTGCTCAGGATCTGAACAGGCGCGAATACTGACGTTCATGCCAGGCCGAGGCCATGGCACCACGCACCACACAACTGCCAATGGCGTCATCCTGAAGAGAGGCAGCCGTTGCCATGGCTTCAGGCAGGTTATGACTCAACTGCAACAGAAGGTGCTGTGCATCGGTTTGCCCAAGAGGCAGCGCTTTCGCGGCAGCCGCCACCTGGTTTTCACACCAGGCCCAAAAGAAACCGGCCAATCCTGCCTCCCGGTTGATGCCATGGCGATGGGCGGCTAATGCATACATAGCGGCCACTGTCGGCTTTGCCAGCCATTCCAACCGCTCGTCATCGGGATAAAGCGACCGGTGCCAGGCACAAAAGGCACGCCCCACCTGACAATCCTCATCAAACAGTTCTTTGCTTTCCCGAAAAGCCAGCAGCAGATCATTCCAATGAACGACTGTAGACACTTCATTGGCTTGCCACCCGTCCATCAGGCGTAAAAAAAACGGTCCATCCAACTTGGCCATGCCGTGCATCAGTAGATCCGTGATCCACTCCCCAATACTCGCGGCATCATGGCACCAGCCTTGATCGAGCGCAGTTTCCAGCCCCTGGGAATAAGCAAAGGCGCCGACCGGCAACGCAGGACTGGAGATATGCAACAATCCCAGCAGCGATTCAGTGTTCATGGTGGTGACCATGGCTGTGTCCATGTCCATGATAAGCACCGTTTTCCGGTTCAAACGGCGCCTGTTCATGGCAAACCGCCAATCCCAGAAGACTCACCATCTCATCCAGCACATGATCATGCTGATAGCGCAGCCAGTTGTTACCAATCTGCAGGGGTACATGCCGGTTCCCCAGGTGGTAACAGGCGCGGGCAAACAGCAGCGGATCATCACAACGGGCGGTTGTCACCGATTCCTGGCTGGCCTTGATCCGCACCACTTCGCCGCTCTCTGCCTGCAACAGGGCGCCATCACGCAAGACTTCGCCTCGCTGCAGGAATAACCCGATCTCCCGACCACTGTCTGCTGTTGCCTTTAACCGTCCCCGTTTACGCTCATCAAACGGGAGGCAAAGTTCTTCCTGAATCTCAGCTGATGAGGCAGAAGCCAGATGCTGATTGACTCGTAACATGTTTTTTCCTTTTTGCCTCGACTTCAAAACAGGTAATACCGTTGCGCCATGGGCAGCACGTCTGCAGGCTCACAAACCAGCAATTCTCCATCCGCCCTGACTTCATAGGTTTCCGGGTCGACTTCCATATGTGGCTGGTAGTCATTGAGCACCATGTCCGCCTTTCGCACTGTTCGGGTATGCTTCACTGCACTCAGCCCCTTGCTCAGCCCCAACTGCTGACCAATGTCGTTTTGCAGTGCGGCTTCGGAGACAAACGTCAGTGATGTTTTGGCAACAGCCAGCCCCATGGCACCAAACATGGGCCGATAATGGACCGGTTGCGGGGTAGGAATGGAGGCGTTGGGATCCCCCATGGGTGCGGCGGCAATAGCACCGCCCTTGATCACCAGCGAAGGCTTGGTACCAAAGAAAGCCGGTTTCCAGAGGACCAGATCCGCCAGCTTCCCGGGCTCAACGGAACCTACTTCATGGGCAATGCCATGGGTCAGTGCCGGGTTGATTGTGTACTTGGCAACGTAGCGCCGGGCCCTGAAATTATCGATGTCATTCGTATCACTTCCCAACGCACCCCGCTGCACTTTCATTTTGTGCGCGGTCTGCCAGGTGCGGGTAATCACTTCACCCACCCGCCCCATGGCCTGCGAATCGGAAGCGATCATGCTGAAGGCACCCAGATCATGCAGGATATCTTCCGCCGCAATGGTTTCACGGCGAATACGGGAGTCGGCAAATGCGACATCTTCCGGAATATTGGGATCAAGATGATGACAGACCATCAACATATCCAGATGTTCATCCACCGTATTGATGGTGTAGGGCCGGGTCGGGTTCGTAGACGACGGCAGAACATTGTCCGCCCCACAGGCCTTGATGATATCCGGCGCATGTCCACCACCGGCGCCTTCGGTGTGGTAGGTGTGGATCACCCGTCCTTTGAACGCTGCCAGAGTATCTTCCACAAAACCGGATTCATTGAGCGTATCCGTGTGGATGGCAACCTGAATATCGAACTGTTCTGCTACGCCCAGACAGCAGTCAATGGAAGCCGGTGTCGTCCCCCAGTCTTCATGCAGCTTCATTCCCATAGCGCCAGCCTTGACCTGCTCTTCCAGCGCGTCAGGCAGACTGCCATTACCCTTGCCCAGAAGCCCGATATTCATAGGCAGACTATCTACCGCCTGCAACATCTTGCTGAGGTGCCAGGGGCCCGGCGTACACGTCGTGGCATTGGTGCCTGTGGCCGGTCCCGTGCCACCACCAAGCATGGTTGTGACCCCTGACATCAGCGCCTCTTCCACCTGTTGGGGGCAGATGAAATGAATATGCGCATCCACACCACCGGCAGTAACAATTTGTCCTTCACCGGCAATCACTTCCGTTCCGGGACCAATAATAATATCCACCCCTGCCTGTACATCCGGATTACCGGCCTTGCCAATGGCCTGAATACGGCCATTTTTGATGGCAATATCGCCTTTCACAACACCCCAGTGATCAAGAATAACGGCATTAGTGATAACGGTATCCGCAACATCTGCCGAGCAACGCTGGCTTTGCCCCATACCATCACGAATGACCTTGCCACCACCGAACTTCACCTCGTCACCGTAAACTGTGAAATCCTTCTCCGGCGATATAAACAATTCGGTGTCGCCTAATCGAACCCGGTCGCCGACTGTGGGCCCGAACATGTCGACGTAGGTCTGACGATCAATCTGCGCCATTGCCTTTTACCTCCTCGGCCGGTAATGGCCCCATGACATCTCCCCGGAACCCATAAATCAGGCCAGCACCCGCATAACGCACCAACTCAACGCTTCGCTCTTGCCCCGGCTCAAAACGTACGGCGGTGCCTGCCGGGATATTCAGCCGAAACCCGAGCGTCGTCTCACGGGTAAACGATAAGGCTGGATTGGTTTCATAAAAGTGGTAATGGGATCCCACCTGGATCGGGCGGTCTCCGGTATTAGCCACCGTAATCGTTCGAGTCTCGCGCCCCGCGTTGAGCGTGACAGGCGTCGTGTCTGCAATCATTTCACCGGGAATCATGGATGCCTCCTTCTCAACATCAGGGAATCGGGTTGTGGACAGTGACCAGCTTGGTTCCATCGGGGAAAGTGGCTTCGACCTGCACCTCATGCACCATCTCTGCGACCCCCTCCATGACATCGTCACGCCCCAGTATTTCCCGCCCTTCATTCATCAGCTGGGCAACGGTTTTTCCATCGCGGGCCCCTTCCATGACAGTCATGGAAATAAACGCGACAGCTTCCGGATAATTCAGTTTGACGCCCCTGCCTTTACGCCGTTCAGCCACCAGTGCGGCGGTATAAAGCAGCAGTTTGTCTTTTTCTCTGGGAGTCAGTTCCATATGTTTATTCTCGTTATTCAGGTATTCCAGATACGCGGGTAGCAAGCTGGCCGTCCGTTCAGTAACGGCCGCACCTGAGCCCACACATGAGAGAAAGCCGCGCGAGCCTGTTCGGGGGAAGTACCAAGGTAGCGGGTAATCAGGCAATCATTACGCAAGGTAGTGCTGACGACATCGGTCGCACCCTCCATGGATAACAGGGATTGGTGCAGCACATCACAATCCAGTGATGCTGCAACACCCATAGGAAACACGCAGATAAAGGTACCCATCACCGGCTGTCCGTTCAGACCGGCGATGGAAGACTGGATCCCGTCGCCTGCCGAAAACATCAGGTTTTCCCGGTAAAGAGGACAGTTGTCCCGATCTATGGCAATGCACTGGCGCAGACTACCGGATTCAAACCGTTCCCCCCGTGCTCTTCGTCCCAGGCACACCAGATCCCAACCGACAAACACACCATCACCCGCTATCGAAACACGGGTTTCCTGCACGCCGTTGGCGCCGTTATACAGGATGGTTTCCTGGGGCAACCACTCCAGCGAACTCCCGGCCCCCAGTTGAAGCGTGGTTACCTGTCGCTGCTCATAACCTGTGGCGTTGAAATAGACCTTACCTGCCGCCGGTGTGGTCACCAGCCCTGCTGCACCCGGCCCTGCGGATATTGTCTGAATCAGGCTATCACCGGCGACCAGCCCACCCGGCGGGTGCAACAGGTAAAGATGTGCCAGTGAGCGCCCTTCGGGCCAGAAGGGGCGTTGCAGCCGTAAGGGACCATAATGCCGGGTTCTTCCCAACCGGGTAACGCCATCCATTGCAACCAGCTGGATATCCAGCCCTGCCTGCCAGCATTGGTGATCATTTTTATGCTCCAGCATTGCACACGCACCGCCTTGTATTTGTGCATGGGGTAAGGCAATTGCTGTGCCATAACAATAACCAGGGTTTTATTTCTGCTTTTTCATTTAATGGCGGCCTATTACCACGGTTTCAGCGAGACACAATTCATCCTGCCCGCCCCCTTTTATGGAGAAACAAGCCCTGAAGCTGAGCACACATAAACCACGCGCACCATTTTTGATCAAAACCAAGGCAATGCTTTTGCAGGACAGCTCAAACACAGCCTGCAAGCACCATTTAAATGCAAAGCAAAAAACCGCCGCACCAAGAGAAGCCTTTTTCACCAGCCTGATAAGCATAAATAGTATAAATACACGCCTAAAACAGCTTTTCCAGCAAATGGCACTTCTCTTGCTATACCCCGGTCACCCAAACAAGCAAACAGGAATTTGCCATGACACTAAAAAAAATGACCAAAGGCATTATGGCGGCAACCGCGACAGCTGCCGCCTTATCATTCTCAACGCTGACGCTGGCTGCTGACACCATTAAGGTCGGTGTACTGCACTCGTTATCCGGCACGATGGCCATCAGTGAGACCACTCTGAAGGACACGGTTCTGATGCTGGTCGAAGAACAGAACAAAAAAGGAGGCTTACTCGGCAAGCAACTCGAACCTGTTGTTGTTGATCCAGCTTCTAATTGGCCCTTGTTTGCTGAAAAGGCCCGGGAGCTACTGGCGAAAGACAAAGTTGATGTCATCTTCGGTTGCTGGACCTCGGTATCCAGAAAATCGGTTCTGCCGGTTGTGGAAGAGATGAATGGACTGCTGTTCTATCCCGTTCAGTATGAAGGTGAAGAGTCGTCCAAAAACGTGTTCTATACCGGTGCCGCACCCAACCAGCAGGCAATTCCTGCTGTTGATTACCTGATGAGCGAAGACGGAGGCAGCGTTAAACGCTTTGTACTGGCGGGCACGGACTATGTGTATCCCCGCACCACCAATAAGATTCTTGAGGCTTACCTGAAAGACAAAGGCATCAGCGAAGCCGATATCATGATCAACTACACCCCCTTCGGCCACTCTGACTGGCAGACCATTGTTTCTGATATCAAGAAGTTTGGTGCGTCCGGCAAGAAAACAGCAGTGATCTCCACCATTAACGGTGACGCCAATGTTCCCTTCTACAAGGAACTGGGTAACCAGGGAATTTCTGCCGAAGATATTCCAGTCATTGCCTTCTCCGTTGGCGAAGAAGAACTCTCCGGCATTGATACCAACCCATTGGTGGGTCACCTGGCCGCCTGGAACTACTTCATGAGCGCCGACAGTGAAGCGAACGACGACTTCATTGAACAGTGGCAATCCTTTATCAAGAGTGAAGACCGCGTCACCAATGATCCCATGGAAGCGACGTATATCGGTTTCAACATGTGGTCCAAAGCCGTTGAGAAAGCCGGGACGACCAATGTTGATGACGTCCGTGAAGCCATGTATGGCATCACGACACCCAATTTGAGTGGCGGTATTGCCGTCATGAACACCAACCATCACCTGACCAAGCCGGTGCTGATTGGCGAGATTCAGGATGACGGTCAGTTCGATATTGTCTGGGAAACCATGGGCGGTGTGATCGGCGATGCCTGGACCGACTACCTGCCGGAAAGCGCCAAGGTCGTTGCCGACTGGACCGCGCCACTGAAGTGCGGCAACTACAACATTGAAACCGGTGTCTGCTCCGGTCAGACCTACTGATCAGGCAGCCTATCAATCCAAGACCGGGTGACGGCATAGCCGTCACCCTCCTTTTACCCATCCGGACATTATCATGACAGGAACCCTGTGCAGACTTGCCAGTCTTATCCTGAGTCTGCTCTGGACCGCCATGGCTTATGGCGAGTCAAACGAGTCACTGGCCAAGCAGTTGTCCAAAGCCTCTGGCAGCAACCATGAGCAGATTATCAAGACACTGGCGGATGCTTCGCTGCCTGCGGATAAGCAAGCAGACAACCGACGTCTTCTGGAACATTGGCTCAACGGCGAACTTTTCATTCTTAAATCCAGCGGGCAGCTGGTGCATGCCGTCAAGGAAGGCAGACAGTATCAGATCACACCTATAGACGGCGCTATACAGCAAACCAGCGTCGCCAAGCGTGCACTGAAAAAAATACGGATCAACAATCGACTCAGGGGCAATATTCGAACAGCGCTGTCGCTGCTTGCCCTATCGAGTCAATCAGAAACGGAGCGATTGGCTGCGGCTAAATCACTCACAGGCAGTACAGACAATGTACTCAAAGAACGGATCGAAGACCTACTCAATCAAGAACAAAGTTCTCAGGTACGGGATGCATTCCAACTGATTCTTGCCACCTTTGCTCTGCAACAAGGCACTATTAAAGAAAAAATTAACGCTGCTCAGCAACTATCAGACTCCGACAACCCACAGATTCATACCCTTCTGACACGCGCCCTTGATAACACCAGCGATAGTCGTGTTGAAACAGCCATTCAGTCAGCACTTGGTTCTATTGAACAACGCCGTCAACTGTATGGTCTCGTTGAAAACACCTTTTTTGGTCTGAGCCTTGGCTCGGTTTTACTGCTCTCTGCAATTGGTCTGGCCATCACCTTCGGCGTTATGGGTGTGATCAATATGGCCCATGGCGAAATGATCATGCTCGGCGCTTATACAACCTTTGTTGTGCAAAGCGTGTTCCCCGGATTGATTGACCAGTCACTCTTTATCGCGATTCCACTGGCCTTTCTGGTCGCTGGCAGTGTGGGCATTCTGATTGAGAGGACAGTGATCCGTCACCTCTATGGTCGTCCATTGGAAACGCTGCTGGCCACCTTTGGTATCAGCCTGATTCTTCAGCAGGCGGTGCGTACGATTTTTTCACCACTCAACCAGTCCGTAGCAACGCCTTCCTGGATGAGCGGCACCTGGGTTATCAATGAGGGGCTCAGCATTACCCTCAATCGTATCTGCATTATCGGTTTCAGCCTGTTGGTTTTCGCCGGGCTCCTGTTTGTCCTGCGCCATACGCGACTGGGACTGAATATGCGCGCGGTTACCCAGGATCGCAGCATGGCCGGCTCCATGGGGATACGAACCGGTCGGGTTGATGCGTTAACGTTCGGTCTGGGTTCCGGTATCGCCGGCATAGCCGGGGTTGCCCTGTCCCAACTGACCAATGTAGGACCCAACCTGGGCCAGAACTACATCATCGATTCGTTCATGGTGGTGGTGTTCGGTGGCGTCGGTAATCTCTGGGGTACTTTCGTGGCAGCCATGGGGCTCGGGGTTGTCAATAAGTTCCTTGAACCCTGGGCAGGGGCCGTGGTCGCCAAAATACTGGTACTGGTTTTTATCATTTTGTTTATCCAGAAACGCCCGCGGGGACTGTTCGCCCTCAAAGGCCGGGCTGTGGAGGGTTAAGCCATGACAACAAACACCATCGGCGGCCCTCTGCTTCGCCTGCTGACAAACGACAAAGGTGGACAGCTGATCCTCATACTGCTCGCCATCGTCACAATATTGGTGCCACTGCTCAATCTGCTGGTGCCAGCCGACTCTGCCTTCCATGTCAGCACCTATACAGTGACCCTATTGGGCAAGTACCTGTGTTATGCCCTGCTCGCTCTGGCACTGGATCTGGTGTGGGGCTACTGCGGCATTCTGAGCCTGGGGCATGGCGCTTTTTTCGCACTCGGCGGCTACGCCATGGGCATGTACCTGATGCGTCAGATTGGTGATCGCGGCGTATATGGTCATCCCGAGCTGCCCGACTTCATGGTATTCCTGAACTGGCAGGAACTGCCCTGGTACTGGCAGGGATTCGACCAATTCTGGTTTGCCGCCATCATGGTGCTGCTCGTGCCCGGCCTGCTGGCGTTCCTGTTCGGTTGGCTGGCATTCCGTTCCCGGGTCACCGGCGTCTATCTGTCGATCATTACCCAGGCACTGACGTATGCCCTGATGCTGCTGTTTTTCCAGAACGACTTCGGTTTTGGCGGCAATAACGGCCTGACGGATTTCAAGGACATCCTCGGTTACAGCCTGCAATCAGACGGCACCCGCATCATGCTGTTTGTCTGTTCTGCGCTAGCACTGGCTTCGGGTTACCTGCTGTGTCGCTGGCTGGTAAACAGTCGCTATGGCAGGGTACTGGTCGCCGTGCGTGACGCTGAAAGCAGAACCCGTTTCATGGGCTACCGGGTGGAGCATTACAAACTGCTGGCCTTTGTTGCCTCCGCGATGCTGGCGGGAATTGCCGGCGCACTCTATGTACCCCAGGTCGGCATTATCAACCCGGGAGAGTTTGCGCCCATTCTTTCCATTGAACTGGTGATCTGGGTGGCCGTCGGCGGACGCGGCACACTCTACGGTGCCATTATCGGAGCCATTGTCGTCAACTATGCCAAGACCTGGTTCACCGGTGCCCTGCCCGATGCCTGGCTCTTCGCCCTCGGCGCCCTGTTTGTACTGACCACACTTTACCTGCCACGCGGCATCGTTGGCCTGTACGGCCAGATGATGAACAGATGGCGTCAACGACAGGCAGCCCGTCCTTCACAGGCTTTTCAGGAGGAGACCCTGACCGATGGTTGAAAAACATATCCAGGATGACACGCTCCTGTACCTGGACAGTGTCACCGTCAGCTTCGATGGGTTCAAAGCCCTGAATGATCTTTCATTTTTTATCCGCAAAGGTGAGATGCGCGCCATTATTGGCCCGAATGGTGCTGGCAAGAGCACCATGATGGACGTTATTACCGGCAAGACCCGGCCTGACACCGGCACACTGCGCTTCAAAGGCGATATTGATCTGACCCGTCACGACGAAGCGGAAGTATCACGGCTCGGGATCGGGCGTAAATTCCAGAAACCCTCGGTAATAGAATCGCTATCGATCTGGGAGAACCTGGAGCTGGCCCTGGCAGGCCGCCGCTCCCCTTTTGCCTCATTATTTCATCCCTTAAATACCGCCGGATCACAAAAGATTGACGAAGTCCTGAATCTGATCCGGCTGGAAGACCGCCGTGACAGTCCTGGTGCGGATCTCTCCCACGGCCAAAAGCAGTGGCTGGAAATCGGTATGTTGTTGTTACAGGAACCTGACCTGCTACTAGTCGATGAACCGGCAGCCGGCATGACAGATGAAGAGACATTCCGAACCGCGGACCTGCTGAAAACTATCGCCCGAGAGCGGTCAGTCGTAGTCGTAGAACATGACATGGCCTTTATCCGCGCACTGGAGTCACGGGTGACCGTGCTCCATGAAGGGCATGTCCTGTCTGAGGGTTCACTGGACCATGTTCAGCAAGACCAGCAAGTCATCGACGTTTACCTGGGGAGATAGGCATGTTAACGATTGAAGCCATCAATGTGCATTATGGCGCCAGTCAGGCACTGAAGCAGGTCTCTCTTCAGGCAGAGATCGGCCAGGTCATGAGCATCATGGGACGCAATGGGGTTGGAAAAACAACCTTATTAAAAAGTGTGGCCGGTCATATCCCAACCTCGGCAGGACGCATTACCTGGCAGGGGAAACCGATTGATAGGTTATCCCCCTGGGAACGAGCAAGGCGTGGCATCGCCTATGTGCCTCAAGGGCGCCATATTTTCCCCCTACTGACCGTACAGGAGAACCTGGAGACCGGTTTTTCCTGCCTTGCGCGCAATCAACGCCATATTGATCCGGAAATCTTCGATCTGTTCCCGGTACTGCACGATATGCGTCATCGCCGGGGTGGAGACCTTTCCGGTGGCCAACAGCAACAACTGGCCATTGCCCGCGCCCTGATCTGCAGGCCGGAACTGCTGATTCTTGATGAACCGACAGAGGGCATCCAACCATCCATTATCAAAGATATACAAGCAGTGATTGCTCTATTAAGGGATCGAGGCAATATGGCGATTCTGCTCGTCGAACAGTTTTTTGAGTTTGCCCGGGATTTGGCAGATCAATTCGCAGTTCTGGATAGAGGTGAGATTGTACTCAGTGGCCAAGGAAAAACGATGGAGGAAGCTGCTGTTCGCGCTTATATGACCGTATAACCTTGTCTATAAAAAATATCTGACACAGGAATCAATCAATAATCAGGAAAAGATCAATTAAATCAAGCAGATAAAAATTTAATTCTGCTTGATTTAGTGTTTATCAATTAGGGAAGCCTAAAACGTCAGCGACAATAAATCGGCACAAAACCGATATATTCTTTGTCCAGGCCAAAACGTCTTCGCTATATAAGAAAGTATGCTCATATTTATTCAATCATTAATTTCAAAAAAAGTACTCGAATAACAGCACAACATTCAGTGCAACTATAATTTAGGGAATCGAAATTCCTAAATTAAAAACAGGCACTAGCATGAAGGGATTCAAAGGGCATAGCGCGCTAGAGCTCCTTACGGTCATAAGCGTATTAAGCATTCTATTTTTAGCTGCCAGCTATTTTTTCCGGCCAAGCGTCGAAAAAGCCAACATTGTAGAGGCCGCCAACCTTGCTCAAGAAGCCAAAACAATGATTGAGCGTCATGTCGCAGCCAAACGGAGCCTGCCACCTGGAGTATCTCGCAGCTTTCAAGCAGACAGTACTGTAGCGGCTGAAAAAATTGAAACCATGCAGACTGGCCCTAACGAATACCGGATCAATGTTTATTTTAAAAAAGATGCGTTCCCTAATCGGGAAGAACAACAGGTGTATTCGCTACTGGGCAATTTAGTCGATGGCAATATGATATGGGGCGCCTGTAAAACAGATTGTTTAGTCGATTCTTTAAGTTTGCCGCCAACCTTGCCGCCAACCTCGTCACCAGACAAGAAAACCAAGCCCGAATCGACGGGCATTACTGTTGCTGCCGGTCCGCCAGCCCCACCGACTTATCCTACGCCATGGGGCAGTCAACCGGGCAACCAACCGGGCAACCAACCGGGCAATCAACCGGGCAATCAACCCGGCAATCAACCGGGCAATCAACCGGGCAATCAACCGGGCAATCAACCGGGCAATCAACCCGGCAATCAACCCGGCAATCAACCGGGCAATCAACCGGGCAATCAACCGGGCAATCAACCGGGCAATCAACCGGGCAATCAACCGGGCAATCAACCGGGCAATCAACCGGGCAATCAACCGGGCAATCAACCGGGCAATCAACCGGGCAATCAACCGGGCAATCAACCGGGCAATCCACCCAAACCATCAACACCCGCTGCCACTCCCTTTCTTGGCACTATTTACCTTGCCAGAGAGGTAAGGGATGATTCATTCCGACCCAAGTTTCAAGTGACTCAGACCAAGGGGATTTGGTCGCATAATTTTTACACGGGAAGAATAACAATGACCGTGATGGATGTTGATAGTAAGCCAGGCAATGAGGTAAAGAAAATTTGTACTGTCAGTGGTAAAAGAAAGATTGGCAATATTACCGCGTATGACTACGGACAATGCGCCCAGCCCGCAAACGATTTTACCAACAATGAAAAGGATCCATGTTATCTTATTACTCAAGATTTAAAACTAATAAAGTCAACATTGATTCGAAACCATGAAGGCAAGTTTGTAGGCTGCAACAACAATTCGAAATTTGCTACAAAACCAAAAAACAATGGAACCATGACAGTCCGCGTCGTGAGAGAATCAAGTGACCCAGACTTCAGGCCAAAAATCTTCTTTGATAAAAGCAAATACGGTTCTGACTGGTCCCATAATTTCTATACCGGAAGAATAACTGTCAGCGTCATGACGGCTAAGAGCACCCCAGATGATAAGTTGGAAAGAATCTGTACAGTAAAATCCACCAGAAAAGTCAAAAACTATTATGTTGATGATTATTATCATTGCGTCAAGCCATTATCTGATTTTTCATCAGACGACCCTGCCCCTTGCTATTCATTAACGATGAACCGTCAGTTAATCAAGGGACGCTATTCTGACATTAAACAAAATGGAAAAAATTGCATCACTGGCTCAAAAAAACCATCAGATCGCAACGACGATACGCTAACAATACACGTCGTGAGAGAATCAAAAGATCCAAACTTCTGGTCTAAGATTTTTTTCGACAAAAGCAAATACGACTCTGACTGGACCCAACATTTCAATTCCCGCACCGAACAATTAAAGGCCCGCGTCATGACAGCTGAGAGCACCCCAGATAATAAGCTTGAGAGAATATGCGTAGTTAAATACACTGAAAAAGTCAAAGACAAATATGTGGATTTCTATTCTCAGTGTGTAAAGCCATTATCCGACTTTTCACCAGGCGACCCTGCTGCCTGCTATTTGTTGACCGTTGATAAAAAGTTAATTAAGGGGCGTTACTCTAACGTGAAGCAACAAGGTAGAAATATCATTAGCTGTAAATAAACTCACAACACGAAACAACATATAAGTATAAAACCACCGACATAGCCGGTGGTTTTATTTTGACTTTACTAAAAAACTATCGCAGACTAAATTACGAAAATATCATTTTGAAGGCCATAATTCAGCGCCGTCAATTACGGATCTAACAGCATTCAATAATCATTATACTGCGCATTTTTGGTTATAGTTATCATTGACAGTTCATCCCCTAAAGACGAAAACCAACCCAAGAAAACAAAATACAATTCTACTTGTGTTCTTTATTAAAAATACCAAACCTCAACGAATGACAAAAAAGTAGCGCAATAACAGCCATATTTATTACGCTTAAATATTTTTATTATAACAAAAAATATATCCATACCATTTCATGCTTTACGCTAAATAGCAGTCTAATAAAAACCTAATCTATCATGCAACTATAATAATTTTTAGGATGGCAGATTTGTAAATTTAAGACAGGCAAAAACATGAAGGGATTCAAAGGACATAGCGCGCTGGAGCTCCTTGCGGTTATCGCGGTATTAAGCATTCTATTTCTGGCTGCCAGCTTCTTTTTCCGGCCAAGCGTCGAAAAAACCAATATTGTTGAAGCCGCTAATCTTGCTCACGAAACCAAGATAATGATTGAGCGTCATGTCGCAGCCAAACGGAATATGCCCCCGGAAATACATAACAGCTATCAATCCAAAACCGTTGCTGCTGAAAAACTTGCCGCCGTCCAAACAGGGCCTAATGAATACCGCATCAATGTCTATATGAAAAAAGAGGCTTTTCCTGATAAAGAAGAACAACAAGTCTACTCGTTACTTGGAAATTTAGTTGATGGCGATATGAAGTGGAAAAAATGCGATCCAGATTGCATTGTGGATGTCTCAGACGTACCTCCAGCCTATTCAAATCCCAAAAAGCCGAGTACTACACCAGGAATATCTGTAGCAACGGCACCTACGCCTACGCCTGCGCCTGCGCCTACATTTACACTAACGCCAAGACCAACACCAACACCAACACCAACACCAACACCAACACCGGCTCCAGCTCCAGCTCCAGCTCCAGCTCCAGCTCCAGCTCCAGCTCCAGCTCCGGCTCCGGCTCCAGCTCCGGCTCCGGCTCCGGCTCCAGCTCCATCGCCTGAAGAGCCTCATGAAGTCATACATTTGTCGGTGTGCGCATCCCATGCGCTCCCGGAGGATCCAAGACCTAGCGTCAGATTTGAACGTAAACCAGGAACAACCGGCTGGCCTGAATTTGATATGAAAATTTCAAAACTCGAGGGAGACGTCAGCCATTGCATCTCGGATGACATATCAAAGTACAAAGCCTTTACATTGACTTACGGCTCTTTCAAAAAAACCATTACCGTCCCACAAAACATCACCGATGCTGATATTCATATTGAAAAAGGCAGAAAAGAAGTGTGCTACACGCTCAATACTAAAAACGAAGTCATTCAAGAGTGCAGATACCGTGAGTCAGTAGCAGAAACTACACCTATACCTGAGCCTCCCGGAGGCTGGGGCGATCCTATAAGCCTCTGCAAAGATGATATCAACGCTAAAGTCACTTATTTAATTACAGGCACTCAGCGCTTTCACGGTATTGAACTTCAACCAACTATCTGGTGTGAGACTTACGATTCCAGATATATCGGGAACAATAAATGGATATCACTGAAATTAAGTGGACAATCCAAAACCGTTTACCCGGAATCGGATTTTAAACCTGGCCAACATGGGTGCTATTTGGCAACAAGTCGTTCAGAGTTGCTTGTTGGAGAGTTCGATGGCAGCAGATGCCGTGTAGGGAAACCACCTGCTGGATCACCTGCACCTACACCTACACCTGCACCTGCACCCAGCTCAACAGCGGGCATTCCTTGGTCAATCTGTAAGCACAACAGTCTGTCCGGTACGATGGAGCTCTTCCTGTATTTCCGATACCAGGAATCCATTGACTCTAACGGAAAAGAGTTCACCCAATGGATTAGCTCCAATGGCAATACTGCCCTAAAAGCCCCTAAAAACCGTAACTATGGGCATTGCCTGAGCGGCGTGGACCATAAGGGCTACAAGTCACTTTCTGTGAAACTTGGGTACATTCAGCGAGAGATAGCCATGCCGCTGAATGCAGGAGGCAAGTCAGAGTACTGTTTCATCCTGGACGAGAATAAAAACTTGTCTGAAAACTGTGCCATCATGGACCGTGATTCAGCAACAACGCCCAGCCAGGAAGTTGGCATTCCCCTCACCGTCTGCAAGTACAGCAGCATTCCGGACAAGATGACGGTAATACTAACTAACCGACATAAGCCTGGTGCTACGATAGCCTACCCCAACGGGGCACCATCTAATAACCAGTACATCAGTGACTGCGTCAGAGTCGATAACCACAAAGAATACAAGAATGTCACAATAAAAGCGGGAACGATCAAGCAAGACTTCCCTCTGCCCTGGGATCCCTTCCGCCCAGGAGATAAAGAAATGTGCATTACGCTGATGGATCAAAAGAATCCTCATGATGATCGTCTGATGTCTCTTTATTTCGGGTGTGACGCGCGTCGCGGCATACCGCGAATATCTGAACAAAAGAGCACGCCCACTAATAACGTGTTTGCGCCAAAACCACCCCAAGCTCTAACGGCGCCTGATCCCAACCAAAAACGCGCCGTTCCAATACTGATCTGCAAACACCGCGATCTGAGTTTTAGTGACTTCTCAATAGAAAATGAATACAGATACGCGCCTGGTAAATTTGCATTTACGCCAGGAAAAGAAACGGGCGCCGACAGCGAATATAACTACTGCTCCGTAATAGGCGATCACAGAGTCTACAGTCGCAGCACCGTGAAGTATCGAAGCTTTCAGCAAGAATTACGCCACCCACTCGATGCTGGGAACAGAATAGCCTTTTGTTACAAATTGACCAAGTCACTCAATCTGATTCAGAGTTGTGCAGGATATGAGGATTATATTTCCACATTTGAAAACACTATTAAACCTTATCTGGGACCAACAGAAGGGAGTCCATAGTGTTGAAATCTGGATTTGGTCAACATTGAGCGACCCACTCGCACCAGATACAAACAGGACTGTCAGTTATCAGTTTAATGATCTAATGTCGATCAGCTATAACGTGTGACACTTTAGGCTCCGGCTGACACATTGCTATATGCTAAGCGATGTGCCAGTCAGGGTATAAGATTAAAAAAACAAGCGGGATATCAGTTGACAAATCAAAACCCATGCACATTTAGCCGATAACGCCAGCTATATGTGTCAGCATTGATATATATTTTTGACACATCGTACGCTGGCAACCTGAGAGGCCAAGACGCCTTGTTTATACGCTGAAGCTCTATGCAAGAAAAACCTATCACTAATGACAGTTACCCACCATAGTTCACTGGTTTTCTGCGTCTGAACCAGAGAGATTCAGGCTTACCGGGTTTGCACACCCGGCGACTCATGGATCTCGGCCTGTATTTTTTTCGGTACAGCCGACTATTCGCCAGGAAGGTTGCAGCAAGCGCCATCGCCAGCACAGCTCGGCCACTCATAAACCCCGGAAACTCTTCCAGAAACGGCTGAACCTGAACGGTGTTCATCAACCGATTGACACAGGGTGACGCATTATTCATTACATACAGGTTGCAATGGCATGTCATGGCAGTCACCTCCTTCCGGTTTTTCCATGGTTATCAGGATACCGGAACGGTCAACAATCACCATTCGACCTTCGTCGATATGGCCCAGACACGCTGCCATCTATTAGACCAAGGTCTAAACCTAACGTTCTTCTCCCCAAAATACCCATAAAAACAAGCATTTTCCGTAGCCGACAGGCTATAGGAAATATACCATTGCACCCAATAACACAGCCTCAGGACGTCATAGCCGTATGCCTGATTTTCCATGTCGCCAACCTGCCTCTTTGCCAGCTATCGTTACGGCAGGCCTTCTATCTGCGTTTATCCCTCAATCGCTCTGGGCATCGGCGTATCAGGCCTGTCTGCTGGAAGCCCTCGATGAGGCTTCACCGGACACAACCGTGGCACAACTTCAGGCTCGCTGCCGACCACAAACGGTGGATGCCCTGCCCGACCTGGACGCACCGGCTGCTGGCTCAGACATCACCTCTGCGGCCAGCGGCAAGGAAACGGAGTCACTGCTGGAGCAACGTGTCCAGCAGGAGGAGCGCACCCAGAACAAGCTGTTTGTCCTGACGCCGCATCGGCAAAACTATTTCCTGCCGATTTCCTACAACAGTAATCCGAACTCCAAGCCCTTTGATGCCAGCGAAGATGACTTCGACAGTACCGAGGTCAAATTCCAGCTCAGCCTCAAGGTGCCGGTCGCCCAGGGCGTATTCAATGGACACGGTGATCTGTATTTTGCCTATACCGGGGTTTCCTGGTGGCAGGCCTATAACAAGGATCATTCCAGCCCGTTCAGGGATACCAACCATGAGCCCGAGGCGTTCTTCAGTTTTAATACGGATTACGATGTCTTTGGCCTGAAGCTCAGCATGATTCAGACCGGCATCAACCACCAGTCGAATGGCCGCAGCGGCAGCCTGTCGCGTAGCTGGAACCGGTTGTTTGCCAACTTTGTCTTTGAGCACGATAACTTCTATTTCTCCGTCAATCCCTGGTGGCGGATACCGGAAAGCAGTAAGGACTCCCCGGATGACCCCCGTGGGGACGACAATCCGGATATAGAGAAATACCTCGGCTATGGCGATGTCCAGATGTTCTACACCCTGGGCGTGCATAAGCTCAGTGTTATGGTGAGGAACAATCTCCGTAGCGATAACAAAGGTGCCGTGGAACTGGGCTGGTCATTCCCGTTAACACCGCGAATCAGGGGTTATGTGCAGTATTTCAATGGTTACGGCGAGAGTCTTATCGACTATAACGCCAGCGTTAACCGGCTCAGTATCGGTGTCATGCTGAACGACTGGCTCTGATCACACATTTTGTAAAGGAAAAACGCTCATTAATTATGCGCAAAGTCATTGTTGCTTCTACCAATCCGGCCAAAATCAATGCCGTAAAACAAGCCTTTACCCAAGTCTTTTCGCATGAAGAGATGATGTTTGAAGGCATCGCCGTCAATAGTGGCGTTGCCGATCAACCCCTGTCGGGCGAAGAAACCCTGACCGGTGCACGCAACCGGGCCAAACATGCCCGTCAACAACAACCCGACGCCGATTTCTGGGTTGGGCTGGAAGCCGGCATTGAAGCCCCGCTGACCTTTGCCTGGATGGTGATCGAAAGCGCTGATCAGCGCGGCGAAGCCCGTTCCGCCAGTCTGCCGCTACCACCTGAAGCGCTACGGCGGATTACTGAAGGCGCTGAGCTGGGAGACGCCATGGATGCCATGTTCAATGAGCACAATATCAAACAGAAAGGCGGCGCTATCGGGCTGCTGACGGATCATCGCTTAACCCGTAGCAGTGTTTATGAGCAGGCACTTATTCTGGCATTAATTCCGTTTATTCAACCTGCTTTATATCCCTCAGAGGCTTGATTTTATTTACTTCAATCAAAAAGAGTTTAATTCTTGCAAATACAGTGAAATCCGCCGTAAAACCGTACAATTAATGCGCAGATTTCCTTACACTCTTTTCCCGAATTTGACGATTAATGTATTGTACGCCAGACACAAAACAGTTTAGACTCGCCTCTCAATTAAGTGTCCCTTAACTGATGCCCGAAAACGCATAGTCTCTTTGTGGCGTTCGATGTTTAAGGTAACAGTGAAGTAGTAGTGATAACGTCATCGGAGATGAATCAACATGCAACAGAATAAACTGTTTGTAGGCAACCTGGCATTTTCCAGCTCTGAGCAGGACCTGGAAGCCGTTTTCGGTCAGTTTGGTGAACTGCAGGAAGTGAAAATCATCATGGATCGTGAAACTGGCCGCTCTCGCGGTTTCGGTTTCGTATCCTTCGTAGACGCGTCTGACGCTGAAGCAGCCCTGGCTGCTAACGGCCAGAGCGTTGGCGGTCGCGATCTGCGCGTCAACTTCGCTACCGAGCGTACCGGTGGCAACGGTGGTGGTCGTCGCGACAACAACCGTGGTGGTTTCGAGCGTCGCTACTAAGCGATAGTTCAACCCCATAAAAAAGCCGGCTTGTCCGGCTTTTTTTACGCTCAAAATCTGTATTATCCGTGCACTAACAACCCGGCACACGCTGCAATCCCCACCCATGTCATAACCAGCAATATCCATGGGAGTGGATGCTGGCGGTAGGTCACCACCTCTTTGACCTCTTGAACGTCAACGGCTTCCGGCTGACGAGACTGACTTTTCTTGCGCTGCTTATCAAACTCACGAGCCTTGGCTTTCTGCTGCTTCTTATATTGATCAATGCCCTTCTGAATTCCCTGAGCAATCAAACGCGTCTGTTCCTTGGTCTGGCCAGGACGCTGTGTACCACGGGCGATTTTCATCGCCTCATCCCGGGTTTCCTGCGAAAAAACCTGCTTTCCTGATGTTCGGGTCTTAACCACTGCCATACATATCCACGTGATAACGGAATTAACCAATGACGCCATCGGCATCATTTCCATCGGGTTCGATACTAACGCGCCCGGCAAAAGAACAAAACAGCCAGAGTATCGGCATTTTTTCCTCAAATTGCCCCACACTATGCCGATTCACTTTTCAGACACCCAAGGGATTAGCCCATGAGCACGCAAAAGAGCATATTCAGAATTGAAAAGCGTCTGGAATGTTACCTGAAGCTGCAAGCCGATCTGGAAAAGAAAGCCCTGCCCTCCAGAGATGAAGCCATACCTAATGAGGAAAGGGAAATCTATCTGGAGGGTATTCAGCAGGGCCTGCGCATGGCCCTGGACATGATCGAAGAGGACGACGCCTGAGAGCCCAGACTGGTCACAAAGGTTCGCTTATGAAGACAGCTTCTCTGCCATGGCTGCAATCTGCGCCTGAAGCTGCTTTACCTGTCCTTCCAGGATGTCGACGCGCTCTTCCAAGCCCTCCCTCACCTGGCTCTCATCACTATCAAAGGCATTCATCACCTCTCCCTGCTCATCACAGAACAGGTGAATATAGCGGGACTCCCGCTTACCCGCCTCACGGGGCATTTTCCGAGCAAACGGCCCATCAGCCCTTGCTGCCAGATTATCCAGCACAGCCTCAGCCTCTTTCACATCGGTGAAAGAACAAAGCCGATTAGTTCTGCTGCGCAATTCACCCGGCGTCTGGGCACCACGCAGAAAAAGAACACAGAGAATACCCAGCTCCTGCTCAGAAAAACGAAGGTTCGAAAACTCAGTATTACAGAAACGATGCTGGTACTTCTGAACCCGACTGCCAAACCCGGACTGCTCAGTCACCAGCCGCTTGGCAATCAGGCTATCAGCTGCCTGCTGCACCTCAGATTCCTCGTAGGAAACCACTGGCTCCCGATTACTTTTCTGGTTACAGGCATTGGTCAGGCTGTTCAGCGTGAGAGGGTATTGATCCGGCGTCGTGATGGCTTTTTCAATCAACGCGCCCAATACACGGGTTTCTGGAAAAGACAGGGATAGTTCCATAACAGCCCCGAACGGTCAGTGAAAACAGTGGGCAGATTCTGCCTCATACCCACTCGACATGCCATCAGAACTGCACAAACGGTAACAGATACCGAGATCAGGCCGGAGGATCACTCAATATCACCTTTTCCACATCATTGGCATCGTTACGGGCCACCAGGGCACGGGCAGGCTCTGTTTGACTCATGTTGAACGCCTGGTGTGTCAGCCCCGGAGGAATATAAATAAAATCACCGGCGCGGTTAATAACCCGCTTTTCAAGGTATTCGCCATAGCGGGTCTCGACCTCCCCCTCCAGCACATAGATCGCAGATTCATAACCGTCATGTTCATGGGCTTCAGACACAGCCCCTGGCGGTATCACGATAAAACTGAGCGATAACCCCTTACTCCCGGCCGTCTGCTCGGAAATTCCAATAAAATAGGGCAGCTTCTGGAGGGTTTCAGTCGCTTCCTGGGGTCTTACCGTAATAATGTCATCACCAAAAGCATTAGCATCCATGCCCATCTCCTTCTCACCCAGTAGCATTGTTAATGATAAAAAAACGCAGCAATAGCGCCCGGGAAACGGCGTTTCTCCTTCAGATACTGTAGCAGGACTTTCATGGGCAAACGTTTCAGCGCCTGACGCGCCTGGCGAAAGCCATCACCATAAATAGGGTCAGGCGATTGTGTTATCTGTCGGATAAAATATGCCGCTTCCCGGGTTTTCTGACGCCGCAACCAAAGGTATTCCATCAACACACACATGCCCTCCTCAACCTCTAGTGGGAGTCCTTCATACTGATTATAAAAAAACCAGGCATGGCAGAGTTCATGAATGGCTACCGTTCTAAAATGCAGCTCCGGAAGATTCTGCTGAATAATAATGTCCTGAAAGGAACGATCCACAACCCGACCACTGGCGCGGGTCACCTGCCAGCGGGCAAGCCCCAGCAAAGGGTGCTCTTGATGATACTTGTGACGACTGAACTTATGCAATTCATCGCGCCCTGCCAAATGAACAGGCGTCGGGGCATTTGCAAGATTCAGCCCTATCTGGCTCAACGACTGACGCATTTCCTGCAACAAGGTTTCAGCGCGGACTTCTGTAACTACGCCACTGTCGCAACACAGGTTGCAGATGACGAGGCCATCTGGAAAGCGCATTCCTCCCCCGGTCAAAGGCCCGCAGACTATACGGCCACAACTGGTGCACCGATCATAGTTTCGATGCTTTGCGCAATAACGATTCCCCCAGAAATCCTCAAAATAGCGCCCCTGCAAGGGGTCTCCACAAACCGCACACGCAGGCGTAAATTTGTGATGAAAACAGGCCACATGCCAGGGCGCATTATCTTTTTCTATATACTGCCCAACAACTGGCTTATGGCAGCCAGGGCAACGAAGACAATCCGTATGCCACGGCTTATCACCAAAGACTACAAACCGATCAGATTTAAGGGACTGGCCACAGCCTGCACAAACAAAACAATGCGTATGCCAATACTTCCCCATCACATGAATGGCATTCTCGCGCACCGGTTTCTGACATCCATGACATACACGCATAATTCACTCTGTTCCTGAAGCCGTCCTTAGCCCGCCCCCTGAATGAGGGTTATTTATGATTCTAGCCAATCAAAGTAATGTTCAACCAACTATGCGAGTTCATACTGATAGCCAGAAAACACGACATACATCAATGCAACTGACACCCAAAATATTTTCCTGCCCTCAAGACTCAAAGAAAAACGCCTGTTTTCACTAGTCGGCTCTAGTCGTTGATAACAGTCTGGTTTATGCTGCACACAACATAATGAAATGAATAGCATACGTTTTTATGCAGAAGACACCATCAGCGGAACACAAAACGATGGACTCACGCATTAGCGAGACACTGAAACAAGATATTGAAAAACTGTCAGGCAGATCGAAAGCTGAAATACCCAAGTCAGAGGCATTGCGCATTGTCAGGGAAGTATGGCCACATTTATTCAGAATTTCCGAACCGGCACCGTTGAAAATTGGCATACACAAGGAAATGATCGCAGCCGATCAGGTACCTCCCATGCTGATTAAAATAGCCTTGCGTTATTTTGTAGAACAGCAACGCTACCTTGAAGCCCTAAAAGAAGGCGCTTTACGCATCGACAGCCATGGTAAATATGCAGGTCGGGTCACACTTCGAGAAGCCGTTGGCGCAGAGATGGCTCTCTATCGCAAACAACAACGAAAATTGACAGGTAGCACCTGTGATAACCGTGAATTTATTGGCAGGCTTCGAGTGGTGCAATAAACGACAGACATAGAACAAACGACAAGGATAATACGCGAATGAATACGTGCGAAAACGAAAGGCTTTGCGGATTTTATAGTAAATAAACCCGAATTGATTACAAGCGTTCAATTTTCTGGCAAACTTAACTTCTGCGCATAAGATGTTCATGTTCAGAGAGGTGAATAGCGCAGCATGTTATGACTTCAGTGACATGCATGATCGTTGCTAATCACCTGTCTGCATAAAAGAGATGCGCCAGAAATTCCGAATGGTCAATGGCGCTCGCGTGAGCCGTTAAATACACAACATTACACTACGAAGATAACGCACCTATGAATATATTCGAAGAATCTCTCGCCGTCCTCAAATCCAAAACCAAGCTTCGCACCCTGTTCAAGTCTGTACACATCGAAGATGTAGAGAACGTTCTCTCTCGGGTTCAGGCTGTCCTGGAAGAGAAAAAAGAGGAAGTAGAGCAGCAGGCCGCTGCCCTGCAAGAAAAGCAGGAACAACTTCAAACCATCATTCAGCTGATGAAAGATCACAACATCAGCCTCGAAGAGCTTAACGATTCACTGGCAGGTAAATCTACCACCCGCAAGCGTCGTGATGTTCAGCGTATGACTTTCCGTTACGAAACCAATGAAGGCAACGAAATCATCTGGGAAGGCAGCAATGCGGGCCGTATTCCCGCTGACTTTGCCGCCTATTTGGAACGCACTGGCAAAAAGCGTCTGGACTGTGTCGTAGAATAACAGCCATTAGTGCCCATGATTCTGTCGTCGCATCATGGGCACTTCATTTACCGGAATACAGGTGCAATTATATAAAAATTCGGTAGATACCATCGGTCACTAAACGTTTTAAGACTTCACACCCAGTCATGATAATGCTTCACAACTAGTAACTTGTGCACAACCATATAACGGCGTGCAGTAAACGATGTAAAAATACAAAAGAAACATAGCCCTAAGCAGCAGAATTAGGCCTTCTTGAATCACTCTACCATAATCACATTCCCAAACTCGGCAACCCAGTATTCAGCAGCCCTTCATTTAGCCAATAAACCACACACCAACCACTAATATCCGGGTACAGAATATGGGCAGACGTGCTAACACCAGTATTGATTCATGCCTCCCTCTCCCTGGGTTCTATTTTTCCATGCAGCTATGAACAGGACCTACCTGATTAACAATGCACCCTTATAAGCAACACTCATAATCAAACATCGCACGACAACCTTTCACCAGCAAAACAAATAACACAACCCCTGAGTATTACCCACTTATAGCCAGAGCTAGACTGACATGACTCTGACCCCATACAGATACACCACTTTCATTGTACTCTCGACACACCACAAAAAAACAAACTGTTTGGAAGCAAATCAATATGAACTCGAACCTTCTATTGATACATATAAGCACAATCCAACAACCGCTAATCAACCCTATTGACTATCTATTTTTTATCTCCTAATACCTGCTTCCAGATTTAATATGTCTATTAGCAAACAGCAAAGTGCTTGACTATTTTATCCTTTCGAAAAAACAAGTTAGAGTCAAAACTCTCTATTGTTTTGCCACACCCCTTCCTACCTGATAGACAGATTCTATATGTACGTTTTTACCGAAAAACCCCGTTTAATACGGGGAAACAGGCTTGCAACCTCCACCGACTGGAAGTACTATTCGCTCCGCATTCAGGGGCCACCCTGACAAACTAACGGTGTGTAGCGCAGCCTGGTAGCGCACTTCCTTCGGGAGGAAGGGGTCGGAGGTTCGAATCCTCTCACACCGACCAAATTAAAAAAGGGTTGCTTATCTGCAACCCTTTTTTATTAAACCTAAATATACATTTCTCTACCAAAATATCCGGACACTACACTGGGCAGACATCCGGATCTTATCAAGCTACCACTTGTTCCGTGATTGAATCCCCTAACGTGGTCAGATGATCCTTTCTACAATCTTTCAGTGTTTCCGCAATCAGGAACGCCATCTCCAGTGACTGGCTGGCATTCAGCCTTGGGTCGCAATGGGTATGGTATCGATCAGCCAATCCTTCAACAGTCACACAATGTGAGCCTCCCACACACTCCGTCACATTCTGCCCCGTCATTTCAAAGTGTACGCCACCCGCATAGGTTCCCTCTGCCCGATGCACCGCAAAGAAACGGCGAACCTCCTGCAAGACCCGGGTCACTTCTCTGGTTTTATAACCATTCGCAGCCTTGATGGTATTGCCATGCATGGGATCGGAACTCCAGACCACCTTGCAACCTTCTCGCTGAATCGCCTGAATCAGCGGAGGCAGACACTCTTCTATTTTGTCTGACCCCATACGCACAATCAGGTTAATACGACCTGGCTGATTGTCAGGGTTCAACGTATCCAGAAGACGCAGCAATTCATCAGGATTCGTTGTCGGGCCCGCCTTAATGCCAATCGGGTTATGGATACCCCGCATGAATTCGACATGGGCACCATCTGGCTGACGGGTACGGTCACCAATCCAGAGCATATGGGCAGAGCAGTCATACCAGTCGCCTGTCAGGCTGTCTCGACGGGTCAGCGCCTCTTCATAAGGCAATAGAAGTGCTTCATGGGAAGTATAGAAACTGGTTTCCCGGATGGCGGCTGTGTTGGCGCCAGTGATACCACAGGCTTTCATGAAGGCCAATGCTTCATCAATCCGCTCAGCCAGACGCAAGTACTTCTGAGACTGCGGCGTCGCTTTGACAAAGCCCAGATTCCATTCATGCACCTGCTCCAGAGAGGCCAACCCCCCCTGTGCAAACGCACGAATCAGGTTCAGAGTTGAAGCGGATTGATGATAAGCCGCCAGCAACCGTTCCGGGTTAGGCTCACGCCCCGCTTCAGTGAATTCATTACTATTGATGATGTCACCACGATAGGAAGGCAACTCAACACCATCGCGGGATTCGATACCTTGCGAACGGGGCTTGGCAAACTGGCCAGCCAGTCGCCCTACCTTGACCACTGGGCAGCTGGCACCGAAGGTCAAGACGACCGCCATTTGCATCAGCACCTTAAAGGTATCGCGAATATTATCCGCAGAGAACTCAGCAAAGCTCTCGGCGCAATCCCCCCCCTGAAGCAGGAAGGCCCGCCCCTCTGAAACATCAGCCAGCTGCTGATACAACGCACGTACCTCGCCGGCAAACACCAGCGGCGGCATGCGACGCAATTCTGATTCGACCTGCCTGACCTTAACGGGATCACGGTATTCCGGTTGCTGCAGGGCCGTTTTCTGTCTCCAGCTATCTGGCTTCCACTCTTGCATGTTTCTCGTTTCTCTTTGCCCGATACCGGGTTGTCATTAACATACACCTGGCGGTCATCAAGGGCGCACAACCATGCTGGATGGATTTTTACATGCAGGCAGCCTCACATGCAGCAGAGAACCTCGTTTTCGCTGCACCCGCCAAGTGGAAGCTTACAATACCATCAGACAATCGGAATAACACCCACCCCTTTATTTGTCAGGGTGGGCACCATCACAATCATGACGCTCCCTTACTCAATTGATTGAATATGGCATCTTTAAGCTGCACCCGCTTCATCTTCAATGCCTCATAATGCGCATCCGTTGTCGGCACATTCTGCATTTCCAGACCACGCACCTGGTGCTCAACCTCGTGGTACTCTCGGGCAAGATTCCTGAAGTTTTCATCACTTTGTTTCAGGGTCTGGATTCGTTCCTGATACTCGGGAAAGTCATCAACCAAATTGTGCTTGTCACGCAGCATTGCAGGTCTCCGCAGAAAACACTCTCCGCCAGTTTAGTCAGCCCAAAATCTCCACGTGGACAAAACGCACACATTCACGGGTTTTCAACACAAATATGCGTGTTATACTTACCTCGCCTTAGAATACTGAGCGATTAAGCCTTGACAGCATTTGCAGCGACTTCCACTAAACTGATTAAGATGACCGGGATTATGACCATGATCAGCCGGCGGGGAAGCGTTTGTGACTGAAGGCAGCAGATACAAAAAACCCCCGCACCTAACCGGTCCGGGGGTTTTTTATTACTGGCGGCACACAACGACGGAAACACAGCATGACCAGCATTCAACTCAAACTGATCACAGCCAACAATCCCGGCTGTCTGGAGAAAATCCTTTCAACCAGTCGGGGTGGCGGTTTTGAAGTCAGCAACTTCATTGCTGAATTCAAGCCAGAGCGGGATCACTATGAAGTCAAACTCCGCGTCCAGGGCGAAAAGAGCCAGGACAAGCTGATCATGCAACTGTTGAAAGAGGAGGATGTACGCTCACTGGTTCCCTGCCGGCGCTGACTCAGTCGCCGGTTGCCACAGGACGCGCAGGATCAGTGATCCATTCACTCCAGGAGCCGGGGTACAACATCGGCCAAGGCAAGCCTGCAAGTCGCATGGCCAGGATATTATGGCAAGCTGTTACGCCGGAACCGCAATAGCACACCGGCCGTGAGTCCGTATCAGAGGTGGAATAAAAACGCCCGAAACGCTCCGCCAGAACATCCGGTGAAAGGAAGCGATGATTGCCATCCATATTGTCAGCAAACGGCATACAGATAGCACCGGGAATATGTCCCGCCACCGGATCAATGGGCTCTTCCCGCCCGGCAAAACGCTCTCGCCCTCTTGCATCCAGTAATACGGCTGATTGACGTGACAGCCCCAAGACCTCATCCGCTTCAACCGTCTGCAGATAACCGGGTGAAAACACGGTATCGCTCGGTTCAGGCACCCAGATATCCTGAGTCACCGGAAACCCCGCTTCGACCCATGCATTAAAACCACCATGAAGCACACGCACATGGGAAACGCCAACCCACGCCAGCAACCACCAGCAACGTGCGGCCATGGCATGGCTGCCATCATCGTAGACAACAACCTTCGTAGATTCAGTGATTCCCCAGAACTGCAACCGTTTCGCAAATTGCACCGGATCAGGCAACGGGTGCCGACCCGTTGTGCCTGGCGTAATTGGACCTGACAAGTCTTGCTCCAGATCCGCATAAACGGCACCCGAAATATGGCCATCAAGATATTGCTGTTTACCCAGAGCGATATCCTGCAGCGAGAAGCGAGCATCAATCAGCCTTAGCGACTTATCACCCAGCATCCCGGCCAGCTCATCGACTTCAATTAAGGGGCTCATAGTGTGGTTACTCATATAAAATCAGGCAGGCCAACGACAGACCATTTATTGATTGCCCTTTTGAGGGAGATTGACCACCTTGTCGTTGACAATCACCTTGTCGGAAAGTACCTGATCAATATCTACATCACTGCCACCCTTAAGACTATCACTGACAATGATACGCGTGACATCCTCGGCATCGCTGTGCAGGTCAGTATCCTCTGAGTAAACGGGCACCGGATCAAACGTAGCCGAATCCTCAGGCACTGCGGGTAACGTTTGCACGGTCGAATGATCGTGCCAGAGCCACAATCCTCCAAGGATAACGATACAGCCGACAATGCCGACTGCGACTAATGTATCTTTTTTCATGGTGGTTACCGGAACAGGAAAGTCTGCAGTCTAATGGCTGACTTGCTGATTCATCAAGGGCTCGGCTGTTACAACACGTGTCACACCGCCTTCTGAGATCAGAGTTACCCTGTCCCCTTTATGAATGGGAGCATCAAGCTTCACTACCTGTTCAATAGAAACATGCGCACCGGTATCAAGTTGCACAGTGATGAGAACTCGCCGACTGCCAGTATCGGTATCAGCAGCATCACTAGCGTTAACCTGTGAATTTGTCGGCCTGCCAACAACCCCCACGTCGAGCACTGTACCAACATCTACCCATGCCTTGCTGGCAATTTCTCCACGACTATAACTGTAACCCGTCAGATCAGATGCACACCCACCCAGCAAGACCAGGAAACATCCCAATATACCAAACCCACCATACACTTCATCACCCTCCCTGACTTTACATTCTCACAGACTTCCAAACTCACAGTGTTTACTTATTGTTGAACAACCTTCACTCCTACTATAATCCCCGCTTCCTGCGCTAACAGGCAAGATTCATCACAATATTTTGCGCAGCAGCCATACACAAGGTACTTGCCACCCAACGCATCACTGACTGACCATTACCGAGGAAACACCATGGATGACCGATTGACCACCAAGGAATGCTGCCTGCTAACCCTCTCACTGGCAGCCCTCGCCACCAGCATCCTATTGCTTGTTAACGCCATACAGTAACAATGCAACAGATAGCCCGGACATTATCGTTAGAGATCCCTTGTCCGGGCGTTGACACTAAAACCATTTACAATTAATACCTTCCTTTTAATTCCATGCCAGCTATATAAGCCTGCCTTTATCTACCCTTCCTGAGTCCATCAAGATCTATTCTTAAAGGAGAAAGGGAAGCATTGACATGGACTCATCAACACCGAATATTCCTGGCACATCACCTGCTGGAATGGCGAACCAGCCCCCAGCCAAAAAGCCTCAGCCTGAAGGCACCACCCACTCCCAAAGAACCGTCAAAAAGGCCCAGGGTGATGAACTGTTTGTCAAAAAAATAAAAACACATGGAGAAGAGGACGCAGAATCCCCTGTCAGCACCACATCACTTCATCAGAGAGCTCCTCAGGCCATTAATCCAGCAGCCGAACAGCTCCACCAACTGGTCAAACTGCATAACCGCCCGCCTTCCGCGAATGAACCGGATGAACCACTAATCTCACCCACCGAACGAAACAATACGCAGACTGTTTCACCGGCAACCATGCCTGAGCCCATACAGGAAAAACAGCTCAAACGCGTGATTAGCAAACCCTGGCAGACATTCCTTAAAGCCATCTGGAAACAACATGATTTGTCTCCATCACTGGACCGCATACCGGCCGGGGAAAAAGCCTGGCTAAGACAATCGTTTCTGAAGTACTTGAGTGATGAACAGCTCTACCCCAAAAACACAGAACACGCCCAATCACTGTTTATTCAGTATTTAAAAGAACATGTCTCGCACTTTCAGCAAAATCTGCCCCATACGATTAAGTACCTGACAAATCACGAAAACCGTTCCCAGTCACTGCTGGCTGAATCGCTGCAGGCATTGCTAGATGGCGCCGGCCTGACCAATCGGGAAGTGAGTCTGGTCAGACAGGCATCCAGCCTGGCGTCACGAGTCAGCCATATGGCTGGCCTTTCCCCCTACGAAACCTTAAATGGCGATGAAGCCAGACAACCCGCGCGCCTAAAAAGGGAACTGGATGCGCTTAAAGGGCGACTGAACCATAGTAAAAGCATTTCAGATGAACTGCGGGATTGCCTAAGGCAGGATATCGCGAAAATGCTGCAAACCTGTATTGAGCAGGAACAACTGTTTACCACATTACAACGTAATGATTTCAGAACGCCGGATGAATTTAAGCGATGCCTTGAAGAGCAGTATCAGGCCGCTTGGCAAACCCTCGGCAGTTCCATGGCACCGCACATCCAGAAAGCCCGGAAGTCCTTGCTGAAACTGTATATGCAACATCAGCAGCATATTAAACAACAATCCGATTTCATCCCTGATTTGGTGCAACAGGTCGCACGCTGCAATAAAGACATTATTGCAGAACTCAAAAAGGCCGGGCTCAAAAAAACATTCAACACCATGCTGATAGACAAGCTGAGCGAAACCAGCAAGGTCTTTTCAAAGCAGCAGGCTTTTCGTATCAATGGTACGCTGCACCATTCGGAAACCGCTTACTGTCCCGCCGCCCAGCTACGCTACCACCACCCCGGCGAACCCCAGGGTGAGAGAGACCCCTTTGAACATAGTTACCATGGGCGTTTGAGCCCATCAATGAAACGTGACAGCGATTCGGCCGTAAACCTCTACACATCGAGCCTATCCATGGATGGCAAGGCGTTGGAAAAGTCTGTCAGGGTAGGCATTCCCTACGCGTATGCCCATCCAGCCGGGGAACGTGACGCGATCACCCTTAGACGACTGAATGAAGCGCTGACGGCCTTGTTGCTACAACACAAGGCTGGCACCGGAGAACTGGCAAACGCCATGGACAATCCGGATGCCACCATCGACATGCCGGTCTGCTACACCAACCTCATGAGCCCTGATGTGTTGCGGGGCATTGGCAAACATATCCCCATCAAATCACTTCAGGACACCATGGATGATGAACGCCACTGGTGTCGCGAAACCTGGAAAAGCATGGAAGCACACTGGCAGGATAAAACCACGACGCTCACCGTTTACTCAAGCGCCGGCATTCCACATAAGGTCAACGTCAATGTTGAGCCTTTTATGTTTATCTGCCCCTGTAACCTGATCGCCCACAATTCGTTCCTCGCACTGACAGGCGACACCTGGAACGAAGCTGAAACCCAGAACAAACGTGCACTCACAAAACTCATCGGAAACCTGGAACCCGACGCGCCTGTCGAAGGGTTTATCGGAAAACGGCTGAATCAGTATTCCCCGGAACAGCAACAGAAAATCCAGCTTTTGGTCAATCATATGCGTGAGCTGACACGTACCGGCATGCGCCACTGTGCCGCCAAAGACCCCTTCCTCTACAGTCGCACCCTCAATGCCCTGCTCAACAGCATTGATATGCCGGTCATGGAAGGCTGCAAGAGCAACAAAGACAGAACCGGGTTGAAAAAAGTCCATGACCATACTCAGCTTTGCTACCTGGAAGCCTGCCAGGATGACGCCATTGGAACGGATTTCATCCGACGACATATCATGACAGAAAGCCCTGACTTCGCAGCATTACTGCAACAAATGGCACTCAATGGCGGCCATACCACGATACAAACCCAGAACACCGCCATGCCTGGATATCGCATTACCGAGTCCGTCAGCGCCAGACTTGAACCAATCTTTGAACTGATTCAACGGGGCAAACCACTCTCCAAGAAACAGGTCAAACAATTGCAAAAAACGCTGGCCGAAAAAGCGACTGCGATTGCTACCAGCCGTCCTTCATCTGAACAAGATCAATCTACTCAACAGCCAGAGCCCTTCCGTCCTGCTGTTAATGCGGTAGACAACCCCAATCGCCCTCTGGTGCCACCGGTATAACCCTATTCACCAAAAGCGCCACAAAAAAAACCCCGCTTTCGCGGGGTTTTCTGTTTCACTCAGTATCAGTTGACCCAGACCCGGGCATTACGGAACATCCGCATCCAGGGGCCATCCTCTTCCCATTCATCAGGACGCCAGGAGTTCTGAACTGCCCGGAAGACCCGTTCCGGATGAGGCATCATGATCGTAACCCGACCATCATCCGTGGTCAGGCCTGTAATACCTTCCGGAGAGCCATTGGGGTTAAACGGATAGCGTTCCGTCACCTGTCCGTGGTTGTCGACATAGCGCAGAGCTACAAGACCACTACCGCTGGAACGGCGCAAGGCACCCGCATTGGCAAACTCCGCATGTCCTTCACCGTGGGCAATGGCGATCGGCAGACGGTCACCCTCCATACCAGACAGGAAGATCGACGGACTCTTCTCAATCTGTACCATGGCCACCCGCGCTTCAAACTGCTCGGAGCGGTTACGGACAAAGTGAGGCCACAACGATGCACCGGGGATCAGCTCTCGCAGGTTGGACAGCATCTGACAGCCGTTACACACACCCAGCGTGAAAGTATCCCTGCGATCAAAGAAAGCGGCAAACTGCTCCCGTGTACGACTGTTGAACAGGATCGATTTCGCCCAGCCTTCACCCGCACCAAGCACGTCGCCATAGGAGAAACCACCACAGGCAGCCAGACCGGTGAAATCAGCCAGCGAACGGTCACCGCTCATGAGATCGCTCATGTGCACGTCAACCGCGGCAAAACCGGCACGGTCAAACGCTGCCGCCATTTCGACCTGCCCATTCACTCCCTGCTCCCTCAGTATCGCGATCCGGGGCTTGGCACCTCGGGCAATATAGGGCGCAGCGATATCCCGGTTATGATCCCATGCAACCACGGCGTGCAGGCCGGGATCATGGTCATCCAGCAGGTTATCAAACTCCTGACGGGCACATTCGGCATTATCACGCAGCGCCTGGATCCGGTAGCTGGTCTCTGACCAGATCCGGTGGTAACGAATCCGGTTGCCAGTCAACACGTCATGCCCACGGAAGACGAACTCGATATTTTGTTCATCCGCCAGCGTACCGATGCTGTGGACACAACCTGACAGACCGAACTCGGCCAGGCAGTCCATCACATAACCCTTGTCCTCACGGCGTACCTGGATCACGGCACCCAGCTCTTCGTTGAACAAGGCCGGCAGCAGATCAGACGGAGTTTCCGCCAGCTTATCCAGCTCAACCCGGATACCAGTATGACCGGCAAAAGCCATTTCCAGCAACGTAGTCAGCAGGCCACCGTCTGAACGGTCGTGGTAAGCAACAAGCTTCTGCTCATCCATCAACTGCTGGATCGCATTAAAGAAGGCTTTCAGGTCTTCCGGGCTGTCCAGATCCGCCGGCACATCACCCAACTGACGATAAACCTGAGCCAACGCAGAACCACCCAGGCGATTCCGGCCACGCCCCAGGTCGATCAGCACCAGCTCTGTGTCGCCCAGATCCGTCCGCAGCTGCGGCGTAACCGTCTTGCGAATATCCTGAACCGGCGCGAAGGCAGAAATAATCAGGGACAGCGGTGAAGTAACCGATTTCTCGGTACCATCTTCGCTCCAGGCCGTCCGCATGGACATGGAATCCTTGCCCACAGGAATGGTAATACCCAGCTCAGGACACAATTCCATACCGACGGCTTTCACCGTATCGTACAGACGCTCTCCTTCACCGGGATGGGACGCTGCTGACATCCAGTTGGCCGACAGACGAATGTCGGACAGGCTGCCAATCTTGGCACTGACAATATTGGTAATCGCCTCACCAATTGCCATCCGGCCGGACGCGGGGCCATCCAACAAAGCCACCGGCGTACGCTCGCCCATGGACATGGCTTCACCCGTGTAGACATCGAAACTGGTCGCAGTGACAGCACAGTCCGCCACGGGCACCTGCCACGGACCTACCATCTGATCTCGATTGACCAGACCGGTGATGGAACGGTCGCCGATGGTAATCAGGAAACTCTTGCCAGCGACGGTCGGCAGTCTCAGCACCCGCTCTGTCGCCTCTGCCAGATCAATACCGGCCAGCTTCAGTGCCTTGCGCTCAAAGTCAGTGCGTTCCACTGAGCGGTGCATACGGGGTGCCTTGCCCAGCAGAACCTCTAGCGGTAGATCAACCGGATTGTTGTCGAAATGGCTATCCGACAGGCGCAGATGCTCTTCTTCAGTGGCTGTACCCACTACTGCGTACGGACAGCGTTCCCGACGACAGATCGCTTCAAAGCGTTCCATACCCTCCGGTTCAACCGCCAGAACATAGCGTTCCTGGGACTCGTTGCACCAGACCGCCAAAGGGGACATACCGGGTTCATCATTGGGAATATTGCGCAGCTCGAAATCGCCGCCACGGCCACCGTCACTTACCAACTCAGGGAAGGCGTTGGAGAGGCCACCGGCACCGACATCGTGAATAAAGCGAATCGGGTTCTTGTCACCCAGCTGCCAGCAGCGGTCGATGACTTCCTGGCAACGACGCTCCATCTCGGGGTTGTCCCGCTGCACAGAGGCAAAATCCAGGTCTTCCTGACCTTCACCCGTGCTCATGGATGAGGCTGCACCGCCGCCCAGACCGATCTGCATGGCCGGGCCACCCAGAACAATCAGTTTCGCGCCCGCCGCAAAATCGGCTTTCTGCACATGGTCAGCGCGAATGTTGCCCAGACCGCCGGCAATCATGATCGGCTTGTGGTAACCACGGACTTCTTCACCGGCCGGACCGTTGACCTGCTCTTCATAGGTCCGGAAATAGCCGCAAAGGTTGGGACGACCAAATTCATTATTGAACCCGGCGCCGCCCAGTGGCCCTTCAATCATGATATCCAGAGCAGAAACAATACGGTCAGGCTTACCGAAATCCCCTTCCCAGGGCTGCTCATAACCGGGAATACGGAGGTTCGAAACAGAAAAACCGGTCAGACCCGCCTTGGGCTTGGCGCCACGGCCGGTAGCGCCTTCGTCGCGGATCTCACCACCGGAGCCGGTGGATGCGCCGGGATAGGGAGCAATGGCAGTAGGATGGTTGTGGGTTTCGACTTTCATCAGGATATGGACATCTTCCTCATGAAAGCCGTATTCGCAGGAGTCAGGGTCGGGGAAAAAGCGACCGGCGCGGGAGCCGGTGATGACAGCGGCGTTATCCTTATAGGCAGACAACACACCATCGCTGTGCATCTCCCAGGTATTGCGGATCATGGCAAACAGGGATTTCTCCTGGGCTTCACCGTCAATGTCCCAGGAAGCATTAAAAATCTTGTGCCGACAATGTTCCGAGTTGGCCTGGGCGAACATCATCAACTCGACATCGGTGGGATCCCGTTGCAGGCGGGTGAAATTGTCCACCAGGTAATCAATTTCATCCTCGGCCAGTGCAAGGCCTAATTCCGTATTGGCCAGTTCCAGCGCCGAGTGTCCCTCAGCGATGACCGGTACCGTGGTAAGCGGTCGGGGCTCTGCATCGCGGAAGAGGCATTCCGCAGCCTCCAGGCTGTGGAGTACGGTCTCCGTCATCGGATCATGCAGACTGTCGCCGATCCTTGCCAGCGCTTCGGCACCGGGTTCCCCATCGGTCTGGATAAAGTAGGCAATGCCCCTTTCCAGACGCTGGACCTGGCCAAGGCCGCAGTTATGGGCAATATCGGTCGCTTTGCTGGACCAGGGAGAAATCGTGCCGGGCCTTGGCACCACGAGGAAGAGTTGTCCGACAGGATCCCGGGCCTCAATGCCCGGACCGTAGCGCAGCAACCGTTGCAGGATACCCTGCTCCTCGCTGGTCAGCGGAGCGGTCAGTCGCGCAAAGTGCATGAAGTCAGCGTACACACCGGTGACACCGGTAACCTGCTGCTGAAGGGCCTTCAGCAATCTCTCAGAACGGAAAGAAGAAAGCGCGGGATTGCCGCGTAGAATCTCCATGGTCAGACGAACCCTCGAAATCCGGGAGAGGTTGGTGAGTACCGCAAATAGTCAGCGCGGGTACTCAGGGTGCGCGTATAATACAGAAAGCCGTGTGGCTGAACCACCCGGCAAACCCCTGTTTCACTCTCTTTGACGCCATTACCCGATTTTCGTTCACACAGCCCGTTATTGACCGACCCGTCTGAGCAGATCATCGCCATGAAGGAGTACCCGTTATCTTATTGAGAATGATACGCCTTCCATACATCACCCCCCGGCATCCCCTGGTATCCTGCCGGATCATCAGTGTATTGCTGCTGGCAGGCTGTGACCGTCCGCCAGACTCGGGGAGTGTCTGCCCTGATACCCTGCCCGCCATGGTGGCGGACCAACAAACCGGATCACCTCAACATGCCCGTGATAGCAATCGCTTCTACCGGCAGCAGAGCTGGGCTTATTACCTGAACAACCGTCAGGCCGCGCCACTCTTTGATCCACCGCTGGATGTCTTTCCCGTCGCCCTGTCTGCCGCCGAAAACGTCAGCATCAATACCCATATTGCACAACGACTGCCACGGTATGAGGCACTGTTTCGTCGCATTGCCGAATCGCACCAGATCGACTGGCGCCTGCTGGCTGCCATCAGCTACCAGGAATCCCACTGGTCGCCCAGGGCAAGGTCACCCACGGGGGTTAGGGGCATGATGATGCTGACACTCACCACAGCCCGGGAGGTTGGTGTTAGAAACCGGCTGGATGTGGAGCAGAGTGTGCGCGGTGGTGCCCGGTACCTGAACCGGATCCATGACCGATTGCCTGGATCAATCCGGGAACCTGATCGCACCTGGATTGCGCTGGCTGCCTATAACGTCGGCATGGGCCATGTGTATGATGCCCGGGACCTTACCCTCCAGGCTGGCGGCAATCCGGACAAATGGCATGACCTCCGCTTCCACCTGCTCCTGCTGGAGCAATCCTGGTGGTACCGCCAGACACGGTACGGCTATGCCCGCGGATCAGAACCCGTGCGTTATGTGGAGAATATCCGCCTGTTTTACCAGCACCTGCAACAGCCGCAGATACTGGCGCAATCAGACTGAGCTAACAACAGCCCGACTGTTTAGCCTGTTTTTTCTCCAAGCGACGTCGGCGGAAAAAGTCGGATAGTAACTGTGAACATTCCCTTTCCAGCACACCGCCGGTAACAGCCACCACGTGATTCAGCCAGGGCATGTCCAACAGGTTCGCCTGGCTGACCACGGCACCGGCCTTGGGTTCGGTGGCACCATACACCAGCCTGCGAATCCGGCTGTGGACGATGGCACCGGCACACATGGTACAAGGTTCCAGGGTGACGTAGAGATCACAGTCCACCAGCCGGTAATTGTTGAGGGTTACTGCGGCATCGCGCAGCGCCTGGATCTCGGCATGGGCGACCGGGTCGACCCGGCTGATCGGGCTGTTGTAACCCCGACCGACGATGCGGTTCTCATGCACGACGATAGCGCCCACCGGCACCTCGTTCAGGGCTGCGCCCAGCCGCGCCAGGCGCAAGGCTTCCTGCATCCAATGCTGATCGGTTTCCTGATTCGCCTGCATTAAACTACTGCCATCATCTAAAAGGGCGGGATTATAGCGGCACGGTTCAATGAAACAACGTCAGAGCCAGGCAATCTCACCGGTGAGATGCGGTCGTCCACCCGTTGAATACAGTTGGAAATAAACACCCGATTCAACCTGTTGCCTACTGAAACACACATCCGACGGTAAGTAGACCGGGGTTTTAAACCGCACATCGACCGAAAACGGCTTATTCCCGATGGTGGACGCCAGTGCCGCCAGGCAACGGGCCTTGGACCACATACCGTGGGCAATTGGACGCCGAAAACCAAACAGTTTCGCCGTAAACGGGTAAAGATGGATCGGGTTACGATCCCCGGAAACCGCCCCGTACCGGCGCCCTAAGTCTGGCGGCAACGACCAGGTTTCATCCGGCTCGGGCGGCGTTTGATCCTGACGCCGTGGCTTGTTACCCGCAGCCTTCCCCGGCATTCGAGAGAGTGTCGTACTCACACTTTCCCACACAGGCTCCCCGTTCGCTTCTATGCGGGTATTGAAGTCAAACTCCAGCCCGGTATCCACCCGGCGGGTTTCACCGACGGTACAGTCAATCCACAACAGCTCCTCTTGTCCGACCGGCCGGTACTGGCGAATCCGGTTGCGAACATGCACCAGCCCCATGGGCGCCACTGGCATGGCATTGTGAACCAACAGATGCATCTGCAACGGAAAGGACAGAATATGCAGAAACGTCGACGCCAGCGTTTCCTGCTGTTCAAACCCGCAGACCCGGTTATACGCCTGCACCTGGCTGCGATCAGCACGCACACCGGCGACGCTGACAGACAAAGCAGGCAGCGAATCACCTGCCGGACGTCCGCGCTTGACGGCTGCGCCCGCATAGAGACGCCACAGGGACGGAATGGACGATAACGTGTCTGCCTGCATGATGGATAACCGCTGTCTGGGACTTACAAGTCCTCGATTCTTACACGCACCGGTACCGTCGCATTGGCTGATTCACCACGGTATCCCTGCCCGATTGCCAATGACGTCAGACCTAACCGATTGTCATCCCCCCCAATCCTCTCTAAGATAGCGAAACGAATACGGCACGATCAGGCAATAACACCCCGTACAGCCAAGGTGCTGCCAATAACAGCCGCCGCAAAGGACTGACGGAATAACAACAGAAGCCGGGCAGTAACATGAGCGAATTAAAAGACGCAGGTATCCTGGTACGGATGGCACACCAGGCCTTCATGAATGCCGGGATTGATCCCACCCCTATCTACCGACGCTGCAATATCACGGCGCAACTTCTGGCCGACCAGCGCACCCGTACCCCCCATCATGCACAAACCCTGTTCTGGCAGGCCTGCGAAGAGGTCACCCAGGATCCGTTGATCGGCCTGCACCTGGGCGAACATACTCCGTTGTTTCGTGGTCAGGTGCTGGAATACCTGTTCCTGAGTAGCCATACCTTTGAGGAAGGGCTGCAACGGGCACTGCGCTACCAGCGTCTGCTGAGTGATGCCATCAGCGGCCGGCTGGAAATAACCGAAGATCGCTGTGCGCTGATCGTAGCGCCCTCCACCGGCGATGCCGTCAGCATCCGGCACCTGAGCGACAGCATCATGCTGGGTGTGATCCGTTTTTTTCAGCATGTCACAGACGGCGCGTTCAAACCCTTAGCCATCACCTTCTCCCATGAGGGTGTAGGAGATCACAGCGAATACCAGCGGGTGTTCGGTTGCCCGGTTAGCTTCGGTGGTGAGGCGGATGAACTGGTCTTTGATCCCGCCGTTCTCGGTTATCGTTCCCTGCATGCCGAACCGGAGCTGATGCGCGCCCACGAGCAGGTAGCCTCCGAGCAGATGGCCCGGCTGGAGAAGCAGGATGTGGTCATGGCGGTCACCCGGGTCATCGCCGAACTGCTGGACTCAGGCCAGGTCAGTCTGGAATCCGTAGCGGAACGACTGGAGATTACTGCCAGAACATTGCGAAGCCGACTGGCGGAAGCGGAAACCAGTTTCAACCAGTTGCTGGCCGGTTACCGGAGCAACCTGGCCCGGCGGTTGCTGGCACGAACGGATGAATCCATTGACGAGATTGTCTACCTGACCGGGTTTTCCGAACCCAGCACCTTCTACCGGGCCTTCAAGCGCTGGACCGGCCTGACACCCATTGAATACCGGCGCAGCAAAAAGCGCGAACGCGCCGCTGCAAGAAAAGTATCAGCAAAAACGAACCGACCGGAAGAAACGCCAGCCTGAAACGATTAGCCGGTTTGTCATAAAATAACAAACCGGCTATTGAGCAGGTCACCCATCCAGATGCAGGTTGCCGTTCTGCAACAGGGTATTCAGGATGGCGTTGTTATCGCCCAGGCTGGACAGATCAACATCCTGCAGGACAATCTTCTGGGTCACATCCCCGCCCTCGCCTGTCGGATGAATACTGATCTCGGTACTGCCATTGACCACTGCCACATCCAGGAACTGGTCAATGGTTTCCGGTGTACCGCTCGACAGCAACTGACTCAGGTCGATGGCATCGCCACTGACACTGGCATCGAAATCGGTAATGGTATCCACGGCAATGGTAGACGAGGTCCCTTCATCACCGGCAATCCACACAAAGGTATCGGAGCCCGCGCCGCCGGTCAGGGTATCATTGCCGGCACCGCCGATCATGAAGTCATCACCATCCAGCCCCAGCAGGGTGTCATCACCGGCCATGCCGTCAATCTGTTCTCCGTAGGCCGTACCCGTGAGGGTTTCAGCGCTGACGGTGCCATCAATCCCGCCAGCACTGTCCAGGGTGTGCAGCACATCAATGTCCAGTGATGCCGTGCTGGTGTTTGAACCATCCGACACTTCATAGGTGAAGGTTTCCGTTTGGTCCATACCGCCCAACACTTTCACTTCCGCATCGGTTAACGCCCGGTTATAGAGGCTTGCCTCATCGATATCGCCATTAAAGTAATGGCCTGCAGTACCACTAAGATCACCGGTATGAATCTTCGAGCCATTATTCATAAACCCAAAACCGATGTTACCGCCGTGCGCACTAACGGGCACCGCTCCAGATTGCGAACCAAAGTCCACACCATCCAGATACCCTGTCACCGTTCGCGCACTGGCCGTCGAACCAGACGCATCCAGCACCATGGTGACGCTGTGCCAGCCTGCCTCAAGGTTATCCAGGCTGGTGCCTATAAAGGCGCCATTCCAGCTGTCTGATTCACTCCATGCACCAACATAGAGGTCGCCATTATTAATATAAATATTCAGGCCATTTGTACCCCCGCCTTCTTCAAACAAGATCTGGGTACCACTGAGGTCATTGGCCGGATCAATCCGGAACGAGAGGCTGATGGTACGCTCAGCGATATCACCACTGTAGGTATTGATCTCAGTAGAGTTCCCTATGCTGACACGGTCATTGACCCCGTCAAACGACACGGCACCTCCACTGACACCGTCACTGATAAACGCAGCACCGTTACTCAGCGTACCGTTATCCGCGATGCTATCTACCGTTGAGCTATCCGCCGCCGAGGTGCCGGTTCCCTCATCAAAGGTCCAGCGAGCCATCAGATTGCTTTCCAGGTCCACACTGGCGAAGTCAGGATCAAGGTTGTAGTTCCAGCTGCCGTCGGCGGCGATGTCCAGCGTGCCGTATTCCCCGGCAATACTGGTGGTGCCGGAGGCGGCCACCGTCTGGCCGTTAACGCTGGTCACGGTGAGGGTGTCACCGGCTGCCGTTGTTTCCACAGGCAGCACATCATCACTGAGTCCGGTGGCAGCAGACAGTTCAATGCTGGCGTCCACCGCATGGTCTAACTCAACGGTTGCACTCGCTGCCGTTGTGTGGGTTCCGTCACTGACATTGTAGTCCAGGGTCAGGTCACCACTGAGTTCATCACTGGTGTGAATCGTCCAGGTGCCATCATTATTGTCATAGACGGTGTGTTCATTATCGGGATAGATATCCCAGTCCGCGCCGTTGAGCGTGTAGGTGGAAACAGCATTACCACGGTTCATGGCGCCAATTTCGCCATCGCTGATATTTTCACTGAACTGATGGGCGATCTTTTCCACACCATCGACCGTCAGGCTGACCCGATTATCAATGATATCCACTTCGTAATGACGCCCGGTATTGATGTTGGAATTATTATTACTGTCAAACTCGGACAGTCGCGTATTGGAACCATTCGTCCACTGTTCAACCACCCAGTGGGCCGTACCATCACCGTCATAGCTACCGATCGCCTTGTAGTTATTCGCGTCCACATAATCAAAGACAATGAAGTTATTACGGGTGGTATGGCCGTCCGTCGGCGCCACAGTAAAATCCAGATGCAAATCGGAACCACGGGTTCCACCGCCGGTGGTATCAATCAGCACCACGTTCTCTTCCGTACCAGACGTCAATGTCAGCGTATCGCCGCTGACCGATACACTACCGCCGGTACCGGCCGAGAAGCTGGCCTGGAAATCATGCCGGTGGGCGCTGACGCCATCGATGCTGACATCCTGCACACTGAGCGCATCGCCCTGGGCATCGCTGGCGTTGGACAGCAGGAATGCCTCGGTCACGGTGTGGGTGATCAGGTCATCCGGGGCAACAATGTTCAGCTCCCCGTCAATATCAGGATCTTGATCCGGCTGGATATGCACATTAATCGCCTGGGCAGTGACCTCCGTTGCACCGGTTGCCGTCTCCGTCGTGGTGGCGGTAACCGTCATCGTGAAGTCGGTATTGCTCTCCGGTGCAGTCAGCGTCAGACTGCCCAGATCCCAGCCGGACACATCCAACGCCTCACCGGTTGAAGTCACGGTATTGGTACCATCCGTCAGCACGACATCTGCTGGGATACCGGTCAGCTCAATGGCCAGGGTTTCCGAGCCGTCACTGTCCGGCGTCGCCACATCCAGATCAACGGCTATTGCCTGATCTTCCTGACCAAAGACACCAACCCCCGTGGGAATATGGCCATTGTCGGCACTGCTGGCCTGGATTGAAACATTATCCACCCACAGGTCACGGGAGGCACTGGTCGAAGATGTATCAGTGACGCGAAGAATCGCATTGCCGGCCGCTATACCGGTAAAGTTCATATTCAGTGTTTGATACGTTTGACTATTCGGATTCACATCCTGACTGGCCAACACGGTGCCGGAATCGGCATCAATGATCTCTATGCGCCCGGAAACTGGATTCGTGTTAGCACTGGCAAAGCCCAGGCTCAGTGAGTAGCTGACATCAGGGTGGATGGCAAAGGTTTGCTCCGCCACACCGGTTACCGGTGCATCGCCACTGCTGAATGTCATCCGGCCACTGGCAATACCCACATTACCACTCAGATCCCAACCTGTTGATGATGACAGATCACCACTGGTTACCAGCTCCGTATCCAGCGCCAGATCACTGTACACCTCGTTATTCAGCGTAATAGTTGGCGCATCTGTGACCGGTGTGACATCAAAGGTCAGTGTCTGAACAGAACTTTCCAGTCCATTGTTGTCGGTTGCCTTGAATTCGACAGAAGCATAACCGTCACCACTGGCATGGGCATCCGGCACGAAGACCAGTTCCTGCAGTTCGTCAGTGGTGAAGGTGTCATTGGCAGACACTGCGGTGGTACCGAACGGCTGCCCTTCCACGGGACTGGGCGCCAGCGCTTCATTCACGATCTGGAAGTCATCCAGCTGGGCGGCAAAGGGCTGGCTGTGACTTAGGTAGTTACCTACCGACGTAATAGTATCAGTCGCCTGAAAATCACTGGTGCCGACCTCAACGCCATCAATATAGAATGTTGTCGTGCCATTTTCTCCGACTGCCACCAGGTCATGCCAGCCATCACCAATGGAACTGGCAAAGTAACCGGAACCATTAAAACCGGTTCCGCCGGTATTGTCCCAGGTACCCAACTCGCCTGTATCTTTATGGAAGATCACTTGATGATCCGTACCCCGTGACAGCGTATTCCATAGCCCGTTATCAAGAAACAGATCATTGAAGCTGACACTGATCGTCCACTCACTCCCCAGGTCATAGGCCTGATCCAGCTGGATATAATCGGTATTGGCATCAAACTGGATGACCTCACCCTGCTCCGCATCTGTGGCCTGCTCTACACCATGCAGGGTACCGTGAATGTCGTTACGGGCATCATTGGCAGGATCCGAAGAATCACTGAAATCAAAGTGCAGATCCGGTGTTGGCTGCTTGTACAGCGTACCGTCGCCATTGATCGCGGTGATCGTAACGGTATGGGTATCCCCGGCATCCTGATCCGCAATGGAGAAATCATCCGCCGTAAACTGATGCGACGCATCCTCATTGATGGTCAGGGTCTGATCCGCCACCGTCGGAGCGTCATTGACATCCTGCACCAGGATCGTGAAGGTCTGGCCGCCGCCTGACAGGCCATTGCCATTGTCGTCAACCGCCGTCACCGTGACCGAGATAGACTCTTCGGTCTCATGATCCAGCACCTGGTTCGCTTTCAACTGCAGTTCACCGTTGACCACCTCAAACCGGTCGTCTGACACGGTGAAGCTGTGCTGGCTGAAGGCTTCGTTGTCCGTATCCGGATCGGTCGCGGTGACAGTGCCGATGGTGACCGCCGAGGTAGTGTTTTCATTGAGCACGACATCCACAGCAGTCACCATGTCTGCAGCCTGAGTGGCGGTAATGGCCTGATCAAACACCTGCAATCCGGCGATATCACCCGTAAAGCCGCCAAACGTCGTACTCACTGAACTACCGAGCCGGATGCTATCCTGCCAGTCGAATCCCGATGCAGCAAAATTACCGGAAGCCACGTTTTGCCCATCAACAAACAACGCCTGACCACCATGATCGCCACCATAGCTATGGACAACATAATGCCATTCGCCATCATTGAAGGTGTCTGAAAGCTCACTGGTGATGGTTTCATCACCTCCCGATGTCCAGAGACGGGCGTTAATTCTGCCATTGTCGTCAATCCATACATTACGATCATTGGAGCCTAACGAACTGGCGGTTGTAATTTCCATCAACGTGCCGGAATCCGTTGTACGGAACCAGAGACCAATGGCAGAAGAGGATTCCGATATCCCCAGACTGGCAGTAAATGCGCTATTACTGCCGTCAAAATGCAAGGCATTATCCACCTCGTTGTTGGGCCCCTCAACGAAGGTCGGAGTAGCACCGGAGAAGCTGTTGCTGCCGGCTTCACTGTCATAACTGTTGTCAAAATCCCAGGAGGCCTGCGCAGTCACATCAGAAGGCACAGAGACAAAAATCTCGCCGGAAGGCGCCACCGCAGCATCCACCGCCAGCGAGACAGCCGTCGGTGCTTCATTCACATCACCGACCTGAATGGTGTAATCCTGCTCACTGGTCAATCCGCCCGAATCCGTGACCTTCACCCGTACACTATGGGTGGTGTCTGACTCATGATCCAGCTGGCTGCCGTCCGCAACGGTAATCTCACCGGTGCTGCTGTCGATGGCAAAACGACCGTTGTCATCATCCAGCAAGGAATAGGTCAGGGTCTCGTCGGCATCGACATCCGTCGCCGTGACCTGTCCCACAACCGTGCCATTGGCCACATTCTCGTTAACGCTGAAGTCATCAATGAAATCTTCCAGCTGGCTGGCCTGGTAGAGGTTGCTGATCTGAGTGGCGTCCAGGGCTTCATTGAATACCGCAAAATCATCCACGGCGCCGTCCATGTAACCGTCCTGCGACCAGTTGCTCTTACCAATAAAGTTGTTGTTACGCACTTTCTCCGTCGGGACACCACCTTGCAGGCTCCCTGCTTCCACACCATTTTTATAAATGGTGTACATACCGCTGCTGTCGATAGTCGCCGCAACATGCACCCACTCACCAGCGGTAAAGAAATTATCAATATTGAGTGAATGCTGGGTGCCGCTGCTGTCATGCACATGGAAGCCCAGTGTATTGGTCGTGGTTGCATGCCCCAGCAAAATATTGTTGTTGTTGGCGCCGTCACCAAAGTCAAACACCCGTGACCAGCTCTGGCTGAAACTGTCGAATTTCACCCAGGCGGAAACCGTCATGGCGCCGCCAGTTTCCAGACCACTGATTTCCCCGGCCCCAGACGTGCCATCCATCTCAAAGGCGGAGCCGGTGCCGTCATGCCCGGTTCCCCAGCTGGCGCTGCCGGAGAAGGTCAGCGCCTGGTCACCGTCGCCGATATCGGACGCACTGGTGCCGGAACCCTCGGAGAAGGAGTAGGCCACGCTGACATCAATAGCATTGACCGGATCCAGTTCCGGCGCTTCGTTCACATTCGTGAAGTTGATCGTGGCCGCGGCACTGGCCGTCACGGCCACACCATCGGTCACCGTCACGTCATAGGAAGGCTGGTCTTCCCCGCCATCATGGGTAAAGCTGACTTCACCATCCAACAGTTGCTGCTGGGTGAAACTGAAGGTGCCGTCACCATTGTCAGTAACGCCGGTTCCGCTGAATGAACCATGCTCTACATTGCTGATCACAAAGGTCAGGCCACTGTCGTCATGATCCAGATCCGTGGCACTGAGGTTGTCCGCGGTCAGCACTTCGGTGGCGCCTTCGTCGATGGTGAGGGTATTGTTCACCAGTTCAGGGCCATCATTGACTGAAGCCACCTGAATCGTCCGGCTGACGGCACCCGTCGTCTCCGTCCCGTCTGAAACGGTGAAGCTGACTTCACGGTCGCCGGTATCCGGGTCTTCCGAGCTGTTGCTGTAGGTGATGCTGCGCAGCGCCGCCTGGTAATTTGCCTGGGACGCGCTGCCGGTCAGGGTCAGGGTACCTGTTGTTGCATCCCAGCTACCGGTGATACCGTTCTGGTCGGTGAAATTCAGCGAATCTTCGCCAGCCACATAGCCATCGGCAATGGTTATGGTGGCGGAACTCATGTTTTCCACATCCAGGTCAGTGATCACCAGATCATCACCCACCGTTGTACCCGCATCATTCTCGGTGTAGCTGACGCCGGGCAGCGATTCATACAGGATGTTGTCCGTGCTCAGAACCGCGCCATCCGTGGCCGAGCTGGTGACCAGCAGGCGCTCTCCACCACCGTTCTCCCAGTACGTCAATTCGAAACTATAATAACCCTCGGCAGGGGCTTCGAAGTCACCGGTCGTCCCACTCGGGGCCCGTACACCAAAGAACTCACTGACCGGTTGCCCCCCAATCGTCAGGCGGAAACCATCATCGGACGTCACCGTGAAGTCATGTGAACCTTCCGTCAGGTGAATGAATCCCGTCAGCCGGAATCCAACCGTCTCCATGGTATTACCGCCGATATTGGTGCTCAGGCTGGCCGCATCATCACCAAGAAAATCAGCCAGTGTCGCAGAGCTGTCACTGTAATCCAGATTGGTTGCGGTAAAGGTCGCATCCGGTTCATTACCACTGATCAGATTACCCAGATCAACCAGGTTATTGATGGCGTTGTTGGTTTCAAAGACTTCACCACGCAATCCAGTGGGTGACCCCATGTCCGTCGGCGCTGCGGTCAGGAACGGGGTATCGTTGGTACCAGTCACTGTGATCGCAGCGTCTGCCGTTGAGGTGACACCCGCATCATCCGACATCACATAGCGGACATTGACCGTGGAGGTCTCACCATTCGCCAGCCCGTCAAAATCTTCGCCGGGGTTAAACTGCAGCTGGTTGTTGACGATGCTGACCGTACCCTGATCACTTAAGGGGTTACCGTCACCATCCACAATCTGCACACTGTCCAGACTGAAGTTGGCGGTGCTGTCGTTATGATCCGCATCCGTATCATTGGCCAGCACATTCAGGGTCAGGGTCTGGTTTTCCTGGGTAGAGCCGGTATCGGCATTGGCCACCGGGGTATCATTGGTGCCGGTTACGGTGATCGTCGCCGTAGAGGTCGATTCGGCCCCTTCGTCATCAGACATGACGTAACGCACCGTCACCGTTGCCGTTTCACCGTCGGCCAGACTGTCGAAGTCACTGCCCGGTGCAAACTGCAGCTGGTTGCTCACCACACTGACTGTACCCTGACCACTGACAGGGTTACCGTCACCATCAACCACCTGCACGCTGTCCAGACTGAAGTTGGCGGAACTGTCGTTATGGTCTGCATCGGTATCATTGGCCAGCACATTCAGCGTCAGGGTTTCGTTTTCATGGCCTGAACCGGTGTCAGCACTTGCGACCGGATCATCGTTCGTACCGGTTACCGTGATTGTGGCGGTTGATGTCGACTCAGCGCCTTCATCATCAGACATTACATAGCGAACGGTTACCGTCGACGTTTCACCCGTCGCCAGGCTGTCGAAGTCACTGCCCGGTACAAACTGCAGCTGGTTACTGACAACACTGACCGAACCCTGTCCGGTGACGGGATCACCATTACTATCCACAATCTGCACGTTGTCGAGGCTGAAGTTCGATGCGTTGTCGTCGCTGTCGATATCCGTGTCGTTGGCCAGTACATCCAGGGTCAGGGTCTGGTTTTCATGGCCGGAACCGGTATCCAGGCTGGCAACCGGTACATCATTGACGTTCGTCACCGTCACCAGCGCGGTGCCTTCATTGCTGCTGAAGGCGGTGGTACCACCGTTGTTGCTGGTATCAGCATAACTGCCTGCATTGCCGGTTGTGCTGTCCCAGGCCCTGAACGTGATGTTGGCCTCACCGTTATAGTTGGCATTGGGTTCAAAACGTACCTGGTCCGTACTGCCCAGCAGCAGGGCATGGCTCTCACCCAGATTACCGTCATTGACTGCCTGCCAGGTGGTGCCGCCATCGGTGGAATACTGCCAGGTGCCGTTGCCGTCATCCACACCGGTAATCGCCATAGCCTGGGTGACAGTGCCATCGGCATCGCCCAGCTGGTTGGCGCTCTGGAGTATCTCTGCCACCGTGTTGCCGCTGCCGTCGGTGGTATCTTCAGCCACCGACGCCAGAGTGTTGTTCGCCAGATCACTGCCACTATTGGTCAGGGTCGGGGCATCATTCACCCCGGTAACATCAAAGGTGAGGGTATGTGCCGCGCTGCTGTCCGTGCCATCACTGACGGTGAACTGCAGGCTGCTGTAACCGGTGCCAAAACCATCCGCAGAGGGTGTGTAGACAAGGTCGCCAATATCGGCAAACGGTACATTGTCCCCGTTCTCAACAGCCGTACCATCCAGTGTCAGCGTACCATCGGCCGGTACCTGGGTAATGGTGATGGAATGGAAGCTGTCGCCTTCCGTATCACTGAAACTGAAATCGTCAGTCGCAAAGGTATAGCTGTCGTCTTCGGTCAGGGTCACTGTGTCATCCGCCGTAGTCGGCGCGTCATTGACACTGTTGACCGTGATGGTTCGGGTGATGCTGGCGCTCTGGGCTTCTGCCCCATCACTGTTGCCCAGATCGTTGATACTGGCCGTCAACGTGGCCGTGCCATGGTAGTTCGCCGTCGGATGGAACTGCAGACCATTAATGGCAGCATTCAGGTCGGTGAGGGAACCCTGCAGAGTCATGGTGCCGGAGTTGTTGGCCCCTGCTGTCACCGTCACACCACTGTTATCTGCAAGTTCAAGCGTACCGTTGGTGATGCTCAGCGTGACCTCAACCGTATCACTGCCGGAATCTGAATCCGCAAAACTGAGGGTTGTAATCGTCAGCGGCTGGTCTTCCGGGGTTTCCCTGGCCACTTCTTCCCAGGTGGCGCCGTGGCGCTCCAGGGTGTTCCCGGCCGGGCCAAAGTCTTCAATATCGCCACTGCCGCCACTCATCGGGTAGTAGCTGACCAGGTCGGACTCGGTTCCGCTCAGTGCCTGGTCTTTATCCGAGTCAATGGCGCTCTCCGATTTGGCATTGTTCCAGAGCCGGATATCCCGCATCTGGCCATCAAAGGCCTGGTTACTGTCAAAGCCACCGCCGACGCTGTCCTGCTCCTGTCCAAAAACCAGTGAGCCTCCATCCGGGATGGAAAAGCCTTGTTTCAGGGTGCCGCTGTATTCCTCTGCGCCATCCACAAACACCTTGGTACTGCCGGTGGCACTGTCCCAGGTCCAGGCCACATGGTGCCAGTTGCCATCCGCCACATTGATGCCCGTGGACACATTGGCTCCATTAATATAGAGGCCAAGATTTGTCTGATTGAACATCAGAATCTCATTATCGTGGCCAGATGTTGCATACGAGAACAATCCATCCCCGCTGCCGGTAGTATTGACCCACATCTCCATTGTGAAAGAATCGGACGGTATATCTGAGGCCGGGTTGGCAATCAGGTAGTCACCGGATGAACCGCTCAGAGACATCGAGTAATTCTGATCCAGTATGCCCGGCGCCTCGTTGAACTGACTGACATTGATCGTGCTTGTCGCCACAGCGCTGTCATCATTGCCGTCATTCACCGTGATACTGACAGTACGTGGATCGGTACTGCGATCGTCGGAGGTATTACTGTAAGTGACTGACTCCAGTGCTGCTTCATAATCTGCCAGAGAAGCATCCCCTGTCAGCGTCAGGGTGCCGGTGGCCGCATCCCAGCTACCGGTAATGCCATTCTGGTCAGTGAATGCGAGGGTATCTTCACCGTTGGCGTAATTACCGGAAATCTGGACTGTCGCACTTTGCAGCTCGGACGAATCCACGTCCGTGATCGTAACCGTCCCATCCACAACCACCGCCATATCACTGTTGGTGGTGTAATTCAGTGTGTCGCCCGATGTGACCGTCGCCGCATCATTGACCGCCGTCACATCCATGGTCAGGGTATGGACGCTGCTCTCTGCCCCGTGGTTATCGACAGCCTTGAACTCAATACTGGCCGTATTGGCGCCATTGTCATTATCATCCGGCACAAAGGTCAGCTGCGACAATTCTTCTGTCGTGAAGGAATCATCGGGATTCACCACCGTCGCACCCAACAGCCCCGTGGTTGCATCCGGTGTCAGTGCCGAATCATAGAATTCAAAATCATCAATAAATTCAGCAAACGGGTTAACCCAGGGATTACTGTCATCACCACCGATGGTGCTGATGGCCTGTGTCACCTGGAAATTGACAGAGCCGACCAACTCATTATCAATATAAAATTCTGTCGTACCGCCTGATCCGACTGCCACCAGGTTATGCCAGTCGCCATCCAGATCCGTGATGGTATAGCCGGAACCAATGAACTCATTATTAGGCTCGCGGTCATACACACCTAACTCACCATTGGCGTCAATGGCAACATGCCCATCTGTACTGCCGCGGGTCAGCAGGCTGATTTGGCCATTATCCACCGGATCCGGGTTTCTGAAGTTGACACTCATCGTCCACTCAGTGCCGACATCCAGGGCCGTGTCCAGCGTCAGGTAATCCGCGGTATCGTTGAACTGCAGCACCGGTCCCCGTTCAGCATCATCCTGCCACTGAACGCCGGATGTCATGGTGCCGTGGATGTTGTTGCCGGCATCGTTGACCGGATTATTCTGGTCACTGAAATCCAGCGACAATTCCGGTGCCGGTTCCTTGTACAGGGTGCCATCGCCATTGATCGCCGTGATGGTGACGCTGTGTGTATCGCCCACATCCGGATCGGCAATCGAAAAATCATCCGCTTCGAAATGGTAGGCGGTGTCTTCATTGATGGTCAGGGTGTTGTCTGCCGCCGTAGGCGCTTCGTTGACATCGGCAACAGCAATGCTCAACTGCTGCTGGCTGGAGACATTCTGGCCATCGGTGACCTGCACGGTAATGGTATGGCTGTCGGTACTTTCGTGATCCAGCGCGCCGGCGACACGGATTTCACCGGTACTGCTGTCAATACTGAACCGGCCGCCGGCATCATCGACCAGTGAATAGGTCAGGGTATCGGATTCCCCGTCACGGTCACTGGCGCCGACCATGCCGACCACCGTATCAGTCGCCGAGTTCTCATTGACGGTCAGGCTGAACACATCCGCTACCGCGCTGCTGATGCCGTAAGCGGTGAATGCAACACCGGCTTTCACCGCGGTCAGATTGATGGTATCCGTGCCACTGGCCGCCGCCGTAGCTACCTGGGTAATGTCATGGACATCCCCCATCTGGGTCAGTAAGGCATCACGGACATCTTCCGTAGTTTCTCCCGCGGCAACGGTATGGCTGACTTCAAGCCCTTCCACATTGAAGGTCACCGTCTGTCCCACCTGCAAATCGGCAGGCACTGTGAGCGCTTCAACCTGGGCTACACCCTCTGTACCGGCGCCGTTGTATTGCACGCCCTGGACATTGCCCGCATCAGCCGTAAATGACTTGTCGGAAGACACTATCTGGTCATTCGAATCCTTGATCACCGTGGAGATGTTAAAGGATGGCCGGTTGTTATCATCTACTTCCAGCACATTGCGGTAACTGGAGCTGATAGGGCCTGCCGCAAACGACACCAGGTCGCCGATACCGTCTGCACCATCAATGGCATTGGCCACGGCAAGCGCAACACGGTGTGCTGCAGCGTCGGTGACGGTATGCGTCACGGTGTAGGTTTCACTGCTGTCCTGGCTGTTGGTGAACGTAATCTCAATGACATCCCCCACGGCCAGCGTATGCGAACCGGACTGGGTGATCTGGATATGCTGTGCATCACCCGGCTGGTTAGCCGTCACCAGGGTCTCTGCGACCTGCGCGCCAACACCCGTAATCACCGGCACGTCATTCACATCGGTGACGGATACTGTGGCAGTTTGTGTTGCGCTGTTAGCCTCGCCATCGTTGACCGTGACGCTGAGCGTGCGGTCGCCGGTATCCGGGCTGTCGGAATGATTGGTGTAAGTAATGCTTTGCAGCGCCGCCTGATATTCGGCAACGGTTGCATCACCGGATAGCGTCAGGGTGCCCGTATCAGCATCCCAACTGCCGGTGATCCCGTTCTGGTCGGTGAATGCGAGGGTATCCTCTCCGGTGAGGTAATTACCGGTCACCTGCACGGTCGCACTTTGCAGCGTATCGCTGTCACTATCAGACAACGTCAAGGTATTGAGGACAGTTTCTCCACCGTCGTTTTCTGTGTAGGTAAACGGAGTTACCGGCATGGTGACGACGGGCGCATCATTCGTGCCATTGACGGCAATCGTGGTTGTGATAGACGACGATACACTTTCATCGTCACTCATCGTGTAACGGATCTGAACAGTCGCATTGTCACCGGTACCGAGGTAATCAAAATCACTGCCCGGATCAAACTGTAGCTGGTTGTTGACAATACTGACCGTACCCTGGCCTGTCACCGGGTTGCCGTCAGCATCCACAATCTCGACGTTATCCAGTGAGAAGTTCGCCGGACCATCATCGACATCAACATCCACATCATTGGCCAATACATCAAGCGTCAGGCTGTCGCCCTCATCGGTCGTTGCCACCTGGAATAACTGGAAACCATCCAAACCGGTATAGCTGTCACCATTGTTGGAACTGATATCGAGTTTGAAATAACGGTAAGTGGCGGGCTCATCCAGCTCGAAGTCCTTGACCTCACGCAGTGACCAGTCTGTCACACTGCTGTGGCTGTCAATGACCTCAAAATTCACGCCATCGTTACTGCCCATCAGCTGCCAGTCTCTGGGTTCGCGCCCCTGGTCACGACCGATGGCCTTCAGGTCATAGCGCCATACCGTAATCGGCTCGCCAGTATCCACTTGCAACCAACCGGAACTTCCTGCAACAGCCCAGGAGTTCGTATTGTTTGCACTGCTGGCATCAACCCCGTCAAAGGCTTTGTAGGCCGCATAATCCTCAGAATGCTGACCGCTCGCAGTAATCACAAAATCCTGATCCGTGTTAGCCGTCATGTCCGGTACAGTCGGATCCGTCATGTTACCGTCTGCGACTGCTGTCGGGCCGTCATTAACGGATGTCACATCAAATGTGAGTGTCTGGGCGGCACTGCTGGCCGTTCCGTCACTGACCGTGAACTGGATATCCGCGTAATCATCGCCATGGGCATTGGCTGCTGGTGCAAAGACCAGTGAACCGATGTCGTCGGCCATAATCTCCTGCCCATCACTCACCACTACACCATTCAGCCGGAGTTCACCGGCTGCTGGCGTCTGGGTAATGGTGACAGAATGGAGACTGTCGCCATCCGCATCACTGAAGCCAAAATCATCTGCCGAGAAGGTATAGCTGTTATCCTCTGCCAGAGTGAGCGTTGCATCCTCAGCGTCTGGCGTATCATTCAGTGAGGTAAAGGCCACAGCCGCAGCCGTACTGGCCGTTACGGCAACACCGTCGGTCACGGTCACCTGGTAGGCTGGCTGATCCTCACCACCATCATGCGTAAAGCTGACGTCACCATCCAGTAACTGTTGCTGGGTAAAGCTTAAGGTCCCATCACCATTATCTGTAACACCGGCACCACTGAACGCGCCATGCTGAACATTGCTGATAACAAAGGTCAGGGTACTGTCATCGTGATCAAGATCCGTCGCACTGAGATTGGCAGACGTCAGCACCACCGACGCCCCTTCATCAATGGTGAGCGTATTGTTCACCAGTTCCGGGCCATCATTGACTGAAGCGACCTGCACCGTCCGTTCAACGGCGCCACTGGTTTCTATCCCATCTGACACGGTAAAGCTGACGACACGGTCACCGGTATCCGGGTCTTCTGAACTGTTGCTGTAGGCAATGCTGCGCAGCGCTGCCTGGTAGTTCTCTTTGGATGCATTCCCCGTTAACGTCAGCGTTCCGGTGGCTGCATCCCAGCTGCCGGTAATACCGTTCTGATCCGTGAAGTGAAGCGAGTCTTCGCCGGCAACATACCCATCCGCAATGGTGATGGTTGCGGAACTCATGTCTTCCACATCCAGATCCGTGACCACGAGGTCATCACCGACCGACGTCGCGGCATCATTTTCGGTATAACTCACACCGGGCAATGATTCATAGAGGATGTTGCTGCTACTTAAAGCATCACCGTCCGTGGCCGAACTGGTGACCAGCAGACGTTCTCCACCACCGTTCTCCCAGTATGTCAGTTCAAAACTGTAATAGCCGTCAGCAGGTGCTTCAAAGTCACCCGTCGTACCACTCGGGGCACGTACACCAAAAAATTCACTGACCGGCTGCCCCCCTATCGTCAACCGGAAACCATCATCGGACGTGACCGTGAAATCATGCGAGCCTTCCGTCAGACGAATGAATCCTGTCAGCCGGAACCCTACGGTCTCCATGGCATTGCCACCGATACTGCTACTCAGGCTGGACGCATCACTGCCCAGGAAATCACCGATCGTCGCCGAACTGTCACTGTAATCCAGATTTGTAGCAGTAAAGGTTGCGTCCGCCGTATTGCCGCTGATCAGGTTGCCAAGATCAACCAGATTGTTGATGGCATTATTGGTTTCAAAGATTTCACCCCGCAAACCGCTGGGTGAACCCATTGCTGTCGGTGCAGCCGTAAGGAAAGGCGTATCATTGGTACCCGTGACAGTAACCGTCGCCATGGAAGTCGACGTCGCACCCTCATCATCCGACATCACATAACGCACATTCACCGTGGCAGTTTCACCATCAGCAAGACGGTCAAAATCTTCACCAGGGTTAAACTGCAACTGATTGTTGACGATACTGACCGTGCCCTGACCGGAGACGGGATTACCATCACCATCCACAATCTGAACGTTATCCAGGTTGAAGTTGGATGTATCATCATTGCTGTCCACGTCCGTATCATTCGCGAGCACATTGATGGTCAACGTCTCGTTCTCGTGACCGGTCGCCGTATCAGTGTTAGCCACCGGATCATCGTTGGTGCCGGTGACCGTGATGGTCGCTGTTGATTCGGAGGTTGCCCCTTCGTTATCAGACATCACATAACGCACGGTGACAGTAGCGCTGTCTCCATTCGCCAAGCTATCGAAATCCGATCCTGGGACAAACTGCAGCTGGTTGTTCACCACGCTGACCGTGCCCTGGCCACTTAATGGATTACCGTCACCATCAACGATCTGGACGCTGTCCAGACTGAAGTTGGCGGTGTCATCGTTGTGATCCACATCGGTATCGTTGGCCAGCACATCGATCAGGAGGGTTTCATTCTCATGGCCGGTTTGCGTATCCGCACTCGCTACTGGATCATCGTTGGTGCCAGTGACTGTGATGGTGGCCGTCGATTCTGACGTTGCCCCTTCGTTATCGGACATCACATAACGCACGGTGACGGTTGTGCTTTCACCGTTGGCCAGACTGTCGAAGTCACTGCCCGGGACAAACTGCAGCTGGTTGTTCACCACGCTGACGGTACCCTGACCACTTAAGGGATTACCGTCACCATCGACGATCTGCACGCTGTCCAGACTGAAGTTGGAAGTATCATCGTTGTGATCCACATCGGTATCGTTGGCCAGTACATCAATCGTGAGGGTTTCATTCTCATGGCCGGTTTTCGTATCCGCACTCGCTACTGGATCATCGTTGGTGCCGGTGACCGTGATGGTGGCTGTTGATTCGGAGGTTGCCCCTTCGTTATCGGACATCACATAACGCACGGTCACCGTCGTGCTTTCACCATTGGCCAGACTGTCGAAGTCACTACCGGGCACAAACTGCAGCTGGTTGTTCACCACGCTGACCGTGCCCTGGCCGCTTAAGGGGTTACCGTCACCATCCACAATCTGCACGCTGTCCAGACTGTAGTTGGAGGTGTCATCGTTGTGATCCACATCGGTATCGTTGGCCAGCACATCGATCAGGAGGGTTTCATTCTCATGGCCGGTTTTCGTATCCGCACTCGCTACTGGATCATCGTTGGTTCCAGTGACTGTGATGGTGGCCGTCGCTTCGGAGATTGCCCCTTCGTTATCGGACATCACATAACGTACGGTTACTGTCGTACTTTCACCGTTGGCCAGACTGTCGAAGTCACTGCCCGGTACAAACTGCAGCTGGTTGTTCACCACGCTGACCGTGCCCTGACCGCTTAAGGGGTTACCGTCACCATCAACGATCTGCACACTGTCCAGACTGAAGTTGGAAGTATCATCGTTGTGATCCACATCGGTATCGTTGGCCAGCACATCGATCAGGAGGGTTTCATTCTCATGACCGGTTTGCGTATCCGCACTCGCCACCGGATCATCGTTGGTGCCGGTCACGGTAATCGTGGCGGTGGATTCGGAGGTTGCCCCTTCGTTATCCGACATCACATAACGCACGGTCACGGTGGTGCTGTCGCCATTGGCCAGGCTGTCGAAGTCACTGCCCGGCACAAACTGCAATTGGTTATTGACGATACTGACCATGCCCTGGCCACTTAACGGATTGCCGTCACCATCGACAATCTGCACGCTGTCCAGACTGAAGTTGGAGCTATCATCGTTGTGATCCACATCGGTGTCGTTGGCCAGCACATCGATCAGGAGGGTTTCATTCTCATGACCGGTTCGGGTATCCGCACTGGCTACTGGATCATCGTTGGTGCCAGTGACTGTGATCGTGGCCGTCGATTCAGACGTTGCCCCTTCGTTATCGGACATCACATAACGCACAGTCACGGTGGTGCTTTCACCGTTGGCCAGACTATCGAAATCCGATCCTGGGACAAACTGCAATTGGTTATTGACGATGCTGACCGTGCCCTGACCGCTTAAGGGATTACCGTCACCATCAACGATCTGCACGCTGTCCAGACTGAAGTTGGCGGTGTCATCGTTGTGATCCACATCGGTATCGTTGGCCAGCACATCGATCAGGAGGGTTTCATTCTCATGGCCGGTTTGGGTATCCGCACTGGCCACCGGATCATCGTTGGTACCAGTGACTGTTATGGTGGCCGTCGATTCGGAGGTCGCCCCTTCGTTATCGGACATCACATAACGCACGGTCACCGTCGTGCTTTCACCATTGGCCAGACTGTCGAAGTCACTACCGGGCACAAACTGCAGCTGGTTGTTCACCACGCTGACCGTGCCCTGGCCGCTTAAGGGGTTACCGTCACCATCCACAATCTGCACGCTGTCCAGACTGTAGTTGGAGGTGTCATCGTTGTGATCCACATCGGTATCGTTGGCCAGCACATCGATCAGGAGGGTTTCATTCTCATGGCCGGTTTTCGTATCCGCACTCGCTACTGGATCATCGTTGGTACCAGTGACTGTGATGGTGGCCGTCGCTTCGGAGATTGCCCCTTCGTTATCGGACATCACATAACGTACGGTTACTGTCGTACTTTCACCGTTGGCCAGACTGTCGAAGTCACTGCCCGGTACAAACTGCAGCTGGTTGTTCACCACGCTGACCGTGCCCTGACCGCTTAAGGGGTTACCGTCACCATCAACGATCTGCACACTGTCCAGACTGAAGTTGGAAGTATCATCGTTGTGATCCACATCGGTATCGTTGGCCAGCACATCGATCAGGAGGGTTTCATTCTCATGACCGGTTTGCGTATCCGCACTCGCCACCGGATCATCGTTGGTGCCGGTCACGGTAATCGTGGCGGTGGATTCGGAGGTTGCCCCTTCGTTATCCGACATCACATAACGCACGGTCACGGTGGTGCTGTCGCCATTGGCCAGGCTGTCGAAGTCACTGCCCGGCACAAACTGCAATTGGTTATTGACGATACTGACCATGCCCTGGCCACTTAACGGATTGCCGTCACCATCGACAATCTGCACGCTGTCCAGACTGAAGTTGGAGCTATCATCGTTGTGATCCACATCGGTGTCGTTGGCCAGCACATCGATCAGGAGGGTTTCATTCTCATGACCGGTTCGGGTATCCGCACTGGCTACTGGATCATCGTTGGTGCCAGTGACTGTGATCGTGGCCGTCGATTCAGACGTTGCCCCTTCGTTATCGGACATCACATAACGCACAGTCACGGTGGTGCTTTCACCGTTGGCCAGACTATCGAAATCCGATCCTGGGACAAACTGCAATTGGTTATTGACGATGCTGACCGTGCCCTGACCGCTTAAGGGATTACCGTCACCATCAACGATCTGCACGCTGTCCAGACTGAAGTTGGCGGTGTCATCGTTGTGATCCACATCGGTATCGTTGGCCAGCACATCGATCAGGAGGGTTTCATTCTCATGGCCGGTTTGGGTATCCGCACTGGCCACCGGATCATCGTTGGTACCAGTGACTGTTATGGTGGCCGTCGATTCGGAGGTCGCCCCTTCGTTATCGGACATCACATAACGCACGGTGACAGTAGCGCTGTCTCCATTCGCCAAGCTATCGAAATCCGATCCTGGGACAAACTGCAATTGGTTATTGACGATGCTGACCGTGCCCTGACCGCTTAAGGGATTACCGTCACCATCAACGATCTGCACACTGTCCAGACTGAAGTTGGAAGTATCATCGTTGTGATCCACATCGGTATCGTTGGCCAGCACATCGATCGTGAGGGTTTCATTCTCATGACCGGTTTGTGTATCGGCACTCGCCACCGGATCATCGTTGGTACCGGTGACCGTGATGGTGGCCGTCGCTTCGGAGATTGCCCCTTCGTTATCGGACATCACATAACGTACGGTTACTGTCGTACTTTCACCGTTGGCCAGACTGTCGAAGTCACTGCCCGGCACAAACTGCAGCTGGTTGTTCACCACGCTGACCGTGCCCTGACCACTTAAGGGATTACCGTCACCATCGACGATCTGCACGCTGTCCAGACTGAAGTTGGCGGTGTCATCGTTGTGATCCACATCGGTATCGTTGGCCAGCACATCGATCATGAGGGTTTCATTCTCATGGCCGGTTTGCGTATCCGCACTCGCCACCGGGTCATCGTTGGTGCCAGTAACTGTGATCGTAGCCGTTGATTCTGACGTCGCCCCTTCGTTATCGGACATCACATAACGCACAGTCACGGTGGTACTTTCACCATTGGCCAGACTGTCGAAGTCACTGCCCGGGACAAACTGCAGCTGGTTGTTCACCACGCTGACAGTACCCTGGCCATTTAATGGATTACCGTCACCATCAACGATCTGCACGCTGTCCAGACTGAAGTTGGAGCTATCATCGTTGTGATCCACATCGGTATCGTTGGCCAGTACATCGATCAGGAGCGTTTCATTCTCATGGCCGGTTTGCGTATCCGCACTGGCCACCGGATCATCGTTGGTGCCGGTGACCGTGATGGTGGCCGTCGCCTCAGACGTTGCGCCGGCCCTGTCAGAAATTTCATAACGTACAGTGACAGTCGCCGTTTCACCCGATGCCAGGTAGTCAAAATCTGCGCCCGGATCAAAACGTACCTGACGACTGTCAATCGTGACTGAACCCTGCCCAGCAACCGGATTACCCTGGCCATCAACAATCGTGGCGCTGTCGAGATTGAGTGTCGTGTAATGATCACCGGCATCGGCATCGGTGTCATTGGCCAGCACATCCAGCATCAACACCTGATTTTCCGATGCGTTACCGACATCAGCAGCCGCGACAGGAATATCATTGGTCCCCGTCATGGTAATGGTGGCGACCTGTTCAACCGTGCCACCCTTGTCATCTTCCACCGTAAAGCGGTATTCAATCACCGCCTGCTCGTTGTTCTCGAGATAGGCATACGCGGAAGGATCCACGGTCATCTGGTTACCGCTAATACGGATACCGCTGCCATCACCACTGACCAACTGGACACTGCCATCCTGTACCGACAACGTATCACTGACATCAACATCGCCGGCATGGGACAGGAGATCAATGGTATAGCTGGCGTCATCCGCACCAGCCTCTGAGGTAATCGCCTGACTGACAAAAGGGGCATCATTACTGCCGGTGATCGTCAGCGTCACCGTCGATTCGGAGGTGCCGCCAAACCGGTCCGACATGGTATATCGAACAACAACCGTTGCATCTTCTCCTTCCGCCAGGGCCTCAAAATCCTCACCGGGGACAAACTGTAATTGATTATTCACAATGTTGGCCTGCCCGCGACCTGTTGCAACATCACCGTCAACGGTCACAATCGCCACACGATCCAGGGTGAAATTGGCCGGCCCATCATCGGTATTGGCATCCGTGTCGTTGGCAAGGACATCGATGAAGAAGGTCTCATTTTCATCACCCGTACCGCTATCCTGCCGGGCAACCGGGATCTCATTGACCCGGGTAACCGTCGTCATGACAGCTTCTTCAGGCTGTTCGTTATCGGACTCAGAGAACGCACCTGGCACCCTGTCCGTTGCCTGACGGACATCTTCGGTTTCTATGTCCAATATGCTGGATTCTGTGCGGGTGATGAACGGGGATTCATCCAGCTTGTCTTCAGGTTTTTCGTTGCTGCCCTGTTCACTGTGACGGGCATCCGTACCATCGCGGGAGGACGATGGCTGCTGGAATTCACGTGTCTGGAGATTCTGCGTTAAAACCGTGTAATCGGATTGTCCTTCATCCAGTTCCTCAACATCTTCCGGCATAAACGGATTATCCGTTTCCTCTGAAGCCTGTTGATTGCCGAACCGGTCATAGGTCACCCCATCCACAACAATGGCGGGATCAACGGACTCTTCCGGTGTACCCTCTTCATCCTCAGGCTGTTCCTGCTCCGGATGGACGACGACCGGTTGTGCGGAGGACTCGTGCGTCTGCTCCTCTTGATATTCCTGCGAATCCTCAGGTGTTGTCTTTAACGGTTCTTTCGGCGTGTTGGCAGACTCAGATCCGGTCTGCTTATTCTCCTTATCAGCCATACGACCTCCCTATAAATGGCTGTACAACACAAGCGGTTTCCCCGAAACCGCTCAACCGTCTATGTGCAGATTGCCGTTCTGCAACAGGGTATTCAAAATCGCTGTATTATCCCCAAGCCCTGACAGGTCGACCCCCTCCAGGATGATTTTCTGGGTGACATCTCCGCCAGCACCAGCGGGTGTGACATCAATTTCGGTATTGCCGCCGGTCACGCTGACATTCAGGTACTGATCCAGCGTTGTCTCGGTTTCCCCCGACAGCAACAGGCTCAGGTCAATGGCGTCACCGCCGGCCGTCGCGTTGAAATCCGTGATGGTATCAATGGCCACCGAGGACGATGTGCCTTCATGGCCGGCAATCCAGACAAAGGTGTCGGAACCGGCACCACCAGTCATGGTGTCATTGCCAGCGCCGCCGACCAGCCAGTCATCACCGCCGTTACCCACCAGGGTATCCATGCCGGCCAGCCCTTCGATCTGTTCGCCAAACGCGGTGCCGGTCAGGGTTTCATCCCCAACGGTACCGCTGATGCCGTCGGTGCTATCGAGGGTGTGCTGAACATCAATGGCCAATGTGGATGTACTAAAGTGAGTACCGTCTGATACTTCATAGGTGAAGGTTTCTGATTTTTCTATCTGCCCCAGCACCCTGACTTCCGTATCGGAGAGTGCACGGTTATAAATCCGCGCTTCATCAATTTCACCCTGGAAATAGTGTCCGTTACCGGTCAAGTCACCGGTATCAATCTGGGTATCCTGACTCATACCACCAAATGCGATGGCACCACTGTGCGGGCTAACCGCCTTGGCACCTGTTTTGGTGCCGAAATCAATACCATCCAGATACCCCGTCAGCGTCCTCTCACTGGCCGTTGCGCTGGTCGCATCCAATACCAGGGACACGCTGTGCCAACCGCCCTCCAAACCTGCTAGGCTGGTGCTGATAAAAGCACCATTGCTCCAGCCATTACCATCACTCCATGCACCAACGTATAAATTTCCACCACGAATATAAATGTTAAATCCATTTCCGATCCCTCCCTGTTCATAGAGAACCTGGGTTCCCGTCAGGGCATTGGCCGGATCCACCTTAAAGGCAAGGCTGATGGTGTAGGCTGTCTTGGTGCCGGTATAGGTATTGAGTTCAGTGGAATTTGCCACATCAATACGGTCATTACTGCCATCAAAGGCGACTGCACTGCCGCTGATGCCGTCACTGACAAAGGTCGCCCCATTGAGCGTGCCATCATCGGCGATACTGTCGACCGTGGAAGTGTCTGCGACGGTGGTGCCGGATGCTTCATCAAAGGTCCAGCGCGCGACTAGGTCACTGTCCAGATCGGCGCTGGCATAGGCCGCATCCAGGTTATAGGTCCAGCTGCCGTCGGCGGCGATATCCAGGGTGCCGAATTCACCGGCGATACTGGTGGTTCCGGTACCGGCCACCGTCTGGCCATTCACGGATGTAACCGTCAGCGTATCCCCGCCGGCGGTGGTTTCCACCGGCAGCACATCGTCACTGATGCCCGTGGTGCTGCTCAGTTCAATGCTGGCGTCCGGGGTTCGGTCAACAGGAATCACGGCAGTGGCCGCCGTGGTCAGCGCGCCATCGGACACGTTGTAGTCCAGGGTCAGGTCACCGGCATGGTCGTCGCCGGGCAGGATGGTCCAGGTGCCGTCGTTATTGTCGTAGACCGCGTGTTCGTTGTCCGGGTAGATATCCCAGTCGGCGCCGTTGAGGGTATAGGTGGAAACGGAATTCCCACGATTCATGACCCCTATCTCACCATCACTGACATTTTCACTGAACTGGTGAGCAACCTTTTCAACACCATCCACGGTGAGGCTCACCCGGTTATCGATAATATCGACTTCATAGTGGCGATCCGTGTTGATATTGGAATTAGCACTGCTTTCGTTAAATCGCGCAAGAATACTGCTCGTCCCACTCGTCCACTGCTCAACACGCCAATCCGGTGAACCAGAGCCATCATAACTGCCTATCGTCTTGTAGTTATTGGCGTCCACATAATCAAAGACAATGAAGTTATTACGGGTGGTATGGCCATCCGTTGGCGCCACCGTGAAGTCCAGATGCAAATTGGTATCACGAACACTTCCACCTGTCGTATCAATCAGTACAACATTTTCTTCAGTACCTGACGTTAAGGTAAGTGTATTGCCATTCACCGCAACACTACCGCCAGTGCCACCACCAGTGGCGGCAAAACTGGTCTGAAAATCATGCCGGTGCGCCGTCACGCCGTTGATGCTGACATCCTGCACACTCAGGGTATCGCCATCCACATCAGAGGCATTACCGAGCAGGAAGGCTTCGGTCACCGTATGGGCATCCAGGTTGTCCGGTGCCGTGACCGTCACCGCACCGGACACCTCCGGCGCGTCATTGACCGGGGTAACATTGAAAGTCAGGGTTTCGGTGGTGCTGTCGGCGCCGTGGTTGTCCGTGGCCTTGAAATCGATGCTGGCCACACCGTCGCCATTCACATCCTGGTCCGGGACGAAACGCAGGTCACCGGCGTCCTCAGCGGCTACCGTATCGCCAGCATTGACCTCTGTGGAGCCTGTCGGCACCTCTCCCTGGTCAGCGAAATAGGCTTCATCGAAGACCTGGAAATCATCAATAAATTCCGCAAAAGGGTATAAACCTCCGGGTTCAGAACCAATACTCTCAATGGGCTGCGTAGATTGGTAATTGCTGGTACCCACATGCACATTGTCAATGTAAAAATACGTCTTTCCGCCACTGCCAACGGCAGTGAGCGTATGCCAGTCATCACTGAGGGTACTCATGTCAAAGCCGGAGCTGTGGAACGTGTTACTTGGCAACCTGTCGCGGGTTCCCAGAATACCAGCGTCAGAGACCTCGACCTGAATGTCGTCTGTACCATTTCGGGTCAGGGCACCAATACTGCCATTACCCAGATATAGATCCTTGAAACGGGTAGTGACAGTCCATTCGTTGCCCAGTGCAACGGGCTGATCCAGGTTAATACGATCCCGGTTAGTTGAGCTGCCATCAAAACGTGCCACATTGCCCTGTTCTGCATCGTTGACCTGCTCAACGCCAGTGGATGTGCCAGTCACACCCTGTTCCGTGTCACTGCCCAGGTTGGCGCTATCCTCAAAATTCAGATGCAGTATGGGTGAGTCATCACCCTGGACAGCAGAGACATCAAGATCAGGCAGCTGGGCCGTGTTGTAGATCCTGAAATCGTTCAGGTTATCGGCAAAAGCCTGATTATTGACATTGCCATTATTCCCCACCGTATCAATGATACCGGTTGACTGGTAATCCGCGGTTCCCAGGTAATTGTCATCCAGGTAGAAATGGGTTTTGCCATCCTGGCCGACGGCCGTCAGTGAATGCCAGTCATTGCCCAGGTTGGACAGGTTCACACCGGTGCCATGGAAACCGACACTATTTTGCCAGGTGCCGATTTCACCGGTGCTGCTGTTGACCAGAATCTGAACATCGCCGTTCCCTTCCACCAGGGATTGCCAGGTTGAACCATCTGTACGCAGGTTCCTGAACTCGGTGGTGATGGTCCATTCGCTGCCCAGGTCATAGGGTTGCGCCAGGGTAATCCGGTCACTGTTATGATCAAAGGTGACAACCCCACCCCGCTCGGTATCTGTTGACCAGGTAACGCCAGTCAGGGTGCCCTGCACATTGTTGCGGTCATCATCCGTGGTGGTGCCGGTGGCTTCCTCAAAGAGGAATTCCAGCTCTGGCCGGGGTGCCTGATAGAGTGTGCCACCGGTGATCGCTTCAATAGTGACGGTGTGGGTATCATCAGCATCCTGATCCGCGATGGAAAAGTCTGCTGCCGTAAAATGGTAAGCCGTATCTTCGGCCACGGTCAGGGTGTTGTCAGCCACCGTCGGTGCGTCGTTGACGTCCTGCACCAGGACGGTGAACACCTTGTCGGCAGACAGGCCAGTGCCATTGTTATCCGTTGCTGTCACTGTGACAGTAATCCTGCCCTCGGTCTCATGATCCAGTGACTGGCCGGCCTTCAGGCGCAGTTCGCCACTGACTACCTCGAACCGGTTATCAGACACTGTGAAAATATGCTGTCCGAAAGGATCTGTCTCACTGTCAGGGTCCGTGAGGTCAAGCGTTGCGAGGGTGGTAGCCGTTGTGGTGTTTTCATCAATGGCGACCACACTGTCCGGGGCAAATAGCTGCTGAACCTCGGTCGCTGTCACGGCATCATCGAACACCTGCAGGCCCGCAATCGCCCCGTCCAGGTGCGTATCTCCCTGGCTGGAATATCCCAGCCGTAAGTGCGTCTGGCCGGTAAAGGCGGAGGCTGACATCGTACCGCTGGCCACTTCCCCACCATCCACATACAGCGTCTGGCCGCCCACCGCGCCACCGAACGTGTGCACCACATGATGCCACTGCCCGTCGTTGTAGGTTTCCCCTACCGAACTGGTGATGGATTCCTCCTGCCATACCCGGGCGGTAATCGTCCCGTTAGCATTGAGGTAAACATTGCGGTCATGGCCTCCCCCTTCGATCTGAAGCAAGCCGCCGGCATTATCGGCCCTGAACCAGAAAGAGACGGTATAGGCGGTTTCCGAGACATTCAGCGGCACATTGAACGTCGTAGCACTGCCATCAAACGCTACAGCATTCGCAAACTGACTGTTCGGAGGTCCACTGGTAAAGGTGGGGGTCGCACCGGCAAAGGCCTGGCTGCCCGCCTCACTGTCATAGCTGTTGTCAAAATGCCATTCGTGCTGGGCGACTGGCCCAGAGTCAAACACCGGTGCATCGTTAACGGACGCCACATCAAACGTCAGGGTCTGTACGGCACTGCTTGCCTCGCCATCACTGGCGGTGAACTGCAGGTCAGCATAACCGGTGCCATGGGCATTGGCGGCGGGTGTGTAGGTGAGGTTGCCCAGCTCACTGGCCGCAATCTCCTGGTTGGCCGTGACGGGGGTATCATTCAACATCAGGCTGCCGTCTGACGGCAACCGGGTGATGGTCACCGATTGCAGGCTGTCGCCACTGTCAACATCCGTGAAGCCAAAATCGGCGGCTGCGAACGTGTGGCTTTCATCCTCGTTGAGGGACAGCGTCTTGTCCTGCGCGGTGGGTGCTTCATTGACATCCTGCACAAGAATCGTGAAGGTCTCGTTGCGGGTAAAACCGGTGTTGTTGTTGTCGGTGGCGGTTACCGTGACATCAATGGACGATTCCGTCTCATGGTCCAGTGACTGACCGGCTTTCAGACGCAGCTCACCGTTGACCACCTCGAACCGGTTGTCAGACACTGTGAAGGTGTGCTGGCCAAAAGCTTCCGTATCGCTGTCGGCATCCGTCACCGACAGTGCACCAATCGTGACAGCGGTTGTGGTGTTTTCAGCCAGAACGGCATCCGGACGGAGCATGGCAGCAGCGATATCATTCGCCGTTAACGCCTGGTCAAAGACTTGTAGCCCGCCAATATCACCGCTAAACGTAGATCCTCCAGACGCAGTACTCACGGAGCTACCAAGCCGGATGCTGTCCTGCGTGTTGAATGCAGAAGCACTGACATTGCCCGACGCCACACTTTGCCCATCAACAAACAGGGTTTGTCCGCCAAGATCACCGCCATAGCTATGAACGACATAGTGCCATTCACCATCATTGAAGGTGTCGGAAAGATCACTGGTGATGACCTCATCACCACTTCCAGTCCAGATACGGGCATTGATTCTGCCATCGCTGTCAATCCATACATTACGATCATGTGACGTTAGCGCACTGGCGGTTGTTACTTCCATCAATGTCCCGGAGCCCGTGGTACGGAACCAGAGCCCAATGGCAGCAGACGTTTCGGAGACTGCGGCACTGGCGACAAAAGCCGCATTGCCACCGTCAAAATGAATGGCATTTTCAACCTGATCATTGGGCCCGGTGACAAAGGTCGGGCTGGCGCCGGAAAAGCTGTTGCCGCCTGCCTCGCTGTCATAGCTGTCATTGAAATGCCAGGCAGACTGCACAGCGATATCCTGCGGCGGGGAAATAGTGACGTCAGTTGCCGTCGGCGCCACCGCCGCCTCAACCCCCAGCGAAACAGCCGTCGGTGCTTCATTCACATCCGCCACCTGTACCACGAAATCCCGTTCACTGCTCAGACCGCCGCTGTCGGTCACACGAACCCGCAGGGTATGGCTGCCGTCGGTTTCATGGTCCAGCAGGCTGCTGTCGGCCACGGTGATCTCACCGGTAGTGCTGTTGATGGCAAAGCGACCGCCGGCATCATCGGCCAGGGCGTAGGTCACATTGGTGCCATCTTCCGTATCACTGCCGGAGACCTGCCCGACTACCGTGCCATTGGCACTGTTTTCATCCAGGGTGAAATGAGCATCTGTAAAATCACTCAGTGCATTAGCCTGGTAGAGATTACTGACCTGGGTGGCATCCAGCGCTTCATTGACAACCACCAGGTCATCCAGCCGGCCATCCAACCGTTGAGTGCCTCCCCAGTTATCATTCCCCACCAGGTTATTGCTTCTGACCAATACCTCCGGTGGTGCACCGGTGGTCGTGGTCGCCGTACCGACCGACTCACCATCCACATACAGCGTGATCTCGCCGGCATCATCAATAGTAAAGGCGACATGCGCCCACTGGTTGGCGGCAATGACATTCGGCACTTCCAACTGACCAATGAGCTGTCCTGTGCCGTTATAGATATGCACCCCTAAACCGTTCTCTACGTTAGAACCCAGCACAATATTGTGTTGGGCAGCACCATTGCCAAAATCAATAATCCGTGACCAGCCACCCGTTGCATCAAACTCAACCCAAGCCGCAACGGTCATGGCGCCACCGGTCTCTAATCCATTAATGGCTGCGGAACTGCTCCCGTCCATTTCCAAGGCGTTGCCAGTGCCACCATGCCCGGTACCCCAGGTGGCGGTACCCGACAATGTCATCGCGTTATTGTTGCCACTCTCGTCAGCAACGGTTGTGCCGGTGCCTTCGGAGAATACAAATGCCGCGCTGGTGTCCACGGTATCCCCTTCGGCAATGACGGGCGGATCATTCACCGCCGTCACATCAAAGGTGAGCGTCTGTGCCGCGCTGCTCAGGGAACCGTCACTGACGGTGAACGTCAGGTCGGCATAGCCGGTGCCATTGGCATTGGCATCCGGTGTGAACTTGAGCTGGGTGATATCCGCGGCGGTGATGACCTGGTTGGCCGTAACCGGTGAGTCATCCAGTGTCAGGCTGCCTGCAGACGGTAACTGGGTAATGGTCACGGATTGCAGCGTGTCACCGCTGTCCCCATCACTGAAGCCGAAATCGGTCACCGCAAACGTATGGCTGCCGTCTTCGGTAATGGTGAGTGTTTTATCCTGCGCCGTCGGCGCTTCGCTGACATCCGCCACCTGCACCACGAAATCCCGTTCGCTGCTCAGACCTCCGGAATCGGTTACCCGTACCCGCAGGGTATGGCTGCCTGCCACATCATGATCCAGCAGGCTGCCGTCGGCGACGGTGATCTCACCGGTGCTGCTGTTGATGGCAAAACGACCGCCCGCATTGTCGGCCAGCGCATACGTGAGACTGGTACCATCTTCGACATCCGTGGCTGAAACCTGCCCGACCACCGTGCCGTTGGCGCTGTGTTCATCCAGGGAGAAATGGGCATCGGTGAAATCACTCAGCTGACTGGTGCGATAGAGGTTGCTGATCTCGTTGGCGTCGAGTGATTCATTGGCAATTAACAAGTCATCCAGCCGGCCATCCAACCGTTGATTGGCATTCCAGTTGTCAGCCCCCACGAAGTTATTGCTTCTGACCAGGACTTCCGGTGGAGCCCCCGTCGTCATAGTCGCCGTACCAACCGAGGCGCCATCGACATACAGCGCTATCTGTCCGGCATCATCCACAGTAAAGGCGACATGCGTCCACTGGTTGGCCGTAATGACGTCCTCCACGCGCAGCTGCCCGACAAGTTGACCGGCCCCATTAAAAATATGAACGCCCAAGCCGTTTTCTACATGAGAACCCAGCACAATATTGTTGACGCCAGCGCCATCGCCAAAGTCAATCACCCGTGACCAGTTGCCCGTTGAATCGAACTCTACCCAGGCGGCAACCGTCATGGCGCCACCGGTTTCCAAACCATTGATGGCTGCTGAGCTGCTCCCGTCCATTTCCAGGGCGTTACCTGTGCCATCATGCCCGGTGCCCCAGGTGGCGGTGCCGGACAATGTCATCGCGTTATTGTTGCCACTCTGGTCAGCGACGGTTGTGCCGGTGCCTTCGGAGAATACAAATGCCGCGCTGGTATCCACGGTATCGCCTTCGGCAATGACGGGCGGATCATTCACCGCTTCGATATGGACATTAATCGCCTGGGTGGTGACATTCGTTGTGCTTGTGGCGGTTTCCGTAGCGGTCGCCCGCACGGTGAAAGTGAAATCATCGTGATTGTTGGCCGGTGGTGTCAGGGTCAGGCTACCCAGATCCCAGTCCGATACATCAATGGCTGCGCCTGTAGACGTCAGCGTATTTGTACCATCGCTGAGCACTACGCCAGAGGGAATACCACTTAACTCAATGGCCAGGGTTTCTGAACCATCACTGTCCGGCGTTGCCGCACTGAGATCGACCGCAATCGGTTGATCCTCAGTGCCATTCACCTGGGGATTATGGTTGGGATTGTCAGCACTCTCTGCCTGAATGGAAACATTATCAACATAGAGGTCTCTGCTGTTGGTAATCGCCGTAGTATCTGTAATACGAATAATTGCATTACCTGCGGCAATGCCGGTGAAATCGAGATTCAGCGTCTGATACGTTGGGCTACTCGTATTCACATTCTGACTGGCCAGTACCGTACCCGAATCCACATCAATGATTTCTATGCGTCCGGAAACCGGATTCGTATTGGCACTGGCAAATCCCAGACTCAACGAGTAGTTAATGTCAGGATGAATGACAAAGGTTTGCTCTGCCACACCGGTTACGGGTGACTCACCGCCACTAAACCCCAGGCTCTGGCGTGATGAGGAAATGCCAACACTGCCCGACAATGTCCAGTCAGAATTCGTCGCAAATTGCCCATTGCTGATCAGGTTAGTATCCAGCGACAGGTCTTCGTATACGTCATTATTCAACACTACCGTTGGTGCATCTGTGACCGGCGATACATTGAACGTCAGCGTTTGTGCGCTGCTGCTGAGGCCACCGTCACTGACCGTAAACTGCAGGTCCGCATAACTGTTGCCACTGGCGTGCGCGGCCGGTGCATATTTCAGGTTGCCGATATTGGCGGCGGTAATCGCCTGGTTGAGGGTGACCGGCGTATCATTCAGCGTCAGGCTGCCAACAGATGGCAGCCGTGTAATGGTTATGGATTGAAGGGTGTCACCGGTATCGATATCGTCGAAGCCGAAGTCTGCTGCCGCAAAGGTATGGCTGCCATCCTCGTTGATACTGAGGGTTTTGTCCTGCGCGGTCGGCGCATCATTGACCGCTTCGATGTGGACAGTGATGGCCTCGTTGGTGACATTCGTGGTGCCCGTCGCCGTTTCCGTGGCGGTCGCTTTCACAGAGAAGGTGAAATCATCGTGGCTGTTGGCCGGCGGTGTCAGGGTCAGGCTGTCCAGATTCCAGCCGGAAGCATCTATCGCCGCCCCAGTAGACGTCAATGTATTTGTACCATCATTCAGTACGACACCGGAGGGAATACCGCTTAGCTCAATGGCCAGGGTTTCCGAACCGTCACTGTCTGGCGTGGCAACCGTGAGGTCAACGGCAATGGCCTGGTCCTCCTGCCCGGAAACCACCGCAGGCATCGCATCGTTATCCGCGCTGGGCGCCTGGATAGACACGTTGTCAATGGCAAGATCCGTGCTAGCCGTGTTGGGTGTGGTATCCGTTATCCGGAGCACCGCGTTGCCTGTGGCTATGCCGGTGAAGTCAAAACTCAACGCCTGTAAAGACGCCGTATTGCTGCTGACATTCTGTGAAGCCAGTACGGTTCCCGAAGCCGAGTCAACAATCTCTACCCGCGCCGATACCAGGTTGGTATTCCAGCTTCGATAATCCAGGTTCAGGGCATAATTGACGTCCTGATAAATAACGAAAGATTGTTCCACCACACCAGTGACCGGGCTATCCGCTGAACTGAATTGCATGAGGCCGCTGTTAACCCGGACATTACCACTGAAATCCCAGCCATCCGTTCCGTTCACACTGCCATTGGTGATTAACTCCGTATCCAGTAAAAAGTCATTACTGCCACTATTGTTCAAGGTAACGGCGGGGGCATCCGTTACCGGTGTGATTTCTACCGCTGCGCTGCTGATGGCCGTACTGAATGCCGTGGTGCCACCATTGCTGCTGGTATCGGTATAGCTGCCCGCCGTGCCACTGGTCTGGTCCCAGGCCCGGAAATCGAACGAGGCGGCACCACTGTAATGGGTATCAGGAACAAATCGGAGCAGGTCGGTATCGGCCAGTAGCAAGGCATGGTTTTCGGCCAGTGATCCGTCATCCACTGCCTGCCAACTGGTGCCGCCATCCCGGGAGTACTGCCAGGCGCCATTGCTGTCATCCACAGACGTGATGGCCATGGATTCAGGGACTGCGCCGTCACCGTCGGTAATGGTGCCATCGGTCAGCAGGTCGCTAACCCGGGTGCCGGTGTTGGTCACTGCATCAAGGTCTTCCGCCATGGCCGGCAGGGCATGGGCAAAGAGGACGCTGTTGTCCAGGGTTCCGCCACCCGTCAGGCTACTGGTGACCTGAAAATTCTGACCACCGGTATGTTCGTAGTAAACAATCTCAATGGGGACCAGGCCTGGCTCCGTGGCAACATACTGCCCCGACACTCCATTAAACATGCCAGTGCCATCCTGTTGAACCACCACCTCACCACCCACGGTCAGCCTGAAACCATCGTCCGCATTGATGGTGAAATCATGGGTACCCACCGGCACGCGGATAAACCCGCTCAGTCGGATGCCGAACGTTTCCGGCGCCATCGTCTGGCTGCCTGTCAAGCTGGCCCCATCCGTTCCCAGGAAGCCCTCGGCATTGGCGCCATTTTGGTAATTCAAAGAGCTGGCGGTAAAGGTCGCAACAGGCGTTTCTGTCGCGATCAGGTTATCCATCGTCGCCAGATTGGGAATGGAACCCGCATCAAAGAGCTCACCGCGAAGCCCCTGCCCGGTTTGCACCAGGGGATCCTGAACTGAGGTGACATCAAAGGTCAGGGTTTTGGTTGCGCTGCTGGCCGTACCATCACTGACCGTAAACTGCAGATCGGCGTAATCATCACCGTGGGCATTGGCCACCGGCGTAAAGACAAGGTTGCCGATATCCGTTGCATTGATGGTCTGGTTCAAGGTGACGTCAGTACCATTCAGTCTCAGGCTGCCGGCGCCCGGTAACTGCGTGATCGTGACGGACTGCAGGGTATCGCCGCTGTCAGCATCCGTGAAGCCAAAATCTGCTGCCGCAAAAGTATGACTGCCATCCTCGGCAATGGTGAGTGTATCATCCGCAGCAACAGGCGCATCGTTCACCGGGTTGACGAAGAGATGCCCCTCACCCGATTGTTGGCTGAAGGCCGTAGTACCACCATTGGTGCTGGCATCGCCATAGCTGCCCGCCGTCCCGCTGGACTGGTCCCAGGCCCGGAAATCGAAGGCGACGTGGCCGTGGTAGTTGGCATCGGGTACAAACCGGAACTGGTCACTGCCCGCCAGCAGCAGCGCATGGTTCTCCGCCAGTGATCCGTCATCGACGGCTGTCCATGTCGCGCCGTTATCCCGCGAGTACTGCCAGATGCCATTACTGTCGTCCACCGAGGTTATGGCAATGGCATCCTGCGCACTGCCGTCCACCTCGCCAATGGTGACATTCTGCAGAAACGCACTGACCGTCGTCCCTGTGTTACTGGCACCATCAATATCCTCGTCGATGGCGTCGAGTGTCAGCGCCGATGTCGACAAGACACTGGTATCTAACGCAGCATTGCCGGTCAGGCTGCTGAATACCTCCAGTACCTGCCCGCCACCGTACTCGTAGTAAATGATCTCAATCGGCACCAGGCCACTTTCAGCCGCCGTATACTGCCCGTTCAGACCGGTAAAATGCGCTGTGCCATCCTGCTCGATCACCACTTCGTTGCCAATGGTCAGCCTGACCCCGTCATCCGAATTGATAGTAAAGCTATGGGTGCCAGCGGGCATCTCAATCCAGCCGGTCAGGCGTATCCCGAAGGTCTCCGGCGTCAGGTTTTGGGAACCGCTGAGGCTGTTGCCATCATCGCCGAGGAATCCGGAAAGCGTAGTGCCTCCGCTATAGTTCAGCTCCGTTGCGGTGAAGGTCGCCGTCGCAGCCTGATTGGCGATCAGGTTATCCACTGTCGCCAGGTTGGGAATGCCTGAACCGGTTTCAAAGACCTCGCCACGAAGCCCTTGCGTTTCCAGAGTCGGGAGTACCGGTGCATCGTTAACAGCGGTCACATCAAAGGTGAGTGTCTGCGTGGTACTGCTTAACGAACCATCACTGACGGTAAACTGCAGATCCGCGTAGCCGGATCCATTGGCATTGGCCACCGGGGTATATTTCAGGTTGCCGATATCAGAGGAACTAATCACCTGGTTGAGGCTGACCGGCGCATCATTCAGCGTCAGGCTGCCTACAGACGGAAGTCGTGTCATTGTGACGGATTGCAGGGTGTCTCCCGCATCAGCATCATTAAACCCGAAATCTGCCGCCATAAACGTATGACTGCCGTCTTCATTAATGCTGAGTGTCTTGTCTTGCGCCGTGGGTACATCATTGACCGATGTAACGTTGAAGGTCAGGGTTTCCGTGGTGCTGTCCGCACCGTGGTTGTCCGTCGCTTTGAAATCAATGCTGGCTGCCCCGTCGCCATGGGTGTTGGTATCCGGAATGAAGATCAGCCCCCCAAGCTCTGCGGTTGTCAGCGTTTCATTCACTGAGACCTGTATGGTGCCAATGGGATCGCCGCTAACCTGTTCAGGCGTCAGCGCTTCGTTAAATATCTGGAAATTGTCGATCTGTTCAGCGAAGGGCTGATTACTTTGCCAGTTGCCGATCGTCGTGATATCGCTGGTAGACTGGAAGTTGCTGGTGCCGACCTCGACCCCGTCAAGGTAGAAGGTCGTTGTGCCATTCTCACCAACGGCCACCAGATCATGCCAGCCATCGGTGATGGAGCTCGCGAAGAAACCGGAACCCTGGAAAGTCGCTGCCCCATTATTATACGTACCCAGCTCACCCGTAGAATTATGAAAAATCACCTGATGGTCACTGGAACCCCGTGTCAGCGTATTCCAGAGATTATTGTTCAGGAACAGATCCTGGAAACGGACACTGATGGTCCATTCGCTGCCCAGGTCAAACGCCTGGTCCAGCTGGATATGATCCGTATTGGCGTCAAACCGGATCACCTCCCCTTGCTCACCATCAGTGACCTGTTCAGCGCCATCCAGCGTGCCGTGGATTGAGTGCTCCGCATCATTGACAGGATCATTGCCGTCACTGAAATCAAAGCTCAGGTCGGGTGTGGTATACGCCTTGTAAAGAGAACCGCCACTGATTCCCTCAATCGTAACGGTATGGGTATCGCCAACATCCGGGTCGGTGATGGAAAAATCTGCGGCGGTGAAGTGATAGGGGGTATCCTCCGCCACCGTCAGTGTTTGGTCTGCCACTGTCGGGGCATCATTGACCGATGCAATGTGGACGCTGAACGCCTGGTTGGTGACACTCGTGGTCCCCGTGGCGGTTTCCGTGGTGGTCGCTTTAACGGTGACGGTGAAATCATCGTGATTATTGGCCGGTGGTGTCAGGGTCAGGCTGCCCAGATCCCAGTCCGATACATCAATCGCTGCGCCAGCAGACGTCAGTGTGTTCGTACCATCACCCAGCACAACGCCAGAGGGTATACCGCTTAATTCTATGGCCAGGGTTTCCGAGCCATCTGTATCGGGTGTCACAACAGAAAGATCCACCGCTATCGCCTGATCTTCAACGCCGGTAACACGCGGCAACACAACCGGATTATCCACGGTATTGGCCATCAGGCTGAAATCTTCCAACAGCATATTCCGGCCAAGGCCGGACGTGCTCACATCCGTCAGACGCAGAATGGCCGTTCCTGAAAAGTCGGCACTGAAGTCTAATGACAGCTGTCTGGAAACCGTAGAAGAAGCGCTGATGGTTTGTGTGGCCAGAACGGTACCTGTCGCCTCATTGACGATATCAACCCGTGTGCTGACAGGATTTGTATTCACAGCCTGATAATTGAACGTCAGCGCATAATTAATGTCCTGATGGACAGTGAGAGGCTGCTCAACAACACCGCTTACCGGTGTATCACCAGAATTCATGGAAAGCCTGTCGCCAGACCAGAATGACGCAGAACCGGTTACATCCCATGCAGCCTGATCATCGGTATCCGCAATCAGTTCCTCATCAAACACCAGGACATCATTATCCAGAGCAATGGTTGGTGCATCCGTCACTGGCGTAACATTAAACGTCACTGTTTGTGCGCTACTGCTGAGTTCACCATCGCTGACCGTAAACTGCAGGTCGGCATAACTGCTGCCGCTGGCGTGCGCAGCCGGGGTATATTTCAGGTTGCCGATATCGGATGCAGTAATCACCTGGTTAAGGATGACCGGCGTATCGTTCAGCGTCAGACTTCCAACAGACGGTAGTCGTGTAATGGTGACGGATTGCAGGGTGTCGCCGGTATCAATGTCATTGAAACCAAAATCTGTCGCGGCAAACGTGTGGCTGCCATCTTCGTTAATGCTGAGGGTCTTATCCTGCGCGGTGGGCGCATCGTTGACTTCACCCACATCAATGGTCAGCGTCCGCACCGGGCTGTCAGCCCGTCCGTCACTGACCGTGAACTGCAGGTCAGCATAACCGTCACCATTGGCATTATTCTCCGGTGTGAAGGTCAGGCTGGCCAGTTCTTCGACGGTAATCACCTGTCCGGTTGTCACAGCAACACTGTTGAGGTTCAGGCTACCGGCCGCTGGCAACCGGGTAATGGTCACCGACTGCAGGGAATCGCTGGTATCGATATCACGGAAACCAAAGTCCGCCACCGTAAACGTGTGGCTGCCACCTTCCTGCACCAGCAGGGTATCGTCCACTGCATCGGGGGCAGCATTAACGCCGGTGACAATCACCGTCGCTGTGGAGGAAGCACTGGCTCCCTCGTCGTCCGACATCTGATAGCGCACGGTGACCGTGGCCGTTTCCCCTTCGGCCAGGGCATCGAAATCCGAGCCCGGGGTAAAGACCAGCCGGTTGTTGACAATGGCCACCTGCCCGCTGCCGGCAGGGCCGGTATTACCGACAATCTGCACCTGGTCCAGGGTAAAGGTGGCGGGGGTATCATCGGCGTTGCCATCGGTATCGTTGGCCAGCACATCAATTTCAAACTGGCTGTCGGCCCGACCTTCGCCACGGTCAGCATTAGCCACTGGCGCCTGGTTGACCCGGGTCGCCGGTTCAGGGGTGCTGGCCTCTTCGGCAGGCGGCTCTTTGCTTTCCACGCGCCGCACCGGCGCCGGTCCGCCGCGGTCACCAATCACGACCCGCACCGAAGGCTCCTGCACAATCAGGACACTCTCTTCTGTTCGATCAACCTTGGGCATCTGGGCGTGGAAGGTATCGGCTTCCGGTTTCTGGGTGCCGCTGACACGGGAGGTCGGTTCACTGCGTCGCGGCGTCGGCGTCTCGGTCTGGGTGGAGGGCTGGTTGATCGCTGACTGGCTGTACTGATCCCGGTTCAGGGCTGTAGTCCGCCCAAGGGATTCTTCCTGTTGCTCGGGGCCATCGGTCCGGGATTCCGGATCACTGCGCCGCGTAATCGTGGTATCGGTGTCAGCAGCGGGTGCGGCGATCTCGGACTGGCTGTACTGGTCCCGGTTCAGGGCGGCTGTACGGCCCAGGGCCTCTTCCGGCTCCGGCTCACCCGGTCGCTGGACCCCGTCACGCCGGATGGCATTCTGGTCATACTGATCCCGGTCGAGCACCAGAGAAGGGTCGAGTTCCTCTTCCGACGCCGGGTCTTCCGAGCGCTCCGGGGAAGCGTGCTGAGTGGCTGACTGATCATACTGATCTGCCCCCAGCACGACCGCCTGATCCAGTGTTTCTTCATCCGGCTGTTGATGGGCCTGCCCATCAGGCGACATCTGGCGAGATCCGCCATCCTGAGCCTGAGGTTCGCTTTGGTTCTGGTTGTCCGGTTCCCTGGCTTCTTTATCAGCCATACATCCTCCGCTGATACTGACGGCTGGCCACTTGTCACTAAGACCTGCTAACAGGTCGACTATCCCGGCGGTGCCTTTCCCTCAGCACTTCGCCATAGCTTCGGGAAAAAAATGCCCCTCTGTCAAACAGGTAAAGCCCTTCTTTCCACAAACAAGTAGCCTATTTATCTAATGATAAACGCTGGTGAAGGGGGGAAATTAACGACAATACGCTCAAACAGGCGTTTTTTAGACAAGATTGTAATTATCAATAACGCTTGGGAGTGAGAAGAACGCAATCGCGAGTTTTCAGAGTCCATTATCGCAAGTTCTGATAAAAACATGCGATCTCCCACCCTCGCTGAGTAAACCGCGCTATTTATTCATCCATCAGCGGAATATCAAGCCATGGGAGCAGATCGCCGGTCGCACTGAGCAACTCCAGCCGTGCATACAGGAGTTCATAATGGGCCGAAGTGTAAGCCTGCTGGGCTTGGAATAACTCATTAGCGCTGTCAAGGAGATCCAGCAAGCCGCGCTGGCCAAGTGAAAACTGTTCCTCATAGGCAGACTGGGTCTTCCGGCTGGCCTTAACATGAGTCTCCAGAAATGGCATCTGCTTTTCGAGGTAGCGATAGGATGACCAGGACAATTCCAGCACTTCATTGAGCTGACGCCGTACCTTTTCACGGATCTCTTCACGCTCCGCCATACGGTAGGCCGATTCACTCACTGCGGCTTTGTCTGCCCCACCACGGAACAGGTTGTAACGAATCCGGAGCATCGCCTGAAAATTATCATCACTGGCCTTAACCCCGTCGGTATCGTGGCTCCAGCTCCGGTCCACTTCCAGATTCAGTGATGGGTAATAACTCGCCAGGCTAACCTTGTACGCATTCTCTGTGGCCTCAACCTCCAGGTTAGCCACCTGCATTTGGGGATGCATGACGAGTAGCTGTCTGGCCGCCCCCAGAGAGTAATAGGGTAACGCTTTATCCATCTGCGGCGGCAACAGGCTTCCAGGCTTACGGTCCGTCACCGATAAAAACTGGCTTTCAGCATCATCCAGATTATTACGCGCAACCATCAGATTCGCGGCGGCACGAGCCGTCCGGCCTTCCATCTGGGACAGGTCGGCTTCACTGGCAAGGCCCTGCTCTACCCGCTGCCGGATCTGGTCATGGGTTTTCTCATGAATACCATAGTTTTCTTCGGCCAATTCGAGCTGCCGACGTTTTTCCAGCAAGGTGAAATACACCTCGGCAATGGACAACGCGGTATCCTGCGCCGCACTCAACCATTCCTGGCGACGGGCCAGATAGAGGTGGCTGGATTGTTCAATGCGGTTGTCAATGGCGTCCCCTTCAAACAGGGGCTGGCGCAAACTGAGTGATAGCTCCTGACGGGTCAAGTGCGTATCTTCATTGCCACTGGAGCGGGTCGTTGAACTGTTGCGGCGCTGCTTACCCCAGCCGCTTTGCAGATCCAGTGTGGGGAGTTTCCCGGCCTTAGCCTGCTTGTAGCCGGCCTTTTCAGCTTGCATGCGGTTATAAGCGGCCATCACATCAGGGTGATCATCAAGCACCTCGCCGATCAGCCTTTTCAAGGTGATAGCTTCAGCTTCATCAGCCAGCGCAGCATGATTACCCGTGCACAGCAACAGAAACGACGCAACCTGAAGTAGTCTTGTGTATCGTGTCATCACAGCATCCCTGCTTGCTTTTCTTAACCCATGCAATGACTTCTACACATCCATTCACAAGGTCAACGTGATAACAGCGTCTCCTCGCTGTCATGGCAGTCTAAAGCGTCTGCCAGTGTTTATAAGCGCTTAATGCGCCTGTTTAACGTTCCGTAAAGGCCCGGTTCTTGGCCCTGAGAATCGGCTTCATCAGATAAGCCAGCAGGCTTTTCTGCCCCGTGATGATATCCACTTCCGCCTGCATGCCGGACATGATCGGCAACGGCTTGTCGATTCCCCCCAGATGCGACTCATGGGTTTTGATTTTGACAATATAAAAAGCTTCGCCCTTCTCATTCTGTATGGTATCGGCACTGATATGGACGACTTCACCGTCCAGTCCGCCGTAAATCGTGAAGTCGTAGGCGGTCAGTTTGACCACCGCCTTGAGACCAACCCGGATAAATGCAATATCCCGGGGGCTGACCATCATCTCCACTTCCAGGGAATCCCCGATCGGGATGATGTCCACCAGGTCCATGCCGGGATCCACCACGCCACCCAGGGTATTGATATGCAGCTTCTGGATAATGCCGTTGACGGGTGACCGAATGATGGTGCGTGACACCCGGTCCCCAAGGGACTTTGTCGCCTCTTCCAGCTGATCCAGCACCACTTCCACTTCTTTCAGTGACTCAAGGGTTTCCGAGCGGTATTTCAACTCAACTTCGGCGATCCGGTTCTGGATCTCGTCTCTCGCGGCTTCCAGTCTTGGGATCGACAACTCGGCATTCTCTTTCTGGGACGCCAGATCATTGACTTCCTGCTCCAGCCTCAGCAACTGAACCTTGGAGACAATGCCTTTTTCGGTCAGCGGCTCTGTCATTTCAAATTCCTGCTTGGACAGCAGGAAGTTTTTCTCAAGAATCTTCAACTGTGCCCGGATGCTGGTCAGCTCCTGCACCGCCTGGCGCTGCTGCTGACGGATCACACTCAGCTCCGCCTCGTGAGCACTGCGACGATTCTGGAATAACTGCTGCTCCCGGGTGCGGTAATTTTCGTAGTCTTCCAGTTCGCTAGGAAATTCCAGTGTTTCACTGTGTTCCAGCTCCGCATTCAGGCGTGATGCCCGGGCCAGGTTGCTGAAATAGTCCAGTTCTTTTTCACGGAAGTTGGAGGCAAACTGGGTGTCATCGAGCTCCATCAACGGCTGGTGGAGTTTGACCTCGTCCCCTTCGCCGACAAAGATATCTTCAACAATGCCGCCTTCCAGGTTCTGTACCACCTGCAACCGTGAAGACGGAATCACCTTGCCCTGCCCCCGGGTAATTTCATCCAGTTCCGTCAGTGCCGCCCAGATGGTCGCGGATAACAGGAAGGCGGCCAGCCCGAGTATCAGCAACCGTGTAAGGTAAGCCGTATTGAGCAGCATGGCCGCACTGGACTCGGACATAAACTGCAATTCCGGCGGCGTGCGCAGCCAATACCGTTGCTCCGCTCCCTTCTTCCGGAAGCGGGGAAAATAAGGGCGAAGCGCGCGGCCGACTGGACTGCTCCAGAACTGCCGCCGCGTTTTAATGAAACGGTATTTTACCGTTCTTAATTGCTTCGATAACGCCATCCTTGGCTCCATACGCAACTAACGCACCGTGATCGAGTACAGCCAGCTTGTCCACCAGCCCCAGCAATGATGTACGGTGTGTGATGAGAATAATCGTCTTGTCCTTGCAGTGTTCCTTAATGTTTGCAATGACCTTGGCTTCCGTCACCTGGTCCATGGCACTGGTCGGCTCATCCAGAATCAGGATCGGTGGATCCAGCAGCAGGGACCGGGCCAGAATCACGGCCTGACGCTGTCCGCCGGACAGGTTTGCGCCACGTTCGGCCACCGGCATATCCATACCTTCGGGGTGCAAGTTCACAAAATCCGTGACACAGGCAATTTTGGCGACTTCTGCAACCCGCCCCATATCGACATCTTCCGCACCCAGAGTAATGTTGTGCTTGACCGTTCCGAAGAAAAGGTTCATGTCCTGCGGCACACAGCCAATCAGGCGCTGGCGCTCAGCCGGGTCGACCTGGTTGATATCAATGCCATCCAGCCGGATCAATCCTTCCGAGGGTTTATACAGGCCCGGTAATAACTTGGCGAGGGTCGATTTCCCAGAACCCACCCGGCCTATCAGCCCTACCTTCTCGCCCCCTTCAATCTTGATCGTGAGGTCCCTGATCGCCGGTACCGGTTGATCTGCGTAGGAGAAAGAAAGGTTGTTGATTTCAAGTTCGCCACGGCAATGATCCAGATGCAGGTAAGCTTTCTCGGGATTACGCTCCTTGGGCATATCCATGACCTTCTGCAAGCCTTCCAGGGCGGCCTTGGCCTGGTTGTAACGGGTCGAGAGGCTGGCGACCTGAACCATCGGTCCCATGGCGCGACCGGACAACATAACCGTGGCAATCAACGCGCCCATGCTGGCCTCGCCGGCACTGATCAGGTAAACCCCGACCAGAACAATCAGAATGGTGGCACTGCTCTGGACAAAACCGGCAAACAGGCTGGCAGAGTTACTCAACTGCTTCCCTTTCATACTCCAGCGGGAGATATGGCCGACCGAACTTTCCCAGGTATGCTGCATCTGGGACTCTGCCCCGTAAAGGCGGAGGGACTCCAGCGCAGTAAGGTTTTCGATCAGGCTGGCATTTTTCTGGGCCGAGGCGCGGTAGGTCTTTTCAATGGATTCTTTCAGCGGTTTCTGAATCAGGAAGCTGTAGGTCAGGATGGCAATGATCCCCACTATCGGCACCAGGGCGATGGGGCCACCAACCATGGCAATGGCCAGCAACAGCAGGACAGTAAACGGGATATCAATCAGGGTTGTGGTGGTGGATGAGGTGATAAACTCCCGGATACTTTCAAACTCCTGCATGCTCTTGGCAAAACTGCCCACCGATGCGGGCTTAGCCGCAATCTCGAGCCCCAGTACATGCTCCATGATACTGGCCGAGAGCAGGATGTCGGATTTTTTGCCCGCCACATCAATACAGTAGGAGCGGAGCCATTTCAGGATAAAGTCGAAGGTGAAGGCAATCAGCCCGCCGATGGACAGCATCCACAGAGTTTCTATCGCATTGTTGGGTACAACCCGGTCATAAACATTCATGACAAAAAACGGACTGACCAGCGCCAGCATGTTAATCACGAATGAGGCCACCAGCACATCCCGGTAAATCGGTACCGACCGGAGAATCGTGCCCCAGAACCAGTGGGACTGCTTCTGCTTCAACACTTCCGGCGTACGGCTGTCATGCTCCATACGGCGCTTGATCAACAGGATCGACCCATTGCCCGCCACTTCCAGCTCTTCAAACGACACAACCCGTGTTTCAGGCGCATCGCCATGGAGCAGGATGACCGTCGCTTCTTTATTCGCCTTGTTGACATCCGTGAGAATACAGCCGGAGTCTTCACTGAAGAGCATCACTGCGGGACAGATCAGGCTGCTCAGTTCATCCGGCTGTCGCTCCAGCATCCGGGATGAAAAACCGGCCCGTTCGGCCGCGCGGATAAACAGGTCGGGGGTCAGGCTGTGTTCCTGAATCGGCAGTCCTGCGGTCAGGGATTCGGCGCTGAGCGGCTTGCCCAGCATTTTAGTCATGGCGACCATGCAGGTCAGCAGGGACGTGGCGGGGAGTGTCGTCTCTGATGCCGTATCAGGCGAGTCAAAAGCATCCATGCAGTACAGCCTTTGTAATTCATGTATGAAGCGAATACGAGGGGTATCGGCCGGATACCACCAATACCTTAGAACCGGCTTTCGAGGGCATTATCCAACTGATAAATATCGTCCCTGAACCGCACCCTGCCGGTTGCGTCAGGCCAGGCGGTAAAGTAGACGAAGAAAACCGGTATCTCCTGCTGCAATACCAGCTTTTCGGTATGACTGGAGTCTGCCAGCGCTCGCCATTCGGCCTGCATGCCCTGCGGAGTCACCATCTGACTGACCAATTGCGCGATACCGTCGACACGGGTGCAACCGGAGCTGAGTGAACGGTCATCTTCATCAAACAGTTCCGGCTTGTGGGTATCATGGAGGTAAATACCCAATTTATTGGGTAGGTTGATCTTGTAACGGCCCAGCCGATTTTTGGGTCCGGGTTGCTGTTCCAGCCGGTAACGGAATTCCCTTTCTACCTGACGCTTGAAATCGATCTGGTCAATGGGCACTTCCGGCGCGCGGTCATCCCAGCTTTGATAGACCCTGAACCCTTCCTTCTTCAGAAACCCGGGTGTTTTTTTCTCTTTGCGTAACAGGTCATACGCCGCCAGAGAATGGGGCACCTTCCAGACAGGGTTCACGGTCACACTTTCAATGTTTTCCTGAAAAATGGGCGTCTGACGATTGGGCATACCGCTGATTGCCCGGTAGCGTCCAGCTTCACGGCCATCATTCATCCATATGACCTCATAGCCCGCGATATCCACCCAGACATGCTGCTCAGGCAACGCTCGGGGCAACCAGCGCAAGCGCTCAAGATTCACTTTGAGGGTACGAATTCGATCATGGGTAATCGCGACGAGTGCCTGACGCGTCATTGGTCCAAGGCGCCCATCCGGCCCCAGGTTATAACGCTCCTGGACCTTGGTCAGGGCTTCAAGATGGGATTCACTGTAATGATCATCCGGCAGGTCATGGGCCAGATCCAAATCACGCAGCCAGGCATTGAGCAGCGGGATGGCAATATGCTGATCTCCCCCATAAATCACCAGGTCATCAGGAAACAGTCGCCGTGCATCCTTCAACCAGTATTGTAAGCGGGCCATCGCCTCTCGGAGGACTTCATACTGGGGAATCGCGGATTGGGTCAGGTAGAGCTGATTGATATCTACCGTTTGCTGTTCAGGCGACAATAAAGGTACGTCTGGTATCTGCCACCCTGGCTGATAAAGCTGTCGGTCAACCTCACCCGTATCGAGGTAACGGGCATATTTCGTGGTTAGTGGCTTGTAATTGTGCCGGGGAAGGAGACGTCGACAAAATCAGCCAGTCCTGGTGAGACACAGACAACCCATGACTGGGCAGGCTGGCAGCCAAGTCCAGCAGGCGCCGCTCTTCCGCAGGAAGATGAGGGGTGACTGTCAACAACAGCACGACTGCAAACCACCGGTGCATGACTCTGTCCATACCTCCAAACAAACATCAGGTATACAGGCATGTATCGGCGGCTTTCGTGAGGAGTTCTGGATCAATTATGAATATAAAAACGGCTGGCTGTCGGGATTTCTGATAAGTCCCGACAGCCTTGTGCAACAATCAGGCACCCAGCAGGGATTGTCCGCACAGACCCGGATGACATTGCCATTCACACCCGCTGAAGCCGGGCTGGCAAAGAAAGCGATGGTTTCTGCAACATCCTCAGGCAACCCGCCCTGAGACAACGAGTTCATGCGACGGCCGGCCTCACGGGTCAACAGCGGGATGGCCGCCGTCATCTGAGTTTCAATAAAGCCCGGCGCAACAGCATTGATCGTAATCTGTTTCTCAGCCAGCGGCTTGGCCATAGCCTGCACGTAACCAATGACACCGGCCTTGGAAGCCGCATAATTAGTCTGACCAAAATTCCCGGCAATGCCGCTCATGGAAGATACGCAGACAATCCGTCCGCCGGGGCGCAGCAGGTCTCGCGTTAGCAAGACATCATTAATACGCTCTTCAGAACAGAGGTTGATATCCATGACCATGTCCCACCATTCCGGCTTCATCCGGGCCAGGGTCTTGTCACGGGTGATCCCTGCGTTGTGAACCACAATATCTACACCGCCGCCGATCTCTGCCAGGGCATCGGCGATAGTGTCCGCCGCATTGTCATCCGTGATATCAACGGCCAGCGTCTTACCATTGATCGATGCAGCAACCACCTCCAGCGACTGGGTCGCGGCAGGAATGTCCAAGCAGACCACTGTCGCGCCATCCCGTGCCAGTATCCCGGCAATGGCCTCACCGATGCCCCGCGACGCGCCAGTCACCAACGCCACTTTGCCTGACAGAGGCTGTTGCCAGTCAAGAGGGGCTTCATCTTGAGCGCTCCCAACAGTAATCACCTGGGCAGAGACATAAGCGGAGCGGGACGACAGACAGAAGCGCAGTGGTGATGCCAACTGTGTTTCAGCCCCTTTTTCCACATAAATCAGCTGTACGGTTATCCCCTTACGACCGACTTCCTTGGCCAGACTGCGGACAAACCCTTCCAGCGCCCGCATGGCGGCAGCCTGGGAAGGCGACTCCGCAGCAGCCACCGGGCGGCCCAGCACCACAATTCTGCCGCAGGATGTCACCTGTCGAACCACAGGACTGAAAAAGGCATGCAGCGCACGCAGCTCTCCGGTTGAGGCGATCCCGCTCGCATCGAAGACCAGCCCTTTAAAGCTTGCCCCTGTTTCACCCTGTAAATCGACCGTCTCTGACTGTCCACCGGCGGCTGTTACTGCATCCGCTATCAGATCTGCCGTCTCTGACGTCGCCATCCGACATAATTCCACGCCACCATCGCACAGGGTTTTGGTCAGGGCCGGCAGCAGTTCAGCCTTGTCGGCAGCACCCAGCAGCACCTTGCCCTGAATGATGGTATCCGATGTCTTATCCTGCCGCTCCAGTGGCACCGGTGTCGGCAAGCCAAGCGCACTGAACAGGCTTTTACCCAGGGAGGAATTGGCAAATTTCTGGTATTTATCGGGCATGGCGGGCCTCTTTTGTTATCGGCGACATCATTGTCTGCAGGCAGACACCCTCTGGCGGCCTGCTATTTCAGCAAAGCCTTCACGCCAGGGAATTGACTGGCTACAGAAGAATACGGGGCTGACAGGCCAATGAGAAGCAGGGCATGATGTTTAGACTGCCCTCTCACACAATAACAGCTGTATTGCGGGGACATTATGAACCAGACCCTCACACGCGTCGCCATCATCGGAGGCAACCGTATCCCCTTCGCCCGCTCGAACGGGGCGTACGCCAACGCCAGCAACAAGGATATGCTGACCGCTGCACTCAATGGCCTGGTCAACCGCTATCAGCTGCAGAATGAACGGCTGGGCGAAGTGGTGGCCGGCGCCGTCATCAAGCATTCCCGGGATTTCAACCTCACCCGGGAATCCGTACTGAGTACAACACTGAGTCCGGAAACGCCCTGCTACGATATCCAACAGGCCTGCGCCACCGGCCTGGAAGCCGCTATCCTGGTCGCTAACAAGATTGCCCTCGGGCAGATAGATGCCGGCATCGCTGGCGGATCCGACACCACCTCTGATGCCCCCATCGGCGTCAATGAAGAGCTGCGTCATATCTTGCTGGCATTGAACCGAGCCCGTTCTCTTGGAGAACGTCTGAAACTGGTTGCCCAGATCCGGCCTCGTCACCTGATTCCCCTCATTCCGGTTAATGGTGAACCCCGCACGGGCAAATCCATGGGGGAACATGCCGAAATCACCGCAAAGCACTGGGAGATTGCCCGGGATGAACAGGACCAGATGGCCTTCAACAGCCATCAGAACCTGAACAAGGCCTATCTTTCGGGATTCTTTGACGATCTAGTCTCCCCTTTCCAGGGATTGGAGCGGGATAACACCCTGCGCCCTGAAACCTCACTGGAAAAGCTGGCCAGCCTTAAGCCAGTCTTTGACCGTGACGGAGGCACCCTGACAGCCGCCAACAGCTCGAACCTGACTGATGGCGCGTCCTGTGCCCTGCTGGCCAGTGAAGCCTGGGCGGCTGAGCGCAACCTGCCAGTACAGGCTTATCTCACACACTGCGAATCCACGGCCGTCGACTTCTTTGGCAAGACTGATAATGACAAGGAAGGCCTATTGATGGCCCCTACCTACGCCGTACCCAGAATGCTGCAAAAAGCCGGGCTGAAACTGCAGGATTTTGATTTCTATGAGATTCACGAGGCGTTTGCCGCACAGGTACTCTCTACACTCAAGGCGTGGGAAGACCCGACATTCTGCCAGGAAAAACTGGGACTCTCCGCGCCACTGGGCGCCATTGACAGAAACAAGCTTAATGTCAAAGGCAGCTCACTGGCCACCGGCCATCCCTTTGCGGCCACCGGTGCCCGGATCATCGCGACACTGGCCAAGACGCTGGCGGAAAACGGGGGTGGCAGGGGTCTGATTTCCATCTGTGCCGCCGGTGGATTGGGAGTCACTGCCATCCTGGAACGGTAATTGCGCTTTCCCTGCCCTGAGCTTGTATATACTTAGGGGTATATCTGATGGCAGGTTTTCAGGATGCACCCATGCGACTGAACGTCGTCTGGTGTGAGGTTCCGGTGATAAGTCACTGAAATAGCCGGAACTTTACAGGGGGAATGTGAGTCTAACCCTGTAATTCACTGAGACCTGTCAACATTTTTAGATCCAGGGAGGATTCACCACCATGTCACACCGGCAGAATGTCGAAGAAAACCTGCAACGCTTCGCCGAAGGGATTGGGCTGGGCGAACTGAAGCTCAATGAACACGGCGCCTGCGGTCTCTGCTTCGACGATACCATGATTGTCAACATCGAGTACCTCGAGGATGATGAGGCCATGGTGTTTGTCTCCTCCGTGAAGCGTCTCGATCCTCATGGTGTCGATAAAGCCAAGCTGTTTGAAAAGCTGCTGTTTGTTAACCTGCAGCACCACAGCATGCAGGGCGCGTTTCTGGCGCTAAACCATGATAAAACCGAAATCCTGCTGATCAAGTCCATGCCTGGCTCCATTGATTACGGTTCCTTTGAATCCAATCTGGAGAAATTCGTGAATACGCTGGAATGGTGTATCGCGGAAGTGGATAACGAGAGTGATACCCCGATTGATCTTTCCGGCAAGACGGGTCCCTCGAATGACGCTCCCAAGCCACCCCCCGGTCAAGCAGGCGGGGATATGGGCATCATGGTCTGATTTCTGACAGATGCCAGTTCCGCAAAAAAGCGCCGCCCTGCCGGCGCTTTTATTTTGACGGTTGCCAGCACCTTTTACCGATAGACCCGGACATCATCGACAGTGGAAACATATACTTTTCTAATATTCCGCTGATCAGACAGAAGGAACTGTCTCGTGAGCAAGAATGACGCACTCGAATACCTGACAGAAGCCCTGCAGACCGCCGTCGATGGCAGCCGGCTGGTGGATATCCGCGGCCGGGTCACCGAAGTTCAGGGCATGATCATCAAGGCCGCCGTTGCCGGCGCCAAGATTGGCGAGCTGTGTGAATTGGTCACCCCGGGCGAAGAGGAAATCGGTTTTGCTGAGGTGGTTGGTTTTCAGGGATACGACGCCATCCTCACACCCCTGGGTGAAATGCTGGGTATCTCATCCAATACTGAAGTCATTCCTACCGGTCGGGTGCACCACGTGGCTGTTGGTCCCCACCTTCTCGGCCAGGTGCTGGATGGCATGGGTAATCCGATCAACAAGGATGCTAATAACAACACCAAGCCTGAAGCCTGGTATCCGGTTTACGCGGATGCGCCCGATCCCCTGACACGGAAACTCATTGACCACCCACTTCCCCTGGGCATCCGGGTACTGGACGGGATGCTGACCTGTGGCGAAGGCCAGCGGATGGGTATTTTTGCAGCCGCCGGCGGCGGTAAGTCGACCCTGCTCTCCATGCTGGTCAAGGGAGCAGAGGTTGACGTAACCGTTCTGGCACTGATCGGTGAACGGGGACGGGAACTCCGGGAATTCCTGGAGCATGACCTGGGGCCGGAAGGCGTCAAAAAGTCCGTCACGGTGGTCGCAACATCCGACAAATCCTCTATGGAACGGGCAAAAGCCGCTTATACCGCTACCGCCGTTGCTGAATATTTCAGGGATCAGGGCAAGAAAGTGCTGCTGTTGATGGATTCCGTCACCCGTTTTGCGCGGGCACAGCGTGAAATTGGACTCTCAGCCGGCGAGCCTCCTACTCGGCGAGGTTTCCCACCATCAGTCTTTGCCACCCTGCCCCGTCTGATGGAACGGGCCGGCATGTCGGACAAGGGCTCAATCACCGCGCTATATACCGTTCTGGTGGAAGGGGATGACATGACCGAACCGGTGGCCGATGAAACCCGCTCAATTCTCGACGGCCACATCATCCTGTCCAGAAAACTGGCGGCCGCCAACCATTACCCAGCGATCGACGTACTGGCCAGTGCCAGCCGGGTCATGAACAACATTGTCCCGGAAGAACAGCAACAGGCAGCCGGACGCATCCGGGAATTAATGGCCAAATATGAAGAAATCGAGCTGCTGGTCAAAGTCGGCGAATACCGGCAGGGTACTGATCAGGTTGCGGATGAAGCGCTGGCCAAGATTGACTACATTCGCCAGTTCCTCAGGCAACGCACCGATGAATTCACCGAGTACGAAACCACCCTGCAACACATGATGCAACTGGTCCGCTGATGCTGCACGACTTGCTCAAGATTAAACGCATCCGGGAAAAATCCGCCCAGGATGAGGTCAAGAAAGTGCGTTATCGCCTTGAGCAGGCGGTGATTGAAGTCGATCAGAAAAAGGAAGAGCTGACGACTTATGTAGACTGGCGTGGTCAAGAAGAACGGAATCTCTACGATAACATCATTAATGCCCAGGTCCACCAGCACGACCTGGACTTCCTGAAACAACGCATTGCCAGGATGCGGGAACATGACCTCGTACTCGAGGAAGCCATCAGGAAGGCCGAATCCCGCGTAGAAGAAGTCCGTGAAGAGCTCCAGCAGGCCGAAGCTGCACTGAAAGTGGCTATGCAGGCGGTGAAGAAGTTCGAAGAGTTCACCCAGGTTCTGGACGAGGAAGAGGCCAAAAAGAAGGCCTACCAGGAAGAACAGGAACTCGAAGAGTTCAACCCCAGGAACCGGTATTAATGGCGTTACCAGTTCTGATGACACAGCAGGGACGCAGACATGAGCATCAGCGGTACACCAACGCCATCGACAGGGCCAACCAACAACCAGCAATCCGCAACCGGTGCTGAAGAGCAACCGCGAGGCAATGCCGACCAGAAAGATGCCGATGATTTCAGCAAAGCCCTGGTGAATGACAAACCTAAAGGCGCCAAAGAACTCAAACAGGAAAAGCTGCCTGACGGCGAAAGGCTGCCCACCGATCAAACCGATAAAAAAGAAACACTGCGCGACGAGAAGCAGCCTGAATCCAAAAAGACAGATACCGAATCCCCTGAAGACCTGTTTCGCTCTGTCTATGGTGACCGGGAACAAGAACAGGGTGCACAGGCTGTTCACGCCAAGGGTGCCGATGTCTCGGCCGCCAAAACCGCTGAGGTTCAGGGCGCCAACACCCAGGATGCCATCGACAAGATTGAAAAAATTGTTGAACGGATTCAGGTGCAGACCGCCGGTGATGTCAAAACCGTCAACATCAAGCTGAACAATAACATCCTGCCGGGTACCGAAGTCATGTTTCGCCGCGAAGGTGGAGACATCAAGGTCGAGTTCATGACGACGTCCTCTGACTCATTTAACTTCCTCAGCAAGGGTGAACAGGCACTCAGCGACACCCTGAACCGGAAGTTTGGCGACAACGTGTCCGTCAATATCCAAATGCAGAACGACAGTGACTCGGATCAGTCCGGCGATGGCCGTTCCCGTAATCAGTACGCCGGGGACGAATCGCAAGAGGATGATGCCGAGGACAACGGGTAACGTGAACCATGGCCATCAAGCCCCTGATCTGCACGGAAATCAGCCATGAGCAGGCCCTGCTAAACAACCTGGTCTGTGGTCAGCCGCCGGCGCTTCGTTCGCAGCTGGCGTCTGAAAACTGCATGGTGACCGTGCGCCCCCTGCTGCTGAACCGCCGTTATAACCTACGGATCACCGCCAGCATTGATGGTATGGACACGTTTATTTTCCTCAACAGTTCCCTTTTCAATGAGGTGTCACTGGGTAACAGCCGACTCGGCGATATCGCGGAGAGTCTGCCGGAAGAACTGCTGGTGGGCACCCTGTCCATGGTCATCGATCGGCTGCTGGGCGATCTCCGCTCCCTGTTGCAAACCGACATCCAGCTGATTCACGCCAGTCGTTTCAACCCGGCCGAAGAGCTGCCCGCCGGTATTGAGCTCATGATCAGTACCGACAGCCAGAACAGCAGCGCCCTGATGACCGTTAACAACCAGACCCGACAGTGGCTTGCCCTGCTTCAGCAACAGGCCGGCGGCTACCTGCCAGATACGTTGGTATGCCCATTATCTCTGGAAGTTGGCTACACCGTACTGGCCGATACCCAGCTGCGTCAGCTGGCTACCGGCGATGTGCTGCTGTTCGACCATTGCTATTACCAGAATAAAACCCACCTGTTTGTGCGGCTCTCGTCGCACAACGGGTTTCTCGGTCGTATCGACGGAACCCGAGTCCTTCTGGAAGAGACCGCGGAGAATCACATGAGTGATGAATTTGATGGATACGATGACGATCTGGATGAAGATCTTGACGAACAGGTTGATGACGGCCAGCAGGCACATCAGGGCCAGTCTGCCAGCGCCCGTGACATCGACTGCATCCCTGTCCGGCTGGTATTTGATGTTGGCCAGCAGGAACTGACCCTCGGCGAAGCCCGCCAGCTCCAGCCCGGCTTCACGTTTGAGCTGAACCGGGATATGTCCAGCCCGGTCACGGTGAAAGCCAACGGCAAGCCTTTCGCCGAATGTGAGCTGGTCCAGATCAATAACCAGCTGGGCGCGCGGATCGTTCGACTGCTGTAAACAGCAACCGCCGGGGACTCGCACGCATGGATCTGAATCTTACAACGCCGTTTTACCTCATTCTGCCGCTGGCGCTGATGTCGCTGGTGCCCTTTATCGCGATTCTGGGCACCTCGTTCCTCAAGCTGGTGGTGGTATTCGGTATCCTGCGTAACGCCACCGGTCTGCAGCAGATTCCGCCGAATATGGCGTTGAATGCGCTGGCAATCATCCTGACGGTCTACATCATGGCGCCGGTGGGCATGGAAGCCTACGAGATTCTCAAGGATAGGGAAGTCAGCCTGAAAGACGACAGCTGGCGGGGTGCCTTTGAAGACGGCATCGAACCCTACCGCAACTTCCTGATCAAAAACACCAATGAACGGGAGCGGGCTTTTTTCCTGAGAAGCGCCAAAGCGCTCTGGCCACCCGATTATCAGGAAGAGATTGCGACCGACAGTTTAATGGTATTGGTTCCCTCCTTTGCCATCAGCGAACTGACCAAAGCATTCCAGATAGGCTTCCTACTGTATTTGCCTTTCATTGTCATCGACTTGATCGTTTCCAACATCCTGCTGGCCATGGGGATGATGATGGTCTCGCCAATGACCATTTCACTGCCGTTCAAACTGCTGCTGTTTGTACTGCTGGATGGCTGGACCAAGCTGATTCACGGGTTGGTCATGGGTTACGCCTGACCGGGACAGGAGCACATCATGGTCGATGCCGACATACTCAACCTGACCGCCGAAGCGCTGATGCTGACGCTGATCCTGTCCATGCCACCCATTATCGCGGCGGCTGGCATCGGCCTGCTCATCAGTCTTATTCAGGCACTGACCCAGATTCAGGAACAAACCCTGCCCTTCGCCTTCAAACTGGTGGCTGTGGTCATCAGTATTTTCCTGACTGCACGCTGGGTGGGGATTGAGATTTTCAACTTTGCACTGGCCGTCATGAACCAGATTCCCGAGATACGCTGATGCCACCGGAAATCATCGATACAATCAAGGAATATCTCTACGTCTATTCCATGACGATGATCCGGATGACGGCGATCTTTACCGTCGTTCCCATGTTGAATGCCAAATCTCTTGGCAGTGCGATGATTCGTAATGGCGTTGTCGGCGGTCTGGCGATCTTTCTGTTTCCTCTGGTCTCACAGCAACAGCCGGACACATCACTGGGCATGTGGATGCTGCTCGCCCTGATCATGAAAGAAGTACTGATCGGAATGCTGATCGGCTTTATCGCTACGATTCCCTTTTGGGCACTGGAATCTGCCGGCTTTTTTATTGATAACCAGCGCGGCGCCTCCATGGCCAGCAGTATGAACGCCATGACCGGCTCGGAATCCTCCCCGATGGGCATTCTGTTCGGCCAGACATTCTTTACCCTTTACCTGGTCAGCGGCGTCTTCCTGATATTACTCAATAGCATTTTTCACAGCTATGAGGCCTGGCCGGTTTTCAGTTTTTACCCAGTGCTCAATCAATCGGCGATCATTTTCTTCCTGGGTCAGTTTGACCAGATTATTACCCTGGCCGTATGGCTGGCTGCACCGGCGATTATCAGCATGTTTATTGCCGAATTCGGTGTAGCGCTGATTAGCCGCTCGGCACCGCAACTTAACGTATTCATCCTGGCCATGCCGATCAAAAGTGCCGTGGCATTGGCCATACTGGTCGTCTGCATCACCACCATCATGACCTTGGGCAAAGAGCATTCTGCCAAAATTCCCTGGCTGTTCACCCGGCTTGGAGAATTAATGGTATGAGCGGCCAGAGCAGCAGTGAAAAGACAGAACAACCCACCCCCAAAAAACTCCGCGATGCCCGACAAAAAGGCCAAGTAGCCAAAAGCAAGGAAGTCGCTTCCACTGCAACCATCTTGTTTGTAGTCGCTACACTGTGGGCTCTGAGTGACTGGTACCTGATGATGTTCCAGGAAATCCTGCTGTACCCGGCAGAGTTTTATAATCTGGAATTCAAGGAAGCGTTCCGACTGGTGGCTGAGGGCTTACTGCATAAGATGCTCATCATGCTGGCGCCACTGGTGGCGGTCGCAGCGTTTTCTGCCATCCTCGGCAATGTCATGCAGTTTGGCTTCCTGATCGCCTTTGAATCCATAAAACCGGATATCAAAAAAATCGACCCTGTACAGGGTGCCAAAAAAATCTTTTCAATCAAGAATCTGGTGGAACTCCTCAAATCCATCATCAAGATTGTGTTTCTGTCATTCGTCGTTTACTACGTGATCAAGACCAGTTTGCCCGACATGGTCAACATGCCCTGGTGTGGCTCACGTTGCATCTTGCCAGTGCTGGCAGCGCTACTGAAGAAACTCATGATTTTTTCAATCATCGCATTTATTGTTATTTCTATTGCGGATTTTATGTTTGAAAAATGGAATTTCACCAAAGAACAGCGAATGACCAAGGATGAGGTCAAGAAAGAATACAAGGAAATGGACGGTAACCCGGAAATCAAGCAAAAGCGGAAAGAAATCCACCAGGAGATCATCAATTCGGACGAAGACGTCAAAAAGTCCGATGTCGTGATCAAGAACCCGACCCATATTGCCGTAGGCCTCTATTACGACAGGGAGAAAACCCCTCTCCCAATCGTGACATCTCTAGGCAAACGGGGACAGGCCAAGTTTATTCTCAAGGTTGCAGAACAAAACGACATTCCGGTCATGGAGAATGTCGCCCTTGCCCGTGCCCTGTTCAGTCAGACAGAAGTCGGCGCTTTTATTCCTTCTGACCTGATAGGCCCTGTTGCCGAAGTTTTTCGCTGGGTGCAGCAATTGAAACAGCAACAGGGCGATAACGGCGACGCTTAACCATCCACAAATACCGGCCCGAAACCCACCTCCCAGAACAGCGCTGAAATCACTTTCATGGAGACCAGCACCACCAGCCCGACACAAACAACCGCACTGGCAAACAGGAAACCCCGCTCAAACGGAATATGCATAACGTGGGGAATGCCGATGAATAGCAGATACACGGCATAACTGACCCCCATCAGGATCCCGAACAAACTCAGAGATACGGAAGGAAACAGAGCCAGCAATCCCGTCAGATAGAGTGGTGTTGCCGTATAGGCCGCAAAAATAATGCAACGCCCACGGGACGGATGACAGCCATAGGTTCGCGCCATCCAGTGAATAAACAATCCCATAAAGACAATCGCACCGACAATCGCCACATAAGACAATGCGCTCATTAACAGCGCACTCAACGGCGTCAGTCTGATGGGATCAAGCCCCAGTGGTGACCAGCCGACATAGGTTGCCCCCAGGTAAGAGCAAAAGCCGGGAATGGCCGCCAGAACAAACAGGTGGGAGAGATAAAAACGCTCACGACGATCAATTTCATGATCTATGGCATCCCATTCCTTATGCGGATGGTAGAACATGCCCATTACATGATTAAGCATTGTCGTACACCTCCTCCGGCATTATAGACCAGTGGATCAACACGCTAATGATGCCATTCACAGGACATTTTTCTTGATCTGTTAACCCTCAACACCCAACAAACGGGGTATCACGGATACAAGGAATGCGGCTTTTTCTGAATACTCTGGCAGACAGGTATGACTGACCGTCGACCTGCCCTATCCCGGACAGATTTTCTGGAGAGGATCACAGTATGAACACAGACAAACAGCACTTTGTTGTCGCTTTCAAAAGCGACAAGATGGGCTCCGGTGACGATCAACTCGGGGGCCTGCTGATCAAAGCCTATATCAATACCCTGGTTGAAAACGACAACAAACCTGCAGCGCTGGTGTTTTATAACGCCGGCGTTTTGCTGGCTGCAGAAGACAGCGATACCGCCCCCGCCCTGCAGGTACTGGAGGAACAGGGCGTTGAGCTGCTGTTATGCGGCACCTGTGTCGAGTTCTTTGATCTCAAGCAGCGGCTGGCAGCTGGCACCATCTCAAACATGTATGCCATCTCCGAGACCCTGTCCAGCACTGGCCATGTGATCTATCCATGAACGTGACCCAACCCCTGACCTATTTTGATAACAGTGCCACCAGCTTTCCCAAGCCGCCCCAGGTGGCCGAAGCCGTCGCCCGCTACCTGACGGAAGTCGGGGGCAGCTATGGCCGCTCTGCCAATCAGCGCTGCTGTACGGTGGCACGGGTAGTGGAACAGTGTCGCGATACGCTGGCCGGTATTCTTGGCATCCACGACGCCGGTCATCTCTGTTTTACCGCCAACGCCACCCAGGCCGCCAATACGGTGATTCGTGGCATGGATCTGACCGGTGGCCGGGTGCTGATCTCCCCGATGGAGCACAATGCCATTGCGCGCCCGCTTGAGGCGCTACGTCTTGCGGGCAATATCCAGATCGATACCCTTCCGGCCTTCTCCGATGGCCTGATTGATGTGGCAAATATCAACATACCTGACGACACCCGTCTGGTCGTGGTCAACCACCAGAGTAATGTCAACGGTGTCACCCAGCCATTGTCCGCCATACGACAGGCTATTGGTGATGCGCCACTGCTGGTTGATGCTTCCCAGTCTCTGGGCAAGATTCCCTTCAATGTAGAGGCCTGGGGACTGGATTATGTGATCTTTACCGGCCACAAGGGATTGCTCGGACCTACAGGGACAGGCGGTTTCTGGGCACGTCATCCCCACACCCTGGAGCCTCTTCTTCTGGGAGGAACCGGTAGCAACAGTGAACATCTCGATATGCCGGAATTCCTGCCTGATCGGTTTGAAGCGGGCACCCCGAATGTAGCCGGTATCTTTGGTCTGGAGGCCGCGCTGGCTCATCCACCGGAAGCATCACACCATCGTGATGATCTTGAAGCGTTGCTGGCAGCCATCCGAGCGATTGAAGGATTTCAGCTACACGCTGCTGAAGACTTCAACAATCAGGGCAGCCTCTTTTCTCTAACGCACAGAACACTGGCCAGTTCAGAACTCTCATGGCGTCTGGATCAGGGTTTTGGCATTGAAACTCGTGCGGGGCTGCATTGTGCGCCCCTGGCACATCGACATCTGGGCACAGCCCCGGACGGCACCTGCCGGTTCTCTCTTTCTCCGTACCATTCCAACAGCGATTTTGACTATCTGCTGGATGCATTAACCAAAGTGGCAAAAGGACAATGAAGCGTCAGTTTCTTCTGTTTGAAAATACCCGCGCCGTTATCCAGGCTGAGGCTCAGCTCAAAGCGGCAGCAGTAGCCTGTCGTGTGATGCCCGTTCCACGGGCCATTTCTTCGGAGTGTGGTATGTGTCTGGAGCTGACCGATTATGACAGTGACAGCGTACCCGCCAGCCTGACAGTGCAGGCAAAACTGGCAAGCATTGCGGGATAAAACAAAAATCCTGTGCATTGGTTTCCACAGAAACCAATGCACAGGCTGATGCCATAGATAAGTGCCCTTATAACATCTCTACAAAGGCTTCCATGCGGGTTTTGATCTGACCTGTGTCAGACTCGGAATAATTGGTTTCCAGGGTCATAAACGGAATCTGTTTTTCGCCGGTAACCATTTTCCGAATACCATAGCTTTCGATGTTATAGGTGTGACAGGCCTGCAGCACCACATCAACGACAGCATCGACCTGATAGTCATCGATCATATCTTTCAGTAGTGTTTCCCGGCCTTTATTCGGCGTCATGACGGAACAGGGGATATTCAAGTATTTATTGGCAATAGCCTCGACCGGATCAATGTCTTCTGCCACTTCTTCATGAAGCTCCTTATACCCCTGGCAATTTTCCAGCGCCACCACGACAGCACCAGCCTCTTCGATCGCCTTGATCACCTTATTGGCTACGCCGCCAATCGGACAGCCGGTGATCAATATGCGTGGCGTATGCTCGGGAGCAACCCATTCCCCCTCCGCATAACGTGCTTCAACATCCGCAATCATCTGCCGAACATTAGCTTTCATGGTTTCCCTGTCAAAGGTGTAACTGGCACCATTGAGTACCGTAAACAGATCGAATCCGGTTATCACCGAGGGCTTGTAACGCCCAAGCTTGTGAAAAGCTTTCAGTACGCGGCGGTCTTCATTACACGACCGGATGGCCGCCGCCAGATCGTCCTGTTTGATCACCGTGTCAAACTTCTGCTCCAGCTTCTCGATCAGTTTTCTGACCTCTGTTTTCCAGAGCGTCTGGGCGTCGGTCTTTTCCTGGGTCTGGGGCAGCTGCATGACCCAGGTATCCTTGATTTCACCCAGTAACTCGTACATTTTCTTTTTACCGTCGCAGGTAGTTTCGCCAACGATCATGTCCGCAAAATACATGTAGGGACAACGGTCAGTCAGCGCAAAGCCGTAACTGGCTTTGATCAGTGGGCAGAGGTTTCTGGGCAGATGTTTTTCTGCATCCGGAATGGTTTCCTCACTGACGGAACAAAGCGACACGGGATGAGCGCCCGCAGCATAAATCACTTCTTTCGGGGTAAATGTACAGAAGGTACCGACTACCTTCTCCCCCCGATCCTTGAATTCCTTGACGGCAAGAAAACCGTTTCTGCGGGCTTCACCAAATTCATCAAACTTTTCCGGCAACGTGGATACAGCAATCTTTTCCATGGTCATCATCCGTTGGTTTCAGTGAATACGTTCCTGCGCCAGCATGGCGGCGCCAATCGCCCCGGCGTAGCGGCCGAGCGGGCTGGACGTCACGCTCGCCTGTAAGGTGTTTTCCAGGCAGCGGCGTAGATAGGGGTTACTGCTCAAGCCGCCGGTGAGAAGGTATTGCTCATCACGTCCGTGCTTGATGCAGAGAGAGCGGACTTTGTTAACAACCGAATCAACAATCCCAAAGGCAATGTTTTCTTTTTTTTCACCTCGCCCTATCAGGCTGGTGACTTCAGATTCGGCAAAGACCGTGCACATAGACGTAATCGTGATGCCGGAACCGGCTGCGGCCAGCGTCGTCAGATCGTCAATGGTGACACCAAGGGTATTGGCCATAACCTCAATGAACTTGCCAGTCCCGGCAGAACACTTGTCGTTCATGGTGAAGTTGACCACCCGGCCACCTTCCATGGAAATGACCTTGGTGTCCTGACCGCCAATATCCACAATGGTGCAGTTTCGATCAGTAAAAAATGCGGCTCCCCGGCCGTGACAGGTTATTTCTGTGATGGTTTTGTGGGCATAGGGCACTGATACACGACCATATCCCGTGGCGATGATGTAAGCGTTATCCGGACTAAGCCCCTGTCCCGATAGATTCTGGAGAATAGTCTGTGCCGTTTCGGCACTGCTCCAGCCGGTGGGAATGACAAAATGGTGCTGGAGCGCATCCTGATGTAATACCGCAACCTTGGCGGCGGTTGAACCAATATCAATACCGATGGCGTGCATGATCTGTCGTCCATCAAAAACACAATATAAGACGGCAATAACCAGATCCGGATTTACGCAGATAACAGGCACAACAATCCTCTCCCGACAGCACGATGCGGTCAGGTCACAAGTATGATGAGAGTATTGTGTCGGTTAGCGGTATGAACCGGTCAGTCTTGCCATGAGAGCAACAATCTTCCTTGTCGTTAGCCGGATGCTTGATCGGGAATACCGGTTAGCAGTGGCCTGATGGATAATCGGGATGGCTGACAGGAAATGTCGTGTAATGGGAAAGCGATGTTGCACAGAACATCGTCCAGCGCACAGGGCCGGATTGTTGTGACAGGTAACAACACAGGGGTATTCCTTTTAGCGAGTTCAATAGTCGCAATGTGGGCAAACCCTATCAACAGTAAGGTTTTATTTCCCTAATGCAGATCAATAAAACATCCGGTCAGGTCTGGATCGGTTTGTCCGGATCAATCACCACAAAGAACAGCTCACGGAATTCATCCAGACTGATTTCGAAGATACCATCCCCCTGGTTGGCGGGTTGGCCGGGCTCCGTATGGCCCCAGGGGTTGCGGATCATGATTTGATAATCACCGCTGTCCTGCTCCATCCTCACCTGAAGCACCTGAAAAGCGTGGTTGCCGGGAATCCCCTGCGCAATTTCCTGCCGGTCACTGCGCCCCTTGCTGCCAATCATTACCGGCTGGCCATGGGGAGGATCCGGGTTCGTCTTGGCCAGTGTTGCCACCAGCTCGGCATCAGAGAGCCGTGTGACATCCTTAGGCGTCGCCGTTTTCCCGGTCAGGGAAAAATACGCTTCATGGCCTCCACCACCTTGGTCGATCTCCAGCAGGCCATCAACCAGTTCTTTGGTATCGGAACGGTACGCTGCATAGGCTTTCTCATACAGCTGCACCCAGATCTCTTCCCGGCCATCCCGATCCATATCCGGGGTATCGGCAAACATGGGTTCACCGTTTTTATCAAGGATATTCAGCGCATCCACAGGCACCCAGACCTCAACCACTTTGCCTGCTTCATCCTGTTCAAAAAACCGGACTTCAAACTGATTGGGAATGGTGTCGCCCGTCACGGGATGCGTACGTTCGCGAATTCCGGAGCGAATCAAATCCGGATCTTCCTGAGCTACACCCGCCAGTTGCCCGAGAAAGAAGCAATCGCCAATCATCCCCTGGTGTACCGCTTCATGTGTCGGCCCCTTTTCGCCGAAGACCTCTTTGCGGGTCTGGTGCATCCAGCCTCGCTTATCGCCGTCCTCATCGGCAACACCGCTGCTCTCATCACTGGTGATGCCTGCCTCGTCCAATGCTTCATATTTGTCATACAAATTGGCAAAGGCGGCCTCAAGGGGCTTGTTGGCCTTTCCCCCCAGCCCATTCAAAAGATCACTGACCCGATTCCAGACATTCAGGGTGGCCTGCTTGTATTTACCCGCCAGCTCCCGACTGAACGTGTCTGCATTGAGATTCAATGCCGTTGCTTCCATCCCATGGGTCAGGTCCCTCTGAATCTGGCGAATGGTGGCTTTTTTTTCAGCCCTGGCGGACCGGTTGTGATCTGCCAGTAATTGCTGTGCCTTTTCCAGTTTCGGTTTAACCACCGAATCCGCCTGATAGCGATCTGCCGCTTCCAGGCGCTGCCCCTGGAACGGATCCCGCCACTGGGGCTTGGGGGTTTTCAGCCGGTCATACTCGCCCTGTAGCTGCTTCACTACCCTGGTTAATGTGGCTGTTTTCTTGTCTAGCGTGGACAGCGTTTTTTCCGCATTATCCAGTAACTGTGCCAATGCTTCAGTGGTCGGGGTGGCTGGTTTTCTGGCTGTTGAAGGCGGCAGCGGAGAGTCTGGCTCCGCTTTAGTAGCCGTTGATTGCAATAATGCTTCCGGACGAGTGTCGGATGACACATTCCCAAGACTGATATCATCCAGTGCCTTTCCAGCGATAGCCGGTACCTTTCCCGTCAGGCTGCCTGCCACCAGCGTGGCACTCCTGATAATTTCCAGTAACTGGCCCGCCTGACGAACGCCCCCCTTCTTGCGTCCAAGGGTTGCTTCAAACCAGCTTTCGGTGTTCGCCCAGGCGGATTTACTGGCCGGCTTTTCCGTACCGCCTGTCTGGGGTTCCGGTTGTGAGGATTGGGGCTTTTCCTGGCCAAGCGCCTGAGAAGGGATTCGCCGGGGGGAATTAATACCATCCATTGTCATCCATCCTCTCAGATAAACCGCTTGCGGTTACGCCCGGTGGAACGCTTGGGAGAACGTTCCTGAGCCATGACTTTCAGGGTCCCAATCAGCTGCTCCCCTTGTTCAGCGAGCGCCTGATTCAAGGCATCCAGCTTGTCCCGCTCTGTTTCATTCATACCTGCCATGAACGTACTGGCTATCTGGGATAGTGCCTGGGGCGTAAACTGCTCTGCAGGTAACGCCTCAATGGCTTCAAGGTAGGCGTCCGGCAACACAGCCATCAGTTGCTGGTGCAATGTGGCCAGCTGATTCAATACTTCATCCAGGGCTTTATCGTCCGGTTTGTTGTCCTGTAACCGCATGCTGGCCGTCCTGTGGCTGTCCCGATATCCGTCGTAGAAATGCAGCAGAGCCTTGAAATCATTTACTTTTTAACTATAGCAGTGAGTCAAACACCGCTATTTCGATGCTCCCAGTGACAACGAGCACCGTATAAATCATAAACACCGCACCACCCATAACCGGCCCTGCACCATTTCATAGGTAGTTCTGCCTATTGTGGTAAACCCCACCCGACCAGAGACTATCGCCCTTTCATAAAGCGGTATGGGCAGTGACTGGAACTCCTCGGCCCTCAACGATGTCTGAGTCCATAGTGCATAACCGCTGATTTCTCACAGTCCTGGCATCAGGTAGCCATTGCATGACACAGATTCACCTCTCCGGCGCATACCGTATTGAACACGACCTGCTGGGCGACAAGCAGGTTCCCCTCGAAGCCTACTGGGGCGTGCAGACCCAGCGCGCCACGGAGAACTTCAACATCACCGGTGTGCCGATCAGCCATTACCCCAACCTGATCAAGGCCCTGGCCATGGTCAAGAAAGCCTGTGCCATGGCTAACCACGACCTCGGCCAGCTCTCCGACGAGCAGGCGGACGCCATCTGCATGGCCTGCGATGAAATCATCGACGGCAAGCACCATGAGCACTTCCCGGTAGACATGATCCAGGGCGGCGCCGGCACCTCTACCAACATGAACGCCAACGAGGTGATTGCCAACCGTGCACTGGAGCTGATGGGCCACAAACGCGCGGAATACCAGTACCTGCACCCGAACACCCACGTCAACATGGCGCAGTCGACTAACGACGTTTACCCGACTGCGGTTCGCCTGGGCATGGTGCTCAAGCACAAGCAGCTGGTGGTAGCCGCCAAGCAGCTGAAAGCCGCCTTTGACGTCAAGTCAGAAGAATTCAAGGATATCCTGAAGATGGGGCGTACCCAGCTGCAGGATGCCGTCCCCATGTCCCTGGGTCAGGAATTCCGTGCCTTCGCCACCACTATTGGTGAAGATATCGACCGGATCCAGAGCATGATCGACCTGCTCAAGGAAATTAACCTCGGTGGTACCGCTATCGGCACCGGCATTACTGCCGACAGCCGCTATGCGCCGCTGGCCGTCAAACATCTGTCTGACATCAGTGGTCACCAGATGATCCTGGCCACCGATCTGGTGGAAGCCACCTCTGACATGGGTGCCTTTGTTATCCTGTCTGGCGCACTGAAGCGCCTGGCGATCAAACTGTCCAAGATTTGCAACGACCTGCGTCTGCTGTCGTCCGGTCCCAAGTGTGGTTTCAATGAAATCAACCTGCCGGAAATGCAGCCCGGTTCATCCATCATGCCTGGCAAGGTGAATCCGGTCATTCCGGAAGCGGTCAACCAGGTGGCATTCCACGTTATCGGTAATGACTTGACCGTCAGCATGGCTGCCGAAGCCGGTCAGCTGCAACTAAACGTGATGGAGCCTGTGATTGTCTACAAAATCCTGCAATCCATTCAGGATCTGACCAACGCAATGACCATGCTGTCTGAAAAATGCATTAAAGGCATCACGGCTAACGTTGACGTCTGCCGCGCTTACATTGATAACAGCATCGGTATTGTGACAGCGCTCAACCCTTACCTGGGCTACGAGAACTCCACCCGTATCGCCAAGACCGCATTGCTGACCGGCAAGCGGGTTGTTGATCTGGTGCTGGAAGAAGGCCTGATGGACCACGAAGAACTGATGGAGCTGCTCAAACCTGAAAACATGATCGCTCCCATCGACATGACCGCAAGACTGCGTAAAGCAAACTAATCGATAAACACAAAAAAACCGGTTTCTATGGAAACCGGTTTTTTTCAATAAACACGACAAACGTCTTCCTACTCACCCGCCGCCTGCATCAACTGCCCGACAATCGATTCACTGTACCGACTCACCAGATAGGGCACAGTCTGATTCTGGTAATCGATCAGCTTCGGCGCAATGAATCGCCACTTTTTCTCTACTCTCGCCAATGTTTCTGACAACTCGGCTGGAAGGTCTTTCCGGCTCAGTAACGAATCCAGTTGTTCGGTCAACCGCTGTGCATGAACATCCACGGTATCGCCTTCCGGATAAGGCAGAATACCCGTTCTTCCGTTCCAGTGTGCGGCCAACCGTGTATAACGAGTACTGATCTTTTCCATCTGGACTGCACTTTTCAATAACGCCAGATTGAGCACCTGATGCGATTCATCACCGGCAGCATACAATTCCAGCATATCCAAAAGTTCAGCCTGGGCAGACTCCATATCATTGATGGTATAGACCGAGGTATATCCTTCTGAAGCAATTTCATTGGATTGAATCAATGAGACGTAACTGGATAACACCGGCTTAAATGACGCTTCCTGCGCTTCCGCTTCATCCGTAAATAATGGATTAGCCTGCAACTGACCGACGACAGTATCCAACTGTTCCTTGGTTTGCCGGTCTCCTTCCAGCAGGGTATAGAGATGGAAATGGGTTGCCGCCCGGTAAATATCCAGCTGCGCGCGATAAACCTGTTCTTTCTGATCAACAGACAAGGGCACGGCATTCAAGCTGGTGGAAAATAACAGGAAAGAAAACAGGACTGCAGAACAGGAGTGTCGCATGATCTAGCCCTTCAGTTTATTGTTTTTATTGTCTGGCTGTGCAGTATTTCACACATTTCACGGATATGACAACACCCCTCCGCAACCAGATTGATTGCCAACCAGAGAGAAAACCCATCATCCACAGTAAGCACTGGCCGCAAAAGCTCAGGTACTTATACGACTAATTCAAATTGACCTAAGACAATACCCTAGGCGGTTAGTGGAATCAGGACGGTTTTAGCGTGTTCTACCGCAAAATATTACCTGCAAGGGATATATCAATGCGTAACAGGCTGACTCAGAGTGAAATCATTACGCTGTGTATCACACTGCTGATATCCATAGGATGTACAGCTATACTCATTGACCAGTTGACCGGCAAGGGCTTTTGATTCCGGACGAATCATCCCAGCATCACTGCCGCACTGGCCTGGTAATGAAAACACGTTTTGCAAACCGTTCACCAAAAGGTGGGTCTGTTTGCTGATTCGAAAGGTAGGGACTATAAGTAGCTATACATAGTGTTTCCGGGATCAAGGTGGTTGCGATGTGCACCCTTCACTGTACGTTACACTTCCGCAGAGAAGCATGGGCCTGTTACAGGGCAATGCAAGCCATTACTCAGCCGCATTCATTCTCCCACTGACATCATTATGTAGTTACTGGTGACGTGAAATTCCACTCAGGACGTTGCCTGCAAGCTTCAGTCTGGTTTATCGGTATCACGAAGATGTTAAACACGTGCATGCTGAACAAAGTCACGCTCCCTGCAAGTTATTCGATATATCATTCAAGCCTGTTAGCAATAGTGGAGTAATCATGCAACAGCAACAACAAGAGCCCACAGTATTTATCATTGATGATGATGAAGCGGTTCGGGATTCCCTCAAGATGCTGATGAATTCCGTTGGCCAGAAAGTCCAGGTTTTCGCGTCACCGGCCGAGTTTCTGGAAGCCTACGATGAAAACCATCCTGGCTGTATCGTGCTGGATATCCGCATGCCGGGCATGAGCGGACTGGAACTGCAGAGCAAGCTGAACGACATGCACTGCATCCTGCCGATCATCTTCATCACCGGCCATGGTGATGTACCGATGGCCGTACAGGCGATCAAGGATGGTGCGATGAACTTCATCCAGAAGCCTTTCCGCGACCAGGAGCTGCTCGACTACATTAACGACGCTCTGAAACTCGACGCCCAGCAGCGCGCCGAATTGCTGGAACACAAGGAAATTCTGCGCCGCCTGTCCACCCTGACAGAAAGAGAGCGTGAAGTCCTACACCACGTTGTTGAAGGCAAAGCTAACAAGGTCATTGCTGCTGACATCAACCTGAGCCAGCGTACCGTCGAAATCCACCGCTCCCGTGTGATGGAAAAGATGGGCACCAAATCACTCGCCCATCTGGTACGCCAGGTGATGCAGGTGAAAGAGCACCTCAAAGATGAATTCAAATTCAAGTGATTCATCACTGAATTGAATCAATAAACAAAAGGGCATCAATCACGTTGATGCCCTTTTGTTACCAGCCCGTTACTGCCTATCTGACAACGAAACCGCCGTTCGACATAAGCCTATTCGACCGACAAAAATAACCTGTTTACTGTCGTATATTTCAGCCTCTACCACAGAATCCGTCGCCTGTACACGCAACCGTAGGTGTTACTCACAGGGGGCTGGGTAAAAGCAACAATGGCTGCCCTGACACCTCAATCCTATGATTATCAGGCTGGTGCAGATCAACTGAACCAGCGTACAGCCAATGAGATCAAGAACCACCTGGCTGCCCCCGATCGCTCCATACCTGCATAAGATGCCTGATGGACGAAGGCGGCCTCTGTATCTGATAAGACAGGGTCAGCTATGCGTAATGCGAAACGGAACACTGTTTACCTTCTGGATGAAGACACCGCTGTCAGGGATACGGTGAACAGTCTGTGCACATCTCGACAGCTCCAGATGCAACACTTCACCTGCGCACAACAATTGATTGCGCAGCTGGATGAGAATCAACCTGCCTTCCTGATTACCGCCTATCAGGTGAGTGATATGCTCGTGACGGACCTACTGGCCGAGATTCAGCAACGGGAACCTTCACTGCCCGTTATCGTGCTCGGTGAACACAGCAATGTCAGCAGCGCCGTGGAATCCATTCGTGCAGGCGCCCTGGACTACATTGAGAAACCGGTGTATTCAGGCCGACTGGTTGAGCATTTCAACATGCTTGTCACCGATGGCTCTCACATCGAATAATTACGTCTAATGCAAAACGCTAAAGTCCGGACTGAAGCTGGTCAACATAGGTTTTCAGTTCGGAAAGTATCGCTTTTTTCCCCTCATCAACATCAGCCATCAACGCATCAATTCGCGCATAGAACGTTTCAAGCGTGAGGCTTCCACCACCGTTGCTATCCAACAGTCGCTGACGGCGGAAGGCCTGCCACTCGGATGCCTCATCATCCCCCAATGTCTCAGGCCAGTTCCGGGCACGGTAACGAAACAACATGTCATCAAGCCGCGCATCAGAAAATGACAATCGCAATACACCCAATTGATCCGGCGGCGTCATCCGCACCTGCTGAATCCGCTCACGGTCAGCGGGACTAAAGAATCCACCACTATAGAGCATATGATCCGGATCGGTATGCGGCTCAAACGAATGCCCGGATAATACCTGGCCAACCTTTGCCAAAAAGGCATTAAACCGGCTTTGATCTGAAAACAATCGCTGATGATGAAACTCACAACCAACCTGATCGATAGAGAGACGCTGCTTGTCTTCATCACGCAGTACATTCCATGGCACCACGACTGGCGCCTTGTTAAGGTGCACCGTTTTCAAAGGGATACGAGTGAGCCCCTCTTCATCCAGTTGATCCGTTGCCATATAAAGGCGATGCCTGATTTCGTCAGTAGTCAATTCCATGAAAGGCGTCGGATCAACACTCAAATCATAAACAACGACACCATTCTTGTTGGTCGGATGAGCTGCAATCGGCACAACAATTCCCAGACAATGCCTTGCGGATGAATAGCGTCCGGAAATATGAACAACCGGCTTTCGCGCATGAATATCCAGCAGCTTTGCTACCTGGTATTTCTGACGATTAAACAGCGCATAATTAAACAGCTTTTCCTGCTTTTCCCGCAGCAGGCGGGCCATGGCAATTGTCGCCCGCACATCGGACACAGCATCATGGGCATCTGCATGACTGATCCCATTAGCCACCGTCAGCTCCTCAAGCCGAAAACTGACAGCGCCATCTTCACGCCTTGGCCATTGAATACCTTCAGGGCGCAAAGCCGCACACAACCTGACCACATCAATCAGATCCCAGCGACTGCAACCGTTCTGCCACTCGCGCGCATAAGGATCCATGAAATTACGGTACAGACTGTAGCGTGTCACTTCATCATCGAAACGCAGCGTGTTATACCCCAGCACACAGGTATTGGGCTGACTGAATTCCTGGTTGATACGAGCAATGAAATCGGCCTCACAGACTCCCCGCTCATTAACCCTTTGTGGGGTCAGCCCCGTGACCAGACAGGCTTCCGGATTAGGCAGCTGATCATCCGGTAGCCGGGCAAACAATTCCAGCGGCTCTCCGATTTCATTGAAATCAGCATCGGTACGAATACCGGCAAATTGGGCAGGCCAGTCGCGCGCCGGATCCGTGCCAAAAGTTTCATAGTCGTAGAAATAAAAGGTCTGCGTCACTGACATGGTCCATTCGATTCAGAACTGCATACAGAGTAACAGCTGATGCGGCCAGTCGTTAGTGGCTTTCAGAAAGGATTAAAAAAACCTGATGCGAGACGACTAGCATCAGGCCTGAAAAGAGAAGTAGAACTGCAATGCCTTGACCAACTGTTCAAAGCCTTCACTACGCTCAATGATCGTGTAACCGGAATCATAACAATCCGGAGTGATATCCCTGTGACACCACTGGCAACGGGCATCAAAATCGATGACCGTATACCCTCCCAGTGGTTCCGGCAGCTGAATGCGCATCGAATACACGCCACCCAGCTCCATCATCCAGGGCGTAATCAGCATCAGGCCATTCCGGCTGATATTGCCGATATACCCGATCTGCATGTCATTACAGCGGTTATACACCACCAGATACTCGGCTAGACGCTCACTGCATATCCGGTGACTATTCTCACTGATAGCCTTCCTTGCCATGCCTGTACTTCCATCAAGACCCAGCAGAATACTGCACCTCAATGACATCACTGCGCATCGAGGTTTTCTGTGATCCCTGTTCTCATCCCCCACTACCCCCGGTAGCTCAAACAAGAAAAGAGTATCGACTGCAGCATGACGTTCTTACTAACCGGTCAGACCGGTTAACAGCCTGATTCATTACCTTTAAAAAAACACGGGTAAAAACCATTGCCGTCATAGAAAGAGTAGCCCTGTCACTACCCAGCGTTTAAACCGCTTTTTACTAGATGTACGACAACTTAATTCCTTTAACTGACAAGCAATCATGAATGGCTATAAAAGAGAATCCATTCATTAAGGCTATAAACGCAGTGTCGTTTTTCTGTCACCCTTTTTGCTGCGGGATTTATCACCAGGCGTTTCATGGTATGCTTTCGACGCAGAAAACCGCACAACAACAATAAGACAATGGTTATGGAGCGTCGAAAATGCGTCACGGGAGAAGCCTGTCAGGCCTCATATTAATCCTACTCACTGTTACCAGCCTGCCCGGATGCGCTCCCAGCACGCCGCTCTTCGTTGCCAATGTCGGCACCCGGGAACTGGCACGTCATGAAGACCAGCGGTTAAAGGTTGCCCAGGCCATCGTTGATGAAGAGGGAGACCTATTTACCTATTCCGTTGACGCCATCATTAATGGCCAATCTGCAGAAGCTGAGAAAACCTACCTCAATGGTTACACGCACATTGGCTTCAGCAACCAAATAAAAGCCATCGCTCTTTATCAGATCGCCCTCATCTACAAAAGCAGTTATAACCGGGAACGTAATTACCCGCTTTCCCTCAATTATCTTTACCGCATTGTGAATGAATTTCCAGAAACCCGGGCTGCTGATTATGCGCGACCGAAAATCATTGAAGTGGAACACCTCATTGATAACCCGGTGAAATTCACCCCTGACGAAAAACTGGCGGATTGGGAGCAAATTAAACGGGTTCCGGATCCACGCTACGCGAAGCTGGATCAAGCCATGCATTCACTGTCAAAGCGAGCGGTTGTCAAAAACAGAACCGCGGAAGTGATTGAGCTGTACACGCTGGTTTACCGGGAACGGGGCATGCCCACATCGCTCAGAGCAGACGCCCTGCTTCAGATTGCCCTTATCTACAACAGCCAACCCCAGAATGCCGAAAAACGTGAGCAGACACTGGCAGCGTTCAGGAAGGTTTCGCGGGAATTTTCCGGCACCAGCTACCAGAAAATCGCTGACCAGCACCTGGATATTCTTCTGAACCAACAGGGAAGCTAATCAAACTCCGGGCAATGCTGACTACATTGCCCGGCATTCTGTCAGTTATAAATGACGCTGACCTGATCCTTGCCGAATTGATCTTTGAGCATTTGCACCAGTTCATCGCTGGGACTCACCTGCCACTGATCACCCAGCCGCACTCTAGCCCGAGCATCGGAACCTTCATACTGCACACTGACAGGTGTCTGACCGGAATGGTCACTAAACAACTGCTGAAGACGACGCTCGAAGCCGGTAGTGCAGCTGGCATAATCCAGCACAATCTCTAGCTCATTGGCATAGTGCGATCGCGCATCTACAAGGCTGAGCACGTTTCTCGCGACCGCTTTCAACGCCCCCGAGTAATCATCAAAACTGACCTCAGCCTCAACGACAATGAGTGTGTCTTTGGTCAGCAAGTGCTGGAACTTGTTGAAGGTATCGGCAAAGACCGAGACTTCAATCCGCCCACTGCGATCATCCAGGGTAATAAAGCCCATCTTATCGCCGCGCTTGTTCTTCATGACTCGCAGGGCAACGATAAGACCGGCAATATTCACCTTATCCCTGCCGGGCTGAAGATCCACAATCCGGTTACGAACAAAGTGTCGTATTTCTTTCTCATACTCATCAATTGGGTGTCCCGTCAGGTACAGGCCCAGAGTATCCTTTTCACCACGCAAGCGTTCTTTGTCGGCCCACTCTCTGACGCGACCATAGTTGCCATAAGCGTCCGTATCTTCTTCCGGAACCAGTCCACCGAACAAATCACCGAGACCGCTGTCGAGACTACGGGCTGACTGCTCAGCAGCCTTAACCGCTTCTTCCATACTGGCGTCAAGAACTGCCCGATTAAGGTTGAGCTGTTTTTTCTTCCCGGGATACGGCCCCTGCATATCCAGCGCACCGGAACGGATTAACGCTTCTAGACAACGCTTGTTGACTTTCTTGCTATCGATACGCTGACAGAAATCAAAAATATCTTTAAACGGACCACCCTGCTTTCTTGCTTCCACGATGGCCGCAATCGGACCCTCACCAACACCTTTGATGGCACCAAGCCCGTAAACAATATGACCGTCATCGTTAACACCAAACATGTAGCTGCCGCTGTTCACATTAGGCGGCAGGACATTTAGGTCCATATTCCGGCACTCTTCAATGAAGGTGACCACTTTGTCGGTATTCTGCATATCCGACGACATGACCGCCGCCATAAATTCCGCAGGGTAATGGGTTTTCAACCAGAGCGTCTGGTAAGAGACCAGGGCATAGGCGGCAGAGTGCGATTTGTTAAAACCGTAACCGGCAAACTTTTCCACCAGGTCAAAGATCTTCATGGCCAGTTCAGGGTCGACACCCTTGCCCTTGGCGCCCTCTTCAAACACCGAGCGCTGCTTGGCCATCTCCTCCGGTTTTTTCTTACCCATGGCCCGGCGCAGCATATCCGCACCACCCAGGGTATAGCCTGCCAGCTCCTGGGCGATCTGCATGACCTGTTCCTGGTAGAGGATAATGCCGTAGGTCGGTTGCAGGATCGGCTTGAGCCATTCGTGCTGATACTGGGCATCCGGGTAGGACAACTCTTCACGACCATGCTTACGGTTAATGAAGTTGTCTACCATGCCGGACTGCAAGGGTCCAGGACGGAACAGTGCCACCAATGCGATGATATCTTCGAAACAGTCTGGCTGCAGGCGCTTGATGAGGTCTTTCATGCCACGGGATTCAAGCTGGAAAACTGCCGTCGTCTCCGCCTTCTTCAGCAGAGTGTATGAGGCACTGTCTTCCAGATTGATCTGCATGATGTCGATAGGAGGCTGCCCCTGCTTTTCCAGGCGCGGATTGATCATTTTCAACGCCCAGTCAACAATCGTCAGCGTCCGCAACCCAAGAAAGTCGAATTTAACCAATCCGGCTGTTTCGACATCATTCTTGTCGTACTGCGTAACCAGACCATGGCCACTTTCATCACAATACAGGGGCGAAAAATCGGTTAGCTTTGTCGGCGCAATAACAACACCACCGGCATGTTTACCGACATTTCGGGTAATACCTTCCAGCTTGAGCGCCATTTCCCAGACTTCCTGGGCATCCTCATCATTTTCGAGGAACTCACGCAATCCTTCTTCCTGGTCATACGCTTTTTTCAGCGTCATGCCGACTTCAAAGGGAATCAGTTTGGACAGGCGGTCAGCCATACCGTAGGACTTGCCCTGCACCCGGGCGACATCCTTGACCACCGCCTTGGCCGCCATGGTACCGAAGGTAATGATCTGGGAGACCGCATCACGACCGTAAGTCCGTGACACATAGTCAATGACCTTGTCGCGGTTATCCATGCAGAAGTCGACGTCAAAGTCAGGCATGGAAACCCGTTCAGGATTCAGGAATCGTTCGAACAGCAGGTCGTATTCGAGTGGATCAAGATCGGTGATTTTCTGAGCATAGGCCACCAGCGAGCCGGCACCGGAACCCCGCCCAGGCCCTACCGGAATCCCGTTATTCTTGGACCACTGGATAAAGTCCATAACGATCAGGAAATAACCGGGGAACCCCATCTGCAGGATAATGTCCAGCTCGAAATTCAGGCGATCATAGTAAACCTGCCGTTTGGCTTCATACTCCGGATCATTCTTGTCGAGAATAATTTCCAGCCGTTCTTCCAGACCCTGGGCGGAGAATTCCCGGAAAAACTCATCCATGGTCTTCCCTTCCGGGATGGGGTATTCCGGAAGATGGTAAGTCCCCAGAGGCACATGGACGCTGCAGCGTTTGGCAATCTCAACCGTATTCGCAATAGCTTCAGGAATATCGGAAAAGAGCTCAATCATTTCCGCTGGTGTTTTGAAATACTGTTCTTCGCTGTATGGGCGGGGACGCCGGGGATCATCCAGCACCCGACTCTCACCAATGCAGAACCGGGCTTCATGGGCATCGAAATCGTCCCGATCCATAAACATTACATCATTGGTAGCCACCACCGCACACTGACAGCGCGACGCCAGTTCAACGGCCGCATGCAGGTAACTCTCATCACCGGGACGGCCTGTGCGCTGCAATTCAAGATAAAAGCGATCGCCAAAGGCAGCCTGCCAATCTTTAAGCAGGTTTTCTGCCTCATCAGGATGCCCTGCCAGCAGTTTCTGCCCAATTTCCCCCTGGCTTGCCCCGGAAAGCGCAATCAATCCCTCTGATTTTTCAAAGACCCACTGTCGTTTGACCAGCGCCTTACCTTGATGCTGGTTGGTCTGGAAACTCTGCGCGACCAGCTCCATCAGGTTTCGATAACCCTGCTCGTTCATGCAAAGCAGCGTCAGATGGGTAGGCGGCTCTGTGGGATCACTGTTTTCCAGCCAGACATCACAGCCACAAATCGGTTTGATGCCAGTCCCCTGGGCCGACTGATAGAAACGCACCAGTGAGCACATGTTGGACTGATCCGTCACCGCTACAGCCACCATGCCTCGCTCAGCCACGGCACCAATCAGGGATTTAATCCGGATAAGGCCATCAACCAGGGAAAATTCAGAGTGCAGACGAAGATGAACAAACTGGGTTGTCATGAAACACAGGCCCGGGGGATGAAGAACAGAATCAGGTTAGTCTATCAGCCGACCGGGGTGAATGACACCGCCGTCGACTGATGAAAGGGAAGATCACGCCGGCAGATTTTCCACCAGTTCACGCACCGGTTTAAACGAGCGACGGTGGTGTGGCGTCACGCCCAGTTTTACCAGGGCTTCGAGATGCTCTTTCGTCGGGTAGCCCTTGTGCTTGGCAATACCATAGCCTGGGTACTGTCGATCCATCTCCAGCATTTCCCGATCGCGGGTTACCTTAGCCAGGATGGAAGCAGCAGCAATCTCCGGTACTCGACTATCGCCTTTGACTACAGACTCCGCCGCACAGGGAAGTTTCGGGCAACGATTGCCATCTATCAACGCCAGTGATGGTTTTACAGACAACTCTGCAACAGCCCGCTGCATAGCCAGCATCGTGGCGTGCAGAATATTCAGCTGATCAATCTCATCAACCTCTGCCCGCCCAAGCGACCAGGCTAGCGCCCGTTCCTTGATAATATCAAACAGCGCTTCACGGCGACTTTCCGAGAGTTTCTTGGAGTCGTTCAAACCTTCTATAGGGCGTGAAGGATCCAGAATCACCGCTGCCGTCACCACAGGGCCACAGAGCGGACCACGGCCGACTTCATCGACACCGGCCACAACAGCTTCATCATCGGAAACAAAAAAAGACAGTTCACTCTGCTGCACAGGCAATGCCTCCCTGTTTCTTTAACAAACCCATCACAGCCTCTGCCGCCTGCTCACTGGCATTACGGCGCAGCGTTTGATGCATCGCCATATATTGATCAGCCTGTTCACGGTGACGCGCATTGTTTTCCATGGCATCCAGAGTTTCCTGGGCGAGGCGCTCAGGTGTCGCTGCATCCTGAAGGATTTCAGGCACCAACGCCTTACCTGCTAACAGGTTGGGTAAGGATACCCATTCCGATTTCACCATTCGCCGCAAGATCTGGTATGTCAGCCAGGCTACGCGATAGCTCACCACCATCGGTTTTTTATGCAGCATCGCCTCCAGTGTCGCCGTACCAGAAGCAATCAGGATAGCGTCTGCCGCGGCCATGGCCTGGTGTGACAGCCCATCCAACAGCTTGACCGGCATGTCTGACATTTCGGCCAGATACTGTTCCAGCTGCTCCCGACGCTGAGCATTGGCACAGGGAATAACGAACTTTAACTGCGGCTGCTGCTGTAACATGAGCTGCGCAGCCTGGAGAAACAGTGGCCCGAGTCGTTTAACCTCACCACCACGACTGCCTGGCATCAATGCAACAACCTGATCCTCAGCGCGATAACCCAACGCGTCCCGCGCGCCGGCCACATCAATATCCAGCGGTATCTTGTCGGCTAACGGATGGCCAACAAACGTGACAGGAATCGCATGTTCTTCATAGAAACGCGCTTCAAACGGCAACAATGTGAGCATATGATCCGTCGACTGCTTGATATTCAGCACGCGTTTCTGCCGCCAGGCCCAGACAGAAGGACTCACATAATGCACCGTCGCAATACCGGCATCATGAAGTTTCTGTTCAAGCGGGAGATTAAAATCAGGTGCATCAATACCGATGAACACATCCGGCTTCTCGGCACAGAAATATTCAACCAGCGTTTTGCGAATATGTAGCAATTCCTTCAGGCGGCCAAGCACTTCCACCAGTCCCATGACTGACAGGCGCTCCATGGGAAACAGGCTTTCAAAGCCTTCCGCCAACATATCAGGACCACCGATGCCTACAAATCGAACATGCGGCAAGCGTTGCTTGAGGGCGCGAACCAGACCAGCCCCCAAAATATCACCGGAAGCTTCGCCGGCAACAATGGCAATCGTAACGGGTTTTGTCATCCAGAATATCCCTGCAGGTCAGAGAACCTTAGCGGGTAATCCCCCGAGTGGATGACTGCAGCGATTTCACCAGCAGTTGCACCTGACTGGTTTCCGCCGCCATGCCCTGAAGGACTTCAACCGCCTGAGCGGTTTTCAATCCCTGACGGTAAATCACCTTGTAAGCCTGACGCAGGCTGCGGATGACCTCATCACTCCAACCCCGACGGCGCATACCCTCGAAGTTCATACCATGGGCTTCAGCCGGATTACCACTGACCATGATAAAGGCGGGAACATCTTTGAAAATGGCACTGTGGGCAGCACTCATGCTGTAGGCGCCAATCTGGCAGAACTGGTGCACAGTGGTCAGACCACCGAGAATCACACCATCACCGACAGTGACATGACCGGCAATGGCTGTGTTGTTAGCAAAGATACAGTTATCACCCACCACGCAGTCATGGGCGACATGCACATAAGCCATCAGCAAATTGTTGCTGCCAATTTTAGTCAGGCTCTGATCCTGCACCGTGCCACGGTGAATTGTACAACCTTCACGAATGACGTTGTTATCACCGATTTCAAGCCGAGTGGGTTCACCGGCGTACTTCTTGTCCTGGCAATCCTCGCCAACAGATGCAAACTGAAAAATCGTATTGTTTTTGCCGATGCGTGTCGGGCCCTTGATCACTGCATGGGAGTGAATCTTTGTACCAGCCCCGATTTCGACATCAGGACCGATAACGGTGAACGGCCCTACTTCAACATCACAGTCCAGCTGCGCGGACGGGTGAATAATTGCACGGGAGTCGATCAAGTTCAGATATCCTTTTTCGCACAGGTAATAACAGCAGAACTTGCCATTTTACCATCAACCAGTGCTTTACAGGAAAATTTCCAGATATCTCTTTTGCATCCCATGTATTCGGCAACCAGTTGCAACCGGTCACCGGGCACGACCGGCTGACGAAAACGGACTTTATCGGCCGCTGCGAAATAATAGACAGAGTTTTCCCCGCCAGTCTTACCCGCCATGGTGAACCCCAACAGACCCGCCGCCTGCGCCATGGCCTCAATAATCAGCACACCAGGCATCACGGGATGACCGGGAAAATGGCCATTGAAAAACTCTTCATTCGCCGTGACATTTTTGTAGCAATCGATGGTGTTCTTTTCCAGGTCGATGTCGACAACCCTGTCAACCAACAAAAAGGGGTAACGCTGGGGCAAGAGCGCCTTGATCTCATCTATACGCATCATGTGCGAACCATTTCTCCGAAGAAGCAGATAATCACCGTGCAGAACGTTTGGCTTGCAGCCAGCAACGGATGCCGATCAGGGAAGGAACCGGGAGACAACCCGACACGTTATCACGAATCGGGTTTCATATATCTCAATCCAGCTTTTTCTCAAGTTCCTTGAGACGTCTGGCCATATCATCCAGCTGACGGAAGCGCACGGTATTCTTGCGCCACTCACGCACTGGCATACAACCGACAGAACCTGAAGAATACTGCCCGGGCTTCAGGATGGACTTGGTAACCATCGCCATGCCCGCCAGATGTACGCCATCGGTAATTTCCAGATGGCCAGCAATGCCACAACCGCCCGCAATAATACAGTTTCGACCGATTTTGGTACTGCCGGATATACCGGTACAACCAGCAATCGCCGTCTTATCCCCAATGACCACATTGTGGGCCACATGCACATGGTTATCGATAATCACGCCATTGCCAATTACCGTATCTGCAAGCGCACCACGATCAATAGCGGAATTAGCGCCAATCTCAACATCATCGCCAACGACAACACCACCCAGCTGTGCAATCTTGACCCAGCTCTGGCCATCATGGGCAAACCCAAAGCCATCCGAACCCAGCACGGCACCGCTGTGCAGTATACAGCGGTCACCCACAACAACTCCGTGACAAATGGTAACGTTAGGATTTAGAACCGTATCCTTCCCGATAATACTGTTACGACCGATGACAGAACCGGCGCCAATCCGCGCTCCGGCAGCCACAGACGCCCCAGCCTCAATCGTCACCTGTGGCCCAATACTAGCCTCAGGACTGACCACAGCCGTTTCATCAATCCAAGCCGTCGGATGAACAACATACTCGACCGGCTTGGGTTCAAACAGGCGGGAGACACGGGCATACCCCAGGTAAGGGTTCTGCACGACCAGTGCATTACCTTCATACTTCTCTGCCATTTCCGGACTCAATAACACAGCAGACGCTTCCGTATCTGACAGAAACTTCTCATAGGCCGGATTGGACAGAAAAGTGAGCGCACCCTTGCCTGCGTCCTGAAGCGTTGCAAGTCGATGGATCACAATGGTGCTATCACCCTGAACATCCGCACAGAGAAATTCTGCCAGTTCGGCCAGGGTGAAGTGTTTTTCGGCTTTCATCACAGGGAGTACTACTTTCCGTCTGCTTACTTCTGTTTGGCGGTTAGCCGGTTCAGCTTGTCGATAACCTTACGAGTCACGTCATTTTCAGGCTTAACAAAGCGCGCGGCAGCACGCTCAATGACGACATCATATCCTTCGCTTTTGGCAACGGCCTGAATCGCTTCTTCGAGTTGCGGCTGCAATTTGGCCAGCTCTTTCTGGTCAGCCTCATTCTTTTCGACCTGAAGCTGACGCGCCTGATATTCCCAGTCTTCCTTCTTACGACGCATTTCCAGCTGCAGCTTGGTGCGCTCAGCCTCGCTCATCATTGGACCTTCTTTTTCAAGCTTGCCCATGAGCGTTTTGTATTGTGATTCAAGCCCTTTCAGCTTATTGATTTGCTCACCAAACTGCTGTTCGGACACCTTGGCATATTGCTTGGCCGCGGCAGATTCCAGCAGCGCCATCTGAGAGTTGACCACCGCAACACGATTAGGGGCGGCCGCCTGCGACAATGGGGCAACCAGAATCATGGCCAGCAGGGCGAATTTGATACTGCGCAACATTGAAACTCCTGTTATTACCTGGTTCGATCGATTCATCCCTGCAGACAGACAACCTCAGTGCTTGAGCAAACAGGGTGAAACAACAAGCAAAAGGCAAGGCTACTGCCTTGCCTCGAAAAAGTCATCAGGAACTGAACGATCAGTTCACATCAGCACTCTGTTAGAACGGCGCTCCCAGAGAGAACTGGAAGACCTGGGTCTCGTCGTCGTCCTTATTATTCAGCGCTTTCGCCAGACTGAAAGTCAACGGTCCCAGCGGTGTGATCCAGGTCAAACCAACACCAGCACTGTAGCGCAGATCCCCAAAGGCTGGCTTGGAACACATTTGGACCTGATCTTTGCCATTACTGTCTTTAGCAGTACTGCAATCCGTATCAAAGACGTTACCGGCATCCAGGAACAAGACTGTTCGCATGGAACGCTGATCCTTAACAAACGGCAGCGGGAACAGCAGTTCAACACCACCTTCCACCATGACGTTACCACCAATCGGATCATAATCACCATCAGACTGCAGTGCCCGTGGACCCAGCGTATTATCCTTGTAACCGCGGATTGATCCGAAACCGCCGCCATAGAAGTTTTCATAGAACGGCAGATTACTGGTGGAGCCATACGCACCACCATAGCCCAGACGCGTATGGAAACGGACAGAATAATCAGACGCCAGCGGGAAGAAATACTGGCCACGGTAATGCAGCTTGTAGAAGTGAAGATCACTGCCTGGCAGCGCCACTTCCATGGATACCCCTTGAGAGTAACCTTTAGTCGGCAGCAAACCGTGGTTCAAAGTCGATTCAGACCAGCCAATCGTACCCTTGAAGTTGGTGAATTTATCACCCTCTTTCTTCAGGAAGTCAGAGACAATCCATGCCGGATCATTCCCCTCCTTGATGGTGGAACTTTCAATACCCACACCAAAGTTGAGACTGGAGGTTTCGGATATCGGATAACCAAAGGTCATATCCGCACCCATGGTATCGACGTTATAGTTGGTGACGTCCGTTTCGTCGTAGTCCGTCTCACTGTAGTAGACATTGTAACCACGACTCACACCATCGACGGTGTAGAAGGGATCGGTGAAGCCGAAGCTATAGAGCTTACGATATTTACTGGTATTGGCCGAGAGCGATACACGGTTACCCGTACCCAGGAAGTTGCTCTGGCTGATAGAACCACCCAGGATCAAACCATCCCCCTGAGAGAAACCGATACTGGCGGTAATTGCGCCAGACGGTTGTTCCTCAACGGTATAGTTGACGTCCACCTGATCACTGGTGCCAGGAACCGGCGTGGTTTCACTGGTGACTTCCTTGAAATAACCCAGTCGATTCAAACGAACCTTGGACTGTTCAATCTTGTATGTGGAAGCCGCTGCACCTTCCATCTGACGCATTTCACGACGCAGCACTTCATCTTCTGTCTTGGTATTGCCCTGGAAGTTAATGCGGCGCACATAGGTACGACGGCCCGGCTCAACAAAGAAGGTGATATCAACGGTATGATCTTCTTCGTTGGTTTGCGGAATCCCTGTCACGTTGGCGAACGCATACCCTTCACTGCCCAAGCGACGAGTAATCAAGTCTTCCGTTGTCGTGATCCGTTTACGGGAGAACGTTTGCCCGTCTTTCACCAACAGCAACGCCTTAACCTGTTCTTCGGGTACAACCAGGTCGCCCGCCAGCTTGACATCTTTCACGCTGTACTTCTGACCTTCATCCACATTCACGGTGATGTAGACACTTTCTTTGTCTGGCGTGATGGAAACCTGGGTCGAGTTAATATTGAAATTGATATAACCGCGGTCCAGATACCAAGAGCGTAACCGCTCAAGATCACCGGAAAGTTTTTCGCGGGAATACTTGTCATCATTGGAGTAGAAGGAAAGCCAGCCGGAAGGTTTCAGCTCAAAGAGCTCCAGCAGCTCTTCACTGTTGAACACCTTGTTGCCAACAATATTGACATGCTGGATGGTGGAAACCTTTCCTTCCTTGATATCAATAGTAATCGCCACCCGGTTTCTCGGCTGGGGCTCAACATTGGCCTTGATACTGGCACCGTAGCGACCCTGGGCAACGTACTGACGCTCCAGCTCCATCCGAATCGCTTCCAGTGTTGCCTGCTGGAATATCTCACCATCCGCCAGACCGGCCTGCCTCAGGCCTTTCTTCAGGTCTTCGGTTTTGATGGCCTTGTTGCCTTCAATCTTGATCTCACTGATGGAGGGGCGTTCCACAACAGTGACGACCAGCACATTGCCGTCACGCCCCATCTGGATATCCTGAAAATATCCGGTCTTGAACAAGGCTCGTACAGCGTCAGCCAGCTCCGGGTTATCAACATCATCACCGATGGCCACCGGCAATGCATTGAACACCGTACCTGCTGAAATACGCTGCAACCCGTCCAGGCGGATGTCATTGATGACAAAGGCATTCGCCTGTCCGGCCACGAGCGCACCGGCAACAAAAGGCAGCAATAATCGATTCATGGAATCCGTTCTTCCAGAAATTGGTCGTAAAGCCAAAAGATAAACTGATACCGCACCGGGACTCCCCCTTCGGTTACAGTCGGCTCAAATCATTATACAGGGCGACAAACATGAGTCCGAGAATCAACGTCATGCCAATACGCACCCCGATCATCTGTATCTTCTCCGACACCGGCCGGCCTTTCACCAGCTCCACCAGATAATACAGCAAGTGCCCCCCGTCCAGCACAGGGATGGGCAACAGGTTCAAAACACCTAAACTAATACTCAGCATAGCAAGGAAGTTCAGAAAACTTTCAAGACCGGATTTAAATGAGGCACCGGCCACCTTCGCTATGGTAATGGGGCCACTGAGATGTTCAACCGACACCAGCCCAATAACCATCTTGCGGATGGAGTCCAGCGTCAGTGTTGTCAACGACCAGGTGTCCTGCAGCGCAACCCCTAACGCCATGATTGGCCCATGACTGATGTCCCGCAGACGATCATACGGCCACTCGAAGGGTTTCGCGCCGGCACCAATGTACCCAATTTTCTGGCCATCGGCTAACGTTTTCTCACCCGGCACCAGGGTTAGTGAACGACTACTGCCGTCTCTTTCAATCTCGACCTGTATTGGTTGACCGGCATTGTCACGAACAATATCCACCCAGCCCTGCCAGCTGGAAACACGCTCACCATTGGCGGACAACACAACATCACCACTCAGCAACCCGGCCTTTTCAGCCGCTCCGCCTTCAAGAACCTGTCCAATCGCTGCCGGCACTTCCGGACGCCATGGCTGCACACCCAGAGACCTTAATGGGTCAGGGTTCTCTTCACCGGCAAGCCAGTTATTGAGATGAATATCTGAATATTGCGTATCGGCACCTTTCTCATCAAAAGGTTTGGTCCCTATCACAACCGTAGCGGTTTCCCCTAGCGGAGCCAGCAGGGCCATATTGATAGCATGCCAGGAAAGCGTATTCCGACCATCCACACTGACCACTTCAGACCCGGCATTTACACCCGCAACCGCAGCCGGTGATTCCGGCACAACATCACCGATCACTGGTATGACCGTTTTAACGCCCACCAGATACATTAACCAGAGTGCGACAATAGCAAGCAGAAAGTTGGCAATCGGTCCGGCCGCGACAACCGCGATACGGGCATACACCGACTTGTTATTAAACGCCTGATCTTTTTCCTCATCCGCCACCGGCCCTTCACGCTCATCCAGCATTTTCACGTAGCCGCCAAGCGGAATCATGGCGATGGCGAATTCGGTGCCATACCGGTCATACCAGGTGAAGAGAGGCTTACCAAATCCAATACAAAAACGAAGTACCTTGACACCACAACGACGAGCAACCCAGAAATGCCCATACTCATGGATACTGACCAGCAGGCCAAGGGTGACGATAAACGCCAGAATTGTCTGCAATGTTCCCATAGTCCCGTCGGCTTTCCTGCATTTACCCCAAGAGGCTGAAACGATAAAGTGACTGATTTTACAACATTTTGCGCAATCCTCGCATAGTGTCTGAGGGATTCGCAAATACAAAAGCGCTCACTAACCTCAGGCTTAGCTATCTGTCGTGCCATCAATCGGTTTTATTGGCGCATTTACCTTAATAAAGCACTCCGCAACAGGAACCACCATTTTCAGTACCGTATGGACAGAAATTTCGACGGCATCGCGGATCGCTTCCGCCAGCAGATCTACGGCACCCTGAAAGGGCAACTCCGACTGGAAATCCTTCAGGAAGACCTCGTCACTCACATCCCTTCCCTGCATAACAGTGACCGCAAGCTAACCATTCTGGATGCCGGCGGCGGTATCGGCCAGTATTCCGCCATGCTCGCAGCACAGGGACACCGGATCATCCTGTGCGATATTTCAGCCGACATGCTGGCGCTGGCCAGGGAAGAATATGCCAGAATCGCGCCCGATGCCGATATCCGGTTTATTCACTGCCCTATTCAGTCACTGCAGGAACACCTGGACGAGCCTGTCGATCTTGTCCTGCTTCATGCCGTGCTTGAGTGGCTGAAAGATCCCCGCGAGGTGCTGAACAGCCTGCCCACACTGACACGCCCGGGCGGCTGGCTTTCCATCCTGTTCTACAACAAAAACGCCCTGATCTGGCGCCACCTGATGAACCGGAATTTCAAGCTGGCCTACCACGACAACTTTGAAAACCGGAAAAACCCCCTGACACCAGCCTGGCCACTGGACCCTGCCGACGTACACGAATGGTTGAGCCTGCTGGACCTTGATATCAAAGCATGGTCCGGCATTCGCGCCATACACGACCACATGCCAAAACCCGTCCGCGATATGACACCTGCCGATGATATGTTACGTGTCGAAAAACACTTCGGACGCAAGCCGCCATACCGGGATCTTGCCCGCTATGTGCACATGCTTTGCCAAAAACCCGCCTAAAACAAAAGCCGGCAACATGCCGGCTTTCACTTTGATTCATCAGGCTTCTGCAATAACCACAGCGCGGAGCGGCGCCGGATAACCCTCAACGGTTTTTTCAGGGTTTTCAGGATCAAGAAAATCCGAGAGGGAATTAAAGCGCATCCACTCCGTCTGACGCTGCTCCTCTGTCGTGGTACGCGCCATATCAACCACCCGGGCATTACGGAAGCCCGCGCGACGCAGCCACAACAGCAGCGTATCCGGTGACGGCAGGAACCAGACATTACGCATCATGGCGTAGCGATCTTCCGGCATCAGAACCTGCCCTAACGCACCATCAATAACCAGTGTTTCAAGCACAAGCTCGCCACCCGCCCGCAAGGCACCTTTCAACTCAAGCAGATGATCAATCGGTGAACGACGGTGGTATAACACCCCCATAGAGAAAACCGTATCAAAGGCTTTCAGGTTTTCAGGGACATCTTCCATCTTTAGCGGCAGAAGATGTACAGGCAGCGTTTTGCCGGCATAACGCTTAAACGCTTCAAACTGCACCAGAAACAGCCGGGACGGATCCACCCCGATCACCTGTCGGGCACCCGCACCCAACATGCGCCAGCAGTGATAACCCGAACCACATCCAACATCCAGCACCAATCGCCCTTTCAGCGACGACAGATGAGGCGCAACACGCTCCCATTTCCAGTCAGAACGCCACTCGGTATCAATATGCTCGCCAAAGAAATCAAACGGTCCTTTGCGCCAGGGGCTCAGGGCTTTTAACTCGCGATGGAGATCATGCCTGACTTCATCAGACAAGGACTCCTGTGACACGACACCGACCGTGGGCACATCCAGATTCACCGCTCTAACAGGAATATCTGGCAACCGGTTCAAGGCAGCCAACCAGCGATCCAGATCACCGTGAAGATTCTCAACAAGAACATGCTGCAATTGTTGTGGCAACACATCCAGCCAGCGTTCTAGGGAGCGGTTATCCATTAACGGATACAATTCACTAAAAAAATCCAGAGGATTTGGCAAACTACGATTATCGCTTACAGGCATAATTATTTGATGGCCAGCAGTGAGCAGAAATTAAAGCACTGGTACCAGAGCACGACTCGACTAAACCCTGCAGCTAACAAACGCTCGCGATGCTGCGTCAGGGTTTCCGGAATCAGGTAGTCTTCTAGCGCCGTACGCTTCTGACTGATCTCAAGGTCTGAATAACCATTGGCTCGCTTAAAGTCATAATGCAGTTCTTCCAGAACGGACTGCTCACATTCCTCAAACACCAGCTTTTCAGAAAGAACCAATGCACCTCCGGGATTCAGACCATCAGCAATCTGGCTTAACAGCGCCAGCCGATCCTCAAGCGGAATAAACTGCAGAGTGAAGTTAAGCGTAACAACAGATGCATTTGTCACAGACACGCTGCGGATATCATCCAGCAACAACTCAACCGGCACACTACTGCCATCGGCTTCAATATATTTACGACAACGCTCAAGCATGGCATCAGAATTATCAACACCAACAATGCGGCACCCAGGCTGATCAACACCATGCCGCATCGCCAGCGTCGAAGCCCCAAGAGAACACCCGAGATCATACAGCGTTGTATGCGGCTGCGCATACTGGGACGTGATAATGCCAATCATGGGAATGATCGTGGTATACCCGGGCACAGACCGGCGAATCATGTCGGGAAAAACCCGCGCCACGGCATCATCAAACGCAAAACCCGACAACTCGGCATGGGGTTCTGCATAAATACGATCGAGTAGATTATTCATGCGTATTCAGGAATTTGCTGTGCTGACATACCAGCTGTCACTCCGGGCAGACTGAACCAGCAACCTAATAGAAAAGCAGACATGCTAGCCTGATCAAACAAAATCACCAGTGGCAATTATCACGATGCGTCACGTGCAAGTACAAGTCACCCTGTCGCGAAGCAATGCTTACCCCTGAAACAAAAAGGTGCCAACACCTGTTGACACCTTTATTCACATCCGAAAAAACAACGCTTCAGGTTGCCATTGTCAGGAACCAGAAAACAGCAAAGACCGGTATGGCAGCGGTTAGGCTATCAATGCGATCCATGACACCACCATGCCCCGGCAACAACTGGCTACTGTCCTTCAAGCCGGCTTCACGCTTGAACATACTTTCAAGCAAATCACCCAGCACAGACACCATGGTAACCACCAGTGTGATAGCAACCAGCCCAAGGCATTCAAATAAACTCAACTGTCGGTACCAGCCAACCAGAAGGGCAATCAGTGACGTCATCAACAAACCACCAAAAACACCTTCCCAGGTTTTACCCGGACTGAGACTCGGCGCCAGCTTACGCTGCCCAAAGGTTCTACCGGAAAAATAGGCGCCCACATCCGCGGCCCAGACCAGGACAAACACATACAGAATCAGCAAATTTCCCTGTGGTTGCCCCTTGAGATACACAAGGCCGCCCCACGCAGGCAGAAGAACCAGCCAACCCATCAGCAACCGAACCATCCGGTTCTGCCACACTGGTTTTGAATCGGGATAACTGATCACCAGCATCAACGCCATCAGCCACCAGGTGAGACCGGCTCCCAGCAAAAATCCGGAAGATGCCAGGGAAAGAAGAAAAATCATACCGCCTGTCAGTGCTGCATATCCCACGCGCACCAACTGGTGAGTAAATCCGGACAGACCCGCCCACTCCCAGGCCGCCAATGCGATAACGACCGCAATAAACACCGAGAACGGCGTCAACGGCAACAGAAAAACCCCACCCAATGCCACCGGCAATAAAGCCAGCGCTGTTATTATTCGTTGTTTCAGCACGTTGACTCTGCCTCTAGCTGCTCACTGGTTTTTCCATAACGACGCTGTCGCTGGCTGTAATCCATAATTGCCCTGCGCAATTCTTCAGGCCCAAAATCAGGCCATAGCAGATCTGAAAAATAGAGTTCGGAATAAGCGCACTGCCACAGCAGAAAATTACTGATACGGTGTTCACCACTGGTTCTGATCAGCAGGTCTGGCGGCGGCAACTCACCCGTCGACAGGGCAGTTTCAAAACGATCTGCCGTAATCTCTTCCGGCTCCAGCTCTCCCCGCTGCACCTCTGATGCCAGCTTCTGCGCAGCCTGAACGATATCCCATTGCCCGCCATAACTGGCGGCAATTACTAACGTAACACGCGCATTTTCAGCCGTCAGCGCTTCTGCTTCACGAATACGCTGTTGGATAGCCGGACTGAAGGAACTGACATCTCCGATCACTTTCAAACGGATATGATGCCGGTGCAACTTGCGCACTTCCCGCTGAAGCGCCCGAAGAAACAGATCCATCAAGGCACTGACCTCATCTGCCGGTCGCTTCCAGTTCTCGCTGGAAAAGGCAAACAGGGTCAATACACGAATACCATAGTCACCACAGGCTTCAATCACCTTGCGCACCGCCTCAACGCCCGCGCGATGCCCGGCAATACCCGGCAAATGCCGTTTCTTGGCCCAGCGGTTATTGCCATCCATGATAATCGCGACATGACGGGGAATACGGTCGGCAGGAATGTCGTTGCCAGTCACCGTGGAGGAAGGGGAAGCAGGTGGTTCAGCCATGACTTGTTTCAGGGTTACCTCACACTATCCGGGCAAACCGCCCGGCAAACAACAACCCGGGCAAAGCCCGGGTTTCATCGGATCAGATTGCCATCAGATCCTTTTCTTTGACCGCCAGCGCCTCGTCAACGGCAGCAATGTACTTGTCAGTAATCTTCTGCACATCGTCCTGCGCTCGACGCTCTTCGTCTTCGCTGATCTCTTTTTCCTTTTCCAGCTCTTTGAAGTCAGACAGCACGTCACGGCGAATATTGCGGATCGCTACACGGGCCTGCTCTGCTTCATGACGCGCCTGCTTGGTATACCCTTTACGGGTTTCTTCCGTCAGCGGCGGCAGCGGTACACGAATCACCTCACCGGCAGTGGAAGGATTCAGACCCAGATCAGACTTGAGGATGGCTTTCTCGATTTCCGGTACCATGCTCTTTTCCCAGACACGAATCGCCAGGGTACGACCGTCTTCAGCCGTTACGTTGGCCACCTGGTTCAACGGGGATTCAGAGCCATAGTAGGATACCCGTACACCTTCCAGCAGGCTCGGATGCGCCCGACCAGTACGAATTTTGGCAAATGCATGAGTCAGCGCTTCCACGCTCTTCTGCATTCTGGATTCTGCATCACTCTTCAGTTCGTCAATCATGCGTCACTCCCGCAAACCAGGGTTCCTTCGTCGCCACCGACGACAACATTCAACAGGGCACCGGTCTTGTTCATGTTAAACACACGTACCGGCATCTGGTGGTCGCGCACCAGGCAGATAGCAGTCAGGTCCATCACCCCGAGTTTACGATCCAGCACATCGTCATAGGTCAGACGATCAAACTTGATCGCATCCGGATTCTTGACCGGATCCTGATCATAAACACCATCCACCTTGGTGGCCTTCAGCACCAGGTCAGCATCTACTTCAATACCTCGCAGGCAGGCAGCAGAATCCGTGGTAAAGAAAGGATTCCCGGTACCTGCGGAGAAAATCACCACATCACCCGAATTCAGATAACGCAGCGCACGGCGGCGATCATAATGCTCCACTACGCCACTCATCGGAATAGCAGACATCACACGGGTATTGATATTTGAACGCTCCAGCGCATCACGCATGGCCAGTGCATTCATGACCGTGGCCAGCATACCCATATGGTCACCGGTAACACGCTCCATGCCGGCCGCACTCAAGGCCGCCCCACGAAACAGGTTACCTCCACCGATCACCAAACCTACCTGAACACCGATACCGACCAACTGACCGATTTCAAGCGCCATCCGATCCAGCACCTTGGGATCAATACCGAACTCTTCACTCCCCATCAGCGCTTCACCGCTGAGTTTGAGGAGGATTCGGTGATATTTAGGCTGGCGATCTGTTCCGGGCATGTCTGCTCTCCGTCAACGGGCTTGGCCATGAACAGGATGAACAGTGATACCCATCCTGCCATGCCCATGGCTGTTTTCTGATGATACCAATACCACTGACCAACGACTGCCATTATCTGCAATCAACCAGCGATTGGTCACTGGTATTCGCCATCGAATAATAACAGGGGCGACAGAATCCTCTGCCGCCCCTGCATCAGTATGCCTTACAGGCCCGCCTGAGCGCGAACCTCAGCAGCGAAGTCAACCACTTCCTTCTCGATGCCTTCACCCACTTCAAAGCGGATGAAGCTCTTGACGGTGGCACCGGCTTCTGCAGCCAGCTTGCCAACAGTCATGTCAGGGTTCTTGACGAAAGGCTGCTCAACCAGGCTGTTTTCAGCCAGGAACTTGTTCACACGGCCAACGATCATCTTTTCAACGATCTCGGCAGGCTTGCCGCTTTCCAGTGCCTGAGCACGGAAGATTTCCTTCTCTTTTTCTACCAGATCAGCCGGCATGTCGTCCTTGCTGACAACCTGAGGATTCACAGCTGCCACGTGCATGGCGATGTCCTTGGCCAGCTCAGCGTTACCGCCTTCCAGGCTAACCAGAACCGCGATACGGCTGTTACCGTGAACATAGCTACCAACCACATCGCCTTCCAGAGCAGCGGCACGACGAACACTGATGTTCTCACCGATCTTCTGAACCAGCGCCAGACGGGCCGTTTCCAGATCACCGTCCATCAGGGCAGGGATATCGGTCTGCTTGGTTTCAAAGGCACGCCCAACGACAGTGTTAACGTAACCCAGGAAGTTGTCGTCACGGGCAACGAAGTCAGTTTCACTGTTGACTTCTACCAGCATGCCGAACTTGGCATCGTCAGCCACTTTAACGGCAACCACACCTTCAGCAGCGGTACGACCGGCTTTCTTGGCAGCCTTGGCCTGGCCGGATTTGCGCAGCTCCTCGATTGCTTTTTCGATGTCGCCGTCAACCTCAACCAGGGCCTTCTTGCATTCCATCATGCCAAGACCGGTACGCTCACGCAGCTCTTTTACCAGTGCAGCAGTAATTGCCATTTTCGTATCCTCTAAACCTTGATTATGCTGCTGTCTTTCCAGCGTCTTCTCATGGAGAGAAAGCAACAATCACGAAAGAATTTTTGCGCCCGGAGTCAGGAACCGCCGCTGCAACGACAGCAATAATAGCCTGACCCCCTATGGCAAAAAAGGGGGCAAGGCCCCCTTTTTCTGAACAGGACGATTACTCCGCGGAGTCTTCGCTGCTCTCTTCACTCTCTTCAGCCGCTTCTGCCTTTTCAGCAGCCGCTTCTTCAACGACTGCACCGGCAGCAGCACGACCTTCCAGGATCGCGTCAGCAGCAGATTCAACGTACAGCTGAATTGCGCGGATCGCGTCATCGTTACCGGGGATAACGATGTCTACGCCGTCCGGGTTGCTGTTGGTATCAACGATACCGATAACAGGGATGCCCAGCTTGTTGGCTTCCTGGATGGCAATCTTTTCGTGATCCACGTCGATGACGAAGATCGCGTCAGGCAGGCCGCCCATGTCCTTGATACCACCCAGGCTGCGATCCAGTTTTTCCAGATCACGGGTACGCATCAGGGCTTCTTTCTTGGTCAGCTTCTCGAAAGTGCCGTCTTCAGCCTGGACTTCCAGTTCACGCAGACGACGTACAGACTGACGAATAGTCTTGTAGTTGGTCAGCATGCCGCCCAGCCAGCGGTGATCAACATAAGGCATGCCGCAACGCTGCGCGTTTTCACGGACGATCTTGCTCGCTGCACGCTTGGTGCCGACGAACAGAACCTTGTTCTTGCCTTCAGCCAGCTTCTTGATCAGACCCAGCGCCTGATTGAACGCCGGCAGGGTGTGTTCCAGGTTGATGATGTGAATGCGGTTACGGGCGCCGAAGATGAACTTGCGCATCTTGGGGTTCCAGTAACGGGTCTGGTGACCGAAATGGACACCGGCCTTCAGCATGTCACGCATGGACACTTGAGCCATGTAAAACTCCTTAAAAGGGTTATGCCTCCATACACCCCATGATTCGACCCTTTTTAAGCGGGCACCCAGGAACCATGTGTCGGTGCATGTGTGGTTTTAAGTCATAAGAATACTTGCGGCGGTCGCCACAAGCGCGCATTTATACCACAACCACACGGGCATGCACCAGCCCCGGGAAATGGATTCCCTGCGAAAAGAATCCCTTTACGGGAAGAGTTTTACCACTTCAACATCAGGAAACACCTGCCTGATGCTCTCTTCGACCGGCGACTCAAACAAAAGTTTCACATTGGGCCCGGCATCCATGGTGAGATAGACCGGCACACCGTCTTCGCGCAGCTGCCAGACCTTCTGCATGACAGCAACAGATTCAGGCTCCCAGTACAACAGCGGCGGCCAGGAGGCAATCATCGTGGCATGCATGGTCATTGCATTGTGTTCAGCGGTGGCGCCCAAGCGCTCAAAGTCGCGGTCGGCGATGGCCTGCTCCAGCGTCGCAATATCCGCTTCGACCTGGGCAGGCCAAGCAGAATAGAGCGGCGTCGTCTCCACTGTACGCGCCATACCCTCGCGGGAACCGACTTTTTTAGCCGCCCCCGTCAAGGTCAGCACCCCAAGGCGCAACCCCGGCCAAACCCGGGACAATGGCGCCGCACAGGAATCCATACCATCAGCAGCCTCGCCTTTATGCCAGCGTACAAATCCATCAAAAACAGACCGGCAGGCACTACCACTCCCCAGCCTCGCCAGAATGGATAGCGCCACCCCATCAAGATCAAAGCCCTGTACACCTGCCATTGCACGGGTCAATGCTGCAAAGCCGGACGCCGATGAAGCAAGACCTGCCGCCGTCGCGATATTATTAACCGTATCAATTCGAAAACGATCACCCCGATCCAGCCGAAACAAATCCAGGTGCGCGACCACTTTCTGATAAAAGCTATCTGCTTCAGACACCGGCTGATCATTTAAAAAGACAACATCTTTCAACTCGCCCTGCAGCCGGGTCACTCGAGTACGCGTTCCCTTATCCGGCAAAGCGACAGAAAGGCTGTCATTCACCGGCAAATTCAGGGCCGCATCGCGCTTACCCCAATACTTGCACAGCGCAATATTGACCGGCGCCCACGCCTCGAAAACATCGACAGGACGGTATTCACAATCACCCAGAAGACTTCGGGCAACATCAACGCGGGAAAACGTCAACGGACACTCCAACAGGGGAAACAGAAACAGGAATACGTTCGAATCCGGACAATCCGGCACCGGTATCACCCAGCGCACAGACGCAATCGCCCAGGCCCGAACCGGAAATTTTAGCGCCTATCACACCCGGCAAGGCACGCAAACCATAAACAATGGCAGACAGCGTCGCATCATTCACATTGAGGGCATCCATCAACCCCTGATAGACATTCATGCAACGACCGAACTGCGCTAAATCATCAGACTTGATCGCCGTTATCGCCTCTCGACTCACGTCCCCCATTAACCGGTAAAGCTTATCCACTACACTCGACACTCGCACACTTTCTTCTGCAACTCTCGCCAACACATCAGTCGTTGGCGTTTTATAGCCTGCATAATAAAGATCGATAGGCAATTCAGACGATAGACGCTGAACCTGCAAAGCATCAGCATCAAAGGCAATCACACCGCCATAGACACTGGCTGCCAGATCAGTACCTGACCCTCGCCCCTGAACCGCGCGAACAACCTCAACACTTGACCGAAGAATTTCCTGCTGATCAAGCGGCAAACCACAAACGGCTTGCAGGGCAGAAACCAGTGCAACCGTCACTGCAGCAGAGGAACCCAAGCCAACGGTATGGGAAAACTCAGAGGTAATACTGATCTTCAGGCCACACGCCAATGTGGACTGCCTGCGCCGGAGAATCTCAACCAAAAAACGATGGGGAACAGAATCCTGAAGACTATCAAGAGGCGAACAATAAGGACCAAGTGCAGACTCAACAATAACGTCTCGACTTGCTAGCGGCTCCACCTGAACACGCATATAGCGATCAACCGCACAGGCAACCGCAGGCTGGGAATACAAAACGGAATGCTCTCCCAGCAACATGATGCTGCCGGGTACCGAGACATGAACAGTCTGACCGGTATTAATGACAGAGTCTGGCACCGAGAGGATCCGCCTGCAGCCTGGCAACAGAGAAACCGTATTCATCACAGAGACTTTCCACCGGCTCATCACTTTGAACCAGCACAAAGCCAGCCTTTTCACCATGCACGGCACCGGCACCACTGATTTTGCCGGCAGCGCCATAGCGGGATTTCAGATCACTGATAAATCGCTGCACCGTATCAGGTACCACGCCGATATCCACCAGCAATTGGTGATTACGCTTGACATACTCACGCAACGCCCGCGTATCACGACAGACAAACGCCTGCTCCAACCCCTGGATAATGGCGGCAAATTCATTCCAGATGGTACTGGTGCCAAACCGACGTCGCACCTCGGCGACACACTGCCCGGTACTCACCTCAGGCTCACCAGTATTCACCAGGTACCAGTTCAGTTCCGGCAACTCACTACTACGGGACAATTGACTATTTTCCACCCGCACCAGCCCACCGTGTACTGTCACCATGGGATCAATGGTACTGGTACAGCCATGCTGAAGCCGTTCGGTATGACTGGTAAAACGAAACAGGGATTCCTTATCAACCTGAACGCCAAAATAACCGGCTACAGCCACCAGCACCGAAGCCACCGTCGCCGCAGAGGACCCCATCCCGGAACGCACCGGTATGGCCGACTTCAGGGAAATATCCAACCCATGATCAAACGGCAATGAATAACTGTTATACAGACTGGCAATGGCGTACAGATACAGCTCACCGGCATGGGGCAACACCTTATCTACAGCGCAGCGCCCCAGCAGATAATGCTGATAGGCTTCATCAATGGTCAGACGAACCTGTTCAAGCTCTGATAACGGCAACGACGCCAGCTTGCCATAGTTGTCGAGATGCAGATGAATCCCCGGCTCATCAATACGCTCAACCACCGCATTGGCGTGAATATTCACAGCCACTGCCAGCGCCGGCGAGCCATAGACCACCGAGTGCTCACCCGAAATGATAATTTTGCCCGGAGCAACAGACCTCATCCGCAGACAATCCCGAAAACAGTTTCAACCCACAACGCCACGCTCCACACAGGAGCCTTCATCCACGCCATTTACAGTGGCTTTACGGCAGCAAAACACTGTAACAACTAAGCGTGCGCATCATAACGCATTCAGCGCACACCTGTCTCTGTATAGATGCGCTTGTGATCATGCAGTCCCGCCAGCCGGAAGCGGCCATCGGTCATCTCGGGGAAATCATGCTCACCATCCACACGGGGATATTGATGCTCGAACAACAGGGCATATTCGTCATAACTGAGCGCCTGCCTGGATTCCAGCCTGTCCACATGTGCCTGCCGTCGACTATAGGCTCGATACCCAGACCGAACCGTCACAGCAAAGAACTCACCGACACAACCGGAACCGTAACTGAACAGACCAATGTGACGACCGGCCAGATCCTCAGGATCATTCTCCAGCATGGACAGCAGACCAATATACAGGGAAGCCGAATAGCTATTGCCGATCTTGCGGTTATAAATCAGACCAGAGCCAGTCTGCTCTGCAAATAGATCGTCCGACATGCTTTCCCCACAGGTCACCGCCAGCTTGCGATGAGCCTTTTCCCCCATTTTGGCGAAGGGCAGGTGATAGCAGAAGCGGGAAAAGTCAGAAAAACCCCTGCCGCCAGCCTGCTGGTAATGCTTCCAGGACTGACGCAGCGCCTTGAGATAAATAATGGTGGAATATTTACCATCTACCAGCGCGGTATCCATGTAGTTGGGCCGCCAGAAGTCCATGACATCTTCGCTGTAACAACCACTCTCCGGATGGACCTCAACCAGTCGCGGATTCGCCTTGATCAACAGGGCGACCGCACCACAACCCTGGGTTGCCTCACCGGGCGTCCCCAAGCCATAACGCGCGATATCTGAGGCAATGACCAACACGGACTTTTCCGGCTGTCTTGCCACTAGCGCGCAGGCCATCTGTATAGCCGCAGTCGCACTGTAACAGGCTTGCTTCAACTCCACGACACGACAATTAGGGCCTAACCCCAGCAGACGATGCACGTAGACACCGGCCGATTTGGACTGATCAATACCGGTCTCTGTCGCAAACAGCAAGGTGCCGACACTGTCACGATTATCGTCGTCAATCATAGGCCAGGCCGCACTGGCCCCCATCGTCACAATATCTTCATCGACCGCGGGGATCGCCATCTCCTCCTGCCCCAACCCGACTCGATACTTGTCGGGATCAACCCCGTAGCGCGTAGCCAGCTCAGTCAGAGGGATATAAAGACTGGACGAATAAAAACTGATGTCATCAATACCGACAGACATGATGCCTCTTGGAAATCCTGAGGTTCTCCTGCCATCACCCTGCACGGTCCGGGGACGACAGTATTCTTTCACTCACCTGACTTCTGGTCTTTCTGCACGCAAGGTGTCAGAAATTCTCATCCAGAATCAGTTGTTCATTGCCGTACAGTGTCTTCACATCCGGCATACCCAGCAGGAACATGGCCGTGGCAAATTCCCGCTTCAATGTTTCAATCGCAGCTATTACATGGTCTGCTGATTCCATGGCCGGCTTCAGCAACGGAGCCGCCAGGCCGCACAATCGGGCGCCGAGTATAACAGACTTGACCATATCGACACCGTTTCTTAAACCACCACTGGCGATTAATTCGACACGATCCCGAAATGGCGCCGCCAACCTCAGAGCCTTAGGCGTTGGAATACCCCAGTCCTGGAAACGAAGCCCGAGCGAATCACCGGATTCTCCCGCACGATGATGCTCAATGCGACTCCAGGAGGTGCCGCCCTGCCCGGCCACATCAATACAGGAAATACCCCGAACGGCTGCCGCGGCGATATCTTCCGGCGACATTCCGCACCCAACCTCTTTCAAGACGACAGGACAACCCAGTCGCTCATTAATATCAGCAATTTTGTCCAGCAAACCCGAGAAATTCGTGTCGCCTTCAGGCTGCACCGCTTCCTGCAGCGGATTGAGGTGAAGGTACAGTGCGTCTGCATCTAACACATCGACAACTTCACGACACGCTGTCAGACCACATCCATAATTGAGCTGGACAGCGCCCAGATTGGCAAACAGCAGCGCATCCGGCGCAAGTTGGCGCAGCTCGAAACTGGCGCGGGCGGCGGGCTGTTCCAGCATCACTCGCTGGGAGCCAACCCCCATAGCGACACCCGTCGCCTGCGCTGCAATGGCAAGATTCCGGTTAATCTTCCGTACAAGCTCATGATCCCCTCCGGTCATTGAGGAGATCAGCATGGGAAACGACAGGGTCTTGCCGAGAAATTCCACCTGAGTATCGATATCAGCCAAAGCGATTTCCGGCAACCCCCGGTGACTGAGATGGATACGATCGAAGTACCCACCGTCTCGGTCAGTACCGCTATCCTGTTCAATCACCCGGATATGTTCGACCTTCCGGCTGTTAGTCTGCTCGCCGACACCTGACGCTTTGTTATCCGACATCAGCGCTCCAGCTTCAAATGGGATGCCATCAGCTCACCGGGATTGGTCTGGGCTGCCAACAGGGACAGCTCACCACAGAGCACCGCCGCTGCACAGATAACCGCTAATCTACGTGCATTTGCGCCAGGCTCACGGTTTTCACGGCACCCCAGCAACTCGAGATTACGCTCTACAAAGTCCAGCCCCTTGCCATTTCCAACGGTGCCGACAATCAGGTTTGGCAGGTTAACGGAGAAATAAAGATCCCCTTCGCGCACTTCGGCATGCACAATACCCTGAGAACCCTCAACGATGTTGGCAGCGTCCTGACCGGTCGCCAGATAAAAAGCCAGCAACATATTGGCAAAGTGGGCATTAGCGCTGCGAATACCACCGGCCAGCATGGTACCCAACAGGTTTTTCTTGATATTCAGATCGACAATTTTTTCGGGTGTCGTCTTTAACCGACGCTCGCAAAGATCCCGTGGAATCAGCAGCTCTGCCACCACATTCTTACCCCGGCCCAGGATACCGTTGATGGCTGTTGCTTTTTTGTCCGTGCAATAGTTGGCAGAAATTGAGCAATACCGTAGTTCCGGGTACTCACCCAGAATCCAGTCCTGCAGTTTTTCAGAAGCCAGCGTCACCATATTGTGACCCGATGCATCACCGGTCAGATATTCAAGGCGGATATAGAGCAAATTGCCGACAATCTGGCTGTGCATATCGATCAACCGCGCATAACGGCTGGATTCACGCACCACCATATTCATCTCGTCCTTGCGGCCCTGCAGGCTGTGCCAGGCCGCCAGCGCCTTCGATGCATCCTCAGCTTCAAGCAGGATAGAACGGGTCATCCGCTCATCAATCACAGTCGCCCGGATACCACCGGCCACACTGGCCACCCGTGCGCCACGACCCACAGAAGGCCACAGCGGCGTTTCGTAGGTCGCCAGGGGCAGCATGACGCTGTCATCGACAACATCACCAATAATCGTCACCGGTCCCACGAGCCGCATGGGAACCGGCGCCTGTTGAATCTTGTTATCTGACATATATAACCGGCTGGTATCCTGAAAACAGTCCTGTTACGCACTCCAGGGTCTCTACGTCAGAGGAAACCTCTGCCCACACCACAGGATTGCAAAGGCGGGAATAATACCAGAATCCTCCCACCGTGCGACAGGCTAAGACCGTTTCCCACTATCGCGGGCAGGCGGCCCTTTGCTAGAATGGCGCGATAGGCCTGAACAGAAAGGCGAACGATAAGTAATCACACGGTAATCATGACTGTCATTATCAAAACCCTGGAAGACATCGAGAAAATGCGCATTGCCGGCCGCCTGGCCGCCGAAGTGCTGGAAATGATCGGTGAACATGTTGTCCCCGGCGTTACCACCGAGGAACTGGATCGCATCTGCCACGACCATATCGTCAATAAGCAGGGCGCGATTCCTGCACCACTGAACTACAAGGGTTTCCCGAAATCCATCTGCACCTCAGTGAACGAGGTCGTCTGTCATGGCATCCCTACCGACAAGAAACCCCTGAAAAACGGCGATATCATCAATATTGATATCACCGTCATCAAGGATGGATACCATGGTGATACCAGCAAGATGTTCCTGGTGGGCGATGTAGCCGAGCACGCACAACGTCTGGTCACTGTTACCCAGGAATGCATGTACAAGGGCATTGAACTGGTTCGTCCGGGCACCCGTCTTGGCGATATCGGGTTTGCCATTGCCCAACATGCCCACGCCAACCACTATTCGGTGGTTGAAGAGTATTGTGGACACGGCATCGGCAAGGGCTTCCATGAAGAACCCCAGGTTCTACACTACGGCCAGCAGGGCACAGGCATTGAGCTGGTGGCAGGTATGACATTCACCATCGAACCGATGATCAATGCCGGCAAAAAGCAAACCAAGCTCAAGCCCGACGGATGGACCGCCGTCACCAAGGATCGCCGTCTTTCTGCCCAGTGGGAGCACACCATTCTTGTCACCCAGGATGGTGTGGAAATCCTCACACTGCGCAATGATGAGCAGATCCCCTTTACCACCAGCACCTTTACCGCTTAACCTTCACCACAATAATGCAATAAACCCTACAGGGTCTCCTTGATGAGGCCCTGCTGCTGGCAGCCCGCTGCCAGCTATCAGATCCAACGGTGACCAGGATAACCAGAATGAACGCTGTACTCACCGAACAACAGCAGTCAGAACTCTTTGACCGCGGCCAGTTCCGGGCCGAACTCACCCTCTCCAGCACTGCCATTCCGGCGTATAAAAAATGCCTCAAGCAGGCTGAAACTACTATGAACCAGTGGTTCGACGATGGCGTCCCCATTCAGGCACTGGTTCGTGGACGAGCCTGGCTGATCGATCAGGTTTTGTCGCTAGCCTGGGAGCACCTGTTTGGCGGGCGTGACGATATTGCTTTGCTGGCTGTTGGCGGTTATGGCCGCGGTGAACTGCATCCTTTTTCTGATATCGACATCCTGATCCTGCTCTCCCAGGACGACCCGGAACCCCACCGCGAAAACATTGAACAATTCCTGACCCTACTCTGGGATATTAATCTGCAGGTTGGCTCCAGTGTCCGCTCGGTTGAAGAGTGCGCCCGCCAGGCTGGTAGCGATCTGACCATCATTACCAACCTGATGGAATCCCGCACCATCACCGGCCCTGAAAATCTCCGAAGCCAGATGATGTTCCTGATCAACACCGACAAAATGTGGCCGAGCAAAACCTACCTGCAGGCCAAATACGAGGAGCAGCGCACCCGCCACCGGAAGTTCAACCAGACTGAGTACAACCTGGAACCCAACATCAAGAGCTCACCGGGCGGCCTGCGGGATCTTCACATGCTAGGCTGGATCACACGTCGCCATTACGGCACAGATCAGCCCGAAGACTTGGTCAAAGTCGGTTTTCTCACCGACACCGAATACGACATGTTACTCCGCTCCCGTGACTTTCTCTGGCAGGTACGCTGGGGCCTGCATCGGCTAAGCGGCCGGGCGGAAGATCGCCTGCTGTTTGATTACCAGCGTGGATTAGCGGCACATTTTGGCTACAGAGACACCAATGGCACACTTGCCATTGAGCAGTTCATGCAGAAATACTTCCGCGCCGTCATGATTCTGGGAGAACTTAAGGATCTTCTGCTCCAGCACTTTGATGATGAAATTCTCACCTCCGACCAAGAAGAAGAGATCATCCCACTGAATGAACACTTCCAGGTACGCAACAACTATATAGAGATCACCAGCGACCAGGTGTTTTCCGAGCATCCGCCAGCCATGCTGGAACTGTTCGTTTTGATGACACGTAATCCGTTCATCCTGGGCCCGCGCGCCTCAACGATTCGTCTGTTGCGAACCCACAGGAATCTGATCAACGAAAATTTCCGAAACAACCCTGAAGTGAATCAGCTCTTTATTGAATTGATGCGCGCACCTTATGCCCTGACAGCCAATCTGCGACGGATGATCCGCTACGGCATTCTGGGCAGTTACCTGCCCGAATTCAGACGCATTATCGGTCAGATGCAACATGACCTGTTCCACATTTATACCGTCGATGCCCACACATTATTGCTGATCAAGCACCTTCGCCGTTTCAATTATCAAGAAAGCGAAGAGCCTTTCCCGGTGGCCTGCGAAGCCAAACGTCGCATCAACCGCCCCGAACTGCTGTACATTGCGGGGCTGTTTCACGACATTGCCAAGGGCCGGGGAGGAGATCACTCCGAACTGGGCGCTGAGGATGCCCTGGCATTCGGCCAACGACATAGGCTGAGTGAAGCAGACACTGCCCTGATCGCCTGGTTGGTGCGCAACCATCTGGTCATGTCGACAACAGCACAACGCAAGGATCTGTCAGATCCGGAAACCATCAACCACTTTGCCCAACTGGTGGGCGATCGACGCCACCTGGATTACCTCTACTGCCTGACCGTCGCCGATATCAACGCCACCAACCCGACCCTATGGAATGGCTGGCGAGCCAGCCTGCTACGTCAACTGTACCGGGAAACCAGCCGAGCATTATTGCGTGGCCTGGAAAACCCCATCGACAAACACGAACTGATTGCTGAAAGCCAGCACATCGCCCGGGAATTCCTGCGCGAAAACAGTGTCAACGACACAGCTGTACAAACCCTTTGGGATACCCTGGGAGACGATTATTTCCTTCGCCACACGCCAGAGGAAATCGCCTGGCATACCTCAGGCATTCTGCATCACGGCGACAGTAACAGTCCGCTGGTATTGATCAGAGAAACGACCGAGCGCCACTTTGAAGGCGGAACCGCTGTTTTTATCTACGCCAAAGATAGTTCCAACCTGTTTGCAGCGACAGCAGCGGCCCTTGATCAACAAAACCTCAGCATCCACGATGCACGGATTATCACATCAACCGGTGGCTTCAGCCTGGATACCTTTATTGTTCTGGAAAGCAATGGTTCCCCCATTGGCGACAATCCCGGACGCATCGAGCGTCTGTGCAATCGACTGAGCAAAATCCTAAGCAACCCCGACTCGTTCCAGGACATCATTCATCGACGCACCCCCAGACAACTGAAACATTTTGCCAAAGCACCAGAAGTCATCATCAGCAATGATCTGTTGAACAATCGTACCGTTGTCGAAGTTTATGCTACGGATCGACCCGGTCTGCTCGCCATGATGGGGAAAACGTTCACAGAGCTGGAGATTCGGATACAAAACGCCAAAATCGCCACGCTTGGCGAGAAAGTAGAAGATGTTTTTTTCATCACGGATCACTCAGGTAATGCGATCAGTGATCAGGACTTATGCAGTAGCCTGAAACAAACGCTGTGTATCCGCCTCCAAGACTACGCAAATCAGGACGCATTAGGACAATAACGCGAATGCAGTGCTGATTACCGAAAACTCAGCACTGCCTATTCTGATCAATTACTGCTGCGAAGCCTGAAGCACCAGTGGCATAGACCATAAACAAGGCTGCTGAGTATTATCCTGTTCCATCTCTGTACAGAGAGAAATACCGTTACAACAGGCGAACAAAAGCACCAGCTGACAACCTTGCACCCTGCCATCAATACACTCAGGCTGTTCTTTGACACACAAAATGACCTTACCGCCTGAGGTCTGAACAGCAGCCAATGCCTCCTGAGAAAATCCTGCAACTAAATTTTCCATATAATACGACGGTTTATCTGCCTTCGCCGCGCTGTTAGCAGGCACTGTTTCAGCATTACCTGTCGACTGCTCACCTAAAGCATTATCAAGCTCAGCGGCATTAACCTGCGCATAATCAACGGGTATTTTTTCATCCGTTTTTTCCTGCCGCTCTGATGCGACCTCAATCTGACCACTATCAGACGTCCCAGCATCATCGGGTTTTAGCTGTGCCGTGACTGATTCATCAACAACAATGACACCCTCACCAAACCTTTCTCCATCAATACTTACAAGGGCCTGATCAGGGGATGGCTCATGATCTTGTTCAGTCGATGGCATCTCATTAGCAGCAACATTACCCTCTTCAGAGTTTTCTTCATCTCCACTTGCAGCAATCTGCTCAGACGATGAGTATTGGCCTTGCTCAACGGTTGGCACCTCATCAACAGCAGCACTACCCTCTTCAAACACATTGCCATCACCACTTACAGCAACCAGTTCAGAAGATGCGTCTTGACCTTGTTCAGCGGTTGACGCTTCATCAACAGCTAACATATCACTGGCTGCCCCTGCCTCCTGAATACCGGAGTCGGAGACTTCCGCCTCGAAACCAACCAGTTCTGACTGATTAGAAACAGATTCAGTGACCACTTCATCAAGCAACCCAACGGAATCATCTCGCTCATCAGAAATCCACTGCGAGAATTGAAAAAACGGAATTTGCTCCGATGTTCGGCCAACCATTTGAAGGAATGCCATGTAGGCCTGGAAATCCTGTTCATACTCTTGCGAGCCCACAGGACTATATCCAAGGATCGCATCAATGTGATCAATATTCAGGTTATATAGCATCGCATTATCAGACGACAGAACCCTGATTGGCAGCGCAGGGAAATAGGCCGTGTGCTGCTGGTGGTTTTGGTGATAGGTTACTGTGCCTTCATTAAGTGCTATCCACAAAACCAGTGGAAAGGATGGATTAAAATAACTGACTATTTTATTTGCACTCAGCCATGCCTGTGTTTCTACATCATGCGGGGCACTCTGATAGATCGGATTATATTGGCTGGAATCATATTTACTACTTAACGCTTGTAGTACATCAATCTGCTTCTTGGGTAACCATTCATACCAAGCTTCGCTATAGCCATGATAACCAAGAAAAAGGAGGTTATTTTTGTCCGCCTTATAATCGGTAGCCTTAGAAAACACCCCATCACTCATTGCAGATTCTGGAATTAACTGCGCATACAGCCCGCCAGATAACAGTAAGTCTTTCACACCCAACGCTGCGATATTGTACCCTTTATTAAGAAAACTAAAGGTATCAAATTCAATGCCATGATCACGCAAACGTCCAAACTGTGAAAGAGTCCCCGTCATCAATGCGTTCTGATCAATGGTATCCCACAAAACTATTTTTACTGATTCCGTCCCTTTTCCGTAGAGATCACTGGCAAATGCTGCCAGCTTCTGAATGCGCGCAGCATCATAGTGAAGCATTGACACATCAACCGGAAAAACAGTCACTGACGCCAAACGTGGGGCTAGTGCTGAATCAATCATAATCTGACGGGCATCAGCAACCATGGACGACTGAATATACAAATGAACTTTGCCACTGAATCCTTCCAGTTCACGCTCAATAACAGCATTGATTTGCTGACTCAAATCATCTGCACCAGAAAGGGCTTGTGACAACATGACCGTGCGCCCACCCCGTTCCTCTACCAACGGATCGCCATCATGTCGATTAATATACAGGGCAGCGTCTTCTGTATTACCTAAACCATGTACCAATGCCCACGCTTGGGCAAACTCACTTTTCTGATCGGAAAGATAGACGGACTTAAAACGCTCAGTCTCATAGACCGTAAACAACTGCACCGTTTTGCCACACAGGTATTTGGCATCAAACCCCAACGCTTCCACGACAAAACGCTGGTCTCCAGCTTTGGCAGGTGTGACCGCAATGGCTGCCCGACAGGTTTGCTTTGGGCCCACCAATGGACAGGAATGCTTATCCAGCAAAACCTGGCCATCGGTCTGGGTAATGCGCAATACGATATCCGCCGTTTCTACAGAACGGTTGGTGATAGCCAGTTTCAATAATCCCTTATCACCTTTAACCAGATCCCCTTCCGTTTCGACCTGGATATCAAACATGGCCCCAGCCAACACCACACCAGAAAAACCGCTCAACAGGAACAAAATCCAGATAGACAACGCTTTCATAACACACATCTCAGAAGTGCCAGATCAATCCCAGCATTAACTGCTGGCTAGTCAGATCATCTGTTTTCAATCTACCGCTGTAACGTCCCGGCTTATCCCGTCCTGATTCCACCTTCCCCAGGTTCGCGTACTGATAGCCCATATCCAGTAACAAAACATCCGATATAGGAATGAGCATGCCAATACCTAACTGCCAGGCCGGTTCATTATGTGTTGCACTTTTGAATGGGGTAATAGGATCAGGGCTTTTGGCTGTACCGTCTGTCGGATATATATCTTTTTCACTATATCCTGTAAAATGATTACGTGAATAACCCAACCCAGCGGCAATGTATGGTTGTAAATCGGGATCACGCATCACCCAAAACAAGGCTCCCTCCAGCATTAATCGTTGATGCTGGGTTTTGTATTGATAACTGTAATCCCTAAAGCTACCTTCACCATGAAGATCAATGTAGCCTTTATTTTTTATCTCATTTTGCCAATACCAACCCACACCTACTGATAATCGATAAGTGCACCGATCAAAATCAATACCTGCCCCAACCCCTGCCAAGGCAGCGTTATCCGATTTGTCATGATTCTCGTAAGAATCAACCATCACCATGGATAGCTTATTAACAACATCCAAATCTTTCTTCAATTTAGATTCAGTGTGCGAATACCCCAATAAACCTTTCAAATAATAATCACCGCCATAACTTATTACGGGGAAGCACAGGGGAATTAACGTTAACAAATAGTTAAATGGCAAACGCAAACAGGATGAGATACTCATATTGTGCCAGCCTACTGAACAGCAATATCATTAAACAATAAAACCGCTTCCTGTCACGACACGCTTAAAGTGATGACCATCACCATGCCTATGAAATAAGAATCCATGGGAGTCTAGTTCGCTTTGATCACACTGCAAGCCGGCATGCATGATTACCTCTTTTATTATTGACGACGCACAAATTGACAACACGCCAGGGGAAAAGACAGCACAATACGCGTATGATCAATACCCGGAGCAACAGGGACACACAGGAACACCCATGATTACGATGTATGGCATCAGCAACTGTGACACCATCAAAAAAGCCCGCCGGTGGCTGGATGAGAATAATATTGACTACCACTTTCACGATTACCGCAAAGACGGGCTCATAGAAACCCAACTGACCCAATGGGCCGAACACCTGGGATGGGAGGCACTGCTGAACCGTAGGGGCACGACCTGGCGCAAGCTTCCCGAAGCTACCCGCGACGCCATTGATCAGACCTCAGCCATTGCCATCATGCTGGAAAATCCGGCCATTATTAAGCGTCCCTTACTGGTAGCCGACGACCATTACCAGCTGGGCTTTCAACCGGCACAATGGCAGACACTCCTGACAGACTGACAATTATCGTCAGCAAACTTGATAATACGGCGACATGCCCCCATCTCACCCGCACAAGGATCAAAGAGAAGAGCACATGAGCACGTTTTTTTCCCTCGCTGCCGGCATTGGCACCAAGAACAGCAAAGGTGAGTGGCTGGATGTTTACTACCCCGCCCCTCTGTTCCAGCCATCTTTCAAGCTGATTGAAAAAATTGGTCCAGTGGTGGGCTATGTAGGCGGTAATGTCGTGGTTGAACTGGACAACCCCACCTGCCACGCGCTGGAAAACATCTTCTCTCAACACGGACTGGACGAGCAGGCCGCCATTATGGCTACCCTGGAGGATTCTGAAAGTCCAAAAATCCTGACACTGCTGGAAAATGACCTGGCGCCAATCACTACACCGGAAGCCTATCTCAAGCTTCACCTGATTTCTCATCGCTGCGTCAAACCACACGGCATCAACCTTACTGGCATTTTCCCGCTACTGCCTAATGTCGCCTGGACCAACGAAGGCGCCATCGATCTGGAAGAGCTCCCCCGTCGTCAGCTGCAGGCTCGCGCCGCCGGTCGGACCCTGGAAGTGTCTTGTGTCGATAAATTCCCCAAGATGACCAACTACGTTGTACCTGCCGGTGTCCGTATTGCGCATACGGCCCGTGTCCGCCTTGGCGCCTATGTGGGTGAAGGCACAACTGTCATGCATGAAGGCTTCATCAACTTTAATGCCGGCACCGCAGGACCGGGCATGATTGAAGGCCGGATCTCCGCGGGTGTGTTTGTCGGCAAAGGCTCTGACCTGGGTGGTGGTTGCAGCACCATGGGCACCCTGTCCGGTGGCAATAATGTGGTCATCTCTGTTGGCGAAAACTGCCTGATCGGTGCCAATGCCGGCATCGGTATTCCGCTGGGTGACCGCTGCACCGTGGAAGCCGGCCTTTACCTGACCGGTGGCTCCAAAGTTCAGCTGCTGGATGAAAATCGTCAGGTGGTTGAGACCGTTAAAGCAGCCAGCCTGGCCGGCAAGTCTGACCTGTTGTTCCGCCGGAACTCCATAAACGGTGCCATAGAGTGCCTGACCAACAAGTCCGCCATTGCCCTTAACGAAGAATTGCACGCACATAACTAACAAAAAAACGACTCTTCAGCCAGACAGAACCCCTCTCTGGCTGAAGATGACTAGAAGCCATCTCATAAATATTTTTTTGCAAGAATCATGAAACCAGCCAGCCTTAAAAAACCAAGAAAGTTCTCTAGCTTATACTCGTAACGTGTAACGATACGTCGAAAATTGTGGAGCCAGGCAAATAGCCTCTCCACTTTCCATCGGCGCTTGTATCGTCTCAGTGGCCGACCATCCTGTGTTTGATGTTTGACTCTTGTTCTGCGATGCGGCGCTATAAGCTCAATACCTTGCTCTGCAAGCGTGAAATCCAGTGGATCACTATCATAAGCCCTGTCACCAACCAGCTTTTTTGGCAAAGTAGACGTGGACCTCTGTATCAACAGCTCTTCGACTAACTGTGTTTCATGTGGCGTAGCACTTGTTGCCCATAGGGCGACAGGAAGACCATTACGGTCTGCAATCGCCATGATCTTGGTACCCTTGCCTCTTTTTGTTGCTCCCACTCCGTCCCCCCTTTTTTGGCAGAGGAGAAAGAGCCATCGATAAAGCATTCATTGAGATCAATTTGCCCACGTCTTTCAAGATCTTCTGCCAGGGCTTCAAGAAGACAATCCATGACACCTTGCTTTACCCATTGTTGAAAACGACGGTGGCAGGTTTGATAGGGAGGGTAACAGTCAGGCATTTCGTACCAGTGTGAGCCGGTCCTGAGAACCCAAAGGATGCCATTCAATACGTCTCTGGATGCTATCCATGGTCGACCTTTTCCATCAGCCCTGACAGGTAGTGGTGGAATAAAGGGCTCAATATATTCCCATTGGCTATCGGTGAGATCAGTAGACATAAACATACAAGCTCAAATGAACTTGCACTATAGGTGACCCTATTAATCTTTTATGAGATGGCTTCTAATCATTCAAGAGAAAACACCCTTACTATCGAATATAAACCCCACACTGTGTAATTTTTTCGGGATTAATGTTTTGCAATCCTGAGCGAAATTAATTACCTCACCATCTACTAACATTTGGCCCAAACACCATCAGACAATGTCGTGGATAACAAAAGTGTGATCCTGTGCAAAAAAGCGATGAGCCTGGCAGTATACTTTTTCTCTTATGATCAAGTGCATCCGTGTCGTGCCATTTTTTCCAAAAGTGATTACCTCAGAACCTTTTCAATCAATGCATCACGCACCGTTTACTGAAATTCAAGGAGCTGATCCGGCATTAAAGCCGCCACTTTCCAGACGTAATAAACTACAAGACACAGCGCTCCCCTTAATGGAAGTCCCAACGCATATATTGTGAATGTGATTCCTTCAGTATTTTTTACTGAAATCGGATAAGGAGAGCATGTTATAAAATCGATGACCAATCTCAATATTTTGATGTAAAATATCAAACCTAAATCACATAGACTTAAGTGAGAAAAAATTGCTTAAGGTGATTTATTGCTTACTAAGAACTAACCATAAAGCCAAGCTTGCCTTTTATGTATATAAGCCAAGACCCTTTCCTGCCTCGTAACATTAAACCTTCTCAAATTTACTCTTTTGGATAGTGATTTAGGTGGTTTATTGCCTGATCTACTTTCTGGCACACGCATAATATTTTCAGCATCATCCATAATAACAGCGATCGTTCTATTCGCAAATGCTGGTGAAGTTACAACGAAATTTATCTCATGATCACTATTAGTCACTAAAGACTTATAACCTAAATTCCCACTACCAGCAAAAACCTCATCATCTACAACAATGACCTTTTTATGCAAACTCGTTTTTCGTGGAAGATTTTTTTCTTTTCGACCATACTCATAAACTGAAACGTTACCTAGATTCCTTCTATGAACTCTTTTTTTCAACCTAAATATTTCAACGCGATTTCTTGAACCAAAAAATTTATGACCTTTAGGTGAGAAGTTTTCATTACCATTAGTCACAATCACCAACCGAACTCCTTGATTAACTTTTCTAGCAAGCGCATTAAGCATTGCCTCCGGCCAATGAACATACAAATGAGCAATATAAATAGACCTTCTGGCATTTTTAATGGCATTTATTAAGCGCTCAAGATACAGATCATCTCCAAGCTCAGGACAAAGGGAATAGAGTTGAATACTACAGGTCTCCAAGTCATCCATTTCCTCAATGCTATCCATTTCCCCCATGCTATATATTTTCTCAATGCTATCCATTTCATCGGAGCCTTCAAAACCATCAGAAACCATAGAATGAAGGTCACTCCCTAGTCCTTCTGTATGTGACAAAAACTCATCGATCAAACGACTATCAGTACTTACATAAGATGGAGTATCATCAGATTGGAAGGCTGCGTTATATTGCGACCAGATTTTTGCTAATCTCAAAATTTCCTGCTGTAACTTTACAGCATGGCTCTCGCCTTCAAAATAAAAGTCCATGTCCCTAAAACCTCTAGGCAATAAAACCTCATTAAAAAATCCGAGACTTCTTCCCTCCGTATCAGTTTCACGATACCTATCACCCACCCCTTCGTAATAGGCATATTTATCTTCAATACCGCTACCCCCCATTACACTACACCTGCCATCAACAACCAAACCTTTCACATGATTCGTCACTTTCTTTAACTGATCTGCGGACATAAAATAATCATCGCTCGGTACCAATTCAAACCTGTCCGGATAATTGTTTTTAAGCTCATTTAGCCTATTCTTATTATTATTTGTGACAAACTTGGATGATGAAATCACTAAGACCTTCAATCCTTCCTTTTCACTCATGCGAGCAGCCAACAAATCAAGCACTTCATCAAACGCTTCACCACCGCAATAATTACCACTTAGAACGATACTTTCATTAGCAGATGCAATGAGATCTTTTTTAAGTTGAAAGCCAGTTTTACTATCTGGCAAAGGCATTCCTCTCACATTAAAAGTTTCATCACCTTCATTTTCTGAAAGCTCACTTTCATCAGCAGCATTCTCATCAACAACTCTTAATAATTTTCCGTTAGCACCATAAACAAAAGCAGACACTTTATCTGACAGGCTCGTAGAAAAATGATTTCCATCAAACTCATCTTCAAGCACATTCCTCAACACGGGAAAACCACCTGCTCTCTTTGACTCCACACAAAAACAGCCGTTTCTTACACCCACTCTGTCACTATCAATATCTGTAACAACGGCCCGGATGAGTCTGTCTCGTAAACCTACTCCTGCCACAGTATTTTGAATACGCCCCATCGTAGCATCAAGATGACGCGTCTCTACATGATAAACTGCAACCGTCCTCGTAAAGAAGCACCTGACAGATTCAGCTAAAGCGTATAAAAACCCATAGCGTAGATTTAATTGAAATGCTACATATGCACCATGCAATCTCGCAAAACAGCTATCTTCTGATACTAACTTTATTTGACGATAACTCACACATGCACGATCAACAGCCATTCAGCCCACCCTATAAACAGCAAAAAAAAAGAAAAAGCACTCATTTAAAAAGCATATATCTTATATAAAATATATTGCACAGATACTAATAAATAATAATGACCAGTTAGTTACTCCACCAACCAATCAACAACACCGACTTAACACAGAAAAACAAAAAACCTAAACCATATTGAAAATAAAAATACCAACCAACACAATACACTACATCTTAAAATATCTTTTTACATCTTATGTTATTTACGACAACAAACAGCAAACCGTTAAGCTTGAAAAACATATTAATATCATTTGTGAACCATCATATTCGCCAAACTGACCAGTTATTATTGAGCAAAATAGAAAAACGCTTTTCCTTAATCATTCAACCAAAAATCTAACTCGTTTGTTAGCTATACACTCCAGTACTGTATAAAAATAAAATCTATATCTCTGAACAGAGATTTACTCAACATCAGGCAATATTGATCATGAATCCCAAACACCTTGTTCATTGAAGGGCTTTCTTCGACAGGCTAAAGGACACTCATTACAGTCATGCTTGTATCAGCTGATTTATTGATAACAGACAACTTTTTGGATTTACCATTACTTCTGTATTGATATAACTATTCCATGACATTAAAACGAACGTGACCCCAACCCTCCTAAACAGTATTCGATAAGGCTTTATCCTCACAGTCCTGATTGTGATTTCTCAAACGCAAAAGACCTCTTAATAGCAATAGAGGGAGTGCATTATGACACTTTTATATCCATGGATATCCGTATAAGAATTTCACACTATTTCTGTACTGTAAGTTCAGTGTAGAATCACTATAGTTAGCCAACCTAACCATATATCACAATGCATCTTTCTCAATCTTTTGATTACATAGAACGCTACCTGGCCAAACTCTGGCGCAGCGATGAAGTGGGCAGACAGTTCGAACACGTCACCTTCAATGAGTACGACTACCTGAAAGCTGTACAGCACCTTGGCCAGCCTCGGTTGTCCGACCTTGCCACTGAAATGCGAGTTCAGAAGTCGTCTGCCAGCACTATGGTCGCCAAGCTGGAACGTCGTGATCTACTGAAACGGACGCCCTGCCCGGATGACAGACGGTCAACGCGTGTTAGCCTCACAAACCAAGGGGAATCACTTATGGCGCTGGAGGACAAACTGTTCGGTGATATGACTCGCAAAATCTGCGCAGCCATGAGCGAGGAAGAATACCAGATACTGGAAACCTTGCTGGACAAAGCCTGTCGCTGCCTGCAAGACAATACACGGGTGAAATCGACACCAGATTAAAGGAATACGGCCGACATATTCAGACCATGATTCAATTTATAATTAGTTAGCCTAACAAAATATGGAACCAACACAGATAAATACCCCTTCTTCAGATTTGGGGACACAACCCATTCTTCGGCTGTTCTGGCGATACGCCATCCCGGCCGTTGCCGCGATGATCGTTAACGGCATTTATGTCCTGATTGATGGCATATTCATCGGCCGGGTGGTCGGTGCAGAAGGTCTAGCCGCGCTGAATTTTGCCTGGCCAGTTGCCGGCATCATTATTGGTGTCGGTATTATGATCGGCATGGGTACCGGCACCTGGATGTCCATCAGCCGGGGACAAAACGACCATCGCAAACCGCGTCTTTATATTGGTAACGCTCTGCTGTTGCTGCTTGTCTTTGGCCTCCTGTTTCCACTGGTATTCCTGCCGCTGGAAAACCAGATGCTGACATTGCTTGGCGCTAAGGGTCATGCCTATGAACTGGCCGGGGATTACCTGACTATCCTCATCACCGGCAGTATCGCAGCACTGGCAGGCGCCGCATTACCCTTGATGATCCGGAATGATGAACGACCACACCTGACCACGATCATCATGGCAACCGGCGCTGTCCTGAACATTGTGCTGGACTGGCTCTTTATTGTGGTCATGGGGCTCGAAGCTGCTGGTGCCGCCATAGCCACCGTTATGGCTCAGGCTGCGGTCGGACTATGGGGTATTGCCTACTTCCTCAGCCGCAAGGCGAATACCCGTATCGCCCTCACTGACATCTGTTTTTCCTGGGCTTATACCGTCAGAACATTGAGCGCGGGACTACCGAGCCTGTTCATGTTTTTCTACTACGGCTTTGTACTGGCCATCCATAACCGACTACTGATGGATTACGGTGGCGTGCTGGCAGTCGGTGCATTCACCATCGTTGGCTATGTGCAGGGTGTCTACTACATGTTTTCTGAAGGTGTAGCGACAGGTATTCAGCCACTGGTCAGTTATAACCATGGCGCCGGCAGTCGCCAGCGATTGCTCACTACGCTGCGGATCGGTTTGGGCACCGTTCTCAGCATAGGCATTGGCAGCGTACTGTTAATCAACCTGTTTCCAGAAGCGATTGCCTTCATCTTTAATAAGGACGATATCGCACTGCAACAGATGACCGTGACGGCACTTCACCTGCATTTGTTCTCCATGTTCCTGGATGGCTTCATTGTATTAACCGCCGCCTGGTTCCAGTCCATGGCCAAATCCCGCGTTGCCAGCTGGATCACGGCAGGCAACATGCTGGTTCAGATTCCCCTGCTGATAGCACTGCCGCCCCTGTTTGGCATCACCGGTGTGTTAATAGCCCTGCCGGTATCCAATGTCATTCTTGCCATTCCGGTTGCATGGATACTGTGGATGGATCTTCGGGCATTGAAGAACCCACAACCCAGCCCGGTTTCAGTACAGACCGCAGCCTGACCCCAAACACAGGGCGGATGGATAATCCCCGCCCTGCTTTCCGGTAACCCCTCTTAAAAACACGTCACTTGCCAGAGCCATATGCTTGCACACATACTGAAAGCCAGCATCAAAATGGAGGAGGAGCTGCATGGGCGTGATTCTTGAATTTCCGCATCCAGACAAAGCCAGGGAAGATGATGTTGTTGACAGTTTTATCCGGAAAGTCGGCGAAAAAATTGGCCTCTCGGAAGAAGAGATTGCCGCTGTAACCAGCAGTTACCGTTCTGTCCATCCCTCACTGACTGAGAAGTTCGAATCACCGATGGAGATACCGGCGGATGTGAATCTGGATGAGCGCCAGATTGGTATTATCAATGAAGCATTGAAAGAGCATATGTCTGACCTGTTTGCCTTCTCTGCCAGCATTATCATCGGCCTGTTGGCCCGGGAACAAGTCAATAACCGACTATCATAAGACGCTATCGGACAGTGAAACGTGGAAACCAGCCGGAGAGTTCGTCCCATAAACGACGGGTAACGGATGAAGGCAAAACCGGATGAGCCAGTGTGTCATTGAAGCATTGCTGATCTCGACAACGCTGGACAACAAAATCAGTGACACCGGCTTCCGATAACCGCTTCGCCAGCTGCAACAATCGCTCTGGCGACAAGAGACTCCAGTTCACAGTCGTTCTGACCTCAAAATTAACACCCCGCTCCTGAAGTATCTTGAGGCTACGCCAGGCTTTGTCACCTGCCGTTGCCCCCGTAATCAGGGGGTAATCCTCCGGCAACCCCTTGATATCAAGACCCACCCAATCCAGCCAGGGAATTAAGGATTCCAATCGGGATGGCGACTGCCCTGCCGTATGCAGCCCGACCTTGAAACCTTGTTGCTTAACGGCTTGAACGGCGGGCAACAAAGCTTTCTGGAGTATCGGCTCACCACCGCTGAATACGACGGCATCCAGCAACCCGGATCGGCGTGCCAACAATGCCAGCACCTCCTCCCATTGCGGGTCATTGACGTCCGGCGCAATACTCAACAATTCCGGGTTATGGCAATACTGACATCGCAGATTACAGCCACGGGTAAAAACGACAGCAGACAAACTATCGGGGTAATCCACTGTCGATAGCGGTGTAATACCGGCTATGTTCAGCCGATACTCCTGTCGCAACGCCTTTCCCGTGACAGCCTTCATCATTCGCTACGATTTTCCCGAAAGTGCAGACGGTCCTGCTGCTCCTGTTGTTTACCGGGATTAAACGCTGAGACTGGTCGGTGATAGCCCATAACCCGGGTCCAGATTTCACAGCGTTGACGCTCATGTTCTTCCAGTTTCACAGGTTCATTCGTTTTCATGCTTTCTTTCCTACTATTGGTCGTCTGTACCCGTCTAATCGGCTTAACTCACGAGCTGTAACTTTGCCTGTTTTGCCACAAGTCGCTCTTCATCACAGCGTGGGCAAAACTCGTGTTCCCCCGCCAGGTAACCATGGGTTGGGCAAATGGAAAATGTCGGTGTCACCGTGATATAGGGCAGCCTGAAATGTGTCAGTGTTCGACGTACCAGCTTCTTGCAGGCAGCAACAGAAGAGACCTGTTCCCCCATATACAGGTGCAACACTGTGCCACCGGTATATTTGCATTGCAGGGCGTCCTGCATCTCCAGTGCATGGAACGGATCATCGGTATACCCCACCGGCAATTGCGATGAGTTCGTGTAATAGGGCCGTTCGATCGTCCCTGCCTGAAGAATATCCGGATAACGTTTGCGATCTTCCCTGGCAAAGCGATAAGTCGTCCCTTCCGCAGGCGTTGCCTCAAGGTTATAGAGGTGGCCTGTCTCTTCCTGAAAGTCCTGCATCTGCGCACGGATATGGTCCAGAAATGCCTGCGCAAACGCCTGTCCTTCGGCTGTCGTAAGATCATGGGCATCATCCGAATAGTTCCGGATCATCTCATTAATGCCATTCACCCCGATCGTGGCAAAATGGTTGCGCAATGTGCCAAGGTAACGCTTGGTATACGGGAAGAGACCGCTATCCATATAGTGCTGGATGACTTTCCGCTTCACTTCCAGACTGTCTTTTGCCAAACGCATCAGTTCATCTGTACGACGATACAAGTCTTCCCGGTTCCCTTTCGCCAGATAGCCCAACCTGGCGCAATTAAGCGTAACGACGCCAATGGAACCGGTCTGTTCTGCCGAACCGAACAGACCATTACCTCGCTTAAGCAGCTCCCGCAAATCCAGCTGTAACCGGCAGCACATGGAGCGCACCATATTCGGCGTTAGTTCGGAATTCAGGAAATTCTGGAAATAAGGCAACCCGTATTTTGCTGTCATACCGAACAACAGATCAGCATTCTCGCAATCCCAGTCAAAATCCGGCGTGATGTTGTAGGTGGGGATAGGAAACGTGAAAACCCGCCCCATCGCATCCCCAGCCATCATCACCTCGATATAGGCGTGGTTGATCATGGCCATTTCAGGCTGGAGTTCACCATAACTGAACGGCATCTCTTCACCGGCAATGACGGGAATCTGTTCTTTAAGATCATCCGGACAAACCCAGTCAAACGTCACATTGGTAAACGGCGTCTGGGTGCCCCAGCGAGAGGGCACGTTCAGGTTGTAAATAAACTCCTGAATGCACTGTTTCACATCTTCATAGGCAAGATTATCCTTGCGGACAAACGGCGCTAGATAGGTATCAAAGGAGCTGAAAGCCTGGGCGCCTGCCCACTCGTTTTGCAGGGTACCCAGGAAATTCACCATCTGACCGACGGCACTGGACAGGTGTTTTGGCGGCGCAGATTCTATCTTGCCGGGCACACCATTGAACCCTTCATGCAGCAGCGTTCTCAACGACCAGCCGGCGCAGTAACCGGACAACATATCCAGATCATGGATGTGAAGATCGCCCTGTCGATGCGCATCACCAATCGCAGCATCATAGACATGGTTCAACCAGTAATTGGCCGTGACCTTACCGGAAACATTCAGAATCATGCCTCCTAGTGAATAGCCCTGGTTGGCATTGGCGCGTACCCGCCAGTCCAGTTTCTCCAGGTATTCGTCCACGGAGGCTTCCACATCCAGAAGGGTTTTCCGGGTATCGCGCAGATGCTTGTGACGCTCCCGGTAAAGAATGTAAGCCTTGGCAGTATCAAAGTAGCCACTGGCCGCCAGGCACTGCTCTACCATGTCCTGGACCTGTTCAACGTCAGGCGCCTTGTCGCCCCAGAAACGGTAACTGACCAACCGTAAGACTTTCTCTGTTAATACCCGGGCTTCATCCTGATCATATTCACCCGTTACCTGACCCGCATGGAGGATGGCACGAAACACCTTGTCATTATCAAACGACACACGCTGCCCATCGCGCTTGATAATCATGGCCGGAATTTCACAATTACTGTCAGACGTTGCCAGAACCATTTCGTTTCACTTATATATTGTTATTACTGGATAGCAAAAGCACTATATGTTGTGCCTGAGGTTCGCAGTGTATACGATCGACAAGGGGATATTTTGACAAAAATCAACGCTCAGCGAGCTGAATCAGACACCATGAAAAACCATGGCATCTGCTGGGAAAAAGTTTTTATAAGGCAGTAGTTTTAGAAAGGTTAAGGTTCAGAGTGTTTACAAACCGGATGACTTGGCGTCATCCCATAGCGCATCCAGATCTTCAAGAGAACAATCCTGTAAGCTTTTATCCTGCTCCTGAAGGCGTTGCTCTATATACGAAAATCGACGTCTGAATTTGTGGTTGCAGCCCAACAGGGATTGTTCGGCATCCGCCCCAACATGCCGCGCCAGGTTGACGCAGCTGAACAGCAAGTCACCCGTTTCATCACGTACGGACGCACTCTTATTGCTGCGCCACGCCTGCTCAAGCTCATCAATTTCTTCACGCAGCTTGTCAAACACCGGGCCGGCATCAGGCCAGTCAAACCCCTGCCCCGCCGCTTTGGCCTGAATGGCCTGCGCACTTTTCAGGGCCGGAAGTGATGCAGGCAAATCATCCAGCAAACCTAGTGGTTTCTTGCCGGATGATGCCTGCTTTTCAGCCTGTTTGATTTCCTGCCAGCGTCGTTTGACATCCGCTTCATCGACCGACTCACCATCAGATCGGCTTGAAGCCAGCGTACCGTCAGGAAACACATGCGGATGGCGACGAATCAGCTTTTCAACCAGACCATTAAGCACTGAAGAAAAATCAAACAACGATCGCTCTTCCGCCATCCTGGCGTGATAGACCACCTGGAACAGCAGATCCCCCAGCTCTTCTTCAAGATGGGGATAATCTTCACTGGCAATCGCATCCGCCACCTCGTGGGCTTCTTCCACGGTATAGGGTGCAATGCTGGCGAAATCCTGCCGGATATCCCAGGGGCAGCCCGTCTCCGGATCACGGAGCCGGGCCATCAGGTTCAGAAGATCTTCCAGGGTGTACCGGGTCATTTATCGTCCCTTGCGGTGCCTGCGTGCCTCAATGACATTGGACAGCTGACTGATTTTGGCCAATATACGACCAAGGTCATCCAGTGTCGCAATCTCGATGGTCAACAGCATAGTGGCAATATTGTCTTCCTTCGACGTATGCGTGTTCAGATCAAGCACGTTGACCTTCTCATTGGCCAGCACCACCGTGACATCCCGCAGCAGGCCCGAGCGATCATAGGCCACAATCTGAATCTCAACCGGATAGGTCTGTTCCTTGCCGCCGCCCCAGTTCACCTCAATCACACGGTCAGGTTCCTGCTCGTGCAGCTGCAGCGCATTAGAACAGTCTGCGCGATGGATGGTGACGCCACGGCCCAGCGTGATGTAACCGATTATCGGATCCCCGGGCAGCGGATGACAGCAGCCCGCCATCTGCGTCAGCAGGTTGCCGACACCGTGGATGGTGATATCACCCTCATTACGCGAAGACTTCGGCCGCGTCCGCAGCTCAAAAACGGATTCTTCTTCCGGTTCGACCTGCCGCTGTGCAGCGTTAACCACCTGCATGGTGCGCACATCGCCAGCGCCACACGCCGCAAACAGGTCATCCTCCGCGTGGAAATTCATGGCTTCTGCCAACGCACGGAAATCCACACCTTTGATGTCAAGACGCTTGAGCTCGGCCTCAATAAAGTGACGGCCCGCTTCTATGTTGGAATCCCGGTTCTGCTTGCGGAACCAGTTGACGATCTTGGCGCGGGCACGGCTGGTCTTGACGTAACCCAGATTCTGGTTGAGCCAGTCACGACTCGGCACCGCATTGGACGCCGTCAGGATTTCCACCTGGTCACCGGTTTGCAGTGTGTAATTCAGAGGAACAATCCGGCCGCCTACCTTGGCGCCGCGGCAACGGTTGCCCACTTCGGTGTGAACACGATAGGCAAAGTCGACGGGGGTTGCCCCCACCGGCAAGTCGACCACATGGCCATCCTTGGTGAAGACGTAGACCCGGTCCGGCTCAACATCCAGTTTCCACTGGTCTGCCAGACCTTCCACACCATCGCCAATCTCTTCCTGCCATTCGAGCACCTGGCGCAGCCAGTTGAGCTTTTCCTCATAACTGTCAGCGCTGTTCTTGGTGTCAGTACCCTTGTATTTCCAGTGTGCACACACACCCAGCTCCGCTTCATCATGCATGGCATGGGTACGGATCTGGACTTCCAGCGTCTTACCCGCTGGCCCTATGACTGCGGTATGCAGTGACTGGTAACCATTCTCCTTGGGAGTGGCAATGTAATCATCGAATTCTTTGGGGATATGGTTCCAGATGGAATGTACGACACCCAGCGCGGCGTAACAGTCGCGCACCTCATGCACAAGAATACGCAGGGCACGGATATCATAGAGATCCCGGAATTCCAGCCCTTTGCGGCGCATCTTCCGCCAGATGCTGTAGATATGCTTGACCCGGCCGTTGACATCCGCCTCAATACCACTGGCTTTCAACTCGCTTTGCAGGTGTTCAATGGCGTCATGGATATACTGCTCACGATCCAGCCGCTTTTCGTCCAGCAGCCTGGCGATCTTCTTATAGTCTTGTGGCTTGAGATAGCGGAATGCGAGGTCTTCCAGCTCCCACTTGATGTAACCAATCCCCAGGCGGTGGGCCAGTGGTGCATAAATCTCGAAGACTTCCCGCGCAACCCGCTGACGCCGCTCCCGGTCGGCATTCTTGACTGCCCGGATTGCACAGGTCCGCTCCGCCAGCTTGATCAGGGCAACGCGAACATCATCTACGATGGAGACCAGCATCTTCCGGACTTTTTCCAGCTGATCCTGCTGCTGCCCCAACACCTGGGCCCGGGCCGGGTTCTGGATTGCGCTGATGACCGCCATACCCAGAACGCCCTTGATTAAACGGGCAACTTCACTCCCGAAACGCTCACGGACATCACTGAGCGCCAGCTTGTGCTCCCGCACCGAGCGGTACAGCAGCGCAGCGATCAGAGAAGTCTGGTCCAGTTTCAGTTCAGCAAGGATATCCGTCATCTCCATGCCGATCTTCAGCGTGCTGCTGCCGCTCATCTGTGACCAACTGCTGGGCTTGCCCGGATTTGCCTCTGCCCCCGCCGCCATATCACAGGCTGCCAGCAGCATCTGCTCATCCGCAAGATTCACATCACGCTTCAGTCGTCCGAGCCAGGACTGAAGATCGACACTTCCATCGGAACCCACCGGGTGATCTTCTCGGACCTTAACCATCTACTTGTCATCTCACTTTTTATTAACAGAGGCTGCCTGACGGCAGCCACACAACATCGCATTCTTCGGCATCTCTCTGGATGCCCTTAATCCCGCAGGAATAACGCCATGGTCTCCACATGCACCGTCTGGGGAAACATATCCATGACCGATAACCGGGCCAGGCGATAGCCGGATTGCTTCAGGATGCCCGCATCCCGCGCCAGGGTGGCCGGATTACAGGACACATACAGCACACGCCCAGGCAACCGATCCACCAGCCTTTCCAGCACCTCTCGGGCGCCGGTTCTGGGCGGATCCAGCAGACAGGCGTCATAAACGGTCTGACTCCATGCCTGATGCGCAATATCTTCACTCAGATCTGCCCGACTGAAGATTGCATTATTTATACCATTAAGGCTGGCATTATCACGTCCCTTGGCCACCAGCGACTCCACCCCCTCCACACCAACAACCTGACCTGCCCGGCTTGCCAACGGCAGGGTAAAGTTACCCAATCCACAGAATAGATCCAGTACGGTGTCTGTCGGGGAGAGCGCCAGCCAGTCAACCGCCTGACTGACCATCTGACGGTTAATAAACGGATTCACCTGAATAAAATCTACCGGCAAAAAACGGAGTTTTAAAGCAAATTCCGGTAACCGATAGGTTAGTGATTCTTGCCCGTCCGGTGAATAGGCACACTCAAGTGGCTGCGGCTCATTGGGCTGATACCAGAGATGGGCGCTGAATTCACGGGCCATCGCCTCCCATCGTGCCTGGTCCTGCGTCGAAAGCGGATGAATATGGCGCAGCAGAATGCCCCGGCAGTTATCGCCTGCAGCCAACTCGATATGGGAAATAGCCCTGGGGTCAGTTGCCGCCTTCAGTGTGGATTCCAGCGCAGGCAACAGAGCGTCAAGCTCAGGCGCCAGCACAGGGCAGGCATCAACGGGAATAATGGTATTGCTACCCATTGCCCGAAAGCCCATCAGCACCTTGCGGTTCACCCACCTTACAGCCAGTCGGGCCCGGTGGCGGTATCCCCAGGCAGGGCTGCGTAACGGGTCAGCCAGACTATCAGGCTCAAAGCCCGCAAACCGCTTCAACTGGCCAAGAACGACATCGGTATGCGCAGAAAGCTGACCGTCATGGTCAAGATGCTGGAGGCTACAACCTCCGCATATCCCATACTTGGGACACTCCGGTTGCTGGCGCCGAGGAGATGGCACCAAGATACGATCAATTTCAGCTTCCCACAGCGACGCCTTTTGCTTGACCACCCGTGCAGTGACCGTATCGCCGGGTACCGCCTGGTTAACAAATACAGCTCTCCCCTTATGCCTGCCGACACCGCGGCCGTCGTGAGTCAGAGAGTCAATGGAAAGATCGAAGGGAGCAGTCGCTCGCGCGTGACGCGTGCGCGGTTGCATCGGCAGAATTCCTGTCAGTAAAACAAGGGCGTATTGTACGCCTGCTGACAGGAACCGCCAGCGCCTTTACGGGGAACATACACCGGTTGCATCCAAAATACATGTTCGATTTCCATGGTGTTGGAAAAAGATTTTCCAACACGTTTAAGCGCCAAACATTACGCCTGCTGGCAGATCACTCAACGCCCAAAATCCTCCTATGTTCTACATTGAATAAAATGACATTCAGCCATTGTGTATCCCTGATCAAACAACCCAAGGAATGGGAAGTTTTATGCAAAACACACGCACCGAGCACCGGTTGCAGTTAAACTATAAAGTCATACTCCCGGCCTCACTCCTGAGTCTGTGCGTGAACGGGACGCAATCTGCACCACTGCCTGATGCCGGTCAGATTTTGCGCGAAACAAAACCTGCCGCTCTCCCTGCACCAAAAGATCCAGGCAACATCATCCTACCCTCTGAAAAAAAGCAGCCTGAATCACCTGTCAACCAGGGAAAACTACAGGTCAATTGGTTTCGCTTCACAGGCAATAAAAAAATAGCCAGCGAACGATTACTGGAACAGATTCCACTGTTTGCGCAAGTCATAGGAAAACGCGTTGGCTTGTCCGAACTTAACAACATCACTGATGCGGTTACCCGTTATTATCGTGACAACGGTTTTCCTGTTGCTGTCTCTTATGTCCCAGGTCAGGAAGTGAAAAACGGTGTAGTTTCTATTGTCATACTGGAAGGTCACATTGATCAAAGCCTGGTCGCCGGCAATACGCTCTACCCTTCCAACACCCTCCAGCGCTATTTGAGTGAAGCGTTATGTCAACAGGCGTCGTCTCGCTGCACCGAGACCGTGGTTGAGCATCGCTACATTCAACGAGCCATCGGCATCGCCTCCGACCTGCCGGGTATCAATGAAGTCACCGCCATCCTGAATCCAGGCAACACACAGGGCACAACCCAGATTCAACTTAACGTGACAGAAAGCCCCCGTATCACCGGGCAAGTCAGTGCTGACAACTATGGCAATCGATATACAGGGCGCAAGCGCCTTGCAGGAAGCCTCTACATCAATAACCCTTTCAGGCCAGGTGACCGCTTAACCATTGATATTACAACGTCCGGTAAAGGCATGCGTTTTGGTGCGCTGAACTACACACTCCCCATTGGCTATACAGGATGGCGAGGCGGACTAGGCTATTCGTCAATGACCTATGACCTGGGGGCGCCTTTTAACGTGACTGACGCCCACGGCGAAGCCCAGATCCTGAGCCTTTACAGCCACTACCCCGTCATTCGCAGCATCAGGCAAAACATCACAGCACATGCCAACTACGACCTTAAACAATTACAGGACAGTGTGCTGGACAGTACTTTCGAGAAACGGGAGCACGTATTCTCAGCAGGGGTCGGGGGCAATATCCTGGATAATGTGGCCGGTGGGGGATTCAGTACCTTTGGCCTATCCCTGAGTCATGGCAAGCTCGACTACAGTGGCAGCGCCATCCCCGCAGGCGTGCCCGACAATACTGGCAGCTTTGCCAAAATCAACTACAGCCTGACACGCGATCAAACCATTGCTTATACCAGAAATACTCAGCGTATCAGTCTATTTGGCTCACTGCGTGGCCAGATCGCCGGTGACAACCTGGATTCCGTCGAAAAATTATCTCTTGGCGGACCTGGCGGTGTAAGAGCGTACCCAAACGGTGAGGCTATTGGCGACAGCGGTACCATTGCCTCCCTTGAACTCCGCTACTCAACCACCGTACCCATTGCCGGCACCAGCGATGTCAGCATAGGGCTGTTCCGCGACCAGGGGTGGTTAAAAATCAACCATAACTCCTGGGAAGGTTATACCGGCCCCTCAAAACGTCGCATCAGCGGAAATGGTATTTCGATATCCGTGGACAAACATGACACCTTCTCGGTCAGCTTACACTGGGCCGCGCGGGATCGGGGCAGCGAAGAGGCAACCTCAGACAAGGATTCCCGCAGCCGGCTATGGCTTCACACACGTTTCAGCTTTTAGCCAACACCGGTGAAAGCAACCATACTGAATCAATGAAGGATCGACATAACAGCATTATCGACAGGGACCGTATCCATGCATGCTTTTTGCTATCGCCTGACCATCGTGGCGCTGGCCGTCCATACCATCAATCTGTCTCAGGCCTCGCCCCTGCCTTCAGGCGGTAGTGTCTCCACCGGCACGGCCAACATCCACACGGACGGTTCAGTGATGACGGTCCAGCAGAATACCCACAAGCTGGGCATCAACTGGCAGAGTTTCAATATTGGCGCTGGCAACAGCGTTATCTTCGAACAACCCTCCTCCTCGTCCATTGCACTGAACCGCGTCCTAGGGGGCAGCCGGTCAGAAATCTACGGCAACCTCCAGGCCAACGGTCGGGTTTTTCTGATCAACCCCAACGGGGTATTGTTCGGTAAAACCGCAGAGGTCAATGTGGGCGGACTGCTGGCCACCACGAAAAACATTACCGATGCCGACTTTGCTGCCGGCAGCTATCGAATGCGCGATATCGCCAGTGGCGGTGAGGTGGTCAACCTGGGCAACCTGAAGGCGGTCGATGGCGGCTTTATTGTCCTGGCAGGCAATACGGTGAAAAACCAGGGCAGCATCCATGCTCCGGAAGGCTCAGCCATACTGGCGGCCGGCGAACATATAAACCTTAACCTCGACGCTGGCGGCAAGCTGCAGGTGGCCGTTGATGGGGATCAACTGCAGGCATTGGTTAATCAGCAGGGATTGATTGCGGCGGATGGCGGCCAGGTAGTGCTTACCGCCCGTGGACGCGAAATGCTGCAAACCAGCGCTATCAACCTGGAAGGCGTGGTTCGCGCACAATCCATCCGCGAGCAAAACGGACGCATTATCATTGATGGCGGCACTGGCGCTGTAGTAGCCGATAACCTGCAGATTGATACCCGCGGCCTGGTGGCGGGCGAAACTGGCGGTGACATCACCCTCACTGGCCAGCAAATCACGCTGACTGGCAACACCCGTTTGGATGCCCGGGGCCACAACGGCGGCGGCACTGTTCTGGTGGGCGGGGAGTTTCAGGGCCAGGGCGAACTACCCCATGCGCAAACCTTGTCTGCCGGTGAAGCCGTGAGGATTGATGCCTCGGCCACGGAGAACGGCAACGGCGGTTTGGTCGTGCTCTGGTCCGATCAGCAGACGGACTTCTATGGTGGCATCACCTCCAGAGGAGGCAGCCAGACCGGGGATGGCGGCACCGTGGAGGTTTCCGGCAAAGAGCAGCTTAACTATCAGGCTGCAGAAGCAACAGATACCCGTGCGCCTAATGGCAACTGGGGCACACTCTGGCTGGATCCGGCCAACATCAATATTACCGATGGCACCGGAGGCGATAACAGCGGCACGGTCAACAGCAGTGGCGGCAATATTACCGATGGCCAGTTGATTACAGAACTGGGTAGCACCGGGGTGAACCTGATCGCCGACACCATTACCGATGATGGTTCCGGAGTCAATGTGACCACCGGTTCCGGCGGTGCCCTGACCCTGACCACAACTACTGGCGCTGGCACCATAAACCTAGGCGGCAGTTACAGCATTAATGGCGGCTTGGTACTTAACCAGAGTGGTGACGGAACCGTAACCGGCGTGATTAGTGGTTCTGGTGGACTGACTAAAGAGGGCTCCGGAACAGCGATTTTAACGGGGAATAACACCTATACAGGTACTACCACTGTTAATGCAGGAGTACTTCAGATCGGCACGGGGGGCTCCACCGGAACGATTGGCTCGGGTGCGGTTACTATTAACAGTAATGGGACCCTCAGACATTTCCTTTCCGGTACTTATTTTTCTTCACCGACGCTTGCAAACAATGTCTCAGGTAGTGGTAATTTTATTTTATCGGGAGAACATGCGGCTATAAACGGAAATTGGACCGGGTTTACGGGAACAGCCACCATTGACTCTGGAGCCCGCTTCAGGGCAGATAATAATAGCGCCACCAGTGGTGCAGCCCACTGGATTGTAGAAGGTACTATGAGCCTTCACTCAAATAGTGGCGTTACCTTAACACTGGGCAGCCTGTCTGGCTCTGGTTCAATCTATGCCGGAGGAGACTACACCTCCATGCCGGTTATTGTTGGCGATTTAAATGAAAATACCACTTTTAGCGGTGGGCTCGGAAATTTTGGGGCAACCTCTTTTACCAAGGTCGGCACCGGAACGCTATCCCTTACTAGCTCTAGTACAAATCATGGCCCACAGAATATTACTGTCTCCGGCGGTACGCTTGCTATTGGTGGTACGGGTAACTTGACATCAAAGGGTCAGCCTTCCGGCATATATACCAGTACAATCAGTATTGCCAGCGGAGCCACTTTTGAATATGGGTCATCTGCAGATCAAACCCTGTCAGGGGTTATTTCAGGCGCAGGTAGCGTTATCCAAAACGGCAGCGGAACCCTGACATTAGCGGAAGACAGCTCATATACCGGGGGAACCACTGTCAATGCAGGTATATTTAGAATCACAAACCTTAACCCAGGCACTCCTGCCCTGGCGAACAGCGCAACGAATACCCTTACCATCAATAATGGTGGCATCGTTGAATTTGCACAGCATGATGTCTTTGGTAACCACGCAACAAATGTTGTGGCACCAGTAGTCATTAATCAAGGAGGAATTCTTAGGAACAACAATACCTACAGCCCGCTTGGCCCCCTCACCCTTAATGGAGGCACCCTGGAAGCCATCGGAGGTGTAGCTACTTTTCTTTCTTATTCATTAAATGGACCGGTAAACGTAACGGATGATTCTTCGATTACCGCCAGTGGTGTTGATGCCGATATTCGACTGGGTGGTCAAACCGCTGCAGGTACCACATTCACAATTGATGCTGACAAAACCCTGACCATTGCAGCCCCATTACAAGATCGCTTTGTTGCAGGTGGCACAATTTTACCTTCATTTTTAACTAAAGAAGGCGCGGGCACTTTAGTGCTTACCAACAATAATAGCTACTCAGGTAACACCGCTATTAATGACGGTACAGTGCAAGTCGGCATTGGAGGAACCAGCGGCACATTAGGCAGTGGTGTTATTACCAATAATGGCACCTTAATCTTCGATCGCTCGGATACTGTAGCGCTTGGCGCACTGGCCAGCAACGCGGCAGGCATTACCGGTACCGGTCATTTAACTGCTCGAATCGGTGGAGGCTTTACCGTAGACCGCACGATTAATTTATCGGGGGCCAGTAGCGCAATTAGTATAGGAGCAGGGGTTAATAACCTGGCCGGTGATACCAGTGGCGGTGATCTAACCCTGAGCAGTTCCGTTACCACAGCCACCAGTGGCACCGTTACCCTGTTTTCCGGCAATCCGGATACCGCCAACCTGGTCAGCCAGCTCAATGGCGCCACCGGCACTACCCAGTACAAAACCTACAACGCCGGATACGGGGATCTTTCAGGCGCCATTGCCGGCACTCGCAATCTCTACTATCGCAGTGCGCCCAGCGTGTCGGCTTCCGTATCTGGAGTAGATAAAACCTATGATGGGCTTGTCACTGCGAGTCCATTAGCCAGCCACTACGACTATGGCAGCTCTACCTCCGTGGATGGTGACAACACGGCCTGGACCCCGAACACCAGTGCCAGTGGCTACTCTGCCGTTTATGACACCGCCGATGCCGGTACTCGAACCGTAACCGTCAACAACGTCAGTTTTGATACCACGGATACAACCAATGGCAACTTCGTGGTCCGCGGCTACCAGCCATCTCCGAACCCGGTGACAGGGACAGGAACCATCAGCGCACCAACATCAACACCCAGTGAACCTGCTCAGGTCATATACGAACAGACATCCTACACCGCCGCTATTCGCACGGCACTGACTGACGCCACCGGCGAAACCGCACCTGAGGATGCCGCGCTGGTCGCCGTAGCAGAAACGACGGAAACGAACACGGGTAATGAAGGGGATGACAAAATTACGGTGTCGCAAAGCTCAGCTTCATCCATGCTGTCATCAGCGTTTGAAGGCAAAACGATAGAAGTGATTTGCGGCATTGGCATCCACCTGCCCGACGGCGTGAAAGCTGTGCCCATTGCCGAGTGCAACACAAAGTGACATCCTTTCACCAACCCACCACTTTGGTCATGAAGTGATATGAGAGGTACCGCAAACTACTACTCTATGAATCAGAATTGATAAAAAAATAGTAAGAGCCTCTTCATGGACGGATTTTCTTTAGCCGGTATTGACTACCCAACAGACCGAATGGCGTTATACGCCATTCCTTCTAAAAACACCGGTTGAAAGATAGCGGTCACCCCGGTCGCAGATGATGGCGACAATAGTCGCGCCAGTCACCACCTGATCCACCTTCAACGCAGCCGCAACGGCACCACCGGACGAGACGCCACAAAAGATACCCTCTTCCCGGGCCATCCGACGCATGGCCACTTCTGCCTCCTGCTGACCAATATCCATCACCTGATCCACATGACGGGCACCAAAAATGCCGGGACGATAGGCTTCCGGCCAACGCCGTATGCCGGGAATCGACGCATTTTCCGCTGGCTGCAAGCCAATAATCTGTATGGAAGGATTCACTTCCTTAAGATAGGCCGACGTTCCCATGATCGTCCCCGTCGTTCCCATGGAACTGATGAAGTGGGTAATTTCTCCGCCGGTCTGACGCCAGAGTTCGGGGCCGGTTCCCCGGTAATGCGCAAGGGGGTTGTCTGCATTATTGAACTGATCCAATACACGCCCCTGCCCTTCCGACTGCATCTTTAGGGCAAGATCACGGGCGCCTTCCATGCCCTGCGCTTTTGAGACCTCGATCAACTCCGCCCCGTAGGCGCTCATGGCTGCCTTGCGCTCTTCGCTCATGTGGTCCGGCATGATCAATACCATCCGATAACCTTTCATGGCGGCCACCATTGCCAGTGCAATGCCGGTATTACCGCTGGTCGCTTCGATCAGGGTATCACCAGGGCGTATATTGCCACGCCGCTCGGCTTCCTGAATCATGGACAGTGCCGGGCGATCCTTCACAGAACCCGCTGGATTATTACCTTCCAGTTTGACCAGCACTGTATTACGACCCGACGCCGGCAGACGCTGCAATCTGATTAATGGCGTCTCACCTACCAGGTCTTCAATTGTTGGATAATCCATACCCGTCTGTTTCACTCCCACCCCAAGGTCATGACCGCATACAGCGATGCTCCAGCACCGATGCAATATTCTTCGCCAGCATACTCTCTACCAGACCAACCAGGCGAAGCCGGTCAGTATAACAATGCAGACGATATTGAGATAAATACCCGCCCGCATCATCTCCCGCTGCTTGATATGGCCCGAACTGAACACTATCGCATTAGGCGGCGTTGCGACCGGTAGCATGAAGGCACAGGATGCGGCGATGGCAATCAACACCGATAAAATCAAGGGGGAGATCCCCAGCGCTTCAGCAATGGTCGCAAACACCGGCACCAGCAAGGCAGCGCTGGCGGTATTGCTGGCAAACTCAGTAAGAAATACCACAAAAACCGCCACGGTCAACAACGTCACCAGCAGCCCTGCCTGCTCCAGAAAACCACCAATTTCATGGGCCAGGAAGACACTGGTACCAGTCGCCTTCAGGACATTACTCAGACAGATACCACCACCAAAGAGAATCAATACGCCCCACTCGGTGGATTTATCAATATCTTTCCATTCAACAACGCGTGATACACCCAGCAATACAATCGCCAATAAAGCCACCACCGTATCAAACTTGCTGAAGCCACCGAGCCAAGCGTTGATCGGTTTACTGAATATCCACAGGGTGACCGTCAGGGCGAATATGGCCAGAGTCATCAACCGTTGACGATTCCACTCGATCACCGTGTGATCCAGCTCAAAGGTATGATTCAGGTTTGGCTTGAGCAGCAGATAAAGAACACCCACGGCAACCGGCAGGAGCACCAATGTCACCGGCAAGCCAAACGCCATCCACTCGGTAAACCCAATACCAACTTCAGCCGCCGCAATGGCATTGGGCGGGCTGCCGACAATTGTGGCAATACCGCCGATACTGGCGCAGTAAGCAATCCCCAGTAATACAAAAACTAAAGTATTGCGCTCATTCTCGGTATCCACTTTGGCCAATACGCCCATGACCAGTGGAAGCATCATTGCAGCCGTCGCAGTATTACTGATCCACATCGAGAGCCCTGCCGTCACCGCAAACAGCATGATGACCGCCACCGACATACGACCACGGGCCAGCACCAGCACCTTATCGGCAATCAACTGATCCAGTTTCTGTTTATGCAGCGCCGCCGCCAGGGCAAAGCCGCCCAGGAACAGAAAGATGATGGGATTGGCAAAACTACTCAGCGCCTGAGGCGTTTCAAAGACACCGAACGCGACCGCCAGTACCGGCACCAGTATGGCCGTGATACTGACATGTACCGCTTCCGTCAACCAGAGGATGGCGACAAACGTGAGAATGCTAAGACCGGTCACAACATCCTGCTCAAAAGGCAGAGTATTGAGTAAAACGGCAAACAGTATGCAATCAGCAAGAAAGATTAAACGTTTCCTGTCGAAAAATGCCTGCTTGGAACCCACTTCAGCGACGGCCATAAATGCTCCTGCAACGTTCGACAACAGCAACCCTTTTTATTGCTTACTGCTGCCATTGACACGATGAACCGGGCTGCATCTTAACGGTTTTGATCCCCGTATTTAAAGCTTTTCCTCCAGTACAAGAAAACGGTATCAACCGGTAACAGAAACACACAAAATGCTCGCTGTTTTATGCGACAATGCTCGAGCATGGCTGCAACACACAGCCAGAAAAAATCAATAACAACACGGCTCAGCCAGTTTGATAAGAACATGAAAAAGAAACTGACCAGCATCAAGCATCGTGTTTTGCTGCTTGCCCTTCTCCCCGGTCTGGCCGCCGCTATACTGCTGGGGTTCGGTCTGACATGGCTCTATCTGAATGACATCAACCAGCGTCTGGAACAACAGGCAATACGAACGGCGGAACAGTTAAGTCTTCTCAACGGACATGCCCTTCTGGCAAACGACAGCGATTTATTACAGAGCCTTGCCGATACCTCCCTGAGCCGTCAGGACATCCGGGCCGTCAGTGTTTACGACAGCGCAGGTCAGGAAATCATTCATTCCGGCTCCCGTTTTGCACGACAACAAACACTGAAATCCCTACCTGCAGCCAGTCAGTTGACCCGTTTGGACACTGGATTATGCGTCATCACGCCCATCTATGCTGGGGGCAATCTATCAGCCATCAACCTGACACCATCCGCAAAACCCACGGGATGGATCAAAATTCGTTTTTCCCGCGACAGCACAGACATCCACCAATACCAATTAATTCTGCTCAGCAGCCTGCTTTTACTGAGCTCTCTTCTGCTCACCATCATTGCGGGCCTGCGGCTGGCCGGCAGCATTACCCGTCCAATCCAGCACATTAGCGATTCTGTCTCGGCCATCAGTCGCGGCAGACTGGATACCCGTATTCATACCGGCGCGGGGGCGGAGTTGGCGCAACTGGAAAATGGTATCAACCAGATGGTGACCTCACTGCAGGACGCCTACCAGGAAATGCAGCAGACCATTGACCAGGCGACCGAAGATCTGCACGAAACCATGGAAACCCTGGAAGTCAAAAACGCCGAACTGGATATGGCCAGAAAACGGGCCCAGGAAGGCAGCCGGGTAAAATCCGAATTCCTGGCCAACATGAGCCACGAAATACGGACGCCCCTCAACGGCATTATTGGTTTCACCAACCTGCTACTGAAATCCAACCTGAATGAAACCCAGCGCGAGTACCTGACCACCCTGCAGAACTCTGCAGAGGGCCTGCTGGCGATGATCAATGACATCCTCGACTTTTCCAAGATTGAGGCGGGTAAGCTGGTACTGGAAAGCACGCCCATGAACCTGCGGGAACTGGTGGATGAAGTGCTCGCTATCGCAGCGCCCACAGCCCACGATAAATCCTTGGAAATCGCCTGCCTGATCTACCGGGATGTTCCGCTGGACATCATTGGCGATCCACTCAGACTCCGGCAGGTATTGACCAATCTGGTCAACAACGCCATCAAATTTACGAGCGACGGCTCTGTCGTCGTCCGCGTCATGCTGGATAACCAGGAAGACGGGCATGCCATCCTGAAAATCAGTGTCACTGACACGGGTGTCGGCATTTCGGAAACCCAGCAAAAACACTTGTTCCAGGCCTTTTCCCAGGTAGACAACTCCCGTACCCGCAAGATCGGTGGCACCGGTCTCGGACTGGTGATCTGCAAAAACCTGGTCGAACAGATGCAGGGGGACATTGGCCTCGAAAGCCATATCGGCGAAGGCAGTACATTCTGGTTTACGTTCAAGGCGCCCTTCGCGGCAGAAGGTCAGCTCAGCCAACTCAATTGCCGACTGCCGGGCAAGAAAGTCTTACTGTTTGAACCACGCCGTTACACACGCTATGCGTTCGAACAGCTACTGGAAGAATTTGACATGATGGTTCGAGGCTGTGACCAGCTGGCGCATTTTGAAGAAGCCCTGACGGAGCAGAATCGGGAAATATTTGACCTCGTCGTAATCGGTCACGACCCTGCCAGCCTGGACAGTGACCGGATATTCCAGTTAATTGACCAGACGCCGGATGACACCCTCTTCCTGGTCACTGCCATGACCGGCTACCTGGATAGCATCAGCACCATGGCAGCAAAAGCATCCCATACGGTACTGACACTGGCCAAACCACCCTGCCGTAACCGATTGTCCCGCACCATCATGCATGCCCTCAGCAGCCGATTGGAACCGCACCTCCCCTCAGAGGAGCAAATCCAGATCAAGCAGAGCCTGCCAAGACAGCCCCACATCCTGGCGGTTGATGACAACGAGGCCAACCTGAAGCTCCTCTGCGCCTTGCTGGACGATCTGGGCGTAGAAACCACCGCCGTCAATAACGGACAGGCGGCAATTGATATTGCACGCAACCGTCATTTTGACCTGGTATTTATGGATGTTCAGATGCCCGTCATGGATGGTATGGAAACCACGCGCCGGCTCAGGGAGCAGGAAGTCTCGGAAAGTCGCATGCCGATTATCGCCCTGACCGCCCACGCCCTGGCCGAAGAGAAAAAGCAGTTGCTGCTGGCAGGCATGGATGACTACCTCAGCAAACCGATCAGTGAATCCCAGCTACGCCATGTCATTCAAAAGTGGACCGGCTTGAGGCTACTCGCCTCCCAGCAGGAAACCGGCGAAACCGCCCACCCGGCTTTTAGCAGCAAAAATGGCATTCCGGTGGTAGATCACTCGCAAGGATTGCACCTTGCCGGCGGCAAAAAAGAACTGGCGGATGAGTTGTTGACCATGCTGCTGGATGAACTGCCCGATGATCGAAACGCCATTATTGACCTCTGGCAGGATCACAACCTTGATCAACTGCTGGAGATTATTCACAAACTGCATGGTGCTACCCGTTACTGCGGCGTACCTCTGCTTCAGGAAACCTGTCTGGAAACCGAATCCCTACTCAAGCAAAACAGCAATGATGTAACGGAAGAATCCCTCAACCAGGCCATTAAACGATTGCTGGCCGAGATTGACCGTTTACAACAATGGCGCTCTGTCAGCATGAAAAAACCGGATTACGCCTGACCGAATTGATAGGCATCCTCAAGCGGCATGTGCCGATTGTACCTCTCTGGCTATCACGCGCAAAATCACCGTTGTCCGTGCCAGTCAGGGAATATGAAACTCTGGTTTTGCATCACAATCATGAGTCAGCCAACACTGATTCAACCTTTCACTGTCGCCCAACCAGTCAAGACACCATTCCAGCGCAGGTCCACGCACTTCATCATTCCAGGCGACATGACAGGTTGTGTTCCAGGGCACGCCGTGAATGGCTCGCCCCACCAAAAGACCATTGTCCAGATAATAACGGGCAAAATGTCGAGGCAACGTTGTCACACCTATTCCCTGCATGACGCACTCAATGGCATTGCGGAAATTCGGGACAACCAGTACGGAGGGATTATCATCCAGCCAGTTTTCTCCAGGCCGGAAATAACGTGCACTGTCTTCTATCGTAATGGTCAGGTAATCCCGCAACTGCTCGGCTGTAAGCGGCGCTTCAGCCTGTGTTAGCGGGTGATCCGGTGACATGACCAGCTCCCATTCCAGCAAGCCCATGGAACGAAAATCAAACCGACTCTGGCCAGGTATGATCTCAGGCACGGTCTGAGGCGCACCGATTGCCAGCTGGCAACGCTGGTGAAACAGGGCATCCCAGCAGCCGATGTAAATTTCCCCATTCACCACAAGCCGCGTGGTGGGAAAAGCGGCATTGAAATCACGAATCAGGTCGTACATCACCCCCTGGTTCACGACATTGTCGATCGCAATACGCAGCTCTCGTTCATAGCCCTGGGCAACCTGGCGGGTACTATCTTCCAGTTGGCGAACCTTATCCAACAGACGACCGGCATGCTTGAGAAAATGCTCACCGGCCGGCGTCAGCGCCACACGTTTGCTGTCGCGGACAAAGAGCTGAACATCCAGCTGTTCCTCCAGTTTTCGCACGGTATAACTGATGGCCGACGGCACCTTGTGCAGATGCTGGGCAGCCACCGTGAAACTACCGTAATGGGCGACAGCCTGGGCGACCTGTATCGACTCGGTCTGGATCATGCCACTCTCTCACACTCAATGAACAGAAAAACCGTTATCCCGGCAGACCATATGCTGAAAGGAGGATGACACAGGATCACCTTGATGGAGAGGCTCCGGACAGGACAACCTGAACAATAAAGACAGCGAGAGGAAGCAGGACAAAGACTAAAAGGGAGCGCTATTATCCGACAAGCATCACTGGGAATACAACGGCACAACACCACTTTTCACCAGGATTTTGGCCTTACAGCCACTGAAATAACGCTTTGCGAGATAAGCCAGGCGCCTTGGGTGAAGGCGCCACCGCCATGAAGATTAATGCATCAGGGCAAACAAACGGCTGCGAAAACGACGCACCAGAGGATCCGCATTGCCCTGCTGTTCAAAGAACTTCAACATCAGGGTGCGAGCACCGTCTTCGCGAAATTCCCGGTCATGACGAATAATGAACAGCAAATTTTCCAGCGCCAGTTCCGCCTCATCGGCCAGCAACTGATGAATCGCCAGCTGATAACGGGCTTCATGGTCTTTTTCATTGGCCGCAACCTGGGCGTCCACCGAAGCGCGATCCGCAATATCGCCGGCCAGTCCCAGCAGCGCAAGACGCGCTTTGGGCTGTGCTATGCCCGGCGCATCATCCGGCAGCGCATCCAGAAGTTGTGAAGCATCAGCCACACGCCCCAACTGCAGCAACAGGTTGGCCTGCAACACCTGCAAGCCCATATTTTCCGGTTCTTCCTGCAACAACTGCTGTAACAGCTGTAATGCCTGCTCAGGCTGTCCATCCGCAACCAGCGCTTCAACCTGCGCCTGAATACGCTCAGCCGGGCTCATCGTCAACTGATCAAGAATGGCGCGCAAGTCACCTTCCTGCTGCATACCGCTCAACACCTGAACAGGCTTGCCTTCATGCAAAAAAATCAGGGCTGGAATACTGCGAACGCCCAACTGCATCATCAGGCTCTGGGCAATCTGCTGAACCTGTGGATCAGGATCCTCAGCATTCAGCTTGGCCAGGACAAACTTCCCCTGGTACGACTCAACCAGTTTCATCAGGACAGGCATCAGCATCTTGCAGGGCTGACACCAGTCTGCCCAGATATCCAGCAAAACCGGAACCGATTTGGAACGTTCCAGCACTTCACTGTGTAAATTGTCAGCGGTGACCTCGATGACATTGGCTGTTGGATTCATGACAGACCCGTGTGATTGTGATTTAGCGATATTCACACAATGGCGTCACTGAAGGGTGAATTCAAGGGTCAACACGCACGCAAATTACCTGGATCTGCAGACCTTCAAAGCATCTATCACAACAATGAAAAAATTCATCCGAAAATGCCCCGAATGTGTGCATCCAGGTTACCCACATTTTCTGTGGATATCTTTGTGGATGAGCTGGAGAAAAGCGCCGAAACCCCCCATTGAACCTTAAGAACTGTTAAATTGATCACTTTTTGATCAATTATTTTTTCTTTATTTTTCAACTAGTTATAGTTTGTTTTACGAAAAATCAAAGACTTAGCGCCAAATCATTGACCTTTACAAAAGGCGATCAAAATTTGTGCATAATTATTGACAAGAGAGAAAATTCGCTCGAGACCGCTACTCAGAGGCGCTTTACAAAATGCAAGCAAAAATTTGAGAAAAATGATGTAAAAATGGAGCCATTGAGCTGCCACAAAAGCAGCTCAATGGGAAGAACTTAATCGAACTTTATTCCGAGACGGTGGCCGACCTCTTCATAAGCTTCAACCACGCCGCCCAGTCCCTGACGGAAACGATCTTTATCCAGCTTATTGCGGGTTTCCTTATCCCAGATACGGCAGCCATCCGGGCTGAATTCATCGCCCAGCACCACCTGGCCGTCGAACAAGCCAAACTCCAGCTTGTAATCAACCAGCAGCATGCCCGCATCCAGGAACAGCTGTTTCAGGACATCATTGACCTTGAATGTCAGCTCTTTCATGGTTTCCACATGCTGCGGTTCCGCCCAGCCGAAAGACCGGATATGGAACTCATTGACCATGGGATCATGAAGTGCATCGTTTTTCAGGAAGAACTCAAAGGTCGGGGGATTCAGGTCAATACCTTCTTCCACACCCAGGCGCTTGCAGATACTGCCCGCGGCAATGTTACGCACGACACACTCAACCGGAATCATCTCCAGGCGCTTGACCAGTGATTCCTGAGAAGACAGCACCTTCTCAAAATGGGTGGCTATACCGGCCTCTTCCAGCTTCTGCATAATGAATGCATTAAAGAGGTTGTTGACCATACCCTTGCGTTCCAGCTGCTCGACCTTGACGCCGTCAAACGCAGACGTGTCATTTCTGAACAGCAGCACCATACGATTGGGATCATCTGTCGTATAAACAGACTTGGCCTTGCCGGAGTAAAGCTCCTCACGCTTTTCCATCATAATCTCCACACAGGTGAATAAAATCAGTAGATTCAGGGAACAAGGAGACAATGAACCGGTTCATCTAACAGACTGAACCGGCAATATAAGCACAACCATTAACGCTGACAGGTGTCGAACCCACGATTAATTCAGATGCGACTTGATGGACTGCAGCACTTTCTCAGAAACATCGACAGGTGGCAGGGTGTTGATATCTTTTTCCAGCGTGACCTGGACTTCTTCTCCGAGCGGAGAAACCCTGACGCGATAAGCGGTTTTGGGCGCTTGTTCACGGTCATCAGCACTACTGCCAAAGAGGCCGCTAAAGAAGCCTTTCTCGTCGTCCTTATCCGTTTTCTCGTCGCCCAGCTCAATATAAAAAACGCCGGCAGAGCGGTTCTGGTCAACCACCTGAATTTTCGCTTCACTCAACGCAACGGAAACCGCCTGCCAACTACGGGCAAATGGCTGACTGATTTTCAGCACAGGATTTCCATTACCGTCATAGATCAGCGCACTCTGATCACCAATACTGAGGGTCTGTGCCACCAGCGAAACGGACTGGTCATCGGCATTCTGTACCAGGAATACCAGCATTTCATTCAGCAGGCCCGCCTCAAGACTGGTGTTCGTTCCGGATTCTCCGTCACGCCAAACAGCCTTTTCGTCACTACCCAGTGCACGGCTGGCATGCTCCAGTTTTATCTCACTGGTACCCGCACGCACGCCCTGCTGAACCGTCAAACGGAAACGGTCTTCCTGCGGTTCGGTACTATCCATACCGACCACTCGTCCGAACAGACGACGAACCAGATCCTTGCTGGTTTCATCACGCATCACAATCCACTGGGTTTCCATAACACCCTGTTTTGCATCAGACGCGGAAAGCGGAATATTACTCACATCCCAGAAACGTACCAGTTGCGGCCAGATTTTTTCGGGGCTCTTCTCAGCCAGAAGCCAGCGTTGATCACCGCTGCGCTGAACAGAATACCCTTCATCTGCAGTCCGCATAATGCGCTGATCGGGACGCGGCACCTCACCACCAATTTTGCCTGATGTCTCTGCCTGCTCAGGCACGCGCAGATATTCCGGCATTTCACGGGGATTCAAACCTTCCGGAAGCGTCAGACGACCATAGGTTTGCTCAGCCGCGTAATCTTCTGATTTATCACGGAAATAACCATCCTTACCGGTCAGGTAGCTGCAGCCACCCAACGCGAGAGAGACTGCTGCCACCAGCGGCAACATCCTTACACTGTGCATGCACTCTCCTTGGATACAACATTAATACCCGCTGCCTGCATGGCTTTGACAACGGCTTCATGGTGCTGCTCTGACAACGGCGTTAGCGGCAGACGAATACCACCTTCCATTAACCCCATTGCCTGCAAAGCCCATTTGACCGGAATCGGGTTTGACTCCAGAAACAGCGCCTTGTGCAACGGCAACAGACGCTGGTGAATAGCGCGCGCTTCGTCCGCCTTGCCGGCAATGGCCAGGGCACATAATTCATGCATATCTGCCGGCGCCACATTCGCCGTCACAGAAATATTGCCCTTGCCGCCCAGCAACATCAGTTCCACGGCGGTGCCATCATCACCGGAATAGACCGCGATACGATCACCGCAACGGGTAATCACTTCACGCGCCCGCCCCAGATCACCGGTGGCTTCCTTGATAGCAACAATATTGGTTAGATCAGACAGGCGTTCAACGGTATCAGGCAACATATCCACAGCGGTACGCCCTGGTACGTTATAGAGAATCTGGGGAATCGCAACAGACTCCGCCACGGTACGGAAATGTCGGTAGAGGCCTTCCTGGGTGGGCTTGTTGTAGTAGGGCGTCACCAGCAGGCAGGCATCAGCTCCCAGCGCCTTGGCTTCCGCGGTCAGGTGAACCGCTTCCTGGGTTGAGTTCGCGCCGGTACCGGCAATCACGGGAATACGTCCCTTGACCTGCGCAACAACATCGCGAATGACCTGACAATGCTCTTCCACCGTCAGCGTCGCCGATTCGCCGGTGGTGCCTACGGCCACAATGGCATCAGTGCCATTTTCCAGATGGAAGTCGACCAGATCGTGCAGGCGCTGCCAGTCCACTTCCCCACCGGACAACATGGGGGTGACCAGCGCAACAAGACTGCCGGTTATCATCGATACACTCCAGTAGCCATAAAAAATAAGCGCAAATGTTACCGGCCATGCCGGTATATCACAAGCTGCGTAACCACTCTTACAGACAGAAATCCGCAACGATATTCACTGCAGCGCACCCCTGCCGATAAAAAGCATAGATCAGGACACGAACATCAGGCCAAAACCGGGAGGCTAACCCTGAAACCGTGGTCCATACTTCTGTCGCCCATAAACCAGAATCAGATTAACGCAGGTAAGGACATAGCATGAAGGCGAACATCGGCAAACCCACTCCCGATTTCACCGCCCAGGCCACCAGTGGCAACCAGGTCGATCTTTCCGCACTCAAGGGCCAGAACATCGTTCTCTATTTTTATCCCAAAGATAACACTCCGGGCTGCACCAGCGAAGGACAATCTTTCAAGGCGCTGCACCCCCAGTTCGAGGCTGCGAATACGCTGGTGTTCGGTGTTTCCAGAGATAGCCTTGAATCCCACGAACTCTTTAAAGACCAGTATCAGCTGCCGTTCGATCTCATTGCCGACACCGAAGGTCAGCTCTGTGAGTTATTCGATGTGCTACGCGCCCACAGAGCAGAGCAGGAGACACTACGGATTGAACGCAGCACATTCCTGATCGACCGGGAAGGCATCCTTCAGCACGAATGGCGTCGCGTACATATCAAGCAACATGCTGAAGACGTTCTGCAGGCCGCCCAGGCATTATCCAATATGATTGAGCCTGTTGTCAGAGCGGACAACGAAGAGGAATAAATATAAAGTGCAAGCTATTCCGGGAAGCAAGATCACCTTACTTCCCGGCTCTCTCAAACATCCACACCGGCTATCTCTTCACCACCCGGCCAGGCATTGATCACCGCTTTAACCAAGGTTGCCAGCGGAATCGCAAAGAACACGCCCCAGAAACCCCAGAGCCCACCAAACAATAGCACCGCCACAATAATCGCAATGGGATGCAGATTGACTGCCTCACTGAACAACAAAGGCACCAACACATTCCCATCCAGCGCCTGAATGACACCATAGACGACCATCAGGATGATAAAATCATGCCCCATACCCCACTGGAAAAGACCAACAGCGGCGACAGGTATCGTGACAATCGCTGCACCTATATAAGGAATAAGTACGGAGAGCCCCACCAACAAGCCCAGCAAGGCTGCATAGTTCAGACCAAGGAAAATAAACGAGATGAAAGTCACCAGACCAACAATGACAATTTCAATCACCTTGCCCCGGATATAATTGGCAATCTGCTGACTCATCTCCTCTGATACCTGCTTAAGCATCCTGCGCTCTTTCGGCAGCACAGATGAGCACCATGCCAGCAATTCCTTACGATCCTTAAGAAAGAAAAAGACCAGGATCGGCACCAGCACCAGGTAAATCAGCAGCCCCACCACCCCGGATATCCGTGACAGGGAAAACGAAACAATCCACTGCCCCAGATTGGCCACCTGACTGCTAGCCGTTTCCATCCAGGCATTAACTTGAGCCTCCGAGATAAAGCCCGGGAATTTTTCTGGCAACTCACTCAGCAACAAATGCCCCCGCGTCACCATGCGCGGCAATTCATTGAGTAGATTGACCCCCTGGTCCCAGACAAGCGGCAACAGCAGCAACAGCACAACCATCAGCATGGCCACAAACAGTGCAAACACCAGCGACACCGACACCATATGAGGCACACTACGCCGCTCCAGCCAGCCGACCATCCCCTGCAGCACAAACGCCAGCACTAAACCGGCAAACACGGGAGCCAGCATACTGCCAAAGGCCATGATGATACCCATGGCCAGTAACAGCAGCACAAACAGCATCACTGCTTCATCATCGGAAAAATAACGCTGCATCCAGCCGCGAAAAAGTCTGAACATTGCCGTCTTATCCATGTTTTTTCAGTGTGTGGACAAACACACCCTCACACTCGTCACTCTCAAGTAAGCTGTGGCCCGCCAACTCCGCGTAACTGCGAAAATCCCTGACCGAACCGGGATCTGTCGCCAGCACCCTGAGCACCTGACCTGCCGCCATTCGATTCAATGCCTGCTTGGCCTTTAACAATGGCATGGGACAAGCCATCCCCCTGACATCCAATTCAACATCTATGTCTGACATACCACCCGCACAACCCTGAAAACAACGGCAAACTCCATGCCCGAACACTGGCGACTCTTAATACTCTTCGGCAAACCCGCCATGAACGGTAAAAATCACGGAATTATTAATGAAAGACCCAATTCATCATAGTATCTTATGGGCAAAGAAAATGCCCTCGCCATTCACCACAAACCAATAAGCTGTTTGCTAATGCGAAAAATCGCCCATTTTCTCTCCACCATCAGCCTGCTGATGATGCTGACCCAAACCGCGCAGGGCGCCTCAGAACTGCCAACCCTGGGTGATGCGACTTCTGGCGTTGTCTCAGCCCAGCAAGAGCATGAGTTGGGCCAGGTTTTCCTGAAGATGATCAACAGCCAGGTGAAAACCCTGAACGACCCGGAACTCACCAGCTATACCGAAGGACTGATCTATCGCCTGGCGGAAACCAGCGAACTGCAGGACAGGCGTATCTCCCTGGTGATTATCGACAGTCCACAGCTCAACGCATTCGCTGCACCCGGCGGCATTATCGGCATTAATGCCGGTCTGTTCCTGTATGCAGAAACTGAACAGGAATTTGCCTCCGTTGTAGCACACGAACTCGCCCACCTGAGTCAGCGGCACTATGCCCGCCGGGTCGAGGCTGCACAACGTCAGCGCATACCCTCCATGGCTGCATTGCTGGGCAGCATCATTCTGGCTGCTGCCGGCGGGGGCGACCTTGGCGCCGCGGCCTTGAGCTCGACCATCGCTGGCATGCAAAGCGAACAACTGCGATTCAGCCGATACAATGAACAGGAAGCTGACCGGGTCGGCATCCGCAACATGGCCCGCGCCGGTTTTGATCCTCGCGCCATGCCCAGACTGTTTGAACGGATGAGCCGCATGGAAGGCGGCGGCCCGCAGCTGGAATTCCTGCGCACCCACCCGGTCTCCCGAAACCGTGTCGCCGACTCCCTCGGTCGTGCCGAGCAATACCCGGTTCGCAATTACCAGGACAACCCGTCTTACCATCTAATGCGCATGCGCGTAATCGTCGAATCATCCAGCTCGCCGGAAAACACAGCGCGACGTCTTGCCGCCGATCTTGAAACGGGCCATACCAGCTATCCTTTCGCAACGCGCTACGGATTAGCACTGGCACAACTGGAAAGTGGCGATACATCAAAAGCGGCTAAAGCATTGAAACCTCTGTTAGCCAATACACCGGACAACGTCTATTACCGCATTCTGGACAACCGCATTCGTTTTACCCAAGGCCAGCAAAAGGAAGCCCTTGCAAACATTAAGGATATGCTGCGCTTCACGCCCGACAATCTGCCCCTCACCATGACCTATGCGGACATGCTGTTTCAGGATAAACAGTACACAGCAGCCACACGGGCTCTTAAGACGTTTTCCCGCACACGTCCGGATGATCCGGAAATCTGGTATCAGCTGGCTGAAGCTGCAGGTAAAGCCGGCGATATTGAGGAAGTTCATAAGGCAAGGGCAGAGTTCTTTTTCCTGACGGGTAACTTTGATGATGCCATCAAACACCTGGAATATGCCGCAGAACTACCCAGCACACCATTTAGTACCAAAACCGCCCTGAAAGAGCGCGTCATAGAAATTCAGGAATACAAAAAGCGGATGAAACTCTAGGCAGAGAATACAGAACATTAAAAAAACCGGCAAACACTGCCGGTTTTTTTAATTCAATAGGATAAAGCCATCACGATGCAGTAAAGGCTAACATTCGATCGAGGGGCAGTAACGCTTTTTCCCTGATAAGTGGATCCACATGGATCTCACTGCCGCCATGCTCCAGTGCATCAGCAATCAGCTCAAGACTGTTCATCGCCATCCAGGGACAATGCGCACAACTGCGACAGGTAGCCCCATTACCTGCAGTAGGCGCCTCTATAAATTCTTTCCCTTCACCCGCCAACTGCTTCATTTTGTAAAAAATACCGCGGTCAGTTGCCACGATGAAAACTGGGTTATTCATGGCCTGTGCCGCCTTGATCAACTGCGTGGTTGAGCCCACTGCATCAGCCAACTCAACGACAGATTCCGGTGATTCCGGATGCACCAGCACCGCTGCATCGGGATAGACCTGCTTGAGATCAAGAATCCCTTTCGCCTTGAACTCTTCATGCACAATACAGGCGCCATCCCACAGCAACATGTCCGCACCGGTAGCCTTTTCAACATAATGACCAAGGTAACGATCGGGGGCCCAGATCAGTTTCTCACCCTCACCGGCTAGATGTTCAACAATATCAATGGCACAACTGGAGGTGACCACCCAGTCAGCACGCGCCTTTACCGCCGCCGACGTGTTTGCGTATACAACAACCTTTCGATCAGGATGCTGGTCACAAAAATCGGTAAACTCATCAGCCGGACACCCGAGATCCAGTGAGCAGGTTGCTTCCAGGGTAGGCATCAGTACCCGTTTCTCAGGATTCAGAATTTTTGCGGTTTCCCCCATAAAGCGAACACCGGCAACCACCAGCGTCGATGCCGAATGGCGTGTACCAAAGCGAGCCATTTCCAGGGAATCCGCAATGCAGCCACCGGTTTCTTCCGCCAGTTCCTGCACAAGGTCATCGGTGTAATAGTGCGCAACCAAAACAGCATCTTTCTGTTTCAGTAGGGCCTTGATTCGCGCTTTCAACGCTCCCCCATCAACCGCACTCTGACCCGAAGCAGGCGCTTCTGACAGGTACTGGCTGACAAATAGTCTGTCTCTTGTTTGTGTCATCCGCTTATATGGCCTGTGGCACTTTCATATCTGTCATCGCTGACCCGACAAACGATCCTATTCCTGCATACTGTCAGGGATACGAACGCAGAAAAACAGGCAGCATTGGGGAACGCATGTTAGCACAGAGAGAGCGGAAATTTCATGCTGACAGAACTGTCATGAGAAGGATATGGTGGGTCGTGTAGGATTCGAACCTACGACCAATTGGTTAAAAGCCAACTGCTCTACCGACTGAGCTAACGACCCAACAGAGAGGTGAGTAATAAATATTACTCTTAAGAAAATGGTGGGTCGTGTAGGATTCGAACCTACGACCAATTGGTTAAAAGCCAACTGCTCTACCAACTGAGCTAACGACCCGGAACAGGACGCAATCTTACGGATTACATCGACGACTACAAGTGTTAATTTCCACCATATGCCGTTTTTTTGGATAAAAACGCATCAGCATAGATGCATGATGCGTTTTTACTGACTTACATCGGCTTGCTTTGCAAACTACGCAGATAGACATCTGCCAGCTTGGCTGCCGAACTCTGTGAATACTGACTGATCACAGACTTGAGGTATTTCTCGGACTGCGCCTTGTCACCCAACTGGTCAAATACACGCCCCAGTTTGTACATGGCATCCGGAGACTTACCGCTTTTTGGATAATCCTTCAGCACCGTTTCAAACGCACCTTTGGACTGTTCCAACTTACCTTGCGCCAGGTACACCTCTCCGAGCCAGTACTGGGCATTATCCGCATAAGTGCCCGCAGGGAATCGACGAATATAATCATTCAATGCAACGATCGCTTCATCGAATTTGCGTGTGCGGATCAGCTGAAAGGCGTCCTGGTAAACGGCCTGTTCTGACGCTGACTCCGTCACACCACCACCCGCACTGACAGCACCGGAGGTATTGCCGGTATCCGTCTGACGTGAGGCAACCGGCGATTCCGGCGCTGAACCGGATTTCGACAACATCCCAATACGGCGATCCAGATCCAGATAACGATCCCGATTCTCCTGACTGAGACGCTGAAGCGCATTCGCCTGCTCTTCAACCAGACCACGCAGCTGCAACACTTCCTGTTGGAGCGAACTGATCTGTTCAAGCAATGCGCCAGCCTGCCCCACAGGAGCACTGGCACCAAGCACATCGCTTTGCGCATTCGCCGCAGGCAGCGTCAACGACGAAGGATTCGATTCAACAACCGGCACGGGTGCAGCCAGCACAGGCAGGCTGCACAAACCGGTCATGATCACTGCAAGACGCAATTTGACCAATGACATGACAACTATCAGAGTGTGCCGTTGGCTGAATCGATTTCAGCACGACGGTTCTTGGACCACGCTGTATCAGTGTGCGCAGGATCCAGCGGCTTTTCGAAACCGTAGCTGATCACTTCAATACGGTCAGAGGTGATCCCCTTGAGCATCAGGTAGTTCTTGACCGCATTGGCACGACGCTCACCCAGCGCCAGGTTGTAAGTACGGGTGCCACGCTCATCGGTATGGCCGCGGATGATCAGGTTAACGTTCTTGCCCGCTTCGGAAGTCAGGTAAGCCGCCTGCACGTCCAGCGCCAGGTAGTCTTCCGGGCTCAGACGATCGCTGTCAAAACCGAAGTTGTACACATCACGGCTAAGCATTTCGGTGATCTGCTCAGGGGTAGCCTGCACCTTGCCACTGTCGATAACAGCCTGAACCGCAGGATCAACGATAGGCGTGGTCACCACTTCAGTCACAGACTGATCGGTTTCACCCGCCATTTCCTGGCCGGAAGTACTGCCACCTGTGGAAGCACAGCCAACGAGGTAGGTTGCCATCAGAGCCGCAACAAGCCCTTTGCCGATTTTGGCTAATTCCATCCTGAACTCCTGATCGTATTTTCGATATGCAATGAATAAAAAAGTTGAACTAAGGTAACAGAGTTAGCCTGCACAGACCAGTCAGCGCAGCATTCCGTAAACACGTATTGCTACGTAACTTCAGGCCAGAGCACGAAACCTTTTCAAACCACTGACGAATACTTCACTCACAGCGCCCGAAACGGGTATCACACTAGCGCATGTAGGGAGACCAGGCCGGCTCCCTGACATCCCCTTCTTTGGATGGAAGACGGTAGCTTACCTGCCCATCCGCAGAAATAATGCCCAACACACCCTGCTGCCCGTCCTGTGCAGAATAAATCAGCATCTTGCCATTCGGTGCAACAGCAGGCGAATCCTCAAACGGCATGGAGGTCAGCGTACGCGTTCTGCCGGTTTCCAGGTCGAGCACGGCGATATTGTAATCCGACTGCCCTTTGCCTTTATGAACCATCGCGATGGACTGACCATCCGGGAACACCTTGGCCCGGGCATTGAACCGCCCCTCAAACGTCAGCCTGCGCGCATCACCACCAGCTGCAGGGATCTGGTAAATCTGGGCGGAACCACCCCGATTCGAGGTGAATACGAGGCTTTTACCATCCGGCATCCAGGCTGGCTCGTTGTCTATGGCAAAGTGACGAGTTACCTGGGTCAGCTTTTTCGTTGCCACATCCAGTGTGTAGATATCCGGATTGCCTGAGCGGGACAACACCAACGCCAACTTCGTGCCATCCGGCGACCAGACCGGCGCACTGTTCAAGCCTTTGAAGCTGGTCATCTTCTTCCGCTCACCAGTAGCAAGTTCCTGGATATAAATCGCAGGGCGTCCGGTTTCAAAGGAAACATAAGCAATTTTTTTGCCATCCGGCGACCAGCTGGGCGCCAGAATAGGCTCACCGGAACGCAACACCGTCACCGCACGACGACCATCCATATCGGCATAAACCAGCTGATAATCAGTACGCTCCGCTGAATAGCGGTTGGCGATCACATAAAGGATCTTGGTAGAGAACACCCCAGGAATACCGGCGATCTTTTCATATACAGCGTCGCTGATATTGTGCGCTACCGAACGCAGTTGCGTTTTCGAGCCTTCCACTTCACCCTTCAATACCGGCATCTGGCGCACGATATCAAAAAGCTGGTAATTCACCCGGTAGCGGTCAGCCGGCAGCGCCGACACCTGCCCGATCACCAGGTAGGTCACCCCGAGCATATTCCAGTCACGGAAATAGACTTCGTCTGCCGTGGCGGGAAAGCTCAGGAAGTTATTGCGATCCACCGGCATGAACTGGCCGCTGAGTTTCAAGTCATTGGTAATAATGCCGGAAATATCTTCCGGCAATATTCCCTTGCCATTCCAAGCAAAGGGCACGACCGCAACCGGCACAGCCTGATCATTCCCTCGGGTAATTTCAATGGTGAGATCCGCCTGCGCCTGCTGCAGGCACAAGACCAGCAACAACACCACTTGAATCACACCCGTACGCAACTTATCCATCACAACCAGAGAAATTCTCATTCCTATAAATCCTGCGGATTAAATTCGAGCGTTAGTTCCCGGAAGTTTTGTTCAAACAGCCGGCTATTCAACTGACTCAACTCCCGAATTGGCGATATTTTCTGCACTGCACGAATAGCCGACTCATCAAAGGCGACGTTACCACTGCCTTGACCATCGACCTTAATACTGACGACTTCCCCCGTCGGTGTCAGCCTAATTTTCAGCGTTACTCTCATACCCTTTTGGGCACTAGGTGGACGACTCCAATTCTGGCGCAGCAACTCCTGAATTAGTGCCACATAACCATTCACCACATTAGCATCGGTTTTCAGTTGTTCGGCAATTCTCTGCTGCTCAGCCTGATCCCGTTCCAGTGCCGCCAGCATTTCCTGCTCCTGCAGACGCTGTGCTTCTTCCGCCCTTCGGGCCGCCTCAGCCTTGCGTTGCCGTTCCGCCTCGCGCTCACGCCGCTGCTGTTCCGCCAGCGCTTTTTGACGTTCTGCATCGGTCTTGACCGGCTTCACCGGCACTTTCTTCTCTGGCACTTTCACCGGCTTTTTCTTTTCCGGCTTTTTAACGGGCTTTTGCTTAGGCTTTGTGGCAGGTTTCTTCGCTGGTTTAGGCTTCGGGGCGACTGGCTCGGGCGCTGGTACATATACCTTCGCCATGATATGCGCCGGTACTGGCCTTGCCCGCTCCTCCGTCTTGCCCGGCCAGACGATCACCATAGCTATAACCGCCAATCCATGAAGCAATAGCGATGTCAGAACCGGGATTGTATAACCATCACTGGCGCCACAACTACGAAGTCTTGATAAAACATTCACGGCGTCACTTCAGCTCCCGGGGATCGGTCATCAATCCCACATCACTGACACCGGCATCCTGCAGACTGGCCATGGCCGCCACCACTTTGCCGTAACTTACCCGCTCATCACCTTCAATCAGCACCAGCGTATCAGGGCGAGCCCGCTTGATCTTGGCGACCCGTTCACTGATCACCTTAAGCGATAAAGCTTTTTTCCCAGTCGACTCCAGATTCAGGTAATAACTGCCATCCTCCTTAACCGAAACAATCAGTGGCTCCTTGTCCTTGGGGACTTCCATTGGCGCACTGTCTGTCTTTGGCAATTGCACCTTGATACCCTGTGACATCATGGGCGCAGCCACCATAAAGGCCACCAGCATCACCATCATGATGTCGATAAACGGCACCATATTGATCTCGGACATCGGCTTACGCCGGGCACGGATCCTCATGATGCGGCATCCTGATGATGCGCATGCACTTTACGGTGCAGAATACTGGAAAACTCGTCAGCAAAGGTTTCATACCCTGCCAACAGATGATCAACTTTGGCCGAGAAACGGTTATAAGCCACTACTGCAGGAATGGCCGCCACCAGGCCAACCGCTGTGGTCACCAATGCTTCCGCAATACCTGGCGCCACAGCCGCCAACGTTGTCTGATGCACATTCGCAAGACCACGGAACGAATTCATTACACCGACAACCGTACCAAACAAACCTACATAAGGGCCGGTTGAACCCACTGTGGCCAGAAACGGCAAATTCGTTTCAAGGCGCTCCTGCTCTTTCGACAACGCCACCCGCATGGCGCGCTGCACACCTTCCATCACCGCATCCGGGTCACTGGTCTGCCCACGGAGGCGGGTGAATTCGCGGAAACCACTGCGAAAGATGCGTTCCGCGCCATTATCAGGGTCGGGATTATCATGCACTTCCCGGTACAGCTGACTCAGATCCATACCGGACCAGAAACGATCCTCAAACTGACGTACGGCCTGGCGGGTATTACGCAACAAAATGGCGCGCTGGATAATAAACACCCAGCTCAAAATAGAAGCCCCAATCAGGATCACCATCACCAACTGTACAACCCAGCTGGCATTCCATATCAGGGACCACATCGAAATACTTTCTGTCACAATCAATCCTCAGGGACAACACGGCCATCCAGATACTGCCTGCAGGTATCCGGCAGTGCCATTGGCTTCATACTTGCGGAATCAACACAGGCGATGGTAAAACGCCCCGAACACAACTCGACACCTTCCAGCCGCACCGACTGCTGGAACACCAGACTGGCTCGCCCCGCCTTGATGACATTAGCCGTCACTTCAACAAGATCATCCAGTCTTGCGGAGCGCCGGTAATTGATCTGGGCATCCCGCACAACAAACATGAACCCATGCTCCAAGAGCGCCCGCTGCCCAAAACCCAGGCTACGAAGTCGCTCTGTGCGGGCCCGCTCCATAAACTTCAGATAATTGACATAATAAACAATGCCACCGGCATCCGTATCTTCATAAAAGATACGAACAGGTAGGGAAAATTCGGATTCATCACCGGACATCGCGCTTACCCAAACAACCTGTCTGCAAGCGATGTTTATATCACGACATCAGGATCCCTGCTATCACGCTACGACAAGCGGTACGGTCATCAAACACAAAAAAAAGAAAACGACTCACTGGAGTCGTTTTCTTTTTTAGCGTTACACGTTATTGATACTGGCTAGTATCTTTCACTACACGAGTGGTGCTTCCCTGGCCATAAATGGTGACCTTGTCACCTACCCGGAACACCATGGCGGGATCAACTTGCTGAACCACAGCGACATAGTTGCCATTTGCTAACTGGATAGTCAGATTCACACCCGCTGCTTTGGTCAGCTCATCTTCAGCCTTTCCGCCCAGGTAACCACCAAGCAGAGCACCGCCGATACTGGCTATCGCACTGCCCTTGCCACCACCTATATCCGACGCAGCAATACCACCCACGGCACCACCGGCAATGGCACCAATCCCCGTATCAGTCCCTTCGAGCTGCACATTCTCAATGCCGACGATCGTACCAAACTGAACCGTCTGCATCTGCCGGGCTTCACCACGAGAATACGTGGTAGAGGTCAAGTCGCTGGCACAACCGACGAGCAACAGCGCCATGATTCCAGCCATAACCAACTTAACTTTGTCGCACATTTGCACCACCTGTAACCTTAACCAGGTTCCTACATTCAACGTATCAGCTATTGTGCCGCCTCAAACCTGAACAGGAACTTAACCACTATTATTCCGACGGATTGACGGAAAGACCAAAATGTTCATACGCCCGACGGGTTAGCACACGCCCCCGCGGCGTACGCATGATATAACCCTGCTGAATCAGGTAGGGCTCTAGTACATCTTCAATGGTGTCCCGCTCTTCACTGATCGCCGCCGCCAGACTATCAATACCTACCGGCCCACCATCAAACTTTTCAACCATGGCCTGGAGAAGGCGGCGATCCATATGATCAAAGCCAGCACCATCCACATCCAGCATGACCAGGGCAGCATCTGCCACTGCCTGATCTACGTGTCCGCTGCCACGTACTTCGGCATAATCCCTTACCCGTCGCAATAAACGGTTGGCAATCCGAGGCGTGCCACGTGAGCGCGCCGCCACTTCACGTGCGCCGCCCTCATCCATAGTCATGCCAAGAATGGCAGCAGAGCGACTCACAATTTTGGTGAGATCTTCAACACTATAGAACTCAAGACGCTGAACAATGCCGAAACGATCACGCAACGGTGAAGTGAGCAACCCTGCCCGTGTCGTAGCCCCCACCAGCGTGAAGGGAGGCAGATCCAATTTAATGGAGCGCGCAGCCGGCCCTTCACCAATCATAATATCCAGCTGGTAATCTTCCATGGCCGGATAAAGCACCTCTTCCACCACCGGACTCAGGCGATGAATTTCATCAACAAACAGAATATCGTTAGGCTCAAGATTGGTCAGCATAGCTGCCAGATCACCGGCTTTTTCAAGCACCGGACCGGATGTCGTACGAAGCTGAACACCCATTTCATTGGCCAGAATATTAGCCAGCGTCGTTTTCCCCAGCCCTGGCGGCCCAAAGATCAGCGTGTGATCCAGCGCTTCATTCCGCTGTCTCGCAGCACGGATAAAAATTCCCATCTGCTCACGCACTGCCGGCTGCCCGGTATAATCGGCCAACCGAGTTGGTCGTATGGCACGATCAATACGCTCTTCCTGCGGCGTTCCATGGCCCGATATCAATCGGTCACTTTCAATCATCCAGCACCTGCTGATTCAATGGCTCTGACATAGGTCAGTTGATTGTGTGTTATCTGATTTCGACTGTAAATCCAGAGAGCCCGCAACGCTTACCCCAGAGTTAGTTATCACTCACACCATAGCCTTTAAAGCACGGCGAATCAGCTCTTCACTGGCCAGACCATCCTCTTTCACAGCACCAATGGCTTTACTGGCATCCTGCTGGCGATAACCCAATGACACCAGAGCACTGATGGCATCCTGGACCGCCACACGATCGGACGGTGTGTTTGATACCACCAAAGACGGTGAAGCAGTATCAGCCCCACTCAGCTCAGGCGCCCAGTCATCCAACCGGTCACGCATTTCAACGATCAGGCGCTCGGCTGTTTTCTTGCCGATACCCGGCAGACGCGTCAACGTGGCACTGTCATCGTCATGAACACAACGAACAAACATATCGGATTCCATGCCCGACAGAATTGCCAAGCCCAACTTCGGCCCTACGCCATTGACACGAATCAGTGTACGAAACAGCTGACGCTCCTTACGATCACCAAACCCATACAGCAACTGCGCATCCTCACGGACAACAAAGTGCGTATAGAGCGTTGTCTCCTGCCCCTCTTCCGGCAATCGGTAGAAAGTCGTCATGGGCGCCTCAATCTCATAGCCGACACCATTCACATCCAACAGTAATTGCGGTGGACGCTTTTCAACAACAATTCCCCTGAGGCGACCAATCATGTCACATCCCACCTATACAATGTTTCAATTAAGCATGCCACTTAACGAAGCCGACCATTACCCATGCGCACGGATCCTTTACTGGTTGCCATGCGAATCAAGCTCTGCTGCGTATGGGCATGACATAACGCGACAGCCAGAGCGTCAGCAGCATCCGCCTGCGGCACCTTATTGAGCTTCAATAAAGCCATCACCATATGCTGCACCTGTGCCTTGTCAGCCGAACCTTTACCCACCACCGATTGTTTGACCTGACGAGCGGAATACTCAGCCACTGGAAGCCCCTGATTAACTGCAGCAACGATCGCAGCTCCCCGGGCCTGCCCAAGTTTTAATGCAGAATCCGCATTGCGGGACATAAAGACCTGCTCAATGCCTACAGTCTGCGGCTGGTAAGCCTCTATGACCCGATGGATGCCTTCATACACCTGCTGCAACCTTTCCGGCAACTCGCCCGGCTGGATCCGGATGCAACCCGAATCAATGTATTCAATCCGTGACCCTACCTGGTTGATTACTCCGTAACCGGTAATGCGGGAACCCGGATCAATTCCCAAAATAATTGCCATATCCCTGCCTGGAGACTCTCACAAGATCTATTCATACCACTGTATTTTTATACACCCCTCATGTGAAGTAAACATATTTGCTTATTAGGGTGTCTGTAGCATGAAGAATTACAACATTTAAAAACACAGAACAAAGCACACCACCAAACCCAGCATCAGTCATTTGATATAGCTAAATTAAGCATGCACAACCGAACCTATTAACCCAGCAACCCAAGTAGCGCCATTAAGTAAGAATTCACAAGGAGACGTCATTAAATCGCTTGATGCAACGGAGGCAACAGGATTTGATTATTGTGTTATCGAACTCCTATCAAGAATTACAAACCATCATTGTGCGTAACGAAAAACTACAGGCAAACCAGAGTGGGAAGCGTATTCTGTTATGAAAGTTTGATTGAGTCACTTTGACGATGAAAGAGCTACTCGCCCCGATCTTAACCGTTACCGTCGTGGTTTTTTTGTTATTTTTTTTAATCATTGGCGTTAACATCTAAACAGTATTTAGCTGGCAAATACCTCCTTCTCCTTTATACATCTCTCATCGCTCTAACTATGGAGGGAGGCAGGTGCCAACAGTAGCGCCAGCACCTGAAACCTTCACTCTGGCATATCAGCCCAGAGACTCCATCACATCATCCGGAATATCGGCATTGCTGTAGACATTCTGGACATCATCCAGGTCTTCCAGACGATCAATCAACTTCATGATCTTTGCAGCACCGTCAGCATCCAGCGGTGACTGGGTTGTCGGCACCATGGCAACTTCACCATCGGCCGGCGTCATGCCTGCCGCTTCCAGCGCATCCTTGACCTGCATGAATTCAGTCCACTCAGTCGTGACTTCTACAGAACCATCATCATTGCTAATAACGTCTTCCGCACCGGCTTCCAACGCCGCTTCCATCAGCGCATCTTCATCCACGCCGGGCTCGAAGAAAATCTGCCCTTTACGCTCAAACAGGTAAGCTACGGAACCATCCGTTCCCAGGTTGCCACCGTGCTTGGAAAACGCGTGACGCACTTCCGATACGGTCCGGTTACGGTTATCTGTCATGCATTCAACCAGGATCGCAACACCACCCGGGCCGTAACCCTCATAGGTGATCTCTTCCATGTTGTCGTTGTCGGCACTGCCGGCACCACGGGCGATCGCACGGTCAACGGTATCGCGAGTCATGTTGGCGCCCAGCGCCTTGTCGACCGCCGCACGCAGACGCGGGTTATCTTCCGGGTTAGGACCGCCAGCCTTGGCGGCCACGGTCAGTTCGCGGATCAGCTTGGTAAAGATCTTGCCACGCTTGGCATCCTGCGCCGCCTTGCGGTGCTTGATGTTCGCCCATTTACTATGACCTGCCATAGGTCGAAACCTCACCCTTTAATGAATTACTAAAAACGACTTGCCGTATAAATCGATGGTCGGCTGCCTGCACTCTGGCAGGCAGCCGAAACCAGCCACATCAGTGGCTGGTGGCGGAAGCAGGATCCCTGCGGATACGGATATTCAGGTCACGCAGCTGCTGCTCTTCCACGGTACCCGGCGCCTGGGTCATCTGACAGGCAGCTGACTGGGTTTTCGGGAAGGCAATCACTTCACGGATGGAATCCGCACCGGTCATCAGCATCACCAGACGGTCCAGACCAAAGGCCAGACCACCATGAGGCGGCGCACCGAACTTCAGGGCGTCCAGCAGGAAGCCGAACTTCTCGCGCTGCTCTTCTTCGCCGATACCCAGCACACGGAAGACCACCTGCTGCATCGCTTCATTATGAATACGGACAGAGCCACCACCCAGCTCAACACCATTTAGCACCATGTCATAGGCACGGGACAGAGCTTCGGCCGGTGCAGCTTCCAGCTCGGCCGGTGTGCAGCTTGGCGCAGTGAAGGGATGATGCAGCGCGGTCAGACCGCCCTTGCCGTCTTCCTCAAACATCGGGAAATCCACGACCCACAGAGGCGCCCATTCACAGGTGTACAGGTTCAGATCTTCACCCAGCTTGCAGCGCAGCGCGCCCAAAGCTTCGCTGACAACAGTCGCTTTGTCTGCACCAAAGAAGACGATATCGCCATTCTGTGCATCCAGACGCTCCATGATCTTCATGGTCACGTCATCACCCAGGAATTTAATAATGGGTGATTGCAGGCCTTCCTCTACACCTTTCTCAATGGCATTAACCTTGATCCAGGCCAGTCCCTTCGCACCATAGATGCCCACATACTTGGTGTATTCATCAATCTGCTTACGGCTCAGGGTGGCACCACCCGGCACCTTCAGCGCGGTCACGCGGCCTTTCGGATCGCTGGCAGGTCCTTTGAAGACCTTGAAGTCAATGGTTTCCATCAGGTCAGCGATATCGACAAGCTCCAGCGGGATACGCAGGTCAGGCTTGTCGGAACCGTAGCGACGCATGGCTTCGGCGTAAGTCATACGCGAGAAGGCATCGAATTCAACATTCATCAGGTCGCTGAACAGCTTGCGTACCATGCCTTCGGTCAGACCCATGATGTCTTCTTCACCAAGGAAGGAGGTTTCGATATCGATCTGGGTGAATTCAGGCTGACGGTCGGCGCGCAGATCTTCGTCACGGAAGCACTTCGCTACCTGGTAGTAACGGTCAAAACCAGACACCATCAGCAGCTGCTTGAACAGCTGAGGTGACTGCGGCAGGGCAAAGAAAGAACCCTGGTGGGTACGGCTGGGTACCAGGTAGTCGCGGGCACCTTCAGGTGTCGCACGGGTCAGGATCGGGGTTTCGATATCCAGGAAGCCGTTGCTGTCCAGGTAATTACGGATAGCGCTGGTCACCTTGGAGCGGAAGATCAGCTTCTGCTGCATATCCGGGCGGCGCAGGTCCACATAGCGGTACTTCAGGCGAATGTCTTCACCCACATCGGTGTACTCGTCCAGCTGGAACGGCGGGGTCACCGCGCTGTTCAGAATTTCCAGCTGTTTGCCCAGCACTTCAATCTCACCGGTCTTCATGTTCGGGTTGACGGTGCCTTCCGGACGCAGGCGTACCTTACCTGTCACCTTCAGGACAAACTCGCTGCGGGCGCGGTCTGCCAGGGCAAAGGCGTCCACGGTATCGGGGTCAAAGACCACCTGGGCAATCCCTTCCCGGTCACGCAGATCCAGGAAAATGACACCGCCATGGTCACGGCGGCGATGGACCCATCCACACAGTGTGACTTCCTGCCCCTCATGGGAGGCGTTCAGATCGCCGCAATAATGGCTGCGCATACTCTAACCTCAGTCTTCAAATCGTTATCTGGCCTGCCCATGGCGGACAGGTGTGCAATGCTCTCACCGACAATGGACAAACCATTGCCCCCGAACGCTCAGTCGCTGGTTGCTGAACAACCGCCGCAGCCGCTCTTGGTGTCCTTGCTCGGGCAATGGTTGTCGCTGGTCGCGACATTCTTTGCCTTTTTGCCCTTGAAGTCCGTCTCGTACCAGCCGCCGCCTTTCAGACGGAACGACGGGGCGGACAATAGCTTCTTCAGGGCAGACTCCCCGCAGGCGGGGCAATCGATCAGCGGGCTGTCGCTGAATTTCTGAATAGCCTCATGGGTATCGCCACAGGATTGGCAAAGGTATTCATAGATCGGCATATACGGCGCGAACTCCGAACTCAAAACGGAACGAAACGCGGGATTATAACGTAATGCTCGCCCAAACAGCCATGCGCAGGAGCACTATTCTTTGACCGGCCGACAAGTGCCCGGTTCAACCGCTGCCACACACGAAAAAACCAGCGTAAATAAGTACTACCACCTACATACGCAGAAAGTACCGCATTGTTAGACTTTTGTACCATGCAATGCCGGCGCAGCAGATACGCTTTCCGGTCAAAAACTGTCAAACGACACTTACAATGACAGGCAAAACCTTGACACAAGGCAAGGTTTCGCGGCGATCCGGACAGATATACTGCGGCCAACCTGTAGGCAGAGATTGCTAAACGCAGTGTCATCCGTGCCTGACTCGCGTTAACAACACCAAAATAACGCAAATCAGCACAGATACCTCACTGCCTCACCTACAGCCCTGCTTTAGTCCGTCGGATAGGGGCATATCCGGCTGGCAACAAGAAGCAATACAACACCATGTGGAGTAGGTAACACAATGCGAGCATTTAAACTGTCCGCGCTGGGCGCGGCTGTTATCGCTGCGACTGCGGCTACCGCCGCTCAGGCCAGCGTTGAGCAATTCGTTGACGACAGCACCCTGACCATCAAACTGCGCAACGCGTATTTTGATAATGAAGTGAAAAACCATCAGGACACTGATGACAACTGGCACGACTGGGCCCAGGGTATCGAAGTTAACTACGAATCCGGCTACATGTTTGGCATGATCGGTTTCGACGCTTCCTTCTACGGCTCCATGAAACTCGATAGCTCCAACGATGAGAATAATCTGCAGGGTGGTAGCGACCAGCTCTTGCGCAGAACCTCTGACGGCGACTCCACTGGTATGGGCAAGCTCGGTCAGGCTTACCTGAAAGGTAAACTGGGTAGCGAAGATCTGAACATCCACGCCAAAGCAGGTTATCTGAAGCATGACACAGTTCTGCTGGCAAGCTCCGGTTCACGTTTGACTCCCAGCTCCTACAAGGGCTACTCCTTTGATGCGAACGTATACGGCGTTAACCTGTACGGCGCATACGCGAACGAAATCTCCCATCGTACTTCTCAGTCCTACGATGATTTCGAAAACAAGCGCGGTGAAAAAATCGACAACCTGATGAGCATTGGTGCTGCCTATGAAATCGGCAACCTGTACCTGAATGCTGAACAGGGCCGCGGTAAGGACTACATGAAGCAGACCTTCCTGAATGCCGGTTATACCTTTGAACTGGCTGAAGGCATGAGCCTGCTGATCGACGGTCAATATTACAAAGCCAAAGACGATGGCAAACTGTGGGATGCTACAGCTCCTGACGGCGAAGCGTTTGAAGACGATGCCAAACTGATCAACCTGAACACAGCCCTGACCATCGATTACCTGACCCTGAGCCTGTCTTATGCCAAGGTTGACGCCGAAAACGGCAACAACAGCGGCACCTACGAATACTGGATGGCTGACAACGACTACGGCGGTGGCGCTTACTGGACTTCTCGCCAGATCTCCGACTTCAACTACGACGGTGAAAAAGTTTGGCAAGTTGGCGCCCAGTATGACTTCACTGGCTTCGATATGCCCGGCTTCTACACCGGCGTTACCTACACTCGCGGTACTTTCAGCAATACTGACGCTGCCAAGCACGGCTTCGACGAAGAAACCGAACTGGACGTAGAAGTGGGTTATGCCTTCCAACAGGAAGCACTGAAAGGCCTGAGCGTCGTTGTTAAGAACGGCTACCATCAGACCAAGGGTTACCAGAACGCAGACGACGACCGCACCAACAACCTGCGTGTCTACGTAGACTACACCCTGAGCGTATTCTAATACCCTCACGGATAGTCAATGCGATAAAACGCCACCTTCGGGTGGCGTTTTTTATTTTCTCACCCACCAGCCAACACAGACACACAATCTCACTCGACGATATCAAGCATTCACACAATGTGCCCATGCACCAACGCTCGCCACTGTAGCTGGCAAACCCTTATGTGAACTTGCCAAACGGATTGAACATTACCAGAGAGGAATAACAGAAAAGAGAAAGTTTTTACCTGACATATCAGGATAATCAATGTACGGGATATCTGCCCACCAGACCGCTTTCCAGTATGCAGCGAAACATCAGGGCCGCAGGGAGACAGGATGTGATCAGTACGCTGTAACAGGAAAATGGGCCGCTCCGCCCTAACAACGCGTATTAAGATTGGAACCGGTTTTTTCTCAGCAAATTCATGCAACACCAGAAAACTGGAAAAAGTAGCAACACCGACCTTCAGCTATATTGCTCTATCTCCTTTTTAGTTATATCAACGAGTGCCAGCGCGTCGTTCAGGAACTGTTTCTGACTGGCTCTTAATGACAAAACAGCATCAATGAAATTTTGAAAGAAGCTGGAATTTATAACAATCATCCCGGATAGCAGAGTGCTTCAGGGAGTATAGGTCAACCAAACATCAGGGGTAACTCAGACTGCACACCCGATATTTGATATCGCAGTAGGCCGTTAAATTGAAATACTCAACTTCTCGCATCAACATTTTTGATTTATTCACCCTTTTATAAATACAAACAAAACGCCTTCTTGAAATCAGATACAAGAGAAATCGGTGAATATTAATTTTTTTTGCAACATTCCGAACATCTTCAAACTGGATTTCACACCACCAACCAACATACGCAAAAACCCTCATTAAGAACATCCAACCCATACGACACGCACTCAAAATACACAAACATCGACCTCACATCATTACCAACCCCTACTGCATAGTAATCAAATGTTGACATACAGCAAAGTTTACCTGCGACCCGTACCAATATACTGATATTAACCTGTAGGCGGAGATTGCTTGACTGAAATGTCATCAGTGCCTGATTCGCATTAGCAGCACCTGTGCACGCCACCAACGCAGACACTTCGTATTTTCACCTGCAGCCTCCTTTAGCCTGTTGAATGTGGGCACATCCGGCAGGCAACAAGAAGCAATACAACACCATGTGGAGTAGGTGACACAATGCGAGTATTTAAACTGTCCGCGCTGGGTGCGGCTGTTATCGCTGCGACTACAGCTACTGTGGCCCAAGCGAGCTTTGACCAGTTTGTTGACGACAGCACACTGGAAATCAAATTGCGCAATGCATACTTTGATAACGACTACAAAATAAATGGTCTTGGCGCCAAAGAAGACTGGCACGAATGGGCTCAAGGTATTGAAGCCAACTACACGTCTGGTTACGCTTTTGGCATGTTTGGATTTGACGCTTCGCTGTATGGCGCACTAAAACTGGACAGCTCTAATCAGGAACAAGGCACCAACGGGGCTGGAGATCAATTATTGCGCGTGGGCGATAGCGGCGATGCCAAAAGCTTCAGCAAAATGGGTCAAGCTTATCTGAAAGCCAAATTTGGCGATGAAAACCTCAACATCCATGCCAAAGCAGGTTACATGAAGCATGACACTGTCCTGCTTGCCACTTCCAGCTCCCGCCTCCTGCCTAGCTCCTACAAAGGGTATGCTTTTGACGCAAACATCTACGGCATAAACCTCTACGGCGCATGGGCCGACAAGATCTCTCGCCGCGCATCCCAAGACTACGAAGACTTTGAAAACGGCTCTGGCGAAAAAATTGACAACCTGTATAGCATTGGCGCTGCCTACGAAATTGGCAACCTTTACCTGAACGGTGAATATGGTGAAGGTAAAGATTACATGAAACAAAGCTATCTCAATGCAGGCTACACCTTCGAACTTAGCGAAGGTATGAGCCTGCTGATTGATGGCCAATATTACAAAGCCAAGGAGAACGGCAAACTCTGGGACGGCGCAAACTACATTGACAGTTTTACGGACGACGCAAAACTGGTCAACCTGAATACTGCATTAACTATTGATTACCTGACCTTGAGTTTGTCTTACACCACAGTCGATGCAGACAATGGTAACAACGCTGGTGCATTCCAATACTGGATGGCTGGCAACGACTACGGCGGCGGTAACTTCTGGACCTCCCGCCAAATTTCCGATTTCTACTGGGACGGTGAAACAACTTGGCAGGTGGGTGCCCAGTATGATTTCACAGGCTTTGACATGCCCGGCTTCTACACTGGCGCTACATTTACCCGAGGCACTTTAGGCAACACTGAAGCCGCCAAACTCGGCATAGACAAAGAAACCGAACTGGATGTAGAAATTGGTTACGCTTTCCAACAAGAATCCCTGAAAGGCCTGAGCATAAAAGTCCAGAATGGCTACCACAAAGCCTATGTATATGATGACACTGGCAATGACGAACGCACCAACAACCTGCGTGTCTACGTAGACTACACCCTGAGCGTATTCTAATACCCTCACGGATAGTCAATGCGATGAAACGCCACCTCCAGGTGGCGTTTTTTTATACATCAGGCTCCATCCGTACCAACGCCCACCGAATATCTCCACAAGGCATAAGTGCTTGTCACTACATACGTCCCAATATGCCTATTGATAGACTGAAGTACCATGAAGCACAGGCTGCAACCTGTCGTTTTCCTTGCGTTCGACCGCTGTTTTCCCTCATCCATTCAGTGAAAACCAGAACCCGGGACAATCGCCATCAGCACAATCCAGCGCTGATTTGCAGTCTGCCTGTATCCAGCAGTGCCTGTATGAAACATTCCGCCCGGCCATGCTGTGATTTTTAAAAAACAATGCCAGTCATTGCCAACCGGGCGAACAGCCCTGGTGCAGCTTCTACCCAGGCAGGCGGATTGGGGTAATTCCGACCTGCCAACGTAAGACCGTTACAACACCATTTTGGAGTAGGTTAGGACAATGCGCGCATTTAAATTATCCGCCCTGGGCGCGGCGGTAATGGCTGCAACAGCAGCGCAGGCCAGTGTTGACCAGTTTGTTGACGACAGCAGCCTGACGCTGACGTACAAGGTTTATAACTGGAATACAGAAACCAAACAGGCTGATGGCAGCTACAAGGAAAAACAGGACGAATTCGTACACGCCCTGATCGCTGATTTCAAATCCGGCTACTACGCCGACATGATCGGTTTTGATATCCAGACCGGTTTTGCTCAAGACATCAACACCAATGACAAGTACAGCACAACCAACCTGCCGCAGGACAGCAACGGGCATGTTGACGATATCGCCGGTGTACAGCAAGCCTACCTGAAAGCCAAGTTCGGTGGTGAGGATCTGAATTTCCACGGCACCTACGGCCAGAAGAAGCGCGGTCTGCAAACCTACAACGACAGTGGCTCACGTATCCTGAACGCTTCATCCTTTGGTGTTGATGGTTCTGTCAACTTTTACGACGTGAATGTTTACGCTACTCGGATCGATGCTTTCAGTGCTCGTAACCACTCCGAGTTCAACGATGATTTAACCAATGGCGATGGCCAGAAGATTGATAACATCACCATTTTTGGTGCCGGCTATGAAAAGAATGGTCTGGGCGGTGTTATCGAACAAGCCAAATCCAAAGACTACCTGAAAAAGTCTTTCGCCAAGGTGTATTACTCACTGCCGATCAGTGAAGGCATCTCTGTCGATATGGACGCCCGTTTCGGCAAGGTTGAAAAAGACGGCGATCTGTACACCACCGACTTCGTTGATCCCGCCACTAACGATTTCGAGTCCCAGTATCACAACCTGAACGCCACCCTGAACTATGGCAACGCGTATGTTGGCCTTGGTTATAACAAGACCAAGGACGGCGACTATGACAACACCATGTTCAGTGACGACAACGGCACCTTTAACTCCTCCCTTGACCTTGAAATGGGTTACAACTACGAAGACGAAACCGCCTACGTACTGCGCGCTGGTTACGACTTCGCAGATTACATCCCCGGACTGGCTGTTGACGTCTGGTACGCCAAAGGTAAAGACGCCAAGAACTTCGACAACTTCAGCCAGAAAGAATTTGGCACCAATGTAAGCTACAGCTTCTCCGGCATGCTGGATGGTCTGTCCGTTTCTTACTTCCACACCACTTACCGCACCAGCGGCGATGCATTGACTGCCAATGCAGATGCACTTGGCGGCATGTACAACGACAATATCAACAAGGTTTACCTGACTTACACCTACGAAGTCTTCTGATCACAACGGTCCGTTTGAAAACGCCACCTCCGGGTGGCGTTTTACGTTCTTCTGCCCACGAAAAAACCGCTACCACTCATCGTAAATCCCCTGCCTGCAATTTGCATAATTACGATTTCTTGACTAATTCATTACACACACTCATTACGGGTACTGACGCCAATCGTGGCAAAACCGGCGGAGGCCGGTCAGTGACTTCAGGAAAGGAGGCTTGACCCCCGGCAGACAACAACGCCTCAGCAAGGGCGCTTACGCCGGGCACCGGACAAGAGACCGACTGGAGCAGCGGAGTAATGGCTTTACACAGATCCTCACTGGCAGCCGCCATTTCCATGGCAATTTCATCAGGACTCATAATTACGGCGGAAGCCCGGGCAGAAGGCTATGTCGGTGATTCCTTCGCCAAAATGATGGACGACACTGGCGTCAACCTGGAATTACGTAACTTTCTATTTCAATCGGGATTTTAAAAGCAAGCAGTGGACAAATGATAAGCGCCCACCCGACGCAAGATGCTAGATGCAGAAATCCAGACATTAGGGAATCTTGGGCACAAGGCGCGAGACTTAATGTAGAGTCCGGATATTTCATGGATCTCATAGGCATTGATGCTGCGTGGTACGGATCACTTAAACTCGTTGGCAAAGATGACAAATGGGGAACAGGTGCATTAAGAACCGCCACCGAAAAAGATATAAAGGAAAGGGATGGCGTAAAATACATTGAAGCGAAACAAAAAAGCTATGACAAGCTAGGACAGGTTTTTCTTAAGACCCGTTTTGGTGATGACTCTCTAAATGCTCATATCAAAGCAGGCCGGATGTTTATGGATACAGGCCTACTCAATGACAGCGACTCCCGCGTAACGCCTTCAACGACTCAGGCGATCTATGCCGATATCAACTGGGATGCCTTCACACTTTACGGCTTCAGCTCTGACAAGGCCTCCGAAAAAACCCAAAGTGGCTTCCATAAATATAAAGGACCAGAGTATGCAGCTGACGGGGTAACAGAAACAGGTAAAGAAGGCGACTGGAAAGTTAACTCAATTGGTGTGAGCTTTGACCAAGGCGAAGGCTACGGTTTCAATGTTCAAGTAGCAAAAGCCAAAGATTATAAGAAAATGGATTATCTGAATGCCTTCTACACCCTAGGTATTAGTGATGATACAAGTATTCTGTTCGATGGTTATTACTACAAAGGCAAAGGGGATGGAAAGTATCTGCAGAAAGTCTCACACAATGGCGTAGACAAAGACTGGGATAGTAAACTCTGGAACCTTGTTGCCCAGTTACGGGTCAGCGATCTTAAATTCGCCATCTCCTACCAGAAAGTCGATGGTGACTTTTATGATTATCTCTGGGGCGGCTCTGACGATAATGGCTTGATGACTTGGAACGCTGTTCAATACTGGGATTTCAACAATAAGGATGAAAAATCCTGGATGGCAAGGGTCGATTATGACTTTGGCAATTTGGGTCTACCCGGACTCAACTTCATGACTCGCTACGTTAAAGGCGAATATCATGAACAGGTTACCGGCAACACGAAAAAAACCCGTCATGAATGGGAGCGCGATACTGACATCAGCTACGCGTTTCAGGATGGCGCTCTTAAAGGTCTCACCATTACTCTACGCAACGCCACATTCAGAACCTATGGTACTGACAGCTTGAATGAAAACCGTCTGATTGTTGATTACACCATTGCACTTCTGTAAAGAAACCTTCTCTATGCAGGCAGCTTTTGTATAGCTGCCTGCATTTTAAACATCCCAACATGCCCCTTATGACATAAAAGGAAGGCATCTCTGCCCTTGAAGATTTTTCGCAATACAATAACGTTAAGCGATATAAAAATCGTTGGTATAAAAACCAAACCCTCAACACGCGAAAAACAAGAATAACAATGCAAACACTCAACAATAAAATTGCCCTCATCACTGGAGCTGGTTCCGGTATTGGTCGAGCACTTGCCATTCAGTTAGCCAATCAGGATTGCAAACTGATTCTGACCGACATAAACCAAAATGCCCTGCAAGAAACAGCCACTCTACTGCCAAATACTGGCGACCACCTATTAGAGGCAGTCGATGTTGCGTCGCTACAACAATGGAAACAACTGAAAGCAAAAACCCTGACCAAGCACACACATATCGACATTCTCATCAACAATGCCGGCGTAGCGCTATGTCAGCCATTCCTCGATATGTCGGTCGAAAATCTTGACTGGCTGATGGATATTAATTTCAAAGGGGTCGTCTTCGGTTGCAAAATCTTCCTGCCCTTACTCGAAAAAAGCCCTGATGCGCATATCGTCAATGTTTCAAGCGTCTTCGGCATGATCGGCGTGCCCACTCAAAGCGCCTATAACGCCAGCAAATTTGCGGTTCGTGGTCTCACTGAAGCACTGCACCAGGAACTTCACGAAACCCTTATCAATGTATCCTGCGTCTACCCCGGCGGCATTCAGACTAACATCGTCAAAAACGCACGCTACTTTGAAGGCCCGGAAGGCATAACAAATCAGCAGGACGCATCCTGTGAATTTGCAAAGATAGCCAAGACCACACCAGATAAAGCGGCCAGAACCATTCTGAAAGGCATTCTGAAAAATAAAAAGCGCATATTAATCGGGGCTGATGCCCGCGCTATAGACTGGCTGCAGCGACTACTTCCTAACAGCTACGACAAATTGTTGAGATTAGGACTGAAGGGAAAACAACAAAAACAGCGATTGGAAACAACTTAGGCGGGGGTATTGCCACGCCACCTGTAAAACAATTAGCGGCGTGGCATCAACCAGGGGATCAGCTGGAGGCAAACTCCTTGAGCTTCTTAAGCGGCCTCACTTTAACCTGTATGGAAGCAGGTTTAGCCGCAACATCCATCAGCTCTCCGGGTTTGAACGGGTTGGGTACATTTTTGCGGGCTTTCCGAGCGGGCTTTTTAACTGTCACAATTTTCAAAAGTCCCGGCAGGGTAAACTCACCACAGCCGCGTTTCTTGACATGACGCTCAACCAGATCAGTTAACTCTTCCAGCACAGCTGAAACGTCCCGTTTTGTGAGACCGGTATTCTCGGCAATATCAGCCAGAATCTGAGTTTTACTGTATTTTTCTTTGATTGCGTTTTTTTTGGCTGCCATAACGATCGTCTCCAGGCATGTCGTCCTAACACTAAACGAAAATCCGCTTTACACTCCCGTAACAACCCATCTTTGACAACGAACCCGAGGACAAATACAGGTGTACCGATATACTGTTATCTTTCACAAATAAGACGACACAGTGCCATCAAAACAACACAATGAAAACGAACAGAAATAACCGAGTACGAAATCAATATAAACGATGCATTTAGACCATGCGAGTATTTTTTGGCCTGAAAATCGTCTTTTTTCCCTGTTTTCGCAGGTTTCATCGATTTTTCAGCTATATATACGACAATACTTCTACATAATTTGCTCGTAACAGCACGCTCAGGTTACAGTAGGGATATGGCTGGATTATGATCAATTTCAGTAGCATTACCCGTCCAGAGACGTACACGACAGGGTTCTATGACAGCCTCATGCAGTAACCATTTGGTTTCATCACGATTAACAAAACTGTACCACCTATAAACAGGATGAACACAAAGGACATGTATCTCAAACATTTAAAATTCCTGCATACCCTGCTGGGTTTGGCCCTCATAACGGGCTACCTGATCAGTTACACAGTACTGACGCGTCTTTACCCTGATGTTTACCCCAACCATACCGTAATCGATATTCTGCTCAGCAGTAACAGCACATTGCTTCTGGCAACAGCAGCAACCAACCTGTTACTGGGCACTTATCTGGTAGGGTTGAATGGCAATCGTCGTTTACTACAAATGACCGGCAGCTTGCTGATCATCCTGTCAGGGCTATCTGCGGCTATTGTCACCTTCGCTCGTCTACCCCAAATGCCGGGCGATCTTACTGTGGCACTATTTCCTTTAGGCACACTGATTGCCGGACTTGCTGCACACCTGCTATGCAACCTGCGGGCACTCAACCCTAAAACACGACTGATCATTGATACTTCAGACCGCGAAACCGGAACGGTAAAATGGTTCAACATCTCCAAGGGCTTCGGTTTTATTACCCGTGATCAGGGCGAGGATGTGTTTGTCCACTATCGCGCGATTCGGGGCGAAGGTCATCGGACGCTTGCCGAAGGGCAACGGGTTGAATTTATTGTGACCAAAAAAGAGAAAGGGCTTCAGGCTGAAGACGTAATATCAGCGCCAACCCACTGAATAAAAAAATGCCGGTTTTCACCGGCATTTTTTTCAATAGTGTGGCGGTGGCTCCTCATGCTCTTCCAGCTGCATGGAAACCATCGTCTGGAACTGTTCACGTAACCGCTCAATTTCCAGTGTCAGCCGCTCAATATCCTTCTGCTGACGTGTCACCACATCGTTCAAGGTCTGCAAACTGTCTTCCTGAAAGCTCAGCTGAGTCTGAACTTCAAGCAACTCATCACTCATGAAGCCCTGCTCCGGCTAGTCAATAAATTTAAGCCAAGTGGTAAATACCACGGCCAGTCTGGCACGAATTTCCTCAACGGCTTCTGCAGTATAGGCTTTTACGGGGACTTTCCCCCAAACCGGTCCGGGCCAGGCAGCATCACTTTCATGGCGCACCACAACATGAACATGCAACTGCCGCACCATATTGCCAAGGGCTGCCACGTTCATTTTGTCCGCAGAAAATATATCTTTCAGCTTTTCTGACACATAGGCCATTTCCCACATCAGTTGCCGCTGGTCTTCTTCGGTCAACTGATAAATTTCTTCCACCCCGGCAATTCTGGGCACCAGAATAAACCAGGGATAGTGGCTGTCATTCATCAGCAATAAACGACACAACGGGAAGTCGCCAATGGCTACCGTATCGTTGGCCAGTTGCTGAGCCAGCGAAAATTCTGCTATTTCATCGGTCATCAAAGCGTCCTCATCACTCTAACTGGAACCAAGATACGTCGCAGGTCGTTAAATCACTATACGACAAAACCGATTTTATCCACCAGAACCCTCTGCCGGTGGCAACGAGTAACTCCCGGAAACCTGGGCCACCATCTCTGGCTGGCCAGCAGAGTAAAGTGCTACTTCGCAGACTGCCAACCGCTTGCCCAGCTTTAATATCCGCGCATTGGCTATCAGGTCACTTTTACCCGGCCGATGAAGGAAGTGGATATTAAGATTCGCCGTAACCGCCATAATCACCGACCCGAGCTTGCCCAGAATCGCAGCGTACATCGCCGCATCAGCCAGTGCCATCATAACAGGACCAGATATCGTTCCTCCCGGACGCACAAGCGAATCCGAATAAGGCACACGCAGTACTGCACCGTCTTCCGGCAAGCCATCGACAATGACACCCATCTCTTCAGACATGGGTATCCCATGACTGAGGAGGTGTTGAACATCTTCTACTGACAATCCTTTTTTACCCACTTCTCTAATCCCTGCCGTGTGATGATAGTCAAGCTGGTATTGGAATCATTATATCGCTGAAGGGTAACCAATAACGCTGTCATTTATGGTTATTGCCCATCAAGGTTCCTGTTTTTTTCTCATAATACGGCAATCGCGGCTTGGCCGAAGCGGACAGGCCTCGTACACTTGTGGTTTTTGCTGATTAAAGAACTCTACGATCCATGCGTACCAGTCAGTATCTGATCCCCACCCTGAAAGAGACCCCCGCTGACGCGGTGGTTATCAGCCACCAGCTTATGTTGCGCGCCGGTATGATCCGCAAATTGGCGGCCGGCATGTACACCTGGCTGCCCCTGGGCCTGCGCGTCCTGCGCAAGGTTGAAAATATTGTTCGGGAAGAGATGGACCGCTCCGGCGCCCAGGAAGTCCTGATGCCCATGGTCCAGAATGCCGAACTCTGGCAGGAGACCGGCCGCTGGGATCAGTTCGGCCCGGAACTGCTGCGCTTCAAGGATCGTCACCAGCGCGACTTCGTGCTTGGCCCGACCCACGAAGAAGTCATCACCGACATGGTGCGCAACGAGATCAGCAGCTACAAGCAACTGCCGCTGAACCTCTACCAGATCCAGACCAAGTTCCGTGACGAAACCCGCCCCCGTTTCGGCGTCATGCGCGGCCGTGAATTCCTGATGAAAGATGCCTACTCATTCCATACCAGCACTGACAGCCTGAAGGATGAGTACCAGAACATGTACGCGACCTACAGCCGTATCTTTGACCGCCTGGGCCTCGATTACCGTGCTGTAGAAGCCGACAGTGGCGCTATCGGTGGTAGTGGCTCCCACGAATTCCACGTACTGGCAGAGTCCGGTGAAGACGATATCGTCTTCAGTAATGGCAGCGACTATGCCGCCAATATCGAAAAAGCTGAAGCCATGGCACCTGTTACCAGCCGCTCAGCGCCGTCTATCGACATGCATCTGGTTGATACACCGGACGCCAAGACCATTGCCGACCTGATCAGCCAGTTTGATCTGCCGATTGAAAAAACCATCAAGACCCTGATCGTCGCAGCGTCTGAAGCCTGCGAGGCAGACTTCGTCGCCCTGCTGGTCCGTGGTGATCATGAACTGAATGAGATCAAGGCCGAGCACCTGCCAGAGGTTGCGTCTCCGCTGCGCTTCGCAACCGAAGACGAAATCCGTCCGGTAATGAATGCAGGCCCAGGCTCACTGGGGCCGGTCAACATGACTATTCCCTGCATTGTTGACCGTACCGTTGCCCAGATGAGCGATTTCGGTGCCGGCGCCAACATTGATGGTAAACACTACTTCGGTATCAATTGGGAACGCGATTGCCAGTACACCCGTGAAGCTGATCTGCGCAATGTCGTCGAAGGTGATGACAGCCCTGACGGCAAGGGCAAACTGTTCATCAAGCGCGGTATCGAAGTCGGTCATATCTTCCAGCTGGGCAACAAGTACAGCGAATCGATGAACGCTACCGTGCTCGACGAAAACGGCAAGGCCGTGGTGATGACCATGGGCTGCTATGGCATCGGTGTTTCTCGCGTCGTCGCTGCTGCAATTGAGCAGAATAACGATGATCGCGGGATTATCTGGCCTGACGCTTTGGCGCCTTTCCAGATTGCCCTGGTGCCGTTGAAAATTGAAAAATCCGAGCAGGTTCGTGAGCAGACAGACAGGCTGTATGCTGAACTGACAGCTGCAGGCTTCGACGTGCTGATGGACGACCGCAAGGCCAGCCCCGGCGTCAAGTTCGCGGATATGGAACTGATCGGTATTCCGCACCGTCTGGTCATCAGTGATCGCGGTTTGGAAAGCGGCACCCTGGAATACAAACAGCGTCGCGGTGGTGATGTTGAGCACGTTCGCATTGAAGACGCGATCAACCTCATGAAAGAACGCGTCCAGCGTTAATCCAATTAGCAGGTAATGATCCAGTGCGACATCAACGCGTCCTGACATCACTCCTGCTGACCCTGTCCCTGATGAGCGCTCCCAAAGCGTTGTCATCAGGGACAACGCCCACTATTGATAACGAACTCAGGGATATCCTGCAGGCCACTATTAACCAGGCCGATAGTTTTGCTGATCGATTCGACGCAGAAGTCTGGCTGGTTGATATGTCTTCACGACTGGAGCGATTCATCACATCGGATGAACAGCGCCTGAATCTACTTCGCCTGATCCATACCGAAGCAACCCTTGCAGGACTTCAACCCGAACTGGTTCTTGCCGTCATTCAAACGGAAAGCGCGTTCAACCAATTTGCCATCTCAAGGGTAGGCGCCCAGGGGTTAATGCAGGTGATGCCTTTCTGGAAGAACGAAATCGGCCGGGAGGATGACAACCTCACCCAGGTTGCAACGAACCTGCGTTATGGCTGCACCATTCTCAGTTATTATCTGGACAAGGAAAAAGGCAACCTGACACGCGCACTGGCCCGTTACAACGGCAGCCTTGGGAAAACATGGTATCCGGAGCGAGTGTTAACGAACTGGGAGCGTCACTGGCTGGTCAGATAAACCCTCCCTCTATTTCAGCACACTTCAAAGCTCTGGAATTGCTGCGGTTCTAACGCGCTAATCTCCAATGATTTCACCACTGCCAATGGCGGCCCTTTCTTTAGCCATACTGACAGCGTTTCAATATCCCCTTCACCACCACACATCATCACTTCCACCCGTCCATCCGGCAGATTCTTCGCATAGCCAGTAATACCGAGCGCAAGTGCCTGCTCACGGGTAGAGCCACGAAACCAAACGCCTTGCACTTTACCGTCCACCAAGGCACGTTTGCAGACCATTGTCATAACCATCTTCTCCGGGACTTACAGTTCAGCAATAGCGGCTTCCAAGCCTTCACGTGTCTGGGGACCGACCAGCCTTTTCCTTAGATTACCTTCCGAGTCCAGAATATAAGTCGCTGGCAATACGGGAGGCTGCTTAAGCTCCAGGTCAGCAATACTCTCTTGGCTTAATACCGGGAAGCCAATCGCCATTCTGCCAACTTTATTGTTCAACTCATCCTGAGAGGCTGAACCATCAAAATCCACACCCCAGACCCGGATACCGTTTTCGGCCTCATGAAGGGCATTTAATTCCGGTATTTCCTCCCGGCAGGGGTCACACCACTCGGCCCAGTAGTTCACTGCAACCCACTGATTGCTACCATCCTTAAGCAGTAAAGCATTGCCTTTAAAGTCACTATGCACAGTGTCTCGACAGCCGGACAGAATCAGTAAAGCACCCAGAATCAAACAGCTAAGCGTCGTTTTCACTCTCCCTCCCAGTGGAACAATTACGGTTTCTTACCATCAACCTCGAAAGCCTCACCTCGAAACAGCTTTTCAAGATCACCGGACAGAATAGCAGCCTGTTCCCGCTGCACGTCAGAAAGACGCTCCAGTAAGCGTTCAAACCAGACCGGCCACTGGTCAACCTTAACCTGCTCCAGCATGTTTCTGCTGGGTAACGGCCAGGGAAAACGCTCCAGCAGCGCTGCCGTTTCAATCGAAGACGGTGATTGAGCAAGTATCATCCCACCCCGGCTGGTTGTGCAGATGAGCCGTTCTTTCAACAGCCACTCCGTACAGGCATCCCAGGTATCCTGACCCAGTCGCCACCCTGCGGCGTGGACTTGAATCAACCCGGTTGGCTTACCCTTGGCAAACCGCTGCTCAAACACAGAAAGAATGGCCAGAATGGCCAGACCTGGAGGTAGCGACAAACCATTCCCGACCGGCTGAACACAGGCCAGACTATGAACAATGACAGCGCCCAACAAAACCAGTAACCAGCTCAGGTAAATCCAGACCAGAAAAATCGGCACGGCGGCAAACGCACCATAAATAAATTCATAGGTTGGCGACATGGACAGAAACAGCGTGAAACCGCCCTTGGCGATTTCAAACAGGAATGCTGTGATCAAACCGCCAATCAACGCATATTTCATCCTCACCCGTCGGTTGGGCACTGCCATATAAAGCAAGGTAAATGCCGCCGTACTCAGAAGAAAAGGCAATACCCGCAGAAGCCAGCGCTCGGCCCCTATCATGGCATAGGCTTCCGTCAGCATTTTCATGGTGGTGAGGTAAGAGGTGGCGACAAACCCCAAGCCGAGCAATAGCGGTCCTAACGTCAAAATCGCCCAGTACAGTAAAAAACTGGTGACTGGCCGACGTCTCACCGTTGTACGAAAAATCCGATTGATCGCCACATCAATAGTGCGCAGCATCATCAGCGCTGTGACCAGCAGGAAGGCCATACCCAATACAGTGAGATTACGTGCCTGTCGGGAAAATTCCGACAACCAGTTGCTCACCGCCTCACCCGCTGACGGCATGAAATAGGCGAATACGAATTCCTGGATACGCTCCCCGGTTCCCTGAAACGAGGGAATGGCAGAGAGCATACTGTACGTGACGGTCAGCATCGGCACGATGGCAAACAGCGTTGTATAGGTCAACGCTGCTGCGTGGTTGGTGCAGCCATCATCCAAAAAACGGCGTGACACATCCATGGCGAGCCGTTTCAAGGCATCCGGCCCGGGCATTCTGACGAACATGATTGACTGTACCCCTTAATCCTTTCCGTCGATAGCATATACTTTTACGCTCTCAACCGCTTGTTTTAACCGGTTTTTCTGGAATTTTCAGCGAAGTAAAAACAGCAAATTCATCATATATAAATCAATACGTTACACACCTTTTTTGCCATTTCAAAACTGTCAGGCGATAGAGGCAGACGACAACTGAAGAGAGCACACATGTAGAGATCGGTTATACGGTTTTCTCAGCACTGGTGTCTAATGGCTTTTGCAACCGCCTAATCAAGCAGTGAAGAGGTGTGAACACGCTGCATGTGCAACCTAAGGCCTGTAGGCTGTGCAAAAGCTTTACCACATAGTGTGCACGCGAAGCTCTTGTCACCGTGGATGAGCTGATGATGCTTTAGTTCATGGTTGGAATGAAAGGAGCTTCCGCAGGGATCTTGGCTTGGGTCATCTTGGTGTTTGCAGACATAGGGTCTGATACCACCATGGCGGCGCATGTGCCTGGTCAGACTAGCTCGCAAAGCATAAGACTTACCACACTGTGTACACGTATGGGGTGTCTTCTGACTCGTTGATTGTTCGGACTTCTCACTGTCGTCTTTAGCGAACTCCCTTTCTTCCTCAGTATCCGGTGTAGTGATAGTGGTCGAAGGGGCTTCTGCAGATTCATCACCTGCTCCCGTCAGAAGCTTCATAATCAGAGATCCGCCCTTTCCCTTGGTATCTTCCCGTTTAGTCTCCACCGTAGATGAAGAACCAGGCTTACTATCGGAAGGAAGTGACTCACTAAAGTCTTCCACACAAGTTGGTATTTGTTCGTAGCCTCTATCAATAACAGTGGACTGCTTATCGATAGGAGATTGATGCGCGGGTAAAACCAGACTCTCAGGATCAACTGATGAAACCGTTGTCATTCGTTGACCAATTGATACTGGCCAGAATGGAACGTTTTCAAGGTTTGTTAGTTGCTTAGAAAAATCAATGTTGATCTCTGGATTTGCCTCTTTTACGGGTGTCGCTTTGGGCGCTTCAGGCCCGGGCCATCTGAAGTTTGTAAAAAAGGGATCAGAAGACCTCGAACTAGATTGCATAACGGTTCCATCCTATGTGGTTATTTAAAAAAACAAACGCCCCAGCATTGCCAGTGTCAGGCGCCTGTCGGATGGTGTTGGATGCTCAGCGGATTATCACTGCCAAAAAGGTCAGTTTGGCTGACTTGCCTGCATTGATAACAGGTTCGTTAGCCTGTTTTTTGCGGGGTATTTTTTGTCATGTTTTCGGGCTGTCGCTTAGGGGGTATTCGTCGATAGAATACTGCCTATTGAAAAGGAGGGAGACCACGATATGAGCAACGTCACGATTTATCATAACCCCCGCTGTTCCAAATCCCGCCAGACCCTGCAGCTGCTGGAAGCACAAGGCATCACCCCTGACATTGTGCTTTATCTGGAAACCCCGCCAGACCGCGATACACTGGAAAGCATCATCAGCAAGCTGGACATTCCGATCAGGGAATTGCTCCGCTCCGGCGAACAGGAATACAAGGATAACGCCCTGAAAAACCCGGAACTGGATGATGAGGCGTTACTGGACGCGATGGTTCGCTGGCCCAAACTGATGCAACGCCCTATTGTCGTGAAGGGTAACAACGCCCGCATCGGTCGTCCGCCTGAAGCGGTGCTGGAGATTCTGTGATGTCATCACCTTACATTCTGGTGCTTTACTACAGCCGTCATGGCGCTACCATGAAGTTGGCTCAGCGCATTGCCAACGGTATTGAACAGGCAGGTATGGAAGCACGACTGAGAACCGTGCCCCCCGTCTCTACCGTCTGCGAAGCCACGCAGGACAGTATCCCTGCAGAAGGCGCCGTCTACTGCACTGAAGATGACCTGCGCCACTGCAGCGGTCTGGCCATGGGCAGCCCCACACGCTTCGGTAACATGGCTGCGCCATTGAAATACTTCCTCGACGGCACCAGCAATCTCTGGCTCACTGGTGCTCTGGTCGACAAGCCCGCCACCGTCTTTACCTCTACCTCGAGTCTGCATGGCGGACAAGAGACTACGTTGCTCTCAATGATGCTCCCTTTACTGCATCACGGCATGATTATTCACGGTGTGCCTTATAGCGAGCCTTCACTGGCAGAGACACACACAGGCGGTACCCCATACGGCACCAGCCATCTGGCAGGGAAGGAGAGTAACCTCCCCCTTTCAGAACATGAAGAACAGCTGTGTATCGCACAAGGGAAACGACTCGCCACATTGGCCATGAAACTGCACAGGACACACAAGACAGAATGAGTAGTATTCAAAAAGAAAAACGGGCAGATAAGGCCTGGCTGGTCGCAGCGATTTCCTACTGCCTTTTACTGTTGACGATCAGCCTGGAACACTGGTGGCTTAATCCACCGGCAGTGGATTCGCCCCTCTTGATCTGGCTGGCCCGTACCGGCCCATTACTTTTTTTTATTCCGGGTGTACTGCGCAAGTGGCCGCGCTGGTTTGCGTGGCTCTGCTTTGTGGTGCTGTTCTATTTCACCAGCGCCGTGGTCGATGCGTTTCTGGGAGAGGATATCTCTGGCTGGATTCAAACCGGACTGTGCGTGATTCTCTTTATCAGCAGCATGTTTTACGTACGCTGGCATTATCAGGGACTGAAATGGAAACTGCATGAAGCAGCCAGTGAAGCAGGATGATTATCGACATTTAACCGTCTGATAACAGCAACAGGAAACCGGGATATAACACCCATAACAGACATCGCGAGTGTATCCCGGTTTCACTATTTCAAAATCACACCTCAGAGCTACAACGCACCCAGTGACATTGAACTAATGACTTTATCGCCGGCCTGCTCACCAATAACCGCGCTTAACAGATACACTCTTTCCGCTGACACCTTGGCCTGATCCACCAGATAATCCTTGATACTCCTTGCACGCTGCTGCGCCAGCTGGTGCATTGCCATTGCATCATAGGGTATGGCAGAGAGCACAGTGGACTGCAATGCATCGTCAGACACGTTATTAATATCCGCGATTTGCAGCTGTTGTCCGTATTCACGCAACAACGCAGGCCGCTCATCAACCGGTACCAATACCTGCTCGAGCGTATCGACTGTGGTTTCACCTTGTGCGACTTGTTGCATCTGCCACAGGCGTTTCAGCGTGGTTTCCAACTGCTGCGACTGCAGCAGAGGCCAGTCTGCCAGCCGATCCGCACCACCTGATACTTCCAGCATCAATTCAGGGCGCTCATTCAACGCGGCACCCAGTGCACCCAAGATTTTCTGTTGATCGGGTGATAACAAAGTATCCCCTGGTGAAAAAACGACTTTTTCCATCTGCTCAGCATCACCACCCACCAGAGAAGCCAGCGCATTAAACGGCGCTGCGGCAATATTGATCACCATATTCATCAAGGCTTTGCCCACGGCTCCCCAGTAGGCAAATTTAGGGTTATCCAGATCACCCTGAATCGGCAGGTCAACATCAATCTTACCGCTTCGGTCCTTCAGGAGTGCAATAGCGAGACGCAGTGGCAAATCAGGCGCTTCATCACTGTCGACAGTATTCCCAAGCTGCAATTGATCCAACACCAGCTTGTTCGTCGCCTTGAGCTGCCGTTCCTGTATCCGGTAGTTCAGATCCAGATTCATACGCCCCTTGCGGATGGCATAGCCAGCAAACCGGCCTGAATACGGTGTCAGCGTTGTTAATTCCACGTTATGGAATGAGAGCCCGATATCGGTATTAGCCTCCGGTTGCAACGGGTTGAGGTGCCCGGAAATACGTACCGGCGCATAACGGTCTACCTGCCCACGAATAGCAACCGTGGCATCGCTTTTACCACTGGTACTGATATCCGTGATATCCCCCTGCAGGTTCACCACTTCTGTGGCGAAGCCGGGCCGGAAAGAATGATCGGAGAAATCCATGCGACCATCCGCGATGCGTATTTTGCCAATATCTACAACGAATGGCTGACTCTCTGCACCATTATCCTCCGGTGTAGCTGATGCTTCGGTCGCATTTTCAACCATCAGCTGGGCGAGATTGACCTGCATATTCTTGTCGATGGCGATGCGCACATCAGGACCAGATAGCAGCAATTCCTTGATACTGAAACGGCCATCCTTTTCTGAAAAATTCATGCCTACCAGATTCAATGCGTTCCAGCTGACTATCGGCTTTTCGGTTCGTATATCATCAAGTTGCAGGGACTCAATGCCCAGCTGTCCTGTTACCGTCACACCAGTTTCATTGTTGCGAGCAACGGAAAGGTGTGTAGATAAGCTACCCTGATCCAGATGGATCCAGGTCAGCTGATCCAGGAGCGGCTGCAGGGTTGTCAGATCCACTGACGCAACATCCACCTTGGCGCTGACATCACCCTGCGGCAGGATAATGCTGCCATTGAGACTCAGCGTCCCCTGCCTACCAATCGTTGTATGCAAATTCACATCGGTTGTTGATGTCGGCAAACCCAGCGAGCTTATGTCCAGATTAAATCCTGATAACGTAACAGAGAGCGGTTTGCCATCACGTCCTGCCATCTGGTCATCGGTAAAACCAAACAGTCCATTCACTACCCTGATGTCATCTATCGTGACCGCGAAGGGCTTTGTTTCATTCGTAACATTATCGGATTCAACATCAGCCTCGTTTGACGACTCAGGCATAGGCTTCAACAAGCCCAGAAGATTCAGCTGCCCTTCCTTATCCAGCAACGCATCAACCGTTGGTGCGTCCAGAGTCACGGACTGCACATGCAAATGACCGCGACTCACAGAATCCCAAGCGACATTTACGCTGAGTTTTTCGAAACCAACAACGGGATTGTCAGGATCACCCAGCACCAGCCCCCTGGCCGTCGCCTTAAGGGTCAAAGGGTTAAAGTAAATGGCAGCAATCTCGAGCGGTGCCGACAAAAACCTGGGAGCCAGCCAGGCAGCAATACCATGAATGGCTGGCGGTAAAATGACAAACCCCAACAGGAGATAAGCTACGAATCCCCCCAAAAGAAAACGAATTATTCGGCGCATGGTGTTTTTTAAGTCAATTCTGGATGATGAAAATCAGTGGTGTGATGGTACCCGCAAAGCGGGTAAAGCAAAACTGCAGTTATTCCGGAAAAAAAACGTGACAGTTTCGACTTGAAAGCAACAAGAAAGAGAACGCGAACAACTGTAAGGGTAAAGACGGACCTACCAGTCAGGTTCCGCCCTTACCAACCCATGACCTGCTTAACAAACGGCACGCTTAATTTACGTTTCGCTCTCAGGGTTGCACCATCCAGACGACCCAGAACATCAAACAAATATTGCATGTCCCGGGAACCGCGATGAAGGATGTAGCGCGCCACTTCGTCGGACATATCCATGCCTCGAAGATGGGCACGTAACCGCAGCGCCATCACTTTTTCCTGATCAGTAAGCGGCTCAACATGAAAGACCATGCCCCAGCTCATACGCGATACTAGATCCGGCAAGCAGATATTCAACTGACGGGGTGCTACTTCTGCCGCTACCAGCAGCCGATGACCTTTTTCACGCAACTTGTTGAAGAGATGAAAGAAGGCTTCTTCCCAAGCCCGATCTCCGGCAATAGCGCTGATATCATCAATACAGACCAGCCTGAGGCTTTCAATGCCTTCAAGCAGTCTCGGCGGATAGTCCGCCAGCTCTTTCATGGGGAGGTAGATACTGCGCTGTCCCATAGCGTCAGCCTGATGGCAGGCGGCTTGTAACAGGTGACTGCAGCCAACGCCGGGGGAACCGTAGAGATAGATAAATTGTTCAGGCGTCACACCTGCCGGATAACGCTCAACGTCCAGCATATTGACCAACGCCTCATTACGCCCGGCGTAATAATTGGCGAATGTCGCATCATCTCGTAACTGGACACCAAGTGGTAGTTGCAACGGCAAACTCATATATCAACGACTGTGATGACAGCATCTTTGCAGCTCATACCATATCACGACTTGCGGCTGGCATGATACAGGTGACTCTCCTTATAGTTGCGGTGTAAATGAACCAGCAACACCATAATCACAGCCGCCACAGGAAGCGCCAGCAGAATACCGACAAAACCGAACAATTGCCCACCTGCCATAATGGCAAAGATGACCGCTACAGGATGCAGACCGATGCGATCGCCAACCAAAAGCGGCGTCAACACCATACCTTCCATCATCTGACCAATACCAAAAACCACAATCACACCGAGAATGGGCCACCAGCTATCAAACTGGAAGAACGCCGTCACCAGCGCCACACCAATACCCACAATAAAGCCCATGTAAGGGACGATACTGGCCAAACCGGCAATCAATCCGATCAGAATGGCAAACTGCAACCCAATCAACCACAGACCCGTACCATAAATAATACCGAGCATAAACATGACCATCAGCTGGCCTTTGAGGAAAGCACCCAGCACATCATCACATTCACGAGCCAGCGTCACCGCTGTTGGTTCAATATTCCTCGGCAGTAGCGCACGAATATTTTCAATCATGCGATCCCAGTCTCTGAGCAGATAAAAACTGACCACCGGAATCAAAAACAGGTTGGCAAGAAAACCGGCCAGCGCCATGCTCGAAGCGGAAAACGAACTGCCGATCCTGGCCAGTATACCCCCTGCCTGCTGCCACTCATGCCCCAGCCGGGCACTGAGCTCCCGGAGGTTAAACAGTTCAGGATCCAGGTTCACATAATTCGATAACCGTGGCACCAGGTTGTGCTGCAGCCAGTCCCCCCAGTGGGGCAACAATGAGATCACCACCTTGATCTGATTGGTGATCAAAGGGATAAGAACCAGCAAAGTCACCACAAGCAGCAAGCTGACGACCACAAAGACGGTTGTTACCGCCAACGTTCGCGATAACCCCAGACGCTCCAGCCGATCCGCCACAGGATCACCCAGGTACGCCAGCACCATACTGACCAGGAAAGGTGTCAGGATGGGCTGCAACAGGTAAATAAAGAAGCCGGCTATCAGCACGAAGCCAAGAATAAACCAGCGCTGTGTATAATCCCTCTCAGCATTCATACCGTGAATCCCTTTAATGGCGGATTAATCGACCAGCCTTCCGGGCTGGACGGTTGTTGATCACTGGGCAACATATTATTTCTGCCACACATAATAGAGATCAGGACGGCGCATCGGTTCAACCATGGATGGCTCTTGCGGCGTTGCTGGCAAAGCCGGATAGGCTCTTGCCAGGTTCCGATCGAGACTGATCTCCGCATCCACCTGCTCCGGACTGCCATCAATCACCAGATCCAGCGTCAGGGTATCGCCCTTAACACGCACCGGCATGACCGTTCGTACTGCTGTCAGGTTTTCAAGATATCGCAAGAGGCCAGCATAATCATGCACATCATTGACAGCATCGACCTGCAATCGCAACGGATGTTCAGACGAGCCATCGGACAGGATGGCATAAAATGCGGCAAGGCGGCTGGCGACCAGCGATAAGGCCCGGCTAGCAAATACATCCATCGTCACATCATTGATATCTTCATTAAATACCTGACCACGGAATGTAAACATCACTCGGCCGCTGACCTTACCCTGACCGGACGGATAAACCCGCATAGCCAGCACAGGATCCACCCCATAGCGTCCGGAAGCCTGCACAACAGGTGCGGGGAACAGACCCCAGAGTTCCGCCATGGACAGTGACAGACTGTCTTCCACATCCAGCAACGGATAGAGCAATGGCACACCCCACTGATCCGATGCCTTCTGCAAAGCGGCAACAACCGTCGAGGGACTTTCAGCCCCCAGCATCTGCCGACCACCACGCTCTTCAGACGCAACCCAGATCAATGTTTCCGGCCGGTTATCGCCCCACAAGGGCAGCCGGTTATCATGCAAGAGCTTGTTGACTGCGGCCCGGTTGAAACTGACATCCAGCATAAAGCCCGACTGACGCTTCGCCTGATCCCCTTCGCCAGTGTTCACCTTGCGATAGTCATACCGGCTCACCAGCACATCGGGTTTCTGCATGGCAACCCGAATCCCCTCACGGGCCGGCGCATCCACCTGCCCTGTCACCTTGACCACCACCTGAGCCAGTGCCTGTGAAAATGCCTGTGCACGACTTTCACGCCCCTGGTCGGACACCATGACCTGAGCCTGGTACAGATTTTTGATTTCTGCGGCCTGCAGGGTAGGCGCGGCAATGACACACAAGAGCGCCGTCATCCACAACCTCACGCCAAGACCCCATGAAAGTCTGGTCATTTCCTGTCCCCGAACAACGAATTTCCCAAGCACACCGCGCTACCACAGAAACCGCCGTCTGAGTATCGGGTGCAAAATCTGCGAAGATTATAGGGTAACCGATTTTTTGCAAGCATCGGCATATTTAGATCAACACTCTGCCATGAAGGCATATATATATGTGGCAACTTTCAGTGTAATACTGACATCAGCATCAAAGCCATGAATATATGGATGCATTATCCATGTAAATGAAAGCGGTAAAGGAAGGAATAAAGCAGGGAGAATAATTTCATGCCGCCTCGTGTGAGACGGCATGCGACACCAACTTACATGGAGCTGGTGAAAGTACGGGTAATCACGTCGCGCTGCTGTTCAGGCGTCAGGGAATTGAAGCGTACAGCGTAGCCGGAAACACGGATGGTCAGGGAAGGATACTTCTCCGGGTTAGCGGCGGCATCTTCCAGCATTTCACGGGACAGTACGTTCACGTTCAGGTGCTGACCACCTTCACGTACCGCCTGGCCTTCAACCGGCAGTTCGCGGAACGCGATCTCGCCCAGTTCTGCCACAGCCACTTCCTGATCCTGGGCAAAGGCATCGCCCTTGGCGCACAGGCAACGTGCAGTGGCAGCTTCTTCGTCCAGAAGCCAGATGGAGTTCAGCAGATCAGCATTGGCGGACTGAGTGATCTGGATACCTTTAACAGCCATGGTAAATCCCCTTTTTACTGCTTAGGGTTCAACTTGGTTTGAATGCTACCAACAAAAGTTGAAAAAGGTAAGCCTTTAATTTACTGTTTTGCACGGATATTCTTACGCGTTTAACTATCCACTGTTTTCATGGTGGTGAATCTTTCTCTGACCGCTTCACCACTCCCCATCGCTGTTGTCGTATGATGGAATCCTCCCATGCAATGTCACCGCATAGAAGAACTGATTGAACTGCTCAAGCCCGTCTGGCTGGCGCACAACAACCTGAACCTAGCTCAAATGCTGACCCAGCTGGCTGAAGAAGCCGGGTTTGATGGTCAGCTGTCAGACCTGACAGATGATGTGCTGATTTATCACCTGAAAATGCGCGGAACGGCAAAGGACGCCATGATCCCGGGCATCCAGAAAGATTGTGAGGATGATTTCAAGAGTGCTCTATTGAAAGCCCGCGGCATTCAATCTTAAGTCGCCTTACTATGCCCATGCTGACCTATCAACGGGTCAGCATTCACAAGAATGCCTCACAGATCTTCAACGCAAGCAAATTTCCCGAATTGTAAGAATCGAATTTTTGCTGGAGGCAAAGGTAGTAGCCTGTCACTTTCCATACATTCTTTATAAATAAAAAGCACTCTCCTCATCAGAAGGCCAAATTAGCCGAGCATGATATCTAAGAAGCAATTCAGCCACCTTAATATTGGCCATACTATTGAGATCTTCACCCTGTAACACTTTTTGAAAAACCGTATGATTGAATCCCCATGTTGTTATTTCCGTATCGGCTCCCGCAGCCAATAACATTTCTGTTATTTCGCAATGCCTGAGATGTACCGCCAAATGAAGTGGTGCAGCACCATGATCAGTACTACCTTGCCCAAACTCTCCCCGAAACATACGTTGAGAACATTGATCACAATTCACCTGCTTTGCAAGCAGCGCCTTAACTAAATCAGGACGTTTTGCCTGCACAGCGTAATGAAGGGGAGTCTCATGAAGCGCAGTCTTTACATCACAGTTTGCATCATAACGGATCAATAATGCCAACATTTTGAGATCACCATTTTTCACCGCATCATGGACAGGCGTTAACTCCAACAAAGGTGTTTTGGCATTAACGTTGGCGCCCCTTTCCAGCAAAAAATTAGCTATATGACCATGCTGTTTTCTGATTGACTGATGAAGACGGGTTTCGTGATTGTCATTCTTAGCTTCAATATCAAACTCCACCCCCGCTAGCACCAACCTCCGCACTACAGATAAATAACCATAGCTAAAAGCCTCCTCCAACAAGCGATTTTGCTGCTCAGGATCGCTCGTATCAGCAGCATGTAGCATCTCCAATATTTTTATATAGACAAGCGAAGCCTTTAAATCCGAACCATGCTCACCAGCCTCAGCAAATACCAGCTCATCAATGGTCAACCACAGCCCGCTCTCACCAACCCACATAAACACCTTGACGGCATTTTCAAGAAGAACACACAAATTCTGGCCATCAGACGTAAAACAACACTTATGGAGCAGGCCAGTACCCAGATCTTCAGCTGATAGCTCTTTATTTGGTAAAACTGCATATTGCGGAAATGAAACCTTGCACCCCAACCACTTGAATTTTTTTCTTCGCTTTTAACAACACGCTTTTCCAGCTGATGTTTTTGACGAGCAATCGCAATGCGATACATATTCTGTCGTTTGACTACGTCAGCCAAAAAACAAACACTTCTTCTCTTAAGCCATAAAAAAGTAGCCTCTTGATTTAATTCTGCAGCTTGAGATTTAGCGACTCCGTAAGGTTTGACTACACCAGAGACCGTATTTACCACCAGACCACTCCTGAATCCCCTCAGCCTAAAAACTTGTCATAGCACACAATTTAAGTAAGGCAATCAGAGGCGGCTAATAGTTCACAACAAACCAGCAAGCTGCCTCAACAAAACCAGCGATCTTTCAGCATTTTGCTCCTGTCCGTTTGAAGGCTGAAAATAGCCATTGAATACAGCATACCGGGAAGCATGAAATACTGCTAACAATAGCTCAGGAGAAGCGGCTATTGATGCACAGCTGCCAGACCTTTCCAACAATATGTTGACTTATTAATTGAAAACGCGAAACCTCACCAAGAGCGCAACAATTCCGAGCATTCAGAACAATATGAGGACATTTGGAACACCTGCATCACATACAGTAAGAAAGGCATCCATTATTTTCATTTATTCTGACACTTCAAAAAAACCTGCCCCCTCTGGCAGAGCAAAACCAAACGCTTCAAGATAACAGTGACAACCATGCACCCGCTGATCGGCAGACAGTTTTTGATTATAATGCCAGAAATGAGGCAGAATCTTTCTAATGAAATTTTCTCCAGATTCTGAGCCAGTTTCACAATAGCAGTCAAGAATGACATCCCATATCGCTGTCTTAGCCCTCGTTTTCAACGAAAAAAAACTATCAGGCTCTCCCTCTAATTTCGGTGCAATGGGTAAATCCAACAGCGCTCGAACAATAGGAGGACGTTGCTCATTAGTTGACACATTAACTGGGGTTAATCCTGCATAATTATACAAAAAAGGATCAGCCCCATGACGCAACAACAACGCTATTGCAGTCAGACTACTATCTTGCTCACCTAAAAGAGCCCAATGCAGTGGCATATTCCCCATGCCATCAACTGCATTAACATCCGCCCCTGACTCTAACAATAACCTTAATGCCTTATCACTCCTTCTCGATGCTGCCAAATGTAGCGGTGTCGCCCCCTCTCTATCAGAAACATCAAATTCCACCTCACTGTCAATTAAGGCTATTAAAACATCATCGTTATCATGCATTACGGCTTTATGGGCCAACGTCTGACCATCCAGATCAGGTAGATGCAATTGTGCTCCACTTGAAATCAAACATTGCACCACATCCAGATGCCCCGCACTTACCGCTCTACTTAAAGGTGTCTGACCGAGACCATCGACAGGATCACATTCACACTGAAACAACAGTTGTTTTACTATGCTTAAAAAACCACATGAGGAAGCCACATGAAGTGGACACTCTTCGGCACGATTACTTGTGTCAGCACAGGCTCCATTTTGCAAAAGAAAATCTACAAGTTCTGAATAACCTGACCTAACGGCCGCAATCAGAATAGTGTCACCATGCAACGTTCCCTGTTGAGCATTAATATCGTCGTAGTCTGAAAGCACTGACCAATCAAAGAAGGCTGATTCTCTATTCAAGCACTTGCTTCGCCCGTTGAATAGAAGTACGCTCAACAACAAATCAGCTGAAACACAGCCGATACATGCACCTTCTCGAATTGTTAACTCATCAGCTGATATCGCCAAATACGTTTCTTCTTCTTTTATCAAGCCAGCTTCATGGATAGCTCCACACTGTTCTCCTAACAACCATTCCGCTTTCTGATTAAATAATGTTACACGCCGCTCTCGCATGACTAGATCACGCGACACCCGCTCTCTTATCTGACATTTCAATGGCTGATTGTTATCAATAGCCATTGAAAGTAATTGCTCAAAAAACCTTGGCAAAACTATCGTCCATATCACCATAGACAGCTTGCTTTATGAACTCGCTTAACCGGGGGATTAAGTCATAGCCATGCATCCTGTCCTGAAGATAACTCCAGAAAGAAATTCCATGAAGCCGACACATTTTCTTGAGACTGGCGAAGGTATCGCGAGCCTGTCGACCAGACTCGCTCCGAGTGCCGCCGCTGATTTTGCGGCGCTTGACGTGTTCTCTGATTTGGCTTTCGCTCAAGTTGTTGTGCAATGGAAGACCGGGATCATCCAGTACCGCCAGTAGCTCAGGCTCTTTGACGGCAAGATTACCCAAGGCTTCTCGTAACCCGCTGCATTCCACCTTGACCTGTACCAGTTGACGGAAACTGCTGCGAATTTTGTGGGCAAAGTCCTGATCTGGATTTTCCTTGAAAGCCTTGAGGTCCCGGTAGAGTTCCCAGAACTGGCATAGCAGTTGGTATTGCTCTTCCACCTGCTCGTTGTTAACCGGGATCACCCGCTCTATCGGACGACACGCATGGAGCCAGCACCCTGAGCGGGTAAACACATCAAATTGACCAGCGCCGTCACTGTGAATGGGCAGGTCAGGGCGAACCCCGTGTGCAATGAGGCTACCATACAGCATCGCTTCCGACGCTTTTTTACGAAGTATGGGGCCTTTCAGACCGCAATCGTTCAGAAAGGCATGCCACGAATCCAGGCTGAGGAAATGAACACCGAGACACGCCTGAAACACCAAACGCCACTTGGCTGGAAACTTATGCTCCTCCAGAAAATCCATGGCATGCTCATTCAGGACGTGTGTTGGCCAGGGGCGGTGTAGCAAAGTTAAAAAATTCTCTCTGCTTTTACTCCCGGTACTACCAAACCATGCGAACTGCGGGTTGCCAATAAAAGTACAGTAACCGTTCTGCCCCTTATGACGAGCCCCTGTGTCATCTACCTGCAAGTAACCACAATGGAGCAAGCCGGTTGCCAGAAGCCCATCCTTTTCCTCGTGAAAATCGTCATGGTTCAGGGTAAGCAGGTTGCTGAGTTCTCCTGCTGATATGGAAACACCCCAGTCCCAGAGTGATTCCAGCAATTGCTGCTCTGTGACAGCACAGGCATGATGCTGGTGTAGAACATAGCAACGAAGGTTTGGTCCGAAATGATAGCCCTGCATGGCCTTAGGCAAACGTCCATGCAGAGATTGACCATCAGGGGTAGTCCAGTGCTCAAGCTCATATCGGAGGAAATTGACTTCAAATGACAATTCCTGCACATCGTATGTGCTGAAGCCTTTGAATACAGCGCCTTCAGGTATGGACTCTGGAGCAACCCGCTTGCAGGTGGGATCCTTTGGTTTTGGCGGCTTCTTGCGTTTTTTCCGGGTGCGTTCATCCGGTTTTCCGGTATCTCGCTTTTGATGGTCAGACTCAGATCCATCTGTTGGCTGATTGTCACCTGCTGAACCGGAATCCTTCGGCGGAGTGTTGGGCTTTATGTCGGGTTTACCATTAAGCCCTTTCAGACGATGTATTTCCTCCTCAAGAATGCTGATCCTCTCTTTGAGGCGGACGTTCTCCTCTTGAGCCCTTGTTATGTAGTTGAGCATTTTTGTGACCAGTTCGTTTCTCTGGTCATCTGGAACAGCAAATGGAAAAGGCATGGTTGGGTATGATAGACGACAATCCTATTTACGCGATTACCAAGGCTTTTTGAGCAATTACCATTGAAACACCTTCATTTTGTTCAAGACCATTCTGAATCACAGCGTTTAACTGCATATTTGCAGGGGAATGCCTTCCCCCTATATTAGAGATGCTACTAACCCTATCCATTACTTCCCCTCTCAGATGCTAAGACGACTGAACGATGAAAATATTGATGCTGATATAGACCCACACCTCCATTTTTAGGTTCAAAACTGACGCGCAATGAAAACTGACCACGGCAATTGATCCATAGCCAACCCCCGCAACCGTTGCTACAATACCGCCGCCTTCCAAACCTGTACGAATGAACCAGACAGGCCCACTGATGACCAAGTCTTCCCAGTCTCTGAGTTACAAAGACGCCGGCGTGGATATTGATGCCGGCAATGCCCTGGTAGAACGTATTAAGCATGTGGCGAAACGCACCCATCGCCCGGAAGTAATGGGCGGCCTCGGCGGGTTCGGTGCCCTCTGCGAAATCCCGGCCGGTTACCAACAGCCGGTGCTGGTCTCCGGCACCGACGGTGTCGGCACCAAACTCCGCCTTGCCATGGATCTTGGCAAGCATGACACCATCGGTATCGACCTGGTCGCCATGTGCGTCAACGACCTGATTGTCTGTGGCGCAGAACCCCTCTTTTTCCTTGATTATTATGCGACCGGCCACCTGAATGTGGATATCGCTGCCAACGTTGTTGCCGGTATCGGCAATGGCTGCGAACAGGCCGGCTGTGCACTGGTTGGCGGTGAAACCGCTGAAATGCCCGGCATGTACGAGGGTGAAGATTACGATCTGGCCGGTTTCTGCACCGGCGTTGTGGAAAAATCCGGCATTATTGACGGTTCTGCCGTGCGCCCGGGTGATGCCCTGATTGCACTGGCGTCCAGCGGCCCTCATTCCAACGGCTACTCCCTGATCCGCAAGATCATTGAAGTCAGCCAAGCTGACCTGACCGCCGAAGTCGACGGCCGTCCGCTGGCCGATGCCCTGCTGGAACCCACCCGGATCTACGTCAAGCCTCTGCTGAACCTGATCAAGAGCCACCCGGTCAACGCCCTCAGCCATATCACCGGCGGCGGCCTGCTGGAAAATATCCCCCGGGTGCTGCCTGAGGGAACCAAAGCCGTTATCAATACTCAAAGCTGGCAACGGCCTGCCGTATTTGAGTGGCTGCGTGAACAGGGCAACGTCGATGAGCGGGAAATGTACCGCACCTTCAACTGCGGCGCCGGCATGATCATCGCCGTTCCTGCAGAAGCCAAGCAGGATGTCATCACCTTCCTCTGGGAACAGGGTGAGACCGCCTGGGAAATCGGCACGATCGCCAACTGTGAAGCGAGCGATGAACAGGTCGAACTGGCCGGATTGTAAGAAGGGATCAGGGCCGGCCACGATGCCGGCCTTCTGATAGCGCTGACACTTCCTCTTTTTCCACGTGCAGGACTCATGACCCGTAACGCTTTATCCGTTGTTGTCCTTGTCTCCGGCAATGGCAGCAACCTGCAAACCCTAATAGACCAAGAGACAGAGCTGGGTATTCGCATCAGCGCTGTTGTCAGTAATCGTGACGATGCCTATGGCCTGGTTCGGGCCAGAGAAGCCGGTATCCCCGCCATTACCCTGGATCATAAGCAATACGCCGACCGGGAAGCCTATGACACCGCACTGATGCAGCAGATCGATCAGCACAATCCGGAACTGGTTGTGCTCGCAGGCTTCATGCGCATTCTGACATCCGCCTTTACCCGCCATTACCACGGCCGCATGCTGAACATCCACCCCTCCCTGCTACCGAAATACAAAGGATTGCACACTCACCGCCGGGCGCTGGAATCGGGCGATACCGAGCATGGTGTTACTGTTCACTTTGTCACAGAAGAATTGGATGGCGGCTCACCGGTTATTCAGGCGAGAGTACGAATCACAGATATCGATACCGAAGACACCCTGCAACAGCGTGTGCATGCCCAGGAATACCGGATTTACCCCCAGGCGGTCGCCTGGTTTGCCGAGGGACGCCTGAAGCTGGTCAACAATCAGGCCTTCCTCGATGATGCAGCATTACCACCCACTGGGTATGATTACCCTGTTGAAGAAACAGCGGAACTGTCATGAAACACCTGTTACTGGCCAGCCTGTTCGCGATCCTTCCCATAACTGGCATGGCAGCAACTCAGCCTCCCCAGGCATTTGAAGCCAGCTATTCCGCCACCATGGGCAACGTACCCATGGATGGCACCGCGGAACGCAAACTGGTCAAACAACCCGATGGCACCTGGCAACTCACCTTTAATGCCGAGATGCTGTTCTACAGCTTTTCTGAACAGAGCCGGTTTAAGCTGGATGAGAACAATCGTATTCAGCCCATCAGTTACCAACTGAACAAAGGCGCTCTGGGCAAAAACCGACAGTCGTCGGTTAACTTCGACTGGAAACGCAAACAGGCTGATAGCCGGGAAGACAATGATCAGTGGGAACTGGCCATCCAACCAGGGGACCTGGATAAAATCAGCTACCAGCTACAACTGCAGGAAGACATGCGCCAAGGGCGCAAAGACCTTCATTACCAGGTGGTCAATGAAGATGAACGGGATGATTACCAGTTTCTTGTGGAAAATGAAGAAATCCTCCAGACCCCTTTAGGCCCGATTAAAACCATCCGCCTGAAAATGCAGCGTGATAACAATAAACGCCAAACCTGGATATGGCTGGCAAAAGATTGGAACTATATGCTGGTCAAGCTTCGTCAGGTAGAGAAAAGTAAAGAGTATGTGATCACGCTCAAAGAGGCTGCTATTGAGGGCAAGACTCTTGAACCTATCCGCGCAACAGCCAAAAAAACTATATCCCAATAACAACCTCATTAGCAGAGCGATACATATAGTCCGGATACTTCTCATTAATTCTGTCTATAATAGGCTGTGTTTTTTCTATTAGCACAGCCATCAATTCTTCATTTCCCTGAACCTGTTGATACAAATTAGATAGCACTCTGCCAATTTCACCCAAACCATAATCATCTTTTAAGCGTTGCTTGACCCCCTCAAATTCCTCAATACTGAAGGTAATCATATCCACTTTTTGAAACCCCTCTTCATCCTCTTCACAACTAACCTCCTGCAACTCTTTTATCAGTGCGTTAAAATCCTCAAACAGCTCTTTTTCTGCAGATTCAAGGTAAGTCACTCGCTCTTTTCTTATGATTTTTTCACCCGGTTCAGCCTGCCAAATTTTTCTCGCTACGAAAGATTTAACATACCCAACCGAGTGCCAGAAAACATCAAATGTATTTTTACAACCAGCCTCTTCAGGCTTTAAGAAAAGTTGTACAGCATCCTCATCAGGAATTTGAAAGAACAGAATATGATGATGATCTTTAGGGTATGTTATTGGTAAATCCCTCCCCTCATGATGCCAGCCCCCTCCTGTTTGCTTAGCAAGATGCGAAGACATACGAGCATAAGCACCAAACGTTTTATCAGACAACCAATTATAAAGGATACCCACATGGTCAATTTCACTATCCCGATTAACAATACGATATGCACCTTCAGAAAAATATTCACCTTTAGATGTTGCAAACAAAAACAAGCAGGATAAAACACTGCCAAGATTTTCATCTGTTGCTTCTATTGCTTCACCCGCTAAAACACCTTGGAGAACCTGATACCCTTCATTGAACTCTGCTTGTATTTTTTCCCGGTTAACATTTTCATATCCATATTGCTGCAACATAGCAACAACATCGTCATCCACTATAATCTCACTCATTGTATTCAGCTGCTTTCCTCCAAGATCAAACCCACCAACAGCCGCAGCCCCAACATCCTCCCCTAACACAGAAAAGGCTGGACTTGACTGTGAATTCGAACTGCCAGCCTGAACACTAGTCGATGCATGAGAGCCTACGGAGCCCTCTCCGTCTCCAGCACCTCCACTGCCATTCTCTCCATTGCCATTTTCTGTGGTGCCGCAATCTGACGAAAGGTTCTCTGCTGTGCCGCAATCTGATGATAATTCCTGATCACTTACCCCTCCCGGATTGTTAGTCGCTCGCCTTTCACTCATAGGCAGACCTGATGTTAAATCTTGGCTAACGCTGGCTAGTTGACTCTCCACATCATCACTAGCTGTAGATTCAACACGCCGACAGCAAAAAAAACATACCCGCAAAAATCCCAGAAGTGACTCAAAACACGTCTGAAATCTTGTTCTCCAGCCTGATTCAACATTTCCCATAACAACCTTCCTAAAACAGTGGATAAATCAGCAGAATAAAGCCACTCAGATTTGAATAGCCAAAGCCATACGGGAGTAAGACAGTTTTCAATCAGTAACTCACATGACCAATTCGCCTGAATAGATGACATTTTGTATCCACTGACATTTCTTGCCATCACTACGATAGAATACTTGCCACAAAACAGACATGAGAAAAACTGATGAGACTACTGCACACCATGCTGCGGGTCGGCGACCTTGACCGCTCCATTACCTTCTACCGGGATGTGCTGAAGATGCAACTGATCCGCCAGTCGGAAAACGCTGAATACCAGTATACCCTGGCCTTTCTGGGCTATGGTGACGAAAGTCAGGGCGCGGTGATTGAACTGACCTATAACTGGGGCACCGAGAGTTACGATCACGGTAACGCCTTTGGCCACATAGCCATCGGCGTCGACGACCTGTACGGTACCTGCGAATCGATCCGCGCCGCCGGCGGCAATATTACCCGGGAACCGGGTCCGGTTAAGGGAGGCAAAACCGAGATCGCCTTCGTTGAAGATCCGGATGGTTACAAGATAGAACTGATCCAGATGACCCATGCCGGACAAGGGCTCGGTTAAACAGACAATAAAAAAGGCCCGTTTAAGGGCCTTTTTACTTAGAACATATAATAAGACAACATCAATCCAACAGGTTTCTGCCTTTACCCGCGGCAATGCGCAAACGCAATGCATTGAGTTTGATAAAACCTGCTGCATCCGCCTGATCATACGCACCGGCATCATCTTCAAATGTCGCGATACTTTCATCAAACAGCGACTGATCTGATTCCCTGCCAACAACCGTGATATTGCCTTTATACAGTTTGATCCGAACCCGACCACTGACATTGATCTGGGATTCATCAATCATCTGCTGCAACATGCGACGCTCCGGCGACCACCAGTAACCGTTGTAGATCAGCTTGGCATAGCGCGGCATCAGCTCATCTTTCAGGTGCGCCACTTCACGATCCAGCGTAATGGACTCAATCGCCCGATGCGCCTTCAGCATAATGGTGCCTCCGGGTGTCTCATAACAGCCCCGGGCCTTCATGCCTACATAGCGGTTCTCAACAATATCGGTTCTGCCCACACCATGCTCACCGCCTACTTTATTCAGGTAGGCCAGTACTTCAGCCGGTGTCATGTCGTTACCATCAATGGCAACGATATCACCGTTACGGTAAGCCAGCTCCAGGTACAATGGCGACTCTGGCGCTGCCTCGGGCGAGACACTCCAGCGCCACATATCCTCTTCCGGCTCCGCCCAGGGATCTTCCAGAATGCCGCCTTCATAAGAGATATGCAGGAGATTGGCATCCATTGAATACGGTGATTTGCCTTTCTTACGCTCCACGGCAATACCATGGCGATCGCAATAAGCCAGCAGTTTTTCCCGGGAATTCAGATCCCATTCCCGCCAGGGAGCGATCACCTGAATACCGGGCTTGAGCGCATAAGCGCCCAGCTCAAAACGCACCTGGTCATTCCCCTTACCCGTGGCACCGTGGGAAATGGCATCCGCACCGGTTTCACTGGCAATTTCAACCAGCCGCTTGGCAATCAATGGACGGGCAATGGACGTGCCCAGCAGGTATTCCCCTTCATAGATGGTGTTCGCCCGGAACATGGGAAAAACATAGTCTCGGACGAACTCTTCTCGCAGGTCTTCAATGTAGATTTCTCGGATGCCGAGGGCTTCGGCTTTAGCACGTGCAGGTTCTACCTCTTCACCCTGGCCCAGATCGGCCGTGAAGGTGACCACTTCACAGTGGTAGGTATCCTCAAGCCACTTCGCTATCACAGAGGTATCGAGACCTCCAGAGTAAGCGAGTACAACCTTGCTGATATCTTTCATTAAAGACTGACTCCGATCGACTTCTCGTTTAAACGTTGTAATTCTCTGCGTCGGGGCGGCCATTCTACCCCGCTCTCCGCCTGAAAGCATAGAGCCTGCCGCGGGAAAGCCGCTATTTCAGCGATAATTACCGCAGTTTTTTACCTACTCCCACCGTATTAGAACAAAACCAGCCCCGGATTCACCGCCCCGTACTAACCAACCGGTTAACCCTGTATACCTTTCAGGCGATGCTTCGGGTAAGATTCGCCGACCAGTTACCCGCCCCCAACGGCTTCAGAGACAGGCTTTTTCGTCAATGACAGAACGATTGCAGATTACCCGCCCGGATGATTTTCACCTTCACCTGCGTGACGGCAAGGTTCTGAAAGAGACCGTGGCGGCTAGCGCCAGGGATTTCGGCCGTGCGATTATCATGCCCAACCTGCGCCCGCCGGTCACCACCGCGCAGCTGGCGACCGAGTATAAAGCACGCATCCTTGAGCATATCCCTGCGGGCAGCGCATTCCAGCCATTGATGACTCTCTATCTCACTGACAACACTACAGCGGCGATTGTCAGCGAAGCGAAAGCCATGGGCGATGTGTATGCACTGAAACTGTATCCTGCCGGTGCCACCACCAATTCCGACTCCGGTGTCACCTCCCTGGAGAAAATTTTCCCGGCGCTGGAGGCAATGATTGATAACAACCTGCCCCTGCTGGTACATGGTGAAGTCACCGAGAATCACATTGATATTTTTGACCGGGAAAAGGTATTTATTGATCGCCACCTGCTGCCGCTGGTTGATCGTTACCCGGAGCTGAAAGTGGTCATGGAACACATCACCACGAAAGAAGCCGCCCAGTTTGTCGCGGGTGCCTCTGATAACATTGCGGCTACTATTACGCCTCAACACCTGCTGTATAACCGCAATCACATGTTGGTTGGCGGTATTAAACCGCACTTTTACTGCCTGCCCATCCTGAAGCGCAACATCCATCAGGAAGCTTTGTTGCAGGCCGCCACCAGCGGCAGCCCTAAGTTTTTCCTTGGCACAGACTCTGCGCCGCATGCCAAAGGTGCCAAGGAAAGCAGCTGTGGCTGCGCCGGTTGCTTCTCCGCCTTCGGCGCCATGGCGTTTTATGCCGAGGCTTTCGAATCCATGAATGCGCTGGATCGTCTGGAAGCTTTCAGCAGCCACTTCGGTGCTGATTTCTACGGGCTGCCACGCAATAGCGACACCATCACCCTGGTCAGACAGACCGTGGATGTACCCGCTTCCCTGCCCCTGGGTGACGAGGAAGTCGTTCCCCTGAAGGCGGGTGAGCAGTTACACTGGATAGTGGAAAACGTTTAGACATAGCGTCAAACCATGCAGTACCTCCGGACTGTCTAAGGGCAGTCCGGCTCCCTCAGTTAACAATTAAGGCATTGGTGTGAGTAACGAGGAATACAACCGTTCACATTCCCCCATGGCGGACCGCTTCCGTGGTTTCCTACCGGTTGTCATTGATGTAGAGACCGGCGGCTTCAACGCCAAGACCGATGCCCTGCTGGAAATAGCCGCCATTACCATTGGTATGGACGAAAACGGCTACGTCATGCCGGAAGATGAAATCGCCTACCATGTGAAACCGTTTGACGGCGCCAACATTGAGAAGGCAGCGATTGAATTCATCGGGATCGATCCTTTCCATCCGTTGCGCATTGCGCATCCGGAACAGGAAGCACTGACCAATATTTTCAAATCTGTACGCAAGGCCGTTAAACGGTATGGCTGTTCACGCGCCATTCTGGTGGGCCACAACGCCACCTTCGACCTGGGCTTTGTCAACGCCTGCGCAGAACGGAATGACATCAAGCGGAATCCGTTCCATCCGTTCTCCTGCTTTGATACTGCAACGCTTTCAGGCCTTGCTTATGGTCAGACCGTTTTGGCCCGCGCCTGTGATGTGGCCGGTATTCGTTTCGATAAAAATGAAGCGCACTCCGCCCGGTATGACACCCGGAAAACCGCCGAATTGTTCTGCACCATCGTCAACCGCTGGAAAGAACTCGGCGGCTGGAACGACTGATTACCCCACCCTATCTGAACGCTCTGAGCCGCTAGCCAGAGCGTTTTCTTTCTCAAAAAATTCTGACAAAAGCCTTGCAGAGCTGCGGCCGTTCAGGTTATTTTTCCAACAACTGCAGACGCAGTTCAGTCCAGATACACCATTACCGAGACAATAAGATGCTAATACTCTTTGACTCATACTGCTCACTACCCACGGTCACTTCTGAATCTGTCTGTTCTGCCTGCCTGCATCATTCCCACCTGCACCACCATCATCACTGAAACCCACGTTTCAAACGGATTCTGTTATCTATCCTGACAGCTTCCGACAGCTATACTGCCCGTGTCACCGCATAAGCTGATGCATAATTAAGAACACGGCGGCAACCCAAACATTTAAGACCTGAAGGTTTGACCCATGAACGCAGTGATTGTTGCGGTGGTCATCATGCTCTCGCTGAGTCTGATGCGCGTAAACGTAATTTTAGCCCTCTTTCTGGGCGCATTGGCCGGTGGCCTGACCGGTGGACTTAACCTGGAAGAAACTCTGTCTGCATTTGGCGCAGGACTGGGCGGCGGCGCCAGCATCGCCCTGAGCTATGCCTTACTCGGCGCCTTTGCCATGGCGATCTCCCGCTCCGGCATCCCTGAAGCCCTGGCCGGCGGCATTATCAACCAGATGGATAAGGCGAAGGAGAAAGGCAACCCCCGCCTGATCAAGTTTGGCCTGCTGGGCAGCATCATGCTGATGGCAATCGCCTCCCAAAACCTGATTCCTGTCCACATCGCCTTTATACCGATCCTGATTCCGCCCCTGCTGAGCGCTTTCAGCAAAATGCAGCTGGATCGTCGTCAAGTCGCCTGTGTGATCACCTTCGGCCTGACGGCTACCTACATGCTGTTCCCGGTCGGTTTCGGTAATATCTATCTGAATGAGATCCTGGCTGCCAACCTGAAAACCAATGGTCTCGACACGGCCGGTTTCTCCATGTCCAGCGCCATGATCATTCCGGTTGTCGGTATGTTCCTGGGTATGCTGACTGCTGTATTCATTACCTATCGCAAGCCTAGAACCTATCGTATTGATGAAAAAGCAACGTCCAGCGATCAAGCGGCACCTAAAGTATCCAGAAAAAATGCGCTGATTACCGGACTCGCCGTCGCACTGGCACTGACCGCACAGCTGCAAACCGGCTCCATGAGCCTTGGCGCCCTGGTCGGCTGTATGACTCTGGTTATTGGCGGTGTCATCTGCTGGCGCTCTGCTGATGACGTGTTTGTGCAGGGCATGAAAATGATGGCCTTCTGCGGCTTCATCATGATCACTGCCGCCGGCTTTTCTGAAGTGCTAAGAACCACGGGCGCCGTACCACAGCTGGTCAACGCTATTGGCGAGATGATTCAGGGTAATAAAGGACTGGCTGCGTTCATGATGCTGCTGGTTGGTCTGCTGGTTACCATGGGCATTGGCTCATCCTTTTCGACCGTACCGATCATTGCGACCCTATACGTACCACTTGGCCTTTCCCTTGGTTTCTCGCCACTGGCCGTTGCTGCACTGGTAGGCACATCCGGCGCACTGGGTGATGCCGGTTCACCGGCATCCGATTCCACCATCGGCCCTACTGCCGGCTTGAATGCTGACGGCCAACACGATCACATCAGGGATTCTGTTATACCGACATTTATCCACTACAACCTGCCACTACTGGCATTTGGCTGGGTTGCTGCAATGATCCTGTAAACAAGAAAGCCCTGCTATTGCAGGGCTTTTTTTATCAGTATTGAACAATCAATTACAGTTCGTCAGCATTCTCTGACAGGTAAGCAGCAACACCATTCGGGTTGGCCTGCATACCTTTCTTGCCTTTTTCCCAGTTAGCCGGGCAGACTTCGCCGTGCTCTTCGTGGAACTGCAGGGCATCAACCAGACGCAGCAGCTCGTCAATGTTACGACCCAGTGGCAGGTCATTTACGATCTGGGCGCGAACAGTACCTTCTTTATCGATCAGGAAAGCGCCACGGAACGCAACACCACCTTCGGATTCAACGTCGTATGCCTTGGCAATATCGTGACGCATATCCGCTGCCAGGGTGTAACCGACATGACCGATACCGCCTTTGTCGACCGGAGTATTACGCCATGCGTTGTGGCTGAAGTGGGAGTCAATGGAAACACCGACAACTTCAACGCCTTTTTCCTTGAACTGCTCAATGCGGTGATCCAGCGCAATCAGTTCTGAAGGGCAGACAAAGGTGAAATCCAGCGGATAGAAGAACACCAGGCCGTATTTGCCCTTGATGGCTTCCGCAAAGTTATACTCGTCGACAATGGTGCCGTCAGCCAAAACTGCAGGAACCGTGAAATCAGGTGCTTTCTTACCTACCAATACGCCCATTGAGTTTCTCCATCAGTATTGATCAACTGGACCGCCAAGGATTACCCCTATTGGCCCGGGACAAATGATCTACATCATATACCCTGCACCGAAGATCGCCTACCGCAGACACAGGAAATCCTGATAGAAATTTTATCTCTGTCTGATAGAAAAAATTAATTGACAGAAACCAGAAAAGGAATGGGGAAACAGGAGGAAGGAAAACGGGCAAGAAACACAAAACAATGGCCTAAAAAGAACCGGCTATTCCATTGGAATAACCGGTTGCAGACAGAAATTACGCCTGTCCGGCACTGTCAGAGGATTCTGACTCACTATTCACAGCAGCCTTGATCATTGACTGCAACTCACCCTTCTCGTAAAGGTCGACGAGGATATCACTGCCACCGACCAGCTCACCCTTGATCCAGAGCTGAGGAAAGGTCGGCCAGTTTGCGTATTTCGGCAGGTTGGCACGAATTTCCGGATTTTCCAGAATATCCACATACGCGAACTTCTCACCACAGGCGATCAGAACCTGCACCGCGCGTGAAGAAAAGCCACACTGCGGCATTCTCGGAGATCCCTTCATGTACAGCAGGACATCATTATCGGCTATCTGCTGCTTAATCGTTTCAATCACGTCCTCTGACATGCATTACCTCTGGTCTTGGGTCTATAAATCAGAGCGAATTATAACCTTCATCAGCGGATACAGTTCAACCACTTCCCTCTGACAATCCAGACATGGGCATGACGCAACCGCCGTGCAGGGCGTTTCGGCCGCTGCTCATTGATCAGAAAACATAACGGAATGGACAGCAACATACAGGCCAGCAATGGCAACATCGCGACCTGATAGGACGCCACATCAAGCGCTCCCTGGCTGGACAGCGCCCGATCCAGCAGCCAACCCGAGACGGGTTGAAACAGGGGAGAGCCGAGCAGCATCAGAGCATTAAGCAATGCGATGGCAGTGGCTCGAATCCGAGAGCAAACAACATTTCTTACAGCACCATAAACCAGCGCATAAGAGCCTGATGCCAACCCCATGAAAAAGAGTATTGCGGACATTCCCAGCAGTGACAGTGGCTGATACATGACGACCCACATGGCCACTGCCACCAGCACAGCACCGCCCACCAGCACCGGTTTATTCTTGCCCGTCAGGCTGGCCATCATGCCACATAGTGGCGTGCCGACCGCCAGCCCGAGAAATATCAGCGCAGTGCCTTCCGCCACCTGACGCTGACATTCCGGGTACAAACTGTTGAGGTAGGGAATACACCATAACTGGGCAAAACTACTGATCAGTGCGTAAATGACACCGCCATAAAAAGCACAGATCCAGAATACCGGCAGGTGCATCAATTTACCCAAAGTATCGACCAGCCCTAAAGCCTGAGGATCACTTTCATCGAGATCATTCAAGCCCTCATCCCTGGCAAAGGCCGGTTTATCCCGAACAAAAAAGGCGATAGCGATAGCAATAGCAGCCGCAAGAACGCCCATGTCCAGAAACGCTGATCGCCACTGTCCGTCATAGGTTTCCAGCACCACACTGCCGGCGCCACCGCCCAGCATGGCCACCATCTCGATGATACCGGCAATCAGGGGAAACCAGGCCGCCGGATACCAGTTGCCCGCTAAATACATACAACCCGTAATGCCTGCTGCGGCAGCCACGCCCATCAGCATGCGCCCGAGCACTGCCATCTGCCAGGTGTCTGCCCAGGAAAACAACAAACAACCAAGCGTAATCGCCAATAACGAGACAAACATGGCCCAGCGCGCACCCCAGCGGTCAATCACCAGACCTGCCGGTACCTGGCAAATCATATAGGTACAAACAAAGGCACTGGATATAAAACCGATCTGGGCCGGTGATATGGAGAGATCATCCATCAGCGCCGGCACAAACATTCCCGGCGCGCCCTGTAACATGAATTGAAGAAAACAAAACAGTGATGCGGTACCGCATACCAGCGCGGCACGCCACCCCGCTCTTTTGCCAGCCATGATCACACTCCAGCGTGCGAACAACTTGCATTGATGCTTCACAGGTTATCCGGATATCACATCCAGTCGCCTGCAACCCGCTACGTGTCAACCAATATTAAATAAGCAATACATGCAGCGCAGGTAAGTATATTCACGGATCAGAAATCAGCCGCATATAAAAAACGCATAAGCTTAGGCAGTCTTACCGGCAACAAAGCATAACCTTCCCCCCGGCTCTCCCCACCCGCAAAGGAAGCGATCTTTTACCAGACAGTTCAAGCCACGTAACACGCACCCATCCACCATGGATAATTGCCATCTCTCCCCCTGCCGATTACCATCAACGCCAACTCATGCGGCGAGCCACGGCTTATCCAAAACAGCTGATCAACGCCTGAGCCCGGCACTCTGAACGACATTACGGAACTCCATGACGCCACACCTGCTCACCGTCGATACCCTATCCTGCCATTACGGCAGCCATGCCGCTGTTGATGCTGTCAGTTTTGTGATTGAGAAAGGTGAAGCAGCCTGCCTGCTGGGTCCAAGCGGCTGTGGCAAAACCACGACCCTGCGCGCCATTGCCGGTTTTGAAAGGATCACTGCCGGCAGTATTCTGCTCGCCGGCACCGCGCTGTCGACACCAGATTTCCAGATTCCCCCGGAGAAGCGCCATCTGGGCATGGTGTTTCAGGATTATGCCTTATTCCCTCACCTGACCATCAGGGACAATATCGCCTTCGGGATTCACAAACAGGCAAACTGCAAGGCAACGGTTGATCGCCTGCTGGATCTGACCGGGCTCACCACCATGGCCAAGCGTTATCCGCATGAATTGTCAGGAGGGCAACAGCAGCGGGTTGCGCTGGCCCGCGCCCTTGCCCCGGAACCACGCCTGCTGCTGTTGGACGAGCCGTTTTCTAATCTGGATGCCGAGCTGCGCACCAGTCTCGCCCGTGAAGTACGAGATATTCTCCAGGCGGCACAGATCAGCGCAATCCTGGTCACCCATGATCAGGATGAAGCCTTTTCCTTTGCTGACAAGATCGGCGTGATGCACAACGGTAAGCTCTTGCAATGGGATACACCAGAAAATCTCTATGATGCACCCGCCACCGCTTTTACGGCACGCTTTATTGGTGAAGGATGCCTGATTCTCGGCAAAGTCATCGACGGACACATCCAAACCGAGCTTGGCTCACTGCCAAACCCACAGTCTTACCCTGAGAACCGCACTGTCGAGGTACTTGTCCGACCGGATCATCTCAGCCTGGAAACCCAGAGCCCTTACAAAGGCCAGGTCGTACGACGCACCTTTCAGGGGAGCTACACCTTGCTACATATAGCGCTGCCTTCAAGCCAGGTCATTACTGTGACAGTACCGGGAAAAACATCCTTGAAAGCGGGCGATGAAACAGGGCTCAGCCTGAACGAGGAAGTTTTGCCAACCTACCTCGTCGACTGACCCCCGGACACGACATCAGGACGAATAATTGCGCGCCTGATGATAAAGGGGCATGACCTTTGGAATATAGTGACGTAGACCTTCAATACGCGTTTCGGTCGCCGGATGTGTGCTCATGAACTCCGGTGGCTGATCACCGCCCTGCTTGGCCATTTTCTGCCACAGCGTGATAGCCGCCTGCGGGTGGTAACCCGCACGGGCCATCAGCTCAAGACCGATAATATCGGCTTCTGCTTCCTTTTCCCGGCTATTGGGTAATGTCAGGGCATACTGGACGACATTGTTGGCCAACCCCATCACATTGTCATCCAGTCCCAGCAGCGCGCCAACGGCGCCCCGACCCAGCTCAACAGCATAGGCTTCGGACATCGCCTCACGACCATGTTCTCGCAAGGCATGCGCCATTTCATGCCCCATGATGGCGGCAATTTCATCATCAGTGAGTTTCAGGCGATCAATGATCCCACTGTAAAACAGAATCTTCCCCCCGGGCATGCAGCTGGCATTCTTCACATCGCTCTGAATGACATTCACTTCCCAGCGCCATTGCTGGGCATCTACCCGAAACGCACGGGTTTCATCCACCAGATTGGCAGCAATCCGCCGCAATCGCTTCAGGGTGGCATCATCCGTATTCAGGGTTTTCTTGCCGCCAGCCTCTTTAATGGTGTTGTGATAGGCTGAGGCTGACATGGTATCCACCTGCTCAGCGCTAAGCAGGGCGAACATCCGTTGCTCCCGCTGAACACCCACAACCCCACTGTCAGTGGTATTAATCGTCTGACATCCCACCAGCACTGATAACAGCACACCTGCCAAAACTGTTTTGATTGTCATGCCCTGACCCCTGACACATTCACTTATTCGCATGCATGCTCATCATCACATGCGACAGTTATTTATTCGATGACAGTAATGCTACCATGAACCTCAGCCCCCTGCCGGGCAGAACCCACGCCACACCTGACCGGAAATGAAACACCTGTATGGACCATTTCGACCGCCGTACCGCCATTCTCGACTACATCACTGGCAGTGGCTACGCCACCATTGACGAACTGGCCCAGCATTTTCGTGTCACACCGCAAACCATCCGCCGGGATATCAATCAGCTCGCCAATGAGGGAAAACTGAAACGTTATCACGGCGGCGCAGGCATTGATTCGTCCATACAGAACACGGATTACAATGACCGGATCTCCCAGTCTTCCAACCAAAAGCAGCGGATCGCCGCAGCCGTGGCGGCTGCTATCCCAAACCACTGTTCCCTGTTCATCAATATTGGCACCACCACAGAAGCCATCGCTCAGGCACTGCTGGAACACCGTGGCCTCAGGGTCATTACCAATAATATCCATGTTGCCACGATTCTCAGCCAGAAAGATGATTTTGACATCCTGCTAACCGGCGGCACCGTCAGGGGAGATGGCGGCCTGGTCGGCCAGGCGACCGAGGATTTCATCGAACAGTTCAAGGTGGATTTTGGCATCCTCGGTATCAGCGGTATTGATGAGGATGGCTCCCTGCTGGATTTCGATTACCAGGAAGTCCATGTTTCCCGCGCCATTATGAATAACTCCCGGCAGCTATTCCTGGCGGCGGATCATTCCAAGTTTGGCCGCAACGCGGTTGTGAGGCTGGACGCTATCACCCGCTTTCACCGCGTGTTTACTGATTGCAAACCCTCAGTCTCCATCTGTCAGCTGCTGGATGAACACGGCGTCCAACTAACCCTGACAGACTAATTAGCCGGATTTCTATTCCTTTTTCGTTATTTATTGTTCAGAAACGATTGAGTTTTCACTCACAAATTCTAAAATGAACATATAATTTTCGTTTATGAACACATAATTTTCTAATTCGAAAACGGAATCCAACCATGCAGGCTGTCGAACAACCGGGAATAACGGCTGAAAATCCTCTGGATATGCTCATCATTGGCGGTGGCATTAACGGCGTAGGCATTGCCCGCGATGCCGCCGGCCGAGGACTGAGTGTTTTGCTTTGCGAACAGGCCGATTTGGCCTCCGCCACCTCATCCGCCAGCAGCAAACTGATTCATGGCGGCCTGCGCTACCTCGAACATTATGAATTCAGGCTGGTGCGTGAAGCATTAAGGGAACGGGAAGTGGTGTTGAAAAGTGCCCCTCATCTGGTCCAGCCCATGCGCTTCCAGCTCCCCCATGCCCCTCATCTGCGCCCTGCATGGATGATCCGCTGCGGCCTCTTTCTTTACGACACCCTAGCTCGCCGGGAAGTCCTGCCCGGCTGCCGCACTGTCAAACTGGACGAAAGTTCACCGCTGAAACCAGCCTTCAAAACCACATTTGAATATTCAGACTGCTGGGTCGATGATGCCCGGTTAGTCATCTGTAATGCGATTGCCGCCCGGGAAAAAGGGGCCCAAATTCTGACCCGAACCCGCTGCACGGGCGCCAAACGCCTTGAGGGCACTAACCCCTACTGGGAAATAGCGCTGACTCGGGATACAGGGGAAACTGTTCTTTATTACGCCAAAAGTCTGGTCAATGCTGCCGGCCCCTGGGTGGCCAATGTCATAGAAAACCAGCTGCATTTACAGCCGGAATACGGCATTCGCATGATCAAGGGCAGCCATATCGTTGTTCCCAGGCTACATGATCAACCCCATGCCTATATCGTGCAAAACAAGGATCGTCGTATTGTGTTTGTGATCCCGTGGCTGGATAAGTATTCCATCATTGGTACAACCGATATGGAGTACGAAGGGGATCCTGCAAAAGCGGCCATTTCTGAGGATGAAATTCAGTATCTTCTCACATTGGTCAACGACAGCTTCCGTCAGCAATTGACTAAAAACGACATTGTTCACACCTTCTCCGGCGTGCGTCCGCTGTGTAACGATGAATCCAGCGACCCATCCGCCATCACCCGGGACTATACGCTGACCGTCAGCGATAAAAACGGCAATGTACCTCTGCTTAACGTCTTTGGCGGCAAGCTGACCACCTACCGGAAATTAGCCGAGGCGGCACTGAAGAAACTGTCGCCATGGTTCCCTGACCTGAAACCTGCATGGACGGCTGAATCCCCACTGCCCGGTGGTGAATGCGCGGATATTGAAACCTGTGCCAGTGAACTTGCTGAATCCCACCCCTGGTTACCCGAATCCGTGCGTCAGCGCTACCTTGGCACTTATGGCACACGCAGCAAAGACCTGCTTCAGCACAGCCAGTGCCTGGAAGACCTGGGTGAACACTTTGGCAATGGTTTATACGCCCGGGAAGTCGACTACCTGATTGAACAGGAATGGGCGGTGACAGCGGACGATATTCTCTGGCGCCGAACCAAGACCGGAATGGAAATGCCGGCAATCCAGGTGAACCGCTTAAGTCAATACCTCGCAGGTCATAAGGCCGTGCCCTATGACGCACTGAAACCGGCCTCCTGACCGGTTTCAGTGACAACCTCAAACCGCCTCTATCACCTCATGTTCCTCGCGCAAGGTCTGGGCAACAGAAACCATCTGTGCCAGAGCCTGCTCAACTTCAGGCCACTGCCGTGTTTTCAGGCCGCAGTCCGGGTTAACCCACAATCGCCGGGCGGGGATCCTTTCCTCTGCCTTATGCAGTAGCTCCCGCATCCATTCGGCATCGGGAACATTGGGTGAATGGATGTCATAAACACCCGGCCCAATTTCATTGGGATAAGCAAAGTCCTTAAACACATCCAGCAACCCCATGTCAGAGCGGGAGGTCTCGATGGTAATGACATCCGCATCCATGGCCGCAATCGCTTCGATAATGTCGTTGAACTCGCTGTAACACATATGTGTATGAATCTGCGTATGATCATCTACCCCAGATGCTGCAATGCGGAAGCAATCCACCGCCCAGCTCAGGTAGGCCTTCCACTCAGCACATCGTAATGGCAAACCTTCCCGAATCGCTGGCTCATCAATCTGGATAATCCCGATACCCGCGCGCTCCAGATCCAGCACCTCATCACGCAATGCCAGCGCCAGCTGCCGACAGGAAGTCTCCCGCGACACATCTTCCCGAGGAAATGACCAGCACAGGATCGTGACCGGCCCTGTTAGCATGCCCTTGACAGGTTTCTCCGTACAAGATTGGGCAAATGTCGTCCACTCCACAGTCATTGGTCCGTTGCGGTAGATATCCCCGACAATGATGGGCGGTTTAACACAACGAGAGCCATAACTCTGCACCCAGCCGTTACGGGTAAAGGCAAAACCTTCCAACTGCTCACCAAAGTATTCGACCATATCATTTCGTTCGGCTTCACCATGGACCAGAACATCCAGCCCCAACGCCTCCTGTCGTGCAATAACGGAGGCAATTTCCTCCTCCATCAAACGGACATAAGCGCTTTCATCCAGCTCCCCCTTACGGAAGCGGTTACGATTCGTCCGAATTTCCGCTGTCTGGGGAAAGGAGCCGATGGTCGTTGTCGGATACAGCGGCAAACCAAACCGATCATGCTGCGCCCTGGCACGCTTATCATAGGGCGAACGACGCTCACACATGGCTGACGTTATCTGGCTAATCCGCTGTTGCACCTGCTGGTCATGGATAAGCTGGGCGCCAGCGCGCGCTGTCTGTGCGGCATCACTGGCGGCCAATAACAACTGATCTTCCTCTCTCCCATTCCCACCTACCAGACGTCCAAGAGCCGCTATCTCATACAACTTCTGCACACTGAACGCCAGCCAGCTTTTGACATCATCATCCAGTTCAGCTTCAAACGTCAGATCAACAGGACTGTGCAGCAACGAACAACTGGCAGACACCCAAAGCCGTTCACCAACACGCTGATAAGCACGTTCCAGCAAGGTCAGAGAAGCCCGCAGGTTATTACGCCAGACGTTACGACCATTCACCACACCCAGCGACAGCACCTTATAGGCCGGCAGGCGGTCAAGGACAGCATCCAATTGCTCAGGCGCCCGTACGACATCAATATGCAGACCATCCACCGGCAGGTTAACCGCCAGCCCCAGATTGTCATCCAGATGACCAAAATAGGTAGTCAGCAACGTCTTGCATCCCGCCCCCTGCAGTCGGTTATAGGCGGATTCGTAGGCCTGCTGCCACTCTGCCGGAAGATCCAGCACCAGTGCCGGCTCATCCATCTGAACCCACTCAATACCCAGTGTCTGTAGTCGATGCAGCAATTCAGCATAGACAGCCAGCAAATCCGGCAGCAGGTTTAACCGATCGAAGGCCTCGCCTTTCTCCTTGCCCAGCCAAAGGTAAGTGACAGGACCAATTAAAACCGGTTTGACCTGATACCCCGCAGCCTGTGCCTCGGCGATTTCCGCAAACAAGTTATCCGTCTCCAGCGAGAACGTCTGGTCAGCGGTAAATTCAGGCACGATGTAGTGATAGTTGGTATCGAACCATTTGGTCATTTCACAGGCTGCTGCCGGCTGACCGCTCGGCGCCCGCCCCCGTGCCATACGAAACATCGTATCCAGGGAGAAAGAGGACGCCGCATCGCTATCACCAAAACGCGCTGGTATGACGCCAAACATCATGGAATGGTTCAGCACATGGTCATACCAGGCAAAGTCACCCACGGTCACAACATCAAGACCTGCGGCCTGTTGCTGTTGCCAGTTTGTGGCGCGCATGGCCTGACCGGCCGCCATCAACTCAGCCTGATCCATCTTGCCAGCCCAATAGGCTTCTACCGCACGCTTTAATTCTCGTTGTGCACCAATCCGGGGAAAACCGGGCACATGTGCAATCGCCATTCCTGTAACTCCCACGCTCGTCTGTCAATTTCTGGTTGTTATGTGTACCTGGTCACTCCTGACCGGTTGAGTCGTATTCTGGAAGCCGGCTAAAATTGAATCAATCTCATATTTCTAAACATAACAATGAGAATTTCTAATAGTCATGCTTGAAATACGCCACCTGAAAACCCTGGAAGCCCTGCGCGAATGCGGCAGTCTGGTCGAAGCCGCTGAACGGGTACACCTGACCCAGTCAGCCCTCTCTCACCAGATCAAAGATCTGGAAGCACGACTCGGGCAGGCGTTGTTTATCCGCAAAACCCGACCGCTTCGCTTCACCACAGCAGGTCTCAGGCTGTTACAACTCGCGGATGATATCCTGCCCACCGTTCGGAATACGGAACGAGATCTTGCCCGACTGGCTGGCGGACAATCAGGCCGGCTGCATATGGCGATTGAGTGTCACAGCTGTTACCAATGGTTAATGCCAACGCTGGATAGATTCCGTGACCACTGGCCGGAAGTCGAACTGGACCTCGCCAGCGGCTTTAATTTCACGCCCCTGCCGGCGCTGACCCGCGGCGATCTTGATCTCGTTGTGACTTCTGATCCCGATGAATTACCCGGCATCCACTACGAACCCCTGTTTCGCTACGAAATGCTACTGGCCGTGAGTAATCGTCACCCCTTGGCACGACAAGCCTGCATACGCCCTGAACAGCTGGCACAGGAGATTCTGATCACCTACCCCGTCGAACGACAACGTTTGGATATCTTCCGGCAATTCCTGGATCCCGCGAATGCCGAGCCTGCCAGCATCCGCCTCACAGAATTGACCGTCATGATGGTTCAGCTCGTGGTCAGCAACCGGGGCGTCTGCGCACTGCCCAACTGGGCTATGCATGAATATCTGGAACAAAGGTACATAAAGGCACTAAAACTGGGCGAGAAAGGCTTGTGGTCCACGCTTTACGCGGCCATTCGGGAAGAGCAGCGGGATATGCCATTTATGACAGATTTTCTCAAAACGGCCAAAGCGACCTGCTTCAAGACACTGCCCCAGATTCGCAGACCACTGCCTGAAGCAGACGCTGTCAGCGGATAAAAAAAAGACCCACCAAACGGTGGGCCTAAGACAAGAACAATAATCAGGAATAAAATTCCAACTACAACCTCACTTGCATCTTTGACTAATCTGACAAAGCTGCGTTGTCAATCATGTCAAATACGCATGTGATATGCCATAGCAGTGGCGTAAACAAATGTATCTTTACAATTGACAATCAGACGACAGAATGATTTTTCTAAACATCATGCCTGTCGTCTCGGCCAGACCAAGCTGAATCGCGCCCCACCCAATGCCTCACTCTTACCCACCATGGCCTGGCCGTTATGCCAGTTCATGATGCGACGCACAATCGACAGTCCCAACCCATAGCCGCCTGAAGCGCGGGTGCGGCTGTCATCCAATCGCGCAAATGCCGTGAATACCCGGTCACGCTGTTCTTCTGGAATGCCGGGACCATCATCTTCAACATCCACACGACAGCTGTCATGGCTAACGCTGAAACTCACCCTGATTGTCGATTCCGCATAGCGGCAAGCGTTACCAACCAGATTCTGGATTGCCCGGTGGATATAGCGTTTATCCACATCAATCCGGCGACGGTGCTCCAGCGCCTTGCATGGTACATGTTCGATAGTGATTCGGGTTTGCAGACGACGATGCTCTTCAACCACCTGGGCCACGATATGATCAACATCAGCCCGTTCATAACGAATGACCGGCGTTCCCTGCTCCAGGTTGGCATAAGTCAGAATCTCATCAACGAGCTTGTCCAACTCTTCGATGTCGTGATCCATCCCGTTGATATACTGCTCCCGTTCAGACGGTGTTTCTGCATCAGCCACCATTTCAAGGGCAAAACGGAGTCGCGCCACCGGGGTGCGTAACTCATGGGATACGCCACGGATCATTTCTTTCTGAATACTCAGCAACCGCTGGATATGACTGGCCATGCCATTAAAAGCCAGCGCCAGCTGACCAATGGAATCGGAGCCATGCATCTTAACCCTGATATCCAGGTTTCCATGGGATATCTGGGTGGCCGCCTCTTCCATTTTGCGTAACCGCCGCTCCAGTCCACGCACCAGGACATAAATGGCAATACTCATCGATGCCAGCATGAACAGGCCAATGGTTGCCAATAGCCGGAACGGGTAAAGATCCAGTAACTCCACCGGTCCCATGCGCAGAATACGCGAATCGCCTTCCATACCGACATACATGGTCATGGTTCGTCCATTAGGATTAAACATCACCAACGGATAACCGGTGCGCAGCAACGCCAGCTGACGAGGCCCCAGGCCCACAACCGGCGGCTCCATCAATGTCAATGGATACTTGAAAAGACGCTGTCCCAGCTCTGACAGTACCTGTTCACGCTCAGCGGCAGGGAATGACTGCAGCCAGTTACGGGTCAATGTTGCATTACCCGAGGCCAACTGTTCAGTCAGATCCGTCACTGTGCCCACAAGCAACGTCTGCGGATTAATGCGGGAGAACACCAGAAAGCTGTCATCACTGTTGGATTCCACAATGGCGCGGCCACCAGACAACCGATCCAGCATACGCTGACTGAGACCCGACTGATCATCTGGCATGACCTCCAGAGGAACCCCCAGTCGTTGCCCCCAGTCCATCAACTTGGCGTTCCACTGTGTCGGCTCCAACCGATCCAGTTGCCAGGCCATCATCCCGAATGTGCCCTGGGCCGTGCTTTCCCGGTAATCCTGCAGCCTGACACCATTAATAATGGTCAACGCCATACCCGACAGGACGGCGACCAGCACGAGAGTAAACAGCAGGCCGCCGTATATGCGAAGGAATATACTGCTCACAAGATGACTCAGTCCGTACCAGTTTTAACAAACAGATAGCCTTTGGAGCGGACGGTTTTAATCAACCGGGGATGCATGGGATCGTCACCGATCTTCGGACGGATGCGGGAAACACGCACATCAATGGAGCGATCCTGGCCGTCGTATTCGATGCCGCGGAGCTTTTCAAAAATCTCTTCCCGGCTCAATACGCGCCCGGCATTGGAGCAAAGCAACCAGAGCAGGTCGAATTCAGCGCTGGTGAGATCAACACTCTGGTTCTCTAGCCAGGCTTCACGCATGGCACTGTCTACCACCAGGTTGCCGAAGGTCAACCGAATGACGCCGGTTTCCTCGGTTTTCTCAACCACCGGTAACCGGCGACGCATCAGGGCGCGAATCCGGGCCAGCAGTACTCGTGGTCGCACCGGCTTGGCGACATAGTCATCTGCCCCCATTTCCAGCCCGAGGACTTCATCAAGATCATCGGTCCTGGCGGTCAGCATCAGGATCGGGCCGCTGTATTCTGGCCGTACCCGGCGACAGATAGAAACACCATCCTCGCCCGGCAGCATCAGATCCAGCACCACCAGGTCCGGTTGTTCCTCCAGGATACGGGCAACTGCCTTGGCGCCATCGCCCTCGATAGCAGCAGACATCCCGTTGTTTTCCAGGTATTCCTTGGTTAAAGCGGCGAGACGCTCATCATCCTCAACAATGAGGATGCGTCCGGAGTCGGCATTTTCCACATTCGTTTCCACAAGCAGTTGGTCTTAACCGGCAAAACAGGTGCCTGTCCGATGACAGAATACTGACGCCTCACGTCAGTCTTTACCCCTGCAGCATTACGATAGGCATAGCTTACCGATGCCTTATGATAATGACTGTTGCAATCTGTAACCAGAACAGCCTTCGTCACCCTTTGTAACAATTCATTCCCAACGCGCGCCCTGTTAGCAGGCAACACATCCGTCACAACGAAATCCCCCAAAACATCCAAAAGACCATTGACACCCACCACAAGATATAGTGGAGCCGCCTGAAACCTGAATTAAAGGAAAAATCTATCCCTGAACAAACGTTAATTAAAAAAAATATAGAGCGCCCGAAGGCTGAGGTTGTACACTGGCTCAACCCTTCACGAGCATCGCTGGAATCGAAATTCTTGCGTGTGCGACCACTAACCCTTTTGCAATTACTCACACCTTATACACAGTCCTCCCGGGTATGCCCCAACTTGAAAATCTGGCCATACCGCTTTATCTTGTGTTTATACGTTTTAATTACCCAATATGTTGTAGATCCTGCAAATCGGCCTCAGGTCGGCAAGGATGACACCGGACCACGAATAAGTAGAGCAACAGGGTCTTGCGCAGTGTGTCAAAAACCAGGGAGGGGTTCCATGAATGAACCAATAACCACTGATCCGCCGGTAGTTTACCCGGCAGTCAGTACGGCATTCTTGCGTCATCGAAACAGCACACAACAGGTCGCCGGTGCCCGCATACAGACTGCCAACAGGCATTAAGTTTGCTTACCACCTTTTTCAGGCACCACAACATATAGTGATCACAGGTACAGGGCTTCATGAACAAAAATCTTCAGGTCACCAAGCGTAACGGACAAAAGGACCGGCTGGACCTCGACAAAATCCATCGCGTTATCGCCTGGGCTGCCGACGGGCTCGACAATGTCTCCGTCTCCCAGGTCGAGCTGAAATCCCATATTCAGTTCTACGATGGTATCCAGACGGTCGATATCCACGAGACCCTGATCAAATCCGCCGCTGACCTGATCTCCCGGGAAACCCCTGACTACCAGTACCTGGCCGCTCGCCTGGCCATCTTCCACCTGCGCAAGAAAGCGTTCGGGCAATTTGAACCTCCCGCGCTCTACGATCACGTCGTTCGCCTGGTGGAACTGAAAAAATACGACAACCAGCTCCTGCTGGATTACACCCGGGAAGAGTTCGACGCCATGGACCGCTTCCTGGATCACAGCCGCGATATGGACTTCAGCTATGCCGCCGTCAAGCAGCTGGAAGGCAAGTACCTGGTGCAGAACCGAGTCACCGGCGAATACTTTGAGAGCCCGCAGTTCCTTTATATGCTGATCGGTGCCTGCCTGTTCTCCGGCTATCCGAAAGACACCCGGATGGATTACATTCAGCGTTTCTACGATGCGGTGTCCACCTTCAAGCTGTCACTGCCGACACCGATCATGTCTGGCGTACGTACCCCGACCCGCCAGTTCAGCTCCTGCGTCCTGATTGAATGCGGCGATTCGCTGGATTCCATCAACGCTACGGCCAGCGCCATTGTAAAATATGTCAGCCAGCGTGCCGGTATCGGCATTAATGCTGGTAATATCCGCGCCATTGGCAGCCCGATCCGTGGCGGTGAAGCCTTCCATACAGGCTGCATTCCGTTCTACAAGTATTTCCAGACAGCCGTAAAGTCCTGCTCCCAAGGTGGTGTGCGTGGTGGTGCAGCCACCCTGTTCTATCCCCTCTGGCACTATGAAGTGGAAAACCTGCTGGTCCTGAAAAACAACCGCGGCGTGGAAGAGAACCGGGTTCGCCATATTGACTACGGCGTCCAGATGAACCGTCTGATGTATCAGCGCCTGATCCAAGGCGGCAACATCACGCTGTTCTCACCCAGCGATGTGCCCGGACTCTACGATGCCTTCTTTGCCGACCAGGAAAAATTCGAAGCCCTGTATGTTCAATACGAGCAGGATCCGTCAATCCGTAAAAAGACCCTGAAGGCGATGGAGCTCTTTTCCCTGTTTGCCCAGGAGCGTGCGGGTACCGGTCGCATCTATCTACAGAACGTCGATCACTGCAACACTCATAGCCCATTCAACCCGGCCGTGGCGCCCGTCCGCCAGAGCAACCTCTGCCTGGAAATCGCGCTGCCGACTAAACCGCTGAAAGATATCAACGATCCGGACGGCGAAATCGCACTTTGCACCCTCGCCGCCTTTAACCTTGGTAAAGTGGACAACCTGGATGAGCTTGAAGACTTGGCTGATCTGATCGTTCGCGCCCTGGACAGCCTGCTGGATTACCAGGACTACCCGGTAGAAGCTGCACGTACCTCTACTATGGGTCGCAGACCCCTGGGTGTCGGCGTCATCAACTATGCCTATTACCTGGCCAAGCACGGTGTCCGTTACTCCGATGGTTCCGCCAACGGCCTGACCCACAAGACCTTCGAAGCCATTCAGTACTACTTACTGAAAGCGTCTAATCGTCTGGCCCAGGAACAAGGTGCCTGCCCGAAATTCAACGAAACCACTTACAGCCAGGGTATCCTGCCTATCGATACCTATAAGGATGACGTCAACGGCATCTGCGACGAAGCCCTGCACTGCGACTGGGAAGCCCTCCGCGAATCCATCAAGACGCACGGCCTGCGCAACTCCACGTTGACAGCACTGATGCCATCCGAGACCTCATCCCAGATCTCCAATGCCACCAATGGTATTGAACCACCTCGAGGCTATGTCAGCGTCAAGGCCAGCAAAGACGGCATCCTCAAGCAGGTGGTGCCGGAATACGAACGCCTGCGTGATAATTACGAGCTGCTCTGGGATATCAACGGCAACGACGGTTACCTGCAACTGGTCGCCATCATGCAGAAGTTCATCGATCAGACCATCTCCGCCAACACAAATTACGATCCCAGCCGTTTCGAAGGGGGCAAAGTCCCGATGAAACTGCTGCTGAAAGATCTGCTGACCGCCTACAAACTCGGCGTCAAGACCCTGTACTATCACAACACCCGTGATGGCGCGGCTGACGAAAATCATAAGGAAGACGACGACTGCGCTGGCGGCGCCTGCAAGATCTAAGACCGACAAAAACAACGGCTGTCGCCCACAGAGCGACAGCCTCTGACCGACAAGACAACTGACTTCCGGCGGCCTGCCGCTGAGGACAACCTGACCGACTATGGCATATACAACCTTCAACCAGGAACAGTTCGACGCCACCCGCGAGCCCATGTTTTTCGGCCGCAATGTGAACGTGTCGCGCTACGACGTCCAGCGCTACAGCATTTTCGAGAAACTGATCGAAAAGCAGCTGTCGTTCTTCTGGCGTCCGGAGGAAGTGGATCTCTCCAACGACCGCAGTGATTTCAACGGTCTGCCTGAACACGAAAAACACATTTTCCTCAGCAACCTGAAATACCAGACCCTGTTGGATTCCGTCCAGGGCCGCTCCCCCAACGTGGCGCTGCTGCCACTGGTCTCCCTGCCGGAACTGGAAACCTGGATTGAAACCTGGGCCTTCAGCGAGACGATCCATTCCCGTTCCTATACCCACATCATGCGTAACGTGGTGCCCAACCCGGCAGAGGTCTTTGATGACATCGTGTCCAACGAAGCGATCACCAAACGGGCCACAGCGATCACCTGCTACTATGACGAACTGATTGAAGCCTGCCACTGGTATCACACCCTGGGCGAAGGCTCCCACGCCGTGGATGGCAAGACCATCAACGTCTCTGTCCGCGATATCAAGTGCAAACTGTACCTGACGCTGATGTCTGTCAACGTACTGGAAGCCATCCGCTTCTACGTCAGCTTTGCCTGCAGCTTCGCCTTTGCTGAGCGCGCCACCATGGAAGGCAATGCCAAGATCATCAAACTGATTGCCCGGGATGAAGCCCTGCACCTTACCGGTACCCAACATATCCTGCAGCTGATGGCGGAAGGCAAGGATGATCCGGAAATGGCCGAGATAGCCAAAGAGCTGCGCGAAGAAGCCCGTGAAATCTTCATCGCGGGTGCCGAGCAGGAGAAAGAATGGGCGGAATACCTGTTCAAGGACGGCTCCATGATCGGCCTGAACAAGGATATTCTCAGCCAGTATGTTGAATACATCACCAATCAGCGGATGCTGGCCATCGGTTTTGATGCGCCTTTCAGCGTCCGACAGAATCCACTGCCCTGGATGAACAGCTGGCTAAACAGCGATAACGTTCAGGTGGCTCCCCAGGAAGTTGAAGTCAGCTCCTACCTGGTGGGCCAGATCGACAGCGACCTGCAGTCTGAAGACTTTAGCGATTTCTCGTTGTAACCTGCTGACAGCGCCCATCCGGGCGCTTTTTTTTCACCCGCCCCGGAACCGGGCGACAGCAAGGGAAAGGTACGATGGCCAACATCGTTAAGATCGTCGATGGTTACAGTTTCATTCCCCGTTCCGAACATACCCTGCTTGAAGCGCTGGAACACCAGAACCTTGAAATGGAATACCAGTGTCGTCAGGGGTTTTGTGGGTGCTGTCAGATCGATCTGGTCGAAGGGGCTGTAGAGTATCTGGAAGAACCTATCGCTTTTGTACCTGAGGGTAAAATTCTGCCCTGCTGCTGCCGGCCTGCTGCCGATATCTCCGTTGAATTGCCGATGCCCCTGGCGATGCTGCAAAAACAAAAGAATTCGGCTTGATCTTGCTTATGGATATAAAAGACAGATTTTTACCGATCTTTCACGATTCTAACATGCAACAATTCTCCCTATAGAAATGCATACCCAGCGGTCTGCTTTCGATCCATTCACATCAGCCCTGTTACTAATCACATGCGATAAGCAGAAAAACAAAACCGGCTAAAGCCGGTTTTGTTTTCAAGTGTACCTCTTACCCTTCTTGTACTGTCCCTTCATCTGGATACCGGCCATCAATGGCTGACGATGGTTTATTAGAAGCACTAATCGCTGCAGTTAATGCACCCATAAGTTGCTTGCGCTGCTCTGGCTTTATTTTTCCAGCAAAAGGCTTATCGACAAATTCTCCAACATTAGCCTCCAGGTAACGGAGTGTTAACAAGTCCAACTCCTGCAACAAACCTTGAATATCACTTGCCTGAAGATCGCCCTTGAGGAATGCATCCACCTTATCTCTAATGACGCCGATGCTGCTACCATCGTTAGACTGCTGCACCTGCACAGGCTTGTGGCCTTTCCTGGCCATGATCAGTCGCTCCAGCATCGCCAGCGCTCGATCATCATTACCATCCAGCAATCGGGTTTCCAGCAAACCAACCGCATGCTCAATACGCCGATCATCGGCATCACGAATTTCAAAGGTGCCTTTGAGTACGCCTACATAAGTATCGATATCTTGATACTCGTCCGGCGTAACCAGTGCAGGATCAAGGCCCTGCGCCTTCATCAAGTCAACGAACGTGCTTTCCTTGGCACCAGAAAAGTAAGCAGCAAATGCTGTTTGATCCATAGGAATACAGTTCAATCCTAAACAAGCGTTTTTGTAACGCTCCTGAATTGTTTTAAGACCGAGAACGTCCGACGTACTCGCCCCATTCTTCGGTTTCAAAATTGTTTCCATGGCAGGCTTTATCAGGGAAGCAATGTAATCATCAACAAATACCTGCTTATCGTAGTGCTCATAACCAGAACATTTGTTTAATGCCTCAAAATCCCTAAAACTCGACAAGTGTGGCGGTTGCTTAATATATTCTGACGCCTTTCCACGGCTGCTCTTTTGATATTGTCGATCCAAGGTTGCCTGAACATGGTGCAAAAAAAGCATCTCATGAGAACTTCCCGGTTTTTTGATCGCCTTCAGAATCTGGGAACGCAAAGCATCTGCCAGAGGTTCAGTATAATAACGTTCTGCCAGCAGCTTAATTTGTTTATCCAAACGCTTATCAAGATCGTCCCCTATCACATCAAAGCCATTGTTAATCAAAGTCTCAGCAGTGACATAAGGAATGTTTTTCTCATCTCTCAATTTCTGAGCCGCTTTTATGGTCTCATCAAGAGAGAGAGCGACCTTATCTGACGATTGAGATGAATCAACTTCAGGTGTCTTAGGCGCTTTCTTTAAATTATTCAATCCTTGACTGATTGAGGTTGGCTTATCTTTACCCATCTTGGGAGCTGAGGCCATATCCATTGGAGGTGGCGGAGGTGGCGGAGGTGGCGGAGGTGGCGGAGGCGCCTCCCCTGTCGTACCCGTTGATGCCAGAGTAGCATTTGTGCTGCTGCCCGTTTGAACAGGCGCAACTGCCTCACCGGACTTGGACTTTCCAGTTAATGGCTGCGGCTTATTATTTACGTCCTGTTCTACTGTTACGGATTGATTGTCCGCCTTTTTTTGTCTAATGCGTTCAGCCAAGTCTTTTTTCCACTGAGGTGTAGTAGCAGTGGCTGTAGAATGAGAGGCAGTGGATTTGTCTGCGGAACCAGCCTTCCCAGTCTGGGGTTTATTAAGCTGATTCTTTTTCACTTTTTGCGTATTGGTTTCAACTTCCGCCTGCTTCGCCGTCGCGGATTTCTTGGCTGCTCTTTTTTCCCGATTCTTTTTTGCCAGTTCTTGCATCCACTCAGGTTTCTCAGCACCTTTTGCAACAGGTTTTTTGGCCGCCTTGTGCTGACTGGCCACAGTTGTAGAGTGAGTACCTGAACACTGTTGTTTCAGGGGAACATAGGGCGTATTAGCGACAGAAACAGTTCGCTTCGCACGTGATTTGAAGGCTGTCCTTTGAGCTTCTTTCTCAGTTTCAGAACTGGCTGATGGTTTAGGTTTCCACTCCACCTTAGGGAGATTGGGAACTATGGGTCTCATACAAAACTCCTTTTACTTTTATTTATTGTGAAATCCTTTTTCACTGCACAACTATTGTCCCATGCCAGCTTTTGTGCTCAATCAGACTTTCGTAAAACCCTTCCACTAAAGTCTAGAAGCCACGTTGAACAATATTGAGAAAGATCAGCACATATCCAGTTATTGAGAATCATTTACAAAAACACTTGTGAAACTTCGTTACAAAAAGTAAAAATAACGGCAATCTTTTTAGAACTTCTTCTGAGAAACTCTGTCCATATTCCAAAAAGCTGTATCCGGGACACAACACAACAACCTATGCTTCAACGATCAAGGATCCTCCGGCCGACGCTGGGCACTGCGGCGCTCTGCCTATTTCTGACAGCGTGTGCGCTTACACCGCCAGACACCCCGCCGGATTTGTCTCTGCCCGGGCATTTCACCGCACAAGGCACCGCTGAGCTGGGCAGTAACTGGTGGCAGGACTTCAAAGACCCCCAGCTTCAGGCACTGATGCAGCAGACATTTACCCAGAATTACTCGCTGCAAGCTGCCCGCGAGCGCCTTAACCAGGCCGAAGCCCAAGCAAAGAAGGCGGGAGCCTCCCTTTTTCCGGAGATCAGCACCTCTGGCAGTGGCAAACGAACCCGGGCAGATAATGGCATCACTCTTGGTAACAGCACCGATTACACCCTAGGCCTGGAAGCCGCCTATGAACTGGATTTTTGGGGCAGAAACCAGGCCAGTCGGGAAAGCGCCCGTTATGACTGGCTGGCCAGCCGGGAATCGCTGGATGCTGCAACCATGACTCTGGCCGCGACCCTGGCCAATACCTGGTATGCCCTGCAGGAGCAAGCCAACCAGCTCACACTGCTGGCCAAGCAACGCGAGAATCTGACTAACACTTTGAAATTGATAGATTTTCGCTATCAATCCGGCCGTGCACCCGCAACGGATGTCATGCAACAGCAGCTTCAGCTGGAAGCCATTGAAGCAGATATCATACAGGCCAGGGCCCAACAGCAGGTGCTGATCCACCAGCTCAACATTCTGACCGGTCAAGCGCCATCAGCCCCCTTAGCCTGGAACGCTGCAGCACTCCCGACACTCCCGACTCTGCCGGACACCGGTCTGCCCGCAACACTCACCGAACGCCGGCCAGACCTGCGCCAGGCCTGGTTTGAGGTCGAATCCCTGCGCCAAGGCGTAGTGGTAGCTCGTGCCGATCGTCTTCCTCGCCTGACTCTAACAGCCTCATTATCTACAGCCAGTGATCACTGGCATAACCTGTTTGACACCTGGGCGGTCAGCCTGCTTGGGGGCATTACAGCCCCTCTGTTTGATGGTGGGCAACGAAAGGCTGAGGCTGACCGGGCGCTTTATGCCTTGCAGGAATCTGTCCAGAACTACACCCAGACCGTACTTGAAGCACTCGGAGAAGTGGAAGATGCCTTGGTTCGTGAAGACCACCAGCAGGCATATCTGACCCAGCTGACCCAGCAAGTGACACTAGCCACCCAGATCCTTGACCAGACTCAGCTGCGATACGCCAAAGGGGCCACTGACTACCTCAATGTTCTGCAGGCCCAGAAAAGCCTTCAGGATCTTCAGCGTCAACACCTGACAGCACAGCGCCAGCTGATTGAATACCGCATCGCACTCTACCGCGCATTAGCCGGCGGCTGGCATCCGGACAAGACTGACCATCACGAACCGCCTGCAGGTCAGGAGGTATGAAGACTATGAATACCCTAACCACACCCAACGCCCGCTGGCTCAAACTGGCACTGCCTGTCGTCGTTATCCTGGCCGGCATCACAGCCTCAGCCCTGTTGCTCAAAAGCCCCCCACGGGCAGGGACGGCAACACCGGCTGACAATACCCGCCTGGTCGATACGCTACGGGTCGAAAAGGCTGAACATCGGCCCATCGTTGAAGTCATGGGGCAGGTCGTCGCAAAACGGCAGGTGACACTGTACCCGCAGGTCAGCGGTGAAATTATCCAGGTCAGCCCGACACTGGTGCCCGGTTACACCGTCAGCGTCGATGATACCGTCATCCACCTGGACAACAGTGATTACCGCATCGCCCTGCAGCGCATGGCCAGCAATGTTGCCAAGGCCAATGCCGACCTGTTGCTGGAACAGGGTCAACAAGCCATCGCTCGTCAGGAGTATGAACTGACTGGACGCAAACTGTCGCCTGCCGACGAAAGCCTGGTCTTACGCCAACCCCAGCTTCAGGCAGCCGAGGCCGCACTGGCATTGGCAGAAGCGGATCTGGCACAAGCCAACCTTTCTCTGGAACGCACAACCATCAAACCACCTTTTGATGGTCAGGTTGTCAGTCTTAACGTCGAGCTGGGCAGTTTCGTCAATACGTCTACAGCGCTACTAGAGATGGTGGATATTTCAGAATTCCGCCTGGAAGCCAGCGTGCCCGTTGAGCAATTGCAATGGCTGACCGGTGGCGACCCAGTCAGTGGTTCTCCAGTGAAGGTCTACAGCCCTTCTTGGCCAGACAACCAGTTCAGGGAAGGTTACGTGCTGTCGGTTTCGCCCAGCCTGGAAGCAGGCACGCGCATGGCACGTGTCCTGATTGCTATTCCCGATCCGCTGGCGCTGAAACCGGAAAACCACCAGCAGCCAGCCGTTCGCGTCAATGACTACCTGCGGGCTGACATCCAGGGTCCCACCATCGCTAATGTGGTCGCACTGCCCAGAGAACACCTGCATAACGGCAATACTGTCTGGCTCATGAGCAATGACAACACGCTCGATGTTCGAACAGTGGTCCCTCTGTTTACCGGTCAGGACACGGTACTGATAGCCAATGGCATTACGACAGGCGAACACATTGTCACTTCTGCCCTGCCCGCTCCGGTTCCCGGCCTTCCCCTGCGAACACGGGAAGAATCCCCAGACATTAATAAGCTGGTCAGTGCTCCACAAGCCAAGGGAGATCAGCCTCTATGAGCCGAGCATCCCTGAACCGTGGCCCTATCGCCTGGATGGTCAACAACCGGGTTACGCCCAACCTGTTGATGCTATTCCTGTTGATTGGCGGTCTGATGCTATCCATGCAGATCCGCAAAGAGGTATTTCCGGAATTCACCCTGGATATCGTCAATGTCAGCGTCGCCTACTCCGGAGCGACGCCGGAAGAAGTCGAACAGGGGATCGTTCTCGCGATTGAAAATGAAATCCGTGGCATTGAAGGCATCGAGGAAATAACCGCCCGAGCCAGTGAAGGCAGTGCGATGGTGTCCGCAGAGCTGATGAACGGTGCCAACCCCGACCGTACCCTGCAGGAAATTGAGCAGGCTGTGGGCCGGATCAGTACATTCCCGGAAGAAGCTGAAAAGCCGGTCGTCAGTCTGGGTGGTAGAAAGCATGCCGCACTGGATCTTGTCCTGCACGGCAATGTGAATGAAGTCACCCTGAGAGAACAGGCGGAAACTATCCGCGACCGATTGCTGCAGTCTCCGGGCATTACCCAGGCCGAACTGGATGGTGCGCGCAATTACGAAATTCAGGTGGAAATCAACCGTGACACCCTACGCCGTTACCAGCTAACCCTGTCAGACGTTGCCAGTACAATTCGCAACAGTGCGCTGGATTTGTCCGGCGGCACCCTGAAAACGGAAGGCGGAGAAATCAGCCTCCAGGTTCAGGAGCGCCGGGACTGGGCCCGGGATTTTGCAGGCATTCCCCTGGTCACCTCTGCTGAAGGTGGACTGCTGACTCTGGGGGATGTCGCCTCCGTCAAAGACGGTTTTGAAGACAGTGATGTTTACAACACATGGAACGGTAACCCATCGATTGCCATCACGGTGTTCCGGGTAGGCGACCAGACCCCTATCGGTATCTCTGATGCAGTGCATGATGTGCTGCCGGCTATCACCGCAGAACTGCCGCCAGGCATCAGCCTGGTCGTTGCCGATGATGACTCCGACATTTACCGGGCACGGATGGACCTGCTGCTGAAAAATGCCTTTATGGGTCTGCTGCTGGTGCTGGTCGTACTGGGCCTGTTCCTGGAATTCCGTCTGGCCTTCTGGGTCACCATGGGCATTCCGATCTCGTTCCTGGGCGCTCTGCTCATCCTGCCGGGACTGGATGTCTCCATCAACATGGTATCGATGTTCGCCTTTATCATTGCCCTGGGCATCGTGGTGGATGACGCCATCATCGCCGGCGAAAACATCTATGAAAACATGCAGCAGGGCATGGATTTTCACAAGGCTGCGATTATCGGTACCCGACAGGTCGCCGTGCCACTGACCTTCAGCATTCTCACCAATGTGGTGGCCTTCCTGCCGATCCTGTTCCTGCCTGGCTTCCTGGGTAAGATATTCATGGTGATTCCCATCGTGGTGATCAGCGTTTTCCTGATCTCATGGATTGAATCCCTGTTCATTCTGCCGGCACATCTGGCCTGGATGAAAAAACGCCCTGCCAGCCAGCTGGGTCGTCGATTGGATCATGTTCAGGAAAGTGTGGATCGTCGCCTGCAGGACTTTATCCAGCATCGTTACCAGCCGGCTATCGCACAGATCATGCACCATCGTTATCTGACCATGGCGATCGGTATCACCCTGCTCTTGATTGCCATTGCCTACATGGGCAGCGGGCGACTGGGTTTTACTCTGATGCCCCGCACCGAGTCAGACCGCGCCACAGCGACAGCTACTTTACCGTATGGCAACCCACTCAGTCAGGCTGAAGCGGTCCGTGAACAACTGGAAACCGCAGCCCGAGAAGTGGCTGAAAACAACGGTGGCGACAAACTGCTTCACAGTATTGAGGCCCGGATCAACAGCAATGAAGTCAAGGTATTCATGCACCTGCAGGAAAACGGTGTCCGCCCGGTCAGCACGACAGACGTCACCCGGCTCTGGCGAGAAGCCGTCGGCCCGATACCCGGTATCCAGGGGTTGGCGTTTTCAGCCACCGGACGGGGCCCTGGCGGCGGCTCTGCCCTGACGGTTGAATTGAGTCATCGGAAAACGGCACTGTTGAGAGCTGCCAGTGACCAACTGGCTGAAGACCTAGCTCGATTCCAAGGAGTCTCTGACATTGAAAATACCTTTGCCAGCGGCAAGCCCCAGCTCAGTTTCAAGATTCGCCCCGAAGGCCGCAGCCTCGGGCTGACTGCCCGGGATCTTGCCAGCCAGGTGCGATCATCCTTTTATGGTGCCCAGGCCTTCCGCCAGCAACGAGGCAGTAATGAAGTACGGGTCATGGTTCGGCTTCCGGAATACCAGCGCATCAGTGAATATGACCTTGAGCAGCTCATGATCCGCACCCCGGCCGGTGATGATGTGCCGCTGTTCCAGGTGGCGGATGTGATGCGTGATGAGTCCGCCTCAACCATAAACCGCCGTAACAGTCGTCGGACTGTCGATGTAAAAGCCGATGTCACGCCGCTGGGCAAGACACCACAAGTGATTGCTGCGCTGGAAAAATCGGTCTTTCCGGAACTTCAGGCTGCCTATCCAGGACTGGATATCAGCCTGCAGGGACGTCAGGCCGATGAGCGGGAAAGTCTCTCCAGCATGGTAACGGGCGGCGCACTGGCTCTGATGATGCTTTACCTGCTGCTGGCTATTCCGTTCCGCAGCTATTCGCAGCCCTTTGTCGTGATGGCTGTGATACCGTTTGGGGTTGTTGGGGCGGTAATAGGCCATGTACTGATGGGTTATACCCTGAGTATGGTGAGCTTGTTCGGCATTGTCGCCCTGTGCGGCGTGGTGGTGAATGACAGCCTGATCATGGTGGATTATGCCAACCAGCAGCGACAGAAAGGACTGAATGGCTACGAAGCTATCAAGCAAGCGGGTGTACGCCGGTTCCGCCCCATTATGCTGACCACCATTACCACCTTTGGCGGTCTGGCGCCGATGATCTTCGAAACCTCACGTCAGGCACGGTTCATGATCCCGATGGCGATCTCGCTGGGCTTCGGCATTCTGTTTGCGACGCTGATAACGCTCGTATTACTGCCCTGTCTGTATGGCATTCTTGAAGATATCAAGATGCTCTTCACCTCTGATTCAGACCATCAAACGATCAGCAACCCTTAATCATACAGCCGATCCCGGACAGGCCTGACACTGTCCGGGAAACTGACCACTAAGCAAGCGCAACTAACACAGCAACCATTCAATGCCCTTGTCAGCCGCCTGTCAGCGGGATACATTGATAGAAATACGGTCAGAATGCTTCGACTGGCGTCAGACGAAAACATATGAAAATCGGCTTGACCCAGAACCGGCCATCCGTATAATGCCGCACAATTTGTCCGAAGCCCTCTGGCCGGACGCATTTTCAGAATTGTTTTGCAGCAGGGATAACCGGCAGTGATGATTTGCGCAGCACGCACAAACACACACCGAATGGCACACAGTGTTGAGCCCTGCGCTGTTATTCCCCATTTATCGCTATTCATTTTAAAAAGCCCCTTATTTCAGGGGCTTTTTTTTGATCGCAATCCGCTCGAACCACAACAGGGAAACCGCCTGCCTGATCGGCAGCCGGCTTTCAGACTTCACCCCAGGAAAAGGACAGGTGCGCTGAAACATGGCTAATCCTCTCTACCAGAAACACATTGTTTCCATCCCCGAGCTTACCCGTGAGGAGCTGGAGCTGATTGTGTCCACCGCCGAAAGCCTCAAAAAGGAACCCCGGCCGGATCTGCTGAAAGGCAAGGTCATTGCCAGCTGTTTCTTCGAGGCATCCACCCGGACCCGACTCTCCTTCGAAACCGCCGTGCAGCGACTGGGCGGCACCTTCATTGGTTTCGACAACGGCAGCAACACTTCGCTGGCCAAGAAGGGTGAAACCCTGGCAGATTCTGTGCAGGTTATCTCTTCCTACACCGATGCTTTCGTCATGCGCCACCCTCAGGAAGGCGCAGCCCGCGTCGCCTCCGAGTTCGCCAGCGTTCCCGTGATTAACGGTGGTGACGGCTCCAACCAGCACCCCACCCAGACACTACTGGACCTGTTCAGCATCCACGAATGCCAGGGCCAACTGGACAACCTCAAAGTCGCCTTTGTCGGAGACCTGAAATACGGCCGCACCGTCCACTCCCTGACCCAGGCAATGAGCCACTTCAATGCCGAATTTACCTTCATTTCACCTGACGCCCTGGCCATGCCCGACTACCTGCTGGAAGAACTGGATGAGAAAGGCATCACCTGGCGTACCGCCCAGAGCATTGAAGAGATCGCCCACGATGTAGACATCATCTACATGACCCGGGTACAGAAAGAGCGTTTCGACGAGACCGAGTACAAGCTGATCGCCTCCCAGTACATCCTCAGTGCGGAAACCCTGAAGGAAGCCAAGCCCAACCTGCGCGTCCTGCACCCGCTGCCCCGTGTTGACGAAATCAGCGTAGATGTGGACAGCACCCCTTACGCCTACTACTTCCAGCAGGCGGAAAATGGTGTCTACGCCCGGGAAGCGCTGCTGGCGCTGGTACTGAACGAAACGATCTGAGGAGCAGGACATCATGGTTGAGAAGCATAAACTCCAGGTAGAAGCGATCCGCAAGGGCACCGTGATCGACCATATCCCGGCCGGTCAGGGCATCAAGATCCTCAAGCAGCTGCAGCTGCTGGATTCCAATGTCCGCATCACCGTCGGTTTCAACCTGCCCAGTAAGGATCTGGGGCTGAAGGATATCATCAAGGTCGAGAACCGCCTGTTCAACGAAAAGGAAGCCAACGAGCTGGCGATCTTTGCACCGGGCGCGACCATCAACGTGATTGATGAGTACAAGGTGCAGAACAAGTTCGAAATGAGCATTCCGGAGTCCATCGAAGGTGTGTTCGAATGCCCGAACTCCAACTGCATCACCCACAATGAGCCGGTACAGACTTACTTCTCCCTGCGCCAGTCCAAAGAGTCTCTGCAGATGAAGTGCAAATACTGCGAGAAGAGCTTCAGCAAGGATATTGTTGCGGGCATTTAATCAAAAACTTTGCAGCTAACTAGTGAATAAATCCAAACTCATTGAGTTTGGATTTATTCGTTCAACTAACAATCAATCCAAAACCTCTAGTGCTGCATGAGCCTATTTTCTGTGAAAATCCAATCTGGCATTTCATTAATATTTTCAGCTAAACATGGATAACTCGGGACGTTCTACCAGAGAATTCAGTCCGCACTCCCTTTGGAAGGTCTTCATATCAACTGTGCCGTCCTTTCTGATGCAACGATGCATAAGCCGCATAAATGCTTTGCATGATAGAGCATAGCCAATTAAAGCCTCTTTTATCATTTTACGTGCTGCACTCTGAACACCTTTAACATCCAGAATTTTGTCTATATCTGAGTCGGATAAATGAGAATCAAGTTCAACCAAATAAGAAATATGAGTACTCGAGAATGTGTTCTGCAGCGCCTGAAGATTGTCCGACCTGACAACCAAAACAAGTACAATATTTTTTCCAGCGTTATGCCTATCCTGAAGGGATTTCCAAGCATTTTTCAGCTCTAAAGGCTTGATATCGTCAAATGTCATCTGAACATCAAGACAAGATAGACTGTCCGCATCATCAAACACCACAAGTGAATTGACCGCACTACAGTTATACGCAGCATCCAACACGGCAAGTGCCCTTGAACAATATCGATTAATTTTAAATCTATTAATATCAAAAAGATCAACCGAAAAAAAACCATCAAAACTCGTTAAGCTTTCCATTATTTGGTAGCAGAAAGCTGTTCTGCCCGAACCTCCTCCCCCTGAGACAATCAGGCACGCTAATTGTCCAGAATGCTCACTCAAAGACTCCAGGAAACGTACGGCTTCCTCAACCCTCTTTTTAAAGGAAGTTAACTCAATATAAGGAATATCACATTTCAGATGAGCAGCCGCTTGCCGTCTTCTTTCTATAACCAGCATTGGATCACTGATCATATTTCTCAGAATACGCTTTTGCCTGCATTGATCATCCTTAAGTAGAGACGCTGACACTGCATTTTTATACTCAGGATTTAATGCTAACTTCTTACAAAACAAAGCAATTTCATCTGAGGAAATCTCACCCAAAATGTTAGTCAACCATTCCAGCACCACCGCATCAAAGCCGTGATCCCCTAAAGAATCAGTCAAATAAAACTCAATCAGATCCCGCTTTCTTTGTTCTTGCGGGAAAGACATTTCAGACCAGTAACCAAGAACGCCCTGCTTTACTATATCAGATGGAAACCGGGCCATATTCTCCCGTGTCGTTGCTATGACCAAAACATTCTGATCTATACAATAATTTTTATAGACCAAGAATAATTGGTAATTGCTCAAAAAACCTTGGCAAAACTATCGTCCATATCACCATAGACAGCTTGCTTTATGAACTCGCTTAACCGGGGGATTAAGTCATAGCCATGCATCCTGTCCTGAAGATAACTCCAGAAAGAAATTCCATGAAGCCGACACATTTTCTTGAGACTGGCGAAGGTATCGCGAGCCTGTCGACCAGACTCGCTCCGAGTGCCGCCGCTGATTTTGCGGCGCTTGACGTGTTCTCTGATTTGGCTTTCGCTCAAGTTGTTGTGCAATGGAAGACCGGGATCATCCAGTACCGCCAGTAGCTCAGGCTCTTTGACGGCAAGATTACCCAAGGCTTCTCGTAACCCGCTGCATTCCACCTTGACCTGTACCAGTTGACGGAAACTGCTGCGAATTTTGTGGGCAAAGTCCTGATCTGGATTTTCCTTGAAAGCCTTGAGGTCCCGGTAGAGTTCCCAGAACTGGCATAGCAGTTGGTATTGCTCTTCCACCTGCTCGTTGTTAACCGGGATCACCCGCTCTATCGGACGACACGCATGGAGCCAGCACCCTGAGCGGGTAAACACATCAAATTGACCAGCGCCGTCACTGTGAATGGGCAGGTCAGGGCGAACCCCGTGTGCAATGAGGCTACCATACAGCATCGCTTCCGACGCTTTTTTACGAAGTATGGGGCCTTTCAGACCGCAATCGTTCAGAAAGGCATGCCACGAATCCAGGCTGAGGAAATGAACACCGAGACACGCCTGAAACACCAAACGCCACTTGGCTGGAAACTTATGCTCCTCCAGAAAATCCATGGCATGCTCATTCAGGACGTGTGTTGGCCAGGGGCGGTGTAGCAAAGTTAAAAAATTCTCTCTGCTTTTACTCCCGGTACTACCAAACCATGCGAACTGCGGGTTGCCAATAAAAGTACAGTAACCGTTCTGCCCCTTATGACGAGCCCCTGTGTCATCTACCTGCAAGTAACCACAATGGAGCAAGCCGGTTGCCAGAAGCCCATCCTTTTCCTCGTGAAAATCGTCATGGTTCAGGGTAAGCAGGTTGCTGAGTTCTCCTGCTGATATGGAAACACCCCAGTCCCAGAGTGATTCCAGCAATTGCTGCTCTGTGACAGCACAGGCATGATGCTGGTGTAGAACATAGCAACGAAGGTTTGGTCCGAAATGATAGCCCTGCATGGCCTTAGGCAAACGTCCATGCAGAGATTGACCATCAGGGGTAGTCCAGTGCTCAAGCTCATATCGGAGGAAATTGACTTCAAATGACAATTCCTGCACATCGTATGTGCTGAAGCCTTTGAATACAGCGCCTTCAGGTATGGACTCTGGAGCAACCCGCTTGCAGGTGGGATCCTTTGGTTTTGGCGGCTTCTTGCGTTTTTTCCGGGTGCGTTCATCCGGTTTTCCGGTATCTCGCTTTTGATGGTCAGACTCAGATCCATCTGTTGGCTGATTGTCACCTGCTGAACCGGAATCCTTCGGCGGAGTGTTGGGCTTTATGTCGGGTTTACCATTAAGCCCTTTCAGACGATGTATTTCCTCCTCAAGAATGCTGATCCTCTCTTTGAGGCGGACGTTCTCCTCTTGAGCCCTTGTTATGTAGTTGAGCATTTTTGTGACCAGTTCGTTTCTCTGGTCATCTGGAACAGCAAATGGAAAAGGCATGGTTGGGTATGATAGACGACAATCCTATTTACGCGATTACCAAGGCTTTTTGAGCAATTACAATAATTGCAACTCCTCTCTCAACACCTTGACTATCTCATCATACTCATCATTACGGTTTATCATACAACGATCAAAGTCTACAATTCGTACCACCCTAAATGGCAGGGGAGTCTCAACAACGCCATCTCCCTTTGGTTTTTTTCCAAACAAACCTCTAAATTTTTTAACAGCTTCTTCCTTGCCCCCACTTAAAAACCATTCACCATTAATCGAGCGAAACCATTTTTCATCATCAACCAAAACATGTCCTAAACGACTACTTAATTGATCCATACCTTTTACATTGTTACCCCACAACACAATGAGCTTTTGAGGGATACCTCCTAAACCTTCACGATAGACATCAAACGAATAGGCATTATTATTAAATATCTCATCAATATTCTTGACATAAACGGGAAACTGATCAATTAAATCATTGCGAATGGGTGACATCATCGTAAATTTCGCACGACACTCTGCCTTATTATCACCACTCTGCATATTCGAATGTTTCAATGTAGTAAAATTCAACACACATCCCAACATTCTCACAACCAATCGAAGGTTGGTGATTTTTCTGGAGAATAGCAACGCCTTATATTCATAGCCAGCATTAGAAACAGAATATGGATGTATATATTTAGAAACCCCTATTGCCCTACCGTTCCATCCAACACGGCAAACGTCCGTAAAAACCCTTGATGCATAAGAATGATTGGACTGGTTGAGGAAAAAGTCATGCATAGCATTTTCCAGCCATGAAATCATATAAGCGACTCATTTTCACATGTAAACAATCTTAACTGATTCGAGAAAGAGCAAATAATTCAAAAAACGAATAACAATTCCACCAGAAAAGCTAACATTGCAACCTGCAAAACCAAAAGCCATACAGTGCTTTCCCACAAACATCATCATAATGAAAGCAGGTGACTTATAAAAAACAGAATCGATAAAAAGCAAATCATCAAAACTGATGACAAACATCAGATATATTGATAAGCCATTACATACTGATTCTGCGAACTCTCTTTCGAGAAGAGCGTTGTAATGCCATTAAAGCATGCACATAAATAAGGCCAATCTTTACCATTTTTGCACCCATCTCTCCAAGCTGGTATAAAAACGCGCCATTTGATCAGAAACTGTCACGGATAGCTGTGTTGTAATCCATGTACTATCAGAAAATCCTCGAAGAAATCATAGAAGAAATCCGACCGACGCTGGGTGAAGGCGCTGTCGCGGACTACATTCCCGCACTGGCGGAAGTCGATCCCTGCCAGTTCGGCATCGCCATCAGCACCATGGATGGTGAGGACTTTGCTGCCGGTGACGCCTTCAAGCCTTTTTCTATCCAGAGTATCTCCAAGGTTTTCAACCTGGCGCTGGCCATGCGCCTGTGCGACGACGACCTGTGGAGCCGGGTCGGGGTTGAGCCTTCCGGTAATGCCTTCAACTCCCTGTCTCAGTTGGAATATGAGCACGGAATCCCTCGAAATCCGTTTATCAATGCCGGCGCATTAGTGATCACTGACAGCATTATCAGTCGCTCCAGCGAACCGGTCGACGTCATCCTCGAGTTTGCCCGGAGCTGCGCCGGCAACCCGGACATCACCTACGATGAAGAGGTTTTCCGCTCCGAGCTGGCGCATGGCCACCGAAACCGGGCGTTGATCAACTATCTATGTAGTTTTGACAATATTGCTAACGATACCGAGCAGATCCTGACCACTTATTTCTACCAGTGCTCCTTAGCCATGAGTTGCATGGATCTGGCGCGATCTTTCCGTTTTCTGGCCAATGCTGGTCGGATGCCTGGCAGCGTCAGCCCGATTCTTTCCAGTCACCAGACCCGCCGGATCAACTCCCTGATGATGACCTGCGGTACCTATGATGAAGCCGGCGAGTTTGCCTTCCATGTTGGCCTGCCCTGCAAAAGTGGCGTTGGCGGGGGCATTGTGGCCATTGTGCCCAAGCAGATGAGTATCTGCGTCTGGAGCCCTGCACTGGGTCCTAAAGGGAACTCTCTGGCAGGCATGCGGGCCCTGGAGCTGTTCTGCCAAAAAACCGGGCTGGCTATTTTCTGACAAATACGCAATTGCTGCTAAACTGGGAACCCTGAGGGCGCTAGACAGTCAAAATTCATGAGAAACCGGAATTCCAGACTTATTCAAGGGTATTAAGGGCGCTTGAAATCGGTTCTGAGACAGGAGGTATGATCTCATGAGTGATTTGACTATATCGTCCATTACTATGGGCCAAGCACGGTCTTTAGGCTTCTGCCCTGCTATGACAAGCATTTCAACAAATCGCCATGTCTTCTGCGGTATGTATGTCGTTGTTACGCCTGTTATTGAGCGAGAGCTTGATCCCTGCCTTGAAGGCACGGATGATGAAGAGACCATTCGGCACCATAAAGTGGAAAAAGTAACAGGCAAGAGTCGAGCCAGCTTCACATTCATGAAACAGCACTTCTAATCAGTCTTTTTCAGGCCCACTGGGTGGATGAGCCAGCTTGTCCATCCACCGCTCCAGCTGGAATGATTCGCGATAGCGCAACCATTCCCGTTTAGTTCGTGTCAGCAGTTGATCGGACTCATGGCAACCGGCACTTTCCGCGATGATTACCAGACAATCTTCAGAATCCAGTCTGGCGTCTCCTTCCATAATCGCCACATAGGCAGCGCCGGTTTCCAGTGAAAAACGACGACCGGTCAAATCGTTCAGCCACTCCACACCCGCCTGTGAGGCTGCCGGTGAGATTTCAGACATCGCCTCTTCTAAATGCTGCGAGTTGACATCCCGCTGCTCGTAGTCCATCCCTGACACCATGACACATAGCGTCTTGTTACAACGCGATTCAGACTGTAACAGGTTCAATGCTTCATTAAGCTCCTGTTCCGATGCACCAATCAGAAAGGTCATTCCTGAACACCCTGCTTCATACTGCACCAGCTGCTCTTGTGCTTCACGCACTAATGGCTCTGCTGCTGCTCTTAAAAGGCTCGCATCAGAAGTCAAGTTATTAAACTGCACGCCGGTTAACTCGGATGCGATCTCTTTGGTCGCATCCTGCAAACCATCCGGGGCCACCCGATGACAAATACCACTGCAAAACTCAATCTGCATGGACTCCTTCAAGGGACAATGGTCAGGAATAACAGCAACATACGGCAAGCCTAACATTTGTGCATACCACGCTTCCGCAATAGCCATCGCGGGGGGTGAATTACTGATAACCGGCTTATCCACTTCCAACCGGCGCTGGCTCAGTGCCTGCAGAAAAAGCACACGCGCTACCCGCTGGCGCCAGCTGCCTACGGAATTCCAGGACTCATCCTTGAGATAAAGCTTCTGCCCCCCGGGACGGAGGACATCCAGTTTCAGTAGTGGTGTCTGCCCAGACAATTCAGCCAATAACTTCTGCTCCGCCTGCGCCACCCATAAAAGACTGTTAACCATGCCTTTACCCCATGCAACAGATTTCGGGATGTCGTCACCTTGATCAAGTCTAGATAGGGAGGCACTAAAGTCCATGACATAACTGTCGGTTCAACTAGGCAATATCGCGACAAGGCTGTACTATTTCATCCATTATGTAACCAAGGCTGACAGCGCCTCCTCCGGAGAGTGCATGATCCAGCCATTCTGATATATTGATCCCCTGCTCGCTAACACCAGCAGGCCGTGCAAGGAAAGACAGCAGCTTTGAGTGGTTTCCTGAACATTTTTCGCAAAAAATCGCCGGCGGCGAAAGAGCAGCCAGCCAGCACTGCGCCCCGGCAGGCCAAGAAGCCAGGACGCCAAGGCAGCCGTAGTGGCAAACCCGGTAAAAAACCGCAGTCCCGGCATCACAAGCAACGCAATAACCCGAAACCGGCTATGGCGCCATGGGATATCAGCCAGTTTGAAGTGCCCGCCGAAAAAGGTAAAACCCGTTTTCACGACTTTAGTCTGCCTGCTCCACTCATGCGGGCCATCCAGGCGCAGGGATTCCAATACTGCACCCCTATCCAGGCAGAAGTACTGGGCTCAACACTGGAAGGTCAGGATGCCATCGGCAAGGCACAGACCGGAACCGGTAAAACCGCCGCTTTTCTGATTGCGACCATCAAGCAATTGCTGGAAACACCACCGCCCGCCGAACGTTACCTGGGTGAGCCTCGCGCGGTCGTCGTGGCGCCCACCCGAGAACTGGCCATCCAAATCTGTGAGGATGCCAAGGCATTAACCCGCTATACCGACCTGCATGTCGTCATGGTGGTTGGTGGCATGGACTACGAAAAACAGCGCAAGCACCTTCAGGAAAACTTTGTCGACATCCTGATTGCCACCCCCGGACGCCTGCTGGACTATCACGAGAAACGCGATGTCTACCTGGATCTGGTGGAAACACTGGTACTGGATGAAGCAGACCGTATGCTGGATATGGGTTTCATTCCCCAGGTGCGCCGTATTGTTCGTGCGACCCCTCGTCCCGGTGACCGGCAGACACTGTTGTTCTCCGCAACCTTTAACGACGACGTTATGCGACTGGCAGAACAGTGGACCTGGCACCCTGTTCGGGTTGAAATCGAGCCGGATCATGTCGCCACGGACAATGTTGAACAAAAGGTCTACATTGTATCCACTGCGGAAAAGTACCGGATTCTCCATAATATGATTACCCGGCAGAAGCTGGATCGGGTGATCGTATTCACCAATCGACGGGATCAGACGCGCCGATTGACAGAAAAACTGAAAAAAGACGGCATCAATTCCGATATGCTGTCTGGCGAGATTCCCCAGAACAAGCGAATCCGGACGCTGGAGAATTTCAAGAACGGCAAGATTCGGGTACTAGTAGCGACAGATGTTGCCGGCCGCGGTATCCACGTTGACGGTATCTCCCATGTCATCAACTACAACTTGCCAGAAGATCCGGAAGACTATGTCCACCGTATCGGCAGAACCGGGCGGGCAGGTGCGAGTGGCATCTCAGTCAGTTTTGCCTGTGAGGATGATGCCTTCCTGATCCCCACACTGGAAGAACTGCTGGGTGACAAGCTCAAAATGACATCCCCCCCAGAGGAATTACTCAGTCACTGAGCCGGACAAACGCCAGTTTTCCAGCATCCCTTATCCGGACGCGCGCATTGTATCTTGTGTCTGTGCGCGCCTTCCAAAACAGACAACCCCTGCCCCAGCAAGCCCTCCAGAACGTTCTGAAAAATCCAGATCAGACATAGCCATTTCTTATTACCAGAGATTATAAGCATCACTTGCATGCTCGCGAATCTTTATCTCATAATGAAAACAGGTCTGGGTAATATGGACTGTTACCAGGCCGGTGATCCAACCATCGAAATGGAGCTGCTAATATGCCTCGAGCAGTGAAGCTTGAATCGATCACATCCCCTCAAACAACCACCTACATACTGGACAGCAACGTTCTCATACACGATCCAAACGCTCTACTGAACTTCGACGAACACCGCGTTATCATCCCGATGACCGTCCTGGAGGAACTGGACCACCTCAAGAACAGCAAACAAACCATCGCGGCAGACTGCCGGCAAGCCATCCGATTGATTGACAAAATCGTTGGCAATGCCAGCCCGGAAGAGATTGGCCGTGGCGTTCCCATCACGCGAGGCGAGCAGGATCCTCCGCAGGGCACGCTCTCTATCATGATGGAACACGCCAAAGATAACCTTACCCACCTCTCCAACAACCTCAACGACAACCAGATAATCAACGACATCTGTCAACTGCAGAAAGCACGTCCTGATGGCGAGTTTGTCCTGGTTACTAAAGATATCAACATGCGTCTCAAGGCGCGTGGCTGTGGTATTCCTGCAGAGGATTACCATAATGATCAGCAGATCTCAGACGTCAACCTGCTGAGCAAAGGCTTCCTGGAAGTTGAAGGCAGTTTCTGGGATAACGTTGATCAAGTGAATACGGAGCAGGCCGATGGCCGCACGTACCATACACTTCCCAGGACCGACATTCTCGAAGAGATCACGATCAATGAGTTCATCATTGACGAGCAAGGCTTTGTGGGACGGGTGATTCAGGCAACAGACGACAAAGTAAGGTTATTGCATTTATCCGAAGAAAGTCTGATGCATCAGAAAGCCTGGGGCTTACAACCACTGGATATTTACCAAGCCATTGCCTTGCATCTGTTACTGGATCCGGACATACAGCTGGTCAACCTCAATGGTCCGGCCGGTTCCGGCAAGACGATTCTTGCGCTCGCTGCGGCGATTGAAATGACGGTCGCTTCCAAGCAATACCGTCGCATCATCGCAACCCGCAGCACCCGGGGACTGGATGAAGATATCGGTTATCTACCGGGTACAGAGCAGGAGAAAATGGAGCCCTGGCTAGGTGCGATCACCGATAATATGGAAGCACTGCACCGGGATGACGAAAACACGAATGGTAGTGTGGACTACATCCTCAACCAAGTCCCTATTCACTTTAAATCACTGAACTACATACGGGGCAGAAGTTTTCAGGAAAGCCTGATCATCATTGATGAGTGCCAGAACCTGACACCGCACCAGATGAAAACCATCATCACTCGTGCCGGCATGGGCACCAAAGTGATCTGCCTGGGCAACCTGGCCCAGATTGACACACCTTACCTGAGCCCAACGAGTTCCGGGCTAACCTATCTGACAGGGCGTTTCCGGGGCTTCGAATTCGGTGGCATGGTACAACTGGAAGGTGTTCCCCGTTCTGCACTGGCAGCCTTCGCGGAAGAAAATCTGTAATTTATACCCTTTAGAAGCAAACAAGGCCTGATGACTCACTCATCAGGCCTTTTTATTAAGACGACAAAGCCTTATCAGGTATACATTGCTTCAATTTCCTTGCCAAAGCGTTCCATGATCACTTTTCTTCTCAGCTTCAGCGTGGGCGTCATTTCACCAAGGTCCAGAGAGAACTCCCGTGGCAACAACGTGAATTTCTTCACTTTCTCAAAACGGGCCAGTTCCTTCTGCAAACCTTCAAGGCGTTGATGGAACAGTGCCTGGATAGACTGGTCACGAATAAGATCCATCCGGGATTCAAACTTAACCCCCATGGATCGCGCATACTCCTCCAGCGCCTCATAAGCCGGCACAATCAAGGCAGACACAAACTTCCTGGCATCCGCAATAATCGCAACCTGCTCAATGAAATGGTCTCGAACGATCGCACCTTCAATCACCTGTGGCGCAACATACTTGCCGCCGGACGTTTTCATCAATTCCTTAATGCGCTCGGTCATGACCAGATTACCCTGACCATCAATATACCCGGCATCGCCCGTGCGGAACCAACCATCAATAAACGCTTCACGGGTTGCTTCCGGTTTACGGTAATACCCCCTCATCACGGTACCGCCGCGCACCTGGATTTCATTATCGGCGCCGATCCGGATTTCCACTTCAGGCAATGGTTTACCAATAGAGCCCAGCTCAATGGCATCATCATAACAACTGACGGTTGCCGTTGTTTCTGTCAGACCATAGCCGTATTTGATATTCAAACCTATGATCTGGAAAAACAGGTTGATGTCGTCTGCCAGCCTGGCGCCTGCACAAGGGAAAAAGCGCACTCTTCCACCAACAAGGGCCCGGAATTTCTGAAATACCAGTTTGTCGGCAATCGCATGCGTCAGGCGAAGCCCCGGTGTCACCCACTGGCCAGACTGCCGACGCAAGAAATAGCGCTCCCCTGTCGCCAGCGCCCAATTGAACAAGCGTTTTCTGAAAGGTGTAGCCTGCTCAACCCGGGCCAGTATCGCCGTGTGAATCTTCTCGTAAAAACGCGGCACAGCACACATAACTGTTGGGCGAACCGCTGTCAGCGCCTCCCTGACTGCTGCCGGATCACGGATATAGGCATTAGTAGCGCCTCGGTACATGACGTAAAACGTCCAGGCCCTTTCAAACACATGACTAAGAGGCAGGAAGCAGAGTGAAACATCAGCATCCGTAAGCAATAACCTCTGATCATGTAAGCGCAGGGCGGTGCCAAAATTCCGGTAATCCAGCATCACCCCCTTGGGTTCACCCGTTGTGCCAGAGGTGTATATCAGTGTAACCAGATCATCCATATCACTGGCATCAAACCGTTCAGTTAAAAGATCGCGGAAAGCGGCGGTTGTTGCACACCCAACAAAAGCTTCAAGATAAACCGCTTGAGGACAATCACTGATATCAACAGAGGCATCCAGAACAACGATTTTTTCCAATGTTGATTCATCGGATAGAAGCGCTACAGCCTTGTCAAACTGCTCCTGCTCACCAACAAAGAGAATCCTGGCCTCGGCATCATCAATGATATATTGGGCCTGTCCGATTGTACTGGTCGGATAAATCGGTACTGCCACCGCCCGGCATGACAGGATAGCCAGATCGGCGATCGTCCACTCAGGCATGTTACGGGCAAATATTGCCACCTTATCCTGAACATCCACCCCTTCCCGCAACAAGGCACAGGCCAGCTCATCAACGCGATGGCCAAATTGCTGCCAGGTTAGGGTTTTCCAGGATCGTCCTTGTTGGTATTTGATGGCAATTCTGTCACGGTATTGGCTGACGCGTTCATGAAACAGTCGAACCACAGTCGAGGTGCCAGTCTGTCACACTTTGCATGAAATATTCCGGAATATCCGCTCGAACGTGAGCGGACGCAAGTCTGTCCTGTAGGAAAAATACGGTCAATACGGTGTGAGCGCAGATATCCGAACTTTTTCCTGCTGAAAACAATGCCAACACACCCGTAAAAGATTATTTTTTAATAAATAAATGAAATTTGATTAGGAATAGACATAACAAGGCCCACAGCAACAGTGCAACCTCTATTCAAAAACCACTAGGATTAATTAATAACGCCATTATTTGTGGGACAGGGGCATGAAAACTTACGTTCAAAAAGGATTCACACTCATTGAATTAATGATTGTGGTTGCCATCATCGGATTGCTATCGGCTGTTGCCATTCCCGCCTATCAAAATTATGTCGCACGGGCAAAAATCACAGAAGGCTTGGCGTTAGCTGGCGGATTTAAGCAACAATCGATGGAATACTTCAGCAGTGCTGGCAGCTGGCCGACCGCCTTTGGTGATTTAGGCATTGCGGATGATGATGGCGACGGATACATTCATTATCCAGAACAGATGCATGTTGACCATGCTTTTCTTGGTGGTGGTCATGTCTATATAAGATTTGATGAAGGTCTCAGCAATGCAAGTCTTTTATTATTTGCTGATGCATTAAGTTCTAATAGCAACGTAGTCAAGTGGCGCTGTATTCCCGCCCATCCTGATGCCCTGGAAGTATGGAAAGAATTAGGACTGGACTACGCCATGCCTAGCGAAGAGGATCAGATAAAAGCATACGACTACTTTCCAAGTGTATGCAGAAATAATCTGGACGAGTCCATTGAAACATGGAATTTACAAAAAGGGCTAGTAGATAAAGCGGCGGAAAATGCCGCCTCAGGTGCTGTACCACCACCTGGACCTACAGCACCACCTGCAGCGCCACCTACAACGCCAGCGCCAACTACAACGCCATCGGGATCTCCAGGTGTAGTAGATACATCTTCATTTCTCGGTTCAGTTACACATTTATAAAAATAATCGACACCTTACGTGGCATCACCACCTGGCCAGCCGTATGTGAACCAATTACAAGGTTACTATGTCAGTACTGGAGAGGGCTGGCCAGGAGGCTGCGAGGATTTTGAGTGGGCTAATTGGGGGGGAACAATCGGCTATTGTATACAAGGTAGAACAGTTTCAATTGAGGCATTTATGTCCTGGGCTCAATTCCATCCAGCTGCACTCGCTAAACACAAAGAGGTCATACAGGATATCAAAGATGCTGGCTATGGTGGCAGTATACCTGACGCTTACAAGAATCCGTAACAACTATCAACAAGCCACCATCCATGATCTTTTTGGATGAATGTGATTTCTCAAAGTGCACAACACTTTGAAGTGTTATGAAAAAGATCCATGAAATTTTTCAAAAAGATTTCATGGATCTTTTTTTTAAAAACCATTTATAAAAATAATCCCGACAAACTCACCTTAAGACTTTATTAATTACCCACTAAAATTTAAAGCCGCCTTAATTTCCTCACACCTCCCGAATTCTGAAACAACCTTCATGTTTAAAACCATAAATATCAACTCACAAAACTTCAGCCAATGAAATATAGCAATGAAATCCACCCCCTCTAAAAACAAATCGCAAGAATTGAATTAATGATTGCCGTTCCCGATATCGGTTTATTTTCCGTAATTGCTATTCCTGCCTAGTTTCAACTTTGAACCGCAACACTGAGATTTAAGCATTCAGGAAGCACTCTATGAGATACTAGCCCTACCAATCGCTGCCAAAAAATTTGACAATTTAAGCATAGATGATGGTAAGGAATATATTCATTACACAAACAATCTCGCTGAAGCCATTAAGGCATAAAAGCTACGTAGAACTTTGGCGGACTACATTTCAAACATCACAAACTTACTATCACCTACAATACCGGCTTCGGTAAGACCAACGTCTGCACCACCCCATTCACGAATTACCGCATCGTGGATAATAGTTTCTATAGAAAGGCCTTAAAGACTCTGCTGCGGGATTTACTACTGTGCTCCAGAAGGAGTAGCAAGCAAGCGTAATTCTAAACACTGAAAGCAAACTATAGGCAACATACCTGAATGACCTCTTTTCAAGCTGAGCTTCGCACTAAGACAACGAAATGCGAATATATGTCCACGATCAAGCGCCCCTTCAAATCTTGCCTGTTAATCAGTGTACTTATTTTCAAGAAAAACACTGCACCTATATCCTTGAATTTTTTGTAATATCCCAGAAAAACGCTTACCGTTCTGACTTTTTGAGCCAATGACAGTCGCACATCAAGCATTACCCATCCTGTTTCAGGATGACTCACTTATTGCTGTGAACAAGCCATCCGGCTTACTGGTTCACCGTTCCATGATAGACCGCCATGAAACCCGTTTTGCCCTTCAAATGGTGCGTAACCAGATTAGCCAGCGGGTTTATCCACTGCATCGGCTCGATAAACCGACATCGGGCGTTTTGCTGTTTGCGCTGTCGCCAGAAATAGCAAAACTGGCGGGTGAGCTGTTCCAGGCTAATAACGTAAAGAAAACTTATCTGGCCGTTGTGCGAGGTATTACGCCAGATGAAGGGACTATTAATCATCCCTTAAAAGAGCAACTGGATAAAATGACGGATCAACGGGCGGATCAGAACAAACCTGCCCAGGAAGCCGTTACCCATTATCGTCGCCTGGATACGGTCGAATTACCGGTCAGCATCGATCGTTATCCAACCTCCCGCTATTCGCTCGTTGCTGCTTACCCTGAAACGGGGCGCAAGCATCAAATCAGACGGCATATGAAACATATAGCCCACCCCATTATTGGCGATGCCAAGCATGGAAAGGGAAACCATAATCGTTATTTTGCAGAATCACTGGATGCCGGGCGGCTGCTATTGGCCTGTACGGAAATGCAATTGACCCACCCGATCACCGGGGAAACGCTTCGCCTACAGGCTCCGCTGGATCCTGTGATGTCACAGCTTATTAAACGTTTCCAGTGGGAAAGCAGCATTCCTCAACAATGGCTACACGAGGAATGACACTGCACTAAAGCGCACCACTGGCCTTGATGCTGAGATAGCCATTGACCAGTGCAGCAGGCAACCCTGCAGGTAAGACATCCGCGAGGGTGATACCGGTGGAACTCAGCTGTTGTAACGCCTGCTGACGCTCCTGCAGATAACGGGTTGTTCCACATAATGCCAACGCCTGGTCAAACGACTGTACCGATTGAGATAACCGCTGATCGAGCTGTTCTTCACGCAAACTGGCTACCATCACCTTATGACTACCAGACAGAAGCCGGATAGCGGCCTGCAAGTCTTCTGCTCCCTCATCCCTTACATTGGTTATGAGAATGATGAGGGCATGCTTGCGATGGCGTGTCATCAATTGTTCCGCCGCCCGTAAATAATCACTGTTCTCTGTGGTACTGTGCAGGTCATACACCTGATTCAGCAGCAGGTTCAGTGCAGCTCGTCCTTTTGCCGGTGACAACCAACGTTCGGTACCTGCCACACTCATCATACCGATAGCATCCCCTTGACGAAGCGCCATCCAGGCAGTCACGAGCATCGCATTCAACGCATGATCAAAATGACTGAGATCATCTTCCTTCACTCGCATTCGTCGACCACAGTCCAACAGAAAGATCACGTCCTGATCCTTTTCAGACTGATACTCGCGGGCTATCAGTTTTGCCTGTCTGGCACTGGCTCGCCAATCAACCTGCTTCAGGGTATCGCCCTGTTGAAATTCACGTAACTGGTGAAAATCCAGCCCCTGCCCACGACGCTGAACGACATGCGCCCCCATACTCGCCAGCTGCTGCTCCATCGTCAGTATTTTGCTGTCCAGAACAGGTTTGAAATTTGGATACACCTTCACGGTCTGACCACTACCGGCCTGCTCACGAAACTCCCATAACTGCAAGACACTGGTGATGCGTATATCAATACTCCCAAAGTGAAATAGACCACGCAAAGCAGGGTAAAGGTGGTAATGAATAACACGTTGTTGTCCTGCCTTCAGGGTTATCGTTACGGGTAAATCATCGGCAACAAACCCTTCAGCCAACTGGTCAATAACCGTACACCGTATCTTTCTTTGGGAAGGATTATCAAGGATCACAGAAGCCGCATTGGCAACACCAACAGACAGGTTGCCTGGCACATGTCGCTTAACCACTAACCGACTGACTGACCGACTGAGAAACAGATCAACCACCAGCACCAGTACAAATACCCCCCCTATCCCCCACCAAAAGGCACTGATGATTTCAGCTATCCCACCAGGCATAAAATACCGAGCCAGCGCAGGTACAAAAGAGAGGCACAGCCAGCACAATAAGACTGTAATAAGCTTGCGTGATGGTCTCATAGGCGAGGGGCTTCTATATCATCCATCATCTCTGCCAGCAGGTAATCGGCACTTAACCCCTCAATCGCCATATCCACAGATAAGGCGACCCGATGGCGCATCACCGGTATTGCCATCGCTTTGACGTCATCCGGCAGCACATAACCGCGTCCTTGGAGCAGCGCATAGGCACGTGCACACTTCACCAGCGCAATACACGCCCGGGTGCCAGCGCCGCGGGAAAAGACAGGTCGCTCCCGTGTCGCCCTGACCAGTCTGACGACATAAGCTGCCACCTGATCATCAACGGACACCCTCGAAGCAGCATTCTGCAATCTCTGCATCTCATTAGCGTTCAAGAGTGACTCGGCTTGATTATCCGGATGTCTGCCTTCCGCAATACCCGTCACCTGACGAGTCAGCGCCAATTCATCTTCCATGGCCGGATAGCCAATAAAAACTTTCAGCAGAAAACGGTCCAGTTCGGCTTCCGGCAAGGGATAGGTACCTTCCTGCTCGATCGGATTCTGGGTCGCCATCACCATAAAAGGCTCTGGAACCGATTGCGCACGTCCCTCAATCGTGACCTGGTGTTCTTCCATCACCTCAAGCAATGCGGCCTGGGTTTTCGCTGGCGATCGATTAATCTCATCCGCGAGTAACAGGTTCGTGAAAACAGGCCCACGGCGAATACGGAACTCGCCTTCTTTCATGTTATACAGTACATGACCGGTAACATCCGCTGGCATCAGGTCTGGCGTAAACTGGATTCGCCGGCACTCTCCATCAAAACTCTCAGCAAGGGTTCGAACCAACAACGTTTTTCCCAACCCTGGCACGCCTTCAACCAGTACGTGCCCTTTTGCCAACAACGCGACCAGCACCTGATCAATCACTTCTGGCTGCCCTATCACGACCTGATTAATCCGCTGGCGCAACTCCCCCAGTTTTTCCAGCAAAGGTTGAGCGTCATGCCTTCCTGCCCCTGTCTTTGTGCGCTCTGTCATAACGACTCCCTGATTTTTTGTAATAGTGCGACCTGGCGGACAAACGTTGTTTCATTCATCGCGTCGGGAATAGACATTGCCTGCCGTATATCATCAACGTTTGCACCTGTCCTTTCTGCCAGAAAACAATGGAGTTTACTGTCGCCTGAACGATGATTCGGATAACGCTGGTATACTTTTTTTGCAATGTCTTGCTGAAGCGGTTCCAACAATGCCCTATAGCGTTTATGTCGCCAGAGAAAACCAGCCGAACCACGCGTATGCTCAGAGATCGCCCGTCGATGGCTAAAGTCTGGTTCCTGCACTGAACCAAATCTCCGAGACCGGTAAAGCAGCCAAGCTACCAACAAGACACCTGTCGTAATGACCAGTTCAGGTGCAGCCTGCCAGACCATAGTTGTCAGTGGTGGCATCTGTATGCCTCGTACTATGCGCACTATTGGCCCATCCCCTACCCCGCGGTTGGATAATGCCTGTAGCAGATAGGCATGATCAAACTGGCTAATCCGTTTTGAATGCCAAATGCTACTGTCCGAGACAATCGTCAGAAGCCCTTCCCCTATCTGGAACTGAATAAAATGCACTCCGGCATCACTGCTCGCCTGATAGAGTAAAAAGTGTTCGTTACCAGACTCATCGCTCGCTTTTTTCCCAGATTGATAATCGAGAATGAAATCAGGTGAGAAATGAATAGTCACGGGTTCATGTGTATTCTCAAACCGTATCTGAGTCAGTTCCGCCTCGGGAATCAACGGTACACGACCTTCCCTCTCTTCAAGCATTGCCACCATTTCTTGAATAGAAGGAGTATTTTGCCTGTCCATGTCTGGCTTTTTGGCTTCAGATTTAATACGGCTGATGGCATAGGGGGCCAACAGCACATGTTGATTCAACTGATTGGCCGAAGGTGCTTCAATGATCAGATGCCCTCCCTGTAACAACCACATTTCAAGACGCTTGCTACGATACTCGGAGCGCACAATCGCTGCCTGACTGATTAACAGCATTGAGAGTGATGGCAAGTCATTCAGGAACCCGGCACTGTTGTCACTTTGAACGTCATAACCGAGTTGGGTCAGGTACTGTTCTGCCGCAAGAAACGGGTTTAACCTGGCTTCACGGCTGAAACCGATATCAATGGTTTCTTCCCAGGGTTCAAAGAAGGTTTTGAAACTGTAGATGCACGATCCAACCAAAAGCACAATAACACTGAAAATAACCAGTCGTTTAGCCATGGCAGAATACCTCCCGCCACTGCTGGCATAATGCCTCAAACTGTTGCTGCTCTATCGGTTGATGCCCATAGGCAAGGCGTTGCCAGTCCGCCGTTAAACGGCGCATGTAGACATACAATGAAGGATCTGGAAGCGCTGTCACTAAATCCACACATTCCTGTTCGGTATGACCACAGGTCAACGGGACAGAAAAAGCATGCACCAACTGCGACAGACTGGCTCGATAGAGTAACCCCAGGGCAGCCCTGTGATCACCTTCCTGCCATAACGTTTGTGCGGCCGTCGGTACATCGTCAGGTAAGCTCTCCGGGCGCACATCCATCCCGGCCAGCTCATCCGGTGTTGGTGGCTTTGGCTTTGCTCGTGAACTTCCCCCTGCAACAAGACTGACAAAATGGTTTCGATAGAAATACAACAGGTAAACAACGACAGTGGCCAGCACCAGCCATAACAGGACTTCCAACACGAAAGCCATGCCCTGTTGAAAGGGGCCCAGCTTACTGCTCCAGTTTTGCAACTCTCGCAAAAAATCAACAATCCACGCAGCATTGTTCGGTTCTGTCTCGTCTTCAGACGATGATTTCAGCCGCCATCCGCGCTGCGTCTCCTGCTGGTGAAACGTCTCGCCAGCCAAAACGGATTCAATAAGGGCACGGGACTCCTCTTGCCCAGTTGCATGCTTCGGAGTGGACGAAGGCGTGGCTGAAGAACGGGCCCATGCCGACTCAGAGGTCGTTAGGCAAAACGCCACAATCAATGAAGCACATAGAAAAACCAGACTACCGAGTGTTGTTGAACCTTTGGCCCGTTTTGTCTCATGAAAACGCTGGGCCATTGCCCGAAAACGGATCTCAATATCCCAGCCTTCCAGTTCAATACGGCGATTAATGTACAGAGCAAAACCCGCCATGGTGTAAAATGGCGCCACCAACGCCATAACAAGCCACCCCAGTAAATTGGTGACTACCTGCCACCATAGCGGCGCATCTGAACTGTACCACTCAAACTCAACACTACCGGGTATCAACGACAACACCAGAAAAGCTGATCCCATCGAAAAAATGGCTTCTATATGGGCACAAACGATAGTTAACCAGGCAGAACCGCCACCCTCTCGCTGATCAAGAACGCCTATACGCTGCCGCCTACGCTTACCGGCCAGTTTTTCAAGCCCAGTCACTGGCATGACAAATGAGCGCCCGGGACTAAACCGTCGCCATGTCAGCCAGGCGAACCAATCAGCTTTGAGCATCCCCGGCATCGCCCGTATTGCCGTTCCAATGGAGACTGTTTCGCCAAACAGCTGACGGCTGCCAATATAGAGTGGCGCACAATCCCATAGTGGTTTGAACCACCAGACCAGCAGCAGTGCCAGCCATTGGCGATCCCCGACAAACACACTGGCGACCAAAAACAACACACCACTTGGGATCAACCAGGCCAGGAACAGGGTACGCCACCACTGTCGTGCGAGCACAAAGCCAAGGTCCATGGCCTCATAACGACTGCGCAGGCGCGGACGAATGCTAAGCTGACCGAGATCCACGCTGCCTCCATGCTGCTGACAGTGAATACAGGATAACCATCATCCAGAAGACGGCTCCCACCGCGTACTTAACCGAAGATGAAAGGGTTGAACTCGAAGACCAGAAAGCTTCAAGAAAGGCTGCCAGCAACAACATCAATGTTGTCCCATATATCAGCCACACAGCCTCTTTAGCGGCAAGACGCAGCGCAATCAAGCGCCGGTAAGGTCCCGGGGCAATCAACGCAAGTCCCATACGTAGTCCGGCGGCACCACTGAAAACAATCGCGGTCAGCTCAAAAGCGCCGTGCCCCACGACAAACGGGAAAAAGGTTTCGTCAAATCCCAAATGGGCAATATGACCGGCGACACCACCAATCGCCAGACCGTTATAAACCAGGTAAAACAGGCTGCCGAGACCAAACAACAGCCCGCCGGCAAAGACCTGGAAACTGATCCCTATATTGTTCTTGATGTAATAGCCAAACATATAGAGATCCGTATCCGATCCTCGCTCACGGCCTAAAATCGCGTTTGCCGGATCATAGATTGTTTCAAAGTGCCAAACCTCTTCAGGCGACATCAAGGTATAAATCAGTTCGCTATTCGTCAGGCAACCCATAAACATGGCTAACCCCGGCAGGAGAAAAAAGGCCGCTGACACAGCAATCAGACGGGCATTTGCCCGTAAGGCTTCGGGAAAACCCAGAAACAGGAAATGCACGATCTGATGCAATAACCGCTGATGATGTTGATACAGCCTATGATGCAGCTTCAGAGCCAACCGGTTCAGACGCTCAGCCAGCTCAGGGCTATACCCCCTTGAACGTGCTAACGCACAATGATGACAAAGCTGCCGATACAACGGCACGATTTGCTCCGCGGAAAGCGTCTCATCGAATCCCTTAGATGGCTTTCTGCTACCACTCCGGGCAATCCAGTTTTCAAGCATTACCCAGTCAGGGTTATATCTTGCTTCAAAATCCTGCTGTTTCACTGCCGTTTACCCGATAACCACAATCCCATACCCTGAAGTTTGGCAACACTGTCATCTTTATCGTCGTGTGTTACGCCTTGCAGAATATCAGCCAATTCCTGTTGTCTGGCATCGCTCAGTGATGCATGGCGCCTTGCAAAACTCATCAAGGCACTCTGTTCCTCAATATTAAGAGGTATTGAAGGTGACACCGGCCGACATTCCGGCAATGCTGCCTGCAACTGTTTTGCAGGGCGATACACCACCAGTGTTCCTGCAGCCAGATCCCCCAATCGTTGAAACCGACGTGTAACGGCAAGACTGACCAGTCCGGCGCAATAGAGAAACGGTAAAAAATCGACACTTCTCAGCAGGTTTCGAATAACCGATGCCCCCAAGGACACGGGTGTCAGGTCATCATTGACTACGATCAGTCCAAGCGCTTGTTTTCCCGGTGTCTGTCCACCACGGTAGACTTCGAAGACGACAGGATAAAACCATTCGAGAAGAAACAGCACCATCAGAAACAAGCCTGCTCCAGCCTGCCCTGCAAGTGAAACAACAATCAGAACAACAATTAAAATGATGATTCGACACAACAAATCCAGCGCAAAGGCCAATGCACGGGGAACAATCCCCGCCACTTCTGCCTGAAGATCAATTGACTCGGGGGTTTCCACCTGGCAAGTGGTATCCAACAGCTGGCGCATATCAGACAAGCGTCGGGCTACTGCAGCCAAAGCGATTCCGGTATAACACACCAAACGCGCTCATCGGCATGGGATCTGACCAGATTAAACGAAGACTCTGCAGGCTCTTGGCAACAGTATTAATGATTGTCGACAATAACATCAGGCCAACAATAAAAAACCAGTATTTTTTGACCACTTCCCTTGATGCATTGTTAATAAACGACATGCTAATTCCTTCTGCATCTTTATACGTTATTCATTGATTACAAATGTATATCTGCACAAGGATAACGACTCAGGAATCTCTCAACAAGAATGGAATTACCATTGACCTGCTCCCTCGTCTAATCGGGAGCAGGCAAAAAAACAGGATGATTAAATCATTATGCCAGCCAGCAGATAACCGATCGTACACGCAACAACAACACCAATCAGTCCGGGTACCATAAAGCTGTGGTTAAAATAGTACTTCCCGATCCGTGTGGTTCCGGTGACATCAAAGTTGCAGGTCGCAATATCTGACGGGTAATTAGGGATAAAGAAGTAGCCATAGACGGACGGCATAATCCCGATCAGCAGTTGTGGCGGTAAGCCCATCCCCATGGCTACTGGCAGCATCATCCGGGCAGTGGCGGCCTGACTGTTAATCACAACCGAAACCGTAAACATGGCCAGCGCAATGGTCCACGGATACGCATGCACCATCTCCGTAATACCCGCTTTAAATGACGGCATGGCATACTGGAAATAGGTGTCGCTCATCCAGGCGATACCGTAAATCGCAATGGCCGCAACCATCCCGGATTTGAAGACAACGCCTTCCGGCACCCTGGCAATGGGAGTGTCGGTTCCCAAAAGAATCAACCCACCAAATGCCAGCATCATCATCTGGATGATGACCGACATGCTGATGGCATGCCCATTGATGGTTCGTACTTCCGGGAACATTGCAATCAGCACAATGCTGGCCAATGCCGCCAGGAAAAGCAGTACCGCATTACGGGCGGATACGGGTAATTTTTCATCCAGTGTCGTTGAGGTGGTCGAGAGGATCTTGTCGCGCCAGAGCGGATCCTGCATACGACGCTGGTATTCCGGATCATTCTCCAGTTCAAGACCGCGCCGCATACTGTAGAGGGAAAGTACCAGTACGCCGCCCAGTGTTGCGGGCATTAACACGCTCAGGATAGTCAGCAGTGTGATGGATCCATCAACACCTGACATCTGCGCCAGGTAATACACCACTGCGGCTGAAATGGGACTTGCTGTAATCCCCATCTGGGACGCGACGGATGCTGCAGCCATGGGGCGCTCCGGACGAATACCGTTTTTCAGCGCAACATCACCAATAATTGGCATCACCGAGTAAACTGCATGCCCCGTACCCAACATCAACGTCATGATATAGGTGACAATCGGCCCCAGAAGCGTGATCTGCCTTGGGTTGTTTCTGAGGATACGTTCTGCCACCTGCAGCATGTACTTGAGACCACCGGCCGCTTCCAGAATCGCGGCACAGGTAACGACAGCCATAATAATCAGCATGACACTGACCGGTGGGGACGTTGGCGGCATCCGGAACCCAAAGACTTCAATCACCAACCCAATACCCGATACCACTCCAAGCCCGATACCTCCTTTCCTGCTGCCCAGGTACAACATCAGCAACAGAAAAAGAAACTGCAGAACCAGCACACTTACCCCCAATATCCTGTGAGAAAGAAAAAGCCGACCCGAAAGGAGCATCTCCGATGCTCATTCCGAACCGGCTTGTGAAGAACGATATTGTGCGCGCTTCAATCTGACACTGTGTTGACAGTCATCAAAACCTTATAGTTCAAATGGTCTCTTTTAGTCGCATTGTGTGTTTTAACGTTAACGGTGCCTGCTTTCTGAAACTTTTACTAACAGCGCCCTGTCTATAATGACAGGTTAAATAATCGGCGACTGAGGCTGCCATGTACCATCAATACTGTTTGCACACACTTGGCCTGATAGCCCTGCTGTTTACCAAAACCCTGTTCGCGGCAGAAACCCTTGTTACGCTCTATAACGTGGATACTCAGGGAACAGGCGCACAGGCGGGTACTGTCACAATAATGGAAACCCCTTACGGACTCCTGTTTCAGCCGACGCTCGCGGGCTTACCGGGTGGTTACCATGGGTTTCATATTCATGAAAAACCGGACTGCGGGCCTAGTAAAAAAGATGGTAAAACCGTTCCTGCCGGAGCCGCCGGTGGACACTACGATCCTGACAATAGCGGTGCCCACAAGGGGCCCTATGGTGACGGGCATCGCGGAGACCTGCCTGCACTGGTCGTCAATTCACGGGGTATTGCCGATTACGCCGTTTTGGCGCCACGCCTGAAACACCTCAATGAAATCAGTGGGCATGCACTGATGGTGCATATTGGTGGCGATAACTATGCGGATTCGCCTGCCCCCTTGGGTGGTGGAGGTGCTCGCATGCTATGCGGCGTGATTCGTTAAGTGAATGATCACCGATTGTTCGTCACGCTATCAGCCTGATAAAGAGTTCCAATCAGGGGTTGGATAGCTGGAAATCCGGCGCTGGTTTACAATGCCGTACTAACGCACCACAACTTCCGGATACCGCTTATGCTGATCGTCATCTCACCGGCCAAAACACTGGATTATGAAACCCCACCGGTCACAACCGACTACACTACGCCAGACTTCCTGAAGGATTCGGCGGAACTGATTGACCAGCTGCGTACCTTAAGCCCGGCTGACATAGGCAGCCTGATGAGTATCAGTGACAAGCTGGCCGGCCTGAATGCCGCACGGTATGAAGCCTGGCAAACACCCTTCTCGCCCGAAAACGCCAAGCAGGCTGTTTTGGCTTTCAAGGGTGATGTCTATACCGGTTTGGATGCCGAGACACTTTCCGCCGACGACTTTGCATTTGCCCAGAATCATCTGCGGATACTGTCCGGACTTTATGGATTGCTGCGACCACTGGATCTGATGCAGGCCTACCGTCTGGAAATGGGCACCCGTTTTGCCAATACCCGCGGCAAGGATCTTTACGCATTCTGGGGCAAACAGATCACTGAAGCACTCAATCAGGCCATGGCGCTGCAGTCTGATAATGTGCTGGTTAACCTGGCGTCCAATGAATACTTCAAAGCCGTCAAACCGGCAGCGTTTCAGGGTGAAATCTTTACACCGGTATTCAAGGATCTGAAAAACGGCCAGTACAAAATCATCAGCTTCTATGCAAAAAAAGCTCGGGGATTAATGGTTCGCTATATTATCGACAACCGAATCAGCCGCGTTGAAGACCTGAAAGGTTTTGATTACGAAGGCTATGCATTTAATTCTGACATGACCCAAGGCAACGAGTGGGTGTTTACCCGCGATGAGGCCTGATGGTTCAGAGAAACGCGCCGGCCATAGCGCCAGCGCGTATACACGTTTGACCTACTTTTATAATTGATTAGCCCATTCAACGACCCAGGGCACGGCCACCTCTTCCGGTGATGCCGTTTCACAGGCATCAATCATCAACGGCTCTGCGATCCGTTTAGCCGTCAGCTCTGCCAGCAACTCATCCATCTGTTTACCGCCACCGCAATAGGTATCCCCATAGGAACTGTCGCCCAATGCAATGACGCCATAGGCCAAGTGCCCCAGGAGTGGAAAACGTTCTTTCAGTTCGAGGTATAACGGTTGCAGGTTATCTGGCAGGTCACCCTGACCGGTTGTTGAGGTACAGACCAATACAGCATCGGCACCATCCCGAAGTACCGCATCCAATCCTTCCGCCTTGATCACCGTATGCCCGCTCTGCTCCAAAGCGACCTTTACCTCTGTGGCAACAGCCTCTGCCGTGCCATATACACTGCCTGTCAATAGCTTGATGATTGCCATGATTACCCTGTTATTCTGACTGCACTTACGGGAACCCTGTCGACTCCCTACTCCTGAGAGGCAGTGTATATCACAGTCAGCCGACACTGAATAACAGCGATGACAGTTTCATGTCACAACCGATGGGTCAGCGACATGACCAGTACATTAGCGCTCACCTTATACTTGGCCTTATAAAAGGCACCATTATTTTTAATCTCACCATTGGTTTCATATTCATGCTCATTGACCTTGACGTTTTTATTGAACATATGACCGTACGCAAGATCGATCGTGTAATCCGGTACTGGCTGATAACTGGCACCAATCGTCAACCATTCGCGGTCAATATCCGGAATCCTTGCAGTCCGCCAAGCACTTTTAACCGGTGAGGTATCGTAGCCATAACCCGCCCGCAACAGCCATTCATTGTTATAACGATACGAAGCGCCAATGGACCAGGCCCAGACATCTTTCCAGTTTTCAGGAGTATAGGAAGCGACGCCACCAGGCGGGATTGCAGGAGCACCAGGTAATCCATCATCAGCAATAGCCTTAATTTCATCAAAGCGGCTCCAGCGTGTCCAAACTGTTCCCGCCATAACAGTCCAGCATTCATCCAGCTTGTAGGTTCCACTTAACTCCCACTTTTCTGGAAGAATTAATTTAATATGCCCATGACTTTCCGCATTGACCAAACTTCCTTTTAATTTCAAATCGCCCTCAACGGTATAATTAATTTTTGAGGTATAAGCGACACCGACCGTAACATCCTCATTAGGCATCCAGAGTATTCCAGCATTCCAACCATATCCCCAGTCATGCCCAGTCATCTTTGATTTTGAATCAAAATTTGGCACACCTTTCATCTGGGTCAGCTCACCGTCCAGATAGGAAAAAACCAAACCGAATCCAATAGCGAACCTATCATTGAATTTCCATGATAACGTAGGCTGCAAATTGAGAGTAACCAGCTCTGTATTCAACGCCAAATATCGACCGACAAAATCATCGCCATATTCCGTCATCGCAGCATAAGGCACATAAAATCCAATACCAAAACTGAGAGGATCATCCAGCGGCATCGAATAAAAACCGAAAGGCACACCTTGCGCACCCACAAAATCGCCTTTTATAGAGGCACCATTCACTGGATTACCAGCAGAATCTCTACCCGATCCATGATAATACTTTTCGTGTGGCACAATTAGGCCGCCACCTACCGTAAATTGAGGGGTATCGAGAAACGCGATCCCGGCTGGATTAGCGGACATGACAGAGGCATCTTCAGGATTCGCCGCCCGCCCCGCATAGGCTGTGCCAGCAGCACCTGCCGAGGTTTCATTTAGGGTAAATCCTGCCCCGATTGCATTGCCAGCCACACAACTGCCGATGAGCAATGCACCGCATTTCACAGCATCATCAAACCATCCGGAATTCATCATTATCCCCACACAAAGGCGTATAGCCTGACTTTGAAGTGCTTGTTTATTTAGTTGGGGAATGAGGTTCTGTCACGTTTTAGCGTGGAAAGAAGGGAACGCAGAATGTAAAAACCCATGGCATTGCCATGGGTTTTTGTAGGTAACTGAAAGATTAGAAACGGCGAGTCAGGGAAACCATCAAAACGTGTGCGCCCATATCTTTGTACTCGCCCTGGAAATTGACATTGCCTGGAGTACCGTCAGCATCGTGATCGGTTTCATTAATGCTGGTATCTTTTTTCAGCATATACCCATAGGCCATATCAATAGTGTAATCCTGATTAGGCTGATACTTAGCACCAATGGTCAACCATTCACGGTCAACATCAGGAATACGAGCCGTACGATATTCATTTCGAACAGGTGAGTTGTCATATGCATAACCACCTTTCAGGGTCCATTGGCTATTGTATTTATATTCAGCACCAACAGACCACGCCCAACTATCTTTCCAGTTTTCAGGCACATGGGTAGCGACATCGCCTGGGCCATATACTGGAATATTCCCCATGCCAGGTACATTAACCGTCAACCCCTCATCTGCAATGGCATTGATCTCATCAAAACTGCTCCATCCGGTCCATAGTGCTCCAGCCAAAAGAGTCCACCTATCATCTAGTTGATGAGTAATGCCAATTTCAAATTTATCGGGTAACGTTACATCCAAACTACCTGGAGCCTTTCCAGTTGCATCACCACTTACGGTCATATCACCTTCAACTGTAAAATCAACCTTAGATGTATACGACATACCAATACTGGTTCTTTCTGAGGGATTCCAGAGCATTCCGACATTCCAGCCATAACCCCAGTCATCTCCTTCCATAACAGAGTCTATTTCCATTCCCAACAAAAATTGGTTATTGGCAAGTGTTCCCTCCATGTGGGAAGCAAAGACACCTAATCCAACAGAAAGATTATCATTAAACTTATAAGACAATGTTGATTGGAGATTAATATTGGTCAGTTCTGTTTTTGTAGCGAGGTAGCGACCTGCAAAATTATCGTCATAATCGGTTTTTGCAGCGAACGGAACATACATACCAAAGCCTACTGACCATTTATCATCAATCGGCGCAGCAAAATAAGCAGATGGAACAAATGCAGGACTCAAGAAGTCTCCACCATCACCCGTTCCGGCAGACCCCGGATTTCCTATTATCTGCCCCTTAGAACCAGTAGCATTTTTAACTTCACCAGTTGGCATAACCACCGCACCACCAAACGTCCACTGCGCCTTATCTAGAAACGCAATACCCGCAGGGTTGGATGACATGATTGAAGCATCTTCAGGGTTAGCTGCACGACCGGCATTCGCAGTACCCGCAGCACCAGCCGACAATTCATTCAACGCAAAGCCTGCGCCCTGCGCGACTCCGCTAGCAATACACGCGCTGACAGCCAGCGACACCAAAGACAGTTTGCCCGGATACGGCCTGAAGTTCATGCTACCCCCTGGTCATCCACCAGAATTTGTGTTGTGTGAAGTACGGATTGTGCTCGGCGAACTTCTCGCAGCCCATTGACCCATTTGCGAGAGATGCCTGTATTTTTAATGCGGATACGAGCGTTATTGCGGCGTTTTCTGCATTTTGACGGCGGCAGTCTACTGTCAGCGAAGGCGGGCTGTCACCGGGGTCTTTGTGGTGTTTGCGTAACCCTTACATACGTTCCAAAAAGATTGCGGCTACAAAAAGAAACAAAGCAAAACCAAAGTACAACCAGGCAGGAATAACGCTCACAAACATCCGTATTAACCGTGACCCCCTCCCACCTCAGCGCATGGCCGATGGATGAAAAGGAACCACTGTTAAACGGCTGATCAACTGGGCAACGCGATACGGGGAAGGGCAATCTTTCGTATGACGGAAACCATTCGCGTGGAAAAGATCAGGATACCGGCAATGACTGTCGCCAGTGTCGGGCTAACGGACCATGACAGTAACAGGAGATAAACGAGGCAGCCGAAAATCGCAGGGGTTGCATAGAGTTCTTCCTGTCTCAACACCATGGGTACCTGGCCCGCGAGCATATCGCGAATGGCACCACCGCCGGCGCCGGTCAATACTCCCATGATAATCGCAACCACCGGTTCAGCCCCAAAGGCCAGGGCCTTTTGTGCACCGGCAATACTGAATACAGCCAGACCCATGGCATCAAAAATCTGCAAAATACGGTGGATACGCGCCATCCAGCTCAACGTTGCCAACCCCAGGATGACAGCGCCCAGAATCACCCAGAGATAATGGGTATTTTGAATCCAGAACACCGGTGTACTGCCGAGCAGTGCGTCACGGATTGTTCCCCCGCCCACGGCTGTGACAAACGCCAGCACAAGCGCACCAAAAAAATCCATGTTGCTTCGGCAGGCCAGCAATACGCCGGAAATGGCAAATACTGCGGTGCCGAACAGGTCCAGCGCATAGAGTGTCATTTCGCTCCCCCGTGCGGTTCGTCGGGATTGTAAAACGTCCGGTTTTACGGAATATTGTTTTTGTGCGGGTATTTATTATGACCCTGACTTTTTTTGCCACAGCGCATTACGTATTACCGTGTCATCAGTGATTGGTATAACAATAACGAGGTAGCTATGACATCATCGTATGATTCCGAACTCCGTATTAATGGTCAACGCCTTTGGCAGTCTTTAATGGAAATGGCTGCCATTGGTACAACTGCCGGTGGTGGTTGTAACCGACAGGCATTGACCCGCGAAGACAAGCTGGGTCGGGATCTGTTTATACGTTGGTGTAAAAACGCCGACTGTACGGTGACAGTGGATGAAATGGGCAATATCTTCGCCCGTCGGGAGGGCCGCAATCCTGCATTACCGCCCGTCATCACCGGTTCACACCTGGACACTCAGCCCACCGGGGGGAAGTTTGATGGTGTTTATGGTGTATTGGCGGGTCTGGAAGTTATGCGGACGCTACAGGAGCAGGACATACGTACTGAGACTCCACTGGAAGTCGTGGTCTGGACCAATGAAGAAGGCGCACGGTTCTCACCGGCCATGATAGGCTCCGGTGTGTGGTCCGGTGTTTTTGATCTGGATTATGCCTGGCAACGAACCGACAAGACCGGCATCACACTGAAGCAAGCGCTGGAAAGCATTGGCTATAACGGTGACGTACCGGCCAAAGCGCGGCCGGTAAAAGCCGCGCTGGAATTGCATATTGAACAGGGTCCCATACTGGAACAGGAACAATTGCCGGTTGGCGTACTGACCGGTATTCAGGGCATGTACTGGTTTGACCTCACCCTTGAGGGGCAGCCCTGTCATGCGGGTCCAACGCCGATGAACCGGCGCCGTGACCCGTTTATGGGACTATCATCTATCATTCAGCAACTGTATGCGCTGGCAGAAACCCATGCGCCTTGGGCAAGGGTAACCTTTGGTGATATTCGGGCTGAACCCGGCGCACGCAACACGGTGCCTGAGCGCCTGATTCTGGCGGTAGACCTGCGCCATCCGAACAAATCTGTACTGGATGCCATGGAAAACGCATTTCGCCAAATTGCTGCTGAGGAATGTGGACGCGTGGGACTGGCATACAGTATCCGGGAAGAATGGCGGCTGCCCCCCGTTTCGTTTGACCCACTTTGTATCAATGCCGTCCGTCATGCTGTTAAGCGGCTCGACTACCCTGCCATGGAAATGGTTTCCGGTGCCGGGCATGACGCCGGTTATCTTGCCGGGGTTGCACCCACCGGCATGATCTTCGTACCCTGTGAGAAAGGACTGTCTCACAATGAAGCAGAAAACGCGACACCGGAAGACTTGGAAGCCGGATGTAACGTGTTACTGCATGCCATGCTGGACCTGGCACAACAATGATGCTTATGCATAACACTTGAGGAACACCTGTTTGAAGACCCTTCTTGTTTACCTTGCCATGGGCTTTGCCCGCTTGATTGCATGGATGCCGCTATCCGTGGCTCATGCCCTTGGCGCTGGTTTCGGCTGGCTGAGCTGGCGGTTGAACAACCGCCGAACGAAAATCAGCCGCACCAATATCCAGTTATGCTATTCACAGCTCAGCGACAGTGACCAGGAGTCACTGGTGAAGCAAAGCATGATCGAATCCGGAAAAACCCTGTTTGAAGCGGGAATGACCTGGTTCTGGCCTCTGGAAAAAGTGGATGCGCTGATTACCCGGGTGACCGGTATGGAACACCTGGAAAAGGCGCTGAAAGAGGAACAGGGTATTATCCTCATACTGCCTCATCATGGCACCTGGGAGATCCTTAATCACTTTCTTCGTCATCATCTGTACATGTACGCCATGTACAAACCGGCCAAGATCAAGGCGCTGGATCGGTGGATCTATCGTTCACGCAGCCGCGTCAAGGTTGGATTGATTCCTGCCAATGTCACCGGTGTCAAAACCCTGCATCGCGTATTGCGGGAACAAGGTGTCGTTGCGGTATTACCTGATCAGGAGCCTGGCCCCAAAAGTGGTGTCTTTGCCCCGTTCTTCGGCGAACAGGCCTGGACTGGCAAACTGGTCAATAACCTTGCCAGTACTCATCCTGCATCATTATTAAGCATGTACGCCAGACGAAATGATAACGGCGGCTATGAAGTCATTATCAAGCCCGCACCCGCAACAATCAGGGATAAAGATCCTGTGGTTGCCGCCACAGCGATGAATGCATCCATCGAAGCATGCATCAGCGAATGCCCGACCATGTATCAATGGAATTACGCACGTTTCAAAACGCGTCCGGAAGGTAAAGAAAAGCTCTATCGGTTCAAGCGCAAGCACCGCAAGACCCAAAAGGCTCAAGCCCGCATTGCCACGTAATCTTTAGGATAGGAAAATCTTGCAAGCCGGTATCGGTCATACCCGTTTGCAGCAGCGGCAGGGATGCCGCGGTAGTGTCGCCGGTCAGGACAGACCGTCGACACGGGCGTAAAACGGGTATGACCGATACCGGCATACCCGTCACTACGACGCTTAAGGCTCTCGAATAATCACACTCTGCTGTTTCTTGGAACGCCCCAACAAGCGATCCTGAAACGCCATACCCACCGCTGAAACGACAAACGTCAGGTGGACAATGACATACCACATGATTTCTTCGCTCGGCGTATTGCTAGCATTCATAAACACCCGCAGCAGATGAATGGATGAGATAGCCACAATCGATGTCGCCAGCTTCGCCTTCAGCGAGTCTGCATCCATCTTGCCCAGCCAGGACAGTTTTTCCCGCTCTACCTCACCCACTTCAAGCCGTGAGACAAAATTCTCATAGCCACTGAACATCACCATCAATGCCAGTCCGCTGACCAGCACCAGATCGACCATGCCAAGAATATGGAGAATCAAATCGCGTTCAGGCATTTCCAGCAGGTGTGAGTACAAGAGCCACACGTCCTGGAAAAACTTGATCAGGATCGCCAGCAGAATCAGCGACAATCCGAGGTAAAGAGGCGCCAGAAGCCAGCGCGCCGCGTAAATACAGGTATCAAAAAACTTCTCTATCATGGTCCCCCACCAGAAAACCTAAACTGGCGGGGGATAAAATACCCGATGAAAGGCGGAAAAAACAGCAAAACCGGACGGCGATTCAGCTCCGGTTCAGACAAAACAACGCGCTGACGTGTTCAGTGACTCAGGATCTGTCCGAGGAACAGTTTGGTCCGCTCGGATTGAGGATGGTTGAAGAATCTGTCTGGATCGTTCTCTTCAATGATCTGACCACCATCCATAAAGATCACCCGGTCAGCCACCGTCTTGGCAAAACCCATCTCGTGGGTGACACAGAGCATAGTCATGCCCTCTTCTGCCAGCTCGACCATAACGTCTAGCACTTCCTTGATCATTTCCGGATCAAGGGCTGAGGTTGGTTCATCAAACAGCATGACACGTGGATTCATACAGAGACTGCGGGCTATGGCGACACGTTGTTGCTGTCCCCCTGATAACTGGCCCGGGTATTTATCAGCCTGATCAGGAATCCGGACACGTTCGAGATATTTCATCGCAATCGCATCCGCTTCCTTTTTGGGCATTTTGTGTACCCAGATCAAACCCAGTGTGCAGTTCTCACGAACCGTCAGATGGGGAAACAGATTAAAGTGCTGAAAGACCATCCCCACATCTTTACGGACATGTTCAATGTTTTTGAGGTCGTTGGTCAGTGGAACCCCACCAACGGTGATATCGCCTTCCTGGTGCTCTTCCAACCGGTTAATACAACGGATCATCGTCGACTTTCCTGACCCGGATGGCCCACAAATAACAATCCGTTCTCCCCGTTGAACGGTCAGGTTGATATCCTTCAGCACATGGAAATCACCATACCATTTGTTAACGTTATTCAGTTCGATGACAAGCTCAGACTTTGACTCAACCCGTGACTCTTTTGCATCCATCGAGACACTCCCACCCATTGTTATTCTGATTAAACCTGTAGCCGTCAGCTGTTCTTGTGACCGGTATCCAGTTTTCGTTCCAACGCCAGACTGTAACGGGACATACCAAAACAGAAAGCCCAGAAGACAAAACCTGCAAACAGATAACCCTCTGATGCATACCCGAGCCATTTAGGGTCATTCAGCCCAGCTTGGACAATCGCCAGCAAATCAAACAGACCAATGATTAATACCAGGCTGGTGTCTTTAAATAGCGCAACAAAGGTATTCACAATGCCGGGGATACAAATCTTCAGCACCTGCGGCATGACCACTAACCCCATGCTTCGCCAGTAACCCAAGCCAATAGCGGCAGCCGCTTCGTACTGCCCCTTAGGAATTGCCTGCAAACCACCACGGATGACTTCGGCCAACAATGCCGCCTCAAACAGGATAATGCCAATCATGGCCCTGACCAGTTTGTTGAGATCAATGTCCTCAGGCACAAACAGTGGCAACATCACCGATGCCATGAAGAGGATGGTGATCAGGGGCACACCACGCCAGACTTCGATAAACACGACCGATAGCGCACGAATCAACGGCATATTGCTACGACGTCCGAGCGCCAGCAAGATCCCAGCTGGTAGAGCAAAGACCATACCGACAAGCGCTAGCACCAGCGTCAGCATCAGACCACCCCAGTAATGGGTTTCAACAACGCTAAATCCAGGACCACCATAGAGCAGCCACCATGAACTGAGCGGAAATCCGGTAAGAAACCAGAGAGCACCCCACTGTCGTGCAGGCATGCGATCCCATAACACCCAAACGATCACCACTGCCAACTGGGCAAAGAAAAGATTGACCCGCCAAAGCTCACTGTCAGGATAAAAACCGTAGATAAATTGCTGTAAGCGTGAACCAATGAATACCCAACAAGCACCGCCGCTATCACAATCCATTCGGCTGTCACCCAGCCAGTCTGCATCCAGAAAGGCCCACTGAATAAAAGGCGCCAAAGTAAACCAGAGGAACGCCAGCCCTGCTAATGTCAGAATCGTGTTTACCGGTCCATCAAACAGGTTGTCTCTCAACCACCCCACAATCCCTCTACGGACAATGGGCGCTGGTCGATCCGGCAATGATTTGTCATTAACCATTTTGCTTATTTCTCCACCAACGCCATTTTCCGGTTGTACAGATTCATCAATAGAGAAACCAAAAGGCTCATGACGAGATACACAGCCATGGTCATGCCGATGATTTCTATGGCCTGTCCGGTTTGATTCAACGTAGTACCCATAAACACACTGACCATATCCGGATAACCTATAGCGGTTGCCAAAGATGAGTTTTTGATCAGGTTCATATAGTGAGTAGACAGTGGCGGAATAATTACCCGCATGGCTTGGGGAATAATCACCAGCCGTAACGTGCGCCCCCGCGAAAGACCCAGTGCATGGGCCGCTTCAGTTTGCCCCTTGTTGACTGCCTCAATACCGGAGCGGACATTTTCAGCAATATACGACGCCGTATAGAAAACAAGCCCCAACAGCAAGGCCATTAGTTCTGGCAAGACAGTGATTCCGCCACGAAAGTTAAATCCTTTTAGCTGCGGATATTCCCAAACCACGATGTTTTGTCCAAATAGCATGACAAGTACAGGTAACCCCAACAGCATTCCAGTGGACAAAATCCCAACAGGCAACGCAATCCCTGTCTGACGCTGGCGACGCCTGTTCCAGAAAACGAGCACAATGCAGGCTGTTACCGCCAGCAAAAGAGCTAAACCCAGCCAAATTGCTTCGGACTGAAACAGTGGTTCAGGAACATACAGACCTCGAACATTGAGAAATACGCTTTCCCCCAATGACAGGCTCTGACGTGGCGATGGCAGGATTCGCAGCACCGCGAAATACCAGAACATGATTTGCAGCAGAACAGGGACATTACGAAAAATCTCGATAAAGGCACCACAAAGACGGGAAACCAGCCAGTTGCCCGACAATCGCCCAACACCCACCAGAAAACCAACCACTGTCGAAAGAATAATGCCAAGAATGGAGACCAGAATGGTATTGAGCAGGCCAACGATAAACGTGCGACCAAAACTATGTGATTCATCAAAATCAATCAGCGTTTGTGTAATCCCAAACCCGGCTGACTGATCCAGAAAATCAAACCCGGTTGTGATCCCACGCTTTTCAAGATTGGTCACCGTATTATCAACAATCACAATCACCAGAAATGCGACGACCGCTGCAACAATCACCTGAAATAATAAGGCGCGTTTATCGGGATCATTCCAGAAACGTGTTTTCACCTGACTGCGGGAAGCTTCTACATCCATTCCAACCCACTCTTGTAATGGTATCAATGCAACGCTGGCTCGATCCGAGAACGATTAACGACACTGGACAAAAGAACCATCAACTGCCGCATTCTTATTGTTATTTCCGATTGCTGTCCCGGCATAACCTGAAGACAGCAAAATGTTCTACAGTCTGCGGGGATATCACGCTGCAGCAGCGGCAGGACTGCCGCGGTAGCTCCGCAGGGTCAGGAAGACCCTTCGGAGCGGCGAAAGCGTGGTATCCCCGCAGGCTGCTTCCCGGTAGCTTGAACAAATGGCAACCACCGGATACCTCAGATTACCGGAATGGTGGCGCGTAAAGTATCCCACCCTGGTTCCAGAGTGCATTGATTCCCCGGGCCACTTTCAGGGGTGATTTATCCCCCACATTCCGCTCAAAAATCTCGCCGTAGTTACCCACCTGCTTCACGATCTGATAGGCCCAGTCGTCAGACAGCCCCAGCCCTTTGCCACCCGGGCCATCGGAACCCATAAACCGGGCCACCGCTGGATTGTTGGATTTCTGCATCTTGTCGACATTCATGGAATTGATACCGAGTTCCTCGGCATTCACCAATGCAAAGAGAGTCCATTTCACAATATTGAGCCATTGATCATCACCCTGTCGTACAACTGGGCCCAACGGTTCTTTGGAAACAACTTCAGGCAGAACCACTGCACTATCAGGCTTTGCCAGACGTAAACGCTGACCATATAGACCTGACTGGTCGGCTGTCAGTACATCACAACGACCTGATTCAAAACCTTTGACCGTCTGGTCAGCGGTATCGTAGTTGACGGCCTCATATTCCATTCCATGCTGACGGAAATAATCCGCCAGATTCAATTCCGTCGTACTGCCAGAAAGCACACAAACAGCCGCACCGTCCAGCTGACGAACACTCTTTACGCCCAGATTTTTACTGACCATAAAGCCCTGACCGTCATAATAAGCGACACCAGCGAAATGTAGGCCCAGCGTATTGTCGCGCGTCTGGGTCCAGGTAGTGTTACGGGACAACACATCAATCTCGCCCGATTGCAGGGCGGTGAAACGCTCCTTTGAGGTCAGTGGGGTGTAACGCACCTTGCTCTTGTCGCCAAGTACAGCAGCTGCGATTGACTGGCAGACTTCAACATCCAAACCTGACCACTGACCTTTCTCATCCGGCGCTGAGAAACCGGGCAGCCCGGTATTTACGCCACACTGCAGATAGCCCCTTTCTTTTACAGACTCCAGCGTCGAGGCGCCCATCGCAATGGTGGATAGTGAGCCCAGGGCAAGGGCTGCCCCGGCAAGCCATGAACGACGCCGGCTTTTAACAGGGGTGTGATCAATGTTTGCTTTCATGTCCCATTCCTGTGGTTTTTATCGTGTTTTTCTTATTGTGTTATTTCAGGATGTCCGTAATGCAAGTTACAGGCCAGACAATCATCTTATTTTGTGGTGACCTCATCGCTACCTTACCGGAACGGTGGCGCGTATAAAATCCCTCCGTCCCGCCATAGCGCATTGAGACTCCGATCCATTAACAAGGGTGAAAGAATCCCCAGATTTCGCTCGAATATTTCCCCATAATTACCCACTTGCCCGATGACCTGAGCAGTCCAGTCCTTTGGCAGCCCCATGCTGTCAGCCGGTATCGACATTTCAAGAAAACGCTCAATAGCAGGACCACGAGGGTGCAAGGTAATGGTTTTCTGCGCCAGCCCCAGTTCCTCACCATTGATTAACGCGGCAAGTGTCCAGCGCACAATATTGAACCACTGGTCGTCGCCCTGCCGGACAACCGGCCCCAACGGCTCCTTGGAAATCATATCGGGTAAAACCACGGCATCTGTGGGCTTAGACAAACGTAAACGAAGGGCATACAACTGCGACTGGTCAGACGTGACCACATCGCACCGCCCATCCCTGAACGCACTGGCGACCGCATCATAATTCTTCATGACAACCGGACGATAGGACTGCCCTTGTTGCTGAAACCAGTCTGCAAGATTCAGTTCTGTGGTTGTCCCTGCAATCACACAAATCGAGGCATCATCCAGTTCCGTGGCACGCCGGATCCGTTGCTTTTTCCAGACCAAGAACCCCTGGCCATCGTGGTAACTGATGCCGACAAAGTTCAAACCAAGTGCCGTATCACGGGAAAGCGTCCAGGTCGTATTTCGGGAAAGCAGATCAATCGCGCCCGACTGCAATGCGGTGAAACGCTCCTGTGCATCCAGTGGAATAAAGCGTATAGCGCCTGCATCACCTAAAACAGCTGCCGAGACGGCACGGCAAAAATCTACATCAAACCCCTGCCACTGCCCCTGATCATTCTGTGAGGAAAAACCCGGTAACCCCGAATGAACTCCACAGCGCAAAAAACCGCGTTCCTTGACTGTCGCTAATGTGCCAGACCAGACGGTAACTGGCATCAGGGTCAATAGCATAAGAATGACAATGCGATAGCAGAACGGAACCATGACTTATTATTTTTCTTTATCAGCACAGGTGCCAACCTTAGCGTTTTTTCGCATGATGAAGCAATGAAAGCGGCCTCTGGCAGTGTGCATTTCCCACTGTATCTATCGGGATATAATCCTGAATAGCTGTGATACACTCCCTTCCCGCCAAAGATTAAACAATAACGGTATGACACCCTTATGGCAGAAACCTCCCGTTCCCCGATCCTGATTACCGGTGGCGCCCGGCGACTGGGCCTGTACAACGCGCGGGCTCTGAAGCGTGACGGCCATCCTGTCATCATCACGTACAGGACGGAGAACGATGAACTGGAGGCATTGCAACGGGAAGGCATACACACTATAAAGGCGGATTTTTCCAGTAACGAAAACATCCTGGCCTTTATTGGCAAGATCCAACAGGAAACTGAGAGCCTTCGTGCCATCATCCACAATGCGTCCGACTTCACACCCGACGTCGATACGCCACTGGATACCGATACGCTGGCGTCACTGTTCCAGGTTCATATGATGGCGCCGTGGCTGATCAACCGGGGGTTGCAACCCTTGCTTCAGAACTGTGACGGTGGCAACGCCGATATCATTCACATGACAGATCACAACACCCGTCATGGAAGTGCGACACACGCCGCTTATTCGGCCACCAAGGCGGGCCTGGAGAATATGACGGCGTCAATGGCGCGCCTGTTTGCCCCTGCCATCAAGGTCAACGCCATTGCCCCCTACCTGATCATCATGAATGAACAAGATCGGGAAGCCGAAAAGACCGGGCGCCTGCAAGCACCGCCCATGGGCCTTGCACCCGGCGAGCTGGTCATATACCAAACCGTTCGTTTTCTTTTGGACAATCCGTACATCACCGGCGCAACTATCCCTGTTGACGGTGGCATGAGTCTCACCCAGCTCCCGCTTCCGACAACCTACAACCACATGGATTCAGAATGATTGATAGCCTGACCGAACACTACCGCAGCATCCTTCAGTCCCTGGGCGAAGACCTGGAACGCGATGGCCTGCGTAACACCCCACAGCGTGCAGCCAAAGCTATGGCGTTCCTGACCCGGGGTTATCACCAGGATCTTCATGAAATCGTCAATGGCGCTGTCTTTGAATCACGCAATGATGAAATGGTGGTCGTGAAGGATATTGAACTTTATTCTCTGTGCGAGCATCACCTGTTGCCGTTTATCGGCAAGTGCCACATTGCCTATCTGCCGAACGGCAAAGTGCTGGGACTGTCGAAATTTGCCCGTATTGTGGATATGTTTGCCCGCCGCCTGCAGATTCAGGAAAACATGTCCCAGCAAATCGCCGAAGCTGTTATGGAAGTGACCAGTGCGCGTGGTGTCGCGGTTGTTATTGAAGCCAAGCACATGTGTATGATGATGCGCGGTGTAGAAAAACAGAATTCGTCCATGACATCTTCCGTGATGCTGGGTGATTTCCGAACCAACCTCCCCACCCGGGAAGAGTTTCTCCGCCATATTGGCTGATCACATCGAAAGGTTACTGGCCTAATTGGCCAGCAACCTTTATCCCATGGATTCAATTCAATACCCCTGAACCAGCTGTATTGTTCTGAAGTGCCTGAGTGGCACTCTGAATGTAGGCCTTCAGCTGTTTTTGCATGGTTTCTTCAACGGTCTCATCTTCTATCACCAAGGCTTGCGGATGCTTGCCAAAGTGATACTGGTATAAGCGGCTTTCAAATCCCGGCGTCAATACCAGCGCAAGGTCGCCTTCAACAATCGCTGCCATCTGACTGCCTCCCGAGGGTTTGATCACGCCAAAACCTGGCGCGGATGGCGGCAGACTTAACAAATCTCTCCCCCAGCACTGGTGCTGCTGTGGTTCTCCCAGACGCCCCATAACGGTCGGCACTACATCCACTTGAGTACCAACCGTTCTCCTTTCTTTGCCAAACTGCGCCTGAATCCCCGGCGCGATCATCAGCATGGGTACATAGAATCGCAATAAATCAATGTCAGTCATCTGCAGTGGTGATGAAAATCCGTGATCGCCAACAATTACAAACAGGGTCTGGTTAAACCACGGATAGGTGCGCGCAGAACGGAAAAACCGCCCGAGCGCCCAATCTGAATAACGCATCGCGGTCAAGTGTTCATTCAGTTCCCCATAACCTGTCACCAGCGATACCGGCAAAGGATCGGGCAGTGCGTAGGGCGTATGATTTGAAAGCGTCTGCACAAGGGCGTAGAAAGGCCGATCTTCAGGCATATTCGCTAACTCAGACAGCGCACGATCAAACACATCCTGATCTGAAACGCCCCACGTATCATCAATGAACACGGGGTCAATAAAATCATCCCGACCAATAAATGTTGTCATACCCTGGTTACGGAAAAAGCCAAACTGATTATCCCAGGCAAAATCCCCGTTATAGACATAAACATCACGATATCCACGACCCGCAAGAAGCCTGGGTAATCCTGAAAACTGGTGAGCTCCTTCCGGTTGCTGCATCAGGTATTCATACCCCGGAAGATTGGGGAAACAGGCCATAGTAGCGAACATCCCTTGGTGGGTATGCGTGCCATTTGAAAAGAAACGGGTAAATAACACGCCCTCGTCCGCCATCGTATCGAAATTCGGTGTAATATCATCGGGCCCACCTAACGCTCCGACAAAACGCCCGGCAAAACTTTCCATGAGAATGATGACTACATTACGGACTCCGGGCATCACACTGGCAACCGGCGGCCAAGTCATTCGCCGAATGATGGCACTCTCTTCGTCAATGAGTTGATCTCGACGCGACAGCAACATATCCCGCGTCAGTGCTATAGCGTCTGTCTCTGGCATCAAATCCAGCCAGGCATGCTCACCAGAATGACTGAAATGCTGAATGGCCGCTTGGCTCAGCGTAAAAACCCCATTCAACGCCAGCTGATTGGCAAACAGCGATTGCCCCTGAAAAGCATCTCCCCATCGCAGTGGCGGCCCACTACGAAACGTCCCCCGTGCCAGAGCAAGATCTACCACAAAGACACACGCAAAGGCCATCAGTCGTATAGCCAAAGTGCTGGTTTTATGCTGTGCCGTTTTCTCGCAATAAAACCGTGTTCTTTTGTCGGTCCAGCAAAACAGGGCAAACAGTAAGAACGTCAGGACCAACCAGCCGAACAGATAACGCAACACTGGAAAACCGTGCCACAACATACTCATCACAGTGGCAGGATCTTCCTTCAGATACTGAAACACCAGGTTGTTCAGGCGTTGATGAAACTCCCGGTAAAAGTCCAGCTCCATCAGACCCAGAAAAACACTGAGACTTGACCACAGTGTCAACCACACACAGTAAAATCGACGTGCATTAACCGTTACTGGCCATAACGTACCCAGCACCAGCGGTAGACAAATAATGGCAATCACCCGAAAATCAAACCGCACCCCTGTGACAAAAGCGTGCTGCCAGTCAGATATGCCCATTGCTGAGGCAAGATCAATGTTGTAAAGCAGTAACAGCAGGCGTAACACTGCAAACAACACAGCCAGAATCAGCAGGCTACAAAACAAAAACAGCAAATGTGCCGACAAAGATAGCGAGCGTTGATTAGACGAGTGCCAACGTGTCATGGGAAAGGGTTCCAGATCATGAGTCAGGTTTAGCAGACAGTCCTATTCTTCTCTGATCAGTTCCAGAATCCGGTTTCTGCCCTGCTCTGCCACTAACATGCGTCGTTCACCGGCTTCAATAATAGTCTGTGCACTGCGCAAATGGCGGGCGATAACGGATATTTCACCATCTGCAAACAACAATACCCGGGCATGTGCTGTGGCATCTTCGGTAATCCAGAGTCCCTCAGGGGTACACAACAGATAATTAGGCTTTTTGAGTCCTTCAATAACCGTTTCCGGTGGATTACCTTCATTAATCCGGTAAACCTTCCCCTGTCTTTTTTCCGAAAAGTAAAGTCCCCCGTCAGGACAACGGGTAATTCCCTCCATTCCATCGCCGTCAGCCAAAAGTACATCAAGCGTTCTTGTTGCGTGGTCATAGCGCAGCAAACGCCCTCCCCTTCGATCCTCAACGGTATAAAGGTAGCGATTGTTCCAGGCAGCAAGTGCTTCAACGGCGTGACCCGTAAACAACTCTTCTACATGACCTTGTCGATACCATAAGACAGGCGCAATACCGCTTTCCTGCCCCACAACCACACCATCACCAAAAGCAACCAAACCATCTGGCTTGCCCAGGTTTCCAAGTAACAGCTGTTGTTCACCATTTTGCTGGATATGCAACAGCGTCCCGCGGGGAGGATAAAATTCCTGCGTGACGTACAAGCCACCATCCGGATGCAGCGCCAGTGCAGAGACACGGGGGACACTGTCAATCCAGGTACGGGCGATCCACCCCTGTGCAGTTGTAACTGGAAAGTAACGAACATAAAAAACCACCAGTAACGCCGTCAGGAGAATCACTAGCACAAGCACCCCAACCGACAATTTAAATCTGCTTACCCATAACTTCATCGTCGTATTACCCGGGAGAAAGGATTCTTAGGGGGTATCACAAGTCTTCAAAAAAGAAACGACACAGGCCAAACAGGTGCTCTCAATACCTGTTTGGCCTGTGTCGTTTTATGAGGAGAAGTAAAGATGGCAACAGCAACTACTGCCAATCAAGAATGACCTTTCCGGACTGACCACCCGCCATCACTTCAAACGCTTTCTCGTAGTCATCCACGGGGAAATGATGGGTAATGACCGGTTCAATCGCCAGTCCAGACTGCAACATGGTTGCCATCTTGTACCAGGTTTCAAACATTTCCCGGCCATAAATCCCCTTGATCACCAGTCCCTTGAAAATCACCTGATTCCAGTCGATCGTCGTATCAGCGGACGGTATACCCAACAGCGCCACCTTGCCGCCATGGTTCATCTTTTCGAGCATTTGCTCAAATGCCGCCCCATTGCCTGACATTTCCAATCCAACATCGAAACCTTCCACCATGCCCAGTTCGTTCATGACATCATCCAGTGACTCTTTCATGACGTTGACAGCACGGGTCACACCGATCTTTTCTGCCAGGCCCAGCCGATAATCATTCACATCCGTTATCACCACGTGCCGCGCTCCGACATGACGGGCAATGGCGGCACCCATAATGCCGATGGGGCCTGCACCGGTAACCAGAACATCCTCACCCACCATGTCAAATGACAGCGCGGTATGAACAGCATTACCATACGGGTCAAAAATCGATGCCAGATCATCGCTGATATCATCAGGAATCGGGAACGCATTCACGGCAGGGATGCACAGGTATTCAGCAAATGCGCCCTGGCGATTGACGCCGACCCCAATGGTATTGCGACACAGATGCCGCCTTCCTGCCCGGCAGTTCCGACAATAACCACAGACCAGATGCCCCTCACCCGAGACCCGATCACCTTTGCTGAAACCCCGAACACCCTCGCCCATCTCCACAATTTCACCGACAAACTCATGACCGGTGGTCATACCCAGCGGTACGGTTTTCTGAGACCAGTCATCCCAGTTGTAGATATGAATATCAGTACCACAAATCGCGGTCTTGCGGATTTTGATCAATACATCGTTATAACCGACCTCTGGAACGGGTTTGTCATCCATCCAGATGCCTTTTTCCGGTTTCAGCTTTGCCAGCGTTCTCATGACGGCCACCTGCTGCAACAGTATTAATTATTGAATAAGGCCCAGTTCACGCCCGACTTTGGCAAATGCCTTGATGGCTTTGTCCATGTGTTCCCGGTCATGGGCCGCCGACATCTGGGTGCGAATTCGCGCCTTGCCTTCCGGTACCACCGGGAAGGAGAAACCGACCACATAGATGCCTTCTTCCAGCATCCGGTCAGCAAACTGTTTCGCTAGCGCGGCATCGCCGATCATGACCGGGATAATCGGATGGTCCTTACCGGCCAGTGTGAAGCCCAGCTTTTCCATCTCCGTGCGGAAATAGCGACTGTTGTCATTCACCTTCTGACGCAGTCCCCCCCCCGCCTCCAGCATATCAAGTACGCGAATCGAGGCCGCGGCAATCACCGGGCAAAGGGTGTTGGAGAACAGATAAGGGCGGGATCGATTACGCAACCACTCGATTACCGGTTTACGGGCGCTGACATAGCCACCGGAAGCACCGCCCAGCGCCTTGCCAAGGGTACCGGTCAAAATATCCACTCGCCCCATGACATCATTGTATTCGTGCGTACCGCGACCATGCTCACCAATAAAGCCGGTCGCGTGGCAGTCATCCACCATCACCATAGCACCATACTGGTCCGCTAGATCACAAATCCCCTTAAGATTCGCAATGATGCCATCCATTGAAAAGACACCATCTGTGGCAATCAACTTGTGCCTGGCACCATTGGCATCAGCCTCCTTCAGACGGGCTTCCAGTTCAGCCATGTCATTGTTGGCATAACAGTAACGCTGTGCCTTGCTAAGACGGATACCATCAATAATGCTGGCGTGATTCAAAGCATCGCTGATAATGGCATCTTCCGGCCCCAGCAGCGTTTCAAACAGGCCACCATTGGCATCAAAACAGGAGGAATAAAGAATCGTGTCCTCCATCCCCAGAAAATCCGATATCCGCTGTTCGAGTGATTTATGAATCGAGTGGGTACCACAGATAAAACGTACGGATGCCATGCCATAGCCATACTTTTCCAGAGCCGCCTTACCTTCCTCTATCAACTCAGGCGCATTCGCCAGACCAAGATAGTTGTTAGCACAGAAATTAATCACCTCAGCACCGCCGGTAACCTGTATATCTGCCTGCTGCTGGGAGGTGATTATCCGCTCATCTTTATAAAGCCCCTTTTGCTTTAGCTCATCCAACTGCCGTGATAATTGTTCATAAAAAGCATTACTCATATAGCCTACCTTCATAAAAATAAAAAACGACAATATTAATTAAACGTTAGTAACTATTTAGCTGAACTGGGATAAACACTAGTTCCAACAGGCGTAGCCAGCATAGAACTCTGACACTGGATAATATAGACAAAAGTTTTAAAAACCGTTTCATTTGGAACTATTCCTCTAACAGCATTTCTAACCATATGTAATAAAGAATTAGACATCCAATATAAATACATTGTTCATCAAAGGAGATAACCGCATGATTAAAATAAAAAACTCTGGTTATAGTCAGGCCGATCTCTACCCAAGTATGAATACAACGGACCACCTCCTTTCCGGGCACGAAACAACAACGGGTGTCAGCCTTGCATCTACGACACCCACCAACATATCTGAGCTAGATGCGACATTCCCTGAACTAGATCAGACAAGTATTGATACGCGCAAGGTAGAAAATGTCAACAAAAGAACCATAAACACCCTTTTTAACGTAAGTATCGTCATTGCTTTAATAAGTCTCGTCTGTTTAGTCCTTTGCCTCGCCTTAATTCCTGTACCAGTATTATCTCTCTCTGTCTTTATCCCATTGCTCATAATCACTACGTTTGGAATGACATGCCCTAGCATCTTGATCGGCCTATATCCAGAAGTACTCCACAGGAATTACGATACAATGGAAAAATCTGATGAGATATCAGCCCCATTGCAGCAACCTATTTTTACAGTTGAAGGAGGTGCCAAGTGTCCAGAAATAGCACCACCTTCCAACAGGAATGATCAGCTCAATGTACCTCCCGATACGGCTGCACTCTATGAACAAAGATACTAACTAGAATCCGTGGCAAAAAGCACAATAGAGACTCTATCCAGATAAGGGTATAGCCAACCCTTACTGGATACTACTATTACTATCGTTACAGCCAAAAACAATCTAAAAAAGAGGGATATTTAAAAGCAGGGTACAGAAACACAAAAAATAGCCATCTCTCAAAAAACAGCGTTGCTTATATTAAGCAAAACAACGCAAGTCTTAAATTATCAAATAAATATTCACCAACCCAAAACTAATCACAACCGCAGCCATGTTACCATCCTGTAAACATTCCTTTTTTAGTGAAAACTTAAATTAGATTTTTCCGGCTGCTAAGATTTGACCAGATATTCCCATGGCGTGACGTCCAACAGGGAGCCGTGTAGGCTTTTATTGTTGTATTACCGGACCAGTTCTCACTCAGTTTCCGAACTGAGTTCAGTGAACTGAACACATACATGCTGAGTATTTCATCCCGGTAAGTCCGATTAAAACTTCCAGCGCACAAATGCAAGCTCTGAGTACCTTTATTGATCAACTTCTGCTGGATTTGTTGGTGCACCGCTCTCTCCGCCAGTGCTGTTAAATTTGCACTCCTGAGTGTTATACATATATCGCTTTTCGGGATAGCCCCGCCAAGCAACAACCCGGTCAAGTAGGCGAATGATCCGCTGATTTGATAAATTTATATTGATATCAAAAACCAGAGCTTCACGATTAAAGTCGTCCACACTATTGAAGCTTCTTAAACGTCTACCAGACATTAGCTAATCGATCATAAAGTCCATGGACCTGCATGAATTCATCAACAAGTGAAAACACAATGACTCTGGGTTTCTGGTTGGCTTTCACTTCTTACTCCGACGATGTTTTTTTTCAGCTTTCACTCGCTGTCAATCCAGCAAATACGCTTGTGGTTCCAGTGATACCCTTGCCGCTTGAGCATCTTGATTAGCATGCTGAATCCATAGGCAGGATAACGTTCAATAGTCTAAAGAAGAGCTGCGATGACAGGTCAATCTCTACGCTAAGCAGATAGTTAAAAGAATGCATCACTCATTTGCACTGCACAAATTAAAACAATACGTTACATTTATACCCCTTTTTAATTCATCGAATAGCCCAATCAACAAAAAACAGGTTAGTAAACGAATACAACCACAGCAACTATCACTAACACATTGAACTTTTTGTATTTTTTTTCATCCAACTGAGTAAATCAATGAATCTGAATTGTTAACAAGATATCGCTCAAGCACACGGATTAAAAGCTTATAATTATGGAGAAACTCACTATGATGAACCTATCTAGCAATACTCAGCCAGCTCAATGTGTTTCAGGATCCATTGAATCCTCTTGCAATGAAACACCAAAAGGTCAATTAGCTAATCTCCCTTGTGTTTCACCAGTCATGACGACCAGGTCACATGTTACACCTCGATATTCAGACCGTTTTTATCAGCACGATCTGGTGAATGGAACCACTCTCAACGAGCGTAAGATTGACCAAGCAATAGCAGCATGGTTGATTGCGGGAATAGTGTTGTTTTGTTCAGCATATACTCCTCTTCTTATTTTCTCATCCACGTTTCCTCCCCTGTTTTTGCTTCTATCATTAGTTTGCCCGGTAGTCGTTGGCATAGGTGCAGCTATTTTCTTTTCCAAAATTTGCTCCACGAGCAGTAAACAACACGCACAACAGGTATTAGGGCCAAGCTCTCAGGAAAAGGCCAACACAATACAACGTCAAGCGATGGAATACTGCAGGCAAAAGCAGCAAGAGATTAATCTACTCAAACAAGATAACGACCGACATGAGGCTGAAATACGAGATCTGGAGCAAGATGCCACCAGGGAAAAGGAGCTCTTCGAATCAGGGGTTATTGATCAGCGTTATACCAAAACACGTCTAGAACAGGTTATTGCTGAATACAACCGTAATCTTGCCTGCATTGCTAAAAAACAAAAAGAAAAAGACAGGGTTGTTCAAATTTACAAGCTGCAAGTCGGTAATGACAGCAATGGTTTTGCTTTTTCTCATGCCGTTCAGGAGCCGAACCCTGCAGAGCTGCCGCAGTAATCGGGCAGCCCTGTCATCAACATAATCCTATTTCTATTGAAGAGCATCTTCATTTAAATGACTGAATAGCTGCTCTTCCAACTCGTTGACTGAAGAGTCGCCGTTATCGAGAACAATAGCCTGCACAGGGCATTCATTCCGTATACTTTCTGGCGACATATCAGATACCAGAACAACCAGACCTGCCTGATAGAGTGCTTCTACCTGTTCACGCCAGTTAGTCTCAACCCCATAAGCGACAACCACCGGTAAATACCCCCGGTCAAACAGGCTGCGCTCCAATCGCTTCACATCCGCCCCTTCCGGCAAAACCACCCGCGCCGGTTTATGCCCGAGGCGCACCTGCCGGTCATGTGCTGACACAGGCAATAGCAAATGTTCATCGGCTTCGGTTTTTCCACGGATCATACCGGCACCCACAGTGACGTTGGTCATCCGGTCGATGATGATGAAAGCCCCCATGGTCCGGTTATCCTGGTACCGGTCAAAGGGTACGGCTTTTTCCAAAATTAGATGGCACAAGCCAATCTCATTCAACCCTAATTGATCAGCGCTGCCTTTTTCCAGACTATTCACGTCAACCCGGTGTTCAATGTTACGCACAGTGCCATCCACCATGGAGGAGGCCAGTTTGATGGCGTAACGGCGACCCGGCTGCAGAGGCTGTTCCGCCATCCATACGACCATTGCGTCTAGCGAATGGTGCAAATCCGGCAGGTTGTCCGAATGGGCCAATGTATCACCGCGGCTGATGTCAATTTCATCATTCAGGGTCAAGGTCACTGCCTGACCGGCAAAGGCTTCGTCTTGCTCACCATCCCAGGTAACGATTGATTTTACGGTAGACTGCTTTCTTGAAGGCAGGGCTGTAACAGCATCGCCCGGCTTAATGACGCCGGAAGCAACGGTTCCAGCATAGCCACGGAAGTTCAGATCCGGTCGGTTGACATACTGGACGGGAAAACGGAAATCAGTCAGATTCCTATCGCCATCAATTTCAACCGTTTCAAGAATCTCCATGATCGAACCGTCGCTATACCAGGGAGTTCGGTCGCTCCGGTTCACCACATTGTCGCCTTCCAGTGCCGACATGGGCACAAACCGGACATCGCCAAGGCTCAGTTTCTCGGCAAAATCGAGGTAGTCATTGCGGATTTGCTCAAACCGGTCTTGAGAGAAATCCACCAGATCCATTTTATTAATAGCAACAACCAGGTGCTTGATACCCAGCAGATTGGCAATATAGGTATGCCGCCGGGTCTGGGTCTGCACCCCATATCGAGCATCGATCAGGATGATGGCCAGATCACAGGTCGATGCGCCAGTCGCCATGTTGCGGGTGTACTGCTCATGACCCGGCGTATCCGCAATAATGAACTTTCGTTTCGCTGTGGAAAAATAACGGTACGCGACATCAATGGTGATGCCCTGCTCACGCTCCGCCTGCAGGCCATCCACCAGCAAGGCCAGGTCCGGCCGGTCGCCCTGGGTGCCGGACTGTCGGCTGTCCGCATTGATCGCCGCCAGCTGGTCTTCGTAAATCATCTTGGAATCATGCAGCAGACGGCCAATCAGGGTACTTTTCCCGTCATCCACGCTGCCGCAGGTCAACAGCCGCAGCAATGCTTTTTCTTCGTGCTCCTTGAGGTAACCAAGGATATCCTTTTCGATCAATTCAGACTGGTGACTCATGGCAAGCGTCCCCGGAATCAGCTGGTAAACAATTTATTCAGTTTTCGAGTTGGACTGGAAACGCTAGAAGTAGCCTTCCTGCTTTTTCTTTTCCATCGAGCCGGACTGGTCGTGGTCGATGACCCGTCCCTGCCGTTCCGATGTACGGGTCAGCAGCATTTCCTGGATGATGGATGGCAGGGTATCCGCCTCAGACTCAATCGCACCGGTTAACGGATAGCAACCGAGTGTGCGGAACCGGACCTTCTTCATCATCGGCGTCTCACCCGGTTTCAACGGCATCCGTTCATCGTCCACCATAATCAAGGTGCCATCGCGCTCTACAACAGGACGTTCCGCCGCAAAGTAGAGTGGGACAAGCTCGATATTTTCCAGATAGATGTACTGCCAGATATCGAGTTCCGTCCAGTTGGACAGCGGGAATACACGAATACTTTCACCTTTCTCGTGTCGTCCGTTGTAGTTGTTCCAGAGCTCCGGACGCTGGTTCTTCGGATCCCAGCGATGGTTTTTATCACGGAACGAGTAGACCCGCTCCTTGGCCCGGGATTTTTCTTCGTCCCGGCGAGCACCGCCAAAAGCTGCATCAAATCCGTACTTGTCCAGTGCCTGCTTCAGGGCTTCAGTCTTCATGATGTCGGTATGACGACTACTGCCGTGAACAAACGGACTGATGCCCATTTCCAGGCCACGGGGGTTACTGTGCACCAACAGATCAAGATCGAGCTTTTTGGCCTGTTCATCCCGGAAGGTAATCATATCGCGGAACTTCCAGGTGGTATCCACATGCAGTAATGGAAAAGGCAGACGCCCCGGAAAGAATGCCTTCCGGGCCAGGTGCAACATCACCGCGGAATCCTTGCCGATGGAATACAGCATCACCGGGTTATCGAACTCGGCCGCCACTTCGCGAATGATATGAATGCTTTCGGCTTCCAGCTGCTTGAGGTGGTTCTGGTGGTAATCCGTGCTCATGCGGTCACTCGTATTCTGACACTACAGTCGTCCATCGTTGGGAGTCGCTACCTGCGCTTCCCGTTCGTCTGCAGTGCGGGCTTATGATTATTCGGGTACTGTCAGGGAATGCCACTATACCAATAAGGCTAAGGCATAAATAAGAGGATAATTAGATGATTATCTTATATGTATATGACAGGAGAGGAGGAAAGCATCAACCTCCCATGGACTTGTGTGGTTAAATTTGTTTCTTGTTCTTCATGAGGTAATCCAGCATGCCCATTCCGATAGCAGAAACGACAAAGGTCAGATGAATCAATACAAACCACAGTAATTTATCGTTATCCACATGCTCCGCATCCATGAAAATTTTCAACAGATGAATGGAAGAAATCGCAACAATGGAAGCCGCCACCTTGGCTTTCAGGGAACCGGAATCCATTTTACCGAGCCAACTGAGTTTTTCTGCACCTTCTTTGATATCCAGCTTGGAGACAAAGTTCTCATAACCGGAATACATCACCATTACCAGCAATCCACCCACGAGCACAACATCAATTAACGACAGAATCTTGAGCGTAACTGTCATTTCCGAGAGTTCAAAAAGATTAAACATCAGGAAAAACACACTCTCGAAAAACTTAATAACGAGAATAATCAACACCAACCCTAAACCCAGATACACCGGCGCCAGTAGCCAGCGAGAGGCATACAGCAGGTTCTCAAGCCATTTTTCCATGTGGTGCTCTCCTCCCAAAAGAACCCCTGTTACCCAACGATCAGTCGCTTTCTTTACGATGCATTATTTTTTCTAGCTTAGTGCGACATCGTAAAAGCTGCTTGTTCCATCCTTACTATCCGTATTCGCCCAAACGACGGATACAGTGTTAAGCCGATTCAACAGCATTCCCGAAAAATTCATTTATCACATGCAAAAAATAGCCCACAAAAATCACAATTTGCAGCATGCAAGCTATCCTAGATAGCCATTACATCACTTAGCGTACCGAGGAAAAGCTTCAAGGCGCCCCTCCGGTATCTGAGTAATGGCCGACGGCTCAACAGACCGGATAATGTGATGAACTGGAACAGTGCCCATGCCTTCCTCTGCGCCATTCTATGTTACTTAACCGCATCCGTATCTTTAGCTGAAGTGACTGCAGCCCATCAATCAACTGACCATGAGCATGAGTCAGACCTTTTTATACTGAAACCCTACCGGACTAACTATCTTTTTCCCGTGCATCATAGCCAGAAGCCCAACCAGGCTTTCTTTGCGCCGCTGAATCCCAACGACAGACACGTCAAAAGAACTGAAATTGAATTCCAGTTAAGCCTGCGTTTTGCTTTTGCCGGTGACCTGTTCAAACCAGACGACACCTTGCAATTTGCGTATACCCAGAACTCGTTCTGGCAGGCGTATGACAAGTCAGCCTACTTTCGGGATACTGACTACCAGCCGGAACTGTTTTATACCCTGCCCATAAACCATACTTGGGGAGAGTGGGTCTGGCGATCAGCCTCAGCGGGCTTTCAGCATGAATCCAATGGCAAAGGGGGAGACAACGAGCATAGCTGGAATCGGGTCTACCTGGATTTTCTGGTTGAGAACGGCAATTTATCTGTCAGCCTCAAACCCTGGATCAAAATCAACGTCACCCACCATGACTATAACAAGGATATCTCTCACTACCGTGGCGACGGTGAAGTACAACTTTATTATACGCTTGGTCACCACCAGCTGATTTTCAAAAGCCGTAATAATCTCGGCAGCCTGTTTTCCCGGGGATATGAGGAATTCACCTGGCTGTTTCCCATTCATCGCAACCTACAGGGCATTGTTAAATTAACGAGTGGCTACGGAGAGTCCATCTCCGATTACAACCATTACAACAATACGTTTGGGCTCGGTGTCGCCTTTTCTCACTGGCAGCTGTGAATTGATTGACGGGCGTTGTAACCATCCATTTATTGCTTGATTAGCTTTTAAGCTCAAATACTTTTGCGCAAACAAACCTAATCCATAGCAACTTTCTCTTAAATAAGCCGATCAATATTGCTCTGAAGCATCAGCGATCGACATTCGCATGGTAATAATTATCGTTTTATAACCATATGCATTATTTCAGCCGTTGAGCCGTCATTTTTTCAATAATAACCTACGTATTTCTTCGTAAAACCAGTTTTCAAAAATCGCCTAATCCAAATCAATATTTCGCGCCATCTGTCACGCTAGATTATGTCGCAACGTTTTGTCTCGCCTAAATTAAAAGAAGTATGCAGGTATGCAACAAGCATTTATTGAACGCTTTCTCCGTTACGTATCCTTCAACACCCGCTCCGATGACGCCAGTGACACCGTGCCTAGCACCCCGGGCCAGCAGGTGTTAGCACAACAGCTCCGTGATGAACTGGCAGCCATGGGACTGGCGGATGTCAAACTGGACGACAACAGCTACGTAACCGCACGACTACCTGCCAATACATCCCACCCGGTCCCACCGATTGGTTTTATTGCGCATATGGACACCGCGCCGGACGCTTCCGGCGAAAACGTCAAACCCCAGATTATCGAAAACTATGACGGCAAGGACATCCTGCTCAACAAGGAGCAAGCGCTGCGCCTGTCACCCGCTGATTTCCCCACTCTGCAACAGTATGTCGGCAAGACCCTGATTACCTCAGACGGCACTACCCTGCTGGGCGCGGATGACAAGGCCGGGATTGCCGCGATTATGACCGCCATCACCTATCTGGTTGAACACACCGACATTCCCCATGGCGACATCTGCATCGGTTTCACCCCGGACGAAGAGATTGGCCGCGGCGCCGATCACTTTGATGTCGCCGGCTTTGGCGCCCGCTGGGCCTATACCATCGACGGCGGCGCACTAGGCGGGCTGGAATGTGAAAACTTCAACGCCGCTGGCGCCGATATCCTGTTCCGTGGACGTAATGTTCACCCGGGCACCGCCAAGGACATGATGATCAACGCCATGCATCTGGCACGACAGTTTGCCAATGAGTTGCCACCCAATGAAGTGCCGGAGAAAACCGAGGGCTATGAAGGCTTCTTCCACCTCTGCAGCATGTCTGGCAGTGAATCAGAAGCCCAGCTGGAATACATCATCCGTGATTTCGACCGCGACAGTTTTGAGCACCGCAAACAGCTGTTGTTGTCTATTGCTGACAGTATGAACCAGCAGCTCGGCGAAGAACGGGTCATCGTCAAGCTGACCGAAGAATACGCCAACATGCGTGAAGAGCTGGAAAAAGTTCCCCACGTGGTATCGATTGCCCGTGAGGCGATGGAAGCCTGTGGTATTAAGCCGGAGATAAAACCCATTCGGGGCGGTACCGACGGCTCCCGCCTGTCATTCATGGGACTGCCTACACCCAACATATTCACCGGTGGCCATAACTTCCACGGCCCGTATGAATATCTCTGTGTTGAGTCAGCCCTGAAAGCCATTGAAACCATTATCAGCATCTGTCGCCTGACGGCTGAGAAACACTGGGACACCGAATAAACCCATCTTATTCCAGCCGCTGGCCATGGGGGACATAGCTGGCGGCGGTAACACCAAAAACACCGCACATCCTGTTGCCATTAGGGGGACTCAACCGTGAGTAGTACTGCCACCGTCACGCATTCTGAACAGAAGAAAAAACTGTCATTTCCATCCGCCTATACCGTGCTGTTAATCGTGGCAGCTCTGGTCGCAATGCTGACCTGGATGGTCACACCCGGCATCTATGACAAATTGTCGTACGACGACGCCAGCAATACGTTCACTGTTACCTATGCGTCAGGGGACATGAAGGAATTCCCGGCCACCCAGGAGACACTGGATCAGTTTGACATCAAGGCCCAGCTCGACAAATTCACCGGTGGCGACATCCGCAAGCCCATCGGTATTCCCGGCACCTATACCACAGTCGAGCCTAGCCCACAGGGCGTGACAGCCTTCTTCCAGGCACCCATCGCTGGTATGTACGACTCCATTGGTGTCGTCTTTTTTGTGCTGGTGATTGGTGGCTTCATCGGAGTAGTCAACCACACTGGCGCCTTTAACTCTGGCATACAGAGCCTTTCGACAGCACTGGAAGGACGAGAAAAATGGCTGATTATCATCGTGACGGCTCTGATCGCCGTTGGTGGCACCACCTTCGGGATGGCGGAAGAAACCATTGCCTTCTATCCGATCCTGGTACCGATCTTCCTGGCCGCGGGTTATGACGCCATCGTCGCCCTGGCCGCTATTTACCTGGGGTCTTCCGTGGGCACCATGTGCTCTACCGTCAACCCGTTCAGCACCATCATTGCCTCCAACGCTGCCGGCATTAACTGGACCGATGGCCTGACACCCCGCCTGATCATGCTGGTGCTGGGCACGGCCCTGTGTATCTGGTACCTGATCCGTTATGCCGAGAAGGTGAAATCCAACCCAGAGAAATCACTGATCTTCAGCCAAAAAGCGGAACTGGAAGCGCGTTTCCTCGGCAATCACACGGCTGACAATGCCCAGATGAGCCCTCAAACCAAGATGATTCTTGGTGTGTTTACTGCGACTTTCATTATTATGGTGTACGGGGTCTCCCAGCTGGGGTGGTGGTTCATGGAGATGACCACCCTATTCTTTGTGGCAGCACTGGTCGTCGGCGTGCTGTCCCGCAGTGATGAAAAGGCGTTTGTTCGTGAATTCCTGCAAGGCGCCAGTGACCTGCTGGGTGTAGCCATGATCATCGCCATTGCCCGCGGTGTCACCATCCTGATGGATCAGGGCATGATCAGCGACAGCATCCTGCATGCCAGCGCCGGTCTGGTTGATGGCATGGATAAAGGCTTCTTCATCGTTGTGATGATGATTCTGTTTGCCGGTATCTCTTTCTTTGTCCCCTCCTCTTCCGGCCTGGCGGTACTTTCCATGCCGATTATGGCGCCGCTGGCCGATGTGGTGGGTCTGCCTCGGGATAATATTGTCAGCGCCTACCAGTATGGTATGGGTCTGATGGCATTCATCACCCCAACAGGATTGGTACTGGCCTCTCTGGCCATGGTCAACGTGACCTTTGATAAGTGGCTAAAGTTTGTATTACCGTTGCTGGGTATGCTGACAGGCCTCGCAGCTGTGCTGCTTCTGATCACGGCTTACCTCTGATAGACAAAGCAGCCAGCCCGTGGGCTGGCTGCTAATCATCGACAGGATAGAGAATTGCTACCACCCAGCGTTGAATCAAACCGGGTTATCAATATCCACAAACTGATGATCAATCCCAAGCGTTGTCTCTAACCATTCTCCCAGTGCCTGCACACCATAACGCTCCGTCGCATGATGTCCAGCAGCAATGTAGTGGATACCATTTTCACGGGCAAAATGGGTGGTCTGTTCAGAGATTTCACCACTGATATAAGCATCAACCCCTAAACCCATTGCTTTTTCTATATATCCCTGTGCACCACCGGTACACCAGGCAATCGTTTTAATCGGATGATCCCCGCCACTCACCAGTAAGGGCGTTCGCCCCAGCACCTGCTCAACCTGCTTTCCCAGTATTTCCAGAGACTGTGGCGCCCCTAACTTCCCGGTCAGACCTATTGAAGTTTGCTCATCGGCATCCATTCCACCGGTGGTTTCAAACCCAAGCATTTTGCCCAGACAGGCGTTGTTACCCAGTTCTGGGTGAGCATCCAATGGCAAGTGATAAGCAATTAAACTGATGTCATTGTGAATCAATTTGCCAATACGGCGACGTTTCATACCCGTCAGACAGGGATTTTCCCCTCGCCAGAAATAACCGTGGTGAACCAGGATTGCATCAGCATCTGCAGCAATAGCAGCATCCAGCAACGCTTCACAGGCGGTAACACCTGTAACAATCCGCTTTATCTCGCTGCGCCCTTCGACCTGTAAGCCATTGGGTGCATAGTCCTTAAACAGCCAAGGCTTGAGCTTCTGTTCGGTGGCTTCCACCAGATCATTCAGCTTTACTGACATAGACGCTTTCCATTTTGACAAACTGTATTGCCATAACTTTATCAAAAACATCTGACAAAAAGCCCAACCAATCGTGTCATTCGAAGCTGGCCATCAATGTCACCTCCCCGCGTCCAGCTCAATGCAGGTTAGGTTTCTAGACAAAATGAAAGAGGCCTACCAAACTATTTTGTAATCAAAAAAACAAAGCGCATCTTCCAAGGAGAGGAGTCATGCACTCTGGCAAACAGTTCAACGGACAAGGTTTTACCTTGATAGAGCTGATGATTGTAGTTGCGATCATTGGCATTTTGTCCGCTGTCGCGATTCCTGCTTACCAGGATTACACCAAGCGTGCACATGTCTCAGAAGGCTTAAATATGGCGTCTGGTGTCAAAGCTGCCGTGTCTGAATATTATGCCTCTGAAGGCATCTGGCCGACGTCTAACGAAATGGCAGGCCTCGACAATTCGCTTCAGGGCAATGCCGTTAAGAGTGTCGCTGTACAATCTGACGGTTCAATCCTGATGACCTACAACAGTAAAGTGATCGATGATGCCCAGCTACTACTGAAACCAACTGCAACCAATGGCGCTATTCAATGGACATGTGCCGCCGTATCAAGCTCCGGTATGAAAACCGCCTATTTACCCTCCAATTGCCGTAACAGTACAGCCACTGCCACCCCAACGACATAGGCACTTACTGCTTAGTCTCTATTGCCATAAAAACGTTGAGGTTATGGGCACACGGAGTGAAGGAACATTATGCCAGCCAGCGGGCATTGATGAGCCATCATGCGTCCGCCCTCTTAGAGTCATCCCAAACAAAAGAGTATTTTGCCTTAAACCAGACAATTACATACAATCCCGAAGTGACGTATTGATGTATTTTTAAGATAAGCTATTGCAATTAAACAGCGGAGTGGTAACTGCATACGGATGAAGCATTTTTTGCGTTATTTCGGCTGGCCTGGATTATGTGGCCTACTTCTTGCCATTGTACTCTTGCAACTCTTCCCCCAACTTCGTGGCTTCCATTTTTCCGCTGAAAGCCGTCTGGGAAATCATTCAGGCACCGTCTCAGGGCCATTTTCTTATAATAATGCTGTTGAACGAGCGGCCCCCTCTGTGGTCAATATCTTTACCACACGGGCCATACGCCGCCCTCCCGCTGAGCTTGATAATCCACTCCTGCATGACGCCTACAGTTATAACCGAGTACCCCGCCGTCAGCGCATCCAGTCTAGCCTCGGGTCTGGCGTCATCGTGCGACCCGAAGGCTATATCCTGACCAACAATCACGTCATCGCCGGTGCTGATGACATCATTATTGCCTTGCAGGATGGCCGTGAAACCCATGCGACCATTATCGGCACTGATCCAGAAACTGATCTGGCCGTATTGAAAATTCAATTGGATAACCTGCCCAGCATTACCTGGACAGACTCGCAGACCATCCACACCGGCGATGTTGCATTGGCTATCGGTAACCCTTTTGGTCTGGGACAAACCGTTAGCATGGGGATTATCAGTGCCACCCAGCGCAATCTCCGGCTAAGTACCTATGAAAACTTTATTCAGACAGATGCCGCCATCAATATCGGCAACTCCGGCGGTGCACTGGTTAACGCCCGGGGAGAACTGGTAGGTATCTCGACCGCTCTTTTGACCAGCGACGGTGGCAGCGAAGGATTGGGCTTCGCTATTCCATCCAACCTGGCCAACCTGGTCCTGACCTCCATCATCGAAGAAGGTCGTGTCATTCGTGGCTGGCTGGGCATAGAGTCTCAAGCATTAACGCCAGAGCTGGCCTCGGCCTTCGGGCTTGCCCCCGGCAACGGTATCCTGATTTCGGGGATTTATGACAACAGCCCGGCATCTGAAGCCGGTCTGCAACGGGGTGACGTCATTATTAGCATCAACAATATGGAAGCGAACGACGGCAAGCAGATCATGAACCAGGTAGCAAACCTGCATCCCGGCAGCGAAGTCCCTATTACGGTGTTGCGAGGTGGTGAAACCGTCAGCCTGGTATCCAAGGTCGGGGAACGCCCCTCATTGCTGGGTAAACGACATTAATCCACAAGCAGCAGTTTTATCGCTGCTGCCTGAGCAATATCCCCCTAATCCTTGATACGGTATTCAGCAGATCGGGCATGGGCCGTCAAACTCTCACCCCGTGCCAATACCGATGCTACTTTACCCATGTCTGAAGCACCTTCTGCAGAAAAGCGAATCAGCGATGAACGCTTCTGGAAATCATAAACCCCCAGCGGCGATGAAAAACGCGCTGTTCCCGATGTCGGTAATACATGGTTAGGGCCCGCACAGTAATCCCCAAGCGCTTCTGCGGTATATCGCCCCATGAATATCGCACCAGCATGACGGATAGAGGGCACCAGCGCATCAGGATCGGCCACAGAGAGTTCAAGGTGCTCAGGCGCGATTCGGTTACACAGCGTCACAGCCGCATCCAGATCAGCTACCTGTATCAGCGCCCCCCGGGTGTTGATTGAGGCTGCAATAATATCCCTGCGCTCCATCTCGGGCAGTAATCGATTCATGGCAGTTTCTACCCGATTCAGCCATTCGGCGTCAGTGGCGATCAGGATAGCCTGAGCATCTTCATCATGTTCTGCCTGGGAAAACAGATCCATGGCAATCCAGTCAGGGTCAGTCCCGCCATCGGATATCACCAGAATTTCAGAGGGCCCGGCAATCATATCAATACCGACCTGACCATAAACCATTCGTTTCGCCGTCGCGACATAGATATTGCCCGGTCCGACAATCTTGTCGACTTTCGGGATGGACTCCGTCCCCCAGGCCAGCGCAGCCACGGCTTGAGCACCACCAATGGTAAATACCCGATCGACCCCGGCAAGCGCGGCGGCGGCCAATACCATCTCATTAACGACACCATCCGGCGTTGGTACCACCATGACAATCTCGGATACGCCCGCCACTTTGGCCGGGATGGCATTCATCAATACCGATGAAGGATAGGCGGCACGCCCTCCGGGGACATAAATACCCACGCGATCGAGTGGCGTCACCTTTTGTCCCAGCACCGTGCCATCCTGTTCTTCATAGTGCCAGGAGGATTGTTGCTGTTCTTCGTGATAGCGGCGAATGCGATCCGCAGCGCATTGCAACGCGTCGAACTCAGCATCAGAGATCGCTTTCAACGCTTCCGCTATCCGCTGTTCACTGAGTTCCAGTTCAGCCATCGTCTCAACGGTAACCCGATCGAAGCGTCGCGTGAAATCAACGACGGCTGCATCACCTTCATGGCGAACCCTGTCGACAATCTCGGCGACTGTTTGCTGTACATTCTTGTCAGAAACCGAATCCCAGGCGAGCAATTGATCCAGCCGTTGATCAAAATCTTCTGAACCTGCCACCAGACGGTCAGGCTTTAACAATGATGAGGCAGTACTCATGACAACTCTCCCTTCTCACGGCGCGCCCTGTCGACGGCTTCGGACAGGGTGTTGATCAATACAGACAACGATCGGTGCTTTACCTTCATTGCCGCCTTGTTCACCACCAGCCGTGAGCTGATATCGGCAATCACTTCTCGAGGTTCCAATCCATTCGCCCTGAGCGTATTACCGGTATCCACGACATCAATAATGCGGTCCGCAAGGCCAATGAGTGGCGCCAGCTCCATGGAACCATAGAGCTTGATAATGTCCACTTGTTGCCCAAGGCCGGCATAGTAGCGCTTTGCAACATTGACGAATTTGGTCGCCACTCTCAGGCGTTTACCGGCGATATCCTGCTGATCAACCGGCGCTGCAGTCATCAGCCGACAACGGGCGATATTCAGGTCTAGCGGTTCATAGAGTTCCTGGGAGCCATGCTCCATCAAGACATCCTTACCCGCAACACCCAGGTCTGCGGCGCCATATTCCACATAAGTGGGCACATCACTGGCACGGACAATCAGCAATCTGACATTAGGCTGATTGGTTGGAATAATCAGTTTACGGGTCTTTTCCACATCTTCGGCTGGACGGATATCCGCCGCTTCCAACAAGGGACAGGTATCCCTCAGGATACGCCCCTTGGAGAGCGCGATTGTCAGTACTTCTTCTGTCATTATTATGTCCGGCGTCAGTTTTTATACGATGGTTTCAGCCTTTATGGGCGGATTCTGCCACAGACCGCATAGCGACTAAAGCAAAAGCCTGTCTCCCCATATCCAGCATCCCTCAATGCTGATCACTCCCTGACCATGCTGACGTCAGGTAATATCAAATACCAGTTGATGATCCAACAGATCCACATGAACCCGGTTAACGGGTAATTTGTTTACCATTCTTTCCAGACATTCAATGGCCAGCCTGGGCAGCAGATTACGGTTAACCAGCTGTTCAATAGCTCGGGCTCCCGTCAGAGGATTATTGTTCCAATCCACCAATTGATCGATCACAGCATCGCTGACACTGAAGTCGGCTCGGTACTGATCCATCACATTCTTACGAATGCGTTCCAATACCAGCCGGCAAATTTTGGCCATATCCTTATCGTCTAATGGCAGGTAAGGCACTATCACCAAACGTCCTAGAAAAGCAGGTTTAAAAAACCGCAGTAACTCCGGGCGAATGGTTTCCAGAATCTCATCCCGGGTTGGCTTACGCTGCTGGGTATCCCAGTAATGGTCGACCACCTCAGAAATGGCAAAATCAGCCGCATTGGATGTCATGATAATGATGGTATTGTGAAAACTGACCTCCCGACCCTCACTGTCACTCACCTGCCCCTTATCAAATATCTGGAAAAAAATATCATGCACGCCGGGGTGGGCTTTCTCCATTTCATCCAGCAAGAGTACAGAATAGGGCTTACGCCGCACCGCCTCTGTCAGCCTGCCACCTTCACCATAACCCACATACCCTGCCGGCGAGCCTAATAACTGTGATACCTTATGCTCTTCCTTGAATTCACTCATGTTGAATGTGATCAAATTCTGCTCACCACCAAACAACTCGGCGGTCAGCGCCAACCCGGTTTCCGTCTTGCCGACTCCCGAAGGTCCGCACATCAGAAAAACACCATAAGGTTTACGGCGGTCCGACAAACCGGCACGTGCCGTGCGAATACACTGACATAACTCGCTGACCGCATCATCCTGCCCAATAACCCGAGCCCCAATGGCTTGCTCTAGGTTCAACAACCGTGCGAGCTCGTCGGACAGCAGGCTATTCACAGGAATCCCAGTCCAGCCCGACAGAATGGCAGCAATACTGGTGCTATCAACACGGGGTAAAACCATGGGACTGCCACCCTGCACCTGATCCAGCTGCTCTCTCAATGCTTTGATCGTGGATGTTTCAGAAGATGTTGTTATCTCTGAAGTAGGTGCTTCACCGTCAGATGCCAGAAACGCTTGATCGGCCTCTCGCTCCATCACCGTCAATTGCTCCACCAGCTGTTTTTCCTGCTCCCACTGTTCCTTTAACGTCTTTAGTGATTGGTCAATGTCTGTCAGCTTCTGTGCCAGATTCTCAATATCACCCGTGGCGGACTGACCTGCCGCCTGATCACGCCGAAGCTCATTCAACTCCCGCTCAATGAATGCATACTGCTGTTGCAGATTTTCAATCGCTTCCGGCGTGGCATGGTGGGAAAGGCTGACCCGCGAACAGGCTGTATCCAGCAAGCTGATTGCTTTATCAGGTAGCTGCTGCTCTGGCAGGTAGCGCACTGAAAGCTTTACCGCCGCCATCACGGCATCATCATGAATACGGATGGCATGATGCGACTCCAGTGACCGTGCAATTCCCCTGACCATATGACAGGCATCCACCTCTCCCGGTGTCTGCACCCTGACCAGCTGGAAGCGCCGGGTGAGGGCCGCATCCTTCTCAAAGAATTTTTTATATTCTGCCCATGTTGTTGCGGCAATGGTCCGCAGCTCACCCCGTGCCAAGGCAGGTTTCAGCAAGTTGGCAGCGTCATTTTGTCCTGCTGCTCCCCCCGCCCCAATCAGCGTGTGGGCTTCATCCACAAACAGAACAATGGGCGTTGCCGCACACCGCACTTCGTTAATCAGATCCTTAAGACGACTTTCCAGTTCACCCTTTATACTGGCACCAGCCTGCAACAATCCAAGATCCAAGGTTCTCAACTCGACGCCACACAGAGAATCCGGCACTTCTTTCGCAACGATCCGCTGAGCCAGACCTTCCACGATAGCGGTTTTGCCCACCCCCGGATCGCCGACCAAAATAGGATTGTTTTGCCGCTGCCGGGACAAAATATCAATGACCTGACGAATCTCCTTCTGCCGACCAATAATCGGGTGGAGTTCTCCGTCACGGGTGGCCTGGGTAAGACTAACCGTAAACTTGTCTAACGCTGCTGAAGAGGCTATTCGCTCATCCGACACGCGCCCTGCTGCTCTGTCATCCCTTGTATTGTCCCCAGCCCCTTCAACCATCGCCTGAAGGCTTTCCCGCGAAATCCGTTGAAACTCTTCAATTAATGGCTGATCAGGTAACAATCGGCGGGAGGATTGCAACAACGCCAACATCAGCTCAAACACAGAGATCTGACAATGCTGGTAATTAATAGACGCCACCAGCCAGGCATCCTGAATCAAGCCAATAATGGACGTAGACAATGATGGCGTACCGGCGTCACCCGTGGTAAACCTCAACAACCTATTTTCCAGATCATCCAAAATCACCTGACGCGAGAGCTGTTGCGTATTCAGCAAATGCTCCACTTCTGCAGATGGCTCAGTAAACAGCGACACCAGCCAATGTTCAATATCAATGACACGGTGCTGATACCTCACACAGAGGGCTGCCGCCGCTTCCAGTGAGTGCCGTAAATCCGGAGATAATTTGCCAATCAGCGCTTTCAATTCCAAGGGCTGCATGAGATACACCGACGATGGATAAAGGACTGGAATCGATTACCACTGCAGGCAAAAGATCCCGTGCGCAACATGCCGGCTAACTATAGTCTTTTTAAATCAGATCGTTGTTTCTGAGCAGAACACTCAAGATGGGAGGCAAGTGCGTCCCTACTAACGCACAGTTATCTGAGAGGGGAAAAGGCACCATACGTTGAGTCAAGGAAAAACAGATAAGCGAATGCCGGGTAAACCCATTACCCGGCAAACAGAAGCGACTGACTATCAACCAGGAATGCGCTTAATTTTTGCACCCAGTTGCTGAAGTTTTTCTTCAATACACTCATAGCCACGGTCAATGTGGTAAATACGGTCAACCGTGGTGTCTCCGTCCGCTACCAGCCCCGCAATCACAAGGCTTGCAGATGCACGAAGGTCGGTTGCCATAACCGGCGCGCCCTTTAACTCTGCAACCCCGGTGACAATCGCGGTATTGCCTTCCACATCGATGGTTGCCCCCATGCGCTTCATTTCCTGAACATGCATGAAGCGGTTTTCAAACACGGTTTCGGTGATGGAACCGGTGCCTTCCGCAACAGCATTCAGCGCCGTGAACTGCGCCTGAACATCAGTCGGCAAGGCAGGATAAGGCGCGGTCTTCAGATTAATCGCCTTAGGGCGACGGCCTTCCATGTCCAGAGAGATCCAGTCATCCCCCCACTGAACATTGGCGCCGGCTTCCTGCAGCTTGGTCAGTACGGAATCCAGGATTTTCGGTTCAGTATCCTTAACCTTGATACGTCCACCCGTCGCAGCAGCAGCAATCAGGTAAGTACTGGTTTCAATCCGGTCCGGCAGCACGGAATAGACACACCCGTGCAGACGATCAACACCCTGGATACGGATGGTGTCAGTGCCGTGACCTTCAATTTTAGCCCCCATGCGCAACAGACACTCAGCCAGATCCACCACTTCCGGTTCACGGGCGGCGTTTTCAATCAGGGTTTCACCTTCTGCCAGCACTGCGGCCATCAGCAGGTTTTCCGTACCGGTTACCGTAACGGTATCCATGAAGATACGGGCACCTTTCAGGCGTTTGGCCTTGGCGCGGATGTAACCTTCCTCAACCTTGATTTCTGCACCCATGGCTTCGAGACCACGGATATGCAGGTCAACAGGACGACTGCCGATCGCACAACCACCGGGCAATGCCACTTCCGCTTCACCAAAACGACTCAGCAAGGGCCCCAGCACGAGGATCGACGCACGCATGGTCTTAACCAGCTCATAAGGTGCGCTGAGATGCTTGATCGTGCTTGCATGCACTTCAACATTCATCTTTTCATCAATAAGCAGATCAATTCCCATGCAGCCAAACAGCTCGATCATGGTGGTGATGTCATTGAGGTGCGGCAGGTTGCAGACTGTCACCGGCTCATCGGCCAGCAGTGTCGCTGCCAGGATCGGCAAGGCAGAGTTCTTGGCGCCGGAAATCCGGATCTCGCCATTGAGTTGTACTCCACCAGTAATAATCAGCTTATCCATTGAAACCCCTGTTGCGAGGATAAGCATTATTTCCGGGAACTGACGTCACGTTCACCTTCCTGGAAATAACACAGCTAATACGAAACCATCACCCAGCTTGATCAACCAGCAAGCATGCAGCGTTGAACAAGCATAGGCTGGCAAAAGAATTACTGCTGGGCAGCCCACTCGTCACGGGTAAAAGTACGCATAGTTACCGCGTGAATCGTGCCATCAGCAATCAGATCATTCAGGTGGGCATACACCATTTGCTGGCGTTTTACAGGCAAGGCACCGCTAAACTGATCAGAGATCACCGTCAATTGAAAATCACAGCCTTCACCGGCAACGATGACCTCGGCGTCATCCAGTCGCTCTTCCAGTAGTGTCTTGATTTCAACTGCTTGCATGGTGCTCAATCCCAACCCGGATACAAAACGAGCAATAATAATAAAAGAAACGGGCTGAACACCAGCGTTCAGCCCGTTTCTTACACGTTTTTTTCATTTTTTATGGCATTTCAGGCCATCGGCAGAAGGGTATCCACGCCACAAACGCCCGCCAGGGCCATCAATTCATCCGGCAAGCCGGTAAATGTCAGACTGACCTGTTCATTACCCGCTTCACGCATCAAAGAGAGCAGCAGCGCCAATGCCGCACTATCTGCACGGGTCACGGCGGACAAATCCACTTCCCACCAGGGTGCGACCTTGCTATCAATCAGCGCCATACCGGCAACTTCCAGTTCAGCCGCAGTATCAACATCAACCGCGCCTTTTAACGCCAGCTTTCCCGGTGCCGTTACCTCAACCGTATTCATCAGGCCCCCTGGGCGGCTTCCGCCTGGCTTTTCATGATCGCCGACCAGTTATCAATCACCTTACCCACATCCTTGTACTGCTGCATGGCAGAGGCAAACTGGTTACGGAACTGCACGCCGATGTTTATCCCTTCAACGATGATATTCCGTGCTTTCCAACGACCATCATCCTGAATCATGGAGTAAGACAAGCTGTACTCCTGATTGTCAGAGCTGACTTTCAGGTTGACCGGAATGGAACGAATCTTCCGGTTACGGTAATCCGTCAACTGATCTTCCGCCACCGGATCAACCCGGGATAACTTCAGGCGAGAGGGATCAAGCGTCATCACGGCCTTACCGTAAAACTCGATCAGACTATCCCGAAAAGTCTGGGTAAACGCCTTCAACTGCTCAGGCGAGGCCCGATGCGCGTACTTGCCCATCACACCACGGGCCACCTGATCAAAGGCAATCACCGGGTCAAGGACTTCTTCAACAGCCACATAGTATTTCTGCGGTTCTTTCTCAAAGACTGTCCGGTTCTCACGCAGCACCGTCAGCACCTGATTGGTCGCTTCGCTGGCCACAACCTCCGGCTTTTGCTCAGCAGCAGCAACCGGCAGTGAAACCTGTGCAACAACCGCCAGCATTGCCAGCATACGAGTCAGTTTCTGTGTCATTTTCATGGTTGGCAACCGTTCAGATCACGCGTTAATTTAAGTCTATCGTCATTCTGTCAAAACGCATCGTCGCTGGCAGTATCATCCTTGCCAACGGCTCCCAGCATGAACTTGCCAATCAAGTCTTCAAGCACGATGGCGGACTGGGTATCATCAAACAACTCACCCGGCTGCAGGTATTCTGCTGCGCCACCAATACTGATACCGATGTACTTCTCACCCAAAAGACCTGCCGTCTCGATAGCCGCCGTACTATCAATGGGAATATTATCAACATCACTGTCGATAGCCATGGTGACCCGCGCCATATAGGTTTTCTTGTTCAGCTCGATACCCACCACGCGACCAATCGTCACCCCGGCCATGGCCACTTTGGCCCGATGCGTTAGGGAACCGACATTATCGAATTCCGCATACAGTTCATATGCCTGTGAGTTGCCACTCAGGGACAGGCCGCTGACTTTCAGCGCCAGCAGGACAAGCGCAAACACGCCCGCCAGAATAAAGGCGCCGACACCAATTTCTATCGTTCGCATCCGCATCGCTTACAGGTCTCCAAACATTACGGCAGTCAATATAAAGTCAAGCCCCAGAACAGCCAGGGAGGCATAAACCACCGTGCGGGTCGTTGCCCGACTGATACCTTCTGATGTCGGCACGGTGTCATAGCCCTGGAATACGGCAATCCAGGTCACGACAAAACCAAACACCAGACTTTTGATCATTCCATCAATCACATCATTGCGAAAATCAACGGCCTGCTGCATGTTGGCCCAGAATGAGCCTTCATAGATACCGAGCCAGTCAACCCCCACCATGGCGCCACCCAGAATACCGACCATGGAAAAAATGGCGGCCAGCAGCGGCATACTGATAAAACCGGCCCAGAACCGCGGTGCGATAATCCGCTTGAGCGGATCAACACCAATCATCTCCATGCTCGACAATTGTTCCGTGGCCTTCATGAGCCCGATTTCCGCTGTCAACGCAGAGCCCGCCCGGCCAGCAAACAGCAACCCGGTCACCACCGGTCCCAGCTCACGCACCAGACTCAGCGCCACCAGCTGACCGACCGCCTGCTCAGAACCGTAACGCACCAGGATGTTGTACCCTTGCAGCCCCAGCACCATGCCGATGAAAAAACCGGATACGATAATGATGACCAGAGACAGAACACCCACGGAATACAGTTGCTTAATAAGCAACGGGAACATAGAACCGTGGCGGGAACGCCCCAAGATGGCATGAAACAGGATCATGCCGGCGCGGCCAATCGCCTGAATGCGAGTGAGACCAAGGCGACCGATCCTGACCAGACTATCGACAAAGCCCGTCATTACCCCTCCTCCAGCAATTCAGTGAGATAGTCCTCACCGGGATAATGGAACGGCACCGGACCGTCAGGCAGGCCATTCATAAACTGCCGGATATCAGGGTCATTTGAATTCATCATTTCTTCCGGCGAGCCCTGACCAATGACGTGGCCATCGGCGAACAGATAGAGATAATCGGCAATGCTGGCGGTTTCCGTCAGGTCATGCGACACGACGATCGTCGTCATGTTGAGGGAATCATTGAGCATCCTGACCAGCTTGACCAGCACACCCATGGCAATGGGATCCTGCCCGACGAAAGGTTCGTCGTACATCATCATGCCGGGATCCAGCGCAATCGCACGAGCGAGAGCCACACGGCGCGCCATGCCTCCAGACAATTCACTGGGCATAAGCTGAGATGCACCGCGCAACCCCACTGCCTGCAATTTCATCAGGACAATATCGCGAATCATGCGGTCTGGCAGGTTGGTATGTACTCGCAGCGGAAAGGCAACATTTTCAAAGACGCTCAGGTCCGTGAACAGCGCGCCGCTCTGGAACAGCATCCCCATACGGCGACGCAGCTGGAACAAGCGCTCCCGATCCTGGGCAAACAGATCATGGCCATCAACACGGATAGTACCGGCATCAGGCTTCAACTGGGCACCAATAAGGCGCAGCAGGGTTGTTTTACCCGTGCCGCTGGGCCCCATCACCGCAGTGATTTTACCCCTGGGAATATCCATATCCACGTTGTCGAAGATCACTCGTTCGCCACGCAGAAAGGTCAGCCCGCGAATTTCAACAAAATTGTCCGACAGTGCACTCATCGAGCAAAAGCACCTTCCATCCAGGAATCGGTTAACGCGAAACAATCCATACCCAACCGCGTGCGATAAAGACGCTCACGGCGATTCAGTACAATCTGGGATTCAGCCAGTTAAGGCTACAAGATCACACAACAGGCAATGACAGCTTGCTATTTCAAGGCAACAGCGTATGACAACCATTATCCTGTCGCCAAAGTGTAACACCGTTCACACTATGACATAAGTCTCCCATGAACGATGCTGATCATCTGAATATTTCCTGCCATTTATCCTACGCAAAGCTTCCTTAACAAAACCTGAACAAGTCAAAAGGTTACGGTTTTTTCGCTGGTTCAGAGTGCCAGACCGCGTGTTTACGGATACAATCCACCGCTTTTAAGCAGACAGGTTTACGTAAACACCATGCTTCTCGCTACTGGCGCCATCCTTGCCGGATTTATCGCCCTGATGTGGAGCGCCGACCAGTTTGTCAACGGCGCAGCCGGCACCGCCCGAAACTTTGGCATGTCACCCATGCTGATCGGTCTGACCATAGTATCCATCGGCACCTCTGCCCCGGAGATCCTGGTTTCCCTGATGGCGGCCATGTCCGGTTATGGCAATCTTGCGGTTGGCAACGCTGTCGGTTCCAACATTGCCAACATAGGTCTGGTGCTGGGTATTACAGCTATCGTTGCACCTCTGCCCGTCAAGAGTGATGTTGTTCGCCGTGAAATTCCCCTGCTGATGATTGTCACAGTTCTGGCTGGCCTGCTGCTGATCGACAACCAGCTTGGCCGACTGGACGGCATACTGCTGATCAGCGGGCTGATTCTTACGCTTTACCTGATCTACCGCTGGCAACGCCAGCCCGACAGCCAACTGCAAACCACTGCCGGCCAGGAAACCGAAGAAGAACTGCCCAACATCAGCCAGGCAAAAGCCACCGTCCTGCTGATCGTTGGACTACTGGTGATGGTAGCCAGCTCTCGCCTGCTGGTCTGGGGAGCAACGGAAATCGCCCGGGCACTGGGCATCAGTGAACTGGTCATCGGTCTGACCATTGTTGCCATCGGCACCAGCCTGCCGGAACTGGCCGCCTCCGTAGTCAGCGCTCTGAAAAAACACCATGACATTGCGCTGGGAAATATTGTAGGCTCCAACATTTTCAACCTGCTGGCCGTCATGGCGGTGCCCGGAATCGTTGCACCGGCTACTATTGATCCGGCCGCATTCCAGCGTGACGTGCCAGCCATGACGGCTATCACGGCGCTGCTATTGATCTTGGCACTGGCCGGTCGCAAACGCCAGAGAATCGGACGGGGCGCGGGCATACTCTTGGCAGTCTGCTATCTAGGCTATACCCTGCTGCTGTATCTTCAGAGCTGATACGCTATGGACACGCACCCAGACATCACAGCGACCACTGAATCATTATCTGACCGAGCTGCAATGACCAATCCGGAAGCTTTTATCGCGTCAGGCCGACGCACTGTAGATCTTGAACGCAAGGCGGTCGACGCCCTGCACAACCGTATCGACAACCATTTTGCCGATGCCTGTCAGCACATGCTGGCCTGTACTGGCCGTGTCATTGTGGTAGGCATGGGCAAGTCTGGTCATATCGGCCGCAAAATTGCCGCCACCCTGGCCAGCACCGGCACCCCTTCCTTCTTTGTGCACCCAGCAGAAGCCAGTCACGGCGACATGGGCATGATCACCGGCAATGACATCGTGCTGGCCCTGTCCAACTCCGGCAATACCAGCGAAGTTGTTACCCTGATCCCACTGCTGAAGCGACTGGGCATTCCATTGATCAGCATGACAGGCAACAATAACTCCACGCTGGCACGCGCATCTGATGTCCACCTGGACGTCAGCGTCGAAAAGGAAGCCTGCCCCCTGGATTTGGCTCCCACCTCCAGCACCACCGCGACACTGGTCATGGGCGATGCCCTGGCAATCTCCCTGCTGGAAGCCCGCGGTTTCACCGCTGAAGACTTTGCATTTTCCCATCCCGGTGGCAGCCTGGGCCGCCGCCTGCTGCTGAAAGTCTCCGACATCATGCACACCGGCGACCGCATCCCCATGGTCAGGGAAGGAACCCCCCTCGGTCAGGCACTATTGGAAATTACCGGCAAAGGCCTGGGGATTACCGCAGTCTGCGATGACAAGCAGCAAGTCACCGGCGTATTCACTGATGGCGACCTGCGCCGGACACTGGATCAGAACATCGACCCACGCAACAGCGTGATTGATGATGTTATGACCCGCAACTGCAAAACCGTTCGGGACAATATCCTTGCAGCCGAAGCTCTGCATATCATGGATGAATACAAAATCAACGCCCTCATTTGCGTGAATGAAGACAATCACGCCATTGGCGCTATTAATATGCATGACCTGCTCAAGGCCGGAGTTGTCTGAATGAATGCCGCACTGCACGAAAAAGCACGCAACGTAAAGCTGGCCGTTTTTGATGTGGACGGCGTGTTGTCCGATGGCCGCCTTTATTTCACGTCTGACGGTGAAGAAATCAAGGCTTTCAACATCCTCGACGGCCTAGGCATCAAGCTGCTGCAAAACAGCGGTGTTGAAACAGCCATTATTACCGGTCGCAGCTCGCCACTGGTGGAAAAGCGTGCCCGTGATCTTGGGATTGCTCACCTTGTACAGGGTCGTGAAGACAAACTCACCGTTCTGACCGGCATACTGGAAGAGCTTGGCCTGTCCTTTGAGCAGGTCGCTTACCTGGGCGACGACCTGCCAGACCTGGCAGCGATCCGCCGGGCCGGACTGGGCATGGCGGTTGCCAATGCCCACGATTTCGTCAAGCAACATGCTGACGGCGTCACCCAACTGAAAGGTGGCCGTGGCGCTGCACGGGAATTCTGTGAGCTGATTATGACGGCCCAGGGCACCCTGGAAGCTGCACAGGCCGCGTATCTCTGAATCATCAGGGATACATTGCCTGCGGGTTAAGGACGTTATATGCCACTACGCCAGATTCTATTGATAGCCGCCATTGTCGTCCTCGCGGTCGGCATGGGTTACTGGGCCTACGAAACCGACCTCAAGGTTTCCCGCCAGCCAGCCGAGGCCACCACCGAGATCAAGGTGCCGGACTTCTTTTCCTACAATGCGCATATCCGCGAATTTGATGAGAAAGGACAAATGAAATCGGACCTGACGGCTGACAGCATCAGCCACTTCCCACACAATGAAATCACACTACTGGCCAGCCCGGATCTCTGGAGCTACAGCGAAAACGCGTCTCCCTGGCACACCGTCGCGGATACCGGCCGCATCCTGCCCGATGGGGAAACGGTAGAACTGAAGAATAACGTTGTCATGACCCAGATGGAGGGTGACACCCAAAAGCTGCGCATGGACACAGACTTTCTGACCATATACTCTGGTCAAGATTTTGCCGATACCAACCGGCCTGTCACCATCATCAGCCCCAGCGGGGTGATGAAAGCCAATGGTATGAAAGCGTTTTATAAACGGGATTTTATCCAGTTGAAGTCCAGGGTCAGGGGCGTACATGAATCACGCTAAACTCACACTTTCACTTATTACCGCCATGGCACTGTTTGGTGCAACTTCTGCACAGGCCTTGCCCAGCGATCGGGAAAAACCGATCCATATCTCCTCGGACTCCGCCGACATAGACGACAAACAAGGCATTTCCATCTACCGTGGCAATGTCATCATGACCCAGGGCACCACCAAATTGACCGGGGACATTGTCACCATCTATTCAAAGGATCGCCAGATTCAGAAAGTCGTCTCTGAAGGCAAGAAGAAAAAGGCCTACTTTGAAGAAGAACAAGATAGTGAGAAAGGCCTCCTCAAAGCCTGGGGCAAAACCATCAAGTATTACCTGGATCATGAAAAGGTCGAGCTGATCAAGCAGGCCCGTCTTGAGCAAAAAGGCGACACCTTTACCGGTGACATGATCGAGTATGACAAACAAGCCCAGGTCGTCAACGCAAAGGCTGATGGCGCCAACCAGGGCAAACGGGTCGAGATGGTCATCCAGCCTCGCCAGTAAACCGACCCTTTCCAGGGATGGCGGCTTCATATTGCGGCCATCACCGTTCCAACGAGTTTCGATGTACAGCGGTTAAACGACAGCATGTCTCAGCTTAAAGCCTGCAACCTCAGAAAACAGTACGGCGGCCGTCAAGTCGTCAGGGATGTCTCTGTCAGTATTGAGAGTGGGCAGATTGTCGGCTTGCTCGGCCCCAACGGCGCCGGCAAAACGACCTGTTTTTATATGATTGTCGGACTGGTACACGCCGATGGCGGCCAGATCCGGATTGATAACCAGGACATCACGCCCCTGCCCATGCACGGCCGCGCCCGCGCGGGCATTGGATACCTGCCACAGGAAGCCTCTATTTTCCGAAAACTCAGCGTAGCGGATAACCTGATGGCGATCCTTGAAACCCGCAAGGACCTGACCAAGGCGCAGCGTGTGGAGAAGCAGGAACAGTTGCTGGCAGAGTTTAACATTCAGCATATCCGCGACAGTGCCGGCATGAGCCTGTCCGGTGGTGAACGACGCCGGGTTGAAATTGCCCGTTCGCTAGCAACCGAGCCCTCCTTCATCCTGCTGGATGAACCCTTCGCCGGCGTTGATCCTATCTCGGTCAATGATATCAAGCAGATTATCCAGCATCTGAAGAATCGCGGCATTGGCGTCCTGATCACGGATCACAACGTACGCGAAACGCTGGATATCTGTGAACACGCCTATATTGTCAGCGAAGGCCACATTATCGCCGAAGGTGACAGCCACACTATCATGGCCAACCAGAAGGTTCGCGACGTCTATCTCGGAGAACACTTCCGTATCTGATGCAAAATCCGATCCAGCCATGTACTATACCGTCGCGAAAGCGATAACTGTCGCAACAGACTGAATAGCCTCAGGTGCAAACAGGCACCTGGCAAGCTCTCAGGGATGAGCAAAAACGACAACCGTGAATAAGATGTAGTGCAACCAGGACCGGTAGAGTCATGAAGCCATCACTGGAACTCAAGATTGGCCAGCAACTGACCATGACCCCTCAACTGCAGCAGGCTATCAGGCTGCTGCAGTTGTCAACGCTGGATCTGCAACAGGAGATCCAGCAGGCCATTGAGAGCAATCCGCTGCTTGAACAGGAAGAAAACACGCCTGAAAACAGTTCAGCCGATGACGCAGCAACGCAAGACAGCGATGCTGGCAGTGAAACCGGCCTGACCGACTTTGCAGCGGGCGAAAAAACAGAAAAACCTTCTGAAGAATCGGAATCCCAGGAAGAGTGGAGCGATCAGATTCCTACGGACCTGCCTGTGGACAGCGGCTGGGATGACATATACCAATCCTCATCCAGCTCCCAGGGCGAACGCTCTGACGACGACTTTACCAGCCGTAGCAGCGCCCCCGACTCACTGCAGGATCATCTTGAGTGGCAGCTCAATCTGACACCGATGAGCGACACCGACCGCCTGATCGGCATGGCGATTATCGACGCAATAAACGACGACGGTTATTTGACCTGCTCACTGGAAGATATCCTTGAGGGTATGGATCCGGCGCTGGAGCTCGAGCTTGATGAAGTCGAGGTCATGTTGCGTCGTATCCAGCAGTTTGACCCGATCGGCGTAGCCTGCCGGGATCTCCGTGAATGCCTGCTGATACAGCTAAACGGTCCAGATGTTCTGGAAGAACCCGCGCTATCTGCCGCCAGACAGGTCGCTGATCAACATCTTGATCGCCTGGGTAGCCGCGACTACACCACCATCATGCGCAAGGCAAAGCTTAAGGAACCCGAGCTGAAAGCCGCCATTGAACTGATCCAGACCCTGAACCCGAAGCCCGGCAGCAGCCTTGAAACCGGTGAAGCAGAATATGTCATTCCGGACGTACTGGTCAGCAAGAAGCAGGGTGAATGGGTTGTTGAACTGAACCCTGACGCATCGCCACGGCTACGCATCAATACCGGCTACTCCTCACTGATCCGCCGGGCGGACAACAGCAGCGACAATACCTACCTGAAAAACCAGCTTCAGGAAGCCCGCTGGTTTATTAAAAGTCTGCAGAGCCGCAGCGAAACCCTGCTTAAGGTCGCCACTCGCATTGTCGACTACCAGCGAGGCTTCTTTGACTATGGTGAGGAAGCCATGAAACCACTGGTGTTGCACGATATTGCCGAAAGTGTGGAGATGCATGAATCCACCATCTCCCGTGTTACCACACAGAAATACATGCATACGCCCCGGGGCATTTTTGAACTGAAATATTTCTTCTCCAGCCATGTGAGCACAGCTTCCGGGGGAGAATGTTCTTCTACGGCTATTCGTGCGTTGATCAAGAAACTGGTCTCTCAAGAGAATCCAAGAAAACCCCTTAGCGATAACAAGATCGCTGCATTACTGGCGGAACAGGGCATCCAGGTCGCACGGCGAACCATTGCCAAGTACCGGGAATCCATCCTGATTCCGCCATCCAATGAACGAAAACGGCTGGTGTAGTCTACGCTGTGGCTAATGATCGGAAACGCCACGTATGGGCATACGCGAATTCCGGTAAATAGGTCGCAAAAACCCAAGACGACCGCCCCTGAGCAATGGTACACTACAGCCGTCAGCCCGGTTCGGACGGAGTGCGAACCGGATGTGAGCGAACCTGTGATCAGGAGAGTAACGCATGCAAGTTAACATCAGCGGACATCATGTCGAAGTTACCGAGTCTCTCCGCGAGTATGTTACCAAAAAACTAAACAAGCTCGCTGAACACTGCGATAGCATAACCAATATTCAGGTTACGCTGAGCGTAGAAAAAGTCAGACAGCTTGCAGAAGCGACGCTCCACATACGCGGTGCGGACATCGCAGCGTCCGCCGAGCATGAGGATATGTATGCTGCCATTGACCTTATGGCCGACAAGCTTGATCGCCAGATTCTCAAGCACAAAGAGAAAAACATCGACCGTATGCAGGGAGCCGGCTCACACTGAGCACCCTCGCTACTCCCAGCATTCCAATGAGCATTCGTAAGATTCTATTGCCCGAGCACGCCCTCTGTGGCGTGCAGGGTGGCAGCAAAAAGCGCACCCTCGAATATATCGCCAACCTGATCGGACAGCATGATCCCGTCATTGACGCCAAGGATCTATTCAACTGTCTTGTCACCCGTGAAAAACTCGGCAGTACCGGTTTGGGTAATGGCGTCGCCATACCCCATTGCCGCCTGGCATCCTGCAAAAAACCGGCAGCCGTATTTCTTCAGCTGGCAGAACCGATTGACTTTGATGCCATCGATCGCCACCCCGTTGACCTCATCTTCGCACTGGTGGTACCAGACAACAGTATCAATGAACATCTGGAGCTTCTGAAGAAACTGGCCGAAAAATTCAGCAACCCATCATTGTGCGAGGCCCTGCGAAAAGCCGAAAGCAGCGAAATGCTGTATCAGCTGATCACCTGTGAGGACTAACCCTCCTCACAGAAACACCAACTTCTCATAAACGATAACCCACTGTCGTTTGACCTCTTTCTCTTGTTTGCATTTTTTCCTATGCTTGAACAGATCAGGACTGCTGCCACTGCCCGTGACAACAGCCCTGCTGGCAGCAACAAATACGGAATGATTAACAATGTCCACTGTCCCCCGACTGATCGTCATCAGCGGTCGATCTGGTTCTGGTAAAAGTGCAGCACTTCATGCCCTGGAAGATCAGGGGTTTTATTGTGTGGACAACCTGCCGGCCGACCTGCTGCCAGGGCTGATTGACAGCCTGCGCAACAACCCCAGCGAACAATCCCCCCAGATTGCCCTCAGCATCGACGCCCGCAACATTCCCGGGGCACTCAGCCACTTCGCATCGGTTTACCGCGAAATCACTGAAAAACAAGGCATTGAGTGTGACATCATTTTTCTCGATGCCGATGACACCACCCTGCTGAAGCGTTATAGCTCAACCCGCAGACGCCACCCTTTGAGCAATACACAGTATTCGCTGGAAGAAGCCATCAAGCGGGAAACGGATATACTGGAACCAATCTCCCTGCTAGCTGACCTGCGAATTGATACCAGCACCCTGTCACTGCACGACCTGCGCAGCACCATCCGTCAGCGTGTGCTGGGCAAACAGGAGCACGGTTTATCACTACAGCTGCAATCCTTTGGGTTCAAGCATGGCATCCCGACCGATGCCGATTATGTCTTTGATGTACGCTGCCTCCCCAACCCCTACTGGGATGAATCACTGCGCGCGCTTACCGGAAAAGATCAGCCTGTTATAGATTTTCTCAAGGGACACACCGCCGTAGAACGGATGATCAATGACATTTACGCCTTCATAGAACACTGGCTCCCGGACTTTGAAGCCGGCAATCGCAGCTATATGACCATCGCTATTGGTTGCACTGGCGGCCAGCATCGTTCAGTCTTTGTCTGTGAGACTCTCGCGCAACGGTTTCAACAGGCTCACAACAATACGCAGGTACGGCATAGAGAGATTCAGTCACAATGATCCGTGAGACCATTACGATAAAAAACAAACTGGGCCTGCACGCGAGGGCCGCCGCAAAATTTGTCACGACCAGCTCCGCCTTTGCCAGCCGCATTGATGTGGGACGTGACCAAAATATGGTAGATGGCAAAAGCATCATGTCTGTGATGATGCTCGCCGCCAGCCAGGGCACTGAACTGACTGTCGAGATTGAAGGCCATGATGAAAACAGGGCGCTTCAGGCCATCCAAGCCCTGATTGATGATTTTTTCGGTGAGGGAGAATAATCTCCCACACTTACCCTAAGCGTCTGGACTTTTATCACAACCCGCCGCATTCTCCGCTTGCCCCACAGTCGACAGACTGACTATTCTTCAAACATATAACCACTGTCTACTATATTTTGCGGTCAAGGACAGGCATGACACAGCAACAATCCCTGGCGCTTTCAGACAACCAGCTGGACATCCTCAACAAGGCACTGGAGGAAGGCATTTCCACGCAGGTCAAACAGATGCTTAACAGCCTGTCGCCTGCTGATGCTGCTCACCTGCTGGCTTCTGCGCCGCCCCGCCAGCGCAGCCTGCTGTGGAAACTCATTGACGTTGAACACGAAGGCGATGTCCTCAACGAAATGAGCGATGATGTCAGGCAGTTCTTTATTGACCGCATGAATGTGGCGGAACTGATCGGTATTCTGGACGGACAGGATATCGACGACATCGCCGACCTGCTGCAGCAACTCCCCCAGACCATCACCCACCAGGTGCTGTCGTCAATGAGTCAGCAGGACCGCCAGCGGATTGAGGCCGTTCTCTCATGGCCTGAAGACACCGCCGGCGGCCTGATGAATACCGACACCTCGACGGTCAGACCGGACATCACCATTGATGTAGCCTTACGCTATCTGCGTCGTCATGAATCTCTGCCGGAACCCTTCGATGGCCTGCTGGTTGTCAGCCGAGACGATACATTAATCGGTACCCTGCCCACGACCCGACTACTCACTGAGGATGGCAACAAAACCATCAGCGAGGTCATGGAAACGGAATTCATTGCTATCCCCGCCGATATGCAGGACAGCCAGGTGGCCCAGCTGTTCGAACGGGAAGACCTCATTTCCGCGCCAGTGATTGACGAAAAAAATCGTCTGATTGGCCGTGTCACGGTTGATGATGTCGTTGACGTTATTCGGGAAGAAGCGGATCACTCCGTGATGAGCCGGGCTGGTCTTGATGAAGACGAAGACACCTTTGCGCCGACATTCAAGACCGCACGCCGCCGGGCAACCTGGCTGGGCATCAACCTGATGACCGCCTTTATTTCCGCCAGTGTGATCGGTCTGTTTCAGGATACCATCGACAAAGTCGTTGCCCTGGCAGTTCTAATGCCCATTGTCGCCAGCATGGGCGGCATTGCTGGCAGCCAGACACTGACCCTGATTATTCGCGCCATGGCACTGGGCCAGATCGGACGCTCCAACACCCGCTGGCTGGTGACCCGGGAATTTATCGTCGGCCTGTCTAATGGCGTGATCTGGGCCAGTGTCGTTGCCACCGCCGCCATGCTCTGGTTTGACGACTCGGTCATTGCCCTTGTGATTGCACTGGCGATGGTGATTAACCTGACGGTCGCCGTTGTGGTCGGCGCAATCCTGCCAATGATACTGAAGGCCTTGAATATTGACCCTGCTTTGGCCGGCTCTGTTGTACTCACCACCATCACCGATGTCACCGGCTTCATGTCTTTCCTGGGACTGGCCACACTGTTCTATTCCTAATTCTCAGCCATAAAAAAACACCGGATAACCGGTGTTTTTTTATGGGGTTATGACGTGTTAGTTGCCAGCAATCGTCATACCATCGATCAACAATGACCCCGTCTGGATATTGCCACGACGATCCACATCGTTACCTACCGCCTGCAATTGCATAAACATGTCTTTGAGATTTCCGGCAATGGTAATTTCTGACACCGGATACTGGATCTCGCCATTCTCCACCCAGAAACCAGCCGCGCCCCGGGAATAATCCCCTGTCACGATATTCACACCATGACCAATCAACTCTGTCAGCAGAAGGCCAGTGCCCATTTGCTTCAGCAGTGCCTTCTGACCACCTGCATTACTGTCAACAAACAGGTTACGTGCGCCACCCGCGTTGGCAGTGCTTGGCATACCCAGCTTACGGCCAGAATACGTACTCAGCAGGTAGTTGGCCAACACACCATCCTTGATGAAGTCCTTGGCATAGGTTTGCAGACCATCACCATCGAACGCACCGGAACCCATCCCGCCTTTTAACAGGGGTTGCTCATGAATATGCACCCATTCAGGGAATATCTGCTTGCCGAGATGATCTAACAGGAAAGAAGACTGCCGGTAGAGATTACCACCACTGATGCCCGCCATCAGGTTTCCGATTACACCGCCAGCCAGCTCGGCACTGAACAGCACGGGCACTTTACAGGTTTTCAGTTTCTGGCCACCCAGACGACGAATCGTGCGTTCTGCCGCGGTACGCCCAACATCCACCATCCGATCCAGCAGGTTGCCATCACGGGCCACGGTGTACCAGTAATCACGCTGCATGTCGTCGCCTTTTTGGGCGATCACCACACAACTCACACTGTGCCGGCTGGACGCCTGTGCACCAATGAAACCATGACTGTTACCGTAAACACGGCAGCCCTGATGGGTATTCACGGTCGCACCATCTGAATTCGTAATCAGCGGACTGGTTTCGCGAGCCGCTGCCTCACATTCACGAGCGAGATTGATCGCTTCTTCCGTATCGATTCCCCAAGGGTGGTAAAGGTCCAGATCCGGGAATTCCGTTGCCATCAACGCCTTGTCGGCCAGGCCTGCACAATCATCTTCACTGGTATAACGGGCAATATCGCAGGCAGCCTCCACTGTCGCGCGGATGGCATCCGGGCTGGAATCCGTGGTGCTGGCAGAACCTTTACGCTGCCCAAAATACACCGTAATACCAAACCCCTTGTCCTGGTTGAATTCCACGGTTTCCACTTCACCGAGGCGAACCGAGGCGGACAATCCGGCATCACTGCTGGCGCCGACCTCACAGGCCGAGGCACCCTGGCGGCGAGCCTCGGCAACAATGTCTTCCACCAGCGTCTTCAGACGCTCTTGCTCAACGGCTGGATCGATAGCAGGCTGCAGCTGATGGCTGGTCATTCCAACTCCCAATGGCGTTGTTTGCGATAAACTTCATTGTACCGTCAGGCTTGGCCATGGGGAAAGCGTACTGTGACCGATCAGACCGGACTTTCCTGACAACAAACGCTACAATGCCCCCCATCCTATGAGTGTGGAATAGCAATGAATCACCCCGACAACGTTGGAGAACAGGACGAGTTCGATGACATCGAGTATGTCAGCAAAAGCCAGATCAAGAAGGAAATGCACGAACTCAGGGATATAGGCGCCAGACTCCAGGAGCTGAAGCCGGCACATCTGGAGAAACTGGTGCTGACAGAGCGCCTGAAGGCGGCACTGGAAGAAGGGCGCCGTATCAAGAGCTTTAATGCCAAGAAACGGCACCTGAATTTCATCGGCAAGCTGATGCGTGACCAGGACGTGGAACCGATCCAGGAACTCCTGCAGCGGCTGGACAGCCAGACGGAAGAAAGCGCCCGTCACTTCCACAATCTGGAGCGCTGGCGTGAACGGCTCCTGACGGAAGGCAATGCGGCATTAACGGAGTATATGGAAGAGTACCCTCAGGCTGACAACCAGTATATCCGCCAGCTGGTTCGCAATACCCTGAAGGAACAGAAAGAAAACAAGCCACCGGCACAGAGTCGCAAACTGTTCCGCTATCTGCGAGAAGTCAGTGAAGATATGAGACCAGCGGAATAAAAAAATGTCAGGCAGCCTCCTTGCGAGACTGCCTGTCACAACCCTCAGGTGCCAGTGCCACCCACGGTGATTTCATCAATTTTCAAGGTCGGCTGACCTACACCAACGGGGACAGACTGACCATCCTTGCCACAAACCCCGACGCCGGTATCCAGCTTCAGGTTATTGCCCACCATGGACACCCGGTTCATGACCTCCGGCCCATTGCCAATCAATGTCGCCCCCTTGACCGGTGAGGTAACCTTCCCGTTCTCGATCAGATAAGCCTCACTGGTGGAAAACACAAATTTGCCCGAAGTGATATCCACCTGACCACCCCCCATATTGGCCACATAGATTCCCTTATCCACCGAAGCGATGATCTCATCATGCTCATCGGAACCGGCCAGCATGTAAGTATTGGTCATGCGCGGCATGGGCAGGTGGGAATAGGACTCACGACGACCATTGCCGGTTGAAACTCCCCCCATCAGGCGGGCATTCATCTTGTCCTGCATATAGCCCTTGAGAATGCCGTTCTCAATCAACACAGTGCATTCAGAAGGCACGCCTTCATCATCCATATTCAAGGAACCACGACGGCCGGCAATCGTTCCATCATCGACAATCGTACACAGCGGAGACGCGACTCGCTCACCAATACGGCCAGAAAAGGCTGAGCTGCCTTTACGATTGAAATCCCCTTCGAGACCGTGCCCAACCGCCTCATGCAGTAAGACACCATTCCAGCCTGCACCAAGGACGACGGGCATGGCACCGGCCGGTGCCGGCACAGCCGCAAGGTTAACCAGCGCCTGTCGCACCGCTTCCCGGGCATAATCACGCCAGAGGTCGCCATCAAGAAACATCTGGTAGGTGCCACGACCCCCACCACCAAAAGAACCCCGTTCAAGCCGGCCATTCTCTTCGGCAATCACACTGACATTCAAGCGAACCAGCGGCCGAATATCGGCAGCCAGGGTACCATCACTGGCAGCCACCAGAATTGTTTCATACACGCCAGCCATACTGACGGTGACCTGCTTAATTCTGCCGTCTTCCTGCCGGGCGGCCTGATCAACATTTTTAAGCAGCTCAACTTTCTGATCCCGGCTCAGGGTATCCAGGGGATTGATTTCATCATAGAGACTGAGCGGCTGACTTCTCCCCCAGGCCTGCACTGCACGGGACTGCCCCTGCCGGGCAATACTCCGTGAGGCGCCTGCCGCTGCTTCCAGCGCAACGAGTTCAATATCGTTGGCATAAGCAAATCCGGTTTTTTCGCCACGCCAACCCCACGGTCATGACGATGCCGTCTTCCAGCGCCTTCACGCCTTTGGAACCCCACGGTCCGCGTTGAAGCTACCTTCTTTGACGATGCCGTCTTCCAGCACCCAGCCTTCATGGCGGCTGCTTTGGAAATAGAGGTCTGCGGCATCAATCTGGTGCCCCAGCATCCCATGGAGGACCTGCTCGATGTGCTTCTCTTCAAGGCTTGATGGTGCCAGCAGGTGCTCTCTGGCGAGACTCAGAATATCTGTCATGAATTATTCTCTGGCTTTTCCCGCTTGTCTTAAGGCTATGGTATGAAAGGCCGGGAACCGGCACAAGAAGAGTATGATTAACTGTTGGCTATTTTGTTCATAACCGACGGTGGGACAGGCAGGGCATCTGCCGCCGAACCTCAGCCAGCCGGGCCATATCCAGCTCTGCCATGGTGACTCCCGGCTCATTCCCGGCTTCCGCCAATACATCACCCCACGGATCAATAATCATGGAATGCCCCCAGGTTTCCCGGCTCTTGCCATGGCGCCCACCCTGATTGGCAGCCAGAACAAAAGACTGGTTCTCAATGGCACGGGCTCGCAACAGTACTTCCCAGTGCGCTTCACCGGTCACCCGGGTAAATGCTGCTGGCACCGTGAATATATCTGCCTCTTGCTTAGATAAAGCTCGATACAATTCAGGAAAGCGAAGGTCATAACAAACAGACAAACCGACCTTTCCCACTGCCGTTTCCACACTCACCACCTGATCGCCATGTCGGTAGCTATCGGATTCGCGATAGGTGCCTTTACCGTCCGCCACCTCAACATCAAAAAGATGCATCTTGTTATAACAGGCCTGCTGCTGTCCCTCAGGGTCATAGACAAAACAACTCGCGAAGTGTCGCGAGTCAGGGCAGGATGCCTGCGAATTGCAGGGTGTTGTACCACCAATAACCCATAACCCCAACGCCCTGGCCTGATAGGAAAGAAACTGCTGAACCGTTGAAGAGCGGCCTTCCTCCATACCCAGCGCTTTAAGGTTTCCTTCAAGGCAGCTAAAACACTCCGGCAAAACTGCCAGTTCGGCGCCCTGATCAGAGGCCAGCTTAAGCCAGCGCGCTGCCTCTTTCATGTTTGCAGCCACATCAGAACCAGAGTTCATCTGAATAACCGCGACACTTGCCATAACCACCCCGGCTATCAGTCTTTCTTGACCTTGTTGGAAAACAACTTGTCCAGCTTCACATCAGGGTCTGCAAATGGTCCCTTGATTTCATAGCGGACACTGGCCAGCTGCTCGACTTTCTTGCCCCAGAGTTTATCAAACAGGTATATGGCACCGGCAATCTGGGGCTGCCCCAAAAGCAAGCTCACCAACGGCAGGTTTTCCGTGACCGGCAGTGTCACTACCAGCTCCAGGTTCAGATTCTGCTTGGGCAGATCAATCCCCCCCCCCAGCTTAAAGTTCGACGATGGACCGGACACTTCTATAGGCTCGGCAAAGGTAATCAGCCCTTCATTGAAGTTCATGACTCCTTTGATCCGGTCAAACGTGACGCCCGATTTGAACAAATCAGAAAAATCGAGTTTCAAGCGGCGAGTGATGGAATCCAGATTGAGAATACCAAAAATCCGCAATACACCGGATGCCGCATCCGATGAGAGGAAGCGACCATCCTTGATATCAATCCCCACCCGCCCTTTCAGACTTTTCGACATAAACGCTGCCGGCGAACCTGGCCAGGCGACATCCGCCGTAAACACCGCCTTACGTGTCGTAATGCGATCGGGATACCCCCAACTGGCCAGCACACGCTTCAAGTCACCGGTTGATATATGCCCCTTGTAATGGGTATCCGGTTTTCCGTCCACCAGGTTCCACGCCAGAGAACCATGCAGCCCCAACCCGCCCAGGGCACCATTGAGCTCCTGCAGCACAATACCTGTATCCGTTTTACGGGTCTGAAGACTGACCTTGCCAAACTCACGTTCGCCTATGCGTACATCCTGTATATCAATATCCATGACAGGAATCGTCTTCGGATTCACATCCGCCAGGGGATCTTTCTCCAGCTGTTCCGGCTTAGGTTCTTCTTCCTGGGCCAGCAGAGATTCCGGCAATACCAGTTTTTCCACATCCAACACCAGCGGCGTATCCTGATTCGGTACGGTCAGGGTGCCCTTTGCCATCGGCGACGTTAACCGGATATGGGTGCCACGGGGATCACTGAGGACACTGAAGCGGGTATCATCCAGCACATAGTCATCCACTTTCAGCTGCTGAATGGAAAAATCACTGACACTGAGCGCCAGTCCGCCCACCGTCAATCCATCAGCCGCCGGCCCGCTGCCTGTGTTTTTTTTCTGAGTCGATGACTGGCTATACCCTTGCCACCATCTTTGCCAAGGTGATAAATCCAGCGTTTTGAGGCCACCCGCTACCTGAAGACCCGTTTCCGGCAGACGGGGTTTTCCCTTGCCAAAATAAACGACACCAGACTTCAGCGTCTGCCCATCCAGCTTCAGGAGCGATGTGATCTCGCCCCCCAAGGTGGTACGCACTGTCACAGCGCCCTTATCTGGCAGTGTGGCGCTCACCTGAAGTTTCCTGGCACGTTTCTCCGCCTTGCCCAACGGTGCAGGCAGAGGGATGGTGACACCTTTAAGATCGCTGGTCACATCCAGAGTGATGCCACCCTTGTCGGGTATCACCAGATCTGCGCGATAGGTGGTCTGACCACGAATCCAGGGAGACAAATCCTGCCCCAGCGATGACTGGATAGCCGCCACATTCGCCGTCCCTTCCAGACCTAACCGCACGGTATCCGATGTCACATCGGTCTGAATATCCAGCTTCACCAGCTTGTCATACAACAACGCCTGCAGCCCCTGGGTGTAGAGACCTTTTTCGGTGGTGTAGTGGAATTGTCCGGCAACATTCTTGAGGGATACATCCGGACTCGTCAGGGCAAAGCTGCCATTATCGGTGGTAACCGTGACATCAATCTTGTCTTCCATCCCTTCCTTTAACGGTATACCGAGGCAGAGCTGAATATCTAGATCACCACCCAACGCCCAATTATCAGCGGCATTGTGGATAGCCTCTGCAATCGGTGTCTCACGCAACAGCTTGAGACCATCCTTACCCGTTGACACCAGACCAGCCTTCACATCCAACACCAGCGGATCCGCAGTCTCCAGATCCGGCACCGAAGCCTTCAGACTCACCACCCGACTGTCATAAAGACGGGCGCGACTGGCCGATACGTTGACGGCATCCTGGTCGACCAGCACCAGCCCTTTAATATCCTTGAGTTCCGGCCAGTCCGGGCTGTACATCAACTCGCCGTTTTCAATATTGAAGTAAAGGCCCCAGGTCACATCGTTAGGGGCATCAGTTACATCAAGCGGCCCATTCCAGATGAATGCGCCATCATTGATCACAGCCCCATGAATGCTGGTTTTCAGCCAGCGCACCAGGTCTTCATCCATGCCGATCTTGACCGGCAGGTATTTCTCCGCATAACGGGCATCGCCGTTGGTAATACCGACTTCCAGCCCCATGGTGACCGGCTCACTATCCAATGGCACATCCAGACGGAACCGGGCATTCAGGTCGCCTTCTTTGGCCACAAAATGCATACGATCCGTTCTCAGGCGATACACGTCATCGGTTAGACGCCAATACAACCGCCCCTTGACCTGTTCGTAGGTCCAGTCCTCATCGAAGACGTTATCAAGCCCAAGCACAAAATCCTTGCTCTCCAGATCCAGCAGACCTTCCCAGGCAGTCATGCGTAACCTGCCCGAAATATGCTCGCCGGAGGGCGCGCCCTCCCAGGAGTCCACTGCCACCTCATCCAGAATGGCGGCGAGATCAAAATCAAATTTCTCACGTTCCGGATAAAACCGCAGCACCACCTGCTCCAACTCACCACGGGGGTTCAACACTCGAAGGAGTTTGTCAGTGATGCCCGGCAGGGCCACAGTATCCAGCATCTGCTTCAGCGGTTGGAGGGAAATACTGTCAGTCGCTACCGTCAGCTGAGATTCAGGTTCATGACGAGAAGAAAAATAGAACTGGCTGCGAGGATAGGGAATACCCCCAAAGATAAACTGCCAGTCCTGCAGCCAGGCCTGCCAATCCTGCTGATCCCCTTTGGCAAACAGCCGGGTACTGAAATCTGTCAGCGGCGGCAGGGTGCGATTCTGCCAGTCCAGATCCAGCATGGGCGCTTTCAGGTCACTGCTGATTTGCCACTGCCCTTTATTCCATTCCGCCTGAACCTCCGCAGCCACACGAAGCTGATTGAGTTTGATACCAAAATGCTTCTGTGCAATACCCTCAAACAGTGGCAGCCAGGGTTTGATATTGATCTGTTCTGCCTTCAGGTGCCCGGACAACCGGATATCCGGCCAACGCAAAAGCGGCCCTTCTGCTGCCAGGTTCAGTGACAAATCATCCCCACCATCAGTCACCAAACGACCCGAAAGATGACGATTGGCTCTCGTACCGCCCACCCGGAGATGCTCCACCATCAGTCCGGCGCGATCTCCCTTATCATTGGCAACCTGCAGGTAGACATCTCGGAAATGAATGCTCTCCTGATTATTCAGAACATCAGTGAGCTCCTTCAGATTTCGCTCACTAACCGCTGTCGGTTGATTCGCAGCCGCATTGCTTGCCTGAGGAAACCCGGCCACGCCCCACTGACCGTTATTAAATGTCAGCTTAAGCTGCGCACCGTCAACGGCAATGCTGTCAAACACCGGAGATAACGTACGAATACTGGCGAGGGTATCCAGCTGCAGAATAGCGGTATCAATCTCTACCGCCGTCTTGCCGGGCTGATCGGGTTGATAAACACGAATACCGGCCACGGCAATGGCCGGGTTGTAGTTGTAGATACGTCCCTTGATCGACGTCAGCGTGACTTTCGTCTTGAAGGTATTACCAAGATAAACCTGCAATTCATCCCTGAAATTGTCCATCCAGGGCATCAGCAGACGCACGACACTGACAGTCAGTGCCGTGGATATCATGACTGCGGCAAATGTCAGCCAGGTTGCCTTTGCCAGTCTCTTCATGGATTCTGCCGATTACCCTCAAACCAGTACGACATCAAATTGCTCCTGTGAGTAACGGGGCTCCACCTGGAAACGGATGGTCTTGTCCAGAAACGCTTCCAGCTCTGCCACGTTGTCCGACTCTTCATCCAGCAGCTGGTCCACCACCGCTTCGGAGGCCAGCACCAGGTAAGAGTCATTTTCATAGGCTCGGGCTTCACGCATGATTTCCCGGAAGATTTCATAGCAGACGGTTTCAGCGGTTTTCAATGTGCCGCGGCCGTTACAGGTCGGGCAGGCCTCACAGAGCGTGTTTTCCAAAGATTCCCGGGTACGCTTGCGGGTCATTTCCACCAGACCCAGTTCAGATACGCCGGTGATATTGGTCTTGGCGTGATCCCGCTCCAGGTTTTTCTCCAGTGTGCGCAGGACCTGGCGCTGGTGCTCAACATCTTCCATATCAATGAAATCAATGATGATGATACCGCCCAGGTTGCGCAGCCGAAGCTGTCGGGCAATGGTCGTGGCCGCTTCCAGGTTGGTCTTGAAGATGGTCTCTTCGAGATTGCGATGCCCAACGAAACCACCGGTATTCACATCGATGGTGCTCATGGCTTCTGTCTGGTCAACGATCAGGTAGCCGCCGGATTTCAGCTCAACCCGACGACTGAGCGCCCGGTTGATTTCATCTTCCACACTGAACAGGTCAAACAGGGGGCGCTCCCCGGTGTAGTACTCCACCCGGCCATCCAGGTGAGGCACCAGTTTCCGGACAAACTTGCAGACTTTGTTGAAGGTATCGAGCGAATCAATCCGGATCTTTTCAATATCCGGCTCGACCAGGTCACGCATGGTGCGCAGATGGAGTGGCAAGTCTTCGTAAACACAGTCCGGTGCCACGGACTCCTTAATTTGTTCCTCTACCGTTGTCCACAGGCGATGCAGGAACAGGATGTCCGCCAGCAGCTCCTGCTCACCAATCCCTTCTGCTGCCGTGCGCAGGATAAAGCCGCCTTTGTCATTCAGGCTTTCCTGCTCCAGCAGTCGCTCAACGGTATCCTTGAGACGCTCTCGTTCCTGGGGATCTTCAATACGCAGGGAGATGCCGACATGGTTGTTATGGGGCATCAACACAAGATAACGGGCAGGAATAGAGATATGGGTGGTAAGCCTGGCCCCCTTGGTGCCAATCGGATCCTTGGTGACCTGCACCACCATGGACTGCCCTTCACGCACCAGCTCAACAATGCCCGGTTCCCCCGCCCCCTCCGGACGGTTGTTACGGTCAAAGATTTCACTGGCGTGAATAAAAGCGGCTTTTTCCAGGCCTATATCGACAAACGCCGCCTGCATGCCCGGGAGTACACGGACCACCTTGCCTTTATAGATATTGCCGACAATGCCGCGGTTACGGCTACGCTCCACATAGACTTCCTGCAGAACGCCGTTCTCGACCAGCGCCACACGGGATTCCATGGGCGTGATATTCATGAGAATCTCTTCGCTCATCCCTTTACATCCCCCAAACTTCTCGGATTCCAGGTATCTTTACGTAACCTGCCCGTACCGGGGTATGCGTTATTATCGCTGAACATGGCAAGACAGGCTCACTTATTCTTGGTTAAACCCGGTGGATTTCCCGATGACAGGTAATATCCACACAGCGGATCAGTTCATTCATTATTGCCAGTACGGCACGCCGAAACAATCCAGCAGGTCAACAGTTTCGGCAATCGGCAGGCCGACCACCCCGGAATAACTACCCTGCAGCTCCCTCACAAATACTGCACCCAGCCCCTGTATACCATAGGCACCGGCTTTATCCCGGGGTTCCCCCGTCTCCCAGTAACGGGCAATTTGTTCTTCGGATAATGGATTAAATAGTACCCGGGTAATGCTGAGACGGCTCTCCAGGCGGTCGCCATCGTTAACCGCCACGGCCGTCATCACCTGATGATCACGACCCGCCAGCGCACTTAACATTGCCACGGCCTCTTCACGGTCGACCGGTTTGCCCAGGATTTTGCCGTCAATCACTACAGACGTATCGGCAGCCAGAACCGGCCGCTGTACCATGCGTGCGTCCTGCATTGCGGCCAGACCAGCGCAGGCTTTCTCGCCGGCCATACGCATCACATACTCTTCCGGAACTTCCCCGGCTTTCGGTGTTTCATCAATATCGCCCGCGACCAGCTCGTAGCGCACCCCTATCTGGTCCAGAATCTCCCGGCGCCGGGGTGAGCGGGAGGCGAGGTACAGCGATACAGCACTCATGGTGAAACCACCTTATTGTTCAGACGAAAACCGGCCGATCAGACAATCCCGAACCGCCGTCGCAAACTATGGAGAAGCAAGGATAGCCATGGCCACAGCAGGGCGCTGGTCACAGCAGGTAATACATAAATCAGGGATGGCTGGATATGCCCGATGGCACTGTTGATCCAGAGACAGGTCAACTGGTAGAGCCCGATGATCACCAGCACCATAAACGTCTGCTGCCAGAGCGGATACAACCGCAACCGACGATACGATTTGTGGGTGGCCATGGCGAGAATCAGCATGGCAATGGCGTTCTGGCCCAGCACTACACCCAGCATGACATCCATCAGCAGGCCAATACACCAGGCAAAGAACACCCCATAATTCTGTGGCAACACCAGCAGCCAGAACATCACGGCCATGGCCATCCAAGCCGGACGGGCCAGCGACAACCAGGGTGGCAGGGGAATAATACTGAGAACCGCTGCCAACAGCAGCGTCAGCCAGACCAGCCAGTGATGCCCTGTTCTATACATCACCCTTCTCCTTCGGGCTTTTCAGCCTGCTGTTGTCGGGCTGCCTCTGCCGCCTCGGTGAAGACCAGCATGACCAGACGCCCCTCATTCAGCTGGGCGGCCGGCTTGGCAACGATCCGCGCGAACGGGCGACCGGTATCCCGGGCCACCTCTGTCACGACCGCTACCGGATAACCAAAAGGATAACGCTGCCCCAGGCCTGAACTCACCAACAAGTCACCTTCCTGGATATCCGCCGTATCCGGCACATGCAGCAGCTCCAGGTCATCACCGCTTTCTGTACCGACGGCGATAGCACGGTAACCATTACGATTGACCTGCACCGGCACCCGGTTGTTGCTGTCAGTAATCAGTAGAACACGACTGGTAAACGGCGTCACCGAGATCACCTGCCCCATGACACCGTGAGCATCCAGCAGCGGTTGCCCCACATAGACATTATCCGCAGAACCTTTATTGATGATGATCTGCTTGACCTGCGGATCAGGGTCAATCCCGATCAGCTCCGCTACCGTCACCCGCTCTTCCACACCCTGGGAAGAATTCAGCAACTCCCGGAGCCGGACATTCTGCGCCGTCAGCGCCGCATATTTCTGCAGTTTCTGTTCAAGGATCAGGTTACGGGCATTAAGACGGGCGTTATCCTCAATCAGACCGGTATGGGAGGAGACGGCATCACTGGCGAGAGAAAACAGGCGGGCAGGCGTGTCAGCCAACCACTGGATCGGCGTCACCACAACACCGAGGTAGGACCGGGCATGCTTCAGATAATCAAAACGGTGGTCAACAAACATTAACACCAGGGACACGAGCATCAGCAGCGTAAATCGCGCCCAGATTGACTGACCTTTGCGAAAGATAGGGTTAATGGAAAACTCCTGACCCGTCGAGTCTTCTAGATAAATACCAAAGGACTGAATACACGACGAAACACGAATGTTGGGTGTTCACCGGACGTCATCCGTCCTTCCCTGAACCACGACAGCCGGACATCAAGCCCGGCTGCCAGGATCAACCATACGGCACAGTATTACTCGGTGGACAGCAGATCCATACGGTGCTTGTCCATCATCTCCAGTGCCTTGCCACCGCCACGGGCGACACAGGTCAGCGGATCTTCCGCCACAATCACCGGCAGGCCGGTCTCTTCACTGATCAGGGTATCGAGCCCACGCATCAGGGCGCCACCACCGGTCAGCACCAGGCCACGCTCGGCGATATCAGAGGCCAGTTCAGGCGGTGATTGCTCAAGCGCACTTTTCACAGACTGCACGATCGCCGCCAGGCTATCTTCCAGTGCTTCCAGGATTTCGCGGCTGTTCAGGGTGAAGCTGCGCGGCACCCCTTCGGCCAGGTTGCGGCCACGAACGTCGATCTCGCGGGTTTCATCCATGGGATACGCCATGGCGATTTCCTGCTTGATGCGCTCGGCGGTGGAATCACCGATCAGGCTGCCGTAGTGACGACGCACATAGGTCACGATCGCTTCATCAAACCGGTCACCACCAATGCGTACTGATTCGGAATACACGACACCGCTCAGGGAGATGATGGCGATCTCCGTAGTACCGCCACCGATATCCACTACCATGGAGCCATTGGCTTCCTCAACAGGAAGGCCGGCACCGATCGCGGCCGCCATGGGCTCTTCAATCAGGTAGACTTCCCGGGCGCCGGCGCCCAGCACCGATTCCCGGATCGCCCGGCGTTCCACCTTGGTGGATTTGCAGGGCACACAGACCAGCACACGCGGGCTGGGCTGGATCACACTGTTCTCATGCACCTTATTGATAAAGTGCTGCAGCATTTTTTCACACACATCGAAGTCGGCGATGACGCCGTCCTTCATGGGCCGAATGGCAGTGATATTGCCCGGAGTCCGTCCCAGCATACGCTTGGCGTCGGAACCGACCGCCACCACACTTTTCTGGCTACCCAGATTCCGAATCGCCACAACCGATGGCTCATCCAGGACAATCCCTTTTTCACGCACATATACCAGCGTGTTGGCTGTTCCCAGGTCGATAGAGAGGTCTGTCGAGAACAGGCCTCGTAATTTTTTCAGCATTTTGTAATGTTACCCTGCACGGTCCGGGGGGAAAAACTGTAAGCCCCGTTATATTTCATAAAACTCTAACAATGGCGGGAATGCCGGACAACCCGCAAAATAAGATAAGTATGCCTTGCATTTGCCGGTAAGGAAACGATATTGTCACGCAATTCACTATCCCGGCCGTTGCATCCCTTGAGATTCAAACGCCAACCCCCTACATTAAGCCGATTAATTGCACTTAGCCCGTTGATCCTGCACACGCAATCGAAGGGTTCGCTTATTTGTCACATTCCGGAGAATGATCCCTATGGCGATTGACCGCTCCACGATATCCAGTGTGGCGCATCTGGCTCGTCTGTCCATCAGCGAGACAGAGGCCCAGAAGACCACGGACAATATCGTGAACATCCTTGAACTGATCAACCGAATGCAGGCAGTGGATACCGACGGCGTTGAGCCCATGGCCCACCCGCTGGATGCGGTCCAGCGCCTGCGCCCGGACGTGGTGACAGAAACCAACCAGCGTGAGCACCTGCAGGAAAATGCCCCGGCGACGGAAGACGGCCTGTTCCTGGTTCCCCGGGTCATTGAATAAAGCGCCGCCAGCAACCTGAACTTCCTGCTCCGGCATAACCTGTATTCACCTGAAACCAAGACATGCATAACAAGACATTAGCCGAACAGTCCCGCGCCCTGGCCGCCGGCGACATCTCCAGCGAAGAGCTGACCCGCGCCTACCTGGACCGGATCCGCGATCTGGATTCCACCTACAACAGCTACATCACCGTGACCGAAGAACTGGCCATGAACCAGGCCCGTCACGCGGACACACTGCGCGCCGAAGGCAAGGCGACCCCGCTGACCGGTATCCCGCTGGCGCAGAAAGACATCTTCTGCACCGAAGGCGTGAAAACCAGCTGCGGTTCCAAGATGCTGGATAACTTCATCGCCCCTTACGAATCCACCGTCACCCAGAATTTCAAGGATGCCGGCGCCGTCATGCTGGGCAAGACCAACATGGACGAGTTTGCCATGGGCTCTTCCAACGAAAGCAGCTACTACGGTGTGGTACGCAACCCCTGGAATACCGAGATGATTCCCGGCGGTTCTTCCGGCGGCGCGGCGGCCTGTATTGCGGCACGTCTGGCAGCGGGCGCGACCGGTACCGATACCGGCGGCTCCATCCGTCAGCCTGCCTCCATGTGCGGCATCACCGGCATCAAGCCCACCTACGGCCGGGTTTCCCGCTGGGGCATGATCGCCTTCGCTTCCAGTCTGGACCAGGCCGGCCCCATGACCCGCACCGCGGAAGACGCCGCGATGATGCTGAACGTCATGGCCGGTTTCGATCCGAAGGATTCCACCTGCGTCAACCGCGAAGTGCCGGACTACACCGCCGACCTGACCAAGCCGCTGGACGGCCTGCGCATCGGTCTGCCGAAAGAGTATTTCGCCGCTGGTCTCGACAGCCGTGTCGAAGCCATCATTCGTGACGCGGTACGTGAATACGAAAAGCTGGGCGCGACCGTCAAAGAAGTCAGCCTGCCCAGTTCCGATCTGGCGGTTGCAGCGTATTACGTTATCGCACCGGCGGAAGCCTCCTCCAACCTGTCCCGTTTCGACGGCGTACGCTTCGGCTACCGCTGCGAAGACCCGCAGGACCTGGAAGACCTCTACAAGCGCAGCCGCAGCGAAGGCTTCGGTGGCGAAGTGAAGCGCCGTATCCTGGTGGGTACTTACGCGCTGTCTGCCGGTTACTACGACGCCTACTACCTGAAGGCCCAGAAGATCCGCCGCCTGATCAAGGACGACTTCACCCGCGCCTTCCAGGATGTGGACGTGATCATGGGCCCGACCGCCCCGGCGCCTGCCTTCCCCATCGGCGACAAGACCGACGACCCGGTCGCCATGTACCTGTCGGACATCTACACCATCGCCACCAACCTGGCGGGTCTGCCCGGCATGACCATTCCGGCAGGTTTTGTGGACGGACTGCCCGTGGGCCTGCAGCTGACCGGCAACTACTTTGATGAAAGCCGCCTGCTGAACATCGCGCACCGGTTCCAGATGGCCACCGACTGGCACGCCCAGGCACCGGCCGGCCTGTAACAGATTGATTTTGACCGCCTGCCGACGCCGGCAGGACTGAAAAGAGGTTTACAACATGGAATGGGAAGCGGTCATCGGGCTGGAGGTACACGTCCAGCTCGCCACCAAGTCCAAGATTTTCTCCGGCTCGTCCACCGCGTTTGGTGCCGAGCCGAACACCCAGGCTAACGCCATTGACCTGGGCCTGCCGGGCATACTGCCGGTGGTGAATGAAGAAGCCGTGAACATGGGCATTCGCTTCGGCCTTGGCATCAATGCCAAGATCAACCAGCGCAACGTTTTTGACCGGAAGAACTACTTCTACCCCGACCTGCCCAAAGGCTACCAGACCACCCAGCTGGACCACCCGATTGTCGGCGCCGGTGAAGTGGAACTGACTCTGGAAGACGGCAGTCGTAAAACCGTACGCCTGCACCATGCCCACCTGGAAGAAGACGCCGGCAAGAGCCTGCACGAAGACTTCCAGGGCATGACCGGCATCGACCTGAACCGAGCTGGCACCCCGCTGCTGGAAATCGTCTCCGAGCCGGACATGCGCAGTGCGAAGGAAGCGGTCGCTTACCTGAAGTACCTGCATACGCTGGTCTGCTATTTGGGTGTGTCCGACGGCGACATGTCCCAGGGCTCCATGCGCTGCGACGCCAACGTCTCCGTGCGCCCGAAAGGCCAGGAAAAGCTGGGCACCCGCGCCGAGATCAAGAACGTCAACTCCTTCAAGTTCGTAGAACGCGCGATCAACCATGAGATCGAGCGCCAGATCGACCTGCTGGAAAGCGGCGGCACCGTGGTGCAGGAAACCCGCCTGTACGATGCCGACAAGGACGAGACCCGCTCCATGCGCAGCAAGGAAGAAGCCAACGACTACCGTTACTTCCCCTGCCCTGACCTGCTGCCGGTGGTGATCGACGACGAACACCTGGAACGTATTCGCCAAACCATGCCTGAACTGCCCGCGGCCAAGCAGGCCCGTTTCACGGCGGAATACCAGCTGAATGATTACGACGCCAATCGTTTGGTGGAAGACCGGACCACGGCAGACTTCTTCGAGCAGGTCGCGAAAAGCGGTGGCGACGCCAAGCTGGCGGCCAACTGGGTGATGGGCGAACTGGCCAGCCGTCTGAACAACGACAGCCTGACCATCAGCGAATCCCCGGTGAACGCCGAGATGCTGGGCGGCCTGATCACCCGCATCCGCGACAACACAATCTCCGGCAAGATCGCCAAGCAGGTGTTTGACGCCCTGTGGAGCGGTGAAGGCCAGAGTGCGGATGACGTGATCGAGAAGAAAGGCCTCAAGCAGGTGACCGATACCGGCGCCATTGAAGCCATTATCGACGAGGTGCTGGCGAACTGTGCGGACCAGGTGGCCAACTACCGCGCCGCCGAGGAAAGCAAGCGTGGCAAGATGCTGGGCTTCTTTGTCGGCCAGATCATGAAGGCCTCCAAAGGCAAAGCCAACCCGGGCATGGTGAACCAGATTCTGAAGCAGAAGCTGGATCAGTAATTGCTCACAGTTTCCGGGCCGTCACCGGCCCGGATTTTTTACAGCGACCTTCCCTGATAGACCAACCTGCCCAAACGCCCGCACGCTCCCCACCTGTCATCACTCCTGAAAGACCTTCTCCATACGACTGAGGAAGCACGACTGACCGGTGAGAATCCCCAGCAAGGCATCCGCGTCCTCCACGGAGAGCACCTTGTTTTCAAGGATGGTGTGGCGGTATTCCTGCAGCGTCACGGCGGCCACCAGGAACGTGGCATACTGCAGCTGTTCATCGTCCTCAAACCATTGCAGCAACGCCTTGTCTTTTTCCCGTGAACTGAGATGCCGTGCCGACGCCAGCAGCTCCTTCACCAGTTGTTTCGTTTTCTCCTGCCAGCCATCTTCTGCCAGGGAAGCGGCTTCGGCATAACGCTGCATGCCGTCCAGGTTGGCCTGGCGTTGTGGCGCCAGCCACTCGACATCCGCCGGACGATCCTCCTCACTGTAAAACCGCTGCCCTTCCTGCCAACGCTCGATGATGGATGCCGGCATACGGGAACCCACGCCACCCAGCTCAAACCAGACATCGCGAATATGGATCGCCGTGCCCAGGCCAATGACATCCATGGTGCCGAAGATACCCAGCGGACGCCCATAGACCAGCATGAACGCCAGATCGGCCATGGGATAATTGATCACTCCTTGCTCCGTCATATCAATGAAATGCTGCTTGAGGCGAAACCAGATCCGGTTGAAGGAGTGGCCGAGCTGATCACGAACCGGTAGTGAGTCATTACTTAGCCGGAAAGACCGGATACCAAGGCTTTCGTTAAAGGCTTCCACGGCATCTTTTGTTGCCTGTGCAGCCGGTGAATCGTCCAGCGTCGCCACTTCGGCCGCCGCGCTATGAGGCGAGTAGAGGTGGTTAACGGATACCCGCGTTTTCAGATCGTCCGGCAACTGTCGTGCGAGCAGAGTCGCGGGAATCGACGAGGTGTTGCTGGCCACCGGCGCCGGGTTCTGATGCTGCGCCAGCTGTGACACCGCCTTTGCCAGCAAGGCCTGTTTGACCGGCACATCTTCCGTCACCAGTTCCTGGATAAAGACGGCGTCTTGCCAGTGGTCATCCGTCACCTCGTCAATAGACGACAGATAATGAACGCCCGCACGCCCCTTCAGCCGCTCCTGCGCCTGGGCCAGTTTGTCCGGATCAATATCCACGATCACCAGGTCCAGCCCATCGCGGTATTTCAGCACCCGGTCAACAAACACACGCCCCGTTGCCCCATAGCCAAAGACAATGACGGCATCCGCCAGCACCTCCACTGCAAAGAGCAACAACCAGGCCACCGCCAGGCCTAGAACACCACGCCGTACCATAACCGCTACCTCGTTACCGTTTTCCGGTGAGCATCTGGAGGCTGAGTGTAGTTCACCGGTGAAAGTGGCTACGGATAAAACGGCCTGTGACTGAAAGCGATTGGATGAAAAATAAAGCAAGGAGTAACACGCTAGTGCCATAGCCGAACGCTAGAAAATATGGTTATATCGCTCGCGATAAACGACAACGTAACCGTATAGCTACCGAGAACCAAGCTGTGGCGACCAGCAGGCTGCCAACATCTCCGGGCGGTAGCGTGCCTGATGGTTAGAAAGGCGCGCTCATCGGTAACTTCGGACAGAATGAAACAGTAATCTTCACCGGGTTCATGCGCTGTACAATTGTACCCGTTCTCCTATGCAGATTGTTTCCATGGTTCACAACCAATTGATTTATCAGTTATTTTCAAAGTTTTAGTAGCTTATCCTTATATTATGCGAACTTGATAATAAATTGTGAAAGGCGAACGGCCTGATAAATAACCAAAGCAGCAAATCCGAGAGTATCTCATTGGCATACTTAGTTTTTTTATAAAGGCACTTAATAAGTAGATAGTATGTTATGCGAACTCGATTTGTATAAACCTCTGTTAGCCGCCTTAAGGAGTAAAAATCATGCAATCAGTTATCCGTAAATATGGATTTGACGGAATATGGCATTTCACAGATAGATCAAATATTGAATTGATCCAAGAGCACAAAGGCTTATTGTCTCTTGGAGAAGCAGAACGAAGAGGAGTTTTAATTCCAAAACCAGGTGGTAATGAATGGAGTCATGATGCAGACAAAAGAAAGGGAGTTGAGGAATATGTCCATCTAGCTTTTGTTGATGACCATCCAATGCTTTTTTGTGCAAAACAAGATGGAAGAATAACTGATCCAGTATGGCTAAAAATAAAGTCTGAAATCTTATTGAGGGAAGGGGTGTGATTTACTGCTGATGTTTCTAACAAAGCTGGAGTAGAAACACTCAGTCCAAACGAAGCAGCTGAGGAAATAGACTTTGATGTTCTATTCACCTACATGGACTGGCGTAATACAGAAATACAGACAAGGCGTCAAAATGCGATAAAATCAGAGATACTTGTACCTAACATGGTTCCAATCGATATGATTTTAGGAATGAAAAATGGCTGAGCGTCCTGTTTTCATCGCAGTTGCAAAGCCTGAACACTTAGTTGAAGAAGTCTATTGTGACTTCAAATGGAACTCAGGCTTTGCAGCAGTCCAAAAAAAGAAGAATGTTGAAGCTTTGCATAATTCTGCAAAACTCAAGGGTCTCGAACCACTTCTGGAGGTTTCGACCAAGTCTGATGAGAAAATTGGCCAGCGCCTAAGTGCATTCAGCCTCAAAATAGAAACCGAAGAAGGTGAATTTTCTTTGGAGTCAGCATTTCAAGGAAGCAAGGTATTTGAAAGGGGAGGTCCCTATACAGATATCTATACGATGGATAGTCGGAGTGCTAAAAAAGATCCTCGTCTTAAAAACTCAGGAAACTTGACCGGCTTCAATTTCTTAGGTCAAGAATGGCCTTTAATTCCTAGAACTGCTTTTTATGATTGGCTCTATCTCACTGCACTGAGCCCACATCAAGAATACTTAAAAAGATTATTTATATACAAAGGTTTCACAGATATTGAATTCAACCCTAAGTACTCAATAAATTGCCAAGCTAGAACTTGTGCGCTTATGGTATCTTTAATAAAGCTTGACCTCCTTAATGATGCTTTGAAATCACAAGAAGATTTTATCAAGATAACATCCGCTGATTCTTTTAAAAAAGCACACTCTGCTGACCTTCAACAAAAGGGCTTCGATCTCTAAATACGGCTACAAGTCAATCCAGCCGACAGCCTACGGCGTTGGCTGATTGAGGCGTTCTGTTCCAAATAAACATAGGAGTAAACTTCAAGAAATGGACTCATCTCTTAAGACAAGGATATGCAATCAAATATTTAAATTTGAAGTGGATATTCAATCAGCAAGTAAAAATGATGCTTCTTTTACTCTTGATTATGAAGATGGAAGATATCGCCAAAATGAATTGGTTGGTCTAATTCGAGATGCTGTTCCATTTTTTGCACTCACAGAAGATGAAATTGCAACAATAGACAAATCAGACTGGAATAAAAATAGTTTTACACGAATATCGGATGCAAATAGAACATCAAAAGGAGATTATGGAGAACTTTTATTATTCCTGATCTTGAGCATTTTTTATGACATTCCTAAATTTGTAACAAAAGCAAGGCTGAGATCAACTACAAGAGAGCAAATAAAAGGATTTGACTGTGCACACTTTTCTATTAGCAACTCCAAAGTCACATTATGGCTTGGAGAAGCTAAATTCCATCAAAACATTAGCGGAGCTATAAGTTCAGCGCTCAAATCACTAAAAGAACACCTGAATGACTCAGAAAGAATAAAGTCCGAGCTGAGGTTACTTGGTGGTGAAATAGAGCTAAACAAGCAACTTGAAAATGAAAAGTATGAACTGCTTAAAAGTTATGTAACCGGAGGTAGATCATTAAATAAAGTTGATATTGCAGTTCCTGTTTTGTGCACATACGACAGCAAGTGCATAAAACAGTTCTCTGGAGATATGGATAGTGATATTGATTCAGATGATTTCAAAGAAAAAATAAGTGTCGAACTGGAAGATAACTTTAAAAAAATCTACAGTAAGAGCTGGCCGAAGAGAAGCAATATAAAGATAGTTTTCTTTATTGTACCTTTAGAATCAGTTTCTGATTTAAAGAAAAGCATTGAAGTTGTAGAAAATGCCATGAAGTTTTGATTGGAGCTAGTATATGAACCAGCAAATAACCTATGGCATTGAAAAAATTAGAAGTAAGAAGAAGATCAGCACAGACACTCTTGAAACCTTGCTGATTGATGTATATCGCTTACTTGACTCAAAAGATGAACAAGATTATAACCAATGCCTTTCAGCAATATGTCATATTGCCAATTACAATTCAGACGATCGAATGGTACAACAGCTTTTACATGATTGCATCGTAAAGTCCAGAGTATTTCTATATGATAACCTCCTAGAAAAGAATAATAAAACCTATATTCCAAATATTTCACCACAAGACAACCTTTTAAGAAACTTCTATACCAGCCAAAAAACAAATACAACTTTAACCAGGCCTCAAAAAGAAATATTTGATGCATTTCAAAAAAACAAAAGGTTAGTGGTGAGTGCTCCAACATCTTTTGGAAAAACAAGGATCGTTAGAGAAATAATCTTACATAACAATTATAAAAATATTGCATTCATAATGCCCACGGTCTCACTACTCTCCGAGCAATATCAAGAGTTAAGGAAAAGTGTTGAAGGGTACACAATTTCAAAATCTTCAAAAGTTAAAATTGATAAAGAAAAAAGCTATGTTTTGGTTTTAACACCTGAGAGAATGTCAGCATTCTTTGAAGAAAACCCAGATTTCAAAATAGATTTTTTTGTAATGGATGAAATCTATAAAGTAGATTTCAAACTTGATGATGATCGGTTTAGAGTTTTTTCAGATATTCTCTATCGTTTAGCTAAAACAGAAGCTGATTTCTATCTTGCAGGCCCATACATATCAGATTTTAGTAAAAACTTTAGAGATAAATTTAATGTAGAACTAAAGAAATATTCTACCGAAATAGTTCAAAAGGATTATTATGCCTTAGACAACAATAAAAATAAGGGGCTTCATTCCGTAGAAAATGGATCCATCAAAATCATTGGCAATAAATTTAAAAATCTACTTAGATTAGTTTCTGAAGAATCCATTGATGGGAAATTCTTGATTTACCGTTATCAGAAACAATATGTAGAGGATACCGCTAAAAAGTTTTTGGATACATGGCCTGTAAAACCTCATAACAAAGAACTTATTGATTATTTATCAAACTCTGTGTCTCCCAATTGGGATCTGATTTCCTGCATCAAACGCGGAATAGCCTTTCATCATGGTGCAATGCCAAGACATATCCAAGATTTAGTTGTAGATGAATTTAATGACAGCAGTGATAATGGGCTAAATTATCTTTTTTGTACAACCTCCCTAACTGAAGGTATCAATTCAGCTGCAAAAAACGTTGTTATTTACGACAAAAAAATTGGTACAGGTGATCTATTAAAAACATTAGACAGAAAAAACATAGAAGGTCGTGCCGGACGGTTTATGCAACATTTCATCGGTCGTGTATTTCATCTTGAAACACAAGAAGACGATGATGGAGAAACATCCGTTGAAATTGAATACCTAGATAACTCAAACGCTGCATTAGAAACTTTAATTCAATTGGAAAGTGATGATATACCACAAGCCAAGACTGAACTCTTAAATACATATACTGATAAACTTGTAGAGCAAAAAATTGACCCATTACTCATAAAAGAAAATAGATTTGTAAAAATTGATGGCCAATTAGAGTTAATTAAACATTTGAGAACCGGAAATAATCTTGATTACTATTATTTTAGAGAGCAATTACCAGTAAAAGATTGCTTAGATAATATTTTATCTTGTTGCTATGACTTTTTATTCACCGAGCATGACAAAGGTAGAAATTTTAATACAGATGTCGGCAAGTCAATTTTGATTGGCCTAACAAAATACTATATTTATTACACACCTTCGTTTAAAGAGCTTCTAAGCTCAGATACAGTACAAAGAGCAAGAGCCAATGATAACTCACGCATAAGATATGTATTTGACCTAATGTCAAAATACTTTGAGTTTTCCTGGCCCAAGTATCTTAAAACTTTCTCTAACGTTTACAACTTTGTAGCAACAGAAAAACACCAACCATTGATAGCTCTTGATATGGTTATAGCTAAGCTTGAATATGGAACCACTGAAAACCACGAAATAATCTTGAGAGATTCTGGTCTACCCAATGAGATAGTTAAGAAACTTTCACATCATTTTAAAGGTTGTGAAACATACGAAGATATATACGATGTCAGTCGCTTAAAAAACAATGAAATAAAAAGCTCTATTCATCCAATAGAATGTAAAATTCTAGATAAGTACATATAGGCACAGAACAAGTAAATCCAGGTGACGCTGAACCTCCCCCGTTTTAGTGGACATCAAAACCACTGGATCGGGGGAGAACCTGTGTCCCTTGCGCAGGCGTTAACTTTCCACCCGATTCAACAAGTCCCGGATCAGGTTTTCACGGTCAGTTTTGATCCGTTTGACCAGTGGCCGGGGCGCATTGGTGGCCGGGTCGTATTGGCTGCTCCAGGCAATCATCTCCAGCATGATCGGCAACATATCTTTGCCGGCTTCCGTGAGCGTATAGACCTTTTTCCGCTTGTCACCGGGGTCGGCCTGCCTGGTAATCAAGCCGTCGTTCTCCAGCTTTTCCAGGCGGCTCGACAGGATGTTCGTCGCCATCCGCTCATCCGAGTTTTGCAGTGCGGAATAGGACTGTTTACCAAAAAACAGGAGATCCCGAAGGACCAGTAAGCTCCATTTGTCGCCGACACAATCCAGTACATTGGCGATGGGGCAGTCTGAACGCCGTGGCATATTCTGTCTCTCTTCTCTCTGTGTTCGAAACTTAGATTACTTGCAATTTGCAATCAATAATATTTACTTGCATTATACAAGTAAGTTATCGCCGAGTAACTACCGAGTCGCACACGTTGACGCTAAAGGAGCAGGAAGATGCCACAACCAACAATAAACCTGGAACCCCTGGCAAAGTCGCATTGGAGCGTTGAGGACAGGCAGAATGTCGAGGCCGTCATCGGGTTCGTACAGCTGATGATGAACGACCATAACTTCGATGAAATCAGACGTCGGTATGCAGGCAGCGCCTACAAACAGCACAATCGCAATATTGCCGATGGGATTGAAGGCATCCTGAAAACCATGAGTGACCTGACCAAAATGGCGCCCGAGTTCAGCTACGAGGTGAAGCACGTTTATGTCGATGGCGACTCCGTGATTTTACATTCCCACGCAACGATGAAAGCCAAACACCGGGGGGATGACTCGCAGGGTATGAATATTATCGATACCTGGAAGGTGGCTAACGGGCAGCTCGTTGAACACTGGGATGCCATTCAGGGCATCGGTTTTTCCATGCAGTTGTATGGGCTGCTGAACGGTGGCAATGTTCGCAACGATAATGGGGTTTTCTAAGAAATACTGACCCTCGTCGCTGATGGTTTTTGTTGTGGGTAGGCCAAAGGACAAAAGCCAAGCGGCGTTGAAACCCCGCAGCGCTTTCTCATCCTCAAAGAAAGCGCCAATCAAAACAGGCTATTGCTCAAAACCAGCAATAGCCTGCGTTGTTTTCGATACTGCGTCACACGAGCCTGTAGATAGAGAAAATAACCACAACCGAGCATCACTACAAATAGGACTCCCTGCGTGTTAGCATCCGTCGCTCCGAGGCTGGGATAGTCTTTTCGTGCCGCCCTATCTGGCTCAACGCCAGTCGCTTCACTACGATAAAAATCGCTCTTGTCATTCATTGTTGGAAAAGTAAATGTTCAAAGTTGTATCAGCATTTTTTATCTCACTCGTTGCCTCTGTGGCATTGGCCAATGAGAGTGCCGATGTAAATTATGCTGAAAAAATTAACGCTGCCTATCAAAACCAGGAGATAGAAAAAGCCACACGCTTACTCACAGAGTGGGCGGACTCGGGGAATCCCAGGGCGCTATACAACCTGGCTTCAAACTATGAACGCGGTATCGGCGTGCAGCAAGATACGGTTAAAGCGTTCAACCTCATGAAAAAAGCGGCAATGGGTGGATACGCCAAAGCCTATATCACCTTATCAGCTTACTACTTCAGCGGTTTTGGTACGCCCGTTGATCTGGATAGCGCATTAGAGTGGCGTACTAAATCAGCAACAGAAGGCAACATTGAATCGATTCAGCTATTAGCTTATAGCTTTTTCACCGGATCAGGCTTAACAAAAACGATTAACAAACCTCAAGCGATTGAATGGCTCAAAAGCGGTGCGGCATTAAACGATAACTTTTCAATCTACTGCATGGGCATGCTCCACTACCTGGGCGAAGGTGGCTATGCCAAAGATTATGAAAAAGCCAAAACGTATTGGGACACCCTGGGGGAAGAAAGCGCCACTGTGTACATCAATATGTTGGAGGAAGGTTTCCGAAACGGCACATTGGGGCTCGATAAAGACACCGCGCGCGCTGAATACTGGTCAAATGTTCAAAAGCGTCAGCTTTCTAAAATTGAACAAAAAATGGGCAGTGACAAGGTATATCCGGCAGGCTACTTCCAAACCTATCAGAATGAACTGAAGATCATTAGCGATATGCTCCCTCAAATCTGACAAAGCCATCAGAAAAGTGCTTGCAGCGCTGGACTCTCTTACCAGCCTGCTCGCCTTTTAGGTCGACGTTAGCCGACAAGCGACATTGTAAGGTTCCTCTATGATTCCAGTTAATACATCGATTGTTTCCGGCGTAGCATTGTCAGAAATTGATGGCCAAATGAAAATGCTGCTAATGAAGCGTGTCAAAGGTGGCTTTTGGTGCCATGTGGCAGGCTCAATGGAAGAAGGCGAGTCAGGTTGGCAGTCCATCATTCGCGAGTTCCAGGAGGAAACGGAAATCAATGTCACTCGACTCTATAATGCTCAATTTCTCGAGCAGTTTTATGCGTCTTACTCGAATGTGATTGAATTGATTCCGGTATTTGTCGCCCTGTGCGAGCCTGATCAGGCCGTAACACTCAATCACGAACACACCGAATATAAGTGGTGCACCTTGGAAGAAGCATTGGAGTTATCACCTTTCCCCAATCAGCATGCTGTGTTGAAGCATGTGTGGGAGTACTTTGTGGAAAAACCGATAAACGAGTTATATCGAATAAAAGTCGGCTGACATGGGCTGTTCTTCAAAATACGAATACGTCGGGCGTGCGTTTCCACTCTGGTCTTTTTGCAAATTGGGCGTTTTGCTCTTTTCTGGCAGTGCTTGCATGTTCAGGCACCTTGAAGGCTAAGCTTAGATTCATTTCTCCATTACCAATAGCTGCACCATGGTACCATTTACTGATTTCGATCAGTTTTTGATCCATCCATACCTCCTACAATCCAGAGAGATAAGTATAAGGAGGGTGGTATGGGTTATTTCGGTGGCGAACAAGACCTCGCGTTTGAAGGCAAGGTCTTTCCCGACAAAGGGGCAACGAAAGAAGACGTCATGCAACGGCTGTCGGATTTCGACGCCATGGATGTCACCGACATCTATTCCCACAACACCATCCAATCGACCACCCTGATGTCGCATCTGGAAGCCGCCGAGATCGCCAAAGATGCCAACCGGATGTTTTTAAGGCGGAATTACCTCTACAAAGAACTCCTGCCCGGCTGCACGAAGATGGGCCTGGAAGTGAAGCAGATGGTCAAGGAGATGCTGCGGTTTCCACAGGATGCCCGGGTCAGGTTCACCTCCGGCGGCTCCGAAAGCCTGTACTCGGCCATTGCCGCCGCCAAGGAATGGGGCCAGCAGGAAAAAGGGATTCTCAAGCCCAACATCGTTGTCCCCTACTCCATTCACACAGCCTTTTCCAAATGGTGTAAATACGCCAGCATTGAGATCAAGCGCATTCCCCTGAGCGATGATTATCGCGCTGATGTCGCCGCCATGGAAAAAGCCATCAACAAGAACACGATTCTTATCGCCGGTTCAGCGCCCTGCTGGCCTTACGGCTTGTTTGATGACATTCCCGCATTAGGCTCGCTCGCAGAAAAACACAATGTGTGGATGCATGTGGACGGTTGCCTTGGTGGGTTTCAGTCGCCGTTTGCCGAAAAGCTGGGGCAGGCGCTGCCGGTCTGGGATTTCAGGGTGCCGGGGGTGCGCTCGATCTCGGCGGATCTCCATAAGCACGGCTATAGTGCCAAGCCGTTATCGTCTATCACCTTCCGCAACAAGGAGTGGGAGCAATATTACTGTTGTTCCGCCAGTGACTGGCCCGACGGTTTGTATTCCACCGAAGCCATAACCGGCACAACCTCTGCAGGCCCCATTGCCTCGGCCTGGGCGGTGATGAAGTTCCTGGGTGAAGAAGGTTACCTGGCATTGGCCAGGCGTTCGATGGAAGTGAAACAACGCTACCTTGAAAAAATCAGTGCCATCGACGGCGTGGAATGCTTCCCCTCAGACCTCTGCACGATGACAATTCGTCTGGAGAAGGGGCTGGATTTATTCGCGGTAATGGGCGGCCTGTTTGAGCGCCAATCCTATTGCCTGCCTTCCTTTCAGCCGCCGGCACTTAAAATCGTACTGGATCCGGTGACGGATGACGTCGTCGATACGTTTGTGAGGGATCTTGCAGAGGTCATTCCGTTGGTCAAAGCAGGCGAGATTTCCATTGAGAATCTCAAACCCTGGATGTAGCGGAGGGACATTGCCATGAAGATGACACTGCTGCTAATCGCCCTTGGTTTCAAACTGATGGCCAGCGCGTTATTCAATAAAACGTTTCGGAAAAAGATTCGCTATATCAACCGGACGGTTGTGATCCGGACGGCCGATGGCAAGCACAGCCACACGTATATCTTTCGGCGCAATAGGGTCTTGTTCCATCCCGGCGGAAGCAAAAACGCGACGGTGGAACTGATATGGTCGGACAAGGATACTGCGCTGAAAGTCATGCTCTCCAAAGAAGAGCTGGATACGTTCTCCGCCATGGGCAAAGGGGATCTTGTGATTAAAGGGAATTTTCAGGATGCGCTTTGGTTTACGGAGATTGCTGCATAACTTGCCGTTCCTGTCAGTTTTGAAAGGCTCGCGAGCTTTGTAGTTCGCGAGCCTTCAACATTATATTAGCCTCATTCATCGTAATACAGAATATTCCCGATCACGTAAGGCTGCTTTCCACGGCTTTTGCTAACAGTTAGCACTCATCGGCTTGCAGATTGTTATACGTCACTTCGATACAAAATCATGCACTCAGCATTTAGCGGATCAAGCGGCCGATGAGTAATAGCGCCATTGCCGCCTGTTGACTCAGCATGCCAAGACATTCACCCTAACCGCTCCAGATGTAGATCAACAACAGCAGTACCTATGAATATAAAAAATATAACGATCGAAACGGACGACGGGTATCACCTTGCTGGCACAGAGTTTCTGCCTGAAACCTCAAATAACATCGGTTTGATCATCAACGGTGCGACCGGTGTCGTACGTAAGTATTACCAAGCCTATGCAGAGTTTTTATGCGAGCAGGGTTTTACGGTGCTGACCTATGAATTTCGGGGGATCGGCGAGAGTAAAAAGTCTCGCAGTGATTCTCCGGCCCCCACCATGCTCCACTGGGGCCAGCGGGATATGGATGCGATGCTGACAAGCTTTATACAGCGTCATCCCCAGCTGAAAGTGAAAGGTATTGGTCACTCGATTGGTGGTCAGCTGCTGGGCGTTCTGCCAGATAACAACCGCTATTCCGATTTTCTGAGCATTGCCTCGCAACATATTTACTGGAAGAACTGGCCGCTGAAAGACCGTCCTTTAACCGTCGCGTTTTTCTTTGGTGTGCTGCCGCTGTTTTATACACTCACCGGCGGTTTGCCCAAATGGGTGCTGGGCGCAGAACATCTTCCTCGCCATGTCGCACGGGACTGGAGTCGTTTTGGTCGTAAGAAAGCGTATATCGCTGATCCGGAAGGACGACCGTTGCGTGACGGATTCCACGGCTATAACGGTAAAATGCGCTTTTATGCCATGGCAGACGATAGAAGGTTTGCGCCACCGCCAGCAGTCCATAAGCTGGAAGCTTTGTTTAAAAATGCGGACAGTGACGTAAAAATCCTTCAGCCCAGGGATTACCAGATGAAAGGCATTGATCACTTCGGTTTCTTCAAAAAAAGTATGAATAAGCAGGCATGGTCTGAAACGGCTGAGTGGTTGTCTCGCTAAGTTCTGTAGTGCAATTAATGAGGCGACCCAACTCAATGCCTATGAGCTAATCATCATGCAAGAACAACTACACACAATAACAATGAAAAACGGTGGTGAGATTGTTCTTCATCGCTTACTCAATCCAGAGGCAACGGGTGTTCCCATCATTGTGACGCACGGCTCCATTTCCAATGCAGAAGCCGTGCGAGATCTCGCCTTGTACCTTTCGTCTTTTGGTTTTGACTGCTGGTTACTGGAATGGGGTGGTCATGGTCACAGTAAGCCATCCAGTAAATGGCAGAACTTTGAGTATCCGGCATTCAATGATGTGCCAGCCAGCATCAATAGTATTCTCGACATGACCAGTCAGAAGAAGGTGTATTGGGTTTCCCATAGTGGCGGTGGTCATTTGCCTATCATGTACCTGGCGCGCAACCCCGAACATCAGTCAAAAGTCGCAGGGATTGTGACCCTCGGCTCACAAGCGACGGATGCCGCACAAGGGTTCAAACATAGTTTTCGTGCGTACTATTTACGTGCTGTGTCCAATATTCTTGGACAGGTTCCTCAGAAGTGTATTCCCATGAGTACTGTCGAAGGAGAACCCACACGTCTATTAGGCCAGTGGGCTAAGTGGAACTTAAAGCAGAAGTGGATGGGGGAAGATGGCTTTGACTACATGCTGGCCCTTCCCGGCTTAAAGGTTCCTTTCTATATGATTGCGGGAAGCGGCGATGACATTGCGCCAGTATCAGGCTGCCATAAGATTTATGAACACTTCGGTGCTACCGATAAGTCATGGCTGGTGTGCTCACAGGGCACGGGTTTCAGTAAAGATTACAATCACGGACAGCTGATACGAGGACGTGCGGCGAAAAGCGAAATCTTTCCAAAAATTGGCGAGTGGTTGCTGGAACGGAATCGTTAACTATTTTCCTAAACAATAAAGTACAGAATAAATAACCTACTTTATGCTCTGTAATTAATATCAAACAAAATACAAAAAGCCCGATTCAAAAACAAATCCACAGAGATGGATCTGAAAATATTCCCTTTTAAACGGCACAATGCAACCTAATATAAAGGAGATCCTCGACAAAGCCCCCTATAACCGATGTGTTAGATGCCTATACAACTCCACAAATATTCACAATATACTTATAAACATTAATTTCATGAATAGCATACCAATCCTTATTTAAATAAATCATCTTTTTTAGCATGAAGATAATTCCGTCTATAACATTCTATTTTTGATGATCAGATTGGAATACAGTCAATAATTTCACTGTCAATAATTTCACTGTCAAACTTGTTAAGGAAACTTAATAATGAACTGGACGTTTGATCAAGAACAAAATGTTGCCACATTATCAACAAAACAGGTTATCAATGAGGGTTACCCCGTATTACAAGTGATCCATTATTCCGATGACCATTCATGGGCTTTTCTATGTGGAACAACGTCAGAACCCCATGATGCAATGACGGTGAGCATGGCACAGGCCGTTGCAACCGATCATACCTTATATGAAATTGCTGATTTACCGCCTGGTTGGGTAGCCATACGGGAAGCGGTTGGCAGCCACTGGCAACGCTTTCAGGATGACGACATTTAAGAATTAACACTATTTTCAGCTCCCCAACGCTGTAAATAGCGGGGAAATGATAAGCCACATAGAAGCAAAAAATCACATTTCAGCTTGAAAGGTTGAATGTTAAGACTTTGTCATTCGTTTTAACAACTAGCAAAGGAAATACAACGTTTAATGTTATACCGTATTTTTGAAAGACCAAAGCCGTACATCAAGAAAAAACAAGGATGAAATTACAAATGCACAACCGATGTTTTTCTGTACCTCTGCACTTATCAACAACCCAACATCACACCATAGCCGGCGCGCATAACTCAGCGATAGACAAACAATTCTACGCCATGCACATCGAACATCCCCTGTTTCTCTGCCTGATTAAAGGTGGGTAAACAGATGGATATTTACTTTGATACGCTTGAAGAAATCAAAACACTCGTCGAAACGGAACAACTTTACCACCTGGGTGATGTGACGATATTTCTCGATCGCTGCAGTGATCTTGATTTACTCGCAACCGGTGTTTATGCCGAAGTGTACAACCTTCCCGGTGAACCCGACAAAGTGGTCAAGGTATGCACCGACAGTAAAGATGGTTATCACGTTTTTGCCCGCTGGTGTATGCGCCCTGAAAATCAAGACAACCCGCACCTGCCTAATATTCATCGTGAAGATGCCATTGAACTGGGCAGTGGCAAGGTGGTGCGTTTTTATGTTCTTGAGCGCCTGGATCACATGACCGATGATGGAAAAGAAGCAACGCGCCCCCATCATTTCCATGATATTGACTTTGGTCTGCTATGGGGTTCTTTACGAACCATCACCCTGTCGTTTTTCACGAATGAAAAGACATTCTCACATGAATTTGAAACACTGGATGACTTTATTGAACAGATAAAAAAATCCAAAATCCACATGCTCAGCAGTTCAGAGCACCTCACACCACCCCGGGTGGATGATGACATCATTGATGACCATGAGGGGTTTATAGAAACACTCTTCGAGGCTTTGACTCATATCGCCCCTGTTGGAATGATCGATCTGAACGGCAGTAACTATATGCTTCGGGATGATACAGTTGTGATCACAGACCCGATTGCACAAAAGCACCCTGACTAATCTTCTATGCCTAATACACCTTTCAAAGCAATATATTGCCTATGACTGTTGAGGCAATATATTACTTTGAAGGACTAACATACTAGCTTTCTCTTCTCGTCACACGTTCTCAATAAACATACAAATGTGACGTCTTATTTATCCCACTGACAAATTGGCCTCATGGGACAAAAGTTTGCGACACAATGCTCATAGCCACAGAGATGGCTACCCGCTGGGCATTTATCCCAGGAGGTAAACGCGGAGCATTCAAAGGCAGCACAGCCTCCACCATTACACCGATGACATTCGGGATGGAAGGTCTCACCGGTACAGCTGCTAAATGCCGTTGCTGCAACATGGAAGTAAGGCGACGCATAAAGTGCACCATCATGGGGGGCGCAGGATTTTTTCCCATGATCCCCCACGTCTTCATAACCAAACTCGAATCCCTTACCTTGTGTTGGTTGAACACAAATAGCAGGCGCATGATCCGGACGGTGTTCACTGCATCTCAGCGCAAAATAGGCTGTTCCATTCTCATTCTTTTCCAGGGTGGCAAAAGAGATCAGCCAGCTGGCCAACTGGTCATGGGTAATATCAAGCCACTTAAAGTCTTTGGATACCTGTGCACCCGACGCTACACCATCTGCCAATGCGGTGCTTTCACAAACGAAAGTACCGGCATCACTCCCCGATGTGACTTTACCAATCACATCACTGGTACTGCCTGATTCAGGCGATGAAGGAATGACACACAACAAGACATTGGGCCGGGACTGCTCAAACGCTTGTGCGGTCAGTTCGGATGAATCTTTCATATGATTCGGAAGTTGAACAGAATGCGCCTGAAAAGAGATCGCAGCAAGTAAAAACAGTGCGGAATACATCTTATGCATGAACGACATAATACGTCTGCCTGCTTTGATATTGAGGAACACTGCATATAGGCAAAGGGCAAACACACGTCAAACATTACACGTCATAAGCCTTAGAAAAACACTTCATCACGCAGGAAAGATGACAAAAAGTACCACTGTTATGCACTAAACGAAGCTATTAAGTGATGAGTTTGGGGATTCGTAGTGGATCATATTTCGCGAAATGTAAAGTACATTGAGTGACGTTATTGGTACGTGCAATCCCATGCCGTATATTGTGCGCAACATATGGTAATCGTCGTGAGGCATAGAACAATGACACCTGCTCCCATTAAAGCCCCCATTGCATTCGATGATTTTGAGAAGCTGGATATTCGTGTCGGCACCATTCTCTCCGTAGATGACGTCGAACAATCCAGCAAGCTGATGAAACTGACTGTGGACTTTGGCGATCATACGCGTTCTATTCTTGCAGGCATTAAGCAAGAGCGTGAAAACCCAAGGGAAATTGAAGGTAAGCAGGCTCTCTTTGTCGTGAACCTGCCTGAACGGAAAATGGCGGGTGAAGTCTCGCAGGGCATGCTGTTTGACATTGGTTATGCCGATGGCGTCAAACCCTGTCTCGCCATGCCCGAAACGCCACTCCCAAATGGCGCACGTGCAGGTTAAGCTTCTTAGGCTGGCGTGTCTACAGACCCGTCAGCTTTCTCTGCTTTTTTCAGCGCACCTATTGCCTCTCCCATTTTGACTTTCTGACCAGTGACAAGCTTCTCCAGTCCGTCAACCTGATCTTTTTCAAACAGACATATCACTGTAGAGCCAATACGGAATGCGCCCAAATCATCGCCTTTCTTATAGGTATGCTGATTCTCAAAGTTATCGAAATACTTTTGATGGATAATCGCCCGCTCTCCGCCCTTTCGATGCGGTTCGATGACACCATCTTCCCAAACTGTCTCAATACTTGAGACATTGATAGCGCCCACCATAATCATCGCCATGCGACCCTGTGGGGTATCAAAAATACAAACCAACCGCTCATTTCTCGCGAATAATCCGTCAATGTTTCTTGCCGCTTTTGGACTGACAGAATAGAGCTCACCCGGCACATGGATTGTTTTTAGCAGCTTACCATTGATTGGCATATGAAAACGGTGATAATCGCCCGGTGACAAATAAATACCTGATTACCACTGTGGCTCAGCCTGTTTGAGAAGCCTTGCAGGCATGGGGCAGGTTCGCGCAGCCATATAACCCAACCTTGATACCATTGCCTTCAAATCAAAGCGGCGGTTAAATCGATAACAGTATTCTGCAAAGTATCGTGGCAGATGCCTGGGATTAATATTGTGGTAACTGCCTCTCAGGGAGTTTTTGACGTTCCCGATCATGGTGTTGACCCACGTAAACAACTCATTAGCCATCGATGCATGACCACCTCCTGTCACTACTGCAGTATGTGGATGTCCAGCGTCGACTATTCCCGTGAATGCGCCGAGTCCATCACTGACAACACAGCAGGTATGATCTCCGAGATGTCTTTTCGCCCAGAGCGCCAACTCCTTTTTACGGAAACTGGTGACCATACTAAAGCGCATATACAGTGGGCAGTTTTCTTCGTTGGTTTGCACGGCAGCAACAAAGGGGTGTTTGTTTGCAGAACCTCTTCCCCGTTTGCCTCCATGTTTTTCACCGCCCCAGTAGGCATCGTCCAGCTGCACATGTCCCTGCAGAGGGCGGCTGTCATCCCGCTCTTTCATGACTTGCATGAGCTTGTGTTTCAGGCGCCACGCGGCGTTATAAGAAACGCCAAGCTGTCTCGAAAGCTCCAGGGCTGATATACCATTCTTGGTTTGAGTCATTAAAAACATGCCCAGAAACCAGGTGGTGAAGGGCAACTTGCTGGCTTCCAGGATGGTACCGCTGGTCAGTGATGTTTGATGGCGACAACGATTACATTGGTAAAGTTCACGGGTTTTCAGGGTGCAATACTCTCGGCAACAACACAGAGGGCATTCAAACCCATTCAGCCAGCGCCATTTGAAAAACTGATCGCGGCATTGCTCTTCCTGACCGTATCGTTGAAAGAACTCCACAAGACTCATGCCTTTCTAAAACTGAATTTTGCTCTTGGCCATGACACGTCTCCTAACCCAAGGAAAACCAGTGTCGTAAGTTTAGACGGGAGAATGGCTTACGTTAGGTGGTAATCAGGAATAAATATTGGCATAGCTACCATCCTTAAATGATTCAGCCAAATGCTTATCACCACCGCCTAACAACGCATCTACGCTATAGTCATGCTCCTTTGCCTGAATGATTTTGCCTTCTTTTATCAATCCAGCCTGGCTGACCGTACCATCAACCGGTGATGCCAACTTGCCTTCCGGCGCAATCTCTCTAGCGTCATTATCCAGTTTCCGGGTGAAAAAATCATTAAAACTCTTATAATCCTCCGGACGTTTCTTCGCAGCTTCCTGAAGATTAATCTTGTGCATCCAGACAAAGCGGCGGATTAACCAATTTTTAATGGGCTTTATTCGACAGTCCGCGATTTTACCAAAGACGTTGGAACAGGTTTTGTTTGGCAAAAGCATCTGAAATTTGATTGTGAGCTTTTCCGTGGCATTCGCCACTGCTTTTCTGGTTAAGCGCCCACGCCACTTTTTATTCTTTTTCAGCGTTCTTTGACCATTTGGCAATGACGCTGTATTTTTTTTACGCGTCCTTGCACTTTTTGACGCCGTTTTTGATGAGTCACAATGCCCTGATTGCAACGCTGAATCCATAGCCATTCCATGTGCTTGATCTTCACGCTTGTCATGTACCGTTTTACCGTAAGTGTTAACAGGGGAAAGCGAAGTCATTGATGGCTGCATAATTAATCTCCCTTAAACTGACATATCGCCTGATAATAAATCAGACTAATTCCGTTCAATTGAAAGTATCTAAATGCTCAATGGATTCTGAACAGGTTTGTTCATGATGTATTTTCAATACTATATCGCTGATACCAGGTAGCGACTATTGTACTTTGGTCTCCACGTAAAAACGTTAATTAACAATAACTGTCTTTTTATCACTAATCGAATTAAAAGATTAAAAATCAATTAGAAAAAACTATAACAAATACTACTAACACTTAACATTCACACTAACTCCCTATCACTGAAAACATTATGATTAGCTTAAAAAATCATCAAAAGTCGTTCTTAACACAAACCAATTTTCCCATTATCCTACAAGAACCCGGTATACCACAGTAAAAAGGCAGGCTTCCAACAATTTCTAAGCCCCCAGAAACCAGATAACGCTATTAGAAAATTTGATACATAATCAATAGAGAAGATAACATAGCAGGATAAGACTGAAACTTTCCCATATCAAAACAAAAGGAAATCATTAATTGACAAACAACACAAAAGCTCAAACCGCAAAGATCCTCTTTTACTTAGGGATCGTTTTAATCATATTCGGCACTATTATTAATCTTTTGGTAACCGAAGCACCACCCGAAATGGAGCACCTTGACAAGGCTGAGGGCACTTTACGCTTTGTTAAAAAAGTGGATAACCAACGATATGGCAGTGATGTGATTCATTTTGGCTTGACCGGGATAGATGAAGAGTTTCACTACAATTCCAAGTCAGGCACTCTTGATAAGGTCTATAAGGCACTTGAGAATGCTGACAATCACTCTGTAACAGTTCTTTTTAACAGGGAAGATCCCCGATCCGCTCTCTTTGATGACCAAGTGTTTTTTACTGTATATGCCTTGAGTGTCAACGAACACAGTGTGCGCTCTTTTCTCGACATCAGGAAAGCCTGGGAGGCGGATAACCAACTTGGCGCCTGGGTAGGAATGACTTTTATCGTATTCGGGGTATTACTTCTTGTTGCAGCCTTCTTTTATCCATTATCGGGGTTGCCCAATAATGGTAGAAGATAAGAAAAGCCGTTCCGGTGTCTGGCCTATTGAAAGAGTCGCCCCTCACAGCTTAAGGTCGCCCCGCGACTAGCCAGCGCGTTTTTGTCCTTTCAGTGAATCGACATGCTGTTGAAACTGCGTTTTATCATCACCTTTTAGATAGGTTGATTTTATATCCACACTATCGAGCATCAGGCCTTCAGCATACAGCGTACTGCACAGCTTCTTTGCCTCCACCAAACCACATCGATAGTGTCCGGATGCACAGTCAAAAGCCTGAAGACTCCCCCTGCACAATTTTGTGCCAATTAAACGTTAAACTGTGGTAGGTATTTGTGGCTGTTTCATCCTTTTGTCTATCCTGATTCAGCAATTCAACGCATACGACTCCCCATCAACCTGAAATCATCTTCAGAAGAATGTTCACGTTGATGGATTGACCATACCCAGAGCACAATGGGATACGATGATGCCAAACGAGAAGGTCGCAATTATCACTGCCGCTGGAAGTGGTATGGGTGCTGACGCTGCACGGAAACTGGCAACCGAGGGTTATCGTGTTTCAATTCTTTCTTCATCAGGAAAGGGAGAGTCGCTGGCACAGGCCCTGGGCGGTATTGGTCTAACAGGCTCCAATCAATCCATTAGCGACCTCCAGCGCCTCATTGATATGACGTATAAAGAATGGGGACGTATTGATGTCCTCGTAAACAGTGCGGGGCATGGCCCCAAAGGCCCTATTCTTGAGCTATCGGATGAACAATGGCATCAAGGCATGGAAGTCTACTTTTTGAATGTGGTTCGCCCTAGCCGTATCGTAACCCCCATCATGCAACACCAGCAGAATGGTTCAATTATCAACATATCCACCTTCGCCACGTTTGAACCCGAACCAGATTTCCCTACCTCCGGGGTATTTCGCGCTGGGCTTGCGGTCTATACAAAACTGTATGCTGATCAATTCGCTGCTGATAATATCCGCATGAACAACATTCTGCCGGGTTTCATTGACAGCCTGCCCGCCAAACAAAGCTTTCTGAATAGAATCCCAATGAATCGCTACGGCACGATGGCAGAAATTTCTGAACTCATCGCCTTTCTGGCATCCGATAACGCTGCCTATATTACCGGGCAAAATATCAGGGTTGATGGCGGATTCACCCGATCAGTATGATCGGTGAACATTGGTACGTACCTTGGCAGAGCCTGGCAATGAAACCTACAACGTTTATAGACATCCCCGAAGGCGGCCGTTTTTGCTCGGTGTTTAGATCTGACAGCAGGCTTACTGTAGCGGATGGCCAGTCTCGCTGTGCTCTCTCACATATCTACTACACCCTCAATCCCGGTGAAGTCAGCCATTTTCATCGCTTAGGGGCCGATGAAGTCTGGAGTCTGTATCAAGGCACAGGGCTTAAGCTTTTTCTTTGGGACGGGACAATGAAACCTCCGGAGGTCATTACGCTGTCGGCCGAATCCGGTGAATTCTGTCACGCCATACCTGCAGGCATCTGGCAGGCAGCAGAACCAATGGCCGACACCGTACTGGTAGGGTGCTCCGTCGCACCGGGCTTCGAAGAAGCCGATTTTGATTTGATGCTTCCACGATCAGAATCAGCCAGACATCTGGCCTCTATTGATCCAGCGCTGTCAAAATTGATTAGTGATTAAATGCGTACAGTGGAAAAACAGAAATAGTAGCCAATGCTCAGCACCATTATGCTGAGAATCAATGCAGTACGATATCCCCTGTACAACACAGCAAGTAAAACGCAAATAGCATCATGCGTGTTTTAGCTATTGCTTCATGCGAGTAGCCTTTTTTCTTTTACTGAGAAAAATCATAGAGAAGCTCTATGTCTATTTCCTATAACACATTTCAAAAAAAGGCTGCCTTAATCAGCAGCCTTAACCTAAAAAACTTATCTACCTAGCATTGCCTCTCCCTTTCTCAGAAGGGCCGTACTTTTCAATGCATTAACCAAATCCATGTATTGAAACTTATCTTTATTAAATGTATCAATAAAATCCTTACAGTCTTTCTTTATTTCCTTATACAAGGCTTCATTAGCCGCACCATGAAGATTCACAATCTTTCTAATCTTCAGCTCCATTCTTTCATAACGTGTCTTAGGTACGGATGCACCGCCTGAAAGTATTAGCCTTGCGATTGCAGCTGAACCTGTACCTTTTGTTCTGCGCACACCATTAAAAGCAAAAACGCTTTTTCCATCGGATTTAACAGGGGTAACAGTTCCTTTTTTCACAGAAAAACTAGGCTAGGCATATTCTCATAACATACTCCTTTTATTTATTATTTAACATTGTCGTTAAGATCACGATTACTATACCGAGATACAAGCAGACAACCTATTCAAGCAAAGGCTTAACTGACCCATTATAGAAAAACCATATCGAATATCAGTTAAATTATTAATTACAAATCCAACTAACAGGCAAATAACCATGCAATCTCAGATGCTGCGCTTCGGTCCTCTCGGTAATCATGCATTACATATAGTGATTGATATGCAGAAAATGTTTGCTGAACCCGGCAACTTTTACTGTGACGGCCTGCAGGCTATCGTACCGGTTATCGCCAATATAGCGCGCAATAAAATACAGAGTACGGTATTCACCCGCTTTGTTCCGCCCCAGATCAATGAGTCGCCGGCTTCGCAGTGGCAGGCACATTATCACCAATGGCTGACCAAGGATTTTGGGCAACTGTCGCCGGAACAATATGACCTGGTCGAGCCACTGGGTCAGCTTTCTCACCCGAACAATACCATAGACAAAAACACCTACTCAGTCTTTGAAAGCCAAGCCTTCCAGGCAATATTAAACCAGCAGCGACCTGACACCCTGATATTTTCAGGCGTAAAAACCAACTATTGCGTATTGGCCAGCGTGCTGGCGTCTGTAGACCGTGATTATCGAACCCTTGTTGTGACCGACACTGTTGCCGGTTCATCGGATCAGACACAACACGCAGTGCTGAATACTCTTCTGCCTCGCTTTATCCACCAGATTGAGCTGGTTACTGCCGATACCCTCTTGCAGCACTGGAACAGCGGATAGTTGAAAAAGTACATATTTCAGTGAAACATCGCCACTGTATTGGAGTCGCTTCCACTGAGATTGGTGCAGGGTAAACAGAATATAGAAAACACGACTTCATGGATGAAGCATGGCCATCAATAAACCACTGATCCTCACCATACTCTTCCTGCTCATGACAGGATGCAGCAAACCGCTCCCTGAAAACCGGATACACTACGCCGGCTATTGGACAAGCAAGAACATGGTTCTTGCCATACATCCTGACGGCACGGTGAACTACCAACGCATCCAAGGTCGCACGAAAACCACAGTGAATGGCCCACTGGCCAAGTTTGACGGGGATGATTTTGTGGTCGCCATTGGATTTCTGACCACAACGTTCAATGTGTCAGAACCACCCAGCCAAGTAGACGGCATCTGGCAGATGACCGTTGATGGGGTTCGCCTGACCAAAGTCGAGTCACCAGAGGAGCCATAGCACTCGTCAACCCGAGTGGGTCACCTGATTTTCAGCCTAACAAAGCTATACAGTAGATGCCGTGCTGTCTGGATGCTGGTATACCCTTTCATACACACCCCTGCCTATATCAATACAAACAGCGGCTGATTCAGCCATGATGCCACCTTCACAATCAATACCTGGCAATTGTCCTATGAGCACACTTTGTAAAACCTGTGCTAATCGCAACACCATCCAGTGCGGTTCTGCCACCTGCCAGGTGCGTCTGCAGCGTACCTTACGGGCTATTGAGCGGCACCAGCAGCAACAGCAGGAAGCGATGGTGCGAAATGATCTGACAGCCATCACCCGTCATCAACAGGCGATCAACCGGCTACAAGAAAAACTTGTTCTGCTGCAATGAGCATCCATGCGCTACTTTTACAGGGTCATTCTCCATTCATGCAACCGGAAAATACCCTGCCATCATGCACCTTAAAAAGAATATATTTCGATTATATCTTCTTTTGCCGTTTATATTTTTCGTGACAGCCTGCTCAGACACGAGTATCAACGGGCCACAGTTTTCAATTTCGGTCGAATTATCAGAATGGGCCAGTGCAGAACTGAAAGCCCTGCACGAAAAAATTATCGTTGTCGCCTATTTTGATGGCGACAGCAAACACATTGCCGATCAAACGCTGCCATCCCTTCGCGCCGTCTATCTGGGCAGTACTGAAGTCGTGATCAAACCGGGCAAGATTGCACGGTTTTCCAATATCCAGTTTTCAGAGTGCGATTATCAGCTACTGCAGGATGGGCGTTACAACGTCACCATCAATGTTTACCCCAACAATCGTGAGCAGATGAGAAATGCCCTGCGTTGCACCACGCTCACAGGGCTCAGTTCGGAATTTGATGGCCAGACACGAACGGTCAAATGCCGGCTCATGAACGAGTGGAATGACAGCGATATACCTGAAATCCACTCACGTCACGAATTGCTTCATCCCCCACACTGTCCGCCAGCCCTTGATGCTGACATGCTTACCGCGGCTGTGGACGATTACGGGGCTTTCTGGCGGCTGGCTTGAAGACCTTTGGCTTTCCGCTCGTTTTACGGGCTTCTCCAGAACGAGATGCCGCTTCTTTACCGGTGTTCGGCTGCTTCGGTTTTTTGGGCTTTTTCGGCCGTGGTGGACGGGTGTCCAGACGGGATTCCGGCACACTGTGTACGGGTTCAAAACCATCAATGAACTTTCTGGTCAGTACCTGCCGTATCAGTCGTTCAATATCCGAGAGTTGCTTGAATTCATCAGCACTCACCAGCGAGATCGCCTGACCACTGGCGCCGGCTCGGCCGGTCCGGCCTATACGGTGCACATAATCTTCCGGCACATTGGGCAGGTCAAAGTTAACGACCTGGGGTAACTGGTCAATATCCAATCCGCGGGCAGCAATATCGGTTGCCACCAGAATACGGATAGCCCCCGCCTTGAAATCCGCCAACGCTTTGGTACGTGCGCCTTGGCTTTTATTCCCGTGGATAGCCGCCGCCTTGATACCCTCACCGTCCAGATGACGGGTCAACTTGTTTGCACCATGCTTGGTGCGTGTAAACACCAACACCTGCTGCCAGCGGTTATCGTGAATCAACTGGGTCAGTAGAGCAGACTTCTGCTTTTTATCCACCGGACACATCCACTGCTTCACTTTTCGCGCAGTGCTGTTGGGCGGATTAACAGAGATTTCTACCGGATTGTGCACCAGCCCCTTGGCCAGCTTCCGGATCTCATCCGAGAAGGTGGCGGAAAACAGCAGGTTCTGACGCTTGGCTGGCAAAATCGCAAGAATCTTGCGGATATCATGGATAAAGCCCATATCCAGCATACGGTCGGCTTCGTCAAGGACCAGTACTTCCAGCTGGCTGAACTTCACAGCATTCTGGTTATAAAGATCCAGCAGCCGGCCTGGGGTTGCCACCAGCACATCAGCACCACGACGCAGCTTCATCATCTGTGGGTTGATCTTCACACCACCAAACACCACTGTGGAACGCAGCGGCAGATGCTGACCATAGGTTGCCACACTGTCACTTACCTGTGCCGCCAGCTCACGGGTCGGCGTCAACACCAGTGCACGCACATGATTGGATTGGGCCCGTTGTCCCTGCGACAAACGCTCAAGGATGGGCAGGGTGAAACCGGCCGTCTTGCCCGTTCCGGTCTGGGCTGCCGCCATAACGTCCTTGCCTTCAAGAATGGCAGGTATGGCCTTGGCCTGAATCGGCGAAGGCGTTTCATAGCCCTGCTCAGCAATGGCCTGAAGGATGGGGGCAGACAGTCCCAGGGAGGCAAAGCTCATAATTTCTCTCTGTATTGCACATTAAATAACCAGCCCGGCTGGAGGCCGTGCAGCCTACAGTATCTGCCAGTCAATTACTATTATTGCTTTGCCTTACCGCTAAGCGATTGGGCATCTCTTCTACCGACAAAAACGCGTCCTGTAAAAACGCAGTGGGTCAGCGCACTTGTGTCTATTCTTCGCTGACAACCGAACGGTTTGAGCAATCCCATTCGGTTATCCGACCTGCAATGGGTACTCATCATCCAAAGCGAGTATAAGTCATGTCTACACCGCTACCGGATCGCATCCTGCAAACCGGCCTGGCATTCTGGTCGTCAAAAGTCCTGCTGAGTGCCCTGGAGCTGGATCTCTTTACCGAACTGGCGCGAGCCCCCGGCAATCTGGACGTTCTGATAGAGAGACTGGAGTTGCACCCACGTGGCGCCCAAGACTTTCTTGATGCACTGGTTTCCATGGGATTTCTGGAACGGGATAACAGCAAGTATCGGAATACGGAGGAAACGGCCTGCTATCTAAACCGTGACAGCGCATCCTACATCGGCGGTACCCTGGAACACGCGAACCTCCAGCTTTACCCGGTTTGGGGACGCCTGACCGAAGCCCTCAAAACAGGAAAACCGCAAAATGACATCTGCGATACTAACGACGATGTATTTGAAACGCTTTACGAGAATGAAGACAAGCTCGCACGTTTCATGCGGGCCATGAGCGGATTCAGTCGAGCTGGCAATCAGTCTATCGCGCGTCAGTTTCCCTGGTCAGAGTACAGCACGTTCGTTGATATCGGTACGGCCGAAGGTGCTCTCGCCATTGAGATCGTCCAGATGCATCCTCATTTGACCGGCACCGGCTTCGACCTTGAACGTGTTGGCAAGTGCTTCGAGAAAAATGTGGATCATCACCGTCTTAGTGACAGACTCTCATTTATAGCCGGTGATTTCTTTGTGGATCCTCGGCCTAGTGCAGACGTTATCCTCATGGGACATATCCTACATGACTGGAATCTCAGCAAAAAACAGATGCTGATTCAAAAAGCCTTTGACGCTCTTCCAAAAGGCGGAGCACTGGTGATTTATGAAGCACTTATTGATGATGAGCGCCGTCAAAATACCTATGGATTACTGATGAGCCTGAATATGCTGGTTGAGACTCAGGGCGGCTTTGATTTTACAGGTGCTGACTGCTGTGAATGGCTGCGAACCGCCGGTTTTCACGAAACCCGTGTCGAGCATCTCCAGGGGCCTGATTCGATGGTGATTGCCATTAAATAAGACAAAGACCTGTTTCGCTGTAAGGAAAGACATATCACCTGATAAATCTTGCATAGCCACATGAACATTTCTTAAAAAAACACCGTGCGTAAAAGCACCTATCGCTATTCGTCGCTGCCAGATTAACGACTAGGCCATACCCTTTCAGTCATTTGACCAGCAATGGGTACCACAACCCAAAGCGAGCATACATCATCTCTACACCACTACCGGATAGCATCCTGCAAACCGGCCTCGCACTCTGGTCGTCAAAAGTTCTACTAGGCTCTAGAACTGGATCTCTATACCGAGCTGGCCAGAGAATGCTCTGATTGCAAGACTGACATTGCACCCGCTCGGCGCCCGGGACTTACTTGATGCACTGGTTTCCACCGATTTTCTGGAACGTGATAAGGGTGAATATCGAAACACAGAAGAAACGAGCTGCTATTTGAACCGTGACAGATTTACAGCCTCTCTCATGCGGGCTTCGCATCTCAGATGAAAGACTATTTGTTATATTCGAAGTATTTTTTATACAAAATATGAGTATTCATCCATTATTCGACACAAAATAGATTTAACAGCAGTAGCCATATTTGCAAGTTAAATTGGTAAAACTAACGCTCCCAAACGCTGTCTAAAAGAACATGCGCTTTCATGTAGACACGGCGGAGAGTTCAAATGATAGAAAATAGCCCTATTGCAAATCAGCCTCTCACAACCAATACGCTTAACACTACCAGCATAACCAACGCAGTTAGTGGCACAAGAGATATTCGTATAGTAACGCCACTAGAAGCGCTTTTTCTTACCTGGCTCGACAGACTGTGCATATTCTTTAAACTACTGTGCACCTGCTGCTGCTGGCGTCCTGCGAGACCAGTCAGTGAAGAGGAACAAAGGGGTCTTCTATCGTTACGAGGTGAGAGAAATGAGGTATTGGATGTACCTGTATCACCGCCCCCCCAGCCAGGACAGCGCAGTGAAGAAACAGGGCTGTTGACCGGGCTAGAGGAGCGACCAGAGGATGAAGCCAATACTGAATCATTTCCAGTTGAAAGACCGGTTACCAGCCCATTAACACCAGCTCCTACGTATGCATTATTACCCACACGCAGATCAAGAACAGGCTTTCAGTATTATTCTCCGCATTATTTTCGTCCAGAAGGTGAACATGCAGGCACACCGGCATTGGGAGATGCCATTTCTACTGCAGGAAGGGAACCTGAGATTCATGAAACCAGATTGCCTCGCTCACCGAGATCAAGCCACTTTTCACCATCACTCCTGCCAAGTGACAGCCCTGCGCATTCTTCAACTTTAGAGGATAGAATCGATGAGGTAGCAAGTGACACTGAAAGATCAGAAGCCAGCGAAGTACACCTAGATGAGAACCCGACCGTTGAACAAAAAAATTTCAATGCATTGACTGTACAAGGGCTTGCAGGCCAAGGCGAAGATTACCAGCCAACGGTATTATTAAATGGCTTCCTAGCCTATACCAAACGATATATTGAAAGAATGGAACGTTCGGAAGTCACTTTTAATAGACAAACCGTTACACAAGCAAGCTCTTTAATTACAGCAACTTCCCCTCTTTTGGTTCCATGTATAGCAGCCTCAAGAGTCGGAAGTGATGTTAGTGCCGCATGCACAACACAAAATATCAGCATCAATAATACACGAAACCTACTAATACTCTTGCATCCTCGCGCACAGCATAATAGCACAGTATATCCAACCAGAAATAAATCGGGAGATTTTGTCGGTAACTTTATATCTTTAATTGATGTTGTTTTTTGGAACGATGCTATCTACGACTGCCTTCAAAATCAACAAGCTGCAAGAGAACTTATAAATATCTTAGAGGGAAGAGAAGTTAACGAAGAGAGATATCCTCAACAATAAAATTCAGCGACCTCTAAACCTAATGCCTTACAAATCTTATACCTTTCCAAAAAGGAAACCAGTAAGGCTAGCACCGCCCGTTAAACTTCTCACCAGACAATACTTCCAGAAGATGTCCTCTTACAAGATTGCCATTCATTGCCCTGATAAAAAACCTGTTTTGCGAAAAATCAGCAATTTATTCAAATCAAACTACAACGTCTGAATGGGTTCTAAACCATTTACCTTCAGAGTAAACCAAACACGTTCATACAGGATATCCTCAAGAAGATACATAACAACTCCCCTATAAAGTTCTTTTTCACTCAAAAAATATAACCAAGGCGCTAATATACGTAATTTCCCTCGCACCCAATAAATGAGAAACATTTCATGCGTTAGATCAATTCCGATGCGCTGAACTTCTGTCACCATCGTCCCCCTCTGCAAGGTAGCGAATAACGACCTTAATTTAGGGGGCTCCCGGTTCCATGAAGTCTGATATCGAGATATCTCGTAGTGCACGCCTGTTACCCATCACCGATGTTGCCGCCCAGCTCGGCTTAGAGCACCAGGACATAGAACCTTATGGCCACTATAAGGCCAAGGTGCGTATTGATTCCCTCAACAAATTACACGACAGACCCGACGGTAAACTGGTGCTCGTCAGCGCCATCACCCCGACACCGTTTGGTGAAGGCAAGACCGTTAATACTATTGGGCTGACCATGGGTCTGTCCATGCTCGGCCGGAAAGCGATCAGCTGTATCCGCCAGCCCAGCATGGGTCCTGTGTTCGGCATCAAGGGTGGTGCAGCCGGTGGCGGTTACGCCCAGGTTGTTCCCATGGAAGATTTCAACCTGCACCTGACCGGTGACATTCACGCCATCACCAGCGCCCATAACCTCGCGTCTGCGGCACTCGACAGCCGCCTGTATCACGAAGAACGTGAAGGTTATGAAGCGTTTGAGCAGCGCAGTGGCCTGAAAGCCCTCAAGATTGATAAGGATCGTATCGTCTGGAAACGGGTTGTTGACCACAATGACCGCGCCATGCGTGCCATCACCGTTGGCCAACCCGGCAACACCACCGGCGAGAACATGAACGGTGTCCCTCGCGAGGAAGGCTTCGACATCACGGTCGCTTCTGAGCTGATGGCAATCCTGGCACTGACCGACAGCATCAAGGATATGCGTCAGCGGATCGGTAAAGCGATCCTGGCCTATGATCTGGACGGCAAACCGGTGACCGCTGAAGACTTGAAAGTGGCTGGCGCCATGACCGCCATCATGAAAGACGCCATCAACCCCACACTGATGCAGAACCTGGAAGGCGGCGCCTGCCTGATTCATGCCGGCCCCTTTGCCAACATTGCTCACGGCAACTCCTCCATTCTGGCCGACCGTCTGGCACTGAAGATGGGCGACTATGTGGTCACCGAAGCCGGCTTTGGTTCGGACATGGGTCTGGAGAAATTCTGCAACATCAAGGCGCACTACTCCGGTAAGACCCCTGACGTCGCGGTGCTGGTCTGTTCCCTGCGCGGCCTGAAGTCTCACTCCGGCCTGTTTGACCTGAAACCCGGCAAGCCGCTGGACAAGGGCATGATCGAGCCCAATCAGGATGCGCTGGAAAAAGGCGTATGCAACCTTCAGTGGCACATCAATAACGTGAAGCGTTATGGCCTGCCGGTCGTGGTTGCTGTGAACCGCTTCCCGGATGACACCACCGAAGAGCTGAACTGGTTGCTGGACAAGGCCCGTGAATTTGGCGCCAACGGTGCAGCCATCAGTGATACCTTCCGCTTCGGCGGCGAAGGTGCCATGGCAGTGGCCAGCGAAGTGGAACAGGCCTGCAGCACCCAACCCACCAACTTCCAGCGTCTGTATCCGCTGGACGCTGGCCTGCAGGACAAGATCACCACCCTGGCGACCAAAGGCTATGGCGCAGCGACTGTGAACTTCTCCGAGAAAGCTGCACAGCAGATTGCCGAACTGGAAGCCCAGGGCTATGGCAACCTGCCGGTCTGCATGGCGAAGACACCGCTCTCCATCTCACACGACCCGATGCTGAAGGGCGCACCGGTTGGCTTCGACTTCCCCGTTCGTGAAGTTCGCGTGTCTGCAGGTGCCGGATTTGTCTACATTCTCTGTGGCCAGATCATGACCATGCCAGGCCTGGGCTCCAACCCCGGCTACATGAATATCGATATTGACGACAACGGCCATATTACCGGCCTGAGTTAATCGCGATTGCCTGCTCAGTGACGCCAATCCGATACCCGGATGCGGATTGGCGTCACTGAGTCTTTGGCATGCCACACCATACCTGAATTGATCGTCAGAACCGGGCAAGTCAAGCCCGGAAGCGCACGAACTGCTGCGACAATTACTGACCGCCTGAGACTACCATCACCCGCCCCTGCCGTTATAATTGCCGACCTGTTTCACATCCATGAGCGCACCAGTGTTACCCGGCACCTTCGGCCTGTCGGATACGTGGTGATTTCAAGGTAAAAGGCTGTAGCGGAGTCCCCGTTGATTATCTTCACCATTACTAACAAAATCACGAACCAGGTCTATGTCGGCAACACCCGCAACGACCTCGAAGACCAATGGCAGAAGATGGTGGCTGCTGCCGAACAGCAGCTCGACTACCCCCTTTACAAAGACATTCGCGTCCACGGTGCCGACAATTTCTCCGTTGACGTGTACGACTATGTCGAAACCCGTGAAGAGCTGGCCGAGGTGGAACAGGATGCCATTGAGCTGTTCAACGCCAAGAGCCTGAAGGGGTACAAAACCACCACGGTTTGCATTTCCCCAAAGAAAAAGCCCCGTAAAAGCCGTTCCATCTCCTCCATCGAAAAGGAACTGATGTCCCTGTTCGGTGGCGACGGCGATTTCAGTGACGATGACGATGAAACACCCGTGCCTGTCACGCCCAAAAAGGTCGTAACGGAAGAAGAGGAGAAACCTCAGGGTCGCATCATCAAGGCCGCTTCCGTGAAGCAGGAAGCCAAAGAACAGCCTCAGGAAACCAAGCCCAACCCGCTGGAGCGCACAGTCGCGACCATAGAGGTTTCACGTCCTGCTGTCGTGAAACCGCAGGTGACTGAAGCACCGACTCCTGCAGCTTCCAAACAAGAAGCACCTAAGCCAGCCGAACCCGTTCAGCCGGTGCGCGCTTCCCGCAGCAGCTCCCTGGTCGACCTGGGTGGCTTTGAGCTGGATTCAGCGATTTCAGCACAGCTTGCAGCCATCACCGCCGCGGCAGATGCCGTACTCGCCGGTGATATCTCAGCTACCGATTCGCTGACCAACCTCGTGGCCAAGCCGTCTGCCTCAGAAGAGATAGCTGAAGAGATTGTTGCAGCAACTGATGAAACTCAGGCAGACACTGCTGCGCCGCAGCCTGCCCATCCATCACTTAGCGAAGTTTCAAAAACCATCTGTGGTAAAGAAAAGCGCATCCGCGAGGCTATTGAACGTCATCGTCAGACTCGCGCCAGCCGCACCAGCGCCCAGATGAATGAAGAGAAGGAAAAGATCAGCCAGATGCTGGCTGAACTGAATAATCGAGCACAGGCTATATCGCATACCATTCTGTCTCACTGAACGTTCACTCCTCCAATAACGGTGCATACCTTTTGCACCGTTATTTTTTACTGTCAAACAAATAAATTACTTAAAAAGCTTTCCGAAAGGCGTCTTTTTTTCTATACGTGCAGGTAGCTTTCCACCCGCCTTTATCAATAATCGAAACTCATTCATTAAATCGGCCGCATCATAAAAATCCCGTCTATGTAAAGTCTGGTCTTTATAATCACACGTTGTATGACTAATGCATGACAGATATGATGCCCCTAAAAATAACGTCTTCACATCATGCACAAACGCCTTAACAGCATTAACGGTACCAACAGGATCCTCTCTCCAATGCCTGGATTCATTAGAAAAAAAGAAGGCCAACCAAAGTATTCCTAAATCACAATTACCATTGCGTATGTCATCACTGGGTGATGACGTAGGTTCATGACATGTTATATTTGAGAGTCTATCTTTAATCGCAACATATTCTTCCTGATATGCTTTATCTCCATCAGGTGAGGCCCATCCAATATCAATACCTTGCACGCCTTTAGAAAGCATGACGTTAAGATACAACGTATCATTCGCCAGTTTCCTTAACATCCAAAGCCCAGACTGAACCAATGCGAATCGTGACATAATATCATCACGAAAATAATGATAACTTTCGACAAGCAGCTTTTGGATTTCAAGGTATTCTCGACGCCACAGCATCTGTTCTATGCGCAATTTATAGGAACGAACTTTTCTTTTTTTACTCTGAGAACTCATCTCGCTATCAGCACCAAACCGGACGTAGCCTCCCGATGTTTTTCTCCTTGCCCCTCCTTGCACCTGTCCAACGGAATCTTGACTCTCTTTCTTAACCATAGTGTTTACATCATCAAATGATTGCTCAGTCATTACTGTAGCTAATTCACTCTCCTTTTGACTCTTTCGTTTTTTCTTCTTTTTCTTACCAGGTTTGGTTTTTAGCTCACCTTCAATCGCTGTAGCTAAGACCTCAATATCATCCAATGGATTCAACTTAACCTCTGCACCCTGTGGCTGCCGATCTTTTAGCTCTTCCAATAATGGCTCCAACGCTCCAACATCCTTAAAACCCAGATAATTCAGATACTTTTTCGCAGCTTCCAATTCATTTAACACACACTCATCCTCCTTGCCTGACAGATGATAGACTTCACCCAGATCATAATGCCCAATCGACAACCCCATGGAAGATGTTCTTTCAAAATATTCGGTAGCCATCTTATAATCACCCTGCTCTTTTTTAATAAAGCCTATTAACCAACAGGCCTCTGCATAATGACACCTTCGAGCATTATCTATAGCTTTCTCATAATCACCAGACAGATAGAAAACCAACGACTGCAAATAATAGTAGAGATCAGCAGGAAGCTTTTTATTATCCGGACAATGGTCATCTCTTATGAACAACAGTAATTGATGGATTGCAACATTTTCACTACCTGACAAATTATCATGTAATTCAATAAAACTTTCCAGCGGACCAGCGACAATTGGAACATGCTTATTTTTATAAACATATTTTAATGCAGCAAGCCCCATAGTAGGATAACTGGGCAAACCAGAATAAAAACCTAACAACCGGATACTTAAACAAAGAAATGCGCTACCATTATTTTCCTTTAATGCTCTATCATACTCCCCAGCCAGAGAAAAAATAGCTGTTTCATTTATTTTTTTCATTTGATACTTCCTCAAAAAATCCCGCAAAGACTCATTAGACTGACACGCACTTATCATTTCATGTAAAATTCTATCTTTTCGTTCGTGATTCTCGAAACGATCGAGATCATAAAGCAGATAAACCCAATCATTCAGATAAGGTTTATCTTTATCAACACTTCCAAAATCCATTAAAAACACATGAAACACGTTCTCTGGAACACGTAGAATAAAATGATAAAACCTTGACAAAAACACTCGAAAGACAGATGAGCAAGAATCAACCATATGCTTTACAGTCATCAATAATGAAACAAGCTCGTGCACATTACTTATTAAAAAATCAGCTTTCCAGCTCAAACACTGATAGCAAAGATCATCAAAATAATCCATAACACAATCTATTGCACTTTCTTTTATTTTCAAAAAATTCTTATCAGAAAAAACCAAACGACCAACAGAGGTTGAATCATCTTTCAAGAGTTCATTCTCTCTAAAACGCCCTGACCGGAGATAGCTACATACTTTTTGTTCCATTACAGGAAATAAAATCTTTCTCTTAGACTTTTTTACTTTATTTAGATCACATTCAATCTGCTTCTCGTAATCTATCAACTTATTTTCAAAACTGTTAGCGTCACTTACCGTTGCAGTGGTTTTCTCTATATCTATCCCCCCAGGATCACAATATTGTTCCACAAAAAGTTTGCCATCACCCGCCCCTAGGTTCGTCACAATGCCAGCACGCCATTTAACACCTTGCTGCGCTGATGACTTTTTCGCACGCGCGTGCGTAATCAATTTTACGATGCCGCCTATATCTAAGCCGCCTTCCCGGCCTGGAGACTCAACACAGGCTTGAGCAATAGCTCCTTCGTCAGTAACAGGCTTAGTGATGCTTGCAGTATGTCCTCTGAAAGATCCCTTCTTCACCTGACTTTCTTCATGTTCAGTCAGAGTTTCCTGCTTAACTCTTTCGATGCAACTTTGAGCAAACTGGGGTTTCGGCACATTTTCCATATAAAACCTATACATTCACATTTCCATATCTCCATGACAATGAATCAGATAAAGCATTCCGTGTTTCTGTTTTTTGTTATTAACACCAACAATTCGAGCTACTCAATCCGATAGATGAATAAGCAGTAGTTCATTCATCACATGTTTGATTTCATTGCTAGACTTCCTAAACAATCCATGCATTTAGCCGAAACGTCACGGAAGACAAACAGGTAGAGGGAAATTACCCATGATGATTGATGCTGAGCAGCTGGAAAAGCTGTCGAGCTTGCGTTCCAATCTGGCCCGGATGGCCGCGAGCATGGCAGAGCTGGAAGACAGAATGGCGTTGGTAAATCACCAATGCCGTCAGATAGCTGATGAAATGCGCGCCCTGCGCGCACAGATCAAAACAGTGCCTGAAAATAAGCAACAGTGATAGATAGATACAACAACGGGCAGTCAGAAGGAACTGGCTGCCCGTTGTTCGTTTCAGGCTAGACTCAGGCGGGCGTTCGCATGGTCACGAACTCTTCAGCCGCTGTTGGGTGAATGCCGATGGTCTGGTCGAAGATCGCTTTGGTGGCACCAGCCTTCAGGGCAATTGCCAGCCCCTGGGTAATCTCCCCAGCATCTGGCCCCACCATGTGACAACCCAGAACGCGGTCACTGTCACCATCCACTACCAGTTTCATGAACACACGCTCATCACGTCCACTCAAGGTGTGTTTCATATGACGGAAGCCCGTTTTAAAGATCACGACATTACTGTACTGATCCCTAGCCTGTTCTTCGGTCAGGCCAACGGTGCCAATGTTCGGCTGACTGAATACCGCAGTGGCAATATTGGCGTAATCCATTGCCACCGGCTGCCCCTTGTACAGATGACGGACCAGCGCCATCGCTTCGGCCAATGCGACCGGGGTTAGCTGAAAACGGTCGATGACATCACCTAGCGCATAAATGTTGGGTACGGATGTCTGGAAATTATCATCCACCTTGATGGCACCATTCTCCGCCAATGCCACACCTGCTTGTTCCAGCCCCAACCCCTTGGTGTTGGGTACGCGACCTGTAGCGTACATGACTGTATCCGCAGTTTCTGTCGTGCCATCCTGCCAGGTAACCTGCAGCTGTCCGTCAGCCAGTTTCTCAATCTGGCTGATTGTGCTGTTGAATTTCAGGTTGATCTGCTTTTTCAGCATTTCATCACGCAGGGTTTCCCGTACATCCCCGTCAAAACCTCGCAGGAACAGGTCGCGGCGATAAGACAGCACCGTATCCGCACCAAGACCGGCAAAGATGCCGGCAAATTCAACGGCGATATAACCACCACCTACGACGATGACCTTCTTGGGGAAGGTCTCAAGATAAAACGCATCATCAGAGGTAATCGCATGCTCTGAGCCAGGAAAATCAGGCACGAATGCCTTCGAACCCGGTGCAACCAGAATACGCTCTGCGGTGTAGCGCTTGTCGCCGACAGCAATGGTGTGCTGATCAACCAGCGCGGCATAACCGGCAATCAACTCAACGCCTGCGTTTTTCAGCAGGTTCTCATAAATACCGTTGAGGCGCTCAATTTCGCGGGTTTTATTGTCCCGGAGTGTGGGCCAGTCAAAGCTGACACCATCAGCGGTCCAGCCATACCCTTTGGCGTCCTCAAAGTCTTCATGGTAATGGGCACCGTAGACAAACAATTTCTTCGGCACACAGCCCACGTTCACGCAGGTGCCACCCAGGAAACGCCCTTCGGCCACGGCCACTTTCGCCCCTTCTGCCGCCGCCATCCGACTTGCCCTGACGCCGCCGGAGCCCGCTCCGATGACAAACAGGTCAAAATCATAGGTTCTATTGTTCATTCAGCCTCTCCTGAAGGTAAAATGCGGCCTTTTCTCATAACGCGCATTCGGCGCCAGAGAATAACAGTCTCATTCAGTCGTAAAACGTACCGTCGTACGGCTGGTTCCGTCTGTAATGATACGGATTCATGTCCACTTAAGATGCAGCAGTTAAATACCCCGTTCCAGTCACTCACCCTGCAACGCCTTCCCCTGAGAAACCGGGAAACCCTGCGGGCTTGGGATGCCGCCGATGAATACCTGTTGGAACACCTCGGGGAAACCGGCGTTTCCGGCCGGGTTCTGATCCTCAACGACAGTTTCGGTGCATTAACCCTGAATCTCGCAACGTATAACCCGGTACTTTACAGCGATTCATGGCTTGCACACCAGAGTGCGATACACAATGCCGAGCACAATGGCATCGCTACAGACAGCTTCCAGTGCCTGGCCAGTACGGAGCCCCTGGAAGGTACTTTTGATCGGGTGCTGATACGACTCCCGAAAAACCTCAGCTGGCTCGAAGAGCAGTTGCTGCGACTACGTCCACATGTCCATGAGGGCACGCAGATTATTGCGGCAGGCATGGCAAAATACATCCACACCTCAACACTGTCGTTGCTGGAAAAAACACTCGGCCCTACACGAACCTCGCTGGCTCGCAAAAAAGCACGCCTTGCGTTTGTGACATTCGACCCAAGCCTTTCACCGGCAAATTCCGTCTTTCCCAAAACTCTTTCCATGCCTGGCAACCTGATCACGATCAACCATGCCAACGTGTTCTCCAGGGAAAAACTGGATATTGGCACCCGGTTCTTCCTTGAACATCGGATGGGTGACAGACACTACGGTAAGATCGTGGACCTGGGCTGCGGCAATGGGATTCTCGGACTGACGGCCGCCAGCCAGCATCCGGGCAGTACGGTAACCTTTGTGGATGAATCTTACATGGCCGTCCAGTCCGCACGGGAAAGCTGGAAAGTCAACCAATTGCAAGAGGACAAAGGTCGCTTTATCGCCAATGACTGCCTGACTGGCTTTCCTGCCAACAGCGCCGATCTGGTACTGTGCAACCCCCCCTTTCACCAAGGGGAAACCATTGGCGACCATATTGCACGCCGCATGTTCAAACAGGCCCACCATGTGCTCAGACCCGGTGGTGAACTGCGCGTTGTCGGCAACCGGCACCTGAACTACCACACGCGCCTCAAGCAGCTGTTTGGTGGTTACCGGATGGTCGCCAGCGACTCAAAGTTCGTCATCCTGAGCAGCACGCTTAAACAGAATTAATGTAGTGACATAGATACCCACAGATAATGTGGGTATCTATGTGGACATATTCTGATTAAAGCCCTGTAAAGCCTTCACTAACACCGTGCGATAAGATTGGCGTTTTTTTAAACACCACCTGACTCCCCAAACACACCCTTTATCACCCTATAGTGCAACAGGCTGACTCACGTCTAGACTCCTTCGCTCGGAATTTCATGCCCTGAGTGCATTGGGTGCACTGCCTTGCCATGAGAATCCGTTAAAAAACAGCGAATAGGAAATGAATATGCCATATTCCGGAATAGTAAGACGTTTAGTTTGTGCACTATTGCTATTTTGCAATAGTTTCTATGCTGGCAGTAGTGTACTGAAAGACTCACACCTGCGTTCATCCAACCATGATGCTATTTCCATACAGTCCCTTATATGCCTGGCGCCACCAAATGATAACAAACAGGCGTTGCCACTAGACGGCACCAGCGATGATTTAGTCTCCATATCAGAAGATATGCTCAAGACACTGAATCCTCAGCAAGTATTGTTGGTCATCAGAGAAGGACACCCCGTATTTTCTGACCTTCTAGAAACGCTGAAATCGTCAAGCGCAGCTGACACTGCTGCTTTTGCTGATCTAGTAGATTCCGTAAAAGACATGCCGCGTCAGTGCTACGCATCACAGACAAAGGATCGTACAGCAATTATAAACATCCTCGCAGCTGATGATTTTTTGCTGTCAGGAGAACATTGGGTATTCATGGACAAGAATCTAACGGCTATCTACATCGATAATAAGAACTTAATCGCTCTTAGCAACCAGGATCCCCTTGAAACAATGCAGGATATTAAACAACTTAATCTTGATAGGCAGTCGAGTAATGTATGGATAGGAGCAAATCGCTTTCCTGACCAGCTGATTCACGTCAACAGCGAAAAGCTTGAGCACTATCTACATGTATGCCGTCCCTTATCCCAGAACCATCACACAGATGATGGCAAGCAGATACCTTCATACGACGACTGCATCAGCGTCTCTGAAGACACACAAACTGAACAGATACAAGGAATGTACCGGACGAACAAAGATCCCCATCATGAAGCAACAGAAGCACTTCTGTGGAGTTCTGTCGCATTAACATTACTCCTCGTTATATTGATGCCATTTGCAATTTTTCTATGACTTGTTTCTGCAATGACGCCATAGAAAAACAAAACGACAATGGGCGTTTTTGGTTTCAATCAACATGAGTCACGAACCAGTTTGACCTTAGACAAGTTTCGTTTAAAAAATCCGTTTCTATGATCAAAATATTTTAACGTCCCAAGGGATTCGTGTAGACTGCGCGCCTTCTTCACCACCCTTTCTGAAGTTGTCGTACGAATCCCATGCTTGAGCGCTTATTTAAACTCCAGGAACACAATACTACGGTCAAAACGGAAGTGATCGCGGGCCTAACCACCTTCCTGACAATGGCCTACATTATTTTCGTTAACCCCAGCCTGTTGGCCGCTGCCGGCATGGACTCCGGTGCCGTGTTCGTCGCCACCTGTCTTGCCGCCGCCATTGGCTGTTTTATCATGGGCTTTTATGCCAACTACCCGGTTGCTATGGCGCCGGGCATGGGTCTCAATGCCTTCTTCAGCTTTACCGTTGTCGGACAGATGGGATACAGCTGGCAGGTCGCCCTGGGCGCGGTCTTCTTCTCCGGTATCTGCTTCTTCCTGCTGAGCGCCTTCCGTATCCGGGAATGGATCATCAACAGTATTCCGCTGTCACTGCGCGGTGGTATCGGCGCCGGTATCGGTTTCTTCCTGGGTTTCCTGGGTCTGCAAAATGCTGGCATTGTCGTTGATAACCCGGCCACCCTGGTGTCCATGGGTGATATGACCAGCTGGAACGCGATCATGGCCTGTGTCGGCTTTGTCGTGATTGCAGCCCTCTATTTCCGTGGCGTTACCGGTTCCGTGATGATCGGTATTCTGTCTGTGACCCTGCTCAGCATTGCCACCGGTCATGTCGAATTAAATGGCATCTTCTCCATGCCGCCCAGCCTGGCGCCTACCTTCATGCAGCTTGACCTTGCCGGTGCGCTGGATATCGGTCTGGTGAGTATTGTGTTCTCCTTCCTGTTTGTGGATATGTTCGATACCTCCGGCACCCTGATCGCCGTGGCCCAGAAAGGTAACCTACTGGATAAAGACGGTAACATGCCCCGTATCAACCGCGCACTGATGGCTGACAGTACGGCTACTGTCGCAGGCTCCATGCTCGGTACCTCTACTACTACGAGCTATATCGAAAGTGGTGCGGGTATTGCTGCCGGCGGTCGTACGGGTTTAACAGCTGTTGTCGTTGGTTTGCTGTTTGTGGTCAGCCTGTTTCTTTCACCGCTGGCGGGCGCAATCCCTGCTTACGCGACAGCCCCCGCACTGTTCTTTGTTGCGGTACTGATGACCCACAGCCTGGTTAAGATTGACTGGGATGATATTACCGAAGCGGCTCCTGTGGGCGTTGCAGCTATCACCATGCCACTGACCTATTCCGTGGCTTCCGGTATAGCTCTGGGCATTATCGCCTGGACCGGCATCAAGTTGATCAGTGGCCGCCAGAAAGAAATCACCCCGGCCATGGTGGTGCTGACAGCACTGTTCATTGTGAAGTTCATGGTCTTCTAATCAGGCGAAGCGCCATCCATCAACAGGATGGCGCTTCTTCTCTGCGAATGATTGCGTTACCTGCCTTGACACCTAACCCCACCTCTGCCCTTTACCTTCCCATTTCAACAGGCTAACCGCACCCTCATCCGGTGATCTCCGACTTTTCTTTATGGCCTGCTCAGGTATCATGCCCGCCCTATACGTTTTACCCCCCTGTTCCATATTCCAGGCGAGGCCCGATGTCGACGGATACCGTACAACCTGAACGCTATGATGACCTGCTCCGGGAGAAAGCCGACCGGATCGAGGCGATGTTTGCTCCCTTTGCGCCGCCCGCACTGGAAGTCTTCCGCTCATCTCCGTCCCACTACCGCATGCGAACGGAGTTTCACATCTGGCATCAGGATGACCGGGCCCATTACGCCATGTTTGCACCGGGTAACAAGTCCGAACCGTTTTTCCTGACCGATTTCCCGGTCGCCTCGGAGCGTATCAACAGTCTGATGCAGCCTTTACTGGATGCGTTGTGCGAACAGGAGATCCTGCGTCGCAAACTGTTCCAGATCGAATTCCTGACGACACAGACCGGTGAAGCCCTGGTCAGCCTGATCTACCACAAGAAGCTGGATGAACAGTGGCTGGAGGCCGTTCGCCCTCTGCGCGAACAGTTCAATATCCATATCATTGGTCGCGCCCGCAAACAGAAGCTGGTACTGGATCAGGACTACGTCACTGAAACCCTGACCGTCAATGACAAACAATGGCGCTATCAGCAGGTAGAAAACAGCTTCACCCAGCCAAATGCCGGTATTAATGAAAAAATGCTGGGATGGGCGGCCAATATTGCCCAGGGTAGTGCTGGCGACCTGCTGGAACTTTACTGTGGCAATGCCAATTTCACCTGTGTACTGTCTGAACAATTCCGCCGTGTACTGGCGACTGAGATTTCCAAATCTTCAGTAAAATCCGCACACCACAACTTTGCCCTGAATAACGTGGAGAATGCTGACATCGTGCGGATGTCCAGCGAAGAATTCACCCAGGCAATGAACAAGGAACGCCCCTTCCGACGCCTTCAGGACATCGACCTGGATAACTATGCGTTCTCCACCGTGCTGGTCGACCCGCCCCGTGCCGGCCTGGACAAAGGGACCGAAGCCCTGGTGCAGCGATTCGAACGTATCATTTATATCTCCTGCAACCCTGAAACCCTGCAGACCAACCTGGATACCCTGAGCCAGACCCATCGGATCGAACGCTTCGCCCTGTTTGACCAGTTCCCTTATACCCATCATGTGGAATGTGGTGTTTGCCTGGTACGTAAATAAGACCCACTGCTAACGTAAACTGATGAAACCATCCCCTTCTGGCACAGTCTGATTCTATAATCAGGATTCTGTTGCCAGGGGGTGGCCAATGAAAACACGATTACCGGTCTCATTTCTCTTATTCCTGTCATTTCTACTGGTTACGGGCTGCAGCTCGTTCGCGCAGAAGACAACAGCGGACAATGCACCCAGTGGCGAAACCGTCGACATCTTACTAATTGCCAATGACCAGGGGGAATGCCAGGTATTCAGCCTCCTTTTACCTGAACTGGCTCACCGAAGCCTGAGCGCACAGGTACTAACCATGGGACAGGCAGATACTGCCTTTGCTAATCAGAAAGAGGCTGTCCGACTCAACACGCTCGGCTCTTTGTCAGAAAACGCGGCCAACGACAGAACACAACAACTCGATAAAGAAACGCTCGAACGTATCGCTACACAATTTCGTCCGGCCATCGTGGTTACCGGCATGTCCCATGCCATACAGGCGCAGCTTGCAAACCGTTTCAAAACCGCTGGCGCAACGACGATGGCCTTTTATGACAACTTCGACCTGATCAGCCAGTCGCAATATGTGACCCCCTGGCTGGAAACGGCCACCGGGGTCGATGAACTGCTACTTCCCGGACACTATCAGGCAGCGGATGCCGGAAAACTCCCTGTATTTACTAACAGCCAAATATCAATCAGCGGTAATCCTGCCCTGGAACAATGGGACATCGTTTTCCTGATTACGAATAAAGCACAAGAGAAACAACGCCTTGCCCTTGATCCAAAGCGCCCGGTGATTCTCTTTACAGGCGGCTATGGCGACGAGTATGAACAATGGTTGCAGCTTTTCCGTCAGGCCATGACTGAACGCCCCGACCTACAGGTGCTGATTGCCCCACATCCAAAAACCGATGGCCAGCTTGAACGCAATGCCGTAGCAGGCTTGCAGCTGACCAACGCCAGCGTCAGGGATGGCACCACTTCCACCGCACAACTGGCAACAGTAGCGGATCTGGTTGTCACCCATAAGTCCACCACGGGTTTCCAGGCCGCCTGGCAGGGGTTACCGGTTCTGTTTATTGCACCGGATGACTACAACAATATTCTGATAGATGCAGGGCTCGCCAGCCGGGCTTCCAGCTGGCAGCAGATTCTCAATAACGTCCACCGTTATATTGATCAGCCCAAACGACGCGAAACCGTCTCACTCAAAATGCTGGGGGTACCGGAACAGTCCCTGCAACGGATTGCCGACCATCTGCAAACCACCCGATACCAGGTCGTCGGGGCAGGCTCCCCGATCCTGGAACAGTTACAGGTTGAAGATAATTAACCATCGCCAGTGACCGGATGTAGTCCCGCTTCTGCTGCTGGTCTGAATCTTACGGCCGGCAGCGGCACACTGGTCTATGTTTATCCCCAAAAAACGTATTGCTACCCCAATCCGTCATCGTGGGAGAAATATTGCCATGCAGCAGATATCAGAAATACTGGTGCCCATTATTCGTGCCGAAGCCGTCTGTGACCCACGCCAGCTGAGTCTGTCGCTGCAACTGGCCAAAACCTGCAACGCACATTTGACCTTTATGGTGTTTGAAGAAAACATCCCCCAGCTGGTCGGCCCCATCCCCTTTGATACCTGCCTGTTGAAAAAAAGCCGTGCGCAGGAATGCCAGGTCGTGCTCGATGCCTGCTTGGCACAGGCCGAAGAAGCCGGCCTGCACGCAACAGCTGACCTGGTTTGGGGAAACCCTGTCGACTGCCTTATCCGTGAAATTCAGCATCGTAAGGTTGACCTGGTCGTAAAATCTGCGGAATACCACCATTTTCTCGGACAACGTCGTTTATCCGGCAACGACCTCAATGTCCTGCGTCTTTCCGTCGCCCCTGTGCTGCTGCTGGCAGAGGAGCAGCCAGATCATCCTGTAACGTTGAAAACCCTGCTGGTCGCCGTGGATACCGATCCGGATAACGAAGCGCTGAACATCCGTTTACTGGAACTGGGCCGGCAATTGGCCGAACTCCAGCAGGCCCAGCTCCATGCGGTGCATACCTGGCGCCTGATTGGCGAAGATTACATGACCCGTGCCCGACACCATGCGCCCCCCAATCTTCATACCAAGCTGGAAAATGTTCTGAAGGAAGACCATATGAAGCGATTCCAGCATCTGCTGTCAGGCGCCGGTCTGAAGCACGGCGAGAATGTCACGGCTCACCTGATCCGGGGACGTGCATCGGAGGAGATCTGCCGGTTGGATGAAGAACTGGGTGTCGATTTAATGATCATGGGCACCCATGCCCGCCGTGGTCTGGAAAAATTCATGATCGGCAATACGGCCGAAAATGTTGCTACCAGTGTCAAAAGCTCACTGTTGATCGCAAGGCCCGATCACTGATCCCTAAAAAGTCGCCACAGGCTCAGGATTCAGGCTTTACGCACACTGACCGCTTAAAGTAGGCTAACTCCATGGAAGCAGTAAATACCATAAACGCCTCGCAGTCCCTGATAGGGCAAGGATCACGAGCCAAGATGGCAGGTAACGGGAAAAGGACATGGCCAATCATGCTCTTTGCAGTCGCGGTACTGCTGAGTGTTATTGCAGGTGTCCTTCTTCATGCCTGTGACCGGCTGGTGTCAGACCGTGCATCCGGTTATCTCTACAGTGATATTCATCGATTGCCTGTCAATGAGGTCGGCGTCGTACTCGGCACCAGCCGCTATACCCGCGACGGCCTGCCCAATGGCCATTATCTCCGTCGCCTGGAGGCGGTCACCGAACTGCTGAACGCGGGAAAAATACGCTACATCCTTGTGAGTGGGGACAACGCCACCCGCTACTACGATGAACCCACCCGCATGCGGGCAGACCTGATCGCCATGGGCGTACCGGCTGACCGCATCTACCGGGATTATGCGGGTTTCAGAACACTGGATTCGATCGTACGTGCACATAAAGTCTTTGGATTGGAGCCATTTACCATTATTTCCCAGTCATACCAGAATGAGCGGGCGATTTTCATTGCGCGAGAACAGGGGATTAACGCCATTGCCTACAACGCCCACGGGAAATTCCCGACGTCAGACTACAGCAGCCGGATAAGGGAAACCCTGGCCCGTTTTCTGGCCGTTCTGGAAGCCCGGCTGCTCAACACTGAACCACGATTCCTGGGAGAGCCGATCATCATCGGAGAAACCCCACCCACCTAAGCCGTAGTGGTTAAAAGCCAGACGGCTTCTTGATTCCCATAATCCGCGCACGTTTCTCTTCGGCTATACACCCAACCATCCTTGCGCTATATCAACATCCGTTACTGCATTACCTGATAGCCTTTGGGGTTTTTTCCCCATTTCCATTAACAAAGGTCTGACGACTGCTTCGCAGCACGACAGGCCATAGAAGAGACAGGTTGGCGTTACTATGGAGGTCATCAAGACCGACGTTGCCATTGTTGGCGCAGGCGGCGCCGGACTGCGCTCAGCCATTGCCGTGGCCGAGAGCAACCCGGCACTCAAGATCGCCCTTATCTCCAAGGTGTACCCCATGCGCAGCCATACGGTTGCGGCGGAAGGTGGATCCGCCGGTGTCGTACAGGCCCATGACTCCCTGGAACATCATTTCAACGATACCGTCTCCGGCGGCGACTGGTTATGCGACCAGGATGTGGTCGACTACTTTGTAGCCAATGCCACGGACGAGATGGTTCGCCTGGAACACTGGGGCTGCCCGTGGTCCCGAAAAGACGACGGTTCCGTGAATGTCCGCCGGTTTGGCGGCATGAAAATCGAGCGTACCTGGTTTGCCGCGGACAAGACCGGCTTCCACATGCTCCATACGCTGTTCCAGACTTCCACGAAGTACCCTTCTATCCAGCGATTTGATGAATATTTCGCCACGGATCTGATCGTTGAGGACGGCCGCTGCCAGGGGCTGGTTGCCATTGAAGTCAAAACCGGTGAACCCAAGCTGTTCCTGGCCAAGTCAGTCATTCTCGCAACAGGCGGTGCCGGACGCGTATTCCGTTTCAATACCAACGGCGCGATTGTCACCGGTGATGGCATGGCCATGGCTTACCGGGCCGGTGTACCGCTACGTGACATGGAATTCGTTCAGTACCACCCTACCGGTCTGCCCGGCTCCGGCATCCTGATGACCGAAGGCTGTCGAGGAGAAGGCGGGATTCTGCTGAACAAGGACGGATACCGCTACCTGCAGGATTATGGTCTCGGACCGGAAACGCCGATTGGAGAACCCCAGAACAAAACTATGGAGCTGGGTCCACGCGATAAGCTGAGCCAAGCCTTCTGGCATGAGCAGCGCAAGGGTCGCACCATCAAGACCCCGCTGGGCGATGCCGTTCACCTGGATCTTCGCCACCTGGGCGAAAAGAAACTCAAGGAACGTCTACCGCTGATCTGCTCCCTGGCCAAGAACTACCTGGGCGTGGACGCTGTGCATGAACCGGTTCCGGTACGTCCTGCGGTGCACTACACCATGGGCGGTATCCGCACTGACATGACCGCCTGCGCACTGCCCGGCCTTTATGCTGTCGGTGAATGTTCCAGCGTGGGTATGCATGGCGCCAACCGACTGGGCTCCAACTCCCTGGCGGAGCTCGTGGTCTTTGGCAAGGTCGCCGGTGAAAAAGCAGCAGAGTTTGCCGCCCAGGCCGACTTCAGTGCAGAAAGCAGCCTCCAAGAGCAAGGCCGCAAACATATTGCAGCTATCGACAACCTGCGAAATGCCAAGGGCACGGAAAAAGTCTCCCATATTCGCCAGGAGATGGTGAAAACCATGGAAGACAACTTTGGCATCTACCGACTCGGTGACGAGATGCAGCAGGGAGTCGACACCATTGCTGCACTGCGTGACCGCTTCAGCCGTATCACCATGGAAGATCAGAGCCACGCCTTTAACACTGAGCTTCTGATGGCGCTTGAACTCAAGTCATCTCTGGAAATTGCTCACACGATTGCGCTTTCAGCGTTGCTGCGCAAAGAATCCCGTGGAGCCCATCAGCGCCTTGATGGTTATGAAAAGCGCGATGACCAGGCATTCCTGAAACACACACTGGCCACCAGCAATGGTGATGGTGCCCCACACATCGACTACGAAAACGTCAACATTACCCGATACCAGCCGGAAGAACGCCTCTACGGCGCCGCCGCCGAGCAGCCCCGTGCGGAGAAGACCCCATGACCGGACAAACCATTACCCTTGAGGTACTCCGATACAATCCGGAAACCGATAACGAACCCAACTTCGGCACCTTTGAGATTCCTTACCGGGATGACTGGTCGTTGCTCGACGCTCTCGGCCATATCAAGGATGAGCTGGACGCCACGCTGGCCTATCGCTGGTCCTGCCGGATGGCGGTGTGCGGCAGCTGCGGCATGGTGATCAACGGCACACCGAAGCTGGGTTGTGAAACATTCCTTCGGGATTACTACCCGGGCACCGTACGGGTAGAACCGCTGGCGAATTTCCCGATTGAGCGAGATCTCATCGTCGATGCGGCTGATTTCATTGAGAAACTGGAAGCCGTTAAACCCTACATCATTAACGCGGCAGAAAAACCGGTTTCCGAAGGCGCCTACAAGCAGACGCCCGCTGAACTGGCCCGTTACAAGCAGTTCTCCATGTGCATCAACTGCATGCTGTGCTATTCCGCCTGCCCGCAGTTTGGTCTGAACCCGCTGTTTACCGGCCCTGCCGTCATAGCCCTGGGTCATCGCTATAACCTGGACAGCCGGGATGATGGTCAGGCCATGCGCACAGAAGTCCTGCAGGACAAGAACGGCGTCTGGAGCTGTACGTTTGTTGGTGTCTGCTCCGAGGTTTGCCCGAAATCCGTCGACCCGGCCGGCGCCATCCAGCAGGAAAAAGCGATGGGCGCCCAGGACTGGGCCCTCTCATTCCTGATGCCTCGCAAGGGAGCCAAGTCATGAGCCGACGTCCCTACAAACCCGTCATGTCCAAAACCTGGTACCTGAAGCAAACCAGTTACCGCAACTACATGATCCGGGAAATGAGCAGTGTCTTTATCGGGTTGTGGACACTGAACCTGCTGATCGGACTGGGCAAATTGATCCAAGGTCCCGAGACCTGGTCACAATGGCTGGCACTGCAGGCCCATCCGCTGATGATCCTGTTCAGCGCTGTCACGCTGGCACTAGCACTCTATCATTCGCTGACCTGGTTCCGTGCGGTGCCACAGGTCATGCGAATTCAGATCGGCACATCCTTTGTGCCCGCCAAACTGATTACCAACGCCCACATCGGCGCCATGGTCGGATTCTCCGCCATCGTGCTGGTTGCAACACTCTGGGGGGTATGAGATGAACGGTAAACGGCATTTTGAACCCTTGTTCTGGAGCCTGTTTGGCGCCGGCGGCATCGTGACCGCCATGGCCACACCGGTGCTGGTGCTGATCGTCGGGCTCTGCGTACCACTGGGAATTATTCCCGCAGAAGCACTCTCTTATGACCGGATGATGGCCTTTGCCGGTTCCTGGATCGGGCGACTGGCGCTGGCCGGTGTAATTATCCTGAGCCTGTGGCACTGCGTGCACCGCATCTACCACAGCCTGCATGACTTTGGTTTTCACCCCGGCATTGCCGTGAAAATCCTGTTCTATGGCAGCGCCCTGGTGTTTTCTATCGCGACGGTCACCATGGTGGTGCTGGTCTGATACCAATTACCATTAGCTGACCTTCTGCTGAAGATCAGGCCGGTCAATCCTGACCGGCCTTTTTCCTGTCATTTCGTCGTGACGAGTGTTATCTGGCCTCATTGGCTGTGATAAGATTCGATCCTTTTTTCACGCAATCTCGTACTACTCGTAAAGGGAGCAGGCATTCGTATGATTACCGCTTACCGCCTTCTGGATAACAAGCTGAAGATTGATCACCTGACCCTGCAGGATGAACTGCCCGGTGATACAGTCTGGCTGGACCTGGTAGAACCTACCGATCAGGAGCGGGAGTGGCTGCATACGTATTGTGTGGAAGAAGTACCGGACCGGGAAGACCTGAACGAGATCGAGGCCTCCTCCCGTTTCTACCAGGACAAGGACGGCACCCATATCCACAGTTTCTTTCCCCACCGTTCCGGTAAAGAACTGCGGACTATCAGTGTGTCATTCAACCTGCGCCCGCATATGCTGATCACCCTGCGTGATGAGGATGTGGGCCTGTTTCGATTGGTGCGGAATTACTTCAAGCGCAACCAGATCGAGATTGATTCGCCCATGGTGGTGCTGAATGCCCTGTTTACCGCGAAGGTTGATTACCTCGCCGACCTGCTGGAAGAAGTCTACGAGACTCTCGAAGAAACCGGTCACATGGCACTGAGTGAAGACACCAATGACGGACAGCGTGATGATATTCTGAAGAACATCACCCTGCAGGAAGATATCAACGGTAAAATTCGCCTGAGCTTGCTCGACAGCCAGCGTTCGCTGCGTTACCTGGTGCGGAACCGTCGGATTCGACTGTCCGATATTCATCAGCAGGAAATCATGGATATGTTGCGCGACATTGACTCACTGCTGCCGCATACCGCGTTCCTGTTCGATAAGATCAACTTCCTGCTGGATGCGGTGATGGGTTTCATCAACCTGGAGCAGAACAAGATCATCAAGATCTTCTCGGTCGCCGCCACCATCTTCATGCCACCGACACTGATTGCCAGCAGTTATGGCATGAACTTTGAGCTAATGCCGGAGCTGCACTGGACGTACGGTTATCCGGTGGCAATTGGCATCATGATTGCCAGCGGCTTAAGCACCTACCTGTTCTTTAAACGGAAAGGCTGGCTCTAAGAAATATTCCAGACAAAAAAGAACCCGGAAAAATCCGGGTTCTTTTTTACCTCAATGCTGACGCCGGGTTTGTCGAATCCGCAAACCAATCACAATAAGGGTCAGCAGTAGTGGCACTGCAAAAATATTGATCAATTTCAGGCGCGTGCCCAAACTCTCAATATCCTGATTCAGCTGATGCTGCACATCCCGAAGTTCTTTACGGATCTTCAGTTTTTCCTGCTGGAAGCGCGCCAGTTCCTTTTGTTGATCGTCACTCAGGATCATGGCATCTTGCCCCTGTTTGCCCGCCTGCAACTCCAATAGCTTGTTTTCGGTTTCCTGCAGCCGTTGTGTCAGCGCTTCTTCCTTATTCATGAAACTGGCCTGAGCCTCCCGCTCCAGTGCATCAACCCGAGTGAATGGCCGTGAATACTGTCCTCGACTGCGAATACTGATCAGATCCGCATTGCCGATGAGATTGTCCACCATGTTCACCACCATATCGCCATTATTGGCAAACGGTGTCGCCATCTGCTGGCCAAAGAAGTTGTTCACCTGAACCCAGAGGCGGTTAGAGAGCACATCGGTATCCGCCACTAATATCAAGTTGACCGGTTTCCGTGAGGTCATGACCTGAGGTGTTTCTTTGGCGGCTTCATCCGACTCACCCTCAACAACCTCTTCTTCCTCTTCCTCGGAGACAGCAGTCTCAGCAGGCAACGATTGATCTTCAGCGATTGGTTCTGAGATCACATCCAGCGGAGTATTCTCGTCATCCAGAGCCTCCGCTTTTGGCTGGGGGCGTCCATCAGGGAAGGCGGTTTTAACATTCCCGGTGATCCTTGCCGCCAGCACATAGTGCTCACCGGCAGGCTGGTAATCCTTATAGAGCACCTTGGGATCGTAAAGCATGGCCAGTTGCGCAGAATCCAGCAATGCTGAGTTGATGCCGGACTGAATCAGGGGTTCCATCGTGACCAGTGCGTTGTCCTTCAGCTTGATCGCACCCGCACTGGCGAAATTGACGGTTTTAAGATTCGCCGTCACTACGTCATCAGAATCAAAGCTATCCTCACCAAGCCCAAGAATCCCCAAATGACGCACTGGACGTCCCGACCGACCACCAACAGCCAGGGCATGATCCTCATCTGCCACAAACCGTTCCGGCACCATTTCAACGCCCCAGGCACCCAGTAAGGTTTCCAGGTAAGCGGAACGCGGCGCACTACCGCCACCCATCATGCCACCACCCTGGGCAGACTCTTCTGCATAGGGATCCAGGAATACCAGGGCATGGCCACCCTTAAGGACATACTGGTCAATGGCATACAGCGTATCGTCAGACACTTCATCCGGCAGGATCAGCACCAGTAAACCTACATCGTCAGGAATGGTTTTTACCGTATTCCCCAGATACTGAACGTCATATAACTGCTCCAGCTGGGTAATACTCATCCAGGATTGCCCGGGACGTTGGGCCATGTAATCGTAACCACCGTTAACCGGTACACCACTGATCACTGCGACCTTGGGACGGGTTTTCTGGCCAACCGAGTAAATCAGGTTGCTGATGTCATACTCCAGGAATCGCTCCTTGTCCGGGTGGAAAAAGCCAATAATTTCCTGACGGCCTTTATCCGTCATCGGAATGTCTGTTTGCGTTTCCGCCACAGCAACCTTTTCACCCTTCTTAGCGCCACCGCTCAAAGCAACCAGTCCAAAGTAAACCTCTTTGTTGCCCATGGAGAGCGGCACAGCCTGTAGCCCGTACCCGGCAGCCTCATCTTCCTGTTCTGAGAAAGGTTCAGGATCAATCACTTCCAGCGTGACCTTTCCGCCGGATGCCTGGGCGTATTCGCCTAACAGCTCTTCGACCCGGTTGGCATAGTTACGTAACTGCGGGATACCTTCCGTCGCCTTACGGGAATAAAAGAGCTTCAGGGTCACCGGTTCCTGCAGGTCTTGCATCAGGTTCCGGGTTCCCTGAGACAGGGTATAGAGATGATCTTCCGTCAGGTCGACCCGGGCGCCACGAAACGCCATCTGGATCACAACCGTCGCCAGCAGTACCAACACAGCCAGCGCCACGAGCCCTGTCTTTGAAAACAGTTTGTTCGTCATCGCCTGCTCCTCAGTCTGCCTTTTTCATATCAATGACAATGGCTGTGGCCAGAAGCCATGCCGCCATCATGATCAGGAAATACATCACATCCCGCAGATCCAGCACCCCTTTGCTGATTGCTTCAAAGTGCGTCAGGAAACTGAGTGCACCAATGGCATCAACAACCGAAGCCGGTGCCCAGGACTGGAAGGCATCCAGTACAATCGGATAGCCCGCTACAACCAGCAGGAAGCAGACAACCACACTGAGAATAAAGGCAATGACCTGATTACTGGTCGATGCCGACATGCATGAACCGACAGCGATGAATCCACCCGCCATCAACCAGCTACCCAGGTAACTCGCAAGAATAACGCCGTTATCCGGACTACCGAGGTAATTGACCGTCAGCCACATGGGAAAGGTCAGCAACAGCGCCAGACCGGTAAAGACCCAGGCTGCCAGGAACTTGCCCAACACCGCCTGCCCCAGACTGACGGGCAAGGTCAGCAGTAGCTCCAGCGTGCCGGTCTTACGTTCCTCGGCCCATAGCCGCATGCTCACAGCCGGGATTAGAAAGAGGTACAACCAGGGGTGGAACATAAAAAACGGCATCAGGTCAGCCTGACGACGCTCGAAGAAATTCCCCAGATAAAAAGTGAAGACGCCGGTCATCATCAGAAAAATCACGATATAGACATACGCGAGCGGCGTGGCGAAATAGCTGCTCAGTTCGCGCCGGAAGATCACATTAACGCTGTGCATCAGGCCACCTCCCTCTGCAGCTCACCACGGGTCAGCATCCGGAACACATCATCCAGACGACCACGTTCCACATATAGTTCGTCCACGGACCATCCTTTTTCCTGCAGCAACTGGTTCACGGCAGGGAACAGGTCAGCGTTGGCCTCCGGCAGCAGCGTGTAACGCGCAGCCTGATCAATACCCACTTCAACACCAGCAACTCCGGGCAATTGACCAAGACAGACCTTTGCCTCTTCCTGCGCCACGTCCGGCAGGATTACGGTGAGAGCACGGTGGTAGCGGGAACGGCGCTCCAGCTCATCCGGTGATGCATCCGCTAATACGCGACCACCGGCTATCACAATGGCGCGGGTACACACGGCGGTAACCTCTTCCAGAATATGGGTAGAAATAATGACAATCTTTTCTTCTGACAGGCTGCGGATCAGTTCCCGAACCTGATGCTTCTGGTTTGGATCCAGCCCATCCGTCGGTTCATCGAGGATCAGTACCGCCGGGTCGTGCAAAATGGCCTGGGCAATACCGACCCGGCGACGGAACCCCTTGGAAAGTGTATCAATGGATTGATGCATGACTGATTCGAGCGCCAGCTGCGCTACCACGTGCTGGATGCGGACGGCTTTGTCATCGCCTTTCAAGCCACGGATATCCGCAATAAAATCCAGAAAGCGGGCCGGGGTCATTTCACCGTAGGCAGGTGCCCCTTCCGGCAGGTAACCCAGCATCCGCTTGGCAGCAACCGGATCCCGAAGCACATCATGCCCACAGACGCTGACAGCGCCCGAGGTAGGCTTGATAAAGCCGCTGATCATCTTCATGGTGGTGGATTTGCCGGCCCCGTTGGGGCCCAGAAAGCCAAGCACTTCGCCCGGCCCGACAGAAAAGGTAATTCCGTCGACGGCCGTGAACCGGCCAAAGGTCTTTTTGAGGTTGTCGATTGTTATCATCGCTGTCTGATCCAGTCTCCACAGGTTCAACACAGTTTTGGTTCGCCTGACCGCCCTCGGCTGTATAAAGAGCGTCCGAGAGGTATATGTCAGCACACATCCCTGGCCCGTTGGATATCCCGTTACTATGCACCGCGACCTCGCGATAACACCGCAGGCACATATTCAAAGCGAACGAAGCATAGACAACTTTTTGGTCAAAAAGTTCCTAATTTCATGATATTAAATACCACAAACAAAACAGGGGTTTAGCAATCAGTCAATCCGGGTTTGTCAGGCCGTTGTAATCCGACAATAATTAACCTCAGACTACCTGTAATATCCCCGTCCCAAGCCGTACCGGAACCTGTACACCACCCAGAAGGTTCCATCCGATCCGGAAACCCGGGTTAACCGCCAAGACAGTCCTGCGACTGGGCGGATTAAGGTATTATTGAAGAGAAACAGCTCAGGGAAAACGATCTTAATGTCAACCGCAGTGAACAAGCTAAAAGTCGCCGCCAACCATCTTTCTGCCCGCCAGACACCGGCAGAGCTGGGTTTCAAGGACACCGACGAGCTGGAACCGTTTGTCGGCACGCTGGGGCAGGAACGGGCTGTCGGCGCCATCCAGTTCGGCGTCGCCATGCAGCGTTCCGGCTATAACATCTATGTTATGGGGGAATCAGGCACAGGCCGGACCTCCTACGTACGGCACTACCTGAAAAGTGAAGCCAAGCGGATGGAAGAGCCCTCGGACTGGGCTTACGTCAACAACTTTGATAATTCCCGCGCCCCCTCTGTACTGCAGTTGCCGGCTGGCACCGGCCAGGTGCTTCAGGCAGATTTCGACACATTAATTGATGGCCTGCTGGACACCTTCCCGGCCGCCTTCGAACATCCGACCTACCAGCAACGCAAAAGCATTATTGAGCGCAACTTCAACAAGAGTTATGACCTGGCCATCGATCGTGTGGAACAGGAAGCGCTGCGCCGTAACATCGCCCTGTTCCGGGAAGCCGGCTCCCTGACCTTCGCGCCTATGTGCGAAGGCAAAGCTATGGATGAAACTGAATTCGCCAGGCTGCCCGATGAGGAACGGGAACGTTTCAACAATGACATCACCGAACTCGAAACCCTGCTCAACGATGGGCTGGCTGAACTGCCCCAGTGGAAACGGGAATCCAGCGAGGAGCTGCGCAAACTCAACCACAGCACCATCGACAAGGCGCTGGAGCCGCTGATCAAGCCGCTCAAGAAAAAGTACAGCAAACACAAAGATGTCCTGAACTACCTGGCCGCCATGAAGCAGGACCTGCATAAGGTTGTGGTGGAAATCCTGGCAGAAGAACGGGCCATCGAATCCCGTGATGACGGTAGCAAGCGCGCCCAGTTGGAAGAACAGTATTCTCCCAATATCGTTGTTGGGCACAAAAAGAAATCACCGGCGCCGGTGGTCTTTGAATCCCACCCTAACTACAAGAACCTGTTTGGCCGGGTGGAATATGCTGCCGAAATGGGTGCCCTGATCACCAGTTACCGTCAGATCTGCCCCGGCAGCCTGCACAAGGCCAATGGCGGTTACCTGGTGATTGAAGCCGCCAAACTGCTGGATGAGCCGTTTGTCTGGGAAGCCCTTAAGCGTGCGCTGAAAGAAGAACAGCTGAAAATCGAATCACCGGCTGCTGAACTGGGACTGGTGAACACCATCACCCTGACGCCGGATGATATTCCTCTGAACGTCAAGGTAATCCTGATTGGTTCTCGTCAGATCTATTACCTCCTGCAGGAACTGGATCCAGACTTCCACGAAATGTTCCGGGTTCTGGTGGATTTCGACGGCTACCTGGAACGCACACCGGACACTATCCACGCCTTTGCCCGCCTGTTGAAAACCAGGGCGGATGACGAAGGCTATCCGGCACTGACTCCCCAGGCCGTTGCCCGTATGGTGGAACACAGCTCACGTCTCGCAGAACATCGGGGCCACCTGTCAGCCCATATTGGTAACCTGTTCGACCTGCTGGCGGAGGCAGATTTCATCCGCCGAATGGCCAAGGGACGGAAAATCACCCATCACCACATCAACAAGGCGCTGGAAGCCAAAGCGGAACGTACCAGCCGGGTCAGCAAGGAAATCCAGAAGGAGATGCTGGAAGGCAGTATCCTGATTGACACCGAGGGCACTGCCATCGGCAAGATCAATGGATTGACCGTCCTAGCTGTTGGCGACACCAGTTTTGGTTCACCCGCCCGCATTACTGCCGCGGTGTACCCGGGCTCTCAGGGCATTGTTGATATTGAGCGGGAAGTTCAGCTGGGTCAGGCCATTCACTCCAAGGGGGTCATGATCCTGACCGGCTACCTGGGTGCCCGCTATGCCCAGCATTTCCCGCTGGCTATCTCTGCCAGCCTGGCGATGGAGCAGTCCTATGGCTACATCGATGGCGACAGTGCATCGCTGGCCGAACTCTGCTGCCTGATTTCTGCACTGACTGAGATCCCGATTAACCAGGGACTGGCGATTACCGGTTCTATCAACCAGCATGGTCAGGTGCAGGCTATCGGCGGTGTGAACGAGAAGATTGAAGGGTTCTTTGATCTCTGTAAGGCCCGCGGACTGAAGGAAAATCAAGGAGTAATCATTCCTTCCTCCAACGTCCGCAACCTGATGCTCAAACCGGAAATTCAGGATGCCGTCCGTGCCAAGCAGTTTACGGTTTATGCGGTATCAGAGGTTGAAGAAGCTCTGGAGATCCTCTGCAATATGAAACCCGGCAAACTCAACAGCCGTGGCAAATACCCGAAAGGCACCATCAACTACCGGGTACTGGAGCGGCTCAAGGAAATTGCTGAACTCGCCAAGGATGCCCACTGATACTGCGCATTTGACGCGACTCAGCTTGTCATCCTGACCGGAATACGCCGGCGACCCCAGTCGCCGGCATTCGGTTCATAAACGCCCGACAACTCAGCGCCGCAATGGTTGCAACAACCCCTATCATTCAATTGCCAATCGCCCAGCTGATACCAGTCCCGTTCAATCAACCGCTCTCCACAAGCATGGCAATAGGTGCTACTGCCGACGGGATCATGCACATTACCGGTGTAGCAGTAACGAATGCCATTTTGCATCGCTATCTTTCGTGCGCGAGTCAGGGTTGCCGCTGGGGTGTTGGGCTTGTCCGTCATTTTCCAGTCTGGGTGGAATGCTGAAAAATGTAATGGCACATCAGGCCCAAGATGTTCAACGATCCAGCCCGTCATGGCGTCCAGTTCAGCATCGGAGTCATTTTCATCCGGAATCAGCAACGTTGTGATCTCAAACCAGACATTGGTTTCCTGACGGAGGTAAATCAGAGTTTCCAAAACCGGCGCCAGTTCCCCACCACAAATTTTCTTGTAAAAACGTTCTGTAAATGCCTTAAGGTCGATATTGGCAGCATCCATGTGACGGAAAAAATCGACTCTCGGTTCATCACAAATATAACCTGCCGTGACGGCTACTGAACGTACACCCACTTCATGCCCGGCCTGGGCCACATCGTTCGCATACTCAAGGAAAATAATGGGATCATTGTAAGTGAATGCCATACTTCGGCATTTCAATTGAACGGCTGCGGCGGCCAGCCGTTCCGGCATGGCACTGTCTGCCAGGGAATCCACCTGCCGGGATTTACTGATATCCCAGTTCTGGCAGAACTTGCAGGCCAGGTTGCAACCGGCAGTCCCAAACGACAACACCGGCGTACCCGGCAAAAAGTGGTTAAGGGGTTTCTTTTCAATAGGGTCAATGCAGAATCCGCTGGAACGGCCATAACTGGTCAGTACAATCGCATCATCCCTACGCTCCCGCACAAAACAGAGTCCCTGTTGCCCTTCCCGCAGCTTGCATGCCCGGGGGCAAAGATCACACTGTATTCGCCCGTCTTCCAGCCCATGCCAGTAACGGGTCGGAAATGCCGATGGCGGTACGATGGATGCCTGAACCATGGCCATTCCCTCCTTAGAGTTTCCTGCCACTAAGCATTAGGCAAAATGTCCGGAGATGCAAAAACCAATTACCACGATCCATAACATGCTTGATCAGCAAATATTCTGATGCGCCTGCCGGGTCATGGTTATACTTAACTATGCTCGACAAATCGGGGGCCTGCTATGAAAACACGACAACCTGCCGTGGCAGGGAGTTTCTATCCTGCCAACACCGAAAAGCTGGATGCTGCGATTGCCACCTTCCTTGCCAATGCACCGAAGCGGGATCTGTCGCCCAAGATACTGGTAGTGCCTCATGCCGGGTATATCTATTCAGGGCAGACAGCCGCGACAGCCTATCGCCTGCTGCAGGAACAGGCAGATACGATTCGGCGGGTCATTCTGCTGGGCCCCAGCCATCGAGTGCCTTTCCGGGGCTTGGCATTGCCAGACTGCGAAACCTTTACCACGCCATTGGGTGAAGTTCCGTTGGATACCCAGGCCATGCAAACCCTGCTCAGCCTGGGTCAGGTACAGGTTCTGGATGCCGCTCATGCCATGGAGCACTCATTAGAAGTTCAGGTTCCTTTTCTGCAGCGTTGCCTGAAAGATTTCCACCTGGTACCGCTGGTTGTGGGTGACGCCTCAACGATAGCCGTTGCGGAAGTGCTGGAAGCCATCTGGGGCGGTGATGAAACCCTGATTGTGATCAGCACCGATCTCAGCCATTACCATACCTACGATGAAGCCCGCGCCCGGGATGCCGCCACTATCAAAGCCATTGAACAATTGACCCCCAACCTGACCGGCGGCCAGGCCTGTGGCTGCCGACCGCTAAATGGTTTGCTGGAAGTTGCCAGACAGAAAGGCATGCAGGTCTCTACGCTGGAAGTCTGTAATTCTGGCGATACCGCTGGTGATAAAAACCGGGTCGTGGGTTATGCCGCATTTGCCCTGCAATAATTGACGCTAATTGCGAAGCCACACTGGCCTGAAAGGAAAACACCATGTGGACAGAAGAAGACCAGGCGCAATTACTGGCCATTGCAAGAAAGAGTATCGAAAACGGCCTGCAGTCAGGTAAGCCGCTGGTGCCAGAAACGGAAACAGCTCCCAATCCGCTAAAGAGTATCAGGGCCAGCTTTGTGACGCTGACGCTTAATCAAACTCTTCGCGGCTGTATTGGTTCTCTGGAAGCGCATCGCCCTCTCATCAATGATGTCGCCGCCAATGCGTATTCGAGTGCTTTCAAGGATCCACGTTTTCCCCCGGTCTCAGCTGAAGAGCTGGAAAAGATTACTGTAGAAATTTCGATCTTATCGCCTATGGAACCAATGCAGGTCAACGATGAACAGGATTTGCTCGCACAATTGCATCCCGGCATTGACGGCCTGCTGATTGATGACGGCCATCACCGTGCAACCTTCCTTCCGCAGGTCTGGTCACAGTTACCCGAACCCAAACAGTTTCTGAACCACCTGAAACGCAAAGCTGGCATGCCGCTGGAAAGTTGGCCTGACACCATGAAATGTTATCGCTACCACTGTGATAAGTTTCGGGAGCAGACAGCCTAAAATAACCTGCCTGCTCCAAGCCCTGACAACAGAGAACCTGTCATTAAATACTCTTGCTAACAGGCACCCATTCCCCCTGATTCACCACTGGTCCCATCTTATAACCACTGGGCGCCCCTTGTGGTGATTCAACCGTAATCACCAACGGCGTTTCCGCCAGCTGATCACGCCAGGACTTTTCGAGTTCAACCGTCTTCACGCCCTGTTTCGGCAGGATGCCCAGAGAAACCGGTTCCTGCCCCTTGAGCATCAGCCAGAGTTCACAGACTTGCCCATTAGGCAGATCCACTGGCTGGATGGCATTCATGCTGACGGTACTCGTCGACAGTGACGCATTTACAATCCACTCAGGCCGTGCTGTATTGCCCTGAACAACATACACATAATCACCGTTAACGGCCGGGTAAGGATTGCGTAGAAGCAGTACCCCAACCACCAGCAATATGCCGAATAATCCGGCGGCAGCGCTTTTCCAGACCAGTAGGTTATCCCACCAGCGACCAGCCGGACGGGTTTGGTCACACACTGCTTTCCAGACATGATCAGGGGGCGTCACCGGCGTTAATGATTGATTCAGGGTATCCAGATTTTCCCGCCACTGGGCCACCTCTCTCTGGGCATCATGACTGACTGACAGCAGGGCTTCGAATGCCGCTTTCTCATGCTGATCCAACAAATCCAATACATAATCTGCCGCTGCCTGGTTTCGCTGCTCCGGATCACTCAGATTCAGATATTCAGACATTCTTTCAACCTCAGCAGCCCACGTCGTATCCAGGTCTTTACGCTACCCAGTGGCGCACTCAGCCGTTCGGACAGTTCCTGATGCGTCATACCCTCGAAATACGCCAGTTCAATGCACTGGCGCTGCTGCCCGGACAGCGTTTCCAGACAATGGTGAATCTGACCACCTCTTTGCCTTCGGAAGACCTCGTCTTCCTGTGAGGGTGACTCATCCACCAGTACGGCAACCTGCTCATCACTGTCACTGACTTCCACAACCCGGCGACGTCTCAGCATATCCAACGCCTGATTCCTGACGATTGTGTTCATCCAGGTCATAGGGCGAGCCTTGCTATGGTCATAACGTCCCGCGTTTTGCCAGATTTTGAGATACGCCTGCTGAAGACAGTCCTCTGCCATTTGCCGGTCATTCAATATACGCAAGGCAACCGCAAACAGATTCGCGGAAGTGCGCTGATAGAGTTTCTTGAGGGAAGGATGGTGTCCCCGGGCACAGCCAGACAACCAGGTCTGCAGCTCTGTCTCAGCCTGCCCGACAGGGGCTGAATTCATCGTACGTCCACCGCTTATTGTGATAGTACCGGTTGGGGTTATGAAAAAAGCATCTATGAATGCTTCAACAGCATTCGAGGTGTTCTAATGCAGGCGATCATACCATGATCATTTGGCAGGCGGGATGCGTCAGAGATTGCGTATTTCTTCACTGACATGACGATAAGTTTCAGCCAGCGCCGCGTAAAGTTCGTCGAAACAGTGGTCATCATGAGTTCTGGCATCGGCTTCCAGCTCACCCACTGCACGAACCAGATCTGCCGCACCAATCACCTGGCTGGCACCCTTGATCCTGTGGGCCAGTTCCGCGACCTGACCGATATCCCGCTCCCCTATGGCTTGTTCAAGCTGCAGGATATCGCTGTCCGTGGTTTCGACAAATTGGGCGAGAACCTCACGGATCTCTCCCTCGTCTCCAAAAAAGTCCCGAAGCATCTCCATATTCAGCAGCATAACGTACTCCCTGTACCGCCAGAAAACTGATCCTTATGCTGTAAGGTCTAGTTACACTATAGCGCCCTGAGAGCTGTGTTTCGGTTAAGAAAATGACATATAGCTAATCAGAATATATTTGGTTTAAATATCATCAAAAAGAAAACAACAAAAATACAGGCCAAGCTACTCCGATCTGTAACGTAGAAGGTATCGATAGGAGTGCTTAACAGCTTCGATTGCTTTAGCTCTTGATGATATGAAATACACACCACTCAGAAAAAATCTCTTTTATCTACATGACTAAAAAATCATTTTTTTGAACAATTACACATATTAACAATCAAACAAATAATTACTTTAACTCATTATTTGCTTGAGGAATTAGACAATGAACCGTTTGAACTTTAGCTTTTTCACTAAAACTGTTACTGGAGATATTGAAAGGCCAGGCACATCAGAGACAGTAGAATTAGCTAATGAGGCATCGACACCTGGATCAGAATTAGCAAGCGGCGGCCTAATAGAGGGAATAGAAGTAGCAGGTGCGACCTGTAAACCGAAGAAAGTTGTAGCAAAGTTCTTGTATCGAAGTGTACATAATGCTGACATGAAAACAGCTGTAAAAAGTATGTTTGAAGGGTGTGACGAAAACCTTCAGATAAATGTAGAAACATTAGAAAGAATAAATAAAATGGACCGACAGACAAGGCTAGTGAAATCCCACCCTATTAAGGGCGGAGTAGCAATAGTCAGTCTGACTAATACTGGCCGTGCTGACATTCTAAGCTTTCGGCGTAAGAATCAAAAACTCCACTTTAAAGAAGTAGTTACTCTTGAGGAAGAGATTAAACATTTATCCTCGACCCAAACAAATAGTTCTTGCTGGGTTAATACAATAAGTGCAACAGGCTGAAATTTGAGAAGTGAGACAGCTGTCAGTAGATTTCTAAGTTGTCACACTCTGAAATGGACGTCTGGAATGAGCACTCAAACCAAACACTACAAACAGCTGACTCAGAGCCAACGATACCAGCTTCAGGCGCTGCGGAAAAACGGACTGTCACTACAAGCTGTTGCTGAAACGCTTGGTGTAGACAAAAGCACCGTGAGTCGTGAATTAAAACGTAATTCCGGACCTGATGGTTACTGCCCTGAAGCCGCTGAACAAAAGAAAACCGACAGAAAAAGAAATGCCCACAAGGCAAAGAAACGAGATGAGCAGCATAAACAGATCGTTGCGAAAGGGCTGTCACTTGGCTGGTCACCAGAAAACATCAGTTGCCGTATGAAAATAGAGCTACCAGACCAGGCGATTAGTCATACGACGATTTATCACCTGATTGCTCAGGATAAAGTTAACGGCGGTACTCTGTACCAGGCGTTGCCCAGATTCGGAAAAACACGCTGGAAAGGCGGTAAACGCAAGGCGGGTCGCTCATTGATACCGGATCGAAAAGATATTACTGAGCGTCCTGATATCGTTGAACAACGTGCACGTCCGGGTGATTGGGAAGGTGACACTGTTTATGGTCAAGATGCCCATCTGGTTACCCTTGTTGACCGTAAAAGCCGTCTCACACTGATCGGTAAGGTTGATAGCAAGAACGCTGAAACCGTTGCCAACAAGATGATAGAGATGCTGAAACGGGCACATGGAGCAAAGACTGTCACGCTTGATAACGGTGGCGAGTTTGCCATGCACGCACTGGTATCAAAGGCCATTAATGCAGACATCTATTTCGCAAAGCCCTACGCCAGCTACCAGAGAGGAACCAATGAGAACACCAACGGGATTATTCGTCGCCAATGGCCGAAAAAGATGGCGCTTGGACAAATCACAGAGAAGGAGATAGAAGCAATGGAATTACAGATAAACAGCATGCCTCGCAAGGTTCTTGGCGGACTGACACCAATTGAAGTCTATACAGGGCGGTCTGTTGCACTTATTGCTTGAATCCAGCTTTACTTCTGCGAGGAGAAGCATCGGCTGTAATTGCTCAAAAAACCTTGGCAAAACTATCGTCCATATCACCATAGACAGCTTGCTTTATGAACTCGCTTAACCGGGGGATTAAGTCATAGCCATGCATCCTGTCCTGAAGATAACTCCAGAAAGAAATTCCATGAAGCCGACACATTTTCTTGAGACTGGCGAAGGTATCGCGAGCCTGTCGACCAGACTCGCTCCGAGTGCCGCCGCTGATTTTGCGGCGCTTGACGTGTTCTCTGATTTGGCTTTCGCTCAAGTTGTTGTGCAATGGAAGACCGGGATCATCCAGTACCGCCAGTAGCTCAGGCTCTTTGACGGCAAGATTACCCAAGGCTTCTCGTAACCCGCTGCATTCCACCTTGACCTGTACCAGTTGACGGAAACTGCTGCGAATTTTGTGGGCAAAGTCCTGATCTGGATTTTCCTTGAAAGCCTTGAGGTCCCGGTAGAGTTCCCAGAACTGGCATAGCAGTTGGTATTGCTCTTCCACCTGCTCGTTGTTAACCGGGATCACCCGCTCTATCGGACGACACGCATGGAGCCAGCACCCTGAGCGGGTAAACACATCAAATTGACCAGCGCCGTCACTGTGAATGGGCAGGTCAGGGCGAACCCCGTGTGCAATGAGGCTACCATACAGCATCGCTTCCGACGCTTTTTTACGAAGTATGGGGCCTTTCAGACCGCAATCGTTCAGAAAGGCATGCCACGAATCCAGGCTGAGGAAATGAACACCGAGACACGCCTGAAACACCAAACGCCACTTGGCTGGAAACTTATGCTCCTCCAGAAAATCCATGGCATGCTCATTCAGGACGTGTGTTGGCCAGGGGCGGTGTAGCAAAGTTAAAAAATTCTCTCTGCTTTTACTCCCGGTACTACCAAACCATGCGAACTGCGGGTTGCCAATAAAAGTACAGTAACCGTTCTGCCCCTTATGACGAGCCCCTGTGTCATCTACCTGCAAGTAACCACAATGGAGCAAGCCGGTTGCCAGAAGCCCATCCTTTTCCTCGTGAAAATCGTCATGGTTCAGGGTAAGCAGGTTGCTGAGTTCTCCTGCTGATATGGAAACACCCCAGTCCCAGAGTGATTCCAGCAATTGCTGCTCTGTGACAGCACAGGCATGATGCTGGTGTAGAACATAGCAACGAAGGTTTGGTCCGAAATGATAGCCCTGCATGGCCTTAGGCAAACGTCCATGCAGAGATTGACCATCAGGGGTAGTCCAGTGCTCAAGCTCATATCGGAGGAAATTGACTTCAAATGACAATTCCTGCACATCGTATGTGCTGAAGCCTTTGAATACAGCGCCTTCAGGTATGGACTCTGGAGCAGCCCGCTTGCAGGTGGGATCCTTTGGTTTTGGCGGCTTCTTGCGTTTTTTCCGGGTGCGTTCATCCGGTTTTCCGGTATCTCGCTTTTGATGGTCAGACTCAGATCCATCTGTTGGCTGATTGTCACCTGCTGAACCGGAATCCTTCGGCGGAGTGTTGGGCTTTATGTCGGGTTTACCATTAAGCCCTTTCAGACGATGTATTTCCTCCTCAAGAATGCTGATCCTCTCTTTGAGGCGGACGTTCTCCTCTTGAGCCCTTGTTATGTAGTTGAGCATTTTTGTGACCAGTTCGTTTCTCTGGTCATCTGGAACAGCAAATGGAAAAGGCATGGTTGGGTATGATAGACGACAATCCTATTTACGCGATTACCAAGGCTTTTTGAGCAATTACCATCGGCTGAGATCATACATTTTGAGAAATGTAAACCGTATTTAGCTTATCCTGGCCCTATTAAACATGGAGGTGTCATACGTTCTTTTAATTTTAACCCTCAAGAAAATGCTTTGGCAATTGGATCGAATGATGGAGTAGTAAGCATACATAGACTAGTTCCAATTTCTGACCAATGGATCGAAAAACTACGTATAAAACATATTTATGATATAGGTTCTATACATTTCAGCGATAATAAGATAGTTCAAACATCCTCCGCTGCGGAGGAAAGCAAAGTCTGTACCATGGACATTGATAATATTCCTATCGTCGGGCCAACAGGATGTCACACGTATTGGTGTACATCCTGTGTCCCAGAACCTACAACAGAGCCAAGCGTCTCTGACCAGGCAAGTGCAAGAAGTCTATTAAGGCATCAATATACAAGGTAGGGACTTAACTGACTCCTCTCTGGCTCCAATTTCTGACCAATGGATCGAAAAACTACGTATAAAACATATTTATGATATAGGTTCTATACATTGGACTTAACTGACTCCTCTCTGGCTATCGAATAGTGACATCACTGGCCAATGTTTTTTATGCCTCACGCGATGTGTGACTTTTCAGGCAGTGAAAGAGTAAACACAATTTGAAGTACTCATTTAAGCCTGAAAAATCACACATCGCGCTATACCTATTATCTTCGATACAAAAATGCCCCTTTTATTGGGAGATTTAGACATACCCTTTCTTCCCCCAAAATACATATTAGGCGGAAAAAACATTTCATCTCTCATCACCATAAAACTGGTTTGAAAACCATCAAAAAGAAAATACCCACCATGCTGACGAAGGCTGCCCAGCCTAATGCATACCAGTAGCGCATCAGATACCGGTGGGGGTAATTGAAACCCGCAGTTTCTGCAAGGGCCTTTTCCGAGGCATTGGCAATCCGGCACTGAATCCAGACCACCGGTAGCCAGCAAAGGCCGATAAAGCCATACAGCACAATACTGAGCAGAATCCATGGACTTGAAAGCGGAAAACCAGCCAGCCATACCATCGCAAATCCCGTGAGAGGCTGCACAATGACTGAGGGGGTGGTGAAACACCAATCCGCCAATACAACTTGCCTGGATACCATAGCCACCCTTCCAAGATCGCCACTGCGATCAGCACGCCACATGAAGAAGGCAATGCTAATCCCGGAACCAAACAACACGGTGGATGACAGGATGTGAATCAGTTTCAATGGCAGGTAATAGTCCATAGTCTGATTGCCCTATCGTTGTTTTTCCATAATCACGCTCATTCCCAGCAAGACCAACAGGGGAAGATTCTTGGCCAGACCGCCGAGGGGAGATAGCCAGTAATCGGGCGCCAAAACCGCCAGTGTCGCGGTATAAGCCAGTACAGAGAGCGCCATTAATCCCAGGACCAGAAAACGGCAGCGTGAGAACCACACCGCCATTCCCAAGGCGATATCCAGAACACTGGTTGCCAGCACCAGCCCACCCTGGAATGCTACGGGGATCTGCATCGCATTCAGAATCGGCGCAAAGCCAGCCTGCCCGTGCACCAACCCTGATATCCCGGACAAGATCCAGAGACAGCTCAGCACAAACAGCATGATTGAACGAAACCCATAAAGACGGGCATGCCAGCGATCCTGCACAAAACTGGATGATGACCGCAGGGTTTCAATGACCGATCGTGGCTGAACCCCCGTATTTTCCTGTCGTGCCGTCGTGGCATCTTCCGGCACCGTATTGCCGCGTTCCAGCAAGGTATTGACCGTCTGTCCCATAGGCCCAGCACCAAACAGTTCAGCCAGTTGCACCGCCATTCGTACCAAGGGCAGCGGTATACGGATGCATAAGCCGGCTGGCAATTGCAGCCACTGGCGCTGCGTGAGCAGGAAGTCCCGCAACGTGACGGGTTCAGGGCCAGCGACGTACAACAGAGCCATATGAGAATCCCCTTTGATCTCTGCCTGCTGTACCACAACGCTGGCCAGATCTTCTAATAGTACCGGCTGGATTTTCTGCTCTCCCTTTCCCGGTAAAATCACCAAACCGGGAAGCGCTGAAAGCGCCCTTAATAACGACGTTCCCCCATAAGAACCTCGCAAGGACACCACTACCGATGGCCGAATCACCGTACCGTCCAGACCAGAAGCAAGCAGCCATTCATCAAACCGGTGTTTGCTGGAAATGAAGTCGGACGTCTCAGCGTCGCCCACCGCAGAGATCTGCACAAAGCGTTTCACGCCGCAGCCTAAACAGGCTTTGGCCAACGCCTGCGGTGCCTGAAAATGAATACGCTCATAGTCGCCTGACGTGGATTCACGCAGAATACCTGCGCAGTTTATGACCCCATCCACACCCTGCAGATAATCCTTCCACTCATCAGGATCAAGGCACTGATTGAAATCCATCGGAATAGCCGTGACCTGATTGACAGGGAAACCTGTGAGTCCCCTGCGGCTTGCCAGAACCAGTTGATGGCCCGCCTCCAGCAACTGTTCCACGATCACACTGGCAATAAACCCATTGGCACCGGTCACAAGAAATTTCATTGAATCATCCTTGATGCATCTAATGCTTACAGTGTATGCAAGACTTGCTGTAAACAGAAAACGACATGAAATCAGAATAAGCACTTAAGAAAATTATTAAGATACGTCCTTCAAATAGCACGGGTGAGTCAATCTTACCCAACTATTATCAATCATTGGATTTACTGATACATTGCCCTCGACGGCACCCTCGTTTGCTTCATTCCCCAGAGAGTCAAATCATGAGAGACACAATGACCGCCTTCGCTGTTCAAGATGCTATCGAGTGGTCACTGTTGCATGGCATGGCTCTGAAAACGGCCAGTGACTCTGCCACCCATTGTGCTTTCAGCTTTGCGCCAACCCTGATACAGCGAGAACGGTTTGAGTTACTGAAAGCCATCGTGCCTCTGATGGGTAAACTGATTCATGGCGTCTCCGAAGATCATGAATTTCTCAGCGAAGCGATAAGCCCGCTCTGCAATGCAGACCCTTTCTTTGCCAGTCTGCTCGCGCTGCATCAGGCTATCCATCACGGTTCCATCCCTGCTGAGCGCATTCCCATGCTGCTCATGCGAACCGACTTTATGGACGATGCTGAGCGCGGCCCCCAGCTGATTGAGTTCAACGGCATTGCCGCAGGTATGGGACCTTTTGGTCAACGAGCCCATGAATTGCATCATTATCTTGGCTATCAGTGGCCATCTGTTCTTCAGCACTGGTCAGAAGAGTCGTCACAGGAACTGGTACCTAACCATTGCATAGAACATCTCGCCAAAGGCATTGCCGGTGCAGCAAAAACGGTCCGGGCACAATCAGGAGAAACGGGGAAGCCCCTGTTTATCATGGTGATTCAGCCCGATGAAGATAATGTCTATGACCAGCACCTGCTGGAAGAGGCGATTCAACAGGAAGGTGTCAAAACGGTCCGCAGAACCTTCCGGCAACTGTATGACCAGCTTTCGTCTGGAGAAAACCAACGATTACTGTTGAATGATTTGGGCGGTGTCGATGCCATCTATCTCCGGGCTGGCTATCAGTACTGTGACTATGTGGCCCACGATGTAGACGAGGCCCGCTGCTGTGAAGCCCTGGGCAAAACCCGGGTGATGATTGAACAGCACCGTGTGGCGATCAATGCCACCGTCAGCCAACAGCTGGCAACCAGCAAGCGGGTACAGATGCTGCTCTCTTCCATGTCGATCGAGCAGTTAGCCGCGTTTGGCCTGACCGACGATGAGGCCACCCGGATCAAACCCTTTCTGGGCGAAATGCGCCCGGTTGATCATGAAGCGATAGCCTGGTTTAAGCATGAGAATCCCCATGACTGGGTACTGAAAAACCAGGGCGAAGGCGGTGGCCACTGTGTCTTTGACGACGCGATTTTACCCAAACTGAATAGCCTGAGGGCTGAAGACTATTCCGCCTGGTCACTGATGCGACGGTTACACCCAAGGCATCGCTCACAACCGGCACTGGTAGTGCGTCGGGGTGAAGCAACACCCGTCGATGACCTGATCAGTGAAATTGGCATGTTCACCCTGCATCTGAATGGTCATTCCCTCACCAGTGAGATGGATTATGCGGGCTACCTGATCCGCAGCAAACCATCGTCAGTTACCGAAGGGGGCGTACATAGTGGACAGGGAGCGGTTGACTCATTGGCTTATGAAAACAAGCCGTCAGCTTGAAGAGCTCCATGCTATTTGGAGGGATGTTGATTCGGCTAGCCGAGGGCATCAACTTTATGAATCAGCCACGGGGCTCTATTTATTCCCCCGCCTCTATGACCTGTATAAACCCTGAATAGATCGCACGAACCAATGCCGAACGGGAAAGCTCCTTTACCCTATCCCCCTTCTGATTCACAAAAATATATCGATCATCACTGCGCAAAACGGCAGATAACTTTGCCCTGATTTGTTCACCATTGCGCTCAAAGAGTGTCACCCACAAGCCGGGGTTGAACTGATCAACCTGTTTACCCACCTGCATCCGCTGTTTACGCGTATCAATGGTACGTTCAGTAGCGATCTGATTGTCCGATGATGCTTTGGGCTCAGCAGAAGTACTGGGAAGTTCCTCACATTCATCCTTATCAGATTCCTGAACCGCTTGGGTCACAGAGATATTGGGCTGTTCTTTATAAAACCTTGTCAGCCTCTGAAGCTGCTCATCAATAGCGCACTTATCAAAACCAATACTGTCCAGTGACTGCCGAATCACAGCAAACAGCTTGGGCAGCACCTTTTCGCGACGTTCCTGCTGAGTCAGCCGCAGTGTGGCGATAAGATAGTCGAGCGTTTTAAGCCCCCGTTGCCAGGCATCACTGCCATCACCCTCTTTCAGGTAGACAATAAACAGGTAATGCCCCCAGATGTCATGCATGAAATTGAGCACATGCTCGGGTAGAAGAAAACCATTCAGAACCATATCCAGATGTTCACGAATCAGTTCCTTTGCAGAATCTGCGCGCTGTTGCGCCTCAGTGGCTTGCTGCTGCCGCTGTAGCAAGCGCTGTTGGCGCTGCTGTTCCAGCACGAAACGGGTATTGAAATCCATCAATACCTGTTGAAAGACACTGGTTTCGATCACGAATTGATCCTGTATTGCGAGAACCGCCTTTTCGACCAGACGATGCAGGGGATCGGATGCAGCAATATCTCCCCGGCACTGTATACCTGCCCTACCCAGTTCATTGAGTAGTTTTCTGGCTGGATGAGATTCCCTGGAAAATGCTGCCCCATCAATCATGGCGGCCTTGAGCAGAGGGAGCTGGAGCTGCTCCAGCAAGGTTTTCATCGACGGTGGCATTGCAGGCTCAGCCAACACCACATCAAACAGTGTGGCGACTCTCCGTACCGTGTCATCCGCCTTTGCCGGCATATCACGGTAATGTCCGATGCTATGGGCCTGCTGCATCAGGTACTCAAGTCGACTCTCACCGACAACCGCCGACTTTCCCATAATGCTGACAACATTGGCTGTAGATGTTGGTGCTTTTAATTCAGCATTGGCCATGCCCGTGTCTCCTGGCGATTACACTGCAGCAGTCATTCCTTATTCCGGTTTATACTTCAAACCGACAGCTATTTTTCCACCAACAGCGGCTAAAGACAGCGACATCGGTCTCATTTCGGCAGGAAAGCCTGATCTTTTTTCGGGCAGGTCTTTTTCAGGTACGCATACTTCACCATTGTTCACCCGGCAGCCAGTGATTAGGATTCCCCGCCTCACACCGAACCCGGAGCTCCACCATGACCGAACCTCGAGGCGAACTCTCTCTCCGCAACCTGGCCATGCCCGCTGACACCAACCCCAATGGCGATATTTTCGGCGGCTGGTTGCTGTCCCAGATGGATATCGCGGGTGGTCTGGCCGCCAAGGGACGCAGCCATAGCCGGATCGCGACCGTGGCCATTGAATCCATGAGTTTCCACCAGGCCGTTCGTGTTGGAGAGATCGTCTGTTGTTATACCGATATTTTGAAGGTGGGAAGAACCTCAATGCGGATTCGCATTGAAGTCTGGACCATGGGCATGCCCTATAACCAGACCCGGGCCAAAGTCACGGAAGGGATCTTTACCTATGTGGCCATTGATGAAAACGGCAAGGCACAACCGGTCGATCGCGAAGAAGCCTGATTAACCCTCAGTGTTCTTTTTCGCCTCATCCACCAGCTTCTTGGATTGCTCCATAAACTGCTGGAAAGAGTTGCGGCGAAACAGCTCTTCGAATTCTTCCCGCGTGGTTTCCTCTGTACCCTCACCTGCCTGGGTCGCGTCAGCGGTGTCATCGCCGTCCATCATATTGGCAAAGGCATCCGCATCTTTCTGATCGACCTGGCCGGTGGGTTTTCCGGTCGACCCGGGTTGTCCGGAGGGATCGACCGGTCCTATCGGGCCATTATTATTTACCTGCGTCATTGCCCATCTCTCCTGATTCGCAAAACAATCCGTTCTTTACCCTTGAGCTTTGGCGTATGAGCGGTATGTTTAATAGTTGATGACCTGCTGCCAAACTACAGTAAAAGATTGTGTCTTTTCACCTGTTACTCCTATAAGGATAGTTGTCAGCCAGTCAGATCAGGGCGTCAGGGATCGCCTCGTTATCCACAATCCGCATAAGAAAGACGATAGTTAAAACCTGTTAAGCGATCACTGAAAGGGGAAACTCAGGCATGCCACACGGCCATTCATTTCGTAAGTCGCTTTGCCTTTTTCTGCTCTGCATCACGGTCTCTCTGGCCAGTGCCAGTAGCGTGTTTGCCAAGCTCTCAGGCAGCCACCTGGTTCGAGGCAATGCAGCAGAGCCCGAATCGCTTGACCCGCAACAGATACACAGCCTGCCAGCCATCAACATTGCCAATGACCTGTTTGACGGTCTGGTGACCCGGGACAGAAGCTGGGACATTGTTCCCGCGCAGGCGACACGCTGGGAAGTCAGCAATAACAGCCGGGTGTGGACTTTTCACCTCCGACAGAGTGACTGGTCCAACGGAACCCCGGTGACTGCCGAGGATTTCGTTTATGCCTGGCAACGGGCCGTCGATCCCAAAACCGCATCGCCCTATGCCTGGTACCTTGAAATGCTCGGCATCTCGCATGCCGACGCCATTATTCGAGGAGAACTGCCCCCCTCCCACCTTGGAATTACAGCCAAATCACCGAACACGCTGGAAGTAAAGCTCGACCGACCGCTGGCCTGGTTTCTGGAAACGCTCACCCATCCGGTACTGTTTCCAGTCCCCCGGGAGGTTGTCAAAGAACACGGAGAAAACTGGATAGACAAAAACAATATTGTCTCTAATGGCACGTACACCCTGACCGACTGGGTCGTCAATGAGCATATTGTACTGACCGCCAACAAGCGTCATCCCGCCTACAGGCACTTGAAAATCTCGCAGGTGTCCTACCTGCCATTGACTTCGCCTTCTGCGGAATATCACCGCTATCAGGCTGGCGAACTGGATATCACCAGTGGGCTTCCCGCCAATTTCTATGCTCATATCAAGAAAAAGCAGGCCGAAGAGATTCAACTGTCACGCTTGCTGGGCACGGAGTATTACGCCTTCAACACCCGCAAGGCGCCGTTCATGGAAGCGAATCTGCGCAAAGCGCTCGCCTATGCCATCGACCGTCAGGTTTTAACGGACAAAGTCCTGGGTGAAGGGCAGATCCCTGCCTATACATTCACACCGCCCTACACCTCATCCATGCCGGATTACACACCGAATTATCAGCTCATGTCGCCAGAGGAACGACTGGCCGCGGCCCGGGAATTTTATCGACAGGCAGGTTATTCCAGTACCAACCCCCTGAAAGTCAGCATCCTCTATAACACCAGTGAATCGCGTAAAAAAATCGCTATCGCTATTGCCCAGATGTGGAAGCAGGGATTAGGCGTCGACGTGGAATTGATCAACCAGGAATGGAAAGCTGCCATTGAATCCATCAAAACCGGCCAGTTTGATCTTGCTCGTGCCAGCTGGATTGCGGATTTTGATGAAGCGTCCAGCATGCTGTCGATCTTTGCCAGTGACCACAGCAGTAATAAAGCCCGGTTCCATTATCCTGAATACGATCGGTTAATGACCACCGCACTGACAACGCTGGATATCCATAAGCGGGAAAAACTCTACGAAAAGCTTGAAGGGATACTGAATCAGGAGATGCCGGTAATTCCCCTGTATCACTATGTGACAGCACGCCTGGTATCACCCCGGGTGGGCAACTACTACTCAAGCCCGCAGGATCAGGTCTACACCCGGCATTTATACCTTAAGCAATAATCACGTGTGCAGCGGAGTCAGCGACAGACTCTGACTCCGCGCGGAATTACCAGGTCAAAGCCGCAATGACAGCCAATACGGCCACAACCAGCACGCCATGAGTGACATCCTTGCGATCTTCAGTCTGGACCTCTTGCAGAAAAGCCCTGCCTGCATCCATTTCAAGCCGTTGCATATCACTCAGGTCCAGCGCCAGGCTGCCTGTTGTGCTTGAAAACAGGTAGTGCTCTTCATGGGTTTTCTCATCTTCCACCCGTTCCAGCGTGGAGAGAATCGCATTATCAATCGCCTGGTCCTTAGGCATTCTTCCGTGCAGCACCGCCATAGTGGCATGATGGGCAATCCGCTGAACCAGCGACTGCATCTGGATATCAGTAATCATGACAACTCCCCCCGAACTGATTGGGAAAATGTGCAAAACTGAAACACCGCAGGTCACAGTCTGAACCTCGCCGCTGGCAGGTAAATGGCATCCCGAACAGAAAAATACCAGCCAGGCATGCAAAGGTAACATTGCATGTCATAAGACCGTAAAGCCGCTCATGCCCCTGCCGACAATCAGGGTATAACAGTCTGGAGATGGATAGTCATGAGCGGCGAACAGTTTACTTTGACCATCAGTCAGAGCGCGTCCGATAACGGAGATTTTGCTATCCATTTCTCTGAGCAGGGCAAGAAAAAGAAGGAAACGCAGCTGGTCCAGATCCAGTTCAGCGACATGCCCTGGTTCGACGAAGCGTTCATGGATGAACTGGTCGCGTCCGTGGCCCGTAAGCTGGCAACGCGCATCATCGACAGCAAAAGCCAGTCAGACAACAAGAACAGCAAGGCCACCGAGGCCAATGCCCGCCGCATCGTCAAAGATGTCCTCGAAAAGATGCGCAAGCATCAGTAAGCACCCGCTTTCTCGCCAGTGCCGGCCACAGGCCGGCAGCCATCCCCCAAAACCTCCCAGAAACTGATCAGCAAAAACACGGATAGTGGCTGGCACGCTGATCACGTATTGTGCCAACCATCCAGTTTCCCCCTTTCCAATCACTGCAGAGGCCAACCGACAGGTTTCTGACAACCCGTCATCACGCGCTTATGGATCTGACCCGTTACGTCAACACCTTTGGCAATTATCTCCGGCAAAAATACGGAGAGCCGATTCACAAACTGTCCGTCAACGCTGACTTCACCTGCCCCAACCGTGACGGCACCAAGGGCATTGGCGGCTGCAGTTTCTGTAACAACAACTCATTCAGCCCTGCTTCGACCCAAGCGGGCTCTGTGACAGCACAATTAAATGCGGCAAGAACACGGGTTGAACAAGTACGAAAGGCACGCCGCTTCATCGCCTATTTCCAGTCCTATTCGAACACCTACGGCGAGATTGAGCGCCTGAAAGCGCTCTACGATGAAGCACTGGCGGCTGACGAGATTATCGGCCTGGCCATCGGCACCCGTCCCGATTGCGTGCCTGATCCTGTGCTAGCTCTACTTGCTGACTATCAACAACAGGGCCACGAAATCTGGCTGGAACTCGGTCTGCAATCCAGCTTTGATGCATCGCTGGAACGCATCAACCGCGGCCATACCTTTGCCGATTATGAGGACGCTGTACAGCGGGTTCATCAATTCGGCCTGAACCTGTGTACCCACCTGATCATGGGGATTCCGGGAGAAACCGCAAAAGACACCTTGACCAGTTATCAGCGTGTGTTGGATCTGGGCGTAAAAGCCATCAAGATTCACCCCCTCCATATCGTCAAAGGCACACAATTGGCCCGAGAGTGGAAGCAGGGTCTGGTACCCGAGCTGACCATGAACGATTATGTGGATACAGTGGTCGAAATCATCAGAACCGCTCCCAAAGAGCTGCTTTTCCACCGTCTGACCGGCTCCGGTGCCCACCAGTACCTGTTGGCACCAGACTGGGTGAAACACAAGTGGGATATTCTTGGCGGGATTTATGAGCGTCTGGAAGCCGACGGTAAAGAAGCAGCAGAGTCGGTAAACGGGTTCTAGAAAATGAACTGCATTGCCTGATAATGAATTAATCAGGCAATGCGTCCTTATGCCAAAATTTCAGACATCTATATTGTCTATCAAAGCCGACTTAACCATTAACCAGGAAATGCACGCCAATACTGGCTGCGTAACCAAGGGCAATTGCCCACGACCAACGCAGATGCCCCATAAAGGTATAGTTGCCCTTAGCAGCACCCATCAAGGCCACACCGGCAGCAGAGCCGATCGACAACATGCTGCCGCCGACACCAGCCGTCAAGGTAACCAGCAACCACTGGAATTCCCCCATTTCCGGACTCATGCTGATAATGGCGAACATGACCGGAATGTTATCCACCACCGCTGACACCACACCCGCCAGAATATTCGTGATCGATGGGCCCAGATCGGTATACATGGTAGCGGACGCAAGCTCCAAGTAGCCCAAATATCCCAAGCCGCCCACTGAGAAAAGGATTCCGAAGAAGAACAACAGGGTATCCCATTCCGCCCTGGCGACTTTCAGGAAGAAATCCAGTTCGCCCCGTATCGCATCTTTGGCAACCCTTTTACCCCATAACCGGTGGCCGTTCTTCAGCATCCAAGTATAAAACATCAGTAATGACATGCCGGTCATCATGCCCATGAAGGGCGGTAACCCAAGTAGTTTCTCAAAGCTCACAGCCAGGATGATCGTCAGCATAAACAGGCCACAGATCACTAATCCGCCCTGCTTGATTTCCGTATTGTCATCCACACTGACCGGCTTTTCTGCCGGTATGAACAGACTCATGATCAACGCAGGCACCAGAAACGTCGTCAGCGACGGGAGAAACAGCGCAAAGAAACCGAAGAAATCCACCTTGCCTGCCTGCCAGACCATCAGGGTAGTGATATCACCGAAGGGACTGAATGCACCACCCGCGTTAGCCGCTACCACAACATTAATCATCGCCATGGTGATAAAGCGACTATTACCTGCACCCACGGCCATGATGACTGAGCCCATCAGCAATGCAGTGGTCAGGTTATCCGCCACTGGGGATATGCAGAATGCCAGTCCACCGGTTACCCAGAACAGTTGCCGGAAGTTCAATCCCCGCTGAATCAGTTTTGCGCGCAATGCGGCAAACACCTGCCGCTCTTCCATGGTGTTGATATAAGTCATCGCCACTAGGAGGAACAGGAACAGGGCGCTGTACTCCACCAATACATGAATCAATGCCGCATGGACTTCATCCTTACTGACACCATGATCCTGGGCGATAATGGCGATCAGCGCCCAGATGATCCCAGCCGCCATAATCACAGGCTTGGACTTCCGCAGATGCAACACTTCCTCACCAATAACGGCAATATAAGCCACGACAAAAACCGCGATACACAGGTACGCCAACGGTTCCCCCGTAGCACCAAGCACCGCACCACCGCCGCCAGCTGCCTGTGCCAGCCCCGTTCCCATTAACAGGAGTAACGATGTAACAGCTTTCACCAAAATACTCATGATAAAGACTCATCCAGTCCGGCCTGAGCAGGCCATGTCAAACCACGAAAACGATAAAAGGTCACCCTAAACTGAAGGTGGCCATATGATGGAAATGTTTGCCTTTTCACAGGCAAATAAGGGTGTTGGAATCAAGCGATGGACAGTTGCCACTCAACTAAACAGAGCCAGTTGTTCAGCCCTTTCATCTGGGTGTTGTCTTTGAAGTCATGAGGTGGACAATGGACAACGCTGCCCCCTCAATGGCTGCATGATTCCTGGGGAGGGCTGCATCAGTAAAGCTACAGATATCTTCCTTAATATTTATCTCTGATGGCTTGATATCCATTGTCTCTTTAGCGCCGAACTCCATGGCTGCGATGTCCCCTGTTTCATGGATAGCAACGACGCAAACCTTGTCGTCTACAGTTTCCGATGTCTGTACTTCCTTGAAGACAAATTCCGGATACTGGTCATTGGGGTGGCGCCACTCACCCACTGGTTGTTCGATAATCATTTTGCTCACTTTAAAATCGAAAAAGCGACTCTTCGGAGCCACCTTGTTGACTGTCAGCTTATGCAGCTATCAGGCTCAGATAGTGAGACGTTTGTACTTTAAACTCTTATTTTTTTATTGCTGTATGTCATAAAAGTCACATTTGATCGAATAACAATGTCAATGGTGAGCAATTGGTTTGATTTGGATATTTTTCAGTGAGTTAGAGACAGACTCATCGACCAGCTGAATTGCCTTTATCACAGAATTTTTCCCATCAACTGAGCCAACCTATGGCCGATAACCCCCTTGATAACGATTCTGTATCCAGGGGGTATCAGCTGTATGGACATCCAGCTCACCGACGACGTCTCACTCCGCAGTCTGCTGTATGGCGATGCATCCGGACTGGCCAAACACGGGGATAACCCCAATATTGCGGTCAACCAGCGCGAAAGTTTCCCGGTTCCCTACACCATCGAGCATGCCCGTCACTGGATTCAGCACGCCAAAGAGCATGAAACTGAGAGCCGCTTTGCTATTGCTACCAAGAAAGAGGCTATCGGGGAAATTGGCTTCCTGCTGCAAGGCGATGTTCACCGGAACAGTGCCGAGATCAGTTTCTGGATCAGTGAGGAATACTGGGGACAGGGAATCGTCACCAAAGCGGTTAACAGTGTGGCGGAATATGCTTTCAAAAAGCGTGGCATCAAGCGCCTGTTCGCTGATGTTATTGAATACAACATCGGCTCCCAGAAAGTGCTGGTGAAATGTGGTTTTCAGCTGGAAGGGGTATTGCGTAAGAACATCTGCAAGAATGGCAAATACTACGACCAATATGTCTATGCACGGTTGGATGAGGACGACTATCCAACGATTCACTAGAAAAGCCTGAACACCAACTCCACGAACTCTGAATGACGCCTGACCTGATCAGGTCAGGGAAATTCTGCCCAGTGGTTGTACCGTCACTTCTTCCGTCAATTCCTGGTGGGACAGAACCGCCAGTTCATAGACTTCCGCTTCCAGCAGCTTTCTCACATAACGACGGATATCCATGGAAGTAATCAGGACCGGCTTGTTGTCCAGATGTCCGATACGGCCAATGGTCTGCTTTACCACTTCCACAAAACGGGCTGTTACCGTTGGATCAAGAGCCAAGTAGGCACCGGCTGATGTCTGTCGGATACCGCTACGAATGGTATCTTCCAGATCCTGATCCAGCAGATAAACAGGCAGAATATTCTGTCCATTACTGTACTTGAAACTGATATAGCGTTTCAGGCTGCCCCGGACATACTCCGTCAACTGCACTACTTCTTTTTCCTTATGCCCCCAAACCACCAGCGATTGCAGGATGGTTCGAAGATTCCGGATGGAAATATCCTCGGAAACCAGTCGCTGGAAGATTTCCGCGATCTTATTGACCGGAATGAGACGCTGCACTTCCTTGATCAATTCACCAAAGGTGTCTTCCATTTTTTCCAGCAGGTAGCGGGTTTCCTGGATTCCAATAAAGTCTTCCGCATATTTCTTGAGGACGAAGGCCAGATGATGGGTGAGGATCTTCGAATCACCCATGTAATTCACACCAGCGTTATCCAGTGCGTCTACTTTAGATTCAGGTACCCAGAGACTATCCAGTAACGGAATAAAAGGTTCACCCATTTCATAGGGGATTTTGAGCATATCCAGATGTTCGGCCTGCTCGCGTGCAAACACAAAACCCTGCCGGAAATGGCCGTTGGCCACAGGTACCTCATTGAGCAGGATCTTGTAATGTTCATCTTCAATCGCATCATTGAAGCGAAGGTGAATACCCGGGAAAGGCACGCCCAGATCCATATAAAGTGCCTTCCGGACCTTGAGTAGCTCTTCGTTGAGTTCTGACGTATTAAGGCGATTCTGCAACGACGTCGGCACATCAATGATCAGAGGCAGGGTTTGGGAGAATTCTTCCTGCTTATCCAGACGCTGTTTCTTGTCAGGCTTACCATCCGCCGCCGCGGCCATGGCGGGAATACCACCCTCATCTTCCTGTAGCTCTTCTCGGCGTAACTTACGCAGCTTCATAAAGCCGCCACCACCCACCAGTGCCGCCAGGAGCAAAAACGTCAGCGTAGGAAAACCAGGAACCGTAGCAAAACCCAACAGTAAGCCGCCACCTACCAGCAAGGCCTTGGGTTTGTTCATCAGCTGACTGCCGATCTCGTTACCCAGATCCGTGGCATCTTCATTGGCTACCCGGGTCACGATAATACCGGCCGTTATCGAGATCAGCAGTGCTGGAATCTGAGCGATCAGGCCGTCCCCGATGGTCAGGATGGAGAAGAGCTGCAGGGCTTCACCGGAGGTCATGCCCATCTGGAACACACCGATGCTGACGCCCGCACCGATGTTAATAAAGATAATGATCAGGCCGGCAATGGCGTCACCCTTTACGAACTTCATGGCACCATCCATGGAGCCGTAAAGCTGTGATTCTTTCTCTACCCTGCCACGACGCGCCTGGGCTTCATCCATATCAATGGAACCGGCACGCATGTCAGCGTCGATACTCATCTGCTTGCCGGGCATGCCATCGAGAGAGAAACGGGCGCTGACTTCAGCCACCCGTTCAGACCCCTTGGTGATAACCAGGAACTGGACAATGGTAATGATCAGGAAGATAACCATCCCGACGATGAGGTTCCCTCCCACCACGAAATTACCGAAGGTGTATACAATCTGGCCGGCATCAGCCTGCAGCAAAATCAGACGGGTGGTGGTAATGGACAACGCCAATCGGAACAGCGTTGTAACAAGCAAAACCGATGGGAAGGTCGAAAACTCAAGCGGAGACTTCAGGTAAATCGCCGTCATCAGCAGAATGGCGGAAATACCCATATTGGTGGCGATCAGCACATCCACCAGCACCGTCGGCACGGGCAGGATGATCAGGACGATAATGGATACCAGCAGAATCGCCAGCATCACATCCTTGCGGGCGCCTATACCCTGTAGAATTGAATTGATCCTGAGGCTGCTCATGGTCCCCTGCCGGTCGACTACGGCGGTTAATCGGATGTTTCGCCTTGCTGGGCTCCGTTGGCAGTTTTATCCAGCCGCAACCTGGCTCTGGCCTCTATCCAGCGGATCTCTTCATCGTCCGCGGCTGAAGGCAGATATTGCAGGTATTTATCGACCATCTGCAGGCATTCTTCAGGCTGGTCCGCCTGTAGGAGGGTATAAGACAGCATGCGGTAAACTTCGGGATGATCCGGCGCCAGGACACGCAACCCCTGAAGCAACGCCAGGCTGCTTTTGTACTGACGGTGGCGCATCTTGGTGTAGGCCTGGGTCAACAGCCAGTCGATCTTCCCCTGATCAATCTCCGTTGCCATGAGTTACACCGCTATCAGCACGAGACCGCGCATCTGTGCATCCTGGAAAAGCAGTTCATCCTGTTCGATTTCCGTCAGCATGGCCTTGAGCACAGACTTATCATCATCAGGGATATCACTGTTCATGACGTCGGTGATGAATTCTTTCGTCGCCTTCAGGTTGTCCTTATGCTCAGACACATTGTACTGGTGCCTGACCGCATTACGGGCGAAGTCTGCGAGCTTTTTGTCCTGGTTGTCATAGCCCAGGGCATCACCCACGTTATCGGCGACGGAATAACTGTTGGCGGTGGAAACGGTGGTTTTTCGGGAAGCGCCAAGATCAGGCAGTTCAGAGGTATCCGTCAGGTAGCTGATCCCGGTCAGACCGCGGTTGATGTCCAGATTCATTGCCATCCGTAGCGTCGTCCTGCATCCATCCAAGAAACGGGCAGTTATGCCTTCTTAAAAGTTTAGAAGCATCGTGGAAATCACCGCCGCCTGGAACCGTTTAAATCCAGCCTTTTTGCTATTTGCAATCAACAATCTGGCGCGTAAACCCAATAAGCCATCAACCATCCCGCCAAATGACAGTTAATTGTGCAGACTGGCTATTCGTTGTATAAACTTGTGATATCGAAGTCTTTTTTTATTATAAAACCGTACTAAAGTTGCCCGATTCTTTTTAACACCTGTCATACGGACATGATCAACGGAATGAGGCAGTATCCTGTGCTCAGACCTTAGCGGCGGGGTTCTGTTGGAGTTTTGGCCAGACTTCAGCAAGGAGGCGTTAAAGCAATGCGAATTGTGACGGCACTGTCACTCGCCGGTTCGATACTCATGTTCAGCCTGTCGCCAGTGAGCCTGGCACAGCAAGGCTATGGGTACGACAACGGTTATTCCTCAGCCAACCACACCCAGAAGCATGTCGTACAGCCGGGGGAGTCCCTGTCCCAGATTGCACAGATGTATGGCTACCCGGTCGCCCTCCTGTCCCATCACAACAGCATCAGTGATCCCGATGAAGTGATGGTCGGCCAGATCATCTATATGCCAGGCAATGAATACCCTGAAGAGTTACTCCTGCCAGAAGACTCACCGGCTGCAGGAAAGGAAGCCGCAGCGGGCATTCCGATGGATAACCGCTTCTACCAGTCCGAGATGAACCAGAATCAGGTGACCACGTCGCCACCTCTGCCTCGAAATAGCTCTGCCCCTTATCCTGCCAATCAAATGAACCCAAACCCGGCGAACATGGGTGCGCCAATTCCATCACAACAGCCACGACAAGCCTTCAATACCACCAAACCCTATGCCTATTTCGGTAATGGAGAACCCGTCGCCGATGTGCTGCGAAACTTCGCCAGTAACTATGGGATTCCGATTGTACTCAGCGAATTTGTCGAAGGTATCGTGAATGGCCGTTTCGGGCCACTGACGCCGGTCGAATTCCTCGACAAGATGGCCCACATCAATAACCTGATCTGGTATTTCGATGGCAATACCCTTTACATCTACAACAGTCAGGAAATTGAAAAAGAAATTATCAGCCTGCAATACATGAGTGCGGAAGAGTTCCGCCAGACATTGATTGATATCGGGATCTGGGATAACCGCTTCTATTGGCGGGCCAAGCCGGCCGAAGGGATTATCTACCTGTCGGGTCCTCCCCGATACATGGAACTGGTCACGCAAACTGCATCTCTTCTTGATTCCAAAGCAGGCACCCGGCAGAAGAGCCAGATGACCGTCAAAGTATTTCCCCTCAAATACGCGTGGGCCGACGATCGAACATTTAATTTCAGAAGTGAGCAGGTCACGATTCCCGGTGTAGCCAGTATTCTCCGTGAAATCGTACAGGGTGGTGGCATTTCCATGAGTGGCGGTGTCACCCACCAAGCCATGCAGAGTGTGCAGAAAGCCACACCGGCCGGTGGCAACGCACAACAGTCATCTGATCCCAACCCGAACGTGAAAGCAGAGAACGTTTATATCAACGCAGATCGTCGTTTGAATGCCGTCATCGTGCACGACCTCACTACTAAAATGGCGATGTACGCCAGCCTGATCAATACGCTCGACAAACCACTTGCCCAGGTTGAAATCAACGTTTCCATTATTGATATCAATACCGACAGCCTGGATCGCCTCGGCGTGAACTGGAAGCTGGACCTCAACAGCAGCGGCAGTGATTTTATTGAGTTCAATCCATTCAGCAGCGATACCAATGTCAGCGATACGTTCAGCACCATTATCCAAAATACCAGTGGCCGGTTGTTTACCCAGGTCAACCTGCTGTCTTCTGAAGGTAAGGCAAAGGTTCTTGCCCGCCCCTCCGTTCTGACGCTGGATAATATGGAAGCCGTATTGGACAACAGCCAAACATTCTATGTTGAAGTGGCCAGCACCGAAGATGCTCAGCTGTTTCCTGTCACCTACGGCTCGGTGCTTAAGGTAACGCCACGGATTGTGGAAGAAGTCACGGGTCGTAAAATTCACCTCAGTGTGAATATTCAGGATGGCGCCCGGGGGGATACCAAAGAGAATGTCAAAGAACTGCCCACCATCAAGAACAGTACCATTAGTACACAGGCGGTCATTGATGAAAATGAGAGTCTGTTGATTGGTGGTTATTATTACGAATCCAATAATCAAAGTGTCAGCAAGGTACCGGTACTGGGCGATATTCCACTTGTAGGCGCCATGTTCCGGTCGAAGTCCGATACTTACGTCAAAACCGTCCGGTTATTTCTTATCACACCGCGTATTGTGAATCTGATGTAACGAAACTGTGGAAATAAGCTGCATAAAAAAGGGTACTTTCAGTACCCTCTTTTATTGTCTGTGACTCCCTATCAGCAAAGAACTACTGCGCCACAGGTTCAACTAACAACTCAGACCAGCTTTTTCTGATGGAACGAGAAACGGGAATTTTGCTCCGCCCCAAACGCCCCATAAATACCACCCGTTCAGCTTTATGACCGAACAACTGATCAAATCGGTGCTTTACTTTTCTGGCATGATTCAAAACATGCCTACTGTCCGTAAACTTCATAGATAAGTTGAGATATCGATTGAATATGACTGGAGTCTGCTCAGGCTGTAACCCCAAATTCAATTTCGATGCCGTTAACCAGAAGCGTAGCATAGCTCGACCTGCTGATAGGAAATCATTGTGTTTTTCAGGCATCTTTCTAGCCACCAAAACAAAATGCGCCGAGCTATTCTTTGCTGGCAACCAGTCCAACTGAATACGTGGCAACCAGGTACCGGCCAAAAAAGAATTCATGAATTTGACTCTTCGCCAACTGGTCATTGTCCACTTGAAGACTGCTGCCGTTAATTGATCGACTCCAACCGCTCTAATGGGTATTTTATCGGGACTTTTAACAGGGTTTTCCCAATCAATTACATCCCTGTGTGTCGGGTAGGCTTCTTTCATGGTCAACCGGGTTTTACCATTAGCGAACAACAACCTTGCCATTTTGTTTTTTTGTGGCTGAGACTCCAACCATATGACTTCCACCCCCTCAGGTAACGCACGCTCCATCATCGACTTCTCATGTACAGCTAATGGTCGTGTTCCCATGCTACGTCGTTGAACGGTACGGTGCTTAATGTAAGGCGCGAGAGGAGATTCCTTAGCAGTATCATCAGGAATGAGTTTTACATGAAAAACAGGGTTGCGCGTTTTATCAGGCCTCAACTGCTGAATAGTTGCCCGATGAGCAAACAACGTTGCAGCTATTTCAATAGTTTCCAATAACCCTCCAATGGCCAAAAGTGTCGACCAGCCATTCAGATCATAGACAACCCTATCATTCGTATCAGCGACATGTACTGTGAATGCTGAATCACCTTTCAGCTCAAACCGCCAGGGTTGGGCGTTATCGCCACTGGGTGCCCAACGCGCATGATCAATCACTTTTTGCGCTACCGTTTCTGGCTCATCAAACCGTTTTGCAGGTATTTTCTGGCTAAGAAATGCTTTCCTACCAAAGTGAATTGCTAATCGCTGTAATGGATTTCGGTTGCCCCATGGACGCCAGGTGACTTTTAATTGATTCGTATAGCCATCCATTTGCAAACCTCGTGGCGCCGCAATGACATCACCGCGGTTTAACAGGAGTTTCACCACCTGTGAGGCCGCCAGCGCGCCAGCCATTTCGCAACCAATAATAGTTGATGGACCGCGTTTTTCCGACAGATTGATGGTAGTTGGATCCACCAGATAATCGGTATGTAAACGCGCCGGTGCCAGCCCCACCAGAAAGCGCAAATACTGCTCTTGCTCCGAATGGCCTTCAAAACAGAAATAATCCTCAAATGACATATGGCCCGGAAGAAAATTCAACACGGCAGCGCCCATGCCCAAAGGTGCAACCGTTGTCGCAGGAATACCTCGTTTTGCACACTGTTTAAAAAGCGAGCGTCGTATATTCAGCACAAAAAAATCCAGTGCATCGAGATAACAATCCACATCCTCCAAAAAAGCATCCAGATTGTTTTCGTTGATTCCCTCAGGAAAGATTTTTATATCAGCATCCGGATTTATTTTTTTCAGCTGGTCAACCATGACCTGCAATTTACTGCTGCCCAGGGTCGACATATCGGCACCCACCTGGCGATTCATATTTTCAATTTCAAACGTATCAAAATCTGACAAATGGAATTGACTAATACCAAGGCGAGCCAGAGTTAGAATATGAATACCACCGACACCACCCGCTCCAGCAATTGCCACACGTTTGTATTTTAATAATTCTTGTTCTTCCTGAGAGAACCAACCAATATTTCTGGAAAATGCACGACCGTAGTCAAAGGATAAATTCATAACCACACCCTTCACAATAATTCATTATTATTTTTACACGCAGGCAATTGATGGATTACTCTTCGCATTAACGCTGGAAAAATTAACCATACGAATTTTGGACTTTGACATTGACCGTATCAAATTAAAGGTCGCCACCAACGTCTTTGCATCTGAGGTTTTCATATAATAAATTTCCGGGCAAGTACCAGATTGCCAATAACCATCATTCGGTATCTTTTCCGACTTATAGAATGAGGCGGTAGCATTGTGTACAAAATGATACCGGTATTTTTTTTCCAGTTTATCAACAAGTCGTTTTCGTTGTACGGTTGAAACCAGCGATATACCCCTATCCATAGCTGCCATAAGCGCAAACGATATAATACCCGCAATAATATATTCACGATCCTCCCCCCTGACCTCCGAATCAACCGACAAACCCGTCAATTCGCAGAGCGTATCGGACGCAGAAAAACCGGCATTGAGCCAATGCTCTGGATAATAAAAGCATTCACTGGGTAACTGTGTCTGTGGTTTCCGGATAACAACATTCACATTACCAATCGTAGCGCCATCACTATTGAGAGCAACAACCCCAAGATCAACATCATCATTAAATTGCGATGTTCCCCAGATATCTGAATAGACCTTACGGACTAGCCCTCTACCCTGATCAAAGATATCATTACCCTTTTCACAGATATAAAAACCATATCCTTCCAAGGCATCACTTTTCATTGACATGATATTTTACTCCCGGTTTAAAACGACAACGGGTTACATAGAACAACCCTGAAAAAAAGAGGTATCTGGACGAAGAATATATTTTAATCGCCGGGGCAATAAAAATTTACTTCACCCGGCGATTACAAATAGAGAGAAAAAACAATAAGAGAAAAACAACACACTGGTGTGAATACGCAAAGATCAGATATCAGCTTCAGAACGTTTAATAGCGCCCATAGTTTCTGCCGAAATACTTTCAAACCGTCGTTTCAGGGCTTCAACCGTTGAATATCAATACTGTACTTTTATTGGCAACCCGCAGTTCGCATGGTTTGGTAGTACCGGGAGTAAAAGCAGAGAGAATTTTTTAACTTTGCTACACCGCCCCTGGCCAACACACGTCCTGAATGAGCATGCCATGGATTTTCTGGAGGAGCATAAGTTTCCAGCCAAGTGGCGTTTGGTGTTTCAGGCGTGTCTCGGTGTTCATTTCCTCAGCCTGGATTCGTGGCATGCCTTTCTGAACGATTGCGGTCTGAAAGGCCCCATACTTCGTAAAAAAGCGTCGGAAGCGATGCTGTATGGTAGCCTCATTGCACACGGGGTTCGCCCTGACCTGCCCATTCACAGTGACGGCGCTGGTCAATTTGATGTGTTTACCCGCTCAGGGTGCTGGCTCCATGCGTGTCGTCCGATAGAGCGGGTGATCCCGGTTAACAACGAGCAGGTGGAAGAGCAATACCAACTGCTATGCCAGTTCTGACTTTCCAAAATACAACTACCTGAATCCAGTCGTGGATCAGAAACCGGATTAATGAAACCAACGCCTTTATAATCCGCGAGAATCTCGGCAATGCGCTCTTTGACAAACGTATAGTGCCCTGGCGGAATGCGAACGCTGACCTGCCGTTCATTTCTGACATGCTGCAACGCACTGCGTATCAATCCAACGGTCAACTCCCGATCATCAAAACCATCAATGATCTTCTTGACTGCGTTCATCAGGATTTCCGCCATTTCACCTTCGACTTCCGCCAGGTAGTTGATGCTGCGGCCAACCATTTTCAGCATTTGTTCCGACTGCTCAATCTTGCTTTCCATAATGCCTTCATCGAAACCGCGCAGCTTTTCCTTTTCAAAGGTTTTTCTGGCCTGCTCAATGATGGAATCAGCCCTTTCCTTGGCAATATCCAGCATGGATGCCAACTGGGCAATGGTCTGATATTCAGCAGCCTTGAGGACCTTGGTTCCCGGCGGCAACTGGATCGCATTGTGGTTTATGCCAACGACACGAATAGTCATCCTGAAAACTCTTTCATCAGTTTTTTCAACATGATGCCGCCCTGGCGGATCACCTCATCACTGCTTTGCATGGCAGATGCCGAATAAAAATATTCCTTACTCGCCACGGGAAATTTGAATAACAAACGACGTTTAAAACATTCAGGCTCTTTCTTCAGCACGGTACCCAGAAGTTTTACACCGGAACGAAACAGGTGTTTTTTCATTTCATCCGGATTATTCCAGTCAATCTGGAAATCACAGGGAAAGTTGTCCGGCAAGGCACCTGCGATGTACGGCGCTTTCTTGATCGCAAACATGAAGGCATCTGCCCCGATGCATGCTTCAATGGCACTGCGCTCCTGTCGTTTGACAATCCCTCGTAGCATTGCTGAGTTTAACGACAGTCCAGCATGATAAACGGTTTGGGCCAACTGTGGGCGTTCCAGCAGTGCAATTCGTTTCACTTCATTTTCAAAATTGAAGTCCACATCATCAGCCAGGTTGAACGTCCGCAGAATAAATTTCGACATCCAGGGCTGGGCCACCGGATTACCTAACATGGCAGCCGCGACATCACCATGTTCAAGGGGTTGCAACCAGCTGGGATCGATATACGCCGCCGGGGCATAATTGAAATCCAGTAACTGCACCAGCTGCTGCATGCCCATGACAGGTTAGGGTTCCCGGTCCAGCTCAACAGGCGCCATAAAGCCCCCATCGTCTTCATCGCCCCGACGTTTACGCTGCATTTTTTGCCAGATGATCCAGCCACAGAAGGCGGAAACACCCACCAGCAATATCAAGAGACTGCCCAGCAACAGGTAGAGACGAGACTTACTTTCCGGGCTGACCCGAATGGAAAGAAACGTCGATAGTTCCGGACTGACGACTTCCGTCGGTTTCCCCTCAATACGCGCCGACGGGAACAGTGAAACCGTGATTTTATCGAGGCTCAGTCCTTCAATACTGTTTGCGACCAACGTTTTGACCTTGGGCACAAATCCCCCCAGTTCAAGCTCCGGGGTGTACTTGATAAATACAGAGGCAGACGACGGGAAAGCATCTTCAGGCATCCCGGCAGAATCCTGGGGCAACACGACATGCACTCGGGCCGTAAGCACACCATCAATCATCGACAACGTAGCAGCCAATTCCTGTGACATGGCATAGGTATAACGTGCCCGCTCTTCAGTAGGCGACGAAATCAGACCATCTTTGGGGAAAATTTCACTGACAGACGAGAAACGATCTTTCGGGAAGCCATTATTCCGGAGCATCCGGATGGCTCGGGATACCTGATCCTGCCCCACATAGAGCGTCAGGTTCTTATCCTTATCCAACTCTTTGCGGGCATTGATACCGCCTTCCAGCAGAATGGCCAGCATGTCATTGCCTTCCCGCTCGGTCAGCCCCGTATACAGTTTCACCTCACATCCCGACAACAGCAGTATAAATGCCAGGCAGGCTAGTATTCTGGATTTTTGCACCGCTCTGTACCTGTAAAAAGCGTCCTTGTTTTTACCGGTCGCCCTGCTGGTTTACTGCTGTTTCATCAGGGTATCGATATTCTGGGTAGCTTTGCCCACAATCTTGGCGATCAGGTCTTCCGTCATGGTCAGGTTGGTGATCGCCCGCTGGGAATTGATCATATCCTTCATGGACATAAACCCTTCACCGCCCAGCATTTTATTAATATCACTGTGCCGTGTTTCGATATTATCCTTCATGCCCATGAATGCATTCAGGATTTTGTCACCGGCATTGGCAGGGGCTTCCTTGAAGACTACCGGTTCGCCTGCCACATTCGTTTCACTTTCACTCTTGATACCGCCTTCATTCATCAAGGCATCGAATTGCGCAGTATCCTCAGAATCCGCCTGTTCCTGGAGTTTCTCAAGGTCCTGTTCGTCGGACTTCTGTAAGCCTTTGTCGGTAACGCCGCCAACGCCATTAATATTGGTTGTCATAACTACTGCCTCGACTTTTAATGGCTACTGTTATTAAGAAAGTTTAGTCAATAAGACTTACGTTCAGAAAAAATATCCGACTCACTGCCTGATTCGAAATAAAAAAAACGACGGTAATCGCATTCAGCCCTGAATACGATCGTGCATCTGAACCAAATGCTGCAAAACGGCCTCTACCTCCGGTCCAGTGACCTGCTCCTGCGCCAGATAAGCCAGCAGAATCATCTGATTACCATCCTTGATCGCCATCTGGGTGTCATATTTCCGGCTATTTTTGTAATGACAGAGTTGAAATGCGCTGGCAGCCTTCTCAGCCGCATCATATTCAGGAACATCTCGAGCAAGGCACAGATAAAGACCCAAGTCGTCGTATTCAATGAAAAACTGTCCGGCAGCGTCAAAGGCAAAACAGACGGCATCGCCATTATCAGGAAGATCCAGGTTATCCACATCCATGGTGCGGGCAAAATCTGCAACTGCGCTGGCCACAATATCCTTCATGACGCCTCCCGGTCAGAAATCGAAATCCAGATCATCATCGTCGTCTTCATCCTCATCATCGTAATCATCGCCAATCTCTTCGGCTTCTTCCTGTTCGATCAGGTCGTCCAGCGCCTCCTGAACAGCCTCAAGCACATTTTCGCGATGATCACTTTCCTTGAAATATTGATCCGGAATCTTGCGGTAGGCTTCTAACACCTGATTGAGCACATAGATACGAATAGCGAGCAGATCTTCCGGCACGCCCATTTTTTCAGGAATCACTTCCGTATCCGCCACAGACACCCAGCGCTGATCCAATAATTTCAATACTTCCTGGGCTATTACGCCTTCTTTCAAATTCGGTTTGGGCAGCGCGTCAGATTCCTTCAGGAATTTATCAACAACCTGCTCTTCATCCTGAAACTTGCGGATAAAGGTGTTGAGGCCAAACAGGACTTCCAGCCGTTTTCTAATATGTATTAACTGTGTCGCATCCATGACGGGTTAACGTAACTCCTTTCGTGGAAATAACGGGAATGGCATTCCACATATCAACGATCAGGCTTTACCCTTTCCGGGCTGAGCGTCCCGAAGACCCCTTATCTTTCTCTGGCTGTAGCAGGTTCAGCCGTTCCTCTATCAGTGACAGCACCGTCGCCAGGTGTGGCGTATTAGGCGGCACCTGCTTGATTTTTTCCTGTAACAGCACCAACTCATCCTTATCCGACATTCTGTGGATCATGGATAACGCACCATCAGTATTCCCTGAAAGATACAGTTTTTCAGCGGCCTGAGCGGTCGCTTTACCGGCATCACTGTTGGATGATGCAGCACCGACTCCCTCCATCATGGCCATTTCAACCACCAGCCCGGAGCGAAGCCAGTCGATACCGGCAAGCACTGTTTCATAAAAACCACCGGACGTTTTCATTTCTTCACTAATGTATGACATGGCTTCCGCCAAGGTTGTGAAATCGGCCACACGGCTCATCGAGCCCTGCAAGCCATTACGCATTTCAGAGAAAGTAACCGACTGTCCGTTATGATCAATGACGGGCGTATTAGCCAGATTATTGGCCAAGGCTTCACTGTCCGACTCACGGAGGGTTTCGATGATTAACCCCAGCGCTTCGTACTGATCCTGCCCAGACATACCCCCAAGTGCCCGCTTGATAGCGCTTTCGTTCAATTCGCCTTTATCATGAAGGCTCTGGAATTGCTTCAGTAATGCGCCAAGTTGCTCCGGATCCAGATGTGACTGTCCGGTTTCCTGAACCTTTTTGAGGGCTTGCAGTTTTTTATGGAGTGTTTCAAGGAAGTCGTCGCCAGTGTCTTCCGTTTTCTTCGACGTCGCCATCAGTTTTTTCAGGTTTGCCCCACCTTCCAGGGCATCCTGAATATCACTGGCACTCACGAAAAGACTTGGGTTGAACAGCACTTTACCGCTGCCCAGCTGGGAATGGCTGAAGGGACTGACCGGACGGCCAGCCCCTGCTTTATCAGAGCCGTCTAAACCTGCCGTATTGACCGAACCGCTGTTCAGCGCATCGATAGACATGTCGCGTATCCATTCCGCTATCGGTAATCAGATATTCCCGCTGATTTTCGTCTGGGCCTGCAGGAACGAGTTCCAGACCTGCATATAGGTATCCCTAGCTTTGCTGGTCAGTTCCTTGGCCACTTCCATCTGGTCCTGTTCAGTCTGTTTAGTAAACCGGGCCTGCTCTTCTTCAGCACGTAACAAGGTGATTTCAGACTCCGTGATACCCGCCTGGTAGCGAGCAACAGAGGCACCGGCTTCACCTATAGCACTGAACAATTCGGAAATACCGCGATAGCGCATATTCATTGCTTCAACCATGCCCTGCGGGGTACCCTGACGAGATGCATTCATCGCCTGTGTAGCGCCACGCATTTGTATCAGGCCAGCTGCAATTTTCGTAGACGCACTGACCATCCCGGCAACAAACTGTTGCATGGCGGCTGTCCGCTGCTTCTCAGCCTGCATCTTGATCTTTTCAACGACCATTTCCTGGGAAGCGTTCCGACCTTCCCGATGCATTCTGCGCATAGCAACCCCCATCTCATGAAACAGGGACATAATCTGGAAAAAATCGGTCATAATCCGGGTTTCATGGAGATCCAATTCCATTGGCTGGCCGTTGATCGTCGCCTTGAAGGTGTCTTTCTGGCCAAACTGGAATTCAACTTTCTGTCCGTCAATATTCAACGCCATCTTGCCATTCTTGAAGTCAGCCTCAAAAGACGTCTTGTTATCCAGCTTGGCAGATAACCCACTGTCCGTGGATTTCAGGTTTATTTCCTTCGCGTCTGGTGGAGAGAAAGGGCTCAGTTGCTTCATGAGGCGATCCATATGCGCCTTTTTGGACTGATCAAAAGTAAACGCCCCGTTTTCCATACTCTGCTGAATATCTTTCAGTAATTCTGCCGCTTCACCGGCATCCAGCTGACCACTGGCCAAGGCCTGCTGGAATTTACTGATCGCTGTTTTGGTCTGCTCAAACGCTTCCGGTTTAGCGGACTTCAGCGTCGTGAGCTCTCGCTCTATGTTTCGCAACTGGTTAGCCAGATCTTTCGCCTGCTCCGGCGAGGTATTTTTCAGACGCACTTCACGGGCCAGAACATTCTGTCGCCTTACACGCCCTCCTTTCTGACCAATCAAGACCCCGCCTTCACCATCATCGCCACCGGCGCCCAACTCTTCCGCCAACGCTGCCAGCACACCCGCCTGCTGCTCAGCATCCAGCTGCAACGCCACGCTGTTAAAGACATTCATGGTATTTTGGTAGCTTTTCATGGACGGCTCAGAGGCAGGGCTCTGTAATGCAGGCTTCGGCATACCGCTAGATTGCGTTTTCTGTGTCGAAACAGACTCACCGAACTGGAGATTACTCCCTTTCAAATTTCCTGCCGTCACGGTTTTACTTGAAGTGAGGGGCTGCCCATCCGGAGGCAGTTTCTCAGGGGGAACACCACCCGTTCCCGGTGTAACGCCATCAATGCTCATCCATGAACTCCTGTAACTGATCCTGTCAGATATGACTGATAATGGAACTCTTGGTATCCAGTGCCGATTTCAGGGTATTTGAGGCAATTTCCTGACCGGAGGTCAGCTGCTCATAAATCTCCCGTATATTTTCCATTAACGTTTCCATGAAAAACTGCAGCCGTGCCATACGCGCCAAATCCTCTTTGGCATCCGCACCGAAATCGGCGGCTTCTTTTTTCACAACGGTGGACTTAATCTCCACGCCCCCTTGAGCAGTCAGGGTAGCCCCCTGAACAAAATGGGCGCTGTAACGAGCATAGGTTGCGATTTTAGACATCGCACCCATTTTTGCCTCGCGGGTTCCTTCCTGGGCAGCTGTTTGGGCAATCTTTTTGAGCGCTTTTTCACTCATGTTTCCGGCAGTATTGGTAATTCGATTGACCGTGGGTTGTAACTGCTGCTGCGTCATTCCCCTGACGCTGGCTTTGGTGGAGGCTTTAACGGATTCCCTGATGACGGAATCTGTCGCTTTCTTAACGGCCTGCTCCGCAGCTTTCTGGGTTGACCGGTACATGATTTCCCTGGCCATAGGCTTCATACCTTCAGTGATCGCCGCTTCTGCCGCCTCCCGTGCGACCTGTTCAGCCGTTTTTTTCGTCGCTTCCCTGGCTGCTGCTTTGATCACATCATCGGTAGCACCTTTCGCGGCTTCCTTGAGAGCAGCTTTGGCCGCTTCCCTGGCAGCAGTCTTCGCAGCAGTTTCTGCCGCTGTTTTAGCGGTTTGCGAAGCGACTGTTGTCGCACCTGAACCAACGGTAGTTGCCAACCCGGCTCCCAGTGATAAGGCTGCAGCAAGCACTGTCAGTGTAATACTCACCGCCAGAGCGGCTTTCTCATCCTTAATCACCTTGGTTTCACTGATAACCAGTGATGCCGTCATAACAGCTGCCGCGGCAAATAGCAGGGCTCCGGCGGCTTGCGCACCCGGCGTAATGATTGTCACGGTGGCAATAATGTATGTGACGAGTAATGCGACAATACTCAGCGCTTTGATTAAAGGACCCAGCTTTTTAGCTTCGCGGAGTTTTTCCAGCTGCTTAAACAACTTTTCCATGCGATTTTCATGAATCTGCTGCTGCCGCTGCTTATTGGCTTGAATGGCTTCAGAATCGAATTTGATCCTGTTGTCCTGGAGCTTTGTCTGTACCTCAATTAACCACCGGGCGGCATCTTCAACATTGCCTGTTAATACCGCATTCAGTGCTTTAACTGCTGTGGACTTGATATCATCGAGTAATTCTTTGGGAGCGCTTTCAATCGCCCCTACATGGGCCATCACATCCAGCGCAGTATCCGATAATGCAGCTACGCTCTTGGGTTCAATCGCCTGAAAGTGAGATATATCATCCTGTGATAATTGCCCTGCCACCGGAAGGTCTGCTTTGCCAGGGTTGGTCATCTGCTGTCTGACCGCCTCAGCCAACACATTCTGTCGGCGGATACGCGATCGTGCATGCTGTTTGCCTGTTTGTACCTCTCCCTCTTCCCCTGCAGTGGCCACTTCACCTTCATCAATCTCTTCTTCAATTTCAGTAAACAACTCACCTAGCGCTTCATAGGGATTGATATTCTTCAGACTGGCGTCCACTTCCTGCAACATTCGGGGCGTGGCATCGGCCGCTGTCAAACGGGGAGGCGGCAACACGATCTTTCGTTCCGCGGTTTTCCCATCAACCGCTCGGCGGCCTTGATGCGATACGGAGTTGGTATCAGCAAAGCCTCGACCGACCACATCCTTGGTATTTTCTGTTCCGTCCAGCGGTACATTATTCGCTGACTGCGACGCCGCTGTGGAATCTATCCTGATCCCATCCGCCATGGTAACTACTCTCCATCCTTGAGACTGTTCAGAATGCCTTGAGCACGCTCCTTCTCACTCTGCCACTGCTCTTGATCCCCGGCCCAGTCCACCGCCGCCTGGTAGGCGACGCAGGCAGCCTCGGAATCACCGGCAGCCAGATGACAATCGCCGATATAAAGCATGGCTTGCGGATCAGTGGTATCCAGTGCACAAACATAACCAAAAACTTCAATGGCTCTGTCATATTCCTTTTGCATTAACAAACAGGCGCCCAGTCCCAGAAAGTATTTTTTGCAGTAATGGTCGTAGAAACAAAGAAACTGGAAAACCTTAACCGCATCGTCGTACTTACCGCCTTCATAGAGGTTATAGGCAACGCTGTAAATAGCCTCCATGGAGTCTTCACTCATATCCTTAAGGTCTTTGAAGGTCCCCCCTCGGCTCAGAAAATCCGATAGCATGCCTTCATAGTCATCCGCACTAAAATCCTGTTGTTCTTTTTCCACGGCCTGTCCTCCATGACAAAACTATTATCAAATATTTCGAATAAGGTTGTCGGCGGTCCGATAGTATTTGGCAACAAATTGCGACATCATTTCAAAGGTCTGATTGAATTTACCGGATGTCGATTGCAACTTGGTCATATCGAGTTGTGAGGTACTTGTCAGGCTTTCAGTGAAGCCTTTCATATTTTCAATCGCCAAATCCCACTGTGCAGAATTCAACTGATAGGTTTTATTGGGATCAATCTTCCCGCCTTTTTTTTCCCAGGCAATATCGTTATTCACGAAAAACTGTTTTACTTCTTCCGGCATCTGCGTTTTAACGCTTTCCTTGGAACCAGACTTTGCTGCACGAGCCTTGGCAAGAATTTGATTGGACTCCTTCAGCTTGTCATTTTTTCTACGCACTTCCTGAACCTGCTCACGAAGCGTCTCCTCAAGAATTTCAGCACGTTCACTCATAATGGCGAGCATCAGTGCATCAAGACTGGCCACACTCAGGAAATTAACATTTTTAGACGCGCCAGCTGCCTGGTTAATCAGTTGAACAGATTTTTTCATCATCTGTTTGCCTGTCATGGGACGCTTGTTATTAGCTGCCTGTGCTGCTTGATCCTGCTGATTAATCTGGGATGCGGATGTCAGTTTAGTGCCCACGAGATATTCCTCTTGAATAAGACATTCTCAATGATTATCTATTTTGCTTATCAGTTAGTTGGTACGCCCAAAACGCTTTATTTACCCTCTATGCTCTTCAGAGCGTCCCAAACCTTTTTCCAGTTATCAACATCTGCTTCTATAAGGCTCTCATTTCTTGCCAGAAGTTCTTTTCTTGCTATTTCACAAATTTTTCTTTGTCCTAAAAAGGATCCATCTTTAAAAGGTCCGACCAATGAATCAAGAAAGTTTTCACTCTCCATTCCATGTTTAAATATATGCATTTGGAATGGTGTTAATATAGCTCCTTTCCTTTCTTCCCCATTTTCAGCCCGTGTTATCACTTTTTTATTGTGGCCCTCTTCCTGAGTAGATTGACCTAAATGATATTGTGTAAGATGAGCGCTGTGTTCTTGCCATTCTTTATTCTGTTCATTTTCATCACCATAATTACTGCCATAATCAGAATCATCCATTCTTTGAGAATGGCTTTCTACCAATATATCAGTCTCTTGCTTACGATCCTTTATGCTGCCATCGCTGACATAACCAGAATCGTGCTGCACCGCCTGTTCACCCTCAGCCAAACCCAACAATTCGTGTAGTTGATTCAATTGATCATCTATTGAAAACTCTGTCGAGTAAAACGGCCGTTCATCCCCAAAACTACTAGCGTCTGGAATGTTCAATTCATTATCTATCCTTTGAAATTCCAGCTCTTCCTCAGGTTCTGCAGTTGCCACAGATTCTGGCTTTTTAAGGGCTTTTCCTATCCGCTGGAACTCCAGCTCATCCTCAACCCCAGCAACATCCTCAGGCTCGAACTTTTTAAGATTTTTTCCTATGCGCTGAAACTCGAGCTCATCTTCAGCCCCAGCAACATCCTCAGGCTCAAACTTTTTAAGATTTTTTCCTATGCGCTGGAACTCGAGCTCATCCTCAGCCCCAGCAACATCCTCAGGCTCGAACTTTTTAAGATTTTTTCCTATGCGCTGGAACTCGAGCTCATCTTCAGCCCCAGCAACATCCTCAGGCTCAAACTTTTTAAGATTTTTTCCTATGCGCTGGAACTCGAGCTCATCCTCAGCCCCAGCAACATCCTCAGGCTCGAACTTTTTAAGATTTTTTCCTATGCGCTGGAACTCGAGCTCATCCTCAGCCCCAGCAACATCCTCAGGCTCGAACTTTTTAAGATTTTTTCCTATGCGCTGAAACTCGAGCTCATCTTCAGCCCCAGCAACATCCTCAGGCTCGAACTTTTTAAGATTTTTTCCTATACGCTGAAACTCGAGCTCATCTTCAGCCCCAGCAACATCCTCAGGCTCGAACTTTTTAAGATTTTTTCCTATACGCTGGAACTCGAGCTCATCTTCAGCCCCAGCAACATCCTCAGGCTCGAACTTTTTAAGATTTTTTCCTATGCGCTGAAACTCGAGCTCAGCCCCAGCAACATCCTCAGGCTCGAACTTTTTAAGATTTTTTCCTATGCGCTGGAACTCGAGCTCATCTTCAGCCCCAGCAACATCCTCAGGCTCGAATTTTTTAAGATTTTTTCCTATGCGCTGGAACTCGAGCTCATCCTCAGCCCCAGCAACATCCTCAGGCTCGAACTTTTTAAGATTTTTCCCTATGCGCTGGAACTCGAGCTCATCTTCAGCCCCAGCAACATCCTCAGGCTCGAATTTTTTAAGATTTTTTCCTATGCGCTGGAACTCGAGCTCATCCTCAGCCCCAGCAACATCCTCAGGCTCAAATTTTTTAAGATTTTTTCCTATGCGCTGGAACTCGAGCTCATCCTCAGCCCCAGCAACATCCTCAGGCTCAGGCTCAGGCTCAGGCTCAGGCTTTTTAAGATTTACTCTTCCTTCCTTGAATGGTGCATTATCCTTAAATGTTGGTGTTGAGCCCTTCTGTGAACCAAAAGACCTTCGGGGGGGAGCAGACTCCGTGGGACGCGGGTTAGTTCCTGCCTCGCTGTAAGAAAGACTGTGTGACCTAGTATCGTCATCGTCATTTCCATCATCACCCGGCTCTGAAGCAGTGTCAGGCGCTTTTGAATCGGTTGGGCTCGATGATGATTTATCTGGTCCAATCAGTACTGAGCCATCGCTAAAAATTAATGCCGTACAAATACCAACAATAGTAACAACACATACTGTAAAAATAACTTGCCCCACACCAGGAAGAAAAATTCCTGCGAAAACTCCTATTGTGGCAATAATCGTGACTCCAGCGATTTTCCCTATATGTTCTTTGATAAACCCAATAAAACTAAAGCCTTTATCAATAGCCTCATTCGCATCTTTGAGTTGATTTTCATTTCGACCGCTATTGGCAGCTACATTTTTCAATTCCTGCCGACATTCGTTATCCAACCCTCCACCAAGATCAAATCTGACTGTCGCTTCTGGCCTAAACTGCCCATCAGGAGTTTCTTGGGATGTTCTTCGTTCAAGTAAACGCGTCTGCGGGGTCGCTGATGCTCCCGTTCCACCTCGGGGAATATCTGGATTATAAGCACTGGCAACGGTATGAGATGACGCTGTCGATAGAGGTTCCACTGAATGACGCCCGAACCTGCGAGGCTCCCTGGTATTGGGTTCTGCGCCAGTCGGTCTTGGAGGTACTAAACTCGGTCTATCCACTCTCCGAGAGCGTGAAAAGCCATCATCCATATCATTCTTCCCTGAACAGCATTCGTTTAATAATTATTAAACGTTTTCATACAAATAGCTTAGTTGAACAACTTTAATACAATCCCCGGCCTCTAAAAGCAGGAAATTGATATACGATAAAAATCACACCTACTATTTCTAAAAAATATACAACAGGCATAAAAAACCGTATTTATACAGTACATCCGCCCCCTTATCTTTTGAATTAGCCAAATATTGAATTGATTCTACTTTTTATTTACCTGCAGGCTTTTCATAATATTCCAGCACAGCACGCATTAAATCCTTTGGACTAAGAATACCGACCAAACGCCCCTGTTCATCCAGAACAGGCACTCTTACCGCCCGCTGCTTCATAAATCGCTCATAGACGTCCAATACACTATCGTCTTCCCCCGCGCTCATAACACTCGCCGTCATATATTCCGAAACCAATCCAAAATCCTGAGAGTAATAGCTGCTGGTCAACGTGGCAGAGAGACAGTCTGATTCCGATAAAATACCGACTAATTTATGTTCAGAATCCAAGACCGGAGCCGCTGTAACCTTGTGCTTGAGCAATATTCTGATTGCCTCTACCACTTCCATCTCTGGCGCCAGTGACACTACCCTTCGGGTCATGCAGTCGGCCACGGTAATTGATCGCATGGTTGCTTCCTCATGTTGGAATACTTTTTTCCCCTTTAGTTCCGTATAGCTGTCCCCGGCGTAGTTGGCAAACTCCGCGGTACCAGAGGGCTGGTCTGCGCCCCTTTCAGCCCTTATAATTGCCGGCTTTATTGATACTGCGCATTAAGGTAAGCACATGAGCTTTGAGCAGATTCCTGCGGGTAAAGATATCCCCAACGATTTCAACGTCATCATTGAAATCCCGGCTAACAGCGATCCGGTCAAGTACGAGATTGACAAGGATTCCGACGCGGTGTTTGTTGACCGTTTCATGGCTACCCCCATGTTCTACCCGGCCAACTACGGCTACATTCCCCAGACGCTGGCGGATGACGGCGACCCCATCGACGTTCTGGTTGTAACCCCTTACCCGGTTATCCACGGTTCTGTGATTCGCTGCCGCGCGGTTGGCGTACTGAACATGACCGACGAGAAAGGTGAAGACGTCAAACTGCTGGCGGTTCCCCACGACAAGCTGACCAACCTGTACAAGGATGTGAAGGATTACCGTGATCTGCCCGAGCTGCTGGTTCGTCAGATCCAACACTTCTTTGAAAACTACAAGGATCTGGAAGAAGGCAAGTGGGTTAAGGTGGAATCCTGGGAAGGCCCAGAGGCTGCCAGAGAAGCTATCGTCAAGTCGGTAGAAGCCTACAAGAACGCCTGATCATCGCTAGAGCCGGCGTTTTGTCCGGCTCACTCTCCCCGCAATGCCACACCGCACGACCTGTTGATTAAAACCACTTATCCTGACGGGATTGCCATTCTCTCCCATTCCGGACGACAATTGTAAAATCTGACCCATCAGTTTAAATACCAATAATGTCTGTCCAAACCATGCAAACGCTTTTTCGACCGTTCATTTTACTGCTCATCCTCATGTCCCAGTCGGCCATGGCAACGGGACTGCAAACACTTCTTGGACAGACAACCGACAACGAATTCTTGCCGGTAGAAGAGGCGTTTCAGCTGAATGGCTATCACACGGGTGAGGAGGCTGTGCTCCAGTTCACCGTCACGCCGGGGCATTACCTCTACCAGCACATGTTTCGTTTTCAGGCCGTTGACAGGAATACCCGGCTGGGAACGCCGGTGATGCCTGAAGGCATTGTCAAATTCGACCCCTATCAGCAGGCCGAACTGGAAACCTATCCTGAAGACATAGAAATTCGGATACCAATAGAAACCAGTGAAACCCTGCCAGAAATTGCGGTTACCTTCCAGGGCTGCGCCGATGCGGGGCTGTGCTATCCACCTCATACAACCAACCTGATTCTGATCAGCGAAAACACACCAACCGGTAAGACAAAACCCTCTGCAACCACACTGCCCGTTATCACAACAGAAATCCGACAAGACACATTTCTGGCGTCATTATTGAGCGGAAATAGCCTTTGGTCGCTGGTCACACTGTTCTTTCTCGGCGGGCTGGCGCTCACGTTTACCCCCTGTGTGCTGCCGATGATCCCCATTCTCTCGACTGTCGTTATTGGCAAAACCAGCAACCGTCTGCGAATCATTCTGCTGACTATCTGTTACGTACTCAGCATGTCAGTCACCTTCGCCCTGGCCGGTATGCTGATGGGCTACTTTGGCGCCAGCCTTAACCTGCAGGCGAAATTGCAATCTCCATGGATTCTCGTGCCCTTTGCACTGCTGTTTGCGGGACTGGCGCTGTCCATGTTCGGCCTGTTTGAGCTGCAGCTACCGGAAAAACTGCGTGATAAGTTGCTCAAGGCTGACCAGTCCACTGGCGAGAAACGGGGTGGCACGTACCTGGGCGCTGTATTGATGGGTATTTTTGCCACTTTGCTGGTATCACCGTGTGTTTCAGCCCCACTGGCCGGCGCCCTGATTTACATCAGCAGCACCTCCGACATTACTTTGGGCGGGACTGCGCTATTCAGCCTGGGCCTTGGCATGGGCACACCATTACTGCTGCTTGGCATCGGTGGCAGCACACTTCTTCCGAAAAGCGGGGCATGGATGAACGGCGTCAAAGCCGTATTTGGCGCTTTGATGCTGGGTGTCGCAGTATGGCTGCTGGAACGCGTAATCCCAGCGCCTGTAACCCTGCTGCTATGGGGCAGCCTGCTGATTGGCTCTGCGGTTTACCTTGGTGCTCTGGATTTCAACCAACGCAAGGGCTGGAACGCCTTGCAACAGGTCATTGGCATATTGCTGCTGATTTACGGCACTGCACTCTTTATTGGTGGCATAAAAGGCCATACGGATCCACTTCGCCCACTCGCATCAGAAACGATTGCGCTATCCGCTGGTACAACATCCAGCAGTACAACGCATTCCAGCTTTCAAACCATTAGCACGCTGAGCGAACTGGAATCGGCAAAAGCTCAGGCTATTCTCGACAACCGCCCCCTGCTGCTGGACTTCTACGCAGACTGGTGTATTTCCTGCAAAGTGATTGAGCGTGAAGTACTGGCCAATCCCGAGATTACCAAGCGGCTTCAAGACTTCCGCACCATCCGGATGGATATCACCCGAAACACACCAGAACAAACCCAGTTACTGAATCAATATCAACTATTTGGCCCACCGGCTTTCCTGTTTTTTGACCGGGACGGCCAGGAAATCACCCCTTTGCGTTTACAGGGCGAGGTCACCGTTGAGGAAATGGCCGCACTGCTTGATCAAGCCCTTTCTTCATCCTGAGAGTAAGATCTAAGAATCTGGTAACTGACACGAAATCCACTGTAACTTGCGGTTAACTTCCTGTAACACGCACAAACTGGACACCCTTACCCCCATACGGCAGAATGCTGTAATCAACTGTGATGTCAGCCATTGCTTTGGTTCATTTCTTGACTGGCATCATTAATCAATGACAAGCGCAGTGCGATAGTACGCCCCCTGGAGCTTATGGCTAATACAAGGGCATCACGCATTGCCAAACAGGGGCGTCGAATGGCCAGCATACTCGTGCTTAACGGACCCAACCTGAATCTGCTGGGAACCCGGGAACCGGGTGTCTATGGCGCTGTCACCCTCGACGGCATCATTCATACCCTGACAGAACAGGCCGTGGCAGCAGGCCATCACCTCCAGGCCCTGCAGAGCAACGCCGAATACGAACTGATTGACCGCATCCACGATGCCAGTCGTCAGGGGATTGATTACATCCTCTTCAACCCTGCGGCATTTACTCATACCAGCGTGGCACTCCGAGATGCATTATTAGCGGTTAACATCCCGTTTATTGAGATTCATCTGTCCAATATTCATCAGCGTGAACCCTTCCGCCACCACTCGTATTTTTCCGACATCGCCGAAGGCGTAGTCTGCGGACTCGGGGCGATGGGTTATGAACTGGCTCTCAACGCCGCCATTGACCGACTGAATCGATAATACCGTTGTTAAAGAATACCCACATTGAATCCCAACCGGATTGAATGTCCTGAACGAGCAGACAGGCATATCGGATTCCATTAAATAGCCACATACAATGGAATTCAGCCTGTTCACCGTTTACCCCATTCGACAGCCAACGACCGAATACAGAGACCGAGCATGGATATCCGAAAAGTAAAAAAACTGATTGAGCTTCTCGAAGAGTCCGGCATTGATGAGCTGGAAATTCAGGAAGGCGAAGAGTCCGTCCGCATCAGCCGCTACTCACACCGCACGGCTCCTGTGCAACAGGCCGTGGTACAGCAGCCTGCAGTGGCACCGGCCCAGCCTGCAGCGCCGGAAGCAACACCTGCCACCCCACAGAACAGCACACAGAAACCTGCCGAAGACACCATGCGCGGCCACCAGGTGCTGTCCCCCATGGTAGGCTCTTTTTACCGGTCTCCGTCTCCCAGCTCTGCCCCGTTCGTCGAACCGGGTCAGCACGTCAAAGAAGGCGATGTCCTGTGTATTGTTGAAGCCATGAAGATGATGAACCAGATCAAGGCGGACAAATCCGGCGTGATTGAGGCCATCCTGGTTGAAAACGGACAACCGGTAGAATACGACCAGCCGCTGTTTACCATCGTCTGACAACGGAGAGCGTATTCATGCTGGAAAAAGTCCTTATCGCCAACCGTGGTGAGATCGCCCTCCGCATCCTTCGTGCCTGTAAGGAACTGGGCATCAAGACCGTTGCGGTGCACTCCAAGGCCGATGCCAACCTCATGCACGTCCGGCTGGCCGATGAAACTGTCTGTATTGGCCCCAACAGCCCGACTGAGAGCTATCTGAACATCCCTGCCATTATCAGCGCAGCGGAAGTGACAGATGCCAACGCCATCCACCCCGGCTATGGTTTCCTGGCAGAAAATGCCGATTTTGCTGAACAGGTTGAACGCAGCGGCTTCACCTTCATTGGCCCGAGCCCGGATGTGATTCGCCTAATGGGTGACAAGGTGTCGGCGATTCGCGCGATGCAACAGGCAGGCGTCCCGACCGTACCCGGCTCAGATGGCCCACTGACTGACGACCACGCCCGCACACTCCAGATTGCCCGCAACATCGGCTACCCGGTCATCATCAAAGCCTCCGGCGGCGGTGGCGGCAGAGGCATGCGCGTCGTACACCGTGAGCAGGCCCTTATCAACGCCATTGGCGTTACCCAATCTGAAGCCCAGGCAGCCTTTAATAACGGCACGGTTTACCTGGAAAAATTCCTGGAAAACCCTCGCCATGTCGAAATTCAGGTATTGGCTGATGGCCAGGGCAACGCCATTCATCTGGGTGACCGCGACTGCTCCCTGCAGCGTCGCCACCAGAAAATCATTGAAGAAGCACCTGCACCAGGTATTCCTGAGGAACAACGCCAGCATATTGCCAACTGCTGCGTGAAAGCCTGCATCGACATTGGTTACAGCGGCGCCGGTACGTTTGAGTTCCTTTATGAAAACGGTGAATTCTACTTTATCGAGATGAACACCCGGGTTCAGGTAGAACACCCTGTCTCCGAATACATCACCGGTATCGATATTGTGAAGGAGCAGTTGCTGATTGCTGGTGGCGAACCGCTCTCCATTAAGCAAAGCGACATCCGCTTTACCGGTCATTCCTTTGAGTGCCGGATTAACGCCGAAGATCCCAAGACCTTCATGCCATCACCGGGACAGATTAAACAGTTCCATGTACCGGGTGGTAACGGCGTACGCATGGATTCCCACTTATACAATGGCTACACCATTCCGCCCTTCTATGACTCGCTGATCGCCAAGCTGATCACCTGGGGGCCGGATCGTGATACTGCCATGGCAAGAATGCGTAACGCACTGGATGAGTTTGTGATCGAAGGTATTCGCACCAACATTCCTCTTCACCATGAACTGATGCGTGACAACGCATTCCAGAAAGGCGGCGTCAGCATCCATTATCTGGAAAAGAAACTCGCGGAATAACCGTAAGTTACAGGACAGTCTTCACACAGACTGTCCTGATTTACATTGACGCAAATGAAAGCCTCCTCCCAGCTGCTTTGACAGCCCAGAGCAAACACTCTACCCTGCCGCCACTTCCCCAGACGGGGCTTCTATTTCCCTTCAGGTAGCTAGCACACTATGTCCTGGATACAGATCAAACTGGACTCTACTGCCGAACAGGCCGAGCATCTCGAAGACCGCCTGCTTGAGCTGGGCGCCTGCGCCGTCACCCTGCAGGATGCCTGCGACCAACCCCTCTACGAACCTGAGCTGGGCACCACCCCTCTCTGGAATCAGACCCGCATCGTCGGCCTGTTTGATGCGGCCACCGATATGGACAGCGTGGTTGAACACCTGCACGTGTCAGCCGCCGACCACTTCAGCGCCCACCGGGTCGAGATTGTGGAAGACAAGGACTGGGAACGGGAATGGATGGTGCATTTCCACCCCATGAAATTCGGCCAGCGACTGTGGATCTGCCCCAGCTGGAAAGACGTTCCCGACCCGGATGGCGTCAACCTGATGCTGGATCCCGGCCTGGCCTTTGGCACAGGCACCCATCCGACCACGGCACTCTGCCTGGAGTGGCTGGAAAGTCTCGATATCGAAAACCAACTGGTTGTCGATTACGGCTGCGGCTCGGGCATCCTCGGCATCGCGTCGCTGCTGCTTGGCGCAAGCCGTTTTGTGGGCGTCGATACCGACCCTCAGGCACTGGAAGCTTCTACCATCAATGCCGAACGAAACCACATCAGCCATGATCGGTTTGATGTGCATTACCCGGATGCGACTCCGGCCATTAAGGCCGACTTCCTGGTCGCCAACATTCTGGCCGGCCCCCTGACCAGTCTTTCGTCGACACTGGCCGAACTCACCCGCTCCGGAGGACACCTGGCATTATCCGGCATTCTTGCCGAGCAAGCCGAGACGGTCAGAGAGGCCTATAGCGAGTGGTTTACCATGTCACCACCGGTTAATAAGGAAGGCTGGGTGCGCCTCGACGGTATTCGCAAATAAACCGTAAAACCCTGCAATAGTCATTCCCGGGACAAGCTGGCAAAATAGCGCCTACCGTCACAACAACAATTTGATTGTCATGGAAAGCATGCAGGCCGCCAGAAACACCTGGGTCACCCGATGCCCCAACTGTCAGACCGCATTCCGAGTCAGCCTGAAGCACCTTCAGGCCGCTCGGGGTTCTGTGCGGTGCGGTTCCTGCCTGCAGGTGTTCAGGGCGCCCGACCACCTGGCATCGGGCGAACTGCCGGATGACATTCTGAAATCCCTGACCGCCAAGACGCCAGCCAAGTCTGAGGCTGCCACCAGACAACCTGACCCTGAACACGGATACAATGACGATGAACTGATCCATGATCATGCCAGTGATCAGGATGAGCTTGAACTCAATGAAGAATTCATGGATTTGTCGCCAGACGATACGGGATCGTCAGCCAATGATATAGACCCTCACGATGACGATGAACAGCCTGACGAGTCTTGGGCTCGCAACATTCTCAGCGAACTGGAAAAAGAAACGGGGTTACTGAAAGACGCGCCATCAAAACCATCGCAAACCAGTGATGCGCCCCAAGAACCCTCTCAGCTGCAAGAGCAATCTGAACACGAAAAGCCAACAGAAAAGCTTCAGTCGCTGGAAGATACCCCCGTCGCACTCCACTACGGGGAACGCAGGCAATGGAAACCACTGCTACTCTGGGGCAGCCTGACATTCATCGCCATTGCGACGCTCGCCGGGCAGCTGCTGTTTTTCAATTTCGACACACTAGCGCGCCAGGACAACTGGCGCCCCTTCTTTGCGGCGACCTGCAACCTCCTGAACTGCGAGTTACCCGGCAAATCCGATGTCAGCCAGATTCAAACCAGCCACCTGGTAGTCCGCAGCACCAGCGACTACGAGAATGCCTTATCAGTCGACGCCATCATCAACAACCGGGCCAGTTTCAGCCAGCCCTTTCCGTTGATTGAACTGACATTTACGAATGATCAGGGTAAGGTGATCGCAAGTCGCCAGTTTGCTCCAGAAGAGTACCTGGCAGGCGAACTCGCCGGCAGCACTCTGATCCCTCCCGGCCAGCCAATCCACCTCTCCTTACAAATCGTTGACCCTGGTCAAGAAGCAACCAATTACCAGTTGTTTTTTCACCCCAATCCTTCACCATAATCAGAAACCCTCATCATATCGCTGTATAAATGGTGACCTGCCAGCCATCCCGTCAAGGGGTCAAACCAGTGCGCTGGCATCGCTGACCAAATGGCAGTTTTGGCTTTAATCCGGTCAGCTGAACAGTTATGATAGCGCCCCCGTTTACCGTTGCTTTTTTGAGCAACCAACGCCCATGAAGATAGAGTGAAGACCCAGCCTTGCTGACAATTGGCCCTTACGACATTGAAACCCCGGTTATCCTTGCGCCCATGGCAGGTGTTACCGACCGCCCCTTTCGCAGGCTTTGCCTGAGACTGGGTGCCGGCATGGTGGTGTCGGAGATGGTCACCTGCGACACTCGCCTGTGGAAAACCCGGAAAACCCGATTACGTCTGGCGCATGATGGCGAAGCTGAACCCCGCTCCGTCCAGATTGCCGGTGGTGATCCCGAGATGATGGCCGAGGCCGCTCGCCAGAACGAAGCGATGGGCGCCCAGATTATCGATATCAACATGGGCTGTCCGGCCAAGAAAGTCTGCAGCAAAGCCGCCGGTTCCGCCCTGTTGAAAGATGAGGCGCTGGTTCGCGCGATTCTTGAGCGTGTAACCGCATCGGTGTCCATTCCGGTCACACTGAAAATCCGCACAGGCTGGAGCCCCGAACACCGCAATGGCGTCACTATCGCGCGTATTGCCGAAGACTGTGGTATCCAGGCGCTGGCTGTCCATGGTCGTACGCGTAGCTGCATGTACCGGGGTGAGGCGGAATACGACACGATTGCTGAAATCTGCGAGGCGATCTCCATACCAGTCATTGCCAATGGAGATATCACTTCCGCAGAAAAAGCCCGGGCTGTGCTGGATCATACCAACGCCCAGGCCGTAATGGTTGGCCGAGCCGCCCAGGGACGCCCCTGGATATTCCGGGAAATCGACCATTTCCTGAAGCAAGGCACCCACCTGCCCGCCCCCAAGCTGGAAGAGATTCGGGATATCCTGTTGGACCACCTGGCCCAGCTTTATGAATTCTACGGTGAACTACCCGGCGTCCGTATCGCCCGGAAACATGTTGGCTGGTACCTTCAGGCCAACGACTGCGGCCAGTCTTTCCGCCGTGTATTCAACCGTCTGGAGTGCAGTGCTGCCCAATGCGACGGTATCAGGGAGCATTTTGAGAGATTAATTAATGGAGAGGAAATCGCGGCATGACGGCATCTGAAGCCTTAGGTCAGGACACTGCCGGCACTGACCACCGACGCCATCTGGCCAGTCCGGTGGCGCAGGAAACCCAGACCCTGCGGGATAGTGTTGAGAAAGCCATGAACAACTATTTCGCCCACCTGGACGGACAGGATGTCACTGATGTCTACAACATGGTGCTTTCCGAAGTGGAAGCACCACTGCTTGAAACCGTCATGACCTATGTCAAGAGCAACCAGACCCGGGCAGCCAACCTGCTGGGGCTGAACCGCGGGACACTGCGCAAAAAGCTCAAGCAGCACGGTTTACTGTAAGGAGCACATCAGAAAAAGGCGGACGTATTCCGCCTTTTTCTTTATCACAAGGATCGTCAGCGAATAAAAAAACAGCAGATTGAGTGCATGTAATGGTTAGGGCTCCTTTCCTGAAGGACTGAAGCATTCACGGTAAAACAGCAATGAGCGAAGCAACAATGGCACAAACAACCGATATCCGTCCTGTCCGTCGTGCGTTGATCAGCGTTTCCGACAAGACCGGTATTGTTGAGTTTGCCCGGGGACTGCACGGGCTGGGCGTCGAGATTCTTTCTACCGGGGGCACCTGGCAACTGCTGAGGGACAATGATATTCCCGCCGTTGAGGTGTCTGACTACACCGGTTTTCCGGAAATGATGGATGGCCGGGTCAAAACCCTGCACCCGAAAATCCACGGCGGCATTCTGGCCCGTCGCGGACAGGATGATGCCGTCATGGAAGCCCATGGCATCCAGCCGATCGATATGGTGGTGGTCAACCTGTACCCCTTCGAAGCCACTATTGCGCGGCCGGGCTGCGATCTGGCGACAGCCATCGAGAATATCGATATTGGCGGCCCGACCATGGTTCGTTCTACCGCCAAAAACCACGCCTACACAGCGATTGTCGTCAATAACAACGACTATGACTGTCTGCTGGCCGAGCTGAAGAGTGAGAATGGCCTGTCCCAACAGCGTCGCTTTGAACTGGCCGTCAAAGCCTTTGAGCATACCGCCGGTTATGATGCCGCCATCGCCAACTACCTGGGCTGCCTGAATCCGGAACAGCCGGAGCAGAAGCAGGATTTCCCCAATACCTTCAACCTGCAGATGGTGAAGGCACAGGACATGCGCTACGGTGAGAATCCGCATCAGAAAGCGGCGTTTTATGTCGACAAAAACGCCAAAGAGGCCAGTGTATCCACAGCCCATCAGTTGCAGGGGAAAGCGCTCTCCTTCAACAACGTAGCCGATACCGATGCCGCACTGGAATGCGTGAAAAGCTTCACCACCCCGGCCTGTGTGATCGTCAAGCACGCCAATCCCTGCGGCGTGGCCACCGGCGCAGACTGCTTTGAAGCGTACAATCGCGCCTATGCGACCGATCCCACTTCAGCCTTTGGCGGCATCATCGCCTTCAACCGGACGCTGGATGCCCAGACTGCCAAGGCGATCCTTGACCGTCAGTTTGTCGAAGTCATCATTGCACCTTCTGCCCAGGAAGATGCCCTGACAGTTCTGGCTGCAAAGCCGAATATCCGGGTTTTGACCTGTGGGGAACTGCCACAAACCGCTACGCCCTGGCTGGACTTCAAGCGCGTCAACGGCGGCCTGCTGGTGCAGGATGCTGATCTGGGTCGCGTCACCGAAGAAGAGCTGAAGATTGTCACCGAGCGCCAGCCCACCGAAGAAGAACTCCGCGACCTGGTGTTTGCCTGGAAAGTTGGCAAATTCGTCAAGTCCAATGCCATTGTCTATGCCCGTAACCAGCAGACAATCGGTATTGGCGCCGGTCAGATGAGCCGCGTCTACAGCGCCCGCATTGCCGGTATCAAGGCTGCCGATGAAGGGCTGGAAGTCAAGGGATCAGTCATGGCCTCTGACGCCTTCTTCCCCTTCCGCGATGGTATTGATGCAGCAGCCGGCGCGGGTATCACTGCGGTTATTCAGCCCGGTGGCTCGATGCGTGATGAGGAAGTCATTGAAGCGGCTAACGAGGCAGGCATGGCGATGGTCTTTACCGGCATGCGCCATTTCCGTCACTAAGATCTGCCACGGGTGACCATAAACCACCCATGAGGTATTGATTGCATGGCTCATGGGTGACATCGGTTTCTGGAAATAACATCAGGCACAGCCTCCGGCGTATCCGGAGGCCTACAACAAGGGAAACAGGACATGAACATACTGATCATCGGCAGTGGCGGTCGCGAACATGCACTGGCCTGGAAAGCAGCAGCCTCCCAAGGCGTTAACGAAGTCTATGTTGCACCAGGCAATGCCGGTACCGCTTTGGAGCCTGGGGTCAGTAACGTCGCCATCGACGTACTCGATTTTGACCGACTGGTTGATTTCGCCAAGGACAAGGGCATTGACCTGACCATCGTCGGGCCGGAAGCACCGCTGGTAGCCGGCATTGTGGATCGTTTCCGCCAGGAAGGCCTGGCTATCTTCGGCCCCGATAAAGGTTCTGCACAACTGGAAGGCTCCAAGGCCTTTACCAAGGATTTCCTCGCCCGGCACAACATTCCCACTGCCGCCTACGCTAATTTCACCGAGATAGAGCCTGCCAAGGCGTATATCCGGAAACAGGGCGCGCCTATCGTCGTCAAGGCTGATGGTTTGGCTGCAGGCAAAGGCGTGATACTGGCCCAGACAGAAGAAGAAGCTATTGCAGCCGTCGAGGACATGCTCGCGGGCAATGCTTTTGGTGATGCGGGCCACCGTGTGGTTGTCGAAGAATTCCTGACCGGTGAGGAAGCCAGCTTCATCGTCATGGTGGACGGTGAAAACATCCTGCCACTGGCCACCAGTCAGGATCACAAAGCCCGTGATGACGGCGATACCGGCCCCAATACCGGCGGTATGGGTGCCTACTCGCCTGCCCCGGTGGTAACACCGGAGCTTCACAAACGCGCCATGGAGGACGTCATCATTCCTACCGTCCAAGGCATGGCAGCAGAAGGCCACCGCTACAGCGGATTCCTGTATGCCGGTCTGATGATTGCGGCGGATGGCACACCCAAAGTACTGGAATACAATTGCCGCTTTGGTGATCCGGAAACCCAGCCGATCCTGATGCGCCTGAAGTCCGATCTGATCGAACTTTGCCTGGCCGGAGCGGAAGGTCGCCTTAATGAAGTCACTGCCGAGTGGGACTCACAGGTTGCCCTGGGCGTGGTGATGGCCGCCGGTGGATACCCTGAAACCTACCGAAAGGGTGATACCATCAACGGCCTGGAAAACGCGGGTGACTCCAAGGTCTTCCATGCTGGCACACGCCTGGAAGGCGATCAGGTCACGACCAATGGTGGCCGGGTACTGTGCGTTACCGCTCTGGGGAACACCGTCGCCCAGGCGCAGGAAAACGCCTATAAAGGGGTCCAATCCATTAACTGGCAGGACTGCTATTACCGGAGCGACATTGGTCACCGTGCCATAGCCCGGGAACAACAGGACGCTTAATCCTTAAGGGGTGGCCAAGCATGGTCGCCCCTCCCGCCCTGACTGCATGGGATTTTTTTGCGGCACAGGTATAATGGAATGCCGGACGTAAACGGAAGTCGCTGTGAAGAAGCAAAAACAACAACCGCAGCACCCTCAGCTAATACGCCTGTTACTGCTTCTGCTGTGTATGATCAGCCCACTACAGGCAATGGGTCATGCGCTCTCTGAATATGCCCTTGAAAAAGCGGATGTCCTGTTCGACCGCTCTGGCAGCCTGACCCCACAACAATTGGTTTCCAACCAATACCGTCATCGTTTTATCTCGTGGGATCGCACCAACTTCTACTTTACACAGGACAGCACTGTTTGGCTCCGATTTACCCTGCCAATCAAAGAGCAGAATGTTCAACCTTATGAAATCCGGGCGCTGACCTTTGGCGATGATGATATTAGCTATTACCTTCATCGTGACAGAGCAACCCGTGGATCTGATGAAATCAACGAGCTTTCCTCTAACCCCCAATTCAGCCATAACCAGCACCTGATCCCCTTTGAGTACCATCCCGGTGAACAGTTGACGCTTTATGTCAGAATGCACTCGCCGTTTCACAAGCGCATCTCGGTCTGGCTTGGGAAACCGAACAATGAGCACCATGCAATCCAGCAAACCCACTGGGTGTTCGGGATCTGGGTAGGCATCAATCTCGCCCTGATACTGATTACGCTGACCTTATCCCTGACAAGAAAGCGGGTCGATTATCTGCAACTCTTTGGTATCAGCCTGATTTGCCTGGTCTTCCTGCTAAGCTGGCAAGGAATCCCGGCATCATTATGGAACCTGTTTCCTGACGCACAGAACCGCGTCCACTTTGCCAGTATCGCCGCCGGCTATGGACTGCTATGCCTGTTATCACGAACACTCCTTGAAACAGGCAAAAGCCGGTCTGCAGACCGATTACTGCTAGTGATGAGTACCGGTAGTTTTGTCACAGCACTTATCATGCTGTTTCCCGGTTATGTACTACCGGAAAACGCTATCGTCATACTGTCCCTCATGAGCTGCGCAAGCAGCATTATTACCGGCGTGATTCGCCTCTATGAAGGCTACATTGCCGCTTGGCGATGGTTGCTGGTTGTGGTGCCCTATACCGTGATTTTCATCACCTTTGTCCTGTGCCAGTTCGGTATCCTGCCGTTTGATATATGGATGATGCAGTCCACCCTGGTATTCAGTGTGCTGTTACTGGTCACCGGCCTGTCGCTGAGCTTTTTGATGCGATCTGCAGCCACGGTTCCGCGCTATAGCAACCTAGCACCGGAATCCGACCAACAGCCCTCAGAAAAACCAGCCCGCCCTCTATGGAGCTATATAGGCCACGATATCAGAACCCCCATGAACGGTATTCTGGGTATGTCGGAATTACTGCAAAACACTTCACTGACTCCTCGGCAGAAGGATTACGTCAACACCATACAGCTATCCGGGCGGGAAATGCTCAACCTGGTTAACCAGGTAGTGGATAACGTCAAGACAGAACTGGAACCACCACAAACAGAATCCTTTCCTTTCGAAATCTCGGAGCTGGTTCAGGCCTGCATGGATCGCTACCGCTACAAATCAGAACAGCTGGGGGTTGAACTGATCAGCTTCATCCAGCCCGATATGCCAGAATTTCTTGCCGGGGATACGGAGCGTATTCGCCAGATTCTGCTGGCGCTTCTGGCCTATAACTTCAATCACATTGCGGAAGGCGAAATACTCCTGACGGTCAGCCCGCAAACGCTCAGTATCACGGATGAACCAGATAACACAACAGACCAGAAAACCCTGGCAAGATTCACCCTGAAATGTTCAGACAACGGGATTGGCTATCGAGCCTTGAGGCCCTATGCAGACAGTATGACAGACACCCTGAGCGAGAATGGCACCCATCCTCCGGTAGGTATACTGCTTGCCCGCAACATGGTCAAAAATCTGGGTGGCAGCTTTAACCTGATGACAGACAACCAGAACACAATTTACTGGTTCACGCTGCCTCTGACCATTCTCCCTGAGCTGACACCAGACAGTTCAGATGATCCGAAGGCCATCCAGCTATTAAGCAACCGTAAGATACTGGTTGTGGATGACAATGACACCTGCCGGAAAGTACTGGTCCGACAATGTATGCATCTAGGACTGGATGTTTATCAAACCCGCAACGCGACCGAAGCACTGGCCTTATTGCGCACAGAGGCCAGCCTGTCCAACCCCTTTGATCTGGCCATTCTCGATCAAAACATGCCCGGAACCAGTGGCATGCAGCTAGCTTCGCGGATTGCAGAAGATCCGCTATTAAAGGACAGGCTCTTGGTCATCATGCTGACAGGCAGCTCCATACCGACAACACAGCAGACTCAGACATCAGGCATTCGCTGCATTCTCACCAAACCGGTCAGCAGTAAACGCCTGGGCAGGGTACTGGTCAGGGAACTTAGCCAGAAGGCCGGGGAAAAAGAGCAGGCTATCATCCACTAAACTGCCTGCTCTCCAGAGATTAACCCGCTTCGTGCCAGGCCGGTGACAGTTCATGGACTGCCTCAATGAAGGCACCCGCATGGGCCGGGTCAACAAACTGATGGATGCCATGGCCCAGGTTGAAGACATGTCCAGAGCCGGATCCGAAAGCCTTCATAATACGGCTGACTTCTTCCCGAATTCGACTGGGTGACGCATAAAGCACACAAGGATCCATGTTCCCTTGAAGGGACACCCTGTCTCCTACTCGGCGACGGGCATCGCCAATATCCGTTGTCCAGTCCAATCCCAGGGCATCAGCGCCAGTATCTGCCATTGATTCCAGCCATTGTCCGCCATTCTTGGTGAACAGAATCACGGGCACGCGACGCCCTTCATGCTCACGGATCAGACCATTCACAATTCGTTGCATATACTGCAGCGAGAATTCCCGGTAAGCACCGGATTCCAGTACGCCACCCCAGGTATCAAAAATCTGTACAGCCTGTGCGCCATGACGAATCTGGGCGTTCAGGTAGGCCGTCACAGTATCTGCGAGTCTCGCGAGCAGTTCATGGAGCAGTGCAGGCTGATCATAGAGCATCGCCTTGACGATCCGGAAATCACGGGTACTGCCGCCTTCCACCATATAGGTCGCCAGCGTCCACGGGCTACCAGAGAAACCGATCAGAGGCACCCGCCCATCCAACGCCCGGCGGATGGTGCGAACAGCGCCCATGACATAATCCAGTGACTGCTCGACATCCACAATCTCCAGGCGATCAACATCCTCCGCGGTGCGTACCGGATGACGGAAACGCGGCCCTTCACCGGTTTCAAAGTAGAGCCCAAGCCCCATGGCATCGGGAATTGTCAGAATATCGGAAAACAGGATGGCAGCATCCAGAGGGTAACGCTCCAGCGGCTGCAGAGTCACCTCGCAGGCCAGCTCGGGATTCTTGCAGAGAGACAGAAAATCCCCCGCCCGACTGCGGCTTTCCCGGTATTCAGGCAGGTAGCGACCGGCCTGTCGCATCATCCATACCGGTGTTCGGTCAACCGGTTCTCTCAGCAGCGCCCGCAACAGACGATCATTCTTGAGTGCTGTCATGTCCAATCCATACGGCAGTAACAAGACAGCAACTATACCAACAAACCCGTACGATGTTACGTTCTCTCTGCTATAAACAGGTGGCACCGGCAAAATGATTGAAAGTTAAACTCCACTCCCTTGACCAGAATCAAAAATACTTGAAAAACCCGCACTAAAATTCAAGCACTCTTCGACAGGCTGATATCAGACAGCCACGTCACGATTGATCGAAAAGGTATACAGAACACCATGAAACAAGTCATCGAAACCAATGATGCACCGCCCGCTATTGGCCCTTACTCCCAGGCTATGCGTTTCAACGGCGTGATCATGACCTCCGGCCAGCTGCCGATCAACGCTGAAACCGGCGAAATGCCGGAAGACATCAAGGCGCAGGCGCGTCAATCCCTGGAAAACGTCAAAGCCATCCTGGAAGCTGCCGGCTCCAGCATGGATCGCGTCATGAAAACGACGGTTTACCTGAAAGATATGAATGACTTCTCTGATGTTAACGAAGTCTACAAGCAGTACTTCTCTCTGCCTTTTCCTGCCCGCAGCTGTGTTGAAGTCGCTCGACTGCCTAAGGATGCGCGCGTCGAGATCGAAGTGATCGCCGACTGCTAATAAAAAAAGAGAGCCAATGCTCTCTTTTTATCTCTCTGCAATTCTGTGCGGGGCTAATCCAGCAGGAAGTCCCGCGCCCCTTCTATCGGACCCAGCGGGTTTTTCCGGGTGCCATGCTCAAGGAAAATCGGCACACCGCTCCAGATTTTATAGACCGCTACGTCATCGACCAGCACCACCACCGCGCGGAATTCCCAGCCACTGACTTCAGTTTCTTTCCTGAAATTCAGAAGATCCAGCGCAGCATTACCATAGCGTCGCTTTTTGCGGTACCGGGGATTGGCCTCAATGGCATAACAATTTTCTCGCTCCTCAATACAGCGCCTAACACCATGATCCAGACGTTCAATCCCAATGGTCGGGTTAGGCATGAAGATTTTGATGACATCAAGGTAGGTGAGGCGTCGTACGTTCGGGGTGCGAAAAGGATCAAATCCGAGTTTGGTCAATGACTTGAAATCAGTCCGTCCAATAATGATGCTGTCATAAGCCTTCTTGGCTTCTTCAAAGGTCGACCAGGCAGTGAATGTCCTGTTCTGGTTACTGGGCAACACCGATGCACAGCCTGAAAACAACAATGCGCAAATCGCCCCAACTGTTATTCCGAGTTTCCTGCCAACTGCCATAATTACATCCCTGTGCAAGCCGGGTCATTACCCTGAATATTCCGCTCCCGGTTCTTGAAGTATCGGCCATCCAGAGTCACCCATAAGCGTAATCGGCATAAAGCATAAGAATAAAAAACCGGCATAAGCCGGTTTTTTATTTACTCAGGTCATAACTGTTTTTCAGACTTCCAGGTAATCGAGTATCCCTTCCGCAGCCTGACGCCCTTCCCAGATGGCTGTGACCACCAGATCAGAGCCTCGCACCATATCTCCGCCGGCAAAGATCTTCGGGTTATCGGTCTGGAACTTATAGTGTCCATTTTCTGGCGCTATCACGCGACCAGAGTCGTCCATTGCAACGCCCTGTGTTTCAAACCATGGAGCAGGACTCGGCCGGAAGCCAAAGGCTATCAGCACCGCATCCGCTGGCAGGATCTCTTCGCTGCCCGGCACCGGCTCCGGACGACGCCGACCGCGCTCATCAGGCTCGCCCATCTGGGTAGTGATGACTTTGACGCCTTCCACACGATCCGTACCGACAATCTCAACAGGCTGACGGTTAAACAAGAACTCAACACCTTCCTGTCGGGCGTTTTCCACTTCACGCCGGGATCCCGGCATATTCTCTTCATCCCGACGGTACGCACAGGTGACTTTCGCTGCCTGCTGACGGATCGCCGTACGGTTACAATCCATGGCCGTATCGCCACCACCCAGTACGACAACCTTCTTGCCCTTCATATCAATAAAATCATCCGGGGATTTTTCAAACTCCAGACAACGATTCACATTGGATATCAGGTAGGGCAGCGCCTCATGAACACCTGGTAGACTTTCCCCGGGGAATCCGCCTTTCATATAGGTGTACGTGCCCATTCCCATGAAGACTGCGTCATACTCATCCAACAGCGCTTCGATAGTGATATCACGACCAATTTCGGTATTCAGGCAGAGTTCCACCCCCATTTCGGTAAAGAGCTCACGCCGGCGCTGCATGACGGTCTTTTCCAGCTTGAATTCCGGAATACCAAATGTCAGCAACCCGCCGATTTCAGGGTTACGATCAAAAACAACCGGTATGACGCCATTTCTCACCAGGACATCGGCGCATCCCAGTCCGGCTGGCCCGGCGCCAATCACCGCTACCCGGCGATCGGTCCATTCCACTTTCGACATATCCGGCTTCCAGCCAAGCGCCAGCGCCGTATCCGTAATGTATTTTTCCGTTGAACCGATTGTGACCGCACCGAAGCCATCGTTCAGTGTACAGGCTCCCTCACAGAGACGATCCTGGGGGCAAACCCTGCCACAGACTTCCGGCAGGGTATTGGTCTGGTGGGACAGCTCAGCAGCCTCAATGATATTGCCTTCAGCGACCAGCTTGAGCCAGTCCGGAATATAGTTATGAACCGGACACTTCCACTCACAATAGGGATTACCACAAGCCAGACAGCGATGGGACTGGGCCGCCACCTGCTTCTGCGAGAATGGCTTGTAGATTTCCTCAAACGCCTGCTTGCGAATCCGGAGCGGCTTTTTATCAGGATCCTTACGGCCGACTTCCACAAACTGGAAGTCATTGTTCAGTCGTTCAGCCATATACACCTCATGAAACTTGTCGTCCTTCTCCGGTGTATGAGCATTGGGTTGCGTAAGGTGTCATATTCTTGGTCATGCTTCGCAGTGCCCGGGTAACGCTTGCTCACACCCTTTTCTTATTCAACCGGCTGCTTATGACAGCCGGCTCGACGATCACGGTTATTCAGGACGGCCTCTTACCGTGGCCAACAGACTGTTCATACTGGCCGCCTTGGGCTTCACCAGCCAGAAACGGCCCACATAATCCTCGAAGTCTTCCAGTAGCGTGCGTCCCCACTCGCTGTCGGTTTCCGCCACGAACTCGGCGATAATGCTATGCAAGTGAGTCTGGTGATCTTCCATGGATTCGGCGTCAATCCGGTGGATATCCACCAGTTCGTGGTTGTAGCGGTCAACAAACTGGCGGTCCATATCCAGCACATACGCGAAACCACCGGTCATGCCAGCGCCAAAGTTGTGCCCGGTCTTACCGAGAACCGTCACCAAGCCGCCAGTCATATATTCACAGCAGTGGTCACCGGCACCTTCAACCACAACATGGGCACCTGAGTTACGCACAGCCAACCGCTCACCGGCTCGACCGGAAGCAAACAATTTGCCTCCGGTGGCGCCGTAGAGGCAGGTATTACCGATAATGGCGCTTTCATTGGATGGGAATGCACTGCCCTGAGGCGGACAAATAACCAGTTTGCCGCCCGCCATGCCTTTTCCGACATAATCGTTGGCATCGCCTTCAAGATGGAGATTCAAACCACCCGCGTTCCAGACACCAAAACTCTGCCCGGCACTGCCTTTCAAACGAACTGTGAGCGGCGAGTCAGACATGCCGAGATTACCGTGTCGACGGGCAATTTCACCGGAAAGGCGTGCACCGATTGAGCGATCACAGTTACCTACCGCATAACTGAACTCGCCCCCACTCGCGGATTCAATCGCCGGCAGCATATCGCTGACCATACGCTCTGCCAGCTCACCCTGATCAAACGGCGGGTTACGCTCCTGCAGGCAAGTATTGGGTTTATCCGCTGCGACACGGCTGTTACCGAGAATTGGGGAAAGATCGAGCTGGGACTGCTTATCTGTCTGCCCTTCCTTCACCTTCAACAGATCAGTACGGCCAATCACCTCTTCCAGACTGCGATAACCGAGGCTTGCCAGCCACTCACGCACTTCCTCAGCCACAAACGTGAAGAAGTTCATGACCATTTCGACCGTACCAATGAAATGCTCATCCCGCAGGTTCTGGTTCTGGGTCGCCACACCGGTCGCACAGTTGTTCAGGTGGCAGATCCGCAGGTATTTGCAGCCCATCGCCACCATCGGTGTGGTACCGAAACCATAGCTTTCCGCGCCCAGCATGGCAGCCTTAATGACATCCAGACCGGTTTTCAGACCACCATCAGTCTGCAGCCGCACCTTTCCGCGGAGATCATTGGAACGCAGCGCCTGCTGGGCTTCACTCAGGCCCAGCTCCCAGGGGGATCCGGCATAACGAATGGAGGTCAACGGGCTGGCTGCTGTACCACCGTCATAGCCAGAAATCGTGATCAGGTCCGCATAAGCCTTGGCTACACCGGCTGCGACTGTTCCGACACCCGGTTCAGAGACCAGCTTTACGGAGACTAATGCTTCAGGGTTGACCTGCTTGAGATCGAAGATCAGCTGGGCCAGATCCTCAATAGAGTAGATATCATGGTGCGGCGGCGGAGAAATCAGCGTTACTCCTGGTACTGAGTACCGTAAGCGGGCAATAAGACTGTTAACCTTGCCGCCTGGCAGCTGACCACCCTCACCCGGCTTCGCGCCTTGGGCGACCTTGATCTGCAACACTTCAGCATTCACCAGGTAATGGGGCGTTACGCCGAATCGACCAGAAGCAATCTGCTTAATCTTGGAAACGCGATTAGTGCCAAACCGAGCCGGATCTTCACCACCTTCCCCCGAGTTGGAGCGTCCGCCCAGCCGGTTCATTGCTTCTGCCAGTGCTTCATGGGCTTCAGGTGACAGTGCACCCAAGCTCATGGCCGCAGAATCAAAGCGGCGCAGAATCGCTTCGACGGGCTCAACGTCATCCAGAGGAATCGGTTTTCTGTCACTTTCCAGTGCAAACAGGTCGCGGATCACTGCGACAGGGCGCTGATTGATCATCCCGGCATAATCTCGGTATTTAGCCCTGTCACCGGTTTTCACTGCAGCCTGAATCGTCTGCACCACATCAGGATTGAAGGTGTGGTATTCACCCCCATGGACATACTTGAGTAATCCGCCCTGCTGAATCGGCTTGCGTGCTTTCCAGGCATCATCTGCCAGTAACTGTTGTTCTTCCTGGAAATTCACAAAGCCGGCACCACTGATACGGCTGGTCACACCACAGAAACAGAGGTCGACAACAGGCTGACTCAGTCCAACCGCCTCAAACAGCTGGGCTCCACGGTAGGATGCAATGGTGGAAATGCCCATCTTGGACATAATCTTGAGCAGTCCCTTACCAATCCCTTTCCGGTAGGACTTGTAAGCGTCAATCGGATCGGCAATCAATTCACCGGTCTGGATCAGGTCATGAATGATTTCGTAGGCCAGGTAGGGATAGACGGCCGTAGCTCCAAAGCCGATCAGGACAGCAAAATGATGAGAGTCTCGAGCAGTCCCGGTTTCGACAATGATATTGGCGTCACTGCGCAACCCAACCTGAATCAATCGATGGTGAACGGCACCTGTGGCCATCGCCGGATTGATGGGCAACTTGCCTTTTTCAATCGTACGATCGGTCAGCTGCAGCAGCACCTTGCCTTCACGAACCGCCTGCTCAGCGGCATCACAGACCGCAACAATGGCCTGTTCTAGCCCTATCGCTGGATCATAGTTCAGCTCAATTCTGGCCACTTCCAGGTTGCCCACCTCATGGTGCGCATTGATCAGATTCAGGAACTTGGTGGTCGACAGCACTGGGGATTTAAGAATCACCCGCTCGGCATGTTCAGGCGTTTCCTGAAACATGTTCTTTTCAGCGCCCAGACAGGTTTCCAGCGACATGACAATCGCTTCCCGCAAGGGGTCGATAGGCGGGTTCGTGACTTGGGCAAACTGCTGACGGAAATAGTCGTATACAGGACGCACCCGCTGGGACAAGACCGCCATCGGGGTATCATCCCCCATTGAGCCAACTGCTTCCTGACCATTTTCAGCCAAGGGGCGAATGACCTGATTACGCTCCTCAAAGGTAACCTGGAACATTTTCTGGTGCTCATTCAGCACAGCCTTGTCAAAATGCTCCACACGGTGTTCATTCTCAATGAACCTTGACTGAATCCGATAAGCCTTCTTTTTCAACCACTGTTTATAGGGCTGACGTGACTTGAGGTGGTTATCAATAGCGTGTGCTTCGAGAATCTCACCGGTTTGCGTATCAATCGCCAATACTTCACCCGGGCCTACGCGCCCTTTGGCAATGACATCTTCCGGCTCGTAATCATAAACACCGATTTCTGATGCTACCGTCAAATAGCCATTCTTGGTCTTAACCCAGCGCGACGGACGCAGACCGTTCCGGTCCAGCGCACAGACCGCATAACGACCATCACTGAGTACAAGTCCCGCCGGGCCGTCCCAAGGCTCCATATGCATGGAGTTATATTCGTAGAACGCACGAAGCTGAGGATCCATAGTGTCGACATTCTGCCAGGCCGGCGGCACCAGCATGCGAATGGCTCGATAAAGATCAACACCGCCTGTGACCAAAATTTCCAGCATATTATCCAGGCTGGAGGAATCGGAACCCGTGCGGTTAACCAGTGGCCGGACAGATTCCAGATCTGGTAACAATTCTGATTTGAACTTGCTGGCTCGGGCCTCTGCCCAGTTACGGTTACCCATGATGGTGTTGATTTCACCGTTATGGGCCAGCATTCGGAACGGCTGAGCCAGTGGCCAGCGGGGCATGGTATTGGTTGAAAATCGTTGATGGAAAACACAGATCGCCGTTTCAAAGCGGGGGTCGCCCAGATCCGGATAGAACTGCGGCAAATCCACCGGCATCATCAACCCTTTGTAGGTTACAACCTGACTGGATAGTGAGCAGATATAGAATTCTTCATCGTCTGCCAGTGCGATTTCTATCCGACGTCTCGCCATGAACAGCGATGCCGTCAGCTGAACCTCATCCTGCTCATTGTCTGGCGCAATAAACACCTGCTCAATGCGAGGCAGCTGCTCAAGGGCAATCGGGCCCAGACACTCACTGTTGACCGGCACATCACGCCAGCCTAGCACCCGGATATTTTCAGCGGCCAGCTCCTGCTCAAATCGCTGCCGTGTTACCTGCGCAACCTTTTCATCACGGTTCATGAACACCATGCCGATCGCATACAGCGATGGCAGGGTGAGTCCCAGCTGCTCATTAACAATGGTTCGGAAAAAATGATCCGGTATCTGGATCAACAGACCACAGCCATCCCCGGTTTTACCGTCGGCAGCGATACCGCCGCGGTGGGTCATACAGGTCAGCGCCTGGATAGCTGTCTGGAGAAGATGATGGCTTTTTATGCCTTCGGTGTGGGCAATGAGCCCGAAACCACAGTTATCCCTGAACTGCTCGGGATGATACAGACCTGCATTCATAGGCACACTCTCATCAGCCAATTCTGGTAATCATTATTCGGCAATCTGCGATCCTGTCAGGTGTTGGTACCGGCGATTCCCCTGCCGATTTGCCCTGTTACGGTCCGCAAAAACTTCGCCCGATAGCATTCTGAGCCGTCAATGGCTGCCTGGCGATGGCATGAGCGGGGAGCATTTGCATTTAAAGGCTGCCCCCTTTCACTGCCCACCCTGCCAGTGATCGCGAAGTTGCTGCCCCGGTCCGATTTTTATACGACCATCGGCGACTATCATTGCCGGGGCAAACGGCCGCCATTTTACACATCAAGCTGCAAGACCACAAACCAACCCGCCTTTCAATACGGGAAAGGTCGTATTAGAATCAGGTTATCAGGGAGCGAGAGTTATAGGTCAATTCAATCTAGATGACTTAAGCAAGGTTCAAACGCTGATACAGCCGTCTGAGTTCGCTGAAGGTTTAGGTTGTTCTATAGAAACAAAAACAGCCTTTTATCATCCCGGACGATAGAGGATCCTGCGCATTTATGAAAATAGATAAAGACGACCTGCTTACCCAAAAACTGTACTCTATCGTCAAAATCTGCGTTCGCATATTGTCCATATTCATGGTGTTCGTCATCATCATGGGTGTGGTCGACGTTGGCTGGATGATTTATCAGAAATTAATGGATGCACCGAAATTCATTCTTACCATTTCGGATATGCTGGCAACGTTTGGTGCCTTTATGGCCGTCCTGATTGCCATAGAAATTCTGATCAATATCACCATCTATCTCCGTGAAGATGTTATTCATGTAAAAATTGTCATGGCAACAGCGTTAATGGCAATTGCCCGAAAGGTGATTATCATGGACTTTGACAAGCTCGAGCCCGCCTATATTTATGCGATTGGAGCCGTGGTCTGCGCCATGAGTCTGGGATACTGGTTGGTTCATAAATTACCCAGAGAAAGCTATGACGATACCTAACGACTCACGCTTTATAGATAACCACCTGCATTTATCGTGATCACTGCGATGGCAGAAACCTTTATACAAAACCTGATTTTCTTTTTTGCGGCCATAGACCCTATCGGTACCGTTCCGGTATTCCTTGCTGTGACACTGTCACTGCAGCTACGCGATAGAATCATGGTGGCGATAAAGTCCTGCGCCATCGCTGCATTAATTTTGCTGGCGTTTATTGTGGCTGGCGAGTTTGTGTTAACGGCCTCAAAGATTCCGTTGTCTGCCTTTCAGGTGGCTGGCGGTATTGTTTTATTTCTCTTTGCACTGACTATGCTGTTTGGTGACGCCAAACCCGAATCCGAACTCAAGTCATTAAAAAACAGTGAGCAGACTGCGGTCTTCCCTCTCGCCATTCCTTCCATAGCGAGCCCCGGTGCCTTACTGGCCGCAGTGATGTTAACGGAAAAAGATCGCTTTCAGCTATATGAGCAAATTCTGACAGCACTGAGCATGCTGACAATTTTGCTGGCCACCCTGGTGATTTTACTGCTGGCTTGTTTTTTTTCACGATGGATCAGTATCGCGGCTTCTGCAGTGATGAGTCGAATCATGGGGATTATTGTTGCCTCCCTGGCAGTAACCCATGTTTTAACCGGTCTTCAAACATTTTTTGCAGTAACGGCAGCCTTGGAATAGCCATTATTGCCAGCCATAGCCGATGGGAAACCAAAGTACATTCCATGTAAATACGATCTGCCGCAACTATTACCACTTTGACGTATACATCAATCTATACACTCGCCTGACCAGTTTGCACTAAATACCGAAGCAACTGTATGGCTTTATCTTAAAAGTTCGGAATATCAATACAGAAAAGCAACGGGAAGAAGGGCAAGACTGAATCAATCAGCAGCCTTGCCAGAGGAAAATGACGATTTAATCGACAAATTCTGCGAGGGTTGAATCGAGGTAGTCCGCTGAGAAATCAGACGTAACCACCGCATCACCCACAGCTTTCAGCAATACCAGCCGCAATGTGCCATCCAACACCTTTTTATCAACTCGCATCAGGGAGAGGAAGTCATTCGCAGACATATCCGATGGCGGCCTTACCGGCAACCGGGCAGACTCCAGCAACACGGCAAGCCGCTGAATTTCATTGCTATCAACCCAGCCCTGTCTGGCAGAAAGATCGGCAGCCATAATCATGCCGGTCGCTACAGCTTCACCATGCAGCCATTTTCCATAGCCCTGATGCGTTTCGATAGCATGCCCGAAGGTATGCCCCAGATTAAGAATGGCACGCCGTCCTGACTCTTTTTCATCCTCTGAAACAACCTTGGCTTTGTTCTCACAGGAGCGAATAACGGCTTCAGTCAACAGCTCCGGCTGGCGTGCCAGCAGGCCAGTCATATTGTCCTGAAGCCATTGATAGAAATTGCTATCACAAATCAGCCCATACTTGATCACCTCAGCCAAACCGGCTGATAACTCATTATCCGGCAAGGTGTTCAGCGTAGAGATATCCGCAATCACACAGTTTGGCTGATGGAATGCGCCAATCATATTCTTACCCAGCGGATGATTCACACCGGTCTTTCCACCGACAGAAGAATCAACCTGAGACAACAGTGTTGTTGGCACCTGAATAAAATCGACCCCTCGCTGATAGCAGGCAGCGGCAAAGCCGGTCATATCGCCCACAACGCCACCACCCAATGCAATCAGTGTGGTGGTTCTTGTGTGGCGCGCTTCCAGAAGGTGATCAAAGATACGATTGACAGTATCCAGCGTTTTCCACTGCTCACCATCGGGCAAAACAACATCAATAACGTTGAAACCTGCAAGTGCCTGCCTGACCTGTGACAAATACAGCGGGGCTACAGTCTCGTTTGTGACAATCGCGATATCTCGGCCACGAATGTGAGGCGTATAGAGTTCAGAGCAAGAAATCAGATCAGAACCGGTATAGATCGGGTAGGATCGATCCCCCAGATCAACAGTCAGCGTTTTCATCCACAACCTCGATAATCACTGATTCAGGGCATCGATAATTTTGTTTACCACCTGACGGGGGTTACCACGGCTGGTCGAAACCACCACGTCGGCCAACTCGCGATAGACCGGTTCACGCTCGGCATAAAGGTCTCGGATCACTTCGTCTCGGTTTGGCTTCTGCAGCAACGGCCTACTTTTGTCCTTTTCCATGCGCCGGACCAGCGTATCGACCGCAGCGTCCAGAAAAACCACAAAACCAGTGGTACTGATAATCTTCCGGTTCTCAGAATACATCACTGTCCCACCGCCCGTTGCAATAATTTGTGCAGGCTGCTGACTGAGATCCCGCAACACCTCGGCTTCGCGCTTCCGAAACCCTTCTTCACCTTCCACATCGAAAATCCAGGCAATTTCTGCCCCACAACGGGCCTCAATCTCCTGATCAGTATCCGTGAAGGAGAGTCTTAGCTCGTTGGCGAGCAGGCGACCGATGGTGCTTTTGCCTGCCCCCATCGGTCCGACCAGGTAGATAATCCGTGACTGCATATAACCCATCAGCGCAAAGCTAGTGTGTCAGAAATAATCTTAGGGGTAATAAAAATCAAGACTTCTTTTTTAATATTGGACTTTGTTGTACGACTAAATAGTTTCCCCACCCCAGGCAGGTCCCCCAATAGCGGAACCTTTGACTTACCCTGAGTTTGTATATTATTGAAAATGCCCCCAATTACCAATGTCTCACCATCGTTAACAAGTACTTTGGTCTGAACTTCGTTCTTATCAATTGACGGCACCGAACTGGCATCCCCCCCTGTACTCTTAACCGAGTCATTCGTCACTTTGATATCCATAATAACCCGGCCATCTGGCGTAATCTGAGGAGTCACCTCCAGAGACAAAACCGCTTCTTTGAACGAAGTACTGGTGGCACCGCTGGATGACGCTTCCTGATAAGGAATCTCGGTACCATTTTTAATGGTCGCTTTTTGTTTATCGGATGTGACAATCTTGGGCTGCGAGATCACCTCTCCACCACCGTCAGCTTCCAAGGCTGAAAGCTCAAGACTCAATGTCGTATTATCGGTGACAAATCCCCACGTAAAACCACTGGAACCGGCCGTACTGAGGTCAACGAACATATTATCGATTTTGTTCTTGTCGCCATCCTGTCCTTTGCTGCCACTCCACTTAACACCAATATTTTTTTCAAAACTGGTATCTGCAGTAACAATTCGCGCCTCAATCTGGACCTGCTTGACAGGGATATCAATCTTTTCAACGAGATCCAAAATAGCATCCAGCTTTTCACGGGTTTCCTGAATCAGCAAACTATTCGTGCGCTCTACAACCTGGACACTGCCACGCTCAGACAAGGTCCGGTTTCCCTCGCCACCGAGTAATACTGAAGCGATCTCATCAGCACTCGCATAATTAATCTGCAGAATTTGACTAACAAGTGGTGCCAGCTCATCAATCTGTTGCTTTGATTCTAATTCCTGACGCTCCCGGGCAGCCAGCTCTTCTGCAGGAGCAACCGTCAGAACATTACTCTCCAAACGCTTATCCAGCCCCTTGGATTTCAACACGATATCCAGCGCCTGATCCCAAGGTACATTCTTCAAACGGAGTGTGACATTTCCACCCACTGTATCACTGGCCACAAGATTAAGATCTTTGAAGTCTGCAATAAGCTGAAGGACAGAGCGTACTTCAATATCCTGAAAGTTCAGGGAAAGTTTCTCCCCCTCATAAGCGAAACGCTCTTTCTTGAGCTGCTCCGACTCTTCTTTTGTCAAAGGTTTAACACTGACAGTCAATTTATTTTCAGTCTGCCATGCCAGATAATCATACTCACCCTCAGGCTCAATCACGACAAAGGCATTGCCATCACGAACCCTGGCATCAATAAACTTTACCGGCGTAGCGAAATCCACAACGTCCAAGCGGTTATTCAACCCCTCCGGAAGACTCACGCCAGGAAAAGAAAGCTCCAACCGTCCACCTTTCTCATCCAAGTCCATGGTTGCATCCGACGAGGCCAAGGTGATAACAATATTACCTTCACCAGCCTCACCACGATGGAAGTTGATATCAGAGATTTCCTTGACGCCATAACGGCCTCGGGCTCCCTCCAAGCCTGATTCTGGCTCAGGGAAGCTGTCAGCCACTCCCTCCCTACCATCACCAATCAGGATATAGAGGTTTGATCCCTCAGTGCGAGTGCTATAGCCAGTAGGGTTATTAAGACTAACGATTAGACGGGTACGTTCGTTGGTTTCCAACACTGCCACATTTCTGGCGTTTGCAAACCCAATCTCATTATACTTGGGAACATTGCTCAGTGTTCCCAAAAGGTCAATAGCAATCCGGGCAGGTTGCTCAATGGTATAGCCTTTTATTTCAGGCGGCCTACCATCAAACTCTAGCTTTAGTTCAACCTTGTCTCCCGGTAACGATGCGGCGTCAATGCTTTCCAGAATAGCGGCAAAAGCGGATGACATCCCACTCAGCACCACAACCAGAAAAAGCGCCGCTGCCCTAGCAGCAGAACCCAATCTCATTTTCATCAGCCCTACCCACACACTTGTCATTTATCGTAATTCTGTTTTTGTTATCGGCATGTCTTGAGCAGGCCGTAGTTATTGCTCAGTTAAGGTCAATGTTTTCGGACGCTCTACCCAACTTTCCGGACCGCTTGGTATGATCTCAAGAAGCTGAATGCCTGTTTCAGTGATAGCGATAATGCGTCCATGATTACGACCGATATAGTCACCCACCCGAATCCGGTAGACACTCCCTTCAGTCCGAACAAGCCCCCAAATACCATCACTATTGCTGAGTGTTCCCACCATTGAAAAACTATCAACCGGAAAATTCTCCAAAAACTGCTTCACTCGGTTGGTATCTGGCTTGATATCACTGTTAACCCGCTGTTTGATCGCCTGAATTTTGATGGGGGGCTCAAATGGACTTCTAAGGCCACCCGCACTATAAGTAAAACTTTCATAAGGCGTAAACGTTGGCAACGGTTTGATCTGCCCCTTTGGTTTAGCCCTCACCTCATCCATGAAGCGCGACAGATCATCATGATTTGCGCCTCCTGAACAACCAGTGAGCAACATCAGTCCAAAAACAATAGCAAGCCCAGTAAACACGTGCTTCATTACTGGTCTCCCTTATCGTTGTATCGATAGGTCTTGGCCAGAATCTGCATCGTCAGAACACCACCAGACCGATCCGGAGTCAGCTTGAAGTCATGCAGTGTAACAATTCGAGGTAGATTGGCCACCCCGCTGACAAAGCTGCCAATATCATGATACCCGCCCCTCACGCTGATACTGATCGGCAGCTCAATATAGAAAGCATTCACAACCTCCGGCTGAAGATTGATAAAATTAAACTCCAACCCTGACCCAACACCCAAATAAGTTATATCCTCCAATAGCCCCGGCACTTCAGTATCACTGGGGAGCTGACGCAAAAGCGCGCCAAACGACGTTTCCATTTCCACCATCTGCTGCTTGTAGGCCTCAACATTGGCAGCTTGAAACGCCTTGGTCTGAAACTCTTCTCGTAACTGCCGTTCCTTTCTGACAACACGATCCAGATCACTCTGCATATCGCTTAAATATAGGGGATAACCCAAACCAACCACGGCTACAAAGACCAAAACACAGGCAATAACTTTGACGCCCAGTGGCCATGACCCAACATTTTCAAAATCTAGGTCATTGATATCGAATTCATTGATTTTCTGTAATGATTCCCCAAGGCTCATCATTCATCCTCCTGCTTGGGGGTCACCTGTAACACGGTGAGATCAAAGCTGCTGCCACGCCCATTCCCCAAAGCCTTAACGGCCGTTAGGTTAGGACTATCAAACCATTCCGATTCATCAAACTGTCGCATTAGGGCGGAAATACGATTATTGGATTCCGCAATCCCCTTTAAAGTGATATTACTGCCCCGCATGTCTAGAAACGTGAAGTACACGCCATCAGGTGCCACACGTACCAACTCATCAAACACCCGAACGATAACAGGGCGATTACCCTGCAGACTTTGAATAACCCCCATCCGCTCCAGCAACTCTTCACGCCGCTTCTTCAAGTTTTTGATTTCGGCAATACGCGAATTCAGCCCATTGATTTCCTGCTGGACAAACTGATTCCTGGAGCGCTGGGTCTCAACCTGACCATCAATATAAGCCCCCACAAAGAACACCAAAACAAGTGATGTAACTGCGGACACGCCTAACATGATGAGAAAACGCTGCTTCCGTTCCTGGCGCAGCTCCTCTCGCCAGGGCAGCAGGTTAATCTTTGCCATCAGTCAAAGCTCCTCATGGCCAGACCGCAGGCGATCATCATCGCCGGGGCATCATTAGTCAGTGCACTGGCATTTACACGACTGGCAACAGCCATATCGGCAAATGGGTTAGCCACGACACAGGGCGTACCAATCTTTTCTTCAATTAACTGGGCCAGCCCCGTCGTAGACGCCGTTCCGCCGGCGAGCACAATGCAGTCAACATCGTTATAGTGGCTGGCTGAATAAAAGAACTGAAGACTGCGGGAAACCTGCTGCACCACTGCATCCTTGAAGGGCTCAAGCACCTCGGGACCGTAATCATCTGGCAAATCATTGGTTTTCTTGGCCAACCCTGATTCTTCTGCGCTCAATCCATATCGACGTTGAATTTCTTCGGTCAGTTGACGGCCGCCAAACATCTGCTCACGTGTATAGATTGTTTTACTGTCTTGCAACACACTCAAGGTTGTCATGGTCGCGCCAATATCCATCACCGCAACAGTAGGATCAGCTGCACCGGCATTCAGCTGAGGCAGGACCATTTCAAAGGCCCTCTCCATGGCATAGGCTTCGATATCCACAATCTTGGCAGCCAAACCCGCCAGATCCAGCACAGCCTCGCGCATCTCAACATTTTCGCGACGACAGGCCGCAATCAGCACTTCAGCGGTTCCCGGGTTATTCTCGTGAGCTCCCTGCACTTCAAAGTCGATAGCGACTTCATCAAGCGGATAGGGAATATACTGATCAGCCTCAACCATGATCTGACTTTCCATGTCATCATCACTCAGGCTCGCGTCCATATCGATGGTTTTGGTGATAACGGCCGCACCGGAAACGGCAACCGCCGCATTCTTGAGAGAAGTTCGGGATTTGGACACAAGCTTCTTGATCGCCTCACCCACAGCGTCAAGATCATTAATATTCTTGTCGACAACCGCATTCGGCGGTAGAGGCTCCACGGCGTAGGCCTCAACCTTGTACTGTTTGCTGCCCCGACTCAGCTCCAGTAACTTCACGGATGTGGAACTGATATCAATCCCCAGAAGGGAGTTCGATTTCTTATTCAGCAGCCCCAGCACTGTTTTTATCCCGTAAGTGTTAGTATATCTTTTTATATCATTATCTTATGTTACCTTTTTCATTAAATAACAGACTGCACATGAGCGCAATTGTGCTATCGGGGTGCCACAGGCTTATAATGTCCTCTCTTTCACACCCGACGACACTTGAAAGAAGCGTAACCCCCTAATTTAACTGAAGAAATTATGAAGACAGCGGTAAAACTGGCGAAATTTGGCTTATGGTGCGGCATTGCTGCATTTTGTGGTGCACTACTCATTTCCGCCAGCGTCTTTCTCTATCTGAGTCCGGCGCTCCCTTCAGTCGACAGCTTGAGAGACATCCGCCTGCAAACCCCTCTACGCGTATTTTCGGCAGATGACAAACTGATTGCCGAGTTCGGTGAAAAACGCCGAACCCCTATCCAGTATGAAGACCTGCCAAGACCGCTGATTAAAGCGTTTCTGGCTGCAGAAGATGACCGCTTTTACTCCCACAATGGCGTCGATGTCATGGGGCTCCTTCGCGCCACCGTTCAGCTAGTTTCCACTGGCAAGATCAAGTCAGGCGGCAGCACCATCACCATGCAGGTTGCCAAAAACTTCTTTCTCAGCCATGAACGTGTTTTCTCCCGCAAGTTCAATGAAATCCTGCTGGCACTGGAAATCGAAAGAAAACTAAGCAAGAACGAGATTCTTGAGCTGTATCTAAATAAGATTTACCTCGGCAACAGAGCCTATGGCGTCGAAGCCGCTGCACAGGTTTACTATGGCAAGCACTCCAGTGAACTCACACTGGCCGAGATGGCCATGATTGCCGGCCTGCCCAAAGCGCCTTCCCGCTACAACCCGCTTGCCAATCCTCGTCGCGCCCTGATCCGGAGAGACTGGATATTGTCCCGGATGCATGACCTGGGTTATATCTCTGAGCAAGACATGCAAGCGGCTATCGAACAACCGGTCACCGCCCAATACCATGGCTTGCCCATTGAGCTTGAAGCACCTTATGTAGCAGAAATGGTTCGCCAGGAAGTAGTCGAGCAATTTGGACAGGAAGCCTATACCGACGGCTATGAAATCTATACCACCGTCAACAGTCAGGATCAGATGGCGGCAAACAAGGCCATTGATCATGGCATTCAGGCTTATGACGAACGTCACGGCTATCGTGGCCCGGAAGCCCAGCTTGGGGATTCGCCAGCCAACTGGCACCAAGCACTCATCAGCACCAGTCGTGTCGGCCAACTCAAACCTGCCATAGTCACTGGCTTCACCGGCGACACCACTGAGATTCTGTTCAAGAAAGGCGAAACAGCACAGCTACCCTGGACAGGTGTTGAGTGGGCTCGCTCTTATATCACCGTCAACCGGCAGGGGCCTAAACCCAAAAAACCGGAAGATGCCCTTTCCGTGGGCGATCTTATCCGCGTCAGACAACAGCCGGATGGCAGCTACCGACTGAGCCAAATTCCAGATGTGCAGGCTGCGCTGATTGCCATCTCGCCCAAAAACGGCGCAATTGAAGCACTGGTTGGTGGTTTCAACTTCTACGACAGTAAATACAACCGGGTCACCCAGGCCAGCCGTCAGGCCGGTTCAGCTTTCAAACCCTTTGTCTACAGTGCCGCCATCGCCAATGGCATGACCGCAGCCACCCTGATCAACGATGCCCCCATCGTCTTCAGTGATGACAAACTGGAGAGCCATTGGCGGCCACAGAATGACAACATGAAATTCTATGGTCCTACCCGGCTGCGGAAAGGGCTCTATCGCTCCCGAAACCTGGTATCCATCCGCGTATTACAACGTACCGGCATCCAACGCACACTGGACTATTTGGATAAACTCGGTCTGCCGCGGGATAAACTGCCGCGAAATCTCTCTCTATCGCTGGGAAGTGCTGACGTCACCCCTCTGGAACTCACAACCAGCTATGCCATTCTTGCCAACGGCGGTTTCCGCGTTGAACCCCACTTGATCGAAAGAATCGACCGACTCGAAGAAACCATCTACGTAGCAAATCCGCCGATAGCCTGCCGGGATTGCTCGGACATTCACAAAAGTCAGCCGGATGCAGAACAGGCCATCAGCGATCTGATTCCTAATGAAACTCTGTCACCGACCATTGCCAGCACCATCAATGACTTTGCCCTGATGTCAGCACTGCCGACCAGTGCGCCGTTCAATATCAACTACGCGGAACGGGTAATGGGAGAGCGGGTCAACTACATCATCAACAGCATCATGCAGGATGTTATTCGCAAGGGGACTGGACGTCGCGCCCTGGCGCTCAAGCGTGATGACCTGGCGGGCAAGACCGGGACAACCAATGACCAGAAAGATGTCTGGTTTGCCGGCTACAATCCTGACCTACTGGCAACCGTCTGGCTTGGCTTTGACCAACCGCGGCCGCTGGGACGCTGGGAATACGGCGCCAATGCCGCACTGCCGATGTGGGTAGAATTCATGCGCACTGCACTAAAAGACGTACCCGAATCCTATCTGCCACAGCCGGCAGGCATAACGACTATCAAGATCAATCCGGAAACCGGCAAACCCGCGCGCCCCGATGATCCGAATGCCATTTTTGAGATATTCCGTACAGAAAAGGCGCCAAAGGCAGACGTGTCCGATGAACAGATGCCTGCACTGGAGACCGAAACGTTCAACCCAGACGAAATATTCTGAAGCAGCCATTATCCCAGACAATAAAAAACCCCGCTTAGCGGGGTTTTTTATTGGTGTGAATCAATCCGATCTCAACGATCAGATATCATCCACACTCTTCAGCGGATAGTTAGCCGGATAAGGTAGCTGAGCCACACCGGTATCCACAGCAGCCTTAGCAACCGCTGCAGCAACAACGCCCAACAGACGGGCATCCATCGGTTTAGGAATAATATACTCTGTGCCGAATTCCAGAGTGTCTGCACCGTAAGCGTCCAGCACCTCCTGAGGTACTGGCTCTTTTGCCAGCTCACGGATCGCATGAGCAGCAGCAACCTTCATTTCCTCATTAATTGCCTTGGCACGAACATCAAGCGCACCACGGAAAATGAAGGGGAAGCCCAGCACGTTGTTCACCTGGTTCGGGTAATCGGAACGACCCGTTGCCATGATGACATCAGGGCGAACTTCACGAGCCACTTCCGGGTTAATTTCCGGATCAGGGTTGGAGCAGGCGAAGACAATGGGGTTTTCCGCCATCTTCAGCAGCTGTTCCGGTGCCAGCAGATTGGGGCCAGACAGCCCCAGGAATGCATCCGCGCCTTCAATCGCGTCATCAAGGGTCCGGTTATCTGTATCAATGGCAAAGGCCGCTTTGTATTCATTCAGGTCAGTACGGCCAGAATGGATAACACCTTTACTGTCGAGCATGCTGACATTTTCAGGCTTAACACCACAGCTGATCAGCAGTTTGGTACAGGCAATAGCGGCTGCACCGGCGCCCAGGCAAACCAGCTTGGCGGAAGCAATGTCCTTACCTGCCAGCTCAAGGGCATTTAACATACCCGCTACGGTCACAATCGCAGTACCGTGCTGGTCATCGTGGAAGACGGGAATTTCACACTGTTCAATCAGTGCACGTTCAATCTCAAAGCACTCAGGCGCTTTGATATCTTCGAGGTTAATACCACCAAAGGTGTTAGCAATACGCTTGACCGTATCAATAAAGGCTTGGGGACTTTCTGATTCAACTTCGATATCAATGGAATCAACACCAGCAAATCGCTTGAACAGCAGCGCCTTGCCTTCCATAACTGGCTTACTGGCCAGTGCGCCCAGATTGCCCAGGCCAAGAATGGCGGAACCGTTACTGATTACAGCAACCAGGTTGCCTTTAGCGGTGTATTTGTAGGCGTTTTCAGGATCTTTGGCGATTTCCCTGACCGGCTCGGCAACGCCGGGACTATAGGCCAGTGCCAGATCACGTGCTGTTTCAGCCGGCGTGGTCAGTTCAATGCTGATTTTTCCGGGTTTGGGTTTTGCGTGATAGTCAAGAGCGGCTTGCTTCATGTCCTCAGCCATTGTAATTGTTTCCGATGTTGTTGTACCTGCGCGGAGCCATGAGAATATAGGAAAGGGTAAGGGTGAACAACCGCAATAGCGGCCATTTCAGGGGTTTTGGCAAGTGGATACGCCCATACCGAAAGTAGCATTCAGAAGGGCAATACGTATCAAAAACAGAAAAGGCGCCATGAAGGCGCCTTTTCTGACAGAGTCCGAAAAACTCAGCGACGGGTGCTGAGCTTGCCGAAACGCTGCTGGAAACGCTCGATACGACCGCCGGTATCCATCACCTTCTGAGTGCCGGTGTAGAACGGGTGGCACTTGGAGCATACGTCCAGCTGCAGGTCCTTGCACAGGGTGGAACGGACCTTGATTTCGTTACCGCAGCTGCAGGTAGCGGTAATTTCTTCGTACTGAGGATGGATATCCTGTTTCATGTGAGTTCACCTCTGTGTATCGGCATGCCGCCACCCATTAATGCGTCGATCAACAGGCACCGCATGCAGGTTTCAGGCCCGGCCATCCACGGGGAATCGCCGGATCCTGTCCGGAAGAGCGCGAATACTACCAGAGAGAAAACGACAAGCAAAGACAGTTGAACCGGCAATCTGTTACCATTTTTTGCAATTAAGGGCCTGCCGGAACGCGATTTACCGAAACCATGTCAACCACTTCTGACGACTCCCCCCAGATCCTCAAGCTTGCCCTGCCGGTTACCCTGCGGCGATTGTTCGATTATCTGCCACCGGAGAACTGCGACCATTCACTATTAAGACCCGGCATGCGGCTGACAGTTCCGTTTGGCCGACGCAAGGTGACAGGCATCCTGATCGACACTGCCAGCGACAGCGATTTTCCCATCGAGAAACTCAAGCGTGTAGACGATCCGCATGATCAGGATGCGGTGATAACGGATGACATTCTGCAACTGTGTCGATGGGCATCCACCTATTATCAGTATTCCCTTGGCGACACACTGAGTCAGGCTTTGCCGGTGATGCTCCGGCAGGGCTATGACCTCAGCAAGGAAGCGCACACTTGCTGGCGACCAGCGTCCGATATCGATCCGGGGACGCTTGGGAAACTCAGTCGCGCTCCCCGACAACAAGCGACATGGGAAATCGTAAAGACTCACTCCAAAGGCTCAACTGAAGTCACCCTCAAAGCTCTCGGCGCCGAAACCGCCATACTGAAAAAGCTGGCAGAAAAAGGTCTGGTGGAAACCTATTTCCATATACCGGAAAAACGTCCCTTCCACAGTTACAACCCAATACTGAAAACATCTGAACTGGTATTGAATCATGAACAGCAGCAGGCGCTGGAAGCCATTACGTGTGATGCAAACCGATTCAGCACCACACTGCTGCATGGCGTAACCGGTAGCGGCAAAACCGAAGTCTATCTGCAGGCGATTCATAACACGCTGAAGCAGCAGCAACAGGCGTTAGTGCTGGTACCGGAAATTGGGCTGACACCTCAAACACTGGAACGGTTCCGCAACCGTTTTAATGTACCGGTGACTGTTTTGCACTCAGGACTGAACGACAGAGAACGTTTAAATGGCTGGCTATCCGCCTTTCATGGGGAAGCCGGCATTATCATTGGCACCCGGTCCAGCATATTCACGCCCATACCTTATCTTGGGCTTATCATCGTCGACGAGGAGCATGATCTTTCCTATAAGCAGCAAGACAGCATCCGCTACTCAGCCCGGGATCTTGCCATTTACCGTGGAAAGCTGCGAGATGTCCCTGTCGTGTTAGGCAGTGCCACACCGTCGCTGGAATCACTGCACAATGCCAAAAACCACCGTTACCGCTACCAGAAACTGAACCAGCGGGCTGGGAACGCCAAACCACCCTATCTTGAACTGGTGGATATCCGCGGAAAACAGCTGAACGCGGGACTGAGTGAAACCGTCGAACAAGCTATCCATCAAACCCTGCAGCGTGGCGAACAGGCACTGGTATTCCTGAATCAACGGGGTTATGCACCCACTTTGTCGTGCAACGAATGTGGCCATTTGATGGATTGTCCACAGTGCGATGCGCATCTGACCCTGCACCGCACACCACCTCATCTGCATTGCCATCACTGCGACCTGCAGCGCCCCATTCCTCTGCAGTGCCCCCATTGTAATAGCCGCCATCTGGCGCCTGTCGGTCAGGGCACGGAACGTTCAGAAGAAGTGTTGGCCAGACAGTTTCGCAATACCAAAGTACTCCGCATTGACCGGGACAGCACGCGCCGCAAAACCGCGCTCAGCGATATGCTCGCCATTATCCACAAAGGTGAACCCGCTATTCTGGTGGGTACCCAGATGCTGGCAAAAGGACATCACTTCCCCAAAGTCACGCTGGTCGTCATCCTGAATGCCGACAGCGGTTTTTTCAGTGCGGATTTCCGCGGCCCCGAAAAAGTCGGCCAACTCCTGCTACAGGTCGCTGGACGTGCAGGACGAAGCACACGACCAGGGCACGTTATCATCCAGACCCAGTTCCCGGAAAATCAGCAACTTCAGCAACTGGTCACCCAGGGATACGATGCTTTTGCGGAAAGCCTGCTTGTTCAGCGTCAATCCATCAGCCTACCGCCATTCGGCTATATGACACTACTGACGGCAGAAGCCACCCATGTGAACGATGCCCATCAATTTCTGGAAACTGTTGCCAGCCATGCGCAACAGATAATCCAGGCGCAAAATCTCGCGGGACCGATGGGTGTTAAAGTTTTGGGCCCCATGCCTGCTGCGATGGAAAAACGGCAGGGCCGTTATCGCATGCAACTGTTTCTTCAGGGGGCTAGTCGCGGACCACTTCACACACTACTCAACCATCTGGTTCCTGCAATGGAATCATCACCGCTGGGCAGAAAAATTCGCTGGTCTGTGGATGTTGATCCTCAGGAAATGAGTTAACGCCGACGTTGATTATCAACGGATAAGGTATCATCCCGGACATGTGCCGGGATCAACTGTCCGGTGAAGACGTTCTCTTCATCACATCTGTAAACAGGTTCATCATAATTTGCCAAATGCGAATAGCGTCTATCCATACTGCCTGAACTCACTCTTTTTACATTTCAACAATCTGATTCATGCGCATTCACACTTAAATCCTATAAAAGCAATCAAGTGTTGCAGTTAACTTATCGACATTAATTCTCATTTAACAACTCAGTCATACAATTTAGCTATTCTTCGAAAGCAATAACTGAAAAAAATTAAAATCAGACAAACAAAAAACCAAACAGAGCAAATAACTAACAGTATATTTTAATTGAAAAATGCCTATCCGATCAGAAAACAAAAAACTTACAAAAAACTATCAACTGATTTTCAAAAAAGACACCCCGTTTTTTATCGCAAATATTATCCAGTGACAGTGTAAATTTCACAAAACGACTAACAACCACCGCGTTTATTCACTACCCAATTTCCTTTTCGGCTATTACCTATCTAGTAGCCACACAATATTCGTTGATATTCTCTTAACGACTAACGACTTGTATTTAAGTCAGGAGTCATACAGCCTGCATTTGCAAGGTCATAGAGACCGTTAATGATTTTTATCGTCATCAGAGGTAACAATGACCGCAGACACAGTGTTGGACGTGAAAAACCTGAACATCACGTTCAAAACCCATGACGGTGTCGTCCAGGCATTGAAAGATATTTCCTTCTCCGTCAAACGGGGAGAAGTGGTAGCCATTGTCGGTGAAAGCGGATCGGGTAAATCGGTCACGGCACTCTCCACCATGGGCCTCTTGCCTGGCATTGCCAGCATTAACCGCGGTTCAGTGAATTATACCTGTTCCGATGGCCGCGTTATTGACGTCACACATCTGGATAAAACCGCCCACAGCGCCTTGTGTGGTCCCGAGATCGCCATGATCTTCCAGGAGCCCATGACCAGCCTCAACCCGGTACTGAAAGTTGGCGACCAGCTAACAGAAGGTATTATCGAACACCAGGGTTCCAGCAAATCCGAAGCCTTTGCCATCGCCATGGACATGCTGGAAAAGGTGCATATTCCCCACCCTGACCGGGTTATGAAAAGTTATCCCGGTGAACTGTCCGGCGGTATGCGACAGCGTGTCATGATTGCCATGGCGCTCACCTGTAACCCCCGGTTACTTATTGCCGACGAACCCACCACCGCACTGGATGTCACCGTCCAGGCCAAAATCCTGAAAATCATCACGGACCTCCAGAAAGAATTCCATATGGGTGTGATTTTCATCACCCACGACATGGGCGTGGTCGCCGAAGTGGCCGACCGGGTTGTGGTCATGTACCAGGGTGAGGTGATGGAGGAAGGACCGGTCAATGATATCTTCGCTAATCCTCAGCATCCCTACACCCGTTCACTGCTAGCCGCCGTACCCAAACTCGGCGAAATGGAAGGCAGCCAGTGGCCGCGTCGCTTCCCGCTGATGCATGGGGAAAGCCAATCGGAAGCTGGTAAGGACCATAAGACCGTTGACTACGACCAGCCACCACTGCTCGAAGTCAAATCCATGGTCACCCGTTTCCCGCTGCGCAGTGGTTTCTTCTCGCGAGTCACACGACAGGTGCACGCTGTCGAACACCTGAGTTTCAAACTCTGGCCCGGCGAAACCCTTGCGCTGGTCGGTGAAAGTGGCTGCGGTAAATCCACCACAGGACGCTCCATCCTGCGCCTGGCCGAGAGCCAGTCTGACAGCATCATGATGGATGGTCAGGATATTTCGACACTGGATAGCAACGCGTTCCGGGCAGCGCGGCGAAACATGCAGATCATTTTTCAGGATCCCTACGCCTCCCTGAACCCTAGATTGACCGTTGGTTTTTCCATTGCCGAACCCCTGCTGATTCATGGCATCGTCCGAAACCTGGACGAAGCCCGTGACACGGTTTCCCGACTGCTGGTTAAAGTAGGCCTGAAGCCCGAGCATGCTCAGCGTTATCCCCACGAGTTTTCCGGTGGACAACGCCAGCGAATTGCCATTGCCCGCGCATTGATTCTTCAACCCAAGATGATCATTGCGGACGAAGCCGTTTCAGCGCTCGATGTGTCGGTCCAGGCACAGGTCATTAACCTGATGATGGATCTGCAGCAGGAAATGAAAATCAGCTGGCTGTTTATTTCCCATGATATGGCTGTTGTAGAACGAATCGCTAACCGGGTTGCCGTTATGTATATGGGGCAGATTGTTGAAACCGGATTCCGGCATGAAATATTTAACAATCCACAACATCCCTACACCAAACGACTATTAAATTCCGTACCGATTGCAGATCCTTTGCAACGAAAAGAACGTCACTTTGACAATATGGAATTACCTTCTCCGATTAAAGCACTCGGAGAAAAAATTGATCTGGCGCGCTTCCGCTCCATTTCTCCCAATCATTGGGTCGCAGAACAGGATTTTAATATACCGTCGGCATGACGCACATCAATAGCCAACAAACAGATGCAGAATATGAATTAGATCTAACAGCAAAAAATTATAAACAACAGACCGGTATTTTTTAGCCGGTCATTTTAACCATCAAATGAATTGCCACTGTCTTTTTGTGTGGTGGAGTGTGTATTGCGTTTTTATTGACGACTGAAAACTACTGCCCAGGGGGTTAAACATGCCATTCAAGCGTTCAAAGTCGTGCAAATTGTTATTGGCGGCAGCCATGCTGTCGTCCAGCGTATGGGCACAGGACCTGCGGATCGCCACCTATACTGATATCACCGGTCTGGATCCCCACGACACGTCAGCAACACCGACCATGTCGGTTCAGTCCGGTATTTTCGAGCGCCTGTTCCAGTTCGATCCCACCATGAAGGTGATTCCGGTACTCGCCACTGGTTACACCCAGAATGAGAACGCCACCCAGTTCACCATTTCTCTGCGCGAAGGTGTCACGTTCCACGACAAAACACCGTTCAATGCAGCAGCTGTCAAAGCCAACCTGGAGCGTCTGGCTAACCAGGAGAATCACCTCAAGCGTAACAGCCTGTTCCGCATGATCAGCAATGTTCGCGTGATTGACGATTACACCGTTGAGATCAACCTGAAGGAACCCTTCGGCGCCATGATCAATACCCTGGCGCACCCTTCCGCGGTGATGTGGAGCCCGAAATCCCTGCAGGAGAAAACCAAGAACGAACTGCGCCTGCAGCCGGTCGGCACAGGACCGTTCCAGTTTGTTGAATGGAAACCCGGTTCTTACATCGATCTGGACAAGAACCCCAACTACTGGAAGCAAGGCTGGCCCAAGGTAGACGGAGTTACTTTCTATCCCACACCGGAAGCTTCCACCCGCCAGGCCAAGCTGCAGGGTGGTGAAGTGGATGCCATTTACTTCCTGCCTTCTGACCTCGCTGAATCCGTCACCAAAAACGGCAAGCTTTCTGTTCAGCAGGACCCGGGCATCATGCTCTACTACGTTGCCATCAACAACCTGAAGGCGCCGCTGGATAACAAGCTGGTGCGCCAAGCCATGAACTATGCCATCAACAAAGATATCTGGCTGAAGGTGGTCTTCGGCGGCATGGGCACAAAGGCGACATCCGCCATTCCGGAGCAGGTTCAGTTTTACAGCAAGCAGTCGTTTACTTACGGCTACGACCTGAAAAAAGCCAAGGCGTTAATGAAAGAAGCCGGCCTTGCAGATGGCTTCTCCATTGAACTCTGGACCGCCAACTCCACCGACGAAATCCGCTCTGCCCAGATCATCAAGCAACAGCTGTCGCAGATTGGCATCAAGGTGAAGGTTATCCCGATGGAAGCCGGCACGCGGAACCAGCGTCTCTGGGGCGTACAGAATCCCAAGGATGCCAAGTTTGATATGTACCTGTCCGGCTGGTCTACCTCCACCGGTGATGCCGACTGGGCACTGCGTCCGCTGTTTGCCACCGAGTCATGGATTCCGACCGCATTTAACGTCTCCTACTACTCTAACCCGGCAGTAGACAACTACATCAGTGCCGCGCTGGCCACTGCGGATCCGACAGTGCGCAGTGAAGCGTATAAACAGGCCCAGACACTGATCTGGAATGATGCGCCGGTCATCTTCCTGGGCGAGCCGGACAACCTGGTCGGCAAGGTGAAAGCGCTGGAAGGCGTCTACATGCTGCCTGACCGTTCCCTGTCGTTTACCGACGCGGAATTCCGTCAATAACGATCTCCTCTGCCGGGCAACCGTCCGGCAGAGTGCACACCTGCCTGGCAAGAGTTGGTTGAATATGGTTGTGTACTTGCTGAAACGCTTGCTGGGAGTGATCCCGGTGCTGTTTGTCGTCTCCCTGCTGGTTTTTGCCTTTATCAAACTGATGCCGGGAGATCCTGCCCGCATCTATGCCGGTGAAGATGCACCGATTGAAGCGGTGGAAGCCGCCCGTGAAGAGCTGGGATTGAATGCCTCGTTACCCACTCAATATTTCAACTGGGTGAACGGTGTATTTCACGGTGATCTCGGCACCACCTACCGGACCCGTCAACCGGTCGCCAATGAACTGGCCGAAGCCTTTCCCGCCACCCTCTGGCTGGCGGTCACCGGTTTCACCTGGGCTGTCATCATTGGTGTTCTGATTGGGGTACTGTCAGCCCTGCGACGGGGTAAATGGCAGGACTGGACCTTCATGAGTTGTGCGGTCGCCGGTATCTCCATGCCTGCATTCTGGCTGGGTCTGCTGCTGATCCAGTTTGTTGCTGTCCCTTTCGAGTTCTTTGCGGTCAGCGGGTTTAACAAACCGTCGGACCTGATTCTGCCCTCCATCACCCTGGGTGCCACCGTCGCCGCCGTCATGGCGCGCTTTACCCGTTCTGCGGTGCTGGAAGTCCTGCAGGAAGATTATGTCCGGACGGCCCATGCCAAGGGGCTGAAAAGCCGGGTCATTGTCTGGAAGCACATCATGCGCAACGCCATGATCCCGGTACTGACCATGCTCGGCCTGCAGTTCGGCTTCCTGCTCAGTGGCTCCATTGTCGTTGAGACCGTGTTCAGCTGGCCCGGTATGGGCAACCTGCTGATCCAGTCCATCCTGCAGCAGGACCAGCCCATGATCCAGGCCCTGGTCATGCTGATGGTGCTCGAGTTTATCGTGATCAACCTGATCGTCGATCTGCTCTATGCAGTGATTAACCCCAACGTCCGGTTGAGCTGAGTGAGGTGTTCATGAGTACCACAACCTGTACTGAAATCCCCGTGGCCAGTGAACATCACGTGATTCGCTCACCACTGCGGGAATTTACCCGTCGCTTTGTCCGTAACCGGGTGGCTGTCTGCTCCAGCCTGTTCATCCTGCTACTGGTGCTGATGGCGGTGTTTTCGCCCTGGATAACACCTTATGATCCGATGGAACCTGACTGGTTTGCCCTGTCTGCCGAGCCGTCCGCCGCCCACTGGTTCGGTACCGATGAATTTGGCCGGGATATCCTGAGCCGGATCATGGCCGGTACCCGTATATCTCTCTATGTGGGCGTGGTGTCTGTTTCCATCGGTGCGTTCTTTGGCGTGATCCTGGGGCTGTTGTCCGGCTTTTATGGCGGTCGCCTGGATACACTCATCATGCGTGGCTGTGATGTGCTGTTTGCCTTCCCCGGCATGCTGCTGGCCATTGCCGTTGTCGCTATTTTAGGCCCTGGTCTTAACAACGTTATCGTGGCGGTTGCTGTTTTCAGTGTGCCGATCTTCGCCCGGATTGTGCGAGGCTCAGCCCTGACGCTGAAGCATGCCACCTATGTGGATGCAGCCCGTAGTCTTGGCGCTGGCAACTCCACGCTGATGCTGCGCCACATTCTACCCGGCGCGACTGCCAGCATTATCGTGTTTTTCACCATGCGTATCGGCACCAGCATCCTGACCGCTGCCGCCCTGAGCTTCATCGGCTTGGGTCCGGAACCGGATATCCCCGAATGGGGCAACATCCTGGCCAACGGCCGCAGCCTGATGATGGCCGGTAAGTGGCATGTCACCCTGTTCCCGGGTCTGGCGATATTTGTCACGGTGCTGGCGTTCAACCTGCTGGGTGATGCCCTGCGTGACACGCTTGATCCGAAACTCAAAAACTAGTGAATCTGCGGAGAATCCATGAAACTGCTGATCATTGCCGACATTGAGGGTATTGCAGGCGTCACTACCCGGGAACAATGCATCCAGGGCAATGCAGAGTACCAGGCTGCCCGACAACTGATGCTCAAGGAAGTCAATGCTGTCGCCTCTGGGGCTACACAGGCTGGCGCCACCGATATCGTTGTTGTGGATAGCCATGGTCCCATGATCAACCTGGCCGCCGAAGGACTATCGCCCGAGATCCGGTTGCTGCAGGGCAAGCCTCGGGCGATGGGCATGATCGACGGCATCCAGCATGAATCGTTCGATGCCCTGGTCATGGTCGGCGCCCATATGCCGGCCGGGTGCTACGGCGTACTGGCGCATACCATCAACAGTCGGGCTTTTCGCCGCATAGACGTCAATGTGCATGTCATGGGGGAAGTGGATCTCTATGGCAGCATTGCCGCGGAATACGGTGTGCCGCTGGTGCTGGCATCGGGCGATCACCTTCTGGCGACTCACGTCGCTGAAGCCTTTCCTGGTTGCGAGTATGTCACCGTCAAACAGGCGCGGGGCTGTTATGCCGCTGACAACCTGTCGCCGACACTCGCCCGGAAACACCTGACAGAATCCACCTGGAAAGCCCTGAGCGCCATTGGCCAGGTACAGACCAGTCACCACATGAAGCCGCCCTATGCCATGACGGTTTCAGCCAGCAGCCAGGCGCTGGCCGACCTGTACGCCCTGGTTCCCGGTGTTGAACGGATCAGCCCCGACCAGGTGAGTTACACGGCTGACAGCTTTGCCGAGCTGGTGCGCTTACTCAACAGTTTTTCTGCCATGAGCAGTTCGTTAACCTGATATTGCATTGAGAAGAAAACAATGGATAGGAAATATGCCATCGCCATTCACGCCGGCGCCGGCACAATTGATGTCTCTACCATGTCCGAGGAACGTATTCAGGACATTCACCGGGCGCTGAGAGACGCGGTTATTGCCGGTGAAACCGTATTGGCCGAAGGCGGTTCCGCCGTGGATGCAGTTGAAGCCTCCGTGGTGTCCCTGGAAAACTGCCCTCACTTCAATGCCGGCTATGGCGCCTGCCTGACATTTGAAGGTCACCACGAGCTGGACGCCGCGATTGCCGATGGCCGTACCGGTGAATCCGGCGCTGTTGCCAATGTTCGCTACCGCGCCAATCCGGTTAAACTGGCTCGCGCTGTCATGGAACATACCGACCACATGCTGCTCGGCGGTGAAGGCGCAGAACGCTTCGGTGATGCCATGGGCTTCGAGCGTGTTGAAAACAGCTATTTCACCACCGAGCTGCGTCGTCACCACTGGGAAACCCTGCAGGAAGACCGGGACAATGCCCTGCAGTTCACCAACGCTTTCCGCTTCGGTACAGTCGGCGCTGTCGCTATGGATCGTGAAGGTAACTTGGCCAGCGCCACCTCCACTGGCGGTATCACCAACAAGCGCTGGGGACGCATTGGGGATACGCCCGTTCACGGTGCCGGTAACTACGCCGCCAATGACAGCTGCGCGATTTCCTGTACCGGAAAAGGCGAGTATTTCATGAAGCACGCCACCGGGCACGATCTAGCTACCCGCATGCGCTATCTCAAGCAGCCGCTGAAAGAAGCCATTCGTGAAGTGCTGGAAACAACCCTGAACTACCCCAATGGCGCCGGTGGCATGATCGGTGTCGATAACCAGGGTGAGTTAGTGCTGGATTACAACTCAACCGGCATGTATCGCGGATGGAAGTACGAAATTGAGGATCCGGTTTATACAGGAATTGATGCAGAAATCACTCCGCATCAACCCACTAAATAACATATAAATTACCTTAAACTGTATTAAGGCGCCCGCTGTCCTGACTAATATCATATTTTTCAGGACAGCGTTTTTTTAACCCAGTACTTTCATGTTCACCATCAATCATGACTCAAAGAGGTATGACCATTTCTGGTGACATGTGAATGTGACGTACCTTATCACTCGCATTCCGACAGGTTCACTGAGGCAATAGGTTATTTACCTTACCCAAAAAGATTAAAATCACTTCTTAAGACCCACAACAAATAACAAGAAAAATATAAATATCATTCAAGGGAGCTCAAAGCCGAAGTCCCGAGGTTCAATGAGAAATTCTGTATCCCGTCAGCAAGCAGCGTGCTGGGATTGCAAGCCCACAGCTCTACGCATGGGACAATCCACATACTCAGAAAAAGACTGCATCCTATTAAGTTGGAGTATTTGAGTCGTATGAAATTGCCTGATGTCAACCTTTACTGCTTCAGAGCACTACATGACAAGGTCACCAGCGATTTCAGACCTGGACCGTGGCATCGACGTTTTTGAATCATGATTTTTTATCTTGACCTTAAAGCTAGCTTTAAGGTTAACCTGCTTTCAAATAGATAACTTTCAATCACTGAATAAAAATCAAACCCATTTTTTACCGCAGGGTTATCGCTGAACTTTTAGGCAGAAGATTCTAGCAATTGCTTGTTCAGGTTTCAGAGGCGTATCGTGAGCACATTAGAAAAAGTTATTAAAGCACCATCGAAAGATGACTCTTACAACGCGTTTAATAATTACAAAACAGCACTAATCCCAAAGAAACTCACACTTAACGGGCCTTTATCCACAGCGAAACAAAAGCGCCTCTATAAAGGGTATTGGACTCTTTACCTATTGGGTTGCTACCTTTTCCTATTCTCTGGGTCCTATGCACTTCAGACATTTGGAGCAGGCTTAGTGTTCCCGGGGGGTGGCTTCATCGCTGTCTTATCTGCAGGTGATATCTGGATGACGGTGGGCCACTTCGCGATGTTTGCAGGTTCTATCCTTGCTTTCATTGCAGCAATGTTTGCATGGATACTAACTGGAAATAATTTAGCGCCTATCGTCGCTTGGTTGGGCTTAGCCCTGCTTGCACCGCTGATGGGGCACCAGCACATATGGGAAGGAGCAACCTATGTTGTTCCCGTTTTGCCTATCGTGCTTGGCTTATTGTGGTGGAGGCATCGCCAGAATGTACTGAAAGATGGCATCGATAAGCAAAAAAAGCGCAATGCCCACCTTGTCATGTCTGAAGGCGGTGTCGCTACTCCCATTGAACCTGACACAGGGCTTCCAATAGTAGATGAGTTGTCAGAAGAAGACCTGGCACAAATGCGCTTTCTACTTGATCGTGCATTGCAGCCTGTCTCAAGCATGAAGGGTTTCGATATCGTTGACCAATTCCAAACGGCTTCACTTCGCTACCAAATCTGCAACTTAGGTTACACACTGGCACTTGCCAATTACTGTAGAATGCCAGCATTAAGGGGTTACTTGGCGCAAGCACAACAAAACGTCATTGAAAAGATGAAAGAGCCTAAAATATGGCGTTACTGGCGACTAGAAAACTGCTGGGGAAACTTACGCATTGACGGTGACCCAATCGCACCTGAGACTGCAGACAATATCATGTATTCTGGCTGGTACGCCGGCTTAATTGCGATGTACCAGTCGACGACCGGCGATCGACGTTATAATCAACCTCACGCTATTACACTCAATGCACCTGGCGGCAAGAAATATTGTTATAACTATCCTGAAATAGTCGACATTGTTTACAAACACCACACTAATCACGAATTTTGCCTGTTCCCTTGTGAACCAAACTGGATTTATCCAATGTGTAACAATTATGGTTTGATGGCAATTAAGACTGAAGACCGCTTAAACAACATAGATCGCTGGAATAATATCAAAGGTCACTATTACGACAAGCTTAATACCGAATTCACTCAAATTGATGGCGCTATAGATCTCGTACGTTCAACACGTATCGGATTCGCGGCACCTGTTAAAGGTTATGGCGCTGAAGTTTACACAAACATATTTCTTCACCCTGTCGCGCCTGAAATTGCTCGTCGTAGCTGGGAAATCATGAAGAGTGAACTACTACATGTAGAAAGTTTCGAAGATGCTTTTGAGCAATTGGATAAATTCGATCCGGGTAACTATAAAAAAGCGAATGTTTCCTGCTCACCATTGGCAGCCATGGCTACTGAAATGGGTGACAAAGTACTATCAAAACGACTATTAAATGAATACGCCAAGCATAATCCACCAACAATTAAAGATGGCATTATTTCGCGAAAATCGGCCTCAACCAACATCCAGTTTTTGGAGTGTATCGCCCGTGTTGGCCGTGCTAATGGTTTTAAGGATATGGTGGAACAAGGCATGCCTGAGGCATGGTTGAATGGCCCGATTCTTGAGAAGGTAAATTATCCTGAGTTATTAGTGGCGAAAGCGGTCAGTGATGGTAAAAATCTGGAGGCTGTATTCTACCCCGGAAAAGAAGCGGGTTTGTTTGCAGTGACTGTCGCACAATTGAAACCAAATAGTCGCTATCAATGCAGTGGTGCAACTTCAGATAAAGTCAAAGCTGATAAGACAGGTCGTGTACGTTTAATGGTGAAAGCCAATGGACGTTCGCCATTCGTACTGACAGCCATAGTATAAACGTGAGGTGCAAAATTATGTGCTGTGCCTTTGGCGTGTTCGTTATGGCATTCTATGTGGTAATACAACGAGGCATAAAAAGATCATTGTGGGGTGAGACTGAAGAGAATCCATCAGAGTGGCGTTTAGAAATAACCCCTGGAGGCAGTTGAGCATTGACAATAAAATGCGTGACTATAGCGTTTTTTATCTGGAAATGCTTGCCATAACTAAAACTCGCTTTATTTATTCAGCGAGTTTTAGCATTTCCTGAACCTTTTCTTGCGGGATGCATTTCCCCTTGGCCCAATAATTTATGGCGATATTTTCAAGTGCGTTTAACTGCCTTTGCTTCAGCTTCAGTTCATCGATAAGCGTGTGCTGGGTTAATACAATAAGTGCAACAGGCTGAAATTTGAGAAGTGAGACAGCTGTCAGTAGATTTCTAAGTTGTCACACTCTGAAATGGACGTCTGGAATGAGCACTCAAACCAAACACTACAAACAGCTGACTCAGAGCCAACGATACCAGCTTCAGGCGCTGCGGAAAAACGGACTGTCACTACAAGCTGTTGCTGAAACGCTTGGTGTAGACAAAAGCACCGTGAGTCGTGAATTAAAACGTAATTCCGGACCTGATGGTTACTGCCCTGAAGCCGCTGAACAAAAGAAAACCGACAGAAAAAGAAATGCCCACAAGGCAAAGAAACGAGATGAGCAGCATAAACAGATCGTTGCGAAAGGGCTGTCACTTGGCTGGTCACCAGAAAACATCAGTTGCCGTATGAAAATAGAGCTACCAGACCAGGCGATTAGTCATACGACGATTTATCACCTGATTGCTCAGGATAAAGTTAACGGCGGTACTCTGTACCAGGCGTTGCCCAGATTCGGAAAAACACGCTGGAAAGGCGGTAAACGCAAGGCGGGTCGCTCATTGATACCGGATCGAAAAGATATTACTGAGCGTCCTGATATCGTTGAACAACGTGCACGTCCGGGTGATTGGGAAGGTGACACTGTTTATGGTCAAGATGCCCATCTGGTTACCCTTGTTGACCGTAAAAGCCGTCTCACACTGATCGGTAAGGTTGATAGCAAGAACGCTGAAACCGTTGCCAACAAGATGATAGAGATGCTGAAACGGGCACATGGAGCAAAGACTGTCACGCTTGATAACGGTGGCGAGTTTGCCATGCACGCACTGGTATCAAAGGCCATTAATGCAGACATCTATTTCGCAAAGCCCTACGCCAGCTACCAGAGAGGAACCAATGAGAACACCAACGGGATTATTCGTCGCCAATGGCCGAAAAAGATGGCGCTTGGACAAATCACAGAGAAGGAGATAGAAGCAATGGAATTACAGATAAACAGCATGCCTCGCAAGGTTCTTGGCGGACTGACACCAATTGAAGTCTATACAGGGCGGTCTGTTGCACTTATTGCTTGAATCCAGCGTCGACATCCTGTTGCTTTGCTTTTAATGACGCCAATAATTGAGAATGATCAATATTTTCTTTTGGTTGAGCAAGGATTTTTAGTTCGCTTAGCTGAAAGCCTATGCTTTGATTAAATTTAATCAACCGGATATTGAGAATGTCTTCTTCAGAATAGTGCCGGTAACCACTAGCCGTGCGCTTGGCCGCTGGCAATAATCCCTGCGATTCATAGTAACGAATAGCCGACGCTGGTACGCCTGTTGCTTCTGACACTTGTTTTATTTTCATAATACATCCCCAACGCGCTACTGGCCTTAAAGTCTGCTTTAAGGTCAGCTTTTGTGCAAGTGGATTATTTGCCTGCATTTTAAGGCTTTTTTGGGCCCTTATCGTGTGATATTACTTTCAGGTCTGGTTATTGAGGGCACATTGCTCTGAGGCAGTCGCTATGGCCATCTCCCTATATAGGAGTTTAATGATCCCGAATCATCATTTAGGTGGTAAAGTCACCACCATAAGAGAGGTATCCAATGGCCAGAAAGCGTCGTTCCTTTCCAGCAGAGTTCAAGCTTGAAGCCGCCAGCCTGGCGCTTTATCAGGACGATTCCCTAACGGAACACCTGACAAGTTAGACTGCGTGCAAGACACTTGCCTAGATGACCGGTATATCTCTGAACATTCAGACTGGAAAAGAATCCACACAATTTAAAGTTCTTATCTCAACCTAAAAAATCACACACCATGGTTAATTATGAAAAAATCACTCAATTAAACAGTTTGCTGATCAATACTGGAATAGCATTTTCCACTCGCAGAATACGTGGCCCCAGATGGACACGTTCAAAGCCACACGCTTCCAGTTTTTCCACCTCGTAGGGAATAAAACCGCCTTCCGGCCCAATGGCGAGGACAATATCTTCCGTGAGCTGTCGCGGGCAATAACTACCGCTGTCACCGGGATGCGCAACCAGCCCCCGCTTACCCTGCAGCATCGCAGGCAGGCGATCTTCCACAAACGGTTTAAACCGCTTTTCAAAGATAACCTCAGGTAGCTGGGTATCCCGTGCCTGTTCCAGTCCCAGCACCAGTTGTTCCCGTAATTTATCTTCCGCCAGCCAGGGCGATTGCCAGAAACTTTTTTCCACCCGGTAACTGTTCATCAGAACAATACGCTTGACGCCCATAGCCGTCATAGTCTGCAGGCTGCGCTTAAGCATTTTCGGGCGAGGAAGAGACAGCAGAACGGTTAACGGCAAAGGCGCCGGAGGGGTTTCCGTCAACGTGACATCCAGCACCAACTGCTGAATATCCAGAGCCTGAATGACGCCTGTTCCCATCAAACCATTGACGCGCCCTACCCGCAGGGTGTCGCCAATGCTGGCCTGGTGAATATCCGTGACGTGCGATAAACGACGTCCGCTGATTACAACCCGATTGTCCGAGACAAAATCACGCTCTTCCAGTAATAACAGATTCATGGTCTTTGGAATGTGGCAGGAAAAGGAAAACAGCCTCAATCCTGAGGCTGTTCATCGTGGTTGTTATCGCGCTTTTGTACAAAGCCGGAAAAGAATATTCCCACCTCAAACAACATCCACATTGGGATAGCCAGCAGTGACTGGGAAATAACATCCGGCGGTGTCAGCAACATGCCCAGCACAAAGCAGATCACGACAACATAAGGACGTTTTGCTTTGAGTGACTGCACATCCGCCACGCCGGACCAGACCAGCAACACCGTGGCAATAGGAATCTCAAACGCCAGTCCGAAGGCAAAAAACATCTTCAGGACAAAGTCGAGGTACCGGTTGATATCGGTCATGATCGCGACACCTTCGGGCCCGACACTGGTGAAGAAACCAAACACCAATGGAAAAACCACAAAGTACGCGAATGCCACGCCCGCATAAAACAACAGGACACTGGCACATAACAGCGGAATCGCTATGCGCTTTTCATGTCGGTACAACCCCGGTGAAATAAACGCCCACGCCTGATGCAACAAAAAGGGTATAGACAGGAATACCGCTACCACCAACGTCAGTTTGAAGGGTGTCAGAAAAGGTGATGCGACATCCGTCGCGATCATGCTCGCGCCTTCCGGCAAATACACTCTCAGCGGTTCAGAGACAAAGACATAGATGTCGTTAGCGAAATAAAACAGGCCAAGGAAAATCACCAGGATGACGCCAAAGCCTTTTAATAGGCAGGTGCGCAACTCCAGCAGGTGCTGAACCAGCGGCTGTTCCTTGTCCGTTGAGGAAGATTTGGTCATGGATCTGTCTTACTACTGCTAACGCTGCTCGCCTGCCCCGGCGTATTGTTAGACGCCGTCTGCCGGTGCTCAGATGGCGGGGAAGATTCCGCTACAGCATCAATCTGCTGATTCAGGCCGTCCACCTCTTTCTGCAGACTGTCCCGGGTCTTTTTCAATTCAGCCATCACGGATTCATTGTGGATTTCACGCCGGATCTCGTCAGCATTGATCTCTTTCTCAATCTCCTGACGAATCGACTGAAAACTGCGACGCAACCGGCCGATCCAGACAGCGACTACCTTGATGGCCACCGGCAACCGTTCCGGCCCCAGTACGATCAGGGCAATCACGGCGATGACCAACAACTCAAGAAAGCCAATATCGAACACAATCAGCTACCTGGTTACGAGTGCTTTTCCCGGGATGATTTCTCTCCGGACTTGTCATCCTGCGCCGTAAAGGTCGCATCCTGTTCCAGCTGACGCTTCTCATCGGCTGACTTCTCAGTCTTGGCATCAGCTTCATCGCTGTTCAGGGCTTTTTTGAAGCCTTTTACCGCACTGCCCAGGTCACCACCGATATTGCGCAGCCGCTTGGTGCCGAACAACATCACCACAATCAGCAGTATGATCAACAACTGCCAGATACTGATTCCACCCAAACCCATAATCGTTCCTTTCACCTGATCATCAGGTATTTGTTCAAAACAGCGAAGCCGGCTCCATCAGAGCGGCTTCGGCGTACCACCACCCAGTATATGAAAGTGGAGATGGAAAACTTCCTGGCCACCGCCTTTACCGGTATTGGCCACCGTGCGATAGCCGCCATCCAGCCCCTGCTGTTTAGCAATCCGGGGAATAGTCAGCAACATATGGCTGGCCAGGTCGCGGTCATCGTCACTCAGATCATCCAGACTCTCCACATGCTTGCGGGGAATTACCAGCAGATGCACCGGTGCTTTTGGCTGAATATCCCGGAATGCCAGGCAGTGATCGTCCTCATAAACCACATCCGCCGGAATGGCGCCATCGCAGATTTTGCAAAAGATACAGTCACTCATAGCACACACTTCCTGTTTTACGTCAGACAAGTCAGACAGTCTGCCCACTACCGGGTTCTGGCGGCTTTCTCTTCCAGGCCAGACAAACCGAAGCGCCGCTCCAGCTCAGCCAGTACATCCTCGTGACTGAGTTCCAGATGGGAGAGCATTACCATGCAATGAAACCAGAGGTCTGCGGTCTCTGCAATCAGCGATTTTGCGGATTCAGCATCCGTAACATCCTTGGCGGCCAGGAGGGTTTCCGTCGCCTCTTCACCCACCTTTTCCAGGATTTTGTTCAAGCCCTTGTCATGCAGGCTTGCCACATAGGAGCTGTCCGGTGACGCCTGCCGGCGTTGTGCCAACACCTCGGCCAACTGATCCAGAATATCACTCATCCCCACCCACTCCTTACTGTGACGGTTTGCCGTAAATCTGCTCCGGCGACTGCAGAACCGCTTCTTTCACCTGCCAGCTGCCTTCAGATAGTGACCGGTAGAAACAGGATTCACGCCCTGTATGGCAGGCAATGCCGCCACGCTGGATCACTTTCAGCAGCACCGTGTCGCCATCACAGTCCAGCTGAATATCTTCAAGCTGCTGGACATGGCCGGACGATTCGCCTTTTCGCCACAGGGACTGGCGCGACCGGGACCAATACACCGCCCGCTTCTCCTGTACGCTCAACGCCAGTGATTCCGGGTTCATCCACGCCATCATCAAGACACGACCGGTTGCCGCATCCTGAGCAATGGCCGGCACCAGCCCATCCTCATTCCAGCAAACTTCGTCCAACCATGCAGGATTTGTCATTATCGTTCTCTTCTGCTTCCCGGTTTTAACAAATAGATGCCAGCGACACCCAGCAGCAACGGTTCCCAGCGAATGGCAGTGAGCCAGCCCGGCTGGATCCAGGCCGTTATGGCCAGCACCACCAGTCCTGCCCCCAAAGCCCGCGACCAGCCATCATGCAGAGGCGACGGCCGCTGACTCAGCATGCGTTCCTGCTGATCCCGCAATTCATGCAGGTCACGAACCATTTGATGGGCCACCATGGGCGCCTGCTCGATCAGCTGCGGCATCTGTTCATTCAGGCGGCGCAACACACCTCGAGGCGCGACCCGATCTTTCATCCACTGCTCAAGGAAAGGTTGTGCCGTAGCCCACAGATCCAGCTGGGGATAAAGCTGTCGGCCCAGTCCTTCGATATTCAGGAGCGTTTTCTGCAATAACACCAATTGCGGCTGCACTTCCATATTGAAGCGACGCGCAGTGGAAAACAGATTCATCAGCACCTGGCCAAAGGAGATTTCCGCCAGCGGTTTTTCAAAGATTGGCTCACAGACCGTACGGATGGCTGCTTCCAGCTCGTTAACCACGGTTTCGCGAGGCACCCAGCCGGAATCAATATGCAGCTGTGCAACCATCCGGTAATCCCGGTGAAAAAACGCCAGCAGGTTACGGGCAAGGTAGCTCAAATCTTCGGGGGTAAGCGAACCGACAATGCCGCAATCCACACCGATATACTGTGGATCTTCCGGGTGCTCATAGGAGACAAAGATATTCCCGGGATGCATATCGGCATGAAAGAAACTGTCACGGAACACCTGGGTGAAGAAGACTTCCACTCCCCGCTCCGCAAGTTTCTTCATATTGGTACCCTGCGCTTGCAGCGCCGCCAGATCAGTAACAGGAACGCCGTAAATACGTTCCATCACCATCACTTTCTGGCTGCAGTAATCCCAATACACCCGGGGAATATACAGCGAAGGCGAACCCAGAAAATTGCGACGTAACTGTGAAGCATTAGCTGCCTCACGCTGAAGGTTCAGCTCATCGAAAATGGTTTTTTCATAATCTGCGACAACCTCCACCGGACGAAGACGTCGCCCATCACTGGATATTCTCACCAGAATATGCGCCAGTAGGAATAGCAGCGACATATCCTGACGGATGGTTTTCTCAATTCCCGGGCGAATGACTTTGACGACTACCGAATCACCGCTGTGCAGTGTCGCTTCGTGCACCTGTGCAACCGACGCTGACGCCATCGGTTCACGATTGAAGGTGGCAAATAATTCGGTGGGCGGTCGTCCAAGACTTTTCTGGATAATCGCTTCCGCGACTTCTCCGGAGAAAGGCGGCACACGATCCTGTAGTTTCGCCAACTCATCACCAATATCATTTGGCAACAGGTCGCGTCGTGTGGATAGAATCTGACCAAACTTGACGAATATAGGTCCCAGCTCAATCAATGCCAGCCGCAGCCGCTCACCACGGGAGAGCCGACTGGGAATAAAGCGCCAAGGAAGTAGCTTGAGAAACCAGCGGATATAAAAGGGTAAGGGCTCGCTATCAACCAGGTTATCCAGACGATAACGGGCCACCACGGAAACTATCTTGATAAATCGAAAAACCTGCTGCACCGATCAGGCATCCTGTGTCTGCTGTTGGGTCTTTGCCGTCAGACGATCCACTCTTGCCTGCAATCGGTCGGCAGCCAGTCGCAACGTATCCAGATCATCCCGGAACGCACTGACCTCATTCTTGGGCGGCAACACCCGAAGCTCTTCCTGCAGATATTCTGACAAGTTCAGACGTGCGGTGGTCGCCACGTCACCAAACAGGGCGGCGCTTACACGGCTGACCTGCCCCACAGCGTGAGCGGCAATACCCCCGCTGTAACGCGCCAGTAACGCTTCCCAGTCAAACTCACTGTGCTTGACGATGGTTGAAACCGTTAACAGCAGATCCGAATTACCAGTCAGGGTAATGCCCTCGTTAAACAGGGTCGCCATAGGCTCGTCACTGACTGCCAATCGCGCCAAAGCCGGTGCGGTTCCACGAATCACACAATCGGCCTCAGATTCATGACAGGCACGGAGCTCTATCCCCTCTTCGGTAAACACCAGCCAGATATCCACAGCCGGTGACGTAGAAGCCACCTGTAAGACTTGCCCCTTCAGTTCGGCAAAACGTCTCGCGGTGACCGGATCCAGCTTCAAGACCTGTTTCAGGCCCTGCTCCAGTGCCATGCGTGCAGCGGTGCCGGGCATGGTTTCCAGCAGCGAGGTCATGGCTTGATTCCTTTGTGCAGCGCCACAATGCCACCGGTCATATTGTGGTAACCGGTCTGGACGAATCCGGCGGATTTCATCATCTGCTCCAGGGTATCCTGATCGGGATGCATACGGATGGATTCAGCCAGGTAACGATAGCTCTCAGCATCATCAGCAATCAATTTGCCCATTACCGGCAACGCAGTAAAGGAATAAGCATCGTACAGTTTGCTTAGAAGTGGGTTGTCGGTTTTAGAGAACTCCAGAACCAACAGACGACCACCGGGTTTCAGTACCCGATTCATAGAGCGCAGCGCTTTATCTTTGTCTGTGACATTGCGCAGACCAAAGGCGATAGTAATGCAGTCAAATGTATTATCCGCAAACGGCAGGTCTTCCGCGTTGGCCTGAACATAATCGACATTGCCACAGACACCGGCATCCGTCAGCTTGTCACGGCCCACCTCAAGCATGGCATCGTTAATATCCGCCAGCACCACCAGCCCCTGCTCCCCCACGATTTTGGAGAACTTGGCGGTAAGGTCGCCAGTACCGCCGGCAATATCGAGGATCTTCTGACCGGGACGAGCCGCACTCATTTCGATGGTAAAGCGCTTCCACAACCGATGAACCCCCATGGACATCAGGTCATTCATCAGATCGTACTTGCCGGCCACCGACTGAAACACCTCAGCCACCAGCTTTTGCTTGTCATCCCTGTCAACGGTTTTATAGCCGAAATGGGTGTTCTCTTTTGAGTGTTTGTCAGTCATGATTCATCCAGAAAACTACTGTGCGGATATCGGGCGACTTATTCTAGCGTTACCGCCGGGCAATGTCTTGACATACGTACCACCACCTAGCGACTCATTTCATCCCATAAATTTCACTGCACTGACATCCGGGTCCCGCGAATCGCCAGCCTGGTTCAACCGTTCAAGATAATCCTGCCAGTAAGTCTCATAATGAGCGCCCAGATCGTAGAGGTATTCCCAGGTATAGATACCTGAGTCATGGCCATCGTTGAATATCAGCTTAATCGCATAATTGCCAATGGCCTCAACACCGGTGAGCTGCACATGCTTTTTGCCCGTTTGGAGCACTTCCTGACCGGAGCCATGCCCGCGCACTTCTGCCGACGGGCTGTAAACCCTGAGAAACTCTGCGGCCAGCTCATACTTCATGCCGCTGTCGTAAACTAATTCAAGAATACCGCTCTTGCGACGTAGCCGGATATCAGACGGAACACGATGCATTTCTGCCATATAACAACGACCTTGATAAAATCAACCAACAACCAAAATGAATACCATAGCCCTGTATCATCTTTAGCAGGCTATGACATACTAATCACCATCAAACACGCCCTTATACACTAACTACAATCGTGGAAGTAGCGATGTCGCATCCCCCATACCCTGTTCACGACGATGAAATTGATCTCTTTGAATTGGCAGAGAACCTGTGGCAGCAAAAATGGATGATTATCAGTATTACTGCGGTAGTCACACTCATAGCCACGGCTGCAGCCTTCATGATTCCTCCCACCTATAAAAGCGAAGCAATCATCTCAGAAACCAGTGCTGCGGCATTAGCCCCCATTAACCGATTCAGTGCCTCTCAAGCCCCTTCTTACACTATTTCCGGAACTCAACTAGAGCAATCCGATCAAAATAGCTCGAGCCAGCAAGTACAACCTACCCACAATATCTACGCGGTTTATCTGGCAGACGACAGCCTGACACCAGAAAAAAGTTTTAAGCTATTTTACAAAGCACTGACTTCCGCTGACACACTCGACGCCGTTTTCAGAGATAGCAACTATGCCCAAAGGCGTTCCGGCGTTGATACTCTGAACGAGCAAAACACTGCCGCTCTTTACGAAGAATTGCGGAATAACACCAAAATTAAACTGATAAAATCTGACGTCCCTCGTATCAGTATCACCCTGACAAGCCATGACCCTGCGCTGGCTGCCACCATTATCAATGACTATCTGATTCCAATCGCTATGAATATGGTCATTGAGGATGAGGAGCAGGCCATCACTGCAGAGCTGAACCGCGAGAAAATCACATTGATGAATGAGATTCAGGTGATTGAGCAACGCTATATCAACGCCAACCTGAACCGACAGAATCAGCTGAAGCAAGCAATCGCCATGGCGGAAGCGGGTAGTATCACCAAGCCGCAACTAAACAATATTTCAGGCAGTGACAGCCCTCAGTACCTCTTCCTGCTTGGTACGGATACTCTCCGTGCAGAACTGGCGCAGACTCAAGCCACACTCAATCAGTACCGCGGTATTACTCGCACAGAGGAATCCAACAGTAATGCACCTTTGATTCCCGGCGTGGCTGAAAAGTTCTATCGTTTTCAACAACTCAACAGTATCAAACCGGATTTCTCCAATTCATCACCCGTTCGAATTGAGCAACGTGCCAGTGTTCCTTTCACACCTGAAAAACCCAACAAAAAGATGATAATTGCGGTGGGTCTAATGCTGGGCGGAATGTTGTCAGTCTTTATTGCATTGATACGTATCGCTATCAAAAACCGCAAGTCTCGCATACAGGTCTCCACACTTTCAGTGGAAATACCCCAGGTTAAATCTAAAACGCCGGCCTAAAAAAAGCCCGCTTCCGGTTGTTAACGGAAGCGGGCTTTGCACAGCGACCAATCGAGCCTTGTTACAGGATATAACGGCTCAGATCTTCATTCTGAACCAGCGCGCCCAGATGTTGATTCACATACTCAGCATCAATCACCACCGCTTCACCGGTAGCCGCCAAATCCGCCGCACCAAAAGACACTTCTTCCAGCAAACGTTCCATCACGGTATGCAGACGACGCGCCCCAATATTTTCGGTATTTTCATTCACCTGCCAGGCAACCTCTGCCACACGGTTGATTCCGGAACGGGCAAATTCAATCTTCAGCCCTTCAGTCGCCATCAGCGCCTGATACTGTTCAGTCAGCGATGCATCCGGCTCGGTCAGAATACGCTCGAAATCTTCCACGTTCAGCGCCTTCAGCTCCACACGGATCGGCAGACGGCCCTGCAATTCAGGAATCAGGTCAGACGGCTTGGACAGATGGAATGCACCGGAAGCGATAAACAGGATGTGATCGGTTTTGACCATTCCGTACTTGGTGCTTACCGTGCAACCTTCAATCAGTGGCAACAGGTCGCGCTGTACGCCTTCACGGGAAACATCACCACTATTATTACCGGAACGCTTCGCCACCTTGTCGATTTCATCCAGGAAGACAATACCGTTCTGTTCCACCGCTTCAATCGCGCTGGTTTTCAGGTCATCTTCATTGACCAGCTTGGCCGCTTCCTCATCCTGAACCAGCTTCATGGCTTCACGGACTTTCAGCTTGCGTGCCTTTTTCTTGCCGCTGGACATACTGGAGAACATATTCTGCAGCTGGCTGGTCATTTCCTCCATGCCGGGAGGTGCCATAATTTCCACACCGACACTGGCTTCATTGACTTCAATATCAATCTCTTTATCGTCCAGCTCGCCTTCACGTAGTTTCTTGCGAAAGACCTGACGCGTACTGTTATCCTGCGGCTGGGACTCTTCAGAGAAAGAGCGAGCCGGTGGCAGCAGCGCATCCAGAATCCGATCCTCTGCCGCATCCATGGCGCGATGCTTGACCTTTTGCATTTCCTGCTCACGCTGCATCTTGATGGCAGCGTCAACCAGATCACGCACGATTGATTCAACATCACGACCGACATAGCCCACTTCGGTGAACTTGGTCGCTTCCACCTTAATGAACGGCGCATTGGCCAGCTTGGCCAGACGACGCGCTATCTCGGTTTTACCGACACCGGTCGGCCCGATCATCAGAATATTCTTGGGGCTGATTTCGTTGCGCAGTGCTTCATCTATCTGCATCCGGCGCCAGCGGTTACGCAACGCAATGGCCACGGAACGCTTGGCGTCATCCTGACCAATAATGTGTTTATCCAGCTCGTGGACAATTTCGCGGGGAGTCATATTCGACATAACTGCAGCTCTGATTTCCTGAATTCGTTACCGGTGCCGGGCTTACTCGTCGTAGCAGAGTTCTTCGATAGTCCGGTTGTGATTGGTGTAGACACAGATATCACCTGCAATCGACAGGCTTTTTTCCACGATATCCCGCGCATCCATATCCGTATTTTCGAACAACGCCCGGGCGGCAGACTGGGCGAACGAGCCACCGGAACCAATCGCCAGGATGCCATCTTCCGGCTCCATGACGTCCCCGTTACCGGTAATGATCAACGATGCCTTGGCATCGGCTACCGCCAGCATGGCTTCCAGGCGACGCAGCGCACGATCAGTACGCCAGTCTTTCGCCAACTCAACCGCGGCACGCACCAATTGCCCCTGGTGCTTTTCCAACTGCGCTTCAAAGCGCTCAAACAGGGTAAACGCATCCGCCGTACCGCCGGCAAAACCGGCCAGTACCTGGTTATTGTAAAGACGGCGAACCTTGCGGGCGTTACCCTTGATAACCGTCTGCCCCAGTGACACCTGACCGTCACCACCGATCACCACTTTGCCATTTCTGCGCACAGACAGGATGGTAGTGCCTCTGTACTGTTCCAAGGCGGACTCCTGAATTCGTTCATTGAGATGAGGGAATGATTGGGACGGCGGGAAACAATTTCAAGGGCCCTCCCCTTCGAGGGCCGGAAATGGATTATTTAAGCTGCAACATCAATGAATCGATCTTGTGGGCGGCCAGGGTCTGACGGGCTTCGTTCAGAGAGCTCTGCTCAGTGAACGGCCCCAACTGCACCCGGTGCCAGGCATCTCCACCCTTGACGATGACGCGCTCGACCCGGGCATCCAACCCCCACAGCAGCAACTGTGCCCGTAAGCGATCGGCATCATCGGGATTGCGGAAGGAGCCAGCCTGCAACAAATAACGTCGGTTTGGCTTTGCCTCCACAGTGACCGGCGCCTGCTTTTCTGCCGGTGCCTTCACCACGACAGGCTTCTCACTTTTTGGCGATGCCGCTGATTCATGCTTGGGCTCACTGGAGACCATGACTTCTGACTCTGGCAACAAGGTATAGAAATCAAAGACCGGTTTCTTTTCCGGTGACGGCTTCTTCTTGCTAACGACTTCACCGGTACCCGTATTGCCAGCCACCGAACGCGCATCTACGCCGGCATCCGCCGCAAGATTCACCAATAACGTCACCAACACCCCAATGGTGACACCGGCGCCCAGCCATAACCAGCCGGGAATATCTTTCTTTCCTGCCGATTTCTTCGTTGTCGACGCACCGCGCCGAACCGTTTTTTTCGCCGCCATTACCCCTCCATGGCACCGCTACGTAGTCAAGACTACCCATACTATACAAGGCATTGAGCCAACTGTTAAAAACACGCAACCCGTTCGCTACGCACGCTGACCAAACAGACAATTATCTGCAGAAGAAAACGGGAACTCTACCGTGACTTTTACGGTCTTACCTGACAAACCAGTACCCCTTGAAAACGTATTGTTTTGCCTGTGGAATTTCGATAGCATCCGGCTCATGGCTACGATAATAGACACTTCTTACGACTTACCGACTGAAGACCACGTCCCTGACGCGGGTATTATTGCACGCCTCTGTTTTCTCCCCGCTCTCCGACGACGCTACCGCCGAATTTAAGCAGTACAGGCACCTTTTCTTGTGCTCTGTCCTGCCTGACCGCTTGCCTCTACACTACGTTATTTATATAACCCAGACCCTGACCAAGGTTTAAGGATCCGTTCATGAACGTGCTTAAAGTACTCGAACACCAGCTCACCCAGGCCCTGATCGCGGCCGGCGCTCCGGAAGGCAGTAATGCCATGGTCCGCACCAGCGCCCGTGCTCAATTTGGCGATTACCAGGCCAACGGCATCATGCCCGCTGCAAAAAAAATGGGCATGAATCCCCGTGAACTGGCACAGCAGGTCGTGGACAAACTGGAGCTGGGCGGCATCATCGAAAAGACCGAAATCGCGGGCCCCGGTTTTATCAACCTGTTCATCAATGCCGAATGGCTGGCCGGTGAACTGGACAGCTACAGCAAGGATCCCCGCGGCGGCGCCGAGGAAACCGCAGAAAAGCAGACCATTGTTGTGGACTACTCCGCCCCTAACGTTGCCAAGGAAATGCACGTTGGTCACCTGCGCTCCACGATCATCGGTGATGCGGTTGTGCGCACCCTGGAATTCCTTGGCAACAAAGTGATTCGAGCCAACCATATCGGCGACTGGGGCACTCAGTTCGGCATGCTGATTGCTCACTTGGAAGAACTACAGAAAGAAAACCCGGAAGTCATGTCCGCTGAGCTGGCCGACCTCGAAGAGTTCTACCGGGAATCCAAAAAGCATTATGACAGCAATCCTGAATTCGCAGAGCGCGCGCGTAACTATGTCGTCAAGCTGCAAGGCGGCGACGAGTGGTGCCTGGAGATGTGGCAGAAACTGGTTGATGTCACCCTGGAGCAGAACCAGCGCAACTATGATCGGCTGAATGTCACCCTGACCCGTGAAGATACCATGGGCGAAAGCATGTACAACGACATGCTGTCCGGTATTATCCAGGATCTCGAGGCCAAAGGGCTGGCGGTAGAAGACCAGGGTGCCAAGGTTGTCTACCTGGACGAATTCAAGAACAAGGATGGCGACCCCATGGGTGTCATCGTCCAGAAGAAAGACGGCGGTTTTCTCTACACCACGGCCGACATCGCCTGCGCCAAGTACCGCTACGAAACCCTGGGCGCCAACCGGGTACTGTATTACATCGACGCCCGTCAGGCCCAGCACCTGCAACAGGCCTGGACCATCGTACGCAAGGCCGGCTACGTACCTGAATCCGTACCGCTGGAGCACCATGCCTTTGGCGTCATGCTGGGTAAGGACGGCAAGCCGTTCAAGACCAGAAGCGGCGGCGTCGTCAAACTGTCTGAACTGCTGGACGAAGCCGAAGAACGGGCAGCGCGTCTGATTGCCCAGAAAAGTGCCGACCTCACCGAAGAACAGAAAGTTGAAGTCATCAAAGCGGTGGCCATGGGCGCGGTGAAATATTCCGATCTGTCCAAGAACCGGACCAGCGACTACATCTTTGACTGGGACAACATGCTGTCTTTCGAAGGCAACACGGCCCCCTACATGATGTACGCCTACACCCGGATTCGCAGCATCTTCCGCAAGGCGGGTGTCAATGAATCCGACCTGACCGGCCACATCACTCTGACCGAAGCCGAAGAACGTGCACTGGCAATGAAAGTCATGCAGTTCAGCGAAACCATCGACACCGTCGTTCGCGAAGGTATGCCGCACTTTATGTGTGCCTACCTGTACGATCTGGCCGGCGCCTTCATGAAATTCTATGAAGCCTGCCCGGTTAACAAGGCGGGTGTTGAAGAGGAAGTACGCAACAGCCGACTGCAGCTTTGCGCACTAACAGCCCGTGTACTGAAACAGGGACTGGATCTACTCGGCATCAACACTGTCGAACAGATGTAATTTGCCCACGAAAAAAACGGCAGCTTCAGCTGCCGTTTTTTTCATTTACAGCTCAACATTAGCCAGCTGCTGTGCCTCCATCAGCGACTCATAATCGCCTGTCAATTCATTCATTTTCCGCAGAATGGATTCCGTCGTCACCGAAATCACCGTGGGCACATAACGCCCTTCTTTCTCTCCCTTGAATCCTGCCTTGGAAAACTGCCACTGCGCCTGCACCTTGGTCAGCTTCTTCTGGATCATGGCACTGTTCTCAGGAGCAACCCGGAGAAACTGCAGGGATTCATCGAAAAGTGTAATTGCATCATTCAACTCTCCGTGAAGCTCCTCCGCCGCTACTCCCCAGGCCATCGCCATATAACGGGCAGCGATACGTTGGGATAGCATCCGCTGCCGACCGGAAACATTCACCAGTTTCGCGTTATTGCCACCAGCATGCTGTTCAATCAAGGTCACTACATCATTCGATAAGGTCAGAAGCTCATTGCTTTTTCTCAAGACCCAGACAGCATCCTGTTTGTTGGGTGTCGCCAGCGCCTGCACCCTATACAACAGCCAGACGTCCTCCACCCGGGACAGCATATCCCGAATTTTCTGGGTCGGTGCATAATCAGACAACTCAAGGAACTGCTGCTCAAAGAGGGCGATGCTGGCATCCAACTGTTTCTGCGCCACCTCCGAGTTTACACCGGCACCGAGCATCAGGTAATTCTTCACAATCCGTTGTGACAGCATCCGCTGCCGCCCCGATTTGTTCACCGCCTCAGCATCTGTCAAAACTGCTTCAACTGGCAATGACGTCGCCAGCAGCATCATCAAAAACAAAGCAGGTAATCGGCTCATTAACATATCCCTCCCCCTCACTATTCCTGTCACATATATGCAATGCCTAAGCAACATGTACGCCACAAAAAGAATCAATAAGAGGAAGGTAATTACGTTATATCAAGCACATAGTGATTCATAACAGATCAGACAAGCATATATAACGCACCAAACCGGTGCAGCAAGCTTACAGGAATGGCGAAACAAAGGATCCTGGAGAATGAATAGAGGTAATGGAAGGATGCGATAAAACCGTCGGGAGCCAGCACCTTACACGCTGACTCCCGGAACAAAATACTTAAACGTCCAACATAAACGTCACCGGTCCATCATTGAGCAGACTGACTTTCATATCCGCACCAAAAACGCCGGTGGCAACATCAGAATGACGCAGTCGGGCCTGCTTAACGAAATATTCATATAACGCATTCCCTTTCTCCGGTGTTGCCCCGGAACTGAAACTGGGTCGCAACCCTTTACGGGTATCGGCCACCAGGGTGAACTGGGAGACAACCAGCAGCCCGCCACCGGTATCCGCCAAACTCAGGTTCATCTTGCCATTGTCGTCAGAAAAGATCCGGTAACGCAGAACACGATCCAGCAACTTGTCCGCTTTCAGCTCATCGTCGTCTTTTTCCACCCCTAACAGCAGCAGCAACCCTGAATCAATTGCACCCACGGTTTCACCCGCAACAACCACTCTCGCGTGGCTGACACGCTGAATCAACCCTTTCATAACAGCCTTATATCAAGAGGTTTTGTCCAGACCAAACTCTTTGCCGAAGCGTTTGCCCATTTCATCGGTCGCCCTGACCAGGGCATCCCGAATACCGGCCTCCTTGGCCGAGTGTCCAGCATCCCTCACAATGTGGAGTTCGACTTCCAGCCAGTGCTGTTGCAATGTCTGCGCATTCTCGAGCGGACACACCATATCGTAACGTCCATGGACAATAATCCCGGGAATACTGGAGATAGCCTGGCACTGCTCAAGAATTTCGTTTTCCTGAATGAACGCCTTATTGATCATATAGTGGGATGCGATACGGGCCATGGCCAGAGCGCGATGCGGATCCGAAAAGCCATCCAGCACTTCCTGGCTGGGACGCAGGGTTGCACAATGTCCTTCCCACAGGCACCAGGCCTTGGCGGCTGCCATCCTGGCCAGCTCATCGGTTCCTGTTAGCCGTGCATAGAAAGCGCTCAGCATATCGCCACGCTCTGCCTCAGGAATAGGCTGGGAGAATGTTTGCCAGTAATCGGGGAACACCCGATTAGCGCCATCCCGGTAAAGCCAGTTGATATCCCGCTCACGCGCCAGCCAGATACCACGCAACACCATGGCCAACACCTTCTCTGGATGCTGAATGGCATACAATAGTGCCAATGTTGAGCCCCAGGAACCGCCAAATAACATCCATTTGTCGACTTTCAGGAAGGCACGAATCGCTTCCATGTCCTCCAGCAAATGCGCCGTAGTATTATTTTCCAGTTCACCATAGGGACGGGAACGACCACAGCCGCGCTGATCAAACGCAATGATGCGGTACAGGTTGGGATCAAAGAAGCGTCGGGTATGTTTATCGCAGGAGCCGCCGGGGCCTCCATGCAGGTAGAGCACCGGAATCCCTTCAGGGTTACCACTCTCTTCAAGATACAGTTCATGATGGCCGGAAACCGGCAGGATATGGCGGGCGTAGGGTTTAATGGCCGGATAAAGCGTCAGCATCGGATATCCTTTGTCATGACACAGGCAACTGTCAGCTCACTGAACAATGATCATAACAGCCAGATTAAAAGTACCAGTGTCTAACATTAACCCTATTCAGAGTGGGAATAAAGCCAGCAGAAACACGGCTTTTACTCCATGACAGACTGGCAGAAAGTGCTCGCACTCGCCGCCAGTCTATAAAGACATCCTGTCATTGCCGCACGCTAAACCTGTGCGGCAAATCAAACGACTACAGACAGACGATTTCCTTATTTCTTGGAAGAACGACGACGTTCCACCTCTGTCAGCTTCTTCTTACGCAAACGGATGGATTCCGGTGTAACTTCCACCAGCTCATCATCATCAATAAACTCGAGCGCCTGCTCCAGCGTATGACGAATATGCGGCGTGAGCATGATGTTTTCATCGGTACCGGATGCCCGCACGTTGGTCAGCTGCTTGGCCTTGGTCGGGTTCACCGTCAGATCGTTTTCACGGCTGTGCAGGCCAATGATCTGGCCTTCATAGACCTCAACGTTAGGACCAATGAACAGACGACCACGTTCCTGCAGATTCCACAACGCGTAACCCAGCGCCTTACCCTTAACCATGGAAACCAGCACACCATTCTTACGGTGCGCAACCTTGCCATCCTTGACAGGACCATAGTGGTCAAAGATGTGGGTCAGGATGCCGCTGCCAGAGGTCATGGTCATGAACTGGGAACGGAAACCGATCAATCCACGGGCTGGCATGATGAAGTCCAGGCGGGTACGGCCCTTGCCGTCCGGCACCATGTTTTTCAATTCAGCCTTGCGCAGTCCCATTTCTTCCATGACGGAACCCTGATGCTGATCTTCCACATCGATCACAACCTGTTCGAAAGGCTCATGGGAAACACCATCAATCTCCCTGATCACAACTTCAGGACGGGACACCCCCATTTCATAGCCTTCACGGCGCATGGTCTCAATCAGGACTGACAGGTGCAGTTCACCTCGGCCAGACACGATGAACTTGTCCGCATCAGCGCCCTGCTCCACACGCAGCGCCACGTTATGCAGCAGTTCACGCTCCAGGCGGTCCTTGATATTACGGGATGTGACGAACTTGCCTTCCTGACCGGCAAATGGCGAATCATTCACCTGGAAAGTCATGCTGACGGTCGGCTCGTCAACCGTCAGAGGCTTCATCTGTTCAGGGTGATCAGGGTCGCACAGGGTATCGGAAATATTCAGGTTATCGATACCGGTGATGCAGATAATATCACCGGCACGGGCCTGCTCTACATCAACACGCTCAAGACCCAGATGCCCCATGACTTTCAGAATACGAGCATTACGCGCCTTTCCGTCACGTTCAATCAGGCGTACCGGTGTATTGGTACCTACAACACCACGGCTGACCCGACCAATACCAATAATGCCAACATAGCTATTGTAATCCAGCGCACTGATCTGCATCTGGAACGGTCCATCCCGATTAACATCCGGTGCCGGCACCTTGTCCACAATCATTTCGAACAATGGCGTCATATCATCCGCCATCTCATCCGGATCATTGCCAGCAATACCATTCAGTGCTGACGCATAAATCACCGGGAAGTCGAGCTGCTCATCGGTAGCGCCCAGGCGGTCGAACAGGTCAAATACCTGATCCATAACCCAGTCAGGACGCGCGCCGGGACGATCCACCTTGTTGATAACAACAATCGGACTCAGGCCCTGTTCAAAGGCCTTCTGGGTCACAAAGCGGGTCTGCGGCATGGGGCCATCAACGGCATCCACCAGCAACAGAACGGAATCCACCATGGACAGTACCCGCTCGACTTCACCACCGAAGTCGGCGTGTCCAGGAGTATCCACAATATTAATATGGTAATCCTGCCAGTTGATCGCCGTATTCTTGGCCAGGATGGTGATGCCGCGCTCCCGTTCCTGGTCGTTGGAATCCATGATGCGTTCGGCATCCTGATCCTTCCGGCCCAGGGTGCCGGACTGCTGCAGCAGTTTGTCGACCAGCGTTGTCTTACCGTGGTCAACGTGCGCGATAATCGCGATATTTCTCAGCTTCTCAATCACAATGATGCCTCAAGCTCTCAAAAAAATAGTCTGTTTTGTTATATCTGACCGGTGAATCACCTGTTCTATCGGTCAGACGTGCAGCACTTTCCCTAGCGCCGCCTGAAAATCATCCGACCGGCCGGAAGCTTCACAGTAAGCCTCAATCAGCCGTTTTCTCAGGGTAGAATCCAGCAGTTCCATATCAACCTTGGAACGCGCCAGATGGTGAAAGTTGCGCAATGCACGCCGTGGCCCCACTGACAACCGACCACAACTCATATCCGCGATATCAATCAGCCCCAACTCCCGGTCCGGAGTCAGCAGCACATTCCCCAGATGCAGGGAACGAAAGTAGACGCCTTTTTCATGCAACCGGGCAATGAAACGCCCCAACTGTCCCAGCAATCCAGACGAGTCACCCGTTGCATCCTTTAGCACCTTACGCAGTGTTTCCCCAGCCAGCGGCTGGTAATGCACAGCCGTCCGCTTAATGGCAGGGATGCGATAATTATCGATAATCGTGACCGAGGGAATCCCCCTTTCGGCAAGCAACCCGGCGTTAAGGGTAAATCGCGTCGAATAGGGAAAGACCAATGCCGATGACAGCAGCCGCTTGCGCCGGAACAATTTCAGGAATGAACCGTCATTCAACAGCAGTACCTTATCGCCAAATCCATCCGCTTCAATGACATGGGCGCCATCCCTGAGGGTGGAGTACTCCTGTTCTGTCAGCCTACGCATGCAAATTCCGGGTTCAGTATCGATCAGTCTCTGGCCATAACGATGACCCCAAGGGGCGGCAATTCTATTAGACTGGCACCACCTTGGAAAGATTATGTTAATATTGCGCGATTATGCTGCCCGAATCCTGTATCGGGCTCACTGTAAAATCTCCATGTTTTTCCGCTTGCAGGCCTTCGCAGGCCTGCAACAACCGAAAAAAGGTCACGATGTATGACAGACCCAATCCGAAATGATGAGGGAGGCCTCAGGGTTTACCTGCGTCTGCTCGGTTATGTTCGCCCTTACTGGCATGTTTTTGCCCTGAGTATACTCGGCTATATGATGTTTGCCGCCAGCCAGCCCATGTTCCCGAAACTGGTGGATTATTTTATCCGGGCACTGGATGTGAATGATCATGATCCGGTCATCTTGCCCCTGCTGGGCAGTTTTGACAAAAGCGCCCTGGTCTGGTTTGTACCCGTTGGGGTTTTGTTTATCGGGATCTTCCGCGGTATAGGCTCATTCCTCGGCAGTTATTTCCTGGCCAAAGTGTCCCTGGGTGTGGTCAACGACCTGAGGATATCCCTTTTCAACCGTTTGGTGCTGTTGCCCAATACCTATTTTGACAACAACAACTCCGGCCACCTGATTTCCCGGATTACCTATAACGTCAACATGGTCACCGGTGCTGCAACCGATGCCATCAAGGTTGTCTTCCGCGAGGGGATGACCGTCATCGCTCTGCTGGGTTTCCTGTTCTGGACCAACTGGCGACTGACCATGGTCTTTGTGGCCGTTGCCCCCATCATTGCGATTGTGGTTGGCCTGACCGGGAAAAAATTCCGCAAACTGAGCAAAAAACTCCAGACCTCCATGGGAGATGTGACCCATATCACGTCTGAAACCATCAGTGGTTACCGGGTCGTGCGCGGTTTTGGCGGTGAAACCTATGAACAGCAGCGTTTCAGAAACGCCAGCTATCGTAATACCAACCAGGGACTGAAACTGGTTAAGGTTTCAGCAGTTCATACACCCACCTTGCAATTCCTCGTGTTGTCAGCGTTATCCATTCTCATGTACATCATCCTGTATATGAAAAGCTCCGGCGCTATCAACACATCATTCAGTGAACTGGTTGCCTTCATCACCGCTGCCGGCCTGCTGCCTAAACCGATTCGTCAGCTCAGTGAGGTGAATGCCAATATTCAGAAAGGTATTGCCGCAGCACAAAGCATCTTTGAGCAGGTCGACGAACCCACTGAGCCGGATACTGGGTCGTTTACCACAGAGCGTGTTGAAGGCCGCATTGAATTCCGGAACCTTGGCTTTACCTATCCTGCCGCTGATCGCCCGGCATTAACCAATCTTAATGTCACCATTGAGCCCGGGCAGACCGTCGCCCTTGTGGGCCGCTCCGGCAGTGGCAAAACGACCTTGGCCAATCTTCTGCCCCGTTTCTATGGACATACCGAAGGCGAGATTCTGCTGGATGGTCGGCCTCTGGATGAATACACCCTGCGCAACCTGCGCAGCCATATCGCGCTGGTGACCCAGCATGTGACGCTGTTCAACGACACCATCGCCCGCAACATTGCCTACGGTGATCTGCAGGATATGGATGAGGAAGACATCCGCCTGGCCGCCAAAGCCGCCTATGCCATGGAGTTTGTGGACAACCTGCCGGATGGGTTGCATACACTGGTGGGCGAAAATGGCGTACTGCTCTCTGGCGGCCAGCGTCAGCGTCTGGCGATTGCCCGCGCCATCCTGAAAGATGCACCGGTACTGATCCTGGATGAAGCGACGTCTGCTTTGGACACCGAGTCCGAACGACACATCCAGGCAGCGCTGGATGAAGTGATGAAGGATCGAACCACTCTGGTCATCGCTCACCGCCTGTCCACCATCGAAAATGCCGACCTGATCCTGGTCATGGACAAAGGGCAGATTGTGGAAAGCGGCAACCATACTGAGTTGCTGGCCAAAGACGGCGCCTACGCACGACTCTATCGCATGCAGTTCCGCGAACAAGCGGAACAAACACTGAACAATGAACCCGTCACCCTGGTTGAAGCCTGAAACAGGGCTCAACCATGACTGGAAATGACAGACAGGAAACACCGGATACCCATGAAACCAAGCTTGCCCCGCTTTGACAAAGCTCGCGTCGTGGTGGTCGGCGATGTCATGCTGGACCGTTACTGGCAGGGTCCCACCCGCAGAATATCCCCCGAGGCGCCGGTTCCGGTCGTCCGGGTCAATGGCAGCGATGACCGTCCCGGCGGTGCCGGCAACGTCGCACTCAATGTCACCTCACTGGGAGCGCCCGCCTGGCTGCTGGGCATTACCGGTGATGATGAAGCGGCCGATGCACTGACTACACGTCTTGAAGCTGCTGGCGTCTACTGCGATTTCGTACGCCTTAAAGATGCGCCGACCATCACTAAACTGCGGGTCATCAGCCAGCACCAGCAGCTGATCCGGCTGGACTTTGAGGAAGCTTTCACCGGTGTCGAGGTCGACACTATCCCCGATCGTCTCTCTATTCTGCTGGATAATGCCGACGCACTGATCGTTTCGGATTATGGCAAGGGCACCCTGAAAGATATTCAGGAACTGATTCGTCTGGCACGGAAACGCAACATTCCCGTACTGGCAGACCCCAAGGGACAGGATTTTACTCGCTATCGCGGCGCCACTGTCATCACACCGAACCTGAATGAGTTCGAGGCGATTGTTGGCAGCTGCTCCAGCGAAGAAGAGCTGGTCGCCAAAGGCCAGGCTCTGCGCGAAGAACTAATGCTCGACGCCCTACTTATTACCCGCGGCGAACACGGTATGACCCTGCTGCGTGCCGATGAAAAAGAACTGCATCTGCCGGCCCGTGCCCGTGAAGTGTTTGATGTCACCGGTGCAGGCGACACCGTCATTGCGACCCTGGCGGCTGCACTAGCCAGTGGTGAGCCACTTCCCCGCGCCGCGGCACTGGCCAACATTGCGGCCGGCATTGTGGTTGCCAAACTGGGTACCGCTACCGTCAGCCTGCCGGAACTGCGACGTGCCGTGAATGCCATTCAGGGCTCAGAACGCGGCGCTATGACACGCGAACAACTGTTGATCGCGGTTGAAGATGCCCGCGCCCATGGCGAAAAAATCGTCTTTACCAACGGTTGTTTCGACATTATTCACGCCGGACATGTCGGCTACCTGGAACAGGCCCGCAAGCTGGGTGATCGGCTGGTACTTGCCATCAATGGCGATGAATCTGTCACTCGCCTGAAAGGTGAAGGCCGCCCTATCAACCCGGTTGAACGGCGCATGGCGGTACTGGCAGGTCTGGAAGCCGTCGATTGGGTAGTTTCCTTCGACGAAGACACCCCGGAATCTCTGCTGGAACAGCTGAAGCCGGATGTACTCGTGAAGGGTGGCGATTACGGTATCAACGAAGTGGTTGGTGCCGACATTGTTACCACATATGGTGGCGAAGTCGCGGTTCTGGATTTCCTGGAAAATTGTTCAACCACGGCCATTGTGCAGAAAATCCGCAAGGAAAATGAGCAGGAACCTGCTTAAAACGTTAATGGCCGGATGATCCGGCCATTAACGCAATCCACTTCCAAAATAGCGTTCATCAGAAACAACCAATAATAAGCATCATCAAAAAAACATAAATTTCATTCAACTGCTTACTAGCCATCCAAAAATGTCAGTAAAATCCCCCCCCCTGTTATTGCTCCATCACTTTTATTACGCAAGCATAAATACACAATCAAGGTCTGTTATATCTCTTTCCCAACAACATACCCTTAGAAAAAACAGGCTTTAATGAAATTTCGATAACATTTCTCATGTCACTAAAGGACTAAATATCATGAACACCTCTCCCCGCATTCAAAGCACTACTCACACTAACAACCCCATTGTAATAGCGCCAACAACCTCAACTGATCCACTACCCCATACTCAGAGAACCAATTGCGTAACTTGTCTAAGTCTTTTGCACCAACGCAAACACTTATTAAATTTCCTAAGGAACCTGCGATTAAGTCCCCAATAATAAGCTAATCTCCACTCAGCCTTTGCCGGAGATTAGCCATGGACCAACAGCTCAGCTTTTCTGACGCTGAATTCACTCAAAAGCGTCGCCAGACCCGCAAAGAAATATTCCTTGCCCGTATGGATAAACTGATTCCCTGGCATCGTCTTGAGACAATTATTGAACCTCATTACCCCAAACCCGGTAATGGGCGTAGACCGTACCCGTTATCCACCATGCTCCGGATACACTGCCTTCAACAATGGTACAGCCTCAGTGATCCGGCCATGGAAGATGCCCTTTATGAAATTATGCCCATGCGATTATTTACCGGGTTATCTCTGGATAAAGCAATTCCAGATCGCACAACCATTATGAATTTTCGACACCTGCTGGAAACTCACAATCTGGCGCGAGCTATTTTCACGGACGTAAACCAATGGCTGACAGAGTCTGGTATCGTTCTGAAAGAAGGCTCACTGGTCGATGCCACGATCATCGAAGCGCCGACATCCACAAAGAATCAGGCGGGGCAGCGGGATCCTGAAATGCATCAAACCAGAAAGGGTAACCAGTGGCATTTCGGAATGAAGGCACATATTGGTGTCGATGCCCGTACAGGTTTGACCCATAGTCTGACGACAACAGCCGCTAATGAGCACGACCTTAATCAAGCCAGTAACCTGTTGCACGGTGATGAACAGTTTGTCTTTGCCGATTCCGGCTACAGAGGAGCTGAGAAGCGAAAAGAGCTCAATACAGACGCTGTACAGTGGCATATAGCCGAACAACCAGGCAAGTTAAAGAGACTCAGGAAACACCCTCGAATCAATAAAGTCATGTTGAAAACGGAATACCTTAAAGCCAGCATCCGAGCCAAGGTGGAACATCCCTTCAGAATCATCAAATGCCAGTTTGGATTTATCAAAGCCCGTTATCGGGGGCTTCGGAAAAATGATGGCAAACTGGCGATGTTATTCGCTCTGGCAAACATGGTTAGACTGGATCAAATGATTCGGATGCAGGGTTAATGTATCCGAAAGCCGGACAACCGGCTTCAAAGGCAAGAAGCTGAGTCATTTTCAGGTTGGATAATAGTGAATGAATGACTTTGCATTCACTGTGTTTATTTAACGTTACTTGCTCGCAGGTTCCCTAATAAAACCTCACATTACCATGGCAGACCATCAACTAACTTTCGATACAACAACAAACATCCAGGACGACTTAGAAAACATCATTCAAACGCCTTTGTATAGAGAGTTAAATATGGGTGATACAAAAAAGGGATTTCTTCTCAAAAGCTGCAAATACTGTGTACAGCTGCATGAATCATTCATCTCAACACTTCATCTAATACATGCACACTTTATTGTCCAAAAGGATGAAAATCACTTTGTTTGTTTCGACAAACCATGCACTAAGCTGTGTTTTTTCAAAGCCGAAGACTTGTATGAGCACTGGAAAAGTGGGCATTTCACTCCAGGCAACACATCTCCCTCACACCCTAAACCATACTATTGCAACCACCAGTCCCTAACTGATCATCAAATATGCAATCGCTACTTCAGTCAGTTTATTGATTTTAAAATTCACCAACTTTGCCACATTAGCGACAGAAAAATAGTCCATTGCTTATTGGATAAATGTGAACGCGCATTTTTTACTGTCGAGGAACTGCAGCATCACATCAGGCATGATCACCGCCCCGCAGGGGCTTTATCACTGCCCACTTAGACGGCTAAAGTCATTGCTGATACAGGCATGGACCTAAAGTGCTCATATCAAAGACACAGAAGGACCCGATGCATCTTGAATAAATAAGCATTCCTTTCTTGGCGCAAAAAACTCTGACAGGTGACAGCCTTCACTACAGAATGGCGTTAGCTTTCCATTAATCAGCTGAAAAAAGTCTGTCAGCATTTCACCCTGACATTGCGCCAGTATTAAACGGCGTTCGGGTCTCAAACGGCTGACAAGAAAGCCATCCTCTCTCTCATCTTCCACAAAAAATCCCTGTTCTGGCCATGCATCTAACACCACTGTCAGACTATAAACCAACTGGGCGCTATTCGTAGGACAGTGCACATAAAGGTTAACCGGTAATGTTACCACCTGACCATTAATAAAAACCGTTTCATCCGACTGACCCGCCAACCAAGGAGAAGACTGGAGCTCCATAACGGCAGACTGTAGGGGCAACCCATAAGGATTCCCCGCAGGCTGGCCTTCATAGCAAAATGGGAAATACCCAGCCCCCTGCTTGAACAAGACTTCTTCTGAAATTTCTCGCAGCACAGTAGCAAATGGACTATCCAACTCCGCGGTTTCGACATAACCCGACACGGGCTTTAAAACCCGTCCCGCATCGCCGCGATCCTGCTCAACCAATACCAGGTACTCGTTATCACAGACCTGTATTTTCAACAGAACCGAAACACCGACATTCGCCAGGGATATTTCATTGCTATCAGGAAAGGCGGGAGACACAGTACGGCTGGAGCGGATGGCTGCCATTTCACTGAATGTCAGCGGATCGCCAAATGCCCGCAGGTCATAACCATCCGCAGTACGCACCAGTTTCACCTGGCGCGTTGAAAATGCGGTGGCGGCTTCCCTGCGCAGTATGTTTCCTTCACTCATGCAGCCTGTTTCTCCACCGCCTGCATCACGGCTTTAACATTATGTCGAAGGTGGTCAGGATTGATCGTGCCCAATACGGCTGCTGACACACCGGGATGAGAAAAGACAAAATCCATACAGGTCTGCACCGGATCCTCACCATTCATGCAGAGATGCCCACTGGCGAGAGCTTTCTTCACCAGGATCGCTTTGCCATGATCCCGGGCATAATCCAGCACAGCGCGTTCGCCCTGTTCATTGAGATTCCAGGTGACCATGGCGCAGTCGGATTGCTCCAGGGCAAGAATCCCGCCTTCAACGGTTTTCGTTGACATGCCAGAAGCCAGCACAAGGCCTTCACGCTTTAGCTCAGCCAATACATCAAGACAACCATAACGACGAAGAATATCCACATCTTCGCCACTGGAGTGGACCAGCACCATATCCAGGTAATCGGTACCCAGCCGTTTCAGACTCCGCTCAACACTGAAACGGATATGTTCTGGCGTGAAATCGAAACGGGATTCACCGTTTTCGAACTCCTCACCCACTTTGGTGCAGATCACCCATGACTGACGCTCACCGTCAATCAACCGTCCCAGACGCTCCTCGCTCGAGCCGTAGGCTGGTGCGGTATCCAGCAGGTTAATACCAAGCTCGCGGGCCAATGCCAGCAGATTGATCGCTTCCCTGTCATCGGGAATCCTGAACGCTTCGGGGTATTTGACCTGTTGATCACGCCCCAATTTCACCGTGCCGAAACCCACCGGTGAAATTGACACACCGGTGTCGGCCACCGGCTTTCTCAGGTGTTCAATCAAAATAATCACTCCAGAAGGGGCCGGTCACCGCAGGGCGTGGCAGAGCGTCAGGCAAACCAAATGCCTCGTTACCTGTGGGTTCAATACCTGCACCCTGGAGTTCGCGTACCACTTCGTCACTGAGGTTCGGCGCCAGCGCCAGCTTGGTGGGCCAGGTAATCAAACCATTACCCACCGCCTTGCAGTAAGCGGCATCCGGTCTCAACAGTTTGCTCTGTTTGGGTTCCGCCCGGTTAACCCGGAGTGTCGCCCATTGCGCATCGGAGAAATCGACCCACGGCAACAGTTTTTCTACTTCTTTTTTAGCCCGGGCAATCTGCTCATCACTGTCACGCTTAACGCCGGACTCTGCAATATCACCGCCCATGTACCAGACCCACTGGTCATCATCGGTGGGATGGCTGGTAACGGTCAGGCGCGGCACGATATCGGTGCTGATACAGTGGGCGTACAGAGGATAGGGATGCTTGTGCTTCAACATGACCATGTGCAGCGGACGTAACTGCATTTCGGGTGATTTTACCCCCCAGCGCTGGAGGATATCGCCGGTACCTTCGCCGGCCGTCAGGACAAAACGACGGGCATGGATTTCGTAGGTTTCACCCTCGGCAGTACATTCAATAGAAGTAATGTCTCCATTCTCACCAAAGCGGATCACACTATCCTTATCCCAATCCACCTTCAGCGTGCGATCCTCAAGACCGGCGATCAACTCGCTCACCACTGTCTCAATATCCAGCACGCTTTCATTGAGTTTGTAGAGCTTGCCCTTGAAGCCGGGATCCTGAAAAACTCTGGGAACTTCATCACGCTTGACCGGGTCCACCCGACCACGCAATGCCTTGCTGGCAAAGAACGTGGCCATTCTCGAACCGAGACCACCCGGGGTCCACATATACTGGTGATCTGACAGGATACGCACACGGGAAAGATCAATTTCGCCTTCACCGTCCAGGCAGGCGCGCCAGCGGGCCGGCATTCCGGCGATACACTCAGACGCCTGAGTCAGGTTACCGGACAGCGCATACTTGATACCGCCGTGGATAATCCCCTGGGACTTGATACTCTGACCACCACCGAGCGTGGCATTTTCGAGAAGCAGGGCCTTGTAGCCCATATCGTTGAGGCGCCGGAACAGCCATAAACCAGCAATTCCGCCACCGATAATGGTTACATCAGTGTCGATGACGTGGGACATGATACTCATCAATTCAGGTTAGTTCGGGGGAGTATAAGCCTTCCCGCCAGTACGGGTCTATTGACGTGTCACATGAGATGGAACAGCAGGTTATACTCGCTAACACCTCAGCTGCCACGTTCCAAGCGACAGAAAAATCATTGCCCTCATTCTTTAGTTCGCCTCACCCTGCCACTATTTGATGAATACATGCTTATAACTATTGTCTCTTCCACGGGTCTATTGACGTGTCACATGAGATGGAACAGCAGGTTATACTCGCTAACACCTCAGCTGCCACGTTCCAAGCGACAGAAAAATCATTGCCCTCATTCTTTAGTTCGCCTCACCCTGCCACTATTTGATGAATACATGCTTATAACTATTGTCTCTGGACGGGAGCGCATTCGACCTGCAACACAGCTAAACGGAAAATACAGATATGATAGATGACACATTTAACAGCATCCCCCCCACTCATCACTTTCTACAGTTTTGATACTAGGTTATGAGAAAAACATTACGTTAGATAGAAAACACCAACATCAAAAGTGTAAACACACCTTACCTAAGAAAGCACAAACATTAATTAAAACATCTAAAAAAACACTAAACAGTCAATAAATGAAGGCCAACACATCAAAAATCACTTTCCACCACAGGCAGAAAAACCATTAATAATCATCACACATAAAATCTGAAGCATTAATATCAGTAACATTACCCATTAATTAACAACAAAAGAAAGGCAACCTATACATTAGACAGTGAACCTTGCCCACAAAAACAACACCAAATCACTACAAACCTTACCTTTTAAAATGGTAAGAACGTATTCAACCTCATTATTTAACAATGAACGTTAATTTATCAGGAAATATCCTCTAGCCTGCTGAACCGGAATCCTTCGGCGGAGTGTTGGGCTTTATGTCGGGTTTACCATTAAGCCCTTTCAGACGATGTATTTCCTCCTCAAGAATGCTGATCCTCTCTTTGAGGCGGACGTAGAACCAACACCAACATCAAAAGCAGATATTTCCATTACATTCATAATGGAGCAATTCAACAATGGCATCATCTATTTTATCGAAATCCTATATTGATTTATCGCCTCGGGAACTATCAAAATTCTTTGACGAAAAAAGTCTTTCATCTGACGGTTTACGCAAAACAACATCTCTACAAAATATTACCAGCCATCTTGACCAAGAAGATCAACCCTCCGTCAGCACTCAATCGTTGGCTACAAGAAGTCAGTCATTGCCAGCCATCACTTCATCGATGATCTCCGGGGTACTCAGTATCCCGTCACATATCAACGGAGACTACGCTGTTAACTGGCTTTGTCGCCAGCTAGTCTCAATGGCAAAAGAGCAAGGTATTAATCTGCAATCACGGCAAATTGAACATTCATTGCCCACGCTACAAGCAGGCCTCTCTGACATCAATCCTAAAACTGTCCGGAATGGTCAGGGAGAAACCGTACTATTAAAACTCATCCAACAATATACTCAGCAGACGGACTTTGAGGACGCACTCACCCTGAGACGCCTTATTGATGCGCTGCTTGAGTCAGGTTTTGATGCCGTCACTCCCAACCACAATGATGAAAATGCCCTGGATTTCATCCTGTCTCGCGAAACTCACGTTGCCGAACAGGGTGATTTAACCAACCTGCTCCTGCCCCTGATCGAAGTTCATCACATTTCAATGGATCATCAAGGAAAAGACGGCCAGACACCATTAACCCGCATGATCCAGTCCGGTGAGTCCAAAAAAGCCATGCTACTTATTGAACAGGGCGCCACACCCAATACAAAGAACCAAAAGGGTGAGTCACCGCTTTACCTCAGCGTCCTCAACAATCAGAACAAGGTCGCTGGCGCACTTCTGGAAAAAGGTGTGCGAATGACCGTCCATCGTTACGATGGTGGTGAGCAGGCACTCATTCACTTCGCATTTGATCAGGGTGATCCGGACATGGTTGAACTGCTTTGGAGACATACCAAAGACGATGACATTGATGAACGCAATGTCAAAAACCAAACTGTCTTGATGAGAGTTTGTGAACTGAGTGAAAACGAAACATCCCTCGAAATTGCTCAAAAGGCTATTCGGCTGGCGAACGACATATTGGATCGTGGCGCTAATGTCACACTTTACTCCAAATCTTTAGAATCACCTCTAATCTATACACTCAAAGCGTTGCTAAATGATACTGATGCAACCTGTATTGAGAGCAGGAAAGCGTTAGCTAACAGATTAATTGATATGGGCTCCAATCACAGTTTGCAATCCAGAGACGAGCAGACTCCGATCCGACTGGCCTTAGCGGGTAATCATTTCGACATCGTTGGTCATCTGCTGCAAAAAGGCGCCACGATTGACGAAAGATATCGTAACCGACATACCGCTTTAACCCAGAATGTGTTTGAGGGTAATGTTGAAACGGTCAGAAAACTGTTAACCCAATTTCAAGCAAATCCAAACACATCCGCCCAAGACAGACTGCCATTACAAGTGGCCGTAATTAAAGCCAGCACAGCTAAAGGGCAGCTCCAAAAACAATGGCTAGAGATTGCAGAGCTATTAAGAAATCATGGCGCAAACCTCAATCTCAAAGACAAGAAGGGCAATACAGTACTGCACTCCGCATGCATACACTGCGTAACAGACCAGAAAGAGTCAACGGACATTATCCTCGACCTGATTGCGCATGGAGCAGATATCAATGCAACCAATTCAGCTGACCAGCTTCCCATTTGTCATGCCATATCAGCCCGAAACCCGGTAGCAGTGAAGGCAATGTCCGATGTGAAGGTAGTGACCCTTGATGTGGCCAACAGTCTCATGGCCTCAGGCATTGAGGAATACATTACTGAATTGTCAGCCATCCCGTCTGCAGAGCGCGACCAGGCATTATTAAATTCCTTAATGACGTTAAGGGATACAGCTTTGGAGATTATCCAAGCCCATGAGCCAGCGACTGCTCCGTCGGTAGAAGCGGAAAGAGCCCAAGAAGAGAAGCTTGTCACCGTGACAGAGCAGCACACCCAGATCAGCATCAAAAGGCTGCCTCCAGCAGTGCCAAAGAAACCTGCCGTTGTCAGCCCCAAACAGTTTGCAACCGCGACAACTGAAACCAGCACTGATCAAACAACCGCAGCATCCACGGGGGTTCAAACCGCACAGGAACAAGAACAGCCATTTAACGGCGAAAAAGCCGCACTTAAAGAAAAACTAACGGCAATGGAGGCTCAGACAAAACAGTTAATGGAGCAACTGAGAAAGCAATCTGAGTCTGAAGCCGCCCGCCGAGCAGAACTTGAACAAGCACAAAGCCGCTTGACCCGCACCGATGACGCATTAAAAGCCTTACAAGCAGAAAGCGCTTCCGCCCAGACCTCAGTGGCCGCGATGGCTACAGAGACTGAGCCGATGGGCGAAGAAGATGTGATGAGCATGACTGAACTGGGTGATAGCCTTTTCAGAACTGCCGTTCACGTCGATAGCTCACTTTATTTAGCTGGTTTTCAGCTGATGGCTCCGCTTGTAGCGCACGGTAAAACCATAAAGAATCCGGGACTCAATCCTCTACTCAGGCATATCGACGAAAACGAGTACGACGTTATAGAAGAAGCTCCACGGACAGAAGAGGGCGCTTCTTCGTCCAACCTTGAGAAAACAGGGGGCAACGAGAGCACCGTCGCTATGCGTTTAATGGCGGATGAAACCCGACCGGAAACAGAAATGCCTTCAACGTCGTCAGATGAGGAATAGCAATATAACCTGACTGTCATAGTGATGATTTATCACTATTTCCGACAAAAGGGCAGCCAATCATGCTGCCCTTTTTTATGCCTGGGATAACAGGCAATCACGATGGGAGCCCGCATAATATCAATGCAAACGGTCTTACTACATCAGTCAAAAAAATAGCCTTTATATATCCTGTACTCAATTCATACATCGCTAACACCACATTGCGGCTATGAGCTGCAGCCACTTTTCCCATCCCAACAGCGATGCTTTGTCAGAATTGCGATAGAATCCGCCCTTCAGACTATTGGGTCATGGTTATCTACGGCAATGTCAAGAACACTGTACACACTCTTTTACTATCTTCTGCTCCCCCTGGTCATCCTTCGCCTGCTATACCGCGCCTGGAAAGCCCCCGCGTATGCCCGGCGCTGGAATGAGCGGTTTGGTTTTTTCAAGGCACCCCAGCCAGCCATGCCAAGCATTTGGGTTCATTCCGTTTCCGTCGGAGAAACCATTGCCGCCGCACCATTGGTCAAGGCATTGAGAGCACGCTATCCAGAGCACAGGATAGTCGTTACCACCATGACACCAACCGGTTCTGACCGGGTCAAAGCGATCCATGGCGATACCGTCTTCCATGTCTATGCGCCCTATGACTTACCGGGAGCGATCAACCGTTTTCTGGATCGCGTGAGACCGGACCTGTTGATCATCATGGAAACGGAACTCTGGCCGAATACCATTGCCGCCTGCCACCGCCGCAACATACCGGTTATGCTGACCAACGCCCGATTGTCCCAACGTTCAGCACAGGGCTATGCCCGACTCGGTTCTCTGACCCGTCGAATGCTCCAGCAACTCAGTTTCATTGCCGCACAAGGGGCTGATGACGCCGAACGATTCATCCAATTGGGGCAGCCCCGGTGCCAGACTCTGGTGACTGGCACGCTCAAATATGACCTGACCATTGACACAACACTGGCTGAACAGGCAAAGGCATTACGTGCACAATGGCTGAGCCAACGCACTTCCACCACAAAAATCATAATTGCAGCCAGCACCCATAAAGGCGAAGAAGAGCAGATACTGTCCGCGTTTCAGAAGGTTAGACTACAACATACAGACACGTTGCTGCTTTTAGTGCCCCGTCATCCCGAACGTTTCGACGATGTCTACACCCTGATAACCAACCAGGCTCTATCAGTGGTCCGTCGCAGTAACAATGAAGCCGTAACATCATCGACAGATGTCATCCTAGGCGACACTATGGGCGAAATGATGCTGCTGTTCAGTGCCTCTGACATCAGCTTTGTTGGGGGCAGCCTGGTGCCTGTCGGTGGCCACAACATGCTGGAACCTGCTGCCGTCGGGCTTCCGGTGCTCTGTGGCCCTCATCTGTTTAACTTTGTTGATGTCGCTGACCAGCTGAAGCAGGCCCATGCCCTGCTGGTCACGGATAACGAGCAAGCGCTGGCTGATAATCTGAACAGATTGCTGGCTGATGACGCTTTCAGCGAGCGAACTGGACAAGCCGGAAAACAGGTCGTCGAACAGAATCGAGGCGCGCTTGAAAAGCAGCTGACGCTCGCAGCCAGCCTTTTACACTGAGATGTATGTCATCATGGGTGGTGATGGATTGCTTCATCATCACTCAGAGCAACGGGTGTCGCTCCCTTGCCTTTCCTGACACCAATCCACAGACAACGATTTACCATATAACTGATAAAAACACTCATTTAGCCGTTTTTATGCAGAATTGTGTATTTGCGTCTATGTTCCTTCGCACCAACGCAGACTTATTGCTGAAATAACATTGTGCATTGATGCGTCATCCAAAAAAACCTAGCCATCTACCCATACCCTGTTTGTCAATGGCCTTGGCTGTCGTTCTAACGACGTTAGCCTTTACCATGGTCACTCCTCACCACGCGAGTGCTATGGGAGCCTGGGGAGCTGTGACAGCTTATGGTCAATACCTTCAGGGCATCGAAAAAGAACATCAGGCGTCCCGGCAACACCAAGGCTCAACGCTCACATATCTCAATGCACAAACACCCCTATCGGCTTATCAGCTATCAGCACTGGAAGACCGCCTACGACAGGGAGACTCGTTAGTCATTGATGGCACGGAGAGTTCACCGGAAAGCATACAATCCATCAGCGCGCTACTGGGTGGGGTCGGACTGTATGGCGATGTCGTTATGATTCGCAAAACAGGCAACGCGCCCGCCCACTACAAGCAAGTCTTTTCCGCTAGCGCCCCAAGCGCCTCTGCACAGCAACTCGCCCTTGAAACATGGATGCTACATCAACAATGGATTCGACAGGCACTCACTCCGATACAACGCAAAGTAACAGCTAATGGCTGGCGACCGGAAAGCAGCATTCATATCGAATTACGTCAGATCAACTTGCCCTGCCTTGTCGGTAACCAGCTGGAAGGCAGCCTGTCATCGCCGGTGAGATGGACCGGCGGCTTTGTTGATGCCTGCGATCGCAGGGCCAGCGTCTCACTGATGTATACCGTGGATTTCATACGATCAATCGCCTCCACCGCCCATGGGACGGAAGATTCCAAATATATCCGCATTACCATTGACCCGGAGTCCCAGGGCGGTGCCGGGTGGCATCTGGTGGACAAGCCCCGCCATAAACACACCTGGTTTCAAAGCTGGGCCAATCGAACGACATGGTTTGGCCCCATCGCTGATCACTACGGCATTGCCATACATTCACATGACCCGCACGTTCGCCTGCACCACGCCATACCCGCCAGCACTCCCATTCGCTCATTCATACGGGCCAAAACCACCGTAAAAGTCAGCGTAGCAGGCCGTGTCACACTCTCCCCCGATCAACTTTTGGGTACAAGAGAAACAGAGGATGAAGGGCGCTTTGATACCGAAGAGGTAGCAGATGAAGCCATCCTGGACGATGAGCAACTGCCTCCACTGATTGAAATAGGTTCATATGAGCATGAGGCTGAAGACGAAAGTCCTTTAAGCCCTGTAGAAAACGATCTCGAGGATCTACCTCTAGTAACCCAAAGGCCATATTCCCGAGCTTCATCTGATGTTGATGATTCCTCAATTACCAGTGAAGTGAGTGATATAGATATTGATGATCTCAAACATAAAATTAATAATCCTGAATTACCAACCAGAGAGGAAATAGCCCCTATCCGAGAGGAATTTCAACCTATTATTGACGAAAATCTGTTAGCCTCGACATTCGACACGATTGAAGAAGACAAAGTTACTGATCAGTTCACAAGTACCAAGCATGCTGAGCCGCTCACTGACTGGGAAAAACTAGTTGCACAACATTTGCCTGCAGGCGGCTACGGCTCGGACACCGACAGTGATGACGCCGGCGGTTTCGGCTCCGACAGTGATGCCGGCGGTTACAGTTCAGGCAGTGACGCCGGTGGTTACGGCTCCGACAGTGACGACGCCGGTGGTTTCGGCTCCGACAGTGACTCCGACGGGGCTGTTGCGTCAGGTTCCATCACCCCCTACGATTCAGCCACTCCAGAAAGCAGTGACGATGAACGTGAGCCACGATCGCTCAAGCAGAAACGAAGCACATCAGGATTATTCTCCCAGAGAGCAGCGTTCCCCGCCCGACGCACCGCGGCCCTGTTACCGTTAGGTTCCTACTACAGTGCCCGATCAGTATCGTATAAAAATCATGAATACGTGGTCAGCAACCAGTCGCGTTCACAACGGTCAGACACCGCAGCATGGACCTGGAACCGCAGCTTCGACACCTACAGTCATGAATGGCGAACCCATGGCAGTTGTGCACTCTTCTGCCAGGACTGGTTCTTCAATGATGAAAAATTTTCCGGTCTGGCGTATACACATTTTACTCCCGGCTTTTCGGCCACATTCAGGGTACCCGCCAGCAAAACCGATATCTCACGCTTTTATTTTGAGGCCACGGTAAAGCCGGTCGCCCTGGCAGGTCATATCCGCTATTCCGGCTTGTTTCAGGACTATTCTGTCTGGGATCAGAAAGGCCTGGCACACAGGTTAACCCAGGTTCTCACCGTGAACTGGGGCTCGCATGCATTCCAGAAACACCCGCCACTATCGCTCGAAGTCATGCGAAAGGACAGCCCGAAAGGCCTCTGCCTGAATGTCAAGGAAAGCGGCACACATGAAGGCACCGCAGTGAACACCTTCCGATGCCACTATAAAACCAACCAGCTGTGGCATTACGATGGGCTGAACCGTTTGCATACACTGGTTGGCCCGGATCGCTGCCTCACCAGCGGCGCGGACGACACGGTCTCAGTGCGCGAATGTACCCAGGCGCCGACACAAAAATGGACATTCCATGATAACCGCCTAACAAACCAAGCCGGCTCACACCTTGGCGCTTTACCGGAAGGAAAGGTAAGGCATCAAGCTCAACCATCTGCAGACACCTCATGGCAGTTTTTCGTACAACAGCCCCTTCACAAGGATGTGCTCAGCATTTCCCTCGAAAGTGATTCCTATGAAGGACACTGATACTAAGCATCTGGTCATGAACTTCACGTAAAAACTCAGACCTAATAAATCAACGTTAGAGAATCGCTATTGTAATTCAAACCGTATTAATACCGGATTGATAACAATGAATCACGCTAGATCATGGCGAGGACTGTTATTCGAATCATTCAGCATCTTTTTTACCTCTAGGAGCAAAGAACTATGGCATCATCATCTCGACCAGCAGAAACGGGAACAGTACAACAACCACGCCAGGAACTTGAACGAGGCCGATCCCGTACTAGCCGTCGTGGATCGTTTGCAGGTTCAGAAGTCACCAGAACGCCACTGACGAGAAGATCACGATCACAATCCCTGTCACGCATAACCCGCGATCAAGAGCCGACCTTCGAGAATACTGTCTCTACGTCCTCATTAACAGAACGCAGAGCCTCCTTTCGCAGCCAATCATCTATTTTGCAAGATCGGGAACGAATGAAAACTGATCACGACGTCGCCGTTAATACAATTTATAAACAATTGAACAAACTGGTTAATGTTGATGACAACGAAACCGAGACACGCACAAAAATCGCTGCTTTTTTAAATAAAATGAAAGTCGACATTGATCCAAAAACCATCCAGAATACAAATGGTGAAACTATTTTATTTAAGGTGATCCACCACTATTGCGATGCATGCCACACACAAACATCTGAGCTTAAGCGACAAAAAAAACTGATTGATGCATTACTCTTTTTAGGCTTTGATTTTTTCTCTCCAAACAATGAAGGGGGCAATATTTTACAATGTTTCCTTTCAAGTCCGCATTTTGAGCAATCCCGCAAAATATTACAGAACCTTGCAGTAGAGATTTGCAACATTGCCAAATCGAATAACAGAGCATTCATAGATCATCTACTCCCCGCACAAGAAGGACAAAAAAGAGAAACGCTACTTACTGTACAGGTAAGACAATGCGAGCCTGAGAAGGTCTCATTCCTTATTGCTTGTGGCGCAACACTGGACACACCGAATAGTGAGGAAGAAACCCCGCTATATCTCAGCACCCAGTTGAATCAAAGTGATAACACCAGAGTTAAAGATCAGAAATTTGCGATCACCAAATCATTATTAGAGCACAAGGCACGTCTTGAGCTGAAACCCTCTAGTGCCGTCCAAACAACATTGCACCGTATTTTGGATCACTCTCCCCAAAAAGCCCTTGCTCTATTGAATATTATGATAAAGGAAGAAGAAGGAGAAAAGAGATTCATTAATCTTCCTGCTGCAGAATCCCAGGCTTTTACTAATGCCCAAGATCGGCGGGGTTATACTGCATTAATGCAGGTTTGTTCAAAGCCCCATACAGAAGAACGAGCAACGCTTATTTCAACGTTAATTGCTATGGGCGCCGATACAAGCATTACCTCTCATGATAGCCATCACCAACAACAGGCATTAACATTAGCGCTGGAAAACCAATATCCACAGGCTGTCATTACGCAATTACTGAAAGCCGGGGCAGACGCCACTCATGCTACGCTTAGCGGCAAAACACCGCTACGCTTGGCATGTGCAGGTTACCAAAAAGACATTGCCTTAGAATTAATCCAACATGGTGCAGATATCAATGAAATCGATAGCGATGGCCTTACCGCGCTCTGGCGAGCACTCACAAGAGCCTCAATAAAAAGATTGGAATTTCTGTTAACCTTAACACCTGATGTCAATTTTTTAGTCGCGCGTAAAGGCTATCAGGAAAGTCCTCTGGAATTTGTATTAGTGAGAGCCCATGAGGCACCCAGCGATCCCGATATAGCAAAAAACACACAAACACAGACCAAAGATGTCTGGATGCACATCGCCCATAAATTATTAGAGGCAGGTGCGCTGCTTACTGCACCAGGCGCAACAAGCACGATTCCTCAATTATTGCTAAAGCTAGAAGATCAATCGCTACTCAAGCTCTGCGCCCCCGATGCAGAGAAACAGTCGTCAGACTGGAATGTAGTCGGTGCCGATAGAAAGCATAGTTTCTTAACTTGGTTACTGACCCTGATTTATGAAAGCAAAGACGATTCGGAAACCGTGCAATATAAAAAATTATTCAAGACAATCGTACAACAAGGCACAGCGTTGGATACCCGAGTTGGACCTGACGCCAAATCCCCGCTGATGATCGCTGCAGAACAGAACGATGCAGAGCATGTACTTTTGCTTTGCCGGGCACCCGATCAACTCATGCCATGTAAAAAACAAGCCTGCATCAATCAAACAGATAGCCATGGCAATACCGCCCTGCACCGCGCCTGCATGGCCGGAACCGCAGATAAAGACATACTTACAACACTCAGCCACCTTATTACCAACCGTGCAGACATCAACATTACCAATAATGACGGCAGGCTTGCCTTATTCTATGCCATTGAGAACAATAACATTGGCGCTATCAAACTGTTGACGCGACAGTCAACGCTTTCACTGGAGGCAGCAAAAGCGATTGCCACTTCTGATATCAAGCAAAGAATAGAACTCCTCCATAAAAGTACACCACAAGGATCAGAACTCATCACTGTATTAAGAGAGGCGCATAAAAATGCCAATGATGTCATCGCCGCTGACCGCTGGAGCCAAGCGGAAAGAAAGCATGAAGAAAGAAAAGTTGAACAAGAAAACCAGCGTTTAATAGCAGAAATGCAACAGGATACTCAAAAAGAAAAAGACGTACTTGCCCAGGAGGTCACACAACAACGCAAAAAAATACAACAATTTGAAGAACTCACGAAGAAAATGGAAATTCAAAGCCAACAATTAGAACAACAGATTGCAGAAACGCGTAGTCAACTTACAGAAAGAACAACGACAGAAAAAGAGACAAAAGAACACCTCGCGGAACTTTTGGCTCGGTTTGATCAAGAAAGATCACAACAGGAAAGCTATCAAAACCAGCCCATAGAGGCAAAGCGCCAATTAGCTGAGGCACAGAATACGATAACAATACTTTCAGAGACATCATCGGCTAGCCAGCCTAATGAAACAGAATCGCCAGAGGTCTCCGCTCCAGCAATGCCTGTCGTTCAGAGCGGGCAAGACACCGCAGATGATGAATTCACGATCGATATCGCGCTTGGCTCTGCAAAGATCCCCGAAAAAGTACGCTTTCGTTTTTCCACCGACACCACAGAGTTGTCTGAACCGACAGAGATTCTACTCAGCACTCAACCTGGCGTTGCAATCACTGAAACCATTGAAAGTGTTGATAGTGCTACTTCAGCTCAACCGATAACAAGAGAGGTCGCCTCCGGTATGGGTCAACAACCGTTAACCCAGACAACACAAATGATGGAACACGAAATCGCACGACTCAAACAGGAAATAACGGATATAGAATTCCAACAACAGACAGTAGCTGCTGATACTGGCACATTGGAAATGCAGCAACAAACAATCAACGAACTGACTCAACAGCTGGCAGCAGCAGAGGCTCAATTGCATACCTTGCAAGATGCCTTGTTATCGCAGGAGCAGCAACCATCTGCCGAGGCAGCAAGTACTGCTACAGCCCATGCCGTTGCTCAAACAGCGCCAAGCGAAGATTCCACAATGCGAGCCATACTCATTGAAAAAGTGACGGAATTCGTTGAACGCATCAAAACAGCATCGGAATCACGTGAACCGCTGTCATTTCTGGAACCAGGCAAAATGTTTAAAGCGGCAGCTGCTGGAATCGACGAAGCAACGGAATCAACCCTCACCCGCTTGTTCCACATCTTTACCTCTTCATCCAGAACACAGCCTGGCGCTGCTGGGGGCCTACCCAGCCTGGCAATCCTAGAAAGAGAAGAGGACGAAAGCGCAACAGACAGTGCCGCTATGAGTGAACAACACCGAACTGCGATGTTAAATCGTAAGCCTGCAGTAATGACAGAGAAAGCAACAATAATGGATCAACAGAAAGAGGTTGTTTCAACACAAAGCGATCCCGAACTTCATATGTACTCTAGCTCTGAGAGCAGAATAAAATCTGCTAGCTCCGAGGATTTACAACACCCAAGGCCCATTACATTTCTTGATGAATTCGCTGATCCCAGAGCGTTTCCTGTCGAGAGACAAGAAACGACTTCCCCAGGGGATCCAGTAATGATAGTAACGCAACGTCGTAGCGATTCTGACATTGTTGCAAAAATCCCCCCCGTGCGCACAAGGCTGGATTGTCTTGATCTTACTGAGGCAATTCCCAACCAAATTGCGAACATGTTATCAACAGGGGTCAGTTTTACTCGAGCCCTTGATGCCTCCAAAACTGCAAAGAGAAGAGTATCCGACGAGGAGTCTTCAGAATTGTTAGAAGAGGCCGCAGCCCTTTCTGAAACTGGGGAGTCGGGTCGTAAAAGCCCGTATACAACAACAATCCCCGGAATGTCTCCAACAATGTTGAGTCAATCTGATTTAACCTGGGATGACAGTAATGGCGAAACTGAGCCGTCAGATACCGTGCACCGAGGGGCATCCGTTAGCACTAAACAACTAGAGCGCGTCCTTGACCTTAGCGATATATTGCGACAACTCAGCAGCAGCGAATCAGGCAGTGATGGTTCTTCCGGCAGCGAGAGGGATACGTCCATGAGCGTTGAAGAAAGGACGTTAGAAGAGAGTATCATCTTATCAGAGATACCCGAAAGCCCTGCCAATGAAGGCGCAGTGGCTGATCTATCCCAAATGCAAGAATCTGAGGTGATATTAGAAGCTGAAATTGACGGTGAAAGAGTCACACTCAGGGTAGTTGCTGATGATGAGAATGGAGAGACAGAGCTGTAAGCCCTGCTCTTATCCGCATTAAGAACAAAGGATCATCCTCACGGATGAATCCAAAAAAATAAAAAAACCTGCCAGTCTGGCAGGTTTTTTTATGGGATTGATTGAATATTCAAAACACCCCATTTGCATTACAGTCTGAATTTAGCCAGTACACACCGGCACTGTCATGCCTTCTTCCGGATTACCGGTCATCCATTCGTTTAGTGCCTGCAGGTCTTCCGGGCTCAAGGTGCCAGCCGTCTGCTTCAGCTTCAGGGTGTTGATAATGAAATCATACCGCGCATTGAAATAATCACGCTGTGCGGAATACAGCACTTGCTGGGCATTCAACACATCCACGATATTTCGGGTACCGACTTCATAACCGCTTTCCGTCGCTTTCAACGCGCTTCGGGCGGAAACGATACCCTGGCAACGAGCCTCAATGCGATCCACATCAGTACTCACTGTACGATACAGGTTACGGGCATTCGTGGTGGTCTGACGCAGAGTCAGGTCCACAGTCTGCTGGGATTCTTCCAGACGGTAACCGGACTCACGCACCTTGGAGCTGGTCGCACCGCCGGAGAAGATCGGCATACTCAGTTCCAGGCCATAAACGGTGTTGTTGCTCTTGCCGTTCCAGCCCAGTGTGGCATTGGCGGTAGATGGATCATTGATATGGCTGTAGGTGGCCACCGCGTTCAGCGTCGGCGCATGGCCAGACTTACTGACACGCAGCTGCTCTTCAGCCACATTCACGCCCTTACGCGCAGCTTCCAGCGTCAGGTTCTGGGCGATGGCAGTATTCACCCACTCTTGCGCAATGGCAGGAACCGGGGTATTGACTGGCATCCGCTTATCCATCTGGGCAATCGCCGGTACGCCGACATTAGTGATGGTAGTCAGGTTTTCCAGTGCCACTTCCACATCATTCGTGCCCTGGATGCGAGTAACACGGGCCGCGTCATAAGCCGCCTTGGCTTCGTACACATCGGTCTCGGCAATCAGGCCCACTTCAAAGCGCTGGCGGGTCTGGTCCAGCTGTCGCTTAACCGCTTTTTCTTCGGCTTTTGCGGTGGCCAGGTTGTCCTGGGCACGCAACACGTTGAAGTAAGCTTCAGAGACTCGCATGATCAGGTTCTGCTGCTCAACGCTGAACTGGATCCGCGCCTGTTCGCTCAGTGCTTCAGCACGCTCAAAATTAAACCAGGATTCCAGGTTAAACAGCGGCTGACGCAGGGTGGCGGACCAACCATGGGAATTCCAGTTATTGGTCCGGTCATTGCCAGCCCCCAACGGCTGGGACACCAGCTGGGAAGACCGGTTGTCCGCCGTATTGGCTGACATGGAAATATTTGGCAGCAACGCGGCACGTCCCTGCGGTACGACTTCCGTGCTGGCTTTCCAGGATGCACGGGCCGCAGCCAGCTGGGCGTCATTTTTCAATGCCAGATCATAGATTTCGAGCAGATCCATCGGCTGCTCTGCCTGAACGGTCATTGCGCATGTCAGCAACGTTCCGCTCAGAAGGGATAAAAAGCGCTTCGATACCATTACCTGTTTCCTTTACTCTCCACAGGTGCTTTAACCTGCCCAACACGATTTGAACTACGCTTTGTGCTTCAAGCCGGTCATCGCGTGCATACAGTGATAAAAGCGTGGATGTTAACAGATATGCGCCACAGATATCTGCGGAACCTGTAAAAAATGTTCACTTCACTCGGACGGTCGCTATGTAGCTGGCACCATAGGTTGACAACATTGGAAAATACGAATAAACCAGCCTGTTAGATTACGACAAGAACGTAACCACCACTCCGGGATAACTGACATAATGAGTGATCTTCCGCGTTTCCTCAGCGAGTCCGCCCAGGCCGACCAGCAGGCCGTACAACCCTTCCCCAATTCACGGAAAGTGTACCTGACCGGCAGTCGGCCTGATATCCGCGTACCGGTGCGGGAGATCAACCTGTCAGACACCGTGACGGAATCCGGCAGTGAGAAAAATGATCCGGTGTTGGTTTATGATACCTCCGGCCCCTATACCGACCCGGATGTTGAAATCGATATTCGTAAAGGCCTTGCTCCCCTGCGTAAGCACTGGATAGAGGAGCGAGAAGACACAGAGCAGCTGGCTGCCTTCACATCCAATTACGCCAACCGCAGCCTGCAAGACCCAAGGCTGTCACATCTGCAGTTTGGTCTAGTACGCAAACCACGCCGCGCACTGCCCGGCCGCAATGTCACCCAGCTTCACTACGCACGTAAAGGCATCATCACGCCGGAGATGGAGTTTGTCGCCATCCGTGAAAACATGAAACTGGAAGCACTGCGAGAACAAGGGCTTCTCGACAGCCAACATCCCGGTCAGGATTTCGGGGCCAGTATTCCCTCCGTTATTACGCCAGAGTTTGTGCGTGACGAGATTGCCCGCGGGCGCGCCATTATTCCTAACAACATCAATCACCCGGAAAGTGAACCGATGATTATCGGTCGTAACTTCCTGGTAAAAATTAACGCCAATATCGGCAACTCTGCTGTCACGTCCTCCATCGAAGAGGAAGTGGAAAAAATGACTTGGGCGTCCCGCTGGGGGGCAGACAATGTCATGGATTTATCGACAGGGGAAAACATCCACCAGACCCGTGAATGGATACTTCGTAACTCGCCGGTGCCTATTGGCACGGTACCGATTTATCAGGCACTGGAAAAAGTGAATGGTGTCGCCGAGGACCTGACATGGGAGATATTCAGGGACACCCTCATTGAACAGGCGGAACAAGGAGTGGATTACTTTACCATTCATGCCGGTGTTCTGTTGCGCTATGTCCCGATGACTGCGAAACGCCTGACAGGCATTGTCTCCCGTGGTGGTGCGATCATGGCAAAATGGTGCCTGGCGCATCATCAGGAAAGCTTCCTGTATACTCACTTCGAAGAAATCTGTGAGATTATGAAAGCCTATGATGTCGCCTTTTCCCTGGGAGATGGTCTGCGACCAGGCTCAATTAATGACGCCAATGATGAAGCCCAGTTTGCCGAACTGGAAACACTGGGCGAGTTAACCAAAATTGCCTGGAAGCATGACGTTCAAACGATGATTGAAGGCCCCGGCCATGTCCCGATGCATATGATCAAGGTCAACATGGAAAAACAGCTGGAAGAGTGTGATGAAGCACCCTTCTACACACTGGGTCCGCTCACAACCGATATTGCTCCGGGTTATGACCACTTCACGTCAGGTATTGGCGCCGCGATGATCGGCTGGTTTGGCTGCGCCATGCTCTGCTATGTCACCCCCAAAGAACATCTTGGTCTACCAGACAAAGACGATGTTAAAGAAGGTTTAATTACCTACAAAATAGCTGCACATGCGGCTGACCTGGCAAAAGGTCATCCAGGGGCGCAGGTGCGTGACGATGCACTATCAAAAGCACGGTTCGAATTTCGCTGGGAAGACCAGTTCAACCTGGGACTGGACCCCGTTCGCGCCCGTGAATTCCACGATCAGACATTGCCGAAAGAATCAGCAAAAGTGGCTCACTTCTGCTCCATGTGTGGTCCGAAATTCTGCTCCATGAAAATTACACACGAAGTACGGGAGTATGCGGCTCAAAACAACCTTGACGTTAACAAGGCGCTGAATTCTGGTATGAAGGAACAGGCAGAAGCTTTCCGTGCTTCGGGCAGTGAGTTGTACAGCAAGGCGTAAAAAACGTCTTTTGCCACTGATTCTGTCAAATTTCCAAAAACTTTTTGGGTTTGACAGAATCAAAAAGCCCTGTAATTAGCACAGCCGTGTTTTATTTCAATCCAAAAGTGATAGATTCACCTGACTATACTTGACTGAAACAGACGTTATTTCGTGCAGCATAACGTGCACAACCAAGGACACAGGAGCGTAACCAGATTGGCAACCATAGGGCAGCTTTCACACCACCGCAAACCTTACCAGGTGAACCTGGTAAGGCAGCAGGTGCTGTGCGAGATGAACTATATCCGACTAATGAAACTGATCGACGGTAATGCGTCGGATGAGTGGATTATTGGCTTTTCCTTCCACGGACAAACCTGTTCGGTTCGTTTTCAGGTTACCAGTCGCAGTCGTTACACCACTGTCATTGATATGGCACAAGACAACCAGTTCAACTGGCTGCCCTGCCAGAAAATGCAAGTGCGTCTTTACCACGATGTCCGCATGGCAGAAGTCATCAGTTCTCAGCGCCAGCACAACTTCAAACCACGCTACAACTACCCCAACACATTGATGTACCATCCTGATGAAAAGGAGCAGCTGAACCTGTTCCTGGCTGACTGGCTGGAACACTGTCTCAATAACGGCTATCTCTTCGAAACGATTGAGCAATAACCCTGAAAATTCTTCTTCAGTACTGCCAAGAAATTAACAGATTCTGCTTATTATTTCGGGTAATCTTCCTTCCCGTAACGATACGATTCACACCTGAATGGAGAGTGAGGATTGGGCAGGCACGGCGTCAGCAAAATCGTCCAAATAACTGACTGTCACCTGTTTGGTGATGCGGATGGTACCTTGCTTGGGATCAATACCCGCGACAGTCTCAATGCCGTGCTGGCGTTGGTCAAAACGCACAGCGCGGACGCTGATCTGGTCCTGGTGACCGGTGATATCTCCCAGGATGATTCAATCGCCTCTTACGACTTCTGCCAGCGTTCACTGGAAACACTTGGTATTCCGTTTGCCTGGCTTTACGGCAATCATGACGAACCTGAGCGGCTGGCCAAAACGTCATTTGCCTCGAACTTTCCTCAATCGCTTCAACTGGGTGATTGGCAGGTGCTTTTATTGCACAGCCAGCTCTCCGGGGCTATTCACGGCGAGCTGGTCAAAGATGAATTGACCAGGCTATCCAACGCTCTGGCAGCTGGTTCTGAACGACCCACACTGATCGCTACCCACCATCACCCCTTACCGGTCGGAAGTGAGTGGATGGATGCGATAAACCTTAAAAACGGGCGACACCTGTTGGAGCTACTGACAGCTTCACACCAGGTGAAACTGTTGATTCATGGCCATACCCATCAAGCCATTGAAACGCAGAAAGTGGGACTTACCATTCTGGGAACACCCTCAACCTGTGTCCAGTTCCTCCCAGCAAGCCCTGATTTTGCTGCAGATACCCGCCAGCCAGGCTATCGGGAGCTAATTCTCTATCCTGATGGCAGCTTCTCAAGCCAGATTTACCGGTTACCACCTGAGACATTCCTGCCAGATCGCTCTGAAACAGGGTATTAACGCCACACGAAGGCTATTGTATTCCCGTCATAGAGCAGCACGATAACGTAGCTACCCGGCTATGCGAAAAACGTATTATGCCGTGGAACTTTCCCGCCAGAATATTGCCTAAAGTGGAAATAGGAGCAGTAAGGAAAGGACGTAGTCATGGGACGATCCAGGTCCTTGGATGAAGAAGATAATGAGGCACTTGGCTGGACGGATGGCCAAGAACTGAAAAAGCGTAAATCAGAACAGCAACGTTCAAAGCGCAAGCGATCCAAGAGCATCCACAAAGGTATTGAAAAATACTTTGAAAAAAAGAAATTAAGAGAAGAACTCGGTGACGAGCTGGAAGACGATGATCTTGATTTCTTTGATGAGGATGACGAAGACTGGTATCAACACTAACTAATGTAAAATTAATGTAAAATTCGAATAAGTCAAAGAATGACACCATGTCACTGGAAAATTTTTGCCTGATCGCTTCAAACTGAAATGGCTGGATGCTTTTTCTTTTGAAATTAACAGAAAAGAAGATTCACTCACATCAAGGATCAGCACAGCAATAGTCAGTTTCTTTTTTAGTCGGCTCGTAAAGAAAGCCGAGTTGGAGCAACACTACCTTAGCTTTGAAAAAACACGATTCTTGGAGGAACTATTTTTCAAAAAAACATTCTTGAAATAAGGATCACTACACTAGGGAACCTGCGAGCAAGTGACGTTAAAGAAACACAGTGAATGAAAAGTCATTAATTCACTATTATCTGTAGAAGTTCAGACCCGACCTGACAGTTACCGATAATTCAAAGGGTGTCTGTCAGGTCAAATTCAGCCGATGAATTTTTCCTTCCAGATTTCTTTACCGGCTATCAGTGTTTCCATCGGTGTCCGGCCACAACACATCTTTCCTTGATGCGTGCGGTGAGTATTGTAGAACACCAACCACTCGTCCAGATCGTGCTGAATATCTTCAATGGATTCATAAATCTTTTTACGCAATGCGGGCTGATAGAACTCCTGCAAGATCGTCTTATGGAAGCGCTCGCAGATACCGTTGGTCTGTGGGTGTCTAGCCCTGGTTTTGGTGTGCTCAATCTCGTTAATGGCGATATAGAGCTGGAAGTCATGCCTATCAGCTTTGCCGCAGTACTCTGTGCCTCTGTCCGTCAGGATACGCAAAACCGGTAGTTCTTCTGCCATGTAGAACGGCAGCACACGGTCATTAAGCAGGTCTGCTGCTGTGATGGGCGTCTTGGTTGTATAGAGCTTGCAGTGGGCCACCTTGGAGTAGGTATCCACGTACGTTTGCTGGTACACCCGGCCAACGCCTTTAAACGTGCCGACATAAAAGGTGTCTTGCGAACCAAGATAACCGGGATGAGCTGTTTCAATCTCGCCACAAGCCTCATCGTCCAGCTTCTTACGCTCCATAGCTTTGACCTGAGACTCGGTCAGGATAACACCTTCCTCAGCAACCTTGGTTTCAAGTGCCTTGAGGCGCTCTTTGAAGTTAGCCAGATCATTACGAAGCCAGATACTGCGTACGCCACTGGGAGAAACGAAAACACCACGCTTACGTAACTCATTTGATACGCGAACCTGTCCATGCGCCGGTTCCTCTACGGCGTAAGCAACTACAGCCTCTTCAACATGGGGTTCCACACGGTTCTTGGTATTGGGAACTCTGCGGCTACGATCCAGCAACGCTTCAACGCCACCGGAATGAACAGCATCCCGATAGCGATAGAAAGTGTCACGAGAAACGCCCATCATCTTGCAGGCTTTGGAGATATTGCCGAGTTCATCGGCTAAATTAAGCAAACCAACCTTGTGTTTGACGATGCGATCACTGGTTTGAATCATTAGGGTTACCTTTTGTCTGTGTTTTCAGGTTTCCACCCTTCTCACATCGGTAACCCTTTATTCTCAGTGTAGAGAACAGCTGTCAGATTAGGTCTGGTCTAATACATATTATCCAGCCTGAAAATTACTCAGTTTCTTACCATTGAAGCTGGTTGTCCGGCTTTCGGATACATTAACCCTGTGCCCGGATCATTTGGTCCAGTCTAACCATGTTTGCCAGAGCGAATAACATCGCCAGTTTGCCATCATTTTTCCGAAGTCCCCGATAACGGGCTTTGATAAATCCAAACTGGCATTTGATGATTCTGAAGGGATGTTCCACCTTGGCTCGAATGCTGGCTTTCAGGTATTCCGTTTTCAAAATGACTTTATTGATTCGAGGGTGTTTCCTGAGTCTCTTTAACTTGCCTGGTTGTTCGGCTATATGCCACTGTACAGCGTCTGTATTGAGCGCTTTTCGCTTCTCGGCTCCTCTGTAGCCGGCATCGGCAAAGACAAACTGTTCATCACCGTGCAACAGGTTACTGGCTTGATTAAGGTCATGTTCATTGGCGGCTGTTGTCGCCAGACTATGAGTCAAACCTGTACGGGCATCGACACCAATATGCGCCTTCATTCCGAAATACCACTGGTTACCCTTTCTGGTCTGGTGCATTTGGGGATCTCGCTGCCCCGTCTGATTCTTTGTGGATGTCGGAGCTTCGATGATCGTGGCATCGACCAGAGAGCCTTCTTTCAAAACGATACCAGACTCTGTAAGCCATTGGTTTACGTCCGTGAAAATAGCCCGAGCCAGATTGTGAGCCTCCAACAGGTGTCGAAAGTTCATAATGGTTGTGCGATCAGGAATTGCTTTATCCAGAGACAATCCGGCAAATAATCGCATGGACGCAATTTCATAAAGGGCATCTTCCATGGCCGGATCACTGAGGCTGTACCATTGTTGAAGGCAGTGTATCCGGAGCATGGTGGATAACGGGTACGGTCTACGCCCATTACCGGGTTTGGGGTAATGAGGTTCAATAATTGCCTCAAGACGATGCCAGGGAATCAGTTTATCCATACGGGCAAGGAATATTTCTTTGCGGGTCTGGCGACGCTTTTGAGTGAATTCAGCGTCAGAAAAGCTGAGCTGTTGGTCCATGACTGATCTCCGGCAAAGGCTGAGTGGAGATTAGCTTATTATTGGGGACTTAATCGCAGGTTCCCTAGTATTCAAGCAGTAACCTTGCAACCCACTCTCCTGATAAGAAGCATCATCATTTACCAGCAGAAAAAGAACACGTTTCCGCTAAAAAGTAAGATTCAAAGATACACCAGAGGTTATTCCTGTTGCTCCGCATCCAAGCACTGGTAAACCATTATCATTGATAAGAGCTGAGGAGATCCTCTCCCATACAGAGCATACTCCAACGTCTGCTTTACCGTCTGTAGCAGCACCATCAACAAGAATGGAACAGAACCCAACAACGACAACCGATGATGACATCCGAAAAAAATTCGACACCCTTAAACATACAGGATTTAAGCATTTAACCTACGACATTATGGCGCGAGCAGAAGATGTCGATGATGCACTTCGCCAAGATTTAGCAGATGATATTGACTTGGATGGTATCTACACAACGGCGGGTAATGCTCAATGCAAAAAGAAAGTACAAAAAGAGGACGTTACCTATTTGGTCAAGGGCGGCATCCATGATGCGCTGGCCAATCTGATCATGAATATTTTCACTCATGACAGTGCACCAAAAGGCAAGATAGCCATGGGCAGAGCAAGTGAGGATTCCGGTGAGCCTTATAAAATTTTATAGAGGATTTAAAAACGCAGGCGGTATAGGCAATGAAAGAGGCGGACGATTCGCTCTACTTAACAAGTTCTACCATAATTGCGAGAATCCTGACGATGTAAAACCACTAGCGCAAGTAACAGCAATGTTATTTTTTCTCAATGAGTGGGATGGAAACTGTCAAAACTTTGGCGAAGTGGATGGGAAGCTAGTTAGAATCGACAATGCAGCCAGGTTCGGTAAAGGCGATACAAAAATGGCACAACAGCTCTTGGGGAGAATACTCAATTTAACATCAGTACCTTGTTTATCAGACATCATCAATGTAAACGTTGAAATACAGGATGAAAAACAGAAAGCATTCATTGAGCAGTTCGTTACCACATTAAAAAATGCCACTTCAACCTTTTCAAACAAGACATTCTGTGGTTACTTTTTTGACTCGGCCTTCCCTCCGGCATTCCAGCACCAACTGCCCCCTATACGTCAAGCGTTGGAAGAGCGTCTGGAATACATAAAAGATATCGCTGGTAACTGCAATGATACCCCGGCTGCTGATGGCCTTCAGGATGTAATGTACCTTATTGGGGAAGCTGAACGCAGGGGAGTAACACTCAAAAAACTCAAAGATATGAGCAGAAACCCAACCGCTACTAGTTGAGTCCTAAGAGAGCTCCCCATAATACCCTGCAGACTTTACCCTCTAACATCTGCACAAAAAATCAGAAACTACACGATTAAATAAGTCAGGTTTTTCCGCATGCAACCAGTGTCCGGCTCCTCCAATCACTTTTAACTGGCTTGCGGGAAACAGTGACAACACTTGTTTTTGATGTGTACTGCCGATGTAATCCGAACGCCCCCCCTTTACAAATAACACCGGCCCCTCATAGGGCATATCACCGGTGGGCGCTAAACGAATATTCTGATAACTGTCGTGGATACCGGAAAGGTTCACGCGCCATACATAAGATCCCTCAGTGTTTCGCTCCAGGTTACGTAAGAGAAACTGACGAACACCGGGCTCAGAAACATGTTCCGCCAGTATTCGATCCGCTTCTTTTCGCTGATGGATCTCGTGTTCAGCAACCGCAAACATGCCTTTAAAAACATTGTCGTGCCAAGCCGGATATTCAACCGGTGCAATATCAGCCACGATCAGCCCAGATACACGTGCTGGTGCATCCAGAGCCAACTGCATTGCCACCTTGCCCCCCATGGAGTGCCCCAGCAGGGCTGCTTTTTCAAGTCCATTGTCGTCCATATAAGCCAGTACATCTGACGCCATGGATGGATAATCCATCGTATCCACATGGGGTGAAGCACCATGGTTTCTCAAATCCACTACATGAACGCTATAGTCTTTTGCCAGCGCCCTTGCAACAACCCCGAGGTTGTCACCCGCGCCAAACAGGCCATGAAACAGGATCACCGGTTGACCAGCACCACTGGTTTTCGCAAATAGTTTTACAGGCATCTGGGCGTACAGTTCTTAATAAAACCAAAATGTATGACGGGAAAAATACCTATATTACCAGCAAACCCCTCTCACTAAACTCCAAATCCCGGTGTTATGGAAAAATGTCCCTTCCGGTTATCCGTTAGGAGCTTCAGAGAACCAATCATTTGGAGAAGAACGATGAGTACCAGCTCCACATCGGGTATGAACCCATGGCGTCTATGGACTCGTCTGCCACTGTGGCAGCAAATCCTGGCCGGCATGGTGATAGGTATCATTACAGGGGGAATTATCGGGCCTGATGCCATTGTGCTGAAACCCATCGGCACAATTTTTGTCAACGCCATCAAAATGTTGATTGTGCCCCTGGTCTTCTGCTCGCTTATTGTCGGCGTCACCTCCATGCAGGATACCGGCAAGATGGGACGTCTTGGGCTTAAGTCCCTTGTCTTTTATTTACTGACCACCGCCATTGCGATATCCATCGGTCTTGTACTCGGTCACTTCCTGGCGCCCGGCGAAGGTATGCACCTGATAGCCAAAGAACAGGAAGCCGTTAAGGAAGCACCCAGCCTGATCAACACGCTGGTTTCCATTATTCCCAACAATCCGGTCAAAGCGATGGCCACCGGCAATATCCTGCAGATTATTGTTTTTGCTCTCGCGCTGGGTATCTCTCTTAATCTGATTGGTGACCATGGCAAGCCGGCAATCGCGATTTTCACCAGCCTGGCAGAGGCCATGTACAAGCTGACCGGACTGGTTATGGTAATGGCACCTTACGGTGTATTCGGCTTGATGGCCTGGGTTTCAGGCGCCTACGGCATGGATGTTCTGTTACCACTGATTAAGGTTATCGCTGCCGTTTATATTGGCTGTCTGTTGCATGTCTATGGTTTCTACGGCGCCGTGATTGCACTGATTGGTCGTCTGAATCCCATGCGCTTCTTTCGTGGTATTGTTGACGCTCAGGCCATTGCATTCACCACATCCAGCAGTGCCGGAAGCCTGCCCGTCAGCCTTCGCTGCAGTCAACGGTTAGGCGCTTCTCGGGGAACCTCCAGCTTCATACTGCCACTGGGGGCGACCATTAACATGGACGGTACTGCACTTTACCAAGGTGTTACAGCACTGTTCGTGGCGCAGGCGTTTGGCGTTCCGCTGACGCCCGGTGATTACGCGACCATTATTGCAACCGCCACTCTGGCATCTATCGGTACCGCCGGTGTTCCGGGTGCGGGTCTGATCATGCTGACACTGGTACTCACCACCGTTGGCCTGCCCATGGAAGGTGTTGCACTGATCGCGGGTATCGACCGTCTGCTGGACATGGCCCGGACCATGGTTAACGTCAGCGGCGACCTGATGGTCACTACCCTGGTGGCCAAGAGTGAGGGTGAACTGGATACCGAACTCTACAACGGCACCAAGAAATTCGTCGAAACAACACCGTCCTGATAGCCACTACACGACTGCGCTACGCCGATTCTGACCCACAGATTCGGCGTAGCACAGACGCTTTCTTGATCCAAGTCAGTATTCGTTTTCCCCAGTCCTTTAGCCTCTTGCAGTTTCCTGTAACGCAGACTCGTTCTGCCCTCGCCATGAGTGATTTACCTGGTATGAGCACCTTTGAATTCAGTCTGGATGCTTATCTGTCTGATCTTGAGCCCCTGACCAATGTCGATTGCGGCACCTGCACCCCCGAAGGCGTTGCAGCCATTGCTGATCGGATGACAGCCCACTACGAGAGCATTGGCTGGCATGTCACCCGCCACCACGTGGCAGACCAGGCGGGTCCCTGCCTGAGTGTCACCAACAAGCCTGAAGCCACCGAATATGATGTGTTGCTGGTCGGCCATATGGACACCGTATTCCCTAAAGGCACCGCCGCTGAACGTCCCATGTCTGTCCGTGACGGTCAGGCTTACGGCCCCGGCGTCGCCGATATGAAATCCGGCCTGCTCAATGCATTCTATGCATTAAAGCACCTGCCACAAGCCGTTACTGACAAGCTGGCAATCTGCGTTGCCATGAACTGTGACGAGGAAATCGGCAGCATCTATTCCCAGGATTTCATTGAATCCATAGCGAAGAAAAGCAAGCAGGTTCTCGTTTGCGAAGCAGCCCGTACGGATGGCTCACTGGTCAAGGCCCGTAAAGGTCTGGCCGTGTATGACATCGAATTTCACGGTCGTGCCGCCCATGCCGGTAACGAGCCCGAAAAAGGCATTTCCGCCATCACCGAAATGGCCCAATGGATTGTTGAACTCAACAAACTGACCAACTTTGAAACCGGCACTACCCTGAACTTCGGCGTTGTCTCCGGCGGCAGTGCGGGCAATGTTGTCCCCGAGTATGCCAAGGCCTGCCTTGATATCCGTTTCTGGAATAACGCGGATTACGAACAGATTGATTTCCGCCTGCACGAAATGGCGGAAAATCCGTTCCTGCAAGGCATTCGTATCGAAAAGGTTCGTACAGCCCACAAACCTGCCATGGTGCCCAGCGAGCAGACTGAAGCCCTGATGGCGCTGGTCGAAGCCTGTGGTCGTGAAGAAAATATCGACATCACCTGGCAGGCCGTCGGCGGCGGCAGTGACGCCAACTTTACGGCAGCCTGGGCATCCCGTCCTTGGACGGCCTGGGCCCGATTGGTGGCGCCATGCACAGTGACAAGGAATTCCTGGTACTGGATTCCATAGAACCCCGCATCCGGCTCCTGCAGCGTGTTCTGACGCGTCTGGCCGACTAATCTGCCTTTAATTTCGCCGGCAACATACCCTTTATGTGCCGGCGAACCATGACGAATACCCCTTCCTGTTGCTAAGCTGAATAGATAACACTGTGAAAAATCAGCTTATTTTCATAACCAGATAGTATCGTTTTACACCCAATAACAAGGAATCGTTATTGGACAAGGTTGTCAGGCAAGGGATTATGCTAAAAAAATTATTATTGCCCTCCATCTTCATTCTGCTCGCTTACGGTTTCTGGATCAGCCCCGACTTCAAGGTCATCGCCGCCGGGATTGCTGTCTTTCTGTTTGGGATGCTGTGCCTGGAGCAAGGCTTCAAAGTCTTCACCGGCGGTATTCTGGAACAACTGCTGAACCGTACGACACGTACACGAACGGGCAGCTTCAGTTTTGGATTAATTTCTACGGCGTTTCTGCAATCCAGCTCCCTGGTATCTGTCATCACACTGTCATTTTTAAGTACCGGGCTGATCACATTGATCCAGGGCACGGGAATTCTGTTTGGTGCGAATCTGGGATCTACGTTCGGCACATGGCTGGTCGCTACGCTGGGCCTGAAAGTCAAAATATCCACCTACGCAATGCCATTGCTGGTCTTTGGCACCCTACTGCAATTACAAAAAAACCGACAGCTGAAAGGTTGTGGATTCGCCATCCTGGGATTAGGTTTCCTGATACTCGGTATCCACTATGTGAAAGAAGGCTTTGAAACCTTCAGCAATGGCAGCGGGCTATTAGCCGCCTATAGTGATGAAGGACATATTCTCGCCTTCGTACTGGCCGGTATGGTGCTCACCGTTCTGATGCAGTCAAGCCATGCCCTGCTGGTGCTGACTATCGCCGCATTGGCCAGTGGACAACTGGGATATGAAGCCGCGCTGGCCATGTGTATCGGTTCCAACATCGGTACCACCGCCACAACCTTTCTCGGGTCTATCAGTGCAGGCAGTGATGGTAAGCGTTTGGCTTTTGCTCATCTTGTTTTCAAAATGGTGGCGACTGTCATCATTCTTCCGCTACTACCGTTGTTTATCCTCCTCAACGATGAACTAGCCGCACTGCTGGGAATTGCCGCGACCGATTACACACTGAAACTGGCGCTGTTCCACACGCTGTTTAACCTGCTGGGCGCAGCTCTCCTGATGCCATTTTTGCCTCAGCTGGTTAATAAACTTCAGCGAATGTTTCTTACTAAAGAAGAAGGCAACACACTGCCACTGAGTATGCCGGATGGTCAGGCAGAACGTGCCGTATACCTCACCGAAGCCGCTCAAAATCATCCCGAAGCCGCACTGAAAGCCCTGCAACAGGAGTGTGCTCGCCTCTATCGCAATACGGTGACCCTGATTTGTTTTGGCATTTACCTCAACAGTGAACAATTACTGAAAAGCCGCGACCTGGTGGCGTTGACCAGCGACCGTGTTCCTCCCTGGCCGGACTGGGGTATCAACAAGCTCTATAAGCGGCATATCAAGGGTATCTACAACGATATTCTTGAATACAGCAGTGTCATGGAGGGCGAGCTGGACAGACATCAGTCTTCCGAACTGTTCGCGACAAAACTAGCCTGCCGGAATTTCATTGAAGCCGTTAAAGACCTGAAACATCTGAACAACAATATGGCACGCCATATTCATTCCGATAATGCGCTGGTGAGAGAACAGTACAACCGACTGCGCCGACGTATCGCTGTGACCGTGAAAGAGATCCAGATCATCAGTGACAATGGTCCGGAAGAAGTCATCGCCAGTACGGATCAGTTAAAACTACGTTTGCACCAGCAGGATCTGTTAACCAGTGGAGAACTGGATCGATTGATTCAAAGTGGAGAAGTGGATTCTTTCGTTGCCAGCTCACTCATTAACGACAACGGTTATGTGCATACCATCTGTAACAGCCTGATTGATGGGGCAGTCATCGTCATGCTCGGCGGTAATGCCGACATTATGCGTCTTGACGATGATGAACCTTCCCCGACCTTCGACCAATTTGAGTCACCAGAGCCGAGGAAAAAAAGCCGTTCCGGGTTTACGATCATCAACGGCAGGCGCTGATTCCTCAGCGCCTGACCGGCATCCTCATTTACACGGCTACTGGCGCCTTGATATGTGGATGCGATTGATAATCCTGCAGTTCAAAATCTTCAAACCGGAAATCAAAGATATTCTTGACGTCAGGGTTCAGTTTCATGGTTGGTAATGGGTACGGCTCACGAGCCAGCTGGGTTTCCACCTGCTCCGCATGATTCGAGTAGAGGTGTGCATCACCAAACGTATGCACAAAATCGCCCAACTCAAGATTGCAAACCTGAGCAATCATCATGGTCAACAACGCATAGGATGCGATGTTAAATGGCACACCCAGGAAGATATCCGCACTGCGCTGATACAGCTGGCAGGATAGTTTTCCATTCAGAACATAGAACTGGAACAAGCAGTGGCAGGGAGGTAACGCCTGTTTCCCATTCGCCGCATTCTCATGGGGCTTCATGCTGACATCAGGCAATACGACAGGGTTCCAGGCGCTGACTACCAGACGACGGGAGTCAGGGTTTGTCCTGATTTCTTCAATAATATTAGCGATCTGGTCAACCACCTCGCCATTGGGGCCTTCCCAGGAACGCCACTGTTTCCCATAGACTGGGCCCAGGTCACCGTCTGGTGTCGCCCATTCATCCCAGATGGAAACCCCGTTTTCCTTGAGGTAAGCAATGTTGGTCTCTCCCCGGAGAAACCACAGCAGTTCATGAATAATGGAACGAAGGTGGCACTTCTTGGTGGTCACCAGCGGGAATCCCTGGCTGAGATCAAACCGCATCTGGTAACCAAACACACTCCACGTACCGGTACCGGTACGGTCATCTTTGTAGACGCCCTGCTCTTTTACATGGCGCATCAGGTCCAGATATTGTTTCATATTTGCCCCAAACTATTTACTGACTTCGCCGTGGGCTGCCAGCCACTGGCGATCGTCGCTGTTCGCGCCATCCACCAGGGGATATCGACGATAACCCAGCCAGATCAGCAATACGCCACCGGCAATCATGGGTGTCGATAACAGCTGTCCCATGGTCAGCCAGTCCCAGGCGATGAAGCCGAGCTGACTGTCCGGCTGTCGCGCGAACTCAACTACGAATCTGAAAATACCGTAACACAGCAGGAACACACCCGACACTGCCATTCGCGGCCGGGGTTTACGGGAAAACCACCAGAGGATACAGAAAAGCGCCACGCCTTCCAGTGCAAACTGATACAGCTGCGAGGGATGTCTGGCCAGTTGATCGGGATCGCGGGGAAAGATCATAGCCCAGGGTACATCAGAGGCCCGTCCCCAGAGCTCTCCGCCGATAAAGTTACCGATACGCCCTGCTCCCAGACCGAAGGGAACCAGTGGCGCAATAAAGTCTGTCATCTGGAAAAACGATTTATTGAGCTTTCTGCCATAGAGGTACATGGCCAACAAGACACCCAACAGCCCACCATGAAACGACATTCCGCCTTCCCAGACTTTGAACAACCAGAGCGGATCACGGAGAAAATAGTCAAAATGGTAAAACAGCACATAGCCAAACCGACCACCGACCACCACGCCCAGCGCGGCAAAAAAAATCAGGTCGCCCAGCTGCTCTTCAGACCACAGCCCCCCCGATGTACGGCAACGACGACGGCCCAGCCACCAGGCCATGGCAAAACCAGCCAGGTAGGTCAAACCATACCAGTGCACCTGTACAGGTCCAATGGCGATGGCCACCGGATCGATGGCAGGATATTGAATCAAACGTCAGCTCCCGATAATAAATTTCAGACCAATAATCAGTAACAACAAGGCAAACAGGTAGCGCAGTTTATCTGCAGGCAACCGGTGGGCAATGACCGCCCCTAAGCGTGCACAGGGCACACTCGCTAGCACGATGCCAATAAACGCCGGCCAGTAAACAAAACCCGTACTGTATGCTGGCAAGTGTGGATTTGCATAACCCAGCAGCATATTGACTAAAGCACCCACAATTGCGATGGGTAGACCACATACCGAAGACGTTCCTACGGCCCGCTTCATCGCCATTCCATAGCGGGTCAGTAACGGTACAGTTAACGTACCGCCACCAATACCAAAGACTGCTGAGACATAACCGATGCCTCCGCCATAGGCTCCCAGTCGCGCAGGACCGGGCATACCGCGTGTCGATTGCTCACGACCGCCTCGATAAATTCGCCAAGCAACCAATAGCGCAAACATTCCAAAGAGGCTTTGCAGCAGACTCCCGCTGATACGAACCGCTGTCGCCACGCCCAACACAGCACCCAGGCAAATACCCGGAACCAGGTAACGGAATGCTTTCCAGTCAATACCGCCTTTCTGGTTGTGGCTGTAAATGGAACTCAGCGAGGTAGGAATGATCGTTGCGAGTGAAGTCCCCACCGCCATGTGCGTCAGTACTTCCGGTGACACACCCTGCAGGTGAAGTACAAAAATCAGGGCCGGGACGATAATAATGCCGCCTCCGACGCCAAACAGTCCGGCCAGCAATCCCGCCACTGCACCGGCCAGCAGGAATCCGATTACAAACATATCAATCTCCACGGCGGCTGGTATTCACTGCGCTGAACCTTGTGATAACCTGATGAATAAAGGTTTTGGAACAACCGCACAATAAAAAGGCTGAATCGCATGTGTCTCATCGCCCTGCGCTGGTCACCCGATGCTGAATGGCCGCTGATCGTAGCCGCCAATCGTGATGAATTTTATCAACGTGCATCAGCTCCCACCCATCACTGGACCAATAGCCCCGGACTCTTTGCCGGACTCGACAAGCAGGCGGGCGGTACCTGGCTGGGCGTCAATACCCGGGGACGTTTTGCCGCTGTCACCAACTTCAGGCGACCGGGTGAAACCGGTACGATCAGCCGTGGAGTCCTGACCCATGATTTTCTGGCCAGCGATCAATCCGCTCAGGATTATTTGCACTCACTGGAGACAAACAGCCAGGATTATGCGGGCTTCAACCTGTTGATCGCTGATGATACAGGACTCTGGTATTTTACCAACCGAAGTCAAACGACGGCGGACGGAAATAGTCTACAACAACTGCCACCGGGAACCTATGGACTGAGCAACCATCTGCTCGACACGGCCTGGCCAAAGCTGCTACGTCTGAAAGAAGGCTTTACCCGGTTAGTGGATAACCAATCACCGGATGCAGCTTCACTGATTGATTTGCTTCAGGATCAATGGCAACCAGAAGATACCGCACTTCCCAACACAGGCGTAGGCATTGAGCGGGAACGACTACTCGGCTCATGCTTTATTCACAGTCCGATTTATGGCACCCGCACCAGCACGGCCCTGATCCTTAACCGTTATGGTCGACTGAGCTGGCATGAACAGCATTACGGGCCTGAGGGTGTGATCGAAGATCGTTACGCCTGGGAGTTAATGGTGAAGTCCGGCTGGATGACAACGGGTTACGAAAAGGCTGAATCCATTAAGACAGCCTGAGTCAGACAGGATCCCCCTGCCAGCGTCCACCAATCACTTGGTCTAACCCCTGCTTACGCAATGCAAGCTCCAGCGTGCTGCGGATAATTCTGGGATTATCCATGGTCATGACATCATCAAGAATCGCTTTGGCCTGACTGCGCTCCAAACTTCTCAGCGTCCACTTGACCTTCAATAGCTGAGTCGCATTCATTGACAGCACATCATATCCCATGGCCATCAGTAACACTGCCGCTGCTGGATCACCGGCCATTTCACCACAGATACCGACAGGCTTTCCTTCCTGGTGGGCATCGTGCACGATTTTCTGTAATGCCTGTAGCACCGCAGGATGCAACGAGTGATAAAGATCCGCAACTCGGGGGTTGTTTCGATCAACCGCAAGGATATATTGGGTCAGGTCATTACTGCCCACGGAGAGGAAGTCGACCCGGCGGGCAAAATCACGCACCTGATAAACCGCAGCGGGCACCTCAATCATTACGCCAATGGGCGGTAACAATACATCAAGCCCTTCACTTTGGACCTCATGATGAGCCCGGTGAATCAGGTGAAGCGCTTCTTCCACTTCAGAAATTCCAGTCACCATCGGCAGCATAATCCGCAAGTTATTCAGCCCAACACTGGCCTTAAGCATGGCGCGTATTTGCACCAGGAAAATTTCCGGATGATCCAGCGTTACACGAATACCGCGCCACCCAAGGAAAGGGTTGTCTTCACGAATCGGGAAATAACTGAGTGACTTATCGCCCCCGATATCCAGTGTGCGCATGGTGACAGGTCGCGGCGCAAATGCCCCCAGCTGTTCGCGGTAGATTTTTTTCTGTGCCACCTCACTGGGAAACCGTTCCCGAATCATGAAGGGGACTTCTGTGCGATACAGACCAACCCCTTCTGCACCATGGTCGAGAGATCTGACCGTATCCGTCATCAAACCGGTATTCACCCAGAGAGGTATCCGGTAATTATCCGGCGTAACACACTGTTTGTCTTTGAGGGCTTCCAACCCTTTGGAGAACTGCTGCTCTTCATCCACCACTTTCTGATAATGACGCAGCATTTCCACGGAGGGGGAGGAATAGACGCGGCCCAGATTACCGTCAACAATAAGCTCCCGGCCAGCCATACGGTCGTAAGGAAGATCCACGGCCCCCATAACAGTGGGGATGCCCATCGCGCGTGCCAGAATGGCCACATGCGAATTACCTGAACCCAATACCGATACCAGACCAACCAGGCTCTCTCGAGGCACTTCACCGAGCATCGCCGGTGTCAGCTCTTCACTGACCACCACGCATTTCCCGGGATAGGTGATCGAGACCTGATCTTCTTCCTGCAGATAAGACAATACCCGACGCCCAAGATCCCGGACATCCACAGCTCGCTCCTGCAAGTAAGGGTCATCCATCATCTCAAAATGTCGGACGTGCTCATCCACAACCTGCCGCAAGGCGCCTTGAGCCCAGGAACCGGCTTTGATCAGTTTGCAGACTTCAGCCCCCAGCGCATTGTCATCTAGCATACGCAGGTATACATCAAACAACGCCTGTTCTTCGGGTCGAAGGTCTGAGAGTTTTTCGGCAGTTGTCCGCATATCGTTGCGGACGGCTTCAAGTGCACGATTGAAACGGGTCAGCTCGGCATCAATATCATCCGCTTTCTTTTCAGGAACAACGCTCAAATCCGCTGGAGGGGCAAGCACAACAGCGACACCAATCGCTACACCCGGCGCCCCCGCGACACCATTAAAACGAACCGATTTTTTCTTTTTGCCAGCCGGTACGACATGCAAGGAGCCCGTTGCTTCAGCATGGGCAATGACACCAGCCAGCTGGGCTGACATGGTAACAAGAAAGGATTCCTCACCTTCGTCATAATGGCGCTGAGCCTTGTGCTGAACCACCAGCACACCCAGCAGATTTCGGTGATGAATAATGGGAACACCGAGAAAAGACTTATAGTCCTCTTCTCCGATCCCCTTCACATAGCTGTATTTTGGATGAGAAGGGGCATCATCAAGATTGATAGGCTCTTCACGCAAGCCGACCTGCCCCACCAATCCTTCAGAACGCCCGAGCGTGACCTTGCCAACCGCTTCCCGCTTGAGCCCTTCATTGGCTCTCAGGGTATAACGGCTGGTTTCCTCATCATAAAGATAAACAGAACAGACCTCAGTCTGCATGGCGACCCTGACGCTGCGCACAATAACGTCCAATGCGGTCTGGAGATCCCTTGCCGCACCGACATCCTGGACGATCTTGCGCAATGTTGTCAGCATGCCAAACCTTCTGTGTCAGTCCTCCAGGTGGTGAATCCGCGATAAACGGCATTCTCCCTGCTTCATCGGGCCAGCCCCTGCGTATGCAGGCTCATCATCCGCGGCGCCAGCTCTTTCATGGCACGCCGATAGACCTCCCGTTTAAACGCGACCACCTGGCCCAACGGGTACCAGTAACTGACCCAGCGCCAGTCATCAAATTCCGGTGAACCGGAACGATCCATACGAACCCTTTCGTCAGGCCCCAGCAATTCCAGCAGAAACCATTTCTGTTTCTGCCCGACACACAGCGGAAAACTGTCCCGACGTACCAGCCGCTTGGGCAGCCGGTAACGCAGCCAGCCACGGGTACAGGCCAGTATCCTGACATCCCCGCGCTCTAGTCCAACTTCTTCGTAAAGCTCCCGATAGAGTGCATCTTCGGGGCTTTCGTCATCATTGATTCCGCCTTGTGGAAACTGCCAAGCATCCTGACCGATTCGTCTTGCCCACAACACCTGTCCCCGACGATTCGCCAGGATGATGCCGACATTGGGCCGAAATCCATCCGAATCAATCACATGGTTGACCTTATAAAAACTATTGCCAAGCATTGTTTCATAGTTCCCGCCACTTCGGCAAACCATAAAACCATCGCGGCTTTTACTGTTCGCCTGGAACGGTTGTACCGGGTCAAAATCCTCCAATTAAGCCTGTTCCCCTTCCCCGCTCTTGATTACCATGCCGCCATGAAACACCAATAATGAGGAGCAACGGACATGGCGCTTGTGCTGTTTGACCTGGACAATACCTTGCTGGCGGGTGACAGCGATCACACCTGGGGGGAATTCATGGTGAATCGCAAAATGGTGGATGAACAGGCTTACCGGAAAGCCAACGACCAGTTCTATCAGGATTACCTGCAGGGCAAGCTGGATATCAAGGCCCACCTCGCCTGCTGCCTCGCTCCCTTGACGGAGCATTCCATGGAAACGCTGCACCAGCTTCGCGACGAATTTGTTCAGGAATGCATCGCGCCAATGATTGCCAAAGACGCGCGTGAACTGATTCGCCGTCACCAGGAAGCTGGGGACACGCTGATGATCATCACCGCGACCAACCGGTTTGTGACAGAGCCCATTGCCCACTTGCTTGGCATTGACCTACTACTGGCCAGTGGTGTCGAAATTCAGGATGGACAATATACCGGTAAGCCGGAAGGTATCCCCTGCTATCAAGAAGGCAAGGTTACCCGCTTAAAACAGTGGCTGGATGAGAATAGGGAAATAACACTAGAAGGCAGTGTGTTTTACAGCGATTCCCATAACGACCTGCCGCTGATGGAAATCGTTGATAAACCGGTAGCGGTTGATCCGGATGAAACGCTGGCAGCCATTGCCAAGGAAAGGAACTGGCCCATTATCAGCCTGCGCTGAGCTATTGGCAGCTTATGAAAAAACCATAAGCTGCTTGTTTTCTATCTGACAGATTAAACAGTCACGCGGCAGAATAACGCCTTGATATAAGCCGTTTCAGCGATAGCCGGATGAATCGGATGGTCTGCGCCCTGATGGCATTCCGCCACCAGCTGCAGATTACGATCAAGATGACGACTCGCTGCCCGCAACGTATCCAGCAGACGATCACGCTCCAGGTGCATGGAACAGGAGCAACTCACCAGTAAACCATCCCGTTTTAAGAGTCGCATAGCCAGTTCATTGATCCGACGATACGCCTGCTCACCGGCACGGATATCTTTTTTGCGCTTAATAAACGCTGGCGGATCAACAATCACCACATCAAATCGCTGCTCACCGGCATGAAGCTCCTTGAGTGCAGCAAAAGCGTCGCCTTCAAAAGTCGCCACTTTTTCGCCTACACCGTTAAGTTCGGCATTCTGATGGACATACTCAAGCGCTGTCGCAGAACTGTCCACACAGTACACCTCTTCCGCGCCCGCGACGGCCGCCTGAACACCCCATCCACCGATATAACTGAAAACATCCAGAACCCGGGCGCCTTTGACCCACTCATTGAGCTGGGCTCGCGCCGGCCGGTGATCATAGAACCAACCGGTTTTCTGGCCTTCCCGCACCGGTGCAACGAACTGGGTGCCATTTTCGATCAGAGGTACATCATCAGGTACTTCACCCCAGGGCGTTTCAATATATTCAGGCAACGCCTCAAGCTTACGACCAGATCCATTATTCCGGAACAGGATGCCGGCAGGCTTAAGCACTTTAACCAGCGCCTCGAAAATATGCTCTTTTACGACTTCCATGCCCCAGGTGGAGATCTGCACCACCAGGTAATCACCGAATCGATCCACCACCAGACCAGGTAACAGATCGCTGTCACCATACACAAGGCGGTAGTAAGGCTCAGCGAACAGCCGCTCTCGCAGCCCCAATGCGACCTTGATACGATGCACCAGCAGAGATTTATCCAGTGTGTACTGGGTATCCCGGCTGACCACTCGCCCGCAGATCAGGGTGTTGGGATTAACGGTAGCAACAGCCAGGGGTTTTCCGGTTGAAGATTCAACCACAGCCTGCTGCCCTGCGGTAAAGCCGTTCAACGGCGTTGCAGCAGTATCCACCTCATTACTGTAAATCCAGAGGTGGCCAGCCCGCAGACGTTTGTCTGCATTTTTTTTCAGCCGCAGCGGCGCGCACGTCATAAATCAATACCTTTTGCCTGAACAGGCAATGAAAACATAGTCAGGAGAAAAAAATTTCGCGTATTATACGGCTTACTGCCTGAGTATTCAGTGGTGTAAACCCTGTATCAGCGGCTGTATTCATAATGGATGAGAATAAAAGGGCAATTATTTATTGCGCCTTGCCAGGGTGTCCGGAATGGGACATACCCCCTGCTACACTCAGAACAATAAAAACCAATTCGATAGCGAGATCAGGGATTGTGAGCAGCAAAACGTCAGTTTTTTCATCACCGAAACTCTGGGGATACAGTGCACTTCTGGCCAGTATGTCCCTTGCGCCTATCGTTCACGGGGACGTGGAACAACTCTATGGTGACGAAATGGGCGATGTCTACATCATGGACACCGTCACCGTAAAGCCCAAAAACGAATCCTCTTCGACACCTTATTACGATGGTGATCTGCAACACCACGAAGACCGTGATGATCCACTGTCTGACATTGCGCAACAGGCGCAAAGCCAAGCAACCCAGAGAGGGCTGGCGGAATCATTAGGACTGGATACGATCACCAGCGACAACGCCTACTCACTTGACTTTGGGCAACAGGTCAATGATGGCATTGCCCAGATGCTGGATGCTCCACCCGATGGCGTGGTCGTCGGCGGCTCAAATGGCAACTATACGCTGACCAACCAGGGTGTCACCGCGACTCTGACACAAAACCCGGACAATTCCTGGACTTATGCCTTACCTAACGGTTTAACCATGACCGCTGGCCCCAATGGACTCCAGATCGACGGCATACCACGGAACGGCATACCTGCCGATACCAATGTCCCTGTGAGCGCACCGGTTGTCATCGACAATACGGGATCAACCATCGGCATTGACATACAAGCCCCCCAGTAACCCTCTATCACTGGAGCCCAGCTGGGCTCCAGAATGACACCTCAGCATACCTTCCATTTCTATCTATACTTCCCGAGCCGTATCTCGAGGACATACGCTTAATGAGTCATTTTATCCTTACCGCCACCGGACCGGATCTCCCCAACATTGAAAAGCTACTTTGTAACAGCGTGACCCAGCATCATGGGCACACAATTGAAAGCAATATGTCGCATATGGGAGGTCATTTTACGGGAATGATGTTATTCAACATCGAACCACACAATACTTACGCATTAAAAAGCTCACTGAAAGCTATTGAATACTCAGGTATTCATGTGGAGATAGAGCCATCAGAGGAAAGAGAGGAATATAACAAGCATATCGCCATTAATGTCATTGCGGATGATTCGCCAGAACTATTATCTGACGTAGCCCGTATATTGACTGAAAAAAGGGTTCGCCTTGGCAATGTGCAAACGGATACCTTGTCTGCCCCCTATACCGGGGAAGCTCTGCAACGCATACAGGCCAAGCTATTTTATCCTGCAGACACGCCCCTCGATACCATCAAAGCCTCACTGGAATCCCTATCCCCTGAATTGATGGTCGAATTTTCACCTGCGACAGAGAACGACGTTACGCCACCACCGCCTCCGGCTTGAGATCATAGAGCTCACTGACAAGATTTTTCAGGACACCTTGCGCCTCTTCATAGCCTGTATCCAGATCCTCAACCACAGAAAAGTGATCGATGCGATGGGTAATGTAGCGGACGATGTCCTTCCGAGCCTTGAGACCACTCAGCACGGCAGTGGCGCTAAGGCGGTTGAAGTCTTCTACCAGTTGCTGAAGATTGATGTTATCAGCCATCTTCAGGAACCGATCCTGGCACACGACAAGGCGATAATCGATATTCACCAGCTTGTAATTCTCTGTCAGCCGCGATGGCTCCAGCATGCCCGACAAGAAAAAGCCTGTAAAGAGTCAATATATGACAAACTGACAACAGTGTCATTAGCACCGTATACCGTTTAGGCCTAATGGCAATATCCATGACCGCAACATCAACGACAGGAATGACGCGAAGAGAATACTGAATAATGAGAAAAAGAAAGAAGAAACTGAGACATTAAACTGTCTCCTGACCTGCTTACAGTCTTTTGTACTTTGCTGTATTTCAGGTCAGGTAGACGACTCTGTATAACTACCAGAGAAGGTTACAACAACCTCACGCCGGCATGACAGACCCCGTCACCCCAATACTGCCATCATTACGCGCTACAAGATCAGAACAACTCTCCATTGTCTCTTTCACACCACGACGGAACGCCTTATCCAGAACAGAAATACCAAAGTTGACTTCGCACCCCTGAACACCGGCATCCAGACCAAACTGATAGGCGGCACGCTCAGCTGTATGTGCCCACTGCAGGCTTTTACGATAACAATCTTCCATCCTGGCCATAACACCTGCGGAATACATCGTCAGAATATCTTCTACACGCTGATCAAGCTGTAATGATGAATATGTTTCACCCACTGACATAAATCGGAACCTCCAAACGTAAGTATCAATTTTTTTGTACTGCTGTTTTTCAACTCCGAGTCAAATTTACATCGTTTTCCGGATGAAATGCTTGCCTATAACTGGACTAGATTTTGTCCCTGAGTATACTGGAGGTAAATCAACACGCCATCAGCTGTACCGGCCTCAACTGGAGCAGTCTGATGTACATGTCACACAGCACCAGCGATTTCCCTAATGAAGATCCGATCGAAGTCTGGGAAACACTTCTAAATAAGCTACAACCTTTTTCTATTACGCCTCCTTCAGAAGGCGTATTTCAAGGCCAACTGAACCTCGCAAAGCTTGGTGACATACGGCTCAGTACCGCCAAAGTGACCGAGCACCTGCTCCATAAAAATGCGACAGAAATAGCCCAAAGCAGCAACGATGAACTGGCTTTGATTTTCCCTCTTCATAACAGCCTTGGCATTATACAGGGGGATAACCGTTACCGACTTAGCCAGGGTCAGGGTTTAGTGCTTGATCTTAACAAGCCTTTAACGGCTGATTTTTTTGAGCCGCATCTGACACTGAACCTGACCATTCCACGTGAACTGGTCGCTGAGCTATCAGACTCACTCCCCAAAGACAGCCCTATTCTCCTGGATACCAATCAGGGCATGGGACTTCTTCTGAAGAATCATTGCCAGACCTTGCTGGAAACCCTGGAGACGATTGATTGTGATAACGCTTTGGACAACCTCCCGGCACACCTCTCCCATCTTATCGGATTAACGCTCGGAGTATCCGCCCAAAAGACAGAAAAGGTTCGCCCAACTGCTGAACAGTTAAGATTAAAATCCATCTATGAAGAAATTGACAACCAACTGCATGACCCGGAGATAACACCGGATCGAATCGCAAACGCTGTCGGCATTTCAAAAGCTTACCTGTTCAAATTACTGTCCCGAGCACATACCAGTTTCCGCCAAGAGGTGCTAACCAGACGTCTGAAAAAAGCACGTAAACTATTACTGCAAAGCAATCTCAGCCACTTATCGGTATCCGAAATTGCTTATCGACTTGGCTTCAACAGTCACAGTCACTTCAGTCGCAGTTTTCAAAAAGCATTTGATCAATCCCCCACAGATTTTCGTAAGACCCGCCTGCAGACCAAGATCGATAATGAACGACAGTTTGACCTTCCCAATCTGAGCGCCTGAGTTTTTTGGCAGGCTGTCGTATACAGCCTGCCAAAATCCCCTCCACAAACATCTCAAACCTGCTTGCAGATAATCACTATCACGCCTACGTACTCATAAAGGCATATGCACGAAATTTTCTTGCCCAACGTTGTATACCAAGCGCTTGCTTGGTATGGTTCACTGATCCACCTGAGAGGTTTGAACTGTGACACGTGAAAATAACAACAAAACAGTTCGTATCGGTTGCGCCAGCGCCTTCTGGGGCGATACCGAAACGGCGGCTGCCCAGCTGGTGCAAAACACGCGCCTGGATTACCTGGTTTTCGACTACCTCGCGGAAGTCACCCTGTCGATCATGGCTGGTGCACGCATGAAAAAGCCGGATGCCGGCTATGCGCTGGACTTTGTCAGCCATGTCATGAAACCACTACTGTCTGATATTGCCGACAAGGGCATTCGTGTCATCAGTAATGCCGGTGGTGTCAATCCGATGGCCTGTCGCGATGCCCTGCAAGCATTGATTGATGAGGCTGGACTGGATCTGAAGATTGCCCTGGTTGAGGGTGACAACCTGATGCCACAACTGGGCGAACTCAAGCAAAACGGCATCACCGAGATGGATACTGGCGCCGAGATGCCGGAACGGCTCGTTACCATGAACGCTTATCTGGGTGCCCCCGGCATCATCGCTGCGCTTGAGGCGGGCGCAGACATTATTATTACCGGACGTATTGCTGACAGTGCGCTGGTTTCCGCACCACTGGCCTATGAATTCCAATGGTCGCTGAACGACTATGACCATCTGGCCCAGGCAAGTCTTGCAGGCCATATCATTGAATGTGGCGCGCAATGCACCGGAGGCAACTTCACTGACTGGGAAAGCGTTGAGTCTGGTTACGCCAACATGGGCTTTCCTGTCGTTGAATGCCATGCGGATGGTTCCTTCATTGTCACAAAGCCCGACAATACCGGCGGTACAGTGACGTGTCAGACTGTGGCAGAACAACTTGTCTATGAGATAGGCAATCCAACGGCTTATCTGTTACCCGATGTCGTTTGTGACTTCAGCCAGGTTCAGCTGGAACAGCTGGAAAAAGACAAAGTACGCGTGACCGGCTCGACAGGTTTGCCACCGACCGGGCAATACAAGGTATCCGCCACCTATATGGCGGGTTACAAATGTATCGTCGCCTTTTTGCTGGCGGGTATTGATGCTGCGCAAAAAGGACAAAGGGTTGCAGAGGCGATTCTGACGAAAACTACACATCTCTTTGAAGCCCGTGGTCTTGGCAACTATCAGGATACATGTATTGAACTGTTGGGCGCCGAGAGCACATACGGCCAACAGGCCCGGCAACAACAAACCCGGGAAGTCGTGGTCAAGATTTCCGTCAGCCACACAAACCAGAATGCCCTGAAACTTTTCTCCCGGGAAATAGCCCAGGCGGCCACCGCAATGGCGCCCGGCATTACCGGTGTGCTGGGAGGAAGACCCAGTGTATGGCCGGTTATACGTCTCTATTCCTTCTTGCTGGATAAAGACAACGTTGCCGTTTCGGCCACCACAGGAGAGACGACACAACCCGTCAGTATCGATACGGAACACAGAGAGAACGCAAACAAGACTTCCGTTACAAAAACGACACTGGAACTCCCGGCCTGCAACACAACGGTACCCCTTATCACGCTTGCCCTGGCCCGCTCCGGTGACAAGGGCAATCATGCCAATATTGGTGTCATTGCCCGTCAGCCAGAATACCTGCCCTTTATTCAGCAAGCCTTAACAGAAACCGCAGTCTCTGACTGGATGCAACATGTTTTAGATCCCCAAAAAGGGAAAGTCACGCGTTGGGAGTTACCAGGCATTCATGCGTTGAACTTCCTGCTGGAAAACAGCCTCGGCGGTGGCGGTGTTGCCAGTCTCCGGATTGACCCACAGGGCAAGGCGTTCGCTCAACAACTGCTTGATTTCCCGGTTCCGGTGCCTGAAGAGCTGGCTCGGGGCATCCACCATCAAGCAACCGCGTAAACAGGGAGTACCGCATGTCTTACCAGTCTGTTTTCAGAGATAACCTCTTTGCTGACCGAACCATCATTGTTACCGGTGGCGGCAGTGGCATTGGCCGCTGTACAGCACACGAGCTCGCTGCCCTTGGCGCCCGAGTGATCCTGATTGGCAGAAAGCCGGAAAAACTCGAACACGTCTGCCAGGAAATCACTGAAGACGGCGGACAGGCTTTCACGTATTCGCTGGATATCCGGAATGAAGAAAACGTCAGGGACACGGTACAAGCGATTCTATCCCGCTGCGGAATAATACACGGACTGGTCAATAACGCCGGCGGCCAGTACCCCTCCCCCTTAGAATCCATCAGTCAGAAAGGCTTTGATGCTGTTGTCAGTACCAACCTGACCGGCGGCTTTCTCATGGCCCGGGAAGTGTACAACCAATGCATGAAAAAGACCGGGGGCGCCATCGTCAACATTACCGCCGACAACTGGAACGGTATGCCGGGCATGGGCCACTCAGGCGCCGCACGCGCCGGCATGGTAAACCTGACAAAAACCGCCGCTTTTGAATGGGGGCCCAATGGCGTACGTGTCAATGCGGTTGCCCCGGGCTGGGTCGCCTCCAGCGGACTCGACACCTATGAAGGCCCGGTCAAGGCCATTATTCCGAAACTGAAAGACAGCGTGCCACTCAAGCGACTGGCCACGGAATCAGAAATCAGTGCCGCCATCTGCTTCCTGCTCAGTGATGCCAGCGCCTTTATTAATGGCGAAACCATTCGTGTAGATGGCGGCGCCCCACTGGGCACCAGCCTCTGGCCGATGCAGGCCAAGGCGAGAAACAACACGCCATTCAATGGCTTTCACCGAGCCGAAACACCGGATGTACTGACCACCTGCGAGGACGACTAATGCCGGCGATTGAATCCACCCTACAGCCATCCTCCCAGACTTTTCACAGTAACCGGGAAGCGATGGAATCCCATGTCACTGCATTCCGCACCCTGGAAGCCCTGCCCAATCAAAAAGCGCTGGAAAGAAAGGAAAAATATACACAACGGGGCCAACTGCTCCCCCGGGAAAGACTGAACCTGTTGCTTGATCCCGGCAGCCCTTTTCTGGAACTGTCGACACTGGCTGGCTATAAGATGTATGGCGACCGCGACGGCAGCAGTGCCGGTGGTGGCTGTATTGCTGGCATTGGGTATGTATCCGGTGTCCGCTGCATGGTGGTGGTGGATAACTTTGCGGTCAAAGGTGGCACTATCACCCCCATAGGCTTGGAGAAACGCCTGCGCCTGCAACAGATTGCCCTGCAACAAAAACTTCCGACTGTAACCCTCGCCCAAAGCGGCGGTGCGGACCTGAATCATGCGACAGAGACCTTTGCACCAGGTGGTAAAGGCTTCTATAACCAGGCACGGATGTCCGCCGCGGGTATTCCTCAGGTCACTGTCGTTCATGGCAGCGCCACTGCTGGAGGCGCCTACCAGCCAGCATTGTCTGACTACGTGGTCATGGTACGCAAGCAGGCCACCATGTACCTGGCTGGCCCACCACTGCTCAAGGCGGCGACCGGTGAAATCGCAACGGATGAAGAGCTGGGCGGCGCGGAAATGCATACCCAGTCAGCCGGAACCGGTGAGTATCTGGCAGAAAATGATCAGGATGCCATCCGCATTGCCCGTGAAATTATGGCTCTGCTGCCCTGGAATTCTCCTGCACAGCCTGAAGTCCGACATACCGTCAGACAGCCGAAATACCCTGTTGAAGAACTGATAGGCATCATCCCGGCCGACCCCAAAACCCCCTATGATGTGGCAGAGGTTATTGCACGGATTAGTGACGATTCCGAGTTCCTCTCCTTCAAAAGTGAATATGACCAGCAAACCGTGTGTGGCCATCTCACGATTGAAGGGCACACCTGTGGACTGATAGGCAACAATGGTCCCATCACGCCGGCGGGTGCGACCAAAGCCGCCCAGTTCATCCAGTTATGCGACCAGGCCAACATACCGATTCTTTTTCTTCACAATACAACAGGGTTCATGGTCGGCACCGAAGTGGAACATAACGGCATCATCAAGCATGGCGCCAAGATGATCCAGGCTGTCGCCAATGCCCGTGTACCCAAAATCAGCCTGGTCATTGGCGGCTCCTATGGTGCCGGTAACTATGCCATGTGCGGCCGGGGCTTCGAACCCGACTTCATTTTTGCCTGGCCCAACAGCGCCACTGCCGTTATGGGCGCACAACAGGCTGGCAAAGTGCTTCGCATCGTTATGGAGGCCAAAATGGCACGCAGCGGGCAACCGGCGGATCCCGCCATGCTGGAAATGATGGAAAACAAAACAGCGGAACAGCTAGCCCAGGGTTCCACGGCACTGGCCTGCACGGCTCGCCTGTGGGACGACGGATTGATTGATCCCCGGGATACCCGCAAGGTACTGGCCTATGTGCTAGACATCTGTCGTGAAAGTCGGCAACGGACACTCAACAGCAACAGTTTTGGCATCAGCCGTTTTTAAGCCCGGCAGTCAGGTCAACAAGAACAACATCAAGGCAGGACAGGACGATGAAATTTACTGCGGAACATGAAGAACTTCGACGTACAGTCAAGGCGTTTGTTGACAACGAGATCAACCCCAACGCGGAAACCTGGGAAAAAGAAGGCATATTTCCGGCCCATGAGCTATTTGGCAAACTCGGTAAACTCGGCCTGCTAGGCATTGCCAAACCGGAAGTCTGGGGCGGTATGGGACTGGACTACAGCTACCAGATGGTCTTTGCCGAAGAGCTTGGCCTGAGCCGTGCCGGTGGCGTAGCGCTGGCCATTGGCGTCCAGACAGATATGGCAACACCAGCCTTGGCCCGCTTCGCGACAGACGACCTGAAAGAAGAGTTCCTGGCGCCTGCCATCCGCGGTGAACAGGTCGCCTGCATTGGTGTGAGCGAACCCGGTGCCGGATCAGATGTGGCAGGGCTCAAAACCTGGGCACGCAAGGACGGTGACGACTATGTCATCAATGGCACCAAGATGTGGATAACCAACGCCACACAGGCTGACTACATCTGTCTGCTGGCCAACACGTCAGACGACAAAGTTCATAAAAACAAGTCCCTGATCATCGTCCCGACCAATACTCCCGGCATTACCTTTTCCGACAAACTCAACAAGCTGGGCATGCGCAGTTCCGATACCGCCCAGATCTTTTTTGATGATGTCCGTGTTCCCCAGCGTTACCGGATTGGCGCCGAAGGCATGGGCTTTATGATGCAGATGCTGCAGTTCCAGGAAGAACGGCTGTTCGGCGCCTCCATGGCTATCAAGGGGCTGGAGATGTGCATTAACGACACCATTGAGTATTGCCGCGAGCGTCGTACGTTCGGCCAGCCTTTGATCGACAACCAATATATCCATTTCCGCCTTGCCGAGATGCAGACCGAAGTCGAATCCCTGCGTGCACTGGTCTACCAGGCGACAGAAACCTATATCAATAGCAAAGACGTCACCCAGCTGGCCAGCATGGCCAAACTCAAGGCCGGACGCCTGTGCCGGGAAATACCCGACGGTTGTCTCCAGTTCTGGGGCGGCATGGGTTACATGTTCGAAAGCCAGATCAACCGCGCCTACCGGGATATGCGTCTGACCTCTATCGGCGGCGGAGCGGACGAGATCATGCTCGGCATTATCAGCAAACTCATGGGCACCCTTCCGGGCAAAAAGAAAGGTTGATAGGAGAATGGCCATGACATTACCGGTCTGTGAACACCTGTTACTGGAGCAGCGTGACCACGCGCTGTTTGTAACCTTCAATCGTCCTGAAGTCCGTAATGCCCTGAGTCTGGCCATGGTGCAGGAATTAATGTCCGTCCTGGAGGCTACCAGTACGGATACTACCCTGCGGACCATCGTACTCCGAGGCAGCGATGGTCATTTCTGCGCTGGCGGTGATATCAGAGATATGGCCAATGCCCGCGCGCGCCTTGGAAAAGACGACAATGATCCTTTCTACGCACTGAACCGGTGTTTTGGTCAGCTACTGGAAATGGCAGAGCAAGCCCCCCAGGTGATCGTCTGCGTATTGGAAGGCACGGTCATGGGCGGTGGCTTTGGTCTGGCCTGTATCTCCGATGTTGCCCTGGCGCATAGCGAGGCCCGTTTTGCCCTGCCAGAAACATCCCTGGGGATTCCACCCGCACAGATTGCCCCGTTCGTGGTCAAACGCATTGGACTGACCCAGGCACGTCGCCTGGCCCTGCTGGGCGAATCATTAAGTGGTGACGAAGCGGCAAGACTTGGCATTGCCCATAGCGTATACAGCTCAACGGAGTCGCTTGAGGAGGCACTTGCAAATACCCTGTCACGTATCAAACGATGCGCACCCAAAGCCAATGCCGTCACCAAGCAGTTGATGCTCGCGGTTGGTAAAACCGACCTTGGCGTATTACTGGATGATGCCGCCAAAGCCTTTTCTGACGCAATCCGGGGTGACGAAGGGATTGAGGGAACGACGGCGTTTATGCAAAAACGCAAACCTGCGTGGGCGACTGAACGGGAGAGTGAAGCATGACCGTATTCACCAAACTACTGGTCTCCAACCGGGGCGAAATCGCGGTACGTGTCATGCGTACCGCCAAAGCCCTGGGTTATCGAACGGTAGCCGTTTACAGCGAGGCTGACAGCCATTCACCGCATGTCACCATGGCAGACCAGGCTGTCTGTATTGGTCCGGCGGCTGTCGGGGAGTCCTATCTCCGCGCGGATAACATCCTCAATGCCGCCAAGCGCACCGGTGCAGATGCCATACACCCTGGCTACGGCTTCCTGTCAGAGAATGCGGATTTTGCCCGCGCCTGTGTAGCAGCAGGTTTGGTCTTTATCGGCCCACGCCCGGACGCCATCGAATTGATGGGCTGTAAACGACAATCCAAAATTGCCATGCAGGCGGCAGGCGTTCCCTGCATTCCCGGCTATGAAGGCAATGAGCAGGATAATGACACGCTTCAGAAAGCGGCCATGGCGATTGGCTTTCCCCTGATGATCAAGGCATCTGCCGGCGGTGGTGGCCGTGGTATGCGCCTGGTTCATGATAAAAGCACATTGATCGAGTCCCTGGTACGCGCCCGCAGCGAAGCCGAAAACGCCTTTGGCAACGGCCAGCTGATTCTTGAAAAGGCCATTCTCCAGCCTCGCCATGTGGAAATTCAGGTCTTTGCTGATCAGCAGGGCAATACGGTTTACCTCGGGGAACGGGATTGCTCCATTCAGCGCAGACACCAGAAAGTCGTCGAGGAAGCCCCGTCACCGGCCGTTGATTCAAGCCTGAGACAACGTATGGGCGAAGCGGCTGTTCTGGCGGCCAGAACCTGCAACTATGTTGGCGCGGGTACCGTGGAATTTCTGCTGGACCAGAATAGCGATTTTTATTTCCTCGAAATGAATACCCGACTGCAGGTCGAACACCCTGTTACTGAGTTGATCACCGGTACCGATCTGGTCGCCTGGCAGCTGGATATTGCCGCCGGCAAGCCACTGCCTTTGCAGCAGGACGACATTGTCCTGAATGGCCACGCCATTGAAGTCCGACTTTATGCAGAAGATCCCGCCAGTAACTTTATGCCTCAGGCAGGCGCTATCCAACGCTGGCAACCCGTTGATGCTCCGGGTATCCGAACCGATGCAGGCATAGAAACGGGGGGGACCGTAACACCTCACTACGATCCGATGCTCGCCAAGATCATCGCCTGGGGACAGGATCGTGAAGAAGCACGGCGTCGTTTGGTATGCGCCATTGAAGATACCGTGCTGACAGGACTCAAGAACAACCGCAGCTGGTTAGCTGCTATTTTGTCCCACCCGGCCTTTATCAATGGCGAGGCCACCACCGCATTTCTTGAACAGTATGGTGATGCCGTTGAAGAAAATGGGCAATCACCTTCCATTCAGCTGTTAGCGATTGCCGCTGTTCTTATGCAGGCACATCATACCGAAGAACGTTCACTGAGCGGCTGGCGTAGCACAGAAGCACCCAGCAGGAGCTGTACGCTGACCTGTGATGAGAATGAAACACTCATTGCTATCACCCAAAAAAATGCGCAATACCAAGTGGATATTCAGGACGAGCACTTCACGATTGAGCTTCTGGCTACTCAAGGCCACAACGTCTCATTCAGCATTGACGGCATCAGGGAAACCCTTACCTTCAGCAAACAGGCTGGCGCACTCTATCTATCAACGGCGGCGGGTGACTATACCTTCCATGACCGCACTCTGATGCCTGCAAGCAGCTCTGACCAGGCAGGCGACGGACGCATCAAAGCCAGCATGGATGGTCTGATTGTCGATGTCCTGGTCGAGACAGGACAGAACGTCAGCCGAGGCCAAACGGTCATGGTGCTGGAAGCCATGAAAATGGAACACCCCCTGAAAGCGGATTGTGACGGCATCCTCTGCTCGCTGGAAGTGGCGTCCGGTGAACAGGTTCGCAGCCGTCAACTGCTGGCCACGATCGAACCGGACACCGCCGCCTGACCATGGACTACCGATAATGGAACAACGAACGACCACTTTGACCGACCCAGACAGCGCCCGGGGCAAGCTGCTGCAGGCTGCTGCCGAACTGTTCCGGACCAAGGGCTATGACCGTACCACGGTTCGTGATATTGCCAATGCCGTCGGTATTCTCTCCGGCAGCATCTTTCATCATTTCAAGACCAAGGACGATATCCTCGGCGCTGTGATGGAAGAAAGCGTCAACAGCCTGCTGGTCCGTATGGAATCAGCACTGGCTGAAATCGACACGCCGGTAGCACGGCTGCGCGCCATGATCCGCTGTGAACTGGAATCCATCCAGGGCGAAAACGGCCATGCGCTGGCGGTGCTGGTCTACGAATGGCGATCACTGTCACCGGAAAACCAGGAGAAACTGCTACACATCCGGGAAGCGTATGAGCAACTCTGGGTGACAGAGTTTACCGGTGCCACTGAGTACCTGAAGCCCGGGATAGAACCCTTTGTCCTGCGTCGTTTCCTGAGCGGCAGCCTTTACTGGACTACGTACTGGTATAAAGAAAGTGGTGCACTGACGCTTAGCGATCTGACCGAAATGGCACTGAAACTGATTCTGAAATAACACCCCCGTCTGCACAACAGACCTGTCCACATGACCCTGACGGAGCAACCAGGATGTCCATGAAGAACAAGACCATAATCATCACGGGAGCAAGCCGCGGTATTGGCCGGGAACTGGCGCTGCGTTGCGCCCGGGATGGCGCCAATATCGTGATTGCCGCCAAATCAGCGGATCCGCACCCAACTCTGCCCGGCACTATCCATACAGTGGCAGAGGAAGTGGAAGCAGCCGGAGGACAGGCGTTGCCTATCCAGGTAGATGTGCGCGATGAAGCCCAGGTGAAAGGTATGGTTCAGGAGGCTGCCAACCGCTTTGGCGGCATTGACGCGCTCGTTAACAACGCTGGAGCCATCAGCCTGACCTCCCTGGAACATACACCACTCAAGAAGTTTGACCTTATCCACCAGATCAATACCCGGGCAGTGTTTCTCTGCTCACAGGCCGCACTACCCTGGCTGAAAAAGTCTGATAACGGCCATATCCTTAACCTGTCACCCGCCATCAACCTGAAGGAAAAATGGCTGACGCCGTATATTCCCTATACCGTCACCAAATACGGCATGAGTCTGCTGACCTTGGGGATGGCGGGTGAATTCCGCCGTTACGGCATCGCAGTCAACGCCCTGTGGCCCCGAACATCTATCGCAACTGCCGCAGTAGAAAAAACCGGTGGCGATGCCATCATGCGCCGCAGCCGCAAACCCGTCATTATGGCGGATGCCGGCTATGAGATCTTATCCACCGCTGATCTGGCACTAACCGGGCAGACCCTACTGGATGAAGACATTCTTCGGGAACGTGGCATCACAGACTTCAGCCACTACGCCTGTGATCCGACTCAGGCTGACAACCTGTTTCAGGATCTCTATGTCGATTAAAATACAGAACGGGTAATCGGGCAGCGTCCCGGATATGACACTCCCACCTTGATGCCCGCCGTAGCACATTGGCGGGCGTCAAATCATCAACATTTCCTTTATTTTCAGGTCTCAAGCCCAAATCTGGCCTTTTCAGTCCCCTATACTCTTCGTTGATACAACCCGCTTTTAAGCCTCGGCTCCCGTGTATCTAACAACAGGGCCACTCAGATCGGGTTCGTTACTGGATAACGTAGTAAGTAACTGATCCAAGGAAGGAGATGTTTGCAATGATCCAAAGTAAATTAAGAATGATTGGGTTATTCGCCCTGGTTCTTATCACCTCAGGTTGTGCAACAACCAGCTCTCACAATGGTAATGCCAACTGGACGAAATGTTCTCTGGCTGGCGGCATGCTGTGGGGTCTCGGTGGTGCAGCGCAGAGTGCAGCAACTGCCGGTATCGGACTTGCCGCTGGTGCACTGGTGGGTGGTGCAGGCTGTGCCATGGCGGGTGACAGCGACGGCTCTGACAGCAAAGACGACAGCCATCATATGGCCAAGTCAACCGTAGCAGACCATTCCAAGATCATGTTCAACTTCGACTCTTACCGCCTGGGCAGCAATGACAAGAAAGCCCTGGATAAAGTCGCAGACATGGCTGGCCCCAACACAGAAATCCGGATCGCCGGTCACACCTGTAACATCGGTGCCTCTACCTACAACCAGAGCCTTTCCGTCAAGCGGGCTAATGCCGTGCGCGACTACCTGGTCAGCAAAGGCGTGATGTCTGCCTCCATCAAGGTGGAAGGCAAAGGTGAAAGTTCTCCGGTGGCCAGTAACAGCACCCGCGAAGGACGTGCCCAGAACCGTCGTGCCGAGGTCGAAGTGCATCGCACCAAGCCAGCCATGCACCATCGCGAGAAGCTGGAACAATTCCGCGGCGCGGCACTGGATCCATACCTGATCCACCGTCATTGATATCCGGATCTGAAAATCAATACACGAGTTGATGTAATGATCTTTTTCAGCCAGATACACCGCAAACCAACCATGACAGTACGACAACTGTCATGGTTGGTTTTGCTTTCCGTATTCCTCAGCCCTCTTGCTCACAGTGAAGTCTATCGCTGGAAGGACAGTAACGGGGTCATTCATTTTACTGACAAGCCCGTCAGCCAATCACAAGCCGTAAAGACAGCGACACGCTCCCTGTCGGCTGAAGAATGGCTGCAAGCTATCCAGGGTTCCTGGAAACGAACCGGCAGCACCCCAACCCAGCAGGAACTGGCTCTGAAAGTGCTCACGTTCTTCGAAGACATTCCGGCGGAATACAATTTTCCGGAAAAGGTCGATGAAACCCTGACCATATCGGATACCAACGTCATCCTCGAAGGCACCGCCTACAGCACCAACCAGGGCGTCGGCAGAGAAAGCACCTACCATGCCGAAGGACGTCTCTCTATGGATGAGGGGAGCGCCGGCAAAGAAGGTCGATTTACTTTCCAGCGGGGACGCAACCCCTATATGGAAGATTTCACCTTGCTGTTGCTGCTCAATCTTCTGGATCGCCAGGATCTCAAAGGCACTGAAGAAATTCAGCTGAAACTCGACGGTGACCGACTCAGCATAACAATCACACCGCCGAGAGCTATTGGTGTCAGCCGCTTTACCATCAGCTATCAGCGCCTAAAACCATAATCCAACCGCTATAATTCATAGGCTCGACAATGACTGTCAAACGTCAGCCGTTTCTCTACAGCCTCCCCATTGAATAACGATCGAAATAATTGATGCAGTTTCGGGTTCTGGGATGTCGTCGCATCATCAAACGGTGAATGGGACATACCCACCTGATTAGCTTCCGTCAGATTGATATAACTGGCGTTTCTGGCAACCAGGTTGGTACTGAAATGGCCAAGGCGAGCCAGCTGACGTGCACCAAACTTCATTCTGGACGCACCCAACGCGTAATCATTTTCGTTAATGGTGATATAGAGCCTGCGCCGAAACGTAATGCGGTCAACCCACAATTCATGATCCACATTATTTACATCCGCCTGACAGAGAATCACATTGTCAAAGACACCCGTTTCGCCCTGAAATACACCGGATTTAAACATGCATTTGAACAGATAATTCCCCATGCTGTGGAACAGAATACTCAAGCGCATATCGCAAATATCATCGTCGCTGTTGTAACGATCCAGGTACCAGCGCAGCTTTTCCAATACCCGGTCCAACGCCACCACGGACTGACTCGCTTCACGCTTATCGCTTAGATAGGAAGCAACGCCGCCCGCTCGACCGGCAAACGCCTGTCGTCCATTCGCGGGCCAGCTGAAGGCGACCACCTCCACATCGTAGAGCGATTCCAGCTCATGCGCTGTTGTCAGTACATCGGCAAAATCATTATTGAAACCATGCACATAAAACAGGCAATTGCGTTGATGCTGTTTCATACGTTGCTGAAGATAACTAAAGGCATATTCGCTGGCAGGCACAGGTTTGCCATTGAGCAGACAGACGTCATCAAGAATATCCAGGGACCATCCCTGTGCCTCCTGATAGTCCGCAATAGCAACCCGCAACTCATCCGATCCGAGGGAGTTGAACTCGCAACCAAAGCGCTGGCAGGGATCATCTTCCTCGTGAAGGCAATTACGGTTAGTGATTATGATCATAAACAGCCCGTCCTTTACCCAGCCTGTAAGGCCTGCTTCTTATTTTCGGGCCATGGTACAACATGTCATGATGCCTGAGAAAAGCACTTCAAGTATTTTTTTACTATCAAACAGAGGATTCGGTATCACGAAACAATATTACCCGCCAGATGCGTATTTACCGATACCGTTCTACGCTTACCACCTATCGAGACTGAAGGGTTTGATTGTTTGTATGAAGCAACTTTCCATTCCCAATCTGTCAGAAGACGATTTCCTTCTGGACAGGCTGGAAGAGCAAATTCACCGCTTTGAGCAGCTGCTGGAAATGCGCTTTCATGGAAGAGACGATGCGGTTGGGGAGAACATATTCTCCGATGATTCCTCGTCTGCAGCACCGAGGTATTTGTTTGCTGCAGACGAGGAAGAAAGGCAGTGAATCATCATCGCTCTGTGCAGAGCCATTTACGGATGCGTGGCTGCGCCAAGTAGATTGCTTACTATCCTATCGTTATACATGGCAACGATCGTTGGAACGCTGTTCGTATTGAAGTTGATCATAGACGGCTCAATATAGCGCCAGAACTTACCCGCCTTTTCCAATGATTCATTACCAATCGTGTCTGAATCCCTGGCCTGTTCTATCAGTGTACGCAGACGCTGACCGAACGCGGCAGCCATGGCATCGGTCGATTCAACATTATTGTCCCCGGTATAGATGCCTTCCGCTCCACCAACCATGGTAGACAACAAGAGGTAAGCCATCGTCAACTGTTCCATTTCCACACTGAGCTGCAGCAAGCGTATGCGTAACGGCTCCTCCTCGTACAGAGCCAGTACTTTGGTTTCAATGGCATCCAGCAGTTCGATCATATCGTCACGGCTTTTGTTGATATCAACGATCGCATAGGCATTGGTATAGCCGTTATCTTGAATATCATTGGCCAGTGCATGCTCCTTGAAGCGGGGCCAAAATGCTTTCAGCGTCTGCATATCTTCGGCAATGACAGAGTCTTCCTTCACCTCCAGCGTTTCAAGAAGGGCTTCAGCATCCGCAAGTTTCTCATCCAAACGATCTATCGCCGGCTGATCACCGGCTTCCAGCGTAATAATGTGAAAGGCACTGACGATATGAAACACATGCCGTTTCATGGCATAAACATCATCCTGAGTAACGCCCCAGGCAAGCGAGCCTTGGAACAACAGCAGAAACGGCACCAGCCATCGGAAAGACATGGTAAAACTCCTTTTTAACACAGACTTGTTATTATTTTTTGTATGCCAGCTCATGGCTTTCTGCAGAATACCATGAAGACTGAGCCGATTGTTTGACCGGCTTCCCGTTATAACCGGCTATTCAGGCAAAGCCGGTTCTGCGACTTCCATCGGTTCTGCCGCCTCAATACCCGTCAACCGACGTATCCTTTGAGCTGCGGCCAGTACAACGGCCTCCCCTTCCGCTATCGCGTCCACCGAACGACTGAAGTCGAACATGCCATATTCCGCCAACTGGGGGGTTAACAGGATATCTGGTGGATCCCCTGCCATTCGGCTCCGGGTGATACGATCCTGCATAATATGAATTGACGTTGCCATCACTTCCATAATGCCCGGCGCTTCCTGACGGGGCTTCTGCGGTCCGATGAGACCACTCAGTTTTTCGCGCCAGGCAGAAGGTTCTATCTCTTCCTGCCGCCGGAGCCTTGGGCGAACGAGGTGCGTATTCAGATCCACCGCAATTACAATATCCGCACCCATCGCACGGCAGAGAGAAACGGGAACCGGGTTCACCAAGCCACCATCCAGCATCCAGGCGCCATCACGCAAAACAGGCGCAAACAAACCGGGAAATGTGCAGGACGCACGCACCGCTTCCAGGATGGAACCTTCACGGAGCCAGACTTCCTGCCCGGTTTCCATGTTGGTCGCTACCGCCGCATACAGCCGTTCAACATCCTCAATCAACGCATCACGGTCGTTTTCACGAAAAAACTGCAGCATTTTATCGCCGCGCACCAGACCACCGGACAACGTCACATCCACCAGCCCCATGACATCACGCCAGTGCAGTGAACAGACCCAATCCTCAAATTCATCCAGATACCCACAGGCATAGGCGGCGCCTACCAGTGAACCGGCTGAACAACCTGTCACTATTTCTGGTTCAATACCCAGGGTACGCAACCCCTTGAGTACACCGATGTGCGCCCAGCCCCTGGCAGATCCCGAACCCAGCGCAATGCCTATTTTCCTGTTACCCACAGCTTGTACTCCATCTCCGGACAAACAGGTTGACCCATAATCAGAGTGTTTCCCTGAACATCACAATAAAAACGACAAATGCCGAATAAAAAGAAAAACTGTCGTTTACGAGTGTGTGGAATTATACGTCCAACCAGCCGGTGTAAGATGACAGACATTGTAAATTTGTCATCGATACATCCACTGGCCAACAGATATTACAAAAGAACCAGGTATCTGTTGGCTATAGCAAAAACGAGGTTAGATGGCAGAAAGACACTGAAACTCTCGCAAAACAAAGTCATCTGTCATGCCACTGAGGTAGTCAATCAGCAGTCGCATACGGTAATACCATTCCAGCTCCTGTTTTTCCTGGGAACTGTTGACGCTATCAGCAAGTTCAGTTGTGCGTCTTAAGTAGGCTTCCACATGCCGCTTTGGCAACCGGTGGAACAACCGCTGTGAAATAAAGTAAGGACTGTGTTCCTTACGTACCATCGCAGCAATATCATCGGCGCTGATTTCCAGTAAAGGACGGTAGATTTCCAGCAGTCCCTTAAGCGCGGAATAGCCCCTCAATTCAGGGGTTTCTACTTCCTTGCTACTGAAGACATGTTTGCGGGCTACCTGCTTGAGAGTTACCAGTGCCAGATGCTGTTCTGAGCCGCCATCGATAAGGGGTTCATTCAGGCTGCCAGCATAGATCTGCTCATGACACTCGATATACCGCTGTGCTGCATACGCAGCCAAATCATTCACCAGACGGGTACGGAAACGGGTAATGAAACCATGCGCGGTGATATCCGCTGTCATGGCATCCTCGATGATATCCGGCAGATACTGACTTTGCCCATGACATCGCTCAGTCCACTCTTCTTCAAGGAAACTACGAAGTGTACTCAGCGTCAGGATGCCTTTATCAACAGCATCTTCCAGATCAGCAATGCAGTAAGAAATATCATCCGCCGCTTCCATGATATAGGTCAGGGGATAACGGTGGCCTTCAGCAATGCCGAGGTGTTGCCAGATATGCTGGATCAGTGGTTCTTCCGCATAGTAATAACCCGGCTTACGGTTGAGATAATCAAAGCCAAAGCCTTTGTTATCCCTGGGCTGATAGGCAGGCCGGGTATATTTGATCAGGGCTGCAATCTGGGAGCAGGTCAGGTTCAATTCCTGAAGGGTCGCAATGATACGAACACCCTGCGCATTGCCTTCAAACAGGCAAACATCCGGCAATAGCACCTCATCAAAGAGTGGACTGGTTTCTGCAGCATTGCTCGCCTTCTCGTAGCAATGTCCGGCATGCTTTTTCATCCAGTCATTGATCGCGGCTTCACCGAAATGGCCGAATGGCGGATTACCCACATCGTGCATCAGGCAGGACATTTCAACCAGGTTTACAAACGCGGTTTCAATACCTTCAAGCCCCAGTGTACTGAGCTGTCCCTGTTCTCGGAATGCGGCCAATATCCGACGCGCAATAAAACGCCCCGTTTGCTGCACTTCCAGTGAATGGGTCAAACGGCTGCGCACTGCGGCATTGGTTTCCAGTGGATAAACCTGGGTTTTCTGCTGCAGGCGTCGAATCGCCGAGGACTGGATGATACGCCCACGATTGCTCTCTGTTTCCTCGACAATATCCCGAGCATCCAAGACCGAGCTGGGCCGAAGCCGTTCCGTTGTGATTTTGTTGCGATAGTCCATAGCAGGCGCCATACCGTGTCTGTCCACAGGCTGAAATTAATCGTTTATCCAAGCATAACCGGTTCCCGTGCAAGTGTCGTCCGCCTGCCGGGTTCAACCCTGTGTTCCATGGTAAACTGTCGGGCTTTCACGTATCCGCCACGTACATGGGCAATGATCTTCCATGCGAGAACTCACTGAGCTGCGCGCCGAATTCCTCATCCTCCGGCAACGCGCCAACGGTTATCCCCTGATCTACCTGGATAATGCCGCCACCACCCAGAAACCTGAGGTTGTCATCAACGCGGTCAACGATTATTACCGCGAAGCCAACGCAAATGTCCACCGGGCCACTCATTTCCTGAGTGCCAGGGCAACCCATGCCTTTGAGGATGCCCGGGACACGGCACGCCGCTTCCTCAATGCCGGCCATACCGATGAAATCATCTGGACCCGTGGCGCGACAGAGGCCATCAACCTGGTGGCGCACAGCTGGGGGCTCAGTACGCTAAAAGCTGGAGATGAAATCCTTATCTCGGCCATGGAACATCACGCGAACATTGTGCCCTGGCAACAAGTCTGCCGGTTCACCGGTGCCAGCCTGAAAGTAATTCCCATCCATGCCAGTGGTGAACTGGACATGGAGGCCTTCCGGCAATTACTCGGACCTCAGACGCGTCTGGTCAGCCTCTGCCAGGTATCCAACGCTATTGGCACCGTGAACCCCGTTCCCGACATTATCAGGGAAGCGCATACGATCGGTGCCCGTGTACTGATTGATGGTTCCCAGGCCGTGGCCCATTTCCCGGTTGACGTTCAGGCGCTTGACTGTGATTTTTATGTATTCTCCGGCCACAAAGTCTACGGCCCCACCGGCATCGGCGTTCTGTATGGCAAACGTGACCTGCTTCAAGCCATGCCTCCGTGGCAGACCGGCGGTGAAATGATAGAACGCGTCAGTTTTGAAGGTACCACCTTCAATTCACCGCCCTTCCGGTTCGAGGCCGGTACACCCAATGTCGTTGGCGCCCTTGGGCTGGCCGCTGCCATCAATTTTCTTGGCCAATGTGACCACAACAAGATTCAGGCCCATGAAAATTCCCTACTGGAACTGGCAACAGAAGGCCTAAATACCATATCAGGCCTCCAGATCATCGGTACGGCGCCACAGAAAACGTCCGTCATTTCGTTTGTGATGGAAGGGCTGCATAACCAGGATATCGGGACACTGCTGGATCAACAGGGCATTGCAGTGCGAACAGGCCACCATTGCACCATGCCACTGATGTCTTTTCTGAACCTGTCGGGTACCGTCAGGGCATCCATTGCCCTCTATAACACTGAGGCCGAAATCCAGACTTTCATTGAAGCCGTAGCCGCCCTGCAAAAAGACAGTCTGTCATTCACGACAGCAACTGAACATGCCACCATCGCAACAACGACCATCCCGGATGCCTTCACCAGTGAATCCCCCCAAGTTGGCGATGCAGGTAGCCTGATTGAAGAACTTCAGGCATTGCGAGGATGGCAGGAACGTTATCGTCACATCATGCTACTGGGGAAAAAACTGCCCGCGTTACCCGAACCCATGAAGCAGGAAGAAAACCGGCTCCATGGCTGTGAGAGTACTGTCTGGCTGCATCATTACTACGATGAAACGACCATGCGCCTCTATTTCGCCATTGACAGTGATGCCCGTATTGTTCGTGGACTGATCACCCTGATCCTGTCAGCCTTGAATGGGCGAACACCTGAGGCGATAGAAAACTTCGATATGGAGGCGTGCTTTGAGCAGCTGGGACTGATGCATCACCTGAGTCCTTCCAGGGGCAACGGTATTCGGGCTATCGTGAAAGAGATCCAGCTGACAGCCCATCGCTACCGGTAGCGTTTTATTTCACCACGGTTGTTAACTTTTCGATAATGCGGGCAACAGCGACAAAACCAAACGTCGCTGTCACGACAGTCGCGGCGCCAAAACCACTGGCACAGTCCATTTTCATGGAACCCGCGGCATCCGGTTTGGTCTGGCAGACAGAGCCATCCGGTTGCGGGTAACGAGCCGCCTCCGTGGAAAAGACACATTCAACAGCAAAGCGTCGCTTGGGATTTTTAGAAAAATTATGGAAACGACGCAACTGATCCTTCACCTTGCGTGACAGCGGATCCTGAATCGTTTTGGTCAGATCAGCCACCTGAATTTTCAGGGGATCAATCTGGCCACCGGCACCGCCGGTGGTAATAATCTTGATCTTGTTTCGCTTACAGTGGGCAATCAACGCAGCTTTGGCCCGGAAGTTATCGATAGCATCCAGTACATAGTCAAAACGCTTGTCGATCAATTCTCCGACATTCTCCGGTGTCACAAAGTCATCCACGGTGTGAACCACACATTCCGGATTGATCTGCCGGAGTCGTTCAGCCATCACCTCGGTCTTGTCCTGACCTATCGTATTGGCCAGCGCATGAATCTGACGGTTGGTATTGGTGACACAGATATCATCCAGATCAATCAGGGTCATCTCCCCAACCGCCGACCGGGCCAGGGCTTCCGCCGCCCAGGAACCGACACCGCCAATGCCGATCACACACACATGGGCACGACGCAGCCGCTCGGTCGCCTCAACGCCATACAGACGACGGGTTCCGCCGAAGCGCTGATCAAAGCTGTCTGAAGACATGAAAACAGAACTCACAGGTATCAAAAGGCCGGCATTATATCAGGCAGAAACAGAATACGAGCCATCCGGGGATACACGGCTTGTCAGGATCGATTGGCCTGTCCAGCTGTTTTCTTCCGGGAATCCTGCAGATAAGGCGCCAGCAAAGCATTCCAGCTGGTCGACAGCGCATCATATTCATCAATACACAGCTCGCGACGGTCCTGATCAATCTCTGCCTCTTCCATCAGGTACGCATAGTTGTCAGGATCGCTGCCATAGATGTGACAGAGGGTTGTGTAATAACGCTGTGCATCAAGACTGTGCTCATCCCAGAAATCAGGTTCTTCCAACGTATCGTAATCTTCACTTTCCAGGGCAAACATGTCTGCAGCCGTCAACGCGATCTCCTGACCACTTTCAAATCGCTCAATCAATAGCAGCGTTGCAAGACTGTCTGCGGCATCTTCCTCTTTCACTATTACGGGGAGTTTATTCATACTGATAATGGCATGGCCAAATTCATGTAACAGTGTATGGGCCAACACATCCAGTGCAGCGGCCTGTGCTGTCATGCCGATTTCAGAATAATCAGCCTCAGTAAACCGTTCTCTGGCTTCAGCAAGAAAGTGATAGGGAATGAGAATAGTATGGGACTCAGTGTCGTAAGAAGGATCGTCATCACCTCCAAACTGTATTGTTAACGGGGAAGGCAAATGGAATCGCTCACGCATCAGAGTGATGACACCCTGAATCAGCCGCGATTGTTCTATCTCCTGCCTGATCTGATTTTCCGTGTTATCTGCTACAGGCAAATAAGTCACCGCTACCGAGTTACCTGCTACCGTAGCGGTAGAAAAGAGAAAGCAAAACAGAACAAAACAGCATTTTTTCAGCATCACAACCGCCTAACCAATAGCACTCAAAAGCACGAATACTGCCGGAATCATTCTAGCTCTACGGTAAGCCTCCCCATTATCATAATAATGAACGACCGATCCTGATAAAAAGCAAAGGACATCACCTGTGTAAGTGCTCCGAAACATCAGCGCCCACCCGATAACAACAGGGTAAAACGAAAAGCACAACTGGCAACGTAAATAACAGACCGTACCCCAAAGTCAATGCCATTGGCCCCATATAAACATCCGAACCACCCAACCCATAGGCTAACGGTAACAGCCCGACAACAGTTGTAATGGTGGTTAACAGGATCGGCCTCAGGCGACTTCCTGCAGCATGAACCAGAGCCTGTTCTACGCGGTTCCCCCCCGTGCGCAAACGATTGATACGGTCGACCATGACCAGGGAATTATTCACTACGACGCCGCATAACCCCAGAATGCCAATACCCCCAAGAAACGACATCGGTGCATCATGAAGTATCAGTGCCAGCAAGGCAGAACCAATGGCAAAGGGGATGGTCGCCATCACCAGTAGAGGCTGAACCAGGGAACCAAACAGCAAGGCGACCACCACCCAGATCGCCAGCATCGCCATGGCAAACGCGCTGATCAGTCCAACCATAGCCTCTGTCGTTTGCTCCGCTTCGCCACCGGTCTCCACCCGAATACCGGGATAACGTTCTGCCAACGTCTCGTAATAGGCCAAAGTGTTGTTGGAAAGCGTATTCGCATTCTGCTGGTCATCGTCAATATCGCCGGTAACCAGACTACTGCGATCACCATTCCAGTGGGTAATCTCCCTGAGCGCCTCTACCGACTGGATTGCTGCCACCTGCTTCAGTGGCACCTGTCGTCCGTCATTTAATGGAATATCCAGATCCCGCAAATAATTCTGTTGACGAAACGGGGTATCCAACCAGACCCGCAGCTTGACCTCTTCATCCCCGATCCAGCTGGCCGAGGCTTCCTCGCCCTCAAAAGCCAGCGCCATTGTCCGTGTCAGGGTTTCGACGGATAGCTGAAGACGGGCCAGCCAATCATAATCCGGCACCACTTGCAGCTGCGGACGACGATTATCATCGCCCAGTTCTACCTCCAGCACACCCGGCTGGTCTGAAAGCCAGGCTTTCAGGTCCTGCGCCATGGCAACGCGGTGGGCATCACTGCTGCCAAATACCCGAAAATCAATCGGGTCTCCCGGCGGTGGCCCCCCGCCATCCACTTTAAACTGCACATGTGTCGCCAGAGGCAAGGCTCGGGCAGCTTTCTCCAGTGATTCAGCAATTTCATCCGCAGACAGGATTCGATCTTCGCTGGGACTGAGAATGATCAGCCCGGTGCTCTCCGGCGACTGATGCTGTATATGGTAGCGCTCCACTTCGGGCACAGCCGCAATCAATGCTTCCAGTTCTTTACCCACCCGCCATGCGTCATCGATGGTTGTACCATCAGCGACTTCCAGACTGAGTTCGATATAACGGGCCGCCTCAGTAGGAAAAAAATCCACCTTTAGCCATCGGTAACTCATAAACAACGTTGTCACCAACAGTACGACGGCCAGACCAACAACGGGGTAGCGGTAGCGTAAAACCTTCATCAATAGTTGTTGATACCGCTCTCTCAGCACATCAAACCAATGCGAACTATCTGACGAAGATGATTGACCAACACGCGACAGTGCCGAGGCCAAGTGCGCGGGTAGTAACACTGAGACATCCACCAGCGAGAAAAAAAGCGCCATGATTATCGTCAGGGGCATGACGACATAGGCCGATCCCATATCCCCGGGAATAAACAACATTGGCAGGAATACCAGCAGCGTTGTCAACAGACTGGCCATCAAGGGCCGGAAAACCTCTCGATATCCCTGAATAGCCGCCTGAACAGGCGACTGCCCCTGTCGGAACTGCTGGTCAATGCTTTCTGAAACCACGATGGAATCATCCACAATGATGCCGATCACCAGCATGATGGCTGACAACGTGATGCTGTCGAGGGAGAAGCCAAACACCAGCAACGCGAACAGTGTGCCGAAGACACAAAACGGCAATGACGTGGCAATCCACGGCGCCAGACGACGCTGAACACACAATGCCAGCACCGCCAGAACCAGCACCATCCCGATAAGGCCGTTGGTTCCGACTACGGAAAACCGGTTGCCGACTTCTTCAGAAAGGTCCAGCGTGACAGGAAACGTCAGCTGCCCGTTACTCCGGCGTTCTTCTGCCTTGAGCAGTGTCCGGATTGCCTCTACCGATTCAATGATATCCCCCGCTTCGGTCTTGAAAACGGTAAACCCGATGGCGGGCAAACCGTTCATCGTGACCCGTTCCGTTTCACGCTCAAAGCCGTCATACACCCGGGCCACATCGGCAAGACGCACCAGTGCCCCGCCAGGCAGCACCTTGATGATCGCCTCCGCCAGTTCATCCGGACTCTGCACCTGGGATAACGTGACCAGGTTTCTGTCCTGCTGCCAGGCCGTGACCTGTCCGCCACTGGTGGAAATATTTCGTTTGGCAATAGCATCGACGACATCAAAGGCCGTGATGGCGTACCGGTCCAGCCGGGTCGGATCAATTGCCACGATGAACTCACGGTTCGGTAAAGCAGCCGTCTCGATCTTGCCGACACCCGGAATACTCCGGATTTGTTTTTCCAGCTGGCGGGCATACTCGCGTAATGCAGGGAAAGGCATCTCACCGGCAACACCAAACGTCAGGATTTCAAACATGGCGAGGTTTTCCGCCTCGACCAGCGGCGCTTGGTCAAGATCCGCCGGGAGATCCGTCACCCGGTCAATGGCTTCGCGGATATCCTGGTTAACCGTTTGTAGGTTCTCGCCATCACGGATACGGATATCAATCACTGACAGCCCGTCACTGGAGCTGGATTCAAAATACTTGAGCCCCTGTACGGTCTTGAGTTCCTTCTCGAGCCGATTGGTAATTTCCAGCTCAATCTCGTGGGCTGAGGCACCGGGATAATGGGTGGTAATACTGGTCTCTCCCTGCGCCGAGGCGGGATACTCCTGAAGCCTGAGATTAAACAGTGCCATCACACCCAATACACAGACCATTGCCAGCATCATGGAGGCAAAGAATTTCTTTTCAGCAAAAAAACGCAGGAATGGCTCCATCCGTCTCACTCCTGCACGATCCGGGCATCAATGGTAAAACCCGCCACCAGACGTCTGTCAGGGTTTTCTACCAGAATCTCTACGGGGTAGCTGTGTGTGGAAGCATCGGGTTTGATGCCGGCACGCAGCACCGTCCCCGCAAACGATTCGCCGGGTAGTGACAGCGTGGTGATCACTGAATGATCACCTGGCCGAATCCGGTGGAGTTCCTCTTCCGTCACGTACACAACCGCCCGCAGGGTATCCATTTGCTCCAGATGATAGAGCGCCTGCCCTTTCTGTACCCAGTCGCCCTGCTCTATCAGCCGTTCCGCCACCCAGTAACCGGCTTTGGCGCTGATACGTGTTCGCTCAAGATCCAGGCGTGCCTGCTCAACCGCAAGCGCCTGCAGCCTGAGCTGGGCTTCACTTTTCAGATAGTCGGCTTCTGCACTGTCCAGTTCGTCCCTGGCAAGGCTATGGGTATCAACCAGTCGACGGTAACGCTCATAGCGGGCTTTTTTAGCGGACAGGTCAGCCCTGGCCTGAGCCTGGGCCGCTTTCGATTCGTCGTGCTGAATACGGTAGTCGTCGTCCTTAATCTGGAGTAGCGGCTGATCAGTCTGTGTCTGTTCTCCCCGATCAAATCCCCAGAATTCAACAACGCCCTCGACTTCTGCGACGACCGTCAACGACCTGTTGGTCTTGAGGCTGCCGACCAGCAATAATTCAACGGACTCCGATGCCGATACACCCGGCCATGTGAGAAAGAGAAGGAAAAAGCAACAAATTCTAAACAGCATGAGACGGTCCGGTAACTGATCCGAACCGCTACTCTAAAATGACTATTGTGAGGAAAATGTCATGACACGTGTTCAGGACTAAAAACGACGCTTGCCTGACAGCCCTGACCATCAGCCCGGTTTTCCAGGACAAAGCACCAACGGTATTTACGACAGATATCTCTGACCATCACCAACCCGAGGCCATGCCCTTCATGCTGCTCAGGCTTCACATCAAGCCCGATACCCGTATCCGTCACGGTCAACTGCCAACGAGACAAAGACACTGTTACCTGCCCTGAATCGGTGTAACTGAATGCATTGCGAAGCAGGTTACCGACCAGCATCCGCATCACGGTTTCAGGTGCCGACACCGTCGGGGTATTTATTACATCAATGGTCACTTCAACGGGCTTGTTATCCAGTAACTGTCGACTGTCTTCAATCAATCGTTCCAGAAATTCATGATCCAGCACACACTCGCCCTGAACGGTGGCACTCTCGACGCGTACCAGTGCCAGCAGCGTTTCCGTAATATCCGTCATGTCCTGACAGGCTTTCTCAAGACGCGCCTGTTGTTTATCCAGGAAGGCCCTGTCCGTAGAGACGCCCAGCAATGTCGCCACGCCGCGGGCCACCGTAATCGGTGTCCGCAATTCATGACTGACATAACGGCTAAAAGCCCGTTCCCTCTCAATCCCCTTGCGAATCCGTCGTCGATAGCCGTTTAATGCTTCAGTCAACAGATAAATTTCTGAGGTTGTCGCCGGCATGCCATTCAGTGGTGCTAGATCTTCGGCATCTGACCGATCAAGCTCCCGGGCCAGGTAGCGCATGGGAGCACTTAGACGACCTGCCATCCGAACAATAACAAGACAGACAACAGCCAGCATCAGCACCGAAACCACAAGAAAACCGATGCTCAACAATAGCTCCGTTTCATCGGATAACGTGATATTCGTCGTATCTTCAATCAGGTACAACGATTTTTCATGCCCCCGGATAGTGACAGTCTCAGCAAGAATGGCGATCTCACGGTTACCATTCCAGATAAAATCTTCCGTACCCCGCCATTCCGGGGTAATCAACCCCATGATCGTTTCCGGCAGCAGGAAATAGTTGTCATAAGCAACGGCAAATTGGTTCAGCTTCAACATGCCTGTTTCACCAGAGCCGTATCGTTCTACTGCATAGTCACTTAGCAGTGCCAGACGTCGACTGGAAACCGCATCCTCTGTCCAGTGCATCGTTGCCTGAAAGATAGCGCAATAGGTCGCAATAACCGCAGCAGCCAGTATCGAAAACCGGGTCGCAATCTGTCGTTTGAACGACATCATCAGACTATCTCCTCTTCCGGTTCTTCACTGGCAGGCTGCAACCGGTAACCGGTTTTCGGCACCGTCACCAGCATCGAGGAAGTAAACGGACGATCAATGAGATTGCGCAGTTGATAGATATGGTTTCGTAGAGAATCGCCATCCGGCGGTTCATCCTTCCAGACGGAATAGACCAGCTCCTCCCGCGTGACCAGCTCGGGTGCCTTTTGCATCAGTGCTTTCAGCAGTTTGAAACAGGTTGGATTCAGGGAAACCCTGTGGCCCTGCCGCTCAACCGCATGGCTACCAAGATCCAGCGTCAGCACGTCAAACGACAAGTGCTTTGCGAATGCGCCTCCGGATCGCCGACGAACTATCGCTTCAATACGGGCCTGCAACACTTTCAGATCAAACGGCTTAACCAGGTAATCATCTGCCCCTTCACCAAAGCCCTGCAGCGTATCATCGGTGGTATCACGCGCCGTCAACATAAGGATGGGCGTATCCACCTGCCGTTCCCGCAATGCCCGGCAGACACTGTAGCCATCCCGCCCGGGCAGCATGATATCGAGAATCACCAGGTCATAGGCGTTTTCTGTGGCCAGGGCCAGCCCCTGATTGCCGTCCGCCGTATAATCCATGGCGTGCCCAAGCGCTTCAAAATAGTCAAATATGACACCGGCAATATCGCGGTTGTCTTCGATCAACAGCAGGCGCATTCCTGAATACCTGTTCCGTTCTGAACCCTTTCCGGTCTCTGACACCAGTGGTCAACACTGGTCAGCCACATTTTTTGGACACTCTGCCCGTTAGCCTGAAACCGCCATTCTCAACGGTTCATTCACGGAGGGTTATACCTATGTCTGAAAAAATTGGCCAGTCCCGCAGGCGTCTGCGGCTTGCCCGGGCCGGTTTCGGGTTAGTGGTTGTGCTGATTCTGTTCAGCCGTCCGGCGTTGTTTGATGACCCGGTTCTGATGCGTGCGCTGTTCTGGAGCGGTTTTGGCCTGATCATCATCGGCGCCATGGGCCGATTCTACACAATGACGTTTATTGCCGGCCTCAAGAACAAAACCGTCGTCGATTACGGGCCGTTTTCCCTGTGTCGTAATCCGCTGTATTTCTTTTCGCTGTGCGGTGTCTGCGGCATTGGCCTGATGACCGGCAGTCTGCTGCTGACTGCCTTTATGCTGCTGATGTTCTGTATCAGCCACATTCCACAGATCCGGCATGAAGAGCGTTCCCTGTACCAAAAGTTTGGCCAACGCTACGCGGATTACCGTAGCCGTACTCCTAGTTTTATCCCCAACCTGTCCCTCTACCAAGCGCCCCAGGAAATCAGTATCAAACCGAAAGTTCTGAACAAAGCGCTCAGGGATGCCAGCGCCTGGTTTGTTTACATCCCGGTGATTTCTGCCGTGCACCTGTCACAGGCCGCCGGTCTGATCGAGCCCATGATCGAATTAATCTGACCAGAAACACTGGCATCTGAAACACCGTTTCCTGAGTCATAAAAAACACCAGACACACATGCTAGAGAAGACGTATATAAAGCCCTCAGGAATTGCCGTGGCCATCACGCTGGCGGTTCTGGGCATTCACCTGCTGATTGCCCCCGGACTGTCGCTGGGCGTCGATGAAGCACATTATGCCCTGTACGGACTGCGTCCGGACTGGAGCTATTTTGACCACCCGCCGCTGATAGGCTGGCTACAGTGGCTGGCATTGCAACTGGGCGACACCGAACTGATACTGCGGCTATGGCCAATGCTTCTTCAGGCTTTGGCCGGGTTGCTGGTCTATCGCCTCGGCAGAAAGCTGTTTCCAACCGTTCACTGGCTGCCACTGGCTGCCCTGATCCTGTTTCACAGCATGCCGATCGTTCAACTGTTGAGTTTTGGCCTGGTACCGGAATGGCCGCTGCTCATACTGACCCTTTTGTATGCTGACAGACTGTGGGCGATTCATCAGACAAACCGAACACAGGATTGGCTGCTACTCGGCGTCATTCTTGGCCTGGCAGGGCTGACCAAGTACACCGCCATCCTCCTGCCGGTTGGCCTGCTCATTTTCATGGCATTGAACAAGCACTGGTACTGGCTCCGGCAATCCGGACCCTGGCTTGCGGCACTCACTGCCCTGCTACTGATCACACCGGTGATCTACTGGAATTTCCAGCATGAATGGATTTCCTTCGACTACCAGTTCAACCATGCGACCGGCGACAGTTGGCGTCTGAGCGCCTTCCTGCGAGGCGTGCTCATTCAGATCGCCTGCTATGGTCCGCTCATGCTGATCGGAGGCATAGTCAGTTGTCGTCTGGTTATAGACAAGTCGATCAAAACACTGCTACTGACCACCGCGTTCCCCGTTCTGGCGACCGTGATCATCGCAACCGGTAACAACCAGTCACTGCCCCACTGGTCACTGGTCGGCTGGGCGCTGTTGACGCCTCTCGTGGCATACTGGCTGTGCACCAGCTGGCCCAATAAGCGCATCTATCTGATGACGGAACTGTGTGGTTTGTATTCACTGGTCGTCACGGGCTTTATCATTGTCCTGATGGTGGCCGCCATGAACCAGATGACCATCAGCAAGGTCGCCGTTAAGGATCTGATAGGCTGGAAAGAAGCGGCCAGCCGTGCCGAAGCCCTGCTTGAGCAGTTGCCTGCCAACGATCATGATCCGGTATTACTGGTCTCGAACTGGTCCCATGCCAGCCGCATCGCCTGGTATGCCCGACCTACCCCTGTGCAGGTCATCAGCCGTCGAACCTCTCAGTTTGACCTCTGGTTCGGCAAACCTCACAACGAACGGCCTGGCATTCTTATCCGGGTCAACGAAAAACAACCGTCACAGCAGATTGAAAAAATACCCGGACTGGTCTGTACATGGGCATCCAGTTATCAGGCCAGGATGAACACAACTCTGGTCAATCACTTCCGGTTCTACCGCTGCCAACCATCCCGTCCCTGACCCCATAATAATCCTGACTTTATCCGCCGCTCTGCAGCAGGGCGACGGATGTCATCTCTCGTTCACATTTTTCTCACACCCCTCTGAATAGCATGGCGTCAGACCATTCAATGACACGCCAGGGACGCCTTGATCAGAGACCACCTGAGAATGACGACATCGACACTTGTTCATCCCCCGTCCGCTATCCGACTCACCGGTCCACTGACCGGTTCGCTTGCATTGGTACTGATCCTTCTTTGCATGGCCTCGGTCTGGTTGCAGGTTAATCCCGCAGAAAACACGACACTGTTTCTTCTGATAAACCACCAGGCAGCCTTGCTACCAACAGCATTCTGGGCAGCGATCACCAACCTGGGCGACGGTTTTTTCGCCTTTGCCATAGCAGCACTGCTGCTCCGCCACCAGCCTGACAAAATGCGAGCCGTGGTGCTGGCCAGCGTAATGATCGCCATCCTGGTGCGACTGCTAAAAAGCTACTTCGGTGTGGATCGCCCCCCTACCGTACTGGAAGCCGGAAGTTTTCACCTGATTGGTGAGGCGTTTCGTAATGGCAGCTTTCCTTCCGGTCATACAACCACGGTCTTTTTGCTGGCCACCATTCTTGTCCGGCATTTTCGCGACAACCTGTTCCTGGCAGGTGGTGTAATTGCACTGGCCATACTGGCAGGTTTTTCACGCATTGCCGCCGGGGTTCACTGGCCCGCTGACATGCTCGCCGGCATGGTGCTGGGAACGGTTTGCGGCACTCTTGCGCTTGCTCTTTGCCAGAACAGACCTTCTCAGCCAGCCCCTGTCATTGCACTGCTGACACGGTTACTGATGGTGGTTTGCGCCATCAGCCTGCTGACACTGCGCAATGGCACGGAACACTACACAGGCATACTCCAGATCCAGTACGGCCTTGCGGCGTTACTGCTGGCAGCCCTTGTCTCAGATGGTCTCGACACCTGGCGTCAACACCTGCCCGCTATTAACCGCCGCTTGAATATCCTGCGCCAGCGCTATGAAACGCCACTGACCCTGGTTTACCGCCTGTTCCGGTTTGGCCTGGTGGGTTGCACCGGGTTCGTGGTGGACATGACCGTTTACAGCCTGCTGGTCTTTGTAGCCGGAACTCCGCCACTGGTCGCTAGGGGCTGTGCCTACTGGGTGTCTGCCAGCTGGAACTGGCTGATGAACCGCACCTTTACCTTCAACGACCGTCGTCGTTCAGAGCGGGCGCCCCAGTGGCTGAAATACCTGGCCATGTGCCTGATCAGCTTTGTCCCGAACTGGGGCACCTTCTGGCTGCTGACGACAAACGTCCCCTTCTTCGCCCAGTACACCCGGCTGGCACTGGTCGCCGGCGTGCTGGCCGGCATGCTGTTCAACTTCACCATCGCCTGCCGCTTTATTTTCAACGACAAGCCTGAAACGAGTCCTGTATGAAAGTTGATACCATGCGGTTTATTGACCGCTACGCGGGCATTCCGCTCTGCTTCCTGAGCCGGATGTTCTTTGCCATCGTGTCGGTATTTCACCGAAAGAAAGAGCAGGCACTGAAGAATGTGCTGTTTATTGAACTCTCGGAAATGGGCAGTGCAATACTCGCGGATCCGGCATTACGCCGTATGCGTGATAACGGTAGAACCAACCTGCACTTTGCTATCTTCGACAGCAATAAAATGAGCCTGGATCTGCTCCGCACCATTCCTGAAGACAACATTGTCACACTGCGCAGCGACAACCTTGCCCACCTCGCCATGGATGTGGTTAAGTTCATGCTCTGGTGCCGACGCAGGCAGATAGACACTGTCGTCGATCTAGAGCTTTTTTCCCGTTTTACCGCCCTGCTGTCCCGCTTCAGCGGCGCCAGTCGCCGCTGCGGATTCGACGCCTGCCATGATGAAGGGCTCTACCGGGGTAAGATGCTGACCCATCCCGTGCGTTACAACCCGCACCATCATATTTCCCGTAATTTTATGGCACTGGTCGACACCCTGCTGGCGGACCGCGCCGATCAGCCTTACTGCCCCAGTCACTATCACGACAGGGATATTGCACTCGCCCGGGCAAAATGCCCCCAATCGCAGAAGGACAAGGTTCGCGACAAACTGAAAACACTGTATGAAAGTTATCAACCGGATTATCACCGCCTGGTGCTGATCAACCCCAACGCCAGTGAACTGCTTCCCCAGCGTCGCTGGTCTGCCACATCTTATGCAGATGTCATACGCCAGTTACTGGCGCGGCATGACGATATTCTTGTCATTATTACTGGCGCACTGGCAGAACGTGCCGGCGCGGAATTACTGAAACAAAACGTGGGTAACGATCGTTGCCTCAACTCCGCCGGCGTATTCGCTTTTAATGAACTAGTGCCGCTGTATTACCTGTCATCCGTGATGTTGACCAATGATTCCGGCCCTGCTCACTTTGCCTCCGTGACGCCTCTGAAAACATTTGTCATCTTCGGGCCGGAAACGCCTGAGCTTTACCGGGCTCTTGGCGATTCTACGCCCATTTATGCGGGACTGGCCTGTTCCCCCTGCGTCAGCGCTGCCAACCACCGGAAAACCGGCTGTCGCGACAATGCCTGCCTGCGCGCTATCAAACCAGAACAGGTCACAAAGCAGCTGAACCAATACCTGGAAAAAGACAGAATTCCACTATTAGCATCAGCCTGATTGACTGGATACGGAACAGGGACGTTCCTCTTCACCACGGCTTCCCCGATTACATCAAGAATCCCGATATAAGCTTCCAATACCGGCTATGTAACCGTACTGACGCGCTCCCTAGAATCCCCCATCAACAGACTACAGACCCAAGAACAGTCTGCTTAATCACGAGGGAATTCACATGTCAGAGAATGCTTACGATAGCGGTCGCCTGAACCTGCCTTTTGTTGGACACTGCACCTTCGCCAAGGCTCCCATCTGCCTGGACTGGGATAACATCAATGCTGATGTCGCCATCCTCGGCGTGCCTAATGACATGGGTACCCAGTGGCGGAGTGGCGCCCGCTTCGGGCCTCGTTCCATCCGTGAAGCCTCCACCCTGTTCTCCTTTGGCCATGGCGGCGCTTACGATCATGAAGACGACACCCTGTACCTGACCCAGGAAGAAGTGCGCATGGTTGACGTCGGTGATGCCGACATCGTGCATACCGACATGAACAAGAGCCACGCCAACACCAAGGCAGCGGTAAAAAAGATCCTGGAACAGGGTGCCATGCCGATCGTCCTCGGTGGCGACCATTCCATTAACTACCCCTGCCTGGCGGCATTCGAAGGTCGCGGCCCGATCCACGTCATCCACTTTGACGCGCACCTGGATTTCGTTAACGAACGCCACGGCGTCCGTTACGGTCACGGTAACCCGCTGCGTCGCGCCTCTGAATCCAGCCATATCTCTGGCATGACCCAGATGGGTATCCGCAACGTCTCGTCCTCCAGCCGCTCTGACTATGACGATGCCCGCGCCGCCGGCTCCGACATCATGTCTGTTCGCCAGGTACGTGAGATGGGTACTGCTGAAGTACTGTCCCGCATTCCGGATCGCGACCAGTACTACATCACCCTGGATATTGACTGCTTTGATCCCTCCATCGCACCGGGCACCGGCACCCCAAGCCATGGTGGTTTCCAGTACTACGAAGTCCTCGAAATCATCAAGGGCCTGACCCGCAAGGGCAACATTGTGGGTATGGACCTGGTCGAAGTCGCTCCGGCTTATGATCCGGCAGGCGTCACCTCCATCCTGGCCGCCCAGGTATTGATGAATAGCATTGGAGTCATCTTCCACGAACGCGCCCTGAAGAAGCAGCAACAATAAGACCTCGACACAGTCAGCGACGCACCTATTGCGTCGCTGACCTGCCATTAACCGCAATCACAGCATGTCGGCTGGATGGAGAGATGCAGGCTGACATCAAAATAAGCGGTTGTCGTTCCAAGCATAATCAGCATCCATAACCAGGGTTATGGGCAGGGGGGAATATGGAAACGATTAATCTGTTTTTTGTCTGCGGCATCCTGGGCGCCATTGCCATTGTCGGCGCCTACTTTCTGATCCAGCTGGAAATCTATGCTGCCGAGCACATTGTCACACTATCGTTAAATCTCGGTGGCGCCTTTCTCGTCCTTATATCGCTGTACGACGGCTTTAACCTTGGCTCACTCGTGATTCAGCTGGTATGGATTGTCATTGGTCTGGCGGGACTGTACAAAAAACTGCAACCGAGGAGCGCGTAAGCCATGGAAACCATCAATCTCTTCGCGCTGGCGGGTGTCGTTGCAGCGATATTTCATACCTGCGCTTATTTCCTGATACAACTGGATATCATCAAGCCCACCCATTACTCCACACTGTTTCTCAACCTGGGCGGTTCAGTGCTGTTTCTGATTTCCCTGTCGGAATCATTCAATATCGGCTCATTCCTGATTCAATGCTGCTGGTTCTGTATCGGTGTCACCGCACTGTATCGGAAATTGAAAGCCACATACTTCACCGCCAGAAGCAACGCAATGGCCTGATCTTTATGTCGTTACTTTGGCTTTGAGGTCTGCCAGGAGAGAACCTGACCAAAGACAGTCGCCGTAGATAAAGATGATCCCTATTATTAGCCCGACTATGGCATTAGCCATGAGTCGGGCTTTGGATCGTTAAACTAGCCTTCATGCGACGCTGACAGAAAGCCCGGATCTGGTCGTAGCCCCAGTTAAAGATAATGGCATAGACCAGAAAAAAGATAATAAAGCCTAGATCAAGCAGCAATACTTCCCAAAAACCTGCCTGTAAATGCCACATCAAAAACGGGACAGTAAACACCACCAATCCCATCTCAAAGCTGAAGCCGTGGAAAATTCGCAGCCCCAGGCCTCTGTGAATACGTTCCTGCCCAAACACTCTGTCAAAACCCAGGTTAAACAGATAGTTCCACACCATGGCAATGACGGCGAGGCTCACTACCATTGTTGCCATTGCGGCTGCTCCCTGCCCCGTTACTGCACTACCCAGGGGAATAAGGATCACAAGGGCAAGCATTTCAAAGAGGACTGAATGGAAAATGCGTTCTTTTGTCGTCATAAATTTGCTCAAAGATATCAATTCACTCAAAAGATCTGAGTGCTTTATGGGTGATAATATCTTTCAGCCAGATACATAAAAGTTAGTAACCATCAGAAAATCCGATATGTACAGCCTTGAGCAGTTAAAGATGTTTGTACTAAGTGCTGAGCTGGGATCTTTCTCAGCAACGGCACGACAACTGGGAAAAGCGCAATCTGCCGTTAGCCAGGGTATTGCTAATCTGGAGATCGATTTTGGTAACGAGCTCTTCTCCAGAACGGGCCGTTCCCCTGTCGTCACAGCAGAGGGCCGTCGTCTATTGCCGCTGGCAAAAGCCATGCTAAGGCTTGAACATGATATGGACAAAACCGCCAAATCGCTGGCAGAAGGGCACGAAGACGAATTAATGCTGGCAGTGGATGAGGCGTTAATGATTCCGGCTATGTCCCGGGTACTAACAGAGTTTGCCGATCACTTTCCTGCAACCGCCTTAAATATTCATACTGTTGCCAGCCCCGATGTCCATGCCATGGTGGCCGATGGTAAGGCGCAGTTAGGTTTGACGTTTGCTGATACCGGCATTCCCCCGAATGTTTCTACCTGCTACCTGGGTTCACTTCCCTTTGTGGTGGTCGCAAACCCGGAACACCCTTTGGCAAAACAGAAACAGGTCGATGTTGATTGCCTGCAGCACTATAGGCAACTCTTGGTTAAAGGGTTTGATGGCTCAAGACTGGCCTATTTTCCATCACTTTCAACAGACATCTGGTGGACGAATACGTTTTACCTGTTAAGAGAGTTAGCGCGACAAGGGCTTGGCTGGAGTTATGTTCCCCTGCATCTGGTAGAGCATGAACTTGAACAGGGATTACTGGTTCGCTTACCCATTAGCTTTGACCACAATCCCTGGCAAGCCCCTGTAGAGCGGGTGATGGCTAAATACTCTTGTCCCGGGATGGCACTTGGCTGGTTAGCTGAAAAGGTGACAAACCTTTTTTCTGAACATTAGGTAATGGTGAATACTATGACGAACCACTTTCCAGTAACGATTCCGTTAAATAGCTAACCAGAAACGGGCAACCTCCCCCGAAAAGGCCTGTCGCCCAGGCTATGGACGACAGGAAGCAATCGTATTGTTCTTATCTGATACTTTTTATTAGCGAGGCGCCGCTATCAGCGGTTGTTTCCGACGCTTGCTCTCTGGCTGGGCCACATCAGCATCCTGCTGAAGTCGTTTAATCAGGTTTACCCCCATCAACACCACCACAAAGGAAAACGGTAACGCACCGACAATCGCCGCTGTCTGGGTTGAAGACAGTGCGGTTACCCCACCAATAGACAACAGTGTCAAGGCAATCAGACTGACCAGCAAACAGAGCATCAGCCTGTAAATCCGCGGCTCTCGCTCATCACTGGCCACGAGGGATGACAGGGCATGGATGCCGGAATCCAGCGACGTGATGTAATAGGTACCCACCAGCACGGTTGCCACAATCAGCAGGAGAGTACCAATCAGCCCGATATTCATATTTTCAATGGTTGAGAACAGGCCGCTGGAGGTGTTTTCCGCGACGGCCGCCGAGATGGCACCGCCACTCTCCATATCCAGCGCAATCGCCGTACCGCCGAAGATGGCAATCCAGATACATACCAGCAGGGAAGGAATCACCACAACGCTGAACACAAACTCACGCAGCGTCCGCCCCCGCGAGATCCGGGCAATAAAGCCACCGACAAAGGGAGAAAATGAGAAGACCCAACACCAGATAAAGGTGGTCCACCAGCCATCCCAGCTGTTGGTCCAGCTGGTCAGACCATTCACGATGGCAAAGGCATCGTTATGGAATCCCATGGTGAACATGTCACCGAGGTATTGCCCAAAGCTGTTGGTAAAAAAGGCCATCAGGAAGACTGTCGGTCCCAGCAGCAGGATAGCAACCAGCAGGAGAATACTGAGCCACATGTTAATCTGGCTGACCAGCTGCATGCCTTTCTTCACACCGAAATAGAGTGAAATAGCCGCCAATACTCCAAGGCAAACCACGATCACACTCTGGAAAAGGGCGTTATAGGGAGTGCCCATGCTGTACTGAAGGCCGGCGTTCAATTGCTGGGCGGCGAAGCCAAACGACGTTGACAGACCAAACACTGTCGCCAGTATGGCCAGCACTTCAATCAGAATCGACAGGCCGGTTCGACCACGCTTCGGCAGGCTCTCTTCAACGGTACTGATGAAGCTTAATCGTGTACGGCGGTTATGGATGGAGTAAGCAAGGCAGATGGCAACCACACAGTAAACCGCCCAGGCGTGAATCGCCCAGTGAAAATAGCCCCAGACCGTACCGCTGTAGGCGCTGTCGATACTGCCCGGCGTACCGATAACGGGATCGTTGTAGAGCATGATCGGTTCCGCCACGCTCCAGAAAATCAGGCCTATACCCTGCCCGCAGGAAAACAACATGGCGTACCAGCTGAAGGTGCTGAATTCCGGTTTGGCGTCAGCACCGCCCAGCCGGACATTGCCATAGGGGCCGAGTGCCAGCCAGATACAGAAAAACAGGCTGACAGAAGCCATCAAAACAAAGTACCAGGTGAAGTTGCCGGTCACCCAGGTACGAATGCCATCCATCACCCTGGCGGCATCCGCCCCCATGGTCAGTACAAGGGCCAGCAGCAAAATACCGATTCCTCCACTGACCCACTTGACCCGACTGTTAATGATTTGCAGATGATCACTTGCCTTCATACGTCATATCCCCATGAAGAGACCGGACAGATGTTCCGGCCACAACATGACCATCGGAATACGTTCCCCTGCCGTTCCTGGCCTGTGTACTGCCCGCCCATGCGGGCAGTTTGCGCACTATTGGATTGTCAGCGCTTTATGCTTATTCCGATAATCATCGCTCAAAAAACAACAACGATCTGATATCGCTACACAATTCAATCAGGCGTCAGGGAATTCCCTGCGCAGTGCATCCGCTATGCCTTCAACGCAGGCGTTCAGCAATAACTGACCTTTTTCAGCGGTGGCCTTGGCAGCGGAAGACAAGCAACCGGAAGCCGGTGTCCGCTCGGGGCAAATGGGGAAAACGTCATAGTTAGGAAGATCAGCCGGCGGCAGATCCATCACCCGATTCATGTGGATATGTTCAGGGAACAGGTGCAGCATCAGGGATGATTCCAGCACGCCCCCATGCTCAATATCCCATCCAGGAAAACCTTCCGGATAGATACGTGCAATGGTGGCTTCATCGACAAAATCCCAGTAGGACAGGAAGACCAGTTTAACATCATCAATACCGTCCCAGCGCAGCTCCCGCAGGGCGAGATCCGTACCTTCCACCAGGAACATGTTGTTTTCAAAATGGCCGTTGCACAGGCAGAAACGGCGAATGCCATGGCGGGCGAATTCCTTGATAATATCCTTCACCATATGGGTCAGGGTTTCCCCGTCCAGACTGGTGGTGCCGGTCAGGTGATAGCCGCCGCCGGAACGCTGCTGGGACTTGTAACCATAGGTAATGGCAGGTGCGACAATCGCGCCGTTCAGCTCAGCCACATGCTGACACACGGCGGTCGGCAACAGCACATCGACGTTCATCGACATATGCGGACCATGCTGCTCAATGGCGCCGACAGGCATCATCATGATGGGATTGCCTGAAGCAATACGTTCCCGGTATTCAAAGCTACTCATCTCGGACATGTTGACGGTATTGTTCACAGATCTCTCTACCCTGTTAAATAAAAGACAAAGAACACCCGCGGAATAAACGTTTAGCGTTCCGTTAAATAAAAATCCGATAAAAAGCCGCCGTTGCCTGAATACAGGCCGGTATTTAAAAACCAGACAAATACCTATCCATTAACCTGATAAAGGCAAACAGACACCGATTTGAAAAGGCTTATATCGCGGGCAACGATTTGTCGGAAGTCATCGAAATAAACGATGCTTGCCCTATCAGGCAATCAGTCGTTCAGAACATCGTACTTGTAATAGTGGAATGGTTTTGACAATAGAAAGGCACCAACAAGACGGAGGACAAAGCAGTCCCAGCGCTCGTTGAGATAATGGCTGGTGTGGCAGATGAAAGCATACATCACAACTAAGTCCTCTCGTATAACAACACAAAGATCTTAATTGCGGGTCTGGGTGCGTGTTCCCTACACTGGAGAGCGATGGTTCTGATGGCAACAGGTTTAGACACACCATCAGAAGTGTGAAACAAGACGCGTTCATGAAGAACATATCCTGTCACAACCCAAAATCCACAGAAATAAAACTATTCCCGGATCCGAATCGCGTATTACTCAATATATCCAGCGCTTAACATGGCAGTCCTTTCTGCCTGATTTCACGACCTTCCATGAAGACGTGTGGCAACTTTATCCGGCATCCCAGCAGATTTACACAACATTTTTAGCGGGATATTCCATCCACCGAATATGCCCAGCATAAAACAGCCAGTCTCCGGCAGAATTCAGGTTGATATACTCAACAATCATTGATCCACTGATACCAACGCTTTGGTTTTAAAGGATTTGTTATTGCGTCCGCCCTATTGTTGTTCTATTTGTATCTCGCGCCTGAAGATAAGTAACTGTAATAATCACGCCAGAATTACAGCAGGATGAAACCGGTGATGCCCAAACAACACGCTGACATTATCATCATTGGCGCTGGCATTGCCGGTGCAGGGCTGGCAGCCATGGTGGGGAATGAGAGAGACGTCATAATTCTGGAAGCAGAGGATCATCCGGGTTACCACTCGACCGGACGCTCAGCTGCAGTACTGATCCAGAATTACGGTAATGCCACCATTCGCGCACTGACACGCATCAGCCGCCCCTACCTGGAACAACCGCCAGAGGCATTAACCGACCATTCCCTGCTTCATCGACGGGGGTGTCTTTTTACCGCCACAGAAGATAACTGCAATGATGTCAGGGAGCTCCTGAAAGAGGCTGAGGGGCTGGTAGCCGTCACCCCACAAGAGGCACAGCGCATGATTCCAGCTGTGAAGCCTGATGCGATTCACATGGCTGCCTATGAAGCAACCGCTGCGGATATTGACGTGGCAGCACTGCATCAAGGTTGGTTGCGGATGGCCAAACGCGCGGGCTGCAAGCTGAACGTTCGTGAGCGCGTAACATCCATCAGACGCACTGATCACCTCTGGCAACTAGCAACCAACAGTGATACCTATACAGCACCTGTGATTGTCAACGCCGCCGGCGCCTGGGCAGACACCGTTGCCCGCACGGCCGGTGTCAAACCGGCAGGCATTGTGCCCAAACGGCGCAGTATCGCCATACTGCCTGAGCCGGAATCTTATAACGTCAGCCAATGGCCCATCTTCGGGAATATCAATGATACCTGGTACTGCAAGCCCGAAACCGGGCGTTTACTGGTATCACCCGCGGATGCAGATCCCGTCGCCCCCATGGACGCCTATGTAGATGACTTGGTACTGGCAGAAGGATTATATCGGTTTGAGCAGGCGGTGGACTTTCCTGTCTCGCGGATTGAAGGCAGCTGGGCAGGCCTTCGTTCATTTGCGCCCGACAATACGCCGGTCGTTGGCTTCGCGTCCGATGCCGAAGGCTTCTTCTGGCTGGCAGGCCAAGGAGGATATGGTATTCAGACAGCTCCAGCCATTTCTCAACTGGCCAAAGAAAGCCTATTGAATCAAGCACCAGCCAACAACTTTTCTTCTGAAATTTTGACCTCACTCTCACCAAACCGACTCATGCAGACCTGAACATATAACGTACCGCATCAAACTGATTCCATGACACCCATAAACTACAAAGTCCCGTATTCAGAAAGGTTTTGACGAACATCCTCACTTTTCATCAGGCAACTTGCTCTCTTTTGGCGTAAATCACCAGACTTCCAAGCAAGATTTCGCGGTTCTTGGCCTCTATATCCAACTTCATTTAGACAATATCGAAAATACTGTCCAGAGATACCTCTAGACTGGACTTATTGCACCAGGTTATAAGTGTTGCCTGCCCGAAAACCCATGTTAATTTTTGTTAGTCATTCTAAGCGCTACATAGTGGAACAGACATACAAAAACCATGTCTATTCAGCAATAAACTATTAAACACCTTCAGAAAGTAGGCTTACAGAACATGGAACGATATAGATCACAGTCATACCCATTGTTTTCCAAAACAGATTCACCCCGTTCACATCATGAAACAGAACGCCCCAGCAGCGCACCTGCCAAGCTTGCCTTTTCTAATTTCTCTGTCAAACAAGAACCAATCTACCTGAAAGATAGAGACGACATAAAAAAAATCATGCGTGAGATTGAAAAGAACCCACCCAACAATAAAGAAAGGACAATAGCACTACATCACGAATTACGAAAAAAACTCAAACCTTGGTCTAAGCCCGAAAAATCAAACTTTATAGGCAACAAAGAAGCTAAACGATTCTCAAAATCTATACGGACTCTCGCAGGAACCATAGGAACATCAATTGTTGAATACCTAAAAAACCCAACAAACTTCAATTGGCATGATAAGCCCAACACAGTGGCAAGAGATGCAATATCAGCAACAAATGAATTATTTGTATTAGACCAGACCTAATCTGACAGCTGTTCTCTACACTGAGAATAAAGGGTTACCGATGTGAGAAGGGTGGAAACCTGAAAACACAGACAAAAGGTAACCCTAATGATTCAAACCAGTGATCGCATCGTCAAACACAAGGTTGGTTTGCTTAATTTAGCCGATGAACTCGGCAATATCTCCAAAGCCTGCAAGATGATGGGCGTTTCTCGTGACACTTTCTATCGCTATCGGGATGCTGTTCATTCCGGTGGCGTTGAAGCATTGCTGGATCGTAGCCGCAGAGTTCCCAATACCAAGAACCGTGTGGAACCCCATGTTGAAGAGGCTGTAGTTGCTTACGCCGTAGAGGAACCGGCGCATGGACAGGTTCGCGTATCGAATGAGTTACGTAAGCGTGGTGTTTTCGTTTCTCCCAGTGGCGTACGCAGTATCTGGCTTCGTAATGATCTGGCTAACTTCAAAGAGCGCCTCAAGGCACTTGAAACCAAGGTTGCTGAAGAAGGTGTTATCCTGACCGAGTCTCAGGTCAAAGCTCTGGAGCGTAAGAAGCTGGACGATGAGGCTTGTGGCGAGATTGAAACAGCTCATCCCGGTTATCTTGGTTCGCAAGACACCTTTTATGTCGGCACGTTTAAAGGCGTTGGCCGGGTGTACCAGCAAACGTACGTGGATACCTACTCCAAGGTGGCCCACTGCAAGCTCTATACAACCAAGACGCCCATCACAGCAGCAGACCTGCTTAATGACCGTGTGCTGCCGTTCTACATGGCAGAAGAACTACCGGTTTTGCGTATCCTGACGGACAGAGGCACAGAGTACTGCGGCAAAGCTGATAGGCACGACTTCCAGCTCTATATCGCCATTAACGAGATTGAGCACACCAAAACCAGGGCTAGACACCCACAGACCAACGGTATCTGCGAGCGCTTCCATAAGACGATCTTGCAGGAGTTCTATCAGCCCGCATTGCGTAAAAAGATTTATGAATCCATTGAAGATATTCAGCACGATCTGGACGAGTGGTTGGTGTTCTACAATACTCACCGCACGCATCAAGGAAAGATGTGTTGTGGCCGGACACCGATGGAAACACTGATAGCCGGTAAAGAAATCTGGAAGGAAAAATTCATCGGCTGAATTTGACCTGACAGACACCCTTTGAATTATCGGTAACTGTCAGGTCGGGTCTGAACTTCTACAATTCAATCGTACCCGTGATCAATTTAAGGGGCCTCTCCCAACTATTAACCCTCTGAATCAGTCCATGGTGAAAGCTTCTCAAGAATTAGTTGTGTATTTTAAAAACGATATTCAACAACCTGCTCACGCCATCTGCGAGCTGATCAATCTGTATCTCAGCGACCCTTTTAGTGCTGAGTTGGTCAAACCCTCTGGGAATTTTGATGAAATCTTCGAGGCTACGGTTGCGCTTGAAGCATTACAATCCGCTATGTCAGGACAACCATTCCCTGAAACAAGAGATGTTGATATATTTCCTGATGATATTCGTTTTAAAGCAATAGCAGGTATATATAACTACTGCGCCTCACTGATCAATGAGGGCTCCTTATTGCTATATGGACAAAGCAGTGCGCACAATATCCTACCAAATTTCATGCTGAAGAATCTGGCAATAGATTCAACCGCAACAAAGATTGAAAGCTTACCAGATGGTCCCTATCCCAATGCTCTGGTCTACGAAGAATCTGATGCCTACAGGGCCTTATTTACAAAAGAAAACCCACTCGCAAGACTGGCGAATAGTTACTCAAACTTCATAAACAAACATTTACACATCCGTTTCGCCATTTCCAAGCAGGGCTGCGATGCATTGCTCGATTATCTTAACCAATACAACATAATACATATCGTCGACATCATAGCAGGTCGAGGTTACACAAAACGTTTACTTCAGAGTTCAGGCTTTGCACAGATACGCATACATGCCTGTGATACAAAGGATCAGGACTTTACGTTCACCCCCGTGGATACTTATGACAGCTTTGGCCCAATGGACGCCATAAAGTACATCCGGTACATCCGGCACATCATCGAAGCGCCTAAAAGATCCAGTGATATATCAGCACAGGCACCTCAACCGGGCGACTTGTCGCAATTTGCACTCCTTATTACCGCTCCTCCTGCCTTCATAAAAACAAACGGTGATGACCAACCCATTGGTGACTACCTGCCATCGGTTTATTCCATGTGGCATGAAGGTAAAGGCGGACCTGTTTGTTTATTCAGTGAGTGTACTGACGTAGAACAACTCCATTCGCCCAAACGCATGCAGGCCAACAGGTTAAAGACTGTCGATCTTTCCCCTGGGTTTCCGGACAGCCTCTTGTCTGACTTGGGCACCATTCGGGGAACCGCCAAAGCGTTTACGCTACACGCTCTCAATCCCGAGCAGGAAACGCCCTGAAGCCTGATGCGATTCACATGGCTGCCTATGAAGCAACCGCTGCGGATATTGACGTGGCAGCACTGCATCAAGGTTGGTTACGGATGGCCAAACGGGCAGGCACCAGAATGAACGTTCGTGAGCGCGTAACATCCATCAAACGCACTAACCACCTCTGGCAACTAGAGACCAACAGTGATACCTACTCAGCACCAGTGATTGTCAACGCGGCCGGCGCCTGGGCGGACAGTGTTGCCTGTATGGCTGGCGTAAAACCGGTGGGCATTGTGCCCAAGCGGCACACTATCGCCATACTGCCTGAGCCGGAATCTTATAATGTCAGCCAATGGCCCATCTTCGGGAATATCAATGATACCTGGTACTGCAAGCCCGAAACCGGGCGTTTACTGGTATCACCCGCGGATGCAGATCCCGTCGCCCCCATGGATGCCTATGTGGATGACTTGGTTCTGGCAGAAGGATTACATCGGTTTGAGCAGGCGGTGGATTTTCCTGTATTGCGGCTTGAGGGTAACTGGGCAGGCCTTCGTTCGTTTGCGCCCGACAATACGCCGGTCGTTGGCTTTGCGCCGGATGCAAAAGACTTCTTCTGGCTGGCAGGGCAAGGGGGATATGGTATTCAGACAGCGCCAGCTATTTCACAGTTGGCTGCAGCTCAACTAATATAAGCCAACTCACCTCCACCAGAGAGTTCTTATCTGAATACTGCTTTAACGCCCGACCGAATATTACGCAATATATGTAAGTAAGTTACTCACACATTGAGAGTGTCGATTGCTTCACATTGATTGACTGTGTTCGTCTGCAGTTTGCCCCACGAAAAATATTGATAGAAATATAGCGAACTATTATTGACCAAAAAGTTCACCCCACTAACCAAATTGAACTTTCACAAAAAAACAAAATCCAACCTACACTCATCGATCCTGAGCATCAGAATCAATCAAAAACCTTGTGAAATTGATATCTCGCAAAGGTGTTCGACATTCAAGATATGAGTTTTGAGCACATGCAAAACTAACATCAGGATAATTTATCCCTCTAGAGGCTAATTTAATATGCAAGCAACACAACCTGGCACTTCGACCACGTCGGCCTTACCTACGGGCAACATTCTGAGCAAGTCGCATGGAGAATATGACAGCTATTTAAGATTAAAAGATATTTCGGAAAAGCGAGAACTCGAAGAACAAAACCGCCATCAATTAAAAGCTTTAAATATCAAGCTAACTCAGCCACAGGAGCACCTTTATCTCCATGAGGATATGGACATTAAGGCAATTATTCAGGCTTTGGAAAACACACAAGATACCAACAAGGAAAAACATAAAGAGCTGAGTAGAGAATTATTAAGCAGATTTCCCCCATGGCATGAAACAAATCACTCTAAAATCAAAATCCCACAAGAACTTTTACCACTAGCTACAGACAACATTTTAGAAAAAACAAAAAACCTTTCTACACTAGCAAGGAAATTTATTTCAAAGGAACCAGTGACACGCCAAGAGGCCGAAAAACATGATTGGCAGTCGGTATTACTGCAGACTATCAAAATTAATCAAGAACAAGGTGAGAGGCCTGGTGAATTTCTGCCTTATATCTACATATTTAATTTGACCTATTCATTAGCAAGCTGCACCTTGAAACTGATATATGGAGAAATATGTCACAACAACCTTACTGAGGAGGCATTCTATAAAACGCTCAATGCAGGAATTAGTCCGTCATTACGATATGATGAAGTGAAAAGACAGGACTCAGAAAGGGAAATATGTTTCACTCAATACAAATGCCTATTGCAGATAATCGAACTCGTTGTGGCGGAAGCTAGAATGCCTGCAACTCTCTCAGAATTACTTCGTAATTTTACAGTATTCAAAAAAAAATTAGGCCTATATTTCTCTTTGTCACGAGAAGGCTACCAAACTCTCGCTGACTATATCCAACAACAAGCCTGTGACGAAGTTATTGAAGTCATGGCCGGGTCTGGTTATACGACCAAACAACTCAGCACATGTGGCTTATCAGTGAAAGCCTGTGATGTTGCATCATACCCATTCACTTTTGCGCCCGTTGAACAATGCGACGCCATGGATTTTGTTGCTAATGTCGGAAACGCAAAAGACTCTCTAAAACATTCCACACTTCTCATCTGCTCCCCCCCTCCAACTGTTATCACTCCAGTTGGAGGTACGACGCCACTCGGCTCATACCTGCCTTTACTCTATAATAGGTGGATCGAACATCAAGGTGGACCTGTTATTATTTTCAGTGAATGTACCGTTGAGGATGAATTGCACCATCCAGCTGGCTTAGGATACCTCGCGATAAAACTTCGCCCCCTCCCCGAGTTCCCCAGGACAGTAAAAGATGACGCCGCCCAACATAGTGGGTTTGCCAAAGCTTTCGAGATTAAAAGGCAACCTTCTAATCAAGAATAACATCCATGATAAAGAAGCCCCGCATAATGCAGGGCTTTGAATCTTTCATTACATCAAAAACATCTATCAGGCTACTTGCTGCTTTTTGGCGTAAATCGCCAGACCACCCAGGGAGGTTTCGCGGTACTTGGCCTGGATATCCAGACCGGTGCGATACATGGTCTCGATAACGCTGTCCAGAGATACCTCGTGACTGCCGTCGCCACGCAGCGCCATACGGGTTGCAGTGATCGCCTTGATCGCCGCCATACCATTACGCTCGATGCAGGGAACCTGAACAAGACCGGCAATCGGGTCGCAGGTCATGCCCAGGTTATGCTCCATACCGATCTCGGCAGCATTTTCTACCTGATGGATGTTACCGCCCAACACCGCCGCAAGCGCACCCGCCGCCATGGAACAGGCGCTGCCCACTTCCGCCTGGCAACCAGCTTCCGCGCCAGAGATAGACGCATTCATCTTGTACAGCATGCCGATCGCGCCGGCAGTGGCCAGGAAGTCACGAACGCCCTTCTGATCTGCACCCTTGGTAAAGCGGGTGTAGTAAGCGATAACTGCCGGGATAACACCTGCCGCACCGTTAGTCGGTGCTGTCACTACGCGACCACCACAGGCATTTTCTTCATTGACCGCCATCGCGAACAGGGTCACCCAGTCCATGATGACAAAGTGGTCAGTCAACATGGCTTCCGGGTTAGCCATCAGGGTCTTGTGGGTCATGGAGGCCCGACGCTTGATACCGCTGACCGGCAGGATACCTTCCATCTTCATGCCACGGTCAATACAGTTGCGCATCACATCCCAGATGGCATCGATACGCTGGTACACCAGCTCGATATCACCACCGGCCAGGGCCTTTTCATTTTCCAGCGCCAGTTCAGCAATGGTCATGTTGTGCTTCTGGCACAGATCCAGCATTTCTGCAGCGTTTTTGAAAGGATACGGTACTGTTGGCACACCACTGACCGGTGCTTCAGTACCGTTTTGCTTGTCCTTGTCGTTGAACTCATCGGCGCAGACCACGAAGCCACCACCAACAGACAGGTAGGTCTTGTAGTACACAACAATACCGTTCGCATCAGAGGCATAGATACGCATGGCATTGGGGTGTTCTGGCAGGGTTTCGCCGTAATGGAAGATCATCTGGGTGTCGTAGTTGTAATCAATCTCACGCTCACCCGCCAAGTTCAGCTTGCCGCTGGCCTTGATATGTTCGTAAACCTTGTCAGCCTCGTCAGGATTCATGGTATCCGGACGATAGCCAGCCAGACCCAATAACGTCGCCTTGTCAGTTCCGTGACCGACACCGGTCAGCGCAAGCGAACCATACAGACCGACCCGCACAGAAGCGATCGTATCCAGCAGGCCTTTCTCACGCAGATCGGACAAAAAACGATGACCAGCCCACATCGGACCGACAGTGTGAGAACTGGAAGGACCGATACCGATTTTGAAAATATCAAAGATACTGAGTGTCATAGTTATGAGGGGATGCTTTAGGGTCAATGATGAGGGGGAGTCTGACGGTTTTAACCGGGGGGGAACAGTGTGGTAGACCACAATATTCCCGCCGGTTTCGCAACCCCGGAGGCCCGGGGTTGCGCAGAGTGATTACAGCAGCTGGGACGCGATGAAACCAGTGATGGCGATGGTACCCATTACTGCGGTGAAGATGTTCCAGGCAGAGTCATACTTGCGCATGGCCGGGATCTTCTTGGCCGCATAAACCGGCATGATGAACAGGATCATGGCAATGATCGGCGCAACCATGGCTTCGATCATACCCATCACGCTCACGTTGAAGTAGGCAACGGCCCAGACAACCAGTGTGATGAACACCATGGTGCAACGGTCCAGCTTCTTGACGTCAACCTTGGCATTCGGGTTGTTGCCCTTGATGCGCTTGATCAGCAGACCGTTCAGACCTTCACGGGTACCCATGTAGTGACCGAAGAAGGAAGAAGTGATCGCAACGATCGCAACGATCTGAGCCAGCCAGCCGAACAGGCCTGCATTACCGGTCTGAGCGAAGACGGACAGGATCGGCAGGTTAGCAGCCTTGGCAGCCAGCAGCTGTTCAGGCGACAGGGTCAGTACACAGCTGTAAACAAACAGCATGGTGAAACCTACCAGAACCAGAGCGGTACGCTTCAGGGTCTTGCTGGCCTGAGGCTCTGCAGCATCACCCAGCTCCTTGCGGTAAGTCTGCGCAAAGGAAGAGATGGCCGGAGAGTGGTTGAAGGCAAAGACCAGTACCGGAATGGTCAGGAAGATGGTCTTGAAGAAGCTTTCAACAGTTACAGGTGCGTCAAACTGGGCGCCAGTCCACTGAGGAATCAGGTACAGGGAAACACCGAACAGGATCGCAATCAGCGGATACACGATCGCATTGGTCACTTTCAGGATCAGGTTCTGACCACAGTTCATGACCGCTACCAGACCGCCAACCAGTACCAGGCTCAGCAACCAGCGAGGCGGAACAGGCATATGCAGCTGGTGTTCAATCAGGCTGCCCACGGTGTTGGTGATACCGATGCCGTAGATCATGAGGATCGGGAAGATCGCCATGAAGTAACCGAAGGTGATGACAGAACCGGCCTTGGGACCGAAGTGTTCTTCCACCACGTCAGTGATGTCGCCGTCACGCTTGCTGCCGGACAGCACGAAACGGGTCAGGCCACGGTGAGCCAGGAAAGTCATGGGGCCAATCAGCAGAGTCATGGCGATCAGAGGCCAGATGCCACCGAGACCGGCGTTGATAGGCAGAAACAGTACACCGGCGCCGATAGCGGTGCCGAAGAGTGCCAGCGTCCATTCTGTATCACGTTTGGTCCAGCTTTTCGCGCTTTCGGCGCCGGAAGCGGCGTAACCTTGAACGACATCCTGTTGGGCCATGCAATCTCTCTCCGCAGGCAATTAATGCCTGTAACTTTTCGAGGGGAAACCGGAATGCGCATAGAGGGGCTAGCAACATGTCCGGGGGCAAAATTCAGGCCGCAGACTGTACGGATTTCGTTCAATCAAAGTATTGATTTAGTCCTCTTTTTTTTGCCGGATTTTATGATTACTGTCGCGCGCGTTGCATTTTCAGCACAGACTAGAACAGTCGTACATACCGAAATAGAGGTTATAAGGAAACGAAAAAAAGTTCTGAGGAGAGAAAACATGATCGCAGTACAGCCCCTTGCACTGCGATCAGGAGAGAGAAACCGTAAAGGTTTGTGAACGTGGGCTAGTTTATCCTGCAATCTACAAATGTCAACGCAAAAATTAAACTTGAGTTGAACTTGTCAACTTAACCCACACACACTCAACTTCAGTTGATTAAAAAGCACTCAACCCGCCTAAACCATAGCTCAGCACCGCAAAAATGCGTATGGGGTTTTGCCTAGCACCTGCCTACAATCGCCGATAACTCAGGTACAGCAGGCACCCTGCCTCTCTGAGCACCAACCGGCAACAGGCCTTTACAGGCTACCAAACGCAATGTGAACAGAAGCTGAACCGATCAGTCCGCACATTGCTATTAGAAGAGCCGGTGTCCGATACCCAATTCCAACCTTATTGAAACGACAATAGCAGGAGATCGCACGTGCTGTTGCTGACGCTCTATATTATTGGCATCACCGCTGAAGCCATGACCGGCGCCCTGTCTGCCGGGCGGAAGCAGATGGATACCTTTGGCGTGATTATTATTGCCTGCGTCACGGCACTGGGCGGCGGTTCAGTCCGTGACGTCCTGTTGGGCAGCTACCCGCTGACCTGGATTGCCCATCCTGAATATATGGTGATCACCAGTGTCGCTGCGGTTGTGACCATTGCCATTGCGCCGGTGTTCCGCTATCTGCGTAAACTGTTCCTGATGCTGGATGCTGTTGGCTTGGTCACCTTTGCCATTATCGCTACCCAGAAAACACTGGACCTGGGCCATGGCATCATCATTGCCTCCATCATGGCAGTGGTGACAGGCGTCTTTGGCGGCGTACTGCGGGATATTCTCTGTAATGATGTCCCTCTGGTGTTCAGAAAAGAAATATACGGCAGTATCGCCCTAATGGTTGCCCTGCTGTATCACTCACTGACCTCCTTGCTGCATGTCCCCATGGACTATGCCGTTATCATTACCCTGGTGGCAGGTGTGCTGGTTCGTATTGCAGCGATTGGCTTCAAACTGGATATGCCCCAGTTCAAATACAACTCACCGGAACACTAAATCCATTTAGACTCACGCCATGCTGCTGCATGGCGTTGTGAAAACAGTCGTAAACTGCCGTTTTCATTGGCAAGAACTCCTGTCACCATACGCAAAAATGACCTGACAGGAGCCCACCATGCTGCTTGATCTTGTTTCTTCGACCCTGGCGTCCAGCGCCCGCTTCTGGCAGGGCACTGCCGCCAGTCGAACCACCCGGCAACCAGAACTTACCATCGCGCTTTACGATCGCGAAGGCTGCTCAAACTGCCGCCTTGTGCGTGAAGCGTTGACGGCATTGAACCTGGATGTATTGATCATGCCCTGCCCTAAAGGTGGCAAACGCTTCGCGGATAAACTGGCAGGCCACCAACCACCACTGTTAATCGATTTAAATACAGAAACGACACTCACCGGCCCTGAGCGTATTATTGAGTACCTCTACGCCGAGTATTTTGACGAGAAACCGCCACTGCCTGTACGGGCAACCCCTCTGAACCATATCAGTTCAGCACTGGCCTCAACACTGCGGTTGAATGCAGGCACTCGCTGCCGCCCTTCACAGGCACCGGAACAACCACTAACGCTGTACAGCTTTGAATCCAGCCCCTATTCCCGCCCTGTACGCGAACGGTTATGTGAGCTGGAAATCCCCTATCATCTGATTAACCTGGGCAAACAGCAGATCGCCGACCTTGGCCCAGCCAAATGCCACTTTACCGTGGGCGCCTACAAGCCTTTACCTGACACCAAACGCAGCCAGTTTTTTGATGAACACGGCAATGTGCAGGTGCCCTATCTGATTGACCCGAATACAGATACAGAGCTGTTTGAATCCAGAGCGATTATCGCTTATCTGAATGACACCTATGCCATCAGACGATAATAAACTTCTGACGCGTATTTTTTAGCAAACAGGGATGTTTGCTATGGCCTATTAACTGCGCAGCATAAATGTTTCATACTCAAGATCCCGTAGAATACGGTTAATAAGTATGAGACCAATAACCGTCGTCAACGTCACCGCCAGGACAAACCCATAGCCAAAAAAGGCCGGATTCATTTGCTGTGAAATCAGGGTAAACAGAATGTTGCTCGCCAAGAACAGCATGCTAAGCGCGAGCGCTTCACGACGACGGTCGAGATAGAACAGGACATTCATCACCGCCATCATGACCACCTGGATACCAACCCCGACCATGTCTACTTTCAACAGGGTTTCGTAATAGGGGGATATGCCCAGCCATGCCAACAGCTCACGGGTCCAGACAAACAGCAGAATCACCGTAAGCGACTGGACCTTGAAGATTTCCAGAATCCCCTGACGAACCGATGCCACCATCAACTGCTTGTGATGACGAAGTGTTTCAAGCGGCTGGTGCTCGCGAATGGCGTCATAAAAACCTGCATACCGCTGTGCAAAATCCGCTTCAAAACGCACCAGAAAAACCGCCATTCCGGGAATAATGGTCAGGTACGCGAGAAAGATGGGAATGTCATAAATCACCGATGAGCGCAGCAAACCTGCCGTCGCCTCTGATGTCATGGGATTAAACCAGAACAGGAATTTGTCGGCCCACATTCCCAGGTAAAAAACCAGTCCCGTGAAAAACAGCGAGAGATAAATATTTCGTGAAGAAAACACGGCTGAATCCGCCAGGTGCCCACTGGGAAAAGCCCGAACAATCTGATGCAAAAACGCAAAAAGGATAACGCCATGCCCTGATACAAACGCCAGAATCAACCCTTCTGCCCCAAACTCCACCAGCTTCATGGACAAAACGACAACCAGGCAATAGCCAACAAACATGATCAGCAGTATTCGCCTGTAATCCTTAAGGCTCGACAGCAACAGGACCACAAGCCACAAGGTGCAAAGCGTAATAAATGCCACAAACGTCAAACCACGGAAAAGCAGGGTTTTGTCCGGGAATAACAGGAACACTGCAGGCAAGGCAATCAGTGCTGCAACCAGCGCCGTGACAGACAATGCCGACAGCATGTTAGGCAAGACATTCTGCGAGTTGTCCTCATAAACCCGGTCGGCAACAAAACGGGTTAACACCAGTTGCACACCGCCCGTTAACACCAGAGAACTACACATCAGGTAGGTGACTGTCACCAGGTAATAAATCAGTTCATCAGCATGATGGAAGCGATTAAGGCTGATAATGCCAACCAATAGCACACTGATAATGGACAATACCCAGGGGCCTGAACTGATCAGCCCTGCGTAAGCATACGCCTGCAGCGTAGCAGTATAGGTATTGCGTTCCAGAAGACGCCTGATGGCAAATCCTATACCGGCCATGCAGCACACTCCCCCTGCTTCTCCAGCGCAGCCTGATAAAGGCTTCGATAGCGCTCAAACACTAATGTTTCTGAGTAAAAACGGTGTACGCGTGCAACCGCAGCCTCACTGGCCTGTCGCCACAGATCGTCATCAGACAACAACCGGATACAGGCGCGCGCTGTGGCTTCCGGATCCGCAATACTGACGGTCGCCCCGGACAGTCCCAGCGCCCTGTCTTCCGGTTCTTCGCCACCTTCAATCATGGCGCGACAGCCGCCAACATCCGTACAGACGCAGGGCACACCGCCAGCGTAAGCCTCCAGTATGACCAGCGGCTGCGCTTCACTGATAGACGTCAATGCCATAACCCCGATCTGTGGAAGCATCTCGGCCACCCGCTGGAAGCCCTTGAAGATGACAGCATCCGCCAGCCCGAGGCTGTCAACCAGCTCATGGCACTCTCTCGCGTAACCGGGATCCTCATCATCAGGGCCGATAATCCAGCCTTCCACCTCAGGCATTGTCTGGCGGGCATAATAAATTGTGCGGATAAACGTCTTGATATCCTTGATCGGCACGACTCGACCAATCAGTCCGATGACCGGGGGAATGGATGGCGGCCGACGATCCAGGGCGTCGTGATACAGATCGAGATCAATCCCGTTAGGGATAACGGCGGTCTTACTGAAAGCCGCGCCATCGTGAATCTGGCGCAACCGGTTGCCCTCATACAGCGCAAAGATCCGATCCGCCATCTGATAGGTCATACGACCAATCACTTCAAAAAAACGTATCCACATATCCCGCAGAAAACCGTTTTCCATGATAACGCCTTCCGCATCCCCCAACTCGCCATCACTGATCCAGCTGGCCTGTGCCAGATCAATCTTGCGTTCCTTGGTGTAGATGCCGTGTTCCGTCAGCAAAAAGGAACTGTCGGGATGACGATTCCGTATCATCGCACCCAACAGACCGGCGTAGCCGGTCGACACACTATGAACAACAGGTGTTTTTTTAATAGTTCGGGCAATCTCTGCCAGCATGAACAGCGGCGCATGCATGGATCGGACTGTCCAGAAATAATTCAGGAACGAGGGATCCTGGCTGTATTTCTCGTAAGCGCGGGTCGTGTTCGCCCAGGAACACTGGCTATACAAAAAACTGGCATGTGAAATCCCGTCATCCCCTCCCAGAAAACCCAGAACATCAGACACCAACTGTCTGGGCATGCGGGCACCTTCCACCTGAAACACATCATGTAATTCACGACTTCGGGCGTACGCCTCTGCATTACCGGGTTGTCGGGACGGGCATTTCATTTGCCATGCGTCGTTTAGATAGTGGGCCTCAAAATGAACGACATTGTCAGGAAAGACATACACCTGCTTACCGTAATCTTCGGGCCTGCTGCCGATAAAAACCAGGGAGAACCTGAAGTCCGGCAAACCGCGGATGAGCTGGTGCACCCAGCTTGATACACCGCCGCGCACATAAGGATAGGTACCCTCCAGCAACAATGTGATATCCGCCTGTTTTCCCATTGTGCGTCCTTCTTTTTTATTCTGCTGCCAGAGTTTCAGCGGATAGCCGCCGGTCCTCTGCCCGCCAGTGTTCGAGGGTTCTGGAAAGCCCGGGTGGCCGATAATCCTGCCCCGATACCTCACGCGCCAATGTCACCAACCGAACAAAATCCCGCTGCAGAAACGAAAGTTCCATCTGGTCTGCCAGCATGACATCAACCGGCATTCCAGCTGCAATGGCCAGACTAAAACAGACACCTGCATCGTCCAGCTTGCCCTGCCATCGCAATATTCGCCCTTTCAGCTGCAGCATTTCGGCATCCGGCTCCTCTGCCAGCACCCTGTCAATAAAACCTATCGCTTCCTGCGCCTGGCTCTCAGCCAACCTCCCCCGGACCAGCTCCTGCTGCACCAGCGCCCAATGCCAGGCTGCCAATTGCTTGAGTCCGTTGCTTACCGTGGTAGCCATGCCACTATCCAACAACTTGCGGGTTCTCTGGATTGCCTGCCGGATACCGGCTTCCTTCTGGTCAAGAATTGAATACGCCAGCAAACGCACATCATCCACCGGATCTTTCATGGCCTCCCGCAGGATACGATTCGCCTTGGGATCATTGAGATAACGAAGCGCCAGCACGGCTTTTACCCGCTCAGCCTCCGAGCCGGAAGAGCGCAGCAGCGCACTCAACGCACCGGGCTTCAACCTGGGCCGTGCATCAATATCCGATGAGCGATAAGGCAACTGCGGCGGCTTCGCAACAATCAGTGATGCTTCACGCTGACGCTGAGGCCAGTGCAGGGCCGGGACAACGGCGAGCAGCACGCCCCCCATCCCCATCACCGGGAGCAGGAAAGGAATGACCGCAAAAAACACCCACTCCCTACGCCATAAACGACGATAGCCGCTCGGTAGCACGGCCGGAATGCCGGCCAGAAAACACAGGCAGGCCAAGGTATGTAACGTCAGCCAGGCCGCCAGAGCCAGTGCTGGCTCCTCCAGCGGCAGAAAGAACACCCCTCCGACATCAAGCGCCAGGGCGATCGGAATCAGCAACCAACGCATCACTGGCACCTCCATCTTCCACCCTATCTACCCTGTTCCCGTCATGCTGTGACGGTACCGATAGCCGTGCTGCCAGTGGGTACCCGTTATCTGTCAGGAATGCCGTTAATTCAGGCCCCACCAAATTGCCATTCAGGGAAATGGCACGAATCGCCACCTCGGCAACGCCCATGTCCACCCGGTGATATTTCTGCAGAAAATCGGGAAATCCATTGATATAAGTGTCGATATCCTGAGGATCTGACAGTGGCATCAGTACCAGTGCGATACAGTGTTCAATGCCGGCTTCGTTCAGCACCAGCACCTGGTCCAACGCCCGTCGGTACATTCGCATTGAGTCAACCAGCGCAGGAGCCAGTCCGAAATTACCGATCCGGACAGCCACCAGCCCGGCATTGAGCCGATACCCTGCTGCATCCTGAACACAACGCATCAACTGCGCATGAAAGGCACACACATGACTGTCACTGTGAGGGATCTGACCGACCAGACGGGCCACGTCAAGACTGTCGGCCACATGCCCGCACAGTACCGTTAACCGTTCCAGATGGTTCACATTCAAACAGTCAAACGGTAAACGGTGGATCGCCAGCAGTGCATGATGGTTGCCCTGACTGTCCACCAGCGGAATACAGGCCAATAACCGGGTATTCCCGCGCAGGGAGCGCTGCTCGGCTGCCGCGGGCTCAATACAGCATGCCTTGGCTGTTTTCATGGCCCGCACTATCAACAGATCATCAGCGTCCAGTTGGGGAAAGTGGCCGGTAGAGGCCAGGGGAGCCTGCCAATCAACACGTCCCTTACTGACCTCAAACAGTGCCCCTGACTGCACCTCCCCATAATGCGCAAGAAGCTGCATCAAAGGACGTGCGCCGGTCGCCAGAGACGGTTCATCATCGCCGGCTGTCAGCAGCTGCCTGCGAATATCCTGCAACGCGCCGTACAGGCTGAAACCGTTCAAGGCCAAATCCTGCTCCAGCAAGGCGTGGGAACACTTCAACAGATGATAGGAGCGGGTAAACGCCTGCATACGCGCCTCCCGATAACGTCCGGCCCGTTCCAGTCGCATCAGTCGCCGCTCCCACTGGTCCCTGAACTCCCCGGCAATCAGGCTGACCGCCAGCGTGCCCAGTAACCACCCTCCCGGTGTACGCCACGGAATGTCCAACCAATGTGCATACAGTCCATCGACCAGTAGCAGCAGGATGGTTGATAGCGCGGCCCAGGCAAAGCCATAGCGCAACCCCGCCAGCAAGGGTGCCAGCAGCATCCAGGGGAAATTGCCGGACAACGTCAGCAGGTCTTCGGGGTTGACCAGCCAGGCCAAACCAAGCGCTACGAGCGTCAAGCCCGGCACTTCCAGCCAGGCGGCACCATCCTTAGGATTTCGTACGCAGACCAGCCCCTGGCGTCGGCCTCTGCTGATGATGTCAACGCCTGCCATTATTCAAACCTGACGGTGCTGACCAATTCATCAATCACCGTCTGCGCCGTACCCGCCAGACTCTCCCTGGACCAGCCAGCCCGGGCGGCGCTTCCGCTCCAGATCACCGTTTCGTCCGGCAAGGCCAGTATTTTCAGGGAAATACCGACGGCAGGCTCACCGTCCAGTCCACTTTTATAGCGCCATTCTTCAATGGTACCGGTAATCGCATAGACGGCCCCCTGGTGTCGTGCCCAGCGCAGCGCCTGCTCATAACGCAACCGCTCGTTCAGGGATGGAAAGCCGTCATCGGTTGGCGCTGATGGGTACTGAACCAGTGACTTCACCCCGGCTGCATGCAAACGGGTTTCCAGAATGGCCTCGGCCCGTTCCCCTGCCATCGGCGTTTGCGAATAATTGACCAGGGGCAACAGGAGCCAGGCAGCCTGCCGCTCAACCACCGGGGCATCGTCCCGATACTGCTGCGTCATACAGCCGACCAGTAATCCATACCCCCCCAACACCAGCCATAACGCGAACCGGAATCCAGACAGTCGCATGTCATCACTCCTGTTTTGATGTTTTATTCTGCTTTGTCCTAGCGCCCAAACCGATACTGGTAACTCAGTGTGAATCGGTAACCCGCCTCACCGGCAGCCCCCTGGGGCGCACTGTTATAACCTGCGGTCAGGCTTAACTCATCATTCCCGAACAACCGCCAGCCCATCCCCGCTTCCAGGCTGTAGCTCATCGTGTCTTCCGGCTGCTGGTAGCCCGCCGTTATACCAAACAGCCAGCGGGGTGATGGCACCCGGGCATTCAACGCGCCCGGCTCACCATGCTGCCAGCGGCTGTCCACCAGAAAATAACGATACTGTTCTGGCAACAATGTCTCTGGCGTACTGCCGTCAACCATCCTGTCAGCCAACGCGGCACCCAGGCTCGATGCCAGCGTGTACTGGTGCCAGTCAATACCTGCGGACACCACCCACTCCGGGTCCCGATAAAACAGCCGATGCGCCCACCGTCCCTCAAAATGGTAACCGTCCCCGAGCTTTTTACCCTGATAACGATCACTGAACCGGCTGACATTTCCCTTCAGATAAAGACTGTCGCTGCCGCTTATCTGGTAATTAACAGCAAGACCAAGGCGACTTTCCTGACCCAGCGCTTCCACCAATGAGGACACCTCTGTCTCATCGCGGTAATCGCCAAAAAATCGGATACTGGTTCGGCTATCCCACCACTTCAGCCAACTGAAACCGCCCCCTGCGCGGTCACTGTCCTCTCGCTGTGAGGTGCCAAAATAGACACGCCGGTAGCCATCCCCCGTCAAACGGGTTAACTGCAACCGGTTACTGAACTGGTCGCCCAGCGACACCTTGATCACATCGTCATCATGGTCATAACCAACCGCTGCCGAATCCAGCCGGATATGCCACTGGTCAAACCGCTGGGCCAGCGTCATCTCATACCCCTGGAATGACAGCGATGCATCACTCTGACTAAGCCCGCGAAACCGCCAGCCACTGGGTGTTTCCTCGGTTAAGGACACCGCCTGTTCCGTCAACGTCAGGTGACTCAATGCCGGATAACGGTCATCAATCCCCTGCAGCGCTTCAGCCAGGGCCTCACTGGTGAAACCCGACATGCGCAGTCCCTCAACCCGGTCCGGGCCGGGGCCAAGTTGAGCAAGCAGGGGGGCCAGTGCCTCCCTGTCGCCCTGCAAGGCTATCGACAACAGCTGATAGAACGGGGCTCTCCCCCCTTGTTGCTGATAGTGCGACAGCCATTCCTGAGCGGCCGACAGGTTGCCAGCCTGCATCAGCAAATCAGTCAACTCGGGCACCCAAAGTTCGGGCGTGGAAGCACCGGTCTGCCGAACCCACTGGATACTGTTGGCCAGACCGTTCATCCAGAGCCGCAGCTGAATCTCACGTGGCCGCCACGCCACTTCGGTCAACCAGGGAGCCTTAGGATGAATCGCTGCAACCGCAGCCCTTCTCACTGACCAGGCGTGGGCCGTCTCGCCCACCAGCATCAGTGTGTCGGCATACGCCAGCTGCAGCAGCACATCACCGGGCTGCTGCCGGAGCGCCTTGCGATACCAGAACAGCGCCATCCGGTAGTGACCCACGGCACTGGAACCGGCTGCCATCACCGGCCACAATGCCGGCTCGTCCCTGGCAACCGATTGCCATTGTGCGAGCTGTCTGTCCAACGGCTCCCGCTGGTTCGTACTGATCAGAAACCAGAGGTAGGCTGCCATGATGTCCGGAGAGTGACCCACCAACGCCAGGGTCTGCTCGAAAGCCGCAATCGCTCGGGGGATATTCCGTTGCTGGTTGCTTAGCCGAGCGATGGTTAACCAGTAAACAGGATGGTCATTCAGCGCGCTGCCAGCCTCCACGTCTTGTACTAACTGCGCCAATATCTCCCAGCGTTGCAGTTCGAATGCCAGCTCCATCGCGACAATGACAAACTGTATGCGCCCGGTCAGTTCAACCCCGGCCAACGCCTTTTGCAGACGCTGCTCAGGGGTAAACACGGTTGTCAGGGCCAGGTAGCGATCAAGATTGAGGGCATCGCCCGGCCTTTCTGCCAGCACTTTCTCCAGCGCAAGGCCGGCCACAACATCATCCTCTACCGCCCAGGCCAGATCGGCCAACAACAGCCATAACGGCAAATGATCGTGATCATGGTCGTGCGCTTTATGAACATGGGCGTTGAACCAGATGGTTTCATCATTCATGTGGCCCCTGAACGAATGCTCACTCAACATCGCGATAGCATCCTCCAGCCGTCCCAGCGCCTGTAATGTTCTGAGAAAACGAAGAAACTCCTCCTGGGTCAGTGACACATGCTCGTGCATTGCCATCCAGGTTTGCGCGAGTTCATCCAGTTTTTCTTCATCCTCCAGCAGATTCACCAGCCTGAGCCAGAATGGGTGTTCATCGGGATGCCGGCCAAGATGCCGCTTCAACACCGTTTCTGCATCTTCGGGTAAACCCAAGCTCTCCAGCGCATCCACCAGTACCGTTAACTCCTGATGCTCAAGCGTTCGCTGCCGGGATACCTTTCTGAGCAGTTCAACGACGGTCGGATACTCAAACAATGACTGCGCCAGCATCCAGGCCCGCTCAAGAGCGATCGGTTCTTCTGGCTCATGATGATGAATCCACAGCCATTGCCCGAGTGCCTGTTCTGGAAAACCATTCCATTCATACAGCTCTGCCAACGTCCGCCGCAGGTTTGTGTCATCTGGCATATATGCCAGTCGCCGTTTCGCAGCCTCCAGCGCAAGATCCGTTGCTTCCATACGGGTTCCCAGAATCTGGGCTACTTCCAGCTGCGCTATCGAAAGCTCCTGATCCAGCAACTGCCGCAGCCATAATCGCCCCTTGTCGTATGCCTCCAGAGACACCGCAACATCAATCCCCTTGATCAATAACTCAGGATCATGCGCCTGTCGCTCAATAGCCTGGGCCATCACACGATACACATCGCCATAACGCTCCTGCCCCTCGAACGCACTGGCGGCATTGAGCCAGGCCTGTCGGCGTAACGCCTGTGGGGAACGCAACGGGCTGCTTGGGTCCGGGTTACTCTCATGGCACTGGCTGCACGCTACCCCCGCCTCAATCGCAGTGGCCATATCGGTATAGATGGTCCCAGCCTGCCCCCCATCATTGGCCGCCAGTTTTCCCTGTGCGGCTTTCTCCAGCCAGTGGCTACCATGCCGGACGTCAACCTCTGCCAGCCGCTGATAAAAATCAGCCCCCACACCCGGCTCCCCCACGCTGAGTGCAATGGATGCCAGCGTTTTCAGGTCATCCATGGAGAGCCCCTGCCATTGTGTATTCCGCAATCGCTCCCGGATGTATCCAAGCCAACGCGCTTTCTCCGGCAGCTCTGTCGATGCATACAACCATTGTGCAGCTACGGTCACCTGCAATACATGCAACTGCATCGCCTGCCTTGTTGACAACGTCTCCATTCTGACCGGCGTCAGGAGTTCCCACGCATCCCGGTATTGCCCCGTAACATTGAGCTGGGAAGCCAGCTTGTGACGCAGGCGCCAGTCATCCGGACTGCTGCGCAGTAGCTGCCGCAGATAGGCAATGGACACCGCATCCGCGTTTGCATCAGCGAACTGTTCATCAAAACGCCGGTCGTCCTGAAACAACATCACCAGCGCAAACCCTACCCATGCCAGCAATGCCAGAAGCATGACGGGTGAAAAGAGTTTTTTTTGTTGCCGGTTGTTATCGGCAGACCAAAACGGCATCCCCCGAATCCTTGCTGTTGATGCTGAAAACCTGTTGTTGTTCTGTCATCACAGGACGCAAACTCTTCCCCTGTCGCTCCAGCCGACAAGGGGTTCCGCTCACGACCGTAAACCGGATGTTCTCATGGCCCATCAATCGCAGCGCGACCTTCTGGGCATTCAGATAGCGCCAGTGATCAATGGTGGCATTGGCTTCGTCCAGGTAGACCGCGTTCGGTCGCTGGTGACTGAAACAGATACTGGCTGCAGGCGCAGAAAGGTGAAGGTAACGCCCCTGGGGTAAATCCCGGAACCCGGCAAGATTCTCAGAACAGGCAGGATCCGGCCATCCCAGGGCAGGATCAGCCCGCAGGGTACGAAGGGCACTGGCATTCCTGACTTGCCAGCGGCCATCACTGCGCCTGGTAATAACCGTGTTGTAAAACCCCTCAATCCTGGGGATGTACTCACTGATATACAAAGGAAAAGGCTGTTGCATCAGCGCCCAGTCGTATACCTGTTCCAGGGCATCCAGCGACGCCGGCAGCGTACCCGAATAAAAATGCCAGTAAACCGCAATGGGCTTAATGCGTCGGGGACTCTCGGACAACCTGAACGTATCCTTGACCTTACAGTAGCCATAAAACGGGCCGGTCCATTCATTGGTGTATACGTTTTCATTCATTATCGGGGCATATATTTGCCAACCGGCTGAGGTCGGACGTCCCTGTGGCGACAACCCGGTCAGCGAAGAGAAGGTCGCCGTCAGATAACTGTTTCCACCGTTCATGTTCATCACACCGGCTTCTTTGGTCAGTGCGATCGCCTCGCAACCCGGCCGGGCATCACCACTCCAGAGAAATACCTTCACCCGCTTATCAGGCGGCGCCAATCGCTGATTGATGTAATCGATACTGCCGATGATTTCCCGCCGCAGGCTGAACGCATAGCCTTTGATCGGAAGGTGATACCCATAGAGAGTGTCTTTTTCAGACACGCCAGACTTGCCCGGCTGCCAGAAAAATGGGTGACTGTAGGAATGGCTGGCAATTTCCACATTGGGCAGGCGAAAGATGGATTGGGCGATCGTCTCCAGCTCAGGACTCAACCAGGGATACAAGCCCTCTGCCCCCGTTTCCCCCTCAACAATCGATACCGTATGAGGAATCGCGTAACGTTCAAAAATGGCTTTTTGAATGACCTCCCCGCTATAAGGCGTGCCCGGCATTTCCGCACGACTGGCAAAGCCATCGCCATCCACATGGGAGGTCAGGATTCTGCGACCATTTTCTGTCGTCGCATCAGGTATCAGCCGTGGCTCGAGCTTGAGCGCACCGTTGACCAGTACAAAAGGATCAACCAGCCATTCCCGATAACCGAGTCCATTATCAGTCAGCAGATACGGCGATAACGCCATCCCCCCCCCCAATCCGCGAGAAGTACCGGGGTAAAAACCTGCTGTTTTGCATCCAATACCTCCATCCACACGTTGTGCCCGTCATCCTGACTCACCAAGGGTGCCATACCACGGATTCGGGGTTTGATGTCAGCTTCGAAGGTCTCGGTATCCGCTGGGATTCGTGTCACCGTGACCGGCTTTTTAATCCCGGCGGGTACCCTGCCAAGTCCCAGGCGCTTGAGTAACAAAGGGTCACTCAACGGAAGGCTGTTCATAAACAGCAACGGTACACGGTCATCCAGCTGCTTACCCAACCATTGCTGGAAATGCCTTGGATTCGCCGGTTCACTATCCAGCCAGCTGATAATGCCCGCATAACGGCCCACCAGTGAATCATCTGGCAGTGCACCATCGACGTGAACATACACGGGTACCAGCCCCAGATATTCAGCAATAACAGCGACCAAACCATGGATATCGCTTTGCTCAGGATCCTCCGCATCGTTGTACAGCATGAGCACTCTGCGCGGACTCGGGCTGAACAGCCCAGTGCCGAGAATGTCCAGCTCAGGTGTCGATATCCATGGAGAAAAGCCCTGCTCTATCAGGCGATCCGCCAGATCCCGGGCCTGGTCGGGCTGATACTCCGACAGGTACTCGATAACCGTGACAGGAATGTTCCGCCGGCGTACCGGTTCAAGCTGGTTCAGCAGCCATGCCTGCTCATCCTGACTGCGCTCACTGAAGGTATTGTTTAGCGGATCAAACTGCCGCAGCAGTGACTCGACCGCCATCCCATCCGTGGCAGGTGCAATGTCCGGAAACAGATCAAAACCGCGGTTCATGAACAGCTTCAAGGCCGGATAGCGTTGCCTGATGGACAGGATCAAGTCGATTAACGCCGCACGCTGAGGCTGTTGGCGCGCTTCATTGCGAAACACCTGCTGGTAACTGTCCAGGGTATCGAGAAACAGGCCGTCATAACCCGCCTGCACAAGCGGTGGGATCAGGCCTTCCAGAACAAAGCGCTGCCACTCGTCGCTGGCCTGGTCAATGATATAGCTGTTCCAGCCCCGGTTCCGGCCAACAATCAAATCATCTGGCAGCTGATACTGTCGCCAGAGCGGTGCATTGACCTCACCCAGGCTCAGGTAGGCAAACACGGAAGAACCGCTGCGCTGCAATGTATCCAGCTGCGCTGCTTCCAGATGGGAGGGTTCTACAACCACCTGATCATAAAAAGACAGTTGTTCAACCGGGACAGAAGCACCATAAAAAAACGCGACAGAAGGAAGCGTGTTAGTCGCAAACACGTTGGCACTGGCCATCAGCAGTATGGCGACCAGAATACTGTGCCACTTGCTCCGTATCATGCCCCCCCCTACTTCCCGAACAGAGAGTCGCGCTGAACCGCCCCTCATATTACACAATTAATGTCGTATAAATAGGACATGGGTCATGCTCACTCACAATCAGGCTTATTCGCCGACATACATCGCTTTTTATGCAACCGAGCTTACCCCCTCATCGATTGCACAACCCGTTCTTATTGCGCGGAATCCTGCTGAAACGAGGCGCGAATCGTGACCGTCCCGGACTGCCTGATATTTTCCATGGACAGCTTGCCAAGACAGTTCTCTGAACGGGTGCCGACATAAAGGTCTCCTTCAATCAACCTGATCGAATTGGGCATCGGCATGGACACATCAATGCCACTCGCTTCATCGATAATCCGTACTGTCAAACCATCACTGCCGGTATCAATGGAGGCGTCATGAATGTGCATATCCCAGTTCAGCAGTTCCTCGCTGATCGAAAGGATGTCCGGATCATTCAGGTTTTTTTTGATAATCTCCAGAATCAGCGTACTCAAGAGGGCGTGACGACTGTTGTTCTCTTCAAGGCTCACCACCCTCATGCCAAATGACTCCCTCAGCGCATTATCATCCAACGCACTCAAGCGCTTACCGGATGGCAACTCGCAGGTCACTTCATTGGCTTGAACCCCGGTAATAACTGTCCCAGCGCAGAGCAGTCCAATAACCAGTCTTAAAACCCCTCTTGCAAGCCATGTTTCAATATTCATGAACAGCCCTCCCGACTTCCATTGCATGGACCCACAATTCCCATAAGGTCTTAATCGTTGCTTACAATATTCCAAACTAAATCAGATCAATCAGGGGCGATAAGCATTAACTCTGTTACCTTGCCTTCCAGCTGGCTGATATTTTTCATCAATAATGATTGATCATTTTTATCGATACAGAATTGATTGTTCTTGGGGTAAATCGCAAGATGGGTATCGGAGCTTCCATCACAACTGATCACAAGCGATTGAATACCTGGCGCAGAAAAACACAGTTTATCCGGGTTATCTGTATCGGTATGGGCAACTTCCTGGACACAGGGTTCTACTTTCAACGTAATTGAAAACGTACCGCTGGATGTCGCCCCCACGCGTCCCTGACTCTCCTTCCCGTGCAGGAAGGACAAACCAAAATAAACAGCCACACCAATAATAAAAAGAATACCCACTACATATTTTTTTGATAATTGAGACAACGCTTTGACTCCCTTGCGCCACCAATTCCATGACTCAGATCAACTTAGGCTACAAGGCACAGCCCACCACCAAACTGACACAGATCAACAAAAGTCAACGAGTTTGAGACTCTTGTCCTATCGGCCAGGATTCAATGCTTGCCTAAACAACCTGGCAATGGATAACTGATGGAAGAGTGAGTAGCTGATAGGTAATCAGCAATGAGTGGGACAGACGCAAGAGAAGGCGCATATCAACACCTTCTCTACGCCAGCCTATCCTAAATGGTTCAGGCAGCTTGCAGTTTGGCTAATTCTTCAGCCCGCAAATCTTTGCGCAGGATTTTACCCACCGGGGTCATGGGCAGTTCATCCCGGAATTCAATCAGTCTTGGTACCTTGTAGGCCGTCAGTTGCTCACGGCAGTACTTATCCAGCATGTCCTTGGTCAGGGACTGGTCACGGGCCACGACAAAAAGCTTCACGGCCTCACCCGTCTTGCTATGGGGAACACCGATGACAGCACAACACTCCACCAGTTCGTGCCGGGACACCACATCCTCAATTTCATTGGGGTACACATTGAAACCGGAAACGAGAACCATATCCTTGAGGCGGTCAACAATGCGGACAAAACCGTCTGGCTGGATAATGGCGACATCACCGGTTTTCAGCCAACCGTCCTTATCCAGAATCTCTGCCGTCGCCTCAGCGCGTTGCCAGTAGCCCTTCATCACCTGTGGCCCCTTGACGCACAACTCCCCGCGCTCGCCAACGGCTGTCTCATTCCCATCGGCATCAATGGTCATCAGTGCAGTATTAGGCATCGGCAACCCGACAGTGCCCTGCTGAACCAGATCACCCGCCGGATTCATGCACACGGCCGGGGAACACTCTGTCAGACCATAGGCTTCAGATACGGTACTGCCAGTCATTTCTTTCCAACGGTCAGCGGTATCCGCAGGCAATGCCGTCCCGCCGGATAGCGTGACCTTTAGCTTGCTGAAATCACATTCCTTGAATTTCTCATGATTCATCAGACTGACAAACAGCGTATTCAAACCAATAAATACGGTGAAACGCCAAGGCTGGATCATCTTGATAAATGTCGCCGTATCCCGGGGGTTGGCGATCAGGATGCTGTGGTTACCCATTTCCACCATGGCCATCAAATGCACCGTGAAGGAATAAATGTGGTAAAGCGGCAGCGGCGCAATAATGATCTCTTCACCCGGTTTGTGAAGTGGTAGGCCATCCGGCCCAGTCTGCTTCAGCATGGCCTTGGACTGCTGCATGTTCGCCACCATGTTCCGGTGGGTCAGCATGGCACCCTTGGCGACACCTGTCGTTCCACCGGTATATTGCAAGATGGCCACATCCGTGGACTTCGGTGCTGGCGGCGCTACATAGCGTGCCTTTTCACCTTGCTTGAGTACGTTACGGAACCGCAGCGCATCTGGCAGATTATAAGGTGACACCATCTTTTTCACATACTTCACCGCCGCATTGACCAGCAGGCGCTTTGGCATGGGCAGCATATCGGCAAGGCTCGTGACAATGACGGTCTTGATTGGAGTCTCTGCCAGAATCTGTTCTACCAGGTGACCAAACACATCCAGACAAACCAGCGCTTTGGCCCCGGAGTCATTGAACTGGTGATGCATTTCCCTGGCCGTATACAGCGGATTGGTGTTCACAATTACCAGTCCAGCCTTTAACGCACCATAAACAGCAATAGGAAACTGCAGCAGGTTGGGCATCTGTATCGCAATACGATCCCCGGGTTTCAGATCGGTATTCTGTTGCAGCCAGGCCGCAAAATAGGTGCTGTAATGATCAACATCCCTGAACGTCAGGGTATGACCAATGCCGGTAAACGCCGGCCGGTCGGCATTATTCCGGACGGATTCATTAAACACATCCAGAATTGAGTTGTACTCATCGGGGTTAATGTTGTCTGGTACGCCCGGGGCGCGCTTGCCATCCCAGAAACTGGTATCCATTGCTGTATCACTCTTCTTGCTTTCTGATGAGCACACCGTCATACCGATAGCCTGAACAGACATTCCTGCCAGGTATCCTTACTTCAGTCTGCTGAAACCATGGGTCTTATTGTCAAGAACAGCTTCCCCCCTCTGGTTGAGAAAGCAGCCCCCTCACCGCTGTCACTCAGGACAGCAACTTCTTCAATTCATTAAACGACTGCCTCAGGCAGGCCGCATAGAGCTCCGGATCCGGCAACATCCGCTGACAACTGGTAAAACTGATGCTCAGTGAGCCGCTGTAACTGAACACAATATGGAACAGGCCGACCGTGTCATAGCAGGCCCCGGCGCCATAAAACGCCTGCATCCTTGAACCGGCCAGGTAAAGGGGAAACTGCGGTCCCGGCACATTGGTGATGACAGTGTTGAACACCGGCTGAAGATGGTCGGCCAGGTTAAAGTGAACCGCCGCGCGCACCAGGGAATGGGTCAGTGTCGTCGGCAGCAGTTGGCTTGACTCCATCACCGCCAGCCCATTCCTGCGCTCCAGGCGTTCTTTGCCGGTATGGGTAGTACGCACCACCTCCCGCAGGCGCCTGACAGGATCTTCAATATCCGTATGAATCTGCGGGCACATCACACCGACATGGTTGCCATAAGTGTCGGCACTGTCACGCTGGGCTCCCAGTCCCGGATCGGGTCGCATGTTCACCGGAACCATCGCATTCAGGCTGACTTCCGGCAATTCGCCCTTGCGAACCAGGTAGCGGCGCAATGCGCCGGCAATCACCGTGACCACTACATCGTTGACCGTACTACCCGGTACCAGCGTGCGCATGGCCTTGATATCGTCAAGACTGAAGGTCACGGCATCAAACACACGATGGGACAACAACTTACCGTTAAAGCGGGTTTTCGGCGCACGCTGGCGGCGTCCCTCTTCGGTCAGCAGTGCCGAAGCCAGTTCTTTCACCAGGGGCAGCGCCTGTCGGCTCAGCATCCGGGTCTTGCCCAACAGGTTGCCGGGCAGTCGCAGGGCAGCACGGGTGAGCATCTCCAACCGGTTTGGCAGTCGATCCACAATCACGGGCGCCAACCGGTTCTCAACCGAAGAACCTTTCGGTGACAGGTCATGCAGCGCGGCCATGATCTGGGTGCCCCGCACACCATCAGCCAGCGCATGATGAATCTTGGTAATAACGGCGTAACAGCCTACGGGAAAACCCTCTACCCCATTCACCCCTTCCACCACATAGATTTCCCAGGGCGGACGGCTCAGGTCCAGCGGACTGGCATGCAAACGGGCTGCCAGCTCACGCAGCTGCTTCCAGCTACCGGGTTTTGGCAGGGCAATGTGCTGCAGGTGGAAACTCAGGTCAAAATTCGGGTCACTGATCCAGCGAGGAAAATCCAGTCCAAACGGCGCACTGACATGACGTTGCCGCATCACCGGCACCTGCGTCATGCGTCGTTCAAAATTCGAGAGAAACACATTGAAATCAAACCGACCTTCCGCAGAGGTCGATGGGTCATAAATCGCCAGACACCCCACATGCATGGGTGTTGTATCTGTTTCCAGGTTCAGAAACAGCGTATCAAGCGCTGATAAGTGTCCGGTGGTGACCATGCGGTTATCTTGCTTAGCGTCTATCCGACCCGTTACATCAACAGGTACTCGTCAAACCAGCGAGGCGCTAACGCGCCCCGCTGTTTACCTTAACCGGCCTTGGCAGCGGTCTTCGGTGCAGTCTTGGCAGCCGGCTTTTCAGCGACTTCCTTTTCCTTGGCAGACGCTTCCACTTCTGTCAGCGCTTTGACCGCCAGGGTCAACTCTTCAATCTGCTTGGACAGGACTTCTTTCTCTTCGTCAGTCTGCTCTGACTCAGGCAGCAGGGAAGAACGGACCTTACCCAGGGTATCGGTCATCTTGCCCATCAGCTTTTCGCGAGTTTCGTCGATCTTGTCGGAGTAACGATCGCGCAGGTCATCACCTTCAACGACCAGGTCTTCGAACAGCTTCTTGCCTTCCTGACCCATTTTTTCGTAACGGCCGTAAGCGCCCAGACCGGCCAACCACATTTTTTCGTAAACTTTCATGACAGAGTCACCTTGTTGATTCGCCGCAAGCGGCGACCTTATATTCCAACCGTCCAGTAACAGACAGTCAGCGATTACCAGTTAACACCCTTGAGCAGGTTCACCATCAGCTTCTGCTCCGGTGACGGCTTTTGCTCGCCCCCGTCAGACTTGCCCTGTGAGGCGGCACTCTCCGGAAACATATGGTATCCGGTATTCATTAATAGACGACTGACGCCGGGCAATAGATCATTCAGCAATGCAGAGAATGTGCCGAGACGAGTCGCAATGCGCGCAGGTTTCTGGACCACTGCCTTGATGATCAATTCTGCAGCCTGCTCAGGTGAAAGTGTCGGTACATGATCGTACAGTTTGGTGGGTGCGATCATGGGCGTTTTCACCAGCGGCATATTGATGGTGGTGAACTTCACGCCCTTATCCGCATATTCACTGGCAGCGGAACGGGTGAAGGCATCCAGTGCTGACTTGGAGGCGGTATAGGCAGAGAAACGCGGGTTACCGGCCAGCACAGCAATGGATGAGATATTGATCACCTGACCGCCACCACGCTCAACCATGCCTGGCAAGAAAGCAAGCATCAGGCGCAACGCACCAAAATAGTTGATATCCATGGTGCGCTGGAAATCGTGCAGACGGTCATAACTGTGCTCGACACCGCGACGAATGGAACGTCCGGCATTATTCACCAGAATATCCACACCACCGTGTTCACGAATGACCAGCTCCGCTAACCGCTCAACATCGTCATCTGACGTCAGGTCTGCACTGCAGGCATGGGCGATACCGCCAAGCTCATGGATTTCTGCCGCAACCTTTTCCAACTCTTGCTGATCACGTGCCACCAGTACCAGGCGAGCCCGGGTTTCTGCCAGACGCAACGCTGTCGTACGACCAATACCGGATGAAGCGCCCGTGATCATGATGACCTTGCCTTCTACCTGACGATTCAGATTCTCGGGCTCAATCCGCTCTTCATCCAGATGCTGCTCCCAGTAAGCCCACAGCACCCGGGCATACTCTTCCGGGGATTTCAGGCGAATACCGCTGCCTTCCAGCGCCAGGTCGGTATTGGAGCGATCAAAGCGGGTGGGATACTCCAGGAAGGCCAGAGTTTCACGGGGAATACCCAAATCTTTAAGCAGCATGTCAGTGAAACGCTGCACGCTGGGCATACCGGTGATGCTCTTGGCAAACATGGTTACCAGCGGATTGAAGTTTGCCGCGTCAATACGCATGCTCATTTTGGGTGCACGGGCAGTTTCGGCAAACAGGTTCAGTAGCTCACCCAGACGACGCGGGTTCGGGTCAGTCAGATGGAAGCAGCGATTATCGAAGTCAGACTGGTGCGCGATATGATCCATGGCGTCAGCCACATAATCGACAGGCACCAGGTTCAGCTGTCCACCTTCCAGGCCCACCAGTGGCATCCACTCCGGGACGGAATCACGCAGCTTCCGGATGGCATTGAACAGGTAGTAAGGGCCATCCACCTTGGGGATTTCACCCGTCACGGAATGACCGACGACCATACCCGGACGGTAAATACGCCATGGCAGGCGGGTTTCACGACGCACCAGCTGCTCGGAATCGTGTTTGGTCTGCAGATACGCATTATTCAGCGGCCCGGCTTCATCCAGCATGGCTTCATCAAACACGCCCTTGTAGAGGCCCGCGACCGCAATAGAACTGGTCAGGTGGAAGCAGCGGGCACCGATCGCAGCAGCGCAATCCAGCGCATGGCGGGTACCATCAACGTTAACAGCGCGTTGCAATTCCAGTGAGGCTGCAATGTCGTATATTGCCGCCAGGTGGAAGAATTCAATATTCAGGGAATGCAATGCCGTCAGGGTCTCTTCATCAAGACCCAGCATGGGACGGGTGAGATCCCCTTCATAGCAATGAATACGCGACTGCTCATTGCGATAACGTTCGAGCAGCTTGAGCGTGGCAGCCTCATTACGGTCACGCACCAGGATATGCACCTGCCCCCGGCGTGCCAGCAGGCGCTCCAGAAGATGGGTGCCAAGAAATCCGGTGGCGCCCGTAACAAAATAATGGGTTTCGAGGGGGGTTACTTTTTCAGAAGTCATTAATGGTCTGCTGATTCTGGTTGTTTAATGGTTCTTATGCGCCACCGTGCCATGACAGCAATACACAACAGGAATTTCCGAAAGCGAGCAGCCATCTATCCTGAGTTATTCAGAGGGGTATACCGGGTGCGCTATTGGCGAGCATTGTACAGACCACAGCCTTTTACGTATGACGACGAACCGTAAAGACACGTAAAGAACAGGTAACTTTCTGATATTTAAAAATCCTGACAGGGATTAGAAAGCTCAGAAATCAAACAATGCAGTGATTTAAAGCAGTGAAATCGGTTTCCCCCAACGATTTCCACCACCCCAATATTTACAATCAACAAACCGCTTTCAGTGAATAGCATTCAGCCAATCAAATTAATCAACAATACAATGCACAAAAACCACCAACATTAAATCCGCCATTACATGGCGTCTGACACGGATAACATCAGGAATCAGAGTGACTATGCATGATTCGCCTCAATCCATTTTGTTTGTCAAAAGGCTTCCAATATGATCAATGATCATGTCCACTCGTCGAGGCACTGGATGAAACCGGCGTTTAAGCAAGTAAAGAGTTTCACTTACAGGGTTGGATAAGTGATGTACGGCAATACTCGCTTGCCGAGAGAATGCCACCACCGCATGGGCGGGTAATACGGTAAATCCGAGCCCCCGGCTCACCGGTTCAAGAATCAAACCGATCTGGTTTGAGAAACCACGCTGCGGAAACTGGCTGATTTGTTCAAAACAGGGAAAATTGGCGCCCAATAACAGGGACGCATGATGAGCACCATCCGGGTGATTAATAAACCCCAGCTTTTCCAGTGCTTCCCATGTAACAGCATCAATCCCTGCAGGCGTCGCGAGTAACAACGGCTCACTGCTGATCGGCACACAACTGAGTTCGGATCGCGTGCTGGTGCGCGTAACAAAACCGATATCCCGCTTATTATCAACCAGTGACTGCTCCACACCGTCATTGGGTGCAAAGACATAATCAATCGACAACCCGGGATGGGCCTGCTGATAGTCCAACAATGCCGGGTATAACTTCAATCCAAGACTTCCCGGAGAAGCAATCCGAATTACACCTTCCCAGGGGGAGTCTGTACGAACGCCACGATCCAGTTCGCCCAGCATGGCCAGCGCCTGCTGGGCTTGCCGGTAAACCTGCTGTCCCGCATCGGTGAGATCAAACTGTTTTCCTCGCCGGTTCAACAGTACACGGCCGTAGTAGTCTTCCAGCTTGCGGATATGTTGGCTGACCCCAGGCTGGGTCATGGCCAGCTTCTCGGCCGTTCGCGTAAAATGACCGGTTTCCACCAGCGCACAGAAGGTTTTCAGCCAGAGAAGATTAACCATAACATTTCATTATTAAAAACAGTTCAAATGATAATTTAACAATCAGCTAAGGCGTTTATACACTTTGCTCATCAATTTTAAAAACTGATGAGAGAACCAATCATGACACCTTATCCGCGCACTTTTTCCCATATCGGCATTTCAGTCACCGATCTGGACAAAGCCGTAGAATTCTATACCCAGGTGCTGGGCTGGTACCTGATCATGAAGCCGACAGAAATCACTGAAGATGATTCTGCCATCGGCCAGATGTGCACCGACGTTTTTGGCGCGGGCTGGGAACGTTTCCGCATCGCCCACCTGTCAACCGGTGACCGAATTGGTGTGGAGCTGTTTGAGTTCAAGAATGCAGAACAGCGTGAAAACAACTTTGAATACTGGAAGAGCGGCGTGTTCCACTTCTGTGTTCAGGATCCTGACGTCGAAGGGCTGGCTGCACGTATTGTTGAGGCAGGTGGCAAGCAGCGGATGCCGGTACGGGAATACTATCCGGGCGAGAAGCCTTACCGCATGGTTTACATGGAAGACCCTTTTGGCAACATTCTGGAAATCTACAGCCACAGCTATGAACTGACTTATAGCGCCGGCGCTTACTAAGCACCGATGGGCTGCCAGTGCCTACTGACTGGCAGCCAACACTTAACCGCCAATCTGCGCTAACTGGCGCGTGGTACCCGTGTACCCATGCTCCAGAAAGTGCCCATCCTGCTTGAAGTTCAACTGTCGTCGAATATCCGCAATCAGCGCTTCCATATCATCATCGGACTGAAGCAACGGGCGCAGATCGTAACCGCCATCTGCAAAAAGGCACAGCTGCAACTGACCCGTGGCACTGACACGCAACCGGTTACATTGACGACAAAAGTCGGGGGAATAGGGCATGATCAGGCCGATTCGCCCCTGGTAATCCGGGTGACAAAATTCCCGGGCAGGACCGGCATCGGCAAGGCGGGTCACTTCTGTCCAGCCACGTGCCACCAGCTGTTCACGAATGACCGTTCCCGATACATGATGCTTCTGGAAAAATTCACGGTGGTCACCGGTTTCCATTAACTCGATAAAACGCATACTCACTGACTGCGCTTTGATCCAGTCCAGGTAGCGGTCAAGATCACCGTCGTTCAATCCACGCATCAACACGGCATTGACTTTCACGCTCGGCAAACCACGATCAAACGCTTTTTGCATGCCGGCAAGAATTTCCTGCAACCGGTCATGGCCGGTAATGGCTTTGAAGGTTCGGGGATCCAGGCTGTCGACACTGAGGTTCAGAGCATCCAGCCCTGCACCCAGCCAACCATCAATTCGCTGAGGCAACTTATAACCATTCGTGGTTACTGCCACTTTCCGGATACCGGGTACCAATTTGATCGTACGAATGATGTCAGTGAAATCACGCCGCAACGAGGGTTCCCCACCGGTCAGACGGATTTTCTCGGTCCCCAGGCGGGCAAACGCCGTCACCAGACGACGGATTTCCGGTAACGTCAATGCGTCACCGTGGTGATGATCCTGACAGCCATCAGGCAGACAGTAATTACAGCGGAAATTGCACAGGTCGGTGACTGACAGGCGCAAATAGGGAAACGTCCGTCCCTGGCGGTCTTGCAATACGGTCATGGAACACCTTTCCAAGATCGGGAGGCCAGAGAATTTCTTCTGTGGCCCTGGCGGCAGGTCAACAACAGCTGACAGCCACGGCTGCAAAACCCTGTACCTGTTTCAGGCATTTAGGCAGAACAGCTCGGCGCTCATTGTTATGTCTCGCACGGATGATAACGCGACTTGGACAAAAGAAGCTATCGTGAAATGACGTCAGACCAGGCCGGCCTGACGCAATGTGCTATGTGCAGCTTTGGCACCCTGCTGTAACCAACCGCTGTCGCTGCCAACGGTGACCAACCGGAATCCTTTCTGGGCCATAGTCACAGCATAACTGGCAGAAAGGCAGTGCATACCCGCGGGCACGCCATAGTGCTGAGCACGAGTCAGAATATGATCGATGGCATCCAACACCGGTTGCTCATAGCAGTCCGGTGCAGGCTGACAGCCCAGCGCGTAAGAAAGGTCATAGGGACCAATATAAATGCCGCCCAACCCCGGCACCTGGAGAATACGATCAAGATTTGCCAGTGCTTCGCGGGTCTCAATCATCGCAATCGGAAGAATGGTGTCGTTAGCCTGCCCGGGATAATCCGGCCCATAACAGGTTTCCGCCCGCAGCGGCCCAAAGCTCCGCTCACCTACGGGTGGATAGAAGCAGTAACGCACCAGCGCCTCGACCTCTTCCGGCGTATTGATCATCGGGCAGATAATCCCCCAGGCACCGGCATCCAGCATTTGCATGATCTTGTCTGGCGCCAGCCAGGGAATGCGCACCAGGGGAGTCGCCCCGGTCGTCGCAATCGCCTGCAGCATCGACAGCGCGGTTTCGTAGCCGATAGCACCATGCTGCATATCAATGGTCAGTGAATCAAATCCCTGCTGCGCGACCATCTCAGTCGTCAATGCCGATGGTAACGTCAGCCAACTGTTCATTGCCGACTGCCCATTGGCCCACCGTTCACGGATTCTGATGGATTTCATGATCCCCTGCTCCCTTGTCCCGCCACAGAAACGCAAACTTTAGCCGTCTCATTGATCGTGTTATCGGCAAAACATAGAATTCAGCAGTGATTGCCAACATTCGAATAACATGAACCATAGCGACTGATAGATAATTTTTCCGGTCTTGCCCTTCAGACCTGACACATTGCCGCTATGCTCTGCTGAATTCACCCACGGAACCGCGCCAATGAATAAACCGGTCACCGCTACTCTCATGGCATTATTGCTCAGTATCCCGGCGGTCTCTCTGGCCGAAGAAGATTCCCCCTACCCGCTTGCCGATGCCGAGATGCATTACGTCAATTTCATGCAGGAAAGTGACGGCATGGAGAAACTGATACAGGCCATGGATCAGGCTGATGTCACCGATACCATGCTGACCGGTATGGCGGTCACCAAGAAATGGAAAGAGACCGCTCCTGAGCGACCACGCTATTACCAGGGGGATGATGGCCCGGTGTACTGGTATGCTGCCACCGACGAACTGGTAGCACGGGCCATTGAAGGGTTACCCAAAGAACAGCAGAAGCGATTTCATCCTTTCCTCAGCGGCTTTAATCCGACCGATTTGAATGCGGTGGATCATATCGAACGTATGCTGCAATGGCGCCCCGGTTTCTGGCAGGGAATTGGCGAAGTCCTTACCCGCCATGATGACCTGACAGCCCTGACCGAAGGGGAAAAACCTCGCGCCAATCACCAAGCTATGCACCGGGTTTACCGGCTGGCCGCCAAGCATCACCTGCCCGTTTTATTGCACGCCAACATCACATCAGCCCGGGAAGACCGCCCGCTCTACTTGAAAGAACTCAAGGAAGCACTGACTCAGAATCCCAACACAACCTTTATCTGGGCCCATGCCGGCACCAGTGCAACCATCATGCGCCGCAATGACATGGACTTTCTTCCGCCACTGGTTAAACAGTTGCTAAAAGATCATGACAATCTCTACATCCTGCTTTCCTGGACGGCTGAAGAGGTGATTTATAAGAAAGAGGGGGTACCCGACCCGACCTGGGTCAAGATGGTCAAACGTTACCCTGACCGATTCATGCTGGGCTCTGACCTGGTCGGCCGCTTTGACAACCTGCCCAAGACCATGGACGATTTCCAGCCATTTCTGGATGCCCTGCCGGAACCGGTCGCACGCAAAGTCGCCAGAGAAAACTTCCTCGACTTGCTGCCACGCAACCGATGAGCAAAGCCCCTTCGGAACATCGGTTTAATTCTCTTGGCACAGACCCTACAATGCGGGGTTATTTACCCCGCCGGAATAACCATGAAGATTACGGTCAATAACAAACCCTATCTCAGTGAAGAGACACTCAGCCTGAGCCAGCTTCTTGCCAATCTCTCTATAGAAGACAACGGTATTGCCGTGGCGGTCAACGAAGACATTGTCAGTCGCAGCCTGTGGGACGGCCAGAACCTGTGTGACGGTGACCGTGTCATCGTCATCAAGGCAACGGCCGGTGGCTGATGACACCTCGCTAATACACCGAACACTTCCTCCCTTTCTTATAACATCAAGTAGACCATCCATGCTGACCATTGCGGATCAAACCTTTACCTCACGCCTGTTACTGGGCACAGGCAAATTCAACGATCGAACGACCATGGTCGATGCGGTCAAAGTCTCCGGCACCGAGCTGGTTACCATGGCCATGAAACGGATTGATCTGCACCAGCAGGAAGATGACATCCTGGGTCCTTTGCAACAGGCCTGCGATGTCCGGTTACTCCCCAACACCTCCGGCGCCCGCACCGCAGAAGAAGCGGTCTTTGCAGCCAAACTCGCGCGCGAAGCCCTGCAGACACCTCTGCTCAAACTGGAAATTCATCCAGACCCACGCTACCTGATGCCAGACCCGGTAGAAACCCTGAAAGCGGCCGAAGCACTGGTCAAATTGGGCTTTATTGTCTTCCCTTACGTGCATGCCGATCCGGTCATCTGCAAGCGGCTGGAAGATGCTGGCTGCGCGACCGTGATGCCGCTGGCGGCCCCCATTGGCAGCAACCTGGGTATCCGCACTCGGGACTTCCTCGAGATCATCATTGAACAAAGTAATGTGCCTGTGATTGTCGATGCCGGTATCGGCAGTCCGTCCGACGCGGCACAGGCCATGGAAATGGGAGCCGACGCCGTACTGGTCAACAGTGCTATCGCCGTCGCCGGCGATCCGACCCGCATGGCCGATGCTTTCCGCAAGGCCGTGGAAGCCGGTCGCCAGGCCTACGAAAGCGGGCTGGGCGGTCGCCGTCTGGAAGCCGCAGCCACCAGCCCCCTGACAGGATTCCTTGACCTATGACCTTTAGCGACGTTTTCCAGCAGCTGGACTGGGAAGACCTGAAACTGCAGATTTATCAAAAAACATCGGCGGACGTTCAACGTGCACTGAGTGCCAGAAAGCGAAACCTGCAGGATTTCATGGCACTGATTTCACCGGCCGCAGAGCCGTTCCTGGAAGAAATGGCCCAGGAAAGCTACCGGCTGACCCGTCAGCGCTTTGGAAAAACCATACAGCTGTATGTCCCGCTCTACCTGTCCAACAAATGCAACAATATCTGCACCTATTGTGGCTTCAGTCTGGATAACCATATTCGTCGGGTCACACTGTCAGAGGAACAGTTGCACCGGGAAGCTCAGGCAATCCGCAAGATGGGCTTTGAGCATGTTCTGCTTCTGACCGGTGAAGCACCAGGCACCGTGGGTATGCCTTACTTCCGTAAAGCCCTCCCCTTGATGAAACAGTATTTCGCCCATCTCAACATCGAGGTTCAGCCGCTAAGCCAGGAAGAATATGAAGAGATGATTACCCTGGGCATGGATGCGGTGACGATCTATCAGGAAACCTACCATCAGAGTGCCTATGCCCAATACCACCTTCGTGGCAACAAGCAAGACTTTTTCCACAGATTAGAAACCGCAGACCGCCTGGGACGCGCAGGTGTCAAGAAAATCGGCATCGGTTCATTGATCGGCCTGGAGAACTGGCGTACAGACGTGTTCTTCACAGCAGCGCACCTGGATTACCTCCAACGGCGCTACTGGCAGACACGATATTCCATCTCCTTCCCCCGCTTGCGCCCCTGCGAAGGTGAGCAGCAACCCCGCTCTCTGATGAATGACCGTCAGCTGGTGCAATTGATCTGCGCCTGGCGCCTGTTCTCGCCCGAAGTAGAGCTGATACTCTCTACCCGCGAATCACCTGTTTTCAGAAACCACGTGGTCAATCTCGGTATCACGACCATGAGTGCGGCATCATCCACACAGCCTGGCGGTTATGCGGATCCCGAGCAGAATGCACTGGAGCAGTTTTCAATTGATGACAATCGCTCGGCGACAGAAGTTGCCGCGATGATTAAATCGAACAATCTGGAAGTGGTTTGGAAAGATCACGAATTACGAACACATTAATGGCGTCAGTGGATCATTCCGGGCGAACTTCTCGCTCGCCTGGAACACAAAATGATACCCAGTCATGAGACTGTTACTACAAACAAGCTTATGACTGCAGCTGCTCTGCAACCGTTGGCGGAATCATCTGGTAAAGATAAGAGCCTGCCAGGGGCTTGCCATTAGCCTGCTTACGCGCCTGCCGCTCTTCCCATGCCTTCAGCCTTTTCAGGGGAAGCCCGTTTTTACCGAGTTCCAGCTCCCTGACCAGATCCTTCTTGTTCTTGGTCACGATAGTGACTGTGTAACCGGCATCGGTGGGTGTGACCTTACCCACTTCAACATTGTCGTTGCCCCGCTGCAGAAGCCGCGCTTCCATCAGGGTACGGATTTCATCAGCGGTATACTCACGGTCCATCATGGCTTTACCATGATGTCCGGACATGCCCTTGTGATAGCCGCGCCCGTTACAATGGCTGCCATCATTCCCACCCTGCCATGCCATGGCGGAACCTGAAGCCATAATGGCCGCCAAAGCCAGTGCGATGGTTTGCTTTTTCATACGTATCACCTTCTCATGCTGTTTGCGTTATAGGTTGGCAATGGTTCCGGTTTCTTCGTTACCGTGATCTTCCAACCCTCGACAGCACCTATTAAACCGCCATGGTGTAACCGGTTTATCCCAGCCACTGACTTTATTGTCATAAAGTGTGACAAACCGGCCTTTCTGCGACACTTTGATACAGCTTACGCCTGTCCCTACGGAATATAATGGGCACAGTTACGTAAGACAGAAGACCAATGCCATGGATCATCCGGGACGCACAGACACCTCAGGCCATATTCTGGTGGTTGACGATCACCACGAGATTCGAGACCTTCTGGGCCGTTATCTGCAGCAACATGGCTATCGCACCAGCCTGGCCGATGGCGGGCGGGCCATGCGCACTATTCTCAAGGATGGGGGTATTGATCTGATCGTGCTGGACCTGATGATGCCAGAGGAAGATGGCCTCAGCCTGTGTCGGTACGTTAGGGAGCAGGATGGCCCACCGATCATCATGCTGACGGCCATGGGCGAAGAGACCGACAGAATTGTTGGGCTGGAAATGGGCGCCGATGACTATGTCACCAAACCTTTCAGCCCCCGGGAACTGTTAGCCCGCATCAAGGCAGTACTGCGACGGGCACAGCGCATGCCCTCTGAGCCACAGTCGGAAACGGACAGTAATCGAGTCCTGTTTGATCGCTGGGTGCTGGATGTTCATCAGCGCCAACTGGAAAACCGGGAAGGTGTCGTATTACCACTGAGCACCGCAGAACATCGCCTGTTGACCACGTTTATTCACCATCCACGCCGTGTGCTGAGTCGGGATCAACTGCTGGATCTCACCAAGGGACGCGAAGCCATGCCCTTTGACCGAAGCATTGATAACCAGGTCAGCCGGCTGCGAAAAAAAATCGAGGAAGATCCACGCAACCCGACATTGATTAAAACGGTCTGGGGCGGCGGCTACATGTTCACACCCGAGGTCACCGAACAGTAATGGCATTGCTTAAACGACTGTGGCCATCGAGTCTGGCCGGACAAATGGTCATCGTCGTTCTTATTACGCTGCTGTCAGCCCAGGCGATCAGTCTCTGGATACTCTCCAGCGCACACCGCAACGTGATCTACGATGCCAGTGAACTGCAACTGATCCAGCGCACCATTACCCTAACCCGCTTACTCGATGAAACGCCGGAGGTTTATCACAGCCGAATGGTTAAGGCTGCCAGCACAGCACCGGCCACGTTCTGGCTTGCCAGCAACAGCCATATTCCCGAAGATGTCGAGTCTCGGCTGGACCAGCGATTCATTGCCAAGCTCAGCCGGGAGCTGGGCGAACCATACCGTGGACGGGTACGTGCCTGGTTAAGCCGCTATGGCAAACCCCATTGCATGCATCCCAGCCACCGACGGAACTCAGAAGAGTGGGCAAAGAACAGTAGTCGTACTTGCAGAAACCCTTCACACCGGCGATTTGATTCCCACTCCGGTAAGCCTGCAGCGCCTTTTGTGAATTTCTCCATCCAGCTGAATGATGGGCAATGGTTAAACCTTTCGGCCAGATCGCCGTCCATTCCACCGCTGGTCGCCCGGCAAACCGGCCTGTTTCTGCTACTCAGTGGCCTCATGCTGATGCTGGTGATTATTCTGATGGTCAGGCGCATCACCCGTCCCCTGGGAGAACTGACCCAGTCGGCCAACCGTCTTGGTTTGGGTGAAACTGTCACTGCCATTGAAGAGCGGGGACCAAAGGATATTCGTCAGACGATTCACGCATTTAATCGCATGCATGAACGTCTGCAGCGTTTTGTTGCCGATCGCACCCGCATGCTCGCAGCACTCTCCCATGACCTGAGAACCCCGATTACCACTTTAAGGTTGCGGATAGAGCTGCTGGAAGATTCTCCGGAGAAAGAGCGACTGCTCGCCACTCTGGAAGAAATGCAGGCTATGACAGAAGCGACGCTCTCTTTTGCCAGGGAAGCCGCCAAGCAGGAAGACACTCGTCGTGTGGATATCAATGCCCTGACGGCCAGTATCTGTGATGACCTCGAAGAGCTTGGCATGCCGGTTACATTCCATGAGGGTCCGGATGCCGTGCTGCCCTGCCGTCCGGTTAGCCTGACACGGGCCATTCGAAATTTGATCGAAAATGCCGTCAAATATGGGGAGTCTGCCGAGGTATCCCTGAGCCAAGATAATCAGGGCATCCGTCTGACAATCATTGACAAAGGCCCGGGCATTCCAGAAGCAATGATGGAGAAAGTATTCGAACCCTTTTATCGTCAGGAAAGCTCACGCAGTCGCGACACCGGCGGTATAGGTCTTGGTCTAGCGATTACCCGTACTATTATCCACAACCATGGGGGCAATATTGAATTGAAGAATCTTGACCCTGGTCTTCAGGTCACCATCACACTGCCTGGAGAATAGAAAAAACAAACATCTTCAGACACACAGAAAAACAGGGACATTGCGGGGTGAATATAGCCGACAATAGGTATTTCACCCTGCATTGCGTGCGATATCGCTTATCCCATAATCCACAGGATTTGTGGATAAGCCTGTTGTTTACTTTTGAAATTCAACGTTATCCCCCGAAACCACAAGCCTGCTGACAAACTGCTCACCTTTTAAACAGATTCGTTTTATCCTCCTGTCATAGCGTTATAAACGACACAGATACCCTGTTCATTTCTGTTCAAGTACACCTATAACACGGTACAGTTTGTTACACTGACTGCGGAAAAAAACAATCATGCATAATAGCCAACTTTTACCCATAGGATTGTTATATACTTGAACATACTGCACCTGAATTCGTACCATCATCCAAAATAAGGTGGGGATGCGGGAAGGCGATCAACGTTTCAAGGAAAGGCAGTCAGGACCTGCAGGTTAAGGACAGCAATCGCAGGCAACAGAAACACAATCGGGCAGTAGAATGAGCAAACAAGAAGCCATCAAAGCGCCAAGCAAGCTGGACACCGCTCTGGATGCCATACGAGCAGTCAAGGATGTCGCCAGCCTTGTTAAAGAGCGCTCCCTGCTTAACCGGGCCCCTAAGGGCGATGGCCATTCGGTCATGGTACTGCCTGGCTTTATGACCAGCGATCCCGCCACCGCATTTCTGCGCAAGCAACTTCGGAAATTTGGCTATAACGCTCAACCCTGGAAACTGGGGGTTAACCTCGGCCCTACCGGCAGCCGGGATATTGAGACGCTGTTGTCTGAACGCGTAAAAGAGCTATATCTCACGTCCGGCCACCGAATCAGCCTGGTCGGCTGGAGCCTGGGCGGTGTTCTGGCCCGGGAAGTCGCCCGCAAACATCCGGAAATGATCCGCCAGGTCATCACGCTTGCCAGCCCGATTGGTGGCTCCATGGAAAACACCAGCCTGTGGGATATCTATCTCAAGATCTTCGGCCGCAACATGAGTCAGGAAGAGATCGAAGAACGGGTAGAGAAAATTCGACACCCGGTACCCGGTGTGGCCTTTACTTCGATCTATACCAAACAAGATGGCGTTGTCGCCTGGCAGATCGCCAAGGTTGATGAGACGGATTTATCCCAGAACATTGCCGTCGGCGCCAGCCACCTTGGCATCATCTTCAACCCCCGCGCCCTCTATGTAATGGCTGACCGGCTCGCCATGCCGGATAATCAATGGAAGCGCATGGATGAAGGCACCCTGCGCCTGCTGACCTGAAACGTCTGCATTATGTATAAATACTGGTAATAGCGACACCAGTTACTTATCATCCCTTCACGTTCAGCGACAGCCAGCACCCCCGACAGCAGGACGTTGCTTTCCAGATCCCGCTGATGCGTACGAACATTAATCCAGGTCAGCGCAAACTGCGATTGATCCGGTACGCTTCAGATATAACAAGGTGCTTCTTACCGGGAACGACTGACCGCCATGTACCAGGTCTCACCACAAGATAATCTTTTTCTCCATATGGAGAGCAGCAGTACCCCGATGCATGTGGGCCTGCTCTGTATCTATGACCAGAAGACCAGCAAAACCGGTCAGGTCCGTTTCAAGGAAATCATACGCACCTTCAAGGCGCGCCTGCATAAACTGACCCCATTACGACTGCGTACGGTCAAGGTTCCCTTTAATCTGGACTACCCCTACTGGATCGAAGACCCGGACTTCGACATTGAGTATCACCTGCGTCATATTTCACTGCCGAAGCCAGGCGACTGGCGTCAGCTATGCATTCAGGCTGCACGCCTGCATGCACGACCACTGGACCTGAACCGCCCACTCTGGGAAGCCACCATCATTGAAGGGCTGGACAACATTGAAGGGCTGCCTAAAGGATGCTTTGCCATCCTGACCAAAGTTCACCGCGCTATACTGGATCGCGAAATCGGCGGTCAGCTTTTGGCCGCTCTGCACGACCTGGACAGTGCCACCCTGACGCAATTACCGGATCGTCCGCTCACTGTTGAACGGGTGCCTACCAGTGTTGAACTGCTCAGCCGTGCGGCCGTCAACCGTGTCAAGATTTTGGGCAGTTATGCCCATGTCGCGCAACGGTATGCGTTGCCGGTCACCAAAGGGCTGTTAAAAAACTGCCTCACCCGCAAGTCCTGTATCCGGTACGCACCACGTACCCGCTTCAATGAACGTATTTCGTATCACCGCTCTTTCGATGGCATCAGTTTCCCGCTGGATTCCATCAAGGCGATTCGTGACGCCCGTCCACAAACTCGCTTTAATGATGTCATCATCGCCATTATTGCCGGCGGTTTGCGGAGCTATCTGCGCTCCAAGGGCGAATTACCGGATGAGTCATTGCGTGCCATATTCCCGGTGCCAGACCGCTCACCCAAGACTAACGAAAAGCGGGTACACCATTTTTCCTATGTGTTCCCGCGACTGTTCACCGAGATCACAGATCCTCTTGAGCGCCTGGAACGCATTGCTGCCCATATGGATCGTGCTCGCAACCAGTCTACCTGGCTGGACTGGCAGATCGCCGATGATGCCGCCAAGCTCTTCCCCAACACGTTGGCGGATATGTCCCTGAAGGCAGCGGTCACCTATCAGACCACCCGACATGCACATCCATTGTTTAATACCTTTATCAGTAGCGTGGCGGGTCCCCATATACCGCTATATCACGTTGGCGCTCGCATGGTAGCCAGTTACGGGCTTGATATGATTTACGACACTGTCGGTCTTGCCCACACGGCTTTCAGCTACAACGGTAATATTGCCATCTCCGTCACAGCCTGCAGAAACATGATGCCGGATCCTGCGTTTTACATGGAATGCCTGCAACAGTCATTTGAGAAACTGCAAAATGCAGTTATGGCAGCAGAGCCTACCGAGGAAGGTGCGTAGAGCAGGAGAAAAAAGCCGGCTAAACAGCCGGCTAAAAAAAATCAGGACGCTTTCTTGGCAGCTGCAGTGGTGCGAGCAGGAGCCTTGGTCTTCTTTTCAGCAGCGGCCAACGCCTTAACCGCCTTGCTCAGTTCTTCAATCTGGTGGGAAAGATCCTGAACGTCATCACCTTTATCCAGACGAACGATTTCTTTCAACTTGGCAATGGTCTCGTTGATTTTGTCTTGAGCCTTGCCTTTCAGTTCTTCAACCTTGTCACTGGCACGATCACGGACGTCTTCACCGTCTTCAACCAGTTCTTCAAACAACTTCTTGCCTTCCTGGCCCAGCTTTTCATAACGGGCATACGCTCCGAGGCCCGCAAGCCAGATCTTCTCGTACATATTCATTACTCCCCTGTATCATTTTAAATTACTGCCTGTACTGCGCTTCGAATTATATAGACTGCTCTCACACACGTAAACATATGTAATCTTTGTATTCAGCGAGAAAAAAAGTGCCATTGAAATGACATTCAGCGAATCTCGTCGATATAATAAGCGTGAATAAACAACCTGTTAATCCCGACCAAAAGAACAGATCTCACAATGAAAGTAACTGCAAGACATCAATACACTGCTTCCGTTGAAGACATTTACGCATTCTTTGCTTCCGAAACCACTGTCAGTGACAAATACGAAGCATTAGGCTCCAGAAAATTTCGCATCAAGGATCTCACCACAGGTCCCGAGACCCTGAGCATCGACAGTCGCCGTGAAGTGCCAGTCGGCGATGAAATCCCCGCCATGCTGAAGAAGTTTGCCGGTGAATGGAACCGTGTCCGCCAGCGTGAAAGCTGGAACAAGAACAGTGATGGCAGCTATTCCTGCAAACTGCGCATCGATATCGATGGCGTTCCTGTCAAAATCAACGGCGACATGACACTGCAACCAGAAGAAAACGGCTGCGTTAATATTGTTGATATTGAAATCAACAGCAGCGTGCCTTTGGTTGGAAAAGCATTAGCGGAATTTGTGGGTCAAAATACTGAACAGCAAATGGAAAGTGAATATCAGTATATTCTCAGCACCTCCGAAAAATAAAATCAAAACGAACCCATTGAATGCCGTAACACGGTATTCAATGGAACAAAAACAGCCTAATCAAACTTAACAACAGGCTGTTTCGAGCACAAAAAAAGAGGGCTATCATAGCCCTCTTTTATTATTTACGATTCTTTGACATTCACCGCTTCTTTTTTCTCCGCAGCGGGTGCAGCTTGTTTTTCTGCAGCTACGCTTGTTGTCGCAGATTTTTTACGTACCGTTTTACGGGCCGTGGTTTTCTTTTCTGCAGCCGGTTTGGCCGTAGCGGCTTTTTCTGAACGCGCCGTTGTCGTTTTTGCTTCCGCAGTCTCCGGCTTGGCTGTTTCTACGGCTTTCTTTTCAGAAGCTTTCTTGATCGGCGTAACCACATTGCTCTTCTTGGTTTCACCCAGCAGCGCCTTCTGCATTTCCTTGAAGGAATAGCGCAGGCAATCCGCGTAGAAGGCCGGATCCGGCATCATGTTACGGCAGCAGGTCACGCTGATGGTGATATTACCGTTGTAGCTGAAGAGGATATGGAACAGCCCCATGGTGTCGTAGCAGATACCGCTACCGTAGAAGCTGACCAGTTTCGCACCGGCATGGTACAGCGGCAGCTGAGGACCGGGCACGTTGGTGATTACGGTATTGAACAACGGCTTCACATAGTTGGTGACGTTGTACTTCACCAGTGAACGCATGATCAGGTTGGTCACTGTCGTCGGTAACAGGGCCGCAGATTCCAGTGCCTGACCGCCGCCAAACTGTTCGTTGGTATCTTTACCGGCAGCTGTCGCCTTGTGGATCGCCTTCAACCGTTCCACAGTATCTTCGATGTCGGTATAGATCTTCGGGAACATGAACGAGATCTGGTTACCCTGCTGATTCTGCTTCGCATCCGGACGTACAGAAATCGGCAACATGCCGGTCATGGATTCTTCCGGCAGTTCACCCTTGCTCTTGAGGTAACGACGCAGCGCACCGGCCACGATATTGACCATCACATCATTCAGGGTGATATCCGGCAGCGCATTTTTAACCTTTTTGATCTCAGACAGATCAAACGACACCGCTTCGAAAACACGGTGTGAGCTGACCCGGTCATTGAAGCGGGTTTTCGGTGCGCTGAACAGGTTGCAACTTTGACCGGTCAGTTTCTTTTTGACCACATTGGTTGCTGCAGGCAGCGCATAACGTCCCAGCACTTTGCCCTTGTTCATCACGTTGCGAACACTGTTGAACGCCGCACGGCTCAGCAATTCAACGCCTGTTGGGACGCGATCCACAATCCAGGGTTTGTCGGGCAGGTTGATCTTGGTGTTAGGACCAAGATCGTGCATAGCCGCCATCAATTGTGCACCAAAAACGCCATCGACCAGGGCATGATGCACCTTGCTGACAATCGCGAAGCTGCCTTCCGGCAGACCGGGAATCTTGTCCAGACCTTCAATAACGTAGATTTCCCACGGCGGACGCCCCATATCCAGCGGGCGGGCATGCAGGCGCGCAACCTGGATGCACAGCTGACGCCAGTCACCCGGATGAGGCAGGGCAATATGACGCAGGTGAAATTCAATATCGAAATCGGGGTCAGAGATCCAGTACGGATAATCCAGCCCCATGGGCACATCAACCATGCGCGAACGCAGTGCAGGCACTTTCGGCAGACGGCTTTCGAAATAGCGGATAATGTCCTTGAAACCGAGTTTTTCACCCGGAACGGTGGACTGATCATAAATACCCAGGGAACCGACATGCATCGGTGTACTCCCTGTTTCCAGGTTAAGGAATGCGGTATCAAGTGCGGATAGCTGCTCCATAAGCTCCTGCCTTGTGCGACGCTGGTGACTTCCTGCTACCTGTCGCGTGTTTATTGACGTGTGAAAAATTGGTTAGCAATTTTCATGTCAAAAAATACAGGCGTCAACCGAAAGCGGGACTCTTGTCACAGATTAAACACTGAGATGCATGGATTAACGGAAACTAGACCGGATCGACAGATTGCATACACACCACTGACAAACATCGGTACACTAGGCTAAGAGAGCACCGATTCGAAGCGAGCACGGTGCTCGGCTGTCATGAAGGGTTAATACAACAGTAACCACATACTAATAAGAATAATAAAACACAATAAAAAGTCAGACAGGAAATCCCATGAACCGCCTATTTAGCTCCGCTACAGTCGCCGGACTGCTGGTCTGCGCCACGGCTGATGTCCATGCTTTCACGCAACCGACTCACAAACGGATCGTCATTGACGCCGTCAACTACATGGCCGCCAATCCGGAAACGACGGCCTATAACAGGCTTCAGTCGGTGGCACAGGCCGCTGGTATTTCCATTGACCAACTGGCAGATCATCTTGGTCAAGGTGCCTTTGATGTAGATGATTTCGAAGACACCTATATATGTGGCGCGATCACCGGCGATTGCGTCAGGGCGCCGGTCTGGGGACTGGGCGCTTCAATAGTCTCCTACACCTCCTACTGGCACTTTCAAAATCACACCCGGGGGCCGGATAGCCACGGCAATGATATTGGTGGTTACAACTACGATCAGCTAACAGTATGGGGCGCCATCGACAATATGGCCGCCACCTGGCTGGTAGGCGATCACCTGGATGATGGCCGCGGCGGCATGGCGGGCTGGTTCAGCAGCGAGGACTCTGAATACAACAGCTATGGCATTACCGAAGCCAACTACCGCCAAGGCAGCTACTCCAGCAAATCCATGTACAAGGATTTTGAGAAAATCCCGTTCCAACCCATCGATAACCTGGGGCAATACTGGTACAACGAGTTCTGGCGCCAGCCGACCATTCAAACCCTTGGTTTCACCCTGCATACCACTGACCTGCTGCAACCCCACCACACCTGGACGACATCCGACCATAATCACTCCGGCTGGGAAGGCTGGGTTGAAGACTATTACGACCAGGAAAACCTCAATGAAACGACACTGGTAGAGCAAGCCTTGCTGAACCTGACACCGCCCGTTCCCGGCAACCCGGAAATACGCCCGTTATTGACCCAGGGTGGTGCCTATTCCTATACCAATGGTGGTATCGTACTGAGCAGTCAGGATCACAATGACCGGGTGCGTGTTGCCAAACAGGTGATCCCCCATGCCATCGCCATGGTTGTGCATATTCTCAACCATGCCGCTGAGCGGTTCTGAGACTGTTGGACAAACCGACGATAAAAACCATCAAACCCGGGCAATACGTCCGGGTTCTCTCGAACAGACAAGATAGCAATGAACGACGCAGTTATGGATCTGATTGATGACCGCGGCAGGGTCAGAACGGGGATATTCAAGCATCCGGTAGACACGATTAATTACCGGGACTTCAATCTGAAAACCCCGATGGGGAACAAAGCCGGTAAGCTACGCCGATGGTTTGGCTTTAACCAGTTCCAGTTCATGTCGATTATCAGCCCGGAGATCATTGCCGGCTGTGCCATTGTGGACACCCGTTTGGCGGTTGTAGCCTTTCTCTACCTGTATAATCCCAAAACACGCGCCTTCAAAAACTACCAGTTCAAGGCGCCAGGATTTGGCGGTTTCCACAAAACCAGCCTGAGTCCCGATTCTGGCAGTTGGCTGTTCCGTTCCGGCGCCAACGAAATCCACATGGCAATCAATCCACAGACCGGACTGCGGGAACTGACGGTTCGACTGAAGGATGGCACCGCCATTGATATGGCTTATTCCGAGCAGGATTTCTCGCCCATGCGTATCTGTACGCCGGCAGACCTGACCGGCTTCGCCTTCACCCAGAAAGTCGCCGGTGTACGCTGTCGGGGTGAAATCCGCAGTTCGCTGGGTAATTTTGACCTGGAGACTGTAAACGCCTGTGCCACCCTGGACTGGACCGCCGGATACCTCCGCCGCCGCTGTTTCTGGAACTGGTCCTGTTTCTCCGGCGTACTGGACGACGGACGTGTGATTGGCCTTAATGGCGCCTGCGGTGTCAACGAAACCAGCTATACCGAAAACTGTTTCTGGGTCGATGGCACCCTGAACAAGGTCGACACCCTGATCTTTGATTATGACCCGGCTAATTTGTACGACACTTGGCGGGTTACATCCGGCGATGGCAACGTCGATCTGCAGTTCACACCCGAGGGCTGTCAGGCGGAAAAAAACAATTTCCTGATCATGGCCAGTAATTTCAGCCAGATGTTTGGTCGTTACAACGGAACGCTGACAACAGCGGATGGCGAAGTGATCACGATCCGTGACCAGTATGGCTTTACCGAAGAACATTACGCCAAGTGGTAAAACCGCAACATATAAAAAAGGCTGCTCTCTATTGAGGCAGCCTTTTTTATTTCACCGGTAAAATCAGGCAGACTTCTTAGCTGGTGCGGCTTTCTTTTCAACAGCAGCCAGTTCGCTGACAGCCTTGCTCAGCGCTTCGATCTGACGGGACAGCTCTTCAGTGTCCTTGTCCTTTTCCAGCTTCAGAATATCACGCACCTTGTCGACTACTTCGCCAATACTGTCTTTGGCCTTGCCTTTCAGTTCTTCGATCTTGTCGTTGGCGCGATCACGCACCTTTTCGCCATCGACTACCAGCTCGTCAAAGAACACTTTGCCTTCCTGACCTTTTTTCTCTGAACGGGCGTAGGCGCCCAGTCCTGCTAACCAGATTTTCTCGTACATAACCTGCTCCCCTCTTGCTCTATTTTCAGGTAACACCACCTGTCCAGATGATTATATCCCCCGAAAAAAACACCCTGAGTTGACTTGGGACAAGAATTACAGAGACAACTGTTCCAGAATCTCCCGATCTTCCAGCCGGAAACCGGCCCTGAAATCGAGCACCTTCCGTCGTCGTTTATTGAAGAAGTAGCTGAGTTGAACCAGGGTGCCGGCTACGTCTGAGAGCTCCATCCCGGTCATGACAAAGCCAGCTTTCAGCTTGGGGATGATAATGGCATTGTCTGTCGCCAGATGACGACTGCGAACAATCTGCACGCCCTGTGCGCTCAAGTGCGCCAGCAACCAGCGCAATAGCGCGGAATAGATGCCTCGCCGTCGCCAAGGCTCCAACAATGCACTACTGGCCATATAGAAAGTTTCCTGATCGAGCTGCCGCCCCCAACTCCAGCCGATGAATGCGTCCCCCTGATAAAGCACGAGATTTAACCGTACCAGGCTATCAGCATGTCGCTGCCAGGTTTCCAACGCTTTTTGCTCTGATCCGTTCAGGGCTTCCCAGGCAGAAAACGTCAATGTATTAGCAAAGACCTGAGCACGATACTGCTCCAACAGCGGCAGGAACGCCTGGTCATCAAAAATTTCAACAGAATAATCATCAAACAGCGGAAAGCGGCTTCCGGCGCTATGGGCGATCATCTTGGTATCATTATTATTGCTGTTATTGGTGTCTTTGATAATGCCATAGTTGTGACAAGTGTCGTTACCGCAAATCACAAAATCACGTTCCGGTCTTGAGTCTACCCGTCCACAAAACCGATAATCCCAGCCACAGAATAACTGGGAACCCCGTGCCATGCCTTTTACACCCGCCGCCGTTCTTTTGGATCTGGATGGCACCCTGATTGATACTGAGCGTTTCTACCAGCAAATCTGGCAGGCAACGGCTGCCGATTTCCAGATTGATCTTAACGATACCGTCTACCAGCAATTCATCGGTATCCGCCTGGAAGATTGCTTTCAGCTGATTACAGAACTGAGCGGAAATCGATTTGATTTAGCTACATTCAAGGAACAGCTGGCCGCACGGGAAACAGAAGGATGGAAAGCTGGCATTGACTGCAAGCCGGGCAGCAAGGAACTCCTGCTTTTCCTGCAGGAACATCAGATACCCATGGCGCTGGTCACCTCAGCTCATCAAGCCAAAATTGACCGGGTGATGGCACATTATCCGTGGTCGGATTATTTCCAGACTATCGTTTCCGGGGAAATGATCAGCCATCCCAAACCGGCGCCTGAATCTTATCTGCTGGCTGCACAACGACTGGGAGCAACGCCTTCTAACTGCCTGGCATTGGAAGACTCCAACACCGGCATGCGTTCCGCACTGGCGGCTGGTTGCCACAGCATCATGATTCCGGACCTCAATACACCGGACAGTGATGTGCGGGAAAAGGCTGACCATATACTGCCAGACCTCTTCCGTGTGATTGACTATCTGTCAAACTGAATCCTGCATTTGCTCAGGAGGCAGCGGCTTTTCGAGTGAGCACGAATGCATGCTCGACCAAAGAGGATACATCAGCGCCCGCCATGCGCGAGGGTATGCGTTCGGGTGGTGCGGAACCCAGCAACTTAATATCAAACCATTGCCCATAGAGTGAGCCGACCGCGGCCGGACTGACGGCGTAGGGCGGTCCTCCGGCAAGTACCGGGGCATAATCCAGCGTGATCAACAGACCATGCTTCAAAGCTGGCGCCATGGCCATCATCGTAGCGACATAGGCCGGTTGCTGTTCAGAAGGCAGTGCCACCAGCGCAGCCCGGTCGTAAAATGCCGTAACATCCCCCATGCTTCCCGCGGGTATCGTGAAAAAATCCCCCTGAATAATCGTGATATTGCCGGCTTCCCACCGTGCATGGGTCTCCGTTTCGGTGATCTCGGGTTTCAGGTCATTCTCTGAGAAGAAGGATGCCACCGCCTGTTCCACGAGCTCTGAGCCATAAACCTTACGATGCTGGTGTGCCAGCCAAATCATATCCACGGTTTTTCCGGACAGTGGCACCAGAACAGACTCGTCATCACCTGTCGCCAACATCCCCCATGCTTCCCGCGGGTATCGTGAAAAAATCCCCCTGAATAATCGTGATATTGCCGGCTTCCCACCGTGCATGGGTCTCCGTTTCGGTGATCTCGGGTTTCAGGTCATTCTCTGAGAAGAAGGATGCCACCCACATTTCCTGCCTGTTCCACGAGCTCTGAGCCATAAACCTTACGATGCTGGTGTGCCAGCCAAATCATATCCACGGTTTTTCCGGACAGTGGCACCAGAACAGACTCGTCATCACCTGTCGCCAACGTATAGTCAGAGATGGCCAATAATCAATGAGCAACGGATTCACATCATCACGATGAAACCCGGTCTGTCCTTCTGACCAGGCCTGCTGCCAGTCTTTTGTTTCCAACGCTCGCACCTCCTTCATAATTATGAGTGCAGTAAACACCAACCACGCATAACGACAGCGTAACAACGATGCGCCCATACAGAGACCTAATGGCAAAAGTTATTGGATTTGCCTCTCAGCCTATACCCAATCAGTGCAAATGCCAGTCAGCCCCGGCCTGTTGCGACCGTCCGGATATCCCTTGATACAAATCAACAACATTCTCGGCCAGACCGCGTAGATTGCCCCCAACCGGAACGGGACGACTGTCAGTGCCCTGCCTTCAGGGTCTACCCTGACAACAGCCGATGATAACAGACCCATCACCGGTCGCCTGTCGACCACACTGGTGATAACCCTACCCGTCGCAAGACTCCTCATTCATCACAACGCCATCTGGAGGCTGCAATCTCCATGACTACGTTCAGCAAAAAAATCCTCGCCGTTGCCATTACCAGCGCCATCATGGTACCGACCGCACAGGCCTGTACCGCTGTTGCCGTCGGCAAGAACGCATCGGCCAGCGGCGCCCTGATCATTGCCCGCAACGAAGATTTTTCCATCAACAACTGGGCCAAGCACATGGTTGTGCATCCCCGCGAAACCATCAAAGACGGCACCGTATGGACCTTGTCCAACGGCCTGGAAGTGCCTGCGCCCAGCGTCGCCTATCGCTACACCAGCATCGCAGACTGGGATGCCTACCAGCACTCCAATGACGGCAAGGTGTTCGAAGAGCGTGGCGTCAATGAATACAACGTCGCCATGTCCTCCACCACCAGCGCCGAAGTCAATGACAAGGCCAAGGCGGCGGATCCCCTGATGGACACCGGCATCATTGAAGAAGTCATGCCCACCCTGATCCTGCCTCAGGCCAAGAGCGCCCGTGAAGCGGTACAGTTGCTGGGGCACTATGTTGAGCAATACGGTGCCGGCGAAGGCAACGGTATTCAGTTCTCTGACAAGAATGAGATCTGGTATATGGAAATCGGCTCCGGCCATCACTGGATGGCAGTGCGGGTACCCGACGACCAGTACCTGATCATGGCGAACGGCCTGCGTATCCACGGTGTCGACCTGAATGACAACAAGAATGTCATGGCCTCCCGCGGCGTCTATGACTTTGTCAAAAAGCACAACCTGCTGAAAAATCCGGATCGCCAATCCTTTAACTTTGCCAAGGCATTCGGCGTCATTGACGATCCCTACAACACCGACCGGGAATGGCTTGGCCAGAAGCTGCTGACCCCTTCAGTCACGCAGAAGTCCCGCCAGGCACAATATCCGCTGTTCATGAAGCCGGATGAAAAGATCAGTGTGTTGGATGTAGCCAACGTCCTGCGGGCGGATTACAAGGGCACGGCACTGGAAGGCAAGTCTGACCGCCCCATAGGGATCGACCGTCAGGCAGAAAGCCATATCATCGAAATGTATCCTGATATGCCAAAAGAGCTTTCAGCGGTGATCTGGCAAACGGTGGGTACCGTTGAAGACACGGCGTTTGTGCCCATCTTCAACGCCATGGATGAAATCCCTCATGCCTATACCATCGGCACGGATCAGTATGACGACCAGTCCGCCTGGTGGACCTACCGCAGTCTGGGCACCCTGACCAACAAACATGTGATGGACGGGAAATACGCGCCGGTTGTGCGCTCGGTGTGGGATAACGTTGAAGGGCAGTATGTCAATTCCCAGCCCTACATCAACAGCATGCTCAAAACCATGTACAAGCAGGATCCTGCTATGGCCATCCAGTTTGCCAATGACTATTCCAATGGTCTGCTGAGCCGTACGCTGGACAAAGCCCGGGCGCTGAAATCCCAGCTGATGACCGACCTCACGCGAAGTACCGAGAAGAAATACAGCCCGGAGGAGTTTGAGAAGATCAAAAACCTCTGATCATTAAAAAGCACAGAAATCCTATTCGCTATTCCCAGACTGCTGCACCGAGAGTAGCGGATGGATTGACGACACTTTCTTTAACAAAGTATTCCCAACAAAAAACACCCGTAAAACCTGCTTCAACGCCTCTGATGTTACTGGATTCAAGCGTCCAGAAAATGACAGAATAAATTAATCACGTTGACTCGTGATTTAGCCAGCACCTTCAATAACCATAGAAACTGCGTTTCATTTTTAATGTTTTGCTGGCAGGCATCCATAAGACAACTAATAACATTTTTTTCCTCCAAGGTTTCACAGTACCAGAAACCTGCAAGCCTGTACTTAAAGCCTATTGCGACATCATTAAGATAAGGTTGATTATCGGCCTTAAGCGCTTTATAGAGACTACGAACGTCTTCTTTACTTAGATCGTCCTCGGACATGAAAAATCGTGCGAAGTTTATAAAAAACAGATCCAACGTCCCTCGTTGAAAAACGGGATTGAGTTGAGTTAACAGAGACACCACCTTATAACTAATATCGAGTGAGATAGCATTACAGCTTTCGTCCTGCATTCCCTCATTAATATGGAGTCTATCCAAAAATGCAGTGTGATCGACACTTGGTAATGGACACTGAAACCCCTCTTCTGTGCTTTGTAAAAAAGCAGCCGCTAATGGCGCTATGACGTTGCCCAATTCCTTCATTCTCAGATTACTGACCCATGCCTGGAGTTTAACGATTTCTTCTCCCCAATCACCGGCATGCCCATAGGTGCCAATCCTGCCCATAAAGTCAGTCAGTTGTTTAAGCACGTTCACAAATGAGGCTTCATCTCGCTGTAAATGCCCAACGGCAGGGGCGCCGTGAGCAAATCGACTATCAAATAAACTGACAGCGTCTTCATAGCGCCCTTTTCGCACCATGAAATCCATTCTGGCTTCATGTTGCAGCGTTTGATTGTGAGGGTATTGATATTGTCGTTTATTAAATAATGCACATAGGACGAAATCATGGGCCAATGTATCCAATGTGCCGATGTTTGACCGTAATGTTGTTATCAGTCGGGAGGATGGCCTGAAAAATGGCTGTTCTTTTCCTTCCGTGTCGGTCACCCGAAATACCGGCTGAGTCAGCCGTATCTCTGGCGAATAGGATTCAAAGGACGGGATAGATGACAGGCTAGCAGGCGATTGATCACCATTGGATCCGTCTGGAGAAGGGGAACTTCTTGCCGCTGCTCCTTCCATCATCTCTGGCAAAATTTTGTCTTTATAGTCTGTGACCAACGCTTCGATCAGCGGTCTGGCTGGATCAATTGTTAAATGGCTCAATATGTCATATCCAAAAAACGACGGCTTATCCTTCACAAGAAGATCAAAGGCCTTCATTGTATGAATCAATTGAGGACATTGCCTCCAAAATGAGGCCGAATGTTTCGCACCTATAAATGTCACCTGCTCTGTAAGCGATTGAGGAATAACCGCAACAACCAATCCCTTATAGAACGCCTTATTAGGCGTTTGATCACGTTTTGGTCTCAATACACAAAGCTGATGTAAAGTCTCCGCGTCGCCCTCTTCTATTGCCAGCAGCTTAGGCTCTTTCAGTCTGGATACAAAGAAAGTTCTCTGATTGGAAAGGTGTAGAATACTCTCATCATCCAACCCAATATCCGCAGCCTGTTGCTGCGAATACTCAACAAACACTGCATTTTTACACGGAATAACTGAACCTTTCACTTGATGGGCAAAGAAGGACAAGAAGGGTATGCTCTGGCCAGGTAAAGAAATACGATATTTTCCTGCGAAATCGTTCACTTCAGTAATCCCGCATACTGCTTGATCACCCGGTAGGAAATCACCAAATGCGTCATCTACCAAACTATCAGCTTTGCGATTATTTTCTCGATATGTTGTTCTATTCAAGCCGCTATCATAAGTGAAATTCAACATCCCTTTATCTCCCCCCCCTGACAAAACATTAAGAACTGACCAGTAAAATACAGTGGAGTATTGACAGTGAAGATAGTTCCCGGATGTTAGCATTTAAAACATCAGACAAACAGGCTCGTTAACATATGACTACGATTAGCTATTTTTTTTCGTTATCTCTAGGTGGAAAACTGCCCAGCAACCCTACTAAAAAATCAGCCATTCCTCCAGATCTGACTGGATCATTTCAATATTGGCGTATAACGTCCTCCTCTGAGCAGGCTCATATAATGCTAATTTATGATGCCACTAAAAAAGGAATACTTACACACCGTCTTTCTACATCAGAAATCCTTTTCTTTTTTGAGAAGCAATTATCAAATCTCAAACATTCCAGTTCAAATAAATCATTAACTAATTTAGAGTCAAGCCTAATAATCTATACATAGCTAGAATCACGATCAACGGCTTTTAATCGTGAGTGAAATCGGCCCGCTGACTCCGTCATTTTTTTCTCATACCCCCAGCAAGTATTTAACAAAAAAGACTGTAGTTGTTCTGGAATCTTAAAATCAGAAACTGATTTATTTGTTAAACGCCCGAGACCTATTAATTGTTTACGCAAGTACAGTCGCACTAAACACTTTAGACTTTTTGGCTGGGTCATATGGTTATCAAGATAACTGACGACTTCATTATATCCATTTTGTAACAACGGCTCGAACAGCTGGCGGACTGAACTTGTTATATCTGCGCCTTCTTCTACCAGACTTTGCACAACTCGAAGAACCCTCCCCTTCACAGCTTGCTGGTGTTGTTGCGGATCTTTCTTGAGAGATAGCCGCTGGCTACTAAGGAACCCATAAAGTGGATTGTTATCTTCGGAATCACACTTAGGGGGATTGGGAGAAGCACCCAGCATCAGCAACGTATCAATAATGTTAGGATCACATATCCCCGTACTCACACAAGCAACATAAAGAGGCGTACGCTCACTAGAGTAAGCATCGTCAATATCAATACCTGCACTGACAAATCTCTTGATAAACTCAACCACCTCAGCGGAGGAGATGCCTGCTAGGCTGTCTTGCATGAAAATAACATCCATAAGAATTGGAGCATCACTAGAAGTGTGAATATTGGGAGATGAACTATATTGAACCAGCAGCGACATGATCTCCACCATTTCTATTTTTAAGGCATAATGAAAGTTATCATCTGACATTTTATCTAATGCTATCTGCTGCGGACAAACACCATCCTCAGCACTTGAAGATAAAGGATCAGCTCCTGCTTCAAGAAGGTCTTTTACAGTAGATAGATCTTCATCCCTTATCTTTTCAATCAATAAATTTGTCACAATTTCTTCAAGAAGGGGTATTGCTTTATAGTATTTTTCTTTCGGCTTTCGTTCAAGAAAAGGGACCTCTCCAATTCTGATTGAACTTATGGCTGTTTCTTCCTTATCCACCTCTTTGCTTTCAACAGAAATTAAAGATCGACTATCAGAATCTTCAGTTATCTTTAAGCACTTTATGCAAATGGATTCAATGCTGGCTGAGCGCTTTTCAATGGATACTGCAGGAATCGGCTTTTCGCCAGCACTAAAACTTCGAGTCCGAGGTATATGGGGAGTCTCATTCCCCCCCCGTCGTCTTTCTAAGTCTTCATCCCATCCCTCGTGAGCATCATAGCGCCCTGAAAGGAAAGACGTTGGATTTGGCATGGAGGTTGAATAGTGCATTTTGATTTCCTGCTTATTAATAATTCAATATTTAGAGTCGCACGACTCAACTTCGTCACATTTAATTCAGCCACGAAAAGTTAGTATTACTGACAAATAGAGAAGGAAAACAGACTATGTAGGGGACAAAACCTGAATCAAAGGCTTGAAAGTATGACCTGAAACCCGTAACCGTTTGAAGTGCCCACCGCTATTCAAATCAGATGCTGTTATTGCTAAAACAGCTTTATTTTGCAGGTTTTTATTCGCTTGATGCCTTCTAAGACAGCTTCTTAAAAAACAACAAATACTAAATTTTTAAACACCATTCAGTCGTTTTCTGTTATGGGCCTAACATCCATTTTAAGCCCAAAACGATCTAATTACTGGTTCAGATGAATACCATCCTTTTCAATAGTAATCAGTCGCTGTTTGTACAGTGCGCCAATCGCCATTTTGAAGGTACGTTTACTGACAGAAAACTGTTTCTGAATAAGCGCAGGATCACTTTTATCGTTCAGCGGCAGAAACCCCTGATGACGCTGCATAGCGGCCAGAATCTGTTGACTCAGATTCGCCATACCATCCTTATCAAAACCGGGCTTGAACAGGCAAAGATCAATCTTGCCATCCGGGCGAAACTGCTTGATATACCCTTGAAGGCGCTCACCGTAACGGATTGGCTGATGAATATCATTGTGGAAGATAACGCCCCAGTGGCAATCTTCAATAATCGCCGTGTAACCGATATCAGTACGGTCTGCAATCAACAGGGAAACCGTCTGTCCCTTCTGATAGCGGGCAGGCATATCATTCAGGAATTTATCCACCTTGGAAGACGCAACAATTCGGCGGGTTCTATCGTCCAGGTACAAGGCAACAATATAGGAGCGCCCCTTGAGCATCCTTTGCTTCTGCTCACTGAAAGGCACCAGCAGATCTTTGGGTAACCCCCAATCCAGAAACGCGCCAGAGGCATTGACATCAGCCACTTTCAGGCAGGCCAGCTCACCGACTTGCGCTAAAGGCGTTTCCGTCGTCGCTATCTGGATGTCGTCTGAATCCAGATAAACAAATACCTCCAGTTCATCCCCAACCTGAGTGCCCTCTGGGACATAACGCTTGGGTAGCAATATGTCAGAGAACTGACCTTCCAGGTAAACACCAAAAGGGACCTGTCTGACAACTGCAAGCCGATTACGACGGCCAACTTTGACAATTTTTCCGAGCATACCTCTGCGTATCTCATTGAGAATTAATCTCTAAGTATAACACCAGAGGTAAGCATATTGAGCTATCAAAGTGTTAGTATCATCCGAACAGTTTCTTCCCAATGTAAAGCGCGCCTCAAGAAACTTTAATCTTGATATAAACTGCAAGCGTTATTTATTTGTATTCATCAAGATATGATTGCGTTATCTTGATTCATGAAAAGACACATACCCAGAGATATCATCAACAATACGGCCATACCCTTCCTTCAGCAAAAAAAGGATCAGCTTATCGAGCGGCTCGCTTTCCATTGAACACAACATGAAGCTTTCAATCAAAGAAAACATAAACAAACTTCGTTTACAGCCATCTTCATGGAGAAAAAATAAGGGCAATAATTTTTTCTTCACTGAATGGCACCCATGCTCCCTATCCAGAACAGACGTACTGAACCTCCGAAGAAAATCCCCATCAAGGTTGTTATCACTAACCTCATCATTATCAAACCTATCCGTATATAACGAAAGACTTTGCAGAAAATCACTCGACGGAGAAACCCCGCCCAAAAAAAACCGAAAAACCTCACTCAGACTATAAATTTTATCCACTACCCCCCTAATCAACAAGGTATCATAATCACCCTTTCCTTCTTCCATATACACATTAAACTCCTGAGCATTCATCTTTTTGAAAGGCCACTTTATCGAATCAGTTTCTCCTTCAAAATAAGCGGATATAGCCGCCCCCATAAAATAGTTCACATCCTGATTTTCAACTGCCCCCAGAAAAGCCAGTAAATCATTCAACTGAGTAGTCAGATGACTACCCCCTTTAGCAACCAAGTAATTGATATAGCGAATAACATAGCTGGTTAATTGAGCAAATCTCGACCCAAGCTCACCAGTGGTATCACGATAGTGCTTTTCTACTCCCCGACCTTTGAAGTGCTCATCAAATTGTTCTATCAATTGAAAAAACGCGTTATCTACACCGGCATCTTCCAGTCGACAGCGTAATTGATAGGTCATATTTTGAGGAGTCAACACACCCGTAACCGACTGACTCTTTTTTAAAATATTGATGTATACAGCCATATAGACCAACCATTGCAATTCGGATTTATGATTTCGAAAAACATCAGCAAACCAATTCAAACTGGACAAAAAATCCTGCCAATCAGTAAACCGTGACCACTCAGGAAAACGCTTTACTTTCTCCTGTTTTGATAAAGCAGAGCTGAATCCTGCTGCAACACCTTCTTTTTCGGCAGCCTCTAGGACCTGAATTTCCTTCATCAAACTGCCCAGAACAAAACTATTGACTTCGTCAACTATCGAATCAGCCGTTTTACGATATTCTAGCTTTTCAATTTCACAATAAGTTGAGAAACTATCGCGACTCCCTTTAAAAATAGACACATAATCAACCACCTGAAAAAAACTTCTGATATCTGAAAAAAATGTGACCGCCTGTTCCTTTGATACAAAGACCATTGAATTCCAAACAAACGATGATATGATCCCAACACCCCTTTTCCTGTACAAGCAATATTCAATCTCTTCGCTCATTGGTGGAATAAACACTTGAAACTGGTTGATAGAACAAGTGCCAGAAGATACATCCAGATCAACCTGCCCTGCTGCGCCTTGCGCTATTTTTGAAACAAAAAACACACGATGTTTTGCAAACCATGCAACTCTCTCACTGCCACACTCTTTTTCAAAATCCTCAACAACGCTTAAATCAATAAAAATACAACCTCGTGCTTTAATTGTTTTACCCGTTAATTTATGCCCTAGGTTAGTTAAAATAACAAAACTATCTTTCGGCACTGTGATATGAAAACGTCCAAGCGCACCATTTCCTGCCACATCACATTTCACTGCCTGCACATCAAGACTCTCAGGAAAGCTGTCCCATAGTGCTTCAATCGCCTGACGGTGGCATTTGGAGTGATAATCAAGGTAGGCAGGTGCTTGATACGTAAAACTATATCCGTCCATTTATATCGTCTCCTAAGCAAACCGCAAAAACCTTCAGCCAGTTTGCCTAACTCACTGTAAGGTCATCCTTAGAAAATTGAAGAAAGGAGCCATTTAGCCACCATCACAATCCGTCGTCACTAACATCTGCCCAAGACAGTCTGACGCACTCTTCGTGTATGAGGATACACCCAGCCCCATCACTTCTTGACCTGCATCCTCACTCCGCTTTTACTAGTACGACAAACACAATTTCCAAGGAACTTACTGACTGATTTGTTGTCTATGATCGTTAGTGACCCTTTCATCTACATACCAGTAAGGTAACCAGCAGCACCACACCATGATGCAAAAACCAAAACTCAAACAGACCCTGCTTGTACTGGCCCTTGGCTCAACATTGCTGGCAGGCTGCAACTCGCTATCGTCCAGCCTGTTATCGACCGATGCTTCAACCGCTGCCATCCAGCAGCTACCCAAAACCGCCATTGATTATGAAAAATTCACGTTGGACAACGGGCTCACCGTTATTGTCCACGAGGATCGCAAGGCGCCTGTGGTAGCCGTTAACCTCTGGTACAAAGTAGGCTCCAAGGATGAAAGCGTTGGCAAGCGAGGGTTTGCCCACTTGTTCGAACATCTGATGTTCCAGGGTTCTGAAAACTACGATGATGAATTCTTCCGTCCTTTTGAAGAAGCCGGCGCTACCGGACAGAACGGCACCACCAATACTGACCGTACCAACTACTTTGAAACCGTCCCCACCCCGGCACTGGATATGGCGCTGTGGATGGAATCGGATCGCATGGGACACTTTCTCGGCGCAATCACCCAGGAGAAACTGGATCAGCAACGTGGCGTCGTAAAAAATGAAAAGCGCCAGGGCGAAAACCAGCCTTACGGCAAGGTCTGGAATCGACTGGCGGAACAAACCTTCCCGGAAGGCCACCCTTACTCCTGGCCCACCATCGGCTATATGGAAGATCTGGATGCTGCCGACCTTGATCTGGTGAAAAACTGGTTTAAAACCTACTACGGTCCGTCCAATGCCGTACTGGTCATGGCCGGTGATATTGACGTCGCCACCGCCCGCGAAAAAGCCAATCTCTACTTTGGCGATATTCCTGCAGGCCCGCCGTTGGCCAAGATGGATAGCTGGATCGCCAAGCGTACCGAAGAAAAACGGGATTCCATGCAGGATCGCGTCCCCCAGGCACGACTCATGAAAGTCTGGAACACCGCAGCCGCTGGCAGTACGGATTCTGAACACCTGTCACTCGCTTCCGATGTACTGGCTGGCGGCAAGAATTCTCGCCTCTACAAGCGCCTCGTACACGATGAGCAGCTGGCTACATCCGTCAATGCGTTTGTCTATGACCGTATGCTGGCTGGCCAGTTCATGATCATCGCCGATGCCAAGGATGGGGTCAGCCTGTCCCACATCGAAGCCATTATCGATGAGGAGCTGGAGAAGTTTCTGAAAAAAGGTCCCACGGAAAAAGAGCTCCAGAGGATCAAGTTCAGCCAGTCTGCGGCGTTTGTACGGGGCACAGAACGCGTGGGAGGTTTTGGTGGAAAGTCCGACATTCTGGCTCACGGCGAGGTCTATTTTGGCGATCCCGGCCACTACTTGAAAAGCTTTGATGCCATGCAAAGTGCCACACCGACCATGATTCGCAAAGCGGCAGAAAAGTGGTTGAGCAGTGGCGCCTATGTACTGGATATCACGCCCTTCCCGGATTATGAGCACGCGGCAGAAGGGGCGGATCGCAGCAAGCTCCCATCGACTGATGGCAAAGTGTCACTCTCCCTGCCCGCTCTTGAGCGTGCCACGCTAAGCAACGGCCTCAAGGTTGTACTGGCGCCACGCCACCAAACACCGGTGGTTAGCATGGAGCTGCAATTCGATGGCGGCCTCTCAGGACGTCTCGGCAAACCCGGTCTGCCCGGCCTGACTATGGCGATGATGGATGAAGGCACGGCCAGTAAAACCTCCCTGGAACTGGCGGAAGAGCTGGAAACCATTGGTACCTCACTCAGTACCGGCAATGATTTCGACACCTCCAGTATTTACCTGGACAGCCTTGTGGTCACACTGGATCAATCCCTGTCCATCATGGCCGATGTTCTGACCCAGCCAGCCTTCCGGGAAACCGACCTGGAGCGCCTGCGCAGCAACATGCTGGATGGTATCCGCCAGGAAAAAGCCAGCCCACGGAGCATAGCCGGCCGTATCCTGCCGGAACTGCTTTACGGCCCGGGCCACGCCTACAACACCCCCTGGAGTGGCAGCGGCAACCTGGGCACCGTCTCCTCCCTCTCCCGGGATGATCTGGTGGAATACTGGAAAACCTGGATACGTCCTGATAACGGGACACTGATTGTCACCGGTGACACTTCCATGGAAGAACTCCTGCCCAAGCTAGAGCAGGCTCTGGCTCACTGGCAGGCGCCAGCAACGCCCCTGTCCTCGAAAACCATCAGTAACGTCGCGGAACCCAGTAAATCGACTGTGTTCGTGATTGACTACCCGGGAGCCAGCCAGTCCACCATCATCGCATCTCAGCTGGTGATGCCATTGAATGATGAAAAAGCGCTGGCTTTTGGCCTGATGAATGACGTGATTGGCGGCCAGTTTACCTCACGGCTGAACATGAACCTCCGCGAAGACAAGCACTGGGCCTATGGTGCATACAGCTATACCCGCAACGCCCGTGGTCAGCGCCCGTACATGGCAACCGCCTCAGTCCAGCTCGACAAAACGGACGAAGCCATGGCGGAAATGCTGAAGGAGTTTCAAGCCTATGTGGGCAAGAAGCCGGCCACCAACGAAGAACTGGCCCTGGTCAAGACCAACCGGATCAACAAATTGCCAGGCAGCTATGAAACCAATGGTGCCTTGTTAGGTTCTGTCAGTACGCTGGTGGAATATGACCTGCCGGACAGCCATATGTATGACTACGCCAACCGTGTCGAAAGCACCGGGAAAGAGGCTATTCGGAAGACAGCCAAAACCGCACTGCATCCGGAGCGTTTCACCTGGCTGGTCATCGGTGATCTCAGCAAGATAAAAGCGGATATCGAAAAGCTGAACATTGGTCAGGTCGTTGTATTGGACAGGGAAGGTAATCCCGTCTCACAGTAGCGAGAATCGTCATCGCCGGTCGCCGCTGTCAGGCGGCCGGCGCGCCTTTCGAGGCTTCAGCCTTGGCTAACAACTGTTCCAGCTTACGGATCATTTCATTCGCGCGTTTTTCGCGCTCTTCAATTCGCTTGAGCGCATCAGCGGCTTTCTTCTGGCTTTTTTCTGCACTAGAGGCCGAAGACTTCGCCTTTCCTTCCTGAGTCTTGGCGTTGGACGATGCCGTCTTTGCCTTTTTCTCATGCTCTGAGACACGATCGTGCGCCTGATTGACTTTCTTTTCCTGGCTCGCAATGCGATCACCCGCCAGATTGGCCTGACGTTCATGGCCGGATACTTTTTCCGCCTCTGTCTTGGCATCTGTCGCCAGACGCTTGACCTGTTCTGCACTCCCTTCAACGCTGCTTTTGAGTTGCTCAGTTGACTCACTGACGGTTCGTGTTCGCTCTTCAAGCTGGCTTACCCGATCAGCATCACCTTTTGCCTGTTCGGCCAACTGGCTGACTTCCTGCGACACCTGTTCAATATTCTGCCGAGTGTTCGTTACAGTCTCTTCATTGGTCTTGACCCGTTCCACACTCTCATTGCTTGCCGTCTCATTCAGTTTTGTCTGCTGCATCATGCGATCAATCGCACTGGTATACTCTTCTGCCCGAAACTTGCTGGCGGTGGAAAGCTCTTCATTGGTACGTGTCTGCTGCAAACTGCCCTCTGACGCGACAAGATTTTCATCTATCGTGTCCCGGCTGATACGCGCCTCATCTTCATAGGTCTTCGTCTGATTCCTGCTCTGTTCGGCAGCTTCGGCACTGGCCAGTGCCTGCTCCTTACTGGCTGCGGTGCTTTCCTCATTCGCCTGACTTTCAAGACGGCTTTGATGGCTGGCATCCTCATTCTTTTTCGCTTCTGTACTGCTCACTCTCGTATTCTCTGCAAGTATCTGTGCCTGCTGCTTATATCGCCCAGAAGAATCAGCATTCTTCTGAGTCTCTCCGAGATGAGTCTGTGAACGATCCGCATTGCTCTGGGTTTCGGCCCGGAAACGACCAGAGGCATCGGCGTTTTTCTGGGTTTCACCCAGATGGAGCCCGGACCCAGATGGAGCTGTGAACGTTCCGCATTGTTCTGAGTTTCCGCCCGGAGCCGATCAGAGGCATCGGCGTTTTTCTGGGTTTCACCCAGATGGAGCTGTGAACGTTCCGCATTGTTCTGGGTTTCCGCCCGGAGCCGACCAGAGGCATCGGCGTTTTTCTGGGTTTCACCAAGATGGACCTGCGAACGCTCCGCATTGCTCTGGGTTTCAGCCCGGAGGCGACCAGAGGCATCAGCATTGTTCTGAGTTTCCCCTAGATGGATCTGCGAACGTTCCGCATTGTTCTGGGTTTCCGCCCGGAGGCGACCAGAAGCATCGGCGTTTTTCTGGGTTTCACCAAGGTGGATCTGTGAACGTTCTGCATTGTTTTGGGTTTCCGCCCGGAGCCGATCAGAGGCATCGGCGTTTTTCTGGGTTTCCCCCAGATGGACCTGTGAACGATCCGCATTGCTCTGGGTTTCGGCCCGGAGCCGACCAGAGGCATCGGCGTTTTTCTGGGTTTCACCAAGATGGACCTGTGAACGTTCCGCATTGCTCTGGGTTTCCGCTCGGAGGCGACCAGAAGCATCAGCATTGTTCTGGGTTTCCCCAAGATGGACCTGTGAACGTTCCGCATTGTTTTGGGTTTCCGCCCGGAGGCGACCAGAGGCATCAGCATTGTTCTGAGTTTCCCCCAGGTGAACCTGCGAACGTTCCGCATTGCTCTGGGTTTCCGCCCGGAGGCGACCAGAAGCATCGGCGTTTTTCTGGGTTTCCCCAAGATGGAGCTGCGAACGCTCCGCATTGCTCTGGGTTTCCGCCCGGAGGCGACCAGAGGCATCAGCATTGTTCTGAGTTTCCCCCAGGTGAACCTGCGAACGTTCCGCGTTGTTCTGGGTTTCCGCCCGGAGGCGACCAGAAGCATCGGCGTTTTTCTCGGTTTCACCAAGGTGAACCTGCGAACGTTCCGCATTGTTCTGGGTTTCCGCCCGTAAACGACCAGAGGCATCAGCATTGTTCTGTGTTTCCCCCAGATGGACCTGTGAACGCTCCGCATTGCTCTGGGTTTCCGCCCGGAGGCGACCAGAGGCATCAGCATTGTTCTGTGTTTCCCCCAGATGGACCTGTGAACGCTCCGCATTGCTCTGGGTTTCCGCCCGGAGGCGACCAGAGGCATCAGCATTGTTCTGAGTTTCCCCCAGGTGAACCTGCGAACGTTCCGCATTGTTCTGGGCTTCAGCCCGGAAACGACCAGAGGCATCGGCGTTTTTCTGTGTTTCAGTACTACTGACCTGAGCCCGCTCTTCATAAGCGCGTGTTTGCGCCAAGCTCCGTTTTGATGCATCGGTATTCTTCAGTATTTCCTCACTGCCGAGCCGAGCCTGTTCCTCATAGGTCTGGATTGACTGAAGGTTGGCGTCGTACTGTGTCCCCGCGTCCAAAACCTGCCGCTCTGATAACAGCTCTACGTGGTCAGAGCCCAAGAGTGTAATCTCACCGGTTTCTTCATTAATTTGTACATAAACGGCTTCTGTTTCGGGGGCATTTTCGGGAGGAGTCGACAGGATCGATTCCGTTTCGACTTCGCTGATATTTCGCTCAACAACGATGACTTTATTATCATCCTCCAGACTTAATGCTTGATCTTTGATAACCTGAGATTCTACATCCTCTACAACTGTCACATGTCGTGAATCAGAGGTTTTGCCTTCTTCTAGGATGGGTTTTGTTGATAACAGGTCCCTGATAGAACCTGTAGAAATACCGCCTGCCCCTGAAATATCTCCCATACTACACCCTGCCTAAGAAATACTTTTATGGATACTTAAATAAAAATATAGCTTTATAAACTGCCAAACTTCGCCCTGCCGCAAAAAGACTTCATTTAATTTATCAAAACCATGCAATATAACATCTAGACTGTTAATAAACGGTGACAACCGGGAGATAAACCATGGATAAACAACCTCCGATCATTGAACTTCCCGTTCGTTCATACAGCAGCACATCACCCATTGCATTGACCATGTCTTTAGATGAAGACGGCGAACCTCGCTATGTTTTAAAAACACAACCCAAAAATGGTGAGGAAAGCATTTTTGATCTTGAAGACTTGCTAACTTACATAAAAGAAGAAATGCCTGAGATATGGAACAAGTAAAAACTTACTAACATAAAGTACTTAAAAAGTATTTGATCTTCCCTCTCAAACAACAGCGTTATTTATTTCATCACCTGGTAAACAAACCATTCATTTTTTAGATAGTTTATTTATCACATCCAGTGCTCTCTGATGGTCACTTTTATCCTTCCTCATTTGTTGGCGCAACACAGACTGCTCTTCTTGGACACTGGTTAGCTGCGCCTTCTTCTTTTTAATATTAATTTTAATGTTTGACAGAACAGTTTCTTCAAACTGCAAGCGTCCTCTAAGATCCGCAAGCTCACTCTTAAGTTCATCGTAATCATAAGCAACACCGGCCTCAACATGAATGATGTTGCCTTCCGCCGATGGAACATCTTTGTCTATCTGTTTCAGTGTCTTTTCTAACGCTTTTATGTCTGACTTCAATTGTTTAATACTATGCTCCTTTCGCTGAATATCCTTTTTGAGTGAAGACTTCAGTTTCGCATATTCTTTACTCAATTTTTTCAGATTTTGGGAAAGCATCTTACTGTCAGCCTTATAAGCTTCCGTCTTACCCTCATAGGCTTCATTTTCCGCTGTCAGCCTATCCCTCTGTACCCGGTTGGTAACAGGCTGCATCATGCCCTGCAACATCTTTTCAGCCGTCTTGTAGCTTTTCAGATCCGAAGACAACACTGACTCCTCATGATTTATGGCGTCCAGTTCCTCCACCGCGTTCTCTTCATCAAATGCCTTCATCAAGTTCGCACGCTCATTGCTAAGTTCATTCAATCGCTGACGGGTCTCGCTGATTCTCTGTTTCACTGCAGCCAGCTGATCAACGTCAGCATATTCTGAGGAGCCCCCGGGTTTACTCAACTGAAAGATCTCCTGGTTAGCCTGGCGACTCAAATCCTGCATCTTGGGTGATGCATCAGCGACCTTGCCAGCGATTCTTTCTTTAATCGCTTTAGGAGATGGAGCGTGTAGTACAAGGCTATCTGTTGCTTTATGGTGCACATTCCTAATAACTTTCTCTGCTAGCCTCACCCTCCAGTCACTAAGGGTTTTCCTGATATTTTTGGTTTTCTGGACAAACCATTCCTTGATTGAGGGCTGACTGCTGACGCTATCAGGATCATCGCCTTGCGCCCCATTCTCATCGTGATCATCAATCTCCCGTTCAGTGTTGCTGTATAAACGGCTGTCTTTTGATCGAGTCTCGAAACGCTCGCTATCTAGCTCACCTTCATCATCCCAGTCCTCATCATCGAGATCATCATCAGCCTCCAGCTCAGGCTCGCCGTGAATACCGCTGTCTACTGATAGCGTCTCGAAACGCTCGCTACCGGGTTCATCATCCGTCGAAATAATAGACATCCTGTCGGACTCATCTAATGTCGATGAAGTATCAATGTCCTCACCCACCCCCTCATCCCCGGCAACATCCGCCTTCAGACCAGATAATTCCGCTTTACTTGAGGAGCCTGAGGGAGGCTTCAGCGAATGCGTGGTATCTACGACGATAATCTCCCTATCATCATAGGATTTCGTGAAATCTGCCGTGTCAGGGTCGATCAGGTCAGCATCGGTAGGCTCACCAGCCATCTTACTCAACTGCAGCATTATGGCTGGCACATCTGCTTTGCTTATCTTAAATGTCTGGAATTGAGGGTAAGATACTCCCGTTCCCCCCTCGCGCCCCACGTCTTCGGTCGGTAAGGGGTTTGTTCCTGAAGTAACCGGAGGTAAACCTTTCATAGTAAGCAAATCCTTTTGCGGACTTCATCTAATAAGTATTGATGATGCGAGCCGCCACTTACGCATTTTCAATATATTTTTGTGGCATCACACCCGATGAAGAGGCTCGCTAAAGTACGAAACACAATTAAAACGTTCGTCACTATTCTATTTTCAATCGATAACTGACCTCGCCCTGCTCACCCGGCTCTAATTTGCCATCAAACCGCCAAGCAACCTGCCCGATATAGCCGGTGTTATAGCGTCTGGCCGGACTGCAACGCAGCCCTCTCGGTAGCACCGTCGGACACCTGACACTCTCCGCCAACACCGTAAATGCCGGCGTATCATCACTGATTTCAACTTGTAAAATGGGCGTTGTACCTGCATTGGTGAAATGAATGGTGTATTGCAAAATATCCCCTGGCTCTGCCTGGTTTGATACCCCTCTCCCTTCTCCGCGGCTGATGTTTTCCACCCATTTGGTCAGTACCAACTTGCCACCTTCCTGGTCAGACACCGTAATGGTGTCCACCGCGCGTGCCGAGGCAATCACGGTATCTGCTGAGGGTTGTCCCGTACCGGCCTCTTTTCCTGCGCCGCCATTGATCGTCGCAGCGAGCATCAGAGAGAGCTTGAGTCCTTCAGGGGCATTGGCAGGCACGAATATACCCGCCTCGAAACAGGTAGCCGCCGATCCCGTGCTGCCAATCGTCATGCTGTTGGTGGCTGGCTGCCCTTCCTTGTTGCCATTTCCACACTGGGCCTTCTGCAACACGACTGGCCAATCAATTGCGGAACCATCATTGGCATTGACCAGCTGTGCCTGAAGATCCACCTTACCGGCAGAATTACCCTCCAGCTGATGAGGCAAATGCACAAACATGCCCGGTTTTGCCGTCCGGTTATGGTTTGGCGTTAAGGTCAGAACGGGAGTCCCGTCGATATAACCGAAGCGCAGACGGTTGGATGTCCCTGCATCAACGGTTATCTCAGCGGGATTGGTCGTATGGGCACCCGGCATCAGGCCATTTAACGACACCTGATCTGGCAGAATTTCAACGGCATACTTTCCCGGTACAAGACGGGAAAAGTTGACCTCACCTTGAGCGTCCGTCGTTTGCACATTGACCACAATCCATTGCTGTGACACAGCATCCCATCGGGACAACTGTGCTTTTACAGGATTCAGCGCCGGCTCAGTCGCTGCTTTTTCTCCATCATTATTGAGATCTTTCCAGATCATCGCCGTGATAGCACCGGCTCTGACGACATGGATGTTTTCTCCAAATTCTGACGTATTGCCTGCCGGGTCGATGGCAATCGCGGTGAGAGTGCCTCCCTCACTGATCTGGGCACCACTCAGGTCAAACCGAAACAGGCTCTGCTTCTGAATCATCTGCTTACTGACTGGATCCACATAAGCGCCCGTGCCTGACGCCAGATCCTGACCACTGCCTTCCACCCGTTGCAACAGGTAGCTATAGCCATTACCGTCTTTTCGATAGAACTCCACTGTCACGCCCGGTAACGCGTATCCTTCAACAATCAATTGCCCATTATCAATCAGAGCACTGGCAATAACGGGGGCATCAATCCCCCGGTTAGGCGCCCTGTCATCATAATTGCCGGTATTGGGTGTACGACCATCGCCCGATGGTTTCTGGGCATCCATCACAAGATCAATGCCCATATCCTCTCGGTTCCCCGTGTACTGATTCCGGGTAATGCGATTGCCTTTTGCAACATAGTTCCGATCCATGTTCACAACCACAACCCCTGGCCCCTGATTTTCTTCCAAGAGGTTGTTTTCGACCTGTATTTTCCTACCTGTGCCGTCAATTGCCTGCAACCGCAAGCCGGCACCTTCTCTGCCACCTTGTCCGCCGCGGCGCAATGTGTTGTTGGTAATCGTGAGCTTTTGCGGCGAGATCAACCGCCAACCTTCCAAAACAACGCCCTGCGCACCATCAACATAATTCCGGTCAATGGTCAGTTCACGGGAAGCATCACTGGCGTTACCTTGCAGTGAGATCGCGTCGTCCGTCGGATTACTGGTATTGTCAATCAACACATTACGAGTGATCACGCCGGAACCACTAAAATCCATTCCAGTCCGCCGTGTGCCTGCAATTAAATTGTGATCCACTGTCACGTAACTGCCCGACACGGACTTGATACCATCCAATAGTGACCGTTCAGACAATCCCTGTCCGGATTTATCCGCACCAATAAAAGAGTGACTGATCAGACAACTATGACACCCCCTGCCGACATAAACACCGACAATATTCCCGACACCACCGGGCGATGCCAGAAACAGGCGGGTGACCGTCTGCCGAGAGCCATTCATGCTAATAATGGGATTCATCCCCCGACTGGGGGATACCAGTTCCAGATCAGGCAGCTCAAACGCTTCCAGGGGATCCTGGTTACGCCCTACCCTGACACTGGGCCACACAGACCGTGGAGAGAGTGCTCTTGCTCCCAGCTGATCAAATTGAAGGGCGGTACCATCCAGGGTAATTCCACTTTGACTAAGAGCCGGCAGGGCACTCATGAGATTAATTTGCCAACCCCAGTCATGATTGCGGGCTACCGCCGGAACAAAGCGCATCCGCTTGGTTCCGGCATTCTGGTTGGCATTATCGATGAACTGTCGCAAGCTCCCCTGACCACTGTCATTAACATGGGTAACCACGTCATAACTGAACCCAAAATCCAGTTTTTTCATCCCGGTCGGGTGACGAGTCAGCAGATTTCGCGGTAACTCAAGCGTATGCTCCCCCTGCCAGATTTCATGACTTCCCAGCGATATAGCCGGCAGCATCGGACAGAACTCCGCCGTGCAACGACCACGATCCTCCCTCCACAAGGCATCCAGGTCATGCTCAATATCATTCGTGCCCGGTCGCCGACCGCCATAGCAGGGGCCTGCGGTATTTTGAACCTGATCTTTATTCAATTGAACCGTACAACGCCGATAGGGCCCACCCCATGTCTGCTCGGCCCAACGCCCATGATCACGGGACAAGGAACGGGATAAAACCACGACTCGGTAATCGTGTGCCTCTGCCGGTATCGGAAATACATAATTTCCATTGGCATCAGTATGCGTCAGGATCGCCGGTGTCCAATTGTTGATGCTTGGTCGCTCGGGATTAAACCCCTTCTCCAGTCTGGCCAGTACCACCGTTGCGCCCTGCATGCCCAACCGTTGGGATGCCCCAGACGATTCCACACGTTCTTCAAAAACCTGACCACTCAACAGGGCGGTTTTAATCTCCACCTCATTGTTTGAATTCTGGTTCTGATACCCGGGCGCCGGTGTCACTGCCGCAATCAGGCTACCGCCATCGACAGCACCCGCCTTGACCGTTCCGGTCAGGGTCACCTGAATGCGGCTTCCCTTCGGCAGATCCATACTGACATTCCCGGAACGGCTATGGCACTGCGCACCATTCATCTCGCCCTTACAGTGAACACCATTGCTATCCGGCTGAAAAAAACCGGGAGAAATCACCTGCAGCGACACGCCATTGGCGTCCGTGCTCCCTTCGTTGGTGGCCTGCAACGTGTAACGCACTTTGCCATCCCGATCGAACTCGGTTTTCCCAACCTGCTGAAGTGAAAGATTCACAGGACGGCTGACACGAACATTGCGGATTTCATGACGCGCCCAGTTGGCGCCCGTTGACGCAGCAAATCCCAGCTTCAACCGATGGGGTGGCGCATCCACCTGCACATTCGTCAGAACAGAGTGGAAGCCGCTGCCATCATGCCGATCCAGACTGACCGAGATGCTATAACCATAAGCATCCGGCAATACGGTAATGCGTGCCGTGCGAAGCAGGCGACTCCGGTTGTTGGTGGCCAAAGGGTAAGATAATTGCTGACCTTTCAGATACCGATATTTTTTCGTTTCACCTGCTCGAACGACAACCGAATTACTCTGGGGTCTGATACCCCCTTCTCCACCAATCGAGCTACTGAAATTACCAAAACTGTCAAACCCAACGCCCAGGTAAGCAGCCTTCAATCCGGTATACCCCAGCCCACCACCAGACTTACCAATACGGAACTCCCAGTCATTGATACTTTGCAGCAGGAACACACTGAAGCCATCTGCGGGACTTTTATCTTGATGACCACTGCCACCTTCACTCGCAGAGAAATCGAAGGTGATAACCAAACCATCCGACGAAGGAAAATCCTGCTTGAACCAGGTATAACCGCTTTGGTTAGTTCGAGGCTGCGTTAATTGCAGCCAACCGCTTCGGGTTTTAGGCAATGGCCTACCGCGATAATTCCAGTCCGTTGGCAACCGTCCTTCACTGAACGACTCATGGATAAACCAGTCACCGCTGGTTTCGGACCACGCCAGTCCGGAATACAGGCAGGCAACCAGAACCATCAACGTAGAAAATGCGGTGCCTGTTTGTCTGAATAAACGTTGCAAAAAATCGGTCATGACTGCTTGATACTGCCTTGGCACCGCCGGTTACTGGATCTGGATCGCGAAAATCAGGGCGACGGATTCGCCGGGTTGCAAACCGTCAGGCCAGTGGGCATTGATCATTGAACCACTGACGTTAGGCGGCACGACGACCCGGCCGGTCGTTTTGGGCAAACCACCCTGCGAATACAGAACGGTGAAGTTGGGTGCCGCATCGTGGATCACCACGTTCTGCACCGCTTCCACGCCCTCATTGATGGCCGTCAGCCGGTACACGACACACGTGCCAGGACGGGCAGGAAAAGCCTCTTTCCTGAATTGAACCGGCACTGAAGACTGGCAATCCCAGGGTGCCTGCTCCTTGATAATAACGACGTTCGTTGTATTCACGGTTGATGTATCTGTCACCGTGAGACGTTGACCACTTTCTTCAAGAACGGTCAGGGTGGTCACGTTACGCGTTCCCATGCCCGCATTGGCAGGGGCGAACACTTTCACGAGCAGGTGGAGGGTTTCATTGCCGGCCAAAGAGACCGGACCGTCGATTATGGTATCGCTACCGGACAGAGAACCGTCACCCTCCAGATCACGATAAACCACCGATTGCCAGCCCTGACCTTTCAGTGAATCAGACAACGACAGCGACAGGTTATCCACCGCGTTATTGCTGTTATTCGTTAAACGGTGTGCGAACGTGATAAAGCTGCCTGGTGTCACCTGGCCTTCACCATTGGGCTCAAGCACCAGGCCTGCGTCATCACTGACCGTGATACGCACAGTCAGGCGATCCTTTGCACCGGTTACGGGAGAAACCGCCACCACATGAAAATCATAATTCCCATCCGTCGCAGCGGCAGGCAAACCGACCACCAGCTTTAGCGGGACATGTTCCTCCGCTTTGACAGACCCGGTATTCGCAGTCGGGAGGTTGCCTGAATTAACGAACTGAGCCGTAAAACCTTCCGGTAGACTGGCGCCGCTGGCAGAGAGCAGTTGCAGGTTATAGGTATCTAGCGCGCCGCCGGTGTTATTCACAAAGAGCGCATCAAATGTGACGTTTTTCCCTGGCTGACCCGACAAGGTTTTCACCGGTTCACCTTCAGGCCCGGGCCCCTTACCGGGAACACTGGTGTCACCCTGAACCGGTCGTTCATACGTCACATCAACTGACGATGCTGACTCTGAGATATCCGTCAGCCAGTTCAGCACCGTATCCTCCACGTCCCGCCCTGGCTGGCTGGAACGGAGGCTGGCTTTCAGCGAGATAAAGTAGCCATCTTTTTGCGCTGTCACCGCATTCGGCAACTTCACCTTGAGCCTGATTTCACGGGATGCCCCAGGCTCCAGATCCATCACATCCAATGCCAGATTACTGGCGAACCGCGAACACTCTTCTGTTGTGCTCAAGCAATAGGTACTACCAGCCGGGAACGTATTACCGGATGCCACAGGCGCTACGGTATAGCTCTGACGCACTGTTCCCGTATTCCAGAGATAATCAATAAATTCAACGATATCACCTGCAGATGCAGAAGGTACGGTCACCGGTTCACCCAGGTTTTGGGCTGAGTTGTAAGGGCTACCGTTAATGCTTACCCCTGGACCAGAAATCGTAACGGGCACCCGGTTAGTTGGTTGCCAATCGGTACAATTATTGCCATTGCCATGGCAAGCCTGAAACTCAGCGGTATTAAAGACCGTTTGCCCAACAGATGCCCCATTGGCAGCAACTAAAAACTCAACATAGCCTTCATCATCATCTTTATGCTTGAACGTCTTAAAGCTGACTTCCGTTCGCCCTTCGATAGTTTTAATGTCTGGCTCCCACGACCAGCAGCGATCACCGTCCTCATCACACAGCTTGCTATCTCCCCGGTAGTCGATGCCCAATGGCAAAAGGTCTTTCAGGTAGAGTGTGCTGGTTCCATGTTCACCCAAACGTTCAAAATGAAGCCGAACCTTGAAGATTTCATCTACATTGACACTGTGTTTCGACATAGTTTTCGTGACGTCATAAGCCTTGTGCTTGTCGTACTCAACCGTGTCAGTATTTCTGTCCCAGCAGCGTCTCTTGTTATCCGGCTGTAACGTACATTGTTGGCCTGCTGCAACAGCCAGCAGATTAGCGGACAGACGACTCTTATTTTTTCGTAACCCGTAAGTCTGGCCTACCAATAGAAGATCAATCGACTCACCCGGCTTGATGAATACGGGGGCTACCACCTCAGGCTGCCCCTGCGGCTGACCACTGTGATTCTGATCTCTGACAATTCGTGTGCCCGGCAGAGAGCCCTGAGCTGTCAGGCGAACCGGCATCGAAATATTACCGGTGTTTGTCAGCACATGCGGAAAGACAACATCCTTCCCTCCAGCGGCATAACGCTTTTGATCACCTGGGTCCAGGGTAATGCCGGTAACGGGTTTAATCAGCGTCGTGACCTCATTAGACGACACTTGATAGCGACTGCCGTTTTCATCCAGGAATGACGCACTGGCCTGACTTCGGAGCAATGTGCCAGCCGGCGTCGCGGCTTCTGCGACCATCGCCAGCGACAGGATGCAGGCAGCGACAGCCATCCACAGGAGCATGGCCACCAGCCCCGTTCGCCCAAACCCTTTACGCAGATATTGCCTCATACGGCATCTCCTGCCGGGGCACTCATCACAATGCGCTGACTCACGGGTTTGCCCGTGTCGTCCACCAGCAGAAGCTCTACCCGCCGATCAAGCGCCCGATCCGTCCCATCCGCCTGGGACAAGGGTAAGGTCTCGCCAGCCCAGTCTATTTTTATTCTTGTGGCAGGAATCCCCTGACGCTTTAGCCTGTCTGCCACAGCCGTGACCCGCCGCCGGGAAAGTTTCAGGTTATAACGGCTTGCGCCCTGTGCATCCGAAAAACCGCGCACCACGACCCGGTAATCCGGATGCTGCATGAGCAGCGCGGTATTCGACATTAACCGCTCCCTTTCAACGCCACCCAGATCACTGCTGTCAAAGGCAAACTGAACCACCGGGTACCACGGCATTCCCGGTGCTTCCTGCACGGTGACCGCACACAGGTGCTGGTCATATCGAGCATAAAGTTCTTCGGTGGTGGCACAACCTGAAACAATCAGGCTGACAGAAATCGCAGTAATGATGTTCAGGTAATGTCTCATGCGGCAAACCAGTCAAACAGGGATTCATCGAACTTGAACTGCAGGCTCAGGTGAAGCCCTTTGGCATTATATTTTTCGCTGTCGAGATCATCATCGGTAAAGCCGACAACGTTGTAGTAAGCACCCACGCGCAGGTTACGGACAACCAGGTAGTGCACACCGATACCTGCCGACCAGCGCCGGCTGGTCATGCCATCGACCGCAAGCACCCCGGCACGGAAATCCATATCCCAGCGGCGGTCGATATCCCAGGTCAGGCGGGTGTCTGCGACCCAGGTCTGGGTGCTGTAGCTGTAGTCATCCAGTGACGTTTTCACCCACTTGCTGCCGATCCGGCCGGACCAGACCAGGTCCCGGGCAACCTGCCGGTTCTGATGGGTGGAAATCAGATGTACCGTGCGGTCATCCGCCGGGTTTTCACCGCGTTCCTCTTTCCACTGGTAGAGGTAAAGGCCATGCTGGCGATTGTCCAGACGGGGACGACGGGCCAGGCCCAGGGTCATAGCATGTTTCAGGGTACGGCTGCCGCCATCACGGGGCAGTTCCAAACGAAACTCTTCCCGCACCAGGCCACTCCAGTCCAGATCCAGCCGGCGGGCAACGGCACCATCCAACCCGTAATAGTTCTGTTGTTCGCCATGGCGGTATTCCACCCGGCCGGTCGCCCGCTGATTCTTGCGGCGCTTGTCTTGTATACCGAGGGACAGCGCCAAACCGTCATTCCGGTTATCCTTGTTTTTCTCGTGCACGGTCTGAATCCATTCAACGCTGGGCGTCAGAGAAAGACCCTTTTCCACTTCCAGGCGGGTATCGGCACCATTGACCCATTCCAGGTTGCCGCCATCGGTTGCGCCACGCATGCGGTATTCGGAATAGGTGCGGGTATTGGGCAACCAGTCACTCTTCACCCCCAGGGCAAAGCTGTTACGGTCTTCGCCATTGCTGACCGGACTCAGGTTTTCATCGCGTTCATAACGGCCATACAGACTGACTTTCTCGTGTACCTGCCAGTCACTTTCCATGACGGTCCGCCAACGGGAATTGGTCAGTGCGTGCTCATACTCAACCTTTGTGGACGCGTTCTTGCCCAACAGCTGATACTGCTTGCCGACACCGACCAACCCGGTGGCATACTGTGCGTCTTCGTCCCCTTTCTGGCGGATATAGCGGCTACCACCGGTCAGTGTCCAGGCATCTGGCAAGCGCTTGTCAAAACTGAGTCCGACACTACTGCCCTCTCCACTGCCACTGCTATTGGTGCTGTTATCGAGACTACGGCTGGTTTCCGCTTCAGCCCGCAGATCCAGACTGTCGTTCAAGCGCTGCTTGTGCTCAAGGCGACTCTCTTCACGGCCACTGGAAACACCACCGGCTGAGTTGTCATACCCGGCATCCGCCCGCGCCCAGGTCAGCTCGGTCTCTCCATTGGACGTCCACTGCTGGCTTACCTTGACGCGATAGGCATTGCCATGGTCTGGCGTTGTTGTCTGATCGGTCGTGCTCGTGGTTTCCGGCTTGCCTGTCTTGTCCAGGGTTGCACCGGAGACGGTTACTGTCGTTTTTTCGGTGGGTTTGTACTCGAACCAGGCGCCACTGATGTTCTTGCCTTCGGTCTTGTGTTCATCGCGGGTATGGCTGACACCCACACGCACCTGATCATTCAGTTTCTGTTCGGCACGGACACCAGCCACTGTATAGGCCGTTCCGTCCCCTTCAACGTCATAGCTAACGCGGATACGCTGAGGATTACCCTCATCATCCTGGCTGTGCATAGGCTCGCTGAACTTCAGGTAGCCGCTGAATTCATCCAGGGTATAGTCCCGTCCCCGGCTCAGGGTTTCAGTGCTGAGCATCAGGCCCGGGTTATCACGGCTCCAGACTTCCAGCACCACCACATCACTGTTACGCACAATGGGGGCGCCCTGCAGGCGATAGTTCATCGCCGTGCCATCCGGCATGATGATCTCGCTGCGGTGCATATCTTCGGGACGGGCACCGAAGCCCTGCAGACGGGTAATACCGTCATCGTAAATGGCGTTGATACCGGTCAGGGTGCGCTGGATACGGGCAAGATCCTGTTCCGGGGCATTGCTATCCGTCTGGTAGTCGCCCCACATGATGCTGCTGCGACCCTTTTCCAGCTTCGCATACAGCTTGCTGCGGCTCTGGGCCTCATAACCTTTCTGGCTGGCATCACCGGTGATGGGGTAGTAATCATCCGGATCCACATCCCGGAACAGTTCCTGATCCTTGTCTTTATCACTGTCGTACGACAGGGTCAGCTGGGTTTCCTTTGCCACTTCACCCTTGACGAAAAACGCCGTGCGTTTGCCGGTATCAAAACCATCGGTGATACCATCAATCTCGGAGGGTGTTCGCCCTTTGCTGTTTATCTTCCCTTTGCTTGAGGTGATATCCACCAGACCCACAGCAACCAGCGGGCGTGGCGCGGCGACCTGAGTAAATTCCGCATCGGCTTTCAGATCATTAGTACTGGCTCGCAGTTTGACAGGACCGGCCGTTGCACCGGAGCGCAAATGCACCAGCGTCTCCCCCTGTTCAATACGGATCTGGTGGCCGGGTTCCTGATCCTGAACGTCCGCTTCCTGCCATTGGCCAGCACTGCTGTCCAGAGTCACGAAATAGACGCCCCGCGCCGGTAACCCATTACGATCCAGCAACCGGACTTTCACAGGCAGTACGCTTCGGCCTTCGTCCGCCGGCAGCGTCTCTTTTACGGGTTCAAGTACCAGTGTCTCTGCCAGCCCGGCATTATTAAACAGGCCTTTCGCCAGTACCCGTTCATTGCCAAACATATCCATAGCGCGAACTTCTACCCGGTTCTCGCCTTCTGCCATGGGCACACCGTACCAGGCCAGCAATTGCGCCTGTTCACGGTTATTCATCAGTTGTTCGCCTAACCGGTCAGTGCCAACCGGTTGATCATTGACATATAACGTTGGTGTCACACCACCACGCACAACAACCATGAAACGGCCATCCGCCTGTGCGCCCATAGGCCAGAGCCAGGTACCATCCACAGCCTGCTGGCGGGTAATGGTCGAAACAGCCTCCTTCGCCAACGGCATTTTGGCCAATGGCTCGAAAACAGCTGCCGCTTTCCCCGTGGTAGATGGCGATTGAGCCGTGACTGACGACTGGGTCTCGCTATCCGTCTTCTGAGGTCCCCTGACAACACCGTTCGACAAATCACCAATGTTGTCAGCCTGCTCAGCGTTGTGGCTGCTGCGGCTATACTGCGCCGCTTCATCCAACAACCAGTCGCCATTGATGGAGGCATTACGCGCCTTGATTTGGGCAAAGATTGCCTCGGCATCGTCTTCCGGGCACTGGGCGGCAAAGTCTGCACGATGGAAATCACCGGGAGAGAGATCTATAAAACGACTATTGCCGTCGGCAGCATTGCGGTTATCGAGCGGCGTGAGTACCAGGCCGTCAGGCAGTGTTACAGGATCCACTTTGAGGACATGGGTACCCGGCTTCAGCCCCATCAAGCTGTATTGACCGTTTTCATCGGTGATCACCCAGGTGCCATCTTCCATGTACAACCGGACACCACCGATGGGCCATTCACCCTCGTCCTGTATGCCATTCCCGTTGCCATCCACATACAACTTACCGAACAGAATCGCCTTGTCAGACAGCACACCATCCATCTGTACGGTTACCTGTGCACGGGCGTCATTGGACTTGACCGGCAAACCGGCTGTATTGCGCCCTTCCCCCCAGGCCGTGTTGATACCGTCGCCATCCACAGCACCAGCGCCGGCCTTAAGAACGTAAGTGATTTCCCATTTCTGCTGTTGTGCCAGTTCCCGCAGCTTGCTCTGGTTCAAAATAAACGTCAGCTCAGGACCCGGCGCACCTTCCGGCTCTGCCGCCGGTTGCCCGTTAATACGGACACTGCCACGGGCATACTTGAAGCCATAGGGTAAGCGGTCATGAATACGGAGGTTGTAAAGTGGCTGTTTTGAATTATTGGTGATGGTCAGCTTGTAGCCGACCATCTCACCAGGAGCGACGGTATTCTGCAGTGCGGCCTTTTCCAGGGTAAGATCCTTGCCGACAGTCTCCGGCTGCATCAAGTCCAGTGGCACATCAAAACTGACCAGGGGGCTCTGGCTGCTATAGGCAAAGATGCCCTCCTCCGGCTCCGGAGCCGTGTATGCTGCATACACTCTGGCGTTTTCGCTCTTTCTTTTACTGACGCCTGAAAAACCATATTTGCCATAAGACGCCTGCATGACCCGCAAGCCGGTATAATCTTCCGGACGGCTGTGGGATGGGAAATGGTATCCCTTAGGTGGCTCAACACGAATGTAGTACTGACCTTCCTTCATACGCGGGTAGAGATAATGCCCGTCATCATCTGTCACATTAACAGGCAGAGGGATACCGCTGACCGGATCGACGGCCGGCTTATCATCAATATCGTAGAAAGAGACTTTAGCGCCTGCGACGGGGAACAACGTACCACTGTCAAACACCAGACCAATGGTGCTGACATTTGCCTCACGAGTATAAGTTTTATGGTGTTCGTTATCGATATACGACACTTTAATACGATCACCGGCGATGGATTTCAAACGACAGGCCGAGGCAGGCTGGGAATAGTCCGGCTTGTGACCTGGCGCGCTACACAGCTGATTACTGCCGGATTCACGGGTACTAAGCCTCAGGGGTGAGACACTGCGAAACTCACCACTGTTCAGCCCCGTTTCACGTAGCATGACCCGAACCCGGTCACCGGTTTTACCGGAAACCACCAGCACCTCGACCGTTTCGGCCTTTTCTGTCGAGGTATTCAGGTGCGGTGCAATGAAAGAGACAAAAACATCTTCATGGACATGTGCCCCACCTTCAATGTGGTCCGGCAGGAAATAGTGTGTTGACGGATGGAGGGGGCTATCGAAGGTTGGGTCTACATGACGGTCACGGGGCTCCATGAACGTCACACGCGGATCTCCCCCATTCGTATGGTAACCTGGATGAACCTTGTCCGCGGTTTCATTACTTTCAAAGTTATAGCGGCCATCACCCTCGAGGTCGATACCCGCACGGTTGTAGATAGTCGTGGTGGCCTTCAGTGCATTAATAATGACATTAAATCCTAACCGGGCAGACATCCCCGGCTGGAAGTCACGGGCAGACAATACCAGCCCCACACGCGTCACATCGTCTGGATTGTATTCTGGGCTGTCATAACGAACCCACTGGCCACCGGGTAACCGAACCACGGGCTGAGCCTGGTGCGGTGCGAAATCATCGTCAACTCGCGACAACCGGGTATTGGCAGGAATACGGTCTTCCAGCAACACCCCTTTTTGCTCCTGACCATCAATCACCAGTGTGCGTTCAGACAAGTCAAGATCGCCGTTATTCGTCAGGGAGAGGTCATAGTGGATATCGCCAATATCGCTGTAGCGGGGATCTGTAATGGAAAGAATACTGTTCTTCCGAATCAGTACCGACAGCTGTCCAACGGTAATGTGGTCTTGATTGCTGCTGACCTGCTGCTCATCACCATCCGATTGCGCGGATACCGTTAATGTAAACCGGTCGTTTGATACGGTCGTTGACGATAGCCTCGCCATAACGATGAGCGTCCGACTTTCTCCCGGGTTTAGCAGACCGGTACTGTTAATCGGGTTTTCTTCCGGGTTCGGCAAGTGCTCATCATAAGGAAATACGCCCAGAACCGTGATTCGCCCCGCGACATCGCATGATACGCTACCCGTTACACAGGCGGAGACGCCCAGGCGATAACTATCCGCAATATTGCCCCGGTTAAAGATATGGTGAATAAACGAGATGGTTGTTCCCGGCGCGGTCTGTACCTTCTGATCCTGAGATAGCACTGGCACATAAACAGCAGAGACCCGAACAGACGACTGGTTGGAGAGCACTTTAACCGGCTGTCCCAGTTCAGTATCAAAGTAAGCGGCTTCAGCCTGATTCAGAATGACTGCACCCGCTGGCGCCAGCGCGCAGGCCACACGTGCTGTCACAAGACAGAGCATGGCCATCATCAGCAAAAGGGGCATTCTGTACGGCTTCAACAGCATCAGGCTTCCGGTGTAACAGCGTCAATACACAAGGTTCTTTCAGGCTTTCTCTGACCTCTGCCGTCTTGTGACAGTTTTCAAAAGGCAGAGAGAGCCTGCCGCTGCTCCGAAGAGCAGCGGAAGACGGGGTTATAAAAAGGAAATCAGTTCACTTTGACGGTGAAGCGCACCTCAACGGATTCACCCGGGTTAAGGGTTCCACCTTTGTTTTTCTCACTGGTAGCTCCATGGCCGATGTTGAAGACCACATCGCCAGACGTTGTGTCCGCCTCAACAACTTCACCCATGCCCTGCGTCACCACCTGCGCAGACCCAGCAATAAGCGAGGTGAACTCAGGTGCCGCATCACGAATAGTCACTTGGGCAGCTTTAGCATCACCGGCATTGCGGGCAACAATCTTCCAGACCACACAGTCCTGCCCTGGTTCAACTTTGCCAGGGTTCACGGCAAAGCTACCTGGCGTCCCCTGACAGTTATTGGCACTGCCGCCTTTTATGATGGCCGCGCTCTTGTCCAGACGAAGCTGGCCTTTGATGACAGTGGTCCTGTCCGTGGCTGTCGCAGTCTGCGCCTGCTTTCTCAACGGGTAGGTTGCAGTCAGTGTCAGGGTATCGACACTTCCGGCCACGGCATTGGCCGGTGAGATCACTTTCACGCGAAAGACCTTACGTTCACCTGGCTGCAAAGAAAGGTCAGTCATTGTGATCTGGTGACCCAGTTCACCCGTGTTGCTCACCTCAAAGAACAGATGACTCCAGCCCTGCGCCTGTAAGTCACTGCTGCCGGTTAGATTAATTCCGCTGATAGGCTGATTGCTGGTGTTTTCCAAAATATGTTCATAGAAAACGGCACCACCTGGCTCAATCTGGTTTTGGCCATCAGGTGTCAGTGTCAGCTCACCTTTAACCGGAACCCTAACAATGTACTTGATCGCATCATTGACCTTCTTGCCATTCACCTGCGACTGGGCCAGAACGGTAAATTCATAGGAACCCACTGCGATATTGGCTGGCAACGTCAGTAAAACTTCAAACTGCTGTGACTGAGAGGATGACGGCTTACAGTTAACGGTTTCTGAACTACCACAAATGTCGCCTGTGGCGTTGACGGGGACATTCCCCTTCATGAAAGCAACATTCCAGCCTGCCGGCAGGGCATCTCCAGGCGTGTATTGGTTACGATCTGCACCATTAACCGATTTATATGCCGCAAGCGTGAAGGAGCGGGGAGTAGAGGATTCATTCCTGACCCATAATGTATAGGCGCCAGTTGTCCCCGGAAGAATCTCCTGATGGCCCTCTGCTGGTACTACGTCCGTTAATGGATCCTTGTTCTCACCATTAGCGGTTTTTTCTTCATGGGAGAGATCAACACCATAAGCAGAACCTGAGGTGATTTCTTTCAGCTTCAGTAATACCTTATCTAGCTTACTGTTATCGCCCTCAGAATTAGCCTGCAATTCAGCCGTAAAGTCCACATGACCAACCTGCACCGACTCTGGCAGTTCAGCTTTGATGGTCACCATCATGCTCTGCCCATGATTGAGAACCGGTGTTTTGTTATCGGTATATTGAACAGCACCGATACTGTCCCAGAACGTGAACTTCGTATCTGTCGGAAAGCTGTATGCCTGAGCTGCTTTATCAATCGTCAGAGCAAAGCGATCTGTGCCGTTGCCGGTGTTTTTAATCAGAGCACGAAACTCAACCATTTCCCCCTTGGCAATCGACGTCACAAGATCGGTATCAATCTTACCCGGGTGTGTTTGATGGCTGGCCCCGTCACGGTTATGGGCTTCAACACCATAGAACTGAGGCAGCTTGACGGTAGTCATATTGGTTTCCACCGCCGTATCAACCTGTCCATCATGGTGGATGACTTTGGCGATGTTCTTCAGGACATCGCCTGCAACAAAGCCGGCGTCTTTCCGGTATGTCACCGTGTATTCCAGTGCCAGCGTACTGCCGGCCTTCAGCTCACGGATATTGATCAGGGCATTAAAGTCATGCTGATAGGGTTCAGTACCCGATGCGGCTTCTACCTTGAAGCTATCGGCCTTAAAGCGTGAATCAATGAAATCAACCTTGATACCCGTGGCAACATCGCCAACTGTCACATTACCTGCAGATACATCCAGTAATGACGACAGCGGATCTTCAATGCGCGCATTATTGTTCGCGGTCAGATCTGAGCCATTGTTACGGATAGTGATTTTATAGGTAACAGAACCATCGATGCTGTCAGTTGCCGGGGTATGAGCACGGACTTCCTTGGTGGCCACCAGTACGGCACCGGTCACAACCTTGATGGTATCCGTGTTGACGTCTGTCCAGGATTGGGCACCTGAAACACGATCAACCGCAGTGGCCTGCAGCTTAAAAGAGGGGGATACACTGGTCGTAATGTCGGCAGACAATACCGCAGCAACCACCAGGTTGGCCGTTTCACCCGGCGCCACAAAGATCTTCTCACCAGGTGTCAGCGTCGGTTCTCCCGCATTGGGCAGACCATCGCCATTCACATCACGGTAGATGGTTAAATCCGCCAGATTGATGTCCTGTGCATCCTTGAGAGCTAGGGTAAAGACATCCTGAACATTACCGGTGTTAACCAAACGATGCGGGAAATACACCGTCTGACCTGCGGCACCGTTCTGGGTCTGGGTCTGCTGCAGCTCAGCGGCATACACCTCAGCCACTGTGACAATGGATTCATTGGACGTCGCCTGGTATTGATTACCGGCCGCATCCTGATAACTGACGGTTGCCAGGTTTTTGATCACTGTGCCGGCCAGGGTCATCCCGGCCTGTGCCGTCACGGCATGGAGCAGGCCCACCAGCAACAGGGCAAATGCCCATATGCCGAGCCATTGTCGCTGAATCGGTCGATACATCAGGTTATCTATCCTCTCGAAAGATCAGATCATCAGTTGGTTATTAAAAAATTCAGTACGCTGATCGTTTCTACGACATGCCATCCCATGCAAGGCACAGCACGACAGAGACGAATCTGCCATGACGGACATTCACCGTGGTCATTCAGCGTATAAACAGCCACCCCGCCCTTGATAAAAAGGCAGGCTTCAGAAAAACATGGATCATGTATCAGGCAATCAGCCCCATCAGGCGCAATCGGGTCTCTACGCCTCAATTAAATCGATGTAAGCTGAATGGTTCCTTAACAGAGCGGCTGACTCACCCGGATTCAGGGATAAAAAAGTGGTTATTTCACCTGAACCCGGTAAGTAAATGCCTGTTGCTCTGAAGGCTGGATGGGATTCTCTGCCTGCCAACGAATATTGGTGTATTCCGAGACCGGAATCGCCGTCATTCGTAGCTTGCCCTCTGCGTTTTTTCGTAGACGCTTGACGGGTTCCTGCTCCCAGGTTTTGCCGCCATCAATACTGGCTTCAAACTGGCTTTTTACCGGTGTTTTTGCGGATGCTGCGATATAGATCGTATTGTCCGGCACCGGGACAGAGATGGTTAAAGCGGATAGGGGGGATGACTGGGTATTCTTATAGGTCATCTGGTATTCGATGACATCACCCGGCCCGGCTTCACTGGCCGGTTTGAGGACTTCTTTATTTTCCTGCTGCTTGACCAGCCACGCACTCATGTGGCTTTCCAGTGCATCGGCATTGGCTGTAGCCGCCGTCGTCAAGAGCGCTGTCAGAAGAACAGCCTTTATCCTCTCAGTTATCTTGCTCATTTGTTTGCCCCACTTACTCTTTATTGACTGTCATTTACATTAATGTGGAGCATCGTATCCCGCCTAAATGCACGAGCCTATCGTCAAAAACCGCAATATCTTAAACAAAAGTTTAAACAACTACGTATAATCCCCATAAAAGACAAACATTTGCCCAAGTAAAAAATTACGCAACGAAAATATTGATTGACACGATAAATACTTTTTATCAATACAGTCTTAGACAGCCTCAAAAAAAACTGCCTGATTGCAGATTAACATCGTCTCAACGCCTCGCTATGTGAGGGTATGGAAATACCAGTTCACCAAATAAACACTCAAAATGGTTGTGATCAGTCCGCCGAACGTAATCCAGAACTGACGGGAAATCGCTGCCACTTCGAGTTTAAGGCCTGCTTCTACAACTTTGATTTCACCCCGGATATCCTTAATTTCACCACGCATATCGCGCAACTCATCTCGAAGATCGCCAATAGCATTCTCAGTTCTGAACTGCACCTGCAGAATCGTTTCCTGCATCACCACCAGATCCTGTTTGGTGGCAACATGCTCCGGATCCAGCGATTTATCCAGCTGATGCGCCAATGCCTCATCAATCCCGATGCGTTTCAGTTCTTCATAGAGTGTTTTCGCCATACATGCTCCCAAGACACAACGAACTTGTACCGTGCGAACAGCATAGCCAACCATCACTGAAATGCGTTGGGGAAATGATTAACGGTCAATACAGTGGCTCAACGGTGACGGTCACCGTATCCTGATAAACACCACTCTGCCTCGGCGGCACCGGCACCGATACTCGGAACTGCGCATTACTCGTGCCGCCACAATCTTCCTGCCAGTAGCCATAACCGTTATAGAAGGTCCCCGGTTCCATCGACTGCCAGTTGATCCCGCCCCAGCGCCGGAAGTCCAGTTGATAATCCACAAACACACCGGCACGGTTGGTCAACTGAAATCGGTTGGCAGAGGCTCCAGCCTGACTGGATGCCTTTAATTGATACCAGCCGTTCTCGGAGACATAAACACAAAACGCCATCGAGCGGGTCAGGGTTTGCTGATCCAGCGCCACATCCTGCAGACCGCTGATCTTTACCTTGGTATTGCCTTTACGAATCACGCGCACTTCGAGCGTATCGCGGAAACGGGTACTCTCATCATCCAGCCCGATGATATAGAAGGATCGGCTTTCCCCAGGCTTCAGCGACATCAAGCCACTTTTGTTCAGTGTGATATCAAACTCTGCATCCATCCAACGGGCATTATCCCTGGGCAACTCAAACAACTTTGACCAACCATTGCGATCTGGATAAATATCTCTGTTCCGGTAGACAACACGTGACAGAAAATCCGATCCTCCGGACTGATCAAGGTCAGGCCTGCCGCCCCACTCCCCTTGCCCCATGGAGCGATTGGAAACCCCCATGCGGTAATCCTGGTAGTACTCCCACCCACAGCTGCTGAGTTTGCATGATGAGAGGAAAGTGACAGTGATGGTCTTGCTGATCGTGTCCGAGGCGTTATCCAGATCAATCTCAATTTCCACCAGGTCACGATCAAAAGAAAAGGCGCCCAACACTTTCATGGGTAACCCGCATACGACGATCAGACAGCACAGACAGACACTGCGCCATTGCCGCATTGTGCACATACATCAAACGTTCAGCGTGAAAGACCCGCCCACCACACAGTAGACAACGCACACTGGCGAACCGGGTACAAGAATTAATACAAGAACAAGAATTAACAACAGAGGAAGTTGTCGTTCAGAAGGGATCCTGGCAGGACAGGATAGATAGGAACCCCATAAGGACTTCAGACTTTCCGATAATAGTCTACCGGCAAGCCACCCAAAGCAGAAGGATTCAGGTCAATAGACAAATCGCATATTTGTGCCCTGAATCAAGATTGCGGTGCATTATCACTACAAGGCTCGCACCGTCAGCGTCATAGTATCCTGATAGGTGCCGCTTGAGGCAGCATCGGCTTCCCCCCTGACAACACGAACACGAATTGTGCTGTTAGTACCAAAATTACACTCTTCGTCGATATGACCTGTAAACGACTGGGGCAGCTCACCATCACTGAAAATATTGCGCCAACTTTCTGAATTCGTTCTGAAACGAAGGTTATAGGTAATACCGTTACCCGCACCTGACTCCAACTGAAACGGTGAACCGCTGGCATTCTTACTGTCAAAGGCAATCGCAAACTGACGCTGGTCTGCGGTGGCGCCTGCAACATGCACACAGAACGGCATATCCTTTCGATACCACCGCTGTGTACTGTTATCCGTAGTCACCAGAACATCGTCCAGACCACTGATCTTGACCTGGGTCGGCACCACGACATTGATGACAACCTCCTGAACATCATAGTGACGGGTACCGTAGGTGTCCTCGCCCGCAACCCAGAAACGCAGTTCATGGTTTCCGGTCCCCAACGCCATCAGTGCCGATTTCGATAACACCAGGGTTCCGGTTCCCGTGACAGCACTGTTAGTGGTTGTTGCCAGAATGTTTTCAGGGGTCCAATTCCCCAAGGGAATCGTTGCACTGTCGCCACCCTGCTGAAAACTGGCAGACGTCGCATACTGCTGCAGATTGGTCACTACAAAACTTTCCGGCACATTATTGCTCGGGCTTTGCGCTGGCCCCGGGTCGTTATCTGACAATGCAATCCGGTAATCCTGCCCTGTACAGCCACTATTACAATAGGCACGAAACGTCACCGTGAACTGATAATTAATGACTTCATCAGGCTCGTTGGCAAGCGAGAGCTGCGGTGCGGTGGCACCCGAGAATTCCATAAAGGCATGAACAGGCAGCGGCAGGAAAACCAGCGTGAACAAAATGCGCAGGTGAGCTTTTACTGCATGAATACAACGAATTACCGACATTACACCCCTATGGAGACATCATTACTGCTTCCGTGCCGGTTCTACTTCGTTCTTACTGATCGCCATCTGCCCTTCCAGTACAGGCGAGCAATCCGCATCAGCCAGATCAATGGAGCCCATCTGCTGGACATAACCACTGTCTGGCGTCGGGACAGGCACACTGCAGAGCCAGCCATTATCCAGCTCAACATGAATGTTGCCTGTATCAGCCCGGCTTTCCAGCTGGAAGAGCCCCATGTCATCGGACTGTGCCGGATATAGTCCACCATTGATGCGGACATCAGTCAGGGGCTCGCCACCAAACAGCAGGCGACCAAACAACAGTTTCAAGGCAATGGCTTCGTAATCCATTGATACAACGTTGCCCGGATACAGGGTCACCGTACGCTCACGCTCATCAAAATCGTACAGGGTGGACGCGCTCGGACTTAAGCTAACCCGGTACTGGCGATAAGGCGACAGCGGAATCACCGAGGGCCTCCCGACGACAGCATAACCACGACGCTGGCCGTCAATCTTCACATCGAAGATATCCCCTTCATTGCCGTCGACATTAAGAACCAGCGCACTCTCGGCCTGACGCTCACCACCCACCGCGAGATTATCCCCATCGGTCAGGAAGCTGGTGCTGAAGCTGGCGGAATACGACGTTGTGGAGTCAGTCTCACCACTGACATGGTTCAGGTTCAGATCACCGCGCCCCCAGCTGTTGCCGACCTGCACACGGGCGTCATAACGTTCATCGCCAGAGCCGGCTTCTGCACCGACATCGGCACGCACCGTGCTGTCAAACAGCTCCCGGTCATCCCAGCTGGCCGCAAGGCGCAGGTTTTCTGTGCGATCACGGTCACCGGCCGTATCGCGGTATTCCGCACGCGGCGTAGCCCGCCAGGTCCAGCGGTCATCCCGCAGGCGGAATTCAAAACTCATCAGGGCAACATCCGTATCACCGGAACGGCTGAGACCCAGGCTCATATCAATATCGTAATCCGAGGTACGGAACATGTTGACCCGGTAATCCACGGCATGGGTACGCGTCGTGTCGCCATCATCCTGCCGGCTGTCGCTGTAGCGATAGCTCATGGTACCGGTGATAAAAGGAAAGCTGACAGAGACATTGCTCTGTTCAAATCCGCTGCCCAGCAAAGAAGGACGATCCGTCTCATCCTCAGTTGTGGTGGCCGTATCATCATCTTTCCAGAGACGACGATAACTGGCATTGGTGGAAACCTGCCCATAACGCAGCCGGGTAATCAGGTTAAAGCCATAGTCGCCATTATTGGCCAGCATCACCGAGGGCGAGAGTTCGTACAGGTAGCCAAGGTTGAAAAGCCCCAGTTCCACCAAACTGTCATCATTGGTCGCCGCCATGGCGACAGTACCCGCCAGGGTATCGGCCAAACGACGACTGACGCCGGCACGGGTTAACCATTGCTCTGTGGAGGCCGGCAGCGTATCGCCGCTGCTGCGATCCAGTACGCGTCCGGTTTCTGCAAAATACTGCCATTCCCCTTCCGGCGGGAGCTGGAACTGCTTGGCAAAAAAGCGGGTTTCCTGGCTGATCACATTGCCGCCTTCATCCAGGATACGTATCTCGATATCGTATGCGCCGGAAGGAAAGGCCGACGTATCCAGCTGCTGGCTACCCGCCTCAAAGAAGTAGGAGGTGATCAGGCGATCATCCCGGCGGATTTCGACACGCCCTCTGGTCGGCAGAAACACATCCAGCGGTGTGCCACCGGTGTAATCAGTATCTTCACGGGTATTATCTGACGAAGCGATCCGCGTACCTAGCAAGGTACGGTCAGAGGTAAAACTGAGACCAAAGGCACTGCTGCCAACGATCCCGGCATTGTATTCAACCCCTTCAAAGTTACGGCGTCCGTAAAGGTCATTGACCTGAAAGTGCTGATTTTTGGTGTAATCCCAGTTGAAATAGACGCTGTTCTCACGATACGCGAACTGGCTCAGGCCGCTGAGCGTGTAGTCATCGTCACTGTCTGCCGCATCCGAGCCAGACCACGCACCACTGACGTTTTGAAGCAAAGATAATCCAGCATCCGACCGCGGCAGGTATTTACGCACTTCCGCATCCCGTGTCAGCAGGAAGCGACGGTTCACGAATATATCCAGACGGAAGCGGTTTTCATCGAAAATAACACCAGCCACGACAGGATCCAGCAGGCCACAGTTTTTGGAATCATTGGTTGGACACACATTGCTGCTGTGCGTTTCCAGCTCACCACTCAAGGTGGTTTCAATCAGCGAGGGGTCATTGATATTGCCTATCAAGCGCACGACTGCCGCTGGATCAGACAGACGAATCATCTGCGGACTGAACGTTGCTATCTGGGAGGTCAAATAGCGATTGCCATAGTAAATATCGATTAACGAACGCTGAGGTTTGGCTAGATCTTCGAAGCCTGCTGGAGCTTCATTCATAGCCAGAAATATAGGCTGTTTTGCTAAAGCGGGGGGTAAATAAACTGCTGACAACAGACATACGGAGAGAGATAGGTCTCCGAAATATGATCTATTGGCAGGAAGTTTGAACATAAAAAAAAGTGACGAGTACCATGAGAGTTATGAGAAAAGATGTTTCAATAATTCTGGTGGGAGTAATAAAACTCTTCACTCCCACCAGAATACTTGGCCATCAAAAATCCTTATCTTCCCCTTGTCTTGTTATTCCGGTGCTACTGTCACAGTTACTGTGTCTGTATATACACCAGTTGCTGCGCTAGCATAGGCAGCATCCGCAAGAGTCACCGTAATATCAGTACCGTCTACACAAGTAGTATCACTAGTACTCGTATTTGTCCTTAAAAAGCCGCCTACTGTCTTATCATTGCCAGCAGCTGTATCCCACGTACCTTGTGTACTCCCATCATCAAAAACAAGAGAGTACGCAATTGTATCTGTTGTACCTGAGCCACCTGAAAGTTCAAAACTCTGGTTACTTGTTAATGTCACATTATAATTTGGGACATTTGATGCGACACAAACTTTAGACGTACCCGTTTTGTCCCCACTAGACGGATCTGTATCGTTAAAAAGAGTTATATCTTCAAGGCCAAACAACTTAATTTCGGTTTCATTAAAAAAGGTAATATCAAATTTACCTGTTGACGATTGTGTACCGATAGCACAGGTCGAACTACCATCACAATCCAATGCATAACTTTGGCTACTCATTGCTCCAAACAACACTGCAGCAACCGCCCCAAGCTTCAACCCTTTTTTCATTGTTTCACCCTCTTCACCTAACGGTTCTTATTACAGTCCAACCAGACCAAAGTATGTGTTTTCCCTTACAACTCATTCTTCCATTTTGTGACACACATCACAATATCCAAATTACCACTTACTGACACAAAACTTCACAAAAAGCGACATTGTAGAGCTATCGTACAAACTGAATGTAGCCTTTATTGACGCACCACGCACAAGATGGCATCGGTATTTGCCAAAGTGCGTCGTCATAAATGCCTCCTCAGCGGCAATTCTGTGCCTGCTACTCATTCATCAACCGATACAGAAACACAGCATTCTCATACATTCATCAACGCATAAAACCTGCTTATCCAGGCTCAACCGTCAAATAAAGCGTGCCGCTATAGACACCTGCCGCTTTACCAGCGGCCCAACCATCCAATACGACAATTCTGACTTTGGTATTCGTACCCCCGCTGCAATTCAAACTACTGCTGCCGTTTGTTGCATCCACCCAATCGCCTGGGTTAACAGGAATAGTGTTTGTGCCATCGCTAGATAAACTGACGCCGTAGTCGATTGAGCCACCACCATTGATCAGATTAAACGGGTCAATGGTGCCCGGTCCGCCACTGGCGCGAATGCGGTAACTCCCACCTCCCGAGACAAAAACACAAAATGGCTCTTCCTGGGCATAGCCATCGTTATTCGCATTTCTCTGGGTTAACTGCATATCATCCAAATCACTGATTTTGACCAGCGATGGCAGGCGCACGGTAAAATCAACGCTGTCGTGGTACCCCGTGTTTCCTCGTCCGATATCAACATCAAAGGTACCGGTATACGTGCCCGGCGCAGCACTCTGCAGATCACCCGACGTCACCTCAAACCGTAACCATGCCTGTGAATAGGGCTGATCTGCACAGGAAAAGGCGCCCTGCTGATCCGAGGTCAGGTTACCCGGCCCGGGTTCTTCCCAAACAGAACCTCCGCTGATCGGTGCACCGCCTCGCCACTGGAAACTTACAGGCAAGGTATTGCCCCCGTTACTCAGCACGAAGCCACCGTTGCTCGTATCGCCATCGAGCAGGACATCAAAGCGGCGGCGACTCCAGGCATTCGGGTTACTGTTCAGTGACGGCGTGGTATACGACAAAATGCAGTACTCCTGTTCACCAAACACCACCGTTCCGCCGCCGACCACCTCTTCGTCCTGAAGCAGGATTTCCTGGTTTTCAAGGCCAACAATATCACTGCATCGATGCCGGTTACCGTTGCCGATATTGTCACAATCAAGCGCTGCAGCGGTGTAGCCTGCATGCATGCCAAACAGCGGCAACAACGCAACGGACCCCCATCGTCTGCAACAGCTCCTTCCTGGAATCTGTTGCTTTTTCATCATGTTATTTCGTATTCACAATCACTGTGACATTTGTGCTATGCATTTAGCGAGCCAGTGTCGTTAGCTTTTCAACTCAACCTTTCCTATCGCCCAAATGCCGTAATCTGACTGCATTTTTGCCCATTGACACATTGAAACCCAATAGCACCAACAGGCAGAAATACGTCAAGCTTTGACACTCAGTGTCAGTTTTTTGCCAGCAAAATGTCAACTTGGTCACAAATTTAAGTTACAACGTCGTTTATAGCGACTTACCGCTCAATCTCTGCGTAGCGTGAAAACATAGTCACGCATCGTTCGCTGATACATGACATCGGTAGGATTTATGAGACAACCTGCCTCACCCTTTCAGGAAAACTTCCCTGACAGGCTTATCGAATAAGAAGGGGCATATTTTCAAACCTGAACAGAACGGAACCTATCAATAAACAGCCTTGAAAGCTCCAGACTCAACCGCTTTACCTGACTGCACAACAATCGTTTTTTCTCTCAATCCTATTGAACTCATGACACTGTCACAGTAACGTTCAGGCACGTATTCAAAATACACGGCTCTAAACGCTATATAAGTAGTGAAATCACTCTTATCTCCCCCTTAATAAAACGTCTTTAGCCGTACGCATAATTGAACTCGATGATCGCGAAATCCTTTTCCATTACCATTGCAATCGTTTTACTTCTGTTGACCCTATCGACTGAAAGTATTGCAGTTGTCTGTGACCCTAACTCATCCCCAGCTGCCACGCCTCGTACTCGGGACATGGCATTATCGGTCTGCGAAAACAGCAACAAACGAAATAACCTTTCAACCCATACCGCATCATGGCCGAGCAATGGGCAATTAACCGACACCATACCGTTTCAGATTCGTTCCTGTGGTGACTATTACTGCAACCGCGCCACACGCTTTACCCTGCGCAGTGATAGCGTGACCCTGACCAATGGCTCATCGCAGATTCCCCTGACCGTCAAGGTCCGCCAGCTTCAAACCGGCACCACCCTGAACTTTCCCGATAACCGTACCTGCGACAGTGGTACAGCGGACTGCCCCTTCAGGGGCGCCGGCCGGCAAACCAATCTCTCACCGGACTACTGTGAAAACTGTGTCAATTTTGAGCTGCTGATCAGCGCCGACCTAGATGCACTCCTGGCTGATGGCACGCTGTCACAATCCGGCCAGCACAGCGGCACACTGACCTTTCGTATTGACCAGGCTGTCGATTCTTCCAACACCGGCAGTGGCGACTCCGGCCATGAACGCGACGTCGATATCACCATCAACCTGAATGTACCGGACCTGTTACAGATCAGTGGACTGGATGACATGACGATAACCCAGAACAGCCCTGTCAGTGGTGGCAATTACCTGACAACCCAAACATTCTGCGTTTACCGCTCAGGTGATGGAAAATTCAAGATTCAGGCAGAGGGAACCGGCGTTGCTCCCGGGGATCCTTTTGAATTAACTGGCGCATCTCAATCCATCACTTACGAGATGTCTATCGCACGTACCGGCAGACCTCCTCGCAGCTATACACAGGGTGACACCAAGTCCAGGGGACACTGGCGGGGTGACTGCCCACCAGCGAATAACAATCCGTCCGGCCAAACCAACATGACACTGGAAATCCGGGTTAACCAAAGCCAGGCCAGCGTATTACCCCCTGGTCTTTATACAGACACTATGACCCTGACAGTCATGCCTAACTAACAGAACCGCTGACATAACGAGGTAGAAAGTCACTACTATTCTGGCGTTACCATTAACACTACCGTATCTGAGTACACGCCTGATGCGAGAGCAATTTTGTCGGCCTCTACCCTGACACCCGAACGACGGCCATCCGAACAACCCACCCGAAGACTACCTTTCTGTTTCGTCAACGGGTCATTCTGCGCTAGTGGTGTCCAGTTATTGCCTGTCGCATCCTGCCAAAACAACTCAAAGGGAATAACGCCTCCCGGCCCTTCCAATGCAAATCCATCCGTTGAATCAGCTGTCACCGCATACTTGCCAAAATTCCCGTTGGGCGATGAGGAGTATATACAGATATTGTCGTTTTCCGCCTCCCAGGTATTACCCTGCTCCGCCAATGTCAGGTCTTTCAGGTCAGAGATCTGAACGACGTGCGGCACATTGACAGTCAGTGTATACGTCGCTGTCGGGCTGTCATTGTCATGACTCCAGTCAAGGCGTAGCCTGAATGAACCTTCATAGGTATTACCGTAAAGCCCCTGCCCCGCCACCTGCATGACCGCTTTCAGTGTATAGCCTGATGTTGAAGAACAGTTATTATTGCCTGCCACAGGTGAAGAAGGCTGACCTTCTTCAATTGGCACTTCATCATTACCCTTCAACAAACTGAAGGTCACGGGAATCTCACCCTTGTCGCCCAACGTGTAGCCCGTTGTGCCACTGACCGGCTCCACTGATGCCCAGAAAGGTTCCGGTTTCCAGCCTTCAAATAACCACCAGACGCTGGAGATCACACACAGATCAAACTCAACGGTTATCGTGCGGGCACCCACCTGCCAGTCAACAGTTTCCGATGTCGTCCCGGCCTTGATTTCGAGATCACCAATCGCCCGCACCGGTATGGATAAGACGATCAAGACGATAAATAGCAACAGGCGAAAAAACTGCATCTCCTGTACATCTCCATCTAACGCAACCTATGGCGCCCAATATTGATTCTTTGGTGGGCCATCATAATCAAATGACAAAGAAAACGAAGAACAGAAACGCCATCTTTACGGTTTGACCAGACTTTCTTCTTTTCCGGTGCGCAGATGCCGTTACACTATCGCCCCATCCAATACCTACTCATGGTTTTTCCGTATGCTCCATGTTGTCCTTTACCAGCCAGAAATCCCCCCCAATACCGGCAACATTATCCGGCTGTGTGCCAATACCGGTTTCAGCCTGCATCTGATCCGCCCACTGGGTTTTGCTCTGGATGACAAACGGATGCGCCGTGCGGGACTGGATTACCATGAGTTTGCCGCCCTGCAACTACACGACAGCTATGAAGATTTTCTTGAAGCGGTAAAGCCCGGAAAGGTCTACGCCCTCAGCACCAAGGGCACCACCTGCTATACGACCCCGGAATTCCAACCGGGCGACGCACTCCTGTTTGGCCCGGAAACCCGGGGATTGCCGGTAGACCTCAGGGAATCACTCCCCAAAGAACAAGTGCTACGTTTACCGATGCAGGCCAACAGCCGCAGTATGAACCTGTCCAATACCGTTGCAGTCGTGCTGTACGAATCCTGGCGTCAGCTGGGATTTAAAGGCGGGATATAAGCGGGAAGATATTGTCAGGAAAACACAGACGGTATCAATACCGCCTGTGTTTGAGGGTATTACTGAACGGACTCAGTCGCCGCTTCCTGCTGGGCCTGCTGCATGGCCTGAGCATAAAGCGCGTCAAAGTTAACCGGCGCCAGCATCAGGGCAGGGAAACTGCCACGGTTGACCATGTTGTCCACGGTTTCACGGGCGTAGGGGAACAGCACATTCGGGCAGAAGGCACCCAGTGTGTGATGCAGCTGTGCAGCGTCCAGATTACGGATCAGGAAGATACCGGCCTGCTCCACTTCCACCATGAAGGCGGTTTCTTCACCATTGGTCACGGTCACGGTCAGTGACAGCACCACTTCATACAGGCCTTCTTCTTCCAGCGCGGTATTGGTGGTGTTGAGATCCAGCTTCACTTCCGGCTGCCACTGAGACTTGAACATCTTCGGTGACTTGGGCGATTCAAAGGAAAGGTCCTTGATGTAAATGCGCTGCAGGGCAAATTGCGGCTGCTGTTCCTGGCTTTGCTGATTCTCGGCCATGATGGTTTCCTTCTTGTAAAACCGGTTCTCTGTTTAAACGATGTAAGACCCCGCCGGGGCAGGGCCATCCCGTCTCGTTATGTGCAACTAGGCGGCCAGCAGGGCATCCAGCTTGCCGGCAGCGTCGAGGGCATACAGGTCATCACAGCCCCCCACATGGGTGTCGCCGATCCAGATCTGCGGCACCGAGGTGCGCCCGGCCCGTTCGGCCATCGCCTGCCTGACTGCCAGCTGACCATCCACACTGATCTTCTGGTAGCTCACCCCTTTGCTGTCCAGCAACGCCAGCGCCCGCTGACAGAATGGACAGTAATCAGAACTGTATATGATGACGTCTTGCATGGTTTTCTTATATGACCAACGTGTTATCAGGCCTTGACCAGCGGCAGGTTTTCACCCTGCCAGGTGCCCAGGCCGCCTTTAAGACGTTTGACATTGGTGAAGCCTGCATCCATCAGCTGCTTGCCCGCGGCGCCGGCATGCTGGCCCATGGTGTCGACGACCACGACCGGCCGTTCCTTGTACTTGTCCAGTTCAGACAGGCGCTCTTTCAGCTTGGCGGCAGGAATGTTGACGGCATCAACGATATGCCCTTTGGTGAAATCCTTCTTTTCACGGACATCCAGTACCAGGGCGTCGTCCCGGTTGATCAGCTGGGTCAATTCCTGGGTGGTGATGGTCTGACCGCCCTTGCGCATCTCGGTGATCATCAGCAACACCAGCAGGACGACAAACAGGCCTACCAGCACCGGGTGGTTAACGGCAAATTCAATGAATTGTTCCATGGAAACTTTTATTCACGTACTCATAAAGAAAGCCGCAAGTATACAGGCTGGAGAAAGTTTTTCATCTGCTCTGATGGCCTGCTGTATCCGGTGAGTTACCTACCCTGCCTGCGCTTCTCCCACAGGCTCAAGCAACAACGCCGCCCAATTCCCACAATCGTGAACAACCGTCGTTTTCCAACCGGTAGTCTCCGCCCAGTCCCAGTACTGTTGAATGGTGACAGGAAAGTCGGATGTAGAGACATGCTCGTAAACCAGGTCGGCCATATCCCGGGTAAAACCCTCGAATCCTGAATAGTGAACCATCACATTCTTGATGAATCCCTGCAAATCCTGACCTGGCTTCAAAAAGTGATCCACCAGCACCAGGCACCCGTTCTCTGCCAGACACTGACGACTCAGTATAAGGAAGCGCTGCTTATCCCGGTCAGAAAGATGATGCACCGAAAAACTGGCCAGAATGCAATCTGCTCGGCCGACATAACGCTGCAACCCCTGAAGTAAACCCACGCATTGCAAGGAAACGTCACACGCCTCGGCATTCAGATTCTCCTTCGCACTGCTTAGCATACCTTCACACAGGTCAACGCCTGTGTAAGCCCCAATCCCATACCCCCTGACAAGCTGGAGTGCCATGGAGGCATCACCACACCCCAGATCCAGGAGCCGACAAGGATGATTCGCAAGCCTGGCAGCCAGAAGCGGCTGCAACCGTACGATGAAATCCTCGTGAAACATCATGTTCTTGCTAACCAACAGCGTATAGAGCGCCTGGCTCGTCCTGAAAAAGCGAATGGCCTGTTCATCTTTCAGACTAATTACACTGCTCAACCATCACTCCTGCAGGACATACAACGGATTCATCAATGCAAAGATAGTCAAGTCCGACTCTTTCACACTGAAAAACAGTCGGTTCAACCATTCGCCGTGCCACACTGTCTGAATGTGCCATGACAAGTTGCCTGATTAACCGTTAAAATCGCCCGCAATTTTGCTCTACCGGATACTTATTGACATGACCGCCAAGCGAAAGACCACTGCCCTGATCATCCTCGACGGCTGGGGCCATCGGGAAGACACTGAATCCAACGCCATCCTGGCCGCCCACACCCCGGTGCTGGATCGCCTGCGCCAGACCTGCCCGCATACCCTGGTGTCCGGTTCCGGCGGCGATGTCGGCCTGCCGGACGGGCAGATGGGCAACAGCGAGGTTGGCCATATGAACCTGGGCGCCGGTCGCGTCGTCTACCAGGACCTGACCCGGATTGACAAGGCCATCAAAGATGGTGAGTTTGCCCAGAATCCAGTATTGGCCGACGTTGTTGACCGCGCTGTTAGCAATAACAAAGCCGTGCATATCATGGGTCTGCTGTCTCCCGGTGGCGTTCACTCCCACGAAGAGCAGATCTTCGCCATGGTCGACATGGCAGCCAAACGCGGCGCGAAAGCGGTCTACCTGCATGCTTTTCTGGATGGCAGAGACACCCCGCCCCGCAGCGCGGAAGCCTCTCTGGCCAAAGCGGACGAACAACTGAAACGTCTGGGCGTTGGCCGCGTCGCCAGCCTGATCGGCCGCTACTACGCCATGGACCGGGACAACCGCTGGGACCGCGTACTCTGTGCCTACGACCTGCTGACTGCCGGTAAAGCCGTGCATACGGCAGACACGGCGGTCGCCGGCCTGCAGGCCGCCTACGAGCGGGATGAGAACGATGAATTCGTCAAGGCAACGGCCATTGTACCTGCAGGGGCAGAACCTGCGGTTATCTCGGATGGCGACGCGGTCGTATTCATGAACTTCCGCGCCGACCGTGCCCGGGAAATCACCCGCGCCTTTGTGGATGAAACCTTCGACGGTTTTGTGCGCGAACAGCGTCCGGCACTGGCCGGCTTCGTCATGCTGACCCAGTACGCGGCGAGCATTCATACGCCCTGTGCCTTTCCGCCGGAAACCCTGAAAAATACTTTGGGTGAATATATGGCCAGCCTGGGCAAAACCCAGCTGCGGATCGCCGAGACGGAAAAGTATGCCCATGTCACCTTCTTCTTCAGCGGCGGACGGGAAGAGCCCTACGAGGGTGAAACCCGCACACTGGTGCCGTCACCGAATGTCGCCACTTATGACCTGAAACCGGAAATGAGTGCCCCGGAAGTCACTGACAAACTGGTCGATGCGATCAGCAGCGGTGAATACGACCTGATCATCTGCAACTACGCCAACGGCGACATGGTCGGCCATACCGGTGTCTTTGATGCGGCCGTCAAAGCCGTCGAATGCGTGGACAGCTGCGTCGGGCGTGTTGTCGAAGCCCTGGAACATTGTGGGGGGCAGTGCCTGATCACCGCCGACCATGGCAATGCCGAGCAGATGGCCGATCCTTCCACCGGCCAGGCCCATACCGCCCATACCTGCGAGCGCGTGCCGCTGATATATGTCGGCCCCCGCAACCTGACCCTGGCCGAGAACGGCGTCCTGTCCGACCTGGCGCCCACCCTGCTGGCCCTGATGGATGATGAACAACCGGCAGAAATGACCGGCCATAACCTGGCCCAGTTTGCCTGACAGCCCCGGGGGGGGGGGGGCGCTATGCAGCCCCCACCGGCACCCTTCCCGATACGCTACAAGGACTGTCCCTTGAGCCGGTCGATTGATCAGGCATAATTGACTTCTGTTACAGCCGCTGTTGAATCCATGAAAAAACTGACAATCCCGGTCATGCTGGCCCTGGCGCTATGCAGCCTATCCATCACCCTGCCAGCACGTGCGGAGGCACCGGCCGAGGACAAGTCCCGGCAACTGGAAGCGGTGAAGGCCGACATCAAGAAACTGGAAAAAACCCTCAAGGGTATCCGGAAGGAACGCTCATCGCTGGAACGTTCCCTGCAGACCAATGAAAAAGCCATTGGTAACCTGCACCGGGAGATCCGCGCCCTTGAACAGCGTCTCCGGGAGGGGCGCGCCGAACTAAAAAAGTTCAGTAGCCAGCGCCAGGATTTAATGAAGGAAAAGGATGCCGGACTCCAGGCGCTGACCGTCTCACTGCGTGCTGCCTATGTGGCCGGACAGGATTCACCGCTCAAGCTGCTCCTGAACCAGGAAGACCCGAGCGCCGTTACCCGACTTCTGACGTATCAGCGTTACTTTTCTGACGCCCAGCAGGCAGTGGTGGATGACCTGCGCAATACCATTGACCGGCTGGCGGCGACTGAAGACTCACTCGCCACCGCCAATCAACGCCTGGAAGACAACCACAACCAGCTGGCCAACCGTCGTGACCGCCTGACCACCAGCAACAAAGAACGCCAGCAGTTACTGGCCAAACTCAAACGGGAAGAGAGCAGTAAAGGTCAGCGGCTGAACAAACTGGAACAGCAGCAAAAGGAACTGGAACAGTTGATCGCCGCCATTCTCGACATGGAAGCCACGGCCAGCTTTGACCGTCCCTTCACCGAAGCCCGCGGCAAACTTCCCTGGCCAGTGAAAGGGCGCGTCAAACACCGCTTCGGCCAGCACCGGGCTGACAGCACCATCCCCTGGAACGGACTGTTTATCGAAGTCGCGCAAGGCACCGCCGTCAATGCCCCCTGGCACGGGCAGGTCATTTTTGCCGACTGGCTCAAGGGGTTCGGCCTGCTGGTCATCCTGAATCATGGCAACAACTACATGACACTGTACGCCCATAACCAGGCCTTATTGCGCAATGTCGGCGACTGGGTATCTGCCGGTGATGAGATCGCAGAAACCGGTGCTACAGGTGGCAATAACGACACGGGACTGTATTTTGAACTGCGCAAAAATGGCAAGCCCGTGAATCCGTCACCGTGGCTGGTTCGATAAGCCAGACGACAGATTCTTTTAACGGACTAGTCCCGTTTCCTGATAACGCTATACTTTTTTTATTGCCGATCGCTCGCAGCCCTGCAACAGCGGTTTCAAACGACAGAAAACCGTTGTTGCACCCATCGAATCGGCCCAGACAGATGCCACCCAGCCCGGGCGACCATGTTTCCAGGGTAACAATAAAGTAAGCAGGAGCTTTTGATGACAGCCAGACGCCTAATGCCCGCCCTGAGAACAGGCAGTCTTGTGCTGGCCCTGATGGTCAGTGCCCACTCAGCCAATCTTCTGGCTGACGAACCGGCGCCACCCGCCCAGGACACGGCGCCCGCTGCCACAGTTGAGACGGAGCAGCCTCAGGAAACCAAAGGCAAGCTGCCACTGGATGAGCTGCGCATCTTCACCGAAGTCATGCACCGCATCAAAACGGCCTATGTGGAAGACATTGACGACAAAACCCTGCTGGATCACGCCATCAAGGGCATGCTGGAAGGGTTGGATCCCCACTCTACGTACCTGGAACCCAGTGATTTCAAGAACCTTGAGGAAAGCACCTCCGGCGAGTTCGGCGGCCTCGGGATTGAAGTCAGCCTCGAAGACGGCCTGATCAGGGTCGTGACGCCCATTGATGACACCCCCGCCGAGCGCGCAGGCGTTGAAGCCGGCGACCTGATCATCAAACTGGATGACAAAGCCGTTAAGGGCATGTCCCTGAAAGACGCGATCGAACAGATGCGTGGCAAACCCGGCGAAGCGATCAAACTGACCATTATTCGGGAAGGTGGCAACAAGCCCCTGGAACTGACGGTGGTACGCGACATTATCAAGGTACTCAGTGTCCGCCAGCGCGTGCTGGAGCCCGGCTATGGCTACATCCGTCTCAGCCAGTTCCAGATGGACAGCGGCAAGGAAGTGCTCAAGGCAATCGACAAATTGAAAGCCGAACAGGACGACAAGCCGCTGAAGGGTCTGGTGCTCGACCTCCGTAACAACCCTGGCGGTGTGCTTCAGGCCGCTGTGGAAGTCGCTGACGCGTTCCTGTCTGACGGGCTGATCGTCTACACCCAGGGTCGGATGGGCAATACCGACATGCGCTATAGCGCGAATCCGGACGATCCTTCCAACGGCGTCCCCCTGGTCGTTTTGATTAACAGCGGTTCCGCCTCAGCCTCTGAGATTGTGGCCGGTGCCTTGCAGGATCATCACCGTGCCGTGCTGCTCGGCACACGCTCCTTCGGCAAGGGTTCCGTACAAACGGTTCTTCCGCTGAGCACCGATGAAGAGCGCGGACTGAAGCTGACGACAGCGCTCTACTACACGCCGAATGGCCGCTCCATTCAGGCTGAAGGTATCAAGCCGGATATCCAGGTAGACCTGGCCCAAGTGACACACAACCGCACGGAGAACAGCGGTTACCGTGAAGCCGACCTCCAGGGTCACCTGGAAAATGGCAACGGCAAGAAAGGTAAGCAGACGAAAGGTAAAAAAGCGGACGCCAAATCAGAAAAGCCCCTGGACGAGCGAGATTACCAGCTCAGCCAGGCGCTCAATATCCTGAAGGGCATGCATATCAGCCGACTGAAGGCCGATCAAAGTGACGCCACACTGATTACCCCTTCAGCACAGGCTGCCACTGATGATGACTTGAAGCGCCCCGCTATTCACGAAAACGCCTCACATTAACCCAACCCACCAGACATCATCCTTCGTCCCCGGTCGACGGATGATGTCTTTTACCGCCACGATTAAAAAACAGAGTGGAGAGAAGTCAGTAATACCTCCTTCATGATATTGCCAATAAACCTCATTACGAAAAGGCATAGACTTCTTTCATGGCATTTAAATATGCACCCCATTGACATATGACCCACCTAACAATAACGACAGTATAAAAGACAAAAAAACAATTAACTTCGACCAATCCTGTCTAACCCTTTGAAGTCAAAAAGTCTCAAAAAAACCACAAAAATAAATATTGAAAGCCACTCATACCCCTGTAAACAACAGTAATCGTTTTACCGTATTGGAGTTATATAGATGATCCCCAAAGTTAAAGATATACAACAAAGCAAGCAAACAGGCTCATCGGCTCCCGAAAAGAAAAAATCCGATACCGAGGCAACCACCTCTACCGGAAAACGAGGCGACCCTATTCAACATCGGAAGTCCGAACGAATTCAAGCATCACAATCTTCTAGCCTTTCAGACATACAGCAAAAAATGAAAAAGGTTAAGGATGCTATTAACAAGATCCCACCTCCAGAAGATTTTTCCAACAGCGAAATGCAAGAGAACGCTCGCATTATAAGCCAAAGTATTACAGCACCCGATTTCAAAAGGATATCCCTTCAATCGAGAGTTAACCATTATCTAGCCATCGCCTATATAAATACCTGCATGGGAAAATCAGAGAAAGCCGAAAAATATATTAAACAAATAGCAAAACTAAGCGATGAAACCGTTGACCAGCATATAAAAGTCCTGAATCTATACTACACATTGTCATCCTGCCCCCTAACTGAAGACCACGCTGAAGACATCAAAGAACTGTACAATTTAACATTCATTACAGAATTTCCGCCCGCCATTTTCTGGCTTATATCCTGTTCGCTGGATCCGGTAAAAAATTGTTTTTTCTCCCCTTACTCAATTTCAAAGTTAATTGAAATAGCTCCAACGCCTTTCGCCATGAATAACCTCACGCTGAGTTTTAGCAAATGCAGGAAAGAAATGATGGATTTTCAAAGAGCTGCACTGTTAACGCCTGACGCGAATGATAGGGAACAGGTTATATCATTGATAACTCAGGTAATTTTAGAAAAGTTTGTCACTACGGACAGAACCCGTCACATAACGATTCCCCGACAGCTCTTCAGCTTCCTCTATTCCGGGCTGCTAACGTGCCGCCGCTCATTACGCGTCGGCTCTATTGATCAACCCGGCCGTGCTGAACATTTAGCAAGCACCCGACTCACATCAGAATCCAAGGAAAAGGGAATCAGCATTATGGAAGGCTATATTCCAACGCTGTCCCCCTACCTCCAAGGTGTGACTGAACTCATCATAGGGCTTATCAAAAAGTACGCTTTTATACTGGGTGACATATCCCCAATAAGCTGTGCCCAGTATTTGGAGCGCGCAGCCGGCCGAGGAAGCTTTCCGCTGCTTTATAAAGATGCCGGGGAACTCTACATGGGAGTCGGGCACTTCGAACAAGCGATCAAATGTTATGACAAATTATTAGCAACGCCTTCTCTGCCAGGCACAACACACAAAATCGTAACAGAATGGCGGGAACTCTGTGACCTGCATTCTGCCAACTCCGACTCTGGAGCCGGCGGCGAGGAAGCGGCGGTGCAGGGAGCAAGTGCAACGCCAGTCGAAGCTCCTCCCCAAGATAAACCCTCTGATACAGGAGAAAGCCAGGCTCTTCCAAGCGAAATGCCCCCCCAAACCATAAAACAGGCAGTCCGCATTCGCCGAGAACGTCAGCTATCGACCGGCTCCGATACGTCACCCTCTTCAAGGAAAAAAAGAAAGAAAACCAAAAAAACGAAAAAAACAGAAGCAAAACCATCAACGCTAACAATGTCGACAACACCCGGCGATCAGCAAGAAGCCAGCACATCGCAAAAAACAACGCTTAAAATCCCCTCTGACACACAACCCGGTGCCATATCGCCTCAAACCACCACACTCACACCCGAGTTTGAAGCTGTATCCCTAGCAACACATCCACTCCTCTCCGCCGCTTCATCTACGCCGCCAAAACCCACTGCTGAAATGGAAACCACTGAAGCAACAGGGAGCATAGAAACACCCAGAGTCAAACCCAAGACCTTAAAAGAAATGAGACATGAAGAACCCATGGCCACTTCCTCTCAAGCAGGGTCGCTCTCAGGCACAGCCGATAGATTGTATCCTCGAGGTGAAGGAGGCTGGCTTTCCGATAGCGACTCACAAATTGAAGCCTTTTGCCGGAAGATCAGAAAACATCGAAAGAATTGCAACCTGGATGAAGAGAGAGACTGGATACAATCCTGGCTTCAAACAGAAGGGAAGCACTATGGCCGTATTTGCGAGGAAGTGGGCTGGTTTTATATTCGTCAGCTGGGACTTCCTACGGAGTATCGTCTATTGCACGATGATCATGCTGACACCTCCTCTGAATTATTACAATGCGCCAGTGACTGGGTATCAAAAGCACTCGCCAATTATCTCCAGGTACCTATTACACGCAACATTGGCTATCTGGAATTAAAAGCACTGATAGAGACCTATTACAAAAGCCATCCGGAACATAGAGAAAATCCAGAATTTAACAAGCGACTGCGGGCTGTCTGTTCCAGCTATGCTCATATTCAGGAACGATTATTTGCCCTATCAAAGGGAAAGAGTCGACACGCTCATGCCGAAAGATCACATCAGCTTTATCAGCTAAAGCGCGTTGCAGACCCATCCTACCGTGCGTCTGCCCCCGCTACAGTAGCCCCTAAATTGACATACCGACCTTAGTTTACAGCACTACTAACGTGATAACCGTGCTTGCCTGCAAACGATACTCAAATTGCTATAGTCAAACGATAAAGCCCACATTGGTTCACTGTTTTGAAAATATATATGATGACGCCCAACCAACATCACCTGACAGAGTTTGAGACAAAATAAACGATAAAAGGCAAATGGATCTTCCGAAAGCCGGATACTGCAAACACAATACTATTAGCCCTGAATCCAAAGCGGCTGTAAAAACGACAAAGGATGTTGAGCTATGCGTAAGTACGACAGGAAAAAAGTACAAAAACAGGCATTCACTGGATGGTTGATTATCGCTGCCGGTTTCGCCGTACAGCTGTTACTGGAAACCTTCCTGTGGGGTGAGAGCCGGCCGGATATGGCCAGTTTCCTTATCGGCATTCCCTTTGCGATCGGGGGACTGATCTTCGCCCATGCCCTGTTTATATTCATGACAGGTTCAGAGCATCACCCCATGCACCAACAGGACCAGGACGTCAGCGATACTTACCAGGCGAACATGGTTCGGATACGCCGCCATTTCAACGTATGCGCGCTGATTTTTCTGGTAGGGGGAGGTCTTTTCGCGGCCTTTTTCATTACCGGCATTGCGTTTTTCGCTGTCGGATTTTTCATTGTATTCGTGGGCGTCTTCTGCCTGATGTATGGCTACCACCAATGGGCGCGTTGCCCGGCTTGCCGGCACTTACCGATGGAACCCAGCGGAGGGAATCACCAGCGAATTCCCCTTGACCTCACGCAGTGCCCTCATTGCGGCGCCAGGCTGGGAGAGGATTAAACGCCTTTCCCAAACCATGAAAGCCATCACCGAGGACAAAAAGAATGGAATCACCAGGGCGAGACAGAGTCAGGCAAAAACGTAGATCCGTACTGGCAGACCTTGGCGCGATTGCATTATTCATTATCGGCGTTGTGACGTCGTATACCCTGTTCTTTTCCGAGTTATACAACGCTATGGTCAGCCCGGAATGGCCCACTGCACAAGGTCAGGTGATTCATGTCGAAGAGGTGGTTCCGACCGGACACCGAGCCGGATTTCCCTATGCAAAAATCACCTACCAATACACTGTGAACAACACAGCATACCAGAATCACTGGATACGGTTTGGCTACAACAAGGTACACAATGGCGCCCGTAGTGATGCTGACGCCCTTCGCACGGCTTATCCACTGGGCACACGGGTCACAGTCTCTCATCATCCTGCGCATCCCAGGCTATCCGTACTCAGACCCGGCGAATTTTCCTGGATTGACCTGACATTCCTGCTCATTCCCGGATTGTGTTTCTTTGCTGCCTGGCATTTACGACAGTAGATCAACCAATACACTGACACCTCGTCTCTTCATCCACGCCTTAGCACTGCAGTCTATGAATCGCTTCTGATACCCTTGCCTCAAAATTTCATAGAACAGGCACGTTTGTTTCCATGACAACTCCTTCCCCCTTAAAGACCTTATGTGTTTATTGCGGCGCCAACCCCGGTCGCAATCCATTATTTACTGAGCAGGCATTAGCGCTGGCAGACAACATGGTCAAACGGGGCATCACCCTGGTTTACGGCGGAAGTAAAGTAGGCCTGATGGGCAAGCTGGCCGACCGGGTATTGGCCAACGGCGGGGACGTCATTGGTATAACAACACAACACCTGATGAACCATGAAGTCGCCCATACCGGCCTGACCACCCTGCATGTCGCCGACACCATGCATGAGCGGAAAGCCAAAATGCTGGAACTGTCGTCTGCGGTGGTGGCCCTGCCCGGCGGTTTCGGCACACTGGACGAACTGTTTGAAGCGCTGACACTGGCGCAACTACGCCGTTACCAGGCGCCTTGCGGTTTATTGAACACAGATCATTACTACGACCAGCTGATCATCTTTCTGCAACACGCGGAACAACAGGGGCTGCTGGCCGCTCAGAATCTGGCGTTATTACAGGTTGCGGAAACACCGGAAACATTGCTCGACAGGCTTGAGCTTTGTGCTCAAAAACCTGCCGATGACAACATTTATTTCGTGACGAACTGAGAATCACTCAGGTAGCGATCAAGATCCACCCGGGTTGAACCATCCCCCAGCGCATCGCGGATAGCGGTCAGCATATCGAATACCATCGGGCATGCATGACCACCCGCTTCCATGGGGCTGGAATATTGCGGATCATCCAGATCCTCTTCCTTGAGAATGGTGTGGATATGCTTCGGGAGGTTGTAGTAAACATCCTTTCGCATGGAGAACTGCTTGTGGTGGGTTTCCCCGTTCATGTGGATTTTTTTGTGATCCACCTCGACATCAACAAACACATAGTCGCCACCTACCCCCTTGACGACACGGCAGTCGATATCCATTTCTGCAACAATCTTGGCATCGGAGATTCTTGAAATCACCGCATGCCGGTGTATGACACTGTTTGCCATAACTGCCTCCCGGCTTAGCGATATTGGGTATGAGAGGCCTCAGGATGACAACTTCTCATGCTTTAACAATAAAAAGTTTAGCTGTGTCAAAGTCGGCTTTTTTGAACTATTTGGTATATCAATAACCGCTTACATAACAGGGTTTTGACGGGCCGGGTTGTCATTGATGGCGGTATCGCATAGCCTCAGGGTTTTGACCACGGCAGGAACGGCATGGCCCCCGCAAAGCCCCTGATCATCTACATCCACGGTTTTAACAGCTCCCCCGCCTCCCACAAGGCCAAGACCTTCCAGCAGTATGTCGAGACCCACGATTTGCCCTGCGAACTCTGGATTCCAGAGCTGCCAGTATGGCCGGGGGAAGCCGCACGGATGCTGCTCCAACGGGCACTGGAAGCCGGCATTTGCCGCCCGGTGCATATCATCGGCAGCTCACTGGGGGGGTATTACGGCACCTGGCTGATGGAAAGCATCCTCGACCACTGCCCGGACTGCCCGGTGAAACTGGTGTTGATCAACCCGGCCGTGCGCCCCTATGACCTGTTTGAAGATTACCTGGGCCCGCAGAAAAACTATTATTCCGACGTTGAATATGAACTGACCCAGGAGCATGTGGATCAGCTGCGTCATCTGGAAATCGAAACCCTCAGCCGCCCCGACAACATCCTGCTGCTGGTGCAGACTGGCGATGAAACACTGGATTATGAGCAAGCCGTCGCCCGCTATGCCGAATGCCCTGCCCGTATTGAGGAAGGCGGTAGCCATGCCTATGACGGCTTTGAAGATACCATTCCCGTGATTCTGCAGTTTCTTAGCGCACAGTATGTGGCGCCGGTCAGCCTTTCAGGGTGAGAGTGCCCTGAATCGCGTTTCCACATGTACTGCATTGCCGAGTAAGGTTAACAATATCCACTGGTTTAATGGGCAACCTTCCCATAGGTTGTCCGGCATGGATTGCATCTGCCAGAAACCACTGAATGGAAGAAGAGTACATCTCCGATAAAAGCCAAAAAGCCTTCAATCTCGCCAAATACACGACAAATAACATTTATTTTTGTGGAACCATAGAACCACATTTTCAAATATGGTTAGATAGGCGCCCAAAGCTGACCATAAGTACAACAAAGAGCTATTGAGGCCCCTGCTCCCCCTGGTGTGATAACGCCGGGTAACCTTCGGGCGGTAGCGTGCCTGCCGTTTGTATCGCATCCACGGGACTATGGACACCCCGCCCCCCTTTATTAAGGACATGTGTGTAAATCATCGTTGTATTCACATTGGCGTGGCCAAGCAGTTCCTGCACGGTGCGAATATCGTAACCGCCTTCCAGCAGATGGGTGGCAAAACTGTGACGGAAGGTATGGCAGCTGGCGTGCTTATGAATGCCGGCCTTGTGAATCGCCTGCCTGACTGCTTTCTGAATACTGCGTGGCTGTATATGATGGCGCCCTCTGTTACCTGACACCGGATCAATACTCAACTGATGACTGGCAAACACATACTGCCATGCCAATGTTTTTCCGGCATCCGGGTATTTGCGCGCCAGGGCTCCCGGCAAATGGACAAACTCGACACCTGACGCCAAGGCTTCCTGATGAAGCATACGTGAGCGTTCAATATGTGACTGCAGCATAGGAATCGCTTTTTGCGGTAACAGGGTAATCCGATCTTTTCCGCCCTTGCCCTCACGGACTGTCATTTCGTGGCGCCCGAAATCGATATCCTTGACGCGTAAACGAAGCGTTTCGATAAGGCGCAGGCCTGCACCGTACATCAGGAGAACGGCAAGTAACGGCGTGCCCTGCAAATGCGCAATGACGTTGGCCGCTTCCTGTCGGGAAAATACAACAGGTAAACGTTTCTGACGTTTGGCAGGAACCCACTCATCAATGACGAGTTCCTCACGGTGCAGAACCTTTTTATAGAGAAACACCAGGGCACTTAACGCCTGTTGCTGCGTGTTGACAGCGACATGTCGCTTCATCACCAGATACGTTAGAAAACGTGAAATCTCGGCACTGCCCATGGATGCAGGGTGGCGCATGCGATGAAAACGAATGAAGTGCCGAATCCAGCTCCAATAAGCGCGTTCGGTTTGCAGGGAATAATGACCGGTCCGCATGGCAAGCCTGAACTGTTCCTGTAGCCGCATAAACATCCACATTTTTCGTATTTATAGATTGAGGCGAAAGAAAACTAGTTCGCCTATGCAAGATTTTCAAGGTATGCCTAACGCATTGATATTATTCATTTAAAACCACACTTGGAGAAAAGCGATGACTTATGCGAACTTGATAAAAAATGAGCAAATGCGAACCGTTTGATAAAGAGAACACGATGCATATATAGACATAACATATTGATTAATATGCATTTTCATAAAAGACAAGTGATAAATAGATAATATGTTATGCGAACTCGGTTCGTATAAACCTCTGTTAAGCGCTTGGAAAGTAATCTCACTGTATTGTCTTTCTGGATTTTTTAAACCAGATTTAGGCGAGTATGGCGAAACTAATACAGTTGCTTCTTCTCAAGTTCCAAAGAGAGATTCCAAATCGCTAAACCATTTGGTCGGCAAATTCCATGGCATCGTGCGCATTGCAAGGGTTTGCAAAGTTTTGGCTAACATTTAAACTATCTGAAAATTAACAAAATCGCTGGCAAATAGTTGGTCAGTTCCAGGTTTTCAAAGGTGTCTGTTTTCCAGTGTGCGCTTAACAAGGCAATCAACACGGACTGGCCAAACCTGTCACTTTTTGTGCTGGCGCACAAAAACCGCCAGAACTGGCCAGCCGGTTATTGCGGCGTTAAATGCCCATGAATAAAAGCATTCGATACTGCATTGGAATATTTCCAACAATTGCCATTGGCTCTATTTTTCTTGGCAACCCATATTTTGCTTTACTCCTAATCGCAAGTAGCTGTGTAGTTGCACTACCAGTTTGTTACTTTGCAATTCAAGCCTTAGCCAATGGCATCAATATCACATGGGCAATCACTAGCCTAATATGCTCATCAACAGCAGCTTTGCTTGGTGTTGTCGCCATATTGGCAGTTATCAGCAAAAGCATTTAACAAGTGACTGTGGTTCTTAGTCAAGTAATCACGCAAGATTTTCTCCCCAGCAGGTACCATTTTTCATCATGGTATTCAGGGTCACAATCATCTTGCGCATACAGGCTACCAGAGCCACTTTCGGCAGTTTGCCTGCCGCTTTAAGCTTCTCGTAGTAAGCTTTGAACACAGGGTTACACTGGATGGTTGAAAGCATCGACATAAACAGAACCGTGCGTATTCTGGAACGACCTCCACGAATTCGCCGTTTACCGGTATAGCTGCCACTTTCTCGATTTAACGGCGCCAGGCCAACCAGTGCAGCGATCTCTTTTCTGTTTAAATTACCCAGCTCCGGTAACTCACTGATGAGTGTATAGGCCAGCACAGAACCCACGCCAGGCGTACTTGTCAGAATCTTCAGTGGGACACGCCAGCGCGCTTCCTGCTGAACAAGAACATCCAGCTGGTTCGTGATTTTGTCGATCTGCTTATCGAACATCTTGAGGGTACTTTTAATCGATCCATGCAGTGTCGCTGGCATAATCTGGAGACGATTCTTCTCCATTGTTCTCATATCCAGCAATTGTTTCCGCCGGATCAGTAAATCTTTGATTAAGCGTGATTTTTCATCAGGCAACGTGCGAATTTCCGGCTTCATTTTAGCGGCATACTGTGCAATCACTTTGGCATCAATCTTGTCCGTTTTAGCCAGGACACCGATTGCTCTGGCAAAGTGTCGGACCTTCACAGGATCAGCGACAACTATTGGCAAGCCTGCCTTGTCGCAGACAAACACAAATTCACTTTCGTAACGCCCTGTGGCTTCAACAACAATGCACTCTGGCTGTAGTTCTACCAGTACCTCAACCAGGGCAACAATATCTTTTTGCGATTTTCGATGCGCTGATGAAAGTCCAGTGGGTGGAAGTAAACATCGAGAAACGCTTTGCCAACATCAATGCCGATGTACGTCGAATGTTTGCTTTTTGCGGTAATCATAATAAGCTGACTCTGCCTTGCTATACGGGCTCGAGGCCCCAATGACTGTCCGAGTTATTGCTTAAGAGTTATGCAGTGCTACACACTTGTTACCGGTCTCTCGCAAGAGGAGCCGTACGTTTTTCGAGCTACTGCATAAGGCCTTCAGTTGCAGCTGAAGGCGGGCCTCACTTTACCCGGAAAACACTTAAGAAGAACCATACAAGGCGTCCGTGTGTGGCTGGCACTGGTTCGCAGCGCCAGCCACACAACTCAATTTTATGCGCAAAGAATATGAATTCCATTGATCTAATAAATAAAATCGACTCGCCACAGCAGTACAAAGAAATATGGCTCTCTAGCCCCACTGGCCAGAAACTTTGTGCCCTAATAAATGGCGATATTGGTTGGTTAATGTATCTGCGTTCTGAAAGCGACGCTGGGTTTTCATCACGGAACCCTGCGATCAAATCTGAGAAAGAAATAGAATATTGCTTAAGCAATGGTGAAGAGAACCACTTCCCAGAAAAATGGACTTACCCAATAGCAACAATCAAAGAAGCAATGCTCTACTTCATCAACACGAGCAATAGGCCTCATCACGTCATATGGCATGATGATTCACAACCATAAAAACAACGTGCTACTGCGCATAACGAGTCATTCGTGTGGGACTGGCACTGCTGCGCAGCCACAGCCCCACAGCCCCACAGCCCCACAGCCCCACAGCCCCACAGCCCCACAGCCCCACAGCCCCACAGCCCCACAGCCCCACAGCCCAGTGTAATGTTTCACACGGAATCATCGAGTATGCTCAAATATTCAGACCTTTTTGATAGCGAAGTTATGAATTGCCTAGGTGATTATCTCGACTTTGAACTACTAAATATTGATAAAAGCACAGATTGGATTACATTAGCTCCAAACTACCCTGTTGAAGTCATTGCTGGAGAAGGTTCTGGTGGTGTTTATGTCACATATGGTGAAGGTGAAATCGAAAAGCGTCCAATATTATTTATTTCATCTGAAGGGCAAGCAGGAAAACTCGCAAACAATCTTTCCGAATTTGTCTGCATGATTATCGAAATCCCCTATTGGTCCGACTTACTTAAATTTTCAGGTGGTGGTCAACTATCTGAAATGAAAAAAACAGCACAGTTCATGTTTGCTGAGTTTAGTGAAGAGTATCCTGATTACAACAAGGCTAAGACCATTCTAAAAAGTAAACTGGCTCTTACCAACATATCAGACCCAATTGCTTTGCTTCATTCTTGCATGCAAAATTCTGACTGCAAGGTGCTTGCTAGTGACGGTTGGGAATACGAGACTTTGTTCAACACATTTGTTTCATCTGACAACAATGCGTGGAAGTGAAAAATAACAATGCGCTGGTGTTTGCCCCTCGGGGCTGGAACCCAGCACTGCGTGCCCCGGCCTCAAAGCTTAGCGTTAATCGCATGAATAGAATAATTGCAACACTTATAGGAATAGTATTTAACATGACCGCATATGCTGAAGAAAAAAAAGGAATAATTGGCCGCACATACGAAGACGGTTTGCCCGTAATATTTAAATTCGTAAATGAACTTCCGCACAATCAAATCAGGTCGAACCTAACATGGTTAACGGTCATATCCACATGGAAATATGATGGCACATCAAATAATGGCATGCCGTTGGACGACGAAAATCAAAGAATGATCACGCTAGAGGATGCCATCGAAGATCATATTGAGAATGATCAAACTCTTCGGCATGTATACAGCCGAACCGGCAATAATCTCAAAGAGTTAGTTTATTACATAAACGATCAAAATAAATTTTTAGAGGCTTTCAACAAAACCCTAAGTGGTCACCCTCGCTATCCAATTGAAATTAATTTCTATCAAGATTCCGATTGGGAAGACTTTAAGAGGTTATTAGATAACTTCAAAAAAGCGGTTAACCAATAGCTGCACCGGACAAAATTTTCGCTGCTTTCCTACTTTTCTGGTAAGCAAGGCGTTAAGAAGCTGAAACAGGTGAGATATTTTAATAAGAACCATACAACTCGTTATTGTTCACCCCTTCTGGGCTCGCGATCTTCGAAGCTTTTCTGCTCGGCTCCAGAACTTACCGTTCAAAACACATATCCAGTGATATTAAATAATGATAATAATAAATATTCTGATATATTTTTTGATGTTCCACATATTACTGCGCAGTCTACATGTGAACTCGAAGATAAAAGAAAGAAGCTTGATACTAACAGGATGTCTTATTTTAGCTGAGGTTATTGCTTCTCTTATTGTTGGATATAGTGACTCTTTAACGTTACTTGCCATCGCTACAATTATATTCTTTAATCTTTTTACACTTAAATTACTCAATCTTAAAGCTTGGCAAAAAATTGCAATCCCACTCGTTGTATATATAACTGGCAATATTATTCCTATCTTGCTTTTACTATGGTTTTTCAAAAACTTTGCTAGCTTAGAGGTTTAACATTAAAACGTAAGAGACTGCAGTGAGAAAGTGTAAATGTACAAGCTTTGAAGATTTGGAAATACTCCGCAAGGTGATATCTCAGCGCATTAAAGAATCTAAGAAGCTTAAGAAAACGCTATGTGAAGTAGCCAAAACTGATGATAACGAACACACTTTAATGAAGTGCAATTCATGTGGTCAGCTTTGGCAAGGCAGGCGGGCTTGGCATTGGGGCAATGAGCTTTACTTATTTAGAGTACCGGAAATAGATCCGAGCGAATGGCTAAAAGAGATTTATGTGCAACCCGACGAGTTACTTATCTATATAGCGTCAATTCAAGATATGCTGAAGCGCGGCCGTTTCGAACCGAAAGGCGAGCCTTGCCGAAACGAAGGTTGTCACCAGGATGCTATTAGGGTTTGGTCCACTGCTTAGAACATCACGTTCAGAATTTACAAAAGGTCAAACAGCTACCCAAACAACCCGTAGGTCGGTGGTTCTCACCATACTTCGCAGAAAACTTTCAGCCAACGTTTAAAAAATAAAAGCATTCGAAACACTTCAAGCGACCATATTTAAAGCGTTAGTGCTGCAGGGAGTGAAATCATGAGTTATTACTTGATGGTATTTGAACCAACCGTTGCTCCAAACGAAAGAAACGCGTTCATGGAATGGTATGCCCAACAAACAGAATGGACAGAAGATCATTCATACCAAGACCAAGCAGTTACAACAGAAAAACTTCAAGCCTGGTTTAGGGAAATGATAGAGCACTTCCCACCGATGAACGGTCCGTTAGCATCTGACGACGTAGATGATCCTACAGTAACCGATGGCTTGTTACTTGTTGGGGAGAGAGTTTTTTAAATGGCGGGATACGGTGTTTGGACTCACTGCATCGGTCGCCATGTAATCTATTCGGCCTATTCATGGTCTGTAGCTGAAGAGGCTTACCCTAAAGCAAGAGAGTTAGCAGTAAAGCACTCTGTCGGTTTTTTCGATGTGAGTGCAACCAACGGAGAAATCTTGTTCCCCTGCAGCGCTTCCGGCAGAAAAGAGAAAAAGCCATGGTGGAAGTTCTGGTAAAGCACATAACCAATCATTCGTGTCGGGCCGGCTTCGCTGCGCAAGCCCTACCACTACGCGTAACACGGCTACCATGACCACACGCCTTCCTGAGAGAAATAATAATGACAAAAAATAAACTCCTTGCTTTATTTTCTATTCTCCCAATAGTGTCTTTTGCTACTGAAATAGCTGTTCAGCCGGTGACTGAATATATTGACGGCAAAATGGATTACAACACACAACTATTGCTACCCTCCCCCTCAGCGTGTGTAAATCTGATTAAAAGAGAGCTCAGCTTCATCCACGGTGAAAACTTCAAAGCCTACAAAGGCGATTCAGAATTCGAAGTTTTGGAGACATTCATCTCTGTAAAATCTAATTCAACAAGTCCAGAGCAAATATACAATATATATCGCAATGTATTAGGGATGTGTCTAGCAGGACTATCACGTACTAATTATGATATCAACACAGACTTCGCTTACGCCAGATCATCATCCAAAGAAAAGCATCCAATATCGGACAAAAGAAAAATCCAAATATTTAATAACTCTGTAAAAATGGCTGACACAGGTAATTTCAAAACATGTCTGTATCACAAAGATAATGTCATGACCGTTAAATCATTCCTTGTGTCTGAACCCAACCAATAAATAAAAACTGTATAACCCCTCGGTGTTGTTCGCCCTTCGGGCCGGATGGTTCTCAGCTTAGCGACTCGGCCTCGCCACCTAGCTCAGATGCATGAAAAAATGAGACTACTAATAACAATCGTATTTTGCTTAATGACAACAGGCTGTAGCACGCTATTTCGCTTTGCATTTGATGATGACCCGTCATCGTGTGAGATGCCCCCCTATGTTTATGGGGGTACCTTTATCAATGGTAGTTTTATCATTGGTTATCTTGGCCCTGAGATGATTCCATTTGGGGTGGTTGATTTACCTTTTAGTCTGGTGGGCGACACTTTACTACTACCAGTATCCATTCCACTGCAAGTTAATAAAGTCATTGAGACGAATTGCAGTTATTAACATGGGACATAATCATTCGTTTTTGTGCGCTACTTCGAGGCTTGCGGACTTTGCTGCTCAGTCATGGAACTTAGCGCCATAACTCAAGGTAAACGATGAAAGGGAAATATTCGAAAATAATCCAAGAGTACTGTGAAAGAGAAGGCATTGACGTACCGGCAGGCTTTAAGCGTCACTCTGCTTGTCACTTGGCGGTAATTCGCTACCATGATGGAAAACCTAAACTCGTGGCAAAGACATTTTTCAAGAAGGAAGATCTGAATGACTACCTGTCGTCCATACTTTCAGGGTTGGCTCTGAGCCCTCATTGCATTGCACCAGTAAAAGTCATCGATTTTAAAGAGAACACGTATTTTGACGTCGCTGGAAATGGTGCACTTATCCCGTTATAGACATCCCTCGCCATTCAACTCTGCGTAGCCTGAGTCTTAGTTCAGCTTCGAAGCCCTGCCTTAGAACGTATCCTTAGCAGCGAGATGTAACATGCATATACCGTCAAAATTCAAAGAAACCGATACCAGGCTACTCCATGAATTTATCCAGAACTTTCCATTAGGGACGCTGGTGAATTCGCAAGCCGGTTCGATCAATGCTGAACATATCCCGTTTTATCTGAAAACACTGGGCAATAACGACGTACGACTGCAAAGCCATATCGCCAGGGCGAATCCTCTGTGGAAAAACTGTTCCGATGGTGAGGCAATATTGCTGATCTTTCACGGGCCGAATGCTTATATCAGCCCAAACTTTTACCCATCAAAGCAAGAAACGGGTAAAGCTGTGCCTACATGGAATTATTCCGTTGTTCATGTATAAGGCCGTATTTATTTCAAGCATGACAGCAGCTGGCTTCTACAGTTGCTCAACGACCTGTCTGATTTCCATGAAACCAGCCAGAGTATGCCCTGGTCAGTATCGGATGCGCCTGCGGGTTACACGGAAAAACTGCTCAAAGCTGTCGTGGGTCTTGAAATAGTCGTTGACAACATCGTGGGAAATTTCAAATTAAGTCAGAACAAAACCTCAGGCGACTACGCTGGTGTTATTGACGGTTTATCAAGCTCAGAGAATAGTGCAGCTATGTCAGTCGCCCAAGTGATGCGGAAGCAATTCACAGACAGCTAACCACGTTCTCCTTTCTATCTACCCTATCTCTGCCTAGGCGAACAGTGTCATGGTCATCAGCGTTTCACTAAGGATAATTCCACACTTTCAACCATTAGCCGGGCAATGCTTGGCATTGATTGTTTAAACAATGCCACCGCGACTACACCGATCGTGGAACACCGGGCAGTCGCCGGAGAGATACTAGCTACTCGCTTAAACGCAGTGCGAGACTCATCCAATAAGGTTGGAATCAAAACAGGTTCTCTATGAAAAACTATGCGTTCCGTGGCATGGAAAGCAATGGCTTTCTTTTAAAAGGCACAATCTCTCGAGAAGCAGCCATTGAATTAGCAGGTGGTGACTTTCACTTTGCCACATCAGGCTCCCCAAACCATGTTCGCTGTGCATTACTTGTGGTCCGCATTGAGCAGCTCTCTACATGGGGAATCCCCATCGTACGCTGGACGTATCCGGAAGCAGTCTGGATGCTGGAACTGGGCGACCACTCATTTTTAGCCATAAAAGCACATACCCCTGCTTACATGCTGGGTGCTCTGACATTGATGGATAAATACAACACCGATAGGGGTTCAATGACGTTATCAAAACGTGGAGATTCCGGAACTGTATTCGTGCGCTCAAAGCAATCAGCATTCTCTGCAGGCTTAAAGGGAGTGACTCAAGGTGAGGCAACGCTCATAAAAAACCTATGGACGCGCAACCATAACGGCAAATACTACAGAATTCCCTGGGGGGACAATCAGCCAGCCAATATCTATCGCATGGGTTGCGACGTGGAAGATGGCACACTGGGTGAGAAGATCTTCGGAAAAGGCATCATTTGGGAGAAGGAGGCGATTTATTTTACAGAACGCGCACACCAGTGTGCTCCTGCCTATCCAGAATATCCTAAGGTTTAAAACCCTGTCGTTATTTCAACGGTATCATTCTATCAATAGGCAGTGCTGTACCGCCTGTTAGTCATCATAGATGACTGCCGTAACGGTATCCTTCGCAGGCAAACCCCGTAAAGCAGCTATTATTACCCTTTTTGAGACGTTGAGGCTTCAGCATGAAGAAAGGGCATCAGTACAGAATTCGCCTCGATCATATCCTTAACCCAGACGGTTCGACACCGGAAGATCAGCCGCTTGAGTTTGATTTTTTAAGTCACGATGAAATATTAACGATAATAGAAAAGCTGAAAAACAGGCCGGATATTGAATCAGAGATAGCAGCACCTTTAGGCTTGGGCCTCAAGCTGTTAGGAGGCATTCTACTTAAGCATCGGGACTCAGCGCTTTTTTCAGGCCTGCGACCTCACTTCTCGGACTTTATGAAACAATTGAAACAAACGGGACAAAGTGATTCCTGACACGTGCGGCTCTGAACTTCTAGATCTAATGCCCGGCAACACCCCGGGCCTGACTTATGGGTACGTTACATCCCCTAGAAAATTCTGATTTGAGCTGTTGCGTCCCTTAACCGCTAATCAGTGCTGATCCGGACAGTTTCAAATCGTACTGACCGAACGCATGACATTTTCCACTCATTTTCTGTAACGACAAACAGACGTAATGCCTATGCTTTATGCATACTGACAATAACTTGCTGAGGAACACTCATGGATAAGCAAAGCGCTAAGCGTAAGTTATTCACACTGATACTATTATCATCAGCTGCCAGCCACTCAATAGCTGATAGCAATTCTCACGAAGCAACGTGGGACCATTTCTACATCGGTAGCCATATCAACGGAAGCCACTACAAAGCCAATATTGATACCCATTCCGACACCGGTTCATACTTTATCACAAGCGACTATGCCCAACTGAAAGCGGCAGGGTCCGGTTCTCCGTCAGGCAGAAATGGTTCTGCCGGTATCAACATAGGATGGAATTATGCATGGAATGGTTTCATTTTTGGTATTGAAGCTGATTATTTAGACGCGGATAAAACGCTAACGTTAAACAGTGGCGATGTTACCTATATCACGCAACCGGCACACACTTTTCAAACTGTCAGCCGGGTTAATATCAAGCATACTCTCTCTTTGCGCCCCAAACTCGGCTATAGGTGGCGGGACTCGCTGCTCTACGTTACAGGCGGATTATCTCTCGCCAAATTAGACTACCGCTTCGATTTTTCTGAAACGTTTCAAAACCAGCAAGCGAGTGCGAGCAAGTCAGACACACAAAAGGGGTGGACAATTGGAGCTAGCATGGAACACGCCTTGGACAAGAGCTGGTCTGTAAAAGTTGAGTATTTATACTCTGAATTCGACACATTGAATGCAAACAGTCAGCTGAATGGTTATCCTGATCAAATTATTGACAATAAAGTCAAAATAAAAATATCTAACTTTAGAGTTGGCATTAACTATTGGTTTTAATCGCTATATATTCAGGGATCATGTGCGCTAACGTAATGGCAAGCTAGCCTAAAAGTAGTAACCAGCTCAAAATAAGACAACACTTAGAAAAAGACACCATCATGACCAATGTATACGAAACACCACAATCGGACCTGAAGCGTGACAACGAGCAATATGAATATGCCGGCTTCTGGATAAGAACCGGGGCATCCATTATCGACTCCCTGTTAATACTCCTTATTACAACGCCATTACTCTTTATGGTGTATGGCGGCAGTTACTACACATCAGAGACCTTCGTTCATGGGCCGTTTGACATAGTGATTAATTATATTTTTCCTATTGTTGCTACCCTGATTTTCTGGTCCTATAAGTCGGCAACGCCCGGAAAAATGGCAGTCAAAGCCACCATCGTTGATGCGAAAACCGGGCAGAAGCCCTCAACCATGCAGTTTGTGATCCGCTACATTGGTTACATCGTGTCCATGATTCCACTGTTTCTCGGTTTCTTATGGGTCGCCTGGGATAGCAAGAAACAAGGCTGGCATGACAAATTAGCGGGAACCGTTGTCATCCGTAATCGGAATCGTGGCCCCGAAGAGGTGTCATTTCCCGACCAATAATTCTGACGCGCCGCTGTATCTCAGCGGCTACGCCCTTTTCTAATCCCATTCAAACGTATTCGTTACTCGCAACCTGCGTGAAACCGTTTAAACCATGCAACTGACAAACAAAACCATCATCATCGTTGGCGCTTCCTCAGGTATTGGCAAAGAAGTCGCCCGCCTATTAAGCCAAAGAAACAATAATATTGTCGTGCTTGCCCGCAGGGAAAACCTGCTGACCTCACTGGCTGAAGAGATCACTCGCAATGGCAGTCAGTGCCTGCCCATAGCGGCAGATGCGCTTTCTGCCAACGCGATGGAAGCCGCCGTTCGGTTAACCGTTGAGACCTTCGGTACCATAGACGCTGCACTCATCAACGTAGGTGATGGGCCATCGTTCGATATGGCAACGACGGCTGCAGAACCTGTGCTCCACAATATGGCGATTAACTACAACACGCTGGTCTATAGCCTGTTACCTGTGATTGCAGTCATGAAGCAGCAGAAACAGGGTTTGATTGCCCACACCAATTCGCTGGCCGGTTTCCTCGGTCTGCCACGGCAAGGCCCCTACTCGGCAGCAAAAGCCGCCGGTCGGATTTTGATGGATACCTGCCGTATTGAGCTTGCGCCGTGGAATATCAAGTTTCTGTCGCTTTATCCCGGGTTCGTCGCGACTGAGCGTGTCTCTGATGACGGAATTCCAGCCCCATTTGAAATCTCAGAAACAACGGCGGCAAAACACATCCTGTACGCCATGGAAAAAGAAAAGCGCGATTACCTGTTCCCCTTTCCACTCCGATGGCTGATCCGGCTGGCGCGCATACTACCGAAACCTGTCGTTGCCAGCATCACGAAAAACATGATGAACGATTAGCTTCAGTCGCGGTCTGTCGGAGATCTGCGCCTGAGCGCAAGCTATGCTTACAGCGGGCCATCAGTGATGAACTTGTTTCATGCAGCAATACGATAAAAGCGTGTTATCAAAGAATAAAAATGTGAGCATTCAGAACAACCTCATTTCTGACACCATAGTCATGCATTACTCTCTCCATGTTCTTTTTCAGGAAATGACAGCCAAAATGGCCTAACAAATTTAACCAGTGATACTTATCCACTCTTCTGACGCGACGCTTTAGATAGTTCCTGTCCCTTCATTAGGGTTTTCTCCTTCAACACCCAAGGCAAACTGAGTGCACTTCATCCCAACCGGAACTTACTGATAGAAAGCAGGTCATAGCTTGAATACATAAGCGAAGTACCTTTGTGCAGCGTATACATTGCGGCAATGGTGATGATTTATAACCAGGTACTTCAAGCATAGGCATCTATCAAGAAAATGAATCAGATTAACGTCATTCGGTTTTTGGAGTACACACCATGGAAGCATCCAGACAAATAGCCAGTGGAGCATCGGTATCACAACGTAGACCTTCTCACGATTTGGGCGCAGCTGGACCATCATCAGCTTTCCCTTCATCCGCAGGAGCCCCATCTCAACGCCAGCTCGATACAAGAAGCGCAGAGAAAACCCTTGATTCCCTTGTTGAGCAATTCAAACTGACAGCCGGTTCAGGTGTTGATGAGCCGGCTGTCAGGGTTTTTGATGAAGAAATGCTCAACCCTTCGGCGCTTACCGCTACAGTTCAAGGCAGACTGGATACATTAGAAGCAAAAAACAAATCAGGCGTAACGCCTGTCTCATTATTCAGGGAGGCGGCTTTGCGCATTCAAATTGTTCACCTTAAGAAAATAGGAGGGCATCAATTTACCGACAAGGATCTCATAGAAATTTTTAGTGATGTTGATTTTTTATTACTCAGGGCTGCATCATGTGATTTGAGCACAGCGCCGACATTTGAATCCTGCAAAATAATAGCGTCAAAATTAAGCCATTACTTCAATCCACATCAAAAAAAAGATGCTACTGAAAAGCAGCTGTCTGCTTTTGAATATCACTTACTTCAGCATAAAGTTGAAAGCCTTTTGGATGAACATGAGAAACAGAAGCCTAACCCTGACAAGTATCAAAATAGACAAGAGGCCTTCACTCAACTTTTGGCGGACGAAACCCTCGGGGCTTTTGAAAAGCAACAGTTAGCTTATAGTTATACAACTCAACTTGTTTATTCTGTTAATGTGGATGATATACACTTTAATCGCTATATGAGCAGTGGGACTCTAAAAAAAACGGATGATGAAATTAAAAGAAAAATATTCAAATTATACATGGATCAACTCAGCTTTCTGACAAACAATAATGCTCATTACTTATTTGAACATGCTATGTTAGCAAAAACCTATAACACCCTGCTTTCTGCAACATGGAGAGGCGTAAAGCATGAGAGGCGCGAGGCATTACTCTTACCCTTTGCATTGAAACTTTATGATAAGAGCAAAACAGATATCCAAAAACAAAATGCATGCAGAAATCTGATTATCCGGCATATTGAACCCAGGCGATTTGACGATTTAGATGAAATGATTGAATCAGCATCAGATCATACAATATTGAGTTTTTTCATCAGGGTTAGCCAAGATCTCGATTTGTCAACAAATCCTGTTTATAGACGACGCCCCTATGATAAGAGTCCAGAGCGAGCAATGGAATGCTTACGAGAACTATACCCCTGTGATGAAAAGTCTTTGCGCGAAGTCGATAAATTATATGAAGAAATGTTTCAAAGAGCAGATCGTGATCAACCATTAATAGAAATAATCGCCAGTCAAATGGCCGTTTTCTATTTCGCTAATGGTCATACAGATAAAGCTAATCGACTGAAAGCGTATTCAAAACTGGACGAGTCTGTTTTGTTAGCACTGTCAGACATCGCCAAAAATGAGGATGGGAAAGCGATTGAACGTCTGGAAGCGCTGCAAAAAAATAAAAAACGACAATCACGGATCTATAGCTCTCTGCTTGGTTTTCTCTATGAGCGTATAGCTGATGAAATAACGGATCAGGATGAAAAAACAAAAACACTACATGTCGCGGAACGTTATCTTCATATTCAAGCGAATACATTTAAAGAGCTAAAACGCTCTTTGGCAAGAATTCAGGAAAAACTCGGTGAATATACTGCCGCTCACCAAAGTTTAACGTCATTTTACCAATATATCTGTTCACAAGGGGTGGGTGATACCGATCCCCTGGTTTTACAGGTTCAGGTGTGGATGCAGGATCTGGCGGATCAACTGCCGACATCCGGTCAAGATGTTCAGCTTGAAGCTGAATCGATGCCATTCCATGGGAAAGGTAAATCAAGAAAGCGTAAGCGTGGTGGTAAACGAGCCCCATCAGAGTATAAGCAAAAGCCTACGGCTCCCACAGTGGCTGTAGTGCCTGGGTCCCTACCTAGCCCCCAGGTTGAAACAGTACTAGTGCCCAAAATGGGGCAGATGCTCACCCGGCAGGCCGAGCCAACGCCAGAAGCGAGAGCCTTTTCTGTGCCTCCAATGTTTGAGGAGAAAGTTGTCGAAGGAGTAATGACGATTACTAAGAAGGAGCGAGTCAAACTACACCGAATGATATATCAACTCTACTATTTCAAGAGCAATTATGAGGAAGTTATTCAGGCGCTTGATATTTTTCTAGCGACACAGGCAAACTCGGTGCTCAAAGCAAACATTAACCAATGGAAAGCTTGGGTGTTGCGCCTGCAGGCTTACGATTATTATTCTCTCAGGCAACTGGCAAAGGAACAGAAAAAAACCGTCACAATAATAAAAGCTGAGCTTCGAGCAAAGGCGCTTTCTATCTTGGAGAATACCGTCAAAGATCTTGCTAAAGAAGGCTGGCAGGCTACACAGCTACCGGATGGCTGGATTGAGAATCCAGAAGAAACGCTATTCTCATCTGACAATCTGGATGTGCTGTTGAAAGAGGGTGCCAAACGGTTTTGTGTACAACTGGCGTCAGCGGTATCCTCAATAGGCCATATTTATGATGATGATTGGTACGATTCAAAAGACTATAAAAAACGAAAAGAAGCGATTAAGCCTGAAGACCGACACCATGACGTAGCAAAACGCTGCTACCAATGTGCCAACATTATCAATCCGGAAAGACAACTTCCCAAACAACCGACTCAGGGTCAACCGCTGTAGTTTCATGGGATGTGATAAACCGAGCTGTCACTACAAGCAAACGCTGGATGTAGATACATGAACATTAGCCGAGAATTAACACGTCATTTCGGATCTGATGACCACGCCCTTAAGCATCGGAAAAAGGAAAGGGAAGTGCCCATAATGCAAAAAACAGGTGAATAACAAAAATATATCGTCGATAGAATACTGCGCCTGACTAATCGCCAGCAAACAGTAATTGACGTATCAAAATAGAGCTACCCGAGGTTCCATTCTATTATCATCCTGTTCGCAATACTTGTATTGAACTGATGGGTCACAGCATGGTCAAACGTCTGATGTTTTTTTCAGCTTTGGGGTTGCTGATGACAGTTACCTTATATGTACGTTCTGACCATATCGCTACCACCATGCCCAAACCAAAGATTTTTAATCAGGTCACACAATTGGACAACCAGGATCTTCAGAAAATCGCCATCCAACTGGCCTGCCCCAGTGGGGAAGACGGCACCGCCATTGCCGAGAAAATGAACGAGACCAATGCGTTTATCACTGCGCGCAGTATCGAGGCGCTCGCGCCTACCGCGGGGGAACGCATCGTTGAAATCGGCCCCGGTAACGGTCTGCTGTCACGTCCACTTATTCGCGCGCTGGAAAAAAACGGTGACTATATTGCACTTGAGCCGTCTGTTGAAATGGTTGAACAGGCCTGGAATAACCTCTCCGGTCTGGGAGCTGCCCCGGTCACGATTTTCACCGACGACAGTTTTTCTGCACCGGTGATTGAGCATTCGGTTGACGGCGTGATGGCCGTCAATGTGCTCTACTTCATCGACGATCTGGACGCCCTGTTCAGGAAGATCGCCAGCTGGCTCAAACCCGGTGGTCGCGCCGTTTTCGGCGTGCGTTCAGACCATTGCCTCAGAGCCATCCCCTACACCCGTTACGGTTTCCATATCCGCTCCCAAAAAGAAATAATAGCCTCCCTTCTCGGCAGCGGCTTTCAGCACATTGAGACCAACTATTATGATGAAGGCATGCAACTGTTTGATGAACTGGAAGTTCCCCTGGATGCCTTGATCATTAAAGCAATCATGCAATAATCCCTGATTGCACCACCCTGAAATCGCCAGCACAGGACTTCACTGGTAATAACCGCAGCAGGAAATACTGCGATACATCACAACAAGAACATCAGGAGCTGCATGTCAGATTCTTATCATCTCGCCCAGGTCAACATTGCCACTGCCAGGGCACCGCTGGACAACCCGATCATGCAAGGGTTCGTGGATCAGTTGGATGCCATCAATGCATTGGCGGATAACAGCCCGGGGTTTGTCTGGCGTCTGCAGACAGACGACGGTGACGCCACCGCGCTACAGGTCTTTGATGACGAGCGCATTATCGTCAACATCTCGGTCTGGGAATCGCTCGATGCCCTGAAAACCTATGTTTATGCTGGTGACCACCTGACGGTACTTAAAAACAAAAAAAGCTGGTTTGAAAAGATGACTGGCCCCACGCTGGCACTTTGGTGGATTCCCAAAGGCCATATACCGTCGATCGACGAAGCCAAGGCTGCACTCGAAACACTGAAAGCCCGGGGTTCCAGCCCTGAAGCCTTTACCTTCGCCAAACCTTTCCCAGCCCCCAGTACCGCTGTTGTCTGAGTCGAGGGTTATGCCTTTCGGGGTCAGATCGAACGAAGGATGTTAAGGAGCCTGCCATGACGCTCGAACTCTGGTTCTACTACACACTGGCCATTCTGGTCCTGACTGCGTCTCCGGGGCCCAGTGTGCTGTTATGCCTGACGACCTCGGTGACTGAGGGTTTCAGGTCCGCCATCTATACGGCGCTGGGCAGCCTGACGGCCATCACCGGTATCATAACGCTCTCATTCACCGGACTGGGTATTGTCGTCGCCACCTCAGAGCTGGCGTTCAACATCATTAAATGGACAGGTGCCGCCTACCTGATTTACCTGGGCATCAGAGCGCTGACCTCATCGCAGCAAAGTTACGAGATAGAAGGCAACGAAGCGTCCTCCTCGCCTCGCAAGTCTGGCAACCTGTTCCTGAGCGGCTTCATCGTCGGCGCCAGCAACCCTAAGGCAATTGTGTTCTTCACGGCATTGTTTCCGCAATTCATTACCCCCTCAGCTTCTCTGGTCACGCAATACCTGGTGTTTGTTATCACCTTCGCAGTGCTTGAGCTGTCCTGGCTGTTGTTTTATGCCTGGCTGGGCGCCAAATCGTCCCGCTGGCTGATGCAGGCCGGTCGGGCCCGTTTCTTCAACAAGATCACCGGTGGTGTGTTTGTCAGCGCCGGCCTGATCCTGTCCAGTACCCGGGCATCCGCCTGATCGTTCCCAAGAGGTAGAACAATGAACGATTACACCGAGATTGGTCGCAATATCCTGAACACTCAACCTTTCAGCCAGTTTCTGGGGACAGAACTCGACGAACTCGGCCCCGGCTCCGTGGTTCTCTCCCTGACGGTTCAGGACGCCTTCAAACAGCAGCATGGCTTTGTGCACGGAGGCGTGTTGAGTTACCTGGCCGACAACGCCCTGACCTTTGCCGGCGGCACGTTACTGATGAATTGTGTTACCTCGGAATACAAGATCAACTATCTTCGCCCCGCTACAGGCAACAAACTGGTCGCCAAAGCCAAGGTATTATCCTCCGGTAAACGGCCGGCGGTTTGCCAGTGCGAATTTTATGCGCATCAGGAAGGTGAAGAAGCACGACTTGTGGCCATAGCCCAGGGCACCATCACCAAGATTGAACCGAAGAGCTAAGGCGGTTGGCCGCTTGAAAACATTACATTCTCAAGCGGCCATGGAACACCACGTAAAACTCGCTAAACGACAGATTCAAAAAACAACAACCCAGGCCAACACGTTTATGACCCGCTTTGCCGTACTGTCGGATATTCATAGCAACATCTGGGCGCTAGATGCCGTACTGGAAGACGTCCGGAAAAAACAGATCGATCAGCTGATCAATCTGGGCGATATTCTCTACGGCCCACTGGCTCCAAAAGCCACTTACGAGCGGCTACAACACGAAACCATCATTACGATCAGAGGCAATCAATCAGGATCGTCAGATTTACGAAGCCTCTGCTGCAGACATCACAGCTAACCCTACCCTCCAGTTCATTCTTGACGACCTGGGTCAGGAGGCACTGCATTGGATGCGCGAACTGCCACCCACACTAACACTGGCTGAAGATATCTTTCTCTGCCACGGCACACCGGATAATGACCTGATTTATCTGCTGGAAGAGGTTACAGCGGGTTGTCCTCGTATCCGCCCTGATGCTGATATCTGTGAACAGGTATCCTCCATCAACGCATCACTGATCTTGTGTGGCCATACCCATATCCCCAGGGCCGTGCAGCTCTCATCCGGACAACAGATCGTGAATCCGGGTAGCGTTGGTCTCCCTGCCTACCGCGATGATCTGCCGGTGCCGCATGCCATGGAAAACCATTCGCCCCACGCCACCTATTGCATCGTGGAAAGAACGGCTGCTGGCTGGACGACAGCGTTCGTCAAAGTGCCTTATGACTATCAACAGGCCATGGATGCAGCAAACGCCAGGGGATGTGTTTTCCATGGAAAACCATTCGCCCCACGCCACCTATTGCATCGTGGAAAGAACGGCTGCTGGCTGGACGACAGCGTTCGTCAAAGTGCCTTATGACTATCAACAGGCCATGGATGCAGCAAACGCCAGGGGATGTGAAGACTGGGCATTTGCATTGAGCACCGGACGCGCCCCGTAAACAAAGCAAACTGGCCACATTAAACAGGCAGTCCCACAACAATGATTATCCGGCAGGCAAACGACAATGACTTCGATGCCATCTGGCCCATCTTCAGCGAAGTGGTGGCCGCTGGTGATACCTACGCCTACCCAACGGATACCAGCCGCGATGAAGCCTTCCGCCTCTGGATGACAGACCCCCGGCAAACCTGGGTGGCGGAAGACGATGGCGTAATCCTCGGCACCTACACTATAAAAACCAACCAGGCCGGCCCCGGTGACCACGTCTGCAACTGCGGCTATATGGTGTCATCCGCCGCCCGAAGCCGTGGGTTGGCAACAGCTATGTGCGAGCATTCCCAAACCATCGCACGCAACATGGGCTATAAAGCCATGCAGTTTAACTTTGTAGCCTCCAGCAACAGCGGCGCTGTCCGTTTGTGGCAGAAGCTTGGGTTTGAAACTGTCGGTCGCCTGCCCCGCGCCTTCAACCACCCGACCAAGGGTTACGTGGATGCGCTGGTCATGTATAAATGGTTGTCAACAGCATCCAGCAAGGAGATTCTACAATGAACATTCTGATGGTACTCACTTCGCACGATCAGCTCGGCGACACAGGCGCCAAGACCGGCTTCTGGCTGGAAGAGTTTGCAGCGCCTTACTATGTATTCAAGGATGCCGGCGCGACGATTACCCTCGCCTCGCCACTCGGTGGCCAGCCGCCTTTGGATCCCAAGAGTGCAGAACCGGATTTCCAGACACCGGCGACCGAACGTTTCAACAACGATGCTGACAGTCAGTCGCAACTCGCCAACACTGTGAAACTGTCAACCGTTTCAGCGAACGATTTCGATGCGGTTTTCTATCCCGGCGGTCATGGCCCCCTGTGGGATCTCACCAACGACACACATTCCATACAGTTGATCGAAACCCTGGCGGCTGCCGGTAAGCCGGTTTCTGCGGTGTGCCACGCACCTGCGGTACTGCTCAATGCCAATAAGCCTGACGGTACACCACTACTCAAAGACCGAATGGTGACCGGTTTCAGTAACACGGAAGAAGCCGCAGTACAGCTGACAACGGTTGTGCCGTTCCTGCTGGAAGATGCGCTGAAAAACAAAGGCGCTCACTATACCCGAGCGGATGACTGGCAGCCTCACGCGGTGTCGGATGGTGTGTTGATCACCGGGCAGAATCCGGCATCCTCCGAAGCGGTGGCAACAGCGGTGCTCAAAAAACTGAGTGGATGAAGCGAATGGTTATCCGCTAAAGTCCACACTACCCACGTACAACGCCCAAAACACGTCAGGTAAATTCATCCCCGTTCTGCACTGCCGATCCCAGCAGCCTCATAAGGCTGCTCATCAAGCATTCCTGCAGTTTGAACAGTATCAGGCTCACGCACCATGGTCTGTTGCTGTTGTCAGCCCTTCCCCAATCAGGCCCACACTAATCACACAATCCGGAAACTATTCCCCCTGTCCGTGGTCAAAAGGTAAATAGTCCCAAAACACACTGTGAGTGAGCCGAACAGGCACTAGCACAGCGTTATTGATAGCAAAAAATACATAGTGGCATTCAAGGAGACACAACACTATGGCCAGGAGTTCCGCCGTAACCCCTGTAAAATCGTTTCTGCAGAGCTGTTTTCAGGCTGTCGTCGATGTACTGGCCTGTATTTTCTGTTGCCGATGTGTAAGGCGACATCAAGCCAATGAGCAACGTCTGAATGGTCAGCAGCACGACAACCGCGCTGCGACAACAGACCTGAACCAACGGCAAGTCCAACCAATAGCCGCCGAACCTGCTGCCAGCGAACCTACTGTTATTTCCACTACCAGAACACGAAGGAGGCGATGGCAGGACTTTGCGGTAATGACACGCCCCTCCCAGGTCCCAGAATCCGATAGGATTCCCAGATATGATAATCAAGCGGACTGGACTCCAACCCTCTGGAAAATATGGGAAACGCGATGCCATACCAGTCCCATACCTGCCGATGAACTCCGAGCACTGCACAGCAAAGTGGGGCACTGGAGCTGGCAATGGTTCCCGGCCGAGTATGACCATCACACCTCATACGAGCGACAATTATGCGCCTTCCACACTGAAGCCGAGCTACTGACGTATTATCGTTCAGACCTTCTGTTTGGAGAGTTTATTGCGCTTGCGGAGCTTGCCGTTCGTTACCCGATGAATAGCGACACCGACGAATACAACTTAGCAAAATCTCTCCTGCTGTGTCGTTATGCAGCAAGGTTAATTGGTACCCGTGAAGAACAAGAATTCCTGCAGCGATTAATTGACCAACAAAGTGCGAAATCACCTGGGTCCATGCAAAGGGCCAAAAGATCCGTTCGCCTGTGGCTCAGGGTTCAGATACAGCACCCTAACCGGTTCTAGCATCCCTACATTGGATGTCAGGTATTTCTAAATGCTACCGGCACAATGCAAAACAGCGATGCATAGCACATTTCCCGTTATTTTCGTTCTCTTTCCCTCTATCGTGCTTAACGGCTTAGCATGACGGCATCAATACACATTCATCTCTGACACACCTGCTTGCCCTTCCGCGTTTGCCTGAGCATCTTCGGCGACCTGCCAACACATGGAACTTTATTACCCAGTGCAGATCTGACTTATTACTCAATATATAAATCAATATATGGACACTATTGCTATGGATAATGTTTCAACCTCACCTTCCTCCACCGCACAACCTATTGCCTTACCCTCAGAGAATGAATGTAAAATCTGCCTTGCACCGCTCTTCGGTGGTGGCAGTGTAGTTATTACGAACTGCAGGCACACTTTTCATGACGAATGTATTACCCGATGGCTCGACACCTCTACCAGTAGTATGTTGTGGGACAATCCCCCTATTAACAGACGCAAGTTATGTGCCCTCCGCAGCTGTCACGCAGAGATAAGAACACTGAGCCCGGTAGAATCTGAGTGCAAGATCTGTCATGAGTCGCTAAATGCAGATGTTGTTATCGCGAACTGTGGACACCCTTTTCATCACGCATGTATTTCACAATCGCTTCACGCCTCTGACAACAACCAACACAGGTGTGCCAGCTGCGACCAGAATGCATACCCTCTGACGTTCCTGACCACTCACTGCAACACCTGTATAGATAGAAGCTCTGGCACTATGGCCGCTGAAGGCGGTGAGAATCCTTTTGATCACGAAGACTTTACTGAGCATCACACTACTTTTCATCGAGATAACACGCCAATCCCTACGACGTCTGAAGAAGCCGATGAGTGCACAATATGTTGTGAAACTATGTTTGATTCCAGCAGCGTGGTTGTCTATACGGGCTGTGGGCACAGGTTTCATCACGAATGCATTTCACAATTGCTTGATGAGCCTATCAATAGGCGTCAACTCTGTGCCAGCTGCGATCAGAGTGCCTACCCTCTTGGACTAGCCCCTTCTCACGACAACACTGGTATCAATCAAGATAGAAGCGCTGGAGCTATAGGCGGGGAGGATCTTTTTGATCACGAGTATTTTACCTATGAGAACTACGATGTTTCTCATCGTGGCAACACGTCCTCAGTATCAGATAGATCTTTCAATGATGACCTGCAGGCAATGCCTATGGCGTCCGCAGCAACAGATGAGTGCCAAATATGTTATGAGCCTATGCTTGATTCCGGCAGTGTTTTTGTCAGTGCATACTGTGAGCACAGGTTTCATCACGAATGCATTTCGCAATGGCTTGATGAGCCTATCAATAGGCATCAACTCTGTGCCATTTGCGACGAACAAGCCATACCGGTGACGACAGCTGAGTCAGGGCTGTTGACAATAGCTGGAAGGAATATATTCGCTCCATTGGAACCAGCATCAGAACCTGTTTAGCGGGCTAACCGCTTATGGCTGCGCTATGAACAGGTGTGATGCATATCCAGAACGGACAACCAAACACCAGGGAGCCGTCCTTGTAACGGCTCTCTGGTGTCCACTCCACTGCGCTGTTCTGCTATTCATGACTGACACAATCAAGCCTTGAACCCGGCCATGAATGCGTCAAATAGTCTCGGGGGATAACCCCCAAGCTCCCCTTTTTGATAGACTGTGATATTTTGCAGTCACTATCCGACCCTCAGCATACCGGTCGGCAGGCATTAAAGGTTTGACTTCGGTACAGGGAAACCATGCGTAACGATTACACAGCGGAATCCATAGAGGTTCTGAGCGGGCTTGACCCGGTGCGTAAGCGCCCGGGCATGTATACGGACACCACCCGTCCCAACCACCTCGCCCAGGAAGTGATCGACAACAGTGTCGACGAGGCGCTCGCAGGGCACGCCAGTGAGATCACGGTGATCCTGCACCCGGACCAGTCGCTGGAAGTGACCGATAACGGCCGAGGTATGCCGGTGGACATCCACCCGGTGCACCAGGTTTCCGGTGTGGAACTGATCCTGACCCGCCTGCATGCCGGCGGCAAGTTCTCTAACAAGAACTACCAGTTCTCCGGTGGTCTGCACGGTGTGGGTGTTTCTGTTGTGAACGCGCTCTCCACCCGGCTGGATATCACCATCCGCCGTGGTGGGCAGGTGTATACCATCGGGTTTGCCGACGGCCACAAACGCTCCGAGCTAGAGATCATCGACACCTGCGGCAAGCGCAACACCGGCACCACGGTCCGCTTCTGGCCAGACGCCAAGTATTTTGATTCCCCCAAATTCTCCGTCAGCAAGCTCAAGCATGTGCTGCGGGCCAAGGCGGTGCTCTGCCCCGGCCTGAAGGTTGAGTTTAAGGATCTGATCGCGGGTGACACCACCACCTGGCATTACGAAGACGGCCTGGTCGATTACCTGAAAACCGCCTGCGAAGGTTATGAACTGCTGCCCCTGCATCCGTTCACCGGGAACCTGACCGGCGAAACCGAAGCCGTGGACTGGGCCGTCGTCTGGCTGCCTGAAGGTGGCGAACTGACCACCGAATCCTACGTCAACCTGATTCCCACCGCCCAAGGCGGCACCCACGTCAACGGTCTGCGTACCGGCCTGCTGGAAGCGATGCGGGAATTCTGTGAATACCGCAGTCTGCTGCCCCGGGGCGTGAAGCTCTCACCGGACGATATTTGGGAGCGATGCAGCTATGTACTCTCCGCCAAACTGGCCGACCCACAATTCTCCGGCCAGACCAAGGAACGCCTCTCCTCCCGTGAGTGTGCCGCATTTGTTTCTGGTGCAGTGAAAGATGCGTTCAGCCTCTGGCTGAACCAGCACACCGATCTGGCCGAATTGCTGGCAGAACTGTGCATCAGCAACGCCCAGCGCCGTATGCGCAAAGCGAAGAAAGTCGCGCGGAAAAAAGTCACGCAGGGCCCGGCACTGCCTGGCAAGCTGGCGGACTGTTCCAGTCAGGATGTCTCCCGCACTGAACTGTTCCTGGTGGAAGGGGACTCTGCGGGCGGTTCCGCCAAGCAGGCCCGCGACCGGGAATACCAAGCCATCATGCCCCTGCGCGGTAAGATCCTGAATACCTGGGAAGTGGACTCCAGCGAAGTGCTCTCCTCCCAGGAAATACACGACATTTCCGTTGCACTGGGTGTAGACCCGGGTTCCGATGATGTCAGCGGCCTGCGTTACGGCAAGATCTGCATCCTCGCCGATGCGGATTCCGACGGTCTGCACATCGCCACCCTGCTCTGCGCGCTGTTCCTGCAGCATTTCCGTCCGCTGGTCGACAAGGGACACATTTACGTGGCCATGCCGCCGCTGTACCGGATCGATATCGGCAAGGAAGTTTATTACGCACTGGATGATGCGGAAAAAGAAGGCGTACTGGAACGCCTGAAGGCCGAGAAGAAGCGTGGCAAGATCAACGTGCAGCGCTTCAAGGGCTTGGGTGAGATGAACCCGCTGCAGCTACGCGAGACCACCATGTCTCAGGATACTCGTCGTCTGGTTCAGCTGACCAACGAAGATATGTTCATGACCCGCCAGATCATGGACATGATGCTGGCGAAGAAGCGGGCATCTGACAGGAAGTCATGGCTGGAGACGAAGGGTAACCTGATAGAAATTGCCTAACACTGATTTCCAGTAACAAACGACAGATCTGGCGCTGGCAGGAGAAATGGCCTGACTGTGCCAGATCCGTTTGCAGGTTTTACTGGCTATGCTCTCCCAAGGGACTCGTCCTGCACACTGATAGCCATCATCTGTACTGTCATCAGTGTATCTTTAAAAATCCTCTTGCTGCCTTTTATGGCTTAGCGCCAATCATTCTAATTTTTGGCGCGATCGGAGTGGTCTGGTAGGGCAATCGCCTTCGATGCGGTCTCCATCTTCGCCATGGTTTGATTCGATCAGCAAACATCGTAAGGGCAGCGGCATCTTCTGGCTTATTCATATCCCTTAATACGTGTCCAGCGGTGCTACAGCAATAGGCTACAAGTGATATATATTCGACTTTATAACTACCAGGATAAATAAACTCACGCTCGTCAATACTTCTCAGAAAACTGACAGGATCAACCTCCCTGTGGCGCTTTTTCCCGGGAGCTCTCGGTAAAGCACAGGCCAATGCCTGACAGATACAGCGCAGAGCGGTGTGCCGATCTTGCGGTGAGCGCGAAAATGTTTTGTACGCCCACGCTTTTCGACACAGTAGCCTGACTCGCTGACTGATGCTCAGTTCCGTGTTCGATAGCGCATTGTCTATAAGGGCGAGCACATCCGCGAGCGTCCCGTTTACCATCTGATCTTTAATGTGGGACAAGGTTTCACTGTAACTTTTCTTATAATGTGCGGTTTTCTTCGGTTTTACTGTTTGCGTTTGTGCCGGTGTTTGCAACTCTGCAGTCACACTACCTGACAACGGTTTTACCGATGACTGACTCATACTCTGTGAGTATATTTCATGACTCACTGCTACCAACTCAGCCGCTGTGTCTTGTGTCAGAGTACTGCCCGCCTCTGCCTTCTCAGCAGATCTTTCTGATATATCTTTATCATATGTATTGGTATTTATCAGATGCTGCTCTATTTCTTCTATCTCAAAGCTCGTCAGCATCATTTCATAATCCATATGCAAGCGCTGGTATTCCTCCTGAAGTGCTTGCAATTGGGTTAACGCCTCAAGGGTTTTTCCCCGATGCATTAGCACATTTTTATAATGAGCCCGAATATAGAATGGTATTTTATTGTCTGAGAGCGTAATGGCGTTTTCCAGATAGGCTTCCATATTGTCCCAATCGCCCTGGGATTGCATGTGCCTTATCGCGATATAATCAACCGCTGAGCGCCACAATTGCGGATCATATTCACAAGGGTCTCTATCATTTTCCAGCTTTCTGCGCTCTCCTGTACAACGATGAACCCAGCAATATTGCCTGTATGCGGGTATCTGAGCGATGGTCTCAGTAATTAAGCTGCCTTTGTCCGGCATTTTCTGCAGTATGTAATTGAGGCAATGTCCGTATTGCGCACTGTCTTCTTTAGAGAGCACATACAAAAAAACCAACTGGGAAACCTTGAGATATCTCAAGAGAAGGTCACGATCCCCCATAAAGCCATACAACATAGTGTTTTTTTCAATTCTGTCCGTCAGATAGTCCAGAAAAGGGTTCACCTCAAAGGGACGGATGATCTCATGGAAGTACCTCTTATACAGCGCAGCCTCGTATTCTTGAAGCGTTGGGTAATCTTCAGGGCGCATGTGCCTCATATCACGGATGTGAGTCCGGTATCTTTCAATTAATTTTCTCAGGGTATCCTCATCATCCAGCGCTTTATTCGCTTTAATTTCATAAAGCACTCTATCAATAATAGTGAGCCCTCTTTCCGGGCTGGCATTGAAGTCAGTGTTTTCAGGGTCAAGATTGAAAGCAACACCGGCCATTCGTGCGAGCATACTGCCATAGGTGACGGCAACTTCGAGCTGATAAGTGATATCTTTCCGGGTACCCTCCGGCGATAAAGCCGATTCTGCTGTTGAGGTTGAGGGTCGGGCTGCTGGAGGAAGTTTACTTATAATTTCCGCACGCTTCTCCATCAGGCTCTTCTCCTTCAGCAGTAGAAAAAAATCATAATAATGGATATCTCCGATAACCTTCAGCGGGTACTTTCTCAAATGTGGTTTTTCTATGGCTTCAAGGGCAAGATCAATCAGCGCTCTTGCTTTTCCCAGTTGATTACAAATCAAATAACATGGAATGATTTTTTGAAGCCAGTTGATGTAATAGTCAATAGTAAAATCAAAACCATACGCCTTGCTGGCAACTTTTTTCGATTTAATCTTGAACTTAGCCTGCTCTTGTTCGAAGTCGCTGATGCATTGTTTGGCATCAGCAATACTGTAGATATCACTGGAGTATTCCCAGTGGACAGATCGCCCTTTGCGTTCCTTTTGAATCGTAGAAACGTGGCTTTTTGTTCGGGTACTCAGGGGTTGCCTACCCGAAAGTGGCTTTTCTTTAACACTTTGCGGAGAAAGCGGCGGTCTCCTTTTTGAGACGTTTTCTCCACTGTCAGGTTGCGGGCTTGTGCTCGGAGAACCTTGCTTTGCGGGCTGACTTGGATCCATTGTTAGTGCTATTAACCAGTAATAATCGCATCATGCTATTTTAACGGGCCACGATAATGCATAACGAGATTGTTATTTACTGTGATTAAACGGGATGATTATCTATGCAGCTTGATTAGGCCTGAATACTCATTTACCAGGCATAATGAAGGACATCGATAGAGGTATAATACGGCCTGATTACCTCTGAGGCGTTCGTTAGAAACACTACGTTCAATTTCGTTCCCCCCTCTCATACCTACTCGGCATCAGACTGAGGGAACGGCGATGTGTCTAATGCCGCTGACGATGTTGTTACCTGCACTGTTGATGTCACGGCCGCTGATAAAGGCGTCGTGGTACTCGATTTCATAAAAAATGGTCAGGCTCACGATAATGACTGACGATCCCACAAAGAGGAATAAATATTCCGCAAAGCTATCAAGTACCATGCACTCACGTCACTAACAAACCAACAAGCATCGCTCGCCAGTATTTCACATATCAAAAACAGGGGTTTTAATACAACGAACTGCACATGTCCGTTTTAATAGCCACTTCTTCATGTGTTTTTTGCTTAACCATAATAACAATCACATTCAGAAATGTTATTGCCTTAGACACGATAGGCTATTAAGTTTTTCTATTTTATTGATTATTAATGGGAAATGAATGTGGACAATATCGTTTCATCTATGGCTCGTATTCGCCGCTTCCTGGGGCATTTAATAACCTCAGAGGAAACGGATCGCGATCAGGCGTTTGCCACCCACAATATCCAAAGTATGGGTGAAACATCAACCACAACATCCATGACGAGCCTTGGGGAAAGGTCTTCACAGCTTGGCGGCTCCATAAGCAATTTGGCGGGTTCTGGCCAGGCTGTGCGATCACGAACGGTAAAAAAGCATGACCCTCAAGATATGGGAAAAAAAGCCTACTTTTACACAAAAGACAACCTGAAAGCGCTTCTGACTACTGCATTAAGCGAATACTTGCAGGAGTCGACAAAAGAACATATTCAATATTTAAAGCACTGTTATTTGCAACATAACGCTATTAGACGATTCCTGAATAAACAACCAACAATGAGAGAGCCCTACCATATAAGCAATATTCAAATGCCCGCTAATTTTGAAACTTTTCAAGTCACAATCGCCCTATTGCTCGATGACCTGCCTCAAAGCGATATGTTGTATCAAATGCTTAACCAATGTTTTTTACCGACAGACTTTGAAATTAAAGAGGCCGAGGAAGGTCAATGTCGCTATCAAATCATCTATATTGGATCCGTCAACAAAGAAAAGGAGGAGAACAAAAGAGATAGCAACACATCCATACAGGAAGCCTTCATGGCAATCGCAAAGAGCATCCTTCCATCCATGGATAAACAACACAAACATGACATTATTCAGTCCATTGAACAGACCTATCACAAACGCCCAGCCTTGGAAAACTGCGTAAAATTATTACGACGAATTACCGATATTCATGCCAAACATGTGAAATGGTGGACAAAACCTGACAGTAATACCGTCTCTCTTTCTATGTTGACGACAACTGCACCAACAGAAGAGTCGACACTGGAGGCATTAAAAGCCTTGCAAACCACGGTTACGACGGAAAACGAAACTCTTGAGCAAGAGATTGAAACACTGAAAAAAAGCCTGCCTTCAATATACGATGATGACGATGAACATGAGCTATTGCCGCTTCGAGGCATCAGGTCGTTGGAAAGCGTCTGTGACGAGATGCGTTCACTGTTGCAGGCACCACCTGGGCTGCTCCACCGTATTCGCAGGGGGTGCGCTGTCTCTACTCTTCGCCAAGCTTATGCCAATGAACGTACGCAAACAGCAGCCCTGCTTGGGGAACTGGAGACACTGGACAGCTTATTCAAAGAGATCAGGCGCTGCCTTTGGTCTGACGTTGATAACGCTGCGTGGGCACGCAATCTGATGGCTGAATGGCTAAGACAAAACCTGCCAACTGAACTGTGCACGGTGGGGCGCATCAAGTGGTCGTCCCACGTGCGCAAGGCCTGGAAAGGTAAACTCGAGGAATGGGGGATACCCTGGAAGCCGGAAGAAGAAACTTGCCATGCCTCAGCAGTAACGCTGTCTTGTTTCCAGAGTGTTAATTTTCGATAAATCAAACGTTAAACGCCGGTGAAGCAGATGTATTCACTACCAAAGCGATCGGTAGTTTTACACGGAAAGCGCTAAACGATAAAGATCCAGCGGTTAATATTGCCTACAGCTTAGTCGCCGAATCGCTCCTGGCAGGCATAGAGGATAACGGATATGCTGTCGTGGCCTTATTGGACGATATGAATCAACAGAATGCTTAATAGCATCCGGGCCTATTGATAAATCGTCATATTTTACTGTTTACACATTACCCAACTTTCAACACTTTCCCCTGCTCTACCCACCCTTTGGAGTCCGGCCGAACGTATTAGTGCGTTGCCCAGCCTGCTTCATCAGCAAGTAATATGAACAAAAACGCTTTAATGGTTAGCGCTTTTAACAACATCAAAAATTTTTGTGGATATATGGCGTCATAGTCAGACAATTTAGCCAATTAACGAAGACTGGAAATTTATGCGCCCCAATTATCCCCCTTATCAATCCGGCAGTTCACCCTATCCTCCCGCTGGACACTACCCACCAACTGGCTATCCCTCGGCTTATAACGCGGATTTTGACTGGGGCTTCATGGTTGGTCGTCATGTAGGCTATAGAGAAGGTCTGGAGGCAGGTATACGACTACTACAACAAGAAATGCGACTAAGCCAATATCAATCCCCATTGGCGTTTACCCATCAGGGGGCAGGGATGCCTTTTCCGGCAAGAATGACCACACCGGTAGCACCGATGCCTCCCTTTATGGGTAGTGTCCCACCATTTTCTCATAGTACTGCGTCCCCTTTTATGCCAATGCCTCGCGACACAACATTTGTCAGAACAGGCAGCCCGTTTGTCTGTGGTGACGATTACAGGCGTACAGCTACAGCATCGTGTCAGGCACAAGCATCCCATGAATCAACGTCAGTCACTGCATCTGGGTATCCAGGTGGACCATCACGACGATCAGACACGCCAACGCGCGCTATAAGGCCAGCAAGTGCCGTAGCATCATTCATTAATAGCCCGGACATGTCAGAGCGATCATCACATTTTTCAATCTCTCACCTTGATGCGACAGATGTAGAAAGAGAGAGGGTTGTACCACAGCTATACAGTGAACCCGCTTCGTCACCTCAAGCCACCAATGTCCCTTCTGATGATGAGCTAGAAATCGATGTGGGAAGCTAGGGAGGGGTGTGCTTTTGTTAAACGCCGTCTCTTCCATGGTCAGTCACCGACTCGGTCCCTGTACTTGTTGATCACCCAGGGCAGATTGTTGTTGCATAGAGTGTTTCAAAATCAGGTATACGCTGCTCCCATACGGGCGTTGTCTCGCCAATCATTTGTTGAATGACATCGAGAAACAGGCGGGATTTAAGGGGTAAATCCCTGTGAGGATAAACGGCATAAAACGTACCAAAGTCAGCCAGATGAATGTGTGTCATGACAGGAACGAGCTTCCCCTCCAGGATTTCATCTTTGATCATTTCGGCTGTCACAACGGATAACATATTGCCGCTTACGGCGGCTTCCAGCATACCATCCTGTTCATTCGTTTTATAAATGGCATTCAGCTGGAGGTAAGATTCTTCTCCGTTAGTGTCATAGTATTTAAACTTATCCATCAAACGCCCGTTAAAGGAATAAACGGCTGCGGGCAATTGTTCAAGTTCCGCGATGGATTGTGGCGTGCCCTGTCGTTGTAAAAATTCGGGGGAGGCAACAATAAGAAGACGATTCCTGGCCAGCTTTCTATAGATAAGGCTTGAATCCGCTAAGTATCCTGTTCGGAACCCAAGATCAAAGTTCTCGGCAATAAGATCAACCATCTTGTCTTCCAGTCTCAGCTCTATGCTGATGTCGGGATATAATTTTTGATAGTGAACCACGGCCTTCTGCACATAATTACGCCCAAAGTGACAGGTGCTGTTTATCCTTAAAGAGCCCACGGGTTGAGAGTGAAAACATTGTGCTTGCAATCGCGTTTCATCGAGGACTGTGCGCAAACGCTTAGCTTGAACCAGTATGTCATTGCCGGCGCTTGTCAATGACATAGACCGCGTCGTTCTGTTGAGCAGGCGTATGCCAAGCTCGTTTTCTAACTTGTGAATTTGTTTTGAAACCATCGAGCGATTGACTTGCATTTGCTCGGCGGCACTCGTGAACGACAGAGCTTCAGCCACCCGAAGAAATAGCAGTAAGCGCTCAGTAAACCCCATACGTCATTGGTTCGCATTGTTGCCATTTGGACAACAATATAATGCTTATCTGTCCCTTTTCCAGCCGTCGTTTTTTCCTATAGTTCTGATGCCAGTCAGTTGTCTGACAAATAGGCTCTTTCACTCGCCAATAGAAGGTTGTTGTAATGAGTAAAATCGCCATCAGCAAAGAGGGAAAAATCACGTATGTTTCTGTTGATAATAAGCCGATCAACTTACTAACGATTGACCTGATCAATGAATTAAACAAATTCATCCTTTCATTGAAAGATGACAGGGATACGACTGTCGTAGTCTTCAAATCCCTGAATCCTGTTTTTTTTCTGGCGCATCTTGATATTACCCTCATTAACGGTACGCCAGGTGGTCAGGCGGCCTGCATTGAATTTAGCCATTTGATTCATAACATTAAGTCAATGCAGCAGTTATCCGTGTGTATTGTTGATGGCTATGCACGTGGAGGGGGCGACGAATTTGTCATGGCCTGCGATCTATCCTACGGCACCGAGAATGCCGCTTTTGCGCAGCCTGAACTGTATATCAATATTCCTACGGGTGGGCAGGGAGCGGTCCAATATGCGCGTCGGCTCGGGAAGAGCAAAGCATTACAGGCATTGCTGACGGGCGCTGACTTTAGTCCTCAGCAGGCTGAAACATTGAATATTATTACTCGACATGTGCCAAAGGCCGAGATGGAAGGCTTTCTGTCTCAACTGCTGGGAATTTTAAGCAAGTGGGAACTTGAAGATATTGGTATGTACAAGAATATCGTCGCCATATCCATCAAAGATGAACAAGCCGGGGCTGAATTGGAATTACGCTACTTTCTTAGCCGGGCTAAAGATGAAAAAACGCAGACGATTATTACAACGTTCCTTAAACATGGCGGACAGACAGAGCGTGAAGCAGAGGATATGCAGGGGATTTTCTTTGATACTGTCAAAGAACTGGAAGGTTAATCAATCGTTATTAGCAATACACGAAGTTTGACATACGCCAGGGGTATTCTCAATAAGACATGTGATTTGCATGGAGGTCTATCTCATGCCTCATTGAGAAGGCGCCCTGGCCTTACGTTTTTAGTCTTCTTTGGAAAGAAGGTGTGGTGGCGGGCAATAGTGCATCGCACGACAAGAGCTATGCCTTATTCTCATTCATTCAATAACACGGATTTAACGCCGTCTCTTCCATGGTCAGTAACCGGCTCTGGCCCTGCTCGAGATCACCCAGAGTGATCTGGCCCACAGAGACCCGGTGAAGCGCCAACACCGGGTTTCGGAAATAGCCAAACATGCGTTTCACCTGGTGATACTTGCCTTCAATGATCGAGAGCCTGGCAGTGTAGGGGGAGAGAATCTCTAAACAGGCGGGCTGGGTGGTAATGTTTTCGTACGCAAAATAGATCCCTTCCCGAAATACCGCAATATACTCATCCGTTAATGGCTTGGCCAATGTCACCTCATAGGTCTTGGCGAGCTTGGTCTCGGGTAAACTGACCTTGCGGGACCACGCGCCATCGTTGGTCAATAACACCAGCCCCGTGGTATTCAAATCCAGCCGACCCACAATGTGGAGTTCGCCCTTCTGAGGGTGCTGAATCATATCCAGCACGGTGGTGTGTTGACTGTCTTTCGTGGCACTGACAACCCCTTTGGGTTTGTTCAGCATGAGATAGACGGGCTGTTTATCCTTTAAGCAGTGACCATCCAGTACGACATGGGTGAATTCAGTCACTGTCTGTTGAACGGAATGGGCCGTATGGCCATCTAACAGAATACGTTTTTGCGCAATCAGGTAACGAGTATCCGACATCGAAAAAGGACTGTGTTTGCTGATGAAGCGATCGAGTCGGTAGGTTTTGGATTTCATGTATAAATAATAGGATTCAGTATAATTTAGCTCTAGTTTTCTAGACATGTCCCATAACGGATACAGAATACATTTAATAATATATCGACTATTGAATATCAGAAACATTCGTAGCTTTACTCAGTGAATAGGCATGTGATTTTTTATCATTATAAATACCCAATTCACGCCAAAGCATAGGATGCACATAAAAAAACGAAGATCTCTTAACTTCAGACTCTGCAATTTCAGGTTCATTATCCTGAGACCATATGGTTGATGAATATCCATCTTTTTTTATACCAATTGCACCAACCTTATACAACACTCTAAGAAGTCTATTTAGAAAAACCGAACGTGAAATTTGTTTTTCTTCGATTAGCCTATATGCTTCTTTTCGTATTGGATCATTCTTATGCTTTTCATTAATTATGAGCTCAAGAGCCAGGTCTTCCACTTGCTCTCTAGAAAAGTCAGAATGTTTTATACTGCTCTTTTTTTTCTTTAGCATTTCAAAATATGTTTCCATTAATGGATAGTCAGCAAACCATTCTTGACATAAGTTTTTAAGACGTTTCTTTGAGTAAGAAATTTCAGCATCTCTAATGACTTTCGGAGAAATTGTCGTTTGATCTTGAGCCAAAAGCAAACACTCATTTATATACAATATGGCATCCCTTGGCCTCATTAGAGTGCGATCAAGTATAAAAGTTAGGCTTGAAGAATCACCTACATAGGTAAATCCTTAAATTTTGCACCATTCTTTGTATAATGCTCTCTAACCAAAAGACCTATTCTTTTATTCAATAGATTTTCTAGATCGCTTGAACTCCATTTTATACGCAACATTAAATCTTCGTACTTCTCTTCTTGAAACCCTGCATCTCTTGTCAAATCGAAAACTCTACCTATAAGATCAATTCGGAGAGCTATAAGAATTTTTACTGGTGTAATTCTTCTAAATGTCTTTATGGTTTCAATCAGGGCTCGAATTAATCTATACCTTGCTATATCATCAACCCAATTATCATCAAGTTTATCTATAACTATATAATACTTATTTTGTGTATCTGAAAATACTTCTTGAGCGAGAAAATTAATTACTTGATTCAACTCCTGAATTTGAACTCTATTAACAACAGCTTGAGCACGATTAGTTATTTCAAGTTTCTCTTCTGAGCTAAGTTTTTCAGTACCAGATAGACTAGAGTCAATGCCATATACACTTAAATTTACAGATCCTCTTAGTTCATTTTCAAGCTTGTGAGTGAGCTCTTGTATTCTTACATCTGTTTCGAGCCAAAACTTATCTCCCCATTGCCTTAGGTAGTTTATAGCTCTTTCTTTTTTCCTATCCCTACTAAATATATCATTCAATGTTTCAAAAAATGATTTTGTATTGTTCTCATTATTTATCTTATATCGCTTTTGTATTAACTCAACAACCAATATGTGTCGCCATAACAGCTGATAAAATATATCAAGATTAACACCAATACTTTCAAAAAAAGAAAGAATATTTGAGTTGGATATATAATTAAGCGAAAGTTCCTCTGGCAACAACTCAATAACATTTTGCTTCTCTTTTTTTATTTTCTCGATGAGCGCACTTTTTCCAGCCCCTGTTCTACCTAAGATAATAGAGTGAGGATCATTTACATCAGCAGCGACCTCAAAATCACCAGTATTGATAAAACAATCTATCAGGTACTTAGTATCATCCTCTGCGCCCATTGCCCCTATTGACATATTTTTTCTGAATTTAAACTTTAGACTTTGTTTTTTTGTCATTATTCAACCACTATTTGGAAATTAGTTATTTTAAGGTTATAGTGTTAATATTGGACTTTAATTTCTTGTCATATATACCTGACCAAAGGTATTTATACATACCAAAATGATCGTAACCGAGATTTACTTGTTAAATCTCGGTTACTTGATGTATGTCGTGTGCTTTCTTGATACCCAGCCTTGGATTGTTTCATCATTGTTCTCTATCTCTACAAGTATCCATGATTTTTTACTTTTATCGATAACTTCTAAAAGAGTACCAATGGGTAAAGACTCTATTATTCCTGACTTCAACGCTGGCTCTGTGCGAAGGTTTAAACTGTCAGAGATAGCAACTCTGTAACCGGATAATGCATCTTTATCAAAGCTTGAGAAACTTCGAATAACTTTTTTAATTTCTCTTGGCGTTGAGCATTTAGCCAGTTCATCTTGGACTAATTGCAATTGAGTCATGATAATTGAAGATAAACAGCCAAGTAAAATTGGTAGCAAATAAGTGTGATAAAAGTAATATAGAAACTGCTTTGAACTTTCTGACAACGAATTAAAATCATTTGTTTCGCCAATTTCTATAGCCACCTCACAGCTAAAGTCTGGCGATCCCTCGTCATCTATGAAGTTAGAAAGATCTACTTCAGATATTTTCCTTAATACACTTACATCTGGAATAAAGAAGGGAGAGTTTTTTAATTCATGAAATATTTTTAACGAAGGCAACTCAGGAACTTTTATTGTATTAGCTAAAGCAGAAGCCTGTAAAATATGCTTTGAATAATCTGCCATATATTCTGCTACAAATAGCTTGTGAGTTTGCCCCAGACTCTTTTGCAAAGCTTGAGAAATGAAGCTCGTATTGTCCCTGATATCTGAGAGAGCTTGATTCGATAATTTTTTATTTAAGTCTAAAGTTACTTTGCTTAACTGTTCAAAGAGTGAATTTTTATAGATTATTGATTCTGGAATAGCTAGGTTAGAAATAAGTTTGCTAACTTCACCAATTCTTGAAAGCTCAGATGCAACTGGGGAGATTAACGCACTATGCCGGTTCATCATCTCTACCGTTGCTGGAATGTGACTAGTTTTAATCCATTCAGCATGTTTACTGATGACACCCAAGCTCTTCATCCAACTTGGATTGATAAGTTTTTCTAACTCGCTATCATTCATTAATATTGACTACCAATGTTCACTCGATCTTTCGTTGACAAATTGGTGTTACCCACGAAAAGTGGACACCTAATGATGATTAACTTCTTCGAACTTGGCAGGGCTAAGATAACCCAGCGCTGAGTGACGTCGAGTTCTGTTATAGAACATCTCGATGTACTCGAAGATACTGGATCGTGCCTGATCAAGTGATTGAAACCGCTCCGCATAAACCAACTCAACTTTGAGTCGACTAAAGAACGATTCCATAGCCGCATTATCCCAACAGTTACCTTGACGGCTCATGCTAGGTTCACATCCGTTGCGTCGTATAAGGCTTTGATACCGTGTTGCCCGATACTGTACGCCACGATCCGAGTGGATCATTAAACCAGGCTGTATGTTCCGCTGTGCAAATGCCATTTCCAAGGCCCGTGTGATGAGCTGTTCTGTCATCGTTGTATCGAGCGACCAGCCGACGATTTTGCGGGAGTAGAGATCCATGACGGCGGCAAGATACAGCCACTTATCTTTAACCCAGATATAGGTGATATCAGTAGTCCACTTCCGGTTCGGCCCTCCAGCGCTGAAACGACGATTCAGCTGATTATCAGCCACGCCGTAGATGGCTTCAGCACTGGGTGAGTATTTAAATGATTTGCCGTTACGCGCCTTGATGCCAGCCTGTTGCATCAGGCGGGCCACAGCATTCACGCAACACTGTATACCCAAAGCATTCAATTCCCGGGTAATCCGTGGAGCCCCATACCTGGCCTTGTAGGATTTGAAGGTCAACATAACCGCCGCTTCAAGCTTTTTGCGACGCTGTTGACGGTTGTTCTCACCAGCAGCTTGCCATCGATAAAAGCCTGAACGAGAGACACCCATGACCCGGCACATGAGCACCAGGGTGTAGGTAGCCCGGTACCTGGCGATCAGGGCGTACTTCATTCCTGGCTTTTCGCGAAGTACGCAGAGACCTTTTTTAAAAACTCGTTCTCTTGTTGTAGTCGTGTGTTCTCACGCTTGAGACGGCGAACTTCTTCGGATTCTTTCTTCGAGTAGTCAACGCCATTGAGCGAGTTGAACTGTTTATCAGAAATCCGTGTGAACTGTCGTTTCCAGTTGTAGATCTGCTGTACGCTGATACCGAGTTGTTCAGCAACAGCAGAAGCTTTGTGATCGGGTAAGCCTGCCAGGCGAACAGCTTCTTTTCGGAACTCTTCGGTATAAGCAGGGTTTCTATGTCGGGTCATGATACACCTCCCAGTTAGACTGTAATCTAACTTAGTGGGGTGTCCACAATTCGTGGGTAACTCCTAGCCATAACGCTAAGCTGTGGGGCCGGAGCACGTAGTGCGGAGGTCCCGCCCCAAAGGGGCAAACACCAGCGCATTGTTATGTGCGCTAGTGCTTGTGTAGCCCCATTAAATTTTTTGCCAAATCTTTGATTTCATTGGTATCTCTTCGCATTTTTTCCATTACTACCGTGTAATCAACAAACGCTTGGGTCTCAGAATCGTAAGATGGGCGTTGTTTTAAGAAGGACTGATAGAGTTCTTTTATGTAACCATGATATTTTTCACGTTCAAACGATATTTCAGGAAAATGTAAGCCTGTATACATTTCAATCTTCTGTAGTGAAGCTAAAGCTTTGTTTAGAAGCTCTTTTGTAGAGTCTTCTTCAACCTTTCCATTGAAAAGCAATGACATAAAATCATATGAAAGAAGCTCATAGTCGCATATTGCCGAGTAAAGCTCCTCAATTTTTGATATATAAAGCTCCTTTCTTGCTCTCCGAGACGAGAACCATTGATTCAATAAGAGAACAAATATAGCAACAAATGCGGAAATTAAGATAGCAATTAGCTGAGCTTTTTGTGCAGGCTGAGCAAAAATTGAATTGAACCAACTAAACATATATTTCCTTCAAGCACATAACGAGTCTGTAGAAAATCTAAAAATAGAATCAGAATGCCTTCATTCTTAATGAATTAATTCTGCTCCAGCTTTCTGCAGACATATTTTTGGATAGTTCGATGTTTTATTTATCCGCTAATGGTTTAGCGAGCATTGAAGGTTTTATGGTGCGGAAAGGTCTCCGCAGAGACCTGTCACCCATGCTTCTGTACCTTCTGCATTCTTTGTTGCAGTTTTTCCCCGCCAAATCCGTGAATCTTCTTCAGGTTGTGAAGAGCACACATAAGCTGCCACTGCCCATTGACCTTGGGGCGTCCCCGCAAAGTGAGTTCCGATAACCCCATTGCCTGCATATGGGCAAAGGGTGGTTCGGCAACCGCGAGCCGCTTGCTGTAAACCCGTTTGCCAGCCGGGCTGTCGATCTTGTCTTTCATGATCTGCAGAACATCCGGTTTCTGCTGGTCGACTACCTCCTTATAAAAGAAGGCGACAGAACGCGGCCTTTTCTGGTCGGAGCGGCGCAGGCACTGTGCTTTCATCGGACAATCGCGGCAATGGTGTACATAACCGCAGAACTGATAAGCCGGTTGTCCGCCAATCATCGCCTTAGCGCTGCTGAGCCACATGGGTTTCCCGGCCGGACAGGAACAGGCCATGGTGCGGGTATCGAACCGAAAGTCTCGTGTCGTAAAGCGTCCGGTGGCAACCGTTCTGCCTCGTTTTCTGGCCAGCGCCACTCGTTCCTTTTTATGCTGAACCCGGAAACGTCCGGCCTGATCAAAGTCAGGATCACGTTGGCGGTATTGGTTGTCAGCGATATAGGCATCCACGTTTAGCCTGGACAGGGCTTCCAGGTTCTCCCTGGAATGAAAACCACTGTCTGCGGTTATCCTGGCGGTTTTGAAAATATTGCTGTGCCCCAGCCAGCGACATTGGGCATCAATCGCTTTTACCGTCGGGATCAGGGTCGATTGTTCAGCACCATGGCCATAGGCTTCCCCATGCATAATGACCTGGTGCTTGCTGTCGACAGCCGCCACACCACAGTAACCCTGGATAACCCCTTTGGCGGTCTTCATCTTGGCACTGTCCGGATCGGTCACATTGCCTTTAAGCGGCTGCTTACGTTTATTGGTCCGCTCTGGCTGTTCCTTCAGGAACGTCTTGATGCGGCGTGAGGCTTTTTTCAGTGTCTCAATACGCTGTTCATCGTCGCGTTGATGCTGAGGATTTACCTGCTCATGAACGTCGTGTTCCCGATGGCGTTTCAACAAACGGGAAACGGCTTTCTCCAGCTTTTTCTTTTTACCTTTAAGCTCGCTGTGGGTACCGCTCCATTCCTTGCTGGCATTGGATGACATCTTGCGACCATCAATGGCAAACATGTCCTTACCGATCAGGCCGAGCTGGTCACAGATCATCAAAACCTGAATAAACAGTTGACCCACCGGCTTATGCATACGACTGATAAAGTCGGCAATGGTCGTGAAATGCGGCTGACTGTCGGCGGAGAGCGCCATGAAGACCACATTCTCATGACAGGCTTTCGCAATCCTGCGGCTGGATGTGATGCCTCGGGAATAAGCAAATAATACGATCTTCAAGAGCATGGCCGGGTCATACGCCAGGCGACCGGTTTCATCGTTATGGTAATGATCATGAAAGATGGATGTATCGATTTCATGATCCACCAGGTAGTTCAGGGTGTACTCAAAAGAACCGGGCACAAGTTGCTCGGCCAGGTTAATCGGTAATAAAAGATTCTGACGCGTGTCGTACGGCTTGAAGCGAGGCATGGCAAGGCTCGAAATAGAACTCTGGGGCAGATTTCTAAAGGATATCTGCTATGCCGGGGACTGCCAGTGCTTCCAGACGTTTTTCTACAGGCTCAACGCCGCAATAACCGGCTTGGTGAAACTGGCGGTTTTTGTGCGGCTTTTTTGCACAAGCTCAAAGTGACAGGTTTGCCAAGTCCGCGTTGATTGCCTTGTTAGAAGAAGGCCTCGACCCGTAATGTCTTCATGGATCTTTTCATAAATCTCCATTAACTTCCGGCAGGCAAAGAAAGTTGAATTATGATTAACAGGGCGCCCCTCATCAAGGGTGATATCTATGCCTTCAACAACCATAGATTTTGATTTGCCTTTATTTACCCCCAGATTATGAATAGTATTTCTTTGGCTTCCATAAAAACTGACAAATTCTCTAGCTTCTTTCTTTTCTTCTTTGCTCAATTTTGATTTTGATATTACGTAATTAATTTTTTCTGAGCCTGATACGTAGAATGATATTTTTTTGATTTTATCAACGAGTTCATACATTTTTTCGTCTGAAGCATCAGGAGGACATTTTCTAATTAAAGAAATAAGGTCTTCCTCTTTCTTATTACTTCTTGGATGGATGGATATCAACTGTTCATACAATTTGTCAACATAAGACTCAAATACTGAATATGTTGAAACTTTAAAATCAAGGAGGCTGGATGAAACTAGAAAATCTGTTTTCCACTTGAATAGTGTTTGCAAATCTTCTTTGGCGAACTCAAGTCTCTTAAAATGCTCTTCTTCATAGTAATCATTGATTGTTTCTTCTATTAAGTCCATTAAGCCGCCGCGACCATCAAGTGAAGCAGTTATCTCATCATTGATATAATACGACAACAAAAGATCAATTTGATCCGACATAGCACTGTAGAAATTAGAATAGTTTTCCCCTTCCTTGAAGCCCTGACATCTTGCAAGGAAATGAGCTTTAATCAAAGATTCTCCCTTCAATACGAGCAAATTGTATATTCGCCCCTTGCTATTCATATCATATTCAACGGCTTTATCAAACATTTACACTTCCAATTCCTTCTAACGCCGGCCACAGCGGCCGGAGGTAATTGGCGCCATTTTTTGCGCCAGCAAAAAAGGTGACAATTGCCGGAGGTCCGTTGCTGGCCCTTGTTAAGCGCAGGTTGAAAAATAGACCTCTAGAACCCTGAAACTGCCCCGCTACTTGCCCGGCGATTTAATTTAATTGCCAATAGTTTAAATGTTAGCCAAAGCCATGAAAAGCCTTGAACCAAGTGCGATGCCATGGAATTTGCCGCTAAATGGTTTAACGATTTCCAATCTCTTCCAAAACTTAAACAGTAGCTTCTGCATTAGTTTCGCCAAACTCTCATGATTTTTAATAAGAAAAGCAATATCTTCAGATTGCTTAGCTAGCGCTTAACAGAGGTTTATACGAACCGAGTTCGCATAACATCCTATCTATTTATTAACTGTCTTTTATAAAAAGTAAGGTATATCAACAAGATATGCCTAAATATCACGTTTTGATCATTTATCAACCAGTTCGCATTTAACGATTTTTTATCACGTTCGCATAAAACCAAACCAAGTCATCACAAGCCTTAAAAACACATAGAAAACAGAACGTTATATAAGTTGATAAAAACATGCATAGGTGAACTCAAGTTGAAGTTCTGCCCCCTATCTATGCGTAGTCTTCCCCGTCAAACGGTATACAAACACATTTGAGTCGATTATTCATAAACTCAAGGAACGCTACCGCCCGAAGGAGTGGCGCAATCTGTTAATGACTGGCGGAGCATGGGCCTCGGTAGCTCAAAGTTGACTAGTTGTACAAAAATCGTCGTGTATATAACCACAATTGGTTAAGCAAGGGTATTGGCCTGAACGACAGAACAAATACGTGATTTTCCCAGATCTCATTCACGTAGTGCGGGTCGTTTGCAATGCCCCTATGTACCATAACCCGACGCCCCCACTCTTAATTCTTTCTCCTACGCTTTCTACCATCGTCGATTTTTCAATTTTCCATGGAACATCACAGCAGTTAGGCTCAATCACTGATGGCATGCTAACACTGCAGCTATAACAGGCTGTCAACCGTCGCCCACTCCTCTTGCTTGCCCTTTGCGAACAGTGTGGGCTCGTCCAGCAAATACCACTGCCAACCGCCGAGATGCTCACGGCCTGTTATGCCCTCCGTTATTGTGTTAATGACAAGCAGGCCTCTACGTCCAAACTCAGCACGTGTACCTTGCAGGCAAAATCGCACTATAACGGGTCAAGTGACGGATAACCGCCAGCTGTGTCGGAGGTGAACGGCTGGGTATCGGCGCCGGCGAGTTCGTTTGTCAGTCCCGCCACGCCGGGTTTCCGTCCCCGGAAAGTCTGCAGCTCAGCACTAATCTAACCACGCTTACTGGCCCACAATGTGTCAGGGATGTTTGAGGGAGAGAGGCAGATATCGCCATCAAGCGATCACGTGGAATCAACATCACTAAGGCACGCATTCTGGGACCTGATGCCTTTTGTCACCCACTCTGGCAGAAATAGTTAGCGTTTGGCGATCAATCCTGACGCCTTGAGTGAACAATGCGCCTTTTTTCTTTTCTTAACCAGTAATGGCCTTTCGTGGAATATCGGTTAAGCACAATCAGAAACATCACTTTATAGCGGGTAGCCGCCATCAATGAATAAGTAACGGAGTATTTATGGCACAACATCCCCTTCCTACAACGATCACCACTGCAGCGCAATCATGGATGACCAGCGCTCCCCCTATACCAGCCACCCTGCCATCCTATTTCAGTCAAGCGACAGGCAGTGGTATTACGCCCGACATTCCACTGTCACAGCGAAACCTCTCTGGTATCGACCCTGCCTACGTCGAACCTACTCCCGTAGATTCTTATGAAATACCGTTCTTTCTGGATCCACGGCGGGATAAGAGCGGTGAAAATGAGTGCAACCTGTCAGTAGCCATTCGGCAATCCTGCTCACATCCTGTGGACACCGATGACACGTTAAGCAATCAGGCACTGATGGAATACCTCCCTAGCCTGAACCAACTCGCTACCGTCCGACATGGAAAGGGCCCGCGTTGGAATCGACAACAGATAACCAGGATGAACCAACATGATGCGTATGGTAATACGCCACTGAACTATGCTGCACGCTATGGTGTTCTGTCCGCAATTAGACCTCTGATTACAGCTGGCGCGACACCGTTACGGGAAATTGGAAAAACGTCGCTACATGAAGCGCTCTTTCAAAAGAAAAGGTATACAGATGTCACCCGTATTCAAGTGTTACAGGAAATACTGGTAGCACTGCTTGATGTTGCCCCGGATTCACTGGGGGATGTCATTAACAAGTACGCTCTCGAATTGCCTAAAGATGATGAAGGGAAAATAAGAACCGATGTTTGCCTGCTTCAGAAAAGGGGCTATACCATTCTGCAAACCGTATTAGGTGACACCAGTATTAATCTTCCAAAGACTCAGGAACTGGTCAGACTCTTACTGTATTTTGGCGCAAACCCTTTATTACCCAACGAAAAAGATGAAACCGCGATTGATATGGCCTGCGATTTTGAAAATCTTGACCAAACAACCATTCTTGAGGACTTGCTCAATGCTGTGCCAGCTGCAGAACTTGATCGCATAAAAGTCTCCCCCAAGCATCAGACCCAAGCTCAAATGGAAACGATTCAAGGCACGATAAATATCAGAAAAGCCCTCCTACTCACCGCTTTAGAAAGTCAACCCATCGCACCCGTAGGTTTAGCCACTGCTCCCTTTACAGATCAACCGGCTCAGGCCCTGAGCAGCACAGCCTCCTGTTCATCAATACAAACGACATCCAGCAGCCCCGAGCAGCCAAAAAAATCAATTTATGGTGTTCCCCTGTACAAGACAGGTAGAACCACCATGCCTCCCCCTATCACTGTACCCAGCCTATCTACTAAGGGGTTCACACAACCTTCACCATCTGTGAGTGACGTGACGGGTAGTGGGCTCTCTTCAGTTGAATTGCTTCAAGCCGTCCCCCCTGAAGCGATCTTTGGCTCACCTGTAACCCGTGCGACTGTCAGTCAGCCAACCCCATCATGTACGGTTACAACAACCATCGCCGAGGAATCACAAGAGCTACAGGCTCCTATACCCACTGTCGTGGAGGAAGGAAGTTCGGAGCAAGGGAACACAGAGCAATCCTACAAACCCCATTACAGCCCCATCTCTCCTGCTACACCTCAAGCACAAATGTCATCGTATTTTAGTGGCACAGGGATTGGTGAAGCCGTACGGAAACACGAGCCATGGCCTGTACCCACGGCACCATCCTTCACTCTGAAAGCGCCAAGGCCCCGTCAGCCAACGCACACAATATCCAAAGCACCTGACAGCGATACAGAATCAGCATCGCCAGCCGCTGTGGTGAAACCAGATTCTGATACGTCGGAACAAACAGTCTCACAGTTCCAACCGGGCAAGTTTTCCCTGCGATTGTTATTGAAACGCTCGAAATCTGAACAAAGCCCGCCATTAACCGCTGAAGAAATCGAAAAAATCACATCAATTGCGGACAGAGGTGACCAATCCTGCGCCACTGCAGGCTCTAGAGAAAGTGATACACAGAGTGAATCAGAAACACCGCCTCCAAAGCGCAAGAGGGGGCGCCCCAGGAAGGTAGCATCTCAGGAAACCACGGTGACACAGCCGTCAACACAGGGCAAACGCACTCTAGTGCTTGATTTCCTCATAGAAGAATTGCAAAAAGGTGATCTCATTTATTGGGAAAAGACAATGGAACCCGGCACATTCGTTATGAATCAAAATGTTCATAAAAAGATAGCCACGCGCTGGGGGAAGAAAAACCCTAAAGAAACAAAAGCCACGATGAATTATGCGAAGTTTGCAAGATTATTAAGGCAAAAATACGAAAGTGGCATCATTGAACATTTATCGATTGCTGGACAAGAACAGAAAAGCACATTCAGGGGGCCTTACTATAAAATCAATATACATCATGAAGACGTGAAACCTTACATAACCAAACACGGTGTTAAGTTTGAATAATCATCCCGGCTCTGATTTCTCTAATAGTGGAAATACGCTTGAATCTCGAAAAAGGCGATAAAGTGCCGGATCAGATACTGATCCGGCACCACGGGAACTGGCAACAATAGAGCCATCCAGTATCAGCGAAAACAGAGCCATCATCCCAGTTGATCTTCCCCCGACACACTTCATACAACGTTGAGTGTCAGTTCTCTCCAAACGGGCATTTGCTCCTACTCAAAGGCATTTCTTCCAGGTCGCGCCAATGGCATTGATCAACAGTCGTCCTGCCGTGATGCAGCTGATGACATTCGGCAGGTCAAACGACGGCGCAAGTTCCACCAGGTCCATACCGACCAGATCATTATTCTGAGCAATAAACTGAATCATTTGCGCCACCTGTTCCTTGTAAAGACCGCCAGGTTGAGGGGCTAGCACTCCCGGCATATGGCTGGCATCCAGACCATCCGCATCAATGGTCAGGTAGATTTTCTGCCCTTTGGGTAGCTGTTCACAGATGGCCTTCACTCCCTGGTTATGCACATCAAGTGCGGGGATGATACGGGATCCCCACGCAACCGCATCCTCAAACTCCTCACGGCGGGCACTGCCGGTTCCGCGCATGCCGATCTGCGTCATCCCGCTGATCCAGGGCATTTCACTGGCTCTTCTTAACGGGCTGCTATAACCACCACGAACCCCTTCCTTGTTATCCCGCCAGTCAAGGTGGGCATCGATATGCACCACATGCACCGGCTCCCCGAAAACCTGCAGCGCCTGCAAGGCCGGTGTGGTGACGCCATGGTCGCCACCCAACATCAGTATCTGGGTATTGTTACGCCAGAGTTTTTCAAATAGCTGTGTCTGGTATTCCGCAAATTCAGGATAGGCTTCAGCGTTATTTCGACTGTCAAAATTGATATTGCCGCAATCAAACGGACGCATGGCGGTCAGGGAAGACAACGTGGTGCCAATATCAAAATCCCACTGATCCGGCCCGTCACAAAACTGGTACGACTGCAGGCGTATAGCGTCGGGGGCTGTCGCCTGGTCAGACGGCACAGGGTCAGAAGGGTAAGGTTCACTTTGCTGGACACCAATCAGGGCGACATTGCCATCCCAATGTTCCGGGTCAGTAATAACAGGCCAATCCAAAAAAGAACGGACGGGATGTGAGGTGTGAGGCAGGGATACAGGCTGGGTCATCGACGTTTCTCTGATGTCATAGTGTTTACAGCAGAGTGTATTGACCAGCGCATATTAAATATAACTAAAAATCTTATAGTATCTTTAGTAATTATAAATCGGGTATGTTGTGGAAAATGCTTGATCGTCGTGAACTGGAAACCCTGGTCGCCATCGTCGATACCGGTAGTTTTGATGGGGCTGCCAAAAAACTGCACATTACGCCGGGTGCGATATCGCAACGCATCAAAAGCCTTGAAAACAGCCTCGGGCAGCCGGTACTCATCCGCAGCCTGCCGCCTCGCATTACTGATATTGGTGAACAGGTGTTGCAGCATGCCCGCAAAGTCATACTGCTGCACAGTGAAATCGAACATTCACTCATCAGGAAAACGCAGGCATCCGGCCATACCGTGTCCGTCGCCGTGAACCATGATTCCCTCAACTGCTGGTTTATGGATGTGATTGAGGCTGTACAGCAAGACAACCCGATCAACATGGATGTCCGTGTTGCGGATAACAAATCAACGTTAGAACTGTTAAGGCGGGGGGAGGTGCTAGGTGCGGTGACGTCTGTGGCGGATAACATTCCGGGCTGTAAAAGCGACCGACTGGGGTCGTTGATTTATTATGGCGTTTGTTCCCGCACATTCTTCCGCCAGCATTTTGGACATAGCGGCATCACCGAAGAGAGCCTTGCAACGGCACCTGTCATTTGTCATGACCAATACGATGACCTGGCCGTACGGTATCTGGAACAGCTGGGCATGCGCCGTGAAATGACCCGGGTATCGTATATTCCCAGCACTCATCTGATCATGGACGCCATCATGAGCAATATGGGCTGGGCCATGATGCCGGGTCTGTTTATTGAAAAGTCAGCCAGCAAGAACAGCTTTCAAATCCTGAACCCCGGAAAGGTCACCGTTGACCTCTACTGGAAACGCTGGGATCTGGAATCGGAAACCATTACCCGCCTTGAAAAGCGCCTGTTTGAGGTTGCAGATAAATCTCGGTAAAACAGGGGCGATTGCTGCAGGCACTTACCCTTTCATCGGCTTAATCGGCACATTCGGTGGTGCAGGATGCTTCAGAATATGCCCCTGCATGATCCCCCGGGTGGTACCAAATGCCGCCAGGCACCAGGCCAGCAACAAGGCCGCATAGTAAAGCACGCTGGCCCACTGAAACAACGGCGAACCGGTGTGATGCGCCAGCTGTGCCATACCGGTGACGCAGGTGCCGACCGGGAACGTAAACGACCAGTATGTGAGAGCGAAACGCATATGCCGGCGTCTCGCCCGAAGGGTCAGGAGCATGGCAAGGCATGTCCACAACACGATAAAGCCAAAAACAGGGATGCTGTAAAGCACCGCAAACACCTCAAAACCCTTCGCAATAAAGTCAGGCACGGCGCCGATGGCGACTGTCCCAAGGATGCCTGCGGCGGTCATCGATTGCCCCAGCGGCCCCAGGACAATCCATAACGTCGGTACACGCGACGAACCGGTCGTGCCATGGTGCGCCAACCGGCTCCAGATCATCACGATAACAATAAAGGCAGCGATCAGGCTGAGCCCGAACAGGCTGAAGCAGACATAAAACAGGGTTTCACGCAAAACACCCACCGGTGCATAAGGCACAAGAATCGCCCCGATGGCTGCAGACACCATGGGCGGAACGACAGGCATCAGCCAGCCGCCAAAGGCTGAATCGGGCGAGACTTCAAAATGGGTAAACAGACGAAAAGGAATAACGACTGCCGTCGCCAGACCAAGCAACGTACCGATAAACCACAGTACCCAGGCAATATTCACGGCCAGCGCCTGCCCCAGGTACGGCGCCCCAACCAACACCGTGCCACCGGCGATCGTCAGCATCGCCATGGGCGGAGCACCATAAAACTGCACCATGGTGGGATCATTGAAATGGTGTTTCCAGACCCCCTGGTGCTGAACCAGCGGGTTCAGTGTCGCCAGCAGCAAACCGACCAGCATCATGCAGGCCAGTATCCATACGATCACGGCAAACACATGCAGCTGGTCTGAAAACAACGGTAACGATGCGGCGGCATTGGCGATAATGCCGGTTCCCATGACCGAGGCAAACCAGTTGGGCCCCATGGCATAGTCGCGCCCTCCCCCGGTACTCGAGTAAAAGAACCGCTTCCACCAGAAGCCCTTGAGCTCGACGTCTTTTACCGCTTCATCGCCATTATCACCCTTCATACAACACCTGCCGTTTTACCGAATCCAACCGCTGCTCGGAAACGCACATTCCGGGTTAGAGCGGCCGCCCTGGGCGGAACAGCCTGACGGAATGCAACCGGGCTGATACAACACGTGTAACAGACTTACCAGTGTAGACCTGCGGCGGGGCCGCTAGTTAATCCCTCTTTATCCGTTAATAACCAGTTGGTCAGCAGCACTGACAGCGGGTATGAACATAAGGCTTTTTTGTTTCTCAAATATTATTGATAACAAGCGAATGCTTGCGGATAAGAATACCCTGTACCCACTCTGTATCAACGTGCAATAACGGAATACGCATGAAATCATCCATATCATCTACAACCTTCCCTACTCCAGCATTACTCGATCATACCTTTTCAGAAACAGTACTCTCGGAGACAACAATAGCCATCATGGCAGAACACCCCTATTCTTTTCTGGCGTCACTGGCCTGGCAGCCTGACACTTCGCTAACAGAACGAAATCTGTCTGTAGCTAGTCCGGACCACACTGTATCCACACCATCATCCTGCTATAGCACTCTTGCTCTGCAAGACCTTCTGGCAGGATCGGACGATGTCAATCCTGAATGTGTGAGGCCTTCAGATATCTTTTGCACACCGAACACGAGGCTTGATACCGACAACTCTATACCTTCTGCCAGTGGTGAGGAGCCTGTTCTTCCATTAAGTTCACTCAGCGAAATAACAGACTATTTATGTTCTGAGTTCAGCGACCTAATACCATCAACGACTTTACAAGAGGCCTCATATCCCTCGGACATATTGATTGATGAACCCTGTTGGCAAGGATGGCAACTTGCCGATTTCCTGCAATTGTCCTCTGGCATTGATGATGGGAGATTGAAGCATCCTGAACAGGCATCCCCGAAAGCATTGGACAGCAGCCCTGAAACAACGTCCGAATCATCTACCAATGTGATCGAACCCGATACCAAGTCACCTGAAGACACCAGTGACCTACTGCAATGGCAAACATTACAGCTTCCATCGCCAAACTGTGAGAAACCCCTCCCAACCATGATTAACGATACAGAAGCATGTGATTCAACAACATCTATTCGCGACAGCACTACACAGGGGCTCAGCACTACACCGCATATGAAGAAAGAAAAAAAAGCACAGATCTCACTGCTTGACTTCATTATTGAAGAGATAAAAAAAGACGACATTCTTCATTGGGACAAAACAAAGAAGAATGGCACGTTTATTTTTGCTTTAAGTACCATAGATCGCCATGAACTGGCTAAACGATGGGGGCAAAAAAAGGGAATCAGGAATATGTCATATGAAAATTTTTCTCGAAACTTGAGACATCACTACACAAAAGGCACCCTAAAACACATTACAAAACCGGACACAAAAAAGAAAACGTCAATTAATAGTCCTATTTACAAACTCAATATAAAGCATCCATCGGTAAGCCCCTTACTCATTAAACACAATATTGTTTTTGAAAAATCGTCATGATGTATTGATTACACGAAAGGTCGATTTATAGCATGTAGAAATTCTCATTAGTTCACCTGCCAACTTTCGTACTGAAAAAGCCCTCCGTAACTCAACTAATGAATGTGAGCAGTTCACTCTTATCTTCAGTATGAAAACTTGCGACACGTCAACGTAATCGGGAAGCCTGCATGCTGAAATTTCGCATTGTCATCCTTCTGCACGCAAGAGGCTTTCGATGTCAGTCATTCCCACCGTTGCCGCAGGTGATTTCGCCACAAATTTCGATAATCAGAACGCGGGGCTGCCTGAACGGTTGCAACGCCTGAAAGATGCTTATCTGGCCGTTAAGCCCAGCATCACCATTGGCCGGGCACTGGCGTATACCGAAGTGGTCAGATCGCATGCGCACCTGCCAAAAAACGTCCTGCGCGCCACGGGCTTTAAGCGCGCCTGTGAAACGGCCCCCCTGCTGATTCAGAAGGATGAACTGATTGTCGGCCACCCCTGTGGCAAACCTCGTGCCGGCGCCTTTTCGCCGGATACCGCCTGGCGCTGGCTGCGTGATGAAATTGATACCATTGGTACCCGTTCACAGGACCCTTACCGGATCAGTGAAAACGACAAGGTCACGCTTCGTGATGAAATCTTCCCGTTCTGGGAAGGCAAGTCACTGGATGAAGCCTGTGAAACCAAGTTTCGTGATGCCGGTCTGTGGTCGTTTTCCGCTGAGGCCTGTATCAGTGACCTTTCCTACCACCATACCAGTGGTGGCGGTGATACCAGCCCAGGATACGACATCATCCTGTTCACCAAGGGAATCAATGGTGTGAAGGCTGAAGCGGAAGCGCATCTAGCAGAATTAATCGATAGCGATTCCAGCGACCAGGAACGTATCCATTACTACCAGGCTGCCATCATCACCTGTGACGGCATCCTGACCTATGCCAACCGACTCTCAGCCTATGCACTGGAACTGGCGGAGAAAGAAACGGATTCGGTTCGCAAGATTGAGCTGGAAACCATCGCCGCCATCAATGCACGAGTCCCAGCCAACCCTCCACAGACTTTCCAGGAAGCCCTGCAGGCCATCTGGACTATCCAATCCCTGTTTCTGATGGAAGAAAACCAGTGCAGTACGTCACTGGGTCGTTTCGACCAGTATGTGTATCCCTGCTTTGCCGCGGACATAGCATCTGGTGCACTGAAGGAAGAACAAGCCCTGGAGCTGATGAGCTGCTTTATTCTCAAATGCGCCGAGATGATCTGGTACACCCCGGAAGCCACCGCGAAATACTTTGCTGGCTATATGCCCTTTATCAATCTCTGCGTGGGCGGGCAGAAACGTGAAGGGGGCGATGCCACCAACGCGCTGACATATCTGGTCATGGACGCTGTACGCAAAGTAAATGTTTACCAACCGTCACTAGCCTGCCGTATCCACAATCAGTCCCCCCTGCCTTACCTGAAAAAGATTGTCGAGGTGATTAAGGCCGGTGGTGGCATGCCCGCCTGCCATTTCGACGATGCCCATATCCGCATGATGCTGCGCAAGGGTTTCGACTTTGATGACGCGCGGGATTATTGCCTGATGGGCTGTGTGGAACCCCAGAAATCCGGACGCATCCATCAGTGGACGGTGGGCGGATTTACCCAGTGGCCCATTGCCATTGAGCTGGTATTGAATCGCGGGGTGATGGTTTCACACGGTACACAACAGGGTTTGGATACCGGCGAACTGGAACTGTTCACCACCTACGAGCAGTTTGATGCCGCCGTTAAACAACAACTGGCACACATTATCGAACTGACCGCCAGGGGAACCTTGATCAACCAGAAGCTGGTGCGAGATACCATGCCTACGCCGTATATGTCGCTGTTCGTCGATGGCTGCATGCAAAGCGGAAGGGATGTCACCGCTGGCGGTGCCGTGCTGTATGAAGGCCCCGGCACCATCTTTGCCGGTCTGGGTACCTATGCCGACAGTATGACGGCTATCCGAAAGCTCGTGTTTGATGAGAAGAAGTACACCCTCACGGAGCTCAAACAAGCGCTCGCTGCAAATTGGGAAGGGTTTGAACACATTCAGCGGGATTGTCTGAATGCTCCCAAATTCGGTAACGATGACGACTACGCAGACAAGATCACGGCAGACATCGTCGATTTCACCGAAAAAACCATGAACCAGCACCGCTCCCTGTATGCCCGGATGATTCACGGTACGCTGTCACAGTCGTTCAATACCCCGCTGGGAGAAATGGTCAGTGCAACCCCTAATGGCCGTATGGCTGGCGCGCCGTTGTCTGATGGCATGAGTCCCTCCCAGGGTGCAGACCGGCTGGGGCCTACCGCGATCATCAAATCCGTCAGCAAGATCAACGTGGAATCCATGAGCCTTGGCATGGCCCACAACTTCAAGCTGGTCAAAGGGTCTCTGGAAACCCCGGAGGGTGAAGCCGGCATTATCAACCTGCTGCGAACCGCCTCCATAATGGGTAACGGACAGATGCAGTTTAACTACCTCGACGATGAACTGCTGCGCGATGCACAGAAGCACCCCGAGGCTCATCGCGGGCTGATGGTGCGTGTGGCAGGCTACAGCGCCTTTTTTGTGGAGTTGTGCAAAGAGGTGCAGGATGAAATCATCAGCCGTACGATGCTGGACAACAATAAGTAAGTGAATGCTCACATTACTCTATATCGCATTTAATCTTAGAGTGATGTTTATAAACACATAGCCTGATCTGACAGTTTCCCGGATAGAGTGGCTGTCAGATCAGGCGTTTAAATGCGACATCCGTTGCTTTGTATAACGTCACAAAATATGGTTCTTAAAAACCGTACGAATAAGTACCACGAATTGGATAGTTGTTTTCCGGATTCCTGATCCACTCGAGCCCTGAGGCCAGCACTTCAAGATCAGGCCGTACAAACGGATTGTTGGAAATATCGATAACCTGGATATTGCCTTCCTCATTCACCACAAATAAGCCGGGTTCGGCAAAGTTATGGTCGGTTTCCTGCTCGGAACGGGGTACAGAAATATATAGACCCAGGGTTTTCATGGCTTCTAACGGCAAACCATAGGCCAGCGGGAAGGACACAAAAAGTTTTTCCCTGTGCGACTGAAGCTGCTCGCGGGAATCAGCAGACACCGCAACCAGATCAATGCCAATCGCAGCCAGCCGTTCTTTGATATCTTCCAGATGATTCAGGAATTTGGTGCACAGCGGGCAGTGTCGTCCGCGATAAACCACCACCATCTGCCAGGTCGCATCGCCTCGCGGCTGCCCCAATGTCAGCGCAGTATCATCTATGGTTTTAACGGTAATTGACGGAAACGCACTGCCTGCATTCAATTTGGGAGAAGTGTTCATGATGGGCCTCCGGTTTACAGGTGCTGGCTGAGGTGTTGCTGGAAACGCCTGAAATCCTGTTCAATGGACGGGTTTTTCATGACGTCGTAGCACACGAAGGTGTCGATGGGTTCCATGCCAAAGAAGCGGAAGTTCATGTGCATGGGGAAGAACAGGTCATCCACCCCTTTGCCCTGGAACAGGTACTGGTCAGGGTCATCAAACGCAGCTTGGGGTGCATTGAAGGTCAGTGACAGCATATACCGTTTTCCCTGCAATGTGCCGCCGCAGCCGTACTGGCGGGAAGCATCATCACGACTGCGTCCGTCACCATTACAGAGTTCGCCACCCATACCGGCAGTGTAGACGTCGTCCATGTATTTTTTGAAGGTCCAGGGCATCCCCATCCAGTTCACTGGCGCCTGTACAATAATGACATCCGCCCAGGTATGTTTTTCCAGTTCTGCCGAAACATCATAGGCTTCGTCCATGCGAGTGAATTGCAGTTGATACCCTTTGTTTTCCAGCACCTCCCTGGCCAGCTCGACTAACGACTGATTCAGTTTACCTTCAGAGAATGGATAATGTTGATGCGCATTAATGATGAGTACGTTCATTGATTCCCCCTAAAAATGTCTATATAGACGACATGTTCATTATTTTTGTAAGATAGGTAACCGAAGTCAACCAGTATACTTTTTGTAACCACTCAATTATATGATGAGCGCAATCACAGACAGCACGCCGCAAACGGATACAGCACAAACAACCTGCAACCAACCCTGTCCCATTGAGCGCGGCATGCGCATTATCGGTGGCAAATGGAAAGGCTCCATCCTCTGGCATCTGAAAGACGGCCCGGTGCGCTTCAATGCACTGTGTCGGCAGATGAGTGGCGCCAGCAAGAAAATGATTGATCAACGCCTCAAGGAAATGGAGCAGCAGGGGCTGGTGAAGCGGGAAGTGATCAGTGATCGTCCGGTGGCCGTCAGCTATGAAATCACTGCACTGGGGCAGTCATTGCTGGGCATTCTTCAACAACTGAAACAGTGGACAGAGCAGTATGAGGCCTGACCATAAGCAACAAGAATAAAACGGTTTCAGTCAATGATGGTGGCATGCTGTTGGTTTAAAACAGGCAATAAAGATGTATAGGGAAAATGTATGCTCTTACTTCGCTGTTTCTTCACATTGTGCCTGTTAGTTATTTTCAGTTCGACCAAGGCCAATGATCAGACCATTGTCATTCCCATTGTCGAAGACTGTGAAGATATGCTGAACAATAAGTATGTACAGCAGGTGATTACCGCTGAACCGGTGATACATGAATTTGATATCAGGCTCGAACGATTCGTTTACGGTCTTGTTGGTTATGCAACGCTTCAAGCACCTGCATGGACAATACCTTCTCTGAAGAAACAAATTGCCTCTTTGTACTCAAGATGCGATGGAACAGCGTCACGTGGCATTGTGCCTCGGGAGAATGGATTGGTTTCTAATCTTCTTGTTGATGATCTGAACTTAATGGAAAAGTATGGCGATGGAAGAATTATCGTGATAGTCGACAAAGGAAAGGATGTCAGAACAATGAGGATTAATCCATGAGTGAGCTACGAAAATAAACGATTAGAAAACATATTATGGATATGTTTTCACGAAATTACCGGGCAATATGACTTCCCATTGCAAGCCGAATCCATCGTGGCAAGTCATATGACCGCATCCGGTACCATCCAGGAACCTGATACCGCTGACACATTGGGAAGCGCCAGATAGTCTTGGGCATTAGCAGCAGTAATACCGCCTGACGGACAAAAACGAACCTGTGGAAACGGCCCTCCGAACGCCTTCAGAACGGCAACACCACCAGACGCTTCAGCCGGGAAAAACTTCAGGCATTCGTAGCCCTGTGCCAGCGCCATCATGATCTCGCTGGCGGAAGCCACACCGGGGATTAATGGAATCGTTTGGTTTCGGGCATGGTGTAACAGTGCTTCAGTCAAGCCGGGTGACACCGCGAATTGCGCCCCCGCCTTCACCACCTGGTCATAGTGCGAATTATTGAGCACGGTACCCGCACCCACCAGCACATCAGGAAAAGTACAACGCAGTTCAGTAATGGCATCCAACGCGGCGGGAGTACGAAGGGTGACTTCCAGAGCAGAATGCCCGCCCTCAATCAATGCGATGCCTACAGCAACGGCCTGCGCCACGCTATCAACCACCAGCACTGGCAGGATGGGATTCACCGTCAGTATTTCGGCCGGTTCCAGTATCCATTGATTCATGAATCCCTTTTCCCCCTCATCTTTATACGTACTCAACGCTCCCAGACACTGGTCTAGACTGTCGATCACTAGACGTTTTCAGCGTCCTTAAGTTCCCGCAAATACTTGAAGACTGTCGCCCTTCCCATATTCAGGACATTGGCTACATAGTTCTGGGAACTCTTCCCCTTGAACGCACCATTGTTGTACAGCTCTGTCACCAGTGCCCGCTTTTGTGAATGCGACAATCTCGCCATTGTCAGCCCCTGTCGCGTCAGCCAGTGATGGATGAAGGTATTGATGCGTTCCTGCCAGTCATCCTGGAACAGTTTGTCCGGCTGCGGCACCAGTTGTGGATGGGAAAGAAGAATGTCGAACGCCTGTCTCGCCTGCTCAAACACACCCAGTTTCATGTTAATGCAAAGCAAACCGATGGTATGGCCATCATCATCCCGCAGCACAATGCTGATAGAACGTTGCTTGCCACCATCCCAGCCAATTTTCTCATAGGGGCCAATGACAGTTTCCGGCTCAACCGGTGCAATATCATCCAGGGCAGAGTCATCACCCAGCGACCGCTTCGACAGGTTGTTGGCTATGTACACCACTTTCTGGGACGCGTAATCATGAATGACCGCCTCCACAAAGCCTGCAAAGAGGGCAACGATGCCATCCGCCACTGGGGCATAACGTTCAACTAACAGGGCTTCGGCACCGGATGTCTTTTTCTTACGCATGGATTCACTATGAGTCATGAATGAAAACAGGCCGGCCCTTCACGCTGGGAGAAAACGCCGGCCATTTTCCTATAAACCTTTTGCAGCCTTACCTCGGATCGGTACATTCGGCAACGCCCGAACACTATCCCTATCCCCCCGGGGTTGCAAGGCAGCGGGCTGACCATCATCCGCTTTACTTTCTTACGAGCCATAGTCGTTGATTATGGCGACACATGACCGATACAGGCGTCGTACACCAGAGTGGCAATGATGATGTCCTGCACCGCGACACCGGTATAGTCAGCGACCGTCAGCCCTGCAGAAGAAACATTACGACCTTCCGCCAGGGCCTGTCCAAACGGCACCGCTCTTTCCGCAACCGGCTCTTGAGCATATTGCAGTTCACCATGGTCGCGGCATTGATCATAACTATCCGCCAGCAACAGGTCGGCACGTTCCAGCACATTGCCACAGAGTTCCCGTTTACCCAGGGAATCGCAACCGAAGGCATTGATATGGGCACCGGGCTTCAGCCAGTCTGCATCCAGATAGGCTTCTTTACTCGGCGTCACGGTTGTGATGATGTCCGCCTGTTGGCACAGGGACTGGATATCTGACGCGGGAGTAACGGCAATATCATAAGGCGCCAGTCGTTCAGCCAGTGATGCAATCGATGCCGGTTTACGATCAAAGGCAACCACCTGGTTGATCCCCAATGCCAGGCAGGTATCGCGTGTCTGGTAATACCCCTGGATGCCACAACCGACAATCCCCATGGTTTTTGCCGCCGGCGCAAACCGTTTGGCCATCATGGCACCGGCTGCGGAGGTTCTAAGGTCTGTCAGCAGACCTTCATCCTGCAACAGTGCCAGCGGAAAACCGGTCTCAACATCCAGCACCATCAAACAGCCGGAAGACGACGGCAGCCCCTTGCCAGGATTCGTATAACTGCCCGCCGCAATCTTGATCACCGCATAGGGTGAAGCTGAAGCCCGGCCATATTTCAGGTGCAGTTCACCATGGGGCAAGGCCAGGTAACCCACCGGGGGAATGTCGTACTGCCCGCGAACATAATCACAGTAACCATCAGCAATGGCGGCCATCAGTGCTGACAAAGATGGCAGGTTGGCTTCGATATCCGCTTTAGTGAGTATTTTCATGGTGCTCGCCCCCACTGCTGATAACCCCTTGGAACACCGAATCTGTGATGTTCTGTCCGCACAGCACCACCACAACGGTTTTCCCCTGGTAATGTGCTTTTTCCTGCAGCAAACCAGCCACGGCAACCCCCGCCGCGCCTTCGACCACATAACCGTGCGCGCTATGCACCAGGCGCATGGCATTAGCAATGTCGTCTTCGGAGACGGTCAGGGTTTCCGTAATGGTCGCCTGACACAGGGGCAGGGTGATGGCATCATCATCAATCCCTCCGGCGGTACCGTCAGACAGGGTGTCCTGTTCTTCAACTTCAATGACCTTGCCTGCCCGCATACATTCCAGCATCGCCGGAGCATTAGCCGGCCAGCATCCGACAATCTCAACATCAGGTTTCGCCGCAAGGATGTTGGCGCCCAGGCCGCTGATCAGCCCTCCACCGCCGACACTGACAAACACCGCTTCTACATCGGGCAGATCAGACAGGATTTCACGCCCAATGGTGCCCTGCCCGGCAATCACATCAGCATGGTTGTAAGGGCTGACGTAGGTAAGCCCTTGTTCACGTGCATCCCGTGCCGCAACTTTTTCGGCCTGGTCACTGCTGCCCGGCACCTTTACCAGCTTGGCGCCGGTGGCCAGGATTTTCTGTTCTTTCGTCGGGCTGATGGATTCCGGGACATAAATCGTTACCGGGATGCCCAACGCAGTCGCGGCGGTTGCCGTGGCGGCACCATGATTACCGGAACTCGCCGTCAGTACGCCCTTGACCCGATCCTCAGGCGCTAACCGCAGCATGGCGCTGACTGCACCCCGGATCTTGAAACTCCCCGTGGTCTGGGCATTTTCACATTTGAGGTACACCTTACAGCCGGTCAGTGCTGACAACGGCTCCGAATAGACCAGGGGTGTCTTCACAACCCGGCCATCCGCATAAAAAGCGGCATCCGGCAGAGCCTGGGTTTTTGCCACAATGGCTTGTCTGTCTATGGACATCTGACATCTCCAAACTACCAAAATAAATACTTTTATGTATATTATGGACTTTATAGTACACAGTAGATTTTGAGTGTCAATCGCCCTGAAACGTTGGATCATGTGCCCAACGCGTACGGACAGGTATCGGGTCTCCATCAAATTCAGGGATGCCCGGCGCTCAAAGCAGTGTCAGTTCAACGACATCAGGTAATTTCATGACCACCCACTTACCCAAAGCCACCATCATTCGTTATCCCCAAGGGGAGACCAGCGGAACGGGAACCGTAGCAAAGACCGTCCCACTGGATGGCAACCGAAGTGCAATCCTGGTAGACAACACCCCCTTCCACCCGGTCGACTACCAGTGGCCGGACCAGCCCGCCGACCGCGGAGAGATACACTGCGATGGTATGGTTTACCCTGTCGTATCCTGCCTCACTGGCGCCATTAACCTGGAAGATGACACGCTTTACCTGGATACCGATATCCCGGTCAAAAAAGGTGCTGACGGCTGGTGTTTTGTGGTCGCGCATGTGATTGACGGTATACCTGACCTGGACGGAAAAACGGTTCAGCTTCAGGTGGATGCGTCCTACCGCCATGCCCTAGATTGTGGCCACAGTGCCTGCCATATCGCCGCCCTGGCGTTGAATCGTGCGATGCAGGGTTACTGGCGAAAAGACCCGGGACGACACGACGCCCTGGAGCAGATCGATTTTGATCAGCAGGCCATCACTCTGTCGTCAATCGGTGAGTATCAGAGCACTGACCGTTATCGCTGCGGCAAATCGCTGAAGAAAAAAGGCCTGAATGCTGCAGATGTTTTCACCGACTTAAACGACATTGAAAAAGCCGTTAACCAACAGCTGACTACCTGGCTTGAAGAAGGTGGTGAGATCCATGTTCGTTGTGAAGGGGAAACACTGACCGACCGTCGATATTGGGAGTGCCAGCTCGGTCAGGAAAACAAGGTGACAATTCCCTGCGGCGGCAGTCATGCGGATACGCTGGGAGAACTTGGCAAAGTCACTGTGTCCATGCACGTGCTGGATGAACAGACGTTTGAAGTCATCACGCGCTGCCAGCCTTAAGTCAAACAGGGCGTATGCCCTGTTTGATGGTTTGATCCTGTCAGAACCAGCGCGCTATCGGCTCCGGTGCAGTGATCAGCGGTTGAACGGCGGTTGTCGAACAAGCGATACCGTTTTTCTGCAACAGCTCACAGGCGTACAGGGCTATCTCATAATGGGTATGGGCGCTGGGATGGACGGTATCAAAGAAGAAATGGTCATCCGGATTGGAACACATGCCGATGCCCTGCCCATCCGCAGCGGCACTGGCGACGTGAGCCGCATCCGCCAGCGACGGATTCTGGAGGATATGATTTACCAAGGATTCTTCTGCGCTCTCCTTGCTTCTGTTGACGGTTGGCAATCCGGGCGTACTGTCCAGACAGGCTTTATCCGTGACAATGCCTCGCTGGGCTGCGCCGGCCAATAGCTGGGTCAGCATGGCAGCAGCATCCAGTTCAATCAAAGCAACATCCGGATAGCGGGTTCGCAACTGGGTCAGTGACTGCTTCAGCTCACGGTTATTGGTTGCAATGGCATTCGCCATCCACGCCTGAAGATGCTTTGGCGCCTCACGATAACGGGGAGTCAGGCTGATATCCGGCAAATTAATCACCACCACGTGTTTTGCACCCAACCGAATCAGTCGTGTGATATCCGCCGTGTATTTGTTCACGACCTGTTGCGAATCGGGCCACTGGTTGAGGTAGTCGTTGGCACTGTTGAAGAAAATCACCAGCGTTGAGTCACTGTCGACCGTGCCAGCCTGTTCTGCCCAGGCACTGACGATCAGTCCTTCACACGGCGGCACCAGACTGCCGGAGACAAACTCCTCGGCCATACTTTCCGGCCCGCTGCAGATATGCATCAGGTCGCCCAGGTGGTCCATCTTTTGGGTGGAGCACAGCGTCCAGCTACCCGCCATGGCCCGGTTATCCAGTTCAGCGCCCAGCATCCGGTAGAGATACAGTGGCCAGACCCCCTTGTAATCGGTACCACCGGAAAACATGCCGGTCAGGTAATAATGCGGATCCGGCAATATCGGGATCGGAAGTTTCTTTGTCATATCCAGAAAAGCATCCAGTGCATGCTTTTCCAGACTGGTTAATTCATCCCTCAACCACTCATGATGGGTCAGTTCCGCATAGCCCGGCACATCCTGCTTCAGGGCATTATTCAGGAACGGCTGCAGATTCATCATCGGCTGGCCGTTCACCGTATGCCCTTTCAAGGTATTCAACAGCTTCCAGGTGGAGTAAGTGCCATTACTGTCAGAAAGGCTGTCGCCAAACACCAGCACTTTTTTGATCTGGAGCCCATCTGCCTGACTGAAAAACGACAGGAGACAAAAGAAAAATAGCGAAAGAAGGCAACGCGTATTAACAAAGAAAGGTTTCACGATAAGTATCCTGAACAACCCGGTACGTATCAGAAAATAGTCGTATAAAACACATTCCTCCATTCCCGCATCGGCAACCACAACAGTCGTGATTTACCGCATGGCATTGGCGTCCCATCAGGCATACCATGTCGCAATTTTTTTGAGCCACTGACCGGACCCCTGCCGTGACTATCGACCTTCTGGCGCTCCTCAACCAGAGTTCTGAGCTACTTCTGTTTGTTATCCTGGGTATTGGTTTGCTGATTGGCAAACTGTCGATTGGCTCTTTCAAGCTCGGAGCGACGATCGGGGTGCTGGCGACGGCACTGGCGTTCGGTGAGATGGGGTTCTCCCTGCCACCCGGTATTGAAAGCGTCGGTTTCATGGTCTTTATCTTCTGTGTAGGAGTCGAAGCCGGGCCCCACTTTTTCAGCGTCTTTCTGCGGGATGGCAAGTACTATGCGTCACTGGCCCTGTTCCTCACTGGTACCGCCTTCGGCCTGACCCTGCTGATGTCACAATTGTTTAACTTTGACAAAGGTCTTACCGCCGGTCTGCTCGCCGGGTCACTGACCTCCACTCCCGCTCTGGTCGGTGCACAGGAAGCCTTGAAAAGCCTCAGCAATCCGGAGGTGGTCAGTCAGCTCAGCAAGTTGCAGGACAACATGAGCATCGGCTATGCCCTCACCTACCTGGTCGGTCTGGTCGGTTTAATGCTGGTTGTTCGGTACCTGCCGCGCATTGCCCGTATCGATTTGCCCGACGCCGCCAGCACCATCGCCCGGGAACGGGGGATAGACGACAGCGAGAGCCAAAAAACCTATCTGCCCATCATCCGTGCTTACCGGGTAAGTAAAGATCTGGCAGCCGCCTTTGCTGGCCAGAACCTACGAGAGGTCGGCATCTACCGGCGCACCGGTTGCTATATCGAAAGAATCCGACGCAAAGGCATTCTGGCCGAGCCTGCCGGCGACGCCATGCTGCAGAAAGGCGATGAAATCGCCCTGCTGGGTTACCCGGACAGCCATGCCCTGCTCGACCCGCTGTTTCGCGAAGGTAACGAGGTCTTTGACCGGGACCTGCTCGACATGCAGATTGTCACCGAGGATATCGTGGTCAAGAACGACCAGTTGGTGGGCAAACACCTCAGCGACCTGAACCTGACCGAGGCCGGCTGTTTTCTGAACCGGATTACCCGTTCCCAGATAGAGATGCCGGTTGAGCGGGATATTCTGCTAAACAAAGGGGATGTGCTACGCGTCAGTGGCGAAAAACGACGGGTAGCCGCCCAGGCCGACAAGATTGGTTTTGTCAGCATCCACAGTCGTGTGACCGACCTGGTCGCCTTTTCCACCTTCCTGGCCATTGGACTGCTGATCGGGCAGATCACACTGCGATTCAACAACTATGACTTTACGATCGGTAATGCTACTGGCCTGCTGATTTCCGGGATCATGATGGGTTATCTCCGCGCCATGCACCCCACCATTGGACACGTACCGGAAGCAGCACTGCGCCTGTTAAAAGACCTTGGCTTGCTGGTGTTCATGGTCGGGATCGGTTTGAATGCGGGACGGGGTATCCTGGAATACATGGGCCAGGTCGGACCAATGATCATTGCATCCGGCCTGGTGGTCAGCACAGTACCCGTTATTTTGGCGTATATCTTTGGCCGTTATGTCCTGAACATGAACCCTGCCCTGCTGCTCGGCGCCATTACCGGCGCCCGCACCTGCGCACCCGCCATGGAAACAGTCAACGATATGTCCCGCAGCTCCATTCCCTCACTGGGCTATGTGGGCACGTATGCACTGGCTAACGTATTGTTCACGGTGGCTGGTTCGTTGATTGCCACGCTGTTCTGATAACGTCTCAGTCCCCTGTCATTGCCCTTCATGATATTCAGCAGATGTTACCAGGCGAGCATTCTCGCTACCGGCAACATCATGCTGAGTTACCGAGCCAGCACAAGGCCAGTCCCCGGCAAGGCGAGTCTGTAAAGCTGGAAGCAATCGACCCGTCGTGTGTAGTAAACGGTACTGGTCAATCATCAGGTCATGATCTGCCGTCGTATAGCGATTCTGGACCACGAAGCTTTCCTGCTGGCTGTCCAGTAAATCAATCAGTGTGCGTTTACCCACCAGGAACTGTTTCTCGTACAGACTGCGAGAACGATCAGCCAGTGAGACATGGTTCTTCAGCGGTTTGAGCCGGGTACGGCCAAACTCGACCGCCACCCACGCCAGCCGAACGGCTTCTTCCATATCTTCAATCTGGTGCTGCCTGTTTTCAATGGCCTCACTGACTTCATGGCTGGCCTGCTGTCGCCGGGCGGTATCGGCTCCGCCATTAAACAGGTTATAGCGAATATTCAACAGTGCTGACTCATCGTACTCCGTTCCTTTGACACCATCCCTGTCCTTAGCCCAGGACGTTCCCAGGGTGACATCAAGCTCAGGCAAATAGCCGCTTTTGCTCGCATCATAAACGGCTTCCGCCGCTCGAATCTCAGCATCGGCTGCGGCAAGTGACGGATGACCTGTCATCAGTTGCTCAATCGCCATTTCCTGCCCGGCAGGTAGCCCTGCGATCTGAGCCGGCCGGACAAAGGCATCCGGTAAGGCACCAACTGTTTTATGGTAACGAGTTCGTGCATTTCTTAGTGCGGCCTCTGCCCCTATCCGGTCAGCCTGGGCCAACATCAACCGTCCTTCAGCCTGGGCCAGATCGGCGTCATTACTGACGCCCTTCTCGCCCTGCTTCCGGATCAGAGCCACCAGCCGCAGGTGTTCATTAAGATTGTTCTTGGCATGATCACGCAGGGTTTGCGCCTTAAGCACGTTAAAGTAAACCTCCGCCACTTCAAGTCCGAGGTTTTCTGCCGTCACACACACCTGCTGCTCTGCCGCTTGCTGCCGGGCACTCTGTTGACTGACATCTTCCCGGGTCGCAAAACCATCAAACAGCATTTGCCGGGCGACCAGTGAAGCCTCTCTCCGAGTTCGCACCTGTGACTTGTCATCCGCACTGCCATTGCCATAAGCAGCAACTGTCGTTGTATTTCGACTGTTCTCATAACCAACCGACGCATTGAGATCAAGGGTGGGCAGGTAACCGGCACTGGCTTCCTGAACCGATTCACGCCGAGCCTCTGCCACAGCCATCGTCATACGAAGCTCCGGGTTCTCCCGCAATGCTTCTGCGACGGCCTCCTGCAGCGTCATCGCCACACTGTTGCCGGCATAACCTGCCAAGGTGGTCGCCAGTAACCATTCCCTGATCTTGGCGTGTTGCATGATCTCCGTCTCCTGCGTTGCAACCGGACTTTCGTGTCGTGTCTGCCCGGGCTATACGATCAACTGCCCATTCGTGATCAGTTGTAATAACACATCATCGCCGTTTAACAGGTTATCCCTGTTCTGGTCAGACCAGTGGTTTTCATCCAGCCCCTGAAACTGCACCACCAGCTGATGGGTTTCGCCTTCAGCCTGTGCATTCACCTGCAGGGTGGTTTGTTGCTGTTCACTATCAATAACAGCCGTGACGCCCTGTCCCTTAAGGGACTGAAGCAAATCGATGGGATCCAGATCAGTGCCGCTGGAAAAATCCAGTAGTTCTGAGAAATCCAGTCTGTCAGCATCACTGCCGGGAGTGGCCGGCTGGCCAAGGGTAAAATCCAGAATACGATCCAGTTGATAGCGATCATCCTCTATGAGATCGGTCAGGCTAAACCGGAAATCATCACGTCCGATACCTCCGGTCATCACATCGTCGCCCTGACCACCTATCAGTACATCATCCCCGCTTCCACCATCCAGTGTGTCATGGTCACGACCGCCCATAAGAAGGTCACGATCCTCACCACCGTATAACCGGTCATCGCCGCCACCGCCTATCAACGTGTCATCACCGGCTTCGCCGGAAAACGTATTGCTGTGGGCATCGTAATCAACGACCAGATCATTGCCACCGCCTGCGGCAAAATCATCATCCACATTGCCGCCATCCTTGAAATAATCATCCGCGGATGTACCAGATTGCGTGCCGTTTCTGTCGGTGATGCGATTCAGGTCTTCAGCAGCAATATGCGTAAACACTTCCCCACTGTCGGTAACGGCTACTTCAACACTGCTGCTCACACGACTGCCGTCTGCATCCTCGACAGTAAAATCAAACGTCAGATCAATCGTGCTCTCCACATCCGCTGGCCGAAAGACATATTCACCGGTCAGGTAGTTCACCGTTAACCAACCCGCAGTGATGTCCGGTGATGCCAGTACCTTGAACTGTGTATAAGGTGCTTGAGGGTTAGTGTTCAGCAGCTGTTCCCCCATACCGTCGCGAAGATCAACACTGTAGACTGTGACCAGACCATCTCCGCCAATATCACGGCCAACCAGATCGCCTGTTGCGACTCGCTGCGGTACAGTCTCTATGAGTGCGTCTGACAGCGTATCAAACGTATTTTCATCCAATATTTGGGCATTGCCGGGAAAGGCGATCTGTTCCAGATAGGCGAGATCAGGACCAGTGGGCATCTCCCCGGGTTCTCTGGTCATGATGCCGATCGCATGGACGTCGTTGACACTGTGATTCTGCAGAAAATTTTCCCATGCAGCCTGATCGGGTCTGCCGGTACTACGGGAAGGTTCCCCCGCAGTAATAAAGTACATTGAATGACTTTCTGCAGGATCAATCTGACCACTCTCCAAACCGGAGATAAAACCCTCCTCACCCTCCTGCAAAGCACCTTTGTAGTAGGTGCCACCTTGAGGGCCAGAGAATGCATCAATGGTATTCAAGGTCTGCAATACCGCATCATCCCCCGTATACCAGCCATATGACTGATAATTGCCACCACTGAACGTCACAACCTGAATAGCCATGTCAGCCACAAACTGATAATGATTCAGCAGGTTTGCCAATGCCTCCTGCATGAGTTCCAGACCGGTCTTACCCGCGTCTTCTGCCGACGGCCATCCCATCGGTTCTGACAAATCAAGCATCAATGTCAGGTTAAGTTTTTCTGTGACACTGTCATCAATGCCAACGTCGTATGGCTGCGGCTGAGGATTTCTGTCTTCTACCGTAATGATGACATTCGCATTATGGGTATTACCCTGATTATCCGTGGCCTGATATTGGACAGTGACCGTATCTGTTTCACCCGACTTCAGGTTGAAATCATTCCTCGTCGAGTAAGAGAGACGATTATCAACAATCGAGACCGTCCCCTTACCCTCTGCAATTTCTGCCCCTGTCTGCGGATCAACAATCACTGCCCGCTCAATAGTCAGTGAAGCGGTCTCACTATCCTGTGACCTGTCATTGGCTAATACATCGATAATTAGTTCGCTGCTTTCCAGTAGCAGGCCAGCATCATCGACTGCAATCCATGGGTTAATGTTGGATTCTGATTGATTCACGTCATTGAGCGATGAGAATTGGAAACGACTCTCCTCTTGAAATGGCTTAGCATCCAGTAACTCATCACGCCCTGATATCTCATGTTCATTACCTGATACTGGTATCGGCTCAATGGATGGCAGCTCATCCGCCACTGCAAACGGAGATTGTGTATCCGTCAGACGATTAAAACGACTCACGGGTAGCGGATCATTTGGGGGAGATTCCAATGATGCTTCACGGTTTGATGGTGTACCCGCGAGCGGAGGGGGAAATAACAGGGAAGGATCGACCCCATCAGCAATCAGTTGGTCAACCGACAAGGCAAGCTGCTGCCATAGTTCAGCCAGTTCCAGCTGATGCCCGGAAAGGATTTCAACCGTATCGCCATTGACCAGATCAAGATGGGCAGCACCATCCTGCAGGGCAATCAGTGTTTCATCATTGTAAACCCGGTCACCGATAGACAACTGTCGTATTGAACCGTCCGCCGCCATGGCGCCGACATTGCCGGAAACATGATGAAGAGAACCTATCGCGACAACTGTGCCTGCATCCATGATGACAATCCCTGTCTCTCAACGTAGTACGGGTTCGAAAGTACAACTATGAGCATAGACAGGGATACAGAGACCAGCCAAAGTCATGGGCGTTACGAAGCCTGGGCATGCTCCTCACGGATAATACCCAGCTTCTGCATACGCGACAGTAATGTGGTTCGTGGTAAAGCCAGTTCGCGGGCAACCGCTGACAGGTTGTGGTTGTGCCGTTTTACCGCTGTACGAATCAGTTGGGTTTCATAACTGGCCAGACTTTCCCGCAACGGTTTTGCTGCAGGTAACGGTAACGCACCGCGATTATCCAGTCCGGATGCCAGGTCCGACAGACTGTCCGGCATCAGGGTGACGGTTTCCATGGTGGCGTCATGCCCCGCCAGTAACAGACTACGGCGGATGACATTTTCCAGTTCACGCACATTACCTGGCCAGTCATGCTGTTCCAGTTGTCGAACCGCGGTTTCCCCCAAGTGTGTCACTGCCGGATTTAAGGTCGGGCCATAACGGGAAACAAAGCGCCGGGCAATAAGACCAATGTCGTTCATTCGATCACGCAAAGGGGGTATCACAATAAAACCGACACTGATCCGGTAATACAGGTCTTCACGCAGGTGCCCATCACGAACGGCATCAAACGGTGGCTGGTTCATGGCAGTAATCAGGCGGATATCCGCTTTCAATGGTTCCTGACTTCCCAGTGGCCGGTAATAACCATCCTGCAAAACTCTTAACAACTTGCTTTGCAGTGTAATGGGCATGGAATTCAGTTCATCCAGAAACAGTGTGCCACCATCCGCCAGAGCCAGAAGCCCCTTACGATTTTCCGCGCCGGTAAAGGCACCACGGGTTGTACCAAAGAGCGTACTTTCGAGCAGGTTTTCAGGAATTGCCGCACAGTTCAGGCAGAGCATTGATCGCCCCGCCCGTGGACTCATGGCATGAGCCCGGCGGGCAAACAGTTCTTTACCCGTCCCCGTCTCCCCGTAAATCAGTACCGGCAGTTCACTGGCGCCATAAATATCCACCGCCTCGATCTGCCGACGCATAGCCGGATCGTCACTGATAATCTCCGGGATTTCACGTTGTTTGTCGTGTTTATCCGGACCAGCCGTCAGAACCCGACCAATTTCAATGGCGCCGATAATGTCGCCACTTCGCCCATACAGTGGCATCGCACTGTGCATATAGTGCAACTGCTCTCCGGCCACACCATTGTATGCCTGGTAATGATCAGTAAAACGGGACTGCTCTGACAGGCAGCGCAGTAACGTGCTGTCCTCTGTCTGCAACCAGGGACTGACCTCAAGGACATGGTGGCCCAGGATATTGTCCGGATCGACGCCATCCATGCGTGCACTCGCCCGGTTGTAATACACAAAATACCCGTCGCGGTCGACGATTGTGACCGGTTGTGCCAATGAATCCAGCACATGTTTCATGCACAGGACCAGCCAATTCAGCTCTTCCACCCATCCCCCTTTATCGTTTTTTCGACAGGTATTGATCAATACCCTGTATCAGCAAGCAACTCCACCTGTCGTATTTTCGACCCCTGTCGAAAAACGGACAAATCCGCCGGCAATCATTGCTGAAAGCCGCCCCCACCTCCAGAAGAAACAGCCAAAAACCGGATAAACAGCACCTTTTTCATGATCTGCATCAACAGTCACCGGCATCAGTTTGGCACGCATGTTGTTAGAGGAAGACGCGTAGATATAACGACGAAAAAGGTAGCAGTTCATGTTCAAGCACATCATCGCCCGTACCCCCTGTCGTGCATTGGTTGACGGCCTGAGTGAAGCTAACCTGGGAAAGCCCGATTACGCCAAGGCACTGGAGCAGCACAACACCTATATCCGAGCCCTGCAAACCTGTGGCGTAGACATCACCATTCTCCCGCCGGCTGAAGACTTTCCTGATTCGGTCTTTGTTGAAGACCCTGCACTCTGTACCCCCCACTGCGCCATCGTCACCCGCCCGGGTGCCGACAGCCGTCGTCAGGAAGCCGAACTGATTGCCCCGGTTCTGCACCGTTTTTACAAGAATGTAGAACGTATCGTTGAGCCCGGCACGCTGGATGCGGGTGATGTGATGATGGTCGGCAGCCATTACTACATTGGCAAATCCGCCCGCACTAACGAGGAAGGCGCACAACAGCTGATCGCCATTCTGGAAAAACATGGCATGACCGGCTCCATCGTCACCCTGGAAGAAGTGTTGCACCTCAAAACCGGTCTGGCTTACCTGGAAAACAACAACCTGCTGGCGGCTGGCGAGTTTGTCACCAAGCCCGAATTCCAGAAATACAACATTATCGAGGTTCCGGTCGAAGAGTCCTATGCCGCCAACTGCATCTGGGTGAACGGCAAGGTCATCATGCCCTCCGGCTACCCCAACACCCGCGACAAGATTGCCGCCCTGGGATACGAAGTAATTGAACTGGATACCTCCGAATACCGCAAGGTAGATGGCGGTGTGAGCTGCATGTCTCTGCGTTTCTGAATCATCCCGGATGGTTCACACCCACAACAGGGATGTCCGTGCATCCCTGTTCCCGCCCTTACTAACAGGCAGACTCGGAGTACACAATGACGCAGGGGCATGAGAAAAAACTGGGCGTTGTCGCCATGACCGCCCTGGTGGTCGGCGCAGTGGTCGGCAGCGGCATTTTCAGCCTGCCACAGAATATGGCGGAAGGTGCCGGCGCCGGCCCTATCGTGATTGCGTGGGTCATTACCTTTATCGGTATGCTTGCATTGACGCGTATCTTCCAATGGCTTTCCCTGAACCGTCCGGATATCAACGACGGTGTTTACGGTTATGCCCGTACCGGCTTTGGTGATTACCTGGGGTTCAACGCCGCCTGGGGCTACTGGATCTCTGTCTGGGTGGGCAATGTCGGCTATCTGGTGTTGTTGTTCAGCGCACTCGGCTCCTTCTCTTCACTGGGTTTCTTTGGTGAAGGCAGCACACTCCCTGCAATGCTGTGCGGACTTGCGGTTCTCTGGACGCTGCACAGTTTTGTCCTGCGAGGCATCCGGTCAGCGGCCATTCTCAACATCATTGTGACCCTGGCCAAGATTGTGCCGATCTGTCTGTTCGTCCTGTGTGTCATGCTGGCGTTCAAGGTAGAAACATTCCAAATGGATTTCTGGGGGCACGAAGCCCTCGGCAGCATTACCGACCAGGTCAAGAACACCATGCTGTATACCGTCTGGGTGTTCCTGGGTATTGAATGTGCGACCGTCTATGCCAGCCGTGCACGCAATATGAAGGTGGTCAGCCAGGCGACACTGTTAGGCTTTTTCATTACCATCTCGTTGCTGGTCTGCGTGTCAGTGCTTTCTCTCGGGGTCGTTCCTCAGGCGGAGCTGGCTACTATGCGCAATCCATCCATGGCGGCAGTCATGGAACGGGCTGTTGGTCCGTGGGGTGGGGTACTGATCAACCTGGGCCTGATCATATCCGTCAGTGGTGCATTGTTGGCCTGGAGCATGATCTCGTCTGAAATGCTGTACCTCGCGGCACGGGGAAAAGAGAATACGGCGCCCAACATCTTTGGTCGCCTGAACAGCCATGGCACTCCCGCGAATGCCATGTGGCTGACAAACTCCCTGATTTCACTTTTCCTGATCATTAACCACTTCAACGGTGCCGGTTACAACCTGCTGATCCAGCTGGCTTCCTCCATGGCGCTGATTCCTTACCTGCTCTGCGCAGCGTTCGGATTAAAACTCGCACTCAAGGCCGAAGTCCGCTCCATCACGCTGATTGGTCTAACGGCACTGGGCACGCTGTATGGCGCTTGGTTAATTTATGCTGGCGGTACAGAATTCCTTCTGCTTTCCATGATCCTGTATATGGTGGGTGCACCGTTTTACCTGAAAGCACGACATGAACGGGGCGAAAAACTGTTTTCCTCACCGCTGGAAACCACCGGTGCGGTTTTTGTTGTTGTATTAGGGATCTCGGCGCTCTATTTATTAAACGTCGGCGAACTGGTGATCTGAATTTCTACACCTCGCTGAATCATCGAATATTATTTCGATATTCACATACAGTCAGACTGACAAAAATATCTTGTCAGTCTGACTGTCCTGTTTGTTATGTTCATTCTCAGGCTCTACAGTTAAAAAAATTGCAGCAAAAATAACAATTGTTGAACGGGGTTCAGCCCTGTAGTCTGCAATCCCTTTTTTACCTGCTGACCGGAACCGGGACGACACATTGATTACCACCGCCAATATCACCATGCAGTTCGGGGACAAGCCCCTGTTCGAAGACATCTCCGTCAAGTTTGGTGACGGCAACCGCTACGGCCTGATTGGCGCCAACGGCTGCGGCAAATCCACACTGATGAAAATCCTGAGCCGTGAGCTGGAACCCTCTTCCGGTACGGTCAGCAAGAATCCGAACGACCGCGTCGCTAAACTGAACCAGGACCAGTTTGCCTACGAACAACACACCGTGATAGATACGGTCATCATGGGTCATGCGGAACTCTGGAAGGTCAAGCAGGAACGCGACCGTATCTATTCCCTGCCGGAGATGACCGAAGAAGACGGCATGCGTGTGGCCGACCTGGAAGTCCAGTTCGCGGAAATGGACGGTTACTCAGCAGAAGCCCGTGCCGGTGAACTTCTGCTGGGTGTCGGCATTCCCACCGAACAGCATTTCGGCTTGATGAGTGCCGTTGCTCCCGGCTGGAAACTGCGGGTTCTGCTGGCGCAGGTACTGTTTGCTGATCCGGACATCATGTTGCTGGACGAACCGACCAACAACCTGGATATCAACGCCATTCGCTGGCTGGAAGGCGTGCTGAGCCAGCGCGACTGCACCATGATCATCATCTCCCACGACCGTCACTTCCTGAACAGCGTCTGCACCCATATGGCTGATCTGGATTATGGCGAACTGCGCGTCTATCCCGGCACCTATGACGAATACATGACCGCCGCCACCCAGGCCCGCGAACGCCAGCAAGCTGACAACGCCCGCAAGAAAGCCCAGATTGCTGAACTGCAGGCCTTTGTCAGCCGATTCTCCGCCAATGCTTCCAAGGCGAAACAGGCAACATCCCGTGCCCGCCAGATCGACAAGATCAAGCTGGATGAAATCAAGCCTTCCAGCAGACAGAGTCCGTTCATCCGGTTTGAGCAGGAGAAAAAGCTGTTCCGCCAGGCGCTGGAGGTGACCAACCTGTCACAGGGCTATGGTGATGAATTGCTGTTCTCCGGCGTCAAGCTGCTGGTAGACGTCGGCGAACGTATTGCAGTGATTGGCCAGAACGGTATCGGTAAAAGCACCTTTATGAATACACTGGCAGGTGCCATGGCGCCGAAATCAGGTGAAGTGAAATGGTCGGAAAACGCCAACATCGGTTACTACGCCCAGGATCACAGCGCAGACTTTGAAACCGACATGAATCTGTACGACTGGATGGACCAATGGAAACCCGCCGGTAACGATGAGCAGTTCACCCGCAGTTTCCTGGGCCGGATGCTCTTCTCCCAGAATGACATCAAGAAATCCACCCGCGTCATTTCCGGTGGTGAACAGGGGCGGATGCTGTTCGGCAAGCTGATGATGCAGCAACCCAACATCCTGCTGATGGACGAACCCACCAACCACATGGACATGGAATCCATCGAAGCCCTGAACCTGGCGTTGGAGAATTACGAAGGTACGCTGATCTTTGTCAGCCATGACCGACAGTTTGTGTCATCTCTGGCGACACGGATCATTGAGATTTCAGAAAACGGTATCACCGACTTCCATGGCAGCTACGATGACTATCTGCGTAGTCTGGATGTCACTGACTGATTGACTGGACAGTAAGGTTCAAGAAAGTCGTTATATATGAGGCGGGAGCCACTCTCGCCTTGTTTCCCCCCAACATTTTTTCTTACTAACTGGATCAAACCATTGGGTGGCACGCCCACACCCCTCGTTCAAAGGACCTTCAATAAATCATCCAGAGCAAACGGCTTCTCCAGAATAACATCTGCGCCTTCCCGCTGCGCTTTACGCAGATAAGAACCGACCAGATTATGGTTCTCCTCGGAGACCTTTCCACCGCCGGATATCGCCACAATCTTCACACCCGGCCGATTTTTCCGTATTTCCGCACATAACTCCATTCCATCCATTTTGGGCATCAGGATATCGGTAATCACAATACTGACATCCTTTTGTTGCTCCAGCACACTGACGGCTTCAACGCCGTTTTCCGCCTGAAACACCCGGTAACCTTCATCTTCCAGGCAGAGGGCTAATTCTTCCCGGAGTTCACTTACATCATCAACTACCAGTAGCGCCTTGCTCATTGTTACGCTCCTTGTCCAATGTGAGGATGAAACACGTATTTGGGCATTGGGTATCCACACGAATAATGCCACCGTGCCCGCGGATAATCGTCTGGGAGATGCTGAGCCCCAGACCGGTACCTTTTCCAATCTCCTTGGTGGTAAACATGGGATCAAATATCCTTTCCCGAATTTTGGCGGGAATGCCGGGGCCAGAATCTATCACCCGGATAATCACTTGTTTGACGGATTGACTGACCTCGATGCGAATCCATTTTTCGTCACTTTCACTGACGGCATCACAGGCGTTATTCAACAGATTGACAATCACCTGGGACAGATGCAATCGTTGGCAATCAATAACCACCTTGTCAGCTTCATTCTGGTATTCCACTGAGAAATCAATACCGTTGACCTTGCACTTTTCCTCCACAAGGTCAGCCGCATCGGTAACAAAAACGGCAACCTGACAGTGCTGGAAATCTTCATTGTGACTGCTGCGGGATATCTTGCTAAGACTGTTAATAATACCGGATACCCGGCGAACCGATGATGCGATCTTGTTCAGTGAAACAACATCCTTTTCCGTCAGCGTCCCTTTCTCCATCTTTCTGGTTAATCGTTCCGCGCTTAACTGAATGGCCTGTATGGGGCTATTGATTTCATGGGCCATGCCACTGGCCATATCACCCAGCGCGGCCTTTTTGGCTGACAGCATCGCCTTGGTCTGGTTCTGAAGAATTGCAAATTCTTTTTTCTGAAGCTCCCGGCGCATGGCTTCAAAGGCCCGGGAAAGATCGCCGATTTCATCACGCCGCTGCTCAGGCAGCGAAACTGAATTATCACCATTGGCTAATGCATTGGACGCCTTGATCAGATCTTTTAGTGGGTTAAGAATACGCCGCGTCCATCCACCCACAATCATCATGCATATCAATACCAACAAGAATAGATAGAACAGATTCCGATTAAGCAGGTTGATAGTGTCACTCAACATTGCCTGCTCTGATGCCAGCAAAAATACACCGATATAACGGTCGTTGTTACGCGGATCAAACTGTGCCCGCACCATTTGCAACAACCAGGTTTCATCATTGTGGTCAAAATGCTGGACGCCACCTGCCGCAGGCGCTTCAGCCAGCCAAAGCGTATCAGGCACCCGATCGGTAATCGTCGACTGCTCATCAAATTCAAACGCAAAATTCAGCGAGCCGTCTGGATTGACCAGAATATCGCCACGGGTATTGGTCAGGTACAGCGAAGAATGTTCCGGTGAAGAGGCAATAATACGTTGAAAGACAGGCTTGAACGCCATACTGATGACAACAAATCCATAGAGTTCGCCATCAATATATACCGGGCTGGAAGCCCGCATGACTGGCGTAAAAGGACGTGAAACCTCACCGTACTGACGGCTCAGGGTAATATCGGAAAGGTATACCTCTCCAGGATCGAGCTGTAGGGATTGCTTATAATAAGTTCGGTGTCGTTTATTTTGTAACTCATAGTCCGGTAACAGGTAAGCAACATCCTTGTGGCGCTCGACGGCCACAATTTCCTCACCACCATTTTTGACACCTATTAGCCTGACCTTGTAATAATTGGGTTTGGAGCGGACGAAATACACCAGTAAATCATTCAAGTGCATGAGATCATGCCCAGCTTTACTGCCCTGTGGAGCATCCGTCGATGTTTTTGACAATACCGCTATCACCGAATGCAGGCTGCTCAGAAACACCGCATCGCTGCTGAGGTTATCAATTTCCTCTACCAGCACCATGCTGGCAATATTAGCCTCGGTGGTCAGGTGTGACTCCGCCTGTTCAAACAGGATATGAGCCGACCCGCGAAACAGCATGAACTCCACCGCTGCTGCCGCCAACGCGACGGAGATGCCAGTCAGCAGTGAGAATTTTGCCGTAATGTTCAGCGACCGCCGAAATGGCCAGTAGAGCTTAATCATCCCTGAATGATGCCTGGTATTATCAGTACCCCAATTTATTCAACATAGTTCATCCGGCTATTGAGAACGGATTGCAACTAACCACAAGCCGCATAATTTACAAGATACTGCCTTACCGCTATGACAATCCCTGCGCTAATAACAAAAAGATGGCAGCACATCGGGGGTTGCCCCATCCTCCGCCCAATAAAACCGCCAAAACCGATAGATCATCACTATTCAATTAAATAATCCGTGTAGAACGCTTTGTAATAAAAAAACACTGATAACAGACTTTTATTGATGTAATGCAAGAAGGGGAACCATGAGGAGATGTTATAACGGCGAGGACAAACATGAGCGTAAAACAAGCATTAGCCATGTCCCATTTGCAACAGATCTATGATGTTGATATCAAGCTGCTGCGGCTGTTTATGGCCATTGTTCGCTGCGGTGGGTTTTCATCGGCCCAAACACAGTTGAACATGAGCCAGTCAACTATCAGTCACCAGATGAGCCAGCTCGAAGAGCGGCTCGGGCTGGTACTCTGTCAGCGTGGGCGGGGGGGATTTTATCTTACGCGGGAAGGGAAAGCGGTATTCAGCGCTTCAGAACGGTTGCTGGCCGCTGTAGAAACCTTTCGGCAGGAAATCGGCACCATCACCCACGTGTTATCGGGCGATCTCAGCATCGGCGTGGTAGATAACACCATTACTGATCGCAGTATGCCGTTGACGACAGCGATTCGTGAGTTCAGAAAACTCGGCGGAGATGTCAATATCCATATTACCGTGGATTCACCAGAGCACCTGGTGGCCGATGTCGTACAGGGCAGACTCCACTTGGCCATTGGCCTCTTTCCTGTTGCTCATAGTGGGTTGAACCATACGCCACTCTACCGGGAAAAACATTGTCTCTACTGCGCCAGCAGTCATCCGTTTTATCACGAGACACCATCACTCTATGATTTGGCGGAATGCCCGGCAGTCCTGCGCAGTTATATGTACGACAATGACCAGAAGTACATCGGCAATGGCACCCGAAATGCCTATGCCAATAATATTGAAGCGCTCGTGACATTGATTCTGACGGGCAGCTATATCGGTTTTCTACCTGAACACTACGCCCGGAAATGGTTGGAGAATGGCGACTTAAAAGTGCTGCATTCCGACACCTGCGTCCGCTATTCAACCTTTGACCTGGTCACTGCCAGAAAACAACCCGATACACTCGTACTCAAGCAGTTCATACAGTTATTCAGGTCACTATTGAATCAACATCATCCGTCATCCAAAAATAGCTACGTAGCCGGATGATAGAATGCCAGTGTCAATAGAAAGAAAGAGAACGAATGAACAACCGGCTCAAAATAAAGCAGGTTGTTCATCCATTAGCCCCGCCATTAACGGAGGGTAATAGCAGCCGGTGATGGGTCATCATGAAAATGACCGATAGCTTCCAGAACTAAATCTTCTTCGCGAGCCGTAGCCAGAAATGCCTGTTCAGCATCCGGTCTGACCGCTACCAGGAGACCTCCACTGGTTTGGGGATCCAGCAGGATTTTGATATCCCTTTCCGTCATTGGGGCAATACGCTCACCATAACTGTCGTAGTTGCGCTGGCTGCCACCCGGTGCGCAGCCCAATTCCAGGTAGCGATCCACATCCGGCAGTAATGGCACAGCATCACGGTAGACAACAGCACCAAGACCACTGCCCTCACACATCTCCAGAAGATGTCCAAGCAGTCCAAAACCCGTGACATCAGTCATTGCCGTCACGCCCTCAAGCGCCGCAAACGCCGCACCCGGTTTGTTCAGGCGACACATGGTTTCTGTCACCAGACGTTCATGCTCAGGCAGACAATGACCTTTCTTGATCGCCGTTGACAGAATACCGATACCCAGTGGCTTGGTCAGGTACAGTCGGTCACCGGCTTTCGCACCGCTGTTACGCTTCAGGCGATCAACCGGTACACGGCCATTGACTGACAAACCGAAGATCGGTTCCGGCGCATCAATACTGTGCCCGCCCGCCAATGGCATGCCCGCTTCGCGACACGCATCACGACCACCACGCAAGACTTCACGGGCCACTTCCGGTGGCAATGTATTAATCGGCCAACCCAGAATCGCAAGCGCCATCATCGGCGTTCCGCCCATCGCGAACACATCGCTGATGGCATTGGCGGCGGCTATCCGTCCGAAGTCGTAGGGATCATCGACAATCGGCATGAAAAAGTCGGTGGTGCTGATAATGGCGTCACCATTATCCAGTGCATAAACCGCGGCATCATCCGCGGTATCGTTACCCACCAGCAACGATGGGTGTCCGGTATTATCGGACAACCCTTCAAGCATCGTTCCCAAGACCTTGGGAGAAATTTTGCAGCCTCAGCCACCGCCATGGGAGTAACGGGTCAGGCGCACCTGTTCAGTCGTTTCATCCGTCCGTACCGGACGGAGATCGGTGTTGTTGTCACTCATACATCACACTCTCACCAGGGCGGGATCAATGGCTTCGAGGCCAGACTTCAACAGCTGGTAATCAATCAACTGGAAATCGCCGAGGGTTCTGTCATCGTAGTGTCGATTCCGAGGCATGGCCGTCATCGTATTGAAACGGTCAATGGCACTTTCAATAACTTCCAGCGACCGCATATCCAGCGTGCCTTCAATGTCGTCAATCGCCACCGAACGGTAGGGCGACTCCCCCGGTTTGACACTGCCCGCCAAGGGGTGAGTCAGCAAACGGGCACCGGCATGGATCCGGTTACGCGCCTGGTGCAGTACCTGTTCATAGCTGTCGCAGGCCTGTTGCTTCAGCGTTGCAAAATCAGACGCCACCTTGGGATTGTTGCTGATAATCAGCAGTTGTTTTGCCATGGTTTATGCCGCCTTATCGTGAGCATCCGGCAGTTTCAATACTATCCGGTCGTTGTCGTCCCGCCGGACCCAGCGATCCAGTTCCATTTTATTCAGCAGGGGGATGATGTATTTGCGGCTAAGGCCGGTGCGTTCGCGGGCCAGGTTGATACCGAACCGCTCACCTTCGCCCAGGCCTGCCAGAATATCCCGCAGCAATTGATCGTAGAGTTCTGTCGCGTAATAAATCTTGCCTTCAAGGGCCACCACGAAACCAAGACGCACCAGGTTCCGCATCAGTTTCTGACCACCGACAATCTTTTCCTTGTCCGCCTCAAAACCGTCCTTGCCACTGGCACGGATACGAGCCAGTAACTGTTGGCCGTCCTGCCCCAGATCGTCTTCTGATGCACCGCCACCGGCCATCCAGGCATCCTTACTCATACGAATCTTGTCTTCGTCTTTCAGGCCCAGTAACACCTGCTCCATGACAGCAACATTGACGGACAGTCGCGTACTGAGTTCTCCCAGCGTCATGGCGATGCCTTCACCATCCAGCAGTTTCAAAATGCGTTCGCGCAGTGATTCATTGAAGGTACGGCTGACCAGCCAGTCACCCAGTGCAAGGTAGTCATTACTGTCGATGATGGCATCACCATCCGCTACAGCCACCAGCGGCGCATAACCATTCAGGTCAAGGCTGAGGCGCAACTGGTCGGAAGGCGCCAGCGTTTCCGGCAGATCATTCAGCAGTGCCTGCAAGCGTTTACGCAGGTGCATGGCGACATCACTGGTCCAGACAATACGACCACTGTGGATCAGTTCACTGCCACCGTGACGAATCATTGCCATGGACTGTCCCCAGAAACAGGGTACCGGCTTATCGAACTTCAGCAGTGCAAGACGGGTGTCTTTGATATAAACCAGTCGCGCCAACCCATTCCAGGTACCGAGAGCCACTTCCACTTCCCGGTTCCGGCGACTGGTATCTGCGCCTTCTTCAAGACGAACAAACAAACGGTCCGTGACCTGGCACAGTGCGTCACGGCCGGCGATGCAACAACCCCGCTCCAATTCCTTGCGGGTGACACCTTTCAGGCCAACCGCCACACGGGAAACCGGTTCCGCTTCGTCCAGGTTTTTATGGTAAGACTGCAGGGTTCTAACCTGTACATCCTTACCGGAAGGATACATTTTCAACCGGTCACCGACCTTCAGAGAGCCGTCTGCCAGGCTTCCGGTCACTACGGTACCAATGCCGTTTACGGTGAATACCCGGTCAATATAGAGGTGCGCAGCATTACCCAATGACAGGCGCTCGACCTGACGCAGCTGACGAAGAATCATCTTACGCAATGCGTTGATATTCTCTCCGGTCAGGGCAGAAACGGTGATGGATTCAGGTATTTCGTCGGTGATGGCAAGACAGTGTTCCAGCGCTTCTTCTTCCACCAGCGCCAGGGTTTCAGCGTCTACGGTGTCCGACTTGTTGATGCAGAGAATGACATTACGGATCCCCATGGCATGGGCCACCTTCAGGTGATCCGTGGTCATCGGCATCCAGCCTTCATCGGCAGCCACGACCAGCAGAACCAAATCCAGGCTCCAGACACCGGCGACCATGTTGCGAATAAAACGTTCATGGCCGGGTACGTCGATGACACCCACGGTATTACCGTCGTCGTCATCAAAATGAGCGAACCCCAGATCCAGGGTCATGCCCCGCGCCTGTTCCACCGGCCGAGCCGTGGTTATACCAGTCAGCGCCTTGATCAGGGCGGTCTTGCCATGGTCCACATGGCCGGCTGTGCCAATCACCGCTTTCATAAGCTGAGATAACTCCTGAGTTGTTCTGTCAGCACAGGGATTTCCCGGGGCAGAATCGCCGCCATGTTGAGCTGTACACGGTCATTACGGATCACACCAATCACAGGTAATGGCATGGCCCGCAGATCCGCAAGGATCTGGTCAGCCTGTTTATCGATCTGTAATTCCAGCGACCAGGATGGGAAAAATTCATCTGGCAACGTGCCGCCACCCACGACCATTTCAGAGGGCAGCAAACGGACTTTGTCGCCCAGTTCGGACGCCAGCTGCTGTGCCCGTTCCTGAATAACGGCCTGGCCGGTCGCCGCCTTTTCTGCCACGCCCTGCCCTTCTGATTCGCGGTTGAGTTTCCGAACCAACAGTTCTTCGAGCAGGGAATACACCATCCGACCGGGACGGAAGGCACGCATCAGGGGATTTTTCTCAAGCTTCTGTACGATTTCCTTTCGGCCGCAGATGATACCGGCCTGGGGGCCACCCAGAATTTTGTCGCCAGAGAAACAGACGAGGTCAGCACCCGCACGGATATAATTCGACGACGGTGTTTCATTTGCCGCAAACCGTTCCGTCGACAGCCCTGATCCTTGGTCAACGGCCAGAATCACATGTTCCGGCAGTCGGCGAGCCACTTCACGAATATCCGGTGATTCAGTAAAACCACGCACGACGAAGTTTGAGCAATGCACCATCAACACCATCGCGGTGTTTTCAGTAACGGCATTGATATAGTCATCAGCCGTCGTAATGTTCGTGGTACCGACTTCAACCAGCTTGGCACCGGACAAGGCAAGAATATCGGGAATTCGGAATCCACCGCCAATCTGGATCTGCTCACCACGGGAAACAATCACTTCCTTACCGCGGGCCAGCTCATTCAACAGCAGGTATACGGAAGCCGCGTTATTATTGACCACCATTCCTTCTTCGGCGCCTGTCAGACTGCTCAGCAGCTGACTGACAATGCCCTTACGCTGACCACGTTTGCCGTCCGAGAGTTTGATTTCCAGGTTGCAGTAACCCGTGTTCACATCAGCGACGGAGTCCCACAGTTCTGGATCAATCGGCGAACGTCCGAGATTGGTATGCACGACGGTGCCCGTGGCATTGATCACACGGGCATGACGCTGGTTCAACAGAAAGCGACAGTCGTCTTCCAGCCGGGCATAGAGTGTTTCATCAGAAATACCGTCAGTGCGGAAAGAGGCCTCTTGTCGTATGGCTGCCAGTGTACGGCGCACGACATCGGTGACCAGCGGACGACTCAGTTGACGGATATAGGGGGCAAGGATCGGTTCCTGGAGCAGCTGCTCCACTTGCGGCAGGCGAACGATTCCCTTCGGGTTTGCGCTCATGGCTATAACAACCCCGCAGTCTTGCGTGTAATAAGAAGGAGAGAAAAGCAGTGGCGGAAGGAGCAGGAATCGAACCTACCAGAGCCTTCGCGGCTCGCATTGGTTTTGAAGACCAAGGGGACCACCAGATCCCATCCACTTCCGAAGTACGGGATGGATTATCTGGATCAGATTGACGAAATCCTATTACGGTTTTCCGCAATCAAGAGCATGATGCAAGGTTTTATTGAGCGATATCAACGTTTCCCTATCTGATGCACGTAATCAGTTTCGTACGCTTGAAGGAGCTCATGCATATGCACTTAAGACAAGCCCTAACGGGCTGTTGCAATCGATTATTTAACTTGCGCCAGTTATACGTTCCTTCTACTTTTCATGAGGCGTTTGCATTCATAAAGGAAATTAAATTATCCACCTTAACCATATAAAATAAAGGAATCTAATGATGACATCATCAAGAAATGTTAATAGCCGCATACATATACCGCATGTTTTCTATCTAATATTATTATTTATCTTTCCCTCCACAAATCATGCAAGCAATAAAGAAGTTATTGATCAAGCAGAGATAGAATATAGCAGTCAACATAGTGACAACAACGCAACAATAATTTTTGACGGGCTGGAATATATTAACTACGACAATACCGAAATTCGGTATGGCTATCCAGATTCACGCTATCATCAATTGAGTGTTATAAGAGGTGGTAGCATTGGAAATACACACATAATAAAAGCACCGGTTGGTAGTCGGATCGTACTCAGCTACTCACCGAATATGGCACTACGCTGCCTCTATTTCGACATTACTGATCAAGGAGAGTCGAAAGTCAAATTCAATGAGAGTTTTGGCCACTATACGACGTTTCGAATCAATAATACAAAAACACTCAAACCCATGTTCAAATCTGAATACGATCATATAATCTCTGACAATTACTATCACTGCTCATGGCCTACGCCTTAAAGTATTCAAAATATTATGACGTAAAACACCATCCACCATCTTTATGAAAAACATGAGAATATATGAAAACACTCGTTGGCATCACCCTGCTTTTTATATTTTCTATAAGCTATAACGTCACTGCACACCCCAATACATCGGAGAACAATATTGCTACACCAGAAGGATCTATGACTGAATTACTTTTCCGTTTTGTTTCAGGGGCTGAATTTGACGCTACGATTTATTTTGGCGATACAAATCAAAAAGTAGAAGACCTTAAGCGCGTTTTTACTTTTCATAATCGCCAGTATCAATTGTTATTACCCGTAGGAACTCGGGTATTGATCATTACTTATGCATCAATCCCTACCGGTTGGGACTTGCTGGCAAGCCTGGTAACAGGCGATCTGGATATACCCGCACAAGCTGTTTGCCATTATTTTACGGTTCAAGAGGAAGGATTTTCTACCGTGGATTACAGGGGAACATATACCTATCCGGTTTTCCATATTTCAAACCCAAGCGTCGTCAAGCCTCTGTTTCACTCTGAAGACAACCCTGTATCGACGTCAGGCACATGCCAGTGGCCAAATCCAGTCTAGGAGAACACCTCCAAACAGGAATAATTTATCAACCTCACCAAAAACAGTTTTTCCCCAATAAAGCCCAAAGGATTGAAATATAAAGCAGCACCAACGTTACACCCAATAATGCTTTCACAGCCGTTCATATTATGAACATCCATATAACCAAACCTGAGAGTGCATACGTCATTACTTTGACCTTTCCTAATCAAGAAAATACATGCATATTCAATGATAAGTCACTGTATTTATTATATTCCTACTGACTGATTGAACAACTTAATTCTGGACAAAATTACCCATACTCCCTATACATTTTTTCCTTCACACCATTGGAATGAATGAAATGGATACACTGTCCCAATATGCCATCCGCGGTGGCGCTGAAGGCGCAAAGAGCATGCGCCTGATTGCCCCATTGATTGCAGCTGATACCAAGGCCCTACTGGACAGAGTTGGACTCAATAATGGCCTTGAATGCCTGGACATAGGCTGCGGCAGTGGTGAGGTTACTCTGGAACTCGCCAGGCGGGTCAGGCCTGATGGTCATGTGAAAGGCGGCGATATTGATGAAACCAAGTTAACCTTGGCGCGTACAGAGGCTCATCTACAAGGCATTGATAATGTGACATTCAGCCCCATGGATGCCAGTGACATGCACGAAAGCGGCACTTATGACATTATCTATGCCCGATTCCTGCTGACACATCTCGCCAATCCGTCGCAAACGCTGGGTATGCTATATCAACACCTCAGACCCGGTGGCAGCATCATTCTTGAAGACATTGATTTTAATGGTAATGTCACGTTTCCAGACTGTCCGGCTTTCGAACGCTACCAGGCTCTCTACTGCACCTGTGTCAAACATCGGGGCGGAGATCCCTTCATCGGCATAAAACTACCGTCATTACTACGGAAAAACCACTTCACCAATGTCAGGATGGCGGCAGTGCAAGCCTTAGGCATGGAAGGTGATATCAAACTGATCGGTGCAATCACCATGGAAAACATTGCCGATGCACTGCTGCACGATGGCCTGGCCAGTGCGCCGGAAATCAATGAAATTATCACTGAACTGTATGCTTTCGCGGATAATCCGGACACCATTTCCGGTATGCCACGTATTATCCAGGCTTGGGGTTACCGGCCAATAAGCGAGTAAGCCCCGTAACCCTATAGTAAGTCGCTTACTACCAATATTTATTGTGTCAGTATCATCAGCAGCGACAGTAAATTGTCATTCAATTCAAAAAAGGGCACATTCCCAGCCAGCTGTGAGCCGCCTAATCAACCTTTCTTGTGGTAAAAACCCTGCCCCGTAAACTCTGCTGTTAATAACTCATCCAGCGACCGGTTTTCCTCCATGGCTCGGCACTGAAGACGACGCCAACGGATGGCATACTCATCCACCGACTCACGAACCAGACACCGAAGGGAAGCAGCCACCACACAGACCACAACACCAGCCAATGAGGGTATGGGCGATTCAACGGAAAACACCAAGGTGATCAACTCATACCCGATCAAGCAACCCCCAATGACACCAGCGACAACGGACACATGACTTAACAAATTGTCAGCGAATACCAGATTAGCAATTCGCTGATTACTAAGACGACCAAGAAACCAGCACCACACTGATCAACTCCTCCTGTATTCTGCTGCCAGAAAGCAGAAAAAGAGCCTACATTGCAGGACTAAAACCTTGCGTGCTCTGAATGCGTTAACAGAAAAGCAATTGATGGATACGCTGAAACCCGTCAGCGATGACTATGATACTTCAAGGTGAGATCCCCCATGGCTGACTGTCCGGTCAGCCGCCGTATTGGCAGGTGCCGCTGCACACATACAACACATTATCTCATTATTCATGAGCGACAGATGGTACACGCTTTCAAAGTGGCTTCAATAGATCATTCCCATCAGCTCTGAAGATGCTCAAATAACATGATAAAGCGCTAATCTTTCACGGTGGCAAACTTATTTTTTCTCCTCAGGCAAACCAGCGCAACAATTTTCACGGTACATTGACTACCCAAAAGTCGCTATAAAGATCAATTTCCTTCTGATTAGAAGATAAACAGGCATTTCCTCCATCACAAAATCATGACAACTATGCCATGAAGAAGTTATTTTCAGCATTCATCTCTAATCGTGTTGATAAATGACATCAGCCTCGGATACCCCATAGACAGACACCGCGCCCATACAACCTGCCTAAGTACAAAAACAGGACGACGACGTTCGCTTTTTTGATCTGCGTTAAAACATGCCCGGTAGCCTTTCGGCATATTAATGCCCTTCTGCGACTATTGAACTCGCAACAAAAGGAAATCCATGTTGTACTCCTCCATTACCAAGGTACTTGGCTTGGGTGGTATGGTGCTGTTTATTGCTGCCTGCCAACCGGATAGCCAATCCATGACTACCCCCACAGCTTACAAGACGATTGATACACCGCAGTTATCTCAGCAGCTGGATTCTTCTCAATACACCCTTATTGACGCCCGAAGCCCCGATGCTTTCAACGGTTGGACACTACAGGATGAAGAACGGGGTGGACATATCCCGGGGGCAAAACTGTTCTCCGCTGATTGGATCAATCGCGACCTGCCAGAACTTGAGACAGCTTATAAACGTACCAGCATCCAGACGAATCAATCTATTGTCGTTTATGGATATGATGACAAGCAAAGCACCACTGTCGCCAACTGGCTTGTGAATGAGATGGGATACAGCGCAGATCACATCGCTTTACTGCAAGGTGGCTATCAATCCTGGGCGGAAACCCAAAGCTATCCTGTCTCTCGTTTACCGGGTTATCGTTCATTAATTCCCCCCACTTATCTCAATGAGCAGATCACAAACAATCCACACCTGAAAGTGGTAGAGATCGGCTGGGATGGCGGCAAAGGAAAGGCCTATCGTAAAGGGCATATTCCCGGCGCGCTTTACTGGGATGATCTGGAGTTCGAACATCCACCGATTTACGAACTCAACGACGTTGAAGATATCCGTGCCTCACTGCAACAGCTTGGTATCGACAAAAACACGCCGGTAGCCGTATACAGCACCGACTCCATCGGGGCAGCCCGTGGCGCATCGGTCATGAAATATGCCGGTGTCAGTGATGTTGTGATGCTTAACGGTGGGAAAGATGCCTGGTCTGCAGCAGGCCTGCCATTAGATCAAGGCTGGGTTCAACCCACACCCGTAGACACCTTTGGGTTGACAGGCCCGGGCGATGCCACCGTCGTGATTGATATCGAGCAAGCAAAAGCACTGCGAAACCAACACGATGGGGCATTGGTCAGCATTCGCAGCTGGGAAGAGTATATTGGTGAAATCAGTGGCTACGGTTATTTCCAGAAAAAAGGCCGGATAACCGGCGCGCTCTGGGGTAAAGCCGGAGACTCCGCCTGGGATATGAATGACTACCACAACCCGGATCACACCATGCGCAACTACCGGGAGATTGAAGCATTCTGGAATCAGTGGGGTATCCACCCGGACAGCATGGAGCTGGCTTTCTATTGCGGTAATGGCTGGCGGGCGTCGGAAGTCTGGTGGTACGCACAGGCCATGGGGTACAAAAACAACCAGATATACAGCAGTGGCTGGATGCGCTGGAAAAAGGACCCGGAAAACCCCGTATCAACGGGTGATATTACCCGGGAGAACAGCCTTAATGCCTGGCGCATTGTCTCAGGTAACCAATCACCGGCTACATTGACTGCCGAAACAGTCGACGTTGTTACCGCCCAATGATGAAATAAAATCACCGGCCCTCTTTCTTAATAACGATTGAAAGGGGGCAGTTTCAACAACCTCAATCAGACTTCAGTTCCATACCTAAAATTGTAATATTATCGCTAGAGCCCGAAAGATAACTTTGTACAGCTAACGATTTAGTCACTTCAGGCATATGTCCATTCGTTTTATAGCTTTGGCATAGGAAGCGGGCAATGTTTTTCACGTTGTCGACTTCTGACACACCATCCGAATAGCAAAAAACCAGCAGACGCGGTATCCCCGTAAAAGCCCGCAAGTCCATACAACTCACGTTAGCCCTGGCTTTCAAGGCTCCTCCATAGACAGAATCACCAATAGCACTGCTCATGCTGAGCCTTGGCTCCCTTGTCTTGCCTTCTAGTTTCAACCCGAGTACTTTTTCTTGCCCTGGCGGATACGCCTGCAGTTCGCCCCCATAGAGGCGCACGCGAATAGCTGTGGATTTTTGGTCCATGAGCTCTTCTGCGCTCAGCTGGAAAGCCTTTCCCGACTGCGGGTTTATCAACAAAACAGTACTATCACCCACATTACAGGCATAAAGCTTCTTTCGATGGATCAGAGCAATTACAGCAGTTGTACCAGCCTGACCAGTATAACCATGACTCACCTTTACAGGAGTGAGGACTAAGGCATTATAGAACGCCTCGAGCGACCAACCGTACCGACAACGCTGCTCCAGTTCTTGTTTCAGTTCAGAGACATATTCTCGACACATATACTCCGCAGCATCACAACTACCATGACCATCGCACACCATCATGACGTCCATAGTCTCTTCTTGCTCGCCAGCCTTGAATAGAAGTTTTGTAGCAAGGAAGCGATCTTCCATCCCTCGCTCACGACGCCCCTGAAGAGCGGCAACGCCGGTATCAGACAATCCAAGATTAGAGTTCTGTTCAGATAATTGTTCAAGCTGTTGAGCTAACTTCGCTTTTTCCGATTCTTTTTCTTTCTTTATATAGTCATCAAGTAGTTTTGCGTAAGCTAACTGGGCGGCCTGAGAATCAGCAGAGCTCCGGGCCTCTTTCATTCTTCTTTTATAAGATCCAATCTTCCATTCAGGGGGCAATTGCGTTTTCGATAAAGACAGAATCCCGCCCGGGTAACGACCTTGTGACTCCTTTCCCTGCTTTTCTGCTTCGCAGGTTGTTGCTTCCAGCCTTCTAATGATCGCTGCAGGGCAATAACATTCAGTATATTCGGCGTGCAGAATCGTTCCACGATACGCCATACGGTATGTTTCGGGTAACTTGATCAATGCAAGATCAAGTCGACGAGCCAGCGCATAGCTTATCATTCTGGCTATTGTATGACGGCAACCTGACAACTGAGGAAATTCCTGAATCACAGAGATCAGGTATTTCGCTTCTTTAGCCGCTAAAAGAGCCGGAAATAAGCGATGCCCCTCAACAACATCCTGATGCATATGCCTGATTAACTCGGCCAGTTTTTCAAATGTCTCACAGGTCAAGTATCCTGAATCAATCATCACCAGAAGATGCTCTACCCCTCTCTGATCGCTTACCGTTCCAGGGTTGTCTGCGATCACTGACTCTAAATCCAACCTTAATGACGTTAACGATTCATCATACGCCGTTAACATTTCGGTTTTCTTTTCAACGCTAACCTGCCTCCACTGAAAAAACCTGCCAAACAGCACATCAAAAGAACGAGCAAAAACTTGGCCATATCGCTCATCGGTATTGGAGCCTTGCACCTGTTGTTGCCAATCTGAAGAAATACTCTGGTCTTCCATTGGTCCACGTTGCATAAAATGCGTTACCGCTTCTTTTGTTTGTGACCATAGTTTTTTACGACAATACTCGACAAACTTAGGATCTTTATAGATACAAAAATAGTCACCTAACGCATCATTCATTGCCTGAGACCACAGGTCACACTTTAAAGCATTTTCCAGACTCGAATAGTCATCAGATGCCCCCCCCGGTAACTTTCTTATATATTCAACCACACTTTCAACAATTCCCTTAAAAGTATCGCACCACACAAACGTGCTGAAAAACTTTAAATATTCAAAGAACAATCCCATCTCCTGATTTTCTAGTTGAAGGTCAGAAAATGCCTCTATTTGTACAAACGCCTTTGAACAATTTCTTTTTATTGCCTGAAGAGATTCCCCCTGACTTTCAGGTGTATATGCATTTTGAAGCAGTGCTTGGATTGTCTTCACACAAACTCTTCTGATATCAAACGGTTTTATCGGTGCATTATTAGCCTTTTGGTAGAACCCGTCTTCTCTCTCAATACTGTCATCATGAACACTCGAACACAGATGCAGCTCACTTCGCCACGTTTTCACATCACTTTTTCGACAAACGCGCCAACGAAAAGCGCCCTGAAAGGGTTCACGACAACGGTCAATGTCCCAAAGATTATCTTCTGATGCTGCGCGTCTTAAGCCCGCCTGATACAACTCCATACTACTATTCCCATTGAGGAGTACTTTAAAATAACAAGTCTCATGAATGATCTACAATCGCCGCATTTTTCTTGTACAAAACAGCTAATGATAGAGAGCGGTTAATAATTTTCGCCTAACAGACCCCATCGACAATCCAGTGACCCATCCACAGAAGAAAGAGTCTTTTTTGGGCAAATAGTTCCTTCGAGTAAAATGACTACAAACCAATCAGTAAGCATTGCTGATGGCAGGAGAATCAGTTTACGAGGATTATCCATAAGTGGTAAACATATAGGATTGACATCCGGTTGTCGGCAGGAGCTCAGCAACCCATGGCCTACATAAAAGTAATGCTGTTTTATCTGATCGGGTTGATCTGCGGGATCATCACCCTTGCCATGGCCGTGGATCAAACCGTCGGCTGGATGCCTCCCACCCTGTCAGGCCTGGTAACATTCCTGTTTATTTACCTTGCAGGCCCGGCAACGTCTGATCCTGACTATGCGGTACCCAAAGCCCGTAAGGATGAGGATGAGGCAACGCCAGCAACATTACCCGCAACAGAAAAAACGCCCCAGAACAGTGCGCTGAGCACCAATGACTCAGGCCGCCTGATCTATCAGATTCCCCCTATCGAGAAAACAGCCAATGGCTACCTGCTTAATCCGGGGACGACTTTCCAACTGACACTGGAGACCGAATCCGAAGTGATCGCCCAGGCGGTCAGGGAACGGATTGACCACTACGAAAACGGCGAATGGTTGGAAAAAGCCCCTCTCGCACCAGTGCTTGCACGCTACCAGGTGCACTGCCTTGAGATAGACGCCTATATCAAAAAGCACAAAAAACAGTTTAAGGAAACCATCAACTCACTCATTGACAACTCACCGGACTGGGAGAGCGCCAAGAAAAGCGACAAGAGTTACATGATGGGTGAGTTTACTGACAAAGCGATGCAATCACTGCCTATCCGGCTCTCGTCCGAGATTGCCCCGCTATTGCGGGATCTGCCAGAAACCAAAGGTCTTGATGAAATTATCATCACCAATCACGGCAAAGAGGCGCATGAAATCTACATGACCTACGCCTCACATATCGAAAAAATCATGCAGGTCAGCGAGACTGACAAAGTGATCATTCAGCATATGAAAAAGCTGGTTAACGCCAACCTCTGCCTGCAAGGTACGGAAATCCCGCAATCCGTGCTGTTGCAGCAACTCAGCATGACAGATCTGTCTGAGCTGATCTCGGACTGCAACATTCATGAAAAAGCCAAGAATAAGGCTGATGCGATTTCCCTGCTGGACGGCGCAAAGGGTGTCATGGGCAAACTGGTCAATATGCTGCCCTTGAACGAGCTTTATTACCTGATTCCACCCAGAGACATGGAAAAGAAGGTTCGCGATTTACAGGTAGCCTGGCAATACTATGAAGCGCTGGGCAAGCTGATGAAAGGTACCTACAGTGTTGCACGAACCAATACGTTCCGACTCATCACTGCACCTGAAGGCGAGAAGCTTCGCTGGGAAGTCAAAAGCTGCGATGATTGCGCTGACTGCGAATCCCTGCAACTGATCTATGAACACAGCCCACCGCAGCCCCCATTGCATGTGGGCTGCCAGTGCCTGATTTTCTGGCATACGGCAGAAGGCTGATTCAGTCCAGCTCAATGTCTGGCCAGGACAGCGTTTGTTCTGTAGATGACTCTGGATTAAACATCAGACCTGTTTGCGATGTTGGATCTTCTATGCCGGCACGACGCAACATCTGGTTATAAACCGGAACAGGTACAGGTATGGGTATAGGTATGGGAACAAACACCAGCTTTTTACTTTGTGGTGCATCAGGTGAAGACGTTTCCGCTTTTCGTTTTTCATATCGAGCGACCACTTGTTGTGAAACACCCGTTTCCTCTTTAACGTCCTTCCAGCTTTTACCACCTCCTTGATGAAGCGTTATCGCACGCTCAATATCAGTCGACGTATAACGCTTTCTTCGACTCACTGCAGCAACCGGCTGTGTCGCCGAAGCATGGGAAGCTGACGCCTCATACGTCATTGAGACCACACGATCATAGCGTTGCATATAATTGTATCGGGCATTCAACGGTGCGACATTAAACTTGATTTCTTTTTTCTTACCAGTAGATTTCGATTCCAATGTGAGCATGTGATCTTCAAGATACTGGTCCAGAGTTTGCCTGTTTAAAAGGAGTTGTTGACGCTTCCCACTATCAATCGATTCGACATTCCCTTGATAAAATTTCAACAAGTCAACGTGAAGTGAATATACAGGCAGGGCGATTGATGAATACCCGGGCTTGACATTTCCGATGACTCTTTTCAAACATTTAGTAAATGAGAGGCGTTTCTTCCTGAAAAACCTCATCGCTGAAAGCGCCATAACACCACAACTTTCATAATCCCCCTGCAACCTTTTTTTGGGATACATAACTACAATGTTTTTTTTATCCTTAAAACACTCGCTCAACACTTCTTTAATTTCATCTCGAAGCCGCATTGATATTACATCTAATTCGCCTAGCGTTTCATGAATATAAAAAAACACCCGTTCTTTTTCTACAATTGCAAAAACACCTACCGTATGAAGAAACTCTTGCGAATGATAAAAAAACTGAACATGTTCGCAACCCTTATTGGCTTCCAGAAATGATAACAAAGTCACCTTAGTACACCACCCCCATGGAAACGGTTTCCTTTTGACTTCTTTTTTGACTTCTTTTTTGGCTGCTTTTTTGGCTTCACTAGCATCAAGACATTTACAGATATCCTCAAATACAGTTACGATCAATTTCTCAGGCAAAAACAATTCACCATCATTAATAGTAAGGATTGACTTCGAACCAGATACAATGAGTGGATATCCTTGATAAACCTGCGTGTGTATTTTGGCGCGTATTTTTTTATACCTTAAACAAAAATACAAATCCCAGGACTCTTCACCTCTTACGAAAATGGCACACTCACCTAATTTCAACCATACCTCATCGATTTTTTTTCCCTGCCAACGCTTTTTTTTCCCTGCTATAAATGTCATCTGAGAGTTTTTCAGACCGGTACCTGCCAAATGCATAGTCTCACATTGATCCTCTTGAAAAAAAACAGCTACCACCTTCTGTTTCACCACATCGGCAGTATCAGGCATGGTGACATAGTATTGCTCATGAATGTCTTTAACACGACAACCAGCATCAGGTCCAAATGAAAATATTTCAGCTGATGGAAAATGTGGATTCTTTAACAACAACTCAAACTCACTGCTAGCTGTTTGAGTCTTTACAGTTTTTTTAATTTTCGCACTACGGCTTTCAGCCTTTTTCTTACTATCATATTCATGCTTAAGCTTCAAAATTTCATCCAGCATCTCTGCATCACTGGAATAATCAGAAAATTGTAACCTCGCATTCGGACTTGGCTCAAAACACGGCATACGATGCGGCTTGATTGCTTCATCATCAATTAATTTTTTAACACTCTCCGGAACAACGCTATTTCTTATTTTTGAAGCAACGGATAGGATCTCAACTTTCCTTCCACCAAAAGCATAAATACCCCATGTTGGCGCAACATCATTTCGTAGATCCAACTTAGTATATTGTTTTTTTTCAACATCCTGCTTAGCGATTGCACTCTCCAGCCCACTTGGACCTGGCTTTGCTATTGAACTGGCCATTCCACCCTCAATAAGACAGAGTAAATATGGCTATTTGTCATAAAACAAACAGAAAAGTTCCCTCCCCCTTAACGGCAACTTACATCAACTTAAATACCCAAACACAAAAAACAACAAAACGTTTTATTCGAATTTAAAATAAAGAAAAAAAACGCATAAAAGCTACAAATCCTAAATCAAATACATCTTAACTAGTTAGCCCATGGTGCTGTTTTAATGACTAAATTGTAAGGAGTACCAACAGTCCAGGGAAGGATGAACGTAATTATGCACCATCCCTACAAAGTCACTTTAGATTCACTGGCATTCTCAAAACAGAGCAACGCCTCCCATGCTCACCTTCAGGAAAGCGTGAAGTACAACCATACGACCGAATCAATCACAACAGCCAGTTCAACCGCACTTGGTCACATGCTGTCACGTTGCCAACCCCGTTTTCTTATCAATCGCTCCTTTTATGCGGCCGTATCGGATGCGTATGGTGAACATGCCGTTAGGGAAGCGTTTAATGCCTACTATCTTGAAGCATATTCTCATCACCATACCGTAATCACACAGCACGATGCTGAGCACCTGTTACAGGCCGCCAGGGCTATCGATCAGGGCGTCTGGGCAAATCACCAGTAACGATCACAGTCATTCCCTGCACTCAACGGGCTTCCCTCCCAATCGCGTCTGTCTGTGCTTTACTTATTTACGATAACAATCTCCAGTAAGACCTCTATCAGGGACGATAGCTATGGAATTCAAACAGATGCTTAAGATTCTGGCGAGCAAGGATGGCTCGGATCTGTATCTTTCCACCTATGCGCCCCCCTGTGCGAAATTCCAGGGCACCTTAAAGCCACTGGCCAAGGAGCCGTTTCAATCCGGTGACATCGAAGCCATTGCCAACGACATTATGGATGAAGAACAGCGCCTGGAGTTTGAGCGCGAGCTGGAAATGAATCTGGCGATATCCATCCCCAACTGTGGCCGGTTCCGGATCAATATTTTCAAGCAACGTAATGAGATATCCATCGTTGCCCGAAACATCAAAACCGACATTCCCAAATTTGACGACCTCAGGCTGCCTGAAGTCCTCAAAGACGTGATTATGACCAAACGTGGGTTGATCCTGTTTGTCGGTGGTACCGGCTCCGGTAAGTCGACCTCCCTTGCGGCACTGATTGATTACCGCAACAGCAACTCCGGCGGCCATATCATCACCATTGAAGACCCGGTTGAATTTGTGCACAAGCATAAGAAAAGCATCATCAACCAGCGCGAAGTGGGTGTGGATACCCGCAGCTTCCATGCAGCCCTGAAAAACACGCTACGCCAGGCGCCGGATGTGATCCTGATCGGTGAAATCCGGGACCAGGAAACCATGGAATACGCCATGGCGTTTGCAGAAACCGGGCATCTGGCAATCTCCACGCTGCACGCCAACAATGCCAGTCAGGCACTGGACAGGATCATCAACTTCTTCCCAGAAGAACGACGCAAACAGCTGCTGGGCGATCTTGGGAATAACCTCCGTGCTTTCATATCCCAACGCCTGATTCCCACTGTCGATAAAAAGCGCTGTGCTGCAATTGAGATACTGCTCGGTACTCATACGATCAAGGAACTGATTCAGAAAGGGGATCTGGCCTCCATCAAGGATGTCATGCTGAAATCCGAAGAGTTAGGCATGCAAACGTTTGACAGTGCGCTGTTCAAACTCACGGTCGAGGGAAAAATTAATGAAGAAGAAGCCTTAAAAAATGCCGACTTCCCTAACAATCTCCGCCTGAAACTCAAACTGCATCACGAAAATGGTAGCAGTTCCAGCAGTGGCGGGCTTGATCTCAGCGTTGAACCTATCAAAACAGAAGAGGAAAAGAAGGAAGAAGCAGAGTTGGCTGAACTTGAAGCACTCAAAGTCCAAAAACAAACACAAGAATCGTCAGAAAATAACAAATCAAATTCTGGCCCCCCGAAGTGACAGGAATAATGGGGTATTACCCAATGGTTTTATTCAAACGCAAGGAGTATTGAATCGCCTTCTCGTAACAAAAATAGTCATTATCTGCCGATCAGGAACCTAAGGATCGCTATTGATGTCTGAGTGAGCACGAAGACGTCAACAGTTTAGGAGAAAAGATTATGGCATCCTCCATTCCTCAACCAGGATCCCCCACCAATAGCAGTAGAGAGACTAACCAAGCCCGCAGCCAGCCTGACACCACATTTTTAAGCCGTACTCTTCATCGAGTCTCCTCCTATTTACCCGATTGCGGCACTTCTACCTGTTTGTGTTACGGCCACCAGGCAAACTCCGATAGTTCTGAAATGGGCGGTTTCGCAATAGCCTCCCGCCAACACGGACCTGTGACCCGACAAGTTCGGCTGGCAGAAAGCACGACCTCTTTCATCCCCTTTCATGAAAGAACGCCCGCAGAACTACTAGGTGATTCTTTATTTGATTTTGAAACTATTCAGGCCATACGAACATACGTTGAAGAATTCAGGAAAAACATCCTATCAGCGCTTAAATATTTTAATATTGACGACTCGTCAGAGTTCTTGGTCTACATACAGCTAGCAGAAGCTCAACTAGAACAACATTACATTAAAGAATCGCCACAAATACAGCTATACACCTTAACATGTGCAGCGGAGGTGGTTTCAGACCTCAGGTACGACACCAAAAGCCTACTCAGCGAAATACCAAAAGATCAGCATGAACATTTACACACAATCAAAGGATGCTTGAGAAAGACATCTCAAGAATTAGCTGATAAATATATTAAACAGTGCAATAAAGAGTATCACCGGCTAGGCATTTCAGTCGATGGTAAGACTGATGAGCTTGGGGTTATAAGTGAACATAATCTTAGGCAATTTCAAAATCAATTTATCAAGCAACTAAAGCAAAAACCTGACGACCCAGAATATACACATTACTCACACCATCTGGAACCTTTAACAAAAACCGAAAAAAACACCGATAGCGACGAGAAGATCGATGATCAAAAAAAAGAAACAGCAAAATATAAACTACCCAAATCCTTCATGGAAAATTTTGAAAATCGCCCAATAGCAAACCAGATAAAACTCATTAACGATGCAGGAACTTGTGTTGTTAATTTAACCGAAAGCACACGTCCGCGCGGATTCCAGCAACAAGACTTAGGGATCGTACTGAGAACTCTCGAGTCCTTTACCACTCATAACCAAGCTATGATCGAAGCGGTATGCCAATATTTAACACAGATGACAACAATGACTATGCGCGTGTTTGGACAATATTTACTGCAACACACTTTTGGAAAGGAAACCAAGTTAGATGTTCAAGGGCAGCTGACAACATTCAAAGTACGCCATGCAAATAATGGGTCAGGCTCATCCGACAGCTCCGACACCACTTCCGTAGAAATAGAGGTAAAACTGACAGGACAACCCGGTGGACTACGTGTTGATTCGTTTATCGAGCCCTTAGTAATGAGCCAATACAATCAGCTGCGCAAGCTTATGATTAACATGGAATGTAAATTAACGATTACTTCACAAGATTCCGACAACCCAATCATCAGCCCTCTCAGTGTAATCAGCCAATGGCAACAAGCACCACGAACTCAGTATGCTGATATAAGCCATCTCAGCGTACATGGAGCCACAACCCAATAAAAAATGACTATTTAAAGCTAAAAAGCCAGGGCTCCATATATGGAGCCCTGGCAGAAAAGTATTACCTTACTTACGAGTTCATCACCGGCTGAGGCTCAGCAGCCTTGGGCGCACCACGCAGTTTCAGGTGAATCTCGGTGCCGACAAAACCCGCCAGGGTACCACCGATCATCGCTACCACCAGCGCACCGATCACGTTCATCGGGTCGTTGAAGGCAAACGGTGCCAGCAGGCCGGGAATCGGCGCCGCAGTACCGGGGGCGTTGTTGATGATGCCGAAGTACACAGCGCCAAGGCCAGCCAGCGCACCACCAAAGAAGTTGCAGGAGTAGAACTTCAGGGCGTTCGCGGTGACAATCGGCGCCTGGGTCAGCGGCTCGAGCATGATAGCGGCTACGTTACCGTTATTCCCCAGATTCAGACGCTTGAGCACAATACCGTTGGTGAAGCTACCACCCACACAGGCAATGGCGGCAATACCCATCGGCAGGCCGGTCAGGCCGAGGATGGCGGTCAGTGCCATGGAACTCAGCGGTGAGGTGCAGACGATCTTGATGATGCCGCCCAGCACGATACCCATCACATAAGGTGACTGCTTGGTGGCTTCACTGATGGCAAGACCCACAACCCCCAATGTCTCATTCACCACCGGTGCAGACCACGAGGCCACCAGGTAAGCGATCGGCGCGGTAATCAGCGCCCCGGCAATCACGTTAACACCTTCGGGCAGTTTGTCTTCCAGCGTCTTGGCGACAAAGAAGCAGGCATAACCGGCAATGAAGCCCGGCAGAATACCCTGACCCGCCACGGCAACTCCCGCCACGGCACCCATCACGGGGCTGGCGCCCATCCCGATGATAACAAGCATGGCAGCAGCCGGACCGCCCATGGAACCGGCGGCAAGACCAGTTTCCTTCAGGAAGGCAATGCCCATGAAGTCACCGGTGATATAGGAGTGAACAGCCTCGACAAGAAAACTGGCGACCGCAGCGTTAGCCAATCCCCCCATGGCAGCGCGGCCTCTCGGCATATAGGCACTGAACAGTGAAAACAGCGACAGCGTGATGAGCAGTAACGTGACACCCTTTAAGAGTTCCATACTCAGACCCTTTTTTGTTGAAAAAATCGGTTCGTACGTTACGTCGCAAAACCTGTTATCCACTGATCCTGCAATTTCCCCCGGATGACAGGGGATATCTTCCCGTTTTGCGACGGCTTACAAATTCGTCAAACGTCTTTCACTCCATCCGGGCCGACGGTCGGTCTGACCCATTCTGTTCCTTTCAGCTATTTATACGTCTATTGTCGTTTTATTGAGAAGTATTCAGCTGCTCAGGTTTTGCTGCTTTCAGTAATACGGATGGCGTCGTGCCAGACTCACGGCTGCTGCCTCTTCAACAGTCCGGGCGATAGCAGACGACATCCTGTCGTCTGCTTGTGAGCAATAACGATTAGCTCCAGTCCAGCACTACTTTGCCGGACTTGCCGCTGGCCATCACTTCGAAGGCTTCCGCGTAGTTATCCACGTGGTAGCGGTGAGTAATGATCGGTTCCATGTTCAGACCGCTCTGGATCATGCTGGTCATCTTGTACCAGGTCTCGAACATTTCACGGCCATAGATGCCTTTGATGAACAGACCCTTGAAGATCACGTTGTTCCAGTCGATGACAGTGTCCTTGCCGGGAATACCCAGCAGGGCAACCTTGCCGCCGTTTTCCATGTTGGCCAGCATCTGGTTGAAGGCGATACCGTTGCCGGACATTTCCAGGCCTACGTCGAAACCTTCCTTCATGCCCAGTTCTGTCATGACGTCTTCCAGGGCTTCCTTGGACACGTCAACCACGCGGTTGGCAGCACCCATTTCGCGGGCCAGTGCCAGACGGTAGTCGTTCACATCGGTGATCACGACGTGGCGTGCACCCGCGTGACGGGCAATGGAAGCGGCCATGATGCCGATGGGACCGGCGCCGGTGATCAGTACGTCTTCACCCACCATGTCGAAAGACAGCGCAGTGTGAACGGCGTTACCCAGCGGATCGAAGATCGCGGCCAGATCATCGGAGATATCATCAGGCAGCGGGTAAACGTTGGCCGCAGGAATCGCCAGGTATTCCGCGAAAGCGCCCATACGGTTAACGCCCACACCCACAGTGTTCGGGCAAAGGTGATCGCGGCCGGCACGGCAGTTACGGCAGTGACCGCAAACGATGTGACCTTCACCGGAGACACGGTCACCGATCTTCAGGCCTTTGACTTCCTTGCCGATTTCAACAATCTCACCGGCGTATTCGTGACCGACAGTCATACCCACGGGAATGGTCTTCTGCGCCCATTCGTCCCAGTTGTAGATATGGATATCAGTACCGCAGATCGCGGTCTTCTTGATCTTGATCAGGACGTCATTGTGACCGATTTCAGGAATCGGCTGATCGTCCATCCAAATGCCTTTCTCAGCCTTCAGTTTGGCCAGCGTTTTCATGTGTGTACCTTACAACTATTACCTTGTGGGTATTCTGGCGACCATTGTGCAGTATCCGTGGAAATACAGTCTTGACCGCACCCCCTTGACCCGGACTGCACTTTTGGTGTCAGTCCCCGGACGCCGACTTTTTGGGTCGGCGCCGGTCATTCAATCGATCAGATGACGTCCAGTTCGCGGCCAACCTTGGTGAAGGCTGCGATGAGACGGTCAATGTGCTCACGGTCGTGGGCAGCAGACATCTGGGTACGGATACGAGCTTGTCCCTGAGGCACAACCGGGAAGCAGAAACCGATAACGTAAATGCCCTCTTCCAGCATCTTCTCAGCAAATTTCTGGGCCAGTGATGCATCAAACAGCATGACCGGAATGATCGCGTGATCCATGCCCGCCAGGGTGAAGCCCAGCTTTTCCATTTCAGTGCGGAAGTACTGGCTGTTGTCACGCAGCTTCTGACGCAGCTCGGCACCGTCTTCCAGCATGTCCAGTACCTTGACGGACGCGTTGGCAATCGCTGGGCACAGGGTGTTGGAGAACAGGTATGGACGAGAGCGGTTACGCAGCATCTCGATCACTTCACGGCGCGCAGAGGTATAACCGCCGGAAGCGCCGCCCAGGGCTTTGCCCAGGGTGCCAGTGATGATGTCGACACGGCCCATCACGTCGCAGTACTCGTGGCTGCCGCGGCCGTTCTCGCCGATAAAACCAACGGCGTGGGAATCATCAACCATCACCATGGCGTTGTACTTGTCGGCCAGATCACAGACGCCTTTCAGGTTGGCGATGATGCCGTCCATGGAGAAAACGCCGTCGGTAACGATCAGCTTGTAGCGGGCACCGGCTTCTTCCGCTTCCTTCAGGCGGGCTTCCAGTTCTGCCATGTCGTTGTTGGCATAGCGGAAACGCTTGGCCTTGCACAGACGCACGCCGTCAATGATGCTGGCGTGGTTCAGCGCGTCACTGATGATCGCATCGTCCGGACCCAGCAGGGTTTCGAACAGACCGCCGTTGGCGTCGAAGCAGGAGGAGTACAGGATGGTGTCTTCCATGCCCAGGAAGTCGGAGATCCGCTTTTCCAGGGTCTTGTGGATTTCTTGGGTACCGCAGATGAAGCGTACGGACGCCATGCCGTAGCCCCACTTGTCCAGACCTTCCTGACCGGCCTTGATCAGCTCCGGCGAATTCGCCAGCCCCAAGTAGTTGTTCGCACAGAAGTTCAGAACTTCAGCACCGGAACTCACGGTGATGTCAGCCTGCTGCTGCGAGGTGATCACACGCTCGCTCTTGTACAGACCCTGTTCTTTCATGTCGTTGAGCTGGCCTTGCAGGTGCTCGTAGAAAAATGCCTTGTTCATTCGCGTTCAGCTTATTTCTTCAGGAGTAACACAGTGACTTGACGGGATCACCGGCAAGCCGCATCGAGGACTATTTTGCTGCGGCATGATGTGCTGCAGCTTCCTGTTCATGGAGCTCTTTCATCGCGGCCTGATCCTTCGCGGTCAGCTTGTCGACGATCATGGAGATCGCGCCATCACCGGCCACGTTGGAGGCAGTACTGAAGGCATCGTTGGTAATACCGAGGGTATACATGATGCCGGACATTTCCGGGGTGAAGCCCATGAAACTCTTCAGGACAGGGACAGTGGCCGCCGGCGCACCACCGGGAACACCGGGAGCTGCGATCAGGATAATGCCGAGGAAAATGACCAGCGGCAGCATCATGGCCAGGGTCGGAACTGTACCATGGAACAAGAAAAATACCGCCATGGAACCGAACGTTTGTGTCACGGCAGAGCCGGTCAGGTGGATGGTGGAGCACAGCGGAATGGTGAAGCCGCGGACATCCTCTGACACACCGTTCGCTTCGGCACACTTCAGGGTTACCGGAATGGTCGCAGTAGACGACTGTGTGCCCAGCGCGGTGAAGTAAGACGGCAACATGTTCTTGATGGCAGTGATCGGGTTACGGCCGGTCAGGCTGCCTGCGGTGAAGTACAGTACCAGCAGGTAAGCAATCTGCAGCATGATGATCACGCCGATGATGCTGGCAAAGTTGACCAGGTTCTGGAGGATGTTCCCCTGTGCGGACATCTTCGCGAAGATGATGCCGATGTGGTAAGGCAGCAGCGGCACAATAAAGCCACCCAGAATCTTGATAACAATCTGCTTACCGTCGTCCAGGAACTTCGGCAGGGTTTCGCTCTTGATGAAGGCAGCGGCCAGGCCGATGGAGAATGCCAGGGCGATAGCGGTAATAATGCCCATGATCGGTTCAAAGGTGAAACTGGCCGGCAGGAAGGAGCCAACATTGATGGCATTGGCTTCTGCGGCGGAACCGGGCGTTACGATGGACGGAATAATGCTGGTGCCCAGCAGGTAGGCGATCAGGGAGACACCGAAGGCGGAACCGTACGCCAGGGCGACGGTAATCAATAACGCCTTGGAGGCTTTCATGCCTAGGTCAGCAATAGAGGGTGCGACCAGGCCGACAATTAAAAGGGGTACAAAGAAACCGACATAGCGGTTGAATATGTCACTGAATGTGGCACCGACCCGCAGGCCATAAGTTAAGACTGTTCCAAGACTGCCGCCGTCAGTAGCGGTGACGACCTGCCCGAAAAGAATACCAATGATGATTGCAATGATGACCTTCAGGAGCAAGGGCATCTTTTTCTTACCGTTTGTCATAACGACTTTCCCCCGGATGTTTCGTTGTTACTAGCGCATCAAAGTGGAACGGGTAGAACGGTGGGTGATCCGGAAAATCGTCAGGGGGGAACAGAGGAATTGGTTGGTTTAAAACGCATTATCAAGTCCTAGAATGTGTGAGGGTTTGTTTCTTATTGTTCATTCATGCCTAAAAAAATCCCCCGGCACCGAAGTACCGGGGGATATGCCTTAGAAGACGGTTTGGTCTTCGATCTCAGTGGCCAGCGCGGTCAGCGCTTTTTCCACCAGACCTCTTCTCAGAACCTTCTCTTCAGCTGCATCCATCTTGGGGTTGCCCAGCGGATGAGGAATCGCAACAGCAGGAACGATACGGTTAGCACCTACAGTCTGGGAGATCGGCACAACAGTGGCGATGTGGACGACAGGCATAACTTTTTCGATTTCTTTGACGAGCGTTGCACCGCAACGCGTGCAGGTTCCTCAGGTGGAGGTCAGAATGGCGGCAGTTACCCCCGCATTCTTCAGGTGCATCGCGATTTCAGCGCCGAACGCTTTAGAGTTGGAAACGGAAGTACCGTTACCGACCGTGGTGTAGAAGGTGTCGTGCAGTTTGCCGATCTTGCCTTCTTTTTCCATGTCGCGCAGTACGTCGACAGGCAGAACACGGTTGGAATCCTTGTTACAGGCAACCGGATCGTAACCACCGTGAGCGGTTTCGTGGGTTGCTTCGCACAGGCATTCCAGACCAGCAATGCTGTAGGCGCCGTACTTGGAAGCACTGGAGGATTCGATGTGGTCAGGGTTACCTTTCGGTACCACACCACCGGAAGTCACCAGGGCGATAGTCGCAGTGCTCAGGTCCTTGACGGCTGGCTGAGGTGCAACACGGTCGAATACGGGCATTTCGTATTCAGTCTTGAAGGGCTGACCTTCGATCTTGGCGATCAGCATGTCAACCGCACGCTTGGCGCCACGCTCTTCGGCGAAGAAGTTAACGCGCAGGCCGCGAGGCATGTAGCCTTCTTCTTCCGGAGAACCCAGCTTGCCTTCTTTCTCGATGTAAGCTGTGATCAGCTTGGTCATCGCAGGGATGGCATCACGCATGCCGGCAGCGCTGTTGGTGGTCTGCACCATGTAGGAGAAGTTCCGGTACAGTTCGTAGCCGGGGTTCTCGTTGTACATACCGGTGATGGCCGGGATGCCCATGCCGTGAGCAACTTCACCCACCTTGCCGCAGGCCATGCCGTAACGGCCAGCGTTGAACGCAGGACCGGCAACGATCATGTCAGGCTTGATGTCTTCGAGAATTTCGCGGATGCCCATGCAGGCAACGCCTTCGTTCTCGTTGAAGTAGGAATCGCCGCAGATGATAGTCTTGACGATTTCAGCTTTGCCGCTCAGGGCCGCCTGCAGTGCAGTACCGGGGCCGACGGGGCCGTCGACCAGTTCCATGGGCAGGTTGGCTGCTTCTTCGCCGCCCTTCTGACCGAAGAACTGGTTGATGTAATGAACAATCTTGATAGTCATGATCTGTTCTCTTCCTGTAATCCTTAACCTGCCATGGCAGTCAGGTTGCTGTAACCCAACTCGTTGGTAGCACCGGTGATCACCTGGATCTCGGCAGTGATGGAGCCGTCAGCGTGCAGGCTGCCGTCCCAACCACCGGCGATCATGTCGGCATAGGTGTCGTGGCCGATCAGACGATCCATGGCGGGCAGGTGAATAACCTGGTTGGCGTTACCGTTGGTGACCACAGCGTCGCCCTTCGGAGTAGAGTCAGCCAGAGACTGGCTCTCACCGTTCTGGCCGGCGTATTCGTCGGTCAGCAGGACGGTCTTGATACCGGCTTCTTCCAGCTTGCGGCAGTTCATGACCAGGTCAGCGTCAGGGTTACCGAAGCCTTCCTCGCTCACGATGACCGCATCCAGGCCCATCTGTACAGCCAGCTTGGCGACGTAGTTGGAGGAGCGCTCCTTGTCGGCCAGGGTCACGTTTTCGTTGGTCACGATCGCGCCCATGAAGTTGTACTTGGTGCCGTGGTGCTCATACAGCTCGTGGATAACCGGGCTGTTCTGGTGCACGATGCTGGGGTTCTTGTCACAGGCGGATACGCAGTTACCGCTCATGATCGCACCGTCCATCACTTCTGTGGGGTACAGCAGTGTGGGCAGAATGGTCTTCACGTCAACACCGTACAGGTAGGTGTCGTGCAGCAGACCCTGGCTCTGCAGCATGTAGATGTAGCCGACCTTGGGCAGGTTCGGGTACTGGGCAGCCTGCTCCAGCAGCGGCTTGGTTTCGTAGGTGCGGGTTTCGTCCGCAGCTGCGGTCTTGGCCAGCTGACCGATGCGGTTAGCGGTTTCGATGCCGACCTTGCGCAGGATGGCTTCGTGGTCGTACTGGTTGCAGCTGTCGTCTACTTCACAGGTGATCACCAGGTTCATAGTCTTGGAGAACGGAGTGTACTCCGCGCCAGGACCACTCATGTCGATGATACCTTCCTGGAAGCCAACTACCTTACCGGTAGTCACAACCGCCATGCCCTTCAGTACATGGGTACGGCCTTCGCCGACCATGGACTCTTCGCCAGGGTTGCGGCCGGGGAACATGGAGCCCTTGCCTTCTACCTTGACGCGAGGTTCGATAACGTCCTTCACCGGCATGATGCGGGTCTTTTCGCCTGGCAGGGCGATGTCCAGCTTCACTTCAGTGATGCGGTGGTCCAGTTCACGGATGAAACCAGTCAGTTCTTCCTGGTTGATCTGCACCCGTCCGGAGGAAAGAGCGGTGTTCTCCCCGAACGCCAACTCCTTCACATGGATATTGCCAATCTCTAGTTTCATTACACTCTCCTGAATAGCCTGTTGATCGGGCGCCGGTGGCGCCTGATCGATCAAGCGATAAACCCGGATTCCTTCAACACCTGGCGTGCCTGCTCCATGTCCTCAGTCGCCACCATGACGACGGGACCGGTGCAACCCATACCGGTGCGTGCAAAGATCTGTTTGGCCCACAGGGCGTCACGCGCGGTTTCGATATCGAGGATATCGATGCCGTTGATATCACCGTCGGTGACTTTCTCGGGCGGCGCAGTGACAGTTTCCGTTTTCTCGACAGCAGCCTTTGGCTTCAGGCCCTGCAGCACGTCGTCCAGACCGGCTTCTTTCGCAGCCTTCAGTTCACGACGGTAGACGTCCAGCAGGTCACCCTGGGCACTGTCAGCCATCAGGCGCATGGCGCCGGCGATGACCGGTGCGCCGGAGGCGCGGGAGATGATGCCTACCAGGCGGCTGGCGTCTTCACCCAGGCCCGGGCCGTAGCCGTAACCCAGTGCTTCGTAGCTGCCACCGGTGTTGAAGGAAGAAAATACCTTCATCATCAGGTTGCCGGTCAGGCTGTCAGCGACCATCACATCGGGCGCGCCCTGCAGCAGGTCGTTGCCGCGCATCAGGACACCACCGTCCGCACGGGCGGATTCGGTGAAGTTCATGCGGTAGCCGTTGTCGATCAGCTGACGCAGTGCGCGTTCCACCTGTGCCGCACCTTCCACATTCAGGATGCCCACGGTGGGTTCCTGGATGCCGGTGGCCTTGGCCAGCGCGATACCGGCGATGGCGTTCTTCACCATGGCGATATTGCGGATGGTGTCACTGGTGCCAGTAGTGGTGGCCAGGATCATCTCGCGGCCAATCGCCGGGGTGATGACCTTGCCCACGGTGCTGACACCCAGCGGGAAGCTGTAGTGCAGGGTGACGCAGGCGTCGATCTTGCCTTCGTCCAGCAACGTTTCCATTACCTGGTGGCATTCGTGCAGGTCAGAGGCCGGATGCAGCTCGAAAGGTGCTTCGGCTACGTCACCGATCAGAACCGGCTCGATATCCGCGTAGGAACGGGCTGCCAGTGTGGCCGCACGCACCAGTTCCTCGGAACCGTGCTCGCTGCCGACCAGGGTCAGACCGATACGCTTTTTGCGTCCGAAGCTGCCGCTGACCAGGCCGTCGGCCATGTCACTGAAAGCACTGGCCAGGGCTTCATTAAGCTTTGCCATGACCGTCTCCTTATTGCTCACCGGCTTTTTCCAGCAGACGCTCAGCGACGTCTTTCATGGCTTCAGCCACCAGCTTGCGGGCTTCGCCGCCATCAAAGCTGCTGCCAGCAGACACACCCGTGTTCTTCTCGATCAGGGTGGAGATACCGTCGAACTGGTTGGTCATGCGGCCCAGGAACAGGCTGCCCTTGCCCACTACCATGAAGCTGTTGATCTCACCGTTCAGGATCGCGTCGCGACCGTGGCCCAGGTAAGGCACGCCCGATGGGATGTGACCCTGGGTCAGCGCGTAACCGGTGATGCCGTGCTTGCCAACGAAGTTCATCAGTTCGCTGCGATCCAGCTGACCTTCTTTAACGGCCAGGGCGGCGATCATCTTGTAGTTGGCTTCCGGTACGTTGCCCGCGCCGGCAGGCTTGGTGATCTCGGCGTTCTGCATCTCGGTGGAGAACTTGTCCACGTCGGTGATGGTGCGGCCTGCACGCTTGAGCGGTGCAGAGATCAGGCTGGTCATAACGGCCTGCGGAGCAGAACCGGTACCGATGGTGTGGCGACCGATGATGTCGGTGTTCAGAACCGGGCTGACACCGTCGTTTTCGCTGATGATGGTAGCGAAACCGGCCAGTGCGTCTTCCAGAACCGGCAGACCTTTCTTGACATGGTCACGGCCGTTCATGGCCAGCTTGGCAACCGCACCGCCCGCTACCACCATGACGTTCTTGAATACGCCGCCTTTAACCAGCGCTGCCGCGTGGATCAGGGCGTGTGCAGGCGCTGCGCAGAAACCGCGCAGGTCGCTGCCGGTTGCGCCGGTGCAGCCAACCAGTTCACCGATAGCCTTGGCGAAGTTACCACCGCCACGCTGGTTGATGTCACCGCAGGCTTCTTCGGAACATTCGATGATGTAATCCACCTGGGACAGGTCCATGCCCTGCTTCTTCAGGTGCAGCGCCGCCAGAACACCGGAGGCTTTCACGCTCAGGTTTTCCAGGATAATGTGGGCGCTCAGGTTTTCGTCATCGTCGTGGGCGCGCTTGACGCAGCCGATCAGCTCACCGTCAATGGTCAGCGGTTCAGCAATGTGCTCTTCCACCAGGGCGTGCATGTCAGTGGCGGACATCGCGCACTTGTCGTCCAGCACGATGTGGCTGAGCAGCGGATGGATACTCAGGCGCTGGTTGGCGCGCTCAATGAATTCGGGGGTGAGTTTGACCAGGTCAAACACGTCAGAATGCTTGATCAGGGCGAAGAATTCGTCCTGCGGCATGATTTCGCCGAAACGACCCTGACGCTCTGCACCTTCGATCTGGTTTTCATACCAGGGTGCGGCGATGCCGTCGAGGGCTTCAGGGGTGATATTACCAACAAAGCACTGGTTCGCCGGATAGGCGACCACTTCTTCAAAAGAACGCTGGTGCTTTTTCAGTGAGGAAAGGTATTCCTGGTCATTCGACTTGCGAGCGAATACCTGGGTAGACCCGAAAGGAATAAAATCCGGGGTATGAGCAAGTACGTAACTTGCGCCTTTAATAACGGGGTAGTCCACGGCACGAACTCCATCTGGTCAGCCGCAAAGGAAACAAACCAATGTTCCCGTTGGATCTATGTCTGATTACTGCGGCAATTCGAGGAGCTGTACTGCAGCTTATTAATCATCGCCGAAATAATCGCCGGATACTGGTCTGGCAAATCACTGCCCACCGGCAGTCCTGCCATCACACGTCTACCCCATCCGTTACACTGAACCGATGCCCCTGGGGACACCCGGTTCGAACCCTGCCGTCTGCCTGGATCAACACAGGCTGGTCCCGGACAGACGACAGATGCACAAACGTTAACGTTCAGTGCAACATCCGGGTGAATGGTTAGCCGAGAAACTTACAGAATTTCTCGCGGTACTCCCTGACCTCACCGGTGATTTCATCAACCGGCATAACCATTTCCATCATTCCAACCTGCTCTTCGTAAACATCAGGATCCACTTCATCCTTGATCTCTGCGTCTACGATATGGTGTACACGAAGTCCCAACGGGACTCCGGCCAACGGACCTGCAAAAGTCGGGTCGCCGCTAGTTACGGTTTCAGCTGCCAGGCCGGATGCTTCGGCCTCAGCGCCGCCGAGAACAACAACGATGTTCTCAGGGCCGTACTTTTCGGACAATTCCTTGACCCGCTTTTGATTTTCAAGATCCATTGCGCCTGCGCTAGTTCAGACGAAACACTCGGTGGTGCTGAATACAACCTCGGCACCTGCGGTCTTGACACATTCTTCAATGGCAGGACCTGGGACGCCGTCGCGATCACCGAGTATTACGACTTTCTTGTCTTTCAGCATGGCTTTCTGACCTGAAAAATCGCAATAAAGCGAACTCGAAAAATCAACCTCCCCGAAAGGAGATCACCTTACAAAATGCTGTCATCGAACGAATCGAATCCAGCGTCGGAATAACAGTCTTTCAATCATTCATTAATAACGGCAACGATGATGTAAATTCTGTTATTCCTGTTTTAAAAATTTCAGTAATGAAACTTTTAAAATGCTTTCAGTGATTAAACGTATTCTTTAATCACGTCTTCAATCTGCTGGGCGTCCAGTTCTTCACCGGACAGGTGCTGCTGCTTTTCACCGTCTTTGTAGAAGACCATGGAAGGCAGACCCATAACACCCTGGCCCATGGCAACACGACGGTTGCCGGCAATGTTCAGCTTGGTGAACTTGATCTTGTCACCGTACTTTTCGGACAGGGCGACGACATCGGGCATCAGCTCCATGCAGCGACCGCAGCTTTCACCCCAGAAGTCGACCATGACGATGCCCTGGTGCTGCTTCACTTCCTGTTCGAAATTGTCTTTGCCTACTTCGATCATCTCACTCACCTCAAACGAGCTTTTCAAGCTGGTCCGCTGCGGGGGCTTCGAGACGGCTGGCCGGCTCACCCTGACTGAAGCGGATCACTGTGGGAATCTGGCTGACTTCATAGCGGTCAGCGATGTTGCGGCTCTTGTAGGTGTCCATGGTCACCAGCTTGAGGCCTTTCTCTGCTGCCATCTTTTCCAGGTGCGGCATCAGCTCCAGACTCTTGGGATCCACCGGGCTCCAGAACGTCACCAGCACATCTTTCGGGGCATCCAGTACGGACTCTTTCCAGTGTTCTTCTTCCTGGATGTAGCGGTCAGCCGCAACCGCAGCTACTGCACCGTCGCCGGCTGCAGTGACAACCTGACGCAGGAACTTGTCGCAGACATCACCGGCCGCGAAAACACCGGGCATGGAGGTTTCCTGCTTGTCATCGACGACGATGTAACCGCCTTTGCTCAATTCGATGGTGTCTTTCAGGAAATCCGTTGCAGGTACGGTGCCCACGAACATGAAGACGCCGTCGCAGGTTTCTTCGGTGATTTCACCGGTCTTCAGATTCTTGATCTTGACGCCATTAACCAGTTCGTCGCCGCAGATCTCGTCAACGCAGGAGTTCCAGATAAAGGAAATCTTGTCGTTCGCATAAGCCTGATCCTGGGCGGTACGATCCGCATCCAGTACGCCTTCGTCGTGCAGTACAACCATGCGGACGCTGTTGACAAACTTGGTCAGGAAAACAGATTCTTCGACGGCAGTGTTGCCGCTGCCTACAACGATGATATCCAGATCTTCATAGAAGTCGGCATCGCAGGTGGCGCAGTAAGAAACGCCCTTGGCAGTGAATTCTTTCTCGCCCTTGATACCCAGAACGCGGGGGTTGGCACCGGTGCCAATGATGACACTCTTGGCCAGCAGCGTTTCGCCGTCACGTGTCGTGACCTGCTTGTGGAAACCGTCACTGCCCATGGCCATGCCGGTGACTTGTGCGCGACGGAATTCAACACCGAATTTATCGCAGTGGGCCCGGAACATATTCATCAGGCCGGGACCGGTAGACTCAACAATGCCCGGATAGTTTTCCATTTCCGAGGTTTTGGCGCACTGGCCGCCAGTATTGCTGCTGGATTCCAATACCAGCGTCTTCATTTTACCGCGTGCACAATACACACCAGCAGACAAGCCGCCAGCGCCGCCACCAATAATGATGACGTCATAAACTTCTGACATTGTTGCGCTCCGATCCGTTAAACAAGTGGTACAGGCTGGAACGCCTGTTACGTACTTATACTTACGTAGCGTAGGCGCTATTTAGCCCGAAACCATCAGTTCCGACTTGGTGCGTATGGTGCTACTCCGAACGTCCGTATGTATTGATCTATAACAATATCTGTACCGATCACTGGAAGCGGTGGGGAATATGCACGACAAGTGATGCTTATTGTGTATTTCCGGTGAATATTTCTACAATCCATAAAAAAACAGCCATTATCATCTTCAGTAGCGTTTTTATTAGCATCGGAACGGAGTAACAATATCGATTAATATGCACAAGTACCTATGCAATAGGTGCTACTGACTATGCAGTAAATGCTGTTCACTCTCTTATTTGTTTACATCTCTAACAATTTTTCAGGATAGATTACCTTCCCCGTCACAGAACGCTAACCGGATCCATGCCTGACCACAGCCATTGGAATCTAAACATAAATTAGTTTAGACCCGAAGTGTGACTTTCCTTTCAGATAGTACGAGGGGCACGACCACCGTCTAATATTTGTTCGCCAAAACACACCAGACGGTGACTGGCCATGCCCCTTGAAGAGTTTATCACCCATGTCTTCTGCCTGATCGACGATTTGTATATTTCCATTTTTCCAGAACCGATTCGGCAGAGAGGATTTGCACCCAAGTTGTCTGATAGCGAGGTCATCACCATGGAGATCATCGCAGAGTGGCAGGGACTCCATAAGGACAAGGAAATATGGGCATATTGTCGTCAATATTGGTCACACCTTTTTCCATCTATTCCTGATCGTTCCCAATTTACCCGACAAGGCGCCAATCTCTGGCGTGTAAAACAAATGATGCAGGAAGCTCTGATTCATAAGCTGGGAGCCGATCACTCGGATTTGCACATTATTGATGGCTTTCCCATTGAAGCCTGTGTGCGAACCCGAGTCGCCAGAAGCAAGGCTTTCAAAGGTGAAGCCTGGTTTGGATATTGTGCCTCGAAGAAGAAGCACTTTTATGGCTTTCAGGGGCACCTTCTGGTTGATGCCAGAGGTATTCCGGTCGCACTGCAGCTGACAGCCGCCAACATTGACGAACGTGATGCCGCCTACGATTTTCTGGGCAACATTTCCGGCATGCTGCTTGGTGACAAGGGATATATACGCTCCGAGCTTGAGAGTGACTGTAAGGCTCTGGGAATCGATCTACAAACACCGCTCCGACGTAACATGAAAGATGAGCGTCCCAAGTCTTTTGTGAAACTTATCATGCGTGTGCGCAGGCGAATTGAGACAGTCATAGGACAGCTGGCTGAATACTTTGATATAGAGTCATGTGGTTGCCGGGACATGTGGCACCTGACAAGCCGTATGGCACGCAAGATACTTGCCTATACGACTGGTATTTACCTGAATATTCAGGCTGGAAAAGAACCTATGCAATTTGAAGGGCTTATCTCAGCCTGAAAAGTCACACTTCGGGTTAGTTTAGATATTTTTATATTTATTCCTGACTTTTCATGCACGTTCTTAATCTAGGGTCTAAGTTTGTTCACGCCCTATTATCGCTTTAAATAGCTGTCAACTATGATTCAGACAGAAGGAGTTGCACCATGCGTTGGTTATACAATTTTTGTTTACTATTAGTATTCACCATTAACGGCACCCATATATTTGCTGGTCAACCTCAGGTAACAGACAATCTGATCAATGAGGATATAAAAAGACTTACCGCACTGATTGAAAAGCAATTTTCTTTTTACCCGATTTACAGCAAAACCGATTTAGAACAACAGCTCAACAACCTTTCACACTATAAACTACCCACCGATAACGTCCCCTACCGTGTGGAGTTACAGAAGATAATCGCCTCCTTTGGCGATGCCCATGCCCGTGTAAAAGATATCTTTGATACTGAAATACCTGAAAACGATGATATCTACAAGCGCGTTATTGGGGAAATTAAAGTCATACCCGGACAGCACCCACAACTCGTATTCATGAATCAGGGGACATTTGTGTATGAAAATAATAAAACCTATTGTACACAAGACACTTTCAACACCAATTATCCTTACCTTGTTGCCATTGATGATATTTCTATTGATGAGTGGGTTACACTGCTACGACCTGCAATCTCATCCTATAATCAGGCGCGTATATATGACAAAGCTGCTCGTTTTCTTAAATACCTGAATCAGGCTCGCGTACTGGCTGGACACCCAGTCTCGGATCGGGCGAAGCTGACACTGGCGGCTGAAAATGGTCAACAAACCACTCAAAAGATTGATCTTCAACGTTGGCATATTGACTGCCGGCTAACCTACGACAGCGAATTGCATGCCATTGACCTCAACCTGTCGAATCAGCTCACAATCTCAAGCAAAAGCCGGATTATGTACCTGCGATTATCGCAGATGTTCGACATCACGGATCCCCAGGAAGGGCTGCAACTGCTTGATCTTCTTTCTCGTCTTAAACAGGTCTCAGGACAACGCGGCCTCATCCTCGACATGCGCGATAATGGGGGAGGCAGCCGAACCTCACTGATTGCTCTTTACCCCTTCCTGACACATAAAGATGCCTTCCCTCGTATCACCAATGTAGCGACTTATTTATTACCGGAAAGTGAATCGACAACACCATGGGGGCTCCTTGACAGTGACAGGTTATTTCCACGCTTTATGTTCAGGGAAGACAATACAATCTGGTCTCGGGAAGAACAGCAGACCATTGATGCTTTTCAGTTAACACGATTCATACCCGATCTCAGTCCTGTGTCCAACAAGCAACCAGAGGCATGGTTTAAAGAAAACCTGTACAGCGCCTGGCATTATCAAGTGCTGTCCTATCAACAAGCATTCTTTCGCAAGTTGCTTAAGGACTTTACTGTTGAAGACGAAGAAGACATTAAGATTCAAAAAAACCTGCATGCATTGATTGCATTATGGGATGAGTTGTTGCCTGACTATAAACGACCCAAGCATATTGTTGTTCTGACGAATGCTGGTGTATTCAGTGCTGCAGACATTATGGTTAGCGCTCTTAAAGGACTGGACGGGATTACACTGATGGGAGCACCGACTGGCGGAGGCAGTTCCATGGCTATCCCATATGACCTTCCCTCAGGGACTGAAGTCAAACTCGGTAGCATGTTGTCACTCACTTCCGACGGCCATCTATATGACAGTAATGGTGTTACACCAGATAAATCGCTACAAACTCGCCCGTCTTCGTTTTATTTCAAAGGGGTAGAAGACCAACTCTCCGCACAAATCACACGTCCCGAGGATGACCTGCTAAAAGCGGCTATACGTTTTATCAAAACACAAAAAAGGGTCAATCGAAGTTTTAAAGCAGGTCCTATCTGGGATCATGGTGATGCCAAAAGAAAATGTCCATCCGTTTGTTTCAGTCACGATGGCCACTGGAATAACGTCTGGCGGACTGTCATCGTCAATGAGATGTCAGTCTGCCAGTGCGAAGTACCAATAGATCCAGCACAATAACCTCTATCAGGATAAATGCTGGAATTCATGCCACGACAACTGTGAATTCCAGCTTCTTCCAAGCCTAATAGTTGTCTATTCACTGAGACGTATAAGCAATACCGGTTATAAAATCGTTCTATTCAAAAGTCCTGTAATAATACATTTCGCGACTATCACTCTGCCAACAGAATGGACCAAATAACAAGGAAAAGGACTTTCATTCACCGTGATAATCGATCAACGAGACGAGGAGTAATTCAAAAGCTATTATCTCAATCATGAAATAACGGCCAAGCATTGATTGCCTGTCCTCTTCTACCCAAATACCTATAGCAATCGCCATCAAAAGCAACAATAACTTTTCCTACTTGTTCAATACAACAACCCACTCTCCAGCATAATACTGTCGCTGTTGTCAGTCTGAAAACGTATTTCTATGAGTATTTACATGCACTTTCTGAATATGCATTCCAGTTATCACAGCTACCTGATCTGTGACGAGAAGCATGTCCAGATATACCTATACTGAAGACCTCACCCACCTTGCCATTTATTCAACAGGGTATTCGTAACGAATATCCACCGTCTGGTAATCCCCCTTTTTATCCGCAATATTGCCTCGGCCTCTAAACCGTAGCAACTGCTTTGTCTCTTCCTCATAGACAAGAAAAATCGGATCCAGCACTAAACTGAGCAGCCAGGAATCCGGCGCTATGTCAAAACAGACATCATCCGATGATGAACACGTAATTTCTTTTATGCGCAGAGCCACGGTTTGTCGTCTGGATGGTGCCAGGTAGGCAATCGTCAAGGATCGCCCTTTGCGCAACGTCTCCCAGTGCTCCCGAACAAAGTGATCAAAACCTGCATCCACGACCATCAATGATTCAATGGCTAACCGCTTCTGCTTTGGATTTTGTTTATCGTTGGCCTGGTAAGTAACTTCCAGCTTGTCACTGTCCGTTCTGACAACCTCAATCACTTCGCCGTTACGGGTATTTTCCTGTCTGAAATCCGGCACCGTAAAACTGTGGCTGTAATCCAGACGTTTTTTCGCAAACACCTCACCCGACGCTTCCCGGTAAGTGACCGTGTGCTGATACTGTGAAGAGTAAAGGTGTTCTTCTGTGTATAACAACACATCCCCATCAAGATCATAAGCGCGTCCTGTCACGCTCCCGGATGGTTCCGCATTGGCCTGACAAACCATCAACGGCAATAGCAGACAAAATGATAAAGCAGTCCATCTAGTCATTGTCTGTCTCACCATTACTTTGATTGTCCATAATCCGCCCAGCAATACGAAGCCCTGAAGGCAACAGGATTGCCCAGATAACGGCTTCAGCCAGCAGCGGAAGCACGGTCGGCTGAGACAAGACGGATCCTGACAAGTGTCCGCCTGCATAATAACTCAAAGGCACGGCAGAACAGGCCAGTAAAACGGACAGCCAAGGATAACGATTAAGCCATAACAGACTGTGGCACAGTGTTGTCGAGAACATCAGCCAGAGACATAGCATCCATAATGGCGCAATGACCACTGGCACTGCACTACTCGTCACCGACAGAGAGCCTGAGAAAAGGATCAATCCGACAGTATTGATCAGACTGTCTAACAGGAATCCGATCACCGTAAATCCAGCGATCAACTGCCACTCGGCGAACTTCGTCACCAGAAAGCGGGCATGTACCAGTAATGCCAAAACGGTGGCAACCAACGCCAGCGCGTTGTGTCCCTGAACACAGACAAACCACATCAACTGAAACAGCGCTGCATTCGCCAGAGTACGCTTCATGAATAATGATCTACAGATCGGGTAACGGTTCTTTGTAATAGTTATACGTCGTTTGTTTTTATCTCAATTCACTGGGGATAACAATCATTGCAAATAGAGCGAATAGATAATATTCAAAGCCAACACTGCCCCTTAAAAACCTGACTCACGCTGCAATACCGCCACCGCTTTTCGCCACCAGCCAGTGACTAGACTCTCTGAAACACCATTAATCACAATGGCACCGCGTAAGACGCGTTCTGGTAACACAGAATCCTCAGGCAAGTTAAAGAAAACCCGATAAGTGCCTTTTACAGGGATCAGTTCTCGATCTTGAGTTTCACGCACCGCCAGATCACCACCAAACAGTGACGCAGAATACAGGCTGTCCAGCTCACGGATAGCCCGTGTTTCAACTTCCTCTACCATCACGGGAATCGGTGACCAGCGCCCTTTTTGCGGATAGAAGAAACCCGTCATGCCGGACTGAACGCGCATCAATGCTGACTCATCCAGATAACCGATCAACTGCGGATGTGTTTGATCCAGCACCGATAACAACGGTTCACCTTCGGTCACCCACTGCCCTGTTCTGACCTCCGGCGATAAATCCGTTACAACACCGTCGTACGGCGCTTGTGCAATCAATCGTTGCTGGCGGGCTTTCAGACTCCGGATATTTTGCAGTTGGGTGCTGAGTTCCGTTCGAATCACCAAGGCCTGCTCCCTCAGTTTCGGATCAAACCCGATCGCACGGCCCTGTTGCGCCAGTTCTCTTAAACGTAACCGGGATTCAGAAACCTCTTGCTCAAGCTCCGGCGCAGAAACTTGAAACAACGTCTCTCCTTTCGCCACGGCTTGCCCGGTTTCTGGCAGGGTTGTCGATAATCTGCCAGATACAGGCGCATAGATTGTCGTATATTGCCCTTGCAACCAGGCAGGCATAGTCACCGATTCATGCCACGGCACCAGACTCAGAAGTAATAGCGTAATCAAAAGCCCCGTGGTACGAACCGTCGCACGGTTCCAGCGCATATGCCTCCGCCGGTCATGCCATTCACGGATTTCATTCCAGATCGGGCGGACAATGAAATACCCGATTTCAACCACAAACAGGAAAATACCCAGCACCTTGAAAAAGAAGTGGTATACCAGCAACGCAATCCCCAGGAACAACAGGAAGCGGTAAATCCAGACGGCAATGGCATAACCAATCAGCAAAGCTCTCGGTTGCTCCGGAGGCGCCTCACCGAGACCGAACAGGCGTTCTCTCAACCACCAGCGTGACAGCGCAAAAGAGCGAGACTCCAGGTTCGGTACCCGCAAGGTGTCTGATATCAGGTAATAGCCGTCAAAGCGCATGAGTGGGTTGAAGTTAACCAACACGCTCAGCAGCCAGGTCGTGGTCGCCAGTAGAAAAAAAATACTCCGCCAGACGCCTTCCGGAGTCAGACTCCAGGCCAGTAATGCGACAGCCGCGACACCCAGCTCAACAGCCACACCAGCTGCACCAATGGCCAGACGATCCTTTCGGCGGGTAACCCGCCATGCATCACTGGTATCTGTGTACAGCACCGGCCAACCCACCAGCAGGGCAACCCCCATCACCGGTACACGACAGCCCTTGGCTTTGGCGACCCAGGCATGCCCCAGCTCATGGAGCAGTTTGATCACAAACAGTGTCAGGCCATAAGCCGCCAGCCCCTGCACATTAAAAAAGTGCTGGAAGGTTGTCAGGAACTGATCAAATTGACGCCCAACCATGATCAAGCCGACCACAGCACAAACGACCAGGGCCATCCGCACATAGCGGGAACCCAGCCAACGCACCCAAGGCAAGGTCCGGGTCAGGAAACGATCAGGCCTGACCAGCGGTATTCGCACAAACAGGTAGGTTTTCAGGAGTTTTTGGAAGAATGCCGGTTTTTGCGACAATTGACGCTCAAACCAGGTGTGCTGGGCACTGTCAGCCTCAACCAGGTGATTATTACGCAGAAAGGCAAAGACCGTTTCGACATCCTCTGCTGACACCGTATGTCCCGAGCGCTCTGTCGCCTTTTGAGCAACAGCTTCAGCATCACTGCCATCCAGGCAAGACAGGATATCGACCTCAGCCTCCCCCAGACGAAAGAACCGGTTGGACAGCGGATCATGCAGCAACCAGATGGGTGAACCATCGACGTCTGGCTCCCCGGGTAACAATTCCAGATCCTGACGCAATACAGGTACCGGCGGTTTGGGCATGCTCTCCATGATTACAACCCCAACCACTGTCGTGCCGCAGCAAACGGACGCCTGAAGAGGTAATAGAACAGAGACACATTTTCGCCGCTGATGCGCGCTGTTCCGCGCCAACCTAAGCGGGGTAGGTTCTCCTGAAGCTGCAGTGACGCCCTGCCACGAAATGCAAAAATACCTTCTGGCGATACCTCCGCCTGATAATTGATATAGCGAACATGGCCATTGAGCGCCTCATCTGGCGCTACATTCAGAAACAAGGAAACAGGTGCCTGATCAGGTAAAGGCAGACTTTCTTCTACAGGTAACCAGAACTGAATTTCTGCCGATTCCGGCGCTGCCACGGCCAATAGACGTTCACCTAGTCGTACTGGCTTGCCTTTCAAGACATCCGGGTCATTCAATACAACGACGCCATCGTGTTTCGCACGAATATCCACCCGTGCCAGCTGTGACTCCAGGTAAGCGACCTCTGCCGCATTCTGGGCAATACGCGCCTTGAGCACAGGCATGGGGGTTGTCACTTCCCGATACCCTGTCGCAGCCTGCTGTCCACGGCGATATTCGGCGCCTGCAATTTCCAGTGCCTGTTTCGCCACATCCAGCCGGGCTTTCAGAGAACGGTCATCAAGCCTTGCCAGCTGTTCACCCGCCGCGACTTTCTGGTTGGGTTTCACCAACAGTTCGCCAATGACACCATCCAACGGACTGCGAACCACTTCCATGTCGTAGGCAACAATCTCGGCAGGCGCCAGTGCGCTCTGTGGTACCGGGATAAACATGGCCACCGCGATCAGTACGGCGACAATTATCGAGAGTTTCTTTTTCTTAAGGTGGGTGAGAGGAACCTTGGGGCGAACCTGCAGCGCATGAATAGCATGAGCCGCCGCTTCAGCAAGGTGTGCCAGCACGCTGCTCTGCTCAGGTTTCCAGGGCTCAACTGCCGCCAGGAGCAGCCCTCCCTGTGACTCACCGGCATTGGATCTTACTGGCAGCCATAAACCCGCTTCCGGTAAGAAGCTTGACCAGTCCTGCCGCAGAGATTGAGGAAGGTCCTCGACTGCTACCACTGCAGGCTCTTCTAACGCCTGTTTTTCCAGGTGTCGGCAAACGGCTCTAAGCCATTGTGTGAATGGGGCTTCGGTGACAGGCTCAGGTAAACCGGAAACAGCCAGAATACGGCTCTGACGATAAAAAGCCGCCACCCGGTATTCAAACAAATGCCGGGTGTCGTTAACCAGGATACGCGCAATGGCCGTCACGTCACTGGCTGCACGCAATCGCTGCTGCAGTGTCAGCAGACTGGCCAACCGTTGCATAACCTGCGTCTGGTTAGAAGTAGATGTTGCCGTTGTCATGGTGCTACGCTGGCACTGGCTGTACCGATATGAATCTGCCCGCTCATGCCTGGCAGCAGGTTATCCGGCATTGCTGCCGGCACACCGATGATTCTTACCGTCTGACTCACGGGGTCAATATTGCTCACTACCCGGTCAACGGTTGCGGCAATCGTTGCACCGGTTTCATCCACAGTCAGATTAAAAGGTGTACCTGGTGGTAAACGATGCAACCAGCGGGATTGCAGCACCATCTCGACTTCCATACGGCTTGTGTCGACCAATTCAAACAGCGGGTCACCCATTCCTGCAAACTGCCATGACTGCACCTGCTTACTGACCATCTGACCACTGAAAGGCGCCCTGACTTCACAGTGGCTTAGCCGTACATCAATCAATTTCAGCTCGCTGTTAGCAATGGCCAGTTCTGCCTTGCTGAGACTTAATTCCAGTCCGCTGATATTGTCTAACTCGGCCAGCCGACTGTTGACCCGGTAACGGGCTTCAGCCCCTTCTTTCTTCGCAGCAGCCACATCCCGCTCGGCCTGCTCAGCCCGGCAGTCAAAGCGAGCCAAAAGATCACCTTCTTTGACGTAACGCCCTGGTGAACCTTTTACCTCAAGCAGGGTTCCCGTCATACCTGCCGATAACGTCGTATACCGCACAGGGCGTAACTGACCACGAATGGTTTCTGCAATCGCCGTGTATTCGGCATAATCGCTAACCGCAGCGGTTAACTCATTCAGTTCACTGATATCCGCATTCACGCGAATCGCCATGCCGAACAGCAACAGCAGGCCGGCCAGCCTGCTGTACGACACAGTGTGTTTAGCCATGATTGTCTACTTCACTCTCCTGGGCTTCGCCCGCCACCTGCTGAGAAACAGGCAGTCGACCGGAATCCCAGAGTGTATAGGTTTCATCAAGCTGATGGCTGATCTCTGTCACAGACAGCTCCTGATAGTTATCCGGCACCGGATCCAGGTTCAGGCTGAGTAACATGGCGCCATAGGCATCCTGCGCTTCCGCATAAGCCAGCAACTGAGACATGGCCGAACGAAGCGCCCGAGCCTCACTTTGAATTCGATCAGTATCGCTGGCCGCCTGGCTGAACATCGCCTGCTGTGTCAGTTCGGAGATAGCCTGATCAAGATCACTGATATCATTGGCCCGGCTATGCCGTTTTACGGTGTTATGGTATTGCTGCCACGCCAGATGCACCTGCGCCACCACCGCCATATTGATAGCCATACGACGAGAGTCAGTCAGCTGCATACGGGCTTCGCCCTGGGCTTCAATTTCATCGTGTGCCAGCAGGCGGAAAATATTCCAGGATATCCGGACACCAGCTTCACCCCAGCCCTGATGGTAGAGGTAGCTGTTACTGTCATAGTTGCCAGTGTAGGAGAACTCAATACCCGGCAGCAGTCGTAACATCTCTTTGCGGGTTTCCAGATGATCAATGCGGGCATTATAGAGTTGATTGGAGTAATCCATGGAGTTCGCCAGAGCGGTGAGTTCCAGTCCGTCCAGGTTCTCGGGTGAGGCAGGTAATGACGGCAACACACTCGGATAATCCAGCTTGATTGGCGTACCGGGTGGCACGTTGACCAGTATGGCCAGTTCCACCTGGGCGGCATTGACCGTCTGCTTCATCTGCTCCAGTTCGCTGACAATATCCAGCAATCCCCGCAGTTCCTGCAACGTATCAAGCGGGGTACGCAGGTTCTCATTACGCACCTGCTGCAGGTTAGCCACGGACGTTTCGGCGCGAGCCAACAGGCTGTCAATGTCGTCGGCCATCTGCTGCATCACCGCGGCACGCCAGAACGTGGCGCGGGTCTGTTGCAATAACCGGAGCATGACCTTGCGGCGTTCATTTTGGGCAATCAGGAACCGGTCAGCTTCCTGCTGGGCCTGAAGGTAACTGACGCCAAAGTCCAGCACATTCCACGAGAACTTCAGATCCCCCATGGCACGTTCACGGTCCTGCGACGTCGACGGTTCCAGCGACACATTACCGGTATCGATGCTGACACTGGTTGATGCGTTCACATTGTCCCGTTTCGCATAACCGGCAGACGCCGCCAGCACCGGCAGCATATCCATCTTCAACAGCTCAAAATTTCGGCGGGACAGCGCCTGCTCCATCAGCTGAACCCGGTTATCCAGATTATATTTCAGTGCCCGGGCCATAGCCTCGGTCATGCTCATGCCTTCGTCCAGGTTCTCCTGTGAGGCATAAATGAGGTTACTGTCTGACGTCGCTTTTTGTGAACGCAGATCCTGAGTAATCGGGTCCGGTGTCACGGCGCATCCAGCCAGAATACTGGTGCTCAGCACCACCCCCGCAAGCTTTTTTACCACAACCATGTATTGCCTATTTGTTAATATCGTTCGTGTCTGACAATGGTTTGCCTGGCTTACGCGCCAAGCTTTATCAGGTCTGTAATCAACTTATCCCGGGACTGAAGAAAGCCCTGTGCACCAGCCCGTTCCAACTGTTCTTCCAAACTTGCCGGTGCATTAAGCGACAGATCATCCCCTTTTTCTGTTGCATGGTCTGCCGCTGCCTCGCCTTCACGCCCTTCACTGGTTGCTTCAGGTTGAACCTCACCAGCGGCCGGTGCTTCGAGCTGGTTCAACTGATCAACCACATCATTGGCGGCAATCACCGTACCTGCAAAGGTAATGTTGAAACTGGCGCCGGCTTCATTACCGATAAGATCTCGCCCGACGACCCGGATATCCACACTTTCAATACCCAGCGCGATGGCGGCATCAGCATCCACCATAAAGGCGCCATTCTGGTTATCGAAACGGATATAGTCCGGCAACTGGGAACCATCCGAGAGCATGGCTTCCATACGAATCAGCTGCGCCGGATCGGAGTGTTCAAAGGCATTACCGGGGAGTGAGAAGTTATAAACGCCCTCGGTCACGACCTGATCCTGCAACTGGACAGTCAGCCGCACCGGATTGATCCGGGAATCAAGGAAATCCAGCAGGGTGCTTTCACGGCCAGGATTAATGGAGGGAATCTCACCATCGGGACGTCCCGGAATATCAAATTCAGGCCGTTCTTCGGGTGGCGCTGGATCAGGGTCAAGCGGCACAAACGGTTCATCCAGTCCCTCGATGGTAATCACCAGTTCGGCCACCGAAGCACTGCCATTACGGTCAGTCACCGTATAAGTGAAGACATCCGTTACCGTCTGATTGGTGGTAAGACGCTGAACCGCTGCACTGCTGTTATCCAGTTCATAGCGATAACTGCCATCACTGTTGATAATCAATCGACCATATTCGCCCTGCACAACGCTGCCAACTGCACTGTTATCGCCATTCACGCCGGCAATAAAGAGTTCATCACCATCCAGATCTCTATCGGTGCCGAAACCATCATCCTCCGTGATAACATTGCCGCTATCCGTTGTCGTCTGATCTTCCGACACACTGCCGGTATTATCAGCGGCCAGAATATCATCATTGGTGCCGTGAATCGTTATGGTCAGCTCAGCCGTCGCTGTACCGCCATTACCATCGGAAATGGTGTAGGTGAAGGTGTCTTTCAGGATTTCGTTGACGGATAGCGCCTGTATATGGTCGCTATCATTAATGAGGGTATAGGTGTAGTTACCGTTTGCATTGAGGGTTAATTGCCCAAACTCCCCCTTTATTGCACTACTGGCATTGACGGAGTTTTCGCCCTGACCAAAGCGCTCAACAGTGATGTCATCACCATCAATATCCGTATCAACACCACTGCCGTCATCATCAGTGATGACATTGCCTTTGCTTTGTGTTGCCGTATCTTCCGTAACAGAACCACTGTTATCCTTTGCAACTGGCAAATCATTTACTGCAATGATGGTTGTTTTCAGCTGTGTTGTATCAGACCACTGCCCGGTATCACCCAGATTCCCGGCGATATTACCCATGCCATTAATCACCGGTGCATCGGACAACCTTACGGAGAGGGCAGCGGGTTCGCCATTGTAATTTTCGGCAGGGACGAAGCGTAATTGCGCATCGCTCGATAGCAGCAGGGCATTGGTATCGGATAATTTGCTCGAAGGAGTGTCGTATGGAATATCCTGCCAGCCATCACCGGTATTGTATTGCCAGGTACCTTCTGATGCATTGGATGGATTCGCAGTAATCGCAATACCGCCCAGTTTGGTACTCGAGTCTTTCCCCCCTGAAATCCCGGTCTGGTCATCAGTCGCATCGCTGTAGATCGGACCGAACAGGTTTTCGACCGTATCACCTGAAGGGTTTTTGGTATCTTCGTTGATCGCAGGTAAGGTTACACTTCCGGTTGCATTCGGCCTGTCATTAACAGTGGCAACCTCGGTCGCTATCACGGTGACATCTTTTGACCAGGAGCTGGTTTCATCATTGTTATCGACCGCTACCTGTTTACCAACGTTATCTTGAATCGCAGAAAGGTTCTGAGGATCACTGTCTGCCAGCAGAACGTCCAGTGACCCGGGATTCCCGTGAAAATCGGCTGCGGGTACAAACCGGATAGCGCTGTCTGCAGAAACAATAAAGGCTTGCTCCTGACTGACATTCAACGGAATGTCAATCCAGCCGCCATTAACACCACTGACTTGCCAGGTACCCTGTTCTGCGCTGGACGAGTTGTTGATAATGGCAATGAAACTGAGATCTGTGGCCTCGTCACTTCCCCCCTTGTCACTCTGGTCATCAACTGCATCGTTATACGGCGGCTTTTGTGCATCCTGGTTGTTTTCATCACTGTACTCAGGTTTCACAAACAGATCCGACAATGTGGTTCCGTCAGGATTGGCATTATCCTCTTCAACCGTGGGTGCCGATACCGTCCCACCCGCTGCGGGCTGGTCATTCACTGGATTAATCGTTGTCTTCAGAGATGTTGTATCAGACCACTGCCCGGTATCACCCAGATTCCCGGCGATATTACCCATGCCATTAATCACCGGTGCATCGGACAACCTTACGGAGAGGGCAGCGGGTTCGCCATTGTAATTTTCGGCAGGGACGAAGCGTAATTGCGCATCGCTCGATAGCAGCAGGGCATTGGTATCGGATAATTTGCTCGAAGGAGTGTCGTATGGAATATCCTGCCAGCCATTCCCTGTGTTGTACTGCCAGGTACCTTCTAATGCGTTCGATGGGTTCGCGGTGATTGCAATCCCCCCCAGGCTGGTACTCTCGCTCTCATAGTTTTTATTGTTCGCTTCACTTTGATCGTCAATGGCATCGCTATAGACCGGAGTAAACAGATTTCCAACGGTATCACCTGTCGGGTTATCAACATCTTCATCAACGGACGGCAACAGAGCATCACCTGTTGCGTCCGGATTATCATTAACGTTTGTGACTTTTGTTTTTATCTTGGTGAAAACCTTCGACCAGGAACTGGTTTCATCCGTGTTATTCACCTTTTTCAGGTCGCCGGAGTTCTGGCTGGCTTCAATCTGGGAAAGATTCTGAGGATCACTGTCTGCCAGAAGGACGTTGAGCTGTCCCGGCGTACCATGGAAATCGGCTGCTGGTACAAACCGAATCATACTGTCAGCCGAAACGATGAACGCTTTATTCTTACCCAGCGCCAATGGGATATCGATCCATCCGCCACCGCCATCACTGACCTGCCAGGTTCCCTGATCAGCCTTTGATTTGTTGCCAATAATGGCAATAAAACTGAGTTCAGTGGACGTATCATTGCCACCACTGCCTTGCTGATCATCCGTATTATCGTTGTATTTTTTATCGACTAAATCGGACAGTTTGGTTCCCGCAGGATTGCCATTATCTTCAGCCACCGAAGGCGCCCATACCGTTCCTCCGGCACCGGGCTGGTCGTTCACCGGGTTGATTGTGACATCTATAGTATGGGTGTCTGTTCCATCACCAACACCGGTATTGCCCTGATCATCCACGCTGACGGTTATGACCGCATCGCCATGAAAATTGGCATCCGGTGTGAATTTGAGTCCATCAAGCGCCTGGTTGATCTCGGCCTGGGTTCCCGTCAGCGTAAGTGTATAGATACCTGCGTTGTCAGATGTATTGACTGAAGCACCGTCATTACCAGCAAGCGACAATTGACCATGGGTTGCCGTGATAGTGACAACAATGTCACGACCAAATGCATCTACATCCGAAATGCTGATGGTAGGTTTAGGATCACTACCGAAAACCAGGCTGCCATCTTCATTGACCTCAACACGATCGGGAGCCGATATCTCAGGCCGGTTATTCACATTACTGACCTGGATCTCTATAGAACCGGTAACGGGATCCAGTGAGTTATTTTGTCCGTTATTCAGATCATTGACTGAAATATCCAGATTAACCGTCTGATTTTGCTCACCACTGCTCGAAGCCGTATACGTCAAACCCTCGATAGCTCGATTGATGTCAGCAATCGTTCCCTTAATAACCATCCTGAGAGCACCATTAGCGGTATTGTCCTTGAAGGTAATGCCGCTAATCGATCCCAGAATCAGGCTGGCACCTGTACCTGAATCATCGACAGAAAGTGTCACTTCGACAATATCAGTGAAAGTATCGGTATAGGGTGAGTCGCTCGGCTCTGCAATCGTGATCTGATTGCCGTTGCCCTGACTGAATTTAACGGTGACCCCCTCATCCAGTACCTGCGTCCCTGGCACGTTCAGTATTGGGGCATCATTGACTGGGGTAACCGTAATCGCGACCTGCTCGATGATATCAGCACTTCCGCCTGTGCCTGAATTCCCCAGATCATTGACCGTGACCTTCAACGTATCACTACCGTGATAGTCAGTGTTGCCCTGGTATTCCAATGCGGCCAGTGCCTCGTTGATCGCTTGCTGGCTGCCTTCCAGGGTTATGCTGCTACTGCCGTTCGCACCCTCAACGATCAGGTCATCGTCTGGCAACGTGAGTGTGCCATTTTGAACATCCAGTGTGACCCGAATGGTCTTATCAAAGGCATCCGCATCCGTGATGGTAATGGTGCCGCTGAAATCATGAACCAGGTCTTCGCTGACAGTAATATCACCTGGCACAGTCAGTATGGGGTCATCATTGGTGGTGGATAACAGAATCTCAATCGTCTTATTGACGACATTGTTATCCTGGTTAATTGCCTCACCGCTCTCGTTGAACGCGCCACCGTTGGCCGATTGCGGATCAGCCAGATCACCCTTTGCATCGTAGAGGCGATCATCAACTGAAACCTTCAGTTCCAGTACCGTATCCTTATCAGCACTGTCGCCGGTATCTTCCAGTACCAGTTTCAGGCTATCGAGTGCTACCTGGATGTCTGCCTGGGTGCCGCGAAGGGTAATGGTCGAAGACTGGTCACTACCACCGACGATCAGGGAGCTGAACCCAGCACCAAGCGCCAAATAGCCTTCGTCATACAGTGTATCGCTGCCCTTTTCCGTCAGTTCCAAAATGACGGTCAGTTGATCCTCCTCACCCACTGAAATCTCGGCAAGATCTGAATCCACGACAGTGATCGTGCCATTACCAAGATCAATGGTGCTATTGCCACTCCCATCTACCCGATCCGGCGCCTGAATCTCGGCCGTATCATTCGCGGGTGTAATCTCAATGGCAAAGCTGGAGAGCGGTGTTTCCGATACACCATCGCTGACGATGAAACTGAAACTATCGCTATGGTTCTCTGATCCATCATGTTGATAAGTCAATCGGCCACTGTCGATATCGGCCTGAGTAAATGTCGAGCCGACCCCCAAGGCTTTGCCATTAAGGTATAGGGTGCCGTTATCAACATTATCAGTGATGAGGTACTGGCGCTGGATGGCATTATTATCTGAATCAATGGCTCTCAGATCATCGCCAGAAATGACAGCCATTCCTCCTTCATTAACCGCGTTACCGTTATCAGCGGTTAAACCATTATTGACAGCGGTGACATCGTTACCGGACTGATCCTTACCCTGAATGGAAGCATCACCAGAAGCACCCGGCACCAACGGTGCATCATTGAAGGCGGCAATAGCAATCGCAACAACGGCCGTATTACTGACATTGTCAGCAGCAGGCTCAGAGAGGTTGGTTTGCACATCAAAGGGGGAACCGGGTGCAGCAAGATCATCCCTTACTTTGAAACTGAAACCATCGGAGAGATCGGACGGTTGATCGCCACCTTCATGGACATACCGTAAGCCACTGTCATTGCCATCCGCAGGCGTTAACAGTATCTCCTGGCTGAACCACTGATCTGACTGTACCGCTTCCCAACTATCCCCATCCCAATATTGCAGGCTGCCATTGTCCGGCAGGTCAGTAATCTGAAACCAGAGGGTATCTTTGTTACCTTCCCCGTCATCACCGGCCACATCATCCAGACTGCCATCCGGATCACGCATGCCAATCTGCTCTGGCGTGATCGCAACGATACCATCGGTAGAGTCCGTTTTCTCGACAACAACCAGACTACCGCCAGTGGCACCGGTTATATCATTAACCGGTTTGGCAGAGAGCGATACTGTGCCCTCTACGCGGTTCTCACCGCCAACACTGACAGAGTAACTAAACGAACTATCATGGTCTTCACCGCCATCATGTTCAAAACGAATATTACCCGCATCAATATCTGCCTGCGTGAACTGGCCGTAGAACTTGATTGGCTCCCAGTTACCATCAACCAGCTGCTGCAGTTCTCCGTTTGGTGGAAGACTGGTTACGGTATAAACGATTTCATCCGGCGGTATTACTCTATCACCGTCACCACTGCTCGGATTGGTCTGTAAGACGTCACTACCAATGGAAACCGTTCCACCTTCCTGCAACGGCTCATTATTATCGCCGCCGTTGTCACCGCCTTCATTGCCCCCGTTGTCACCACCATTACCACCACCGTCACCACCATTACCACCACCGTCACCGCCGGAACCGCCACCGTCTACTGGCGGCGGTGGCGGAGGTATCACACCGTCCTCATCCCCCGGGTCAACACCACCGTCCGAGCCATCATCATCACGATTAATAGTGATTGAAAAGCGAAGATCCGTTGCAATAACACCGGCATCATCCCGAATGGCACCTTCCTGACCAGCAGCAGGCCATGGACTCAGGGAGGAATCACGTACACTGAAAACAAATCCATCAGCGGTAGCGCCATCCGCAGCAGACGAAGGCAACAGGAAAAGGATCTGTTTGTTATTAATCTGTTCCTGGGTGAAGCGGGCGCCGACATCCAGTGTTTGCCAAGCGCCGTCTATATAGGCCTGCAACAGGCCATGTTCCGGCATTTGTTCCAGGGTATACACAAGGTGTTTGTCGATACTATCCACATCAGTAACTAACAAATCATCCTTGGTGATGACCACATAGCCACCGGGATTCACGGTCGCGCCGTTGTTGATATCCAGCACGGGATCATCATTGACCGGTGTAATATCCAGATTGACCGTTGATGAACCGGTCAGACTGCCTGCCGCGCCTTCACCGCCGCCGCTGTCCGTCAATGACACCGAAAATGCCAATGCACCACTCAGCCCGGTTTCATTCCCGTTATGTTCAAATGCGACACGATTCAGCTGATCGGCAGAGAAGGTGCTGTTCAGTCCGAGTTCAACATCACCAGCACCGAACTTGCCATCTCCGTCGTTATCCAGGAACAGACGACCCTCAGCAGTCAGTCCATCCGAGATATCAGTGATCGTCACCAATGTATCGCCAGGGACATCAGCATGCTGGCTTTCACGATCCACCAGCGTTAATCCAAGATGGGTACTTTGCCCTTCGAAGATGCTACCGCCCGGATGATTCACAGCAGGGGGTTGATTCACAGGTTGCAGGTTAAGCGTTACATTGGCAGACGACGATTCTCCCGCGCCGTCATTCACCGTGACAGTAAACGCATCCGTGTCACCCACGGCCACATCACAGCCGTCATGGGTATACACCAGCTGATCAAGTTGGTCATAGGAAAAGGTGGTACCGGCAACGACGAGGTTGCCATTCAACGTCAGCGTTCCATTGCTGGGCAGACGATCGATCCGGATGATCATCTGCTCTTCAACCTGGTTGCCGGTGGTGATATCCGGGTCAAGCAAGCCAAACGCATCATCAGAAAACGTCAGTGAACCGCCTTCACTGACCGGGATTTGAATTGAATCAGACAACGTCGGCTGATCATTCACGGCGGTGACTTCGATATCGACCGTATGGGCATCACCGACATTACCAGCCGCATCGGTCACTGCAAACGTGAGCGTGATCGTTCCGTTATAGTGTTCAGCCGGTTGGGCACTCAAGCCATCCAGCGCCAGGTTAATCGCATCCGCACTGCCTGACAGGGTATAGACACCATTCTCAGCGGCAACAACAGTCAGGCCTGAAGTACTGCCAAATTGCAGCAGTTGTTCAATCGCACCGGGATTAGCCTGATCATTGTTATCTGCCACCGAAATGGTCAGAGTAAGGACATCCTCTTTATTCGCGTCACTGACGGTGATGCCATCAATACTGATCGGCGTATCAGCATCTTCAAGGGTTTTACGTTTAGAGTCCTGACTGTCACTGATGGCCGGTACTGTCGTGTCGGCAATAGCAGCAAAGGCTGCCGGTGTATGATCCTGTGAGTTCGTGTTCTCTGTCCCTGCCTCAAAGCCCCCCGTGGGCTGTGCGGTTTCAGCCGCCGTCACCAGACCAGCGGCATCAAGAAGAACACGGGGCTCAAGCGCCTGCAGCAGCATCTTGCGGGACATGTTTCACACCTGGCTTGTATTATTTTTTCTGCGCAAATTCTATACAAACGGTCAGGAAAGTGTAAAGAGCATCCGCACACTTTATGTGTACCTTTGAACCAAAAGGTTCGGAGGTTGGATGTTATATTATTCTTGTCTGCTACCTGTTTACCGTTTTCGGAATAACGGGGTTTTCTTATTTGTCTCCACCGTGCCTACAGCAGGCATATTCTGAGCGATTACTTGTACAGTAGGTATCGCACCAGACTCCCAATGAGCATAGGTCGAATCAAGGGCATGACTGATGTCCGCCACTGACCATTGCTGGTAATCCTCCGGCACCGGATCCAGGTTGAGACTGAACAACATGGCGCCCCAGGCATCCTGCGCTTCGGCGTAAGCCAACAGGCGGTTCATGGCCGATCGCAGCGCGCGTGCTTCGCTCTGAATGCGCTCAATATCACTGGCGGCCTGATGGCTCATGGCCTGCCGGGTCAACCGCGCAATATCCTGGTCAATGCCATTGAGTTCACCCGCCCGTTGATAGCGATTGAGGGTATTGCGGTAATGCTGCCAGGCCAGATGCACCTGAGCGACAACGGCCATATTCACAGCCATACGACGTGCGTCCGTCAGCTGCATGCGCGCCTCTCCCTGAGATTCAATATCCCGGTGTGACAACAATCCGAAAATATTCCACGACACCCGAATGCTCGCTTCTCCCCACCCCTGGTGATACAGGTAGCTGTTGCTGTCATAGTTTCCGGTATAGGCAAACTCCACGCCCGGCCAGAGTCGCAGCAACTCCTTTCGCGTCTCCCGCTGATCAATACGGGCGTTGTACAACTGGTTGGAATAATCCATGGAGTTGGCCAATGCCGTCAGTTCAAGGGCTGACATATCAGAAGGCGCGATGGGCAATGACGGTAAGGTGTCGGGACAGTCGAGCGTGACATGCGTGCCGGGCGGGATATTCACCAGAACAGCCAACTCCACATTGGCTGCATTCACCGTCTGCTGCATCTGTTCGAGTTCACTGACAATATCCAGTAATCCACGAAGATTTTGCAGGGTTCCCAGCGGCATTTTCAGTTTTTCCCGCCGCACCTGTCGCAGGCTGGCGGCTGAGCGTTCGGCACGGGCCAGCAGGCTGTCAATTTCATCTGACATCTGTTGCATAACCGCCGCACGCCAGAAAGTAGCCCGCGTCTGTTGTAAGAGCCGAAGCATCACCTTCTGCCGCTCATTACGCGCGATGAGATAACGATCCGCTTCCTGCTGGGCTCGCAGATAACTGACACCGAAATCCAGGGCATTCCACGCAAACTTCAAATCCGCGATCTTACGTTCACGATCCTGGGAGGTGGAAGGTTCCAGCGAGACGTTGCCGGTTTCAATCGACACGCTGGTTGAGGCATTCGTATTGTCACGATTGAGATAACCGGCAGATGCCGCCAATACCGGCAGCATATCCATTTTGACCAGATCAAAGTTACGCTGAGAAAGCGCCTGCTCCATCAATTTGACACGGTTATCCAGATTGTATTTCAACGCTCTGGCCATCGCCTCACCCAGGCGCATACGGGTTCCGATGGGTTCCTGGGAAGCATGAATCAAAGCCTGATCCGTCTGTGCGGCCCGGGTTCTGTCATCCTGGGGAATAGGGGCAGGCGTCACCGTGCAACCGGCAACCACCCCGGCAGTGGCCAAAAGCCCTGCCATCTTGTTTGTCAGAAGCATTGTTTGCCTGTTCCCGTTTACAACACCGGGTCGCCCAAACGCCAATCAATCCCCTGCAGACAACTGTGCCAGCAGCTGGTCGCGTTTAAAGGCAAACCCCTTGACCATCACAGCCTGACGGAGCTGTTGATCCAGTCCGGTACACTGAAGAGATGACCCGGCTCCGGCAGGGGGAATGTATGACGCATCACCGGGTAACGGCCCATTCTCTGAATCGGTATTACCTTCATTGGCGGCAGGTGTATCAGCTGGACGACCAGCCGCCGGTGCCTCCAGGTCATCCAGTGATTCTACGTCAGCTGTCGCAGGCGCCGTAGCCTGCTGCATGAAGTTAATGGCAAAGGTCGTTGCCGCCTCATTGCCTGCTTGATCGCGGCCGCGAACCAGAATATCCAGATGATCCACACCCAGCGCTCGCGCGGTATCGGCATTGACAACAAACACACCGCTTTCCGAGTCAAACTGAATATAGTCGGGCAAACCGGATCCGTCCGCCAAGGAGGCTTCCAGTCGCACCTGCTGGGACCGGTCGGAATGCTCAAACGCCCCTGACGGGATAGCAAAACGATAGAGATGTTCGGTAACCAGCTGATCAGCCAGCAGCGCAGACAGGCGGATCGGGTTTAACCGGGGATCTTCCGGAAAGCGTAACAAGGTAATTCCGATACCCGGTATCGCCCCCTCTTCCCTGCCAGTTTGATCACTATGATCACGATCCGGACGATCAGGTGTAACAGGGGTTGGTTTTTCATCAGGCGGAATATAGGGATCCTGTGGCACCCTCACCGTAATGGTTAACGTCGCCTGATCACGTACTGAGGCATGACCAACAGAAGGTCCTGCTGTATAAGTAAACTGATCAGGGTAGCTCTGCCCCGGCAGCATAGCCCGCACATCGGTACTGTCGTTATCCAGTTCATAGACATAGTCACCGTTCCAGGTCACTTTCAAACGACCGTAGTCGCCCTGGATAAACTGCCCAATACACAATGAACAATCATTCACTTCAAAGACATGCAACCTGCCCGAGCCGATGTCCACCCCAAAACCATCATCATCGGTAATCACATTCCCTGCCGCTGTCAGCACCCGATCACGGGTGACCGTGCCAAGATTATCGCGGGCTATCACCTTGCCAAAGGGATGAGGAGGATCCGGCGGTTTGTCGCCCTTCGTGACAGTAATGGTCAGGCTGGCTTGTGCAGTCAATCCCCGGGAGTCACTGATGGTATAGATAACGGCTGTTTCAGCAGTCTCTCCGGCTCCTAAATAGGAAAAATCACTCACCGGATCAAACTGGTAACTGCCATCTGCATTAATGACAAAAAAACCACCATTGCCCCCTTTGACAAGCTGCCCGTCATTCACGGTAACCGCCTGACCGGACATATTCCGTCCCGCCACACGGATCACGGTCAAGGTGTCACCGACATCCGGATCACTGTCGTTCAGCAACACTCCTTCGTGGAACTCGACGGCCAGTGCTGAATCGGCAGTGCAGGTATTGACATCATCACGGGCAATCGGTGGATCATTGGTGCCCAGCATCCGCACGGTAACCGATACCGTTGTTTCTCCCACACCGGTTCCCTGGGGTAAGGCGGCAGGGTCATTGCCATCATCGAAGTGGAAATTGATGGCGATATTTTGCGTCATTCCGGCCGCCAGAGAGTCATCCGTATTCGCGAATGTGATGCTCTGGATAATTTTATCCACAATGGTCTTATTCGCAGGCTTCAAGAACTCTATTGCCAGGCGCCCTCCACTATTGTTAGTCACGTCAGCGACTACACCTGCAGCACTATCAACAATCTGTGAACCCGATAAAACCAATCCCTTCCCAGTGAAATCAAGGCCAAACTGATCCTGAGAATTGGCACCGCCATCGCGTTGCACGACAAGCGTTGCACTTTCAAAATCATCCTCACCCCGAAGCGTGAGTTCCACATCACTCACTGCACCGGTTGTTGCAAGGATGACCGGAACACCCAGATCCAGCCCCTCCTTATAGGTTACCGTGCCGCCAAATCCAGTCAGGACCGGGGCATCATTGACGGCTATCACGTGAGTCTTGAGCGATGTCAGTAGTGACCATTGATCGGTAGGGCCTAACTCACTGGCAATATCCTTGATACCGGATACCACAGGTGCATCGGATAACCGGACGGAAAGCCCCCCCGGTTCACCGTTAAAATCGGCTGCCGGCAGGAAGCGTAGCTTAGCGTCATTCGTCAGGAGCTGTGCCTGTTGATCGGACACTACCGGGATTGTCTGCCAACCACTGCCTGTCGTGTACTGCCAGAGTCCTTCTGATGGACTGGCAGCATTTCCCACAACAGCAACACCGCCCATGGGAGCATCCGCCTTCTCCCCACCAGCAATCGCTGTCTGGTTATCAATGTCATCGCTGTAGACAGGACGGAACAGATTATCAACACGTTGCCCCGGCGGATTTTTATGATCTTCGACAATTGCGGCAAGCCGGGCGCCAGATGTAGCAGAAGGTCGATCGTTCACCGATGTTACACGGGTATCAATCGTAACCACAGAGACGGACCAGACACCGGTTCCTCCCACGCCTCCCGTTGTTTCAGGATTCTTGAGATCCGAGGAAGTAGAACTCATGGAAAGATCCGGCACAGAGCCATCCCCCAGACGCACTTCCAGATGACCGGGGACACCGTGGAAGTCCGTGGTGGGTACAAAGCGCAACAGATGATCTGCCCTTGCCAGAAAAGCCTGTTGACTATTCAGCCCGGAAGGAATGTCCAACCAACGCCCTGCACCATCACCCACCTGCCATGTTCCCTGCTGTGCATTGGACAGATTCCCGATAACAGCCACATAGGTCAGAGGTGTTGCATGCATCTGGGGGAACCAGTCATCAATAGCATCATCATAGTTCGCACGCAGCAATGAAATGAGCGATGAACCATAAATGTGCGCAGCCTGTGTATCTTCCAGGACGGCAGGAATCTGTGCTGAACCACTGGCGACGGGCGCATCATTAACAGAGCGAACATCAATGACAAAATCGACTTCTTTTGATGCTTCGCCCGGCAAGCCAGTATGACCTTTATCATCAACAATCAAACGAACATTGAGCTCTGCATGCAGGTTGGGAACCGGTCGGTATTGCAGTGTAGCTAGTGCGTTATTGATATCCGTCTTAGTCCCCGTAAGGGTAATGAAGTAGCTCGCAGTCTCCGTCACCATCGCCGTAAAAGCCGGATCGACCTTCAGCTCCCCCGATGGAGCATGAATGGTCAGCGTCATCTCTCCGCCAAAATCGTCCACATCAAAGACTGTAATTGTCGTTAATGGCCCCCAGGGACTGTCTTCATTTATGGTGACCTTCTCATCTGCCACGGTAATCCAGGCCGGATCATTAACAGCACTGACATTGATGGGGATCTGATCAGAGACAACGCGCAGGGGATTGTTCTGGCCGTTATCCAGATCATCCACATTAACGGTAAGAATGACCGTACGATCCAGGTTTGCCGCCGAAGGGGTATACCTCAGCCCATTCAGCGCAGCATTGGCCTTGGCCAGCGTCCCCCGGAAAGTCATGGCAGCGGTACCTTCGTCACCATCAGTGATCGTCACTCCGGATGACGCAGACAGGTTGAGCTGACCACTGGCATCATCAAGCGTCAGGGCGACTTCAACCTGGTCAGTGAACGACGGATAGGGCTTATCCGCCGGTTCATCGACCGTAATAGGATTGCCGTTGGCCGGACTGAAAATCAGGCTGGTACTGGTGCCAAGTGTCTGGACACCCGGCACTACCAGAACCGGCGGGTCATTGACCGGTAACACATCAATCGCGATAGTCTGGCTGTCTGTCTTTGCCGGCTGATCGCCATGATGCCCCTGGTCATCAACAACAATGGTCAGTTGATCGGGGCCATTGTAATCCTGATTTCCCTGGTACTGCAGGTTGGCCAATAAACGGTTAATTTTTGAGAGTGAATCGGATAACGCGATTGCGCTGTCATGATGCCCTTCAACCTTCAGCTTTCCATGTTCCACCGTCAGGGTGACATGGACGATACTGCCAAACGCATCGGGGTCACTGATCGAAACCGCGTTGTCCCCTGTGAAAGTGAAAGGCTCATCCTCCCGGGCACTGATCTGTTGCGGTGCCGTAATTACCGGCGGATCGTTTTCTGTGGACACCAGAATATCGATCGCCCGACTGACCTTATTATTTGACTCGTTGACCGGTGTACCGTTCTCGTTGACCTGTCCTCCATTTGCCATCTGGTCTGGCTGAACCAATGCACCGTTTTGGTAGAGCCGGTCATCGACCGTCACATGCAGTTGCAGGATGGCATCCTTGTCACCACGATCGCCGGCTGTATCGTCAATACGGAGAATCAGGCTACCCAGTGCCGCCTGTATATCCGCCAACGTTCCCGTCATGCCAATAAAAGATGAGTCGTTCCCTCGCTCGAATAACAACAGCCCTGCCGGCTTGTCCAGGTGAAGATTCGCTTCTTCATATAATGCGCTCTCACCTTTCAGCGTCAGACGAAGAAACAGGGTCAACTGATCTGTTTCACCGGTATCGATCGCCGCAAGGTCGACATCCTCCACCTGAATTTTTCCCCTGAGATCAACCGTCGCACTGCCACGACCATCCACCTGCTTGGGCGCATTCAGCGTGGCAAAATCATTGCGGGGAATAATGTCGATCGCAAAGGTTGAAAGAGGGGATTCCGCCAGACCATCACTGACGACGAAACGAAACTGATCACGATGCTCCTCATTCCCATCATGTTTGTATGAGATCAAACCTCGGTTGATATCTGCCTGGGTGAATACATCTCCGGCCGCTAGAGTACGGCTGCCTCGCATGAGTTGCCCATGTGTCACCGATTCCCTGAGCCTGTAACGGAGCTGGTTCTCATTGTTATCGGAATCAATGGCATGCAGGTGTTGCTGCGCAGTGATCACCCCGGTATCCCCTTCCGCCAGCACCAGGGTGTGATTGATCGCCGTGGCATCCTGCCCAAAGATATCCTGACCATTAATATCCGGAGCATCCGGCGTTGTGGGAATCAAGGGCGGATCATTCCAGGGCGCCACCCAGATCGTTACCGTAGCCGGATTACTCAGATGGCTGGATGAAGGCGGTGGCTGACTGTCCCTGACCTCAAAGGGCGTTACGGGTTTGCCCAGATCATCCCTGACATCAAAAACAAATGAATCAGAAAGGTTTTCCGGTTGGTCTTTACCTGAGTGGAGATAGCGCAGCCCGCTGTCATAACCATCAGCTGCCGTTTTTACCCGTTCAGTACTGAACCATTGAGTCGTCGTGACAGCTGCCCAGACGCTGCCATCCCAGTATTCCAGTACACCCTGCTGAGGCAGGTTTCGGATCTTGAACCAGAGATCATCCGGTAATCCTTCGATATAACCAACAGAATCGCTGACACCTCCAGGCTGCTCCAGTGGGAAAGGCAGCGCATAAAGTCGGTCAGTCTCCAATGTCTGTCCATCCATCTGAACTGTCAGACGGGCAGCACCGCCATTTTCCCAATACACCAGATCAATGGGATAAAGCCCAGCCTTTGCTGCAGTGAAGGTTCCCTGGTTTTGGCCGTACGGACGGTTTCCATCGTACTGGCTCACGATTTGTCCATCAATCTTCAAGCGGAAACCGTCATCGGAACCCACATCAAACACATGATCACCGGCGGTCAGATCAATGTAGCCTCGAAAGTGAAAGGCCATGGTCGTTAATTCCGCCTTTCTATCGCCGCCCCGCAGGCTCAGGGAATCGGTCGCCCCGAGAAAATCTTCCAGGTTGTGACGCCCCTGATCGGTATAATGAAAGCTTGATGCCTTAAAAAAACCATCCGCCGGTTCCGTCATCAATTGTTCTGCACTGGCAATGCTATTCAGGCTGGCAAAGGCATCAAACCAGTCGCCTAGCAGTCCACCACCCGTATCGAAGACTTCCCCAAGCAGACCTCCCTGACTGACAGAAATGGTTCGACCGTTTATATCCGTTAACGATTGATAGGTATCCTGCCCTTCCGGTTCCCCTATCGCCTTGGGTTTGAACAGAGTATCTGGATCCATGGGCTGACCATCCAGCTCCACATCCAGCCGTGCCCGGCCGCCGTTTTCCCAATAAATCAGTTCGACGGGATATAAGCCATCGCGGTCCGCATGAAACTCACCACTGCCTTTATTCGTTTGGCTGTAGGGACGGTTGCCATCATACTGACTGATATCCCGGCCCCCGACCCGCAAGACAAAACCGTCATCCGATCCGACCGTGAAACGATGATCTCCGGCTTTCAAATCGATATAACCAGTGAAACGAAACGCCATGGTGTGCAGTTGCGCATCGGGATTACCAAAAAGACTATGGCTGTCTTCTACGCCCAGAAAATCCTCCAGTGTGTGTTTACCGCGGTCGGAGTAAGCCAGCACGGTTGCTGTAAAAAAACTGTCTGGTTCCTGATAGGTCAAGGTATCCACATCGGACAACTTGCGTAGTGTGGTGCCCGTGTCATAGACCTCAGCCAACAGGCCGCCCTGGCTGACGGCAACGGCCTGCCCCCTGACATCCGTAATGACGGGATAGTCTTCGCTGCCATCCACATCTGTGGCCATGATCTGTTTGTCCGTGATAGCAACGATGCCGGTCTGGGTGCCGGCTTTTTCAATCACCGTCACTTCCCCGCCCCTCGCGACCGGGGAATCATTCACAGGAATGGCACCAATCATCAGGGTACCCGGCGCTCGGTTTGGCCCACCATCACCCACTGAAAAATCAAAGCTGCTGACATGATCCTCACTGCCGTCGTGAACGAAACGGACGCAGTTGGAATCAATATTCTGTTGCGTGAAATAGCCGTAAGATTTGATATCACTCCGTTCATTTCCACAGCGATGTTCATCCATCAACCGCGCACCCACATCATCCCATTTCACGCCGTCAAACACCTGTAACTGGCCATTGGGCGGTAATCGGGTCACCGTGAAGACAACTTCTGAAGGAGGTGTTTCTTCAGTGCCATCCTTGCTGATCATGCTGTAATTCAGGTTTTCCCTGGTGATCAGCGCGTCGCCGCCTTCGATTGTCATGACGGGCTTGGGTGAGCCCTCGTTATTATTCACGGGAAAGGTCGGCTTAAGTTCCTCCAGCCCATCCTCGGGTAACAATCCCTCACAGGGTTCCGTTGAAGGTTCCGGAATATTAATGGTGAAATGGTTATCGGTGGCTATGGGTTGCCCCTCACCATGCCGCACACCGCCTTCTTCACCGGGATTTGGCCAGGCCTTCAGCGTGGAGTCACGCACACTGAACGTAAAGGTATCGGTGACATTGCCTGAAACCGTGGCAGTCTGCAGGTAACGAACCTCACCGCTATCAATCTGTTGCTGGGTAAAACGCGCCCCTACCATGACCTCCTTGGGTGTACCACCAATGTTGACCACAATAAGACCGTAGCCTGGTGCACTTTCGAGGGTGTACACCAACTCAGAAGGACGATTATCAATATCGTCTGTGCGCAGGTGATCTCGATCTATCCGGGTGGAGCTGCAGGGTGTGACGGTAATCGGGTTATTCACAACAAGAACCGGGTCATCGTCGACCGGGATAATATCAAGCACAATGGTGTCACTGGCGGTGAGTTTACCCGCTTCACCAGTCCCCCCACCGGCATCGGTGATATCCAGTGTAAACGACAACTCTCCATTGCCTCCGGTTTCCCCACCGCTATGCTCAAAGGCGACCTTGCCCAGCTGATCTGCGCTAAATGTACTGCCAATCGTCAGTTCGGTATCACCGGCCCCGAAAACACCATCGCCATCATTATCGAGAAAGAGTCTGCCCTCACTCGTCAGTCCGGCAGACATGGCTGTGACGCTGACCTGTACATTTTCCGGCATATCCGCATGGCTGATTTCGGGATCCTGAAGGGATAAGCCCAACTCTTTACCCTGTCCTTCAAACAGGGTGTTATCACCAACAGCAATGGCGGGCGGCTGGTTTTTCGGCTGGAGATCAATAATGACCTCACCGGTGTCTGACGTCCCGGCTCCATCCAAAACCGTGACCCGAAACCGGTCAGTATCTCCTGCCGCGACATCCTGGCCGTTATGGGTATACACCAGCTTATCAAGCTGATCGTAAGAGAAGGTGGTGCCCACCACCATCAGGTTACCTTTGAACGTCAGCCGCCCCTCAAGCGGCAGGCTATCAATCCGAACGATCATCTGCTGCAGGAGCTGGTTACCGGTATCAATATCCGGATCTCTCAGACCAAATTGATCTGGCGCAAAGGTAACCGATTCCCCTTCCTGTACCGACAGGTGGATATCATCAGAAATCGTTACCGGATCATTGACCGGGTGAATCACGATATCCATTGACAAAGGATCGCTGGTATCACCACTCTCATCGGTCACCTGAAAGGTCAGGGTGATGGTGCCATTGAAGTGATTGATAGGCTGAATCGCCATTCCCGTCAGCGCATGATTAAGCGAGGCTGACGTGCCGGCCAGCGTGATTCCGTTCGTCCCCGGCGCCACTGTCACATCCGTCGTATCCCCGAACGTCAAAATACGGTCCAGACTGCCCGGATCAACCTTTGGATTGTTATCCGATATCCGGATGGTCAGGCTCAGCCGCTCTTCTGCAACAGGGTGTGAAACACTGATGCCACCAATCACCAGAGGCGTTGTCGCATCCTCCTGCATTCTTCGGGAAGAAGAACCAGCGTCGGATATGTCAGGTTCCGTCGTCTCAGCTGTCTCAGCAACGCTGCGTAACAGTCTGCCTGCCGCATCCCGAAAATCGGTATCTGTCTGTGCAGCATCGTGATGTTCAACAGGGGAAGGTTGCGTATCCGCCAGCGTGACCAGACCGGCCGCATCAAGCAGAACCCGGGGTTCCAGCGCCTGCAACAGAAATCGCATAGCCATGCCTGATAACACCTGACAACAGTGAACAACGAGGCAATTAAATGCTCAGGAAAGCTGCCGTAATCAACGACAGATGGAATGAACCGTCGTATAGCCCTCCCAGCATAGAACCGGAATGCTAAGGATGCACAATGGCGATAGAGACTTTTAAGGCAGAAACAGGGCAGGCTATCCCATGCGCTGGAAAACCAGAAACTGATTATTGGCTGGCATGGCGTGATCGGCCAACAATGTCATGTCGGCATTCCCTGCCCAGGTAATTAGCTGTTCAATATCACGAATTCCCTGGTGAGCAGCACGCTTCTTCAGCTGAAGGTCAAACGCGGCATTAGAGTCGCTGGTGAACTGCCCGTCATACTTAAAGGGACCATAGATAAACAGGTAGCCTTTGACGGGTAATTGCCGACCGGCTCCATGAAACAATCGTTCAACGGCTTCCGATGGCATGATATGCGTCGTGTTAGCGGTAAAGATATGATCAACTGTCAGACCTTCTGGCCAGGCCTTGCAGACATCCAGCGCCCGGGGTTCCATGAGATTGGCCAAACCGCTCTGCTGACGCCAGGCTTCAACCCCTGACAGATTGGCTGACAATTCGGTGGGTATCCATGTCACATGAGGCAGATGACGGGCAAAGTGCACGGCATGCTGGCCGGTGCCACTGCCGATTTCCAGTACTGTCTGCGATTCTATGAGATAGCCCTCCAGCGACCTCAGTATGGGGTCACGGTTCCGGTGTGTCGCAGGCGCATCAGGTAAGGACATGCTATTTATACTCAAGATGATCAAATCTGTGACGGAATACAATATTAAATCCCATCACTACTTATTATTTTATTGTGTTTCACTGGCTGACCAGTCAGTCCGATTTTAGTGGCCAATCCTACCGAAAAATACTTTATTGATATAAATGATTAAATCTTATAACCCATCTATATATAACTATTTATGATGTGCACATTCCCCTCCGACACCATACTTTGAACAGCCCCATCATTTATTGCCATGTTAACTGAAATCTATCGAGTTTATTTCCATTATGTTTTAAAACTACAACGCGAATCCCCTAGCCCATAGGCCTTTCTCTGCAATAATTAATAAATAGTGATTTTCTCCGTCAGGGACGACACGATGTACAAGCGGCTTGCCCTCTTTTCCATGCCTCCGGTCGTGATGACTATTGTGCTGCTGGGCAGCCTTACCCTGCTCTCCTTTAATTATGAAAAACTGCTGGTTAGCTCCACGAATGACCGCCTGAAGCAAGTGGCTGATGTCGCTGCCATGGTATTCCGTAAGGAAGTGAACCATGAAGAAGGCGCTCATGCTCACGATGAAGAGCCTGCCAGCGACAATGAGACGTTTCTTGATGCCCTGATCGCCGAAGAAGATGGCATAGCGCCTGCATCATCCATTGAGGAAGACGACGCCCATTACCAGGACTCTGTTAACTTTGATGCGCTGATTGACCAGATCGCCGCTACAACTGGCAGCCGAATTACCCTGATTGATCAGAATGGTGCCGTCCTAGGAGACTCTACGCTGGCCGAACTGGATCTGTTATCGGTGGCTAACCATGCAGAACGCCCTGAGTTTGTCAGTGCCCTGGATACAGGGCTTGGCCGCCATGAACGCTATAGTGAAACGCAGGGCGAGGATATGCTATACGTTGCGGTCAAATCCTATATTACCGACCATTACGGTATCACCAGCCCTTATGTTATTCGGGCGGCACTGCCCCGAACCATGATCACCAATCAGATGCTGCAAATCTGGATGTGGGTTTCTCTGATCAGCTTTGCCGGTATCGCCTGTGTTGTCGCCATTACCATTTTCTTCAAGCAGATGATGGACAAGCAATCCGCCAGGGAACAGGCGGGCCTGAAAGCCGAAGTCAAGGAACGAACCCGGGAACTGAGCCTGATGCAACAGCTGGGCAGCCTGATGTCAGCCTGTACCACCATGGATAGCGCCGCGAAGGTCGTACACCCGGTTGCCGCAAAACTCTTGCCAGGCTGCAGTGCGGGCGCAATATCCCTGATTAAATCGTCCCGCAACCGGCTGGATATGCTGACCACCTGGGGAGAAGAGTGGAAGGGTTCTGACCGGTTCGAACCCAGCGAATGCTGGGCTTTGCTGAAAGGTCATGCCCACTGCAGCGACGATGACGGCCTGGAGATCCGCTGTAACCACAGCCACGATGGGCACGATATACAGATCTGTATTCCCCTGGTGGCCCAGGGAGAAACCCTGGGCATCCTGCACCTGAGCTACCCCGATAAAGAGCATCTGGAAGCCAACCACGCCATGGCGGAATCCATGGCCGAGCAGATAGGCCTGGCACTGGCGAACATGCGCCTGCGTGAAGACCTGCGCCAGCAGGCCATCCGCGACCCAATGACAGGCCTGTTCAACCGCCGTCACATGATGGACTTCCTGGAACAGCAGGTTTATCAGACCGAAAACCATCACAAGCCACTGTCGCTGATGATGATCGACCTCGATCACTTCAAACGGTTCAATGACACCTTCGGCCATGATGCCGGTGACTATGTCCTCAAGCAGGTCGCCATTGAGCTGCGTCAGGCAGCGGGTAAAAATGACCTGGTCTGCCGCTACGGGGGCGAGGAAATCTGTATCATCTGTCCTGGCCGAGACTTGGACGCTACGCGGGAATTGGCACTGGAGCTAGTGCATCGCATTGCTGGCCAAGGCATGCAGTTTAATGGCCAGGCATTGGGCAATATCACGCTGTCAGTCGGTGTCACCACCCGACGTGATAATGAAACGTCTATTGAGAAGATGCTCAAGGAAGCCGATGATGCGCTCTATGAGGCCAAGGAAGGGGGCAGAAACCGGGCAGTAGTCAACAGCGACAACCTGCCACCGGTCAGCAACATTACCTCTATCGATGATGTGAAACCCTCAGGTCAGGATGCCGGGTAACACGCCCCGCCACAGGATTCTTCTCCCCTCGTTACAACCTGAATTCTGTTGATGCGTTAAGGCATCAGCAGGGTTTTCTGCCATACGCCGTCCACCCGATCATACTGCTCACGGCGATGTAGCCGGTCATCATCCGAGCCAGTCCAAATCTCGACCATCTCCGGCAAAAGCTGCAGCACCCAAATGCCCTTTGGAAAGGGCAGTGAACCATTCGCGCCATATTGCTGCCGCAGCACTGCAGCACCCTCAGCGACAACCTGATGGGAAGGTATCACGCTGCTCTGTGGGGCCACTGTTTCGTGAAGCACATCGGCAATCTGGCTATAGACCGGCTTGCCCGCCCAGCCATGCCGGAACGCCTCGTCCTGCCGATAACAGTAGCCGCCACGAATCCGGAACTGAATAAAGTCCTGCGGCCAGAAAATATGCAATTCATACCGGCCATTTTCCTGCAATTGCTGCGCCTTCGGGCTCTCCCGATTCACATAAATATCAATGCCTGCATCAGAGACCTGTCTCAAGGTGATCATCCGGGTTCGGGGAAAACCCGCCTCATCGACGGTGACCAGGTTGGCAGAACGCGCCAATGGGTCTCTACCTCGGATCGCGCGTTGATAATGGTGAACCAGTTGGTCGATCGGGTTGTCTGACATAAGGATTCCACACCGGCTGCCGGTCAATATTAACTACATTATCTGGAGTTTATCTCCATCCATGCAGGTTGTAGTCAGAAGCGCACATTATGAGAGTTGAAGAACCATCGGCATTGTCCATTGATACCCCTGCCCTGGTGCTGGATCGCCAGAAGCTCAGGGACAATATTCAAACCATGCAGGCCTATGCCGAGCAGATGGGCGTCGCGGTCCGGCCCCACATCAAGACCCACAAATGCACCCATATTGCCCGCCTGCAGCGGGAACATGGCGCCATTGGCATCAGTGCCGCCAAGGTTAGTGAAGCAGAAGCACTGGTCAAGGCCGGCATCAATGGCATCCTGATTACATCGCCGGTTGTCACCGAGCACAAAATAGCCCGCCTGATGACGCTCCTGCAACGAGCGCCCGATCTTATGGTCGTGGTGGACAGTCCCGCTAACGCCTGCCAACTGAATGACGCCTGTCGTCAAGCGAATCTCTCGCTCACCTGCCTGGTCGATATTGACCCCGGAGTCCATCGTACCGGCGTCAATTATGACCAAGCCCCGGGGCTTGCGCGCACCATCCACAATCACACCCACCTTAACCTGACCGGGTTGCAATGTTATGCCGGCAATCTTCAGCACATTGCGACCTTTGAGGCGCGTCAGGCAGCCTCAACAAAGGCTATGACACAGGCTGCTGCCGTTCGCCGGCAATTGCTGGAAGCCGGGCTCCCCTGCCCCATCCTGACCGGTACAGGAACCGGCACCTTTGACATCGACAGCGCCATCGACGGCGTGACCGAGATTCAGCCGGGTTCGTATACAGTCATGGATCAGGAATACGCGAATATCCAAGGCTATGATCAACAGCCTTTCAGCCGTTTCCACCATGCCATGACCCAATTGGTGACCGTCATAAGCGCCAACCATGACACCCATGTCACTGTGGATGCCGGCCTGAAAGCACTGTACATCGATCCGACCCACCCCCGGATTATCAGCCATCCGGGATTAAAGTATGACTGGAACGGCTTTGGTGATGAGCACGGCAAAGTTACAGCAGTGTCAGGTGTTCCGCTACCAGGGGTGGGGGAAGTGCTGGAGCTGATCGTCCCCCACTGTGATCCGACCATTAACCTGTTCGACCGGTTTTATGTGGTAGAAGGGGGTCAGGTGGTGGATATCTGGCCTATTGACCTCCGTGGCTGCTCCCAATAGGCCAGGCGGTAACATTAGTTATCTGAAGAATCCGTCGTCAGGGATTCAACCATAGCCGCTATCAAGGCCACCGCAGAACCCAGCACCGCTTCATCAATATCAAAACCACTTTTGTGGTGGCCCTCAGGCAAGTCGCTGCCCATGATGAAATACACGCCTTGCCCCCCCTGTGTCTGAACCGCCCTGACCATCCAGGTGGCATCCTCACTGGCACCAAAGGGACGTTGTTCAACGACGTCATTGATGCCGGGCAACTGCTCCGCCTGTTGCCGGAGACGAGCAACCAGGTCAGGGCTGTTGTCACAATCCGGTGCTTCGCCTTGAATGGTTAATTCAACGTCAACACCATGCATGACACCCGCCGCCTGACTGATACGCTGAACAGCCTCCATCATGTAAGCATCCAGCGCCTGCGTTTCTCCCCGGGTTTCACCACAGAGACGGGCACTGGCGGGTATCACATTGCGCCCGCCTTCGGAGATTAGATTGCCAATATTAATTCGTGTCATACCATCACGGTGGGAAGGAATCGCCAGCATCTGACTGATAGCCGTACAGGCGCAGGCCAGTGCATTGGCGCCGGCGTTGGGTTCGATGCCGGCATGGGCCGGGCGCCCGGAAAAGGTCATATCAAATTTGGTGGTTGCCAGGAAGCCGGTGGGATTCACTACCACCGCGCCACTGGGCACGTTGATACCAAGGTGCATCGCCAGGAAATAATCGACACCGGTGATTATTGGCCCCTTTGCCACCGCTTTCCCCCCACAGCAGCCTTCTTCACCGGGCTGGAAAATCAACCGGATCTCACCGGCCAGGCGCTCACGGTTCTCAGCTACCCAGCGCGCCACCGATAAGCCGATAGCAGTATGGCCATCATGACCGCAGGCATGCATTTTTCCATCAATTTCAGACGCAAATCCGCCACAGCAGGGAGCGTGTACTGAAGACTGGGATTCGCTGACAGGCAACGCATCAATATCAAAACGGAGTGCAATGACCGGCCCCGGCCGTGCCATGCTCATCGTTGCAGCCAGACCGGTGTACTCACCCATTCGCTCAAGCCAGGCAGGATCCGCCCCCTGCTCAGCCGCCCGTTGTTTTTCTGCTGCTACATCAATACTGCGTCCCATGACGGAGGGAAGATCCAGGTAATCCTCGCCAAAATGCAGCTGATACCCCAGAGCATCAAGGGTGGCAGCCACTTTCGCGGTTGTGCGGAATTCCGTCCAACTCAGCTCAGGGTAACGGTGCAGGTCTCGGCGACAACCGATAGTGGCTTCGATCAAATCCGGGGATACATTCATGCGGCAGGGTTCCATTACAACAACAAATGGCTGAAGCATAGCGGATCGATAGTACCGGGAAGGCCGTCTTTCCGTCCAGTGACTCGGCGATGGAAAAGAGGCTGACCTGCGACAACCTGTCGCACCCTGAAAGCCGATGACCCGTATTACAATTCATCCAAAAAGCATCAGGCAAACCGCTGCCACGGCTGGCCCGACGGAATCATGAAACGACTGTTATTATTTTCCATTCTTTTGCATCTCTTTGCTGCCTGGCTGCTGGAGGTGCCTGTACCTGACATCCCACCTGCCAAGGCAGGAAAAATCTACAGCATTCAACTGCAAGCGCCTTCGGCAAGCACGACAATGGCTGCAACAGAAGCTCCTGTCCCCCCCCCTGCTAAAGAGACTCCTCAAAAGTCCCAGCAGACAAACGTTGAACCTAAACCACAAAAACCGTTGGAAAGCCTTAGTCCAACGACCGTAGCTGAGACTCGCTCGAAAGCACGCACTTTACCTGAGAAAGACGATTCCAAGAGCAATGTGCAGAATCACGCCAAACAGGTTCCGCCCGCGGCCAGTCAAACGCTCCAGCGTAATGCCATCGCACCCGGCATTGAAAAAGACCGAAAAAAAACCTGGTTAGAGACATTACATGCTCGGATCAGTGAACATCAGCGCTACCCTACCCGTGCACGTCGGCGAGGGCTGGAAGGCAGTATCACCGTGAATCTCAGCATTGATCGAAGCGGTTTCCTGATGAACGCAAATATTATTGAAGGTAAACGTGTCTTTCATCAGCCCACGCTGAGCGCCATACAGGCCGCTCTGCCACTGCCACCACCGAATGGCCCTGAACACATAACCCTGACGATCAACTATCGGCTCAAACCCGCTGTTTCGACGCTGTGACCGACGAACCTGCGACAATCTGTCACACTCTCAAATCCGCTTTCCGCCGGTAAGATTTTCCGCATAAAACAATCAGAAAGACGGAAAGACCATGGGGAAATACACACCACTGGCGCTGGCATTGTCAGCGACCCTGCTACAGGCGCATGCCGATACCCTGTTAACCATTGATGTCGAGGCCGAACCGCTGCCGGGTGAAAGCCAACTGACTGTCGACAGCACAAGCACACAGTCCACCACCGATGCCGGCGCCCTGCTGCGGGAACTTCCAGGCGCCACGGCCACCCGCCGGGGTGGCAAAGGGTTTGAGCCGATCATCCGTGGCCAGCAGCAAAACCAGTTGAATGTATTGAGCGACGGCGGTTATCTGTTTAGCGCCTGCCCCGGTCGCATGGATCCACCGACCACCTACACAACACTCGCCGGCTATGACAGCGTCACCGTCATCCGGGGCAACCGCTCCGTCATCTACGGCGGTGGCGGCAGCGGCGGTACCATCCTGCTGGAGCGGACTCGCCCATCCTTCACCGAGCCAACCATGCAGGGCACCCTGACCGGTGGCTATACCGGCAACAGCGATCTTAAGGACTTCTCTGCGGATATCACGGCAGGCAACACCGACGGTTATCTCCGCCTGTTTGGCGAATATTCGTCCATGGACAATTATGACGATGGCAGCGGCAATACCGTGAGCTCAGGCTATGACAGCAAAGGCGGTGGTGCGGTAGCAGGCTACCAGCTCACAGAAAGCACCTGGGCTGAAGTGAGCCTTGAGTCTGTCCGGGAAGAGGATATTTATTATGCGGGCAATGGTATGGACAGCCCGGATGCGAGCAGTGACAGCTGGCGGTTGAAACTGGAACAGGAACTCGACAGCGGCTTTTTTGAGAGCACAGAACTTCAGCTCTACGGTTCAGATGTTGAACACCGGATGGATAACTTCACCCTGCGCGACAGAAACCCGTCCGGCATGATGGGCATGTTAACCGATTCCACGTCGGACACTCAGGGGGGGCGCCTTTTAGGCTATGCCAGCTGGGGCTCGTCGGACATTACCCTCGGCATTGACTACATGGACAATCGCCGTAATGCCGAGCGCTACATGGTCAACAAAAATTCCGGCGCATGGATGGCCAATGCCCTGATGTGGCCCGATGTCCGCCAGCAGCAGACTGGCGTCTTTGTTGAGGCTGATACCGCACTCAATACCCATAACAGCCTGCGAACCGGGCTGCGTATTGACCGGGTCAACGCCGAAGCCCGCGCGGCCAACCAGACATTTGGCAGCAGCACACCTGCCGATCTGTACCAGACCCATTACGGCACCCGCGATGACAGTGCCGATGAAACCAACCTGGGTGCGGTTGTGAGCTGGACGCACCGTTACGACAAAGACTCACAACTGGAGCTGGCCTTCAGCCGAAGTGTCAGAACGGCCGACGCTACCGAGCGCTTTATTGCCGCACCCGGTATGTCCGGTAACCCGGACTGGGTAGGCAACCCGAACCTGAAACCGGAAAAACACCATCAGGTTGATATGACATGGCAAGAAAACAGCAGGCTGGGCCAATGGTCAACCACTGTCTTTTATAACCGGGTGGACGATTACATTAACCGCTATACCGATACCGGTGCCACGCTGTACGACAATGTCGATGCCCGCCTATATGGCCTGGAAGGGCAGCTGAAATCACCACTGACCGAACTGTGGACGCTGACAGCCGATATCGCCTGGACCCGTGGCCGCAACCATTCGGATGATCGTAACCTCGCCCAGATTGCCCCGCTATCCGGCCAACTGGCACTGGACTGGCAAACGGGTGCCTGGCAGGCAGGCATTCGCTGGCAACTGGCCGCCAGCCAAAATGATATTGATGAAAACAGTGGGCTGGATGCCGGGGAAACTGCAGGTTATGGTGTCTTACATCTCCATGGCAGCTGGCAGGCACATCCGTCGCTATTACTGTCGGCGGGCGTTGAGAACCTGCTGGATAAAACCTATGCGCTGCATGTTAACTCTGCCAGTGTTGACCCTTTCAACCCGGATGCCATCCGGGTGAACGAACCGGGTCGTCAGCTCTGGGTCAAAGCAAAATGGCAGTTCTGATAACAGCCAGACAATATTGACAATGGCGGGCTGTCTCTGTTGCCATGACAGCCTGCACTGTTCCATTGATAAGGATGTATGAATCAATCGCTGAATGCCGGCGCCCGAAACCTCCAGCGCCTCTGCAGTGTCCGCACTATTGTCTTGTTTGCCGAAACCATCGGTTTATTGCTGGCCGGCTACAGTCTGGCGTTGCCGATCCCCGTACTGCCAGTGAGCCTGATCTTGTGCCTGAACGCCCTTGTGATTATTGGCACCCTGCTTCGACTGCGATGCTCACGGCCCATTGGTCATCATGAATTGTTCGCCCAACTGCTGTTTGATCTGTTCTCGCAGGCGACACTGTTCTACCTCACCGGAGGGTATACCAACCCGTTTATCTCGGTATTTCTGGTCACTGTCATCATGGGCGCACTGCTGCTGCCATTACGCTACAACTGGGCGTTAAGTTTTTTATCCATCGTTGTCTACACACTGCTGATGAAGTGGTATCAGCCGCTGACCGGTCATGCGTCCGGGCATGGCGCCCAGGAAACCATGAGCGCCATGATCATCATGCACCTGAGCGGCATGTGGCTGACCTACACACTGAGTACTCTGCTGATTAATTTTTTCGTAGTGCGCATGGCAGAAGCCCTGAGGGAAGAACGAGCGACAGTCGCCCAGGCACGTGAACGACAGCTGCGAGATGAACACCTGCTGGCCGTTGCCACAACAGCAGCAGGAGCAGCCCATGAACTGGGCACACCTCTGGCAACCATGGCCGTGGTGCTGGGAGACCTTTCAGAAGAACACCAGAATAATCCCGAATTATCAGACGACATAAAACTCCTGAAAACCCAGGTGGATAAGTGCAAGAAACGTCTGAATCGCCTGGTCACCAGCAGTCAACGTGTTGAGCCTGATACACTGTCCGCCACTGAACTTCTTGCCGAGGTACTGGATGAGTGGCAGTTATTGCGCCCCCATCTCAAACCTGTCACAACCCATGTTGCCCCCGGCCATCAACAACAAATCAGTCAGCTCAAGATTTCGGTCGACTCTGCCTTGCCCATGGCTCTGATCAACCTGCTGAATAATGCTGCCGATGCTTCTCCGGAACCGGTAGCCGTCACCTTAAAACCCGCAGAGAAAAATATCATTATCGAGATCACCGACAATGGCCCGGGCTTTGATCTGCCGCCTGGCAAAACCGTCACATCACCACCGGTCTCGGTGAAAAAAGAGGGATTAGGGCTAGGATTGCAACTCAGCCAGGCAACCATTGAGCGCAGTGGAGGAGAGGTGAGACTCTACCGTCGTCCGGAAGGCGGTACCCTGACAGCCGTCACCCTGCCTGTCACACAAAAGGACGTCGCATGAGTCAAAGGATGAAACCCGAAACAGACAATCCTCTCGTCTTACTGGTGGATGACGATGTGACATTCCATCAGGTGCTGGCCCGCTCATTCCGTCGCAAAGGATTTGAGGTCATTGTGGCGGACAGCGTCGACAACGCCGAATCGCTGCTGGCACGTTATCAACCGGATTACGCCGTCGTCGATCTCAAGATGGAGGGCGCATCCGGTCTGGCATTAATCCCGGTATTACAGACACAGGCGCCTGACTGCAAAACCATTGTATTAACCGGTTACGCCAGTATCGCTACCGCTGTTGAAGCCATGCGGCTGGGCGCAATGGATTACCTTTGCAAGCCCGCCGATACCGACCAGATTCTTGCCGCACTGCAGGGAAAAACCCCTGACCCGCATTTGCCATCAGCCGAACAACCCATGTCAGTCGACCGTGTGGAATGGGAGCATATTCAGAAAGTTCTGCATGAGCATGAAGGCAATATATCGGCCACGGCACGCAGCCTCGGTATGCACCGCCGCACCCTGCAACGGAAACTGGCAAAACGCCCGGTTCCAGCCTGATTCAGCAAATGCTTGGTTATCCCCGTGCTCGTCACGAACACACGTGCATCTCCCAACTTGCATCCTGTCGGTTATCGCTGACAATACCCGCATGACAGAATGCTATATCGCTCCCCCCTGCCTGGACGTTCTCCGGGAACTGTATCGTGACAATGACATCGTGGTTGTCGACAAGCCGGCTGGCCTGCTCAGCGTACCCGGTCGCCACCCTGACAACTACGACAGTGCACTGACGCGCCTTCAGGCTATTAATCCGGAAACCCGTGTCGTCCACCGGCTCGATATGGCGACATCCGGCATTATGGTGTTTGGCCTGCATGCAGACAGTCACCGGGCTCTGAGCCGCCAGTTTCAGGATCGCCTGATCAGCAAGGCCTATGTGGCCGACGTCTGGGGTGAACTGGAACAAGAGAACGGTGAAGTTGACCTTCCACTACGCTGCGATTGGCCAAATCGACCTCGTCAAATGGTCGATCATGAACAGGGAAAAAGTGCATTCACCCGTTATCAGAAAATGCGCGGTCTAAATAGCCACGGTCGTGTATGGCTCGAACCGGTGACCGGGCGCTCGCATCAGCTACGGGTGCATATGGCAGCTATCGGGCATCCGATTCTTGGCTGCAGTTTCTATGCGCATGACGCGGCTCGTTCTGCAGCAACGCGTCTGCATCTGCATGCGACCAGATTGTCGTTTAGTCACCCTGGCAACCTGTCGCCCATGACATTTGACAGCCCACCGCCTTTTTAATGAAAACCTGGCGCTACCACGCCGCACGTAGTTTTACCTATATACGCAATGCGGCGAACTGCCATAGTCTCAACCGAGACGAATTTCACTAGACGAGCTTGGCTGATTACAGAACTCATGAACCCGGTTACTTCTCATTCAGACCTCCAAAATGCTGTAACCGGCATGTTGTCCTGTGTTGCCCTGCTACTGAGACGCGGGTTGGCAGTCTAGTATTTACGAAAACTGTCGGCCCTTATGGAAAGGGCCGATGGTTGTCGCACTGCCTTCATACACACAACCAGAATCCCCACCCGTAACGCTGACAGTCTCCATCCATCTGATGACACGAGGCTGCTGTGAAGACATCGAACATCGCCGCATTGGGACTCATGACCTTCTCCTTGTTTTTAGGAGCAGGCAACCTTATTTTTCCCCCCATTATCGGCTACCTTGCCGGGGACCAGACCTGGCAGGCCGGCGCAGGCTTTATCCTTGGCGATGTGGGACTGACCCTGCTGGCGTTGATCGCCGTTGCCTTGAGTGGTGGTCCTGACAAGGTGGTCAGGGATTTCTCCCCCGCTATTCAAAAGTTGTTCTGGGTCGTTTTATTCATTGTTATTGGTCCGGCTTTTGTTATTCCTCGCGCGGTCATGGTCGCCTATGAAACCGGTTTCATGCCCTTTTTCCCCAACACTGGCGATACGGTATTTCATGGCTATGTTGTGGTTTACCTCGCGATCACTTTGGCCCTGACGTTAAAACCGGGCCAGTTAGTCTCCACCATCGGCAAATGGATGACGCCGTTGCTCGCGTTGATGTTAACCACCATCGCGGTGGGCACATTGATCAATCCGCAAAGCGCCATTGAGCCTGCCCGTGGCGTTTATGAAAGTCAGCCCGTTGCTGAAGGCCTGATTCAGGGATATCTGACCATGGACGTATTGGGCGCACTGGGTTTTGGCTGGATTATCACTCACGCAATTAAAAGCCTTGGCGTCACCAGTGGTCGGGACATTGCCCGCTTCACCACGATGGCAGGCCTTATTGCAGCGATTGGCATGATCCTCATTTACAGCGCACTGTTTTATCTCGGCGCCACCAGTCATGGTTTGGTGCCAGACGCCAGTAATGGTGCCCGTATCTTGTCCACCTATGTCGCCGCCCTGTTTGGCCCCGCCGGCAATATGGTGTTGACCCTTGTCATCACGCTTGCCTGTTTGACAACCTGTATTGGTGTAACGGGTGCCAGCGCAGAGTATTTCAGTAAAACCTTTACATCGTTCAGCTATCGCCAGTATGTGACTGCTATTGCCGTAGCCTCCGCTTTGGTTGCAACCGTCGGTCTTGACCAGTTGATCGTGCTGACGGTGCCTGTGATCGTGACCATCTACCCGGTAGCGATCGCCGTCATCATCATGCCCTTTATCCGCCGGTTTCTGTTTTACCCGACAATGGTTACCCGTGTCGTCAGTGCAACCGCTTTACTGTTTGCCATTCCTGATGGCATTAAGGCCACTGGATTTATGCCTGAATCGATCAATGCCTTTTTGACTCAACACCTGCCTATGTTTGAACAAGGCATGGGATGGGTCGTTCCCGGCATGATCATGCTGGTATTGAGCATCGCCGCCAGCCAGTGCTTTGGCTGGAACCGGCAGTCTGAAGAAGCGGCCTACTAAACAGACCATGCCCCTCTGAACCATTGACGGTTTGGAGGAGCGGTCACAGGAAGGATTTGGCAGCAGGAATCAAATAGTGTTACAAGTGTCGGAATAACAAAAACAACAAACGACAGGGGAATGTGCCGTGGACTACATCCTTTACGCCATCCCGATTTTCTTGCTGCTGATTGCGATTGAGATTCTCGCAACGGTGATTCGCAAAAAAGATTATTACCGCACGAATGATGCCATCAACAGCATCAGCACCGGCATGATCAGTACGGCCTCCAACCTAACGACCAAGGTTGTCACTTTTACGATTTATGTCGCAGTCTTCGAATACCTTGCCCCGGTTCAGCTCGACGCCAGCCATCTGTGGGTTTGGGTACTGGGCTTCTTCCTGAAAGATTTTTTCTATTACTGGTATCACCGCGCCGGTCACGAGATCAATATCCTCTGGGCGTCACACGCCGTGCATCACCAGAGTGAAGAATACAACATGACCACAGCCCTGCGACAAACGTCCACAGGCTTCCTTTTTAACTGGATGTTTTATGTGCCGGTCGCATTAGTGGGCATACCACCGGTGGTCTTTTTTGCTGTCAGCTCCATCAACCTGCTCTACCAGTATTGGGTGCATACCCGGCATATACCGAAGCTAGGCTGGTTTGAATGGTTCTTTATCACCCCCTCCAATCATCGGGTTCATCATGCCAAGAATCGCCGTTATCTGGATAAAAACTACGGTGGCGTCTTTATTATCTGGGATCGGCTATTCGGTACCTATGCCGAAGAAGACGACAACTATGAACCGATTCGTTACGGCACCCTGAAGCCTCTGCGCAGCTGGAATCCTTTATGGGCCAACCTGCAACTCTATGTGCACCTGTGGCAGGATGCGGTCAAAACCCGTAGCTGGAAAGACAAGTTAACGCTATGGTTCCGTCGAACTGGCTATCGACCGGCAGATGTTGCTACACCAATGAAAATGCCGGATATCCATGCGTATGAGAATTACAATCCATTCGTTAACCCAGCCCTGCAAACTTATGCCGCTTTCCAGTTCCTGATCTTAATCGCCGGCACCGTTCTGTTAATTGCAGCCAACGACATACTGTCTGTTGGTTTGACGGTCTTGTGGACTGTGCTGCTGGGTTACCATCTGCTGATCACCGGATGGTTACAGGAAAAGACAAGCGGTTTTGTCTGGCTTGAGCTATCCCGTTTTGTTGCCGTCATTCCAGCACTGATACTGACGCAACGTGAGGTTTCACTGACACATGACATCATGCTGTCCCTTGTCATTTATGGCGTGCTGTCGCTGGTAGCGATTGCGATAGTCGGGTCAAAAAAGACAATTGTCAGTTATCAAAATTCCTGAGAGTATGGCGAACCAATAATCATGAACGGCTTCTGCGCGGTAAGGAAAGACAATGGCTAAATGGATGATATACGGCGCCAACGGTTACAGCGCCAGGCTCGCCGTTCAGGCGGCGAAAGAACGGGGTCTTCAACCGGTAGTAGCGGGACGAAACCGTGAAAAGGTCGAGGCCATTGCCCAGCAGACAGGGCTTGAAGCCCGTGTGTTCAGCCTGGACAACACAGCCGATATCATCACCAACTTGCGCGATATCAAGGCAGTGATTCACTGTGCAGGGCCATTCTCCGCCACCGCCGCACCGATGATGGAAGCCTGCCTGCAAACAGGCACCCACTACGCGGATATCACCGGTGAGATTCCCGTCTTTGAACATGGGCAGACCCTGCATGAGCGTGCACGAGAGAACAATGTGGTGCTCTGCCCCGGTGTCGGCTTTGATGTCATACCGACTGACTGTATCGCCGCCTGCCTGAAAGAAGCCCTGCCGGATGCCACGGAATTGAACCTGGCGTTTAATGCCGGTGGCAATCTCAGCCCCGGAACCGCCAAGACCTCCGTTGAAATTCTGGCTGGCGGCATCAAAGTGCGTCGTAATGGTGAGCTGGTGACTGTCCCGCGTACCTGGAATATACGAGACATTGATTATGGACGCGGGCCTCGCACCTCTGCAGTGATTCCCTGGGGGGATGTTTCTACCGCAGCATGGACGACAGGTATCAAAAATATTGCGGTCTATATTCCTGCACCGGGCAGCCGGTTGGCATTGAAGGCCACCAGCCTGGCTACTCCACTACTGAAGCTGAAGCCGGTGCAGCAATTCCTGAAAAAGCGCATCGAAAAATCCATCCCCGGCCCAACGGACGAGCAACGTTCCGCACGGAAAACCCTGTTATGGGGCGAAGCGATCAACGCCAGTGGTAAACGGGTAGAAGCACGTCTGCAAACGGCGAATGGTTATGATGTCACTGTCGCCGGTATCCTGGCCGCCGGTGAGATGCTGGCAAACTACCAGGGCGAAGGCGGCTACTTTACCCCTTCACAGTTGTTTGGTCCGAAGATCATTGAATCACTGCCTGGTTCAGGCACGATCGAAATCCGTTAGGGTCAGAATGGGCATACCAGTCAGATCGGTATGCCCTGCCATCATCTGGCTTTTTTCATTCGCCAGGTACTGGCGGAACTCAAAACGCCCTGCGTATACACCTTGTAGTCAATCGTCAGATAAGCACCGGAAATCGTGATTTTCCTGACAATCTCACGTGCCGTGCTGAAGGTTTTGAAGCGTATCTTTTCCTGTTCTTCATCATTCTCCTCAGCGTCATCGTCTATTTCAGGCAGAATCGACACCTCCTCGTCCACCGGCAGAATAGTAACTTCTTCTTTCTCTTCGTCATCATCCCGTTTGATGGGCTGACGGTGTGTGACCCGAAACGTCTGAATAAATTCCAGATGCTGATTATCCAGCGATACCAGGCCAACATCACCGCTTGGGCTATTCACATCAATCCGCAGGACATCATGACTGGAAAACAGGCGCAGGTTTTCACGACGGCGTGTCTTTTTTTGAGGCGAAAACAAATCGGCTTCAAGCAGTATATTGCCGGAAGAATCCCGTTTGACCTTGGCGGTTACCTGATAATTATCAGGCTTTTTTCTCGGAGAGTTTTCCGTCCCCATGCAGAAGTAGCCTTGGGTCTCCCCTTCCCATTGTTGCGCCATCTTCCGAAACAGAGTATCGATTTGACGCTGTTCGCTGCTGGTCAGCTCACGCGCCCGGACGGGTTCAAACGCTTTACCACTTGCCGCCTGAGGGGATAGTGAAAAGCAGTCTGCGGCTGAAGCGGGTGTCAGGTTCAACAAGCCAACCAGTATGACAAACCAGGATAAAACAAATTTCCTGATCCTTCCCATTTCCGATTCCTCACGGCCATTATTGTTATTGCCGGGCATGGTCTTGCAAATTGCCCCAAGCACCGCACGGGATAATAACGAAACCTGCATCTAAGTGCTAAGTCCTACCCCACACTTTGTGACAGAGGGAATGCTTAACCAATAACAACACTGTTACAGCAACCTCATCGCCAGTAGAAATGACTATCCTGTCAGTTCCTTTGTCTGAAGCCAGCCAAACTACCCTTTGGCTTATCAAAAACAGCCGACCGCCAACGATGGAGACAATCATGGCACAACTCCCCTATCAGACCGCACTGGTCACCGGTGCATCCAGTGGTATTGGCGCCGGTATTGTCAAAACACTCACGCAGCAGGGCGTTACCGTTTATGCACTGGCTCGGCGGGAAGACAGACTCGCAGCATTGGCGGCAGAGACAGGCTGTACGCCGATCGTGCTTGATCTGTGTGATAGCGATGCGCTGTATGAAAGACTTTCTGGTCTTGAGGTCGACATACTGGTCAGTAATGCAGGCATGGGCATTGGTTATACCACGCTCTGTGAAACCACTCGGCAAGATATTGAGCGCACCATTAACACCAACGTGATCGCGGCCATGCAACTGGTAAACGTGATTGTTCCGGGGATGGTGGACCGTAACAAAGGACATATTCTACATATTGGTTCGATCGCCGGTCTCTACCCATTGTTTTCATCCGTTTACGGTGCCAGCAAAGGAGGCATTCATCTGATGTGTCAGAATCTTCGACTGGAGCTCAAGGGTACGCCGATTCGCTGCACGGAAATCTGTCCCGCCCGGGTGGATACCGAGTTTTTTGATGTCGCCTATAAAGATCCGGATGTTGTTAAAACAATACCTGATTACCACTGTAACTCAGCCAATTTAAGAAGCCTTGCTGGCATGGGGCAAGTTCGCGCAGCCATGTAACCCAGCCTTGATACCATTGCCTTCAAATCAAAGCGCCGGTTAAATCGATAACAGTATTCTGCAAGGTATCGTGGCAGGTGTTTGGGATTAATATTGTGGTAACTGCCTCTCAGGGAGTTTTTGACGTTCCCTATCATGGTGTTGACCCACGTAAACAACTCATTAGCCATCGACTCATGGCCACCTCCTGTCACTACTGCAGTATGTGGATGTCCAGCATCAACTATTCCAGTGAATGCCGAGTCCATCACTGACAACACAGCAGGTATGATCTCCGAGGTGTCTTTTCGCCCAGTGTTCCAACTCCTTTTTTCGAAAACTGGTGACCATACTAAAGCGCATATACAGTGGGCAGTTCTCTTCGTTGGTTTGCACGGCAGCAACAAAAGGGTGTTTGTTTGCAGACCCTCTTCCCCGTTTGCCTCCATGTTTTTCACCACCCCAGTAGGCATCATCCAGCTGCACATGCCCCTGCAGTGGGCGGCTGTCATCCCGTTCTTTCATGACTTGCATGAGTTTATGCTTCAGGCGCCACGCTGCGTTATAAGAGACTCCAAGCTGCCTCGAAAGCTCCAGGGCTGATATGCCATTCTTGGTTTGAGTCATTAAAAACATGCCCAGAAACCAGGTGGTGAAGGGCAACTTGCTGGCTTCCAGAATGGTACCGCTGGTCAGTGATGTTTGATGGTGGCAACGGTTACATTGGTAGAGCTCGCGGGTTTTCAGAGTGCAATACTCACGGCAACAACACAGAGGGCATTCAAACCCATTCGGCCAGCGCCATTTGAAAAACTGCTTGCGACATTGCTCTTCCTGACCGTATCGCTGAAAGAACTCCACAAGACTCATGCCTTTCTGAAACTGGATTTTGTTCTTGGCCATGACACGTCTCCTAACCCAAGGAAAACCAGTGTCGTAAGTTTAGACGAGAGAAGGGCTTAGGCTAGGTGGTAATCAGGAAACAATAAAAACGGAAATCGACCTGCTAACCCCCCAGGATATTGCCGATGCAGCATTGTATGCCTTATCAGCGCCGCCTCATGTGAATATTGGATTGATTGAAATCACACCAACTGAGCAAATGGCGGGGGGGGGTTGGTGACGCTCCCTTTAAATACCACTCAACAGCCCAGGGAATAAAATGATCCATAACAAAGAAACCTATTCATTTTTATGTAACAATCTAAAACGCAGCATTGACAACAGTGAATGCAAACGAAATAGAGACTGAATCTACCAAGAATTCAGATAATAATTTGATTGTACTACCCCCAGAATTCATTCTGAGGGTAGTTCTAACATTTATTTCATCATCAATACATCGGATCAAATCTCAACATAAATTTCTAATCCATAACCATTCCGTCAGCAAAAACGCTGTCATTTAGCATTAACTATACGGCGTCATATCACAATTAAGATGTCTGATAACCCACAGGTAACACCATTTAACTCGTGGAGTATATTCATGGAAGCAAGAAGGGCATCCGGAAACGAACAAGCATGCTACGTCGCCGCAACAGCAGATAATCCAGCACATGCTGTGACATCGGGCTCTCATACTGTAACTGTCCATTCTCTGACAGCTCACGCACCGAACTTAACCCGATCAGTGTCTGATAGTAAGCTGGTCATACGGTCTGGCTTACGAGATATAAGCCATGTTGCTACACCAACAGCACACCTTTCACATAAAAGTAAAAGTTTTCCATTCATTTCTGAGCAGGAAACACAACAGACAGAAGACAACATTAGCGCATCTGCAGCTATTACCCAACTCTCTTTAACCATCCCACCAGCCACTTATGAATCAATGACATTCATTCTACGAGGTCAGCCACCACATATTGGCCATATAAGAACAATAAAACTCATGTGTAAAAAAACGTATCACGTCATTATTGTTTTAGGATCAACAAACGAAAAAAGAACGCAAAAGAACCCATTCACATTCGATGAACGTAAAATAATGCTAACACAATGTATTGACATAATAAAAAAGGATTACCCATATACAACATTCAGCATTATCGGCTTAAAAGATTATGACATCAATGAACAATGGCGCAACGCATTAGTAGCTAAAGTAAACTCAACACATGCAGATTTTGATAAGCCGGCACCACCATCAATCACAAAAAAACAAGCTATTACAGGATACAAAAAAGACGAATCGAGTTATTATTTGAATGATTTTCCAGAGTGGGAATTAGAACTGGTTGATTGCGTTCAATATAACAACATAACAATTAATGCAACAGATATAAGAAAGCTATTGTTTCGTAAGTTCATGTTCCATCACGTATTCAATGAAACAGAACAAAAATACCTTTGCGATCTATTGCCTGATGTTGTTCGTCATTGGCTTGATAAAAACCCACAATCAATCGCCAGCTGTACATTAAGCTCCGATAGTCTTTAATCGGAGCTTAATTTTATATCAAATAGATACGATATCTGCGACTTCTAAAAGCTCTTCATCAATCGCGTTGTGCTTGCTGATGGCTTCAGCAAAAGGCGTCAGCGCCACAGCGTTGTTCTTTACACCCACCATAACACTGCTGTTTCCTTCCAACAGTGTTTTGACAGCAGCAACACCAAGGCGACTTGCTAACACACGATCAAAACACGACGGACGACCACCGCGCTGGATATGACCCAGTACTGTCACTCTGGCCTCGTAATCAGGCAGGCGGGCTTCCAGGGTTTTCGCGAGTTCGAATGCACCACCGCCCTTGCCGCCTTCCGCCACAAGAACAATGCTGGAGGTTTTACCGGCACGGTCACTGCGCTCCAGCGATTTGATCAGGTGATCAATGCCCCGGTCTGCTTCAGGAATCAGGATTTCTTCCGCACCACAACCGATACCGGAGTTCAGCGCGATAAAGCCAGCATCACGCCCCATAACTTCAACGAAGAACAACCGATTATGGGATGTGGCTGTATCACGGATCTTGTCCACCGCCTCAACCACGGTATTCAGCGCGGTGTCATAGCCGATGGTGTAATCCGTACCAAAAATATCGTTATCAATGGTGCCGGGAACACCAACGACAGGTATGCCGAACTCCTTTTCAAAGAGCGTTGCCCCTGTAAAGGAACCATCGCCACCAATCACCACCAGCGCATCCAGATCGGCGCTGCGGAAATTCTCAAACGCCGTTTGTCGTCCTTCCGGCGTGCGGAATGCCTGGGAGCGGGCAGACTTGAGCAATGTTCCGCCCTGGTTGACGATATTGGCCACCGAACGGGCATTCATGGGTTCAATCTGGCCGTCAATCAGCCCCTTGTAACCCTCACGAATCCCGTAAGGCTTAATGCCATGATGGACACAGGCCCTGACAACGGCCCGGATCGCAGCATTCATGCCCGGTGCGTCACCACCGGATGTCAGTACGCCTAACCTGCGAATCTCTCTGGTCATGTTATATCCCTGTTAAACGTTCATCACCGGAATAGATTTAAACCGTAATAATTTTCACCGTATTGGTAGACCCGCTGCTTTCACCCCGAGTCAGGATTACCCTGTCGCCTTCTTCAACATGCCCGCCCTTGACCAGCTCTTCAATGGCGCGTGACTCAACTTCCGGGTTATCACTGCGCATGGAGAACGGCAAACAGTGTACGCCTCGGTAAAGCGCCAGGCGACGACGGGTCTCTTCCAGGCGGCTCAGTGCAAAAATCGGCAAGCCTGAGTTAATGCGAGACATCCACAGAGCGGTTCTGCCACTACGAGTCAGGCAGACAATCGCACGCACTCCTTCCATGTGATTGGCCGCATACATTGCCGCCATGGCAATCGCCTCGTCATTTTCCTGAAAGGAAAATTCCATCCGATGCTGCGATACGGTCGCAGCAGGCTGCTTCTCTGCACCACGACAGATACGGGCCATGGCTTCTACGACACCGTGCGGGCATTTGCCCGTCGCAGTTTCTGCAGACAACATCACGGCGTCAGTGCCATCAAGTACGGCATTGGCTACATCAAACACTTCCGCGCGGGTCGGCAGGGAATTCTGGATCATGGACTCCATCATCTGGGTCGCCGTAATCACCGGACGGTTCAGAAGTCGAGCCGTGGCAATCATGTTTTTCTGTACACCCACCAGTTCAGCGTCACCGATTTCAACCCCCAGATCCCCACGGGCAACCATGACCGCATCAGAAGCACGAATGACCTCTTCCAACCGCTCTTGGCAGCGAACCACTTCAGCCCGCTCAATCTTTGAGAGAATGGCAGCATTGCCACCAGCCGCTTCCATCAGACGACGCGCTTCTTCCAGGTCCTGCCCGTGACGCACAAAGGATACGGCGAGGTAATCCACGCCAATATCGGCCGCCACCTGGATATCATGCCTATCCTTGTCAGTCAGAGCCGGTGCTGACAGGCCGCCCCCCTGAAGATTAATGCCTTTGTTATTCGACAGTACTCCACCGTTAATCACGCGGCAGTGAATTTTCATACCGTCAATATCTGTGACTTCCAGGCTGACACGACCGTCATCCAGCAACAGAACATCACCAACCTTGCAGTCATTAGGCAGTTGCTTATAAGCAATACCAACGGATTCACTGTTGCCCTGATCTGTCGCCAGATCGCCATCCAGCGTAAAGCGCTCGCCGTCAGCCAGGGTAACCTGTCCGTCACGAAAACGGGCTATCCGGATTTTCGGACCCTGCAAATCACCAAGAATCGCCACCGTACGCCCCAGTCTTGCCGCAATGGACCGTACCCGCTCAGCCCGTAGCCGGTGCTCTTCCGGTTCCCCATGGGAGAAATTCAACCGCACGACATCCACGCCGGCGGCAATCAGTTTCTCCAGCGCCTCTTCACTTTGGGTCGCGGGTCCCAGGGTGGCAACAATCTTGGTTCGTCTCAGCATATTCATTTCTGACCGGAAAATTTGCAGGGCTATGCAGGCAGAATAGGGCAGTAAAACCATTGTCGTTAGTCTGACGAACAAGATTCTTCACTGCCCAAAACAACCTGCGGCATAAACAGACGGCTTTTCGCCACCGGTAGTGAGGAAAAGCCGCCTATTTATGACTCATAAAACGAGAGACCGTTCAATGAACGGCCTCTTTTTTCTATCGGGCAACCATTAGGCGTTAATAAACGCTTTGGCGGTATCCAGCATGCGGTTGGAGAAGCCCCACTCGTTGTCGTACCAGCTCATGACTTTGACCAGACGTCCCTGGACGCGGGTCTGGGTGGCGTCAAAGTTGGAGGAGAACGGGCTGTGATTGAAGTCAATGGACACCAGTGGCTGGGTGTTGATATCCAGCACGGTATTCATCGGTGCCTTAGCAGCTGCGGCGGCAACAATCTCATTCACCTCTTCCACGCTGGTATCACGAGCGGCGATAAAGTTCAGGTCAACCACGGATACGTTGGCTGTGGGAACCCGTACCGCCATACCAGAGAAACGGCCCTGCAGTTCAGGCACAACCAGACCAACCGCTTCAGCCGCACCGGTCTTGGTGGGGATCATGTTCAGCGCCGCAGCACGGGCGCGATACAGGTCAGTGTGATAAACGTCACTCAGGCGCTGATCATTGGTATACGCATGGATAGTGGTCATCATGCCGCTTTCAATACCAATGGCGTCGTTCAGGGGCTTGGCCACCGGCGCCAGGCAGTTGGTGGTGCAGGAGGCGTTGGAGATAACGGTCATGTCTGCCGTCAGGATGTCGTGGTTCACGCCATAAACGACGGTTGCATCCACGTCCTTACCGGGAGCGGAAATAATGACTTTCTTCGCGCCGGCATCAATGTGCGCCTGGCACTCTGACTTGGAGCGGAAAATACCGGTGCATTCAAACACCACATCCACACCCAAGTCAGCCCAGGGCAGATTTGCGGGGTTACGCTCGGCGAATGTGCGAATTTCATCGCCATTGACGTAAAGGGCATTTTCGCCAGCTTCAACCAAAGCGTTAAAGCGACCATGAACGGTATCGTACTTGGTCAGGTGTGCGTTGGTCTTGGCGTCGCCCAGATCATTGATCGCAACAATGCGGAATTCATCGGTACGGCCTGCTTCGTACAACGCGCGCAGTACGTTGCGTCCGATACGTCCGTAACCATTGATGGCGATGTTGATCATGCCTATTCTCCCGGTTGCAACCGCAGCCGCGGTCGACATTGTTATGCTGAAAAAAAGATGACTGTTCCGGATACATCGGCAGAGGGCATCAAGTGATAACCCCGGTCACTCACGGACGGCAATGCACTATCAGATCAACATCATCTGGCAATACCCAAATGGTATTTCAAAGGTATTTAATATCGCAATAGATCTTTGCCGAAACAAAACCATTTTTTGACACGCAACAATACCTTAAAGAAAAACAAACACTTTCAACCAACAACAGTAAAAAAAGTAAAACAACACGGACATATTCAAAGAAAAGGCTCTAAGACCGCTCAAAAACAAGCGCTACTCACTGTCGCCAAGTGGTTTCATGCCAAAATAGAAACTAAGACCAATTAATTCTGTACAACCTCGGGTGTTAAATATAATGTCGCCCAAAACACACTTTGAGAAAAGACCAGAGAAGCCAACAAAATTCGGGAACAGGCGGTGAGAAATCGCAATACCAGATGCGGGAGCCTCTAAACCTCCCGCACAAGCAAGCAGAGGCTTTTTACAATGAGCCCAGTGGATGAACAAGCATTAACTATGAAGAAAAGCTGGGAAGCTGAGGGTGGGACTAGCAGCATCAGCTCTCGAGCGTCTTAGGCGCAAAACAACGCCGGACATTTTCCTTATTCAACAAGTCATGCTGCAAATGAACCACCTTTAAGGGTAATTCTGCCTTCTCAAGAATCTGCTTCTGAATTTCATCATCTTCAAAATGCACCCCTACCTGAAAACCGCTTGCGATTAACATACTTAACACCTGCACCTTGTGATACGCGGAGCTTTCCCTGGTTTTTTCGGCAAAAGGCCTGTTATTAAAGAAAACCGGGTTGGTGATCTGCCGAGAGGCCAACATAGCAAGTGTGTCATGGGCTTCCTCAATACTACGACCGGTCACAATAAGATCATCAGGCCCGGGATAAACACCCTCGTATCCGTCAAGAAAAATGACACCATCAATGTCATACGAGTTGACGTTTTTTCTCACTGGAAAACACCTGTTGACTGGTGATATCGGTATATTCCCGTCTGGCCAGAGCCTCGCATTCCCGCTTGGCATCAGCATTCATCATTTGCTCTGGAGGTGTTTTCTGGGTCCAGGCACTGGGGCCACGAAGAGCACCGACGATATCCATTTCACGGGCAACCTGAAGATAGCGAATGGCATCAATCACGACACCTGCCGAATTTTCACTGTCCTGAACACTCAGTTTTGCATCAATCGTCAGCTTGGCATCACCAAACCCAAGTGCCTCAACCCGGAGATTAGCCACCTTATTGTCCTTAAGATATGGGATAAAGCTGCTGGGACCGGCATAAATACCATCTTTAGGCACAGGAATTCCGCGAATATCGTTCTGGGCACGAATCACATTTTCTTTGCTGATCTTTTTACTCGCCAGACGACTTTGATCCACCATGTTGGCAAAATCGGTATTCCCCCCCACATTGGTCTGGCAGTGGAACTCTACCCTGTGACCGCGATCAAATAACCCCTCCTGAATCAGCTGGGAAAAATAGCTGGCCCCGAACTGGGAGCGCATGTCATCACCAATCAAGGGGAGACCCGCCTCAATAAACCGGTTTTCCCAGTCAGGATCAGATGCGATAAATACTGGTATGCAATTCAGAAAGGCAACACCTGCATTAAGCGCCGCTTCCGCATAAAACGCTGTCGCCTGTTCCGAACCCACAGGCATGTAATTGATCAGGATATCAACATCACGATCAATCAACGTTTGCGTGACATCAACCGGCAAACCGGCACAGGGCTTGAAATTGATGGTCTCATGACAGGTCTCCATGTGCGGCGCGACACCGTCCAGCAATGGGCCAAGCTGCACCTGACACGTTTCACGGATGTCTCGATGAAAAATACGAGCACAGTTCGGCGGCGCAAAAATAGCTTCGGACAACGGCTTCCCAACCTTCCGTTCATCAACATCAAAGGCAGCAACAAACGTGATATTTGCCGGACGATAGCCGCCTATGTCAGTAAACATAATACCGGGGATGGCATCATCATGATTGTCCCGATAGAAATTGATACCTTGAACAAGGGCGCTGGCACAATTCCCAACACCGGCAATTGCTATCTTGATTTCTTTACTCATGAGATAAAATACTGCAGTAGATAATGGAAAATACCTACGCATACAGCGCAGACACTTACATATCTAGCTGATCCCCAGACGTTCAGAGCATATTTTTTAAGACCGTTTTTATATTGCTGTATAGCCAGTGCCGTAGTTCAGGAATAAATGCATTGAAATGGTCAATGACAAACAAAAAAACCTCCGTTGAATAATCGGAGGTTTTTTTGTTCAGAGTCTAGGGTTGGCCAGTGCCAGCCCGGTTAGCAGCAATTACTTGAATTCTGCACGACCACGGTAAGTCGCCTTGCTGCCCAGCTCTTCTTCAATGCGCAGCAGCTGATTGTACTTGGATACACGGTCAGAACGGCACAGGGAGCCGGTCTTGATCTGGCCAGCAGCGGTACCTACCGCCAGATCCGCGATGGTCGCATCTTCGGTCTCACCGGAACGGTGGGAAATCACCGCCGTGTAACCAGCTTCACGGGCCATCCGGATAGCATCCAGCGTCTCGCTGAGGCTGCCGATCTGGTTGAACTTGATCAGGATGGAGTTGGCAATCCCCTTGTCGATGCCTTCCTTCAGGATACGGGTATTAGTCACGAACAGGTCGTCACCCACCAGCTGCAGCTTATTGCCGAGCTTTTCAGTGAGCACTTTCCAGCCGTCCCAGTCAGACTCATCCAGGCCATCTTCAATGGAAATAATCGGATACTGGTTCGCCAGGTCAGCCAGGTAATCTGCGAAACCTTCGGAATCGAAAGCCTTGCCTTCGCCCTTGAGGTCATACTTGCCATCGCGGTAGAACTCGGAGGCGGCGCAGTCCAGGGCCAGCGTGACGTCGTCACCCAGCTTGTAGCCAGCATTTTCAACCGCTTCCTTGATAACGGCCAGCGCATCCGCATTGGACGCCAGGTTCGGCGCAAAGCCCCCTTCATCACCGACAGACGTGCTCAGTCCCTTGGCGGACAGGACTTTCTTCAAGTTATGGAAGATTTCCGCGCCCATGCGCAGCGCTTCAGCAAACGAGCTGGCGCCGACCGGCTGTACCATGAACTCCTGAATATCCACGTTGTTGTCAGCGTGCTCGCCGCCGTTGAGGATATTCATCATCGGGACCGGCATGGAGTACTGGCCGGAGGTGCCGTTCAGATCCGCAATGTGTTGGTACAGGGGAATACCCTTCTCGGCAGCCGCAGCCTTGGCGGCAGCCAGGGAAACCGCCAGAATTGCGTTGGCACCGAGTTTGTTCTTGCTTTCGGTACCATCCAGCTCAATCATCAGGTTGTCGATCGCACGCTGGTCTGCCGCATCCTTACCCAGCAGGGCTTCACGGATCGGGCCGTTGACATTGCTGACTGCGGTCAGAACACCTTTGCCCAGGTAGCGGCTCTTGTCGCCATCGCGCAGCTCCAGGGCTTCGCGGGAACCGGTGGACGCACCGGAAGGCGCGCAGGCCCGCCCCATGGCGCCAGACTCGAGGATAACGTCTGCCTCAATGGTGGGATTGCCGCGGGAATCCATGATCTCCCGGGCTTTGATCTCTTTGATGATGGCCATTACGTTCAACTCCACACAGAAGAAACCTGTCGGCTGGCTGGCTGAGCTAACTGACAAGCGGACTGAAAAAGTGCGCCAATGGTATACGACAAGGATCGCTCTTTAAATACCACTGTTTGATTCAAATCACGGAAGAGCAATACCAATGACAACAAAAAGGCAAAAAATGGTATTGATAGCTTAGAAAAACCGGATACACTGACACGCAATCACGCATGATGCCTATCCATCAGTAACGACACACTATAGCCCCATCCCTGTGAATAGCGACGGGATTTTTCTCACAGAGGTATGAATAATGAGGCAGTCGCTTTACACGTTACTGGCTGGTGCCCAGAGGATTGGACACATAACCATCGAAAAAATGGTATGGTATTACGCGTTATCATACACCGTGTGCCGAAGCTGACGATGCCCGACGATGACTGATACCCAACTGACAAGCCGCCTGGTCGAACAGATTTTTGGCCAACCCGAAGCGCTCAGAAACAGTGCCACGCCGCTCTACATCCAGCTGCAGAGCCTGATTCAGGAGGCTATCAGCCAGGGTGTTCTGCAATGCAATGATGCCCTGCCGGCAGAGCGGGAAATCGCCAGCACCATGAAAGTCTCGCGGGTCACGGTAAAGCGCGCCATCGACGATCTGGTCAATGATGGTATTCTGACCCAACGTCAGGGCGCCGGCACCTTTGTTAATGAGCGTGTCGTTCATGAATTGAATCGGCTGAACAGCTTCTCGGAAGTGATTCTGGCAGTAGACAAACACCCGGATTCCCGCTGGATTGAGCGCGGCGTTGGTCTTGCTACCCCCGATGAAATACAAAAATTGCGCCTTCAGCCCGGTGATGAGGTGGTTCGGATGTTCCGTGTGAGGATGGCTGATGACAAACCGGTAGCCCTGGAGCACGCCACCGTTCCCCGCAAATTCCTGGATAACCCTTTTGGTATCACGGGCTCCCTCTATGAGGCGCTGGACGAGGCAGGTATCCGGCCGGTAAAGGCCATTCAGCGCCTACGGGCGGTGGCCGTTGATGCAACCTATGCGGATTATCTGGAGATTCCTGCCGGCAGTCCTGTGATATTTCTGGAGCGTCATGGTCTGTTGGAAGACGACACCCCTGTGGAGCACACCCGTTCCCACTTTCTGGGGGATACCTTTGATTTTGTGACGGAGATTAGAATGTAGTCCCTTTTGGCAGGCGAACATTAACTTGCTCAGGTTCGCCTGCAATGACAGCTTGGCATTCAACATCCATTTTATGCACACAGATAGGCAATGAATCTTGTCAAGATCAAATCCCGAAATATAAAGACGTCATTTCAACCTAAGATTGCTACTGTTTCGCCACTTTCTGCCTGTATTTTCTTAATTATCAACTTTGCTATAACAAACACACCTTCAACATTACTATCCTCACTTGAAACATAGTGCTTTTTTTCAACATGTTTTTTCAGGGCATGAGGCAACATATATTTGCTTTCACAAACGCCACATTTATAAGGATGGAACATTTTATGCTCCGCCCCACATAAATGCTCTTTCAGTTTGATTAAACCAGCAGCTTTGCTCTCACAAAAAGGACAATCCATCAACTCTTTCTTCATCTCTTTCTGATTAATAATATGTTGTTCAAATAACTCATAGGTATCAAATACTGCGCCTTCATCTAGCACAACTTCATGCTCAAATGTTTCTGATGAAATCGATTGCCTAGCATTATTCTCCTCCTGAAAATCTTCTTCCGCCGAAGCATTTTCATCGAAAACATCCATACTATTTTCATCTTTCTGAACAATCGCACCGGGTTCAACAATGGCACATGAGGACGCCGATTCTTCGTCATTTTCGTCTGCCGAAAGATCCGATTCGTGCATATCACCACTCAATATTAAGTAATCTGCTCGTGAAACATACAGGTTCTCAGTGAGCTTGCTGTTTGTGTTTATATGTCCTGGTTCCGTTTGAATGTGTATATCCAAAGCCTCTATAGACAAATAAGCGGTATTACATTTCTTACATTTGTATCCATATTTGTGTCCATGGTATTCAGACAGATGCTGCCTAATCTGCAAGGGGGAGAAAAGCCCCCTACATGAAGCATCCTGGGTATCGCTTTGGCGTCCATAATACGGACAACTCTGATGACCACAATGCTCAAAAACTGCCGTATAGAAATCTCTTACTTTATCGACTGAGTTGAACTCATGCCTAGAAAATTCATCAATTGTTATTCGCTCTGTTGGAACATTCACTTTATGTAATTGCGCCTGATTGAATTCAACATCAACCAATGCTTTGCATTCAGCCATCATCAGCGGATATTGACGGCCTTCATCTTCTTTATCCTCTTCATCATCGCCTGTATCAGCATCCATGAAAGTATCAGGAAGCGATTCAAGAATGTACGATGATTGTTGTTGTATCTGCCCGCAATTATCCTCTATCAATCCTGTTGTACTGAAATGTTGTTGACTCAAAATGGCTGATAGATCGCCCGCTTCTGCCTGACTTTGTTCAGGGATCGTGAGTAACACTCCACCTTCCGAAAAGCCCGGCATAATAGCAGCACCTTCAGCGCCTGTTGAAAAGTTCGCACCACTCCCTGCAACCACCTGAATCGTTCTTACAGCCATTGACTGCGGACTGTTTTCTTCCAACATCGATACATTTGACAGAGGAAAATCGTTCTCACCTACCGTTAAAGGAGAGGCAATGGTTGCGCTCTCGACCGTCATGCTATGCCTGTCTGTTGCATAACCGGCAAACAGCATTTCTGATGCATCGGATACAGGTGGCAACAGTCCTCTTCCTGTTGTATTTGATGCCATACCAGTAGAATGAGATTTCTCCATCAATCATTTCCCCTTTGAGCTACTCGAAAAACGGCGCTATATGCCAATCTGAATAGTTGGAGATGCTGGCAAACTAAATAGTTCTAAGAGCAAGCTAGAATTGTTCTGTCTGGTAACTCAGGTGTCAGGCCAAAACGCTGAAGAATCATCTAATACTGAGTACTCAATCGCCCTCATATATCCACTAAACTAAAAGACAGAAGCAGTAGCAGTACGCTGGATTCATAAGGATATGAAGTGCAGTAACGTAGTTTTCCTGACGATGATCAGCGGTATGGCGGCCATGGGCGCCAAAGCCGGCAATTATTCGACACCGATGGATAACACCATCTGGCAGGTGGAGTCGTCCATATTCGCCTGTAAACTGACCCAACCCATCCCACACTTTGGCTCAGCCACCTTCATTGACGAAGCTGGCCTCCCCCTGATGCTGCAGATTGAATCACCGGTTTTGAAAAAACAGGCTGATACCATCACTGTATTTTCTGCCCCCGCGCCCTGGCATCCGTTTGGCGCCAATATCGAGCACGCCAGCAATCCGGTTCAGGATCAGGCCTATCGTCATGAACCCGGCGCCACAGAATTACTGGACAAAATGAGCAATGGCCAGTGGGCACAGTTGGATATTCTTGCCAATACCCAGCTCAAACACCGGATCACCCTGACCTCTGTGGGTATTGCCGATGTCATCGAGCCGTTCAGTGAATGCCGGAAAACCCTGCTACCCGTGAATTTTGAACAGATTAAACACACGATTGTTTATTATGATTCGGGCCAGCAGGGGTATAGGAAAGACCACCACTTATTATTGCAGGACATGATCGCCTATATCTTGGCCGACCCACGCGTCAACCGTATTGAAATTGATGGCCATACCGACGGAATTGGCGACTCGCTGGCCAACCGAACGCTATCCATGGAACGCTCGGATACCATTCGCAGCCTGATGCTGAAGCGCGGTATAACGAGCTCCAAGATCACGACCCGCTACCACGGGGATCGCTATCCGATTGGTTCCAACAATACGGTTGAAGGCCGCGCCAAGAACCGACGGGTTGAAATCCGCCTTTACCGCGATGAAAAGCCGAAACTCGCGCCTAAAGCCACAGAAACCGCCATTAAAGAGCCACCCACACTCTCCATGACAAAAGAAGAAAATACACTCGCCCAAAATACCGATGATTCAGAAACGCTGGAAGACGCCCCTGCGGCCACATCCCCGGAAGAAGAATAAATATTTGACGTTTTCATCTTAAAAAAACACCAAAGAATTCCTCACCACCTCGATTCATAAACTTGCCAAAAAACTTTAATGTTTTTTAGCAATAACCAACCAGACCGGCATCGTGAATTTGTCTATTTGCGCCGATAAATCTGAACAGGAGATGTTCTATATTTCAATTGTTCATAATTAAAAACATTTCATATCTCATTGTTTTATTGAAGTTTTCATGGATATGAATAGCCGTACAAACCAATATCAATACTGAATCGCATTCTTGTCTGTTGCATACGGAAATGACTAAACACAGCGTTCTCATGGTGGGAGAAACAGGCTTTGACTCGCCTGTCAGCCAACGGCTGACAACGCTGCCGTTTACCCTCGAAAAAGTGGTTGATTGCCTGTCGGCCATTGAAGTAATCCAGCAGAAGAAAATTGACCTGATCATAGCCAGCGACCAGCTGCCGGATGCCACCACACTCGAATTCATTCAGCAGGTGGGCCGTCAGAATCCAATGCCCGCTCTCGTCATTGCCTCACCCGACGCCTGCGTTGAAGATGCCGTTGCGGCTATCCATGCCGGCGCCAGTGACTTTATTGCCGGCAATATCACCCTAGATCGACTGACGACCCTGCTCGAACAACAGCCTGTAGAAACCCCGGAAGGCCCCATTGCGGCCTCTGATGCCAGTCGCTCCCTGTTAGCCATGGCACGCCAAGTGGCCGGGACGGATACGACCGTTCTGATTACCGGTAACAGCGGCACCGGCAAAGAAGTGCTGGCGCAGTTCATCCATCAACACTCTCCCCGAAAGGCGCAGACCTTTATTGCCATCAATTGTGCTGCCATACCCGAGAACCTGCTCGAAGCAGAACTGTTCGGCTATGTGAAAGGCGCATTTACTGGCGCCTATACCAGCCGCCCAGGCAAGTTCGAGCTCGCCAATGAAGGCACGCTCTTTCTGGATGAAATCGGGGAAATTGCTGGTTCTCTGCAAGCCAAGCTACTCAGGGTCCTGCAGGAACGCGAGGTGGAGAGAATCGGCAGCCATCAAAGTATTCGGCTCAATATCCGGATCATTGCCGCCACGAATCAGGATCTGGCCCGGCAAGTGAATGAAGGCACATTCCGTGAAGACCTGTTTTATCGTCTGAATGTTTTCCCGCTCCACTGCCTGCCCCTTCGCGAGCGCCGGGAAGACATCCTGCCACTGGCCCGTCACTTTTTGGCCCGGACAGGACGCAGTCTGCAATTCAGCCCTTCTGCGGAACAGGCATTGTTAAATCATGACTGGCCCGGTAATGCCAGGGAACTAGAAAATATCGTACAACGGGCACTGGTACTGACCACAGGGAATACCATTCCACCCGAAGCGCTGATGTTGCCAGCAAGAGCCGTTGAGCCAACCACGACGGCAGGCAGTCCACTCCGCTCCAATAAACTGCATAAACGCAACAGAACCCTGGAGCAGGAACACATTATCGACACCTTGCTGCAACACAAGGGGCACCGAACCCGCACGGCTGAGACCTTAGGCATTACAACCCGAACACTGCGTAACAAACTGGCCGATATTCGTCGTCAGGGCATCGACATTGAAGCCCTGATCGCCCAGACAAAAACATCTGACGAACCCCGATAACAGGGAGGACAAGGGAATGATCAAACCTGTCGGTGATGACATACCAATGCTCAATCTGGGGCAGCCGATCAACCTCGGTCAACGTATGCCTATTGACCTTAATCACTTCGGCAACACGAATGATCAACCCTCTTTCAGCTCACTGCTCAAGCAGGCGTTGGATCACGTCAACAGCTTGCAGCAGGACACCAGTAACCGAATGCGAGCCATTGAAACCGGGGCCAGTACCGATCTGGTCGGCACCATGATTGCCGCCCAGAAATCCAGCCTGTCGTTCCAGGCATTGATGCAGGTACGTAACAAGGTGGTTTCCGCCTACGAAGAAGTCATGCGGATGCAGATATAACCGGATAGTGCAGGCAGGACGCCATGGCAGACGAACAGACATCGCCAGTAGTTAAACAAGAGTACCAAAGCCGCTGGCAGCAGGTGCTCACCCGGGTCAGCACCATGATTCGGGAAAACCCGAAGTACCAGGGTCTGATGCTGATCAGCCTGGCGGGGTCGCTGGCGCTCGCGATCGTGCTGGTCATCTGGTCCAACAGCACCGACTATCAACCCCTCTATGGCAGTCAGGAAATCTATGATGTTGGTGGCGTCACGGATGCCCTTGAGCAGTCGGGTATCGCCTACCGCGTGCATCCCGGCAGTGGCCAGATACTGGTTGACGCCGCCCGCCTGCCGGAAGCCCGGATGCAGCTGGCAGCTGCCGGCATCAAACCGGACAAGCCGGAGGGGCTGGAGGTTCTTGATAAGGAACAGCCGCTCGGCACCAGTCAGTTCCTGGAAAATGTGCGTTATCGCCGGGGACTGGAAGGCGAACTCGCTCGCACCATCATCAGTCTCCGGCAAGTCAGGAATGCCCGGGTTCATCTGGCACTACCCCGCAAGAGCGCTTTTGTCAGAAAAGCGGAAAAACCCTCTGCCTCCGTTTTTGTAGACCTGCTTCCCGGGCAAACACTCGACAAAACCCAGGTCGAAGCGATCGTCAACCTGATTGCCGGCAGCGTGCCCGGCATGGTACGTGAATCCATTTCCATTGTTGACCAGCACGGCACCCTTCTCTCCCGGGAACTGGCCATGAGCAATAATGGTCTGGACCTGGCCGAACGTCAGCTGGACTACATCGACAAGTTAGAGCAAACCTACGAAAACCGGGTGAGTACGCTGCTTGAACCGATCGTGGGCTATGGCAATTTCCGGGTTGAGGTGTCTGCGGATGTTGACCTTAATCGAATTGAACAAACATCCGAGGAATATGATCCACAAGCTCAGGCTATACGAAGCGAACACTCCAGCGAGCGACATGAAACCGGTAACGCAACCAAAACACCCGGTGCGCTCAGCAATGAACCGGCCCAGACCAATGAGGAGCAATCGTCTGGCAAGGAAGTGGGCCAGAAAGAGTTCACGCGTAACTATGAGGTCGACCGTGTCGTCAAGCATGTCACCCGACAGCAGGGCACCATCAACCGCTTAAGTGTCGCGATTGTTCTGAATGAAAGCGCCATGGCGGGTGGCAGTGTGCAGATGGATGATCTCCAGCAGCTCGTGCGGGATGCGATCGGCTTCACCGAGGCACGAAACGACCAGATCAGTATCCATACCGCCAACTTTGTCGTGAACGAAGCCATGAACGATGGCGGGATTGCCTGGTGGGAGTCTCCTCAAATTCTCTATTACTTCCGCTACCTGATTGGCGGCATCCTGAGCCTCGCCGTCATCATGTTCCTGCTGCGCCCCCTGGTGCAACGCATTGTCAGCCCACCCGAACCACTGCCAATGCCTGTGGATGATGCCGCGGAAGCCGCCGCAGCCTTCAAGGCGGCACACCCGGACCTGGGGCTGTTCAGCGACGAATCCCTTTCCCTGTTGCCACCTGAGGTGGCGGACTTTGAAACCCAGCTGGTAAGCGCCCGGAAACTGGCCCACAAGGAGCCTGAGCGGGTGGCTCAAGTCGTTAAAATGTGGATGAACACGGAATCATCATGAGTACAGACAACAACAAGATTAGCCAGACAGCCCGGAATGTTGCGGTCCTGCTGCTAAGCCTGGGCGAAAAAGGCGCCGCCCATGTGTTCAAGCATCTCAGTAAACAGGAAGTCCGCCAGATCACCATGGCGATGGCGACCATGCCGCCGCTCCGTCGGGATGAGGTGCAGACCATCCTGAGTCAGTTTTTCCATGAATACCGTTATGAGGCAGGCTTCATCGGCGGTACCCAGCAATATCTCGAAAAAAGCCTCCAGCTGGCCATGGGCGAAAAAGATGCCACCAAAATGCTCGAGTCCATCTTTGGGCACGAGGAAACCGGCAACGGTTTGGAGATGATCAAGTGGATGGGAGCGTCTACCATCGCCGAACTCATTGCCCATGAACATCCCCAGCTACAGGCAGTCTTATTAGCAAACCTCGACTCCAAGCAGGCCTCGGATGTACTAAAGCGACTGCCCATGCATACCCATAATGATCTGCTGTCACGCGTCGCCAAGCTGGAAGAGCTGCATCCGGCCATAATCCAGGAACTCAACGCCATGTTTGATGACAACATGGTCGAGCTGAACTCCGGACACAACACGACGATCAGCGGCATGCGGCAGGTGGCCGATATCATGAACCGCCTCAGTGAGGATGAAACCAAGAGCCTGCTGGCACACTTCAAGGAACAAGATGAAAGTCTGGCTGTTGAGCTTGAAAACCACATGTTCGTCTTTGATAACTTGGCGAAGGTCAATGACGAAGCCATCAACCGGATTGTTGCCGAAGTGCCACAGGATGTTCTGGTCATGGCACTGAAGGGCGCGCCGGAGGAACTGATGGATATGATCCTGAACAACATGGCCAAGAGCTCTGCCAAGTACCTGCTGGATGATATCGAGAACCTGGGCAGTGTTCGGGCCAGTCAGGTGCAGACCGCCCGTAAAGAAATGCTGGATACGGCACGACGACTCGCCGATGAAGGCGAGATTGAGCTGAACTTCAGAGATGAAGAGATGATTGAATAACACGCATAAACGCAGGGATCGCGCCATGAAACAGACCAGTCGTGTTATTCGGGGATCAGAGGAGCAGTGCCAACGGGTCAGCTTTCCGGCCTTTCGCCGTCCTCCCAGGCAGGACGCTCTTGATGTTCAGCCCGGGCAACCAGAAGCAACGCCATCCAGGGTAGTCCAGGAACCTCTCGCTGCGGACTCCGATTATCCCGACATCAACGCCCTGATTGATCAAAACAGTGCCTATCTCCAGGCAAATGGCGCTCAGGGCTTTGCTGATGGTTATCGCCAAGGCATGGCGCTCGCGCGTAAAGATGGCTATGAACAGGGCCATCAACAGGGGCTGGAAGAAGGTCGTAATGAAGGGCTGACCGAAGGTCGCCAGGAAGGCTTTGAGCAGGGTCTTAAGGAAGGTATCACCAGCGGTCGCGAACAGGCTTACAAGGAAGCATTATCCAACAGTGAGCAGGAAATTAATGCGCTGGTGACCCAGCTGAACGGACTCCTGACCAATGTTCGCAGCCTCTATGAGAACCGACGGGATGAAATGAGCGAATGGCTGTCCACACTGGTGGATACGATCGTCCGACAGATCATTCGCAGTGAGCCCAAGAGTCGTCCGGAACAAATTTACCGGGTTATCCGCAATACCCTGCAAAGCCTGCCCGGTAACGATGGTACCTTCCAGATTTATCTGAATCCCGTAGATTCGGAACGCCTGCTGCAGTTCAAACCGGAACTCCGCGAACAGTGGGAGATTTTTGCCGCCCCCGAGATTGAGCCCGGAAACTGTCGGATTGAAAACGGCGAAATGGAAGCGGAAGCGAATATCGAGCAACGCATTCAGGACTGTCTCGATATGGTTCGTCTCTACATGCCGGATGAAATCGAGGAGCGGTTGTCATGACCCCAGCCGGCGATGGTGAGCAGGGCCGGTCACTGGCAGAACGGATCCAATCCCTGCCTGTCGCTCGAATCTACGGACGGTTGACCAAAATGACGGGGCTGGTGCTGGAAGCTTCAGGTTGCCAGCTGGCGGTTGGAGACCGTTGTAGAATCGAATCCCGCCGAGAAAAGCGCTGCCTGGAAGCCGAAGTTGTTGGATTCAACGATTCCGTCCATTTCCTGATGTCATTAGGTAATGCCAGTGGTCTGCAACCGGGAGACCGGGTATTACCTCTTGGTCATGATATGGCGATTCCGGTCGGCAACCGTTTCCTCGGTCGCGTGATCAATGGGCTGGCCGAACCACTGGATAACCATGGCAGCATTCGGCCCGACGACACCATTCCGCTGAGCAGCCCACCCATCAATCCGCTGCATCGCAAACCCATTACTGATCCACTGGATGTCGGCGTCAGGGCCATTAACGGCCTGCTGAGTGTGGGCAAAGGTCAGAGATTGGGTCTCATGGCAGGTAGCGGCGTCGGTAAGAGCGTCCTGCTGAGTATGATGACCCGAAATACGACGGCGGATATTACGGTTGTCGGCATGATCGGTGAGCGGGGGCGTGAGGTGAAGGAATTCATCGAACATACCCTTGGGCCTGAGGGACTGGCGCGGACCGTAGTCATTGCCGCTCCCGCCGATGAATCCCCGGTTATGCGGCTGCGCGCCGCCTTACTCTGTCACCGGATGGCGGAATACTATCGCGACCAGGGGCAGGATGTGCTGTTGCTGATGGATTCCCTGACCCGCTATGCACAGGCTCAACGGGAAATCGCCTTATCGGTCGGGGAGCCGCCAGCCACAAGGGGATATACCCCCTCTGTGTTCAGCCAGATTCCCAAGTTAGTGGAACGGGCCGGAAACGGGATTGAAGGGAGCGGTTCCATCACCGCCTTTTATACGGTGTTATCTGAAGGCGATGATCTACAGGATCCGGTAGCCGACTCGGCGCGATCCATTCTGGATGGTCACATTGTTCTCAGTCGTGAACTCGCGGACAGCGGACACTACCCCGCTATTGATATCGAATCCTCCATCAGCCGGGCGATGCCACAGATCACCGATGAAACACAGCAGAAAGCCGCCCAGGTCTTCCGGCACTATTACTCCCGCTATCACCAGTTCCGGGACATGATGGCGATCGGCGCCTACCAGCGTGGGGCCGATCCGGAGCTGGATCGCGCCATTCAGCTTTACCCGCTGATGCAGGGCTATCTCAAGCAGGGCATGTATGAACGGATTGATCATGCCAGCTGTATCCAGCAACTCTATTCACTGTGGCAGGGCGGTACTGTGCCCGCGCCACCCCCTGGTAACGATACGGAGGTCGCATGAGCACATCAGTCCAGCTCCTGGAGAAATGCCTGGAAATTCAGCAGCAACGCTACCGGGAAGCCATGAAAAAAGCCCTCCAGTCCGAGCAGAGTCTCAATCAGCAGCGTGACCAACTGACCTATCTGCAGCAGGCCATCAGTGACTACCGGACAGACACCGATACCCAAGTGACGCCCATGTCCGTCATCAACCTGATCCGTTTTCGAAACCTTCTCCAGCAGGTGGCAGACCTGCAGCACCAACGGGTCGACCGTGGGCAACAGGAATACAATGATCTCAGCCTGCAGGCCGCCGGTGAGCACCGTAAACTCAAGGCGATGGAAAAATTACTGGAAAAGATGCAACAGAAAAGCCGCATGAAATTGATCAAGAGTGAGCAGAAAATGCTGGATGATCATGCCATCCGGCAATACATTGATAACCGACAAGATGCCTGATCAGGCTCGGTCGATGTTCCTCGGACGACTGGCACGCTCCAGCTGTCCCCCCTGATTGTAGCCAGGCTGAGCCACTGAATTTCCCCAGAACAACTCCACCAACTTGGCCGTGGCTGAACGCAGTCGTCCCTGCAGGCGGCCATTCATGAGATTCATCTCACGGCAGCGTACCATCTGCTTTCGGATGGTTGTCCAAAGTTCACGGCCATCGTCCTGGACATCCGCTGATAACCCGGCAATCAACTGGTTCATGCCCGCCATATCGGCTGTCAGCCCCTGGGATGCCAGATACTGGTTTCTGTGTGCGGTATCAACTTCCAGCTCTTCAATCAACCCCGACAGCCGACTACTCTCCTGCTCCAGAGAGACCATATCCCGGGACAGCAAATACTGGTATTGCTGCTCCAGTAATTGCTCCATTTGAGTCAGAAGCCGGTTGGTTTGACGCAGGGCTGAAAGTGTCGCATCCGAAGCTGTAGCGGTCATGAGTCGATATCCTGAAGAAAACTTTCAAATTGCTGGATTTTTTTAGCCAGCAACTCCCTGTCGATGGGCATTTTTCCGGACTGAATGGCTTCCCGCAGCGACTCCACCTTGGCCATATCAATCACCGGCAGCTGCTCCACATCATCTTCCAGAAAACCCAGCAACCGTGCCTGGTCACTCAATTCCAGCCGATCCGTACCGGTGATGGCCGAAGGGGCTGGCACCTGCCGGGTAGCCGTCATCCCCGATAGCCGGGCGCCAGAACTCGGCTTGTTCACTCCACTTATCCTGGACATGGCAGACTCTTTTTTCCGATCGTTCTGAATCAAACAATCGGTAATTTTCTGTAAATCTTGAATCTGCGAAGGCCAAAACCGGCAAAATTATGGTGCTTTTCTGACAGCCCCCAGCGGGGCTCTCAGGGCCGTTTAGCGCATGTAATCAAACAGCGACATCCCCTGAATTTTGACAAACGTCTGCTGGGCTGCAGTCAGGGCGGTCTGCTGCAGATTCAGCCGGGAAATGGCTTCCGCATAATCCAGGTCTTCCAGGCCGGAACGCAGGGTCTTGTTCATCAGGATGACATCCTCATGGCTGTTGCCTACCGAGGACATGGTGTTGAGGCGCCCACCGATACGGGTCTGTACCTGACCTACCTTTTCGAGGGTGTTATCAATCGTCTTGAGCATGTCGCCCAGCGAGTCCCCGGGAACAAACGTTCTGCCATCAGAAATCTCTGAGGCAAAGGAAGACAATGCGGTAAAAGTATCCACAGCCGTGAGCGTGAAACGATCACCCACCGCCGTCGCACCGTCAATATTGGCGGAAATCAGGCCGGTAATAGACAATTCGTCACCGGTCACCGTTGTAGGCAACAAGACCGCAGGACCTCCATCCTTGGGGGTTGCTGTCGTGGTCCAGGTGCCGGCCACATTTTCCACTGAAATACTGGAGTAAAGACTGAAGGTATCCAGATCAAGTACTGTGACCCCGTCCAGTGTGGCAGCCCCTACTGCCGTAACCGCCTGTACACCACTGTTAAAGAACAGGTCTGAGGCTGGATCATTTGCCGCCACTTCCGTACTGCCGCTGATCGCTACCTGACGCTGTCCTTCTGATCCTTCATAGTTGTAGACACCGGGGGTCGCCGTTTCCACCACGGGCAAGGTCTGCGCTATCGTCCCTGAAAAAAAGTACTGTCCGTCAGAACGTCGATAATTGACCAGGCTGAGCAGTTCATCCATCTGCTCCCCCAGAACATCCGAGATAGACTCAAGCCCCTGAGGACCCACTGCCACATTACCTGTCAAAACAATGGTTTCCCTGATTCCCTGCAGCACGTTCACCATGTTGGTCAGGAGCGTCTCTTCCTGGCGCAACTCATTTTCCAGCGCATCGATGTTGTCGGTATATTGTTCAAGGAAGGCGACTTCCTTGTTCAGATGCAAAATCTGTACGGCGGCCAGCGCATCGTCGGAGGGCTGCTGAAGCCGCTTACCCGAGGTAATGGCATCATAGGTTTTGGCCAGCTCGCCGCCTTGCTGCTGCATGGAAGCGACCATCATGTTATTAAACTGCACCGTGCTCACACGCATGGCAATACCTCCTTGTTACAGCAAGCCGATCAGGGTGTCGAATACCCGTTGTGCTGATGCCACGACCTGGGCGCTGGCTGAATAGGCCTGCTCTGCCCGGATCAGGGTCATGGCTTCTTCGTCCAGGTTCACACCACTGTAATTGTTGCGCTCTTCCTGCGCCTTCATCAGCATGGAATTCGTGGTTTCCTTAGCAGTCTCCGTCTGGAATGTCATGACGGCAACACGTCCTACCAGCTGGGTATATCCTTCAGAAAGGCTGTACTCGCCACCAATCACATCACTGGCCTGCAAATCCGCCAGCGTTCTTGCGACAGTATTATCGCCGGGCGTTGAAGCGATACCGGCCAATGCCAACTGGGTCGGATTATCATTCACAACCGCAATGTCATCCCCCCCCTGCCGAGTGGGTTGCAACAGGTAGATTTCACCGGCATTCAGCGTCCCGCCATTGATGGTGAGCTGAAGCCCGTCAAAGTCAGCAAGAAGAGCACCGGGCGGCGCTGACGCCGGTACCGTGCCGGAGCCGACCTGCTGACCATCTGACTTACGGGTCACGCGATACTCCGTGGTACCCCCGTTATCAAGAATCCGCAGTTCATAGTCACTCGCTGTCAGCTGCTGAGCATCTTGAACGGAAAGCAGCATAAAGGCATCACTGCTGGGTTGGCTCGTTGCCACCCGAACCCGTTCAGCCGCAGGTATGCCACTCAGCGGAAATTCCACCGTGTAAACATCACCGTTCTGGATATTGGACGGATCAGTAAACAACTGCATTTCCAAACCATCAAAGGCGGGATTGGTCGTAGCAAGTGAAGCAACGGTACCGCTGGCCACACTAACACTGTCGATACTGCGCACAATGTCGTAGTTTCCGCCCGATACCGTCATCACATACTCGCCACCCGGCACAATGCTGGTCTGACTGGTGACATTCACACCGAACTCTGCTGCCCCCGTATTACCATCCGCCGGTACCACACGATCAGGTGCTGCCTGCCAATTGATATCAGCCATCATCTGACTGGAAGGCCAACCCTGTCGGTCACCCAAGTCAAAACCAGTCGAGAGAATGCTGTTGACCTGGTCAGAGAATGCCATGGCAACCCGACCGATCTCATTCAGCGCGGTACTGAGAACGCCTGTCTGAAACTCCTGCAGACCACCAATGGTGCCACTCACGTTGCCCGTTAGTGGCACCATCGTAAAGGAGTTATTGAGCCCCAAGCCGGCCACATTGGGATCCAGAGGATCATTAATGACTTCTAACGTGTTATGCTGCGCTTCAAGCACCAACGGATGACCAGAATTCAAATACACGCCGACCATCCCGTTACCCTGTTCAAGGACGGTAATGCCAACCAGTCCCGATAACTCTTCTAGCGCATGTTCGCGCAAATCCAGCAGATCATTCGGTTGACTGACACCATTCTGAGCTTCACGAATGCGATCGTTGTAACCGGCAATGCTGACCACCAGTGTATTGACCTGTTCAACCGCTGCTTCCATCTGGTTATCCAGCAGGTTGGCCTGCCCTTCCAGCTGTTCATAAACCGCATGGAACTGCTGCGACAGAGAAGTGGCTTCACTGATGATATTTTGACGTGCAACCGAGGAAAGCGGATCGACAGTTGCCGCATTGACTGCTGAAAAAAACTGCTCCAATCCGGTGGTCAATACCGAGCTTTCATTGCCCAGATAACTGTCCAGGGAGGACATGTAACCTGCTGCTGTGGATTTCTGATTGTACAGGGTGAGGTTTTCACGAATCTGTGCGGTCAGGAATTCATTCTGAATGCGGCGAACTTCACCCGCCTTAACCCCATTCCCAGTGAAAACACCGGGAGCATTATAGAGCTGCACATCCTGACGGTTGAATCCCGGCGTATTGACATTGGTGACGTTATGACTGCTGGTCTCCATCATCCGTTGGGAGGCCAGAATCCCGCTTTTACCAATTTCCAGCAAACTGCTCATCGGTATACTCCTTTACCACACCCGGGTCATATCCTCTGATCCAGCAAGGTGCCTTTGGGTTTATCGGCATTTGAGCCCTGCTCATAACCGAACTGGCGCATCATAACCTCAGCCAGGCCAAACGCACCGGTATTACTCATCTCGGTCGCTATACGACTGTCCATCATGGAGTAATACAGCGACATCTCTGAGCCCCCCGTCAGTTCATCCCCGCCGAGAGTTTCATTTGCAGCGCGGGCGCTTTTGAGCATCATATTGATGAACAGCGATTCAAACGCCTTTGCCGCCTGCTCCAGGCCTTTGGGTTTATTCTGGTGCGTCAAAAAATCGGCACCAGACACCATCCCTGAGTAATCAATATTCATCCCTGGCATCATATGACGATCAGCTCCGCTCTGAGTGCACCGGCCTGTTTAAGGGCCTGCAAAATAGACATAAGATCCGTCGGGGAAGCGCCCACGCTATTGATGGCAGAAATAATATCCTGCAGTGAAGCGGCTTCCGGCAACATAAACACGGCACCACGCTGCTGTTCAACGGTCACTTCACTTTCGGCGGTAGCCACCGTCAGCCCAAGTGATTCCGCCACCGGCTGGCGAACCGTCGTATCTTCGTTAATCGTGACTATCAAGCTGCCATGACTAACGGCTGCCGGTAGCACCTTAACGTTTTGTCCGATAACAACGGTGCCGGTACGCGAATTGAAAATCACCCGTGCAGGCGGGGCAGCAGCCTCAACATCAAGGTTTTCCAGCACCGACATAAACGTCACCCGCTGACTGCTATCCGGTGGCGCTGCAATCACAATCGAGGCACTGTCATGGGCACGCGCCACATCGGGACCAAACTTGTTATTCACTGCCTGTACGATTCGGCGAGCCGTACTGAATCCCGGATCACGCAGGTTCAGCACTATTTCCCGGTTAGACGAAAAGCTACTCGGAGCACCGCGTTCAACAATAGCGCCACTGGGAATACGCCCAACGGTCAGGGTATTGATGGTGACACTGGAGCCACTGGCCCCGCTGGCACCAGCGCCTCCAACGACCAGATCACCTTGGGCAATGGCATAAATCTCTCCATCAATACCCTTCAGCGGTGTCATCAATAATGTGCCACCACTCAGGCTCTTTGCATCGCCCAAAGACGAGACACTGATATCAATACGCTGACCGGGTCGTACAAAAGGGGTCAGGGTTGCATGCACAGAAACAGCCGCCACATTCTTGGATTTAAGATCTGTACCAGACTGGGTCACCCCAAATTCCCGTAACAGATTTTTCAGTGACTGATCCGTAAACTCTGTTGATTTGTCCCCGGTGCCATTCAGCCCAACAATCAGGCCATAACCAATCAGCGGGTTGTTGCGTACTCCCTGGATATCCACCAGATCCAGCAGACGTTCTGCACGAGCTGGTGCGGCTATTAAAAACAGCAGCACACTCATGAAAAACGCAATCTGTCGTTTGCAGGCATCCTTGCCCATAGCGACTCCTTCGCTTAAAACGGGAAAAACGGACTGTTAACCAGTTTCAGCAACCAGCCCGGTTCATGAACATTTTCCTGATATCCCACACCGGAATACGTAATTTTTGCTTCTGCCAGACGTCTGGAGGACACTTCGTTATTCGTATCAATATCCTCAGGCCTGACCAGACCACTCAAACGGACAAACTCAGCTTCATTATTCAGCTTGAGCCATTTTTCACCTTTGACCCGCAATGCTCCATTACTCATCACCGCCGTCACCTGAACCGTGACATAACCACTTTGAATGTTATAACCCCGAGACAGTGCTGTATTACCTGTAAAGTTCCGATTAGGTGCGACATTGAATGCCAGTGAGTTTGCACCACCGAGAATATCGGCACCGGTCTTACCAAAGATGACAGGATCCGCCATGCTGATCGTGCCACGCTTATCCATTGTCGTATTGGAGTCTTTGGTTATTCGGGTGCCATCTTCCAGTTTCACGGTCAGGATATCACCCGTTCGATAAGCCCTCCGATCCGAAAACAGCTGCATGGAATACGCCTTACGGAAAAGACTGCCATGATGCTCTGCAGATTGAATCACAGCGGGTTGCACAGACATCTTAACAACCGCTTCCTCTGCGACGGGTATATCACGCAGTATTTTCTGCTGAGGTGCCGTAGAGCACCCAGCAGTTAACAGCATGCCAATAAACGTCAGAATTAGAATATTAAGTCTCATGATCATCCCAGCGCCTGATTCGCAAATTGCATCATCTGATCCGCCGCAGAGATCACCTTGGAATTCATCTCATAGGCACGTTGTACCGAGATCATGTTCACCAGTTCTTCTACCGCACTGACATTGGACATTTCCAGTGTGAACTGCTTGATCTTCCCGACACCGTTAGCACCCGCAAGGTTTTCCACTGGCGCACCACTGGCTGCCGTTTCAACAAACAGGTTACCGCCTTTAGCCTGCAGACCAGCCGAGTTCACAAAGGTAATAAGCGGGATTTGCCCAAGGTCTACGGGTTCGACAACACCCGGTAATGACGCAACCACGCTGCCGTCTTCACTGATGGTAACGGTAACGGCATCAGTGGGAACCTGAATGCCTGGTTCCAGCGGCAAACCATTGGCCGTCACAATCGTGCCCTCGGCATTCATGTGGAACTGTCCATTACGGGTATAGGCCTGGGAACCATCCGGCATGGCGATCTGGAAAAAGCCATTACCAACAACAGCCATATCCAGCGCCTGTTCCGTCGTCTGATAGTTACCGGTTGTGAATATTTTCTGGGTGCCGGTGACCCGGACGCCGGTTCCGACCTGCATCCCCGATGGCAGGATATTCTGCTGATCCGCCAGTGCGCCCGGTTGCTTTTCGATATGGTAAAAAAGGTCTTCAAAGCTGACACGATCACGCTTGAAGCCCACGGTATTGACGTTGGCGAGATTATTGGAAATCGTCGCCATGTGGCGATCCTGAGCCGCCAGTCCTGTCTTACTGATCCATAAAGCCGGGTTCATCGTCCCTGTACCCCTCTGTACTTCCTGTTATTCTGTGCGTATCAACTTGTCGCCACTGGCGGCCAGTGTCTCCGCGGTTTTCATCACCTTGAACTGAAATTCAAACTGCCGCGCCAGGTTCATGAACTGAACCATTTCTTCTACGGCATTCACATTACTGGCTTCCAGGTAACCGGGCTTAACCTGCACCCCGGCGTCCTGATCGGCTTCCTGCCCATCAATCCGCCGAAACAGACCATCCGGGCCCTTGACAATGTCCCGTGGGTCCGGATTCACCAATTTGATCTGCCCGATAGCAACAGGCTGCACGGTAACGCCACCTACAGGAACGATATTGATGGTGCCATCGCCCCCTATTTCGATATGACGGTACTGCGGTACATCAATCGCGCCTCCTAGACTTGCAACAGGACGACCGCTGCCCGTGACCAGCTGCCCTTCAGCATCCAGCCTCAAATGCCCTGCACGGGTATACGCTTCCTCACCATTATCGTCGATCACCGAAAGCCAACCTTCATCAGAGATCGCAATATCCAGATTACGCCCCGTGTGTATGGCGGGCCCCACACCCATAGCGCTACTGGTGCCGGTTGCCATTGTCATAGCCCGGCTCGGATGACCATCCCCATGCAACGGCACGGCCATGGAGTGCACAAAATCCTTGCGGAACCCGCGAGTATTCAGGTTAGCGAGGTTATTGGCATGCACCTGCTGCGCCCGCATAACACGGTCCACACCGGATACTGCGATATAAAGGGACTTATCCATATCCTCCTATTCCTCTCCCCCCGGCTCTCTCATTAAATGATATTCATCAGCGTCTGGGTCAGGCTGTTTGATGTCTCAATGGTTTTGGCATTCGCCTGGTAATTCCGCTGCGCTTCGATCAGACGTACCAGTTCTATCGACAAATCAACATTCGAGAGCTCCAATGCGCCGGCTTCCAGAGACCCCAGAGTACCGGTACCCGCAAGGCCATACGCGGGATCACCCGATTCATAACCGGCTCGCCACAAGCTGTCCCCTACCGGTTGCAGCCCTTGTTCATTGGTAAAGCCTGCCAGAATGATCTGTCCCTGGTTCAACGTCTGACCATTCGAGTAAAGTGCCTGGAGCTGTCCAGTCTCACTGACCTGGATGCCGGACAACTTACCCGGTGGAAAGCCGTTCTGAATGGCGCCATTCACCGATGAAGCGATCCCCAGCTGGGTCATGTCGGTCAGGTCAATGCTGAGGTTAAGGGCATCGGCACCATTGCCCAGTGTGGCCGCAGGAATCGTCTGCGTGTACGTACCACTGCCCGTGGCCACCTGACCGCTGGTGTCAAAGTTCAGGGGATCAGCCGTACCGACATCCACACCATCCAACTGATAATGAATACTCCATTGGTTGGCAACGGTCTGGTCTTTCGCAAAATAAAGGCCCAGCGTATGCGGGTTACCCAAACTGTCATACACGTTGAAAGCCATTGTGGTGTTATAGCTGTTCGGATCAGACGAATTGAATGTCGCAACACTAGGGATGTCACTGCGAGAGTCCAGGTTGATCAAGCCAATCAGTTCCGATGTCGCCTGTGCCGACATATCCGATGAATCAACTTGAAGATCGGTAATACTTCCTGACAGGATGTTACCCGCCGCATCGGAAGCAAACCCCTGCAAACGATGCCCCAGGTTATTCACCACATAGTTTTCCCGATCCAGGTCAAAATAACCGGCCCGGCTATAAAGGTATGAACCATTATCATTGACAACAAAAAAGCCGTTGCCCGTGATCGCCATATCAAGCACACCGTTGGTATAACTAAAGTTACCCTGTTGGAAACTCTGGGTAACGGACGCCACTTTGACGCCGGCACCCGCAACAACCCGGGCATTACTGCCATCCAGCGTTGAGGCATAGACATCGGCGAATTCTGCCCGTGATGACTTGAAACCCACGGTATTGGAGTTGGCAATATTGTTACTGACCACTTCCAGATCCCGCTTTGCGGCCTTCATACCGCTCAAACCAATGCCGAATGACATGGCGTACCTCCTCTGTACTGACGTTACCGATAATTACTGCAACTGCAGCGTTACTGATTCGTTATTGCCCTATTCGGCTGACTTGTGAAACCGGCATGGCGCCAATGCCTGCCAGGTTCAATTCAATTTCTTTACCGCCCCCAGGAATGACGACACTGTCAACTTTAGTGCTCAATGCTACCGGCACCGTTTCAGTATCAGCGCCATAGGTGGCGACAGCTGAAATGGCGTAAATGCCTTTCGCCAAATCTTCCGTGGTAAACGGCACGGTGCCGGAATACTGAGGCCCGAAATCCATGCTAGACACGACCTGACCATTGGCGTCCTGCACAAAGACCTGAAGCCTGTCAGCATTGACCGGAACCTGTACTTCCCCACTCATCGAACCGGTATTTTCCAGTTCCATGATGTTCATGGGGACAGTGACCGTCTTACCCACGAGGTCGGTCGCCTGCATTGCTTGGGAATACTGCAGCGAACTGACAAGCCCGGTAATCTGGCTGTTGAGACTGTTCAGGTTTTCTACGCTGGTGATCTGGGCCAGCTGCCCCACGAACTCACTACTGCTTTGGGGATTCAGCGGGTCCTGGTTGTTAATTTCAGCCAGCAGCATTTCCAGGAACTCTTCCTGGCCCATTTGATTCGTGCCGGCGACAGCGCTGGCACCCGTTGTCCCTGAAGTGGATGAGCTGCCCGACAGCCCAGGAATATTTAGTGACATGACAACCTCCTTATTGTCCCAGCGATAGCAGACGCTGCTGCATCTTCTTGGCAGTCGCCATCAATTCAATACTGCTCTGGTAACTGCGCGAGGCCGACATCATGTCAGCCATTTCGCCAATGACATTGACCTTTGGAAAATAAACATAACCTTCTGCATCAGCCCCCGGATGGTCCGGCATGTAGCGACGGTCTTCATCCGTGGCCTCAACTTCCATAATCTCGTTAACGGCGACCATCATCACCTTGTGGTCCGAACCATCCATGGACCGGCGCTGATCAAGCAGTATCTGGGAAAAAACCGGCTTACGTACCTTGTACGCCTCTTCCGGCGTTGCCCCGGCGCTTTCAACGTTGGCCATATTACTGGCTATAGTGTTTAACCGTATGGTCTGCGCCGTGGCAGCCGATCCGGCTATGGTGAATACATCACTCAGCGACATACCTGACCTCCCTGTCAGCGCCCGTTAATCGCCCTGTCGAGTCCTTTGAATTTCATATTGAGAAAGGTGAAGCTGGTCTGGAAATCCAGCGTATTACGGGCGAAGGCTGCCTGCTCAATGCCCAGCTCGACCGTATTGTCATCCATCGTCTGTTGGTAGGGGATGCGATACATCATCCTGCCGTCTGCCGACTGAGAGGGTGATCCCATATGACGCCTATCCGGTGAAGACAACGCAACCGCATTTTCCAGCGTATGGTCAAAGGAAAAGACCACATCCCTGGCCTTAAACCCTGGCGTATCCACATTCGCGAGATTACTCGCCAGAACCGTGCTGCGATGCGCTCTGAATTGCAGGGCATGGGGGTGGATACCAAGCCCTTTGTCAAAACTGATTCCCATGAAGACATCCTGTCTTTTATTGTTATGGCATCAAGTATCTAAGGGTTTGCCAGAAGCGTGCCAACTCACCAAACAAACACAGCCGGCACGTTTCATCCGTTTACGATTCCTCCACCAAGTCCGAGATAAAGCCCTTCCCGTTCTTTCAGGAACAAACTTGCAGATACCGTGCTGTCAGATATCTTGAAAAGATGGGCCGGACTTTCCGGAATGCATTTTCCGCCTGATCCGGTAAAGCGGAATCGCCTTTCCGGTCAGTGCCGGCACGAGGGACAGTGTATGAAAACATCGGTGAAGGCTCTGCCATTCATGACCGCCCTGATCCTGATGGCTCCCTCCTTACTCCACGCAGAAGAGGATGGCGCTGACACGGATGCGGCCACTCAGATCGTTGATGCTGCAACAACCGCCCTCATGGAGAAAACAACCGCCTATATCCGTGATCCGGCCACCAGCCTGCAGCAAGTGACGGTTACACCACCGAATGTAGAAACACTGGGAACCTGCCTGCATACGCCAGACATTATTATTCCCGGCCAGAATCGGCTGCTGGTAGGCAATATCACGGTCAAAGCCGTGTGCCGGGAACCGCGCTGGTCCATCCATGCCAAGGCCAATATCCGCATCGAACTGCCGGTAGTGAAAAGCGCTCGCACCATCGACCGCGACCAGATCATCCGGGGAGATGACCTGACTATTCAGCCGGTCAGCCTGAACCAGATACGAGGCCGCTATTTTGCCCAGAAACAGGAGCTTACCGGACAGATGGCCAGCCGACGCATCACTCCGGCACAAATCGTGCGACCGGATATGGTCGAACCACCTAGGATTATCCGGAAAAATGATGATGTGGTGATTGAAGCCCGTATCAACGGTGTCACGGTCTCCATGAAAGGCATGGCGCTTGAAGGCGGCGCAATGGATGAAACCATTCAGGTAAGAAACAGTTCTTCAGGCAAGGTGGTCAACGCGAGAGTCATCGCTTCAGGAAAAGTCGCCACGGTCATTCCCTGATTATTCTTCTGTTGCCTCCTCACTGACCGGAGGTGGCCGTAATTCTTCCGGCAAGCTGTTAGCGTCGGTCTCTTCCTTGATATCTTCCATTGTTTCTTCCGATATCGGAGACTCTTTTTCCTGACCATCCTTGTCGATCGGCGAGAATAACCTGCCCAGCTTCTTTTCTGTCTCAGGATTCAGCAACAGCAGCTCAATTCGTCGGTTGGCGCCAGACTCGGGGTTGCCGGGATGGATTGGCCTGTGATCCGACATGGCCGTCACCATCATGAACCGCTCATCCGGAATACCGCCATACGCCAGGGTTCGCTGAGCCGCCTGCGCCCGGGCCCCCGACAGTTTCCAGTTACTGTGGAAATGGTTTTCGGAAAAGGACGCCGCATCCGTATGGCCGCTCACCAGAATCTTGTTTTCTGTCTTGCCTAATACCTGCGCCATCATCAACAGGAGGTCTTCGTAGTAGGGTGTCAGCCGACTACTCCCCCGGCGAAACATGTGCTTGTCCTCAAAATCGAGAATCACCAGCCGCAATCCTTCCGGCAACACTTCCATATAGACCGGGTCATCCTGCTGGTATTGGGTTTTCTCACTACCCAGCAGCATCCGGAGATCACCCATGATGTCATCAAAACTCAGTTTCTCTCCCTTGGGGCTTGGCTGGCTATCGCCTATCACATCGGGACCGGCTCTACCCTGCAAGCTGGGCCCCTTGCTGGAGATTTCCTTCACCGTGCTGGGAGAACCCGTGAGTTTGATCGGATGTGGGGATCCTGAATGCCGAAATGCACCGGGATCCTTGAAATAAGCAGTGATATTCTCAAGCTGTTCCTCGTCGGTCACACTGAGCAACCAGAGCACCATGAACAGGGCCATCATCGCCAGGGCCAGGTCTGCCATCGCCACCTTCCAGGAACCACCATGACCGCCACCGCCACCATTGATGACCTTCTTGACGATGACAACCTTTCCCTTGGACGATGACACGGCAGCACTTCCCTTTTAATCAGCCTTCGTTAACCACTTTTTCCATCTCAAAGAACGTGGGCTTGATATCATGGAACAATGTGCCTCGACCGGCATCCACTGCGAGCACCGGCGGCATACCATTGCGGTAACTGCTCAGGCAGACCTTGATACATTCAAGTGCCTTGATTTCATAGCTGACGGAATACCCGATGGCCTTTGAGATCGGGCCAACAAACCCATAACCGAACAGTACCCCCATGAAGGTTCCCACCAGGGCCGCCGCGATGTGGTTACCGATTTCCTGAGCCGGACCATCCAGTGATCCCATGGTGATAACGATCCCAAGTACCGCCGCCACAATGCCGAAACCCGGCAGGGCTTCAGCCACTTCGTGCAAGGCATGCCCAGGGTGTTCGGCTTCCTCGGCAAAGGTTTTGACCCCCTCATCCATCAGGGCATCAAAATCATGGGGCTCCAGGTTATCGGCGAGCGAAAGACGCACATAGTCACAGATGAAATGAACAAGGACATGCTTGCTCTGAATGGTCGGAAACTTGGCAAACAGGGCGCTCTTTTCCGGATCTTCGATATGTTCTTCCAGTGCCTTTTTCCCACCTGGCTTACGGGCGGTTTTAAAGAGATCATGCATGAGGTGGAGCAGGTTCATGAACAGTTCAGCGTTATACCCTGAGCCGGTGAACACGTACTTGGAATGACGGCCGGTTTCCTTGACCACATGCATGGGATTAGCAAGCACAAACGCGCCGAATGCCGCCCCCCCGATGATCAGCACCTCAAAAGGCTGAAACAGTGCCATCAATTTACCGTGGGACAGCACATAGCCGACCCCGACCGACAAGATAACTGTCAACACCCCTATAATCTTGGACATAATTTCAGGTACTCCGCCACGATTCCATATAACTTCGGAGCTTCAGCACTCCTTGACGATGCAGCTGACAGACCCTGGATTCCGTGATACCCAGAATCAGGGCTACCTCTTTCATATTCATTTCGTGTACGTAATAGAGGTTCAGCAATTGCTGTTCACGCTCCGGCATCTGCCCGATGGCGTCCGCCAGCGCCTTGCCGCAGCTGGCCTTAAGAAAATCCGCGTCAACCGGCGCATCTTCCCTGCCAGGCTCACTGTTTTCTTCCAGCGCATCCAGGCTGAGCAGACGAGCGCCATGGGTGTTCATCAGCATGTGCTGGTAGTCCTGTAACTCCATCTCCAGCTCTTCGGCAATATCCCTGTCCGTCGCTGGACGTCCCAGCCTTGCTTCCACTGCCGTGATCGCCCGGGTGATTTTTTGGCTCTCCTCGCGAATCCGCCGGGGTCGCCAGTCTCCCTCCCGAACCAGATCCACCATGGCACCCCGTATTCTTGGACGGGCAAAGTACTCAAACGCCACATTGGTGCTCTGGTCGTAACGCCCTGCCGCTTCCAGCAAACCCACTACGCCAGACTGGATTAAATCCTCCACCGGCGTACTGTGTCCCAAAGAGCCTGCCAGGTGATAGGCAATCTTCCTGACCAGCCCCATATGCTTGCGCACCAGCGCATTGACACCGGATTCCTGGATATTCCGGTAGTTGTTGACGGCTTCGGACTGATCCTCTGCTTTCATCGGCGGTTCACCGTCATCCCTGCTCACCGTGGCGTCCTTACTCCTGTTACTGGATCACCAGGTTAGTTATGAGAATATCGTCAACACCCGGGTCTTCGACGCCCTGCTCCTCGAACAGTTTGTTCACGCTGTTCAATGCGTGTTCACCGATCTTGTCCGGCGCTTCCGGCTGAATCACATCGGTGTAAGGCAATCCACTGAGCACCTCGATCAGCCGATGGCGAATCATCGGACTGTAATCCACCAGAATTTCGCGGGTTTTCTCGTCACGGATCTTGATCGACAGCTCAATCTGCATATACCGTGCTCGGCGATCCCCGGTCAGGGAGAGAACAAACGGACTCAGGGGATAGAAAATCGGTTTGGGCGGGGGCTGTTTTTCGGCCGCTGCAGGTTCTGACGACGCAGAAGCATTCTTCTGCATCATGAAAAACGCTGCCGCTCCACCACCAATACCCACCAGCATCAGTACAATCAAGATGATCAATAACAGATTGGTCGACTTACCAGAGGAGCCTTCCTGTTCCTTACCGGCTTCTTCTTCACTCATGGATTGTCCCCTAACCCACTCATTCTTTTAGTGATTGTTCAGGCTCTCAGGCAAACACATCCAGGAGCCCGGCGGAGTACTGCTGCACTGTCACAGGCAATACCCCCTCATCACCGGAAACATCGGCGGAAAACAAGGGAACTGAAGCGGAAGGCCCATACTCATGGGCAGGATGACGGGGATCTTGTCCCTGGTCGGTGGAGACATCCACACTGACCAGGTTCAACTGCTGACTTTCGAGGTGCTGGCGCAGCCGGTCAGTTTGCTGAATGATCAACTCTCGCAACCCGGGCTGGCTGGCTGTGAACTGCACTGATACCTGGTCGCCATCCACAGCCAGTGCGATTTTCAGTTGGCCAAGTTCAGGGGGATCCATGCGAATCTGGGCCTGCTGCAGATCACGGTTAATCATGACCATGATGCGGTCACCCAGCTGTCCTGGACCTGCAGGTTCCAGCTGGGCCTTAGCAGCAACTGGCTTCTCAATAACTGTCGGCGAAGCGGGTGCCTCAGAGGCGGTCACGGCTCGCTCGGTGACGGATCCCGCTGCGGTGACAGCTGTTTCTACAGGCCGCGCCTGTAGGGTTGTCTCTGCCAACGGTGCCGATGTTGCCCGCCCCAATCCCTGCTCAAGCTCTACCGTTCCTTCAGGTACCTGAATAGGCGTCGCCACGCGTGAAGGCTCCGGCATCAAGGGTAAAGCGTCAGCGTCTGCCGTTCCTTGAGGCCCCGTCGTAACCGGTTGTTCACCTTGCAATAGCGGCTTCTGTAACTTCGTCGCTGTTATTGCATTGGAACCAGGCAGCATCACATCATCAGCTACGTCACTAGCCGCCAGAGAAGAATGCGTCTGAGCCAGTGGCTTATTTACCATCGTCTGTTGTTGGGAAAGAATTTCAGATATCAACGCCGGGAGGCGTTCTGATGACTCAGCAAGCTCTGCGACAGGCGTCTGTACAGATTCTCCCGGGTTCGCTGTTACAGCAACATCCGGTAATGCCTGTGCCTGCGGCGTCTGTCCACCCGCAGACTGCAATAATGCCGGAAGCGTTGATAACTCACCTGGCGCAGCCTGCCGCTGTGTCAGAACAGGCGACGTCTCAGGCAAAACCGTTGCCGGTGTCGCTAAATCCGTAGCCAGCTGGAACTCACCGGATGCCAGACTGGCTTCAGCGGACATCATCCGGCTGAACAGGTCTGCAAACGTCAGCGTTTGAGTGGAGGATTCAGCACCATTCACTGCCACCGGTGGTGTCTGCGGCTGCAGTGGCACCGGCATACTGATCGGCAGAAGGCTACTGTCCGTTACTGTCGAACCTTCCATGACAACTTAGCGTCCGATTTTCCCTAATTTATGGACCGGGTGGTCTGATAAGACGAGATAGCCGCCTTTTTTTCCCGGACATTACACAATTCATCCCTGATACGCTCTTTTCCAGCGGCACTCTCTGAGACAATCCTGCGATACAATTCCTCCAGCGCAGTCAGGGCTTCCAGCACGGCTCCCGTTGGCTGAGAACCGGAAAACCCCTGCTCTGCAAGCGATCTGGCTCGACGTTCAATCTGTTGCAATGTGATCCAGTCTGATGCCTGCCAAGCTGTGATCAGCTCTTCTCTCACAGCGTATAACGCCTGCGACAATTCTCTATCATTGAGAGGCTGCGGCATCACTGTCACCGGTTTTTCCTTCAATGGAGTCCCAGGCGACCTTGATATCCAGCATGAGACGCTGGACTTCCTCCAGCTTCTCCATGGAGCACTCCTGGTTAGCCGCAATCAATTGCCGAATGCAGTAGTTGTAAAGCGCCCTCAGGTTTCCGGCCAGCTCACCGCCTTTTTCTTCGTCGATCGCCTCATCCAGCGCCAGCAGAATCTCAATGGCATGGGTGATGGATTTACCCTTTTCACTCATCTGCTTTCTTTCCAGAAATCCCTTGGCTTTCTGCAACGACATCATCAGGTTGGCAAACAGCAGCTGAATCAACCGGTGCGGGTCGGCTGTCAGGGCCTGGGCCTGGTTCTGTGCGGCGCGATATGCGTTGAGTCCTGCCGTATCATTCGGCATAAAGGGCTCCTCCTTGTGGATACCGGTCTACTGCATCGATTAATTGTTACTGTTGTTATTGTTGTTGATATTATTCAGGCTGCTCAGCGCCTGCGTTAAATAGGACGCTGAACTGTTGAATTGCCCCATGGCCTCTTCCATCGCAAGGAACTGGTCTACCCAATAGCTACGAACCTTTTCCATCTGGGCATCCAGCTCCAGGGTTTCGGCATCAATATCCCGCAGGTCGTCTTCCAGGCGATCCATACGCTGTTTGATCAGGCCAGTCGAGCTGTCATAGTTATCCAGCGTTTCCGACAGTGTCGACATAAGCCCGTTGTCACCTGAGAAAAAGCTCTCAAGCTTGCTGAAATGCGTAGAAACGCCAGCGCTGAATTTACTTTCATCAATTTCGAGGGTACCGGTTTGGGTGGTGATAATCCCCAGCTCGGCAAGGCTCAGGGTATCGGAACCCACGGTATAGGAGTCCCCCACTGCACTGCGCAATATGCCGGATAAAATTCGGGTCTGTGAGTCACCATGCAGCGCTGCTGCACCGCCTTCCTGGGAGTAGCTGGTCACACTGTTTCGGGTAGTAACGAGGTCATTGTACGCCGCAACAAACCGCCGAATCGCATTGGAGGCCGCAGACTCATCCTCGAAAACCGTCACCGATACCGGTGTTGCGCTGACGGATTTCAGTTCCAGGGTCACACCATCGATAAGATCTTCAATGGTGTTATCACCATGGGTGACCTGAATGCTGTTCGGGTTGGCGGGATCGCCGATGGTGACTTCCGCATCCGCGGCCGTCTGCAAATCGCTCAATCCGGTCGTAATTGTCTGATCACCGCCACCGATCGTAAGGCCTGTAATATCGATGGTCACGGTATTGGCCACACCGGTGTTATCCGCAGTAATCAGGAGTCGCTGTTGACTGCCACTATTAATCAATGCCGCGCTGATGCCGGGATTATTATCTGCATTATTGATGGCATCACGAATGCCCTCCAGCGTGTTATTGCTGCTATCGAGGGTCAGATCAAGGTCTTCACCACCGACGGAGAGTTTGAGCGTTCCAGTGCCAAAGGTATCGGTACTGTTGAAGTCAGCAGTCGCCATCTGGTGATTGGTGGCCAACGCTGAAACCGTGAAGGTATAGCTGCCGGTAGCGGATGATGCAGAAGGCGTAACACCCAGTACATCCATATCGCTGACCGTTGCCCTGCGCTTGACCAGTGAACTGCCATCCGAAAGATCGGAAACAACCGTATCAAAAGCATTGAGGGCGCCCTGTAGCTGCCCCAGCGCAGATAACTCGAAGGTATCGACATTTTTCTGGCGCTGCAGCTGGGTTTCTTTCGGTAACCGCTGCACCTGCACCAGAGTGTCGATCAATGTCTGGGTATCCAGACCTGAATTGATGCCATTAAGGGTAAACATGGCCTTCCCTGACCTCTAACTTCAATACCGCACTGATAAAAAAACTATAGGCAAGAGAACGTGCCCCTTGCCTATATTTTTGTCGACCCGAATCGGATTTACTGAAGCAGTGAAAGTACACTCTGTGTCTGGGCGTTAGCCTGTGACAACATCGCTGTACCTGCCTGCTGCATTACCTGGTACTTGGCCAGATTGGCTGTTTCCACGGCAAAATCCGCATCCATGATCCGGCTTCTGGAAGCAGAAACGTTTTCACGGATGTTGCTCAGGTTGGAAATGGTGGTGCTCAGACGGTTCTGAACCGCACCAAGATCCGCTCGCTGGTCATCCACGTCAGCAATCGCCGCATCAACGATGGCAACAGCCTGCTGAGCGCCACTGGCAGTGGAGATATCCACCTTGGATACGTCCTCAGCCGTAAAGGCTTCGGAAGCAACACCGGTACTGGCTGTTGTATGTGCTGCCATTACACCCGCAGCATCATCACCCGTAACGACGATGTTATTTCCTTCAGTAATAACCTGCAGCCCCGTTGCATTCGTCGATGCCGCCAGAGCCGTTCTGATTTTGTCAGCCAGGGTATCGATCGTATCGGTAGCAGCAACAAATGCCACGGAAAATTCTTCGTTGGCAGCTGTACCCGCGCCATCAGAGTCATAACCAAAGGCAACTGTTTCAGTATCCGCAATACCGGTTGTATCAAATACAGCCATACCACGCTTACCGAGATCAGAAGCACCCGCTGCTGACATGGTGATATCCAGTGTTTCGCCGGCATTTGCACCGATCTGGAACTGCTGGGTACCGTAAGTGCCATCCAGCAGAATCTGTCCACCGAAAGTGGTCGTTTGTGAGATCCGTGTCATTTCTGACTGCAGTGCCGTAACCTCTTTTTGCAGGGCCGCACGGTCTGCATTGGAGTTAGAGCCGTTGGCTGACTGGAGAGACAGTTCCCGGATCCGCTGAAGGATGTTAGTGGTTTCCTGCAGTGCCCCTTCTGCAGTCTGCGCCAGGGAGATCCCGTTGTTGGCGTTGGCAATGGCGACTGTCAGTCCCTTGGCCTGTGAATTCAAACGGTTGGATATCTGCAGGCCCGCTGCATCGTCCGCCGCACTGTTGATCTTCAAACCGGAGGACAGGCGCTGCATCGCCGTCTTCAGGCCATCCGATGTCGCCATCAGGTTGCGCTGGGCGTTCATCGAATAAACGTTGGTATTTACTGTAAAGCTCATGTGTCTATGTCTCCATCTAATGGACTTACTTCCGATGGACTGCTCCCACAAGAAAGCAGCTTTGTCCCCCAGACCGGTTTTCACGGCCCGTCACTTACCTACTCGGAAAAAAAATCCAGAAACTTAAATTGAGCACAGGTATTTTTTTATTTTTAAAATCAGTCAGTTAAAACGTCAGACAAATGACTTTCCAGGCAATATTTCCGGTAAACATTTGTTCACTGTCATTTAATGGTGGTCTTTTCTACATTGAATAAATGGGAATGCGATAAAAAGGCGGCGTGAAGTCAGCAATCGAAATAAACAACATTTCCCGCCTATATAAAGGAAGCAACAAGAGATCAGGAAGGTCTTCACATGACACCGGAAATGGTTGTTGACCTGTTCAGGGACGCGCTTTACCAGATCGTGATTTTTGTTTCGGTCATTATTTTGCCCAGCCTGCTGGTCGGGTTGCTGGTGAGTATCTTTCAGGCAGCCACCCAGATTAATGAACAAACCCTGAGTTTTCTGCCACGTCTTCTGGTCACCCTGATCACTGTCGCTCTCGCCGGCCACTGGTTGCTGCGGGAGTTCATGGAACTCTTCCGCCGGTTTTATGACATTATCCCGGAGATGATTTTCTGACATGGAACTGACCACGGCACAGATCACCGCCTGGCTCGGCCAGTTCCTCTGGCCGCTGTTCCGTATTGGCGCCCTGCTCATGGTCATGCCGCTGATTGGCTCCGTCATGGTGCCGATGCGTGTTCGGCTGGTACTGGCAATGTCCATTACGTTTCTGATTGCGCCACTTCTCCCAACCATGCCGATGGTAGAGCCTCTTTCGAGTGACAGTCTGCGTATTCTGCTGCAACAACTATTAATTGGTTTCATGGGCGGAATGTTACTGCACATTTATTACGCGATTTTCGCCATGACCGGCCAGATGGTGTCACTGCAGATGGGGCTGGGTATGGCCATGATGTACGACCCCATCAATGGCGTCAGCATTCCGATTATTGGCCAGGTCTTCCAGATACTCACCAGCCTGATGTTTCTGGCCATGAACGGTCACCTGGTGGTGATAAATGTACTGGTTCACAGCTTCGAAACACTACCCGTTGCTCCGATCGGCACAGGTATGCTGGATCTCAACACCCTGACTCACCAGATGGGCTGGGCGACAGGCGCCGCTCTGATCATTGCCCTGCCCGCCATCACCGCCATGCTGCTGGTGAATATTGCCTTCGGTGTCATGAACCGGGCAGCACCTCAGCTCAACATTTTCTCTCTCGGTTTTCCCATGAGTATGATGGCCGGCGTATTGGTTCTCATGATCACGATTTCGGGTATCGCTGGTCTCTATCTTGAGCTCACCGGTGAGGCGCTGGAAGCGCTCGACATTCTTCTGCGGGGTGGCTGATGGCAGAGAATGAAGACAACGGTCAGGAACGTACCGAAGAGCCCTCGGAGAAACGTCTCAAAGACGCACGAGACAAAGGCGAAGCGCCCCGCTCACGAGAACTGGTCACGGTCGGGTTATTCCTTGGGAGCTGTATCGGACTGCTGGTGTTCAGTGAGCTGATCAGTGAGCGTTTTCTGGCAGTATTTTCCGAGAACTTGTCCGTTGACCGGGCCAGCCTGATGGATACCGGCGCCATGTCATCACGGCTGAAAGACAGCTTCATCACCATTTTCGGCACCCTGTTACCGGTTTTTGGTGTGATGTTGATCGCTATTATTGCCAGCTCGCTCGGCCTGGGCGGATGGTTATTCTCCGCCAAACCCTTACAGCCTCAGCTATCAAGACTGAGCATCCTCAAGGGATTGAAACGGATGTTCTCTCGCCGTTCCCTTGTTGAGCTCATTAAATCCATTCTTAAAGTGGTGCTGGTGACCGGAGCCCTTTATCTGATCATCAGCAATGTCATGAAAGATGTTCTGACGTTAAGTATGAAGCCCGTCGCCATGGCGATCCGGGAAAGCCTCGGCATCGTGACTTGGAGTCTGCTGGGCTTTGCCGCAGCACTCGCGGTTATTGCCATCATTGATGTTCCCTTTCAGGTCAGCGAATACCGCCGCAAGCTGAAAATGACACGGCAGGAACTGAAGGATGAAAGCAAGGAAACGGAAGGGCGGCCCGAAGTCAAAAGCCGTGTGCGTGATCTTCAGCAGGAAGTAGCCACTCGCCGGATGATGCAGGAGATTCCTGAAGCGGATGTCATCATCACCAACCCGACCCATTTTGCCGTCGCATTAAAATACGACAAGAAACGTTCAGACGCCCCCTTCGTTGTAGCCAAGGGGGTTGATGACATCGCCCAAACAATTATTGAGGCGGCTCAACTGCACAAGCGCCCCATTGTCCGCACACCGGCCCTGACCCGTGCCATTTATTTCACGACAAAGATCAATCAGGAAGTGGCCTCAGACCTGTACCAGGCTGTCGCTCAAATTCTTGCCTATGTTTATCGCCTGCGGGAGTTCAAGGCGGGTCGGGGACAGGAGCCGACACCATTACCGGACAACTTTGACTTACCTGAGCATTTCCAGCAATACGCCAACCGGGGAGTGTCCGGTGAAGAAAACAACTAAAGGACTGACGCATTACCATGGACAAGGGATTAGGTAATCTTCTGACGCCACAGCAGCTGCTGAAGCTGGGCAAGGCGCAAATCGCCATCCCGTTAGCAGTTCTGGTGCTGATGGCAATGGTCACACTACCAGTGCCGCCTATCCTGCTGGATATGCTGTTTACCTTTAATATCGCGTTGTCATTGCTGGTATTGCTGGTCAGTATCTATGCCTTAAGACCACTGGACTTTGCGGTCTTTCCTACGATCCTGCTCGTCGCCACACTCATGCGACTGGCGCTTAACGTCGCTTCTACAAGGGTAGTTTTACTTAAAGGCCACCAGGGCGGTGATGCTGCCGGGAAAGTGATCCAGTCATTTGGTGAAGTCGTGGTTGGTAACAATTACGTGGTCGGTATGGTGGTGTTTGCCATTCTGGTCATTATTAACTTTGTGGTTGTTACAAAAGGCGCTGGACGTATATCTGAAGTATCCGCCCGTTTCACATTGGACGCATTACCCGGTAAGCAGATGGCGATTGACGCTGATCTCAACGCCGGTCTCATTGATCAGAAGCAGGCGCTGGAGCGTCGCAGTCAGGTAACCCGCGAAGCCGACTTCTACGGTTCCATGGATGGTGCCAGTAAGTTTGTTCGTGGTGACGCCATGGCGGGTTTGCTGATTCTTGCCATCAACATTATTGGTGGAATATTAATCGGTACCCTGAAACACGATCTCAGTTTCGGGGATGCATTCACCATCTTTGCCCTGCTGACCATTGGTGATGGTCTGGTGGCACAAATTCCGTCCCTGTTACTGTCAACGGCTGCGGCAATTATTGTTACTCGTGTCTCTGAATCTGCCGATGTCGGTGAGCAGATCAGTGAGCAGCTTTTTTCGTCACCTCGTGCGTTGTCAGTGACCGCCATCATCCTGATAACCATTGGACTGGTACCCGGCATGCCGCATCTGGCCTTTGTCGGACTGGGGCTTGCTGTCGGCGGTATTGCTTACTGGTTATACATACAACACCTGTCGGAAGATGGTGATGAGCAAAAACCAGACATTGAGCCCGCCGAACAAACTGATGCCAGTGACCAGCCGCTGTCCTGGGATGACGTGCCGGCAGTCGACCCGCTCGGTCTCGAAGTTGGCTATCGATTGATTCCCATGGTCGACAAACAACAGGGTGGGCAAATGCTCAACCAGATTAAAGGGATTCGGAAAACGCTTTCCGCCAAGCTTGGCTTTCTAGTACCCAGCGTGCATATCCGGGATAACCTGTCGCTCAAGGCCAACACCTACAACATCACCCTGATGGGTGTCAGTGTGGCGGAAGGCGAAGTGGAAGCCGATAAGTTTCTGGCGATCAATCCAGGACAGGTCTACGGCGATTTGGAAGGAAGAGCCGTCAAAGATCCTGCTTACGGGCTGGATGCCGTCTGGATCACCAGCGAAATGCAGGATCAAGGTGTCAGTCTTGGGTACACCGTCGTTGATGCCTCAACGGTTGTGGCCACACATATCAGCAAAGTAGTGGAAGAACATGCCTATGAATTGCTCGGGCACGATGAAACGGAGCAGTTGATTGAAAAGCTGACACAACTTTCCCCGAAACTTGCAGAAGAACTCACACCCAAAAAATTATCCGTCAGCCAACTGCAACGGGTTCTTAAAGAGTTGTTAATGGACAAAGTCCAGATATCTGATTTACGCACGATCGCCAACACGTTGGTTGAAAATACCGATCAAACGACAGATGCACTGCTACTAGCAGGCAAAGTGCGGGAAGCCTTGAAACGGAGCATCGTTCAAAATCTGCTTGGAACAGGGACTGAACTTCCCGTGGTCACCCTGGATGAAAAACTGGAACAACTTTTATTGAATGCCCATCAACAAGCACAACAATCAGGACAATACGCGCCAGATGCTATCCCACTGGAACCCAACTTAAACACCCAGCTGCAAAGCAACCTTCCGGAAATAACACGACAGTTACAGTCTGAAGGGCGTCAACCTATCATGATTGTTTCACCGGTTTTGCGCCCCATGCTGGCTAAATATGCCCGTGTCTGTACTAATGGTTTAAACGTGTTGTCGTTTAATGAAATACCTGACAACAGAGAAATCCTCATTGTCGGGAAGGTAGGCTAATATTGTTAGATACTGGTGATCGATTTATAGTCAGTTTATTCAGGTAGTCAGACTGCATTAAACAAAGACGGTTCATTGCGTCGCAGGAGGCACCGTGAAAACCTCGAAGTCCAGGGAAGCACTCGAGCAGCTCAGGAAGATTGATTGGGACAGCAAGCGGATTCAGACCGATGCCGACTTTGCTGATATCAAGCATTTCGATCTCACCAACCCTGATTACAAAATTCTGGACATGCAGCCGACACTGGAAGTGTTGTATCGGCGCTTTGCCCAGCAGCTTCGTTTCAGCCTCTACAACCTGTTTCGCCACAAAGCGGAAGTGACCTTTGGTTCCGTTGTTTCCATGAAATTCGGCACCTATTCTCTGGACACTAAAGAAGCAGCCAGCCTTCACGCTTTCAAGGTGACAACACTGAAATTTAATGGATTCGTCAAAATTGACCGATCCATGATCACCGCACTCATTGATCTGTTCTTTGGTGGCACGGGCGACATCCTGACCTCAGAAGATGAACGGGAAATGTCGCCCACAGAAAAAAGGATGTTGCACCGTTTTCTGGATGCTTCCCTTGAGAACCTTCAGGAAGTCTGGGAAACCATTCTTCCGTTCAAGATTCGGGAACTGGATACCAGCTCAACACCGGTGTCGCATTTTTTCTACAACGATTCCGAGCTGATTATCATCAGCCGTTTTACCGTCAAGATTGCCGATATTGAAGGGCAGATGGAAGTGGTGCTCCCCTATCGCGCACTGGAACCGATCCGGGAAAAAATTCATTCCTACAACAACACGTCCCAGGATCCCAAATGGAAGACCACGTTACAGGAAAACATCATGCTGGCGCCCGTCGATATGAGCGCCACGCTCTGCCAGGTACCGCTGTCATTAAAGGAAGTGCTTGATCTTCAGGCAGGTGATGTCATCAAGGCAGACATGCCGCGACAAGTCACCGTCAAGGTGGCAGGTGTGCCCTGTCTGAAAGCGTCAGTCTGCACCATAGACAGCAATATGGCTTTAAAAATCATGCAACGCATCCGGCAGCAAAAAGAAAAAAGCGAATAACCCTCAGGCAAAGCAGTTCGCCCTCAGCGACATGAGTGAGATCAAGGATGAGCGACGAAGAAAACAAGGATGAAACCACCAGCACCGAACCGGAAGGTGGTGGCAGTGACAACACTGGGGCAAAGTCCGATACCGTCAGCGTGGAGGATATCGTCGGCGATAATGGCAGTGATGACGGCGGCAATGGCGATGACGCCAAGCCTGACCTGGGTCTCATCCTGGATATCCCGGTTACTCTTTCACTGGAGCTGGGCAGTACGACCATCAACCTGGGAGATCTGCTCAAGCTGAACAAAGGATCGGTCGTGGCTCTGGAAAAGGAAGCATCAGAACCGCTGGATGTAAAAGTCAACGGCACCCTGATTGCGTTTGCTGAAGTCGTTGTCATCAATGACCGTTACGGCATCCGGCTGATTGACGTTGTCAGCGAATCCGAACGACTAAAGAAACTGTCCTGATAACAATGAATAATGCACGTTATCTGTTGATGCCGTTGCTTCCGTTGTTAACAGGCATGGCGCAGGCAGCCCAGGAAACTTCGAAAAGCGCAACCGGTTATCTGGTTCAGATCGGATTGCCATTACTGCTGATTGTCGGAATGATTGTCGGCTTCGGCCTGCTGGCAAAACGGTTCAATCTACACAGTGTAAACAACAAAGGTCCGGTAAAAGTCCTCTCATCAACACCGGTATCCGGACAGGTCAGACTTTGTCTGATTGAAGCCGGGGATAAACAGTTACTGATCAGTGTGTCAAACCAGCAGGCTAACTGCCTGCACGTGTTTGATTCACCCGTTGTGAATAAAACAGAAAAAGACACCCGGGATTTTGCTTCCCTTTTTTCGCTCGCGATAAAACCTTCACAGCCACAAGCCAGAACAGGAGATGATCCGTGAACCGGACACTGTCCCGGCTATATGCCTGCGTCGTTTGTTTTATGGCGCTCACCCCTTTGACCGGATGGGCTGATCCCCAGGGAATGTCCGTTCTTACTGTGACAGAGAGCGGCGATAACAGGGAATACAGCGTCACGCTGCAAGTTCTCCTGTTAATGACAGCGATCAGCTTCCTGCCGGCTGCGCTGCTGATGTTGACCAGTTTTACCCGCATCATTGTGGTGCTGGCGATTCTGCGACAGGCATTGGGATTACAGCAAACACCACCCAACCGCGTTTTGATCGGTATGGCGCTGGCGCTGACCCTGCTGATTATGATGCCGCTGTTTCAGGACATCTACGCCTCGGCGATCACACCCTATCTCGGTGAACAGATCACCCTGTTGCAAGCCGTCAAACTGGCCGCAGCACCGATTCAAAGTTTTATGCTCAATAACACACGTGAGACAGACCTTGAACAATTTCTGGCCATTGCCCGCATAGAGAATCTGGCCAGCCCGACCGATGTCCCTTTTTCGGTACTGATTCCTTCTTTTATCACCAGTGAACTGAAAACCGCCTTTCAAATCGGCTTTATCCTGTTTATTCCCTTTCTGGTGATAGACCTGGTGGTTGCCAGCGTACTGATGGCTATGGGGATGATCATGTTGTCTCCCCAGATGATCTCACTGCCGTTTAAGTTGATGCTGTTCGTCCTGGTGGATGGCTGGGCATTAACGATGGGAACGCTTGCCAACAGTTTTAACTGAATATTGACGCTGATAATACCTAATCCATACTTCAACCATTCTATGAAACGACTGCCCTAACCTGTTAAATCTTATCGCTTTCATCGTGCACTAGCCCCCGTCATATGCTCTCAGTTGCTGATTATATCTCCTGTCATTAAGGGCCTGATTTATCTGAGTCTTAAAGTAATGACCTGTATTCGTCAGATGATTGACTTCAATTTCTCTATGTTAGCAGTGCAATACACAGCAAAAGACGCTGTCAGCAACTGCCGTACAACCATGAGCATCCCCATTTTCACAGACAAATATCGCTGTTGATACTCACTTCTTCATAGGCAGTTTTATTTGACCCTTCACATCAATTGCCCATATTCATCCGACAGCATTCGTCAAAATAGTTTCTACCGTACGACGATCAAACACCTATTATATTAATCAGCGATTTACTATTTTTTTTTATCCTTGAGTTTTAAATCAGGTTGTTATTAAAGTTATAGTAAGCTGATAATTTTTCCTGCTTGATGATTACGAAAAATCGCTCAAAAAGCGCCAAAAGGGAAAATCAGTAAAATCCGGAAATCAGCAAAAACAGGCAATCTGAGAGCCCTGAGAGGAAAAAGCCCATTTAAGGGTAAAAAAACAGGGCAGAGAAAATCGAGTCGTTCAAGGAAAATGGCAGGAGGCCTTCCATGAGCACAGACGTTATCTTGCGCATGATCGATGATAACGACAGGGATGAAATCTGGTATTGCGACCAGCTGCTACTACTGGGTCAACTGATCGCCTGGGCCTGGCTTGAGAAAAAGCATCGGTTGCCATCTACCCTCTCAATACTTGATCTACAGCCGGCAACGGTCAGAGACAAACTCGAAAATTTAGCCGCATTGGATGATCCCGCCAGCCATACGGAGATATTTGGGTTTTCCCACCTGCAAAGCATTCCCGAAGACAAAATGAATACCCTGATTAGCAATTTGAACAAGGCATTGCAGGCAGAGCTGATTATTTACCCGGAAATACCGCACACACTGCAACAATTGATTAACCGTGCAGGCATCCAGACGCCTTTCTGGACACTCCCCGACGATATTGCCGAATTAATGACGCTCTTGCTGGCACCAGAAAAAAACGCAGCCTGCTACTGTCCATTTAATGGCACTTTATCGCTGGCACAGCGTCTCGCTGCGCAACAACAGAATGTTTATACCGAGTTACCGCTGGCAAGCCCTTTGCCTTACATCACCAATCTGCTGGCAGACCAGGCCATTGAACACCGTGTCAGCCATCCCATTTTTAGTCCGTCCTGGTTGAAACCCGGGGCATTGGTGCAATTTGATTACGGCTTTGCCTGTCCGCCGCCCAAGCAACGTTACAATATCAAGCGGATTAACGATCTCTACGGTCGCTTTCCTGAACAACCACTGTATGGCGATGTTATCCATATCCGCCATTTACTTGCCCAGTGTCGTAAACAAGCGGTTACGGTCGTGACCGAATCCATCCTTCAGCGAACAGCGGGTAAAGAGTGGCGTTTTAAACAGCAATTATTGGAAGAAGGTCTGATCAAAGCGGTTATCCGCCTCCCATCATCGTCACTTGCGCCTTATCGGGATACCCCCTGCCTGATGATTTTGGATAAACAACAGCAGCATCGGGACATCATGATTTTCGACGCGTCAACAGACTATTTTCGTGCACATTCCAAACGAAATCAGATTTATCCCCAACCCAATACACTTCGTAATCTGGATGTTATTCACCAACAAATAGAAGAACAGGAAATCACCGCACATTCACGTCTAGTGTCGCATGATGAATTGATTGAAAACGACTATAACATGCAGGTTGATCGCTACCTTACCAATACGTCCCCGACACGATTAAAAGCAGTCTCTCATGAAACCGTGCCACTGGCAGAACTGGCAGATCTTATTCGCGGGCAGTCCGTTAAATCTGACAATATGCTTAATGGCGATCAGTTTCTGGAAGTCATGGTTTCAGACATCAGTGCGGAAGGCGTCGTTCAACAGGCGGGTAAACCGGTCATCGTGAATGAATACAGGGAACGAGCGATTCAACAGCGCCTAAAACCGGGCGATATTCTGCTGGTTATCAAAGGGCATACCGGCAAAGTGGGTCTGGTGCCAACCATTTGTGGCAACAACTGGATTGCCAGCCAGTCCTTCCAAATTATACGACTAAAGAAAGGTACCTGGATTAAAGACCCAGTGGTTCTGTTCCAATACTTAAGCTCCTCCGCCGGTCAGGCAATCCTTCAGCAGCTGCGCTCAGGGGCTTCCGTCCCCTTACTGCAAACCCGGGATATCAAGAAATTAGCTATTCCCAAAATGTCCGATGAAGAGCAGGAGATGGCGCGACAGAACTGGGAAGAAATTCGCAGCATTCATGCGGAGATACGCTTTCTGCAAGACAAGGCGTTAACCTTTAAAAGAAAGATATGGAAGCATTAACCGAAGACGCAGGGTGAAAATTAAAGCATTTGCTCACCACTGTTTACGTGTTTATTAAACAATGATTACCTATGAAGAAATGAAGAGAAATTTCTGATAAACCGACAAATAAGAAGGTAAAAAAGAAAAAGGACCGTGCTTCCCTGCATGCCCCTTGTCTCTGCACATCCTGTGCTGTATTCATTCCATGAATACTTCCTGCTACTTCCGTGTGGCACGTCCTGCGCCAGCACTTCCCTGCGCGATACTCCATGTCCCTGATGAGCTTCCTTACTCCACACATCCTGTGTGCCTCATCCATGGCTTCATACTAACCCCGTCAAATAAACGACAGTAAGACGCAAAACGCCCAACATGCTGTAGGAGATATCTCACACCTCCAGAGATATCAGACCACCGCCCTGGCCACTGTCAGCGTATCGTGGTGCCCCTGCTGAACAGTCACGTCCGTAACATCAATCAATTTATCCAGCTGCTTGTTTAACTGGCTAATCGGGTGCTCTCCACAAACAGATAATGCTAACTGAATCTGTGAACCGGATACCTGGGGCATCATCATTGCAGTCAGCTCAAAGCCTCGATGACGTACAACCCGAAGAATACGCTCCAGTACTGCCGAACGGTTATTCGCGACAATGGATAACTGATGTTTCATGCTCCCTCCTCCAGCATTTCGTGATTAGCAGCACCAGGTGGCACCAGTGGCCAGACATTGTCTGCGGCATCAATAGCCACATGCAGTAAATAGGCGCCTTCCGCCTTCAGCAGTCGGTGCAGTGCTTCACTCACCTGATCTTTACGCCAAATGGTTTCTCCGGGGATACCAAACGCTCTGGCCATGGTGACAAAATCCGGATTATCAGACAGGTTGGTCTCGCTGTAGCGGCCGTCGAAGAACAGCTCCTGCCACTGCCGCACCATGCCCAATCGTTCGTTATCCAGCAGAAGAATCTTGAGAGGCAACTGTTTGCGCCTGATGGTGGCCAGCTCCTGAACGTTCATCATGAAAGAACCGTCCCCGGTGACATTGATAACCATGGCATCCGGCCTGGCCAACTGAGCGCCAATGGCGGCAGGTAATCCAAACCCCATAGTGCCCAGACCACCACTGCTGAGGTGATTTTCCGGCCGGTCAAACGTCATGTGCTGGGCGACCCACATCTGATGTTGCCCGACATCGCAACTGATAACGGTATCAGCGGGTAATTCCTGGTTTAACTGCTTTAGCAGTCGTGGCGCATAGATGCCTTCCCCGGGGTGGCCATAGCGCCAGGCATAACGCTCTCTTAACGCCCGGCATGTTGCCTGCCATTCAGTGATCGTCAGTGTTTCTGTTAGCGCAGGAAGCACATCCGAAAGGTTGTCGATAATGGAAATATCGGCTTGACGTCGTTTGCTATGTTCAGCAGGGTCTATATCCATATGGATAACCCGTGCATGGGGCGCGAACTGATCCAGCTTACCGGTAACACGATCATCAAAACGAGCACCGATACAGATCAGCAGGTCACACTGTTGTATGGCGAGATTCGCCGCCTGATTACCATGCATTCCCAGCATGCCAAGGTGCTGCCCGAAGTGATCAGGAACGATGCCGATCCCCTTTAACGTCGTGACCGATGGCATACCGGTTTCCTTGAGAAATTGCCGTAACTCACTGACAGCACCCGCCATCCCAACACCGCCGCCCACATAAGCAATGGGGCGTTCAGACTGCTGCATCAGATGACGCGCCCGCTCAATCACTTCACCGTCAGGCATCGCAACCCCATGGGGGGCTGGGTATCGAGGTGCAGGCTGTATCATCAGGGCCTGTTGAATATCTTTGGGGATATCCACCAGAACAGGACCCGGTCGCCCCGTTTTCGCCAGATGAAAAGCTTCGTCTAGGACTTCAGGCAACTCATCAATATCGGTGACCAGATAACTGTGTTTGGTCACCCCCAGCGAAACACCCAGTATGTCGACTTCCTGAAATGCATCAGATCCCATGGCAGCCAGCGGCACCTGCCCGGTAATCGCTACGATGGGTATCGAATCCAGCATGGCATCAGCCAGCCCTGTAATGAGGTTGGTCGCACCGGGGCCTGATGTCGCAATACAGACACCCACACGACCACTTGCCCTCGCATAACCTACAGCCGCCAGAGATGCTCCCTGCTCATGCCGGCACAACACATGTTCAACAGGGCTACCATACAGTGCATCGTAAACCGGCATAATGGTTCCCCCCGGGTAACCAAATACCGTTGTCACCTGATGGCGTGCCAGGGTTTCAACCACATACTGAGCACCTGACACTGGCTCAGCCGAACCCTGCCCGTCGTTACTCGCTTGGTCACTGTCGTTTGCTGGTTGACTACTCATTCCCTGGCCCTCGGGTGATTCTCACAGTTTTCTTATCGCCAAAAGAAAACCCCCGGTCCTTTCGGAGCGGGGGTTTTCGGTATCCTTTGTCAGCCTGTTTTCAGCCCATTGACGTCCCCCGCCGTGATCCCAGAATCACAACGACTAGCAGGACAATAATCAGGGTGAAAACGTTTTGGTTCATGTTCTTTTAATCATTCACGTTGGTGTAACTTCTAACACAGCATGCAAAAAATAACAAACGCTTTCCCCTGGCGACATGCTTACAGCTTTTCGTGATCCAGCAGACAGAAAGCTGACAAAACCTACCATTTATTCTGAAAAAAAGGCCGGTTATCTACCTACCCATCGACGTACACTGCCAGTTCAGAAAAATAGGCATTACACATACAGTAAACAGGGCAGCCGGAAAGGAACACCTCTTGGTTAGCTGCCGGGTTCATGGATAACCCAATAATACTAACAAACCGTGACTGACCCGTGCGCCATAACAAGAACAGAAGACACCACAAGGCCAGAGGCTTCACCCTCGTTGAGCTGATGATCACATTGGCAGTATTCAGCATCCTGCTGGGTATCGCGGCGCCATCGTTTAAAGATTTCCTTTTGAATGAGCAGGTCTCGAGCACCGGTATGGAACTGGCCGGTACGGTTCAGTATGCCCGCAGTGAGGCGGTAAAGCGTAATGCCGCCATTATAGTTAAGCCGCTCGGCAGTTTGCCCGGCAACTGGCGTACAGGTTGGGAAGTCGCGGTGGTTGGCGGTAATACGCTGAAACAGTATCCGGCACCAGACGACGATGTCACGATCACAACTACGTATGATGCAAGAACAACGTCAGCCCTTATTTACGAAGGGAACGGCACAACCCGCAACGCAATCAGCTCGTTCCTGGTATCAGCGAATGATCTCTCCGCCACCGGTGATCGCGCCCGTTGCCTGAAACTCTCCGCAACCGGCCGTCTTACTACACAAAGAATCAACCCTGGGGAAGGCTGCTGAAACCATGTCGACACCCTTGCGCAAAACCAGCATCAACAAACTCCGTGGCGTCGGCATGGTTGAAGTGCTGATCACCATTGTGATCATGACGATCGGCTTGCTGGGCATGGCAGCATTACAGATTACGGCGGTGCGCGGCAACCAGGATGGCGTGCAGCGCTCCCATGCCACCTGGCTGGTACAGGATCTGGCGGAACGTATCCGGGGTAACATCACAGCTTACCAGGACGACATGGCCGGTAATGCACGTTATGTCACTGCAGGGAATGCGCCCGACTGTAGCAACCGTCCCGCTACCGTCTGCGCTGACTACTTTAGCCCCACTCCCGGCCCCGGCGTCAAAATCAACGCAGTTGCCTGCACACCAACACAGATGGCGGCCTGGGATTTGTGGGAAACCAGCTGCCCCCGTCCCTTCAATGGCTTATCATCCGGCAGCCCCGACTACCTGAACAGTGGACAAGTGACCTCTGCATTGGCCAATGGCAGTTACACCTTAACCGTCGACTGGTTGTGCCGTAACTGCGAGAACAATGGCCAGCGTCTCAGTACCTCCTTACTGATAAGGCCCTAATCATGCAGACAACAGCTATCACGCAACAAACACCACTTCATCACCAGCAGGGACTGTCTGTCGTTGAGCTGTTGATTGCCAGTACGCTCAGTCTGCTGCTGTTATTAGGCGTCAGCCAGATTGTGATATCGAACAAAGAAACATTCGGGGTTAACGAATCCCTGGGCTATATCATGGAAAACGGCCGGTTCAGTCTGGGTTTCATCGCCAACAGTATTCGCATGGCGGGTCATACGGAGAGTGACGTTAATGCACCACGCCATTTCCCTGAGCCAGACTGCAATATCCCAACAACGGCAGATGCCGCCTGTAACGCGGTTGGCACAGGCAATAATGCAGATCGTCTGGCGGTACAGTACTGGCCGGTTGCCGGTACCTCAGGCACGGCAACAGACTGTACCGGTAACGATGTGACCAACCAGCAAATCACCGAAGTCTTTACGATTGAACCAGCCGATGCCGCGAATGGTAACCCTTATCCTTCACTGGCCTGCCGTGCCTACAGCCATACAAACAGTGCATGGACTGGCACTGCTCAACGATTGGTCGACGGCATTGATAATCTTCAGCTGCTCTACGGTGTGGATACGAACAGCGACGGTAGCGTCAACCAGTACGTGTCTGCCGACCGTGTGAATACCAACGCCTGGGATAACGTGCGCGCTGTGCGTATCGCATTACTGGCCAGTGCCATGACCAGCACGGATAACCCGCAACAACAATTCCTTCTGCTGGATGCGCCAACCATCACCACCAACGACGGTATTACACGTCAGTTATTCACAACCACCGTAACGGTCAAGAACTGAACATCATGACGCATAAAAAAGACCGGAACAGACTCAAAATATCACGGAGCGACCAACACGGCATGGCAATGCTGAGTGCGCTGATATTCCTCACCATCCTGACAATAGCCGGCATCACGGCAGCACGGATGGCAACACTGGAAGAACGCATGGCCAGTAATGCCCAGTTTCAAGGCCAGGCCTTTCAGGTGACCCTGAGTGAGCTGGAAACCCAGGTTGATGAAGTCAACAGCGGTAACCGGGAGCTGGAAATGAACAGTGCCCGGGCGACCTGCAATGCGGTTATGCCAACTGCCGTCGCTTTTGCAGGCGCTAACCCCAATTCATCCCTGCGCTACATGGGTGAACGGCCGGTAGAAAACGCCAGCCTGAAAGATTTTTCCTATTACCTGTTTGAACTGAATGCCAATACAACCATGAACAGCGGCGCTACCTCGAACCAGTCCATGGGTACCCGGTTCATGGCCGGCAATTTTTTCTTTGATGTGGTGAATGCACCGGATTGCATCTGACCGGGAATGAGGCATAAGAATGATAAAACAGTATTTGAGCCGGTTACTGATGATTGGGCTGCTAGCCACTGGCGTCGTTGCAAACAGTGCTGTAGCTGAGACTGTGGACCTGTCGCCTTACGACACCTATGAAGAAGCGACGATCTACCTCTCCTGGTATGACGAAGAATATGCCAAAGGCAGCCTGCTTGTATTACCTTGCGAAGGCTGTTCCTCTGTACGCTTAACCGTCAGAGGATCAACCGACCTGTATCAAAACAGTCAACGAATAAACTTCACCCGTTTAACAATCAATAAAGCTTATATGGCAGAACTGACCGTTCATCGGGCATCACAATCGCTAATCAATATCTATTTGGTCGGTGAGGAATAATCGTCATGTCTTTACCCCGTTTGAACAAACAGTTGGCCTGCTTCATTGGTGTCTTCCTATACATGTCAGCATCATTACAACCGGTACTGGCTGATGACACTGAAGTCTATGTTGGCCAAAAACTGGTTGCAGGCTCTGTGATACGCCCCAATGTGCTATTCATCATTGATACATCTGGCTCCATGAAAAACCCAGTCAATGGCAACTATTGCACTCGGGCTGAATATGAATTTAATCCAAACGCCTGTGTCAGGGAGTGCCTGAAATATCGGGATGGAGAGTGCAAAAGTTATGGGAATAGATATATAAAAACCCGAATAGAAGTAGTTCGTGATGTTACGAAAAATCTTCTTGATGAGCTAATTACGACAAACAAACCGGTCAACGTCGGGCTTATGCGCTTTGACCGTGATAATGGCAGTTCTGACAGCACATCAGGCGGGGTTATTGATGTCGCTATCAATAAGATAGAGCATGCGACTTCTGATATAAAAACTCAGCTTAACCGTTACTATGCTTCAGGGGGAACACCTTTATCAGAATCACTTTATGAAGCTGCGCTGTATTACCGGGGTGAAAATCTAGTCTACGGAGCAGACGCTGAAGGCTGTTATATCAACTCCAGTGGCAGAGTTAGATGTACAGACTGGGATACAGATTCGAATGCCTTACAAACATCTACAACGTATAAATCACCGATAACCCACTCATGCCAGAGTAACAACATTATACTGCTCACAGACGGGGAACCCACCAGCGACAGCGGTGCTAACAGTGCGATAAGAGCCTGGGCACAAAACAACCAAAACAAAAAGACCTGTAATAACAATAGCGGCGACTGTCTGGACGAACTGGCCGAATTCCTCTTCACCAGCGACCAGAGCAGCACCATCGACAAAGATCAACTCGTAAAAACGTATACGGTTGGATTCGCCACAGACCAGAGACTGTTAAGAGAAACCGCACTAAGCGGTACCGGCGATGCCAAGAATTACTTTACCACCAATAACACCTCAGGCCTGGTCTCCGCTCTGCAGGAAATCATTCAGGATATTCTGTCTCAGGATGCCAACTTCGCCGCACCCGGCGTCGCCGTCAACGCCTACAACAAACTGACCCACAAAAACGAACTCTATTACTCCATGTTCAAGCCGGAAACCGGTTCAGCCTGGACTGGCAACCTCAAACGTTATGCACTTGAAGAAATCTGTCATAACAGTAATGGCACCACGGTCGACTGTGACAGCGACACTGTTAGCGGCAGTGAAACCCTGATTGTGGACAGTTCTGGCGAGCCAGCTACAGATATGGACCCTTCCAGTGAGACCGCTGGTTTCTTCAAAAAAGACGCCCGCAGTTGGTGGTCAACGGTAGATGATGGTGGCAATGTCGCACTCGGCGGTGCTGCCGAACAGATCACGCCAGCCAACAGGACGCTTCTGACATATACCGCCACACCTCCAAGCCCGCGAGCCAACGCACTGAACGACAAGAAAACCCTGAGTTCACTGAATACCGCTACCGTGAACAACACCCTGCTCGGTATTGGTATAGAACCCAGCGACAGCAGCTATACGCTTAACGAAACGACGCTGGTTGAATTTGCTGAAGGCCGGCAAGTGACCGTACGCAAAAACGGTGAAGCGGACAAAAACGTCCAGATGGTCATGGCGGATGTTCTGCACAGCCAGCCTCTCGTCATTCCTTATCGGGTACAGGAGACCCAGGATGGTGAGGTCCTGAAAGACAGTGAAGGTAATCCCATCACTGGCAGCGATGGACGGGCTATTCGGGATGTCAATGTCACTCAGACCGATTACCTGTTTTACGGCGACAACATGGGCTTCCTCCGTGCCGTCAACACACAGACCGGTGCAGAGAAATTTGCCTTCATGCCCGGTGAACTGCTGCCCAATATCAAGCACTATTTCAAGAACCTGCAGGGCAGCGAAGAAAAGCGCTACGGTATTGATGGTCCCATTAATGCCTGGGTTCAATACACCTATCAGGAAGATGCCGCAGGTGATCTGATCGATACCGTTGGTATCCGTCGCAGCATCACGGGTACGGTTGAAGCCGGCAGCAACGGTATTCCCGATCTGCAGACAGCAACCCGTGTGATCCTTTACTTCGGCATGCGTCGCGGTGGCCACAACTACTACGCCATGGATGTGACAGACATGGATCAGCCAAAACTACTTTGGGTTATTCGTGGCCTGGCTGTGGACAAAAAGGGTAACCGTCTGGATCGTTACGGACGCTCGCTGGATACCCGCAATCGCGTAATTAATTATGCAAACGGAGACCTCGCCTCCAGCGCAATCACCTCTACGCCGCTTGCACCTGACACTGGTTTTGAAAAACTCGGTCAAAGCTGGTCACGACCGTTACTGGCCAAGGTACCCGTCGGTAAGGATGCTGATGGCAAGCCGGTCAATAAGCAGGCGCTGATATTCACGGCCGGATATGATCCGAACCAGGATAACGACGATGACAACCTGCCCGTCAACGATCATCTCGGCAATGCCATCTATGTGGTGGATGCAGAAACCGGTCAGCTGATCTGGTCTGCCGGTGGCCCCAACACATCACACTACACCAACCGTTTTAATGATCTTGATGGTGATAACAACAATGATCTGGATACCAGTGGGGATAACTATAACGACAGCCTGAGCCTCAAAATTGCTGACATGACCAACGGCATGCCCGGCGATGTTGTCGCAGTGGATGTGGATGGTGACGGCGTTATCAATACCCTGTTTGCCGCTGATACCCGCGCACAGGTATTCCGGATTGATTTTAATCGCAACAAAGACACCACCGCACAAAACTGCGTCACCGACTGTCTGGCCAGTTATGCCAGCGGCGGCCGGATTGCCAGCCTCGGAGGCAGCGATGCAGCAAGCAACCGCCGCTTCTATGGCACACCGGATGTGAGTATTTACAGTGAGCGGGGCGAAGATCCTTTCTATGCCGTCGCTCTCGGCAGTGGCTGGCGAGCCCATCCGCTGAACACCGACACCCGTGACCGCTTCTACGTATTCAAGGATTACAACGTACTGACGACACCCGCCAGCTACACCTATGCCAACAGTGGTACCAGTGTGATCACAGAATCACATCTGGCGGATATCACCGGCACAACGCTGTCCGATGCCGAATGGGCAGAACTGAACCGGGAGCTTGAATGTATTCAGCACGGTGAGACGGCTGGCCGTAGCTGCAGCGGTTTCACCCAGGCGGATGGCAGTGCGGCAGACTATGCCAACGAGAATATTGATGCGCTCGTCAATGCGTCGAAAAGGGCACAGGAAGTCCTGGATGCCTATCGCGAAGCCTGGGGCATTACGGCTTTAATGGACCAGCGACTGGCGCTTCAGGAACAGCTTGATGCTCTTCAGCAAACGCTGGATACACAAGCAGAACAGCTCGCCTATAACCAGTCTGTATTTGACGATATCGCCAGCCAGACACAACTTCAGGATCAGGTTGTCGCGGTACAGGATATCTTTGAAGATTATCAATCATTAGTAGACGACTTCACTGGTACTATTGCACCGGCATACGATGCAGCACAACGCGCAGTAACAGCCAAAGAAAATATAGAGGCTATTAATACTGAAAATGTCGAAATCACGCAAAAACTTGATGTATTGAATCCATATCTATCCCCTTCGAATGACCCTCGTTTCGAATCAAACCTACAGGAAGCGCTCAGGAATATTTCTCTTACACAGTACAACCAGTATTGGTCCGAAGATGACAAGAAAACCCCAGAACAACTGGAGCAAGATGCACAAGCGTACACTGAGTATCTGGCCAGAAATAACTATAACGAGCTTGAACACTTTCTGAACAATTATGCACCGGACAGAATTGGACTACTAACGCTTGAGATTACCACCTATGCAAACATGCTTAACCTTTTTGAAGCATCCCTGACAGAGGAGTTAGCTCAGGAATTACCGGGTAACTATGATCCACTTTACCGGGAAACATACGATCAGTTTCAGGCAGCTAAGACCCAATTAGATAGCGACTTGTCGACCAACAATCAAAATAAGGCGGTGCAAGAGCAAATAATCACAGACACAGGCTTAACCATTGATACTGTTGATGAGCATTTTACCTCGACTCAACAAACCTATGACAACGCCGTTCAGCAAAAGGTTACATTTGAAAATGCGATCGATGACCCCAACGGTCTGCTGACCCAATACGCCCGCCTGCAGGCCTTTCAGGCTGAACTCGCACAAAGCTGGACGGGGATCACAGAAAAGCAGGCAGCTATCAACGAAGCCCGCCTGAATGGTGATGATACATCCACACTCGAAGCCGAACTCGCCACACTGGAAGCAGCCTACTACGGCATACCTGACAATCCGGATACCCCGGATATGGATGAAAGTACCACCGGGCAGATTGCTCAACGCGATGCGTTAAATGACCTGACCAGTGAGATACAAATACTGGAACAGGAAATCTCTGACCTTCAGGATGCCGGCCAAGACAGCAGCACCAAAGAAAGTGCACTGCAGGAGAAACAGGCTGAATGGCAAACCAGTGTCTTGGGGCTTAATACCACAAATGCTGGCTCTTTAGCTGATGCGCTTGCCGCTGATGAGGATAGCCAATTTCAGAGTCTAAATGATTCAGTTGCAGACCTGGAAAGCACCATTAACAACCTGAAGACTGAGATTGATGCCATGCAGCAGCAAAAGCTGGCCATTCAGTCAGAACAGTCAGCACTGGAGCAGGCGATTACCTGGCAGGCAGAAGAAGCGAGCCCGGAATCGATCCTGGACGCTTATCTTGAAGACAGTAACCTCAACCTTCTGAAAGCGGCCGATCCGGATAGCAGCCTGACGATGGAAGAAGCGCTCGCGTTTCTGGATGCCCTGAATGGCGGTAGCAGCAATGATACTGATCTGGACTGGGTCTACAACGCAGCCACCGGCCAACACACCGATATGTTGACTGACCTGATGGGCAGCACGCTGCTCAATGAGGCCACCAACAATGGTGATACCGACGGCAATGGCACACTCTCACTGACAGAAGCCCTGTCGTATATCAGCAACAAACTGGCGCTGGATCCCGATAACAGCAGTCTGCAGTCTATCTATGACACGTTATACGGTGTCGATCAGGGACGTCTGGCACTGACGGCACTGAATGACGCAGCCCAAACCTCTGCCGCCCTGCAAGCTGCCTTCTTACTGGAACATGATCCCGGTGATAACGGCGTACTCGAAGCCTCAGATATCCTTTCAACGGAGCAGCTAACAGCCGCCCTGGCAGCTGATGACAATGGCGTGTTGACCGTCGAAGAAGCATTTGCCTGGCTGGTCGATGAGGCGGAACAGACCGCTGCCACGCGAACCGCTGCCCTGCAGCAGCGCCTTGACGAACTGATCCTGGAACTGGAACCCGGCGATACCTACACCCTGACGTCGGATTACTTCAACAACAAGGATGGCTGGTATCTCTCACTGGGTGCGACTGAGAAGGTATTGTCTAACTCAGTCACCATTAATGGCGCCGTCTTTTTCAATACCTACAAGACCACGACAAACAGCACAGTGATGAGCTGTGGGCCGGATGTGGGTCAGGCCAATGCTTATGCACTGAACCTGTTGGACGGCACCGCCGTTTATCAGGATGAAAATGACAACCCGATCCGTTCTGTTGCACTGCTGCGCGGCGGTATCGCACCTGCGCCGGTTATTACCATCAACAACAACGGCGTTAACCTCACGATCGGTACCGAAGGTAACCCCTTCACCGGCAACCGTCGTGGGGATCAGGGTAATATCACTCCCATCGATGGCGACCCGTTAAGCCAGCTGGAAGTGATGGAGTCTACCTACTGGAGAGAAAATAAATGATCAAAGCGTCGTCAGGTTTTTCCCTGCTGGAATTGATGATTGTGGTAGCGATAGTCGGCATTATTGCCGCTATTGCCTACCCGACCTATAACGAACAGGCCGCCAGGGGACGACAAAGTGATGGACAGGCCATGCTGATGGAAGTGATGCAGGCGCAGGAACGCTTCTATTCACAGAACCAGACCTACACCACCGACCTGACAGCACTCGGCTATGCCGTTGCCAACCCGGAATCCCAGGGAGACTTTTATGCCATTGCAGCGGCCGCCTGCCCCGGCAGCGCCGTGGCCCAATGCGTTCTTTTAACAGCAACAGCGCAGGGTGCACAGGCAGGGCAACCTAATTTAACCTATAACAGCACCAGTGGCCCCTCTTGGTAAAAAGAGTTACCGGCCCAGTCGACGTGGTTGCTCCAGTAACTGACAGAGAATCCACGCCACGAGGAAGGTGGCTACGCCCGGTACCAGCCAACCAATGCCGCTGCTAAACAGTGGTAACCGCTTGAACGTCATCAGTAACCATTCGGGCAATAGCCCGATGGTGCTGAAGCTGTCAGAAGTGCTGATGACAAAAATCACCGCTACGGTAACCACCACCGTGGTTCGGGGAATCGGCATGAAACTGCGTGCGATGGAAAACAGCACCAGCGCAATAGACACCGGATACAGGGCAACCACGACGGGTAATGACAGTGAGATCAACGTCTCCAGCCCGACATTCGCGACCACGGCCGACAACGACGCCAGAAGAACAATCCAGAACTGGTAAGATGCCCGCTGAAATTGATGATGGAAATAGTCGCCACAGGCAGTCGTGACACCAATAGCCGTTGTCAGGCACGCCAGAACAATGACCGCTGTCAGCGCCAGCAGACCGCCAGAACCCAGCAAATGGTACACATACGCACTCAGAATCTGTGCGCCATTGGTGGCACCCGGCGCAATCGTCCGACTGGTCGCCCCGAGGTAAAACAGACCAAAATACACTAGGCAAAGAAACACGCCGGCAATCACAGAGGCGATAACGGTATATTTGACCACATCCTCACGCCGTTTGACCCCAAGCCCTTTCACGGATGAAGCAATCACAATACCAAAGGCCAGTGCCCCGAGGGTATCCATAGTCAGGTATCCCTGGATCATGCCCTCAATGACCGGATGCGATGTGTAGTCATTCCAGGGCATTCCCGGCGCTTCATGGGGAGTAAGCAACATACACAGGTAGATGGCCAACAATAACCCAGCCAGCAAAGGCGTTAATATACGCCCGACAATCGTGACCAGTTTGCCCGGGAAGATTGACAGCCAGATCACAATGGAAAAGAAAATGATGGAAAAGGCCGTCAGGTACCAGGGCTCAACCTGACCAAACCAGGGTGAAATACCGGTCTCAAAGGCGACCACGGCGGTCCTGGGTACCGCAAAAGCAGGCCCAATAATCACATAAACAGCGACCCAGAACAGCATACCGATACGGGGAGGCAGGTCACGGGTCAGGGCGTTGGGGCTGCCCTGAAGGGCAATGGCAATAATCGCGAGAAGGGATAGTCCAACATCTATGGCAAGGAAACCAATCAGCGCCCACCAGAGGTTTTCCCCGGCCTGCTGGCCGGCCATGGGGGGAAACACCAGGTTTCCGGCACCCAGGAAAAACGCGAAGGTCATCAATGCCACGGCGAGAATATCGTTCTTCTGCATAGTGTCTCCCGATTTGGGGAAATACGCTGGATTAATGCGATCAAACTACCGATATCAGCTTTAATCGTGATTAACTCAAGCTATTGCAATATAGACAGCTATAGCGATATTTCCCGAAAAAAATCCTATCCCCTCTATTTTTTCGACGCGTTATCGTGCAAAAAGTTGCAAAAAAACTGGTTTAAGTAACCTGTGGTTGTTAGCGCGTGACGGCATTCTCACTGGTATCGGCGGACAAGCCAGCACAAATTTCTACGCATAAAAAAGCCCCCTCTCAGCGTACGGTAGGGGGCTTTCTATTATGACTAAGTTGTGTCGTTTACAGGCTTAGTCCGGGCGCCAGATTGGCAGGCAAAGAGACTTGCTCAGTCTCAAGGCTCGCGACCGGATACGAACAGTAATCAGCCGCATAATAGGCGCTAGCCCGGTGGTTACCACTGGCGCCAATGCCGCCAAAAGGTGCTGCACTGCTGGCGCCTGTCAGCTGTTTGTTCCAGTTCACGATACCAGCCCGAATACGGCTGTAAAAACGATCGAATTTGTCACGATTATCACTTAACAGGCCGGCGGAAAGACCAAAACGGGTTCGATTGGCCAGGGCAATCGCTTCATCAAAACTGTCATAGCGAATCAGCTGCAACAGGGGCCCAAAGTATTCTTCATCCGGTAGGTCTTCGATGGATGTCACATCAATCAACCCCGGTGATAACAGCCCGGTGCCTTCTTCCAGCTTGCGCACTTCCGTCAGCACCTGACCACCAAGCGCCACCAGACTTGCCTGAGCTGCAAGAATACCATCTGCAGCCTGCTCTGAAATCAGGGAGCCCATAAACGGCTGTGGATCATCATGCTGGCGTCCAACCTTGATCTTACCAATCGCCACTACCAGCGCATCAACGAACTGATCACCCTCCTCGCCTTTCGGGACATAAAGACGACGAGCACAGGTACAACGCTGGCCTGCTGTAATAAAGGCAGACTGAATCGTGTCGTGTACTGCAGCGCGTTGGTCGGCGACTTCGTCCACAATCAACGGATTATTGCCGCCCATTTCCAATGCCAGAATCTTACCGGGATGGCCGCCAAACTGCTGATGGATCAGTTCGCCGGTTCTGGAACTGCCGGTGAAGAACAATCCATCAATATCCGGATGCTGCGCCAGCGCCATACCGGTCTCTTTTTCGCCCTGTAAGAGATTGAGAACGCCCGTGGGCAGTCCTGCCTCTTCCCATAATGCGACCATTTTCTCGGCAACAGCCGGGGTCAGTTCGCTGGGCTTAAATACGATAGTATTCCCTGCCAGCAGAGCGGGAACAATATGTCCGTTCGGCAGATGGCCGGGGAAGTTGTAAGGACCAAACACCGCAACAACACCGTGGGGCTTGTGTCGCACAAACGCTTTGGCACCGGGCGCTTCGTTTTCACGGATACCGGTCCGGTCATGATAAGCGGTCACCGAAATGCCTATCTTACCTTTCATGGCACCGACTTCCGTCCGGCTTTCCCAGATCGGTTTACCGGTTTCATTGGCAATGGTCTGCGCCAGTACTTCATCCTCACGGTCCAGCAGTTCGCCATAACGCTTAACGATCGCTTCACGACCTTCAAACCCCAGATCGGCCCATGAGCCGCTAGCGGCACGCGCCGCCTCAACGGCATCAGCCACCTGACCGGCATCTGCCGCATAGCCTTCCCAGACCGCACTGCCTTCCGCCGGATTCAGTGACGCAAATGCCTGCCCATTGCCTTCCAGCCAGCGGCCGTTGATAAAGAGAGACGCTGTCATAAATACTCCCTGAAATGCGTAAAATTTAAACCGCGCGGTGTGGCAACAGGTGAACCACTCGCAAAGTGTCGCCTTCATCAACCCGTAATGCGTCGGCCTGTTCACCGGTCACGCATACGATGTTATTGCCGCAGAAAGCCACCTTGCTCATGGCGCAGCGGTAGTCGTGGAATTTGGTATTGGCCAGCAGCCAGGGCTCGCCGTGAGGTTCGCGCTCATCATCGATATGGACTTTGAAGTAGCGGCTTTCACGCACCAGCCGGATATCCTGAATCCGCGCTTCCATCAACGGGCCCGCATCAAAGATCGCCACACAGCCGCTGTAACGCATGCCTTCACTTTCCAGCAATTTGCGTGCTGGCGTGGTCGCGTCATGGGTCAGGCCAACCACTCGCTGGGCCTCTTCCGGCAGCAGGTTGAGATAAATGGGATGGCGGGGCATCAGCTCGGCAACAAAGACCTTACTGCGCGCGGTCGCCTGATCCGCATCGGCAAAATCCACGGAGAAGAAATGACGGCCCAGCGCTTCCCAGAACGGTGATACACCATTCTCATCACTGTACCCCCGCATCTCGGCAATCACGCCTTCAGAGAAGCGGCGCGGAAACTCCGCCATAAACAGAAAGCGGGACTTGGACAGCAGGTGCCCGTTACGGCTGTGACGATACTCAGGCAACAGGAACAGGGTACACAGTTCCGAATAACCGGTATGGTCGTTACACAGGGTCAGCGTTTCGACCTTGTTGTACACACCCAGCTCACGGGATGCATGCACCTGGGTATTAACCCGGTAGTTGTACCAGGGATCGCTCAGCCCAACGGCCGATTCAATGGCGCAGATGCCCGCCACCTTTCCATTCGTCGTATCTTCAAGGACAAACAGGTACAGCGCTTCTTCCAGCGCTACGGGAGAATCAAAACTCTCCAATGCCCATTGCAGCTTGGCCAGCACACGCTCTTCATCCGGCTGCAGTGAGGTAAACCCAACCCCTGTCTTGTGAGCCATATCCCAGAGGGCATCCCAGTCACTTGCCTTAATCGGCCGAATTACCATCATAGAGATTACCTCACTCCTGACCTTTGTTATCCGGGGACCTGATCGGCCCCTCTATCTGTCGTTATCGTTACGCTAATACCACCATCAAAGACATACGGCACAAGCTGTTCAGTGTTCCGGTGTCACGATAGAAACGTGGTTCACACAGTGGTTGCTGGTCGCAACCGGAAAAAACGAAACCTTCCTGGCAGGATCGGAGGCCCCGGGAAAGGGGCCCGGCGCCGGGTTAACGTCCAGTGACGTTAGTACTTTCAAATATCTTGTCTGCCGATGCGGCAACAAAGCCCTGGTACAAGGTACCGTCTGGCAAGGGGTAACGCAGGGCAAACTCATAGAAACAGCTGGGAATCTCGACGGTACGGTCACTGAAGTCAACGGCGATACGGTTCGCCATGGTGGATGACTGCTCCAGGTACACATCGGGTGAACCTTTGATGAGGCCACCACTGTCATTCAGGGAGAAACCTTCACCCAGCAACAACTGATTCAGCGCTTCCAGACTGTCGTGCGACTTCAAGTGGTTAACCGACACGGTAAAATGATTCGGCCGGTAACCGAAGGCTGACATCCAGGCCGCATACTCACTTTCTGCCAGCAGTTGGCTGTAGATCGCAAAGGGAATGTCCCAGTGACGACCGGAATAGCAGAAAATATCCTTGTCCAGATCCCGGGCATCTACCTGATCGACCAGGTTGTGGATAATCGCCTGGGCATCGTCTGACAATTCTTCCACCAGCAATTCGCTGATAAAGACCTTCGGCAATTCCGGGTCTTCATGTTCAAAATGCTTGGCAGCCAGTTTCTTGGCCTCAAACCGGTAGTCGCCTTTGGGCTGATAGCCGGCTTCAAGGAAAGGACGCGCGATCTTGTCGAGGCAAACCTTGTCGCTGTTAAACGTGCGCAAGGCAATGTGGTCGTTGATCACTACACCATTGTTCAATCCGGCAAACAGGTCATGAATCCTACGGGCATCCGGATTCAGGGTCAGGTAATCCTCCCACATGGCGTTCAGTAACTTATCAATCCTGCGCTCAGTCATGACTATGGTCTCCTGTTCTTTTGAGGCTGCTACCACATTTCTTATTGTTATCGGCCGCCACCTGTAACACCGGATCACCGGCTGACACTCGGAGAGCATCCGCCTGCAGGGGATTCAGCAATACCTTGCCAGCGTCGCCTCTGGCCTGCAGGCAACGGAAATCCAGCAGCCCTGCATTACACACCAGGTGTGTCGTTTCCTTGTTGTCCGTGTTATCCATGGCCGCAACCGACATCTCCGCTTCTCGCAATGTGCGTAACTGGCCCAGCCTTGCCTCCAGCTGTGGACCGGCATCGAAGATATCCACATGGTCGGCAAACTCGAACCCTTCGTCTTCCAGCAAACGCAAAACATCTCGACGTTCAGGGTGAACACAACCAATCGCAGCACGGGCCTCTTCGGATAACAAGGGCATGTAAACCGGGTACTTCGGCATCATGTCCGCTATAAAACTGCGCGCCTTGATGCCCGCCAGATAGACGGCACGGTCCAGCGCCATGGTGAAAAAGTGTCGTCCCAGGCATTCCCAGAACGGAGACTGCCCCTGCAAATCACGCACGCCTTGCAGTTCCACCATGATTCGGGACCCAAACCAGGCGCGGTGCACCGCAATAAACAGCAAGCGGGCGCGACTCAACAGCTCCAGTTTTTCAAACGTACGGTGCTCAGGCGCCAGGTACAGTGAACAGAGGTTTGCTGACCCGGTGTATTCGTGACAAAGCCTGAGCGCTTCCACCCGACTGTGCATCTGCAGTTCATCCGAGGCATGAACGATGTCGTCTATGCGGTAACTGTAGAACGGATACCGGAGACCGACCGCCGCATTGATGCCCGCCACACCACAGATCTCACCGGATTCGGTATCCTCCAGCACAAAATGGCAGCTTTCTGTCGACAACTGCCGGGTATCCGAGAGAGTTCGCCGGGTGATGGCAATAATTTCCGCCAGGTGGTCACGGTTAGCCGGCAGGGTCGACATGGAACCACCGGCCATCACCGCCAGCCGTTCCAGGTTATGCAGATCACCAAAGACTACAGGACGCACCAACAGCATAGGACTTACTCCTGCCGGTTGACGGCTTTCAGCCAGCGAACATCCTCACTGGCTGCCAGTTTCATCAGCATCAGCGCACTCAGCTTGGCACGGGGTACCAGGCTGTCGACCAACAGGTATTCATCCGCACTGTGGATCTTGCCGCCCTGAACGCCCAGGGTATCAATATTCGGAATACCTGCTGCGGCCAGGTTATTGCCGTCACAGCAGCCACCGGTTGGCAACCACTCAATGTGCATATTCAGCTCTGCCCCGCACTCACGGGCCAGCGCCAGTAAACGCTCATTCGCCGGCGTCAGAATCTTGGGCTTACGACCAAAGCCGCCGTGCAGTTCAAGGCTGATACCATCCCGTGCATTGATCGCTGCCACAATGGGCTCAATCTGACTGAAGCACCAGGCTTCATCTTCAGGCTTCTCAATGCGGATATTGAACCGGAAAACACAGGTATCAGGCACCACATTAACGGCACCGCCACCATGGATATAACCCGGGTTAATGGTGACACCTTCACGTTGCCCGTTCAGATCATCCAGTGCACTGACGAAGTCACTCATGGCCCGAATGGCGTTGCGACCAAGATGGTGTTCACGACCCGCATGAGCGGCACGCCCCTGGCAGACCACCGCAAAATTACCGCTGCCTTTGCGTTGTCCCGCTAAGTTGCCATCAGGAAAACTGGGCTCGTAAATCATGCCCAGATCGCAACGGGAAGCGGCTTCGCGGATCAATGCGGCCGAACCCGGTGAACCGATTTCTTCATCCGGATTAAACAGGATTTCCCAGCCAATCTCCCCAGCCCAGGGGCTGCGTTCAAGGGTTTCCAGCGCGCGGATCATGACTAACAACCCGCCCTTGAGATCAGTCACACCGGGACCATTCAAGGTATTGTCATCCAGCCAACGAACGGACTGGAACGGATGATCGACCGCAAAGACCGTATCCATATGGCCACAGAAGAACACCCGTAGCGGCGCGTCCGGATGCTTGCTGATTTTCAGCGCCTTGCCCAGTTCATGATGAATCACTTCACCGGTGTCGTTGACCTGTTCCCAGGGGGCAACGTCGATGACTTCCTGGGTTCCGCCCAGCGACTGTGTCAGACCTTCCAGTGTATTACGTACACGATTGACACCCTCTACATTGAGAGTGCCGGAATTGATTTCTGCCAGCCGGATGGTTTCCGCCAGCATGCTCTCCTGCTGGCCATCAAGCCACTCCAGCCAGGGGATAAACTGCGATTGACTGCTCATGGAATTCACTGTCGGCTGTTGATTATGATTGTGACCGGACGGTGGATTTCTGGTTCTAATGACAGGTGTTACCTGTGTCCGGGTCGGTTGGTGCAGCGCGTTTTTCTCTTTCTTGTCTGCATTCTACGGAGGGGGGAGCAACGGGTTCTGTTGTTATTGCGACAGCAAGTTTCGCCAATAAGACATTTTATAAGTAAAAACCGCTGCCACTCTATTTATAGGATCTTCTGTATGTCGCCAATTTCTATTTTTTCTGTCCGGAGGTTACCCCTCCTGAAACCAGAAATGACATCACTTCTGCACTGCTGCTATCAAGTGGCCTGACCTTATCCGCAGGCACCAGTACCACACGGCCAGCAATACTGAATGCCATCGGGAAATAAACGGCTACATGATTGTCCAGTCCAAAATTTTCTGTTGAATTGCGGGTAATAAAACCGGGTACCTGTATCTCACCAATAGACACCAGAACCGGTTTATCAAATTCACGACGGTCGCCAATAATGGCATTCACACCATCCTTGATGGCGGCATAAACCAGCTTTACCAATGGAATGTGGGTCAACACCTGATCCACCAGCCGAACTACGTGCTTACCCAGCCATAAATGTGTGATCGCGCCAATGAGAATCGTCACACCTACCACAAGCACCAGGCTGATACACACCAGTTGCCAACGTCCATGGATCGGCAACTCACTACTCAGGTAAGGGCCGATGGTTTGCGTCAGCACATCTGCGACCAGATTAATGCCCGCTGAAAACAAATAGACGGTGATTAGGATGGGTACCAGAACGACCAGTCCCTCTAAAAACCAGCGCATGATGCGCGACATAAAGCACTCTCCCTATAGATTTAACAGCCGCTTGTCACAGTATACATGGGTGATTCAGAGGATAAGTCTGACAAGCAGGATAAATTTTAATCTTGCTAGACCTCCGCCAAAAACGAAAAAGTACGAACGTCCATCATGCTTTCACATCAGTCGTTGAAGGCATACACTGTCGCCTGACTGGTTACTGATAACTTATGCGCCAAGGTGAGCGATCAGTTTCATCCAGCCGCAGAATAATCATAAAAAGTAATAGGGTGATCTCGTATGAAACCCAGCACGATCCGCATCGGACGTCGATACCGCAGTAACCGGCTGGAAGGTCCTTATGACACCATAGTGATCGGTTCTGGCCCCGGGGGAATGGCAGCGGCCGTCTGTCTTTCCAAGGCAGGTCAGAAAGTATTGGTACTTGAACAACATTACACTGCCGGCGGTTTTACCCACAGCTACAGTCGCAATGGCTATGAATGGGATGTCGGTGTTCATTATGTCGGTGATGTTGGCAACCCGGACACCATGGCGGGCGCACTCTTTGGCTATCTGACTGATGGTGAGCTTCAGTGGGCCCCCATGGAAGACAACTACGACCGCTTTTATATCGGTAAAGAACAGTACGACCTGCTTCGTGGCAAAGATGCTTTCCGAAAACAGATGGTGCATTACTTCCCGGACGAAGCACAGGCTATTGACCAATACCTGGATCTGCTCAAGCAAGTCTCCAATGCCATGCCCGCCTTTATCGGACGCAAACTGCTACCCGGCTGGATCAACAAAGCCATGCAGCTGGTTGGTAAGGGAAAACTACCGTCATTTTTCAATGAGCGAACGGTGGATGTCCTCCGTCGTCTAACCAGTAACAAAAAGCTGATCGCCGTCCTCACCGGGCAATGGGGTGATAACGGTCTGCCCCCGGAACAGTCCAGTTTCATGGTACACGCCCTGATCGCCCGCCATTATATGCACGGGGGTTACTACCCGATCGGGGGTTCCTCTCGTATCGCAGAAACCATGATTCCCCAGATTCAGGCGACCGGTGGTGAACTGTTCACTTACGCAGAAGTCACCGAGATTCTGGTTGAGAACGGTCGGGCTACCGGTGTACGTATGAAAGATGGTACCGAGATACGGGCACAACGGGTCATCAGCAATGCGGGCGTCAACAACACATTTGAGCACCTACTGCCGGAAGCAACAGCAAAAGCGACAGGTTACCTCGACAACCTGCGTCAGGTTCGGCCTTCGATGACGCACCTTGGCATGTATATCGGTATTGCCGATACCGCAGCCAATCTTAACCTGCCCCAGACCAATTTCTGGATCTACCAGGATGAAAACCACGAAAAGAATGTGAATAACTTCCTGGCCGACAGCAGTAAACCGTTCCCCGTCGTTTATGTGTCATTCCCGTCCGCCAAAGATCCCAGCTGGGATGCGCGCTACCCCAACCGCGCCACCATTGAAATTGTGGCACCAGCAAAATTTGAGTGGTTTGAACAATGGAAAGACGAAACCTGGGGAAAACGGGGTGAAGATTATGATGCCCTAAAAAAAGCGTTTTCTGAGCGGTTACTCAAAGTGCTCTATGAAAAACTGCCACAACTGCATGGCAAGATTGATTATTATGAGCTGTCTACACCGCTTTCCACAGACTTCTTTTGCTTTTACAAGAAAGGGGAAATCTATGGGTTGGATCACGATCCACAACGCTTTAACCAGGATTGGCTGAAACCCAAGACAGAGATTCCCGGCCTGTACCTGACCGGACAGGACGTCATGACCGCCGGTGTCGTTGGTGCGGCCATGTCCGGGTTTATGACGGCCTGCTCCGTGCTGGGACTTTCCGCTAGCTGGAAGCTCCAAAAACAAATGCGAAGCTGGAAGCCAAAAGAAAACAAACCGTCTTCAGCAATAGCACCACAGCCTACATCACAGGAAGGCGTTTCTGCCTAGCACTTCACGACGGAGGCATACGGTTGTTGCCTCCCCATCACTTCTTGCTATGACCTTGAACAAGTCCTCTGTCAGTCATGAGACTATTTCCTCATAGACTGACACCAATCGATGTCGCATCACATCAGGGCTATTGCTTCACTTTTATTCACCCTGATCGATGAGTCAATTCGATTGATTAATGTGCAATAGTGACTGAATTTCACAATTTCACCTTACTTATCAGACCCACCAAAACTGTAGTGGTCAACAATTCCCGGATGATAAGTTAAACCGATTCTCAGCCAAGGCTGGCGGCTTCAAATTTGAATTTCCAATCTTCCGCAAACATATACCTACCCATAAAGAAATCTATGATATGGCGATGAATTTCACAATTTCACCTTACTTATCAGACCCACCAAAACTGTAGTGGTCAACAATTCCCGGATGATAAGTTAAACCGATTCTCAGCCAAGGCTGGCGGCTTCAAATTTGAATTTCCAATCTTCCGCAAACATATACCTACCCATAAAGAAATCTATGATATGGCGATCCAAGCATTGGAATACGATAATATTCTCGGGGATAGAATCATCTCCATTCCACAACGACTTACATAACACATACCCACCAAAAATGGCACCTACAAGAAACCCATGAATAACATTTCGGTAAACATTTGCTAAAGCAAAATAAAACAAACAAGGTATCAGCAATACTTTTGTACACACATCACAGGGGGAATCATTGATGATTTCTATAGTTTCAGATATACCAGTAGCTACTCCTCGAAATAAACCATATACAGCCCCGAAAACTGTCCCCCCCAAAAAGACAAAGGGCATTGCAATGACTTTAAAAAAAACAACATGACATCTTCGATCCGCGATATGCGTTGTTCTTATCGGCCTTTCTCTATTGCGGTTATCAGGCGCTAAATAGCCTTCAAAGGCTAACCCACTGACTGAGTCAGGGCAGCGTAATACTTGTTTATCATGCGGATACGACGGAAGGCGGGCAGCAGGTATATACTCATCCCCACGACTTCCCGGATAAGGCGGGGGAGGCTCATTGGGATAAGCCCCCGTAAGCCGCTCCGATCCATATGGGAAGGGATGACTATATTCAGCCGTATAAGAAGGAGGAGGGCTATCACCATAACTCGGCTGATAACCGGGAGGAGACTGATGGTCGTCACGAATCAGCTGATAAGCGGGGGGAGGCACATAGCGCTGAGAAATCGGGTGCATAGTTCTCTCCATTAGAAAAATCGTGGTTTATCAGGCCTTCACCCGCATCATTATATGTACGAGTACAAGACTGACTTAGAGTCCCCTGGCCAGCTTAAGTTCATATTTAACATCAGGCTTATTAAAACAATTTTCCATAAATACATTTCGTTAGCCGAATACTATCCCGAGTGACTCATTTAGCAGAGCATAATCAGCAACCCCACGCTATCGGAATAGAGCCGTTGTGATTTGTTAGCGGTGTATAGACTCTGTACATTCTCGTTGTATAAAAAGTGTCACCTACGAGCTGTTCATGCATGGTTCCAAAGTTTTTTTAAACATAGACTGAACTCAGGATAGAAACATACGCCCTACACCTAGACCGACAAAATGTCATGACTGCCAACGTAACTGATAGCACTATGCTTCTGCAGAACGGTCTGGCCACTCTGTATCAAAAGAAACAGACTGTATTCGATAGATATAGTCACAATATCAAAGGATATGAGCTTATTATGTCATCTCCGATTGTTGAAACAATACACATATAACCATTGCCTTCTCCACCATTATGACTAGCCCGCATATTGCACCGAATACAGCCATTGATGATGGTTTCACATATAATTCAAATGGTTAGACTAAAAACAACAGCAGAATCAAACAGGGCAGTTTGTATGGCTGACAAAGTCCATTTTTCATCCTCTAAATCCAGAGAAGTGCAGGCAGATTTTTCAGGTGGGGACACCACCTCTTACACTGGCGTTTTGCTTCTGCGCCAGATCGACCGGGAACTTCAGCTCTCAAAAGCGATCAGTCGCATCGTCAACGACCCAAGGGATACCAGCATCAGGCCGAAACCATTATCTGTCAGCGTATTTTCGGACTCACCCTGGGCAATGAAGACCTGAATGTTCTGACAAAGTTCTGGCCGGTCAGTCGACCCTCTGTCGTTTTGAATAGCAGGCTAACCGGCAGCAGGCAATCCACATGCATGAGGTGCTGGTCAATCAGTTCATTGCATCGTTCAATACAACGCCCAAGCGTCTGACCCTCGATTTTGACGCTACTGACGATCCGGTTCATGGCAACCATGATTGGACGACATTTCTCCAGTTATTACGACCATTACTGCTTCAGATCAGCACTCCAGCAGGTAACAGAAAACAACACTACCTCAGATGATACAGCGGCCGAGAAAACATTGCCTGATAAAGATCTTCATCAAAAAACAACACAACAATCGAAACCTGTTTCCAAATTCGAGCCACTATCGGAAAAAGCGTGTCATGATCAAATTGCAATATGAATTTAAGAGAATAAATATATCGCAGCCGTTCAGTTAACAGCTGATCATGAAAACATAGAATTGCTTAAACGTTCGCTGAACGAATATTTTGACGATCTAGTTCTTATACAAAAAGCGGGATACTGTTTACTCCTCTTGAGAAAGCCTAATCTTGCCATGGAAATATCATTAAAAATATGCACACATATTCTTACCTGATTACCACCTAACCTAAGCTATTCTCCTGTCTAGACTTACGACACTGGTTTTCCTTGGATTAGGAGACGTGTCATGGCCAAGAACAAAATTCAGTTTCAGAAAGGCATGAGCCTTGTGGAATTCTTTCAGCGATACGGTCAGGAAGAGCAATGCCGCGATCAGTTTTTCAAATGGCGCTGGCCGAATGGATTTGAATGCCCTCTGTGTTGCTGCCGGGAGCATTGCACCCTGAAAACCCGCGAGCTCTACCAATGTAACCGTTGCCACCATCAAACATCACTGACCAGCGGTACCATTCTGGAAGCCAGCAAGTTGCCCTTCACCACCTGGTTTCTGGGCATGTTTTTAATGACTCAAACCAAGAATGACATATCAGCTCTGGAGCTTTCGAGGCAGCTGGCGTCTCTTATAACGCCGCGTGGCGCCTTAAGCACAAGCTCATGCAAGTCATGAAAGAACAGGATGACAAGCACCCCCTGCAGGGACATGTGCAGCTGGATGATGCCTACTGGGGTGGTGAAAAACATGGAGGCAAACGGGGAAGAGGCTCTGCAAACAAACACCCCTTTGTTGCTGCCGTGCAAACCAACGAAGAGAACTGCCCACTGTATATGCGCTTTAGTATGGTCACCAGTTTTCGGAAAAAGGAGTTGGAACACTGGGCGAAAAGACACCTCGGAGATCATACCTGCTGTGTTGTCAGTGATGGACTCGGCGCATTCACTGGAATAGTTGATGCTGGACATCCACATACTGCAGTAGTGACAGGAGGTGGCCATGAGTCGATGGCTAATGAGTTGTTTACGTGGGTCAACACCATGATAGGGAACGTCAAAAACTCCCTGAGAGGCAGTTACCACAATATTAATCCCAAGCATCTGCCACGATACCTTGCAGAATACTGTTATCGATTTAACCGGCGCTTTGATTTGAAAGCAATGGTATCAAGGCTGGGTTACATGGCTGCGCGAACTTGCCCCATGCCGACAAGGCTCCTCAAACTGGCTGAGTTACAGTGGTAATCAGGAAAATTTATGTGCATTGTTCGAATGGTCAATCATGAAGTGTTGCAGAGTTAATCTGGTTTTTCTGTACAGAGTGCGGATGCACGTTTAATGAGGCTAAAGCGTTTGTTCAAGACAAACGACCAGTATTGGATTGTCGGTTTGAAGAGCCGCTAAAGGCCTTGTTTCCTGATGATGTGACATAATCTTTTTGTTTGTATTAGCCATCCTTTTATCCTCGTATTGATTTGAATACTTGGCAAAGGGATAAACAGACGTCAGGAATAAGGTTAATGTTTACTATCTACACAATGCGAAACTTTTATTGGCCTTGATGCATATCGATCTGAAGCAGAAAACAGCCATAAACACTACGGCTGCTCATATGCAAACTTCGTTTTCCCCGGTGTCGATTATTCAACCTGTGGCCGATGATGGCGGGGTAGGAGAGAGTGATGAAGAGGTCGGGGGGGCTCATTCACATCTCGCCACCACTGCCAGAGCATGAGGATGCAGCGTGAACTTCAAGGTGAAGTTGGGGATACGTAAGAATCAGCAGGACAAGGCTTTCGAGTGAAAAATACTGCTATCGGACTTCATTGGTACTCAAGCTGACGGGTTGGTTAGTGACTTTAAAAAATCCCATGGCACGCTCTGACCGTTAAATCAATACTGCATGGATCGCTGTTTAAGCCAAGATGGAGCGAGGGGGCGCATGAGCCGAAAAAAGCAGGTGTTAATATCACGAATAGCCATTCCTGCAACGAGTGTGGCTGTATCATCAAGGGTGCCAGATCCTTCCAATTCGTTGTCATCACAATCAGCCGGTCGAACGGTGCAGATTGCTACAGCGTTTGAGAACAGCTGTACACCGTCGGTACTTTCTCATCATGTTTCAGGCTGTTGGCAGGCACCTACAGGTAACCCGTTAGCCACAAGACAATTAAAGCCCTACCGGTGTGATCATTGTCTGGCGCCATTCCGTTATTTTTCACACCTCAGAAATCACATGCGAAAGATACACGGTGTGTTGCAAGAGACGTCATCAGGTCATGGTGGGTTCGAGGTAGTAAACATGCCAGCAAGAACATCGTTACTTGCAGAGCGTGCATCATCGGGTTCAACCCTTTCGACGCGTGGCTTACTGAACGTGTCGTCTTCTCGCTCTGCTTCCAATGACGCATATCCATTTCCTGAACATCATCAGCGGGTTGATGGCGACAGCGGTGTAGCGTCGTTTCGACAACAAAGCTTTCCTGTACTTCGCTACTTGCTAAGCCAGCCGGTACAACCAACAACCATGCTGACACCTATCAGTACATCCTCAATGGGTCTGCCACAGGCGTGCACCGAGCAAGCTCGGCTATCGTTATCCGGCTCAGGAGGGCAAAGAGCGTCTTTGACAGCTATCAATACCACTACTGCACAGGCAATGCGTAATCATCAAGTTACCTCTGTGTCTGATCGAGTTCTGACAGAGGCGTGTATTATCCCGGATCACGATGAGGACGATGGCTTCTGGATGGAGTCGTTGATTAGTGCTTCACAAAAAACGCTAAATCAAGCGTGTGATGTTGATATTCAGACAGACTCCACGACGGATACAGGTAATACATTGAGGCCGCTTGATTCAGCCGGCTGCAGTAGGGGCTTTGCCCAAAAGAGCCATCTGAAACGGTGCCCCCTCACCAAAGAGAAGCCTTATACATGTGAATGTTGTAACAGCGGCTTTGCTCAAAAGGGCCATCTGAAACGGCACCAGCACACCCACACCAAAGAGAAGCCATATATATGTGAGCGTTGTAACAGAGGCTTTACACGAGAAAGGGATTTGAATAGACATTGGCGTATTCATTCTGGGGTGAAGCCCTACCAATGTGATCTGTGTCTTGATCGTTTTAACCGAAAAGACGCTCTGAATGGGCATAAGAAGCGTGTCCATTCCAATGAGAGCTTTGCAGCAAACCAGGACGCAGTGGTGATACCTTCTACGGTGGAAAACCCTGTTCCTGCGTGTTCTCAGGCGAGTGTCTCATTGAATAACGAAGAGCCGATTACGCATGTTGTGATTTATCAAATACCAACCACAAACAGCGATGTTGATACGACAATGGCTGATCCTCCCGCCTTAGCTCCAGTTATACAGCTGCAATCGCCAGCCACAGGATGGCCAGTGTTGGTGCCCGGCTTGTCGTTTACCGAGTTTGTTCAAGTAAACTTTTCATCGCCTGAGATAGATGTTGTCAGTGCTGCAGTTTCGGATGATATTGATGTAGATAACCCGAACCTTGATTTTCGCCTTTCGCTAAAGGGAGACTCCCCTTCAAGGCCAGAGTCTGAAGCGTTGTAACCGAGATGCCATTGTGATCCAGTGATGGTATCTATCAAAAATGGCCATTGCTAAATCAATTCCAAGAATTTGATGCGGCAGGATTTCGTGATTAGTGATGCTGCTTGACTGGTTAGTGACTTTATTCTGTGTCATGGAAAGATAGCGGCATTTAAATCATACCCCTCGGTTTTCGCTGATCCAGAGGTGGTGAATGGAATATTGTCATGCGTAGAATACATTCTGGCATTTCACAGCCTGTAACAACATCTGCTATACCGGTGACGTTATCATCGACAATAGCGGGTAATATGCAAAACGCGCCATTGTTCTCAAACGCAATGGTTCAAAATATACAGATTACTCCTGTCAGAGAAACTGTGATATCTCGGCAGCAACGCTTGCCTTCTCAGCTTGTTCTGCCAAATACTCTGACTGCCCGCCGGGCATCAGGTGTGGTGGCGACGTGTCTGGGGAGTAAGTCTGAAAAAAAGTGCTTTAAGTGTGCACTCTGTAACATGGCTTTTGACATAAAAGGCAACCTGACCAAGCATATTAGACGTCATATCATTGCGAAGCCCTTTACGTGTTATATCTGTAGTGACGGCTTTACTCAAAAAAAGCAATTAGAAAATCACATACTACGAAAACATCACGGAATGCTACGTTTGGCCTGTAGTCTTTGTGGCAAGATTTCTCTCTCTGTCTCAGATCATAGAGATCACTTTTTTACTCACAGCGCCGCTGAGCGGGAAATTCATGGGCGAGCTCAATCAGGAGAGAAACGTTTTAAGTGTGATATTTGTGGCGCAGCCTTTAATCAACGACGGCAGTTGGTCAATCATAGGAGGGGATTTCATAGCAGAGAGCTAGACCCCACGAGCAATACTCATGTCATGGTATTTAATTCTCGCTCTGCTGATAGAGAACAAAAGTCCACCCACAGCCGCTGGACCCAAAACGACGAGTGGGAAATTATCCATGAGCAAAAAGATCAGCGTGCGACGCCAGAGAACGATGTGGCAAGTGATCATTCCTATGCTATGCCGGGAGTTTGTTTTCTGACAGAAGCAGCGTCTTCCCCCATGGTAAGCAACACACCGGGAGAGAGGGCACAAGCGATAGGTGGCCATGATGCCAATCATCGCGTTGACAGTCATTTGTTGCAAGCCTCCCCAATAGCGGGGTTAAAAGAGAGTGATGCTGGCTTTGCGTCATATGCTATCGATTCTGACAGATCACCGGTACCAGAATGCGATGATAACGGGACAGGGACTGATCGTTCGTTGGCCATACATAGCAAGGATACAGAATTAGTGATTACACACCTGACGCAACGTTATGGGGAGGAAGGTCCATTATGGAAGCCAGACTATACCAAAAAACGATCTCTCAAGTGTGATATCTGTGGTCAAACCTTTAAATGGGAGGGGAGTTTAAACTATCACAAGCTCATCCACTGCGACCCGAATCGTTTCGGGAGTGAGATCTGCGGTAAAGCCGTTAGGCTAATGCATAACTTGTCTGATCATCCGCATGATCTCTCGAAAGCGCGTGATTTTCAGTGCGAGGTGTGTCTGAAGGTATTTAAACGCAATACAGACCTGAAACGGCATCGAAACAGGAAGCAACCGTGTAAAAGGTTGGCAGAGGGTACTCAAGTGAATCTACCGGGTGATCACCTGGCTGCTGCTTCAGCGACTGCTTTATTGATACCCGGTTCAAGTTATCAGTACAACAGACCCATGTTGGAGCATCAATCTTTAGGGCCATTTTTACAAACACAATCGACGGTGGTAAGAGGCCAGCCATTGGTGCCCGGCCCGTCTGTTGTGGCTCCTGTTCAATGCAATAATTTACAGCCAGCAATAGAAGGGGCATGTACGATATCCGCTGATGGCCCGGTAGATACTGCTGCCCCCCAAGTGTCAGATATACCCTCTACTGCACTTTTCATCCGACCTGAGTCATTAGTAATAGAAGAACCGGACAATGCAGCGCCGGAGTATATTGTAGAGAATGATGAAAATCTGCTTATTCCACTCTCACCAACCAGTCCTGTATACAGCGATTTAAGCGAGATGCCATTGTGAGCCAGTGATGGTGTCTATCAATGATGGACAGTGATAAATAGATTTCAGGTATTTTTTTCATGCAGGGTTTCGTAGTGAGTGATACTGCTTGAATGGTTAGTGACTTTATTTCATCACATGGAAAGATGGCGTCATTTGAATCAAACCCCTCTGGTTTTTCACTGATCCTGAGGCGGCGAATGGATTTTTATTATGAGCAGAATAAATGCAGGCATATCCCCTTCTGCACAAAAAACGGTTATCCCTGTAACGTCTTCATCGACAATAGCGGGTGATTGTCAGACCCTGCCTGTGTTTTCAAACGCAACCGGACCCAGTCGGCAGGTAACGTCTGTCTGTGAAACGCCCGCATCCGGGCAGCACCGCTTCACTTCCCATCGTGCTCAGCGAAATATGCTGACGGTCCGCCGAACATCAGATGTGGCGGAGGCTCGTCCGCGCATTCAAGCTAAAAAGAGGCGTTTTAAGTGCGACATCTGTGGTAAATGCTTTAATTGGAAAGCGAATTTAAATGAGCACAAGCGCATCCACAGTGACAATAAACCCTTTAAGTGTGATATCTGTAGCAAAGCCTTTACTCAACGACGTCTGTTGGAAAATCATAGGAATCGATCTCATTTCGGAGTGAAACCCTTTCGTTGTGAACTCTGTGCAATGACCTTTTGCCAAAAAAGCAGTTTAAAACGGCATATGAACGGCCATATCACAGGGAAGTCTTTTGAGTGTGATATCTGTAAGAAAACCTTTAAGCAACAACGGACGTTGGAAGATCATAGGAAGCGATCTCATTTCGGAGAGAAACTATTCAGTTGTGAGCTTTGCGCAATGACCTTTTGCCAAAAATCCAATTTGATACAGCATATTGACCGTCACATCAAAGGGAAGCGTTTTCAGTGTGATAAGTGTAGCGATGCCTTTTATCAGCAAAGGGATTTGGACGGTCATAAGCGAGCACATTCCGGTAACGTACGCCTAAAATGCCATGTTTGTAGCAAAGTTTATTTTTCTGTTTCAGATTTACGCGATCACACGCGCACCCATAGCGACCTAAGGCCTATTACGATTTTAATTCTCCAATTGAAAGATGATCAGACTGTGACTTCAGATAGACATATGACGGAGGATCATTCCTATGCTGCTCCGGCTCCAGATAGCTATGAAACGGGAGATCATTCCTATGCTAAACCGGCAGCGTTAGTGCCTTCCTCTACAGTGAGTAGCACAGAGGACACAAATGACGCACTGGGTGAGATTTATGAAGCTGCTTAAATCGGATTGGTTTGGTTGTGATGATCGCTATCGATGGAGCTACTGTGGCCTGAATTGGGTGTTTGATACCACAGTCAGACTCGTTTGGTAGTGAGGCTAACCAGAATGTTACTGACGTGTTGTCATAGTATGGCAGGATGCCGGTTTTGTACCTAAACCTCCTGGTCGTGCGCTCAACAGCGTTCAGGGACGAGAATTTAATGAGCAGGAAGAATGCAGTCTCTACACATCAGTCATCAGTATCGTCTGTTCCGATTACGGTCTCATCAACCTCCGTTGGCAATTCTCAATCTCTGCCGAGGATAGCCGGTCAATCCGTCCGAATCGCTCCTGTCAGTCAAACAGCAACAGAAAGCGCATCGACTCATGGGATTCCGCCGTCTGTCAGGGCTGCCAGCCGACTATCCGCTGAGCCGGTAATGGCGACGTCGTATTTACATGACGACGCTAAAGATAGGCCCTTTAAATGTAGTCTTTGTAATAAAGCCTTTCGCGATAAATGTAACCTGAATGCCCATCAGCGTACGCATACCGGAACAGTGTTATACCGATGCGAGATTTGTGAGATGTTATTTACCAGGCAGTCAAGCCTCAGAAGGCATCAAAGGCGCAAACATCACGGTGTAAGGGAAGCTGATTCCCTCAAAAAAACAATTCCCAGCCCTTCGTTGAGTCGTGAGGTGACAGAAGCTTTTGAAGCGCATATTCCATCGGGAAGGATCTCATCTTCTAACTCGACCGTTGGTTTGTCTTCACCACTCCCCGGGCTTCAGGGCAACACGCAAGGTATGTCGGCTCAAGCTCAGCAGGGTGTTCAGGATGAGCCTGATCAGGTTGTAGAAGTAAAGGAAGAGGTCGGTTATCAGCTCTTTGGCCAAAATCAGTGGGACAATAACAGGCCGCTTTGGCAAGGGATATACGCTGATATTCCTGATGGCCCCACAAAAACACTGTTCTCTGTAGCGAGAATTCCTAGAAAACACTGGCCTCGACTAAGAAGAAATATAGATTGCTATAAAGCATACTCCGTTGAAAAGAGAGCGAGCCATCTTTCAAAATATATGAAGCAGCAAATCTGTGATGGTACTGATATACCGGCACTTAAGGGAAAACGCGGCGTATTTGCAAAATGCGATATCGAGCCATACACGCAGGTGGGACATTTTTCTGCAATGCCCATGCATAATACTCAATATAACCAAGGGGCGGTGGCAACAGGGCAGACCGCACTGACCATAGATACATTTTCTTTTTATGTATCAGATGAAATGCTGTTGAGTGGTTTCAATCATGGCAACATCACCACTGAGATCAATGCTAACACGACTCATGAACCTGGATTGGCAGCACCTTATAAGGCCAACGTTAAATTTATCGCGCACTATGATAACGGGCGTTTACTGCCAATTCTTGTAACATGCAAACCCATTTTCAAGGGAGATCAACTTTTCTACGACTATGGTACCAGTTTCTGGCGTAAGCAAAGGGAGCCCATAGATCTTACCGTGATGGACTGCAGTGATGATGACATGGTTGCGGCGGTCAGGTGTCCTGAAGAAATGGCTCGTTCCCAATTACCCGACAACTCTTCCCAAAGCCTTTCTTGTGAAATACCCGTCAGTCCAGCCAGCGAGAGTATGGATAGAGGTGCAGCTCTTAATCCACCTGCGTTTGGTAACGTTGGCGGTGAAAGAGCGTTGGATAGAGTCGTCGCTCCCTGCATTGAAGGTGTACCAAAAACAGCGAGGCAGACGCCCCGCACGAACATTTACAATGCTGAGAAGCCTTTCAAATGTGACCTCTGTGGTGAATGTGTCTCATCAAACTCCTCTTTGATGAGACACAAAGCCATCATTCATTCGAAATTAAGCACTATAAATTCAGGCCTTATGCCCTCAGGACAATCTTTACAGGCAGGAATGCCAGGGGTTGATCCATTGTTTCCTCCGCAAGATGTGGGGGCAAGGGCATTAGCTAAGACGTCATTGGGTGATGAATTCATTATTCCCAGAAATACAACTGAAGCGATAGCCGAATCGTGCGAAGGTATTGTGAAGGCACGTCAGGATATTGTTGTATCGAAGACAGCGTCTTCAACACGGTCAGTCCAACCGAGGGGCTCTGAGCTTCAGGTACACTCATCGGGAGCTATTAGTCATGACAATGTATGGTCCCTTATATTGGCGCAGCCCTTTGAGAGTGCAACACGTGTCAGTCGTGCAAGCAAATCTGGCAGCGTATTGACAACAAAGGAGAAAAAAACTGAGAGTGAGAGAGCGAACCTGATTCGATTTGATGGTTCAAAGGAACAACTATCTCAATATCACGATACAGCGATAGCTGCTTATAAATGCGGCATATGCAGTAAGGTGTTTACTAACAAAGACAGCCTGAATCGGCATAAGTTGACCCATACTGGGAAGACGTCTTATGAGTGCGACCTCTCTAACCAAGCCTTTGCCCGGAAAGATGTTTTGTGTGGATACCAAGAGCATGTTCGCTCCACTGAAAGGATTACTGAAAGCCTTAACGAAACAGTGACCACGTTTGTGTTGGAGAGTTCTGCTACGGTGCGATTGCAAGATAATGACCCACAGGGCTGCCAGGAACCGACAGGCCTTATGTCCTCAGCGCAATCGGTAATGACAGAAACACCATTGTTTCTTCCACAAGTTACGGCGTCCAAAGCATTGCACAAGGCGTCATCTGCTGATGATTCCATCACCCCATGCGATATATCTGAAATGACAACTGAATCGTATGAAGGCATGGTGGGGACGCGTCAGGAAATGGTTGTCAGTCCCGACTTTGTGGTTGAGTTGTATTCTATTACTCAGAGTGATAATACCATTGCTTCGGAAGCTGCAACAACGCATCAAAGCACTCTCACAAATACGATAGCAGCAAGGGAGGAAATGAATGCGGTACAAGAGAGTGAGAAAAGACAGTTTTTGTGCAGAGCCTGTGACAAAACCTTTGCTGGATATAATCAACTTCGTCGGCATTATGCAACTTTTCATAAAAAAACTATGTGTTATCAGTGTGAGTTTTGTAAGAGATTTTTTAAAAAACCTATTGGTTTAAAGTTGCATCAACAAAGAAAGAAATCGTGTATAAGGTTGGCAGAGTGTATGAAAAAAAGAGCATCTTCCTTTACTGCGAGTAGAGCTTTTATAGATGAACACCCAACTCTACTATTGAATAGTCAAGCGCCTGCTGCTTCGGCGAATTTTTTATCAATGCCCGTTTTAAATAACCAGTACACTGTGCCAGTGTTGACGAATCAGTCTGTAACCTCGTTTTTTCTGCCACAATCGATGGTAGCCATAGGTCAGCCATTGGTCCAAAATCCGTTTGTTGCGATACCGAGTCAACCATATATCCCACTTGCTTTCACTGAGGCACAGAATAATGCAGCGCCGGATTATATTAATGTGCATAATAACAAAGAATTACTAATATCATTGTTTCCTGAGAATAATGATTAATGACGCTACTATCGTTTGCTTGAAAGAGGGATCTTTTATTTACGTCTTAATGCATTCTATGATAAATTGTCAGCGCACTACTATTTATTAACCCCTGAAATGTTAAAACCACCCGCTTTAGCCGATGATTGTTGAGCTTGTTGGAAAATCAAAAGGTGAATCGGTAATTAATCATTAGGTAACCCCCCGCTATGCCGGGGAGACTCGGATAGGTTTTACCGATGCGTCGGTAGCTTATCTCGAGGTTCTGCCAAGAATCAAGAGATTTAATCTATGCCAGACTACAAGAGTCTGACCCATACCCGTTGGGATTGTAAGTATCACATAGTTTTTATTCCAAAGAGACGTCAGAAAGTGATCTACGGCTGGTTGAGAGAATTTCTTGGCAACATATTTCATGAACTCGCCAAACGTAAGGGTTGTGAAATCCTGGAAGGCCACTTGATGCGTGATCATGTCCATATATGTACCTGATTACCACTGTAACTCAGCCAGTTTGAAGAGCCTTGTCGGCATGGGGCAAGTTCGCGCAGCCATGTAACCCAGCCTTGATACCATTGCTTTCAAATCAAAGCGCCGGTTAAATCGATAACAGTATTCAGCAAGGTATCGTGGCAGATGCTTGGGATTAATATTGTGGTAACTGCCTCTCAGGGAGTTTTTGACGTTCCCTATCATGGTGTTGACCCATGTAAACAACTCATTAGCCATCGACTCATGGCCACCTCCTGTCACTACTGCAGTATGTGGATGTCCAGCATCAACTATTCCAGTGAATGCGCCGAGTCCATCACTGACAACACAGCAGGTATGATCTCCGAGATGTCTTTTCGCCCAGTGTTCCAACTCCTTTTTCCGAAAACGGGTGACCATACTAAAGCGCATATACAGTGGGCAGCTCTCTGCGTTGGTTTGCACGGCAGCCACAAAGGGGTGTTTGTTGGCAGAACCTCTTCCCCGTTTGCCTCCATGTTTTTCACCACCCCAGTAGGCATCATCCAGCTGCACATGTCCCTGCAGGGGGCGCCTGTCCTCCTGTTCTTTCATGACTTGCATGAGATTGTGCTTAAGGCGCCACGCGGCGTTATAAGAGACGCCTGCTGCCTCGAAAGCTCCAGAGCTGATATGCCATTCTTGGTTTGAGTCATTAAAAACATGCCCAGAAACCAGGTGGTGAAGGGCAACTTGCTGGCTTCCAGAATGGTACCGCTGGTCAGTGATGTTTGATGGTGGCAACGGTTACATTGGTAGAGCTCGCGGGTTTTCAGGATGCAATACTCACGGCAACAACACAGAGGGCATTCAAACCCATTCGGCCAGCGCCATTTGAAAAACTGCTCGCGACATTGCTCTTCCTGACCGTATCGCTGAAAGAACTCCACAAGACTCATGCCTTTCTGAAACTGGATTTTGTTCTTGGCCATGACACGTCTCCTAACCCAAGGAAAACCAGTGTCGTAAGTCTAGACAGGAGAATAGCTTAGGTTAGGTGGTAATCAGGTATTCTTAACGTTAGATTACCAAATTCATTAGGCATGCAAACAGCATCAATAAGACAAACAATTATCGACACAGTAGAAAAAAGTAAAGAAATGTGGATATAAACTGAATCAGGACGATATTTTTCACGAAAGATTGGAGGCCTGTTCAGTGTTTTTACGTATCTGTTTGCAGATAAAAGTCGCCTGAATATATCGAGTATCTATAGAAACCTTAGAGATAATCTCAATCCTTATCACCAAACGCATAGACAGCATCGCATAGCACCAAAACTACAAGTTATCTCACGAGAAGAGTGTGATGCCATACATTCCGCTACCAGAGCTAGGCCCGCTGCAACATAGCTGATCGTATAGGAGACTGCTTCTTGTAACACTTAGAGTTGTGCCCCTCTAGCTCTGCTCATGCAGGATCCGAAACAAGTATCAGACGCAATGCACAAGGCCCTTTGGGACTAACGATCTACATAAACCGCGTATCGATGATTAATACCTGATGGAAGGAGACACTTTTTTGAATGCCTCCATTGAAAACAACTTATCAGTAGCGCATTAATAATATTTCCACTTCTTCATCCAAGGACTTATTAACGAAAAGATCATTTTCATAACGTTTAACCCCCTGATAGGATTTTGCAAAAGGTTCGCCCATGGCATCAATCAGTACTCGGTTTTCCTGAAAAAGCGACAAAGCCGTTTCAAGATCTTTTGGTAGCGCCTTAATGCCACACTGTTTTTTTTCATCATTCGATAAATGATCCGGATCAGTGCAACACTCTCGATGCAATGTAAAGCGCTTTCGCAAGCCATCCAAACCTGCAGCGATTAACCCACCGAGGGCAAGATAGGGATTGGCACTGGCATCCATGGTTTTCAACTCAACATGGGTAGGCGACACTTCTCCGGGTTGGCTGGGAATCCGAATGGCCGCTTCCCGATTATCCCATCCCCAGGCTGTATAGGCGCCACTCCAGCAATGGGGCACAATGCGCCGAAACGAGTTGCAACTTGGTGTCGTTAATGCCGTCAGTGATGGCAAGTGATGAAGAATACCCGCAACAAAATGTTCTGCTTGTGGTGAAAGCGCATGTTTTCCATTAACGCCCGTGATATTGCAGCCATCTTTCCACAGGCTGAAATGAAGATGCATTCCGGAACCGCACTGATCCGCCAGAGGCTTGGGAAGAAACGAGGCCACATGACCGTGACGCCGGGCAATCGCATGCACGGTTTTCCGAAAGAACAGCTGATCATCTGCGGTTTTCAGGGCATCACCATAATCCAGCGCCATTTCCAGCTGACCCGGTCCACTTTCTGAGTGGACAGTGCGAACTGACATATTCTGTTTATCCAGACTCTGGAGAATATCACCCACGATGGGCTGCAGGAGTGACAGGGCATAATCGGAACAATAGGTAAACGAATCGGCCGGCACCCATTGTCCCTCTTTCTCCTGCATCAAATAAAATTCATATTCAAAGCCGGTTTTAATGGTCAATTGAAATTCACTGTTCAGCGTATCCAGCATGCGTTTCAAAAAGTACCGGGGGCATAATGGCCAGGGTTCTCCATCCTGCTGAACAATATCAGCGATGACCGTTGCCTGCTCTGGTGAATAATCTGTGATTTTCAGGGTATCCCAATCCGGTTTCAGCCAGTTTTCACCGGTGCCAGAGAGACCGGTGTCAGGACACAGGGCATCACTCACAACCGACAACGCCTGACTGGCAGCCGTCAGGCCAATCCCTGTGGACTGAAAGGTTTCCATCGCATCCCGATGGAAGGCTTTGGCGCGAATCAGATTCGCGTTATCACACCAGATCAACCGCACTAACACACTGGACTGTTCTGCTAACCGCTCAGCGATAACGGACATGGACGATTCCTTAAACACGAGAAAAGAAACAAACCGTGATCAAGCCTCACAGAGCGTAGACTACAATCCCGCAACCGATTGACGGATTCAGCCGATTCCAAGTCCTCTTATGACGCCTGATGCATGGTTCCTTTTCATCACCGTTCTGTTGCTGGCGTTACTGGTGCCGGGGCCGGATATGTTAGTGGTCATCTACTGGAGCCTGATGAAAGGGCGTTGGGCTGGCATCAAGGCAGCACTGGGCGTCAGTGCCGGTTCCTGTTTACAGGCATCGGTCACCGCATTCGGCTTAGCCGCACTACTACACACCTACCCTTTTCTGTTCACCACCCTTAAATGTGCTGGCGCCATGTACCTGATCTACACCGGCCTGAGTATGATAAAAAGTGCACGCGTACCACCCACCTTCACGCACAATGAAGACAGTTTCCCCTTTATCCAGGCTTTTTTCACAAATGCATTAAACCCCAAGGCATTTCTTTTCTTTCAGTCCCTGCTGCCTCAATTCATTGACTTCCGTGCCAGCGATACCGTCACCAAACAGTTTATCGTCTTAGGCTACACAGCCAGCCTATTGGCGCTGGTTTATTACCTGGTATTGATTCAAATTGTGGTCTTGCTCGGAAAGCAACGTTTCACCAAAAGCGACACATCGCCCCTGATTCATTGGCTTACCGGCTTGCTGCTTATTTCACTGGGTATTGGTTTGCTGTTCTATGCACAGCAAACCAATGTCTCTGATTCTTGAGTGAATGAATACGTCAAAGGCAGACAGTCGTTGGAGGGGAGAGGTCGCCATAAGCCAGAAGGACCCGCTTATGGCGACGATAACGGTTAGGCTTCCGGACCTTCCGCCACTACTTTGGTAACCGCACGGGCAAACCGCTGCATACCTTCGCGGATTTCTTCATCAGAAATATTCAGCGCCGGTGCCATCCGCAGCACCTGAGGCCCTGCCACCAGCAGCATCAGGCCTTCCGCACGGGCAGCTGCCAGGAAACGAGCGCCCTGACCATGCCATTCCGGCGTCAATGCGCCACCAATCAACAGCCCTTTGCCACGGACTTCCTCGAAGATACCGTGTTCACGGTTGATGCGATCCAGTTCCTCAACAAACAAACCATGCTTACGCTGAACATCGGCCAGCATTTGTTCATCACTGATGGTATTCACAACTTCCAGCGCTACAGCACAACCCAGCGGGTTACCGCCATAAGTGCTGCCGTGGGTACCGAAGCCGAGACTTTCCGCACACTTGTCTGTGGTCAGCATGGCGCCAATCGGGAAGCCGCCACCCAACGCCTTGGCCGTGGTCAGCACATCGGGTTCCACGCCCAGTTCCATGTAGGCATAGAAGTGACCGGTCCGGCCAACACCTGTCTGGATTTCATCGAATACCAGCAGAGCGTTGTGCTGATCGCACAGTTCACGAACGCCGCGGACAAATTCAGGATCCGCAGGAATAATCCCGCCTTCTCCCTGGATGGGCTCCATGACCACCGCACAGGTACGATCAGAAATCGCCGCTTTCAATGCCTCAAGGTTATTGAATTCAACGTGGGTGATACCGGCAGGCACAGGCTCAAAGCCCTTGCGGTACTTCTCCTGACCACCGACGGAAACAGTAAATAACGTACGGCCGTGGAATGACTGCCGGAAAGAGATGATTTCATGCTTTTCCGGGCCAACATTGTCATAGGCATACTTGCGCACCAGTTTGAACGCTGCCTCGTTGGCTTCACCGCCGGAGTTACAGAAAAAGACCTTGTCGGCAAACGTCAGTTCGGTCAGACGTTTTGCCAGCTTCAGCGCCGGCTCATTGGTGTAGACATTGCTCAGGTGCCACAGCTTTTCGCTCTGTTCCTGCAGCGCCTTGACCAGACGGGGATGGGCATGGCCCAGGGCATTAACAGCAATACCACCGGTAAAATCCAGGTATTCTTTTCCGGTCTGATCCCAGACCCGGGAACCTTCACCACGGACCGGCACCATATCCTGCGGCTTGTAGTTCGGTACCATGACTTCGTCAAAGGTCGCCCGCGTCACATTCTGTTCTGTCATTGCATACTCCTGAAATTTTTATCCTGTTACTGTCGTTCTTTCGTTATTGTCGGGTTGTTGTCCGTTTTGTCCGGAAGCCCCGGTCAATCACTGACCAGGGACTCCCGATACCACGTCTATTTCATCGATTTAACCATTACCCAGCAGGGCAAGATCCTGCATGGCGACGGAGAGCATGGCCAGGTCGGGCTTGCCGGCATTTTCAATGTCCGACATGGTACGCTGCCAACGGTTCACCGGTATCTCACTCAACGCCAACCAAGCATTCAGTTTCACCAGAGGATCTCCGCCTTCACCACTGACGATGCTGCCGGTATTTTCACCAAGGCTGCGATCCAGCTGATCACGCAGGGAGGCCTTGGCTTTACGCTGCCAGAGGTCGCCCTCGGGCAGACCGCGCACCTGATTCCGCAACCAGTTCAGGGTCAGGCGATCTTCCAGACCGAAGTAAACGGTCGCCGTTGCCTTAACCGACTGATCATTGCGCGCTGCAATGCTGACGATATCCAGCACATAGTACAGGTAGCGGAAGCTCGCGCAGGTCAGCGCCAGGTCTTCCGGCATACCCGCTTCAACCAGTGCCTGTTGGCGCTCAGCCAGCAATGCCCGGTCACTCTCGCCCAGGAAACCGGCCAGGTCTGCAGCCACAGTTTCCACACCGGGACGATAGGTGTTGACCAGTGTTTCTATATCAAGTCCTGCGCCATGATTCCGCAGCATCCAGATACAGGCTTTTTCCACATGACGCTGTACCCGGGTCAGCTCGTCGCGCTGGACACTGTCGTCCACTCCCAGACCCAGTTGTTCAAACTGATCCCAGATTGCACGTACATCAAAGATGTCACGTACCGCCGCGAAGGCGCGCACCGCATCAATCGGCTGGCAACGGGTTTCATTCTGCAGGTAGTCCACAAAGGTGGCGCCCATCCGGTTACCGACCATATTGGCAATATGGGTTGCCAGGATTTCAGTCTTTAACGGATGCTGATCCAGACGATCAACAAACTGTGCCCGCAGCGCTGTCGGGAAGTAGCGTGGTAGCTCTTTGGCCAAACTGGCGTCCTGATCAGCCTGTGCTTCCACCAGGTTATCGAACAGCTTGAGCTTGGAGTACGAGAGCAGTACCGAAATTTCCGGCCTCGCCAGTCCTTCCCCGGCTTTTGCCCGTTCCTTGATTTCCTGATCAGACGGCAGGCATTCCAGCTGGCGATTCAGGCGACCTTCTTCTTCCAGCGTGCGGATCAGGTAACGGTGGTCATTAAACAGCATTGCAGACTGGTGCGCGCTCAGACTCAACCGCTGACTCTGCAGGAAGTTGTGCCGTAATACCAGGCCGGCCACTTCATCGGTCATGCTGGCCAGCAGGGTGTTACGCTGCTTGACGGTCATATCACCGTCGGCCACCACCTGGTTAAGCAGGATCTTGATATTCACTTCGTGGTCGGAGCTATCAACACCGCCAGAGTTATCCACCGCATCCGTCGTGACAAGGCCGCCATTGCGAGCAATCTCAATCCGGGCACGCTGGGTAATGCCAAGGTTACCGCCTTCACCAACGACGGCAGCCCGTAATTCCGGAGCATCAATACGCACACTGTCGTTAGCCCGGTCACCGACCTGAAGATGGGTTTCCGCAGACGCTTTGACATAGGTGCCAATACCACCATTCCAGAGCAAATCGACCGGCGCCATCAAAATGGCACGAATCAGATCCGATGGGGTCATCGAACGCACTTTACTTTCAATGCCCAGCGCCTTGCGCATCTCAGATGTCAGGCTGATGGACTTGGCCTGACGGCTGAAGATACCACCACCTTTGGATATCAACGACTTGTCATAATCTTCCCAGCTGGAGCGAGGCAGATTAAACAGCCGCTGACGTTCGATAAACGACGTTTTGGCATCCGGCTGTGGATCAATAAAAATGTGCATATGGTTGAACGCGGCGACCAGGCGGATATGTTCGGACAGCAACATGCCGTTACCGAACACATCCCCGGCCATATCGCCGATACCCACCACGGTGAAGTCTTCCTGCTGGGTATCCACACCACGCTCACGGAACAGCCGTTTGACAGATTCCCAGGCGCCACGGGCAGTGATACCCATTTTCTTGTGGTCATACCCCTGGCTGCCACCGGAGGCAAAGGCATCGCCGAGCCAGAAACCGTATTGGGCGGACATATCGTTGGCGATATCCGAGAAGGTGGCGGTTCCCTTGTCAGCCGCAACGACCAGGTAAGGATCGTCTTCATCATGACGTACCACATCCTGCGGCGGCACGACTTCCCCCTGAACCAGGTTATCCGTGATATCCAACAGACCACTGATAAAGACGCGATAACTGGCAATACCTTCCGCCATCAGCGCTTCACGACCACCGTCAGACGGCAGTTGCTTGGGAATAAATCCACCTTTCGCACCCACCGGCACAATGACTGCATTTTTCACCAGCTGTGCCTTGACCAGCCCCAGCACCTCGGTGCGGAAATCTTCCCGGCGATCGGACCAGCGCAGTCCACCACGGGCGACCTTACCGCCACGCATATGGACACCTTCCACCCGTGGGGAATAGACAAAGATTTCAAACTTCGGACGAGGCAGCGGTGCCGCTGGAATCTGTTCCGGACTCACCTTGAACGAGAGGCAGGGCTTGTAGTCACCCTCCGTCGTGCGCTGGTAATAGTTGGTGCGCAGCATGGCCTGAATAACGCTGAGGTAGTGACGCAGGATGCGGTCCTCATCCAGGTTGCTGACTTCGTCCAGCGCCACATCCAGTTTCGCCAGCAGCAGATCAAGGGCTTTCACGTTGTTCTTGACATACGCCGGATCAAACCGGGCTTCAAACAGCTGCACCAGAATGCGGGTAATCGCCGGATTACCATTCAGCGCCTGCTCCATTGATTTCTGACTGAACGGTACCTGTAACTGCAGCAGATACTTGGCCAGGGCACGCAGGAGTACAATCTGTCGCCAACTAAGACCAGCGCTGATCACCAGTGCATTGAAACCATCGTTTTCCACATCACCTTTCCATGTGCGGACAAAGGTTTCCTGGAACTGGTCACGTACCCCATTGTCATCCATATCCAGCCCGTTGCCGGCCGCGATAGCGAAATCCAGCACCCAGGCCAGCTCACCATCCCGCGGACGGACACTGTAAGGACGAGCACTCAGGGTACGAACCCCCATGTGCTCAAGGATGGGCAGTACATCGGACAGTGCCAGCATATCGCCCTGCCCCAGCACACGGAAATGCAGACGATCAAAGTCGTTCACTGGGTGGTAAAGCAGGGTGTGCAGGGTGTGGCCGTTATCCAGCCCTTCCAGCCGCTCAATGTCGGCCACTGCCTGACGGGGATGGTTATCCTCACGGTATGCCGCAGGGAAAGCATTGACATAACGGCGGGCCAGACTGCTACCCTGGGCTTCGCCGCTGCTGTCCACCAGCGCTTTCTGGAGGTGATCCTGCCACACCATCATGGCGTCGGTCATCAGGGCTTCCAGCTGCCGGACATCCACCATTTTGTCATTGGCATTCTGGCAATGTACGGTGAACTGAACCTGGGCCAGCGGGTTCTCAGAAAGCTGAACACTGAAATCAATACTGTGGCCATCCAGTTCCCCCAGCAGGATTTGCTGCAGCTTCAAGCGGAACTCAGTATTGAAACGATCCCGGGGCACATACACCATGGCATTAATGAAGCGGCCATAACTGTCTGGCCGGATAAAGACCCGAAGCTCACGACGTTCCTGGCATTCCAGCACGCCCATGATGATCTCGTGCAGGTTATCAAAGCCTGCCTGCAGTAATTCATCCCGCGGATACTGGTTCACAATGTGACGAAGTGCCCGACCCGCATGGCTGTTGACGGGTACATCTGCACTATCCAGCAGTTTCTGTACCTTGACGCGCAACAGCGGTATCTGTTCCAGCGGCGCGTTATAGGCCTTGGAAGAGAACAGTCCAAAGAAGCGCCACTCACCAATGACATGGCCACTGTCATCAAAATGCTTAATACCCAGGTAATCCAGATGGGCCGGACGCTGGATGGTGGAACGGGTGGTCGATTTGGTAATCACCAGCAATTCCGGTTCCTGCATTTTTTCCAGCAGGGATTCTGACAGTGGAATGGCCTGCGGGCTGTCGCTCACTTCCTTCCGGAACGTGCCCAGACCGGAGTCCTCAAGAATCCGCAACCGGGCCTGGCACCCGTCCTGCTCCAGCTCATAGTAGCGATAACCAATGAACAGGAAGTTGTCGTGCTTGAGCCAGTTCAGAAACGCCAGCGTTTCTTCCAGCTCATCGGCCGCTATGGGCAAGGTGTGGCTGGCAGCGTAATCAATGGCCTCATCCAGGGTAGCCTGCATCCGGGGCCAATCCTCGATAACCCGATTCACATCCGCCAGTACCTGACGGATCATCTTGATCACCTGCTGCAGGGAGGCTTCATCGGGCTGGCGTTCAATCTCAATCCGGATCAGGGCTTCAGGACGGCCGCCCTTAACCTGCTCATCATGGTCATGGACAGATTGCAGTTTACCCTGCTTGTCGCGTACGACATTGATCACCGGGTGGGTCAGGCCGTGAATATGCAGCTCCTGACGATCCAGCTCCATGATGATGGACGACACCAGGAATGGCATGTCGTCGGACAGAATTTCTATCACGCTGTGCGTGGAGTGCCACTGGTGCTCTTCCGGCGTCGGATTATAGGCACGCACCAGTGACTGCCCGGCAGGCCGTTGCTGTATAAACTGCCACAGACAGAGGAAGGCGCCGTACATCTCATCGGCCCCGCCATCCACTGGCTCGGTGCTCCGGGCATGGCGGTAGTAGATATCCGCCAGGCTCAGGGCCTGATCAATATCATCGGAGGGCATGCGCTCCCGAACCCAGAGTTTGGCCTGGTCGGAGCTTAACTTGCGAAGGTCTATAAAGGTATTCATAGCGAAACATCAGTACGTGTGAGGGAATCCCGCCTGACAGGCCAATGGCATCGGACATCCCGCACCAGACCTTTCCCAGACGCTATCAAAACCGTGCTTTCGTAGGTATTTGCCCTTGATTATCAAGGAAACCCGCACCACCAAATTGCCCGAATGCGACATTGACTTGCGTCAGTCTGACATCGCAATAAGACGATCCAGGTCAATACGCGCTACAAAAAAGCATTTGTCATTTATTGGCCATCCATTAGGATATCCGGTGTCAGAAACCGCCTATTGCCAGAGCAGATACCAGCAGCGGCCCGGTTCCCGACCACATCCAGTGAAGCCGTACTGTTGTTCCCGCAGAGTTCAGGGGTGAGTCACCATTGTCGCAGGTATTGAATCAACAACCCGCCGAACCGGCTGGCAGTTCGCTATTGAAACCGCAAAAACACCGGGCACACCGAACCGGTTTCCTGCTGCTGCCCAATTATTCCCTGATCGCCTTTTCCTCCGCGATCGAACCGCTGCGCATGGCCAACCTGATTACCGGTGAAAACCTGTATGAACATAGCCTGATCAGCCACGATGGCAAGGCCGTAGCCAGTTCCGCCGGTGTTGTCACGAAAGTTGACTGCGGGATTCGCGATGCGATCCAGATTGATACCCTGTTCGTAGTGGGCGCCAGTCCCGTGGCGCGCACCGGGAACGAGAATATTATTGCCTGGTTGCGACAACAAAAGCAGAACAAGGCGGCGCTGGGTGGTATCGGTACCGGCTCTTACCTGCTGGCCTGTGCCGGACTGCTGGATGGCTGCCGCGCCACCATTCACTGGTGGGATTACGAAAACCTGCGCGATGAGTTTCCGCTGATACGGGTGACCAACAACCTCTTCGAAGTGGACGGCCAGCGCTATACCTGCAGTGGCGGCACCGCCGCCATGGACATGATGCTGTTCCTGATCGGCCAGCGCCACGGCATGGAACTGGCGGCTTCCATCTCGGAACAGTTTGTCTGCGAGCGGATCCGCACGGCCAAAGACCCCCAGCGGGTGCCCCTGCAGCACCGGATTGGCGCCCGCCAGCCGAAGTTGGTGGAAGCCGTCACCCTGATGGAAAGTAACATCGAAGAACCGTTATCGACCGACGACATCGCCTTCCACGTTGGGCTGTCACGCCGTCACCTTGAGCGGTTATTCAAAAAACACCTGCAGGCAGTGCCCTCCCGGTTCTACTTTAATATTCGGATGGAAAAAGCGCGCCGTCTGCTTCGGGAATCCGATAAGTCCATTCTCCAGGTCGGGCTGGCCTGCGGGTTTACCAGCGCCTCCCATTTCAGTACCGCCTACAAGACGCACTACGGCCAGACGCCCCGGGAAGAACGCAAAGCCCTGGAAGCGCCCGACAGCCTTCATATCACGCTAGAGTGAGTTTTCAGAGAGGAAAGCGACATGCAAACATCAGCACGGTTGCCGGCCATCATCCTGGGTGGCTGCCTTATCGTCGCCTTCGGACTGCTGGGTTACCAGCTCGCCGACGGGCTGATCACCTTCAAGCAAATGAACCGAACCGTCGTCGCGAAGGGACTGGCGGAACAGGAAGTCCCGGCGGATATCGCCATCTGGCCGATCCGGTTCCGGGAAGGGGCCAACAACCTGGGCACACTGGTCAAGGATATCCAGACCAAGAATGACAGGATTGTCGCCTTCCTTCATGACCGGGGTTTTACCGAGCAGGAAATTTCCATCAACCCACCGGCAATCACCGACAACGAGACCCTGAATTACAATACCGGCCAGAACAAGTTTCGTTACACGGCAGAGTCTGATGTCACCGTCTACACCAATAATGTGGATCGGGTACGCCAGGCACGGCAGGATATTCTGGAATTGGCGGCAGCCGGCATTGCCATCGCCAGCAATGACTACGACGCCCGCACCGAATACCTGTTCACCGGCCTCAACATTCTAAAACCCGCCATGATTGAAGAAGCCACCCGGAATGCCCGGGAAGTGGGAGAGAAATTCGCGCAGGATTCCGACAGTCGACTGGGTAAGATCAAATCCGCACGGCAAGGGGTTTTCCAGATTACTGATCGGGATAAAAACACGCCTTACATAAAGAAAGTACGTGTGATTTCCACCATTGAGTACTATCTGACCGATTGACCCCTGAGGCTGCAGTGGGTATGAGCTGCAGCCTGTTCCCCCCTGCAATAGCAACACTCTCAGAATAAAAACAACACGCAATTACTCAATAGCCTGTTGCAAGAGAATATCGATTAACGCACGTGTCACAGGTCGTTGACTAATGTGGCTGGGACAAATCAGGTAATAGGCAGAATCACCTTTCACCTCCAGCGATGACAATCGCTGCAAACGTCCATTGTTGATCTCATCAGCGTAGAGATCCAGATCAGCCATAACAATGCCATACCCGCTGCAAGCCGCAGACACTGCCAGTTCCATGGATTCAAACCGGGTTCCCCCGGCCAGATCAACCTGTCCCTGAAGCCCGGCGGCCTCTAACCAGCTACACCAGGCATTACGGTCAGGATTGGTATGCAACAGCGTGTGCTGATTCAGTTCGGCAAGGTCAACGTGGTCTGAATCTGAAATAAGCATTGGTGAACACACAGGACTGAGGCGTTCCTCACGCAACAGCGTGACATCAAATTCTGGCCAGTCACCGTCACCAAACACCAGCGCCACATCAAAGCGTCGGCTATCGAGGTCATGGTGCATAAAGACCGTTTCCACCTGCAACTGTACTTCCGGAAACTGCTGCTGGAATGCAATCAACCGTTGCAGTAACCAGCGTACCGCCAACGTGGGCGATACCCAGAGTCGCAACCGCTGAGGCTCGCCCATCAATTGGCCACATGTTTCCCGGATACTGCTGAACGCATCCGCCACGACCGGGTGCAGGGTCTGTGCCGCCGGCGTAGGACGCAATCCCCCCGGAATGCGTTCAAACAACCGAAGATTAAACCAGGCTTCCAGTTGCCTAACCTGCTGGCTGACCGCGCCTGAGGTGACACACAACTCCTCTGCAGCATTGGTAAAACTGTTATGGCGGAACGAAGCCTCAAAGGCCCGCAGGGCATTCAGCGGCGGCAGGGGACGGGGCATGGCTGATCTTACATCCTGACGGTGACAGAAATTCTCAGGTGGGCAGGAGTTTTTTTCGCTTTCCCTCCACGAACGGCAGTAATACCGTGTATCCACTTCCCGGGAAATAGCATCCGTCGTGTAATCCGCACTGTCTACAGGCGAACAGGCTCCCATTCAGGTAAAGCAATGACCTGTGGCAACAATACGCCTCCATACGACAGCGGTTTGAACACGCCTTAACCAAAAGCCGCCCAGAGGAAAGAAAATGTCCGATTCTGGAAACTTATTTTGCCACTGTCTGGTAGTTTGATTACCCGACACATTCAAATAACACGATAACAAGGTGTCTAACTGTCCTCTGGCAGTGGATGCAATACGATCGGGTCCCGGTAACAGGGCGTCGGTAACGACACGGGCATGACCTTCGGGTGGAGTGACAGGCCCGCCACTGCAGACCGGGATTCAGCGGAGATAATAACGATGTCAACCGGTCCCGCTGCGATAGAAATCAGGAACCTGCACAAGACTTTCGGCCAGGATGAAGTCCTCAAGGGCATCGACCTGACCGCCCACGATGGCGACGTGGTCTCCATTATCGGTTCCAGCGGCTCAGGCAAAAGCACCTTCCTGCGCTGTATCAACCTGCTCGAACAACCCACCGAAGGTGAAATCTCCATCAGTGGTGAGGCACTTGCCCTGAAGCGCTCCCGCTCCGGCGACTTGGATGCCGCCAATCACAAACAACTCACCCTGATGCGCGAGCGCCTCGGTTTTGTCTTTCAGAATTTCAACCTCTGGCCTCACATGACCATTCTTGAGAATGTCATTGAGGCGCCCATCAATGTCCTGAAACAGAAAAAAGCGGAAGCCCTCGAAACCGCTGAACGACTCCTGCACAAAGTCGGCATGTATGACCGCAAAGACTTTTATCCCGGCCAGCTTTCCGGTGGACAACAGCAGCGTGTCGCCATTGCCCGGGCGCTGGCGATGGATCCGCAGGTCATGTTGTTCGACGAACCGACCTCAGCACTGGATCCGGAACTGGTTGGTGAAGTACTGAACGTCATGCGCAGTCTGGCGGAAGAAGGCCGCACCATGCTGATCGTGACCCACGAAATGGCCTTTGCCCGGGAAGTCTCCAGCCAGGTCATGTTCCTGCACCAGGGACGTGTGGAAGAATTCGGTCCACCGGCCCAGGTGTTTGGCAACCCGACATCAGAACGCTGTAAGGCCTTTGTCTCCAGTATTTTCTGATAGCGGTTAGCAAACGAGTCATACCGTTAACAACGATAAATGGCCCCATGCAGGCCTGCAGTAATAAAACAACGGAACAGGAAAATCACCATGAAGATCAAGAATAAACTGCTTTCCACGTTTGTCGCCGCCAGCCTGGCTATCAGCGCGGGCAGCGCCATGGCTGCTGAAAAGATCCGCTTCGCCACCGAAGGTGCCTGGGCGCCCTTTAACTTCATTGATGCTTCCGGTAAGCCCCAGGGCTTTGATGTGGATATTGCCGACGCCCTGTGTGAAAAGCTGGAGGCAGAATGTGAGATGGTCACCCAGGATTGGGATGGTCTGATTCCCGGCCTGAAAGTACGCAAGTTCGACGCCATTATCGCTTCCATGTCGATTACCGAAGAGCGCCAGCGCGTCGTTGATTTCACCGATCCCTACTATTCCGGTGGCCTGCGCTTTGTCGCCGCCAAGGACAAGGATTTCGATACCACCGTTGAAGCCCTGAAGGGCAAAACCATTGGTGCTCAGCGCGCGACCGTCGGTGGTATCTATCTGGAAGATAACCTGTCAGATGTCGTGAATGTGAAACTGTATGATACCAACGACAGTGTCTACCTGGATCTGAAGTCCGGCCGACTGGATGGCGCCATATCCGATGAACTGCCAACCTATGAGTGGCTGAAAAACGAACCCGGCTTTGAATACAAGGGTGAAGCCTTCAACAAAAACGACAAGATCGGCATTGCGGTTCGCAAGAATGACCAGGAACTGCGTGACAAGCTGAACCGCGCCCTGCAGGCCATTGTTGCTGACGGCACCTATGCCGAGATCAACGCCAGGTACTTCCCCTTCTCCATCTACTGATAGGTCAGCTATCCGCGGAGCGGCAATGCCGCTCCTCTTCCCTGTAAGTAGAGGATGTACGCATGCTTGAACTGCATGGCTTTGAAGACCAGCTTCTGGCAGGGGCGATTGTCACCGTCAAGCTGGCGCTGGCTGCCCTGGCAGTCGGCCTGATACTGGGGCTGCTGGGCGCATCCGCCAAACTGTCCCGCTTCCGCATGGCCCGTGCCATTGCCTCCGGCTATACCGGCCTGATCCGCGGCCTGCCGGAACTTCTGACGGTACTGATCATTTACTTCGGCGCCACCACGGTGCTGATGGGTATAGCCAGCCAATTCGGTTACGACGAATACATTGAGATCGGCCCCTTTGCCGCCGGTGTCACGGCACTCGGCCTGACCTTTGGCGCTTATGCGACAGAAGTCTTCCGGGGCGCGATTCAGTCCATCCCTGCCGGACAACGTGAAGCCGGACTGGCACTGGGCATGAGCAAACTGCGTATATTTTTCCGCATTACCCTTCCCCAGGTCTGGCGGCTGGCGCTGCCGGGGCTCGGCAACCTGTTCCTCGTACTGCTCAAGGATACCGCGCTGGTGTCGGTCATCGGACTGGACGACATCATGCGTAAGGCCAGTGTGGCCGTGAATTACACCAAGGAACCGTTCACTTTCTATCTGGCTGCAGCCTTCATGTACCTGCTGCTGACCATTGTCACCATGATCGGTCTCCACTACCTGGAAAAACGCGCTAACCGCGGCGTCGCGAGGGCCTGATTATGGATTTCAGTGTTGTCATCGACTATTTCCCCCGCCTGATGGAAGGCGCCTGGATGACCGTTCAACTGGTGGTCGTCTCCGGCATACTCGGCGCCGCCTTGGCGCTGCCCATCGGTCTGGCACGCCATTCCGATAAACTCTGGATCAAGTCACTGCCCTACAGTTATATCTTCTTTTTCCGCGGCACCCCGCTGCTGGTGCAGCTGTTCCTTGTCTATTACGGACTGGCGCAGTTCGAGATTGTCCGGGAAAGCATTTTCTGGCCTTACCTGCGTGAACCCTACTGGTGTGCAATCATCGCCTTCTGCCTGAATACATCAGCGTATTCTGCGGAAATCCTCAGGGGCGCACTGGCGTCTATTCCCAAGGGGGAAATTGAGGCTTGTCGTGTACTGGGCATGAGCAAGGTGCAGATGTACCGTCGTGTACTCCTGCCCCGCGCGTTTGGCATGATCCTGCCGGCTTACGGCAACGAAGTGATTCTGATGCTCAAGAGTAGCGCACTGGCCAGCACCATTACCCTGCTGGATCTGACCGGTATGGCCCGGACCATCATTGCCCGTACCTATACGCCGATTGAAATCTTCCTGGCGGCAGGCGCCTGCTACCTGGTACTAAGCCTGATCATGATGGGAGGCTTCAGACTACTGGAGAAACGCTTTAACGGGCACCTGAACCCCAAACGCAGACCCATTGTTAAAAGTACCGCCGAGGCTGGCAGAGTGATCCCTGAAAAAGTCACCGCCTGACGCTACAAACCAAGAATCAAATAAGCATTACCTGAAAGCAAAAATGAAAAGGCTATGGTTGAAAGACCATAGCCTTTTTGCTGGCATGTCTGACATGTTTAAAGACTGCTATAAGGACCAAACACCTCGTAGTGTATCCGTTCGTCCTCGACGCCCCACTCCACCAGCGTTTCTTTGACCATCTTCATAAAAGGCAGTGGTCCGCAGAAGTAAAAATGTGCGCCAGGAGCGTCTATCGCTTGGCGAACCTTTTCCAACGCCATATGTCCATCAAAATCATAGTCTTCAGCGGGACGATCACCTGCAGCCGGTTGGTTATACCAAACCCAGGATTTCAAGCGTTCCTGCTGCTGTTCCTTATTACGAATATCGTCTTTGAATGCATGAACGCGCCCATTCTCACAGGCATGCAGCCAGAATAGCGACCCTTGATGTCCATTGCACAACTGCGTGTTCAACATTGACAGCATCGGTGTTAAGCCAACACCTGCGCTGATCAGTACAACCGGTGTATCGTCATCCACATTCAGGAAGAAATCGCCGGCAGGTGGCATAACTTCAATCACATCACCTTCATTAACAGCATCATGTAACCAGTTTGATACCAGTCCATCGACGTCACCGGTTTCACGCTTGACGCTGATACGGTAACTGCAGCCATTCGGCGCATCAGACAATGAGTACTGTCGAATTTCGGAATAGTCACTGGTGGCGGGCTTCAGTTTGATGCCTAGATACTGCCCGGGTCTGAAATCCATAACCGGTTTTCCATCGACAGGCTCAAGCGAGAATGAAGTAATCAGGTCACTCTCACGGAATTTTCGCACAACCCGGAAAGGACGAAGACCACGCCAGCCACCAACGACTTCTTCACTGGCCTGATAAATGGCTTCTTCCCGCTCAATGAAAATGGTCGCCAGCAACTGGTAAGCCTCAGTCCAGGCCTGCAGCACTTCATCAGTAGCCGCTTCCCCCGCCTGCTCACGAATCGTTTCAATAAGGTGATGCCCGACAATCTGATACTGGTCCGGCGTAATGAGGAAGCTGGTGTGCTTCTGGGCAATACGCTCAACAACGGCGCTCAGTACGGAAAGGTTATCAATATTTCTGGCATACCCGAGAACGGCTTCGAACAGTGCAACCGGTTGTCCACCAGAGCGCTGATGGCTCAGATTGAACACATCCTTCAGTTCCGGGTTATGGGAAAACATCCGCTGGTAAAAATGGCGAGTCAGTTCCGTACCGGCAGACTCCAGCAGGGGGATAGTGGACTGTACAATCCTAATGGTTTCTGTAGATAACATAACAACCTTAAAAGTGTATTTTTTATGCCTCTTTAATAATCTTGCATTTTGAATGCATGTTCAAGTTAAAATGCTCATGTTTTCTTAACTTGTACAAAGCGGTTCCTCATGCGTCTTACCACATTCACCGATATTGGCCTGCGCGCCCTGATGTACCTGGCCACCCGCCCGGAGGGTTATAAGTCCAGTATTACGGAAGTGACCGAGGCCTACGATCTCTCACGCAACCATGTGGTCAAGGTGGTTCACCAGTTGGCACGAGCTGGCCTGATACACAGCATTCGCGGCAAAGGTGGCGGCATCATGCTCGGGAAACCGGCGGATGAAATACGTATTGGCCAAGTCGTGATGGCGCTGGAAGAATCTCTGCAGGTGGTGGACTGCACCAAACCGGTCTGCAAAATCCTGCCCGCCTGTCGGCTGAAGGGCGTATTAAAGGAAGGGGTGGACGCATTTATTGGAGTGCTGGATCAATATACCCTGGCGGATCTCATCGATAATAAGGAGGCACTGATACCATTAATCATGAGGACGTAATATGCCTGCCAATACGATTTTGATTTCATGAATCTACAGGGTTCGGATTTATCTTGTTTACTGAAACTATCGATCAAAAAGGCCAGCGCAAATTAACCGAGGCACTCTGGTTCAAATAACGTTCCCTCGATTCCAGGTCATAACGCGCTGTTAGTTCAATCGTTTCCCAAATTTTCATAGCGATACCAATACCTGCCCTTAGGGTCCAGGAAGAAGGTTCAATACCTTCTGTTGTGAATACTGATCCTCCGCCAACATAAGCAGCTGTGATACTGTTTTTATTACGAAGCATGTCGTAGCCTAATCCCAAGCTTGACGTGAGCGTCGTATCATTGTCCAGACTAAGACTCAACACACTTTCTGCCATGATCAACAGCTCTTTTGAATCAGAACTGTCCACATCCAGATTCAAGCTATCTGCACCCGTTTCCTTATATGCATCGTCCCGAATATAAGTAAAGTCAGTACCGATGCTAGCAACCAGACTCATCTGATCCGATAAATCAAAGTTCTTCGAAAAGCGTCCCCCGAAATGAGCACTCCAGCTTGAGTATTCTGATGATGCATGGCGGTTTAACCCACTGAACGTTATAGAACGGGTTCCTTCATTCAGGTTGTAGCCCATACCCAGCTGAAAATTAAACTCCGATTGTTCATCCAGAATATGACTGCCATAACCGATCACCTGATAACTATTCACCTGTGCGCTGCTGGTGCCCCTGTCAGATGTAATATCGGACTGACTGGCAGAAAGCGCCCAACCATAGCGGCTTTCATCGTCCCACGCGTGGTCAGCACCAAGAACAAGACCGAAAGTATCAGCCTCATAACCCTCTACATCATTTCGTTCGTTCTGATCAGCACGGGCAGCAAATGGCTTTATCCAAAATTCGCGCCCCTTTTCATCGACCTGTTCTCCAAAGGAAAAGCCTGTCAGTCGCTGTTGTCTGGCCTGGACAATGCGATGCCCCGTTTTCATGGCCTTAATACTGGTCTGCCGCAGATTACCCGTTAGTAATGGCAATGTTTGCTGCGTAGCTGACGCGACATCTTTATCTGTCGGCAGAGCATTGAAAGCGGCTATCACTGTTGCCATATCACCACTGAGCGACTGTTGTAGCCTCAGTTCATCCAGCACCCGGGCAGCACCACGCCCTGACTGCTCCCCTGCACGATCCAATGAGATAAGAACGCCTGTATTACCACTACCACTACTATCGGCGGCAATTTGCAAATCCAGGTCGTTACCATTTAGCACTGCCGTAAAATCCAGCAATGCACTATTATCAGTTACCGCGAGTCCATCCACGCCATTGAATGTGGTTGCATTAACAACGCCGGACAATGTATCCCCGTCGGATAACGTATTGGTTACCGGAACATCAACATTGATACCTGCACCAGGGTCAAAAGTGACTGTGCCTGCAAGATACCGGTTATACTGGCTCCCATCACTATTCACACTCACCTGAAGCGCGCCAGTATTTTCAATCGTGATGCTATCAAAGGTGCTAAAAACTTGTGATGCATCCGTAGTGTAGCCACCGCGAATATCAAGGGTAGAGCCACTCTGAACGTTAATATTACCACCACTAAAAATTGCACCATCCTCAATAATTAAATCAGCCCCACCGCTAAATGTTATCAGCGCAACCGATGGGTCTGGATTCGATATGGTGCCGGAGGTAATGATCGTTGCCTGAGACGTAGCAAACACGGCTCTATCGCCTCGAATTGTACCGGTATTGGTCACGGTTCCTATTGTACTCACTGAGCCAATTAATAGACCAACCCCAACACTCCCCCCGGGATCATCACCATCAATCGTGCCACTGTTCAAAACATCTCCGACTGATATTTGTGCTCCAAAGCCCAGTTGGAGAGCAGTGAATGTGGAAGTCAGTGTGCCAGTATTGGTAACATCTCCAACATCTCCCGCAACCAGTACAAGTCGCCCCGACGCTGCAGTTGTCGATACAGAACCATCAATGCTGATATTTCCGCCCACATTACCAAACTGCACAACGATAGCACTGATCTCCGTCGTGTTAATAGAGCCATCACTGTCAATCTGCACGCTTTCTCCAGCATCCAAATCACAGTTATTGGCACCCGAAACAGGATTCCCTGCGTTGAGCGTTGTGCTAGCAGTAGTACAAACATCAGCAGCCCGCCCCAATACCGGCTTTAAAAAAACGGTAAAGGCAAGCAAAAGGCCCATATATTTAAAAAAACGACTCCCAAAAGCATATGGCACAAGCTGTAACATATTCATGAGGGAAAGACTCATGTTAATTATTATCTATTAACTCGGGTTATTAGCAGACATCAAAATTAATTATCGCCCCGAACTAATAAGATCTTTAATCCGAAGATTACATAATTAGCTTGTTAGAACATGAATCACAACTCAGATATTTTGATTACATAAAGCCCTTACTTTTTATAGTGATTAATAACAGATATTCTGCGCTTTATTGAAATACGCAACTAATTGACCAGTAAACCTATCTTTAGATATCACTACCAAAAAATGTGATATGTGACCCATATAATACTCTGATATGTACCCAATATTTAATAACGCGGCCATATGGATCCGACTTCAAACTAAAATCTACCGGGCTAACAACAATGCACAATTTACAGTGCTGTTAGCCCGGTTCTAGCGACAATTACCTCAAATTCCCTTTGTGCCTGGCATCTTCATTCCATTTAGGCAGCACATTTTTCTTAAACGCTTCTTTGTCTGCCTTGAGCTTCTCCATATTCAAGCCAATATACGCCTGAGCTTTTTCCTTGGTTGACAGATCCGGCATGGATACAGGATCAGTCATGCCATGCTTTGCCAGTACCCGGGCAATTTCCAGCCGCGCCTCGCCGGCTTTTTCAACCGCCGTTCCCAATACCCGCAACGACTCTTCCGGTGCATGGAAGGACGCGCCATGGGATGCAATCGCATAATCCCAGCGCCATTGGGCATGACGGATCAGTGTCAGAGCCTTCTGCATTTCCTGTTCACCGGCACCCGCTTTCCAGGCAGCGCCAGCCTCAATGTGCGCCTTGACCAGCAGGTCTTCCGCCCGGATCTTCATCTCACCGATCTTTTCCTGGTAGCCAGTCACCATGCTGACCAGATATTCCTTCGACTGGGTATGGCAGCTTTGACAAGTGCCCTCAATATTGGCCAGCGGGCTCATCACCCGGTGATCGGTAAAGGTAATACCTTTATCCCGTTTCTTGGGCATATGGCAGTCGACACAGGACACATTATTTTTACCGTGTACCCCTTCCTGCCAGGTTTCCCAACCCGGGTGCTGGGCTTTCAGCATCGGTGCCCGGGAAATGGCATGGGTCCAGTCACTGAAGGCTCGGTGATCAAAATACTGCTCCATCTCTTCCGCTTTGGTGCCTTCTGCCCAGGGAAATACCACTTCCTTGTTCGGGCCGGCAAAGTAGTACTCCACATGGCACTGGGCACACACCAGCGACTTCATATCCTGCTGTGACGCATTCGCGTGGTCGTAACCCAAAGCTGCCAGACCATCCTCCAGATAGGGGCGGGAAATGGCCAGTTTCATGTCATCACTGCTGGTGTCATGGCAGTCTGCACAACCAATCGGGTTGACGATCTCGGTACCTTTGGACGCCCATTTGCCGGCGAAATAGGCATCCTTACCCTGCTCATCAATCAGCCGTGCAACATCCGGGCTTTTACAGCTCCAGCAGGCATTCGGCATCGGTCCGTCATCCGGGCCAGAAGGTGCACCGGTTCGAAGCGTATTACGCACATCGGTCACGGCATACATATGCCCACGCGGCGCATTGTAATCCTTGGAAAATCCGTAACCTGCCCATAACACGACCAGTCGCGGATCCTTTTCCAGCATGTCTTCAAACTGGTTGCCATTATGGGCACTTTTGAAATCCATCTTTTCCGTGGCTTTCCAGGACTCGTATTGCCTGGGAAAGCCGTCTTTAAACATTTCGTTCCTGGCCTCAACACCTGTTTCGCTGGCCTGCAGACCTGCCGTCGCCAACAGCAACAGTGTCAACAGGCCAGTACGGCAGGCCGTCACCCCATACGGTTTTGATACAGAACCCTGCTTCTTCATAATTCCCCCATTCATCAGACAACCAGACCGGACTGACCTGACGTCCGTTGACCTTCTGCCGCTTTTCTAAAATGCCGCACGCGCGAACCCACCACCCAGAATCCAGCCAGCACCATCAGTCCTCCCCCCAACCAGAGCAGGCTGATGTACGGTTTAACCTTCAGGCGGACTGACCAGCCTCCCTGGGCCAATGGTTCTCCCAGGGTGATATAGAGATCACGCCGCCAGGTCGTGTCTACAGCGGCTTCTGTCATCACCACATCAGGCCGGGCATACCATCGTTTTTCCGGATGCATATCTGTCCGTCGCCCTGCATCGTCATAGACCGAAAAAAAGGCATAGTCCGCCAGGTAATTCGGCCCGCGAAGCGGTGTCGTCCCCATGAATACAAATTGATAACCGCCCAGGGTCGCCTGTTGTCCGGGACGCATGCCGATCTCTTTTTGCAGCAGTCCAGCATCAGATAGACAGGCGCCGGTGATTGCCAGCATTAACCCAATATGCGCCATCGCTGCACCGGTTTTATTAAGTTTTTTTCGTAGGCAGCAAAGCTGTGACCAGCCAGTCCACAGTGTCATGGCAAGCACCAGCCACGTTATCCAGCCAAACCCCACAATCTGCCAGGACAACATCAGCCCCGCTAACAAAAACAGCGTCGCTTCAGCGGCAATAGTCATAAGAATCGCTTGTCGTTCATAGACCGAAAAAGCCGTCAGGATAGCGGCCAGCAGTAAAGCGAGTGGAATAAAGAAAGCATTGAAATAAGGCGCCCCAACGGAGATTCGCCCTGAGCCAAAGGCTTCAAAACCGATGGGGTATAACGTACCCAAAAGAATGCTAGCGCAAGCAACCAGCAGCAGGAGCACGACGACCAGCAAGACCAGTGACCGTCCAGACAGTGTTTCTGCTGTGACGGCAGGTGCACGCAAGGCATACAGAGTCAGCGAGAAACCGGCAACAAAGACAATAAAACCCAGTATCGTCATTCCCATGGCCGGCTGCATGGCAAACGCATGCACCGACGTCAGCACACCGGATCGCACCAGAAAGGTACCCACCAGAATCAGCGCCTGGGTTGCTATTGCCAGCAGCACCAGGCTACCGGAGCAACGATCCCTCTCTCGCCCCCGCCACACTTGATGGAGCATCGCGGTAGCCGTCAACCAGGGCATCAATGAGGCATTCTCCACCGGATCCCAGAACCACCAGCCGCCCCAACCCAGTTCGGTATAAGCCCAACGGCTGCCAAGCACGATGCCCAGTGTCAGCCATGACCAGGCTGTCAGCAGCCAGGGGCGACAGGCAGACTGTGTCCCGGCAGCCGGAGACAGTAACGATGCCATCACCATGCCGAATACAACGGTTAAACCGCCATATCCCAGGTACAGAGCCGGTGGATGAAATATCAGACCAGCATCCTGCAGCATCGGGTTTAATCCTGAACCATCAGACGACAGCGCTGAAACCGCTGGCGCGAATGGTGAGGAAAACAGTAATAGTCCGACCAGCCCTGTACTGATCATCGCCATAAACGCCAGAGCAATGTTTTTTTGAGCTTCAGAAAACGATTGGCACAACCGGTAAAACACCCCCATCCAGCCAGCCTGAAGCATTGCCCAGAACAACAGGGATCCCCCATGCCCGCCCCAGACGGCACTGACTTTATAGATAAGAGGCAGGTTCGCTTCCGAGTGCGACTTCACGTAACTGATCGAGAAATCATCCGTGACAAGGGCATAAACCAGAACCAGGAAGGCAGCCTGCAGACTGAGCACATGGGCAACGAGTAAGCCACTGACGGGTAAACGACGAATACCTCTCAATACCGGGAACAAGACCACCCCCAGCCCTGTGATCAGCGCCAGTATGGCCAGACTGTTTCCGGCATTCAGCATGAAATAACCCTTAATCGACCAGCGGCTTTTGCATCAGACGGGTGTTCGGCAGTTTATGGGCAATCCCCTGATGGCAGTCGATACAGGTCTGTCCGGTCTCGATCGCCTTTTCATGATTCATGCGCGCCCACTGATACTGCTGATCCAGCGACGTTTCAAGATTCACATGACAGGCCCGGCAAGCGGCAGAATCATCTTCACGCATATCCGCCCAGACGCGCTCAGCCATGACCAGACGGTGAGTTTCGTATTTTTCCGGGGTATCGATAATACCGGTGAATTTACCGTATACCTCCCGCATGGCTTCGATCTTGCGGGCTACTTTACCCGGCAGATCATGGGGAACATGGCAATCGGCACAGGTGGCACGGGTGCCGGTACGGTTGCTGTAATGAATGGTGTCCTGCAGTTCGGCGTAAGCATTGTCACGCATTTCGTGACAGCTAATGCAGAATGACTCGGTACTGGTGGCCTCAAGGGTATAACTGGCTGCCCCCCAGCCAAACAGGCCAATGAATACCCCACCCAGTAATAAAATACCAGCAGAGTATCTGACGGATGGTTGGGTAAGAAAACGGAGAATCGCTGTCACTGCCTTCATAGCACCTGCCATATGCCTGTTATTTTTTATCTGCAATTCCAACAAATAAAACCTAACAGGAAGGCGCCATACGGCTTATGACATGTATCAATGATCTATTAGAGTATTGTATTTCTTATCCAGCTAGCTTTAGACCCGCCAGATTATACCGGCAAGCACAGGATAACAGTGCCGTATAAAACCGCTCAATCCGGTCGAGACAGAATGATCACATCGCTGCCCTGATATTCCATGACAAAGTCATAGGTTTCAGCCAACCAGCGGAAGGTTTCTTCAGAATAAAAACAGATATGGGTCGGATCACGAATATAGTGCCAACCGGCAAAGGCATGACGATCCAGCACCCGTTTTGTCATGAGTCCGAGGCAGCCTCCCGGCCTGACCATACCGAATAGTTGCTTCAGCACAATACCTGGGCAGGCAAGGTGTTCAATCACCTCCGTTGCGGTCACAAAATCATAGTTTTTTTCCAGCACTTCAGGTTGGTGGGCGTAATAAAGATCATAAACTGCCACCCTGTGGCCGGCTTCACTGAACATGGCGGCCAACGCCGGGCCCGGACCACAACCAAAATCCAGCCCATCGCCCTGAATCACGCCTTGTTGGTTGAGGTGCTCCATGACAGGATCAAATACACGAGAAAGAAACCGACGATAACCCGGATCATCGACACAGTTATCATGCTGGTCATACACCGCTTTTTCCTGCTCACTGGACAAGTGATAGCAAGAAGGCACAAACACCAACTGGCAGTTATTGCACTGCAGGTAATCCCGCACCTTGTCCCGATGGTAATGGCGGGTGTCAAAATTGCCGCAAAGCGGGCATATGTCGTCAGTCAGCATGGTGTATCGGTTATCCCGGAAACAAAGAACGCGGCTTTCGCCGCGTTCAGAGTGTACCGGAAAAACAGGCTATGACAGCTGCGGACCTGCCGCAATCAGCGCCTTACCGGCATCATTATCGGTGTATTGTGCGAAGTTCTTCACAAAACGCGCGGCCAGATCCTGCGCACGACGCTCCCAGACTTCAGGATCATCATAGGTATTACGCGGATCCAAAATAGAAACATCGTCCACACCGGACACCGCGACCGGCACTTCCAGGTTGAAGTACGGCAACATCACAGTAGCCGCCTCATCAATGGAACCGTTCAGGATCGCATCAATAATGGCGCGAGTCGCCTTGATGGAAATGCGCTTGCCGGTGCCATTCCAGCCGGTGTTAACCAGGTAAGCGGTCGCGCCTGAATCCTGCATCCGCTTGACCAGTGTCTGGGCGTATTGTGTTGGGTGCAGCATCAGGAAAGCAGCACCGAAAGCCGCAGAGAAGGTCGGCGTCGGTTCAGTAATGCCACGCTCTGTACCTGCCAACTTCGAGGTATAGCCGGACAGGAAGTGATACTGGGTTTGTTCTGGTGTCAGTTTGGAAACCGGTGGCAACACGCCGAAAGCATCTGCGGTCAGGAAGATAACCCGTGTCGCATGACCGCCACGAGAGACCGGTTTGACGATGTTCTCAATATGGTAGATAGGGTAAGACACACGGGTGTTTTCTGTCTTACTGCCATCGTCGTAATCAATCTTGCCATCCGCATCAACAGCTACATTTTCCAGCAGAGCATCGCGACGAATAGCATTGTAAATATCAGGTTCATTTTCCTGACTGAGGTTGATGCACTTGGCGTAACAACCACCTTCGAAGTTGAACACACCATCATCATCCCAGCCATGTTCATCATCGCCAATCAGTTCCCGGTTAGGGTCAGTGGACAGCGTCGTTTTACCCGTACCGGATAAACCAAAGAAGACGGCCACATCGCCCTCTTTACCGATATTGGCAGAGCAATGCATGGAAGCAATGCCTTTCAGCGGCAGCAGGTAGTTCATGACGGAGAACAACCCTTTCTTCATTTCACCGCCGTACCAGGTACCGCCAATCAACTGCATGCGCTCGGTCAGGTTGAACGCGACAAAATTCTCGGAATTCAGCCCCTGCGCCTGCCAGTCTGGGTTGGTGGTCTTGGCGCCGTTCATGACGATGAAGTCTGGCTCAAAGGTACCCAATTCTTCGGCAGAAGGCCGAATAAACATATTCGTAACAAAATGCGCCTGCCAGGCCACTTCGGTAATGAAGCGCACACAGAGCCGGGTATCGGGATTAGCACCACAATAAGCATCGACAACAAACAACCGCTTGCCAGATAGCTGTCGCGTGACAACACCTTTCAGGTCCTTCCAGACAGATTGATCAATGGGCTTGTTGTCGTTTCGTCCCTGGTCAGCCCACCAGAGCGTATCCCGAGTCGTATCATCACGGACAATGTATTTGTCTTTCGGCGAACGTCCGGTAAATATGCCGGTATCCACAGCCACCGCGCCGGACTCAGTAACCACACCACGCTCATAACCGTCCAGATCATCACGGGTTTCTTCTTCGTAAAGCAGGTCGTAGGAAGGGTTTCGCAGGATGTCGACGGCGCCGGTAATGCCGTAGAGGGTCAGGTCAAGGGTATCAGTCTTGGCACTCACGTTTTTTGTCTCTCACTTCTGGCGTTTATCCAGGTGCTGAAGGCCGCCCCGTCCCCAAGGGTTTATGTTCGGAGCCAGCTGTTTTCCCTGACAGTTGAATTCATTGGTATCAGGGCCTTCATCCAGGCACTCATCCTTCGAGGCTGAATTGACGATACGGGAGGGCATTTTCCCTGAAGATGAGAACAATTACCACACCATGATACGTATATTTACCAATTCGAACGCTCTATAACCGGGCCTGGTACTGATTAGAGTCAACAAAACCCATAAGGTTCACTCGTTTCCCATGGGGATCAGGTGACGGGACGTCATCAGATGTCGCAGTGGCTCCCGTTGGTCTATTGCCCGAAGTATCTGTTGCCATTGGGTACGCGAAAAACTATGAATGTCCCGCAGGCGCACCCCGTCGTTAACAGGGCTTTCATGCGCCGCCAGACGTTCATGTACAACCGCTGAATTCTTGTACCGGCAGGCAACACAGCACACGCTTGACGCGACCTGTATCTGTTGAGCCCCCTGCCCCAGATCCCGTGCCAACCGACGGACAGAGTCCGCCAGCCGGTGGCAGCTGCCCACCCGGGAACAGTGCATACCGCTACAGACCACGATCTGGTGGCTGCCGGTATGATCCGGCAGGTGCCGGCCGTTATACTCTGGCTCCGATGACGCCATGGCATGGTGCTCAGGGATTCTGCAAATCACCATGCGCACAGAAGGTCCATTGGCCTGCAGATAAAAGGTGGATTCCGGCACCAGAACCGTCCTGGCACCACTGCTGTAGCGGGCAGCGGCTTCAGCCACTGAAAAGTGACCGTTCTCCCACAGACGCTTCATTTCAGACACCGGGCGTTCAGGATCCGCTTCCAGCAATTCTTCAATACTGTAGGTCAGCAGGGGAATGTCATGAATAATGCCGAAGTCATTCAGCGCAGGATGATGGCGTTGCAGATCCAGGCCCGCCAGGTATCGCACACTATCAATCGACAAACCATGGTCATCCAGAAACTGCACCAGTCCCTGCCCGACGACTTCCAGCGGGGTATCGCGATTGCAGTAAACGCCCACCACCAGGCTTTTGGGGCGCCAGATAAGCGTTTTGTCGCTGAGCCGGGCTAACGTTTCACTGACATCACACTGGTCTGATACCAGGACCAGGGCTTCATAAGCATCGGGGTTCATCGTATCCAGTGAGTTATGCTGAACCACGCCGTCCGACCATGCCGAGTCCTGCGGCCAGACCGGCATAGTGCCGGAAGACTGCACCCAGGCCACCGGCCGCTGCTGAAACAGCGCTGTCGCAACACGCTGAAGTGCGGTGCTTGATACCGGATCAAGCGTCCAGCCATGACGCAGCCCCAGTGATAACAGGTATTGTCGTACCTCATCCTGTGAGCCTGGAAACGATAATACGGGCTTCAGCCCCAGCAACCAGGCAATCTGCTCTGTTAACTGGTGCTGCCGACCGGCGTCATGTTCACCATAAACCGGCAGGCAGATACCGGCCGACACATCCACGGCAATCACCAAAACCCGATGCGGATCCCCCTTTAACCGGAACATGCCGGCCAAGCGCTCTCTGCGTTGACCGGATTTCAGAAAGACAATATGGCATTCATAGTGTTTGAGGTGAACGCTAAGGACATCCTGAACAGGACGCTGAAAGAAACAGACAAAATCAGGCAAAGTAACGCGAACATCAGCCTCTACAAACAGATCAACCTGATCCAGGTATTGCTCCAGTTCTACCGCCTGCCTGGCTCCCTGACTATCGGTAGCATACAACGCGAAACGCCCGCTCACTGCGCCCATTCAAACTCCCCAACCTGAAATAGTGGGATTACCCCATTACACCGCAGGCAATGACGCCCCCGGGTGCACGGTAATCATGGCAGCATCAAAGATAGCCAACCCATCCAATTTGCCGGGGCTTTTTGATAATCGGGGGGACTGTGTGAATAAATGGTTGGTTACGCGGCAGCGCTATCACACGTAAGAAATGCCAACAGTGGATTATGCATCCAGCCTGAAAACGACCGGTACCCGTACACGGCTCGACAGTGCCACACCATCACGCACCAGCGGCCGGAACGACCACCGGCGCACGGCTTTTTCCGCCGCACGATCCAACAGGCTGAAACCGGAAGAATCCACCAGGGTTACCGATTCAATCTGCCCCCGCTTATCCAGAAAAACCTCCAGCAGCACCGTGCCCTGCTGTCCGCGCTTACGCGCCATGTACGGATAAGCCGGTTTGCGCTGGGCACCATTAAACAGTGGCTCCGATACCAAGGGACGCTGGTCAGTCAAACCAGCGACATCAGCGGTACGGTTCATATCCTGAGCAGTATTCCCCTTTGACGCTTCCGTAACAGGCTGTTGGGATTCAGTGGTTTCCTTTTTTGCTACCAACTTTTCTGGTGGCAATGTTTCAGGTTGCTTCTCAGACTCTGGCGGTTTGGGGCGATCATCTTCGGTTTTTGCAACCGCTTTACTGGGCGATTCACCGCGAGTCGTTACCACAGACTCCGGCTTTTTAACCACCTGTGGTTCTGGCTCATCAGAGGGTTCTTTTTGATCAGTCTTCACTGGCTCGGTCTTTGGTTTGGGCGGGCTCGCCAGGGTGACATTCAACTGCAAAGTCTGCCCGCCCTGGGGCAACGCCAGCATATCCAGACGGGTTTCAGGCTTTCCAACAAAGCCGACAATCGCGGCATGGATCGCCAGCGAAATCACGATTGTCACCAGGATGTCAGAATGCATCATCAGACAGGCACACTCACCATGAATAAAGACCCGACCTGCACAATGGCAACCAATCAGGCATTAGGGGGTCTAATCATACGGCATAGGTCTGCAAACGCTAATCCGTACTGGACGAAAGGCCTCACGGGGACTATTCAGGCATATTGCCAGACAAAAAACCGGGTTATTCCCTGCTCCCGCACATATACGGATTGACCCAGCTAAACTGCAATTGATACTTTGCGCGCGATTTTGATATCGGCCTCAGCCTACTGAGACCGACAGTCACTGAGTCGAACCAGTCTAAACGGAAGCCCCATGACCCAAGAAAACATCCTGATCATCAACTGCGGCAGCTCTTCACTGAAGTTTGCAGTGATCAACCCCCAGAACGGTGACGAGAAAATCAGCGGTGTTGCTGAGCGTCTGTCCACTCCGGAAGCGTTTGTCCGCTGGAAATTCCAGGGCAACAAAGACATGGTCGAAATGCCATCTGCCGGCCACTTCGAAGTCTTTGGCAAGCTGCTGGACGTCCTGAAAGAAACCAACCTGTTCGACACCATCGGCGGCATCGGCCACCGCGTGGTTCACGGTGGTGAAACCTTCAAAGAGTCCTGCATCATCACTGACGAAGTGGTTCAGGGCATCGAAGACTGCATCCACCTGGCACCGCTGCACAACCCTGCTCACCTGGTCGGCATCCGTGCTGCCATCGAATACTTCCCCGGCCTGAAGCAGGCGACCGTATTCGACACCGCTTTCCACCAGACCATGCCTGAGCGCGCCTACATCTACGCCGTACCTTACGAGTACTACGAAGAGCAGGGCCTGCGTCGTTACGGCATGCACGGCACCAGCTACCGTTACGTCAGCGCCCGTGCTGCTGAAATGCTGGGCCTGGAACTGAACAACAGCGCTATCCTGGTCGCTCACCTGGGTAACGGCGCCAGCGCCGCGGCCGTCCTGAACGGTGAATCCGTTGACACCACCATGGGTCTGACCCCGCTGGAAGGCCTGGTAATGGGCACCCGTTCCGGCAGCCTGGATCCGAACGTATTCAGCTTCCTGAACAAGACCTACGGTTACACCCTGGAAGAAATCACCGACATTCTGAACAAGAAGTCCGGTCTGCTGGGTATTTCCGGTCTGAGCAACGACTGCCGCGCCATCGAAGAAGCGGCTGCTGAAGGCAACCGTCGTGCACAGCTGGCCCTGGACGTATTCTGCTACGTTCTTGCCAAGCAGCTGGCCGGTCTGGCTGTTGCCCTGGGTCGCATCGACGCACTGGCATTCACCGGTGGTATCGGTGAAAACTCCGACCTGATCCGTAAGAAGGTTCTGGAGCTGATGGCCGTATTCGGCTTCGACATGAGCGACGAACTGAACGAGAAGTTCCGTTTTGGCAACGAAGGCGTTATCACCAACGAAGGCAGCACCGTTGCCATGGTGGTTGCGACTAACGAAGAGCTGATGATCGCTCAGGATACTGCCGCCCTGATCGGCTAATCCGCATCCGGCCTGCAGCACCCGCTGCAGGCCGTCCTGATTTCTTCCCGAATTCTTGCCTTTTTTCCTGTTCCCGAACCCCAAAGTTCGTTAGCATGGAAAGCCTCTCCTGCCATAAATTCCCTAAGGTTATCTGATGACAATTTCTGACCAGAAAGCGGTACTGATCCACTACACCCTGAAGAACGATCAAGGCGAAGTCCTGGACAGCTCCGCAGGTCATCCGCCCCTGGCCTACCTGCACGGCGCCGGCAATATCATTGAAGGCCTGGAAAACGCCCTGGTTGGCAAAAAAGCGGGCGACAAGCTGCAGGTAACCGTTGAACCCGCCGAAGCTTACGGCGAATACGATGAGAACCTGGTGCAGGAAGTCCCTATGGAATCTTTCGCCGGTATCGAGACCATTGAGCCCGGCATGCAGTTCCACGCGGAAGGCCCCTTTGGCCCCCAGATCGTGACCGTCACTGCAGTAACTGAAGAGAGTGTTGTCGTTGATGCCAACGCACCGCTGGCCGGTGAGACCTTGCACTTTGACGTAGAAGTCGTGGAAGTTCGCGATGCTACCAAGGATGAGCTGGAACACGGCCACATCCATGGCGAAGTCTGCAACCACGAAGAAGCGCACGTACACGAAGAGTAACGCTCTGTGGGTCGGGCGTATGCCCGACCCATTTTCTTTGTTACCAGCCCTTTCCCTCCAGAAACTCCCCATCCCTTTTGCTGTCTAAACTGCATGCGCTGATACAAAGAGCAGTGTCAGTGTCATCCGGTTTACGAGAAGGCTGTGAGTAGAAAAGGGTTGCTGACATGAAATACTGGTTATATCTCGCCATTGCCGGCTTGTTTGAATGTGTATGGGCTGTAGGTCTGAAATACACAGAAGGGTTTACCCGGCTACTGCCTACTGTCGCTACAGCGGCAGCCATCATTATCAGCTTCTACTTTATGGCGCTGGCCTTGCAGAAACTGCCCATGGGAACCGCTTACGCGGTCTGGACCGGCATTGGCGCCGTTGGTGTCGCCACCTTTGGCATGCTTTTTCTGGGGGAATCACGGGATATCCTGCGCATTTTTTGCATTCTTTTGATTGTCGCCGGAATTATCGGTTTGAAGCTGGTCTCAGCCTCTCTGGAATAACAACCTGACGCCAAGGTAATCGCCTTGGCGTTTTGATTCAGGCAGCAGCCCGGGGTGGCTCGTCATGATGCTCATCATTGATGGGTTCCCGGTTGACAATTCTTTGCTCTCTTACCAACATCACTGACAAAACAGAACAAAGTCCACAACCGGCAATCAATGCAGCCATCGGAACCGCTGTACCATTGTGAAACACCCCGGCAAGCCCTGCCGTAATGCCTCCAATGCCAAAACGCAGAATACCTGCAGCGGCATTCGCAGTACCGGCAATGCCCGGAAAATAAGACAGTGCCAAGGCATTGGAATTGGGCCCAGTAAAGCCCAGCATACCGACAAACAAAACAACAGGGATCACGATACCTAACAAACCACCTGCACCCGTCACGGCCATAAATAACAGTAACAGACCAGACAAAGCGGCAAATGCTGTTCCACAACGCAACATATTCAGCAGTGGGAAACGTCCGATAAGACGCATATTGATAATATTGCAGGTTCCCATCGCAATGATGTTAGCCGCAAAGAGAAAACCATAATATTCCGGCGCTATGCCATAGAGTTCGATATAGACAAACGGCGACGCGCTGATAAACGCGAACAGCCCACCAAAGAAAAAGCCATGTCCGAGAATACAACCCATGGCATTACGATGGGTAATGACTGACAGGTAGTTTCTGGCCAGCTGTTTGGCCGTCAGTGCCTGGCGGTGTTCTTCCGGCAGAGACTCTTTCAACATAAACAACGCCAGCACCAGCGCTGCACAGCCAAACAGCGCCAGAGTGATAAACAGCGAACGCCAGCCACCCAGCAGAAGTAACTGCCCACCCAGTAAAGGAGCAATCAACGGCGCCACTGTCATCACCAGCAGAATGGACGACATGATTCGGGCGCAGTCTTCCCGATCAAACATATCACGCACCATCGCAGGAATCGTGACCATCACGGCAGCCCCTGACATGGCCTGCAGGATACGGGCTACGATGAGCTCATTGGCGGTATTGGTGAAGGCTGAAAGCAGGGTCGTGACAATATAAAACACCAGGCCGGGCACCATGACAGGAAGCCGCCCGAAACGATCGGCCAATGGACCAAACATTAACTGCCCCAGGGCAAAGCCCAGCGTATAGGCGCTCAGCGTCAGCTGGATACTACCCAGAGGTTCATTCATGTTTTCGGCGATAGCGGGCATGGCTGGCAGATAAAGGTCAATCGCCAGTGGCCCCAGGCAGGTCAGGATCCCCAGAACAAGTATGAGTAGCTGCTTATCCCTGCCAGACATAGAATGCGTATTATTCATTGATGCGACTGCTTTAAAGCGTAAGTGCCCCCAAAGCCACGGGGGAAAGAAATACGATGAACGGTCAGGCTGTGTAATGGTTATACATCGCCCGTACAGGGACTTCCTGAAGGGCTACACCCACCCGAGTTTTACTGTGCCATTGTCTGACAGTAAGTGAAATACGCTTTACCAACAGTTTTCAGTGCTTCTTCCCTATCAGGCTGTACTGCGCCAGCGTTGACGGGTCTTATCAGGGGAGGAGATTATCGTCAGCCTGCGCCGTATATTTGCGCATCATTTGTACGCAGGCAATAATCGACGTCAATAAGCCGACAAAACCAACGCCCAGCGCAACGGTGATGACATCCAGCCGTTCACTGCTGTTAAAACTGGTTTCCAGCCGCATAAACAACATCGCATAGAAATTACCCACTACAAACGCCCAGCCGACCGGCAAGAGTACAATGCTGAGTTCATTGCGTGCCATCCGGGCCACCAGCAACATGAAGGCAACCGCGATATAGTCATCAAAACTCAGCGGCCAATATTTGTTAGTAGTGATAAACACAAAAGTCTCACCCACCCCCAGCACCCAGGCAAATGCCAGCGCCAAATAACGACTGAAAAGCAGCATGTATCGATCCCTCACTATCCCCATTATTACTGCTGTCATTTGGCAGGCATGGGGACTATTTCCTTGTTTATTCTTTCAGTCTAATCTCTCAACGCCTGAAGTTCCGCTCTTATTGATACAGCAGTTAGACGTTTTAAAAACGCATTGCTTTACAGCCATCCGATTGAATTCTGTTTTCGACTGGCGACTGCGCCGAGCGTGAACCACACTGTTTACGTTATATAAAAAAACCTCAACAACTCGAAACCACTCAGGACACGCCATGCAACAACAACCTGTTATTAAAGACATTGCTTCCGTTGCCGAAGGGATACCTGAATCAGAACTGCTGATGCCAGAGACGGAGATGACAATGTCCTATGATGACGCCCCTGAACATGTGAAGTTGGCTGTAGAAATTATCCGACAGGTTGAGTTGCTGCATTTTGAAGACGATACCGTAATGGAAGCCGCCCTGCTGGTGATCCAGGATACCCTGAGAAAACTGCCCCAGCACGAGCGCCTGTCCTGGCGTCAGCGTCTTTGTGAAATTTTGAAAGTGCCGAATGATTCCGGTCGCCTGAAGTCCGATCAGGAAGCCATCTGATACTCCACTCGTCGTCTCGGCATATCATCAAAAAGGGCAGGTACTACCTGCCCTTTTTGATTACTGGCTGACAGGAAAGTGCATCACGGCAAAGGTATCGGGTAAATACCATTTGGCGTCGTCTGCCTGTACCGTTTCAAGCCGCTGAATGAAGTTATCAATACTGGTCAATCGAATACCTTGTTGATCACCTGTCGGATCATTACCAAAGAAATCTTCCCAGTGGCCCAGGATGCTGTTCTTTGGCTGTAAATCGGTCACCAACCCTTCAGGATAATTGTCTACCTGTTCAAACGCGCCCACGCAATGAAAGGCAAGATCTACCCGACGCTCATCGGCAGCTGCCAGTTCCGGCACAAAACCCAGTGGCGGCGTACTGGCTGCATCCTGATAATGCACCCGGTATACGGGCTTACCTGCGTCATCAAGAAAATCGATCAAATACGCAAAGGTCTTCCCCTCTTTCCAACCAACTGAATGCCAAGGCAAAGCGGGAAGATCTTCTTCATAGCGCCCCTGCATAAAGGTAATACCCATCACATGGGGCGCATGTTCTGATTCGATAGCCATAATGCGGAGTTTGCCACTGGGCGCATACAACCACTCACCGGCATCATTCCCTTTGGCAGCCTTATCATTCACCACCACGATACGATCTTCAGAAACAGAACCGGCAATTGAGTGCTTCATGGTTTGTGAACCATAGACATGCGCTTTTAACGCATGCTTTTCCATGACTCTGGGAACATCCATCAGATGGTCATAATGTGCATGACCGACAAGGATCATCTCCACATCATCCACTTGAGGCATCAGTGCATCAATACGTTCATGGTCAGGTGCTATCGGTTGAAAAGGCCCCGGCGGCAAGCCCAGCAGTGCCGGGTTACTGAACGACGGTGCAGTCAACAAGGCGGTGTCGCCATAGCGAATCAACAAACCGCCAACGCCCAGGTATTGCACGGTTACCTGCTTCAACTGAGGGTCCGTTTGTTCGGTTGTACCCGTTGTCACCGGCAAATGATCAACCGAGGTTGCGCAAGCAACCAGCATCAATACCAGCAAAATCAATGAAAGCGACTGACTGACGCGCATGATGACACTTAACCCCCTTTCTTATTGTTATTGTTTAGTGCACAACATCCACTGCAGCCGTTTCATTGATGACCAGATACTCCCGGATCAGCTGCATAATGCGCTCACGGTTGAAAGGCTTGCCCACATGTTCATCCATACCAGCATCAAAGCATTTTCGCCTTGCCGTTGCGGATATATGAGCCGTCAAAGCAATAATCGGTATCCGTTGCTTACCATGTTCACGTTCGTACGTGCGTATACGACGGGTGGCCTCGAAGCCGTCCATGCCCGGCATTTCACAATCCATCAACACCATGGCTACCGGCTGGTTCTGATGATCCTGCTGACTATAAATCGCTACCGCTTCTTTACCATTGCGGGCATGGATTGGCGTCAGGCCAACCTGTTTGAGGAATTCCGAAACCACCATCCAGTTAGTGTTATTGTCTTCCGCCACCAGCACCCGCTGTCCACTACCTGACAGCGGCATAGCCGGTTGATTAACTGACGGAAAGATCGGTGGCTCACCCGACAAGCTTGCTGCCAGGTTTGCCGTAAACCAGAAGCAGCTACCTCGCCCCGGTTCACTGATGACACCGATCTCTCCCCCCATCAATTCCGCCAGCTGTTTGCTAATAGTCAGTCCCAGCCCAGAGCCGCCATATTGCCGGTTGGTGGCAGCATCCGCCTGCACAAATGACTGAAACAGACGTTCATGGAGTGCTGTCGGTATGCCAATACCGGTATCCTTGACCGAGAAATAAAGCGTCAGCTGACCATTTTCATCTTCATGATCAAGCCGCACCCTTACCGAAACTGCACCTTTATCCGTAAATTTAAAGGCGTTACCCAGAAGGTTCACCAGAATCTGACGAAGTCGGGTCGGATCTCCTGTTATCTGTCGTGGAATCTCAGGTGAGATTTCCAGAGAAAGATCAATATTGCGCAGACGCGCTTCTGACTGAAACAGGTCCAGCGTTCGCGTCATCAGTTCCTGCAGATCAAAAGCAATACTTTCCAGCTCCATGCGGCCGGCATTAATACGGGTATGGTCAAGAATATCGTTAATAATCGTGAGCAGAGACTGCCCAGAGTCGTTGATAGTATCTGTGTACTTTTCCTGCAAGCGGTTAAGGGGCGTCTGTCGCATTAATTCAGTCACACCCAGAATGCCATTCAGTGGCGTTCGTATTTCGTGGCTTATTTTCGCCAGAATCTCACTTTTGGCTTTGCTTTCCGCCTGGGCAATCACCGCCAGTTCGCGACTGCGTACCTGCTCTCGCCCGAGCAAATAAAGCCGGTACCCCAAACCGACCATTAACACGAAGAACTCACTGACAAAGGCGAGTTTAAGACCATAGATAGAGTCTGCGTAGTCGTGAACAATCCCGAGATTAGCCACCGCCACAAACACACACACGGAAATGAACAGTGTCCATCCCGCCGTAAAGATCATGGCGGGCCGATCCCCCTGGATGGAACGCACCATCGCCTGACCGAAGATCCAGAAGACCAGGAAAAACTCGGGAATCACTACCGAGAAAGACGCCACGCTGTACGGCAGGAAAGGCGAACTCACCATAGCCAGCAACATGTACCAGATCATGACGCGATTCAGGCGATCAGCACGCGGTAGATATTCCGGCAAATGGAGATAGCTACGGGCAAATAACATGACAAAGATGGAATTCAGGCACTGGAAAACCACTACCGAGATTTCCTGAAATTTCAATGCATCCGGCCAGAAAGGAAAACCACTGCCGTCCAGCGCCATCATCGCTAACGTGGTAAACACCGCATGCATGAAATAGTAAAAATAAATCCGTTCCCGAATCGCCAGGAATACCAGCAATGCAGCGAGAATCACCGTCAGACAAATCCCGTAGAACAAACCATCCGCTGTATAGCGAAATTCAGAGGTTTCAATCAGTGTCTTCAGACCCGCAATGTAAAGCGGTATGTGCAGTGAGCTGGTACTCTGTACTTCAATATAAAAGGTTTGTGTCGCCTGTGGCGGTAATTCAAGGGGGAATGTCAGCTGCCGGGTACGAAAAGGTCTCTCTTCAAAGGGTTGGCCATCACCGCCTTTCACCACTCGGTATTGATCGCCCCCCATCAACGATGAAGCAGTGGATGGCGCATACAGATTCACATGATCCAGACGGGAAAAACTGGATTCAAGAAAAACACGGACAGTCTTGGAGGAAGGGTTCTGCAATGAAAATCTCAGCCAAACCGAATCATCGCTATAGGCCAGGTTCAGCTGCCGAACCCTGACAGGCTGAAAATAGAGGGTTTGATTACCAATAATGTTGTCTGCTGTCGTACCGCTGGAGGGAGTCGTGCGATACATTTCAAGATAGGGTGCCAGGGATTGGAAGGGCATGGTTTCATCAACCACTAATACACCCGCCAACGTCTTCTGCCAGGGCAGGCAGAGAGCAATCAACAGCAATGCACACCATACCGACAGACAACTGCGGTACGCCCCAGGTACCCTGCCTGCAAAATTGTACGACAACATTTTTATATTCTTGTTATGTGACAAGGCGACTACGTTACCGTGTCGCCTTTATTCCAGCAAGGTTTGATCCGTCACTGCGATCAGGTATTTCAGGTCAACAGCGCCAGAAGCCTTTCAGGATCATCGGTTTCGATCCAGTCCACGCCTAGTGTCGCCAACCGCTGCGCTTCCTGCTCATGATCCACATCCGGGTTATCGACATAACGGGTATCCAGTGGGAACAGGGTATACGCCCCTACCAGCATATTGCGCTGGTGAAATTTCTGGACGGTATCACTGTCGATCAGGGTATGCTCTGCATCCACCACTGTTGAATGCACAAATCGCCCGATAGCGTTGGCTTCCAAGAGTAGATTCAACAGATTGAGCGCATTCTGGTTACCGGCCCGGCGACTCAGCTCGGTATCCAGCTCTGGCAACGCATTAAGCAGCGTGTCCAGCCAGTCTCCCATGCCCTCCAGCATGCCGCCATCATAAGCAAAGCCGCTATGGATTCCCGGCAGTGCTTTCTCCAGTTTATGCAGCATGAAGAAATCAAATGAGGTACTGATGACATTGTCCTGCTTGCCCGATGCTTTGATGACACGAGCCACTTCCGTACCGGTATGACGGCGTGACCAGTTGGGCGCATAGGCTTTCATCTCGATATTGATCAGCAAGCTGTCGCTACATTCATCCAGCACTTCTTCCAGCAATGGAATCCGTTCTTCCGAAGGGTACTCAACAACGGTGCCATCACCCCGATCAATCCGCCGCTGGATGCGCAGTTGTGACACTTCATCCCACGTCATCTCAGCGATTGAGCCAGCGACACCGGTCAGGCGTTCCGTCTGTTCATCATGAAAAACCACGATCCGGTCATCCCGGGTTTTAAACACATCCAGCTCAATGCCATCGACGCCCAGTTCAATCGCCTTGCGAAATCCAGCCAGCGTATTCTCCTGATGCGCCAGCGGTACGCCACGGTGCCCCAATACCAGCGGCCGGTTTTTATCGGCAAAAAATCCATTTGTCATTGTTGTTACTTCCGCACTCTGATCGGTAATCCGATCATACGGTAGAGAAACACCTTTTAGCTAGAATGCGAACTCTGATCAGAAAAAGCCCAGCGGTGATGCCCCATAGCTGACCATCAGATTTTTGACCTGCTGGTAATGCTCAAGGGTCATTTTATGCCCCTCCCGACCGACACCGGACTTTTTGAAGCCCCCGAAGGCGGCATGGGCAGGGTAGACATGGTAGCAGTTGATCCAGATACGACCGGCCTGAATCGCACGCCCCATATGCTGTGCCCGGTTGATATCACGGGTCCAGACGCCGGCGCCGAGGCCATAGATGGAATCATTGGCAAGCGCAATCGCTTCCTCTTCATCCCTGAAGGTGGTTACTGCGAGCGTCGGACCAAAAATTTCCTCCTGGAACACCCGCATCCGGTTGTCCCCTTTCAGGATGGTGGGCTGGACATAGTAGCCACCGGCCATGGTGTCCGGCATAGCCGCCTGCTCTCCTCCCAACAGGAAGCTGGCGCCTTCATCCCGGGCAATTTTCATATAACTGAGTACTTTGTCGAACTGCTCCTGGCTGGCCTGGGCTCCAATCATCGTGTCCGTATCCAACGGATTACCCTGCCGGATCTCACGGGCACGACTGATAGCGCGATCCATCAAATCGTCAAAGATGGCTTCGTGAACCAGCGCCCGGGAGGGACAGGTACAGACCTCGCCCTGGTTCAGGAACGTCATCAACATGCCTTCAACCGCTTTGTTGATAAACGTATCTTCCTGCGCCATCACATCGGGAAAAAAGATATTGGGCGATTTCCCCCCCAGCTCTACCGTACAGGGAATAATATTCTCTGCCGCACAGTGCAGAATTTTGCTACCCACCGGAGTAGAACCGGTAAATGCCAACTTGTTGATGCGTGGGTTGCTGGCCAGGGCTTGACCGGCTTCCTCACCATAACCATTGACGATGTTCACTACGCCGGGCGGAAGAAGGTCAGCAATCAATTCCATCAACAGCAGAATTGTCACCGGCGTCTGTTCAGCCGGCTTCAGCACCGTACAACAACCGGCAGCCAGAGCTGGTGCCAGTTTCCAGGCAGCCATCAGCAACGGGAAATTCCAGGGAATAATCTGTCCAACAACCCCAACAGGTTCATGAAAGTGATAAGCAACCGTGCTGCCGTCAATATCACTGAGCGAACCTTCCTGGGCACGGAGGCAACCGGCAAAATAGCGGAAATGATCCACGGCCAGCGGCAGATCCGCCGCCAGAGATTCACGGATCGGCTTGCCATTATCCCAGCTCTCGGCAACCGCCAGGGACTCCAGGTTCTGCGCAATCCGATCCGCAATTTTCAGCAAAATTCCCGCGCGTTCTACAACTGACGTTGCAGCCCATGCAGGAAACGCCTGATGCGCATGATCCAGCGCCAGCTCAATATCCGCGCTGCCTGAGCGAGGGACTTCGCAGACTGGCTGTCCTGTGATAGGCGTCGTGTCTGTGAAATACCGGCCTTCCTTCGGCGGCACCCATTCGCCACCGATGAAGTTTTCATAACGGGGTTTGAAACTGATTATCGCATCTGGATCGCACGGTTGTGTATAAATCATTACAACCTCTCCGCCACGTTTTCGTTCATGACTGTTCAACAGTCCCTGATAAGCCCTCCTATTGATAGCCGAAATTTCTGTTGCTGCCATTCACGGCGACATCTGGAGAAACGACTACACTCCAGTGCCTGTTGGTATGATCGATAGTCCCATTAATGACATGAATCCCCTACAGCAACACCGCCCAGTCTTTATCATCTGCACCGGTGCCATCGCCGAATGGCTGGAATTTTCCGCTTACCTGTATCTGGCACCGCGCCTTGCGCAGCTGTTTTTTCCTGAGCAGTCACCGTCAGCCGCCATGGTGTCGGTATTTGGCCTGTTTGCCATTGCCTATGTGACCCGCCCCCTGGGCGGCTTTCTTTTTGGCTACCTGGGGGATCGTTATGGCCGCCGCCTGACGCTGACCCTGTCCGTTCTGATTATGGCTATCGCCACAACCGGCATCGGCCTGCTCCCCACCTGGCACAGTATTGGATTGCTGGCACCGCTGCTGTTGCTGCTCTGTCGGGTGTTACAGGGTGTCGCCATTGCCGGAGAGTTCACCAATGCGGCGGTTTTCATGATTGAGCAGGGGCGCGGTAATCCCTGCCTGGCGGGTTCCTGGGCCAACTGGGGGGCAAACCTGGGCGTCGCCCTTGGCGCACTGGTCACCGCTCTGGTCAGCCTGCCCATTATGCCGGATTGGGCCTGGCGTATTCCTTTCCTGCTCAGCTGTTTAACCAGCCTGCTTGCGCTCGTGATCAGACGGCGCTTGCAGGAATCGCCGGTATTTGATGCGGCAAAAGCCCGGTCTCTCACACCGGTGACCGTGCTCCGTGAACTGATCAGTCAACATAAACGCAGCAGTCTGGCCGTTATATTGGTGAGCGCCTGTGCTGGCGTCACCCTGTATGTCGGCAACATGTTCTGGTGCAGTTATGTGGCCAATCAGGGCTACTTCTCCCCCAGTCAGGCGAATGTGATTGCGTCTCTGGATATGGGGATTGAGTTCATCGCGCTACCGCTGATGGCAATACTGGCCTATCGCGTCGGCATCCGAAAAGTCATGGCAACGGGATTAGTGGTGACAGCGATTGGCGCGGGATTGAATTTTTATCTCGCGGAACAAGGGAGCGTACTGATCAGCATGCTCACCATGACGGTGTTCGCGCTCGGCATCGCCACATTTGAAGCGCCCATGTTCAAGTTTCTGTTTGATTTTTTCCCGGCACGGATTCGTTGCACCGGTATTGCATTAGCCTGGGCCGTTGGCGGCCTGTTTTCCAGTGCTTCCCCCGTCCTTGCGCAGACGATCAGCGATCACTATGGCTGGCTGGGGGGAGCACTCTGCATATTGATGGTTTGCGCGACAGCCTTAGTGCCACTCTACCCGTTTTCGGTAAAAAGATTTTTATTACAAAATTCACGCAACTGTTCATCAACGAATCTCATGAACAAAGAGCAATAATATGCATGGGCTGTTTCACCAGCACCATTTTCACACTTAAAATCTGAGCCATATTGACGCAGTAAATCAACAACCTTCCTGGTTTCCCCTTCTATTTTCTGTACCTGGCTTTTAATTGTTTCGTTTCTTGCTTCACGACGCTCATTATATTTATCGCGTACATCCACAATATGATTGGCCACCACAACATGGAGAGCCGTTAGACTTTGTCGACTCCTCTCAAGCATTGGGTGATTCATGTTCAGCAGATTGACTTGATTAATGCTATCAGGCTTCGCTGAAGCCGCTTCCAAAAACTTTTTTAGATCATCAATGTTACGCCTTTGTACCATATGCATGGTTGGATACAATTCCTTGACAGTACTACCTTCTACATTTTTTACTGTTTTTGGAATATTGATATCAGCACCAGCCTTTACCACTTGACGTGCAAGACTCATATTACCCAGAGCCAAAGCAAACATTAATGGTGTAAACGTTATTTCAGTTGATTCTGGTGTATATTTTTTTACCGTCTGATTAATATTTGCACCACCCTCAATCAGGGTTTTCACAATAGCAGAGGGGCCGGCTTTTCCTTTTTCTTTCTCAATAGCTAACATTAAGGGCGTATAATGGGTTTGATCCTTTTCCGAAAAGACAACATTCATGTTACATTCTTGCTTTTTCAATAACGCAAGAACTTTATTCTTCCTCATGTTTACAACATAACCAACCAGTGGCCATCTAACCCCCTGCTTTAAATCACACCATTGATTCGGGTCTGCCCCTAACGCCAAAAAGCTTTCAATCAATTCAAGGCTTTTATCCGTTAAATCCCTGTCACCAGACTCACATGCCATTACCACCAAATAAAAGAACACCGTTGTTTTATTCGAATGAAATCCTTTCGGGGCATCTATCATTTCGTTGATACTCAAGCCTCTCCGTTGCAGTTCAGGAATGTGTGTTTTGTGAAGCAAACCGTCTCGAAGCATTTTCAGGACAGGCAAATGTCCTTCGTCATCAACAGGCATCATCATCGTTGCCTGATCGTTGCCTGATCAAAGGAATTGTATTGCCTGATCTACTAACTTATTTTTGAGGTTAAGTTTAAATCTCCCAATACTCGGTTTTACTATTGGTTTCTTTTCTGACGACACACGCGATCTTCCAGCCTGATTGTCCAAGCTTACTGATGCTTCGGCCTTTTCGGTTACAGTTTTCTCTTCTGATAAAACAGCTGATTTCTGGTCTGTCACCGACTTCTCTTTTCTTTTTTTTGCCTTCTTTTTCTTAGCTTTTGCATCATCTGACTGTTTGGATACTGTTGGCCTTACCTCTTTCGGCCGAACATCTCTTTGTGGTGCAGCGGCTTCATTTCCCGCCTTATCGCTAGCAGCTTTCATTTCTTTTGGAAGTGTCGCAACAACCGTTGATGACGAAGGCCCTGGACCGGGACCAATACCCTCTTTTTTCCTACCGAGATCATGATCAACATGATCTGCCCGGGAAACATCTTTATGACTGATAGAGTATTGATTCTTTGACGGCTGCTGGTCTGGTTGACCTTCATGATCCAACACTTCGGTTTCCCCCTCTTCAGCAGAGTAGAAGCTCTCATCAGAGTCTGAGTCTCCAGTGGAAATGCCGTGGCGTATGTTCAGACGATTCGCACCGGGTTCCGGGCTTGCCGATAAGTCAGGGGATACACTCGCCATGCCAGCGGAGGAAGCTTTCTTATTATCAGCAGGCATGATGCTGTCTCTGTCTGTGTGGGTGGTTTGAATATCCTCAAAAGCCACTTGCGTAGTGATTGAATGCATTTGCCTGAGTGGTAATAACTCCGTGCCGTCCAGCCGAGCCCCAAGACTCTGTGCTTGCTTCACTGGCAGTTCCGTGTCACCTTCCAGGCATTCAACACTCCAGCCTGGCGCTGTCACTCGTTCGGTCTGTGTAGCTTGCCCCAATGTATCCGTAACAATATTGACGGGTAATTCCTTCTGCCTCTGTAATGCCAATAAATCCACCCGTGACACCTGTAATAACGGCTCCGCCTCTTGTATCTCTTTTGATTCTGTCGCCACGGCCTTCAAACGTTATTGACCACACTTTATCTCAGGATCTGATGGAACGTGCTCAGAGCATGATGGTTGTCCAACGATGGCGCTTTCCGCGAGTATCACTTGCCCTGTGAGCTTCTCAGGCGGCATTAACTCAATAGTCGCGTCCTTTACATCTTCCGATGGAGCGAGTACATCACGCTTGTCCTGTGCTAGCGGCATACCAACCGGCACTATTGCCTCACCCATTGGGTCATTGACCACACTTGGCACCTCAACAACAGGATAATCAGGCAATGCTTGTCCATCGGAGGCAGAAGCTTCAAACGTAGAATAAATGTGAGTCTCAGGGTCACTGCTAATTACCGCAAACTCGCGATAAACATGCATCACGATATCTAGATACTCATCTCCTTTGTCGGGCACCACACAAGATGACGGCTCGCTTTCATTAGGCGACTCAGCGACGCGTTTCAAAGCCTGATCCGGCTCTTTCGACTGACATGCCGCATAACCGACATCCAAACGTTTTTTTTCTTCACCCGTCAGCAGGCTCTGGTGAGATCCTTCTGAGACCTGCCTGACAGACACGCTTTTGCCCCGAGAGGAAGCATCGGCAACCGCTTGTGTTGCACCAGCTCCGGACATAGGCCTCGGCCGTATACGCCTCTGACTGCTGCTGCCTCGGCTCCTTGCCCGCCCCCTCGCACTTCCTCTAGGCAGTCTGTCAGCCTGTGCCTGGTCTCGGTGGTGCCTTTCGTTAAACGGTGATGGTGGTTGAGCCCTTCCAGCGCCTCTCCCTCTTAATGAATCCCCCATAGCTTGTTATGCCCCTTAACTTTCATTGGTTCATCCTGTTTTTTTGCCCGAACGAGGCAAAACCGTACAGCCCATCTCACCGGGTTGCTGGCAAACCTTAGGGAGCATTTATAGATGTAACAATAACCAGATTGCCGGAAACGATGACTATTATCCCTGGTTTATGCGATATCACTGTCACGGTATGAAAACCATTACAGACAAACCAAGACATGCAGATTGCCCTACCTGCACGCCTGGGGCACTTCATTGAGAACATCCTCTGGCTGTTCAGTCAATCTAACCACTCAAGCCTATTTCCATCACTCAAAGCAGCACGACATCATCTACAGTAAAAGACTGTAAAAACCGCTAAGTCATCATTGGTAATTCACTCTCTACGCGTCGCAAAATGGCTACCTATCAAATGACAGAGCATCACCCTCGCCTTGGCGTTGAGGTCTGTAAGGGTAATAACCTCAAGCATCTCAACGATGACCAGCGCCGGGAACTGAGGCATGCCCTTTGGCAGCATGGTGTGATTGTTGTCCGGAATCAGCATCTGGCAGCCCATGAACTTGAGTGCTTTGCGCGAGCAACGTTTGGGGATCAAATACTGGGAGGTACTGTTAACCCTCGTCTACCAAAGGCACTCCGCAGCGAACATGTTGCGGTACTGGGCAATCCGGAAGGCCCTGTGGAAAAACCTGTTGAGCATGTCGCCTGCCAATGGCATCACGACAAGGATGCTCTACCCCGAATGGACGGGCTGCCGATGAATGCGCTATATGTGGTCATGCTTCACGTCCACGATGTCCCGGACCAAGGGCTGGATGGCCGTCCCCACACCACGGAATTTCTTGACCAACTGGAAGCCTGGCGAAAACTTAGCCCTGAACGAAAAGCAGAGCTAGAACCCATTCATTTACTCCACCAGCCGCCGGCTTTCAGTCCATCCAGTGATCCGTCACCAACCAAGTCGCATCCCCTGGTGAGCGAACATGAACTCATTGCCCGTAAAGGCCTCTACATGGGCTCTGATACCGCAATCCCCACCGGCATGGAAAACGACCCCGTTGCAGCCCGCACGTTCTGGCATAACCTGCTCGATGAAATTCTGGCGCTTTGCCAGGTATACAGTCATCGATGGCAAACAGGCGATGTCGTGTTATGGGATAACTCTCAGGTAATGCATTGCGGAAAACCCTATGATTCCATGCACTGTCGCCGTACCGGTCTCAGACTGGGAGTGATTGCCCGCGAGGAAGCCAGTCTTCGAAACAGCACAGTCCTGGAACCACACACCTGATCCAAACCGAAACGATCCCGCCGTCTGGCATAATGATCATGTAAATAACCTTGCTGTGATGCCTATTCTTACGAGACAAGGCACGCATTCTGCTATGGGTTTTATGCTGTAATTATGGATTGACAGACGTCGTGTGATAATTTCTTATCGCGCGTCTTTTTTATACGCCAGTTTTTCTTGCTGGCATCCTGATTGAATGAACATCCGTTACCCTGGCTGGCAGAAGGTTTACATCACGTGACGACACGGATCTGGCTTTGTCCGGAATGCGACCTGGCGATGACACCGCCCACACTGGTCGCGGGAACCCGGGCGCAATGTCCACGCTGTAACCACATACTGGCCGATGCCAAGCATGGCTCGCTCAGCCAGCTTATGGCACTGATCATTACCGGGCTGCTGTTTTATATTCCGGCCAATACGTTTCCAATCCTCAGCCTGTCTCTGATGGGCGATGAACAGCACAATACCGTCCTTGCCGGTGTCCGCGCCCTCTATGAAGAGGGTTACCTGTTTGTGGCATTTGTCGTTTTCCTGTGCGCCATGCTCATTCCGTTGATTCGGCTCGCGGCACTGTTCTTCATCATCATGGCGATCAAACTGCGCAAACAACGGATGATGGCCCGAACACTGTTCCGCCTCTACCACCGTCTCGGTGAATGGGGGATGCTGGAGATTTATCTCCTGGGCATTCTGGTGGCTATCGTAAAACTGGTGGATATTGCCAGTGTGCATCCCGGTATGGGCATGGTGTGTTTTATTGGTTTAATGCTGTCAGAAATTGGCATATCTCTCCTGTTGAATGAACACCACATCTGGGAACTGCTGGAGGATCAGCCATGACCACCGGCAAGCGCCTTGGCCTGCAACAGTGTCTCGACTGCCATGAGGTTTGTCATAGTGATCTGAATCACTGCCCACGCTGTGGTGCCACGGTGTATATCCGACGCCGGAACAGTATCCAGCGCACCTGGGCTCTGCTAATCACTGCAGCCATTCTGTTTATTCCCGCCAACCTGCTGCCCATCATGACGGTGAGCCAGTTTGGTAAAGGCACACCGGATACCATTATGTCCGGCGTCATCGAACTGATGCGTCATGATATGGTGCCTATTGCCCTGCTGGTCTTCACCGCCAGTATTCTGGTCCCCCTGTTCAAGCTGATCGGCATGGTCATCCTGCTAATGGCCGTACGGAAAGGAAAACCGGCTCAGATCCGCCGACATATCCAACTCTATCGGTTCATTGAGTGGATCGGGCGCTGGTCCATGCTGGATATTTTCATGATTTCGATCCTCGTGGCCCTGGTCAGCTTTGGCCGTCTTGGCACCATCGAGGCCGGGCCTGGCGCGGTGGCCTTTTCCAGTGTGGTAGTGCTGACCATGCTGGCAGCCACCAGTTTTGACCCACGCTTGCTGTGGGATGCCATTGAACCACCGGCCCGTAGTAAACTGCCTAAGGCGGCAGTCAGTACAACCGACGACAAATAATGTTCATTCACGGAAAACACATCGTATGACTGATATCGACAAGCCCATACTGCAGGAGCCGGATATCATTACCCCGAAACGTCGGCTATCCACCATATGGCTGTTGCCGCTGATTGCCCTGATGATCGGCCTGTGGCTGGCGTGGCGTGCCTTTATGGAAGGTGGTGTCATTATCACCGTCCAGTTTCCGGATGCAGAAGGGCTTGAACCCGGCAAGACACAGGTTGTCTATAACGGGCTGGCCGTCGGTAAGGTCAAGGACCTTGTCCTGATGCCTGACCTGAAAGGCGTTAATGTACACATTGAGATGAGTCGGCAAATGATGCCCTATCTCACCACGACTGCCGAATTCTGGATGGTTAAGCCAACCGTATCGATGGCAGGCATCAGTGGGCTGGATACCCTTTTCTCCGGCAACTATATCGGTTTCTTGCCCGGTAAAAGTACGGAAAAAAGCAAAAAAGTATACGTTGCCGAAGAAGAGCCACCCGCCATTCAGGATCCTGACGGCCTGCGCATTACCTTGCGTACCAGCAACCTGAACTCGGTGACCCAGGGCAGCCCGATATACTACCGTCGTTTACAGGTTGGTGAAGTCATTGGTTACAACCTGAGTGCCGATAACCAGCATGTCGATATTCAGGTATTTGTGCGCCCCACCTATGCCCACCTGGTACGGATGAATACCCGGTTCTGGAATGCTGGCGGTGTCGAAGTCTCCGGCGGACTTTCCAGCCTCAAGGTCAGAACCCAATCGGTACTCAGCATTATCAAGGGCGGTATTGCCTTTAGCACCCCTGACCATGAGCCTGAACAACCACAGGGTCATAATGGTGCGCTATTTACTCTCTACGATGATTATGACAACGCCCGCACCGGCATTCCGGTTGAAATCACCTTCCCCACCGGTGTTCATCTGGAGGAAGGACGCACCAAGGTGATGTTCATGGGGTTTGAAATCGGCATGGTCGAATCTGTCGATATTTCCGATAACCTGAGTCAAATTACCGCCCGCATATACATGGATCCGCGTGCTGAGCCAGCGTTGGTGGAAGGCACCCGGTTCTGGGTAGTAGAACCGCAATTATCCATGGAAGGCGTATCTGGCCTCGACGCACTGCTCAGCGGCCCCTACATCAGCATGGATGTGAATCTCAAGGATGTGGAAGCCAACAAGCAACGTCGTACATTTGTCGGACTCGACAAACGTCCTCCGGTCAGCCCCAATGCACCTGGCCTGCACCTGACATTGGAAGCCCCTACCTTAGCGGGTGTCAGTGTTGGTAGCCCCGTGTTATACCGTCAGATTCAGATCGGCTCTGTACAACAATATTCACTGGCATCGGATAACAGCAGTATCCGGATTAACGTTTTCATTCGTCCCGAGTTCGCTCATCTGGTGAATCAAGACAGCCGATTCTGGAACCTGAGCGGTATTCACATTAAAGGCGACCTGTCCGGTTTGAGCATTAATACAGGCACACTGGCCACACTGATGAATGGTGGCATCGGATTGGCTACCCCCTCAGTGAAAGCGCCGGCTGTCAAAAACGGTCACAGTTTCACGCTGTACGACACCGAACAGGCAGCCATGGAAACGGGACTCATGGTCCGCATCCGGTTTGATTCCGGCGAGGGTTTGAAAACCGGTACGCCGTTGAAATTCCGGGGCATGGAAGTGGGTGAGGTGAAGCGGGTCAAACTGGATCATGACATCGCCGATCCCGATCATTCCACCATTATCGCCGATACCCTGATCTACAACGACAACCGCTGGCTGGCCCGTGAAGGCGCACGGTTCTGGCTGGTCAAACCTGAACTGGGGCTGGCCCGAACGGCCAATCTGGATACACTGATCAAAGGCCAGTACATTCAGGTGGACCCTGCTGATAAGGTCACACCTGAAAAAACAGAGTTTATTGCCCGCAATCGTCCCCCGGCACAAGGAAATGGCCTGACAGGTTTGAAAGTAAGACTGATATCAGACCGTCTGGGTTCCATAGCCAAGGGCAATCCGGTGTATTACCGAGAGATTCAGGTGGGTGAAGTATCAGGTTATCGTCTCGGCAATCCGGCAGACCATGTCATTATTTTCCTGACGATAGACGACCATTACGCACCATTGATCACACCGGATACGCGGTTCTGGAATGCCAGCGGCATAGACGTTGATGTCGGCCTATTCAGTGGCGCAAAAATTCGTACTGAGTCGCTGGAAAGCCTTCTGGCAGGGGGCATTGCCTTCGCTACCCCGGCAGCAGGCACTACACCGATTAAACCCGGTATGCGCTTCACTCTGCATGAAAAGGCAGATCCGAAGTGGCTGGAATGGAAGCCTGCTATCAAGCTAGCCAAACGTCGAAAGCAGGGAGAGAGAAACACATCTGCCCATGCCCAGGAAAGCGAGTTTATCGACACCCCGGATGCATAAGCATTAATGATCAGGCGTCTGATGACGCCTGATCCAGAAATTCCTCAATACTGGTTTCATTCACCAGACGCACAAACTGGTGCCCTCTCTCGGCATCCGTTTCAAACGCGCCACAAGCACGAATCAGGCGCGAAAGATTTCGAAACCGATAACCTGCCCCCCTGAGAGGGATACGTGCGTGCTGTCCCAAACGGGAAAGGGAAATCCAACCATTACTTGGGTCTAACTGCTCACAGGCCTGCACCAGTTCACGGGTGACCGGTACAGGAATCGTATTGCCTTCCTGCTCGAGTTCCATGGGACCCAGACTGTCGCCCGGTATAAATGAAAAGGTGTCACAGGCACGAACCAGCTCATTCTTGACCTTTCCCCGGTCAGCAAAGCCATGCACATAACCACCGGACTGACGAATCAACTGTATGGGTGTTAAAAAATCCCCATCGTTTGTGACCACCAGGAAAATACCGACCTTGCCACTGTGCAGTAACTTAAACGCGTCGTACATCATCAGGAAGTCGCTGCTACTGTTGCCGGAGCGATAACTGAATTGATGGATGGTACGAATACCGTATTTCAGGGCGGGTTGCTCCCAACCTTTGGTATGTCCCCGGGAAAAGTCTGCATAAGCGCGAAGAATCGGTTTTACGCCATATTGCCTGGCCTGCTCAACAACCAGCGAGGTACTGCGGGGTGATATATTTTCCGCATCAAACAGAACGGCAACACCATCATTCTCTACAGGAACCCGGCGCTCCTTGCCTGTGGTTTTCATCGTGCTCTCCACTGCATGTTAACCATTTCAGACTGGCAAATAACGGCGCTAGTTTCAATGTACAAATGTGATGAAGACAGGAAAGACTCGTTTCACGGTGAGGACACTAGATGTAAAACCGCTTTAAAACCTGAGCAGACAATGACAAACGATAAAGTACGTTTTTACCGCTTGCCATTGTCAACTTAACGAGTATTTACTGATATGTGAGCACTTTACGCGCCATCAAAGGTTAGCTTGAACTTCTGCAGGGTAAACCGTCCATTGGTACACCAGATGTTGATGATCGTATCACCTGCCTCGAAATACTCCCGAGCATCATCACTGGTGATAGCCTCATACCGTGGCGAGAAAATGCTGTCTGAGGTTCTGGGCAAGCGTGTGCTGTAGAACGTCCGGTTATTCTCGTCCTGTACATTGATGCTGGCGCCAACATCATAGGTAGAAATAATGTACTCCGTCCGGTAATAACCACTTCTTGGAATTGTCACCTTATACGACGCATCGCCAATCTTGCCTTCAAACAGGCTTTCACCGATAAAGAGCGCTTCATTACCGCGAAGTTTGACGTAGTCATTACTCCTGACCACATCCGCACCATGAATCAGAATCTCGGTATCATCCGGATACTGATCATAGTCTCTCTGTGCTTTCGCTATGCGATCTTCAAGCTGTTTGATAAAACGGCGAATCTCCTGCATCAAGGGCTCTGACGGCGAATATTCCCTGGCTTTAAGTTCCTCATAACGACGCTTGACCAGATGTTTGAGGGTAAAGCGGGCGTGCTCGATACTGTCACCGATTTCATCGCGGGTCGTCGTATGTTCATCGATATGAACAATCGCGCTAACCACCTCACGCCGAATCAGGTCACGCTGTGTTTCAAGGTATTCGTACCGCTCCTCTTCACGGTTACCGACATAACTCAGCAACATGTAGTGGTAATCAAGATGATTACCTTCAACACTGACGTATAGTAGTCCCTGTTGAAGATCAACTTCCCTCGGCACAGAGACTTTGAGATGCTTAAGGCCATCCTCCGGGGCGGGTGCTTCGGTACTGAAAATAACGCTGTTGTCCAGTGCACTGCGCACCGTCAAAGTCGCCGCCGCTTCATGACTGAAAGCCAGCGTCAATTCATACTGACCATTGCGGGGGACATAAACCTGATAATAGGCTTTCCCATCGTCACCGAAACTGATTCCCTGATTCGGTTTTTTATAGCCATGCTCATCCGTTTCAACAATGATTTGACCGTTTTGGACAAAATCGTTGTAGTAGTTATTACCATAAACAAACATATGGTCCGAACGCAGTAGCCATTCCGGATCACGCCAGAGTTTCAGCTGGTAATCCGGATCCATAGGACTGATTTCAGACTTACTAATGGGTATCGTGTTCTGCCACATCATCGGGCCATAATAGGCCCGTTGATCATCCGTCATGCTTTCCCAGGTCTGATGGGTAAAACTGGTATTAAAAGAGGTTTTGGGCCAGAGGGGATCAATCACATTCAACAATACCCAGCTGTTGGATACCGCGCAGTTTGGCGCGCGGTTATTCCAGGTACAACGAGTCTTCTGCCGTCCCGGCTCCCGCGCATAGCTATAGGGATGCTGTTTCTGATAATTAATATAACTGCGGCTTTTAGCCTTGGTAAGACAGGCGCCAAACTGATCATTCGTCATTCTCGCAGGCAGGTGCAGTTTATCGACCAGCGTGTCATCATTTGCCGTATAAAACTCAACCACCATATTTTGTGAAGTTGGTTTTGATGTTAGCCGTAACACCTCCAGATTTTTCAACACAAATTCAGATGCGTCATTTGCTGCAAATTCGGGATACATCTTTACCCGAAATAATGGCGTATCAGAGGTAGAAACAGGGTTAGGTGATAGTCGATCCTTAGTAGAATAAGGATCATAGGCAATAATTTCGAAAGCACCTTTACCAAACGTCACTGGAAGCATATTACTGTATTCAGTAATGTTGTTATGTTCGATATCATACTCTTCAAGAATCGGCCCCAGAAAACTGTATATTTTTTCAAGTACCGTTTTTAGACCTGATGCAATCGAAATAGGTTTTGAGCTAAAGGTAAAAGGGACTTTTGTCTGTATTGTTTCCCAAATACCTTCAATGGTTTTTTCTGTAATTTCTTCAGCAGGGTGCTGCCAGGGCGTTATATCGGCGGAATCCAGATCGGGAGACAAACCCGTGATAATCTCTTCGTAAGTCTGCTGTGGGCTGACATAGGGCAGATCAGCTCTGGCGGTTGCAGACAATAGCATTATTAAACTGTATACACAGAGCCATCGGAAAGAGAAACATCTCATCGCGAACCCTCCTGAAAAGGAGTACAGAATTAAAAGAAGCAGCATTAATCGTGCGAGATTAAAGACTGTTCACATAACGTCTGGATTTATAACCACAATCATAAGACAGTGTTTTTATAGTAAATTTATTGGCATGCCGTTATGACAATATTTTTTATCAATCCACTATTTTTTATATTTCTCGAACAGCCATTTTAACGACTATGATTATTCGATAACATTTGGCAAACATGTACAAAAAACTATTTTGATAAAAAATAATGGAAAACGTAGAATTTCAACATATTGATTTTGACAAACTCACTAACATTGATAAACGACAATATAATCACCTCAAAGTGTCTGCCGCATTAGCCAGCTATGGTTTTTTCAGTCAAGGATTGCTGGCAAACAATGAAGTTGTGGATTTCATTGCCCGCCACCATAGTGGAACCACACAGCTCTCGGTACTGCTGAAATCCCGACTGACACTTTCATCACACCTCGAACACCAAAACCTGTCGATTGCCTTTTATGAACGAGGTTATTGGTATGTTTATCCCCACGATGATGTGCTGGCTTTTGCCTGCCAAACCTCAGCCATTACAAATACAACGTCCTGGCAGAAAAAAGGCATTTACACATTTCCACAACTCACGGATAAGTACCGTCAATTTCTCAAACCGTGGCGGCTCTGAGTATAGGAAGACTCGCAGAACTCCAGCTTTTATGCTGAGATAAATTGAGAATACAAGCTGCCAGGAAGGCACAACAAAGGAGTGGGATACATGCTGAAAACCTACCGGATGGAACTTTCCCTGGGTTCACTCTGTTCGCTCAGCTTCATCGTTGGCTTTGGCAGCGGGATTTTTCTGGGACTGCTTGGGGTCTTTACTTCCAAGGCGGTAGCCAATCCTGCGGCCTGGTTGGTTGTCATGTTTTTCACCCCTTTCCTCAGTGGTATTGGCGGGGTGATGTCTGCCCTTATCGCCTATCCCTTTTACAACTGGTACTGCAACCGGGTCAAAGGGCAGGTGGTCACAGGAAAATTTCTCGAAGTCCAGGAGAGTGAGCTCGATAACATGGAATGAGAACATCCACACCTTATCTCTATGATTTTCAGCGCATTAAAAGTGTTATAACATAACAGTCCCATTTCCCAGCAGATCCGTCGCGTTCGATGTACGTACCAGACACGATCACTTCCAGCCCCAAGCAGACCTCCATCATGATGATGCTTGTGGCTGTTCTGCTGTGCTGGTCGGTCCTGGGGAATGCTCACGCACACGATGGCGATCTTCTGCTTGAATGGCATGCGGACTGCAGTCTCTGCCACCAGGCATCAGCCCCCTCGATATTGAATAGCGTGAGCATGCCGCAGCATGTCTCCACCTATACCGTTATTAGCAGGCCAGCCATACTTCGGCTCGCTGAACAACATAAGATCCTGCGCCGTATTCGAGCACCTCCTGTCGTTTTCGAGTGAAGCCATCAACACATAAATGACACAATCATACTTCAGTATGCGCATCGGATAATCGCGCGACTGTACGACAGGAAAGTACCATGAACCAGCGAACATTCTGCCGCAGCCTGGCTGCAATCCTCTTTATCTCTGCGCCTATTGCAGCGGAAACCTCACGTCATCATGACGCCCACGTACACGGTACCGGGCAACTGAACCTGGCGGTGGAAGGCAAACTTCTGCATCTTGAAATGACCATTCCCGGCCATGACATTGTCGGCTTTGAAAGCATCTCCAGCCCGGAGCGGGAACAGCAGGTCGACCAGGCCATTGATCGCCTGAAACAAGCGTCCATGTGGAAAATACCGGCAGCAGCCCAATGTACACTACTCAGCAGCAAGGCCAATCATACGGCTGAAGCGCATCATGACGATGACCATGGCCACCATCATGACCACCATTATCACGATAGCCATCATGACGAGGGCAAACACCTGGACTTCACCGTCAGCCAGGTGTTTGAATGTAACGATCCAAAAGCCCTGACCCAGATCGAAGCACAACTGTTTGAACGCTTTGCCAACAGTGAATCGCTGAAAGTGCAGGCGCTGACCGATAAAGGTCAGATGTCGGCAACCCTCAATCGCAACAAGCCAGTATTCCGGTTCTGAGCCAATGACGGTCATACAAACAACACCGCCTGTCCAGCTGGATGATCTCCTGTTCAGCTGGCAGCCGGGGCAACCGGTTCTGGATATTCCGGCATTCGTTATCACTCCGGGAGAAAAGGTTTTTCTTAAAGGACCCAGCGGCAGTGGCAAAACCACGCTGCTGGGGCTGATTGGTGGCGTACTGGTGCCTGAACGGGGACAGGTTTCCCTGCTCGGTACGCCGGTCAATCAGCTCAAGCCTGCGGCGCGGGATCGCTTTAGGGCAGACCATGTGGGTTTCATCTTCCAGATGTTCAACCTGATTCCCTATCTGTCCGTGCTGGAGAACGTCCTGCTACCCCTGAACTTTTCGCCGGAACGCAGGCAAAAGCTGGCGACAGCAGGCCAATCGGGTAACGAGGAAGCGATAAGGCTTCTGGCACAACTGGGACTGTCCGATCCTGCGCTACTGGCCCGTCCGGTCACAGCGCTCAGCATTGGACAGCAACAACGTGTCGCCGCCGCACGGGCGCTGATTGGACGCCCGGAAATCCTGATTGCCGATGAACCCACATCGGCACTGGATTCCGATACCCGGGAAGCCTTTATCCGGTTGTTGTTCAAAGAGTGCGAAGCTGCCGGCAGCACACTGCTGTTTGTCAGTCACGACTCAGGACTGGAACATTTGTTTGACCGTACTCTGTCACTGGCCGAGCTGAACCGCGCGGCCGTGACAGAGAATGCCGCGCTGCAGGAGAAAGCCGCATGTCACTCTTAAAGCTTGCCTGCCGCAGTATTCTCAACCGCCGCATCACGGCGCTGCTGACAGTGATTTCCATTGCCATCAGTGTTGCCTTGCTGCTGGGCGTTGAACGTATCCGGGTGGAAGCCAAGAACAGCTTCACCAATACCATCTCCGGTACCGACCTGATCGTGGGAGCTCGCAGCAGCGGTATTAATCTGTTGCTCTATTCGGTGTTCCATATTGGTGATGCGACCAATAATATCTCCCGGGAAACCTGGGAGGAGATCGCCAGTGATCCGGCCGTTGACTGGACAATCCCGGTATCACTGGGCGACTCCCATCGTGGTTACCGGGTCGTGGGCACCAATACCGCAATGTTCGAGCATTTTCGCCATGCCGGTGATCAGCCGCTTGTCTTTGCCAGCGGCAAGGCCTTTTCCGATCTTTACGACGCTGTCATAGGGGCCGATATCGCGGCAGAACTGGGTTATACAACTGGGCAAAGCATCACGCTCGCCCATGGCGTCGAAATGGTCAGCCTGCAGAATCATGACGATAAACCCTTCCGGATCAGTGGCATCCTGCAACGAACCGGTACCCCGATGGATCGGGTCATTCTGATTTCACTGCAGGGAATTGAAGCGCTGCACGTGGACTGGCACAACGGCGCCCCACCGATTCCCGGCCTGACCGTTTCTGCCGAAAAGGCACGTAACCTGTCGCTGGAACCTGAAGCGATCACCGCCTTTTATGTGGGCCTGAAATCGCGCATGGCCACCTTCCGGCTCCAACGACTGATCAACGAGTATCCCCAGGAAGCGCTGCTGGCGGTGCTGCCAGGAGTCGCCCTCCAACAGCTCTGGCAACTGGTTGGTGTCGCGGAAAAGGCTCTACTGGGTGTAGCCGCTCTGGTAGTATTAGCCGGACTGGTCGGCATGCTGACAGCCATTTTGACGTCACTGAATGAACGACGACGGGAGATGGCCATTCTGCGATCGGTAGGTGCCCGACCCGGCCATATCTTTTTCCTGTTGATGTTTGAGTCACTGTTCTATGCACTGGCCGGCTGCCTGTTAGGTAACCTGCTTCTCTACGGGCTGCTGTTTGCTGCCCAGCCTCTGGCTCAGGGCTGGCTGGGACTGCATCTCACCATCAGCCTGCCAGGACTGTTTGAACTGGGGTTGATGATAGCGATTATCACAGCGGCACTGTTACTGGGCCTGTTCCCTGCACTGCGTGCTTACCGGAACTCCCTGGCTGATGGTCTGACGATCCGGGTATAAAAAAGGAAAATAACGATGCCACACACCCTGATACCCTTACGCCAACTTAGAAAAGCCTACCTACTGATTAGTTTTCTATTTCTGTCGCCCGCCTTGATGGCCGCCACTGAAAAAGTGCCGGCAAAGACACAGGAAACGGTCCGGAAAGTGATCTGGAATGATCTGATGCCGCCATTTGATGAAAAGATTCTCGAACGCTATGAACGCGACGAGATTCCTTTCGGCGAAATGCAGATCTACATGACGGAACATGGCAGCAAGGTGGTGGATAAGCTCAACAATGTCTATGCCAAAGTGCCTGGCTATCTGGTGCCGCTGAACATGAACAAAAAGCAGATGGCGACGGAGTTCCTGCTGGTTCCCACCATGGGCGCCTGTATCCATGTGCCGCCGCCACCACCCAACCAGATTGTCTATGTGACATTTCCGGAAGGCCTCAAATATCAGGAAACCGCTTATACCCCCTATTGGGTCTACGGTAAGCTGAAAACAGAGAAGAAAACCTCAGAATACAGTGACGCCATGTATTCGATGAAGGCTGACAAAGTGATTGAGTACCAGTAAAGATCTCACGATCAATGTATAACGGGGAGCCTTCAGGCTCCCCTATTGATTGGTATTCAGGTTGAATGGCAATCAATGGCCGTTACAGATCCGATTCCCACTGCACCTGATCATTCCGCATTTCCGCCACTTTGTCGCTGTAACGCTTATCCAGTACCTGCCGTTTGATTTTCAACGTTGGCGTCAGTACGTCATTTTCCACCGTCCAGGGTTCCTGCACCACCAGGATACCGCCCAGCGTCGCATGACTCTCCATCTGCGCGCTGACAACCTTGCAGGTCTCCTGGAGAGACTGCGTCACCTGCTCCTTCGGCATACCGGAAGCACCTTCCGACAACTGCACTAACGCCACCGGATAAGGCAAGCCTGAGCCAATCACGCATACCAGTTCAATCAGCGGGTTTTGCACCAGCTTACGTTCCAGTGGGACCGGGGTGACATACTTGCCCTTGGCAGTTTTGAACGTATCCTTCACCCGCCCGATGATGGTGACATAGTTATCCGAGTCAATCTCGGCCTGATCGCCGGTATGGAAAAAACCATCATGAGTAAAGGCTGCCGCAGTCGCTTCCGGATCCTGGTAGTACTCCTTAAACAGCCCTGGACTTTTGAACAGCAGCTCCTGGTTATCACCAATCTTCACTTCACAGTCAATGCCCGGGCGACCGACGGTACCCACCTTGTCGGACCGGAAGGGGTAATTCAGGGTGGCGTAGGCGCCATTCTCCGTCATGCCCCAGGCCTCAGTAAGTGGCATACCCACCTGTTCGTACCAGCGCAGCAAGACCGGTGACACTGGAGCTGAGCCACATCCCAGTATTCGTGCATCCTGAAGCCCCAATCCTGCGCGAATCTTGCCTGCAACGAGTTTCCCGATAATGGGCAATCGTAGAAGCAGGCTTAGCTTGTTATGCCCAACCTTGTCGATAATGTTTTTCTGGAACAACGTCCATAACCGGGGAACCGAAATAAACAGAGTGGGACTGGCAGCCTGCACATCCTCAATGAAGGTATCCAGACTTTCTGCAAAATAGACAACCAGCCCGCTGTATAGACTGGCGCCTTCGATATACACCCGCTCAGTGATATGGGCCAGCGGCAGGTAGGAAATCACCCGATCCTCGGTGCCTGCCTGCAAATCCTGGGCAACTGCCTGAGACGCCCAGCTATAACTGCTATACGTCAGCACCGCCCCTTTGGGATTTCCCGTAGAACCAGAGGTATAGATAATGCTCATCACATCATCGGGTTCCGGATAGCTGGGTTCCAGGGGCGGCGCCATTTCCATCAACTGCTGCCAGTGGTATTGAGCAGGCATCGTGTCGTAGGGCATGGCAAGGCGTACCAGGTCTCCCGGCACGCCGGCTTCCTGCGCCGGCCAGTCATCCAGCTTGCCTACAAAGATCGCCTTGGCCCCGCTGTGCTTAAGCACATAGCGAATCGTATCCGCATTAGCCGTGGGATAGATAGGCACACTGATATAACCGCCTGACATCAGCGCCAGATCGGTAATAAACCACTCAGCGCAATTTTTTGACAACACTGCAATGCGATCACCGGGACAAAAGCCGAGTTGCCGTAAGCTGCCTGCCAGCAGACGGGTCATCTTGCTGACCGCCTCCCAGCTGAAATCGCATAACTCTCGATTAACGGGCTGTCGCAGGAAAACCCGTTTCCCCTGCTGCTTTGCCTGTTCGTCCAGCATTTGCACAGGGGTTTTCTGCGCTATCGGCATTGAGCGTCTCCATGTCGTCGCGTGGCTGATGTGATCAGTTTGCTATCCATTGAATATGACAATACCCGAGTCTTACCCAGAGAAAAAACCGGATGCATGGAAAATAGCAGGAGATGTTCAAAAATGATCTGTGATTCGGCGTCAATCTGCAGAAAAATGACGCATATCCGGCTTTTGACGGATCACCTGAAGTAAGGATTCCCTCACCCTCACAGACCGAACTAACCTGAATATATGGGCAAACAACAGGAGCGTTGGGTCTGATATGGAGCATCCCCTGCCTGAACGCCAGTTTGGCAAACATTCCCCCCTGTCAGAGGCCGATTGGCGGCAGTTCTTTGAACAGGGCTACTGTACGATTCGTCATCTGCTGTCCGCCGATGAGGTGACGCTGGTCGAAGCGTCCCTCCATCATCTTATTGAAATTGCTGAACAACGGGCAGCCTTTATGGGACGCCATTTCGACGGCTACTTCTATTACCGTGGCGCCCAGTTTGTCGTCGCCAATGATGCTTACGGACATCTGGAGAAGCTCTGCCGCGTTTGTGGTTGTGGCAGTGCCGACCCCACGCTACTGCAAATGTCCCGACACCCAAAGCTGTTACAGGCATTCGCCGATATTTTGATGTCGGAGCAATTTGAACACCTGATCTGCCAGTTTCACCCCAAACTGCCGGGTGACAATGTCATTTTCCCGCCACATCGCGATGTCGAACACCGCCTGAATGCGGATCCCAACTGGTCCGACATGAATCACTGGGGCAGTTATGTGGTAGCCGTTATCGCCATTGATCCGGCCGGTCCGGGCAATGGTGGACTAAGAGTGGTACCATGGTCTCACATAAATGTTGGCCTGCCGGGGTTACAGCCTGCCAGAAACCAGCCTGATCCTCAGTGGTCAGAGCAAGCCGTCTGTCCTGAACTGGCGCCGGGGGATGTATTGCTGATGCATCCCTACCTGGTGCACTGGTCAGACGCCAATACCGGAAGCCATCCAAGGTTCAGCCTGTTAAGCGGGGTCAGCTCACCGGGCGCCAACCACAACAGTTATCCCGGTGAATGCACCAACCGGATGCTCTCTGCACCCGGTTTCTAACAGCCGTCGAATCACGACTTAACGCAGTTTTCGAACTTTGAAGGAACGCCCTTTGATTTTACCGGCAGCCAGATGTTTCAGCGCCCGGTTCGCCACCGCCCGCTTGACCGCCACGTAAGCGCAAAAATCGAAAATATCGATCTTACCGACCTCGCTGCCGGCAATGCCGTCCTTACCCGTCAATGCGCCGAGGATGTCACCTGGACGAACCTTGTTTTTTCGCCCCCCGTCAATGCAGAGCGTCACCATGGGTGCCTTGAAGACTATCGAACCGTCCACCTTCAGTGTGTCGGTACGGTCTATGGTCAGGGGGTGCGGCTGATTGGCCTCGATCGCCAGCAGCTTATAGTGTTCTGACCCACTGAAGAGACTCAACGCCAGACCCGTCTGACCTGCACGTCCCGTCCGCCCGATGCGGTGGACATGCACCTCCGGATCACGGGACAGCTCCAGATTGATCACCGCTTCCAGCTCCCGGATATCCAACCCGCGGGCCGCTACATCCGTAGCAACCAGTACGGAACAGCTCCTGTTGGCAAAACGGACCAGCACCTGATCCCGGGCCCGCTGTTCCAGGTCACCGTGGAGCGCCTGCGCCTGAAACCCCCGCTGCTGAAGGTCGTCCGCCACGTCCTGGCAAAGCCGCTTGGTATTGCAGAAAACCACTGTCGATGCCGGTTGGTAGTGACTCAACAGCTTTGCCAGCACCGGCAAGCGCTGAGCGTTCTCCACTTCATAGAAACGCTGTTCGATGTCCGCATCACTGTGGTGAGACTCCACCGTGATCGCTACCGGATTAGACTGGATTGAACCACTGATCCGTCGAATCCCATCGGAGTATGTCGCGGAGAACAACAGGGTCTGTCGATCTGAGGGAGCCTGTTCAATGATGGTGTTGATACTGTCCAAAAAGCCCATGTCCAGCATTCTGTCAGCTTCATCAAGCACCAGCGTTTTCAACGATGACAGTGAGAGTGTGCCTTTACGCAGGTGTTCCATAATACGCCCGGGGGTCCCCACCACGATATGGGCGCCATGCTCCAGCGACCCAATTTGCGGTCCAAGCGGCATACCACCACAGAGCGTTAGCACTTTGACGTTATGGGTAAACCGCGCCAGCCGGCGAATCTCTTTGCCGACCTGGTCCGCCAGCTCGCGGGTAGGACACAGTACCAGTGCCTGCACCTGGAAATGCCGGACATTGAGCCTAGACAACAGACCAATTCCGAATGCCGCCGTTTTGCCGCTGCCGGTTTTGGCCTGGGCGATAAGATCCTGCTGATTCAGGATCACCGGCAGGCTGGCTGCCTGGATCGGGGTCATCTCCCGGTAACCCAGGGTTTTGAGGTTGGCCAGCATCGCCGGCTTGAGTGGGAGTGAGGAAAAATCCGTCGTAGTCACAGGCACCTGGAGGGTCACGTCAAAAAACCTGCAATACTAGCACTAACTGTCCTGCCTGAAACATCGGATAGACCGGGGGAAAAACCGTACATATACCGCCGTCACAGAACTGACATCCCTGAGCATGTCAGATACACTGGAAAATCCTTTCTTTCCGGTGGATAACAACCAGACCACGGTATGGAATCCTTTTCTTGGTTCAGCCTGTTGGCTGGCGGCGCCTACCTGGCCCTGATCATCGGGTTTGCGCTAACGATCATGTTTCAACGGCGGCCGGTCGGTGTTTCCCTAGCGTGGCTGGTGCTGCTGTTCGCCCTGCCGTTGGCCGGCATTATCCTGTTCCTGATGTTTGGCACCCGTCGGCTCGGCACCAAACGGGTCAAACGGGCGGAAGCGCTTTACCCGACCTATGAGCAGTGGTCACGCCACCTGAAAGAAGTGATCTGCCTGCAGGATACCACCAGCCCCCATCGCCATAACCGGGTGTATAACCTGGCAGAAAAGGCCATGAACATTCCAGCCCTTCCTGGAAATCACCTGACGCTCTACCATGACAGCGACAGCATCATCAATGGCTTGCTGACCGATATCCATAACGCCACCTCCAGTATTTACCTCGAGTTTTACATCTGGGAATCCGGTGGCCGCATCGACGAGATTGAAGCCGCGCTGCTGGCGGCACAGACCCGCGGTGTGCATTGTCTGGTATTGCTGGATGCGGTCGGAAGCAGCAGCTTCCTCAAGAGCCAGGCCGCCAAACGCCTGAAAAAAGCCGGTGTCCGGCTGTCCGAGGCCATGCCGGTGGGACCGTTCAGAATGCTGTTTGAACGGATGGACATCCGCAACCACCGGAAAATAGCTGTTATCGACGATTCCGTTGCCTGGAGCGGCAGCTTCAACCTGATGGATCCCCGCCTGTTTAAACAAAATGCCGGGGTTGGCCAGTGGGTCGATGCCATGACACGCATCGAAGGGCCTTCTGCCCATGTCCTGGCATCCATCATCCTGTGGGACTGGGAACTGGAAACCGGTGACGGCCTCAGCGTTTTCCGGAGCGCCTATCAGCCACCTCAGTCCATTGCGATGAACCTGCACCGGGCGGACATGCACGTTTTACCTTCGGGTCCGGGCATTGACCGCACCCTGCTCCACCAGGTGCTGCTGGCAGCCATTTATGAAAGCAGTGAAGAGCTGGTGATCACCACCCCCTACTTCATTCCCGATGACGCCTTGCTGACCGCACTGGTGTCTGCCGCGATTCGTGGTGTGAAAGTCAAACTGATCGTACCCGAGCGTAACGACTCACGCCTGGTGCATTATGCCAGTCGCTATTACTACGAGGAGTTACTGGAAGCGGGAGTGGAAATCCAGCAGTTCAACGCTGGTCTGCTTCACACCAAGTGCGTACTGGTGGACCGTTCGACCGTGTTGTTCGGCACGGTTAACCTGGATATGCGCAGTGTCTGGCTCAATTTCGAAGTCACCCTGATGGTCTATGACGATAATTTTGGCCAGGAAATGGGCAAGCTGGCTGACAATTATATCCGACAATCCGACCGGGTCTTTCTTGATGCCTGGAACCGGCGCGGATTTCCCAAACGACTCGCAGAAGGGGTTTTTCACCTGATGAGCCCCCTGCTTTAACCCGCGTCGTCGTTGTCATCCACCGATTCACTGATATACCAGATGAGCAACGGCACCACAGGCACCATCAGCAGGGTGGCAAAGCGCCATAAATCCTCAAACTGGTCGTAGACGCCAATTTGATAACCCCATGTCACCAGCGCCAGCATAAACAGGCCAAACAGCCCGCCAATGATCAGCACCGATAAGAAAAGGGTTATCAATAATTTTTTCATGGTTACCCAACCTGTCGCAGTCACCTCTCTTTTTAGTGAAGCCGACAGAGGGATAAAGGAAAGTCCGGGTAGCTATTGATAGCTGGATTTCATAAAAAAGGCTCCTTCAAGGAGCCTTTCTGGACTTACAGAACATTCTTCCGAATGTCGGGGTCTTTACGATCAAGGTAGTGAATGGACTGAATCCGGCGAATGGTGCGGGATTTACCCCGAATCAACAACGTTTCCGTGGTCGCCACATTCCCTTTACGATGGATGCCGGCTAACAGATCACCTTTGGTGATACCCGTAGCGGAAAAGATAATATTGTCAGAGCTGACCAGTCGCTCCAGCGGTAATAAAACGCCCGGCTCAATGCCCATTTCATGGCAACGGCTGATCTCCAGTTCTCCAGCCGCGCGGTTCTCTGGGGAATCCCCCTTCGCCTCATGGCGAGGCATCAGACGCCCCTGAAAATCACCATCCAGTGCCCGGATGACGGCCGCAGAGACAACCCCTTCCGGTGCGCCGCCGATGCAGTACATTACATCCACTTCACTGTCGGGCATGCAGGTCAGAATAGAGGCCGCCACATCACCATCTGGGATCGCAAAGACTTTCACACCCATCTGCTGCATATCACGGATGACATCATCATGACGGGGCTTCGCCAGGGTTATGACGGTCAATTCTTCAATCGATTTACCCAATGCTTCCGCCACATTACGCAGGTTGTCAGCCAGCGGCTTGTCCAGATCAATCACACCACGGGCGCCCGGACCGACCGCCAGTTTCTCCATGTACATGTCCGGCGCTTTCAGGAAGCAGCCCTTCTCACCGACAGCCAGCACAGAGATCGCATTAGATTGACCCATGGCCGTCATGCGGGTGCCTTCGATAGGATCAACGGCAATATCAACCGCATCCCCGACGCCCTGCCCGACACGCTCACCGATAAACAGCATCGGCGCATCATCAATCTCACCTTCGCCGATGACGATCTCACCATCAATCTGCACCTGGTTCAGCAACGTGCGCATGGTCTCAACGGCAGCGCCGTCCGCCGCATTCTTATCACCACGCCCCAGCCACTTATACCCTGCCAAGGCCGCGGCTTCAGTCACCCGGGAAAATTCAATCGCCAGTTCGCGTTTCATGTTGCTGCTTTCCGTATTAAACAGTTTGGCCGGCACTCTACAGGATAGGAACATCAGGGTGAAGCGCAGTATTACCGCTTTTTCAGCGTGCCTGGCGATCGTCACCTTCTGCTGTGAAAGCGTGGTGTTGTACCACCACTGTCACCATTACCACTTTTCCATCGAATGATATGCCATCGCTGACAAAAACGGGTCATTAGAATTGCAAACGCCCCGTTGCCCGTGACATTGATCGCGGTACCAAACGGATCAAAAACCATGTAAACCGCCGTAATCAGCCCCAGCATATCGTCGGAAAAGCCCAATAAAGACTGCAACAATGGTCCGGCAATCAGAATAACGCCCCCCGGCACGGCAACCACTGAAAACTTGGCCAGTGCGTAATAAAAGGCAAAAAATATAAAGACGGAAAATGGGGGTAATGCCATCCCGAAGGTGTGCATCGTTGCTAATGTCAGTATGGTCAGGCCAATGGCACTACCTACCGTATGGATGTTAATAGTTGCCGGGATAATACTGCGGATCAGGTCTGGCGCATTGGTGTTTTTTTCTGAGCAGACAATCAGTACCGACATACTGGCAGCACTGGAAATGGTTCCCAACCCTGTCAGCGTCGCCGGTAAAACGTTTTTGATATATTGCCAGCAACATCGCAATGAACCACTACCGGCCAACCAAAATAAAACCAACACCCATAGCAGCTGGGTAAAAATCACCAGGACGAACACCTTTCCATAGATCTGTAGAGCACTATGCAATATGCCATCGCTGTGCAGCTTGAAAGCAAAGCCAAGGACAAAAAGCGGCAATATCGGAATAAATAGCCGTTTCAAAAAGAAAAACGACAGATCACTCATCCAAAACAACAACGCTTTCAATCGAGGGTGATGCCCCACATTCAGTATCAAACCAACAATCAGCCCCAGAAGCAGCGCCTGCCGGTTGGTCAATAGTGAGGGCAACGAGACATACAAAGCACTCGCCAGATGACTGTCATAATGTATTCCCCCCAGAGGTAGCGATAACATCGGAACAGCCCACATGCCTACTATATAGCCCATAGTGATCGCCATCAGGTTCGATATGAATACACAGGCAACCAATATCAGGGTAAAGAGCATGGCACCACTCCCTATACGGATGATGCTTGCAGAAATAAAACTAAAAACAATAAAAGGCAGAACAAGAATCAATAATTCTTTCAGCACCAGGCTTAAGGTATAAGAAGCAACACGCAGCCCCGGCACCGCCCAAGATTCCAATATAAACGGCAGCATAAGCGCAAAAACCAGAGAAGCAGGTAACCTTGCTCTCTTTAACAATGCCCCCACAAGCATGTCCTCAAAACAACTAATCGGATAATAGTTCTGATTTGAAATAGCGCCATAACTCGCTGTTATTTAATTCACACCGGCGCTAGCGATACGAAGCCACCAAGTCCCTAACAATTTAATCTGTCTGAAACGGGCATTGTGTGGGTAAAGCATTCCCCTCCAAACTAATGCTTCCGTCGCTGGATAAAATAACGGGAATGACAATCTTTTTGAGGACTGGCCAGAATCTGCCAACGCAAGCACAGACGTGTAAACAGAATGGCAAAGGCGCCATTAATGGTCACATTAACCGCTGTCGCAAAAGGGTCAAAGATGATGTACATGACCGTCACCAACCCAAGCATCCCATCAGAAAATCCCATCGTCGCCTGCAAAATAGGACCCGCTATTAAAATGATCCCCCCGGGAACATTTACCACCGTCAACTTTGCCAAGGCATAAAACAAGGAAAACAGAATAAAGTCCGATGGTTTGGGTAATGGCATGCCAAATCGTCGCATGACCTCGAGGATGAGAATACTCAACACCAAGGCACTACCCACATTATGCACATACAGTATGGCCGGTATCACCGCCCGTGACAGTACCGGACATCGGCCACAACGTTCCGTACAAGCCATCAGTACAGGCATGGAATAGAGGCTGGAAGAGGTACCGATCGCACTGATTGCTGCCGGAAATAAGCGCCAGAGATAAAGCCTGACCTTACGCCAGGAAAATCCGGCTGCCATCCAGAAATAAAACAAAATGACAGCCATTTGCAGTAGCATGATCAACCAGAATGTTGGACCGAAAACAAAGGGTATTTCCTGCTGAACAAAATCTGCGTGCAATTTGAACGAAAAACCCAGCACCAGAAAGGGGAATAAAGGGAGGCAGATATAGCGGAGAAAAAAGGCGGAGACATCCTCAGCCAATAAAACCAAATACCGTAAGGTTGGATGGCAGCGTATATTCAGAAAAATCCCGACGACAAAGCCGACCAGAAGAGCCTGTTTATGTGTTAATAACACAGGCAAATGGATACGCCATAATCCACACAATGTGCTTTCCGGCTCCTGAGCATTACTATCCCAGGGATAATCAATCACCGGTGTTAACAACGTACTTACAGCATACCCAAGCCACAAGGCCATCATGTTAGATATAACAACCGCCCCAACCAGCAACATCAGGCAGATCAGAGCCCTCCAGCGGAGCAACATCATGCAGGCAATAACAAAGCTCATGACGACAAAAGGAAGACAAAATACCAGTACATCCTTGATTGCGATGCTTAACGTATAAATCTGCGCTTGACTGTTTGTACTTACCCATCGTCCCACGCAGAAGGGTATCAGTAGCGCTATGACAACGCTCAGTGGAAACTTCGTTTTCATCACGAGGGATGTCAATGACATGCTGCATCACACCTCACGCACTGGCTTTCGACCAAGGGCGGTTTGGCAGCATGTCATCATTGAAGTCTACTCCCCCTGACACACTGAGGCCTGGTCTTCAGGATAAGGAACGGGCGAAGAAGACAGCAGGCGTCAGCCATACGTAAACAATCGGAAACCTGAGAACAGGACAGAAAACAGGATAGACGAGAATCTCGTCATACTGACGGGGATTTATCTATACCCACCAACACATTGAGATGGAATAGTTGTTATCAGGGAGATCGGGTACTTCGTTGAAGGCAGGAACAGGCATGAATAATAGAAGAATATATGACGGACGCCATGCCTTGTGCAAAACAGGAGGTCACCACTGTATCCAGCAATGACCGATCCCTTCAGACAAATCACTATGGCGTCATCACAGCATCCTGCCCAACGGCGACTTCTGCCACCACTTTACGCATACCAAAATGCTGAATACTGTAAGCCACTCGATCCTCAACGGACATTTTCACATCGCCCAAGGCCTCTATCTGCTGTAGCCGTGGCAGCAGACCTACCCCGTTCGCAATCTGGATTGCCAAGCCTGGTCTGGCGTTTAACTCAAGAATCAGAGGACCGTGATCTTTATCCAACACCATATCCACACCGAGGTAGCCCAGTCCGGCCATATCATAACAGGCCGCTGCCAACTCAAGATTACGATGCCAGTGAGGAACGGACAGCCCTGCGAAAGCATGACCGGTATCCGGATGATGTGTCACCGGGCGGTCAAACTGAACCGCCCGCAACCCCTGTCCCGTGGCGATATCGAGTCCAACCCCTACCGCCCCCTGGTGCAGGTTGGCCTTGCCGTCAGAAGCACGTGTCGCCAGCCGCAGCATGGCCATCACCGGAAAGCCTTTGAACACAATCGTTCGAATATCCGGTACGCCTTCACAGCTGTAATCATCGAACACATTATCCGCACGGATTAATGCCTCAATCATGGCAACATCACTGTTACCGCCCAGACTGTACAGGCCTCCCAGAATATTCGACATGTGACGCTCAACATCGTTGAACGTCAGCAGCTCACCACTGGCCTTGACGTAGTGCTCACCATCCTTGCCGACAATGACAAGAATACCCTTGCCACCACTGCCTTTGGCCGGCTTGATCACGAAATCGCCCAGTCGATCCAGCTCCGGCTTCAGCCGCACAATATCATGCTGTGTTGTGACCACATCAATCAATCGCGGCACAGCCACCCCGGCCTTGATAGCTAAGGTCTTGCTTGACAGCTTGTTATCCACCAGCGGGAAACGGGAACGTGGATTGTAGCGACCGATATAGGCATGGTTACGCTGGTTCATCCCCAGTATGCCGAGTTCACGTAACGCCTTTCGTCGCTTGAGAAACGCTAGCACGCCCATGGCTCAGTTCTCGATCAGGGGTTTAAAACGACGCAGTTCGAGCAACCGGTAACCGGTGTACTGTCCCAGCAACAGGGTCACACCCAGCACGACCAACAGCAATTCCGGGAAGTTGAACGTCAGGTGTTCAATAAACCGGTTGGTCATGGCGAAATAGCTGATAATCGCCACCAAGAGGCTGCCACCGCCACTGACCAGTACATCCCGAGGCCCCTGCTCTTCCCACAGTATGGACATCCGTTCTATGGTCCAGGCCAGGATAATCATCGGGAAGAAGGTCACCGACATTGCCTGCCGTATCCCCATCTTGTAACTCAGGATACTCATGCCGGCCATGATGCCCACCACCACGATCACCACGGCCGATATTCGTGCCACCAACAACAGGTTAAGCCGACTGAGAATAAAGCGTATCCACAAACCAATGGAGACAATAGTGAGGAAAATCACTAACCCTGGCAGTAGCTTGGTTTGCAGGAACGCCAGCGCCATCAGCACCGGCATAAAGGTACCACTGGTCTTTAAGCCAACCAGAATACGCATCAGCACGACAATCAACGTACCAATGGGTACCAAGAGGATGTAACGATATGCATTCTGTTCTTCAATCGGCAGGCTATAGAGGGAGAAATCCACCAGTGCGGCATGCTCCATCTTGCCTTCACGAATTGCCATATCACTGACGGGTACCGTGCGGGAAATCACAGAGAAGTTAACCCGTGAATCATAGCCACCGGTAACATCCAGCAGGGAAACCCCACCACGCTGCCAGGGCAGGAAATTATTCGGGACTCCAACCTGACCGGACTCAGGATCAATCATGACCCAGCCCTTGGCCGTCAGAACTTCCACCATTTCCACCAGCGGCTGCTTGCGACGACCACTTTCCAGGTAAACGCCACGTACCAGACGCACGGGCTTATCCATCAGGCGCAGCAACTGCATCAAGAGAACCGCCCGGGATTCCCCATGCCGAACGGAGTCCAACAGAATATTCACATTGGGATTCGCATCCGGCTGATTCAGCTGCTGCACCAGCAGGCTGGCCATACTGGTATCGTTCGAGGAATGCTGTTTGACATCTTTCAGCAGGCCAATGGCCGCCACCCGGCTGGCACCTTCGAGTTCGGGGAGATAAAGCTCCGGCGGTTCTGCAGCCATATGGCCTGCGGGAGATTCATCCACATCAGCATTCGCCTTCCGGCCATTCTCATGAACCTTGATTTTGTAGTACAGCACCTGCTTGCCGGATGCTTCGCGACGTGTCCATTCCGCCCGCTCGATGCCGCCATCTTCCACCTTACGGAAACCATAACCCGGCGAGGCAAAGAAATCATTCACCACAGAAAAGCGGGAATGCGGTTCCGGCATGGCCAGAGAAACGGTGACCGGTCCATCCTCCGCCTTAAACTCAATCTGGGCTTCGACCTCCCAGACTTTAGTCCGCTCCCCCGGAAATATTGGAAATCCCAGCGACACATGTTTATAAACTGCCGTGCCGAGACCGATTGCGATCAATATCAGCACGACGAGCCGCATCTGCATTTTATTACTCATGGCTGCTTACCATCGGCAATCTTCTTTTTGGAAACCAGGTATTCATGACTGACATCCACAATGGCCATGTCAGTCAGGATATTGCGACCGACCAACACCGGGAATTCAAACTGGCTGCGATCGGTCAGGGTAAACTCAGCCATCTGCTCAATCTTGCCAATACGCACCTTGAGTTTGACCACCGGTCGCTGCTGTGACTCCTTGCCATGACGCTTGATCATCACATTCCGAACCACCTGACGTTCTACCACCAGGCTGTCCTTATCCTTCTGTTCACCGTTCAGACGGAAACTGACCCATTGCCGCCCATCACGCTCAAACAGACGGATATCCGTTGCACCCAGGGACGACGTGGTTGCCCCGGTATCGATACGGGCTTCCATGGTCAAACCCAGGGTTTCAAATGTGGCCAGCTCAACGGCGCCGATGACCAGCTTGTTGCCAATTTCAACCGGCTTATAAACCACTTCTGTACGGGTAATGACGCGGGGATCACACTTGGGTGCTTCCTGCTTTTTTTCCGGTGTCTTTGCTGAAGGGTGTTGGTGTTGCTGTTCACTGCCCGCAGTAGTGCCGGTACTGTAGCTACCGGTTTGCAGCGCCTGACAGCCACCAAGCAGGAAAACGGTTGAAAGGAAACAAACCAGCGCGCACCGGCTTAGACTGCGAGCAGACATAAATGATTTCCAGGATATCGACGGGATTCAAACCAACCTGAAGCATAGCCCAGGCCACCAATATGAGAATTTGGGGACAAGAGTCTACCAGAAAGCCAGCATATCAAAACATCCACAAGGCACGGTTTTACTAAAATCTGACAGGTTAAATGCTTAATCGCACGGCTATGAGACCGCAAGCTGATCAAGGATAAGCACTGATTGCCGGAATACCCGATTATCAAGACTAACCTCCCTGTTAGTGAGACTAACGCTTTTCGCCATGACGCTTGCATGACAAACGGTGCCTGTGTCTCAAATAGTGTGTGTACTCTTTATTTGACCGGTAACCGTACAGAGAGTTCTGGCGATTTCAGCGGCTGCTTCAGCCATTGGGCAATAGTGGGGGACATCCTTATAGCGTCCTGACAGCCCCCTCTCTAGAATGACCGGAATATTTCCACTATATTTTACTATCCCCCACACAGATCATGAACAGGCATTTCAGCAGCAACCTCAATCGCCTGGTGCATCGTGCCACCATGCTGGCTGCACTTGTCTGTACCGGATGGCCCCAGCCTACTATCTATTAGCCTGCCTGAATTCGTTGCATAACGTCCGGAACCAAACGCCGGATTACGTATTCCTATAAACACGTTAATGCACAGGTTCTGATGAACCTAAAGGCTGCTATTTAATGCAACATTCGTTTGTTTCAGTACGGAATGAAATCCGTACTCTCCTGCGCCTCGCCCTTCCGCTGGCCGGCGCACAGTTAGTGATGTGCCTTGCAGGCATGGTTGATACGCTTATGGCCGGCCACTACAGCGCTGCCGATCTTGCCGCCGTGGCCGTGGGTTATACCGCGTGGATTCCGATTAATGTCTTCCTGGTTGGCCTGCTGATGGGCACAACCGCCTTTGTGGCCCAACGGGTCGGCGCTGGTCGCCACGGCGATATTCCTGATTTGATACACCAGGGGTTCCGTCTGGCCCTGCTCTTTGGCCTGCCTGGACTGATATTGCTCTACCTCAGCCCGGCACTGCTCACCTATACCGACCTGAGTGTCGAAACACGGGAAATCGCGACGGGTTACCTGCATGCCGTTGCCTGGGGTATGCCCGGCGTTGCGCTGAACCAGCTGCTTCGGAGTTATCTGGAAGGACAGGCACATACCCGACCAGTCATGATGATCCAGCTGCTCAGCCTGGCGCTGAATATTCCGTTCAACTACATCATGATTTACGGAAAGCTTGGCATGCCTGGGTTGGGCGGCGTTGGATGTGGATATGCCACAGCCTTGATCATGTGGCTGGCACCAGTTTTCATGCTGACCTATATCGCACTGAACCCCGCGCTGAGACATACCAGCCCATTACGCCGTCTTGCGCCATTGCAACGGGATACACTGTGCGCATTACTCAAGGTTGGCACACCGATCGGCTACACACTGTTTTTCCAGTTTCTGGCCTTTACCCTAATCACCTTGTTACTGACGCCCTCGGGTGACACGGTTCTCGGCGCGCACCAGATCGCTTTTAACCTATCGACCCTGCCCATGGTGTTGGCCTCAGGTATCGGTATTGCTACCAGCATTCGAGTCGGGCAAGCGGTTGGCGCCAATCAGCATGCGCTGGCACGTTTCAGAGGACAAACCGGCATCCTGACAGCCCTCTCCGTCGCCATTGGCATGGCACTGCTTATCTACGGAAGCCGGGAATGGTTTGCAACGCTGTATACCAATGACGTTGGCGTCATCACACTCGCCAGCCAGTTATTGCCACTGGTTGCGCTTTACCATGTTTTTGACAGCCTGCAGGTATCCACCAACGCAGCTCTAAGAGGCTACAAAGATACGCGCGTGTCCATGATGATTGTGGTCTCCTCACTGTGGGGAATCGCACTCCCCCTGGGATCCGTATTGGCATTGAAGAGCTGGGTCATGCCTGCCCAGGGAGCGAAGGGGTTCTGGGTCGCACTCTGCATTGCATTGTTTTTCACCATGCTTTTTGTTCAGCGTCGGTTCCAGAAAGTTTCAAAAGCGGGCCATTCAAACAAAATTTGCTTGAAAATGATCAGACAGACGGCGAACCACTAATAACGTCATAGAAAGATTGCCGAGCATAAGCAGGCATGACATGGACGTTATGCTGAGCCACTGTACAACCTCACTAACAGTAGGAGTGCATAAATCATCATTGAGTCAAATAAAATAATGACAGGGATAAAAGTACAAGATAGGCAACACTACATCACTTTATAACACGCTTTATCACTGAATAGCTTCTACCAAAAGAACGATACAAGCTTGGGAGCATAAAAATAACGTTATAAAAATACAACAATCTCGTTATCAAAAACTTATTCCATATCATTAAGATTCGATTCTTTATTATTCACACCTCGAATAGCAGGTACATTTCTAAGCATAAGGTAAACACAATGGGCTCATGCATATCAAAAAACACTCAAACCTTAAACAACCAGAAACCATCATCGCCAGAATCTCAAAGAGATACTGATAATACCCAAAGACAAGGACAGGAAAGAGTAAAGCAATGTCCTTTTAAACCCCATAACTACGAAAAATGGAGAAATGAACCCATTCCGTTGATAGATGATATTGATCCAAGATCAATTACAACTATCACGGTACAAATCGAAGACAGGAGGATTTCCATAAGTACCCGGCCATAAATATTCTGTCATTTTATAAAGACAAATTGCACCAAGGTACATCTCCTGTTTGCGTATGATGTGACCTGATAACTTTCAGGAAGTTTCAGTTAAGATGAAATTTGTTCAGCCAGTCTCTAATGTTGAGAGAGCCAACCTTAACGAACTGTACAGAAATCATCCGAAGCACCAAGTCAGAAGAAGGGCTCATGCCATTCTGAGCAGTTTGGAAGGTTTTGCGGTTAACGATATCAGCCGGCTCTTCAATGTTGACAGGAATACTGTCTGCACCTGGTTACAGCTTTGGGAATTGAAGGGGGTTCCCGGTCTCCTTCAGCGCCACAGACCCGGTCGCCCCTGCATACTGGCCCCGATTTATGTGAAAAGGCTGGCAGAACTGGTAAAAGAAGAACCCCGCCAGATCAAAGTCGCCAGTGCCCGACTGGCTTCGGAAACCGGTAAGAGCTTCTCATTGCGAACCGTGACGCGCACGCTAAAAAAAACTGAATTTGACGTATAAGCGATGCCGCCGCTCCTGCAAACACAAACGCGACCAGAAGGCGTTTGAGCAGAGATACGCCATTCTGAAGGCGTTTCTTGACGCAGAATCGAAAGACCAGTGTTCTCTGTATTATTTTGATGAATCCGGATTCAGCCTGATCCCTAATGTGCCTTATGCGTGGCAGGAGATCGGCGAAACACTGGCTATTCCTTCACAACATTCCCGGCGGTTGAATGTGCTGGGTTTCCTGAGCCAACGTGGTGAGCTGAATTACTCAGCCACAGAAGGGAAGGTGACCAGTGAGGTCGTCATCGCAGCCTTCGATGATTTTATTCAACAGACAGATGACGACAAACCACGTGTGATTGTCATTGATAACGCCTCCATGCATACCAGCCGGCTATTCCGGGAGGCGCAGGATAAGTGGCTGGAGAAGAATGTGCATATTGTCAGACTGCCAACTTATTCACCAGAGCTCAACCTGATCGAAATACTATGGAGAATGGTTAAGTATTACTGGGTAAATTTGTCAGCCTATGTGGACTTTGATTCTCTGAAAGAGGAAGTGATACGAGTACTGAACGACTACGGTACCAAATATGAGATTAATTTTGTCTGATTACTTAACCACAGTTTCAATGCCAAGCCTGAATGAATCCACCAACGATTCAATATCTAGCCAAAATATATCTCCCGGTGATGCAAACAAAAATTCCCCTGGCAGTATTCGTCATGCGGAAATTGATTTTGTTAAAACTAAAGCTTTAGGAGATGAATCCAAAAGGGTTCAAACCAAGCGGGCAGCCAGAGAATAATCGCTGCCCGTAATGATTATTGATTCAAACACTACAACAATTCAATATCATCGGATGCTAGCAATTTTCTGGCGATGATTAACCGCATAACTTCATTGGTCCCTTCAAGAATTTGATGAACCCGGGTATCACGCACATGACGCTCCAACGGGTATTCCCGAATATAGCCATAGCCACCATGAATCTGCAGGGCTTCATTACAGACTTTAAAACCAATATCCGTGGCAAAGCGCTTGGCCATTGCACAGTACGCTGATGCCTGTGGATCTTTGCGATCCAGTTTGGAAGCAGCCATCCGTACCATTTGCCGGGCGGCAACCAGTTCTGTATTCATGTCAGCCAGTTTGAACTGTAACGCCTGGAAACCAGCCAATTGTTTGCCGAACTGCGTGCGCTCCAGCATGTAGTTTCTGGCGGTATTAAGCGCCTGCTGAGCAGTGCCGATCGAGCAGGTCGCAATATTGATACGCCCGCCATCCAATCCCATCATGGCGAAACGGAAACCCTCACCTTCTTCACCTAATCGGTTAGCAACAGGTACCCGTACATTATCAAGATTCACCTGACGGGTTGGCTGACAATTCCAGCCCATCTTTTCTTCCTTGCGTCCATAGCTGATGCCATCCGTGTCAGCCTTGAGAACAAAGGCTGAGACACCTCCAGCGCCTTCCCCACCTGTACGCGCCATCAGAACCAACACATCGGTACTGCCGGCACCGGAAATGAATACCTTACTGCCGTTGATAATATAACTATCGCCATCACGGGTTGCAGTGGTTTTCAAAGAGGCAGCATCACTCCCGGCCCCCGGTTCGGTGAGGCAATAGGATCCCAGCCATTCACCGGTCACCAGTTTTTCACAAAACGTCTCACGCACCGGGTCATGGGCAAAGCTCGCCACCATCCAGGTCACCATATTGTGGATGGTTAAATAGGCAGTCGTCGACGTACACCCCATAGCCAATTGTTCGAATACCAGGCTGGCATCCAGCCGGGACATTCCCATTCCCCCCTGGTCTTCCGGCGTATAAAGGGAGAGGAACCCCATTTCACCGGCCTGACGAATCACATCCACCGGGAAATGTCCCTGACTGTCCCATTCGGCAGCATCGGGCAGCAGTTCTTTGTCGGAAAAGGCTTTTGCTGTTTGCTGGCAGGCTTTCTGATCTTCGGTAAGCTCGAAATTCATTCATTATTATCCTGTCAATGGCAACGCACTGCAGCCGGTAGCCTCTCGCAGTATTGAGAAGCCTCGTGTCGGTATAACTCCACGCTAGCGCAGGCGCCGGTTGATTGCACACAGATTGACAGTATAACAACCGTTGGGAAGTATGCCCTGCCACCCACATGGTACGTTTTTATGGGAAGAAACCCGGTGATATCACACATAACAAAAACACCGAGTGGCAATCACCCATGCTACTGCAACACGCCAACCACCTTTTGCTCAAACAAAAGATCCATTGTCGTCTTATCGATACCTAGCGAAGCCAGAATATTGCGCGTATCGGCACCGGGCATCACGCCGGTTCGTTCATAACATATCTCGCTATCTGAAAACCGTATCGGGCACGCGAACTGGGATAACCGGCCCCCCTCAGCGTCTGGAACATCTATGACCATTTCACGGGATTCACATTGCCGGTGACCAACGGTTTCCGACAAAGTGAGCACAGGTTCGACACAAATATCTAATGGATGGAAGGTCTCACACCATTCATCAAAGGTCTTTTCAGAAAACTGCGCCTGAATATCATCCCGTAACTGCTGCTGTTGCTCAGGGTCAGTCTCTGCAATCCGTGGCAGCCAGTCAGGTTGCCCCATCGCCCGAAAAAAGCCCTCAGCAAACTGCGGTTCCAGACTACCTACAGAGAACCATCGATCATCACGTGTACGGTAATAGCCATAAAAACTGCCACCGTTGAGAATCTCCCGTTCCGGCTCGGGTGCTCTTCCATCGGCCAGGAATCCGGCGCCGGCCATGGCATTCAGTGCCACTGCACTATCAAACATGCTGATATCCACATGCTGTCCCAACCCGGTGGTTTGGCGCTGAATCACTGCCGCCAGAATCCCCATAACCGCATGGTGTGAGCCTCCAGCAATGTCAGCGATCTGCACTGCATGCAACCCTGGGCCCGCCTCCCTGCTACCGCTATAGCTGGCCAAACCCGACAGGGCCAGATAATTGATATCGTGACCTGCCCGGTCTTTAAGGGGCCCCGTCTGGCCATAACCGGTTATAGAGCAGTAAATCAGCTCGGGATTGATCGTTTTAAGCGTGTCGTAGTCCAGCCCAAGACGCCGCATCACACCAGGTCGGAACTGCTCAATGACAATATCGTGAGATTCCACCAATCGCCGGACAATCTCAACCGCTTCGGGCCTTTTCAAATCCAGGGCAATCGACTGTTTGTTCCGGTTAATCGTGGCATGAGCGGCTGATATACCGGCTTCCACCATCGGTGGCAGCAACCGGAGCATATCGGGCCGGTTCAGCGCCTCAACACGGATGACCTCAGCCCCCATATCCGCCAGTAACATGGTCGCATAGGGACCGGGCAGCAGAGTCGTGAAATCCAGAACTTTCAATCCGGCAAGGGGGCTGGCCATAGTCAGACGGTTTCCTGTTTTTTCCAATCAATCATGCAATCAATAAACGCTATCCAGATCTTTAAAAGGCGCCCCCTTTGCCGCCTGCTCAAGCAACAACGCAGGAGGCGCAAAACGCTCTCCGAACTGCTCCGCCAACGCCTGCGACCGAGCCACAAAATCACGGATGCCGTACTGATTGATGAACTGTAAAGCCCCGCCAGTCCAAGCCGCAAAGCCAATGCCGAAGATGGAACCTATATTGGCATCTCTAACACTGCCCAGTACGCCCTCCTCCAGACAACGCACCGTTTCCAGCGATTGAATAAACAGTAATCGGTCCTTGATATCCTGTAGCGGTAAGATCTCTGCCGCTGGCCTGAAATGTTCCGACAAACCGGGCCAGAGGGATTTCTGCCCTTTGTCCGGATATTCATAAAATCCCATACCAGCAGCGCGCCCCGCTCGTTCAAGCCCCAGCATCACATCAACAGCAGCATCTGCAGGGTGTTCGAGATAGGCTTTGCCTTCCGCTTTCAAATCGTTGATAGCCTGACTGCGAATCCGCCCCATCAAAGTCAGGCTGACCTCGTCACAGATAGCCAGAGGTCCGACCGGCATCCCCGCCAGCAGTGCGCCATTTTCAATCGCAGCGGCGGGCACACCTTCTGCCAGCATGGCTATCCCCTCGTTGGTAAAGGTGCCAAATACCCGGGATGTGAAAAAGCCCCGACTGTCATTCACCACGATCGGGGTTTTGTTGATCTGCAAGACAAAATCAAAGGCTTTCGCCAGCGTTTCATCAGAGGTTTGCTCTCCGCGGATAATCTCCACCAGCGGCATCTTGTCCACGGGGGAGAAGAAATGCAGGCCGATGAAATTGTCCGGCCTGACGCTGGCTTCAGCCAGGCCCGAAATCGGTAGTGTCGATGTATTGGATGCAAACACCGTGGACGTGGTTAGCGCAGCTTCAGCCTCACGCGTAACCGATGCTTTTAATTCCCGGTCTTCGAACACCGCCTCAATCACCAGATCACAGCCTGCCAGATCATCGGCCGATGTGGTGGTCTGTATCCGTTCCAGAACCGAGACTTTATCAACTTCGGATACCTGCTTGCGCTTCAGCCGCTTATCCAACAATTGTGCAGAATAGGCCTTGCCCTTTTCAGCCTGCTCAAGACTGACATCTTTCAGCACAACCGCTATGCCCCGCGAAGCACAGGCCCAGGCAATACCAGCGCCCATCATTCCAGCCCCCAGAATGCCGACTTTTTTCACGGGGGCTGTGTCAGCCACCTCTGGCCGGCTGCCGCCCGCGTTGATGGCATTTAGCTGGAACCAAAACGTACCCATCATGTTTTTTGATACCTGATCGGTCACCATCCGTGTAAACCAGCGGGATTCAATGCGGGTTGCAGTATCAAAATCCACTTGAGCGCCTTCCACAGCAGCGCTGAGAATCGCTTCGGGGGCCGGATAGCAGCCCTTGGTTTTCGCTTTCAACATGGCGGGGGCAATCGCCAGTTTCTGCGCCAGCTTGGGCGTTGAAGGTGTTCCCCCCGGTATTCTGTAGCCTTTTACATCCCAGGGTTGAACAGATGTCGCATTCTTCCTGATCCAGGCCTCCGCCCCTGACTGTAATTGTTCTTCTGTCTCCACCAGTGCATGGACCAGTCCCCGCTGCTGCGCGGCTGCCGGACGCAGCTGTTTGCCTTCCATCAGCAACGGGAACGCGGCTTCCAACCCCAACAGCCGTACGGTACGCACAATGCCACCCGCACCAGGCAACAGCCCCAGTGTGACTTCCGGTAATCCCAGGCGAATACTGTCATCCGCCAGAACAATCCGGTGGTGGCACATCAGACACAGTTCCCAGCCCCCCCCCAGTGCCGTACCGTTGATGGCTGCGACGACCGGTACGCCCAGTGTTTCCAGCAGACGCATGTCCGCCTTCATGGCTTCAACACTGTGAAAGAACATTTCTCCCTGCTCGGCACCAATCTGAATAAGCGACTTCAGGTCGCCACCCGCAAAAAAGGTTTTCTTCGCAGAACGCAGGATGACACCTGCCAGGGTTCCTTTCTCAGCCTCCAGCCTGTCGATGACCTCATGGAAATCCTGCTGGAATGCCGCATCCATGATATTGGTAGAACCATCCGGACGATCCATGATCAGGTGAACGATATGGTCGGAGGTTTTCTCGTAACGAATCGAAGTCATAACCTGTCCCCTCTCACACCCGCTCAATAATGGTTGCTATGCCCATACCGCCGCCGACACAGAGGGTCGTCAGGCCATATCGCTGCTGGCGTTCTTCCAGTTCATCCAGCAAGGTGCCAATCAACATGGCACCGGTCGCCCCCAGCGGATGCCCCATGGCGATCGCGCCGCCGTTCACATTCACTTTTTCATCCGAAACGCCCAGTTCCTTCTGGAAACGGAGCACCACGGCCGCAAACGCTTCATTGACCTCAAACAGATCAATATCTTCGACAGACAGACCGGCAATCGCCAATGCCTTGCGCGCAGCAGGTGCGGGGCCGGTCAGCATGATGGTCGGATCAGTACCCACCAGCGCCGTGGCCACCACTCTGGCACGGGGCTTGATCCCCAATTTTTTCCCCATTTCATCACTGCCAAGCAACAGCAGTGCAGCACCATCAACAATGCCGGAAGAATTGCCGGGGGTATGAACATGTTGGATACGTTCAACCTGTGGATATTTTTCACGGGCCACGCCGTCAAATCCCATTGATCCCATCATTTCAAATGAGGGTTTCAACCCGGCAAGGCTTTCGACGGAGCAGGACGGTCGAATTAGTTCATCTTCCGCCAGAATCGTTATCCCGTTTCGGTCCTGTACCGGTATGAGTGAGCGAGAAAACGCCCCTCGCCGCCAGGCTGCGGCGGCCTTCTGATGAGACGCCACGGCAAACTGATCCACCGTCTCCCGAGAGAAGCTATCCAATGTTGCAATCAGGTCTGCCCCGATACCCTGTGGCATAAACCCTGTAGACAGGTTGGTCTCGGGATCCATTGCCCAGGCGCCGCCATCACTCCCCATGGGCACACGGGACATGGACTCGACACCACCCGCCACTACCAGTTGCTCCCAGCCGGAGCGGACTTTCATGGCAGCCATATTCACCGCCTCGGCGCCGGAGGCACAAAAACGGTTGAGCGTGACACCGGCCACATCGTCATGCCAGCCGGCCGCCAGCGCCGCCGTCTTGGCAATATCCGCCCCCTGGTCACCGACCGGTGTCACACAGCCCAACACGATATCGTCCACCTGTTCGCTGTCAAAACCATTCCGTTCCCTGAGTGTGTTAAGCAAATCCGCCAGGAGGGTCACCGGTTTGACTTCATGCAGCCGCCCGGAGGCCTTGCCACGCCCCCGTGGCGTTCGGATCGCATCGTAGATAAAGGCTTCAGTCATGACAGGTTCCATTGCGTGTTTCGCCGTTTGCCACCCACACTAACGCAACCCGGACACACCACAATGGCGGGTTCAGTCATTTTGAGTGGCAAAAAATGACAAGAGGCTTTCGAGAATCCATAAAAATCCCCGTTGCGGCCTGTACCGGAACGGGGATGTTTGTTGTGGACAGCGGCGGTGATAACGTCGCTTAATGGCAGGTTGCGTCCGAAGGCATGGCGTCAAAAATGGCCTGGACCGCTTCTTCCTGGTTCGTTTGATTATCATCAACAGGCAGTGGCAGCACCTCAGTATCCATGCAGGTGATTTCAGCCACTGACCGGGCGAATTCTTCCAGAACAACATCGATTTCTTCTTTGAACCGACTCAGCTTGTCATCAAACTGGATGACAAATATCGGGTTGTTCTCGGAGTCTGGACGGTTGGTTTCATACAGGCCGAGACGAAAGTGCTCGTCATCACTCAGGTCGGCCAGGGCGAACGAACGTGAATCGACACTGGACTTGAGATACTTCATCAGGTCGAGCGCATCATTGGCAGTAACGGCTCCCTCCCGTAAGCAGTCGGCTATAAAGTCCTGCGGTTCCTGACTGGACTCCCGGAACCGGCTGATCAGTCCTTCATAGCGCTCAAGCAGGTCATCTCCACAGTCATGCTGGTCACTCATGGCGGTCTCCCTCCGGCTCATGGCTGTTTTTTTATCGCTCATGACATCCTCCCCACTCGTCACTTCAATTTCAGTGTAACCCGACCGAAACGGTATGGAAAATGAAAAATCGACCGCCTACAAACACGTCAAATGACGTATTTATGCACAAACAGAGCATTCACGCTGCTATACAAGGACGAAAGCTATTCTGACCTAACGGTCAAAAGACGACATTACAAAAAAATGACTGGAAATAATGCCTAACTGCCCTCTGAAGCTAGCTGTTTCGAGGTACGCCAGGCGCCTGGCGTCAACCCTGTCCATTTTTTGAACGCCCGGTGGAAGGTGCTGGGCTCAGCAAAACCGGTCAGGCTGGCAACCACCGCCACCGGCAGCTCATTGCGGGATAAATGGTAGATCGCCCGATCACGGCGGACAGCGTCCAAAATGCCGCGATAGCTGGCACCCTCGTCCTTTAACCGGCGACGTAATGTCGGGGGAGACAGGTGCAACCAGTTGGCCATCGCATCAAATGTCGGGAATTCGACCGCCTCAAGACCGAACAGTCGCTTGCGGATCAAGGCTGACACACTGTCATCATGCCGATAATGGCTCATCAGGTTTGCCGGCGCCTGGGCAAGGAAAGACTTCAGTGTCACTGGCTGCTGCACAACAGGGGCTGCCAAATAGCTGGCGGAAAAATATAAAATGGTTGCCGGGCAATTAAACCGACAACGGCACGGAAATATCTGGAAATATTCGTCCCGATGCGTCGGCTCGTCGAACGCGAAATCCACCTGCCGGAGCACAATATGACGATCAATCATCCAGCTTGACCAACGCACCAGGCTGACCAGCAATGTCTCAATCAGGAAGCGGTCATCTAAACCCTCCACCTGTTCATGTTGCAACCTCAGAGCAACTTCATCGTCATCTTGACGCAATGATAGTCCAATGCTGTGGGTAACCAGCCCCATGAAACGGATACAGCGTTCAAGCGCCTGCCCCAGTGTTTCACAGGTCATACAGGCATGACACATCATGGCAAAGGCACCCACCGGGCAGGGCGTTTTCGAGAGACCCAGAAATTCATCCTGCAAGGTTTCCCGTATAAGCAAGATCAGCTGTGTGAAAGCCTCACGTGGTACCCGCATGCCTTGGTCATCCAGCACCCCCCTGTCAATGCCAGCCTGATCCAGCAACATACAAGCGTCCCCCTGCCTCACTTGCACCCCATAAAGTGCAGCCACAACAAAACACCCGGCAATGGTTGAACGAGATTCCTGGTTATACATCTTTGCCATCGTTCCTGAAGACGTCTGATGATTATTTTCCAACATCCTGCCGTAAAGCAGCCATACAAAACAAATGGTTTTTAATATCCGGAAAACTCTGTCAAAGAAAACCTTTTAAGTGCAAGAATCAATCTAATGAACTTATAAAATTACGTCAGCTATTTTCACCTATTAGTCACAACCAAAAGCACAGACTGGAATCAAAGCTTACTTAAACATGACCAATGAGCAAGTGAAGAAATGATGGAAGCAACATCCCCCTATCACATGGTGGCTAACACAACGGCCCCCAAAGACAGCGCTCCGCCTAATGAACAAGGAACGCTTCTGACCGAAGTATTGGTTGAAGATTTAACACCAGGAACAAGTATCCATAACAGAAGAAGTAGGTACAGACATACTACAAAACCAACATCACTGCTCAACGCACTCTTCTCAGGAGAATTAACACAAAGAGACATTGATAGAATGCTCTCAAGGTACTTTGCACAAGAGTGCGATCGTTATTATCGACGCTACACTGAGCTTTGCGAATTAAAAAAAACTGATTGCACTTTAGGTGAAGAAAGAGCCCTTTCATTACTCAATGAAGGCCCTATATATGACACTGACTTTCATATATTCAGATACCACTTTCTCGAGAGATATCCTGACAGTGAAAAATTTAAAACAACACTCGTTGCTGATTTAAGAAATACACTTAGAAACACTAGACCCCCTACAGACATTTATGAACAACAACCCTTAATGAATAAAAAAGGCTTCCTTCATTACATTGCTAAACCTGATCAAACAGCCACTAATGCATTACAATGCCTAACAGGAAAATATTGTAGCATTGACTGCAACATTATTTATCAATTATCCAGCTATCGCTTAATATCAGCTTTCGTTAAAGATGAGATAAAATTTGACCGCCTGTTTCCAAGCAATACTGATAGAGCCCTATCAGTACACTATCAAGGTAACAGTCATACACCACTCAGGTCTTTCATTAGCCATCGCGATACGCCTTTTAATTCTGACTTAAAACACATTCCCCCTAAAGATGTAAAATACGGTACGGTTTACTACTTTAAAAACCATAAAGACTATCTTGGCAAACACCCTCACGGGGCCGCGATGGGTTTTAATGTCATGCTATCCGAAAAACGGAGTGACCTATGTCGTTTTACGGCACTTGGATTCCCGGGAGTAGGATTAACACCGGAAGAAATTACAGAAGAACTGCTGACTCTATATAATCGACCGGCCAGTGATGACTTTAAAACTGAATCACGATACGACGACCTAAGCGAAAAAGAAAAGGAAACATTCGATCGATTAAAGGACACCAATATTACCATAGATGATTTGTATGAAAACAACGGCGGTTGGGTTACTGGCAGGGGCGATTACCTTGATATAGAAAAATTGAAAAGGGAACTGATCGATTTTGCCCCTGTCAGCTATAAAATAAGGCACTGTATATCGCCTCTCATTAGTACATTAATCGGCATGACTCTTTTCATAATGGCAGGCAGTATTATTTGCATTGTATTCTCAGATCAATTAGAAGCTGCCAAACACGATGAAGATGATAAATTTTCCCCTTGCCCAACATTGCTCTTTTCTCTTGCTTTTGTAGGGGGACTCATAGGATTTTTTCTTAAGCAATCCGACTGCGTTAAATCACGCGTTTTGTCACTGCGTCAACGAGTTTGTCCACCGAGTCTTTCTGATTCACAGGAATCCACCACATCACTGGAGGAAGAAGGCATAGAATCCATCTTATAGAAGTCCACTAGTGCCAGACACGAAAACTAGATGAGTGGAAAAGCTAACATTACGTGGGCGTTTTTACAGGGACACTGGTTCAATATTATCGCCGTCATGACGTCAATATTCAGCGCTGTACTTAGTGCTGGCTGGAAGACTGCCGATTGAAATGACGTCTGACAAAACGTTGATTAGACAATCGAGAGTCATTGAGCAGGCGGTTTCTCACCGGTTTATTTCATAAGGCGCTGTCCATCCCCTGCTGACCACAAAGGTTAGTACTACCAGCTCCAACAACTTTTCATTCCTGAGCCTCAACACATTTCAACAGGGTGTACTGGTCACAAAGACCTGCGCTTTTTTCAGAGCCGCTAACCCCCTGAATGGCATTGTTAACCCTACTCAATGATGCTCTGATGTATCTCTGCTGCCGAAGGGAATATTGAAACACTTTCTGCCATTAGCACTGCCCGATGAATCGCTGTTTCCATCACGGCTGCAGCAACCACCCCCAGCGTGTTGACATTGACAGGTGCTATCTCGCCAGTACCCACAGAGAATATCGTGTCACCATCATTGAAGGTATGAACCGGCCGGATGGCCCGGGCATAACCGTCATGGGCCATCTGAGCGACCTTAAGAGCCTCGGACTTTGTCAGTGTGGCATTCGTAACAATAGCCCCTATGGTTGTGTTACGACCTACAAAACCCGGTTCACTGGCATCCTGAATCACCAAAGTAGTACCACGAATAAATCCTTTGTCATTCCGGGTACCGGCCAGAATCTGCCCACGGCGATCATACACATCACCCCAAGCATTAACGGCAACAATAGCACCGACCACAAGACCGCTATCTAGCTTGATGCTGTATGTTCCCAAGCCTGACTTTGTCGCATATGGCATACCGCGGATCTTACCCACAGTAGCGCCCATTCCCGCCCCGACATTACCTTCCTCCAGACCTGTCCGGTGTGCAGCTCTGGTAGCCGTCTGCCCCATAACGACATCAGGCCGCGCCGAGGAATCACCGACACTCAGGTCATAAAGCACAGCACCCGCGACAATGGGTACACGCGCCACGCCGGTATCGAAACCGATGCCCTCTTCCTCCAGCTGCCGAGCCACACCACTCATGGCCTCAAGACCAAAAGCGCTGCCACCGGCAAGGACTACGGCGTGCACGTTATCCACCAGGTTTTCCGGTTTCAATAGATCGGTCTCCCGGGTTCCGGGTGCCGCACCGCGCACATCCACTGACGCGACCGCTCCGGCATCGAAACGCAGCACTGTGACACCGGTCATGCCTTGTGCATCACTGACCTGACCAATTTTCACATTCTTGATGGTGAAGAACTGATCAGGCTTGTAATCCTTCTGCCCCTGGAATGGGATATCCGGATTTGTGAGCGAATCCAGCCAATCAGTCATTGTGTTTGTCCTTACTTGAGTGTGACATCAAACATTTCTGTCGATCTTAACCACAATCGACTCTGCCAACCTCTTGGATCGCAATAGCGACCAGATGACATCATTTAAACAAATAAATAGCCGTTTTTATAATTTCAGTCAGCTACTCAGCCTGTTTTTGAGGGACTGCAATTGCCCCTGTGTTCCAATAATAATCATCCCTTGTTTGCTGAAACCGGGTAGTAAAAATTACAACACACCTCTAACAATCCTAATGGTTATACTTTTTTAATGACCTGTTTTCAGGCCCATTACGATGCTCTATCCATTTCTGCCAGTTATCACTTTTGATACGCCTGACCTACTCATCAACAGATCCGCACCAGTTCCTAAAAACAGGGACGGTTTAAACCTTCTTCTATTAAACAGATGCCGCTCAAAAACGTTTTATCTGTATGAAAAACACGGGATAATCTCCCAGTCACCACGCAGATAAAAAGACATGCAGGAACTCTGGCTCAGCCTCATCGCCTTCCTGACGTCAACATTCACCGCTATTTTCGGTGTTGGCGGGGGAGTCCTGCTGATCGCTCTGATGCCGGGCCTGTTACCGCCGGCCGCCATTATTCCCGTCCATGCCGTCGTCCAGTTGGCCAGCAATGGCAGCCGCGTCCTCTTTGCTTGGCGAACGGTTGAGTGGCGCATTGTGGGACGCTATGCCGGTGGTGCCTGCCTGGGCGCATTGATTGGCTCTGAAGCCGTGCTGGTGCTTAACCCCGAATGGATTCCGCTGTTGCTTGGCACCTTCATCCTACTCTTAACCTGGCTACCGCCCCTGCCCATGCACCGTCTGCCTTATCGGTTTTTCTCCTTTGGTGCTATTCACACCTTGCTGGCAACCCTGGCCGGCGCAACGGGGCCGCTCAGTTCAGCATTCCTGAGCCGTGAAGGACTGAAGCGAGATCCACTGGTCACCACCACTGGCGCCTTTATGGGTACTGCCCACGCGTTGAAAATCCTGGCGTTTTTCCTTCTTGGATTCAGCTTCTCCCCTTATCTGACTCTGATGTTATGGATGAGCCTGGCAGCGATAGTCGGCTCATGGGTTGGGACAGGATTACGCCAATTCTTGCCCGAGGTTTCATTTCAGCGCTTTTTCAAGGTGCTGCTGAGTATCCTGGCACTGCGCCTGATTAGTATGGCATTCAATTAAATGCTAACGCTGCGTCTGTCCAAACACCGGAGTAATAAATGAATGCAATATGCCATTACAGATATATCGTATTCTCTAATAAGGACGTATCAGCCATGCCAAACCCGAAAATGGAATGTCAGATTAGCTATGCTTTCTTAATGGACTGACTATCTGGCACGGATAGCAAATGGCAAAAAATGGCATCCCAAACTCATCAACACCTGTCACTCAGCATGTTTATATTCAGGCGGGCAAACCTTCCTACAGCGCTACCAAGGACTTCTTTGGGCGGACAGTACAATATGTGCCAGCCCCCCAAAAGTTCTTGATTCCCATTGTTGCATCAAAAACCGTGATTCATGTCCCCAAAGGCTGGAAGGTTGAGGTTATTAAGAATCCCGTCATGTACTATCCCCCCATGGCGGCGCCACAAACAGCCATCCCTGCACACAACGGGCATTATCAGACGAGCAATAGCCACCAGCACCCGCAACAGCCGGCAGAGGATACCCAGCACAATGAATATAATCGGCTGTGGCAGCAGGATGCCCCAATCAGTCAGCCCAATGTACTGGACACAGTCGCTACCTCTTTACGCCCCGCACTGCAAAAGAAAGGATTTACAGCGAATACAGTGTCTGAGGCAAAGACAGTTATACAAAACCTGAAAAACGATATGGGCCTGGAAACCATTCGGCATGTCGAGGAACTGGTTCATAGTATTAAGAACTATGAACAGTACAACGCCTTTAGAAGCCAGCATGTTCCCCAGGCGAGCAAAGCAAATCACCATACCGCTGATCGCACTGAAACCACGCTTAAGAAAATAGCTAATGAAGACATCAGCGATGATCCACTGCGTGATCAAGAAGACTGGTTGAATATTGCGGGAAAAAACATTTTCGACTCAGAGGAACCAACAGAATCAGTTGCCACTCCTGCTGCAACCTCTATGGAGGTCATCGATGATCCGACGCTGGCTGAGCTCAGCGAGATTACCTATCACAACGACACCATTGATATACCAGCAGCCAGCGGTAAGTCTGTTAGCGATCCAGCCTCGATACTTTCGACTCCACCACAGGAGACACGGGATGATGTAGCCGTCCCAAACAAAACGCTGCCACCAAAAACAACAAGCACTGTCCCCACAGACAGCACCAGTAAAAACGATCCAACAACGATCAAAACCACAACACCAGCAGCACCGATTCTTAAGAAAACACTGGTAGATCAACACGCTGATAAAACATTAAGTCAGTCATTATCCACCAAAACAAAACCCGAAATCCCCCCCAAGCCTGAGCATCTAGTCGGCAACTTTGTAAAAACTAAAACAACGATCAAGCAGACACCCGAGCAGACTATTACGCCAAACAATTCACCTGAAGCACCTCCCCTACCTGAAACCATCACACAGCCGCAATCATCAGCCCTAAAGACAAGTACCCAAAAAACGCACAACCAGTCCAACGCAGAGACACAACCCAACTCACCCAGTCACATGGATAATCAAGAGAGTGAACAGGTAATCTCAGGCATATCAGGATCCGTGACTACCACGCAAGATCAAGACACGGCTGTTCTGCAGACGGGTCAAGCCAAAGCAGCTGCCCCTCAGCCAGATTCACGACCTCCGGTTCCTCATAAATCCCTGCTGGTCAAATTTAAAGGGTTTATTAGTCAGTTATTCCATAGGCAGTCGAAGACTGACGCTGACTTAACCGGTATCGGGTCAAGCACCGTAAAAAGTCCATCATCCCTGGCGTCGAACGATGCCACTGACATTGCAGATCTGACCTCCCTGCAAGAAGCAGAAAGCAGCCTCCAGGAAGCCGATTATAAATATGACGATGATGGTTGGGATCCTGACGAATTTGATGATGTTGATGAATCAACTGAAATTTCTCAGAGTGAAACATCTCCACCTTATGAAAATCTGCCCTCGCTGAACGAAGCTGATAACCCGCTCACAATGACAGCTCCGGCAACACCAATAACACCAAGTCTTAACACCGACACAGATACCACCAATAACCCTGGAGAAGAACAGGGCAGCTCAATGAGTTCCTTTGAAGCATCAATAAAAGCAGCGGCTGCCGCTCGGGAACAGCGCAGGGCACTGCAAACAACAGAGAAGACAACAAACCACACCACAGCTGCAATCAGGAAAACGAATCCACCAGAAAGTCCCAATGAGCCACCACCATTAACCTTTACCGAAACATCATCAGACTCGAAGACAGAGCTCCAGCCAGAGAAAAACACAGACGTCGGTTCTGACTCTACCTCTCAAACAGGAATTTCGAAAACAGATGTAAAATTATCCCAATCTCAGGAACCAAAAGACAGCCGAGCCCTCATGTTAGAAGCAATAAGAGAAAAAAAGTACAATCTAAATCCTGTTGAAAAGGCTGTGGCACCACCAAACAATCCGACCGATATTCGTTCTACGATTAACACGGATATTACTGCCAGAAGGGGATCTTTGGCTGGTAATCCTGCCGAAGAAATAGAGGATCTGTTTAATGTGGGTTATTCCCCTGATAGAGACTCGAAAGAAGCTAAAGAGCTGATTAAGCAAGTACAGGACTTAATACAGGATCAAAGTGGCTTAGAGCCTGAACTGGCATTGCAAGCCGCGCAGAAAATATTTGATCTTGATAATAAAACAGTAGGTGAAATTGAAGAGATTATTGATGAGATGCGAGGCTAGCCCGATCAGACACTGATGCGTTTAGCGAAAGCACAGTCCTTATTCATCAAGCAGTCAGAGTGAAATGTGGCATTTTCTGGCATTTAATCATACCCAGCAATTCACACGCTGCCCCATCTCCCACTGGCCATCCCGCCCCCATAACTGGCAAACTATGCCGATTATTCTTTCCCACTGACACCGCACGCCGAACCTGAGACACCGGCCCGGCGGTGCTATGTTTGGAAAACCGTTTCAGAACCGGACGACAGAATGACGGACCAGATCGTAATCGGTGACGACGGCGTCGAACGCCAGTCACTGCGGGCCTATACCGAAATGGCCTACCTCAACTACTCCATGTACGTAATCCTGGACCGGGCGCTGCCCCACATCGGCGACGGCCTCAAGCCCGTGCAGCGCCGGATTGTGTACGCAATGAGCGAACTGGGCCTCAAGAACACCGCCAAGTACAAGAAATCCGCTCGTACTGTCGGTGACGTACTGGGTAAATACCACCCCCACGGTGACAGCGCCTGCTACGAAGCCATGGTGCTGATGGCCCAGCCGTTCTCCTACCGTTACCCGCTGGTCGACGGCCAGGGCAACTGGGGTTCCCCGGATGATCCGAAATCCTTCGCTGCCATGCGTTACACCGAGGCACGTCTGGGCGCCTATGCCGAAGTACTGCTCAGTGAGCTGGGCCAGGGCACGGTGGAGTGGCAACCCAATTTCGACGGTACCCTGGACGAACCCTGCACCCTGCCAGCCCGGCTGCCCAACCTGCTGCTCAACGGCACCACCGGCATCGCCGTCGGCATGGCGACCGACATTCCGCCCCACAACCTGAAGGAAGTGGCCGAGGCCTGCATTCACCTGCTGGACAATCCGGCAGCAGGGGTGGAAGACCTGTGTGAATTCATCAAAGCGCCAGACTTCCCGACTGAAGCCGAGATCATCACCCCGCGGGATGAAATCCTGAAAATGTACCACCAAGGCCGCGGCAGTCTGCGAATGCGTGCGGTCTATATGCGGGAAGGCCCGGATATTGTCGTTACCGCCCTGCCGCACCAGGTTTCCGGCGCCAAGGTACTGGAACAAATCGCCGACCAGATGCAGAAGAAAAAGCTACCCATGGTCGCTGACCTTCGTGATGAGTCCGACCACGAGAACCCGACCCGTCTGGTGATTACGCCCCGTTCCAACCGGGTGGATGCCGAGCAGCTGATGAACCACCTGTTCGCCACCACAGACCTGGAGCGTACCTACCGGGTCAACATGAACATGATCGGCATCGACGGCAAGCCCCAGGTGAAGGCGCTGGACAAGATCCTGTTCGAGTGGCTCACCTACCGGACAGAAACCGTCCGCCGGCGTCTGCAGCACCGACTCGACAAGGTGCTGGCACGTCTGCATATTCTCGAAGGATTGCTGATCGCTTTCCTGAACATTGATGAAATCATCGAAATCATCCGCACCGAGGATGAACCGAAAGAAGCGCTGATGAGACGGTTCGGCCTCTCTGAGCGTCAGGCAGAAGCAATCCTCGAGATCAAGCTGCGCCAGCTGGCCAAGCTGGAAGAAATGAAGATCCGTGGCGAGCAGGATGAACTCAGCCAGGAACGGGATGCGCTGGAACTGACCCTGAGTTCCGAGCGCCGACTCAAGACCCAGGTCAAGAAAGAACTGAAGGCGGATGCCGAAACCTTCGGCGACGATCGTCGCTCACCGCTGGCGATCCGCAGCGAAGCCCGCGCACTGTCTGAAACCGAGCTGATGACGGCTGATCCGGTCACCGTCGTACTGTCGAAGAAAGGCTGGGTACGTGCCGCCAAAGGTCATGATATCGACGCTGCCAAACTCAGCTACAAGTCTGGCGACAGTTATCTGCTGTCCGTCCAGGGTCGCAGTAACCAGGCGACGATATTCCTTGATTCCACCGGCCGGGCCTACACCATCGCCACCCATACCCTGCCCTCAGCCCGCAGTCAGGGTGAGCCGCTGACCGGCCGGGTTAACCCGCCGCCCGGCGCTACCTTCGACGCTGCGTTGATCGGCAATGACGACGATCATTACCTGCTGGCCAGCGACGCCGGTTATGGCTTCGTCACCCGCATCGCCGATCTGAGCGCCCGTAATAAGGCCGGCAAGGCCGCACTGACTCTGCCCAAAGGGGCACGGGCATTGCCGCCGGTATCAGTTAAAGCGAAGGAAGAACTCTGCGTCGTTGCCATCAGCAACGAAGGCCGGATGCTGGTGTTCCCGCTCAGCGAACTGCCGGTCATGGCCCGAGGCAAGGGTAACAAGTTGATCAACATTCCTTCTGCCAAGGCTGCCAGCCGAGAGGAATATGTGGTCTGTGTCGCCCTGCTACGTGCAGACGATACCCTGGTCGTCCACTCAGGCAAGCGTTATATCCGTCTGAAGCCGTCTGACCTGGATCATTACCGAGGCGAACGCGGCCGCCGCGGCAACAAATTGCCCCGTGGCTTCCAGAAAGTTGACCGGATTGAAACCGTCAGTAAAGGGAATGATCCCGAGGAATAATCGTACAGAATGCCAACCGTTTGCGGTTGGCATAGCTTTGCCTCGGGCATACCATCACATGACGAAAAAGCCCCTAATTCCGGGGCTTTTTTCGTTTTCTGACAGCCAGTAAGCATTTCAAACCATAGTCCACATACAAAATATCTGATCCAATGCCCGACTACTCGTTCAACAATGCAAACCTGAGATACTGGGAACCTGCTGTGCGGAATGGACGCTCAACGTCTTGATGCTGAATCCCCGGGCGGTAGCGTGAGAAAATTGTAGATTTATATACTGTTATCTCAGATAACCATAATGGCGCTCATTTCAAAACACATACACCGCTCTTTTTGAAGCTGTAGAGTCACAGAGTAAACAGACAGTGAGTATGTACATTTCCTGCCCAAAAACACGGTAAAATCACCAGACAAGGCATCGTAATGTACACCTCAAACATCAGATGCTAGGATTCGCGCCGCGCGGCTGCACATCAAAGCAATTGCAGATAGTAGAGATAGATATGATTGTTGAAAATGTGCATCCCGAATATTACGCAGAGATGCTGGATGTTTGGGAGAATTCAGTCCGAGCAACACATGACTTCATTACAGAAGACGATATTGCGTTTTTTAAACCCATTATCATCGAACAGGCTTTTCCTGCCGTCACACTGAAATGCGTTAAGGACGAAAACGGCTCCATTCTCGGTTTCATCGGTATTCACGACGCCAAAGTTGAGATGTTATTCATACTCGACCAAGCTCGAGGAAAAGGCATCGGCAAGTTGCTGCTTGATTATGCGATCAACCATCTGGGCGCTGTCAGTGTTGATGTCAATGAGCAAAATCCTGACGCCGTTGGCTTTTATAAGCACATGGGTTTCAAGGTGATTTCTCGCTCGCCTTTGGATGGTATGGGTAAACCTTTCCCTATATTACAGATGAAGTTATAAATCTCGGTTGATTGTCATCGAACTGGGCAGAAGAAACGCTTAAGGCCAATAACCTTAGGCGTTTCCGTATATCTTCAAGTACACCCTTCTAAGCATACCTGTATCACAGAAGGCCACGGCATTTCTGCATGACATGTCTCCGTCATGTATCTGTATTTAATTTAAATGTCTTTAAACACACCTTTACTTTCATTTATGGAGTATTAATGAAAGATCTCTCCCAACAGCTGGATTTCATTTTAGAAATAGACAAACTCAAGGCAGTTTACCGTCGTACACTCATCCAGTCTGACAACAACCGCTTCGAAAACAGCGCCGAGCACAGCTGGCACATCGCACTGATGGCACATGTATTAAGCCCCTATGCAGAAGAGCCAGTGGATATTTCCCGGGTTACCCTGATGCTACTGCTTCACGACATCGTCGAAATCGATGCCGGCGACGCTTTTGCATTCGACCAGCAGGCCATCCTGGAGCAACAGTCAGACAAGGAAATCGCAGCCGCACAACGTATTTTCGGGTTACTGCATGAACCGCAAGCTTCCACGTTCCTCTCACTCTGGCAGGAGTTTGAATCTGCTGAAACACCGGATGCCCGATTCGCCAAAGCGATGGATCGCTTACTACCTCTTCTCCAGAACATGCGTAATAGCGGCGGTAGCTGGGCCCAGCATACCGTTCACAAACAGCAAGTCATTAATCGCAATAAATACCTTGAAGCCTCAGCACCGAGACTATGGCAGTTTGTGTTAGAACAAATTGAGATTGCAACTCAAAATGGCTGGTTGATCGCAGACTGACAGCCTAATAGCCGAAATACAGAACCGCCTCCGTTTTCGTAGACAGTCAATATCACCGAAACGGATGGCGCCCCTGTCAGTAACTGCAAGAAAACTTGCGCAACACCGATGAACATCCGTTAACGGATAGCAGAGATCACGCCAGAGAAAAGATCACGCTGTGGATAAGCCAGTTGTGTACTATAGGTGGAAATAGAGATTGACCAAAAACACCGTAATAATTGTTGTGAACAATCCGCCGAACGTAATAACATATTGACGGTTAATGCCTGCCAGTTCTGTACGGATATCAGCAAAACCCTGATGCATCTCCGTCTTCACACTTTCAATTTTGTTATTCAGCTCGTGATTGACGCTTTCTATTTTGTTGTTCAACTCATGGTAGCGAGCATCCGATTCCTTGCTCATCGCATTGAAACGAGCATTAAACGCTTTATTCATTTCGTGATAGCGCTCATCCATACGCATCTGCAGCTGCATCATGGCCTGCTGCATCAGCAGAACATCTTTTTTGCTGGCATTGTAATCCGGATCCAAGGATGCATTCACCTTGGCAGCCAGCGCTTCATCAATACCGATTTTCTTCAATTCGTCGAACAGGGATTGTGTCATAAAGACTCCAAAGACTAACTACGGCAATAAGAGGAATCACCCGATCATCAATAGAAGCGCTACAAAACATAGTACGTACGTGATGATACAGCCAGTCGACGATGCGCCCTGCAATCCATAAAAAAGCCCCTGAACGGGGCTTTTTATTCACTTCACTGAACCGCGAATCAATTTGCCAATTCGATCTTGCTGTAATCCACCACTTCATCTTCTTCAGCGGCTTTGATCTGCATGACTGGCTTACGCTTGGTCACCAGGATATAGCCGAAGCAGGCGAAGAACAGGGCAATCACCAGTGCGCCGACCCACTGGATCTGAAGGAAGTCCAGCTTAAACAACAGTGTCAGTACACTCATGACGGCAATGTTGGCCAGGATGTATTTCACCTTACCTAACCGCGCCACGGTCAACTTCAGGTTATCGGTATACAAGCGAATCAGGGAATCCAGTGAATTGATTACAAAGGTAACCCCGACAAACACCATCGCCAGATTATAGAATCCGGCGGTTTCCAGCCCGTTGGCATGGTAGTAGTACAGCACCGAGAACCAGATCCCCAACGGAATAGACGGCACCACCAGCATAGCGGCAAACAACTGCCAGGTGGTCAGGCCACCGACAAAGCGCGAGGTAAACTGGCCGATCATGATGCTCCATGAGAACCACCAGAACAGGTAAAACTCGTGGTAATCATTCATGGGCAGGATGAACTCATGAATATTGCCGAAATAGCCACCCAACAGTGCCACGGTCTTGGCCATTTCCACCGCACCATTCTCAGTGGAGAGCATCGCGCCGCCCCACATGACAGCAATCAATCCCAGAAACAACAGGCTGGTCGAAATACTCAGAAAGCGTACATAGCGCAGGCTGGTGCTGGAATAAACGGCAATAGCAATAGAGACAAACACAATCAGGTAGAAAGAGGCGACAATGGTCTCACCATCCCCGACTTCCGGCAGATACCAGGGCAGGTTGGCCAGCAGCAGGTAAGCGGTGAAAGCACACGTACCGATGATGACAATATTGTTGATGATCTTCACCAGTGGCCGTTCAAAGAAGCCCACCTTCGGCTCAATCACGCAGAAGTAAAAACAGGTCAGAAAATAAAAGGCCCAGATCAGGAATCCCCAGAAACCGAACTCAATAGCCAGTGGGTTGGTAAACCCGTACTCGGGGCTGGCCTGCAAATCCGCATAGCCTGCAAACTCAGTTAGCGGGAACATGATAAGCCCCACGTCGAGACCCGAGGTGAACAGAATGGCAATAAATGTCAGTGTCCGTACCGGTGTATTACCAATACAGCGGACATTGCCCCATTTGATCAGGATGAACACCACCGCAAGGAAGGTGAACAGCATGCCGGCAGATAACCAGGCAGTCATAGGCTTCTCCAGAGTTACTCGTTTTTATTATTAGATTGTTGTGTCCTGCCCGCGTCGTTATCGTTTTATCAGGCAGTTCTCATATAGCCGGTTATCCCTGACCGACCCCAAAATACTCAATACCGTTCGACTGACTGCTGTGTGTATAACGCACCTGCCCCATACAGGTGTTATTTCAACAATCAGTCGTTTATTCACTCACGCCACGGTACGCTCAGGCGTACCCGCGCGCTGTCGTTCACGCCAGTTGTCATCCATACCCACCGTTACCGTCGATGGCGCCAACGGTGTCTTGCCCCGGATAATATCCGCCGCCTTTTCCGCCACCATGATGGTCGGCGAATTCAGGTTGCCGTTCGGAATGGTGGGGAAAATGGAGGAATCGACCACCCGTAACCGGTCAATGCCACGCACCCGTGTATCAGGATCAACCACCGCAAGTGCATCGCTTCCCATGCGACAGGAACAAGATGGATGGTAGGCGCTTTCCACCGCACTGCGGACGAAAGCATCAATCTCTTCATCCGTTTGCACCCGACTGCCCGGCTGGATCTCATCCGCACGGAACGGGTCCAAGGCTGGCTGATTAATAATTTCCCGGGTCAGGCGCACACAGTCGCGGAAGCCTTCCCTATCCACCTCGCTCTCCAGGTAGTTGAACTGGATACACGGGCTATCAGTCGGGCTTGCGCTTTTCGCCCTGATCCAGCCACGGCTCTTCGGTTTGTTATGACCGATATGCACCTGGAAACCATGGCCATCGAAGGCACTGCGACCATCGTAACGCATGGCGGCTGGCAGGAAGTGGTACTGCAGGTCTGGCCATTCCACACCGGCTTTTGAACGGATAAAACCGCAGGATTCAAAATGGTTGGTGGCGCCAAGGCCTTTTTTGTCTAAAAACCAACGGGCGCCTATCAGTCCCTTGCTGAACCAGTTCAGTTTGCCGTTCAGGGTGATAGGCTGCTTGCACTTGAACTGGAAATAGAATTCCAGGTGATCCTGCAGGTTTTTCCCGACCCCAGGCAATTCATGCTGTATTTCAATACCGGCATCGTCCAGCACATCCTTCGGTCCAATACCCGACAGCTGTAGCAGATGCGGCGAACCAACTGAACCAGCCGAGAGAATAACTTCCCGATTGGCTCGAACCTCCTGCACCCTACCCTGCAGTTCATAGCGAATACCAGTGGCGGTCTTGCCTTCCAGCAATACCTTGTGCACCAGCGCGTGGGTAACAACCGTCAGGTTCGACCGCTGCATAGCCGGCCGGAGATAGGCGTTCGCCGTGGACCAGCGACGTCCATTCTTCACGGTCATGTGCATGGGGCCGAAACCTTCCTGCTGTCGTCCGTTATAGTCGTCAGTGCCAAAATATCCAGCCTGTACGCCGGCATCAATAAAGGCCTGGTAGAGCGGGTTCTTCATCCGGTTACCATTGTTGACGCCCAGGGGACCACTGTCACCCCGGTAGTCATCCCCCCCAAAAGCCCAGGTTTCAGCTTTTTGGAAATAGGGCAGGCAGCGAGAGTAATCCCACCCTTCTGCTCCATGAGACTGCCATTCGTCGAAATCCCGGGCATGTCCGCGGACATAGACCATACCGTTGATGGACGATGATCCACCCAGCACCTTACCCCGGGGACAGTGCATACGACGGTTATCGAGGAAGGGTTCCGGCTCAGTCTCAAACTGCCAGGCAAACTTCTCCGTATTCATCGGGATGGAGAGCGCCGTGGGCATCTGGATGAAAATACTGCGGTCACTACCGCCATTCTCCAGCAGGAGGACGCTGACATTGGCGTCTTCCGTCAGACGATTAGCCAGTACACAACCCGCTGAGCCGGCGCCAACAATGATGTAATCGTAATGCGATGTTATTGACATAAACTGCTCTGCCTTATGCGTTAAAAGGGGCTTTCCAGTGGTGTCATGCCCACATAGACAGACTTCAGCTGGGTGTAATGTCTCAATGTCTCCATACCGTTTTCACGACCAATGCCGGATAACTTGTAACCACCAACGGGCATCTCTGCAGGCGAAAGCCCGTAGCTGTTAATCCAGCAGATACCGGCCTGCAGACGTTGAATCACGCGGTGTGCCCGACGAATATCGCGGGTATAGACACCCGCCGCCAGGCCATAGGTGGTATCGTTGGCCCGACGGATAGCCTCAGCCTCATCATCGAATGTGAGCAATGCCATGACCGGCCCGAAAATTTCATTTCTGACAATCGTCATGTCATCACGGCAATCTGTGAAAATGGTGGGTTCAACAAAATAACCATCCGGCACCGCAGCAGGCGACAGCGGCTTGCCGCCGTGTAATAACGTTGCCCCTTCTTCCAGACCTGACTGGATAAAATTCATTACCACCTGGTGATGTTTCGCTGAAATTAGGGCGCCGAAATTGGTGTCCGGATCCATGGGATCACCGGCCACAATATTGTCACGGGTTCGCGCCAGCAGTTTTTCCACAAAGGTGTCGTACACCGAGCGGTGCACAAAGACCCGGGTTCCGTTAGTGCAGATTTCTCCCTGTGTATAAAAATTTCCCAGCATGGCCGCAGATACCGCTTCATCGAGATCAGCGTCCTCAAAAATGATCAGAGGGGATTTGCCACCGAGTTCCATGGTGACTTCTTTCAGTGACGACGCAGAAGCCGCCATCACCTGCTTGCCGGTATTCACCTCACCAGTAAACGAAACCTTGGCAATATCCGGATGTCCGGTCAGCCAGGCGCCAACTACCGCGTCCCCCAGCACAACATTGAAGACACCAGCCGGCACACCAGCTTCAATAAAAATCTCCGCCAGTTTCAGAGCTCCATGGGGGGTTTCCTCGGATGGCTTGAAGATCATACTGTTGCCACAGGCCAGCGCCGGCGCCGATTTCCAGCAGGCAATCTGTAATGGATAATTCCAGGCGCCAATGCCGGCACAGATGCCTAATGGCTCACGTCGGGTGTAATAGAAATCTTCACCAAGACTTTGCTGGTTGCCCTCAATAGCCGGTGCAAGCCCTGCAAAGAATTCAATAGAATCCGCCCCGGTCACCACATCAACAACAGACGCCTCTTGCCAGGGCTTGCCGGTATCTTCCACTTCTATGGCCGCCAATTCATCATTGCGTTCACGCAGCAGGGCAACCGCTTTTTGCAGAATCCGGCTGCGTTGCATGCCGGTCATCGCAGACCACTCTTCAAATCCCCGCTGCGCACTGGCAATCGCCGCCTGCCGAATAGACTCATCCACCACCTCGGCTTCGTAAGCAACCTTCCCGGTAGCCGGGTTGATCACGGCAAAGGTTTCCCCACTGCTGTTACTGCGATAGTCGCCATCCACAAAATTCCTGAGGCGCATCAAACTTCTCCGTACTGCTGAATCTGTTGTTCTATGAAATGTCGGCACAGCTGTTCCGCCTCGCGGAAATCGGCATCAGAGGCAGGGCTTAATGTGCTGCGTAACCAGAAACCATCGATCATGGCCGCCGTCATACGGGCGGCATTCATGGCGTGCTGTCGGTTGGGAATCAGTTGTCGGTAGGAATACAGCAGGTTGCTGAGCAGGCGCCGGCTGTTCACTGCCTGCAGACGCGCCAATCCCGGCTCATGCAAGGCCCGGGCCCAGAAACAGAGCCAGGTACGTATGGCGGGAGATGACTGCTGGAAGCCGCTAAAATTAACGGCAACGATATGGTTCAGACGCTGATGCGGGGTGGCAATCTGCTCACTGGAAGCGGATAACAACCCCTGCCGAAGCTGCTCAAGCAAGTGCCGTACGGCGGCTTCAATGACGCCCTGCTTCCCGCCGAAATAATGGCTGATAATGCCGGACGACAGACCCGCCTTCTGGCTGATCCGAATGATGGTAGCGCCCTGAAAACCATGGGACTCAATGCATTGCAACGTGGCATCAATGAGCTGTCGACGGCGGATGGGTTCGATCCCGACTTTTGGCATGCTGTTTTTATTGAATGATCAATTAATTACAAGTCTAATGATTTGATCTCGATGAATCAACACGCGATAAAACATAAAGAAACAGCCTGACAGTTGGAAAAATCATAAACCAGCGACTAGGTTTGCTACCCCCTCACTTTTAGAACTCTAATAATACTCCTAACAGAAGAGGCTGTTTGCGTATCGTTAACGGTCAATATGGCGGCTTGATTAGAGGTTGGATTTGAAACGATCATTACTGCTTATGACTGTCTCATTGAGTATCTGCCTTATGGCCTATGGTGATTTTTCACTGCATGAAACGGCATCCAGGCAACTGGTGGTGGTCACGGCTACAGACTGGAATGCAACAACCGGCCATCTGTATACCTTCGAAAAACAGGGAGATCAATGGCTGCCTGCGGGTTTGCAGGGTAAAGTCAATCTCGGGAGTAACGGCCTTGCATGGGGATTGGGATTGCACCCGGATCAGACCAGCCCCTCCAAACAGGAAGGCGATAATAAGGCGCCTGCCGGCGTATTCGAGCTTGGCCCAGCCTTTGGTAAATATGATCATGTGATCACCGGGCTGGATTATCAGCCACAGAACCAAGGCCATTACTGCATCGATAGTGAAACCAACCCGTTCTATAACCAGATTGTTCATGTGGACGATGTAGAAGAAAACGCCAGAAAAGACTCAACAGAGCCTATGCGCCGCGATATTCATGCGGGTGATCATCTTTATGACAAAGGCATTGTCATAAAGCAGAATCCTGACAATATCCCGGGGAAAGGGTGCTGTGTTTTTATCCATCTGTGGCGAACCGCCGAAAAGCCCAGTGCCGGCTGTACAACGATGAACGAAAACCAACTGGATCAGTTGCTGGCATGGCTGAAAAAAGACCACAAACCGCTACTCATTCAACTTCCAGCCTCGGAATATCAGAAAAAACAAACTGATTGGCAGTTGCCAATGCTTTAGTCTGCTCGCAGCAGGAAGACGACAGCATTGACTCTTATTCACATGTCGTGTGATTGTCACTCTTAACGCTACCAACATTTGACCGTCACACGCATCGTGTATGCGTCTTATGATTACGGACAAATCAACAGCCAGAATAGAGAACAACAAATGCTGGAATTGATTAACATCCCCATTGAAAACGCACTGGCCATCCGCAGTTCAGGCAGTATCTCCCAGGCCGAAATGGCTGAAGTACTGACCGGCGCCCGGGAGAAAATTGCCCAACATGGCGACATCGTCGTTTATGAAGAGATTGAGAGTCTTGGCGTCATTGCTCCCGGCGCCGTTCTGGAAAAAATGAAATATCTGTTTGAGATGGGCATTGCGAATATCCGTAAAGTCGCCGTCCTGACCGATAAACCCTGGATTGGCAAAGTGGTTGAACTGGAAAACAAACTATTCCAGCAGATTGAAATCCGCTGTTTTGCCCTGGACGACAAGGCCACTGCCCTTGCCTTCCTGATGGAAAACAAGCATTGATCTGACAAACCGACTCATTCCATCTCAGACAAACAGCGCAGGGACACGTATGGATTCACTGGAATTAAAAATACCACCGGTTCTACTGGTCATTCTCTTCGCTTTTCTGATGTTAGGCGCTGATTATCTGTTGCCCGGTATTGTGATCAATCCAGCGCTTCAGTATCCACTCGCTGCTGTGCTGGTATTGACCGGCGCAGCCATCGCATTTGCCGGTGTCATGCATTTCAGAAAAGCCGAAACGACCGTGAATCCTCTGTCACCCGAGCGTAGTGCAACCCTGGTGATTGGGGGTGTCTACCGTGTCACGCGTAATCCCATGTATGTCGGTTTTCTGCTGGCGCTGCTTGGCTGGTCCGTTGTGTTATCCAATCCGTTTGCTGCATTAACAACCGCAGGTTTCGTGATTTATATGAACCGGTTTCAAATCCTGCCGGAAGAACGCGCACTCCAAAGCCTGTTTGGCGATGCCTATACCGATTATAAAAGCCGTGTTCCGCGCTGGATCAGCTTGGCCGCATTAAGGCCAGCAGCAGACACGACCGAAGCCCGTTAGTCTTTACGACACGTAATCGCAGAGATGACATCCATGGCTACCACAATCATAAAAGCAACCACCGCCGATGTGCCAAAGATTGCCCCGCTATTCAATGCGTACCGGGTTTTCTATGAACAGGAAAGTGATCTTCCCCTGGCAGAAGCCTTCCTGACCGCTCGACTGACACGCGAACAGTCCGTCATATTTTTTGCTCAAACCGACAATGATGAAGTGTTAGGTTTCACACAGCTTTACCCAACATTTTCCTCTATTTCTGCGCAAAACAGTTGGATACTGAATGATCTTTTTGTGGCTCAGGCAGCCAGAGGTCAGGGCATAGGCCGGCATTTGCTGGACAAGGCCAAACACTTCGCAGAAGCCACATTCGCTGTGGGCATCACACTGGAGACTGCCGTTGATAATCATACGGCACAATCCTTATATGAATCCTCGGGCTACCAGCGGGAATCCGCCTTTTATACCTACCATTTGTCGTTGGAGGACGTGCCGGTATAAACATTGTCATCGAATGCACTCACAGGTTGGCAAAGCCAATGGCCATTACGTTCAATAATGAGCGTTGAGGGGGTAGCATCCCATGTCCGATATCATTGAACTCAATACCCGCCGTCTGTATTTACGACAATGGCATACAGAGGATTTTGAACCGTTTGCCATTATGAATGCTGACCCGGCAGTAATGGCACATTTCCCTACCACACTGGATCGAAACGCCAGTAATGCAATGGCCTTACGCTGTCAGTCGCTCATTGCGGAGAGGGGATGGGGCTTGTGGGCCCTGGAAGAAAAATCCAGCGGGCATTTTATTGGTTTTACAGGCCTGCATATCCCGGAGGCTGACCTTCCCTTTTCCCCTTGTGTTGAAATCGGCTGGCGGTTGGCAAAACGTTTCTGGGGAAAAGGCTTTGCCACAGAAGCAGCACGGCAAGCACTGAAAACAGGTTTTGGTGCGCTGAATCTGTCTGAAATTGTGTCGTTTACTACCGTGGGCAATCGTCAATCCCGGGCAGTCATGGAAAGACTCGGCATGCAACAAGATCAGCAGACTTTCGAACATCCTGCCATACCCGTAGGGCATTCACTTCGCGAACACTGCCTGTATCGTCTGTCACAGACACAATGGCAAAACCAGCAAAATTGAAATAGCAGTCACCAGTCTGTTTGCCGTGCCCCAACACGCATATTGCCTCTAACCCCGGCCTGTGGCTCAATGGCGCCGTTCAATGGCAGCTCTTTTTCGAGGATGTATGAGCGCAGCCGCACGTGCTGAACAGCGCGCCCTGAAACTCTCCCTGGCCGGTACCATTTTCATGGCGGTGATGGGTATTGGTTTTGGCCTTTACCTGAATATCCAGGCTATTTTGCTGGATGGTTTTTTCTCATTGCTGAGCATGGGCATGACGGGGCTCAGCGTGTTTACCGCTTACCTGATCCAGCGTCCTGAAGATCGTCGATTCCAGTTTGGCTATGCTCACCTAGAGCCACTGATGAACAGTATTAACGGCATCGTCATACTGGCAGTCTGTACTTACTCCTTTACCAACGGTGTTGCCGGGCTACTCGCCGGAGGCAACAAGGTGTCGTTTAATCTGGCGTTGTTTTATGCCATTCCTGTCACAGTTCTCTGTCTGGCCATGTATTTTTATGAAAGCCTGATGGCCCGGCAACTGGACTCAGAACTGGTACATGTGGATTCCAAGGAGTGGTTGGTCGACGCTATCCTCACGATCACTCTGACCCTCGGTTTTCTTTTGGGTTACTACCTTGAGAAAACACCCTATGCGCATCTCGCACCTTACCTTGATCCCGCGATGGTGACGTTGCTGTCCGCCTTTGCCGTGGTGATTCCTTACCGGGTACTCCGACGCAACCTGGGCGAAGTACTGCTGGTCGCACCACCGGAAATGGCAGGCAAGATCAGGAAAGTGGTATACAGCGAGATGAAGCCGTACCAAGTGCAGCAGATATCCACCCACGTTGCAAAAATGGGGCGTCGGTATGATATCGAGATCAATATCCTGCTGGATGAACAATCACCCTTGTTTGATGCATCTCTGGAAAGGCTGGATGAAGTACGGCACCAGATCAGCAACCGTCTTAAGCTGGATCCGGCCGATCACTGGATTTCTATCAGTTTCACCCAGGATCCGGACTGGCTTTAGTCCAATACCTGTGAGATTAACGTCCAACCTGTCTATATTTTCTCGCTATGTTTACTATCTGGTGAGAAGAAGACAGGATAAGTGATATGAAGCTGCCTCTCAGAAAACCACTGGCCATGCTGATATTGATAATGGCTGGCGTCGTACAGGCCAGTGAACTCTGGATTGATGTCCGGCGTCCGGAAGAGTTTCAGGCCGAGTCAATCCCAGGGCATATTAATATTCCACATACGGAAATTCATACCGGCATCTGGCAGATAATCAAAGATAAGGACACGGTCATTAACGTTTACTGCCAGCGCGGCGTACGATCAGAGATGGCAAAAAAACGCCTGGAACAAATGGGTTTCACCCATGTGATCAACCGTGGTGGCATAGAAGACGTCAAAACCCTGCAGGATTCCAATTAATATCACCAGCGGTTATGCTGCCTGCACCATGATACGCCGTCCGCTTCAGCATATAACGATGAAAGAGGTACGCGGACCATAACAATAATCATGGCAGGGGGAATAATGATCCAGGTCTTTGGTGATAACCAGTCCGGTAACTGCTACAAAGTTCAGCTGCTGCTGAATCATCTTGCGATTGATCACGACTGGCGCCCTGTGGATATCCTTAATGGAGATACACACTCCGGACAGTTTCTTGAGCTCAATGCCAACGGCAAGATTCCAGTTGTAGTACTGGAAGATGGCCGACTACTGGCAGAATCAAATGCAATCCTGAACTACTTTGCAAATGGCACTGATTATCTGCCCAATGACCGCTACCAGCGTGCGAAGGTTCTGGAATGGCAGTTCTTTGAGCAATACAGCCATGAACCCTATATCGCCGTTGCCCGGTTTATTGCGCGATATCTGGGCATGCCGGAATCACGACAGGAAGAGTTCCAGTCAAAGCAGGCAGGCGGATACAAGGCGCTGGACGTCATGGAACAGCAACTGAGAGCATCGCCATACCTTGCGGGCCCCACACTCTCTATTGCTGATATCTCTCTCTTTGCCTACACCCATGTAGCCCATGAAGGTGGCTTCAGCCTTCAGCAGTTTCCTGCCATACGCCGCTGGATTAACACCATCGAATCACACCCGCAGCACCTGCCCATGCAGATCACCGAGCACGCCATCTCATAAGGGTTAATGAATGAAGATATGTGTCGAGATTTATGCCAATCGAATGATTCTGACCTCAGACGAACACAGTATCAGCGTCAATGCCAGTGAGCCATTTACTACCACACGGTTGTTGGTTGGCCACTTTGAACCTGCCGTTAACTGTCTCAAGGAATGTCTGCAGCAGGCCGGCTTTACAGGTTTTTTTAAACGTGCACCCAAATTGCATATCATTGCCCGTGAAAAAACGGAAGGTGGGCTCTCAGAAGTAGAAGAACGCTGTATTCGTGAAGTCGGCCTTGCTGCTGGCGCTCGTGATGTGGATGTCAGTACATCGTAGTACTGGCAAGAAGCAAGAAAGGTTTTCGCAATATTTACGAACGGACAGCGAATGCCCGCACTATCGACCTATAGCCTCAATGCCTTGCACAACAAGCGATGAGAGTGTATTGATGCCACCCAGATTCCGTGATATACGACGATCCAACAATAAATCAGCCCGATCATTTCGGGTGTGAACTGGCAGGAGTAAACCGTGTCCCAACCCCTACACTGGCTCTGGCGCATTAAACGGTTGTATATCCGTTTCATGCTCGCCTTTCTGGGCCATGCCCTGGCCAAGGCCAGCCGATCCGATCCCATTATCAGCAACGAACTGGCACCACTGCCGGAAAATTTCTGTTTTGCCATGCGCGTCATGCCGGCAGGCCCTGCCCTGTATATGAAAAAAAGTGACGGAGGCATGAAGCCGATAACCCGTGAGGCGGCAGGCAAACCCCATGTGGATATCCAGTTCAAACACCTGGAGCATGCCTTTTCAACATTGTCGTTTCAGGAAGGCACAACGGACGCATTTGCCCGGGAACGCATGATTGTCGATGGTGATATTCCCGCGTCGATGCGTCTCGTTCGCTGCTTTGAGCGGCTGGAAGCCATGACGTTACCGAAACTGATCGCCCGACGCATCATGCGCCAATACCCGGCATTGACACTGGGCGAGAAACTATCAGGCGCATGCCGTATCTATCTCGGCGTGCTGGGCGGTTTTGTGTTGGGGTACAAATAAATGAGCAAGGGATACTCAGAATTTTTCAGTCCGGTCAAAATCATCGCCGGTCACAAAGCGCTGGAACATATTCCTTATGAACTGGCCAGCTTTGGCGCCAGCCGACCATTGATCATTACTGATGCCGGTGTTGTGCAGGCAGGATTGGTTGATCCGGTCAAACAATCACTGCAGGTCAGTGAAGTGCCGATTGCCGACATCTTCAGCGATGTCCCCCCGGATTCCTCCTCTTCACTGGTCAGCCGGATTGCCGAGGTTTATCGCCAGACAGGGGCAGACGCCATCATTGCCATCGGCGGCGGCTCGGTGATTGACACCTCCAAGGCGGTGAACATCCTGGTTTCAGAAGGTGGCAATGACCTGCTGGCTTACAGCGGTGTCGGCGCACTGACCAAACGACTCAAACCGTTGTTTATCCTGCCCACCACGGCAGGCACTGGCTCCGAAGTTACCAAGGTTGCTGTCATCAAGGATGATGAAACCGGACGCAAGGTGCCGTTTGGTTCTGCCTTCCTGCTGCCGGATGTGGCCGTACTTGACCCTCGCATGACATTGACCCTGCCGCCACATATCACTGCAGCAACGGCCATGGATGCCATGACTCATGCTGTGGAAGCCTATATTGGCACCGCAAAGAACCCGTTAAGTGATGCCTATTCGGTCGCGGCGATCAAAGCCATCCGTGAACACCTCGGTACCGTACTGGCCTCTCCGGATAACGCCGACGCCCGTCTGAAGCTGGCAGAAGCCGCCACCATGGCCGGCATTGCCTTCTCAAATTCCATGGTGGGACTAGTTCATGCCATTGGGCACTCCATTGGTGCCATCACTCACCTTCCCCATGGCGTCTGCATGAGCCTGATGCTGCCTTATGTGCTGGAATACAACCTTGCCACCAGCCGGGAAACCATCGGTGAACTCCTGTTGCCCGTAGCGGGTCCCGAGGTGTACAGCAATACCCCGGCAGAGCAACGGGCTGAAGCTGCCATTGCCGCTATTCGTACACTGCGTGATGAATTGTATGGCAAAACAGGGTTACCCCGTACGCTGAGCGAAACCGGCAAAGTCGACAAATCACAGCTGGCGGATATCGCAGGCATGAGCATTGATGACGGCGCCATGCTCTACAACCGCATTGATGCCAGTTATGAACAGGTGCTGGCGATTCTGACCAGAGCCTGGGATTAATCCGGTTACTCGAAGTGTTAACACATTGGCAGTCATTTCATGATGGCTGCCAATGCAAACATCGCTGGACTCAATGTTGATTCAGTAACACGAGAGCATGCAGAACAACCACAATAGCAGTCACCCTTTTGCGGAGGGTTAAGTATTTCCAATCAATAACACCGGATAAGGTTTCTTTGTGAATCACCTCAAACAATACAACAAGCAGATATCCCAATAGCAGCAATACCAACGCCACTTTACCCAGAAGGAATATAAGCAGTAAGCCTGCCCATGCCAGTAAGGCAATCACATTGCTCACAATCAATAGCACAACGCGATGCTCATCCCGAGGTAAGACCTGTCCCCATAATGTCCCTCCAAGAAAACTCAGGATAATGGCGCTATAGGTGACAAAAACAATGAATGATGGCAGTCCCGGCAGAGACCAGCCGACATAATCCATCAACGCTCCCAGGAAAAACGGCAGAAGACCAAGATAAGTCAATAGTGTACTGATTCTTTGATTTGTCATACGACTACCTGATTAACCATTACAGGTCGGATTATTCTTTATTAATGGGTTCCAACAATTTCTATAGTATCGGGACTGACACTAATGACAATGCAGAGATAAAACACCAGCAGCTTCATCATTCGTTGATAATGCTGATCATTCAGCAAGCAGGCATCATACCTGTTATAAGCATAGGGATATTACACAAGAAAACGGGGAAGACTGTTTTTTATACTGACCGCTACTTTTTATTGTTCTGATGCTGCCAGACAAAAACAAGCAACAAGTCATCACCAGCTTTATTGAGGCATTGACCACTCGATTGCAGAATCTGTTATCTAATCATTCTTCCCCAGACTTGAACCCACCCTGCAACTTGCGGTCTGATAACAATAAGACAATGTCTTGATTAACACAGGATGAGATTATCCAACGATGATAAGAGGCTATTTCAGGTTATTACTGTTCTCTGTCTGCCTTCTGACAGGTATTCAGATACCGGGTTTTATCGACCAGTACCAAAAACGCATTGATGCCCATTTCAGAGAAGCCACTATCAACCTGAGCGGTTTTCAGGCAACTGCCGACCAGTTCTTCGAAGGCAGCATGCAAGCGCTGATCAACCATTATCACTCGAGCCCTGATCCTGTCTTCACGCAGGATGCTGGCAGTGTCCGGCAAATATATGACCGCTACCTGATGCTGGAAAAGGAGCAGACCGCTCTGACTCAGCCCTGGTATCGCGTCGCGTTACATGTTGCATCGCGTTACGGCAATGAATTTTTTAACGAAACGCTGTCGTCATTTTCCCACACGGTTCCGATGACCTGGCAAGCCATTAGCTGGGGAGTAGCACTGGCTTTCCTTGTCACCTTTCTCTGTGAAAGCCTGCTCATCACTTTCTTACAACTCATCGGTATACGGCGCAAGGTTGGCATGAAACAAACCGCTTAACCTGCCACTGAACCAACCCGGCACTCAACACTTGCCTGTCATGAAGACAGGCGCTTTACTTGACCCATCCTTTCAGCGGGTATGACAAGATGCGCGCGATTCAATTCATGTTGCTGTCTCTTGCTCTCTTCTCCCTGCAATCCTGGCCAGACAGCCAACGGCCAGACTATGGACCACCAATTAAATTGTCCGAAGCGCGGATGGTCATGAAGGCCGCTGAAGACGTGGCCAGTGCCCAGAACTGGCGTGTTGCCATTGCGATTCTGGATTCAGGCTGCAATCTGGTGCTACTGCAAAAAATGGATAACACGCACCTTGCCAGTTCACGCATTGCACAGGACAAGGCGTACGCCGCTTGCGCTTTTCGCATCGCCACGGCGAAGGCACAACAGACACTGGCAGAAGGGCAGGACGGCCTGCGCTATCTCCAGCTGAATGGAATGACCGCAGTAGAGGGTGGTCTGCCATTGCTTCGAAACAACCAGCTCATCGGCGCTATTGGGGTTTCCGGGGTTACCTCACAGCAGGACGGCATCATTGCCCAGGCAGGCGCTGATACTCTGCGTTAATATGCCACTGAAATTGATTAAAACAATGTGACAACGCATGAATTTCTACGACAAGTACTGCCTGCCACACCTACTCAACTTTTGTTGCGGATGCAACGATGTTCAGGGATTACGTGCAGAGATTATTCCGGATGCCGCAGGTCGCGTACTGGAAATTGGTGCAGGATCAGGACTGAACTTTCCGTTCTACTGTTCTGATACCGTCGAGAAAGTCTGGGCACTCGAGCCTTCTGATGCCATGCGGTCTCTGGCCCAAAAGCGCTACCAGCAGGCAACGGTGCCTATAGAATGGTTGTCTCTGCCGGGAGAAGAGATACCGCTGGACACAAACAGCATGGATACCGTTGTTTTGACGTATACCCTCTGCACCATACCCGACTGGTACCGTGCCCTGCAGCAGATCTACCGCGTACTAAAACCGGGCGGGAGATTACTGTTCTGTGAGCACGGACGATCGCCAGTAGCTAGCATCAGCCAATGGCAGGATCGCCTGAACCCTCTATGGAAAAAACTGTTTGGCGGATGCCATCTGAATCGAGCCATTCCTGACCTGATCACTGAAGGTCATCTCGACATTCAGGCATTGGACACCCAATACATGCCATTTGTCCCCAAGCCCATCGGGTTCACCTATAAAGGACACGCTATAAAAAAACGGCACCACTCGTTTTAACCCGTTTCATCTGACCATTGACTGAGAACCAACGAACAGGAATCCTCTTCACAACAATGATAAACAGCGGTGAATTGTTGTCATGAACCCGACCCTCTCTGTGAATACAGCAATATCCTCAACGGACGAATGCCTTGCCTCACATGCAAGCCTGATAGCAAACAGCTTTCAATCACTGACAGGGCAATCATTGATCGATACTTCCAACAACAATCTTGTGACTGCGCTGGATACCGCATCGGCAGTCATTGTTTCTCATGGCACCCAGGCAGACCCGATTTTCAATTATGCCAACCAACAGGCGCTGCAATTGTTCGAGATGGATTGGGAAAGCTTTACACGACTGCCATCACGTTATTCGGCAGAGGCGCCGGAACGGGATGAAAGAGAACACCTTTTACGGGAGGTCTCTGAGCACGGCTTCATAAAAAACTATGCCGGCATCAGGATCGCAGCATCCGGCCGTCGTTTTGCCATCCATAATGCCATTGTCTGGAATTTACTGGATGACAATGGCATTTATCATGGGCAGGCTGCAACGTTTTCTGACTGGAAGTACCTTTAAGCTCCAATCACTACATGACATTGCCAGCCATAAAGTCACGCTGGGCAGTGGTCACTTTCTCAAGATAGCGACGTGACTCTGCTCGGGGATGACGCTTGGTCAAAGCCCAATAGACCTGGGACGGCTGCAGCTGATTGATTTTTTCTACCGCACGACCGCGGTCCCGATCAAAGGTTGCAAACACATTGCCTGCACCACCGTTATAAGCAGAGATGATCGTATATTTTCGTGACAGAGGATCCCGAATCCCCTTGAGATAATGGGTTTCCAGAAGATGAATATAGGCGGTTCCCGTATCAATATTATTGTGTGGTTTAAACAGGTAATGTTTGGACGGCTGGTCAGGCCGATTCTTGATTCGGGTAAAGACATCCTTACCGGCAGTTTTCGGGATAATCTGCATTAACCCATAAGCGTTTGAGCTACTGACTGCATAAGGGTTGAAGCTGCTTTCGGTCCGGATAATGGCATACACCAGACTCTCATCCACCTTGTAACGACGGGCATACTGCCGTACCAGGCTGGCATATTGATACTGTCGTTTTTGCAGGTGGTCACGGGTCAGGTCAAAATCCACCGCATACACAGTGCCCCGTTTACTCCATTTCTGCGACAGCCTGTTTGTAATCAGGTAATCCGCATAACGATCTGCGCGCCACTGCCATCGAATTGGCTGCTGTTCATGATCCATCACCTGACCATACAACACCGGTTCTCCTCCTAAAGGAATATCGCGAGTGCCAAACAGATCCACAGTTTCAGGCTCATTAGGTGTCAAGAGCGTCAGGACAATCGCGTGATGCAAATCCTTTCGGTCAAGCGTCTCGACATGCACTTTTCCCTTGTCAAAATCCACAAAAACCCGTGTACGGTAGTTATTGGTGTATTTGACGTATTCCTTACGTGTCGCATGTTTTTCATCTCCCCAGTTCACCCGCGCCTCTTTCGCTAACAAGCGAACCAGTGCTTCAAAACCGATAAGATCTTTCTGGTAGTCCATCCCTGCCGCAATCACCTGACCGGTCGAACCGGTCTGCTTCAGCAACTGGTTTCTAGCATAACGGGACGCATAATCAGAAGCTTCACGCGTCGTGCAACTGAAGAGTAACGGTGTGAGTAACAGTATCCCAAACAGACGGCGGGCATTGTGCATGAACAGTGTACATCCCTGTTGCGCAGGCTGGCGCTTTGGTATCAGGTCAAAGAGAAAAAACGCGGTAATCTAACACGCTGACCATGACAGCCAAAATATGTGGCTGCCGTAGTGTATTTACCTCCGATACAAACAATGTTCCTGAAACAATAAAACCTGCCGGTAAGCAGGTTTTATTGATCTTAGAGAAACAAAGTTACCCAATGAATGGGATTATTTAGTCACGCTTTCCCTGGGAGCATAATCAAATACATCGGAATGTACCCGACTCTCATCCACACCCGCTGCAACCAAACCATCCAGTGTTGTATACACCATATCGGGTGAACCACTGAGATAGAAATGTGCATCATCACCCAGTTGGTCTAGGTCATCAAGCACGGCACGGTAGAGCTGACCATGGCGTCCCGCCCAGTCATCTTCCGCTTCGGCTTCGCTGACCACGGGATGGTAATGCAGTCCCCACTCACTGCTCCACTGCACCGGCAGATGGGGCAAGTAAAAACCATGTGGACGTCGCACTCCCCAATAGAGTGAAACGGGATGCTGATGACCGTTCTGATGGGTAAATTCCACCATGCTTTTCATCTGGGCAAAGCCGGTGCCGGCAGCCACCAGCACAATGGGAGCATCAGGGCAATCACCCAGATGGCAGTTACCATGGGGCAGGGTTGCACGAATCATTTCCCCGGACGACAGGTGATCAATAACCTGCTGCGCCCGCTCGTGCCCCGGGTAGCACTGCACATGCAATTCCAACTCATTGCGGTTGTCACCCGGCGCTGAGGCGATGGAATAGGCGCAGGGATCTCCTTCAGGCATCAACACCTGCAGGTATTGCCCCGCCTCAAACGACAATGGTTTACCGTCCGCTACTACCAGGTGCACCTGGTAGATGTCTCCTGTCACCTTGTTCAGGTGCTTAACGCGAAAGGCCCGTGTTCTCTGGTCAGGCACGCTGCCCCCTCTGATCCATTACTGCTTTGGCGTGATAATAAGGTCGCTTACGTCAGGTATCAACGTCATAAATTATCGGGATTTATTACTTTTACTGTAAGACCTCACCCGGTAGCCTGCCAGCCAAGGAAGATTACCCCGTCATTAATTTGAATACTGACGTGTGGCAGAAATTGTCGTTTGAACTAGGCTTTCCGACGATGTCACTCAGAGGACACTTCCATGGGAATCAAGACACTGTGCTTGGCGTGCAGTCTGGCAGCGCTGTCCTGCACTACCTTTGCAGACAGCAATAAGAAGTCCAACGTTCCTCCCAAGCCCATTACCAAGTGGACCTGTGCGGATTTTCTGGATATTGAAGATGACTTCCAACCCTATGCGGTTGGCTGGGCCACGGCCTACAGTAAATCCGGCAAGCCTGAAGATACGGATTTTGATGTCGATGGCGTCGATACCATTACGCCCTACATCGTCACCGTCTGTGCCCAGAACCGCAAAGCGTCATTCTGGGCAAAAGTGAAAGACAAGGTGAAACAGATGGATGCTGATGTGAAAAAACACATGTAGCGATACCAGGCAGATGGCAAGCACCATCTGCCTCATCCCTCAGGCGCGCTTATTTAACCCGCTTAATCAATCCCAAGCTCATCCCAAATCTCATCAACACGCGATTTTACTTCATCACTCATGCGAATAGCCTGGCCCCATTCGCGCTGGGTTTCCCCGGGCCACTTATTGGTAGCATCAAATCCGACCTTGGAACCAAGGCCTGCCACCGGCGAGGCAAAATCCAGGTAATCAATCGGTGTGTTTTCTACAAATACCGAATCCCGCTTGGGATCCATCCGGGTCGTCATGGCCCAGATCACATCTTTCCAGTCCCGGGCATTGATATCGTCATCCACGACGATCACAAACTTCGTGTACATGAATTGTCGGAGGAACGACCAAACGCCAAGCATGACCCGCTTGGCATGGCCTGGGTACTCTTTACGTATCGTGACAACAGCAAGACGGTAAGAACACCCTTCCGGCGGCAGATAGAAATCTACGATTTCCGGAAACTGCTTCTGCAGAATCGGTACAAAGACTTCATTCAGTGCAACCCCGAGGATCGCCGGCTCATCCGGTGGGCGACCGGTATACGTACTGTGATAAATGGGATCACGGCGGTGCGTCATGCATTCCACGGTGAAGATCGGGAAGCGCTCCACCTCGTTGTAATAGCCGGTATGATCGCCGTAAGGGCCTTCATCGGCTTCCAATCCTGGTTCCAGATAACCTTCCAGAACAATCTCAGCACTGGCCGGTACCTGGAGATCATTAGTCACACATTTGACCAGTTCTGTTTTGGAACCACGCAATAGTCCGGCAAATGCATATTCTGACAGCGAATCAGGGACGGGGGTCACTGCGCCCAGAATGGTCGCAGGGTCTGCACCGAGCGCCACCGCGACAGGGAAGCGTTCGCCCGGATGCTTTTCCTGCCAGTCCCGGTAATCCAGCGCACCACCCCGGTGAGACAACCAGCGCATAATCAGCTGGTTACGTCCCAACAACTGCTGGCGATAAATTCCCAGATTCTGACGCTCTTTCAGCGGCCCTTTTGTAATCACCAAAGGCCAGGTTACCAATGGCGCGACATCACCGGGCCAGCAGGTTTGTACCGGCAGCTTTTCCAGATCGACCTCATCACCGTGCAAGACGACTTCCTGGCAGGGGGCAGACCGAACCACCTTCGGCCCCATGTTCAATACCTGCCGGAATACCGGAATCTTGGCCAGCGCGTCGCGGAAGCCCTTCGGGGGTTCAGGCTCCTTGAGGTACGCCAGTAGCTTACCGATATCCCGCAACGCTTCCACATCATCCTGCCCCATACCCATGGCGACACGGCGAGGCGTTCCAAACAGGTTGGCCAGCACAGGAATGTCATACCCCTTGGGGTTTTCAAACAACAGGGCCGGGCCTTCACGACGGAGGGTGCGATCACTGATTTCCGTCATTTCCAGGTTGGGATCCACTTCTGCGGTAATACGCTTCAGCTCGCCCTGCTTTTCCAGCTGGTCGATAAAATCGCGGAGGTCGCGGTATTTCATGGAAGGTCACTTCGTCTGTGCACAGTCTGGCGATGATACGACATAAACAAAAGGCCGGTAAAACCGGCCTTTTGCTCAATTATCCATGTATTACTTGCGTTTCATGGACTGGAAGAATTCCGTATTGGTCTTGGTATGCTTCATGCGATCCAACAGGAATTCAATCGCGGCGATCTCATCCATCGGATGGAGGATCTTGCGCAGAATCCACATCCGCTGCAGTTCTTCTTCGGTGGTCAGCAGGTCTTCACGACGAGTACCGGACTTGTTGATACCAATGGCCGGGAATACACGTTTCTCTGCAATCCGACGATCCAGGTGCACTTCCATGTTACCGGTGCCCTTGAATTCCTCGAAGATAACTTCGTCCATCTTGGAGCCGGTATCTACCAGTGCGGTCGCAATGATGGTCAGGCTGCCGCCCTCTTCGATATTACGGGCTGCACCGAAGAAACGCTTCGGACGCTCCAGTGCGTGGGCATCCACACCACCGGTCAGTACCTTACCGGAAGATGGAATCACGGTGTTGTAGGCACGGGCCAGACGGGTGATGGAGTCGAGCAGGATGACCACATCTTTCTTGTGCTCAACCAGACGCTTGGCCTTTTCCAGCACCATCTCGGCCACCTGGACGTGACGCGATGGCGGTTCGTCGAAAGTAGACGCAACCACTTCACCGCGTACCGAGCGAGCCATCTCGGTCACTTCTTCCGGACGTTCGTCAATCAGCAGAACGATCAGGTGACATTCCGGGTTATTCTTGGTGATATTCGCCGCAATGTTCTGCAGCATCAGGGTCTTACCAGCCTTCGGCGGGGAGACCACCAGGCCACGCTGTCCCTTGCCCACCGGGGATACCAGGTCGATGATTCGGCCGGTCAGATCTTCGGTGGAACCGTTGCCCATTTCCATGATCAGGCGTTCATTGGGGAACAGGGGCGTGAGGTTTTCGAAAAGAATTTTGTTGCGGGCGTTTTCAGGCTTGTCGAAATTAATTTCGTTGACTTTCAGGAGGGCAAAATAGCGTTCACCTTCTTTCGGGGGGCGAATCTTGCCCGATATGGTATCCCCCGTGCGCAGATTGAAACGGCGGATCTGGCTGGGTGATACATAGATGTCGTCGGGGCCCGCCAGGTAGGAACTGTCGGCGGAACGGAGGAAACCGAACCCGTCCTGAAGAATCTCCAGAACACCGTCCCCGTAAATATCCTCGCCGCTGCGCGCATGGCGCTTCAGGATAGTAAAAATAACATCCTGCTTGCGTGAGCGGGCAAGATTCTCAAGTCCCATTTCTTCTGCAATTTTCAGCAGCTCAGGGACGCTTTTTTTCTTTAATTCGGTAAGATGCATAACTGACTGTGTGAGTTACTCAGTGAAAGGCGAAATCCGGTTGCTGGTCTATTCGCTGATAAATGTGTCAGGCTTTCGTTCGATTTATGATTCAGATGAGAATGTTGGCCTGCGGTTCCGACTGGGGCTCTGTGCTGCCAGATACTTGCTTGCCGGAAAGCGGCGTCAGCGATGGTCGATTAATTCTAAATCTAACACTGTCTACAAAGACCGTCCAGCATCCATCCGATAATTTTTTTACGTTTTTTAGCCAGAACCAAGGGACGGGGCAAGAATAGCAGGGAAAATGCCCAGCGACCAGTCGTAACGACACTGATCGCCGGTTTCAAACGCCGGGAATCAGGCCAGATTGCTGTCCAGAAACGCTGTCAGCTGGGACTTGGACAGTGCGCCGACCTTAGTGGCTTCGACAGCACCGTTACGGAACAGCATCAGGGTCGGGATACCGCGTACACCGTACTTCGGCGCAGTGGCCTCATTCTCATCAATGTTCAGTTTGCAGACCTTCAGCTTGCCATCGTATTCGGCAGCGATCTCTTCCAGCACCGGTGCAATCATCTTGCAGGGGCCACACCATTCAGCCCAGTAGTCAACCAGTACCGGCATCTCGGCATTCAGAACCTGCTCCTCAAAGGTGGCGTCCGTGATATTGACAATCTCGCTCATGGATACAGACTCCTAACAATCAAGAAATTTCACAAGAGCGCAATCATAGCACTGGCCTGCGACAGTGATAAACCCTTTGCCCACCGCCTGAATCATACCCTGACTTATGCCTTGCGCTGCCTGACCATCTGGTTAGTGCTGTCCCCCTATCCGGCGACATCTGGTATTCTTGCCCCATTACTCGAAGTGACTGATAACCCATGACAACACTCGATGTCACCCACGCCGAAAGCCAGCCACTTGTGGCGGCCATAGACCTCGGTTCCAACAGTTTTCATATGATTGTGGCCCGCCAGGATCACAATGAAATCCGCCCGGTCGAGCGACTGGGGGAAAAAGTGCAGCTCGCCGCCGGTATTGATGAGCAGGGATTGCTGACTGATGAAGCCATGGAGCGGGGCCTGGCTTGCCTGCGCAAATTTGCCGAATACATTGACGGCATGGCTTCCGAGAATATTCGCATTGTAGGCACCAACGCCCTGCGTAAAGCCAGAAACAGTGACACCTTTGTTCGCCTGGCTGAGCAGGAACTGGGGCACCCCATCGACATTATTGCCGGACGCGAGGAAGCCCGGCTTATTTATCTTGGCGTCGCGCAGACCTACTCCGATGACAACGATCGTCGTCTGGTCGTTGATATCGGTGGCGGCAGTACTGAATTTATCATCGGCCAGCGCTTTGAGCCCAAGCTGCTGGAAAGTCTGCATATGGGCTGTGTGAGTTACACCCATCAGTACTTTCCTAATGGCAATCTCAGCGAGAAACGTTTTCGGGAGGCCTATTACAGTGCCCGCCTGGAACTGATGAATATCGAGAAAAACTACCGTAACGAAGGCTGGGTAGAAGCCATTGGTTCATCCGGTTCGATTAAGTCCGTGCACGGTATCCTGGCGGAAAAAGGTATTGATCGCATCACCCGGGACGGACTCAAACAGATCAAGAGGGAAGTACTGCAATTCCGGAAAGTGGACAGAGTGCATTTCCCAGGACTAAAACCGGAGCGAGCCGCTATTTTCCCTGCAGGTCTTGCGATACTCACAGCCGTTTTCGACAGCCTGAGTATCGACAGCATGGATTACTCCGATGGCGCCCTGCGCGAAGGTGTGCTGTACGACCTGGTGGGTCGCCAGAGCCATGAAGATGTCCGCGAACGCACCATCAGCGCCCTAATGACCCGCTATCATGTCGATGAGGAACAGGCTCGTCGTGTCAGCAAACATGCAACACTGCTATTTCAACAGGCAGCTGATGACTGGAAGCTAAATGAACAGGATCTCAAGCTTCTGCAAGGTGCTGCCCTGCTGCATGAAATCGGTCTGGATATCTCACATATCCAGTTCCACCGCCACGGTGCCTATATTATCCGTAATTCTGACCTGCTCGGTTTCTCCAGTCGCGAACAGCACCAACTGGCCATGTTGGTCCGAGGTCATCGGCGGACATTACCATTGCAGTCACTCTACCAACTGCCTCGTGCCGAATTCACCCGTCTGCTGAGATTAATGATCCTGCTTCGCCTAGCCATTCTGCTAAACCAGATTCGTACAGATCGGTTGCCTGAGATTGAACTGCAAGTGAAAGACCGCCAGATGACCCTGCAATTCCCGGATAGCTGGCTGGACAAGCGCTCACTGACCAAAACCAATATTGAGCATGAACGGGAGTACTTACAGCGAGCAGGCTACAGATTGAAATACAATTAGCCTACCTATACGCACCTGCTAGCAATAAGCCGTATTTTAGCGATTCAACTCTCGCGCAGAATACAAGCTTAAGCTAGCAGATGGGCTATATCACCATTATGATTGAGCATCATAGCCTTGTGGTGCGCAGAGCTTCCAATAAGCAGCCATATGGCCAACATTATGTATCTGGCAGTTATGAGAAAAAAATCTGTGAAGACCGGATTCCAACAACAGCTCCCTCCTTTTACTTTTATCCTCTTGAATAAAAAGCTCAATACAGCGCTGTAAGAAACACTAACTCTATTGTTATAGCTATCAGGAACGTTACTCATAAAAACATCTCTAACAATTATCCCCATCTCTCATGGGTGATTAATTGAAGCAAATAAAATAAATACTAAAAAATCAATCGTTATTTCTTATCGTAGAATCATTCATACAAAACATTTATCGCGACACTATTTATATGAATACAATACCTAAACCTTTACCACTACAAGAATCTCTTACCAGAACATTTACCTATGACCCGAGTCGAACCAATCTCAATTTGGGTCCATATTTAGGACTTCAGCCGGTCTATAAAAATGGGCGAATTTGTGTTGTGGCAACAACGCAACTGGACACATGCTATATCAACCTACACCAGAAAAAGGATGTACCTCCTACTCATATACGACTTGATATGAGAAAAAAATACGATCATAAAGTAACAAAGCTATCTGACACTATCTTTGACCTCATGACCATTGCTCATGAAAAAAAGCTTATTACAAAAAGCTTACTCCAATTTGGCGCAGGCAACCAAGTCAGCGATTTATTCGGCACTGTCGGTGAATCTGCATATCGCGTTGAAGCCATGAGACATCAAGAATTAACACATAAGCCAGAAACCCCCATTATTGCAGCTACTTATCAAGCTGGAAATTGTAGAGAATTTGCACAGGTTGCCTTTTCCCAAGTATGCAATGATCCCAAACTCACTCATGTGCCAAAGCAACTTGCTCAGACTTTTGAGTCTATAAATTACAGACCATATGCTTCGTCCTAACTAGGCGATCCTCGTTGAAACAATACGGTTGACGGAAACAGCTGCGAGTTTTGATGGGCATGGTCCTGATAATGGATCCTTGACCCATGACGTCCCGGCACAAAACTATTATTATAAGCAGGGAGCATTACTCAAACATCTAAATAGCTATCAAACTTTTTGCAACACCCAGACCTTAACAGGTTTGAGGAAGAACTCACGGATCGTACAGTCGTTACTTTATGGCCCGCCCCACTCTAAAGATAGATTAATCAATTTAATCAAAAATGAAAAATACAGCACCCTACTTTGTCAAAAATGGACTTCATCATTCAGACACCAGCACAACGTATCATAAGTGACATCACGAATCCAGGCTGAGGAAATGCGAACACCAAGACACGCCTAAACACCACTCAGCCACTTGGCTGGAAACTTATGCCCTCCAGAAAACCATGCTCATGCTCATTCTGGACGCTGTGTTGGCCAAAAGCGTCGTGTAGCAAAGTTAAAAAATTCTCTTGCTTTTATGGTACTACCAAACCATGGAACTGCGGGTTGCCAGAAAAGTACAGTAACCGTTCTGCCCCTTATGACGAGCCCCTGGTCATGGGCCTGACAAGTAACCCGTTGGATCCAGCCATGTTCCAGGCCCATCACTTTTCCTTCAAAATCGTCATGGTTCAGGGTATCCGGTTGGAGTTGCCCTGCTTATGGAAACACCCCAGTCCGAGTATTCCAGCAATTGCTGCTCTGTGATAAAGCATGATTCCAGTGTCGAACATAGCAACGAAGGTTTGGTCCGACATGATAGCCCTGCTGGAAACTTACAAACGTCCATGCAGAGATTTTCACAGGGGTAGTCCAATGCTCAAGCTGGTATCGGAGGAAATTGACTCAAATGACAATTCCTGCACATCGTATGTGCTGAAGCCTTTGAATACAGGCGCCTTCAGGTATGGACTCTGGAGCATCAAACTTGCAGGTGGGATCCAGTGGTTTTGGCGGCACATCTTGCGTTTTTTCGGGTGCGTTCAGGTTTGACCGGTATCTCGCTTTTGACAGACAGATCCATCTGTTGAGCTGATTGTCACCTGCTGAACCGGAATCCTTCCTGTTGGGCTTTATGTCGGGTTTAACATTAAGCCTTTCAGACGATGTATTTCCGGCTCAAGAATGCTGAGAAGCTCTTTGAGGCGGACGCTCCTCTTGAGCCCTGTATGTAGTGGCATTTTTGTGACCAGTTCGTTTCTCTGGTCATCTGGAACAGCAAATGGAAAAGGCATGTTGGGTATGATAGACGACAATCCTATTTACGCGATTACCAAGGCTTTTTGAGCAATTACGTGAAAACAGCGTAGTTCTTGATGCATGGCCAATAATGCCTAGTACGTTGGCACAAAACTATTATTATAAGCAGGGAGCATTACTCAAACATCTAAATAGCTATCAAACTTTTTGCAACAACCCAGACCTTAATAGGTTTGAGGAAGAACTCACGGATCGTACAGTCGTTACTTTATGGCCCGCCCCCTCTAAAGATAGATTAATCAATTTAATCAAAAATGAAAAAGACAGCACCCTACTTTGTCAAAAATGGACTTCATCATTAGACACCAGCACAACGTATATAAGTGACTCACATCCCCTAGGACGAACATTCGATTATTTCCCAAGTGGATTTTACAAACGAAACATTCAAAATTATCAACTAGCCATGAAATATGGACAATTTAAAAATATCGACAACGTATGGAGATACTCTCTCAGAAAAAACTGGGAACTTTTTATTGATGAGCATGATTTCATGCCGCCCCAGCAAGACAGCACTCAATTACTTATACCTGATTTAGATGTACCTCAAACGCAGTGAAAAAGTTTATAGCCTGATATCCACAAGAGCAGTCATCACCCATTACAGACACAAACGCCAGACATTATCGAAACAATCAGGAGCACTCATCCTTTTCTGCCATAGAAACCGAAAATACAAAAAACAAAGCACAACTACGCAGTGACTCTGCGACGAGTCAGGATACAATATCCCTTTTGCATGGAGTCGCTCCCCACAGTGTCCAGGCTCAATGATCGACAGGCTGAAGCGGTTAACTACATCAGCGGCCCCCTGCTGGTGCTGGCCGGCGCAGGCAGTGGCAAGACCAGCGTTATCACCACCAAGATCGCCTACCTGATCCAAGAATGCGGCATCAAGGCTCGCAATATTGTCGCCGTGACCTTTACCAACAAGGCAGCGCGGGAGATGAAGGAGCGGGTCGGCAAACTGGTGAAAGGGCGCGCTTCCCATGGGCTGACAGTTTCGACCTTTCACAACCTTGGTCTGAACATCATCCGTAAAGAGCATAAGACGCTGGGCTTCAAACCGGGCTTCTCCATCTTTGATGATCAGGATGCCAAATCACTGATCAAGGAACTGATGCACCGTGAGCTGGCGGACAATGACGATTCACTGGATTTCATTCAGCATGCCATCTCCAACTGGAAGAACGACATGCTGCCGCCGGAAACCGCCCTGCAGATGGCGCGTAATGACCAGGAAATGCTGGCGGCCCGGGTGTATCTCCATTACAACCGCACCCTTCGCGCCTATAACGCCGTCGACTTTGATGACCTGATCCTGCTACCGGTGCAACTCTTCCGTGATAATCCAGAAGTATTGGAGCGCTGGCAGAAAAAAATTCATTACATGCTGGTCGATGAGTACCAGGACACCAACTCGACCCAGTATCTGCTGGTCAAGCAATTAGTGGGCGGCCACTCACGATTCACAGTAGTAGGCGATGACGACCAGTCCATCTACGCTTGGCGCGGCGCACGGCCGGAAAATCTAATCCAGCTGAACGAAGACTTTCCCGGTCTGAAGCTGATCAAGCTGGAACAAAACTACCGCTCTACCAGCCGAATTCTGAAAGCCGCCAACGTGCTGATTGACAACAATCCTCATGTCTTTGACAAGAAGCTCTGGAGCGAGCTGGGCATGGGCGATGAAATCCGCATTATTCGCTGCCGTAACGAGGATGCGGAATCGGAACGGGTTGCCACGGAGATCCTGACCCACAAGCTCAAGTACGATACGCACTATCGGGATTACGCCATCCTCTACCGGGGCAATCATCAGTCCCGCCTGCTGGAACTGAAACTGCAGCAACACCAGGTGCCCTACCACATCACCGGCGGCACCTCGTTTTTCTCCCGGGCGGAGGTCAAGGACATCATGGCCTACCTGCGCCTGCTGGTAAATCCGGATGATGACAACGCTTTCCTGCGTATCATCAATGTGCCACGACGGGAGATTGGCCCTACCACACTTGAGAAGCTGGGCACCTATGCGGGTGATCGCCATATCAGTCTTTACCAGGCCTGCCATGAGTTTGGTCTGGAACAAGTGCTGGATGCCCGTTACGTGGAAAAACTGCGCCGTTTCACCGCCTGGATGGATGACATCACCCGCCGCTGCAGCACGGATGACCCGATCACAACTATCAAGGAAATGATCGCCGACAGCGATTATGAAAACTGGCTCTACCAGAATTCCAGCAGTGAAGTGGTCGCGGAAAAGCGAATGGGCAATGTGTGGTTCCTGGTGGATTCTATCCAGCAGATTCTGGATCGTGCCGATGAGGACGCCACCATTGAGGACGCCATTTCCCGCCTTCTGCTTCGGGACATGATGGAACGGCAGGAAGAAGAGGACGATTCCGACAAAGTGCAACTGCTTACCCTTCATGCCTCAAAAGGGCTCGAGTACCCTTACGTCTTCATGGTCGGCATGGAAGAAGATTTGCTGCCACACCGTACCAGCATTGAAGAAGACAATGTCGAGGAAGAGCGTCGCCTGACCTATGTTGGCATCACCCGTGCCCGCAAGGCGCTAACCATGACGCTGGCAGCCACCCGCCGACAGTTCGGTGAAACCATCGATACCACACCCAGCCGGTTTATTGATGAGCTGCCCCAGGAAGATCTGGTCTATGAAGGCTGGGGAGAACGGAGTACGCCGGAGCAGCAGTCAGCCCGGGGCAATGATGCGCTCTCATTGATGCGGAAAAGCCTGGAACTCTAATTCCCGCACTTTTCTTTCTGTCATAAAAAACGCCGCTAACAAAGCGGCGCTTTTTATATCTAAATAAATATCAAGCAGCCATAAAACCTTTCAGTTTTTTCAACGCATTGTTTTCCAGCTGACGAATACGCTCGGCGGAAACACCGTACTTCGCAGCCAGCTCATGCAGGGTGGCCTTGTTATCTTCATCCAGCCAGCGGCTCTGAAGAATATCACGGCTTCTTTCATCCAGGCTGTTCAGGGCATCCTGCAACTGCTGGGAGGCATTGCTTTCCCAGTCGCTCTCTTCCAGCTGGGTGGCAGGATCATAACGCTGATCTTCCAGGTAATGCACCGGTGCCTGATAGCTGGTATCGCTGTCGTCATCGGTGTAGCCGTCGAACGCGGTATCCTGCCCCGCCATGCGGCTTTCCATTTCGCGGACAACATTGGGATCAACACCAAGATCCTTGGCAACCGCATCAGCTTCATCGGACGATAACCAGCCCAGACGCTTCTTGCTGGAACGCAGGTTGAAGAACAGCTTGCGCTGCGCCTTGGTGGTGGCGATCTTCACGATACGCCAGTTACGCAGAATGAATTCGTGAATTTCAGCTTTGATCCAGTGCACGGCAAAAGAGACCAGCCGCACCCCGTACTCCGGGTTGAAGCGTTTAACTGCCTTCATCAGGCCGACATTGCCTTCCTGGATCAGGTCAGCCTGGGACAGGCCATACCCGGTATAACTTCTGGCGATGTGCACCACAAAACGCAGGTGCGACATAACCAGCTGTCTTGCCGCTTCCAGATCATTCTGATAGTACAGGCGTTCCGCCAGTTCACGCTCCTGGTCAGCGGACAACACAGCGATGCTGCTTACGGCCTGGATGTACGCATCAAGGTTGCGCCCCGGCACAAGCAATTCAACACGCTGTAAACTGTTACCCATTGACGAACTCCGAAAGTAAAAATTGCAGTGAGTGTAACACTCTTTCAGACAGACAACTATTTCCCAAAATAGTTCAATTTTTTCGCAATTATTATTGCTGTTTATTATTAAAAGTATACTACAGGATACGTATAGATAGGGATCAAAACCGGTAACTCAACCGACCAAATCCGTTAGCACAAGTAACAGGAAAAGGTCGGTTCAGGATCAACCTTCAACGCCGGTTTCATCCTGCAGCAACTGTCGGCGACAGGTCAGAAAGGCCCCGAGTGTAGCAATGGCTGCACCGGAAACCACCAGAATCAGCGTATCACCGAATCCCAAAAAGCCGGGGCGATAATCACTTTGGTAAAGACGCAGTAAATCATCCACCGCACCGGTTGCTATCAGGAACAGGATGCCGGAGAGCAACCAGGCCATCATCGCGCCTAGCACACCATACCAGAATCCCGTGTAGACAAACGGCAGCATAATATAACCGTCGGTACCGCCCACCAGCCGGATCACCCGGATCTCATCCATACGCGCCGTCACCAGTAGCCGAATAGTGTTGCCCACCGCCAATAGCAAGGCCACAGCAAGAATAGACGCCAATCCCCAAGTCGCCTGACGCCCCAAGCTCAGGATGGCATGAACACGTTCCACCCAGTCACGATCCAAGCGTACCACATCAATCTGGGGTAACCGGGATAAACGCTCCTGAAGCGCAACCAGTTGAGCCGGTGCCAAAGACAGTTCCGGCGTTACTTCCAGTACCGCCGGCAGTGGATTCTTACCCAATTGACGCGCCAGTCCGGCGAGTCCTGCCTGCTGCTCAAATTCCGCCAGTCCCTGTTCCGAGGAGATATAAGAAACCGCTTCTACGCCGGGCTCCTTCATCAACGCCTGCTGCAGCTGCCTGCCCTGCTCCTCACTGGCATCCAGTTTCAGAAACAGCGACAAACGGGCAACGCCCTGCCAGCCACCGGCCAGGGTTTCGATATTGCTCAATGAAACATAGAGCAGTGTGGGCAGCGACAATGAAATCCCCAGCACCAGGATCGTCATCAGACTGGCCAGCGGTGTGGCCATCAGACGGGAAAAGGCCTCTCCCGCGACCCTTTTTTGCAGAATAAAGAACCGGCGCATACCTTTCGCATCACGACGTTCACGGTGCGCGGACTTTGCCGACGGTGCCTGATGGGAGGGCTGATGCGAATGAGCCTTCTCCTTCTGCCGACGTTTCCCTTCCCGGCCACGCCCCTCCGATGCAACAGCCGCTTCCCGCCAAGTGGTCACAGCCTGCTTCCTGGCGCGTTCATGTCCGCGTCGTTCAGATGCCCGTTGCGACTGAACGGACGATTTTCGCTTAAAAAAAGAACCGATCATGCTGACACCACCTGGCAGTCACGCACTAACTGCCCCTGATCCAGTGTCAGTACTCGCTTCCCCATTCGCCTCACCAGCTCCAGGTCATGGGTTGCAACCAGAACAGTGACACCCGCCTGATGAAAGTTATGGAACAGCTGCATAATCTCTTCCGAGAGTTCCGGGTCAAGGTTACCCGTCGGTTCATCAGCCAGCAGTACCGGCGGACGATTCACCACCGCCCGGGCAATGCCAACCCGCTGCTGCTCACCTGTCGATAGTGACAACGGATTCTGCTTTTCCTTGTTAAGCAAACCCACCATATCCAGCGCCGCCCTTACGCGACGAGCGCCCTCTTCCGGGGAAAAGCCGGCCACCTGCAGGGGAATCGCCACATTATCGAACACAGAACGGTCAAACAGCAGCTGATGGTTCTGGAATACCACGCCGATATTGCGTCGCAACGAAGGAATCTGCGCCCGCCGCAACCGGGACAACTGGTAACCACCCACCTGGATAGAGCCTGATGTCGGACGATCCATCAGGATGATCAGTTTCAACAGTGAACTTTTACCTGCACCGGAATGGCCAGTAAGAAACGCCATTTCGCCCCGGTCCAGCCGGAAGCTGATCTGGTTCAATCCCACATGACCATTGGGGTAACGCTTGGTGATATTGTCAAAATGAATCATGTTTGTCGGGTCCGGCATGGACCGGGCGCCCCAGCGTGATCATGAATGAAGCACATCGGACGCCCCCATCTCCCTGTTATTGAAACTCGGTATCGGCAAACAAGGCATCCACAAACTCCGCCGCCCTGAAAGGCCGCAGGTCATCAATCTGCTCACCCACGCCCAGGAAGCGGATCGGCAACTGCATCTGTCGCGCCAGGGCAAAGACAACCCCGCCCTTAGCCGTGCCATCCAGCTTGGTGAGCGCCATGCCTGTTACCTGTACGGTATCATTAAAGAGTTTGGCCTGGCTGAGAGCATTCTGGCCGGTGCCGGCATCCATCACCAGCAGGACTTCATGGGGTGCCGCATCATCCAGCTTACCCAACACCCGCTTGACCTTTTTCAGCTCTTCCATCAGGTGTTCCTTGTTATGCAGACGTCCGGCGGTATCCGCAATCAGTACATCTGCACCACGAGCTTGTGCTGCTTCGAAGGCATCGTATATTACGGAGGCACTGTCAGCACCAGTGTGCTGGGCAATTACCGGGATTTGATTGCGTTCGCCCCATACCTGTAACTGCTCAACAGCCGCCGCACGGAAAGTATCACCCGCCGCCAGCATCACTTTGCGGCCTTCTTTCTGCAGTCGCTTGGCCAGCTTGCCGATGGTGGTGGTCTTACCCACGCCATTCACGCCGACAACCAGGATGACATAAGGTTTACGGCTTTCGTCAATCATCAGCGGCTTGTCCGCAGGCTCAAGAATTTTGGCCAGTTCCACCTTGAGCGCCGCCATCAGGGCATCGGCGTCATCCAGCTCCTTATACTTCACCCGCTCCGTCAGGCCAGCCATGATGTCACGGGTAGCTTCCACCCCGACATCCGCCATCACCAGCTCGGTTTCCAGGTCTTCCATCAGCTCATCATCGATCTCTTTCTTACCGATGAAGAGCGTGGCCACACCTTCTACCAGAGAAGCACGGGTTTTGCTCAGTCCCTTTTTCATCCGGCTGAAGAAGCCACTGCCCGCCGTTTCGGGCTCCGGTTCTGTCTGGAGAGCAGATTCCGGTTCAATCTGGGCAGCCAACTCTGGTGCCTTTTCAGGCTCAACCGGCTGAGCAGATTGCACAGGAGCCGGCGGAATCTCCGGCTCCTCGGGCTTAGGCGCTACCACTTCCTTAGGCTGTTCAGAGACTTTTTCAGCGACGGTGGACTCTGCGGGAGCAGCAGGCTGACGTTCAACTGCTGTCTCACACTTCGCAGGTTCTGCGACTGAAGGCTGGCTGTCCTCCGCTGAGGGAGATTCCGGCGCTACAGGCTTGTCAGTTTCCGGCTGGCTCTCTGCCGCCGGTTGCGGTGCGACGGTTTCGTCTTTCTTGCCCCAAGGCCAGAAACGGCGTTTTTCCGCACCTTTTTCATCTTTTTTGCCAAACATCGTCGTTACTTGATTATCGAGCTGAGTGGACGTTGTTGCGAACCGGAATCGACGCAGATTCAGCGGCGGCAAAAACAACGTGGAAGATAACGGGTAATCTTACCATTTGTACCAATATGAAACGATAGAAATGCGCAACTGTTCCCCTCTCGCTTTCCCAGCAACCAGACCAGCAGGCACCCACTTGGCAAAAAATATACGAAGTAATTACAGAGAAAGCGAAACGAATGCTTCAGGCCATCTGCTTAATCAACAGATGCCAAGG
>OZ220215.1:0-7984 GCA_964291505.2 uncultured Kistimonas sp. | reverse complement strand
GTGCCATATCCGGTTGGTTCAGTGGTACTGGCTGGGGTGATGATGACTACATAGGCACCGTCGTAATTGATCGAAACGCCCAGATGCCCGAAATCGCTACTGACGAAGGTTCCGCCATACTCCAGATCCGCCATGAAAGCGAAGCAAAGCGCTTTCCTATCTATGGACAATAAGAAGCGAAGCACTGAGTAAATAAAAAGCGCTGTACCGATTGGTACAGCGCTTTTTTGTCGCTTCAGACAAGTCTATTTAAGCCGCTGATGGTGCAGACTGTGTCGGCTCGAAGACAGCTATCAGTCGGCTAAGGTTGACCCCGACTTTTCTCTTGGGAGGTGTCAAAACCTCACTGAGAGTCGTCGAGACAGGCACGGATGATACTTCATACTTATTGAGTACCGACGCAGTCTTTTTCTCATCCTTTTCCATTAACTCCGTTTCGTGCTTTTCTACTACGGATGCAGCTTGTGCTTCATTTTCTTCATCGATAGATTGAATAACATCCATATCTTCGCCATCTGCACTAAGGGCCTTGGCAAAACTATCGGCTATATCGTTTGCTTTATCTCTGACTGGCTGTGCTTCAGCAACCATCCGGTCAAGTTTTGGCTGATCAACAGCACAGAGTTCACCCATCGCTGATATGGTTTCCAGTTTAGGGTCCCAGCTATCATCAGTCATATCCCAATCTAAATCTGCATGAATGTCACGCTCGTCTTCCTCAAACTCTGGAACAAAAGTGAGTTGATATGAACGACTGTCGGGCTTCATTGAGAGGTCAGCATTAGCATCTTTTATAGAAAGAGCGGGAATGCTAGTTAATGTTGGCTCCAACAGTCCAAAATCAATATCATCATAATAATTATCTGTTTCTACATATTCATTTTCATCGGCACTAGGGCTGTCTGTGAGTTTTAGCTCAATCTCAAACTCATCACCTGCAGAAACTTTACGATTGTTAATTGAAGGGGCGAGTGATCCAAATTTCAGCGCTGTTGCTAAAACAGAACCCGTATTTTCCTGCGTCACATACTTTCCATACGACTCACCTTTGATATCAGCCTTCGCACTTGCTGAACGCTCATTCGCTTTAAAAATAGCAAGCTTATCTTGAAAACTAAGTTTTTCTATACTCATTGGAATCCCTCCTTCATAGTTGTGTGTTAAAGATACCCTAGCTATTGAAACAGAGAAATTAGACCAACGGTCAATAGTGAGAATAGCTATAATAATTAGTTATTTAATTTCCTTATTAAATATTTCCATAACAGCAGCATTAATCAAAATCCAATTATTCGAAAATGTCATCAATTCGAGCCTCTAAATAATGCTAAACAATATTACGATTATTGGTGCAGGTATGGTAGGCACCTGCTGTGCTGTACAACTGGCCAAACGGGGCTATCAGGTGACGCTGATTGATAAACGTCGCCCAGGACACGGCACCTCCTATGGCAATGCTGGCCTGATCAACCGGGGATCTGTGTTTCCACTGGGGATGAACGAGTTGGTGCATCATCTGTTTCCGGCCATTCTCAAACAAACGCCCCATGTTCATGTCCACCTACGCCACCTGCCCGCTTATTGGCGCTGGCTCGTTACTTTATTCAAAAACAGTCGCACGCGCTCTTCTTATCAAAATACCGTGATATCACTCGATGCATTGTTCCAACATGCACTGGAAGAACACCGGCGATTACTGCGTAAAGCCAGCGCATCAGACATACTGTTTGAGGGCGGCTGGCTGAAACTCTACTGCCATGAAGACGCCTTTCAGGACAGCCATCGCGAAAGAACTTTTTATGACCAACTGAACATACAGTACGACATCCTTAATCCTTCGCAGATTAACGAGCTTGAACCCGCTATTCTACCCAATTACGCCAAAGGCATATGGCTTAAGGAAACCGCCTCTTTTTCAGATCCCTGCACCGTCGTTAATCGTTATGTTGACCTGTTACGATCACTGGGTGGCAAATATCTTCAAGCCGACGTACAACGATTGATCCCCAACAATCAAAAATACACCATAGAGACAACAGAGGAAGCACTTGAAAGCGATCAGATCGTTCTGGCTATGGGGCCATGGAGTGACGCCCTGCTTCAACCATTGGGTTACCACTTCCCCATGGCGTGTGAACGGGGTTATCACCAGCACTATCAGCCAAACGATGCCAGTCGCTTGAATCGCCCCATCTATGATGTCGAAGGAGGGTTTGTTATCGCCCCCATGGCACAGGGGCTTCGCTTAACCACCGGGATTGAGTTGACCCACCGCGATGCACCCGCCTCTCCTCGCCAACTCGAACAGGCGGTACTGGCAGCAAAACGCTGCATTCCCTTGGAAAACCCGACAGGAGACGCATGGCTCGGCAGTCGCCCCTCCATGCCAGATAGTCTGCCGGTCATCGGTGAAGCGCCCAGGCATCCTGGCCTGTGGTTTGCATTTGGCCACGGGCATGTCGGGGTTGGTACCGGCGCCATTACAGGTCGGTTACTGGCAGAACAAATCACCAACGACACACCACTCATTGATATGACGCCGTTTTCACCCTCACGGTTTCTGTAACCAGCACATGCACTGATCACCATTTGTGCACCATCGTTCAATTTATATACACTGTGTTAACGATTGGTGCATTGCTCGTCCTGTTGAACACCACAACCGTGCACATCGCTCATGATGGGCAACCAATCGAGCTGTAGCGATTCGTAGCAAAGGAGTATCTACCCACCAGCAGTCATTACGAATGAAGTACCCACGATAACAATGAGAGAGGGTATGACATGCAATTCTGCACAAGAGCACTGAGTACAACCATCCTGACACTGCTTATGTTGTTTGGCAGTCTTCCAGCCCATGCCGAAGAGGGCGATTATTCCTGGTGGCACAGCTTTCTGAATCTGTTTAATCCACCGGGTGCTGACAATCCCGTAAATGATAGTGATACCCAGGGAATGTATCCTTTGGCAAAACCGGAATCAGGTTTCAACTACGGCTATGATCCCAAACGCTATTATGCGTGGCAAAAAATTGAAGTACCGGTCAGTACTGGTGCAGTCTGCGGGAATGGCTCCCCCTATAAGTTCTTTGTCAGTACGGTGCCCAATACCAAAAACACCCTGATCTACATGGAAGGCGGTGGCGCCTGCTGGGACTACGAGAGCTGCTCCGGACAATCAGGCATACGTGGCGCACGTAATCCTAACGGGATTCCGGATAACTATATGGAAGTGCTGGATCCCACCACGATTATTAATACCGGTTCCATCGCGCAGGTGGCTGTTACACCCTTTATTTTCCGAGCGCATCCTTGGGATCGTGTAAAAACCCAGAACTGGAACCTGGTTTACATCCCTTACTGTACCGGTGATATCTACGTCGGTGACAAGGCGGCAGTCTATGAGGATCCGAAGGGCGAAAAACCGGATCTGGTCTGGTTGCATAATGGTATCAAGAACACTCGTTCAGTCATCACCTGGTTGAAAAACAATTTGCCGAAACCAACTCAGATGATGACCGCAGGTTGCAGCGCGGGCAGTGTTGGCGCTCTGTTGAACTATATGCATCTGCGCGAGGATATGGCACCGACCAGAAGTTATCTGTTTGACGACTCAGGTCCCGTATTCCGGGCGCCCTACAGTAGCACCGATTCAGCAACTTACCCCCAGCTCCCACTACAGAAAACGATCATTGACGCCTGGACGACCTGGACACCAAACGGTAGCCCAGCGGATGAAAATCCACTCAATGCGCTTCTGGAGCGCTATTCGGCATTTGATACCAATGACTGGTCGTCCATCTACAGTAGTCTTGCTAACCGCTTCCCGTCTGATCGACTGGGCATGACGCATTTTCTGGATGACGCAAACTACTCTTCATACTCCTATGAGCGCTTTTATGAAGATATCTACAATGATCCGGATGCGGCCTCACGATTGGAAAAAATCAAAACGCTCTGGCAGCAGGACACGTTTGACAATCTGATCCCCCTGCTGGATCAGACCCACAACTGGGGGTACTACTTCCCGAGATACAGGAATGTGAACGAATCTCACTGCACGTCCATCATTGAATTCGGTAACGCCGATATTCAGGAACAGAATCTGGTCTTGAAGGATTTTGTGAATAACATTATGGATGGCACCGGTCCCATGATGCGTGCTCATGAAACCGATGAAGTGAGTGATTACCAGAAGCCGTTTAACCTGCTGTACTGGCTGGTCGGCCAGCTCCTGTAACCTTCATGCCGGACATAATGTCCGGCATACCTCATTCCTTTCATGATTTGAATTACTGCGCATAAACCTTTTCACGGAGTTCCTGAAGCTTCATCGCCAGGTAACGTGAACGACTTTTCTCATCAGGAAACTGCTCCATGGCCATCACCTCTTTGACCAGTTCTGCTTCCAGTGTCTTATATTGCTGAAACTGCGGGTCATAGGTTGGATCCTGACGTTGTTCCGCACTGGCCTGAACAGAGTTTTCGATTAACCTGGCCGCTTTTTTCTTAATAACGTCAGCATCTGTTTCAGTTTGATTCAGCCATGCCAGCTCCAGAAACAACGCTTCACCCGCTGAGATTTCAGCACGCTCTGCCATATCCTTGATATCTGTCATCACCTTTTCAGGATCAGTCTTCTCACCATTAAAAAAACGAATGACATCGTCATACTGCTGTTCACGCGACATCCATTGTTGATAAGCCTGTTCTGCGGCTTCCGGGCTAATACCGGCTACCTGTGCAACCGTTGTCCAGTTAAATTCGACATCAGGGGATTCTTCGGTAGTATCAAAGACTTGCGTTCTTTCTATATTCAAACGGGAAATAACAGGCACCGGTTCAGGCAACAACCACTGCCAGCCCGCTACAATCATCACCAGTAATACCAGAAAACCCGTTATTCTTGTTTTCATTGTCATCTACCTGCAGGTATCAGGTTATTGTTGTTAATTTAACGAACAGCAATGACAGCACTTACTCACACTACAAATATCACTGGATGGATAGCAAGCAGGAAATAAAAAAGCGGCTGTTTTGAGCCGCTTTTTTATTAAGACAAAAATACCGGTTCAGGCAAGCAGATCAATAAACAACCGAATAACAACACTGTTCACAATATCGATAAAGAACGCTCCCGCCAGCGGCACCACAATAAAGGCCTTAGGCGATGCCCCATAGTGTTGTGTCACAGCCGTCATGTTCGCCATAGCATTCGGGGTTGCCCCCAAACCGATACCGACCATCCCTGAACTCATCACCGCTGCGTCGAAGTCCCGCCCCAGCAACCGGTAAACTACAAACCAAGTAAAGGTCAGCATCAGGCATGTCTGGACCATTAACAAGATAAACAACGGTCCGGCCATACTGGCGAGAGTCCAGAGCTGCATGCTCATAAGCGACATCGCCAGGAACAACCCCAGGCAGACATCGCTGATCACGGCCAAAGAAGGCACCGTCGACGACCACTGTTGCTTACGGAACACTTTGGGAATCAGGTTGGTCACCAAGATCCCGGCAAACAGGCACCCGACAAACTCCGGTATCTGTATACCCATACTGACAAGCCAACGAGCACTCGTCGCGCCAGCGACCATGGCCAATACCAGCGTAAACAACGCCAACAGGGTATTTTCCGCATCTATCGGCTCATGTTCCTCGTTATAACGGCTACCAATGGTGATGTGTTCTTTGCTGCTCGACTTGAGGCGGTTGATGCGAATCAATCGTTCGGCCAGTGGTCCACCGGTAAACCCACCCAGCACCAGGCCAAATGTGGCACAAACGGTACCCAGCTCCATGGCGTTGGTGATCCCGTATTTCTCGAAAACCGGCGCCCAGGCGATCGCCGTTCCATGTCCGCCACTCAGGGACACCGAACCGCTGATCAGTCCAATCAATGGATCAAGCCCCAGCAGGCTGGCAATCGTGACACCGACAGTATTCTGGAATAGCAATGCCAGAATCAGTAGCCCCAGAAATATCACCAGGGTTCTGCCGCCTTGTACCAAGGTGTCGAGCTTGGCAGATAGTCCAAGACTGGTAAAAAACGCCAGCAACAGGGAATCACGCAGCGTGGTATCAAAGACAACATCCACCCCTTCAACAGCATGGAGCAAACCAAGCACGATGGATGCAAACAACCCGCCCGTCACCGGTTCGGGAATATCATAATTACGGAAGAAAGGGACGCGTCGGTTAATGAACTTGCCGATAAACAGCACCAGAATTGCAATCAGCAGTGTCCTGTGGGTAGACAGCTCAACTACCAAACCAGACTCCTTTATCAGATGGGAAAGGCTGGTCTTCTGCCTGCATTCCCTCCCGGCAGTGTTCAGTCGTCCGCTCAGTGGGGGCGGGCATCATTCATGGGAACACCGAAAGACTGTGCAAACTAATAACGTTCACTGTGCACAATCCATGGTCACGCTCGGGGAGTTTCTGGGAATGGAAGCAAAGTACCAGGAAAAAAGGCTGGCAACGCTAACACACAGTAGGACACGTGTCATTGCTTTCCATGGTAACGACTATAGACCCGTTATCATGGTTTAGCTGGCTTAGGGCGCTAAAAAGCCGGATAAATGAGAGTGTGTAAAAACACCTTGTCTGACCCAAAATACCCGTATCAACTGATACGGGTATTTTTTTATGCGCCATATTCAGGGAGAGTCACGCAGGCAGACAACCCTTTTGCCAGACCGGCTAGAAGATTATGTCCCGGATGATCACCCTGTCCGGGTTATCGATGCATTTATCGAATCTCTGGATCTTGTCGCACTCAAGTTCACCCTGGCCAAAACCAGGCAAACGGGACGTAAACCCTATAATCCGGCCGATCTTCTTAAACTGTATGTTTATGGTTATCTCAATCAGATCCGCAGCAGCCGCAAACTGGAAAAAGAGTGTCAGCGCAACCTGGAACTGATGTGGTTAATGCGTCGTCTGGCGCCTGACTTTAAAACCATTGCCAACTTCCGCAAGCAAAATGCTGGCGCTATTAAAGGAGCGTGCCACTCTTTCATTCAGTTTTGCCGAGAGGCAGAACTTGTCTCGGTTAAACGGGTAGCAATTGATGGCAGCAAGTTTAAGTCAGCGGCCAGTCTGGATCAGACCATCACTCGCAAGCAGCTGGAGACACGGCGCCGGAGACTCAATGCCCGGATAGAGTCTTACCTGAAGCAGCTCAATGCAGCGGACCAGAGCGATAATGATCATGAGATGAGGGTTGATAAGGTCAAGGAAGCCCTGACGCTGCTTGAACAGCACCGAGAAACCCTCAACCAGAGAGAGCGGTGGATGGATGAGCATGACAGCAACCAACACTGCGCAACCGAACCTGAAGCCAGAATTATGCGTTCCGGACGTGAGGGCAAAATCTGTGGTTACAATCTTCAAAGTGCGGTTGATAGTGAAACAGGATTGATCGTCCACCATGAACTCACCCGGGATGCGGCGGATAACTGTCAGCTGCAACCGGTCGCTGAAGCGGTTAAAGCACAACAACCTGATTCCCGTCTGATGTACTGGCTGACGCGGGGTATTCCAATGGCGAGCAGCTTGACGCCTGTGAAAAGCAAGGGATAGACGTCACGCTTCCTACGAACAGGGCGGTTAACAGTCAGGGCGACTTTTACCACCGAAGTGACTTCCAATATGATCCGGAGCAAGATCAATACACCTGTCCCGCAGGGAAAATACTCACCTACCAGACAAAAAATACGGCCCAGAAACTCTATCTTTACGCAAGAACGGGATGCGGCCAATGTCCGTTACGATCAAGATGTACCAGGGTCGATAAACGCTGGGTAACGCGTCATTTTTATGAATCTGCGTTTGAGGTCACCGAGGCTCGCCTGGCAAGCCACCCGAATGCCATGAAGGAACGAATGGCGGTAGCAGAACGCCCTTTTGCACAGATTAAGCAGACAATGGGACTACGACGCCTGTTGTGCTGGGGGCTTGATGCTGCAGGAGGGGAAGTAGCG
>OZ220214.1:0-1758 GCA_964291505.2 uncultured Kistimonas sp. | reverse complement strand
GAAACGGTAGAAATTCCTGAAAGCAATTACCCGCGCCCACCCTGGGCGCGGGAGAACCGGGAATTCCTCGCATTATGCGACAACTGTCACAAGTGCATTGACGCCTGTCCTGAACGCATTATTCAGGCATCAGATGAAAGCCATGCCGCATTGCAGGGAAAGCCCGTAATGAATATGGAGCATGGCTACTGCACATTCTGCAAAAAATGTGTTGATACCTGCCCGACTGGCGCCATCGACAGCAAACAAGGGTGCGCAGAGCTACCCTTGCGCCCTACTCTTGCAGCACGCTGCCAAGCTGAACTGGGCATGGCCTGTGACCTCTGCGCAGAAGCCTGCACGAAAGGCTTAATAACAGCCAATGGGCTATCTGCCCCTGTTATTGATACTGACAACTGCAACGGCTGTGGCGCCTGCGCATTCAGCTGTTTTTCCAGCACTATTAAGATGACAAGAATAAGCAATACATAAAGATACCTGATTACCACCTAACGTAAGCCATTCTCCCGTCTAAACTTACGACACTGGTTTTCCTTGGGTTAGGAGACGTGTCATGGCCAAGAGCAAAATTCAGTTTCAGAAAGGCATGAGTCTTGTGGAGTTCTTTCAACGATACGGTCAGGAAGAGCAATGCCGCGATCAGTTTTTCAAATGGCGCTGGCTGAATGGGTTTGAATGCCCTCTGTGTTGTTGCCGAGAGTATTGCACCCTGAAAACCCGTGAACTTTACCAATGTAATCGTTGTCGCCATCAAACATCACTGACCAGCGGTACCATCCTGGAAGCCAGCAAGTTGCCCTTCACCACCTGGTTTCTGGGCATGTTTTTAATGACTCAAACCAAGAATGGCATATCAGCCCTGGAGCTTTCGAGACAGCTTGGCGTTTCTTATAACGCCGCGTGGCGCCTGAAACACAAGCTCATGCAAGTCATGAAAGAGCGGGATGACAGCCGCCCTCTGCAGGGATATGTGCAGCTGGACGATGCCTACTGGGGCGGTGAAAAACATGGTGGCAAACGGGGAAGAGGTTCTGCAAACAAACACCCCTTTGTTGCTGCCGTGCAAACCAACGAAGAAAACTGCCCGCTGTATATGCGCTTTAGTATGGTCACCAGTTTCCGTAAAAAGGAGTTGGCGCTCTGGGCGAAAAGACATCTCGGAGATCATACCTGCTGTGTTGTCAGTGATGGACTCGGCGCATTCACGGGAATAGTCGACGCTGGATATCCACATACTGAAGTAGTGACAGGAGGTGGTCATGCATCGATGGCTAATGAGTTGTTTACGTGGGTCAACACCATGATCGGGAACGTCAAAAACTCCCTGAGAGGCAGTTACCACAATATTAATCCCAGGCATCTGCCACGATACTTTGCAGAATACTCTTATCGATTTAACCGCCGCTTTGATTTGAAGGCAATGGTATCAAGGTTGGGTTATATGGCTGCGCGAACCTGCCCCATGCCTGCAAGGCTTCTCAAACTGGCTGAGCCACAGTGGTAATCAGGTAAAGATATGACCAAGCAGATGAAAAAATACAACAATCTAAATAAAAAATTTATTCCGCTAACTTTTTCAGTACAGCAGTTAAACCTTTAATTGCAGTATTTTCTGCACGTTTATTCCCCCTACGCAACTCTTGTGCAAATCCAAACTTTTCATTGGCCTCAGCAAAGTGATCCAAGTCTGAACAGTAGACTCTACAGGTTTTAAAAAGATAACCGATAGTCTTATGTACGTGCGCTATAGCTGAACAA
>OZ220213.1:0-9453 GCA_964291505.2 uncultured Kistimonas sp. | reverse complement strand
ACGGTTGAGTATGTGCAGGATTACCATGCCAGTAACACCGGGTTCAAAGGCCAGCAGCATAATGCCGGATATTATGTCCTGCGTGACTGGGGGATGTACCGGCGGGACTGGGTAAAACAGCACTTGGCGGATGTCTTTGTGAGTGTCGAGTTGAGTGTTAGTTAATCCCCCGTTGATGGATCGTTTACCCGATGTTCTGCAGGGTTTGTTGATCAATGCCTTGTCTTAATACTTTTTCTTCATCCTCGTGAATGTGGGCGATGAGCTGGGCGGCGATAGAGACTGCGACCTCCATGGGTAATTTGCCTGGAATGTCCTGATGTCCGACGGGGCATACCAACTGCGCGATGTCTCCCTGGAGTAAGCCACGTTGTTTCAGTCTGGCTCGAAAACGCTCTGCTTTGGTGAGTGAGCCAATACAACCGATATACGAACAGTCCTTACGCTGAAGCGCCGCTTTCACCAGTTCAAAATCCAGGGCATGGCTGTGGGTCAGGATGAGCACCTGGCTGTTGGCCGGAAGTGTTTCAACGAAGTCGACCGGATCTTCTTCCAGAACAAATCGGACATTGGCGGGTGTTGTCTCAGGCTCCATGTCCGGACGGTTATCGATCCAGCGCACAGGCCCAGGCAGACTGCCGAGGATGGTTACCAGGGCCTGAGCAACATGGCCCGCGCCAAACAGGGCCAGGTTCAGCCCCGGTTGAACGAAACATTCCAGCACAACGGTGACGCTGCCACCACAACACTGGCCAAGCCGGGCGCCCAGGGGGAAGTGTTCTACATGGTTGGCGGCAATGCCGTTGTCCAGCAGCGCCCGGGCTTTGTTCGTGATATCCAGTTCCAGATGACCGCCGCCCAGCGTATCGAACGTTGTATCTGCTGTGATGACCATCTTGCTGCCCGGGTCTCGCGGTGTGGAACCAGTGGTGCCAAGTATCGTCGCCAGTACATAAGCGATGCCAGTCTGTTCGCAGTGCTGTACGGCATCAAACCAGCGCTTAACCGTCATGACGATCCGCCCATTGCTGTAGATAAGAGACCGCGTCAAGCACCCGTTCCGGCGTTGCCGGGATATTCAGTGGCGGGTTAATGCGATAGTTGGCGATACTGGCTACCGCATCCCGTAAGGCCAGCCAGACGGACAGTGCAAGCAGCAGGGGTGGTTCTCCCACCGCCTTGGAATGGTAAATCGTCTCTTCTGCATTGGGATGGTCATACAACCGGATATTAAAGACTTTCGGGATATCCGCTGCAGTGGGGATTTTATAGGTCGCCAGGTTATCAGACAGTATGCACCCCTTGTCATCCCAACTCAGTTCTTCGGTGGTCAGCCAGCCCATGCCCTGAATGAATCCCCCTTCAATCTGGCCAATATCAATGGCCGGGTTCAGTGATGTGCCGACATCGTGCAGGATATCGGTGCGCCGTACCGTGTATTCGCCCGTCAGGGTGTCGATCTCGACCTCACTGCAGGCGGCGCCCTGGGCAAAGTAGAAAAACGGGCGCCCCTGCCCTTTCTCGCGGTCGTAGTGAATTTTCGGGGTTTGGTAAAAGCCGGTGGCAGACAGTGAAACCCGGTTCAGGTAGGCCTCTTTGACCAGTGTTTCAAACGGCATCCACACCGCACGGTTTTCCTTGTGAAACACGACATGGTTATTGGCAAAACGAATGTCATCAGAGGCCACGTCATAATGTTTTGCGGCAAAGTCGACCAGCCGGGCTTTGAGAGTCTGGCAGGCATCCTGCGCCGCTTTACCATTCAGGTCTGCGCCGGACGATGCAGCCGTTGCGGAGGCATTGGGCACCTTGTGGGTGTTGGCGGCGCTGATCTGTATACGGTCCAGATCCACCTGGAATTCGGTGGCTACCACCTGGGCCACCTTGGTCATCAGCCCCTGGCCCATTTCAATCCCGCCATGATTCAGGTGAATACTGCCATCGTTAAACAGGTGGACCAGGGCGCCCGCCTGGTTCAGAAACTGGATGGTGAAGGAAACCCCGAACTTGACCGGCGTCAGCGCCAGCCCGCGCTTCCGGTAGCGATGTTCGGTGTTGAAACGGCGGATGGCTTGTCGGCGGGCACGGTAATCGGATGTGGTTTCCAGCTCACGGATTAAGGCTGGCAGCAGAATATGTTCAACCGTCTGGCCGTAGTGGGTCTTGTCGCCATCCCGGAACAGGTTGATCTGGCGGATATCCAGTGGATCCCGCCTGAGCTTTCGGGCGATATCATCCAGCATGTATTCGACAATGGCAGTGCCCTGTGGCGCCCCGAACCCCCGGAAGGCGGTGCTGGACACCGTATGGGTTTTGCAGCGCAATCCCACAACCTGCACGCTATTCAGGCAGTAGGCATTCTCAACCTGGAACATGGCCCGGTCGATGACCGCATCGGAAAGATCCGGTGAATAGCCGCATTTTCCTGCCAGCCAGAACTGGCAACCCAGTACCTTCCCCTGGTCATCAAAGCCGACCCGGTAGCGATTGAGGAAGTCGTGTCGCTTGCCGGTCATCACCATATCGTCCCGGCGGGGCAGGCGCAGCTTGACCGGGCGACGCAGTTTGTGGGCCAGCAGGGCAGCCATGCTGGCCCAGGCGACAGACTGGGTTTCCTTGCCGCCAAAGCCGCCGCCGATCCGGCGCACTTCGACTTCTACCTGGTTGAAGGGCATATTCAACACCCGGGCTACGGTGTGCTGGACTTCACCCGGATGCTGGGAGGAGAGATAAATCCGCATGCCCCGGTCTTCCGTCGGGATGGCATAGCTGATCTGACCCTCCAGGTAAACATGCTCCTGGCCTTTTAGATACAGCTCGCCGGACAACTGATGGGGAGCCGCGGTGATGGCCTGTTCAGCATCTCCCATCGCCAACGTATGGGAAGGGCGGACAAAGTGCTCCTGTTCTATTGCTTCCGGAATAGTGAGTACTGCAGGTAATGGCGCATAGTCTACACGAGCGAGCCGGGCGGCCTGGCGGGCGGCTTCAACACTGGTGGCAGCGACCGCGAACAGCGGCTGGCCAACATAGTCTACGGTGCCATCAGCGAAAAGAGGATCACCGGGAAAGACCGGGCCGATATCCTGCTCACCGGGAATATCGTCCAGTGTGGCGACCGCAATAACGCCTGCTGCCGCCTCCACGGGGGAGAGATCCATCGCCGTGATCCGGGCGTGGGCTTCCTGACTTTGTCCCACTGCGGCATACAGGGTATTGGCCAGCTCCGGTATATCATCGGTGTAGATCGCCTCGCCGGTTACATGTTTTTCCGCACTGTCATGGCGGATGCGCTGTCCGCTGACGCCCCGGGCCGGGCGTTGCCGCCGTGTGTCCGGTGCATCGTCGAACCGGTTCATGGCGATGTCCCCGTGATCTCCAATCCTGCCCTGATCACAAGGTTGGCCGCGACCTTGAGGCGATACGCGGCCGTGGCACGGACATCATCCATAGGCGAGAAATCTCGGGGAATCCGGGTGGCTGCCTGCTCAAAACTGGTGAGTGTCAGCGGCTGGCCAGTCAGGGCTGCCTCGGTACGTCGGGCTCGCAGTGGGGTTGCCGCCATGCCGCCGCAGGCAATACGGACGTTTTGAATGACGGAGTCGTCAATGTCCAAACGCAGGGCCATGAGTACGGTTGAGATATCGTCTTCCCTGCGTTTGCTTACCTTGTACACGGTGAACCACTGCTCTGTAGACAGTTTGGGGACAATGATAGCCTGCAGGTATTCACCGGGGCGGAGAGCAGTTTGTCGGTAGCCGGTAAAGAATGCAGCTATGGCCAACTCCCGGGTGCCGTCAGCGGAAACCAGCCTGACCTGTGCATCCAGGGCCAGGAAAACAGGTAACGTATCGCCAATCGGTGAGCCATTGGCCACATTGCCGCCCAGCGTGCCCAGGTTTCGAATCTGGCAGGAGCCGATACGGGGCAGGATACGGCCAAAGGCGGGGAAACAGGCGTTTAACCAAGGCTCTGCCTGGCTGTACGTCACCATGGCGCCGAATTGCACCGTGTTGCTTTCTTCAGTGATGTGGCACAGGCTGCGGACACGGTGCAGGCAGATGAGGGGATCAGCCGTTTCCATCGACTGGGTGATCGTCAACCCCAGATCAGTACCGCCAGCCCACAGGCAGGCATCGGGATAGTCTGCCAGCAGTGCCTGCAGTTGATGTTCCGTTTCTGGAAGAAAAAGCCGTTGTTCCCGTTTCCCTGCGGAGTCACCCGAACGGGCGGGTGTTGACCATTGTGCCTGCTTCAGGCGTTGTTTCAGTTGGGTGATCGGGGCCGATTCAGGCGGTGGCGGGTACTGATGCATGGTACGGGCAGCATCCAGAATGGGCCGGTAGCCAGTGCAACGGCAGAGGTTGCCGGATAACGCGACCAGGATTTCATCGTCATTGGCGGCCTTTCCCTCCTTGCTGTGATAGAGAGCCGCCAATGAGGCGACAATGCCCGGCGTGCAGAAGCCGCACTGTGAGGCGTGGCAATCCACTATGGCCTGCTGCACCGGGTGTAACCGGTCATCATGACTCAGACCTTCAACGGTAATCAGGCCTTTGCCGTCCAGGCTGGCCAGCAGGGCGATACAGCTGTTGATGGCTTTGTAGTGAAGGGCGCCCTGCTCATCGTGGTCCACCATAATGATGCAGCAGGCACCACAGTCGCCGGATGCACACCCCTCTTTGGCCGCACACAGCATCTGGTGTGTACGCAGATAGCGTAATACCGTCATGGAAGGATCAGCCGATTCTTCCAGCCATTGCCCATTCAGGTGAAAGCGGATCACGTCGTTATCATCCTGCCTGACAGCGCTTGTTCGAGTTTCCGGTACACAAGCATAGTGGCTTCAGCCATCCGTCGCTGAAAAAGGGTTGCTGCCGATGTAAGGAGTAATGGATAGCACTGATTAGCAAGGATGCTCAGGATGGACCAAGGCCCAGTATCCGGTCGTCGACATGTCGGCCAAAGCCAGTCAAACAGGATAGATGAGGCAGGAACACCGTCTGAAATAAGCCCAGCTAACCCTGTTGCCACGACACGCGCACAGCGATGGAAAGTCAAGCTGGCCCGGCCATTCCTCTCTCTGTGGTCGTCACTGAGAGCGCGTATTTTACCGGCCGCTCCGGTACAGAGCCGACGTGTGCAGGCTGTTGAATCCGTCAGCCCGTCCGGGCAGCCAGGATTTTCGATAGGGGACGACTCCTGGAAGCAACGTCATTACGGATTGAAGCTGGACACTGTCTGGCAAGCACTCCAGACACAACCGGCATTTGGCCAATGGCGGGCCATGATTGACGGAGAACTGGCCGGGCGGGATCACCGTCTTCAGCAGTGTCTGCGACGGGTGGTTGCAGAGTTGAGTGGTGACAGTATCGCCGGGGTGGCACCGGGAGCCACACCCAGAGAACGTTACAAGCGCATGCTTACGGCTTTTCGCAGCGCCGATGCGATACTGCTGAAAGGCAAGCACTCTAACCCGTTACGGCAGAACAGCAGGGCTTTTCTCCATGGTATCTCACGCGCCTTGTTTACCAGCGAGATGAAAAGCCCTTTTCATTCAGCGTTGGTGCAGGCCATCAGGCAGAAGGCGGCGTCTGGTTTGGGGGAAGGCTTGCCGGCACCGTTGGCCAGTAACCGGGGGTGTGACCTTGCGGCACGGCTGGCACATACCCAGCAGCTGATTTCCAGCCAGCGTTCCGCGTTGGAAAATCCAACAGGAAAAGGCGACCACCTGGGCAATGTGATGGGTAGCCTGATGGCAGGTGAAGCCGGGATTCATTACGACCCCTATCGGCAGGGCAATATACCGGATATTTTGTTCAAGCCTCGTATACATGGGAAAGAGGTTTCCTGCATCCGCATGGGTACGCCGACCCGGCAGGAAGTCCCTTTTAGCGCCAGCGTCACCCCGGAATTCCGTTGCTTCCTGGAAAGCCGGGGAAAGCACGAGCACCACCTGTATATCAATCGTCAGCGGCGTACCGGCATTGAAGGTGGGAGAAGCCATGCTCTCGAGAATCTTCAGGTGCATATGGGGCTACAAGGCAAAATGACGGTGGTCACTTTACCTGCAGACGGTGATTTCTATAACCAGAGCAAGTCTTTTTCCAAAGACGGTGAATTGCCGGTATTACAGGCGCACATGGTCGATGTCATGGCGGATAATCAGCAGGGTTTTTTCTTTCCATCAGGGTTACGGCAACGGATCCTGGGCAGTGGGGAAGATTTCAAGACATTCCTCTCACGCTGCCTGAAAGCATCGGCGCAGGAGCTGGGCATCAGCCAGGATACGGTGCTCGACAGAAAGCAACGACGGGCATTTATCTTCCATTGCCTGAACAAAACGCTGGTGGAAAATCTCATTCAGACCGTGAATTCCACCACGTACAATCATACCTGCAAGGATGATATTGACCGCGGTGGAGTGGCCAATGCCTATTTGTTTGCGGTGAAAAACCGGCCACACGACGCTGCAACCGCTCAAGAGCGAGAAGCATTCGCCAGAGACATGGAGGCGAAAACCAACGCACCGGCTGTCGAAGTTAAAAAACGTCAAGTCATTGAGCATCGGCATGAAGACCTGCGCAATGCGCTGGAAACACTGGATTACTGGAACAAGCCACCAAGCGCAGGACGTATTAAGTTACCTGGACGAGGTATAGGCGCTAGATAACTGTGGTTTGCAACTGATGGATAAAGTCCGCTTTTTTGATGACGGTGGGAATGGATAAGCAGTCTTGAGAGTAATACATTGTTGCCGTCTATCGGCGTCACCGGTGTCCCCCCGACCGGTGAGATGAGAAGGCTTTATGAAGAAGTGTTGGATTATCCTTGTCAGTCCAATTTAGCCAGTACAAGATCCAGCTTGCCTTTAACCTCTGACACATCAGCCTTCAAGACCGAAACATCGGACTGGAGTTTGCCAATATCATTTTGCATCTCCTTTTGATTGTCTTTCATGAAAATAATGTCTGACTGGATTTTAAAGATATCGTTTTGAATTTCATTGGTGTTTGATTCTGTGGCATTGAGTTGCCTGTCCATGGAACCAAAACGGTTGTCGATGGCTTCAAATCGAGTGTCATGGGCTTTCTGTTTCGAGTGAATATCATTGAGCAGGCGCCGCTGTCCCTGAAGTAATGTATTCAATGGTTCTGCCTCCGCACGGTGGAAATCCTCCAGCCGTTTTAAGCGGCGGGGATGTGTTTTTAACTCTTCCATCAGCTCGCATGTATCAGTCATTGTAGAAAGTCCTGTTTATTCCATTGGTTGAATGCGTTTAAGGAGTACAGGGCTGGTAAATGGCTTTGCCCGTTTAATGGTCAAGTGACGCTTTTCGATGACAGGCCTGCCTGGTTCGATAGGATGGCCTGCTGGTTGGCTTCTATCTGACTGGACAGTGCCGCAACCGTTTGGGACAGGTTTTCGATGGCTGATGTCAGGCTGTCAGTACGATCAGTGACATCGTGTCTCAGTGTAAGCAAGCTGGTTTTTAGCTCCTGTAGTGACAGTTTGAACAGGGTTGCATCTGCCAGTGCTTCGATGCCTTCTGAGCGGTGTTGGAGTATGGTGTTTTTCAACCCTGCCAGATCGGACCGAAGTGTGAGTAAAGCGGAATCAAAGGTTTTCTGGCCCAGTAACAGTTTCGCAAAATGTTCATCATTGCTGGTGGACTGACTGATGACACTGTCGCCTGCGTGGTTCTCTTTCCCTGCTATCTGAGGTATCTCACTCAGCTTGTCAGCAATGGCATCTGCCAGGGCGGCTCTTGTATCGTTTGTTGATGTCATGGAGTGCCTCCCATACGAATTTATCCGAGGGAGAGCGAGTATAGGCGTGTTTTAATGAGGTGCAGTCAAAGATGCGTGCTTGACGACCAGATGCTATCTGCGCTGGATAAACGGTGATGCTTATACGCAGGGAGCATGACGGGTACAGAGGTAGACGGCTTTTGCCTTATTAGAGTCTGGTTAATATTCGCCTTTTAGAAGACAGATGTCTTTTTATACCTATATAATCAAAGATAATTACCAATAAAAATATATCGCATAAAAAAATCAAATAGACGGATTGATAACAAGCAAAACGGATGCGTTAGGGGGAACATTGTCGCGTTTTTACGAAGTCGAACCGTCACTGGAGAATTACTGGCGGGCGATCATCCTGTTTGGCAGTAATGTTGCGTCATACAAGTTCGCACTGGCCAAATCGTTGTACGAACTGACAGGCTCCCACGCTGACCTGATTCCACTGGAAACCCTGGCCGAACCCTTTTCACGTCATATATGTGAACATCTTCGTGCATCCCCCAGGCAGACGACATCACGATCCAGTCAGTTTCTGACAAGCTGCGCTGATTTCAATAATGATGTCATCACGAAGGATACCCTGCTGAAGCAGACGGTCAGGCTGGGTTTTCAGAATGTCATTGATGCATTTCATAATGTCAGCCGTGCAGAAATCGGCTGCCGTTTCTTTTTGGGTGAACGTTCAAATTCAGGAAAAGCGATCCGCCTGACCGAGGCATTTTTCAAACTGGCGGAGCGCCCGGATTTTGTGGATTTTCAGCATGAAACTGAGGCGCGGTGGCGGCTGGTGGAAACCGCCTGGCAGGAAGGGCTTTCCAGAAATCTGCTGGCTATACAGCATGATCACGAGATCGGCAGCCTGTTTGTGCAAATAAAGGATCGCAGGGTCGACATCACCAGCTGTCGTGACAGCCTGAATGGCTATCAGAAAGGCCGGTGCTTTTATTGTTATGATCCTGTTTCGGTAGAAAGTTCAGCGGCTAATCTGGCTGATGTTGATCACTTCTTTCCCTGGTATTTGCGACGGGAGTTACCCGCCATCAATGGTATCTGGAACCTGGTACTTGCCTGTACTGACTGCAACCGGGGTGAAGGTGGGAAGTTTGAGCGTGTCCCGGTGTTGTCACTGCTGGAAAGGCTGCATGCCCGCAATGAATATTTTATTAACAGCCATTTGCCAATCAGGGAAACCCTGATACAACAGACAGGGAAGACAGAAGTGCAACGGCAGCAGTTCCTCCAGAATTGTTACACGGTTGCGAAAACCGATTATTCATACATGGCTGCCACAACCCAAAGGTGGCTCAACATTCTGACAGGTGGTCGATGACGTCCATTGCCTATTACGACGAGCATTGTGATGCGTTTGTGGAAAATACCGTTTCTGTCGATATGACGGAGCTTTATACCGCCTTTCTATCCAGGTTGCAGCCAGGCGCCCATATTCTGGATGCAGGGTGTGGCTCTGGCAGGGATACCCTGCATTTTATCCGGCAGGGGTATCGTGTCACGGCGATTGATGGCTCGGTTGCCATGGTGCGTCACGCATCGGCATACACGGGTATCACGGTGAGAGAGCTTACATTCGAGAACCTGGATTATCATGCGGTTTTTGACGGTATCTGGGCTTGCGCATCGTTATTAC
>OZ220212.1:0-21478 GCA_964291505.2 uncultured Kistimonas sp. | reverse complement strand
AGGGCTGTACTCAAATACGTTTAAAAAAGGAAATCGTACAAATCGCCTTACGGAAGAGGTAGAACAGTGCATAAAAATAGCACTTGATTTCTACACAGGTGAGCTGAGACCATCAAAACAACTGGCTTATGAAAGGCTGGAAAACGAACTAGAAGCTATTAACAGCTTGAGACGAAAAGAAAATTTAGAAACTTTTCAAGTGCCCAGTTACCGAACCTTCCTGACTCGGATAGAAAAAATCACCCCTTATGATGAAATGAAGGGAAGGTTCGGTAAACGTAAAGCAAATATAGAATATCAAACCGTTGCAGAAGGAATAAAAACCTCAAGGGTAATGGAACGCGTATGTGTAGATCATACCAAGCTGGATCTTTTTGCTATTGACTCTAATACGGTTTTACCCCTTGGTCGCCCTTGGCTAACACTGGCACTGGATGAGCTTTCCCGCTCTATTGTTGGATTTTATATATCATTCAGGGATCCGGATTTTATTGTTCTTCTTAAACTACTACGCAACATCATTCAGGAGAAAGTATCCATTAACGAAAAATATCCCTTTATAGAGAACAAATGGCCCTGTTATGGTGTGCCAGAGCTGTTTATTTTCGATAACGGTAAAGAGTTCTGGTGTAATGATCTAGAAATAGCACTGGCAGAGTTGAATATTCAATATGCCTTCAACCCTGTCCAGCACCCATGGTTTAAAGGCAAGGTTGAGAGAAAATTCGGCACAATTAATACTGAACTCTTATCACAAATGCAGGGTAAAACATTTTCTTCATTGGCAGAGCGGGATGATTATGACCCTAAAAAGAATGCAGTTATCCGGTTTGATACCCTTGTAGAAATATTTCATAAATGGGTCATTGATGAATACCAGATATCCCCTACAACCGAACATGGCATTATCCCCAATATGCATTGGAATACATCCGTCGAAGAGTTTCCCCCCAGGCTTGAAGAGCCTGACAGGCTAAATATAGTTCTGGGCAGAACGCAGGAAAGCAAACTAAGACGTGGTGGTATATTTTATAAAAAACTGCGTTATGATTCTGAAGAATTGGCCAGTTACAGGGCTAAAGCAGGCAATGTACAAACATGCTATAAAGTTGACCCTGACAATTTGGCTTCAATCTATGTCTTTAACCAAATTGACCGCCAATACATCAGAGTCCCGGCAGTTGACCAGAGTTATACCAATGGACTGAATGAAGTTCAGCACGATATTCATCAAACTTACGCCAAAAAAACGACAGAGGGCAACTACAATCACCAGGATGTTGTAAGAGCACGTTTGGAAATCCAACGAAGAATTCAGGAAGAAATTAATGCATGGACAGATAATCCGCAAAAAACGTCTATTAGTGGCAGCTCCGCAGCCGCAAAATATTGTGATATTGGTCAGGATGCCAACTCCAGTTTAGCAGAAGGTCTATCTCAAACACCTCCGCCTACCAAGCAGCCCCATCCTCCGGCAACAGCAACTACTGAACTCGATTTCGAGGATGATGAAATCGATACTACGGGTTGGAGGAGTAATGTTCCCAATGACTGACATGACATTCAGGCACGACTCAATCACTGACGATCAACAGGCGAAAATTCGCCAGGTACGAGAGTGTTATATAAGCTCTCCTAATCTTGATCGGATTCTTGCAGATATTCATCGCTGTCGGATAATTTCCCAATGTGGTGGTAAACCTGAGTGTATGCTGGTTACGGGTGAACCCGGTGCAGGAAAGACGACTTTGCGGGAGCAGTACCTGCGACTAAACCCCAAAATAGAACAGGCCGAACGAACAGTCACACCCGTTTTTTCCAGTGAATTCCCCGATAGAACCGTTCCCCGTCAGGCCGCTATCTGTTTTCTGGAAGACCTTGGGCACGACCTTTCACCTAAAGGTATTTCAGCACCTACAGCTGACCAAGATGCTGGCGAAGTTAATGCAGGAATGCGGTGTCCAGATTGGTCTGCTGGATGAGTTTCAACATCTGATAGAAACCAAATCCTACGAAGTGCTTGAGGATGCGGCCAAGTGGGTCAAAGTACTGATCAATACCTCCGGCATTCCGCTCGTTCCATTTGGTATGAACTATAGCCGTATCATTCTGGAAACTGACGACCAGTTGGCTGGGCGTTTTATGATTCAGCGCACGATTGAACCCTTCCGGATAATCAACAAAGAACACCGCGAGGACTTCAGAGCCTTTCTAAAGGTATTCGATGAATGCCTGCCATTCGCCAAAACTCCGGGGCTGCACAAGCGTGCGTTATACCCGCGACTATTTGCCTTTTCAAAGGGAAACATGAGGAGACTGAGGAACCTGATCAATTATGCCGCCGAAGAAGCGATTCTGAATCAGGATGACGAGCTGACCGTTGAGCATTTCTCTGCTGGCTACCGTTTTTACATGAAGAATATCGGTAAAAAAGACCAGATTGACTCTAACGAAAAGCTGGAAGATCAACCCAACCCCTTTGATATACCAATTGATGAGCTTGAGTTTCGCCAAATGGCATCAGCATCCTGTTGGGATATGACTGCCGAGAAAGGTAAATCACGTATTACGCCAGCCAAATACACTCGCCTCATACCCTTGAGGCAAATATTGAAGCGGAGATAACCATACATCATGAGTTTTCAAGTTTGGCTCATCTAATTGCTGATTCTTGTTAGCAATAACGTTCAGATTGCCCTTGTACATAACTGCTACCCACGTCAGTTGCCGAGCATACTTGATCTGTAAGCTCGGCACCAAAAATTGGCACGAGAAACAAATTGTTTATGCATAACAAGTATAGGGGAGTGGTAGTATAAGTAGCAGAAAGGAGGCCTGAATGCTGAGAGTAAAGATGTACCCTGCAGGTAATGGAGATGCATTTCTAATCAGCTCCAAAGGAACCAATATACTTATCGATGGTGGTTACGCTCAAACTTTTGACGAGCATATCTCGCACGATCTTCGCGAGCTATCAAGTAGAGGTGAGCAACTAGATCTTATAATTACAACCCATATTGATGCTGACCATATTTCCGGCATTATTCGCTTACTCTCACTCAACGGGTCTTCCGATTCGCCACAAATTGTGCGCATAGGCGATATCTGGCATAACAGTTTACGAAGTTTGACAGTCAAGCATAACGCTAAGATTCAGCCTTCTGATCAAAAGGTACTACAGGCAATATGTCGACGGGGGCACTTAGCTACTGCAAGTGGTGCGTCCGAAATCAGTGCTAGACAAGGGAGTTCTCTGGCTTCGCTTATCCACCATGGCAGATATCAATGGAATGGAGGCAATGGTACAGCCAGAATTTCTGTTGAAAACACTCCATCACTCTACTTGCCTGGTGGCAATGTCAATGTGATTGCCCCAACGCAGGAACGGCTAAAAGGCTTGTTGAAATGGTGGAAAAAGCAACTGCTCAGGTTAGGTTACACGGGCCCCATAGAAACGGGAGCTGTAATTGATGACGCTTTTGAGTTTATATGTGAATATGCAAGCGAAGGTACTGCATCAAAGCCAGTTGCTTTATCAGCAGGGAGCCACAAGCTCCTTGGAGATGTGTATGAACCGGATACTTCCGTCACAAACGGGAGCTCGATTGCAACCATTATCGAACTAGAAGGTGTTCGTGTTCTGATGCTAGCGGATGCCAGTGCTGAAGATGTTGTTCAAGCGCTCCAAAGTCTTCAGTCTAAAGGCTGTTCAATGATATTCGATGCAATAAAACTCTCTCACCATGGAAGTTTGCACAACACGAGTCCAGAGTTGTTGAAGCTGGTTGATGCGCCCATATACATCGTGTCATCCAATGGTTTGAAACATGGTCATCCAGATACTGAAGTTCTTACTGCAATCGTAGATCGACCTTCACAGTTCTCCCGCTCTATTTACTTTAATTACACGACACCAGCTTCAGGCTTCATGCGTAATTACCGGTCAAAAAGCAATGCCTCCTTTACCGTACACGACAACGTCAGAGACTGGATAGAGATCAAGGAAAGTCCGAACAAATGATTGATGCTCAGATCACGCGCGCTACATGCGAAGTTAAATGTGGTGAAGACTCGGGGACAGGTTGGTTAGTTACGTCCTCACAAGTGATTACAGCGCGTCACTGTGTAACTGACGCAATTTCCGAAGATGCCCAAATCAATTTATCGTTTGGCACTAGTGGGAGCAATAACGAAGTTGTTGCTGTTGTGTTAGCAGAAAGGGAAGATCTCGACGTTTGTTTACTCCAGTTATCACACGAGATCAAACTCCCCCCTATTCTTTTGAGTGAGACTCTACCAATTGAAGGGAGCAGTTTCAGCGCATTTGGCTTTCCCGTAGCAAAGCTTTCTGTCGGACAAAGGATTGAGGGCTCAATATCGCGAGTCCTCGATAGTCCAACGCTGACAATGGACCTTGATCTCCATGTAGACGCATCAGCAGCTCTCTCCGAGTATGAGGGAATCTCAGGAGCGGCACTCATTTGTGATGGTTTATGCCGAGGCTTATTGCGTATTGCAGTTGATAAATCGTTGGGAGCAATATCTGTCAGCAAAATGGCTGATTTCTTGCGAGAACATTCCATTCCGGTTGAGGGAGCTCCTAAGGAGGCGTTTGAAAATCAAGAACAACTTGCTTCACGAGAAAATTTCACGGAAGAGTTCGATTCACTGATACGTAATGTGGCCGGTGGGTACGCCTTCATTGAAGGCGTCCATGGTATTGGCAAGTCGACTTTTTGTGAGAATTATCGTCCACTAGATCCAGCCTTACAGTATTTCGGTACCTATAGTTTTTCTTCTCGCGAAAGCTCTGTAAACACAATGCATCAGGCTCAGCCAGATGTTTTTTTCGATTGGCTGAACACGCATATTTCATCTCATCTGACAGGGAAAGCTGGCCGGGTCTCAGTGAAGAGCTATTCAGATCTTATTTCTGGAACCAGGCAGCTCTTTGAGCTTTTAGGGCAGTCATATTTGTCTCAAGATCAGATTGGTGTGATCTTCATTGACGGTTTAGATGAGGTCGCAAAACTAGGAGAGGAAGCACTCTCAAAACTTGTCGGCCTGCTTCCCCCTAAAATGCCCGCTGGTTTGGCACTCGTAATTTCTGGGCCAAACTATGCAAACCTCTCGGCAGTGATTGGTTCAAGGATGGGAAACCAAGCCTGCATTACAATGCCATCTTTAATACGCAGTGAAGAGCGAGACTTTTGTGTTAGAGCCCTACAGCCAGAACGCTTCTTCGCAGAAACAGTCAGAATCATCTGTGATAGAGCGCAAGGCCATCCTCTCTACTTACGCTACTTAATTGATTTGGCAAATAAGGGTTGCGATGATGAGCACCTCGCTACATTGCCGCTAATCCATGGCAGCATACGTAATTATTACGAGAGGCTGTGGTTACAACTCAATAGAGACTCTGATGTTGTTAATCTCTTAGCTATCATTGCACGTTTACGGTGGGGAATTTCCACACAACAACTTGCTGAGATTTTAAACGATGCAGAGCGAATGGCTCTTGTCAGCACGTTTGAACGGATTCAGCATCTGCTGTTAAAGCATGAAGAGACAACTATCTATCACTCATCTTTTGGTGATTTTCTAATAGAGAAGACCGAATTGCGCGATCCTGATATTCAGTATCGCCTTGCCCAATATTGCCAAAGCAATCCGGCCACCCGCTACGGGAAGTTGAATGTCGTCTATCACGGACTAAAATCTAGAGCTGCGCACGAAACTCTAGCAGTTGCAGCTTGCAATCAAGAATGGGCAGACCAGTGTGTAACTCTCGGTATAGAGCCAGATGTTTTGCTTAGTGACGTAGAGGATGCACTGGCTGCTGCAGCACATCAAGGGAATTTGCTAGAAGTAGTGAGACTCCTTTTGCTCGCTCAACGGCTGCAATTTCGCTACGACACACTATTCGCACAATCAGCGGATTTGGCTGCTGATGCATTGCTTTCATTAGGAAAAACGCAAGAGGCTGTACAGCACGTAATTCGTTATGGTCGACTAATCGTGCCTGTGGATGATGCCCTGTGTTTGGCGTTTCATTTCATCTCTAGAAATGAAATCAATGATGCGATGGAACTCCTTGATGCAACCGAAGCAGTATTAGAAAGGCAACTTTCCATTTCGAACCAGGTAATTGCAGACTTTGTAGAGGCTTTTGAACAACAGGTTCTACAACTTCTTCTTAGAAACCGAGCCGGTGATGATAGAGCCATGGATGTTTTGATGAAATTTCTTTTCTCATCAATGCATACAATTAAATATGGAGTGCAAGACGAGCGCGTTCGTAAGGCTATTCTGCTTGAGATGGTCAGTCATTTTTTTGCAAGCACAATGTGTTTGAGCGCTCGTTATACTCCCCTGACTGTGATACGAGAACGCCTTCAAACGTCTTTGGACTGGGAGGGGCAAGTTCTTCTGCATATGCTGGCGAAATATCGAGCTTACTGTGAATACTATAGTCTAGTACCAGACCAGAGCTTGCTGAGTCTTGTATTTGCTGATCTGCAGACTCTATTGGTAGAGGTTGGATCTGCATGGGATGAACCCAAATTAAACATAGTCGATGCTGTTGTTTCGCTAGGTGCACCAAGAGATCTTGTGGCCGGTATTGCAAACAAGGATCTGTTCCAAAATAAACAGTTCGGATTTGTTGCTTCAGATAACGTTACGATGGATGAAAGCCTATTCACCACAGGAATGGCGCAATGGAGGCTAGCATCCCTACTCGATAATGATTTTCCTTGTCCCAGCACTGAGGAATTCCACTCTTCTGAGTGGCTGAAAGAAATAGACCTGATTGGTAGAAGCTTGGCATGGTGTGATGGCGCTGCCAGGCGGGCTAAAGAGCATAAAGACGATACCGGCTTACAGGAAGTCTGGTTTTTGTTGGAGCAGCAGGTCTTTAAGCGACTACGATTCACATTGGCACAACGGGTAGAATGGGTGGATAGCTATGCACTTCCAGAAGCTGTATTTCCCCATCTCTACAAACGTTTAATTGATCTTCTGTCTGACATTTTTCCTGAACGTCTTGGTTACATGCTAACTTTCATTGATGATCAGTTCTCAACTCAGTGCGGCCTGTATTCTGAGGGTTTTCGTGCGATTGTAGTAACAGCCTTAGACATGGTCTGTAAACAGTTGCCTCTATCTGAAGAGACTGAAGATAAAGCGTGGCGTCTTCTGCTACGTTGGCAAGAATTTGTTCAAACAAATATTAAGAACCGCCACGAACTAGTCCCTGAGTTACTGGCACTTATTCCATTATTTGCTCGAATGAACTCATCAGAGGAAGCTGATCGCACATATCAAACCGTTTTGGCTGTATCCATGGGACCGGATTGGTACAAGGAAGATCAGCTTAGTCTCATGACTGGGGTGATAGGGCACATTCCAATGGAGGAAACACTAGAAGCGGGTGTCCTATCACGAATAGCTAGTCTCCTCGAAGCTGCAAGCGGTGAGATGACATTTCAGTGTTATGTTCAATACGACAAAGCAGACCTTTTAGAGATTTTGTGCAAACGTGGAGACTACTCTAAGGCTGTTCACTACTTATTGCGTCAAACCTGTGGAACAGCTGAACAAATGCTTGCCGAGGTTTCTGAAGGTGAAATTGATCGGATATCTCCCTTAAAAGGAATGCGTTTTCCTGGCGGTGCTCTTGATGAGCAAGAGGCAATATATCGCATCCTCAGACCAGCAATATCTTTAGGTCACTGGCCGCTGTGCTGGGCTCTTTTGGAGATATATCAGTTTGGAGATCGGCGGCATGTCCGTGAGTCTGCAAAACTGTATGCACTATTGATAGAGAAGATAAACGGCGATTCCCTGAAGGAAATGACTCGTCGGTTGAAGCTTATTTGTGAAACAGAACTTGCGAGTCATCAGCGAGAGGAGTTCCTTTCTTATCTATGTGAAAATCTACCAGCCGACCAACTGAAGTTGCTTGCTGATACTCTCAATGTGCCATTGTCCTCTAGCCAGAACCAAAAGCAGACAGTAGTAGATCACTCATATGATGAGGGTGACCTTAATAAAGGTGAAGTCGAGGGTGATAGAAAAAGGGATATGATGCTCATGCCTGGAGTATTTGGTACCCAAGACTCTATCCAATGTTCAGAAGAGGCATTGTCAAAAGCAGAAAGGTATCTTTCTCGACGCAATACATCATCAGCCCAAAATGAAGCACGTACTGCTCTTGAGCACCTTCAGCGTGGAGGCTGGTCGATTTGGGGAAATCCTACCTCCGGAGCCAAAAGAGCAAAGGAAATACTGCTTCAAGAGACTGAGTCAATAGAGAGCATCGTAAAACTCTATGCTCCTCTCATTTTGGATGAACGCTATACAGAGAGATGGCGTCGTGCAAATCATCTGATCGATCAGCTTGCAGCTATTGCCACACGTGACGAGCGAGCTACTTTAGCTCAGATAGTAATTGAGCATGTTGAGACCATTATTGGTTGCAATGAGGTCAAGAACGGAGATTACGAATCCCTGGAAGATACGTATGCGGATGATGTATCTACCAGCCTTATTCAGTTATTGATGTATACGCTTGACCACCCACAATGGCTAAGGCGAGAAAAAGCAGCTGAAATGGTTCTCTGGCTTCTAGAAAGCCATCCTGAATATATCCCAATAGTAGGCCCAGCAGCTTTCACAATGGAAAGCACAAACTGTCCTGATATTATCTGTGGAGTTCTAGATCATCTGTCCCAGTCGAGTGCTAAAAAGCTTTGGAATCAACTTGCTCCCGCTTTGAACTTTGAAGATATCCGGGATTCCTGCAAACATATTGGACGGCGCACAGTACTGCTACAGATAGTAGATAGGGCTATTCGGCAAGATGTAACAAATGCTATTGAAATAAAAGATCTGTTACGAGAGGAAATGCCTCTATCCCTTGAGAGCACCAATAACTCCACTATTACGAAGGCAGCATGCCCAGAATGGGCTTTGGTCGCAGGGCATCAGTGGCATGAATTGGGTTCGATGGGTCTTGCAACAACAGAGCTTGTCGCAGGTGTAAGAAAAGTCCTCGAGAGTGTGTGTGCCCCCATAGAGTTGGAAACTTACATTGAGCTTGAGCGACTGTTAGCAGAAGGTTTCAGGGATAACTTGGAGCATCCCTTAGGAAGGTGGATGGCAAAGATTCGCTACGCGCTCCAGGTTACATTGTTCACAACCGTCACTAAAGACCTTTTCCCCCGTATTGAACAAATATTGCGACCATATAATCCCACTCGTATAAACCGCTTTCGGATCACTAATTTTTCATCACCAACAAAGGGGTGGATTACCGCTTTGAGGAATCAGAAAGGAAATATCAAGCCCATAAACGGCAGTGATGTATATCTGGACTTCCTTGAACGGGTTTGGATAGAAGGTCAGTGGAAACTCTTTAGACTAACTGCATTTTTCTATGACCCGAAAGTGCATTCTATCCACCCTCCACAGCTAGCATGTTTCTCCTCGACGGAACAGGCAAAGTTAGATGATGCCTCATGGTTTGATTGTTGTGTGAGTGTTGATGGAGTAGGAGCATTTTTTGGAAGTTTTACTCCAGCAATTCCTTCGAATACGCTTATGAAAATAACAGGGGCCACAAGTGCAGATATACACCGTGCATACTGGCGTTCGGGTAGAGCTCCAATCAGCCTGGGAGGGGGACCAGAACATGAGGGTTGCTCCCTGTCTATAAAAAGTAATGCCTTACGGACTATCAATGGCGCCCAGCTGGCTTGGGTATACCAAGTTGATGGGAGACCGCTTGGGATGACCACTTATGCGTAAAGGGTTCGGCTATGTTTCCTAAAATTCAACCAATGGCAACTCCTAAAACTAGATCTGAGTTTGAGAATCGTTTTCATCATATGCATCAGTTATTCAAGGGGGACAGGATGCATATAGCTTCGCACATAGCTGATGCTATGAGTGAAAGTATACTCGCAGTAAGGCGGCTTCCAAATGGCCGCCTAGATTTTCTAAGCGTCGATCAAACAGCTCGCTTACAAGCGAACACGACATTTCAAATGCCGTGCTTTGAAGATATTCCTCAAAATGCAGATGATTCAAGCACCATGGAAAAGGATTAAAATCAACTGTTAAGCCGTAGCTTTTGAGTGCTGTGGGAAGACAGAGCAGGGGTGGCATGTTTTTTGTCAAACGCTACAGTCCTCCCACAGTGTTTGTCTGCAGCTACAATAATTTACAGGTTGGAAAACCATGACCTTACAGAACGGGTACATACTGAAAGCTAAGGCACTGAGCATACTTTACATAAGTCCCTGAAACTCTCTGCAGCTTGGTAAAACGAATTGTTCGTTAAGCGTAGCGAACAGACAAACAGTCTAATGATTGAAGTTTTGTCTTTCTCTGATTTAACACCTGATGTATTGCTCAACCACATACTGTCTGACATCCAAAAATCTGAATACTCTCAAGCTGGCCATCCACATATATCGCCAAGGGCTCAATGAAAGAGTTGTTCCAGATATTCTCGATACTGGGACAGGATGATTGTAATCATCCCCTAAACTAGGGGCATTTCGAATTAGAGTTCTCCGACTTACACTGAGTCAAACGGAGAACGAGATGAAAAAATCACGCTTTACAGAAACCCAGATCGTGAAGATCCTCAAGGAAGTCGAAGGCGGCAGGCTGGTAAAGGAGGTCTGCCGGGAATACGGCATTTCAGATGCCACCTACTACAACTGGAAGGCCAAATACGGCGGTATGGAAGCCTCCGATGTGAAACACCAGAAAGAGCTCGAAGAGGAAAACCGTCGACTTAAGCAGATGTTTGCAGAGCTCAGCCTGGATCACAAAATCCTCAAGGATATTGTCGAAAAAAAGCTGTAAAGCCAGCGCTTCGACGCGAGTTGGTTGACTACACGACTCAATATCACAATGTCAGTCATTGAAGGGCTTGCCGGGTCGTTGGCATCAGTGACTCTTTGTATTGCTACCAGCCGGATAAGCGTAGAGATGAACCGATCATTACAGCGTTACAGGAGGTTGTTGAACGTTATCCTGCCTATGGATTTGGCCTGCTGTTCAAAGTGCACAAGCGGCTTGGACACCACTGGAACCACAAGCGTGTGCACCGGATTTACTGCGAATTAAAGCTGAACAAATGCCGCCGGGGTAAGAAGCGATTGCCAACCAGAAACCCGGAACCATTGTGTGTTCCCTCATCAATGAATCAATGCTGGTCAATGGATTTCATGAGCGATTCACTGATGTGTGGCAGACGTTTCAGCTACGTATGGATAACGGTCCGGAGTTCATTTCAACGGTACTGGCTGAGTGGGCGGAGCAACACCAGATCCAACTCGAGTTCATCAAGCCAGGTACGCCAACACAGAATTCGTACGTTGAACGTTTTAACCGGACATACCGAGACGAAATCCTCAACATGTACGTGTTCAGGACTCTGAACGAAGTCAGGGAACTGAGCGAAAACTGGATTCGGGAATACAACAATGAACGTCCACACAGCTCCCTGAACGATTTGACGCCATGGGAATACCTGGCCAAATCCGAGTTGTCGGAAAACTCTAATTTAGGGTGCCACTAAAAAAGGGATGTTTACAGTGCCTCAGGCTGCAGCTCTGCAACTGTCATTAAACATAAAGTTTGAGGATATCCATGATCCAAAAGGCCTTTGCTGCTGGAGGAATGAAGGTATCGAAGTGAGATTGCAAAAGATCTCTGGGCTGTATGTGATGAAACTGGTGCAACAGGCTTTGATCTGCAAGTTAGAGGGACTAAAATGCTTCAAATCTACCAATTAAATTTGGCAAATCACGTATTCGATCGTCCGATGAGAGTATATAGCTATTGCTCTCATATGGAGATATTAAGGAGACAGAAATGTCAGTAGAACAGGATGAAAATAGCGAGATTCTGCTGGAGGATGAGCAATTCGAGTCAGATGAGGGTGATAACGACTCTCATCCAGATGATCAGATGGAGCCTTTTAACCCCAGCAAAATTGATATTGCGGTTACTCCCGTTTCTTTGGATGGCTTAATAGAACGTATGGAGCACGGTGAGATTGATTTAAACACTGACTTCCAACGTAGAGCTGAGCTCTGGTCGCCCAACAAGATGAGCCGCCTGATTGAGTCCATATTGATCAGATTACCTCTGCCTGCATTTTATTTTGATGCTAGTGATGAAGAAAAGTGGCTGGTTGTCGATGGCTTACAACGCCTTTCTGCCATTAGAAGGTTTGTTCTTGATAAAGAGCGGCCTCTCAGGCTGCATGGTCTTGAATTCCTTTCAAAAGAGCTCAAAGGCAAAAGTTATGATGAACTGCCTCGGGTTTATAAGAGGCGCTTGAAAGAATGCCAAGTGACGACGTATCAGATCAGACCAACGACACCAACAGGGGTGAAATATAGTATATTCCAACGTATTAATACGGGCGGTCTGACACTGAATAATCAGGAAATTCGCCATGCTATGGCTAAGCCAAGAGAGCGAGAATTTCTGAAAATGTGTGCAGAAAACAAACACCTCATAATGACAATGGGGGATCAATCCCGTCGCATGAGTGATCAAGAGCATGTGCTAAGATTCTTCGCTTTCTTTCAGCATGATTTCCAGACCAGTAAGAAAAACATTACTGCTTTTCTTGATGATATGCTGGAAGAGATAAAGAAAAAGACAAATGAAGAACTGAATGAGATGAAGAGCCAGTTCGACACTGCAATCGAACGCTGTCATCGACTGCTGGGCGAAGATGCATTTTTGAAAGTTTTGGATGGCTCTCAAAAGCAGAAGCGGAAAAGTAGCACGTTATTTGAGGTTTGGTCTGTCTGTTTGGGCCGCTGTAAAACTGAAGAGTTTGACAAACTAGAGTCAAAAAAGGACGCAGTGCTATCTCGGAATCGCCAACTTCTTAAGAAGGACACAGACTTTTATAATGCCATTACATACAGCACTCAAAGAGTAGATAATGTAAGAATACGGCATGATAGGGTAAGAAAACTACTTGAACAGGTTTTATCGGAGACAAGTGATGCTTGAGTACCTTCATGTCAAAAATTTCAAGGCTCTACTAACAGGTGGCTTCCCATTATCAGGGCTTAATATCTTCTCTGGCCTGAACGGTATGGGAAAGTCCTCTTTGATACAGACTTTATTACTACTTAGACAGTCTTATGAGAGGCATGTTCTTTTTTCGAAAGGGCTCTTGCTAAAAGGAGATTATGCTTCCCTGGGTACAGGACAGGATGTTCTGTCACAAGAGAGTGAAGAGGATGCCATACATATTACTGTAAAATGGAGCGAAAGAGACGATGCTGCAGCATTTGTGTTTGATTATGCAGCTAAGTCGGACCTCCTGCCTGTGCAAAATCAGATTGATGTAGTGAACCCTGAAGACCTCAGCCTTTTCAATAGTAACTTTCAATATCTCAGTGCTGAGCGTGTCGCCCCTACCAGTCACCATGAGCTTTCAGAGTTTCACATCAATGAACTCAACTCTTTGGGGAACCGGGGTGAATATACAGTGCACTACATAGCTGATCATGGTGACCAGCCACTTAAAAATCGAGCGTTAATTCATCACTCAGCAGGTTCTGACGATTTGCTTGCAAACATTGATGCTTGGATGTCAGAAATTGCCCCAGGACTAAAGGTCAAAACAGAAGCTATACCACAATACAACTCTGCAACTTTGAGCTTTGCATTCGTACAAGGAAGTCAGACGACTAATGATTTTAAACCGCAGAATGTAGGCTTTGGCTTAAGTTATGTTCTTCCAGTAGTGACAAGTATTCTGCGTGCTACACCTGATGACTTGTTAATTATTGAAAACCCTGAGTCTCACTTACACCCTGCAGGTCAAGCGATAATGGGACAATTGTGTACATTGGCCGCAAACTCCGGAGTCCAGCTAGTAATAGAGTCCCACTCTGATCATTTTCTGAACGGGGTACGTGTCGCTATAAAAGAAAACCTTGCTCCTAAAGAAACTGTCAGCCTATTTTTCCTTGAACGTGAAGCGGAAGGGGATATTCATGCTGCACATATTCGAAAACCAAAAATTGATGACAAAGGTCGTATCAATGATTGGCCAAGCGGGTTCTTCGATGAGTGGGATAAGCAGTTGGAACGACTTCTATGAATCAGGTGTTGGTTTTTAATCACCATTCTATTCCATTCAAAAGTCAATCTGAAGCCAGAAGTGCAGTACAAGAGTTTGTGCGTGTAGCTCTTGGCTGCAGAAACTACGGCTATAACCTAATACTTCTTGATGAGTGCATTGATCGAAGTTGGTTTCAGGTTCAACTGGCACCTAATTATGCTTGGAGGAACTGGTACGAAGAAGCTCGAAATGACGATAGTTTAAAAGATGTTGTTCGCGCATTTCGTAGTCTGGAAACAAGACAACCCCTGTTAACAGAGATTGATCTAGAACAAATTGGGCATTTAAGGGAAGTTGGGATGAAAGATGAAAAACAAGGTCTTTCTGCACTGCTTGCCTGTTATTTCTATGGTTCTTTTCTCATAAGCTTTTCAAGTTCCGACAAGTGGGCGAGCAATAGTCTTCAGGTTTGGGTGCTTGATTTGGATGAGAATGGAAATGACTTTTCAGAGTCTGAAACGAGTCTTAATAATGTGTTTTCAACAGAGTCTCTGGAGTTTCACAAAGAAGCACTGGAAAACTATAGAGATGAGCAGCTTACCAGTGGCAAGGATCTTTGGAATCAGCGCCAAGTGTTCTTTCCAGAGCTCGAGTTTCTTGATGAGTTTTCTGATCAGCTGAAAGGCTGGAGGCATAGGTCAGATATTCTGGTTAAAGCAAAAGATGTGCTCTTTCGCCTGAACGAATTTGTTGACCGCTGGAAAAAAGGAGAGTTCTCTAATTACCAGCATGAACACCTTGCCTCTTGTGGTCTTTCCGCAAAAGTGAGTGGCGAATCAAGTTCAGTGAACCTGGATCCTAGCAAAAAAAGTGAGCGTGAATTTTGGTTGCCTAAAGGTATAAAAGTGAACTGTCAGAACCATGTCACACTACCTGATGGTTACCGGCTCCATTTCTATCCTGACCCCGCAGAAAAAATTATTTATATAGCTTATCTGGGGCCACATCTTACTCTTTAGATTTTAATAATGAGCCGGTTCCCATTCATCAAACAGCCTGAGCGGTATGCGAAGCTCTGGCTTCTCATAAGCGAACCGCAGCTTTGGTCCCGTTGACGGATATTCATCAGTCCTCAGACGGGATCAAAGATACTCAGCAAATCTAAAGAATTTTTGTGTTTGTATCTCTTGAAAGGGGGACATTTGATCGAGATAGTGGCAAAAATATAACAATCAGATACTAACCATCGATAAATTTTCCTCATTCCCAGTCAAAAAGTCTCTCAGCTTAATACCCAATGCTCTGGCCAGCTTATCCATACTTTTTAAGGTGATATTCTTCTCCCCTCTCTCAATGTCACCTATAAAAGTACGGTTTAAACCTGCCAGATGAGCTAGCTCTTCCTGAGTTAGGCATTGCAGCTGCCGCAGTTCTCGCAGACGACTTCCAAACGCATTCTGGACTTTTGCCAAGTTCAATACCCTTCCAAGAAACAAAAGATACTGATTTGGGTGGCACATCTGTTACTACCGTCTATAGTAGGAGTTTTGTAACATTTCTTAAGGATGGAATTTTGATTACGAGTTGCAAATATGGCAGTTATTTAACGCATGGTAGTTGTTATAGCAACACAGCCTGAAAGATACACAGGGCTTTAATTTCAATGCTTTTACTGCGTCCGAACCCGCTTCCTGATGAAAGCCTGGAGAGCTATCTTATTCGCCTTGCAGAGCTATATAGCTATACCCCAAATCAGTTAATTGGGCGGTTTCACATAATTTTGAATGAGAAGGATCAGAAATTAACCGGCGCATTACCTACAGACATATCACGGATTAATCTTTTTCATGCCAATATTTCATCAGCTTTGCGTTTTCAGTGTCTGGAGCTTTTGGCAGAAAAAGTCTGTAAAGGACGTTTTCCGATCCTGCAACTTGCGGTGTATCGCTCCAGAACAAAGTACGCAGGAAGTGATAAATCACTTCTATGGAATGGACTCGATATCCCCCGACGCTTCTTCCGAAAGCACATTATTCCTGTGTGCCCAGCATGCCTTGCAGAAGCAGAAGTAGCTTATATTCCACAATATTGGCATTTGAATATCGTGCGAGCCTGTCCAATACATGGTTGTAAATTGCTGGAATTTTGTCGATCCTGCAACTTGCGGTGTATCGCTCCAGAACAAAGTACGCAGGAAGTGATAAATCACTTCTATGGAATGGACTCGATATCCCCCCGACGCTTCTTCCGAAAGCACATTATTCCTGTGTGCCCAGCATGCCTTGCAGAAGCAGAAGTAGCTTATATTCCACAATATTGGCATTTGAATATCGTGCGAGCCTGTCCAATACATGGTTGTAAATTGCTGGAATTTTGTCCTGAGTGTTCTGAAGTATTGAACTACATGCTGACTGGAAACCTTGAAAGCTGTGCCTGTGGGGCAGCCTATAAAACAATGCCTATAGAGATGGCAGAAGAACCACTATTGAGCCTCGCCAAAGTAGTTTCATCACACGAAAGAGATCGCTGTACATCGGAAAACCTACTGTTCACTCTAGAAGATATTCACCAAATCTTTGGTGCCATAGTATGGTTTTTCCTATATGTTGCGGATGAGCGAGAAATCACCGATGATTCACTGCTGAAGTGCATAAAGTTCTTTAATAGGTGGCCTAGCCAGCTTGATAAGCTTTTGGAAAATAAGTTCGATTCAGCTTTAGAGTGCAGTGACCGATTGATGTCTGCAACACCATTCTATTCAATATTTGAAAATTTATTGATAGTAAGCAGAAATTTACCCAGTACTGCAATTTCCTATAATCCTATCCTGAAAGGTATTTTCAATTTTCTTGATCGAAGTATTCAGGCCAACAATCGTTCATCAGAACTAGGCTATCTTTTGCTCAATGGGTTTGAGGCTGGAGCACTGCTTGATACGACTCAGGAACAAATCGCCAGACTATTAGAGGAAGGTCATTTACATACAAATATCCGTTTAAAGAGCCAGTCTAGCTTTGAATCATCTACTCCTCTATTCAATCTAAAAGATGTTTTTTATCTCTGGATATCAGGCTTTCAGTCACGACTCTCTAACCGTCATTTGTACTTATCTGAATGGTGATTTATGGTCACGCTAGATGAGCTTATAAAAAATACAGTTCCTAAAGATATTGATATCACACTGAAAAAATCATTTTCGGATTTGAGCGATCCTGTAATCATTGACGGCAGAGAGCTTGATGCTATAGTCATTTTGACTAATTTATCATTAACAGGAAAAAAGGAGTTGCTGGATCGCGTATCACTTGAGTACCTAAGTGATACGGATTGGCAGAATTCAGTATTAAAGCCTGTTGCCTGGCTACATACTCACAATCTGAAATACCCAGACATTAAGGCCGATGGATGTATTTTCTTTCCTCATTTGGTTTTAGCCAAGAGAAAGATTAAAGTTTTTGGTTATGCAAAAAACTCCAACCTGATCAATAAATGTAAGTTCATGATTACTGAGTTTTTCTGGAAAGACTCTGTAACCAGTCTCGTAGAGCAATTTGCCAAGTACAAGAATGAAGAATCGAGTCTTATTGATTTAATGGTTGAGCATGGTTTTCCAAAAAATCGCACCTTAGAATTTACACAAAAAAGCATAGAAGCCCTTGAGGTTAGGGTACCTGAGTCTGTACACCGCGAATGTAAGCAAGCACGTTTCATAGAGAAAAATGGTGAGTTTCTTTCGGTCACACCTGTTGTGAGGACAAGTAACCAAAGGATTATCCACAATCTAGCGAAAGAGCACAAAGTTAAAAGTACTATCGTTTACCATCATCGTCCTACATCCTTAGGAAGCTATGTTTCTGCATGTGGTGGTCGAGTTCGCTGTTTATATTATCCACCCAGAATAAGTCAGGTGGACAGCTCTATAGACCACCTAATCATACAGTGGCGAACAAGAAAACATTTATTAAATGAACGTGCACTACTCAACAAGAAATCACTTAACATTCTATTTCAAATAATCAGAGACGAAGAATACACGTCAACAGTTCAGCATACTAAAAAGAGCAATTTCAGAAACAAACAAAATTTATATCATCTTCTTGAATCTTTGTTTTCAGAGATTTTTTATCTTCGTGTGAAAGGGCTAGATGAGATTCCCATGCTAGATAATCTATTAGATGAGACCATAGAGAAATCGGTAATAAATGAATGTTTTGATTTGAAATATGCTGAAAAGCATTTTACACGACAGGTAAACGAGATTTTGGAATATAGCAAGGAAGGGAAGCCATTAGCATATGAGCCTGCATTAATCGAGGCAATGGGTACTGGTATCAGGCATTGTTTATCAAATAAACGTGGATACCATAAGCCTGCTGTAGACTCTATTTACCTACACTTTGAAAAACTGATGGCCTATGGGGCTAATAGTCAAAGTAATCCCTATCTGGTTGGGCTTCCTTCCCTGACTGCCGTAGCAGGTTTTGTTGATGCATTCATTATGAAACTTGGGGTAACTGAAGTTAATCCGAAATTTGCAATTGCGCTTCACCAATTTGAATGTCGTAAAGGACACCCCTTATCAAGGCAGGTCTATCGGCAAAAGAAGGTCAGAAATGGCGCAGTCATTGATAGCCAGCACTGTGATTTTGAATTTGATCTCATCATTCGCCTGTCTAAACCAGATTCATCAATCAGTTTGGATAATCATAATCTCATTCGCTGTCTACCTAAACGTTTTGCCGGCGGAGTACTAGGGTTTTCTATGCACAGTCGCGAACAGAAAGGAATCAGGTACAAAAAATGCCATGTATATAATGATGAAGATGCACTTAGCCAAGGAGTAAAAATTCTTCCTAATTTTTTACGCTTTATAACTGGGACAAACCAAGATTACACTTTCAATGATATAAATGAGTTATCTGACATATTAGAAAATCCTCATGAAATTATACCGGTTAATAAGGGATTTATTTTTTTAGGTCTGCCTAGACCCCGAGACAATGCTATTGCCAAAAAACATGTTTACTCAGAACCTGTCTTGGGTTTAGCTAAGCTGCTATCACCACAATCATTAATCACAAGAACAGGTATCAGAGAACTGGCTTTTTGGCAGCTTAATATTTCGAGGAAATCTGTTGAGGTTGTATCTGGAGATCACAATGATTGAGCTATGTAACCAATTGTCGCAAATTCGATCACTGTTTTTTAGCCACGGATTTTTCTTCTGGACACATAAGAAAACTGGAGAAGAGATCCCTTTAGAAACACAAACAAGAACTACACTGGGTTTGAGAGATGGATTTTCGAAAGCTTATAAAAAGGATGGGAGCATAAAGAAGAATTTATCCCGTTTAGAACTTTCTTATGGTAATCCTCAAACTATTGACGAATGTATCCTTTCTCCTCTGACTGAGTTTGTAAGTGTCAGGTTTTCACTCCAGATAACTGCCTACTCGAGGGAGTTACATTCATGTAGCGACCCTCTAGTTCGAACAGCCTTAAAAGAATTTACTTCTGCATGTGCACAACACGGGATTTATAATGATCTAGCTGATCGCTACTTACAGAATATTCTAATGGGCCGCTGGTTGTGGTTGAATCAAAAAACAAAAAGTACGGAGATTAGCATCACTGACTTAGACGACAATTGTATTTATACGATTACAGATGTACATAAAAGGCGTAGAACAAATGACCTGTCAACCTTTGAAGAAGACTACAAAAAACTGGCTAATCGATTTGCCAAGGCTCTTATGAATGATGATGATTATTGGGATTTAGTTATAGAGGCAAGACTAAAATTTCGTGATTTTGCCGAAATTTTCCCCAGTCAGGTCTTCTCAGACGGTGGCAAAGATAGGAGTAGAACATATGCAACTTATAAACATGGAGATATGAATCAGGTAATATTCACCTCTTATAAGTTGGCAGCCGCTATTCATACGATTGATGACTGGTTCCCAGGAGCAGACATGTGGTTACGAGTATCTGCCTACGGTTCTGATCGCCAACATTCAACTGCACATCGCCACCCTGAAACAGGCAATGATATCTATTCCTTAATGAAACATGCTGATGAGTTTACAAAACTGTTTGAAAGTGGGGATCAAATCCCACACGAGACATTAAATAAAATACGTTATTTGGTCGCAATGATGGTTTGCGGTGGGCTGAGACAGGTGGGAGAGGAATAATACTTTGAGATATTTTTTCAAAGCATATTTTTGTGATCCATCATCGGATTATTTTTTACTGGCAGCCAGGTGTCATAGGGTTTTGCACGGTTTCCAATGTCGGCATGATCTACGAATAATCGGTGTGACATACCCACAATGGTCGGAATACTCTGTTGGCAAGTGCATCGGTTTTATTTGTCAGGATGACAGAATATTAAATCAGTTCTCAATGCAACCTTTTTTTCATAGAATGCACCAGATCAATAAACTCAACTACTCATCAGTGCAAAAGGTTCAGGATGGTTTTCCTGAAGGACAGTTTATACGAATTCAGAACCCGGATAAATTTTCAATTGTATGGATTGAGCGGGAAAATAGACGTAGAGCTAAAAGAGGTTTAGAGCCTTTTCAATCTGTTCCTAGATCAAGATCTATCCCCCACCATCATTCACTTGATGTAAATATTTTTCAGGACAAATTATCGGTAGACAGTGGACATTTTAAGCCTGATATTAGTACTGGAAAGCGGAAAAGATTTAATTTGCACATTCATAGAGAATGTATTTCCTCACAGCAATCCGGTCAGTTCAGTAGTTATGGTCTTTCTGGTGCATTTAATACAGGAACGGTGCCATTGCTTACTTCATGCGATAAATCTGCATAAAAAACTTCATCTAAACCGTCATAACATAAATATTTATAAATCAACTAGTTACGGCATACGAAAAAAACATTGGTATTTCTGGGAAAATTCCCTAACTTGTTATTTACACAGGAGTTTTCGATCAAAATCTCTAGTGTTCTGCCGGATAGGCAGCTGAACAGTGCGTGAAGAGCTGAGTGGTGATAGTGATACGGTGTTCTGCCGGATAGGCAGCTGAACAGACCTCTTTAGAGATTAAGAGGTGCACAAACCCGTGTTCTGCCGGATAGGCAGCTGAACAGTTACGATAAGCGAACCCCTTACGGAATATTTGGTGTTCTGCCGGATAGGCAGCTGAACAGAAACATATCAGTATCATGAGTAATGACCAACTGTGTTCTGCCGGATAGGCAGTTGAGCAAGAATGGGGTATTGAAGCATATCCTGAGCTAAGTATTCTGCCGGAAAGGCAGTTGGAATATCGGTGATGGAATGAATCCCATCACCGATATTTATTTTTTGCCAATATATACTTCAAATTAA
>OZ220211.1:0-10609 GCA_964291505.2 uncultured Kistimonas sp. | reverse complement strand
CTTAAATAATTATTTTGATTTTTTTGCCGCCTCCCCGGAAGGTAAGCGGCAAAAGGTATTGGATGGGCAGAAAACAATCAGATGTAATCAAACAGGGAGAGCTTGTTGACCTTCGCGTAACTCTGCTGTGTCGCCTGCAACGCCGTAAACTCCATGGTCAGCTGCGTGACCGCTTCGGCAAAATCGATATTCTCCAGCGACCCTTTCATGCTCTTGGTCATGGTGACCGACTCTTCGTTGGCAGACTGCGCCATCTCCAGCGTATTCATTCGGGTACCTACAGACGTTAATGCAGAACCGACAGAATTCATCGCACCATCAATGTTGCCTAGACTGACGCCCAGCACATCATTGAGGTACGCGGAATCACCCGACTTCAGGGCATCAGACAGACGATCGAGACTGGAAAAAATATCTTTTTCATCCGCCGCCTCAATCGTAAAACTGTCCCCCGCCACAGGTTGGCCATACAACTCAATGCTGACGCCACCCACCTCAACCGTTTCACCCTCGGCATACGGCAACCCTGTAGCAATAGGATCGCCTCTTTATTCATCACCGAGAATGTTGAAGCCGGATCATCAAACACGATTTCCAGAGGTGCATTGGCTTCAAATAATGCGGCATCACTGATTTTCCCGGTTCCGATACGGCCATCACCGCCATTACCATCAGCCGGCTCTGCCCACACCCCATTGCTGTTTTCAACCGAAAAGAAAATATCTCCGGCGGTATCACCCTGGGCAATGGTCCGGTTATCACTGATGGGTATTTCACGACTACTGTCGCCGCCAACATAGACCCAGTTACCGGAGGCATCCTTAATCACCGGTGCGGTATCGCCTTTGGTTCCCCCAAACAGATACTCGCCTCCGGCCGACTGGGTATTGGCCATATCCGCCAGTTGCTCGATCAGGTGATCTACTTCCTGGGCGATAGCATCGAGATCTTCCTGGGCCATACCATCATTACCCGCAGAGAGGGTGAGATCTCGCAAACGCAGCAGCGTATCGTTGGCGTCATTCAGCACCGTCTCTTCTGCTGACAGCGACAACTGCACAGCCGTAATATTTTTCTGGTACTGATCCAGTTTTGCCAGGTCATCATTCATGCCCATGATCTGCAGGGAAGCCAGCGGATCATCGGACGGTTTGAGGATTTTCTTGCCACTGACCATCTGCAACAGGGTGTTATTGACGTTATTGGTCGTCTGCTGCATGGAACTGGTCATGGTGGTGTGCATTTGCAGCGTGCTAACGCGCATGGACGTGTCTCCTTAGCCGACGATCAAAGACCCAGAACCGTATCCAGCAACTGCTGGGCGGTAGAAATCACCTTGGCATTCGCCTGATAGGCCTGCTGGTAAATCACCAGACTGGCGGCCTCTTCATCCAGGTTGACACCCGCCACGCTCAGCAATGCGTTGGTCGCTTCCTCATGCAGCACCTTGGAAGCGTTGTAGCTGCTCGCTGCCTGTGCCGTGGTATTGCCGATATCGGTGACCATCAGGTTCCAGGATTCACTGAGGGTATTCTTGCCACCCACCAGCGGCTGCTTGGCTATATCAACCAACCCCAGCAGATTGCTGTTATCGCCGGGCTCATCCGCTTTGCCGGAAAACGCCAGCTTCGAAGGATCATCCATCACCGTGGCCATGGAGCCACTGAAACCACTGGTCGGCTCAATGCCAAAACTATCGCCTGCCGCCAAACTGCCTTCGGCAACCCGAATGGTCATGCCATCTACTTCAACGCCGGCATCCAGATCCGCTGCAGCGCCTTCAGACACCACCTCACCATTACGGGACAGGGTATAGCGCAGCTCACCTTTATCATTTTCCATTACATCCAGCGTATAGCCGTCTGCTGTGAGGCTGCTGCTGTCGCTGATGCCAATTTCCAGAACACCACTGCCGGTATTGTTTCGCGAGGACTCGGCTCGCTCCCGCATGACATCGGTACTGTTCACATCAGAAAACAACGGTGAACCCTTGTCACCATTCAGGTCATAGCCTTCGCCGAGCTTTTCATTCACGGTATCTGCAAGGACGATGGCAATTCGCCCCAGCTCCCGCAGGGCAGGATCAATCACTTCATCACGGAAATCGATCAGGCCCTGCATGCTACCGCCTACTTCACTCAGCGGCTTTTCTGCCGTATCGGTCACCAGCGACAGAGTCAATTGACTGCTATCCGGATCGCCAGCTCTGAGCACCAGTTCATTGGGCTCACCCCGCATGACCAGCGGCTCACCGGATGGCAGGAAAATATCCACCGTTCCGTCAGGTCGGGTATCTGCCGTGATATCCAGCAATTCCGACAATTGCTGTACGGTCTGATCCCGCTGATCCAGCAGATCATTCGGCACGCCACTGCCAGACTGTGACGCCATGATCGCTTCGTTGATTGCCGCAAGATCACTCATCAAACCATTGACATCTGACACCATGACCTGCAGCTGATCATTGGTCATCTGCGCCTGTTTCTGGAGACCGTTGTAGAGGCTGTTGAAGCGGGATGACAGGTTTTCTGCATCCTTCAAGACAGTCTGGCGAGACGCATCGGAGGATGGGTCTGCCGCGGCACTGTTGAGCGCACCGAAGAACCCTTCCAGTACCGGCGACAAGCTGGTGCCATCGCTGGTGACCAGGGTTTCAATCTGGCTGGCATGGCTGTAATAGGCGGTGCTGTAGCCATACGCTGTGGCGGTATCCCAGACTTGAGACGTCAGGTAGCTGTCGGTTACGCGACGAACATCACTGACATACACGGTGCCGGTCGGAGAGGTCGCATAGTTAACCTGCTGTCGTGTATAACCGGGAACGGGGGCGCCGGCAATGTTCTTGCTGGCCACGTTGAGGGCGGTCTGGGCGGCAAACATGCCGGACACGCCGGTATTGATCATGCTCATGGGATAGCTTTATCTGATGATGCCGCCAGCTCGGAGCCAGCGGGAACGTAAATGACTGGAACAGGAGTCGACAACGGTTGTGATTTATTAAATGCGGATAACCGAAATCGCCCCCTGCCCTTTTCAGGATGATGAAGTTGACGATGCTGGCTGCATTGCCTCCACCTGACGGACGAGCTGTTGTGCCAGCCCCATACCGCCGCCTTCCGCCAGCGTCTGTGACAACTCCATATCATGCCAATCACGGACAAACTGCTGCTCGCGGGAACTGAACGGACCATCCGCGGCCAGCACATCACCGGCCTGCCGCATACTTTTCAGCATCTCCCGGAAAAACAGCGATTCAAACTCTACCGCCACGTCCTGCAACGCCTGCTGGTTATTTTTTTTAATCGCTTCCGATGATGATGCGCCTATACCCAACAGGCGAGGATCAACCAATGTTGTTTTCATCCAAGACACCTCATATCACGATCAACTCCGCCTTCAGGGCGCCGGCTTTTTTCAGCGCCTGCAACACTGCCATCAGGTCTGACGGCGTAGCGCCAACATTATTGAGTGAATCCACCACCGCCTGCAGTGAGCTGCCCCGTGGCAACACAAACAGATGGCTGTTTTGCTGTTCCACCGTGATATCGCTGTTAGGCGTCACCGCCGTTTCACCATTATTCAAAATACCGCCCGGCTGACTGACGTCGTAGGATTCACGGATATTCACCACCAGGTTGCCATGACTGACAGCGGCCGGGAGCACCTCAACATGCTCATTCATCACCACCGTTCCGGTGCGGCTATTGATGACGACACGGGCAGGTGGTTTCTCCGTCACGATGGGCATGGTTTCCATCATGGCCATGTAGGCGACGCGCTGATCAGAATCGCGGGGCGCCTGCACACTGATGGTGGCACTGTCCAGCGCACGGGCGGTTCCTTCACCAAAACGGTCATCAACGGCCTGAGCGATATTGCGGGCTGTCGAGAAACCGGGATCACGCAAGGTCATGACGATATCACTGCTATCCGCAAAGCTACCCGGCACTTCGCGCTCCACAATCGCACCACCAGGGATACGCCCTACCGTTGGCACATTCACCGTGATACTGCTGCCACTGCTGCCCTGAGCACTGATACCTGATACCACCAGACTTCCCTGGGCCAGGGCGTAGATATTGCCATCCACACCTTTCAGCGGGGTCATCAACAATGTGCCGCCCTTCAGACTGCCGGCATCCCCAATAGACGACACAGTTACATCAATACGCTGCCCCGCCCGGGAAAACGACGGCAGGCTGGCAGTCACCGAGACTGCCGCCACGTTTTTCAGGTTGGGATCAATGCCTTCCGGCAACTGCACACCCAGCTGCCGGAGCATATTAGTCAGAGACTGGGTGGTGAACTTGGTCTGACGGGTCTTGTCACCACTGCCATCCAGACCCACCACCAATCCGTAACCGACCAGCTGGTTACTGCGCACACCCTGGATATCCACCAGATCCATCAACCGGGTGGTCTGCTCCTGGGCCTGCAAGGAGCCGGCGGCCATTAACACACTACCCAGTACCGCGACCAGAAAAGAAAATCGTTTCATAACCCTCTCAGAACGGGAACCAGGAACTGTTAAAGAACCGCGTCAACCAGCCCGGCGAGTTGGCTTCCGCTAGGAAACCGGTTCCGGAATAGGTGATGCGTGCGTTAGCCAGGCGCTGGGAGGACACAACGTTTTCCGGGCTGATATCCTCCGGCCGGAGCAAGCCGGAAATCCGGATATACTCATCGCCCTGGTTCAGCCGGATCCACTTCTCACCACTGACCGCCAGCGACCCGTTCGGCCGCACTTCCAGCACGGTCACCGTGATACTGCCCGAGAGCATGTTCTGCTGCTCACTGGCCGCGCTGCCTGCAAAGGAGCGCTTGCCTTCCAGCGAGTTATCCATGGAGTAGCCGCTGCCAAAGATGGAGGCAACACTACGGCCAAATAGGGTGGGATCGCTGATTGAGGTATTGCTGTCCTTACTGAAATCGGTCCCGGAACTCTTGCTGGACCGAGTCTCCTCATCCAGGCGAATGGTGAGGATGTCACCGACCCGATACGCCATCCGGTCTTCAAACAACGTGGTGGCATAACCCGCCTGGTAGAGACTGCCATTCCGGTAGGAAACCGGTTGCTCCGGCGGCAGCCTGGGCGGCTGCCAGTCAGTCTCCCCCGGGGTGGGTTTGGGCGGTATCGCGCTACAACCCGCCAGCAGCAGGGCCGTTGCAGCGGCAAGAAATTTCCGGGTCATGAACTTCCCTTACAGCGTCTGGTTGGCAAACTGCAGCATCTGGTCGCAGGCCGCAATGACCTTGGCGTTCATCTCGTAGCCACGCTGAGCCGTGATCATGCCCACCATCTCTTCCACCATGTTCACGTTGGAGGATTCCAGGGTGAACTGCTGGATGCTGCCAACACCGTCTTCGCCCGGCACAGTATCCAGCGGTTGCCCACTGGCGCCGCTTTCAGCAAACAGGTTATTGCCCAGCGCAGTCAGGCCGGCCGGATTGACAAAATTCGCCAGCGTAATCTGGCCGATCTCTTCCGGCTCGGTGCTGCCGGCCATAGTGGCCGTAACCGTACCGTCCTTGCCGATGGAAATACTGGTGGCTTCCGGCGGCACCTCGATCCCCGGCTCCAGCAACTGACCGCTGCTGGTGACAATTTCACCATCCGCATTCAGCTGGAACTGACCGTTACGGGTGTAGGCCTGGGTACCATCGGTCATCTGCACCTGGAAGAAACCTTCACCCACAATCGCCAGATCCAGCGGCGCCGTGGTGGTCTGGAAGCCACCCTGGGTAAAGACTTTCTGAGTGCCCGCCACCTGCACACCGGTACCCATCTGGATGCCGGTAGGAAACTCTTCTTCCTGGGTATTGTTGGCGCCGGGTTGACGCTGCACCTGGTAGAACAGGTCTTCAAAGACCACCCGGTCACGCTTGAAACCGACCGTATTGACATTGGCCAGGTTATTGGAGATCGCCGTCAGTTGGCGATCCTGTGCGGTCAGGCCTGTCTGGCTGACCCATAAAGCGCCGTTCATTGTGTACCAAACCTCTTGACTGGTCACAGGCTGCGCACCGGTTGATCCGGTGCGTCATGTGTCGTTTAAACGTATGTGGAAAAAGCCGAATCAGGTTCGCAGCAACGTATCCCCGGCAGCGGCCATATCGCGGGTCGTGCTAATGACTTTCAGCTGCATCTCGAACTGGCGGTTCAGCGACATGAACGACACCATTTCGCTCATACTGTTGACGTTGCTGGATTCCAGATAACCGGACAGCACCCGTACAGAGTCATCTGCCATAGCAGGCTGACCACTCTCGGTTCGAAACAGACCGTCACTGCCTTTGACCATCGGTTGATCAGCCCCCACCAGTGTGAGCTGGTCGATCACCGCCATCTCCGTTTCACCTTCTGGCAGGATGCTGAGTGTTCCATCGTCGCCTATCACCAACTGCTCATGGGGAGGAATGGCAACCGGGCCATTCTGTCCCATCAGGAGTTGACCGGAAGCATCTGACAACATGCCTTCCGGGCTCAGTGAAAGACTGCCGTTACGGCTATAAGCCTCTTCTCCGCCAGCATCGAGTACTGTGAAGAAACCGGGGGAGGCCAGCGCAATATCCAGCGTTCGACCGGTATGCTGGCGTGCGCCTTCCGCATGATCCGTCCACGGGTTATCCGAACGCACCATCACCCGGCTGGGCATGCCATTGCCTTCAACGACATCCGCCATGGCCTGCGAATAATCCGCCTTGAAACCAGTGGTGTTAGCATTGGCTAGGTTATTAGCCAGTTGCTGCTGGGCCAGCATGGTTCGCGTGGCCCCGCTCATCGCGGTATAGACTGCCTTGTCCATCAGACAGACTGCATCAGGATCTGATTCATTTCATCACCGGCCTGAACCACCTTGGCGCTGGCCTGGTAAGCACTCTGCGCGACCACCATGTCCACCAGCTCGCGGGTCATGTCGACATTGGAGGCTTCCAGCGCACCGGACACCAGGCTGCCGGTACGCGCACTGCCCGGCTGGTCATACATGGGCTCACCGGATTCATTGGTAGACACCCAGCTGGTATTACCTACAGACTGCAATCCGTTGTTATTAGGGAAAGTGGCCAGGGTGACGACACCCTGCAATTTACTCTCACCATTGTTGTACATGGCAAATACGGAGCCATCGTCGGCTACTGTCAGGCCGGTGTACTGCCCGGCGGGATAACCATCCTGAGTGTTGGATGCAACAGACGAGCTGTTACCAAACTGGGTCATTCCGGACAGATCCATGGTGACCGTCTGCTCACCGGCAGCACCGGTATCAAACGTCAGAGAAAAGTCTCCGCCGCTAACCAGCTGACCATTGCTGTCAAATTCCAGGGAGGTGGACTTGGAGCCATCGGCTGGCACCTTGGCGCCATCCACCTCGTAATAGACATCCCACTCATTGTCACCGGTCTTCACATAGTAAGCCGTGGCCGTATGGGCATTACCCTGGTTGTCATAAATGGTGGATGAGGTGGTGTAGTTGTAGCTGTCTGGCTTGGAGGAGTCGAAAGCGATACCAGGCACTTCTTCGCGGGTATCCAGGTTAGCCTTCAGCGTAATCGTACCGGTCGCCTGAGACGGCAGATCGCTGGTATCAATGGGAATATCTTCCAGAGAGCCGGTGATCACATTACCATTGTCGTCCACCGGATAACCCTGCAGTCGGTATCCCATGTTATTCACAATAAAGCCGTCCTTATCGACTTCGAAATAACCGGCACGGGTATACACCGGCTGTCCGGAAGGATCTTTCATGACAAAGAAACCATCGCCATTGATGGCCATATCCATGCTATTGGTGGTGTAGCTGATCTCACCCTGCTTGAAGGACTGATCAACCTGCGCCACATAGACACCGCCGCCACTGGTACCGGTATAAAGATCCGCAAACTTCGCGTCCAGCGACTTGTAACCCACGGTATTGGCATTGGCGATATTGTTACTGATGGTTCCCAGGTCCTGGGAAGCGGCCTGCAGGCCTGTAATGCCGATATTCATTGCCGACATGGGTCATTCACTCCTGGTTGAATCGTTTGATCTGTGACAGAGCCTGCTGGATACCGGGCTCCCTGAAATAAGGGCTGGGCGCCATGCCGTCACCGCTGCCGCTGTTGCCCTGGATCTCCATGATGTACGACAGAGGTACAAGGCCAATACCTTCCGCATCCACCAGGATTTCCTGACCATTGCCCGGCATGACAACACTGTTGACGCGGGTTTTCTGGACAACAGCCACTTCCATTTCCTTGCCGTCAAACGTGCCCATGGCTTCCAGACGGTACTTACCTTCCGGCAACGGCTCTTCAAGGTCGGCGAGATCGAATTCGACCTGACCAGACGGCTGAGCCCCCAGTGGCAACGTAGCCACCAGCTCGTCATTTTCGTCGTAGATATTGATCTTGAGATCATCAGTACTGGCTGGTAGCAGGATTTCACCATCAACAGTCTGCCCCGCGGACAGGTCTGCCACATTCGCCAGCACCATGACGTCTTTACCCACCAGGGCTGAGGCATACAACGCCTGGGAGGCATAAATCTGGGAACCCAGGTCCGCCACCGCCGACTGCATTTCAGTCATGCCGGACATCATGGTGAGATCCGACAGCTGACTGACTATCTGGGCGCTGTCCATGGGCTGGGTGGGATCCTGGTTATTCATCTGCACCATCAGCATCTGCAGAAATGCATCAGAATCCAGGCCGCTGGTGGCACTGTTCAACTGTGGGGGAGGCGTCGCCTGACTGCCATTGATGCCGGAAACGGCCATATCCTTTGCTCCCGATTACTGACCCAAGCTCAGCAGCCGCTGCTGCATCTGCCGGGCGCTGTTCATGACTTCAATGCTGGTCTGGTAATTGCGGGAGGCGGACATCATGTCGGCCATCTCTTCCACCACGTTCACATTGGGATAAAACACATTGCCGTCAGCATCCGCCAGTGGATGATACGGCTGGTGACGTACATTAGCGGGGGCATCGCTTTCCACAATGTCACTGACATTGACGGAATAGCCGGAACCCGGCTCGCCGTTGACCTGTTCCATCACGGCGGCAAACAGGGGCTTGCGTGCCTTATAGCTTTCGTCTGCCGACGCCGCCGGCGTTTCCGCATTGGCCAGGTTGCTGGCGACGGTATTGAGCCGGAGGGTCTGGGCCGTCATGGCCGATCCGGCAATATCAAAGATTCGGTTGAGAGACACGGAGGACTTCCTGCTGATTACTGCCCGTTGATCGCCCGCTCCAGTCCACGGACTTTCATGTTGAGAAAGGTAAAACTGGTTTCGTATTCCATGCGGTTACGGGCAAAAGCGGCCTGTTCCTGACCCAGTTCAACGGTATTTCCGTCGCGGGAGGGTTGCAGCGGCACCCGGTCATACACGACAGCACCGGCTTGGTTGCCAGGATTCAATGAGAGGTGACCGGTATCCGTTTGTGACAACGACAACTGTTCCTGCTGCTGTTGCCAAACCGTACTGAAATCCAGATCCTGCGCCCGGTATCCGGGGGTATCGACATTCGCGATATTGCCGGCAATTACTTCCGCCCGCTGACTTCGCAGCGCCAATCCCTGTTCATGAATGCTCAGGGTTCTGTCAAAACTGACACCCATTTACTGCTGCCCGATAGATGGTGATCATTACGAGCCGCTCTTTTGCAATAGATGTGCCAATAAAAAATGGCATTAATGATGCTATGCCGATGCGGTCTTGTTATTTATTTTCCCAGGCCAATACCCAATACACACCTGCCTGATATTCGCGACCAACCACAGACTGAACGACACATAATGACCATGCCCCAACCCTCAAGGCAGAACCGATTAAAGGCAGTAAAGGATTTCCTTTCTGGACGAAAATCTCCGGAAATAAATTTCCCCCCGGAACAACAGCCGCAAACTGGCAAACTACCGTTTTCGTTCGTCAGGCTCTCTCTTGAATTAACAGCCGTTTTTTGCCTGTTATTACCTGCGCCATGGCTTAATGCCAGCACGTTTGAACAGCAGGTTGTCGATACGGCAAAGCAGTACCTTGAAATAAAAGCCCAAAAGACCCTGTCCAATCTGCAAGCCACACGTTTCAAAACAACTATCACACCACCGTCCAGTAACCTCCGACTTCCGGTGTGCGCCGTCACACCACGCATTACTGATATCAGTCGTGGCCCCATGGGCGACCAACGATTGAAACTGCAATGCCCTGAAGGACGACAGTGGTCATTATTCTTGCGTGGCGACATCGCCATCTACCGGCCTGTTCTGGTTGCCAATCAGCCACTGGAAAGCGGTATTCCTGTTTCTGCCTCCGCTGTTTCACATCAGCTGAAAAACCTTGCCGAACTGGATCGTGGTTACCTGACCCACACTGATGAACTGAAACATCAAACCACCCGGAAACGGATCAGGACAGGCACACCGATTCGCCCGGATATGCTGACACCCTCAACCCTGGTGGAACGTGGTGAATTCATTACCATCGTATCGCGTAGTGATGGCGTGGAAGTCAGTGTCAATGGTGAAGCCATGCAGGATGGCAGCCTTCATGAACAGATCAGGGTCAGAAACCGTTCCAGCAGCCGTATTATTCATGGCATAGTCACTGGACGTGGCCAGGTGATGGTG
>OZ220210.1:0-11170 GCA_964291505.2 uncultured Kistimonas sp. | reverse complement strand
ACCGCGCCAGGCGCATCCGGTGGTTCGACTGCCGAATGGGCGCTGGGTCCGTTACGATAGCCCGAACTATGATCCGGCAGACATCACTCGCGTTGGACTCGTACTGCCTGTCAGTGACTTTCAGCCCGGTATGTCCGCCAGGCTGGGATTCAATGTCATTATCAATGGGTTGCAAGCCACCACGATTATCCGCAACCGGGCGGGGATTGATCTTGAGGGTGACGGGCGTTATGACTTCGAGAGTAATGAAACCGCTGACAAGGTCCGGCCGGGCTATCATACGAATGGGGGAGATCCCCGTGTGATGTTCATGGAGCCCCGTGACCGTCATGTCGATCCAACCTTCGATAGCCCCCTCCATCAGTCAACACACTATTTCTTGCCGGATCATATTGAAGGTGGGGCACACGTCCATGAAGATGTGTTTGTCTCTTTTATTGCACCGTACTTGAATACCTCGACAGAAGAGGCCGAAACGGTGGAAGTGCTGGTGGTCTCCGGTAAAACTGGTGACCGGGTTCGGGTCATGCTGCGTGAAACGGGTCTGAACAGCGGTGAGTTTCGCAGTGTCTCCCCCCTGAGACTAAGCACCAGTGAATCCGGCAGTAACCAGCTGTGTACCACACCAGGTAACCAGCCGGACTATTCCCAGCCTGCCTCGGCCTGTCGTTTGAAATCCATCTCCGGGGATCGCATCAAGGTTTCGTATATCGATAACGAGCACCATAAAACCTATACCCGTGAGGCGAATGTCAGCACCATTGGCCTGGTGTTTGATAGTGGTACGCTGTTTCCCGTCGCAGGCGCCAAAGTCTCTTTCTACGATATTCATGATAGGCCGGCAGTCGATCCGGTCAGCGGTACCCCTCTGCCGGTCAATGTGACGGATGATGAAGGGCATTATCTCTACCCGCGCATGCAGGAAGGTCAGTATTACATTCGTGTTGAGCCTCCAAAGAATTACCATTTTCCGTCCCACAGTCGTCCGGAAGATTATACCGGGTTGCGTGTCATGCAGGCGTCGTATGGTAAGCATGGTTTTTCTGGAGGCAGCGAAACCAGGAACGAAAATGCCAGGATGTATGCGGCATTGTCGACGCCGGAGCCGGAAGATGGCATGTTTTCTTATAGCAGCCAGAGCCCCTTGGTCAGTTTTGATGTGCCCGTGGACCTGATGCAGCCAGAGACTGTGCGTAGAGATCTGACTCTGGAAAAGGCTGCACTGCAGAAAACGGTCGCTCCGGGCGAAATGGTCGGTTATAAGCTGACCATCACCAATAATTCAAAACAGTCACTTTACAACCTCCGTATTCATGACCGCTTACCTTACGGCTTCAAGTATGCGCGCGGCAGTGTGCGTATCAACGGGCAACCGGCGGCGGAACCGGAAGGTGCACCGGGGCCTGAACTGACGTTTGTATTGAACCAGAGCAAGCTTCGGGAACTGACGCAACAGCAGAAATGGGAGATTACGTACGTCCTCAAGGCCGGTGCCGGTGCCGTGGATGGTGATGGTATCAACACAGCCTGGGCAGAAGGTCGCAATATGGGTGGGTTGCCAGTCAAGTCCAATGACGCCCGCGCGCAGGTGACGGTTCAAATGGATGGCGTGCTGTCAGACAAGGCGATCCTGTTCGGTAAGCTGTATGTGGATGGCAACGGCAATGGCATTCAGGACGACGGTGAATGGCCCATCGGTGGTGTGCGGCTGTACATGGAAGATGGCACCTGGGTGATCACCGATGAAAACGGCCAATACAGTCTGATGGGGCTTAAGCCCGGCACCCACGTTCTCAAAGTAGATCCTGTGACATTGCCGGACGGACTGGTGCTGAAACCGCTCGATAACCGTAATGCTGCAGACGGCAACAGCCGTTTTGTGGACCTCTCCCCAGGCGATTTCCATCGTGCGGACTTTGCAGCGCAATGCCCAGAAAAGGATGCTGAGGCGATATTTGCCCAGATCAAGGCCCGTAATGCCTCCATTAATGGTGACTGGCTGCTGGACGAAGCGGCGCAATACAGCCGCAGCAGCCACAGCGCCGAGCAGGCAGACAACATTGGTGATTTGTCGAACGGTGTCGTCAGGGGGCCTCAGAAAACAGATAGCGAAACAAAGCCGACAGCGATCACCCAATCAACATCGACAGCGGGTAAAACTCCAGCGGTTGTCGAGCCATTGGCCAAAATGCCGTTGGCGAAGGAGGCTGTTTCGTCCATTACCCGCAAACAGGCAGTGGATGGCACCTGGCTCTGGCCGGAGGGCGTACAGGCGGATGGTCGCTTTATGGTTGTGGTCCGTGCGGGCGTCACGCCAACGTTGTACGTCAATGATCAGGCGGTTGGTACTGACCGTCTGGGGGAACAGCTGATGAATAACCGTGAGCAGGCCCAGTTACTGGCCTGGTACGGTGTTCCCATGGCAGAAGGTGAGAACCGGGTAGAAGTCCGTGCTACCGATATGTTCGGCAATGAACGGGTACTGGCAAAAGGCGTGTTCAATAATGCTGGCCTGGCCGAACGGCTGGTGCTGGAGCCTGCGAAGGAAACATTGCCAGCGGACGAAGGCCGAAGCCTGATGCCGGTGAAGGTCCGGTTACTGGATCGAAACGGTTTACCGGCCCGTGGTGTCTACTTCGTGACGCTGGACAGCAGTGCCGGCCAATGGCAGGAAGCCGACGTTCAGGATCAGGAGCCCGGTCACCAGATCCGCATTGAGCAGGGTGAGGCGCTGGTGCATCTGCGCTCTGGAGCGACCGCCGGTCCGGTTAAGCTGCGTGCAACCACCAATGATCTGAAAACGGATGCGGAGTTCACACAGGTTGCCGCACCGCGCCCGTTGGTCGCCGTTGGCCTGGTGGATATCACGGCCAGTAAAGGGAAAGTGGACAGCAAAGGGCGTACACCTTCCGAGATTGATGGCATTACGGACGGCTTTGATACTGGCAAGCGCACGGCGTTTTTTGTCAAAGGTGAAGTGGCAAAAGAAACACAGCTGACCTTGTCGTACGACAGTGATAAGGACAAGGATCAGGAACTGTTCCGGGATGTGGATCCGGACGATTACTACCCCATTACGGGTGATGCGAGCCAGAAAGGCTACGAGGCCCAGAGCCGCAGCAAACTGTATGCGAAGCTGGAAAAAGACCGCAGCAGCATCATGTGGGGCGATTACCAGACCGACAGCAATGCCCCGGAACAGGACCTTGCCCGTATCCAGCGTACGCTGACTGGTATCAACGCTATTTACGATGACGGTATCACCCGTTTGCAGGGTTTTGGTGCCCGCCCTGAAGATATGCATCGCAGCGAAATCATCACGCCGGATGGCACGGCCATGAACTACCGGCTGCAGGGTGCGCCGATTGTGCGTAACAGTGACGTGGTGGTGCTGGAAGTCTGGAGCCGTGACAACCCGGGCCTGATGCTCAGCACTGAAACCCTGAGCCGGGGACGGGACTATACCCTGGATGAATTCAGCGGTTACCTGAAATTCAGTGAGCCCATGCACAGTCAGGATGAGCAGGGTAATCCCCAGCGTATCCGCGTCAGCTATGACGTTGACGGTGACGGAACTGCCTACACCGTCGCAGGTGTTCGCGCAGAACAGAAGTTGAACGACCAGGTGCGTGTAGGTGTCAGCCATACCCGCGATGAACACAAGACCGAAGGCAAGAACATCAGCGGTGCCTGGGTCGAGTACAAACCCACTGAAAAAACGACGGTTACCGTATCCGGTGCGACCCTGGACAAGACCGGAAAACCGGAAGCCACGGGGACGACAGATCAGACAACGACGCCAGACCATGGCAATGCCTACCGGGTCAAAGTTAACCAGCAGTGGACGTCCAATGGTGAGACCGAACTGACCTGGGCCCGGGCGGATGCAGGGTATGACAATTCAGCCGGTGGTGTGTCCAGCGGACGCGAAGAGAGCCTGCTGGAACACAAACAGCGATTGAACGACAGCCTGGATCTTCGGGCGGAAGCGGAAACCAGCCGCAGTCTTGATAACACGACCAACAGCAGTGGCAGTGGCGAGGGCAGCAGTGTCGGACTCAGTTTTGACAAGCGTCTGCCGGATGCCTGGACGCTGACCGGCGGCAGCCGCTATATCCGCCAGAAAGGCGATGAAGACGCAGAGTATGCCACGGGTCTCGTTGGTGTCGGCAAGCAGTATCAGCTGTTGGGCAAGAACGCGTCCACAAAGGTTGAGTATGAGCACGCACTGACCAATTCCCGTTGGCGGACCGTCATGGAAAGTGACTGGCAGGTACACGAGAAAGTCAGTCTGTATGGCCGTTATGAACGCGATGAAAACCTGAGTCCGGTCAGCAATGGCGAAGACCGTAACAGCTTTGCCCTGGGGGTGAAGAGTGACTGGTTGCCCAATACCCGCACCTATTCCGAATACCGCATGCGTGGCGCAACCGATGGCGGCAACCTGGAATGGGTCAATGGTGCCGATACCCGCCTGGAAGTGGAAAAGGGTCTTTCTCTGACGCCCAGCGTTGAATGGATTCAGACCGTGCACGAGAAAAACAAGGATAACCGGAATGACGGTTTGGCGCTGTCCCTCGGTATACAAGACAAGCGCCGCAAGAATCAGCGGGCGACCGGCCGGGTGGAATACCGCCATGGCGAACAACAGAACTATTACGGGTTGGATGGTGCCGTTGCCCGCCGGCTGGATCTGGACTGGAGTGGCCTGGTGCGGGAAGAGTTTCGTTTGGAACTGCCCCGTGATGGCGGCAGCCGTACCCTGAAACATGCTATGACCCTGGGCCTGGCCCGTCGTCCCCGTCTGGACAATCGCCAGCATGGCCTTTACCTCTACCAGTGGAAAGAGGAGCGCGGAGAGAACCCGGCGGATGACCGGACTGTACACTTGATTTCCACTCACCAGAACCGGCAGATTGCCCGAGATCTGGTCTGGTCCGGCCGGATCGGCAGCAAGTGGGTGAAAACGTCACTGGATGACTACCAGTACAGCACCCAGACCTGGGTGGCAGACTCCCGCCTGACCTGGGACATTGACCGCCGCTGGGATATGGATCTCCGTGCCGGTGTGCTTGCGGTCGATGGCATGACCAGCCGGCGCTGGTCGGCGGGTATCGGTGTGCACTACCTGGTTGTCCGTAACCTGCGCGTGGGTGCCTACTACAACGTTGTCGGCTTTACCGATGATGATCTCGACAGCGAAAAATATAATGCGAAAGGGCTTCATTTGAGCCTGCAGTTCAAGTTCGATGAATCCCTGTTTGACTGGTTTGCCTCATGAAACATGCCCTGAACATCCTTACTGCGATTGCTGTCGGCCTGATGGTTTCAGGTTGTGCCACGACAGAGGAGCTCTATGCCCGTTATGACGTGCATCTTTGTGCTGTCACAACGGTAGAAGTCCCTGGCATGCCGTGGTACCCGGTGGTTCAGTTTGCCTTTGACAGCAGTGATCTGGGTGGCGTTGAAAGGGAGCGGTTAATGTCGAATACCGCGCTGCTCATGCAGCATCCGGATTACCGGGTCGTGGTGCGCGGTTTTTCGGATGCACAGGGCGCAAGCCGTTATAACCTGAAACTTTCCCGGCGGCGGGTCACGGCTGTGGCAGACAGGCTAAAGCGTCAGGGGATTCCTGCCACAAGAATAAAAATAGACTGGGCTGGCGAGACCTTACCCTTGTCCCAGGCGGATGGGACGGATCGGGCGCTTGATCGGCGGGTAGAGCTTCTGCTGGTGGACGACACGGGCAAACCCGTGAGTCAGCGCATTGTGATGAGTGCCCCGGCAGGAGATGCCGTATGAGGCAATATCTGCGTAAAGGGTTTGGGCGAACGGGGCTGGTGGCCATGCTCCTGTGGATGGCTGTCGCTGCCTGCATCCTGTCGCTGGCGATGGTCGCAGAAGCCGCGACGCCGGCTGGCACATTGCTCCGAAGTCAGGCCAGTGCGTCATTCCTGGATGAAAACGGCAGTCGCTATCAAGTGTCGTCTAATGAGGTCACGACGCTGATTAAACCCGTTACCGGCATTACCCTGGACCCAGGTGATCAAAAGCGTTATGCCGCTGGAGGGAAGGATGTTGTCTTTCCGCATGTGCTGACAAACACCGGTAATATTTCGATGCCGGTTCGCCTGACAGCTCAGGGCTCTCTGCCGGGCACACGAATTGTCAGAGATCAGAATCACAGTGGTCAGCCGCAGGGGCAGCCTGAGGTGGTAGCCCCCGTATTCATCAAGCCGGGTGAGTCGATTGATCTTCTATTGGTAGGCCAGACTTACGGGTTACGAAAAAATAAGAGTCGTCTGTCCGCTAATCTGCTGGCTGTTGCAGCAGGCCAACAATGTACGTTACAGCCGGATAACAAGAGACGCTGCTGGGACAGAAATACTGACACGGTTGAGTACGACAAGCACAAGGCTTATGACGTCACGAAAACTATGTCGAAACACAGTGTCAATGTAGATGAAATCTTCAAGGTTCGGCTTCATTTTGAACGTTTGGGTGAACATGGAACCAGCACACTCTACCTGAAAGACCTTTTGCCATTGGGCATCGACTACCGGGGAGATAGCAAGCTGTGTGATGAGGACGGTGATCGCTGCTGGTCGTGGGAGCCAGACATTAAAACTATCGAAGGGCGAACGGAAGTCAGCTTTAAGACGTTCAAGCATAAAGATGATGATGAAGGCTATGTTGAGTTTTTAGTTGCTGCCAATGGGGCATCTGTTGGGCAAACGGTCTTTAATACCGCTGAGTTTCAGGCTTGCCATGGCAATGGCAATAATTGTACCGATTGGCAACCAACTAACCGGGTGCCCGTTACGATTTCTGGTCCAGGGGTAAGCATTAACGGTAGCCCTTACAACTCAGCCCAAAACCTGGGTGAACCGGTGACCGTACCTTCTGCATCTGCAGGTGATATCGTTGAATTTATTGATTATCTCTGGAATACGGGAACAGTGCGTCAGAGCTATACCGTAGCGCCTGTGGCATCCGGTAATACGTTCCCGGCTGGTAGTACCTATTGCTTGAGCACAACAGAAGAGTGTTCGCGGTTCGCCAGTAATCTGGCATTGGATGTGATGGATCTGGAGCCTGGGGCATCCCGTGAAATCAGGCTCAAGGTGAAGTTGCCGAATGCGGTGACAGCGCAAAAAGATGGCTACTTTATCTCGCTGAAAGCCAGCCTCCGTTCCAGCCAGCCAGGGCGGGACGTGGAGGATACGGTGCTGAACTGGCTGACGGATATCTCAGAGTCAGCATCGTCAGTTGATGTGACGTATGAACGACCGGTTCAGGGTGACACCAGTGTTCCCGGTAAGGGGCCCGGGCCTGAAGGTGAACCGGTGAAAACCTTGTCGGGTCAGCCAGGGAAAAACGTCACATTTGATGCGCTCTTTGTGAATAACACCGGCGGCGCGCTAGATACCTATAACCTGCAACTGCTCTCTGCCAGCGGCGCCAGTCTACCGGAAGGTTTTACGGCTCAGTTCGTTAATTCAGGCAACCTCCCGACTGCGAATACCGGGTCTGTCAAAGCGGAGGAACATGTCCCGCTAAAGCTGGTGGTCGGTTTGCCTGCCGCTGCGACGGATGGGAATTATGATTTTCATGTGGTGGCGGTTTCTCCCGTAACCGGTGCAAAGGATCGCCTGACTGTGCGTATCACGGTCAGTGATGACGCAGGCCTGGTGCTTGAGCCCAATGGTGAAGGCCAGGTGACACCAGGCAGCTTTATCACGTTCGCACACCGTTTAACGAATAACAGCAATAACGCGGTGGATAACCTGTCGCTGTCGTTGTCTGATTCACTGAAAGGTCAGGGCTGGCAATCGGTGGTTTATCGTGATCTGGAGGGTGACGGTTCTCTGTCCGGTAGCGATACCATAATCGACGGTCCGGTCTCTTTGGCCGGCAATGAAACCCTCCACCTGCTCGTGAAAGTGTTCGCCCCTGCCAATGCGGGCATGGGAACGCGTAACGTGACCACCCTGACCGTTCTTGAAGAAAGTGGTCAACGTCTCACGGTGACAGATACATCAACCGTGAATACAACGAACGTCGTTATTATCAAGGAGCAGGCACCCTGGGATTGCCAGTCTTCAGTGCCGGTTCAATTCAGGAAAGAGGCTTTTCCTGCCCGTCCTGGCACGTGTGTCGTGTACCGGCTGACGGCCATCAATGAGGGCGTGGAAGCGGTGCAGAACGTGGTGATCCACGATGCGGCACCCAACTTCACCGTTCTGTATTCGCAGGGTGGTTTGCCCAAAACGACCGGCCGGGTCGTCGTGCCGCCTAACGTCAGTGGTTCAATGATCAATGCCCACTGGCCTGACGGTTTGCAACCCGGCGAATCCGTCGCCCTGATTTTCGCGATCCAGATCCAGTAACCGGCGGTGCCAAGGCAGTATCAAGCAGTCATGACCGATTTTTTGCAACGTTTATTCAGACAAACAGGCACCGCATTTTCTACGTTGATGGTTCTGGTTGCCTGCCTGTATTCCGGACTGGCGTGGTCCGAAACCAGCGGTGACTGGTTTATCCATGAGTCGTTCAGTGAAGGACGGTTGCCAACGGACTGGAATTATCGCGGTAGGCCATTGCCTAAAACCCGAAGCGGTTGGCTGCAATTAACGCAGCCTCGAACTAACCAAAGCGGTTATACCTGGTTCAAGCAGGATTTTCCTTCGTCGGATGGTTTGGTTATCACCTTCGATTTCTCTGCGAGTGAAGGTGGCAGTGGTCATCAAGATAAAAGTCCCGCAGATGGCTTCAGTGTGTTCCTGCTGCAAAGTATCAATGACTGGGAGTTCCGTATTGGTAAGTCTGGTGGTGGGCTGGGGTATACCGGATTGAAGGCTGCTTACCTGGGCGTTGGGTTTGACAGTTTTGGTAATTTCAGTAGCTCGATTGGCGGAGAAGGCGGTTTCAGGCCCCGGAAAAATTCAGTTGTCGTTCGAGCAGGCGAAACGCAAAGGTATCGATATCTGAAAGGTGAACAATTATCTTACCCTTTGGCCACCAGTGACCGGAGTCGCCTGCTTCGTACCGCACGCATTACCGTACTGCCGGATGCTTATGGTTATAGTATCTCGGTCAGTCTTGATCGGCATGATGGCAGCGGCTTCCACTCAGTTTTGACGAATGTGCAGGTGGATGCGCCACCTGATCGGTTGAAGCTGGGATTTGCCGCGTCAACCGGTGCCAACTGGGCGCGTCATGAAATCCGCAATGTTCGTGTCAGTCGCCCTGTTAACCTATCCCTCAAGCAGGTTGGAAAAACCGAGTTCGATCGGGATGGCAAAGTGCGCTACACGTTGCAGGCGACTAACGAAGGAAATACAGACGCCAATGATGCATCCCTGGAACTTCTTTCTCCCGGCTTCTTCCAGCCGGACCCGGATGGTATTCGTTGCCAGCAGGTGATGAATGGTGCGCAGTGCATCGGCCGTACGGGCACAGTCAATATGAATCTGCCCAAGGGGTCCAGCCTCCAGGTGACCCTAACGGGTACGGTGAAAGCCGGTGCCGTCGATGGCGGCAGCCTGGTGGCAGCGGTAACACCGGCGCCAGGGTATCAGAACCAGAATTCGAATAACGAGGTCGAGATTCAAACTGCCTTGTTGAGTGGGCAGGTTTTTGAGGAACGTGTCGAGTCTGCTTCTGCGGCACCCCGCCGATTGGGTATTCAGGGCGCAACGGTGATTTTAGCCCGTCTGGAAAAAGGGTTTAATCTGGATCGCCCCGATGTGAATAACTGGACGCCGGCGATCCTCACGCATACGGATGCGAACGGGAATTATGTGTTTCCGGTACCTGCCGAGGCGCATAAATACCGGATTGTTGTTCTTTCCCTATCCCTGTCCCGTGACCATACACGGTGGGCTGAACAGACCTGGGGAGGGCCTTACCGGCGTTGCACGGTTCAGCAGCAGGGGCAGTTGCGTAATGACCAGCTGCTGAATATGGCCGGCCCCTGCTATGGGGGACGGAATCCGGGCACCAATGATATTGCGCATAACCTAGATGCGCTATGGCAAAGTGCCCGGTCTGGCTGTACGACAGACTTTTGTCCGATGCTGCCAAAAATACCCTTGGGCAGCCATGAAATCTGGCTGGGGGAACATACCCTTGAGTTGCCGAAAAATCTGTTGGCTAACCATACGAATGGTGTGAAAAACCTCGACGTTGGCTTCAGTTATGACGTGGTCACCCATGTCAACGACAGTGGTCAGGGCAGCCTGCGACAGTTCATCGACAACGCCAACCAGAATGCCGGAACGAAGCGGATGCGATTTGTGCCGGCAGTAGCCCGCAATCATGACTGGGGCTGGCAAATCAATCTCATGCATTCGCTGCCTGCTCTCAGCCAGGACAGTATTGTTCTGGATGGAACGGCCCTTCAATTTGATCAGCCGGGTGCCAGGGCACTTTCATCCCAGTCTGTCCGGAGCGGTGTCAGGGTAGGGCGGAACCAGGAGACCCTGGAAGCTTTTGAATTGCCAGATCTTGAACTGGTATCCCCCAGTCGGGGAACGGATCCCATTGTCAGCATGAACGGCAGCCGGCAGACGGTCACCCGCCTGTTTCTGGCGTCGCCCGGTGGTGTCGGCAATATTGTCGGTATTTATGTCGGAAGGGGGTGCCAGAGCTGTCTGATCAGTCACTCTTTTATTGGGGCGGATAAATCCGGGCAAGGGCTGTCAGGGCGGTCACTGCTGGATGGTATCAAGTCTATATCGGGCAGCTACGTGACCGTGGATCACAACCTGATTGCCGGTACACGGCGGACGGGCATGGATTTCAGTGGTTCCGGTGTGATCAGCCGCAATGTGTTGATCGACAATACCAGTAGCCCGACGGATGATGCGATCTCGCTGCAAGGCGATGCCAGTGATGCTTCCCGTGAACTGACCATTGACCGGAATTATGTTGATGGTGCGCAGGGCGTTGTTTTGGAAGGTTGGCGGTTGATCTCGCCGCAAAAGCTCACGATTACCAACAACACATTGCGCCGCGGCGGACAAGGTGGCAGAGAAGGTGCCGGCTTGCGGTTGCAGGCAATTGACGGCACAGGTAGGAAAATACAGGTCGAAAACAACCTCTTGGAAGAAAATCAGGGGCCAGGGGTTGTGGTTGTGAACATGGATCGGAACTATGTTGCAAAAGG
>OZ220209.1:0-4399 GCA_964291505.2 uncultured Kistimonas sp. | reverse complement strand
GCGACGTCGCTTCTGTCGGCGTTGGCCAGTTGTTGCAAGGATCATTGAGGCCGGTGAGTTGTTGGCTCGCATAGAGGCACTGGAGGCGCAGGTGGCAGGACAATGACTGGGAAACTGCTATTACGGCTGAAGAAACTGGAACACAACCTCAATCCGCCTGATGACCTTGCCGCTTACTTGCAGGCTGGTATCAACCGGCGTTACCGGCACTGGTGCTTTCGGCGTGATGGCCAGTGGGACAAGCTGAAAGCGGATCGGCAGGAACAACTTGCTGACTATACGGCATCGGCTCAGGCCAGCCTTGAGTGGCTGCAGACGCATCCGAAGGCAAGCAGGGAGAAGCGACGCGCTGATGGCTGTGTCCTTCTGCCTGTTGTCGAAACAACTGGCCATGGTCAAGGCCTGCCGTAGTAGGCAAGTCATCATGGCCACAGTGCGGGAACCGGAGCCGGAACAGTGGCCATCATTGATCCGGGAGGCGCTTGAACTTCTGGAACAGTCTGGCTAGCCGCGATAGCCGATCAGTTATCCGTTGTCGGCCAAGGTATCGAGCCAGTGGTATCAGGAGGCGGAGTGACGCAGGGAGGCTTGAACCTCTCACGGGGAATCATGTGTATCGGCGGTCCGATCCATTGACCATCCTTATCGCGTCGCATCTTGGCGTCTCTGCGAATCCTGGGGGGACAACAGCCGGAGGTCATCGGACATGTCCATGCATCCATTCAAAGTGTTACCAGCGATATTATCACCGATGCCGCCGATACCATGAACAACCTGAAACTCCGGATCACTCGACTTGAAAACAGCCTTCTGGATGACCGGAAGGCAATCATACAGCGATGGATCAATGAGGCGGAGGAAATATCCAAATGTCCCCACGGCCAGGTACCGGAATGGTATGATCCGCATCCTGATGACTGCCAGTGCCAGCTACATGCAGCGATACGAGAAGCTGGGGAGTTGTTCAAAAACCATGCCCACCAATTTACACGGTCTTGACCGACCTTCTACCACACCTCAGCCATTGAGGAACCGTACTTCAGTTGTGCGTCAGCCGACAATTACGCAACGCATTGCGGACTGGCTGGATACCGGTCGTTTTGTCGGAATGATAATTGCTGGCCTGCTGATACTGCCTTTCTGGTTGCCGGTATATGGAGTGTACCGGTTATTGGTCAGGTGTTTCCACAGACGTAGCAAGCCTTTACGCTTCGGTATCAAACGCGATGAGGACTGGTTGCATTAGCGGTAAACCAACGCTGAACAGTAAATCTGACAATATGACTGGTGGATATTAGCCGCAATAATCTGGCGCTAAAAAGTTTGGCGCTGGAATTTTAAAGTTGAGTCCTTTTGCGAAAGTTGCTGTATCAGTGTTTATGGCTATCAGCCTTTGTGCCTGCACCACTACCGGTGACCTTTATACCTTTGGTAAATATCAGGACTTCGATACAGGAGAAACTGTCAAAGGTGTCGCTACAACGGCAGTGGTGACTGTTGCTGCTGTAGTGATTGTCGGTGTGGTCGTGCTTGCCGCTGCAGGTTCAGGAGGTAATGGATCGTCATCCACCAAAACTGTCTATTGCAGAGGCCTGTACTGTGACGAATCAGCAGCTTGGGATTATCTTTCAGGATCTGGAGAGTATCGTTGCAGAGATACCAGTAATGGGCAGTTTACCTATGACTACAACTGTGCCAATCAATCCAAAATGGATAACTGGTACTGATCTATCATGAGAACATGAAGGTCAACTCGGCACAGGGACATGCCAGCATATCTCATCAAACCGCTGCAGCGTGACAATGCTGTCTGGGAGCAGTGGCATCTTGATGTCACCGGATTTCTGGGGCAAGGCGGCTATGTCGTCATCGCCGACGATCCGGTCATGGCCAGACACCGGGCCATCATGGATTTCAGTCATGCTTCGCTGACGGATACCAGCCTGGATGACCGGCAGCATCCGTTCCTCGATCCGGATCTGGCAGAGGTGGTTGAGATTCACGGGCATAGTGACCGGTGACTGACCAGTACCTCTTTCCGTAAGTCTTTCTACCATCATCACAACCGACACCGGAGCGCTTAAAATGCTTGGCATTTACCTGTTGGGGGAGTTATGGCTAAGGAGTATTTCAAGCTAAAGCATCGACGTTGGAAACTGCAGGGGCAGTATGCCATTGATTTATGGGAAAAGGGACGAGATGCTTGGAATTCTGAGATAGAAAAGCACCAAGATGCTGACATCAGCTTTTCGCATCAGGATTTTACTGAAATAACTAAACAGCAAGTAGATTTTTCGTTATTCAAGTTTCCCAAAGAGGGGAATATATACTTCGTCAAGACAAATTTCGTTGGCAGAAATGTCACGTTTAACCGAGCCAACTTTGGCAACTGCGACATTTTCTTTAATGCAAACTTCGGCGGTGGAAGTGTTTCCTTCAAGCGTGCCACCTTTGGCACCTGGTACAGTTTACTTTCAAAAAGCAGATTTTGGCGATAGTGACGTTGACTTCTCAGAAGCGATTTTTAGAGGTCATGTAAACTTTTCAGCCCTTCGGGGAGGTGAAAAGATAAAATCATTATCTTTTCAGAACGTCATATTTGAAAAATCCTTCGACCTGACCAACAACAAGTTCACCTGCATACCAGACCTGGTTGGCACCAAGACATCCAGCCATGTATCGCTGCATGGTGTGCATTGTGAGTTGAAGCGGGAACCGTACTGGTCGATTCTGTCATCTAAATCACTGCGCCGACCGCTTATTTTTTGCAAAACAGATACCGTCAATTCAGTAAGTGAAGCGGTTTTATTACGAAAGGGCCAAGGATGTTGGTGACATCGCCAAACTCCGACGCCTCAAGGAGTTAGCCGAAAGCAACAGGGATCATGCTGCCGCCTTGCGCTTTCACGCAGATGAAATGAGAGCCAAACGCTGGAATAAAGATCAGGGGATGGGATGGGGGAAGTCGTTCCTGGACTTGCTGTATTCAGCAACCAGTAACTACGGGCAGAGTATTGGCAGGCCTTTTGGCTGGTTGCTGGCTGTAAGTGCAGTGTTCTGTTTCTACTTGTTCAAGCATGACATTGGCTTGGTGGAGTCTGCGAAAGTATTACTGGCAAATACAGTTCCATTCGTGGCCAGTGCCAAAACGGTTTTGAGTGCTCATGAGGATGTCGCTGGCGTTCTGATGATCCATGGTCTCCTGTCCTTCGTGTTCATCTTCCTGATCGGCTTGGGGTTCCGCAACCGGTTCCGAGTGTAAGAGAAAACAGTATATGGCTGGCCTAGATGCATTAGTGCCAGCCACTACCAGTGGTATGCAGGCCAACAATCCAAACGGCGGACTACTGTTTACCAACCTAGCCGGGGACTGTAGTTCTTCAGGTCATTAAGTACGCTGTCTATTAGAGGTAGCGATTTTTGGTAATCTTTTCCTGTATAAGTGACACCAGCAATAAAGCCATTTTCAGCAATTGTTTTTGATACTGCGAAATTCTCAGAATCTTTCAATCTGAATATCTGAATATCTGGATTGTTTGATTTTATCGGTGTAGCGCCGTTTTTTAGTGCTGTACGCCCGAATTTTATCATTGCCTGCTTTCAGGTTAGTCAACCTGTAATTTTCATATGCCATATTGCCGTCATACATCTTTACAACATAAAAATCATTCGCACCAAGGCAGATGTAGTTAAATTCAAATCTTGAACTGAATGTGTTGCATTTAAGACCATAGCCAGCGGTTTCATACATCGGATAAAACTCCATACCGGCCAGCTTGACCGGTTCGACCGGCAGCGGTTTGTTGACAGCACAGCCAGCCAGAAGCAATACGGCCAGCAAGGCGGGGACAAGTGTTTTCATGGTGACTACCTGAACAATGGTTTCCATGCGCTTTATACCTGACCTTGCAGGCCTTTTGTATCAGGCCTTTGAGTTATTCAACAAAACAGGATGGCTCATTCAGGTAAGGCCTATTGAGCCATCTGCAACTACCTCTAAAACCGCATCAATATGGCTCATTAAAGTCATTGAAATCCTAATGAGCCAACTATATCATTGAGCCAACCTATACGAGCCAAGTAAGGCGATAATCAGGAAGGCGCATAAGTGGCAACAGTGGCTTACTACCGGGTCAGTACGACAGACCAATCCATCGAGAACCAGCGAAGGGAACTGTCGGCAACCTACAACATTGACCGGGAATTCTCAGACAACGGCATCAGCGGCACAGTGAAGGCGCTGGACAGACCAGGATTTGCGGCGATGGTCAATTACCTGCGTGACGGCGATACGCTGGTGACGGTAGATATTGACCGACTGGGACGGGATGCTATTGATGTTCAGCAGACCATCACCACGCTGAAGGATGCAGGCGTCAACATCATCATTACCAGGCTT
>OZ220208.1:0-14770 GCA_964291505.2 uncultured Kistimonas sp. | reverse complement strand
TGGTACATCAACGGTAAAAAAGACGAAGGTCTGCGGCCGCAGCATATCGAACCGGGTTATGACCTGTTCGAGAAGAATATGCATCAGGTCTACACCGCCTACGAAGAGAACTGTCGTCTTTTGGGGGTTGTCGACTTTGCGGAATTGTTGCTGCGTTCCCATGAGCTCTGGCTGGAACACCCACAACTGCTGGCCCATTACCGGGAACGTTTCCAGCAGATCATGGTCGACGAGTTTCAAGATACCAACGCTGTACAGTATGCCTGGCTGCGTATGCTGGCGGGCGATAAAGGCAACCTGATGGCAGTAGGCGACGATGACCAGTCAATTTATGGCTGGCGTGGCGCACGTATCGAGAATATCCGTCAGTTTACCCGTGATTTCCCCAAGGCTTTAACCATCCGTCTGGAACAGAATTACCGTTCAACCGGCACCATCCTGAAAGCGGCGAATACCCTGATTGCCAATAACCCGGACCGTTTGGGCAAGGAACTCTGGACCGAAGGCAATGACGGTGAACCTATCCAGGTCTATGCCGGATTCAATGAGGTGGATGAAGCCCGTTTCATTGCTGACCGTATTCAGGATGCGGCGAATAGTGGCATGGCGCGTAGCGATATCGCGATTCTTTATCGCTCCAACGCGCAGTCACGGGTGTTGGAAGAAGCCATGCTGCGCAGCGGTATTCCTTACCGTATTTATGGCGGACAGCGGTTCTTCGAGCGTGCTGAAATCAAGAATGCGCTGGCGTATCTGCGACTGGCCAGCAACCAGGATGATGATCCGTCACTGGAACGGGTCATTAATGTTCCTGCGCGGGGCATTGGCGAAAAAACCGTTCAGCAGATTCGCGATGTCGCCAGAAGCGGTGGTGTTTCCATGTGGCGCGCAGCCCGTGAAATGATCAAAAGCAAGGGGCTGACGGCGCGGGCAGCGAATTCGGTGTCTTCCTTTATTGAATTGGTAGAAGGGTTGTCATCGTCAGCCAATGATCTTCCTCTGGCGGAATTGGCGGATCACATCATCAATGTCACGGGCCTGATTGAGCATCACCAGAAAGAAAAAGGTGAAAAAGGCCGTGCACGGATTGAGAACCTTGAGGAGCTGGTGTCAGCCTGTAAGGAGTTTGATCCGGAAGATGTATTCGATGAAGAGATGCAGCAGAATCTGTCTCCACTGGATGCATTCCTGGCTCATGCGGCGCTGGAAGCCGGTGAAACCCAAGCTGATCAGTTTGCCGACAGTGTACAGATGATGACACTGCATTCTGCGAAAGGCCTGGAATTCCCGCTGGTCTTTATGTGTGGGATGGAAGATGGCTTATTCCCGCACAAAATGTCTATGGATGATTCGGGTGGCTTAGATGAAGAGCGTCGTCTTTGCTATGTCGGTATCACCCGAGCCATGGAAAAACTGTACCTGACCTATGCCGAAAGTCGCCGTCTCCACGGTCAGGAAAACTACAACCGTCCCTCACGATTCCTGCGGGAAATCCCGGCTGAACTGATGGAAGAAGTTCGCCTGAATGCCACTATCAGCCGACCTGTCACCGCTGGTGGCGCAACCATCAATGCTGAAGTGCCGGATACCGGTCTGCATCTTGGTCAGCGGGTTGCACACGAAGTGTTTGGTGATGGCACGGTGCTGAATTTTGAAGGGCAGGGTGCCCAGGCGCGGGTACAGATTAATTTTGACGATGAAGGTAGCAAATGGCTGATGGTCGCTTATGCCAAGCTGATGCCCTTGTGAACTAACGGCTTCTGTCGCTAGTATGGGCTCGAAGTAAGTACCGTTTACAGGTAATACCAGTCTGCTTTACCGCGCGATAGGGGTAAAGCCGGGCTGCTGATAATAAGAAAGTTGGATACCAACACAGGGGGAGACGTATGAAACGCCGTCAGATGCTGACTGCTCTGGGTGTAGGCGCCGCCGGTGCAATGCTGGCGGGTTGTAATGGCAGTGAACCGGCGCCACAGGCTGCCGGGCAGGGTACCGTTGAGAAGAAAAAGTACCGCTGGAAACTGGTGACATCCTGGCCGAAAAACTTCCCGGGTCTGGGGACCGCCCCGGAGCGTTTTGCCGAGATGGTCAACCAGATGAGCGACGGTCGTCTTGAGATAAAAGTGTATGGTGCCGGAGAGCTGGTGCCGGCGCTGGAAGTCTTCGATGCGGTTCGTACCGGAACCGCAGAGATGAGTCACAGTGGCGCTTATTACTGGAAAGGTAAAGAGCCCGCTACTCAGTTTTTCACCGCAGTACCTTATGGTTTAAACGCCCAGGAAATGAGCAGCTGGCTCCATTATGGTGGCGGTATGGAGCTGTGGGAAAAACTCTACGAACCCTTCAACCTCAAACCATTTGCGGGAGGCAGTACCGGGGTTCAGATGGCTGGCTGGTTTAATCGTAAGATTGAATCGCTGGAAGATCTGAAAGGCCTGAATATGCGTATTCCCGGTCTGGGTGGTGAGGTGCTGAAACGTCTGGGAGGCTCTCCTGTTAATGTGCCTGGTGGTGAACTGTTCACTGCGTTGCAGACTGGTCGTATCGATGCTACTGAGTGGGTTGGCCCCTATAACGATATGGCGTTTGGACTCTACAAAGCGGCGAAGTACTACTATTACCCCGGTTGGCATGAGCCAGGTTCAACCCTGGAATTCACCGTTAACCTGGATGCTTGGAAAGAACTGCCGGCAGATCTGAAGGCCATCGTGCAAACGGCAACCCAGGCAGCACACCAGTCCATGCTCGACGAATATACTGCGCGCAATAACATGGCTCTGAACCAGCTGATCAATGATCACGGTGTACAGGTCCTGAAATTACCGGACGATGTACTGAAGAGTCTGCAGGAGGTTGCGGAGCAGGTCACACAGGAAGTGGCGGCGACCAATGAGCAATCCAAGGCTATTTATGAATCGTTCAAGCGCTTCACCAAGCAGGTAACGGAGTATCATAAAGTGTCAGAGATGGCCTATTACGACGCTCGTCTTCTATAGCATCACGATTAGGCGCCACTCAAAGACTATCCAGAATTTTTTTCTGGTTTGAGTGGCGCTGATTCATCTGATCACGCGCTTTCTGCGCTTCCTTGATTAACTCGCCCGGGTTCGAACGGTTTGGTAATACGCTGTCATTTTTATTTTCAGTATTAGTTGTCTTGTTGGCCGGTTCTGGCATCTCGGGTAGCGGTGTTATACGACGGGTATCTATGTGAATCTTGCGGGTTTTAATGTTGGGATCGTCGGCAGGTTTTGTATCGGAAAAGTGCCAGATGCCATCCGCATCCTGCCACCCATTGACGGTTTTTTGCTCGGCAGGATCGCTTTTTCCCGGCATGTATGTCTGAAGCTTACGAGTGATGCGCTTGCCTTCATGTAGCAATGAAGTAAACGTATTCTCATCGGGCAGAATATCATCCAGTGTGGCCAAAGGTTTGCCAGTGGGTCCCGGTATGTAAAAGGGGGCTGCTACCAGGGCGGCAATGAACAGTGTAAAAGAAATACGACGCCCCCAATCGACTCCATGACGCATAACAGGCTTCCGATGCTGATCCGCATTCAGGCAGCGATCGCTGCCATCTGTTTTCTTCCTTCTTACAGAGACTAGCTTATCGCCATGTCATACCGGGTTCCACATAGGCAAACTGATACCATTATGCTGTAGCCAGTTCCCGTTCTGGTATTCGGGTAACGTGAAATGTATGACCGGTACATTTCAGGAATTGTTCAACACCTGCTTTGCTGATCACGAGTGTGCTGGTATTAACCAGCGGATGACACTGAATCGCATCCTGCTGCCAGACATCTTCATCAATCACAACCGTCACATGCCGTTCTGGATCATTCACGATGCCGAGTAATGTCACCGCACCGGGTTCAAGGCTCAGGTACTTTTGAAGGCGCTCTGATGATGCAAGCTGCAGTTTTCCAATATTCAAAACCTCTCCCAGCTGATTAAGGTCAGTGGCTTTGTGGTCAGCGACAACGATGAGGTAGTGTCGTTTACCCTTGCGATCCTTGACGAACAGGTTCTTGGTTCTTGCGCCGGGCAGATCAGGTGTTACTCGATTGGCTTCTTCACAGGTGTAAACGGGAGGGTGGTCAACACGCTGAAACGTGATGTTCTGGTTGGTCAGTAGCTGGTAGATATCCATAGTCAGTCATTACCTTTAAGCGAATTCTGTACAGCCATACGGGATACTGTTTCCCGCTAATCCCTAACTCTGCACAGATAACCACAACGGATTATTCAGCCTACTGAAAAAAGAGAACATACAAAAAGGCATGTTAAGGGAAATTCGCGGTATGGCATGACCACCGTAAACCAAGAGCGCGTTACGACCTGTTTCGCTTTGTATCGCACGATCGTCTGAAAAACCTTTGCGCTACCCGGAGTCTCACTATTAGAAAACGTGTCGGATTGGCTGGAGTGCTTGTCATTGCTGGGAATGCAGGGTATTGGCATGAACCCTGTAATACTTAAAGCAAGGATGGGGGAAGGCGGTTTCAGGGACGAACATACGTCATGGATGACGGTGTTGATGATGGCTCCCACGGATGGTGGTCAGAGGTGGTCGTTTATAAAGCGCATCGGTTCCAGGGAGGATGCAGAGGGGGAGGGATTCCCTTTCCATGGAAGGAAATCAGGGCATGGATGCCCTGTTCTCATGATAGTAAAGTCACTTTTCTATTCACCAATAAACGACAATGCTTTAATAAGTATCTGTTTTTTATCATTACACTTTCTTTCCACGCAATTTACTTTCTATTAACACAAAGTGTATCAGGCTCATCTAATCTCACACTGTCGGAAGGGAAAACAGGTAATAGAAAGTCTAGGAAAGGAATGTTGTTGAGTATTGAGGAAAGAGGTAATTATCATGAGCATGTTCTTTGCCAATGACAATAATTTTGTCAAAGCGTGTGGTGGCGGTACAGTCGGGTATTGTGTTGCGGTTGCCGTTGATAAGGAAGGCGGTTTGGTAGGTATCCGTGATACCAAAGACGACAGTAAACAAACTCTGATATTTGACAAGGCTGAATGGCAGCATTTTGTCACTGCAGTCAAAGCGGGTGAATATGATATTGAGTGAAATAGATCAACTGTTACGAGATGAGATATTTCACGAACAATGAACATTCATCGTTGTAAGCATCAAGCTATCTGAATTGATAGTGTCATCAACCCAGATAAATGCTTTCAATTCAGATAGCCAATATTTTAAGTTTGCATTGTGATGACTGGTAATATTTAGCCATCTCTTTAGCTGCAATAACATCAGGAGGCTGTTATGAATACTGTATTGAAGCAGCAACCCGTTGACGATATTGTCATGCGTTCTCTGGAGGAAAAAGATTTTAAGGCATTTCTGGCGCTATCGACAATTATGCATCAGGAATCTGAATACCGTAATTTGGCGTTTAGTGAACAACGGGTTAAGCAATTTTTTGATCTCCATTTGACTGACCCCGCTTACGCTGGCTGGGTCGTAGAAGTGGATGGAAATCTGGTGGCAGGCTTTCTGGCGCAATACAATCACATCAGCCAGTTCTCGGATGACCGTGTTGCGTTTGAAAATGGCTTTTTCGTTCATCCGGCCTATCGTTGTCAGGGTATTGCGAAACAGTTATTTACGATTTATGAACAGTGGGCAAAAGGTAATGGGTGTCGGTATACCTATTGTTCCGTTACCACGGAAATTGATGAGAAGAAGACAGTTGCTCGTTTGGAAAAACAAGGATATCAACGGTGTGGCACTCTGCTTAAGAAAGATTTTTTGTAAGTGCTATGGTGTTAAAGGTTGAGATCCAGTTTGGGTTAATATCTGGAACTATGCAGTAATCTTAAGCATACTGATGCTTCAGGTTTGGTGAAGCAGTGATTGGGTTATCTGCTTTAATTCATTGAGCCTTAATTTGGCTTCTTCCGTGATCGCTGACCCTTTAAGTGCTTCTTCGAGTTGTTTTGTTTTTTGAGATATTTCACCAAGCCGATTATGTAAGTGAACAACTTGGCCTTCCAGATTTTCCATATGGGCTTTTTTCCTATTTCTGGAGTTCTGTGCTGATTCTCTATTTTTACGTTTTCTAGTTTCCTTTTTGATCTGATTTTTAATTGCCTCCATAAAGCGGTTGGATTTTATGGGATCTGATATTTTTTTTGCGGCTTCTTCGAAAGCTGATAATGCATGTTGTTTGGAGGGTAGAGGCAATACAAATTGTTTCAATTGTTCAGATAATAGAGCATTTTCAATGTGTGATATAAGGATATCTATATTTTTCGTTTTTTCAGGATTGAGTACATCAGGAATTAGAACAATTTTCGATCCAGTTTCAATGCGTTTATCATCAGTGAACGATGTGTTATCGGATGTGTCTGTAACATTCTTTGGTTGTTCATATGATGGGCTAGTATCTGGTTTTATTATCAAAGCTACGCCTTTACCTAGTTGCTCTGATGCCGCTGAAAATGCTGCAAAATGTGCATGTGGGAGTATCGTGCTGGCAGATGGTTGTTCTGTACCATCAGCAGGTTCGGTTTTGATGGCTGGTAAGATCGACACATAGCGACGTTGTTGTGATGTTGTAGCCATGACCTGAGATGTCGATGGTTGTGGTTGTGTAAAGGTCGCTGCTACCAGCGGCGCAGATTGAGGTATTTGAGCCCCCGATGTTGTTTGAGCAGTGACTCCTGAAACATCGTTTAGCTGAGAGCAGGCAGGCATTTCTCCAAGTGTTGGATGAATAACGGAATCAGGCGCCGATAGCACGTCAAATTCAGCAAAAATGGAAGGTTCTATATTGACTAGGTCGATATTTCCATATTCTGATAGTGTTCTTTGATTGGCCATAGTTGGAGAGAGCGTATCGAAGAATGATGTTCCGTCTACGGGGCTAATGCCTGAACTAGAAGCTGTTTGTGGATGCATACCCTCTAACAATAGTGGGGGAGGTGTTAATCTTTGAGGTGCAATGCAAACATCTTGCTGAGCTGTAGGGCTACAATTGCTGGTATTTGGTCTGTTCGAAGATGGCGATCCTGAAAACATTTATCCATATCTCAGATGCAATTTAGAGCATGAATTTTAATATTCGCTTTCATAATGTCACTAACAATTTTGTATATTAAGGCTTACATATCAGTTAAATTTTTTGCTAATTATCAGGGTTTAATAAATATATAGTTTTTTTGAGGTATCGTATCTATTAAAGGCTTATAGAGGTAAGTTTTTGAATGGAAAAATAATCTTTTTACTTGTCATGATTTCGTCATTCGGTGGTCTGTGTTATAAAGGCCTAAGATAATAAAAAAAACAGGAATCAGGGATATGACTCGGGTTAAACAGCTCTTTCTTGCAATCAGTTTGGTGGCGGGCAGTGCCGTGGCTGAAAGCGTCAGCTTCATTGCTATTGGTGATATGGGAACGGGTAGTGACAAACAGTATAAAGTTGCTAATGCCATCGAAAATCTTTGCCAACAAAAAGCCTGCGATTTTGCCATTGGTCTTGGCGATAACATTTACGAGGCGGGTGTCGACAGCAGTCGTGACGACAGTTTCCAGAGTAAATTCGAGCAGCCTTATTCTGGATTGTCTTTCCCCTTTTTCATGTCGTTAGGTAATCACGATAACTCTCACTTTGCCAGCGGCGGCGGACTGGATAATTTTAAGGGAGAGTATCAGGTTGCTTATCATTACCGGGATGATCGCAGCAGTGACAAATGGCGTATGCCTAACCGTTACTATCATTTTACAGCGCCATTGGGGAGTGAAGAGCCGCTGATCGATTTCCTTGCGCTGGATTCTAACCCGATCGCCGGTGGTCTCGATTGGGATTACCAATACTGGCGCAAGCCTTATACGAAGAAGCATAAGGAATGGATTAACAGTACCTTGTCGACGGTTGATGCTCCCTGGAAAATTGCATTTGCCCATCACCCGCTTCGTTCCAACGGTCTCCATGGTAATGCCGGTTTTTATGATGGTCTGGCAGGGTCGGGTAAGGACTGGCAGAAGCTGATTAAGGAAACTATCTGTGACAAAGTGGATGTGCTGATCACGGGTCATGACCATGATCTGCAATGGTTAAAACCCAACAATGACTGTGGAAAAACCTTCTTTATTGTCTCTGGTGCTGGCGGCAAAACGCGAAGCCTGACTAATCCTGACCGTAACCCTGCCTGGTGGCAGGTTGGTGATTCGCTGGGTTTCTTCAGAATCCTGATTGAAGGTAATCAGTTTACCGGTGAAGCCTATGTCGTTGATGCAGAATCAGGACAGTGGGAATTAGCGTATAGCCATACCATTAATAAACCATAGATTGACGTGTGATTCCTTAAAATATGGAATGATGATTGTCAGATAATATATTGCATGAAAATTTAGACCTTGGCAGCTATTATTCGTAATTGTTTGCCAAGGTCTAAAATAATCAACTTGTTCATTGGCAAAGTCGGTAGATATTCATTCTGCTGTAAGCAGTAAGCATCTGTTTTTTGATTGTTTTCATAAGTACATTAAGGTGCTTGCGGAATTACGCATGTCGTCGCCGCTCTCTTAAACGCGTCCTGATAACTGGCTCAAGATTAATGGCAGGCAAGTTCGTCATAAGCTCGGGATCATGTTTGGCAATATATTCAATTTCCTGACAAAGCAGCAGAAACTTCCCTAGATCCTTTCCATTTTTGCATGATGTCATCATGATTCTGATGCCTACAGGCATGAGGCTGTGTCTTGCGTGGCCAATAGGAATTTCCGCCGAAATCAATCCGGACAGATTCCCTACCGCCGAAAATTGAATATATTGAGCCGCTGACTGCATGTTTGCACAGCCAAATTTTCTATCTCCAGCAAGGAAACAATTACCTTCCTGAACTTTTGGCGCCACTGTGCAGGTTACCGGAGTTAAAATAAAATCATAGCCGCTTTCATGAAGCGAAGTTATCCTGGCTTTTAATAAATCTTGATTGTTTCTTGCTATCCCCATGCTTTCATCTGAAATATGTTGGGCGAGATTCATGCTAAGTTTAAGTTCTTGTGTGCACCGCTGTTGTGTTTCATTATCTAAGCCCTCGAATGCATTAGCATTAACTTCACCTATCAGCATTAATGCTGTTTTAATCAGTGTCTCAGCATTATCTTCGTGATTTAAATAGTCCATAATATCGACACCATCAATGCGAGGTGCTTGATCTTGATTCTGCTGTCTGTGCTCAATGAGTCTTCTGATGAGCAACCTGAATTTTTCACCAACTTCCGGATCAGCAATAGAGCTGCCAACATGGTCAAATGCCAAACCACTGCTATAAAACTCAGCTGGTGAAATGGCTTGGGCCTGTATCTCACTCAGTTCCTTAACGCCATATATCACCCTTTCCATGTTTCTGGCTATGAGGGCTGGGCTTATCATACCCAGTGAATTATCAAAGCCACTGTGTTCCATATTGAATAAATCTTGAGGTTCATCATCTTCATTCAGGAATTTACCTCCCTTAAAGCAGGCAAGTCCCTGAGCTTGCGCAGGATTTGTACCAGAGCCAAGCCCATCTGTCACAATTGCCAGTGGACAGGCGCCTGAACTGACCAGCGTTGTTGGCCCTGATGAAGAGCCTCCGGGTTGGCGTAGGGGAGCGATTTTCAGGATTACCCATTGGAGTAAGACTTGTATAAAGCTGTCTCCTTCAAAAGCCCACTTGAGTATACGCTGAGGAATACCTCTTATGCTCTCCGTGAGCCGTACAAATTCACCATACACATTATGTATGCTGGGCCAGTTAGGGTTATGCCCACTATTACCTGCACCGAGTTGATGTTGGTTACATGTAGCAACGACACGGAACGGACTATCGCCATCACCCGTTCTTTGCATGCATCCGATGCTGGTATCGTCAGGCGCTTTATCACCAGGTATGCCGTAGTTTGTGACTTTTCCTTGTAATCTGATATCGGATTTCCGCGCTATGGGGATCTTGTCAGAGCTGGTTTCATCACTCTGCTCCAGTTCGAAGGATTGAACGGCGTCGCCAATAATAATTCGGTGTTCGGGATGAGCGTCCAAATGGTCATTAATAACAGTTTCGATATCCTCCCCAGACAGCCCTTTAAAACTCTCCAGATTATTGTTTGGGTCACTCTCTTGTATTTCCCCTGCATTACGATTTTCTGGAATATATCCATATTCTCTTAAGCATTGGGCTTGGTAGTCAAAAAATGTTGGGTCGTTAGCGAGCTCTTCTTGTAAGGTTATTATTTCTTGTGATTCTGTCAGTGTTTCTTGTCGGGGTAAATCTTCGAACTGAAGTGTGTTGATTTCATTGAATCCGTTCAGGTTTATTACCGCTCTACAAAATCTATCGGATATCCTTGAGCACCACTCCAGAAACTGAAGTATCCACCCTCTGTTAAGCCAGCCTGCATTGATAAAATTTTGGGGGTTGGATTGTTTGATTTCTCTTCTGTTTGCAAGCTCTGACCATTGTATTTGATTAATTTCAGTGAAGTTTTGTGATGTTAAATGATTTAGGCTGATAGATGTAGATGGTGCACCGTTCATAAATTGTGGGTCCCTTGTGATAAAGTGAGTCTGATTTATGATTCAATGCGCTCTCCAATGAATGTAAGAAATAGTTTCTGTAGAAAGCGAATTCATATTTAATTGCGTTATGCATCTATTGGGAAAATATCCCATTTTATTTGAGAGTGCTAGAGATTGAAGTATGTTTTGTTATTGATTTTGACGAATAGTTATATTTATTGGTGTTATTTGGTTGATTTGTTATATTTTCGATATCGAATGGCAAGTGTTCTGGACGTAATATTCCCTGAATAGTCTGCTATATCGACAATGATACTGCCGTCATATTATGGTCAAGACGATAATAAAAACGGAAACTGAGATCTGTGTCAGATGGTTGCGCTAACCTGATTTTGGTTTGTCTGCTATATAACACAGCGCGCGAAAAACAAAGTCATGAGCCCTTTTGATGGGAGTTCCGTCCTGTGAAACGTCTGATTTTATTTTTGTCGTTGTACTTACCGCTGACCTTTATTTATGCCCTATCAGAAAGTGTAAGTTTTATTGCTGTCGGTGATATGGGAACGGGGAATGAAGACCAATATGCTGTAGCTCGTGCCATCGAAGCGGTTTGTGCCGAAAAAGTGTGTGATTTTGCGCTGGGTCTTGGCGATAACATTTATCCGTCAGGCGTTGATAGCAGTGACGATGCGGCGTTTCAAAGTAAGTTTGAACAGCCTTATGCGAAACTCGATTTCACATTTTATATGTCATTGGGGAATCATGATGATTCTCCAAAGTTCCCTCTAAGCGGGCTGGATGATTTTAAAGGCAAATACCAGGTCGATTATCACTACCGGGATGACCGCCAGAGTAGCAAGTGGTTTATGCCGGCACGATACTATCATTTTGTTGCCCCCGTTGCGTCGGATGTACCTTTGATCGATCTCTTTGCGTTGGACTCCAACCCATTAGGTGGTGGGAAGATGCACTGGGATCAGCTTCCCTGGCGTGAGAGCTATCTTTCGCAAGAGAAAAATTGGCTGCAGCAAGCACTGAATCATTCAACGGCACCATGGAAAATTGCCTTTGCCCATCATCCTTATATTTCTAATGGCAAGCATGGCAATGCTGGGGAATATGATGGTTTGAAAGGTTCTGGCACGGACTGGAAAACGTTATTGAATGAAACACTGTGTGGCCAGGTGGATGTTTATTTCTCAGGGCATGATCATAACCTGCAGTGGCTGGCACCGGTTGAAGCCTGTGGTAAGACGCAGTTCATCGTCTCAGGTGCAGGCGGTAAAACGCATCCCTTAATGGATACAGAGAGAAATAACGCATGGTGGCAAGCCGCTAATGTGTTGGGATTCTTCAGAATTCACATTGAGGGTGACCAACTAACCGGCGAAGCCTATACCGTTGATCCCTATACCGGCAATTGGCTGCTGGCTTATACCCGGACCGTTACCCGCCAGTAACCCGGTCGTCATCAGTGCTGACTATAGTCGTACAGGGCGTAGGGGAACTTACAGTACGCTGATGTTTCCAAAGATATACTCTCCCGGCGGGCGACAGGCTCTTAAGAACAGGTTTGCAAGAAAATGTGCCTGACGGGAGAGACCACTTTTTTACAGGTCTTTATGTCAGCAACTGTATATCGGCAATATTGCGTGAATAGAGTGCCGGTGCCAGCGCTTCAATGGTGTCACAGGCCTGTGTGAATACCGCGATATGGGACGCATTGGTTGGTGCAGAATCCGGCTTCGGGATCAGGCTGCTGACTCGCCGCGCAATGGCCTTACCGGAATCAATCCACTGTACACCCGGAGCACAGGTCGATAGTGCCTCTTTCATCAGCGGAAAATGGGTACAACCCAGCACGATATGATCGGGAGTGAGCGGTCGATTCAGAAAAGGCATCAGGATTTCAGCAAGCAGAACCTGACTGATCGGCTGGCCGCGTAATTGCTGTTCTGCCAGATACACCAGTTCCGACGAGCCGACCCGAACAACGTCACAGTCGCTGGCAAATTCCCGGATCAGTTGATCGGTATAAGGACGATTCACCGTGCCAGGCGTTGCCAGCAGGCCGATGCAACGGTTTCTGGACAGACTGGCTGCGGTTTTGATGGCAGGCACAACCCCCACTACCGGCACGGAAAGTTCCTGACGAACACGCGGAAGTGCAACGGTGCTGGCGGTATTGCAGGCAATCACCACCAATTGGGGGGGGTAGTTGTCCTGCAGACGAAACAGGCACTCGCTGACGCGCGCGATAACTTCGGCCTCACTTTTCGGGCCATAGGGGAAACCGGCGTTATCGGAGCAGTACACAACGGGCAGCCAGGGTAATTGCTGGCGAACCTCATCAAATATGCTGAGCCCACCGACCCCGGAATCAAAAATAACAATGGGTGACACGGGTCTGGTCAAATCTCATGGTTGTTCATGTGGCACGTCCATTATGCGGCACAAAGGCGTGCATTCCGCCCACATTGTAGGGTGCGACAGGGATTGCCCAAATAAGTAAATAGCCTGTTCAGGCCTGCTCGGCTTTGGCCTGACAGTTCAGGCAAAGCGGCGTCTCCGGCCGGATTTTTAGTCGTTCGTAACCGATCGGGTTATCGCAGCTTCGGCAGAAACCATAGTCGCCACTGTCCACATCTGCCAGCGCCCGAAGCACTTGGCGTAGCTGTTGTTCACATTGTGCCTTGCTGGCCTGGGCCATACTCTGTTGCTGGAGAGCATCGACTCGGGAAACCCGCCCGAAGGCCTGCTGGTCCAGTGTGACGGTTTGGGCGGATTCACTGGTACGGTCCAGCTGTTGCCGCAGGTCATCACGCAGGGACAGCAGATTGCCTGTTAATTCTTCCCGCTGTGCCTGGTTCAATTCATCCATAAAGAAGCCTTTTGTAACAGAATGTTTTATGTGGGGCTTTTCAGGTGTTCTGCGGTACAGCGCAGCTGGCCAAAAAAGGTAAATGCTTTGGTGTAAGTCCCCGACCCTTTTCTTGACTCATGTTAATACGCAAGGCGAGTAAAATCATGAAAAAGGCAATGAAGTACATGAGTGTCCATCAATGCTAAGGAAGTTCCCAATCTTATGCATGGGTCCGTTGAGTGGACGACGTCGTTTCTGGTATCGCTGATGACTCAGTATTACACTATCCCGCCATGGCGGATTGTGACATAACCCGCCTGTCACCGGTATGAAGTGAAGCCCATGTTTTCCAGTTGTTTCCGCGCTGAAGTTTTCGACCAATTTCCTGCTGACAGCCACCCGATCCTGAAAGAGATTGTCTTTAGTCAGGCAGGGGTAATACTGCCAGACCAAGTGGATGCCTTAACTAATAAGTTGGACAGTGATCCGAATAATCTGCTGGTCCGTTTGATGCCTCTGGCCGCCGCCTGCGCCTGGGCGCCGGTTTCATCCTTTTATGTCGGCGCAGTGGCCCGTGGGTTATCGGGTAAGGTGTATCTTGGTGCCAACATGGAACTGGCAGGTGGCAGCATGGCGGTTACGCTGCATGCAGAGCAGGCGGTGATCAACAATGCCTGGCTGAATGGTGAAAAAGGCTTGGAGAAATTGGCAGTCAATGCGGCACCTTGTGGTCACTGCCGGCAATTTATGTTTGAAACAGCAACAGCAGAATCCCTGGATATCATGATTGGGGATATGACCGACAGCCAGGCTGTTGAACACTGTCAGTTGACACAGTTATTACCGTCAGCGTTTGGCCCAAAAAACCTGGGTGTTTCGACGCTATTGATGGATGACTCATCGCAATCGTTGCATGTAGATGAGAGTGATCCGTTAGCAGTGGCTGCTTGTCAGGCAGCCTGCGCAAGTTATGCCCCTTATACTGGCGGTTATGCCGGCGTCGCACTGCGAACCGATGATGATGCTGTGTTTGTTGGTCGTTATGCCGAAAATGCAGCGTTTAACCCCAGTCTGACAGCGATGATTTCTGCGCTCTCTCAATTGCGTTTTGCCAGTTTAAATACGCGTCGGCATGTCAGTGAGATTGTTTTGGTTGAACACTCTGCGGCTGTCAGTCAAAAACAAGTGACTGAAACTGTATTGAGTGCATTGGGTGTTGATCATTTTCGGTACATTGAGGCAGCTATTTAGGCAGGCCTGAGACAGGCTTGTCAGGCTCATGGATTACAGGCAGAGTCGCTTTAAACAAACGTACGTTCAGGAGAAATCATGACAAGGCGGTATGACGTGCTTGTGGTGGGTGCCGGCATGGTGG
>OZ220207.1:0-8591 GCA_964291505.2 uncultured Kistimonas sp. | reverse complement strand
CGAAGAGATTGGTTACGCCTACTGCACGCTTTATCAGAAAGACCAGCGCCTGGAAAAAATGCTCTGCATTGAGCCGGCCTGATACCCACAAATGATTCTGAATCCGGCGTCCTTAACGGATGCCGGAACAGGCACCGCTTTGCCCAAAGAAACGTTACGAGTGATTCGGGGTAGACAATGAAAATTACTGACATTGAGGTGATTCACCTGCGCGTTCCTGCGCCGGGTGAGGTCTGTGAATGGGGCGAAGACGCGATCATCGTCCGCGTGCATACCGATGAAGGCATTACCGGTATCGGGCGAATCTGACAGTTCCCCGATGGTCATCAAGGCGCTGATTGAAACGCCTAACTCCAACCTGTACTGCTACGGGCCTGAAAGAACTGCTGATCGGCGAAAACCCGCTGGAAATTGCACGACTGTGGCAGAAAATGTACTCGTCGTCCAACTATGTTGGACGACGAGGTGCCGGTATTCACGCGATCAGCGCCATCGATATTGCCCTGTGGGATATCGCAGCCAAGTATTACAACGTGCCTCTGCATACCCTGCTGGGTGGCAAGTTTCGTGACCGTATCCGTGCTTACGGCACATTTATTCCGGCAGATCGTCCGGAAGACAACCGTGAAATTGCCCTGAAGCTGGTTGAGAAAGGCTTCAAGAGTCTGAAGTTCGGTGGTGGTGTTCTGGGTGATGATCCGGACACCGACTACCAGATCGTCAAGCATGTCCGTGAAGCGATTGGCAACGAAATTGAATTGCAAATCGATTTGGCCACCAAGTGGGGGTACCGCTGGTCATGCACTGCGGATGTGCAAGCGCCTGGAGGAATTCGACCTGAACTGGATCGAAGAGCCGGTACTGGCAGACGACATCAAGGGTTACACCAAGTTGGCGGCACAGGCGACCCAGAAGATTGCTGGTGGTGAAGCACTGACAACCCGTTATGAATTCAAGGATTTCCTTGAGCGTTTCGATCCCGATATCGTCCAGCCGGATATTACCCGCTGCGGCGGGCATCACCGAGATGCGCAAGATTTACGACATGGCTCAGCTCAACGGTGTCCAGCTGATTCCTCACGGATTCAGCACCGGTATCCTGCTGGCGGCCTCCGTGCATTTCCTCGCTTCCTGCGAGCACGGCACGCTGATGGAATACTCCGAGAGCACCAGTCCGCTGGTGAACGACAATGGATTGGTGATCAATCCGATTGCGTTCCACGAGGGCTTCCTGGAAGTGCCGGATCGTCCGGGTCTGGGTATTGAACTCAATGACGAGTTCATTAAGGAATTTCAGGTCAACTGATTTAACCGCCGCCTTCTTATGAGGGCGGTTTAATTCATTTCAATTAACCCTGTTTCGGGATTCAAACCCGGGGTATCACCATGAACAGAACAGAATTAACCGGCGTTCTGGTAGCCATTCTCTGCGCTATCATCTGGGGTTCCTCTTATGTTTTCTCCGCTGTTTTGTCTGACAAGATTGATCCTGTCGTCTTTGCCATTATCCGTTATGGCCTGGCGTCACTGGGACTGCTCGTTGTTTTTGCATTTTCCAAAAAGAAGGTTTGGCTGAACCTGAAAGATGCGCCGATCATGGCGGTCTCCGGCATTATTGCCCAGGCGGTATTTTTCTATACCTCACTGCTGGCACTGCGTTATATCTCTGCGTCTGAAGTCGGCGTTATCAACGGCATGATTCCGATCTTCACCCTGCTGGTCAGTATTCTTGTGTTCCGCAAGATTCCGACTGGCATTCAGACCGTTGGTGTTGCTTTGTCGTTCTTCGGCGCGTACTGCATCGCCAGCGATCCCGGTAACAAGTTCTCCGGTATCAACATCGGTCACGCCTACATGGTGATTGGTGTGATGGGCTTTGTTATCTCGACGTTTATCAACAAGCGCCTGGGTGACCGTTATGACGGCCTTTCCTCCATGATGTACCAGTTCATGTTTGCGACTGCGGCACTGGTTATGGTGATGTTTGCCCAGGGAACCGATTTCTCCCAGGCGGCCATTATCTTTGATAACGGTTACTACCTGTTCTGTGCGCTGGCGCTGGGCTTCCTGTGCTCTGGTGCAGCCTACGTTATGTACTTCTACTCCCTTCAGGCGGCCGGTGTAGAGCGTGCCAACATGGTTCAGAACCTGATTCCTCTGTCTGCCTATGTGCTGTCCATCTTCATGCTGGGTGAATCTGTGACGCTGCAGAAAAGCATGGGTATCCTGCTGGTTATCGTTTCCCTGTTCATCTTCAACATGACCAAGGAGCAGGTTATGGGCTTCTTCCGTCGTGAACCGAAGCTGCCGATGCCTTCATAAGAAAACGGGGAAGAATTTCCCCGTCGTTTACTGAAGCGCCTCTTGCTGGCGCTTCAGCTTGTGTCCCAGTTCCGTAAATGTGCTGATATTTTCCCTTGCCAGTACGCCTGCTTGTTCAATATTACCTTCGCAGATAGCATCAACCAGTGTCTGGTGACTCAGCGCACTGTCGTGAATGCTGTAATCGTAGTGGGTCATTTGCATGTAAATGATCATCTGGTTGGCAACCATGTTATACATTTTGGCCAATCGCTGGCTCTCACTCAGGTCGACAATCAGCCGGTGTAATTCAAGATCCTGCTGACTGACGTCATCAATATCCGCATCATCTCGTTCACACAGTGCCAGGTAGCCGTTGAAGAAGTTTATGAGCCTCTCTCGCTTCTCCTGGGTGATACGCTCTGCAGCCATTCTGGCAGCCTGACTCTCCAGGGCAACGCGCAAGTGGTAGATTTCCCACAGGTCACTGTCGTCCATGGTGATGACCTGCCAGCCTGCATAGGGTTTCTGGGAAATCAGGCCCTCACTGGCGAGGGTGTTTAGTGCCATTCTGACAGTGGTCCGGGAGAGATCCAGAGTTTTGGCCAGGGTGCTTTCTACCAGTTTGTCGCCAGAGCGGTAATCCCCCGCGAGGATCTGCTCCCTGAGATAGTTTGCCGCTTGCTCTTCAAGACTTTGTTTCGAAATTTTCATGGTTTGCTATAGCTGCCATGGGGGCAGTCACGTCCTGGATCTTTGGCACCGGCACCTGTCTGAGGCAGGGACTCGTGACTTTTCGTGGATTCCTGATGGGTGCACATCGTATTTGGCGCAGCATGATACAGGATTTGTTGCGGACGTGGTGTAGATGAAACGGGGTTTTTTAAAGGAAATCACGGCTTTTCAACAATCATAGATAGAAGAAAAGTGGAAGCGAAAATACCTGAATGGTTATATCAGTTAGTTATTTTTTGGGTTTTATATTTCAAGTATTAAGTATTTTGATATTTTATTATTTTTAATAATGAATTGTTGTTTTTTTGAATTGACTTAATATGTTTATTTTAATAGCTTAGATCGTTCCATTAATAATAGGCTTATTTTTATTTATCTTTGTGATTGTTAAATTCATCGCTCGTTGCAGCCATGGAGGGTGTGTATGCCGTTACCATCTATTCGAACGAGCAGGGGCGTTACCCTTGTTGAGATGTCATTTGTTTTACTGATTATTGTCGCCATCGTTGCAATGGCCTTTTATTCCTACAACGTTTACAAAGGGAATCCCAAGCATATGGAAGCCGCTTTGCTGGCGCATGAAATTAAGCAGAACATTAATCTTAAACATCAAACAAAACGAGAATTACCCGAACCTTATGTATTAAGCCATGTGAGCCGGAAAACGGTTTCTGGGGCTGAGGTTATCAGAGATGGAAAATCGGGCGTTCGGGTAAATGTCTACCTGAAAGGGGATTCTGCCAATACAGGCACATCCAGCCAGGTGTATACGTTGTACGGGAACCTTGTGAATGATGAACTGGCATGGGTGGATTGCGGCAAAGACTGTGTGAAAAATGCCGTTGATATCCCGCCGGCTGCGCCTGTGCCTCCTGTTGCCGGTGGCAACAATAATGGTGGCAATGGCGGCACAGGAACCGGCGATGACGGTACAGGTTCGGGTAAGCCTGTGATGGATCCTCCAACCGGTATCAGAGTTGCGGTTGCTCCTCCTGAACCGCCGAAGCCGCCGGCATCTCCAGTTAAGCCTGAAAAACCGAAGTACAAGGTGTTTTCATCCAGGAATAACGATCCGATATGGAATGATACAGAAGATGCCCAAGCCAAATGTCCTCAACGATGTGTGAATGAAGGGGGGCAATGGACAGGGCACTGGTGGACAACGGAGTGGAGCGAACATTCAGTGTGTCAGTGTAAAAAAGCCATTTAACGGGAATTCAAATAAAACGATAAATTGGTTGATCCATATAGCGGATTCCCGGTTTTCCGGAAATCCGCTATATGGATTTAAGAATTGGCTGATGGAAATAATCATTGCCATTCAGAATTACCCTTTTCAGAGCCGCGCGAAAAAACAGCGTTCCCCTGTTGGCAAATGGCTACATCAAAAGCAGTGAGTAGCGCCTTGCAGATGGGAGAGTCCTTCTAGCGGTGACTTTGCAACAACTCAGTACATTTCTGGAATTCTTGTTCCAAGGTTTCAGCGGGGATTAAATCCATACGCATAACATATACATTTTTGTTGGCAAGTTCTTCATACGCTTCATCGGTGAATTCACCATTGTCGTGAAGAACGGGGAAAACATTCAGTTTTTTTCCATCAATCACAATGAATCGCCCCGTGGCTTTGGATCGAACCATATTGACGAAATGTCCGAAGTTACCTGAGGGCGATGTTCTCAGAAGCACATAGCGTTCGCCGTTTAACTGCTCTTTTGAGTCTTGAATTTCACTGGACTCCCACTGTTCACCTTTGTGTATTGCAGATTTGAAAGCATTAGGCGATTCCTGATCAAGGAACACATTATAGTCATGCTTTCTTTGTTCCAATTGGCCCCAGCAGAGCACGGGTGCAGTATCGCCGGTTTTCCATTCAATCTCTTGGTCAGTCCCTATGACCTGCTGATAACCATGCTCACTCAAGTAATATTCAATTGAATTCACAAACCCCTGGCAACTGGCTGCATCCTTGCCCTTTAGCCGGTTGTCATGGAATATCTGGATTGCCTGACGGTATGATCGTAATTCACTGGCTTCTTCAGTTGTTAAGTGTGTCTGGCGAAAGGTTTTTTCTGTTTGTAACTTCTCTAGCATAATCTGGCGTAGTTCAATTATCGTTTGTTGTTCGCCTCTCGTTTCTTGTTCAATAGCTCGTTTTGTATCATCAAATGTACGCTTGTTAAATCGATGCTTAAGAATCATCGTTTCCAGTTTTTGTCTTATATTCAATAACTTTCTTGATTCTTCATCGCCTTCATCCAGATTTTGCCTGTTTGCATCCATTTCTTTTTTTAGTTGCTCAAGTTCTCTATCGAATGTGCGTTCACCGCCATCTTTGCAGATATCAGTGGTGAGTGGTTGATCAAAGGGAGAATGCGGACTGGGTTTGACGGGTTTGACGGCTTTGATCTGTTGTAACAGATTGTTCAATGCTTCTTCACTCGTTAGTGCTTCAGCGACTGCTACGGTTTCTGCTTTTGCAATGGTTGCCGGAGCGGCGGTTAAACCTGGCTGCTTCCAGCGTTCATAAGCACTTTTAAGGCGATGAATGGCCTTTTTGTTGCCATGAGAGGCGAGCATACAGTCATTAAGGTCTACACGACTGGGATCAATAAAAAGATTCAACTCAGTCAGGGTGATGTGCATGCCTGCCTTTTTGAGGTGCTTGTTCAGGTTTCTGCGATCTCCAAATTCAACGGTTGCAGTAGATTCTGATTTTGATGCTATTGGATTTTTTTCTTTTGTTTCTGAAGCCTCTGGTGAAGGCTGTATCACCGAGTTATACCAAGGCTTAAAAGCAGCCATAAAATCATCTTTATCACCCTTATCAGCCAGACGTATACACTCGTCTTCCGTAACAAGCTTCTGCTCTAAGAACTGGTTTAATCGAGGACGGTTAATTTCAAAACCGGCAGCTTTCAAGTGGTGAATGGCCTTCGTTCTCCTTCCTTTTCCAAAGCTTTCATAGGAAATGGGAGACTCTACGGGAGCCGCGCTGTCTGATGACGGTGCGCTGACCAAAGGGGCCTGACTGGCTTGAGCACCAGAGACAGAATCGGTTGCAGAGATTAAGGTAGATGGCAGGGTATCTTTTAGTTGTCTCAGCACATCGTGTGTTTCAGATAATGGCTGTTCTGTTGGTTGATCATGATCTGTTATGCCTTGGGCAGTATCCTGCGCTTCCTGGGGAGGCTGGTTTTCTGTTGTATCTTCCTCCGTTTTTGCTTTTGTTGTTTCTTCTTCAGCGCCGCTGACTGTGGGTGTTGTACTAGAATCCTTTGATTCTAATGTTTCGTCAGGTCGTGGCTTTTTGCTGGTTGTGGCTGTGTATGCAAAGGTTTCAATAGATTCTGATTGTGATGGTATTGGCTTTTCTTCTTTTGGCGCTGAAAGCACTGGTGAAGGTTGCTGAAGTGAGCTACACCAAGACTCATAGTAAGCCATAAATTCACCGGTCTCACCCTCATCGGCCAAGCGGATACACACGTCTTCCGGAACCAATTTATTCTCTATGAACTGGTCAAATTGAGAACGGTCAATCGTAAAGTTAGCCTCTATGAGATTACGAAAGGCCTTTCTTCTCCTTTTTTTTCCAAAGTTATCATACGTAATTAGAGCTTCTTTGAGCGTTGCCAGGCTTGATGATGCGCTGACCAAAGGAGCCTTACTGGGTTCATCAGCGCCAGTGGTAGAGTCGGTTGCAGCGGTGAAGGTTGATGTCAGGGTATCTTCTGGCTGTGTTGATGTTTCCTGTGTCGCAGCTAATTCCGGTTCTGCCAGATGACCTGTAGTGTCTTGAACAGTATCCTTTGTCTCATGGGATGACTGACTCCTGGTTGTATCTGCGTCCGCTTTTGCTTTTGTTGTTTCTTCGTCAACGCCACTTAACGTTGGTGTTGTACTGTGATCCTTTGATTCCAACGTTTCGCAAGATTGTGGTTTTTTGCTGGCAGTGGGAGTGTCGTTCTCGTTTGCGATTACAGGCTTTCCAGCTTTAAACTGACTGAGTTCCTCAATGACCGCATTCAATTTTGTATTTAAATCATTACTCACCTCACGTAAGACAGGATGATAGACTTTACGAATATCTTTAAGAATGCCCTGAATGCTCAGTGTTTCATCATTGTTAAATGTGTTCATGCTTGATTGTATTTTGTCAAAAAGTTCATTAAATAATGGTTGTAATAGATCAACTTTCCATGTTTGGCTGCTTTTATCGTGCGGACTTCCATCACCATCAAGGACAATCCTGCATGTGATGACATTAATGAATTTTAAAAAATCTTGTAGCGAAGGGAAATGAGCTAAATCCTTAATAGACAGATGAGTAAAATGTTCGTCAGAATTCCATAAAGGTTTATCTGTTATCATTCTTTCGCGATCGAACAGTTTCCCCTGACTATGTGATTGCTCTATTATTTTTTTTAGTGTTGGAATGACTATTTTTGAAAGTCGTTTCATTTCTGTATCAGGTGATGATGACTGACGAGTATCCGTTAAAAAATAAAATGGCGTGTCCTCATGATTTACACTAAAGGAAAGGCATAGTGTGTGAATAAGAATGACATGCGACCACTCTTCTGTAGATTTGGAATAATTCTGGCAAAATAATATCAGTCCATTTTGTAATTCATTTCTGGCATCGGTTAATGACTCAGCAATAAAATGAAGTTTATATTTTGATATTGGTGTAAGCTTTTCTTTGTTCTTGGTCATGGGGAAAGCGATAGAGTCTAAGTCGCAATTTATTAAGGCCAGTTGGTACAGCATTAAATAATGATCATGCGTTATTGTTTCATCCTTTCTAGCTGATGATGTTATATCTGTAATGTGCTGACTAAAAGATGAAACTAAAAGCTCTAATATTTGAGGGATTTGGTTGAATTTTTTGTTTGTGAGCAGCTTTTTTAATTTTTTTATTGATGCATTTGCGTCGCTAACTCTTCTATTCCACACTGCATCCTTAAATTCAAACCACGGCTGTTCAGCAACGCTTTTATGGGGCTGAGAGGCTGGCCGTTGTTGTGGTTCAGCTGTAGCGCTTTTGCCTTTCTTTTCAGATGCCGGAGTTTGGGGTTGCTTAGGCCTGACTGTTGCAGGCGTTTCTTCAATTAGTTGTTCTTTTGGCTCTTGCAGGGGAGTTGTTAAGGTTGTTTCTGTAACGCTCTTTTCTTTCTGTTCAGGTGACTTGGGTCTGACCACAACAGGTGGCTGTTCAATAGTCTGTTCTGTTGGTAATGAGATGCCACTCTCATTACTTCGTATGTCCTTGATAGTACTGTTAGCTGTAGCTTCTTCGACCTTTTGAGCAGCATCAGGCTCTGCCGTAGCAAGTTGCTTCGGTGTGTGTTGCTGCGAGGTCGTGGTAGCTTTTTCAGTCGCGCGTTTTTGTTTTTGCCGTTGTTTTTGCTGTCGCTTTTGTCTGGATGTCAGGGGCTTCCGAGATTTTGGCTTGACCACAACAGGTTCAGGTTGCTCTTCTACACTCTTTTCTGGTGGTAATGCCGTAGCCTCGCTACTACCTATGTCACTTACTCTATCCGCAGTATCTTCCG
>OZ220206.1:0-5423 GCA_964291505.2 uncultured Kistimonas sp. | reverse complement strand
CAAGACTTATACTGGACATAGGAATAAGCAGTCTGTTGATTTAATGGCAACTGAGAACAAGTGAACATTTATTAATTTGATTTCAACTTGCTTCCGGGGGATTTATGAATATATACGATATTGCACGAAGCGCTGATGTGACTCGCTGGCATTCCGTTCCCTGTCACCGTTATCCCTCGATTGCTGAGCACTCTTTCCTGGTCACAATGTACGCCTGTTCGCTGACGGATGTGGTGTATCCCGCTATTTCACCGGAAGAAAAGCTGGCACTGCTTCAGTTCTGCTTATGGCATGATATGCCGGAGACATTAACGGGTGATCTGGCAACACCGCTTAAGCGTCGACTGGAAGCGTCTTTTCCCAAAGGGGACAGTCCCATCGAAAAAATAGAAGAATCTCTCTGCCCTGAATACAAACAGTATAAGCACCACCTAACAGACCGTTTAAAGCGGATTGCCAAACTGGCAGATATCATGGAGGCGATGAAATTTATTCGTAGTGAAGGGAAGGGTGGCGTCAGTAAGCATATTTTTCAGGAGCGCCAAAAAACCTTCAGTCATCTGGTCAACGATTCCAAGGCGCAATACCCAGAACTGAATTGGCAGGCCGCTGAAGGTTTGCTGGATGAGTTATTAAACGGCAATCCCACCATGATTGATTTTGTTGATGCCTTTCAATAGATCTCCTGAATTGTGACGCACTGCTAAAGTAATCTAAATAAGCAATGTGAAACCATGGACGGTTAATGGAAACCTATTCCCAGCTTATGCCATGGATTAATGGCTCGGTTCTGGTGCTCGTACTGGCAGCATTAATCAGCAACCTGTGGCGTGCGGGTCAGATTTTTGCGATGGCGTTGCTTTATTTCCTGTTTACCGGCCAGTTGGGCGTTGAAGATGCATTGGCAAATTTCGTCAATCCTGTGCTGATGACACTGGTCTTATTGTTACTGGTGTCCATTGTTCTGGAAAAAAACCGTTTTATTGAGATGGCCACTCGCCATGCGCTGGATTGTGGTTACCGCACGGCATTACTCCGGCTGTGTACCATGACGGCGTTTTTATCCTCCATGCTTAACAATACGGCCATTGTTGCAGCTTTTATGGGTAAGGTGGCGGGGCAAAAGCAACATGCGGCTTCAAAGATGCTGATTCCGCTCTCTTATAGTGCTATTGCCGGTGGAATGCTGACGTTGATTGGTACATCGACCAATCTCATCATTAACAGCTTTGTGGTTAGCGCAGGTCTTGAGCCCCTTGAGTTTGGTGATTTTTTCAAGATTGGTGCCCCCGTAGTGATAGCCGTTCTTTTCGTGTTGATCGCAACGGGCCAATATATTTTGCCGGATAGCACCCAGTCCAGTGAGTCGTATAACAAGTTCCTGATGGAAGCGCGGGTTGAAGAAGGTTCACCGCTGGTTGGTAAAAGCATCAAGGAAAACGGTTTTCGGGATCTGGAAAGTATCTTCCTCGTCGAAATGTGGCGCGAAGGCCGGTTGATTACCCCTGTACGCCCCAATCGCCGTATACGCGCCAATGATATTTTGATCTTTAATGGTGATCCGAATTTTATTTCTGAACTGGATCGGTTTTCTGGCCTGGTGTTACTTACCGAAGAAGAGAGAATCCCCGTCGGCAATCTGACTGAAGTCGTTATTGCCTCAGGTTCGGACTTGGCGCGCAAGTTTGTCCGTAATCTGGGCCTTCGCATACGCTATGATGCTGCCGTTGTAGCCCTGAGTCGGGGGAATCAGGAGTTAACCGGAAAATTGTCTAATGTTCGCCTTCAGGTAGGCGACCGCTTGTTGTTGGCCACGGGAGAAGACTTTAGAGCGCTCAGCGAAGAGACTACAGACTTTCATATCCTGCGTGAACATGTTGCGAGCGGTAGCCTGGATACACGTAGCAGCGTGATCAGCATTTCTCTGTTTCTGTTTGCTCTGGCAGGTTCCATTATGGGGTTGTTTCCCCTGCTGGAAGGGCTGATCGGCATATTTATTGTCTACCTTCTGGCTGATTACACTCGCTTGGAAGAACTGCGGAATCGCATCCCGTTCGAACTGATTGCTGTTATAGGTTCTGCTCTGGGTATCGCACAGGTCTTTACTAATGACGGCACTGTTCATGCCATCGCACAACATGCCGCGATCTACTTACAGGACTTTCAACCGTGGGTCGTTATGGCTGGGTTGTTTATTTTAACCATGGTATTGACTGAGGTTGTCACCAATAATGTTGCGGCAGCCTTGTCATTCCCTCTCGCTTTGGGACTGGCCCAGGTATTGGGGATAGATCCCGGAGCCTTTATTATGACCATTGCCTTTGCTGCCAGCTGCAGCTTTCTAACGCCTGTCGGTTATCAAACGAACCTCATGATCTACAGCGCGGGTAATTATCAGTTAACCGATTATCTGCGCGCTGGATTCCCGGTTATGCTGGTTTATGCCTGCGTTTCGATTTCCATGATCTCATGGTTTTATCTTTTCTAGAGATTTCGTCATACACCATCTTGATTAAATGGCTAATGTTTATAGCGATTTATGCATGATTTTTATTCGTTTTTCGGCGTTTACGTGGCATTTGAAAGCCAAGTTATTGCCAGGTTTTCACGACGTCTTGTAGCGCCATATGCAGGAAAAGGACTTTCAGAGATAATGCAGTGAATACTCATAAGTGCTTGTAAAAGCGGGTGTTTTCGGGACACAAAAAAAACCCGCGTACTGGGGGAAGTATCGCGGGCTAAGACCATTAGGAGTGAAACATAGGTACACAATCCAAGTACCAAGGTCATTGCTGACCTAGCTGACAAGGTTGTAGGGGGACATCAACCTCATCAGCACTGTAAGTATTAACGATATTTTGACATCTTCCAGCCAAGAATTAGACAAAAAACGCATAAAAATGAAATCAATGATTATTAAGGTAAATTATTTGACGGTCGTGAAGCGTTAGATTGCAGTGTCGTCGGGCTTTTCTTTGGGAGGAGTTTGCCGGGGGCCTGATGCAGGTGCGTCGGCTGACAACTTGTCTTTAAAACGTTTGAGATCGCGAATTTGTCCTGCCGTCATGTAAAGGTCGGCCTCTTGGCCTTCCAACGTACTATCACCATTCCAGGGTAACAGTCGGCAGTCAGACGAGTGTTGGCTGAAGTCCAGGAAGGGGTATTTGATGATGGTGAAATAAGGGGAGTAATCGAAATCCCGAGGCGTACAGAGCTTGGGATTGCGTTGAAACAGCTGCACGCCTTTATCGCCATTCCGCTTTACCAGGGGCAGGATAGGAAAATGAATAAAGCTGAAGGCTTCAGCAATCATGGTTGAACAAACGGTTTTTGTCGCCTGTCCTGGCATGTGGCTGAACAGGGATGACCGCCAGCGACCGGGGATAAAGCTGTAGGGAAGCAGAAAACGCAGTAAATCGAGGATTTGACGAATGTCGTATTCTTGCCCTAGACGGCTGACAGCATAATGCAGCACCTGTTGACCATCACGATAGCTCATGCCGTTAGGACGACAGATGCGAACGTGCTCACCTTCGTATACCTGCAATGGGCGGATCACGGTGCCGAGTCCCAGCTCACTCTCGATCAGTAATTGATCTTCATTGTCTCCGTCATAACTTTTGCTGACGTAGTCTCTCAGTCGTTTATCTTCAATATCATGCAGTTTGCCGATGTAGAGGGCGGCATGGGACCAGTTGCTCTGAGTAATCTGTTTGATGACGCCTGCCACACGGGATCGTCCTTCGATCAGCAGGACATCCGCAGGTTTCAGTTCATAGCGAATACGGTCGAAATCACACAGCGTGGCGCCTCGCGCCGGTGAGGTTTCGTGGGTCAGCCACTTTTCGAGCCAGTGAACGATAACGGTGAAAGGATTCATTGTTGTCTTTCTGCTACTGCCTGATCGATTTATTGGATCCCTCTACTGCTGAGATTAGCACTCCGCTGGATTCAGCCGTGGTGAACCTTATACTTAGTGGATAAGGATTCTCTATGTGTCAGAACTATGGCGGTATTGCCTGGAGGTCGTGTGACAGATCAGCATAAAACCCGGGACTCCCTGCTCAATAACCTGGAAAAAATAAGAACAGAAGCTGGGCTGCCGCCCGTTCATGCTTGGAACCCGCCATTCTGTGGTGATATGGATATGGTCATACGCCGTGATGGCAGTTGGCATTATATGGGTAGTCCGATCGGGCGGGCTTCAATGGTGCGGCTGTTTTCAACCATTATGCGGCATGACGATGACGACTGTTATTACCTGGTAACCCCGGTCGAGAAAGTCAGGATCCAGGTGGAAGATGCGCCGTTTGTCGCTATTGCCGTAGATGTGGAAGGGGAGGGGCAGAATCAGGTGTTGACGTTCACGACGAATGTGGGCGATACCGTGCGTCTGGATAGTGAACATCCGTTTCGAGTAGATCTCGACCCAGAGTCAGCAGAGCCTTCGCCTTATATCCTGGTACGTGATCAGCTCGAAGCATTGGTGCATCGGAATATTTTCTATCAACTTGTTGAAATGGCAGATATCCAGCCAATGGAGAATAGCGATTGGTATGGCATCTGGAGCGGTGGCGCTTTTTACAAAATCGCGCCGGTAGCATCGCCTTGACAGGGTAAGGCTAGGGCAAGAAAAAGGGGCGAAAAATTCGCCCCTTTGTTTTACATGTTGGGATAGTTGGGGCCGCCAGTCCCTTCCGGTGCAACCCAAGTGATATTCTGGGCAGGATCCTTGATGTCGCAGGTCTTGCAGTGCACACAGTTCTGGGCGTTGATTACGAACCGTTTCTCGCCAGACACCTCATCCGCCATGACTTCATACACCCCAGCAGGGCAGTAACGCTGTGCCGGCTCATCGAACTGAGGCAGATTGTCGCGTATAGGAAGATCGGCATCCGTCAAACGCAGATGGCAGGGCTGGTCTTCCTCATGGTTGGTGTTAGAGAGGAATACGGAACTTAACTTGTCAAAACTCAGTTTGCCATCGGGCTTGGGGTAGGTCAGTTTCGGACATTCGGCTGCTGGCTTAAGCTGGGCGTAATCTGCAGACTTGTCGTGTAGGGTGTAAGGCAGTTTGCCGTTGAATATATTGATATCAACCCACGATAAACCACCACCCAACAGGGCGCCGTGCTTGTGTACCAGTGGACCAAAGTTGCGCTGAGCATGAAGCTCTTCATAAACCCAGGAGCTTTCAAAAGCCTGGGTAAAGGCGCCCAGTTCACTGCCGCCTTCATCGCCTGACTTGAGCGTTTCGAAAATAGTTTCCGCTGCGATCATGCCGCTCTTCATGGCAGTATGTGAGCCCTTGATCTTGGCGTAATTCAGGGTGCCTGCATCACAGCCCACCAGCAGACCACCAGGGAAAGTCATCTTGGGCAGCGACTGTAGTCCGCCTTTGGCTATTGCGCGTGCACCATAGG
>OZ220205.1:0-5911 GCA_964291505.2 uncultured Kistimonas sp. | reverse complement strand
TGAATAACTTCCTGGCAGACAGCAGTAAACCGTTCCCCGTCGTTTATGTGTCATTCCCGTCCGCCAAAGACCCCAGCTGGGATTCGCGCTATCCCAACCGCGCCACCATTGAAATCGTGGCACCGGCAAAATTTGAGTGGTTTGAACAATGGAAAGACGAAACCTGGGGTAAGCGAGGTGAAGATTATGATGCGCTGAAAGAAGCCTTTTCCGCACGCTTGCTGGAAATTCTGTATAACAAGATGCCACAACTACGTGGCAAGATTGATTACTATGAGCTGTCTACACCACTGTCCACTGACTTCTTCTGCTTCTATAAAAAAGGGGAAATCTACGGACTGGATCACGATCCCCAACGTTTTAATCAGGATTGGCTGAAACCCAAGACCGAGATTCCCGGTTTGTACCTGACCGGGCAGGATGTCATGACCGCCGGTGTCGTTGGTGCGGCCATGTCCGGATTTATGACCGCCTGCTCTGTGCTGGGAGTTTCTGGTAGTTGGAAATTACAAAAGCAGATGCGGAGCTGGAAGCCAAGAGAACACAACACACATTATACGAAAGCACCAAAACGAGAATCACAGGAACACGCTTCCGCATAATAGCTATTACGGAGGCATGCCAATTTTGCCTCCGTAATACTCATTCGCTTTTTACAGCAGCCGTAGAAGTACGTCCCCCTCAATAAAAATAATTCAGTCAGCAAAATCGTAGAAGACTGTCATTTATGTTGACACAAGCCGAATATTAAAAACCAAAATCGGATTATTATATACCACCAAAAACCGTTTCATGTGAAAAATCACATCCAAAGTTTACCTTAATAAATCTGTCTATTCGTTTATCTATTTATCTAGATATAGCCCGATGGTATATCGAGTTCAACATTGGAATACGAAAATATTCTTGAGGATAGAAAACAATCGGTTCATTGTTCCACAATGAATTGCATGATACATATCCCCCAAAGATTCCTCCGGCTATCAAGCCTAAAACAACATTGCGATAAACCGCGCCAATAGCCAAATAGACTAAACAGGGGGCCAACAATACTTTTGTCCATATTTCACATTGAGAATCATCGATTAAATCTCTAGCTTCAGATATTCCAGTAAATATTCCGCGAAAGAAACCATATATTGCCCATAAAAGGGTACCACCTAAAAAAGTAAATGGGGTAGCAATACCTTTCAAAAAAACAACATGACAACTGCGATGAGCTAAATCCGTCCTTACAGGTCTTTCCCTATTGAAGTTTTCAATCGATGAATACCTGCCAGTATTTAACCCGATTATTGGGCTAGGACATCTTAGCGTCTGTACATCATGTGGATACGAAGGAAGCTGGGCAGGTGGATTATATTCATCTTCATTGCTTCCCGGATACGGTGGGGGAGGCTCATGTGGATAAGGCGCCCTCGTCGGATCAGATCGATATTGCATATGATCAGCAGCTTCTGCCGTATAAGAAGGTGGTGGGCCCTCACCTTGAGGCGGCGGATAATACGGAGGTGGCGGATAATAAGCGGGAGGCACATAACGCTGCGAAATCTGGTGCATGGTTCTCTCCTTCATTTAAAGTTACAGTCTGAATCTTAATTTTACTTACTCGCATTCCTCCCTATTTGCGAATACAAGTTCGTACCTGTATTTGAGAACTAAAATCATTTTAAGTTCATTATTAATAAACGTTATATTTTATTAAAAAAGGAATAATATTCACTATACTCTTTAAGAAATCACCATGAGTGGGAGATTAAATTAACTGCGACAATCTATCCTTGATCACTATTGTCAGTACTTACAACAGGACTGGTTGAATCTATATCTGACTGACCTACACCAGTATCATTTGTACAACCATACCCGTATGTCTAACGGGCTACACTATACGCTTATTAGGACAACTAAAAGCCTTCGACAAATGGCTAAAACCCCGGAATATTGTTTTTTATTTACGGTTATTGCTCTGATAGAGATGAGATTCTTACTCTATACGAAGCCCTTGTGACTGCTCTTTATACCCTAACAAAGCACTACAACATTATGGGCTACTTTTCCTTATCCATACCGCATATTATTCATACTAACCAAATCCGATAAATACTCTTATTTTTGGCAAGACTCAACAATGGGTAATCCCAGAAAATCGTCAGCCTCCTTTAAACAATCATTATTTGTATTTTTATAGAGAACACATTACGAATAGAACATCACATTAATCAACACACTCTAATCTTATTTAATCAATAATAGATTGCACGCGATCTTTGAAAAACATATGAATGGACATTACTCACCTGCAAGACGTACCGTAAAGCAGCCGCACACCCAAGATGTTCTCGCAAGAATCACCAACTTACTGATATTTTTGACACTACTTTACCCTAAATAGGCAACTAAAGCACCACAGTCAAGCGCATTAAGACCGCGAACCATCGGTCTAATGATGAGATAGTCATAAAAATTCAAACGATCTCTGCCAGTAATGGCATCGAGCTTCACAATTATCAATAAATAGAAAACATCACCAATTCCGGCTTTATTTTTCGAAACCCCATTTTTACTGGGAACATAGCATCAAAAAAAATACCAACGTGTTAATCATGCAATACTGCCTCAAAGACATGATTATGGCATCAGTTAATGGAAGAATTGCATAGAACTTGAATAGGCGACATTAAATAGAGACTAACTTATACCATTCCCGCAAAGTGCTTCCTGAGTGGTTAAATCTCTGTATTGCAATTCAACGTTGAAACCAGGTTAGGTAATAACTTTCAAGCTAACGCTGGATTAAGGAGACAGTGTTATAAAACCTATCTCCATAAAAATTTATCAGTAACGGGTTAATAGTATTTTAACTTCATCTTCCAAAATCTTATCAATAAAAAGAGTATTTTCATAACGTTTAACCCCCCGATAAGACTTCGCAAGCGCTTCACCCATGGCATCAATCAATACTCGATTGTTCTGAAATAGCGACAAAGCCGTTTCGAGATCATTGGGTAAAGCCGTTATGCCAGCCTGTTTTTTTTCATCATCGGATAAATTATCCGGATCTGTGGAACACTCCCGTTTTAATGTCAGCCCATGACGCAAACCATCCAGTCCAGCTGCAATCAAACCACCCAGAGCAATATAAGGGTTGGCACTGGCATCGATCGTTTTCAACTCAACGTGAGAAGGCGACAACTGTCCTGGCTGGCTGGGAATTCTTATCGCGGCTTCGCGATTGTCCCAACCCCAGGCCGTGTAGGCCCCACTCCAGCAATGGGGCACTATACGACGAAACGAATTACAGCTTGGTGTCGTTAATGCCGTCAATGATGGCAAGTGATGCAGAATACCCGCCACAAACTGTTCAGCCTGTGGTGAAAGCGCATGCTTTCCATCTTCACCGGTGATGTTGCAGCCATCTTTCCACAGACTGAAATGGAGATGCATGCCTGAGCCACACTGTTCCGCCAGGAGCTTGGGGAGAAACGAGGCCACATAACCATGGCGTCTGGCAATGGCATGTACGGTTTTCCGAAAAAACAGCTGATCATCCGCCGTTTTCAGTGAATCGCCATAATCCAGTGCCATTTCCAGCTGGCCCGGCCCACTTTCTGAATGAACCGTTCGCACCGAAATATTCTGTTTTTTCAGGCTCAGGAGAATATCACTGACAATGGGCTGCAGGAGTGACAAGGCATAATCGGAACAATAAGTAAACGGATCGGCGGGCACGCATTCGCCGTCTTTTTCCTGCATCAGGTAAAATTCAAATTCAAAGCCGGTTTTAAGGGTCAATTGAAATTCATTTTTCAATGTCGCCAGCATGCGTTTCAAAAAATAACGTGTGCATAATGGCCAGGGTTCCCCATCCTGCTGAACAATATCCGCAATAACCGTTGCATGCTCCGGGGAATAGTCGGTCATTTTCAGAGTATCCCAGTCCGGTTTGAGCCAGTTCTCACCGGTACCGGAAAGCCCCGTATCAGGACACAGGGCATCACTCACAACAGACAACGCCTGACTGGCAACCGTCAGGCCAATCCCTGTGGACTGAAAGGTTTCCATCGCATCCCGATGGAAGGCTTTGGCGCGAATCAGATTCGCGTTATCACACCAGATCAACCGCACTAACACACTGGACTGTTCTGCTAACCGCTCAGCGATAACGGACATGGACGATTCCTTAAACACGAGAAAAGAAACAAACCGTGATCAAGCCTCACAGAGCGTAGACTACAATCCCGCAACCGATTGACGGATTCAGCCGATTCCAAGTCCTCTTATGACGCCTGATGCATGGTTCCTTTTCATCACCGTTCTGTTGCTGGCGTTACTGGTGCCGGGGCCGGATATGTTAGTGGTCATCTACTGGAGCCTGATGAAAGGGCGTTGGGCTGGCATCAAGGCAGCACTGGGCGTCAGTGCCGGTTCCTGTTTACAGGCATCGGTCACAGCATTCGGCTTAGCCGCACTACTACACACCTACCCTTTTCTGTTCACCACCCTTAAATGTGCTGGCACCATGTACCTGATCTACACCGGCCTGAGTATGATAAAAAGTGCACGCGTACCACCCACCTTCACGCACAATGAAGACAGTTTCCCCTTTATCCAGGCTTTTTTCACAAATGCATTAAACCCCAAGGCATTTCTTTTCTTTCAGTCCCTGCTGCCTCAATTCATTGACTTCCGTGCCAGCGATACCGTCACCAAACAGTTTATCGTCTTAGGCTACACAGCCAGCCTATTGGCGCTGGTTTATTACCTGTTATTGATTCAAATTGTGGTCTTGCTCGGAAAGCAACGTTTCACCAAAAGCGACACATCGCCCCTGATTCATTGGCTTACCGGCTTGCTGCTTATTTCACTGGGTATTGGTTTGCTGTTCTATGCACAGCAAACCAATGTCTCTGATTCTTGAGTGAATGAATACGTCAAAGGCAGACAGTCGTTGGAGGGGAGAGGTCGCCATAAGCCAGAAGGACCCGCTTATGGCGACGATAACGGTTAGGCTTCCGGACCTTCCGCCACTACTTTGGTAACCGCACGGGCAAACCGCTGCATACCTTCGCGGATTTCTTCATCAGAAATATTCAGCGCCGGTGCCATCCGCAGCACCTGAGGCCCTGCCACCAGCAGCATCAGGCCTTCCGCACGGGCTGCAGCCAGGAAACGAGGTCCCTGACCATGCCATTCCGGCTTCAACGCCCCTCCAATCAGCAGGCCTTTGCCACGGACTTCCTCGAAAATACCGTGTTCACGGTTGATGCGATCCAGCTCCTCAACGAACAAGCCATGCTTGCGCTGTACATCCGCCAGCATCTGTTCGTCACTGATGATGTTCACAACTTCCAACGCCACAGCACAACCCAGTGGGTTACCGCCATAGGTACTGCCGTGGGTGCCAAATCCGAGGCTTTCTGCACACTTGTCTGTGGCCAACATGGCGCCGATCGGGAAGCCGCCGCCCAGTGCTTTGGCCGTGGTCAGCACATCAGGTTCAACGCCCAGCTCCATGTAGGCATAGAAGTGGCCGGTACGGCCAACACCGGTCTGGATTTCATCGAACACCAGCAAGGCATTGTGCTGGTCACAGAGCTCACGAACACCGCGCACAAACTCGGGATCCGCAGGAATAATCCCGCCTTCTCCCTGAATGGGCTCCATCACCACCGCACAAGTACGGTCAGAAATCGCGGCTTTCAATGCTTCTAGGTCGTTGAATTCAACGTGGGTGATTCCGGCAGGTACCGGTTCAAAACCCTTGCGGTACTTTTCCTGACCACCGACAGACACGGTAAACAGCGTACGACCGTGGAATGACTGCCGGAAAGAGATGATTTCATGCTTTTCCGGGCCAAAGTTGTCATAGGCATACTTACGCACCAGCTTGAACGCTGCCTCGTTGGCC
>OZ220204.1:0-12272 GCA_964291505.2 uncultured Kistimonas sp. | reverse complement strand
ATAGCAGTGTCCAGGAATATTATCCCAATCATGTCGTGGTGAATGCTGTGGATTCCCTGGTTTCCACAGCACTGGATCAGGTTGCCCGGATTCTGTTGGGTAAAACGCTGTCTTAATCGATTAACTTCATATCGTCTCTAAATGATCCACTCCACACCGAGAACTGTCGTGTGGAGTGAAATGGAGTCCACTTTCAAGAAAGAGGCTTCTGATGCTCTTCGGTCAATCTGAGTTCAATGTAACAGGTGAGCAGGGCAATGCTCTGGGAGAGTCTGCGAATATGCTGAGAAGTTAATTTTCTTTTCACCGCCATAGTCCTTTATCGGGTTGATGGAATCCAATGTTTCGGCCAGTGAGTCGACCGCTTGAGAGAACATGTAAAACTGCAGTATGTATGAGTGTATCGGGCAAAATGTAAACGTTTTATGACAAAGATCCGGTTGTTTAGATTCTCTATCATGTGAACCTGATCGGATATACTGTCACTGTCATATTTCGTACAGGTTCCAACTCATGCCTGATGAACTTAGACTATTGTCCTCAAAGGTCCGGCTTTCTATTAATCTGAAGCGTGATCAGGATGTCGAGAGACCAAGGCCCATGCACACAATTCCGGTAAGGCGCTGGATACCAGAAGAGCCAGAACAGCGTCGACAATCGTGGAAAGAAAAGCTGTCCAGCTTGTACCAAAAGATCAAACATATGCTCAATTCAAAATGACGGCTGTGACAGGCAGGGTTGTCTGATTGAAGTCGCTGGAATCGCATGACGTTGAATCAGGCGAGCTCCGTTGGCTTCAGTAATTGAGTTCACCAGTGGTGGGATTTTTTAGGAAAACGCAGATACAAAAAAGCCCGAATCGTTCATTAACGCTTCGGGCTTTATCGAATATGGTGCCGGCTGAAGGAGTCGAACCCTCGACCTACTGATTACAAGCTCGATGTACATTGCAGAAAACTATATAAAACAGGGGGTTACGTTTCTGGTGTTGCCCTTTTTTTCCATGATTTTCTCTGTCTTGTGCCGCGCTCGTGTCGCATTATCTCACTGTTCTTGCCTGTTTTTATCCCAAGCAGTGTGGGAGTAACCACACCACCCAGGCAATAAAAAGCCGGGATAACCCCGGCCTTTTACTTATGCGAGCCGAGTTCGCATATATTATCTGTTAGGTTGCTCGGAGTTCAACTTGCGCATTCGTCAGCATAATTGATATGATCGCCGCTCCTGGCGATAGGCTGGTTCGCTCTGCGTTCCGCCTCTCCCTGTCTCTGTCACAATGTGACTCTATGGTTGCCCTTGGTTGCTTCTTAGTGTTCTTCCAAGTGTTCCTCCGTTGGTTTTAAAGCCATGCGCCTTGCGCTAGGTAAGCCAGGAATTGAGATGGGGGATGTAATCATGAAAAAGAAATTTGATTACAGCCTAGCTCAAGAGCGAGTGGATCTTGCTACCAGCATTGTGAACTTTATCACAGCTGCTGTTCAGCTTGGTCTGTTACTCATACCGCTCTTGAGCGTGGCTTTTAACTATATGACTAAAAAAACACGTATGACATTTTCTCCAAAATGGATTTCAAAATTTGAAATAAAGCCTGGCACATGGGTGTTTGTACCTACGCGTGACTCTGTGATCAGTGGGATTGCAATAAAAAATGTGTTAGATTATAAGTGGACTAAACCATACTTCTATTATCACTTAAGAGAAGGTGGACACGTTCTAGCTTTATCTTTTCACATTAAAAGCCAATATTTTGTGCACTTGGATCTAAGCAACTTCTTTAGCTCAGTTAACAAGAGTAAAATAACGCGATCATTAAAAGATATCGTTGGGTATAAAGAAGCAAGAACTATTGCGATTGAGTCAACCGTACGAAAGCCACGGGACACCACTAACAAATACATTCTTCCTTTTGGTTTTGTTCAATCACCGATCATTGCCTCGATCTGCCTCCATAGAAGTAAGCTCGGCCAGACGCTCTGCGAATTACAAAACAATAAAAACACATTTGTTAGTGTATACGTTGATGACATCATCATCTCAACACGTACTTATGAAGATGCGAAAGAGGCTCTTGAAAAAGTAAAAGCAGCAGCAGAGCGGTCTAAATTCCCATTAAATTCAAAAAGGAAGAAGGTCCATCAAAAAAGATAACTGCATTTAATATTGAGTTATCCAGTTCACTAATGAAAGTTACTGACGAAAGGATGGAGTCATTCAGAGAAGTATACAGAAATTCAGACAATGAGCACCAAAAAAAAGGAATTATAAGCTATATCGGAAAAGTGAATAAAAACCAGTGCAGCCTGCTATAATCGCCACTTAAAAAATAATTCAAAGGGACGCCTTTGGTGCCCCTTATTTAGGAGTTTTAATTTTCTATGCTGTCCCATTTATCGCACAAGGCGTCGATTATATCTATTCCATTGTAACTGACCTCGTTCATCCACTGGGAAGGCCATAATTCATGTGGCTTATAGCCAAGCATTACAAGGTCTGCATGCGCTCTATTGGTAGCGTTGAATGACAGGAGACCTCTAAAATCAAAAGGCTTACCATCTTCCATTGATAACAACAAACTAGCTGCGGGTTGAGCGCTGCTGCTATGCTCAAGTGCCATTATCGCCAAAGCATAAGCTGATAGTCCTCTGTTTGAATTGTTAATAACCTGATCACGTTCCGCAGTTTGCTGCGCCATTTCTTCTTCAATTGTTACTGTTTTCATAATTATCCCGTATTTCTTGCTGTCTGAATTAAAAACCTAACCTAATTTGTGTATCTTTCTTTGTGATCGCAGCGGGTGCACTGGTAATAGCCATCAGAGCAAATACCGCTGTGGAAACCAAAGAGACAAGAAAAAGACTTGTTATTGAACCAGTTATTTTTGATGCCCAAAGCCCAGCTATAGGTATAGAAGCAGCACAGTATAAAAATCCCCCACTGTTCCGCCTGGAATGCGGAATAAAACCAGAAGGGTTGCCCAGCCATTCCAAATAGGCAGGCGTACCGCTTCCATTCTTCTTTGCTCTGCTGTGTTAACCAGATGGCAGTAACACCAGTGAGCGCAATTAGAATTTGTTCCATTGTTATATCCTTTTAATTATGGGTATTCGAATTAGGCTAAGCAGCCATTTTTAGAGCGGAAACAATATCCCTCATTACAGGCGGACAAACCGCGTTCCCCAGCAGGTGGACAGCCAGTTTGTGATTGTCAGGAAGAAGCGTTTCTTTCGGAAAGCCCATTCCCAGTTTTACTTCTTCCTTGGTCAGCATTCGCATCTGTCCACCTTTCACTACAGCCCACCTGTCCCTTGTGGTCAGCGTTCCGATCGGGCGGTTTATGTCTCTACCCGTCAGACCAGAGCCGCTACCGTAATAAGGGATCAGGAATCGCCCCTGATTCAGATCCCGCCGCCCACGAAATATTCTGGCCAGTGTCTTTTTGCTCCGGCCTGGCTTTCTTATTGGAGACCATTTACCGGCATCCATATCAATGACCTCTGACATGGGCGTCCATTGACGTTGGGACAGATCCAGAACCAGCGGGGCTTTTGATTTTGTTATTACCAGAAAGAGCCGGATCCGGTGTTGTGGAACACCATGGTCAGCTGCATCAATGATATGAGGTGAGACCGAATACCCCATTTTTTCCCAGCACTGAAGCCAGGGGCCATATAATTCCCATTCGATAAACTCGGGAACATTTTCTATTACACAGGCGTATGGGCGATGGTATTCCGCAGCCGATACAGGAGCCCAGGCAGTTGAACGACTTGCATCGTGTTCTGGCTTATTCTTGCCTCTGGCTCTTGAGTGTCCCTGACAGCAGGGACTGGCGAGCATCACGTCATGAGCTGGTACCTCTTCCCAGTTCGCCTGTTGCAGATCCTGACAGGCATGTGACACTAAAGGGTGATTAGTTTCATGCCAGGCTACAGCCTCCCTCCAATGGTTCGCAGCCCAGAGAACATTTCCGCCAGCCATCATCGCACCAGTTGAGCTGCCACCAATTCCCGCAAAAAGATCTATCAGATTCATGATTACCAACCCCCGTAAGTAGCCAGCAGACGCTGGAGGCAGTCGAATCGTTCCGGATCCAGATGGCGGGCGGTCATATCTCCAACGCAGATGTTATATTTCCGGCCAATCTCGGCTCCCCAATGACGATTGAACAGGCAGATCATTGAGTAAAGGAGGGCCTGGTCTCCGTTGGACAGGCTATCCATAACGGCTAACACCTTCTCTTCAGAGCGAAATTCCAGCTCAGTCTTATCGGTTGCAAGGTCATAACGATCTGATGGAGCTAATCCAGCCTCGCTGCGCGCTTTCTGTCTGAATGAAAAAGCGTCAGGCGACGTTAGTCTGATTCCATCCTTCCACGCTTCGAGAAATGCTTTCTCTTTCTCGCGAGCCTCTTCCTCGCCCTTCAGTATCCACTGGCAAAAAAGCACACCGCGACGATTCTCATTTTTAATCGGAAGGCTTTGAGCTATGTCTAAAATTTCCGCGGCAGTCATACCGTTAACAAGCTCCGGGATTTGATCCAGAGGGCAAGTCATGATCTGGTCTTTTTTGTTGGTGCTGTCTGTGTTCATTGTTTTTATTCCTTTTCCCTTATTTCGATAATGTGTTTTCTGTAGTTATTCATTCCGTACTTGGCTTTCATCCATCCGATCCAGAAGCTCCTTCCCTTTGCTTCTCAGGATTTCCTGATCGCTGGTGTCAGCGGATAGCTGTTGTGGCTTCGGTTTGTTGTTCTGGCTGAAGCTCAGGGCCAGCTGTTCCGAACAGTGCATAGAACATCCTCACGCGAAAGAGACTGATGGTGACGCCGCCCTCTGTATGACGGCGGTGGTGTATTGCGCCGCTCGCCACCCCGTCTTCCAGTTCCTTCACCAATTCCGGCCAGTCACTCCTGGGGAAACGCTTGAGTATTTCAGGCCCGCTCATTTCCCGAACCGGACTCATCATCCCGGTGACTCTCATCGCCATGGCCCCCGCATCATCTGTTCACAGACAGATAGCTCCCGTGGCGGTGGAGTGGTTTCAGCAGGACGAAGCTTCTTCCGGCTGATCCAGATCCGTGTACTGTCCGGGTTAAGGTTGAGAAGAGCCGCTATTTCCCTGTGGCTTTTCCCTTCGCGAACCATCCTTGCTATTTCCTCCCGACACTCCCGGGGTTTCTTTCTTTCTTCCATGACGTCCTCCCCTCCGTTTACCTGGTCATTGCTCGATTGGTCGTCCAGCGATTTATCGCTGAGATTGGCTTGCAGCGTCTTTGCAGGCCGGTTTCAATGAAGAACACTTCCCCCGGCCCAGCGCTTTTGAAGCGAAGACGGCAGTGGCGGCATTCGTATTCCGTGAAGCAGTGCGTAGTGACAGCCGGAAAAAAATCGTGTGACAGCAAAGCCGAAAGCCATGGGCTGGCAATTGGGCGACGCCAGTCTTCAGGTAACCAGCCAAGGATCCGCACCTGGTCACCATCACGATGTAAAGCGCGTGGCGCTTCCGTTCGGGTCTGTGTTTCTTTTGCTGGAATGCGCTGCTCATTTACTTGACCTTGTTGATCCCAGCGAAACGATTCTCCAATTCCCGATGGCCATAGCGATCCACCATCTTCACGTCTGTCCATCCTTGCTGCTCCATAATCAGATCTTTCTCGACACCACTGTTCAGCTGCTCACTTGCCCAGGTATGGCGGAGGTCATGCCAGCGGAAATCCGGTGAGATACCGGCCTGTTCTTTCAGGCGCGTCCAGCGTTTCCGGAAGTCGCCCCACTCCTGTCCCTTGCCCTGGTGGAAGACAACATCGCTATCGTTGTGCTTCCGCTCTTTCAGCTGGAGAAGAAGGTTTTCCACCCGATCCGATAACACCGTGACCAGTTCCCGCCGGTTCTTGGTTCTGTTCTTTCGCTGTGAACGGTCGAACGGATCAAAGCGTTCGCCTTTGGTTTTACGGATGTAGAGGAAACCCGGAACCTTGATGTCGCCGTTCTCTGTTTGTTCTGTCCGAGACCAGACAACCCTGTCCCAGGTCAGGCCGATAAGGTTGGAGCGTCGCCAGCCAATCCACGCGGCACCCATAATCAGGAAGGCGAGCATTTCTCCCCCTTCCTCACGGGCGACGTTTAGCAGTTTCTGGAACTGTTCCCGGTTGAGATAGGACGTCCGGCCTTCACCGGCAGGGAGTTTGTCTATCAGTTCGTTGAGGTTGTTATCAGTCCACCGCCACTTATAAGCGAACCCCAGAACCGTAGAGACCAGTCCCTGACGAAGGCGAAGGGTGTCCTGGCTGAAAGGGCCGCGTCCTTTTGCCTCATTCAGCTGCCGGATAAGGCCCGGATCCGTGACCCGTTGGCGGGACTGTGGCCGGTTGCTACTTCTCGGGTTGGGCTGGTGATACCAGACTCTATCCTTGTCGTTCTTACCTTCCCGGCGAAGGTGGAAGATTTCCTGCTTCAGGCGGGAGCGCTTCTCTACCTTCAGCAGGTCATTGATATAGCGCTCCAGCCCGACCACGATCCCATGTTCACTGTCATCCATAGGCAGCTCTTCCAGCCGGTAGAACTGGCCGCGATACTGGTAAGGCCACCGGAGGGCGGCGGCGTTACTCAGGTTGTCCGGATGACTGAGCTTTTTGGCGCTCTCTACTTCCAGATATTCCGCCAGGGCTTCCCCAAACTGGCGGATAATCTTTTCCCCTCTGGCCACCCGGAAGGCGTTGGCCATCAGTGCCTCATGGAAGGCTTCCGCTTCTGCGTCGGTGTCAAAAGTGCGCCGAGTGCGGCGGATACCCCACTTTGTGTTTTTGTAGTCGTACTTAAATCGACCTGATCTTGGATCCTTGCTCCAAGGCTTTGCTGACCTTGCCATGAAACGCTCCCCAGGGTTTCCATTTTAAATTTCTGAAATTGCCGCTCGCTGATCCGGATACCGCTTCTCTTTCTCCGTCCACGTCCGAAGCTGTGATACTCCAAACGGCCTTCGTCTATCGCCTGGTAAATAAAGCTCTTGCCGAAGCGAAGACGAGCACAGACATCAGCGACAGTCAGATCCGGATCATCGGAATAATCTGCGAGTTCCAATGCCTTCTCCTTACAGTTCTTTTTGACTGTTCATGTTGATTTCAAATCAACGTCATGCTTAGATTAGCTCAAAAGGTACGTTGATTTCAAATCAACAGCGAGAAAAAAATAAAAGCGCCGGAAGGGCGCTTACAGGGAGGAGGTGTTGTTATGACGTATACAGAGGAAAACGAGGGGGCAAAAGAGAGGCAGTTAGTGGGAGCCAGTCTCCCGGTATTTCTCGGCGGTAATCGCATCCTGAATCATACTGCTCAGGCGCGCTTTGGCCTCACTGGAGAGCTGGTTCCACCCCTCCAGCTCAGGAGGGAGGAAGAAGTCCTCTACCTGACAGCCCAGCGCAACCGCAAGCCTTTCCAGCGTGTCATTGGTAAAGCCAAGACCTTTTTCAACCCGGGCAATAGTGGTGTGATCAAGAGCTGGCCGACACTTCTCCGCCAGCTTTCGATAGGAAAGCCCGGCTTCTGTGCGTCTCTTCTTCAGATTATCGGCGTAAAGCGGCATGGGTATCTCATAGCCTGTAGATATAGTCACACCATCTTCTCCCAGGCGCGGAAATCTATAAACAGCAGCTACTCCACCATTGTTGAGCCTGCCGGCTCTGGCGGCTGTGTTTTTCATATCTACATGATAGACGTTTGAAGAGGTGCGCATGGCCATATCAATCACCAAATTCCAGTTTTATTTGAAACAGAAGAGCATTCCGTACTCCGTCATAACGGTACGCATTGGTTGTGATCGTAGTTCGATCAATCGCTGGAAGAAAGGCGAGCAATTCCCCAGCAAGGGGACGGCGGACAGGGTTATTTCGCTTTTCGCGGAGTACGACATCCCTCTGGATTACAACTCCATCTATAAGCCCACCATTGAAATCAGGGACGAAGAATGAGCTGGCCGCGCACAAGAGAAGAGTCCCTGGCGCTGGCCAGGCAGATACTGGAGCTGATTGGCGGACGGCGGGACGTCGCCCCGGCTCACTATGATTTCACCAATGACGAGGGGGAACGGATAAAGGGCTGGGCACCCTGGCGCGGTCGCAGAATAGCGAAGGACTACCAGCTTCAGGAAGGGGAGAAGGAAACGCTTAAGGATGGGCAACGGTTTCTGTTAAAGCCCCTGAATGAAGAGAGCCTGAATGACCACTTGCGGGGCCGGAAGCGCCTGGGTGTTTATCCGCTGGATAACAATGAGACGGTAAAGTTTCTCGCTGCCGACTTTGACGACCACTCGGGGTCACTGGATCCGGAGGCTGTGTGGGCCGAGGTCAGGAACTTCTGGGAAATCTGTCAGGAACATGGTTTTACCGCCCACATCGAACGAAGCAAGAGTGGAACCGGATACCATGTGTGGATCTTCTTTGATGATTACATTCCGGCGGTAAAGGTGCGCGGTGTAGGCCGCTGGCTGATGGAAGAGTCCGGCTCTATCCGTGAGGAAGAAGACTTCTCCACCTTTGACCGGTTCTTTCCCTCCCAGTCGTTTCATTCCGGAAAAGGCTTTGGCAACCTGATCGCCCTTCCCATGTTCGGGCCGAACGAATACAGCCAGGGAAAGAGCGCCTGGGTTAATCCGGAAACCAGTGAGACTGTGACGGATGGCCCGGCTTATGTGTGCCACATCCTCGCTAATGGCCGTGTTCCTGCTGGTGCGATTGATGAGTTCATCGAAGAAGATCCGGACAGCATCACCCTGGAAGACCGCAGCCTGATTTACTCCGGCCCGGCCAGAACCGGCGACGAGAAACTGGGAACCAAAGAGGAACTGGAGCAGGTTTTCGCCCGGTGTAAGTTCATGTCGTGGGCCGCTGATCCGGTGAACCAGCCGGAACTGGATGAGCCTCTCTGGTACTGCATGGTTTCCAATGGTTCCCGGTTTGACGATGAAGACCGGATCCATAACGCCAGCCGTTACCATGGTGGGTATTCCGCTGCTGAAACCGGTGCCAAGATCCTCAGTTCACGCACCAGCGCGCCGCGTACCTGTCAGACCATCTGTAGCGAGGGCTTTACCGGCTGCCCGAAGGGTGGCTGCGCCTTACCTTCAGGGAAGATCACCAAATCACCCGCCGGGCTTGGCGCCTGGGCGAAACCCCAACGGGAAGACTATGACCCCGGCGCGGCGTTCGCTGATGCTCCGGCGGAAGCAGATATTCCCCCTGAGAAACCCAAACCACAAAACAACGGCAATAACCGCTCAGTGGATGTGGAAGTCTCCGGCTTTGATTCTGTTCTGGGAACTCCCTGGGAAGACACTGACAACAACGAAATAGAACTCTACGAAGAGACCGGCCAGCCATGGCCCGACACGGGAAGCCAGTGGTTTATCTCCAATGACGGGTTACAGATGGCCAACCGGGCAGGGGAGCCGGGAACCTATGTTGCCTCCAAACCTGTCTGGGTCGATAGCCTGACCACGGATTCCTTCCATGAATGGGGGATGGTGGTGAAGTTCTTTGATTTCCGCTGGAACATCAAGAGCCTCGCCTTTCCCATGAGTCGCCTGTCTGAATCCGGCGGGAAGCTGGGCATGGAACTCCGGAACCAAGGAGCCGCACTGGTCGCCGGGAAGGAGAAATGGCTTTGCCGGTACTTTGATTTCATGGCCAACCAGTGCCGGAAGTTCAGCCTCGCCGCTACCAAACTGGGCTGGTTTGATCATGGCAAGTCCCAGGTGTTCGTTATGCCTGAGCATGTCCTGGGAGACAGTGAAAAAGAGATTATCTTCCAGACAACCATGGCCAGTGACGCCAAGTGTCTGAGTCCGAAAGGCTCTCTGGAAGACTGGCAAAATCACGTTGCCGAACCTGCCATGGGAAATCCGCTCCCCATGTTCGCCATTATGTGCGCTCTCGCTGGCCCGCTGGTGAAACTGGCACGGGGAGAAAGCGCCGGTTTTCATTTCTACGGAACAACCTCTGGCGGTAAGACCACACTACTCCAGATGGCGGCGTCCGTGTGGGGCGATGGAGCTGATCCCCAGGAAGGCGCGGAACACACATCTATCAGAAAGTGGCACTCAACCGGGAACGCACTGGAAGCCACTGCCCAGATGCACAACGACATCATTCTTTGTCTGGATGAGATCTCGCAGGTTGACCCGTCAGAGCTGGGCAACATTATCTACATGCTTTCCGGTGGCCAACCCAAGGCCCGCTCCCAGATTGAAGGCGGACTGAAGAAGCAGAACACCTGGCGGGTACTGTTCCTTTCAAACGGTGAAAAGACCATCGGCCAGATTCTCCAGCAGGCGGGCCAGGCTGAGAAAGGCGGCCAGCGTCACCGCTTGCCGGATATTCCCTGTGACCAGCCGGACGGCAGTGGATCCGGTGTCTTTCTGGATTACCACGACCAGAATCCCAAGGCATTTGTTGACGGCATCAAGGACGCTTGCAGCCTGCACTTTGGCAGCGCTGGCCCTACCTTCGTGAGTTACCTGATTGCCCTTCTGAATGAGAAAGGTTCGCTCCAGCTGATCAGCGAATTGAAAGAGCGCGTCCGCGATCTGGAACAAAAACTCTGTGAAGGGATAGACGACCTTCCCAATGACGGAATGCGTGTTATCCGTCGTCTGGCGATAGTCGGCGTCGCCGGTATGTACGCCAGTGGCATAAACCTCCAGAACCTGAAGGGAGCCGGGATCCTGAAGTGGGAACTGAAGGATATTTTTATGGCCCTTGCTCATGTCCGCAACCTCTGGCTGAGAGAGCTGGGTGAAGAGCGCAGCGAAGCAGACCGGGCACTGTCGCACTTCCGAAGTGATCTTCTATCCAAGTATGCCTTCTTCCAGAACGTAAACCATGACGTGGTTGTCCAGAACCGACTGGGCTTCCGCAACGAAGACTATGTGATGGTGCTGCCCAAGGCCATGAATGAGCTGACCGGGGAGTTTGACAAGAACATGGTTCTGAAAGAACTGAAGGCGCGCGGAAAACTGAAGCACGAGAAAGACCGGCTCACTTACAAGATGTGCACCACCAAAGGAAGCAGGAGTCGCCCCTCCGTGTACTGGATACACATCTCCTTCCTGGGGGATGTGGACGACTCCGCAGAAACCGGAACGCCACCGGAAGAACAGAGCGCTTTCAATGAAGCCGCCAAGGCGTTTTAAGCAAGTACAAAGGACATAACGACAATGAACAGGACACTGACCTTACTGATTTTTATTCCTTCCGTGGTACTGATGGCGGCATCCGTTGGACTGACTGCGCTCCTCGTTTCAGCCATGGCACCGGAAGGCTGGATGGAGATTCCGGCAGGCGTAACCGGCGGCGCGCTCCAACTGTGTCAGTTCGCCTTCATTCCCTTGGGCTTTCTTCTCCTTCGTGCTGACAACCTGACCGGGTGGTTGTTCCTGGGCATCGGCTTCCTGTTATTCCTGATGAGTAACGGAGCCAGTGTCGCCTTTCTCGAATACGCACACCAGAAACGCCTTGCCGAGAGTGAAACGGTGTTAACCCTCCAGACTGACAAGGCCAGAACAGACCGGATAGCCGACCTCGCCATCCTCGCCGCTGAACAGGACATTGAAAGCAAAAGTTACCGGGGGCGTGGCGTCCAGACTCTGGATAAGGCCATCGCTCTCCAGAACCAGAACACCTCTCAGGAAGCGGGAGAAATCACTGTTCCGGACAGCTCTCCTTTTATGGCGTTCGCTGCACTGGCGGGAATCACCAGTGAACGGGCACGAGCTATAACCTGGTGGCTGATTGCCTTCCTGATGGATGTCTGTGCCACGGCGGGAGGTGTTGCGCTTGCGCTGTTTCGGCCAGTGAAACGCAACGCAACAGCGAAACGGGAACAGACCGAAACGGTCAGCGTAACGGAACAGCAGCACAGCGTTACCGTTACTGAAACGCATTCTTTAACCACCGCCAGCCAGACCGAAACACAACCCAACCACTCACCTGATCAGCTGGATTTACGGCAGGCACTGATAGACCGGTGCTACGGATCCAGCCTCCCCAGCCTGCGCCAGCTGATCACGACAACAGGGCTTCGTTACCCACGGGTAAAAGCCGTTCTCGAACAACTGGAATCCGAAGGGGTAGTCCACAACCTGGGCAAGGGAAAGGGCTACTCATACAACAACCAACCACAACCATAAACCCAAAGGGGAAGGAGCTGTCATGGCAGCGAAACACACTAAAAATCTGGTAGCGACACTGGACTCCTATAAAGACCCGCGATCAGGCCAGAC
>OZ220203.1:0-9761 GCA_964291505.2 uncultured Kistimonas sp. | reverse complement strand
TGGAGCGGCAGGATAAGACATCGGATACCATCATTCAGGGCAAGGTGCTGCTGGGTGCTGCCGACAAGGCTGAACTGCTGCCGGCCCTGACCAAAACCCTGTGCGATGGTGGCGTGGAATTATGTCGGATGGCGACGTCAGAGACGGCAGATCTGATAGCGGATGCAGTAACAGCCGCCGGTGGACAGTCAGAGACGGTCGATTTACAGGGTGAAACAGGGGCAAGCTTTAAAGGGCTGGTCTTCGATGCGAGCGGGATCGCCTCAACCGGAGAGCTGCGTGAGCTGCATGCCTTTTTCAGTCCTGTGGTTCGACAGGTGACATCCTGCGGCAGAATTGTGGTGCTGGGCCGCCCGGTGGCTGCTGCGGAGTCGCCTTCCCAGGCTGCCGCCATGCGGGCGCTGGAAGGGTTTGTCCGCAGTCTGGCCAAGGAAGTCGGTCGTAAGGGGATAACCGTACAGCTGATTTATGTGGAAAAAGGGGCTGAAACACAGTTGGCATCACCACTGCGCTTCTGTCTGTCGTCCCGCTCCGCTTATGTCTCTGCCCAGGTGATTACTGTTGGGAGCGCTCAAGATGAAGCCCCTCTTGACTGGCAACAGCCTCTGTCAGGCAAAGTGGCGTTGGTGACTGGCGCGTCGCGGGGCATCGGTGAGGCCATTGCCGGGATACTGGCACGGGATGGCGCGACAGTGGTCTGCTTGGACATTCCTGCCGCGACCCAGTCGCTGGAGGTGGTTGCTGCATCGATCAATGGTAAGACGCTGGCCGTTGATATCACGGATGACAATGCGGCGGACACTATCGCCGATGCCCTGGCAGAGATCGGCGGCGGTGTAGATATTGTGGTTCACAACGCAGGGATCACCCGTGACAAGACCCTGGCCCGGATGAAGCCGGAATGGTGGGACATGGTCATGGATATCAACCTCTGTTCTGAAGAGCGTATTAATGATGTCTTGCTAACGCGAGACCTGCTGCGCCCCGGCGGACGGATTGTCTGCGTATCTTCCATGAGCGGCATTGCCGGGAATTTTGGTCAGACTAATTATGCGGCTTCCAAGGCCGGTGTCATTGGTTACGTGCAGGCTATGGCCAAGCCGCTGGCTGAGAAACAGATTACGATCAATGCTGTTGCGCCGGGCTTTATTGAAACTCAGATGACGGCGGCCATCCCGCTGTTGACCCGTGAGGCCGGCCGTCGCATGAACTCGTTGTCTCAGGGCGGGTTGCCTGAGGATGTTGCAGAAACCATCGCTTTCTTTGCCAGCCCGGCTTCAGCGGGGGTGAATGGCAATGTCATCCGGGTCTGTGGGCAATCCCTGCTGGGCGCCTGATTGTTGCACAAGGCTGTCGGGACTTATCAGAAATCCCGACAGCCAGCCGTTTTTATATTCATAATTGATCCAGAACTCCTCACGAAAGCCGCCGATACATGCCTGTATACCTGATGTTTGTTTGGAGGTATGGACAGAGTCATGCACCGGTGGTTTGCAGTCGTGCTGTTGTTGACAGTCACCCCTCATCTTCCTGCGGAAGAGCGGCGCCTGCTGGATTGGCTGGCCAGCCTGCCCAGTCATGGGTTGTCTGTGTCTCACCAGGACTGGCTGATTTTGTCGACGTCTCCTTCCCCGGCACAATTACAAGCCACTACCACGAAATATGCCCGTTACCTCGATACGGGTGAGGTTGACCGACAGCTTTATCAGCCAGGGTGGCAGATACCAGACGTACCTTTATTGTCGCCTGAACAGCAAACGGTAGATATCAATCAGCTCTACCTGACCCAATCCGCGATTCCCCAGTATGAAGTCCTCCGAGAGGCGATGGCCCGCTTACAATACTGGTTGAAGGATGCACGGCGACTGTTTCCCGATGACCTGGTGATTTATGGGGGAGATCAGCATATTGCCATCCCGCTGCTCAATGCCTGGCTGCGTGATTTGGATCTGGCCCATGACCTGCCGGATGATCATTACAGTGAATCCCATCTTGAAGCCCTGACCAAGGTCCAGGAGCGTTATAACCTGGGGCCGGATGGGCGCCTTGGACCAATGACGCGTCAGGCACTCGTCGCGATTACCCATGATCGAATTCGTACCCTCAAAGTGAATCTTGAGCGCTTGCGCTGGTTGCCCCGAGCGTTGCCTGAGCAGCATGTCTGGGTGGATATCGCGGGCTATGAGGTCATATGGATGAATGATGGCCGTGAAGCTGGACGCTACCGGGCAATCAGCGGTATGCCCAATCGTCAGACGCCCATTTTTCAGGAAAACATTGAAAGTGTGACCGTGAACCCTGTCTGGAAGGTGCCCCATTCTCTGGCGGCGTATGACCTGTTACGCAAAGAGAAAAAAACACCCGGGTTTCTGAAGAAGGAAGGGTTCAGGGTCTATCAAAGCTGGGATGACCGCGCGCCGGAAGTGCCCATTGACCAGATCGATTTCAAGCGTCAGGTAGAAAGGGAATTCCGTTACCGACTGGAACAGCAACCCGGACCCAAAAATCGGCTGGGCCGTTACAAGATCAACCTACCCAATAAATTGGGTATTTACCTCCATGATACCCACAAGCCGGAACTGTTTGATGAAGATGACCGTTCACTCAGCTCCGGTTGCACCCGTGTCGACGGTATCGCGCAATTGGTCAGTCAGATGGTGACTCCGCAGGGCATGCAGGCCGAATGGCGAGCGCTGGCAGACTCCAGTCATACCGAAAAGCTGGTGTTGCAACAGGAGATACCGGTTTTCTTCGTCTACTTTACCGCCTGGCCTGACGCAACCGGCAGGGTGCGGTTCAGGAACGATATTTATCAGTTGGATAATGCCCTCGAAAGCCGGTTCTAAGGTATTGGTGGTATCCGGCCGATACCCCTCGTATTCGCTTCATACATGAATTACAAAGGCTGTACTGCATGGATGCTTTTGACTCGCCTGATACGGCATCAGAGACGACACTCCCCGCCACGTCCCTGCTGACCTGCATGGTCGCCATGACTAAAATGCTGGGCAAGCCGCTCAGCGCCGAATCCCTGACCGCAGGACTGCCGATTCAGGAACACAGCCTGACCCCCGACCTGTTTATCCGCGCCGCCGAACGGGCCGGTTTTTCCTCACGAATGCTGGATCGCAAGCCGGATGAACTGAGTAGCCTGATCTGTCCTGCCGTGTTTCTGTTCAGTGAAGACTCCGGGTGTATCCTCACGGATGTCAACAAGGCGAATAAGGAAGCCACGGTAACCCTGCTCCATGGTGATGAGCCTGAAACCCGGGTCGTGTCGTTTGATGAACTGGAAGCGGCTGGCAATGGCTCTATCCTGCTGATCAAGCGGCGGCTGGAACATGACAGCCGTACGCCGGAAGTCCTGAAGCAGAAGCAGTCGCACTGGTTCTGGGGAACGATTCTTCGGTCAGTACCCATTTACCGGGATGTGCTGGTCGCCTCATTCGTGATTAATATGCTGGCGCTGGTCAGCCCATTCTTTGTCATGAATGTCTATGACCGAGTGGTGCCCAATAATGCGATAGAAACCCTTTGGATGCTGTCCATCGGGGGACTGATTGCCTTCACCTTCGACTTTATCCTGAAATGGCTCCGCTCCTACTGTATTGATGTGGCGGGCAAAAAATCCGACATCCTGCTCTCGGCCAGTATCATGGAGCATGTACTGGGGCTCGAGATTGCGGCTAAGCCCGCATCGGTGGGCAGTTTTGCCAAGAGCATGCAGGAGTTTGAAAGTATCCGGGAGTTTATCACCTCATCCACCACCACAACCCTGATTGATATCCCGTTTTACTGTCCTGCTGTTGCTGGCCATTGCCATGGTTGGTGGCCCCATCGCCCTGGTGCCGATAGTGGGGATCATTGCCATCCTGACCTACAGCTTCCTGATTCAGAAACCGCTGAAAGAATCCATTGAAAAGACCTACCGCGCCTCGGCCCAGAAAAATGCCAGCCTGATCGAAAACCTTACTGCGCTGGAGTCCCTCCGCCTTTACGGGGCAGAGTCCCAGATGCAGCATACCCTGGGAAAGTTCGGTCGGCCATATCTCCCGCTGGAGTATGAAAGGGAAGCAGTTGAGTAACTCTGCCAGCCTGTTTGCCGGTTTTGTCCAGAGCAGTGCCACCATTCTGATTGTGCTGGTCGGGGTTTACCTGATCAGTGCCGGCGAGGGCCAGCATGGGCGCGTTGATTGCCACGGTTTATGTTGTCCGGTCGCGCCATGGGACCGATGGTTTCAGGTCGCCAGCCTCTCGACCCGTTACAACCAGGCCAAGGCCGCCCTGGAAGGCTTGCAGAAGGTCATGGATATGCCCAAGGAGCGTAATCCCGAGAAAGCTTACCTGCATCTGGATCATTGCCGTGGCGAACTTGAAATCAACAACCTTTCTTTCTCCTACGCAGATCAACCGGTACCGGCGATCAGGGACCTCACGATCAAGATTGAAGGGGGCGAGAAGGTAGGGCTGATAGGCCGGGTGGGTTCTGGGAAATCGACCCTCGCCAAGTTATTACCGGGCCTGTATAAACCCTCGGAAGGATTGATCCGGCTGGATGGCATTGATATCAACCAGGTCGACCCGGCTGAGCGCCAGCGCCTGATTGGCTGTGTGCCGCAGGACATGAACCTTTTCTTCGGAACGGTCAAGCACAACATTACTCTGGGTGCGGAAGATGTCGATATGGGGCGGGTTGCAGAAGTCGCCAAAATTGCCTGTGTCACGGATTTTGTGAACTTGCACCCCGAAGGTATGGATATGCCGGTGGCCGAACGTGGCGCAAACCTGTCCGGCGGACAGCGTCAGGCCGTGATTCTGGCCCGGTCCCTGCTGCTGGATCCACCGATCCTGATTCTGGATGAGCCGACCAGTGCCATGGACCAAGTGACGGAAGCCAAGGTCATTGCAAACATTAAGGAACACTGCAAGGACAAGACGATTATTCTCATCACACACCGTACATCATTGCTGGGGCTGGTGGACAAGCTGGCTGTGCTCGATCACGGTGCGTTAGTTGCGTATGGAGCCAAGGATGGCGTTATCGAAGCAATTAAGAACGGTAAAATACCGTTTCATTAAAACGCGGCGGCAGTTCTGGAGCAGTCCAGTCGGCCGCGCGCTTCGCCCTTATTTTCCCCGCTTCCGGAAGAAGGGAGCGGAGCAACGGTATTGGCTGCGCACGCCGCCGGAATTGCAGTTTATGTCCGAGTCCAGTGCGGCCATGCTGCTCAATACAGCTTACCTTACAAGGTTGCTGATACTCGGGCTGGCCGCCTTCCTGTTATCTGCGACCATCTGGGCGGCACTGACGGAACTGGATGAAATTACCCGGGGGCAGGGCAAGGTGATTCCGTCTTCACGGTTGCAGGTGGTACAGAACCTGGAAGGCGGCATTGTTGAAGATATCTTTGTCGGCGAAGGGGACGAGGTCAAACTCCACCAGCCGTTGATGGAGCTTGATGACACCCAGTTCGCGTCCAATTTCCGTGAAAAAGAACTGGATTATTTCAGCAACCTGGCCCGGGCATCACGTCTGAAAGCGGAGCTGGAACACAGTGAAACACTGGAATTTCCCAGCGAACTGGAAGACTACGAAAATTACCGCACCCGGGAGCAGCAGTTATTCCAGAATCGTCGCAGTGCTCACGAGGCGGAGCTGAGTGTGATCCGTCAGCAGCAGCGCCAGGCAGTGCAGGAACTGACCACCATCCGGGCACAGTTGAAGATTCTTGAGAAGAATTACCTGCTGTCCAAGCAGGAATTTGAGATGACGGAGCCACTGACCGAAAAAGGCATTGTCTCTAAGGTTCAATTGCTGCGGCTGGAGCAGGAGGTCAATGACTTGGCGTCCCAGAAAGAAAATGCCGAACTGTCGATCCCGAGACTAGAAGCGGCGCGCGACGAAATCCAGGACCGGATCGCTGAAGTTGAGCTGAAATACCGTTCCGAAACCCTGGAGTCACTGAAAGAAGTGGAAGTGGTGCTGGATCAGCTGGGCGAGGCGACTAAATCTCTCGGCGACCGGGTGTCACGGACCATCATTCGTTCACCGGTCAATGGCATTATCCAGAAATTGCATATCAATACGCGCGGTGGTGTTGTGGATCCGGGTATGGATCTGGTGGATATCATCCCGATCGGGGATTCCCTGGAAGTGGAAATGATGGTCAGCCCCCGGGACATCGCGTTTATCCGGGTTGGACTCAAGGCGGTGGTCAAGTTGACAGCCTATGATTTCACGATTTACGGCGGACTGGACGGTGAAGTCGTCCATATCAGTGCCGATACCATACAGAATGAGAAGGGCGAAGCTTTTTATATTGTCAAAATCAAAACCCATGAGTCGCATCTGGGGGGAATCGACAAGCCGTTGCCGATCATGTCCGGCATGCAGGCGGAAGTGGATATCATCACGGGGCAGAAAAGCCTGCTGGCTTATCTGATGAAGCCGATTCTCAGGGCCAAGAACCGGGCCTTTACGGAACGTTAAACAGGCGCATTAAGCGCTTATAAACACTGGCAGACGCTTTAGACTGCCATGACAGCGAGGAGACGCTGTTATCACGTTGACCTTGTGAATGGATGTGTAGAAGTCATTGCATGGGTTAAGAAAAGCAAGCAGGGATGCTGTGATGACACGATACACAAGACTACTTCAGGTTGCGTCGTTTCTGTTGCTGTGCACGGGTAATCATGCTGCGCTGGCTGATGAAGCTGAAGCTATCACCTTGAAAAGGCTGATCGGCGAGGTGCTTGATGATCACCCTGATGTGATGGCCGCTTATAACCGCATGCAAGCTGAAAAGGCCGGCTACAAGCAGGCTAAGGCCGGGAAACTCCCCACACTGGATCTGCAAAGCGGCTGGGGTAAGCAGCGCCGCAACAGTTCAACGACCCGCTCCAATGGCAATGAAGATACGCACTTGACCCGTCAGGAGCTATCACTCAGTTTGCGCCAGCCCCTGTTTGAAGGGGACGCCATTGACAACCGCATTGAACAATCCAGCCACCTCTATCTGGCCCGTCGCCAGGAATGGTTGAGTGCGGCGCAGGATACCGCGTTGTCCATTGCCGAGGTGTATTTCACCTTGCTGGAAAAACGTCGGCAGCTCGAATTGGCCGAAGAAAACTATGGTATTCATGAGAAAACCCATGACCAGATCCGGCAGCGGGTAGAGCAGGGCCTTGCCAGTGAAGCCGACCTGTCCCAGATGGAAGGCCGGACGGCTCGTGCCGCCGCGAATCTGATGGTTGCGCGTAATAATCTGGATGATGCTGAAAGCCAGTTTTTATCGGTGACGGACCGTAAGCCTGGAAGCCTGTTGCCGCCGCAGATGGATAAAGCGTTACCCTATTACTCTCTGGGGGCGGCCAGACAGCTACTCGTCATGCATCCCCAAATGCAGGTGGCTAACCTGGAGGTTGAGGCCACAGAGAATGCGTACAAGGTTAGCCTGGCGAGTTATTACCCATCACTGAATCTGGAAGTGGACCGGAGCTGGAGCCACGATACTGATGGGGTCAAGGCCAGCGATGACAACTTTCAGGCGATTCTCAGGATTCGCTACAACCTGTTCCGTGGCGGGGCAGACAAAGCCGCGGTGAGTGAGTCGGCCTACCGTATGGCGGAGCGGGAGGAAATCCGCGAAAAGGTGCGGCGTCAGATCAATGAAGTTCTGGAGCTGGCCTGGTCTTCCTATAGTTACCTCGAAAAGCAGATGCCCTTTCTTGAAACCCATGTAAAAGCCAGCCGTAAGACCCAGTCCGCCTATGAAGAGCAGTTTTCCCTTGGCCAGCGGGGGCTGCTTGACCTGCTCGACAGTGCCAATGAACTGTTTCAGGCACAGCAGGCCTACACCTCAGCTCACTATGAGCTCCTGTATGCACGGCTGGAATTACTGAGTGCAACCGGCGATCTGCTCTCATGGCTCAATATCCCACTTAATGATGAGTGAGTACGTCGGCCTGGATTAAACAAGACGTGGAGATGGGGTGCGTTTTTATCAGAACTTGCGATAACGGCCTCTGATCAATCGCTATTTCGTTATTCTCACATTGATGCGTTATTGGTAATTGCAATCCTTTCTAAAAAACGCCTGCCTGAGTGTATTGCCGCTAATTTTGCCCGTTCTCCAGCGTTTATCATTAGATAAATAGGCTACTTGTTTGTGGAAAGAAGGACTTTAACTGTTTAACAGCGGGGGGATTCTTTCAACCAAGTATGGTGGGTGCCTTATTGACGGGCACCACAATGGATAGACGGATCTATCCAGCAGGCCTTAGCGGCTGAGTAGCCAGCAGTCAGTATCAGCGGAGGATGTATGGCTGACAAAGAAGCCAGGGAACCGGAACGCCAGAACAGGGACGAATCACAGCCACAGGAAGGCACACCCCGCCAGCCTGACGGGCAGGCCTCTCAGCAACCCGATGAGGAAACGCTGGACCAGGCGGTGGTTCTGGGGGCGGATCAGTATGGCCAGTCCGCCATCGAGCACTCGGCCCCGGAGTCTTCCGGAGAGCAGCCGCCTGAAGATGACCTCGACCCGTCACAGGTGCTCGACCGCGATCAGTATGACCAGAACGCCATCCGTCGCGATGGCATTCAGCGTCCCGGTGAGCCGGAGCCGGAAGAGGCGCTGGGTCGTACGGCGGCGTTAAACCGTGATCAGTATGGCCAGTCAGACATCAATCAGCCTGCCGCTGACACCGATACCACTCTCACCCGGCGCAGCGATCCGGAGTCCCGGAACGAGGGGCCTGAGCAACAGGAAGAATCGCTGGGGCGTACCACTGCCCTGAACCGTGATCAGTACAGCCAGTCGGACATTAACCAGCCCGCCATGGAGACGGCCAGCACGATGGCCCGGCGCAGTGAGCCCACCTCCCGCTCCAGTGGTAACCAGAAACCGGATGTGGAAACGGCTTTTGCCCGCATGCCCACCGTTGACCGGACCGAAGAAAGTGTCCTGATTGTCCAGGAGCCTTCGGTACGGGTGGTGATCGGCGAACGGGGTGGGACAGCCCCGGTAAAACGTGTTGAAAGCAAAGAACCACAGGCCGAAGAGACCAGCGCTCCTGAACCAGCGGCCCGGGTTAACCAGGCGCCGGTGGCCAATGCCGACCGGGGGCAGGGTCTTGCCAACAGCCAGTTTGAGATTGATGTCCTGGCCAACGACACCGACGGCAACCCGGATGACACCCCGGACACCTTCACCCTGGACCAGGTGCAGATCGTCGGTAATACCGGTCCGGCCGGCGCCGGGCAGGTGGCCATTGTTAATAACCGGCTGGTGTTCACTCCGGGTACGGATTTCGATGCCCTGGCCGAAGGGGAAACGGCCACGGTCACCGTGCGTTACCAGATGTCGGACGTAGAGGGGGCCAGTGCGTCCTCCACGGCGACAGTGATTATTACCGGAGTCAATACTGCCCCGGAAGCGACTGACGACACCCTGCTGGTGCAGGAAGGCGGTAGCCACACGTTTACGGTGTCCGATTTTGGTTTCCGTGATATCGATACCAGTGACACCCTGCAGTCGGTCACGATCACCCGGTTGCCGACGGCGGGTGACCTGACCCTCAGTTCTGTGCCTGTCACGGCCGGTCAGGTGATTACGGCCGCAGAGCTGGCCACCCTGACCTTTACCCCGGCACCCAATGCCAATGGTGACGGTTATGCCGACCTGCAGTTCACGGTCAGTGATGGACGGGCCGACAGCCCGGTCCGCACCCTGACCATTGATGTCGGTGAAGTGAACGAT
>OZ220202.1:0-22575 GCA_964291505.2 uncultured Kistimonas sp. | reverse complement strand
CGCCAGTCAGATATCCCGGAAATTCCTGAGTTGTGCTGGATTCTGACCTGTATGACAGCCAAGGGCCTGATGAACCGCGCCCACGCTTACAAGGATGCTGTCCAGAAAAACGAAGAGAGTGGCGCCAAGGATCCGGACAAGGGCATCACCATGGGGCTGTTCAGCTATCCTGTGCTGATGGCTGCGGATATCCTTATGTTCAACGCCCACAAGGTGCCGGTTGGTAAGGATCAGATCCAGCACCTGGAAATGGCCCGTGATATTGCCGGTCGTTTCAACCACCATTACGGTGAACTGTTTGCCATGCCGGAAGCCGTGGTCGGAGAGACGACAGCGGTCCTCAGTGGTCTGGATGGCCGTAAGATGAGCAAGAGCTACAACAACACCATCCCTTTATTTGAGCCTGAGAAAAAGCTCCGCAAGTTGATCATGAAGATCAAGACCAACAGCCTGGAGCCCGGTGAACCGAAAGACCCGGACAGTTGCACACTATTCGAGATCTGGTCAGCCTTTGCAACGGTCGATGAAATTGCCACCAAGCGTCGCCAGTATGAAGAAGGCGCAGGCTGGGGACAGCTGAAGCAGGAACTGTTCGAATACCTGAACGAGCATCTGGCCGGCCCTCGCGCCCGTTACGAGGAGCTGATGCAGGACCCTGGCTATGTCGAACAGGAGCTGCGCAAGGGCGCTGACAAGGCCCGTAATGAAGCGTCAGCCCGTTTGGCGAAGGTGCGTCAGGCAGTAGGGATCCGTCCTTTGGGTTAATCCACAGCCTTCTGAATAGTAAAATCATGGATGGCGCGAAGTGGAATCTCCCTTTCGTGCCATCCCGTCAGAAAATGTCGCTAATCTGAACTTTTTGCCCTATTTCGATTCGAAATAAGAAGATGCGTAAACAGACTGAGTTCTGATTTCTGTTTGCGGGGGTATTATTCAGTTTTAAGCTTGTAAACAGACAGGCAAGATCGATAACAGGGAGCGTCATGGCAAACAAAGCCATTATTACGGTTAACCTGACGGCTGAGCAGGTCAAGCAATATTACATGGGGCAAAAGAACCGCGTTCAGGCGTATACAGACGACGGTCAGAGTATCAGCCTGCCTTACGATATCCTGCTGGAGTTTATATCTCATCACGGTATCTATGGGCGGTTCGAGATTCGCTATGATGATGGCGGCAAGTTCCAAAGCATCACGCGCATCAGTTAAGCAGCTCCTGACAATTCAGGTCTTCAAAGGCGCCCAGCAGGCATAGCAGCCGGTTTAGCCATAATGGCTTGGCACATCCTCTTACCTGTTCCTTGATGGCGGCAAACAGCTGAAAGATGATCATCAAGCGATAGTCGTTCATGAGTTGTTCGAAGGTGTAGCCTTCCACACCTGTGTCCATTAATGCAGCATGGTAGTGCTGTAACAGCCGCTTTTCCCGTTGGTCTTCCCGTCTTATTGCAGGCATCCAGTAACTGACGAGTAGTTGCACCAGATCATACGCCGGTGTCTGTATGGTTGCCTGGTCAAAATCGAAGAGATATACCGGCTGACTGTCACCGTTTTTGGGATAGAAAAAATGCCGGAAGTAACAATCCCCATGAATGATGGAGACTTGTTCCAGGTTGTTCATTCTTGGCTGAAGGTACTTACGCCACAGTTTGGGAAGGTGCGGCAGGATAGCAGCCAGTTGTTGCAGGTGCTCAGCTGGAAACCAGGCTTTGACGGCCTGTTGAAAGCCATCAAATTCCTGCTGCCGGCCTGCCATATTTGTGGCAAAGTGCTGTTCGCGATTCCAGAAACAGCCTCGTCCGAGCAAGGGGGCTGCTTCTTTCAATATTTCGTCCTGCCAACACATACCATGGAAACAGGCCAAAGCTTTAATCGCTGCGAATGCTTGTTTGTCGGTAGGTTTTTTTTCCATTGCGCAGGCTTCCTGCTGAGACTGAATAATGCAATGGCTGGGTGACTGATCGTCCATCAGCAGGTAACTGAGTCTGCTTGGTGAGTCATACCCCCATAATCGTACAGGCATCATGGCAGGGCATTGGATGGTGAGTGTCTGATGCAATTGAAACAGGGCGATTTCGGTCATGCCCGTTACGCCAGACCTTAGCTTCATCACAAAATGATTGGGCTGTTGAGGGCGATGGTTCTTACTGAACGCTAAGTGCAGCTTAAAGAGGGTAGATGCCTGCTCTGTCGTAGTTAACGGTGTGGCGCTGGTATGAAGAATGTGTCCATCATACAGAAGGCCAATACGATAAAATTCACGATTGAGCCACTCGGTATTGGTGAAACGGGTAGCTTCCTGTTGCTTCAATGGCCCGCGTCCCTCGGGGTGCATGCATTATTTCGAGTATGACTTAATCATTATGGGATGAATCAAGAGCTCTGCAAACCTCTGCCGGTGAGTTTGGATGAACCTCGGTGCGAACACGATGTGGCCAGGTGCGCATTTAAAGTGTGTGACTATTACAGTACAGGAATGTCACGGTGTATTGCTGAACTGACTCAAGGGAATTGCAGACTATCTGCGTAATTCCTGACATGCCATGTCTGCCCAAATGGTCAATGCAAAATATCTCTTATCGTAATAAAACACCTGTTCTTATTCAGGAGTGCTTATGGACAGGTGGTTTGCCGGGTTTTTCATGCGTTACCGGTTAGGGTTAGGAGTGGCCAGCATTTTGCTGTGTTTGCTTTTATCGACAGGGATAACACGGCTGTATTTCGACAGTAACTTTCGCATTTTCTTCAAACCCGACAATCCACAGTTAATGGCCCATGACGCCATGGAGCAGGATTACGTCCGTTCTGACAATGTTGTTTTTACCATTCAGTCACTCAGTAAGAATGTCTTTACCCCGCAGACCCTCAAGACCATAGGCTGGTTGACCGAGGAGAGCTGGCAGATTCCCTACAGCCAGCGGGTGGATTCCGTTACCAATTACCAGCTTACCCGCGCCGGTGGGGATGATCTGTTGGTTGATTTTCTGGTGGAAGATGCCACAGCACTGACGTATGAAGAGGCTGCTCGCATACGGACATTGGCGCTGGCGCAGGAATCATTGGTCAACCGTCTACTGGCCAAAGATGGACAGGCGACCAATATCAATATTCGCCTGAATCTGCCCGAGGATCAGCGGGAAGGGATTGATGCCGTGATGGCCGTAGCCAAGGCAATGAAAGCCCGTGCCGAAGCGGAGAACCCGGATATTATTGTTCATCTTATGGGAATGGCGGCAGTCGACCAGGCGTTCAATGAGATGGCGATGAACGACGCCAGCACATTGATGCCAGTTATGTTCGTCATTGTTCTGGTATTACTGACACTGCTGATGCGTTCGCTGGCCTGTACCCTGGCGACGATTGTCATTATTGCTGTCAGTGTTGCCACTACCATGGGGATCACCGGTTTCATGGGGCTGGCGATCAACCAGGTTAATGCCCTGGCGCCAACCGTGGTTATGACCCTGGTGGTTGCCGACTGTGTTCATGTGCTGGTGGTGTTCCTTCAAGGACTTCGCAGTGGTATGGCAAAACATGCCGCACTGGAAGAAAGTCTGGAGATCAATTTCCAGGCGATCTTTCTGACCAGCCTGACTACCGCGATAGGTTTTCTGGCCATGAATTTCAGCGACAGTCCGCCGTTTCGTGAGTTAGGCACCATCACAGCCATTGGTGTTATCTGTGCATTTGTTTTTACCCTGACGCTACTGCCAATGATCGTGCTGGGTCTCTCCCGCTGGTTACCGATCAAAGTACCAGAGAATGGTGCACAGGATATTACCGCAAAAGTCCTGGCAGGCTTCAGCCGCTTTGTCATCCGCAATCACCGACCAGTTTTTTTGACAACCTTGGCAGTTTCTCTTCTGATTATCAGTTTTATCCCCCGCAACGAGTTAAACGACAGCATTGTCCATTACTTCAGTAAGGATACCGATATCCGTCAGGCGGCGGATTACCTGCAGGAGAATGTCGCCGGCATGACGGTCATTTCGTATTCGCTGGATTCCGGAACGTCGGGCGGGATCAATGAGCCGGCCTTTCTGGTCAAGGCCGAGGCGTTTGTCGAGTGGTACCGGCAGCAGGAGACAGTGGTGCATGTCACCAGTTATCTGGAAACCATCAAGCGATTGAACCGCAATATGCATGGTGATGATCCGGCTTGGCAACGGCTGCCGGATACCCGGGAGGAAGCTTCGCAGTATCAGCTGTTATATGAGCTGTCACTGCCGTTTGGGTTGGATCTCAGTAATCAGCTGACGTTTGACAAGTCGGCCCTGCGGGTTGACGTGATTGCCAAGGACCTCAAGGCGCAGGAGATCATCGATCTGGATCAGCTGGCGCAGCAGTGGTTTGTTGACAATGCGCCGGAATTACAGGCAACAGGCACCGGCTTGTCTCTGATGTTTGCTCATATCGGTCAGCGCAATATCCACAGCATGATCAACGGTAATGTGGTGGCGGTTATCCTGATCTCGCTGACCCTGATGCTGGCATTGCGATCATTCCGTTATGGGTTGTTGAGCATGATTCCTAATGCTTTCCCCGCAGCCATGGCCATGGGCTTCTGGGGTATGGCTGTTCAGGAAGTGAATCTGGCGGTTGCTGTCGTTTTCTGTATGACGCTGGGTATTGTCGTCGACGACACCGTGCATTTTCTCAGCAAATACCTGAAAGGGCGTAAGCGGGGATTATCCCCGGCAGAAGCGATTCATGATGTTTTCCACAAGGTCGGCTCAGCGCTGGCGATTACGTCTATTACTCTGACTGCCGGCTTTTTGGTACTGACACTTTCAGACTTCAACGCCAACATGCTGACCGGGCTCATGGTGGCGATCATCATCGTGGTGGCACTCTTTTTTGATTTCCTGTTTTTGCCCAGTCTGTTGCTGATGCTTGAGTCTGGTAAGGCCGGTACACAACCGGAGTCGGTTGTCAGGATGGAAGAGGAACCTGCCGTCAGGACGGTGGAAGTGGATACTGCAACGTGACGGCAGTGGTCAAGACAGCCTGAAAAAATAATACAAAGAATAACCAGAAAAATGTCTGGATGACGGGGAGATAGGTAATGGGAAAGCGGATGATTGCGTTGGCAGCCATGGTTGCCACGCTGCCAGTGTTATCCACATCAGCGTCGACACCTGAGCAAAAAGGGCTTGATATTGCTCGGCAGGCAGAAGCCAAGGGCAATGGCTTTGTTGATAGTAAGGCTGAACTGGAAATGGTGCTGATCAATGCCCGAGGGGAGGAAAACCACCGAAAACTGCGTCAGATGACGCTCGAAGGGGCTGATTCAGACGACAAGTCATTGATGGTTTTCTTGTCTCCCAAAGACCAGAAAGGAACGGCCCTGTTGACTCATGCCAGTGAGGACGACGATGAGCAGTGGCTTTACCTGCCAGCCGTAAAACGGGTCAAGCGTATTGTGTCCCGGAACAAGTCGGGCCCTTTTGTGGGGAGTGAATTCTCCTATGAGGATTTGAACCCACAGAATGTAGACGATTACACCTACAAGTATCTGCGTGAGGAACCTTGCAGTGATGATCTAATGGCACAGTCCTGCCATGTCATGGAGCAGTTCCCGTTGGACAAACATTCGGGGTATTCGCGGCTGGTTGTCTGGCTGGATCAGGAAGAGTTGCGCCTCCAGAAAATCGATTTTTATGACCGGAAGGATAGCCTGCTGAAGACTATGACAGTATCTGGTTATCAACAGTACAACGACCAGTTCTGGCGGCCTGAGAGCAGCCTGATGATCAATCATCAGACCGGCAAAAGCACACGACTTGAGTTCAGCAGTTACGCATTTGGCACGGGTTTGAAAGCAAAAGATTTCACCAAGAACAGTCTCAAGCGTGCCCGATAAGTGACAATTGCTGTTTATTATCCAGGCGTTGTCATTTTTCTGCTGGTGAGTTTATGGAGCAGTATCGCCAGTGGCAATGAATGGTCTGGCAAGTTGTCGCTGGAAACCCGGCAGTTTTTCCACAAGGGGCTTCAGCGGCAGCCTCGCAGTCATTATTCCACCAGTGGCACGCTGGACTATTACACGGACTGGAATGACGGTTACGACAGTTTCAGTTTTTCCGGTTTTGCACGGCTCGACAGTGCGGATGAAGAACGTACACACGCGGATATACGTGAATTGAGTTGGATTCATGTCGCTGATGAGTATGAGTTGCGTACTGGTATCCGCAAAGTCTTCTGGGGTGTGACCGAAGGCATCCAACTGGTGGATATCATTAACCAGACAGACCTGGTGGAAGGGTTTGATGGTGAGGAAAAGCTGGGGCAGCCCATGGTCAATCTCTCGTTTGAACGGGATTGGGGGCTGGTGGATTTGTTTATCCTTCCCTGGTTTCGTGAGCGGACGTTTCCCGGGGATGACGGACGTCTGAGAATTCCTGTGCCAGTGAATACCCACGACGCTGTTTATGCATCAGGTGCCGGACAACACCGGCTGGATGTGGCGGCACGTTGGAGTCACAGTCTGGGAGATCTGGAGATTGGGCTGTCACATTTTTCCGGTACCAGTCGTGAACCCCGGTTCACACTACAGACGTTTGGTGATAATGGTCAGGGAATACCGACAGGGGCTGAGCTGGTGCCTGTTTATGAAACCATTGATCAAACTGGGCTTGAGATGCAGTACAGCCTGGCGGACTGGGTGTTGAAACTGGAAGCCATCAGCCGCTCAGGTCAGGGGCGCCGTTTTAGCGCATTAACGACAGGCATTGAATATACACAGGTAGGCATCTTTGATAGTCGAATTGATTTAGGCTGGGTGGTGGAATACGCCTTCGATGACCGAAAGCGGCTGGCCCCTGCTGGAAATATGGAGCACGATATTCTTCTGGCCACACGCTGGAATTTTAATGATGCGGATAGCAGTTATGCGCTAGCAGGATTGTTCTGGGATCATGTCTCTCATGAACGGTTGTTTTCATTGGAAGCCAATACCCGGCTGACGGAAAACCTGTTGCTGAATATGGAAGCCAATACCCGGCTGACGGAAAACCTGTTGCTGAATATTAATCTGGTTTTGGTTGATAGCCGTGCATTGAAAACGGATGATGCATCGCGTTTGATTTCATTAATTGATCCGGTTTCACCACAATCCAGTATTAATGCAGCCACTGGGGAAGTGCTGGATTACTACAGTGTGCGTAAAATGGGTTTCATCCGACAGGATGATTATGTCCAATTAGGTGTCAGTTGGTACTTCTGACACTAACCTTGTTGTGTCTGTTTAAGTTGCGTGTGATACATAACTGTCTGATTGTCAGTCAGAAAGCGTGGAGTGCGATTTAATCAGGGTAGAAAATCATAAAATCGATGGCCTCAACCCATTTCCATCGGTTGTTGCTCGTGAAGATGGCTGAGCTCCATAAATTCTTCTGTATTAAGCGCAAGCGACTCAAGCACTTTTATAAAATGAGTATGTATTTCTTCAGTTGATATATCTTCTCTAGTAGGATTTTTTAATTCCAAATCTGGCAAGGGGGTTCTATTTTTATTATCGATATGCAGTTTATTGAGTAATGCACTGAGGAATATACATCGCTTGATTGCCTCTGTTTTACTTCTTGGACAGTGTAGTACACGAATTTCGAAGGTGGTCTCCGCAACAGGTATGCCGTGAATATATTCAATTTCATCAGGAGGAGGTTGTAAGTGGGTAAGGCCGATTGGCATGGTTTTATCTGAGTAATTAAGTAGGTTCTGTGAGAAGTAAGTTAAATCGGGGTGATAATCTCCCTGTTTTATCTGATAAATTGTTTTTAGCATATTGTTAAAATCATTTTGATAGGATCTGTATTGCTCTAGGATAGCGGGGCGTTCTGCATAGAGTTGAGTTAAGTAAGGAAATTGGCTATACGATCTACTTTCTCGCTTTAACATAATCGGGAGCCACCAGGCATTTTGAAAAAATAAAAATAAACGCCACATCACAGAAATGCTGCAGGCAATCGTTTTTCTGGCATCTACGTGTATATGGCCAGATTTTTCTTTTAGCTCAAGTACTTTGCAGACAGTTAGAATGAAACGATCATGGCAATCAAATACATTAAACGACTGTTTATCAATTATATATTGCGAGTGTAGAGAGTAAGGAAGAGGTGTAATTTCCACTGTATTGAGTAATTTATCTCCGTCCCTGAAAACTCGATATTTAAAGTCACTAATTGAAACCGTAAAATCCAAGTGCTCCGGCGCGGGATCCTTTCGGTTTGAAAATGAGTTAATGGGAATTTCTTCTCTATAATTGTTTATCACGATTTTTAAATGTTTTTCGTTTAGGTTGTGCAGACGAAGTTGTTGTCTAAGTGTTAATTCAAAGTCAGTTTTCAGCCTTGGTATGTCATCATTGTATTGACTACTATCACTGTCTAGCCAGTATTCATACTCTTCACCAAATATAATGTCAGAAGGGTTGACGAATTCTGGAAGGCGGCTTTTTAGGCTTTCGATATAGTGATCAGTGTTGTCGGAATATGAGGAAGGTGGTCTCTCCTGAAGTTTCTGACTGGTCAATGGGGTAGCTTGTTGTGCTTGGTTTGAAAATAAACAGGTGATGAAATCAGATCTGTTTGCATCGATGATGATTTGATCATATTTTGCTGGGTTAAAGTATGGCAGTAGCGGGATGGGTTGATCCCATTTGAGATGTGAAAATGATGTCGCCCATATCCATATTCTTCCAGTGGTAATTGCATTGGGAGAAGGGAAATTTCGATTAATCGAAATTTCTGTATTATCCATGTTATAAGTGGATGCGAGAGCGTTTATTTTTTCTTTTTCGAGACAATATGCCCATTGGGTATCATAGCTTACTTCACTTGCAATTAAGAAGTCAGCATAGAGTGCCCGTATTGTCGGAGCATATGACAATATGATCTCTTCTGTATTTGATGCTATTGAAATGAGATATCCGATGAATGCGACAAGGCTCTTGTTGTCTTTGTATATGTCATCGATATCGCTGTAATGATCTAGTCTAAGTGATGTTAATAGTTCCTGAAGATGATCGCTAACCAATGCATTTTTTTCTGATAGATGGCGGCTGATATTTTCAACAAGCTCTATTGCTTTGGGGTTTTCATGGTGTTTTATATTAGCGGCGACAGCACGTTTAAGTATTTCTAATGCGTGTGCTTTTGTGTAAAGGCCTGTGAATTGGCTCGTTTCATTATCCAGTCGGCTAGCATGATGCCCTATTAATTGTCTGATTTCTTCAATGGCATGTGCATGGAAATCCGCTTGTTCCCTGGTGAGAAATATATCACCTTGCCAGCTTAACCTGAAAGGTGAAAACGGGGCGGCCACTCGCTGAGTAATGGCTATTGTCGGTACCAATGCTTGCACATCAGACATTTCTGGCTCTATTCCTCCCGTTACCTTTTCTACTGAGTGAAGATCCGTTTTTGAACATGAAGATTCCACTGCAGTGTGAAGACAGGACGTTGTTTTTTTTTCAGGTTGAATACTTGCCATTGTTGCTCATGCGTTGGGTCGCTGTAAGGCTATGTATGACGCAATGAAGTTACAATAAGTTCCCTGTTCTGATTTTATATGCAGTGAATGACTAACCAATGCGTTGCAATTTTATTGCACCTGGATAAAAGGATACCTTCAGTAGGGTGAGGGTACCGACAAGGCTTACGCCTTGCCGGTAATGATGCGGTACTTTTCCATCAGTTCCTCTTCTGTCTCCCGGTTATCGGGATCCAGCGGGATACAGTCTACCGGGCAGACCTGCTGGCACTGGGGCTCATCATAATGGCCTACGCACTCGGTGCAGAGGTTCGGGTCGATCTCGTAGATCTCATCGCCCGGCGAGATAGCGCTGTTCGGGCACTCCGGCTCGCAGACATCACAGTTAATGCAGTCGTCAGTAATGATCAGTGACATGGTCTTCAATTCTCATGCCGGCAGCCGGACGGCGGCAGGTTCAGGCCCTGCCGTATTTTTCGTTCAGTGCTTCGGCGATTTGCGGCTCAACAAACTTGGAAACATCCCCGCCCAGTGAAGCGATCTCACGCACCAGGGTAGAGGAGATGTAAGAATACTGCTCAGCAGGCGTTAGGAACAGGCTTTCCACTTCCGGCGCCAGTACCCGGTTCATGTTCGCCAGCTGGAATTCATACTCGAAGTCAGACACGGCGCGCAGTCCGCGCAGGATGACATCAGCCTTGGCTTCACGGACAAATTCCGCCAGCAGGGAGCTGAATCCACAGACTTCGACATTGCCCAGGTGGGACGTCACGTCGCGTGCCATGGCCACCCGTTCTTTCATATCAAACACGGGCTTCTTCTTCGGGCTTTCGGCAACGGCAATGATGACCTTGTCGAACAGCCTGGCGGCCCTGGTGACCAGATCGCCGTGTCCCCTGGTGATCGGGTCAAAGGTACCCGGGTATATCACGGTGCTCATCAGTCTTTATCGTCCTGTATTCGTGGTGTGCCCGTCTGCGACCTAGCCTTCTCCCCAGTATAAACCGTGGCTGGGAGTGCAGGACAACAAGGCTGCGCATGGTAGCGACTGGCAGACGATAGCACAAGTCGCCCGGCGCCCTGAAGCCTCATGCGCGCCGGGGTGCAGTTCGTGTTCTATACCGGCTGAATCGGGATGCCGGATGGCGCTCCGGTCAGTCTGCCAGCCAGAAGGCTGGCCATTCTCGCCGCCTGGCCGTAGATCGACAATTGGGGGTTGGCGCCGATGCTGGTAGGAAAGACCGAACCGTCAATGACGGAAAGGTTCTCTAGGTAGTGATGCTCGCCGCGACTGTTGACGACAGTCTGGTAAGGGTCTTCGCCCATGGCGCAGCCTCCCATGACGTGGGCTGAACCGATCAGGGTGCGGTATTTTTCCATGGGCAGCGTGTTGATCAGGTCGGTGACTTTTTCCACAGAATCCACGAAGGGTGCGTCCTGGTGCATGGGGCGAACTTTCCGGGCACCGGCAGCAAACTGGATCTCCGCCATGGTCTGCAGGGCGCGGCGAACGCCATCCCAGAGGTAATCGGTCATCTGATAGTCGAGGACCGGTGTGCCGTCGTTGCGCAGCATGACCTGGCCGCCGGGGCTGTTCGGGTGGAAGCCGTCTCGTAGCAGAGCCAGCGTGCACGCGGTGTAGGGCAGGTCAGCCATGCTGTCGGCCAGTAGCTTGCCATGCGCTTTCACAAGAGCTGACGCAAGGCCCGGTTGTAGCGGGGTGGCTTCCAGCTTGAAACCGGCGGGACCTGAAACGCCGTCTTTCCATTGGAAATGGTCACTGTGGATGGATTGGGGGGCGCCATAATAGCCTTCGATCTTTTCGGGCATGACGGCCATCACCATGGGCACCGGGTGCAAGAATGTCCGCTTTCCTGTCAATTGGTAAGGGTCGGGGGCATTGGAACGTAACAGCAGGCCGGGGCTGCCAATAGCACCGGCAGATAATACATAGTGTTTTGCCTTGACGGTGAAACGGTGACCGGTGGGGTGGACGCTGTGCTGATCCATGCCAGCGCAGACAAGTTCACTGACAGCATCGCCGTTAAAGCGAAAATGTTCTGCCCGGGTCAGGTAGAGCAGTTCTGCATTGTTTTGCAGGGCGCCGGGAATGGTGGTGACCAGCATGGATTGCTTCGCGTTAGTCGGACAGCCGGTACCGCAATAGCCCAGATTCCAGCAACCGGCGACATTGCGGGGAATGACTTTCCAGTCATAACCCAGCTTGTCACAACCTCGCTTGAGTACGTCATTGTTACCGTTGGCTGGAATCTGCCAGGTCTGAACATTGAGGCGCTTTTCCATCTGGGCAAACCAGGAGGCCATCTCTGCCTCGCTGGCGCCTTCGGTGGCGAAGTTGTCCGCCCAGTACTGCAACGTTTGTGGCGGGGTGCGGAAACTGGAGGTCCAGTTGATCACCGTAGTACCGCCGACACAGCGCCCCTGAAGGATAGTGATGGCACCGTCCTTGCTCATCCGGCCCGCACCCTCCTGATAAAGGTCGGCGTAGGCGTGGCGTTCGTCCATATTGAAATCATTGGAAGATTTCAGAGGACCCGTTTCTATCAGCAGAACTTTCAGGCCCGCCTGGCTCAGTATCTCTGCTGTGACTCCGCCGCCGGCGCCGGTGCCGATGATGGCGACATCCGCCTCAAACTGGGCCCCATCTTCCATACGGGATCCGTTATGTACCTTCCAGCCGCTTTTCACACCTTCGGCAAACAGGTCTTTGATGGCCATGCCATACTCCCCCAAAAACGTCGGCAATCAATCCCCCTGCTTCTGCAGGCAGGGTGGTTATTTTGTTGGTTTCAGTAGCGATTGGTGGCAGTCACCAGGATATTGCTGTGCGGCGGACCGGAAAAACCGATGTGCAGCCAGGCGCTCTGGGTCTCATGCCAGGCCATCAGGCTGAGCTGGTTGATCGCTGAATAAGCCATGCGGAACAGGGCCAGACGGCTGTTTCGCCAGCGCTGCAGGAAGGTTTCTGCCACGGCGGGCGTCACCTGTTCCCAAGGCTGCCAGATACCGGTGGTGATCCCCTTGGTCAGTGGTCCGGTAGCGACATCAAAGAGTTGTCGCACTTGTTTCTGCACCTCGGGTGAAAGGCGATGGAGATTGGCGTCCAGCTGTTGCAGTCCCCGGATGACGGCAGGTTTGCCTTCATTTCCATCGGGAATCGAATCTTTCAGCAGGGCGGGCAGAATTGCGGAGAGAAAGGCGACATCCTGAGGTTGCAACCATTGGTAGCCGGGATGAACGGAAGGCGATTCTTTTTGTGCAAGGTTAACGGCAAGACCGGAAGTTACCAGCACCACGCTGCCGAACATGCCTGCTTTCAGAAAACGGCGACGGCTGACCAGCAGGGACTCTGTCTCTGTGACGGCATCAGGCCGGGACGGTTTTTTCATATTATTGTTATCTCGGCAAAAAAGATCGCTCCGGCGTTATGCCGGAGCGATGGAGTTATGGATCAGCGAATGAAGAGTTTCTGAACCAGCTGATGCAGTTTGCCGCCATAAGGAGGGTAGATGAACTTGGCCGCATTGAACTTCTGCTTGAGGAATACTCCCTTGGCCTTGGAGAAGGTCAGGAAGCCATCGTGGCCGTGGTAGTGGCCCATGCCGGAGGGGCCGATTCCACCGAAAGGAATATCATCCACGGCCACATGGAACAGGGTATCGTTGATGCAGACGCCACCGGAATGGGTCGTATTCAACACATGCTCCTGGGTCAGTTTGTCATAGCTGAAATAGTACAACGCCAGTGGACGAGGGCGGTCACGGACGAATTCCAGCGCCTGCTCCAGACTGTCGTAGGGAATGACCGGCATGACCGGGCCGAAGATCTCCTCCTGCATCACAGGCATGTCATCATTAACATCCGTGAGGATATGCAGGGGCATCCGGCGGCTGCCATCGGCAATATTTTCTTCACCGATCACATGAACCGTTGCACCCTTGTTGCGGGCATCTGTCACCAGTTGCTGCAGGCGTTGCTTCTGGCGTTCGTTTACGACGCTGGTGTAATCCTCATTACCCGCCACGGAGGGGTACATACGGTTGAACACCCTGCGGTAGGTATCAATGAACTCGTCCTGTTTATCCCGTGGGCACAGGACGTAATCGGTGGCGACGCAGGTCTGGCCAGCGTTGAATGACTTGCCGAAGCAGATACGTTCTACGGCATCTTCCATGGGAATGTCATCACCGATAATCGCGGGAGACTTGCCGCCCAACTCCAGGGTTACTGGGGTCAGGTTTTCCGCAGCGGCACGCATGACGATCTTGCCAACCTGAGTAGAACCGGTGAACAGCAGATGGTCGAACGGCAGCTTGGAGAACTCGGCCGCAATTTTCGCATCACCATTGATGACGGCGACATGCTCTGCCGGGAAAGTGTCTGCCATGATCTTGGCAAAGCACTCTGCGGTATTGGGCGTGAACTCAGACATCTTGACCATGGCGTGGTTGCCCGCCGCCAGTGCACCGACCAGCGGCAGTACGCCCAGCTGAACCGGGTAGTTCCAGGGAACCATAATGCCGACAACGCCCAATGGCTGGTAAACCACCTTGGCAGCGGCAGGCTGCAGGTGTTGCCCTACCCGACGGCGGCTGGGCTTCATCCACTTCCGGACGCGCTTGATGGTGTGGTTAATATCCTGGGCAATGGGCATGATTTCCGCGAGCAGGGTTTCATCGCGGGAACGGCCGGAAAAGTCTTTGTTGATGGCAGCGATTATCGCTTCCTGGTTATCCAGGATGGCGTGCTTGAGCTTCTTGAGATTCGCAATACGCTCTTCGGCCGTGGGCATGGGGTTGGCGCGGTAGGCTTTTTGCTGGATAGCGAAGACCGACTGCATATGCACCGTTTCTTCCTCGCTGGTTTGCAGGTATTCCGCCGTGGTTGCCATCCTGTGATCCTCGTTGTCGGCCCGCCGTCAGTGCAGGCGTTTATTTTGTTATTGTTCTGTTTTTACGAATGAGTGTTGAGAAAATTAGAGCAATTACTCTAAACTGTCAACAGACCTTACAATCGCTTTGAAATAACGAGGCCCGATGTCAGACCGAGCAGTTAAAACCCGGGAACGGATACTGGAAGCCGCACGTGAGCTGTTCAATGAGCAGGGCGAGAAGGCGGTGACCACCAATCATATTGCCGCGCATCTCGGGATCTCTCCGGGGAACCTCTATTACCATTTCCGCAACAAGACCGCGATCATCAAGGAGTTGCTGGTTCAGTATTCCAATGAGGTGCAGGCGTTCCTGACACCGCCGGAGCCCGGCCAGAATGCCGATGTCAGTGCCAAGCGGCACTACCTTGAATCAGCGTTGCAGGCCATGTGGCATTACCGGTTTCTGCATCGGGATATGCAGCGGCTGGCGGCAGAGGAAGTACTGCGCAGTGAATATGAAAAATTGGCCGGTTTTGCTGTGCAGAGGATTATCACGATTTACCGTAGTCTGATCGACAGTGGCGTCATGGTCGTTGATGAGCGGGAGCTGGAAGCACTGGCTTATAACCTTTGGCTGGTGATTGTTTCCTGGGTCAGCTTTGTCGGTTCAGGGTTGGCTGCAGGTGCGGGGCAGTTTTCCAAAGATACGATCCGTCGTGCTATTTATCAGGCGCTGCTTCTGGATAAGCCTTACGTCACGGATGAAGCCCGGAAAGATTTTGAGGCGCTGCTCGAAGAATACTATGTGCCTGTTAATCAATGGTTCAAGTGATGCTTGCTTTCTAATGAGGCGGTAACCTTAGGTCCCGTCGTGATCCTGCCATTGGATGGCATCTGTCGCAGGGTATTCAATGCGAACATCGGGCTTTGAGGCTGATAAAACGCCTTGTTTCAGTTGTTTTCCATCAAGCGTAGCTTCGCAGGAAAGGTTGTATGTTGCGCCTTGCAACTTCATGGTTGCCTTACCCAGCGTACATACGGGATTGTCAGACATCATCTCTGTTTTGACGGTCACGTCGCCATTTTCTTTCCGGGTGATCGTGTATTTCTGAGTTGTATTCGGATTGCCCGATAGAACCAATATGTTCCAAGGTGAGAATTGTAGAAGGCGTGCGGCTTCAAGCTTGAGCATGTAAGAGTAATAGGTTTGGTTGACAACTTTGGACAGTGTGCCAGCAACGTGATCGTTATTATCACAGAATAGGGTTAAGGCTTCTTCAGTAAGAGCCTCAGGTCCGGGACTATAGTGGCTGATAGTACCCAGCCTTTCATCTTTAAGGGTGTAATGATCCCTGCCGCAATCTTTGACAAACTGATGGCCAAAAGCTGAAGATCCGTTGGTGTCTTTGAGCACACCCTGCCAGTCTTCAGTAGAAGCGTCGGCAAGCCCCAGGGCATCACTTTCAATACAACCCTGGCTGATGCCATGCCGGTAGATATAAGGCAGACGCGTGAGTGACCGTTCGAGCAGCTGCGATTTAAGATGGTTTACCTTGCTAGTGATCCAGGCCAGACGTTCTTTGGGCAATGACAACCTCCCCAGAGCGAGGTCTAGTTGATCCAGAAACGTGAATGTATCAGTAAGTGCGACATCATAGCTGCAGGAATCATCTGCAGGGCTGTTAATTTGTTTGAAATGAGTGATCAGTTCATCGATCGAACAAACCGTTTGTGTGTAGGGGTAGTGTTTTTCAGCACAGACCTGCCTCCTTGCATCAATAGCGTCTGACAGCAACTGCATGCTGGCATGGTACTCCCGGCTCCATTCGGATTCCCGGGTATTGTCAGGCGGCTCTGGTGGCGGATTTTGTGCTGTGCTCTGTTCTTGTAAAGCCTGTATCAGGAGAGGTTTATGTCGGTCACTGATCTCGTGACTCAGCAGGATAGAGAGCGTGTAATGCTGAAGGCGATCCTGTGAAAGGCAGAGGTTGGCGACATCCTGGCAGGCGCTGTAAACCACTTCCCTTGTTTCGCCCTGGGGGAGCTTTTGCGCCAAATGCATAAGATGTTCGGAAAATATCAGGCGGTCATCGCTGCTTTCCATTTTGGCCAGTAACCGGGTGACTTCTGTTTCACTGTAGGCGTCATCGCACATATCCCAGTCATTCTCTGTATGGCTGTTGTTTTCTGCCATGACTCCAGATGCACTGACTGGGGGGGTATCATCGCGGGCGATATGGCGATGCTGCAAACGGGTGGTGACGTTATTGTTATTATTATCTGCTTGAGCGTCATGCTGGCGCTGAACGTTTCTCAGGCTGGTAACCTTTCTGCGCAGCCACCGACCGAAGGTCAGAAAGGGGCTGCCAATTGCGCTGAATGTTGATTTGAGTATCCGGGAAATTGATGCCATCAACGTGGTTGTCCCTCACCATGTATTGTTATTAATAGTAGGCAACTTTCGGGTTCATCCTCTTTATCTGCAATACATAAGATTTTTGCAGAACTGCCAGTTTTCTCCTAAATGCTTTCAGTGGCAGCTGGCTGATAACCGGTAGCTAATCGCGTTGTCATTCTGGGGGATGAATCCAGGTGCGATGATAAGGGGGGTATGACGGAGGTTGTCTTATGGCGCATACCTATGAAGCATTGCAGGATGATGTAAAGCTGCACTCAGCGGAGGAATTGCAGACGCTGCTTTACTGTGGGATAGACCTTTACTTACAGGTCAAGGAGTCCCACTGGACGTTGGCGGGGCGTGAATTTCTCTCTGTTCACCGCCTGTTGGATGAAGTGGCGACCTGTGTCAGCGACACGGCGGACGATATTGCAGAGCGCATCGCCCAGCTGGGCGTGAAACCCCGTGGCACGGTGCAGATGGCGGCTGAACATTCCAGCCTGCTACCTTATCCCCATGACGCCGACTCCATTGACCGGCATATTGAGGTTATCAGTGAGCGGCTGGCGTTTTTTACCAGTGAGTGCGTGCGGGTCATTAGCAGTGTTGATGAGCAGGGTGATGTGATATCAGCGGACCTTCTGACATCACGTGCCCGGGAAATCGATAAGCTGCTCTGGCTGGTGGAGTCTCATCTTCCGACAAAAACTTACAAATGAGCGACAGGTTATTTGGCTGCGTGATGCGAGAACTGTTCTGACAGCCAGGCAGGAATGCGCTCCTCAAGCCAGTAACGCGGCTTCAGGGGCGATCCTGTGACGAATCCCACATGGCCGCCACGGGGGGCTAATTCCAGTTGTGTCGATTCCGAGAGCTCCTCTGCGTCTGGAATGGAAGATGCAAACACAAATGGGTCATCCTTAGCGTGAATGATCAGGGTCGGTCTCTCAATCGATGGCAGAAACTGGCGGGAGCTGCAGCGGGCATAATAGGCATCACCACTCTCGAAACCGTGCAGGGGAGCCGTGAACTGGTGATCGAAAGCCTGAAAAGTATTGATGGATCCAACCTCACCCAGCGCCTCTAATATTTCTAACTGCTCATGCATCTGTTGCTGGTGGAAATGCTGTTTCTTCCGGGTGATGTAGCCAATCATGTCACGCAGTAACCGGTTGCGGTAGGTGCGCGAAAACCCCTGATTGATCCGCTCCGAACTGCGGGACAGCTCAAAGGGAACGGAGACCGCGACAGCGCATTTAAGTGGTGTAGCCGACCGTTGTTCTCCGAGATACTTGAGCAGGACATTTCCGCCCAATGAAAACCCGACCGCGCCCAGAATGCGGTTAGGGTAACGCTCAGCCAGCTGGCAGACCACAGCATCCAGATCTTCTGAAATACCTGAGTGATAGCCTTTGGTGTGATGATTTACCTCTCCCCCGCAACCGCGGAAATTCATGGCGACGCTCTGATAGTCCTGTGCTAGCAGCGCAGTCTGTAGTCCGAGGATGTACTTGGAACGTGAGCAGCCTGTCAGGCCATGCAGCAGGATGATCAGTGGTTGCCCCTGATCATGGCCACACCAGTCTAGGTTGATAAAATCCCCGTCAGGAAGTGCTAACTTCTCCCGTGTTCTGGGAGGTGTGGGCTGCCGCTTCAGTAGGGGCGACCACAGTGTCTGCAGATGCGGCCCGGGTAGCCACCAGGCAGGCTTGAACGGCGCATCAGCGGCAGTGTGAGAGGTTCCCATGCTGGCAGTCCTGACAGTGATTATTCGGATGATTCTCAGTTTGTCGGGTTATGATGCCATAACCCTGTGCCCAGACAGAGTGTCACTCAGGTTGATGAAATCTCATGCAACGCGATAGAGGCAGGAAATCACCTGTCCAGCGCTTTTCTCTTTCCACAGTTCCCAGTTGGCGGGTACGGGTAATGGACTCAGCTCTTTTTCTGCTTCCACATACACCAGCGCATCCTGTGCCAGCCAACCGTTGGCTTGCAATTGCTCGCACACGGGCTGCAGCAGTTGTTTGCGAAAGGGCGGATCCAGAAATACCAGATTATAGGTCTGTAAGGCAGGACGACTGAGCCATTGCAGGGCATCAGTCTGCTCAACCCTGGCGTTTTCGGATCGAAGGGTTTGCAGATTGCTTTTCAGGGTCTGTGCGGCTTTCGGGGAATATTCCAGGAAGAGCGCTTCACTGGCCCCCCGGGAGAGTGCTTCCAGGCCCAGGGCGCCGGTACCGGAAAACGCATCCAGGCAGCGGGCGTTCGCGACCCAGCCGGTCAGCCAGTTAAACAGGGTTTCCCGCACCCGGTCAGGCGTGGGACGCAGGCCTTCGACATCGGCCACAGGCAGTTTCCGGCTGCGCCAGGTGCCGCCAATAATGCGTAGCTGGCCGCCACCAGCATGACGCTTCTGACCAGAAGTCTGTTTCATTTTCAACTTAAATCCGTACAACATTCAGGCGGCCGATTTTAGCATGTGAAGTTATGGGATGGTTCGATCTTCTTAACGATGTTTATGGATGGGGTTGATACTCAGCGTCGAATAGACTGAGGTGGACTTCCTGTCTTCAGGCAGGACTCAAATCGGTATGCAGGTTTACGACGATGCTGGAACCTAATAAATATCAGCTGGGCATAGCGGGTCAGAAGGATAATCTGTTATGTGTCTCTGATTGCTATACACACGAAAACACGGGTGTTTTAGTGATCTTGGGTTTTGTATATTTGCTGATATATTTAACACAAATCGGTAAACCTTCCTTTTAAAAGGACTGTGTAAGATTAGATTGTTACGCATTCATGTACGATGTAAACGAATGCACAGATTTTCCCATCGATCTGCAAAAAGCTGTTTGATAGCGTTTCGCTCATCAGGATTTTCCGGGCCAAGACGATCAATTAATCGAGTGATTTTTGTGTAATCAGTTTGTTGTAGTCTGAATGCAGCGCTTTGGATAGTCTCTTCGGTCAAATGTTGAAAAATATCTGTAGCTATACGGCAAACCTTTACAGTATTCGGGCTATAGTTTGCTGGCGTATGATCAAGCATTGATGGATGTTCAGGAATACGCATCGCATCAAGCTCATGCACAACAGGGCCAAAATAGGTCCTTGTTTTACGTTGGGTGCCATAAGGTGGGCCAAATTCTCCCGCCTCGCCCCAGTCAATGGCTATTAACTCACCTTCAGCATTGATTTGAGTATTCGAATAGCCAAAACTGAAAATGTCGAGGTTGCCCAGTAGCGCTGCTACCAAATAGAGTAATGCCAGTTGCTCTTGGTCTATTTGTGTCAGTAGCTCATGCCTGATAGGTCGTCTTAAACCATCTACCCACTCAGAGACTACAAAGACTCTGCCATTTTGTTTAACTAAGTGTATCGCGGGCACATTCAGACCAAATTCACGCGCCATCTGCGCCATAAGTACCTCATTTCTGGCGGCTTCGGGTACTAGAGGCTCCTTGATGTAAAACCTTTGACCGGTAATTTTGTCCTGATATACCCCATTGAAGTCAGTGGCACTGGCACTACCGCCACGCGCGCGGCCTATCTTTTTCATGTGCAGTGGCTTAAGTCCACAGGAGGGTGAAGGTCTTAGGGTTTCACGTTGTTGCCCGGTATCATGACTTTCATCTGCATACTCTTGGGGGCTGGATGCACTGGGCTCCCCACGTGATGGATGACTGTGATTATGCGCTATATCGAATGGTGGTGTAGTTGCTGTGGTATCCTCAGAAACGACTGTATTGTTCCTTCCTGAAGTGAATCCCCCTGAATCATCACCCTCTATGACTGTAGGCGTTGAGGCAGGTAAACTTAAAGTCTCATTGCTTTGCGTCCTTAAGGAAGGTAATGAGCCTTGTTCATCTGCATTGGTTGGTCGCGTAGGGCGCCAGCATAAGCAAAAGAGTCTTTTTAATAGCGCACAGAATGTGTCGAGCCAGCTAAGACGCGCCGATTCTGAGGGGTTAACTCTTCTAACGTTTCTTGTGCCGTTATTTACATCGGCCACGTTTGTCATGCTATTGGTATTGGCTGACTGTTGTTGACTGGTAATGGTGCGATTGCTGCTTATCATTTCAATTGTTTCTGGTATTTGAGGGGTAAATGATTGTTTTCTTAATATATTGACAGCTGCTGAGGGGATTAGTTCTTTTGATCAGTGAGACAATAGTCGGATTGTTTTAATTCTGATGAAGATGATGGCCCATCTCATTATTTCTTTTATAGCATTAACCGGCTCTGTTCACATTAAGTGTTGTCATCTCTGACTATACTGCTTCGTGCGTCTATTCCACTCTGCATTTGAGAGGTGAGACATGCAGCAGCAATCATTTGACGACATCCTGAAATCCATACCTCTGATGTCTCCAGGCCAAATCACGATTCTCCGAGAAGCTCTTCCTCCGGTACCTGCAAAGGGATCAGAAGACAGACAGGAATCCTGCCTGCTCGAAAGGCTCAAGTTTTACTTTGGCCGACATCCTGTTTGCCCTCATTGCCATAGTGAATCGATCAAACGCTGGGGTCAGAAATCAGGACATCAGCGTTATCGCTGCAAACAGTGCCGGCACACATTCAATGCCATGACCGGCACACCTCTGGCGCATTTGCGTGTCCGCGACAAGCTGGATGCATACATGGAATGCATGAATGGCAGTACTACCCTCCGTCCAGCGGCCAGGAAATGTGGTGTATCCCTGAACACATCATTCCACCTTCGCCATCGTTTGATGGCTGTCGTTGAAACCGATCATTACGGGGATCTCACAGGCATTTCCGAGGAGGATGAAACATTTTTCCGTGAGTCCCACAAAGGCCAGCGAGACCTACCTGTACCCGCCCGGTGTCGCGGAGGCCGGATTAGGCGTCATCGCTCGAAGCCGGACGCTGGTCTGAAGCATGACGCCGTTAAGCAAGTGCCGGTCATGGTAGCCTGCGACCGTGAACATCATGTCATTGATGCCGTACTTAGCCATGTCAGCACCGATGAAATTCATGAGCATTTATGTGGGCATATTCAGGCAGGCAGTACCTTGTGTACTGATGGGCACCTGTCTCATGACAATTTAGGCAAACGACTCGGGATCAACACCAAAACACTGGTCGCGAAAAACGGCCAACACGTGAAGGACGGCGTGTACCACATCCAGACGGTCAATGCGTATCACAGTGACTTGAAGCGTTGGCTTAACGGTTTCTTCAACGGCGTAGATCTCTCTCGTTACCTGGCTTGGAAGCGATATTTAAAGACCCATATTTTCTCAGAAGAAGGCTTTTTAGATCAGATTTCTATTCATTGGGTAAAACAACACTTAATGTGAACAGAGCTGCATTAACCAGTGTATCCAGGGGGTAAGAAACCTCTTTTGACAGCCCGCATGGGGCATTACCATGCAGCTCGGTTATGAGCTTAAGGTATTACGCAAGTCCTGAAGCTTAAGTGATCAGTAGAAATGTTGTTTTGATGGTTATTGTGATTCCATGCGGAATTCCCCCTTACCCATTCTTTATTTGTTGTAACAGGCATATCGTTTATATCAGGTGATTTAGAGTATTTTGGTACGATTTGGCGTATACGTATTCTGTCAAATCCATGTTGGAAACCGCCCTTGCTGGATGCCGGAAAAGTATTGAATGACATCACTTGTCGATAGAGCTCTATAGTCATTTTGCTCGGTCAGAGTGAACTTGTGGCTGACTCGTGCCACCAATATCTCCTAATCTGACATAATCTTGGCCAGAGGTTGAGGCAAAAATTGGAGGGATAAGTGCTTGGGCAGGGC
>OZ220201.1:0-9093 GCA_964291505.2 uncultured Kistimonas sp. | reverse complement strand
TTCATGCTACAACCTCTCTTGCCAGGGCAACGTCTAGAGTGACAACAACGTATCCAGTACCCGTTGCGCTGCCGACAACACCCGGGCGTTGGCCTGATAGTGCTGCTGGGAAACGCATCAGGTCACCCGCCTCCTCATCCAGGTTAACCCCACTGCGCGACTCCCAGGCTGCATCCGCCTCCTGCTTCAGCAAACCAAGGGGATTCCGCCTGCTGTGTCGCCTGCCAGCTACGGGTCGCAATACGCCCCAGTAACCGGTCAGAGGATTCCGGCAAAGTGCCTGCACGGAAGGTTTCTGACTGCATGAAGGACATCAGGTGGGTAAGGTTGCTGTTGTCACCAGGGCCATTCCCCGCTGCGGCCAGCCCCAGTCGATCCGGTTCCGACAAGACGGTTCGAATCGCAGCGGTTTCATGTCGCCATGGGGTCAACAGGTAACTGTCGCCTTTCGCGAAACCCGCCGAGAGTTCCAGCACCAATCCTTCAAAGGGCACACGGGTTGTCGCTGTCGCATCCAGCGTACCGGATGCGACTTCGCTGTTATCCGTCACTCTCTGGATGGTGTAATTTAACTGCCCGCCCTGCTCTGTCACCCTAAGTCTGTAATCATTGGGTTTCAGCGCAGCCAGTTGTGATGTATCCACGGCTAGCGTCGCCTTGGCGCTGCCTGACAACTGTTCAGGAATGACCCGCGCACGGCAGGCGTCAGTCGCATTCACATCGTTTAAACAGGGCTGCACCGGCATTCCCCGCCATATCCTGCCCGTCCGCCAGGATCCGGTTGTTGCCGGCACTGATAATGACGGCCTGCCAGCCCAGCATGTTCAATACCGGTAATAACACCTCGGACCGAAAACGTGCTAACCCATGCATTTCGCCACTGTCCGTTCGTAACGGTTCCAGCGCACCATCTCTATCCAGCTGAGGTTGAATCGCCATGGCATCCTGCGCACTGTGCGGCATCACTACGCCATAACCACACTCGCCCTGCACCAGCGACTGACCGGAACGGAAAAAACAGGCTGGTCATCCCGTCCGGCTGACGCAGGCTCTGTACACCGACCTGCGTCGTGAGTTGGTTAATCAACTGATCCCGCTGGTCTTCCAGGTCAGCCATATGGGCGCCACGGCTGTAACCATCCCGAATGGTTCGGTTCAATGTCGCCACACTGTCTGAGAGCGCTGACGCTTCCGCAGCTATCGCACCCAACTGGTCATCCACCTGTTGACTGAAATCCACCAACACTCGCCCAAGGTTGTTATATTTAACGGCCATGGCTGCCGCTTCGCTGATGATCTGCTGTCGGTAAGCGGTCGATGCAGGTTCTGTTTCGGCCGTACTCAGGGCACTGACAAACCGTTCAACCGATGATGACACCCCGGTATACTCATTGCCCAGGTAAGCATCCAGTCGCTTCAGGTAGTCACCGAACTCCCTGGCCTCGCCATAGTCTGCCGAGGTCGCATGACGCTGGTCGACCAGGAAAATCACTTGTCACCCGTCGGATATCGTCAATGCGTGTACCCGCCAGCATGACCTGTTGATCCGCGGGATACCATTCGCAGGTTGATTGCAGGACTTCACGTCGGCTGAAGCCTTCAACCGCCACATTGGCCACATTGTGCCCGGCCGTCTCAAGCCGGGTACGGGCGCTGTTCAGGCCACTGAGCCCGATATCCAGAAGGTTCATGGTGCTTCAATCCGTAACTGCCGGAGCATATGGTCGGAGAGGCCGCTTTGACTGTGCCGGGTCATGGCTTGCGCCCAGATGCCCGACAACCAGTCATCGGCCCAGCTGCGGTCCGGCGACAATGGGTTATCACCGGATTTAATGGCATCTGCTGTACGGTGCATGCTGTTCAGTAATTCCTGCCAGAGCAGCGTTTCAAACCCCTCAACCACCGCTCTCGCTTTTGCCCTGACCGTCATCAGCGGCATGTGCTGCCGATATGGCCAATGCCGTCGGTTCTGACAAGGACATTAAGGTATTCATAAACTCCTCGAGGATGGCGTTTAGAGCACATCAATCTCGGCTTCCAACGCGCCGGCCTGCCTGAACGCCTGAAGGATGGACATGAGCTCGCTGGGCGTCGCACCCACACTATTCAGTGCACTGACTACATCACTGAGCCTAGGGCTGTCTGGCAATTCATAAATCGTGCCCTTCTGTTCACTGATCTGTACTTCACTGCGGGGTACCGTGGTGGTCTGACCACGGGAGAACATACCCGGCTGGCTGACCTGCGGCTCTTCCGACACGGTAACAACCAGACTGCCATGACTGACCGCCACTGGACGTATACGGACATTCTGCCCAATCACCACTGTGCCGGTTCTTGGATTAATGACGACTCTGGCCGGCAGTTCCACCTGGGGAATCGTCAGACTTTCCAGCCGTGACATGAAGGCCACCCGCTGGTCTGTATCATAGGGGGCGGACACCGCCACCCTGGCCGCATCAATGGCATGGGCGGTTCCCTGTCCGAACTCCCGGTCAATGGCATTGACGATCAGACGCGCCTGCCGGAAACCCGTCTCGTTCAGGTTCAGCATGATATGGCCGTAATCATCAAATAACGGGATCACCGAACGCTCAACCACCGCACCACCGGGGATTCGACCCACAGTTGTAATATTTACCGTCGCCTTGCTGCCACTGGCGCCTTCCGCCGTGACGCCACCCACCACCAGACTGCCCTGGGCTATGGCATACACATTGCCGTCCAGTCCTTTCAATGGTGTTGCCAGCAGACTGCCGCCACGCAGGCTCTTGGCATCACCAATGGACGACACCACCACATCCAGCGCCTGTCCTGGCCTTACATAGGTATTTAGCGTCGTATGAACGCTCACTGCCGCGACATTCTTCAGCCGGGGCTCGGCGTTTTCCGGTAACTGCACCCCAAACTGTCTTAGCAGGTTATTCACCGATTGGGCGGTAAACTGGGTCTGACGGGTCTGGTCACCCGAGCCCTGTAAACCGACAACCAGACCATAGCCCACCAACTGGTTTTTCCGGGTTCCCTCCGGTGTCACCAGATCCAGCAATGGCATCGCCCGCAACGTCAGGCTGATAAGCCACAAGGCCATAACCGCAAAAGAGCCCACCACTTTCATCATCAAAACGGTGACCACCGGCTGTTAAAGAAACGCCCCCATCCACCCCATGACATTGGCCTCGGCCATATCCCCTTTGCCGGTGTAGCTGATCTTGGCATTGGCCAGCCGCAGGGAGGAGACCCGGTTATCCAGCGTAATATCTTCAGGCCGCACAAGACCGCTCAGGTAAATGATTTCATCGCCCTGCCCGAGCCGGATCTGCTTGTGCCCTTTGACATAGAGACTGCCGTTATCCAGCACCTGTTGTACGACAACACTCACATAACCGGTCAAAAGGTTGTTCTGTTCATTACTGGCCTTGCCACTGAAATTACGTTTCATATCCATGGAGTTCTGCAACGACCATTCGCTGCCCAGCAGCCTGGCACCGGTACGACCCAATAACACAGGATCAGGCATGTTAATGGCGCTGTTTTTTTCCAATCGTGGTATCCGCGGCCTTGCTGGAGCGGGTCAGCTCAGCCAGAACCACCGTCAGGATGTCACCTTCACGATAGGCGCGCCGGTCTTCAAACAAACTGGCAGACGCTGGCCCCCGAAACAGGCTGCCGGGTGATGCGTTATAGGTAGAAGGAGGAATATCTGGCAATTCACTGGACTCCTCAATCGGGCCAGCCATTGGCGACAGCTGGCATCCATTGAGCATTATAAGAACCCACAGTATCCACAGCCTTACCGCCAGCGGTTTCATACACCGTGCCTATGAGGAGCGAATCAGAAATTCCATCATGTCATCCGTCGCCTTGATGGCCCGGGTATTCATCTCGTAGGAGCGCTGGGCCACGATTAGGTTCACCAGCTCTTCCACCGCCTGAACATTGGAGGCTTCCAGCGTGTACTGCTTCACCAGACCCAGACCGTTTTCGCCAGGCGCGCCTTCAATGGCATCGCCACTGGCCACGGTTTCCACAAAGATATTGCCGCCCCGGGCTTCCAGCCCGGTGGGATTGATGAAATTGGTCAGGGTGATCTGGCCGACATTGCGGGGCTCCACCTCACCGGATACGGAAACACTGACAGTGCCGTCTTCACCAATCGTGATATTCAGGGCTTCCTGCGGGATAGTGATGGCCGGCTCCAGCGGCAAACCCGATGCCATGACCATATTGCCGTCAGCATTCAGTTGAAACTGGCCATTACGGGTATAGGCCGATGTGCCATCCGGTAACTGCACCTGAAAAAAACCATGGCCGGAGATGGCCAGGTCAAGGGGTTGAGTCGTGGTCTGAAGGTTACCGCCGCTGAAGACTTTCTGGCTGGCCACAATCCGAACGCCGGTGCCCTGCTGCTGCCCTGACGGCAAGTCATTGGTCTCATCCGCCTTGGCTCCCGGCTGTCGCAACACCTGGTAAAACAGATCCTCAAAAGTGACCCGGTTTTTCTTGAAACCGACGGTATCAATATTGGCCAGATTATTAGACGATGTTGACAGGTTATAGTCCTGGGCGGACAACCCGGTCATACTGACCCACAGTGCCGGATGCATCAGACAGGTACCTCAATACGTCTGCCGTTTCAGGAAGACCGCAGGAGTTCATTCCCTCTTGCGGCCATCTGATCGAAGGTGCGAATCGCTTTCACCTGCAATTCAAACTCCCGGGAAAGCTGCAGGTAATCCGAGATTTCTTCAATGCTGTTCACATTACTCTGTTCCAATGCCCCCCCCAGTACCACAACATCAGGATCATCGGACACGGCACCAAGACCGGTATAACGGAACAGACCATCCGTCCCTTTCTGCAGCATTTCCTGGGGCGGATTCACCCGCCGTAACCGACCGACTTCCACCAGGTCACCGCCTTCCACGACGACCGTAATCATGCCATCACTAGCAATCTGCAAGCCGCTGAACACCGGCAACACCATCAAACCGTCTTCACCGAGCACGGGCAGACCGGCACTGGTCACCAGTTCGCCAAAACCATTCACGACAAAGTTCCCGCCACGGGTATAGGCTTCATCCCCTGTCGGGGACTGCACCACGAACCAGCCTTCACCGACAATTGCCGCATCCAGCTCCCGGCCACTCCACTGGTTGTCTCCCGGCACCAGTCGACTGCCTTTTAGTTGCATCTCGGCGCCAGTGCGGGTACCCGGTATGCGACCTTCTCCCCCTGCGAGATTAAACGCACGCTCGCCCGTCCAGTTGAAATCAGAACGGAAACCGGTCGTCTCGGCATTCGCCAGGTTTGAGGCATGGGTCTGCTGAGCGAGCATGGTTTGCCATGCTGCACCGGCACTCAGGTAAACACCGTAATCCATGATAGGAACTCGCTTCTGGCGGTCAGGTGGCTTTCACGCAGAACAGCGTTACACCGTGAGCAGTGCCTGCATCACCACATCCTCGGCTTTCAGGGTGCGGGCATTGGCCTGATAGTTTCGCTGGGCCACAATCAACTGCACCAGTTCAGACGACAGATCCACATTGGAGGATTCCAGCCGCTGCGCATTAATGACACCGGCACCACCGGGTACCGGACTGGGTATAGGTCGGGTCACCGGCATCCCTTGTGGCCTGCCAGCTGCTGTTGCCTGTCGCAACAAGACCGTTTTCATTGGTAAACGTCGCCAGTGCCACCTGCCCCTGTGTGGCCTTCAGGCCATTGGAATACAACACCTGGACAAGACCGCCGGTATCCACCTGGGACCGCATTCATCTTGCCGGAGGTGTAACCATCCTGATTGATGGCTGCAATGGAATAGTCCTGACCGAACTGAGTGGTGGAAGAGAGATCCAGGTTCAGCACCAGAGGCAGAGCCCCGCCTCCCGGTTCCAGCCCTGAAAGCTTGCTGTCGTTTCCATCCAGGGTAACCAGTCCGCCGGGATTTGATGGATCCATCCCCATTAAAGGCCAATTGATCTTTACGGAATACCGGATGAGCAGGGTCAGAGACATCCTTTAACATCTGGTTGTCCAGCCGGTAAAAGAGATCCCATGTGCTGCTATCACTGTCTGCCAGCACAGTGAACAGGGTTAACTGGTGCGGTACCCCCAGGCTGTCGTACAGCCCAAAGGTGGTGGCCCAGTTGTAACTGGACGGCTGCTGTTCATCAAAGACCATTGCAGGAATCGTTGAATCACGGGCATCCAGATTGATGGCGGCGCTGATTTGGGACGTTGCCCGGGCGGGTATGCTCTTTCGCTCAATATGGATATCACCCAGAGCGCCTGCTACAACTTCGCCCTTGTCATCCACCTGAAAGCCCTGAACTTTAAAGCCCTGGTTGTTGACCAGATCATCATTACGACTCAGCCCAAAATACCCTGCCCGGGAATAGAACGTGTTACCGTCGCCGGACAACACAAAAAAACCACTGCCTTCTATACCCATATCCAATGAACTGCCAGTGGTCTGCAATATACCCTGGTTAAAGCGCTGCGATGTGCCCTGGGTCAGTACGCCGGAGACCTGCGCCATCTTGCCGCCGGATTCTGCGTACACATCAGCGAACATACTGCGAAAGGATTTGAAGCCCACCACATCGACATTGGCGATATTGTGGCCGGTCACATCCAGCTCCTGCTGAGCTGCCTTAAGACCGCTCACTCCGATATTCATGGACATCGCGCTACCTCACGACCATGGGTGTATACCAGGGACTATTCGATGCTGCGCACAAACGATGCAGGCACAGGGCCCACACCGGCCAGCTGTAACAGGGTTTCCCCTTGTTCAGCAGATAGCGAAACACTGTTAACACGACTGTTGACAGAAACCGGCAGCGGCGCCTGATCAGAGGCTGCTGACACGAAATAGACGCCATCCGGCAGGGATTCCCCCCCGATCTCTTTCAGGCTGAACCTCGCCGGATCACGTCCGGAACAGGAAAGTTCACGAACGGCTGCCGTTTGACCCAGGCCGTCCGTCAGCATGACGGTTACCCGATTGCCGCTCTGTGCATCCGTGTCCACTTCAATGGCTATATCCCGATCACGGCTGTCGCGGGACAACACCAACTGGTCGGTATTCACTGTAACCCGACGCCCCGCAAGCCCTGATGCCTGAAGCACCTGCAGCCCATGGTCCATCCCGTGCATGGATGACCGGATATCGGCTAGCGACTCCACCCCGGCAAACTGTGCCAGCTGGGTCACCATCTGCGTACTGTCGGACGGATTCAGGGGATCCTGATTACGGATCTGGGCCACCAGCAACTTCATGAAATCCTGTTTGCCGAGATCCTCTGCCTTGCCCTGCCGGGCTGTGGTATCCGCTATTGCGCCATTGCCAGACAACGGTTCTGTTACGATAGCCATGGTTAACGGAGGCTCACCAGTTCAACCAGTTGATCCTGCATGCGCCGGGTCGTGCCCAGCACCGACACAGTCGCTTCAAACTGACGTGATGCCGCCATCATGGCCACCATCTGCTCCACCGTATTGACGTTGGCGTAATACACAATGCCGTTATTGTCCGCGAGAGGATGGCCCGGCTGGTAACGTTGCTCAGCTGGCCGTTCATTTTTAAGCACATCACTGACGGTGACGCCAAACGCCGACTGACGTCCACTACCCACAGGGTCTGCACGAAAGACCACATCGCGCTCACGGTAGATGTCCGCCTCACTAGCTGCCGCCGACCGGGCATTGGCCAGGTTGCTGGCAACGGTGTTCATCCTGATTGTCTGAGCCGCCATGGACTGGCCGGCAATGTCATACACCGCAGAAAATGACATACGTTAAACCTCACAGGCTGTGATCATTAGGGACCATTGATCGCCAGGGATAACCCGTTCAACCGGGCGCGAAGAAAATAGAGCCCCCGGTTAAAATCGGTGGCATTGCGCATAAAAGCCAACTGTTCCCTTTCCGGCTCAACCGCATTGCCATTGAGCGGAGACTGCAACGGGGTCCGGGTCACAACATCAGGGCTGGCATCGAATTGCCCTGCCGTTGACAGATGAAGCGGATTTGTCCTCACCATACGTGCGTGGGCATCTTCAACTTCAAGCAGGTGCTGAAATGACAGATCCTGTGGGCTGAAACCGGGTGTTTCCTGATTCACCAGATTCCCCGCCAGTATGGCGCTGCGAGCACTTCTAAAAACCAACGCTTCTGGCTGATTCCCGAGTGCCTGATCAAAATGAATGGTCATCGCGTTATCAAAAGGTGGGAACACACAGAACCAATGAATGATAAAGAGACAACTAGCTATGCGTTACACTGTAGTGACGTAAAGCCAGCATGCTGTATATAGAAGTGTTTTACTCAAAATACCACCCGAGTCGTCCATAAAAGACAAATGCAAGGTGTATTGCCCGAGATTGATCTTCCACACAACACCCGCTTATTTGGCGCCTTTTTTTTGTTCGCAAAGGGTTTCATAATGATCATTGAAGGGGAAAGAATACTGATAACGTGCCAATCCATACACGGCGCTGGCTGTGTTTCAACCGCGCCGGGACACACCGGACAGGGGCTAGTCCGGCGCAACCGTGATGGTGAGAGTATCAACATAGGTATCCACCGGCATGGTTTCAGCATCGGGAGCATCGATGATCATTTCCACATTGTCACCTGTAGCGCAGTTGGTACTGACACTGCCCTTGAAATCACTGTCAACAACACCGGGGGTCAGGTAACCGGTTTGTCCACTGTTGGCGCAGTTGAACGCGATAATTAACACACTCACCAACCTTCCAGTTACACTGCCTTTGCAGAGACACAGGGCTCAGCCAGAACCGGTTGTCGTGATCGTGCTGACCATGCGCCACTATCCGTACGTGATCATCACGGTTACGGTATATGCAGATAGTCTGCCTGTGGCGGTAAGACGGCGAAACCAACCTGACATCGTCAAGATGATTGATGCGCACAAGCTCAGGCACCCTGAATTCGATCGTAAGACCGATGGTGTTGGTTTTACCCGAATCGGGCCGATTATTGATGTTGCTGGATTTTTCCGCCTGAAGCACCTTGAGTTGTAGCTGCCCCTTATACAAACCCGCCCGGAGTTGTCCTGAATCTTCC
>OZ220200.1:0-18930 GCA_964291505.2 uncultured Kistimonas sp. | reverse complement strand
CTTCTGGCTGGAACCCAAATCAGGTGCAAGTGCCTGGTGCGCCTGCAGCCATTCATGGGCCATGGTACCCACAGGACGCAGGCCAAACTCACGGGCCAGCATGACATTACTGGTTCCGGTAAACTGGGCCGGCACGGACTCAGCCAGGCAAGCGATTAACTCGCGCTGCCAGGCACCACTGAAACGCCGGCGGGTACCAAAATCCACAAAACTAAAACCGTCGTACATCCGCTGACTGGCGGCACCACGAAGCTGATCCAGTTTATCGGACAACCGACGACGCCCCTCGTCCAGATTCATGACCGGCTCGAGATAACGGCCATACAACTCACTGACGATCGCCAGGATGTAGATTTCAAACAGGGTGATTTCCAGCCAGCTGCCACGGATATCAATTTCCAACCCCTGCGCACCAGCACGGATGGTGACGCAATCCGGATCCAGGCGCGTGGCCTGCAAATAATCCAGATATTCCTTTTGAAACAGGCCCGTCGATTCCATCCATTGCCGTTCCCCTGGAGAAAGACATAGGTCTGCCAAGGCAACCACTTCCTCACGAATACGCTCCGCCAGTGGCGCCAGGTTCGTGTTCGTCCGGCAATGAAAGCGGGCTTCCACCACGGCATCAGGGTAATGATGAAAAATCGCCTGCTGCATGGTGAACTTGTAAAAATCCGTATCCAGTAACGACGAAATAACCGGTCCGGTCATACAACGATCTGCTCTTTTATAATCACAAAAAACCGATACCGTCAGTCATCAACACCATCAAAATCACTGACAGAATCAACAAACTCAGCACCCGCCTCAGCCATTTCCCGGCAGGCAGACTGCGATGAATCCGGCGCTAACCCGCGACAGGCAGCCCGGTTCACAACCACCCGAAAGCCAGCCCTCAACAGTTGCAGCACAGTGGTCCGGACACAGTAATCAAGCGCCAATCCACCGACCAACACCGTATCGACGTCCTGCTGCCGAAGGTATTCGATAACCCCCGTACTGCGCAGCTCTGCCAGGTCGTGGTAACAGGCACCATAAGGATGCATGTCGGGTTCAACGCCCTTCCAGACGAAGTAGTCGTACGCAGTAATCTCGGGCAACCCATCCAGTAATTCAAAACCCTGCGTCCCCGGCACCGCGTGAATCGGCCACCGGACATCGACATTCTCCCCGGCAACCGGCGACAATACCGGCCGTTCTGCATCCGCAATCCATACCGCTGATGGCGGATGGGCATCCTTTGAACCAACCCGGTAACGGGCTCGGGCGGCCTGACGGTTCAGCTCCTCCACGATCAAGTGGCCTTCCGGAACCGGTAATTCCTGCGGGCAAAGTGGCGTGAAACACTTCTGTGCATCAACATCAAACGCTGCAATCCGCTCTCTACTACCCAGCTTCCGCATAACCACCTGACCACATAATGAACTATATTCACTAACATAGTGAATATAGTTCATTAACCTGTCAAGATAACACAGTACAGGTATACTGACGAAAGGGTTTCAGCCGGTTCCTAGCAAGCAGCGCAAACAACGGCTTATAGAGAGATTCATGCCAACAGAAAGGACAACCACCGCCATGTCAGTGTCGACGGCACTGATTTCCGTTGATGTTGCGGCATTTCGGATACACGGAGGAAAACTCCAGGTCTTGACTCGCCTGCCGGATGCACAAGCGACTTCCGTCAAACCGGCCCTGCCGGCCGGCAGAATCAAACCCGAACTGGACAATGAACTGGATGCTGCGGCGCGCCGACAGATACGTACATTAATTGATGCCGAACCCGGCTATCTTGAGCAGGTCGCCTCCATTGGAAACCATTACCGAGATTCCCGGGGCTGGTCACTGACAGTTGTCTACTGCGCCCTGCTCAGTGCAGATCTGACTATCTCCGATAGCCCATCGGCGCACTGGTGTGATATTCAGGATGGAAGCCCTGTATGCGCGTTATCTTACGATCACGCTGCATTAGTAGAAGAAGCGATCAGACGACTGCAGAGCAAGATCCAATACACGACAATTCCTCTTTACCTTCTACCTGAACTCTTCACGCTCGCGGATATCCGGGATGTCTTTCGCATCATCCTTGGCAAAGCACCTCCCATGCGCTCTATCCGTAACCGCTTTCTGACGGGCAATCTACTAGAAGACAGTGGCCAGAAGCGCCGCGGCAGCAATAGACCTGCAAGCCTCTACCGTCTCGCTGATCTAAATTGCACACGCCTCTTCAATCGGCTTTACCATACGACACAATCTGAGTAGCAGGTTAGCGAGCCGCCAAAAGATCCTTTAGCGCATCATCCAGTTTGGGGAAGGCAAAAGAAAAACCATGCTCCACCACCCTGGTCGGGATCACACGTTGTCCACCCAGCAGCAATGAAGCGGACTCCCCCAACAACATGCGTAATGCTGGACCCGGCATCGGCAAAAGACAGGGCCGATGAAGGGTAGATGCCAGTGCCTGTGATAGCTGATCGTTGCTCACGGCATGAGGTGCCGTGGCATTGAAAGCCCCTGACAATGACGAGTCCCTGAGGAGAAACAGGATAATACTGATCATATCGCGGATATGGATCCAGGAAACCACCTGATGACCATCACCCATTCGACCACCCAACCCAAAACGAAACGGCGGCAACATTTTGGATAATGCACCGTAGCCCGGATGCAGGACAATCCCCGTGCGCAGCAGACAGACCCGCATGCCCAGCGTCTCCATATCCCGAGCTTCCTTTTCCCAAAGACGACAGAGGTCAGCCGCAAAGTCGTCACCCGACGTATCCTGTTCCGCGAGATTGACATCCCCGCCATGCATCCCGTAATAGCCGATAGCAGAACCGCTGATCAACACCTGAGGCCGGGTATCCAGTCGTTCAAAGCATTCACGCAATTGTCGGGTGACACCAATACGGCTGTCCATCAACACCTGCTTGCGTGCGGTCGTCCAACGCTTATTGAAAAGCCCCTCGCCTGCCAGATTGATGCACGCATCAATCCCGGGTTGCTCCTGTAACTCTTCCAGTGACAAGACGACACTGACTGACGGCCCCAGAATGTTGATGACCCGATCCAGCGGTGGGCGCGCATACACAATGACCCGCCAGCCATCCGCCAATAACTCAGGTACCAGAAACCGCCCTATAAACCCCGTTGCCCCGGTCACAAGAACCGTCTTTTCAGCCCTATTCTTCCCTGCAACACTGTCACTCATGGCATCCACCCTTGTGGGGATTAGTCGATCGTGTTCTTCCAGTATAATGCCAGCAAACGGTTATCCCTTTGCAATAGCAAGGACTGCACACGGAGACATTATGAAACTCTGCCTACATGCCGTCACCAGCCTTCTGCTTATCACCTTAACAGGCCCTGCCATCGCAGACAGCGCCGCCCCTGCCAACCTGTCACTGGAAAAATTGCAGGCTGTGGTACAAGCAAAAGGCTGTGCCAGCTGTCACGGAACCCGTGGCCAGGGTAATCCGGCCATGAAAGGGCCCAGGCTGGCCGGCCAGACAGCGGACGAGCTGGCCAGCAAGCTGCGTGACTATCGCAATGGCGAGATTAAAAATCCTACCATGAATGTTATGGCCTACCGGCTTTCTGATCAGGAAATCATCAAGCTGTCAGAATATTTCAGCCGATTCCAATAACAACGTTAAAGCGGCTTTGAAGTCCCCTTTAAATAACGCTGCTCAAGGTGCTGACGGAAACAGGCTGGATTGAGCGCCTCCCCGGTTGCAGATTGAATCAGTGCATCCGTTTCCAGCAGGGAACCCTGCTGCCATATTCCGTTACGCAACCAGTCAAATATCCCCTGAAGATTCCCCGCACGAATCTGCGCATCAACATCCGGCTGTTCCTTACGCAGTGCGGCAAATAGCTGCGCAGCGACCATGGCACCCAGGGTATAACTGGGGAAGTAACCAAAAGAACCGTCAGTCCAGTGAATATCCTGCATACAGCCGTCGCGGTAATTGCCCTGTGTATCCAACCCCAGCGAGGTCTGCATTTTCTCATCCCAGAGCGCAGGAATATCACTCACTTCAATCCGCCCTTCAACCAGGTCCCGCTCAATCTCATAGCGAAGGATAATGTGGGCAGGATAGGTCACCTCATCAGCGTCCACCCTAATAAAGCCAGGGCTGACCCGGTCATAGATTCGGCAAAGGTTATTCAGCTCAAGCGCCGGATCGTCACCCAACGCAAGCGACTCAACAATCCACGGTGCGATCAACGACAGGAATGCCGGACTACGCCCCAACTGCATTTCAAAAAAAAGGCTTTGGCTTTCATGAATCCCCATGGAACGGGACTCACTCACCGGCAAACCCAGCATTGCCGCCGGTCGGTTCTGCTCATAACGGGCATGACCGGTTTCATGAATAATCCCCATTAACGCCTGGGTAAAGTCATCCTCGTTGTAGCGGGTGGTAATACGAACATCTTCCGGTACGCCACCACAAAAGGGGTGCACGCTGACATCCAGGCGTCCGTGATCAAAATCAAATCCCAACAACGTCATGATCTTGCGCCCCAGTGCCGCCTGCTTTTCGATTGCGAAAGGTCCTTTAGGCGTCAGCACCACATCCTGCTTCTGCTGCTCACACACTGTCTGGATCAATGACGGCAACCAGGATTTCACATCCGCAAAAATGCGATCCAGTTCTGCACTGCTCATACCCGGCTCATACAGATCCAGCAAGGCATCATAGGGCGAACAATTCATACTTTCGGCACGGATTTGCGCCTCTTCCCTGGAGAGTTTAACGACGGCTACCAGATTTACGGCAAAACCTTGCCAATCATTTTCCTTACGCTGTGTTCGCCAGGCGTGCTCACAGGCACTGCCTGCCAGACTTTTGGCTTGCACCAGCGCCTCGGGAATCACCGTAGCCTGCTGCCAGACGCGCCGCATTTCACGTAATGAAGCCTTGCTGTCAACATCCGCCGCATTACTGTCTGCCTGATCCAGCCATTCCCCAACCTGAAGGTGTGTTTTTTCCCGGTGAATGATCACGGCCAGCTCGGCCAGTGCTTCACTGCGCGCCTGGTTGCCTCCCGGCGGCATCATAGCGGCCTGATCCCATTGTCCCATCGCGGCAAGATGGGCCAATCGATGAATTTTCCGAAAATGTTCCTGCAGGTTTTCCAGCGCATTGCCCATAGCTTCACCCTATGATTGAGCTATTCGAACCATCACCCGCCGACTTAATCGGCGATGCCCGATATCGACGCCGACGTTTTTCGTTTGCAGCAGCGGCAGGGATGCCGCGGTAGCATCGCAGGGCAGGAGCCCTGTGGATGCGGCGGAAAACGGAAAGCGCCGGTGTCGATTTACCCCGATCTCACCCAGACAGCAATCACCGTTTCCCAAAAGCCACCAGACCAAAGCCTTGCCACACACGATGCCTGACAGTAGCCAGATCATCCAGCATCATATATAACGCGGGAATCAGGAACAGAGTGATAACCGTAGCAAACAAAATACCGAACCCAAGAGAAACTGCCATCGGTATCACAAACTGTGCCTGCAGACTCTTTTCAAGCAGGATAGGCACCAGTCCCAGGAAGGTCGTCAACGATGTCAGGATAATGGCCCGGAAACGATTTTCACCCGCTTGCAGCACAGCATCACGTAACCTCATACCCGCTTCGCGTCCTCGGTTAATGAAATCGACCAGAATCAGGCTGTCATTCACCAACACCCCCGCCAGCGCAATGAGCCCGTATATCGATAACATGCTGAGATTAAGCCCTAACACACCATGTCCAAACACCGCCCCTATCAAACCAAACGGGATAATGGACATGATGATAAACGGCTGGGTATAGGAGCGCAGCGGTATGGCAATCAACGCATAGATCATAAATAGCGCCAAAAGGCCTGCCTGCGACAATTTGCTCAGTGTTTTCTGCTCTTCCAGACTGGCTCCTTCAAGCCCATGCTCAATGCCGGGATAGCGTTTCAGCATCTCCGGCATAAACACGTTATTGATATCATCGATCACTGTCGTCGGTTCCAGACGGGACGTATCAACATCAGCACTGACAGCAATACTGCGCTTACCATCCAACCGCCGGATCGACGCATAGCCCTGTCCGCGTTCCAATTCAGCCACTTCTTCCAGCGGGACAGCATCCCCATTGGCCGTTCGGATTCTGACACTTTCCAACTGGGCCAGTGTTTTGCGCTCATCCTCCGGATAGCGCAGCAACACCCGGATTTCATCACTGTAGCGCTGAAAACGTTCCACTTCTTCGCCATAAAACCCCTGACGAATTTGCCCTCCCAGATCGGCCAAACTCAACCCTAACGCCCGGGCACCGGGCTTCAGTGAAAGAATGATTTCATCACGGCCGGATTCAAAGGAGTTTTCAATGCTGTGCACGCCGTCCGTCATACGAAGGTACTGTTCAAGCTCCCTGGCGGCAGCCTGCAGCTGCGGATAATTATCGCCATTCAATTGGAAAAACAGGGGCTTGCCTCCACCAGCATTTTCACCCGCCTTGATATCCAGTACACGAATCCCCGGAAGGTCGCCCACCCGTTCTCGCCAGAGATCCGCAATTTCATAAGCATCCAGCGTACGACCTTCTGCTTTGGTCATTTCCACGACAACTTGCCCGACGGTATCGCCGTCCGTGAAGATCAAAACATGCTTCAATAATCCGAGACTATCAGGATGTTCTTGACGGTAGTCACTATCCAGCGCACGAATCGCTCCCTGCAGTTTTTCCAGGGTCTGATTCCTGACCTCCGGCGCTGTTCCCGGATTCATTTTTACCGTAACTTCGAGAAAATCACTCGGCACTTCCGGAAAAAAGACAAACCGCACCAACCCACCTTTCATCGCTCCCATGGTCAACATCAGCAAGCCAACAAACAGTGCTATGGTGGCATAACGGTGTATCACCGCCTTTTCCAGCATCGGTCGGTAGACACCAGAAACAAACGACAAAAGAGACTTATTGAAACGATCCTGCAAACGAATGACCCAGCCTTTTTCATCACCGGATGCGGGTAAACGTTTCATATGGGCAAGATGCGCCGGCAGAATCAGTTTGGACTCCACCAGAGAGAACAGCAGGCACAAGATGACAACAACACCAATGGATTCAAAAAACGGTCCCGCCTGACCACCGACGGTTAATACAGGGGCAAAGGCTGCAATGGTCGTTAACACACCAAACATGGCAGGCACGACCACCCGGTTCACACCAACGATCACACTGTCGATGGTATGTCCCTGCCTCCCGATTTCAGTGAAAACACTCTCCCCGATGATAATGGCATCATCGACAACAATCCCCAGCACCAGAATAAATGCGAACAGACTGATCAGATTCACAAACACCGGAAAAGGGCCCACCGGCATCAACCATATGGCACCCAAAAAGCTGACCGGGATACCAATAATCACCCAGAAAGCGACACGGATACGCAAAAACAGGCTCAATACCAGAAAGACCAGCACGGCACCCGCCAGCATATTCTCAAGCATCATGTCCAAGCGGCCCTGCAGGTAGTAAGCACTGTCTCCCCAGACTGCGACATCAACCCCCTGGGGCAACTGGTCACGATGATCATCCACCCACTGAGCCACTGCTGCTGATGAAGCAATATCATCCCCATCCCCGGCAGACAGAACATTCAGACTGATGGACGGTTTACCATTGAACAGCGACAACGAATCATCACTGTCAAACTCTTCGCGGATATCGGCTATATCCCCGAGCCGTAATCGACTGCCATCAGGGTTTGAACGCAGGATGATGCGCGCATAATCCGCCGGCGACCAGGCTTGTCCGCGGGTACGCAGCACAATATCGCCATCCTGCGTTTCCACCGAACCGGCGGCAATATCCACGGAATCACCGCGTACAGCCTGGGCAATTTCAGCAAAGGTGAGACGATATTCGCGCAAGGTATGTTCAGACACTTCGATAGCAACAATCAGGTCATCATCACCAAAGACCTTGACCTTACTGACTTCAGGCAGTGCCAGCAGGTCATCACGCACCCTGACCGCCACCTGATGCAGGGAATAGGCACTGGCATCACCGTAAACCGACAACCAGATGACATTGTTCATCCGGTCATTCTCGACTTTGCTGATCACCGGCTTTTCCGTTTCTTCCGGCAACCCGGTAATGCCGTCCACGGCCTGTTCCACATCGGTGAGAATATCATCCACCTCAAAGCCGGATTCCACATCAATAATGGTCACCCCTCTCCCTTCCCGGGCGATGGATTCAATATCCTTGATACCGGCAATCCCGTTGAGCGCTTCCTCCACCCGGATACTGATGCCCTGCTCAACATCCCCCGGTGACGCACCAGGGTAGTCAATTACCACCTGGATTTTATTGATTTCAAAATCAGGAAAGGTACGCTTCTTGATACTGAATGCCGCGGTAATCCCTGCGACAACAATGATCAACATCAGCAGGTTGGCGGCCACCGGGTTGCGGGTAAACCAGGCAATCACCCCCTGTCGTTCATAGGATTCATTACTCACCGCTTACCCCTCACCCGTTCCATCGCTTTGACTGCGGTCGATGATCGGCGTCCCCTCCAGCGGATCTTCCAGCACCGTGGTAATCAGTCGATCTCCAGTCTGAAAACCACTATCAACATACGCCATCCCGGCCGCGGCATAACGTACGTTCACCTGACGAAGACGCATCACGCCTTTGTCAGCCACCAACACCTCATTGTTGCGCCGGATCAGGGAGCGGGGAACCGCCTGAACACTGTCCAGTGATATGCCGGTAATCGAGGCCCGGACAAACAGCCCGGCTTTCAGCGGCATCTTACTGTTGCTGCGAGTCATACCATAAGGATCATGCACTTCAGCCACCAGCACATGCATGCGGGTTGAACCTTCTACGACACCCTCACTGCGAACAATGTCACCTTTCCATTGAACGGTCTGCGAACCAAACTGGGCTGTCAGCTTGACCGAAGGTCCGTTCGCGATACTGCCATACGCCGGGATATCCAACAGTGGCAGACTACTGGCCGTCACCGGCAGACGCACCTCGGCACTATTTGTGGCGAAGGTAACCCCCAAAGGCGTACCCGGCGATACATATTGACCAATATCCGCCTGACGACTTTTGACCATGCCATCATAAGGCGCACGAATTTCTGTCTTGCCCAGATACAGCCTGGCCTTATCCAGTTCGGCCTGTGCGGCCTTGACGTTAGCGTCGGCCTCCGCAATAAACGGTTCCCTCATCAGCAGTGGCGGCGCATCTGACAACGACCGTCCGGATTGCCGCCAGTTGGCCTCTTCTGCCTGACGGCGCGCCAGTTCTTCCGTCAGACGAGCCTGACTGGCTGCAAGGGCTGCCTCCGCCTGACGGACAGTCACTGCATAATCCAGAGGATCCAGCCGGATCAACACATCGCCCTTGCGAAACACACCACCCGCGACAAACACCGGCGACAGCTCCGTGACGAGACCGGAGACTTCCGAGACCAGCGTGGTTTCTGTGGAAGGCTGAACGGTGCCCTGACTCTCAATCAGAACGGGGGCGGTTTCAACCCGTAAAGACTGCGTCTCGACAAGCACATCAGGAGAGACAGCATCTCGGGTTTGCCGATCAGGTTGATAGGCCGACAGCAGCAACGCGCCCAGTAAGAAGACAGCCAGAATGATGACCGGCAGCAGGATCTTTTTTATTGTCATGCCCAATCCATGCAATCTGTTCGGTGAACAGGAATATCACCGTGTTATTGATGTTTTTTGTGACTAAAGAATACCGGTCTTCCGCGCTGATTACCGCAATAATTTGATCAACTATCAATCCGGAAGCCCGCCATGTCCTGATGCATGTCCGCCATCCCGGCTTTTCCCTGCGCAAGGAATAACAACTATACTCCCCCTGCCGCTGCCTCATGAACCCAGCCATCTATCCATTATCGAACGCTACAAGGAACACCGATGGATGCACAGAAACACCTCGCGCTCCTGCTCAAACGCATTCAGGTCGCTAAAGCATCCCTTTCTGATCCATTGACGGCCCCAGACATGCACTTAATCTGAGTGCCCGAAAACCATTACTCATAACAGAAAGCAATAAGAAGTACTGTGACCAGTATCCAATCATAAGAATGAAGCGGTTCAACACGCAGAGTGCTCTCATTGAAAACGAGACATCTGCCTGAGGAACCAAATATCCACCGAGCTTGTCCAACCGACTGTATGTGCAGAAATCTTTACTTTTACCCCAAAGAACCAGCCTCTGACGGCGTCCGTTGTTTTGCAGGTAGAGAGTCAAGATAACCTACGTCATTGGAGAGTATTACATGCAGAGAAAGAAACTGTTTGTCGGCAACCTGGATTTTTCGGTCACCGATGAAGACCTGATGGAGGCATTCAGCCCCTTCGGCACCATTGAAGAAGCCCGTGTCATCACAGACCACGAGTCAGGGCGCTCCCGGGGGTTTGCCTTCGTGACCTTCAGTACGGAAGAGTCCGCTGAGTCAGCCCTCACCCTGGATGGACAGGCACTGAATGGGCGGGATATTCGGGTCAGCATTGCCACCGAACGGAGCAAGAATGACCGCGGCAATGGCGGCCGTGGTGGCCCAGGTGGACGCAAGCGGTTCTAAACTCGCTTGCCCAATGACCAGAAAGCCAGCCTGACAGGCTGGCTTTCTGGCATCCTAGCTATCTACCGTCAAACACAGTTACCACAACACTCACCGACATCGGCATGCCCCATGCCGACCGGTTCACGGGGTGGTTTCACCGATTTCTCTTTCACCACCAATTCGCCCAGCTGATCCCACCGATAGGTCGGCCCGTCCACACAGACAAGGTCATTGGCCACATAGCAATGGCCACACAGGCCAACACCACAGTGCATACGACGTTCAAGTGATAACCAGATATGCTCCGCAGGATAACCCTGTCCAGTCAAATACTTACAAACCGCTTCCATCATCCCTTCCGGACCACAGCAGATCACATCATCAAAGGGACCATCCTCTGCCTGGATACGATCCAGGTTGCTCATCAGCTCACGTCCCTTGAGATATTCCCGACTGGCGCCGTCCTGGTTATCCACGGCTTCATAGAGGCGACAGCTTTCCCGCCATTTATCCCGCTCCTGACGCATCACCAGCATGGCTTCGCTGCGCGCACTGAAATAGACAACCGGCGCCGAGCCTTGCGCCGTCAGGGCATCGATCTCCGCTGCCACCGGCGCCAGACCACAACCACCGGCAATCACCAGAACACGACGTCCAGCCAGATCCGGCCAGCCTTTACCAAATGGACCACGAGCACCAAGTACATCACCGGGCTGACAGGTGAAAAGCGCGTCGGTCAGCTTACCAATCTGGCGAATCAATGCATGGAAGCGGCCATTTTCATCGGGCATACCGGCATAGGTAAACGCGGCTTCGCCCTTACCTGGCACAGTCAGCATAAAGAACTGTCCGGGACTCACCCGGGCCGGGTTGGCTACACTGGGCAGCACGCCCTCGTCCGCCACCGGTTCAAAGGTGAAATGATCAATTTCTTCGCCGTCGGAGTAACGGTCCACCAGCCGAACGGCGACAGGGGTTAAATCAAACATGAGCAATCTTCTCCATGACTGAGTGCACTCCAATGGATCCGGGGCAGGTGCTTTCACAGCGCCCACAACCGACACAGCCAAACCGCCCCATCTTGCGAACAAAGTCACCAGAGAACTTGTGGTACCAGTAACGGGCGACGCGGCGACCAGCCGCCGAGGTCGGGTTGGCGCCGCTGGCTTCACGCTGGAAGCCTTCCATCAGGCAGGAGTCGTGGAAACGTTCACGGTAAAAGCCTTTATCGGTCTTGATATCCCGTGTCGCATAACAGCTGCAGGTCGGGCAGGTCTGGCTGCAACCGGAACAGCCCAGGCACTTTCGCGCCAGGCTGTCCCAGACATCGTCCGGAATCGCCCGGGCGTTGATGCGCTGGATGCCGTTGATGATATAGGTGTCATTCGGGAACGCCGCCCGGGCATGTTCACCGTTCATATCCCGCCAGTAGCGCCAGTGGGAATCCGCCGGTGTCAGGTTCATACCATCAACTGCGGCCTGGCCTGCCGGACTGGCGCAGATTAACCACCAGCCTGGTTGATCACCGCCAATGCTGGGCATGGGCGCCAGGATCAGATCAGCCCTGGCTTCATCCACCAGCGGACCTGCATCAACCGTGCTGCAGAACCCGTTTTCACACGCGCTGCTGCAATCAATACCTACCAGCAGCGTATCATTGCGGCGAGCCTGATAATAAGGATCATCCTGGAAATGCAGATCCTGATACGCCAGCGCCGTGAGATCACAGGCTTTCATTCCGAACAGGACCTGCGGCTCAGAAGCCGGCCGGGAAGACCGGAATGTCTCACCATCAAATTCGAACAGATGTTCCCGCTCAGTAAAAAACATCGATTTGGGCGACATCACCGGACGCAGGGCCGGATCAAACGGGGTTACGTCACCACTGATGACTTCCTGCCAGCTGCCATTGCCAGTGGCATCCTGCACTGACTGCATGACCCGGTAGCGCATCAACAGCCAGTCACGCAGATGTTCGGGGCGCTCCAGCTCATAAACGTACATGGCAATCTCCCTGTTCACGCAATACCTGGATCGGTTTCGGACGTTCCGCCGGATCCAGTGGTTCAACCCGTACGGCACAGGCCTTGAGTTCCGGCATCCGGGTCACCGGATCCTGGGCATCGTTGGTCAGCTGGTTCGACGGCGTATCGTCAAAGTGGTAAGGCATACTGACCAGACCCGGGGGCAATTGATCAGTAATCACTACGCGGGTTTCCACATAGCCACGGCGGGAACGGACACCCACCGGGGCATTGTTGAACAAGCCCTGGTTGTCCGCATCCTGGGGGCTCATGAACAGCAAGCCCATAGGCGTTTCACGTTCCAGCAGCGGCGACTTGCGGGTCATGGAGCCACAGCCGTAGTGGAAGTGCAGACGGATCGTGGTCAGGAAGTAAGGGTATTCAGCATCCGGGTTTTCTGCCGGCGGCAGGTAGTGCAGTGGCATCAGCCGAGCCTTGCCGTTCGGGAAGCTCTTCTGGTGCAGGATCGCGGTACCATCAGGCGAACGACTGTCGCAGGGCCACTGGAGTCCACCGTGCTGCTCCAGACGCGGATAACTCATCCGGCTGTAAATCGGCATGAGAGCTGAAAATTCATCAAATACCGCTTCGGCAGACGGCCAGTCAAACCCCTCAGCACCAAATGCGCGGGCCAGTTTGCCAATGATTTGCCAATCAGGCAGACAGTCACCAATAGGCTCAATGGCCTTGCGGATACGCTGAACACGACGCTCGCAGTTAGTGAATGTGCCATCTTTCTCGGCAAAGCTGGCGGCTGGCAGGATGACATCTGCAAACCGCGCCGTTTCAGTCATGGCCATTTCCACCACAACCAGGAAGTCGAGACGATTGAGCACCTTAGAAACCTGGTTCTGATCCGGATCGGTCACCACCGGGTCTTCCCCGAAAATCATCATGGCGTGGAACTGGCCGGACAGCGTCGCCTCATTCATGCCCAACGATGTCATGCCCGGCTTATCTGCAACCTCACAACCCCAGGCACGGCTGAACTTTTCCCGCATGGCAGGATCATCCGTGGACTGGTAACCCGCATAAACACCCGGCAGTGCGCCCATGTCACAGGCACCCTGCACATTGTTCTGGCCACGCAACGGGTTAATGCCGGTACCGGGGCGCCCCACATGGCCACAGCTCAGGGCCAGATTGGAGATCGCCATCACATTGTTGGTACCGCTGACATACTGGGTTACCCCCATGCCGTAAGCAAGGAATGCCGCCCGGGCATGGCTGTAGATGCGTGCCGCCTGAACCAGCTGATCTTCCGGCACCCCGGTAATACGGCTGACCACTTCCGGCGGATATTCTTTGACATTGGATTTGAGCAGATCCAGATGCTGGCAATGCTCATCAAGAAACGCCTTGTTTTCCCAGCCCTTCTCAAAAATGATATTCAGCAGGCCATTAAGCAGCGCCACGTTTGATCCCAGGCGCAACTGCAGGTGGACATCCGCCAGACCGGCCAGCCGGGTCTTACGGGGATCCACGACCAGCAACAGAGCGCCGCGCTCCTTCGCCTTGATAATCTCACTGCCAATAATGCAATGGCTTTCGGTCGGATCACAGCCAAAGACGACCACGACATCGGCCTTTTCAATATCGCCGATACTGTTGGTCATGGCACCGGAACCCAGCGTCCGCGCAAGACCGGCTACCGACGGGCTGTGACAGATACGGGCACAGTGATCGATATTGTTGGTTTTCAGCACCGCACGGGTAAATTTCTGGATGGCGTAATTGTCTTCGTTACTGGCCCGGGCACAGCTGATCGCACCCACCGAGGTCGGGCCATGCTCTTCCATGTGGTAACTGAATTGCTCATGAATCAGGCTAACGGCCTCTTCCCAGGACGCTTTCCGGAAGCAGCCGTTTTCCTTGATCAGCGGTGTGGTAATCCGGTTCTGCCGGTCAACGCCAAAGGCGCTGTTCCAGCCCTTCGAGCAGAGACGTCCCTTGCTGACAGGATGGTTCCGGACCGGCTCAACACCGATGATCTGCTGACCCTCCGTGCGCAAGCCAAGACCGCAACCCGTACCGCAGAACGGGCAGATAGTCGAGGTGGTTTTGATGCTCATTGACATGTGTCACCTGAGTTTGAAGATGATTGCATCCCTTCGTCACCGCCAACTCACACCCGCGCTCATGCGCCGGTTCTTTCAGGTGACTTTGGAATCGTGCAGGCGTGCGAATGCATCGGACAATACACGCGCTGATCTGCGTCAACGTCGTCCCGATACGCGATGTATAATGCTACCGTCGTGTAGTAAATGGATTGACTTAAAACAATAGTTTTCGTATGGGTATATCGCCACCCGCATTCAGGTGGCGATCATCAGAGAGGCGGGGAAATCAGGCAAACGCTTCGTCGAGCTGTGCTTCAGAGGATTCCGACATAGTGCCGAGCGGACGACGCCAGCCGAGTTTTTTCTCAATCGCACTGATCATCTGTCCGGCAATATCCTTGCCGGTTGCACCTTCAATACCTTCAAGCCCGGGGGATGAATTCACTTCCAGCAACAATGGCCCTTTACGGGAGCGGATAATATCCACACCAGCCACTTTCAGACCCAATGTCTTTGCCGCCTTGATCGCCAGCTTCCGCTCATCCGCCGTAATCTTGATGACCGAGGTCGTGCCACCCTGATGGACATTCGCGCGGAATTCGCCGGGTGCAGCCGTACGCTGCATCGAAGCGACTACCTTGTTGTCGATCACGAACAGTCGCAGATCCTTGCCGTCCGCTTCTTTAACAAATTCCTGTACCAGCAGATTAGCCTTGAGTGACGTGAACGCACCAATCACACTCTCTGCCGCCTTACGGGTTTCAGCCAGTACCACACCCCGCCCCTGAGTTCCCTGCAACAACTTCACGATCAGCGGCGCACCACCCACCATATCGATCAGATCCGCCGTTTCGATCGGCGAGTTGGCAAACCCGGTCGTCGGAATATCCAGACCGCTGGACAGCAACAACTGCAGGGAAAACAGCTTGTCACGGGACATGCTGATGGACTGTGACGAGTTCAGCGGATAAATACCGACACTCTCAAACTGTCGGGTCAGTGCACAACCGTAGAAGGTCATGCTCGGACGAATCCGCGGAATCACCGCATCCAGGTCATTGAGGATACGACCGCCACGGTAATGAATTTCCGGCGTTTCCGCATCCAGCTTCATGTAGCAATGCTTGATGTTCAGGAACTTCATCTGGTGGCCGCGTTCTTCACCCGCCTCCAGAATCCGCTGATTGCTGTACAGGTTAGGATTACTGGCCAGCAGCCCGATCTTCAGCCCCGTGTTCTTTTGTTCATGTTTACCATAGAGCGATCGAACCTCTTCATTGGTCTGTGTGCCGGAACGGTGGCTTTCAGCCGGATCCACCAGCATTCGTCCACTCATGGCCTCGCGCCCCAATAGCATGCGGTAACCCATGGAGTCACGGTTGGCCAGCGTCAACTCAATGTCCCAGGTTTCCCCGGCAAATGACAGCGGCGTGCGGACCACATAACGCTTCTCCGAAATCCCCGAAGAGCTTTTTACCAGACGACGGTCGATAATCTGCGCTTCACAACGCACCACCGTACGACGGTCCTGCTGGATCGGATGAATCTCAAAGCTCACCCAGGGTGTCCCGTTACGGGAGAACGGATGAATATTGAACGCATGAATTGAGGAGGTCTTGGCGCCGGAATCCACCCTTGCCTTAATGGCGGGGATGCCTAACGCCGGAAAGGCACACCACTCTTCACTGCCAACAATGATCTTGTCCGAATCATTTTTCAGCATTGGAAACTATCTCTCAAATGACCGGCGGCTCCCGCCTGCCGGTTATCAACAAAAAAACACCACCGCCCGTAAAACATCGGTAACAGGTCAACTCGGCGTTGATCATGAAGGACCAAAGTGACAGCAGCATGTCCGGGCACAGTCGTACCCATTTAAACCGTCTTCTTTAAAAAAGATAAAATATAGTACAGCGTTTCGTCAGGCAGGATGCCGACGACATTAACGAATGATTCACTGTACGACAGATACACTCTATCTAAACAAAAAAACTCCCGTCAGAACGGGAGTTTTCGCAGTGTAACCGAAACCGGTCGATAGTAAATACTAGTTCTTAAAAAGTCTCCATTTAATTCTCATCCGGTGCGCATTTTTCCCCTCGACCAAATGATGGCGTCCTGCCAGGGCGATAAGCTGGCCGGTGCATCCCCACGCATACCGGCCAGGCTCCGTAAACCCTCAGGTTCAGGCAGTCTGAGGAGCTGCCACGATGGTTTCCTCTTCTTCCAGACCCAGCAGCTTATCCTGCTCACGCTGGTGCGCCATGATGCTACCGTAGTTCTGGTTCAGGTACTGCAGGGTCTTGACCGCTGCCACGAAGAAGACCGGCATAATCAGGACAATAATCAATACCGGGAATGACTTCAGGATATTGAGGTCCGCATTGATCAGCAGGAACACAATGGGCAGAGCCGTCAGCAGCAGACACCAGAACAGACGGAACATCGGTGATACGTTGGCCTCGGCATCCAGCTCCTTGGTAGCGATACCGGCCAGGGAGTAGGACGTTCCATCCAGCGTTGTCACGGTGAACAGAATCATGGTGATCAGGTAAATCGCTGTCAGCAACATCGGGATCGGGCTCTGGCCGAAGATATCCTTCACCAGTGTCGTCGGCTGACCAGACTGAATCAGAGCAACACCATCCACTACACCGGTATTGATCAGGTTCATCGAGTAAGTACCGCAAACCCCGAAGATCACCGCGCTACCCAGCGTACCACCGATGACCAGGATCAGAACCACATCACGCAGCTTCTGTCCCTGAATGATCTTGGTGATGAACACGCCCACACCCGGAGAGTAAGAGATCCAGTTCGCCAGGAAGAAGACCGTCCAGTACTGCGGGAACAGCGTGGTGCCGTATGGATCCGTGTTGGTGCTCATCCGTAGGTATTCAGTCAACATGACACCGATACCATTGGTCAGGTTGTTCATGATCAGAGCAGACGGACCAATGATAAAGATAATGCCAACAAACGCCGCACAGATATAAATGGTGGCACTGGACAGACGCGCCATGCCCTTCTCAATACCGATGTAAGAACTCAGCGAGAAGATCACGGACAGACCCAGGATGACACCAATACCCAGCATCAGGTTATCGGGAATACCGGTGAGGCTCGCGAGATTCGACGAGATCATCGGAATACCCAGGCCCAGGGTCAGCGCAGTAGCCGCGAGTGTGGTGATGATGAAGAGCAGGTCGATCAACTTCTGTGCCCATACCGGCAGCCTGTCGTTGAACAGGCTGTTGATGACACCACTCAGGCTCATACGCTGGCTCTTCTTCAGATAGAAGACCACGGCAAAGGGAATGGCGACGATCAGGTAAATGAACCAGCCAGCCGCACCCCAGTGAAACATGTTGTACGCAGTAGCGTATTCCATGGCCATGTGTTTGTCAGCGATACCGAACTGCGGGTCCATGAAGTAGTACACGCTTTCAATAAAGCCCCAGTACATGGTGCTGGCACCCATACCGGCGGACAGCGCCATGGCGAACAGCTGGAACTTGCTGAACTTGGGCTTGCTGTCACCCATACGGATGTTGCCAAACTTGGAAAACGCCAGGTACAGCAGTGCAAAGGTGGCAAACAGCGTATACCAGAGGAAACCGGAACCAAAATTGATCACGGTGAAATCCAGCATGCTGCCCATGGTGCCTTTCACCGCTTCCGGATAAAGAACCGCCAGGATACCCAGCAGCAGCACCGCAGCGAAGCTGGTAAACGTCAGTTTAAGGTCAATACCTGAAGTATTGAATTTCATCACATTGCCCCTTACTCAAAGCTATAAGACAGGATGGAAGCGGCCTTCACGGCATCCCAATCCATCTCAACGCCCAGACCCGGTGCTTCAGGCGCGTGGACATAGCCGTCACGGTCCGTGCGGATCACATTCTTAGCGCCGTACTCAAAGTTTTCGTAGGGGTAGGCCTGTTCGAAGTAAGTGCTGTTGTGGTGCGCCAGCGCTACGTGCAGGTTAGCCGCCTGGGTAACGGTGTAACCCCAGCTCTGGATTTCCAGTGGCTTGCCGTGGGCTTCTGCCAGTGCAAAGCACTTGTTCAGCGGAGTGATACCGCCGCAGACCGTTGCATCCTGACGAACATCGGACCACATATCGTTAGCCAGGGCATGGGCCACTTCCGGCAGGGTCAGCAGGCAGTTACCGTGGCTGGAGATCTGGACACCTGTCTCACGTACCAGACGCTGGTAAGACTTATAGTCGTAATCGGATACCGGT
>OZ220199.1:1665000-1684320 GCA_964291505.2 uncultured Kistimonas sp. | reverse complement strand
AACACAAAATCTCTGGAGGGTGTTTCTGCAAGTCTCACTGACGATTCATCAAACCAGCCTGTCAATCACCACGGAACAAAATCGCCATACTGGTTCAGAAACTGCCCATGGTGCTCTGACTCCAAGCCAGCGATAGTCGTTACCATTGCCGCAATACTGTCGTCCACTGAAAGTTCTCCATTTACACCGCCCATATCCGTGCGAACCCAGCCGGGACAAAGACAAACAGCAGTGAGTTCCTGATAGGTATAATCCAGCACAAAGCGTCTCACCGACATGTTCAATGCCGCCTTCGAGCTACGGTAATAGACACTGCCTTCTGCTGTCGCAAGCTCAATACTGCCGGCGCTGCTGCTGATGAAAACGACTTTGTGGATCGCACTGCGCTTGACCTGCGGCAGGAATGTCTGGGTCAATATCATCGGTGCAACCGCATTGGTTTCCAGTGACTTAAGCCAGGCGACAGCGTCATAGGCCGTCTCGACTGAGACCAAAATCCCTGCGTTATTGATCAGAATATCAATACAATAATCTGCATACTTTTCTGACAACCGGACCACCGCGTCATAATCGCAAATATCCAACGCTTCAATAGAAATATGTGAGAACTGTTCAGCCAGCGCCCGGAGTTCCGTGGCCTTTTCTGGTTCACGACAAGTGGCAATAATCGTCATGCCCTGTGCTGCATAATGGCGGACAAAACCCAGCCCAAGCCCACGGTTTGCCCCGGTGATCAAAATAGTATGCATGGCCAGTCCCCGCGCGTTACTACCAATCGACATCATGCATCGAGTGTAGATGTCACAGGAAAACTCACCCGATTTATTTCCGGCAATACTGGTTATTGATGCCGGTCAAGAAACAGCATGGATGGTTCTGCTATTTCTATGCAAGACAGCCTTACCCGGCTGCGCAAGCCGCGTCTTCATGCCTGCAAACACCCCTGCGACATGAAACAGATAACACGGTTATTACAAGACCACCCAGCGGCAATTCACGACTACACCCTGACTTTTCTCGTGTCGTTTCGGAGGCTTCATGAAACGAGAGCAGTGGGCATCGCGCACCGGGTTTATTCTTGCCGCAGTCGGTTCCGCCATCGGGCTGGGCAATATCTGGCGTTTCCCGTATATGGCCTATGAAAATGGTGGCGGCGCCTTTCTGATTCCTTACCTGGTCGCCATGCTGGCAGCCGGTATCCCTTTTATGATTCTGGAGTTTGGCCTGGGCCATAAATACCGGGCGTCTGCTCCAACGACGTTTGCACGCCTGCATCCGCGCATGGAAATCCTGGGCTGGTTCCAGGTGATGGTCGCCGCCGTGATTGCCTGCTACTACATTGCAGTCATTGGCTGGTCGCTTTCCTACCTGATGTTCTCCTTTACCCAGAGCTGGGGCAATGACGCCAACGCCTTTTTCTTTGGCTCTTACCTTCAGCTGGGCAGCGACAACAGCCCGTCATCACTGGGTACATTACAGTGGTCGATTGTCGTACCGTTACTGGTAGCCTGGAGCTTCAGCTTCTTTGCAACGTTTACCGGGATTCGTGGCGGCATTGAACGACTCGGCAAAGTGATGATTCCCCTTCTGTTTATCATGGTTATCATCCTGACGGCGCGGGTACTGACTCTGCCGGGCGCGGCCCATGGTGTTGACTGGCTGTTCCGTCCGGACTTCAGTGCACTGCTCAACACACGGGTATGGGCAGACGCCTTTGGTCAGATATTCTTCACCCTGAGTGTCGGCTTCGCGATCATGATCGCCTATTCCAGTTACCTGCCGGAAAAATCCGACATTAACAACAACGCCTTCATGACGGTGTTTATCAACTGCGGCTTTTCCATGCTGGCAGGTATCATGATTTTTGCGGTACTCGGTTACATGGCGGCTGAACAGGGCAAACCGCTGACTGAGGTCGTCAGCTCCGGAGTTGGTCTTGCGTTTGTCACCATCCCTACTGCCATCAACCTGCTGCCCATGCCCTGGCTTTTGGGGCCTCTGTTCTTTGCATCATTGCTGGTTGCCGGTGTCAGCTCGCATATTTCGATCATGGAGGCGATCACTTCATCCGTTATGGACAAAACCGGCTGGAGTCGGCGTAAAACGGCCAGTCTCCTGTGTGGCGGCGGCGCACTGATATCCCTGGCATATGCCACTAATGGCGGCCTGTTGCTGCTGGATATTGTCGATCACTTCATTAACAACTTCGGTATATTGGGCAGCTGTCTTGCAGAACTGATCTGTCTGTCGCTCCTCTTGCGCCTTGATGGCATGCGTCACCATATCAACCGGTTGTCAGATTTTGCGATCGGCCGGTGGTGGGAGTTCTGTATTCGCTATCTCTGCACAGGATTGCTTGCGGTACTGGTCATCAGCAACCTGGTTACAGATCTGACCGCCAATTACGGTGGTTACGCCGACCATGAAATTCTCTGGCTGGGATGGGGCATGCTGGGCACACTGGTGTTCGTCGCCATCGTACTCGCTACCCAGTTTAATGATGCAACAATGACCGCGGAGGCCTGATATGTCTGCAGCAGCCATTATCATGATGTTATTTGGCTTGGGCATTACCTGGGGCGGTGCAGCGATTTGCCTCAAACGGGCAATGGTAAAAGCTGAATAAACGCATCTTTTCACGGGGGCCATCAGAGCCCCCGTTGCACTTTATCTTTCCGAACTTGTACACGACAATTTTTTATAACTGCATCATTAACATCAGCACTCAGTCTTTACCTTTCCCCGCGGATCATGGCAAGTTTGCCTGATGTCTGCCATTTCTGGTCACAACGCACAGTGCAGACAAAACCATAATCGGAATACAGGCATGACAGAAAAACTGTTTCTGGGTATTGATGGCGGTGGTACTTCCTGCCGGGCCCGTCTCTGCGACATTCACGGGCAGGTTCTGGGTGAAGGTCTGACCGGCATTGCCAATCCTCGCTTTGGTCTGGATCAGGCCTGTAACAACATTCTGTCGGCTACCTGCCAGGCACTGCAGCAGGCAGGCCTGCAAGAAAACGACATGCAACGTATTGTGGCCGGTTTCGGTCTGGCCGGTATCAACCACAGTAACGAGCGCGATGCCGTCATGCAGTGGGGATTTCCCTTTGCATCAATCAGTATGCGCAGTGATGCCTATACCGCCTGCCTCGGTGCGTTTGACGGGGGAAATGGTGCGATACTCATCATGGGAACCGGTTCCTGTGGTTTCTGGATTCGTGATGAGGCATCAGGCAGTGTCGGCGGTTGGGGATTTCCGGTATCGGATCATGCCAGTGGTGCCCGGCTGGGTCTGGACGCCCTCAGCTATGCCCTGCGAGCCCACGAAGGCATTGTGCCAACGACGCCATTATGTTCAGCGCTGATGGCCCGTTTTGAGCATTCGCCGGAAGCGATCATTGCCTGGCAGACACATGCCCTGCCCAGAGACTATGGTGCTTTCGCACCGGTTGTCTTTGAATATGCGGATAAGCAGGACGCTCTGGCCATACAGCTGTTACAGGCTGCAGCAGAGGATGCCGCAGCCATAATCCGTACGTTACTCGATAAAGGTATCGGACATTGTGCGCTGGTCGGAGGTATCAGCAGCTTTATACGTACATGGCTACCAGAAACGCTAGCACCTTATCTAGTCGTCCCGAAGGGCGATGCGTTATCAGGCGCACTCATAATGGCCCGGGAGGGTCAGTAACACTTCTGGTGATGGTCTGACAACGATCAGCAGGCGAGTGTTATACGGAATAGTGCACCGCCCAAGTCTGAGTCATCAATGGTCAGGGTGCCGTCATAATGCTCAATAATATCAAGCACCACTGCCAACCCTAATCCCTGCCCCGGTGTCCGGCTGTCTGCCCGGACACCCCGTTGCAGGATCACATCCCGTCGATCTTCCGGCACACCGGGGCCATCATCTTCAATGATCAGCTCCAGTCGTTTTTCCTGTCCGGAAGCCTCGCGATTTCTGGCCACCTGGGCACTGACCCTGACCTGCTGAAGACTCAGGCGCCAGGCATTTTCCAGCAGGTTGCCGAGGACCTCCATCAGGTCCTGCTCATTCCCGGTAAACAGGCAATCCTCACTGATGTTGACGTCAGCCTGAATCTGTTTGTCCCGATATACCTTGTCCAGCGTATTCCGGATACGTCCGACAATTTTTGCCGCTGACACCTGATTTCGGATCAACGACCGTTGTCGTGTTACAGCCCGCTGCAGCTGATAACCGACAATCTGGTTCATTCGCTGAACCTGTTCATCAATGGTTTCTTCCAACTCCGCCAGCCCTTGCTGTGTGATCGTTTCACGCTGCATGTGCAGGGTATTGCCTGTACTTTGTAAAACGGCCAGTGGCGTTTTCAGGCTATGGGCAAGGTCGGCCATAGTGTCCCGATACCGCTCTCTTTGGCGCTGTTCATTACGCAGCAGACGGTTCAGTGCATTAGTCACTCGGGCTATTTCCAGGGGATAGTGTCCGGTCAACTGGTCATTCTCGCCGGATTCAATATCTTTCAGACGGGCAACCAACTGCTTGATGGGAATCAGACTCCAATACATCGCCAGCCAAAGCACCAGCAACATCAAACCACCACGTACGGCAGACCAGAACAACAGCTCACGTTTGTAGTATCGCAGACTCTGATGATATTCCTGGGCGGGTTTTATGGTGACAAAGATCAGGGGCATGAATTCACTGCCCGTTTCTAATACAAGATCAATGTCGTATACAAAGTAACTTCCACCCTCGCCCTTTACCAGGTCAAAGAAATTCTCATGTTCGTTATATACGGGTTGATAAGGTAAAGGTTCATCCAGCGTGGAACGGGAACGCCACAACAGCTCACCCTTCTTGCTGTAAATCATGCCTAATACCTGGGATTCAACCTGGTTGAATTTCTCATCCGGCAGTTCCTGCGGCATGATGAGCCGCCCATCCCTGATACGGGCAGCGGTCAATAGTACGTTGGAGTCGGCTGACAGCTGACGTTTAGTGGTATCAAACATGAAATTTTTGAACGACTCGATATCTGTCACGGCATTGACTGCCCAGACCAGAATCATGGCGACACCGAATGCCAGCAACACCCGGAATTTGAGCGAACGTCCTACGAACATGACAGCTTGAACAGGTATCCCTGCCCTCGAATAGTATCAATTGGACTATCATCACCTGACTGGGTCAACTTGCGCCGGAGCCGTCCGACCAAAACTTCCAGTACATTGCTGTCCCGATCATCATCCGCATACAACTGCTCCATCAGGGTGGTTTTGGACACCACTTGCTGGCCATGACGCATCAGATATTCCAGGATTTTGTACTCATAAGCGGTCAATACCAGTTCAGCGTCACCATTCCAGGCTTTCTTGGCAGACAGGTCCAACTGGTAAGGTCCCGCTGTAATTTTGGGATGGCTGAATCCTGAAGAACGGCGAATCAAGGCATTCAGCCTGGCCTTGAGCTCTTCAAACTGAAACGGCTTGACGACATAGTCATCACCACCGGCTTCCAGGCCGTTAACCTTGTCCTCCCAGTTGCCACGGGCAGTCAGGATCAGGATGGGATAGGTGCGACCACGCTGACGCAGGGTTCTGATCAGGTCGATGCCATCCATGCCAGGCAGCCCCAGGTCGATAATGGCGACATCAAACGCATATTCTTCACTGAAAAACAGGGCTTCCCGTGCCTCCGGTGCGGCATAAACCCGAAACCCCAGGCTTTCCAGCTGATACCCCAAGTGGTGACGCAGGAGGTCATCATCTTCTACAAGCAATACGTTCATGACTGCGTCCCCAATAAACGACAACGTTTTAATGATACCCCTGTCCTGAAGACAGGTTAAGCGCAGGAATGATAACGGGCCCGCCAGGCAGGCCCGATCAACATCACGATCAGAAGTGGTAGTTGGCGGAGAGGAACCAGGTGTCGGAACTCTTCAGTTTGGAGGAACCCAGATTGCCTGTGTCACGATCCTTCACGTCAACCTTGGCATTATGGCGCATGTAGCGATAGCCACCCTCTACCGAGAAGTTAGAACTCAGCTTCTGTACGATACCGGCCTGCAGCCCCATGGCATATCCCATGTCACTGTCACGGCTCACGCCCTTGGACTCATGGGTCAGCTTGGTGATACCGGTTGTAGCGCCGGCAAACAACTGGGTGCCACCCGAACCAATATCAAAAGTCTTGTCCAGAGATACCGTCAGATTCTCCTGACGAGCCTTGTACTGACGATAGCTGTTGGACGCATTGTCATAGGTTGCATAGAACCGGTAGCCATCGTTCTGCTGACCAACCCGGATACCATACATACCATCATTCTTGATGATATTGTCGAAATTGTTGTTGGTGCCTTTCAAACCCTTAGGGGTCTGCATGTCAGCGCTGTGGGAACCGGCTACCAGCCCTACAAAGGTATCGGCCTGTGCAGTAGCAACACCCATGGCAGTAACACCGGCAAGAGCAATGGCTGCAATCTTTTTCATGGTCGTTCTCCTCGTCTGTTCTTGAGTGCTGGCTGGCATGGTCAGGGACTGCTGTGCTGATGATGCCGTGTCCAGCGTGGTGCGTTATTACGTCTGAACTCGGGAACAAGAATACGGGAGGGTCACTGAACCTTACCTGAACACAGAGGACCGATGGCGTAAGGAGTCTGTAAAACCGCGTCATCAGACAGTAAGAGAAAAAAGAGGCTGCAGAGGAGAAAACACGACGTCATTAAAAAGGCTGGTAAACCAGCCTTTGGAGGGATCAGTTCATCCTGATGAAATGCTCACGGTAATAACGCATCTCGGCAATGGATTCCCGAATATCATCCAGCGCCTTGTGAGATCCGGACTTGACCACTCCATTGAGTACATCAGGACGCCAGCGGCGGGCAAGCTCCTTGACCGTGCTGACATCAATATTGCGGTAATGGAAATGGTCGTGGAGATCACGCATGAAACGATGAAGGAAACGGCGATCCTGGCCAATGCTGTTACCACACATCGGGCTGACCTTTGGATCGACATACTGACGAATGAAATCCAGCGTCTGCTTCTCTGCTTCCTGCTCTGTGATGGTACTTTTCCTGACCCGGTCGGTCAGGCCAGTCTGGCCATGGGTCTTAATGCACCAGTCATCCATGGCATTCAGTACCGAGTCCGGCTGGTGCACTGCAATGACCGGACCGACCGCCAGCTCATTGAGCTCACCGTCGGTGATGATCGTCGCGATCTCAAGGATTCGATCAGTGTCCGGATTAAGTCCGGTCATCTCCAGATCGATCCACACCAGATTGTCTGCTTGTACCATTAAACTGCCTATCAGGTCTTTAGTTGATTCATAATCGATGGTTCATCATAATCTGCACTTTTGGCACCATGCAAACTACATGTCCCTGTATCTGCCATACTTCCTCAGGCTTCATGCCTGCCCACCTGAAAATCCGGCATATCTTCTTACAGTCTAAACCATGTCAAAACGAAGACTGAACCGCAGACAAAATTGGCGCATAAAAAAAATCCAGGATGAACGTGCAGAGCGGGCAGCACGCCGGGAACAACAGAGCCTGGAGCAGTTGAACGTCTGTGACCTCGGACCCGAGACAGAAGGGTTAGTGATTGCACACTACGGCGTTCAGCTTGATATAGAGCCGCTTGGCGAGCCTGGCAATACCTTTCGTTGCAACCTGAGAGCCAACCTCCCTGCCTTGGTGACCGGTGATCGGGTAGTCTGGCGGCCTGGCAAGGACAAAACCGGCGTGGTTGTTGCGCATTTGCCGAGAAACAGTGAATTGGCGCGCCCTGACCAGCGAGGCCAGTTAAAGCCCGTTGCCGCCAATATTGACTACATTGTGCTGGTGATTGCTCCGGTTCCGGAGCCCCATGGCAATTTAATTGACCGCTACCTGGTGGCGGCTGAATCTGTGGGGATTGAACCGGTCATTCTGCTGAACAAGACAGACCTGTTGAATGAAACCAATACAACCGTCATAAAAAATGATCTTTTAAAGGTTTATCGCGATATCGGCTATCAAATGCTGGAAGCATCCACCGTCACAGATCACGGATTGGATGCCCTGAAATCGCTGCTGTTAGACCACACCAGCGTATTTGTAGGCCAGTCCGGTGTCGGGAAATCCTCCCTGGTTAACCTCCTGATGCCCGGCATTAACGCTAAAGTGGGTGAATTGTCCGAAAGTACCGGCAAAGGCACTCACACCACCACCGCCGCCCACCTGTTCCACATGCCGGATGGCGGAATGCTGATAGACTCTCCTGGGATTCGGGAATTTGGCCTCTGGCATATGGAAGCCGAAGACGTGATCCATGGTTTCCGGGAATTCCACCCATTCATTGGCCATTGCAAGTTTCGGGATTGCCGCCATGAGCAGGAGCCCGGCTGCGCGATTCATGCAGCTTTAGAAGAAGGGCATATCACACCACAACGTATGGCGTCATGGCGCCATATTGTCAGATCACTCGAAGAAGATAACTAAGCGGATTGCATGTTATGAAAAGGGCAGTGAGACGGAATATGCCTGAACTGGCTGCCCATTTTTTCATAACAGGATATTACTGAGCCTCAAACTCATCCTCCCGAAGCTTAGCAGTGCCATCTGCCTGCAGCACCCACAGTTCCCTGTGAATAACCCCATGGGCCTTGTTCATTGTCCACTCCGCTGAGAGTACAGCACTCTGATCATCCAACACATCAATCTGCGTATTGTTGTAGGCCACATCGGTAAATCCGTCATCTATCAGCTTCTGCCAGAACCCCTCAATATCCGTCGTTCCGGTATAGGTGCCAAAAGGACGAGCATGCATGATCGCCGACGGTTCATACTGTGCGGCACAACCTGCCGCATCTGCGCGGTTAAAAGCAGCCAACCATTCAGTGCTGGCCGCTTTGACTGCCGCTAATATCGCGGCGTGTTGTTGCGTGGTGTCCATTGCTTAATTCCCCTGATTACCATGGAGAAGTATAGGCAGTCAGGGATAACGAACCGCGTCTACCGCGTTGAATAGCTGAACAGCAGCTCCCGCCAGCGCCCAGCTTAACTCTCCGCCATGAATCAATCGCGGCTCATAGCGATACGTTAAACCGCTGCGTAGCGCCTGATAAAAAGAGGGGGAGGCATTCAGAATATCAGCGTAGAAACCAATAATAGCGACCGGCTGTTTCTGACCTGCCGTTGATGCAGGGGTTAGCTCAGACAGCATCTTGCCAATATCCTGTGCGGTTTCAAACACCAGTTGCTTCAAGGTCGATACATCACCCTCATTCAACTGCCAGAGAACAGGATTCGTTCCCATCTCTGCAAGTACACCACCGAGCTCATTCCGGTTGGTATCCTGATAGCGCAGCCGAAGCTCAGCATCCGTATAATGGCGACCCTGCTTGTCCCAGAACTGTCGGACCGATTCTGTCAGATGCTCTGCGCCCTGTTCACTGAATAACGTCTGACTACCATTTTTGCCTAACTGAAAAAAACCACCCGCCGGGGTTCTGGCGGGATCATCAGCAAAGCTTTCCTTAACCTTTATATTGCCATCATGCCGGTAGAAACCGATGGAATAGGTATCGGCATAAACCACCAGATCAGCCGCAGGCCCGGCGGACGTTTCCCGCACCACCTCCATAGCCTGCAATATCAGTTTACTGTCACTAACGCCATGCATCGCAGCGATGGTGCGACCATCACTTTGAAATGCCGCATCCACGATGTGTTCGAACTGGTGCAGTGCCTGCCTTCCGGCCACCGGGTCATAGCCCGATGCCTTTCCATCCACAGCATTCAGTCCCGCAAGGGCATACAAAAACGAAAGCGATGTCACCTTCAACTGGCCGGACTGCTCGAGTCGCTGGAGTTCCGGTAACACCTTGCGTATCAGGTGATCTGCCAACCAGCCGGCATGTTGATCGGTATCCGCGAAATGGTGAAAAGCAATATTGCCGTAATGACCGGTGTAATCTGCCACCGTCTTTGAATCGGCGGTTTCAGTCAGCAATACCTGCCCTGTCGCCCTATCGACCAGCCATAGATCGCCCCGTGCGTTACTCCCCAAAAAAGCAAACAGGTAATCTGCAGCCTGCGCACCCACTGGCAGAAAAACCAGCCATACGCACATTAAAAACTGTCTGATAACGGGTCTACTGATCATGGCTGGGTACCTGCTGTTATTCAGGTTCCCGGTAGTGGAACCTGTTTCATCATCCATCAGAATGTCTGACCATCAGGATCGGTCAGTGTTCCCGTTCCCTCACTGCGTGAGTTCGCCCTGAAAAATAGTCCATCCCTTTCTTAGCGCAACCCGTGATATTTGCAGTAGACCATGGCTGCAGTACAATCACAGGCCGACCAAATCCCCGGAAATGACAACTATAATGAGCAGCCAGCCTCTCCTGCCGCCCCTGGTGGAACCGGAAAATCTTCAGCCTCTGCTGGACTCCGAGGACTTACTGATTGTTGATCTCTGTAATCCGGCCCTATACCAGAAGATGCATGTGCCCGGCGCCATCCACGTGCAGCCCGGCGAACTGGTATCAGGTCAGCCTCCCGCGACCGGCAAACTGCCGGCACTGAGCCAGCTTGAAGCCCTGTTCGGACGCATTGGTTACCACCCAGACCAGCACATCGTTGTTTACGATGATGAAGGCGGAGGCTGGGCCGGCCGGTTTATCTGGACTCTGGACCTGATCGGCCATAAGCGATGGTCCTACCTTAACGGCGGCATGCGCGCTTGGTTGGAGGAGCGTTTCCCGCTACAGGCCACACCGGCAGTTCCGACGCCAACCACCGTCAGCCTGAGTATTGATGAAAGTCCCAGAATTCACGCCGAGCAAATCATGACAGCTCTGGATAACGACGACACCGTCATCTGGGATGCCCGTTCAGCGGCGGAATACAGTGGCGAACGAACCTTTTCCATGCGAGGCGGTCACATACCCGGGGCAATCAATTTTGAATGGACTCAGGCCATGGATCCCGGACGCAGTTTCCGACTCAGAACGGATTTGCCTGAAATCCTGACCCAACTGGGTATCAGTCCTGACAAACAGGTCATCACCCATTGCCAGAGCCATCACCGGTCAGGACTGACTTACCTGGTAGCCCGATTGCTGAGGTACCCATCCATCAAGGCGTATGACGGCTCCTGGTCGGAATGGGGTAACAGAACGGATACCCCGATCGAAACCGCTTGAAGTACAATCGCCACGAGCCGCTGCAAGCATAAGTAACCACGCCGACAAGGCCCTAGGATGACAGAGACCGCCGTGACAGATAACAGTAGTACCAACAGCCCATTGCCCGACCGCCTGTTTGCGGCGGTTCAGACCATCCTGCCTCATCACCTGATCTCCCGCGCAACTCACTGCCTGGCCGAGTGCCAGATCCCCTGGTTCAAAAACGCGTTTACCCAGTGGTTCATCCGCCAGTATGGCGTCGACATGAGTGAAGCGCTGGAGGAAAACCCCAAGGCTTACGCCCATTTCAACGATTTCTTTACCCGGCCGCTCAAACATGATGCCCGTCCCATGCCGGCCGACAGTCATGCGGTGATTTCTCCCGCTGACGGTGCCATCAGCCAGCTGGGCGATATTCGTTATGGCCGCCTGTACCAGGCCAAAGGTCACGATTTCAGCCTGACCGAACTACTCGGTGGTGACAGCGCACTGGCCACAGAATTCACGGAAGGCAAGTTTGCCACGGTATACCTGTCACCCAAGGATTATCATCGGGTACACATGCCAGCAGGTGGCACATTGCGTCGCATGATTCATGTGCCTGGCCGTCTGTTCTCCGTTAACCAGGCCACAACGGAAAACTTGCCCCGGCTATTTGCCCGGAATGAGCGAGTGGTTTGCATCTTTGATACCGACAAGGGACCTATGGCCGTGATCCTGGTCGGTGCCATGATTGTCGCCAGTATTGAAACGGTCTGGTCCGGTGTAGTGACGCCACCACGCAGAATTCTGAAAGCCTTCGACTATACCGAAGCCGGTCGGCAGGCTATCCACCTCAACCGAGGTGATGAGATGGGCCGGTTCAAGCTGGGCTCTACGGCTATTGTTCTGTTCGGTAAGGACCAGATGAACTGGCTGGATGACATGAAAGCCGGCGATACCGTCCGCATGGGCCAAGCCATCGGTAATTTCTGTTAAGTCTGCTGGCGGAACAGGTACATTATCTGTCCGCCACTCATCCCCTCCAATCTTACGCCTAAGCTAACTTTTCCTGATTTTACGGGTCTAAATTATCACGACTCACCAGACAGGAATGGTTCTCTATGCCCGGCATTCAATGGCTTACGCGCACCTTGATGATAATGCTCCTTCTGGGCTGTCAGTCAATTTGGGCAGATACCACAGAAAAAGAGGCAGAACTTTCCCTGACAAACCCCTCTTATCGTCTGTCACCTGGGCTTCAGGAAATCCTTCCTCATCACCTGATTAATGATATTGCTTATTCTCTGGCAGAAAAGCAGTGGCCCTGGCTCAAGAACTGGCTCATTCGTGACTTCATTAAAAAAAATAATATCGATATGAGTGAGGCCGCATTACAAAACCCGGAAGATTACCTCAACTTCAATGACTTCTTTACCCGGGCACTGAAGGATGGCGCCCGCCCCCAGCCTGAAGATCCATCCCTGGTTAGCAGCCCTGTTGACGGCACCGTCAGCCAGATTGGCTGGATTGAGAATGACCGCATCATCCAGGCTAAAAAACATGATTACAGCCTGAAGGCCCTGTTGGCTGGCAATGATGCCTTGGCCGACACTTTCGACAATGGCCTGTTCAGCACCATTTACCTTTCTCCAGGAGATTATCACCGGGTTCATATGCCAATAACCGGTACTCTCAGGAAAATGGCTTATGTTCCGGGAGACCTCTATTCCGTCAATCAGGAAACCGCTGATAGCGTTGAAAACCTCTATGCCAGGAATGAACGGGTCATCAGTATCTTCGATACTGAATATGGCCCAATGGCCGTGATCATGGTTGGCGCCATGGTGGTTGGCAGTATGGAGACGGTATGGGCTGGAGAGGTTAAACCGGACTCGCGCGAGGTCACCTGGTCATTTTACGACGATACTTCTATCACGCTGAACCGGGGTGATGAAATGGGCCGTTTCAAGCTTGGCTCTACGGTGATTGTTCTTTTCTCCTGGCCGGTGGTCAGCTGGCTCGAACAGCACCAACCTGGCAGTCAAATCCGGATGGGCGAGGCTCTGGCCAAACCACAATAGCGGATAACGAATACAACCCGATACGCCCGTGCCAGCCACCTATACTGTCGGCAGTGCTGGTGTCATCAGGAAGTACAGCCCATGTCTCTGGTCATCAAGACCGATTGCAATGATATCGATTGGTGTCAGGCCGCAGAAATCTACCACCGTGTCCGTATGGGCGAACGGTCGCCAGACTTGCTGGAGCAGGCTTTCCAGCACAGTCTCGCCACCTGCGTGATCTTTCAAGATAACCAGCTTGTTGCCCTGGGACGCGCCATTTCAGATGGCATTTATCAGGCAGTACTCTGTGATATTGCTGTCAGACCTGACCATCAGCGTCAGGGTTATGGCCAACGCATCGTCAGCAATCTGATGGAACAGCTGGATGTGGATAACATCATCCTGTTCACCTCACCCGGGCAGATGCCGTTTTACCAGCAATTTGGCTTTCATCCACTGAAGGCCGGCATGGGCTGGTTTCGCCATCCGGAGGAACGTCGCCAGGGCAAAGTGATTAACTGAAGTCAGTACGCGTTAGCAGGAATAATCGCCTTCCAGCTCCCTCGCCAGCTTCTGCAGAAACTGATTGAGATACTCGGTATTATGCCTTGCCAGTTTCCGGCCAGCTTCTGTTTTCATGGTGTCTGCCAGCCGCAGTAGCTTCAGAGGAAAGTGATCAATACCAAAGTTACGGTCATCCAGTTCGCGATTATTAGCCCAGGGATCTTCCGGGTTAAAGATATGACGACCGAGCTTACCAGACGTATAAAACACCCTCGCCAGACCGATGGCACCCAGTGACTCCATCCGGTCAGCATCCTGAACCACTTCAGCTTCCGGCGTTTCCGTTGGAATGTTGGCCGAAAAGCTGTGCGCTTCCACCGCATGAGCGACTGCTGGAATCAATGACTCAGGAAAGGCCAATTCCTGAAGTATTTCAGAGGTTCTGATCGCAGCCAGCCTGGAAGATTCGGAGCGCTGAGGATGGTCCTTGGGCAGGGAAACAATATCGTGAAAATAACAGGCCGCCAGAACGACCAGACAATCAATCGGGCGTTCATCCTCCGCCATGATCAGCTGGGCAGTTTTCCAAACCCGCTGAAAATGGGAGAGATCGTGGGAGTGGTCATCGGTTTCATGATGGCGCAGGTAATCCACAAAACGGGATTCCCAAAGCGCCAGTTGTTCATCGTCAGTGTAAACAGCCATCAGGAACTCAATCAGGGTTTGAAACGGCGGCAGTTTACCAAATTACTGCGTTTTATGCCGGGAGCGTCCTGATAGGAACTCTGCCAACATGACCCAGTCAGCCATGAAGCTGTACAGCGGATAGCGGAAGGTGGCTGGCCGATTCTTCTCAAACACAAAGTGCCCAACCCAAGCAAACCCATAACCCACAACCGGCAGGGCAAACAGCCATACAAGTTCGCCAGAAATCAGGGAATAGCCCAGCAATAACAGCACCAGAAGACTGCCCACATAGTGCAACCCCCGGCAGACAGGGTGACTATGTTCGTTCAGATAGTAAGGATAAAACTCACGAAATGAGTGGATGGATTCCTCAGCCATAACCGGTTCTCCGTCTTTTTATTGTTATGGGGAAACACGCTGCACCGCAGGCGCCGTGCGAGCTGACGGATTGAGACTATACTCTGGTGGCGCTGTCGTCCAGACCTGAGATTCCATGGCTAGAAAATTGCGGTAAGAGCACCTTTGCAACGATTCAGAATCTTGTTTTCCCTGCTGCTATCACTGGGAATAGGCCTTTTATTGCCTAGATACGGACATGCGGCAGACAAACCTGTTCACCTGCGGCTGGGTACTTTAAGCCTGCAATCCGGCAGTGTATTCCAGCTTGCAAAGGATTTTGGTTATTTCGATGACGAAGGTATCACTACCGAATTTCTGATCTTTCCTTCAGCCCAGAAAATTGCCCTTGCTGTCGCCTCAGACGATGTGGATATCGGGCTGACGGGCATCACCGCAGCCGTCTTCAATCTGGCCGGACACGGCAAGCTCAAACTGATAGCCGGGAATTTCAGGGAAGAGCCCGGCTGGGAAGGCTCTGCCATAGTCGTTTCCAATAAAGCCTGGAACGAAGGGCTACGCCATTCCAAGCAACTGGCCGGCCATAGTCTGGCAGTCACCGACATCGGTTCCACCCTGCACTACACGGCAGGTAGAATTGCCGACAAATATGCCTTTCCCCTTAACAGTATCAAGCCAATACCACTACATAGTTTTCCTGAAATATTCACGGCGCTGGCCACAGACCGGGTAGACAGCTCCATCGTCCCTGGCATGCTGGCACACAGTATGGAAAAGAAAAGCAATGGGCACATCATCGGATGGGTAGGTAAAGAGTCGCCTTGGCAAGTCACCGGGCTTCTGGTGTCATCGCGTCTGCTTGCCAAGGATCGCCAAACAGTTGAGAAATTTCTTCGCGCCTTTAGAAAAGGCAGCTGTCTCTATCATGAAAACTTCAATCAGGTATCACCGGAAACCAATCTCAAGAATCTGTCCGACGGCAAACAGCCTCTACGTCAGGTGACCGAAAGCATGCAGCGGTTCATCGCGCCTGTGATGACGGCAGAACAAATGGTGCGCTATCCCCTCTATATGGATATTGATGCACGACTGGACTTGAAGAGCGTTGAAGAACAACTTCGCTGGTATCAGCAGCAGGGAATGGTCAACCGTCGAGTCACCTTAGATCAGGTGATTGATAAGCCATTGGTTTCCAGCTTCACCACACTATGAATAGATGTACTAACATCGCACTGAATGTCCGCCATCTCAGTTTCTCCTATGGCGACCGCATCGTGCTAGACAATATCAACATAGCTTTCCTCGAGGGAAAAACGACGGCCATACTGGGGCCTTCAGGTAGCGGCAAAAGCACACTACTGAAGTTGATCGCGGGCCTGATTCAACCAGATACCGGTAGCATTACCCCGGCTCCTCATACGTTGATTACAGGCTATGTATTTCAAGACTTCTGCCTCCTGCCATGGCTGACGGTGCATGACAATATTGCGCTAGTCCTGCGCCCACAAAGGCTACCTCACGACGCCATTACAGAACGTATCCATGAAGTCTTAACGCTGACGGGGCTGCTGCCTTTTGCTGATGCATTTCCTTATCAGCTGTCTGGTGGCATGCAACAGCGTGCAGGTCTGGCTCGAGCCATGGCCATTCATCCGTCGCTTCTGTTGCTGGATGAACCCTTCTCGGCTATCGACGGCCAAACCCGCGAATTATTAATTGGGGAATATCAAAGGCTATGCAAACAATGGCCAATAACTCGCATTCTGATCACCCATCAACTGGACGATGCCTTTGATCTGGCAGACCAGCTGTTGTTGTTATCTTCAGGGCCAGCGAGGGTTCTCCATTGCATGGATTTGCCAGACTCAATCTCGCCTACACAACGGGATAAATTGAAATCCGAAGTCTGGCGACAACTGCAAAAAGAAGTACAGGTCAGCGACCGACAGATAGTGAGGTAACTCATTGATTGAGAATAGAAGGCGTGGATGGCTGATCTCACTACTCAGCCTGTTTATTGGCTTATCACTATGGCAATGCGTTAGTATCTTCAGGGCAGGAGGCTTAATCCCGTCTCCTTTGCAAATACTGGCAACATTTTATGATTTACTGCTCTCCGGTGAACTGGGACGCCATACCGTTGCTTCACTGGGCAGGTTGCTACCAGGTTGGTTACTGGGCATAGGCATTGGTGCCACACTGGGCATCTTGCTGGCTGTATCACGCCGGCTCTTTTATCTATTCATTCCCTGGCTGGCGTTGATTTTCCCAATACCAAAAATCGCGCTCTTCCCACTATTCATTATTTTGTTTGGTATTGGAGACAGTTCACGCATCATCACCATCATGGCAGGCGTACTTTTCCCAACCCTATTCTGTGTCTATCAGGGTGTTAAAGCCGTTCCTGGTAATCTTGTGGATATGGGCTGGAGTTTCCAGCTTTCAAAGAAAACGATTATTCGACATATCATCCTGCCAGGCGCCTATCCCGGTTTATTCCTTGCCTTTCGACTGACAACCCCTATCGCGCTGATTGTTCTCGTCGCTGCGGAAATGTTGGGGGCACAGGAAGGCATTGGTTCATTGATCCTGGCCGCCGGTGGTATGGCACAAATGGATATTCTATTTGCAGGGGTATTGATACTCAGCCTGATTGGACTAAGCGTGATGGTATTCTGGAACTGGCTAGAAGCACGGGTAATACACTGGCAATCCAATGTCAGCTTGTTCCGTTAACCACCTGTTTCTAGCGTGGCATCAACGAAAAATGCTGTTAGTAGAGTAATGTACTCAAATCACCTGAAAAGTAAGCAACCTTCAAATTCGCAAGAACAGCAGTCACACAGAAAGTTTGATGGGATTCAGATAGCAAAAAACCCCGTAGCAAATGCCACGGGGTTTCTGATTTAGACGCTTGACGGTGACCTACTCTCACATGGGGAGACCCCACACTACCATCGGCGATAAAGCGTTTCACTTCCGAGTTCGGGATGGAATCGGGTGGTTCCACTTCTCTATTGCCGTCAAGCAATTCTGTGGCAAATCGTCATCTGGACGCTTTGCGAAATTTAAAGCCTGGCGATGACCTACTCTCACATGGGGAGACCCCACACTACCATCGGCGATGTATCGTTTCACTGCTGAGTTCGGGATGGGATCAGGTGGGGCCAATACTCTATGGTCGCCAGACAAAACTGGTTGAGACAATGAAGGTTGATTCTGTTTATTGAATCTCTTTTCACTCTCTCCGGAATCTGATTATTTACTGCGCTACACACTCTCAACGATCTGCGTCGTTGGCGTTCAAATCGCTTTGGCGTTATATGGTCAAGCCGCACGAGTCATTAGTACTGGTTAGCTCAACGCCTCACAACGCTTACACACCCAGCCTATCAACGTCCTGGTCTTGGACGGCTCTTCAGGATCCTCGAAGGATCAGGGAAGTCTCATCTTGAAGGGGGCTTCCCGCTTAGATGCTTTCAGCGGTTATCCCGTCCGAACGTAGCTACCGGGCAATGCTTCTGGCGAAACAACCCGAACACCAGTGGTTCGTCCACTCCGGTCCTCTCGTACTAGGAGCAGCTCTTCTCAAACTTCCAACGTCCACGGCAGATAGGGACCGAACTGTCTCACGACGTTCTAAACCCAGCTCGCGTACCACTTTAAATGGCGAACAGCCATACCCTTGGGACCGGCTTCAGCCCCAGGATGTGATGAGCCGACATCGAGGTGCCAAACACCGCCGTCGATGTGAACTCTTGGGCGGTATCAGCCTGTTATCCCCGGAGTACCTTTTATCCGTTGAGCGATGGCCCTTCCATACAGAACCACCGGATCACTAAGACCTACTTTCGTACCTGCTCGAGATGTACCTCTCGCAGTCAAGCGCGCTTGTGCCTTTACACTAACCGTACGATGTCCGACCGTACTTAGCGCACCTTCGTGCTCCTCCGTTACTCTTTGGGAGGAGACCGCCCCAGTCAAACTACCCACCACACAATGTCCCCACGCCAGATTATGGCGCCAGGTTAGAACCCCAACATGACCAGGCTGGTATTTCAAGATTGGCTCCACGCAGACTGGCGTCCACGCTTCATAGCCTCCCAGCTATCCTACACAAGTCATATCAAGGTCCACTGTGAAGCTGTAGTAAAGGTTCACGGGGTCTTTCCGTCTAGCCGCGGATACACTGCATCTTAACAGCGATTTCAATTTCACTGAGTCTCGGGTGGAGACAGCGTGGCCATCGTTACGCCATTCGTGCAGGTCGGAACTTACCCGACAAGGAATTTCGCTACCTTAGGACCGTTATAGTTACGGCCGCCGTTTACCGGGGCTTCGATCAAGAGCTTCGCCTAAGCTAACCCCATCAATTAACCTTCCGGCACCGGGCAGGCGTCACACCGTATACGTCCACTTTCGTGTTAGCACAGTGCTGTGTTTTTAATAAACAGTCGCAGCCACCTGGTATCTTCGACCGCCGACAGCTTAAGGAGCAAGTCCCATCACCATCAGCGGCGCACCTTCTCCCGAAGTTACGGTGCCATTTTGCCTAGTTCC
>OZ220199.1:1652500-1655000 GCA_964291505.2 uncultured Kistimonas sp. | reverse complement strand
AAGTGAGAAGTGAGAAGTGAGAAGTGAGAAGTGAGAAGTGAGAAGTGAGAAGTGAGAAGTAAGCTAAAAAGTTTTACGACCCAAAGCAAAAACCCTGACCAGTTGCCTGATCAGGGTTTTCTCAATTAAAGCCTGGCGATGACCTACTCTCACATGGGGAGACCCCACACTACCATCGGCGATGTATCGTTTCACTGCTGAGTTCGGGATGGGATCAGGTGGGGCCAATACTCTATGGTCGCCAGACAAAACTGGTTGAGACAATGAAAGTTGATTCTTTAGTTGAATCTCTTTTCACTCTCTCCGGAATCTGTTGAATTTACTGCGCTACACACTCTCAACGATCTGTGTCGTTGGCGTTCAAATCGCTTTGGCGTTATATGGTCAAGCCGCACGAGTCATTAGTACTGGTTAGCTCAACGCCTCACAACGCTTACACACCCAGCCTATCAACGTCCTGGTCTTGGACGGCTCTTCAGGATCCTCGAAGGATCAGGGAAGTCTCATCTTGAAGGGGGCTTCCCGCTTAGATGCTTTCAGCGGTTATCCCGTCCGAACGTAGCTACCGGGCAATGCTTCTGGCGAAACAACCCGAACACCAGTGGTTCGTCCACTCCGGTCCTCTCGTACTAGGAGCAGCTCTTCTCAAACTTCCAACGTCCACGGCAGATAGGGACCGAACTGTCTCACGACGTTCTAAACCCAGCTCGCGTACCACTTTAAATGGCGAACAGCCATACCCTTGGGACCGGCTTCAGCCCCAGGATGTGATGAGCCGACATCGAGGTGCCAAACACCGCCGTCGATGTGAACTCTTGGGCGGTATCAGCCTGTTATCCCCGGAGTACCTTTTATCCGTTGAGCGATGGCCCTTCCATACAGAACCACCGGATCACTAAGACCTACTTTCGTACCTGCTCGAGATGTACCTCTCGCAGTCAAGCGCGCTTGTGCCTTTACACTAACCGTACGATGTCCGACCGTACTTAGCGCACCTTCGTGCTCCTCCGTTACTCTTTGGGAGGAGACCGCCCCAGTCAAACTACCCACCACACAATGTCCCCACGCCAGATTATGGCGCCAGGTTAGAACCCCAACATGACCAGGCTGGTATTTCAAGATTGGCTCCACGCAGACTGGCGTCCACGCTTCATAGCCTCCCAGCTATCCTACACAAGTCATATCAAGGTCCACTGTGAAGCTGTAGTAAAGGTTCACGGGGTCTTTCCGTCTAGCCGCGGATACACTGCATCTTAACAGCGATTTCAATTTCACTGAGTCTCGGGTGGAGACAGCGTGGCCATCGTTACGCCATTCGTGCAGGTCGGAACTTACCCGACAAGGAATTTCGCTACCTTAGGACCGTTATAGTTACGGCCGCCGTTTACCGGGGCTTCGATCAAGAGCTTCGCCTAAGCTAACCCCATCAATTAACCTTCCGGCACCGGGCAGGCGTCACACCGTATACGTCCACTTTCGTGTTAGCACAGTGCTGTGTTTTTAATAAACAGTCGCAGCCACCTGGTATCTTCGACCGCCGACAGCTTAAGGAGCAAGTCCCATCACCATCAGCGGCGCACCTTCTCCCGAAGTTACGGTGCCATTTTGCCTAGTTCCTTCACCCGAGTTCTCTCAAGCGCCTTGGTATTCTCTACCTGACCACCTGTGTCGGTTTGGGGTACGGTCGCTTGTAACCTGACGCTTAGAAGGTTTTCCTGGAAGCATGGGATCAACCACTTCAGTCACCTTAGTGACCTCGTCATCAGCTCTCAGCATTATGAAACCGGATTTGCCTGGTCCCACTGCCTACTGCCTTAAACCTGGACAACCATCGCCAGGCCGGCCTACCCTTCTCCGTCACTCCATCGCAGTTACAACCGGTACGGGAATATTAACCCGTTTCCCATCGATTACGTCTTTCGACCTCACCTTAGGGGCCGACTCACCCTGCGCCGATTAGCGTTGCGCAGGAACCCTTGGTCTTCCGGCGAGGGGGCTTCTCACCCCCTTTATCGTTACTCATGTCAGCATTCGCACTTCTGATACCTCCAGCCTGCCTTCCAGCTTGACCTTCATCGGCTTACAGAACGCTCCTCTACCACCCAGCACAGTAAACTGTACTGAATCCGCAGCTTCGGTGTATGGTTTGAGCCCCGTTACATCTTCCGCGCAGACCGACTCGACCAGTGAGCTATTACGCTTTCTTTAAAGGGTGGCTGCTTCTAAGCCAACCTCCTGGCTGTCTGGGCCTTTCCACATCGTTTCCCACTTAACCATACTTTGGGACCTTAGCTGGCGGTCTGGGTTGTTGCCCTCTTGACGACGGACGTTAGCACCCGCCGTCTGTCTCCCGTAATTGCACTCCACGGTATTCGGAGTTTGCATCGGTTTGGTAACCCGGGATGGGCCCCTAGCCGACACAGTGCTCTACCCCCGTGGGTGAGATACGAGGCGCTACCTAAATAGCTTTCGAGGAGAACCAGCTATCTCCGGGCTTGAT
>OZ220199.1:730000-1647500 GCA_964291505.2 uncultured Kistimonas sp. | reverse complement strand
TTTTCCGTCATATTCTCAAGGGTTCCCAAGCCGTACCCCATGAGAAATAAAATACCCAGCGTGATGGCAAGCAACGATTGGCTAATCCGTTTCAGTGCTGACGATTGGCGTACTCTTATTCCATAACCGGCAAACAAGGCGACAAAGAACAACGCAGTCCCGAAGCTCATGACATCTCACCCAGAGTAATGATTACATCAGCCCTATAAACGACAATGAATTAGTAGCTGGCAGATTTATTAATAATATGCCGCTTAATTATCGGTATTTGAGGGAATTGTCCAGAGAAGAATGATAGAAGTTTGAGATGGAGCGGGTAGCGGGAATCGAACCCGCCTCACGAGCTTGGGAATCTGGAAGGCAGTTGTCGCTTAAAGTTTCGCACTGTTTCTGTACACTATATATAAAGGTGTTTTGGGCACCTTCTTTGTTTCGCAATGTCCATAGATAGGACGGCCTATTTCGCTGTTGGTACCAACAATCGGAACAATGGATCACGCAGGAGCGAGGACAATTTATGAATGACACCAAAATTCAGGCAATCATTCGCCTGGCAAAACAGGAATCAAAGCCCAAAACACTGTCTGAAAGCATCGGGGGAAGGGGAACCGGATCGCTGGTTTTGAAGGCTACCCCCTCTGGCGGAAAATTCTACATTACGTTCAAGCGTAGCGGTAAGCGACAATGGACGCTAATCGGCTCTTACCCCGCCTTATCATTGAAACATGCCAGAACCAAAGCCCAGGAATGGTCTGCGCTTCACCAGTCAGGTGAAAACGTAAAGGCCCAAATGGTTGCCGACAGACAAAAACAGCAATCTCGGGGTACTTTCGCGGAACTGTTATTTGCTTACTGCGACAGTCTGGACGCCAAGGGTGCGGTATCCGCCAGAGATGTGCGCGGCAGAATAACAAGACATGTCATCAAGCCCTTCCAGCAAGTGGCATCACTTAAAGCCTGTCAGGTAACCACCGACCATATTATGGAAATCCTGAACCGGATGGCGGATAACGGGATCACGACAACAACTAACCGGCTTCGAGATGTGCTTGTTGCGGCGTTTAACTGGGCAATGAAACGTAAAATCGGTCAGAAAGCCAACAACAACTTCGGCATCACCCATAATCCTGCTGCGGCCATAGAACGCTGTGAAGACTGGGAGCGTGTCTGCAAGAAAACTGTACCACTCGCCACTATATATGACTTATGGCACTCACTGGACATCAACATACCGCCGACCATATGTCCCATCATGGGCGGGCTGATCCAGATGATGCTGCTCCTGGGGCAACGACCAAAGCAGCTTCTACAGTGTACCTGGCGCGATGTTGACTGGCAGGCGCGCACGCTACGGATTGAGAACAGGAAGAATAAAAATCAGTTCATCCACATACTGCCGCTTACGGACAGGGCCATTGCCGTATTAAAACAGCTGCGCAAAATTCGCACGGATGACCGCCTGATTTTCAGCCGTACCGCAGGCAAGCCGATTCCAACAACATCTGTCACCCGGGAACTGTGTATCCACCTGAAAGCGCACAGCATGGAACCCTTCCCTGCAAAGTATCTGCGTGCGAGCTGGAAAACCCACACTAAGGAAGCTGGCCTATCAAATTTCATCCGTGACCTGATTCAGACACATAGCCGCAGCGACATATCGGGCAAACATTATGACGATGCGGATTACAACAAGGACATCAGGAAAGGGCTGGAAGCCTGGGAAAAATATTTATTTAAACAAGGTGCGAAAAACAGGGAGTAGCAATGACAGTCGATACCAAAAATACCAAAACTGACAATCCGACCCAGCCAACCAGAGACATAACATACGGTCCTTCAGACCCCTTGCTTTATCGGGACGTCAAACAAGAACTACAAGACTATATAGCCAGACGCTACCGTACAGTCATTGAGAGCGCGGAAGAAGAAGCCAAGACACCAGCAGACAGAGAAACCCTGACCAACCAAAAGTACCATTTATTCAGGGCCGCAATGACACTTATCTTGACCATCGACGACATGAGTATCAAACCTGCCGATGCTGAAGCATGGCAAGAAGTGATCAAACTAGCGTTCGTAACTGGCAAACTGATGGAACGCATCGACCGCCTTGATAGCGTTACATCTGTCATCAACACAAAACAGATAAATCACAAAAGAGCACTGAAAGCGAGTTCCGCTAAACAAGCCGAACTTGACAGCAAACTGGCTGAGTTCAAAAAAATTTATAGGCGCGCATCTTCAAGCCTTGAAACAAAAAGCGAAAGGAATCAACGACTTGCTGACATTATGGGCGTGTCAGAGCGAACAATCAGAGAATATATAAAAAAAGTTTTGGCAGAATCTTAAGGTTCTTCCAACCTGGGCTCAACAATAAAAAACATCGTGATACAGCAAATCTGTTCACGGTGTTTTTTTGTTTAGCAACACAGGCACTAAGACATGGAAAAACATGATCGTCTACTGACCTGGCCCCAGGTCGAAGCCTTGGTCGCCATGGGTCGCAAGGCCGCATGGGAAAGATGGACCAGCGGACTCTTCCCGCGTCCGATGAAGTTGCCTAACAGCAACCGCAATCGCTGGCGTGAGTCAGAGATACAAGCGTGGATCGCTGGAACCTGGGAGGCCTGCTAATGACTGAAAGCAAGAATAGGATGTTCCTGCTGGACAGTCTTGAACTGGCCTACGCGCAGGGAACAAGTACTGACGCATACTGTATCGACATCACACCCGGACGTCCGTCACTGATAGAACTTGCCCTTGTGGCATTTCTCGAAGCCGGTCCCGCAGGTTTACGTCAGGAACAGGTATATCCGCCCGTTGGACGAAAGCTGTCTACCGGCGACACATACACTACCGGCAACCTGCGCAACCAGGTCTGCGAATTACGCAAGAAAGATATCCGCATCATCGGCTGGATTGATCCGTACCAGTCAAGAGATGGCCGGGTGACGTATTACAAGCGCTATGCCTTCGCAGGCTCATGGGTCGCACTTCGCGCCGCCCTGATGATCAATCAATATCGTCGGGCAAGGGGAGCCCCGCGAATCCCGTTTTATCAGGTACTGCGGTTTTTCCTTAGCTTTCCATCGGACGGCAAGGAATAAACCTCACTGTTGTCACAGGGCTGCCGGGGTCTCCCCCGGCGTCCTGATTACCTGACGGAAACAGGGAATGTACAGGTATGGCTTCCAGACCCACTACACCGCTTGAAATAACCGTCAACGGCAAACCTGTCGTGTTATTGAGCAACCACAGCTTTTATCTGTCGCTGATGTTTATTGAGCCGGAAAAGCGGGAAGTGGCCTATCGCCTTATGAACAAAGGGTATGTGCCCTGCGATGTCTACGAGTTGTTTAACAAAGGCAAGCCGTTGCCTGAACTGTCACCGTCTCCAAAGCGCTCAGTCAGAAAGGAAAAAGAATGAGCCAATACAAAAAGATTACGGACCCAACTGCGTACGCACTGGAAAAACTGGCCATCACTGATAGTCATACAGACGAAACCAACAAAACAATGCCAGATACTCAAACCACTGAAGCAACATCCCAAATATATAACGAGTCTGAGATTACCTTCCAAAAGGTCGGTGACCTCATCAAGAACATAGAACCACCCGAATGGCTGATCGAGGACTATATAACTGTTAACACTGTGTCTCTCATGTTCGCGCCACCTTCCTGCTTCAAATCCTTCTTTGCTGTCGATTTCGCCGCCTGTATTGCATCCGGCAAATCATGGCACGGACACGATGTAAAACAGGGGGCCGTTTTCTTTATCGCAGGTGAAGGCCATTCGGGGTTGAAACGTCGTTTTCTGGCATGGTCGATTGCCAACAACATTGACCTTACCGACGCCCCACTGCTGTTGTCTGATGGTTCGACAGACCTGATGAACGTGAATTCCAGAAAAGCACTTTGTGAGCAGATAGATGCGATGATCAAAGAGGTCGGCAGCCCCCCTGCCCTCCTCATCTTCGACACCCTGGCACGCAATTCTAGTGGTAATGAGAACGACAACAGTGACATGTCGAGAATGATTAGTAAGGTGGAGACAATAATGAAGCGTTACAACTGTAGCGCACTGTTGGTTCACCATACTGGCCATAATGATTGCAACAGAGCCCGTGGCGCATCCAGCATTAAGGGTGGGCTTGATTTGGAATATCAGGTGAAGCGTGACGGTGAATCCAACCTGGTGACAATCCAAAATACAAAATTAAAGGACGGAGAAGCACCCCATCGAAAAACCCTTGAATTTTGCCAGGTGGAACTGGGTATCTATGACGCCAAAGGCCGCCCCGTCACCAGCGGCGTACTGGTCGATACAGACAGACAGCCTTCACCCGAACAGAAAAGTACAAATCTTGGTAAAAATGAAGAAATCGTGTGGCAGGCTATTCGTAGTCGTATGGCTAAAGACGAACCCACCGAGGCCGCTGTCATCCGTGATGACTTGAAAGCACAGGGTTTTGATGTCAGTAATTTTTCCCGTGTGCGCACCAGCCTGCTGAATAAAGGACTTATCAAGGATGACAATGGCCGACTCATCCCCGTCAATCTCAATGACTGAACCCATTCGTCACGTCATCATTTCCTATAGGGTTTGATGACGTGACGAGCGGTTTACCCAACACCATCCTGCGCTGAACAAATATCTCCTGCGTAGTATTGCCCGTAATTTTTGATAATAGTTAGCCTGTCAAACTGGACTGTTATCAATTTATTGCCTGTATTTGATAGTCTTATCCTAGTTTTATCATTCTTATTAAGAATACTTGTCATGTACCCAGCCACTTCAGCTTCACCAAAACCACTCGGCTCATGGCGCTTACAACAAACGACAGCATACCCTAGAAACATAGAGTCACTGGCAACAATTAATGATGCTGCCTGCAAAGCAAACTGTGGGATAGTCGCCATGCGTGTATTTCATTTTCTGGAAGAAGGAAAATTGATACCTATCAGGCATAACGAGTGCAAAGAGCCAGAACCGATGTCAACACTCAGTCTCTTTGGTAGATTGGACGACGACTTCATCAGCAAAGGTATTGGTATGGAAGAAGTAGAAGGTTGCCACCAAGAAAAAATAAGACAAACCCATGATATCCTTTTATCAATTCCGGTTCATGAACATGCTGTAATCAGCTTCAAATACAATGTCGCAGGCAAGCAAAAAGGCCACTTTTGCAATATCCTTCGTGTAGGTTCTGGCTACTTGATTATTGATGCAATTAACAAGGAAGCCTTTTACAGGTATATCGATTGCAGCGAGTTGTGGGAGTATTTTCAAATCAAACTACCACGAATGGGCGCGGAACAGATCACTAGCATGTCGATAATTCATTGATCTTTTCAGTGAATGTATCTCGGATGAACTCACCACTCTAACAGCCTGTAAAGCCCGATCACGCTGTACAGACTTCCACCTACAACACCAACTAACCTTGCCCTGTTTGCCACTGCCGCTGGCGAAAAAAACTGATAAACACGCTTTTTACCTGCGATTCAGGGCGAACAGAAAGGAGTCCACTTTGTCACTCTGCGTACAGGGTTCAAACAATGACACTTCCCGCCATTCCATGCCCTTCTGAACTGCGTATAATCCCGATCCAATCAAAACCTTTTCTACCCGCTCCAAGCTACCGAGGCCCACGCTTCGCTGCCCGCCGTCAAAACGGGACAGCCAGACCTTCGGGCGGTAGCGTGACTGCGAAAACGTATCAGACGCTGAACGCCACAATCAGCGCGTCCATCACTACGGAACAACGCCTCCATGTCGAACAAACTCACCCTTGAAACCCTGGAAAGCTGGTTGTGGGAATCCGCCAACATCATGCGCGGCTCCATCGACAGTTCCGACTTCAAGAACTACATCTTCGGCCTGATTTTCCTGAAGCGGTATAACGACGTCTTCGAAGAACGGATCGCCGCCATCATGGCAGAAGAAGACTGTTCCCGGGAAGAAGCCATCGAGGAAGAAAAGGAAGACGGTCGCCACTACGTACCGGAAGAAGCGCGCTGGGGATATATCATCAAGCACACCCAGCATATCGGCGAATACATCGACGAAGCCTTTGGTGAAATCGAAGCCCTGAACCCGTACCTTGAAGGCGTACTCACCGCCACCCAGTTCGGCGACAAGAAAAAGCTGGGCGACAAGCTGCTGGAACGCCTGCTGCGCCACTTCAACAAATACAACCTGGGCAACCACAGTCTCTACAAGTCCGACATGCTGGGCGACGCCTACGAATACCTGATCGGCAAATTCGCGGACGACGCCGGTAAGAAAGGCGGCGAATTCTACACGCCGAAGCCTGTCGTACAGTTGCTGGTGCGCCTGCTTGATCCGCAACCGGGCCAGACCGTTTACGACCCCACCTGTGGCTGCGGCGGTATGCTGGTTGAAAGCGCCCACCACGTGTCCGAACTGCCCGGCGGCAAACTGACGGCCACCACGCCCAATATCTCCCTGTACGGCCAGGAAAAGAACCTGGGCACCTGGGCGATTGGCAAACTGAACCTGTATCTCCACAACATGGAAGCGTTCCTTGAACGGGGCGACACCCTGGTCAGCCCGCTCCATAAAGAAGCCGACCGCAGCCTGAAAACCTTTGACCGGGTGATCGCCAATCCGCCGTTTTCCGCCAAACAGTGGTGGACGCCGCTGGAAGTGAACCTGGAAAAGAAAGTCGGCAAGGACGGCAAGGAAAAAGAGATCGCCCCCAACTACAAGAAAAACCTTCACGACCCCCATGGTCGGTTGGGCTACGGCATTCCGCCCCGGGGCTATGCGGACCTGGCGTTTGTCCAGCACATGCTGGCCAGCCTGAAAGACAACGGTCGTCTGGGCGTGGTGCTACCCCACGGCGTTCTGTTCCGTGGCGGCGAGGAAGGGAAAATCCGTACCGGCCTGCTGGCGGGTAACAGCAAACTGCCCGGCGACCGGATTGAAGCGGTCATCGGCCTGCCTTCAGCGTTGTTCTACAACACCGGTATTCCCGCCTGTATCCTGGTCATCAACAAGCAGAAACCGGCGGCGCTGAAGAATAAGGTGATCTTTATCGACGCCAGCCGTGAATGCCACGAAGGCAAGAACCAGAACAGCCTGCGCCCGCAGGATATCGACCATATTCACGGGGCGTACACGGCAGCGGTTGAACAGCAGACCGATGAAGACAAGTATTGCCGTGTGGTCGATATAGACGAGATCGCCGCTAACGATTACAACCTGAATATTGCCCGTTATATCGACACGTCTGAACCGGAAGATCAGGTGGATATTCCCGCTGTACTGACAGAACTGGCTGATCTGGATCGGCTGATGGCGACAGTAGATGATGAACTGAATGGCTACCTAAAAGAATTGGGGTTGTTGGCTGCTTCAAAAGATGTGGAGGTGGCGTGATGACAACAGCTATACCAATCGACTGGAGTTTGGACAGATTATCTTCTGTTACCAAAAGTTATGCTGGAGGTACACCTGACAGAAAAAACAAAGCTTATTACAACGGTGCTATTCCATGGGTAAAGTCAGGTGAAGTTAATCAACAATACATATCGACAACTGAAGAATCCCTTACTGACGAAGGAGTAAAAAACTCCTCTGCTAAATTGGTCGAAGCCGGTGCCATTTTGGTTGCGATGTATGGCGCTACAGCAGGTAAAGTGGCAAAACTATTGACCAATGCCGTAACAAATCAAGCAGTACTGTCAATACGCTCCGTCAACAATGACAAACTCAATAATGATTTTCTTTTTTGGGCCTTAAGAAGTCTTACGGATCAAATGCTGTCAGCGTGCCAAGGGGCAGCACAGCCAAATTTAAGTAAGGGACTAATTGACGGCTTAACACTGCTTTTCCCCCCTATTGAAGAACAGAAAAAAATCGCCAGCATCCTGTCCGCCGTCGATAACAAGCTGGACCTGATCGACCGGAAAATCACCGCTACCCGCACCCTGAAGAAAGGGCTGATGCAACGACTCTTTTCCCAGGGCGTCGGCACCCGGGATGCGGACGGTCACTGGCAGCCCCATACCGAGTTCAAGGATAGCGAGCTGGGGCGGATTCCGGCTGGGTGGGAAGTATTAACGTTTAAGGAGGCAACAAAGTTAATAACTTGCGGTCTCGCAGCTACCCCAAAATATGTTGAAGGCGATGGAGTTCCATTTCTTTCAGCGCAGAATGTAAAAAATGGGAAATTAGTATTCGACAACTACAAGCTTATTTCGCATAAAGATCATGAAAAACTGTACAAAAACAACCCACCTATGAAGGGTGATATTCTTTATACCCGCGTAGGCTCAATCGGTGAAGCAGCAGTAATTGACATTTCAGATCAATTTTCGATTTACGTGAGTCTAACACTTATAAAAGTCGGCGACAGGTTAAAAAATAGTTATCTTGTACACCTTTTAAATTCTCCTATATACAAGAAACTCGCTAACAATGAAGTCTACATTGGCGGTGGTGTCGGTAATCTAAATGTCAATGTCGTAAGGGGTTGGAAAATCGCTTTACCCCCACTAGATGAGCAACAAGAGATAGCTGGGGTCATAGCCAAGATTGATAAAAAACTAGATCACTTGGCCACCATTAAAGCTCAAACCCAACAACTCAAAAAAGGCCTGATGCAAAAACTGCTAACCGGCCAGTGGCGCGTCAAAGTCTGATATTGGAAATAACAACATGACCATGGAAACAGCGGCTGGTGATCAGGCTGGCCACAACCCAGAGCTGGACGGCGTAGAACGTCCCGCCATTCGCTGGCTGGTAACTCTGGGCTATACCCATCTGCCCGGCAGTGACGTCGGCCAGCAGCAGGAACACCGGCACTTGCCACCCTTGTTGACGGATATCCTGCGTGACCGTTTGCTGGCCCTGAATCCGTGGCTGGCAGCCGTCAGTGGTGGCGTGGAAACCGCGTTGCGGGAGCTGCGACAGTACGGCGCGGGTTTCACCTCTGCGGCTTTTTCTTCCGAGCCGCTCATGGCCGCCAACGAGGCGTTCTGGCAGAACGTCGTCCAGCAGGGCAATATCCAGATAAAAGACGAACAGGGACGCCTGCGTAGCCTGCGGTTCTTCAACCCGGATAACGTCAGTAACAACGCCTTTCATGTGGTGGACCAGTACGTCGGCAGCAACAGCGAGGGCGATACGTTCCGGCCTGACCTGCTGCTGTTCGTCAACGGCATCCCGCTGGCGATGATCGAGTGTAAGGCCAGCCATGTGAAAGTCAGCCAGGGCATCCGCCAGTTGCTGGCCTACCAGAACAGCCATCCCCGCCATTTTCTCTATAACCAGGTCTGTGTCGCCATCAACCGCAATGAGGCGCTGTACGGGGCGATATTTACGCCGGAAGCCTTCTACCTGCGTTATCGGCTGGAACCGGCTGAGGAAGCCCAGGCCGTTGCTCTGCGCGGCGAACCACTGACGGAACAGGACCGGTTGTTGTGGGCGCTGTTTGAACCGTCGCGATTTCTGCAACTGGTCACCCATTTTGTCCTGTTTGAACTGGACGATGGCCGCACCATCAAGAAACTGCCCCGCTACCAGCAGTGGCGTGCCGTCTGCAAAACCCTGACACGGCTGACACGGGACGATCAGGGCGGCGTGGTCTGGCATACCCAGGGCAGCGGCAAGTCCCTGACCATGGCGTACCTGGCGCGATTGCTGCGCGCGGAAAGTACCGGGCTGGATAACCCCAGTATTCTCGTCCTCACCGACCGTACCGACCTGGACCGGCAGATCAGCAACACCTTCCGCAATATCGGCCTGAGCCCGATGAAAGCGCCCTCGGTGGCCGGGCTGGAGCAGATGCTGTCCAACGATTACGGCGGTGTTTTCACCAGCACCATCCAGAAGTTTCAGGAGCGGGACGGCAAGCCGCTGACACCGCAGTCTTCCGATGATGATGAAGCCGAGAACGGAGGTAATCGCACGCGCGTTCGTCGCATTCACGACGCATCAGACGGGAAGGGCCAGTTCTTTATCTGTATTGATGAAAACGTCCGGTTTGGTGAACAGGATGACGATGGCAAGCCGTTGCCTGCCAAGTGGGTGGAGCAGAGTCGGGAACCGGTGGATTTCCGGGTACTGACTACCAAGCCCAATTTCTACGTGATGGTGGATGAAGCCCACCGGAGCCAGTACGGGTTCCTGGCGGCGTTCATGCGGGCCAGTCTGCCCAACGCCAAGTTTGTCGCGTTTACCGGTACGCCGATCTCGAAGACAGACCGCAACACCCTGAGCGAATTCGGTGCCGGGGATTACATCGACACCTACCGGCTGGACGAAGCCGTGGCCGATGGCGCGACCCTGCCTATCAAGTATAAGGACGGGCTTAGCGAACAGTTGGTCAGCGCCGAGCTGGATCAGGCATTCAAGGATCAGTTCGGACAGGAAGAGGAAGGTCGGCAGGCCAAACTGCGTCAGGCGTTATTGAAAAAGCGGCGTACGGCCAAAGAACGGATTACGGAAAACAGCCGTCACCTGATCGAACATTTCCTGTCCAGCGTCAAGGCGCGGGGATTCAAGGGACTGCTGGTCTGTGATGGCCGCGACATGGCGGTGCGCTACAAGGACACCCTGAACGCCATCATGGCCGAACGTCAGACCCAGGGACTGGAAACCTTCGAAAGCCGGGTGGTGATCTCCCTGGGCAGTATGACCGACAACCGTACCGGGGTGGATCAGGCACAGGCGGCGTCTGATACCGATACCGTCATCCAGACCATCGAGGAACGGGTGCGGGCGGAACAGAAGGCTGGCAAAACGCCGGTGGCCGTCCCGACCGATGAAATCCCGCAACTGGTCAATGAACTGTTCAAGAAGCCGTATGGGGATGAAGCCGAAAACACGGACCATGAAACCCGGTTCAACAACACCGGTCTGTTGATTGTCTCCGACATGCTGCTGACCGGCTGGGATGCGCCCATCGTCAACACCCTGTACCTGGACAAGCCGCTGAAGGAACACACACTGCTTCAGGCCATCGCCCGGGTGAACCGGACCCGCAAGGGCAAGAACGCCGGGTACATCATGGATTACTACGGCATCGTGTCCGCACTGGATCAGGCGCTGGAAATCTACGGCGGCGATGTTAAGCCGGAACAGATATGGACGGACATCGACAGCGAACTGCCGAAGCTGGAAGCGGCGTTACAGAAAGTGCTGTCACTGATGCCGAAAAAGCATGATCTGATAAAGAACCCGGAAGCGTACAAGGCGGATGCTGACCTGTGGCTGGACCCGGATGTCCGGCTGGACGTCGTTGAGGACTTTATGGCGGCGTTTGCGGACTTCAACAAGCGTCTGGATGTCGTGCTGCCTGATGAACGTGGTGCGCGCTTCAAGCCGTACTTCAAGACGCTGGGCGAAATCAAAATGGCGTTGCGTAACAAGCTGCCGCAAGCGGCGTACAAAGGACCGCTGAACCAGTTGGAATCCGCCCTGTTACAGCAACTGCTGGATGAACACGTGGCGGCGGATGAAGTCACCAGTCTGTTGTGTAAGGAAGTGTCGATCTTCGATACCCAGGAGATGGAACGCCTGAAGCGTTTGCAGGGCGCGGGTAGTATCGCGTTACGCAAAAAGAACCAGCTCAAGGAAACGATTCGTACCGGACTACAGAAAAACCCCGGCTTTTACGGCAAGCTACAGGAAGAACTGGACCGGTTGCTGGCGATGGAAAAGGAACAACGGGTCGAACAGGCTGAATTCCTGAAGCAGCTGGATATGTTCATCCAGCGCATCAACGAACGGAAAGCAGGTGCCAGTAACGCCGGGTTCGATTCGGCGGCACAGGTGGGCGTGTTCGACTACCTTAATGCCGAAGTGGGCGAAGCAGTCGCCCGGCAGTGGACGACAACGCTGTTTGCCGACGACATGCTGAGTACCATCCTGGCCAGCCCGATCTGGAAAGAGAAAAAGGAAATTCACAAGGATATGCAAAAGCAGATACGCAAGGCCTTCAAGGGGTTGGCAGGCTGGGACATGAAAGCCAGCCGTCAGCACAGTGCGGCGCTGTTCGACATCCTGATCAATAACTGATGCCAGTCTACCAGTACGGCACAACGGCCATTCACTGGGAGTTCAGCGAAGAGCCGGAACTGAAACACCACTATGTCACGGTAGAGCGCGGCCAGCCTGTGCTGCTGCGTGGCCCTGCGGTGTCTGATGACGACAAGGTGACATTGATCCGTAACCGGGCGCGGTGGATCAGGGAACGGCTGAAGGACGTGAACCGGCCACTGAAGGACACGTACGTTACCGGCAGTCGCCTGCTTTACCGGGGACGCTGGTATTACTGCCACGTGACCCCGGCGCTGGAACAACGCAAGGCCATCATCAGCTTCAACCACAGCCGATTCCTGATTCAGTCACCGGAAGGGGACAGCCTGTCACGTCCGCTCTTGGAAGACGCCAGGGAGGTGTTTTTCCGTGACCGGGCAAAGGACAAGCTGTTTCCGCGTATTCGCTACTGGGAGCGCCAGACCGGCCTTGAATGCCGTGGTGCGCGCCTGTTCAAGTTCCCGAGCCGGTGGGCCAGTTGTTCAGAACAGAACATCCTTGAATTTCATCCGCAGTGTATGGAATTTTCACCGGCGGTGCTGGATTATGTGATTGTCCATGAACTGTGCCATACCGTCGAAAAACATCACGACAGCGCCTTCTGGACGCTGGTTGCTCGCCATTATCCGGACTGGGAACGGTGTCATGCGGACGTGGAGCGGATGGGGTTGGATGTGTGAATGCCGGATGACATTCAGGCTTCATCTAACCACAACGCCACATTCAATCTGTACGGCATCCGTAGACGGATGGCATGTTAGCAAAACGACGACGGAACAATTCATCAGTTAATTTTCCCTATAAAAGTCTATTCGGCGAGGAATCCACATAAGGGTTACAACACAATGCTTTCTTCTTGGCAGCCATAGCCAGAACTTTCAACGCTGCTTTTCCCGCAACGTTTTCAGCTATTCCAATATTGTCCAATGAAAATGGCATAAAGCTGCTTTCAGGAGCCACCCCCATAAAGCAGTGTTTCAGCTCATCACTATTACCGGCCTTAGCCCACGACAACGCACTGGCCAGCGTTGAATGGTAGGATACAAACGTTTCTTCTCGCATTACTGCCAGCCTGCTTGAACTGATCTTTAACTTGAAATCAGGCAGTCCCAGATTGGCTTTGTTAACGTGATATGTTTCAAGCATCTTCTCAAGCAAAAAACCGGAAGAAATCGGGTCAGCACAAACATAAACACGATAGGGGCGCTTTATAGCCAAACTTGCTGGCAAACAGTGGATGAATGTCCGCTCAGTATCAAGCCAGTTTTTTACCCGATCAAGCGACTCTGTTCTACTAGACAGATCACGCTGTAAATGAAAACGTTCGAACTGACCTGATTTCCTAAGTACATCAATAATTTTTGAACTGTATTGCGGGTCTTCTTTTTTTTTATTATCCAGCACTGTTGCGCAATCGTAAAAAGTCTGTGCCGTTGTATAACTACGCTTTTTTTTCCGCCCTTTGAGCACATCCTGTTTTTCAAAAAGACAGGGTAATTCATGCTCTTTCAGCACATTAGTAACAATACGTCGATATTCAGAACTTGTATATTTATGATAAACCTTAACAGCTCGCTGACTCAGTTTGTAATCTAGGTCCAAGTCATCGTGGGAACGTATAATTTTTAAATTACCAGCATCCAATTTACATTGTTCTGTCGACAATAATAAATCTGTTTCTCGACTTGGACTTTCAATAACGGTGCCTGATGATTGCCGCATATTTCTACAGCAACAAAACAAGCCTGACGCCCTTGAACACATATATTCTTACTCCAACTATCGTTAAGAAAAAGTAACATTTCAGAAGCCCACAAATCCCTCCAAGAACATTGACCTGAAATCTCTCGGTTCGTTCTGAACGTTGGTTATTGGTTCATATCAGTAACAAGTCAGACATACATTCCAAACAACGCCATTCTCACTGCGATTGGCCTGACCGCTTTGCGATGCCTTTTAACATAACGCGCAAACGTATTTTTATGCATACCCTTTGGCTTCATAAGGTCGTCAGTCAATGCCCCGCCTATATTCAATCCACCCAGTTTGTGCTTGATCTTCGCCGCACTCTTCATGGCCCTGTCCATGTGCCCCATACGCTGACACTTGTAATCGTAGCCGTAGAATGTGCGATGCCCGAAGCCACGATCTCCCATCACCAATACGCCTACTCGCTTTTCCGTAAACGGACAAAGGAAGTATGGCCGTCTGGCTTTACCATTCAGGACATCCACAAACTCAACACCAATGACCTGGTTATGTTCGGTACGCGCTTTATCAGAACCTATGGTTGTCCAGGTAATGGAGATACATAGCGGCCAGCCAAAATAATTCTCACGGCATTGAACAAAGAAGCTACCACCGCGATGGTTTTGCAGTACCGTTACACGACCCGGCTCCAGCAACCCTGCTCGGTACAAATAACAGACATTGAGATTAATACAGTCTTCAACACTCGGCTTACCACTTCCAGACCTTCCACTGAGATATCCGCCCATTGCTTGCGTACCCCCGTTTTAACCTAAATCCCTATGTAAACGGCGTTGTAACTATACTTTTACGTACCAGTTACTGCTCAAGACTGACGGAACCAACAGCGAGAAACCTTGTCAGCTAAAACAGAGCAATATCAGGCTGAAAAAGGGTAGACCGACCTGCTATATCGAACAGCAACTTCAAATACCTGGTGAAATAAGCAGACGGTTACATGAGCCATAGTACTACCAATAGTACCACCGAAACAGAGAAAGGTAAGTAAACACTAACCCGTAATCGCTTGAAATAACTGGAGCGGGTAGCGGGAATCGAACCCGCCTCACGAGCTTGGGAAGCTCGGGTAATAACCACTATACGATACCCGCAAGCAGAGACCTCATTCTAACGATCTGCACTGAAACGAACAACTGATGAATATCAATTCAGACGACTACTGACGCTCAGCATGACCTGAAGCCTTGTGCTGTTCCTGATGTTTCAGGTAAGCAATGATCTGATCCAACGCTCCTTACTACGCCAAGATCCTCGTTATCCGGCATTTTCGAATACCGGAAATCCGATGGTTTCCTGATGTACGCTTTAAGAAACGCATCATCCCGGTAAGTGACAATCCCTTTTGGCATCAGCAAGTCTGGCCCGAGCCATCCACCCTGCCGATCCATGGCGTGACAAGTAAGGCATCGCTGCCTAAACAACTTGAACCCCTGCCAGACATCCGATGTCTCTTTCACCTTCTGTGGATAAACCGCCGGATAACGATTCTGAAAACGCAGCAAAACAATTTTAATGACCTGATTTGGCCAGGGATAACCCGTTGTAAAACGCTGATGGTCCCCGGTCCAGATCAGGTAATAGGGACTGAAATCAATATGCTTCTCACCAAACGGCTCAAAACCGGATGTTCGATCCGCATCCCGAAAGGCCAACCATCCTTCGGGTTTTTCCTCAACATATTCCAATGACATAACGGGCTGATAGCCATCCAGCGCGACAAATGCGACATCCGAGAATTCCGGCTCTCGCCAGCGCTCTGCCAGCCCTCGTGTCAGTACATCACTGAGTCGGAAAGCCTCATACCGTTTCGTCTTATTAAAGTAGGGGTCATACAGTTCAATGATCTGACTCTTTAGCCCGGAATCCGGAGCAGTGAGATCGACACTCGCCACCTCGTTCTGCTCAATGAAGAATTGAACAACACTCCCTTCACTCACCCGTGAATACTGTCCCCAGCACACAATCAGCAATACAAACCACTTGAAATGCTTCACCGACAAACCCTGCGCCCGGTAACGTTTTCAGGTAGGAAGGGGGACGAGTATAGCGGCTGCCCCAAAAAGCACCTGACTCTTTTTGAAAATCAGCCAGCCTGATCTATTGCCTATTCCACCACCTCGACATTCACAATAACCGGATTATTGACACCCGAATCCAGTTCCAGCGGTACCTGACTGGTATTGATATAAGCCAACCGGCCATCTTCCATTACCCTGACGGACAGACTGTAGCGATGATTATCCTTTACCAGCGAGGGCGCATAGGGCACCACGAACGCTATTGGCGACTGCTCAGCCTGATCCAGGCGCATTTCATTGATGCCAATGGTTAATGACGGGATATCCTGCCGACTGATATCCTCAATCGAAACCATCACAACCGCTTTTTCAGGCAGCTTACCGGTTTCGGAGATAATCCGCCCACTGACCCGTCCGCTCTCAGCCTCAAACGTCAATGATTTGTCACCGGACTTATTCGCCAGTACAAGCGTATTCTCATCCTGCTCAAGGCGAGTCACCTGCTCCAGCTCGGACAGGAAAGCCTGTTCCTGTTTCATCAATGGATCCGGACATGCCATCAGCGTCGAAGCCAACCGGCCAACTTCAACGATTTGCTGGTCAAGGGTATAAGAGCCGAAGTAACGGTTACAGGAAGCATCCCCGAAAATACGCCCCTGCCCGTTTTCCGGCGATTCCAGCCTCAGGGTAACCCGGGAATTATCTACAGGCGCCTGGCCATTCATCCTGACCAGGACCCAATCATGGTCATAAAGGGTTATTGATTCTTTCATTGCTGCATTTTGAAAAGTACTGCATGCCGTCAACAGCAGGCTTGCCATTACCAGACACTTTCTCTTCACGTCTCCAAACTCCACAGAAAGAAATGGTTAGCAGAGTAGTCCATTACCGGTAGGCTTAAACATCCTTTAAGCCCATGGCATATTTCATTACCTGCTTTTGCCCTGGCGTGAATCGTCCGGCTACCGTTAAACCGATATTACGCAGCAATTTGAGTGGTGCATGATCATTACTGAAGGTGTAGTAAAAAGCATCCATAGCCCACTGCATTTTACGATTGGCCGGCCGGCGAATACGCTCATACTCATTCAAGACAGCAAGACTGCCAAAAGGTTCGTTCTTTTTATGGGCTTTGGTGAGAAGCTCTAACAGTGTTGCAGCGTCCTGGAAACCCAGATTCACGCCCTGACCTGCCAGCGGGTTAATCGTATGTGCTGCATCTCCCACCAGAACCACGCCAGGTTTCACATAGTGCCGGGCATGTCGTTTAGTCAGAGGAAAACTACCTCTTTCCAGTAAACGACGAATAACCGGTAATTCGGCCGGATAGGTTTGCACCATTTCCTGCAGGAAATCCTCATCAGACAGTGCCTTCAAACGCTGCACCTGTTCCGGCAGGTTATACCAGACCATGGATGCATAACTACGACCATCAATATCCGGCAACGGCAACAGCGCCAAAGGTCCCGTTGGCGTAAATGCCTGCCAGGTAATATCCAGCTGGCCGGGTTCTATTTCGACCGTAGCCACCAGCGCCTGCTGTTCATAATCTTCACTGTGCAGCCCAATACCCGCCAACTGACGTACCTGCGACTGTGCACCATCGGCACCAACCACCAGTGGCGCTTCAAACCTCTCACCGTCTTTTAACGTCAACGTTGCCTTACCTTCTGACCAGCTGATCCGATCTATTGAAGACGGGCAATACAAATCCACCGTTTCAACACCGGCCAGTACCTGATGTATCGCCAGCTGCGTCACACGATTCTCAACAATGAAACCCAGCTGATCGGCAGGCAGGTCACGACAGTCAAACAGGGTCTGGTTAGGTCTCTGGTGTAATTCTTTACCTGTCAGCGGTTCGTGCAACTTTTCCCAAACGGCCATGCGCCGATAGGGGCACATTCGCATGGCTTTCATCAACGACCAGGCACCAATATCACGAAGAAAATGCTCTGTCGACGGGCTCAAAGCGGATACGCGCAGATCAGGCGGCTGCTCAGGAGAAAAGGCGGAAGGCAGGGCATGATCAAACAGCGCTACCCTGATTCCCTGCTGCCCCAGCGCACAGCCTACGGTAGCGCCCACCATACCGGCACCCACCACAAGCACATCATAACGCCTTGTCATGATCTCTCCTGAACGTACGTTTGTTTAAGGCGACTCTGCCTGTAATCCATGAGCCTTACAAGCCTGTCTCTGGCCTGCTTAAAGGGCTGCTTCAATATACCGGAAATGATCAACACCCAATGCATTCAGTACAGTTTCAGTGACTTGCTTTTGACTGACTGCGGCAGGGTGTTCAACCAAAACACTCTCACTGATACAACGACGCGTATTTAAACTGGCAAAACGCAATTGGGAGAGTGCTGAAATCATTGCGATCAGGCTGGGGTTAAATGCGGCGTTTTCGGCGTAGCGACCGATAAACACGGCATCATCATCGGTTCGCAGCGCGACACCGGCATAACCACCGGTATAAGGTGCATAGCTCGCGCAAGCTGCCTGACAGGCAGCCTCTGCCAGTAGGTCATTATCAGTGACTTCCAGTGGTTGCGAGGCATCATCCATCAATAGCGTCGTCACCCCCAGGTTTTTGGGACCAAACGCGGACGGTAGCAATTGTGTCAGCTGACAGTGTTCTACAGCCTGATTATCCGCCATATCCCCAATCATGATATCCAGGGACTCTGCCGTTGCCGTTTCAAACATAAACTGACGGCAGTGGCCACAGGGCGCCGCGTTGACCGCCAATCTATCCAATCCTTTTTCACCATTCAGCCAGGCATTGTTGATCACCGCCTGCTCTGCATGCAGCGCAACTGCCATACTGCCACCAGCCAGTTCCATGTTGGCGCCCAAATACACCTTACCCGATAACCCACGGGCAACTGCACCGACATAGAACGATGAAACCGGCGCCCAGGCACAGGCTGCAGCCAGTGGCATCAAACGAACCAGCAGATCATTCGGAGAGCTGTCCAACTTATTCGTTAAGGCATCCACCTGGTCTGGCAATATCACCCCTGCCTGACTGAAGACAATATCTTTCAGGATGGAGTGGCTATCAGCGGGAAATTGATCAAAAACATCAGCGCGGAAACAACTGGAAAACATGGGCTTCACTTCATACCGGTGACAGGCGGGTCATATCGCAACCCGCCATGGCGGGACAGTGTAATACCGGGGCGCCAGCGATACCAGAAACGACGTCGTCCACCTCACAGACCCGTGTATGAGATTGGAAGCCATCCTTAGCACTGATAATCGCTCACTCACTGCATGGCCTTTTTCATGATTTTGCTCGCCTTGCGTATTAACATGATTAAAGAAGAGAGACGGGGACTCACACCAAAGGATTCACTTTTTTGGTCAGCTGCACTGTAGAGCAGAACATATGAAAATCCCCGCATAAAACATTAAGTTACAAAAGGCTTCTCTATGGATGAATTGACCCAGGCGCAGCGGGAAGAATTAACAGGTAATCTGCAATCCCTGCGTGACGACCTGCGGCAACAGCTGGACCGTACCAGTGAATCCGCCCAAACCGTCACACTGGACCAGCAGGCCTTTGGGCGGGTTTCCCGGATCGATGCCCTTCAGCAACAGAGCATGGCCCAGGCCAGCAAAGCGCAATGTGAACAACAGCTGCGCCAGGTGCTACGGGCGCTGGCAGATGTGGACAGTGGCGACTATGGTTTCTGCCGGAGCTGTGACAACCCGATCGGCTACGAGCGGCTGAAAATCAGGCCGGAAACGCCGCTTTGCCTGAACTGCCAGACCAAAGCCGAGCAGGCCTGAACAGGCTATTTACTTATTTGGGCAATTCCTGTCTCACCCTACAATGTGGGCGAAATGCACGCCCTGGTACTGCATAACGGACGTGCCAAATGAACAACCATGAGATTTGACCAGACCCGTGTCACCTATTGTCATTTTTGATTCCGGGGTCGGTGGGCTCAGCATATTTGATGAGGTTCGCCAGCAGTTACCCTGGCTGCCCGTTGTGTACTGCTCCGATAACGCCGGTTTTCCCTATGGCCCGAAAAGTGAGGCCGAGGTTATCGCACGCGTCAGCGAGTGCCTATCCCGTCTGCAGGACAATTACCAACCCCAATTGGTGGTGATTGCCTGCAATACCGCCAGCACTGTTGCACTTCCGCGTGTTCGTCAGGAACTCCCAGTGCCGGTGGTGGGGGTTGTGCCTGCCATCAAGACCGCGGCCACTCTGTCACAAAATCGTTGCATCGGCCTGCTGGCAACGCCTGGCACAGTGAATCGTCCTTATACTGACCAACTGATCCGGGAATTTGCCAGTGACTGTGACGTTGTTCGGGTCGGTTCATCGGAGCTGGTCTATCTGGCAGAACAGCAATTACGTGGCCAACCTGTCAACCAGACTCTGCTTACAGAAATACTGATGCCTTTTCTGAATCGCCCACTCACACCCGATCATATCGTGCTGGGTTGTACCCATTTTCCACTGATGAAAGAGGCACTATCGACCTGTGCACCAGGTGTACAGTGGATTGATTCCGGTCAGGCCATTGCGCGGCGAGTCAGCAGCCTGATCCAGAAGCCGGACTCAGTATCAGGCAACGCTTCCCATATTGCTGTATTCACACAAGCCTGCGACAGTATCGAAGCTCTGGCACCGGCACTCTACTCACGCAATATTGGTGATATACAGCTGTTGTCATGATTAATGACTGAAAAAAGTGGTCTCTCCCGTCAGGCACATTTTCTTGCAAACCTGTTCTTAAGAGCCTGTCGCCCGCCGGGAGAGTATATCTTTGAAAACATCAAAGTAATGTAAGTTCCCCTACACCCTGTACGACTATGGTCAGCAAAGTTGACCTCAAGGTTACTCTCGGGTGATGGTTTTTGTATACGCCAACTGCCATTGCCCGGTATTCGGATCAACGGTATAGGCTTCTCCCGTCAACTGGTCACCATCAATCTGAATCCTGAAAAAACCCAGGGTATCAGCAGCCTGCCACCAGGCAGCATTCCTGTCTTTGACTAACAACGGGTGCGTCTTGCCTCCCGCACCGGATACGATGAATCCCGTTTTGCCACAGACTTCAACCGGCGCTAACCACTGCAGGTTGTGATCATGCCCGGAAAAGTAGACGTCCACCTGATCACACAGTGTGTCCTCTATCAGCGATAACCAATCCTTTCCTGAACCGGTTACACCATCATACTCTCCGGCATTACCGTGCTTGCCATTGGACACATAGGGATAATGAGCAAACGCGATTTTCCATGGCGCATGAGAACCTGCAAGCATTTGTCCTAACCATGTCTTTTGCTCTACCAGATACGTTTCCCGCCAAGGCAAACTATCCCAGTGCAGTTTGCCACCACCGATCGGGTTTGAATCCAGCGCAAAAAAATCGATTAAAGGATGATCAGAGACAACAGGGGCAGCAAAATGATAATACCGAGCCGGTAGATACCACTTATCACTCAAGCGGTCTTTCCGGTAATGATAATCTACCTGAAATTTTCCCTTGAAATCATTCAGTCCATTCAGCGGAAAATGGGGAGAATCATCATGATTTCCCAGTGTCATATAGAATGTTAAATCCAGTTTGGCATAGGGGCTTTCGAACTTACTTTCAAATGCCTCGTCACGGCTGTTTTCAACACCTGATGGATAAATGTTGTCGCCTAACCCGATAGCAAAATCACACGTTTTCCTGCCGCACACATCGGCAATAGCGTGAGCGACAGCATATTGGTTTTCATTTCCTGTACCCATGTCACCAACAGCAATAAAGCTGACACTCTCAGACAGTGCATAAACAGAAGTCTGCACAAAATACAGCAAGAGAAGTAAAGCAATGCGCTTCATGGAAAAGCTCTCCCATCAACAGGGCTATCCATTATTCAACCTTTTTTGGATAACCAATGACCAATCACAGCGCTGTTTATATAGCAGAAGCAAGCGGCCAGACCGCTTCTGTAAGCCTTCATTCATCAATAATTAGAACTAAGGGGAACATGAAAATTCCCCTTTTTATGATAGTGCTGACGTTGAGAATGACACTGTCACTCAAGGTTTACTGATAGTGTTGCTATACGCCAATTCCCACTGCCCTGATTCTGCATCCACTACGTAGGCTTCTCCGGTAAACTGATTGCCTTCAATCTGGATTCTGAAAAATCCCAACGTGTCGCCAACTTGCCACCAGGCAGGATTACGATCAGGATTCGTCAGACTTCGCGTTTTTCCGCCAGCACCAGAAATAATGAAGAATGTCTTGCCACATTCACTGCCAGGTTTGAGCCATTGCAGGTCATGATCATGCCCTGTGATTAATACATCAATCTTGTCGCACACGGTTTCTTTCAACAGGTTTATCCAATCTTTGCCTGATCCCGCAAGGCCATCATAAAAGCCGGCATTACCATGTCGACCATTGGAACGCAGTGGATGGTGTGCAAATGCGATTTTCCAAGGTGCATCAGCAGTCAATAACGTACTGTTAATCCACTCCTTATGCTTCGCCGTATAAGGTTTGCGCCAATATTGGTAGTCCCAGTCAAGACCACCGGCAATCGGATTGGAATCCAGCGCGAGGAAATCGACCAGAGGCTGTTCACTCTCCAACGGTGCAGTGAAATAATAATAGCGGTTAGGCATACGCCATTTGTCACTGCTGCGATCATCACGATAATGGTAGGCAACCTGATACTCGCCCTTAAAATTATCCAGACCACCACCGCTGGCAAAATGCGAGTTGTCATGATTGCCTAATGACATAAAAAAGGGGAAGGCCAGTCCTGCATAAGGTTGCTCGAATTTACTCTGGAAATTGTCGTCACGACTACTGTCGACACCTGCCTCATAAATGTTATCACCGAGACCAATAGCGAAATCGCAGGCTTTTTGCTGACAAAGGCTTTCTATTGCGTTGGCTACCTTATACTGCTTATCGCCACCCGTGCCCATGTCACCAATAGCAATGAAACTGACGTTTTCAGCCATTGCACCATTCGCCACCAAACTGGTTGCAAGAAAGAGTTGTTTAACCTGATTCATATCCCTGATTCCTGTTTTTCTCATTATTATCTAGGGTCTTTATGACACAAGAATGGCGAAACAATGACAAGCACTATCGGTAAAATGTGTTTAGCATATAAATTTGCATGCAGAAACAATAAATACAGGATACCCGCCCAAAGTATGTAAAAATTAATACACTGCGATGTTAGTGACATTATGCATATAAATAATAAACTTCATTCCTTATATTTGACATGGGATAAAGATTAATGTTTTCAGGATCACCACCAAGGACCACAAATAATAGCCCTATTCTTCACCCAGATGCTTTTTTGCCACAGACAACATCACCAACAACGCCATTGTTTGAGGCCGGAACATCACAATCAACTTTTTTTCGAACAGTTAGCACCACCACCGCAGGCTCTTATTCCGAGGGTCTTTTTCCGGCTATGACGAGTCCTAACCAAGAATTCGCATCAATAGATGAATATGTCCATAGCGCTGAGTTTCAGCCTCATCTGTTCCATAGTGAGGCTTTTTCATTAGAACCTGATACTGATATACCGCCATCATCCTGTACGATACCAACAAGCTATCCACTAATAAGTCCTCTTGAAACCACTAATTTAACCGTACCGAAACCTAGCATTCCGCAAGCAGACCCACTATTCACAGCAGCTTTCACACAACCTTATTCATCTCAAGCCGGGACTACACCATCAGAAAAACCTCACTATGCGCCAACAATCTTACCTGCCATAAAACAAGAGTCCCATGGCGCCACCATTTCAGGCGATCTGACAACTCCCCATCAGCAGAGATATTTCGCTGCATTTTCAGCGGCATCAGAACAACAAGGCGAAGGTATAGCAGTCAAAATAAAACCAACACCGGGAAGACAGCTATACAAGCAAGAATCATCCGTTAGTATTGATAACGCGGGTGCGAGTTTAAGACAAGCTTCCATTCCTGACATATTCAATCCTGAAAAGGCAACAAATATAGATGAGCTTATATCACATATTGAAAATGAGGTTTATCAGAAGAATCTTGAGGGATATTTATCTTCTTTACATTCTATAAAATATGGTGTGTCAGCATTCACAACAGCTTCCTCCACTATTGGTAACCCTGCCCTATCCAAAAAATATTTAAAAGCTATCAAGAAAAAAATCAGAAAATACACAAATAAATTATCAGCACAAGAAAGCAGAAGAAAGAAAAAAAAACATATGAATGATTTAGAGACAGATAACAGATTCTTGAGAGCAAAATTAAGTGAGACCGCACTAAAAACTAATGAGCTCACAGAGTCACTCAAAGATACCCCCATTCCTTCAGCAGCCAGTCTCAAACTAACGGAGCTACAAACGTTAACTGCACCGTGGGGAAATACGACCTAATCATCAAAAAAGGCAGATATTCAATAAATAGACCCACTGTTATTTACAATCACAAAAATACTGTACTCACGATATATTATACCGAGCCTTCGCGAGAAAATACTCAGGCAGGCTTGAAGCCTCTAAGCCTGCAAAAGATATTTCATGTTTGATCATTACAAGAACAATTTCACTATTTAGTTTTCCTGTAGCCACCCTTAGACATGTTTTTTCAGTAAAGTCCCACATTGCTGATATCCTAGTTTCTTCAAACGGGCTACCGTCTTCTTTTCATCTATCTCTGTGGTGACCGAGCAGTAGGTATACTGGCAGCTATTATCTTTTGCCCACTGTTCATAGATAGTAAATAACTGTCCAGCAATGCCCTGACAACGGTAGCCAGGATGAACGAAAAAGCCATTTTCAAACGCGACCCGGTCATCCGAGAACTGGCTAATGTGATTGTATTGAGCAAGAAAGCCTGCCACCAGATTTCCATCTACTTCAACGACCCAACCAACGTAAGCAGGATCTGTCAAATGGAGATCAAAAAATTGCTTAACCCGTTGTTCACTAAACGACAAATTACGGTATTCAGATTCCCGATGCATAATTGTCGATAGTGCCAGAAACGCTTTAAAATCTTTATCCTCCAGGGAACGAATGACACCATCTCCAACAGATTGCTGCTTCAATACAGTATTCATAACAGCCTCCCGATTTTCTTGCAGATAACGATATGACTATCAATCACAACGCCACAACAGTATTCATTTGAAATATTGGCTATCTGAATTGAAAGCGTCTACATGAGTCGATAGCACTATCAATTCAGATAGCATGATGATTACAACGGTGAATTTTCATTTTGCGTGAAACATCTTATCTCGTACTCATCGATTTATTTCACTGAACATCATACTCACCGGCTTTTACCGCAGTGACAAAATGATGCCATTCATCCTTGTCAAAGATCAGGGTTTGCTTGCTGTCATCTTTGGTATCACGGATACCCACCAGACCACCTTCCTTATCAACGGCAACAGCAACACAATATCCTACTGTACCGCCACCACAGGCTTTGACAAAATTATTGTCATTGGCAAAGAACATACTCATGATATTTACCTCTTTAACCGATACTCAAAAAGTGCTCCTTTGCTGACTTTCTGTTTTCCCTTTCGACAATTTGAGATTAGATGAGCCTGAAACGGTTTGTGTTAATAAACGGTAAATTACATGGAAAGATAATGTAATGATGAGCGGCAGTATTTTTAATATTAAATTGTCGCTTATTGCTGATTCAGGATAATCCGTCAGACGAAAAATGGGGCATCCTTGCCCCGGATTCCTCCCTGGAACTCACTAACACCCGATGCTACTGCCATCATCCATCGGCGACATGCATCTAAAAACGGTCATCCATGACGGGTTCTCATGCCTGAGAACGCCTTTCCTCATCCCTTGCCAGAATAATTACAGGGTTCATGCCAACATGATGAGCTTCCAGTACTGGCGGGGACTTCAGCAGTATTCACTGTATTTCAGATAATGATTTACCGTGTAGCGGACAGAATTTCCAAACGATAGTGCGATACAAACAGAAACAGGCCGTAACGCCACCATTCTTCAGGATCATTACACACGACGAATTACACCCATATGCCTTTCCCCCAACCATCACCATTCAGTAAGCTGGTTATCCGCTGAGGTCATAAGCATCCGTTTCAGACAATGCCCCAGCGATCCGGTATGAAGTACTGTTGAGGTAAAGCCTGTGGATATTTTCGACCAACTCACCCGACTGAAAATTGACTACCAGCGTGTCGACCACCCTCCGGTCTATACCTGTGAAGAAGCAAATCGTGAAACACCCGATCTGCCGGGTGCCCGAACCAAGAATCTGTTCGTTAAGGACCGCAAGGGCAAGCAACACTTTCTTATTGTTGTTGCAGACCACAAGGCCACCGACCTCAATCAACTGGGGAGTGTTTTGGGTATGGGGAAGCTTCAGCTCGCCTCACCTGAACGACTGAAAAAATACCTCAACCTGGAACCTGGTGCCGTCACACTGCTCGGTATCGTGAATGACCCGGAACAACATGTTACCGTTGTGATCGATGAAGATGTCTGGCAACAGGATGCTATTCAGTGTCATCCACTGGTCAATACCAGCACACTGGTGATCAGTAGAGCAGGCATTGAACAGTTCCTGCAAAGCAGCGGACATACGCCGTTCGTCGTTAAAATACCGGAGCGAGAATTATCCGCATCATAAGCATAATGCTGTAATCAGACCCGCTGTAACATTAGATACGCTAAGCTAATGCAAGAGCTAAATACAGCGGGTCAGCGTCAGGGAAGCCGGTTATGCCTCATGGAATAGACTATGGTCGTCGTATTTCTTTCACCTTATTCATCGGTGCACTGGTTGCAGCACCTTTTTATATTTCCGGACCCAGTGGCAAACCGCTGGCAACACTCGATGATATCCTGCCAGATGCCAATACCTTCACCTCACTCCTGAATGAAGGTAAACGCATTACCAGAAAGCTTGAAGCCTATATACCAGACGATACGCATTCCTCCCAGCAAAAAACCGTTAACGGATGGCAGGATGCCAACGGTGTCTGGCACTTTTCAGATACGAAACCAACCGATGACCCCAACATTAAAACACGCAAGATTCACATAGATACCAGTCGTATAACACCGCTGCCCGAGATGCCAGAACCGATCAAAAAGACAAATAACACTGAAAATAAAAATGAAGAGGTCTTACCAAACCGCTCGAACCCGAGCGAAATAATTAAGGAAGCGCAGAAAGCGCGTGATCAGATGAATCAGCGCCACTCAAATCAGAAAAAGATTCTGGATAGCCTCTGAGTGGCGCCTGGTCATAAGCTTACAGAAGACGGGCGTCGTAATAGGCCATCTCTGACACTTTATGATACTCCGTTACCTGTTCGGTAAAGCGCTTGAATGACTCATAAATGGCCTTGGACTGTTCATTGGTTGCGGCCACTTCCTTTGTCACCTGATCAGCAACCTCTTTCAGGCTCTTCAGTACATCGTCGGGTAGCTTCAGTACCTGTACGCCGTGATCATTGATCAGCTGGTTCAGAGCCATGTTATTACGCGCGGTATATTCATCGAGCATGGACTGATGTGCGGCCTGGGTTGCCGTTTGCACGATGGCCTTCAGGTCAGCTGGCAGTTCTTTCCAGGCATCCAGGTTAACGGTGAATTCCAGGGTTGAACCTGGCTCATGCCAACCAGGGTAATAGTAGTACTTCGCCGCTTTATAGAGACCGAACGCCATATCGTTATAGGGGCCAACCCATTCGGTGGCATCAATACGACCAGTCTGCAACGCAGTGAACAGTTCGCCACCAGGAACATTAACAGGAGAACCACCCAGACGTTTCAGCACCTCACCACCAAGACCGGGAATACGCATATTCAAGCCTTTCAGGTCTTCCAGCGATTCAATCTTACGATTGAACCAGCCGGCCATCTGGACACCGGTACTGCCACCCGCAAACGGCTTAAGGTTGAAGGGTTCGTAGAGTTTTTCCCACAACTCCATACCGCCACCATAATGGAGCCAGCTACTCATTTCCTGGGCGTTTAAACCATAAGGTACTGCGGTGAAAAACTGCGTGGCGGGCTCTTTACCTTTCCAGTAGTAGGCACCACTGTGACTCATCTCTGCGGTTCCGGTGCGAACCGCATCGAAGACTTCCAACGCCGGCACCAACTCTCCGGCACCGTACACTTTTATTTCAAGACGGCCGTCGCTCATCTGGTTGACCATCTCGGCAAAACGCTCGGGCGCCGTGCCCAGACCCGGAAAGTTTTTCGGCCAGGATGTCACCAGTTTCCAGCGGTACTTTTTCTTCTCAACGGTACCTTGCCCGGTAGCCTGCGGCGCCGGTTCACTGCCATTACAACCCGCCAGCATTGCACCGGCGGCGCCTACACCCAGAGCAGTCAGCATCTGACGGCGTTTCATACGTCTCCCCCTGTGTTGGTGTCCAACTTTCTTATTATCAGCAGCCCTACTTTACCCCTGTAACGAGGTAAAGCAGACTATTTTTACCTGTAAGTAGTGCTCACTTCGAGCCCATACTAGCGACAGAAGCCGTTAGTTCACAAGGGCATCAGCTTGGCATAAGCGACCATCAGCCACTTGCTACCTTCATCGTCAAAATTAATCTGTACCCGCGCCTGGGCACCCTGCCCTTCAAAATTCAGCACCGTGCCATCACCAAACACTTCGTGTGCGACCCGCTGACCAAGATGCAGACCGGTATCCGGCACTTCAGCATTGATGGTTGCACCACCAGCGGTGACAGGTCGGCTGATAGTGGCATTCAGGCGAACTTCTTCCATCAGTTCAGCCGGGATTTCCCGCAAGAATCGTGAGGGACGGTTGTAGTTTTCCTGACCGTGGAGACGGCGACTTTCGGCATAGGTCAGGTACAGTTTTTCCATGGCCCGGGTGATACCGACATAGCAAAGACGACGTTCCTCGTCTAAACCGCCCGAATCATCCATGGACATCTTGTGCGGGAAAAGCCCATCTTCCATGCCGCACATAAAGACCAGCGGGAATTCCAGACCTTTGGCAGAATGCAGTGTCATCATCTGTACACTGTCGGCAAACTGATCTGCTTGGGTTTCACCGGCTTCCAGCGCCGCATGAGCCAGGAATGCATCCAGTGGCGACAGGTTCTGCTGCATCTCTTCATCGAAAACGTCTTCCGGATCAAACTCCTTACAGGCTGACACCAGTTCCTCAAGGTTCTCAATCCTGGCGCGGCCTTTTTCACCTTTTTCTTTCTGGTGATGCTCGATCAAACCCGTGACATTGATGATGTGGTCCGCCAATTCAGCCAAAGGAAGATCATTGGCGGAAGATGACAATCCTTCTACCAATTCAATAAAGGAAGACACCGAGTTTGCTGCCCGCGCCGTCAGTCCCTTGCCCTTGATCATTTCACGGGCTGCGCGCCACATGGAAACACCGCCGCTCCTGGCAACATCCCGAATCTGTTGAACGGTTTTTTCACCAATGCCCCGCGCCGGAACATTAATCACCCGCTCCAGTGACGGATCATCATCCTGGTTGCTGGCCAGTCGCAGATACGCCAGCGCATTCTTGATTTCAGCACGTTCGAAGAACCGTTGTCCGCCATAAATACGGTAAGGAATCCCGCTACGCAGCATGGCTTCTTCCAACACCCGTGACTGCGCGTTGGAACGGTAGAGAATAGCGATGTCGCTACGTGCCATACCGCTGTTCGCTGCTTCCTGAATGCGGTCGGCAATGAAACGGGCTTCATCCACTTCATTGAATCCGGCATAGACCTGGATAGGTTCACCGTCATTGCCTTCGGTCCAGAGCTCCTTGCCCAAACGATCCGGGTTATTGGCAATCAGGGTGTTAGCAGCTTTCAGGATGGTACCGGTTGAACGGTAATTCTGTTCCAGACGGATGGTTAAAGCCTTTGGGAAATCACGGGTAAACTGACGGATATTCTCGATACGTGCGCCACGCCAGCCATAAATTGACTGGTCATCGTCGCCTACTGCCATCAGGTTTCCTTTATCACCCGCCAGCATACGCAACCAAGCATACTGTACGGCGTTGGTATCCTGAAACTCGTCGACCATGATCTGCTGGAAACGTTCCCGGTAATGAGCCAGCAGTTGAGGATGTTCCAGCCAGAGTTCGTGGGAACGCAGCAAAAGTTCTGCGAAATCGACAACGCCCAAAAGACGACAATTTTCTTCATAGGCGGTGTAGACCTGGTGCATATTCTTCTCGAACAGGTCATAACCCGGTTCGATATGCTGCGGCCGCAGACCTTCGTCTTTCTTACCGTTGATATACCACTGCGCCTGCCGGGGTGGCCATTTAGCTTCATCCATGCCCAAGGCACGCATCAGACGCTTGATGATACGCAGCTGGTCATCGCTATCCAGAATCTGGAAATTTTCCGGCAAGCCTGCTTCTTTCCAGTGCGCCCGCAACAGGCGGTGCGCCAAACCATGGAACGTACCGACCCACATGCCGCGTACCGGCATTTCCAGCATCTGCTCAATACGTCCCCGCATTTCAGCCGCAGCTTTATTGGTAAAGGTCACCGCCATGATGGACCAGGGGGACACCCCTTCGGTCTGGATCAACCAGGCAATACGGTGAACCAGCACCCGTGTCTTGCCGCTGCCCGCACCGGCGAGAATCAGGCTGGAACCCAAGGGCTGGGCTACCGCTTCGCGCTGGGCATCATTGAGAGAATCGAGAATTGCAGTGACATCCATTATTGCAGCCGGAAGGAAATTGAAAACCTCAAGTGTAACCGAGAGCGATGGCTCCCATAAACCGGGAATGAGGGAAACTGATGCCCAGGATGCCTGATTCAGCTTCACCACACGGGGTAATTGTGTGCAGCATTGCCAAACCGATCATGATGCCAACCACTATCTTTGCGATGAATGTCGTATGTCGAATAGAAATATTGGCCTGTGTGTTGCAGCCGTACAGCGGATTGCGATTTAATAATCAAGCACACTAAAGATGCACCATCGTACATAAAAATTTCTTTTATGCCGGTGGGTCGAGAGATCATAGAATGTCGTAGCCTGTCTCTCTGACACTGTCTGTACCCTTGGCATGGATGCACCTGACAAAAACAACAACGACGGCACTACCGGCACCGATTCCAGGAACGGAACGATACCGAAGATGCCCGGACGCAAATGCTGAGATCATGCAGGAACACAACCTGTTATCCACATCCCAGATAACGCATGACCGACAGGCGAAGCTTTCCTATTCCTGGCTCAACGCGCGTATCAGTACCGAACAGCTGAAACTGCTGCACCAGGGATCGCTGCGCATGATCATTATCCTGGGAATCAGCCTGTCGGGCGTCATTCTGCTGCTGTGGCATTCGATCAATACCAGTCTGGTGTTGCCCATTACCCTCTGGCTGGCAACGCTCGGATTATTGCGCCAGGCACTGGCGTCAGGCTTCCTGCGGGAAGCGCAGGATACGATGCAGGATGGTCATCAGAAGTGGTTGCTTTACTTCTGCATGAGTACCGCCCTGAGCGGTGCATCCTTTGCAGCAGCCATTCTTCTGTTAATGCCGTTCTCCACTTTTACGGACCTTGCCGCCACACAACTTTTGCTGACCATTGCATTGCTTTCAAGTGCAGTACTGTTTTCCTGCTATCTGCCAGCCTTTATCTGTTTCAGCCTGCCCACACTGTTGCCTGTCTCGCTGTCCCTGTGGATGAATCCGGTACCCCAAACGGATATCTGGGCCTTTATCCAGGTGATTCTGTTGGGTGTTGTCTTATATTGCGCACATTATGCGCACCGTTTTTCCATCAAGTCTCTGGAACGTCGCTTTCGTAACCAGGCGCTCAGTGATCTGCTGTCCGATGAAAATCGCAAAGTCCGGGATACCCAGAAAGAACTGGAGGAAACCCATGCGGGACTGGAACAAATGGTCACTGAGAGGACTCGTGAACTCTCAGAAACCACAGAGGCATTAAAAAACAGTGAGCATCGACTCAGCCAGGCCCTGGACGCCAGTCGTCTGGGCTTCTGGGACTGGGATATGGAAAACGAGCAAATCTATCACAGCCATTTCAAGGAACTGTTTGGCTATGACACGGAAAAGCTCAGTGGTTTCAAAGGCCACCTTGAACCCCTGATTCATACCTCGGATGCACTCCGTGTCCGCAAAGCAATCATCGCCCACCTTCGACACAAAACGGACCAGTATCTAGCTCGCTATCGGATACTCCATGCCAATGGCTCCTGGGTTTGGGTAGAAGACAGTGGACAGGTCGTTGAATGGAACGACAAAGGACGTGCAAGCCGTATGCTCGGCACCCGTAGGGATATCTCACTGGAAATGGAGCATGAACGACAGACTCGCCTGGCCCTCACCCTGTTTCAGAGTACCAGCGAAGCCATCTTTGTGCTGAATGCCCGTTTCCGCTTTGTGGCGATTAATAAGGCGTTCAAGGAACTGACCGGCTACAGCAACGATGAAATCATCCATAAAACCATTGCTGATTTCCAGACAGATGACGGTAATGAAGAACTCTATAATCAGATCGGAAGCGCCCTGATTGAACAGGGACGTTATGAAGGGGAGCTGATTGAACGACGCAAGGATGGTGATACCTATCCGATCTGGATTCAGATCAGTTCCGTTCGCGATCAAAGCGGTCGGATTACACACTATGTCGGCCTGTTTCGTGACCTGACCGAATACAAACAGACGGAAGAGCGTCTGACCTACCTTGCCAATTACGATCCACTGACCGGTCTGGCAAATCGTAACAGGTTCCGTGAACGCCTGTATGAAGCGATCGCTTATGCCGATGCAAAACAACAGTCTTTTGCGCTGATCACGATTGATCTGGATCGTTTCAAACAGATTAATGACAGCCTCGGTCACGAAGTTGGCGATAGCCTGTTACAACAGGTTTCCCAGCGCCTCACGCAACATACCTCACAGGCACACAGTGTGGCGCGACTGGCTGCAGATGAATTCAGCCTCATCATTGATAACAATCCAAAGCAGGACGCCATTTCGGCATTGGGCGAAACCATTGTGCAGGCAGTTTCCAAACCTTACCGAATACATGACCACGAACTCATCATAGGCGCCAGCATCGGTGTCACCGTCTTTCCGGATAACGCACGCGAATTGCAGACACTGATTAGCCAGGCGGATATGGCCATGGCACAGGCCAAATACCTCGGCGGCAATAATCTCCAGTTCTATAACCGAAACCTGCAGTCCGCTGCCAGAGAACGGGTTGCATTAGAAACCAGTCTGCGTAAAGCGATCAGCAATGGTGAATTGGAAACTTATTATCAACCAAAAATGACGCTGGCCGGCGACACCATCACCAAAGCGGAAGCACTAGTTCGCTGGAATCATCCTGAAGAAGGGCTGATAACACCGGGTCGTTTTATCAGCATTGCCGAAGAAAGCAGCCTTATAAACGACATTGGCGAGTTTGTTATGCGTCAGGCCTGCCAGCAGGCAAGAACCTGGCTGGATCAGGGCTGGGAGATTAGGGTTTCCGTTAACCTGTCGGTTAGCCAGCTCCGTCAGACCCACCTGATTGAGTTGATCCGTACCATTCTTGCCGAAACCCGTCTGCCACCCCATCTTCTGGAGCTGGAACTCACAGAAAGCCTGATCATGGACGATATAGAACGAACGATTGAGACGCTTCATGCCATCCGGCAACTAGGCGTCACAATCAGTATTGATGATTTCGGCACTGGCTATTCATCACTCAGCTACCTGAAACGCTTCCCTGTCGACGCCCTGAAAATCGATCGCTCCTTTATCAGCAGTCTGGACACCAGTGAAGATGATTCCGCCATTACCCGGGCCATTATCGTGATGGCACACAGTCTGGATCTGAAGGTTGTCGCGGAAGGCGTGGAGAAACCCTCACACCTTCAGTTCCTGCGTGACAATGCCTGCGACGAAGTCCAGGGATATTTCATCAGCAAACCACTACCCGCGACAGAGTTCAGCCAGTTTCTTGCCAGTCGTGCCTGATCAACATCCGGCGCCCGGTTAGAGCTGGCTGTTTTCACAGACCGTATTCATGCGGTTCATATAAGTACTCCAGTCCTGCTCCAGATAGTCTTCCAGCTCCCTGACCCGCTTTCTGGCTGAATTCAGCAGATTCGCCGGAGCACGAGGATAACGGGGCTTCAGCCTGTCATCATCAATATGGTATTTACGCAGCCCCATGCTGATATGACAGTCACCAATAAAACGTCCATGTAATTGATTGCGGTCATCGACTTCCATGCAACCGGCGAGTACAACATCCAGATAGGAACGGGTGATTTTTTTGTTCATATGATCATAACCATTGCCCAGATAATTCCCCCCATCAGTAATATCATGCTTAAGCGCCACATACATGTAGACTTCAACTTCATCTGAACGCTCAAAAAACCAACGACTATCCTGAGGGTTATAAAACTCCACGGCACTGAGCGGTAAACGAATCCGCCGATAGTGTCGATGCCCTTCACGCGCATCAAAACGCCAGAGATCGTGTGGATTCACACGGTACGCCAATCCGTTCACAAAGCGTCCGGCTTTCTCTTCAGCCGCCAGCATGCGCATATCGTACTGTTCCAGCCAAAGATTCCAGGTACGTTCATAACCATTGATACGCACCGGAATCAGCGTCTGTTCCGCAACATCCGGCGCTGTCACGGTGCGGGTCAGAGAGAGCATCAAACTGCCATAGCCAACAATATAAACGGACTTACCCTCGGAAGAAGCCATGACACTGTTTGTTAGCAGGAAAAAGAAAATCACTATTGCAAAAATGTTGTTTAACATCCTTCCATCCTTGTCATCAGTCTTAAAAAGAAAAAACAAAAAAATGAAGGAAGGCTGTCTGATGCATAACAATACTTGCCTGACAGACACCACGGACAAAACAAGCGACTATTCGTTGAAGATTGGAATAACACTACAGACTGACTAATTATGTACACCGCTATTGTGCATCAGAGTCATGCCATGAGTTCTGATCAGCAACCAAGACCGCACATTCAATACCCTGTAATGAGAGAATCATCTTGCCTCCTTCCTGATAATGACAAAAGACCTCGAACAAACCTGAAAATTCCCCATTTGCATTATCTTCACCTTCGTTTGTCTGACATTCTGATGGGCTGGTTATCTCCTGCTACCAACCATGACATCCCCCCATATATTTACGCCGCATCGCACTAATAAAAACGACTGCCGTACAGAGTCAGATGCCTGATTGACTGTAGTTTTACTACACAGAGTTTACCGGCACGACCATTGATTTTACTGACAATTACGGACACCCCCACAGATGCGATAGGTACTTTCCACTACCATCCATGTCATCCATGTTGTATAACTACAGCCCAAAAATGAACCGGTTATCCAATGCCTCCAACGAATCTGCTGCAACATATCGATGAAAACCGGCATCTTCTCAGGAAGTCTGAGCATAAAGTGGCGGATTATGTGGCGGCACATCCTGCCAATGTGATTCATATCAGCATTGCTGATCTGGCTGCCCACTGTGGCGTCAGTGAGCCTACGGTGCTTCGTTTCTGCCGGGCTATCGGTTGTCATGGTTTCAGGATTTCAAACTACAACTGGCCCAGAGTCTTGCCAGTGGCGCCAGCTTTGGCCAGTTTGAGGTGACAGGGGAAGAATCCACTGGCGATTTCAAGCAAATGGTCTTCAATACCACCATCAGCAATCTGATCGATATCCGTGACGAACTGAATTCAGAGCAGCTGGAACAAGCTATCGCCATGCTCAGCCAGGCACAACGGATTGAATTCTATGGCTATGGCGCCTCAGGCATTGTAGCGACAGATGCCCAACATAAATTTTTCCGCCTTCAGGTAACAACCGCCGCCTATTCCGATCCACATATGCAGTCCATGTCTGCGGGGACACTAACACCTGACGATGTTGTTATCGCTATTTCACAGACCGGGCGCACCAAAGAGTTACTGCACGTTATCCAGCTGGTGCAAAAACAAGCCGCCAAAGTCATCGCACTGTGCCCTTCAAACACCCCCATGGCCAGTGCCTGTGATATTCATGTGCCGATTAATGTGCCGGAAAACACGGACATCTATACGCCATTGACCTCCCGCATCGCCCACCTGGTGGTGATTGATGTGCTGGCAATGGGAGTCGCCATGTCACGGGGGCCGGAGCTGGCGCAGCAATTGCAAACCGTTAAGAAAAACCTTCGTTCACTGAGGCTTACACAAAAGTAGCAAAGTGCCATGAACCGTTACCGGAAATTTAAACGACAATGGCATATTTCCTACAGGCGACCGGTATAATCTCGCTTGAGTTCAAGCCTGCCGCTTTATACAAATGCTTATAGCGAAATAAGGTCATAAAACGGCAACAGACTCCGGTCACCATTCGCATAACAAGTAATAACAAGAAAGGGAGTGGCACAATGACTGAACCACGCACCAGCACCACGGAAAAGACTGTACGCCCGATGATTCAGGAGAAGGTCAAGGCTAGCGAACCCCTGCCGGAAAAAGCGTCTGAGCGTTCGCTCTATATCCGTCGCGCCATAGAAGATCACTTTGAGGAAAAACGGCTCAAAGCGTTAAGCGATGATGGTTGGTGGGACAACATATAAACCCACAAACGACTTCCATACCAATCACCTAAAGGGTATTCGGATTCTGGTGTCCAGCCGGGAACGGAGAATGTACTGCTGACGAGCTGATACGGTTGATTAACCGATGCAGATAGCAACAGTTCCCTGAGGCGTAGCATCTGCCCTGTGCAGAGATAGCAGTAGATAAGCCCGCATCGATCCAGAGAGGCGTTGCGAAAATCCCCGTAGCGGACACTCAGGTTGTCCTGTCCGCTCAATGCCTTTCTCAGGTAAGCGACAAACCATGGAACCGGTGAATTCTCCCAAGCGATAACCGAATTCTTCGGATACTTCCTGGCCAGATACAGCGCTATTCCCCCCCAGCCACAGCCGAACTCCATAACCACACCATCAATTGTCTCGGGTAACAGATGATCCAGTGCATCCGTCGTACGACGGCAGGAGGGTGTGGGGCCGATACCATTTTTCAGGGTAAAACCGACAATTAGCGCGACCACCAGAAAGAGGAAAATCAGTGCAGTAATTTCCAATGCCGCCATCGCTTATCCCAGAGTGCGTCCTGTGAATAACATCGGCGAGCAACAGAATCGGATGAATATTCTGGCTAACGCTAAAACCACCCATTAAATGATGACATCAACAAAGCACCTTACTTGCTGTGTTTTTTCAGCAACCAGAGGTCATACCCGTTCACCAGACAATGAACACATCCTGCCACCAGCATGGCAGCCATGACCGCGCTCATACCCCGCCACTCCAGCACGTACAACCCCATTGAGCAGAGTAAAAACAGTGGATAGAAAAGAGTACGCTTCAGAATCAGCGATAGTTTTTCCACAATCAGTCCTTATGACGGTTGATCAGAAGATTACCGGTCTTTTCCTGCCCCGGCAGTGATGCCTCGCCGGCATCGGTTTCATCTTTCAGGTAGACGCCGGAGAGTTGCCGACGATCCGCTTCCTGCATGAGGTACATCAGCTTGTGCGTCGCTTCCTCATAACTGAGTCCTTCATGACGAATATTGGAGATGCAATTACGCTGGGCATCCGTCTTGCCGGACTGTGGCTGCCAGGTGAAATAAATCCCCAGGGAATCCGGTGAACTGAGTCCCGGTCGCTCCCCGATCATCATCACCAGCAGGCGGGCATTAAGCAGCTCACCAATCGGATCACCCACCGCAACGCGCCCCTGGCTGACCAGGCAGATCGGCGCACAGCGATAACCTAGCGGCTGAATGGCTGACAACAGATGTTCCAGCATTGGCGGCGCATGGTGCTGGACGGCAATCGACGACAATCCATCAGCAATTACGACGGCGATATCAAATCCTTCCGCCGGGCTGTGCTGGCCAAGAAACTGTTCGGATTCCCGGCTCAGCAAACGCCCCAGGTCCGGCCGCTGGAGATAAGCGGCCCGATCAAAGGCCCGGCTTTTCAACGACCAGATATCCACAGAAGAAAAGGCGCGAATCGCTTTCTCCAACTGATCCGTATCCAGCGGAATATGTACAGCGTCTCGGGCCCGGGCATGGGCCAGCTGGAAAGCAAGGTGTTCATTGGTGGGCAGACTGACACCACTACGTCCCAAACCAATGCGTGCATCGGTATAGCGTCGCAGCGACTGCCAGGGGTTATCGATAAGAAAATCCTGTTTCGTCGGAGGATAACTACTCATGATGTTATTGTTGTTGTCCCTGATTCGTTGACTATCACATGCTGAAATGCGGGAGGCAAACCGTGCTGATGGCGCTTCAGCCGGTTGTCCTTATCCACAATCCCCATTGTCTGCAACCAATGTTCGAATTCCGGCGCGGCGCGAAGTCCTAACAGCTGCCGGGCATACAGCGCGTCATGGAACGAGGTGGTCTGGTAGTTCAGCATGATGTCATCGGAGCCGGGAATGCCCATGATGAACGTGCCCCCAGCCGCAGCAAACTGAGTCAGCAGCATGTCCATATCATCCTGATCCGCTTCGGCATGGTTGGTGTAACAGATGTCACACCCCATCGGTAAGCCCAATAGCTTGCCGCAAAAATGATCTTCCAGTCCTGCACGAATAATCTGCTTGCCGTTGTAGAGGTATTCCGGTCCGATAAAACCCACCACGGTATTTACCAGCAACGGATCAAACTGTCGGGCAACTGCGTAGGCGCGCGCTTCACAGGTCTGCTGGTCAACGCCATGATGGGCATTGGCTGATAACGCGCTCCCCTGCCCGGTCTCAAAATACATACTCTGCTGCCCGGCAGTTCCCCGTTGTAATGCCAACGCCGCCTCATGGGCTTCTTGCAACACAGACAAACTGACACCAAAGCTCTCGTTTGCCCCCTGGGTGCCGGCAATGGACTGAAACACCAGATCTACCGGCGCTCCCCGGTTCATCGCTTCGATATGGGTGGTCACGTGCGTCAGGACGCAACTTTGTGTCGGGATGGCATAATGCTGGATCACTTCATCCAGCAGATGCATCAGCCGGATAACAGCCTCCAGATTATCTGTTGCAGGATTAATCCCAATTACTGCATCGCCATTGCCATACAACAATCCATCCAGCACAGACGCTGCCACGCCGGCGGGGTCATCGGTCGGATGATTGGGTTGCAGCCGTGTCGACAGTCGCCCCGGCAAACCAATGGTGTTGCGGAACCGGGTGGTAATCAGGCACTTCTTCGCTACCAGAATCAGATCCTGAATACGCATGATCTTGCTGACAGCCGCCGCCATCTCCGGCGTAATACCCGTCCGGATGCTGGCGAGTGTTTCCGTATCGGCCAGATCACTCAATAACCAGTTGCGGAAATCGCCAACCGTTAAATGACTGACCGGTGCAAATGCCTCAAGATCATGGGTATCCAGAATCAGGCGCGTGACATCATCGGATTCATAAGGAATCAGCGCTTCATTCAGGAAGGTTTTCAAGGGAACATCCGCCAGCGTCAGCTGGGCTGCCACCCGCTCCTGCTCATCAACCGTGGCAATTCCCGCCAGACAGTCACCGGAACGCAGCGGCGATGCTTTCGCCATCAGTGTCTTCAGGTCAGCGAACTGGTATTTCTGTGTACCGAGTACTATTCCGTAACCCATGCGCGAGCATTACTCCTGTTACTCATAGTTTTGTTTTATTGATTCATACTGACGACGAATCATTACGCTGATCCCTGATCAACACTCCAGGCTTCCCCGGGCTTTCTGACGGTGAAAGCTGCACTGCAAACGGCGATAAAGCGCAGTACATAGATAATGGCTGCGACTCAGGGCAGAATCCGTACAGGCTTCCCCGCCACACTGCTTACAGTCCGGCTGACGACAGGGCAGATAACGGCAACGACGTTGTCCCAATATATTCCTGTAGCTCATGACGTTCTCCCGGCGTTGCAGTGACGGGAAAGAAGCCTCTTTCCCGTTCTCACTTAATCGTTATGCGGCCCGAAAGCACTGGCTTCGTGATGGATGATGGTACCGATCAAACCGGCAAACACTCCCACCGCTGCCACAAAACAGAGCCCGATGACAAAAGGGTTATCGGCATAAGTGAAATAAGCGCTAACCCCTTCCCAGCTGGTAATCGGTGATGCATTCATGATGGTGTTCTCCTGTTGGGTGAAACGGGCGGGAGAGAAACCTCCCGCCGTTGAAAGAATCAGGCTTTGTTAGCCGGCATATCCGGTGTCAGGGTTGATGCGACAATATCTTGCGCAGGTACGGTTTCCGGATAAGGACGTGCGGGGATTTCCACCAGATCCAGCCCCAGGGCCTCGACTTTTTCGGGCACCCGCAGCATGTTGAACTGCTTCATACCAAACGAGATGACATAACCGGGGATAAAGCCGAGCAGACACATGATGACAGCTGCCACCAGCTGGCCGGTGAATGAGATTTCCGGCGCATCGCCCACGTTCGGATAACCCGCCGCGAAGAGGCCCACGAAAACCACACCGAGGAAACCGCACCAGCCATGCACGGCCACCGCGCCGACGGCATCATCAATCCCACGCTTTTCAAGGAAACGGCCAAACAGTGGCATGGTGAGACCACCAATCGCTGCCAGCACAAACGCCAGGCCGGGGTAATAAAGATCAAGACCTGCTGCGACCGTAATGATGCCAGCCAGACCACCGGACATGGTCATGAAAGGCTCACGCGAGGTCAGGTAGGCACCCACAACCCCACCGGCAAAACCCATCAGGGTATTGAAGGCAAAGGCGGAAAGGTTGGTTGGCGTGTTGTAGATCGTCGTCCAGCCGGTATCGCCGCCGTTGAAGATGATGCAGCCGCCGAGGAAACCAAAGAAACCGACAATGATCATCATCAGACCAATCAACGCCATCGGCATGTTGTGCGGCACAATCGCCATCGGTTTGCCATCCACATATTTGCCAATGCGCGGCCCAAGGTTAATCAACACACCGAGCGAGAAGAAACCAGCCACGGCATGTACGACACCGGATGCACCGACATCATGGTATCCAAGATCCAGCAGCAGCCAGCCTTCCGGATGCCAGCCCCAGGCGCCGGCCAGAATCCAGACCACGGAACCAACAACAACCGCCAGAATCAGATAAGCACTCAGGCGAATCCGCTCAATCACCGCGCCCGACATAATGGAACCCGTCGTTGCACCGAACATAGCGAATGCTGCCCAGAAGATACCGGTACCCAGGTCCGTCGCATCCGGCCCCATGCTTGACGACCAGGGCAGTGCAGCCGCTGCCTCGACCGGAATGAAGCCACCGGGAAAGGCGTTATAAATCCACCAGCCGAAGAAATAGAACGTAGGAATAATCACAGCGAGCGTCAGGATATTTTTCATGCCCGACGCCAGTGCATTCTTCACCCGCGACGCCCCAATTTCATAGGCCAGAAATCCAGCGTGGATCATGAACATGATCGCAGTACACCACCAGTAGAACACCTCAATGTTCATCGCCTGATGCATTTCAAAAGCCGCTTTCAGGGCTTCCATTTCGGTTGGGCTCATACTCACTCCCCCAGTTAACCTGCTGTCTGTTGTTGTGCATAAGTTCAGCTTTGTCGCATGAGCCTTTGCATTGGCAATGCCAACTTTGCCAACCGGGTGAGATTTGAGAATTTTTTAAGCGAAACGCGATCCAGACCGAAGGTTCTATCCTGGCCAATAACCCAACAGTCAAACGAATGCGAATCAAACCGGCACTGTTGCGAGACATCAACAGGCGTTACGCACCGTTATGTATCAGTGAAAGTGTCATTACTGACAGGCTCTTTGCTACTATGTCTGTCAGCCTGATCGCTATGTCATCCGGCAACCCTATACAACGAAAGAACAACAATAATGACGATGATGAAACGTGCGCTAACGCTGTTCGTGTTGCTGGTCTGCCTGCTAGCTATCGGGGTGGGCATTCGCTTCCATACGGAAATTAACCGGTTCTACCATGTGCTTACCCTGTTTGATCCGGAGGTAATCCAGCACAACTTCAGGAACATGGGGACTATCTTCGCCTCCCGAAATGTTCCCCGCTCAGGTGACATTTATACCTTGCCTGAACAGCCTCAGCCGTTGCCCGACCGTTATCAATGGAATAACGAACAACGTGACCTGGAAGACTGGCTCGACCGCACCGAAACCACGGGAATGATCGTCCTGAAAGACGGCCAGATGGTGTTCCAGGAATACTATCGCGGGAATGATGAGAACAGTCGTACGATCTCCTGGTCCGTCGCCAAATCCTTCGTATCAGCATTGGCCGGATTCGCTTTGCAGGATGGCGCGATAAAGACTATTGAAGACCCGGTGACGGATTATGTGCCAGAGCTGAAAGCCAGCGGCTATAACAATGTGCGCCTCAAGGATGTTCTGCAGATGTCGTCCGGTGTCGGGTTCAACGAGGATTACGGCGATTTCCATTCCGACATCAACCGCATGGGTCGCACCATGGCGCTGGGCACCAGTATTGATGACTTTGTTATCTCACTGAAAAATGCCCGGGAACCCGGCACCTACAATCACTACGTCAGCATGGATACCCAGGTGGTCGCCATGGTGATCATGCGGGCCACCGGGAAAAACCTCTCCGATTATATGGAAGAGAAACTCTGGTCGCGGCTGGGGGCAGAGTCGGATGTCTACTGGCTGACGGATGATGATGGTGTCGAGCTGGCCTTTGGCGGTCTCAACAGCACACTGCGCGATTACGCCCGTTTCGGACAGCTATACCTGAACCAGGGCAAGAACTGGCAAGACGAGCAATTACTGCCAAAGAGCTGGATCAAGGCCTCTGTCACACCGGACGCTCCCCACCTGATGCCCGGCGAGAACCCGGCCTCCGGTTCGCGCTTTGGTTATGCCTACCAGTGGTGGCTGCCGGAAGAAACGACGGATGAAGGGGATTACCTGGCGGTCGGCATTTACGGTCAGTTTATTTACGTTAACCCTAAACACCGAGTGGTTATCGCCAAGTCCTCTGCCTACAGCGACTACAATAACTCCTCGGAAGCGATGGAGACCGAAAGTATCGCCGTGTTCCGACATATCGCCCGCAACCTGAAGTAAAAGGTGTCAGGGACTGCTCTGCCAATACACCGGTTGCTGGCAGAACAGTTCCAACGTTATTTCCTGCTATTCGCTGTTTTGGACGGAGTCGTTTTCCCAAGACTGCAAATGTTATAACATAACGCTTTGCTATTATTCCTGACGATTCGTGAAGTATCCCTTTATGCCACCATTCCGTGCTCTACTGCTGTTCGCCTGCCTGATTCCCTCGGCACTGGTAGCTGCGGCTGTGAATAAAACACCACCGGCCAACGTCATCACCAGTATCAAGCCTATTCAACTGATTGCTGCCGCCATTACCGACGGCATCAGTGAACCTGATGTACTGCTGGATCCGGGAGTCTCCCCGCACAGCTACAGCATGAAACCTTCAGACATTCGTCGATTGACAGATGCGTCGGTCATTTTCTGGGTGGGGCCAGAGCTTGAAACCTTCCTGAAAAAACCGCTGGGACAGGTAGCGGAAAACAACACATCCGGACAACGCGTTGTGGCGTTGATGGATGCACCAGGGATACACCTGAGGGAATGGAGCGGTGAAGAGCATCATCACGACCACCACGATGATCATGACCATCATGGCTCTGTTGATTCCCATGTCTGGCTGTTACCGGATAATGCCATTGCCATGGGTAAAGCCATGACCGATGCCCTGGTAGCCATTGATCCCCAGAATGCGCCTCGTTACCGTGAAAATTTGGCGGTCTTTATTGATCAGGTGAAAGCGACGGATCTGGCCAACAGCGAAAGTCTGGCAACCGTCCGTCAGCACGGTTTCTTCGTCTTCCACGATGCCTGGGGCTACTTTGCTGACCACTACCGCCTCACTGTCAAGGATGTCTTTGCACTGAGCCCGGATCGCCAACCGGGTGCTCGCCACCTGATGAAACTCAAGGATTCTCTGAAGCGTGCCGGCCATACCTGTATCTTCCGCGAACCCCAGTTCAAACCCGCCTATATCAACCGTCTGACCGATGGGCTGGATGTGGGGGATGCTGTGCTTGACCCCATGGCTGGTGACATTCCACTCTCGGCGCAGGGCTACCCCAGCTACCTTCGCCAGATTGGCAGTAGCATTACCACCTGCCTGGCTGAATAAGCCTTCCCGTCCCGGCCATCCGCGCCGGGACAAACTTGCTTGTACTCCCTGCCGATCCGGATACTATTCGACAGTGTTCACATAAATCACAGGCCATCCATTGACGGTATATTCCCGTTCAGGCGATGGCAGATCAATCTCAGGGAATCAGACAATGAATCAAACCGGTCTGGAACAGGAGCTGCAACAGCTTCAGAACGTCTATACGCTGATCACCGAGTTCCTGGTGAAATACAGTTTCCAACTCGTTGGCGCCCTGATCATTTTCTGCATCGGGCTCTGGGTGGCCAGCAAGGTCTCCCGCCTGCTGCTGGGATTGTTCAAGAAACACAATATCGATATCACCCTGGCCACCTTTGTAGCCAGCGCCGTGCGAATTCTGATTATCGTCCTGATCGGCATTATTGCCCTGGGTAAACTGGGGATCAGCGTCACACCACTGGTGGCGGCTATTGGTGCGATCTCTCTCGGTGCCGGACTCGCGTTGCAGGGCATGCTGTCCAACTATGCGGCCGGCGTCACCATCATTGTTACCCGCCCCTTCGTCGTCACAAATACCATTTCCGTGCTCGGTGTGACTGGCCAGGTAAAAGCCATCAGTTTGGGCAAGACCACGCTGACCAATGAGGAAGGCGAAGAAATCAGCATCCCGAACAAGCACATCCTGGGCGAGGTGCTGCACAATTCGTTTGGCAACATGCTGGTTGAGACCAAAATCGGCATCAGTTATCAGGCTGATCCGGAGCAGGCAATTGCGGTGCTGGAGAAAGTCGCTGCAACACAGACAGATATTGATCAGAAACAGGGCATACAAATTGGTATTGATGCCTTTGGTGACAGCGCCATTGAACTGGGCATCCGCTACTGGGCGCCGACGCAACAGTACTACCGGGTGAAATACCAGACCAACCTTGCACTCTACAAGGCTCTGCTGGAAGCTAATATTGTCATTCCGTTCCCGCAACGTGAGGTGCGGATCGTCAACGAGAAATTACCAAACGTGATATAAAACAATCGCAGGGTAATGGCGTTAAATATCAGCGACCATCACCCTGCATCCTTTTATCAGCAACAAAATCGCATAATTTTATCAATGATCTTTCAGAATCACTCAACAAATTTATGCTTCATTCTTCCCATCTGGGTTTTATACCAATCGTATTTTCTAAGCCCTAAGCCTGATGCCAGCTACCCTTAGGCATCAGGCTTAGGGCTTAGGGCTTAGGGCTTAGGGCTTAGGGCTTAGGGCTTAGGGCTTAGGGCTTAAAATACGATTGGTATTACTTGTTGGGGAGAGAGTTTTTTAAATGGCGGGATACGGTGTTTGGACTGATATTGAGTACTCGCCCCGTGTCTCTTACCCCTGCACCATTCATTGCCATGTCGATAATCCGCTCATGGGTTCCTGACTGATTTGCGTTGTAGATGAACTCGATCTGAAAGCTGTGTTTGCAGTTACGACAGAGGTAACGTTGAAGGCCTGAAGGCGCTTTACCGTTTCGCACAACCTCTTTGGTACCATCACAATGGACACAAACAAAATCAATCTTTGCCATAGAACCTACCGATAAAACCACAGTAATATGCGGGTTCTATCGGTGATCTGTATTCGCAATCAACGCATTGGCGGCATTACCTGCAGAATTGCCCCTTGGCCGACATTATCGTCCAGAAAAATCTCTCTTTCGTTTGGGACTGGATTTAATACACGATTATTGAAAACCACTGTCTGAAAGATAAAAGTGGGATTGCTCAGCTGTTAACTGTTTTGTCCACTAAATAGTGGTGATGGCATCAATAATTAACCACTATCACCCCTTCATTATTTTTCATCACCATAAAACAACAATCATTTGATCCATAATTTACTCTGACTCCATATACCCCGTAACAACCGCCCTATCTTGCTTACGCTTTAGATAGTCTTTTAAAAGGTTAGGCAAGGGCAACAAATCAACATCACTATCACTTAACTGGAAAGTGTGCATTATGTTTACTCTGCAGAGTGCTTGTAGTGACTGGAGATGGCTATTGGTATGCTCCAATACGTATTGCGGCCTTTCGAGCACATTTACTCGGGATAAGTTCATAGAAAGGTTACAATAAGTACAGCGTAATAAATCACGAAAAATATATCCCACATCTGATCCATTTTCAACTCTACCCAGAGTAGAATCTACAAAAATCTCAGGTAATAAATTGTGTCTAAAATCAATATAGATTTTTTTATTATTAAATCTTGGCAAACTAACAAAAAGGCAGTGTGAAGCCTTTATTTCTTTAAAACCTTCCGGCAATAACGGCAAAGTTTTAATTGCTGTATGTGAACAGTTTATAAATTCTACAACCATAGAAAGATAAGGTAATTCCTTGATAGCTGTATGTGAACAGTTTAGTTTTACAAGACTATAAAGATAAGGTAATTCCTTGATAGGTGTATGTGAACAGTTTATTTTTGCAGTATGATAAAGACGAGGTAATTTCTTGATAGCTGTATGTGAACAATTGAGCTCTTTCAAATCTGTTTCTGAATCTTCTCCTAAAAATGACAACTCCGTAATTGCAGTATAAGACAATGATAACTTTAGTAAGACTGATGGAGGGTTAGAAATCTCTTTCAAATCTCTGTTCTTATCAACATATAAACATTTAAGGTAGGTATACTTTACGAGATTTAACTCTCCCCTAAGACCAATATTGACAGCGGAAATCACTCTAATACACTTAGGTATACCTTCAATGGATTGTAATGGATTATTATCACAGACAATCGATACCAAGCGAGAGGGCAGGACATTTAATGAATGTAGGTTATTGGATCTAACATCAAGCGTATTTAATCGCCAAAAGTCATTCAATCTCGGCAGACAGGTTAAATTTAGTCTGGATAACACAACACAATTAAATAGCCTGTGATGATTACGTGATGCGGCTTGATTAATTTTTTCATGGAATTCTGTATGTTTCTTACCGTTCCTAAATTCATACGGTTTCAATTCTGCGTAGGCTGCTTGCCTATTTTCAACACTACTACCCTGTTTAACCCACTCATCAAGCATTGATGTATGTGTTTTTATATGTTTTAATAATCTTCTTCTTTTTTTAGTCACATAATTACAATCAGCCCAAACACATTTATGCACATTGGGATCTGCATCGCTTTGTTTTCTCAACGGATCTTTTTCTTTCCTCGGTCTAATCCCTAGATGGTGTTCCAAACGTGTTTTACCCGTCTTATGGCAGATGATGTGGTGTTCCATTTGGCGTTTATTATAAGTTCTATATTCACAAGGATCACCATGCTTACTGCGACAGCTGCAACAGTACATATTAAAGCCTTTTTCCTTTTTCACAGAATATAAAGAGAATTGTTTTTTTACTTGTACATCCTGACATTGAGAAGCGGCTTGTCCAAAGGTACTCGCTACAGAATTCTCCTCCGATCCTTGGACACTATTCCCGACAGGATAGTTAGGTGTAGAATATATTGATAATTCCATAAAATTTTTAAATCCATAAAAATAGATATAATCACGTGCTAGGCCATTAATAAACCATCGACTTATCTCTGCCAAACACTCCCTTGAATATTGATCATAGGTACCAGAAAAAAACTTCAGATTTTATCGTCTACAGTGCACATAGCACGAATTGAGACGGGCAGAAATCCGAGACCTAGGTATATACGGATCAAAAAAAAATCAAAAAGTTCACATTTTTTGTGGGGAAATAATAGATAAAGAAAGGCTCTCTTTCATTATTCTTTGATTTAAACTTGGTAGGCTACACATGCACAAACAAACAGAGAAGTCACTATCAACGCTTTATGTTTAATCCCAGTACTGTATGACAATAATTTATTCAGTGATGTAATAAGCGAAAGCAAACAAGTACGTTTGAATATCTAACAGGAAAATTATATCGATACTTTAAATAATTCCAATCACTAAATCAGCATCTGCCAGACTAGAAGCTACTAACTAATCTATAGGACTCACTATTCATGCTGCTTGAGCATTCGATACTGGATCTGATCGGAAACACACCTCTAATTAAAATTCAACATTTTGATACAGGCTGCTGTGATCTCTATATAAAGCTGGAATGCAACAACCCCAATGGTTCCATCAAAGACCGGACTGCCCTGAGCATCATTAATGCCGCAGAAAGAAACGGCGACCTACGCGCCGGACAAGGCATCATTGAAGCCACCGCCGGCAACACCGGCATCAGTCTGGCCGCTATTGCGAGAATGAAAGGCTATCCGCTCACGGTCGTAGTACCCGACAAGATGAGCCGGGAAAAAATTGACCTGCTGAACATCATGGGCGTTCACGTCGTTATTACCCGATCGGATGTCAGCCGGGGGCATCCTGATTATTACCTGGATTTTGCGGAAACCATCAGCCGGGAAAAAGACCTGTTCTATACCAACCAGTTCGCCAATGCCGCCAACATTGACGCCCATTACCGCACAACCGGTCCCGAACTCTGGCAGCAAACCGAGGGACAGATTGATGCCTTTGTTTGCGGCGTGGGCACCGGCGGCACACTGACCGGCGCAGGCCGTTACCTGAAAGAACAAAACCCGGACATCAACATCGTGCTGGCTGATCCGGAAGGATCATTGCTGGCTCCCAAGGTAAAGGGTCAGTCCGGTATGGAAGCCGGCAGCTGGCTGGTAGAAGGCATCGGCGAGGATTTTGTGCCGGATAACTGTGACCTCTCCCTGATTGATCAGGCCTTCAGCATCACCGACCATGATGCCTTTCAACACACCCGCGCGCTATTCAACCGTGAGCTAATCCTGGCCGGTACCTCGACCGGTGTCCTGCTAGCCGCCGCATTGCAATACTGCCGGCAACAAACGATTCCCAAAACCGTTGTCACCCTTGCCTGTGATACAGGCTATCGTTATCTCTCCAAGGCGTTCAATGCCGACTGGCTTGAACAGCATCACCTTGCCGGAGACAGCGAAACACTATGACCAGCCAACCCATGCGCTTCGCCACCCGCACCATCCATGGCGGGCAGGAGAATGATCCGGTGACAGGCGCCGTGATGCCTGCCATCGTCACTGCATCCACCTATGCCCAGCAGGCGCCGGGCCACCACACCGGCTTTGAATATTCCCGAAGTCAAAACCCGACCCGGTTTGCCTGTGAGCAACTATTGGCCAGTCTGGAAGGCGGCCAGCATGGCTTCGCATTTGCCTCGGGATTAGCGGCTATTGGAACGGTGCTGGAACTGTTGAGTCATGGTGACCATGTCATTGCCATGAACGATCTGTATGGTGGCACCTTCCGCCTGTTTGACCAGGTACGCCGGCGCAGCGCGGGATTAGCCTTCAGTTTTATCGACATGTCGGAACCCGAGGCCTGCCAGCAGGCAATACAGGCCAATACCCGCATGATCTGGATTGAAACACCGACGAACCCGCTACTCAAACTGGTGGATATCGAAGCCATCTGCACACTGGCCAAAGCGCAGGATATTCTGGTGGTTGTGGATAACACTTTCGCCACCCCTTTCAACCAGCAGCCTTTGGCGCTGGGTGCCGATATCGTGGTGCACTCCACCACCAAATACCTGAATGGCCATTCGGACACAGTGGGCGGCGCGGTGATTGTCGGCAACAACACCCACCTGAGTGACAGCCTGACATTCCTGCAAAATGCCATTGGCAGCGTGGCCGGCCCGTTCGACAGCTACCTCACCCTGCGAGGCATCAAGACGCTGGCCTTACGCATGCGCGCCCACAACGATAATGCTCAGCAACTGGCCGAGTGGCTCTCACAGCACCGGCAGGTTGAAAACGTGATTTATCCTGGCCTGCCAAGTCATCCACAATACGCTCTGGCGAAACGGCAAATGGCCGGCTTCAGTGGCGTGGTCTCCATTCAGATAAAAGGCGGTATACAGGAAACGAGCCGTTTCTTCTCACGGCTCCAGATATTTACCCTCGCAGAAAGCCTGGGCGGCGTGGAAAGCCTGGCGGAACAACCGGCGATCATGACACATGCCAGCATCCCCCCTGAAACCCGGAAAACGATCGGGATTCATGACAACCTGATCCGGCTCTCTGTGGGTATTGAAGATATCGAGGATTTAAAAACCGATCTCGACATTGCACTGCAGGCCGCCTGATCACTTCATGATGGTATGAACAGAGATCACACAATGACCTGTTCATACCGTATTGAAACGTTATCCCACAGATGAGGACTTTACAGGGTTTCCTTTATCGATAGCCTGCGACTCATCCTCTGATTGGCGGCGCCACCCTTTCGCCGCAGCCACACCCAGCAGATTTTGGCTGATAGAAAACAGAACACCCGGTAACGCTGCCAGTGCTGAGAAATGTTTTAATGCCAACGCCATGGCCAGACCGGTATTTTGGGTACCCACCTCGATGGCAATGGTTCGCGCATTAGTCACAGATTGCCGGCAAGCCAATGCCAGTAGATAACCAATCACCAAACCTGCCACATTGTGAATCAATACACCCACAACCAGCAGCCCGGTCAGCTGGTGCAGACTATCTGCATTGATGGCAACCAGCGACGCAATGGCCACCATAATAAACAGCAACGCCAGATCAGGCAGCCAGTGTCGTGCACGATGGATACGAGACTCCCCCAGCACAGACACGCAAAGTAATCCCAACATCACTGGCACCACGACAATCTGGCCAATGCTCAGCAGCATACCCAACCGGTCAACCTCAATAACTGAGGAAAGATACCAGCCGGTCAACAGCGGCATCATGAACACCGCCAGCGTGGTGGAGACCAGCGTCATGCTGATAGATAGCGCAATATTCCCCCTGGCCAGATAAGTGAGTGCATTGGATGCCGTTCCCCCTGGGGCCGTCCCCACCAGCATCATGCCCAGCAGCCACTCCGGTGGAAATCCAAAAGCTTTGCTGATCAGCCAGGCTAACGCTGGCATCAGCAGGAATTGCAGGGTTACGCCCAGACAGGCAGCACCAGGATGCCGGAAAATATCTCGAAAATCCTGCCAGCGAAGGGTCAAACCCATCAGGAACATGATTGTGGCCAGCAACCAGACAAAATAAGGCTGTAGCCCCAGCCAGAAAGAGGGCCATAGCCACGCAGCCAGACAAAGCAGGAGAATCAACATAGAGTAATAACGAAACAACATAATATTCCTATCCGTTTTATTCCACTCGACTCAACCAGCGTACGTGGAACTTTCTTGAGCCAACCGCTGTCTTATTTACACCTTTATCCCAGTCGCGCTTACGTTAATAACAGGGAGTAGTTTTCATGTCGGGAAGTGTTTACGGTGGGTCAACGATCTCAGCCTCATCCTTTCAAGTTCGGCCATATGGCAGAGAAACGACTAGAGATAAGGCAATAGTTACACCTGATACTCGTCTTATCAGACCGATGAAAGCTGCCCGCGCGCCCGTTCGGAGTCGCCAGATATCGCACACTTCAAGTGCCAATTCACTACGCCAAAACGCACAGCAAGCGCTTTACAACCTGTGGTTGTCTAAAGTTTTAGCAGAAGTCAGGAAACTTAAACAAGGCGATGATTATAACAGGTCTATTATTCAGACCATTTCAGTGAGGCTGGATGATGGCTCAACCATAACAGAGCTATCAGAGCTTACAAATCACAATGACAGTACAGATACGTTTTATCTCGATGATCTGATCACCGGGCTTGAGGCAGAGCTGAACACTCAAACCGCTGAAGAAGAAGCCTTACTCGATAATGCCAAAAATGCTCTGGCAGCCTATAGGAGTCAATTGAGAGAGCAGAAATCCGCCAATAGTGCCAATCGGGCAATATCTGTCCTTGTAGGCCAAGTCTTTCATTTCCCCCCCAGGAGTCTTGCACTGGATTCAGGATCGGCATCGTCACAGTCATCCCTTTCCTCCTATGCATCCCGACAATCAGGCATAGAAGCTCATTCTGAAAGAAGTCATCAAACAGCATCATCAATTCACCCTTCAGGCGATACCATGCATCCTGGATCAAGGGAAGAAGGCCCCCGAAGAGCATCATCATTACCCGAAGGGCTTGATCGTGCACGTATCCAAGCATGGATCAATGACCTTCCTCCAATTTCTAACATATCTGCACCGTCAGTAGCTCAGGATGAGCTGGAATCAATTCAAACTGACAAACAGCTTCCGTTGCCAAGCTTAAGGCACTCTTCGAGAGGCATCTCGGTACATACTTCAGGTACTCTTTCGCAGATTGAAAGCAACACGGCAGATCACGAAAGTCAAACATACACGCTTGATGGCAGGCTTGATGCTCAATCCGTCTCAACTATCAACCTGCCATTCAATGCTGACACCATAGATGGTTCAGAGAACAGACGCAGGCAAGATACCCCCTTGAGTGATGACCTGATGGATGGAGAAGTGCCATCATTAAGTCATGAAAATACTACTGATGACGTATCATCTATTCAGCTTGAAGATTCAGAGGCCTTCCCCGCAGCTATACCTATAGGTCAAGAAAGCGACACTGGCGAAAGTTCGCTAGAAATGTCTGGAACAAGTTATCCCGCCACAAGTGCAACCGGCAGCACGACCGATGAGCAAGACTCCCAAGGTGCATCCGACAGGTTCATGCTACCCGGTTTAATACATTCCGCATCCAGCTCATTACGAGATACCTGCAGACATCGACCATTCCAACATGTGGATTTAGCAGGAACATTAGGCTCAAACTGTGGCTTGCTTGACGGACTATCTGTCGGCTATAGCGATGATAGTTCTTTCGACAATGATTCTGAAGCAGGCGACATTACCGGAGTCGAATCCGTAACCTTGAGCTGGGATCATACAAGAGCACCTGTACCCAAAGAGTCTCTATTTTCTTTAGAGCAGATCCCGCTGGATAACGATACAAATGGGATGAGCAATCAGCAACAGCCCACATCAGGCACTTTTTTCTCGTACATGGAACATAAAGATAAATCTGACCGTGAGAAATTGCTTGACGACAGAATTACCAGCGCCTTGCGGAATATCGAGTCAATGGCAAAAAAACGACCTTCCCGTAAAAAAATCACAGCAACCAAAGTGGATAACAACAGCGATGATACTTCTTATAAACCTGAAGCCAGCTCCTGTAGACAACCTTCGTTGGTAAGGCCTAAATCAAGAAAACAGTTGAATGTAGCAATTGGCCAAAAACTCAAGTAAACAATAATGTCCCGCCGTACATCACTAGTATCGCAAGCAGCATTATCACAGAGTAGCTATTGCTATGTCCTGTTGTATTAACTTAACGGATGGATGAATAAACAGATAGACAACACGGTAAGATACATAATGGTAAAAATGAGATCATCGGAAAAGTAATTAATAACCTGAATTTTGGTTTGCAGGCTTTTTTTATTTCACTTAGTCCTATCAGTTGGTAATCCTTCCATGAATCCACAACCCGACCTCCAAAGGCGCTAAAATTAAACAATAAGCAAGGAGGCTATATGGAAGGTCCAAATAGGAAAGGCTCTCTGCCTGCACAGCATTATACGGGTACATCCCCGGAAAGCAGAAGAAAGGAACAGGCAAAGGAACCTGTCAGCAAGACGAGTGGTGAGTCAATCATCTCCCAAAGCGCCAACCAAAGCACCACGGCGGTACCCGACGAAACAACACATTCCCGAGTCATTGCCACGACCGACCGTCATGCCCATGATACAGGCACTATCAAAAAACAGGTGGATGAAAACATCAAGGCACTCTGGCTGGTAAAAGTCGCACAAGTACTTCCTCTTCTGGCAAACCCGAGTAGTAAACCAGAATGTATCAGCCACCTCACCATCACCATTGACGATAAGGTTGTTTACAAATATCCAGACCCGGAGCGAACAGCGGGACTGGATGACAATCTCATACAACAGCTTCTGGAGGCTTTACCTAACACGGATGAAGAAACTACGTTGTTAGAAACAAAAAATAGTCTTTCACTTTACAAACAAGCCTTACTTGATGAAAAACAGCAAGAACAGGACGCTGTCGAGTCAACCAATAACGATCTGATCCAGATTATTCAGGGAACATACTATTGGCATAACACCAACCATCACGCCGAATACACCGTCTCCGGGCAACTAACTGACACTGATCGATTGATTCGTGAATTAGAAGAAAATCAAAAATTTAAAGAAATGCAGAAAGAGTATGCATCTGAAACCAGCGTAGATAACGAATCCTTACCTGAAGACTTCACCGAAGAAGCACCTGATCCAAACGCTACCATGACCAAAACTAATGATCTGACACAGCGGCAATTGCCTCCACCACCTCCGCCACCTTGGATCAACAAATCGTGAAATCCATCACCTAGCGAAAACGGGGGATGACTAGACTGTTTTCGTTCTGCCGCTGAACCCAACCAGCCTGTAGATTTGAGAATGACTTCTCCTATACCAGAGTCATGACACAAGAATGTCCTCTACGTATACTGACTCCGCCTGTTGGCAACAAAGATCACGACAACAAAGCGGTGCAGCCCATGAGTGTTTTCAAATCCCATATTGCCGGCATGAGCGCCTATGCCCCTCCGCTGGAAGGTCGCTATCCGGGGCAGCATTTATTGCTGGATTTCAATGAACGCACCCTTCCCGTCAGCCCGCAGGTTCGTCAGGCGCTGCTGGATTACCTCAATAATGATCAGCTACAGATGTATCCCTATTATGGCGAACTGACCGAGCGTATCGCCGACTATAACGGTATCAGCAGCAACCAGGTCATGATCACCAACGGTTCCGACCAGGGCATCGACCTGATTATCCGCGCCAGCTGCCGTGAAGGGGATGAAGCCATCATTCCCGGCCCGTCGTTTGCAATGTATTACCAGTGCGCGAAAGTCGAAAACCTCAAGATCATTGAACCGCAATACACTCGCGAGGAAGGATTTCCTGCCAAGGCCGTCATGGATGCCATCACCCCGGCCACACGCCTGATCGTGATTGCCAGCCCCAACAATCCATCGGGCACGGCTGTCAGTCGTGAAACCATCTTTGAGATCGCCAAAGCGGCACCAAAAGCCGCCATCCTGGTTGATGAATGCTATTTCGAATATACCCAGACCACCGTCAGCGATCGGGTCAATGACTACTCCAACCTGCTGGTCACCCGCACGTTTTCCAAGACCTGGGGATTACCGTCCATCCGGCTGGGTTATGTGATCAGTTCCCCCGAGAACATTAACGCCCTGCTCAATGTCCGGGGTCCCTATGACGTCAATCAATTCGCCGTTGTTGCAGCAACTGCGGCACTTGCGCATCCGGAATACACGGAAAACTACGTCAAAGAAGTCATGACTGTCTCCAAACCACTGTTTGAAGCGTTTCTTGTGGATAAGCAGATTGAGTTCTGGCCAAGCGCCGCCAATTACCTCTGGACGTTTCCGGAGGAGCCCGACACGGTCAACCGTCACCTGCAGGCGAACAATATCCTTGTGCGTCCCAAAGCGGATCAGCAGGGTCGCCTGGGGCTTCGTATCACACTGGGAAACAAAGCGCAGACCGAACGCCTCATCCAAGTGCTGGACGAGATCATCCCCGCCCCTTAACGGTGTTCGGCCAACAGCATTTCCAGCTTTTGCATGAACTTGCTGTTGCCGGGTACCGGATCATCCGGAAATACCGCCACCTGATGACCGCGGCGGTTCACCAGGCAGACTGACATACCCGCAGGGCCGGCCAGACCAGTGAGCGAATGAAAGTCTTCATGGTCACTGCCGGTGGGCAGCTTCACAAGTGGAAAAGAAACGCTGTTCGCCACCTGGACCGTTTCCGGATGGAGACCCACCACGGTGAAATGACGTAAACGGTACCGCAGGAACATCTGCTCGAGGGCTTCCAGCCGTTCCTGAACGGTATCAGGTTCCAGCAGCGTCATCAGGATGACATGCCCTTTAAAATGATCCCGAAGCGTCAGTGTTTCATTGTTCGAAGAGAGCCTGAAAGCATGTTCCAGAATAGGCGACTGGCCACGGCCAGCGTGTGTGATCACCATAACAATCCCTGTTACTGCGCGGAGACAACGCCGGTCTCATCCTGAACCGGCACACCTTCTGAAAAGTATAATCAGCGCAGTGGCAGGCGGTTATAACCATTCACAATCACGCCTGCGGGGATACAGCGGTTAGCGATGAAAAATCCGGTCCAGCCAGGAGCGCTTCTCGTAGCTGGCCTTGACGCCCCGGGACAAGAAAAACGGCACATAATCCCGGTCGTCTTCGAGGATATGGCGGGTCAGCCAGGATTTGAGGAAATGGAGCAGTTCGAAACTGATATGCTTGCCGTTACCGACTTTGCCCCGGAGTTCATAGACCTGTTCGATCAGTTGTTCATGGTGTTGCTTATGCTCTTCATAACCGGGGTAATCCAGCACCCGCATCAGGCTTTCTTCGACGGAGAAATGAATCCGGGTGTATTCCACCAGTCGATCAAGAATGCCAATGGCGGCATCGCTGCCATGATGCTCGGTAATGGCCCGGTGCAGCTCGTTGAGCAGATCCACCAGCACCTTGTGCTGCTCATCGATCTCCTGGATACCGACGCTGAGAGAGTCATTCCAGGGTATCAGCACATTGCTCCCTTTATTCTCTGTCCGATGACCGTCTGCAACGGCGTTTTCCATGGCTAACCTCGCTATTATGCCGAATGTGTCGCTTATAAAAACATGTGGTTATGCGACCATCCGGTGTGTTGTGTTTATTGGCAGGTAACCGGTACTTTAGAGACAAACCAACCGGACAAACATTGACTCAGGTCAATATTCAGGGAAAGACCGCATAACCCTGCCATAATGTGTCGCGATCACACGCGAACTCACGATAACAGGATAACGGAGACCTTATGCAACACGACCCTGCCACTGAAGCCAGCCTGCTAACGCTATTGGAGAATCACCGCTCCATCCGGAAGTTCACCGACCAGACGCTAAGCGAACAACAGCTGCAGACGATCATTCAGGCAGGACAGGCGGCTGCCACCTCCAGCTTTGTTCAAGCCCGCAGTGTCATTCGCGTACGTAATCCCGCATCTCGGGAGCAACTGGTGACGTTGTCCGGCGGTCAACCCTATGTGGCGTCTGCCGCAGAATTTCTGGTGTTCTGTGCCGACCTCCGCCGGGCAGAACAGTGTTGTGAACGACATAAGATGACAATGCCTACCGGCATGACAGAAGCGTTTATCATCGCGACGGTGGATGTCGCCCTGATGGCCCAAAACTGTGTGATCGCCGCTGAAGCCATAGGGCTGGGAGCCTGCTACATCGGTGGTATTCGCAATAACCCACGCGAAGTCAGTGAGCTGTTGCAACTGCCGCAACAAGTCTATCCAGTCTTTGGGCTATGCCTCGGTTACCCGGATCAGCATCCCGAGGTTAAACCGCGCTTGCCTGTGGATATCATCGTGAAAGAAGACGTCTGGTCCGATGATGATCCCGGGACACTGGAAGCCTATGACGACACTATTCGCGATTACTATCAAACCCGTACGGGTGGAAACAAAAACATTAGCTGGAGTGAGCAGGTCAGTGGTTTGATGGCGGAGAAAACCCGCCCTCATATGCGGGCATTTCTGAAAGAGCAGGGCTTTGAAATGAAGTAGTGGTTTGGCTCAGGAAAAGCCGCTATTCAATCCCAGCAGCATACCGATGACAAAACCGATCACCGCCAGGAACGCACTGCCGATGGTGAGACTGAGCACTACCATTTTCAGGTGGTCTTCCCGTTCCCGGCGGTTCCATTGCTTGAGACAAAGCATACGGTCATCATCCAGCTCGGTGGACAAACCACAGCGGCGGCAGGTCACCTGCCATAGCAGGCTGCCGGATACCGGAACATCCACAAACTCGGCTTCAGACTGACAGCAGGGGCACTTACGCAGTATTTCCATGATACACCGACCTACCGATACCCTGAGACGCCACCCAGGCGCTACAGGAAGACAAAGACCTGTCTTGTTTTATCGGCAGCCGATGACTGAATTAGAGCAATTAACGGAGGGTCAGGCGGTACGGATCGTTGACACATCCTGAGCGTTATCGTCACCGTTTTTCGACTTTGTGGCTGAACGCCGTCTCAAGCCGCTGAAGGAGAAAAAGTGGGCGTTCTTTTTATCCTGCTTTGCGTTGTCGTCTTGTTCAACGTGTTTCATATCTTTTCTTTTCATTACTCGACCTCGTGGTACCTGTTCACAATCATTCGCTAGTTATATGACAGTGATGCGTCAGCAATAGTTCCATTGGCTGAATAACCCCATCATTTACAGGCGAAATAGTGATATCGACAGAGACCACTCATGCTTTAGTCAGGAACCGCCAGCCCTGCCAAATACAGAACCAGAAAAGGCTATCCAAATGATTGAGAGGTAACGTCTCATAACCCAAGTCTGGTATCTGGCCATCCAACGAGTCCACAAATCCAAAACGCGTTAATTGCCGATTAGCCACCAACGTAGGTTTATAAAACTGTTGTCGTGCAGGGTGTTCGGGATAAACCGTTTCAGGCACTCGATTGTTTTCAAGATCCTGCACATAGCGACAGCACGGATCGCACCAGTAAGCTGCTTCCATCGCCATACGGTGTAATGCTTCCAACGGAAAGTACAAACGAATGTATTCTTCCATTGTGTGTAGTTCTACCTGATGTGCAGCCCCCATGAGATTAGCGGCCAACAAAGTTACTCTCTCCTTCAACGATGCGATATGCAATGTGTTGCAATAGTCAAGTTCATGACGATCATGCAGTACGCGTAACCAATTGATAACCAGTCCATACAAGGCCTGCCCAAGTACCGTCATTCTGACGAAAGCTAGATGCTCGTCCCTGGAAACATCGGTAAAGCGAAACTCCAGAATGGTCTGCGCCAACTCCATAAACAATCGGATATCTGCAATATCACGCATACCCACCGGGGCAGGTGCAATATTAGGATAATTCAACCGGTTCCAGCCAAGGAGAACACCCGGCAAATCGCCCCCTGAAAACATGGGTGTTGGTATCCAGCCTCGTTGATTAAAGAGGTTATGAAAAGCACTCAGCGCATCAGGGGGGACAAAACCATGGCTTATCAAACGGCCAGCATCCCGTGCAAACATCAACAACCCGGCAAAAGATGCTTCAAGCGTATCCTCTGTTTGTGCATCAGCGTCATACGGATAACGGTGGTACGGTAAACCCGGCACATCATCATCAAATACCTGCACATAGGCGGCACCATTCTCTTCAATACTGATGAGTTCAAGTAACCCCTCCAGTTCCTCACGGGTAAAACCGGCGCTTGAAATTGCGGACTTTACATTCTCCAACCGGTACAAACCCTTTGGCTCAAGTAGAGCACTTTCTAAGCCCAGAATGGTCTTATGTTCACGAAAGAACATCAGGTGCGGTTGCTCCCTGATAAAATCTGACCATGGCTCAACCTGATAATTCTGCTGCTTACGCAACTTGATACGGCGATAATGGCCATCACCACGATCAAAATACAAACTACGCCCATAAACGCCTTTATCGGTGGATTGACGCAACACTTCCAGCCAGTGCGGGGGTAAAGCTATCAAACTGTCCGGCGGAGATTTATCACAAAAATCAGAAACTCGCTGTTGAAATGCCAGAGCGATGCCATGTTGTACCTTACCAAACGTCGATGAATAATCTGCAGGCAAACAATAAGCCCAAAAATGCCAGGGATTAAACTCCCTGTTGTTGGATAACCTGTAATTGTCTCTAATAAATAATTCGTTAAGCCTCCTAGGATTACTATCCCACGACGTATATAAACGCTGCTTGAGTTCTGGCTTTACAAACGACAAAGTCACTGCCTGAAATAATGAAGGTAATGACTCAGACTGCATGATATTAAGCAGCTCGGATAATTCTTCCAGATTCGACAATACGCCTGGGTATTGAGCAAAAAATGGAATAATTCTCTCAGATAGCGTTTTGAATTGCTGTGAGTTCATGCGACCAACACCAGTTCTCTCAACTTGGCTGGCTAGTACGCAGTAAGTATCATAATCCCTCTCTTTTACAGCAACCACATTAGAGGTATGTAAATATAAAAACTCCCGAAACCAATTAAAACTACGCCCGATATGCTCACTCTTTAATAAGATTTTCATAGAGACAGGAATAACATAAGGTCGCGAATAAAACAGCAGAAATTCTCTACGTGAAAACACCAGATTGTGTTCTATCCCCATAAAGTTAGACTCCGAGAAAGATCCACAAGCATATTCATAAAGTAATTCAAGCGGGTAGCGGTTTTCTCGATCCTTACTATTTGCCAATGTACCAATATTATTCAGTACAGATCCAATAGCTCTATAATCAGGATGATATTGTTGAAGTGCTCTAACCGGTGTTTCGGGGTGTTTGTATTCATTCAAACTAGGCAAAGCGATCGCCATGATATGCAAGAAATTGCGCCCATCAGTTCCAATGCTATACAAACAATCGATATTGTCTGAAAGAATATGCCTCAACATAAAAAACAGATTACTTTGCCCTAACAAAAAAGACAGAACCAGCAAACTCTCACACTTTCGTTTATCCAGTCGACTTAGTTCTTTCTCAAGAATATCGCTATTACTGGCTATGTTCACCGTAAGTACAGATAAACCACGAAGTAACGATTCAGACTGTAGAAAATCTATAAATGTAGAAGGTTCCTTACTATCGCAAACTTCCGTCTCATCAAATACTCCACTTAGAATAACGGAAACTACCTTCTTGAATACCTCTTGATGTAAATGATAGGAATGAAGCTCATCATCTAACACTTCAACATTCTTATAACTAATAAAATGATCAACTTCTTCTTCAGAAATATATTTTGACAAAATATTATAGTATTCGTCACTTTCTGACCAAATCAATGAGTTAGCGCCAGAAAGCATAATATCCCTAGCAAAAGGTGAGTTACTTAGGGCTTTACTTAATATTACCGCAGGTATAGAAAGCTGCAGAAAATCCAGTTTATTAATACCCACACCACACTCTACCATTCTAGCAATAACATTCAGATTATCAGGATGACGATAATCCCTTAACATCTCTGATAATAACTGTTCCACCGGTTCCGGGTAACGATCCGGCATTACTATTTCACCTAATAGTGTTTGTATACTGTTTTTAGCCGCATCTATATCTCTGATAAAATAATCAATTGGCAATCTTGCTCTATTTCTTAGCGTTATCCTTATTCCATTAATGGCAGTAATTAGTTTCAGCAGCGCCGAACGAGTCACCACTTTTCTTTCTGGCACGGCTCCTACATTTAACTCATCAGTTTCTGATAAAACTGTGAGAGATGGTTGTGCACATTCAACTGCAGGAGAACTACTTGTCCCGGCACCAGATATACCTGAAGAAGGTTTAGAAAAATCCATGAACTTACTCTATATAGTAAAAAAACGGGTGTTGCCGAATGGCTCAATTGAGAACAGTCACAATAAATATTGACTATACAAGCTCAATCAGTAGCAGCTAAGACAACACCCAGTACAGAGAGTTCCCGGAGATTTACACCTATACCTTTCAAGGCTCAAAGTTGTGTATGGCGAGAGACAATATCAGGGCTGCTGACGAGTCGCCGCAATAACAATCTCACGTACACACACATTCTGCGGTTGGTTATAGGCAAAGCTGATGGCGCCCGCGATATCGTCCGGGGCAATGGCACCGCCGATACTGTCTTTCCAGGATTCATAGCCAGCCTTGAGCTCATCACTGGTGGTATGACCCAGCAATTCGGTTTCCACCGCACCGGGGGCAATGGTGATCACACGAACATTGTCGTCAGCCACTTCTTCCCGGATATTTTCGCCCATCGCATGTACCGCGAACTTGGTGCCGCAATAAGCCGCATGATTGGGGAACGTCTTTCGACCCGCAATAGAACTGATGTTGATGACAGTCCCGGCTTTTCGCGCCCGCATACCCGCCAAGACCAAATGAACGCCATTCAACAGGCCAAGCACGTTCACATCAAACATCCGCTGCCACTCTACCGGATCCTGGGTATCCACATGCCCCAGCAGCATGACACCCGCATTGTTGATCAGGCAATCCACCGGACCGAACTGTGCTTCGGCTTCTTCCAGTGCATGGCGGAAGCTTTCACGATCCATTACATCCACCTGGCGGCACAGGGTATTCGGTAAACCCAGGCGTTCCAGTCGCTCAACCCTGCGCGCCAGCAACAGTAGAGAATAGCCTTCAGCAGACAGTTTGCGTGCAGTGGCTTCGCCAATGCCGGAGCTGGCGCCGGTAATCACAACCAGAGGTTTGTTCATAGTGCTTCCCATAGAAAAAGAGAGTTTGCACACGTCAGACGCCGTGCAGTAACGAGCAGCACTATAGGCGTTCAAACCTTATCGATAAAATTGTCATTTCTGAGGCTTACCATAAGCCAGACCTATGGATAGACAAACAACATTATCCCCACAGCAATCCGCCAGCCTCGCGCTCTTTTACGATTACTGCTGACGGGTCGGTGCAAGCACCACTTCACGGATACAAACATTCTGTGGTTGCTGATAGGCATACCAGATCGCTTCCGCGGTATCCTCTGAACGGATGCCGCCGCCAATGTCCTTTTTCCAGTCCTTATACTCCTGTCGGACAGCATCACTGGTCGTGTGGTCCAGGATTTCCGTTTCCACGATCCCCGGCGCAATGGTAACAACCCGGACGTTGTCATCCGCCACCTCTTCACGCACGCCTTCGCTGATGGCATGTACCGCGAACTTGGTACCGCAATAGCCCCCATGATTCACAAAAGTCTTGCGCCCCGCCACTGAGCCGATGTTAATCAACGTCCCCATTTGCCTGCGCCGCATGCCGGCCAGCACAAGGTGTATACCGTTCAGCAACCCCTGCACATTGATATCGAACATCAACTGCCATTCCTGCGGATCCTGTGTATCCATCCGCCCCAGACGCAGGACGCCAGCATTATTGATCAGGCAATCCGTCGGCCCGTATTTACCTTCCGCCTCTTCAAGCGCCGCCCTGAAAGCGATCAGGTCAGTGACATCTACCTGCCGACACAGGGTATTCGGCAACCCAAGCGACTCCATACGCTCCAGACGGCGCGCCAGCAATAGAAGGGGATATCCTTCCTGCGAGAATTTACGCGCCGCAGCCTCTCCAATACCGGAGCTGGCGCCGGTGATAACCACCAGGGGTTTAGTCATTGATTCACCTCTGAAAAGCTGGGCAAGATGCGAAAACATCAATTTTGGCCGTAGAACTATAGACGCTGCCCCTGTAACCGCTAATCTATGCAGCCTCACTCACTGAACCATTGTTGAACCTATGGATCTTCGCCTGTTGCGCTGCTTCGTCGCAGTGTATGAAGAAAAGTCCATTACCGCTGCTGCCGCCCGCCTGTTTCATTCACAGCCGGCGATTTCCAGTGCCATCAAATCGCTGGAGGAAACCCTGGGCACAGCGTTATTCCTGCGCCACAAGAAAGGCGTGGACCTGACCGATGAAGCACACTATCTCTACCCACTGGCGCTGCGCTTACTCTCCGATGCAGACCGTCTACCGGGTCTGTTCCAGCAAAAAAAACACCAACTGCCTTTCAAGCTGGCGACTTATCCTGATCTGAGCCAGTTATCCCTGGCCCGGGTATTGGCCACACTGCAAGACGAAAACCCTGAATTACTGCTGGAACTGGTCGATCCTGCCAGAACACCGGATGCCAGCATTACGCTGGACTGTCAGAAAGGGGAAGATGAAATATTCCTGCCGCTATGGGAGGAGGATTATGTCCTGTGCATGCGCTCTGAGCACCCGCTGGCACAGAGACAGTACATTGAACCCCGTGAACTGCATCAATACCGCTTCATTGAGTGTCCGCCCTGTGAAGCTCACCAGCAAACCCTGGGGCTGCTGGCCTGCAATGGGTTAAGCGTGAATCTGGTGGCTAAAGCGGAGAGTAAGACACAGGTCATGCACCTGGTTCAGGCGGGCCTTGGCATCTCCTTCCTGCCGACCGGTGTATTGGAATCTGCCAAAGAGCTGGTAACACGCCCACTCATCGGCCCCAGGATGTTCCGGCGCATAGGACTCTGCTACCCCACCAGCAAAAGCCTGAAACCGGCGCTGAGTGCTGCGATTACCACACTGAGCCGGTATCAACAGAATCGCTCAGAAACCGCCATGGACACCCAGCCCAATGTTTAGTCCAGGCCCACTGGACGCCGGGCGCAGTGCTTCGAGCCTCAACCCTGCTGAACCGTAAGCGCTGCCTTCGTAGATCAGGAAATTCCCCTGCCAGAGGAACGACAGGGTTTCCCCCTGATCCAGGGTCAGGTCAATGTAACTGCCGGACCGTAACCAATGGCCCACACGCGCTGCCTTGTCCTTGGGATGATCCAGATACGCTTCCACAAACAGGGCATCCCCATCCGGAAACAGCATCAGTTCGACAAAACGGCCAGAGCCTGAGGCGCTGGGCAGGGCGGCAGCATACACATGGGTAGCGGGGACCGACGCACCGCTGATCCCGTTACCGGCACAACCGGTCAGTACTGCCAACACCATCAAAATACCGAGCCAACGCATGGCGGATGCTCCTGTTCTTTCTGAATTCAAAAGGTCTGTGATTATTGATCAGGACTGGCCAGGTTATCCAGAATAGGACAGTCCGGCCGTTCATCCCCATGGCAGCAGTCTGACAGGGTCATCAAACTGTCTCTCATGGTTTCGAGCGCCCGGATTTTATGGTTGATGTCATCGATCTTCTCCCGGGTCAGGGCTTTGACATCGGCACTCCGGCGGGACTTGTCTCGGTAAAGGCCCAGCAGCTCTCGACATTCCTCCAGGGTAAATCCCATATCCCGGGCATGGGCGACAAAGCGCAATTCGCGCAGATGCTGTTCGCCATAATTCCGGTAACCATTCGCCTGACGACTAGCCGGCTGTATCAGCCCTATGGATTCGTAATAGCGGATCGTCTTGCTGGTCAGCCCGGTTTTCTGTGCAGCCTGGGAGATATTCATGGGTAGTCTGGGAAGTCGCGGCTTGTGGCGTCATTCTAACGACCATAGCCGTAGTTTAATAGGATCACTACCCGGAGTCAGGGAGTATTCGACTGCCGTTTCTGCGCTTTCCGCTGCTGCTGCTCAATCCGTTTTTTGTGGTAGGCTTCCGCCTCTTCAATGCCACCAGGAAACCATTTTGCCAATCGCTGCCGGTCTTTCTCTGTCAGACCCGCTTTCCACTCTTCAAACGTCGGAGGATACTCAGGCTCACCAAAGGTCAGTACGCCACGGTTCATTGCCACTTCAATGCCGGTCTTGGCAACGATCAAACCGAAGGCCATGAAGCCCATCGACAGAATACCAATGAAGAAAGCCCCGAACAGTGTAAGGAATCTTGGCCCCAACGCATCCGGTAACTCGTCTGCGGTGTACCGACGATTGCCAGAAGCGTCCATGAGCAAACGGTAAACCGGCTCAACCACCAGAATCCCCAGAAACAGAAAAAACATGGCCGAAACATTCGCCAAGGGCAGGGTGGATGCCCCTTCGAGCATTCCCTGGGTCAGATAGATCGCCATTGCGAAAAAACCAACAAAAGGCCCCAGCTTCTGCAATTCATCCATGCAGAGCTTACGTTTAACATCACTGCCATCAGAACACAGCAATGACACACGTACCGGGTACAGTAATCCGATGACCAGCGTTTCCAGCCAGTACAACCAGAGCAGATCATACCCTGTCCAGTCGCCGACAATCAGACCATAGAGAGGACATAGATTGGTGATCGCGATCATCGTGTCAGACTGTACTTTCTCTTTCTTACTGGAATAAAACATCCGGCCTGCTCCCTATAAAAAACGAATCAGTAATACCCCCGCCGCCATTGATAAGAACAGAACACCCAACCCCAGACGGATAAAACCGGGCAGCTGATAGGTACGTATCACTTCCCCCTGCGGTACTGTCGACACAATAAACGGCTGATTCCCATGAATTGGCTTACACATGACGTTTATGTGTTTTAAATCATGCTTGTGACGATATTCGGCCAACATCATGGTTTTCTCGATAGTATCCAGCTCCTCATCACGGACATACCCGTCACCATCCTGATCAAAATCATCCAGTACACTTGGATCTGCAGCCGCCATATTCATTCTCATCACCCCGTTAAAGGCTTCCTTGAGATCCAACCGGGACAGGGAGGAGGACATTTGATCCATCTCCACCCTGCGGATTTTGTCCCTGCGCGCCTTGAACGCCAGCAGCTTTTCTTTTTTCTCGGGGTCGAATGGCAAAGACCCGGCATCCAGAGTGTCAAAACCTCCCAATGCATAAAAAGCATCTGTATCCCGGATGATCCTTTCGGTATATCGATACTCAGGCACGAATGGCATCAGTGACCAGAATTCCAGCCGAAGTCCGGTCAGTAATTCGGGCTGGCTAGTGTCTTCCGGATCGTCCTTGCCACGCCCGATCAGGGTCTCTTTGATATGAAATAACGCGGTATCATCCATATCAATGGCACAGAAACCGGTGTGATCCCGCAGCAACAGATAAGGATGGCTGGTTTCATAGTGAACCCTTCTCCATCCACTGTATCTTGAAGTAGTATCTGAGCCGGAACGCCGCACATAACGCTCCACTTCATACGAATACCAGACACAGGAGCGATGGCTGAGCGGTCCCTTAAATGCGCCTTTCTCAAGCGCTTCCGGTCGACCAATTAATTTGACATAGCCGGGTTTGGCCGCACCCACCCGTGACGTCGGCATTTTATTGACGGCGTGGTATTTTCTAAAAAATTTGAGCCCAGAAAACATCAAAAAAGCAGCCGTAAAAGCAATAATACCAATCAGTATTCCGGCACCATCTTCACTAAGATTCGCAATCCAGTGAATAACATCCTGCATTCTAAGCGTCATCTTTTATATATTCTCAAACACGATTAAATCGATCAGTAGAAAAGCATTTCCACACGGCGAAACTGGTAATGTTTTTTTGAATTAACACTTAAAATATAACTGAAAATTAACACCATACGTGGTCAAAAAAGATGAAGCCAATACTATTTAAACAATTTACTATTTATCCGATCAATCATCTTTTCCGGCGATGAACTTTCCGAATTTAGCTGTCGCGATCTCTGCAGTACCTGAAACTTTATCCTTAACGTTGTCGCGGAAGTTTTTCCCGGCACCTACCAAATCGCCTCGGCGAGCTCTTTCCCATACCGGCTTATTCGCTCTGGTTATTTTTTCTTCGCCATTCCGCTCGCGTATATTATTTCTCAATCCGGCAATATCTAATTCAAGTTCCGCAATGGCCTCTTGGTTATGGGTAAATGTGGAATAACAACCTTTTACGAGTGTAAGAAAGCCAATCTTTATCCAATCAATGCCATTATCACAACGCCTGCAAATCCTATCCAAAATCGAGTGACTTGATGTTTTACAGTTTGAGTCAATTGTTGATGACAGTGTTTCTCTAACTTCTATATCTGATACTTTACGAGTTCGATTAAATGGCCAGTGTTTTCTCTTTGTTTTATTGCGATTAATGCGTGTATGCGCCGGACTTTGTTGAACCTGATGTCTGCTTACTTTTCCCATTTTCATACTCCTTTACAAAATCAGCCCCTTATTTCCTATAGCTAATAGGATTATCAAACTGGCTCAAGGATCAAGAAACTTTTTACCACAACAACAATATAGCGATATGGCTAAAAATGGGTATTAGACATTAGTTTGAGGAAAGAGTCTGTAAACAATAAACCTTATTCAAGCAGAAGAAACATCGCCCATGACTGGATGAACAAGGCCATCACCCGATGAAAATCAGGGTACGGCAAAATACATTCACCCTACCCTGAACAATTTATTTAGCGTGCCTTTCCAAAGGTTTAAACCATCGTAACCGGTTGGCATTACTGACCACGGTAACAGACGAAAAGGCCATCGCCGTTCCCGCCACAACCGGACTCAACAACAAACCTGTCAATGGATACAGTACACCGGCAGCAACAGGGATACCCAATGTATTGTAAATAAATGCACCAAAAAGATTCTGCTTGATATTCCTTAAAGTAGCCCGTGACAACTCAATCGCATCCGCCACACTATGGAGGGACGAACGCATCAGGGTGATATCCGCTGCCTCAATCGCCACATCCGTACCCGTTCCAATGGCCAGTCCAACATCCGCACGGGCCAATGCCGGCGCATCATTGATACCATCCCCGGTCATGGCCGTAATATCTCCCTGCGCCTGCAGACGGCGGATATGCGCCTCCTTGTCTTCCGGCAATACTTCTGCGTGGAAAGCATCAATACCTACCTGCCGGGCTACTGCTTCGGCAGTGACACGGTTATCACCGGTCAACATCATGACCTTGATACCTAAGGTATGAAGGCGACGAATCGCAGCAACGGAATCGTCCCGAATCGGATCTGCCACTGAGATAATGCCCACCAGCTGGTTGTCAACCGCAAGATACATGGGTGTTTGAGCTTTTTTGGCAAGTGCCGCGGAGATTTCTGCCAATACTGAAACATCCACCCCATGCCCATGCATCAGCCGTTCATTGCCCAGTAATGCAAGGCGATTGTCCAGACGCCCTTTAACACCGGCACCGGTGACTGCTTCAAATGCCTCACAGGGCGAGATGGACACCTGCTGTTCTTTGGCAGCCATCACAACCGCCTCAGCCAAAGGATGCTCTGATGCCTGTTCCAAACCTGCAGCCAGAGCAAGTATCTGAGACTCCGTATAGCCAGACGCCGGCACAACCGCCGTTACCTTTGGACGACCTTCCGTAATCGTCCCCGTCTTGTCGAGTACCACTGTTGTGAGCCGACTGGCCTTCTGCAACGCCTCACCACTGCGAACCAACATGCCGTATTCTGCCGCCCTACCCACTGCCACCATCACAGACATGGGGGTAGCCAGTCCCAATGCGCAGGGGCAGGCAATAATCAGCACCGTCACGGCAACAACCAAGGCATGAGCTATCGCCGGCTCGGGCCCCACAAAATACCAGACCATTGCGGCTGCCAGTGCAATCACGATAACGGCCGGCACAAAGACTGACGCAACCCGGTCGGCCAGGCGGGCAACGGGCATCTTGGTGCTCTGTGCATGCCGAACCATGGCAATGATACGGGCCAGGGCGGTATCACGTCCCACTCGTTCAGCTCTAAACAGGACAGAGCCGTTACCATTTATCGTTCCGGCTGACACCGTGTCCCCTGTGGACTTCATCACAGGTACCGGTTCACCGGTCAGCATGGACTCATCCACTCGGGTACTTCCTTCAGTTACCACACCATCAACCGCAACGGCTTCACCTGGCCGAACCCGAATACTGTCGCCAACCCGAACCTGTTCCACGGGAATATCAACCTCTTCCCCCGCTCTGACAACCCGTGCAGTTTTGACCTGTAAACCCAGCAAACGCTGAATCGCTGCAGAGGTTTTTCCACGGGCCCGAATCTCCAGCGCCTGCCCAAGGTTAATCATGCCGATTATCATGGCACTGGCTTCAAAGTACACATGCCGGGCAGCAACAGGCAGCATGTCCGGGAATAGCACCACTAACATGGAATAAAGCCAGGCCGCGCCGGTACCCAATGCAACCAGTGAATCCATCGTCGCGGTTCGATGCTTCAATGCCTGCCAGGCACCCCGGAAAAAATGGCCGCCCGACAACCAGAGAACCAAGAAGGTCAAGCCACCAACAATTCCCCAGCCCCATTGCTGGGTGCTGTTATTCACACCCATCTCACCGGTTGCCATGCCCCAGACCATGAGCGGTACCCCTAAACCAAGGGCAATCGCCATATGCTTGAGCATATGGCGATACTGCTGTTGCTCCTCCAGCTCACGGTTTTTACGCGCCTTTTCTTCAGCATCAATGAACTCACCGGGATAACCGATGTCCGACAGGGTTGCCAACAATGGCGCGATATCAGCACTGCCAGTGATTGTAATCTCACGTTCACCCAGATTGGCCGCAACGGTCTGCACGCCGGCAACGCGACTCAGCGCCTTTTCAACTTTTCCGACACAACCCGCACAACTCATACCAGGTACAGCAATATGAAGCGTTTCAACAGCAACTGGACTGGCGCCATAACCCGCAGATTCCACGGCTGCCACCAGCATTGCACTGCTCACCTCACCGCAGACTTGTGCCGTCCGATCAGCGAGGTTAACCACCACTCCCTCAACACCTGGAACAGCCAGAAGCGCCTTCTCAATTCTGCCCACACAGCCCGCACAGGAAACCCCTGTCAAAGCCAGCAGTTGCTCTTTTTTCGGCATATTTGCCTCCTGAAACCTGCATTTAAAGCAAGCATAAGCGTTCTACTTACGGGAAGGTCAAACTCGCATTGCTGTTTCATGCTCTACTCATATCCACATGACATGCTATCAGCAGGATTAACCCTTGATCAGTCATACTCCTCCTAATGAACCAATAGATAGACCTGCTGTCATAGAGGACAGGCACTTCATTCAGAAAATTGCTGTAAGCCGGAAAATGGCCAATACAGAAAGGAGGAAACAAACGAATGGATAGGACAAGCAATCATACCCAGCGCCAGCCCAGGGTGGTTGGTTACACAGGCACCCCAGAGTCAGTAGCCAATCATACGCAACTCTCTTCCATGCAAGAATCAGCACCCTCTGCATGTCAGGAAAAGTTGTTATATGCACGTCGGATTTTGTCAATATTCTTAACAATCCCTCTCTGTGCATTTTTGGAATGTGCTTCAGGAATTGCCGTTGGTCTCATTGCAGGTGCCTGTAAGATTTCCAAAATATATAACGAGAAAGGGTTGATACTCACCATACCGCTTGCCATTGCAGGGGTACCTGCCAGTCTATTCTTTGGGGTTGGTACTGCCATTGTTGGTCTTTTTTTAGGGACGTATGATGGTTTTCAGCTGGGGTGGTATCAAGACCTATCAGTACTAAGCAATAGAGCCAGGGCTATTGAGAGGCAGCTATATGAGCATCAAATCTCAGAATACTGCCCGGCGAATAGACTAGGGGGATAAGGGGTATTTTCCTAGTCGATCTATGACTTCTTTGTGAACATCATGTAATAACCCGTTTTTTGATGCATTAGCGTAGTGCTTGCTTGTACAGACTGAAGCAATTACGTTTCATAAACGCCCTGTATGGGTAACATATCTATCATGCTTCTATGGGACGTCGGAGAAACGCTTCCCAATTCTGCCCAATATGCACATCCTCTGACTTCCTTATGGTGCCGTCAAACTGAGTGGTATTGCCAAAATCAAAGATATCATCATGGGCCAGATGATTTGTCCGGATATAGGGCCAAGCATATTCACGAAGAAATAACTGATCGATCGTTCTTTCTTTCGTATGACCACGGTAGTACTGATCAAATAATGGCTGAAGTTCAGGCAACGCACCCCTGACGCCTCCCCATAACCCAGCCAGAATTAATTCACTATGAGAGTACCAATCCCTGATCAGATGAAACGGCTTATTGGATGCTACCCACTGCTCAACCGCAGAGCACTCCGGCATCGTTAATGGCGAATCCACATCCCGAATGATATACCTTGACACTGCCGGATCATCCGCGGCGAGGAAGCGCCAGAACAGGCCATAAAAAAAGCCCTGGTCTTCCGGCATCATAATCAATTCAGCTCCAGCCTCACGTAACGCCGCTAACGTCTCAGCAGGCACACTTTCACCACAATAAAAACGGCATTGCCAACCCGGATAAATAACCAATGCCGCATAAGCATTACGTACCGCCCCCCGAAGATAAACGGGGTTATCTCCCCAAAGGCTATAACTGATGACTTGAAGGCCATCTTCTAGTGATCTATGTATATCTGCGCCAGGCTTTATGCCTGTTCTGTTTTCCAGCGCAGCCAGCTTATCCGGAGCGCAGACGGCCACATCCTTGGCTTCCAGCGATAACCGGCCATAATGTTTCGCTGCGTCATAATTTCCCGTCGAATAAGCCAGCTGGGTAATGCTATCCAACGCAACCACATTGCCGGGTTCACGCTGAATCAGTTGTTGTAAGGTATTCAGGCTACCTGTGACATCCCCCGTCATTAGTTGTAGCGTGCCGAGGTTGACGGCCACTTCACTGTCATCCGGCAAATAGCGCTGCAATGAACGGGTAACATCCAGAGCGGTGGCATAGTTGTTACAGGCATAAAGTGCCATGGACAGGTATTTCAGATCATTAATAGGCGGCGCATCCTCAGACGCCTGGCTGATGACCTGCTGAAAATAAGCAGCCGCTTCGGCGAATTGTCCCTGCTTGTAACAGGCCATGGCTTTCTTACGAAGGTCCTGCATGGTGATTCCGTGCTGACTCAATGTATCTGGTTTTTCGGCCTGTCGCTGGCATCCATCAATCGCCCTGTTTGCCGGTTTCATGACGTTTTCAGTCAGTATCCGTCCAGAAAAATGAAGCTCTGCACGGAAATCATCACGGTCTTTCACTGTATTAAAGATATTTCCCATTTGGACGAAAGTTTCATTTGTAGGATAACGCTGTGCATTAAAGGAGTGGTGCCATGCTGTCGCAGAGAGTTCTGCCGCGGTTAACGATTCTGGCAGTTCTGCTTGCCCCGGTTGTATCTGCTGCGCCCATGGGCGTCAGTCTGAGTCGGGATATCGTCAAACAGATCATTGCTGACAACCCCGGTCATACGTCTGTCACTTCCCAGGAAGTGGTTCAATCTTCCCCGAAAGCTGATTCCGTCGAGGTCAATCATCAGGTCGCGCAGTTCAATGCCCTGCGTCAGGCCACACAGATTGTCAGTGAGATGGTTCAACAGGCGCCGGACAAGGCTGCGGAAGCCTCGCCGGTCAGCGTTGAAACAACAGTTGTTGCCGCCGAACAACAGGTAGCATTGGATACCGATCAGCTGATCGCCGAAACCAAGGCTGAAGTGGATACGCTCATTGCCACCGCTGAGCCAACCGCAGCGGGCACAGAATCGACTTCCGGACTGGATTTTGCCACGTTGCTGGCTGCCAACGACTTCCACGAATCCCCCAAGTATCAATCCTATGAAGGACTGGCTTTCGGCGATACCCGTCACCGGGTCAGAAACGGGTTCTGGACCAACGTCAAGGCTTTCTCTGCCGAGCGTCGTGATACGGATACCATGTCCGGTTTTGATGCCAGCGGAGAGTCATTCACAGCGGGTCTGGAAACGGACAGCTTCATCTCTGGCGCCCTGTTCGGCGCAGCCATGACCCTTAGCAAGAGCCGGATTGATGATGAGCCAAACCAGGAGCATAACGACATTCGCTCATTCACCGGTTCGTTATACAGTTCCTGGAAATTTCATAGCGCATTTCTGGAAGCCGGGTTCTCATTCGGTCGTGCCCGTAACGAAACCCGTCGCTGGGCGACGGTTGGCGGCGGCACCGGACACCTGGAAAGCAAGTACTACGCGAGCACAACCCATGCCCGCCTGTTAGTCGGTAATGTCTACAACCTCTCCCCCAACTGGACACTGACGCCACTGGCTGAACTGAACTACAACCGGATCTCGTTCGACAGCTACACCGAGAAGTGGGACAGCGACTGTAGCGGCACCTGTACGGATCCGACCACGCAATACCAGCCGGATTCACAAAGCTCCATGGAAGGTGGTCTGGGCTTCAACCTGGCGGGTAACCTGGGTCACGGCAGAGCACGTCTGGTGCCGTTTGTCAGCATCATGGGATACCACAACTTCCGTCGTGATACGTCATCGCACAGAGCCGTCTATACCACGGGTATCGACCAGGTTGTCATAACAGCACCTGAGCGTAACCGCGGCCGTGCGCGTTTCAGCTTCGGGCTCAGCCTGATTCTGGATCAAAACTTCAGACTGGATCTCGGCGTGATTCGCAACCAGATGAAAGGTTACAAAAACGACAGCGCCAACCTGAAGATCCGTTATTCCTTCTAAACCGTTTTCATCACCCTTCTAAGGCGGCTGTATAGCCGCCATTTTTTTACCCTCAGTGTGCATTCAGCAGTTTTACTCTACCTTTGTCCTGCCGTTCGTTTCGCATGATGACCGGGTACATGACAACACTCAAAGCAAAGGCGGTATAAAATGAATAACCTATACCTTGCTCATGAATCAGCAACACTGTTAACAGCCCCGCGCCGGCACTGACCAACAAGGTCGACATCGCCGGTAGTCGCCAGGCGGCCTGTTTCTCCTCATCGTACAGCGCTTCAATATCGATCGTACGACGCCGAACCAGATAATAATCTGCCAGCATGATTCCAATAATTGGCCCAAGTAAAACTGAACAGGCCACCTGAAAGGGAATCAACTTGTCTGCAAACAACCACGGGCAAATAAGCAACCCAATGATTGCAGAGATCACTGTCGCACGCCGGAAGGTTAATTTTGAATGCAATGCCATGACAATATACGTCGCAGGCATGAGGTTGGCAGTCGTATTGGTAGACCACTGGGCAAAGACAATGGTCAGTAAAGCAGCCGCCATAATTGCAGGGCTGGTGTCGTGAAATGTCTTGATGATGACATCAACAGGATTCCACTCCCCCGTCAGGATCCCTGACACCATACCCACCATGATCACCAGTGAACCGACCAGGATCAGCCCAAGAAACTGGCCACCGATTGTCAGCTTCTGCCGATGCCAGAAGTGTTTCTTTTCGAAGCCGGCGGGGCGCCGGATCATTCGCCCCAGATCCGCACTGTTCAAGGCCATGGTAATCCACACACCGGCAATACCGGCTACCGCAAAGGGAAAACTGTAAGTATTCTGGGCGGGTGCTGACAGAATGTCAGCCATTGATGAGTCATGGGTTTTCAGCAACCACATGATGGTACTGGAAAAGAAAATTACCATCAGGGGAATCGCCAGCCAGGCAAACCGCGCCATTGATTTGAGGCCGCCCACCGCATTCCAAACCTGAAGTATTGCAAACAGACCAATCAGCAGATACAGGTTGACGGTGAAATCCGTACCAAACCAGATCACCATCAGCTTCTGAACCGCCAGCGCTCCAATCCAGGTCTGGAAACCAAACCAGAAGAAGCAGGGAATGGCACGAATGACACTGGGAATAATCGCGCCCTTGATGCCAAAACAGGCGCGCAGGTAAATGACGAAAGGGACGCCATACTTCAAGCCCATATCGCCATTAAGCACGAGAAGGGCCGAGACAATCGAATAGGCCACAATAACAGCCAGAATAATCGCCACAGGGCTGAGACCGGGATAGAGCTGCCCTCCTACAGCAAAGCCCCCGATGTTAATGGTCATTCCCGCCCATAGCAGGGTGTAATCCCAGAAGGACAGGTTTCGTTGAACATCAGTCGTCGGTCGTAACGCATCATTGCACAAGGTGTTACATGACATGGCTTTCCCCCTCGGATTGCCAGATTCTGTAATCTTGCGAGGTTCGGTCGTCAGCCAGTGGATCACTGATCCTCGGATGCGGCCGAACAAAATCTGTTCAGCAGGCAGGCATTAGCCTGACCCATCCGGATGTAACCAGTCAGCGGCGATGTGATAACCGGGGATATGGCAGTCATCCCTGTTATCAGTCATGCAATGCACTCTGGTGTGCAGGATCATTACCACGTCCTATGCAGCGATAATGGCAGAGGCGTCACTATTCACGATGTTGGGGGAGGAAACCTTGTGGTAGATCAATACACCGTTATGATTGCTAACAATTTACAATGCTGACCCGCTCTTGAATCAAATCAATATCGCGACATATCGCCTTGAGGTCGCGATATCAGAACACAAACACAGTTAATCTTGTCATAGCTGGCTATTTATAGGATAAGAATTGTTAACAGAAAGATAGATCCCTCCCGATTTGAAATACTCAAGAAATGACCACTACACTTTGCGTCAGCCTTTAATCCAATTGTCGTTATTCATCGCGCCATTGTGATTGACAGCCATACCTGTCTGCCTACACGGTAGATTGACTATCCACCCGATGTAAAAAGGGCGCATCTTGGCAGGAACACATAAATATACGCTGGCAGGCTGTCTGGCCATTCTGTTCTGGAGCACCATCGTTGCCTTTGTGCGCAATGTCACCGAGCAGCTGGGGCCGGTTGGCGGTGCAGCCATGATTTATACCGTCAGTTCCCTCTTTCTTGCCGTGTTTATTGGTTTGCCACACCCGAAGTTATTCAAAATCCGATACCTGGTGATAGGTGGTTCACTGTTTGTGAGTTATGAGATATTCCTGGTACTAGCGCTTGGGCTAGCCAATGACCGCTTGCAAGCCATAGAGATAGGGTTGATCAATTACCTGTGGCCATGCCTGACGGTATTACTCACTGTGATCGTTAATCGGCAACATGTGAGCCTCTGGCTGTACCCTGCGCTGATCCTCGCATTTCTGGGTGTCGCCTGGACGGTCAGTGGCGATGAAGGGTTATCCCTGAACCAACTCGCCGCCAATATAGCGACCAACCCTGCAAGCTATTCCATGGCTTTTATCGGCGCCTTTATCTGGGCGGTTTATTGCAACGTTACCAAACGCCTTTCTGGCGGCCACAATGCCATTACCTGGTTTTTTATGGCCACGGCATTGGCGTTGTGGATAAAGTACTTTATCAGTGATGCACCAGCCATGGTGTTTTCCACAGGTGCTGTGATTGACCTTCTACTGGCGGCGGCAGCCATGGGCATGGGTTATGCCCTGTGGAATATCGGCATCATCGGCGGCAATATGGTTTTACTGGCGGTGCTGTCCTATTTCACCCCACTACTTTCAACACTCTTTGCTGCCATACTGTTGAATGTGGCACTCAGTACGACGTTTTGGCAGGGCGTTATTATGGTCACTGCTGCTTCATTGATCTGTTGGTGTTTAACAAAAAAATAATTTCATCTTACGAATAAAAAAAGTAGCAAGTAGCTTTTCAAGTTTAAAAGCACGATAGATACAATTATGAAATAAACATATCACATTTTCAGTTAAGAAATTGTTGCTCTTCTACGGACACATTAGCTCCATAACTAAAAGAATGATAAATAGAGAATTGAAGCAAACAGTTATTTTCTCCATTAATCCGTAGATTTTAAAAACAAAATCAGTATCATTTATTATGACCACGTAACTTATTGATTACTCCCTCTATTGTTTTCTCTAGTAACGATAGCGCTTTTTCTTTATCTTTTTCTAGAATATGAGAACAAGACTGCCACTCTTCCAAGTAGATATTTTTAGAATCATTTCTATAATCATCGGGTAAATCTCTGAAAAAGCAGTAAATATCATCTTCCGAAAAAATAATATCGCAAGGTTTTTTCATACTTTTCTCTCTACTATATAGATCCCAATCTACTAAATACAATCTATCTCTATTAGATGGATCTACAAGCCAGTTTCTAAAGTGGGGATGACCAAAAACTCGACTAGCAGTTAAAACAAAATTACCTCTACAACTCTCATGACCCAACAACCTCACATCTCCCTCACATGTATGTAATCGAGCTAAATACTGCGCAATTCTCTTATAAATCGAACGTTGTCTTTCCGGAGTCAAAGCTGGATTTTTTTCAAAATCAATCAACTCCATGGAGTTTTCCACATAGGGAACCATTTTAAAAAAAGCCAATCCTTCTCGATCATCTTCTTTAACAGGAACGCTTATAAGTTTAGTACGGCTTACAACAGGTATTACATCCAAGTCAGCACCTATTCCCATTAGTATGCCTCTGTCCAATGCTGCCTGCCTTATGTGTTGCATTATGGTGAAACTCTCTGGATAACTTTGCTCTCCACATAAATCAACGGCTTCTCCAAAAATATGTTTGATTATGAATTTATTCCCATTTTCATTACTTATCAAGGCAACGCTATTATTTGAATCCTCTGATATATAGGATATGAAAGAGAAAACTTGTCTATCTCCAAATGTTTGCCAAGTAAGTGAATTAGCTATAGTGGGTATTTTTGCCATTAAATCTTTTGTATCTAACTCAAACTCTGTTTGATCAGGTTTTTCTGGATCAGGGATGATAGTAGCTTGCTTCAAACAACAGCTGTCACAATGTACAATAGTTTGGTATTTACCTACCCAATCTTGATCCCGTGTCAAATAATCCAAACCCAAAACAGCCAGGAGCGCCATTATATTTTCGGGCCAACCTACATTGAAAGAAAGAGTCAACATAGGAATGCAGAGACGCCTTAAATGAACCAGGGGGGAAGGTTTTGCTGTGCAGATATGATACGCGGCCTCTAACTGTTTTTGCTCTATCGGGTAAACCCCATGAAAAATAAGATGTTCAAGATTCAAACCTATTTCTGGACTTCCAATGTCAATCAGTTTTCTTTCATAATCAGACTCATAAAATCTTAAAAGATTAGCACTGTCCATTGCCTGATATACATTTATCTTCCGATTCATAATAACAGAAGGCCTTATATTAAAGACTCTACTCTGAGTTTCTAGCAAAACTCTATCAGCTGTTAGCTTAGTACAATACCTTTTTACTGGCGGATTGAAATACTGATTATATCTACTATGACCAGGTACAAAACTTGGCGCAAAAAATCCTAGCATAACCAAAGACTCTCAAAAGGTTCTATTAATTCACGGAAGTATATTGACTCTTGAAATACCAAGAAGTTGCACTAAGAATATTTTTTTGACCTTTCCGATAGAAAAACTAACTCGATCTTACGGGACTATAAATATTAATAAACTGTTGCACCCAGCTTACTGGAAAAACGATCCATAAGCTGGGAACTACAACTATCTACACACTCATATTTTATAATTAGAAATACCAAGAAGTTGCACTAAGAATATTTTTTTGGATCACTATCATAAGACCTTTCCGATAGAAAAACTAACTCGATCTTACGGGACTATAAATATTAATCAATTTGCCCAAACTGTTGCAATCCCAGCTTACTGGAAAAACGATCCATAAGCTGGGAACTACAACTATCTACACACTCATATTTTATAATTAGTAAGTCTCTCAAAATAATCAAATAGTTCGACCGTGAACAATCGTTATTTCACATATTATCCTCATTTAACAAACCCTAACCCTCCGTTTATCTATTACGGAAATTCATATCACCACTACCTGGCATTGCCAATATTTCACCATGACGATAAACCGTGTTACCCCGCACCAGCGTTTCTACCACTTTCCCTTTTAATGTTTTCCCTTCATACGGGCTGTGGGTACATTTGGCCTTGGCATAGGAGTTGGCCCAGGTGTACGTCCACTCGGCATCCAGGTCGACCAGCACAATATCGGCATCATTGCCCAAATTAAGTGCACCTTTGTGCGGTAGATCAAACCGTCTGGCGGGCTGTGTGGCCATCAATTTCGCCAGCTGTTCCAGACTCACACCCCGCTTGTGATAGCCCTCATCCAGCATCAGGGGCAGCATCAGATCCATTCCGCCAATCCCCGGTGGCATTTTCCAGATATTGTCACCATGTTTCAGGCGATCGTCATCGGTATAAGGTGTGTGGTCGGTGCCGATCATGTCGAACTCTCCGGCCTTGAGCATCTCCCACAGTAACTCACGGTTTTCCGGACTTCTGAGCGGCGGGTTGCACTTGGCAAAACCTCCGTGTTTTTCCAGATCCATGGTATCCAACACCAGGTAGTGTGGACAGGTTTCCACCGTCACATCCACACCTCTTGCCCGTGCCAGCTTAATCAATTCTCTCGCTTTCGCTGTGGACAAGTGGCAAATATGTAAACGACATCCGGTGTGTTCTGCAAACAGGATGACACGACTAATTGCTTCTACCTCAGCAATTTCCGGTCGCGCTTGCTCATGGGCTGCACCATTGAACATGCCTCTTTCTTCGAACTCTTTCTGGCGGTTAAACAGGATATCCGCATTCTCGGCATGCACACCGACCAAACCACCAAAACGACTGATCTCTTCCATCGATTTCAGCAGAGCGTAATCCGGCGTATGGGGATAATCCGGGCTCGCGTAAGGAATAAAGACTTTATAGGCAACACATCCACAGTCGTTCAATTCATCGTAGTGCCCTGTGGATTTCTCTGTCAGTGCCCCCCAGAACGCCACATCAACTACAGTCTTCTTTTCAACAATTTCACGCTTATATTCAAAGGCGTCCTGATTCGTGACCGGCGGAACAGACAGCGGCATTTCAATGAGCGTGGTGATCCCGCCCGACGCTGCTGCCTGGGTACCGGTGAGATAATCTTCCCGTTCCGGATAATGGGTCGGTTCCCAGATATGGGCGTGCGGATCTACCATCCCCGGCATCACCACCAATCCGGTCGCATCGATTTCACGACGAGCGTCTGGTGCTGATTCGTTGGTCGTAATGGCAACAATTTTTCCGTCCTGCAGGGCTATCGCCCCATTCACGACACCGGTTTCCAATACCAGCCGACCATGTTTGATAACGGTGTCTACTTGCTGACTCATAACGGATTCCTTATCACTGTCTTTTACGGACAGCGCAGACAAAACCACCCTGCCCTTTTTTACGATTGTTATGCAAACCCTGTCAGAACGAAGGCTTTATTAATTGGCCCGAGCCGGGTTTTGCCGTTACCTCACCGTCGCAAAATACGGTACTTCCCCGAACCAGCGTCCGAACCACCTGCCCCCGGATTTCCCGTCCTTCCCAGGGGGTGAGTGCACTCTTCTGCTTGCCCACAGAACGTGTGCCGTCATACGTCCAGACATGATCCGGGTCAGCCAGCACGATATCGGCATCCAACCCAACCTGTAGCGATCCCTTGCGGTGTCCCAGTCCAAACCGGCGAGCCGGGGCGCCACTCATTAAACGCGCTACCATTTCCGGACGAAGACCCCGCTGGTTCAAACCGGAATCCAGCATCAGCGGCAACATCAGCTCTATGCCCGGTAATCCCGGCGGTACAGCCCAGATATCACCGTTATGCTTCAGACGATCGTCGTCGGTATAAGGGCAATGATCCGAACCGAGCATATTGATCTCACCCTTGATCAGCATATCCCAGAGAATTGCCTGATTTTCCCTGCTACGAATGGGCGGATTGCATTTGGCAAAGACACCACAACGATCCAGGTCACTGTCGTCCAATATCAGGTAACTGGGCAGGGTTTCCACGGTCATGCTGACGCCCCGGGAGCGGGCATGACGAATCACGTCCCGGGCACGCCCACTGGAAAGATGGCAGATATGCACATCACAGCCGGTTTCTTCTGCGAACAGGGCAATCCGCGATATCGCTTCCATCTCGGCAATATCCGGACGGGACTGCAAATGCGCCAATCCGCCGTTGATACCCGCTTTTTCCATGGCTTCCGCCGTGGAATCGATGATGTCCGGGTTTTCGGCATGGAAGCCGATGAAACGGTTGAAACGCTTCATCACTTTCATGGCTTCGAGCAACTTGTAGTCAGTTAATTTTGGTGCATCGGGATCTGTGGATAAAAATGTCTTGAACGCCACGCAACCGATATCCACCAGTTCTTCAATCCGATCCAGATCATCTGCGGGTAACAACCCCCAAAGCGCGTAGTCTGTGACGACCTTGCTGTTTGCAGTCTCATGCTTCAGTAAAAAGGCGTCACGTGTCGTTACTAACGGAATACTCAGGGGCATTTCCACTGTTGTCGTGACACCTCCAGCGGCCGCCTGACAGGTTCCGCTGTGGAAATCTTCGCGAATATGCCCGGGACCGGGTTCCTTGAAATGCACATGGGGATCGACGACACCGGGAAACACCATCAGGTTTCTGGCATCAATGGTTTCACTTGCCGGTAAGACAACATCTGTCGCCGTAATCGCGGCAATACGCCCATCTTTGATCGCGATGTTGCCTTCTATGCAGCCGGACTCAAGCACCAGGGTGCCGCCGGTAATGGCAACGTCCATTAACTCTGTGTGCAAAGACATAACAGGATTCCCCCCACAGCAACCGTGTTCACAACCGGCATCGGTACGACGCCGGTTATCCACAAGACATCAGAGGCCGAGCCCAATACCCAGGCTCTGCTGCAACACCAGTGCAAGACTGGAGATCACCCCAAGCACCATCATCAACGGGAAGTAGAAGCGAATCCATTTCGCATATTCCACCTTGGCCAGTACCAGGGTGGCGACAAAGAAGCCGGAGGTCGGGAAGAAGATATCAGTCAGCTGGCCACCCCAGGCATTGGCGGAAACAATCACCTGTTGGGGAATGTCCAGCAATGATGCCAGCGGTGATAACACCGGCATGGTGAGCACGGTCAGCGCTGTTGCACCGGGCACCAGGAAGTTGAACAGAGACTGGGTCCAGAACACACCCACAGCAGACAACGATGGTGGTGTATTGCGCAGGACATATTCAAGGTAGTACACCAGCGTATCAGTGATCACACCGCGATCCATCACAACAGCAATAGCGCTGGCTACACCGCACAACAGTGCAGCGACCATCATGTCACGCATACTGGCGTTCAGGTCGTCACAAATCTGCTGGGGTCCTTTACCTGCAATCGCAGCTGCCGTCAGACCAATGAACAGAAACAGGCCTCCAATCGCCTCAAAGCCCAGGTTATTGATCAGGATCGCAGCAATGGCTGTCGGGAACATGATGAAACACGCATAGCCAGCAAGAATCTGACGACGTGTCGCGTTTATTTCACCTTCCGGTTCCATCTCTGCCAACTTCTGGCGCATGACCGTATCAGAATCCCGGCTCAGGCTAAGGTGCGGATTCGTTTTGACCTTCATGGCGTAACGCATGGTGTAGAGCACAGCCACCACAACCACGATAAGCAGCACAAGGGCCCGAAATCCGGAACCGGAGAACATCTCCAGCTGGGCAATCTGCTGCCCGACCCCCACAGAACCGGGAATGGTCAGACCATACGTGAAACCCATGCAGGGTCCCAACAGGGAGACCGCCATGGCCGTCATACCGTCATAACCGAGCCGGTAAAACAGGGGTAACAATATCGGGAGATACGCCAGCGAAAGCTCCGGTACCCCGATAAATGCCCCCAGGGTACTGAACAGCACCATAAGGATCGGGATAATCATGATAGCCTTGTCACCCACACTGTCGGCCAGCTTGTGGACGCCCAGGTCGATCAGGCCAGCACGCTTGATCAGCCCCATGCCACCACCCACCATGAAGGTCAGGAAGACAATGGAGGCGGCCCGTTTAAGACCATCCGGTACGGCGGTCACCAGGTCCATAAAGCTGACCGGGCTCTGCTCGACCCGGTGATAGGAGTCCGCCACCACAAACTCCTTGACGCCGTGGGCGGTCTCCACGGTTTCCCGCTCATACATACCGGCAGGGATGATGTAGGTCAGTGCCGCCATCACAAGGATGAAGATTGCCAGAACAATGTAGATGTCCGGCATTTTGAAGGATTTCCTGGATTTCAACTCAGACATGGGACGCCCCTTGCATTGCTAACAATAAATTTTATAATTGCTAGCAAATATACGCCGGATGTAGCGCAGATCCTTGAGATAGGTCAATCAAAGTAGCGGATAATCCCGCTTGTTGGGGAGGAAGGCTGCTGAGAGGATAAATTGTTGTACAGACAACAACAGAGACAAGGATCATCAACCAACAAAAGGCTAAAGAGTGAATCAGTCAGCCCTTAATACCTGCACGCTCCTTGCTTCTGTGGACGAGCACATTGTAAGCCCAGGTCATGACTGATCTCGTAACTGCGGCTTCCAGCTGAACATCTTTGGGTAGATGATCACTGATCACCTGATAGCTATCACAAAGCTTTCCCCAGGATGGTTGTTTATTTATGCTGGTTTTTACCTGGCGCTTAAAATCGTCTCTGACAGGATCAAGCTGTTCCTCTTTAAAGGCCTTTATCTGATCTGAAATAGCACTCGCTTTTCCTGACAGATCTTTTATTTTTTTTACCTGTCTTTCATATTTTTTCACACCAAAAATGTTAGTTTTCTCTTTGTTCCCCTTTTCGGGTGTATCAATACGACTGAGTTTATCGCTCGCTTTTGTAAGCTTTTCCTGCAGGGCCCTGTACTTTTTTATTCGTTGTTTCAGCTCAGAGGGAAAGACCGGCGCTGGACACGTTTCGCTCCAGGAAAAGAGTTGCAATGCACTGTCAACAAAACACTGCCCGACCTCTGCCAGGCCTGCCTGATCCAATGCCTGGTGAAACATCGCTAACTCACTGCTTTGAAAGGCACCTCTGGCCTTGACCAGATCATCCGTGCAATAGGTTCCCACATGGAAGAGATCGTTATAAATGCCCTCAAGCCCCTTCTTTATCGCCGTGGCATCCACGACAGACACGCTGTCGCCCTTCGGTGTATCACCGATTGATATCGCTATACTGTCACTGTCGAAAGAATCTGTATCACTCTCTGAACTGGATGAGTAATAACCGGATTCTGAACCGTCGAATCCCCCGGCACTGGATATTGAATAATCAGTCATCACTGAAGACACGCTGCCGCTGGGCGTTCTGCCGACCTCACCATCCGCTTCACCGCTATTGACCTGAGGCTCTGCTTCCGAAGGAATACTGACAGTACGGCCATCTGATTGCACAGGAGAAGAGTCCTGTTCCTGATCTTTCGCAATATTCGTTTGGCTATGTCCTAACGATTGAGGCTTTGAATGGGGTTTCGAAACAGGCATTGGCTTTTATTCTTGATGAGATGGGTATTCCAATCACTATCGGCGAAAGCCTTTTATGCTTGATATTTGACGATGCAGGAAGAACAACAGGGACTTCATCGTCAACATGAGCACCGCGGGTTTCCAGAAATAGAAACCCGCACAATGCACTTATTAATAAGCTCAGAACGGTCCCAACTCAATCATCTGGGCAATGACCAGACCCATCGTCGCTGTCGCAAGAATCGCGAGGAATAACGGAAAATAAAACTTGAGCCATTTCGCCAGGCTCACGCGACCAATCACCAGGATGGCCACAAAATAGCCCGATGTCGGGAACAGGATATTGGTGATGCCATCTCCCCAATGGGTGGCAAGCACCACCACCTGTCGGGTCAAACCGACCAAATCGGCCAGAGGAATCAGGATTGGCAGGGTAATCAGTGACTGACCACTGCCTGAAGGAACCAGAAAGTTAAAGGTCGTTTGGACAAACAAGATGCCAACAGCCGTAAATGCCTGAGGCAGATTCCCCACCAGTTCCGCCAGATAGAAGACAATGGTATCCATGATATTCCCGGATTCCAGAATCACTGAAACACCACGGGCAATACCGCAGATCATCGCGCCTACCAGGATTTCCCTAAAGGCTTCATTGAAGTTCGCGCAGATTTTGTTAGGCGAAAAACCCACCAGTAATGATGTAATGACGGCCATCGCCACGAACAGACCCGAGATCTCATCAAAGCCCAGAGCAAACTTCAGGATGGAAGCGATAACCCCCACAAACATGATTAAAGTGGCAATGCCTGCGAAACGCTGACGGGACGTAAACGTCTCTTCACTGTCGTCCGTTGTCATTGACTGGCGCAGTTCCTGATCCACCTCAAAATTACTGCCAGACGCGGGGTTCGCCTTAACCCGGGCGGCATAACGCATGATGTACCAGGCACACATAAATTGAATAAGGAAATAGAAAATCGCCCGGTACCAGGCACCAGAGAACATTGGTAAATCCGAGAGCATATGACCAATGCCGACGGTGGCTGGCGGAGTAATACCGAAAGCAAACCCTAATGTCGTCGCACACAACACCAACCCTGTGGCAGTGATAGTGTCATAACCCAGTTTCAACATCAGTGGCAGGACAATAGGCAGGTAGGCGATGCCCAATTCCGGTGTTCCTATGAAGGCGGCAATCAGAGAGAAAATGCCCATCAGTACCGGTATCAGCAATTCCGTTCGCCGCCCCAGCACCCGCATCATGGCATTGATGCCCATGTTGATGACACCGGTTTTACGGATAACCCCCACAGCACCGCCTACCAGCAGGGTCAGAAACACGACACTGGACGCTTCCCGTAAACCCACAGGAATAGCAGTCACCACATCCATGATGCCGACCGGTGTCTGCTCCATAACCTGGTAAGAACCGGGTACAACCGATTCCCGGCCATTCGGCAACACCTGTCGCTCATAGGTACCAGCAGGGACAATCCAGGTAAGAAAAGCCACCAGAACAATAAAGCTGAACAAAATGACGTAAATATCCGGGAATTCGAAACGCTTTTTTTGAGGCGAGGTCGTTTTCTGCACAGGAACGGTGGACGAAATGATCGTCATGGTTATCTCCGTCTACGGCTAGTTGTGGTTAGATACCGCTACCCTTCCCGGTAGTTGTCCTGGTTTCCATTCCGCTTCCGGTATCCAGCGAAACCCATGTCAGGCATATCCCCATTACGTGCCCATGACGTCAGCGCACCGTAGTCACAAGTCCAGCATTGCTTGATTCGGCCTGTCAGTGGCACAAGAAGGCCTACAGCCCTTCATGTTCTGCAACACACGCCCAAACCTGCTAACAACCTATTTATATTTTGTTAGCATTTTGCTGAGCAAATCCTCAGCAAACCATGAGACAGGTCAAAAAACTTCCGTCTTGTTTCTTGCCAGAATCTATGGACAGAACAAAACAAAAAGCTCACACACTTCAACAAACACGCTAAAAACAATGTGTTAAGACACGCAAGTTCATTGCTAGCAATGGATAAAGGCATACCGGTGATCCACTTTTAATACCGCGATTGCCCCCAACAACAAACTGAAGCCGCTTCAGACTAGTGACAGGAAGACCTTCACCATGGCAATACCGACCATCAATCCCAAGCGCTTTCTGGCAGATCTTGAGACCCTTCGTCAGTTCGGTGGCCAGGGAAATGGCGTGGTCAGACAATCCTTTTCGGAAGCAGACCTGGCATCTCGACGCTGGCTTCAGGCGCGAATGGATGAGGCCGGCCTGACGGCAAAGATTGATGGCGTTGGCAATGTCATCGGCTACGCCCGAAAACCGGGGCGTGCCTTGTTGATGGGCTCTCACACCGATACCCAGCCGGAAGGCGGCTGGCTGGACGGTGCATACGGCGTGATCGCCGCCCTGGAAGTCGCCAGGGCACTTGATGAATGCCCGGAAACCCGGCACCTGGCGCTGGATATCGCGTCATGGTCGGACGAAGAGCATACCTATCATGGATTTCTGGGTAGTCAGGGTTTTCTCGGACAGCTTGATCCGTCGGTACTCTCCACTGCCACACGCAACGACGGTCATCCCTTGTCACAGGCGCTGGCTGATGCTGGCCTGAATGGCCAACCTGACCAGTATGATCCGACACGCTACATCGGCTATCTGGAAGCCCACATTGAACAGGGCCCACGGCTGGAATTAGCCGGGAAACAGGTCGGCATCGTGACAGGCATCGTCGGCTGCCGAACCCTGGACATCACGTTTCATGGAGAAGCGAACCACGCCGGCAGTACGCCCATGGACAGACGTCGGGATGCTGGTAAGGCACTGTTTCGTTTTGCCAATCAGATGGACAGTATGCTGGCCGCTATGGCGGCAGAATTCACCGTATGGACGATCGGCCGGGTTCAGTTCTACCCCGGCTCTGCCAGCGTCATTCCCGGCCACGCCTTTATGCGGCTGCAATACCGGGATACCTGCAGGGATTTACTGGTATCCATGGAAACGGCGGTGCGGGATCTGGCGTCACAAATGGCCCCCGAGCTCGGCGTAGACATTCATGTCGAACGGCAGCCGGAAACGGAGCCTGTATTAATGAACGGGACGATGCAGGAACAGTTAGCCCAGGCAGCAGAACAACACCTTGGTGAACGTTGGATGAAGCTGCCAAGCGCCGCCCTGCATGATGCCAATATATTCGGACTGGTCATGCCCAGTGCCATGATGTTTGTGCCCAGCATTAATGGTATTAGTCATAACTTTGCCGAGGACACAAAACCTGAAGATCTGGTCGCAGGTTGCCAGGTTCTGGCCACGGCAGCCGCGCGCATCATTGCTGCAGGGCAATAATCCACAGGCCAGCCATTCGCCAGAAAAAACGGGTTAATGGCTGGTGCGTGATTCGTCCCCGCCACTGTTCATGGCTTCGACTTTAGCCGCATTCTTTTTCATTTTGGCAATAGCGGATGCTTCGTGGCTGAAACGGACCTGCAGGCGTCGCTTCTGCTGCTGCAGCTTGTAGCACTCCAGGGCCATGCGCAACAGTTCGCTTTTGCTGACACCTTCCTCTTTAGCCAGCGCGCTGACCTGGTCGATGAATTTCTGGTTTGCGTTAATCGTGATTACTGCCATGTCGTTATTCTCCGTGAATGGGTTTAAGCCCCATTGATATCACGGTCTGAAAGGGGAATGCATAACCCCATTGTCAGTATGACTAACTACGACGTTGGTCTAACCATCCAAACGACTTATCCACAACAAAAAAGCCCGTGCAGTCGGCACGGGCAATTCACACTATCAGGACACAGACAAATGTTCGTTGTTACACAGCATCAAAGCGATTGCGCCCCTTCCTGCTCCAGCGCCAGCCACTCTTCCGGGGTATGGCCGATGGGAATCATCACGTGTTCACGATAGGCCGGACGATTGCACAGGTTGTCATACCAGCGGCTGACGTGAGGCAGATCAGGGCGCAGGATATCCAGGTAGAAATACCGGAATGCGGCCGCACCCAACGGAATATCTCCCATGGTGAACTGATCGCCAGCCACATACGGGTTATCCGCTAAATGGTTATCCAGAATTTTGAAGCTTTCACCTAGTTGGCGGGCCAGATGGCTGATCTGGTCGGGGTCACGGGCATAGGGTTCGGTTTTGACCGTCGCCATGAACAAAGGGCCCAACTGACGATCAATGGTGCTCAACTGCCAGTCCATCCAGAGATCAGCCTGGGAGCGAACCTGCAGATCACCGGGAAACAGATCACCATAGCCGTAAGCACTGGCGAGATAACGCACCACCGTGTTGGACTCATACAGACAGTGCCCATCATCCTGAATCACCGGCACCTTGCTGTTGGGGTTCATCGTTCGAAATTCCGGTGTATCCAGCTGGCCGAAGGAGCCACCCACATCCCGGCGTTCATATGCCAGACCGAGTTCACCTATAGCCCACATCACTTTCTGGACATTGCCGGAATTACGGCGTCCCCACACGGTCAGCATTATTTCTCTCCCCTAAAGATCACGGCATACCTCATCAAAGTCTGACGGATACTAACAACGATAGTGACGGGTTAGATGGGCATTTCCGTGGCAAAAAATGCAAACGGGGAGGCTCTTGACCTCCCCGCTTCGGGTCAGACTGGATTAATTCACACCTACCACTGAAGCCAGCAGTGCCATCCGTACTGCAACGGAGAACTCAATGGCCTTGAAGTAGATTTCGTGCGCGGTCTGGTCGATCACATCATCGAACTCGCCCGGGTTACGTGGCAGGGAGTGGTGGATGCCCACGGTCTTGCCAGTCTTGCGCTTGACGTTTTCTAGCATTTCCAGAGAGATGTAGTGATTGTTCAGCTTGCGCATGAAGTCTTCACGATTCGGATCGTCTTTCTTCACGGAGCAGCCGGGCAGATAAACCAGGTCAGCATTCACGTCAGCGAACAGTTCTTCATGCTGTTTGCGATCCAGATCGAAGTGTTCTTCCCAGCGTGCGCCCATGGCGTTCAGCTTACGACGAATGACTTCTGGTGTGCGCAGTTCGCTGGTGCCGGTATAAACGATTTTCGCGCCCATATTTGCCAGCGCCAGAGCGAAGGACTGACCGGAACGGGCACGGGATAAGTCGGGCGAGGAGATAACGACGGTCATGTCTTCAAAGTTACCGTCAAAGGCACGGTAGCAGGTGTAGCTGTCCAACAGGCCCTGGGTCGGATGGGTTACGTGACCATAGCCGCCGGAGATAATTGGCGAGGAATCACTGCCCAGACGTTCCAGCGTTGGCAATACTTCACTGTCGTCTGGGTGACGCATGACGATGACATCGGCGTATTTGGAAGTTACGCGCAAACTGTCGTACAGACTTTCGTTCTTGGCAGCAGACGAGTTGTGCAGTGGATCAGCTTCGGTGATGACCTTACCGCCCAGACGGATCATCGCATCCTCATGGCTGCAGCGAGTACGGGTGGAAGGCTGGAAGAACAGCGTGTACAGCGCCTTGCCTTCCAACAGGTTCAGGCCGGTGCGCATGAATGGTTCCAGCATTTCCGCCGCTTTGAACAGGTGAGTGATCTGCTCACGGCTGAAATCATCAAGGAAGGTGATATTGCGGCCTTTCATGCCGGTGGCGTCGAGGTGGTCACGGATATCCCGGGCTTTGAAGTCTGCAGTAATGGCCATGATAAAAACTCCTGAATGGTCAGAATAAATTTGGCGTTATAGGTATTACAGGACTTGCTTCAGCCCGGCGGCCGGCTCCTCCCCGGCGCCGGGCGGGAAATCAGATGTCTACGTCGCGGTTACAGTCCTTGGAGTAGATATACGTCAGTCGTCCACGACCAGTGGCGTAGACCGCCTGCTGAGTGAAGGGACCGAACCACATAAAGTCTTCCGCCTGTACCTGTACCCAGTCTTCGCCGAGCAGATAAATGCCCTCACCTTCGAGCAGGTAAGCGCCATGCTCCTGGACATGGGTTTCAACAAACGGATGGCTGCCGGAAGGTTCAAAGCTGAGGATGTGCATGTTCATGTCGAAGCCCATTTCAATGGGCAGCAGATCCCGAATGAACACGTTTTCCATGTCGTCGTAGAAGACTTCTTCGATATCGTTGGCATTGCCAAAGACGGTGCGGGCGCTCTGTCCTTCGAGCGGGATATAGCGCTGCTTGTAAAGCAGAACACGCAGCGGCTTATCGCCAATATTCTGGAATGACAGCGCCTTGTCAGCAGGAGCGAAGGCATAGCCGCCCTGTGTCAGGGTCTGTTCTTCGTCGCCTACGCTGACTTTCAGGGAACCCTCACCATCCATGAAGTAGACAAAGCTTTCGATCATTTCCTCACTGGCAAAGGGCTTAGTGGTACCGCCATCGGGCTGCACAGTGCCGACATACTGCACAAAGCTGGCGCCCATTTTCGGAGAAGCCACAATCGTCAGCGCACAACCATCAAAACCGGGGATGGAATTGATCACACGTCCTTCCGGGGCAACCACCGCATACACACCGTGTTTGATCACTGAGCGGTTTTTTAACAGACCGTCTGGGTATCCCATGACACTTCTCCACTACTTTGATTTTCGTTGATACACACAGAAGTCTGTAGCGCCCCTCCAGATTGCTAACAATCCTGCGTGCTTTTGTTAGCGACTATACGCCGGAATAGCAGCTAAACCTTGAGACAGGTCAAAACATTGGCCGGGGGCTGCGTAAATTTACGGTAAGCAACGCAAGGCAGCCTGACAGACTCCGTGTCTGTCAGGCCTCAAAGTGGCAAGTGTGGGAAATAAAAAGACGACAGGCAGAAAAGGAAAGAAAACCGGTTCAACCGTGTTAAACGGCGGCCAGCATCTCAGCCAGGTCCAGATTTTTGGCCGGCTTTTCTTCCAGGTGAAGACGGTTACGAATCTCGTCCAGGTGTCGCCCCATAAACTCAGCGGCGGCATCATGCTGACGTTCCCCGATCAGACGAATCAGTTCATGGTGATCATCTGCAGAACAGGATGCATCAGCAATGGCTTCATAAAGACCAATAATCAACGAACTTCTGGCCACCAGCTCATCCAGCAGTTTCAACAGGGTATCGTTGTCAGCAATACGGGCAATTTCCAGATGAAATTCACCGGAAAGGCGGACCATGTCAGGCCGCGAACCCTTGCGAATAGCCTCATCTTCTTTGGCACTGATTTTTTCCAGCCGCCTGACACCCTTACTGTCGATTCGGTCGATGGCCTGGCGTACAAGACCCGTTTCAATAATACGACGTGCGTCAAATACTTCGCGAGCTTCCTGTTTCCCGGGTTGAGCGACGCAGGCGCCTTTATTGGTCTGAATAACCACCACATTGCGGTATGACAACTCCACCAGCGCATCGCGCACGTGGTTACGGTTGGCATTCAGGGTTTCGGCCAGTCGGGTTTCTACCAGGCGGGTGCCTGCTGGCAGGCGTTGCTCAATGATCGCTTTGTATATGGTATTAACTATGCGGCTAACTTCGCGCGCTTTGAACGTAGGCATGACTTACTCGTGAACCAGTGAACCAATGGCTGATCAGCTACCGCGCATTGTAGAAAATTGTTAGCAAAAAGTGGAGTGATTCCGCCAAAGTAACAAAGGTTGCCCTGGCGGAAATGGTTCCGCGTTCCCGAAACTCAGTAGGTCAGGAAATAGTTCTGAATGGTTTCCCGATCGGTGGTCTTGGTCAGTGCCAGTTGCAACAGCACCCGGGCTTTCTGGGGGTTGAGGTGCAATGACGCAATAAAGCCGTACTGCTCATCATCCACTTCACCCGCCATCGTGGTAGAACCACTATTGGCACGGGAAGAACGCACGACCCGAACGCCGTCACGGCTGGCGTTGGCCAGGGCATCCAGCACATCACAGTGAATGTTGCCATTACCCAGCCCGGCGTGAACGATACCCTGATACCCGGCGCCAACATACGCGTTGACCGGCAGCGGGGAGCAGTTGGAGTATCCGAAGACAATGCCCACTTGTGGCAGCTTGTCGAGGCTGGATACATCAAACTCTGACGTCACCGTATGACGCATCTCAGGACGACGCTGGAAAGTCACGACGCCATCATGCACATAACCCAGGGGACCAAAGTTCGGCGCCTGGAAAGTATCTACGCCTGAGGTGTGCATCTTGGTGACATCGCGGGCACCGAAAACGGTGTCATTCATGACCACCATCACACCCCGGTCAACCGCTTCCGGTGAGGCCGCCGTCACGGCCGCGTTATACAGATTCAGGGGGCCATCAGCACTGCGTGCAGTGGCCGGACGCATCGCACCGGTCAGTACCACCGGCTTGGTGGAGTGTACGGTCAGATGAAGGAACCAGGCGGTCTCTTCCATGGTGTCGGTGCCATGGGTGATGACGATGCCATCAATGTCGTCCTGGGCCAACACAGCATTGATACGCTTGGCCAGGGTCAGCCAGACCTCGTCGGACATATCCTGGGAGCCGATGCTCACCACTTCCTCACCGGTAATATCCGCCACTTCGTGCAGCTCCGGCACCGCCTCCAGCAGCTGCTGGACACCGAGCTTGGCTGACGTGTAAGCGCCGCCGGTCTGTGACTGACCTTCGCCGGCAATGGTACCGCCGGTGGTCAGAATGGCGATCCGGGATCTCTCTGTTTTTTGCATTCCTGGAACCTGAATAACGAATGAATCCTGAAACCTCTGGGCCTGAGTCATCCCGAATGACGGGGCAATCAGGCCGGGTTCCCCCCGATATGCCCCGATCATAGGTCAGGAAAACAGCTATTCCTATACGTGATGACTACCCGTATTGACCCGAAATCTCACCTGCTCACTAAGTGATAGCAGATCAGACCCGATTCTTTGTATTTACGATTAAAAGCCGGGGTGATTGTTTGAAATAGCTATAAAACCCAAGTGTTTGACTATCTAGAATTATAAGAAGACAGGCACTAAACACATGATTGTTAATGCTAAAAACCACACAAAAAACGTCGTCAACAAGATCCATCATCGAGGCGCTTTTATCGATAAAGCGCAGTTTGTTTAATCATGGTCAGTCTTGCAATAACAAGCTTTTAACAAAGCACGAAAGAATATCGGCAGATCCTTGTCTACCGACACCAACAGATCGTTTCCAGTTCAGAAAAACCATTGATCAAGGCCAGTTCGGTACGGTTTGGGAAGTTCAGGACATCTTCACAGGACGCTACCTTGCAGCCAAGTCTGTACGTGTCATGGCCGATGATGAGCCTCTGGAAGCCATGCAAGAACAGCACATCATGCAGGCATTGAGCAACCCGGGTCACCCAAACATTATTTCATTGCATTACACCTGCCAAACTGTCGATTGCCATTATCTGATCATGGATATGGGAGGCCCCTCCTTGCGTTCAATACTTAACACTGGAAAACACTTCAGTGCTCCGGAAGTTGCCTGCCTGATGAGACAACTGCTGTCCGGTATCGCTTATATGCAGAAACACGCAATACAGCACTATGACATCACACCCGACAATCTTCTTTGGGATGGTCAGTGCCTGAAGATTTGCGACTTTGGGCGTGCAACCACTCAGGGGACACGTCAGGAGGAAGTGCTGTTTGAATACATGCCGCCTGAAATATTATCAGGCGATAATAGCCACAATGTGGATAGTTGGTCGGCGGCCTGCGTCATGGTAGAGCTTCTGCTGGGTAAAAAATTAATCACCCGCCAACAGTTGAATCGCAGTAACAGTGACATCCCTCTGAGCAGGAGCGACAGAAACCGGATGATGCTGAAACAGGTGAAAACCGCCTATCGGGACATTGAGCTCTGCGCCGGTCAAGAGGCAGCCCAACTGTTTCGCAGTATGACCGGCCCCCTGAAATCCCGCGTAACACCAGAAGTGGCATTAGCGCATCCCTTTCTCGCCGCCATTTCTCCAGGACGCAGTGTCAATTAAGCCATTTCTGCCGTTGAATCCACAACGCGGTTCCAGTCGACCTCACCGGCATGCAAACGCTGCCCCGCCATAAAATAGAGAATCTGCCCGGGGGTAACTGGGTAATCCGCATCCGGGTTCAACACCAGATCATCGCCTGTCGCGCTGTTGGCAACACCAAACAGTAATGCATCATGCTGATGCTTGAACCACTGGAGCAGCGTACTGAAGCGGCAGGGAACAAACGACGGTGGTACCGTCATACTGTATTGCGTCGGCCCGGAGAGGGTATTGAGTAACTGGTTCTGCACACGGGAAGAACCGGGATCCTGAGAAGAGCGTACCAGCATCTCAATGGAAATATTGGCATGGGTCTCCACCTGGGGTGCGTGTACTGCCAGCAAATCAGCCATTTCCCTGCTTTCAAAGTGGCTGACAACATGTGCAGGGGTACCATAACCGGTGACAGCTAACGACACAGTTAGTGTATTGTCATCATTCATGCCGTAGATAATGACACGATCCGCATCACGCAGTGCCGAGCGGGTAAAGCAGTCCTCCGAGGTCAGGCTTTCCGAACGGACAAAATGCACCTGGCCTGGCATCGGATTTTCCATATCATCGGATGCACACAGCACTACCTCACGCTTCTGCCGCTTACGGTCCCCGAAGATGAGTTCCAGCATCCGTCGGGTGCGTTCATGATGCCAGCCAAGAATCACGATATGTCCCTTCAGCTGTCCGCTGAAATCGGCTCTGCCCTTCACGTTTTTTCTCCAGTAATTTACGACTACCGACGTCAGCTTGCCGATAAAGCCGGCAAAGAGTACCACGCCCCCAGGCACCAGCAGAATACTCGCCAGTACACGTCCCGTTAAGGTCACCGGGGAAAAATCCCCATACCCAACCGTACTGGCCGTTACCAGGTAGAAGTAAAAAAACACATCCGGCTGTACCAGCGCATGCTCACCTGCAAGCGCCAGCAATCCCCAGGACAGGAAAAAGTGCAACAACAATACGATGACCAACGCCAGCCAGCTCAGCTTGAGCAGCTGCAGGTTGAGAAAACGCATCATGCGACCAACGGTGTACATAGGCGCCGAATCCCTTGGAAATACATCACAGCATCGGTGCTACTATCTAAAAATAACCGGGTTATTACAATATAAATGACTCCTATCCGATAACGCCTTCGTACAGGTCATAAAATAGTCACCGTAATTAACAACCAGATGCAATTAGAAACCTGAGCCACTCAATTAGAGCAATACGCCACTCTGGTGCCCTTTTTATCCCCATAAAAAATACTCTTTCACTATAACTACTGATGTTGCTTCAACAATGAAACTTATTAATTAAAACAATGTCATTATCAATGAAAGACCCGGTCTCATTGGAGCGTTTGTGTGTTAGCAAGTAATCGTTTATTGATTGTTCTATTAGTAGGTACTCAAATATGTTTGATTTAAATACCCCTCAAACCTCGCAACCTATAGCTCCTGTTAACCTTCAGCAAGAGGAACCCCAAGAAAGCCTTTCAGACACTGAAAGCTCCAGTGGTATTGTAAACGGATGGACTGTTGTCCCAGCAACTAGCGTACCGTACCACCACGTTCCTGATGATAGTAATTTCAAAAAAATATGTCTCTGGACATTCAGAATAGTGTCAACTATTCCAACAATAGCTATTGGAACAGCCTATTATATGCTTCATGGTTTTCTGTGCGGCTTAATCCTTTCGTGTGAAGTGATCTGTTTTCATTGCTGCAATTGCTGCGTGGACACTATTAGCGAACCCTTACTCTGCTCCCCCTGCTTGCGCGGTCCCTGCGAAATTGCTCACTGCTGTTGTTATTCCATGATTGATGCCGGTCTAATCATGGCCTATCTCCCTCTGGGAGGGTTCACTTATGGTGGTATTAAAGCTTTTCGTACTTTATGGGGATACGAAAACTTTTTTGACGGCATACAACACGAACAAAGTACCTTTAAACTCACACTGCTTGATACGCCGTTTTCTGAAGGGATTATCCAACGATTTAATTCATTGGTAGATGCAACTTTACCAAACGATAGAGCAGATATTTAACCCCACTTGGAAATGCCGCCGTTTACTATCCATAACACCCTCAGCAGAAACGCTCAGGTGGCGCAATCAACGATAAAAAAACGCCTCCGGGCAGAGGCGTGAAGGGGGTTTACAATGCCTGTCGGGGGACATGTCGCATTTGCCATTTCATCTTAACCGGCACAGCCTGAACCCAAGCTGAACAAACATAGACTTACCAGGGTAAATGGTCGCCGTTGGCATGACGAAAACATCCACTGTCTTCCAGCGTTAACGCCTCAATCTGCTTTGCCAGCCCTTGGGCGGATTCTTCCGGCGTCACATCTCCCGAGAACTTGACCATACGTGTCTGAACAAATCCTGGGTGCAGCAATGCAACGGCAATCCCGGCTTCAGCAAGATCACGTGCCAGGGATACACCGATAGCGTTCAGCGCCGCCTTGGAAGCACGGTAGCCATAGTAACCTCCAGAGCTGTTGTCCTCCATGGAGCCCATCCGGCTGGTGATCATGATTACCTTACTCCCAGAGGTCAGGTTACCCAGCAACTGCCAGGTGACCCGTAACGGCCCCACAGTATTGACCGTAAACTGCCGCTGAACCTCGCCAAAATCCATATTCTCAAGGGATTCTGATGTGAATATCCCAGCATTATTGATCAGGATATCAATCGTCTGATCGCCGATCTCATCGGCCAGACGGGAGACATCAGCGGCCTCGGAAACATCAATACCACTGATGACCTGATGGGCTATCGACTCCAGCTCGGCAGAACTGCGCCGGCAAACACAAATAACCTGATCGCCCTGTGCCACATAATGGCGAGTCAGTTCAAGACCAATCCCCCGGTTTGCTCCGGTGATCACAACCGTTCTGTTCATGAATCCAATCCTCTTAGGCCGATATCCTGATCACGTGCGTACCAGGTGACAGGAAGCGGATAGACCACCCGCGCAACCAAAAACCACACCAAAAACCACACCAAAAACCACACCAAAAACCACACCAAAAACTTATCTCAGACTATCAGAAATACTAAGCAGTTAGTTACCAGAACCAACTAAAAGCTCCAAACTGTTTTCGCCCAGTTCGGTCTTATAACTAATACGCTGAATAGCACAGATCAAGAAACAAGCGTTATGGAACGAACCGATAACACCACGCAACCCGGCTCTCCTCATACCGATAGACCTTCGGAATCACCAGCGCCAGTGGTTACTGTATCCCGAGGAAGAACAGTGCAGTATTCCGCGCAGGCACTCTCATTACTGGTTAAGACCTATCCACGCGACACCGAATGGGAATCGGAACGCTACAGACGTTTCCTCTCCAATGAAGATATCCGCTTTAAACCTGATGCACATGGTGAGAATCCTCTCACAAGAGCACTCTATGAGCAGGTGGTAGATGAAAAATTTGAGAGAACCGACATGATTAAGCAGCATATCAATCAAGCAATGTCGGATCTGCAGGCGCTGTACCAGAAAAACCCGGTTGCCGCACAGATCGTTGTTAATCAAGCCGATGATGAAGGTGACACTGCGCTGGTCTACTGCGCAAATTTCGGTATGTTTGATCTCTTTGAACGACTCTTTATGTTCGGTGCAAATCCTTACCTTGAAACAAAGAGACGCTCCCTTTTCCTGCTATTCAACACACAAAAGAAACTCCCTAAACTTAACTTGGCTGAAAATGCAATGCAGTATCTGCATGCCATGAAAAAGTACTACCACTCAGATATTGCATTGGAGCTTAACAGAATAAAAATCACATACCCCAACGACCCAAGCAGGCAACATGAAAGGATTCAGCATGAAGGGATTCTGCATAAAGCATTAACATGTCATCCTGTAATAGATGGTATTGGTAACGTTATTCATCAATTATTGGAGTATGGTGCTGATCCCAACCAGATCAATACCCAAGGTCAAACCCCCTTATTTTTACTTGAACCGTTGCCTTTCGAGGAATGCAATGCCTTTTTAAGGCTCCTGATCCATAAGACAAGACAGGAAGATGTTAAAAGGTATCTCAATACGGAGATGAAGAAAACAACCTCTCAAATCTATGGAAGAATACGTGCTTTATATAATGAAATTTACAGGCCCGCAGAGCAGCATTACACGCAACAAAAACCAACTGGAATCAGTCAATTAATCTCGAAAAAATCAGAAGGTTCTATCCTCCTTTTGGTCAGTCCATCGGTTACACGAACAAGAAACGTCAGCCAGGCAGCATCAATACAATCACGCTTACCAACCGTACTTCAAACGATACGGCCAAGCATGACAAGCCCACTCCCAAGCGATGCGTTAGCCTCTTCGCCCTTTTCTTCCAGCCTGAGCCTTCCACACTCGGTTCACTTGCCAACACAACCCATCAGGTCTGGAACGGTCAAACCGTATTCGCAAACAACAGCAACTACCACCGGGGTGGCGTCTGTTTCTGTTACTGACGCTCTGACCATTGAGACCTCACTTGTCACGGGCATACAATCACCACTTTTAAGCTCAGCCCTGTTACTACCACAATGCTCTTACCGAGTGGCATCAGCCACTGCTGTCCGGGAGTCTGACACTGCAGGCCCTGTTATCAGGGAAATGAGGCCACAAGCGGCAGTTATACAGGAAGATCCTATGCCAATTTTCGTATCCTCCGCCTCCATGTCACAAGCTGTACTGCCCGTCAGTACCGAATCCTTTGCGTTAACTACCATTACCGATGAGCCTTTTGACTTACCCTCCATTACAACGCTGCCTCGAATCGCAACAAAGCCCTCCTCGCAAGAAATCCCCTTCTTTCTCCGGCCTGGGCGGTACCCGGACTTGGATATGGAGGAATCAACACCGCTGATTCGTGCCATTATTAACGCCTACGCACGAGGGTTTACTCTATATAATCCAGTTGAGAAAATCGTTGAAACAAACATCTTCAGCTTGTTGAATAAAATGATGAAATGGCTGGAAGCATTTGCTGATCAATATCCCTCAGAAGCGAAGCATTACATTAATTTTTCTGATAGCGATGATGTTACAGCGTTGAATTGTGCCGCTTCGATGGGATTAACGCATTTATATAAACCACTCATCAATGCTGGTGCTGACATCGGTCTCGAAAAGACTTCAACATCGTTTCATCATGCATTGACCATCACGGAAGAAAAGCAGGGAAGGACTAATTTTGCATGCTTAGATAAGCTAATAAAGGCGATAAAAGAATCAGGAAAATTTTCTGATGACCAATTAACCAAACAACTCAATATAAAATCCAGACAAACCTTCCACGAAAAAATTATCTGCAGGACAGCACTCCATAAAGCCCTATGTCAGCCATATGAACATCATAAGCACATCATTGGACTTTTATTACAACATGGCGCCGATCCAAACATGACTGATCAAGATAATAATACCGCCCTTGATCATGCACTCCAGCTATTACTCCCAGGCAGTCGGGAAATTCTCACGATGATTGCCAGCAAGACATCCACGCCGAATATCAACAAATGCATAGAACGTATTCATGATTCCAGCAAAATACACTTACTGCGCGAGCACCTACACACCAGACAATCCCAAGTTACATTGGCAACAACCAAACAACCGCCAGCACCTACCGTTTTTATTGGAACAACAGAAGCAGAACCGGTACAGGATTGGGATCTTACATTCGCCATGTCACCACAAACCAGTATCCCATTTCAAATAACTGCTATCCCCCCTGACCTGATGTTTGAGCCAGTAACCAGCGCAACAACAAGCCATGAGATAAATATGCAATCTGCAGAAGACCAGTCACTACTGCCGCTGATTTCTTCGCCTGACCAGATAGACATACCTGAAGATTTAGGTAAAGGAGAGTCTAGAAGTGAGTTACATGAAAGCATTGAGTCGTTACCGGAAATACCTTCTGTTGTCATGGCACGGCCATCTACGACACCGAAACAATCGAGTATGACTGGACAGAAAGAACCATCCGATAGTGAAACCACGCCCTCTGCACAGACAGGTTGTGCTCTTAGCCAAGACCAACCATCTGCACAGCGATCTGCATATCCAGTTGAGCAACAATCAAAACAAGACGACTCTGAACAATTACCTGTCGCTGCAACTATCAGGAAAAACAGAAAGAGAGCGTCAAGTACGCAGTCTGGGCGCGCGAAAGTAAGAAAATAACGACAAAGGCTTGATAGTCTTTTATGCAGCCTTTGTCGTTTTTATTACATCACTCAGAAGCTGTAGTTGTACTGCAGGCTCAGGATGTGGACATCTGCGGCTTTGACTTCAGCCTTGAGAGCATATTTTTTCTCATTGATATCTACCTTTTTGCCCTGCAAATAGGCATAACCAAAATCAATACTCTGAGACTTATCAAGCTTGTAGCTTCCACCAACACTTACCCACACACGATCAGCATCGGGAATCCGGAACGTCCGGTGTTCGTTACGAACTGGGCTATTATCCTTAGCGATACCGGTGCGCCATGTCCATTTGTCGCTGTACTGGTAAGTCATACCTACCGCATAGCGCCAGCTTTCTTTCCACTCTTCAGGCACTGGATCGAATGGTGCCCCATTATCGAGGTCTGTTGCCAGTTCATCAAAGCTTGACCAACCAGTATGGACAGCACTGGCATGAATAGCCAACTTGTCATTAAGTTGATGCAGGAAAGATAACTCTGTGATTGAGGGCAGTGTCAGATCAACAGATCCACCGGTATTCCAACCCGCATTAACTTCTGATGATACTTTTCCTTCCAGCGTTAATTTGACTTGAGAGCGGTAGCTCAAACCCACCCGCGTTGAGTCAGTTGCCTGCCATAAAATACCGGCATTCCAGCCATATCCCCAGTCATCACCTTTCAAGGTGAATGCTTCTTTAGATCCCATCGTAGGAGGCAGAGTTGATGACAATGTCGCATCCGCATAAACAAAGTTCACACCAAAACCCACACTCAGGTCATCATTGACCCGGTAAGCAACAGACGGATTCAGGTTATAGGTTGTCAGCTCTGTCTCATCTGCCCCTAAAGTAATGCCAGAAGCACTACCATAATGGGTTGCCAGACCAAAGTTACTGAAACCTCCGATACCCACCGTCCAGCGCTCATCAATCGGGCGAACATAGTAAAACGTCGGAACAACTGCCTCATCTGCAACATTCTTAGCTGTACGTTCGCCTTCCAGCTTCACGTCCACTTCCGGCTTGATATAGCTGACAGCTGCCGTAAACATCTGACTGTCCAGCAGGGACATGCCGGCCGCATTACGTGCAATCACAGAAGCATCATCAGCAATCGCCGCTTCACCGGCAAATGCGCGCCCCAAACCTGCAGCACTGTGCTCATTTACCTGAAAACCAGCCGCACTGGCCATCATGGGGAGTGTTGCCAATACCGCAATAGACAACGATGTACGGGTAAAGCGAGGTGTGCGTGACATAAAGGAATGGTCTTTGGATTGTGTGGGTGTGCCCCTGCTCGGTCTTGGCGCCGATGACAGGATACTTACAAAATGCAGGCACTTTACCCAGACTACGGTTTGCTTCCTATTGATTTATCCAACTACCAGATTTGCGTTTTATGCATATCACGCACAAAAACAAATTTACCTATACTTTCGTCCCCCTATTGCACCAATGACCACGCATGGATATCGAAGAACTCCGACGTTATGACCTCAACCTGCTGGTGCACCTGCATGTTCTGCTCGAAGAGCGCAGTGTCAGCCGTGCATCCAGGCACCTTAACCTCAGCCAGTCCGCCATCAGTCGCTCGCTTCAGCGCCTGCGAGAGCATTTTCAGGATGAACTCTTCATCCGCCGTCCCCACGGTTTACAACCCACCGCTCGTGCGCTGGCATTACAAAGTGATCTGGCGGCCCTGCTAAAACAGCTTTCCCTTTTGGTGCGTCCGGCCGCCTTCGACCCAGCACAGTGCAAGCGACACTTTACCCTCAGCGCCATGGATCATATCGCGGTCCAGCTCATCCCGGATCTGCTGGCATGGCTTGGTCAGGTAGCACCAAAGGTGCGATTGGGATTACATCCCTGGAATAACGACAGCATTCGTGACATGGCCTCTGGTCGGTTAGACCTGGCCATTAACTTTGTCGCCCAGGACAGGCCGGATCTGTATCAACGAACCCTTTGTCCGGCAACCCCTGTCGGCATGGTCAGCCGAAACCATCCTCTGGCCAGCAAAACATCCCTGACCATGGCCGAACTGCTTTCAGTGCCTCATGTAAAGGTCGATATTGCCGAGTTTTCCGAAATGGGGCGTTTTGATCGTGAGCTGGCGCGCAAAGGACTTTCCAGAACCGTGATTCTGGAAACCAGTGATATCCAGCTGGGCCTTGAGGTGGCTGCCAGTAATCAGGCGCTGATGATAGGTACCCGGGAAATGTCAAAGGTGCTGACCAAACGCCATAACCTGGTATTACTGGAACTGCCGGCGGGGGTCACGTTCATGGAACTGAACTACCTGCTAACATGGCATCGATTGCAACACAAGGACCCGGCACAATGCTGGTTTCGACAGGTTGTATACGAACAATGCATTTTATTGCGTTAATATCTGGAAATATTCACTACCCCGTGAATAGACGAAATAAGTGTCACCTAAATGACTATGAGATAAACGTTCAACGTAACACGACTTCCTGACTAAACGGAATAAACTAACGTTTGATGACGTTTACTCACCATCACTGTCTATACTTCCTCACGGGCAAATCGCCCTGAATTAAATATAATTATTCTGAGGAATAAAAGACATGAGACGCTTGTTATATGTCGTAAGTATGCTTTTTTTAATTAACAGTATTCCAACTTTTGCCTCTAAGGATCCTGATCTTATACGTTTAGAGTCATTTAATGATTTCCTTTCAGCAATTATTCAACAGGCCGGCGACAGAACAGTATTAATGAGAGGAAATATTGAAACCTGGCCTGAATCACTACCTGCGCCAGAACGCCCATGGTACGACGACGGCGTTATGCATATCCATTACAAATATGTCTTTACGCCCAATATTACCGGCATTACTGGCGCACCTAAAATACTACTGTATAGCCGGGATATCATTAATTACAAGAACATCGACGTTTATGGAAAACTACAGTTATTTAGTCCAATACAGGACAGCAGTAATACCGGCATGATTTTACTCAGGGCAGAAAGTATTACTGAAATGACTTCCGATGACGCAAATGCGATATCGCTTCAGGATATGTCTTCTCACCTTAGTCAACAGGGATGGTAAAACCTTATTTCTGGCTATAACCCCCCTGATTCATCCTAAGAACTGGCAGGCAATCCTCAATGCCTGTCAGTTTTAATCCGGCTCAATTCATCACATCACGAAACACTTTATCCTGAAAACAGAAACCGCTAAGGTTACCCCCCGACTGACGACTCTCCTCCGGCTGTATTCAGGAATCTGCCGTCTCCATGAAAAGCAATGAACAACGCGTCCTGGATCTCATCCAACAAAACCCGGCGATCTCCCAGAAAGAGCTGGCTGAAAAACTGGAGCTGTCCCGCTCTGCCGTAGCTGGCTACATTTCCCAGTTAACCCGCAAAGGACAGATACTTGGCCGCGCCTATGTCCTGCCCGTTCAAAAACGCATTACCGGTATTGGTGCACTGACCCTGAACCGCACCCTGTCCATTTTTGGCGCGATGGACAATGAGCACACCGCCAATGCCAGAACCTCGTATGCCGCCGACGGCATGGCACGACTGGTTGTTGAACACCTTGTTAACCTGGGCAACCAGACATCTCTGATTGCCTGGGTTGGCGATGATTACAAAGGCGATTGGCTGCTGGAAGATGCCCGGAAAATCGGTATCCAGGCAGACCAGTGCATCATACTGAAGCAGATGCAAAGCGGTTCCCGCACCCGCATTATTGAACGCGGCGGAAAACGACTGATGACGCTGAATGACATGGATATTTACAACCATGTCACCTTCGGTCATCTGAAAAGCCGCTGGCCCCATATTGCCAACTCCCGCCTGGTCTTTATGGACAGTGATTTACCGGAAGAAGCCATCAGTTACATTATTCGCCATTGTCGGGAAGAACATATCGACTTATTCATGGCCCCCTCCTCTGTGTCTAAAACACGACGTCTGCCATACGATTTACAGGGTATTAAACTGCTATTGCTGACCCTGCCACAGCTGGAAGAGTTGATAGCAGAACCCGTCACAACGGATACGATGATACCTGCGGCAAAGACTGTCCTTACCCGCGGCTGTGGTGCCGTCTGCCTCATACAGCCAGACACCACACCAATACTACTGGATGCCCGGGGTGACAGGCCCCTCGCAATTCAATTACAACATTCACAACATCAGGCGGGCGACAGCACCGGGCTAATTGCTGCCACAATCCATCAGTACCTTGAGATAGGCGAAACCCTATTTACGGGGTAACGGGTAGCATCCCACCTCGTAACTCCCTGATTTCAAAATCAGGGAGTCCAACCGTCAGAAACAGACAAATTCCCGCCACGCCTAACAAATGTCTTTCAAATCAGGGAACGAGCTTGTCAAAACGGTAAATTCAGTCACAGGTGGAAATAGAAGTTGACCAGGAATACGGCCACAATCGTGGTGATCAAGCCTCCGAACGTAATCAGGTATTGGCGGTTCATACTGGCCATATCTGTTCTTATACCCGCCATTTCAGTCCTGATGCTGGCAAACTCACTGTGCATTTCTGATTTTACAGCTTCTATCTTGTTATTCAGTTCGTGATAGCGGTTATCTGTTCTCATTTGTACCTGCATGATGGTTTCCTGCACCTTCATGATCGCTTCCTGCATCATCAAGATATCTTTCTTGTTGGCGTTATAGTCCGGATCCAGAGATGCACTGACCTTGGCAGCCAGCTCCTCATCGATACCGATTCGCTTCAACTCGTTGAACAGACTCTTTGCCATATCCACACCTCGTGAGATCAGGCACCAAGCCTAGGTCATGCACTCTGAACATCAAGTCATCGTGTTTCGCTGCGTATCAGGCCACTGAATGACTGATTTTGAAATACACTGACTCATTTCTTAAAAACCACTTATTTTTCATGACATTGCCAAATCATTGACTAGCAAAACACCTCATGACTGGTCTTTTTATCCACAAAAAAATGCAATACATGTGATTTTTCCAGCCGCATCAATATCCCTTATCAATCAATGGTCTTTGTTGATAAGCGTCAATAAGCTCCGAAGCGGTTATCTCTAGGATACGCGCCATCAACAAAAGTTTGTCGCGAAAACATTTGTTTACTCTTTTGAAGACCAACGCCGACTGACGGGGGAACGGAAGTCGGCCCAGGGAGTGAATGCAATGACCGTTAATGCTGCTGTAGCTGCTCCGGCGACGGGGACAGGGGTAAAGGCAGGCCAGAAAGTGGCCTTTGGCCAGCTCGACTGGGGCTGGGTTGTGATGAGTATCGGCATGGCCATAGGCGCCGGTATCGTTTTCCTGCCGGTGCAGGTGGGGATGATGGGAATCTGGGTATTCCTGCTGTCATCCCTTATCGGCTATCCGGCCATGTACATGTTCCAGAAGCTGTTCATCAACACATTGGCGGAATCCGACAGCTGTAAGGATTACACCAGTATCATCACCGAATACCTGGGCAAGAACTGGGGTATGGCGCTGGGCATCCTGTATTTCATCATGCTGGTGATCTGGGTGTTTGTTTACAGCCTGGCCATCACCAACGACAGTGCGTCTTATCTGCGTACCTTTGGTATTACTGACACGCTGCTGTCTGAAAATCCGCTGTACAGCCTGTGCCTGATCTCCGGCATGGTGTTCATCGCATCCTATAGCGAAAAGATCCTGTTCCGGATTTCCGGTTTCATGGCGGTCTCCGTACTGGCCATCGTACTGGTGCTGGGCCTGTTCATGGTGCCGCACTGGGACATGTCCAACATCAGCGCCGTGCCGCCGTCTGGTGAGCTGTTCAAGAACGCCATCATCACGCTGCCGTTCACCCTGACCTCAATCCTGTTCATCCAGTCCCTGAGCCCGATGACCATCGCGTTCCGGGAACACAGCCGCAACGTGGAAGAGGCCCGGTACCGCTCCCAGCGCGCCATGAAAGTCGCCTTCGGTCTGCTGTTCTGCATCGTGTTCTTCTACGCCGTCTCCTTCACCCTGACCATTAGCCAGGCGCAGGCGGTGGATGCGTTCAACCAGAATATTTCTTCGCTGGCGATCATTGCACAATATATGTCCGGCTCCGTGACCACCGGCCTCGGCATCATGATCAACATTTTTGCGGTAGCCACCTCGTTCCTGGCGATCTTCCTGGCCTTCCGTGAAGCCTGCACCGGCATCGTGATGAACAGCCTGCGCCGCCGCTACAGCGACGACCAGATCAATCACGACAAGATCAAGAAAGGGGTGACGGCGTTCATCATCCTGATCTCCTGGGCCGCCGTAGTGACCAACGTACCGATCCTGTACTTCACCTCGCTGTGCAGCCCGATCTTCGGCCTGGTGGGCTGCCTGATCCCGGCTTACCTGGTGTACAAGATTCCGCGCCTGGCCAAGTACCGCGGCCTGGCCACCAACATCATCATCGTCGTGGGCATTCTGCTGGTGATCTCTCCGCTGCTGGCCTTCATCGGCTAAAGCGACAGCAACCACGACCTAACGACTGAACAAAACAAAGGGCAGCCCACGGGCTGCCCGGCAGATTGACGAGGAATTTACCTATGTGGCGTCCTGAGTGGGAACAATACATCCGCATCATCAATGACAAAGTCGTGCCTTCCCTGGGCTGCACCGAACCCATCTCCACCGCGTATGCCACCGCGCTGGCCGTGGAACTGCTGAACCGCACACCAGAACAGATCACCGTACTGGTCAGCGGCAACCTGATGAAGAATGGCATGGGTGTCGGCGTACCGGGTACCGGTATGGTGGGCCTGCCAATCGCGGCAGCCGTCGGCGCTATCGGTGGCGATCCGGAAGCCGGGCTGGAAGTATTGAAGGACATCACTAGCGAACACGTCAGCAAGGCCAAGCAGATGGTCGAAACCGGCCATGTATCTGTTGCCATCAAGGATGTGCCCAACGTTCTCTACACCGAAGTTCTGGTCAGCGCCGGCGATGACAACGCCCGTATCATCATCAAGGATCACCACACCCAGGTGGTGCTGAAGGAACTGAACGGCAAGCCGGTTTTCGAAGCGAACAGCGATACCGTTGCCACCGAAGAAGTAGCCACACCGGTTCAACTGACCGTTGCCGATATCTACGAATTCGCCACCCAGGCACCGTTCGACCGGATTCGTTTCATCCTCGAATCTGCCCGCCTGAACAAATCCATTTCCGCCGAAGGGCTGGAAGGCGACTACGGCCTGAAAGTCGGCAAAACCCTGAAGAAAAACATCACCCGCGGCTACCTGTCAGAAGACCTGGCCGTACTTGCGATGATGCGTTCTTCTGCTGCCTCCGACGCCCGTATGGACGGCGTCATGCTGCCAGCCATGAGTAACTCCGGCAGTGGCAACCAGGGCATCGCAGCCACCATGCCGGTCGTTGCTGTGGCCGAGCGTCTCAACGTGAGCGAAGAGCCCCTGGCGCGTGCGCTGATCCTCAGCCACCTGACCGCCATCCACATCAAGAGCCACCTGGATACCCTGTCCGCCCTGTGCGGCGCTACCACTGCTGGCACCGGCGCCAGCGCGGCCATCACCTGGCTACTGGGCGGTGACCGGGAGCAGATCCAGTGCGCCATCTTCAACATGGTGGGCGATATCACCGGTATTTTCTGTGACGGCGCCAAGACCAGCTGTTCCCTGAAAGTTTCGACCGCCGCCAACGCCGCCGTGAAGTCTGCCATGCTGGCCATGGACAACATCCGGGTTACCCGCCACGAAGGCATCATCGAGGAAGATGTGGAAAAGACCATCGCTAACCTCGGCATGCTGGGCAACCAGGGCATGAAGGAAACTGACCGCATGATCCTGAAGATCATGACGGCAAAGTAATTCCACGCCGTCTGTTCATACGGCAGCCGGGACCATCCTCGCTGCCGTGATCTATTTCTGAAAGGAGAGCGATTATGTCAGAAGCCATCAACACTACAGCCGCTCCTGCTGCCATCGGGCCTTACGTTCAGGCTGTGGATACCGGCGCCATGGTCTTCACGTCCGGTCAGCTGCCCATTGACCCGGCAACCGGTGAAATGCCCGCCGATGTCGCGGCCCAGGCCCTGCAATCCCTGAACAACGTGAAAGCCATCGTTGAAGCGGCCGGCCTTTCTGTCAGCAACATTTTCAAGATGACCGTATTCGTAAAAGACCTGAACGCCTTCGCTACCGTGAACGAGGTTTACCAGAAATTCTTTGAAGAGAATGACGCGCCCTTCCCGGCCCGTTCTTGCGTAGAAGTCGCGCGTCTGCCTAAAGATGCCCTGGTGGAAATTGAAGCCATTGCTTCACACAATTAACCATAAAAAAATAGCCGCATCCCAAAAGATGCGGCTATGTAATGATTTATTCTCATTTATTGGCTAAATATAATTTAGCCTGATACACACCGTATTTTTAGACAACGGACTCCTCTTCATCAACGGGAGCTGCTGATAGCCTTACCTCACTGATTGTTGCTCGACGCGCACCAAGACTAGTCAAATGACGCCTTATTACTGATGGTTGCCGAGTTACACTGCCGGATGATGTTGAAGGCATGTCCGGAACCGTCTGCTTTTTATGTGGATTCAGTATGTCATCACTGAATCGTTGTATGCGTTCTTGAACACTCTCCGCTGCCGGTAAAACATGGAAAGGCCTGAGAATATGCTTCTCAATATAGGCATTGATAACATCTTCAGGTAAGTCCTTTGCCATCCCGAACAACAGTTGCAACGCATCTGATGCTTTCGAAATATCAATACCACGATTCCCTTCCCGTACATCCTCCAGTATGTTTTCAAGTTCTGTCAGCTTTTTACGGTCTTCAGAACTTAACTGTTTACCATGGAAAACTGAAACGCGTTTGAGCTGTTCCAATAAGCTTATTCTCAGCTGCTCAAGTGGTCTGGGCTTCATTACAACATCAGGCCTGCCAGCAAACCCTGCGGTATTTACAGCTAAGCGTTGACCTCGCAATGCTTCCTGATGTGCATCAGCCCACGGAAGCACGTCTTCCTGCATGGTTTTCTGAATCACATCCTCTTCAACTTTCGTTGCATGGAGAATGGACTGAAGTCCTCTTGAATCTACATGCTTAGCTAAGTCAGCAAGTGATTGATGCAATTTATTGAGGTCACCATTATGGAACTGATAGCGCTCACGAATAACAGGCTCCACCAAATTCATAAGATGCTGGGAAACAACCAACCCAAAACTACCAATTTTGTGATGGAACCATTCAGCAAAGGGCGAATCGAGTTTATCTGCCAAACTGAACAATGTTCTCAATTCCTCCTGTTCAAACAGCATAGCGACTCGTGCAAACATGCCTGTTGAGTCTTTTACCAGATAGGCGATCACAAGCCCAAACAGGTTCCAGTTCAGGCTGCTGATACCCAGACTACGCTCGGCCGCTGTACCATTAAGATACATTGAGATATTAATAATCTCTTTAAGTCCCCAATGTAAGAACGAAGAAGTCGTTTTTTCCAGACTCCTGCCCGCACTCAAATAATGAACCAACAAGTCCTCGTCACTGAGAGCTGATGGATCAATTTCCTTCCTAATGGTTTTTTTAGCTTTATCAAGCAATTTCTGGTAGGCCTTTTCTGCAGATGAATTCAGAGGTCGTTCCTCTGACATAAACTCAACTGCTTTTTTAGCCATAGTATACGGTGAATAGGTATACAGGTATTTATTTGCCACTTCACCAGCAACCGTTAAGCCGACAAAGGCAGTACCTGAGATTTGACGAATCCACCTGCTCGCTTCTATCATTGCCTGCCCTTTTACCGCTTCAAGGTCTACATTTTCTCCAAACAGTGCATCAATAAAGTCCTTACCGTAGATAGCATCCAAATGCGCCTTCTGGTAAGAATTAAAGTTTTGCCCGTCTGCAATTACTTGCAAACACTCAAGCAATTTTTCATGCTGAACCTTGATGCGTTCATAGTTGCAGATGTTTGCTTTCTCATTAAAGGCAACAGGTATGTCTACCTCTTTCAAGACAATGAGATAGACCAGTGTTCCACCGACTGTTTTTATGACATCCATGAACTCTTTAGAGAAGTTATAGGGTACCATACGTATTCTTGTTCCCCACTTCCGCATCGTTGCAGCCCTAAGTAAACGACCTCTCATTTCCTCCAAGGAATGAACCCGTGGTGAAACAGCCATAGAGCATCCCTGCATCATCGAGAAATAACGAAGCGTATCTACCAAACTATTGGTAATAGAATTACATGGCCCCCATGGTGTGCAGGAAACTTCCTTGTGGAAACAAGTATCCATACCATCAAGCAAGCTATCCAGAGGCGTAGCCGGTGCGTACATTGACGCACGTTCACTGACGCCTTGAGCTGAAACATACTTTTTAGCTTCAGCCATCAAACCTTCCACCACATCCGGAGAAAAGCCATGTGCCGCAGCAGGTAGTGATCGATAAGTCAGCGCTTCTCTGTTGAACGTATCAACCGCAGAGCTCCATCCTCTCATGGTGAAAATCCCTGTAGTAATACTTGCCAATGTCAGCAAAAAATTACCAGGGTTCATGATCATACCTGGGATAAACGAATCATACCCGCCCTTGGGGCAATCATTAACAAGATAAAACAATCCACTGAACAGGCTAACAAAGGTCATTTCCATCTGCCCAAATGCCTCGCTCATGGTGGCATTTAAGCTGGATCCCCTTTGGCGATATATATCAGCATAACAGGATGCATTATCTGCCAAACGATCCACAGCTACGCTGGCAGGAAGCGAGCGCAGGGTTGTAGTCGCATTGCCTAATTCCGGACAGGTACCAACCATTTGGTCAAAAATAGAGCGGATTGCACCTGTAATACTGAGTAGCTTTTCGCTTGCTTTCTGATTGCCACTCATTACCTCAGTCGCTTCAACCTGATAGATGAAAATTATCATCACACCAAGAACAAATCCCCCTGTAACGAATTCGTCATGCTTGATGCACAAATCAACCAGCCCGTGATAAAACTTCATCATTTGTGCTTGCAATGGCTTTAGGCATTTATTGTAAATACCAGAATTCTCAAGATCTTGAGCAGCCTTATGCAAACTCATAAGCAAATCCCTGCCTTCTTTATGCTCGCTCAATACTTGAATCGCATCACCCAGTTTTTGTAATGCATCATCCCGAGCCATAACCATGCCTGCATGGTATGCTTTATCCAAAGCCTGACCATGCTCACTCTTTTCCGGATGATTCGTTCTATTAAACAAATGAGCATAATGTTCAGCAACTGATTTTACATGAAGGTTGTGCTTTCTCACGATCGTTTCAAACTGATTATAATAACCATCGTCTGTATTACGAGCAGAATTGCGAGTACTCATACTCAAGGAAAACACTCTCTGTTGCATCAAGACCGTTTCCAGAGAAGGAGGCAGAGTATCGGCTAGAGAAGTTTGATAGACTGCATTCATATTTTCAGCAAATACTTCAATAGCACGACAAATAAAATCGCCCGTCTGATCAGGATCAGGCAATTCAGCCTTCACAAGATCCCTGAATGTTTTTAGCTCTTGATGACAATCCTTCGCACGTTTTTGCCATGTAATACCATCTTTCCCGTAATAGTTTTCTTCAAAATAAGCAGCACAACGCGTCAGGTTTTTCTCATGCAGTCTTTCTATTTTTGCAATCAATTCGGATTGTTTTTGTTGACACGCTTCTTTTAAAGAATTACAAAACCATATGAAAGGGTCTAGCACTTTCAAATCAGCAACATTATCAACATTATTAATATTGAAGTCCATTTGCGCGATAAATCTATCTTTATCTACACCGCTAAAATCATCCAATGCCAACTTTGTTTTCTGCATAGCAGCCTGACAGAGGAACTTTAAATTACTTTTAGCTTCATTGGTCATTTGAATGAGGTCTTTTCTTTGAATTTTTTCAACAGGCACCAATGTATCTCTTGTAACATTAACACCAAGAAGAAATTCTTTAATTGTGCTACCTAAACGGCGCATCTTCGTACCTTTGAGTTTTGCATCAACCTGAGCGGCTGTCATCTCAGACATATTTGGCTTGAAATACGGGCTTTCAGGTGATTCTTTTTCTTCAGACAGACGTAGCATGTCAGAAAGTGTATTCTTTCCAGCCAGTATTGTTTTATTGCCATTTGTGGATAGCATGACGTCCAGCATATCCTTGCATTTCTGAACCCGCTCAACAGTCACCTTTTCAAGCCCCGGTTGCTCCTGGCAAGCCTTAAAGAACGCCTGAACCATCTGCAGCGTTTGTTGCTCCGTCCTCTCGCTTCCATGATGTTCTGCACTGACTGATCCTGTGGAGCCAAGTAACGATTGGTATTCAGACTCGGCTGTTTCTCCTTGAGCTGTAGCTTCCTGAGCAGCTGGAGTATCTGATATACCCTTAACCAGTCGCTTGCCTGTCAGCTGCTGAAACGAAGCAATAAAGGCAAGCCCAAACTCATCTTTAACCGCCGGAATAAAACTGCCAATGCAGTGTTTACAGGTACGAAAAACTTTAAGCAAATGCTCATTATTATCCGTTTCCTCAGGCGTAATCATGTCAGTAACAACAGCAATGTCTTGTCTCATTTTATCCATAAGCTTCAAAACAAGAGGCTGATAAAAAATGTTTTGCTGAATCTCTGAAACTTTTTGCGAGGCTTCCTGAAGTAACTCGAGGGTTTCTTTAATCAGTATTGTTCTAACATTCACTCTTGCTTCAAACTGGTTGGATGCTTCACCCTTAAATTGCTTATCACGCCCACTTAAATAGGTTTTTAAGGTATTAACCCACTCTGTATTTTTTTCTTCAGCTTGTACGACCGGTGTACCTAATAACGTAACCGTCTGGAAATGACCACCAACGTCATACAAGACCTGGTCATACAGCTCAATAGCTTTAGTGTAAAGCTTTTCATTAAACGCCTTATAAACAGCGTCCAATCTATCTTTTTCATTGCCTATATGCTGAGTTTTTTGGAGCTCCGCTTCCAAATCATCAGGTAACTCGTTCAGATAGCAAAGCATTTGATCAGCAATCAGCTGTTTATGAGATTTATTTTCTACAGAACTAGAAAATCTATTGATAAAATCACCAAAAACCCCATCAAACTGCTGAAGAACAAGCTTGAAGTTTGAGTCATTCAGCAACAATCCAGCATCAGAAATACTGTTAGTCATTCTGACTGAAATTCGCTTAACATTCTCAAAGATTACGGCTGGGATTTTAGCCATGCTATCATAATCTTCCGATTGCATTACCGCATAGAATTGCTTATGACAATCCATCATTTTTTGAACAAATTTGTCAAAGCGCCTTACCTGCTTTCTGACCGCATGAGCACGTCCTGAAACATCGATATCCAAACAATGCAACATACAGGCTGTATTTGGAAAACCATATGTGTATCTGTAGTCACGATTCTCTTTCCATAGCTTTAAGGCCGCATTTAATGGTGCAGCAAAAGCGGCATCGCTATTATTTACAAGTACTAAATTCTGCAGCTGTTTAAAAACATTATCAAATTGATGTTGTTTTTCTAATCCTGCATTTTTTCCTAATTTTAAAAAGCTCTCCAGAATAATTGCATCTCCTGCTTCCGGAGTGACATAAAGAACCAAGGTTTTCACCTTTAAACAATGTACAATTTCTGCTTTGCCAGGGGCAGAAAAACCTTTAACAGCAGTAATGGCTTTATTCAGCAGCTCAATACCCTTCGCTGGTTTCTCTGTATAGTACGTTAACTTCCTGGATAAGATATCTAAAAACTCATTAAAACAGACTACGCTTGCTTGATTTGTAAAAGCACCATTCCTATAGCATGTTTGATTATATGCACTTTCCAATTGTTCAAAGAGATGGATTCCATGCGCTGTTTGTAGATAGGCAGGAATCTGTATTTTTTGCTCTCCAAACGAAGCAAATGTTTTAACAGAAACGTCTGTGCGATCAACCGGACTCTTAACCTCTCTATCTTTACCAAGAGGTGTTAAGCGTTGTTGCTTTCTCGTTACATCATGTACTTTATCTTCTGGTTTTTTCCCAACCCTGAAGAAGTCCGTTAACGATGAACTTGAACTAATTCTTGAATGCTCCATTTTAAACTCCTAAACATAGATTATTAACAACTAGATGAATGAAAAAATTTAAAAAAATTAAAAACTCACAGACCGCGCATTTATACAGAAAGGTAATTTCCTTATCACTTGCCAATTACGTACAATATTACTCACAAAATATAAATTCATATTCGGCTTTCCATTCAAAACTATTATTTAGTTAAATCTGTATAACACTGTGTTATAGCCGCCCTAACATTAATCAATTGCCGTTACTCACACTCAAATCTAATAATCATTACGCATCAGCAATACACGGCAATAGACGATTATTATGGATTGGTTCCTGCTTTTACTGACCACGTTCTGCGCAGCCACACTTCAAGCTGCCACCGGCTTTGGCTTCGGCCTGATCGGGGTAACCATGTTTGTTATCCTGCTGCAATCCACCTCGGCCGTGCAGATTGTCATTATTGTGACCTTCGCCATGTCCGTGCTGCACTGGCTGAAGATTCGCTCCCAGGCACCGGGCGAACTGGTGAAGAAGATCATGATCGGCTGTGCGGCCGGTTACCCCATCGGCATCGCCATCTTCAGTTACTTTGACCTGACGGCACTGAAAATCTCCGTTGCTGGCCTGATCCTGTTTGTCAGTGCCCAGAACCTGCTGGAACTGCTCAAAACTCGTCGCGGTTATGCCTCCAGCTTTTATCCCATGGGTTCACGCCACTGTGCCGGTGTCGGTACTGCCTCCGGCATCATGGCCAGTGCGCTCGCCATGCCCGGGCCGGCCGTTATCGCCTACCTGACCCGCTGCCCCATCGACAAAGACCAGATTCGCGCCACCGTGGTGACCTGCTCCACCTTCTCCTATGGCGTGGCCCTGGTACTGCAGGCTGCCTTCGTCGGGATTGAACCGGCCACCATGAAGATGTCCATGATGCTGATCCCGGCCGCATTCGTAGGCGCATTCTTCGGGGATTACATCGCCAGGTTCATCAACCCGACTCTGTTTAAAAACATCACCCTGCTGGTTCTTCTGGGCAGCGGTTTGAACATGCTCATCAACATTTAATTGCACTGAATAGAAATACCAGGAAAGGAATTGACCATGTTGACCAATAAGTTCCCCAAGGCAAATCTGGCACACCTGCCAACCCCCCTGGAGTTCATGCCGAACCTGACCAAGCACTTGAATGGCCCGAAGCTGTGGATCAAGCGTGACGACGCCACCGGCCTGGCCATGGGCGGTAACAAGGTTCGTCAGCTGGAGTACTACGTCGGCAAGGCACAGGCTGATGGCTGCGACGCCCTGCTGACCACCGGTGCCGTACAGTCCAACCACGTTCGTCAAACCATCGCCGCGGCACGCAAGATGGGCTGGCACGTGGAAGCCCAGCTGGAACACCGCGTCGACGGCCGTATGCCGGAATACGACAACAGCGGCAACCCCTTCCTGGACAAGCTGATGGGCGCCAAGCTGCACTACTACCCGGTAGGCGAAGATGAAAGCGGTGCCGACCAGGCCATGTATGACCGCGCCGAAGCACTGAAAAAAGACGGCTATAACCCGTTTGTTATTCCACTGGGCGCAGTCGGCAAAACCCCCTGGGGTGCACTGGGTTACGTGGAATGTATTGAAGAAATGATGCTGCAGGCTACTGCCACTGGCATGAAGATCGACGCGATCGTTGTGCCAACCGGCTCCGCTAATACCCACGCCGGTGTACTGGGTGGTGTCATCGGCCTGGGTCTGGATATTCCGGTTTACGGCTTCTGCGTACGTCGCGACCAGTACGCCCAGCACGAACGTGTACTGACCAAAACCCGAAAAGTTCTCAAGTTGCTTGATATCGATGAAAACGCGGTGACCGGCGATATGGTCAAATGCAACGACTGGGTGTTGGGTCCTGGCTACGGCCAGCTGACCGAAGAAGTTGAGGAAGCAATCGCCATGCTGGGCCGTGAGGAAGGTATCCTGCTGGATCCTACCTACACCGCCAAGAGTATGGCCGGGATGATCCGCATGATCCGCGAAGGTGAATTCACCAGGGATCAGAACATCGTTTATCTGCACACAGGCGGCACACCGGCCCTGTTCGGCTACCCCGAACTGGTTGCCGGTAAGTAATTCTTTTTCATCCCATCGCAGGGGAGCCTTAAGGCTCCCCACGCACCGGAGTATTTCCGATGTCGCAGTCTCATAAGCTTGAGTTTTATGTGGGTAAGATCGGCGGGATCGTGCCGCTGGTAACCATGATCGGCCTGATGCTGTTACTGACCTTCAACGGCATGGGCGGCCTCAAAGCCTCCTGGGCGCCCGGCTTCATCGCCATTATTTTCGGTTTGCTGTTAGTCAAGAATAAGCGGGAATACTGCCAGTCCATCCTGGACGGTATTTCAGACAAGACCGGCGTTGTTGTTATCACCGCCTGGGTCTTCGCCGCGGTCCTCGGGGCCCTGATGAAAGCGGGCGGCCTGGTCGACGGCATCCTCTGGTTTGGCATGTCCACCGGTATCCAGGGCAGCCTGTTCCTGGTGATTATTTTCATGTCCACCGCCCTGTTTGCCATGGGCACCGGTTCTTCCAACGGCGCGAACCTGGCGCTGGCGCCGATCATGTTCCCGGCGGGTGTCTATCTGGGCGCGGACCCGGCCTTTGTCGCACTCGCCCTGCTCTCCGGCGCCGTGTTTGGTGACAACGTCGCACCGATCTCTGACACCACCATCGTGGGCTGCACAACACAGGAAGCCGACCTCGGCCAGACCGTGCGGGAACGTTTCCCGATCTCCCTGACCGCCGGTATGCTCGCGCTGGTAGCGCTGGTCATCTTCGGTGGCGGCGCCGGTGTCAGCAGCATGGCCGCTATTGATACCGCGTCCCTGCAACCGCAAAACCTGCTGATGCTGCTGGCCGTAGCAGCGGTAGTCGGTTCAGCCCTGGCAGGTCGCCACCTGATTGAAGCGCTGAGTTATGGCATCGTGACCGCTGCCGTAGTGGGTATCGGGATCGGTACCTTCTCTCCGATGGATCTGTTCCATGTACCTGCAGAGCGGGGCCTGGCAAACGGCATCATTGAGAATGCCATTGCCGGTGTGACGGGTGCTGTCGTGTTCGTTATCCTGATCCTGGGTGTTATTAAGATCTTCATGAACAGCGGCCTGATGGACAGCATTCTGGCCTTCATCATGAAGCGGGTTTCCAAGAGCATTCGCAACACCGAGCTGCTGATGTTCTTCTCCACCTCAGCCTCTTCCCTGATCGTCAGCTCCAACGCACCCTCACAGTTGCTGGTCGGGCCGACACTGGTGCGTCCGCTGGGAGAAGGCAATGACATCTCCCCGGAACGTCGCGCAAACCTGATGAGTGCCGCGGTCTGCTCTATCTTCTACATGATGCCCTGGTGCCTTGCCGTCATGGTCTGGTACACGTCCATCGAAGCGGCTGCGATCTCTTCCGGACTGGCCATTCCCAGCGCCGCCATCAGCTTTATGGCGCCGTATCCCTGGGCACTGCTGGGCGTGATGATGTTCTCCATCTTTACCGGCTGGAAACGTTCTTCCAAGGCGCCTCGCGCCATGGTCACCGAACCCCAGCTGTCTTAATCAACACGACTGAATCCATGCTGGCGGCTTGTAGCCGCCAGTACGAAATAACAGGAAAAAAACGATGTCAGCTACTATCGCTACAGAACAAGCTCCCGCCGCCATTGGTCCTTATGTGCAGGGCGTTGACCTGGGTAACCTGGTTTTCACCTCCGGCCAGCTGCCTATTGATCCAGCCACCGGTGAAATGCCGGCAGACGTTGCGGCACAGGCGCTGCAATCCCTGAAGAACGTGCAGGCGATTGTTGAAGCATCCGGTCTGTCCGTACGTAACATCTTCAAGATGACCGTTTTCGTGAAAGACCTGAACACTTTCGGTACCGTAAACGAGGTTTACCAGAAATTCTTTGAAGAGAATGATGCGCCCTTCCCGGCCCGCTCCTGTGTAGAAGTCGCACGTCTGCCGAAAGATGCGCTGGTTGAAATTGAAGCGATTGCACTACGGAAGTAACCGAAAAATAGCTTTTGTTTTTCGGATGATCTGACCGTTTTACCTGTCATCACCAGTAATAGGGTGACAGGTAAAACAGGCAATTAGCCTGAACGTTCTTTAACAAGAAACTATCTGCTGAAACGTATGTTTATCCACAGCATTAGTGCAGAACTTTTTCACCGGTAGGTTCCGGTATGGTATCTACCACGGTTTCCTTGACCGGCTTTGCAGCTTCCTTGGACTGCGGGCGAATCTTGATTTCCACCACCATGCCCATCAGCGTGGCTGCGCGGGACATGGTTCTGAGATCCAGTTCGTAGGGACGATCCATATCCATGAGATCCGACAGTTGCGCATCCGTAAAGCCGAGCCGGGCGGCAAATTCTGAAGGGGTCTGCTTGCTTTTTTCCAGGTAATTGGTGATATGGGTCACCAGCAGGTAACGCAGGGGGTATAAGTCGTCAGCCATGACATCCTGTTTTTATTTACTGTTATTGTGCCCCCAGAGTATCCCCCCTTACCCCGGATTACCAGTGAGTGTCAGTCGTCAAAGTGATCAAACAGCAGGTTATTGAACACCTCAACCACCGCTGGCTGTTGAACGTCCTTAGCCTGAACAACGAAATAATCCCATTCGGTTACGGGTTCAAACGGCCGGATCACTACGCCAGCTTCCCGCTGGTGCACGATGAACGGGTCCAGCACTGCAATGCCGACACCTTTTCGAACCAGCTTGAACAGGGTGTTCTGCTCCCGGGCTTCCAGCACGATATGGCGTTTGATCCGCTGCCGGAGAAATACCTCTTCCACCCGGGTGCGAAACGGGCTGCCGTAGCCCAAGGTCATAAACCGTTCTTTGACCAGATCTTTCGGCCCTAACGAGGCTTTCGCTGCCAAAGGATGCCCTTCAGGCAACACCACAACCGCGCGGTTTCTACACAACAGCCGGCTGTTGAACTCGGTATCCTTCAGATCAATATCCGTCACAATGGCGCTGTCGATCTGTCGAGCCCGCACCATATCCAGCAACTGTACCCGGGGGGCGGATTCCAACTCGATTTCCACATCCGGATGTTGCTGACAGAACTCGGCAATCACATCCACCAGAAAGCTGTCGGAGCAGATCGGCATCACACCCAGACGCAAACGCCCCTTATTATTCCGGGCAATGGCATCGGCCGCCTTGGCCAGGCTGTTCATTCCGACAAACACCCGTTCCACATCCCGGTAGAACAGATGGGCTTCCGGCGTCGCTTCAATTTTGTTGTGGGTGCGGATAAAGAGGGAAAAGCCGAGACGATATTCGAGGTCTGAGAGCAACCGGCTGACGGCTGGCTGGGAAATGCAAAGCAGTTCTGCCGCCCCGGTCACCGAACCAGACAACATGAAGCTGCGAAATGCCTCAATCTGCCGGATCTTGATCTTTGAATCCGCGGTCATACCCTGCACACTCGTACTGCAAATGGTGAACCCTGCAATGTACCGGTTATCCGGGATGGGTTATTGACGTACATCAGCCGGCGGATTCAGGTTTCGATTAGCGTCATTGCTTACGTATTAATCTTTCATGAAAGTATCTGTCCGTTATGCTGTTAACGGCGTAAAACGTGAGAAGCATCATGTCACTGACTGCATTTCCCAAGGTTTCTCTGGGACACTTTCCCACCCCCATTGAACCGATGACACGCCTGGGTGAAGCACTGGGTGGTTATCAACTGTTTATCAAGCGGGATGACTGTACCGGTCTGGCTACCGGCGGCAACAAAACCCGCAAGCTGGAATACCTGCTGGGCGATGCGCAGGCACAGGGCGCCACCGTCCTGCTGACGGCTGGCGGCCTACAGTCCAACCATGCGCGTCAGACAGCGGCAGCAGCTGCCCGAACAGGGTTGAAATGCGAGTTGTTTCTGGAAGAAGTGCCCGGTACACCGGAACAAAACTACCATGACAACGGCAACATCCTGCTGGACAGCCTGCTTGGTGCCACCATCCATCACCATGAAGCTGATGCGCCATTAATGCGCAACATGCTAGCCCGTGCCGCAACCTTGAAAGAACAGGGAGAAGTTCCGTATATCATTCCTGTCGGTGGTTCCAACGGGATCGGTGCGCTGGGTTATGTGGCCTGTGCGCTGGAAATTGTTCAGCAGGCCTGTGATATGAACCTGCATTTTGATGCAGTTGTCGTCGGTTCCGGCAGCGCTGGTACCCAGGCGGGTTTGCAGGCGGGCTTTGCGTTGGCAGAAGTGGATATTCCTGTCATCGGTATTAATGTCAGTACCGATGAGCAAAGCCAAAAGCAGAAAGTGAAGGCAGTACTCGAAGAATGTTATCCACTGCTAAATCTGGCCCCCCTACCCGATACCGCCATTCAATGCCTGGATAGTTATTTCTATCCTTCCTATGGCGTGCCGAATGATAAAACACTGGAAGCCATCAAACTGCTTGCTCAAACTGAAGGGCTGCTGCTAGACCCGGTTTATACCGGCAAAGCAATGGCTGGGTTACTGGATCTGATTGGGCAAAAGAAACTGGGTCGACAACAGAACATTCTCTTTTTGCACACTGGTGGACAAACAGGTTTGTTTGCTTATACCTCAATACTGAAGTCACAATCAAAAGGTGCCTATTGATAGGAATGCTAATGTCACCATAACAAACTATGGTGACAGTTTCTGACGTTTAGCGGATGGTTCTAGCTCTTCTGATGCAATATCAGCCCCTTGTTCTGATGATGCTCGAACTTCAGTGGCTTCAGATGCTGTTTTCTCAACAGGTAAACTCACGCCTACCCGCTGCACATACTTATCCTCAAGTAACTGGCATTTTTCAGCCAGTTGCGGCCAGGATTGGCTCTTACCCTTCTCGATCAACCCTTTGATAAGGTCAACTTTTTCTTCATCAGTTTTATGGGATATATGAATAAATTGACCGAGACTGCTTATACATTTTTCTGCATATTCCAATTTTATAAGCCTGTCAAAACGCTGATCCTCGATATGAAACGTTTCGTGGCGACATTTATTACAGGTAAAAAAATCGTAACTACTCATCCTGTAAATGCCGTAAGTTGACTTCGTTACAAACCATGACTTTGGCACCGTTAAAACACAATCTTCGCAACCATCAGTGCTAGAACATTTCTGCTGATGCTCATAAATCAATTTGGCAACAGGCTGGATGTCCTCTTGAGAATGCTGAGCTAATTCTCCTATAAAACAATCCGTTGTTTCTTCATTATGCCATTTAAATCCTTCAGGATTCTGTTTCTTTATCGCTGCAATAGCTGACTTTTTCAAGTCACCGGCATCATCACCAGGATTCAAGAAATAAAATGCCTTTTCATCATCCTCCGAATAGCAATCTAACTTATCAGATCGCAACAAAGGTAATTTACTTTCTAACCCCTCCTCAATATTACTAACATCAACAGATATTATTGCATAGTGATCATGCAATGTATCAACCAATTGTTGCCAACTAACCGCCCCCCCTAGAGCCAAAGTATTTTTTACACCCCTAATCTTCATTTCATTTTGTATGGCAGATGTCATTATTGAAAAAAGCTTATTAAAGAAACTATTGGCATGCTCTAACTCTAAAGCCTCATCATAACACTCTTTTTTGATATGGAATTTCGAAAAACAACACGCTTCACACATGAGTTTTTCCCAGCATCTTGTTCTATAGATTCCATAATGAGCTACCGTAACGGTCCAGTAATCATGACTATTCATCACACAACAATCATCAGCATTCCTTTTTTTACAATCAGATCGATGATTAAAAAGCAACTCTGCGATAGGCTGATACGCTAATATAGACTCTGGAGAATGACTAGAAAGCAAAAAATAAAAGTCACTCTCCATGTTTTCTTCAAACACAGTGTAATTTATTGAATCATGAATTGTTTCAACAGCCCATGGATTAAATTTTCCATCCCTATCATCTCCACGATCAACAAAATAAAAGAAATCTTCATCTTTATTATTGGAACTTTTCTGAGTAATCCCCACATCTTTTGGTGGTACTATTTTTATCTTTCGAAATTTACCTGTTCCCAGCGCAGCTTCTAATTCAAAATTTCTACTGAAGTCCTTAGGAGAGCATAACTCACTCGTTGACGGGTCAACAATACTGCTTGGCGATTTAAAAGATGTTGAGGGACCAATAAAATATGGCTCCATACTGACAATTCCTTTTGGGATTCATTGATATGCGGAAATCAGACTTACAATCGAGGATAATGTTCAAATCTGTGATCAGAAATAACTATAATGTTATGCCTCAAACAATTCTGTTTATGATCATGCACCAGAAGCTGTTGATACGAATGCCCCTTATTTTTGCAGGAACAAAGCGGCCATCAACAAAGTATTCAGAGAGGTCAAGATTACCTCGGTCTTCCAGGTCTTGAGCCAATGCTTTAATAATTTGTTCCATCAATTCCATGATTTACCATTCTTGAAAGCGGCGATGACAGGTTTGATAAGAGGGAAATCTGCCTGACAAGTGGTGCCATTGGGCACCTGTCCGCAAAATCCAGAGAATCCCTTCAAACACCAGTCTTGCTGGATGTCAGGGTCTTCCATTGCCGCCTGGTTTAATATCTTTTCAGGGAAAGAGAGGGGTAAGGCACTCCCACTGGGCATCGATTAGTTCTTTCATGACAGATACCGCTAATTGCACATGAAAGAGCATAGCTACTTTTAAATCTGAGTTTTGAGATAGATTCTAGTAAAATATAAGAACATCCAATTACATCATGTGATTTCTTAAACCCGCATTACCCTATTTTCTAGGAATGCGTAAACTAGATTATTCATACAAAGTAACGACTGGAATAGTCAACCTCAAAGACCAACATACGGAATTTCTTGAAGGCAATAATTCATCAGATATCCTCCTCTAAGGTCTTAGATTTCCTCCATGGTGGCAACCAAAAAGCCTGGGGGTTATTGCCTGCGTTGTGCATGATTATTTCACATATCTTTAGATATGCACACAGCCTAATAACCTGTATTACAATAAGAAATACTTATTCGATATAACAAAGAACATAAAGCATAACAAAAAAGAATTAACATTTGACCGAAAAAGACTTCCTGAAAAGATTAAGCAGTTAGTAGCATATCATTAAAAGAACTCTGTCATTAAAATAATTAACCTGGAAATAAGCTATCCCTACCTCAAAAAACACACAACTATTTTACGAGGCAAAAATATGACTATCAGTAAAGCTCTAGGTTCTTTTGATAGGATCCAAGCAATATCAATAAGCACTAAAGAACTGCATGATCTTGGAATTGGAAAAGGTTGTTTTCGAGTGGATGGAAACAGTTATGAAGTCACTATTAGCAACCATCACGCAACAGTAAATCGTACAGACAAACCCAAAAGTTGGTTAAAAGCATTATCCGAATTTATAACCCATCGCATTTTTGAAGGTACACTTAAAAGCCGCACAGTCCGAATACAGGAGGCTATCAACCAACAACTCAGCCGATCAGAGCATATCTCACATCTGTTTGATGAAAAAATCACCCTCGATCATAACAATAATAGTGAAAGACCTATAACAAACGATATAGCGACTCTCCCCGGAGGAGAGGATTCTGTACCTGTACCTGTACCTGTACCTGTACCTGTACCTGTACCTGTACCTGTACCTGTACCTCAAACATCATCCGAAATCCAAGATGAGGCAGCGGCAGAAACACCAGCTGATAAAACCCGTTATGAAAATCCCTATTTTTCCCCTTTGATGGAAGAGCCTGATTTTGTCAGGTCTTATAATGATGGCAAACCTAAAATGGCCAAAATACCCTCCGTACCAAGAAACTTAAAAACAGGATGGCCATTACTACAAATATCAATGCTGACACCATCTGTAGATCAACCAGGAAAATATGAAAATGTCTTAGGTGGTGGAAAGTGCCATGATTTAGATTATCCCTTTTATTTCCTGGCCAAGCTAGTAAAAGCAGCTTACCCAATGAAAATAAAGAAAGATGATTTGGATGACGTAATTGATTTCGGAACAGGCACATCCGGGTTCGAGCTAGATTGCTCACCTTTAATAAAAATCACTTCTGAAAAAAATGCATATGGTCATCTGGATCGAATTTTTATTGAGAACATGGAATTACCTAATGAAAAATTAGCTTCCTCTCTAAGAAATGTAAAGGGACTAGCCACCAGTGGAATCAATTTGTTCGATTTCGCTTATGATCCCCGTTTGGCCAAAAAATATAGCGAGGAACAACTCCAGTCAGCGATCATCAATCAGCAGCTCGCCACCTTTCACGAAGGACAATACTTTGTCGATCTTGGAGAGTTACTTGCACTATATGAAAGGCATGCTGACAACGGTTCTCCTAATGCCAATGTCCAGCACGAGGACTCAGAGGATGAGGAAAACGATGAAAGTACGGATGTCGTTTGTATTCTTAAAAATCTATTCAAAGTGGATGAATTCAAGGAAGCAAGAGCCACAATGATGGAAGAGTAGAATCATTTTAGTAACAATCATGCCATCAACATAAACGGGGCTTTCGCCCCGTTTTATCATTCGACAGTTACTGACTTCGCCAGATTCCTCGGCTGGTCCACATCCGTGCCTTTAATGATGGCCACGTAGTAGGACAACAGCTGCAGCGGTATGGTGTACAGGATCGGCGCCACGATATCGTGCACCTTCTCCAGCGGAATCACCTGGATACCGTCACCGGCCACCAGCCGCGCATGGCGATCTGCAAACACATATAGCTGGCCGCCGCGGGCGCGGACCTCTTCCATATTGGACTTCAACTTTTCCAGCAACTCATTGTTGGGTGCGACCACAACCACCGGCATATCGCTGTCGATCAGCGCCAGCGGGCCGTGCTTGAGTTCACCGGCAGCATAAGCTTCTGCATGGATATAGGAAATTTCCTTCAGCTTCAGCGCCCCTTCCATGGCGATGGGGTACATGGTGCCCCGTCCCAGGAACAGACTGTGATGCTTGTCCGCAAAGGCTTCTGAGAGCTGTTGAATAGAATCATCCAGTGTCAGCACATTGCGAATCATGTGGGGCAGTTCACGCAGTTCACGGACGATTTCTGCTTCCTGTCCTGCATCAATTCGACCGGTTGCCCGCGCGGTGGCAGTGACCAGCATCAGCAGTGCTGTCAGCTGGGTAGTAAACGCCTTAGTGGACGCCACACCAATTTCTGCACCGGCACGGGTCATGAACGCCATATCTGATTCACGGACCAAGGACGAACCCGGCACATTACAGATGGTCATGCTGCTCATGAAGCCCTGTTCCTTGGCCATGCGCAGCGCCGCCAGCGTATCCGCAGTTTCACCAGATTGGGAAATGGTCAGGAACAAGCAGTCATCGGGAACAAACGCCTTGCGATAACGGAATTCTGAAGCGATCTCCACCCGGCAGGCGATGCCATAGGTTTCAAACCAGTAACGGGCGACCATCGCCGCATGATAGCTGGTACCACAGGCGATGATCTGTACCGCACGTACCCGGCGCAGGATTTCCATGGCACGGTGTCCGAAGGATTCAAGCACGATCGTATCGGCGGTCATACGATCTTCCAGCGTGCTGGCAATGGCGTCAGGCTGCTCGAAAATTTCCTTCAGCATGAAGTGGCGGTAAGGCCCCTTGTCACCGGCTTCGTGGTCGAGGTCACTGTCCACTACCTCGCGCTCAACCGACAGGCCGGAACTGTCGAAAATACGAACACCTTGCCGGGTAATTTCCGCGACATCCCCTTCTTCCAGGAAGATGAACCGGTGGGTTACCGGCAACAGTGCCAGCTGGTCAGACGCCACAAAATATTCACCAATGCCCACACCGATCACTAATGGGCTACCGGAACGGGCCACGACCAGGCGCTCCGGATCATTCCGATCCATCACAACCGTACCGTAGGCACCTTCAAGCCGATGTACGGCTTTCTGAAGCGCTTCCAGCAGGGAAAGCCCCTGCTTCTGCTCATGATGCACCAGGTGGGCAATCACTTCGGTATCAGTTTCAGACACAAAGGTATAACCCTGCTCCTGCAGGTAATTCCGCAGCAGTTCATGGTTTTCGATAATGCCGTTGTGCACCAGCGCGATGTTGTCGCCGGAAATATGAGGATGAGCATTCGCCTCACTAGGTGCGCCATGGGTTGCCCAGCGGGTGTGGGCGATGCCAGTTCCGCCAATGACCGGATCCTGTTCCAGCGCTTCTTCCAACGCACGAACCTTACCCAGTCGACGCAAGCGGGCAATATTGCCTTCAGTATTAATCACTGCCAGACCGGCGGAGTCATAACCCCGGTATTCCAGCCGCTTCAATCCTTCCACGAGGATCTGAGCCACGTCCCTTTGCGCAACTGCGCCCACGATGCCGCACATAATTCTGTTCCTGTACTCTAAACGACAGTATTCGTTTTTAGCTGAAAGAAGAAATCTGTCGTTTTCTTTCAGCCCATCGGTTAGTTGGCCTTCAGGCCTTTTTTTCCGGGCGTTTCCAGCCCTCTATGTTTTTCTGCCGTCCCCGGGCCACACTCAGGTTTTGCCCCGGAATATCACGGGTAATGGTGGAACCGGCGCCGACCGTCGCGCCTTCACCCACGGTTACCGGCGCCACCAGCGAAGAATTGGAGCCAATAAAGGCGCCATCACCAATCACCGTGCGGAATTTGTTCACACCGTCGTAATTGCAGGTAATGGTGCCCGCACCAACATTTACGCCCGCACCGACGTCCGCATCACCAACATAGCTCAGATGGTTCACTTTGCTACCAGCGCCAATCACAGTCTTCTTGGTTTCAACAAAGTTGCCGACCTTGGCGCTATCCTCAAGATGGGTACCGGGGCGGAGACGGGCAAACGGCCCGATATCACAATTAGATGCCACCACGGATTCTTCAATAATGCTGTTAGCCTTGATACGGGTACCCGCGCCGATCATTGCATTACTGATCACGCAACCGGGGCCTATTTCCACGCCATCTTCCAGCACGACTGCGCCCTCAAACACACAGTTAATGTCGATCACGACATCATTACCTGCCTGCAGAGTACCGCGAATATCCAGACGACTTGGATCAAGCAGTGTGACACCATCCGCCATCAGTTTTTCCGCCTGCTGGCGCTGCAGCTGACGCTCCAGCGTAGCCTGCTGGGCACGGTTATTCACACCCTGAACCTCGGTCGCGCTCTGCGGCTGGGCATGCACCACGGCGGTTCCTTCTGCTACCGCCATGGCAACAATATCTGTCAGATAATATTCGCCCTGGGCGTTCTCGCAGGAAAGTTTGTCGAGCCAAGTATTCAGACGCTTGCCAGGGATCGCCATGATGCCGGTGTTGATCTCAGTGATCGCGTGCTGCTCCGGTGAGGCATCCTTGTCTTCGACTATGGCCTGAATAGCACCAGTGGCATCCCGCACGATACGTCCATAGCCACTGGGGTTGGGTAGGTTGATGGTCAGCAGCGCCAGACGGTCACCGTTGCAAGCCGCCGCCAGAGATTCCAGTGTCGCGGACTGGATCAGAGGCACATCGCCGTACAACACCAGTACGATCTCCGCCTCACCACAGGCCGGCGCCGCCTGCATGACCGCATGCCCGGTGCCCAGCTGTTCTGTCTGTTCCACCCAGTTAACGGCGTAGTTGCCCAAGCGTTCGCGAACCTGATCCGCTCCGTGGCCAATCACCACATGCAGACCACCCTCAACATGTGTCTGTTTCGCCTGCAGTTTCTGGGCAGACAACATGACATGTTCCAGCATGGGACGACCCGCGATGGGGTGAAGCACTTTGGGTAGCGCGGATTTCATCCGACTGCCCTGGCCGGCGGCCAGAATAATGGTTTCGATTTTCATGACAATTCACATAATCCGGTAATGGCATCCAGCCAGCCCGGACAACGCTTACCGGAAACCACTGGACGCACAGGTGCTGTACCACAGCAAAGAGCCCACCACGCAGGCAGGCCCCAGAAATTCGATCATTCTGTCAATGTTTCATTGACAGTAATACTAGCTTAAAGCCATATTATTCGGTTTAAGCTTCCAGACAATAGGTTTTGTCATACATTTTTTGACAAATGAATCTCGACACCCTCAAACAGCTTGACCTGGATGACCGAGAGATCAGCATCTACATGACGCTGTTCCGCCTGGGACCGGCCTCCATCCGGGACATTGCCGCACAGACCGGCGTCAACCGCGGCACCACCTATGAAACCCTGAAACGGCTTGCCGCCCGGGGTATTGTCAGTTATTTCCCGAAAGGTAAGCGCAGGGTATTCCGGGCAGAAGATCCCGAGCGGCTGCTACAACTGGCGGAAGAAAAACAGAACGCCCTGAAGCACACTATCGAACAACTGAAAACGGATATTATTCCCGGCCTGCACCACCTGAAACCGGATTTCAGCAGCGGCAATGTCAGCTTTTATGAAGGCGATGACGGCATTGAGCTGGTATTGAAAGATATCCTTGCGACGGTCGCCTCACAGCCTGAAAAAACCTATTCGGTGTTTTCCTCCAAGTCCCTGCGGCAGCATCTGTACCGGCCGTTTCCTAACTATACGGCGCAACGTATACGGCAGAAGATCAGCGTTAAGGTGATCGCCCTGGGTGAAGGGGGTGAAGATGCGGAATATTCCGAACGGAAATGGATTCGCACCCAGGGCCAACCGGATGCCAGCTATATCGCGATTTACCCCCCCAAAGTCGCCATGATCTCGCTGGCTTCAGAGAACTACCCGGTAGCGACGGTGATTGATTCTGTCGAGATTGCCACTGCCCAGAAGGTGATATTTGATACGCTCTGGCAATTACTGTGATAAACCGAATGATCCCTATCACGCGAATTTATCACCCTTGATCTCCATAGATCACCATCCTCGTTCTTTTCAATACTCTGTAACCACGATGTCATTAGCCTCATTGTGTTGGTGATGGCTGGTTAGTGGCTTTACTCGTCTGATAATTCATCATGCATTATGACTATCAGATGATGAGGCTGGTCAGGGGACAATCAGAACGATTTACAAACATCATTGCTATGACTGCCTGTAATCGTTACGTATTCATGAAACCATTTACGGTTATACCTCTCTATACACAGGAAGAGTGTACTCAGGAAAGAGGTATTCAATGGAATCTGTCAGCAAAACATCCCACACAGCATTTGAACTGAAACATCAACAAGCCGCCACATCAGACCCCGATAACGTTCCATGGTCCCTTCTTCCTGATCATGTCTTTGAGGTTGTTTATCAATTTTTACCCGCACCGGATCTTGTTTCCTGTGCACAGCTTAATAGCAGGCATACCCGTATAATCGAAGACAAAATGCTCCACTCGGAGGCTTTCTGGAGGCAGTACCCTCATTCCCCTGCACCATCCGCATTCTCTGTGGAACGTTACACATCCAATATTCGCCAATGGCTACATGGCAACCGAAGAGAGAAGACGATTGCACGTTTAAATGAGCTAGTGGCGGAGAGCGATACAAAAAAGCATCTGTTTCATAAAGCACTGTTCCACGCCATATCCAAAACACTTGAACATGCAGGCCGCTGGCGGTTGATTGAAAAAATCAGGGCAGTCCATTCTGACTTTGTGATGACTAAAGCTGTGGCCTTCAGTCATAATGGCTGCCATCTGGTAACCGCTTCAAAGGATCAAACTGCCAATATTTTTTCTTTTATTAAACAAGACGGATCAATTGATCGACCCAATTTCCTCTTTTCCGGTCCGCTCTACCGTGCTTGCTTTGATGATGATAGCCGTGGCCTGATGTTAGCTTCCAACAACAAAGCCTACGTTCTTACCCTGAATGAGAATGACCAATGGACAGACCGTTTCACATTTCAACCACAGAACAACGCCTCAGTTCGTTTCATTCGCATAAGCCCTGACCTACGCAGTGTAGCAACAGTCTATGGTAACCATGCTGTCAGTATCTCCACCCTTGATGAAGAAGGTCATGCCGAGGAAAAACACTGGGTTCAGCATAGACGCAAGGTCATCACTGCGCATTTCAGTACAGATAGTCGTTGTCTGGTGACAACCTCTGAAGATCACACAGCCCGGATTCTTTCCCATGATGGACAACATCATTGGATAAACGCCAATGTGCTTACCCGTAATGCAGCGGGAGTATTGGAGGAGAGCGACTGTATCCAGCATGCAGACTGGGTGTAACGCTTAACAAAAACAATCAATGGACCGAAAAAAGCCGTATTCCAACCAGTGAAACGAATAGAAGTCCCGCTGCTTTTTTTCTCCCTGGCAGCATCAACCTGATCATCAAAGACCGAAATAAAGCTTGTATATTCGTTCTCAATAAAGAGAACAAATATGAGAAGAAGGGGGAGGTATCGCATACAAAGATAATACATTCTATACACTGCAGTCCTGATGGTTGCAGCATAGTAACAGCGTCTGAAGATCACACCGCTCGTATACTCTCCAAAGATGAACAAGCTAACTGGAGATCGGCGCCGATTTTCACGCTCAACGAACACAGTGAGCTGGAAAAAAGGGATTCGGTACAGCATGGAGCTGGTGTCAGCAGTGCTCGGTTCAGTCCTGATGGACTCAGTTTCGTGACGGCCTCTTCTGATAAAAGCATCTATGTCCACAGTTTTGATGTCAAAAAGTTGGGATGGGTGGAAAAGTGCCGGTACAGTCTGGAGCATGAAGTCCAGGCCGCTGACTTTTCTCCCGATAACTGCAATCTAGTGGCCATAACCAACGACCGGGTCATCGGCAATAACGGCATGATCACCACCACCGGTTCGGTGTACCTGTTCAAAATTCTGACTGATCCACACCTACTCAGCGCATGCTAACCCGCTGCTGAATTTTGATGATTAAGTTGAATACTGGATAGAATTGCCTACATTTTCAGCTGATTAATATGGGGAACGGACAGGGCGCCATCAAGCAAGGTCAACGACAGGGATTCAGTAGCATCGCACCTATAAGCTTATAATGGAAAGATGGCTTCGGTTGTTACGACTGATGTCGTTTATAGGAGTCATTACACTATAAACGACAAATCGCATATTAATACCTGTTTCGGGAGTACCGGATGAACATGACGCGCCTTGGCCTCACCGCCGCCATTATCACCACATTAACCGCCTGCAGTAGCCTACCCGAAGGTCGCTGGCAGGAAAGCACGCCAGCGGCCGGCACCAAGGCCATGACACTGGACATCCAGAAAGATCGCATTTCTGCCTATGCCGGCTGTAACCGGATGATGGGCAAAGCCCAAATGGAAGGTAATCACCTGGTCGTCGGCAATATGGCCAGCACCCTGATGATGTGCCATGGCCAAAACGCCAAACGGGAAGAAGCCCTGAAGCAGCTATTGGCCAGCAAGCCTGTCGTAGAACAACACGGCGACCAGCTGACCCTTTCCTCTGGGGACGAACATTATACCTTCACCAAACAACCGTTGATGGAAGAAGGAAAAACCCGCTTCGTGTACGTTGCACCGGAAAAAGCCCCCTGTGTGGGTGTAGCCCCCATGCAGTGTCTGCAGATTCGCGAAGACAAAAACCAGCCCTGGACACTCTATTACGGCACTATCGAAGGGTTTGCACCGGAACCCGGCATTGCTTATCGCCTGCGCATCAAGGAATTTGATGTCCCCAATCCGCCAGCGGATGCCTCCAGCAAACGCTGGATTCTGGATATGATCGTTGAACAGGAAGTGATCACGCCGTGATATCAAGCTCTGCAGGGGGCGCCTATTCCGGACTCCCTGCAGAACACATTGTCATTTTGCCCCCATCCTTGCTTATTTCTTCTTTCCCTTTTTTCTTCCCTTTTTGGAACCTGCTACCTCAGGCTCCCCAACGATTTTATCCACCTCCAGACGGTCAAAAGTCCTTTTCAACCCGCCCATAACACGTTTTAATTCCTCGTTTTTTTTATCTTTCTTACCTTGGGGAAAAGCGTCGCCTGAAATCGCCGTATCCAACTCACGCAATATTTCATTAACTCTTTTTAAAGCTGATAGCTCATATATTTTCGCAGGCCCTATACTCCCCACGAATACCCGCAAAAGAGAGAGCAAAACATCTCGCTTTAGTCGCTTGCTTTCCAATACCTGCATGCCAGGAGCCGTTGCCTCCGCCATTAAATCTATAGCCACCACCACCGGTATTCTGGGAACAAGACGGCAAAACTCAAACATACGCAGGAGATTGTCTGGCCGTGCAAGCAATGGCTTGGCAATAGTCGCCACATAACGGATTAAAGCAAAATCTTCAGCATCCACCGTGTCGACAAAATAACTAACAAACCTTCCCCAGAAAGAAAAAACCAAATCAAATAAAGGCTGGTACAACGCCTCTTTTTCACCGACGAGCTCAAACAAATGTATCAAGAATTTTATACCAGCTTCTAAAAAGCGGGGTTCTCCTTCCACCCTGATATCAACAACCATTTCCTGCTTTCCTTCTTCGCTGACGATTGCAGGAAAGCGATAGCGATACATTAGGTGATCAAGCAATGTATCAAATAATCTTATATTCATACCGAGCGAAGCATCACTGAACACCTTATGTATACAAAACACCTCTAAAATAAACGCTATTTCCGTATAACACCTTTTCAGTAAATTCTCCCGACCAGCCCAACTGTCTTGCTGAATCATGTCATTATGGGTATCAACGTATGACTGCAACAGGGTATTAAAGGATGAATCCCTTGATAACACCTCGTAATCCTTTGTATTGACCGTCAGATTAATCCTCTGCTCTTCTGCTTGACTCATTCTCTCCTGACAAGCACCAATACTCTTTGGAATAATGTCTGCCAACACATGATGTAGCTCTGTCTGCTCAGTACTGGCCTCTCCTATCAACGGCTTATAAAGTGCAAATAGATGCGTCAGCTGCTCACGTATCAATACGATTTGTTCTGGTAGAATCGATGGTGATTGAAACAGGTTCCGTGCATACCCTGCTAACTGTTCAATCAACGGCATGATGGCTTTGGATTTCCACGATTGACTCTTTTGTGCGTCGATAGAAGTATCGTCATCAACCACTACATCTCCAAAAATGACATGAATCAGTTGAGCAATATCAGCTATGCAGGGCTGTATCAACAATGCATCATGTGAATCCTGCAAGGTTATAATACCGGCATTTAAAAGTAGCGCTTTCTTTAGGGCAACAACATCGAATATTACACCTGTCTCAAAAAAGGTCTGTGCAATCACAGGTACAGTATTCGGAATGACCTGTTCTACAATGCGCTTGATCTCACGACTCTGCTCAGTGTCATCCGATAACCGGAAACAGTCAAAATCCAAATATGGGATCGTTAACAGATAACATAATGCTTTAAGAAGCACCATGCTTTTGCCATTCTCGGGATTCGTCTCTATTTGCTGACTTAACGTAGACACTGTCCTCCACAGTGTCTGGCGCATACCGTTCAAATTATCACGGTTTCCAGCAGTGACAGCAGCATAAGGTAGAGAAGTGACTACTGATGAATGTTCATGCAAGTAGCTGGCTATTTCTTCGCAGGTGCAATAAATGGGCACGACATCATAAAACAGCTTAATATCATCCGTACCGGTAAGCTGAACTTGACCATGACGGATGGTTAAACGTTGGATACAGCCATGTGTAGCATCGATGAGTTGAGTGGATATTTCAATCACCTTTTGAATATCAGCATCCACTGTTGCAAGCAGTGTATTCGCTTGCTCTTGTAATCGACGGCAAGCATTAATAGCATCCCTATGCCCTGCTTCTCTCTCTAATTGTTTAACAACAATTTTTACGAAATCTAAATCCGTTTCCTGATCAACCAGAAACACAACTCTTTCTGGTCTGGATTCCTTATCAACATCATTGATAGCAAATCTGAGACATTTCACCACATCATTAAAATGCTGACCCAGAACCTTTTCACATGAACAGCAGAAAACCAACCCTTTTTCTGTCGCATTATCCTTATTCTTTTCCATTTCATCTATATGAACACGATGCAAATGACATATTATTTTTTTTAATGGATCTCGCAAATCAAGATTGACGGGTAAAAAGCAATAAACCATGGAGCGATAAACCCATTTCCCTATTCCATAAAATGTTTTCTCATTATAAAAGCTTTTAACAACATCACCCGCACACAGAATTGATCGTTTACGTTCTGACTCCAAAGCAATCATAATCGCTCTGACTTCACCGTCAAAATATCTCCACCAGTCGTTTAGAAAGCGATTGTGGCATTGAAGTATAGGCTTATCACCTGTTTCTGTAGTATAAAAACCATTCACCAGCATTGCTTGCTTTACAATGGGGGAAAACGCTGCACTTTCTTTAATATCAGGGTTTGTTTTAATGATGAAGAAATCAACGTTTTCAATCACAGCCACATGATATTGAGCAAACTGTCTTCTCAGAGACCCCGAATCCTCCTCACCATGAACGCCACTCCTTCCATAGGACGCAGCCGTTCCACCCGTTAAGCCAATCGCCATAACATTACTCCATGAAATAAAGCCTAACCCAATAGACCACGGTGCAGATCATATATTGCAAAAAACAATACAAACTTTCCGGTTAGTTCATAAACCTAACCAATATCCATGACGTTCAATACACTGAATACAAATGACGGATGTTGTTTGTGGTAATAACACTCAACCCAGCCTCAAGAAAGAGGATGCTTTCTTCACCTCTCACATAAATAGACCCTGTTGATTTATCCGATAAGAAATTTTTCAGCAACCTGTTGTCTTATGCATTTGAAGCAGTATCTCCTAGCGGTATCACTGAATGGCTACGTCTCCAGCAACAAGGTCTTCGCCAGTCGAAGCAGCATCACAGCCTGCAACAGTGTCGGCTGATCACGTCACAGTATCGGCTGTACAGTCATCGCAGCCAATCGCGACAGAAACCCTCGCCCGTACCGGAGATCCTGACAATGCCGGCATCGAAGACCGAAAGATTGAGCGAATCGCAATTAGCCGTTTCGTCAATACCGAGGGACAAACACTGCTCCATGAAGCTGCACGTCTTAACCGGGTGACCTTTCTCAGGTATCTCTTAGACGATAAGAACCTGTTGGACATTGATATTAATAGCCAGGATGTCCGAAGAAAAACGGCGCTGCATATAGCCGCCGCAGAAAACCATGACACAATAGTTAATGAACTCATCCACGCTGGCGCCAGACTGGATATCGATGATGACAATGCGTTCACACCATTACATTGCGCCATCGCTGAAGGTCATTTCCGTGTTACAAGGCTACTAATACAAGCTGCAAGAAACTCTGACAAAGAAGAAGGCGAGTACGAGAAAACCTTACTACACACGGCTGCTGACAGCCATTCGTCAGACATTCTCTGCTTGTTACTGGATCTATTGCCCCATTACATCAACCAAAAAGATGCAACGCGGCGAACCCCACTGCATATTGCCGCAGGCAATATGACGATGGGTGCCGTATTTTGCACTCAGCTACTGAAGGCGGGAGCGGCGTGTCATGCTGTCGCTAATGGTGAGGGCCAGACCGCGTTGCATTATGCCGTCCAGTTTTGTGATGGACAGTCTGCACGCGTATTGCTGAATGCTGGTGCCCACATCAATGCCATCGACAGACTCGGGAAAACGCCCTTACATTATGCCGCCGAAACCAATAATGAAAACGCTGCAAACGTATTATTGGAGGCTGGTGCAGATGCGGATATAAGCGATGATCAAGGACAAACCCCATTGCATTATTTAGGAAACAGCATAATCAATACCTTGTCCTTCACATATACATTGTTAGAACACGGCATCAATCTGGAAGTGAAAGATCGTAATCAGCGCACTCCTTTACATTATCATGCGTTACACAGCGCCGAACATGTCCGTTTATTCATTCAATATGGCGCCAATATGGACGTATTGGACAGTCAGCATCATTCCCTTTTATATAGCGTACTGAACAAGGGAATTGATGATCAGGGCTATACCAACAACGCTATAGATACTCTATGGGAACTTCTACAGGCGGATGCAGATCTGGATATACCAGTGACGTTGAATGCCCAAATCAACCGCACCGTACGTGACATGCTGACCATAGGCACTAACGTCAGTGTCTGCCCTTACTATGACCAGTTAGCCTTGAGAGGACAGATTGCCCAAGGCAAATGGCATGACATCAGAACCTATCTGGAGCAGCGCCCTCTTCCCTTGAAAAATCTTTGCCGCCGCATGATCAGACGCTTTCTCAGAGCAGGGGCAGGCAGTAATAGTAAGCTATTGATAAAAAACAGTTTTTCTTTACCAGTACCTAATGCAATGATCCTCTTTATCTTATCCCGCCCTGATGAAGATTCAGGAGGCAGCAACGCCTCTACCGATGACCTTACGAAACGTGATCAATGACTACGTATGAAGGTTATTGATGATGATCAGCAGATTCAGTGAAAACGACTACCTATTATTGGTTTTCACCTCTAACGGTTATTCCCCTGCCAAAAGAACAACACCGAATGGCGGATGTCTGTAATAGAAAGTCATCGGGTTTAAACAGCCATATATTCATGTCGCTTAAGAGTTACGTTAGTCATACTAACTTTCATCCTGTGAATACTATCCATGCTTGAAACTTACTGACCCTAAGAAAATCTGTACTGTAGACGTTGAAAGTTTTACAAGGAAATATGCATCTATGTACAGCCAACCAGTAACTGCCACCTCTGCAAGTTTGCCACCCGTTGGTGAAGGAAATCAGGCGATTGCGTCGGAGGCTTCCATACCCGCGAGTGTTGAGCCAACACACTCTGTACAAGCAGGATTACCATCCACGGATCAAGAACAAACAAAGCCAAAGACGTATTCTGTCAAACCCATACATCTAGATAACAGAGCTAATTGGTCGGTATTACATGATGCGGTGAAGCATAACAATCCTGAATTCGTCGAGCATCTTGTAAAAAACTATTACCCTATGGGCCCTTTTGTAGGTGATATCAACAGAATTTATCAAGAAAAAACTGCATTATATCTCGCCGCCGAGAGTGGGTATGATTCTATCGTCGAAATTTTGATAGAGGGTGGTGCGGAATTAAATAAAAAAGCTGGTTTTTTCCAGCAAACACCGCTATCCAGTACTATGAGTACTGGAAGTTCACATCCTGCGACTATGAAAATACTCTTAGATGCAGGTTGTGAGATTGAAGAAACCAATGCTCAGGGTCAAACGCCCTTGCATGTTGCATCACTTACCCATTGCACAGCTTCTTTGCAGTTATTATTAGAGTACGGTGCAAACCGGGAAGCGAGCGACTCTGATAACAATACCCCATTGATCAGCTGTGCCCTTTACTATCATACGCCTTTTTTCGATAAAAGAGGTTCCTTGGAGCTGCTTTTAGACGCAGGCGTCAATGTAGAAGAAAAATCCAAAGATGGATTTAACGCATTTCATACCTTGATTCAAAACGGGGCGGAAAGAGAAGATGTTCGCCTGATGCTCAAATATGGTGCTGATATGAATGCCCATAATCAAACCAGTGTACCGCCACCGCCATTATATATTGCAATGAACAGACTGTTGTCATCTGAGTTTTCGGAAAGAGATAGAGAAAAAAGCGAGATGCGCTTTTGTCATTTATTGGACCTGATTGTCTTTCTGCTTAATGCTGACGCTGATCTTGATATTAAAGCGCCCCTACCTGACAAAAGCATAGGAACAATACGGCATTTTCTCTATACTGGAAACATCCAAAATACATTAGAAAGTATAATCAGTCGGGAACAGTTTTCTAACAGAGCAACGGAGAAATTGGCGCAGTTTCTAGATGACATAGAAGCTATTGAGAACACGCCGTTACCCTTGTTAAGGCTCACTCGCCGTTTTTTTGGATTCCATATCAGAGGATGCTCAAAAGGACACTCTAAGGCATACCTGAACCGCGTTAAAACACTGCCAATACCTAATCCATTAAAAGGGTTTATCCAGTTTCAGGAGCCTGTACCGGCAGCTCAAGAGGCTTCATTATTGTCTTCTGATAGTAAGGTATAGAATAATGGCCAGCACAATCATTTCTGGCCATTATTGTTTCGACGTCTTTGGAGTCTGATGACTAGTCTTCCGTCTCTAACAGCAAGATAATCCCATCCCTTGCGGATCTCCCTACATCGGCACTATGTTGCCAACAGCGGCCCGGTCAATGAGGGTGGCGATTCCTCACCGTAAGCCATGCGACTCTTGTAGCCTTCATCTTCGTTCAGCACGCCTGCGATACCGTGGAAAAACGGTTCGAAGCCAATATTCTCATGGCGGTTCATCAGACAATACATTGTCTATCAACAACAGCGCTATCGCGTTTGAGCAGTAACAGCCTGCAAGGCTGCCTGACATTCTGTGCTTGATAAGCAAGATCGTCTGACAAATAAAGACATTCCTGATTTTACAAAGGTCTAAATACTACGGTGGTCCTTAATTGTGATGGGCGTGTGCCAGGACCCGGTTGATCCTTTTTATTTTAGATTCTTAGAGGTATCCCACATGAACGAGCAATCACGGACCACAACTGTCACTACTACAGTGAGTGGCATAGTGACAACTTCAGCAGGAGAAGGAGCAAGAGGTGGCGCTTCAGCGGGTCCCTCGACGGCTAGTGGCGTGAGAGGACGACAAGTCGCTTCTTGTTCCGAGGTGCAACCCACAGAGCTAGTATCAGAACGTCAAACAGCTCCTTTGAAAGGTTCGGACCACAAGGTTGAGTCAGTCGATGTTGAGTACCTTGTTAACAAAAAGGGTGTGATGGCATTGCTTGAATGCTGTGAATTGTAACCAGATAGAATTAGTTAGGACGCTACTGGTAGAGCGAAATAGGTTTCATTTAGATATTAATATGAAAAACCTGGATGGTTTAACGGCATTGCATGTGGCCATCAAAGAAAAACGTCCTGCTATCGCTGCTGAATTGGTAAGGGCTGGTGCTGATTTGGATAGAGCCAGTTACGACAAGCAAACCGCATTGCACTTTGCTTCCGGTGGATGCCGTGAGGATCTGGAAATTGTGAAGTGTTTATTGGAGGCTGGGGCTAGCGTGGATGTGCGTGATAAGAATAGTAATACGCCATTACATTTGTCTATGCTGCCTAACCCAGACGCTGCTTCACTGTTGTTATTGTATGGGTGCGATATAAATATAATAAACAAAGATTCAGATACGCCCTTGCATATGGGGATAAAGGCTTTGGAGTTCGAACTCAAAAATTTGCACATTGAGCTTCAATCTCAACAAGATTGGCCGTTATAAGTCAGTTGTCCTTCTGCTGAATATGTAACAATCGTTTTACAAAATATCAGGATGCTGCTGGATGCGGATGCAAAGATTGATATAAAAAATAAGCAAGGCAAGACCGTAAAGACACTGCTGCAGCAGCTTAAAGTAAGAGTCATGAATGGCTTTGGTAATGTGCCGGGTCTGGCAACAGAAATTAACGATTTGTTGTTATCTATAAAGGAGCCTCCTTTACCTCTTAAGCACCTGTGTCGGCGTGTTATTCGTGATTTTATATTGAAGTGGAAAGTATTTTAAAGACAAAACCGACAACCTCCCGTTACCTAATAATCTTATTAAATTTGTTCAAAACCAGAATGTGTTGGTATCAACGGCTGCTTAAAAGGTTTTAGATATATTGGCAATAGCCAATAACGGCTTGCGGTATACGCCAGCCGTTATTGGAGCAATCACATCTGGAAGGTGTTTCTTCAGTTGACCGTTTCTACAGCCAGATAATCCCGTCCCTTGCGAATGTAATTGCGCATTTCTTCCATCGGCACCATGTTACCGCCGGTGGCCCAGGCGATATGGGTGGCATTGTTCAGCTGTTCTTCACTGAATGCCATGCGGGCCTTGTAGCCTTCTTCTTCGCTCAGCACGCGTGCGATACCGGGTACACCCGCCAGGGCAGAGGGTTCCAGACGAATGTTTTCATGACGGTTCATCAGGGCCAGCAGGCAGTACATTTCTTCGTCGGTCACGGTGAAGTAACCATCCAGCAGGCGCTCCATGGCTTTGCCAACGAAACCGGAGGCACGGCCTACGGCGAGACCATCTGCTGCGGTGATGTTGTCGATGCCGAAATCCTGAACAGAAATTTCATCATGCAGGCCGGTATAGACGCCCAGCATCATGCAGGGAGAGTGGGTCGGCTCGGCAAAGATGCAGTGCACGTTATCACCGAATGCCATCTTCAGGCCGAACGCCACACCGCCGGGACCACCGCCAACGCCGCAGGGCAGGTAGACAAACAGGGGGTGATCCTTATCCACCAAAACTTCCATCTCATCCAGCTGCTTTCTCAGGCGTTCTGCGGCAACGGCATAACCGAGGAACAGGTTGGTGGAGTTTTCATCATCCACGAAGTAGCAGGTCGGATCGGATTCCGCCTGACGACGGCCTTCTTCAACGGCAATGCTGTAGTCGGATTCATATTCCACTACCTCAACACCGTGGGCGCGCAGCATGTCCTTCTTCCACTGGCGGGCATCGGCAGACATATGCACAGACGCTTTGAAGCCCAGGCGGGCGCTCATGATACCGATGGACAGACCCAGGTTGCCGGTAGAGCCGACAGCAACAGAATACTGGCTGAAGAACTGGCGGAATTCATCGGTGGTCAGCTTGGCGTAATCGTCCTGTTCGGTCAGCAGACCGGCGTTGATGGCCAGGGTTTCCGCATGCTTGAGCACTTCATAAATACCGCCGCGGGCCTTGATGGAGCCGGAGATCGGCAGCTGGCTGTCTAGTTTCAGCAGCAGCTGGCCGGGCAGCTTAACGCTGTAGCGGTTTTCAATGACAGACTGCATTGCAGGTACCGCGCGTACCGGTGACTCAATGATGCCGTTGGAGAATTCTGTCTCCGGGAACATGGTCTTGATAAACGGTGCAAAGCGATCCAGGCGCGCGCTGGCGTCGTTGATATCGTCCTGATTCAGGCCCACGTAAGGCAGGGCTTCTTCCAGCGTCGTGACACCGGGGTTGAACCACTGGGTTTCCTTCAGTTCAACCATGTCCTGGATAAGCGGATGTTCGTTGATCCATTGCTCGGTGGTCTTGGTCATACTATGCCTCGTTAACCGGTTCGGTCTTCAGTTCAGTAACAGTAAAACGCTGTCGTTTGATTCAGTGCATTCAGGGGCGTCAGATCAGCACCAGCTTCAGCAGCCAGGTGGCGGCAAGGGCTGTCAGTGACAGGATGACGCTGGTCTTGGGAATCAGTTTGAAGGCGGTCTCCGTCTTCATGCCGGAGCAGGAGGACACCATCCAGAAGTAGTTATCGTTGCCGTGGACGATCATGCTCGCGCCAGCACCCAGGGCCAGTATCGCGATGATGGCGCCTTCCGGTGAGCCCAGACCCAGTACGCCCAGCATCGGGCCGATCATGCTGGCGCCGGTCAGCAGGGTAATGCTGGCGGAACCGATGGCAGTACGCAGCACCACACCGATGATAAAGGGCGCCAGCAGGCCGATATTGAAACCGGCCAGCAGGCTGGTCATCACATCCTGCAGGGGCGAGGCTTTCAGCAGGCCGCCGAAACCGCCGCCGACAGCGACAATCAGGGTGATCTGGCCGGCGGTTTTCAGGGCATCGCCGAACACGCCGTCATAAGTGGCTACCTGCTTGTCTTCAGGCTTGACCCGGCGATAGGTGCGAACCGCCAGCAGCAGACCAATCAGCAGGGCAACGGCTGGTTGACCCAGAATGGTCAGACCTTCCCACACGATGCCTTCTGTCGGCATCAGCATGCCGTAGAAGGTTTTGGTCATCATCAGTGCGAGCGGCAGTAAAATCGGCAGGAAGGCTTCCGTCGCGGAAGGGCCGGAGGTGTTTTCGTCATTCAGCAGGGACTGGGTGTCTTCATCGACAAAATATTCATAGCGGGAATCCCGACCAAAACGACGGGCCAGGAAACAGCTCATGGCGATCACCGGAATGGAAACCAGCATGGACAGCATGATCGCCATGCCCATATCCACACCGAGCACACCGGCAGCGGCCATGGGGCCGGCTGTGGGCGGAATCAGCTGATTGGTGGTCAGCATGGCAAAGCTCAGGGAGAGCGCCATGGTCGCCATACTGGTTTGTGACAGTGCGCTCAGCTTGCGGGCCAGCGGCGCCAGGATCACGTAAGCGGCATCACAGAATACGGCCAGTGATACGAAATAACCGGTCAGTGCCATGCCAAGGTCGGCATTGCGGGTACCGGTACGTTTGAGAATCGCGCGCGCCATCGCTTCAGCACCGCCGCAGTTCTGCAGCAGCATGCCGGTGATGGTGCCGATGGCGATAATCAGACCCACGCTGGCCACGGTATCTCCCAGGCCATCAAAAAAGGCGGTGAACACCTGATCCGGGTTCATGCCGGAGAACAGGGAGAAAATGATGGCGGCGGCAATCAGGGCAAAGAATGGATGAATTTTTTTGAACGCGGCGGCAAATACCAGCACAGCAATACTGATAATCAGTCCGACCGGCATTATCGCCAGTGGCATAGAGTTCACTCCTGTTACCAATGCCACTCCGGCATCAGTGTGGGTATGGGTGGTTTTAGTGGGGCAATCTAAGGAAAGGCGTGTTCAGTGACAATCGATATATTTACAGCCCATGGATGAAAATAATTCATGTATAGGGAGGAGGTCAGGAAAGATAATGGGGAATTGGCGATGTACTGGCATTGATGGATTACGTGTGTGAATGCCAGAGTACCTGGCAGGCTATGCGAAATCTTTGTCCAAAATAAGAAACACTCTGTGCGTCCATGTTTTTTCCGGTCAATTTGTGATGAATGCGGCAGTTAGTCGTCATCAATTTCTGTGGGTCAGTGATGCTGACTGGTTGGTTAATTGCTGTCAGTGGTATATGACCCAGGTGTTATTGAAATGTAGGCAGCAACTTATGCTTTAGCAGGTTTTCTGAGGAGATTGCTAACGTGCCCTCGGTTGAGCAACAGGGAAGTAGCCTTCAACAATCCAGTCCTTTACCCACAGCGTGTTCCACATCCATCACCGCTGATTCCAAAAAAGTGAGATTTTCCTCTCAAAGTCGTAGTGTGGTGATTTCTCAGCATTTAGATGAGCGGACTCATTGTCACAGGATACGACAATGGTGTGAAAAGCATCGTTTTTCCCGCGCGATAACATTGCTGACATGTTGCACTGGTGGGTGTCAGCGCCGCCAAAAAGAGCGGGATGAACATGACTCAGGGACGGTGGCTAAAAGTGAGTCATCTACCCCATTAATAGCGGTTGCAGAGGAGAAAGGCGATTCCGGTGCTACAGGGCGGCCTTCTGAAGTGCCCGAGGATATAGAAACAAAAGGTTCTTCGAGTGTCACCACCGCACAAGTCGAGTGTCATACTGTACCCGATAATACCGAAAGCGGTGGGATGCCTCGGGAGATTGAAAGTGGACGTGACCAGCCAGCTGAACCTTCTGTGAGCGATGTAGGTTCTCAGCCGGTAATCATGGCAGCGGCTATAACTGCAGAAAAACAGACTCAAACAGAGGATAAGGAACAAAAAATATCTCTCTTCATGGATACGCCTGCTTTCTTGACGGGCAAATTGGAAAAGATAAGTGAATTAGGCATGTTAGGAGGGCTAGAGAAGCTAGATAGAAACAAGTTAGAAAAGATAGAAAGTACAGTATTAGGATTAGGGTTTCTCTTAGAGGACGTTTCAAACCTTGCTGAAAGTGAAGTCTCTATAAGCGCTGAACTAAACAAATTAAAACAGACTGTCGGTTACTGTGAAAAAATTCTGGCCTATAACGAACATGAACTAAATGATTATTTAAAGAGAGATGTAAAAGACATTACTGATGAATTGATTGCTCAAAGAAAAAAACAGTTGATTGAATTTTATAAAAACAGTTCTGATAGGATCTCTTACCTAGAGGATAAATTAATAAAGAATCAAGAAGATTTAGAAAAAAAGCGCCTGGCCTGTATGTTGATCTATAGGCGCAGAGTGGATGATGATTCTGAGCCGTTGGTAGAATGTGAAGTAGAAGACGAACAACCATCATCACAACCTGTTGAACTCACTACAAACAAAACCGGGGCTGCAAGCGCTGAACCTGACCCCTCTACCTTGCCACAAGATGATTCGGCAGCATCTATGGCACAACCTGTGGCTGCATCATCTATTGGTTTGCCGGACAATAGCAAGACGCAAGACGAGTTAGAAAAAACGTTAAATCAAATAGCTAAGTTAGAAAGAACAATAGCCGCAATGGAATCTCATTGGAACAAAGCTGGCACTGAACTCAGCAGTTTTAGAGGAGACTTAGATAAACTGGACAGCGAATATACTACAAATATGGAATTTTATAGTACTAATTTAGGACGTGATGAAGAAATGCTAACCAGTATGGCTGGCCTTAGGTCTTCTATTGAAGATACTGGTGGTCAGATGGCAGATCTAAGAAAAAGAATAATATTAAAAACTCAACAGTTAAAGAATTTGCGTGAACGGGCTACGGTTCTAAAGAGCGCTCTAACAAGTGAGCAACAGATGATGAAAGAAAAAGTTCCGAAGGTCTCGTTTGATGTAAAAGACACGTCGTCTCCAGTTACAACGGCAGTAGCTGAAACAGTAACAGAGAGCACGCAAACAGAGCGTTGTAAACAAGAGGAAAAAAACACTCAGACAGAAGAGGAGACAAAAACATAACCTCAGCGTATGGAAAAACAAACATCAACCAATGGTCTGATAGTTGTGTCCAGTATAGGAATCAACGTGTCTGATCATGATATGTTTGCTGCTGCGGAGGACAACGCTGCTAGTGCTTCAGACCGTCTTCTTTCGGGAACTGACTTTAGTCTGTCAGGTCGAGGTTTGGAGATATCGCAACCGGAAAGCAAGGAAGAAGATAAGCAAGAAGAAAGGATGAGCCTACTGCAAATGCTGGTTATGCAGGATGAGTTGGGCAGCGAAAGAAGCCATCAGGGAGCATGTGCATCTGCACTTTCGCCGTCTTTCGGTCAGGAAGGTAACCAACAACATACTGATGCCTTCCACTCGTCACGCACGGACGAATTAAACCTAAATGAAGAAGATGAAGAAGATGAAGAAGATGAAGAAGATGAAGAAGATGAAGAAGATGAAGAAGATGAAGAAGATGAAGATGAAGATGAAGAGCAAGACAGCATAGCGGCGCTTATAGGCTAGACCTAATCATTAAGCCACGATAAAACGACGGGCGGTTTTCTCTAAACCGAACGCTGTTAATACACAGCTTCATGAACAAATCACCTCTATTGCTGTCCAAACATCTGTTACTAATGGATGTTCAGAATATAAGAACATGAATGTTTAATGTTTTATTAAGAGAGGATTGACTAAATGGAAGTAAGGGACAGAACACCTTCTCCTGTGCCACAGGCGAAGCAATCATCCGCCACTCAACAACCGGCAGAAGCACGATTTGCCCAGATGAGCGTAAAAACCGAACCCTCTGTGCAGCAAGAGGCAGCGCAACCTTCCGGTACCGGTGCAAGGCCGAAAGAAACACAAAAGTCTCAGACTGCTGTCCGCCAGTTAACGCCGTCTAGGAGACGTTCATCGATGAAGCGAGAATCAAGAGAGCATAAAACACTTAATAAAACTTTAAAAAAAAATAAAAAAGCATTAGAAGAATTTAAAAGGATTTTTCATGAATTTAATTTATCCTCTAATACAATGATAGAGCCATATCCAAACGAACCTTTTATTAAATACTGTCAATTGCCGAATGGTGATACGGCAGTGGAACATATAGACTATCGCATCTCTATTTTGGAACATTGCATTTTACTTACTGACTCCGATAATCCTGTTCTGAAAAATAATATTGAAGACGTCATCAATTGGCTGCTTGATCAGGAAAGTATAAATTTCCACCCAGAAGAAGGTCCACGACGAAATTTATTTCATTTGGCTCTGAGGAGCAATCTGGTAAAAACGGCTTGGTATTTTATGCAGAAAACAGATTTTGATTATGATTTTAAAGACGAACATGGATTTAAAACGACAGCTTACCTCTTCCCTTTCTATCAGCATAAATACGGAATCTTGATAATAGAGCAATTAATTGCTGATGAGGTAGATACTGGCCCAATGATCTATGAAAACTATAAGTATTTTTACAAGTTGGCAGCAACCCATGAGTTTCAAGTGATGACTGGTTTTCAACCTGACACGTCAGATAAATCAGGTAAATTTTTGGCTAGATTGACTGGTCTAGTCGTATTTTTAAAATCTAAGAGGGCTGATTTCAGTCGTTATGTTTATCACATAGCCAGTAATGATAACCAGGTTTGGCGTAATGTTGAATTTGAGGATATGCAGCCTGATGTTAATGCAGTACGTGCATCAACCGGTCAAACGGCACTCATGTATGCCGCAAAAGATGGGAACCTGAAGGCATTACAAACTATTTTAGGTTGGGGAGCAAATTCTCATATGCGTAATCTAAAAGGGGAAAACGCACTTATGCTGGCTGCTGCAGGTGGCCATTTGGAAGTGGTCAACAGTTTATTATTGACTCTTCGTGATGATTTCAACGCTCAAGATAGAACAGGCCAAACTGCACTCATGATGGCTGCAGCCGGAGGGCATTACAAAACGGTCGAGGTTTTATTAAAGTATCCCCATGATGTCAAGATTAAAGATGAACAGGGAAAAACAGCACTGGTCTATGGCTGTGAAAGTAAAAGCCTACCGACGATTATACACATGGTCAAAAAAGGTGCAGTCATTAACCCTAACCCAAATGATACCCCAATAGAAAAAAGCCCTTTATGGGCTGCCTGTTCTGTGGAGGAAAACGATCTGATGATCAAATATTTGCTGGAAACCGAATTTGATGTAAAGCCACTGATAAAGTATGCATTGAAACAGCAGTGTCCTACTTCTAAACGGTTGCTAAAGACGCTGATTGATAGAGGGAGTGTAGATGATATTCCAAGCAAGCTGGCTAACTATGCGAACAAACCACAAACATTGAAATTTCTTTTCATGTTAGAATGTGGTGCTGATATTAATCAACGGAATGATAGAGGTTGTACAGCACTGATGCTTGCTGCAACTCATGGTTTGAGCACAGCTGTTGATTATCTTCTTTATCGGAAACCGGATGTTAATATTCAATCTACTCTTGGTGAGTCTGCTTTGATTTTGGTCTGTAAATTCAAGCAGGAAATCCCAATGCGTGATAAGATTTTTATTGTGAAAAATTTAAGTAATTGCTCAAAAAGCCTTGGTAATCGCGTAAATAGGATTGTCGTCTATCATACCCAACCATGCCTTTTCCATTTGCTGTTCCAGATGACCAGAGAAACGAACTGGTCACAAAAATGCTCAACTACATAACAAGGGCTCAAGAGGAGAACGTCCGCCTCAAAGAGAGGATCAGCATTCTTGAGGAGGAAATACATCGTCTGAAAGGGCTTAATGGTAAACCCGACATAAAGCCCAACACTCCGCCGAAGGATTCCGGTTCAGCAGGTGACAATCAGCCAACAGATGGATCTGAGTCTGACCATCAAAAGCGAGATACCGGAAAACCGGATGAACGCACCCGGAAAAAACGCAAGAAGCCGCCAAAACCAAAGGATCCCACCTGCAAGCGGGTTGCTCCAGAGTCCATACCTGAAGGCGCTGTATTCAAAGGCTTCAGCACATACGATGTGCAGGAATTGTCATTTGAAGTCAATTTCCTCCGATATGAGCTTGAGCACTGGACTACCCCTGATGGTCAATCTCTGCATGGACGTTTGCCTAAGGCCATGCAGGGCTATCATTTCGGACCAAACCTTCGTTGCTATGTTCTACACCAGCATCATGCCTGTGCTGTCACAGAGCAGCAATTGCTGGAATCACTCTGGGACTGGGGTGTTTCCATATCAGCAGGAGAACTCAGCAACCTGCTTACCCTGAACCATGACGATTTTCACGAGGAAAAGGATGGGCTTCTGGCAACCGGCTTGCTCCATTGTGGTTACTTGCAGGTAGATGACACAGGGGCTCGTCATAAGGGGCAGAACGGTTACTGTACTTTTATTGGCAACCCGCAGTTCGCATGGTTTGGTAGTACCGGGAGTAAAAGCAGAGAGAATTTTTTAACTTTGCTACACCGCCCCTGGCCAACACACGTCCTGAATGAGCATGCCATGGATTTTCTGGAGGAGCATAAGTTTCCAGCCAAGTGGCGTTTGGTGTTTCAGGCGTGTCTCGGTGTTCATTTCCTCAGCCTGGATTCGTGGCATGCCTTTCTGAACGATTGCGGTCTGAAAGGCCCCATACTTCGTAAAAAAGCGTCGGAAGCGATGCTGTATGGTAGCCTCATTGCACACGGGGTTCGCCCTGACCTGCCCATTCACAGTGACGGCGCTGGTCAATTTGATGTGTTTACCCGCTCAGGGTGCTGGCTCCATGCGTGTCGTCCGATAGAGCGGGTGATCCCGGTTAACAACGAGCAGGTGGAAGAGCAATACCAACTGCTATGCCAGTTCTGGGAACTCTACCGGGACCTCAAGGCTTTCAAGGAAAATCCAGATCAGGACTTTGCCCACAAAATTCGCAGCAGTTTCCGTCAACTGGTACAGGTCAAGGTGGAATGCAGCGGGTTACGAGAAGCCTTGGGTAATCTTGCCGTCAAAGAGCCTGAGCTACTGGCGGTACTGGATGATCCCGGTCTTCCATTGCACAACAACTTGAGCGAAAGCCAAATCAGAGAACACGTCAAGCGCCGCAAAATCAGCGGCGGCACTCGGAGCGAGTCTGGTCGACAGGCTCGCGATACCTTCGCCAGTCTCAAGAAAATGTGTCGGCTTCATGGAATTTCTTTCTGGAGTTATCTTCAGGACAGGATGCATGGCTATGACTTAATCCCCCGGTTAAGCGAGTTCATAAAGCAAGCTGTCTATGGTGATATGGACGATAGTTTTGCCAAGGCTTTTTGAGCAATTACAAATTTAATAGATGGCGGTGCAGATAAGTCTATCAAAGATAAGCATGGCAAGACTGCTTTAGATTATGCCAAAGAAAAAGGTTTAGAAGAGCTGGTTTGGTTGTTAGATGAGAATCAAGACGCTCAGGCGAGTTCTTCTATGGAGGATGTTGATTGATACAGCCGCAAACGACATATTGTAAATATATGAATACTCATCCGGGGTAATTAAGATTTATCCAGTCTGCTGTTCAGACGTCATACAGGTATTTCATTGAGCATCAGAGAATGCCGCAGTGTCGAGTGTACCTTTTAGAAAACTGAAATATACAGGCTGACCGCGCGGCGATTCGAAAATGTAACTTACAATAACAAAGGAAGGTTGATTGCATCAGTCCTACTATTGCGGCTTGCGTGATGCATCAATAATAAGAGGTATGGAATGATAGCCCTGCAGATGGTGCCTGAATGAACTATTTGGAACAGTTACTCTTCTATCGTCATTATCGAGTGACAATGGCCTCCCTGCTGGTGTTGATGCTCTCCGGGTGCTCTCCCAGCTGCTCCTATCATTCACCGGCTTATATTGAGAAAAAAACGGTTCTATCCGACAGCCACCTCGAAATTACGACCTTACTCTATGAAGAGCAACATGGGCCTAATGAGCTATTCATCAAAGATGTGTCAACAGGTGATGTTGTTCAGATAACCCACCAGAAACAAAGGATTTCTGATTTTATTTACAATAAACACCGGGATGTCATTTATTTTGCCCAGTCTACCCGAGATGCTGACAGGAACCCTCTGGAATGGATCGGAAGACGAATAGCGATTAATTCGCCCGGTAGGTTTTCAGATTTCAGGATTTACGCGATTGATTTGAAGACTAAACCGTATAAGGCCATCGAGATTTCCTCCCGTTACAACGGCTTTGCATCCCTGCGGTTTTTGAAGTCTGGTCACAAAAATGGTGTTTACCGGTTCAAGGAAATCTACGATGACCTTTATGACATTTTGCCTGACCAGACGATAAAAAAAATCAGGCGTATTGATGAGTTGCACCCACCTTCCCACAAGACGGCGAGCGAGTTTGGGGATGAAACCTATATCATCGAGAATGCGGCCACTCAAACCTGTCTGGCAAAGGACACTCGCCGCATGAGCGCTACGGAAGATTTTGCCCAAATTCATGACTGTTCAGAGACTGACAACAGTCAGCACTGGCGCTTTGAAAAAGTCGACAATCGCTTTTACAGGCTGATGAATCGCGCCAATCAGCGGTGTTTGGCTGCGAATGAATGGCCAATGATTTATCTCTGGCCCTGTGAGGACAAAGACTATGTCGAGCCACCTGAGAGCGATGTGTGTGCTTTCAGTTGCAAGAAAAAAGAGAGCCTGCACTGGAGTGTTGAACCGGCAGGTGATGCCTACCGGATTATTGATGCCTTTGATGCGCGATGTTTACAGCAGGAAGAGGGAAAACTCACCAATTGGAAGAGGGAATGTTCCGGCAACAATGGGTTATGGTATATAAAAAGTAGCTATACGAATCAGCCTCAATAAAGCCTTGAATCGATGAGTCAGTGTGGGGAACATTTTAATCGTTATAAGCTAAAACAATGTTGCGAGCTTACCATTCACTTAAATGTGAATGATAAGCTCGCAACCGGTTATCTGTTTTTTTATAAAACGAGCCTCGCACGGAACAGCTTGGAAATGGAGGGAGGAACACTTAAGCCATGATTAAAACCAGCATCAAATATTTTCAAGGATATATTTTCAACTGAACCTTCATTCTCAGGATTCTGTATTTCTCGAACAATATCATTTCTTAAACTATTCCAATCAATATCATCCCTGGTGCGAATACCAAACTGACGCATTGCTTCCAGTATGGCATTGGCATGTGCTTCAATAGCATCAGGTGCATTGACCCCTTTTTCTATTGCAGAAATGATAGTGTAGACTGAAATGACAGTATCCCTGCTTTCCAGTATATAGTTGCCAAAATCTATGAGGTAAATAACAATTCTTCCCTCGATGATAGCAACCATGATATTACCATCATGTATGTCGCCGCTACATTCACCGCCAGTAAAGAAACCATGCTCCCAACCGTTACAAGCACTTTGCCGAACAACGCCTCTAAACCAAGCAATCCAGTCATCACGATCAGGAATAGGAACGTCATCGGGAAGGCTATAATGGCTTTGGAGTAACAGGCGAACTAAGCGTTCAATATCAGCATCGTCAGCACTCATCGTCACACCATTAATTTCCTCCATTACCATCATATTGCGCGATGATAATGTGGCATCAGTGCTGGGCGTTCGATACTCAATCGGTACGTTTAAGATATTTTCTATATTAATTCCGTGTCTTGGCCTGTCTGGCCTTAAAGTGAGATAGCGACGGCATTCATCGGCGTTTACACCATGCGCTTCAGCATCACAGCGACAGTCCGCTGCCTCTGTAATATTATAAGGATCTTCATCGATAGCATCGAATCGTGCCTGCTGAATAGCGGTATAGCTTTTCTCGTAACGTAGATCAAACTCACGCGGTATCGAATTCAGAAAGCCCATCAACGCTTCCTTGCTGCCACTTCCCATGGCGTCGGTACAGCAAGTAGCGATCGATAGTATGGTTCCAAGAATCGATATATCTGCAAGAAACCGCATTTCCACATCACGATTCACAACCTTGACCACTTTTACTGTGCCATCCTGCATGGGCACCCTGGTGACTTGACCAACCGTACCTACCCCTAGATTATTCTCATCACTACGATAATACTCTTCGTTTAATTGCTCCCGGTTGTACGGCAGATTATTCGAATCCAGAATCTTTTTAAATTCTGACAGAGACATTTGCTGATTGTCATGCATGGCTCTACGTAATTCACGCTTAACCTCTGCATAGTTGGGATGGGTTCTATGTATGTGGAAGAAATTATTGATTAATGCATCACTGGAACCTATAGCCTGAAGCAGTTTCGAAATGATCCCCCCCTGGCTGTTAAGTTGTCGGATGGTTTCCCCTGTAATATTGTCTCTCGCTTTAAAAAGCTGAATCAAATTATGTAGCCATAAAAAGGTTCTAAATATTACGGTAAGACAAAGCCTGAAATTGAAAAAAATCCACTCATGATACAAAAGACCTTTTATCTCTCTTTCACTGAGAGGCACTCCCTGATCATTACGTTCAAAACGTGTATCCAGCCCATGCAGTACTTCCTGATTCGTGGTTTCCTGAACATTGGGGATATTATTTGCACTGGCTATTTGTGCTGGCGGCATTGATGTGACAAGCATCTCTTTGACTCCACATTAAAAAAATCCTCACATCTTGGACATTTAATTGATAATGAAGTTCATTGCTTGAATAAACAGGATAACTTTAAGATGTGAGTACGTTACATCCCCTTTAAATTGAAAACTATGTTAAAAACATCATACGTCAGCTATTAGCTTTCGTTATATATAAACCTTTGAAAACACCTCAAAACGAATAAAACCCGTATTTTTGTAAGCTATTTTGATGGATTGTGCTTCCAATAGCACAGGCATTACATCGGGCCAGCGGCTAGCCGATCCACAGTCAGCCTTACTCCACGAGCACCGTCTCGTTATGTGTGGCTTATAGACCTGCCGCCACGCTTTGGAACGGTGCTTTAAGGGGATGAGGTTATCACTCCGGCGTTGCAACATCGGCCATGAATTCAGCCCTCAGTAAACCAAGCGCATTAAAACCGACACCCAGACTCAATATAAGAGTCAGTACTGTAGAAATAACAGTGCTAATAGCAATCCCCGTCATGATCATCACCTGGTAGGCGACAGCCGTTACAGGATCCGTTCCCCCAAGAATCTGGCCAGTCATCATGCCGGGCAGGTAGACGATGCCCAGGGTGGCGGTGGTAGCAATCATGGGGTTCAGCGCGGCTTTCAGTGCTTCACGAATGAATGGGAGAGAGGCTTCCCACTGGCTGGCGCCCAGCAGCAGGTCATTCATGTAACGATCATACTGACGGTCGATGGACTGATAGAAACGCTCCAGCGTGAGGATGTTGGCGGTGAGACAGTTGCCCAGCAACATGCCGGCCAGCGGTACCAGGTAACGGGCATCATACCAGGGGGTGGGTTTCACCAGCATAAGCATCGCCACCAGCACAATAGACGAGGCGACTGACAGGGCGGTGAATGAAACGGAAAACAGGTGTCGCCTTGATAAACCCGCCTGCTTCACAATCAGGCTGCTGGCGACAATCAGCATGACCAGCAGCCAGCCCAGGTTGAACCACAGATGGTTAAAGCGGAACAGAAATTCCAGATACAGGGCGATCAGACCCAGCTGTAAGGTCATCCGTACCAGGCTGACTGAAAATTTCCGGAGGGTATCACCCAACTTCAGCTGCCATAGCATGGCAAACGGAATGATCAGCAGACCATAAAAGGCGATCAGATGGGTGAATGGAATCGTGGCGGCGTTATTCATGTTCGGTCACCGTGGATGAAGCATTTGTGATCTGTTGAGCGGTTTCGTCAAGCAATGTGCCATCCTTGACCGTTAGTCGTCGTGAGCATTGCTGAATCCATTCCGCATCATGGGAGGCGGAGATGACGGTATAGGAGCCTGACAGCAACACGTTTCTGACAGTCTGACTGGCTTCAGGATCGAGTGCCGAGGTGGGTTCATCCGCTACCAGGATACGGCGCCCGGTCATCAGTGCGCGAATAATGGCGATACGTTGCCGCTGTCCGCCGGACAGTCGTGAGCAGGATTGCTGAAGTAGGGATTCATCCAGCGCAAGTTGCTGGAACCAGTTCAGCAGGGTTGTTCGGCAAAAGCGTTTGGCTCGAAAACTCCGCCAGCTGAACGGTTGCTGCAGACAATGGAGAACCGTGTCATTGCCCAGATCTGGTTGCTGCGGAATATAGGCGATCGCCGCACGAACCCTGTCGATGTTTTGGGCCGTTATCGTTTCTCCCTCAAGACGATACTCGCCTCCTGTCCACGGGTGGCCTCCGAGCAGGGTTTTCAACAGCGTGCTTTTGCCGCCGCCGGAGGGACCACGCAGTACAAGGGTTTCTCCGGACTCTACCGTTAGGGATATGTCGTGCAGTAGTCGTTGATTGGGTGGGCCAACCGAGAGCTTCTGTAGATGGATTGTGGCAACCGATTGCACCATGTATGATTCCGTATTATCAATTTACGATATCGAAATACGATATTAGAAAAGACCATGAAAGAAAAGATCCTTCGTAAGCTGTTTTTGGGGTTTATCCAGATTCACATTCTTCGGCATGCCAGCCAGGAACCCTTCTTTGGCGCCTGGTTGATGGAGCATCTGCAGGACCACGGCTACAAGATCAGCCCCGGCACGTTGTATCCGTTGTTACACAAAATGGAAGACGACGGATTGATCGTGAAAGAAACCCGGGTAACGGAAGGACGGCAGCGTAAGTTCTATGGGATTACTGAACTTGGTCTGGAAGTACTGGAAGAAGCCAACAGCAAGATTGGAGAACTCGCCCGGAAGCTTAATGATTGACTCATCCGTGTCGGTGGCTGGTCATGGCGACCTGAAACAGGGTAAGGTTCATCTCACACGCTGCCGGAAATAAGAAGGAATCATAAGGTGTCCGTTCAGGTACAGGCAGAAGAGCAACGGTATAACCGCCAGCAGATACGGGATCTGGCCACAGAACTGCTGATCAATGTCGGCGTGCGTGAACAGTTTCCGACGCCGCTCGAAGATATTATCCATTACCTCGGTTATACCATCGAAGAGTTTGAACCGGATGAAGATACGGATCGCGTTTCTGGCGCGGTTAATCACCGGCAGCAGACTATCTACATCAATCATCAGGATTCACCGCGTCGGCAGATGTTTACCCTGGCCCATGAAATCGGTCATATCTTTCTGCACCGTGAGTTGGAAGGCAGCCATGTTGATTACCGCGATGGCGCCATCACACCACGTGAGCAAGAGGCGAACCACTTTGCGGCAGAACTGCTGATGCCGGAGAACCATTTCCGGCATACCTGGATGACCTGGGAAGGAGAACCGGAGCTGGTAGCAGCTACCTACGGAGTCAGTGCTGAAGCGGTGCGGGTGCGGGCAGATATCCTCAAGCTGGCATAACAGGCTTGTCAGGGATGAAAAAAGAATAATAAAAGAGGTAATCGACGTGGCAAACGATGAAGCCTTGCTGGAGCGCATTGCCTCCCGAAGCCAGAAACGGCCGGAACGTGCCGGTACGGTCAGTGAACAGGCATTGCGGGAAACCAACCATCAACTGCTGCTGGAGCGGATGCAGGAGATTCGCACCCGCCGAAAGCATCGCAAGCAGTTCGACAGCAAGACATTTACCCTGCTGCGGATACAGGTGGTTTTCCTGGCGGGCATTATCCTTCTGCAGGGCTTTAAACCCTATGGGTTTCATCTGGATGAGTGGGTATTCGGTATTTTCGTTAATGGCAGCCTTGTCTATACCTACGCGATTATTCGCTACATCGCGTCTGATTTGTTTAACGGCCGGCATGACCTATTAAAGTAACCGGCCCCATTTTCTATGAATGGACGTTAATCGGCAACGTAGAATCACTTTATTTCAACCTGCAGGCCTCTTGACCACTAACATAATGCGTTAATTGTTAACCTCAAATGCTATTTAAATAAGCAAAGCAAACCGGTAGGAAACTTATCACTTAAAAAATAGCCAACCTTATATGTAGGTCACCCCTTGTGCCCATAACGTTTAATGCTCAACCTTAAACCTTTTCAAGGAAAGAAACATTATGAATAACATACCCCCATTGGCAGCTCCCGCAGACATAGCCAGAAATAATAACACCCCAGATTCAATAATGAGGACAGATGCTCAATTATCTTCAATGCGATTATTCAAAAATCGGGATATCAATGTTTTAGATCTGCAAACCTGTCAGGTTACTTAAAGCATGCGTTAAGCTATTGCGATGTATCAATGAGTCACGAACAGTAGGAGGAAATGATACGCTTCTCTCTAAAGCAATAAAACGGGAACAATGTGACCTTATAGAATTAAAAAGAATTTTAATTCCGGACCTGATGTCGTCTATCATACCCAACCATGCCTTTTCCATTTGCTGTTCCAGATGACCAGAGAAACGAACTGGTCACAAAAATGCTCAACTACATAACAAGGGCTCAAGAGGAGAACGTCCGCCTCAAAGAGAGGATGCATTGGCTTGAGGAGGAAATACATCGTCTGAAAGGGCTTAATGGTAAACCCGACATAAAATAGCCTACCGAAGGCGAGCAGGTGACAATCAGCCAACAGATGGATCTGAGTCTGATTGCCATCAAAAGCGAGATACCGTTAACCGGATGAACGGCGTTGCCCGGAAAAAACGCTGAAGCCGCCAAAACCAAACGATCCCACCTGCAAGCGGGTTGCTCCAGAGTCCATACCTGAAGGCGCTGTATTCAAAGATATTCAGCACATACGCAGGAATTGTCATTTGAAGTCAATGATATGAGTTGAACTGGACTACGATGGTCAATCTCTGCATGGACGTTTGCCTAAGGCCATGATTGGGCTATCATTTGGACCACCTTCGTTGCTATGTTCTAGATGCCAGCATCATGCCCTGTGCTGACCGTAAGCAATTGCTGGAATCACACTGGGACTCGGGTAAGGTTCCATAGCAGGAGAACTCAGCAACCTGCTTACCCTGAACAATGACGATTTTCAGAGGAAAAGGATGGGCTTCTGGCAACGGCTTGCTCCATGTGGTTACTTGCAGGTAGACTGTCACAGCTCGATAACGGTGGCAGAACGGTTTGTACTTTTATTGCAACCCGCAGTTCGCATGGTATGGTAGGCCGGGATTAATGCAGACAGAATCTTTTAACTTTCGCTAAAGCCCTAACACACGCCTGAGCTGCCATGAGGAGGAACAATAAGTTTCAGCCAAGTGGCGGGTGTTTCAGGCGTTCGGTGTTCAATGGCCTGGAAAAGTGGCATGCCTTTCTGAACGATTGCGGTCTGAAAGGCCCCAGGTAAAAAAGCGTCGGAAGCGATGCTGAATGGTAGCCTCATTGCACACGGGGTTCAGCCCTGCCTGCCCATTCAAGTGACGGCGCTGGTCAATTTGATGTGTTTATACGCTCAGGGTGCTGGCTCTGCGTTCGTCCGATAGAGCGGGTGATCCCGGTTAACAACGAGCAGGTGGAAGAGCAATAGCCAACTGCTATGCCAGTATCTGGGAACTCTACCGGGACCTCAAGTGCTTTCAAGGAAAATCCAGATCAACCTTTGCCCAAAAATTTTCAGCAGTTTCCGTCAACTGGAAACAAGGTTGCAGCGGGTACGAGAAGCCTTGGGTAGCTCTTGCCAGTCATAGCCAGAGCTACTGGCGGTATGGATGATCCCAGTCTTCCATTGCAATAACTTGAGCGAAAGCAGATCAGAGAATTACGTCAAGCGGATAATCAAGCGGCGGCACTCGGAGCGATTCTGGTCGACAGGCTCGCGATACCTTCGCCAGTCTCAAGAAAATGTGTCGGCTTCAGGTTAGTTATCTTCAGGAAGGATGCATGGCTATGACTTTCTTAAGGAGTTATTGCGGTGATATGGACGATAGTTTTGCCATATCAATGAGTTACCGATTTGGTGATCGGTTCAATGGAGCAAACCTGTCAAAAAGCATGCGTTAAGCGCTGATCTGAGTCACGAACAGTAGGAGGAAATGATACGCTTCTCTCTAAAGCAATAAAACGGGAACAATGTGACCTTATAGAGCTTTTGATAAAGAATTTTGATGCAGATGTTAACGCTGAATATATAACCTGTACTAGTTACCGTGAATGTTGTTCTTCCAGTGCATTGGCATATGCTGTGGAAACCGGTAATAGGGCTATCGTTAAAATGCTGCTAGACGCTAAGGCAGACTTGGAAATAGGAGCAGTGGAAAATGATAGCCGTACAAAAACACCGTTAACCCTAGCAGCTGAAGCGGCGCACCCCGGCCTTGTTAAAATGCTGATAGCGGCGGGTGCCAGTGTTAACACGCCCGACCATGAATTTAAGCCAATGCAGATGGCTGCAAAGAGCGGCTGTATGGAATCAATTGAGTTGTTATTGAATGCCGGTTCGAATATTCATTCATTAGATGATCGTATATTAAAAAGATCTGTACTATTTTATGCGGCAGAAATAGATTCCCGGTATCCGGAAAAATGCCCTATAGCGACTGTCAGTTACTTTTTAGCGGCCAATTGTGATGTTGAGCATAAAGATTATTGGGGAGCTACGCCAATCTTATATGCATCAGAAAACAGTACGCCTGCTGTCGTCAGCACCTTAGTGGCTGGAAATGCAAACCCTCATGTGTCCGATGATAAAGGTAATACAGCTTTACACTATGCGGTTAAAAATAAACGGTTTGCAGGAGAAATATGCGATCTCCTGATAAAATACAACTTGGATGTTGAGAAACCCACTAACAATGGAAAAACACCTATATTCGCTGCAGCACAAGAAAATAGCTGCGATGCAGTAAGAGTCTTATTCAACGCCAATGCCAATGTAAACTGTCATTATGTCTTAAAGTATCAAACACTTTCTTACACCCCGCTATTAATTGCTGCAGCAGACGGCGTCCCTTCACTAGTGGATGTATTAGTCCATGAGACCACGGCTAAAATCAACGATACGAACAATCAGAAGGGCACAGCTTTACACTGTTGTGCCTCGCTCATCAAATACCACCAGCCCCCGTTTGGAGACAGAGCCACCCTTGATTATATCAATGTCATAAAAATTCTTGGTGATGCCGGCGCAGACTGTCATCTAACCGATAGACATGGGAGAGCTGCTTTACATATTGCCGCCTACCTTGGCAGTGTGGATATCGTAAAGAGCCTGATTGAAATTGGCGCCTCAGTGAATCAGAAGACAACAACCCCCGATACCCAAAGCAGTATTAACTATAAATTCTGGGGATATTGCCAAGCTGACGATAGTGAAGGACCGAAAGCAATTCAAGCAGGGCAAACTCCCTTGCATCGTGCGTCTAACCAGACTGAAATCCATAGAATCAGACCAGAAAAATGGCAACGAAATTGCCCTCCAGTCATCAAGATGTTAATCGCCAGCCGGGCTAATTTTGATACTGCAGATCTAGATGGAATGGCTCCGTTGCACACAGCGGTTGTCAATAACGACGCCACAGCGGTTCAGGCTCTGATTGACGCCGCTGTCTGGATAGACAAACCGGATAATGACGGAAACACACCGTTGCACATCGCCGTAGAGCGGGCGATAACCCATTCAGAACTAGAAGCATTACCTGCTCCTAAACGAAGAGAGCAGGAGGCCATTAGAAGTATTATCAAGGCCCTGGTAACAAAAGGCGCGAACTTACATAAAGAAAACAACCAGAAACAAGCACCTTTTGACCGTATTAACGAATTATTTAGCGATGACGAAATCAAAGAACTCCAAAGCCTGAAACCTGTTATTCCCTACTCAAGAGGCTGGCCCTCTTCCTATGCCAGCTTATTTAATCAATGCTGCCTGCGTATTTGGGAGCTGCTGGAAAGAAATAAATGTGCCAACGTTCAGCATCTACCACTACCGACAAACCTTAAGGAGGCCATCCTCCCGGAGCCCTTTCGAGATGTAGACCTGTTGACCATAGGGGGAATGAACCTATTCGATCAGTGAATCAACAAAAGGTAGTGCTTTACCCGAGGGAAAGTATCTGAAATCCGTTGATAATCTGATTAGGCTACGGTTTCTTCTAACACTACGTCTTCAAAACCAGCACTCTCGGGATATTGCCCGGCATGCCGTTCAATGGTGATTCATATAACAGCGGTGATACCGTACACGCGAAGACGAATACGGTATCAACAACATTACTCCATCGCCCGCAACTGCATATCCAGCGCTGCACCGGATATGCGAATCTCCAGCGCGCAGACCACCAGTGATGCCAGCAGGAATAGCAGGCAGAGTCCGAAAACGACCATTGCCGCCGCTTCCATATTCAGGAACAGCAGGAACATATCCACCACACACAGAATAAAGCTGATGATGCCGAGCTGCTGCATCTGCTTGATGTAGTTCATCCGTACGCGGAGGTTATCGATCTGTCCCGACAGGGACTTGCGCTGCGGGTTCTCCCGAAACGACTGATGCAGGCTGCGAACCAGCGCCGCCAGTGACAGGTATTTGTTGGTATAGGCAAGAAACAGCAACGATATTGCAGGGAAAAACAGGGCGGGGGTCGTAAGCGTCAGTTCCACGGTAAATGCCTGGGCTGGATGGTACACCGGCTGCAGAGTGAATCCTGCAGCCGGTGCGTAATTTACCATGGAATCATAACGTGCATCACTAACAGAAATTGGCGTGATGCTGGGATCCGGTTTATTGACCGACGGGGAGCTCAACCGGCACATCATTAATGCTGAAAATCCCTTCTTCCAGACGGAACATCAGCTTTCGCTCTTCCACCCAGGGTTTGCGAACGTCTTCCATCGCGTTCAGGCAGAGCTGTTTGCGTGCAATGTCCACTTCCGTGTCACAGGCCATCATCAGGAATTCGCCGGAGGTGGCCATTTCCTGACACAGCGTGGCCATTCGCTTGGCGTGACTGGGAGGGTTACCGTCAGCCATGGCAGCGGCGCTGCCGAAGTGTTCGCACCCCCAGCTGATCATGGAATCCGTTGCAGAGAAAGAGACCGTACTATTGATGGCATTAAGGGCCTGTTTGCTCATAGCCTGACTGTCAGCCTCGGTGACAGGCGGCTCATTCAGGTATTTTTTCAGCAGCTCGCCGGTATGCTGGTTGCCCTGCACGCTGAAACCAATGGAAACACTGCCTTGTACGGTATTCAGATCAATACTGTCGATAGCGAAACGGGGCAGATGCTGGGTGAACTCGACAGCCACCTCAAGTAATTCTTCACGCCCCTTCTCGGCTTCCAGTGAATCCATGGACTGGCCAATACTGATCAGCTTTTTCAGGGCGGGCACACTGAGATTTTCGGCAGAGAACTGGATCGCCAGGCTATTAATGAACTGTTTGCCAGACGGAATCGGCATCATGGGGATGACCACGGCTCCGGTTTCCAGTCGAGCGGTGGATGACAACAGGTCGTTTTCCACCTGTTCATTGCTACTGAGTTTCAGATCGGCAATCGAGAGCAGTGTTTGAACACCGATGGGCGTAACACCTGTGACGGTCAGATCCGGCACGGTCATCAGCCACTGGTTGAAACCGTTCTCCAGTGTAAGCATGCCCTCAGAGAAACTGATACCACCCGCCTGCTCGCCACGCTCGATGATTTTCCACTCAGCCGGAGTCAGATTAAGGACTGTGCCACTGCCATCTTGCAGGTCACTGTCGTAGGATGCTTGTGTGCCGCCAATCTGTAATTGCAGATCACTCTCCGGATCCAGCGGAATACTGTATTCACCGGCTGCAACCGTCACCCTGGTGCGTCCGCCCCAGCCCTGGATGAGCGTAAGCTTACCGGGGACATCCAGCTGTACAGGATCCTGGGTCATGGTGTAATGGACGTCCAGTAACGCCGTGGCCATATCGGGTAATGAGAAAAGAGTGCCATGCTGAATGGTCCCTTCAAGGGTAATGCTTTCCCCGTTGAGTTCGCGCAGATCTTTACCTTCGAGGCGAGCTGTCAACTGGGTCTCGGTATAGCCTTTAGTGAGTTCCAGTTGGCTGACGGTATAGTGGTTAGTATCAGCAATCGCCTGAATCTGACGGCTGAGTTGCCCGTTGATCAGTTGTCCGCTGATGGCGGGTAACAGGAGCGCGGTAGCGGCGATCACGCCGGCAACCAGTCCCAGTGCCATGACGCGTTTTTTTCTCTGGCTCATTGATTGTGGTTTTCCCTGAGCATGAATGAAGTCCTGAAGCACAACGGCCGGTCGCGGAGAGGGAACGGTTTTCAGGCGTTAACACTTAATACTATACAAAAGCTATTCCTTCATGCCAGCGCAGGGTATCACTGGGGTATCTGGTGCAATATTGCAGCAGCAGCAATACGGGTATCCTGCTCCTCTCTGGCCTTTATGGGCAACTCCATTGCCTGTGTGGCCATATGACGTACCTTTTTCCTGAACGCCTGGCGTAATTCATCATCAAGGGGCTTTGTTTCAACGGTCAGCACGAGCCCAAGCAGAGTCATCATTGAATACGCTTTTTCGCCTGTCAAAAACCTGCGAATGTTGCTGTCTATATGCTGATCAGGAATAGTGATTCCAGGGTGTATTTTTCTCTCTTCAATCAGTGCCTGGATTAGCTCATCTGGCACGCCACAATCGATAACATGATATCTGCCGGAAACACTTAACTGCTGGAACAACTTGAATTTATCGATACTGGTCAGTAACGGATGACTCAGAGATAAATTCTGGACTATTGATGGATCATGATCAATTAACGCTTTGAATGTTAAGGCAATCAAATCGTTATTGTCATCGCCTACCAAGGTAGGCCATAGCTGGCTAATCAAACCAATATCATGCGCTGGCGCGTTTGACAAATAATTGGTGTAGAGATTTGGATAGTTCCTTTTTAATTCCGGCAAACCTCGTATTAACAACGCTGATTGTTCCTCATAAGACAATTTTAGCAGTAGAGATATCGAGGCTGGCCATTTTTTTTCATTCACAGCCCACGCCAGAAACTGCTGAATATCAGCCTCATTGGCAGGCGTTACAGGAAAGTCTGATGGTAAATGTCTGCAGAGCAAATTGCGCAAAATTTCTTCATGCTGCAAAGCAAACGAGCAAGTAAATGTTTGCAAAAACGAGTTCAACACTGGTTCTCTGTATTCCCATTTATTGATTAAAGCCAAAATCGCTTCTGCTTGGTCAGCATGTTCGGCCGATTCGATAGGCATGTTGGCAAGCAGGGTACATAATAGATCCTGTACATTCGCTTTCACTGATTTTCTTTTTAGTACATCAACAAGATGCGTAATTCTCTCACGGGTTTCCCTGTCATACCCTTTTAGAATGGCTTCATTAGTAATCGCTTCAATATGCGCTTGGCTACCCACTTCAAGCTCAACCTTTTTATGACTCAACTCTGCCGATGTTTTCCCCGCTTTCCACAGATCAAACCATGTTCGGAGTATTTCTGAAGCCTGTAAAAGTGTTGCATGTCGCTCTGGTGAAGTATCATCACCGGATCTAAGGGTACCTATCAGTTCCTCCAAATTCTGTTCGCCGACGTTCAGCAGCAAGTCGTAAAAAATACCAGCGCCCGTTGTCGAGGCACTTGTCTGCCAAGCCAGTAACGCGTTTGAAAATGCGAGTAAATAATCAATACCCTCCTCGCATCTATAGACTCCCAGCTTAACCAGTTCATGTATCTTTACTGCAACAACCAGCGGATCGCCCTCCAGCGCTACCCGGACTTTTTTGCGAGCCTCGGCTCGATTGTCCTCATTACAATCATGAGCGGTATAGAGCGTGATGCCTTGATAAAACATACGCTGAAATGTCGATAAAATATTAGGCGTATTCACATAGCGAACAGCCCGTAGGTTCAGAATGAATTCGGGCTTTTCTTTTTGGGCTAACAACCAGTGGATCAGCGCACACTGTGCATCAACATGCCCGTTTTCTGCCTCCTGAATCAAGGCTTTTTCTATATCCACGGATAAATCCGGCGGTAATGGACCATGCTTCCAGCGCAGCATTGCGAGATAATAATAGGATCCACTGGCTTTCCAGATAGCCGCCGCATCACCCAGCCGGTTCAAGCTAAACAGTTTTTCACCTATAGCTTCTAGCTGATACTTTTCGAGTGTTAACAGTGAATGGGACTTGCTTACATTATTTAATATCGGTGAATTTTTATCGGTTGTCCGTAAAATCTGATGAAACAAACCATACATAGAATCAGGTTTTAAGTAGGGTAACAATGCATTTATTACGTCATCCCTGACGAAACCTGATTCAAAGGCATACCACAACAAGAGTGACTTTGTTGAATCGGTAACCGTTCGTTTTGAAAACGCCTTATTCAAAATCTCTTTAGCTTTATCTTTATTATCAGAAACCCATGCTATAAAAAAATCAAAAACCAGCTTTTCTTCTGTTAAATATTTCTTTGCTTGATTTAAACAGTATAAAAGTTCCTCATAGTTTTTCCGCTTCAGCTCTCCTAGCATATCGAAAACCATTTTTGGACTGTACAGAGTAATATTCTGTTGCAACCGTTAAAACAGTTCCTCAGTGCTGCAATAGTAGTACTCCAGCAATTCATATAGCTTTTTTTCCTTTTCTGTTCTTCCTTTTCTTGTCTTTATCAAAGACTCAGGATGATGCATTGCCAAGTCTAAATGCAGTTCTTCCTTAATTTTCTCAATGCGGGCCATTATCTTATCAGGAGCCCCTTTGTAACTCTCAATATAAACATGCAGAGCCCATAATGTTTCACAATTAAGGTCCATAATCAGAGATTTAATTTTATCAACATCGGATTCCAACGCTTTTCCCAACATGTGGAGCACATCAGCGATACCGGATACATGCTCTTTTTCTGGTGATACAAAATACGTGGCAGCCATGCGGATAAAGGTCGGCGAGTCAAAGTCATGTTTATCGGGTAAAAGCGATTGAAATAAAGAGAGTCGCTTATCCGCAGACGATGTCGATGGAATAATTTGTGCTAAATGATGTTCTTTTGTATGGCTATTAAGATATTTACCAGGAAGTTTTGCCATTGACTGTTCGGCAATACCCTCGTTGCGCGAATCTGTGTCAGAGCTCATTTTCTGGCGCATACGTGTAACTCCATCAAACAGAACGCTCATATCCTGAGATGGGTTTTCAACGGCGAAGTTTTTTGCCAATTTATCAAGAGTATCAATAGAAGAATGTATCAATGCCCTGATCAATACTTCACTATGCTTTGTTGATTTAACACAGTTCACGATCAGTAGTGCACATTGAATAAGCTCAAGATGCACATACGAATAAGTGATCAAACTGAGCACATTTTTTACCCAGGCATAATGCAACGAAGGGTCTTGAAAGGGCTGTATTTTTTTCCAAAGCTCCATGAATTGCTGGTGTCTATAACGTATTTCCAGAGGATGACATGTGATAGCGCTTAGCCTATTAAGCTGAAGATAAGCTTCAGGAAGATCTTTCCGTATCACCTGATAATCTTCTTCAACTCCCTCTTTTAAATACTTCATATCACGTTGTTTAAAATATGGATCAGTCAGATCCCAGGCTTTCTCATAATATACAGCGGCTTCCTCAGGTTTATTTTGTAAAACTTTCTCACGGGCGAGCCCTTCATACTCAATTTGATTATCCGAGCTCAATTTAGCAATCTTCTGTATTAAATTGAGTTTTAATTGAAAGCAACGTTCGGCTTTTTTACTGTAAGATGCATATTTCGATAAACGCTCAAGGAAGTCAAAGAAGCTATCACGATAAGCCCACTGCATTCGTAAAAAAACTATCTCATCACTTGATAAATTCAGTAGCTCATTAACCAGATTCACGGAATCCATTGATTCCGTTGAGTCCGAAAGAGTCAGCATAAAATAATACAGAAGAAATGGATTCCTTAGCTGAGCCTGTTCAATAATACGATAATCCCCTATACCATGACGTAATACCTGAGCACAATGCGTATAGGCATGAATCGACACATCTTGAGAGAAACGACTTTGGTGAAGAATTTCAATGGCGGATTGATCGACGGGTTTGATGGCAAGCGTTCTAATATTTCGAAAATTACTATCGTTGCATACCTCTTTAAACGATTCATATAAGCGCATTGCACGAGCACCTGAATGAGCATTAAAAGCAGCATGTTCAAAAAAACGTCTGGTATTCATTTCAGTTTCTTGCTGATACCTGGCCGCCATCTTTTTGGGTTCCTGTAACGCTTTTTTCCAGTTAAAAAAACAATACAGACTGTACGCTAAATCCGGATACTCAAGATAACTGGCATGGGGTTTATGAATCAGTGGTGTGACATAATCTCTGGCATATTCTTTCACTTCTAAACAGTATTCGCATAAGAGGTGAACCGCAGCCAAAAAATGCGATGTTGCCATATCCTGCAGTTTCAAACGATTGTCATTACTAAGAGGCCCTTTAGCCATTGCACATACAATCCCCCAAAATTGATGAATATGTTGGAGCTTCGTGCTTTGCTCCGGCACTGAACTCAGCTGATGTTCAAGTGCGTTGAGACTGTCTTCCGCCTTGGCAACATCCGGTGTGCCAAACGCTACATTTGTATACAGCAATGGTACCAGAAGCTTTATTTCCGGATAGTCGCTTTCTAGCAGTGTTTTTGCCAGATCCTCTTTTTTTTCAAGATCCGAACGAGATTGAATCAAACCCACCATCTGGTTGATGATCCACTCATGGTAATCGAAAGCGATAGGCAGCTGTTCTTCTGCCATAGCCATATTCATCAGGTGTTTCACAGCTTCACTGGGGAAGTAATGGAAGGTATACCGGCTTTCAGGATCAAAAGGGTCAATCTCCCCGAATAAAAGGCATTTGACCAGTATTTGTCTGGCTCTCTGGCTTCCAGCATCTGCAGCCCATCGCAAACAAAAAAGTATGATGTCAGCACTGGCAGGTATGGTTTTCGTTCCTTCGCTGGACGCAGTAGCGATATCCAGTAACCAGTTTATAAACTCCCGGGAGTTTGTAGCGGGTAACTGAAAAAAAACATCAAACCTCTGATGTTGAACCAAACTGACAAACATAATGGAGTTTACAAATTTGATAATCTCTATATAGGCTGAATCGCTATCTTCCGTGGGCAATGAGAATGTTGAACATGCTTTTAGTGCCTCCCTGGTTTTTTTACGAACACATAATTGATGAAGATCTTCCAGTTTTGCTCCGTAATGGCTGTACTCTTTTGATAACTGAGGAACGTTGGGGACTCTTTCAATAAAATCATCATTAGGGTTAACCTGAAGAATAGGGGGCACAAGATGATTTTGAAACGCAATGGTATGCCGGCTTAATAGGGAGTGGTTCTCAGGTGAGAGTTTCCGTTGACAGGGTTGCATGCCTAACTGTAATACTGAAGCGGTAGCCTCTACAGGCCTTGGCGTCTCTTGCATTGGAAAACGGAGAGACATTGGAGCCGAAAGTAATCCTACTCTATCCATGATTAACTCTTTGTCCTTGTTCGAAATAAAACACTTAAAAAACAAAGGACAAATAGGATGTTTAGTGGTTCATCCACTGTTAAAAAATGTTATTTTATTTAACAGTGCTCATTTTTAATTCGGATTATTCTCTACAACCTTCGTTTCAATATCCCAGCCAAACCCTTTTCCTATGCTCTTGAGACCGTTAAGCTTTAACTGTTAGCCAATTTAACGAATAGGTCAGTTTGAAATAATGTCAGAGACTTAATCATGTTTCAGTGGTCAATACCCATATTATCTTGATAACACATGAATGGAGTAGCTATGGATAGTATCGGTATGGAGCTGGAATCAGTCCCATTTCAATTAGGTCACCTAACACTCAAAGCAATCCAGGCATCATTCAAAGGCTGCGCCGGGCTTTATCGCATATGCACCATTGAAGAGGTAGAGGTGCAAATGGCCATCTCTCCAACAACACCCACAAGCCCACATGGTGTTAATAGGCTTGTTTACAACAGTATTTTGGTTAATGGTATATATACCCGTGGAACAGCAGGTGATGAAAAAATATATAGCTATAACCCTGAATTAAACAAAAAAACCGCAAAAACAACGGTGCATTATGATGATCAGGTTGCGTTTGAAGACGAGGGCAAGAAAGAGATACTCAATATCATCGCCAAAAAAGAACGTTGTCCAATGAGGATTCTTTTTGATCATGAAATACGAAAAATAATGTCAACTAAAGACCTGGTCAGCGGGGAGAGAAACTATTTAGATGATGGCAGCGTTTTAAAAACCTATTCACCTTCTGTTTTTGGAATAAAGCCTTATGGCTCAATGATCTATTGCTATTTGTCTCAGAAATGCGGTTTATTGAAACCCTTTAAACAAATAATGAAAAAACTGTACCGTATTCATCAAGGGATCAATAATCCAGAAGGCGTGATGCCGGAAAAAGTATTAACCTTCTGTATTTCAGGTGGCCGATTATTTGGACATCATTATGATGATGTAGCATGCAATCTGGTTAAAGCGATACGTGAGATTGATGCTCCATACAGACCAGTAAGAATCGTATTTCTAGCGGCCACTCGTGATGATTTCAGACACCTCCGGGAGACATTGGATAAGGCATTATACGAACCTGTGTTAACACTTGAAAAACAACAAGCAGCACTTGTCTCAGTGCTGGAGAGCATGGGTATCATTGATCAGCAATTATCAGAGACTACAGAAACAGCCCCATTAGCGCTATCGGTTCAGCCCTCACCGATCTCATCACCTTTAATAACACCGCCCCCCGAATTTGCTGATATACCGGTAACAACCGAGGCTCAACACGAGCAGCTAACGCCTACAAAGCCAAACCAGCAGGATACCCAGCCTGATCAAGAGGTTGTTGTAGCGGTTTCAGACCCTGCAACGGTAGAAAAGAGCGAAGAGGCTCTCCAAGACGTCAGGCCAAAGCAAACGACCAGAAAAAGAAAAAAGAAAAAGAAACCCGTACCGGCGCAAAAGTTTGCGTATAAAAATAGCGAATACGAACAAACGATTCGAGGCTGTTCTGAATGTCTTTCCATGATCGAAAAGCTCGTAAATCAAAAGCAATTTATTGAAACAAATGATATCTATACGTTACTGGGTCAGGTTGTGGATACCTGTGAAATGGCAGCAGGTTCATGCCTCTATGATATTCAAGAAGCAGGCTTACTAACGGATGATCAGCTGATGTTTTTTTATGAGCTACTGCATATCTACATCGATTGTCATCGACATAATGTATTCCTTCTATTTATCGAAGGAGGCAAAGAAAGTCTTGAAGTCATTCATGACAGGCTATGGGACATCATTAAACATATCAATCATACGCTTCAGGGAGAATATAATAAACTTGCCGCGATGTGCCTGATAAAAGGCGTATCATATCTCTTAGCACAAGACTATCAGGATTCTCAACAAAGAATGCATTTTGTCTTAATGGATTCCCCAACAGATAAAGGGATGAAAGCATTACTTGAACAGAGTATTCCCCAAACGCTTCCTCTAATCATTAATGAATCCCATAAACAACAGACTTTTTTCAACACTACACGTATGAAAGAAGCTATTATTGCCGATCCAGAAACAGCCCAATCAGAAGATCCCAAAGCAATATTTACACATCATCCCTGTTTTTCAGACATTGACCAATTAATACATATAATAATCGGCAATGTCATACTTGGAAATGATAATGAAGAAACGCAGAGGATCTGGAAAAGAGACTTAATCGCACCTGCTATCAAAGACATGGCTGCCTATGCAGCTCGGCACCTGGAGGCCGCAGCCAATACTGAAGAACTACTCGCTATCTATGAGCGTCTGTCATACTTAATACCAGCCTATCAAGTCATCACTCCTCCAGATGATGCAGCGATGCTGATGCTGAGCTCGGCATGGCGCAGTGCCCAGCCATCGCAGAACGTAGAACGACACGTACAGCCCGCCGATAAGGCAACGGTTAGAGTAACCGTTAATAAAAAACGTATAACTATTTTATCCAGAAATGAGTCATTTAATACGCAGCTAACAGAGTATGTAAAGTTCCATAATCAATTTATGACTGAAGAAAACCCGGAAAATAAAAGAGCACTACTATCATGGTGTTATCAAACTTTACCGTGGATTATTAAACTTTATACCTATAGTATTGAAGATAATCTTGAGACTGGCATTTTTAAATCAGTTATTGAATTACTTAACAAACTGATTAATGATCTGACATATGATCTATATAAACAGATAATACCGAAATCAGATCTAGTATATGAAGAATATGAACAGAAAACATCAAAATCTGGTTTGAGATACGGAAAAGTCGGCGTTAACAGATTTATAGGTCAAAGCCAATTTTTGCAGCACTGCCAGGAAACGCTCGATTGCTTTTCACATTACGTAAAAGAGAATGATCACTTAAGGTCCGCCTACATGACTTTCGCCTGTGATTTCTATTACAGGTACCTTCTACACATTGAATCATTAATAAAATTAAATGACATTATCACATTCAATGGTATCTTGACCTCTTTTCAGGATGTAGAATTAAATGATGCAACCATAATGGATTTAATAAAGCTCTGTGTATATCTATCTATAGCAACAATAGCTTCAAAACCAGATGAGCAACAGGAACGTCATAACCCAGGTTTCACTGGCAGAGAAATAAAAAAAGAAAGAAAGAAAATTGTGTTAGCACTTCTAACCCTCTGCAATCGAAAGATTGAACACCGTAACAGTTATGACATTGACACTCTCAGTGAGACCTGTACCAATTTAAATGAACTGGCAGCATCGCTTCACCGAGAAAGCTTTCCTAAAGGTGAAGATGGTCAGGCTGATAGTGAGCTAAGCAAAACCATTACTTCGCTCAGCCGATCCTTTACGGCTAAACATCAGGAAAAAACAGATGAGCTTTTTGGCTTATAGACGCACTTGGCCACGAACAGCATGATAGGTAGAGAGTGACAACACTTGCAAGGGTTCTCATATGTTAACGCGTCCTCAAACCGCAAATACTGAACAGACAGCGGCTCTGAATCATGATCTTGAGCTACTTGATCATTACAATCCTCAAACGGACCGATTAAGCGTCACTCGGAAGCGATTTAACGGAAGATGCCTAACCGTATTAAAGCGAACAACCGGTTTCCTGAAAAAATTATGGGATGCGTTAGTAGAGAAAATTCGCCATTTTTTTTGTAGTCAAAATTTAGAATCAGATTATATAAACAATCTCATGCAGCACAGAGGTATCCAACAAGAACTAATAAACAGGATACACCATGTAGAAAACGTCGATCCTTCAAACAACGCATTTATTTATATACAAAACCATTTACCACGACTGACCGCCCTCCAATCACATGATTCAGACGCCTTAATAAGAGAAAGGCTATATCAAATGCCCCCAAGACTCCCGGCCAATTTTATTCAGGCACCGCACACCCTTTTCCTATCAGAAGAGAATGGCGCCCAGTCATCATCAGCCATCAACAGAACCCATTCAGAAGAGCAAGGCGATGTACCACATTACTCCGTCAGACCCGAAGAAGAGGAAGAGATCGATGAAGAAGACGCCATGCCAACGACAGGAGGCTCTGTTATTCCCGAAACGACTGAAGATCGTATTCCGTTGATTTCATTGTATGGAATCAGTGATTTGGCGGAAAGCGATAGAATGTTTATTGATTTTATGAATGGTGCGGGTGAGCTGTATGGCCATACCCGAGCCAGTATCACAGGCACCCGTCATGATCAGCTTATAGCGTCATACGGCTTGCTTCGTCATCTGATATTACCCAACCCCCGCCTATATGACGTGGAATCACAAGAAGAAATGATACCAATGACACCTGCTCTCATTAGGGTGTTAAGTGATCCTGTGAATAAACCTGCTGTTGATCGTTATATTGTTGATCTAGTATTCGAAACAATGCTTCCAGCATGGGGAATCAAAGCAATAGCGTTAGCTAATGACCCTCACTTGGAACACTACCAATTTTATATAGATGATACAGAAAAAGCCGAACATCTACTGACAGATGTTGGTCATCAAGCGAATACAATGTACCAACTATTTATTTTTCTTAAAAAAATTAACTATTTTGATCTGGCAAAAACGCTTCACCGATTCATACAGTCCTATCGGAAATCCAAAGAGAAAGAGGTCAATTATCTATGGGTCGTAGCCGTTTTTCAGGGCGGCCCGCAAGAGCAAAACGAATCAAGCATGAGAGAGATGGCTAACTGGTTAGCCTTAAGGCCAGGTAGAAGTAGAACCGCTAGTCAAACCCAATCAATGGATGGTACAAATCGTCCCGCCTTGAGACGAAGGCGGCGATCAAGGAGAGTAAGGCCCCAGAGCACGGATTCCCAACGCCCATCAACCTCTTACCTGCGTGGAACCAAACGGGCTTGGCTAGATAGTATGCATGCCAACGCCGCTATTGAGGCAGCCATTCAGAACGAAGAGCAACTTGCATCCTCAATGCTGGACGGGTTCGGACTTGAACTCATTCCGACAATACGCAATGGGAATTGCTGCTTTGAAGCAATCTCTAGGCAATCAGACAATATTCCAATCCAAACCCTCAGACAGGACTTATTGCAAGGAGCATTAGAGTTAGCACAGATGCTCGATTGTCATTATGGGCATAACACCCTTACAACGCTATCCGAAGAAGAACAGCAATATATCAACTCATGGTTAAGTGATGATGTCGGGGGACCTGGAGCAACTTACCTTCGTGCGCGTAGAGAGCCAACCCATGATATGTGTTACACAAGGGATGGGGCTTTTGCTTACACTGACGACATTTATATTTTTGCGAGACGTCGGAATAGACCTTTGGTGATAGGTGATATGAACGGTAACCTGCTCGGACTGGCAGACAATAACGGGCATGTCTTACCGTTTTCGAACAAAAACCTTAATGATGACGTAGTGACTGAGTTGCCGCATCCTATCTATCTCATTTTTAATGGTCATAATCATTTTATGGGAGCAAGGCGTAAAATCGATGAAGGCGGCGCTGGAGATGAAACGACGCCCAACCCGTGATGAATATTGATTCATTGTTGTATAAATGCCAGAGAATAATATCTCGATAAACCATTATGGGTTGATCACCTCGTGCTTCATGAACCCCGTCATGATGCAGTGACAGCCGTTTTATATGCTTTTCTCTCACCCGACTTATTCAGCTGTATTCTCTCAATTTTTCGCACAATACGAACCTCTAACTGACAGCAGCGCCACACCCCTCGGTCTGTCTTAATAGCCAATGCGTAAAGGCTCGAATTTTCGGTTGATTCACTCGCCATGGCTGTGACAGTGCGTAGTATTGATGAGGCGACGTCACCTGCATCCCATTAAAAGGCGCCACCAGCTCACCACGATCCAACCGTTTCTGTACCAGCTGGCGCCGCCCCATGGCAATACCACCACCATTCAAAGCTGTCGTTACAGCAAGGTCTGAGCAATCAAAGGTGAATCCCGGTACCTCACTGATATCACCAAACCCACTGGCCTGAGCCCATAAACCCCATTCGGAATCATGGGCAGCATGGGGCCAGGCTCTGGCATCATGGAGCAACAAACATTGTTTCAGGTTGCCTGGGTTATTAAGCAGTTGATTACGCTCCGCGTAGTCAGCTGTACAGACCGGAAACAGTGACTCCTCCATGATCCAGGTACGGTGCATTCCTGGATAGTCGTCACCGGTGTAATAGAGGGCAACGTCCACAGGATGAACCCGGAAATCAATATCTTCATTTCCTGTGCGGATATCAAGGGTAATGGCAGGGTATTCTGCATGAAAGTCCGGCAATCGGGGTGCCAGCCAGCATTGAGTGATACTTGGCCGTGCAAAGATAATCAAGGCGCCACTGAGCTCATTGTTACGTATCTGCTGGATTTCTCCCTGAATATCCTGCAAGGAACCGGACAGGACACGGTAAAGTCGCTCCCCTTCATTGCTTAGCTGTAACCTGCGTGGATAACGTCTGAAAAGGTCAAAGCCCAGCTGCTTCTCTAGCTTTTTCATCCTGTGGCTAACGGCGCTAGGGGTCAGACAAAGTTCCTCTGCCGCCAAGGTAAAGCTGAGATGACGGGAGGCACATTCGAAGGTGTGCAAGTAGCCGAGCAGGTTGCCGCTCATCAGCCGGTCTCCAGAAAAACGATCCGCACAGTTGAAAATCAGTTGAACCAAATCGGTAAAATGCGCATCAGATAGGCAGCGTTGTCTGGTTATACATACAGCCCGGCGCAATGCCCGGATGCCCAGGCCCACTGAAAGTTAAAACCGCCCAGATGTCCTGTGACATCCAGCACTTCCCCAACAAAAAACAGACCCGGTTGACGCTGGCTTTCCAACGTTTTGGAAGAGACTTCATCGGTCGCCACCCCCCCCAACGTGACTTCCGCTTTTTTGTAGCCTTCAGTACCAGAGGGTGTTAATGCCCAGTTTTCCAGACTATCAGCCAAGTCCTTTAATTCTGCATCCGTATACTGATTGATCGGCTTATGCCCTTTGTCCGTCAAACGGGCCAGGTTACCGTTTTCGCACAGTGCCAGCGCCAGACGGCGTGTCAGGTATTCCGATAATACGGTTCGCGTTTCCGCTTTCGGGCGCTCTTGCTGCATGCTGCGCAACCAGGCTTCAATCTCAACCCCTGGCAACCAGTTGATTGAAACTGTCTCGCCCTCTTGCCAGTAAGATGATATCTGCAGAATCGCAGGGCCACTCACACCTCTATGGGTAAACAGCAGCTTTTCCCTGAAGGATTGATTGCCACAGCTCGCCACCACCTCGGCACTTACTCCCGCCAGTTCACCAAACCGACGCAACCACGCAGCCGACAGAGTAAACGGCACGAGACCCGGTCGCCGGGCAACCAGCTCATGACCAAACTGACAGCCGATGTCATACCCCAGGCCTGTCGCTCCCATTGTGGGAAACGACAACCCCCCGGTCGCGATCACTAATGAGTGACAGGTGACCTCACCCAGGCTACAGGTAATGCGATAACGACAAGCTTCGTCATTGACGATCGGCTGTATATTCTCTACCTGCGTTTTCAAGCGAATAGTCACACCGGCATCTCGACATTCAGCCACCAGCATATTCACGATGTCACCGGATCGGTTATCGCAAAACAGCTGGCCGAGCGTTTTTTCATGCCAGGCAATGCCGTATTTATTCACCAAAGCCTGAAAATCCCACTGGGTATAGCGCCGCAAAGCAGAAATACAGAAATGCCGGTTTTCTGAAAGGTAATTTGCAGGCTCAGTATAAAGGTTGGTGAAATTACAGCGACCACCACCGGAAATCAGGATTTTCTTGCCGATTTTATTGGCGTGATCAAGGATCAGCGCCCTACGCCCCCGCTGCCCGGCGGTCAATGCACACATCAAACCTGCTGCACCGGCTCCGATGATAATGACGTCATAATCCGGTAACAGGGGACGGGAAAGGGGCATAGGGTAAGAAATCCTGGTCAGTCGTGTATTCAAAGTGGCAGATTCTGTCGCGCACTATAAACCACGGGCTCCCACTGAACCAATGCGTAGTTCACCGCCCGTAAGCGGCCTTTTCGAGAGCGGCTTTACGTATTTTGCTGGGTGTTATCAACGGTCTGTTTGGCTCTGACATTTTGCAATTACAGCACTCGCCAGTTCGGGAAAGCTTGTCTTGCGTTTGCCCCCGCCACCAAAATGATTTTCATTGGTGTATTCATGGTATTCCGTTTGAAGCTGCTCGTGCACATGGCGCGCTTCAGCAATCGGGATAAACGGATCATCAACCGATGCGTACTGAACGATCCACTGCTGATTGCGACGAATCGCTTCCCAGTCCCAGGGTGCATCAAACCAACCGCCTTCCCGTTCATCAGGGATACCAAGATCGGTATGGTAACCCGCCACAATCACCGAGCCGATAATGGGAAACCTTTCGGCAAAGCACATAGCGGCAATAGCGCCGGATGAATGGCCGATGAGAATGCTGTCCTCACCGGCCTGCAGGTCATTGCGAAGAAACGGCAACCAGATTGACTTATGGGCAATGTCATTGTCAGGGAATGTCGTTCGCACCACGTCTATATCTTGCTGCACAAACGTTTCTGCCACCTGCGGATACCAGTGCATATCCGCCGTGCAGCCGCCATTACCGTGTATGAAAATAATCTTCATAGAACCACTCCTGCGTTAGCAGCAAACACCGCCACCAGACAGGAAAACATATTACGGCAGCGGACACTCACCAATCGTATAGCTGACAACATCGGGGTTCGAACAGGCAGAACATGCGTTACTTTCTGTTCTCTGATTTTTTTTCTTTGTCTGCGCACAGACAGGATCATATTGAAAGGTACACACCTCAGGGCGAGGTTGTTCGCAATACTGCTGTTGGGTGCTGACACAGCCACTGATAGTGATTAACGTCAGGGCAATCATCGAAACATACTTCAACATCGCAAAAACTTCCTGTTAACGTTTTTCACTCCGGATTCTGTTACAGAATGCGTAAAAAAACAAAGTTTATTGTCTCTAACAAAGAATAACTAACTGGTTTTAATAATTACTCAATAATCGACAACACGAATGTACCTGACGGGGTCACACACAACGACTTCATATTACCCTTTTGATTGTATCAATCGCCTTACTGCAAATGAGTCACCATGTTCGCATTTTTTAGCGTTATGACTTCAATACCTATTGGTTAGCAGTAAATGAAAAACCTGAGAAACTTAAATCATAAAAATAACCCTAAACGGTGCGTGCTTTATAAATGAGGAAACAAAGGAGTATCTCGTATGCTTTCAAAACCACTTTCTCCAGTAACAGTAGCCACGCCAACATCGCTGTGGTTCACCCCGGATAGCTGCTCCGGCCTGTACGCCAGCCAGATTATCAACGCCAAGCAACATACTAGACAATGCCTGTTTTTGTTTTGATAAGTCAGTCTCTATATTAACTACTACTATGAATAACTGGCTATTCGTTCCAGTCAAGAAAATTCTGAATACGGCAACTCTTCATAAGAGACTCATATACAAACGCCATGAAGAAACCACACTTGATAATATTGAAGCATTTGAAACAACGCTTAAATTAGTCTCTTTGATATCAAATGGTATATATGCCAACAGTAAAATTAAACTTCTAGAACATGGTCCTTTCGGGCTTGTTAGCCCATTGGCTCCAGACAAGTTGTGGGGGCAGTTAATACCCTATATTTATGAGCTTTCGTTAACTTATCAAGATTTAGAGGCAATCTGGCCATTAAGTATCTCGGTTATGTTTAAAAACCCCCTATTTACTATGGCACTCATACAACATGGAGCAGACGTAAACATAATAACCTTTAATCGATTTACACCATTATACTCTGCTGTTGCAACACAAAATTTGAAGCTTGTGCGTATACTCATTGCAGCAGGTGCGAACGTAAATGCACGAGGTGCATTCAATGAAACACCGCTGATTATAGCTGCAGATGATGAACACGAGGAAACCTATGAAATTTGTGTTGCTCTCATTGAAGCCAATGCAGATGTCAATGCAAAAGATTTTAAAAATGAGCAGACAGCACTACACAAAGCTTATCAAAGGGGAAATGGAGCAGTTATAAACTTACTTATAAGCAATGGAGCAAATCAAACAAGTAGAGATGCTAGAGAGCGCATACCTTTAGACATGCTTTTCGACGAAGAATAAAGACGTTTGCTCGTTTTCTTTCAGCATACCGCAAATAATAAAAAATACGTTTAAAAACGTATAAAAAACCCGCTATTTGGCGGGTTTTTTATACGACAATTTAGTATTACTTCTTGCCAAGCTTCTTGCGAATCGCCTGCAGCGTACGCAACTGAGCTGCTGCTTCTGCCAGCTGAGTGGCCGCACGGGAGTAGTCGAACTCGCCCTGCTGGTTGGCCAGCGCCTGCTCCGCCTGCTTCTGGGCTTCCAGAGCCGCAGCTTCATCCATATCGCCGGCGCGCATGGCGGTATCCGCCAGTACTTTCACCTGGCTCGGCTGCACTTCCAGGAAGCCGCCGGAGATGTAATACACTTCTTCTTCCCCGTCCTGTTTCAGGACACGGATCGGGCCGGGCTTGAGCGCCGTCAGCAATGGCGCGTGCCCCGGCGAGATGCCGAGATCACCCTCGGAACCGGTAGCGACAATCTGCTCCACCAGTCCTGAGAAAATCTCTTCTTCGGCACTAACGATGTCACAGTGCACGGTTATCGCCATATTCTGCCTCACAGACATTCCAGTTTAGGCCAGTTTCCCCAGAGGGTTAGGTTGTTTGACCAACCCTTCCCTCTGTCGATTCACCTGTGTTTACAGTGATTCTACTGATTACAGGCTCTTCGCTTTCTCGACGGCTTCGTCGATGGAACCCACCATGTAGAACGCCTGCTCCGGCAGGGCATCGTATTCACCGTCAAGGATGCCCTTGAAGCCACGGATCGTGTCTTTCAGGGAAACATACTTACCCGGTGCACCGGTGAAGACTTCCGCCACGAAGAAGGGCTGGGACAGGAAACGCTCGATCTTACGGGCGCGGCTGACGGTCTGCTTATCTTCTTCGGACAGTTCGTCCATACCCAGGATGGCGATGATGTCCTTCAGTTCCTTGTAACGCTGCAGAACGGTCTGCACGCCACGGGCCACATCGTAATGCTCCTGACCGATCACCAGCGGATCCAGCTGACGGGAGGTGGAATCCAGCGGGTCGATCGCCGGGTAGATACCCTTGGCGGCGATGTCACGGCTCAGTACCACGGTTGCGTCCAGGTGGGAGAAGGTGGTGGCCGGCGACGGGTCGGTCAAATCATCCGCAGGGACGTATACGGCCTGGATGGACGTGATGGAACCGGTCTTGGTGGAGGTGATACGCTCCTGCAGAACACCCATCTCTTCCGCCAGAGTCGGCTGGTAACCTACCGCGGACGGCATCCGGCCCAGCAGTGCCGATACCTCGGTGCCCGCCAGGGTGTAACGGTAGATGTTGTCGATGAACAACAGGACGTCACGGCCTTCGTCACGGAACTTCTCAGCCATGGTCAGGCCGGTCAGTGCCACACGGAGACGGTTGCCGGGCGGCTCGTTCATCTGGCCATACACCAGCGATACCTTGCCCAGTACGTCGGATTCCATCATTTCGTGATAGAAGTCGTTACCTTCCCGGGTCCGCTCACCCACACCGGCGAATACGGAGAAGCCGGAGTGCTCGATGGCGATGTTACGGATCAGCTCCATCATGTTAACGGTCTTGCCCACGCCGGCGCCGCCGAACAGGCCGACCTTACCGCCTTTTGCGAACGGGCAGACCAGGTCGATAACCTTGATGCCGGTTTCCAGCAGCTCGTTGGTGGCTGCCTGGTCGGCATAGCTGGGCGCCTCACGGTGAATCGGGGAACGCTCTTCCTCACCGATGGGGCCTTTCTCGTCAATGGGGTTACCCAGGACGTCCATGATCCGGCCGAGGGTCTTGGTGCCCACGGGAACCATGACCGGGTTGCCGGTGTTGTTTACTGCCAGTCCACGGGCCACACCTTCGGTGGATCCCATGGCGATGGTACGGACCACCCCGTCGCCCAGCTGCTGCTGGACCTCGAGGGTCAGATCTTTGCCGTCGACGGTCAGCGCGTCGTATACCTGGGGTACGTTTTCGCGCGGAAATTCTACGTCGATAACGGCGCCGATGATTTGTGCGATACGACCGCTACTCATAGATTCATCCTCACCCTGAAATAATGTCTTGGCTACGGTCATACCGCAGCAGCGCCACTTACGATCTCGGAGATTTCCTGCGTAATCGCCGCCTGACGCGCCTTGTTGTAAACCAGCTGCAGTTCGTTGATCAGCTCACCGGCGTTGTCGGTCGCGCTCTTCATCGCGATCATCCGGGCCGCCTGCTCACAGGCGTTGTTCTCAACCACCGCCTGATACACCTGGGACTCGATGTAGCGCACCAGGAGTCCATCGAGCAGCGCCTTGGCGTCCGGCTCGTAGATGTAGTCCCAGTGGTGCTGGAGTTCGGTGTCTTCATCCGGCTTCAGTGGAAGCAGCTGAATGTTGATCGGCTTCTGGGTCATGGTGTTCACAAAGCGGTTGTACACCACGAACAGCCGATCAATGCGTCCTTCGTCGTAAGCATCCAGCATGACCTTGATGCCGCCGATCAGGTCAGCAATGTTCGGCTCATCACCCAGCTGGCTGATGGCTGCGGAAACATTCCCCCCGAAACTGCGGAAGAAGGACGCCGCCTTGCTGCCGATCAGGCAGAGGTCGATGTCGATCTCCTGGTCATGCCACTCCTTCATGGACTGCACGGTGGACTTGAACAGGTTGGTGTTCAAACCGCCACAGAGTCCGCGATCACTGGCCACCACGATGAAACCGACCCGCTTCACGTCACGTTCCATCATGTAGGCGTGACGGTACTCCGGGTTGGCGTTGGCCACATGGCCAACCACCTGGCGAATGCGGTCCGCGTAGGGGCGGGAATGCTCCATACGCTGCTGCGCCTTGCGCATCTTGGACGCCGCCACCATCTCCATGGCACTGGTGATCTTTTGCGTGCTGTTAATGCTCGCAATTTGCGTGCGTATTTCTTTTGCGCCTGCCATATGCGTTCCTCAGCATTCGGTTGCAGGCGAACCTGCAACCGCCGCTATTTACCAGGTCTGGGTGGCCTTGAACTTCTCGATGGCCTCTTTGATGCCGGCCTCGATCTCACCGTTGAAATCACCGGATTCGTTCACCTTGGCCATCAGCTCGGCGTACTCCGCATTGGCGAAGGACAGCAGGGCCGCTTCAAACGCGCCGATCTTCTTCAGTTCAACGTCGTCCAGGAAGCCCTTGTCAGCGGCATACAGCACCACACCCATCTCGGCGACAGACATGGGGGCATACTGCTTCTGCTTCATCAGTTCGGTAACGCGCTGACCGTGTTCCAGCTGCTTACGGGTCGCATCATCCAGGTCCGAGGCGAACTGGGCGAACGCCGCCAGCTCACGGTACTGGGCCAGGGCCAGACGCACACCACCACCGAGCTTCTTGATGATCTTGGTCTGGGCGGCACCACCGACCCGGGATACCGAGATACCGGCGTTCATCGCAGGACGGATACCCGCGTTGAACAGGTCGGTTTCCAGGAAGATCTGGCCGTCGGTAATGGAGATAACGTTGGTCGGTACGAACGCGGAAACGTCACCGGCCTGGGTTTCGATGATCGGCAGGGCCGTCAGGGAACCGGTCTGACCTTTCACTTCACCGTTAGTCAGCTTCTCAACGTGGTCAGCGTTAACACGCGCTGCACGCTCCAGCAGACGGGAGTGGAGGTAGAAAACGTCACCGGGATAAGCTTCACGGCCCGGCGGACGACGCAGCAGCAGGGAGATCTGACGGTATGCCCAGGCCTGCTTGGTCAGGTCGTCATAGATGATCAGGGCGTCTTCACCGATATCACGGAAGTATTCGCCCATGGAGCAACCGGAGAACGGCGCCAGGAACTGCATGGAGGCCGGATCAGCGGCAGCGGCAGCAACGATGATGGTGTGATCCATCGCACCGTGCTCTTCCAGCTTGCGTACCACGTTGGCGATGGACGACTGCTTCTGGCCGATCGCAACGTAGACACACTTAATGCCCGTGCCTTTCTGGTTGATGATGGCGTCGATGGCCAGTGCGGTCTTACCGGTCTGACGGTCACCGATGATCAGCTCACGCTGGCCACGGCCAACCGGTACCATGGCGTCAACAGCCTTATAGCCAGTCTGTACGGGCTGGTCGACCGATTGACGGGCGATAACGCCGGGTGCCACTTTCTCTACCGGAGAAGACAGCTCGGTTTCAATCGAGCCCTTGCCGTCAATGGGGTTACCCAGAGCGTCCACGACACGGCCCAGCAGCTGCGGGCCGACCGGTACTTCAAGGATACGACCAGTACACTGCACAGTCTGGCCTTCCGCCAGATGCTTGTAGTCCCCCAGTACGACCGCACCGACAGAGTCCTGCTCCAGGTTCAGGGCCATGCCGAAGACACCGCCCTGGAATTCGATCATCTCACCGTACATGACGTCGGCGAGACCATGGATACGTACGATACCGTCAGAAACGCTGACGATAGTGCCCTCGTTGCGGGCTTCGCTGGACACCTCAAGGCTGTCGATACGGCTCTTGATGATGTCGCTGATTTCAGATGGATTCAGTTGCTGCATGTCCTGCCTCTTAACCGTCAGCTTTTATAAGCTAGGAATTCATCGCGTCTGCCAGCTTCGCCAGCCTGGCGCGGACACTGCCGTCGATGACCATGTCGTCCGCCCGGATAACCACGCCGCCGATCAGGCTTTTATCCACAAGCACACGCAGCTTCACCTCGCGGCCAAGCCGGTTGTGCAGTTTTTCCGCCAGACGATCCAGCTGTTCCTGGCTCAGCGCGAAAGCCGAAATGACTTCCACATCAGCAGTGCGCTCCTGCTCGGCCTTGAACCGGTCAAAGAGGTCAGCAATCTGTGGCAGCAGGGTGATTCGCTTGTTGTCCGCCAGGGTACGGATGAAGTTCTGCCCCTTCTCGTCCAGGCTGTCGCCACACACGCGGATAAACTCATCCGCCTGCTCACGGCTGGTCAGCACCGGCGAGGAAAGCACCCGGCGAATCTTGTCATTTTCACTTACGGCTGCGCTTGTCCGCAGCATGTCTGACCATGACTGCAGGGCGCTGTTTTCGCTGGCCACTTCATACGCCGCTTTTGCGTAAGGCCGGGCACAGGTGGTCAGTTCCATAACACGCCCCCCTGTCAGAGTTCAGCGACCAGCTGGTCAACCAGCTTGTCGTTTGCACCGTTATCGATATGCGAACCCAGAATTTTCTCGGCGCCGGCTACTGCCAGGGTCGCCACTTCGGCTCGCAGTACTTCGCGGGCACGATTCACTTCCTGTTCGATATCTGCCTGGGCCGCCACCTTCAGACGCTCGCCTTCGGCGCGGGCCTGTTCTTTCGATTCATCGATAAGCTGGGTGGCACGCTTGGTGGCCTGCTCGATGATGGCCTGGGCCTGTTCCTTCGCTTCACGCAGGTTGTCGGTGGCCTTTTGCTGGGCCAGCTCGAGATCCTGGGATGCGCGGGTCGCAGCCTCCAGTCCTTCGGCTATCTTCTTCTGCCGCTCAGACAGCGCCTGCATGATCGGTGGCCACACGTACTTCATGCAAAACCACACGAAGACGAGGAAGGCTATCGATTGGCCGATTATTGTCGCATTGATGTTCACGCCAATACCTCTCGCTTCAGTTAATGTCCTGGTCGCTGAGTCGCTTGCGTGACCCCGGAGTGCCGGGGCCGGCGCGCACTCACACAATCATTAACTGCAGCTTATTGCAGAACGGCAGCCGCCTGACCGATGAAGGGGTTGGCAAAGGTGAAGAACAACGCGATACCAACACCGATCATGGTAACGGCGTCCAGCAGACCTGCCACGATGAACATTTTGACCTGCAGCATCGGCACCATCTCGGGCTGACGAGCAGCACCTTCGAGGAACTTGCCGCCCAGCAGACCGAAACCGATAGCGGTGCCCAGGGCGCCGAGGCCGATCAGCAGTGCAACTGCGATAGCGGTCATACCTACTACTAATGCCATTAGATTTTCTCCCGACTGTGTCGTTGTGTGTGAGTAAAGTTAGAACAACGGTTTTTAATTAAATCCCTGAGTGACCATGCAGGGCGCACCCCCTTCGCCCTGCTCTCCCATGGAGACGAATCAGTGATCCTCATGGGCCATGCTGAGATAAACAATCGTCAGCATCATGAAGATAAACGCCTGCAGCGTAATAACCAGAATATGGAATACCGCCCAGAGGAAGTGCATGGGCAGCTGGAACCAGCCGACCAGCGCGATCAGTATGAACAGCAGTTCACCGGCATACAGGTTACCGAACAACCGCAGCGCCAGAGAGATGGGCTTGGCGATCAGGGTGACGGATTCCAGCAGGAAGTTCACCGGTATAAACAGGGCCTGTACCGCTTTGTTCGGGCTGTTGAATGGGTGAAGCGTCAGCTCACCGATAAAGCCGCCTATGCCTTTCACCTTGATGGAATAGAAGATGATCAGGGCGAACACACTGAGAGAGAGTCCCAGGGTGATGTTCGGGTCAGTGGATGGCACGATCTTCATATACGGGATGCCAACCAGCATAGCCAGACCCGGTATCCAGTCTACCGGCACCAAGTCCATGAGGTTCATCAGGAACACCCAGACAAAGATGGTCAGCGCCAGCGGGGCGATCACCTTGCTCTTGCCGTGGAAGGTATCCTTCACGCTGCCGTCAACGAACTCAACAATGGTTTCCACCAGGTTCTGCAACCCGCCGGGAACACCGCTGGTTGCTTTTTTAGCAACGTAACGGAACAGACCGATAAAGATCAGGCCGAGGAATACCGACCAGAAAAGACTGTCTACATGAAAGGCCCAGAAACCCATGGCCTGCGCTTCTTCGGCGCCATGGGCGATGGTCCAGGTGGCTTCGCTCAAGACGCTGCCGTCGTAGCGCTCAAAGCCTGCGGGGAGCTGACCGTACGTCAGGTTCTGCAGGTGATGAACGATATATTCCGATGATGTTTGTCCACTACTCGCCATAATCGTGCTCTCGTCAACTAACCCTGCTTTTAAGAATGACCGGGGTAAACCAGTTTACCGCCTGTACTACCGCAAAAGCCCCCAGCAGCGCCAGCGGATGCAGGGGACGAACCCAGGCAAACACCAGAGCAAAACCGCAAACGGTTAACAGGAATTTTCCGGCTTCACCTTTATAGAAACTGTTGACTATGCGCCGGGCGGAACGTGCGCCACCGTGAGCGAAAGCCTTGCGCACCAGCCAGGCATTAGGAAGCAGGCAGATCAGTCCACCAAGCAGGGCTGACAGCGCCATTACCGGGTCAACCGCCAACAGAGCCAGCACCAGTAACGCTGTCACTACGACCTGGGTGATGATCACCCGGTAAACCGGTGGCCGGGGCATGCCCGCTGCACCTTTACCGCGTCTGGAACCATGTCTGTACGTTGCCTGCATGAACAGTGAGAATCCCCTCAGCCTGTTAATCGAGTACTACATCGCCGAATGTCTCGTTGGCGATGCTCTTACCGGCCGCCTCTCAGCATTATTATCTGTACACTTCCCGGCCATTACTGTGCTTATTCCGTAATGACTCTAAGGCGGCTGCGATTATATGGGTATTAATACTTAGGTTCAACCACGTGCGCACCAGAACGGAGCGACCTGCCTGATCCAACCCGTCGCGACAGAAAAATCGTCTGGAATGCCGGTTTCCGGCAGACGCTTTCGCTTGCAACACCGTCCCACAAATAAGCGGAGACTTGGAGATTTTTTATCGGTCACTGATACTGTATTGACCTGAAAAATCATTCCTCTGCAGCGAAGCAAATGTCATGTGCCAATCCTACAAAGTAGGCATAATGGATTTCATTTATTCAGCTTTTTACTGCCTGTCGTCATTAATGAGGGGACGCCAAAAGAATACCAGCGACGGTTTAGCAGCGTGTTTCTCACTCAGGAGTGGTTATTTCCTGTACTCATCAAGTGCATCACGATACTCAGTTTCGTCGACCACCTTGATCCCGGCCTTTTTTAAAATAGCGGTCGTTGTACCGTCACCTTGTTTGAGCGACTCAAAATCTTGCGTAAAAATCTTCCCGCAGCCACATGAAGGGCTATTGCTTTTTAATATGGCCAGACCAGCACCGGAAGCCTCCGCTGCTTTCAGCGTACGCTCTCCGCCTTTGAGATATTCACTGGTTACATCGTTGCCTTCATGGGTAATGACTTTAGCTTCACCTTTTACAACGTCATGGCCATCCGCATCATCCTTATCACCCACAATCCTGGCTCTTGGCCTTGGCGTACTCAAACCACCCATTTCTTCAGGGCAAACCGGAATCAACTCAACTGACTCAAGGTCATTAATCAAGTCATCATTTGTACATGAGCAACCATCAAACCGGCATTTTTCACCCAGCAGGCAGGCACTGACCAATATCTTCTTCTTGGACACGTTTTTCTCCAACAAGACTGGATAACACAGCGTCGATTAATTATTGCTCAGTATAAAGCCTATTATTGGCTCTTGATTCATGGTGACTGTCTTCCTGACGTTTTAGTCAGAAGAACAAACCGGTTAAGAAAGCGTTACTAACACTGTTAGCCCGGTAGCCAAACCCTGCACAACCGTTGAACCGTTTTTTAACCGTATCTTTCCACAAAAAAATCACTCTTGTCATAGTCAATGTATTCAATATCCGGCTTGGGATTCCACGCGCTAACTTCAGGTTTCAAGCTGTCATGAACCCACACCGTTGCCGAAAAGCAGAGCAAGTATATGGAATATCCCTGACCGATAAGAAATAGCGATCATTTAAATGACCTATCAATATCATTTATGTGCTTCAGGCAGCCGTGAATCCGCCGCCTGACAATAACGCCGGATCAGCTTTGGCAGGCCTGAACGTAATCAATGAAACGCTGGAGCATCCGCGCCCGGAACTTCTTCCTGTGGATAGCTATATAAAAGTAACGCTCCAGCACCAGGTCGCTGACCGGCAACACCACCAGATCACCGCGCCGCAGGTCGATATCTGCAGCCAGACGTGAGAGGCAGGCCACACCAAGTCCGGCTCGCACAGCCTGCTTCACCGCTTCCGACCGGTTTAGTGACATGCCGATCCTGGGAGAACCCAGCCGACTGGCAATCAGCTCATCAAACAGCGAACGGGTTCCCGAGCCTTCCTCACGAAGAATCCAGGCTTCATTTTCCAGATCCCGGAGCTGCAGATTTTCCCTGCCTGCCAGTGGATGGTTAGCGCCCGCAATAATTAGCAACTCATCCTTTCGCCACTCAATGGTTTCAATATCGGGATGGAGACAGATGCCTTCCACAAAACCAATATCAATCTCAAAACTCAGCAATCGGTCGGCGATGATGCCGGTATTATCGATAGACAGGGAAATTTGAATCCCGGGAAAGTCCCGGTTGAAGTGGCCGATTAAGGAGGGCATCAGGTTATTGCCGATGGTTGAACTGGCATTAACTTTCAGCATGCCTTCCAGGTAATCCGTCTTGCCGGTGAAATGTTGCTCAATCTCAGCCGACCGGGTCAGCACTTCATTCGCCATGGGCAGCAGGACACGGCCCCGCTCATTCAGCACCATGCGATGCCCCTGCTGCCGGTCAAACAGGAAACCCAGCTGTTTTTCCAGCTCGCCCAGCGCCATACTGGCCGCCGGTTGGGAGATATGCAGACGTTCTGCGGCGGCAGTGACGTTTCGGTTCAACGCTACAGCCCGAAATATCTCAAGCTGTCGAAGGGTGATATGCATCGTGGGTGTAGCCGATCAGGGGTTGGGTATCGAGGAAGAGTCGCGCAGATCATAGGCTAACAATTTCCACATTACTATGACCGATGACGTATATGAAACATTATGGAGATATGACTGACTGGCGTAGTCAAAATACATCTCGTCCTTTAGATAGGAAATTAAACATCCTTGTTATTCCAAAAATACATCAATGTGCTAAAAAGCACTATTTGAATTGAGAAATTATTATGGAAAGCAGTATTCCTAAAGGATCTTCAGTATCATCGCCCTTAGCCCAAACAAAAGCGGGTGAAAACTCCAGCCTATCAGAGACACAAAAAACCGCTGATACTTCAGAAAAAGAAAGCCTTAGAAATAAAAACTATGCGTCTATATTTAAAAACGTAGATAATTGGGAAATAGAATCGTCCCAAATTGCCACTAAGGATAAGTTTGCCCTGTATGAATGGGCATCTGAACCAACAGAACAGAAAGCTATAAAAGATCGCTGTGTTTGTATTACATGGATAGATGAATGTTTTTTAGAAAAAGAGAAAATGATATCTCTTTCTGGGTATTTTAGCTTTAGCATACCTCCTGTTCTACATACTATTACTTGGCTTAGAAAGTTATCATTACGATCATGCCAGCTCACAACCATACCAGACGAAATATTTAACTTAAAAAAACTCAGATTCTTTGATCTCACAAATAACAAAATTCAATCACTATCTGATTTAGTTATAGGTCTTACAAAAGCAACCATATACCTAGATGACAACCCTATTGATGAAGTATGGAGAGATAGTATTGAAACAACGCTAACAGTTTTAGAAGAAAAGCCTACTCTTGAGTTTGAGACTGATCCTTTAGACTTAACTGATGAAGATAGCTGGGAGAGTGAATACGAGGAAGAGATAGATTTACCGATTGAGAGACCGAATAGATCAACTCAAAACCCAGCGAAAACTATTACCACTCAAGCCTCAGAGGAACAACTCGAACTGGATATACAAGCATTAACGGGCCCAAGGCTCTATTTTCCACCCCAAAAATTATCTCCACACACTCTCAGCAGGGAAGTACCATCAACATCCCATGCAGCTTCCTGTCAGGCTGAATGTGAACCGCTTTTAGCAGCGCTCCTACAGGGAACAGGCAAGACTTTATCGCCAGAACTTAGGGTGTGTTTAAAACACATGAAGAGTAAAGATCTATTACAAGTCACTAATTTGTGCAGGTTAATAAATGAATTTTTAGCCGGAAGAGAATCAGCAAACATCCTCAATTTTAAGATGATTATTTTCGAAATTATTGGTAGATCTTTACTCTCCTATAAAGGGTTTTACCACGAGTATCACTCACTGTCTTTGGAACATAAATCTCCATTTGAAGCAATAATGGCTATCACAAGACTTTCGTATAGTCTTGAACAACGTCGAATTTTAAGAAGCAGCCATCATCATACAGTTTTTATACATAGAAAACTCGCAGACAAAAGACTTCATGTGTTAGAAGAATTATCAGCTAACCTATCAAAAAGTAAGGCTAAAAAAACGGAGAAATCAAAAGAGGAAGAACATCAGCGTTTTTTATCCATAAAAAAAGAAATACAGGAAGCATTCTCTTTTTCCTCACATATATCAGAGTTACTATTTTCTACTTATGACACAAGAGGCATTGACCTTAACCCAATAATAAATGAATTAAACGAAACAAAATTATATAGCGAAGACATTTTTCAGCTGGATGAATGGAAAGTCATCATTAATTCAATACCTGAAGTTAAGTCGTCCGGAAATCCACCTTTTAATGAAAACATTTACTATGAATTAGCTGAGAATAGTATTGCATCATATTACAGTCAACTAAACCAACGTGATTCAAGTGCCCCATCAACATCTACCCAACAAACCATATCAGAGACAGTCGAAGAATATGGTTTACAACATACCGCCCCACCCCCAGCTAAAAAAAGTCGATGGGACGTGAAATCAAAAACATCTCCATAACTATATAAAACAACTTGGTTAACCTTCATGTTATTTAATCAAACTTTTAAAGTTATATAATGATTGATTTTGCTTTGAGACTCCTAACGTGGAAATTAATCGCCCAACATGCATGCCACAATCATCACAGGCAGCTACCCAAGAAACAGATGAGAGTAGTGAAGAAAACCAATTACACCATAGGTATAAGGCATCTAAAAGCGCATTCAGAAAGGTAACAAACCTCAAAATCAATACCACGGAAATACCTAAAAAGGATAGACTCGCACTCTATGAATGGGCGCTGGAAGCAAACGATCAACATTTAATTAAAGATCGTGGTTTTTGTGTAGACTTTATCGACGTATGTTACTTAGAAAGAATAAAAACGTTGAATATATCAGGCTATTTTTTCGTTAACATACCTCCAGTTATTCATACTATATGGTGGCTGAAAAAATTAGTATTACGATCCTGTAAAATAAAGACAATACCTGACAATATATTTGATTTAAAAAATCTTAAAACGCTTGACCTTGTTGATAACAACATTGAAAAACTACCTGATTCATTGATAAAACTTCACAATGCCACCATTTACCTGGATGATAACCCTATTGATGCTCAGTGGAAGGTAGATATAAAAAACAAACTAGCAACATTAGTCAAAAAGCCTCATATAGACTTTGATACAGACCTTTTACTTTCAGATTCATCATCAGATTCTGATGATGAAGAATACTACGACACAGAAGAAGCTACTAATACCCAAAGTATTGACCTACCCACTGACAGACATATTCTGCCTGAACAAGCATCCACTGTAGATACAGCTACAACCTATTTAGCAAAGTATGATCCATTAGCCGTAACAGGTAAAAAATCTTATGTCTCAGAAGAATTATTAAAACTCTTAACGACAGATGATCAGCTTCAACCAACAACGAGTCACGAATCTTATAGATTAGAATGTGAATCCCATTTATCTTCTCTAACTGATGAAAGTAACCATCAACTATCTGAAGATTGTAAACAGGCACTAAAAAAAATGGCTACTACTGACCTTTTAAAAATAAGTAACTTATGTATCCAAATCAATGATTTTTTCAATTCAAGAACTCTAAAAAACAGTAAACTATTTAAAGGCCAAACAAAGTTGATAATTGAAACCTGCTTAATGGAATACCATGGAACTCGAAATTATTTTATACAATTATTATCCAATCAAAAATCATCTTTTGATGCTGTCATAACAGTTACTAACATTGAATTTGACCTTAACCATTATTACCGACTAAAAACGAGTCAACTTTTTTCAGACTTCATAAAAAGGCAATTAGCTTACAAGAAAATGAAAGAACTAGAAAAAATCATAGCTCAGCTTCCAAAAAGCAAGAAACAAATAACAGAGAAGTTCAGAGAAGATCAACATTTAAAAATGTTGCTATGTAAAAAAATATTGAAGAGAGAACATAAACTTGAACCTTTATTAACAGAGCAACTCTATGACCTTTCCAAAACTAAGGCTAGGGTATTGCAATGTGAACTGGATCAGTTAGAAAAAGAACTGAATCAAGTAAAACTGCATGAACAGGAATTATACCAATTACCAGAATGGAGACATTTTGTGAACGTCAATTCTGGCATGGACTCTCTAACTGACGAGATGTATTACAAGTATGCCGAGTTACATTTAAACCCACATTATGTAGAAGGTGAACTGTATAACTGGGTAGGAAGCCTCAAGTCGGTTGATGACTCAAGCCCCCTCCAATGCACCAATGAACCCTGTATACCCTCTGACGAAGAACCTTCGGCTAAAAAAATCCGGTTATCTGAAGAGGCCTCAATGCCGTAACAATCAACTTGCCATCTATGGCACAGCCACCCGACTGTGCCGGAGATATTCTCATTAGCCTTTATCCAAACCCGTCATAACCGGCTTATAGGCAGCCTCTATAATCTCAACCTCTCTGACATCAATGTCGGTCGGCTCGGTTCTGTGATAATCTACTTCGCCGGTTATACGCACCGTCATTTCCGGGGTGACCGGCTCACGGATCGCCCCCCAGTCATCACCGTCAATCTCGACACTGATCTCACCGGTATCATCCCTGAACAGGTAATCTTCCCGGTTGATCTGGCGGACGATGTGACCCGTCAGCACAACCTCTACGTCATCCGAGGATTTTCTGGCTTCTTCCACGGTCTTGATCGCTTCACTGCCCGGCCCTGCATACTGGGCCCACAGCGGGGACGATGCACCCAATACTGCAATAAACGCCATGCCACGAATCATCTGATACTTCATTGTCTGTCTCATTGCTCTCCACCTCTGTCATTGTTGTCTTTGGAAGCCACCGCTTCCTGATCGCTGTTGAGACACAATGTACAGGAGGCACTGTGAACAGGGAGTGGAGGCATCATGAACATTTGTTAATAAAAAGTGGCAGGGAATTACGCCTAGGTGACTTCACTGATTACGTAGCCAAACCCTGTAAATAAACACGTTCAGCACATATTACTGACAATAAGAAAAGATTCAGCCCCAAAACAACCATCCTATAAATAACATTTATACCCCTCCCAAGTTTTAATGATTTCCCGGTGATTCCAGACGTTCCTATACTCGCACCACTCCTCCCTGGATTGTTTCGTGGAACAGGTTCCCCTTTATCAAACCTGCTCTGGTGAATATTTATTGTCTTCAATAATGGGACACAATAGATATTCATTCATGGCGACCTGTTCCACGCTTTTTTCTTCAAACCGGATTGATTGCCATGAATACAATGTCTGATGCAAAACGCTGGATTGAACTGAAGCAGAACACCCATATCTTTACCGATATCATGAATGCTCGTAAGACACTCAAGCGTTCGACCTCCTGGGATGATATGACCAAGTTCTTCCGTGAAGCGGACAAGCACCTCAAGATCTGAGTACTAATACCTATCTATATTCGACTCTCACCTTGATAGGTATCAAAAACCCGGCAGTCTGATGCTCTATGATGGTGCGCCTAACGATTCAAGAGGGGCGCTCCGTGAGTATCAGGCTGGTTAATCGCGCAGAAAAAGAAACCTATACCTTCTTCGACAAGCGCGTCGTGCAGCCCGAACCTGAACTCTATTATCGCAGTGATTTCTCGATTCTTTTTATTGAGAAAGGCGAAGGCGTCATCCAGGTTAACAGCCAGACCAGCGATTTCTCTGAACAGAATATCATCGTCATCGGCCCCTATATTCCCCATCGCGTTGTTTCCGCCACTGACTGCAAGATCACAGCTATTGTCTTTCGCATGAAAGCCATGGGGGAAGATTTCATCAACTGTTGCCAGCTCGCCCATGTGCGCTCCTTCCTGGAACGGAGCAGTTATGGCCTGAAATACAGTGGCTCGACCTACAAGAAAGCCTTCCGGATTGCAGACCGTATTGAAAACACCTTCGGCTTCCGGGAAGTGCTCAGCCTGTTTGAAATATTGGATATTCTGTCGTTATCCGGCAACCACAAGATACTGACTACAGAACCGGTTTCGACACCGATTATCGACAAGAACAAACAACAGATTGATCGTATAAAGCATTACATCGAACAGCACTCACAGGATGTGATCTACGTGGAAGCGCTCGCCCAACAATTTAATATGGCGGAAAGCACGTTTATTCGCTTCTTCAAAAGTAATGCAGGGGTATCGTTCACCAAATACCTGAACCGGGTACGGATTGATAAAGCCTGTCACCTTCTAACCACCAGCAGCGACACCATAGCCAGCATCAGTGCTACTGTGGGGTACTCCAGCCTGTCCAACTTTAACCGGCAGTTTCGCAGCATCATCGGGACAACCCCGCGACAGTACCGTTGCTCGCTCTGTGCCTGACACCACATTCATGAGGAACGGTGTGTTTTTATACGGTTGTTTCTTGTCGAAGACCATGAATTTCTGCTTTTGTAGTCACTATTTTTGCGGGTTGCGGCCTGCTCTGGGACAGTTCAGTTTGGTTATCACTACTATCTGCTTGTAAATCATCTTGTGGTTCTTCTTCAGAATGTGGCTTGTTATCTTCAACAGCTTCCATCATAGAAGATGATAAAATCCCTCCATCTGCTTCCTTATTTATATCATAAGCACTCAACACTGATTCTTTACCTCGGTCCTCTATTGAATGGGCACTCTCAACATCATGAGATTTTACTTTATTGTAATAAGATGCATGCTCACACTGCTGTGTTGTTCCACACTTACAAAGAAGACAAATACTTGATATGACCGCTGCTGCAAACGCAGTGACACTAATACCTATTTTTGCTCGATCTGTTATTTCAGGGTTTTCATTAACAATACCTGTAACAACACTCGCAGCAACCAAAAAACCTAATATAAAAACACCTTTTACGATAAGACAACATACTGCTTGTCTAGCCTCTCCTTCTTCGATACTCGATTCTTGCAGAGATGGCAGACTGGCGGCTCGAGACCCCATAGCTTCAGCATCCCTTGCATCAACTTGAGTCTTTGGGGTTTTATCAGAATCGATACCTGAGCAGGTCGCATTTACATTACTAATGTTATCTTTCTCTTCGTTACCACCTGTTTCACCAAGAAGTGGCTTATCTACTTCTAGAGAATTTCTTTGCAGTCCAAAATCCATAAAAAACCTCCAAAAACACTTGTTACCAATGAAAAAATAAAAGGAAAACCCACCTAAAACTCGGGATATTAGATTGATTTATTTCATAGCCTGCTTTGTTTAATACTGACTAACATTGATGACCTAAGTTCAAACTACCTCTCCTTACATGCCGATTTGTCACGAGCCATAACAATTCCCACAAATAAAAAACCTTGTAAATAATCGAAAAATAGGCACGAAAAGAGTGAAAAATTGCACATTTCTGTTGTGGTAATGCCAAAACAGGCAGGTGTAACGTGTTTGCATGAAAAATGAGCAGTCGAAGGATGGTCATCATGCATCTGCTGTTTGTCTCTCTGTACAGCATGATGCCGAACAAGAAGGGTTCGGCCAGACCTGTCCTTACGTCTGCCAGCTCGTCACGCCCCTCACTGATAACCAGAAAGTCCCTGTACGCATCATTCGGTACAACCCTGCACTCTGACCATTATCAGGAGAACGCCTATGTTTACCGGCTCGTGGACGCTTGACTGGTTCTTTGTACTGGCCGCCATCCAGATCGGCCTCCCTATCATGCTGTGGATAAAACGTGAATCCGCCAGTGATACAAAAGGGATAGGAGAAGCCTGACTCGAGAACCGTTTTACCGCGTGAATCACACCTATATAGACCTATCAAAACAACAGTGATCACGACGCTCCTCGGAAAATTCCAATAACTGATCCGGCTCAGTCTGGCGGCTGTGGCTATGCATGCCCGTCACGTCATGCGAGTCCCGGGAGGAGAGATCCTGTTATGTCTGAAATTAACTGGACGAATTGGCTGATCCTGATGGCATCCATCGTGGTGCTGATCGGCATGGGTTACTACACCAACAAGAAAATCGTACACGGCTCCGACGGCGAAGGCGGCTTCCTGCTGGCAGGGCGATCCCTGGGTCCCATCATTGGTGGCGGCACCATTGTTGCAACCGGTTTCAGCGGCTGGGGATTTATGGGCTCACCGGGCGCAGCTTATGCCTTCGGTACTACAGAACTACTCGGTAACTTCTTTTTCGGCTTTTCGCTGGTTATTGGCGTACTGTTCTTTGCCCGGTTTCTCTATCGCCGCGGCGTCAAGATGGGGGCACTGACCATTCCCGAATTCATCGCCAAAAACCATCCCGGCGATGAACGCATGCAACGGATACTGCAGGGAACCGCTTCCATCATCACCGCCGTGCTGCTGAGTGTTTTCCTGGTCGGCCAGATCAAGGCGCTGGGCATGCTGGGCGGCAGCTGGCTGGGTATCCCGCTCGAATACGCCGCCGCACTGATGGTGCTGGTCATCGTGATCTACACCAGTATGGGCGGACTCGCCGCGGTCGCCTGGACAGACACCTTCATGGTGATCTGTATGACCATCTCGGCCATCTACATCTGCTTCCAGATGTTCACCGATATCAGCCTGTTCGAAATGATTGAGCAGCTTAATGTCATTGACGCCAACCTGGTGAACCCGGCTACTGCCAATCCTTACGGCAGCGCCCCCTTCCAGATCTTCTACCTTCTGCCCTACACCATCCTGTTCGCCTGCGTGCTGCCTTACCAGTCTATCCGGTTGATGTCGTTCCGTCCGGATGTGAAGGCGCACCATGCCGCCATGGTGGTCGCACCGATCGGTCTGATGCTCAGTATGATTCCCTTCGTTGGCCTGTATATGCGCATCAAGTTCCCCGAACTGGCGGTGGCGGATGAAGCCATGCCCCTGTATCTCAAGCACTTCATGCCGCCGATCGCGTCTGGACTGATCACCCTGTTCATCCTCTTCGCAATGCAGTCTACCGCCAACTCTGTGCTGCTGGTTGTGTCCTCCTCTCTATCTCATGACCTTCGCAAGGCCATCAAGCCGGACTCAAAAATCTCTGATAAACAGGCGATAACCCTGAACCAGACCATGGTGGTCATCATCGGTCTGATCACCATGGCCATGATGTTGTTTGCCCCACCGTTCATGCTGAACATGATCGCTATCATGGGCACCGGTACTTTAATGGCGTCGTTTGTCGGCCCGGTGCTGGTCAGTGTGTTCTGGAAAGGCACTGCCAAGGGTGCCCTGGCAGCCATTCTTACCGGTTTCTGCATCAGCGGCGGACTGCTGATCTTCAGCAATCTGGGCTGGATTGAGCCCCCTATCTACGCCGCAGTCTGTTCCAGCATTATTTATGTTGTTGTCAGCCGTTTCACCCGGACTGATCCGGTAAGGAGCAAGGAAACCACCCAGGCTTCCCATTCCCACAACGCCAGACCGCTGGCGCATTAATTGGCGGTCAAACCCAGTTTCCGGGCGGACAGCCCGTCCGGATTGCTAATGATTGAGGTATTGGAGTCGGCTTTATGAAGCTTCAGATTGAGGATATTCATGTTCGTCAACTGGCGTTCGGCTCTCCCGGGCGGGTTGAAGATGGCACCGTTTACATTGACCGGGAGGCGGTACTCGCGTTTATCCGGGAACTCGATACGCATATCACCGAGGTTCGCCTGGATATCGCCCAGCCCGGCGATAGCATCCGGATCATGCCGGTCAAGGATGTGATCGAACCGCGGGTGAAGATGGATGGCAAGGGCGTAATGTTCCCCGGCATCCATGCTGATGAGAACGAAATGGTTGGCGAAGGCGTCACCCGGGTGCTGAAAGGTATGGCTGTTGTCACCACCGGCAAAGTGGTGGGCTTCCAGGAAGGCGTGATCGACATGAGCGGCACCGGCGCGGATTACACCCCATTCTCCAAAACCCGCAACCTGGTCATCACCTGTGAAATCGATGACGCCTGCACCGCCCACGAGAAAGAAGCCATCCTGCGCAAAGTGGGTCTGGAAACCGCCCTGCTGGTCGGCAAGCTTGCGCTGGAAGGTGTACCGGATCAAGCCGCCGTTTACGAGTGTAAATCCCTTGCAGAACAGGTGCTGGAACATCCGGAATTGCCTCGGGTCGGCTACATCTACATGCTGCAAAGCCAGGGCCTGATGCACGACACCTATCTCTACGGTGTCGATGCCAAGAAGATCCTGCCCACCCTGCTCTCCCCCACGGAAGTGATGGATGGTGCGCTGATCAGCGGCAACTGTGTGGCGGCGTCCGACAAGGTCACCACCTACATGCACCAGAACAACCCGGTCATCCATCAGCTGCTGAAATACCACGGTACCCGTTACAACTTTGTGGGCGCCATTGTCACCAATGAAAACGTCACCCTGCAGGACAAGGAGCGTTCCTCCGCCTTCACCTGCAAGCTGGCACGACAGCTGGGACTGGAAGCCGTCATCATCACCGAAGAAGGCTACGGCAACCCGGATACCGACTTGGTGATGAACTGTAGCCGCCTCGAAGACGCCGGGATTGAAACCGTCCTGATCACCGACGAATTCGCCGGCCGTGACGGCGAAAGCCAGGCCCTGGCGGACGCCACCGACAAAGCCGACGCACTGGTGTCCTGTGGCAACGGTAACCCCACCGTGGTTCTGCCACCCATGGATACCATCCTCGGCCACCTGAACTGTGCGGATACCATCGTCGGCGGCTTCACCGGCAGCCTGCGGGAAGACGGCAGCATCTGCATGGAGATTCAGGGCATCATCGGCGCCACCAGTGCGGTGGGATTCCACAACCTGGCAGCCCGCGAAGGCTGATCGTTTCCGGAGAACAAGCAATGAAAGTACTGCACTACATCAACCAGTTCTTCGGCCAGAAAGGCGGCGAAGAAATGGCCCATATCGGCATGGAGCTGGTCGAAGGGCCGGTGGGCCCCGGCGTCATGCTGGCGAATCTGCTCAAAGACAAGGCCGAGCTGACCCACACCGTCATCTGCGGGGATTCCTGGTTTAATGAAAACCAGGCGGTTGCCTGCCAGGGTATTACCGAGATTCTGGAACAGGTGAAACCTGACCTTGTGATTGCCGGCCCCGCCTTCAATGCCGGCCGTTACGGCATGGCCTGCGGCGCTGTCGCAAAAACCGCGAAAGCAATGGGCATTCCCACCGTAACCGGCATGTACCCTGAAAACCCCGGTTTTGATGTGTTCAAAACCTCGGTCTACTGCGTGGAAACCGGCAACAGCGCCGCCGCCATGCGTACCGCCCTGCCCGCCATGGCGGAACTGGCGAAAAAGTACCTTGAAACCGGTGACTTCGGTTATCCGGAAGAAAGCGGTTATATGCCTCGCGGTGTGCGGGTGAACTACTTCGCCGAGCGCAACGGTGCCGAGCGGGCTGTGGATATCCTGCTGGCCAAGCTGGAAAAACGGCCTTTCACCAGCGAATTTGAGATGCCGGTTTACGACAAGGTAGCGCCGCAGCCACCTGTTGTTGATCTGAGCAAGGCGACCATTGCGGTGATATCTTCCGGCGGTGTGATTCCGAAAGGTAACCCGGACCGGCTGGAATCCTCCAGCGCCTCCAAGTTTGGTACTTATGACATTGCCGGTCTGGAGCGTCTGGATCCAGAACATTGGGAATCTATCCACGGCGGTTATGACCCGGTCTACGCTAATGCAGACCCCAACCGCGTCACGCCACTGGATGTCATGCGCGACCTGGAACGGGAAGGAAAAATCGGCAAGTTGTACGACAAGATCTTTGTCACCGTCGGAACCGGAACGTCGGTGTCCAACTCAGAAGGTTTTGGGCGGGATATCGCCATGCTGCTCCAGAAGGCCGGGGTGACCGCCGCCATCCTCACATCCACCTGAGGCACCTGCACGCGTTGCGGTGCAACGATCGTCAAGCAGATTGAGAAGGTAATGCCTGTCGTCCATATTGCGACAGTAACGCCGATATCCCAGACCGTAGGCGCCAACCGGATCGTCAAGGCCAAGGCTATCCCTCATCCGCTCGGTGACCCGACCCTGGCACCGGCAGATGAGAAAGCCATGCGCCGGAAGATGGTTGAAAAAGCTCTGGATGCGCTAACAATGGAGATCACTGAACAGACGTTATTCTGATTATTTGTCACAATGAACAACCCCGCCCTAAAGGGCGGGGTATTCAAAACAGCTGAATCAATGCCTTGATCACTGTTGCAGAATACCCTTCACATCCACCCGTTTACCCGATGACTGGATAGTTTTGTCGATGGTGATTTCCAGCAGCAGCAGTTTTTCTGCCACGGGCTCGGTCAGCGTGATGTTTTCAATCACAAAACAGCCATACTGCTCACAGCGTTTGTCAAACATCTGATGCTCTCCACCATGACCACCAATGCCATAACTATCGATTACGATAAAAGCCGGTGATTTCGACAGTATCTGATCCAGTACATCGCTTTCCAGTACCGTGCGGTTTTTAGCATACACATCGTTGCCATAGCCGTTTCTTTCCAGGTTAGCGGTATAAAGCACCAGCGCTTTGCCTGAAAGGTTTAACGGGACAATGGAGTCCAAGGCGGGCATGCCTTTACGACAATCCAGAACCATGGCATCAACTTGATAAAACGCCTCCTCTGGTTCACGGGTATAGCAGTCAATATGGGTACCAATATGTCCCATTGCGCTCACGGCATCAGACTGGCGTTTAGCCCACTGGAAAGCCGGATGATCTTCATTGAGTTCAAGGGAAAGGGGGACAGGCTGCATGGTTACATCCGTTCTCTATCGGTTACATTTTTGATGCGGCACAGTTTAGGTTTCGTTGTGCTGGCAGATTACAAACATCCGGACAAAAACTATCGCAATCAGGACAAATTCACCTCTTTGGCTCTTCCAAAAACGACAAGAAAAGCTCATGTTTCAACCAAGTAACAGGAAAGTACACCTATAGCCACCAAAAGGCATAAACAGCCCCCTGCCCAAACGGCTTTTTCATCCCAGAAAACCCTATTCCAACGTTAAAAACACTGACTCAAATTCGATCAACAATCGATTTTTGACCCAAATCAATGTTCATAGAATAAACAGCGTTTTCCCGATAATCGTAAGCATCAAACAGGGAAACCCTGGCAGTTTTTTTGTAGTTTACCGCGCCCGAAAGCGTAGGATAGCAACCAACCCCGGGCACTGATGGTGACACCAGAACCGGGAAGCAAAAAACTGCCGGACAGTCGTTGCATGATAAATAACCGGCAGTCGTGAACAAATGCGCATCATGGATTTCATTTTTTATCGATTTTTATCGATTAAAAATGCGGGAAAGTATTGCCTGAAGAATCCGGGCCATAAACGACACGGCTTCATTTTTTACCCGAGGGTAAACCGTCCAGCCGCAGGCTATGGCGACAGCGCACAGGGTGTTGATTTGATCGGGCAGCCAATCACTGCCGGATCCGATAACTGACGCTAGCTAATGTGTTAATTGAGGAGTATTTCCTGTGACTCAAGATACTATTGTCAGCTCCTGGAACGACTTTGACCCTCTCCGCCACGTAATCGTCGGCCGCGCCGACCACTGCTGTGTGCCTCCTTCAGAACCTGCTGTAGACGACAAAGTACCTGTAGACAGCAAGATGAAGGGCATGTGGGGTCCCCGTCCTCTGGAGACCGTTGAAGCCGCTAACGAACAGCTCGACGGCTTTGCCAAACTGCTCGAATCCCGTGGTATCCGTGTTGACCGTCCTACTCCGATCCAGTGGAACCAGGCGGTATCCACCCCTGACTTCCGCACCTTCTCCATGTTCGGCTGCATGCCCCCACGGGATGTTCTGCTGACTGTGGGTAACGAAATCCTCTCCGCAGCCATGTCCTTCCGCTGCCGTTACTTTGAATACCTGGCCTACTGGCCGCTGATGAACCAGTACTTCCACGAAGACCCCAACTTCCGTTGGGAACAGGCGCCACGTCCTCGCCTGACCGATGAGTCCTACCGTCCGAACTATGGCATGGGCAAGCACGCCATGACCATCGAAGAGCGTCTGGAAAAAGTGGCGGCCAAAGAGTTTGTCACCACTGAAGCAGAACCGATGTTCGACGCCGCTGACGTCATGCGTATGGGTAAGGACCTGTTCGTCCAGCACGGTCTGACCACCAACCGCACTGCGATGGAATGGATGCAGCGCCACTTCCCCAACCACCGGGTACACGCGGTCAACTTCCCGGGCGACCCCTACCCCATCCACATCGACGCCACCTTCGTTCCTCTGCGTCCCGGTCTGTGCATCAACAACCCGCATCGTAAGATGCCGGAAGAACAGCGCAAGATCTTCGCGAAGAACGACTGGGAAATCGTTGATGCAGCAATGCCTGCCCACGACAACCCACCGCCGCTGTGCTACTCCAGCACATGGCTGTCCATGAACTGCCTGGTGCTGGATCACAAGACCGTCTGCGTCGAAGCCAGCGAAGTTCACCAGATGGAACAGATGGACAAACTGGGCATGGAAGTTATCCCTGTACCTCTGCGCGACGCCTACGCCTTCGGTGGTGGTATCCACTGCTGCACCGCGGACGTCTACCGCGAAGGTACCTGCGAAGACTACTTCCCGGTTCAGGTGCCCGGCACCCAGATCCGTCCGGTCGAATAAGAAAGATAACAGGAAAGCGCTCAAGCGCTTTCCTGGCTTTGTTCAGGCGTTATTCAGTATCAGGCAAGGATAATCAGCACCATTGCGCGGAGGATATTCACAATGTTCACCAGTTCATGGACCGCTGCCAGTTTTGTTGTGCTCAACCTTGCGCTGTTAGGTTTTGTGACAGCTGTCTACTGCTACCGGGAAGCGAAAGGCGCCAAAGGTATTGCGGAACAGTGATCGCTGAGCCTCCATCGCCAGCCATTTCTCACTGTTTTTCCTGCATCCTTCACGTCCGGACTTCCAGACAGTTTTATCAAGAAATTTGATACCAGGGAGTTCAACCGTGTCCACCACCAATACCAAGGCCCTGGGCTATACCACGATGCTGATATCAGCGACGCTGATGGGCTGCGTGGGACTGTTTGCCCGCCATATCAACACTTCCGGTGATGTCATTGCTTTTACCCGTTTTCTCGTGGGCGCCATCGGCACCCTCGCCATCATTCTTGCCAGCGGCAAGCTGATCTACCTGCGTGGTACACGACTTTCTCCCGCTATCGTCTGTGGCGGTGTTTCGCTGGGTCTCTGTCTGGCTGCCTATGTGTCGTCTACCCAACATACGACTCTCGCCAACGCGGTGTTCCTGATTTATACCGGCCCGCTGTTCTCCAGCATCCTGGCCGCCATTTTCCTGAAAGAGAAAGTGGACAAAATTACCGGCTGCCTGCTGTTCCTGGTCTTCATCGGCACACTGATGATCCTCGGTCTGATCAATTACGACGCCGCTACCGGCTTTACCATGAGCCTCAGTTTCAAAACAGAGAACATGCTCGGTGATATGCTCGGCCTGGTTTCCGGCTTCGGTTACGGCCTGTACCTCTTCCTCAGCCGCTACCGCACCGACGTATCTTCAGAAATCCGCTCTTTCTATAACTTCCTGTTTGGCGGTATCGGTATCGCGGTCTACCTGATCCTGAATCCACCCTCACTGGCGATGATGGACGGCAGCTCCTGGCTCTGGCTGATCGCTATGGCCTTCTTCACCGGCTTTGCCGCCCTGGGCCTGCTGGCCGTAGCTGCCCGACACCTGAAAGCCGCGGAACTGGCCTGTGTCGCTTACTTTGAATGCGCGGTCGGCGCCGGTATCGGCATCCTGGTCTTCGGTGAAACCATGACCGTCTTCCAGGCCTTCGGCGGCGCCATGATCATTATCGGCGGTGTCGGCCAGGTGGTGGCTAGCACCGTGGTCGATCACTTCAGCAAATTCCGACAGCCAGCCCCGGTTCCAGAAACAGTTCGTCAAACGCACTAACCGCTCTACAGGTTAACTGTTTCACGGCGCAGCGGCACAACACGCTGCGCCCGCCAAGAGAGAGGATTCACTGATGACCTCGAACTGGATTAACTGGGTTGTATTGGGTATTTCCGTTTTTGTCCTGGTGGCCATGGGACTGATTTCCAGCCGCCGCGTCTGTAACAGCAAGGGGGAAGGCGGGTTTCTGCTGGCCGGGCGCAGCCTTGGGCCGGTGGTGGGCGCCGCCAGTATTGTCGCCACCGGCTACAGCGGCTGGGGCTTTATGGGCTCGCCGGGGGTTGCCTACAAATACGGCACTATCGAAGTGTTGGGCAATTTTCTCTATGCGCCCGCCATGTGTCTTGCTGTTTTATTCTTTGCGTCTTTTCTTTATCGCCGCGCCCTGAAGATGGGCAGTCTGACTATCCCTGAATATATTTCCCGCAGCCATCCCGGCTCACCTGCCATGACTCGCTTTATCCACGGTTTTGCTGCACTGGCGACAGCACTGTTGCTGCTGGTATTCCTGGTAGGTCAGCTCCGAGCCATGGGGATGCTGGGCAGTAGCTGGCTGGGGATTTCCGTGAACCAGGCTATTGTCCTGATGATCGGGATTATCATCCTGTACACCACGCTGGGCGGAATGGCCGCCGTCGCCTGGACAGATACCCTGATGGTCGCCGGCATGGCAGCTGCAGCGGCATTCATCGCCTACCGAATTTTCAGTGATGTCTCTCCGACAGCGCTATTAACACAACTGGAAGTCATTGATCCGGCACTCATTGCTCCGGAAACGGCAGCGCCCTATGGTGATTCCCGGTTCCAGGTCTTCATGATTTTCCCCTATGCTTTCCTGTTCAGCGCCATTCTTCCTTATATGTCCGTACGGTTTCTGGCATTCCGGAAGGATGTGAAAATCCATCAAGTCGCGCTGATCATGGCGCCAATCGCCTGCCTGCTCAGCCTGGTACCCATCGTCGGGCTGTATGTGCGTATCCGTCATCCGGAGCTGGGCAATGCCGATAACGCCATGCCGTATTTCCTGGCGAATTTTGTCTCGCCGCTGGCATCCGGCCTGATCACCCTGTTCATCATTTTTGCGATGAAATCCACGGCCAGTTCGGTGCTGCAGGTGTCGTCTTCCGCCCTTTCCCATGACCTGCGCGTCGCACTCTTTCCGGATCGTCACCTGTCCCAAAAACATGCCCTACGTTTTAACCGCTGCATCCTGGCTTGTCTGGGTGGCGTGACCCTGGTCATGACCCTCTACGCACCGCCCGTCATGCTGTCATTGTTCGCCATTACTGCCACCGGCACGCTGATGGCCACACTGATTGGCCCGGTACTGATCAGCAGCTTCCTCCCCGGTAATGCTCACGGCGCACTGGCCAGTATGGTGACCGGTTTCTGCCTCTGCGGCGGCCTGCTGATGTTTACCAATACCGGCTGGGTGGAAGCGCCACTGATTGGCTGCCTGGTATCCAGCGTTGTCTACGTGGTGGTGAGCCGTTTAAGCCGGATGGAAACCCTGATGGTGGGTAAGCCCCGGTTACTGACCCTGGCAGAGTCCGGGTCACACTGATGTCGAGGAGCCGTTATCAGTGAATGCTGATAACATTTTTAACCCCGCAATAGCGGGGTTTTTTTTCAATTTATGCCCTTCAGACAGTCTGCCTGAACCTTTAGTTATCCCTACTGACAAGACGGGCTCTAACATTAAGAAAAATCTATCAAACCTATAATTTTAATTAATTTTAAACATCTAACAGCTGGCCTTATAGTTATCACAACGAAGCGTTACTCACGAACGAACAAACCAAGGAACATGACCATGACTCAGTCTCTGATCAACACCAAAATCAAGCCTTTCAAAGCCACTGCATTCCACAACGGTGATTTCGTCGAAGTTACCGAACAGGACCTGATGGGCAAGTGGTCCATCGTTTTCTTCTACCCGGCTGACTTCACCTTTGTCTGCCCCACCGAGCTGGGCGACATGGCGGATCACTACGAGCAACTGCAGGCCATGGGCGTTGAAGTCTACTCCGTGTCCACCGACACCCACTTCACCCACAAGGCATGGCACGATAGCTCTGACACCATCAACAAGATCCGCTTCCCGATGATCGGCGATCCCACTGGCGTCATCAGCCGCAACTTCGGTGTGATGATTGAGGAAGAAGGTCTGGCACTGCGCGGCAGCTTCCTGATCAATCCTGAAGGCGAGATCAAGGTCACTGAAGTTCACGACCTCGGCATCGGCCGCTCCGCCAAGGACATGGTCCGCAAGACCCAGGCAGCCCAGTACATCGCAGAGCACGACGGCGAAGTCTGCCCGGCGGCATGGCAGCCCGGTGAAGACACCCTGGCGCCTTCCCTGGACCTGGTCGGCAAGATCTAAGTCAGAAAAAGCAAGAATCACTGGCTGTCGTCCTCTCCATCATCGGCAGCCGTGAGCCGCCCCGCCCCTGGCGGGGCGTTTTCCAAACGCTTTTGTTTGCAGTACTTCATAAAGGACGGAAGCAGCCATGCTGGACGCCAAGATCAAATCGCAGTTACAGAGCTATCTGCAAAACCTGAAAACCCCGGTTGAACTCGTGGCGTCGGTTGATGACAGCGCAAAATCCGGGGAACTGAGCCAGCTGGTTCAGGAAATTGCCACCATGTCTCCACTGGTCACTGCAACTGAAAGCCGTGACAACAACGAACGCAAACCGTCCATGCTGGTTCGCTCCGCGGCCACCGGCAGTGAAATCCGGTTTGCCGGCCTGCCCATGGGTCACGAATTCACCTCATTGGTACTGGCGCTGCTGCACAGCGGCAGTCATCCGATGAAACTGGATGAGGCGATGATCGAGCAGATCAAAGGCCTGTCCGGCGAATACCATTTCGAGACCTATGTCTCCCTGAGCTGCCAGAACTGCCCGGATGTGGTCCAGGCACTGAACATGATGGCAGCGATTAATCCCAAGATTACCAACGTCATGATCGACGGCGCCCTGTTCCAGGAAGAGGTCGACAGCCGCAAGATCATGGCCGTACCATCGGTTTACCTGAACGGTGAATTGTTCGCGCAAGGTCGTATTGCCCTGGCCGAAATCCTGAACAAGATGGACAACAAGGCCGCCGAGCGGCAGGCTGAAGCCATCAGTGAGAAAGATCCTTTTGATGTACTCGTTGTCGGCGGCGGCCCTGCAGGTGCTTCTGCGGCAATTTATGCTGCCCGTAAAGGCATTCGTACCGGTATCGTGGCGGATCGTTTTGGCGGACAGGTCATGGATACCATGGCCATTGAGAACTTTATCTCCGTAAAAGCGACGGAAGGTCCGAAACTGGTTTCCGGCCTGGAAGAGCACGTTCGCGATTACGATGTGGATATCATGAGCAGTCAGCGCGCCAGCAAGATCATTGGTGCAGAATCCGTTGGCGGCCTGATTGAAGTTGAATTGGAAAGCGGTGCCAAGCTCAAGAGCCGTTCCCTGATCCTGGCTACCGGCGCCCGCTGGCGGGAAATGAACGTGCCAGGTGAGCAGGAATACCGTGGTCGTGGTGTTGCGTACTGTCCGCACTGTGACGGTCCGCTGTTCAAGGGCAAGAAAGTCGCAGTTATCGGTGGCGGTAACTCCGGTATTGAAGCAGCGATCGACCTGGCCGGTATAGTGGAACACGTGACTGTATTGGAATTTGCCGATACTCTGCGTGCTGATGCGGTACTGCAGGACAAGGCACGCTCCATGGGCAATATCGACATCATCAAGGAAGCCCAGACTACCGAGGTTATCGGCAACGGCGAACAGGTGACCGGCCTGCGTTACACCGATCGTAAGACGGGTGAAAACAAAGAACTGGAATTAGCCGGTATCTTTGTCCAGATAGGTCTGGTGCCTAACACCGAGTTCCTGAAAGGAGCTGTGGAACTGTCGCCTCGCGGCGAGATCATCACTGGCGCTCAGGGTGATACTTCTCTGCCCGGTGTGTTTGCTGCAGGTGATGCGACAACCGTGCCTTACAAACAGATCATCATTGCCATGGGCAGTGGTGCTACTGCAGCACTGGGTGCGTTTGATTACCTGATCAGAACCCCTGTGATGGGTGAAAGCCAAGACGCGGCCTAATAACTCTCAGAAACATCATCTTACAAGCTACATCTTCGGGTGTAGCTTGTGCTTGTGTATGTTTCCTAAGGATTAAGTATCATTCAATAAAGTGACTATCGATTCCTGTTTGTCTTAATGTGTTTTGAGCGGGCTTTGGTACTGTCCAGAGGTAATAAACTGACCAAAGGTTTCACACCAGATAATTACTGTATTGTACTGGGCCGGGTCGATGGTCGATGACATCGGAATAATAAAATTATCAAACGTTTTGACATCGCCAATACGAACCATGTCTGCTTTGTGCTGGTTAAAAGCATCTTCCGTCTCTACATAAACTGGAGACAGGTACAGCTTGTAGTCAGGCCCAGGCGCCAATTCTCCTGAAAAACTGATGGAGTCCTGATTGATACTGAACTGCCCCTCACCCCAGTGGAACTTGTCGCTGTCTTTCCTATCCTTCGAAAACTGTCCCTGAAAACGCGTAGTCTTCTGGCTGTCCTCAATAACGGTTAACGAGGGTGAGTCGGGCGCTATCAGGATGGGCAGAAGGTAAATACCAGCAGCAAAACCCACAGTAAGGCATACGATATGAGAGAACGTCAGTAACGCTATATGAGGAAGATTACTTTTTCGATGACTCATGTTCAGACCTGCGCCGGATTCATTCTTGTAGTACCGTTTATATTAGAGCAGAAAATATGTATGAGTGTCTCAACATTCCATAAATTAATAAAAGTTGCTAGCTCTGTGTTTATTGGATGAAGTTCGTCAGGAACTTACCGAGAATACCTTCAGGAAACTTCTATGGGCATCAGCGAAATCGCCCGTGTATTAGTGTTCATGATAGTAGCTATTTCTTTCGTAGTTTCAAAATACCAACTGGCATTACGCTCTTACAATCAAGAAACAATTAATTAGCCAAAAACAACCTCATATTTTATCATTCACAGCCCACAATTCGATGTACTGAGTAAACTTGATTCTGATTACTTAATACTCATTTTTATTTTATTTCCTCTCGACATCTATCACATAAACTGTCTACTTCCTCATTAAAAATCCCCATATATTTTCTCTGAATAGAATTGAGCAAATACAAGGCTCTCGAGTAATTTTTATCTTCATACTCTTTCACAGCCTCCTGATACATACAATTATCATTTTCATTCAGAATATATTTTTTCCCACTTAGAATAATAGTCTCATGAAGAGCTCCCTGAGCTTCTTTATCATAATCTCGCTGAGAAAGATCAATCCATTTTAAGAAGCTTTCAAATTTATTTTCATTGATTTTACCTTCACTCTTTAACTCGTTAAGCAACTCTCTGGCTTTATCAAAATTACCTTTAGCCACATGTAAACTCACAGTGAGAGAACCAGTTTCCTTACTAAAACCAAACTTGCATTCTGTTTCTAAAAGCTGTGAAAATGCATCATCAAACAGTCTCAACTCTTTCAATGCCTCAATCTTTTTTAACTCTATGTGTTTTACTCTTTTTCCTCCATGTGTTTTACTCTTTTAATAGAAGCACTATAACTATCACAAAACCTTAAAAGCTCACTATATTTTTTCAGTCTTTGAAGAAGATATAATTTTCCATTCCCTGCATAGAATGATCGAGGATCTAACCTCATATAATCTTCAAATACTTGCAAACTGCTTTCACGAATCTGCTGACAAAAGGCCGCTCTATCTTTACTCACCTTATCTCCTTCACGTTGACCTCCTTTGTTGTCCATCATATCTACAATGTCAACATATGCCTTTAGCCGCTCCATTCCCATTTCATCACATGACACATGTTTCAATAATTCCTCCTGTGTTGTTTTCATGCCTCTAGCACAATCACGGTAAGGGTTTTCCAGTGGTTTATATTCTCCCGAATGGTGAACTTGATGTTGTGCTGTAAAAGCTGTTCTATACCTAGTCCTTGTAGTAGGCACAGGATTAAACGGTGCAGATTGTCCAGTAGACAGAGGATAATGCGAAGCAGGCTGTCCTGTAGACCTGACCAAATGTCCTTGAAAAGGATTCCCTCTAAATATTGGTGTAGGTCTTATTCCTCTTCCCCTGACATTAGAATTATTTTGACCCATGGGAGTAAAACCAAATCTATTTCTATCCATAAAACCTCCTGAGAAATTTCTGTATTAAATGAGTATATGTATTTGACAGCAATAAATAAGCACAAGTCACAGACACTCTCTTATTGTTTTTTCAAATAACGTATTTGTTATTTTCTCAGTCTACAAATTAAAAAATCAGCAAAACCTATTTACTCTTTAAATAATCTAAGATGTATTAATACCGCCAATAGTTGTCAAATCGTTCCCCATATGGCAGAGATATAAAAAAATACCTGAAATGCAGTGAGAAAATATCCCAAAGTTATCAATGTTATCGCGATACCTTTTTCGCGCTTAGTATCCATTATCCGCCATCCCCACAGACAGCTACCGATGCCCAGAATAAGCGGCAGAACACCAGCGAGCGCAATAAACGTCACTAAACCGGGGATAAACTGGGGGAAGATTATGGCGACACTCAAAGCCTGGTAAGCCAGTAACACCAAAAACGCAGGAAACAGCTTTCGTAATTTGCGAAACACTATACAGCTGGCAATCAGACTATAGAGAATCGCAAAACCACCAAAAAAGAAGAAGGTGTAGAGAGAAATAAACAGAATACCAAACGCTTTTTCCATTCCTGGCCAAATCCTTTTTCATACGTTGCAATGCGTAGCCTTTCGTTCCTGAAAGGCTACTTGTTCAAGCATTACTTGATATGTTCCAGCACGCCGTCCAACTCATCCAGGCTGTTGTAGCTGATCACCAGCTTACCCTTGCCCTTTGCAGAGTGCTGAATGGCAACGCGGGCACCGATACGCTGAGAAAGGTCTTCTTCGAGTGTTTTTATGTTGGGATCAACGCGTTTGATCTCAAATTCCGGAGATTCTTTCTGCTGCTGAAGGCGGCGAACCAGCGCTTCGGTCTGGCGGACAGAGAGGCTTTTCGCAACTACCGTCCGGGCGGCTTCCAGCTGGTCATTGCCCGTCAGGCCGAGCAATGCCTTGGCGTGGCCCATTTCAATATCGCCGTATTCCAACATTTTCATGACATCCGTCTGGAGTGTCATGAGGCGTAACAGGTTGGTTACCGTAACCCGGGATTTACCCACAGCATCCGCAACTTCCTGTTGGGTGAGCTCGAATTCATCCTTCAGGCGAGCCAGAGCCAGAGCTTCTTCGATCGGGTTCAGGTCTTCCCGCTGGATGTTTTCGATAAGCGCCATGGCGATGGCAGACTCATCGGAGACTTCCCGGATAACCGCCGGAATCCGGTCCAACCCAGCCAGCTGGGTAGCGCGCCAACGACGCTCACCTGCAATGATTTCATAGCGGTTTTCGTCCACAGGGCGCACCACGATCGGCTGCATGACGCCCTGGGCCTTGATGGAATTGGACAGTTCTTCCAGTGCTTCCGGACTCATGTCCCGACGGGGCTGATACTTGCCTCGCTGGATGAATTCCACCGGAATTTCACGCAGCATTTTGTCGCGGACCGCCTTAACTTCCGCAGATACCGGCTGTTCCGGCGTCTCCGGCTGCTGCAGCTCCCGAATCTCAGCAGCTACCTGGGCGCTCTGCAGCAGAGCACCGAGTCCTTTTCCCAAACCGCGTTTTTTTATTGCCATAATCAAAGCTCTGCGGGTGCTGTCGGCCGGGGCTCAACAGCCGGTTGATTGGCCTCCTGCCGACGAATCAGCTCACCGGCCAGAGCGAGGTAAGCGATGGCGCCACGGGAATTCTTATCGTACTTGAGAACGGGCAATCCGTAACTGGGCGCCTCCGCCAGCCGGACATTCCGGGGAATCACACTGCGGTAAACCTTCTCACCAAAATGCCCGATCAGCTGTTTGGACACCTCAGACGTCAAACTGTTCCGCGGATCGTACATGGTCCGCAGGATGCCTTCGATGTGCAGCTTCGGGTTCATGGTCCGGGAAATGCCGGAAATGGTTTCCAGCAGGGCGGTCAGACCTTCCAGGGCATAGTACTCACACTGCATGGGGATGATCACACCATCCGCCGCCACCATGGCGTTGACGGTCAGCATGTTCAAAGAAGGCGGGCAGTCGATCAGGATGTAATCGTATTCACCACGGACAGAATCCAGCACTTTCTGCAGACGACGTTCTTTTTCCGGAATATCCAGTAGTTCTACTTCGGCGGCTGTCAGGTCCGCATTGGCAGGCAGAATAGAAAAACCGGCATCATCCGTTTCCTGGATCGCTTCGCCAATCGTGCAGTTGCCCACTAGAACATCATAAATTGAGTATTCCAGCTGATGCTTGTCGATCCCGCTGCCCATGGTGGCGTTACCCTGGGGATCGGTGTCCACCATCAGCACACGGCGACGGGTCGCCGCCAGCGAGGCCGCCAGGTTGACACATGTGGTAGTCTTCCCGACCCCACCTTTCTGATTGGTTACCGCAAGTATTTTGCTCACATTAAGAACCTGAACGTTTATAGCCGGAAAAATCTGTCGTCCGTATCAGTTCCCGGAAACCTCTAGTATGACAAGATGACGCTCTCCATCACAACCGGGAACTGACAGTTGGATGGAATTAACCAGCTGGACATCCGGTCTGACACCTTTCAGCTGCGCCAGTTCTTCGTCCGGATGAATGCCTTTCATCGCCAGCCAGCGACCGCCGTCGGCCAGCAGATGGCTGGTACCGGTCACCATATCCTCCAGCGAACTGAATGCGCGGGAGGTAATTTCGTCAAAGCAAGTCTCAACCTGCCACTCTTCGACCCGGCGGTTTTCGACTGTGACATTATTCAAACCCAGGGCTGTTTTTGCCTGTGTCATGAAACGGGTTTTCTTGCCGTTGCAGTCCAGCACGCTGAACTGTCGCTCCGGGTACATGATGGCCAGCGGAATACCGGGCAGACCGGGGCCTGAACCGACATCCAGCAAACGCTCACCGCTGACATGCGGCACCAGCGTCAGACTATCAAGAATATGCCGGCTGACCATGGCGTTTTTGTCACGGATTGCTGTGAGGTTGTAGACCTGGTTCCATTTCGCCATCAGCTCAACGTACGCCGCCAGCTGGCTCAGCTGTTGATCCGAGGCCTTGAGCCCCATTGCGTCAACACCAACCGCCAGTAAACCCTCAATACCCTGCACTGTTACAACCCGTCTGCAAATTGATCAATTTTATGGCAAACCCCGGATTCCGGCTATAGGGGGTGCTACACCATAAACGACAGAACTCATATATAGAGAAATATTGATGATCAAAACCAGTGTGCAATTTTCTGAAACTGGTCTTAGATGAAAAGTAAGTGATCAAGAAATAGACTGAAAAATACGGGTATTATCTGGTATTAAAAGTCATCTGACTGGTGTTTTTGGTATTATAAAGCTTTAAAAAATGCTCTCTAGATTAATATTTAATCAATTATCCATTAGTAAGTACCGATCAAAGACATTCACTAAAATATACGTCTACTATCGTTTTTTGGGATGTATTTTATCTTTTGCAAATATTTTTCAGATTGGATCTAGTGATTAAGTGAATTTCATAATTACTATGAAAACCCAACATCAATACATCACAACAAATACTTCCAGTATCTTGATATCCCCCATAGAGTAGATCTATCTATAAATTTTCTGTACAGAAGTCATCTGAATATTATTGATGACTACAGCTCGTGGAACTTTGGCATACACACTAAGAAAAACATATTTGGATGGTTCATAACTCGTTGCCCTCAATGCTTTGCTTATAAATCTATTTTTTAGAAAGAATAACTACAACGACTAAGCCAAAGCTGATTTTTATATTAACTAATATTATCCCATGAACATAAAATCTATTTCAAAGATTTTATTAAAAGAACTTAAAGCCGTTGATGAGTTAAAGATTAATCAAGAGAGTTAGAAAAGCTACTAACACAAGAATATGGCTCTGAAAATGATCACTCCAGAGTCAGAGTAGATTTAATATTGAGGCCGGGTTATTTCCAGAGTCTTAAAGAAATCACGTGTCTGCCATGCGATTGCAGCCTTCACAGCCTCACCATTAGCATCTTTGCGCGTTACAGTAATTGTGTAGCGCGTACCTGGCTTAAGGCCTTTAAGGTAAATATGCTCAACATTGTGGCCGCGAATATCACTGCTGACAATGGGTTTGTTTCGGTTGCCTTCACGCAGTTCTACCCGGAAATCAGCAAGATAGGTTGTATATTGCTCCTTGGCGACCGGTGTGACATCTCTGGACCAGGTGAGAATCAGAGAAAACTCATCTCCACCATTACCTGAATCAAATTCAATGGTCTGAGTGGCATAATCTGTCATGTTCAACATTTTCCATCCAGTCGAGGAAACCTGTCGACCGCCTTGTTTAAGTGCCAGACCGCCCAGCATCACTTGTAAAGCGTGGTAAGTGTTGTAGTTACCTGCACCAAACCAGGGATCCAGTGGTGCTGAAGGGGGATTATTGCTCCACTGATAGGGCTTCTGGTCAACCCCCGTAAATCCTGTCTTGGTAGCCCCCGTCATCATGACAGCTTTCAGTATCAGAGGCTGATCCTCCCTGGCGATCAGGTTCTGATTTTTACTGAGAGAAAGCAGTGAAGACGCTTCGGCCGCAAGGGTACCGGTTGTCCAGCTGCTGGCGCCCGCGCCGTTGTATGAATTAGAGACCAGATCCGGCTTGGGGCGACCCTCATTATAATTATCCTTTTCCGTTGGTGTGCCGTAATTAAAATTAGCATCCAACTTACCCACAACCATGGAGTTATAGTAATTACCGCCTAGGGTACCGTTTGTCTTGGCGTATGACCCGGGTTGCGCAGTAATGGCAAAAATACCGAATTTTGAGAATAAATAGTCACCAGCTCTTAAATCATCAATACTCGATCCTGTCGGGTTTGCAACGGGTAAAGCCCATATATCTGGTGTTTTTCCACCTGCAAATACCCTTGCTTCAAATTGAGCAGGTGAATTTTTTAATGGATCATGATGTAGATCTCTTTCACGCAATGCGTAAGATGAGATGGCATATTTTTGAACATTCGTCTGACACCCCCAATAATGAGTATGAGCTTGATTTTGTCCCACTAAGCAGCCATAAATCAATTTGTAAATATCGTTTGAATGCCAGTTTATTTTGTTCTTTACACCCGGAAGAATAATGACACCTGGATACTCAGGAATACCGCTATCTGTCTGTAAAACTGCCACGTCCGGATGCCCTATATTGATGCGTTTACCCACTGCATCCCAATAATTTATCTGTCCAAATTCCAGAAATATCTTTTCAAGGTTGTTATAGTAGCTATGGGTACCCACTCTTATTTGATTCATCCCCCCACGCTTTGCAGTCATCCATATGTCACCGCTCTGCTCAATGTTCAATGTGAGTTGTTTGTCAGACCTTTTCGGTAAATGTCTCTCCTTTTTGGAAGAGTGAAAATGGTCCTTTTTCACCACTTGTTTTTTAGACTTTACCGGTAGATATGTCACCTTTGTGGAAGAGTGAAAGTGGTCGTTCTTCAGGGTACATGAGTTACTATTAGCACCGAATATAACCGTGCCGTATATCGCAAGACAAATCTGCTTATCCGCACGAAACACTCTGTTGTTACTTTGAACATACTGCTGTGTAGGAAGATTGTTTTGGCACGTTGCCATGTTTACTCTCTGACTATTAGCGGATAACAGCGTTGTTTGTAAGCACAGCCCATTGTTCGAGATTAATTGGCCTGTTCCTGACCATTTCCAGACCTGACCTGTGGCATTCTTGTCACAGTCCTCAAAAGTAGGCGTATAACTAGCCCCGTTTAAACATTTTGATCCACTTTTCCCTTCAAACTGTAATCTAAACAGATTATTGCTGTTGGAAGCATAGCTGCTTACACCAACACTCAACAAAATAGAAAAACAAATAAAAGAACTAAATAGTTTTTTAAACTTAATGGTCATTTTACGTATTTCCATATTAAAAAGAATATCCTGAATAAACACAACAAAATAAATCTAAAACGTTAGATTAGATCTATCTAGCTTAAAAAATTTATAGCGTTATTCGTTGAAACAAATAAAAAATATAACAATTATCTAAATTAAATTATTTCTTCAAATTGAATTATTTTTAACCGTTAAATTTCACGAAAAAGTGAGACTAAAAATAACTAAAAACCAGATCACAACCCTATAACTACAAAAACCTCTACCTATAAATTTCTTATATTCTTTTATATGAAAGATTATATTTATTCCGTATTTTCACAAAAAGAATTAATTTATAAGTTTTAATTCAAAAAAAGCATTATTATGACTAAAATGCAAAATAATTGTATAGAACGTAATTAATAACACCATTAAATAATAGCAAATTTTAATCACATCCCTCTCTACTAACAGACTAATCTTGCGGCTAGAATAAGAGTCAGCCAATAAAATCCTTTATAATCTGACATCTATATAAGGTATATCAGTATCGCTTATTTACCTTTCTAAAAACCAATTGTGTTCGCAAGACTAACAATTTCGTTATGGCGTTATCATAAGCAGCATGTGAGTATGCTCCATTGTTACATAACCTTCTACCAGCTCAACAGCGTACTGACGGTATAGATTTGTCGATCCCTATAGTTATAGGGGTACTTTACCAACATTTATTGAACAAAAACTTCCATTCAACACGTGAAATTTATTTTACTTTTTTTCATCTACTTACATTTAATTAAAGGAGGCTATTTATGACTAGTGATGATCGCCAAAGAAAATTAGACTTTTTACTACTTGGTGCTGCAAACAATTGTGAGTTGGCTAAAGTTGACCTGCTATTACAATGCGGAGCTAATATGGTGTTACCCACGAAAAGTGGACACCTAATGATGATTAACTTCTTCGAACTTGGCAGGGCTAAGATAACCCAGCGCTGAGTGACGTCGAGTTCTGTTATAGAACATCTCGATGTACTCGAAGATACTGGATCGTGCCTGATCAAGTGATTGAAACCGCTCCGCATAAACCAACTCAACTTTGAGTCGACTAAAGAACGATTCCATAGCCGCATTATCCCAACAGTTACCTTGACGGCTCATGCTAGGTTCACATCCGTTGCGTCGTATAAGGCTTTGATACCGTGTTGCCCGATACTGTACGCCACGATCCGAGTGGATCATTAAACCAGGCTGTATGTTCCGCTGTGCAAATGCCATTTCCAAGGCCCGTGTGATGAGCTGTTCTGTCATCGTTGTATCGAGCGACCAGCCGACGATTTTGCGGGAGTAGAGATCCATGACGGCGGCAAGATACAGCCACTTATCTTTAACCCAGATATAGGTGATATCAGTAGTCCACTTCCGGTTCGGCCCTCCAGCGCTGAAACGACGATTCAGCTGATTATCAGCCACGCCGTAGATGGCTTCAGCACTGGGTGAGTATTTAAATGATTTGCCGTTACGCGCCTTGATGCCAGCCTGTTGCATCAGGCGGGCCACAGCATTCACGCAACACTGTATACCCAAAGCATTCAATTCCCGGGTAATCCGTGGAGCCCCATACCTGGCCTTGTAGGATTTGAAGGTCAACATAACCGCCGCTTCAAGCTTTTTGCGACGCTGTTGACGGTTGTTCTCACCAGCAGCTTGCCATCGATAAAAGCCTGAACGAGAGACACCCATGACCCGGCACATGAGCACCAGGGTGTAGGTAGCCCGGTACCTGGCGATCAGGGCGTACTTCATTCCTGGCTTTTCGCGAAGTACGCAGAGACCTTTTTTAAAAACTCGTTCTCTTGTTGTAGTCGTGTGTTCTCACGCTTGAGACGGCGAACTTCTTCGGATTCTTTCTTCGAGTAGTCAACGCCATTGAGCGAGTTGAACTGTTTATCAGAAATCCGTGTGAACTGTCGTTTCCAGTTGTAGATCTGCTGTACGCTGATACCGAGTTGTTCAGCAACAGCAGAAGCTTTGTGATCGGGTAAGCCTGCCAGGCGAACAGCTTCTTTTCGGAACTCTTCGGTATAAGCAGGGTTTCTATGTCGGGTCATGATACACCTCCCAGTTAGACTGTAATCTAACTTAGTGGGGTGTCCACAATTCGTGGGTAACTCCTAATATTAACGCTGAAACCACAATTAATAGAACTCCTCTGATAATGGCTGTTGAACATAATGACAAACCTCTTGTTGACTTTTTATTAAGTAAGGGAGCTAATATTTCAGCAACTTATAGCCATTCACCCTTGCTTACGTGTATAGATGGAAAGGCAAACCTAGATATCATGGCATCTCTTCTAGAACACAGAGCCAATCCTAATGAAAGGCCTGATGGTAATGCTTATACTATCGATTTTCCATTAACAAGAGCAATAAAACATTACCCAAAGGCAATCCCACTATTGCTTAATTGGGGAGCCGTTTCCAACCAAGTATTGAAATCTTTATATAATATATGCGACTTCGTTCCGTCTCCATTATGCGTAGCTATCCAAAATGGAAATGTAGAACTTGTAAATATATTTATCGATTGTGGTGCAGATTTAAGAAAAGCTGAAAGAAGAGTAGGATCTCTCGGAACACCAATAAAACCCATGGATTTATTGTCTCATAATATAGTGATAATGGCTCCCATAATTAATAGGTTTAAGCAACCAGAAACTCTTGAAAATATTGCAGCTATTTCAATTAGAAAATGTATAAAAGCGCCTAAGCTTAGAAATATAAAAACATTAGAACTCGATCCCTATAGAACAGTTGATATTGCAAAACCATTTATTCACGTGAATTCAATTTTTTGAACATCAACTAAGGACTTATAAATATACCGTTTATTAAACTCAATAAACCTGTTGTCCTATGCATCAATGATACTGCTATTTTTACGTGTGTATTAAAATCCAATTTTATAAAAAAACTTAAAAAAGAAGGGTTCCAATGCACCCTTCTTATCATTAAAAAGCAGATTATGCCCGTTGTCTCTCGTTGATGATCGACCGTTTTTTCAGGTAGATCAGCAGAAGCGAGATGGCTGCAGGCGTTACACCCTGGATACGGCTGGCCTGTCCCAGTGTTTCCGGGCGGATATCCTTCAGCTTGATCCGTACTTCGTTGGACAGACCTGAAATCGCGTCGTAATCAAAATCCGCCGGCAGACGGGTTTCTTCATGGCGACGCAGACGATCAATCTCTTCAGTCTGCCGTTCGATATAGCCCTGATATTTGGTCTGAATTTCTACCTGTTCCGCTACCTGACGGTTATCCACAGGCTCGCCGTTCAGAGACGCTACATCGTCGTAAACGAGTTCCGGTCTTCTTAGCAGTTCCAGCAAGCTGTATTCCCGGCCAATTGGATTTTCCAGCTTCGTATTCACCTGTTCCGCTGCTGCGGTTTTCGGATGAATGTAGGTTGTGGACAAACGCGCCGTTTCTTTTGCAATTCCTTCCTGTTTTTCACAGAAAGCCTGCCAGCGACGGTCATCCACCAGACCCAGTTCACGGCCTTTTTCGGTCAGACGCAGATCGGCATTGTCTTCCCGCAGGATCAGGCGGTATTCGGCACGGCTTGTGAACATACGATAAGGTTCAGTCGTGCCGTTGGTGATCAGATCATCCACCATAACGCCGATATAAGCCTCATCACGGCGCGGACACCATGCTTCCTTGCCCTGGGCCTTCAGTGCAGCGTTAAGGCCTGCCAGCAGCCCCTGAGCGCCTGCTTCTTCGTAACCAGTGGTTCCGTTGATCTGTCCGGCAAAGAACAAACCATCGATAAATTTGGTTTCCAGAGAGCTGGTCAGGTCACGGGGATCGAAGAAATCATATTCGATCGCGTAGCCCGGGCGACAGATATGCGCGTTTTCCATACCACGGATGGAACGGACCAGCGCCAGCTGCACATCGAATGGCAGACTTGTGGATATCCCGTTCGGATACAACTCGTGTGTTGTCAGTCCTTCCGGCTCAATGAACACCTGATGAGAGTTTTTATCCGCAAAACGATTGATTTTATCCTCAATCGACGGGCAGTAACGGGGACCAATGCCTTCGATCACACCGGTATACATCGGCGAACGATCCAGGCCACCACGGATAATGTCGTGGGTGCGCTCATTGGTATGCGTAATATAGCAGCTGATCTGTTCCGGGTGATCCTCAACAGAGCCCATGAACGACATCACCGGCACCGGCGTATCGCCTGGCTGCACCTGCATTACAGAGAAATCCACAGAACGCGCATCAATTCGCGGCGGCGTTCCTGTTTTCAAACGTTCTACACGGAATGGCAGTTCCCGCAAACGCTTGGCCAAACCAATAGAAGGCGGATCACCGGCACGACCACCGGAATAATTTTCCAGTCCGATGTGGATAACACCACCAAGGAATGTTCCTGCGGTTAAAACAACAGTGTCCGAGTAAAAACGCAGCCCCATCTGGGTGACAACGCCAACCGCTTTATCCCCTTCAACAATCAGGTCTTCCACAGCCTGCTGGAACAGCCAGAGATTCTCCTGGTTTTCCAGGGTTTCCCGAATCGCAGCTTTATAAAGGATACGGTCAGCCTGTGCGCGGGTTGCACGAACGGCGGGTCCCTTTCGGGAGTTCAATACACGAAACTGGATACCACCACTGTCGGTCGCCATGGCCATTGCGCCACCCAGGGCGTCAATTTCCTTCACCAGATGGCTTTTACCGATACCACCAATGGCCGGGTTACAGGACATCTGTCCCAGCGTTTCAATGTTGTGGGTAACCAACAGGGTTTTTACACCCATGCGTGCGGCTGCCAAGGCCGCTTCTGTGCCGGCATGTCCGCCGCCAATAACAATTACGCCAAACCGTGCAGGAAATTCCACGCAGTTCGTCCCTCCTTAATAAAGGGTCTGATCAGTTCAAAGTCAGACAGCAAACCATTGTTGGTTGTTGCAATTCCGTTTCGTCGGTCAGTGTTGCCGAGATGTATGGCTGCCTGAAGAAATCGCGCAAGTATACCGTCGGTTGATCAAAAAAAAACCGGTGTTTTCCTTTACACAGCCAGTAACTGCCGTCATTACAGAAATAAATTAATATTCAGTATCCAATCTAATCTCTTTCTTGTTTATGTTGTTATGTATAGTGTGGATAATTTACGTGGAAAAGAGAAAAAATCTAATATTTATCAACAAGATAGCTATTGAATAACTCTGTGTACTTGACGTCAGGAAGCTAAGGTTATGATGTGCGCTACCCTGTGCATAACTGGCAAGTTACTCACAGCTCAAAATTATTCCTGGATTCGTCCATAGATTATCCGAGTAGTTTTCTGCCTACTTTTCAACAGGTTAGATAACAGAAAAAAGTGAAGTAACGGATACGTACAAGAAGGATTAAGGGAGAGTGGCTACCTTGAAAATCCAGTAGCGACAGAGAAGAAAACTGATAGCTGGCCAGCTCACCACTATCAGGAATATACAGATTGCCGGGGAGAAAGCAGTCCACTCCGTGAGCAGCAACATACCCATCGCGTTGTAGAGAAAACCACATAGCGCCAGCAACAGATAGCGTGTGAAACGTTGATGGCTGGAGAAAAAGGTTACTCCCCGCCTATGACCAAACGTCCAGAATGTATTCCCGAGATAAGACACCAGTGCGCCAAACACAAACGCACCAAGATTACCGATGATCGGTGATAACAGCAGAATCTCAATGGCATATAACGCCGCCAGGAAATGCGTAGCGGCTGACAGGAGTCCCACAATCCCGTAACGAAAGACTTCCCGCCCTAAAATGATCAGTGACACCGGCGGCTCCCTGCGTTGTCTGAAGTGGCTGTTCTATGGATCTTTCACTAGCATGAATCGATATAACTCGTTTTTTCAAGGGCTGACCGTGACATGGATGATACGTCTGCCGGTAGAAGCGTCGCTGACAATTCCAACCATCCTGACAATAAGACATTAAGACCTGATCCGGACAGCCTTTCAGTCGTCATCCCGTTTTATAACGAAGCAGAATGTGTCGACCTTTTGCTGGATACCCTGCTACCTGTTGTTCGGCAGCTATGTCATTCCATTGAAGTGATTTGTGTTGATGATGGCAGTTCAGACAAAACAGGTCCGACTCTGATTAACCGTTGTCGTGATATTCCTGAATTACGTGTTATACGCCTGAGCCGCAATTTCGGGCAGGATGCTGCCATTACAGCAGGACTCGCTCATTCTTCCGGCCAGGTCGTCTGCATTATGGATGCTGACCTCCAGCACCCACCGGCTTTATTGCCCGATATGCTTAGTGCCTGGCGTGAGGGAGCGGATATGGTCTGCATGATCCGCAAGCACAGAAATGACGAAACCCCGTTTGTTCGCTCCGCAAAATCTGTTTTTTACTGGATCATGCAGCGTATCTGCTCATTTGAGATGGTTCAGAGTGCCGCTCATTTTCGCCTGATGGATAGAAAAGCCTGCGATGCCTTGCTGCGTCTGACAGAAAGATCCCGCTACCAGGCAGGGCTTTACCAGTGGATAGGTTTTCCCACGACCTACATGGAATATACCCCGGATCAACGGGCTGCAGGTTCCACCAAATGGCTTTTGCTCCCGATGCTGAACCGGGCGTTAAGAGGCATTATTTCATTCTCCAGTGCCCCATTAAGAATATGGAGTTTTACCGGCGCCACTATCGCTTGCATGGCGTTCCTTTATGGTTTTTATATCGTCGTCAAAACACTGATTTTTGGCATAGATTTCCCGGGCTTTGCCACACTGGCGACCCTGATCCTGTTCTTCAGCGGTGTGATCCTGCTTTCCATTGGAATGATCGGTGAATACCTTGCCGGGCTTTTTGAGGAAGTGAAGCAAAGACCTCTCTACCTGATCTACGAAACCCGCGGTTTCGAGCAGAACACCATCGAACGGAAGTCGTGATGTCGCGGCTTAATGCCTTTCTCCTCAAAGTTCAGGAAAACTGGCCGTTCTTCCTTGGCTTTGCGATCTCCCTGTTTCTTCTGCTAACCGGTTTTGATGATTTCTGGCTCGGTGCAGATGATGGTTATTACGCCCACACAGCCGAGCGATTCCTCAATGGTGAAACGCCCCATGTTGATTTTCATGAAATTCATCCCGGTTACATTCTTTGGGTAAATGCTGCGGCAATGAAGTTGTTTGGTGTTACAACACTCTCATTACGCTATCCGCTACTTTTTCTCTCGATCATTCAATGTGTGCTTGTCTGGCAGTTATTGAGAGATAGCGGGCGTTTACCCGCCATGTTCGGAATGATTCTGGTGACATCTCTGGGAATGCCTGCATGTGCCAACCCAACAGCAAATCTTTATGCCCTGTTCTTTGCCATTGCTGCATTTCGTGTTGCCGCAGAAACAGATTTGTTTGATCGCCCTGGGAAGCTGGTATTGCTTGGGCTGATGATCGGATTGTGTGTCCTGTTCAGGCACCTCTCCGGCATTTTGCTCGGTTGTGGCATGGCGACATGGTTGTTGAGTCATCCTCAAATACAACAAAGGCCACCTGCATCGAACGAAAATAGTTTTATTGGCAGATTCTTACTATTTCTGGCTTTCCTTAGCGTTGGAGGATACAGCGTAAACCGAAGTGATCTAACAGGATTGAGCCTGTTAGCCTTTCCGGCCCTGGTGATTGCGATGATCGCCAGCTGGAAAGCAAGACCTGACACAAAAACAGTCTGGCGGATTCTCTTTCCATCTTCCTTGGGACTGCTTCTAGCCTTCCTGCCGCTGGCTATCTACTTATCCAGCAAGAGGATCTGGTGGGACTGGCTACAGGATATTGTGATTTTGCCCTTATCCTTAATTTCAATGTCGTTCTTCGAGGTATGGCGATATTCCTATTTATTGGTAACCATCATTGGTGACATCGACCAAATCAGCAATGCAATCAGCACCATCAATTACCTGACGTGGATAGGTCTTGTTTTACTGCCCGGGATTGCAGGCTGGATTGTTGCAAAGCGATTTGCTGGCCAGTTTTCACCAGACAATCACCACAAGGCATTGCCTGCATTTGTGGTCTGTGCCCCATTTTATGGTCTTGCCAGTCTCCATTATGAAATTCCTCTCTATCTGATCTGGTCAATACCTCCCTTGCTGATGGCTGGTTTCTGGTTATGGGGAAAACCAGGCCAATGGCAAACGTTTGGTTGTATTGGGCTGATGGTGATAACCGCTGGCGTGCAAACAACCGTAGTAAGAGCCCCTGTTTGGGAACGCAGTCTTAGTCAATTTATAACCACTCAGCCGGGAGAGTTTTTGGCTGATTCTCGACTGGGAGGCCGTGCCCAAATCAACCTTACTACTGAAGAAACTGAGTTTTACCAGCGTTTATTAGCCCTGATTGATGAAAATACCACACCGTCAGACTCGATTTTCAGTTTTCCATCTCATCCTCAATGGTATTTCCTTTCTGGAAGGAAAAATCCTACAAGACATCTATTTGCTGGGGTTAGTATTAATAGTGAACACTTACTATTTGAGATTGAAAACCAGTTTACAGAACACCCGCCAGCAATGGTCATTCATAAAACCAACGATAAGTATGGAAATCCATACACTGACAGACTGAGATATTGGCTTGATCAACGTTATCAGCTGATTCATTCCGAGAAGCACTTTGATTTTATGGTTATAAAGGATCGCCAGCCAAAGTAATCCCTTACCCCATGGTCACGCCTCCAATCTGGTCTATGCTTGCTGCTCGACCCATGGAGGCTGCATGAGTAAATCGCTGTACGAAGAACTCAAACGTGTTGGTATTGATGAAACGCTGGCTTATGACGTGAGTCTTTCACTGGATCCGGATCATAATGCCAGCAAGAAAGATATTCTGATGCTGCAGGAAGCGATTCTGCAGGTTCAACTGACAACGGAGTCGCGCTATCACGAACTCAAACACGAGATCAGCGATGTCCGCTCAGACCTGCATAAAGAAATCGCCGGCGTCCGAACCGAGATGGCCAGCCTTAGCCGCCAGTTCTGGATAACCTTTGGCGGCCTGATTACGACTATCATGAGTGTGTTTTTTGTGAACTGGTATTTCCACCAGTAAGCCGGTACTTACTTCCCGATACAGAATGACGAGAAAATTCGTCCCAGCAGATCATCGCTGGAAAACTCGCCCGTGATTTCTCCCAACGCTTTCTGTGCCTGTCGTAGATCGTCCGCTAGGAGCTCTCCAGCGCCATAGCCGTTTAATTGAGCTTTCCCCTTCTCCAGATACTCTTTTGCCTGCTCAAGGGCCTCTATGTGCCTTCTACGGGCGCTGAAGCCACCTTCAAGGGTTCCGGTGTAGCCCATGCAAGCTTTTAGATGTTCACGGAGATGATCCACGCCTTCACCGGTCTGGGCGCACAAATGAATCACAGTCACGCCGTTATGTTCGGTTAAACCCGCCGCTTCCGTGGTCAGGTCGATCTTGTTGCGGATAATGGTGATCTTTTCGTCTTTCGGTAACTTATCCACAAATTCAGGCCAGATGGTGTGGGGATCACAGGAATCCGTGGTGCTGGCGTCAACCATCAAGAGGACACGATCGGCCTGTCCTATTTCCTGGAAAGCGCGTTCAACACCAATTTGTTCGACCCTGTCATCACTATCACGGAGGCCAGCGGTATCGATAATATGCAGTGGCATACCGTCAATGTGGATATGTTCCCGCAGAACATCCCGGGTGGTGCCGGCGATATCCGTGACAATCGCCGTTTCACGTCCGGCCAACGCATTCAGAAGACTGGATTTTCCCGCATTCGGGCGACCGCCAATAACGACCGTCATCCCTTCCCGCATGATGGCGCCCTGCTGTGCTTCACTGAAAACCTGATCCAGCTTCGCCATTACCGCATTCAGGTCATTCTGAACCTTGCCGTCAGACAGGAAATCAATTTCCTCTTCCGGGAAATCTATCGCCGCTTCCACATAGATGCGCAGCTGAATCAAGGATTCCACTAACGCCTGAACCCGGCTCGAAAATGCTCCCTGGAGAGAACGCACAGCATTTCTGGCAGCCTGCTCAGATGCGCTGTCGATCAAATCAGCTATTGCTTCTGCCTGAGCCAAATCCATCTTATCGTTCAGGAAAGCTCTTTCCGAAAACTCGCCCGGCCGCGCCATGCGAACACCCAGCTTGCCAATCCGACGCAGCAACATATCCAGAATGACTTGCCCACCATGTCCTTGTAACTCCAACACATCCTCACCGGTGAACGAGTTAGGACCGGGAAAAAACAGTGCGAGTCCTTCATCAATCACAGAGCCGTCTTCATCCAGAAATGGCAGGTAATGCGCGTGTCGGGGTTTCAGTGTTTCCGACACTAAGGCGGACGCAACCTCACGACAAAGCGGGCCTGAAACCCGGATGATGCCGACGCTACCTCGTCCGGGAGCGGTGGCCTGGGCGGCGATGGTATCGGAACTGGTGTGAAGCATATCGGGATGGGTCATGGTGTCGTGACGGGAAAAATCAGGGCCAATAAAAAAGGCGTAGTCTAGTGACCACGCCTTTGGGGGTAAAGCAAATCCTGTTCAACGTCAGGCGTTGGGATCCGCCTCGATCTTGCGGGTGATGTAATACTGCTGCGCGATGGACAGCAGGTTATTCACAACCCAGTACAGAACCAGACCGGCCGGGAACCACAGGAAGAATACGGTGAAGATCACCGGCATCAGCTTCATGACACGTGCCTGGACAGGATCCGGCGGCGTCGGGCTCAGCAGCTGCTGAACAAACATGGACGCACCCATGATCAGCGGCAGGATGAAGTAAGGATCCATCTGCGACAGGTCATGTATCCACAGGATGAACGGCGCCTGACGGATTTCCACGGATTCCAGCAGTACCCAGTACAGGGCAATGAAGACCGGCATCTGGACAAGAATCGGCAGACAGCCACCCATCGGGTTGACCTTCTCCTTCTTGTACATTTCCATCATCGCTTGGGACATCTTCTGGCGATCATCGCCATACTGTTCCTTCAGCGCCTGAAGCTTGGGCGACAGCTTGCGCATCTTCGCCATGGAACGGTAGCTGGCAGCAGAAAGCGGGAAGAATATCGCTTTGACGATTACGGTCAGCGCAATAATGCTCCAGCCCCAGTTACCCAGGATAGAGTGCAGGAACTGCAGCAGTTCAAACAGCGGCTTGGCGAACCACCAGAGAATGCCGTAGTCGATGGTCAGGTTCAGGCCATCAGCCAGTTCACCCAAAACTTCCTGGTTCTTCGGACCCACATACAGAATGGCGCCCGCTTCACCCGTTTGACCCGGCTTCACTTCAACGACAGGTTCTACGACACTGATAATGTTGTTGCCATTAACGACGCGTGTCTGATAAGTGTTCTGCTGTTCCTGACCCGGTACCCAGGCGACAACGAAGTAATGCTGCAGAATAGCGGCATAACCCCCTTCCACCGTTTCCTTGAACGGCTTGCTGGAAAAATCGTCAAAATCCACTTTCTGGTACTGCTTTTCGTTACTGCGAACGGCGGCCCCCAGATAGGTGTTAATTGTCGTTTTGCTGCTGAACTCGCTGCTCGGATCTTTCGAGTTATCACGCTTCAGCTGACCGTAGAAGTTACCACGCCAAGTCTGGTCAGACGTGTTGTGGATAAGATAGTCGACAGATACCTGATATCCACCGCGCTCAAAAGTGTAACGCTTGGTGATATCGGCTTTGTCGGTCTTCAGTGTCAGGTCAACCTGCAGATTATCCTTGCCATCTTCCAACTGGTAGGAAGTTTTCGCGGCTGTGAATACCGGATGACCATGACGGTCAGGACCATCGGTACCGGTCAGGCCACTCTGGGCAACAAACAGGCGGTTCTGGCTGTTTTCCAGCAGAACAAACGGGTTATCCGGCTGGCTTTTCACCTTCGGATATTCTGGGAGCGAAACAGAGACAATGTCTCCGCCGCGGGTATCAATGGTGACGTTGAGCGTGTCGGTGGTTACGGTGATTAGCTGCGCACTGGCGGCAGAACCGTGATCCACAACAGTATCGCTTTCCAGCACCGGCGCATCGCTGCTACCAGTGGCTGCCTGCGCGACCGGCGCCTCTCCCACGGAGACAACTTCAGTTGTGCTCAGCTCGGGCGGCTTGTTGTAGTCCTGGTTCCATTGCAGCACCATCAGGTAACCGACAACGGCCAGGCCAACGATCAGAATAGTTCTCTGCAAATCCATGATTATCGGGCCATCGAATCGGTTTGGTTTTGTGCCTTGAGCGACGCAGTCGTTTTATCCACAGAAGGATCTTTACCACCACGGAACCCAGGGCTGTTTGTTAACGGCGTTGTCTTTGCAGCACATGCACACGCAGACAACGGGGATCGGGACTCCTCCGACACAGCTTCATGCTCGTCATCTGAACAGCCCGGAACGGGATCATACCCCCCCGGATGCCAGGGATGACAGCGCAAAAGGCGTTTTATCGACAGGAAACTTCCGCCTAGAAGACCATGGGTTTCAATGGCTTCTTTCGCATAAGCGGAACAGGAGGGATAGAAACGGCAATTTCTGCCCAGCAAAGGACTGATCGCATACTGGTATATACGAAGTATTAACAGCACCAGTGATTTGACCGGATTGACGGACATGGCCTGTTCTCCTTGCTGGCGGAGTGCCGCTCAGACCTGAGAAGCAACAGCCCCCTTAACCATGACTGGCGGGGGCTTTGACCTGACCCGGTGCGTTTCGGGAGGGAGACGGCTTCCGGGATTCAGACCGTTGCCTGATTCGCAACCATTGCTTCTCAAGCAGGTTCTGCAGTTGCCTGTTACTGAGTGTGTCCAGACCTTTCCGAGCCAGAACCACGATATCCAGTTTTTCAAGACTAGCTTGGTTCAGGCGGAAAGTTTCCCGCATCATCCGCTTCACCCGGTTTCGGTTAACCGCATGCCGGATATTTTTCTTGGCAATCACCAGACCCAGCCGCGGGGTTTCCCGGGTGGTGCGGTGCGCCAGAATCAGCAGATGCTTATGGGATACCTTGATATCTGCAGTATCGAAGACCTGTTTAAACTCAGCGGCATTCAGCAGCCTGTGATCACGGCTGAAACTGAAACTCACGCTCAGGTCCTGGCCGCAAATTAGGCAGACAGGCGCTTGCGACCTTTGGCACGACGACGAGCGATAACCTGCTGGCCGCTCTTGGTAGCCATGCGAGCACGGAAACCGTGGGTACGCTTACGCTTCAGGACGCTGGGTTGAAATGTTCTTTTCATGGGTAACTCACCTACGCTGCAGTTGTACGGGGTACAACTAAAAATGACAGATAAAAGACGCGCAATTGTAGGGAATCCGATAAATAGCGTCAATTTAAAAGATGTATAAAAATCGACCAGCGGATCGTGTGCTTCCTCATAAGGCAATATGCCGACAACTATGTTGTCACTCTCTCTACTTATCTACAGGCTGAATGCACGTAACGCCTGAATGATTTCTCTTTATTCATTTAGGGTTTGCTTTGCGTCTTTTGTATGACAGTTAAAAAACGCTTTTCAGAAAGACGTACAAATATTAGACAACTGTCTTTTTTATTGATTTGGCTTAGAAATATGAATAAAGAAAATATAAAAAATATATTCTTATATATGTTTTTTATTCTTTGATGTTGTTTATATAGAGCAGCCTGTTTTTTGTGGAAAACGTCAAAAAAACTTTATTTATCAACAGGCTATTGTTAGACAAACTATGTCCAAATCACTGCGGTTACGTTGTACGGTTACCGTGGAGCATTGTGTATAAAAAAATGGGGTGTCTGACCGGATGTGTATAAAACGGTATTCTAAGCACAGGTGATCCGCTTGAGTTATACATTTTTCCCACAGAACTATTCACAGCCCTGTTAGTAACTCCCTGTTTTTAAAGTATTTATTTCTATTAAGGCTAACTTGTTGATTAATAATGGTTTTTTATCATCCAGCCCTATAAATACAGGGTTTTTACGGGTGTGGATAACATCGGCAACACACGATAAAATAAACTGTTTTCAACATCGGTTCTGAACCACTTTCTTCACTTTCAACCGGAGCGTCCTCGTGCCACTGGAGCTATGGCAGAAATGCATGGATATCCTTCAGGATGAACTGCCTTCCCAGCAGTTCAACACCTGGTTACGTCCACTGAAGGTCATGGCGGATCACGACGAACTGTGTCTGCTGGCCCCCAACCGTTTTGTGCTCGACTGGGTCAAAGATAAGTTCCTGCCTCGTATCGAAGAGGTGATGGATGAGCTGACGGATGGGAATCCGCCCGCGATCGCTCTGGGTGTGAGTAACCGGAAGCCTTCTTTTAATATTCGTTCTCGCTCGACTGGATCAACGGCTTCGTCGCGCCAGCCGGCCACAGAATCACCTGTCGCCGCTGCAACGCAGTATGCATCACCTTATTCCAGCAATCAGAAAAGCCTGGATCTGGTGGATGAGCGACCTCAGGCGGTGACAGAGCCGCAGCCTGTTCAGCACAGCACCAGACCTGTTGATACTGATACTGAATATCGAATACCAGAAACGGTTTCTGTGCAGGAAAACGCCACTCATGGTGCGGGCGCTTCTTCAGCCTCTCGTTCTTTCGTTAATCCGTTAAAGCAATCACGGGCTGCTGCCAGTGATGTGATTGAGCAGGATGAGCCTGCTGCCAGGCCTGCACCAGAGCCTCAGCAACCGGCGCCTGCCCGCCAGAAAGAGCGTCAGGTAGAGGTTGAGGGCAGTATTAAACACAACAGCTCCCTGAATACGACTTTTACCTTTGAAACATTTGTTGAAGGTAAGTCCAACCAGCTTGCACTGGCTGCAGCCCGCCAGGTGGCAGAAAATCCCGGAGCGGCCTATAACCCCTTGTTCCTTTATGGTGGTGTAGGTCTGGGTAAAACGCACTTGATGCACGCTGTGGGTAACTCGCTGGTTAAACAGAATCCTGACGCGAAAGTCATTTATCTGCATTCTGAGCGTTTTGTCGCGGATATGGTCAAAGCCTTGCAGCTGAATGCCATTAACGATTTTAAACGGTACTATCGTTCAGTCGATGCATTACTGATTGACGATATCCAGTTCTTTGCCGGCAAGGAGCGTTCCCAGGAAGAGTTCTTCCATACCTTTAACGCCTTGCTAGAAGGCGGGCAGCAGATGATTCTGACCTGTGATCGTTATCCTAAGGAAATTGCCGGTCTGGAAGAGCGCCTGAAATCCCGTTTTGGCTGGGGCCTGACAGTTGCGGTTGAACCGCCAGAACTGGAAACCCGGGTCGCGATCCTGATGAAGAAAGCTGAGCAGGCCAATATTGAACTGCCCCATGATTCGGCCTTCTTTATTGCCCAGCGGATTCGCTCCAACGTCCGTGAGCTGGAAGGTGCCTTGAAGCGGGTCATTGCCAGTGCGCATTTCATGGGACGTCGCATCAATGTGGATCTGATCCGCGAATCGCTAAAAGATCTGCTGGCGCTGCAGGATAAACAGGTCAGTATCGATAATATCCAGCGCACCGTGGCTGAATATTACAAGATCAAAATGTCGGATATCCTATCTAAGCGCCGCAGCCGCTCTGTTGCCCGTCCGCGACAGATTGCCATGGCGCTGTCCAAGGAACTGACCAACCACAGTCTTCCGGAAATTGGTGAAGCCTACGGCGGCCGTGACCACACCACGGTCCTGCATGCCTGCCGCAAGGTGAAGGAACTGATTGAAACTGATAACGAAATCGCTGAGGATTACAAGAATCTGCATCGGTCGCTGACCAGCTGATGACGGTATCTTCCAACGAGGATTACGAGAGAAGGAAACCATGAAACTCACCATTAACCGGGAAGCACTGCTCAAGCCGCTGCAGTTGGTCGCTGGTGTTGTGGAGCGCAGGCAAACTCTGCCGGTCCTGTCCAACGTTCTGCTGGTTGTCGAGGGTGACCAGCTTTCCCTGACCGGGACTGACCTTGAGGTTGAACTGGTTGGTCGCGTCAAACTGGAACAGTCTGCCGAGAGCGGTGAGATTACCGTTCCCGCGCGGAAGCTGATGGATATCTGCAAATCCTTGCCCGAGGATTGCGATATCGAGCTGAAGGTCGATGACCAGAAAGTGATTCTGCGTACCGGTCGTTCACGGTTCACGCTATCCACGCTGCCTGCTAACGATTTCCCGAATATTGAAGAAGAAGCCGGCTCGTTTACCTTCTCCATTGCCCAATCCCGTCTGCGTCGCCTGATTGATCGCACCGGGTTTGCCATGGCGCAGCAGGATGTCCGTTATTACCTCAACGGTATGCTGCTGGAAGTGAACAACCACATGCTGCGCTCCGTAGCGACCGATGGTCACCGCCTGGCTATGTGCTCTGTGGATGCGGATATCAGCCAGGATAACAAGCACCAGGTGATTGTCCCGCGTAAGGGTATCCTGGAGCTGGCGCGTCTGCTGACGGAAGGCGATGAGGCGGTCAATATCACGGTGGGCGGAAACCACATCCGTGCCAATACCGGTGATTTCACCTTTACCTCCAAGCTGGTTGACGGCAAATTCCCGGATTACGAGCGTGTATTGCCCCGTGGCGGTGACAAGATTGTGATTGGTGATCGTCAGACCCTGCGTCAGGCGTTCAACCGGACGGCGATTCTCTCCAATGAGAAATACCGCGGTATTCGCATGATGCTGAATGAAAACACCATGAAGATCATGGCGAATAACCCGGAGCAGGAAGAAGCGGAAGAAGAAGTGACCGTGAACTATCCGGGCGACGCGCTTGAGATCGGCTTCAACGTCAGCTATCTGCTGGACGTGTTGTCTGTTATTTCCGGCGATGCGGTCAAGCTGACCCTGTCCGATTCCAACAGTAGTGCGCTGATTGAAGAGACTGAGGGTGGTGATTCCGTCTATGTGGTCATGCCCATGCGCCTCTGAGCCGACGGCAATTCTCTGCACCCTAACGGAAAACGGATGCCCTGCGGCATCCGTTTTCTGGTTTTAACCCGGTAAAAACAACGATATGACCATCAGGCGTCTCGCAATCACCGATGTCAGGAATCTCGCCACGGTTTCCCTGGAACCCTCACCTGATATCAATATCTTTTACGGCAAGAATGGCAGTGGCAAGACCAGTATCCTGGAATCCATTTACCTGTTGGGTATGGCGCGTTCTTTTCGTTCGTCGAAACTGAAGCCTGTCATTCGGAGTAGTACACAATCCTGTACGGTTTTTGGGGAAATCAGCCAGGAGTCTCGATCCATTCCTGTGGGGGTAACCCGAACGCAGGAGGGGGATTATCAAATCCGTATCGCGGGTGAAACTGTGAATAATGTGTCGAGTCTTGCCTCGATCCTGCCCATTCAAGTCATAAATCCTGACACTTTTCGTCTGCTTGAAGGATCGCCTAAGGAAAGACGGCAGTTTATTGACTGGGGAGTGTTCCACGTGGAACATCGATTTCTCCCTCTCTGGCAGCGCTTACAGAAATGTTTGAGACAGCGGAATACCTTGCTCCGTCATGGTAAAATAGACTGTTCGCAGTTGGCTATCTGGGATCAGGAATTGGTCACTGTTGCGAAACAAGTGGACGATTTGCGGTCTGAGTATATAGAGCGATTACTGCCTGTCTTTGAACAGGTCATGACAAAGTTCTCCAATGTGCCCGGATTAAAGGTGAGTTATTACCGGGGTTGGGATAAGGACTTGTGTCTCAGTGAGATACTCAGCAAAAACCGGGAGCGTGACATTAACTCCGGGTATACCCATGCCGGTCCTCAGCGTGCAGATCTGAAGGTCAGGCTGGAGCGGATGAATGCCGCAGAGATTCTGTCCCGGGGACAGCAGAAAATGGTGGTTTGCGCCCTTAAACTGGCCCAGGGGTTACTGTTTTCAGAAATCAGTAATCGCCCCTGCACCTATCTGGTGGATGACTTGCCGTCAGAACTGGATGCAGAACACAGGCAGTTGCTGTGCGATACGTTGGAAGCCATGCATTGCCAGGTCTTTGTGACCAGCGTTGAGCGTGAAGGGTTGGCGCATCAATGGAACGAGAAAACCCAGGTAAAGATGTTCCACGTGGAACATGGTGCTGTAAGTAGCAATGATTAACTGCGGTGACGAGTGTTTTGTCTACCCTGTTCTGCCTTGGCTCAATCCGTAATGTTTGAGCAGGGCAGACAGCGCACTCGCCCCGGCGCGGAAGGTTATGGAGAGGCAGACTGATGACTGAGCAGACTTATGATGCATCGAATATCAAGGTCCTGAAGGGACTTGATGCGGTGCGTAAGCGTCCCGGGATGTATATCGGTGATACGGATGACGGCACCGGCCTGCACCACATGGTGTTTGAGATCGTGGATAACTCCATTGATGAGGCGCTGGCGGGACATTGTAGCCAGATAGATGTGGTGATCCATCCGGATGAATCCGTCTCTGTCCGTGATAATGGCCGGGGAATCCCGACGGATATCCATGAAGAAGAAGGGGTTTCTGCCGCCGAAGTTATCATGACGGTACTGCATGCCGGCGGTAAGTTCGACGATAACACCTATAAGGTGTCTGGTGGTCTTCATGGTGTGGGTGTTTCAGTGGTTAACGCCCTTTCCAGCGAACTGCGCATGACGATCCGCCGTGGTGGCAATGTTCACCAGCAGATCTTCAATGATGGCGTGCCGCGTGAACCTCTGAAGGTGATTGGTGATACGGACACGACAGGTACGGAAGTCACCTTCTGGGCTTCATCCGAAACCTTCAGTAATATCAAATTCAGCTTTGATATTCTGGCCAAGCGTCTGCGTGAGCTGTCATTTCTTAACTCCGGTGTTTGTATCGTTCTGAAGGATGAGCGTGATGGTCGTGAAGAAACCTTCAAGTATGAAGGTGGCTTGAAAGCATTCGTTGAATACCTGAATGAGAAGAAGAATGCGATCAACAGCGTGTTCCACTTCATGCGTGAGCGCGACGATGGCGTAGCCGTGGAAGTCGCTCTGCAGTGGAATGACAGCTTCCAGGAAAGCATTTTCTGCTTTACCAACAACATTCCTCAGCGTGACGGCGGAACCCACCTGGCGGGCTTCCGTGCTGCGCTGACACGTACCCTGAACAGTTACATTGAAAAAGAAGGCCTGCTGAAGAAGCAGAAGGTCAGCACAACGGGTGATGATAGCCGGGAAGGTCTGACTGCCATTGTCTCCGTCAAAGTGCCGGATCCCAAGTTCTCTTCTCAGACCAAGGACAAGCTGGTTTCTTCGGAAGTTAAAACGGCTGTAGAGCAGGAGATGGGTAACTTTTTTGGCGACTTCCTGCTGGAAAATCCGCATGATGCCAAGATCGTCGTCAATAAAATGCTGGATGCTGCCCGTGCCCGTGAAGCTGCACGGAAAGCCCGTGAGATGACGCGACGGAAAGGTGTGCTGGATATCGCAGGTCTTCCAGGAAAACTGGCTGACTGTCAGGAAAAGGACCCTGCCCTTTCCGAACTCTACATAGTGGAGGGTGACTCTGCGGGCGGGTCTGCCAAGCAAGGCCGTGACCGTCGGACGCAGGCTATCCTGCCGTTGAAAGGTAAGATCCTGAACGTCGAGAAAGCACGTTTCGATAAGATGCTCTCCTCTGCTGAAGTGGGTACGCTGATCACGGCATTGGGTTGTGGTATTGGTAGGGAAGAGTTTAATCCGGATAAGCTGCGTTACCATCAGATCATTATCATGACCGATGCTGACGTCGACGGTGCGCACATTCGTACACTGTTGTTGACGTTCTTCTTCCGTCAGATGCCTGAACTGATTGAGCGTGGGTATATCTATATTGCTCAGCCACCACTCTACAAGATCAAGCGAGGCAAGCAGGAGCAGTACCTGAAGGACGAAAATGCCCTTCAGCAATATCTGACCACGGCTGCGATGGAAAACGCCAGTCTGCACGTCAATGAGAATGCGCCAGGTATCGGGGGTGAACAGCTTGAATCCCTGGTCAATGACTTCCGTAACGTTCAGGCTATAATTGATCGTCTGTCTCGCGTCTACCCTGCGGATGTGCTTCGTGACTTGATCTATTCACCCGAGCTGACTGAAGATGCGCTGAAGCAGCAGGATCTTGTAGAAAGCTGGGTACAAGCACTGAATGAGAAGCTTGGCAGCAAGAAAATCTCTGGTGTCAGTATTACTCTGTCTGCTGTAGAGAATCGTGAACTCAATATCTGGGTACCGGTAGCCAGCGTCGTTTCCCATGGAATTACCACCGAATACCGTTTCCAGACCGAGTTCTTCATCTCGAATGATTACCGCAATATCGTGAAGCTGGGTAATCAGCTTCAGGGCTTACTGGAGGATGGCGCCCATTTCCGCAAGGGAGAGCGTGTTCAACCCATCGATGACTTTGAGCAGGGCCTGAATTGGCTGATGCATGAATCGACTAAGCGTCACTACATTCAGCGTTATAAGGGATTGGGTGAGATGAACCCGGAGCAGCTCTGGGAAACCACCATGGATCCGGAATCCCGCCGTATGCTGCGTGTGACCATTGACGATGCGATTGCTGCTGACCAGATCTTCACAACACTGATGGGTGATGTCGTTGAGCCGCGCCGGGACTTCATTGAAGACAATGCGCTGAAGGTTGCTAACCTCGACGTATAATCCGGAAACCTCAAAAATACTGCGTAAAACAACGTCACTGTCTGATTTTGAAAACGGACAGTGACGGTTGTCGGGACAGATGCAATGAATGAATTACAGCAATACGTCAGACAGGAACTATCAGAAGCCGCCATGGTGCTTGACCAGTTTCTGAATGACGACGCGAATCTGGAGAAAATTACCCGTGCCGCCGAACTTTTGGCGGAATCCTTCAAGGCTGGCGGTAAAGTGCTTTCCTGTGGCAACGGTGGTTCGCATTGTGATGCCATGCACTTTGCTGAAGAGTTGACCGGACGTTATCGCGAAAACCGTCCTGCCTATCCGGCCATTGCGATTTCAGATCCAAGTCATCTGTCCTGCGTCAGCAATGATTTTGGCTACGATTACGTCTTCAGCCGCTATGTAGAGGGGCTGGGACAATCTGGCGATATCTTATTGGGTATCAGTACCAGTGGTAACTCTGCCAACGTATTGAAAGCACTGGAAGTCGCCAAACAGAAAGGAATGCGTACGATTGTTCTTTCTGGCAAAGATGGTGGAAAAATGGCTGGTCTGGCGGATATTGAAATTCGCGTACCCCATTTTGGCTATGCAGATCGTATCCAGGAAATTCATATCAAGGTCATCCATATCCTGATGGGACTCGTAGAGCAGCTGATGGGGGATAGCTAATCCGTTGCTAACCCCCCGGGGTTATACCGGGGGCAATGAGTTTGTCCAGATTTTATCGAAGCGTTAGCAGCTAAAATTTCAAGGTTTTTCTCATAGTCACGAGATTGAGTCGTTAAAAACGGAAAGGCAGACACCGGTCATCCACGGTATCTGTGTCGGAACTGCAATAAGAGTCTTCAACTAAATAGCACGATAACGGAAATCAGCCAGAGACTCATACTATAGAGCTACACGACAAAGTAATCAGTGAATTTATCTCCAGAGAACACTATTAGCCTCTGTGATGCATGCCCCAAGAAAGGTGTTATCGTCGTCGCCTCAATCCATCTGACAACCACATTTGTAGCGATGGTGGCTTTCGAAGAGCCCTTAAACACGAAAATTTGTGGATTCCGTTGCTTGGTTAGGGTTTGAACACTCATCTTAGGATATGCAGTTAACATCAAAAATTTGCCTAGCAACGAAACGGTGAAATCTGACTGGATAGTGTGCACAGCAAAAAGCGGGTTGATTTTAAAGGCCAGCCTCTCCCAGATGTCGAGATTGATACTTTCATTTTCATTATTATTCTTTTCTATTTTATCGATGGCTTTATTATCAGTTGTCGGTTTAAAGGCCAGTGTTGGTTTATTTGACACTTTCGTTTTGCCTGTCTCTCTATCCTCATGCAGAACAGCGGAAATCGCCTGTTTCGAAAAATACGGGTTATATGATATTTCATCAACAACAGAATGAAAGGCTAATACTCTGGCATTGGCGTCTGTCTGACGATTGGCTCTGGCCAGTTCCGCTGTGCGTTTGAGCCGGTTTGATCGCTTTTCTGCAACAATCTTTTGCTTACTCCTGAATGTTTGCTTGTTGCTTTTTGGTAAAGGCTCATTGAAACGGGTTAAGGGAAGTTCGGCGGTATTCGTGCTATCGGCGTTTTGAACCCATAATCTGGGTTGAGAATATTGCTCACTGATGTTGTTCTGCTTGATGGGGATTTGAACACGCATCAAAATCGTTTCATCAGCTGGTATTGTCATCAAAAGGAAATCCAGGTTTTCAAGCGAAACTGGCAACGCACTGGTTAAGCGAATAATGCGACGCCCATCAGCATAATGATGCAAGGAAGTGTTGATCGCCGCATTAAAGTATTGCAATGGAACGTCATAATTTTGATGCTCCAGGGGGGAAGCGACATCGACGACGATCGGCGCGTCAGGGTCAACAAGGCCGGAAACCTCAATCTCAGCATGGAGTGGTTCATTAAAGCCTGAAAATAATTGAATCGAGGAAAACTCAATGGCATGAAGGGGAGGCGCAATCAACAGGCATATTGAAAGAAAAAACGAATAAACGCTTAATCTCGAAGCATAAATAATGCTGCTATTCAGTTTATGCTTAACCACTTTCATACTATCTAGAATAGCAAGGCAATGATTAGAAATTGTTAATAGCATCTGTAGGGTAGATATTCATATCTGCTGATGCAGTATCTTAAATTCATGATAAAACTATTAGTAAAGTTGGCGAAAAAATGGCGACGCTGCCTGATATTGAAATTCGGATTCCACATTTTGGCTCAGTAGCTCAATACAATAACTTTCTCTTTCCACGCTTTCTGTGATCGCTATAACACTGAAAAACCTAGATCAGGGACTTATACCAACCAATCCTTCTAACTAGGGTATAAATCCCTTAAACAACATGCGATTAGGTGACCTTAATCAGAATTAGAGAGTACTATTGGAATAATATAAAAATAATTATATTAACAGGCTCGATAAATTAGCCCTGTTTAATTGCTTATACTGTTATGTATCGATAAAAGTATTCTGAAAAATATCGCATGGTTTTTGATTATGGATAATGAAAACCTTGATCCGGATAAGCAAGATAAAGCCATATTGTCTGAAATAGATCTGCTGATTAATCAGGGAGCTGATGTCTTTGCCCGTTATCAGGGGTTACTTCGTGATATCAATATGACGCCGGAAGATGTGCAAAGGGATATTGAAAACCCTGATTTTCCCAAGTTTGCCATGGCTGAAACCATTGCATGGAAAAATGAGCTGGATGCTGATGTAAAGCGAAAGATCAAAGAAGCGTCCAAGTCAGTAAAACAGAATGGATGCGCCGGAAAATCAGCGGGCAATGGTTCTGTTAAGAAGAGCGGTTTGATCTAGAGAAAACGGGATTCTGGTTATGGCTATAGCGTTTAACCCTTCACAGCCCCCTTCGATTGGCGGTATCGGCCAGGTTGGTGGTATTGGAGCCAAAGGCGGGATTGCGCCGGGTTATAACATACCGGGCATACAGATCAGCATCATGACCGGTGGTGTTGCCCATACACCCGGAATGATGGGCTCGATGCATGGGTTTGGAATGCAATATGCGGGCATGTCCAACTTCTATAACCAAATTCCAGGACATGGTGCTGTGCCAGGTATTCGGCCTCCTTCCCAGTTTGGCGGACATAACGCAGTGGGAGGCGGATCCGCTGCAGTGGGTGGAACAGGAGGCTCACCATCTAGCACCAATGAAAAAATCATAGATAAGCAAGAAGAAAGAAGTGAAATTAGAGAGAAAAAAGAAGAGCTGAAAGAGAAATTGGATAGCTTAAGGGATAAAGCAGAAAATTTTGAAGGAAGATTGAAAGATAAAAATGTAGAGATTATTGGTAAAGAAAAAAATATTGAAATGACAGGAAAAGAAAAAGAAAAATATGAGGATTTAAAATCCACGGAAGAAGCGACAAAAAAACAGTTTGAGGCTACTAAAAAAGATGCTCAAAAAAGATATAATGATCATCAGTATGAGAATTGGTGGCCTTGGAATATAAAGAAAACACTTCACCATAAAGCTGTAAGAAATGCAGCTTCTGGAGTGATTAATTCAAGCAATGCAAATATTAAAAAATCTAATGATAAAATTTCTGAGTTTAATAATAAAATAAGTCAGAATAATAGCGATCTTTCAAAGTTAAGTAGTGAAAGAGATAAATTAGTACAAGAAAAAAATCAGATTCAGTCTCAATTTGATCCAATCAAAGCAGAGCTTGAGAAACTGGAAGACGTGTTGAAGCAGTTGGAGTACGAGGAAGACAAGTTGTCAGATGAAATCAGGGATCTGAGAAACTAAGGATAAGGTTGGTCAGCACATGAGCAATGATATCAGGAGCAACTCCGGCGGTTCTGTTAACCAGGGCAGACCTGTGAGCAATCAGGCAGCTGATTCTGCAGGCAACCAGGCTTCGAGTGGCGAGCAAAGCAGTATTCTTGATCAAACATTGCCTGAATATGACTCACTCGCAACGTTAGATAAATACGCGCCCAAGAAGGACTTCAAGGAACCGCATATTACCCGTGCTCAGCTGGAGCTGCTGGAAGAATTTGGCATTACCGGCCTGAAAATGCAGCATCATCCGCAGGCGGATGTTTATACCCTGACTCAAGATGAATGGGATCGCTTACATGAGATCATGACGCCCATCATGCAGCAGATGAAGAAGAAAGCTCAGTTGATGGTTATCCATGCCAGAGAGACACTAAAAGGTCATGAAGTCGCTATGGATTGCGCTGACGTGATCAGACGAAATGAGAATATATAGGGGAATTATCGGAAGCAGCCCTCCCCTCTCAGATATTGCCCTATAACGTGCTCTATAGGGCGTCTTTGGATTCAATCCAGTGTTTTCTGATTTTCTTTCACCCACTCATAAGCCAGCTTGCTCAGTTCAGTGGTGGATTTGTCTTCACTGGAAATGGGCTGTCCGATTTTAACGTTAATAACACCCGGCGTTTTCAACCATTTTCCATTTGGCCAGCAACGGCCGGCATTGTGAACGACTGGGACTACTTCCACGCCAGCTTTATTGGCCAGCATCGCCCCACCTCGGCTGAATTTACCCAGATCGGGCCAGTCTCGCCGAGTTCCTTCCGGAAAAATCAGTACCGAGTTTCCTTCTTGCAGGTAATGGGTGCCCTGGTCTATCAACTGATGCATGGCCGCATTGCGATCACTTCTATTGATGGCAATAGGGCTCAGGAAGCGTAATGCCCAGCCAAAGAAAGGGATATTCAGCAACTCACGTTTAACGACGGTGGACTGCGGCGTGAAAACGGTCTGAAGGTAAAATGTTTCCCATGTCGACTGGTGGTTGCTGAGAATGACACAGCCGTGATCCGGAATATTCTCTTTCCCTTCTACTTCCCAGCGAATACCACAGAGGGTTCTAACCAGCATAAGTGCGACACTGCACCAGGTGACAACAGCATATCGATGACGATACTTCCGTGGCACAAAATAAATGCTCACCAACACCAGGCTTGGATAAAAAACCGTCCAGAGTATCAATAAAAAATAGAAGACAGCTGTCCTAAACCAGAGAAATGCACGGTAAAACATCAGACATCAGCTCCATTGAGCAGGTAATCAGCAAAGTCAGCCAGTGAATTGACAATTTTCACACCAATCAAGTCATCCGCACTGGCTTTAGCGAGTGTTCTATTCCCCTTCCCTGTCTTCACCAGAACCGGTTTACAGCCTGAGATGCGAGCGACGTCAATGTCTTTGCCAGTATCGCCGACAAACCAGGCGCCTTCTGCCGACGTCTTCAGGTTCGCTTCAATCTGACGAACCAAACCCGGTTGAGGCTTCCGACAATCACAATCGTCATCCGGTGTATGGGGACAATAAGCGATAGTGCTAATTAAACCATTATTGTTATTTACTAAACGATTCATCTTATTATGCATGGCACTCAGTTCTGCCAAGTCATAATAACCGCGCCCAATACCAGACTGATTGGTGGCCACCGCAATGGTATAACCGGCCTGACTCAGCCGGGCGATGGCTTCAATACTACCGGGAATGGGAATCCACTCGTCAACGGAACGGATATAGTTATCGGAATCTTCGTTGATGACGCCATCTCGATCGAGAATGACCAGTTTCATCGGCAAGGCTCCCCTTCCTTTCGGGTGCAGGCTGAAACCTGTCTGTCGTTTATGGCATAAGACCGGCTACCAGAGCCGGTCTTACTGAGTAAAACATCCACTGAAGGCATACCGTTCCCATTATCAGGCATGAAAACGGTATTGTGGCGGAAACCGGTGACAGTTTCCGTTGCCAATATCAGCTTTTCTGTAACAGAGAGATATCCGCTACGTGGAGGAACTGGTCGCGCAGCTGACGCAGCAATGCATAGCGGTTCAGGCGAACCTGCTGATCTTCCGCATTAACCAGAACCGTATCGAAGAAGTTATCCACGGTATCCTTCAGGGACGCCATGCGTTCCATGGCTGTGGAATACTTGCGTTCGCCCAGCAGCGGCTGGACTTCCTCACGCTTGGCGGAGAGAGCCGATGCCAGTGCCTTTTCAGCCTCTTCTGTCAGTAGCGCTTCGTCCACATTATCGGGAATCACCAGATCCCCGGCTTTGGCCATGATGTTGGATACCCGCTTATTGGCTGCAGCCAGCGCCAGGGCTTCCGGCATACGGCTGAAGTTGTGGATAGCCTTCACGCGACGATCGAAATCGTAGGGCTGGGATGGCTTGAGCGCTTTGACTGACAGGAACACTTCAACCGGGATCTTCTCGTCCTGGTACCAGGCGCGGAAACGCTCCAGCATGAAGTCCAGCACGGTTTCGGTCAGGGCTTCACCGGCAGGCAGCTCTGTGCCCTGCTCTGCATAACCTTCGATAGCCACTGCAATCAGGCTGCGCAGATCCAGGTTCAGCTTCTTCTCAACGATGATACGCAGGATACCCAGCGTGGCACGACGAAGTGCGAACGGATCCTTGTTGCCGGAAGGTGGCTGGTTGATACCAAAGATACCGGTCAGGGTGTCCAGCTTGTCTGCGATTGCGACGGCACAGCCGGTCAGGCCGGTAGGCAGTTCATCACCGGCAAAGCGAGGCATGTACTGTTCGTTCAGGGCGCGGCAGACCTCTTCCGGCTCACCGTCATTGGTGCCGTAGTACTGGCCCATGATGCCCTGCAATTCAGGGAATTCCTGAACCATGTCAGACACCAGGTCAGACTTGCACAGTTCACCGGCACGACGTGCCCAGTCACTGTTACCGTTTTCCTGAGAAGCAATATAGGCGGCCAGTCGGGCAATACGCTCGGTCTTGGCGTACAGGGAGCCCAGCTTGCTCTGGAATACTACCGGCTTCAGGGTTTCACGACGTTCTTCGAGGGTGGACTTGCGGTCGTTATCGTAGAAGAACTTGGCATCCGCCAAACGGGGACGAATAACTTTTTCGTTACCCGCAATCACCTGGGCAGGATCCTGACTTTCGATATTGGCGATGGTGATGAAGTAAGGCTTGAGGTTGCCTTCACTGTCCACCGCGTGGAAATACTTCTGATGCTCTTTCATGGAAGATATCAGCGCTTCCTGGGGAACTTCCAGGAATTCATCATCAAAACGGCCGGCCAGTGCCACAGGCCACTCGTTAAGAGCGGTGACTTCATCCAGCAGGTCTTCGTCGATAACGGCTTCACAATCCAGTTTACGGGCTTCTGCTTCCACCTGCTGACGGATCGTGCTGCGACGACCTTCAAAGTCGGCAATGACGTAACCGTTGCGAGCCAGTAGACGCTGATAATCCGCCGGATTTTCGATGGTGATCACATCGTTGTGATGGAAACGGTGGCCACGAGTTTCACGGCCCGCAGTCAGGCCGAGGATTTCACAATCCACGACTTCAGTACCCAGCAGCATGACCAGCCAGTGCACAGGACGAACAAACTCTACCCGGCTCGCGCCCCAGCGCATGCGCTTGGGAATCGGCAGTTCATCCAGAGACGCTTTGACCATGGCTGGCAGCAGTTCTGCAGTAGCACTGCCCTTTTCGGTGGAACGGAAAACCAGCCAGGCGCCCTTGTCTGTCTCTTCTGTCACGAGATCGCTGACGGTAACACCACAGGAACGGGCAAAGCCTTCAGCGGCCTTGGTGGGATTACCTTCGGCATCGTAAGCGGCCTGAACAGCTGGGCCCTTGCGCTCAACGTCACGGTCAGGCTGGGCGGTTTCCAGCTCGCGAACCAGTAGCGCCAGACGACGCGGAGCGGCGAAAACCTGGTGGTTGCCATAAGCCAGTCCGGCTTTTTCCAGACGCTGGAGAATTCCTTCAGCAAAGGCGTTACCCAGCGTTTTCAGTGCTTTCGGGGGCAGCTCTTCGGTGCCCAGCTCGACCAGAAAATCCTGTGTTGCCATTAGTTCTTCTCCTGCATGGTCATTACTTCACGCCTTATCGCAGGATCCGCCAGGGGGAATCCGAGTTTCTTGCGTGCATCAAAGTAGGCATGGGCAACGGCCCGGGCCAGGGTGCGAACACGCAGGATGTAACGCTGACGTTCGGTCACGGAGATTGCGTGGCGCGCGTCCAGCAGGTTGAACGTGTGGGAGGCTTTCAGCGTAAATTCATACGCCGGCAGCGGCAGCCCCTGCTCAACCATACGCTCGGACTCACGTTCAAAGTAGTCGAAATGTTCGAACAGGCTCTTGGTATCGGCCAGTTCAAAGTTGAAGGTAGACATTTCAACCTCGTTCTGGAGATAGACATCACCATAGGTGACATCGCCCTGCGGCCCGTGTGCCCAGACCAGATCATAGACGCTGTCCACGCCCTGCAGGTACATGGCCAGACGCTCCAGACCATAGGTGATCTCGCCGGTAACGGGATAGCATTCAATACCGCCTGCCTGCTGGAAGTAGGTGAACTGGGTTACTTCCATGCCGTTCAGCCAGACTTCCCAGCCGAGACCCCAGGCACCCAGGGTCGGGGATTCCCAGTTGTCTTCTACGAAACGGATATCGTGAACGGAGGTATCAATACCCAGCTCTTTCAGGGAGCCCAGGTAGAGCTCCTGGAAGTTCTCTGGCGACGGCTTCATTACCACCTGGAACTGGTAGTAGTGCTGGAGACGGTTCGGGTTTTCGCCATAACGGCCGTCAGTCGGACGGCGGCTGGGCTGCACATAGGCGGAGTTCCAGTTCTCCGGGCCGATGGCGCGCAGGAAAGTCGCAGGATGGAAGGTGCCGGCGCCGACTTCCATATCCAGCGGTTGCATGATTACACAGCCTTCACGGGCCCAATAGTTTTGCAGGGCAAGGATCAGCCCCTGGAAAGTGCTGGCGTCGGGCACGGTTTGTTGGGTCACAGTACCACCTCAGGGTTGGGGTTCCTGTCCGATACGGCGGACAGTGGGATAAACCGGAAAAATGGCGGAAATTATACCTTGTCCGGCCAGCACAAAAACAGGGCAGTCTCAGGATGAGTCACTGGATAAAGCGGTTAGCCCGGAAGTATGGCAAAAAGATCGGGCCATAATGTGGATAACATTGTGTGTAATTTATGTATTGGTTGGGGGAAAGCTGGGAAATACCTGTGTTTCAAGGCTGAAGGGATTTGTGGATGATACCGCTGACAATACAGAAAAAAGTGATTGTCAGCGGCATGAACATAATTAGTCGTTATCGCTTTTCTGCCGGTTCTCAGGCGAAATGGAGCACTGGCCACGGTCATAATTAGGTTCGACGTATTCATCAACGATTTTGCTGAGTTCATCGGCGCCCCCCACATAGTTGCCGTCAATCCAGATTTGAGGAACGGTGACCGGGGTTTTAGGGCCTATGATGGGTTTTACCCGTGCGAGCATGTCGTACAGGGCGCGGGAATCCTTGATAACATCGTGGTACTCATAAGGAATGCCGCGGCGATCCAGATGATCTTTGGCACGTACGCAGTAAGGGCAGTTTTCCTTACCAAAAACATGATTACCGCTGATCGGACTCTGGCTGCTGTGATGCTCAATAACAGCCTGGGTCAATAAGCCCCGGTTTAGTGCCATTCCCTGTGAAATGACTTTATCTTCAACCATTACAATGGGGGCATGCCAGCCGCCTTTAGTCAGTGGTTTCCACCATTCGGTCAGCCATTCCCGTTCATCCAGTTCTACGGGGATATCCGCCAGTTCATTGGCCATGGTGTCGCGGATGATATTTTCTGTCAGTGCACACTCACCGCAGGGAATCTTGATCTTGAACGGACCCCAGGCACCAGCCCACTTGAAAACGGTTATTTTGACCTTGTTCATCCGTTCTCCATCCATGACATCAGTAAAAGACACCGAATATGCTATTCGAACATCGGCTGAATAAAAACCTTATGAAGTAAAAGCTGCGAAATAAAGCAGTGAAAGAATGAAACGGACAGATTGAGCCGCTTACGTAGATAATTTGCCCCGCAACGCAAGCGCGCGGGACAAAGTCGACAATGTGAGAATATCAGAACTGTTCACATAAGTAGCGGATTAGATCCGTCGTTGTCACTATGCCGGCAAGCTTCTCATTCTCGAGCACAACCACTGAGTGATAACGACTGTCAGACAAAAGTTCTGCAGCATCTCTGACTGTGGATGATGTACTGAGTGTTTTGAGATCAGTGGTCATTACATCGTTGATCGTATGCTGTTGATCGATCATAGAGTCCTGCATACGGCTGTCCGTATTACCTGCATCATAAATCAACCGGAGTACGTCTGCTTCAGCGATGATGCCAACGGGTTTTTTTTGATCCAGAACGGGCACATGATGAATATTATGTTCACGGAAAATGGCATTCACTTCGCTAAGCTTCTGGCCTTTTTGGACAGTGATAGGATTTGTTGTCATCACTTTCTGAATACTTTCGTGTTTTTTCATTATGTACTCCGATCCGATGTGGTGGGTAAGCCATAACCTAACTTTCCATGATAGAGCAATATTAAAATAAATCTATAAAAAATGAAGAGCTGTGCTTATTGTCTAGAATAATTATTTACAGTTGATAATGGTTCTTGTGTGCTCTAAAAATCATAGAGTTGTTATCTGTGCAGATGTTATTATTTCTCAAATGTTTTTTTAAATTTATTGGGGTCGCGTTTTATTTTTGATGGCTCCGTAGAACCAAAACCCTTTTTTCTGACCTCTCTACTACGACGTTCAATAAAGTCTTTATTTTCAATTCGTCTATTTTTGTGACTTGTTGTCCATTTGTTTTTATCTTGTGTTCTTGGCAGGCTTTCCGCTTTTGTATTTTTTGCAGATTTTGTTTCTGAGGCTGCGGCTGGTTCAATTTCACGAGTGTTGGGATCTTTCCCTGTTAAAGAGGGCTTAATACTATGATTGGCGCGGATACGGTTTTTGAGCTTTTCAGGTAAAGGCAAAAAGTGAATTTTAGGGCTATTGCTGACCAGTTCACGGATAAAGACGCGATTTATGTTAAACAAACTAAAACAAGAAAATCGATCTCTAAGTATCTTAAGTTTTGGTTTTAGTTCAAGTAATTGCTTTATTTCATTGGGAGTATAAAAATTGTTCATTATTTTAAAAGGCGTGTTACGAGTAACATCTCTTATACTTTCATGTGTTTTATCCAGGTCAGCCCCTGCTTTTGTCAAAATTTTTATTATATCGGTATAGGTTCTTTTTAATTGATCTGTAGTGCTGTTTCTCACACATCTTACAGCTTTATATAACGGTGTCTCTTTTGAGATGATATCAACAGGATCCGTATCGGCTCCAGCATCCACAAGCAGTTGAACTGTATCAGGACTCCCTTTTGTGACTGCTATATGTAAGGGGGTTCTGCCATGTTTATCAGTCAAATTAACATTGGCATTGTTTACTAATAAAAGCATAGTAATGGATTCGTGCCCTTTTTCTACTGACAAATGTAATGGTTTTTTATCTTTAATAAATTGGGAGGAGGATTGATCCTCATTGAATTTTAATAGCGTCGGCTGATTAATGTCAGCACAGATTTCAATTAAACGCATTACAATATCAGGTTTCGGTTCGTCATTATCTATAGCAACGTGTAAAGGTGTCATTCCATCACCATTGTAAATATGAACATTTGCACCGGCATCTCCAAGAATTTTTATAACTTCTGCGTGGCAACAATTATTATTAGTTGGCTCTGTTTTTCCTAATGCTGCGACATGGAGTGCCGTATTTTGATCAATATCGGTATAAGTAACGTCTACATTGTTTCCAAGTAATACTACTACGGTTTCGAAATAGCCGTATTTTGCTGCATTGAGTAAGTCTTGACCAGTGACTATACCACCCGCATCCATTAATTGCTGGAGTGCCTCTGTGTTGCCATGGCGTGATGCCAGATTGACTGGAGTTGTACCAAAAGAATCGGCTTGATTTGGATTAAGACCTTTGCTGATGAGTATCGGCACTGCTATTTTTCGATTTTGATATGCCCATGCAGCATTGTGTAATGCTGTTCTACCATTCTTGTCAGTCTGGAAAATGTCAACACCAGCATTAATAAGAAGATTAAGCGACTCTCTATCACCTATCCATGCGGCATCATGCAATGGTGCATTACCTCTCAAAGACTGATAATTAATATCTGCTCCGGCATTTATGAGTATATCTGTGATGCGGGGTTGCTTATAAAATACTGAAGCACATAAAGGCGTTCTACCATCAATTTCTGGGTTATCAATTTCTGCGTCTGCTTGAAGTAGAATCTCTACGACCCTACTGTGGCCATTTTTGGATGCATTATATAAAGGGGTGTAGTTATTATCATCGCCAATATTAACATTGGCACCTGCATTTATCAGTATATGTACAATATCAGTTAAACCAAAACAGGAAGCTGTATTTAGTAATGTTAGATCTGCAATTAATAATTCATCAATATTTTCACAGAATGAAACAAGCCGTCTAATTTCTGAAGGAGGTATTGGTTGAATTTCGTAGTTTTTTAAAAGCCTATAGATATGCTCACATATCTGATAGTTGTTCATACCTGATAATTGTTCTGGTGTAAGAGTAATGTATGAAGTACTCGCTGTGCTTTCATTGTTTGTTGATGTACTCGCAACTAATGATCTGTTAGTTGCTGTTGTTGGAATAGTATTGTTCAAAATGACCTAACCATCTTAATGAAAATATGAAAATATGATGGGGTAAACTGTATTTAGTTCAATAGTATATTTAAATTGATAGTGATAATAACAATGCGACATTATCATTCATTCTTTTCTGAATGATGATAAAAAAATACTTTTCAATTAGATGCAATGATTACTTATATAATATCTAGTCAAATAATAAATACCCCTTGCATTTTAATTGTTTGTTTTTTCTAGTTGTTTAATCTTGGCGGAACGCGAGAAAATTTTGGTATTTTGATATATGTTTTCTTACGCTTTGTGGGTGAGGAGTGTTGATATGTTGGATATGTTTTTAGGTTAGGAGTTTCCTGTTGAGTCATTGAGTGTGAAAATAAAGCGTCAAGATTTCTTATTATTTGTGAAAATAAAATATTTAATGTTTTATCTGTGTGAAAGTCTATTTGATGCATTTTTTTTCTTTTACAGGCCGTCTTAATAAATTTATTTAAATTATTCATTGCTGTTATAAATTCTATGATTTGTGAATCTTGTTGCATTTCATTGTTATCTATTAGAGCTCTTAGATAATTATTGATTTCATCAAGGTTGTTAAATATCTGAGTGTGCGGCAATAAAGCTGTTAATGTATTAAATGAAGTTACTATCGATTGACAGCAATAGGGCGTTAATAGTCTATTAGTTTCAGTTTTTTGTAGTAATGGAGAAAGCGTATCCAGATCAACCATTAACTGATGATAAGCCGCTATTTTATAGTCAATGATTGTTGGTCTGGATGCTATTTGCATCACTGACACGCTTTCATGGGTAGAGTTCTCTGATTCTGAACATTGTTGTCGGTTTGTATCAGTCGTATTTAATATTGGTATAGTGGACCCGTATAATACTATTTGCTCTGGTTGATGCTCAGTATGTAGTGAATGATGTTGGCTTATTGTCCTTTCATCTAATACAGGAGAGATATCATTATTTTCAAGGTTACCTATAGTGCTTTGATGGCTAACATTTTCGGCAGTGGGTAGTGTGTCATTATCTAGTGGATTAGCCTTAAGAACTTTTTCATTTTCTGTTTGTGAATCAGCTGTTTCAAATAGGGGGCTTTGTGATGAGGGCGGATATTCAGGTTGATGAATGATGGTATTGCTATTTTCATTTGAATATACGTCATCTGATTCCAATTCATTATGCAATACATGCGGATTACTGTTGATAGGTAATGGATCTACAGTTCTCCATTTTTGTATAAATGAAAAGAGTAAACTGATAATGAAACATAGTCGTTCTTTAATAGATAGGATGCATGCTTTAAGTGGTAATAGAGTATTTTTTAATATATTAAGCTTATTGCCTGACGCTATTGTAATACTGAAGTTAGGATTGTCTGTTTGGTGAGATGCTCTCCGTGGATATGTTTGTAGAGAGTGTGTAGCGCTCGTTTCCATAGATGATTATACCTAGAAAGAAAATGAAATCAGATTGTACTCATATTATGTAGTTAGGCTGAATTCGATGTATAAAAGTTCCATTAATAACTTTTATTGATTTAAATTAATTTTTTAATACTAAAAGTTATTTAGGTTTGATTTTTCTTAAGGTATGAAAATATATTTAATGTTCTATATTTACCGTTGCTAATATTGATCAGTTATTATTAGTAACTCTCTTCCTGTACGCGTGAAAAGGTCTTTTCTTTAAGCAAAAGAGATCATTATGACTCTCACGACATTATCCGGTACTGTGTTGCCGATGATAGGCTTGGGAACATGGAAGTCTGAGCGTGGCGCTGTTTATGGCGCAATCAGGGAAGCTATCAAAAATGGGTATCGACACATTGATTGTGCCCCTCTTTATGGCAATGAGCCTGAAATTGGTTCAGCGTTAAGGGATGCTATTGAGGCAGGAGAAGTAAACAGAAAAGACCTCTTTATCACTTCAAAACTCTGGAATAACGCCCATGCACCTGAAGCGGTCTTGCCCGCGCTGGAAAAGACTCTGTCAGACCTGCGACTGGATTATCTGGATCTGTATCTGATGCACTGGCCGGTGGCTGTCAGACAGGATGTGCTTTTCGCATCCACTGCAGATGAATGTATCTCATTGAAATCATTACCTTTAGAGACAACTTGGGCAGCCATGGAAGCCTGTGAGGATCAAGGGTTGGTAAGATACATTGGCGTATCTAACTTCAGCATCCATAAGCTGGAAGGCCTGATCAGTAAGGCTAGAATCATGCCCGCTATGAACCAGATCGAACTGCACCCTTTTCTTGAGCAGCAGATGTTGGTCCGTTTCTGTCAGGAGCATCGCATACAGGTGACGGCCTACTCACCACTGGGCTCTATGGATAGAGGCCCCGATATGCGCTCTGGAGATGAGCCAATCCTGCTGGATAATGCCATTATTGGGGAAATTGCCCATAAACATGATATGTCTCCTGCCCAGGTGCTGATTCAATGGGCTGTACAGCGCGGGGTGTATGTGATTCCTAAATCCGTATCCCCTATCCGACAACGGGAAAATCTGGAAGCTGCCAAGTTGCTACTCAGTGTTGAGGATGTTGACCGGATATCGGAGTTGGAGTGCCATTTCCGCTATATAGACGGCCATCATTTTGTCGTGGAAGGGAGTGACTATTCCCTGGCCTCAATCTGGGATGAAGAGTAATGGCTGAATTCTGCCCGATAAGAATGGACTAAAGGGATTTTTCTGACATTCTTCATTGGATCTCATAACTGATATTTCAAATCAGTATCAAAGGATTCGGCGGGAAACGGGAGGGATAGCCAATAATTAAACCAATGTATTCACCGTAACCCGCCAGCATTATCAAGGAAGTAACAGCATGGAAAAGCCTTCATCCCGTCAGAATTCATCAGATAATCATTCAGCGATTAATCCAGCGAATGACAGCGCAAGCACTGATATACCCAAGTTTGCAACAACGAGTAAGTTGAGTGACCAGAATCGAGAGGCTTCGGCGGGATTAAATGCCTACCGCCCTACCCTGTTTGATGAAATATCGCCTATCGCGACCCTGAGATACAGTCTGGATAAATCAATCAGAACCGTCGGGAACAAGGTGAAAACCACCCTGAAAGGTGAAGATTTCCATAAAATGTCGAAATATCACCGTCAGGCTGTCCGGGCGAATGAAACCATCCGTGAAATGGCGCAACGGTTTGATCGGCTGGTTGACAAAATTCAGGTCATAAATACCGAAATTACCCTGCTTCACAATAAGTGCAGCAGCTTTGAGATCGAATACAGCCTGGCCTTTGAGGTTTGCCGCATCATTGACCGTTATAACAAGGCTCAGTGGTCAGAGCATCGGTTGTCCTCGGCATTGCGACATCTGCCAGAGCATATTCATATGCCCGGTCAGATGGCCTGGTATCTGGTCAGTGATGAGGATGAGCGGTTACGGCAGATGAAGAATGCCGTGGAAGTGTTCCACAAGTCAGATCAATATCGTTGTTATCAGAATGATCAGGAAAGCATTGCTACCCTCGAAAATCAGCGTAATGAGCTGATTGAACCGCTGAAAGCGTTTTCTGAGGCAACCCGGGTGTCAGGCATTCATCTCAAGACCCGCTGGCAGGATCGTGTGGGGGTAGAGAGCAAAAATACGCCTGTCCCTTCTTCAGATAGCTCATTAACGGGTAACAGTGACGACCATCAGAGACAGACCCTCACAACGGTGAGTATTCCTCATTTATCTGATCTTCCACTGAAAGACTCCATGATTTTCAATGTCAGCCAGTGGCAAAAGGCGCTGACGAAACAGGTTGGCAGTATGGTCAGAGGGGAAGATTTTCATCCCTCATCGCCAGAGCAGCGGGAAATAATTGCCAGAAATCCACAGCTCAATGAAATGGTGACAGATTTTGATGATCTGGTTTCAGAAGTTGGGCTGCTGGAGGCGCGTATCTGTCAGTTGGAAAAACTGACAGACCGCTTTGAAGTCGCGTTCAGTGATTTGCTTAATGCGCGTCGTTTCATTGAGAAAAACCGGCAGGAGGGGCTTCCTGAAGCCCAGCTTGAAGAAGCACTACATCGGTTACCGGAAACCATTCATGTACCTTGGCAGGATCAACCGGCGCAGCTGGGGAGTGGCCATGAAGCCCGTCATGATGTTGTCGAGGATCTGGTCGATACACTCTATAGCTCTGATGCCTGGCAGGCTTACCAAGCCGATAAGGCGGAAGTGAATGAACTGAGCGCGCGTCGTCGGGCCATTGTTGAACCGCTCAGGGCATTTTCTGATGCAACCTGCTCGACAGGGATTCACCTGAATACCTGGCAGAAAAGCCAACAATCATAAAACAGGGATGAAGCATGCGTTACCTAATCAGCTCGATACTCTTGATGTTTTCGCTTTCACTACCAGCGGCGGAGCCTTTGCTGGATAAGAACGCCATGCAATCATTGGTTGATACCGTCATGAAGGACGTCGGTAAAGGGAGTCTCAGGGAAGGTATGGAACGCTTGAAGCCGTATGTACTCTTCCCTGCTACGGAGATGGATGCTCAGGTCAGTCAGCTTGAAAGGCAGATGCCCATAGTGCTGCAGCGGTATGGCAAACCCGTGGGTTTTGATCTGATCAAGGTTGAGACAGCTGGGAATTCACTTATCCAGTATGCCTACCTGCAAAAGTTTGAGAAGCATGCGTTGGTTTGGCGTTTCATCTTTTATCAATCGAATGGGCAGTGGATGCTGAATCACTGGTCGTTTGATGAGAAGGTGAAAATGCTGTTCTGGTATTAATCTCTGCTGCTGTAGTTTAAATAAACAGCCGCTAGAACAGCGGCTGTTTTTTCTTATGGCGGTCAGGGTCAGTGCCGCCAGAACATCGGGGTAAACAGCACTAACAAAGTAAATATTTCCAGACGCCCCAGCAACATGGCAAAGCTTAAAATCCACTTCGCAGTATCCGGCAGACTCTGGTAGTTAGATGATGCCTCGCCCAGTGCCGGGCCTAGGTTGTTCATGCAGGATGCAACGGCGGAGAAGGCTGTGGTGATATCCAGACCGGTAGCTAGAAGCGCCAGATACATCACAATGAACAGGAAAACATAGGCCGAGAAAAAGCCCCAGACAGCATCCGCTACTTTGTCATCCACTGGTTTGCGTCCCAGCTTGATCGAAAAGATGGCGTTGGGATGAATCAACCGTTTTAGTTCCCGTGATCCCTGCTTGAAGATCAGCAAAACACGGATCACTTTCATACCACCGGCGGTTGAACCGGCACAGCCTCCGGCAAAGCTGGTTAGAAAGAGCAACAGCGGAAGGAAGGTGGGCCAGATAGAGAAATCGGTGGTGGCAAATCCTGTGGTTGTCGCAATGGATACCACTTCAAAAATGCCGTAGCGGGCAGCTTCCATCCCGTCGTAGACATCATTGTAAAGCAGTACCGGCACTGTCAGTGCGCAGACGCCAACCAGCATTAGCAGATACCCACGGACTTCCGGATCCGAGAAATACATCAGGAAACTGCGGTTGTGCCAAACCAGGTAATGCATGGCGAAATTGATGCCGGAAATCAGCATGAAAAAGATGGCGATGCCTTCAATAGCAGGGTTGTTAAACCAACCAATGCTGGCGTCGTGGGTTGAGAATCCGCCAATGGCAACGGTGGAGAAACTGTGGCTGATGGCGTCAAATGGTGTCATGCCAGCCATCCAGTAAGCCATTGCGCAGGCGACGGTCAGACCAAGGTAGAGATACCAGAGAGTTTTGGCGGTTTCGGCAATTCGAGGTGTCAGCTTGCGATCTTTTACCGGGCCGGGAGCTTCCGTTCTATACAACTGCATCCCGCCGATGCCCAGCATGGGCAGAATCGCAACGGCGAGAACAATGATCCCCATACCGCCGAGCCATTGCAGCTGTTGTCGATAAAACAGGATGGCGCGAGGCATGGCGTCGATGTTGGTCAGCACCGTTGCCCCAGTGGTGGTCAGGCCGGAGATGGACTCAAAGAAGGCATCTGTGACGGATAGCGATGGGGCATCCATCAACAGGAGCGGGAATGCACCGAAAATGGCAAGAACTACCCAGAACAGGACCGTGATCAGGAAGCCATCCCGCGGTCGCATATCATGCTTGGCACGCATGAATGGCAGACAGAAGACCAGCCCGGTCACGAGTGTGATCAGGAAGGTATAGGTAAACAGCATGATTTCCGGTTCGCCATACCACCAGGCTACTGCCATGGGCGGCAGGCTGGCGGTGCTGAACAGAACCAGAAGAATCCCCAGAATGCGCAGAATGACCGGCAGATGCATTCAACTCCCCCAGAAAGCACCTTGTCTTCTGTACCTCTTCGCCTGGTTCCGTGTTGTTATGGCCAATCCGGCGGCGGTACAGAACAGACTATTGTTATTCCTTCGTAAAGTGACTGGCCGCGGAGTCAGTGTTTTTATGCGGCCAGATTTTACCGGTTTTTCAGAAGAAACTGAGTCCCACCTGGAACAGTTTTTCCACCTCGGTTATACGCTTCTTGTCGGTGAGGAACAAGATAACGTGGTCGCCGGACTGGATTTCGATATGGTCGTGGGCGATCAGCACCTGATCATCCCGTACCACTGCACCGATGGTGGTTCCCGGTGGCAACTCAATGGCGCCAATGGTTCGGCCAACAACCCGTGAGCTGGTTTCGTCACCATGCGCGATTGCCTCAATTGCCTCTGCCGCGCCTCTGCGAAGTGAGTGAACGTTTACTACGTCACCACGTCTTACATGGCGAAGCAAACTGCCAATCGTGGCCAGTTGGGGTGAGATCGCGATATCGATACTGCCGCCCTGCAACAGGTCGACGTAGGCCGGGTTGTTGATCAGCGCCATCACCTTGCGGGCACCAAGACGCTTGGCCAGCAACGAGGACATGAGGTTGGCTTCATCGTTATTGGTTAGCGCGATGAAGACATCGGTTTCCTCAATACTTTCAGCGACCAGCAGATCCCGGTCAGAAGCATTGCCGTTAAAGACAATCGCCTTGTTCAGGGACTGAGACAGGTGATGACAACGCTGAACATTGTGCTCAATGATCTTAACGTTGTACTTGTCTTCAATCGCCTGGGCCAGCCGCAGACCAATATTGCCACCACCGGCGATGATGATGCGCTTGTAGTCCTGATCCAGGCGACGCAGCTCGCTCATAACAGCGCGGATATGCTTACGGTCAGCAATGAAGAAGACTTCGTCGTCCGCTTCAATCACGGTGGTGCCTTCCGGCATGATCGCTTTTCCGCGACGGAAGATGGCTGCAACCCGGGTATCCACGTTGGGCATATGTTCGCGGATGGTCCGGAGTTCCTGGTTCACAAGCGGACCGCCGTAATAAGCCTTCACAGCAACCAGCTGTGCCTTGCCGCCAGCAAAATCCAGCACTTGCAGGGCGCCCGGATACTCGATCAGTCGTGTGATGTATTTGGTGACTACCTGTTCCGGACTGATCAGAACGTCAACCGGGAAGGCTTCGTCATTGAACAGGCCCGCGCGGCTAAGGTAAGCCGTCTGGCGAATACGGGCGATCTTGGTGGGCGTCCGGAACATGGTGTAGGCGATCTGGCAGGCCACCATGTTCACCTCGTCGGTATTGGTAACGGCTACCAGCATATCGGCGTCATCTGCGCCCGCCTGCTTCAGGACCGAGGGAAACGAGGCCATGCCATGGACCGTACGGATATCGAGCCGGTCCTGCAATTCCCTGAGTCGTTCGCCATCGGTATCCACGACCGTGATATCGTTTTCTTCGCTGGCCAGGTTCTCAGCCAGGGTGCCCCCGACCTGTCCGGCGCCGAGAATGATGATTTTCATGAAACGTGCCTGAATGGGTTCCTTACATCGTGAGGCCGCCGGGCTGGCCGACGGTCACCAGGTCAATCCTGCATTATGACGCTTTTTTGCGTAACCGGCAGTAGAAAAAGCCATCATTTCCCTGGGGTTTTGGAAGTAGCTGGATACCGTAACCGGTATCCAGGCCGAATTCCGCCGGGATAGGCTCTAGTACGACATCATCGTGCCGCTCCAGAAATGCTTTTATTTGCAGGCTGTTTTCATCCGGCAGGACAGAACAGGTTGCATACAGCAACGTGCCGCCGGGCTTCAGCAGGGACCACATCTGATCAATGATCTGTCGCTGAAGGTCGGCCAGTTGGGCGATATCTTCGTCTCTACGCAGCCACTTGATATCAGGATTCCGCCGTATGACACCTGTGGCGGAACAGGGGGCATCTAACAGAATTCGGTCGAAGGGCTTGCCGTCCCACCAGGTGTCTGGCTGGGTGGCATCGCCGGTAATAACATTGGCCGTTAGTTGCAGGCGAGACAGGTTTTCATGAATACGGGCTGCCCGCTCACTGTCAACATCCAGCGACCATAGGGATACATCTTCGGTTTGTTCCAGAATATGGCAGCTTTTTCCGCCGGGAGCTGCACAGGCATCCAGAACCCGCTCGCCCATCTGGGCATCAAGAAGTGATGCACTGAGTTGCGCCGCTTCATCCTGCACACTGACGCTGCCATCCTGAAAACCCGGTAACGCTGTAACCGGGCAGGCTTCTTCCAGTTGAATACCATGAACAGAGAATTGGCAGGAATGCGCTGCAATACCTTCTTCTAACAGTTGGTTCAGGTAATCGTCCCTGTCGGACTGGCGGGCATTAACCCGTAATGTCATTGGTCCCTGCTGATTGCCTGCCTCAACGATCGCTTGCCATTGTTCGGGCCAAGCCTGTTTCAGGCGACGCAGTAGCCACTTGGGATGCTCAAAACGCGCTTCTTCCGTGGAACCCTGCCAGTCTGTCAGCTGATCCTTTTGCCTTTGAGCACTGCGCAGGACAGCGTTGACCAGTCCCTTTGCCCAGGGTTTTTTCAGGTTGCGTGTGGCGTTGACGGTTTCCGAGAGAATTGCATGTTCGGGAATACGGGTATAAAGCAGCTGGTAAAGACCAACCAGCAGCAGAGCCTGTATTTCCTTTTCGCTGGCTTTGAGCGGTTTGCTCAGCAGGCGATCCCGAATCAGCGACAAACTGAAAAAATGGCGCGCTGTGCCATAACAGAGCTGACGAAGTAGCGGATGTTCGCTGTCGTGAAGACGCTTTTCCGCCTGCGGCAACATAGTGGCCAGCGATTGGCCCTTAAGCACGGCTGCGATCGTACGGGCTGCCTGCAGGCGGACATTGGCCGGACTTTTCCGAACTGGTTGCTGTTGAGTACTCATTTCAGGCGAACCGCTTTCCCGGGGCAAACTGGTCACTGCGGCTGTTGAGCAGATCCTGAATGTTCATCGCGCGGCTGCCGGGCAATTGCAGTTGTTTCAGAACAAGACTTCCAGTACCACAACTGACGGTAATGCCCTGCTTGTCGGCAGAAATTATAGTGCCGGGCGCTTTATCGGAAGACGTTTCGATGGCCGTTGCCTGCCATACACGAATGCGCTCTCCGTCCAGTTCTGCCCATGACACCGGCCAGGGATTGAAGGCACGCACCAGACAATCAAGCTCCCGGGCAGGCTTGGACCAGTCGATACCGCCCTCTTCCTTGCTCATCTTGTGGGCGTAGTTGGCCTTTTCATCATTCTGCTTTTCAGGTGCCAGGGTGCCGGCTGCGATCTGATCCAGCGCCTGCTGGAGACAGGGAGCCCCGATTTCAGCCAGTCGGTCATGTAGGTTCTGGCTGGTATCGTCAGCATGAATCGGACAGCAGGCTTTCAGTAGCATATCACCGGTATCCAGACCAGCATCCATCTGCATGATGGTGACGCCAGTTTCCTTATCGCCGGCGGCAATGGCCCGCTGAATCGGTGCTGCCCCCCGCCAGCGTGGCAGGATGGAACCATGAACGTTGATGCAGCCATATTTTGGGATATCCAGAATCGCCTGAGGCAGTAATAGGCCATAGGCAACAACCACCATAAGATCTGGGTTCAGAGCGGCCAGCTCCTGCTGTGCTTCCTCAGTTTTGAGAGTTTTGGGCTGATAGACGGGAATATTATGTTCCAGTGCCAGCTGTTTGACCGGGCTGGGGGTCAGCTTACGTCCCCGCCCTGCCGGACGGTCTGGTTGTGAATAAACGGCGATGACTTCATGGGTGCTGTCAATAACAGCCTGTAGGTGAAGACTGGCGAATTCAGGCGTGCCAGCAAAGACGATGCGTAATGGTTGGGTCATTCTGAATCAAAAAATAAAAAAGAAGTCATGGCATTATCCTCCCTATGAACAGGAAAGAAAAATGCTTTTCTATAACTCTTTGATTTATATGAAGTAACAAAGAGTACATGATTTGAGTTCCCCTTATGGAACTAACGCAACTAATACGCTGTCTAAAAACTAATACTTCAGATTTATAGGGGTTTAGCAATGGCATCATCACGTGGTATTACGACAGGGAATACGCTGGCAAGGGTGTCAGAGCCGCAGGATAATCCAGGCATTGGTGCGAAAATATGGCGTTTTTTAGTTAGAGTTCTCTGTTGCTGTTGTCCATGCCTTGCTGGATTGTTTGCAGATGAAGAAGACAGAACATCGAGACAAGATATTGAAACAAGAGATATAGCACCGGTGATAAGTAGAGACGCCGATGCAGTGCTATCGAGGACGTCTGGCGAGAATAGAGATGAAAGAGTAGGTCTTGAAGAGTATACATCTACAGCAACGCTGCCAACAGGTGTAAGCGATGGGCGGAGTAGAGAACCTGTAATTGTTCAAGAATTTTTATTACCGAATAATACTGGGTTGCCTCATGATGCTTTACAGCACTTAGTCAATAACTTAAACCATGATAATTATCTAAATCTTCGAAATCATGAAACTGCTGCACTTATCGAAGCAACTTTGACTGAAGAAAACACTGGCACGTTATTTGGACTTGACTCTGAGATGTCGGCTGAAGCATTTTCCGATAAATATTTGCTGTTCTTGCTTTTACACCATGAACATGCATTGATTAATGAAAACTATTTAAATGCTGTGTTTTTCACGCCTCCTGTTGTGAGTATTGCAAACTGCTTAGTTAATCCTCAGGCACGTGATCAATTTTACCATAATATTATGGAGTTATATCCTAATTTGCGAGGTGTAAATACTCAGCCAGAAAGACGTGCGGAAAGGCAAATTCCACAGGCAATAGTGGGTGATTCAAGTGATGTTGAGGGGTTCTCTAATGATCTTAAAAATCTGGTAAGGATTAGATTTCAAACCAGAAGATATGAAGATATAAGGCTCACTGATGAGCAATTAAACTATGCGCTAGACCCATGTAAAACGGCAACCTTATTAAGTTGCATTGATACGGAAAATTCTGCCAACGCATTTATTGCCTTTTTATACTTGAGAAATGAATACCCTCAATTAAACTTTGATTGTTTTCAGTGTGTAGGGCTGTTGATGGGTAATAATCCTGATCAATATATAAATGATGCTAATGCGCGGCGTTTACTTTTTGAAGAACAAATAAAAAATAATCGGGATATTATGGATTTGGGGGGGTATCGTCATGAATGGGTTCGCCATCAAAGATTAAACAGATTAACTTCCTTAGAAATTAATAATAGATGTATGGCGTACAGTAGGGAGTTTATGTTGAGCCAAGAGTTATTGGACAGTATTGTTAATACATTAACAGATGAAGATCTGAATAACACATCTCCCCAAGAACTTGCTGACCAAATTGAGTGTTTTGTTAGATTGAGAAGCAGTCAATTACCTGATGGACATCATGATATAATTAATCCTGTACGGTTTAATGAAATAAGAGGTTTTTTACCGCGTCATATAGACAATTTACGCAGTAGACATGCTCAGCTTATCCATTATGTCTGTTTTGAAATTAATCGAGATTTTCAAGCTAGAAATCAGAATGAAGTGGAAAGAGTTGCAGGAATGGATGAAGGAAGAATGAATTCTCTTATGACTGCACTTGGACGAAGTCCTGATCAATCATTAGAGCCTGATTCAGTCGTTCAGGAAGAGATAGCGCCTTCTCAAGAGGATTCAATACGAGACTCACTTATAAACGATTTTCAACCCTATCTACAAGTTTATGGTTTGCAATCAATAGATAGAGACAGATTATTGCAATTGGTAGGTTGCGTACGGCATAACAATGATACTATTAAAATTAAATATGTCATTGCCTTCCTTTTGATTCAGAGGGAAAACGCTGATTTAACTGATGAAAACTTTGCTCAATTAGTCAGAGACGATACATTTAGGCGCTTGCTTCGACAAGCACCATTGTCAAATAAAAATATAATACGAGAGATACACTTTGTGTCTCAATTGACAAGAGAAGAGCTTCAGCAATGTGCAGATGTATTGTTAAATCATTTAAACCAGTCAGTTCAATCGCCAAGCGAAGTCCAAGACCAAGCGCGATCTCTCTCATTACCTGCGAGTGTAACGTCGGATGCTTACACCGCCAGTGTTGTTAGTGAGAGAGACGCAGAGGTACGTACAAGACGACAAACGGATGAAATAGATTATTTAAAACAAGAATTGCAAGATCACCGTATGTCTAGAGTAAGAGCAGTGCAACACGAGATTGCGATATTTAGGGATGAAGCTCAGCACAATAGTGGTGATGTCAGTGCAGTTGAAGAAATTATAGCTACCCTTCAGGGGGAGTTTGCTAATGCTGATCTACAATATAACGCACTAATAAATAACGATAGGCTGCCAATTACAGGACAATATGAGAATGGAAGAATAGAAACGAGGTGTGTTGCTGGCGTACAGGCAACTAATAATAATTGTGGTTTGGCTTCCGTTATCATGTCGCTTAATTCCCAAGGGCTGCTGCCTCGAATGATTGAAATGGCTGAACGAAATGAAAGTGCACCGGAAGAACTTTTAGATATTTTACGACATTTGGTTCAAAGCTCTGAACATAATTTAGTACATGACAGGTATTTGGTTAGACTTCGTGAACTTCTTGGTTTCAGGCAAGGAATAACTTTAGAAATGCCCGATATAATGGGTGAACTACTCACGAATCTTGGTTTCCAGACGTGGGGAAATATGCCTGAAATGACCAGTTATCAAGGACCCGCACCAATACAGTTTATCCCTCTTTTTACTTATAATTCTCAAGAAAGATCTATTGAAGATGCCATTCAGGAAACCTATAGACAGAATCTGAACGCACATCCCGTACACGTTACAGGTGAAACACGTGCGCAGAGAGCAGCCCGGATTGAAAATTCAGTTCTCACAATACCGGCACAGAATAAACCTGAAATGATTTTTGCTACGTATCCTGCATTTGGATATGACTTTAGAGTTAATAATAGAATTAATAATGAAATAGTTATGTTAGATGATAATGGTATTGAAACACCCTATTCACTGGTTGCGTTGATAAGTAATGAAGGGGGGCATTATCTTTCATGGAACATCGATCAAGAAAATAATCGTGTAACATTTTCAAACTCTATGTCTATTATTGTGCATGGAACGAATATACCAGGAACTGTGACAGTTCAAGGTGTATTAAGTGGTTCTGATGTAAGGCAACCATTATTTTCTGCGGAAGGTGCAAGATTTTTAAGAGGAATCAAGCAGCGAAGAGATAGAGCAATTGAAAGACTGTATCAGGCTGATCAAAATCGTATTACGTTAGCACCCGGTGAAAGAGAGCAACTTCAAGCGGATCGCTGTGACGACTATGGACGTATGATTGATACAGTCGTTAGACTAAATCACCTATCAACGTTGTTTGTATACAAACGGAAAGATATATAATCAATAGATAGACAGTGGTTTTGAAGAGTCAGCATGCGTGAAATTTGCACACTGACCACTTTTACTTCAGTCAATTGACGTCTTATTTTTCCATCAGTCTGTGCTGCTTTTCCAGCTTCTTACGAATTCGCTCACGTTTGAGTTTGGAGAGGTAATCCACAAATAGCTTGCCATCCAGGTGATCGGTTTCATGCTGGACGCAGACTGCCATCAACCCCTCGCACTCGACTTCGAATGATTCACCATGACGATCCAGAGCTTTAACGCGCACTTTGGCCGGACGATCCAGGCTTTCATAGAAACCGGGGACTGACAGGCAACCTTCACCGTATTCTGTCACTTCATCCGTCAGCGGGGTGATTTCGGGGTTAATGAACACCATGGGGTCGCTTTTGTCTTCCGACAGGTCCATCACGAAAATGCGTTTCTGGACATTAACCTGAGTAGCTGCCAAGCCCACACCCTTGCTTTCGTACATGGTATCGAACATATCATCGATGAACGTCCGTAGTGCGTCATCCACTGTTTCGACGGGTACTGCGACTTCACGAAGACGCTCATCTGGGTATTCAAGAATCGTTAATATAGCCATAAATTATGCCGTTCCATCCTTCTATAACATTGCGTGCATTGCCCACACCGGAACGCACATCGTTTAGTGTTTATTGTAAATTTCCCCCGTTACCGACACAAATTAGCATTTTCAATACCACCGATAATGACTGTCACTGACACGGCTGTTGGTTTGTCTAACCATTGGCCGATTTGCGACGGCAGTCACGCTAGCTTAGGTTGGCTGGTCTAGTGCCGAAAAACGTTGGTATCATGGTTGGAAAACTGGCAGAGGCCTGGCTGGCAGAGCTGAGACATAACAATGAAAAAACTGTTACTGGGATGTGTGTTGTGGAGTCTTTCCATGATCGCCTGGGGGGAAACGTCTGATGAGATGTTCCGGGACGATCGACCAGAGAGCTATACCGTGGTCCCCGGTGACACACTCTGGGAAATTTCCGGTCGCTTTCTCAAAAGCCCCTGGCGCTGGCCAGAAGTCTGGGACATGAACAGCCAGATCAGCAACCCCCACCTGATTTATCCTGGTGATGTCATCAATCTGGTGTATATAGATGGCAAACCGCACCTGACGGTCAGTCGCAATGGGCAGTCTGTCGGTGGTGATGGGCGCACAATCAAACTGACACCCAAAATTCGCAAGCAACGTCTTGCGGATGCCATTCCTACCATCCCTCTCGATGCTATCAGTGGATTTCTCAGTAATAGCCGGATTGTCAGTGTCCCTGAAACACTGAACAAAGCGCCTTACGTCATCAGTGGCAAGGAAGACGCGCTGATGAGCGCTTCCGGGGATACAATCTATGCGCGGGGAATACTGGAAGACCAAATAACCAGCTACGGCCTTTATCGTAAACAACAGGTTATCGTTGATCCTGAAACCAATGAGATGATGGGAATCATGGCTTTGGGGTTGGGCAGCGCCACCTTAAAGCAGGTGAATGGTGATTTACTGACACTGGAAGTTTCCCGGGCGACAGAAGAAATTCGCGGAGGGGACCGACTGCTGGTATCGGAAGAGAGGGGACTCGCTTCTTCCTTCATGCCCAGTGCACCGGAAGACCGGGAGATGCGTGCCAGAATCCTCCACGTGATTAGCGGTGTTAACCAGATCGGTCGTTTTAACAACGTGATTGTCAATAAAGGCGAAAGGGATAATCTAAAAGCGGGCAATGTGTTTGCAATTTATAAGGATGTTGAGGTGAGGGATAAGTTTGCCGATGAAGTGATTTCCCTTCCTCCGGAACGAGTGGGTTTACTAATGGTTTATCGAACCTTTGAGAAGGTTAGTTATGGCGTTGTGCTGAAAGCCAGTCAGCCATTACGTGTCGGTGACCTGCTCAAAGCCCCCTGAGCGTTTTCCTGATCTATCCTGATTTCCCACTGCTAACAACAATACCACCCCTGACATACAGGGGTGGGGGAAACAGGATGCCACGATGTCCGTATTACCTGATAAACACTGGGATCAGCTAGAGCCATGGCTACGGCTGTTTCATTTGCCGGGACTGGGGCTGAAACGTTTTCAGTTGTTGCTGGAGCAGGTCGGTAGTCCGGAAAAGGTGTTGTCCCTGCCATTGAAAAGCCTTTTGGAGATAGTGCCGAAATCGCTGGCTACGAAGATCGCTTCCAGCGGTAAGTCTACAGCGGTACAGGATAGTCTGGCTGCTACCCGGAAGTGGTTGTCAGAACCCGATCACCATATTATTTGTAGGGATTCCACCGGGTATCCTTCATCCCTGGCTGCTATTGCTGACCCTCCCCCTTTACTGTTTACCCAAGGAAATCCGGAACATCTTCTTTCCCCGCAGATAGCTGTCGTTGGTACCCGCTCTCCTACACCACAGGGAAAGCACCATGCCTTCCGGCTGGCAGATGAGCTTGTGGGGTGTGGTCTGACAGTCACGAGTGGATTGGCTCTAGGGATTGATGGGGAAGCCCATAAGGGAGCGTTATCGGGCAAGGGAGCTACGGTCGCCGTCGTGGCAACCGGGTTGGATCGTGTTTATCCGGAAAGGCATCGCTCTCTGGCTGAGGCGATTTCCAACAATGGGGTACTGGTTTCAGAATTTCCACTGGGTACTCAACCCAGACCGGGGCATTTCCCTCGTCGAAACAGGATTATCAGTGGCTTGACTCATGGGGTATTGGTTGTTGAGGCTGATATCAAAAGCGGTTCTCTCATTACTGCTCGATTAGCCAATGAACAGGGACGCGAGGTATTTGCGATGCCGGGTCCCGTGAATAACCCCTGTACCCGCGGTTGCCATAGTCTGATTCGCGAAGGCGCCACCCTGGTGGAAAGCGTTGAACATATCCTGCAGGAGTTAACAGGACCTTTGGGATGTTGGCAGCCGGTTTCATCCAAGGAGCACGATGAATTACCGGAAACAGGCTCAGATTGTGAAAAACAGGTGCTCAATGCCATGGGGTTTGAAACCTGCCATACCGATGATGTCGTTCTGCGAACCCGGCTGCCCAGCCAGAAGGTTGCTGGTATTTTGCTGGATCTGGAGCTCGCAGGGAAAATTGTCAGTGTGCCTGGCGGTTTCATGCGGATAACCAACCGCCCTGCGCTGGACACCTAACGATGGTTACGATACTTTGCGCCTCGCAAAGAATAATCATGCTGCTATGCCCTTGTTAGAAGAGTGCCTGTAATGAGCAAGCCTTTTGTTGCGATTCTCATGGGATCCGACTCTGACCTGCCTAAGGTCGAGGCGGCCATTGATGTCTTGAGATCGCTCAATGTGCACTGCGAAGTCCGTGTACACTCTGCTCACCGTACCCCTGATGCTACCCACAGTTATGTTAAGGACGCCGATGCCCGTGGTTGTGCTGCGTTCATTTGCTGTGCTGGTATGGCGGCGCATCTGGCTGGGGTTGTCGCTTCTCTGACCATCAAACCGGTGATTGGTGTACCCATCGATACCGGCCCACTGGATGGTCTGGATGCACTGCTCTCTACGGCACAGATGCCGGGTGGTATTCCGGTCGCTACCGTCGCCATCGGCAAGGCGGGCGCACAGAACGCCGCTTACCTGGCCTGCCAGATCATTGCCCTGAATGATGCTGATCTGGCTGAACGTTTGAAAGCTGATCGCCGTGCCAGTGCGGAAGACGTACTGGCACGTAATGCCACTCTCCAGAAAAAACTGGGTGCTTAATGACTCAAAACCTGACAGAAACGACCCGGGTGCTGAAATCGGGAGGCGTTATCGCTTATCCGACCGAGGCGGTATGGGGATTGGGGTGTGATCCCTGGAACGAAGCGGCGGTTAACCGCATTCTTGCCATCAAACAACGGCCTGTCAGCAAGGGGTTGATTCTGGTGGCATCCTGCCCGGAACAGATTGCCCCGTTGCTGGAAACCCTGAGTGATGATCTCTCGACCAAAATGCTGGCCATGCAGTCACAGCCGTTGACCTGGCTGGTGCCTGATGAAGGTAACTGGATTCCTGCCTGGATAAAGGGAGATTTTGACAGCGTAGCCATCAGGATGACTCAACATCCGCTGGTGGTTGAGCTGTGTAATGCTTTTGGCAAGCCAATGGTGTCAACGTCAGCCAACCGAGCCGGGGAACCCCCCTTGGTGACACGGGAAGAGGTAGTTGCCACGTTTGACCAGGAAGTTGACTGGATAACCGATGGGTTTACCGGTGAAGCATCATCACCTTCGAGCATTCGTGATCTGGTGACGGATCAGGTCTTTCGTTAAAACTATCATTGCCGGAAGACCCTTGGATGAGGGTTCTTTCCGGCAGATGATCCACTGATCGGAATTTCACTTATGGCAGACCAACCGGATATCGTCGCAGTAAAAAACTACCTGCTGGGCCTTCAGGACCGTATCTGTGACGCGTTGACGGCAGAGGATGGCAAAGCGGAATTCCGGGAAGATAACTGGGCACATCACCATGGCGGCGGTGGCCGGGCCCGGGTGATTGAGAATGGCGCGCTGTTTGAGAAAGGCGGCGTGAATTTCTCCCATGTCCACGGCAGCCAGCTGCCAGCTGCTGCCAGCGCCCGTCGGCCGGAACTGGCTGGTCGCAGCTTTCAGGCCATGGGCGTCTCGCTGGTGATTCATCCAGAAAATCCCTATGTGCCGGTTTCACATGCCAATGTCCGCCTGTTGATCGCCGAAAAGGAAGGGGCTGACCCAGTCTGGTGGTTTGGTGGCGGCTATGATCTGACCCCCTGCTATGGCTTTGAAGAGGATTGCCGACACTGGCACCAGGTAGCACATAAGGCCTGCGAACCTTTCGGCGAGTCAGTCTATCCCCGTTATAAGCAGTGGTGTGACGAGTATTTCTTCCTGAAGCACCGGAATGAACCCCGGGGTATCGGCGGTTTATTTTTCGATGACCTGAATGAATGGCCTTTCGAAGAGTGTTTCGGCTTCATGCAGTCAGTGGGTGACAGTTATATCGATGCTTACCTGCCAATTGTCAGAAAGCGGAAAACCATGGACTGGGGGGAGCGTGAAAAAGCCTTCCAGCGCTATCGCCGTGGACGTTATGTGGAGTTCAACCTGGTCTATGATCGTGGGACGATCTTTGGGCTGCAGTCCGGTGGCCGGACAGAATCGATATTGATGTCGATGCCGCCCCAGGTCGACTGGCGTTATGACTGGCATCCTGAACCAGAAACGCCGGAAGCAGATCTTTACGAGAATTTCCTGATTTCCCGCAACTGGTTGGATTGAGAGGGCTTGATGAGCGAACAACCGCTGGATCGCTATGCTGTGATTGGCAACCCTGTCGGGCACAGTAAGTCGCCTGCCATTCATGCAGCCTTTGCCGGGCAAACGGCGCAGCCCATGACCTATGAGGCTCTGCTGGCACCGCTGGATGGTTTCAAGGATGTCGTTTCATCATTCTTTCAGAATGGTGGCAAGGGGTTGAATATCACCGTACCGTTCAAGCTGGAAGCCTGGCAGATGGCTGAGCGTCGCACCGAACGGGCAGAGCTGGCGGGTGCCGTGAATACCCTGTGGCGGTCTGATGAGGGTTGTTTGTGGGGTGATACGACGGATGGTGTCGGTATGGTGACCGATATTACGTCAAACCATGGCATCACCATCACAGGTAAGCGCGTATTGGTTTTGGGAGCGGGCGGTGCTGTACGGGGTGTTCTGCAACCGTTGCTTGAACAGAATCCAGATTGTGTGATTATCGCCAACCGAACCCTTTCTAAAGCTGAAATACTGGCTGATCTTTTCCGGTCTTTTGGATCGATTGAAGCGTCTGCTTTTGAGACATTGCAGGGAAAATTTGATCTGGTGATCAACGGTACCTCTGCCAGCCTGCAGGGTGATTTGCCGCCGATACCTGAAGGCGTTATCAGCCGGGATTCCCGCGTGTACGATATGATGTATAGCGCAGACAAAACGGCGTTTATGCAGTGGGCGGAATCTCAGGGTGTGGCGCTGGCGGTAGATGGACTGGGCATGCTGGTGGAACAGGCGGCGGAATCCTTTGCTATCTGGCGCGGCGTGCGTCCCGAAACCGGACCGGTTATCCGTCAGGTTCGCGCCGCCATGGTAGCTGCATAAATATCGCAAGGCATTTGCGACCATAATGGTAAGATGAACAGACTGTCAGGAAACAGCGTGGGGAGCAGTAAATGACAAGTGCCCGAAATATCGGCTTTATCGTGCTGGTGGATGCTGGTGACAACGATGTCCACAAGATCCGTGAAACCTTGCTGGAAATTGAGGAAATTGATCTTGTTCACTGCCTGATCGGGCCGACCGACCTGATCTGTTATGGCCGCACGACGGATGTTAATCAGCTCAAGACCCTGATGAGTGATCGTGTCCATGCCCTGCTGGAAGACCGCTTCAATCCGATTGAGCGGACGGAAACCATGCTGGTCCTGGATCACTATGGTGATGCACTGTCTTCAGAAACGCATTCGCGCCCTAATGGCACCGGCGCGTGGATTTTTGCAGACCTCAGAATCAGTGGTTCCACCATTGCGGAAAAATTGTTGAGCCGTCACCCCGAAATCAAAACCGCATTTAACGTGCTGGGTCGCAATGACACCGTGTTCTATGTGGAGTCAGAAACCCTGGATAGCCTGATGGGCGTTATTGATGAAGGGTTCCGTGTGTTGCGTGGCATTGGCAGCGAAGGCAAGCCGACCAAGGCACTTTCCCGCACTGACACCCGTCTGGTGTTGATGTAACCCCTACTCCTCCGGCCTGTTGTAGTTTTCACCAGGCCGGATTCGCTAACTTCTATAATCACCTTCTACCCGTTGTAATGGGACTGTTCCCATGGTGATTATTCATGTTTGTACCGCGTATGCGTTGTTGCTGTGGCATATGCTCTGGCCGATTGCTTTCGGGCTTGCTTTGTCTTCCTACATTCGCAGTCGAGTCCCTTCCGAAACCATTATTCGCCAGATTGGCAGTAACTCCTTCCACAGCGCATTGATTGCAGCTCTTTTCGGTATGGTTTCCTCTATCTGTAACTATGCGACAGCGGGAATGGGGCATACCCTGCGACTCAAAGGCGCCAGCTGGCCCAATACTCTGGTTTTCATGATTGCCAGTACTAACATCGGCGTGACTATGCTGGTGACGGTCTACGGTTTTTTGGGAAGTACACTACTGGGATTACTTGCAGGTACAGCGGTTTTCTTCATGGTTGCTGCATTTTTGCTGGCGATATTTTTTCGATTACCCACGTCTGAAGCGCATCAGGATCAAGCCAGTAAGCAGAAAGGAAATACCTCTTACTGGCAGGCAGCCTGTGGTTTTTTTCATGATGACCTCAACATGACCCGACGCGATATTCTGGTGGGCTTATTGGTGGCCTCGACTGTCAGTATCGTTGTACCGTCTGCCTGGTGGCAGGCGCTTTTCTGGCAGACCGCTGAACCGGGCCTGATGGTATGGCTATGGAATGCCATTGTTGGTGTGGTGATAGCGGTTCTGACATTTGGTTGTTCGATTGGCAATGTTGCGCTGGCCGCAGTGTTGTGGTGGCACGGTGTGTCACCGGGGGGCGTGATGGCATTTATGTTATCGAGCCTGCTGACATTCCCGATGCTGGGCATGTACTGTAAATACTATGGTCTTCAGACGACGTTTAAGCTGGTGTCGGTACTCGTTCTGGGTGTTTTGGTGGCGTGTCTGTTGATGGATATGCTGATGAATCAATTGGTTGTCGATGTCATTCGGCACAATGTACTCGTGCAGCAATCGGGAAATGTCCGTTCTCTGGTGACACTGGGGCTTAATCTCCTGTTTGGCGGCTTGGGTGTGAGAATGTACCTGCAGGGCCGACAGAAAGAGAATGGTTGCTCTATGGGATCAATGTGAGTCGGAATTGCGTCGGGTTAAGATTCACTCAGCCTTTCTGCAGTAGTATGTTTATTTTGGTTGACGCACAGCCCGCCCTTTCCTATTAACCGTCAGCAATCACGGAAAGCAACATGTTATTAAGCAGGATTATCGGTCATCGGGGTAATGCCAGTCAGGCGCCGGAAAATACCCTGGCCAGTATCCGAAAAGCCCATGAAGCAGGTGCCGAATGGGTAGAAATTGATGTGGTTCTGCTCGGCGATGGAAACCTGGTGATTCACCATGACCAGTCCCTGCGACGTTGCACCAATGGCAAAGGTAAACTCCTTCGGAGTAACCTGGAAGCCATCCGGAAGCTTGATGCAGGTAGTTGGTTCAGTCCCGATTTTGCCGGTGAGCGGATTCCAACACTGGTTGAGGCGCTGACGTTAATACAGGAGCTGGGGCTTGGCCTTAATCTTGAGATCAAGATGCACCGGCATGCGGTGAAAGCGTTGGTTGAGCCGGTAATCGCTACTTTACGTCAACACTGGAAAGACAATGACAAGTTGATCCTGTCCAGTTTCAGTCATGAGGCGCTGCTGCAATGTTACGCCCAGGCACCTGAGTTCCGCCTGGGCCACTTGTTTGAGAAATTACCCCGCAACTGGCTGAGCCGGGCTCGAGATGTGAATGCTGTGACCATTCATGTGGATTGCAAACGACTGCGGGAAGCCCGTGCCAGGGAGGTCATCGCAGAGGGGTATGAGTTGTACTGCTATACCGTTAACAAACCCCAAATGGCGGATAAACTTTGGCATTGGGGAATAAAAGGTATTTTTACCGACCGTCCACAGGATTTTGTGGGGTAAAGGCTCGCCATGTCGCGTATTGCTGAATAGCCAGCATCATGATCAGGTTGCAACCCAGTGCAATGACGCCAATATGAATGCCCTGCCACTGTTTAAAACCCTGACACAGTGCGAGCGTATAGACACTAATTCCGGCTATTAGCCCTGAGAATATGGCTTTGGCTGAAACTCTGCGCCAGTGCAGTGCGACAATGAATGCCGGCATGCACTGAAGCAGGGTTTCCAGTTTGATTTCCACCAGACGCCAGAAGGTCACATCGCGATAAAGGGCGCCTATCGCCAGCGCCCCCATAATGACAACGGACAGCCAGCGATCAAGTTGCATGTTGGTGTTCTGAACGGGTTTTTTAGCCAGGTCCCTGCTCAGCAGGGAAACAAGGCTGAGCAGAACGGAATCTGCTGTTGACATAATGGCAGCCAGAATGGCCAGCAGAACCATAATGGCGCCTAAGGTATGAATCGCTGAACCATCAGCCCAGTGTTTAAGAATGATGGGGAGCATCTGGTCACTTTGGTAACCTTCCCTGAAGAGGGGGATGGCTGCCAGCCCGACAAAGAAAATGATCAGATGCGTCAGGAAAACAAACAGGCCCAGCATGGCCATTGAATGATAAAGGGTGGTGTGGCTTTTGGCGGCGAATATCCGTTGAATGGCTTGTGGGTAGATAACCGTTGAGAGGCCAACTAGACACAAGGTACTTAACCAGTATCGCTGTTGCTCCGGACCGGGTGGTTTCAGGTTGTCCGGTTTTATTTGCGCGATGCTCGCAGTCATGGCGGCAAGGCTGTCATTTTTTTCTATGATCCAGACCAGCAGCAGGATTAACCCTGTGATCATGATCAGGCCCTGAATCGCATCTGTCCATGCCACCGCCCTCAGTCCTCCGACAAGATCATAGACCAGAATTACCAGAGCCAGTGCGATCACACCCATGGCATACGGTATCATTCCGCCGGTAATCACTTCCGTAATTTCACCGATGGCTTTTAGCTGGGCAAACAGCATATTGCCCAAAACGACTGTCATGATCAGCGTGATCACTCGCCGGAGTAACGGTTCCACGGGATCATTCTTGAATCGGTACCTTAGCCAGTCGCCGGGCGTTACAAACCCCTGTCGGCAAGCGATGGGACGTAATGTGGGGGCAATGAGGTGGTAACCGACAGACATCGCGACAACATAGCCCACTGCCACGACCCAGAAAAAACCTCGACGCCAGGTTTCACTGGTGGACCCCATGAGACTGTTACTGCTCTGGATCGTGGCATACAGCGTCAATACCAGTACAAAAAATCCCAGGGACCGGTTGGCGAGGTAATGGCTGCTGTGTGCATTGCTGCGATATCGCCAGGCGACCACACAGACAGGAATCAGGATCAACAGGTAGAGCAGCAGGCCGCTCAGCCCTATTTCTGCCAGCGTCATAGGTGGCTTTTCTCCTGACTCCAGCGGGCCAGGAGCACCCATATCAACAGGTTAATTATGACGATTAACCCATAACAGAACAGCGCGCGAGTGACCCAGGCTGGCATACCCACTATTAGCGTTTCATGGCTTTCATTCGCTCCATACCAGGGAATGGAAAATATAAGAAGCACGATCATCAACAACCTCAAAACAAACAGGATGTTTTGTTTTTGTTTATTCATGCCAATGGCTCAAGCCATATAAAAAGAAGCCGTTCCCGGCTGCCCGTGAATTACTGGTCTATATATAGACCCTGTTGGCTGCAGTCGTGTTTCTGGCTGTCGTTTTTGTTTTCTTTCTTCTGGGACAGTGAAAATGTTGTCGTGTTCCCGTCTTATCTTTTGTGCTATGGCCATTGTGGGATCATCTTGCCTACTGGCGGGTGAAATCCTTTTGACTGTAGTGAATGTACGCAACAGTAATGGCTACCTGTTGGCCGCATTGCATGATCGTGAAGAAATGTTTCCTAATGAAGGTGACGCGTTGATGTATACCAAAGTCAAAGCTGCCGCAGGTAAAACATTATTGCGTTTTAGTGTTGATGCGCCAGGACGTTATGCGGTGGCTCTTTTTCATGATGAAAATGATAATGGTGTGCTGGATACCAATCTCATGGGTATTCCGGTGGAAGGTTATGGCTTTACCAATAATGCGCGCGGGACATTTGGGCCACCGGATTTCTGGGATGCAATCGTCAGGGTTGATGGTGGTGTGGTTGCCCAGTCGATACAGCTAACTTATTAATATTTATAGTCAAAATAGAACATAGGGCGGTGGTGCCTTCATAGGTACCACCTTGATTATTGTAAAAAATCACACACCTTTTACGTAGTGAATCACGCCATCCAGAAACATTTGTACGGAAAGCATAACCAGGATCATCCCCATCAAGCGTTCCAGCGCAAACAACCCCCGCTCGCGAAGCAAATCGTAGAGTTTTCCGGAACACATCAGGATACAGGCAGAGACAAACCAGGCGCTGATGACGGCCAGTGTCCAGTCAAACAGACGACCAGGATCCTGATTGGCCAGTAGCATGATGGCGGCCAGCAGGGATGGACCGGCAATCAACGGTGTGGCCAGAGGCACAATCATGGGTTCGCCGTCCGGTGTATCGCCCATGATGCTGCGTCCCCGTGAGGGAAAAATCATCCGGATAGCAATGATAAACAGGATAATCGCACCGGCAATGCTGACCGCTTCCTGCTTCAGGTTCATGATGACCAGGAACGTCTGACCGGTATACAGGAACAACAGCATGATGGTCAGAGCAATGAGTAGCTCGCGAATCAATATCTTGTTCCGGCGTTCCCGGGGGACGGATTTCAGGACGGAAAGAAAGACAGGCATATTGCCCAGCGGATCCATGATAAGAAACAGAAGAATGGCGGCGGACCATATTTCCATGGCAGGTGCACCTTGTTGTTTGAGTGAAAAGGGAATCGGTGATGATGGCCGAAGCTTATACCACATCCGGGAAAACACTGTCATTCATGGTTCCGCGGGCATAGAATGCCGGATTCATCCAATAAGTCGCCCTGTTGAGTGGTTAGCCACCATGATAGGAATGAGTGAAGCGCTGTATACCCGTGATGTGATTAAGTCCTGGTCCGAACTTCATCGGGATTGCCGCCTGTTGGCGCAAAAACTCCTGACCCAGGGGAGCTGGAAAGGCATTATTGCTGTCACCCGGGGCGGAATGATTCCTGCTGCAATTATTGCGCGAGAACTGGATATCCGCCTGATCGATACCTTCTGTATTGCCAGTTACGATGATCAGCAACAGAGTGAACTGACAGTTCTTAAAGATCCCGTGATCACTTCAGACGGTGGAGGCTATCTGATCATTGATGATCTGGTCGACACGGGAAAAACCCTGATTGCCGTACGTAAGGCCTTACCACAGGCCCATGTTGGCACACTGTATGTAAAACCGGCCGGTCAGCCGTTGGTGGATACCTTTGTGCAGGCTTACAGCCAGGAGACCTGGATACGGTTCCCCTGGGATTTAACGCTGGGCTATGCCGTGCCACTGGTGGAACAGGTTGAGGATATCGAATGCTGACAGGTCCTGTCAGCGATTGAGCCAGATTTCCCGCGCCCAGTGCCAGATAGACGGCCAGGTTTCATCGGATTCGCCTTCTTCCGACCACAGGGTGATCTCTCCATCTTCACCGATGCAGTAATACTGGTCGTTATCCCGGCAGATCGGGATCAAATGGCGGGGGACAAACGTATCCCAGGCTTCTGCAGCGACATCCGGCAGATGGGTATGGGACTGTGGGTCGGTTACTGTCACCGGTTCGATCGAACCGTAAACCACATCACTCACGTTAAGAAGGAATTCCCTCAGGTCAAACGGCAGCTGTATCAGCAACTCTTCCTCGATTTCCACCAGTTCATCGTCATCAGGTAGTCTGAGAGGAACAGGAATATCCAGCGCATTGGCTTTCAGGAGCTCAATAACATCTTCCACGGGAAACCGCCTTTTTGAATCAACAGGAATGAATTAATGGCTGCATTATTGTCCACAAACGGGATCCTGAGAAGTCTTGTTTTGGCGGCGTCGTTGGCCTGGAATTACAACCTATAAGGCTGTAATTCCATTCAAACATGGATAGATATCAGGCATATTCTTGGTGCCTATTATTCATAGAGAATTGTCAGAGTTTATTCCAGGCCTCTGACCAGGCAAGCCCGGTGGCTGGCGCGTAATAGAGTTGTGATTGATTGCACCATGGCGTAAAAGGCCAGGGTTTGCATTGGTAGATATTTTTGTCGCTGGCAAGAACTTTAGTACCGTCGACATAACTCCCGATACCTTCCGGATAGATATAGTCATAATCTGTTGGAGGAAGGGGATCATCACCACTTATGAGTGATGTTGAAAAGGTGTAGCTGGCCTCTTGGGCAAAGACGGAGTTGTTAAAGATATTCACTTCGTCATACATGTAATGGTTCATCTCGGCGTGCCAGAACCCGATTTGTACCGATTTCCCATGCAGATCATTCACTTTGCGGGCAAGCTCTGCGGTCCAGGCCGTAAACGCGGTGTTTTTGGCAGTGATGCCAATGGTTTCCTTAACCACTTCCCTGCCTTGATGATTCTTCAATGTGAAGCTGGCCTTATCACCGGGGTTAGCCTTATTGGTCTCCGATGTAATATAGCGACCCAGTTCAACCAGGTCGGGAAGCGGTTCGGGATCTGGGTCAGGATCCGGATCAGGCTCTCCGCCACTCTTGGTAATCAGGAGATCCGAACAGTTATAGAAACCTTCTCCCGCAGGATCCAGACGCTGCCAGCGCATATAGAGAACGGCACTGCCTTCCCGTCCTTCAGGGATGGTGTAATCCATCACGTAGAAACCATTAACCACCGGTTTTTCACCGTGCTCTGCAATCAGCTCCAGGTCATTCCAGGTCAGTGATTGAGTCGCTGAGTTATACCCGGTCTTGCTCAGATATATCTGGAAAAAATGGTTGGGGTGAGCGGCAGTCACTTTGATTTTAAGCGTGTGTTTACCGGGTTTAAGCGATGTTTTCTGCCAGTTCTTATCAGGTATATCCATACCGGCTTTTCGTGGGTCACCGGCTGCACAGAGGGTGGTATCCTTAATCACAGCTTCAACGGCTGACTGGTTGTGATAATCCGGCACCAGGGCTGAGAATTCATTCTTTTGTGTGAACGGGTAGTAGCCTGATTTGTTGTAGGCTTTCTGGCAGGCCGCATTGGGGATTGAGTCTGACCAATAACCACCGTCATCTGCGCAGAAGACTTGTCGTGCTTTAGGAACGTCGACCCAGCCATGCGCAAGGACAACGCTTGCAAAGGATAATGAAACAGTGGCCAATAACGATTTCTTGGATAATACATCACGGAAATACAGCATTGTTTATCACTGCTCTTGGTAATGAATAAAGGGAAAAACAGACAGAAAAAGTAGCAAAACGCTTTCGTGCTATGGACTAGGAATTCAGGTTAAGAGGGCAAGGGATTATTAATGTTAGGAAAACCGGTTGTGGTTTAGGGGGGAGCGATTGGTAGCCTGAAAATTGTTAGTTTGTACGTTAAAAGAAAAAGGATTAAAGAGTAGAACTTCATCATTTCATCCTTTTTAATAAAAAGACCTGAGAAGCATAGCAGGTCTTTCTACGGTCCGTGATGGCAATGGTTTTAGTCCCTATATCTAAAGGAGTAGAGCACTTGCAGACCAATGCTATGGTTAATGAATAAGTGTGAGTGAGTTAACCAGGGAACGGATTTCCTTATGATTCGTCGTTTAAAATGGGTTGCGGGCTTATTGTTGCTCAGTGGCGTCTTGTTCTACCTTGGCGACGTTTTCTGGCAACATAATCCTCGCGAGACGCTGGTTTCAACGGTCAAGGAGATCAGGGCCAAGGGCTGGTGTCAGCCGGAAGGGGATAAGCTTTGTGGCTATGAAGAGCTGCGTATTGCTTTTGGTTCTCCCATGCAGCGTTTTTGCTATCGCTACCTCAATAATGCCCTCCTGCTGATGGAAGCCAGCTGTTTGCATCAGGTCACGCTGGAATTGAGAGAGGCAGATCTGAGTGAACTGGATATGGCCCGGGTAAATCTCAGTAATGCGGATTTATCGGATGGCGATTTGCGTCAGGCAAACCTGTCGGGCAGCAGCCTCAGAATGACGGATTTGAGCCGTGCTGATTTATCTGACGCTATTCTGGAACGCACAAAAACCCTCTACAAAGTGGATCATGCCTCTTTCCGTAAGGCCAGACTGCGGGGAGCGACATCCATGTTTCAAGCCAGTTTCAAGCAGGCGGATTTCACGGAAGCGGATCTCCGTGAAGTGAATTTTGGCCGTTCAGACTTTCTTGATGCCAATTTTACCAAAGCGGATCTTCGTCATGCGAATCTGGCCTATTCCCGTCTCTCGGGTGCCTTGTTTTCTGATGCACGGGTGGACAATCTGGTGCTTCATAAAGTCTCGGGTCTGGATAATCAAACCCTCGATTGGTTAAAGAAAAATGGTGCAATTGTCGATCAGGATGGTCTGGAAACAGCCCTGCAAAATGGACTCAGGATTCCCGTTATGTGGTGGTTCAACCTGTCGAAGATGGATCTCTCCGGGGTCGATTTCACTGATATAACCCTCAGTGGGGTGACATTCACAGGGGCAAACCTGAAAGGCGCCAAATTTGTCAATGCCAGCCTCGATCAGGCCAATTTCCACAATGCCGATCTGCAAGGTGCTGATTTTTCCGGTAGCTACTTGATTCATGCGGATTTCAGTGGCGCAGACCTGCGCGGTGCCCGCTTTGAAAATGCAGTTCGATTGGAAACGATTAAGTTCGATAGTACCACCCAGTTTCCGGATAGCTTTCCTCGTAACGTAACGCCGGATTTGCCATAGGCTGAATGTGAATTCGGTCTGAATGCATATAAAAAATCGTTATTAGCTTTGGTAGACATCGGCTTCCAATCCCTCTAAAAAGAAAGAGAAGGATAAAAAAATACGTGGGAGGGAATGCTGTCATGCCTGATAAAAAACAGCTCGCGCTGATCACGGAAGACAACCCCATGGGAACCGACGGTTTCGAATTCGTTGAGTTCTCCGCCCGCCAGCCGGAAGCGTTGGCAGCCTTGTTTGAACAGATGGGTTTCACGGCGATTGCCCGTCATCGTTCTCGGGATGTCACTCTTTACCGGCAGGGTGATATCAATTTCATCCTGAATGCGGAGACCGATAGTTTCGCTGAAGATTTCACGATTATTCATGGTCCTTGTGCCTGCGCCATGGCCTTCCGGGTGGCGGATGCCGCACGGGCGATGGAGCGTGCAATTGAGCTGGGCGCCAAACCGGTAATCAACCGTCCCGGCCCTATGGAACTCAATATTCCGGCGATTGAAGGCATCGGTGGTAGCCTGATTTACCTGGTGGATCATTACGGAGAATCGGGTTCCATTTACGATATTGATTTCATCCCCATTGACGGTGTTGATCAGCAACCGGTGGGTGAAGGGTTATTGAATATCGATCATCTGACTCACAATGTTTTTCGCGGCAATATGGATCAATGGAGCCAATTCTACGAATCGCTTTTCAATTTCCGGGAAATCCGTTACTTCGATATTGAAGGCAAAATCACCGGGCTGAAGTCCCGGGCGCTGACCAGTCCCTGTGGCAAGATTCGTATCCCCATCAATGAATCCTCGGACGATAAAAGCCAGATTGAGGAATACCTGCAGGAATACCATGGGGAAGGTATTCAGCATATCGCGCTGAGTTCGGATGATATCTATATCACGGTGGAGTCTTTGGGAAGTGGCGGTACGGCCTTCATGACCCCGCCACCGGATACTTATTACGACATGCTGGAAGAACGTTTACCGGGCCATGGAGAAGACGTCGAACGCCTGAAAAAAGACGCCATTCTGATGGATGGTAGCCCGGGTGGTCGGCTCCTGCTGCAGATATTTACGGAAACTGTCATTGGCCCCATTTTCTTTGAAATCATCCAGCGCAAGGGGGATGAAGGCTTCGGGGAAGGCAATTTCCAGGCATTGTTTGAAAGCATGGAGCGGGATCAGATCCGCCGGGGTGTATTGCAGGAATAGCGCACTACGCCGTCAAAACAGGGAATAACCGGAGGCATGCATGGCCAGCAGCGCAACGGCATATGTCGCAAGGGAACCTGACGAACAGGGGTATATCCACTATCCCGATGAGGAGAATGAAACCTGGCAGATCCTGATGTCGCGGCAGATGCAGTTACTGCCGGGGCGTGCCTGCCAGGAATATTTCGATGGATTGGATCAGTTGCAGTTACCCGTTGACCGGGTACCGCAACTGGAAGAATTGAACCGAGTACTGGCCCGTACAACTGGATGGCGGGTTGAGCGAGTTCCGGCACTGATCTCTTTTGATCGTTTTTTTAAGTTGCTTTCAGAGAAATGTTTTCCTGTGGCGACGTTTATCCGAACCCGGGAAGAGCTGGATTACCTGCGGGAACCGGATATTTTCCACGAAGTTTTCGGTCACTGTCCGTTATTAACCAACCCGGATTTTGCCGCCTTCACACACATCTATGGCAAGTTGGCGTACAAAGCGAACAAGGAAGACCGTGTTTTCTTGGCTCGTCTGTACTGGATGACTGTTGAGTTTGGCCTGGTCAAGACCGCTGAAGGTCTGCGTATCTATGGCGGCGGTATTCTCTCCAGCCCTAAGGAAACGGTCTATAGCCTGGAAAGTGACAAGCCACTGCGGGAAGCATTTGATCCGGTTGCCGCCATGCGGACGCCGTACCGGATTGATATTCTGCAATCGGTCTACTTCGTCATTGATCAGATGTCAGCCTTGCAGCAATTGAGTGACATGGACATCATGGCTATGGTCACTAAAGCAAAAACGCTGGGGCTGTTTGAGCCTCGTTATCCACCCAAAGATGAACCATGAGAACAGGATTCCGGTATGTCTGAACTCGCTAATGGGGTCTGTGAACCCTGTCGCTCCGGCGCACCTCAGGTCACCGAGGACGAAATGCGTGAGCTGATGGCTATGGTGCCAGACTGGTCGATTGAGACCCGTGACGGTGTCATGCAGCTTGAAAAAGTGTATTCCTTCAAGAACTTCCGTGACGCACTGGCGTTCACCAACCAGGTTGGAGAACTGGCGGAAGCACAGGGGCATCACCCGGGTTTGTTAACCGAGTGGGGAAAGGTCACCGTGACCTGGTGGACCCACAAAATTAATGGGCTGCATAAAAACGATTTCATCATGGCCGCCAAGACGGATATTGCGGCAAACAACCAATAAGTGCGGCAAATACGCTAGATAATGCCGTGAAAACTGCTGTAATCAACAGGTGACTAGACCGATACAGCAGAAAAAATTTCTGTAATCACGCACCGATATTCGAATAAATCGCCCGGACTGACCGGGTAAGGAGCACTGTGTGAAGCTGGCCTCCCTGGCAGATGGCAGAGACGGAAAACTGGTTGTTGTATCCCGGGATCTGAAGCAAGCAGCCGCCGTACCCAAGATAGCAGCTACTTTGCAGCAGGCAATGGATGACTGGGAAGAAAAAGCCAGTCGGCTGAATGAAGTGTATGAGTTACTCAACAAGGGGGAATGGCCCGATGCCTTTTGCCTGGAGCCGGAACAATGTGGCGCCCCCCTTCCCCGTGCCTTCCAGTGGCTTGATGGCAGTGCTTACGTGACCCATGTCGAGCTGGTCAGAAAAGCACGCGGCGCTGAGATGCCGGAGAATTTCTGGACAGATCCGCTGATGTACCAGGGGGGTTCTGACAATCTGTTGGGACCCTGTGATGATGTGCTGGTGGCTTCTGAAGACTGGGGGATCGACTTTGAAGCCGAAGTCGTGGTGTTGACGGACGATGTGCCTATGGGGACTTCACCGGAACAAGCCGGTGCTCACATCAAACTGTTAACGTTGGTCAATGACGTTTCTCTGCGAAACTTGATTCCCGCTGAGTTAGGTAAAGGGTTTGGCTTTTTACAGAGCAAGCCTGCGTCCGCCTTTGCGCCGGTGGTTGTGACTCCCGATGAGTTGGGTGATGCCTGGACAGATAACAAGGTGTATTTGCCGCTTCGGGTTGACTTGAACGGTGAGCTGTTTGGCCAGCCCAATTGCGGGGTGGATATGACCTTTGATTTTGCCCGACTGATTTCCCATGCAGCCATGACCCGCTACCTTGGTGCGGGCACACTGCTAGGATCAGGTACCATTTCGAATAAGGACCTTAGCAGCGGCTCCTGCTGTCTGGCCGAACAGAGAATGCTTGAGATTATTGAAGGTGGGGAAGCCCAGACACCTTTCCTACGGTTCGGTGACCGGGTACGGATTGAAATGCTGGATAACAACGGGCAATCCATTTTTGGTGCCATTGATCAACGCATCTGCCAATACGAGGCGGATGCATGAAGCTGTATGACTATTTCCGATCCTCCGCGGCTTACCGGATACGGATTGCGTTGAACCTGAAAGGGATTTCTTACGATTCTATTCCGATTAACCTGAGAACCGGTGAGCAGAGCTCGCCGGCCTATCGGGACCGAAACCCGCAAGGGCTGGTGCCTGCACTGGAAACACCCCTGGGGTTATTGAGTCAGTCGCTGGCCATCATGGAGTGGTTGGATGAAAGTCATCCGGAATCGCCTCTGTTGTTGCCGGGAGATACATGGTTAAGAGCGCAGATCAGGAGTCTGGCCTGCCAGATTGCCTGTGATATTCACCCACTAAATAACCTGCGGGTGTTGCATTATCTGCAAGGTGAGCTGGATGTGTCTGATACAGCAAAAACCGACTGGTATGCACACTGGATCGCGACGGGGTTTGAGGCGCTGGAACTTCAGTTATCGGGTTCAGGCTTTTGTATTGGAGAACAACCAACATTGGCGGATATCTGCTTGATTCCACAGGTCTACAATGCCCTTCGATTTAAGGTGGATCTGTCGCCCTACCCTGCTATTCGGCAAGTCTACGAACACTGCAACCAGCTAGCGCCTTTCCAGAAATCAATGCCTGAAAATCAGGCAGATGCCATTGTGTAAGCAATTTCTCAGTAATCTTCTGCGATGTGCAGGTCTTTCAGTTTCCGGTAATTCTCTGCACTGTAAGTAAAGAAACTGCGCTCTTTCTCGGTTAAGGGACGTGCTTTTTTGGCAGGGTTACCCTTGTAGACAAAGCCGCTCTCCAGCACTTTGCCGGGAGCGATCATCGCACCGGCGGCAACCAGTACTTCGGACTCCACTACCGCGCCATCCATGACAATGGCGCCAATGCCAATCAGAACCCGATCATGAATGGTGCAGCCATGCAGGCAGGCTTTGTGGCCGATGGTGACATCATCACCGATGATCAGCGGCCAGCCGTCAGGATTAAAGGGGCCTGCATGGGTGATATGAAGAACTGCACCATCCTGCACACTGGTCCGTTGTCCGATTCTAATGGCGTGCATATCGCCACGGATTACTGCCATGGGCCAGACGGAACTGTCATCACCGATTTCTACATCACCCAGAACAACCGCTGTTGGATCCACAAAGACACGATCACCCAACTTAGGTGTTTTGTTCTGGTAGGTTCTAACCGGTGAAGACATGATTTATCCCCTGACAGTATGCATAAAAGTAATGAACAGGTTTTTCATTATCTGCTGAAAACTATGGGCTTAGATAGCGGTACCTGGCAAGGCTGTTTCATCCAGATGCAGCTCTTTAGTACTTATTTCGCGGATTTTATATTTCTGAACCTTACCGGTAATGGTCATCGGAAAACTGTCCGTAAATTTGAAATAGCGGGGTATTTTGAAGTGAGCAATCTGGTCCTTGCAGAAATCCCGAAGTGATTCCTCTGATGGTTGTTCAATACCGTCCTTTAACCTGATCCAGGCGATGACAGCCTCCCCATATTTAGGATCAGGCACACCGGTGACATGAATTTCAGCCACTGCCGGATGGGTATAAAACAGGTCTTCGATTTCCTTCGGGTAGATGTTTTCTCCGCCACGGATCACCATATCCTTGATACGTCCAATAATCTGGATAAAGCCGTCTTCATCCATCAGGGCCAGGTCGCCACTGTGCATCCAGCCTGCTTCGTCAATGGCGTGCCCGGTGGCTTCTTCATCACCCCAGTATTTCATCATGACACTGTAGCCACGGGTGCAGAGTTCACCGATCTGCCCTCTAGGGACAATACGCTGATCATCGGTAGCGATGATTTTGGTTTCCTGATGGGGTTGGGTTCTGCCCACGGTGGTAACCCGCTGTTCCAGTGAGGTGTCGTGGCTGGTCTGGGTGCTGATGGGACTGGTTTCCGTCATTCCGTAGCCGATCTGGATTTCGCTGAGATGCATATCATTGATAATGCGTTTCATCAGTTCCACCGGGCAGAGGCTGCCGGCAATAATCCCTGTGCGCAGGCTGGAGAGGTCGTAGCTGGCAAAGTCGGGATCATGCAGCTCGGCAATGAACATGGTGGGAACCCCATGTAATGCCGTGGCTTTCTCCTCTGCCACTGCAGTCAGTGTCTGTTTGGCATCAAAACCTTCAGAGGGGTAAATCAGTGTAGCGCCACAGGTCAGGCAGGCCAGGTTGGCGAGCACCATACCAAAACAGTGATACAACGGAACCGGAACCACCAGACGATCTTGCTCCGTGAGGAGCATCTGACGAGCCACAAAGTAGGCATTATTCAGAATGTTGTGATGGGTCAGAGTCACGCCTTTGGGGTGCCCGGTGGTGCCGGAGGTGTACTGGATGTTGATAGGATCATCGAACTGAAGGGCTTGCTGACGTTGTCCCCAATCATTTTCTGACAAGCTGTTCCCTTTCTCCAAAAACTCCTGCCAGCGGCTCATACCCGGATACGTCTTATCAGACAGGGTGATGATGGTTTCCAGTGTGGGGATTTCCCTGCTTAATTCAGGTTGGCCGGGATTCTTTTGTGGTTCGGACAGAAGGGATTGCAACATCCCAATGTAATCGGAGTGCTTGAACTGTTCGGCGGTGACCAGAAAGCGAATACCACAGAGGTTCATGGCATATTTCAGCTCTGGGATGCGATAGGCGGGATTGATGTTCACCAGAATGGCGCCGATCTTTGCGGCTGCGAGTTGGATCAACGTCCATTCCGACCGATTGGGTGACCAGATACCGATTCGATCCCCCTGCTCGACGCCTATGGCCAGAAGCGCTCGTGCACAGGCATTGGTCTTATTCTCCAGTTCGCGCCAGGACCAGCGAATCGATTGGTGCCGAACAACCAGTGCTTCCCTGTCAGGAAAACGGTCTGCCGTGATATCCAGCATTTCGCCGATGGTCATCCCCAGTAAAGGTTGTTCTGCAGTGCCGGAGGTGTAGCTCAACCGGGATGCCGTCATTACGTCGCTCTCCAGTTAACGGGAGTGATCCGTTGTCCCTGTTCAGGGAATAAATCGGGGAGGAAGTATAGTCAGCGGTATGTCGGGGTGTGGGGAGAAAAAAGGAGCGGTATTCAAAGAGGAAGGTTGCCCCAAAGCACGTTAGCTCCGGGGCAAATGTTATCAGCGTACTTCGCCGATAGGCAGAACGGTACGGCCAAACTGTTCGTTCAGCACTTCTGCCATGGCCAGGTAGATAGCACTGGCGCCGCAGATGATGCCTTCGAAACCGGCGATAGTGCCGATCAGTTTGGAACCGGTGAAGTCACGGGCAGCCAACAGGAAGAACAGTACGGTCAGGGATGCAAAGACGAACTGCAACGCGCGGTTGGCCTTCAGGGTGCCGAAGAACATGAAACCGGTGAACATGCCCCACAGACCCAGGTACCAGCCCATGAATGCGGCAGGTGTCGCTTCAGAGATTCCCATGGACGGGAAGATCAGCAGCAGTACCAGAGACCACCAGAACAGACCGTAGGACGTGAATGCGGTCAGACCGAAGGTATTCCCCTTCTTGAACTCCATGATACCCACGATGACCTGGGCCAGACCGCCATAGCACAGGCCCATGGCCAGGATCATGGCGCTGATCGGAAAGAAACCGGCGTTGTGAATGTTAAGCAGAATGGTGGTCATGCCGAAGCCCATCAGGCCCAGCGGAGCGGGATTGGCCAGTTTTTCTGACACGTCGGTATCCTTGCAGCAGCGGTGAATAGTAGCGGAATGCAGACAGCCGTTGTTCCTGACTTCAACCGGGAAAACCGGAAGCCGGAAAGGAAGCAGAAGGCTGTGTGGAGGACTGTCGCCATAAGGCCGAAACCGACCGGACAGTCTAAAGGGCAGCAAGCGTAGTCATTCGGTCAGCGAGGCAACATCCGCAATTACACGTTTTATGAGTTATTAGTACGAAATGCTGAAAGTGTGAACGGGTTCACAAAATGAGCCGGAAGAGAACCGGTTCCCGGCATACCCTTAAAGCTGTACAGACGCTGGCTGTTCGACCGTACTGCTCTGAACATTCTGCCATGGATGGATCGTTTCCGAGTCCTTTGTCTTTCCCGGTAACGCCCTGTTTCTCCGGTCTGTTTGTTGTCTCCTGCCGCCATGGTCCTGATCAAACGACTGTTGTTTCAGTGAGGAAATGCATATGGGGAATTATCTCCGGAAGTGCATGGCGTTGTTTTGCCTGTGCCTGGTACAAACGACAATGGCTGTAGAAAACAATTATCGGGTTGGTGTCGGCATTTACGATATCACTGGACCTGCAGCAGAAGTGAACCTGTTTGGCTATGCCAGTTCAGACCAGTTTTCCACAGGTATTCGTGATCGTCAGTGGTCAAGGGCGTTTGTCATTGCAGAACCGGTTGCAGACGAAAACCGGGTGGTGTTTGTCTCTGTAGACCAGGGTGCCGTATTTCAGGGCGTGACCCAGGGCGTTCTGAAAAAGCTCAAAGCTCATTATGGGGATCTGTATAACGATGACAACCTGATTATCAGCGCCACTCATACCCATGGTGGTGCCGGCGGACATTCACACTACGCCCTGTATAACGTGACTGCCGAAGGCTTTGTCCAGCAAACCTATGACGCAACCGTAGAGGGAATATTCCAGTCTATTGTGCGGGCCCATGAATCGCTGGCGCCGGGTAGAATCCTCTTTAATCGAGGCGAACTGTGGAATGCTAGCGCCAATCGCTCGATGCCAGCCTATGAAAACAATGTGGATGCTGACCAGTATTCTTCGATTGATCCTGAAATGACGGTGCTCCGGTTCATTCAAGGCGAAGACCGGGATATCGGCATGATCAGCTGGTTCCCCGTCCATGCGGTCAGCCTGCCGATGACTAATACCCTGCTGTCATCAGACAATAAAGGTGTTGCTCAGTATCTGTTTGAAAAGCGTATGGGGAGCAGTTATACCGGGGAGAATGTGTATGTCGCAGCTTTCGCCCAAACCAATGCCGGAGATATGACGCCTAACCTTAACCTGGACGGTACTGGTCCCGGTTCTACACCGGATGAAAGTAACCAGATGATTGGTGAAAGGCAGTTTGATAAGGCCTGGACGCTGTTTCAGAACGCAACAGAGCAGTTGCACGGCAGTTTGGCAGTCCGACACCGATATGTGGATATGTCGTCTGTTGCTGTGAATGACCGCTTTAGAGGACAAGGGGAACAGAGAACCTGTGTCGCAGCGTTAGGTTATGCCTTTGCTTCCGGAACAGAAGATGGACGTGGTCCCCTGTTTGAAGAAGGTCAGCAGGAAAGTGAAACATTCTGGGAAGGGATTACTGGTCTGGTCATGGCGCCGACGACAGAACAGAAAGCTTGCCATGCCCCAAAACCCATATTGCTGGCAACTGGCAATGTTCAGCCTTATCCATGGACGCCTGATGTATTGCCGGTTTCCATCATGAAGATTGGCTCGCTTGGGCTTCTGGCTGTGCCGGGTGAATTTACCGTTATGGCTGGCCGCCGTATACGTCAGACGGTTGAAGCTGTTACAGGTACAGGATTGAGTCATACCGTATTGGCAGGTTATTCCAATGCCTATGCAGGCTACGTCACCACTCGCGAAGAATACGAAAAACAACACTATGAGGGGGCCAGTACCCACTTTGGTCCTTGGACATTAGCGGCCTATCGGCAGTCATTTTCACGGTTGGCTGAATCGCTGGCGGATACAGCTATGGATCCCTGGACTGGAGAGTCAGAGCCAATACCGGATGATCTGTCTGACGATCAGGTGGTGTATTACAACAAGCCGATCGTGCATGATCAGGCACCAGTGTTCAAGTCCATTGGCCAAACGGTGCAGGATGCCAATAGCGCCTATCAGAAAGGTGATCATGTCCAGGTGAAGTTCTGGTCCGGGCATCCCCGTAATGACCTGAAAACCATGGGAAGTTTTCTGAAAGTACAGCGTTTTGAAAATGGACAATGGCATACCGTAGCCCGAGACCGGGACCTGGAAACGCGCTATACGTGGCAGCGTATTGATGGATTCTGGGGTACCTCGCACGCCATTATTGATTGGCGCATTCCCACGGATACGCCTTCCGGAACATATCGCATAGTTCATGAAGGCGTGTACAAAGAGGCTTGGACGTTTCTGATGAAACCCTATCAAGGGATTAGTAAGGCATTTCACGTTCAGTAAATAAGGCTGTCAGTATTTGGGTCAACAAATCGGAAGGCAATGAAATCTGCCGTGCCTTTCGATATCTCATCCTCTCTCAGGTAGTTATCAGGAAAGGGCTGTTATCAGCCCTTTCCTATACATGGATTGGCATTATTTCGATGAAAAATGCGCTGTAGTACGGGACGCATCGAGCCAATGCTTGGGTAATTTGTCCTTGAGTATGGGTTTCTCAATCATCTCCAGTGGTTCGCTGGGAAGATGGCATTGGCAGACAGCCATTTCCCCGGGAATGAGTGATGCCCATTTATGGTTCCAATAACCATCATTCGTTTCACACAGTACTGGGCATTTTTCCAATGCATCGTCATCACCGTAGATAGGGCCTGCAGATAATGAACGTGTTACGGTTTGGCTGGTTTTGATCAAGCGGATAGCCTTTCTGAGCAGTCGGTCTTCCGCATGAACGACCTGTGGACGGTTGGTATTCAGATATTGCTTGAAATGGAAATCGTCAGCCTGAGGGTATATGACCTGATCAGGTTCAACGCCATGGTTATCATACAGAAGCCCCTCAGGTGTAAAGGATAGGGATGAACCCAGTTTTATTTGGGTACCATGCGGCAGGGAATAGGTTTTTGCCATAGAACTCCCACCACCTGTCCGGTTTCCCAAAATGGTTACCCCATCCATACCTTTGATGGCGCTCAGGAGTATTTCAGCAGCATTGTAAGTCCCCTGGTTGGACAGCACCACGATATGCTCAGGTCGTTTATAGCTTGGTAAGATGTCATCCCAGTGATTGATCAGGTCCGAGAAATTATCAGCGATTAAGGCGTCTTCAGCTGTATCAATGTCATAGGTCTGTATCATTTGCCGGAAAAACGGCTGCCGGGATGACATGACCATGTAGTGCCAACGACTGAAACGATCTCCGTTATACCAGTTGCCCGCGATATCGGGTGTCGCTTGATTAATATCCTGGTGAATATCCTTCATTTCAAAGGTTTCGATCGTATTACGCTCCTGCTCTGACCACAGTGGATGATCACTACGGAATGCAAATCGGCTGGCAAGGTGGTCGTTGTCAGCATCCCCCCAGAGGGAATCCTGTGACGACAGACGATAACTCATAACATTGACCACTCTTGGCGGGGAGTCCTGATGTGCCAGGAAGGGGTATAGGGCGATCAAGGCTGTTCGATTGCCTTTGCTGTTATCGCGAAGGTCGAGAATCATGCCTTTTTTACCAGATACCGAGCGCAGTTGCTCCATGAGTAAAAACAACTGTGATGCTTCGTTTTGGTCTGCCAGATTATACATTACGGGCAGGTGCACGTAGGCAATGTTGCCGTCAGTAGAAGCAGTTATGGTTTCTGAATCAGGGCGAATATCAACAAACTGTACGTTATAACTGGCATCTTTCGGGCAGCTATGAAAATTTTCATTCAGTGGTACAAAGTGATCAGTCGTGGTGCCATCATCTGCAGCCATGGTAAGTCTTGCTTTATTGGATAGTGGCTGACCAATCAATTTTCTTGCTTGGTTGATGTGTTCCAGCCAGTAAGCGGATTGTGCATATACCCTGGTTTTATTGGTGGTAGGGATATAAGGTTCAAGCTTATGAATCCAGTAAGCCACAGGAATGTTGTCGATGGCAGCCAGGTAAGGATGGGTTGAATCAAACAGGTTTTGTTCAATGTAGCTTTCCCCGCTACCGGACTTGAATTCGCACTGGGCCATCAGCACAAACTGCGGTCGTTTCTCCGCGATGACTTTTATTATTCCTATGCGCTGTTCGTAGATGCTACTTTTATTTGGATTCTGTCTTGTATTAAAAAGATCTTCTACACCGGATAGGGAATCATTGTAGGTTGCAATGATCTTTTGTAGTTCAAGCCGGTATTTGATCATGTCATCAGGTAGTTTGTAAGCATTGAGCTGATCCAGTTGCTTATCTAGATCGTTTGAAAAAAGAGGATAATAGGAAAAATTTTCCTCAAAAATCTGTTTCAAAAAAGATGATTCAGAAATTATTCCATTAGTAGAGGGGAGTCGGGTAATAGTGAGGTCATCTCCCTTGGCTATGAGCGATAACGATAAGCCAAGCAGTGACAACCCTAAGGTTAGAAAGCGCATTTTATACCTCCTGCGATTCCCTGTGATATAAAGGGCGATCAAAGTGTTAAATGAAAAATAAATAAACAATAGTGGTGCATATTTAAAGTATTACCGTATTTGGCACTAGACACACTTTTTAAAAATCACACACATTTCATTAATCGTTAGCATGGATATATTTTTCAGACTACTGAGTAGTTTATTCAATCAATAAAGAAGGATGGTAGCTGTTATTAGTGGAGATGAAATATAGCTGTTAAAAATTAAACCGGCCAATACTGTATTGCTCTCTAAAGCAATACTCAGAGTTGTGATAACAAACCTCAAAAACTGGCAAAACATGATTTTCGGAGACTATGACCTGCATACTTGATTGGCTGTACGATATGCATATTTAAAAAGTGGTGCAGTTCTTTTCATTGTCTGAAAATTAGAATTTTTTATATTAGTTTTTTCTAATATATTATATGGTTCGTTTAAGGTAACTAAATGAAAGAGCGTGCCATAGTATGAAAATGCCTGCAGAGGCCATGCGCAGTAATGCACAAAAAGCCTCAGGACTGCTCAAGGCTCTCGCCAATGAGAACCGCCTGATGATCCTGTGCCTGCTGGTGGAAGGGGAAATGACGGTTTCAGAGATCAATGCCCAGGTGGATCTCAGCCAGTCAGCCCTGTCACAGCATCTGGCTGTTCTGCGAAAGGATGGGTTAGTTGCCACAAGGCGGGAATCACAAATTATCTACTACCGCATTGCCAGTCAGGATGCCGGAAAAATACTCGAAACATTGCATGGCATTTATTGCGCTTCAGGAGGGAAATAGCCATGACATCATTCACGCCGCTTTCAGGTCTACTCGGTGGTATGTTGATCGGTTTATCTGCTGCGCTGTTGCTGTGGGGCAATGGCCGGGTGGCAGGAATATCCGGCATTCTCGGGGGGATTCGTCGTGGTGATGCGCTGTGGCGCGTCGCCTTTCTTCTGGCCATGGGGGCAGGCGGTATGGCTGCACTGGGTTTGTTGGATAAACCGGTTCCTGCACCAGAGGCCAGCCCTTTCCTGTTGATAAGTGCCGGGCTACTGGTGGGGTTTGGAACCCGGTTGGGTAATGGCTGTACCAGTGGACATGGTGTCTGTGGGCTGGCCAGATTCTCTGTCCGTTCTCTGGTGGCTGTCATGGTGTTTATGGCAACGGCGATGTTGACGGTTTTTGTTGTTCGGCATCTGGTGTGAGGGGAAACCATGAAACAGATAGTGATTGCGATACTGTCAGGCCTTCTGTTTGGTGCAGGGCTGGCGATATCCGGCATGCTGAATCCGGAGAAAGTGCTCGGTTTCCTGGATATCACCGGGCACTGGGATCCAACCCTGGCGTTGGTTATGGGCGGCGCGTTACTGGTGAATATTCCAGTGACCCGATGGATTCTTAAGCAACCTGCTCCAAAGGTGGCGGCTTCCTTTACGTTGCCTTCCCTGGCGCAGGTCGACAGGCCGCTGGTCGTTGGCGCTGTATTGTTCGGTGTCGGTTGGGGACTGGTAGGGTTGTGCCCGGGACCAGCCATCACGCTGCTGGCTGGAGGAAACCTTCAGGTCGTGCTGTTCGTCAGCGCCATGCTGGCAGGACTATGGCTGCAACCGATACTGACAAATTACCTTAAACGGCCCTTTCAGCCGACAGACGCTTGAAAACCCTGCGCTCTGGCTCCATTGTTTTCTTAGGCATATGCCCATCTACATGAGAGTCGCCACATGATGAACCCGCTGCTGGAAGAACACGAATTACCGCCTTTCTCCCGGATTGATGCTGAGCAGGTCGGTCCGGCCGTTGATCAGCTGCTGAGTGATTATCGGACGGGGGTGGAGTCCCTTCTGGTAGATGGCAAGGCGATTGACTGGGCGTCACTGCAACAGCCTCTGGATGCGCTGGATGACCGTCTGTCACAGGCCTGGTCGCCGGTTTCCCATATGAATTCCGTCGTGAACAGTGAAGCGCTGCGGGATGCCTACAATGCACAGTTGCCCAAGCTGTCTGAACTTACCACCTGGCTGGGGCAAAACACCGCGCTCTACAACGCGTATCAGCAGCTGGCCGATAGCGAAGCCTTTGGTTCACTGGATACCGCCCAGCAGAAAGTCATTACCAACGCCCTGCGTGATTTCAAACTCGCAGGTGTTGCATTGGCGGACGATAAAAAACAGCGCTATGGCGAGCTGAAAAAGCGCCTCTCGGAAGTCACCAGTAAGTATTCAGACAATGTGCTGGATGCCACTATGGCTTGGACAAAGCTGATCAGTGATGAATCTGAACTGGCCGGTCTGCCTGATAGCGCTAAGGCCAACGCCCGACAGCTGGCGGAAGCAAAAGGTAAGGATGGCTGGTTGCTGAATCTGGAGTTCCCGAGCTATCTGCCGGTGATGACGTACAGCGATAACCGTGGTTTGCGGCAGGAAGTCTATACCGCCTTTTCTACCCGTGCGTCAGATCAGGGACCCAATGGAGGGGAGTTTGATAACTCCTCCTTGATGGATGAAATCGTTGCGCTGCGCCATGAACTGGCCCAGTTACTGGATTTCAACAATTACGCTGAATATTCACTGGCCACCAAGATGGCAGAATCACCCGATAAGGTGATTGAGTTTCTGGAAGATCTGGCTGCACGCAGCAAACCTCAGGCAGAGAAAGAACTGGCGGAACTGAAGGCCTTTGCAAAAGAGGTGGATGGTTTTGAGGACTTGCAGGCATGGGACGTTGCTTACTACGCGGAAAAGCTGCGCCAACATCGCTATGCCATTAGCCAGGAAGCGTTGCGCCCCTGGTTCCCGGCGGAAAAAGCCATTGATGGCATGTTTTCTGTTACCGGAAAGCTCTATGGTCTGACCTTCCGGGAAGTGCAGGGTGTGGATACCTGGCACCGGGATGTCCGCTTCTACGATGTGATTCGTGACGATGACGTCATCGGCCGGTTTTATCTCGATCCTTATGCTCGCGAACACAAGCGTGGCGGCGCCTGGATGGATGTCTGCCGTACCCGCATGAAATACGATGAAAAGGTGCAGTTGCCGGTAGCGTACCTTACCACCAACTTCACCCCGCCGGTGGGCGATAAGCCTGCCCTGCTGACCCACGATGAAGTGGTCACCCTGTTCCACGAATTTGGTCATGGTCTGCACCATATGCTGACCCGTATCGACTATGCGGCGGTGTCTGGCATCAGTGGTGTTGCCTGGGATGCGGTGGAGTTGCCCAGCCAGTTTATGGAGAACTGGTGCTGGGAGCGGGAAGGTCTGGCACTGATTTCCGGCCACTATGAAACCGGCGAACCACTCCCCGATGAGATGCTGGAAAAACTGCTGGCTGCAAAGAACTTCCAGTCCGCTATGCTGATGGTGCGTCAGCTGGAGTTCGCCCTGTTTGATTTCAGAATGCACAAGGAATACCAGCAAGGACTGAGTATTCAGGGCATGTTGGATGATGTTCGCAAGCAGGTAGCGGTTGTAGTTCCCCCGTCCTTCAACCGTTTCCAGAACAGTTTCAGCCACATATTTGCCGGTGGTTACGCCGCGGGTTATTACAGCTACAAATGGGCGGAAGTGCTGTCAGCAGATGCTTTCTCCCTGTTCGAGGAAAACGGCATATTTGATCGTACGACAGGCGAGAAATTCCTTCATGAAATCCTCGAGAGAGGCGGTTCCCGTGAACCCATGGAGCTGTTTGTCGCATTCCGCGGACGTGAGCCGCAGATTGATGCGCTGCTGAGGCACAGTGGTATTCAGTAATCACCGTTTCATACCATGAGAAAAGGCCAGCATTTAGCTGGCCTTTTTATTGAATTATTGTCTTAAACAGGCGTGATAACGGGTTCTGGATGGCTTGCCATAAACCGCTTGATAGTTGGCATATCGGGCAGGCCGGCCCGTGTACCTTCCCGGGTGCAGCACAGAGCGCCGGCAGCGCTGGCAAAACGCAGATTCTCATGCAGGGTATAGCCGCGGAGTAGTCCGGTGCAGAAGGCGCCATGAAACGCATCACCGGCACCCAGTCCATCGACACAGTCAACGGGCCAGCAGCCCATGCTGCCCTCCTCTCCCTGCCAGTGCCAGATGCATCCCTCGCTATCAAGGGTAATGATGGTTTTTGCACAGTGCTGGATCAGTTGCCTGAGGCCTGCGTACCAGTCTTCAGACTGCATATAGTCTCTGACAAAGTCATGGGACGCGATGACCATATCGACCTTGGGGATCAGTGCCAGTCGTCTGTCAGAGAGAAAGTCGGCATCCAGAATAACCGGAATGTTTTGTTCCCTGGCGTTTTCAATCAGCGCTATCGCAACGTCGAACGACTCCCCATCGAGCAGAATTAACGAGGGCTGGCAGGTCCGTACGTCACTAACCATTGAAGTGTGAGGTGTCTGGTACCAACTGTATTCTGATTGACCATTGGAATGGTTCATAGCCAGAAACAGACTGGGAATATAACCCTGTTGAACAACCAACTCCGTATTCACGCCATTCTGATGAAGCTCATCAATTTGAAACTGGCTGAAAGGATCAACCCCCAACCGTCCTGAAAACCCCGTACGCAAACCCAGCCGGGAGGCGGCTACCGCTGCATTGGCTGCCATGCCGCCTCCATTGATCTCCATGGATTGAATCCTGTGCTGCCAGTCATTGGTCGAGGTGTCGTCATGCTTGAGATACACATCCAGACAAGAGTGACCGTGTGCCAGCAGTTCAATATCCATCAGGGTGGGAATTGTCATGCCGTGTCTTCATTCTGTTAGTCAGGATGATAGTTATAGACAGTAAAATACGGTTGGGGCAGGCGCTCTTGAGGCGTAAAATAGTGTGCCAATGCCAGTAAAAAAAGACAGTCAGGCAAGTATGAGTACCGTGAAACGCTTTATCGCCGGCGCCGTTTGTCCGCGTTGTGCCGCCATGGACAGAGTGGTCATGTATGAAGACGAGGGTCAGCAGGTCAGGGAGTGCATTGATTGTGGTTTTCGGGATGTGATGGCCTCTGAGCCCGAGACCCGGGAACTGGAAACCCGCGTCAATCGCAAGGCAAAAGCGCCGCAGGCAACAGAAGCCCAACCCATCCGCTTTTATCCCAATCCAAAATTATCTTCTAAAAAAGATTAAGCTGATTTTCCTTCCCTTCCTTGTGTTGGCCACAGCACGATGGCCAACAACGGAACGTTTTTTTCGCTGAAACTTTTCTGAAAAAGACTGCTGATGTCACTTCTTCATAGGTGCGAACCTTGGTTTTGTAGGTGGTTGGCGCGCCCGTGTAGTGGTGGCTGATAGCCTGTGGGTAGCCGTATCACGGCCACTTTAGCCCTCTGTATGTTTTGTGGAACGGAGTCTGAGTGTTGCGTAATCACTGGATTCTTAAAATGCGCCTCACTGGTCGGGCAGACAATAAGCCACGACAAGCCATAAAGACATAACCGTTCCGCCATACATTACAGAGAGAGTGATCCAATGAAAAAAGTACTTCTTGCCGCTGCCGTCGTTTCCGCCACCTGCATGGGCAGCATCGGTTCCGCCATGGCCAGTGACTGGTTTGTCGGTGTTGAAGCCGGCAAGGCCAAGAATAAGCTGTCTATTGAACAGTCTGGCCATAAGAATGTTTCCAAGAAGCTGGATCACTCTGATTTCGGTCTGCGTGTGGGTAAATACCTGAATGACAATGTGCGTACCTACGCCACTATTACCACCGGTAAGGATGACGGCAAGTCACCACAAGGAACTAAGGTTGAGCTGAAAAGCCAGAACCTGCTGATGTCTGCAGATTATCTGTTTGGCGATGGCAACCTGAAGCCTTTCGTAGGTGCTTCTATCGGTGCTAATCGCACCAAAATTGATGTATCCGGTGCTGGCAGCAAGACAGAAAACTCTTTTGCTTACGGCGCTCAGGCCGGTGTTGTCTACACCATGGGATCCGTCGATCTGGAAGGTGGCTACCGTTACCTGAAGCATGATTCAACGTTCAAGGTGTCTGGTGCTAATGGCGGTAAGTTCAAGAACAAGGATACCCAGAAGGTTTACCTGTCTGCATCCTACCGTTTCTAAGTGAAATGATGAAAGACCCTGGTGAGAATCTGTCACCAGGGCCTTCTGCTATTCTGTTCTCCTGCATAGCTCTTCTCTTCACGGTCATGGTGGCGAAAGCCATTATTGATCAATGCTTTTCTGTTGTGACGTCATTGATTTAAACGAACGAATCCCCTTCGTAAACACGATACTCTGCGTTCTACCTATCAATCTGTAACAACACGCTATTGAGGCGTTGGCGTCATGAATGCTGAACGAAAAGCCCTGATTCTATCTGCTGTTATTGCGCTCGCCCTTGCTCTTTGGGGCATTGGTATGGGCGTGTATTCGGGGTCGGACGCCATCATGCTCGATGGCAGTTTTAACCTGCTCACTGCCGCCATGGCGTTTATCGGGATGAAAGTTGCCGGGTTAACCGCCTGTGGTTACACCGGACGTTATCCTTTGGGCTTTTTTGCCTATGAGCCATTGATGGTTATGGTGAAAGGGATTTCCATTCTGGTGCTGGTTGCTATGGCTTTATCGTCCAATATCCAGGTGCTGTTGGCGGGGGGCCGGGATCCGCAGCTCGGGCTGATGCTGGTGTATGTAGGACCTGCTGTAGCAGGTTGTTTACTGGCCTGGTTTATGTGTAACCGGGCCAATCAGAAACAGACTTCCGGTCTTCTGGTGGCCGAGAAACAGGCCTGGCTGATTAATACGGTGATCTCCGGCTCCATTGGTGTGGCGTTATTGATTGTGGTGGCTATTCAGGGCTCTTCGATTGGCTGGATTGCCCGTTATATTGATCAGATTCTGGTGATCGTTTTCTGCCTGGCTTTCCTGCGTGATCCCTGGCTGCTGGTCCGCAACGGTTTTCGAGAACTGCTGTTGAGCGCGCCGGATCCGGCCTACATTCATCCTCTTCGTGAACGCCTTGCCGCTGTGGCGCTGGCTCCCCATTTTTTAGTCTCTGACCTTATGGTACTGAAGACCGGCCGCCGGACCTGGGTCAGCGTTACCGTCACAAGCTCTTGTGATGAGGTCTCGCTAATACAGTTTTTCAACATTCGCACAAAAATAAAACGCTGTGCTGAAGAGTGTTATAGCAATTGTTCTTGTGAAGTGGTTCTGGAGCGAGCGGAAGAGAGCGTTTCCGCTACACCCTGATTGCCTAAATGGTTTCCGGATACGTTCAGCAAGTACCTGTGTATTGTTTTTTGCATCGTAAACATCCTCCTGGGGTAAGTGGTTTCCGTATTTCACTTTCGTTATGGGTGGGTGTTATATGCGGGGGCTAATATTTGACCAGGTTGTGTGTAATTAAAATCATACGGATGTTGAATTTTGTCGTAAGCCAGAATTCTTAAAATGGGTTTCACAAGTTGGCCAGACGGACACAGACCTGGCCAGTGATAAAAACAGGGGTTTTTCCCAAAACCACAAAGAGTGTGAACCCATGAAAAAAATGATTCTCGCCGCCGCTGTTGTTTCCGCCACCTGCATGAGCAGCATTGGTTCTGTTATGGCCAGTGACTGGTTTGTCGGTGTCGAAGCCGGTAAAGCCCGGAATAAAGTCGCTGTAGAAGTGATGGACAGTAAGGCATCTGACAAGGTTAAGCATACCGATATTGGCCTGCGTGTCGGTAAATACCTCAACGACAACGTTCGTACCTATGCCACCATCACGTCCGGCAAAGACAGCTGGGGCGGTGGCGCCGGCAAGGTGGAAATGAAAGACCAGAACCTGCTGGTATCTGCTGACTACCTGTTTGGTGACGGGAACCTGAAGCCATTCGTTGGTGCGACCATTGGCGCCAACCGTACCAAGATTGATACATCCGTCGGCAACGAATACGAAAAGTCCTTTGCTTACGGTGCTCAGGCTGGTGTGGTGTATACCCTGGGACAGGTCGACCTGGAAGGCGGCTACCGTTACCTGAAGCACGACAGCACCTTCAAGTTTGGCAAGGGTTCCCAGAGCCTGAAGATCAAGAACAAGGATACCCAGAAGGTTTACCTGTCTGCGTCCTATCGCTTCTGAGTCCAATGATATCAGCCGGCGGATTCCCTATAGGCTCCCCCGGCTGAAGACTTTCAGGTATTTGTGGCGTGTGATGTCAGCCATAACCCTCTGTACCGTTTGTGATACAGATCCTGAAATGCCCTGGCGGTAACGCACGCATAACATAGAGCTGTATCAAAAATGCTTCAGACCAATGCGTTCGTTTGAGCATTTTACAGATGGTTTCCTGTCCGGGAGCGAAAAATGAAGAAAATAAATCGCCTGCCTTTATCCGCTATCACCTGTCCCAGTCTGTACAGCCTGATACCGGGAAAGGTTTTGTTGTGCTTCTGCGCCTGACGTGTTGTTGAGACAAACACTTCTCATAAAGACAACCTGCTTATGGATTCTTCCCAGCGTACCCGGAGGCAGGAAAAGGTTTGCCCTAGCGACATGTTCAGGATTTGTACGGAGGCTCTATGAAGCGTTTTGTTATCGCGCTGCTGACACTGATCGTTTTCAGCATCAATACCCATGCCCAGCCATTGACTGGTATTCCACCGGTTGAATACCAGATTGAACTGAGTGATGCCCAGTCTGAATTTTTTACCGTTGAAGTGAAGGGAAACGCGTACGAGCGCGGTTTCCAGCATGGCAAGGCGTTGCGTAAAGTGATCCGTCCGACGCTGAACCGATTTAAATACGATATGGTGTCGGCATTCCTGAAAACGGCCGGCACCGATTATCAGTGGAAAGATTATCGTCAGTTCTTCTATGCGAATACCGGCCTGTATAAGACGGCGCAGCGTGAAGCCCCGGAACTGGTAGAGGAGATTCGCGGGATTGCCGACGGCGCAGGCCTCGATTTCAAGGACGTCTTTGCCTACAACCTGAATTTCGATGAAACCTTCTGGGTACTGGAGAAAATGACCGGGATTGATCCGATGCTGGCCTCCGAAAAGGCGGCCCGCGAGGCATTGCCGTCCGGTCACTGTTCCCACGGTTCCGTGTGGGGAAAGGGTAAGGCGAGTGTCGGTTATACCCTGGACTGGACCCGTCATTTTGAGGGGAGTCAGGCGCTGATCAAGCATGTCCTTGAGGATGGCACGGTCTTGCTGACGACAACCTACGCCGGCACGTTGATTGGCCATGGTATTAATGCCACCGCAGGGTATACCTTTACACCACATTCCAAGTTTCAGCTGGCTCATGATGTGGATAACGGTCTGGCCCAGATTTTCATCTACCGGAAACTGTTACAGGCCGGATCCGTGGATAAGGCAATCGCCTATCTGCAAGCCGTGAAGCCGGCGGCAGGTCTGGGATATGCATTGACCGATAAAAAGGGCACGCGCACCTTTGAGGTGTCCGCCAACCAGGTGACCGAGTTCAAGACTGATGGTCACTGGATGGCAATCGCCAATGTGGCCCGTGCGAATAATGACCTGTCAGGTTCTTACAAAACGGAGCTTAACCTGCAGAAAAAAACGATCGACATGGCTGATTTGCCGGCAGCCTATTGGAATTACAACCATGACAGCGTTGAACGTTTCAACATCATCAGTGCGGATATCAAAGGTAAAGCACCGGAGCAGATGACACCGGCACAATGGGAGAAAACCTTTATTAAGAAGCCGGTGAACAAGCCGGTGGATGAGAAGCTGGAAACATCCAACCTGTGGCATGTTGTGATCATTGATGATGCGTTTATCGAGTATCACGTGTCTCCGGGTAATCCGGGCAATATTCCACTGGAAAGCTATCGGTTCAAGTACCACTGACCGTTATAAAGGCCCTTGCTGAATATTCGACCGTTATCGTTTATTGAGTGCTATCAATAGACGTTAATGGTCGAGTAGTAAGCTGCGAAGGGGAACATAAAACCAATAATCATCAGAATACATAAGGATAAAACAATGTTCAGATTCGCCGTTATTCTGTTTTCAACGGTATTTTTATCAGCCTGTGTTTCTGTTGCCAGAGTTTCAGACATGCCGGCATCCAGCAGTGATATTGATTTCGTCACGTTGTCCGAGAAATCCTTTGAAGAGAATTCTGTCGGACTTTACACGACAGATTTTGAAGACTTCATTAACGTGAGTGATGTTTCTGAAGAGGCACTCTTTCAAGCGATAGAGGCGTCACTGAAAGACGTTGGTTATACCGTGAAGCAATCGAGCCGGGAAAAAGGCGTCATTATCGGTGAGAATGGCACTGTTGGTATGACGGAATATGCCTCAGTCTCCGGTGTTTATGTGAAACCGCAGCAGGAAGCGTTTCAGGTCTATGTCCGCACCAAGCTGACCCACTCCATTACACCCGGCTGGGCAACTAAATACGATATTGCAAAAACGGTGACGGGAAAGATCTGTGAAAATCTGAAAGCGTGTGATCAGTAAATGCTGATCTGACATGCTTTTTAATCGTGATAATGCAGTTACGGTATGACTCAGTTCGGTTGTTGTTCTCGTTGAATTGGTCGATAAAAACCTCCCAATATTGGGAGGTTTTTATCTTTCAGCGTGTCTGATCCCGTTGTTGCTCAGTGTCTTACCCAGCTGAAACAGGCATGATTTATCTGAAGACTTTGAGATCTGGTGGCTAATACCTATTGTTCGATCTGCGCTGATTCTTCAGGATAAAAAGACGTATTTTTCTCAAAGCCTTTAACGAACATGCACACTCATTTTCACGAACAGTTCAACATCGTGAACACTGCCTACCAGGCAGTGAGTGTTGTCGTGGTCTCCCTGGTCATTCCTTAGGGTAGGCAACGTATGGCCGGCCCTTCTGGAGGGGCCGGCAGAACGTATCAGACATTTCTCCAGCCCCCGCCTCAAGAGCCGGCTCCAATTCACACATGGAGTCATCAATGCAGCGAAAAGATCTGATTGCCCTCGGTTTTATGACCTTCGCTCTGTTCCTTGGGGCAGGCAACATCATCTATCCACCTATTCTGGGACAACAGGCGGGTTCTGAACTGCTGTTTGCTGCCATCGGTTTTCTTTTAACGGCAGTGGGGCTCCCTCTTCTGGCTCTGGTCGCCATGGCGTTGACAGGCGGTTCCCGGGAAATGACCGAACTCCTTCCCAAGCAGTGGAGCCGCGCATTCTGGTTGATTCTCTTTATTGCGTTTGGTCCGGCTCTGGTGATTCCAAGAGTGGCTGTGGTGGCTTATGAGATGGGAATGGTGCCCTTTCTGGAAGCGCCTCAGCCTTGGCAACTGGCGTTATATAGCGGTGTATTCTTCGCCCTGGCATTGCTGTTGGCGTTAAAGCCGGGTTCTATGATCAACGCGGTGGGCCGCTGGGTGACCCCTGCCCTTATAGTATTGCTCGGTGCCATTGCCTGGGGAACCTTGTCTCATCCACAGGATATGATTCAGGCAACGACGATGGCTGCGCCCTTGTCTGACGGCTTGGTACAGGGCTATATGACCATGGACTGTATCGCAGCCCTTGGCTTTGGTGCTGTTATTGGTCAGGCGATTCGTCAGCTGGGAATTACCGAGCCTCAAGCCATGGCGCGCTATACCATCTATGCAGCGATAATTGCGGCAATTGGCCTAAGCCTGGTTTATCTCATGTTGATGTATCTGGGCGCGACCAGTCACAGCATCGCACCCAATGCGACGAATGGAGGTCAAATCCTGGCCTTGTATGTTGCAGCACTGTTTGGTCTGCCCGGGAAGTTATTGCTGGCACTGACGATCACTCTGGCATGTCTTACCACTGCCGTTGGCGTAGGTTCTGCTTGCGCGCATTACTTCAGCAGTGAATTCAAACTGAATTATGCGGTAGCGCTGGTCGGCGTTATGTTGGTTTCCGCCATTACCGCCAATGTTGGGCTTACCCAGCTGATCGCTATTTCTGCGCCTGCTGTTGTTGCGCTTTATCCTCTGGCAGTTGCATTGGTTATTCTGGCTCTGGTGCGCCACAAGCTCCCTAACGCCTTACAAGCCTACAGAATCATTTTCCCGGTTGTTGCTTTGTTCGCTCTTCTGGATGGCGCCAAAGCAGCAGGGCTGCTGGCAGACTCATCCATACAAGCGCTTGAGCACTGGTTACCTCTGTTTTCACAGGGTATGGGCTGGTTGATTCCCTTTATGGTGACGTTGATTTTTGCCTGGTTTGCAGGTTATGGAAAACGCTTAACCCAGATTGCCTAGCCGTATCAGGATGAAGACGGATGACCTGAGAACCTCCCTGCACAGGGAGGTTTTTGTAAATTAGAAACAGAATTCGTTACGAATCCTGATATATACGATTGTGCTTACAATAAACTGCGTAATCTGTGTAATGGTTTTTATCGTAGTATCTCCCGATATTCTTGGGGAAGATTTCGATTTCTGTAATAAAAAATAATACGGATAGTGAGTTTTTTAATTCTTCCTCAAAGTCAGCGCTGGAATGCAATCCGATAAGGCGTGTTCCAGCCATTGTATAAATGCCTGTTCCAGCGCTTCAGGTTCCTGGTTTAACCGAAGTAAAAGGTACCGGTGTCCCGATAAAACAAATCCGAAGGGAGCGATCAGGTGTCCACGTGCCAGATCATCCGCCACCAGAGGATAGGACCCAATGGCAGCTCCCAAACCATCGACGGCGGCCTGGATACAAAAATAAAAATGGGCGAAAGATTGTTGGGGATTCTCGGAAAAACCGCCATATTCAGTGCTGGCCTGCCAGTCTGCCCAAGCGTGTGGCCGGGTCTGGCTATGCAGAAGTTTGATGTCGCTGGTATCGCCCTTTATCTGCTCCCAGTAAGCTGGGGAGACGACAGGTCCCACCCACTCATCCACCAATGGTGTCTGCTGATAGTCCGATGGCACCACAAAATCATCCCGCCGAATAGCCAGAGATAGGCCTGTATTCCCCAGTGTCACAGGACCACCGGCCGTTGATAGCCTGACATCCGTCTCTGGATGATGGTCATGGAAGTCAGCTAGACGAGGCATCAACCACCGCATGGTCAGCGTAGGCTCACAGGAGACTTCCAGACAGTTTTGTTTCGTTTGTGAGAGTCTGGCCACACCGGTTTCCAGTGCCTGAAATGCCTGGCTTGTATAGTTTTTTAGCTGTTCACCGGCCGGGGTTAACCGCACATTGCGTCCCTGTCGGTAAAACAGGGATTGGTGCAGGTAGGCTTCCAACACCTTGATCTGCTTGCTGACAGCTCCATGAGTAATACAGAGCTTTTCTGCCGCTTCGCTGTAGCTCGATGATGAGGCGGCAACATGGAAAATATGGAAGGCTTTCAGATGCCTCATCTGTGATTTTTTCTCACGTAATGCTGGAGAAGGTTTCGATTATAGCCAGCACTGCCATACGTACAATAGCTCCGAAATTAACGTGAGAAATGCAAGGTAATCATTGATGGATGTAATCAGCCTGGCCCTGTTGGGTGTATTAATCGTTATAAGTCCCGGGGCTGACTTTGTTCTGGTGTTGAAGAACAGCCTTAACCTGGGAAGAAAGGCCGGTATCCTGACGGCGTTGGGAATCAGTCTGGCGATCGGTGTCCACATAGGATATTCGTTGCTGGGTATTAGCTACCTGATCTCACAGAATGAATGGCTGTATCGTCTGGTGCGATATGCCGGTGCTGCGTATTTGGTGTATCTGGGCATAAAAAGTGTTTTTGGGGCAGGCTGCACTGATGCTGGAACGTCTACCAGAAAAGCGATCAAAACCTGGCATTATTTGCTGCAGGGGTTTCTGTGCAATGTGCTAAACCCGAAGACCATGCTGTTTTTCCTGAGTATCTTCAGCCAGGTTATTTCACCTGATGCCGGTGACTCTCATCTGACACTGCTCTATGGGGGGTATCTGGTGCTTCTTCATGGGCTCTGGTTTTGTGCAGTCGCCATACTGTTTACGTCGAATGCCCTTCAGGCACGTTTATCCACACTAAAAACCGCACTGAACAAAATCTGTGGGGCTGGCCTGGTCGCATTTGGGACACTGCTTGCTTTAAAAGCGTAGTAGGCAAGTAACGAACGATGTACCAACAAGGTGGTGTTTGTCGTTACAGGGTTCTATGGGGCGTTTAGCGCATGAAAAGTACCGTTATGTAAACTCAGTGAAAATGCCATGGAAAGACGATGTCTTTATGAGGCAGTATGGTTAATACCTATATCCTAAAGTGGTGGATTAATCCTTTGTTGTTTAACACCCGCAATTGCCTGTTTCTCTTTCTGTTCCTGTTTTGGGGTAGACAGGTGTGGGCGGGATTTGATTTTGTAAGCCACGATGTTTCAAGTATAGAAGTCGCCACCACAACACCCGATACCTTCAGCTATATATTCACTGCCACCTTTGATCCGGAGTGTACCTCCGGTTGTACCGGCTCCCAAGATTACCGGCTCGGGTTTGCGAGCAGATCAATTGGCTCGGGTTCGGGCAGAGCACCGGCTATTTCGGTAGGGGACCTTGGTAATGTCATGGCAACCAGCGTGACATTCACTACAACCGGTGACAACGAGGATAGTTCAAAGAAACAGTTCTCTCTTGGTGGCTGGTCATCCACGATTTCTCCGTTTACCAATTCTACGCGTGTTACCGCCACTTATACGGTGACATTAAAAAAGACAGGATTGCTGAACATTCTTAACGCTGGGGGTGATGCTCTGGTGTTTTACCTGGTCGGGGAAGATGTGGATTCAACCCGCTATTATGATTCTCGTGAAGTCAGTATTCCCCTGAGCAGGGCGAAAGAGGTCAAGATATCCGGACTGGAAGATGTGGTACTTAACAGTGCGGATCTTTCAGGTAATAACCTGGATGCTGATATAGCGGTGTGTGTTTACAGTTCCACGTCGGAAGTCAGGCTGGACTTTGATGGTGCCAATGTACCCGGGCAGGATTACCAGTTGAGCAGAACCAATGAATGCAGCCAGCCGGGACAGTGTGTGCCGTACCGGATCCGGGTCAAAACGCCCACTAAGGACTGGGTAACTTATCGCCGAAAGGGGCAGCGCCAGACTAAATGGACGGCCAGTACTGATGTACAGTGTAACGGAGTGGATAATATGACCATTCGTGTTCGCCTGAAAAATAATGATGTCAATAATGCTGCAACAGGCGTTTATCAGGATACCATGACGGTGATTGTTTCCCCGGTCTGATGGTGGTTGTTACCAAGAGTTAGGTGCAAAAAGTACTTAAGAGAATCTATAGCTTTATTGTTTATATCCGGCATTTTCATGCGGTTAATGCGCCATATTTGGTCTATAGTGTGGCTCAACTGGTTGTGCAAGAATCAAGAAAGTGAAGGAAGCCAATATGCATTATGATTCACGACTTGATGATATTGAACGGCGGTTAACTGTAGTGGAAAACTATCAGCGTACTTCGGCAGAACCGTTGAATGATACTGTGGAGTATCAGCGGGAAACCATGCAACGGCTGGAGCGTAATTATGGCCATATCCTGCATATACTGGAACGGCAGAGCGCTACACTGGCCAGTCATGATGAGCAACTGGCGAGTTTGAACAGTGATGTCTGCATCCTAAAAGTCGATGTAGATGCCATGAAAACCAATGTTTCTACACTCGAAAAACGGGTAGAACAGGGTTTTACCGGCGTAAAAGCGGATATTGCAACGTTGAACAGTGATATTACCGGCATTAAGTCTGATATCGCGGTATTAAATAATGATATTACAGACATCAAAGCAATGCTGGTTAAGCATTTGAAATAATCGAGTTGAATGTTCTGTTATTCCTTTCCTGCTCAAATCCATGTTTTCCCAGATTTATTGAATGTGGATCGCTGGCCTTTTATCAATGCCAGCGATCATCTTTGTTTCAATCACCGTAATCACGTTAACTGACTTTAGGGTTGCAGTTAGCTGCCTGGATGGTTTCTGTTATTTCCCGAATAATGTTCGGTAAATAGTGGATTTGCCGGGCGGAACCTAAATAGGTGACCGGTAATGAGGTATTAATCGGTTTGATTTCAAACATGCGGCGATTGTTTATCGTTTTCCAGGCCAGTTTGAATTTCAGATGGCAGCTATGGTTATTCATGGTCATTGGAATAACATCCTGTTGTTGAATAAGGTCTGTGATTTAAAAATACCTGTGTTACAGGCAATAGCGTTGTTTGTGCTTACTCGAAAAAATGGCTTATGTCTGACGCGTTTTTGTGATCCGTTTTTTGTCCCGGCTAAGGCCTGAGTGATTACAGGGTGTAGGAAAACGCGACACCCACCCCGCCGTTATTGAAGTTCGCAGGCATGATGGCCAGATTGGGATCATCATAGGCACTGGTTATCAGGTAGGAAACCCCGTAAGCCAACGCCGCGCCGCCGACCACATCGGTTGCCCAGTGTTTATTGGCATGAACCCGTGAGTGCCCCACCACACTGGCGGCGATATAAGCCGGCAGGCCGTATTTCATACCATACCGGTGATGCAGATAGGCGGCGCCACTGAAGGCGCTGGCCGTATGGCCACTGGGGAAACTCTGGTAGTTCGACTTGTTCGGGCGTCGAACATGAGAAATACGCTTGGTGGTATGGGTTATCCCCTGCGTGATCAGCCAGCCTTTGAGCATCTGTTTCATTCCTTCGGTGTCATCTTTGTAGAAAGAGACAGCCAGTGCGGCCAGGGGAACAGCGAACTGGCCGACATCCCCTACTGTTTCGTAGTTTGCCTGTACCGGTGCAGCAATGGCGCTGGCTGCCAGGGTTGCTGCAAGCAGTGTCTGTTTCATGAGATTACCCGTTGTGAGTCTGGTTTTTATATTTAGGTTTGATGTTAAATCATTTTTGTGGTGGTCATCCTAGAAGGTTTGATATCGAATCTCAATTGCTTGTTTGTAAGTAATTTACGAAGTTTTAATTGTTTTCATTTAGCTTTTTGTCATTAGGTTTTATATCAAACAATATTGTTTTAGGTGGGGTGGGAAGCTAGAATCCGGACATCATCAGGAAAGGGGTTTTGGGATGAAAGCGTATGAGACAACGGCCGGAAGGTGCTGGACTGCCATGCATGTACTCCAGAACCAGGTTCAGGCAGAACTCCAGAAACGCAATGCTGGTATTAACATCGAACAGCTACTGCTGTTGATGGAGCTGGACTGGGAAGACGGCCTGCGACCAACGATGCTGGCGGAACGTATGCTGCGCAGCAAGGGGACGATTTCCAGCCTGATTCGCCACGCGGAGCGCAGTGCGCTGATTGCATCTGCTGCGGATCCAAGTAACCGGAATGCCAAACGGATTTTCCTGACCCAGAAAGGCAAACGATTACATGATGAACTGGCACCCATAGTGACAGGTATGCTGCAGGATGCGGTCGGTCATTTATCCGGTGAGCATCAGAAGGTTGTCGATGACGCCATGAATGGCATTATCAGGCGATTTCACCCCGGGTGGTTTGATTCTCTAGAGTCCTGAAAAACTCTACACTCAGGAAATATAAATAGTATCTGGCTTATCTGTATTCTCTCACTGGCATAGCACTCGTCACTTCAGCTTGTGAAATACGTCTTGGGTTTCATTGTTATTGGGTGCTGTGCAGCTTTGTTATTTGAATAGCGTGCCGGGTGCGTCCATTGGGAAGCTGTATTACGTGAATCCACAGGTCATGTACATGTCTTACGATAGAATCGTGACCGCTATGATGGCTATCCCGCGCTTAAACAGCTTCTCCGTCATGGTTTTGCTACGGGTTGTGAATTTCACCTTTCCCATAAATACCTAGAATACGCTTTACAGGTTGATTGGATACAGTAGACAAGGATGTCGACGTGTGAAGTCTGGTCGTATTTCTCAGGGAACCGCTTGACCGGAGCCAGGCAGGAGACTGATGTCTGATCAGCCTCCCAGGTGGCAATAGCGAACTCCTCGTCCTGGTTATTACGCCAGTGTCACCGGACTGCAATTGCCTGGCTTCCGGCCACCTTTAATTGTTGTCACCCGTTTTTACAGCATCTGCTGGTTGTGCCATTGGAGGGAGCCGTCAAATGATCATGATCTGACGGTGTGGTGACCGGTATCATGGCGCGACTTAACGTTCTCCGGGATAACATCCCGTTTACTCTGGATTAGCGTCATTTCGAGGTACTTAAATAATGAAAATTCAACCACTCAAGGCCTTTGTAATGACGGCTGAACTGGGTTCTATTTCTGAGGCAGCGCGTAACATGGGGCGCCCCCGGCCACAGGTCAGTAACTGGATCAGTGACCTGGAAGCGGACTGGGATGTGGAGCTGTTTGACCGTTCCAGCCACAAGCCGGAGCTGACGGAAGCCGGCCGTCAGCTGCTGGATTATGGTCGTACCATTCTGCGGAATCTGGACAACCTGGATTCCAAGGTGAAAACGCTGCACAGGCAAAACAGTCAGCTGAGAATGGGCTTCGAGCGTTGTATTGCACCGCAGCAGATTCAGCGGTTGGTAGAAGCGCTGGCAGTTCGCTATCCAACACTGACGTTAACGGTAATATCTGACTCCTCCTGCAAAATCCAGCGGGAGTTGCTGGCCGGACGGTTGGATATCATTTTTAGTAATAACTACTACCTGATGTCCCAGGATGTCCGTGTCCGTCATGCTTTCGATAGTCGTTATATCGGTTGTTGTGCACCGGATTATCCGCTGAATAAAATCGAGGAGCTGACTGCCAATGATGTCAGCCCGTATCGGCAAATCGACCTGTGTCTCTCTGAGGAAGACCTTCCAGATACAACACGATTCAGCGCCGACGTTATGCAGGTTGACAGCTATCAGACCATGTTGCCATTAATTGTGAATGGCTATGGCTGGGGTATCTGCCCGATGAGCTTTGCCCGGCCCTTCCTTAATAACGGCGAGTTGACCATTCTTAACCATCCGGCCGCAGTGGGTAGCCTGCCGATTTATGTGATGCATATGGATACGTTGGCCTGCGAACCCTTTGCAGAATGGGTGATTGAAGAAGGCGGTCATTATCTGGCCGCCATTGATTGATGCGGAATCATTAATCCATGGCTTCCATGGATTCCGGCAATACTTGACCGCCATCCACCACAAGTGTCTGGCCGGTGATATAACCAGCTTCCCTTGAGGCAAGGAAAAGGGCAGCATAGGCAATATCATCGGTCGACCCCAGGCTTTTCATGGGAATGGACGCTTTCATGATGTCCATATAATCGTCCTGCAAATCGTTCATGCCTTCGGTGATAATGTTTCCGGGAAGGATGGCATTAATCGTAATGCTGTTGGAGGCTATCTCCATCGCTGCTGTACGCATGAACCCCAGCATGGCGGCCTTGCTGGCACCGTAGTGTGCCCAGCCGGGATAGCCGGTAATTGGCCCCGTGATTGATGAGGTCAGAATGATGCGCCCCTGGTCGGATTTCGCCAGCTGTGGCAAAGCACTGGTTACCGCATGGAACATGCCTTTGACGTTAACGTCCATCACCGTGTCCCAGTCTTTTCCCGTCATCTGATTCAGTCGGGCACTGGGGAATATGCCTGCGTTGCAGCAGAGGATATCGAGCCCCCCAAACTGATGGACGGCCTCTGCGACAGCGGCCTGCATCGCTTGGGTATCTGTCACATCGGCACAGAAAAATGCGGCTGTCCCCCCTGCGGCTCGAATACTGGAAACCGTTTCGCTCAACAGGGTTTCACTGCGGGCAACGAGCAGTACCTTACAGCCCTTTTCGGCGAACACCTTCGCAATCCCTTTTCCGATGCCTTTGCTTGCGCCTGTAATAAGAACACTACGACCAGAAAGTGGTGCCAGCATCTCTGCAACCTGTTGATAAGTAGTTGTTAAAAGCCCAAATAAAGCAGGCTTTTGAATGGCCGCCAGCAACGTTTTGTAGTGATCAGTGAGGAACTGAAAAACAAACGCTATTTTTTATCGCCAGTGTTATTAGCTGTTTGCTTTTGTTTATGCATGTTGTTTAATGAAAGTGCAGTTCTATACTCAGTGGCATTTGCTGTATTCAGACTGAGGGATCAGGCACATCGTGGTTTACGTTGTGACGTTGATGTAGTGGTAATGCCGTATTCGCCTTTAGGGGATGAAACAAAGTGTGTAGTAACTGGTCGCTGGTAACCGGTGTGCTGTATGGACCGAACGCGGGCTGGCTGGTCGATGTCTTAACCCTTGATAGTTGAAGTGCTGTAACGGTCGGTGGCCGCCTCAGCCGTCATTACCTTTCTGCAACCCAATGTATCGGGTATGGCACGTTTGTGTCGTTATCCCTACGATTCCTTTTTCTCTGCCTGAATCAGCCTATAGCCCTGAGCGGTGCTGGATTGTGTCACAGGAGTGTCCATCCGGTACCAGGCACCATAACAACAAGAATGCCGTAGTCACTGCAGCTTGTTTGTCCGGCGCACCAGGGTTCGATGTGCGCGCAAGCAAGTCGGTGGCGGAACCGATTAGTCAGAGGAATCTAAGGGAATGAGGTTGCGCACACATAAGCTGTTCCTGCTTCTGGCTGGCCTGATGTCGACCGTGACAGCGAGGGCTGACTGGACTGTAAACATGACCGAAGGGGTGACCAGTCTCAGTCGCTCCATCTACAGCCTCCATATGACCATCTTCTGGATTTGTGTGGTCATCGGTGTGCTGGTTTTTGCGGTTATGTTCTGGTCGGTCATTTTCCATCGCAAATCCCGCGGGGCCAAGCCAGCTGAATTTCATGAAAGCACGTTGGTCGAGATTCTCTGGACGAGTGTGCCCTTCGCCATTCTGGTGGCCATGGCCATACCGGCGACAAAAACACTCATTGAAGTGTATGACGCAGATGACGCCGAGGTGGACATTAAGATCACTGGTTACCAGTGGAAATGGCAATACGAATATCTGGACGACGATGTCGGTTTCTTCAGTAACCTGAAAACCGGTAAAGAGCAGATTTATAACCTCAGAACCAAAGATCCTGAATACCTGCTGGAAGTGGATGAACCCATGGTGGTGCCGGTGGGGCGGAAGATCCGTTTCCTGGTCACGGCCGCGGATGTTATCCACGCCTGGTGGGTGCCGGCGCTGGCGGTGAAGAAGGATGCGATTCCCGGCTTTATCAACGAAGCCTGGACCAAGATTGATGAGCCGGGCATCTACCGCGGGCAGTGTGCCGAACTCTGCGGTAAGGATCACGGCTTCATGCCGATTGTTGTGGATGCAAGATCAGAAGCGGATTACCAGGCTTGGCTGGATGAGAAGAAAGCCGAAGCCCAGAAAATCCGAGAGCTGACTAGCAAAGACTGGACCCTTGAGGAGCTTGTAGCTCGAGGAGAAGGTGTCTATACCAAGGTATGCGCCGCCTGTCACCAGCCGAACGGGAAAGGCATGCCGCCGATGTTCCCGGCACTGGATGGCTCGGATATGGCCGTCAACCCGGCTCGGATGGTCGAGCATGTGGACATTGTCGTGAACGGTAAGAAAGGCACGGCGATGCAGGCGTTCGGTGGTCAGCTGAGCGAAGCAGACCTTGCTGCAGTCATCACCTATGAACGGAATGCCTGGGGCAACAAGACCGGCGAAATGGTTACACCCAAGGCCATTCTGGATTACAAGCAGACCGGCAAGCTGCCGGAAGTACACGCCGGTAAAGCACCGGAAGGAGGCAGCATATGAGCGCTGTGATTGACGATCATCAGGATCATCATCATGGTCCTGCCAAGGGGTTTATGCGCTGGGTTCTGACCACGAACCACAAAGACATCGGCTCCATGTACCTCTGGTTCAGCTTCGCCATGTTCCTGTTTGGTGGCTCCATGGCGATGGTGATCCGGGCGGAACTGTTCCAGCCGGGTATGCACATTGTTGAACCGGGCTTTTTCAACCAGATGACCACCATGCACGGGCTGGTGATGGTCTTTGGTGCGGTCATGCCGGCCTTTGTCGGGCTGGCAAACTGGATGATTCCATTGATGATCGGGGCGCCGGATATGGCGCTGCCCCGGATGAATAACTGGAGTTTCTGGATTCTGCCCTTTGCGTTTGCCTTGATGGCGAGCACGCTGTTTATGGAAGGTGGTGGTCCGAATTTTGGTTGGACGTTTTATGCGCCGCTGTCGACGACCTATGGTCCGCCTTCTACGACCTACTTCATCCTTGCGGTTCATATGATGGGTATTTCCTCCATCATGGGGGCGATTAATGTTATCGCCACCATTCTGAACCTCCGGGCGCCGGGCATGACGCTGATGAAGATGCCGCTGTTCGTATGGACCTGGCTGATTACCGCTTACCTGCTGATTGCTGTTATGCCCGTGCTGGCCGGCGTGGTCACCATGATGCTGATGGATATCCATTTCGGCACCAGCTTTTTCAATGCAGGCGGTGGCGGTGACCCGGTACTGTTCCAGCATGTTTTCTGGTTCTTCGGGCATCCCGAGGTCTATATCATGATCCTGCCGGCATTCGGGATTGTGTCTGCCATTATTCCTGCCTTTGCCCGTAAGCAGCTGTTTGGCTACACCTCCATGGTATACGCGGTGGCCAGTATTGCGTTCCTGTCATTCATTGTCTGGGCGCACCATATGTTTACTGTGGGGCTGCCGTTGACCGGTGAACTCTTCTTCATGTACGCCACCATGTTGATCGCCGTACCAACCGGGGTGAAGGTGTTCAACTGGGTAGCGACCATGTTCAGAGGTTCCATGACCTTTGAAACGCCAATGCTGTTTGCGACGGCTTTTGTCGTGCTGTTTACCATTGGTGGCTTCTCGGGGCTGATGCTCGCTATTGCGCCGGCAGACTTCCAGTACCACGACACTTACTTTGTGGTGGCCCACTTCCATTACGTGCTGGTGCCCGGAGCGATATTTGGCATCTTTGCCGGTGTGTATTACTGGCTGCCAAAATGGACAGGCCACATGTATGACGAAACACTGGGCAAGACGCATTTCTGGATGTCTTTCATCGGCATGAACCTGACCTTCTTCCCCATGCATTTCCTGGGGCTGGCGGGGATGCCGAGACGGATACCGGACTACAACCTCCAGTTTGCTGATTTCAACATGATCGCGAGTGTGGGCGGCTTCCTGTTTGGTACCACCCAGCTGTTGTTCCTGTTTATCGTGCTCAAGTGCGTACGCAGCGGGAAGAAAGCTCCGGCTAATCCCTGGGAAGGCGCGCATGGTCTGGAATGGACCGTACCCTCACCGGCGCCTTACCACACATTCAGTACACCGCCGGATGTGAAATAAGGTTCAGGATTCAGGGAGGTTAAGGGAATGGTGTTACAGGGGGCACAAAAGACCGTTATCAAGGCAACGCTGACAGCCGTTGCGATGTTTGGTTTTGGTTTTGCGATGGTGCCCCTCTATGACGTGTTCTGCAAGGTGACCGGTCTGAACGGGAAGACCAGCGATACGCCCTATGAATACCGGGCTGAAACCGCCCGGGTCGATACCTCCCGGACAGTGACCATTCAGTTTGTCAGCACCAATAACGCCAATATGAGCTGGGCTTTCAGTCCGAGTATCAGGAAGGTCTCTGTCCATCCTGGTGAGGTGGCGGAGCTGAGCTTCAACGTCCGCAACCCGACCGGTCAGCGGATGATCGGTCAGGCGATTCCCAGCGTAACGCCCTTTGATGGCACTGATTTCCTGCACAAAACCGAATGTTTCTGTTTTACCACACAGCCGTTGGAAGCCTTTGAAGAGAAGAATATGCCGCTGAAAATCATTATTGATCCGGCATTACCGCGGCATATCAAGAAATTAACCCTGTCATATACGCTGTTCGATGTGACAGACATGTACGCAGCAGCGGGCACGCCATGACGGCTCGCAGGCTAATATTGCAGTAATACATACACACAATTTGCAAGGGACAGCCGGGCTGTAGTCCTAACCGATCACGCCGCTGCCACTGCCGGGAGCGACGTAAGGAAAGGGGATAACAGATGGCAGCAGAAGGTAACTACTATGTGCCGGCCCAGAGCAAGTGGCCGATCGTCGCAACAATCGGCCTGTTCCTGACGCTGGTCGGCATGGGCATGATGTTGAATGACATGTCCGCCGGTGTGAAGGATTCTTCGGCGCATTTTGTCTTCCTCGCGGGTTCTCTGGTGTTGGCTTACATGCTGTTCGGCTGGTTCGGGAATGTGATTCAGGAATCGCGCGCCGGACTCTATAGTGACCAGATGGACCGGAGTTTCCGCTGGGGAATGGGCTGGTTCATTTTCTCGGAAGTCATGTTCTTTGCTGCCTTTTTCGGGGCTCTTTTCTACGTTCGTAACTACACCGTGCCCTGGTTAGGTGGTGATGGGGATAAAGGCCTTTCCAATATGTTGTGGCCTGAGTTCGTCTCTCAATGGCCATTGATGAGTAATCCGGATAATGAAACCTTCAAGGGACCCGCTGAAGTGATACCCGCGGCAGGATTACCCTTGATCAACACGATCCTGCTGATTACCTCCAGTTTTACTGCAACCTTTGCGCATCATGCCCTTCGAAAGGATGCACGAAAGAAGACCAAAATCTGGTTAGGCCTAACACTGGTGTTGGGTTTTTCGTTTTTGGTGTTGCAGGCGATGGAATATATTCACGCCTATGAAGAGTTGGGTCTGACCCTGGCTTCAGGTATCTATGGTTCAACCTTCTTCATGCTGACCGGTTTCCATGGTGCTCATGTTACGCTGGGAGCCATCATGTTAACCGTGATGCTTGTCAGGATCATGAAAGGCCATTTTACGCCGGATAATCATTTTGGTTTTGAAGCCGCGTGCTGGTATTGGCACTTTGTCGATGTGGTTTGGATTGGCCTGTTTATCTTCGTATACATTTTCTAGTGTTTTAACCGGACGTCATATGACGTCCGGTTAACCTTCTGTCTATTGCCTCTCAAAACGCTATATATCCAGACTATTTTCGTTCTTGTTTTGTCATATATGTAAGGTATAAACAAAGTACCTGTACTCTGTTGTCTATTTAGAAGGCACCATAAAACTGGTGCCAGTATTCAGCACGTATTAACAGGTAAGTTGCCAGAGAATGGGTCTTTCTGGCTTGTGCCTATCAAATAAACCACGGACGAATAAAACAATGAAAAAGCCGATCTATCGACTGGCTAGTTTGCTTGTGGCAGGTAGTCTCAGTGTCTCTGCCAGTGCACTGAACATCATGGTTACCAATGATGATGGTTACGAGTCGCCTAACCTGCGTGCGCTGTATCATGCCCTGAAAGCGGATGGACATGATGTCTTTATTTCCGCACCGGCAGATGAACAGAGTGGAAAGGCAGCCTCCTTTAATTACTTTTATCCGTCGCCCGTTGATCAGGATGCCGATGATCCAGATATTCATTTTGTCCACGGTACACCCATGATGGCTGTGCTTTATGGGTTGGATGTGTTGTCGAAAGAGCGTTGGAGCAGACAGCCGGACTTGGTCTTATCCGGTATTAACTCCGGCCACAATGTCGGAATCATGAATCCAACCTCTGGGACGGTAGGCGCAGCAGTAACCGCAATACGCCGAGGTGTTCCGGCAATTGCATTGAGTGGTGATCATGGTAGTGATCGTGATGGTACCTCTGAAGCACTGGCAAGCTTGGTGATGGCGGTTATCGATGCCCTTGAGGAGAATGCGCCCGTTTTGCCCAAAGGGTATGGTTTGAATATCAACCTGCCCAGTTTGAGGAAATTTGTGGCAGATGATGTAACTTATCAAATGACAACAGCGGGTAACTTCTCAGCCAATGTACCGGTTTTTGTGACCAATATGGCGCCCTATTCCATTCCGGAATACGGCATCAATCTGCCGCCTGTGTCAGGCATTGTTTTCACGGATTATGACCGCAGTGGTGCACCACGGGATAATAATCCCCGTTCTGAGGGCCGCAAGGTTGAGGAGGGGGCGATTGCGATCAGCCTGCTCGATGCCCGTTATGGCGCCACAACCTATGATTACTCCGCTGAGAGGGCTCGCTATTTTGTTCGTTCCAGCCTGTCTGAGCTACTCAGTACTGGGTGGGGTAACTGGCAGGAATAGGTTCACTGAATTCATCAGTATCGCGCGGGTCTGGTATGGTTTAGCGATACAGCCACGGAGCTGACACTTCCAGTTGTCCACTCATGTGGCCATAGACAATCAGGGCGAGTATGATGGCTGAAAGGGTGACTCGGGTTGTCAGCGACCAGACCAGCCGTGGTGAACCGCTCCGGTCCTTGATCAGGAAGTAGAAACCACTGGCCAGGCTACCGATGACAGCCAGTAGAAGAACAACAATAATCACTTTTAACCACATGTCGGCGGGCTCGCTGATCTCGACTCCAGAGACCAGCATAACAGGCCTGCGGCGGGAAGGCAGTATGCCGCCACCGACGCGCAGTGCAGATGATGTGGAACTTTAAAACGAAACTCGTCTTACTGATGCTGTTGCTGTTTCCCCTGCTCATGAGCCTGGGGTTCTGGCAGTTGAGCCGCTACCAGGAAAAGCTGGACCTGGAAGCGCAGCTGGCGGCGCGTCAGCAATCAGAGCTTCATTCCCCCGGTACCCTACGAACGCTGGATGACCCCCGTTTTTACCGTCTACAGGTTGAAGGCCGTTACCTGGACGATCAGACCTTTTTGCTGGATAACCGGATTCACCAGGGACGTTCCGGCTATCATGTGATCACCCCGTTTATGACCCATGGCGGACAGTTGATGCTGGTTATTCGCGGCTGGCTGGCCGGTAGTCCGGATAAAACGCAGATTCCCACGATTCCTCCCATACAGGGCAATAATGTCCTTGATGGTCTTGCCTGGCAGCCCGCTGGAAAAGCGTTTTTGCTGGGCGAGGATCACTGGGCAGACAGTTGGCCCAAAGTCATTCAGGCGCTGGATATCCAGCGAATGGGAGAAGCGCTCGAGGCCGTGCCGGAAGCCTGGTTTATGGTGCTGGATGAACAGCAAACTGGCAGCCTCACCCGTGATTTTCACCCGATCAACATGCAACCCGGCAAGCACCTGGGATACGCCATTCAGTGGTTCCTGATGGCGCTGGTGATGCTGGGGATTGGCGGTTATTACCTCAAAACAGCAGGACGCACACATGACAAAGGACACTGAACAGCCCATGGTTTCGACGACCGAGCAACAGCCAACCGGTAATCGCGGGCGGCTACAGGCGTTATTTATCCTGATGCTGCCTGTCACATTAATGGTGCTGGCAACCTGGATGTATTATGCCGGTGTCTGGTTGCCAAGCGGGCGCGTCAATAATGGTGAGTTGATCATGCCTCCTGTGAACCTCAGTGCAATGGCAGTGCAGGATGAAGCAGGCCATTTGCTGGATGTTGAGTCGCTTGATGGTGAATGGGGAATGCTGATTCTTGCTGGCAGCGACTGTACTGAATCCTGTGCTAATGCCCTTTATCTCAGTCGGCAGGTGCATATTGCCCTGGGGCGAAATGTGACCCGTATGAACCGGTACCTGATTGGTGAAGGAATAGCCTTATCGGATGACCAGAAGCGTGAACATCCGGGTTTGAAAACACTGAAAGCAGATCTGGCAGCGGTTAAAAAGCAGTTACCTGCTTCTGTCACCGGTGAGAATCCGATTCTGCTGGTGGATCCACTGGGCAACATCATGATGCACTATGGACCAGACCATACCGGCAAACAGATACTTAAAGATCTCGAAAAACTGTTGAAGGCCAGCCAGATTGGCTGAAGAATAGAAGAACTATGTCGTAAAGGCAGTCCGGCATCCGTTACACGCTAAAAGCAACTATAACAATCGGTGTAACTGCGAGGGATACGCAGTCGAGACCAGGGAGAATGCCATATGACAGTAGCTCCACAGCAGCGACGTCTGTTTATCTTATCGCTTGTCGCCACCTGTCTGTCCGTTGTTGTCGTTGGCCTGGGGGCCTGGACACGGCTGGTGCATGCAGGGCTGGGTTGTCCTGACTGGCCCGGCTGCTATGGTTTCCTCACCGTGCCTGATGAAGCGCACGAAATTGCCACCGCACAAGCTCGCTTTCCTGATGATCCGGTGGATATCTTCAAAGGCTGGGCAGAGATGATTCACCGCTATGTGGCTGGCACATTGTTGCTGCTGGTTGCTGCTATTGCAGTGTTTGCATGGCGAGCCCGAAAGCGACCCGCAGAACAGCGTCTTCCATTGAAACTGCCCCTGTTTATCCTTGGATTGATTATCTGTCAGGCGTTGTTTGGTATGTGGACGGTTACCCTGAAACTCTGGCCGCAGGTGGTCACCGCCCATTTGCTGGGTGGGTTTGCCACGCTCAGTCTGTTAATGCTTTTGACATTGCGGCTCAGTCCCCTTTCGGCGAAAACCTTATCAGGTCCACCCGTTACCACACTGAAACGGTTGGGTGGTGTGGCACTACTGGTAGTTATCGTTCAAATCTTTCTTGGAGGGTGGACCAGTTCCAATTATGCGGCGCTGGCCTGTCCGGATTTTCCCACCTGTCATGGTGTCTGGCTGCCGGAACTGGATTTTGCGGAGGGTTTTGATCTTGCGCAGTCGATTGGTCCGAATTATCTAGGCGGACAGATGGATAGTGCAGCCCGTACAGCGATTCATTTTGTCCACAGGATAGGTGCCGTAGCAACGACGGTGATTGTGCTGCTGATGATTGCTGCGGCATTTTTATGGCTGCGCAGGAATCCCATGAACGATAAAAGTCTGCCGTTCTTAACGGCGTTGGTCACGGTTGCGCTTGGCGTACAGGTAGCGCTGGGGGTAAGCAATATTCTGTTTTATCTGCCGCTGCCAGTTGCTGTAGCGCATAACTTGGGCGGCGCATTTCTTCTGGCGACGATTATCGCCTTTAATTACCGGCTCTCTGCCGTGAATCGAAACACAGTCGTTTAGTTGAGAGGAAGAGAAATTCGGCAATATTCCTTACAAAAATGGCATGGAAGTGACTATAAGAAAGGGGATGTTATGACGACAAACAAACTTGAGCTGGCAGCCCAACCGGCTGGCTGGCGTGACTATCTGGAACTGTGCAAACCGAAGGTTGTCGCACTGATGCTGCTGACGGCCGTGATCGGTATGTGCCTGGCAACATCGGGCATGGTGCCGCTGGATGTTCTGCTGTTTGGTAATGTGGGTATTGGGTTATGTGCAGCGTCCGCCGCAGTGATCAACCATATCGTTGACCGCCGTATTGATCTGTTGATGGCGCGAACCCATAAACGTCCGGTAGCGACGGGTAAAGTGGAGCCTGCCGCGGCACTGGCCTTTGCGTTGGTGATCGGTGTGCTGGGTATGGCTGTTCTGATCACCATGGTGAATGCGCTGACAGCCTGGTTGACCCTTGCGTCACTGGTGGGTTACGCGGTGATCTATACCTCGATACTCAAGCGTGCCACACCGCAGAATATTGTGATTGGCGGGATTGCCGGCGCCGCCCCTCCCCTGCTGGGCTGGACTGCTGTTACCGGTACTTTCCAGGGTGATGCGTTGCTGCTGGTACTGATTATCTTTGCCTGGACACCACCGCACTTCTGGGCGCTGGCTATTCACCGCAAAGACGAATACGCCAAAGCGGATATCCCGATGTTGCCGGTCACCCATGGTGAGCAGTACACCAAGCTGCATATCATGCTCTACACCATTGTGATGTTTCTGGTCAGCCTGCTGCCCTTCCTGACCGGAATGAGCGGTTTAATTTACCTGGCCGGAGCAACCGTTCTGGGGCTTCGTTTCATGTATTGGGTGACGGTTCTGTATCGCGGAACGCGCAAGCATGCCGCCATCAAGACATTCCACTACTCCATCACCTATCTGATGCTACTGTTTGTGGTGTTGCTGGTGGATCACTATTTGCCGTTGTGAGGATGCCATGACGAAGTCAGTCCGAATGACAGTGTTTGCCCTGCTGGCGGTCGTAGCGGTCATTCTGGGGCTGACATTCAACAAGTTTACGCAGTCCTCGCCTCTCGACAGGGAAAAGCTGCGTGATGAGGGTGTTTTTATCTTTGAAACGCCCCGCACCTTTTCCATGGCGCCACTGGTCAATCATGAGAATCAATCCTTCTCTGTGGATAACATGAAAGACCACTGGACGTTGCTCTATTTCGGCTTCACGTTCTGCCCGGATGTCTGTCCGACGACGCTGGCCAAATTAAATGAGTTGAGCCTGGAGCTTCAGGCGCTGAACAGCGAGCTGGGCAAACGCTTCAAAGTGGTGATGGTGACCGTCGATCCCCAACGGGATAATCCGGCCAAGCTGGCGAATTATGTACCCTTCTTCAATCGAGATTTTGTGGGTGTTACCGGAGATATGGCCAACATCTATGAACTGACACGGCAGCTAAATGTGGCCTTCACCCCGGTGGGTGATACAAGCAAAGATGACTATCTGGTTGAGCACAGTGCGAATGTAGTGCTGGTCAATCCAAAGGGGGATTATCATGGTTTTATCCGTCCCCCTCTGGTGGCCGCTCAGCTGGCGAAGAATCTGCAAACGGTCGATCGTGGTTTTTAAGTGTGACTGTTAGCGGATTTCGGTCACAACCTGTTCTTTCGGGAATCGAACCTTGGGTGCCTGCGATGGATGGTTGAAATCCCCTTCTGCATGATTACCCACAAGTCCCAACACGACGCTGGTCAGTCCGCGCGCTTTCAATCCCATCAGTTCATCCAGCATTTCGGTACTGAAACCTTCCATCGGGCAGGCATCCAGATCAAGGATGGCGCAGGATAACAGGAATTGGCCAAAGGCCAGGTAAACCTGCTGCTTGAGCCACTGGCTACGGTCTTCCGAGGGTTTGCCGGAGACAAAGCTGGTCAACATGCTCAGCCGTTCTTCATCGATTTCCATACCACGAACACCGGCTGTCAGTTCTTCAATGGCATGGACGTCGTTTTCATCGAACTGGGTTTTCGCACAGAACACAAACAGATGCGAGGCATCGCAGAACTTGGGCTTGTTGTTATCCCAGGCGGATTCCGCCAGTCGCGCCCGTTCATCCGGATTGGAAATCACAAAAAAGTGCCAGGGCTGGCTGTTGATAGACGAAGGCGCGAGTCGCAGTGTCTCAATCAGCGTCTGGATTTTCTGCTCGTCGGCCGGCCAGTCCGGGTCGAAGACCTTGGTGGTGTAGCGGTTTTCTAAAATCGTTCTCAGCGTATCGTTCATGGTGAAAATCCTGATCACAGTTAACGACGTTGCGGTAAAGCCAGCGTCAGCAGGAATAGCAAGGTGCTGCAAACCACTACCGAGGGACCGGCCGGTGTGTCCTGATACCAGGAAAGCGCCAGACCACCCAGTACCGCCAGCATGCCACACAGGCTGGCGCCGATGGCCATCTGCTCAGGCGTACGTGCTAGACGTTGGGCCGTGGCTGCAGGAATAATCAACATGGCGGTAATTAGCAGAACACCGACAATCTTCATGGCGACAGCAATGACCAGGGCAATCAGTACCATCAGTGCCAGTCGCACTTTACGAACGGGAATGCCCTCAACCTCTGCCAGCTCCTCGTGAACGGTGATGGCAAGCAGTGGCCGCCAGAGCCACAGCAGCAGTGCCATGACCAGTGCGCCACCGCCGTAGATCCAGAACAGATCTTCGGTGCCAACGGCCAGCAGGTCGCCAAACAGGTAAGCCATCAGGTCGATACGGACATTGTCCATGAAACTGACGGAAACCAGCCCCAGGCTGAGTGCACTGTGCGCCAGTATACCCAGCAGGGTGTCCGTCGCAATGAAACGTTTTTGCTGCAGGGCGACCAGAAACAGGGCCAGCACGACACAGCAGACCATGACGGCAATATTCAGGTTGATATCGAGCAGCAGCCCTAGGGCAACGCCAAACAGGGCTGAGTGGGACAGGGTATCGCCAAAATAGGCCATCCTTCGCCATACGACAAACGCCCCGAGTGGTCCCGCGACCAGGGCGACGCCCAGCCCGGCCAGCAGGGCGTTAAGCAGAAAATCCGGCATGTTTTTGCGTCCGTGTGTGTTCGGTGGTGGGAGTGTCCGTTGAAGGTTCCGGGATAACCTCGCCGCAGGAAGCGTGCTGGTGGTCATGATGGTGGCTGTAGACGGCCAGTTCTTCCGATTCACCGCCAAAGAGTTTCAGGTAGGCCGGGTGACGGCTGACCTGCTGCGGGTGGCCGGAGCAGCAGACATGGCTGTTCAGGCAGATCACCCGATCAGTGGCCGCCATGACCAGATGCAGGTCGTGGGAAACCATCAGTACGCCGCAACCTGTTTCATTTCTGAGCTGGCCAATCAGGTGATACAGCTCTTTCTGACCATTCACATCAACGCCTTGTACCGGCTCGTCTAAGACCAGCAGATCGGGTTTTCGCAACAGGGCACGGGCCAATAATACCCGCTGCATTTCACCGCCGGAGAGGGTTTGCAGGGGGCTGTCGCTAACATGGGGTACGCCGGTCTTTGCCAGTGCTGTACTGATGCTTTTCCTGTCAGCACCGGCCAGCGCCAGAAACCGTCGGACTGACAGTGGCATGGAGGGTTCCACATGCAGCTTTTGTGGCATGTAGCCAATGGTAATGCCGGAGGTCAGTGTTCGCTGACCAGTATCAGGCTTCAGAAGACCCAGTACGACACGAACCAGGGTGGTCTTGCCCGCGCCATTGGGGCCGATCAGGGTAACGATCTCACCCCGATTGAGATTCAGGTCGATCGCCTCCAGTACCGTACGGCCCTGAAAACAGACACTGGCATTTTTCAGCTGCAGTAACGGGTTATTCATTAATCCGGTTTCCGACAGTTGGGGCACAGTCCAGTCAGTTCGATATTGGAGTGGTTGACCAGAAAACCGCTGGTATCGGCAGCCTGTGCAATAGCGGTGTTAATCACGGCATTATCCAGTTCAACGGTGGTGCGGCACTGTTCACAGATCAGGAACGAACTCTCGTGGGGCTGCTCGGGATGGGGGCAGCCGATATAGGCGTTCAGCGAGGCAATCCGATGGACAAGCCCCTGGGACTGAAGAAAATCCAGTGCCCGGTAAACAGTGGGAGGTGCTGCGGTGCGTTCCTGGGTTTGAGAGAGCATCGCCAGGATGTCATAAGCGCCGACCGGCTTGTGGCTCTGCCAGACCAGTTCCAGCACCTGACGCCGAAGAGGGGTCAAGCGTGCGCCTTGCTTAAGGCAGATTTTTTCCGCCTGAGCAAGCGCACTGGCGATGCAATGCTCATGGTTGTGGGGGCAACAAACTGTATCGTTAATCTGCAAGGGAGAGAGTCCATAAAAAACAGAAAACGATACATTATAACACTAAGTGCAGAATGTGAGTGCGCCGAATGATTTATGCGGCAGTGGGCACAATAAGAGGAAGGTTTCGTGTTTCTCCTGCAGCGGTTGCTCCAAACGCTTCATGGGGGTTAGGCCATATCCCTTCCATACCTGTATGCTCTCTGGTAGAGAATGGAAAGCGATGTGGTGCTCCCGGGTGCCATGGGAAGTAATTAATGGGTTTCTCTGTTCCCCAGATCCATGATAGAACCATCTCGCCAGTTCGGTAGGCTCCCATGGCTGCCAAGAGAGGGTAATAAGCGAGTTTGTGTAAGGTAAATAGCACTGCGCGTACTGAATACGGGAGGCTCTCAGCGTAAGAAGAGACACTCAATGGGCAGCAATGGGGGCAAATTTCATTATTCTGGTATGCAACTAACCGCCTGCTAAACCAAGTTCGACAACTTGTTAATTTTTCGGACAGAGTAACAGCTTCACCAGACCTTATGGTTGCTGCTCGTGGTATGTTTATATGCCCTCCAGGGGTACTTTCAATGCTATGCATTAATGATGTTATGGATTGGGAAAATGCCTCGCATAAGGTATTTAACTCCGAGTGCCCTTGGCGGTATTGGTTTCTGGTTTCTGGCCTTCTATACATATCCATTATAAATGCTTGCAAATCTTCGTAACGTTGGTTTACTTCATCTTCAAGCCGTTGGATAGTTTCGCGAGTATCAAGTGGAATGTCGTTTGAAATAAGTTTGTTGAATACAGTGCGATAAAGAGTATCGTTGTTTAATCTATCTATAGATGAAATGATTGTTCCGCAGCAATTTGCTAAGTCATTACAGATTCGTCTTTTTTCATGAAGTGTCCCAAAAGGTTGACACAACTTGTTACCGGGATGGTATTTCTTATAGTGTTTATAACGATTAATAAGAGTTTCAATGTTTAGCTTAATATAAGCGACAACATAACTTATAGCGCACATGATAAATACAAAAGGGGAAATGAATAATGTCAGAGCCGCTTTTGCCGCTGTTATTAAATAATCAGATAGTGTCTTTGGGGCAGGTGTTGGTGTTGTGTGATTAGTACCTGTTGTCATCTCCCCTACCAAAGTATTGGAAGTGCCGGTATTAGATACAGGGATACTTATTACCTGTCCATGGTGTGATGGACTAACTAAGTTTGTTGATCTCATTGAAGTCAGCATAATGATGCAACCGTCTAATTATTTTAATATTAGAGTGCAGGCAATCCTAAGTAGTTCCTGATCTTAAGGTTTTGATTTTGATTTTTTTATTCGACCCTATCAATGTTGTTTGTCAATAGGACTTTGTTATTATTTTAATGTTGAGTGAGGTTTTTAATGATTTGGAAAATTCCCTCTGCAAAGGAAGGCTGTTTTTTCATTCGTACCACATGATAGGCTAAATGGAAGGATTCATTGAGTGGGTAATGACCCTCTTTTTGATACTTGATTATCAGGGATAAAAAGGACTTTATTATGCCACAATACCGTATTGAGCCTATTAACCCCTCTGATAGTATTTGGCAGGATTATGACTGTGAGGCCATTATCATTGAGGCAGACAGCGAACAACAAGCACGTTTTCTAGCCGCCAATCGTCTGTCTGGAGAGAAACTGGCCACGAGCCGAGGACGGGCAATGCCTTTGCCGCCTTGCCTTGTGAAAGAGCAAACGCGTTGTATTTGCATAGATTGAGCGCTATAGCGAGTTATTTATAACTATCATAAAAAAGACCGATGGACAGGGAGTGTCATCATGACAGGCAAACGGATGTCATTTGCGATTGTTTTAGCGAGTTTTATGCTATTTGGTTCTGATGCAATGGCTCAGGAATCTGACCGCAGTGGCGGCCAGCGTGTGACTAAAGAGCTATTGAAAAACATGTCGCCTGAGCAACGCAGAGCCTGGTGGAAAAGCCTTTCTCCGGAGCAGCGTGAAAAAATCAAGGCTAAACGCCGTGCCAAGGGCGAGCATAAGGGGCATAACCATCCTCGCGGTAAAGCAGGAAGCCATGACGGTCATGACCATGAGCGTGCAGGGAGTCATAAAAAACGCCTGAAAAGACAGGATAATCACGACCATGATCATGGGGATGATCATTAGAAGTAAGCTGACAGCTCAAGCTTGAAATGCACTCTAATCACCACTGACCTGCCCGTGCGGCAGGTTTTTTTTGCCTGCAACCACGCCTGAATACAACTGGATTGCCGTTCCGGCATTGGCCTTTCTTTTTGGGCATTTCACACAATCAGCCAGGCAGGGAATCATAATGTCATCATTCATGACGCCGGACTCTGGCAGAGTTGGCTGCGTGTATCTTGGCGGGAGAACAGGACAATGCTCGGTATTCTGGGAGGCATGGGGCCTCTGGCAACCATTGATTTCATGCAGAAAGTCGTCATGCGCTGCGGGGTTGGCTCTGACCAGGAGCATATCCCCATGCTGGTGCACAATGTCCCCCAGATCCCGGATCGCAGCGCCTGTATTCTGAAGGGCAGTGCAGATCCTTTCCCCGCTATGCTGGACGGCCTGCATCGGCTGGAAGAAAGCGGTGCAACCTGTGTGGTGATTCCCTGTAATACCGCCCATTTCTGGTTTGAACGTCTGCAGGCCGAGACCTCTATTACCATGATCAGCATTCTGGACTGTGTCATGGCTGAGATTCAGCAGCGTAACCTGTCGCGCATTGGTGTTATGGCGACATCCGCAACGGTAGCGGCGGGTTTATACCAGAGCCGGATTGAGGCAATGGGCGGTCAGACGCTATTGCCGGATGAGCTGGGTCAGGCTCGTATGATGGAGGCAATCTACGCGATCAAGGCGGGGCGCATGGTGGAAGGTACCGCCATGATGGAAGCCATTTTTGCGGATTTACAGGATCAGGGCGCTGAATCGGTGATTCTGGGATGTACGGAGATTCCGGTCGGGCTGGCCCGCTTGACGATGGAACAACCGGAAGCCTGTCTGGATGCCACGGCACTGTTAGCGGATGCCTGCGTCCATTGGTATTACGATAGTCCCGCATTGGCGGCCTGAGGATAGTCTGAAATACTTTGCCGCACCCATCTATCCCTATACCGGGCGTAAATTGAGTGACGGCATGAATCTCGAAACGAAATGGCTTGAAGACTTCCTGGCGCTGGCGGATCTGCGGAATTTCTCTCGTGCGGCCGCCCAGCGCAATGTGACGCAGCCAGCGTTCGGACGCCGCATCCGCTCCCTGGAGCAGGCGACGGGTATTGAACTCATAGACCGTGGCACTACGCCGGTCAGCCTGACCCCGCAGGGACGCCTGTTCCGCACAACCGCCCGTAACCTGCTACGCCAGATGGAGGAAGGCCTCAACCAGATTCATGGTCTGGATGAACCCGGTAGCCAGCCCATTGATTTTGCCGCTTCCCATTCCCTGTCGCTCTCTCAGTTACCCAATCTGCTCGAACATATGGGCAAGTTCGATGTTGTCACTCGCAGCCGGGTCGAAAGTATTGATATGGATCTTGCCGTGGAAGCCCTGCAGCAGGGGCGTTGTGATTTCCTGCTGGGGTTTGATATCGATGCCCTTATGCAACCGCCGTTTGCCAGTCTGCCACTGGGTAAAACGTGGATGCGCCCTGTATGTGCCACTGATCCTGGGGGAAATCCCCTGTTCCAACTGGAAGCCGGACAGCCATTGCCGTTGCTGCGGTACAGTCCCGGCTCCCATATGGGGCGCCGGGTAAATACATTGCTGAAAAAGTGTGCAGATACCCTGCAGTTCCGCTCGGTCATGGAATCGTCCCTGACTGATTTGCTGAAAGTCATGGCACTTAGGGGCAAAGGTATTGCCTGGTTGCCGGATTATTCGATTACTGACGAGTTGTGTTGTGGACAACTTCAACCATTAGGCGGAGAAGAGTGGCGTATTGCTGTCGATGTGGTCTTGTACCGGAATGATGTCAGGCTGCATGCTGGCGCAGAACGCTTCTGGTCAATATTGAGCAAACAGTGCGCTGCTGGTTGGTCGTTATCAATGAATTAATTGTGTTGTTATTTCTAATATACATGAGGCTTTCGCTCTTTTAATGTAATCGAAAGACTTAAATAGAAATTCTGTTGTTTTTAAAGGTTAAATGTTAGTGCCTTTTTTGAACTTTATTATTGTATTGTTCTCATTAATGTAACAGTAAATAGCAATGAGGTATATATGGCTACAAGTTCACATGGCGCAACTTTACCAAAATCGGTTTCAGGTTCAGTTCATTATGATTCTTTTAAAGAGACAGCAAAAGATTGTTTAACTAAATATATTCCTGTTAGTAAGGATGATTTTATAAGTAGAAAAGAAATTAGTAATGATGAACGGACAATTAAATTTGTTTCGAGGTGTAAACCTTTTATGGATGGAATTGATGTCATTGATGTCACTGATATGCCCGATGATTGTTGTATGATAGTTGCAACTGAGACTATGGAGGCTTTTTTTGGTAGGCATGGACGAAGTTTTCCTGTTGCTAAAGATTTTGATAAAGAGAAGTTTTTGCAGAGATATAGTGAATATGACAGAGAATATGTGGTTTTATATGATCCTCAAGTAAGTATAAAAGAAAAGAAATCCTTAGCGGATGAAACCATTCAAAAAGGATATAGATTTATAGAGAATGAGCTTTCTAAGGATAATGTTGTTGGTTTTATTGAGCCGGCAAGATTTGAACATATTAAATCTATGACTGGAACATTATATTCATCATTTATCAATCTTCCTTGGAGTGTAGCTCAAGTATTTCAATACTGCATTCTTAATAAAGATGGAAAATACATACCTGATTTGCATTGTTACCTTATGGCATTACGGACTAGAGACGAAAAGGTGGAGATTGTATGCTCAGACTGTTCAGATATGGAGATATTGTTTGTTACAAGAAGAATTAGTAGCAAAGGTAAAAAAACAGAAGAAGGAAAAACATGTTATTCGAGAGTAGTAGATGAAGGGTTTCATGAACTTTTAAATCGATGCGTGAATGTTTTGTCAAGTACTGTTGAAGATAGATTGATTAAAGGAAAAGCAACTGAAGAATGGTTCAAAGTTGCTTTTTTCTATAAGGACAAAGATGAGTATCGTACGATGAAGCCTTCAGAATTAATGGAGAATGATTAACTTTCAGAAACATTGTTGTGATTGCTTTTTGTTGCTGAGATACCTTATACATTCAAAAATGCATCATACAGCTATTGTATTTAGTGTTTCGGTGTTTTTTTCCAGTTCATAGGGTTGCGTGTATTCAAGGATTGTTGTAGCCGGGTGTTGTAGAGCTCCCGGAGATTTCTGAGGTCATCCTCCACTAAGTCGCTTTCTGCCAGCCGTGTAAACAGGTCACCCGGCATTGCATCAAATCCGTGGTTTTCCGTGACGAAGGCAATATGCTCAATAATGAGCGGTTTGGCGTGCTCAATGATGTTTTTTAGCTCTTCTTCTTGTTGCGCCAGTGTCAGGCCATCGGTGCGGGGTTTCAGCAGAATCTTGTCATACCCCGGGCGACCAAAGAGTCGTCTGTGCCATTTGGCGACGTCGGCGGCGACAAGAACTGCGTTAACCAGCGGACGAACCACTTTCTTGCGCTTGTCGTGGGCTGCCATCGCCCATGCGAGAAAGTCCTTGTACTGCTTAACCAATCCCCTGTTTTTCAGCCTGTCCCTGATCATCGTAATGGACGTCCTTTCCAGTGTTTTTTCAGCACGTTTTTTTAGTCTAGACAATGTGCGGTGAATCAGCTGAAACCGCTGGGCTAGAGGGAGTTTCAGGAGAAAATGTTATTGCATGGCAAGGTAATTGCTGTGCTTGTCTCGAACGTTGCGGTCGTTCTGATCATGGCCACTGCCCTTGAAGTGCAGGCGGTATGCCGTGTTAGCATTGCCCGCTATCTGCTCAATGTCTTATGAAAGACGATGTCTTTCTGAGGCGGAACTATAAAAAAATGGACGAGCAGATGGCTCCGCCAGCCTTGGTTTTTCTGTGATAACAACCGTGTGTCCAGCAACGGTGTTTTTTGTCATGGAACAGTCATCAAACTGACCGCGAGTGTTCATAAACGGACTTTACGATCAGCCACACGTCATAAAACAACTAAAGACTGCTCATGAAAACACCATTCAAACGTTCCATCATTTTCGGCGTGTTATCCTCCGCCGTCCTTATGGCAGGATGCCAGTCGACCGATCAGCAGGTCGCTGCCACCAAGCCAGACGTCAAAAATGTCATCATGATGATTGGTGACGGCATGGGGCCACAGCAGGTGGGCCTGTTGCAGGAATACGCCACTAACGCGCCGGGGTCCATCTATCAGGGTGAGCCAACGGGTATGGCGAAATTCATGGAGGCCGGCGTGTTGGGCATGTCTCAGCACAATCCGGCGTATCATATCGTTGTCGATTCAGCCAGCTCTGCCTCCCAGCTGGCAACGGGTGAGCCTTCGCCCTCAGAGTCTATTGGTCTGGATGCCCTCGGTAACCCGGCTGAAACCGTACTGGAACGAGCTAAAAAAGCCGGCAAAGCCACCGGGCTGGTGTCAGATACCCGTTTGACTCATGCGACACCGGCTTCCTTTGCGGCTCATCGCCCTCACCGCTCCCTGGAAAACCAGATTGCTGAAGATATGCTGGCCACAGAGGTGGATGTCATGCTCTCCGGCGGACTTCGTCACTGGATTCCGAAGAGCGTCAACGACAAAGGGGATTTATATCAGCAACTGACCGAGCGTACTGACGGTACGGTCAGGATTAAATCCAAGCGTAAAGATGACAAGAATCTGTTGCTTGATGCAGAAAATGCTGGCTACAAGGTAGCCCTGACGCGCAGTGAATTTGAAGCGGCTGACAGCGGTAAACTCCTGGGCCTGTTTGCGTACTCTGGTATGGCTGATGGTATCCAGCATACGCACCACAAGAATGATCCCGAACGTACGGAACCGACTCTGAAGGAAATGACGGCCAAGGCACTGGATATTTTGTCCCAGGATCCCAACGGCTTTTTCCTGATGATCGAAGGCGGACGCATTGACTGGGCCGGCCACGATAATGACGCTGGCACCATGCTCCACGAAATGCTGAAGTTTGATGAAGCGATCGGCTATGTCTACGACTGGGTGAAAGACCGTAACGATACGCTGGTTGTTATCACGGCTGACCATGAAACCGGTGGGTTTGGTTTCTCCTACACTCGCGCCAACATTCCTGCGCCTGAGTCGCTGAATGGTGAAGCCTTTGCAGAGCAGGCTTATAAGCCTAATTTCAACTTCGGCAGCTTCGATATTCTGGACCGTCTTTACGAGCAGAAAATGAGCTATCCCGACATGTTCTCAGCGTTTTCCAAGACGGATAAAACCCCTGAAGACCTGGTGAGCATTGTTAACGCCAACAGTGAATTCAACATCACGGTTGAGCAGGCCAAGGATATTCTGGCTAGCGAGAACAATCCTTTCCGGGTGGCAGGTCACAAGTACCTGGATACTGATAAGTTCCCGAAAGTGCGTGATTTCAGGGCCTTTTATGTCTATGGCGAAGAGATTCGTCATGACCTGCTCGGTCGTGCGGTGGCGGAAGACCAGAATGTGATCTGGGGTACGGGCACCCATACCAGCACACCGGTACCGGTGATTGCTTTCGGGCCTGAAGGTTCTGCTGAGCCATTTGGCAAGATGGTGCATCACACCGATATTGGCCGTCTGGCAAAGACTGCCGTTTCTGCACAGTAATATGTGCGATTTGTCCGCCAGAGGGAGTTGGCGGACAGGATTTCTTAGTCAGAGATTGGCAGCGCCTTGTCTGCTCGTAGTGCGAGCATTGCCCGAAACTTCTCCGGATCAAGAAAGTTTCTTACTGCTTCATCATTCTGGTAGCTGTCATGGTGATCTTCAGGGTGCACAAACGTCACCAGTCGGGATAACCAGAACCGCAGGCAGGATAAACGCTGGATGACTGGCCAGGCTTGCTTTTCTTCAGGCGTAAATAGACGAACAGACTGATAGCCATTCAGGAAGGCTTCGGTCTTTTCTGCATCCAGCGTCAGGTCGTCATTCAGGCACCAGTCGTTAACCGCGACGGAGACATCGTAGATCAGCCAGTCATGGCAGGACTGGAAAAAGTCGATAATGCCGCTGACTTCACTGTTATCAAACAGCACGTTATCGAAGAACAGATCCGCATGAATCAAACCTTCAGGCAGATTACTGAACTGTTTTAGTTCTTTTGAAATATCCTGCCACTGCTCGCTCAGAAATCCTCGCTCTGTCTCTGAGAGCAATGGCGTCAGTCGATCCACCTGCGCCTGTATCCAATGAATACCGCGCAGGTTTTCCTGAGAAATAGAGGCTGATTGACCAATTCTGTGAATGCTCGCCAGATAGCGACCAATAGTGAAACATTTCGGTGCGGAGATTTCGTGCTTTTCCAAATGCTCCCCAGGCATTCGCGGCTGCAGCAGGCAGGGTTTACCTTTCAGTGTCAGCAGGGCTTCACCTTGCCGGTTGCGGACGGGGGCAGGAACCGGCAGGCCGTTTTCAGCCAGCAGGGTCATGAAATCAATGAAAAACGGCAGCTGTTCCCGGGGTTGGTATTCGAACAGGGTCAGCACAAACTGCCGGACATCCGGTTCTCCGGCAACCTGCGTGTTCGCGAAGTAGTTGGAGTTCTCGACCCCTGCTTCAATTCCCCGGAAATCGACCAGCTGACCCTGGTCATAACCGGCAAGGAATGCCTCGATATCCTGCTGTTCCAGGTGGGTGTAAACCGACATCTCCACTCCAACGGTCGTTATTCTGTGTACTGGATGATGGTGTTCACCATTCCATGATTCGCCACGATGGTATCAACATTTGAGGCTGATCGGCACGGATAAAGTTGCCCTGACTATCCACCGCGACCAGAAAGTAAGGCTTGCCAACTTTGGGGGTTACCTTGATGGCGTAAAGGAAGCCGTTGATCCGGAATTCCTGGATTTCCTTTTTCTCACCGGAGCGGATGACCACATCGGTACCTTCTGGCAGGTTATCGCTGTCGAGGTTGAGAGTGCCGTCGCGCACCGCATCTGCGAGGACTCTGGCGGTTTCGTCCATAGGCTCAACCGTTTCAGGGATGGGCTGGCTGGCGGCTTCTGCAGCAGTCTCTGGTGTGGAATTCAGGGTATTACAGCCAGCGATAATACCGGTGGCAGCCAACAGCGGTAACAGGCGGGTTAGCAATTTCATGGCAAGCCTCACATATCCCGGGCTGACACCCCGGGTGGTTGCGTTAGAATAGTCGTCTGTCGCAGAAAATGAGCGCGCATAGTCTACCCGCCCCGATGGTAAATTATCAGGGCAGAGGCGTGAAAATCCTGCGATAACCCGTTAACAACTGAGTCGAAACGTTACTGATGCCTGCAGCAAACACATCCGCCCCCCTGGTTCTGGTAGATGGTTCTTCCTACCTCTACCGGGCGTTTCATGCCCTGCCCCCGCTGGTCAGTTCCAAAGGGCAGCCGACTGGCGCCATCAAGGGTGTGGTGAATATGCTGCGCCGGATGCAGTCAGATTATCCGGACAGCGAAGTAGTGGTGGTGTTCGACGCCAAGGGTAAAACCTTCCGGGATGACATTTACCCGGAATACAAGGCACATCGCCCGCCGATGCCCGATGACCTGCGCAGTCAGATTGAGCCGTTGCACACCGTTGTTCGTGCCATGGGCTTTCCGCTGCTGGTGATCGAAGGGGTTGAGGCGGACGATGTGATCGGCACACTCGCCTCAATGGCGACCGAGGCTGGCCGGGATTGTGTAGTGTCTACCGGCGACAAGGACATGGCGCAGCTGGTCAACCAGCATGTCACCCTGGTGAATACCATGACAGATACCGTGATGGATATTCCCGGTGTGCAGAGCAAGTTCGGCATAGGCCCGGAACTGATTATCGATTTCCTTGCCCTGATGGGTGACAAGGTGGATAACATCCCCGGTGTGCCCGGTGTCGGTGAAAAAACGGCGCTGGCGTTGCTGCAAAATCTGGGTGGTTTAGAAGCGATTTACGCCAATCTGGACAAGGTGCCCACCCTCACCTTCCGTGGCGCCAAGACTATGCCGAAAAAGCTTGAGGAAAACCGGGAGCAGGCATTCCTGTCCTACGAGCTGGCCACTATCAAAACCGATGTGGCATTGAGTCTGACATTAAGCGATCTGCGTAATGAAAAACCGGATCGTGACACCCTTCTGCACTGGTTCCAGGAACTGGAGTTCAAGGGCTGGATCAGTCAGCTTCAAAAAGAAGGCGATGAAGAGGCTGGTGCCGAGCCGGCTAGCGCACCAGCGGCTGTTGAACGGGTCTATGAAACTGTGCTGACAGAAGCAGATTTCACCCGTTGGATGGATCAGCTAAAGCAGGCATCACTCTTTGCTTTTGACACGGAAACCACCAGTCTCGACTACATGCAAGCAGAACTGGTCGGTGTTTCTTTCTCCGTTGAGGCGGGCAAGGCGGCTTATGTACCGTTTGCGCATGATTATCTGGATGCACCCGCCCAGCTGGAATGGAATTATGTGCTGGATGCCCTGAAGCCTTTGCTGGAAAGTGAGAAACATCTGAAAGTCGGCCAGAACCTGAAATATGACAAGAGCGTGTTGGCTCGTTATGACATCACGCTACGCGGCATTGCTTTCGACACCATGCTGGAATCCTACGTATTGGATTCCACTGGTACCCGACATGATATGGACAGCCTGTCTCTGAAATACCTGGGGGAAAGTACCGTCAGTTTCGAAGATATTGCTGGGAAAGGCGTTAAACAGCTGACATTCAACCAGATCAGTCTGGAACAGGCAGGCCCCTATGCGGCGGAAGATGCAGATATCACCCTGCGTTTGCATCAAACCCTATGGCCCAAGCTGGAAGCAGATGCGCCGCTGAAATCCGTGTTTGAAAGTATAGAGTTGCCGCTGGTCGGCATTCTGTCTCGAATGGAAAGAACGGGTGCTCTGGTAGATGCCAACTTGCTGGGTGCACAGAGTATTGAGCTGGCAGACCGTCTGCAGGTACTTGAGCGGGAAGCCTTTGATATTGCCGGTCAGGAATTTAACCTGGGCTCGCCCAAGCAGCTGCAGGAGCTACTGTTTAACAAGCTTGGACTGCCGGTAATCAAGAAAACCCCCAAGGGGCAGCCCTCTACTGCGGAAGAAGTGCTGGAGGAGCTGGCGCTCAGTCATGAATTGCCACGTTTGATCCTGGAACATCGGAGCCTCAGCAAACTCAAATCTACCTATACCGATAAGCTACCTAAGATGGTTAATCCGGCCAGCGGTCGTATCCATACGTCTTATCACCAGGCTGTGACGGCTACCGGTCGACTATCGTCCTCAGAGCCCAATCTGCAGAATATCCCGGTTCGAACCGGAGAAGGACGTCGTATCCGACAGGCATTTATTGCCCCGAAAGGCTACAAGGTCGTTGCGGCTGACTATTCCCAGATAGAGCTGCGCATAATGGCACACCTTTCCAAAGATGAGGGATTGCTCAATGCTTTTGCTCATGGGCTGGATGTCCACAAGGCAACTGCCGCAGAAGTCTTTGGTGTACCGCTCGATAGCGTTACTGCAGACCAGCGTCGCAGTGCCAAGGCTATTAACTTCGGACTGATCTACGGAATGTCCGCTTTTGGTCTGGCCAAGCAGCTGGGCATCTCCCGTCAGTCAGCACAGGAATACGTTGACCTCTATTTTGAGCGTTACCCTGGTGTTAAAGACTATATGGAGCGCACCCGGAAACAGGCGCACGAACAGGGCTATGTCGAAACTCTGTTTGGCCGCCGTCTGCATCTCCCGGAGATCAATGCCCGTAACAAGATGCGACAGCAGGCGGCAGAGCGGACTGCCATCAACGCCCCCATGCAGGGAACGGCCGCCGATATCATCAAAAAAGCCATGATCGGTGTGGATCAGTGGCTGGCGGAGTCCGGGCTTGATGCCCGGATGGTCATGCAGGTACACGATGAATTGGTACTGGAAGTCGCTGAGGCTTGTCTGGACACCGTGGTTGATGGCCTGCGTGAACATATGACGGCTGCCGCAGAACTGGCGATTCCGCTGCTGGTGGATGTAGGCATCGGTGACAATTGGGACGAGGCACACTAACTTACTGATAAATAAGGAGTTGTTTCCGTTACCCTCGAAAAAATGAAAAAAATAATAATTTTTTTGTTAGTAACGGGAACTTTTTGGTTAGGTCGGTGTCTGAGTAAGTAAGCAGACGGAATTTTTCGACCTGCTCCTTGTGTGTTGTGTTGGTTTATTTGGGTAGGTGTCTGCCCCGACTCTACCCAAAATGTGAATACCTTGGCCCTGGCAGGAATCCCCCATCCTCCAGGGCTTTTTTTATGCCTTTTCCAATGCATGAAAACTGTCGTGAAATTTTTTCAGGCGTATTGGAACTTTTTACGACTCTTGTTGTCTGTATAAGTGAGTGGCAAAAAGGCTACTCCTTCTACTCCTTGTGTGTTTGGTGTTTTTTTAAGCTCTGGTCGGATGTCCAGAGCTTTTTTTATGGGTAGTCAATAAACGCTGATGCTTAAGTCAGGCGCTGGCGTCGGTTGGTTGGGTGGCGGAGTGATGGTACTTACGGAAGCCTCTCTTACATTTTGATGGCTACCAGTACACCGAAATATTTCATGAAACAACGTTTCTGATCGATCATCCGGATGTGTAAAAAACCAGCGCGACAGATTATGAAGTGTCAGGTTTTCGAGCCTAATGTTGTGGGTGGAATCACAGATCCAATCAGCGGTATCAGAGTGTTGTTGGTGACCAAAGGATGTTTCATGATTTGTGGCAACCTGGGTGAACAAAGTTTTCATGAGTATATTGGCTATATCAGATTGATCCCACTGCTCCAGGTGTTGTGTCTCACACTCAGCATTAACCTCTGAAAGATCTTGCTGAATTTGTGTTGTCACGGCTTCCAGTGTCGCACGGTACTCCGGACTGTTGATCAGACCCTGTATGTCTGTTGCTCCTTCGCCAATCGTCTGAAGGTCAAAGTTATAACCTCGGAGATTAAAGAGTAGTTGGAGCCAACAAATCCAAGGGTCTTCAAAGTGTATTGGTCCAAGCTTGTAATGACCCCAGTGAATAAAGTGACACTCTGTTTCAGCCATGAAGCGACGTAGTATTTCTTGTTTATCCGTGATGCCATTATTGAGTTGTTCTCTGATAAAGGGAATCAACTGTAGTTTTGTTATACACCTTGCCGTATCAATGGTTGCCTGATGGGTTTTTTCCATGTGCTTTCGTTCGAAATCCGGCCCGGCCGGACTAAAGAGAGCCGTAACATACGTTGGCCCGTCTGGATGGGGATTGGTTGCGGCTATAGCCGCAACGGCATCATACATTTCTGCAGAATAACCTGTGTCGCCGGCGTCAAAAATACAATCGTTTTCCGTCATCAGGAGATAACCGAATCCTGGGGCTTTGTGGAAGTTGGTTAATGGATTGGTCCCTGCCCAATGTTTGGATGGAATGGTTACCAGTGTTGCGATGATATCGTCACAGCCTGTTCTTCGTATCGTATACGGTATAAAGGCATGAGCAGGAAGACCTACAGGGTTACCGTCAACGCATTGATGCTCAAGGGATCGTTGAAAAATCGGATCTATATTTTCAGAACCTGCCGGAAAACAGAGCCGGGTTTTTAGGGGGACAGAAGGTGCCGTATCATAATCACTGAGACCAGACAGGAAGCAGATGAACTGTCGAAATGCTTTGATCATCCGTTGCATCAGCGATGGTGGTGCTGGATAGGGCTGGTACATCATGGTGTCAATAAAGTGATCCAAATGCGCATGTGTTATTAACACCAAGTCTGTATTTTCCAACCCTTCAGGTATAACAGGGGTTAGCTGGGGCGTGTAGCCAGGCCCCAGCTGGTTGACTGCAGGGTCTATGGCAATGTAAAGCGGTTGATGGTCTTGGGTTGGTAGTGCGAAACCCAGGTGAGCATGCCCCCGTTTAATAAAACCTCCGCGCTCTGATTGCCGGTTTGTAGCGCATGGTCTCATGCCATGTTGGAGCGTGTTTCGTATGTGATCCCTGGCCTGCTCTCTAATCTGTTCGCTGAGGAAAAAAGTATCCTTACCCCACAAAAAACGCTTAATTTTGTCCCATAAGGTTGAAAGGCCGATTTTTAAGGCATCGAAAAAATCTCTGAACCAGGCGAACAACGGATGTTCGGTTTGGTGCGAGTAATATTTCCTGTCACCAGCAACTCTGGATGGATCACCCCACTCTGCATAGTCCAGCTGCTGCCAGGAACAGGGTGAGTTACCCGGTCTTTTTTCCCATACCGTTAGCGTTTCTGCACAGGTAGTGACTTCATGTAGCCCTTGAAAACATGGAACGGCCGCAGGTTCTACGGTGACTCCGGGTCGTTCGGTAGATGGGGTTATATGAAAAATGGATTGTATCGTGTTGGCAGACACTTTATCGCCGTCCTCCAATGCTTGAATGAATATTAATTAGGCAGCTGTTTGGAGTGGCAGTTCATAAATAGTTGTCAGGAATTATTCATTTCGTTTTCTTATAAGGCTTCAGATTGCATTGACTTCTGCCATTGTAGGCGGGGAACCATGGTTTGTTGTGATGGTCAAAACCATTGTAATGCCTGTGAACATCACCCCCCCATGTGATGATCCATCACGGGTATTGCATCATACCGTCGGTTATCGGAGCTCCGACGTTTGCTCCGGCTCATCCGTTCCAGGAGGCCGGAGCTTTTTTTATTTGGTATCAGGCATTATGCGCCGTCTTCGGCCAGCAGCCAGGAATCCAAGCGGGCGGACAGTTCGTCAACGCCGGTGCGCTTCAGGGAGGAAAACAGCTGAATGCTGAGCTGGTCGCCCCACTCTTTCAAATCATTACGGATTTTGATCAGGGTGCTCTTGGCGGCGCCGAATTTCAGTTTATCCGCCTTTGTCAGCAGGATATGGATGGGCATCTGGCTATCCCGGGCCCAGTCCAGCATGATCTGGTCGAATTCCTTCATGGGATGGCGGATATCCATCAATAACACCACACCAACCAGACTCTGACGTTTCTCCAGGTATTCGCCGAGGTGTTTCTGCCAGTCCTGCTTCATGGCGACGGGCACCTTGGCGTAGCCGTAGCCGGGCAGGTCGACCAGGCGGTGTTCCTCGTCAATAGGGAAGAAATTAATCAACTGGGTGCGGCCCGGCGTCTTACTGGTGCGCGCCAGACTGCTGGAGCCAGTCAGGGTATTCAGGGCGCTGGACTTCCCGGCGTTGGAGCGACCGGCGAAGGCAACTTCACGGCCGGTATCGGCAGGACACTGATCCAGCCGGGCGGCGCTGGTCTCGTACCGTGTGATACGGTAGTTAAGGCCGGTCATCTGTTCAGACATGAAAAGAACTCATTTACGGTGAAAATCGGTTAATTGACTGCCTGCAATCGGTTCGGAGGCGGATTACCGTGTTCTGATTGCAGAGGCGATAGTATATACTGCTCAGCTATAGTGCGAGCCAGTCATAAGCTCAATCACAACGATAAAGGTATTGCACTGCAGTGAATGACGGAAAAGCAGCCTGTTCATGCCTCGCATGACAAAGGACAGAACCGGATTTCGCTGTCTGATGAGGCGGATATGAAAATACTAACCAGAAGCGTTCTGCTGATCGCAGCCGGCCTGATGTCCCAGGTGACGGTTGCCGGACAGACTCCGGAATCCGTATACCAGAAAGCCTGTAAAATCTGTCATGACACGGGTGTGGCTGCGGCGCCCCGCAAGGGCAATGCGGCTGACTGGGAGGCCCGGCTGCAGCTGCCAATGGAAACGCTGGTCAACAGCGTCGTCCAGGGCAAGGGGGCGATGCCTCCAAAAGGTATGTGTATGGATTGCACAGCCGAGGATTATGAGGCGGTAATCCGCTATATGTCTGGGCAATAGATCTCTGAATACAGAACGGTAACGCGCTGGATTAGCCGAAAAGCTGGGTTTGCTATGAAAAAAATCATTCTGAGTCTTGTGGTGTCTCTGGGGGTATCGGGTGTCGTGCAGGCGGGTAGTGGGGATCCGCAGGCTGGCAAGGAAAAAATCGCGGTCTGTACGGCCTGTCATGGGCCGACCGGTAACAGCATGGCGCCGAATTTTCCTAAATTGGCTGGCCAGGGCGAGGGATACCTGATCAAGCAGATCCAGGATATCAAGTCCGGTGAGCGTAAGGTGCTGGAGATGACCGGCATGGTGGATAACCTGTCTGATCAGGATATTGCCGATATTTCAGCTTTCTACGCCAGTCAGGCCGTCAGTGTGGGTCAGGTAGATCCGAAGCATATCGCTCTGGGTGAGAAATTGTATCGTGGTGGTGATGTGGATCGAGGCATTCCAGCCTGCTCCAGTTGCCATTCTCCGACCGGTAAGGGCAATAGTCTGGCGAAGTTCCCGTTACTGTCCGGTCAGCATCCGGATTACATCGGTAAGACGCTGCGTGATTTCCGTGAAGGTGACCGTGTGAATGATGGGGAGACCAAGATCATGCGCACCATCGCAGAGAAACTCAGCAACAAGGAAATCGATGCGTTGGCCAGCTATATCAATGGTCTGCACTGATCTTTCGGTTGATCCAGAAAGGCGGCTTAATAGCCGCCTTTTTTGTAGCTGATATTCCTCTCATCACTCAATATGAGCACTCCATCCTGCCCATAAAATCCTGATTCCTGTTTATTCACGGGATACGGCACTATTGTTTTGAAAGTTTGTCTATTGTGGACGGAGGTGGTGGCAGACTGAGTGGGGTTGTCTGAATCAGTTCAACAGGTGCCAATACCAATACTTCCGAATATTTCTTTTTGCTATATAGAACACGCATAAATAATCATGTTTGGAGCAGTGGAGAGTCGTATGCGAAAGCTGTTATGTGGGCTTATCATGGCCATCGGGTTGGTGGTTGTTCAGGCTCAGGCTGATGAGTACCGGGCTGGCCAGCAATATAAAGTGCTGAAAGAAGCGGTGTCAGTTGAGCAATCTGACGGAAAAATCGAAGTCGATACCATCTTCTGGTATGGCTGCCCCCACTGCTACGACCTGGAAAAGCTGATCCCTGCCTGGAAAAAAACGCTGTCAGCGGATGTGGATGTGGTGAAAACGCCGGTTATTTTTGGTCGCCCTTGGCAACCACATGCCCAGTTTTTCTACACTTTAGAAGAAATGGGGTTGGATGAGACCGCCAATACTGCCATTTTTGAAGCCGTCCAGAAGGAAGGCAAGCGGCTGGACAAGCCGGCTGACATGGCGGATTTCCTGAATGAGCACTTCAAGGTCAACAAGGAGACATTCCTGAAGACCTATGACTCATTCGGTGTACGCAACCAGTCCCAGAAAGCGTATGCTAAAGTCCGGGGCGCCCAGTTGATGGGAGTACCTGCCCTGATTATCGACGGACGCTATGTGGTAGATCCACAATCTGCCGGCGGACTAGAGGAAATGCTCAAGGTCGCCGATGCACTGGTAGAGAAGGTTCGCCGGGAAAAGGCGCCAAAGCAGAAAGCCGCTACCGCCGGTTAAACCCGGTTTTCTGATTCTGGTGTGTTCCGGGTGCCGTACAGACGCAGGTAAAGTCGTTGAATGCTATCCGCGGGCTACTGGCCCATCACAAGACAGGTCGTGGTTTTCATCAGGGGCAGGTGGTTTCCGCCAGCTTTGATGATTCCGTTCAGGATGCGGCCCGGAACACCATCAAACTGCTGAGTTTTAATATCCAGGTGGGCATTAATACCCAGCAGTATCGTCACTACCTTACCCGCAGCTGGCAGCATATCCTGCCGACCTCGGCTCGTGTCACCAACCTTGACCAGATTGCCCGTCTGATCAGCCCCTACGATATTGTCGCTATTCAGGAAGCGGATGGCGGCAGTTTGCGCAGCGGGTTTATCAACCAGATTGAATACCTGGCCCATCGTGCCCGTTTCCCCTATTGGTATCAGCAATTAAACCGTAATCTGGGACGGATCGCCCAGCATAGCAATGGTCTTCTGACACGGCAGGAACCGCTGGATCTTGAAGACCATAAGCTGCCAGGTTTACTGCCTGGTCGTGGAGCGATAGTGACGCGGCTGGGGTCAGTGGAGAATCCACTGCTGGTGGTCATGATGCATCTGGCCTTGAGCCAACGCACCCGGAACAATCAGCTGGCTTATATCCGTGACCTGATAGAAGGGTGTGAGCATGTGATTCTGATGGGGGATATGAATACCCATGCAGAACAATTGATGGGACATTCACCGCTGAAAGGGTGCGATTTACGGCCTGCATTATGGGACGACAATACCTTTCCCAGTTGGCGCCCCCGTAAGTCTCTGGATCATATTTTTCTTAGTCCCACCCTGCATGTTCGAGACTATGGGGTGCTGGATTTTGCATTATCCGATCATTTGCCAGTTTCTGTTGAAATTGAATTGCCCCAATCATTTATTTCCTGACAGACTGGAGCGAAAATCACCACTGTCACAGACAGGACGAATGTTCTGTTAGTGGAGCACTATGCAAAGCTGGCAAGCAGCTAACGATATGGGTAGCAATGTAAAAGTTTCCAATCCTCTTTTACTTTGGTTTCTGTGCTTAGAACAGGGATAGAATATCGTTTAGAAACAGGCTGCCTTTCTGAGTTGGTTGAAGTCTTTGATTATCCGTGGACATCAAATTCTGGTGTTGTGCTTCTTTCACCGCATCTGCAATTGAGGGCAGGGATAAACCGGTTCGTTGATTGAAAGAGGAGAGATCAACGCCATCATTCAGCCGCAGGGCATTCATCATAAATTCAAGGGGCAGATCCTCTTCGGCCAGCGTTCTATGTCCGGCTTCAAAGGGCTTGGCAGGATTAAGGTAACCCGCCGGTAACCGGGTTTTCCAGTTTCTCAGGATTGTACCCTCTTCCAGCAGGGTGAGCTTGCTATGGGCGCCGGCGCCGATACCGATGTAATCGCCAAATTGCCAGTAATTCAGGTTGTGCCTGGATTGGCGACCGGGTTGGCTGTAAGCGGAAATTTCATACTGCTGGTAGCCGGATTCAGCAAGCAGTGCCTGACCTGCTTCCTGAATATCCCAAAGGGCATCATCTTCCGGCAAGACCGGCGGTCTTGAGTAAAAGACGGTATTGGGTTCAATGGTCAGCTGGTACCACGAGAGATGCGTCGGCTTGAGCGCAATGGCGGTCTTCAGATCAAGGAGGGCGTCGTCCAGGCTTTGATTGGGCAGGCCGTGCATCAAATCCAGGTTGATATTGGTAAAGCCGGCGGCAAATGCCATCCCCACAGCGCGTTGGGCTTCCTCGCCATGATGAATACGGCCAAGCTTTTTCAGCTTCTCATCCTGGAAACTCTGGATACCGATAGACAGTCGGTTGATGCCGGTGTGTCGGAATCCGGTGAACTTATCCTGCTCAAAGGTACCCGGGTTCGCTTCCAGGGTGATTTCGATATCGTCGCTGAACTCGGTATGCTGGCGAAGCCCGGCAAACAGCCGTTCATAAGCACTGGGGGACAGCAGACTCGGGGTGCCACCACCAATGAAGATACTGTGTAGTTTTCTGCCCTGAATCGCATCCAGAGAGGTTTCAAAGTCCTGTAGCAGGGCGTTTACATAGTCTCTTTCCGGCAGCTCGCCTTTGGCTGTATGGGAGTTGAAGTCGCAGTAGGGACATTTCTGGATGCACCAGGGAACATGAACGTAGAGACTGAGAGGAGGAAGGGTCAGCAAATTGGTTACCGCCAGCAATAACAGGATCTGGAATCATAAGGGACGGGCACGCCGGACTCCATGACCAGCGTGCGCAGAGGATTATGCGGTGAGCTTTTCTGCCAGTTGTCGCATGGCCATCGCGCGGTGGCTTTGGCTGTTTTTCTGCTCCGGTGTCAGTTCGGCTGCCGTGCTATGCATGCCGGGCACGAAGAAGACCGGATCATAACCAAACCCGTGGTCGCCCCGGGGTTCTTCGATGATATAGCCTTCCCAGGTGCCCTGGCAGATCAGCGGGGTCGGGTCATTGGCATGACGCAGGTAGACCAGCAGGCACTGGAAGCGTGCTGTCCGCTCAGAGACCGACAGGCCCTGAAGTGCTTTGAGCAGCTTTTCAATATTGTCCGCATCCGAGGCATTCTCACCAGAATAGCGACTGGAGTAGATGCCAGGCGCACCATTCAAGGCATCGACTTCCAGGCCAGAATCGTCAGCAATGACTGGCATGCCAGATGCTTCCGCCGCCGCCCGTGCCTTGAGAATTGCATTTTCGACAAACGTCAGCCCGGTCTCTTCCACACCTGTGACCCCGAACTGTTTCTGGGTCAGCATCTTGATGTTGTGGGCGCCCAGCAGGTGCTGGAATTCCGCCAGCTTGCCATGATTGCCAGTGGCGAGGACGATCTGTCGAATCTCTGAGGACATGGATGCTGTCAGCCTTCGTAGAATGTTCGTGAGAAGCGGACGGTCATCGGGCCGCCGTCCCCCTGCTCGGGTGTCACCGTCACGGTGAACCGCAACAGCTCTTCATTGGTGAAACGGAATGGCGCCAGGTAGTAGACCGCTTCCCCCTCATCAATCAACCGGAAGCTCAGGGCTTCTTTCTGTTGTAACAGGTTGGCCGCCTCGCCTTTGATAGCTGCCTTAATTGGCTTGCCCTTGTAGTGTACGGCGATATTGACCAGTCCGGTACGTTTGTCACGTGTCAGAGCATAGCTCTTTGCGACCTGGGGTGTCACAAATGTACTGTTGAATGGGGAGTAATGAATTACGTAATCGCCGAACCGTTTTGTCGATGCCGGTTCACTGGCAATCGCTGTGTTGAGGGACAGGAGCAGAGACAGGAACAGCAGGGATGAACGTACAGGTCGCATCAGGCAGCCTCGTTGTGTCGACACAGGTGATAGATCGCAATTTCGCCGAACAGGTTCGGCATGGCGCGGGCCAGTGCCGGACTTTCATGGTCGCGGTTGGCCACCAGACGGTTGAGAATCTTCAGGTTGCTCTTGCGGCAGAGATCCTCGAAATCCCGGAATGTGCAGAAATGGATGTTTGGGGTGTCATACCAGGTGTAAGGCATGAACTTGGAGACTGGCATCTTGCCTCTCAGTGAAAGATGAGTCCGGCAGCGCCAGTGGCCGAAGTTGGGAAAGGTGACAATACACTCCTTCCCGACCCGCAGCATTTCTTCCAGAACAAGGTGTGGAAAGCGCATCACCTGGAGAGCCTGGGTCATGATGACGGTATCAAAGGTGTTGTCATCAAAGTTCTTCAGACCGTGATCTAGGTTTTGCTCAATGACGTTGACGCCCTTGGTGATGCAGGCCTGGATATTATCCGGGTTAATCTCCAGCCCATAGCCCTGTACGGCATGACTGTGGGTCAGTTGGTCCAGCAAGGCGCCATCACCACAGGCCAGATCGAGTACCCGGCTCTGCGGCTTGATCCAGTGCTGGATGAGTTCGAAGTCCTTTCGCATCAGCAGACCTCCTCGGCGATACGACACAGGTAAGCTTTCAGGGTATCCATGTAGCGAGGTATCGACATCAGGAAGGCATCATGGCCTTGAGGTGCGTCTACTTCCAGATAGGAAACGGGTTTTTTCGCAGCCAGAAGCGCATTGACGATTTCCCGTGAACGATCAGGTGCAAAGCGCCAGTCCGTTGAAAAGGACAACACCAGGAAACGGGCCTGGGTCCCTTCGAGCGCTTTGACCAGATCATGATTGAACCGGGCTGCCGGGTCGAAATAATCCAGCGCCTTGGTCATCAGGAGATAACTGTTAGCGTCGAAACGGCCAGAGAACGCTTCGCCCTGGTATCGCAGATAGCTTTCTACCTGAAATTCGGCGCCAAAGTCGAAATTGATTTTGTCCTGTTTGAGTTCCCGGCCGAACTTGGCGCCCATGGCGTCATCAGACAAATAGGTGATATGACCGACCATTCGTGCCAGCATCAAACCATTCTTGGGGATGACGCCATGATCCTGATAATGACCATCATGGAAGTTTTCATCACTCATGATGGCGCGGCGGGCGACTTCATTAAAGGCAATATTCTGAGCAGAGAGTTTCGGTGCTGACGCGATAACGACCGCATACCGGAGCCGTTCCGGATAACGGATTGTCCACTCCAACACCTGCATGCCGCCAAGGCTGCCGCCAACCACTGCTGCCCACTGTTGGATGCCCAGTTGGTCAGCTAGGCGCGCCTGACTTTCTACCCAGTCATCCACGGTGACCACCGGAAATGTGGGCCCCCAGGGGCGGCCTGTTTCCGGGTTGATACTGGTAGGGCCGGTGCTGCCATGGCAGCCGCCCAGGTTGTTTAGGCAAACGACGAAGAATCGGCTGGTATCAATGGGTTTGCCGGGACCAATTGCCGTATCCCACCAACCGGGTTTGCGATCTTCCGGCGAATGGTAGCCAGCCGCATGATGATTACCGCTCAATGCATGGCAGATCAGGATGGCATTGGACGCCTCGGCATTGAGTTCGCCATAGGTTTCGATCATCAGGTCAAACTGCGGCAGAACCCGGCCACAACGCAGGTGCAGGGGATCGGCAAAGTGCAGCTTGCGCGGCTCGACGAGTCCCACGGAATCTTCAGGCAGACTGCGGACAGGGGGCGCACCCCGCTGCTCGGCGGCAACATCTGTCATGGCGAATTTGTTCGAATTATTGCAGGTTTGGCAAGTCTAAAGGAGCCAGCTTTATGGGTCTAGCTGATACGTATGACGGAATCTGGTAATTAATGGGCTAGAGATGAAGTGTAGAGGTTTGAAACAATCTGACTCCCATTAAACGTGCTTAATGATGAGCGAGAAGCGAGAGTGTATCTGTGTACTGTCTTTGCCGTAGTAGCAACCTACCAGCATATAGTTATGTATTTATAGATTATCTGTTCCCTCCCCTCCTTTTTCCTTCTTGAAAATGCTAGTGATAATGGTTCGCATTATTATTTATTTTTATTTTCCTATGACCTTTGCTATACCTTGATCATCAGATTAAAGGCATCGTGTTAGGAATAGTGTTATGCATCGTCGATTTTTACTGACTGGAGCAACTGGGGTTATTGGTTCATCGATAATCAGCTTGTTGGATGATGCCGATGAGGTTTGTGTTCTGGTAAGAAACTCGCGATTTTGTAAATTACCACGTGGAGTCACTCTGCAGCTTGATGGTGATATAACGTTACCAACATTTGGTCTGAGTGAGGCTGTGATAAAACGTTTGAAATCCATAGATTGTATTATTCACAGTGCCGCAAATACCAACTTCAATGCCAGTGAAAATAAACTGTACAACAGCAACGTTGTTGGACTGATGCAGGCGCAAAGTTTTTCAAAAAAACTGAATGTGCCGCTCATTTATATCAGCACTGCATTCGTCAGGGAACGTACGGATGATTGCATGAATAACTATGAACTCAGTAAAACGATTGCAGAAACAAAGCTGGAGAAATCTGTAACGGTTGTACGGCCATCCATTGTGATTGGAAAGAGTTCAGATGGTGTTATGCCAAGAATACAAGGATTTCATCGTTTATTGAGATACATTACCCGTTCATCCTTGCCAATATTACCTTGCTCACCCAGTGCAACTGTAGACGCCATACCCTGCGATATCGTGGGAAAATCTATTTTGCATATATACGACAATAACCTGAAAGGAGAACATTGGATTACAGCAGGTAAAAAATCACTCAATATTAAGGATCTGATTATGCTTGAAGCAGATAAAAATAATGTGGATTTTGTGTGTCCGAAGTTTATTGAGCCCGATATGTATGAGCGACTCATTAAACCTGTGTTCATTCCTAATCTTGATAAGCGAAATCGGGTCCTCTATCAAAGCATCGCAAATGTGATTACCTATTTTTCTCATAACTCGATCTTTGACAGTACGATACCAAAGTTGGGGCAGTATTTATCAGAATGGTATGGCCACTACGATCTCAGAGAACAAATACTAAAAAATGTAAGAATGCTTGGCTGATCTTATTGAGCTACAGAGTCGTTTGTATAGATGAACAAGACTTATTATCAGCTTATCGATAAGATTGCGCGGTATAGTAATGTTTCGAGAGCACGTTTTGCCAGGTTGCTGCACCTCCCAATCGAACATAAAGCGGAAGGGTGCATGATTTATGATCAAGAGGATAATGAGTATCTTGATTGTGGTGGGTACGGGGTTTTTATACTTGGACACCGTCATCCAGCCGTTGTTGGTAAGGTGGTCGAGCAGCTCAATTCATTACCAATGAGTAGTCGTACACTGTTGAACGAATTGTTGTCGCAGGCCAGTGAAAAACTGATCAAGTTTTGTCCTGATCCCCTGCAGTATGCCTTTTTTACAAACTCTGGGGCTGAATCTGTTGAGCTTGGACTGAAGTTGGCACGAGCCAATGGTTGCCAGAAAGTTATTGCAATAAAGGGTGGATATCATGGAAAAACACTGGGTGCTCTGAGTGTGACCTCTCGGGATGTATTCCGGCAACCATTTATGCCACTCATGGATGATGTGGTTTTCGTTGAGCGTAATAATATCAAAGCATTGAAAGAGAGTTTTGGTTTAAGAAAAACAGCCGTGATTCTGGAGACAATTCAGGGCGAAGGTGGCGTCTATTCACTCGATAGGGAATTTCTAGTCGTTGCCAAAGCGTTGTGTGAACAAGATCGAGGCTTATTGATTATTGATGAAATTCAAACAGGCTTGGCCAGAACGGGTTACAACTGGGATATCGAGCATTATGGAATAACACCTGACATTCTGCTGATTGGAAAAGGCCTGAGTGGAGGTGTCATTCCTTGTGCTGCGCTTGCTGCGACAACAGAAGCATTTGCTCCGCTCAATGATGATTTTATTTTGCATAGCAGTACATTTGGCGGTTCCCCAGTAGCACTTGCTGCGGCTGTGAGTACACTGGATGTCTTACAGCGCGAGGCGATATACAGAAAGTCCAGATCGTTGGGTGAAACGATTATAGCCATACTGAGAGGCATGGCGAGCCAATATGATATTGACATTCGAGGCCGTGGTTTACTGATTGGTATTGATGCAAAAAGCCCGAAAAAAGCCGGTCAGTTACTCATCAATTTTTTTAAGGCGAAATTGTTGGTCAACTTTACGCTGGGAAATACCGGTACAGTCCGACTAACGCCGTCCGCATTAATGTCATCAAAAGAGGTTGAGTGGATCTATGAGGCATGTGAGTTTGCTTTTAAAAGACTGTAGTGATGCGGAGAATAGAACCAATGAAAAATGTCAAGCTAGCAAAACGCATTTATCAAGATGCAGCAACGGTATTTGACACGATCAGTGACTTCAAAAACTTTGAGAAGCTGTGTGATGATGTTATTTCTATTGATATTGAAGAGCTTTCAGCGCGTGAAAAACAATCGAAGTGGATGGTTTATTTTAAAGAAGGCATTCTCTTATGGGTAGAAAATGATGTGTTTGATCCTGATGAATACAGGGTTAGCTTTTCACAAGTAGAAGGTGATCTTGATGATTTTTCTGGATGTTGGCTTGTAAAGCCTATTTCTGATTCACACTGTGAATTAATTTTTGAAGCGAATTTTTCTATTAATATTCCTACTCTTGAAGAAATGGTTGAACCATTGGCTGCATCGATTTTGGAAGAGAATGTCCAATCCATGTTAGATCAGCTTTTTAAATAATTTCTGAGTGTTGCTATGACGTATTATAGAGAAGCGATGAGTTGTTTTGATAAAACATTTGGAGGATTAAGAGGGTCATTGGAAAACAATGATTTTATGGTAAACGAATCCTCAGAGAGTGATGTGATCAAACTGTTCAAAGCTGCAGGAGGAGGCAATCTACTCATTAATGAATGTTATGGAGGACTTGGGTTGTCAGCTATGGATAGTGTCTTAGTACAAATTGCATCTGGAGCATTGTCCCCATCGCTGGCAATTGCCAGCTGTATGCATCACTTTTCCGTGGCCACTCTGCAGGAAATGGTGAGATATAAATCAGAATGTTTGGAGCAACTGTTATTAAAGGATATTGCAAAAAATAAATGGTTAGTGGCATCTGCTTTTTGTGAAGGTGTTCCCTTCGCTGATGTGCTGGATAGCAGGATTATTGCGACACCCCATAAAGAGGGTTATTTGATTAGTGGTATAAAGGAACCTTGTAGTCTTGCCTATGAAATGGATCTTTTAAGTGCAAGTGTAAAAATAGATGAAGGTGATAATACTGGGTTGTTTGTGGCGATTCTCCACAAGAATATAGAAGGATTATCGGTAAGGCCGTATTGGAAAGCACCTTTCTTTCAGGCTAGTCAAAGTGAATCAATTGTATTGGAAAATGTTTATGTTCCAAAAGACATGTTATCCCGCCTTGATGTGGGGGCAGTTGATGATGTCAGTGCGACAGGGTATATATGGTTTGAGATACTACTTTGTGCGTCATATCTAGGCATGGCATACGGTTTATTGGAAAAAGTCAATCAGCTAACATCAATACCGCAAAATAATGCTGTACTGATTTATGGAAAACTTGAGTCATCAGCAATGCTGTTGACTGCAATAGCAACAGATTCTTTTGAGAACAAGCAAGAATTGCTTGGAAAGGTTTTTTTGTGCCGATATAGTCTTCAAAAAAGTATTATCGATACTGTTAACAAGATTGTTAGTTTTGTGGGTGGAATAAACTATTTAAATAATCCATGCTATGCAATGCTTGTACAAGCGATTCAGGCTTTTAATTTTCACCCTCCGGGTAATCGAGTCTTAATTGGGAATATTATTGAGTATATAAACAATCCGGTTGTGGAGGTTAGAAAATAATGAACCTGGCTTTGTGTAATGTTGAAAGTATATCTACGCGGATAGCAGTGATTAGAGTAATACGACAGCATCATGCATCTATAAAGCTGGTTGTTCTGAGTAATATTTATAATGAAAAGAATGGCGGTTTTATAAAACAGTTTGCTAACAATATAACAAAGAGAGGACTTGCCTTTACAGGTTATTTATTTGTAAGTTTTTGTTGGCCTTCTCTCATTCGTCGTATGGCAAGGCTTGTTAACAGGAGCAGTATGCTTTCTATCGAAGATGTTTGTGAACGATTTTCGATACCGGTGATTAGAACTAATAATGTTAATGCTGATAATGTTGTTGCTCTAATTAGAGAGAAGGATATAGATATAATCACAATATTTTATTTTGATCAGATATTCCGTCAGCAGCTAATTGACTCAGCTAAAATAGGTGTTATTAATTTTCATCCATCCTACTTGCCGAAATGTCGTGGATTATTTCCTGTGTTGTATAGTTTTTTATTCAATAGAGGAAAATATGGCATTTCAGCGCACTGGGTGGATGATACTAAAATTGATGACGGACCAATTATTTATCAAGTTGAGATTCGTAATGTGCCTGGAAACTCTATTATTGAATTGGAACGGAAGATATTTTCCAGACTTCCACAAGTGTTTAAGAAAGTTATCCATTCTTTGGCAAATAGGGATTCTTTAATTGAATCCTATAACCATAAAGAAGGTACTTATTACTCATATCCAACACGATATGACATAAATGAGTTGAAGAAATCGGGTTTGGTGTTTTTTAGTCTCAAAGACCTTTTCCACTGATGATTTAGTTAAAGACATGTATTGGAATTTTTGATGTGTGCTTAGCCAGTACTGTTTTGGAAATAATGCACTTTAGAGAATGTGGGTTCGCAAAATGTAGCTTACACGGTGTGCAGGTTTCACGGAATTTTCAGGTAGCCTGAGTGGAAGCGTACTCCTGTTGTTTGGCAGCAACATATGTCATGGCGAATGTGTTCGAATTATTGCAGGTTTGGCAAGTCTAAAGGAGCCGACGAAGCGGGCCTAGCCGCCAAAGAATAACTGGTTCAGATAGCGTCCGGGGGCCAGTGTGCCGATGCCGGCACCAATCAGCCCGATATAAGCGCCGACGGCATAGAATTTGTGTTGTTTGATGTTGTGCCGCCGGGCGGCTGTCGTAGAAATGATCACACAGATGATGATCCAGACCGACAGGATATGAATAGGACCAAAATTAAGCCAGAGTGGCATGACGCTTTTTATCCAGAAAGACGACAGTGCTGTTATCAGCATCGCAACCATCCACGAGCGGCCAAGGTAACGATGTAGTTGGGTGCCTTTAGGGAGAGCCAGCTGCACACCGCCAGCAACAATGGCATAGAGGGCGGCCGCAAGATGTATTGCGATGGGCGTGTTCATTGTCTGGTGAGGCTATCACGGTAGATGATACAGGATAACCTGCAGCGGGTTATTGGTATGTCATTGATGGAGTAACGCTTAGGCCATCGCCGGTCGCTCATGAAGAACCACCACATTGCTGGGTTTAGCCGGACTGATTCGCTGCCGGGTGTTTTTCAGAATATGGTCAATTTTTACCAGCTGATGTTCAGTATCCGCCAGAAACTCATCCAGTTTGCCCAGCAACTGTTTGCGGTTGGCGTTATCCCGGTTGAGGCTCTTGAGCTGTACCAGCTGTCGTTCCAGCAGCTGTTTTTGCTCCAGTGCATGTTGGGTCAGTGGTAACAGCGCCTGATCGGCCCACTGCTCGGTATCTGTTTCTATGCGCTCATGGAGCGCAATCACTTCACGTACCAGCGTATTAAAAAATCGTCGTATAACCAGGTGCTGTTCCGTTAGGACGGTACTGAGTCGTTTACCGAAGTGGTCTGCTTTGCTTCTGATGACGTTAAGTCCTTTGAGGTAATTGTCTGTCAGAAACAGGGTCGGAGAAAGTGTATGGCCGTCGGCGTCAGCATGTCGCTCGTAGATCGACTGAACCAGCCGGTTTGCGAGCCGCGCCTCAATACTGAGCTGATGAATATCATCCTGCACATAGAGGAAAAAGCGGGTGATGGTCTGGTGAATGCCGACGGTCGTCAGGCTCTTCAGAAGCAGAGTGTGGACTTTCCTGACACGCTCCTGAAACAGTTCGGTACGGCAGGCTCTGATTAACGCCCTGCCTTGCTGCTGTACCAGCCGACGACTGGATTTTAACGCCAGAAGTCGTTTGTGGTGCTGGTTGTACTGGGTACGTGTCTGCTCCGTGAGTTCGGCGATCAATAGCTGGTCGTCCTTGCGGCTGCCGTTGAGCTGCCGTTGTCGGGTATAAAGATCCTGAAGCCGTTTTTCCAGTAGTTGACGACTGTTGTTTAAAAGGTGGTTCAGATCATTGACGACACAATCGTCCAGGACTTGTTCCTGATGAAGAATAAGCTCGTGGCTGAGCAAGTGCTCCAGCGTTTCTATTCCACTGTTGGTGACGAGTGCTGGATGATCTTTCAGTTTACCTGTCAGCGCCTGACGGGCACTGACTGCGATAATCTCGTCGGCTCTTAGCCCCAGCTGGCGTGCGGATGTATCCAGAATAACGGAGCGAATGTCCTGCTGTTGGGCGGGGGTGAGCAGTTCATCGTCCAACAGGTCAATCTTGTTCAGTACGGCAAACAGGCTCGAAGGCGCTTCCTGCTGAATTGACTGGATATGATTCTGCCAGATGGCCATGTCGCTGGCGGTGACGCCGGTATCTGCGCTGAGCAGGTAAATGATGGCATCCGCTGAAGGCAACATGTTCAGGGTCAGTTCCGGTTCCAGGCCGAGGGCGTTCAGGCCCGGGGTATCCAGAATGCGAATACCCTTGCTCAGCAAAGGATGATCAATATTGATCAGGGCGTGTCGCCATGCAGGGATTTTTACGCAACCGTTATCTGCTTTGCTGAACTGAAGGTGTTCGGGTTCAAAGCCCAGCTGCATGGCTTCCTTTTCAGTGACCTCAAGGGTTTCTGCAACCCGTGCCAGTGCCTCGGCCAGCGCCGTTGCATCTTTCATGGGCAGCAAAAGTTCGTGCCACTGATCCTGGTCTTCCCGGAGTTCTGTGATAGAAGCGGGCTGCAACCGGGTGGTTATCGGAAGCAGCCGAATGGAGGCCGGTTTGCCCGGCTCATGAAACAGCTCCGTTGGACACATGGTGGTACGTCCGGCGCAGGACGGTAACATCCGTGCAGGCTGGTTGCCGAAAAACAGGGCGTTGATCAGTTCGGTTTTACCGCGGGAGAATTCACCGACAAAGGCAATCGTAATGGTTTTTCTGCGCAGGCTCTCATTGGCCTGAGACAGTCGGCGATCCAGTTCGGGTGTCAGCAGATGGTTATGAACCAGCCAGGATTGATAGCGGGTGACCTGAGCCAACAGATGCTGTTTCCAGTCAATAAAGGCGTCAAACTGTGATTCCAGTCGTCCCATGACGCGATCCCCCTCACCCTCTGGCAGGCTGCATAGTTATTGTTCGTGAGCAGATAGCGGGCACGATTATATAGGGATAATCCGAGGGTGGCTAACTATGTGGTCAGGATTGGTTTTGGAAGAATAAAAAACCCGTAGGAGTGCTACGGGTTTTTGAAGGCTGCAGTGTTTTGAAGGGTTTATAAACCAGGAAGCCCCGGAATAATCGCTGGCAAGGCGTTCTTGATCATAACGATCAGGATAACGAGCACCATCAGGGAGAAATCCAGTCCGCCCAACGGGGGAATCACACGGCGGATGCGGCTGCTCAGTGGTTCGGTCAGCTGATGCAGCAGAATCAGTGCCGGGTTATAACTGCCGGGGGCCACCCAACTGGCGATAGCGATAATGATCAGGCTGAACATGTAAATATTCAGCAGGGTATTTAGCAGCTTGAAGATGGAAATCGCCAGTACCTGCCCCACCGGAATCACGGAAGGGATGTAGCCGTGGATGCCAAGCAGCAGGTAGACAATCACGATCTGAACCAGCAGGGCCAGGATAAGAGCTGCGACATCCATGCCCTTGAAACCGGGAATCAGACGACGCAATGGGTTCAGTAAAGGCCCCGTGACCTTCACGATGGCCTGGGAGATGGGATTGTAGAAATCCGCCCGTACCAGTTGCAGCAGAAAGCGGATCAGCACAGCCATAACAAACAGGCTGCCGATGGTTTCCACCAGGAATGACAGGGAGCTGGTCAATGGTGACATGTAATCGGTAACTCTTCAGTAGTCCGGATTTTCACACTATGGGGGTGCTGAACCTGAGTTGCAACAGCCCCCGCCTTAATCTTATTCACCAAATGGTGATGGGAGTGTCAGTCCTGCTTCGCAAGTTCTTGGGAGCGTTGCTCGGCGGCATCAAGTGCAGACTGTACTAATGCCCTGAACTCGCCCTGTTCGAACGTATTAAGAGCCTGCTCGGTGGTACCGCCAGGTGAGGTGACACGGCGTCGCTGTTCGGCCGCATCGACATCCCCTTCCATGACCATGCGTGCGGCGCCCAGTGCGGTTTGCAGTGTTAACGCGGAGGCGGTATCCGGTGACAGCCCAAGCTGTTTGCCCGCATCAATCATGGATTCCATCAACAGGAAAAAATAGGCAGGACCACTGCCCGACAGGGCGGTGACTGCATCAATGGCGCTTTCAGAATCCAGCCAGCGACTGATGCCCACGGCATTCATGATGGTTTCTGCGAGGGTTTTCTGAGCCTCAGATACTTTCGGGTTGGCATACAGGCCACTGGCACCGCAGCCAACCAGCGCCGGTGTGTTTGGCATACACCGTATAATGGGCAGGTTACCGCCACTCCAGTTATCCAGACTGTCGATGGTAATTCCGGCAGCAATGGAAACCAGCATCGGTTTGGCTGCCTGTAGCGATGGAGCCAGCGCTGTGACGACCGTTTTCATTACCTGAGGTTTGACTGCCAGTATGACGACATCCGCCTCAAGCACTGCCATATTGTTATCCGTCGCAGCTTTGATACCGAACCGTTCCTTCAGCGATTGCAGCGTTTCCTGGCCTGGGTCAGAGGCGATGATGTGGTCAGGATCGTAGCCGTTGCTGATCAGTCCGCCGATGATACTGCCGGCCATGTTGCCGGCGCCGATGAAGGCCAGGGTTGCTGTGGTCATGCTACTGTTCCGGTTCGTTAGGTCATCAGGAATTACGAATAATCGCGTGCGCCAAACAGTGCGGTGCCAATCCGTACCATCGTAGCGCCTTCTGCTATCGCGGCTTCCAGGTCATCACTCATTCCCATGGACAGGGTGTCCAGATCCTGTTCAGGCCAGCGTTCTTGAAGCGTTGTCAGCAATGCTGACATGGCCCGGAATACTGCATGTTGTTCTGCCGGATCATCCGTGGGTACGGGAATTGCCATCAGGCCGCGCAGTTTCAGATTGGGCAGTGCTACGATCTCTGCCGCCAGAGGCAGGACATCTTCCGGCGAAACACCGGATTTGGTCTCTTCATCACTGATATTCACCTGAATGCAGATATTCAGTGGTGTCAGGTGCTCTGGCCGTTGTTCGCTGAGGCGCTGGGCGATTTTCAGGCGATCGACGCTGTGCATCCAGTCGAAATGTTCTGCGACTGAGCGCGTCTTGTTGGACTGCAGCGGGCCGATAAAGTGCCAGCAGAGACCCTCGAGGTCCTGAAGGGCCTGGATTTTTTCGACGCCCTCCTGCACATAATTCTCACCGAAATCCCGCTGACCGGTATGCCAGGCTTCGCGCACCAGACTGGCTGGCTTGGTCTTGCTGACCGCCAGAAGTTTGACGGCACCGGCTCTGCCAAAGGCATTTTCTGCGGCTTGAATCCGGTCACGGACCTGTTGAAATTGGGTTTCAATTGCAGACATGGCTATGTAATGATACTTCCCGTCTTTGCCGGGTACGGCTGAAAACCGCAAGAATACCACCACCTGCGTGGAAAGAAGAATCAGGCCGTGACCTAGCTATTCTTAAAAGAGAGACTGCAGGCGTAACGCTCTAGTGCGTCTGGCCAGAGAATAACAAGACCCCGGGGGGAGTCATGGATATTACCGAGCTGCTGGCGTTTGGTACCAAACAGGGCGCGTCCGACCTGCATCTGTCTGCAGGCCTGCCGCCCATGATTCGTATCGACGGCGATGTGCGCCGGATCAACCTGCCCGCCATGGACCATAAACAGGTACATGGCCTGATCTACGACATCATGAATGATAAACAGCGTAAGGACTATGAAGAGTACCTTGAGACGGATTTTTCCTTTGAGGTACCGGGGGTAGCCCGTTTCCGGGTTAACGCCTTCAATCATGGTCGAGGCGCTGGTGCTGTATTCCGGACGATTCCGAGTAAAGTGCTCTCCATGGATGAGCTGGGTATGGGGCAGATTTTCAAGGATATCTCAGTCCTTCCCAGGGGACTCTGCCTGGTGACAGGGCCTACCGGTTCCGGTAAGTCCACTACCTTAGCCGCCATGCTGGATTACGTGAATGAAAACAAATACGGCCATATCCTGACGGTGGAAGATCCGGTCGAATTCGTTCATGAGTCAAAAAAATGCCTGGTCAACCAGCGGGAAGTCCACAGGGATACCCTGGGCTTTGATGCTGCACTGCGCTCCGCGCTGCGGGAAGACCCTGACATCATCCTGGTAGGGGAAATGCGTGACCTGGAAACCATCCGTCTGGCCCTTACGGCGGCGGAAACCGGTCACATGGTATTCGGTACCTTACACACCACCTCTGCCGCCAAGACGATCGACCGTATCGTTGACGTATTCCCCGGTGAGGAAAAGGCGATGGTACGTTCCATGTTGTCGGAATCTTTGCAGGCGGTTGTCTCGCAGGCGCTGCTGAAAAAGATTGGTGGTGGTCGGGTTGCTGCGCATGAAATCATGATTGGCACACCCGCGATACGTAACCTGATCCGTGAGGACAAGGTTGCCCAGATGTACTCGGCTATTCAGACCGGGGGAAATTTGGGTATGCAGACGCTGGATGGCTGCCTTAAGAACCTGCTCCAGAAAGGGATTATCACCCGGGAAGCCGCACGTTCGAAGGCGAAGACCCCGGAAGATTTTTAACGCACCATCCACACATAAAGCGAGATATGTGAATGAGTCATATGGATCTCAACCCCTTGCTGAAGCTGATGGTGGATAAGCGCGCATCGGATCTGTTTATCACCGCCGGCATGCCGCCCTGTATGAAGGTGGCGGGCAAGATTATACCGGTGACCAAAACGCCCATGTCGCCCGAGAAGTCCATGGAGACGGTCATCGGTGTCATGAGCGAGAAGCAACAGGAAGAATTTAATACAAACCATGAGTGTAACTTTGCCATTAATGCCAGCGGCATAGGGCGATTCCGGGTCAGTGCTTTTTTTCAGCGTAACCTGGCAGGCATGGTATTACGTCGGATTGAAACGAAGATACCCACCACGGCAGAGCTGGGGGTACCTGAAGTTATTAATCAGCTGGCCATGACCAAGCGAGGGCTGGTGATTTTCGTCGGTGCTACGGGCCATGGTAAGTCCTCTTCGCTGGCTGCGATGATTGGGCATCGGAATGAGAACAGCCATGGCCACATTATTTCCATCGAAGATCCGATTGAGTTTATTCATCAGCACAAAGGTTGCATCGTTACCCAGCGGGAAGTGGGTCTTGATACAGAATCCTTTGAAGTTGCGCTGAAGAACACCCTGCGTCAGGCACCGGATGTCATCATGATCGGTGAAGTGCGGACGCGCGAAACCATGAACTACGCCATCACGTTTGCAGAAACCGGCCATCTTTGTCTGGCAACACTGCATGCCAATAATGCTAACCAGGCGCTTGACCGGATTATTCACTTTTTCCCCGCAGATCAGCATCAGCAGATATGGAATGATCTATCCCTTAATCTAAAGGCGATTGTCGCGCAGCAGCTGGTTAAGACGCCGGATGGCAAAGGGCGCACAGCGGCAACAGAGATATTGATCAATACGCCCCTTGCCGCAGACCTGATCCGAAAGGGGGATGTTCACGAACTCAAAGGGTTGATGGCACGCTCAAATGAAGTGGGTATGCACACATTTGATCAATCGCTTTATGAGTTGTATAACAACGGCGAAATCACGTATGAAGACGCCATTGCCCACGCAGATTCAGCCAACGACCTACGCCTGATGATCAAGCTGGGTTCAGAAACCGATGCAGAACACCTCAATTCCATGTCAAGCGGCCTCAGCATTGAAGGTGATGAGGATCGTCGTTAAGCCTGTTAGCCAATCACCGACTCACCCGGATAGCATCAGGGTCCGGGTGTTCACCTGATCAACCAGTCGGCATTGGCTGGATCATTCATCCAGCTCTCCAGAATCATTTGTGCTGCCATGCTGTCGACAGGGTTGTCGCCGTAACTGCCACTGTGCCCCAGGCGACCTGCCCACTCTTTTGCTTCGTAAGTGCTCAAGCGCTCATCGGCCGCATGCCAGGCTTTACCGAAGCGACCGTAAAGCCGGTTGCCGAATTTGCGGGCCCGCTGTGACATCTCTGATTCGGTACCGTCCATATTCAGCGGAATGCCAACGACAAACGCATCGGGTTGCCATTCTTCAATCAGCCGTGCCACCTGTTGCCAGTCAGGAATACCGTCGCGGGCCTTCAGGCCGGGTAATGCGGTTGCCGTGCCAGTCAGAGACTGACCGATGGCAACACCGATGTTGCGGGTGCCGTAGTCAAAGGCCATCAGGGTTCTTGCGGGTTTTGCTTTCATGGGTCATGTATAGCCGAGTGTGAAGCGCGGATTATATGACAGACCGGTCATCTGTGCTGCGCAATGTCAGATTGCAGCTATGCTGGTGGTTCCACTGCGTTATTTCATCCTTTGTTTCCGGGTTATATAGAGGTACGGACGATGGACAACCATGAATTTATTATCCGTGAGTTGCTGGAGATGGGGGTCGATGTCACGCCCGGTCTGCCGTTTGCTGCCTGCTTTGTCGATGCTGCAGACAGGGTGGTTGTAACAGCCTGTAATGCTTGCCACATCAGTCCGCTCTATCCTGCGGAGGCATTGGCTGTGCATATGTTATGTACCCGATATAGCGCCGCGGACGGGCAAGCACTGACGCTGTTTTCAAATGCTATTCCAGAGCCTGTCGGTTTAGGTGCGATCTATTGGGCCAGGATGAAAGGTTACAACATTAATCAGATTGTTTATGGAGCGTCACGGAAGGTCATCAGTGATATTTGGAATGATAAGGATGTTCCATGCTCTGAATTAATTGCGCATTTGAAAGCGTCTGGGGTCGAAATTGTCGGTCCAGTCATAGAGGACGAATGCCGCAATGTCTTTGAGGCAGGTAAGGGACTTATTGAGGGCGGAGAATGTCCGGTCTTGTCACTGGAACTGGAAGATTTCTGGATGGCGGGAGACTGGCTGGATCTGGATATTGAATAGCGTCACGTAGCTTTCAGGCATGCCCGGCTTCATGGCTGAGTAGATCAAGATTCACACCGATTGTTGCTGCCGCTTTGATCAGGCGTTGGTCAATCGCGGTATTGAATAGAATATCCGTATCTGCCGGGCAGGTGAGCCAGGTATTCTGGGAGATTTCCTGTTCCAGCTGGCCTGCGCCCCACCCGGCATAGCCCAATGCGATCAGGGCCATATCGGGCCCTTCGTCTTCTGCAATGGCTTGCAAAATATCACGTGAGGTTGCCAGTGACAGAGTGTCTGTTACCGGCATGGTGGCGTTCCACCGCCTGTTATCGCGACTATGCAGAATGAAACCGTGCTCCAGGTCCACAGGTCCGCCGGCGAAAACCGTATCATGAAAATGGGATGAGCCGGGTGAGATAGCGATATCAATATGCATGAGGACATCGCCCAGACAAAGGCTGGTAGGACGGTTGATGACCAGCCCCATCGCACCCTGCTCATTGTGTTCACAAAGATAGGTCAAGGTGCCACTGAAATTCGGGTCTGCCAATTGCGGCATTGAGATCAGAAAGTGGTGACGCAGGCTGTTACCCGTTGGCTGATTCATGGGGCGTATCCAGATGATGAGTGAACCGCCTGCAGCAGGAAAGGTCGCTTAGCCGCTGTATAACCGGTCACCGGGTTCGAAGCGCCAGGTCCGGATGATTTCGATGATATCCTTCTCCCGCAGATCGTCAGGGAATGGAGCAAACGGTGCGGCCAGCTCAACGATTCGGATAGCGGCGTCATCCAGAACCTTGTGACCGGACGAGCGCAAAACCTCGATTTTGTTCAGGGTACCATCCCGGTTGATCTGGACAGCCAGTTCCAGCTGGCCATACAGTTTCTTGCTGCGAGCAGACTCAGGATAGTTGATATTACCGATCCGCATGACTTTCTTGCGCCAGGCTTCCATATACCAGACACCGTCGCTCTGGCGCGTTGATGCGGCGTTGAGGCGCAGAATACGGGGGCGCTTGGCATAAGCGTTGCGCTGTTCATAGAACTCCGCTTCCAGACTGGCAATTTCAGCGCGCAGATCGATTTTCGGGCGAGGCGCGTTGTTTTCCCTGACCGGACTTTCCTTCTGTTTACCGTCGCCCTCTCTGATTCGTTGATTTGAAACGGCAGCAGTCACCTTGCGGGAGGTGTCCAGCGTCTGTCTCTGTTGTTGTTCGGTTTGCTCCCGTAGCTCGACTTTCCGGATCTCGTTATCCTGAACCGGTGCAGGCAGCTGATCACTGGAGGGGCGGGCTTTTTCTTCCAGGCTGCCACTGCCTTCCTGGTTGACTTGGGCAAGATAGTCCGCTTTATCCGGCGCTTTTTCGCTTTGGAAACTGGCCAGGGTTACCTCGATGGTTTTGGCCGGTTCGGGACTATCATGCAGCGTGAAGCCTACGCCAAGAATGATGAGCGCATGCAGGGCGACTGCCAGGAGCAGGGTAAAGCTTAATCGGTCTGTTGCCGTGACCGGTGCCGTTGCTTGTGCCATGTTTGGTGGACTTGTCTTGTTATCCATTCCCCGAGAGTCAGGGTTACTGCAGTGACTTTCACTCTGCCAATATCAACCGGAAAAGTCCATGCAGTGTGTGCCGGAGTATGACAGGCTAATCATTTTATTCTTATCTGTCTGGCATCGTGAATGGTGATACCAGACAGATGGATGCATCAGGCTTGTTGTCGTTTCTCTGCAATTTTATCCATCAGCATATCGGCAATGCTGATATCGAACTGGGTATCCAGCTCCCGGATGCAGGTTGGGCTGGTGACGTTGATCTCGGTGAGATAATCACCAATCACATCCAGCCCGACAAACAGCAAGCCTTTCTCTTTCAGGACGGGGCCGACCTGCTCGGCAATCCAGCGATCCCGGTCTGAGAGTGGCTGGCCGACACCGCTGCCACCTGCTGCCAGATTGCCCCGGGTTTCGCCTTCGGCCGGAATCCGCGCCAGTGCGTAAGGTACCGGTTCTCCGTCAATCATCAGGATTCGCTTGTCGCCTTTCTTGATCTCGGGAATAAACTTCTGCGCCATGATCTGGCATTGGCCCCGTTCGGTCAGGGTTTCCAGAATGACGCTGACATTGGGGTCATCGGCTTTAACCCGGAAAATGGAGGTTCCCCCCATACCGTCCAGTGGTTTGAAAATGACATCCTGGTGGCGTGCGGCGAATTCCCGCAAGCGATTCATGTCCCGGCTGACCATGCAGTCGGTACAACACTGTGGGAACAGGGTTGCGAAAAACTTCTCGTTATAGTCCCGCAGACTCTGGGGCTTGTTAACGATCAGGGTGCCTGCCCGCTCCGCCTGTTCCAGCAGGTAGGTACTGTAGATGAACTCATTATCAAATGGCGGATCCTTGCGCATCAGGATCACATCCAGCTCCGCCAGTTCTCGGATGGTTGCTGGCTCCAGTGTGTACCAGTCCTCCGGATCTGCTCTGACGGTCAGCTCGCACATTGATGCCTGTGCGACGCCATTTTCCTGAAACAGATCGCCCTGCTCCATGTAAAACAGTTGCCAGCCCCGCTTCTGTGCGGCCAGCAGCATGGCCAGGGAGCTGTCTTTCTTGTAACTGATGGCGGCAATAGGATCCATCACAATGCCGAGCTTGATGGTCATTCCGGTTCTCTGTGCAGATAATGGATGCCGCATTGTAACAGATGACGGTTCAGGCAGAACGGTCGTTGCGTCGATTTATCTGGGATTCTCGCCTCAGACTGCACCGCTGGTCACCTGCTCTAGGTCTCATCCTGTCGTCCGCTATGGGGACCACGAAAAAATGACCTGTTTGGAATAAGCGGGAATGTCATATTGCGATTCGTTATCTCTACGAAACGACTGGTTTTACAGGCTTTCTGAGAATAGCTGCCCCCCTGTTGGGAGCAGTTTTTGCATTATAATCAAGGAATAAGCTTCATAGTGAATGTGTAGTATTTGTACAGGCTGCTATCAACCTTCTAAAAAGCCTGGCTCTACTACCAACTGATGTTTAAATGCAAATGGAACTGTTGTGACACATCCAGCCACCCATTCATTATCGAGGTACGTTTCCTCAAAGGCTTCATGTGATGATTTGCATGAGGTTAAAAGCAGAGTGGCCGTTGTTGAAAATGCGCCGGGAATTCTTGATAGACAGGATTCTGGCTATGAATCAGGTACACCTGATACCCCGATTATTAATCGAGATGTAAAGGTTTGTGAGTTAGAGAACAGCATTTATCGATCGTTAACACTGAGTGATGTCAGCTCAAATGATCTGGATGCAGTATCAGAAACAGGCAGTGAACCGGATGTGTCATGCTTTGGAAAAGGTGTAGACCCTGTTGATGATCTGGAATTAAAATTAAAAGAAACTGGTGTCAGAATAAAACCTGAGATTGAAAAAAATATTCCTGAATCTGCGCTGAGTGTACTGAAGACTAAAGTCGCATACGATGGCTATAGAAACCCTTATTTTATTGAAGCAACGCCATTAGCGGAAGAGCAGGCGTGTGTGCAAGAACAATCGGGGGCATTAGTTGAGGAAAAAGATAAAGTAACAAACCAATCAGGTGTATTTAGCGAAAAAAAAGAAGGTGTTGACAATCAATCAATGTCATTGGTTGATGAAAAAGATGAAGTAAAAAAACAAGTAAAACTACTAGCTAAAGAAAGTGAGGATGTTCAGAATCGATCAGTGCCTCGAGTGTCACTTAAAAAAAAGGAATCCGTTGAAAGGTTGATTGGAGAACTCGTCGATAGAACAAAAGAACTTCTTCCTGACAATAAGCAAGGTAATTACCTTAAGCACTATCTTACGATTAATATATCACCTGTGTTAAAACAGTTTTCAGCCATAGGTGAGATTGCTGACTGCGAGAACCTGGCCAGCGCCCTGTATTCTTTTTGCGGGCAGGCAGAGAAGGCGCTAGAACGTCTGGAGCATACTCTGAGTAATAACCAAGAGCCACTGTCCGAGATGTCTCCTGATGAGCAAAAGCGATTGCAGCAAAGCATAAAGCTACTGGATAATAGAAACGCGCTGTTAACAGTATATGATGGTTTGGCTCATTTGGTTGAAGATGAGTTGAACCGACAAATAGCCGCTGAATGTAAAGTCAAACTCAAACAGGCTTTTTCAAGTTACCAGAATCCCAGCGAAGAATCGTTTGTTCGAGGTCGTGTCCAGCTAGGGGTTGGTGTGGATGTCGGATCTGTGGATGGCGGTTTTGAGATATCGTCCCAGATAGTCGGTTGCGATGATACGAAAATAAGGACCTTTACGAACAAGAAATTTACATTAAGGCTTGTCGCCGGTACTGACTTCTTAAAAGGCTATGTGGCAGGTGTGAAAGGCCAGATAGACGGCAAAGTATTCAATAATATTGATGAATTTATTGATTACTATGCGGATAACATGTTGTTAGCACTCCATAATCCAATGCCGGGAAAACATGTCAACCGCTCGGTCGTTAGAAACAAACTGATTAATGCACACAAACGCAGAATAGTCAGAAATATGCCTGCGCTCGAACAGAGCTTAAAACGTCTCGAAGTACCTATGATGGCGAGTGTTGGGTTGAAATACGATACTTACAGCGACTATTCACCATTGAAGATAAAACGATCGGTTACTGAAGGCCACATGGGTGTCAGGGCACTCAAAATGTTTGGCGTCGATCGAACATCCACACAATGGAAGAATCAATTCACAAAAAAAATAGCTCTCATCGAACAGTTGAAAAAAAATCCTGAATGGATCAGGACGTATGATAAGCATTATTTTAACGTGAGTATTCCGCCAGAATCTAATGATTATCTCAATAAACTGAAAATGTACGATTCTGAAAATATTCAACTGCATGCATCCGATCTGGTGGATAAAACACAGTCGGTTTATCGGGGAGGAGAGGTTATTCCTGCCATTGCGAGACGTTTACTCGTGCTTGAAGGCGTGGTGCGGGATGCCCAGATACGTGCGAAAGAGGATAAAAACGTCCGGTTGGGGTATGCACCGGTAGAATTGCGGCAGATGGGTGTTCTCTTAAAAAATCTGATTCAACAGAATTATGAAGAGTACAAGGAATATTGCCGTTACGTTAATGTTCATGCAAATAATCCGGCGAATAAACGAGCTGATGCCTTGAAAGCATCCATGAAGCGTATCCGCTCCGCCACGACAACACCTGAAATGCTGAAAATGATGATGGTGACGCATGTCAGACTGTTAAATCTGTTGGAAAGAACACGTGCTGTCTTGGGAGATTCCGTTTCTGAGTCTACCCGGGAGTGGTTGGAACAGATTGAGCTGGATCTTTCGGGGCCTGACGTGAATATTTCCCGGAAAGATCGGGACCAGTATTTGATGCTTGATAGCAAGGCTAAAGGCTCTATTCAGTTTAATGACACCATCATAAAAGCCGCTGTTGGGCCATTTCAGGGGCTGTTTGATATACGCTTCATCAAAAATCAGGATGAACCCAACCCCGACTCCGATGGTGAATATTTATATGTTGCCGTACGCCTCAGCGGGCTGCTTACGGCCTCTCTTGCAGAAAACAGTGTGGCTTCAGCCCTGCAAAGCCTGTTGGGAACCTTGCCGCCCGTTGATGGAGAAGCACCGATCCTGATAGACCCTCTTTCCGTCACTGATCTGGTTTTGCAGGGCCACAGGCACTACAAAATGGAGCTTTTTTATGTAAAGGGCGCTGATGATACCTACCACCTGCAATATAAACGCCGTTTAGCCGGCGAAGAAGCAGCCGCCAAGGTGGGTGTCAAGGCGCCTGTTTTTGCCGGTCTTAATTCCAGTGTTCAGGCCGCTGCTGACCGGTATGACTATCACTTTATGGGTGAGGATATTGGTACCGATACCATGACGTACGTGATGACCCGGCATAATGGTTGGATGGCGGGTGGCAAACAGGAGCGTTGGAAGGCTTTTCTGACAAATCCGGATTGCCAGACATCCTTGGCCGGACTCATGGTCAATATGGCTTCCGAAGGAAAAAATGCCGCCCTGGAGTTTCAGGATACGTTACAAAATATTCGAGCCTATTATTCTGATAAGGCTACTTCCGGTCAGACTAAAGAAGAAAGGGAAACGGCACAAAAGATACTGGAACAAAGTGAGGAATGGCCACAAGCGTTTGAGAAATTGCGGATTTTTCACGATATGTGTAGAGCCAGTCACCTCACTGATGACAACACAACCGTAGTGAGCCGTATCAGGGCTAAAGCCACTGAAATCATTGCAAGCCTGGATGAAAAGACCAATCAGGAAAAACTATCGGCATTAAGAAAGATACAAACTGAGCTTGCGGAGATGAGTCCCCGTGAGGCATTGCCGGATGTCGATAGCAATGAAGTGGAACAAAACAGCGATGCATCCGATAGTCACAGGCTTTTGCGAGAGGACTTGGAAAAACTGAATCGTGAAGTGGCAAACGCAATCAAGGATCTTGGCAATCCGCTTTCCTGGTTTGCAGGAAAGAGTAAAAAGAACGTTAAGAAACTCTTGCAACGATGTCATTCCGTTATCGGACAGGTGGATGTTTTATACAGTGAAACCGTCCGTAATAGTGCGGAGCAGCAAGTGTTGTCGATGCTTGTTGATAATATTGCATTTGATAAGGCCAAAGCCGCCTTTAACAATTTGCTGAAAGCAAATTATCCGTTGTACCTGGATGACATGAACCAACGATTTGAAGGGGTTGCACCCAACCCTCCTGGTTATTGAGCGTTTTGGAAAATATTCTCACTTCTCGTTAGCTTTCACATGACGATAGTCACTCCCACAATATATTCATTACGTCTGTCTGTTACATGCTGGCAGTGCGTCTTTGTGTAAGGGCTGAATGTCATCTGTCAGGCCATTGAATCGTTTTGACGCTGAAGCGTTTGTCAGTGGGAGCCTCTTGCTTATAAAAGGCGCATAACTAAGGGCATAACAATGTCTGGCGGCTTGTATTTACCGTGACGTGGTCAGTAGAATGCCGTAGTAATGTGTGATAAAAAGTGGCTTCTACGCCGCAAGGCAGACAATAACAAGAAGCATGGCAGATGCACTGACCCGGTAGGGAAGGGCCAAGAATGAGCGATAACTTTGAGAATCTGCGGATAATGGTCATTGATGACAGCAAGACCATTCGCCGTACTGCAGAAACGCTGCTCAAGAAGGTCGGCTGCGATGTTGTCACCGCCATCGACGGTTTTGACGCGCTGGCCAAGATTGCCGATACCCGCCCGCATATCATCTTTGTCGATATCATGATGCCCCGCCTCGATGGCTACCAGACCTGTGCCCTGATCAAGAACAACAGCACCTTCAAAGGCACACCGGTCATTATGCTTTCGAGTAAGGATGGGCTGTTTGATAAGGCCAAGGGGCGCATAGTTGGTTCAGACAAGTACCTGACAAAACCGTTCAGCAAAGACGAACTGCTGGATGCGATACGGGAATATCGACCGGCCGCATAACGTATAAAAACGATGAATACAGTCAGAGCCGGACTGTTGTCATAACGAATAAACAAGCGCATCCCAATCTGTCTCATGGGAATGCGTGAAGAAACACTGGGGGAACCATGGCGCGTGTACTGATTGTTGATGACTCTCCAACAGAAACAGCGATTCTGGAAAAAGTCCTGAAAGCGAACGGGCATGATGTGCTCAAGGCGGACAACGGTGCGGATGGCGTTGCCCTGTGCCGGGCCGAAAAGCCGGATGCGGTATTGATGGATATCGTGATGCCTGGTCTGAATGGCTTCCAGGCGACGCGCCAGTTGTCTCGGGATCAGGAAACCAGCCATATCCCGGTCATTATTGTGACCACCAAAGATCAGGAAACCGACCGGGTCTGGGGTGAGCGTCAGGGGGCCAAGGGCTATCTGACCAAGCCGGTAGATGCAGCCAATCTGATCAAGAAACTGAATGACGTCATGGTCGCGTGAAGCGGCTCCTCACATGCAGGTTGACATGATAACGATAACAAACGTGCAAACCGTGCATCTATCTTCCTCTCCCTGCCCTGTGCAGGGTTTCGTGGTTTCGGACGGACGGGGTCTAGTATGAGTACACCGTTTGAGCTGTTGCTTGACCTTGACCAGCGAGCCCGTGCCAACAGTGACGGTCTGCCTGCCCAGCAGGACCTGAAGCAGTACTGGAGTGGTGTGGGTTTCTCACTAGCCGGCGAGCGCTGTGTGGCGCCTCTCTCAGAGGTGGCTGAAATTCTCCACGTACCTGACAGCATTACGATGGTGCCCGGCGTGAAATCCTGGATAAAGGGCGTGGCCAACAGCCGGGGGCGTCTGCTGCCCGTTATGGATCTGGGTGAATTTCTGGGGCTCGAGCCTTCGTCTGCCAGTACCACACGCCGCATCCTGGTGCTTGAACAGGGGGATTTGATCTGCGGTCTGATTGTCGATGGCGTTCAGGGCATGCAGCATTTTGAAGCGAATACTTTTTCTGACTGTATACCGGCCAGTACGTCGGAGGCACTGCAGCCATTTCTGGCGGGCAGCTACCAGCGGGAAGCGTCCTACCTGGTGTTCAGTCTTTTCACGCTGGCAGAGCATGCCAGTTTCATGCAGGTGGCGCTGGAAACGGCCTGACGGTCGAGCAGCGTAGAGTGTCTCTGGGGAATGGCTCGGTACAGAGCCCTGAATAAAGCAAGAACAATGACTTCCAGGCCAGCGGGGGCCAGAGAGAAATGAAAGGCAAAGCAAAAGCAGCAAGCGGATCGCAGACAAACGGTGTCATCCTGACCCTGTTTGTTGTGTTGATTCTGTCACTGGTTGCGATGATCGGGGCGTTCTGGCTGATCAACAAGCAGTCGACGCAGGACAAGGAATACATTGCCCACGCGGGTGAATTGCGGGTTCTGTCGCAGCAGATAGCGAAGAACGCCACGGAAGCCGTATCGGGTAAATCCGAGGCCTTCCCGTTGCTCAAGCGGGCGCGGGATGAATTCCAGCGACGCTACAACTATTTGCAGTCTGGTGATCCTTCTATGAGCCTGCCTGCGGCTGGCGGGCAGTCTCCCGTGGTGGCTGAACAGATGCAGGGCGTGACCGCGACCTGGAACCGTGTCCGGCAGAACACCGACAGCATTCTGGAAAGCCAGGAAACGGTTCTTTCACTCCACGACGTTGCTGCAACGCTGGCTGAAACCATTCCCCAGCTCCAGGTGGAATACGACGAGGTAGTGGAAATCCTGCTGGAAACCGAAGCCCCGGCAGAACAGATCTCTGTGGCCCAGCGTCAGCCCTGGCTGGCAGAGCGTATCGTTCGAAGCGTCAGCAAGGTGCTTGAAGGGGGGGAAGACTCTGTGATGGCAGCCGACAGTTTCGGGCGTGACGCCAAGCTGTTCGGACGGGTACTGAACGGAATGTTGGAAGGCAACATCGCCATGAATATTTCACAGGTGGAAGATGAGGAAGCCATCGACCGTCTTGTGGAAATTGCCGATTTGTTTGAGTTCGTTTCAGGTTCTGTTGATGAGATTCTGGAAACCTCACCGGAACTGTTCCTGGTACGTGAAGCCTCCGACCAGATCTTCGTGAATTCACAGCAGCTGCTGAAAAACACCTCTGACCTGGCCATGACCTTCGAACATCTGGCTGATCAGCGCTCTGTGATTCAAGGGAATGAACTGACCGTTGCCGCACCGGGTCTTGTCGCTCTGGGTGCGATCCTGTTGATTGGTTTGGTCATGGTAGGCGGCACACGTCGTCGTCTGGCTGAAACCGCTGCCAGTAATGAAGCGAACCAGTCTGCGATCCTGCGACTGCTGGACGAACTGGCCGATCTGGCTGATGGTGACCTGACCGTTACCGCGACCGTAACCGAAGATTTCACCGGTGCGATTGCTGACTCCATCAACTTCTCCATCGAACAGCTCCGGGCGTTGGTTAACACCATCAACGACACTGCGGTTCAGGTCGCCAGTGCGGCGGATGAAACCCAGACCACGGCAAAGCACTTGGCAGAAGCAGCAGAGCACCAGGCCCAGGAAATAGCCGGTGCCTCCGCGGCCATCAATGAGATGGCGGTTTCCATCGATCAGGTATCCGCGAACTCCGCAGAATCGGCGTCGGTTGCGGAACGGTCGGTTGATCTCGCCAATAAGGGTAACGAGCTGGTACAGAATACTATCTCGGGCATGGATACCATCCGTGAGCAGATTCAGGATACCTCCAAGCGGATCAAGCGACTGGGTGAGTCTTCCCAGGAAATCGGTGATATCGTCTCCCTGATTAACGACATTGCGGATCAGACCAACATCCTGGCACTGAATGCTGCGATCCAGGCCTCCATGGCCGGTGAAGCTGGCCGGGGCTTCGCGGTCGTTGCGGACGAAGTTCAGCGTCTGGCAGAACGGGCATCGGCGGCAACCAAGCAGATTGAAGGCCTGGTTAAAACCATCCAGACCGATACCAACGAGGCGGTTATCTCCATGGAGCAGACCACTTCGGAAGTGGTTCGGGGTGCGGGTCTGGCACAGGATGCCGGTGTGGCGTTGGAAGATATCGAACAGGTTTCCAACAGCCTCTCGACCCTGATCCAGAACATCTCCAACGCAGCACGTCAGCAGTCGTCTTCTGCGGGGCATATTTCCAATACGATGAACGTTATCCAGGAGATCACGTCCCAGACATCGGCCGGTACCAATGCTACGGCACGGTCTATCGGTAATCTGGCGAACATGGCCAGTGGCATGCGGCAGTCGGTGGCGGGCTTCAAGTTGCCGGAGTCGCCGGTGGATTCAATGGAGTCCTGAGCCTGATGCCGGAGTAGCCTGATATGTCCATGCCTGGCTGGTCAGTCCAGCCCGTGCCGGAAATGACGCCGGAACAGTACGACAAGTGGCAGAACCTGCTTGAAGGCCGTACCGGCAACCATTTCAGCTGGCAGCGTCGCTCCATTCTGCAGGCCAACCTAGCCGGTCGGATGCGTGAGCTCGGGCTGAATGATTATGACGCCTATTACCAGCGGGTCACGGCGCCGGACGGATCGCTGGAATGGACGACATTGGTTGAACGACTGACGGTGCATGAAACCCGCTTTTTCAGGCACCAACCGTCGTTTGAATTGATGACGTCCTTCCTTGAACAGCGCATTGCTGAAAAACAGCAGTCGGGTCTGGAACTTTGGAGTGTCGGTTGTTCCACCGGTGAGGAAACCTGGTCACTGGCCATGACGGTCTGTCAGTTGCTGCGCCAAAGCGAACAGGTGATTCGTTACAGCGTGACCGGCACCGATATCAGCCTCAAGGCGCTGGCCCATGCCCGTCAGGGTGAATATACCCGGCGGCGTCTGGGTGATCTGCCAACAGAATTACAGCAACGTTATTTTGAAGACGGTTTGGGCGACGCCTGGAAAATCGGCTCTTTGCTGCGGGAGCGGGTCTGCTTTACCCGCGTCAATGTGCTGGATCTGGAGCGGGCGCCCATGGGCAATATGGATGTCATTTTCTGCCAGAACCTGCTCATTTATTTCAGGCCCTGGCGTCGGCGGATCATTCTTGGGCAACTGGCGGAGCGGCTGGCACCCGGCGGGCTCCTGATTCTGGGGCCGGGCGAAATCACAGACTGGACGCATCCGGATCTGCAACAGGTTAACAATGATCAGGTGCTGGCTTTTTACCGCCGGACTGGCGTGACCTGCAGTAAATAACTTAGGTGCAGCAGGGCTGCAACCAACGGGAGACATTATGGGGGATCACCACGATTACGTCGCCCTGGATTGGGTGAAAGGTGAGATCAGTGACACCCTGACACAGGCGCGTCAGTCGCTGGAAGCGTATGTCGATAGTGTGCAGTCTGGCGAGCAGGATGATACCCGGCTGCGTTTCTGCCTGAACTATATCCACCAGGTCCATGGCACATTAACCATGGTGGAGTTCTATGGCGCTGCCCTATTGGCGGAAGAAATGGAAGCGCTGACCCGTGCTCTGCTAGAGGACGCGGTCGCGAACCGGGATGAAGCGCTGGAAGTGCTGATGCAGTCGATCCTGCAGATTCCCCCCTATCTTGAACAGGTTTACCGCGGTCGCCGTGATCTGCCGGTTGTGGTGATGCCGGTACTTAATGATTTGCGGGCGGCTCGTGGAGAGAGCCTGCTGTCTGAAACTTCCCTGTTTAAGCCACAGTTGGGTGAGCCGGTTCCCGCCGTGATTGGCGATCATCTCAAACCGTTCAGGAACCCGAAACTGCCCGCCTTCCTGAAAAAACTACGCCAGATGTATCAGATGGCGCTGGTCGGCTATATCAAGGGACTCAAAAACGAAGAGAATCTGGCTTATCTCCTGAAAGTCTCTGAACGGCTTAATACCCTGCTGGAGGGCTCTCCGGCGGGAACCCTGTGGCCTGTGGTTTCTGCGTTAGTGGAAAGCCTTAAGGCTGGTGGCTGTAAAAATACGTCGACGGTGCGAAACCTGCTGCGGCAGGTGGATGCGGAAATCCGTTCCCTGATTGAGGAAGGTGACGCGGCCATAAACCGTGCTGTTCCTGAGGATTTGCTCAAAAATCTGCTCTATTGCGTTGCCCGCTCCAGTTCTGAAGGTGCAATGACAACGGCTATCAAGGCGCAATATCAGCTGAATGATGCCTTGCCGGATGAAAATACTGTTTCGTTGGAGCGTCAGCGACTACATGGGCCAGACAATGCAGCGATGTCTTCGGTCATTAAAGCTGTTTCCGATGAACTGATGGCTGTCAAAGATGCATTGGATCTTTATGTCCGCAGCCCAGGCAATGATCGCGAACTGGTGAAAGCTCAGCTGCCTGTACTCAGCCAGGTAGCGGATACCATGGGCGTTCTGGGGCTGGGCATTCCCCGCAAGGTGATTCAGGATCAGGTCGATATCCTGAGCCGCATGGTCAATGAAGACCGCTATGACGGCAATGTTTTGATGGATGTGGCTGGCAGTCTGCTCTATGCCGAAGCGACACTGGCCGGCATGGCACAGGAAAAACCGGCCTCAGTGGGTGACTCTGTGGTACCGGAAGCGGATATTGCCAGTGCGCATCAGGCCGTTATCCAGGAAGCCCGCAGCGGACTGGAACAGGCGAAGGATGCCATTGTCGACTATATCGCGTCCCAGTGGGATACACGCTGCCTGGCACCGGTACCCGAGGTATTGGCCAGTGTGCGTGGTGGTCTGGCCATGATTCCATTGGATCGTGCCGCACAGCAAGTGGCTTCCGCCTCTCTGTATGTGGAACAGGAACTGTTAACAGGCCGTACTGAGCCAGACTGGCAGGTGCTGGACACGCTGGCTGATGCGATTGCCGGGGTTGAATATTTCCTTGAACGTCTTCTGGATGACCGCCAAAGTCAGGGTGATGTTATCCTGGATGTGGTGGATGAGAGCCTGAATCGACTGGGTTACCGTCCGGGGAGTACGCCTGAGGAAGAGCTGTCCGACGAGATAGTTGAAGAGATTGTATTGGCCTCTGATGAGATTGTGGCTGTATCTCCTGAGCAGGTTGATAGTGCAATATCAGAGCAAACCGATGATCTGATTGATGACGAACTACTTGAAGTCTTTATAGAAGAAGCTCAGGAAGTTCGTGAAACCCTTGCTGAATACTTCCCTCGTTGGCAGGCAGATCGTACCGATGCGGACTCACTGGCAGAGTTCCGGCGGGGTTTCCATACGCTGAAAGGCAGTGGTCGTATGGTTGGCGCCACGGTTGTTGGTGAACTGTCCTGGAGCATTGAAAACATGCTCAACAGGGTCATTGATGGCTCTATTGATCCTACCGATGCACTGGTTTCACTGGTTGAGCGAGTAATTGCACTCCTGCCCTCAACGATTGCCGCTTTCGCTGAAAAACAACAGATCCTATCGCCGGATATCCAGTCCCTGATGGATGAAGCGGATTGTTATGCCCGCGGTGAAAGCTGGACACCCGTCGAACTTCCTCCTGTTGCTCCTGTGTCAGAATCTGTCGATGACAGTGCTGCCGAGCAAGCTGAATCGGAAGCGGATCTGCTGGATATTTTCCGCAAGGAAGCTGTCGTTCACCTTCAGGTCATTAATGATTTTATTGCCGAATCTAATGAACGACAGGTTGCCTTGGCTATCAGCGATGACCTGCAGCGGTCACTTCATACCCTGAAGGGCAGTGCCAGCATGGCCGGTATCACGCCGGTGGCTGATGTAGTAATACCGCTGGAAAAGATGATCAAGGAATTCCAAGCGCACAATATTATGGCAGATGAGCCGGTGCTGGCTTTGCTCAATCGTGGTGGCCTGTTGATACAGGATGGTCTGGATCAGTTGGATGCCAATCCGCTATCGCCACTGACGGGGGCGAATGAACTCATCCATGAAATACAACTGCTGCAGTCTGAACGGTTAACGGATATTGATGAAAAAGAGGCGGTCTCTGGTTCCCGGCAGGAGCCGAAGTCCGTTGCGCTGTTTCTGGCTGAAGGTGTCGATCTGCTGCTGGAAGCCAATGACACGCTAGCCCACTGGAATTATCAGCAGGATACGGAGACTGCCCAGGCATTGCTCAATGCCTTGATTACCGTTAGCGACAGTGCAAAACGGGTGGATATTGAGCCACTGGCGACACTTGCCGACAGTCTCATTGAACTCTATCAGCGTATTCTGCAGCGCCAGATTACGATGGATGATGATCTCGTACAGCTCTTAAGGGATAGTCATGAACACCTGATTGCGATGATGGATCAGCTGGCCGCCCAGCAGACACCCACCGCTTCTCAGCCATTGCTGGATCGGATTGCGGTATTGCTGCAGGACAGTATTCCTGATGCGACTGATGATCATGCCGATAATCAAAAGACCGTTTCTGTGGAGACCGCCGCAGCAGGTAATGTCGCGTCTGATGATATGGATCAGGAGCTGATTGCCCTGTTCCTGGATGAAGCAACGGATATTCTCGAAGAGGCGTCACGTGACCTCTACCGCTGGCTGGAATATCCGGACGACCAGAGTAGTCTGCAATCTCTCCAGCGTCACCTCCACACCTTGAAGGGCGGTGCGCGAATGGCTAGTGTCACCGCCATCGGTGATCTTGGTCATGAACTGGAATATCTCTATGAAGATCTGTGTGAGGCGCGCCTGAGTGTTTCACAGGAGCTGATTAACCTTCTGTTGCGCACACATGACACACTGGATGAAATGCTTAGTCAGCTGCGTTCCAACAATGTGTGTCGTTCGGCAGAAGATCTGCGAATCCTGATTCATGAGTTCAGGGGCAGCACGACTGACGACGATCTTTCGGTAGAAGATACACAAGAGAATGTTCAGGAATCTCCTTCTGAACCAGTATCCGTTTCCCTGCCTGATGGGCTGGATCCGGAAATGGCCGGCATCTTCCTGGAAGAGGCGACGGATCTGCTGGAACAGATAGAAGAACAGATGGCTGCCTGGCAGACCGATACCGCCAATATGATGCCGGCTGAAGAATTGATGCGGGCGCTTCATACCCTCAAGGGCAGTGCCCGAATGGCCGGTCTGGTTGAGCTGGGTGATGCCAGCCATCAGATGGAAGTGGTGGTTGAAGGACTGCAGCAGAAAGGCAGTATTGATAAAGGCGAGATTCGTGTACTGGCCACGGACACTGAACAGCTACAACGGTTGGTTGAGGGTGTTGCATCAAGCTTCGCTCAGGTTCTTGAACCGGCTGCAGCTGTATCGGTATCTGATGCATCAGATGTTCCGGAAGCGACTGAACCGGATCGCAAAATTGCGGATGTTCTCTCATTCCCGCAGCCAGATGATAATGCAGTGTCGTTCATCAAGGCGCCGGCTTTTCTCTCATCAGGACAAACTGCGGGTAATAACGCGGTCGAAGTGTCTGCCCGTGAAATGGTGCGCGTACCCGCGGAACTACTGGAACAGCTGGTTAACCTGGCCGGTGAAACCAGTATCAGCCGGGCGCGTATAGAGCAGCAGATCAGTGATTTCAGCTATACCCTTCAGGAAATGCACGACACTATCGAGCGTTTGCGGGAGCAGCTGCGCCGTCTTGATATTGAAACCCAGAGCCAGATCCTCTCCCGTCATGAAGGTGAGCTGGCGGACCATCCTGAGTTTGATCCGCTTGAAATGGATCAGTATTCCGAACTGACCCAGTTGTCTCGCTCGCTGGTGGAATCAGCCACGGATTTGATGGATCTCAAGGATGCTCTGGCAGATCGTAACAGGGATTCGGAAACCCTGATTACGCAGCAGGCACGCATCAACACCGAGTTGCAGGAAGGGCTGATGCGGACCCGCATGGTGCCCTTCTCTCGCCTGCTGCCCCGCTTGCGTCGGATTGTCCGTCAGGTGTCTTCAGAGTTGGGTAAGGACGTAGAGCTCAAGGTAGAAAATGCTGAGGGCGAAATGGATCGTAGCGTCATGGAGCGGATGCTGGCGCCACTGGAGCATATGCTCCGGAATGCGGTCGATCACGGCATAGAAAGTACGGATGAGCGTACGCGCAAAGGCAAGCCCGCCACCGGTCAGATTAGCCTTGTGTTCGGTCGTGAGGGCGGCGATATTGTTCTGAGCCTCCGTGACGATGGTAAAGGACTGAATCCCGATGCGATTCGGGAGAAAGCGCTGGCGCGCGGTCTGCTGGCATCAGGCGCGGAAGTCAGTGATGCTGATGTCACCCGACTGATTCTGGAACCCGGTTTCAGTACGGCGGAGAAAGTCACTCAGATTTCCGGCCGAGGCGTCGGTCTGGATGTGGTGAACAGTGAACTCAAGCAGCTTGGCGGGCGTCTGGATATTCATTCTGATCAGGATGCCGGTACCACGTTTGAGGTTCGTCTGCCCTTTACCCTGTCCGTCAACCGGGCGCTGATGGTGAATCAGGGGGAAGAGGTCTATGCCGTTCCGCTCAATACCATTGAGGGTATTGTGCGAGTCAGTCCGAAAGACCTGCAGGCCAGCTATGACAGTGGGCAGTACGAGTATGCCGGTCGCAGCTACATGCTCCATTACCTCGGCGAAATGTTCGGCAAAGGCCAACCCTCACTGGCGCAGATGACGCAGGATGTTCCAGTGTTACTTGTACATTCCGGTGACACCAGTGTCGCATTGCAGATTGATGGGCTGTCAGCCAGCCGGGAAATTGTCGTGAAAAGCCTTGGGCCGCAGTTTGCGAAGTTGCCCGGCATTTCCGGCGCTACGATTTTGGGCGATGGTCGTGTTGTTATCATTCTGGATGTGGTGGCGCTGGCGCTCAGGATGTTGGCGCGTACGGCGACTGCTGAACCTCAGGCTGAGCCTGTCGCTGCACCAGAGAGTCATGATGACAAGGCTCTGATCATGGTGGTGGATGACTCGGTCACCGTCCGTAAGGTCACCACCCGCCTGCTGGGTCGGCATGGCTACGACACACTGGTGGCACGAGACGGTGTGGAAGCTATGGCACTGCTGCAGGATCAGCGGCCTGACCTGATTCTGCTCGATATCGAAATGCCGAGGATGGACGGATTTGAGGTCGCCACCGCGGTGCGAAATGATCCTGCATTGTCGGGTATACCGATCATCATGATTACGTCCAGAACCGGCACCAAGCACCGTCAGCGTGCCATGGAAATTGGTGTCAACGATTACATGGGCAAGCCGTTCCAGGAAGGGCCGCTGCTGGAGGCCATTGAGGGGCTGGTCAGTGTCTATGGCTGAGAGTGGCGGTGTCGGCATTATCGCGGATACGTCGCTGCAGCGGCATGCCATACGCACGCTGTTGCTAGAGGCGGGGTATCCCGTTATTGCCACGCTGGCAACGGACGGGTGTACGACCCGGGCGCTGGAAGATCGTCGGGTCAGTCTCTGGATAGTGGATCTGGAAGATGCGAACAACCGTGAGTTTCTGCTGGAATCCTTGCCAGATCTTTCTCAGGCGCCGGTGCTTTACGGACTTGGTAAGGCGCCGGCCAGAAACACCCCGGACTATTCACGTTGGCAGCGTCGTTTATTAACGAAGCTGAAAGCATTTATTTCGGTAACGCCAAAGGAAATAGCGGAGCAACCCAAAGGCCAGGGCAAGATTTTGCCCTGGCCTTTGAAACCTGCTGCTCGACAATGTACCCGGCATATACCAGCTAAGGAAGTCTGGGTGCTCGGGGCGTCACTGGGCGGACCGGAAGCTGTAAAAGCCTTTCTGGACTGCCTGCCTGAAGATTTGCCTGTAGCCTTTATCTATGCCCAGCATATCGACAGGGCGTTTTCCCAGGTGCTGGCCGCGACAATTGCCCGACACAGTCCCTTTGATGTGGTCACAGCCGGTGATGGTCAGCCGCTCCATCAGGGGGAAGTGCTGCTGGCGTCGGTAGAGCAAGCCATGGATATTGATGACAACCAGCGGGTCCGGTTACTCGGCAGGGCATGGGGTGGCCCTTACAGCCCGTCTATTGATGAAGTGATGGCGTTGACGCGTCTGGCCTGGCCCGTCAGTGGTGCGATTATCTTTTCCGGTATGGGGGAAGATGGTTTGGTTGAAGCCGGGCACTATCGACAGGAAGGGTTGCCTGTCTGGACGCAGAGTATGGACAGTGCCGTCAGTGATGTGATGCCCGGCGCAATACAATCTGCCGGTTTCAGTGATTTTTCCGGCACACCCGAGCAACTGGCGAAGCAGTTGGTGAACCGCATTGCCCGCCAGACCGCAATAACGCGTGAAGAATGCCCCGCATAACTCAGACGATAACAGTAAACAGGACAGGATCATGAGTCATAGCCAGGAAACCTTGTCGGCGTTACTTATCCCGGTGTCGGGTAGTGCACTGCTGGTGCCGAGTGCGGCATTGGCTGAAATGATTCCTTTTTCAACGCTGGAAACTCAGGGAGAAGGGCCTGAGTGGTTATTGGGGCAGATCAGCTGGCGTGATCAGACGATTCCGGTCGTTTCGTTTGAACGCGCCAATGGTGAAGCCCTACCGGAAGGCCGTGATAATGCCCGCTTCGCTATCATGAATCGCGTAAGCGACAAGGGAGATCTTCGCTTCTACGCACTGGTTGTTCAGGGAATACCCCATCCATTAAGTGTTGCACCCGCCGATATCTCTCACCGTGACAAAGAGCCCGGCCAATACCAAAAAGCCTGTGTCATTGTCCATGGAACGCCTGCTGTCATCCCTGATCTCGACGGCATTGAAGCAGGAATTGATGAAGCAATGGCGGTAAGCAGTTAAGCGTACCGCCAGTTTTCAATCGCGATGTTTTTGTAGAAACTGTAAGACGGTGTTCCGGTTTTCCCGTTGACCAAAGGTCGCGATATGCGGCCCTCTTGCCTCCAGCCACTGCTTCTGTGCGTGGCTTTTGTCGTACACCTTTCGGGACTGGGCTGTGGGAATGATGTCGTCTTCAATGCTGTGAATCACCAATAGTGGTTTTTTCAGCTTCTCAATATGTTGTTCAGCATCCCATTGGGCGGGTACTAAATAGGTGCCTGGTAAGAATGCCCAGGTTTGCCATTGGCGGGACATGGCATAGCGAGCCATGCCGGGCCAGCTGGCGAATGGTGCATCCAGTACAACCGCGCTGAATGCATCCTGTTGGTTGGTCTGGCTGATCCATGTGGCGCCCAGTGCGCCGCCGATGCTTTGGCCCAGTAAATACAGGGGCTTTTGCTGAACACTCTCCTGCGCTAACAGCCAGGTGGCGGCAGCATCAATATCCTGAAAAATCTCGGGTAGCTTTGGCTTGCCGCCTGAATGACCGAACCCCCGGTAATCCAGCATAAACACGTTATAGCCTTGTCGGGGAAGCCAGGCGATGCTGTGAATATGTGTGCTGATATTCTCAGCATTACCATGCAGGAACAGGATTGTGCCCAGTATCTCTCCGGTGTCTGGATTGGGTTGGGCCGGGAGCCACCAGTTTTTCAGGATAACGTTGTCACGGGTTTTCAACTCAACGGGCTGCCAGGCAAGGTTGAGTTGGTCTGGCGTCAGCCGGTAACCACTTTCCGGAAAGAAGTAGAGTCCTGTCAGGTTCTGGCAGCCTGACAGTAAACTGGTCAACAAGGCCATGGTCAGTGTCAGCGAATAGAGAGTCTTTCGTTTCATTATCGTCCCTGATCAGAAGTAGTGACGCCAGCTTAACGACAATTCGTAGTTATTGAATGAATCCTGTTCTTCATAACGCATATCAAGGCGCAGGCCATTGTTACGGTTCAGTTCCCAGTGTTGTCCCAGGGTGACTGTTGAACGCAACTCGCCGTTGAGAAACTGATCCAGTTGCCATTCCAGTCGCCAGTTACCCAGAGGATTGTGGCTGCTGAATCCGGTGTTGATACCGGGCGCCAGTTGCATATTGCGATCGAAGCCGCTGTTATGCTCGAGGCGCAGAGTTGCCAGTCCAAACCATTGACTATTGGCAGTCATTGGCAATGTGATACCTGCCCCACCGTTAATATGGGCTGCCAGATGCTCCTTGCCATCGGAGCCGGGCTGACGTTCAAGCCCTGTTTGAACTTGCCAGGACAGCGGCTTAAAGAACCGATCTCGTGGGTACTGGGAACGGATTGAGAGGATATCCAGCTGTTCAAATTGCCAGTAATTGTCCTCGTAGCCCCTGATGCGCAAATCGCCAAAGGTGATCTCCGCACCTGGAGGGAAGCCTTCGCTATTATCTAAAAGATCGTGATAGGTGAAGCGCCCTTGAAGCTCAACAAAATTTCCAAGACCTTTGTGGTGGCCGACGCCCAGCGCCAGCATTGATGTGTCATGCCCCTGTTCCGGTTTTGCCGGCGCCACCGGTGGGGCGATGTTATGCGGCGGAAGCCGGTTGAGTCCTCGAAGCAGTGCCAGACTGTTACCGGCGGTTTCGGGTGATCGAAACTGCTTGTTCACCTCATAACGCAGGTATTTGTAGGATGACTGAATCATCCGTGCCTGCTGTTGCTCGGGTAATTGGGTGACCGTCTCGCTATCCATTAAATCAGGATCCAGCGCCATTTCGTAAACCAGGGCCTGATCCAAAGAATTCAGGGGCGCCAGGTAGTGATGCAACGTCGTGGCATTGGAGGGGCGATAATGGACGTTCTCAACCAGGTCCGCATCCAGCACTGTTCTGACTGTATCCACTGGGATGGCTGCCACGGGAAAATGGCTGGTCAGGTCGAGGTTCGGATCGGCCAGTTCCAGTAACTCCAGCAGTCGGAAGCTGCAGTTTTCATCAATGAAAAAATAATCAAAGCGGATATCCCGCAATTCCCAGATATGACTGCTGATAAATGCCGTTTGTTCGGGGGAGAGGTTTAACCGGTATTCCCAGATATCCCGGTTTTCAAGACGGTTATATTCCTGCAACTTCCGGTAGTAGGGCATCATGGCAAATTTGCCCGGATAACCGCCGGCAACCCCTTTCCAGGCGTAGAGAATAGAGTTGTCTTCCCCTTCCGGTGTAGCACCAAAATTAACCGCCCAGGAAAGCCACAGAGAATCCTCCGCAATGTTTTCCGGATCAAAGCGCAGGAACGTATGCCCGAACATGGACGACGGGCTGTTCATATAAGCAGCCGGAAAAGCCAATGTGACAGAATGCGCCTGCAGTTGTTGGCGCCAATTGTCGTATTCGGGGCAGGACAGTGAAGGGAAGGTATAGCCCTGCTCAGTCAACCACTGATAGCGAGCCTGAAAGCGGCAGGCTTTGCTATCGGGTGCCTGTTCTGGTTGTGAGAATAGTTGGATTGTTGCTGTCAGTTCGGCCTGAGGATTGTTATCCCCGTCGCTGCTCAGGAAAAACGCAGAATCATCCACATAACTGGTGTAGCCGGAAGGGCTCATCAGGCTGGTGTGATAATGCCCCAGCTTGAGCCACATCGGGGAGCGCGCCAACGGTTCGATGTCTGGCGTGGCAAAAGTAGTCGTAGAAAACAGGCACAGCAGCATGGCCGGTAGCTGCCTGACCAGGGCGGAAATCAAAAAGCGCGACATGGGTAGGTAGAACCGGTTGCTCTGTGATCAGAATAATGGGTAATCAGATTATTCATAAGACAGTCGTCGATTAAAGACGACTGTCTTTTAGTAGCGAAACGCTATCAGGATGCAATGTACTTGGACAGTTGCTCGTCATTGTTCATGACAACGGCCAGGTTGTTGACGACCTGATCAGCCGTTACATCAGCACTTGGGAAGATCTGGTTGAAGTTTTCGTGAGTGACAGATGCAAAGCGGGCACGGTCTTCCTGCTCAATACCGATCATAACGGCAACTGCATTCAGTGCTTCACCGTTGCCACGAGCCATGTCTTCAGACAGCTCGTCCATCATGTAGGAGACGTTGATCATTTTGTCGCCACGGTAGGTCAGCGGTGCAGAAGTCTGGCAGCCGTTGGTGCCGGAAGTCATACCGAAAGTGGCGTTACCGGAGGTGCCGTTGGTGGTATAGGCGACAACGTGAGTTGGAGTGCCGGACTGGCCTTCGAACAGCATGTTACCCCAGCCACAGCTTGGGCCACCGGGGGCCGCAGCCATAACGGAGGAAGAAGCGGCAACCAGAGCAGCGGTTAAAACGATTTTTTTCATGAGAAATACCTTGATGTGTTCTTAAAAGCGATTGCATCCTGCAGTCAGGGTATGGCCCTGTGCCTGTCAAGTGTTAGCTTTTTTGAACAAATGGTCAATTACATAAAATTTGTCGTTTACTTAGAAAAATTTGCCAGATTTAAAATCCCTCAGTTCCAGTCACCCCAGAGGTATTGCAGAACGGCGGCTGCGGCAACCGGTGCGGTTTCTGTTCGCATGACTCTTGGTCCCAGCGCCAGTGGATGAAAGCCTCGTTCTTGAGCCTGTTCTATCTCGGTTGCGGTCAAACCGCCTTCTGGCCCGATCAAGAGTGAGACAGACTGTGGCCGATCAAATCCCTTGAGTTGTTTTTCAGTTCTATGGTGTAACACAAAATTGAGATCTGTTTGGCGATTCTGAATCCAGGTCTCCAGAGATACGGGGGCGTGGATGGTTGGAATACAATTCCTACCACACTGCTCACAGGCGCTGATGGCAACTTGTTGCCAGTGATTCAAACGCTTTTCCTGACGCTCACTGTTCAGCTTAACTTCACAGCGTTCGCTGAAGAGTAAGGTGATATCTGTCACGCCAAGCTCTGTTGCCTTCTGGATGGCATAGTCCATCCGCTCGCCACGGCTGAGGCACTGCCCTAACTCAATTCGAAGCGGGGATTCGCTATCGCCAGGCAGTTGTTCCAGTGTTTTGACATCTACCCGCTTTTTGCTGACACAGGTGATTTCAGCCTGCCAGCTATGGCCTTCACCATTAAACAATATCAGTGGATCACCTGGCCGCATGCGAAGTACTCTGCCAACATGGTTGGCGGCACTGTCTGTGAGAGTTATATCACTGTTTGCACACAGAGGTTGTTGTGTGTGGATTCTAGGATTTCTCATGATGTGGACGAACATTTTAAGAATTGCACTTTGGCGTATCTTATAGCATTAACATGCTTGATCCATGTTCAATTTATTTCAGCCTGTAATTACATGACTTGTACTTAGACTTGGTGTCTCTTCTTACAGCTCACGGGCAGTAGGTAACATCGCATCTCTCGAACTATCAAGTAAGCTCTGAACTCTATTGCTTCTAGCCATTTCACGCTGATGAAAAAAGTCACGCTCGTGACGTGTACTGGGAAAGGTTTGTTGATGCAGGTAAACCTCTTCAGGTCTTATACGGCCATGAAGCCAAGCATTAACTTTATCGACTAGCAGGCAAATCCCAGTGAGAGGCCACAATAACGGACAAGCGATATCTATGCAGTGCCTGAATGTACCTTTTGCATTTTCATCGATCTGTTGAGCCCTGATACGTACTTGCCATTGATAAACCTCTCGAGAATGAGCAGGTTCTTCTTCCATGAACTCTCTGACTATTTCGCTCTGCTGCATGCTGACGAGTTGTTGTTGGCGAGTCACAGCTAAATAGATGCAATAAGGAAGTAGCACTGTACAACCAAGGACAAATGCGGCAGCACTCAAAATGGGAACAATGACAAAATCCATCAAGCATTTCCAAGTACTACGGCAGCAGTTACGGGCGTTCCATCGATAGAATTCTTCATAATAAGCTTGGGCGTCGCCTTCTTGTTGTACTGAAAATGTTAAGAATGTGGCGTTATTCTGTTGGGCAGCCTCAGGAGGCGCCTGCCTGTTTGCATGATCAAGGGGGGCCGCTACTGCCATTTGAGTTACCTTCAGCTGTGCTTATGCGAAGCAAAATAAATAAGATGGATTGCGTTTGATGATATGTTGTTCGCTCATTGGACAGCGACGATTAACTGTTGTTTATAACGAGATGGTTATTGTTATCTTGATGTACTCAATCTGGTTGATCGCAGTATTGAGCGATTCAGCATAGGAAACGATATAGCGTGTTGTTTTGGCAGGCACTTCTGGTAACAGAAGTGCCTGTATAACGAGTCGGGTTAAACGTTCAGGTTCTTCCATATCTTTAAGCTGGGTTCGGCGTTATTCAGCGTATAAAAATGCAGTCCCGGCGCGCCGCCAGCCAGAAGGCGTTCACATAATTGGGTAATCACTTCTTCCCCGAACTGACGGATACTGGCGGAATCATCGCCATAGGCTTCCAACTGCTTGCGGATCCAGCGGGGAAGTTCGGCACCGCAGCCATCAGAAAAACGGGCCAGTTTGGTGAAATTGGTGATTGGCATGATGCCTGGCAGGATGGGAATCTCAATGCCCAGACCGCGGCAGCGTTCTACAAAGTGGAAATAGCTGTCAGCGTTAAAGAAATACTGGGTAATGGCGGATGAAGCGCCAGCCTTCACCTTGCGCTCAAAATTCTGGAGATCCACTTCCATGCTGTGCGCCTGTGGGTGTACTTCCGGATAGGCGGCCACTTCGATATGGAAATGATCACCGGTTTCACTGCGGATAAACTCCACCAGTTCATTGGCATATTGCAGGTCTCCACTGTTGAAACGGCCCATGCCGGATGGAAGATCGCCCCGTAAAGCGACGATACGCTGAATGCCATCCTGCTGGTATCGGGTCAGCAGAGTACGAATGTCTTCTTTGCTGTCACCCACACAGGAAAGGTGGGGGGCTGTAGGAACAGAGGTTGTTTCCCGGATGTTATAGACCGAGTCGCGGGTACGGTCCCGGGTAGAACCGCCTGCGCCATAAGTGACAGAGAAGAATTCCGGGTTGGCAGCTGCCAGCTTCTGCGCGGTTGTGAGCAGTTTGGCTGCGCCCTCTTCCGTTTTCGTGGGGAAAAACTCGAAGCTGACTGTCGGTGAGTTGGGTGTTACTGCTGATGTTGTCATGTTCGCTGCTCTGCTCGTATTTTTTAGGGTCTTTATGGGCAGATGGCGCGTCCGCAAGGACGCGCCTTATGAACGACGAGTTTAATATTTGTAATCGTCGTTCTTGAAGGGCCCGTCGACCGGTACGCTGATGTAGTCTGCCTGTTCCTGCGTCAGTTGGGTGATCACCCCACTGAACCCTTCCACCATGTAACGGGCCACTTCTTCGTCCAGCTTCTTGGGCAGGACGGTGACCGTGATTTTTGCCGGTTTCTCGGCAGCGGGCAGGTTGGCAAAGTCAGCTTCATACAGGTGAATCTGCGCCAGCACCTGGTTGGCAAAGGAACCATCCATGATCCGCGAAGGATGACCGGTGGCATTACCCAGATTTACCAACCGACCTTCAGAGAGCAGGATCAGGTGATCATTCTCGGCACGGTTGCGGTAGACCTTGTGCACCTGAGGCTTCACTTCTTCCCATTCCCAGGTTTCACGCATGAAGGCTGTATCTATTTCGGTGTCAAAGTGACCAATGTTGCAGACGACGCAGCTGTTTTTCAGGAATGTCAGGATGTGGCGGTCACAGACGTGTACGTTACCAGTCGTTGTCACTACCAAGTCGGTGGTCGCCAGCAGCGCTTTGTTAATGCTTTCAGCGGTGCCGGTGTTCACGCCATCAATGTAGGGTGAAACAACTTCGAAGCCATCCATACAGGCCTGCATGGCACAGATGGGATCAACTTCGGTGACCTTAACGATCATGCCTTCCTGACGCAGAGAGGCGGCAGAACCCTTGCCCACATCACCGTAACCGATTACCAGCGCTTTCTTGCCGGCCAGCAGGTGGTCTGTGGCGCGCTTGATGGCGTCGTTCAGTGAGTGACGGCAGCCGTATTTGTTGTCGTTTTTGCTCTTGGTGACAGCGTCGTTCACGTTGATGGCAGGTACATGCAATGTGCCTTTTTCCAGCATTTCCAGCAGACGGTGAACACCCGTTGTCGTTTCTTCAGAAATACCGTGAATACGGGTCAGCAGCTCCGGGTATTTTTCATGCAGTACGAGGGTGAGGTCGCCACCGTCGTCCAGCACCATGTTGGCGTCCCAGAGATCACCGTCTTTCTGGATGGTTTGTTCAATACACCACCAGAACTCTTCTTCCGTCTCCCCTTTCCAGGCAAAGACAGGAATACCGGCAGCGGCGATAGCGGCGGCGGCATGATCCTGGGTGGAGAAAATGTTGCAGGATGACCAGCGAACCTCGGCACCCAGCTCTACCAGGGTTTCAATCAGGACGGCGGTCTGGATGGTCATATGGATACAGCCCATGATCCTGGCGCCCTTCAGAGGCTGTTGGTCACGGTACTTGTTGCGGATGGCCATCAGTGCCGGCATCTCGCCTTCGGCAATCTGGATTTCCCGGCGGCCCCATTCCGCCAGGTTGATATCGGCGACCTTGTAGTCGCTGAAGGTTGCCACGGTGTTGAGGTTGGCGGTCATTGGTTTATCTCCTTTTACCAGAGCGTTGGCTCTGGCGTTGTCATGTTCGTTGTTTCTTTCTTGGCATCGCCTGATCCTGTTCAGGCGAAAAAAAAGCCGCAGGGGGAAACCCGTGCGGCTTTCGTTTTACAGTCCGGCGGCCTGCTTGAGTGCGTCGGCCTTGTCGGTGGCTTCCCAGGTGAATTCCTTCTCCTCGCGGCCAAAGTGACCGTAGGCGGCGGTGGCCTGATAGATCGGACGCTTCAGGTCGAGCATCTGGACCAGGCCCTTCGGGCGCAGGTCGAAGTGTTCGCGCACCAGTTCGCCGATACGTTCATCAGAGACCTTGCCGGTGCCGAAGGTGTTGATGCTGATGGATGTCGGTTCCGCCACACCAATCGCGTAGGACACCTGGATTTCGCAGCGATCGGCCAGGCCGGCAGCAACGATGTTCTTGGCAACATAACGGCCGGCGTACGCAGCGGAGCGGTCTACTTTGGACGGATCCTTACCGGAGAATGCACCGCCACCATGACGAGCCATGCCACCATAGGTGTCCACGATGATCTTACGGCCGGTCAGACCACAGTCGCCCACAGGACCACCGATAACAAAGTTACCGGTCGGGTTGATGTGGTAGCGGGTTTCTGAGCTCAGCCACTCAGCAGGTAGCACTGGACGGATGATTTCTTCCAGTACGGCGTTATGCAGTTCTTCCTGGCTCACGCTCGGGCTGTGCTGGGTAGACAGAACCACAGCGTCAATCGCGACAGGCTTGCCATCAGCGCTGTAGCGCAGAGTCACCTGGCTCTTGGCATCCGGACGCAACCAGGGCAGTTGGCCGTTCTTGCGGACTTCTGCCTGACGCTTCACCAGCTGGTGGGCGTAGTAGATAGGAGCTGGCATCAGCACATCAGTTTCATTGGTGGCGTAGCCGAACATCAGGCCCTGGTCACCGGCGCCCTGTTCGTGGATGCTGGTTTCATCCACACCCATGGCGATGTCCTGGGACTGTTTGCCGATGGCGTTGAGTACGGCCACACAGTCGCCGTCAAAGCCCAGGTCGCCATTGTTGTAGCCGATGTCTTTTACGACCTGACGGACCAGGTCTTCAATGTCCACATAAGTGTTGGTGCGCACTTCACCGGCGACGATGACCATACCGGTCTTGACCATGGTTTCGACGGCTACACGGGACTCCGGGTCATCCGCCAGCATGGCGTCGAGAATCGCATCAGAAATCTGGTCGGCGATCTTGTCCGGATGGCCTTCGGAGACGGATTCTGATGTGAACAGTGAGTATTCAGCCATGTGCTCTGGTTCCTCTGAAAGGTTATTTAATTGAATACGGTATTGGTTTGGGGGTGCCGGAAACAGCGCACCTGTATCTGGAAGCCGTTACGCAGCCCCAGGTATTGCGATTCACCGGCCGTGAGCCCTGCCATTTGCGCCCACTCCGTCAGTTCCTCTTCCCGGAAGCCCAACCAGAGATCACCGCAGGATTCCCGCACCCAGTGTTGGTCATGGGCGCTGAGTTCACTGATGATCAGGCTGCCGCTAGGCTTCAGGATAGCTGCGGCATGCCGGAAGATGGTTTCTGGTTGGGGGATATGGTGGAGAACCATATTGGCGATCAGACAGTCAACGGCATGTGGGTAAGCGGTTAGCAGATCGCTGGTTTCACCCAGGATAAATTCCACATTGCCGAGCGACGCGCTGGTGGCGGTTGTGCGGGCCTGATCAAGCATGTCGGCCGAGTTGTCCACAGCAATGACTCGGCGGAACTGCTTTGATAGTGCAGGCAGGAAGCAGCCTTCCCCGGGACCCAGCTCCAGTGCTGTGTCATGGGCAGGCAGCTGAATGCTCCCGAGCATGTCGAGCACCGAGCGAGCATAGAGCTCGTGCTCGGCAATCATTTCCTGATGGCGGCGGAATTCGTGGAAATGGCGGGCGAAAAAGGCGCGGGACTGTTCGCCCCGTTGTGCCCGGATGTCATCCAGACGGGCCTGCACCGCCTGACTCAGCGGCATGGCATCAATGGCCTGAAACAGGGCGCGGATGTAATCGCCCAGGCTGTCTTCTGCCGGCGGCAGTGCACGACGGTAAAAGATGGAATTGCCTTCCCGTCGGGTGGTGACCAGTCCGGTTCGTGCGAGCACCTTTAAGTGATGGCTCATACCGGATTGCTTGCTGTCAAAAACAGCGGTCAGTTCCAGTACCCCCATGGATTCCGTACGCAGCAACCGCAGAATCTCCAGACGCAACGGATCACCGGCCGCCTTGTTAAGGGCAGCCAGTGTTTGAAAATCCTGTTCCCCTGTGACTTGTGGGGATATTGGGGTAGCGGTTGCAGTCATGAGAGAAAGTCTATCAATGCCTGTGATCTATATCAAAATAATTTGATATAGATTTCGGAATTTCTCATTGTTATGGTGGTCAAAGCGATTGAGCCGATAAGAAATAGTTGACGGCTGAGACCGAACAGCTTGTGATTAAAGGCAGGATGCGAAAACGGCAGGATTCCTGCTACAGGAAATCTGCACCCAACTGTTGGAGGGAACGAGCCTGTGAAACTGGGAATTCTTCAATGCGGCAGCTTTACCCCCGAACTGGCCAGCGAATACGGTTCTTATCCTGAAATGATTGAAACCCTGCTCTCCAGTGCCGGGATTGAGCTGGAGTATGCGGTCTATACCTGCTTCGATAACCAGTTCCCTGATAGCCCTGATGAGTGTGATGCGTGGTTGATCAGTGGCAGCAAGCATGGCGTTTATGACCCGTTTGACTGGATAGCCCGTCTGGAAGACTTTGTCCGCGACCTGTACAAAGCACAAAAAAAGACCATCGGTATCTGCTTTGGGCACCAGATCATGGCGCAGGCCATGGGGGGAACGGTAGAAAAGTCTGACCGGGGCTGGGGGGTTGGAGTTGCCTTTAACCAGATAGCTCAGCGCAAGCCCTGGATGGAGCCCTGGTGTGACACGCTGGACCTCGCCTGTTTCCACCAGGATCAGGTCATTGTGCTGCCGGAGAAAGCTGAAGTGCTGGCCGGGAATGCGTTCTGTCCCTTTTACATGCTGCAGTATGGTGATTGTTTTCTGAGTATTCAGGGGCATCCCGAGTTCAGCCTGGGGTTTGTCCGGGCGCTGATCGGCAGCCAGGATATGCAGATTCCACCCAACCGGATTCGTGAAGCGTTGATCTCGCTGCAGGCGCCGGTTGACTCCGGCCGGGTTGCTCGTTGGGTGGTGAAGTTTCTGGCTCTCTGAATTTTCGTGCATATCAACACCAAAGCCTGCTTACGTTAATCCCGTGCAGCAGGCCCTAATTTCCTCTAACTCTCTGATTCTCCTGCTTTGTTGCTAACAGGATGGCATCAATTATTGAGCGGGAATGCCGATTCAAAGACTAATGACAGATCAAGTATTTGATACTGCTTGTCCGTCTGCCATTCTGCCTTCATGAGTTTTTTATCGAGGGTTACGTAAAACGGTTGGGGGGCATTATGCAGGATAGGGAGTATCTCGTAGATCTGGCGCGCTTCATCATGATGTTGTTGATTATGCTGGGGCACTTTTTTGTCCAGCATTATCCGCCGTTTACGATTCTCTCGTTTACTGTCCCCTTCTTCCTTGTAGCCAGCGGGTTTTACTCCGCAATGAGCTTTTCACAAAAGACGAATAGATCCTTTTGGCGGTATGCTGGCACTTATTATATAAAACGATTTTTCAGGATTCTTCCGCCTTTTCTGGCCGTTATGCTGGTTGCCTCTTTCTTTTTCACAATGAAGGATATTGGATATAAATTATTGTTTGTTGCCAATATAAAGCAGTACATGGATGTTGAATCCAAAGAAGAGTTTTTCCAAAAGTTTTATGATTTTCATCAAAATGCAGATCATTTATGGTATGTCAGCCTGCAAGAGCAATTATATTTTATAGCACCCTTCCTTTTTCTATTGGTTTCCAGAGAACGGGTAGTTTATTTAATTGCTGCTTTGATAGCGTTATCTGTTGTTACAAGAGAGTTTCTTTTGGGACAGTATCTTTACAGGATTTATGGCCTGATACTTCCGGTCGCAATAGAATACTTTCTTTGGGGAAGCATGATTTATCTGATTGTGAATAAGAGAACCGAATTCAAGACGCTTTGTCAGAAAATACTGCCTGTTTCTGTTGCATTGCTTGTTGTACTCATTTACGCACAAATCACCTTGTTCGGATATACGCTGTATCACTTTGAAGTAACATTTTTTCAAACACCAATGGCTATTGTACTTGCGCTGATCTGTGCGGGGCTTTCATTTGAGGTTGGCAATAAGACGGCGTGTCGGATCTTTGAATATTTGGGATCTTTATCATTTTCCATGTTTCTGGTTCACCCATTTATACAGTATTATTTTATTCGCAGGCTGGACATGATGGATGTCGTCGGGTTTGTTGCGTCCAGTGTTATTTCAATTTTGCTTGCAATATTAATAAAACATTTTGTCGAAAAGCCAAGCCATAAAGTACGGGATTATGTTCTCAAGCGCATTTAACAGCCTGATTCTGATACGGATGCTGTCGGTTGTTATGGCAGCCTTGTCTGTTTTCCTATTTGATTTTTATACGCTGACATTCCTTGTCACGATCATGGCGTTTGCGCACACCATTGTTGGGCTTATGTACTCAAAGCGACAGCTGCATTATACGTTCTCATCGCGTTATGGAATGGCCACCCTGTTGATATTGTTTGCGGTATCTCAGGTGATTGCGTATTACGACTGGCCCGGTATCACGCTGATTTTTGTGATTCACCATATATTGACGGAACAATACATTGTCCGGAAATTTGGTAAACAGCCTGAATCAGACGACTACCCTCTCTTTTTCATTCGTTTAATGATGAATATGAGTGTATGCGCCCCGTTTCTTGGAGGGGAGCTCGATCTGTCTCTGATGCTTTTTGGTGCTTCTCTTCTGCTGTATACGGTTTATCTCGTTAGCTTTAAGAAGCATCCCAACGCACTGAGTATGATCAGTTTTGAGTTTCTGCAGGTCTTTTTGTTAGTGGTCTTTCTTTCTGAGATGATGGTTTTTGCCTATGCCCTGCTGGTGTATCACTTTGTTTTCTGGTTTTTCCTGCCCTTGTCCTTGATGAAAAAGCAGGAGCGGCGAGGCTACTATGGTTGGAATATTCTGTGGGTAGGCTTAATTACTGGCTGCTATTTATGTTTTTATTCAATTTATAGTGTTCAGCCCCGGTGGGAAGGCATTGATCCAAAACAGTGGGTATTTGGCGATACGATTCCCCTGTATTGGGTTGCCTATACCCATATCATCCTGTCACTTCAGTTTTCAGATCTGAACCCAACGTGGCTTAATCGGCTGTTCCAGAATGGTGGCGAGTCCCAGACGATTAAGCCCTGATCATTGATTATCTGGATAAATTCAGAATCGCCTTACTAACCGCCTCATGGTATCGGGTCATGGCGTCCGACTGGCGAAGCAGCATGATGTAACGATCAACATCGTCTTCCGACAGTTTCCTCAGTAGAAACAGAGTAGCGGCAATGTTCATGTTGTGTACCTGGCGCCGGAAGTGGCTGAGCAGTTCCTGTCTGGCTGGCGCCGGAATTTTTTTCTGGTTAAAGCTGGCCGGTAATACCTCGTTGATCATCCGGATATTACTCAAGATATCGTCGGTCAGGAACTGGGCCTGAAGGTCATCCAGATGCAGTGTCTGGACAACAATCTGCACCTGTTCCACCCGGTGCTTATCCAGCGGGATTCTGGATAACTGCTGATAGAACGCCCCCATTTCCACCTGCCCGGCTTCTGACATGATGTGCTGTTGTTCCTTTGCCATGGCTTCCGCCATGGGCTCTGCCATCCAGCGATGCAGTGTTTCCAGTTCTTTCAGGGAAAGGTGGCTGGTCAGGGCCGCGACAATCGCCTGCTCATAGCGTTCCTGGGTGATCTTCTCGCGAATCAAGCGATCCAGGGCGTGCAGGAGATGCTCCAGCTCTTCATCACTGGCTTTTGCACCCATGCTTTCACGGTAATAGTCGGTGAGACCCTGGCTGAGCTTGTCCTGCTTGTCCTTGAAGTAAAACTGGAACTGCTCGCCCAGATAGGTCTGCCGGTACAGGGATTTGGCCAGCGATGTCTTGAGATCGTGTGTCAGTGCATCACGAGGTGCGGGGGCTGAAACCGCATTGTGAGAAAAGGAAACCAAACCGAGAAATGCGGTGAAAACCGCACAGGATGACCATCTAATCGCTGAATACCACATCGTCCCTGACCGCCTTGACTGAGAACATTCATTAACTCAAGTCTAGTTGGCAGAGGAATGTGTTCGGCGATGCCCTGTGTTTTCGGCGCTTTTGACGTAATTTGCGAACCCGACACGCCGGCTTTCCGTCGGTTTATTCACGTTTGGCCGTGCAGGCTATACAATAGCGCTCTTTTTTCGCCCTGGCGTTCTATCCAGTCGCCGGAGAGTCTTCAATCGGAGCCAACTCGCAATGACAACCCGTCAAGACCGCGCCAACGCCATCCGCGCCCTGAGCATGGATGCGGTTCAGAAAGCTAAATCAGGCCATCCGGGTGCACCCATGGGGATGGCGGATATCGCCGAAGTCCTTTGGTGTGATTACCTGAACCATAACCCGGCCAACCCGGACTGGGCTGACCGTGACCGTTTTGTCCTGTCCAACGGCCACGGCTCCATGCTGCTCTACTCTCTGCTCCACCTCTCCGGTTATGACCTGACCATCGACGATCTGAAAAACTTCCGCCAGCTGCACGCCAAGACCGCCGGTCACCCGGAACACGGCTATGCCCCGGGTATTGAAACCACCACCGGTCCGCTGGGTCAGGGTATTGCCAATGCTGTCGGTATGGCGACTGCCGAGAAGGTGCTGGCGGCGCAGTTCAACCGTCCCGGGCATGAGATTGTGGATCACTTTACCTACGCGTTCCTCGGTGATGGCTGCATGATGGAGGGTATTTCCCACGAAGTATGCTCTTTGGCTGGTACCCTGGGCTTGGGTAAGCTGATCGCGTTCTATGATGACAACGGCATTTCCATCGATGGTGAAGTCGAAGGCTGGTTCACCGATGACACGCCGAAGCGCTTTGAAGCCTATGGCTGGGAAGTCATTGCCGGTGTGGACGGTCACAACCCGGGCGCGATCAGCGCCGCCGTGGAACAGGCGCGCAGCAACCTCGACAAGCCGACCCTGATCTGTTGCAAAACCATCATCGGCTTTGGTTCCCCGAACAAAGAAGGTAAGGAAGCCTGCCACGGCGCTCCGCTGGGCGACGATGAAGTGGCGCTGACCCGTGAGCGCCTGGGCTGGAACTATGGCCCGTTTGAAATTCCTGATGCTATTTATGGAGACTGGAACGCACGTGAGAAAGGTGCTGCTGCCGAATCGGCGTGGAATGAACAGTTTGCCGCTTACCAGGCTGAATATCCTGAACTGGCAGCGGAATACCAGCGACGCATGGCCGGCGACCTGCCTGCAGATTTCGCTGAAAAAGCGGCCGAATATATCCGTGAGTGTCAGGCCAAAGGCGAAAAGATTGCCAGCCGCAAAGCTTCCCAGAATGCTCTGAACGCGTTTGGTCCTGCGTTGCCAGAACTGCTGGGCGGTTCCGCTGACCTCGCCGGTTCCAACCTGACCCTGTGGAGCGATTCCAAGGGTGTGACCCGTGAAGACGCCAGTGGTAACTACCTGTTCTACGGTGTTCGTGAATTCGGCATGAGCGCCATGATGAATGGTATCGCCCTTCACGGTGGCTTTATCCCTTACGGCGCGACCTTCATGGTGTTCATGGAATATGCCCGTAACGCGGTGCGTATGGCGGCGCTGATGAAGCAGCGTTCCATCTTCGTATATACCCACGACTCCATTGGTCTGGGTGAAGATGGTCCTACCCATCAGCCGGTTGAACAGCTGGCCAGCCTGCGTCTGACCCCGAACATGCGTACCTGGCGCCCCTGCGACACTATTGAGTCTGCTGTGGCATGGAAATCTGCCATTGAGCGTAAGGATGGTCCGACTGCGCTGGTCTTTTCCCGCCAGGGATTGCCGGCAATGGAACGTACCGATGCCCAGTTGGCTGACATCGAACGTGGTGGTTACATCCTGAAAGACTGCGATGGCCTGCCCGAGTTGATCCTGATTGCGACGGGTTCCGAAGTCGAGCTGGCTGCCAAGGCGTATGATGCGCTGACTGGTCAGGGCCGCAAGGTGCGCCTCGTCTCCATGCCATCAACGGAAGCGTTTGATGCGCAGGATATCGAGTACCGCATGCAGGTGTTGCCGCTGGAAGTCCCTGCACGTATCGCCATCGAAGCAGCGGCTGCTGACTTCTGGTACAAGTACGTGGGTATGGACGGACGCATTGTGGGCATGAATTGCTTCGGTGAATCTGCACCGGCGGAAGACCTGTTCCGCGAGTTCGGTTTCACGCTGGATAATGTTCTGGCGGTTGCGGATGAGCTAATGACAGACTTTAGCTGATATTGCCCAAGAGAAGTCAGAAGCACAAAAGTGTTTCTGACTTTCATAAAAATAGGACAGCGCTGAGGCAATGAATTAATACGTCGGAGCATTAATTCATTGGTTTTAATGTTTAGTATGTCTAATCGAATTTGTATGTTTAAAATGAGAGATTTAATTTCGGGTTATTAGACAATCTCGACTAATGCTTGTTTTTTGAGTGGTCATTTTATGCAATATATTTGATGTGCAGTAAATCAATTGTTATGTTGGGTGTTCTTTTGATTTGATTTTAATATCTTTCTTCATTTTTTAGGGTTTTTAAAAATTCTTTCCGACTGGTTTTAATTTGAACTTCTAATAAATGATTGAGTCTGAACTTTGCAAAATATCCTAAATTCCTGACATTACAAATTGTTAGTGGTTGAACTTGCTGATAGGAGATTGTAATGGAAAGAGCCAATGAAAAGAGTTTGCTTACCCATCAAAACTTACGTTCAAGTAACCAGAATAACTCAGCTAGTGCCTCGGATGTAGCAGCGGTTGATCCGGAAGTAAGCTTGAATAGAGATCGTGAACTCTGTGAACAAATGACTATCCTGTTGTCGAAGCGTCGTATCAATCTGACAGAGATAAAGCATTTGATCGGCAGGTGCTCTGATGTAAACCATGCTGCTGAATCCGGCAAGACACCTTTACATGCAGCGTCTAGAGAGGGGCATATAGAGGCGGTCATTGAGTTGGTCAATGCTGGTGCATATCTTGATCAGCTTGATAAAGAGAATGGTGATCAGACAGCACTGCATTATGCTGCAAGAAGTGACCGTATAGAAGTTATGGGCACGCTATTAAACTTGGGAGCCTGCTTTAATCGAGTTGATGAGGATGGCCAATCACCATTGTATGCTGCAGCAAGAGCTGGATTTATAGAATCTTTAGAAGTTCTCTTACCCGCTGGCGCAGATTTTAATAAGCCTGACAACAATGGGATGACACCTTTATTTGCAGCAGTTAAATTTTGCCATAATCGTTCATTAGCCTGTGTCCAATATCTAGTAGAAGATGCGCATGTTAATCTTGATAAGGCAACGCATGAACAGAGAACACCTTTACATGCAGCTGCTTGCTCTCGTTTGGCTGGCAGAACCGAGATGATCAATTACCTTGTGAACACGGGTGCCAGCCTTAATCAGGTTGATGCAGATGGTCAGACAGCTCTCCATGTTGCGATTAAAGAAGGACTTGGAATACATGGAGAACATGGCATTAAAGCTGCCAGGGCTCTCATCCTTCTTGGTGCCGATTTGTATAAAGAAGATGCAAAACATCAGACACCACTGATGATGTTAAAGCAAGGCAAACCAGACAAAGTAGAAGAGCTATTAATGCTTGTGCCAGAACACCCGGTTAAAAAAGATTGCCCACCTTTTAGGCGATGTAAAAATCTTTGCAGGGAGGTTGTGCGCCAGGAAATCCATAAGATTTCAGATATTGACAATTTGCCTTTACCATCAGCAATAAAGGGCTACTTAAGATTTCAATAAGATAAATAATAAAGTTTGCAGGGTGTTTTAAGGTAATAAACGGTAATGGTTTCAGGTTCAAATTGAAGGTTTTTATTTTTTGGTCTATATCTTTATTGCTTTTTTTGATACTGAATGTTTTTGATTTTTTATGGTGCTTTATATATTTCTCATCATGATTCATGAAAGTTTAAGTTAGCTATCAGTTAGTTTTTTCTAAAAATACCGGCAGGTGATATGGCTATTATTTGTCAAAACAATATTACGGATGTTCATCGATAAGGTATTTGTTATGTTAAATTTAATTGCGAAAAAGAGTGCGATATTGTTGTTTTTATTAGCGTGTAACATTAATGCTAATGAGCAAGCAACTGTCACCGTTAAACTCCCACTGGGAGCTTCTTTTATTAGTTATGTCAGTTATGCGAGTCAAAATGTACCTGCGGATTATAGTAAGACGATGGCTGTAGGTAGCAGTCATAGCCAGATATTGAATCTTGGTGATGTCATTCTGGTGGATACCTTGTCGACATTGAGTGAGCATACATGTCATTACTTTCAGGTGGTGAATGGAGGTGATGTAACGCTAAAGTATACGGGTGCTTCAATGTATCCTGTATATAATTTAGACAGCGTTAATGTGTTGAATCTTGCTCACCAGAGTATGACCAGCTTTTTTAAATCTTGTGATCGTCCTGATATGATAAGAGATGAACTGTATCACAATTGATCTTTTTAAGTCGTGAAAGAGAGACCCCATTTTCTCTTTCACGGTATGATCATTATTTATTTTCTGGATTTAGGTGGAAACCCAGACAAAATATCAATAATTGATGAATTGATATAATCTCTTTTTTCTCCCGGAGACATGGAACCTGCGATGCGATGACGGGCAACGCCTTGCCAAACCAAATTTTTAGTCTTTGGATTAATCATATTGAGTGTCAGATACCCTTCCTGGTATGTATCAATGATGGTTTCCGTAGGCCAGCTGCTCATCATCCATGGGTAGGGATACCATGAGAAACCAGCGTTATAACGTGTTTCCTGCAGGCGCCTTTTTTCTGTAAAACCCCAGCTGAGCCATACATCAGCATCCTTGGCTGCTACTTCTTTCATCCCTTTCAGTACCATGTCTTGTTCTACAGCGCGATGGACCCGTTGGCTCATAAAACCATGAATCATTCGCTCTTTGAATTTCCCCTTGGGTTCCATCCATGCCCAGGTTTTAAGGTTTGACCATTCGATCTGTGGATTGTAGTCCCAGTTGACCTGTGGCCTGACGGTACAGGCGGAAAGCAACATCAGTAATACTGCAACGATGGGGGGATAAGCCAGCTTCATGGGGGGTACTCCTGTCTGCATGTGCATCTAGGAAAGCGCCTGAAGTATAACGTATGTCGTTTATTTCGCCTGCCGACAATGTATCTCGTTGATAATGAGACGTTATTATTTAATAAACGACTATGTATTAATAAATGTCTGTCAATCGATTATGACTTCACGTGATGAAATCAATGACAGTACAGCTGAAGCTGCCATATCATGCTTGGCGTTCATTCATAAAACGATGTGATTGAAAGGAGCAACACAACCATGCATACAGAAATTAAGGGAGCACCGGCATTTGCCCATCTGGCGGTTGTGTTGGAGCCTGGTGAGCGTGTGATTGCTGAATCAGGTGCAATGTCGAGCATGGATGCCGGGCTTGAATTGAAAGCGAGAATCAACGGAAACCCCTTCTCTGCGCTGATGCGTAAATTGCTGGGGGGGGAAACATTTTTTCTCAGTGCCTTCGGAAATTCGAGCAGTGCAGAACAGCGCCTTGTTCTGGCTCGGACGACACCGGGAGATATTCGTGAGGTGTCGCTTAATAATGATGAGTGCTTTTATCTTCAGGCAGGTGCTTTTCTTGCCTGTACTGACGGGATCAAGATTGGATTGAAGTGGGCGGGTTTCACCTCCTTTCTGGCCCGTGAAGGATTATTCAAGATTGCAGTGAGAGGCACAGGGCGAGTTTGGTACGGCGCTTACGGAGCATTACTGGAAAAAGATGTCGACGGAGACATTATTGTCGACAGTGGTCATCTGGTTGCCTATGGGCCCGGGCTTAAGTTGAAACTGCGTCTTGCCGGAGGGTTGTTTTCTAGTTTCTTTGGTGGCGAGGGGTTGGTCATGCGGATTGTAGGCAAGGGCCGGATCACACTGCAAACTCGCAGCCTGGGCGGGCTGGCCGGCTGGTTGAATCCAAAACTCCGGGGATAATGCTATGGATGTCGTATTACAACATGGGCCCGGGAATGCCGTTGCGCGGCTGACACTGTCGCCGGGAGAAACCTGCACCGCAGAAGCCGGCGCCATGATTGCCATGAGTGGCAATATGACGGTGACGACCACCACCCATAAGAAAGGGCAAGCTGGCCTGTTCAAGGCGATGAAACGCATAGTGGCCGGTGAATCCTTTTTTCTGAATCACTTTGAGCCACAACAGACGACCGGTGAAGTCTGGTTGGGTACGACACTGTCAGGCGATATGCTCTCGCTGGATCTGGACAGTGGGCTGGTTGTACAGGCGGGTTCCTTTGTCGCCTGTGAGCACTCCGTTGACATGGATCTTGGCTGGCAGGGTATTAAAAACCTGATTTCTGGTGAAAGCCTGTTCTGGTTGCATATGTCTGGCAGCGGCAAGCTGGTACTCAGCGCGTTTGGTTCCATTTATCCTATCGATGTTGATGGCGAGACTCTCGTGGACACCGGCCATATTGTCGCATTTGACGATACCCTGGATTTTTCCATAAGCAAGGCGGGCGGTAGTTGGCTGCATTCCTGGTTGGGGGGCGAAGGCCTGGTCTGCCGGTTTAAGGGGCGCGGCCGGGTCTGGTGTCAGTCGCACAGTCCATCGGGGTTTGGTCATCGTCTGACGCCCCTGCTACGTCCAAGAAAGGCCTGAGGAAAAGTGTCATGACAGCAGAACAGATGCTGGGCTATTCGTTTACCCTTACCGGCCAACCGGACTACAGTTTTCTGACCGTGCAGGTACCAGCCAATGAAACGCTGAAAGTGGAAGCCTCTGCAATGGCGACGATGGATAGCCATATGCGGATGAAGACAAAACTTCGCGGTGGCATTGGACGACTGATGACAGGGGAATCGCTGTTTATCAATGAGTACACGGCAGCTGATGCCCTTGGTGAAATCGGGATTGCTCCGGGTTCGCCGGGTGATATGGCTCATGTGTTTCTCAACGATGAATCAATCTACCTGCAGAGTGCCGCCTTTGTGGCTGCCACCGCAGGGGTCGACATTGAGACAAAGTGGCAGGGACTGACGCGAGGGTTTTTCTCTGGTGAATCCCTCTTTCTGATTCGGTGTCGTGGAACGGGAGATCTCTGGTTCAACACTTATGGGGCGATGATTGAGCTGGATGTCACGGAGGATTATGTGGTCGATACTGGCCATATCGTCGCTTTTTCCGAAGGACTTGATTACGAGATCACTAAACCAAGCGGTTATAAATCCCTGTTTTTCTCAGGCGAAGGGTTTGTCTGTCGTTTTTCAGGTCAGGGAAAAATCTGGATACAAACCAGGCAGGCGAGTGCCTTGGCGTCTTGGGCAGAGCCATTCCGGCGGATAATCAAAAAGAAAAAGGACTGATCAGAATATTCGTGCATTGTCCTTACCTCTTGTTCAAAGACGCAAAGAAACGCTCAGAGAGTTTATGGAAAAACATCAAGGCCTCTAAACACCAGAGGCCTTGATTCAACAAGCAAAGTAAACGATCAGAGTGTCAGCAGGCTTTGTCGTAGGCCTGTTTACCCGTGCGACAGAAGAAATGTCCTGCCAGCCAGTCTGAACAAACGTACCCTCATATGGAGGTGCATCACCGGCCAGTTAAACACGGAATCTACTTGCTATCTGCTACCTATGAATCGTCGGCTGAGTCAGTGACAACCTCGTCTCTGACATCCTCAATGATGGCCAGAACTTCATGTTGCAATGTGATTCGGATGCCGATTTCGGTCAGGGTTTCCTGAAGTAGTCTGACCAGTACGTTGAATTCGTGGTTTGATATGTTCAGGCCTGCATGGATTTCTTTCAATGATCGGGTTTCGGGTTTTGATTGCCCTCCAAACGCCCGGGTCATGAAAGAAACCTGTTTTCGCGTCAGGCTTTCGATATCCATATTTTCAAAGTAGTGACTGATGACGGGATCGTTCTGCATTTTTTCATAAAGCTTGTGCATAGCTTCGAACAGTGTCGAATGACCACCCAGTCGTTCATAGAGGGAATCTGTCATCTCTGCTTTTCCTGATGCTAATTATGCTCATTTACGATTTGTCGGCAGTTTTGCCGAGAAAAAAAGGTTTTAGAAACAGGCTACTGATAACCTCGTGATATACTCCAGCCGGTGTTTACGTGGTAACGGATACAGGCAGGTATGGCGTTCAGGCTGGCAATCAATGGGTATGGCCGTATTGGTCAGAGTGTGATGCGGGCGCTTTATGAGTGCGGCTATCGTGAGCATTTCCAGGTTGTGGCCATTAATGAGCTGGCTGATATCGCCACCCTGGCCTATCTCACCCGTTATGACACGACCCATGGCCGTTTTCCCGGCCAGGTAAGTCATGAGGGTGATTACCTTCAGATTAATGGCGATCATATTCGGGTGCTGAACGAGTCTGATCCAACGCAACTGCCTTGGCGGGAGATGGAAATTGATCTGGTGCTGGAATGTTCCGGCTCTTTCAAAGATCGTGACACAGCCCAGCAGCATCTGACCGCCGGTGCCGGTAAGCTGCTTTTTTCACAGCCCGCCCAGGCGGATGTTGATGCCACGATTGTGTATGGACTCAATCATGGAGACCTGAGTCCGGACCATCGGATTGTGTCCAATGCTTCCTGCACCACTAACTGCATTGTGCCGGTGCTGCATCTTCTTGATCAGGCGTTCGGTATTGAGCAGGGTGTGATCACGACGATTCACTCGGCCATGAACGACCAGCCAGTGATTGATGCCTATCATCAGGCCGACCTTCGCCTGACACGCAGTGCGCTGCAGTCTATCATCCCGGTGGATACCGGGTTGGCGTTAGGCATTGATCGCCTTTTACCGGCACTGTCTGGTCGCTTCGAGGCACTTTCCTTACGTGTACCGACCATCAATGTCTCTGCCATGGATTTGACCGTTAATCTTAATAGCAACGTAACGGTTGAAATGATCAATGATCATTTCAGACAGGCTGCTAGCCATGGACAGTTGCAAGGATTGCTCGGGTTTACTGAAGAACCTCACGCCTCGGTGGATTTTAACCACGATGGCCGGTCAGGCATTGTGGACGGCACTCAGACCCGCGTCAGTGGTGGACGCATGGTAAAAATGCTCTGCTGGTTTGATAACGAATGGGGATTTGCCAACCGTATGCTGGATGTTAGTCGTGTATGGCTGGGCAAGCGTTAGGCAGACTGACAACGGTGTCAGGCAATACATTCAGAAAACCAGCTATGATTTTGAATGATTTAATAACTCCAGTCTTTCTTATATCAACATATAGGGGGCTCTATGCAGCGATGGCTACTGGTTTTCCTGTCTCTGATGCTGGCGGCATGTTCATCGATTTCTGATTCCTTCAGTCCTAAACAGGTTGTTGGGCCGGTAGAGTACATATCGATAGAAGAAACCGGTCTGACCTACCTTGCACGGGTGGATACCGGTGCCGCAAAAGTGTCACTTCATGCGTGGGATATGGCCGTTCAGGATCCAGCGCCGGTCATGGAGGATAATGTAGGCAAGACGATCCATTTCAAAACGGCGAATGAGTCTGGCAAGGTCATTGAAGCAGACGCAGAAATTGTTGATATCGTGAAGGTGCGGAGTTCCCACGGTGCCAAAATGCGTTATGTGGTTGAAATGAACCTCGCATATCAGGGGCAGAGCAAACCGGTTGAGGTCAACCTGAATAATCGCGATACCATGACCTACCCTCTCCTGCTGGGGCGTAACTGGCTCAGTGGTGATTACCTGGTGGATGTCGAGCTGCCGGAAATCAAGCCAGAACAGTAATACTGTTCTGGCTTGATTTATTATTCGACCTTGAGATTGCCCTGCTCATCGTAATACGCCGGGTCATGCCAGTGTTTGGTGATATGGGCCTTGCGTTTCTCAAGGCATTGATGAAGCCGGCTAAGGAACGCCTGTTTGTCTTGTTCGGATAATGTGGCGTCTTCCTTCGCGCCCAGCCAGGCGCTTTCTGCTTCCTGGAACTCGATATCCAACTCTTCCAGTTCTCTGTAACGATTCATCGCGATTACCGCCCGTGCTCAGGTTCAGCTGATTTCGGCCTGTGCCAGGAGGTGATTGACAATGGCACTGTCACTCTCCTTGACCAGGTCTTTGTTGATGTGCTCGCCCTGCGGCACGTTCTTGCTGATTTCAGGCAGAATTTCACCCAGTAGTTTGGGGGGAGCACACAAGTTGATGGTACCGAACCGGTGAAGGTCATAAGCATGGTTTATGCTGGTGCCGATCATGTGGGCAAAGTTATGGGATTCATGGGCTTTCGGGGACGCATCCGTGCCCACGGCACGGCTGGTGTGACTGCCTGACGATGTAATGGTGTGTCCCGGCCCTGACGAGACAAAGGCCTGGTTCTTCCACCTGCCCTCTTCGTGCTCGACCTCGTCAATTAACGTCAGCGTCTTTTTATGCCGGTCAAAATCGTAAACTCTGGCCTCGCTGTTATCAGCGACCAGTACCCAGGTTGATGCCATGGGATGTACCTCTCATTGGTCTTTTGACCATCGACAGCGGATGTCAGAGCAAAGATAGTTCAAGACGCCTGTTGTCGCCTGTCTGCAGGCGTGAACCACGTTGTTGTCGTGATAGTGCGTTATAAAGGCTATGGTTTACTGACCTTGAAACATGACCGTTGGCGCACGCTTGTGGTAATGTCCGTGCCTTTCCGGCGAATGTCTGTGAGCCGGCTTGTCAGAAGCTGTCGTAAGGAAGCCTGAGATGACCGTTCTGAAGATGACCGATCTGGATCTGAGAGGTAAACGCGTTCTGATCCGTGAGGACCTCAATGTTCCTGTAAAAGAAGGACGGGTAACCAGCGATGCCCGTATTCTCGCCTCGTTGCCCACGATTGAGCATGCCCTGAAGGCTGGCGCCAAGGTCATGGTGACCTCCCACCTTGGACGTCCAGTAGAAGGCGAGTATGACCCTGAATTCTCCCTGCAGCCGGTGGCGGACTACATCAGCGAAAAGCTTGGCTGTGACGTACCGCTGATCCGTGACTGGGTCGAGGGTGGTTTCACCGTTGATGACGGTAACCTGGTGATTCTTGAGAACGTTCGCTTTAACCCGGGCGAAAAGAAAGACGACGAAGCACTGGCTCGCAAGATGGCAGCCCTCTGCGATATCTACGTGATGGATGCCTTTGGTACTGCACACCGTGCCCAGGCATCGACCCACGGTGTTGGCCTTTACGCGCCGGTGGCCTGTGCTGGTCCGCTGCTGGTGGCTGAGCTAGACGCCCTGTCTCGTGCGCTGGGTAACCCTCAACGGCCCATGACCGCGATTGTTGGCGGCTCCAAGGTCTCCACCAAGCTGACGGTACTGGAATCCCTGTCTGATGTTTGTGACCAGCTGATTGTTGGTGGTGGTATCGCTAACACCTTTCTGGCGGCAGCCGGTTATGCTGTGGGTAAGTCCCTCTGCGAGCATGACATGATTCCCCAGGCCAAAGCCCTGCTGGAAAAGGTCAATATTCCCCTGCCCCTCGATGTTGTTGTTGGTAAGGCATTCAGTGAGGATGCAGAAGCCACCATCAAACTGGTGGATGATGTTGCAGATGATGACATGATCTTCGATATCGGCCCGCAGACTCAGGAGCTGTTCGCCAATATCCTGAAAGATGCTCGTACCATCATCTGGAATGGTCCGGTCGGTGTGTTTGAGTTTGACCAGTTTGGTGAAGGTACCAAAGCCATGTCACTGTCGATTTCTGAATCCCCGGCATTCTCCATTGCGGGTGGTGGCGATACGCTGGCGGCTGTGGATAAATATGGCATTAAGGACAAAGTGTCCTATATCTCAACCGGTGGTGGCGCGTTCCTTGAGTATGTAGAAGGTAAAGTGCTGCCGGCTGTTGCGATGCTGGAAAAACGAGGAAATTAATTCCCTCTCATTGAACGGCAGCAGGTAATCAACAATGATGACTGCTGCTATTTGATGCTGATATTTACCCTTGGATCATCAAATCATTTATTGAATCAGGCAACATTTCGGGGTACAGCGTTGGTTGCAGGTAGTGTCGATACTTTGCCGCTTAGACCGTTGTTCAGGTGCTTCTTGTTGTAAAGAAACAATAATTTCTGGATGTAAGCGTGCTGCTGGATGTTCTTGTAATTGAGCGTGTGCAAGAATCAGCATTTGCTCTTTCCATTGGAGTCTAGGTGTTTGGAGGAGGCTTAAAATATCTGAACTATTAGCGAAGTCATACTTGTTTGGTAAGGTGCGCAAAATATCATCAACGCCCCTGTCGTTAGGTTTTTGACTTCTTAAATGCTCAATAAATGGACGATGATACGTGATCATATACTCTTCAATCACTTCATCACAATTCAAACTTTTCATAATCTCGAATGGGTCTATTGTCGATTTTCCAGAAAATAGCGGCTTAAGTTTCGCCTGAGGTGTTATAAGTTCTACGATTATTACTCCCAGTGCAAACCAGTCTGAATGTGATGAATATTTCCCGTTATAGATTATTTCTGGTGCCATATATTCAGGGGTACCTTTATAGACGGCTAGACGGCTTTTTCTTAGCATCGCCGATATGTCCGAGAGCTAAATCACAGACTTTGCAGAGGTTAGCCGATATCCTAAGAACGTTATCTGTTTTTAAATCACCGTGTACAATGTTGTGGGTGTTGAAGTAAGCCAAGGCTTTTGCGATATCTCTTACGGCGACTCTTGTTTCATCTTCATCCAAGCCATTTTGGCGGGTTTCTAATACATCTTGTAGACTCCTTTGACCTCGCTCAAGAACCAAGATTGTTTTTCGAGAATACTGAAACGACGCGAGCAATGTAATAATGTTTTCATGCTTTATTTTTCTTAGTATTCTTTGCTCATCAATAGTAGTCTTGTTTTTCGTTTTCTCTTTTGCATACTTGAATGCACAACTAAAAGAGGCTTTCGAGCCATAACGACCCAGTTTTGCGTTTTTTGTATCTTGATACAGTAGAATATGAGACATACTCCCTTTTTCTATGGGTATTGTTTTATAGCCTCGATTTATATCTGTATTGCGTTTTCGTTGCATAAAGTGGGTGAAATCAATGATTGCTTTATTAATCGCATCTGCTTGAGCATCATCAAGTATTTCAATATTGTGCGGATCATTAGATGTTTCCCCTAAAGGCTCTGTTTGGCTGACATCGGATGAGTCATCATTATCTGATATGTAAAACCTGACCGCGCTTGGCATGAGACTGCAGGGTGAGTCACTGGTGTCTTTAACATGCTTTATGCTGGACAGCGAGCCACTACTACCGCTTGTGTTCCGACTTGTACTGGAGAGAATGTCACTGCTGTCGTAGTGTTGTAAAGTTGTGGGTCTTCTAACTTCTATGACACTGACCTGCGAGCTGTTACTGCTTGTGCTTGGAGACAGGCTTAACTGGCTACGCGCTGACTGAAATGAGGTTTGAGATGAAGCTAACGATATAGAAGAGGATCGTGAATCCATAATGCAGTCTCCCATGGCTAATTGAGTTTTGAGACAAGCAAGGGCTTGTTCATAGTGATTTTTGTGAAAGTTGAGTTAATGAAAAAGAGAAAGTTCCTGACAATTGTGGTTGTGTCAGGTTATCTTTCCATACTGATAAGGATGTCCGGCTTGTTTGGGTTAGGGCCATTTCAACCACCGACACAATCATCCAGTTACTCTCACTGCTTGTAATTGTATTGTTAGCAGGCCGATGTATTATCGATACCCCCGTCTTTTTATGCAGGGCATACTAAGTATGCTATCCAATGCGACATTTCGAATGATCATCGGGTGTTTCGGAATCTTGGTGGTGTTGTTCTATTCGTGATTGTAACAGTTCAATGAATTGCGAAATGTCTAGTCTATTATCAGGTTCTTCCCTGACAAATGCTAAGGCGCAAATCATGCTCTCTTCATTCCATAGTAGGTGTATGTCACTGAGGACCTCTTTCAAATTTGATATATGGTCAAAGTCAATATGGTTCAGTTTATCTCTAATTAATTCAGATATTGTTGTTTTATCTGGTTTTAGTTTTTTCCATTTTTTTTCAAAATCTTCATAGAATGGGAATTGTGGTCGTGCCATTTGTCGCTGTACACCGCCAACAACTTCTCTGCTGATTTTCCCATAACTCAGTTCAAACATTCTTGATTCGCTTGGATTCATAGCGATGTGCATAAGAAGCACGCCGTATGCAAAAACATCAGATTGAAATGAGAATATGGGTTCGGTTGTATTAAAGAGTTCGGGTGCCAAAATATAAATGGTTCCTGATAATGTATAAACTTGCTGGCCTTGAAGAGATAATCCAAAGTCACTTAGCTTCCAATTATTATCTACACTACGCATTACATTTTCTGTTTTTATGTCCCGATGGATAATGTTGGATGCTTTCAAATGGGCTAAGCCCTTTGCTGTATGTAGCATGATTTGTCTGGCTTCTGTCCCAGAAAGGCGCCTGTGCCTTTTTTTTAAAAAATCCTCCAGGCTTTCTTTGCAAAATTCCATACATAAAACGTTAATGTTGTCTTTAAATGTAAGTGCAGAGAATATATTTATTATATGCTCATGCCTTCCAAGTTTTTTAAGAATACTAATCTCTTGTTTTATTGGGTCATTCGACTGGCTAGCGGTAGCACCCGTTGCATGAATGGGGAGTTTAAGCGCAGCTTGAAAGTCAATAGATGTTGATTCAGGGAATTGAATATGCAGTATTCTGGAAAATCCCCCTGTAGCAATATGTTTAAGAGATGTTGCTTGGTTTTTTTTTACCAGCTCTTCCCCTTTTTTGCTGTTTCTTCTTGGTAGCTCAGCATCTACAAGCACTTCAACGGTTCGTTGAATATTTGCTTCAGTTACAGGTTTTTGATCATTAGGAACAAGGATCTGTATTTGGGTCTCTGTATTTTTTTGACGTTTTACCTTAAAAGTATACTGATGGTAACTGCCCGAGTGCCGGGAAGGCTCTGATACTGATGCTCCTTGTGCTGATGATACTGATACTTCCATAGTTCCCCCTTTTGCAAATCTGAAAGCTATATAGCCACAAAGTTCTTAAGTGTTTAAGTTGGCATCTCTGCATACAAATTGTACTGACACCGTTTATGGTTATGAGTTCCATCTGCGCTTTGGACGACATCGTTATTGTGCGTATTTTCAGCGTTGGAATTGAAGGTTGGCATTGACGAATTTGAAGAGTAATAAAAAATGTAGTTGCGTAAAAATTGTTCAATGGCTGTAAAAATAGTCATCCCATTTCAACCGACGCCAATCTGTCATACACTCTCACCGCATTTATCCTACCGCAAATGACCGGATACCCTGACTTGCGTAAGTACGGTGCCGGAGATAGTGCGGGTACTGCCCCAAATTCCAATGATGAGGATCAGTCATGGCTTTGATCAGCATGCGTCAGATGCTGGACCACGCCGCCGAGCACGGTTACGGCGTCCCGGCATTCAACGTCAACAACCTGGAGCAGATGCGCGCCATCATGATGGCGGCGGACCAGACCGACAGCCCGGTTATCGTGCAGGCCTCAGCCGGCGCCCGTAAGTATGCCGGTGCCCCCTTCCTGCGCCATCTGATCCTGGCGGCGATTGAAGAATTCCCGCATATCCCTGTGGTGATGCACCAGGATCACGGAACCTCGCCGGATGTCTGTCAGCGTTCCATCCAGCTGGGTTTCAGCTCTGTCATGATGGACGGTTCCCTGAGAGCGGACGGCAAGACCCCTTCTGACTGGGACTACAACGTGGAAGTGACCCGTCGCACGGTCGAAATGGCGCATGCTTGCGGTGTGTCTGTTGAAGGTGAACTGGGCTGTCTGGGTTCCCTGGAAACTGGTCAGGCCGGTGAAGAAGATGGTGTTGGCGCTGAAGGTACCCTGAGCCATGACCAGTTGCTGACTGATCCTGATGAAGCCGCAGAATTCGTCAAACTGACCGGTGTGGACGCTCTGGCGATTGCCTGTGGTACCAGCCACGGTGCTTACAAGTTTACCCGTCCGCCTACAGGTGACATCCTGGCCATCGACCGTATCAAGGCGATCCACGAGCGTATTCCGGATACCCACCTGGTCATGCACGGTTCTTCCAGCGTGCCGCAGGAATGGCTGGCCATTATTAATGAATACGGCGGTGAAATTCCGGAAACCTACGGTGTGCCGGTTGAGCAGATTCAGGAAGGCATCAAGCACGGTGTTCGCAAGGTGAACATTGATACTGACCTGCGTCTGGCATCTACTGGTGCGATCCGTCGCTTCCTGGCGCACAACAAGGCTGAGTTCGACCCGCGTAAATATTTGAATGAAACCATCAAGGCGATGGCAGATATCTGTGTGGCTCGCTATGAAGCGTTTGGTACGGCCGGCAATGCCAGCAAGATCAAGCCAGTCAGCCTGGACGTGATGTTCGAGCGCTATGCCAGCGGTGATCTGGATCCGAAGATTTCCTGATCTTTCAAAGCAAGGGCGACCTGATGGTCGCCTTTTCTGTTTTATGGCGGAATTCTCCTTGCTGACTATGCTCTGAAAGTCGATTTCTCGGAGTTGTCGCGATGTTTCGTCCATTGACTTGCCTTGTGCCCCCAGCTGTTATGCTCGCCTGTTTGGTGGTGAGCGGCTGTTCTTCCCCCCATGTGATCAAGCTGAATGATGGTCGTGAAATCATCACACGAGGCATGCCGCATTTCGATGAGGATTCCGGTTTTTACCAGTTCACCACGGTAACTGGGGAAAACATGCAGTTGAATCGCAATCTGATTGAGTCGATAACTAAGCAATAGGGCTTATTGGCAGATAAACGCTGTTGTTTCTACGCGGAATTACTTCGTAAAGGAATGAAGCCGCTCAACCGCTTCATTAGGGTTGAATAATCATGGGGCAGTGAAGACGGGCTGCCTCTGTAGATTACTTGAAAGTGATTTTGACCGGTCGGATATACCACCATCAGCTATGGTACGTTTGGTCTGAGAGCCTCACCAGGCAATAAATGATGACAGGGACGCATTTCGATATGCCTTTATTGTAAGCAGATTGGGTAATACTCCGTATAATTGACTTTTTACAGTGTTGAATGGACGAACGGATTTGAACCGGCAGATGATAGAAAATCTTAAATCCTCCCTGCCTGTGCTGGTGCTGGGAAGTTCTATAAAACCGGATGCCCATCTTCGGCAATATCTGGATTTCTATGCGATGTCGCCGGAACACTTCCTGCCGGGTGTTCAGCATGATATTGGCTATCTGGAAGTGGATGGCTATAAGCTGGCGACTCATGTCTGGCGACCGGAGCGTCCGGTCGGTACTGTGTTTATCGTGCATGGGTATTATGATCATGCTGGCCTGTATGGCCATGTTGTCCGCTTTTGGCTGGAGGAAGGCTACGCTGTCATGGTTCATGACCTGCCGGGTCATGGCCTCTCCTCCGGCTCCATTGCCAGCATTGACTGCTTCAGCCGCTACTCCATGGTGTTCCGCCATTGTCTCGAATGGGCCAGAGGGAAGCTGCCCGGTCCCTGGTTCTTGCAGGGGCAGAGTACCGGAGGCGCCATTATTACGGATACACTGGTGAACTATCCGGAACTGATTGAGCGTTACGGAATTGCCGATGTTTTTCTGATGGCACCGTTGGTGCGCCCCGTACTGTGGCGTATGGGGCTGGTGCAGTATTACCTGCTACGCTCTTTTGTGGCGTCGGTACCGCGTTCCCGTTCCAATAACTCGAATGATCAGGCGTTTCTTGAGTTTCTGGCTAACGATCCGTTGCAATCCAATATCCTGCCCGTTGAGTGGGTGGGAGCACTGTACCAGTGGATACGACGCATTGAATCATTTCGCAAACCCTGTCCCTGTTCACCGCTGATTATTCAGGGCCAGCGAGACAAGACCGTCAACTGGCAGCATAACCTCAAGGTGCTGAAACGGCTGTATAGCAATCCGGATGTTTTCCTTATTCCCAATGGCTGCCATCATCTGGCCAATGAGATTGAGAGTATCCGTGCGCAATATTTTGATGCTATCCGGAAGCGCCTGGCCAAACGGCAGGCATGATGTCTTCAAAATGTTAACCAGCACAGGCTCCCGGCAAGACATTGCCGGGAACACCCGTTAAACTCTCCGCCTGACAATTCACCCGCCAGGGATGTGAATAAGAATAAGTAATGGGGGTTGTTGTGAAGGGGCTAACCAGGTTGTTTTCCGGTCGGTTACTGTTATGTGTTGCTCTGTGTTTTTCCTCGGTACTAAACGCTGATGCTACGGTATTGGATACCGTTCGACAGCTGCATATGCAGGTATATCGAATCAGCAGTGATCTGTTTGTTCAGCGGGGTGAACTGGGTTTATCGGTTGATCGGCAGGACGTACAGGCGGATCTGCAGCAGGCGGCCGACTTGCTGGAGCAGCTGATGTCGGTTGAGAATCCGGCCTTCACGGAAGAACAGCGCAACACATTACAGATCCTGTGGCCTGCTTTTGAACGTAAGGTAGCGGATGCCGCAGCGCTGGATCTGCATGAGCAGGACTTTGAGTGGGACTTCAACCTGACCTATACCGACCAGTTGCGTGAGCTGGATCTCCTTCTTGAAAGTATTGCAGCTAACCTGTCGTCTACATCCGAACAGCAACTCCTCTACCAGCAGGCGGTGCGGGTCCAGTACATGGCGGCGCGTTATACGGCCCGGGCTTACATCGGCGCCCTGCACACCTTGGATCAGTACGGTTATTTCGACCGTGACCTCAATCTTCTGGCTGACGAGATGGATCAGGCATTAAAACAACTGAGCCAGTCCGGAGTGCCATCAGAGCAGCTGAAACCAGTGAGCGATCGCTGGCGTTATATTCGCGGTCGCTATCAGGATTATCAGGTGAATCTGGCGCCAATGGTGGTTGCAGAACAGACCAAGGTGATCGTTGATAAAATGCTGTTTCTGGCGCGTTCTTTGTCAGGTTAATGGGATGAATCAGGTTGTTGGTTTCAGTTGACCGTCGCTGGCTTGCAGCAGCTGCTCGCAGAAGGTGTGATAACAGCGGTTATCCATCGAACAGGTCAATGTAATGGTGTCGGTGTAGAGGCGATCCTCTATAACGCCGGCATATTGCGAAAGCAGGTATTCAACCGTTTTCAGTGTGCCGTAGTCGCATTGTAGGGAGAACTGGCGCTGGGGTATCTTCTCTTTGCTCTGTAACTGTTTGAGTGCTGCTGCAACGCCACCGCCATAGGCTTTTACCAGTCCGCCTGTTCCCAGCTTGATGCCACCGGAATAACGCACCACCACTGCACAGACTTCACCCAGCCCGGAACCTTGTAACTGCGCCAGCATTGGCTTGCCTGCAGTACCGCTGGGTTCACCGTCATCACTAAAGCCCCATTGCTGACCATCGTCGGGTGTGCCAGCAATAAATGCCGAGCAGTGATGACGGGCGGCGGGATGTTCAGCCTTGAGCTGACGAATGTAAGCCAGTGCTGCTTCACGGCCTGGCGTATGGGTCAGGTAGGTCAGGAAGCGGCTTTTCTTGATGATGTCTTCCAGACAAACGGTGTTATCAGGAATGAAGAAAGGTGATGTGTCAGGCATGAATAACTACGTCAGTGTCCTTATTTGATGACAATTGTCGTATCTATCATCGAGGTTGCATTCAATGATAATGGCGCTTTCCTGTATGGCAAGCAGATGTCAGCAGGCCGTAAAAACGATGCCTTTTAAACGACTATTTACATATAGTGGTTAATAGGCAGGCGAATGGAGAGTGGGATGATGAAACCAATAAAAATGTTCATGTTTCTGCTTATGTCACTGGTTCTGGTGGCCTGTTCCAGTATCAAAGTGGATCGTGACTTTGATCCCGACTATCAATTCACGACATTGTCAGGCTATGCCTGGTTACCACAGGCAGATAACAACGATGACTACGACAAAGACAGTTTGCAGGATCGTCGTATAAGAGCGGCGGTAAATAACACACTCGTAGCGCAGGGATACCAGCAGGTGAGTCCGGAGCAGGCTGATTTTCTGGTCAACTATTTTACCGGAAGCAAGACCCGGCGGGATGAAACCCATGTCACCGTTGGTATGGGCTACCATACGTTGCCATGGACGATGGGGGCCAGAACGGAAACCCGGGTGCGTGATTATGAGGAAGGCCAGCTGACACTGGATATTATTGATCCAGGTAGTCGCCAGCTGATCTGGCGAGGCGTCGCTAAACGACGACTGCCTGAAACTTCCACGCCGGAAAAAAGAACAGCTTTCATTCAGGAAGCAGTTCAGGAAACCTTGAAGGACTTTCCACCGGTCAGCATCGTCAAGTAATACAACATCAATAAAAAAGGCCCTTTTCTTTTCATGTATAAAAGGAAAGGGCCTTTTTTATTTAAAGTCCAATGTCGTTTATTGCGCCTGTTGGTCCCAGTCATCACTTTGATCATCACTGCGGTAGGGTTCGACACCGTCCCCCAGAAAGCAGTTGTTGGCTTCCCGTATTTTGGCGGCGGCATCGTCATAGAGGAATGGTAAGGTGACATACCGGGTACCTCGCGTCACGGGTGTCGCGGCATGCATCAGGGAACAGGAAAACACAATGGCTCCACCGGTTGGGGCCTTGTAACGGCGGTTTCCGTATTCAGGGAACCAGAGTTCACCGCCGTCGTAGTCTTCACTGTTCAGGTTAATGCTGATGGCAAAGCGTCGATGCGCCGTGCCTTTGGTCGTGTTGTCTCGGTGTTCCTTGAAAAAGCCGGCGTCGCTGCTGTCATAGCAGGCGACGATATAGCGCTCAATCCGTGTAGCCTGGAACTGGAAAGCTTTGCCTATTTCAGGCACTAATCGCGTTCTGATCCGGTATTTCAGGGCATCCTGCAGTGATTCATCGTCAATATTGATATCTGAACGGCGTTTGACGCCGGAATCCTGAAGTTCAAGGGTTTTGCCATCGACAGTACGCATGAAGCCGGAAGGCTCAGGTTGGCCGTCATGGTAATACTGCATCAGAGTCTGGCAGAGCTCATCTTCCAGAATTCTGGGGACGAGCAGGACAGGCGCCCAGAGCTCAATATTGGAGGCAACATGATGGGCGGGATCTGGCAGGCTGCGCAAGGTGTTAATGAAATCTTCGGGTTGCTCAATGCTGCCCTTGGCATAAACACGTAACGTTGGATCCAGTATCAGCCAGTAGGGATAGAAGACATCCTTGCCTTCGACCGGGTCATACCCCAAAGCGCCGTATTCTCTCGCAATTCTGGCATCCTTGTCATAGAAAATACGCTGCTTGGGAAAAGCATCCAGGGCAAGACGGTTTTCCTGATCCTTGGGGTTCAGTGTCACAGCAAAACGCACACTGTGATCATCATTGGAAGTTAATTCTGCCGTTTTTATCGCGTTAAGAAATTGAAGGACCGGTGGCGCAGCACAATTACCCAGAAAAACCAGACCGACATACCGGCCGCCAAGGCTGGAAAAGGCAAAACGTGGATTATAAACCGTATGGGCATAGAACCAGGGGGCGGGTTCTCCCCAGGAAGGTGATTTAATTGTCATGGTCAATTGTGATCCTGTTTGTTTTTTAATTCTCTTATAGTAATTATAAGTAAAAAATTTTTTTTAATTAAAAAGAGTTTTTGCGTATTTTATTGTTTGTTGATTCTTTGAATTAGCGCTGACAACTAACTATAAATTATTAAGATAACCTGCGTTTGCGGGGCTTTATTCATTTCTCAATTAAGTGTTCTGACGGAATTGTGTCGGTTTAATTAATGATTTGTTGTTGTTAATTAATAAACGATCAAATATTTGTGCCTTTTCCTGACACTGTCAGGAATAAAACAGGGATGTTGCCATGGCCGATGAAAACGGCGCCAGTGGTGATCAGCAGTCGGAAACCACGAGTGCTTCTGAAAGTAATAAAGGAAGCGCCACAAAAATTGAAGAAGTTCGCTATGAGGCGCTATCCACTTCGTTAGTCAAGCCTGCGGCGGCTGACACCCAGTATTTGCTCGATGTGAATCCTGATGAAATAAGAATGGAAGTCAGGGGACCCGACTTTGTTCTTATTTATCCCGATGGTTTAGAAGTGACCCTGCTGCTGGCAGGGGTTATGACGGCAACAGAAAAACCGCTCGAATTTAAATTTGCTGACGGCACGATTATTACCGGCGATGAATTTATTGCCCAGGCCAATTTTGTTGAATCGGAAGATGTGCCTATTTCCACCCTGAAAGGGCTGGAAGGTGATACGGATGAATTGGAAGAAGCGCCAGGTTCTTCCGGTCAGACGGATGCCGATGGGTCTTACAGTGAAGCCGCTGACTCCAAGAAGCAGTCCCAAGCTGGCAAGGATATCAAAAAGAAAGACGAAGAGTTCAAACAAAAACCGGTAGAAGAGGTTGAACCCAAGGAAGGCGATTTCACCGAAAGCCTTGAAGCGACAAGCACTGCGACGTCCTCGGCCACTGAAGAGGATGTCGGACCGTCCATTGCTGATACCAATATTGATATCTCATTCTCGGTATCGGTGACCAACGTTGGCTCACGGTCTGCCGGCCAGCTGATTATTGGTGGTGGGGGTAACAACCCTTCTGTCAGCCAGAGTGATCCTGAACAGCATCTGGGTACGGAATATTTTGGTGGTGATACCGATGGTTTGGACAATGGCTTACCTGATGTTTCGCTGAACAAAAGTAATGCGCTGGAGATCTACGGTGATGATCCCTCGCTGTTCAGCAGCACCCAGAACAGTAAAGTGTTGAATCTGCAAAATGATGCCAACATCACCGATATTGCAGCGATTTATGTTGAAAATATGCCGGATGGATGGGCAGTGTCCGGTGGCTCAGATCAGGGCGAAGGTAGCTGGCTGTTGCCCAGTCTTTCCGCGTTTACCCTGAAGTTTCCCACCCAATCAGACAGCCAGATCGTCGATCTTTCCTTCCGGGTGGTATTCAAGGATGGCTCGGAAAATGACTACGGCATGCCGGTTGTCCTGCGTGATGCCACCGATCCCGAAGATCTGGTTCTGACATCCACGGGTCTGGCGCCTCTGGTGCTGGATACCAGCGCGACCGGAGACGAGATTACCGGCGGCGATTTAAATGACATCATCCATGCCGGTGTGGGGGATGATGTGATCTATGGTGGGGCCGGGGATGATGTGATCTCCGGCGGGGTGGGAAATGATGTATTAGATGGGGATCAGGAAGACGGAGCAGTTGAAGGAAAGGGGTACGATTCAAACGACGATACCATAGTTGATACGCTGTATTCAGATACGCTTCAGTACAGTTATGAATATTTGGGTAATACGATTGGGCCGGAGAGTGGAGTGACTGTTGACCTGAGATCAGGGACAGTGACGGATGATGGTTATGGCACCTCGGATACAATTAGCAACTTTGAGAATGTTACTGGAACGATACACGACGATAGCATCACGGGAAGTGAATATGTTGATGCCATGGAGAATGGTGCTAACACGCTGACTGGTCTGGCGGGTGGTGACACGCTGAATGGCCTGAGTGGTGATGACACCCTGATTGGCGGCGCTGGAATGGATACGCTGGATGGCGGTTTCGGCAACGACGATCTGGATGGCGGTGATGATGACGATACCCTGTCCGGTGGTGACGGTGATGACATCCTGAAGGGCGGCGCCGGTGCTGACAACCTGGATGGTGGTGATGACACGGATACCGTGGACTACAGCGAGGAAACCGGCCCCGTTCAGGTCAATCTCACCACGAATACGGCGATCGATACGGCGGGTGATACCGACACACTGACCAATATCGAAAACGTGACCGGCAGTACCGGTGATGACCAGATTTTCGGTGATCTGGGGGCCAATGTCCTCAATGGTATAGACGGCAATGACACAATATTTGGCGGCGATGGCACGGATACGATTAACGGTGGCGCCGGCAATGACACCATCAATGGCAACCAGGGCGATGACGTCATTGATGGGGGAGACAATGATGACACCATTCATGGCGGATTTGGTAACGATACCCTGACTGGTGGTGACGGTATCGACACGTTGGATATGGTGGGAACCGTTACCGGTGCTTTTGATACGCCAGATGATATTACGGTTGATTTAAGTGGATCACCGGATGGCACGGGACCTGTCATCGTCAACAAGAGTTATGGTGGCGGTGTTAATACCGGTACCGATACGGTGACCGGTTTTGAAAATGTCACAACAGATCATGGCAATGACACGCTCATCGGTAATGATCTGGATAACGTTCTGAGCAGTGGCCGTGGAACCGATACGCTGAATGGCGGTGATGGACACGATACATTGCTGGGTGGCGAAGGTGATGACTCGCTGATCGGTGGGGCGGGTAACGATGTCCTCGAAGGTGGAGACGATAACGATACCCTGGAGGGCGGAGCCGGTAATGATGTGCTTCGCGGTGGTGACGGTATTGATACCGTCAGTTTCGCGACCCTCAGCAATGCCGTCAATGTTGACCTCAGTGAAGGACGTATTTCCAATGATGGTCAGGGTGGAACGGACACCATCGATTCCATAGAAAACCTGCAGGGTACTAATCTGGCCGCCCAGGGCGATATGTTGCTCGGCGATGCGTCAGATAACCAGATTTTTGGGCTCGATGGGGACGACACGCTCGGCGGCGGTGGTGGAACCAATACACTGGATGGTGGCGACGGGAGCGATACCGTCAGTTATGCCAGTGAAACTGCTGACGTTACCGTTGATCTGGATAACACGGGCAGCCCTGTTGTTACTGCATCAGGTCAAGACACCCTCATTTCCATAGAAAATGTCTCTGGTGGTTCCGGTAACGACACCCTGAAAGGCACTGCAGATGATAATACCATCAGCGGTGGTGGTGGCGACGATACGCTCGTAGGTCGAGCAGGTGATGACACGCTGGATGGTGGCAACCATGGTTTGACCGGTGATACGGTCGATTACAGCGATGCATCGGCTGCGGTGACGGTTAACCTTTCCGGAACAGATTACACGGCCGCCTTTGGTATAGGCGCGAACTCGGCCCAGGATGGTGACCTGGGTACTGACACCGTTTTAAACCTTGAAAATGTCATTGGCTCCAGTGGTGATGACACCATCATTGGTAATAACTCAGACAACACGCTGGAAGGCGGCGCTGGTAGCGATACCTTCGTGGGCGGCGACGGTAGCGATACCTTCGATGGCGGAAGCGGTGCAGAAAGTGATACAGCCGACTATTCCCAGGTTACCGGGGATATTGCGGTTGACCTCGAAAATGATCTTGCCAGCAACGACGGTTTTAATAATACCGACACACTGACCAGTATTGAAAACGTCACCGGCGGCGCCGGGGATGATGTGATCACCGCAGCATTGACGGGAACGGAAGGCAATGTCCTGCGTGGTAATGCGGGTGATGACCAGCTTTCCGGTGGTGGTGGCGTTGACGTTCTTGATGGTGGAGATGGTGACGATACGTTGATCGGGGGTGCGGGGCAGGACCAGTTGATCGGCGGTGAAGGTAATGAAACCAATGGTGATACAGCCGATTACAGCAGCGCGAGTATCGCGCTCCAGGTCGATCTGACCAGTGGGATTGTCGCCAATGATGGCACGGGCAGCCAGGATACGATTTCCGGTATTGAAAACGTCATGGGTGGATCCGGTGATGACCAGCTGACCGGTAATACCGATGACAATACACTGACGGGTAATCTGGGCGATGATGTTCTCGATGGCGCCAGTGGCGCTGACACGCTTGAAGGTGGTGTGGGTGATGACCAGCTGATCGGTGGCAGTGGTAATGACACCCTGAATGGTGGCACCGTTGGCGAAACTGCTGGTGATACAGCAGATTACAGTGCTGATTCAACCGACCTGAATGCTGATCTGGATGCCGGCATTGCCAGCAGTGTACTCAGCGGTAATGACACGCTTATCAGTATTGAAAATGTCACCGGTGGCAGTGGTGACGACAACCTGCTGGGCGATAGCAACGACAACCAGCTCCTGGGCGGCGCCGGTGATGATGTCCTGCGTGGGCGGGGTGGCAGCAATACGCTCAATGGTGGCGAAGGTGGTGAGACTAAGGGTGACACCGTTGATTATTCCAACAGCACCGGTGTTGTCACGGTTGCGCTGGACGGCTCACTGACGAATGCAAACGGCATTGATGCTGGAACCGATACCCTGATCGATATTGAGAATGCGACGGGTGGAAGTAACAACGACACGCTGGTCGGTAATGCAGATAACAATATCCTGAGCGGTAATGCTGGCGATGACCTGATGCGTGGCGGTGCGGGTAACGATATCTTTTATGGCGAAACGGAAGCCGGTGGCACCAACCCGATCAGCCAGGGTAGTGATACGGTCAGCTATTCACTGTCGGCGAGCGATGTCACGGTTGACCTTTCAGCGCGTTTGGCCAGTGATGATGGCGATGGTGGCAGCGACTTCCTGTATGGCATTGAGAACGTCACGGGTAGCGCTGGTCAGGATACTATCACCGGTGACGCCAATGACAATACGCTCAAAGGTGAAGGAGATAACGATACGCTGGCTGGTGGCGCCGGGGATGACATTCTTGATGGCGGCGCAGGCACCGGTGACCTGGCGGATTATAGTGGCGCGGGTAACGCCATTACTGTCGACCTTGATGCAGGTCGGGCGAGTGATGATGGCGATGGTGGAGAAGACACGCTGCTCTTCATCGAAAATGTTACTGGCGGCGGGGGGAACGATGATATTCGTGGGTCTTCGGAAGCCAATATTCTCATCGGTGGTACTGGTGATGACCTGCTCTTTGGTGGTGACGGCGATGATGTACTTGATGGTGGTGGTAATACGGATACCGTAACCTTTGCAGGTTATGGTCGGGGTGTTATTGCGACGCTGGCAGATAGTGGCGATGGTACGGCGACTGATGCCGGAAATACGGAAACCGATACCCTTCGAAATATTGAGAACATTACCGGAACCGGTTCTTATGGGGACACGCTGACAGGAAATAATGTCGATAATGTCCTGTCTGGAGGTGGTGGCGATGACATTCTGAACGGTGCTGCCGGTTCAGATACGCTCTACGGTGAAGGCGGCAATGACACCCTTTCCGGGGGAACCGGAAGTGACAGCTTCGATGGTGGTTCGGAGTTGGATACGGTCACTTATGACGGTGTCACCCAGAATGTTACGGTCGATTTGCAAGCCGGCACTGGCAATGATGGTACCGGTGGCAGTGACTCATTTACCAGCATAGAGAACGTGATCGGCGGCAGCGGTGACGACACCCTGACGGGTACGGACAGTAGCACGGTGGGCAATGCCCTGACCGGCGGTGCGGGGGATGACACCCTGACCGGCGGTGCCGGCGACGACACCCTGGACGGCGGTGAAGGTGGCGAGACTGGCGGCGACACGGTGGCCTTCAAGGACGGGACCAACGGGGTCACGGCGAACCTGTCGACGAACTCGGCCACGGACAGTGAGGGTGGCAGCGACACCCTGCTCAACATCGAGAACCTGACCGGTACTGCCAACAACGACAGCCTGACCGGCGATGCCAATGCCAACCAGCTGCTGGGGATGAACGGCGACGACACCCTGGTGGGCGGTGACGGCAACGATACCCTCAACGGGGGCGAAGGCGGCGAGACCAACGGTGACACGGCGGATTACAGTGCGGCGACGGCGGGCCAGAACCTCACCATCAACCTGACCAGCAGCACGGCGACGGACCAGTTCGGCGCCACGGATACCCTGCAGAATATTGAGAACGTCACCGGCGGTGGCGGCGATGACCTATTGACCGGTGACAGCAGTGCGAACGTGCTGACCGGTGGCGGGGGTGATGACACCCTGATGGGCGGTACCGGCGCGACGACCGGCAACGACACCCTGGACGGCGGCGCCCACGGTGCCAATGGCGACACGGTGGATTACAGCCAGAACAGCACCGGGGTGGAAGTGGACTTGTCGGTGTCCACCAACCAGGTGAAAGAAGGCAGTGTCTTCACCGACACCCTGCTCAACATCGAGAACGTGATCGGTACCGGCAGCGATGATGTGCTGACCGGTGACGACCAGGCCAACACCCTGACCGGCGGCGACCGGGATGACACCCTGAAGGGCAATGGCGGTGCCGACACCCTCAACGGCGGTAACGACAACGACATCCTTAACGGGGGTGCCGGTGCTGATACGTTGAACGGCGGTGACGGTACCGATACGGCGGATTACAGCGATAACACCGGTGATGTGGTGGTTGACCTGTCGGCTGCCACGGTCCGTGCCACGGAAGGCGGCATCCTGACCGATACCCTGGACAGCATTGAGAACGTCACCGGCGGCAGCGGCAACGATACCCTGACTGGCACGGACAGCCTGACCGTGGGCAACGTGCTGGACGGTGGCGCCGGCGATGACACCCTGGCCGGCGGCCTGGGGGCGGATACGCTGATCGGTGGTGCTGACAGCGGTGCGGGGGATACGGCGGACTATACCGATGCCACCGGCGCGGTCACGGTGGATCTGTCGGTGGCCTCACCCCAGGCGGTGATCACCGGGGAAGCCTCGGACAGCCTGTCGGGCATCGAGAACCTGGATGGGGCCAGCGGCCATGCCAATACCCTGACCGGGAGCAGCGTGGCCAACACCCTGCGCGGCGGCAGCCAGGATGACACCCTGACCGGTAACGGGGGTGCGGACACCCTGGAAGGTAATGGTGGCGCGGATACCCTGGACGGTGGCGCGGATGCGGACATCCTGGAAGGGGGTGACGGCAACGACATCCTGAAGGGCGGCGCTGGTGCGGATACCCTGCGTGGCGGCGCGGACGAGGATACGGCGGATTACAGTGACGCGACCACGGTGGTGACGGCGGACCTGTCAGCGGCGACGCCCCAGGCGACCGTGGCCGGCGATGCCACGGACATCCTGGACAGCATAGAGAACCTGATCGGCGGCAGTGCCGGGGATACCCTGACCGGCAGCAGCGTGGCGAACACCCTGAGCGGCAACGCCGGTGACGATACGCTGTCCGGCCTGGGGGATGCGGATACCCTCGAAGGTGGTGCGGGTGATGACACCCTGCGCGGCGGCGAAGGCAGTGACACCCTGGACGGTGGCAGCGCCAGTGAAACGAATGGCGATACGGCGGACTACAGCACCCACCTGCGTTCGATCACGGTGGACCTGGATACGGGAGGTGGTAATGGTACGGCGACGGATACCACCAGTGATGTAGATACCCTGATCGGTATCGAGAACGTGATCGGTTCGAACCAGAACGATGACATTACCGGGGACGATGAAGACAACACCCTCAGTGGCGGTGATGACGCGGATATCCTGCGGGGCGAAGGCGGCGATGACACCCTGAACGGGGATGCCGGCGCCGATACGCTGTTCGGCGGCACCGGCAGTGATGACTTCGACGGCGGTGCGGATGTAGACACGGTCAGTTATGACGGTGTGACCCAGGATGTGACCGCCAACCTGGATACCGGGATCGGTAATGACGGCACCGGGGGTGCAGAGAGTTACACCAATGTAGAGAACGTGATCGGCGGCAGCGGTGACGACACCCTGACGGGTACGGACAGTAGCACGGTGGGCAATGCCCTGACCGGCGGTGAAGGGGATGACACCCTGACCGGCGGTGCCGGCGACGACACCCTGGACGGCGGTGAAGGTGGCGAGACTGGCGGCGACACGGTGGCCTTCAAGGACGGGACCAATGGGGTCACGGCGAACCTGTCGACGAACTCGGCCACGGACAGTGAGGGTGGCAGCGACACCCTGCTCAACATCGAGAACCTGACCGGTACTGCCAGCAACGACAGCCTGACCGGCGATGCCAATGCCAACCAGCTGCTGGGGATGAACGGCGACGACACCCTGGTGGGCGGTGACGGCAACGATACCCTCAACGGGGGCGAAGGCGGCGAGACCAACGGTGACACGGCGGATTACAGTGCGGCGACGGCGGGCCAGAACCTCACCATCAACCTGACCAGCAGCACGGCGACGGACCAGTTCGGCGCCACGGATACCCTGCAGAATATTGAGAACGTCACCGGCGGTGGCGGCGATGACCTATTGACCGGTGACAGCAGTGCGAACGTGCTGACCGGTGGCGGGGGTGATGACACCCTGATGGGCGGTACCGGCGCGACGACCGGCAACGACACCCTGGACGGCGGCGCCCACGGTGCCAATGGCGACACGGTGGATTACAGCCAGAACAGCACCGGGGTGGAAGTGGACTTGTCGGTGTCCACCAACCAGGTGAAAGAAGGCAGTGTCTTCACCGACACCCTGCTCAACATCGAGAACGTGATCGGTACCGGCAGCGATGATGTGCTGACCGGTGACGACCAGGCCAACACCCTGACCGGCGGCGACCGGGATGACACCCTGAAGGGCAATGGCGGTGCCGACACCCTCAACGGCGGTAACGACAACGACATCCTTAACGGGGGTGCCGGTGCTGATACGTTGAACGGCGGTGACGGTACCGATACGGCGGATTACAGCGATAACACCGGTGATGTGGTGGTTGACCTGTCGGCTGCCACGGTCCGTGCCACGGAAGGCGGCATCCTGACCGATACCCTGGACAGCATTGAGAACGTCACCGGCGGCAGCGGCAACGATACCCTGACTGGCACGGACAGCCTGACCGTGGGCAACGTGCTGGACGGTGGCGCCGGCGATGACACCCTGGCCGGCGGCCTGGGGGCGGATACGCTGATCGGTGGTGCTGACAGCGGTGCGGGGGATACGGCGGACTATACCGATGCCACCGGCGCGGTCACGGTGGATCTGTCGGTGGCCTCACCCCAGGCGGTGATCACCGGGGAAGCCTCGGACAGCCTGTCGGGCATCGAGAACCTGGATGGGGCCAGCGGCCATGCCAATACCCTGACCGGGAGCAGCGTGGCCAACACCCTGCGCGGCGGCAGCCAGGATGACACCCTGACCGGTAACGGGGGTGCGGACACCCTGGAAGGTAATGGTGGCGCGGATACCCTGGACGGTGGCGCGGATGCGGACATCCTGGAAGGGGGTGACGGCAACGACATCCTGAAGGGCGGCGCTGGTGCGGATACCCTGCGTGGCGGCGCGGACGAGGATACGGCGGATTACAGTGACGCGACCACGGTGGTGACGGCGGACCTGTCAGCGGCGACGCCCCAGGCGACCGTGGCCGGCGATGCCACGGACATCCTGGACAGCATAGAGAACCTGATCGGCGGCAGTGCCGGGGATACCCTGACCGGCAGCAGCGTGGCGAACACCCTGAGCGGCAACGCCGGTGACGATACGCTGTCCGGCCTGGGGGATGCGGATACCCTCGAAGGTGGTGCGGGTGATGACACCCTGCGCGGCGGCGAAGGCAGTGACACCCTGGACGGTGGCAGCGCCAGTGAAACGAATGGCGATACGGCGGACTACAGCACCCACCTGCGTTCGATCACGGTGGACCTGGATACGGGAGGTGGTAATGGTACGGCGACGGATACCACCAGTGATGTAGATACCCTGATCGGTATCGAGAACGTGATCGGTTCGAACCAGAACGATGACATTACCGGGGACGATGAAGACAACACCCTCAGTGGCGGTGATGACGCGGATATCCTGCGGGGCGAAGGCGGCGATGACACCCTGAACGGGGATGCCGGCGCCGATACGCTGTTCGGCGGCACCGGCAGTGATGACTTCGACGGCGGTGCGGATGTAGACACGGTCAGTTATGACGGTGTGACCCAGGATGTGACCGCCAACCTGGATACCGGGATCGGTAATGACGGCACCGGGGGTGCAGAGAGTTACACCAATGTAGAGAACGTGATCGGCGGCAGCGGTGACGACACCCTGACGGGTACGGACAGTAGCACGGTGGGCAATGCCCTGACCGGCGGTGAAGGGGATGACACCCTGACCGGCGGTGCCGGCGACGACACCCTGGACGGCGGTGAAGGTGGCGAGACTGGCGGCGACACGGTGGCCTTCAAGGACGGGACCAATGGGGTCACGGCGAACCTGTCGACGAACTCGGCCACGGACAGTGAGGGTGGCAGCGACACCCTGCTCAACATCGAGAACCTGACCGGTACTGCCAGCAACGACAGCCTGACCGGCGATGCCAATGCCAACCAGCTGCTGGGGATGAACGGCGACGACACCCTGGTGGGCGGTGACGGCAACGATACCCTCAACGGGGGCGAAGGCGGCGAGACCAACGGTGACACGGCGGATTACAGTGCGGCGACGGCGGGCCAGAACCTCACCATCAACCTGACCAGCAGCACGGCGACGGACCAGTTCGGCGCCACGGATACCCTGCAGAATATTGAGAACGTCACCGGCGGTGGCGGCGATGACCTATTGACCGGTGACAGCAGTGCGAACGTGCTGACCGGTGGCGGGGGTGATGACACCCTGATGGGCGGTACCGGCGCGACGACCGGCAACGACACCCTGGACGGCGGCGCCCACGGTGCCAATGGCGACACGGTGGATTACAGCCAGAACAGCACCGGGGTGGAAGTGGACTTGTCGGTGTCCACCAACCAGGTGAAAGAAGGCAGTGTCTTCACCGACACCCTGCTCAACATCGAGAACGTGATCGGTACCGGCAGCGATGATGTGCTGACCGGTGACGACCAGGCCAACACCCTGACCGGCGGCGACCGGGATGACACCCTGAAGGGCAATGGCGGTGCCGACACCCTCAACGGCGGTAACGACAACGACATCCTTAACGGGGGTGCCGGTGCTGATACGTTGAACGGCGGTGACGGTACCGATACGGCGGATTACAGCGATAACACCGGTGATGTGGTGGTTGACCTGTCGGCTGCCACGGTCCGTGCCACGGAAGGCGGCATCCTGACCGATACCCTGGACAGCATTGAGAACGTCACCGGCGGCAGCGGCAACGATACCCTGACTGGCACGGACAGCCTGACCGTGGGCAACGTGCTGGACGGTGGCGCCGGCGATGACACCCTGGCCGGCGGCCTGGGGGCGGATACGCTGATCGGTGGTGCTGACAGCGGTGCGGGGGATACGGCGGACTATACCGATGCCACCGGCGCGGTCACGGTGGATCTGTCGGTGGCCTCACCCCAGGCGGTGATCACCGGGGAAGCCTCGGACAGCCTGTCGGGCATCGAGAACCTGGATGGGGCCAGCGGCCATGCCAATACCCTGACCGGGAGCAGCGTGGCCAACACCCTGCGCGGCGGCAGCCAGGATGACACCCTGACCGGTAACGGGGGTGCGGACACCCTGGAAGGTAATGGTGGCGCGGATACCCTGGACGGTGGCGCGGATGCGGACATCCTGGAAGGGGGTGACGGCAACGACATCCTGAAGGGCGGCGCTGGTGCGGATACCCTGCGTGGCGGCGCGGACGAGGATACGGCGGATTACAGTGACGCGACCACGGTGGTGACGGCGGACCTGTCAGCGGCGACGCCCCAGGCGACCGTGGCCGGCGATGCCACGGACATCCTGGACAGCATAGAGAACCTGATCGGCGGCAGTGCCGGGGATACCCTGACCGGCAGCAGCGTGGCGAACACCCTGAGCGGCAACGCCGGTGACGATACGCTGTCCGGCCTGGGGGATGCGGATACCCTCGAAGGTGGTGCGGGTGATGACACCCTGCGCGGCGGCGAAGGCAGTGACACCCTGGACGGTGGCAGCGCCAGTGAAACGAATGGCGATACGGCGGACTACAGCACCCACCTGCGTTCGATCACGGTGGACCTGGATACGGGAGGTGGTAATGGTACGGCGACGGATACCACCAGTGATGTAGATACCCTGATCGGTATCGAGAACGTGATCGGTTCGAACCAGAACGATGACATTACCGGGGACGATGAAGACAACACCCTCAGTGGCGGTGATGACGCGGATATCCTGCGGGGCGAAGGCGGCGATGACACCCTGAACGGGGATGCCGGCGCCGATACGCTGTTCGGCGGCACCGGCAGTGATGACTTCGACGGCGGTGCGGATGTAGACACGGTCAGTTATGACGGTGTGACCCAGGATGTGACCGCCAACCTGGATACCGGGATCGGTAATGACGGCACCGGGGGTGCAGAGAGTTACACCAATGTAGAGAACGTGATCGGCGGCAGCGGTGACGACACCCTGACGGGTACGGACAGTAGCACGGTGGGCAATGCCCTGACCGGCGGTGCGGGGGATGACACCCTGACCGGCGGTGCCGGCGACGACACCCTGGACGGCGGTGAAGGTGGCGAGACTGGCGGCGACACGGTGGCCTTCAAGGACGGGACCAACGGGGTCACGGCGAACCTGTCGACGAACTCGGCCACGGACAGTGAGGGTGGCAGCGACACCCTGCTCAACATCGAGAACCTGACCGGTACTGCCAGCAACGACAGCCTGACCGGCGATGCCAATGCCAACCAGCTGCTGGGGATGAACGGCGACGACACCCTGGTGGGCGGTGACGGCAACGATACCCTCAACGGGGGCGAAGGCGGCGAGACCAACGGTGACACGGCGGATTACAGTGCGGCGACGGCGGGCCAGAACCTCACCATCAACCTGACCAGCAGCACGGCGACGGACCAGTTCGGCGCCACGGATACCCTGCAGAATATTGAGAACGTCACCGGCGGTGGCGGCGATGACCTATTGACCGGTGACAGCAGTGCGAACGTGCTGACCGGTGGCGGGGGTGATGACACCCTGATGGGCGGTACCGGCGCGACGACCGGCAACGACACCCTGGACGGCGGCGCCCACGGTGCCAATGGCGACACGGTGGATTACAGCCAGAACAGCACCGGGGTGGAAGTGGACTTGTCGGTGTCCACCAACCAGGTGAAAGAAGGCAGTGTCTTCACCGACACCCTGCTCAACATCGAGAACGTGATCGGTACCGGCAGCGATGATGTGCTGACCGGTGACGACCAGGCCAACACCCTGACCGGCGGCGACCGGGATGACACCCTGAAGGGCAATGGCGGTGCCGACACCCTCAACGGCGGTAACGACAACGACATCCTTAACGGGGGTGCCGGTGCTGATACGTTGAACGGCGGTGACGGTACCGATACGGCGGATTACAGCGATAACACCGGTGATGTGGTGGTTGACCTGTCGGCTGCCACGGTCCGTGCCACGGAAGGCGGCATCCTGACCGATACCCTGGACAGCATTGAGAACGTCACCGGCGGCAGCGGCAACGATACCCTGACTGGCACGGACAGCCTGACCGTGGGCAACGTGCTGGACGGTGGCGCCGGCGATGACACCCTGGCCGGCGGCCTGGGGGCGGATACGCTGATCGGTGGTGCTGACAGCGGTGCGGGGGATACGGCGGACTATACCGATGCCACCGGCGCGGTCACGGTGGATCTGTCGGTGGCCTCACCCCAGGCGGTGATCACCGGGGAAGCCTCGGACAGCCTGTCGGGCATCGAGAACCTGGATGGGGCCAGCGGCCATGCCAATACCCTGACCGGGAGCAGCGTGGCCAACACCCTGCGCGGCGGCAGCCAGGATGACACCCTGACCGGTAACGGGGGTGCGGACACCCTGGAAGGTAATGGTGGCGCGGATACCCTGGACGGTGGCGCGGATGCGGACATCCTGGAAGGGGGTGACGGCAACGACATCCTGAAGGGCGGCGCTGGTGCGGATACCCTGCGTGGCGGCGCGGACGAGGATACGGCGGATTACAGTGACGCGACCACGGTGGTGACGGCGGACCTGTCAGCGGCGACGCCCCAGGCGACCGTGGCCGGCGATGCCACGGACATCCTGGACAGCATAGAGAACCTGATCGGCGGCAGTGCCGGGGATACCCTGACCGGCAGCAGCGTGGCGAACACCCTGAGCGGCAACGCCGGTGACGATACGCTGTCCGGCCTGGGGGATGCGGATACCCTCGAAGGTGGTGCGGGTGATGACACCCTGCGCGGCGGCGAAGGCAGTGACACCCTGGACGGTGGCAGCGCCAGTGAAACGAATGGCGATACGGCGGACTACAGCACCCACCTGCGTTCGATCACGGTGGACCTGGATACGGGAGGTGGTAATGGTACGGCGACGGATACCACCAGTGATGTAGATACCCTGATCGGTATCGAGAACGTGATCGGTTCGAACCAGAACGATGACATTACCGGGGACGATGAAGACAACACCCTCAGTGGCGGTGATGACGCGGATATCCTGCGGGGCGAAGGCGGCGATGACACCCTGAACGGGGATGCCGGCGCCGATACGCTGTTCGGCGGCACCGGCAGTGATGACTTCGACGGCGGTGCGGATGTAGACACGGTCAGTTATGACGGTGTGACCCAGGATGTGACCGCCAACCTGGATACCGGGATCGGTAATGACGGCACCGGGGGTGCAGAGAGTTACACCAATGTAGAGAACGTGATCGGCGGCAGCGGTGACGACACCCTGACGGGTACGGACAGTAGCACGGTGGGCAATGCCCTGACCGGCGGTGCGGGGGATGACACCCTGACCGGCGGTGCCGGCGACGACACCCTGGACGGCGGTGAAGGTGGCGAGACTGGCGGCGACACGGTGGCCTTCAAGGACGGGACCAACGGGGTCACGGCGAACCTGTCGACGAACTCGGCCACGGACAGTGAGGGTGGCAGCGACACCCTGCTCAACATCGAGAACCTGACCGGTACTGCCAACAACGACAGCCTGACCGGCGATGCCAATGCCAACCAGCTGCTGGGGATGAACGGCGACGACACCCTGGTGGGCGGTGACGGCAACGATACCCTCAACGGGGGCGAAGGCGGCGAGACCAACGGTGACACGGCGGATTACAGTGCGGCGACGGCGGGCCAGAACCTCACCATCAACCTGACCAGCAGCACGGCGACGGACCAGTTCGGCGCCACGGATACCCTGCAGAATATTGAGAACGTCACCGGCGGTGGCGGCGATGACCTATTGACCGGTGACAGCAGTGCGAACGTGCTGACCGGTGGCGGGGGTGATGACACCCTGATGGGCGGTACCGGCGCGACGACCGGCAACGACACCCTGGACGGCGGCGCCCACGGTGCCAATGGCGACACGGTGGATTACAGCCAGAACAGCACCGGGGTGGAAGTGGACTTGTCGGTGTCCACCAACCAGGTGAAAGAAGGCAGTGTCTTCACCGACACCCTGCTCAACATCGAGAACGTGATCGGTACCGGCAGCGATGATGTGCTGACCGGTGACGACCAGGCCAACACCCTGACCGGCGGCGACCGGGATGACACCCTGAAGGGCAATGGCGGTGCCGACACCCTCAACGGCGGTAACGACAACGACATCCTTAACGGGGGTGCCGGTGCTGATACGTTGAACGGCGGTGACGGTACCGATACGGCGGATTACAGCGATAACACCGGTGATGTGGTGGTTGACCTGTCGGCTGCCACGGTCCGTGCCACGGAAGGCGGCATCCTGACCGATACCCTGGACAGCATTGAGAACGTCACCGGCGGCAGCGGCAACGATACCCTGACTGGCACGGACAGCCTGACCGTGGGCAACGTGCTGGACGGTGGCGCCGGCGATGACACCCTGGCCGGCGGCCTGGGGGCGGATACGCTGATCGGTGGTGCTGACAGCGGTGCGGGGGATACGGCGGACTATACCGATGCCACCGGCGCGGTCACGGTGGATCTGTCGGTGGCCTCACCCCAGGCGGTGATCACCGGGGAAGCCTCGGACAGTCTGTCGGGCATCGAGAACCTGGATGGGGCCAGCGGCCATGCCAATACCCTGACCGGGAGCAGCGTGGCCAACACCCTGCGCGGCGGCAGCCAGGATGACACCCTGACCGGTAACGGGGGTGCGGACACCCTGGAAGGTAATGGTGGCGCGGATACCCTGGACGGTGGCGCGGATGCGGACATCCTGGAAGGGGGTGACGGCAACGACATCCTGAAGGGCGGCGCTGGTGCGGATACCCTGCGTGGCGGCGCGGACGAGGATACGGCGGATTACAGTGACGCGACCACGGTGGTGACGGCGGACCTGTCAGCGGCGACGCCCCAGGCGACCGTGGCCGGCGATGCCACGGACACCCTGGACAGCATAGAGAACCTGATCGGCGGCAGTGCCGGGGATACCCTGACCGGCAGCAGCGTGGCGAACACCCTGAGCGGCAACGCCGGTGACGATACGCTGTCCGGCCTGGGGGATGCGGATACCCTCGAAGGTGGTGCGGGTGATGACACCCTGCGCGGCGGCGAAGGCAGTGACACCCTGGACGGTGGCAGCGCCAGTGAAACGAATGGCGATACGGCGGACTACAGCACCCACCTGCGTTCGATCACGGTGGACCTGGATACGGGAGGTGGTAATGGTACGGCGACGGATACCACCAGTGATGTAGATACCCTGATCGGTATCGAGAACGTGATCGGTTCGAACCAGAACGATGACATTACCGGGGACGATGAAGACAACACCCTCAGTGGCGGTGATGACGCGGATATCCTGCGGGGCGAAGGCGGCGATGACACCCTGAACGGGGATGCCGGCGCCGATACGCTGTTCGGCGGCACCGGCAGTGATGACTTCGACGGCGGTGCGGATGTAGACACGGTCAGTTATGACGGTGTGACCCAGGATGTGACCGCCAACCTGGATACCGGGATCGGTAATGACGGCACCGGGGGTGCAGAGAGTTACACCAATGTAGAGAACGTGATCGGCGGCAGCGGTGACGACACCCTGACGGGTACGGACAGTAGCACGGTGGGCAATGCCCTGACCGGCGGTGAAGGGGATGACACCCTGACCGGCGGTGCCGGCGACGACACCCTGGACGGCGGTGAAGGTGGCGAGACTGGCGGCGACACGGTGGCCTTCAAGGACGGGACCAATGGGGTCACGGCGAACCTGTCGACGAACTCGGCCACGGACAGTGAGGGTGGCAGCGACACCCTGCTCAACATCGAGAACCTGACCGGTACTGCCAGCAACGACAGCCTGACCGGCGATGCCAATGCCAACCAGCTGCTGGGGATGAACGGCGACGACACCCTGGTGGGCGGTGACGGCAACGATACCCTCAACGGGGGCGAAGGCGGCGAGACCAACGGTGACACGGCGGATTACAGTGCGGCGACGGCGGGCCAGAACCTCACCATCAACCTGACCAGCAGCACGGCGACGGACCAGTTCGGCGCCACGGATACCCTGCAGAATATTGAGAACGTCACCGGCGGTGGCGGCGATGACCTATTGACCGGTGACAGCAGTGCGAACGTGCTGACCGGTGGCGGGGGTGATGACACCCTGATGGGCGGTACCGGCGCGACGACCGGCAACGACACCCTGGACGGCGGCGCCCACGGTGCCAATGGCGACACGGTGGATTACAGCCAGAACAGTGCATGGGTGTCGGTTGACCTTTCAGCGACCAGTGATCAGGTCCGTGAAGCGGGCGTTTTAACGGATACCCTGCTTAATATTGAAAATGTCATCGGCTCTGTTGCTGATGATTCCCTGACTGGTAATACCGAGGCCAATGTTCTGTCTGGTGGTGATGGCGATGACGTTTTAAGTGGTAATGAGGGCGCTGACACCCTCAACGGTGGTAACGACAACGATATCCTTAGCGGTGGCGTTGGTATTGACACCCTCAATGGTGGTAGTGGCAATGATACGGCGGACTACAGCAGCAATACCGATGCGGTGGTGGTTGACCTGTCGGCTGCCACGGTCCGTGCCACGGAAGGCGGTACCCTGACCGATACCCTGGACAGCATTGAGAACGTCACCGGCGGCAGCGGCAACGATACCCTGACCGGTGATGATTCCGTTAATGTCCTTAATGGTGGTGCTGGTGATGACACCCTGAAAGGTGGCCTGGGCGCGGATGACCTTGATGGCGGCAGTAATACTACGGTTGGTGATACTGTTGATTACACGGATGCGACAGGTGCCGTGACGGTGGATCTGTCCGTAGCCTCGCCACAGGCACTCATCGTTGGTGAAGCTTCAGACACATTATCCAATATAGAGAACATTGACGGTGCCAGTGGCCATGCCAATACGCTGACCGGCAACAGTGTGGCCAACACTCTGCGTGGCGGTAGTCAGGATGACACCCTAACCGGTAATGCGGGTACCGATACCCTTGAGGGCAGCGGCGGTTCCGATATTCTGGATGGTGGTGCGGATGCAGATACTCTGGATGGTGGGGATGGTAACGACATCCTCAAAGGCGGCACCGGTGCGGATATTCTGCGCGGCGGCGCGGACGAGGATACGGCGGATTACAGTGACGCCACCACGGTGGTGACGGCAGACCTGTCAGCCGCCACGCCTCAAGCGATTGTTGCGGGTGATGCCACGGACACCCTGGACAGTATTGAGAACCTCATTGGCGGTACTGCCGGTGATACGCTGACCGGTAGTAGCGCGGTCAATACCTTACAGGGTGGTGATGGTAATGACACGCTATCCGGTTTAGGCGATGCCGATACCCTGGAAGGTGGCGATGGTGATGACACTCTGCGTGGTGGTGAGGGCAGCGACACATTAACGGGCGGCAACAGTGGTGAAACCAATGGGGATACCGCTGATTACAGTACTCACCTGAGAAAGATTACGGTCGATCTGGACACTGGAAGCGGAAATGGTTCTGCGACAGATAGCACTTCAGATACAGATACGCTAACAGGGATAGAGAATGTCATTGGCACCAACTGGGACGATGACATTACCGGTGATAACAACGTTAATATCCTGAGTGGCGGTGGTGATGCGGATACCCTTCGGGGTGAAGGCGGCAATGATACCCTGCAGGGGGGGGCGGGTAATGACACCCTGATTGGTGGCAGTGGTAATGACACCTTCAATGGTGGTGATGATGTCGATACGGCCAGTTATGCAGACAGTCTTGTTGATATCAGTGCCAACCTGAAAACAGGGTCGGGCAGTGATGGATTGGGTGGCGTTGATACGTATGTCGCTATCGAGAATGTCATCGGCGGTGCGGGTGATGACACCCTGATCGGATCAGACAGTAACACCGTAGGTAACCAGCTAACCGGTGGTGATGGTGACGATACGCTCACCGGCGGTGGTGGTGACGACATTCTGGATGGTGGAGAAACCGATGAAACTCTGGGTGATACGGTTGATTTCAGTGATACCGGTAGCGTAGGGGTAACCGCAAGCCTTGCCGATGGCACCGCTACTGACAGCCTGGGTGGCAGTGATACCCTGCTTAACATTGAGAACCTCACAGGCACCAATGATGCTGACAGCCTGACCGGTGATGCAAGCGCCAATACCCTGAGAGGCATGGAGGGTGATGACACGCTGGTCGGCGGTGATGGTAATGACACGCTGAATGGTGGGGAAGGTGCTGAAACCAATGGTGATACGGCAGATTACAGTGCTGCCACGGTTGGTCAGGATCTGACAATTAACTTGAGCAGTAGCACTGCTACCGACCAGTTTGGTGCTACGGATACGCTTCAGGATATTGAGAACGTCACGGCTGGTGCCGGCGATGACACCCTGACTGGCGACAATGGGAATAATGTTCTGACCGGTAATGCCGGTGATGATGTGTTGTCCGGCGGTGTTGGCTCATCTACGGGTGCAGATACACTCAACGGCGGGGCCCACGGTGCGGGTGGTGATACGGCAGATTACAGTCTCAATACCAGCGGCGTGGAAGTAGACCTTTCTGCCGGTAGCAATCAGGTGAAGGAAGGTGGTCTTGCGACTGATACCCTGATTGATATCGAAAATGTGAACGGTACCGGTAGTGATGATCTGTTAACAGGTGATGATGAGGTCAATGTTCTTTCCGGCAATGGCGGTGTGGATACCCTGCGTGGCAATGGTGGGGATGACACTCTCAATGGTGGCGCGGAAAACGACATTCTCGATGGCGGTGCCGGCAGCGATACCCTCAACGGCGGTGCAGGCAATGACACCGCAGATTACAGCAACAACACTGAGGTTGTGACAGTCAACCTTTCTCTCACGAATAACAAGGTGACGGAAAATGGCCTCGTAACCGATGTCCTCGACAGTATTGAAAATGTCACAGGGGGTTCTGCCGGCGATACCCTGACGGGGGATGGCAATGCCAATGTTCTCAAAGGTGGGGACGGTGATGACATTCTGGCCGGCGGTCTTGGCGGTGACACACTGGAAGGGGGCGATAATGATACGGGCGGTGATACTGCTGACTACACCTCTGCCGGTGGTGCCGTCACCATTGATCTGTCGGTTGCCTCCCCGACGGCCATTGTGACAGGGGATGCACCGGATTCGCTGGTTGGTATAGAAAATATCTGGGGCGGTAATCTCGGTAACAGCCTGACGGGCGATAACCAGAACAATCTCCTGCGTGGTGGAACACTGACCGATACCCTGATCGGGAATGGAGGAGCGGATACCCTGGAAGGTCAGGCTGGCGCTGACAGCCTTGAGGGTGGTGCCGGTGACGATACCCTGGATGGCGGTGATGGCGATGACACCCTTAAGGGGGGATTAGGTGCTGATATCCTCCGTGGTGGCTTGGATAACGACACCGCCGATTACAGTGACGCAATTGGTGATGTGGATGCGGATCTGTCAGCCGCTACTCCTCAAGCGGTTGTATCCGGTGACGCAACGGATACGCTGGAAAGCATTGAGAATCTGATCGGTGGTACTGGCGATGATTCGCTGACTGGGAACAGCATCGCCAATACCCTGCAGGGTGGCAGTGGTGAAGACACATTATCCGGCAACGACGGCGATGATGTGCTCGAAGGCGGCGATGGGGATGATACGCTCAGTGGCGGTGAGGGCAGTGACACCCTGCGTGGTGGCGAGAACCTTGAAACTAACGGCGATACGGTTGATTACAGTGGACATCTGCGAGCCATAACCGTCAATCTGGATGCTGGTAATGCAACCGATGCTACAACCGATGTAGATACCCTCGAAGATATTGAAAATGTGATCGGCTCAACCCGTGGTGACACACTGATTGGGGATGCCGATGACAATACGCTCAATGGTGGTGATGGCGGTGACACATTCACCGGTGGTGCTGGTGATGATGTGATTATCGGTGGTGATGACGCTAGTACGGATGTTGTTGATTATTCTGCAGAGACCAGCAATGTCACTATCGATCTGGAAAACCAGACTCTCAACAATGATGGTCAGGGTGGACGGGATAATTTAACTGGCATAGAAGAATTTATCGGCGGTTCCGGTAATGACACTATCAGTGGTGACGGCAATGCCCAAACGATTAAAGGCGGAAGTGGCAACGATACGCTCAGTGGTCGGGGTGGTGATGATACGCTGAACGGCGGCAGTAATGATGACACACTGTCGGGCGGTGCCGGTCAGGATACATTGAGCGGTGGTGGCGGTAACGACACGGTCGATTACAGCTATCAAACGACAGAAGTCGTAACAATAGATCTTTCTGCGAATCAGGCAACAGAAGGCAGTATCACAGAAACGCTCAGTAGCATTGAAAATGCTATCGGTGGTGCCCTGAACGATACGCTGACGGGCAGCGATGTCGCCAACAACCTGAGTGGGGGCGGTGGTGATGACATCCTCCGCGGTGGTGATGGGGCCGATACGCTTGATGGCGGTACCACGGGGGAGACTAACGGTGATACCGCCGATTACAGCCTGGATAACGGTTCGGTTACGATTGATCTGGATGGCATTTCTACCGACGGTAATGGCGATCAGGACACACTCCTTAACATCGAAAATGTCATAGGCAGTAATCACGATGATTCCCTGACCGGTAACAACAGCGTCAACAATCTGCAGGGCGGATTGGGAGACGATTTCCTCTCCGGTGAAGATGGTGCGGATACTCTTGATGGTGGTGGTGAGAACGATACCCTGCGAGGTGGGGATGGCGCCGATATCCTGCGGGGTGACTCAGGCATTGATACGGCTGACTACAGCCAGGACGGCTTGGCTGGTGTCACCGTTGACCTTTCTGTAGAGGCAGGTGCGACACCTGCCACCGCTATTGATGGTTCCGGAACGACCGACTCCCTGTACAGCATTGAAAATATTATCGGTAGTCAGGGTGCGGATACGATAACCGGTAATGATCAGGCTAACCTGCTTCAGGGCGGCGATGGTGCGGATACCCTTAGCGGTGGCGCCGAAGATGACACGCTGGAAGGTCAGGTGGGCGATGACATCCTGAAGGGCGGTGCCGGTGATGACACGCTGGATGGTGGCGCCGGTCTGGAAGATACCGCGGATTACAGTGATGAAACCGGTGATGTCACCGTTGATCTCTCAGCATCTGCACCTCAGGCAACCGATGGCACGGGTGGTTCTGACACATTAATCGGCATCGAAAACGTTAATGGTGGTTCTGGAGCCGATCAGCTGACAGGGGATGCCAATGAAAACCGGCTTGATGGCGGTGCAGGTGATGACATCCTTGTTGGCGGACAGGGCGCTGATGAGCTGATCGGTGGTGATGACATTGATACGGCGGATTACAGCTCCAGTAACCTCTTTGTGAATGTAAACCTGCAGACCGGCAGTGCATCTGCAGATGGTTTCGGTTTCTCCGATACGCTGTCGGGCATTGAAAATGTCATTGGCAGTAATGGTGACGATACCCTGACCGGTAACACGGAGGATAATGAGCTGTCTGGCGGGCTGGGCAGCGATACCTTCTCGGGTGGGCAGGGTGATGACACCTTCCGGGGTGGCAGTGATGGCACTGATGAAAACACAGTCGATTATACCAATGCGGCAGGAGCCGTGACCGCCAGCCTGACAGACGGCATGGCCACCGATGATGGTGATAGCGGACAGGATACCTTCTTTGATATCGATAATCTCCGGGGCAGTGGCAATGATGATTTTCTCACCGGCGATGCCAATGCCAATGATCTCTTTGGTGGTGCGGGTGATGATAACCTCAAGGGCCGTGCAGGGAATGATCGCCTTGAAGGTGGCACAAATACCGCTGTAGGCGATACCGCAGACTACTCTCTTGCCGCGAATGCGGTTAACGCGAATCTATCCATCAACAAGGCAACGGATGATGGAGATTCCGGTCAGGATGATTTAATTGAGATTGAAAACATCATTGGCAGCAGCTCCGGTGATGTGCTGACAGGGGATGCTAACGCCAATACCCTGCAGGGCATGAATGGTAACGATACCCTGAATGGCGGGGCGGGTGCCGATACACTTGAAGGTGGGGATGGCTCCGACACTCTCGTCGGTGGCGCAGGTGCTGACAGTATTGATGGTGGTACCGGCACGGGTATCGATACGGTGGATTATTCATCCGATCTGGATGGGAATAGTGACACAATCGGCGTCATCCTTGATCTCTCTGCGGTCTCGAATCATGCTACCGATGGCAGTGGCTCTATTGACCAGATCAGCAATATTGAAAACGTCATCGGTAGTAACTTTAAGGATACTCTGACCGGTGATGCAGGTGTTAACAGCCTGTCCGGTGGTCTTGAGGATGACATCCTGGCCGGTGGCGCCGGCGCTGATACGCTGGATGGCGGGGCTGAAGGCAGTGGTGGTGATACGGCGGATTACACCAACGCTTCCGGTTTTGTGACGGCAGATCTTTCTGGCTCCAGTGACACGGCGATTGTTGATGGCGATGCTACTGACACGTTGATTGATATTGAAAACCTCACAGGCAGTGCTTTCGCCGATACCCTGACCGGGGATGGCAGCGACAACACGTTATTAGGCAATGACGAGGATGACACCCTGAGCGGCGGCGGCGGTGACGATACGCTGGAAGGTGGCGAGGGTGCGGATACGCTTGATGGTGGTAAGGCCGCAGATACGCTCAGGGGGGATGCCGGTGATGATACGCTGACTGGTGGCAGTGGTGATGACATCCTTGAAGGTGGGGACGATGATGACAGCCTTGAGGGCGGCTCCGGTGCTGACCAGATCAAGGGTGGTGATGGAACAGACACTGCGGATTACAGTAATGATGCCAACAGCATCACCGTTGATCTCGCCGCCGCGACGCCGAATGCAACCGATGGTTCAGGTTCTACCGATACGCTGGAAAGTATCGAAAACATTATAGGTAGTTCCGGTGGTGACACGATTACCGGCGATGATGAGATTAACCTGCTACAGGGCGGGGATGGCGAGGACACATTACGGGGCGGCGGTGCTGGTGACACTCTGGAAGGCGGTAATAATGCCGACACACTCTTTGGTGATGCCGGCGATGACACGCTGGAAGGTGGCAGCGGTGGCGATACTCTGGATGGTGGTATCGGTAGCGACAACCTGAATGGTGGTGGCGGTAACGATACGGCTGACTACAGTCTGGCATCCGGCAGTGTGAATGCCGATATTTCCGGACCAACCGATACCGTCACAGTGGGCAGTGACACCGATACCCTGACCAGCATTGAAAATATCACGGGAAGTGCACACGCCGATGTCATCACTGGTGATGACGGGGTCAATGTGCTTCGCGGTAATGGGGACAACGACACCCTGTATGGTAATGCCGAAGACGATGAACTGTACGGTGAAGATGGCGATGATACGCTGATTGGCGGTAGTGGCAGTGATGTGCTCAATGGTGGTGAGGGCAGTGAAACGAACGGCGATACGGTGGACTACACCAGCCATGGTCGTATCGTCAACGTTGATCTCAGTGCCGGTACTGCCACCGATGGTACGTCGGATACTGATACCCTGACCGATATTGAAAACATCAAGGGCAGCGGGCTGGGTGATACGCTGACCGGTGACCTCAACGCCAATGTCATCGAAGGCCAGAACGGCAACGACACGATCAATGGTAATGCCGGTGCTGACAACCTGATGGGTGGCAGTGGTGATGACACACTGATTGGCGGTCTTGGCAGCGATACCCTCAATGGCGGAACCACCGGTGAAACTGATGGTGATACCGCAGACTACAGCGACGCGGCCAATTCAGTTAATGCTGACCTTTCTCTTGGTACTCCCCAGGCCACTGTCAGTGGCGATGCGACAGATACGCTGATCAGTATAGAAAACCTCCGGGGTAGTGATCATGCCGATACCCTGACTGGCGATGACAATGCCAATGACCTTTATGGTGGCGATTCCGGCGATACGTTGACCGGTAATGGCGGTGTTGATGAGCTTTATGGCGAAAGCGGTGATGATGTCCTCATCGGTGGTGATGGGGCGGATACCCTTAATGGTGGCAGTGGTGGCGAATCTGCCGGGGATACCGCGAATTACAGTGCAAGAACCACGGCTGTCACCATTAATCTGCAAAACCAGGCGCTCAATAATGATGGTAACGGCGGTCAGGATACTCTGGTTAATGTGGAGAACATCACGGGCGGCAGTGCCGCTGATACGTTGACCGGTGACGGCGGAAACAACGTTCTGACCGGAAACGATGGTGATGATACGTTGGCCGGTGGCGCGGGTAATGACCGCCTGGTAGGCGGTGGCGGCTCCGATGTGGATACGGCGGATTACAGTAATGCAGCAGGCATTGTGGTTGCGAGCCTGGCGGATTCGGAAGCCACTGTTGATGGTGACGGCGGCACAGATGAACTCATCGATATTGAAAACCTGATTGGCGGCGGCAGTGGTGACACGCTGACCGGCGACACAGAGGTTAACCTGTTGCAGGGCGGTGGTGGTAACGACACCCTGAACGGAGGGGCTGGCGGGGATACCCTGGAAGGAGGGAATAACAACGACACCCTGATCGGTGGTGCCGGTATTGATATTCTCCGTGGCGGGAATGGCACGGATACTGCCGATTACACTGATGCGTTGAATGGCGTCACGGTTGATTTAACGGCAGGGGCTAACCAGACGTCTGACGACGGCTATTTCACCAGTGACACACTGGACAGCATTGAGAATGTAACGGGTAGCCAGAATGCGGATTCCCTGACCGGTGATACAGCGAATAATGTACTGACCGGGTTGGGAGGCGCAGACACTCTGTCCGGTGGCGGAGGGGTTGATACCCTGGATGGTGGCACCGGCGATGACACCCTTACAGGGGGTACGGGTGGTGACACCCTGCTAGGCGGGGCCGGTAATGATGATCTGACCGGTGAGGATGGTGCCGACACCCTTGAAGGGGGTGACAATGATGACACGCTGCGTGGTGGCAGTGGCAATGACACCCTGAAAGGCGATGCCGGTACCGATACAGTCGATTACAGCGGTGTAACCGGTATTGTTAACGCCAACCTGTTAACCAATCAGGCGACCAGTGATGGTGACAGTGGCCAGGATACTTTCGAAAACATTGAAAATCTGATCGGCGGCACCCAGGGGGATTCTCTGACCGGTAACAATCTGGGTAACCGGCTGGAAGGACGTGAAGGCAATGATGTCCTCAAAGGCGGATTAGGTGACGATGTACTCATTGGTGGTGATGACGGAGGCACAACCGACCGTGCAGATTATGATGATGCCACGGACAGTGTCACGGTCAACTTGACGGCAGGAACAGCTTCCGGCGCCAATGGCAATGACACACTGACCGGTATTGAGGACCTCAAAGGCAGTAATCATGATGACACCCTGACCGGCAGTAGTGCGGCCAATGTCATAGAAGGATTGGATGGGGCTGACACTATCCGGGGTGAAGATGCAGCGGATACGCTCCATGGCGGTAATCAGAACGATACCCTGTTTGGTGGCGACGGTGCTGACACTGTCAATGGTGATGCCAATGACGACACCATTAGTGGTGGTGCCGGAAATGATACCCTCGATGGTGGCGCTGATTTCGATACGTTGGATTACAGTGACTACAGTAACGACCTGACCGTTAACCTCAATCTTACCCAGGTCAACGCGGGTGCTGGTGATGTGGATAGTATCAGCAACTTTGAAGCTGCGATTACCGGCAGTGGCAACGACACACTGGTGGGTACAACAGTAGCCAATACGCTCACGGGTAATGCGGGTACAGATAGCCTCACGGGTGGCGATGGGGATGACACGCTCAATGGTGGTGACGGTGACGATACCTTCATCGAAGGTGCCGGCAGCGACACCCTTGATGGTGGTGCCGATACTGATACGGTTGATTACAGCAACCTTGGGGCGGGTCAGTCTGTTCAGGCGACGCTGGTTCTGGGCGGTGATGGTACCGCGGTATCCGGTGCCGATACCGATGTCCTGCGGAATATTGAAAATATCATTGGTACCAACGGTAACGATACCCTGACCGGAAACGCGGTCGTTAACGAACTAACCGGTGGCCTCGGTGATGATACTCTCACCGGTGGAGCGGGCAGCGACATCCTCAATGGTGGTGATAACACAGACCGTGACACCGCGGATTATTCCTCGAATACCAGCACACAAGGCATTGTTATCAACCTGGGTAACCAGGCATTGAATAACGACGGTCAGAGTGGTGTGGATACGCTGACCGGCATTGAAATTATTCGCGGTGGCGCCGGGGATGACCAGATTACCGGTGATGCTGAAGATAATGATTTCTACGGCAACAGTGGTGCCGACACCCTCATTGGCGCTAACGGTAACGATAACCTGTACGGTGGTGATCAAAATGACACGCTGAGAGGGGGTGAGGGTACTGATCTGCTGGATGGTGGTTCAGGGACGGATACGGCGGATTACACCGATGCTTCCGGTGATATCGAGGTCAATCTCACCACTAACCGGGCCAGGGAAGGCGGAACACTGACCGATTCCCTGAACGAAGTTGAGAATATTATTGCCGGAGACCATAACGATACGCTGATTGGTAGTGGTGGTGCCAACCGTATTGAAGGCGGGCAAGGGAATGACAGCATTACCGGTGGCGCCAGCAATGACCAGCTGTTCGGAAATGAAGGCGAAGATACATTCATCGAAACGTTCGGCAGTGACAGCGATACCATTGATGGTGGCACGGAAGTTGACACTGTTGATTACAGCTCGGTGACTGGTAATGAAATCACGGTTGACCTTGATAACGATTCGGGAGGGGATACAGGCTCTGCCACCTTTAGTGGAAGTGTCGGGACTACTGACACATTGATCGACATTGAGAATGTCACCGGCACGGGTGAGAACGATGATATCACCGGCAACAGTGAGGATAACGTGCTGGCCGGTGGTGGCGGTGATGACCGGCTGGTCGGTGAAGCCGGTGATGATACTTTGGATGGCGGCGCGGAAGGTTCTGGCGGAGATACGGCCGATTACGGTTACCAGACTAATGACATCATTATCAACCTAGCAGATAACACGAACAATGATGATGGCCATGGTGGTCAGGATACCCACATCGACATAGAGAATGTCACGGCGGGCACCGGTAACGACACCCTGACTGGCGACACACAGGACAATATCCTCGATGGTGGTGGCGGCAATGATATCCTCGCCGGTGGCGCCGGTGACGATACCCTGAATGGTAATGGCGATATTGATACGGTGGATTACAGCAGTGCGGTTTCTGGCCTGACGGTTGATCTGTCCAGTGCGGCGCTGGTGAACGATACGCTGGGTGGGCAGGATACACTGCAATCCATTGAAAACATTATCGGTGGTAATTCTGCAGATACCCTGACTGGTAGCAGTGTTGCCAATGTGATTCAGGGTGGTCTGGGTGGCGATACTCTGAGCGGTCTGGGCGGAACGGATACGCTGGAAGGTGGGGATGGCGACGACACTCTCAACGGAGGTAACGACATTGATACCCTCCGTGGGGGGAATAACGATGACACCCTGATCGGGGGGGCAGGCAACGATAACCTGTTCGGTGATGGTGGTAGCGATACCGCTGATTACAGTGCACAGACTCAGGCCGTTACCATCAACCTGTCCAACCAGTCTGTGAATAATGATGGTCAGGGCGGCAGGGATACTCTGTCCAGTGTCGAGAACCTTTCTGGTGGCTCCAATAATGATGCTCTGACGGGCGATAATCTCGGCAACATTCTCCATGGCAATGCAGGTAATGACGTCCTGAGCGGCGGCGGTGGTGCCGATCAGCTCTTTGGTGATGCGGATGATGATACCCTGCGTGGCGGTGCAGGCAGCGATACGCTGGACGGCGGTGGCGGTACTGGCGACACCGCAGATTACACGGGCCATGGCAGTGCGGTAACGGCAACATTGACCAGTGGCGGCGCCGGTTCGGCGACAGATGCAGGAACCGGTGATACGGATACGTTTGCAGGTATTGAAAATCTTACCGGCAGCAGTGGCGATGACACGTTGACGGGCAATGATCAGGCTAACGTACTTCATGGCGGTGATGGTGCGGATACGCTCAAGGGTGGTGATGGTTCGGATATCCTGCGTGGCGGTGATGAAAGCACTGATACCAGCAATGCCGATGTGGCTGATTACAGTGGTGCCACAGGCGCGCTGACCATAGACCTTGCCAGTGAAGAAGCCAGCAATGACGGCTTTGGTAACCGCGATGATGTGATTGATATTGAGCGTGTTATCGGGACGTCGAATGATGATTCGATTCGTGGTGATGCTGTCAGCAATCATCTGACGGGTGGGGATGGTAACGATACCCTGTATGGAGCAGGCGGTGTCGATACGCTTACCGGCGGTGATGACGCAGGTACAGTTGATACTGCCGACTACAGCAGCGCCGGTAGCTTTGTGAATGTGGATCTGTCATCGGGTGTCGCTTCCAATGATGGTGATGGTTCCAACGACATCCTGGTTGGTATTGAGAACGTCATTGGTACCAGTAATGGTGACACGATCACAGGAGATGATAACGCCAACAAACTGGAAGGTGGCAATGGCGTTGACACACTGATAGGCAATGGTGGTGATGATGAATTGCTTGGTGGTGAGGGTAACGACATCCTGGATGGTGGCCTGGGTGCAGATACGCTAAATGGTGGGCTTGGTAATGATCGTGTTGATTACAGCGCCTTTGCCGGATCATTGAGTATTGACCGTTCCGGCGGTGGTAATAGTTTCCAGGTGGATCTGGGCGGCGGCAATATTGATACCCTGATCAGCATCGAAGACTTGGTGCTGGGCGAAGGGGATGACCACATTATTGGCGACAATAATGACAACCGTTATGACGGCGGCATTGGTAATGACATCCTCGAAGGCCGCGGCGGTGATGACATCCTCAATGGTGATGAAGGCAACGATACACTCCAGGGCGGTGCTGGCAGCGATACCATGGATGGTGGTGAAAGTGCCAACGACAACGATACCCTCGATTACTCCGATACAACGGCTGGTCTGACGATTGACCTTGGTGCCTCCAGCGTTGTGGATGTAGGCCGCGGCACCGACATTATTGCCAATTTTGAATCAGCCAATGGTGGTTCCGGTAACGACACACTGATTGGTACCGCTGAAGTCAATATTCTCGATGGCCAGGGCGGTGATGACACACTCTATGGCAAGGCGGGTTCCGATACTCTCATAGGTGGTGCCCATGGCAGTGTTGGAGACACGGTAGATTACAGTTCTCATGGCAGTAATGTCACCGTCACGCTGGGTGCTGGTGGTGATGGTACGGCTTCCGATGGCTCCGATACCGATACGTTGCAAGGCATTGAAAACATCAATGGTTCATCCGGTAGTGACACACTGACGGGGAATGATGAAGTCAACACCATCAATGGTAATGGCGGTGTGGATACCATCAATGCCGGAGGTGGTGCGGATACGGTGAATGGTGGCGCCGGTGCGGACATTCTCAACGGTGATGCTGGTGCTGACACCATTCATGGTGATGGTGATGGCGATACCATCAATGGTGGTAATGATGACGATACGCTTTATGGTGATGCTGGCAATGACACGCTGAACGGTGATGCCGGTGATGACACACTGTACGGTGGTACCGGCAACGATACACTGGATGGCGGTACCGAATCGACCAATGGCGATACCGTTGATTACAGCGGCAAAGGCGCTATTACGGTTGATATGACGCTGGGTAGCAACCAGGTCAGCAATGACGGTGAAAGCGGTCAGGATACGCTGATTGAAATAGAAAACATTATTGGTACCACCGGCAACGACAGTATCACGGGTAATGCCGACAATAACCGGTTTGAGGGCGGCGACGGTGCTGACACCCTGAATGGTAATGCCGGCAATGACACCCTCTTGGGAGGCGGCGGTGTTGATACCATTGATGGTGGTGCTGATGACGACACCATTGAAGGCAACGATGCGAATGATTCACTGACAGGTGGTGCAGGTGAGGACTTCCTGAAAGGTGGTGCTGGCGAGGATACCCTTCTTGGCGGTGACGATGATGATACGCTCTGGGGCGAAGATAATAACGATACGATTGATGGCGGTGCCGGTAACGATACCATTAATGGTGGTGGCGGAACCGATACCCTGCTGTTGACCGGCGCAACGCAGGCGGTAGATATCGACCTCAGTAGCAATTCTGCGACGAACGACGGCTATGGCACCAGCGATAGCAGCATCATCTTTATTGAAAATGTCACGCTGGGTAGCAATGGTGGTGTTGTAACCGGCACAACCGGCGTGAATGTGCTGACCGGCAGTACGGGTGTGGATGAGTTCCATGGCCATAGCGGTAATGACACACTGCTCGGTAATGAAAACAATGACCGACTCTTTGGTGATGCTGGCCAGGATACCCTGGAGGGTGGTGCTGGTAATGACACCCTTGAAGGCGGCACCGAAAATGATGTCCTGCGTGGCGAAGAGGATAACGACACCCTTCGAGGCGATGCGGGTCAGGACCAGCTATTTGGTGGTGACGGCGTCGATACCCTTGAAGGAGGTGATGATGCGGATACCCTGGAAGGCGGTGAGAATGGCGACTTCCTCCATGGAGGGGATGGCACTGATACCCTGAGAGGTGACGCTGGCGATGATGAGCTCAATGGCGATGCCGGTGATGACAACCTAGACGGTGGAGCCGGGGCGGATACGCTGAATGGCGGTAATGATAACGATACCCTGACCGGCGGTACCGAAGACGACACCCTCAATGGCGACGGCGGTGATGACACGCTGATCGGCGGTGCCGGTGATGACATCCTTAATGGCGGCGCGGGTACGGAAGACTGGGCGGATTACAGCAGTGTCGCCGGTAATGTGGTGGCAGACCTCAGTGATACCGTTGGCACCAATGCCCAGGATGGTGAAGGTTCCAGCGATACCCTCAGTAATATCGAAAATATCCGGGGCAGTGCCCAGATCGATGATCTTACCGGTGATGGTAATGCCAACCACTTTGTAGGTAATGGCGGGGATGACATCCTTTCCGGTGGCGGTGGTGCTGATCATCTGGAAGGGGGTAATGGCAATGATTATCTCACCGGTGGAGCAGGTGCTGACACCCTCGACGGCGGCGAGGAGAGCGGGGATAACGACACGGTTGATTATGCCAGTGAGACGGCCACGGTTACTGTTGATCTTGCCTCCGCTTCACAGACGGCCACTGTCAGCGCAGTGACAGACAACCTCTCCGGTATTGAAAGTGCGGTAGGTGGTAGTGGCGATGATGTGCTGACAGGGAACGGTGACGCCAACACCCTGACCGGTAATGCTGGCGACGATGTGATCAACGGCGGGGCCGGCAATGATACCCTGAATGGCGGCGATAATGACGACACGCTCAATGGCGGTCAGGGCAATGACAGCATAGATGGCGGCAGTGGTGATAATGACTTACTGGACCTGAGTACGGCTACCCATACTATCAACCTGGATCTCGGGGATGGGGAAGCTGTACAGGATGGCTATGGTTCATCCGACAGTACCATTACGCGGATAGAACACGTCACCGGTGGTGCACAGGCCGACAATATCACCGGTAATGCCGCGAATAATACCCTTCGTGGTGGCGGTGCAGCAGACCGGCTTGCAGGTGGTAATGGCGCTGATACGCTCTACGGTGACGGCGGTGCTGACACACTGGAAGGCAATGGCGGTGATGACACTATCTACGGCGGCGATGGTGACGACACGATCACCTATGCCGATGCGGGTGCCGTCACCGTCAACCTGGCCACCAATAGCGCCACGGGTGAGGGCACTGACAGTATTTATGAGATTGAGAACATTATCGGGAGTTTCTCAAATGATACGCTGATTGGTGACAGTGGCGCGAATAACATCGACGGCAGTAATGGTGATGACACCCTGAAAGGCGGCGGCGGAGACGATGTCCTGGACGGCGGTGATCACAGCAGTCAGGGTGACACCGTTGACTACAGTGATGCCACTGGTGTTGTTACCGTCAACCTTGAAGGGAATACAGGGAGTAGTACGGATCAGGGTAGTGACACCCTCAATAATATTGAAAACATTGTGGGTAGTAATCAGGGTGACACGCTGACGGGAAGCACCGTTAACAATACAATCGAAGCCGGTACTGGTAACGATACCCTTCATGCTACCGACGGCAGTGATACTCTCGACGGCGGTGGTGATACCGACACTGCTAATTATAATTCGGCCCATTTCAATGGTTCTGGTACAGGAATCACTGTCATTCTGAACGGTGCGTCCAACGGCTCAGCCGCCCATGGCAGTGATACGGATACCCTGAAAAATATCGAAAATGTGATTGGCACCAGCAATGCCGATTCAATGACCGGTGATAGCGCCAATAACACGCTGACTGGTCTTGCGGGCAATGACACATTGAAAGCAGGCATTGGCACAGACACGCTGGATGGTGGCGATGATACGGATACAGCCGACTATAGTGGGCATGCCCGTTCAGGAATCACAGTAGTCCTTAATGGCAGCAGTGACGGTACGGTCAACGATGGTACCGATACCGATACGCTCCGCAATATTGAAAACATCACGGCTACGGATGGCGTCGATACTATCACCGGTGATGATGAAGATAACGTCATAAATGCCGGTGCTCAGAGTGACACCATTCACTCCAGCGGTGGTACCGATACCATTGATGGCGGCAGTGGCAGTGACACCCTCAATTACAGCACCAATGCCAGTGGTCTGACCGTAACCCTGAACGGTGCATCGAATGGTACTGTTTCCAAGGGAGGCAATACCGATACGGTGAAAAATGTTGAGAATATCATTGGTACCAGTGGTATTGACACCATGACCGGTGATGGCAGCAATAACAGCTTTGAAGGTAATGGTAATAACGACACATTCTTTGGCAGCGCCGGGAATGACACGCTCGATGGTGGTGATGACACCGATACAGTCAACTACTCAACAATTACTGGTGGTGTGACAGTGACCCTGGTGGATACTGGAGATGGCTCAGCCACCAAGACCACTGGAACGGATACCTTGAGAGGCATAGAAAATGCCACAGGAACATCTGGGCAGGATACGTTAATTGGTAATAGCTCTGCTAATACGCTACAGGGAGGAGCCGGTGATGATACGCTCCGCGGTGGCGGTGGTTGGGATACCCTGAACGGTGGTGCTGAAGGTTCCTCTGGTGACACGGTGGACTACAGTCAGGATGCTGGTGCGGTGACTGTTGATCTGTTTTCCAACATTGCCCTGGATGGTGGATTAGGAACTGACATCCTGAGTGATATCGAAAATATCATCGGCTCTGACAATGCGGCGGGTGATATTCTGCGGGGCAATAATGACGCCAATACCATTGATGGCGGTGGTGGAAACGATAATATCCAGGGTGGCGCCGGGGCAGATACCCTTAATGGTGGTGCGGGCGATGATACCATCAACGGTAATCAGGACAACGATACGATTAATGGTGGTGCTGGTGATGACAGTATCCATGGTGGTTTTGGTGATAATACGCTGGATGGAGGTTCCAACACCGCTGCTGGTGATACCCTGGATATGGTAGGTAATGTGACCGGCCCCGGTGACACTCCTGACGACATCACGGTTGATCTTTCCGGGCCAACGGATGCTCAGGGCTATATTACGGTTAATACAAGTTATAACAGTGGTGCCACTACCGGTACGCACAAAATCAAAGGTTTCGAAAATGTTACCACCGATCATGGTAACGACACCTTGACCGGTAATAATGCCAATAACGTACTGACCAGTGGCCAGGGTACAGATATCCTCCGAGGTAATAATGGTGCTGATACACTGAATGGCGGATCTGGTGATGATACGCTCGAAGGTGGTGCTGGCGCAGATACGTTGAATGGCGGGGCTGACAATGATACTGCCGATTACACGAATGATGCCAATGGCGTCACTGTTAACCTGCAAACCAACTCGGCGACCGATGGTGGTGGCAGCACAGATACCCTGAGTAGTATTGAAGAGGTTCTTGGTTCCAATAACACGGTTACTGGCGACACCCTGACAGCACACAGCACCATTGCCAATGTGCTCAATGGCCAGGCCGGTAACGATACATTGACCGGCTATGCAGCTGATCAGCTGATCGGTGGTGCCGGTGACGATATCCTCAATACCAACCTTGCCGCCTTGCAGAACAGTTCCACAAGCATGGATGGTGGGGCTGACAATGACACGCTCAATCTGGACGAGGGCGAGATCTTCAACCTCAGTTCCTACACCAACCTGATTGATAATATGGAAAAAATTGATTTCACCGGAGGAAATGCCGATACCATCACTATCTCCATGAACGATGTCAGCGCCATTACGGGCAGTAATAGTCTGACCATTGATGTTGACGACGGTACCGACGGCATCACCGTTAATGACTACGACAATGTCGTGAACAACACTAATCAGGATGTTTATACTGACAGCAGTGGTAACACAATAACCGTGAACTTCCTCTGATTTGTTCAGACAAGCCGGTTCAGAGGGCGCACAGATAACGGATTGCAGCGCCTGTTATGCTCAAATTCACACTGAAAGAGAGTTTCCTCGCCATCTGCCATTACCTCGGGGCGGATGTGGTCAATGAAGATATCGAAGCACTGACCCGCGAAGGTCAGGATTTTGATCTGCGTTCGCTGGAGCGGGCTGCCAGATATTGCGGCCTCTGCGCAGTGAAAAGCCGCAGAAAGCTGATTGACCTCTCAGAAGACGACCTGCCCTGCATTGTCCAGTTGAAGAAAAAGCACTTCATGATCATCACGGATTTCCGTGAGGGTGAATGCTTTGTTGCCTCGGGCAAGCATAACAAAGGCATCTGGATGCCGCAGGAACGGCTGGAAGCGGTGTATTCCGGTGTGATTTACCGGTTTCAGGAAGGTGGCGCCGAGCAACAGAAAAGCCGTTCGCTCATGCCGGGCTGGTTCCGATCACAGATGACCGAACTCTGGCCTCACTATACACAGGTTTTGCTGGCAACGGTGATGGTAAACCTGCTCACTCTGGCGTTGCCTCTGTTCACCAACATGGTCTTTGACAAGCTGATCCCGACCTTTGCCACGGATACCCTGCTGACCCTCAGTATTGGCATGGTGGGGGTGGTTTTTTTCGATTTCATTCTGCGCTGGCTGCGCAGCTATTTTGTTGATGATGCCTGTCGGATCATAGAAAAGCGCAGTGAGCAGTTCATTCTGGCGCGCCTGATCCAACTGAAACAAAGTGCATTGCCCGACTCACCCGGCCGGATTACCCATGCTGTAGAAAACTTCGCCCGGGTGAAGGAATTCCTGTCCGGAACGGTACTGCTGTCTTTACTGGACGTTCCGTTTTTTCTTCTGTTTACCCTGGTAATTGCATTGATTGCCGGGGTCATGGCATTGATTCCCTTGACGATTGCTTTTTGTCTGGTGCCGGTCACGATATACAGCTATCGTCGGACACGCCGCCATGCCAGCCAGCTGACCCAAGCGAATAATGCCAAGACGGCCTATCTATACGAAGTCAGCTCAGAGCTGGAAGCCGTCAAAACCCTGGGTGCCCGCCGAAAAGCATTGGCCCGCTGGCGATCCCTGGTGACCAACTCGGCGGGGGCTTCACTGGCGAGCAAACAATCCAATGTACTGTTGAATACGCTGGTGATGAGCGCTACCCAGTGTGTTGTTATCGGCATGCTAGTGCTGGGTGTGTTCCAGATCTACAACGGCAGTATTACTCCGGGCACTTTGTTTGCCTGCATTATCCTCGGCAGCCGTGCCATTGCCCCGTTAATGAATCTGGCGATGGCGGTCAATCGGTTGAGCTTCTCCATCAAAGCGCTCAAGGAGATTAATGAGCTGCTGGGACTGACCGGCGAGGATGACAGTAATGACAAACTTAATGTGCCTACGCTGAAGGGGCACATTGAATTTGATAAGGTTTCCTATCGTTTTGCACCGTCAGAGCCTGAAGTATTGAAGGATATCAGCTTCAGTATCAAACCGGGGGAGCGGGTCGCGATACTGGGAGCATCCGGTTCTGGCAAGAGCACGCTGATTCGATTGATTCAGGGGCTGGTGGAACCCACAGAGGGCAATATCCTGATTGATGGGCACAATCTTAATCATCTGAATCTGGATCAGTATCGCAGCCATTGCGCAGTGGCTCCCCAGAAACCGTCGTTGTTCAGGGGAACGCTCAAAAGTAACCTGATGCTCGGGAAAAGTTCTGCGACCACAGAGAAACTGGATGAAGCCTGTCATGCCGCCTGTCTGGATGGCTTTGTCCGGCAGTGTTCCAAGGGCTACAGCCACCCGGTTCAGGAGCGTGGAAGCAATCTGTCTGGGGGGCAGAAACAAGCCCTGTGCCTCGCCCGCGCACTGCTACGGCACGGGCGGTTGTTGATGCTGGATGAGCCGACCAGCGCTTATGATAATTACAGTGAAACCCTGTTCTGTCAGCGGTTACCTAACATGCTGAAGGAGCACCAGACGCTGATCCTCATTACTCACCGGCATAACCTGCTACAGCTGGTGGATCGCATTATTGTGATGGCGGAGGGGCGTATCATTGCCGATGGTAGCCGTAACCGGGTGTTGGCTGAGCTGACTCAACGACCCGCGGCTTCTACGATGTAGGAAAAGGTTTTTTCCATAACCGGCACGCCTGAGCGTTCCAGCGTTATTTGTCCCTGCCAGTGACCCGGTTGGCCAACCGGGTTTTTCATGCCGATGTAATAAAATTGCTGTGCCTTGCTGCGAGTCAGGGCGGGGAAGGTGTGCTGCTTGAGTGGTTGGCCATCTGGGTTAATCAGGTGTAGCGTGATCTGATCACCTGCACTAAGGCCAATCAATCGTACCCAGAAAAACAGGTGTGGGCTCTCCGTGGCCGCACCCTGATTGAATGTGCCGGATTCTATTGCCTGATAGTCTGGTGGCCGCTGATCACTGAAGCCATGATCCAGCAAGGATCCTTGAAAGTAAGTGAGTTGTTCAAGAAGGAAGGGATGCCAGAGAGTACTTTCGGTATTTCCGCAGTTCTCGCTCATGGAGGTTCCGGTGAAGGGGTCAATTGTCTTATCCTGATATTTCACCTGAAAATGCACATGGGGAAATGCCGTCAGACCCGACAGCCCTATATGGCCGAGCACCTGCCCCTGCCCAACCTGATCTCCCTTCGATACTTTCAGGCTGTCTTTTTTCAGGTGTCCATACAGGGTTAACCAGCCATCCGGATGTTTCAGAATTACCGCATTACCCAGCCCAATAGTTTCTATCTGAGCCCGTTTTTCGGGGTCAAGGTAGATATCCTCAACACCATCCCGAATAGCGACGACTTCACCTGCCGCCGCAGCCAGAACGGCGACACCGGATGCCATTTGTGGGAGGTTAATCAGGCGGATATCCGTACCGGAATGACCATTGTAAGTTTGGTGGTGGCACTGATAATCACGGTAAGCTGGCGAGGGATCGTTATCCGCATAATTCTGGATAAAACAATCAACACCATAGTCACAGTCGACGGGAAAGATGAATGATGGCGTTTCCGCAGCGCTGGCTCCCGTCGAAAGACTGAGTAGCCAAAAGAGGTATCGCCAGCGTAATGAGGCCATCTTAGCGGTCTTGTAGCTTGCTCTTCAGGTCAGTGACAGCCTTGGTCAGCACCTTGAACATCTTTTCAAGCCGTGATTGACGAACTTGATTGGATTGGCTTTCTGTCTCTACTTTCTCGGAAAGTGCGTCTATTTGCTCTGAACAGTCGTCAACTTTCCCTGAATAGTCCTTGACCTGATCAGACACTACCTTGAGTTCTTTGGTTGAGGTGACCACTTTCTCTTTGATCGTGTCTCTAAGTCCGGTGACTTGCTCTGTGGTTTTCACCTGGCTTCTGTGCAGGGTTTTCTGCTCGTTCAGTAGGGCAGTGACAATCTGTACCAACCGGTGCTTGCTTTCCTTGACGGCGCCCAGGGCTTCGACGCTGGCATTGGTCTGGGTGGTGAACAGCTGGCGCAGTTTTTCTGCTTCTTTTAACTGCAGTTCTGCCTGGGTCAGCTGGCTGGACTGCAGTTCCGTTATGGTTTCAATGTGGTTGCCGACTTGTTGCACAGTGTCTGACATCTGGCTGGTTTGTTCCGACAGCTCCTGATGGTTGTTGCTGATCAGATCAGTCAGCTCCCGCCACTGGCCATCACTGATAGAGCCTTTGTCGGAGATTTTCTGCAGGATGCCGGAGATGGTATGCAGCTGCTCTGCGATCTGCCCCAGCTGGCCGTTGTCAGCAGCCGGTGCTGAACTGGCAGTATTTTCTCCGTTGCCAGGGACGCCGCTGCCACCAAGGTGTTCAACCGTATGCTGGGCCAGCCAGTTCTCCATCGATGAAGTGAAGTAGCTGCTCGCCTTATTGAGATGGAGCAGGAGAATGCCGAGCACCAGTGATGTGCTCAATCCCATCAGAGAGGAACCGAAGGCGGTGCTCATACCGCCCAGAGGCCCTTCCAGACCCTTGATCAGCTGAACCAGTGTCACCATGATGTCGACATCGCCACCCAGACCTTTGGCCAGATCGGAGAGGATACCGCCGATGGAACCAATGGTGATGGTCAGACCCAGGAAGGTACCAAGCAGTCCGATAAAGACCAGCAGGTCTGTGAAATAGCGTACGAAGGCAATCTTTTCATCCAGGCTGTCCTGCAGGGAATCAATCAATGCCTTGGTGGCCGGCGCCGAGAGTTTGATCCTTCCCAATGAGGCAACATTGTTCTTGAGAAGGGTCATCGTGGGCACCATCAGGTGCATTTTCAGCTTGGGCGGGGGCGTCTCGTTTTCGTCATCGACAAAGAGAATCTCGTCCAGCTTGGATACGACCAGCACGTCATCCCGCAGGTGAAAGACATACAGGAAACAAAGGAAGGTACCCAGCAGGAAAACAAACAGAATGGTGCCGTTCAGCGCCACGTTGGACATGAAGGCCGGGCCAAAGAAGTCCCTGGTGAAATAGACCAGCACAATGGTGGCTGCCACGACAAACGCCATGCGCTGGATGAACCCCACGATTTTTTTGGGGTTGGCAATATGCAGCTCAGACATGTCCCTGTATACCCTTTTGCTTACGCATTTCCCTTGCCCGAGTTGCCTCGGGATCTTCTTCTTTTGCTGTAGTCATCCACACGATCAACTGTCTTCCAGATCCCTGATCGTGCTGATGACATCGTTCATATAAAAACGGATGTCCAGAATGCTTTTATAAAACTCGAACTGAAAAACGGCGCTCTGCACCCGGCTGTTATGGTAATCACCCTGTGCTGTGGTGATGTCCAGCAGGGTTTTCTCACCCAGCTCGAACTCCTTGTAATAGAGGTCGACAATTTCCTGGTTGGTTTTCAGGGCTTCGTCGTTGACCATTTTTTCGTCCAGAAGCTTCATCATGGCGCTGTAGGATTCCTGGACTTTTTTCTCCAGTGACAGCGTGGCTTCTCGCATCCGGTAATCGGCCTGCATGACCTTGGCGTTGGTCTCGTCAATTTTCCGGCGGGTCTTGAAACCGTCCCACAGGTCATAACTCATGGTGATGGTGCCGGCCTCGGTGGTTTTCCATTTTTCCGAGGTGTCCAGGGAGTTTTCCCGGTTAACCTCCAGTTTCATTTTGAAGGTGGGGTAGAGATCGGCGCGGGCCTTGTCCCTCTCCTCTTTGGCTGATTCGATGGCAGAGTGCATGGCCTGAACCTGATAGCTCCGTGTGACAGCAAACTCCACCAGTTCATCCAGTGTGTGCTCAATCACCAGATCATCCAGCATGGGCATGATCAGGTTTTCGGGTTCAATCCCGGTCAGGCTCTTGAAGGTTTTACGGGCGAAGGTCAGGTCGGTCTTGTACTGAATCAGCTCCAGTTCGGCTGTTTGTCCCAGGCTGGTGAGTCGCTGAACATCGGACTTACCCGAGGCGCCGGCGGCCTCCCGGGTTTCAAGAATGCCCAGGAAGCGCTTGTAGAACGCGATGTTTTCTTTCACATGCCCTATGACCTGTTCCAGTTTCAGGATTTCCAGAAACGTTTTGGTGGTCAGCAGGGCGAGTTTTTCGCGACCATCATTCAGGGTTTGGCGGGAAGCATTGAGTTTGTGCTTTCTGGCATCGACCTGATTGGAGATCCGGCCAAAGTCATAGATCACCTGACTGAGGATGACAGAGGATTTGATTTTGTCACGCCAGTCCTTATCGGTACTGCGCGTCAGGCCGCGTTCCAGTTGGTAGGACAATTTGGGGTGGTAGTCTGCATAACTCTGGTCAAGCCGGGCCTCTCCCATATCGACCGAAGCCTCAAGGGATTTCACGGTAGGGTTAAATTCCAGCGCCTTGATGACTGCTTCTGTCAGCGTCAAGGCATTGCCCGGGGTCAGGAACAACAATGTACAGCCCCCAAGCAGACATTTGAGCTTCATACCATCCAGTTCCGCCTGAGTCTGAATTATTTATGGGGAAGGCTTTCAAGCTCCATCGGCTTTTATGCGCAGAACTGTAGAAAGGTAAGGGACTTATTCAGCAGGCTCAGATATCAAGAAGCCCATGGGCCAGACGATAGATACTTAGACCTGCCGATGTAATACGCCGTGGCTGACAACTTGTACCGGTTTCCCGGGCCGTAGCCGGTTTTCATTCTGCTGATACGCCGGTGGAGCGCTATGGCGAAACAACCTGAAAGTAACCCCTGGCCCGGATTCGTAGACGCCCTGTCGACCACGTTGCTGGTATTCGTATTCCTTGTCGTTGTACTCATCCTTGTCGTTACAGCACTCAGTGTTCAGGTGGGGTTTGATATTGCCAAGGCGGTTATAGAGACACAAAAACAGGCAGCAGGGAAAAAGGATGATCTGCAATCTGGACAACAGGCCACCGTGGATGCAGAGATCGAAAAAGAAATTGTCTCAGAAGCGACAGACGTTGTTCTGGAAAGCCAGGTTGAAGCGGAAGTCAAAGAAAAGCTGATTCGGATCAAGTATCAGGATTTCAGTTCCCGCCTGACCGAAGACGCCAAGAAAGATTTTGAGTCTTGGATTGATGAAAAATACGATGAAATCAAGGAAAAACCGGTTTTTATCATCAGCCTCCTGACCCAGAAAGGCGTGGCAAAAACAGTGGCCTATGAGATAGCGTTCAACCGTATCACCCAGATCCGAAAGATTCTGGTGGATAAAGGTCTACCTTCCGAGAATATCAAGGTTCGGCTGGATGATTCCGGACCAGAAGACCAACGCAATGAAGTTATCATCAAGGTACTGGAAGAATGGCCATGAAACCGTTGATAAGCCGGATGAATCACCGCTTCCTGTCCCGCTATTCCATCGTGCTCTGTATTACGGGCATTATTCTTTTTTTCCTGATCTGGGCGGCAATTGTCGAGATTGATGTGGTTGTCAAAAGCGACGGACGCGTCACGACCTTCAGCAATAACAGCGTGGTGGAGCATCTTGAAGGCGGCATACTGACGGGGCTGCATGTCACAGAAGGCCAGCGGGTTGTCAAGGATATGCAGCTGTTTGCGGTGATGAATCCCACCCTGACTGAAAATATCAGTATCCGGAAACAGCAACTCAACGGGCTGGTGGCCAAGGCGCAGCGACTCTATGCCGAGATGAAGGGTGAGGCGCTGTCTCCGTCCATTGAGCAGGTTGCTGAACAGGATGAATATTATCTCAATGAACTTGAGCTTTATAAGAAACGAAAAAAGAAGCTTCAGGAACAGATTTCCATCGTCCGCCAGCAGATCACCAAGGAGAATGCGTTGCTGTCTGAGTTGGATCAGGTTATCAAGGATATGAACAATGAGCGGGCCGTGGCGCAGAAGCAGCTGGATATTCTGTCGACCCTGCTGCGACAGGGGGCTGGTTCCGTGCAGAACCAGCTGGAAAAGAAGATGGTGCTGCTCAAGATCGAAACCCGTATCAACCAGTCACTGAAGCAGATACCGGTTATTGAAGCGAAACTGTCAGAGCTGCGATTGAAGAAAAGTAAGCTAATCACTGATTTTCGTGAAGAATCGCAGCACGATTACAACAAAACCCGGCTCGAAATCGCTCAAATACAGGAGCAGATCCGCTCGTCACGGGAAAGGGAAGTGCGGGAAAATGTGACTGCACCGGTTACCGGCACGCTCCATACCCTGCATGTGAATACGATTGGCGAGGTCGTGCCGCCGGGCACGGTTCTGGCGGAGATTGTACCGGATGGCGTGCCACTGATGGTTGAGGCTATGGTTGCGCCTCATGATCGGGCCAAGGTCTGGCCGGGGCAGGATGTTAATGTGCGGGTCTCTGCGTACGATTACACCACCTACGGCTCTCTGAAAGGCAAGGTGCTGGAGGTGAGTGCGGACACCTACAAACATGAAGTCACCGCCCAGCATTACTACAAGGCGATGATTGAAACAGAGCACTCCGGTTTTGATGAAAACAGCCAGTTGATCCCGGGGATGACCGTGGAACTGAATATCCTGGCCGGCAAACGGACGTTGCTGGGTTACCTGCTAGGTCCTCTCTCTGAATCCATCCGCTTTACTGCAACGGACACCTGATTCTGTATCTCACAGTGGCAGTGCCGTGGTGTATTTGATCTGCTCCATGGCAAAGCTGGACGTGACATTACTTAAGCCGTCGACCGAATCGATCAGCTTCTTGTAGAACACATCAAAGGCCTGGATATCGCTGACAACCACGCGCAACAGGTAATCCCACTCCCCACTCATGCGATAGAGTTCGGCCACCTCCGGGAACGAGGCGACTGTCTGGGCAAAGTCGCTCAGCCAGCTGCTGTTATGGCCGCTGGTTTTGATGTGTACGAAGACGGAAACGCCGAGATTCACCTTGGCGGGGTCAAGCAGCGCGACCCGTCGGGTCAGGATGCCATCGCTTTCCAGGCGCTTGATACGCTTCCAGCACGGGGTCGGGGACAGATTGACCTGTTCAGCGATCTCTGTCAGCGGCAGGGTGGCATCTTTTTGTAAGAGTGTAAGTATTTTACGGTCAGTTTTATCCATGAAAAATAATGCTAATAAAAATGGATAGTTTGGAATTATTTTCCATACTGACTGAAATCACCAGCCGACTTTGCAATATTTTTCCCCCGTCCGGACGATAGTATGAGTAACAGAAATGTCTGTTATCGCATGTGTGGAGAGTGATGAGTTATGGTCAGTAATCGAGAATGGGTCAACCAGGCTATCCGTGCCATTGAGGCGGACTTTCAGCGTTCGGCTGATACACACCTGATTAAACTCAATATCCCGAGCCTGACCGGTATTGATATCTACCTGAAGGATGAAAGCACCCATCCCACCGGCAGCTTGAAGCATCGTCTTGCGCGGTCCCTGTTTCTTTATGGGTTGTGTAACGGGAAAATCCGGAAAGGGATGCCGATCATTGAAGCGTCATCTGGCAGTACCGCAATCTCCGAAGCTTACTTTGCCCGGTTGATCGGTTTGCCCTTCATCGCTGTGATACCGAAGTCCACCGCGAAAAAGAAAATTGAGCAGATCGAGTTTTACGGTGGTCAGTGTTATCTGGTGGATAAGCCCGCAGATATTTACCGTGAATCTGAACAGTTAGCCTCTGAACTGAACGGTTATTACATGGATCAGTTCACCTACGCCGAGCGCGCCACAGACTGGCGGGGTAATAACAATATCGCCAATTCCATTTTCAGCCAGATGGAAAAAGAGGCATTTCCGGAGCCTTCCTGGGTGGTGATGAGTGCAGGAACTGGCGGCACCTCGGCCACGATCGGGCGCTTTATCCGTTATCGACAACTGGATACACGACTGTGTGTCGTAGATCCGGATCACTCGGTATTTCACGACTATTTCAAGACGGGGGATTGTTCGCTGACACTGGATAAATCATCCCGAATAGAAGGCATTGGTCGTCCAAGGGTTGAGCCGTCATTTGTTCCGGAAGTAGTGGATACCATGCTCACCATTCCAGATGCGGCGGCGATTGCAACGATCTACTGGTTGGAAAAGAATATTGGCCGTAAGGCTGGCGCGAGTACCGGTACTAACCTGTTTGGCGCACTCAGCATTGCCAGTGGGATGCAGGAACGGGGTGAACAGGGTTCCATTGTTACCCTGCTCTGTGATGCCGGAGAGCGCTACCTAGATACCTACTACAACCCCGAGTGGGTGGCTGCCAATATTGGTGATACCAGCGCCAGGGAGAAGGCACTGGAAACGCTGGATATCACCGGTAGCTTATCTGTCTGAGAGTGATGCCCGGTGAGCATTTATTGATCTCTCAGGGTTCAGAAATGCTCACCGTTTTCGTAATAATCCTGTTCGACCAGCTTGTGGAAAACGACTGCGATATCGGTGCTTTCATCGGTCACCCGGCGAATCATCTGAGTCAGGCTGTTGGCCACTTTATCCTGTACCTCCGGTTCCCGGGCAAACCAGTGCATTTCAACAAAGGGATAACCGGCATCCTCCGCACCATCAACGATGAAGGTGGAAGGGATATGTTCAAGCGTGAAATGATCCCGGGGACAACCCACCAGTTCTGACAGGGAATCAACCAGTTCTTTGCTGATCATCATGACCTGATTTTTTTGAACACCTCGAATCCTGATGTGTGGCATGACGTTCTGACCTCTGTAAGCGGATAAGCGCGAGAAGATAGCATGTTTTCATGCGCTTACCTGTGAGGAGTTGCACCGCTTTCGGGGTTTTGATGAAAGGCTCGGTTAAGCGAATGCCAGCATATTGTGATAACGGTTGGTGGTACGGTTGGCGCAGGTGCGGGTGTGCATAAATGCCATGGCTGGCCGCACAAACGCACAGCTGGCATGTGGTTTTTCCTTATTCAACATGACGTTAAAAACTCAAAAACTATTGACTTAAAACAACTACACAAAAAAGTCGTTCAACTATAGTTGAATCACAATGTGTCGTTGATTATTTCAGTATTCAGGTCAGGTACGACCAAACGTCTTCGGGAGAAGCTGTCACTGTGTTGGAAGACATTCAGACTCAACCTAGCAAGCTGCATTTGCCGGATGACGAGCCCGCATGGCGCAGTGGTCCCTTCACGGAGGAAGACCGCCAGATTATCCGTTCCATGGAAACCGTGGTAGACGGTATTGCCGCTATTCTGGGTATGAGCTGTGAAGTCGCACTGCACTCCCTCGAAGACCTGAACCAGTCCATCGTCAAAATTGCCAATGGCATGACGACCGGTCGTAGTGTTCACAATCCCATTACCGCCGGCGCCCTGCGCCAGCTGCATGAAATTGCCAGCCAGCCGGGCAGTGATATCCGTACCACTTTCAAACGCACGCCAGACGGCCGTCTGCTGAAATCCACAAGCAGCGTTATTCGTAACGGTCAGGACCGCCCCATTGGCATGCTCTGTATCAACATCAACATGAGCATTCCTGCCGCAGACTTCCTGCAGGCATTCGTGGGTGGTGTTGACAGTGAAATGGCGGTGACCGAGCACTTCCCCTCCAGCGTCGATGACCTGGTGGAGAGCACGGTCGACAACACCATTGCGGAAATCAACAGCGATCACCAGCTGTCCAACAAGGTGAAGAACAAGCACATCATCATGGCCCTGTACGACAAGGGTATTTTTGATATCAAGGAAAGTGTGCCGCTGGTTGCAGGTAAACTCGGCGTGTCCAAGCACACCGTCTACCTGTACATACGACAGCGTAAATCCGGAGAGGGTTAATCCTTACAGGGATGACACCCTCAGCATCGGTGTAGTCGTTGTTGCGTCAAAAACGACAATTAACGACTACAGTTGTTTCTCAGTTATCAGGTCTCTATTCAGTCAGTATGCACACGTTTTTTGTTGCACCCACGCATTATGGGGTAGGCCTCACGTCTGTCGCCCTGGGTATGGTTCGTGCCCTTGATAAGCTCGGATGCCGTGTCTGTTTCTTCAAGCCGGTAGCCCAGCCTCGTCCGGGTGAAAATGGTCCTGAGCGGTCCGTGGAAATGGCCCGTTCCGTACTCAGCCAGCAAACCGTTCAGCCGATCTCCATGAACCGCGTGGAAGACCTGCTGGGTGACAACAAGTCCGACGTTCTGATGGAAGAGATCGTCGCCAACTTTGACCGTGCCTGCGCCGGTGCGGATGTTGTCATCGTTGAAGGTCTGATCCCGACCCGCGACGCGCCCTATGTGCCACGCCTGAACAGCGAAATCGCCAAGACCCTGAACAGCAAGGTGGTTCTGGTCGGCCAGCGTGACGAAGACGAAACCCTGGCAGACGTTGCTGACCAGTTGGAAATCGCGGCAGACAACTACGGTGGTCTGTGCAGCAAGAATGTTCTGGGTTATGTCCTGAACAAGATGGACGAAGCGAGCCTGGCTGAGCTGAACCCCGATGGCGAGTTCAAGCCGCTGCCAGACATCAACTGCGAACGTGCCATGCCTATGGGTTACATCCCCATGCGCGAAGAGCTGTCCGCAGCCCGTACCCGTGATATCGCCAACAACCTGGGCGCTGAAATCCTGTTCGAAGGTGAAATCAACCAGCGTCGTGTGACTTCCCGTGTTCTGTGCGCGCGCACTGCCGCCAACATGGCACACCACCTGAAACCCGGTACCCTGATCATTACGCCTGGCGACCGTGACGACGTCATCCTGGCAACCTCCATGGCTGCCCAGAACGGTGTCCCTCTGGCGGGTCTGCTGATTACCGGCGGCAACCAGCCGGCAGAATCCATCATTAACCTGGTCAAGCCGTCTCTGCTGAGCAGTGGCCTGCCTGTGCTGATGACTGAATCCAGCTCCTACGATACCGCGACCCGCATGGACCGTATGCACAACAGCGTACCGGCCGATGATCTGGAGCGGATCGAGATGGTCATGGAGACCGTTGCCGATCACATCAATGTGGACTGGCTGCAAAGCGCCATTGCCACCACCGTTGAATCCCGTCTGTCTCCGCCGGCATTCCGTTACCAGCTGGTGCGTAAAGCACAGCAGGCGAACAAGCGTGTTGTTCTGCCGGAAGGCGATGAGCCGCGTACCATTCGCGCGGCAGTTATCTGTCAGGAGCGTGGCATTGCCAACTGTGTCCTGCTGGGCAAGCGTGACATCATTGAAGCCGTTGCTGAAAGCCAGGGCATCACCCTGCCGGAAGGTCTGGAAATCCTGGATCCTGAAACCACTCGTACTCAATACATTGAGCCGATGGTTGAGCTGCGTAAGAGCAAGGGTCTGACTGCACCGATGGCTGAAGCACAACTGGAAGACACCGTTGTTCTGGGCACCATGATGCTGGCCATGGACGACGTTGACGGTCTGGTTTCCGGTGCGGTTCACACCACGGCGAACACCATCCGTCCTGCGTTCCAGCTGATCAAGACCCGTCCGGATGCAGCCAACGTTTCTTCCGTCTTCTTCATGCTGATGCCGGAACAGGTGCTGGTATACGGTGACTGTGCCGTTAACCCGGATCCGACCGCTGAACAGCTGGCTGACATCGCTATTCAGAGCGCTGATTCCGCCGCTGCCTTCGGTGTTGACCCCCGCGTCGCCATGATCAGCTACAGCACCGGCGACTCCGGCATCGGTAGCGATGTTGAGAAAGTCCGTGAAGCGACCCGCATCGCCCGTGAGCGTCGCCCTGACCTGATGATCGACGGTCCGCTGCAGTACGACGCCGCGTCTGTTGAAGACGTAGCCCGCAGCAAGGCACCCAACAGCGATGTTGCCGGCCGCGCCACCGTATTTGTATTCCCCGACCTGAACACCGGCAACACCACTTACAAGGCGGTACAGCGTAGTGCCAACGTCGTAAGTGTCGGCCCGATGCTCCAGGGTCTCCGCAAGCCCGTTAACGACCTGTCCCGCGGCGCGCTGGTAGACGACATCGTCTACACCATCGCCCTGACTGCGATTCAGGCCGACGCCGGGCAACAGTAAAAGATGGTAGGGCAGCCGACCGGCTGCCCTGTCTGTCAGTTAACGAGAAGCACAGTAGGTATAGCCATGACAACTGAAACCATGAGCGCCGCCTGGGAAGGTTTCGAGCACGGTCAGTGGACAGAGTCCGTTGACGTTCGTGACTTCATCCAGAAGAACTACACCCCTTTCGAAGGTGACCACACCTTCCTGGCCGGTCCGACTGAAGCAACAGACAAACTGTGGGCTGACGTCATGGAAGGCATCAAGATCGAAAACAAGACCCACGCTCCGCTGGATTTCGATACCAAGATGCCCTCTACCATCACCAGCCACGATGCCGGTTACATCATCAAGGACCTGGAAACCATCGTCGGTCTGCAGACTGAAGCGCCCCTGAAGCGTGCGATCATGCCGAACGGCGGTATCCGCATGGTTGAAGCTTCCTGCGAAGCGTACAACCGTGAGCTGGACGCTGACACCCTGAAGATCTTCACTGAGTACCGTAAGACTCACAACCAGGGCGTTTTCGACGTTTACACCAAGTCCATCCGTGACTGCCGTAAGTCCGGCGTTCTGACCGGTCTGCCTGATGCTTACGGCCGTGGTCGTATTATTGGCGACTACCGTCGTGTTGCTCTGTACGGCATCGACGCCTTGATGAAGGACAAGGCGCGCTCTCACGCTTCCTTGGAAGAGAAACTGAACGCTGGCGAAGACCTGGAAGCGACCATCCGTCTGCGCGAAGAAATCTTCGACCAGTACCGCGCCCTGCAGCAAATGAAAGAAATGGCGGCCAAGTACGGCTACGACATTTCCGGTCCTGCGACCAACGCCCGTGAAGCGGTTCAGTGGACCTACTTCGGCTACCTGGCCGCTGTTAAGTCCCAGAATGGCGCGGCTATGTCCCTGGGTCGTGTGTCCACCTTCCTGGACATCTACATCCAGCGTGACCTGGACAACGGCACCATCACTGAGCAGGAAGCCCAGGAATACATCGACCACTTCGTCATGAAGCTGCGTATGGTCCGTTTCCTGCGTACCCCTGAGTACGATCAGCTGTTCTCCGGCGACCCCATCTGGGCGACTGAGTCCATCGGTGGTATGGGTCTGGACGGCCGTACCCTGGTCAGCAAGACCAGCTTCCGTTTCCTGAACACCCTGTACAACATGGGCCCGAGCCCGGAGCCGAACATCACTGTTCTGTGGTCCGAGCAGCTGCCCCAGGGCTTCAAGGAGTACTGCGCGAAGGTGTCCATCGACACCAGCTCTATCCAGTACGAAAACGATGACCTGATGCGTCCTGACATGGACAGCGACGATTACGCCATCGCCTGCTGCGTATCTCCGATGATCGTTGGTAAGCAGATGCAGTTCTTCGGCGCCCGCGCCAACCTGGCCAAGACCCTGCTGTACGCAATCAACGGCGGTGTGGACGAGAAGCTGAAGGTTCAGATCGGTCCCAAGACTGACGCAATCACTGCCGAAGTACTGGAATACGACGACGTCTACAAGCGTCTGGACAACTTCATGGACTGGCTGGCAACCCAGTACGTGACTGCACTGAACTGCATCCACTACATGCACGACAAGTACAGCTACGAAGCCGCCCTGATGGCTCTGCACGACCGTGACGTTTACCGCACCATGGCTTGTGGTATCGCCGGTCTGTCCATCGCAGCTGACTCTCTGTCTGCTATCAAGTACGCCAAGGTTAAGCCGGTACGTGACGAAAACGGTATCGCTGTCGATTTCGAAATCGAAGGTGACTATCCGAAGTTCGGTAACAACGATGACCGCGTTGACAGCATCGCTTGCGAGCTGGTGGAAAGCTTCATGAAGAAAGTGGCTTCCCACAAGACTTACCGTAACGCGGTACCGACCCAGTCTATCCTGACCATCACTTCCAACGTCGTGTATGGCAAGAAGACCGGTAATACCCCGGACGGTCGTCGTGCCGGTCAGCCTTTCGGTCCTGGCGCCAACCCGATGCACGGCCGTGACACCAGCGGTGCGGTTGCATCCCTGAGCTCCGTGGCCAAGCTGCCTTTCGCTTACGCGAAAGACGGTATCTCCTACACCTTCTCCATCGTGCCGAAGGCACTGGGTAAGGACGACAGCAACCGTCAGCGTAACCTGGCCGGTCTGCTGGACGGTTACTTCCACCACGAAGAGAGCCGTGAAGGTGGTCAGCACCTGAACGTGAACGTTCTGAACCGTGAGATGCTGGAAGACGCCGTGGAGAACCCTGAGAAGTACCCGAGCCTGACCATCCGTGTGTCCGGCTACGCCGTACGTTTCAACTCTCTGACCCCAGAGCAGCAGCGCGACGTTATTACCCGTACCTTTACTGCAACGATGTAAAGGCAACAGGACAAGTCCGGCAGTGTTTGTGACACTGTCGGCTACCGAACATGGAATGACTGTGAGAGGTAGTTAAGGCGGGAAACAGTGACCCCTGTTTCCAATGCCAGGGATTTTTTACCGGCCCATGTGGCCGGTTTTTTTATGCCTGTAGATCACAAGGGAACTGAATTGAACTAACCCATTACCTGTCTGTCTGATGCTTATGAAATGCTAATCGTGAGACATGAAATGGCACAGCCTCCAGGATCAAAAACACCACCCGGTTTCTTACCAATTACATCTTCAGCAGCAACGGCAGGGAGAGAGTCGCAGGCGGCTGCGTCTGGATCACAGGGGCCCGTATATACTTCTATTTTGTATATTCCGCCAAGTGCTCAATGTGCCGTTGCTCCAATGCGGCCCTCTTTATCCGCAACTGCACCTGCAGGTTCTTTGCAGGGAGGTGCCGCGCAATCTCCGGTAAAAAAAAGGACTGTGGTCTCGGTTGATGAAAGCGCTCCTCAAATACCGCCTTCAAAAATTCAGATTTTTCAACGTCCACGAATGAACGTGGATAATGAAGTGAAAAAGGAATCCGAGAGACAGTTTGAATTGACAAAGGCTTGGAAAGAGGCGGGTGCCTCGTATTCCTATTTACAAAAAACAAAAGAGTTCAAGCAGGATGATGAAATGTTGGCTGTTTTGGATGTTTTTGATGCTGTAGATGACGATGATTTAAGCTCACAAACTGTAAGTGTTTTAATTTCACGAAAATACAAGAAAGAAAGCTTTTGGGAGACATACATTAATAAACGGACATTAGAAAAGTGGGATGTTGTTGGGATAATTATGCATATTGCAAGTTTTGAAAAATTAAAAAATGACAACATTACAAAATATATCGAAAGATTGAATAGGATTAAAGACGGTTTTGATAGGTGCAGTGAACCGCTATGGCAACAATCTCTCGGAAAGGTTTGGTATTATAAGGTGCTTAATGTTTTTAAGGCATTATATCTGGAAGGTAAAGCTAATTGTTCAGATGAAGGGAGAAATACTGTTGTAACGATGGTGAAGTTTGGGTGTGTTATGAATCTAACCTACTTAGTCGGCGATATTATACTGAACACGGTTCTTCAGGATATGGGGCAAAAAGCGCCTGCTGGAGTTGAGCAAAAAGTCTGGGATTTTTTTAAGAAAAAAATTGGGGAAGCGCTGAATGTCGCAAAGAGCTTATCGCCTCAAGCGATGAAACAAGAAGCAGTGGCTGCAGATGTAGCGAAAGAACTTGAAAAGCTTAAGATGTCGGTGGGCAGTACTCAGGCAGATGCTGCACATAGTGCTGAAGCAGATAAGAAACAGGCGTTGGCAGACCACAAAACAAAAGAGGTCATCATTGCTATTTTGGATGATGAAAATTATGAGCGTACTGTTGATGTACGGCATTTGCCGTCACTGGATTTTTACACTGATCAAGCCGGCGCGCTACATTCGGACACGGCAAGTGTTTTGCAATATGCCCTGTTGATGAAAACAAGACAGCCAGCCGCAGATGCACTTATACCATTGCGTGCTATTTGCCGCAGATTTGATACAGTTTCGAGCGAGGATAAAAACCTGATTCAAGCTTTCTGGTTTTTTCGCATTATACAATATTTGGAGTCTTTCTCGGAACAAAGCAGTGATGATGTCATTAGCTCTCAGTGTGTCGATGAAATGCTGGATTTATTATGGGAGTTTGCTATTCCTGCAAAAGCGTATCGATCAGTTTATCTAAATAGTTGTTTTCTGGAAAGTGCTGTAGAACGCTTGGATTATTATCAATTGTTAGGAAAAGACTGCGAAGAAATACGCATTGAAATATACAAAGAGCGTCAAGAAAGGGAGAAACTTAAAAAAATCAAAGCTCTGGCTAATGATTTGATTAACGATGTATACACCCGTGAAAGAATGCAGGTTATTGTAGAAGAGTGTGGTGTTGGAGAATACCAAGTGCTTTATAGGAGTGACTGTTTGACGGACAGTCTTGTACTGCGTAAGTATTATGAAGAGGTTATATTGACGTGGTGCGGAACATATGCCGACAATATAACTTTTTTTAGGCTGCAATCAATTTGGGATGCATTAAATTCAAAAAGTATACGGATAGGCGATCAGTCTTTATTATTGAAAGTCTGTTTTCTATCAATGATTGAACTATTCGTTAAAGTGACAGATAAGAAAAAAATAAGGCAGAATTTTTATTTGTTTAGTGATGTTTATGGTCTGGTTAAATCAGTTATGACTACAGAATTGCATAAAAAATTAACGTACTCGCAACTGGATTTATTGAAGACCGCATTATCAAGAACATCGCCGTGGAAACGGGATGCTGGTCCGCTCCATCAGTCGGTTCTGGATGCCATGACGGATATTATTGTTCGTCCAGGGTATGTCAGTGAGGATTATGTTGTCATGCCTGCTCAGTATGAATTAGCAACGGCAGCAGCGTCCGATGAAGAGTCTATTGGTTCCAGAGAAGAATATGATATTCAACAGGCTACATGGGAGCCGGGGGAAGCTACGCACAGAGATATTGATGTTGAGCAGTATGCGGATAATATCCTGGCGAAAAGAGAGTCGGACAACCCTTTTCCTGTCGGCGAACTCACGGATGATGCTGAGTGTTTTATAAGCTTTATGGGTGAGGAAGGCGAACTCAGCCGTGATCATGCCAAAGAGATTCTGCATTATATACTGCGCATTGGCTATGAAGCCGATAATACCGAGTTGTTAGGTTTGCAGCTAAATACGGCGCAAAAAGCTATTTCCTGCATTGGGAACGAACCTGCTCGTCTACGTTGTGCAAAGTTATTGATGTTTATGTTGATCAATACGTTGGGAGCCTATCGTCGAGAAACTCTGGATGCTGGGCAAAAAGAACTGATTGAAACGCTGTATACACACATAAAGCAATGTTATTTGCGAAGTTATGATACTTTCTTTAGCCGTGATGAAGCTGATTATTTTGTAAACATACTCCATTATTTCAAGATACATAAACATCTTTCATTTGAATACGATCACGAAGCGCGATTGGCAAGACATGGAGAGGAGGTTCAACGCTTTTTGGAGGAAGTTAATCTTGCGAGGGCTGCAGAAGAGGCTAAAAGGAAAGAAGCTTATCCATTAGAGGTTACCATGGGTTTTGTTCGTCGGCTGTTATCCGGTGATATTGATGAAGTAACAGCAGATAATCACACACAGGGAATCGATATTGAATTTATACTTCCATTAGAAAATGTTGCTGATCCGCTTGATGATTTTGATTTGAATGTGCATTTTTTGTATCTGCTTTTGTGCCCATATCGTAATATTCCACAACAGAAGAAGTTTGATGTATTAGCCGCTGTCTTTAATTCATTGAACTCTCGAAATATAGATGATGGACAGAAAAAACAGCTGTTGACTGAGCTATGGATGTTACGTCTGGTGCAGAGCGCGGATGATGTGTTATCAGCGCTGTTATTACAACGTGCCGCGGAGAATCTTGATACATTACTTACCTTGATGAGTAATGCGATCGGCCGGGGATGGCATCAGTTGTTGACATCAGACGGACTGGATACACTCCATAAGACTCTCGATTATATACAGACTCAGCAATCCAGCGATACTGATCGTCAACATACCGAAGAGCTTTTACGCTTGGTCAACGAAGCGTTTGCTGCTCAGGATGAGACCGGCGTTACGGCGGAATTAAGGGGCAAGCCGTCTGAACCCCCGGCATCTACGGGAGAACTTCGTGAACTGTCACCACAACAGACAGAATCTTTCTCTCTGGTTTCGGAACAGGTCTCTGATAGCGCAGCCAATACGCCAGACAACCAAGCGTTAGATACCACGATTGAAGATATTGATCGTTATGTTGATGATCTGCTGACAGAGAATGTACTCAACCTGTTCGGGCGTATCAGCGATTTGGGTCATGATACGGAGAGATACCGCTCATTTATAGATGTACCCGCATCAGACCCACTGTCGCGTGAGCATGCGAGTGATATTCTGAATTACCTGTTACGGATCAATTATCAAACGAGCAGTTGGCAACAACTGGAGTATGCGCTGGGGGCCGTTAAATTTTCGATCCCGCGACTGACTGATGATGCGTGCCAGAAACGATGTGCCGCTTTATTTACCCATATGTTGCTAAGTTGCTTGGGGCAATTACACATTGGGGAAGAGTCGGAGCCTGCAGAACAGGAAACGGCTACTTTACTGCAGGTATTTGCGGACCATGTAAGTTGGTGTATTGAGAATGCGTTTGATCAGTTGTGCAATAGGGATGATGTTCATATTGCTTTGACACGTTTGCATGAATGGGACAGCCTTGGCATCGTTGCACTCTCTTCCTGTTTGAAAGAAAAAATCAGCGGACATATTCAAACACAACCCGAAAAGACAGCGATGATGGAACCTGACATTCCACATTCTTCACCCGAATCGCTTTTCAGTTTATCCAGTGTGGCATTGCTGGATGCTTTGCCTGTAGATACCGTCAGGGAAAGGTTGTTGTCTGACATTCCTCCGTGCCATCAGATCAAGCAGCTTGTAAGAGACAAAAAAACAGGAGAAACCGTCTACAGAGATGTCAATCTACAGGACATGATTGATGATTTACTTCTACCTCATGACGGGGAACTGCCTGATGCCAAAATTGTAGAAGCTGTTGAGTGTGGCACTTGCCTGTTAAATGTAATGGGAGATCATGCATTTACTGCAAATTATTTTAGAAGAATGTTTCTGCGGGCAGTTGAATCAGAGCGTCCTATCGATAAAGCGATTGTTATTCAAAATCTTCCCGATGACGAAATGTCATATCTTCATAAATCTGTTGAGTCTGGATTAGGTTTCGTCACTCAACTTCAATACTTGCAATCGGAGGGTGGCAAATCTGCAGGTGAGCCAGAAACAGATGATGCGCAAAAGGCTTATCGTCGGCTGGTACGCGTAGAAGCTTACGAACGCTATTTGGAAGATTATAAATGTGATTTAGATATATCAAACTACTTAAATGATTCAGTGGGCATTTTCATTGATACTCAATTTTTGTCTATCGTTTACATGCATTACTGGAGGTTGTCGGATAGCCCGGTGTTTGAGACCATCCGTACGCTTATTGAAGAAGTTATCAACAATTTGCACAATGATGATCCGAATGCATTTTGGGAGCGAAATCAACGGGCCAACATGCATGAAAAAGTGGAGATTTTTACCTCGCTGGATGGTGCTAGTCGGAAAAAACTCAAGCAATGTTACCCGCAATCGTTGAAATATGCCGTCATTGAAGACATGCACTCTCTTTATCCTAGAGAAGAGGGACTCGACATTAATGTCATTCGTGAGACGATTAAATCTCTGGAAAAACAAGATACAGCTGAAATAGCATGGGATCGATTGATCAAATTGTGTATTCAATTTGGCTATGTGGTTAACTTATCAAAACTCACACAAGGACAGAAAAAGTTAAAAGCCATTCTGAAAGGAATGCTTCGAGAAAAGTCTGATGCGATACAGAAAGGAGCTATCACAACGGATTATGATGACAATGTTGTTTATTTGCAGAGTATCTTTTGTCAGGACCTGCTAGAGTCTCAAGTCAAACGGAGTTCCCACGGTCAATCCAGACGTTGATATCGCTTACCATGCATGCCGTATTTCAATGGTTTGATGACGCGTTGACATATGGATATAGCGTCCTTGTCCGGGGTATAGCGTCACGATTTCCGGAATAAAGTCACCCACGTAGAAGGTGATAATGTGATCGCTGGTATTCACAAAATAGTGGTAATCTGCCGCCCGGTAGTTTTTTCCCGGTTGTTCTGACGATGTATCGTCATGCGTGGGGAGGGATGACTGATGATTTTCAGCGGCTATATCGATATCTGTAGTTTCATCTGCCATAACGGTTGTATTACCGAGTGATATTAACAAAGCACCTGCTGCCAAACTGGTTTGAATCCATGACCACATAATAACGCCTCCTTGAAAATGACTTTGCATCTTTGCTGTTGTCTATGCGGGGCCTTGTATTTTGTTTCTCAGAGCACCGCTTTGTTCTTCTTTTGGATAACGCTCTGACAATAAAGTTCCCGATTATAACCAGGCAATAGTGCACTGTGCTGAAGGCCTGAGTATCAGGCCTGTTGCTTCCCGGCTATTTGCGATTTTGGATGGCGTGATCAACCCGTTGGCACCAGGCTTGGGAGCCAGGTTGGGGATTAGCAGGTTCTGGCCAGCTCAGCTTGCGGTGGATCACGTAGTACCACTCAGAAGAGCCAATATCGGGTCCGTGTCCATGGCCATCACCGGTGCCGATCTGCTGCTCTACTATCCGGTTCCACTTCGGTGAGCAGGGGGGAGGTGTATTAGCTGCCGATTGTACGGGGGAGAGGGATTCACAACCCAGCAGGCCAAGGTAGAGCACTGGTAAACAACGGCGCAGGAATACCACGGGACAGCTCCAGAACGGCTTCAGTCAGACGAAGGGCCATCATACAGGAAGATGGGCAGGGTAATATGGTATTTCAGCGCCAGCATCCGCAGGGTCACCCCGGACACCATCACTATCGCGATGATCAGCAGCGGATCCAAGGCCGTATGGGTGAGACCGACATAGAGGCCGGTCGCGAATATGGAGACCGTGGCATACAGTTCCTTTCGGAAGACCCAGGGCACATCACCACAGAGCACATCCCGGATAATCCCGCCGAAGACGCCGGTCAACAGGGCCGCCAGGGTGGCAATCGTATAGCCATGCCCATGGTCCAGGGCAATATGGGCCCCGATGATGGAAAGCCCGGTGACCCCGATGGCATCAAAAAACAGAAAGACCCGCAGCAGGTGGTTGAGATAGCGCCTGATCAGGATGGTCGTCAGGGCGGCTGCCAGGCAGATCCAGATGACTTCCGGCCAGCGAATCCATAGCAGCGGATAGTTGTCGAGGAAGACATCCCGCAGGGTGCCGCCGCCCAGTGCTGTGGCAAACGCAATGATCACCACACCGAATGGATCCATGCCCTTGCGGCCAGCCGAGAGAGCGCCGGCAATGGATTCAGAGACAATGGAGAGAATCAGGATACTGGTCAGAATCTGGTTTTCCATGGCAACTCCCTGAAAGCCCCTGGAAGGGGAATGTCTCCGTCGGTTGTTGTTGGCATTGTCCGGACCGCTTCCGAACCCCTTCGACCAATAGTAGACAGTGAATTGGTTTACGGGGTTCCCGGTTCGTTGTTACAGGCCTCGAAAACCCCTTCGAAAACGTCTGAGCATAGGGGGTAGTCCCTGTGCTCAGTGGTTTCGCAGGATTCCAGCGCCCATGATGCGCGCTTGAGAATTTCCCCGTACCCCGGCGTTTGTTTGCAGAACCAGTCACGATTGGTGGCGACGCTCAGGCAAGCTTGGGTGCGCAGCCGGAGTTCGATCCGACAGGACAGGGAGGACCACTCACATGTCTGTGACCATTGCAGGTTTTGGGCGATGCAGTCCTCTGCAGAGCTTCCTGCGCTTTCTTCTACCATCTCTTCATAGAGGACTCTATAGTGTTCCAGATTACTGCTGACCCACCAGTAGCCCGCAGCGGCAATCAGGCAAAAGGTGAGGAACAGCGCCATGAGCAGTAATCCCATCAGCTTGGCGGTTGACATAGCGGGCATCCGTTATCCGTGAAGTAATCGTTGGTCTTACCGTATCATCGGGTCGTTCGCTACGATGCTTTAATGGGGATGGGGCTATGGCATCAGACTTGAGTCATCGGGAAGCTTGTCTGATACTGGATTGGCGGTGTAAAGGAGGCATGTATGGCGGATAGCATAGAACTGATCAGCTTCAAGCTGTGCCCGTTTGTCCAGCGTTCAGTGATCACATTGCTGGAGAAGGGGGTGCCGTTTGATATCACCTATATCGACCTGTCCAACAAGCCGGACTGGTTCCTCAAAATCTCGCCAACGGGCAAGGTGCCGGTATTACGTATCGGCGATACGGTGCTGTTTGAATCCGCTGTCATCAATGAATACCTTGATGAAGTAACGCCGCCTTCGCTGCATCCCTCCGACCCGCTGGAAAAAGCCCGGCATCGTGCCTGGATCGAGTATCTCTCCACGCTGTTTATGAACCAGTACCGGCTGATCATGGCGAAAGATAAGGCAGGCTTTGAACAGGAGCGGGATACCTTTATTGAGGGTCTGGCCCGGATTGAAGAGCAGTTGGCGGAAGAAGGGCCGTGGTTTGCCGGAGCACGCTTTTCTCTGGTGGATACAGCAGGCGCACCATTGATGATGCGTACCCATACACTTGATCGACATTTTTCTACTGAGTTGTTGAAAATATATCCAAAGTTGCAGCGCTGGAGTGATGCGTTGCTCGCCCGGGAATCCGTAAGGCTTTCTGTTGTGGAAGATTTTGAGCAGCTATCCATTGAGCGTTATCGAGCGCAGGGCAGTTGGGTGATGGCGTAGTGCCATCATCCGTAAGGTTTATGCTGAATGCGTGGTTGCTGTTGGTCGGGATCCAGTTAAATTTGTAGTTAATGCGATTGCTCAGGTGAGCTTTCTGTGTCGCTGAAGTCATTATCCCGATCTTGCAGGGTTGCTGAAGAAATGGCGGTTTCTCCAGACGCTAATGACAATGAACCCAGTGAAGGCAAGTTCTCTGGATCTTCAAACTCTGTTTCTATAGAAGGTGACGCAGCGGCTGTAAGCTGCGATCCAATATGGTGCAGTTTTGGTACATGAACAGTCATGGGAGGAGCGATTTGTTCTTTAGTTGCTGGAATGGATGCTCCTTTAGCTATTGCAAGTTCAAGGCTATCAGATGAAGAGCCATGTGAGAGATCAACTGAGGTTCGTCGACTACCAGAACCAGAAAAATCTTCTGAATCGGACGATAATAGATGATGTTTCTTAATAGGTTTGCTGTAACATTGATAAGATTCAAGGGGGATCAATTGATTTTCTATACGAAGACGACGGATAGATGTTTCAACAACCTCGCTGTTGGTTGGCAGTATCGGTGTTAATACATCAATTAAACGATTACACCATTGCTGACAGCATGGGAGAGAAAGCCCTAATTGAGCTGCCTTGATATGGCCTTTGTCATGATCTGGAACCGGATGGTAACCACTGTCTTCTCTTTTTTCAAACTTCAACTGGGCAAAGGCCAGATCCTGATCGATAGCTAAAAGCTGTAAATTATCTATATTAGTTTCGTTATGATCGCCTATTAATATTAAGTTGGATAGTTTTGCACGATCTGTTTGATTGCAGATGTTATCAATGAATCTGATTTTTTCTAGAGCATGAGGTTTAAGTCTTTCAAAAGCGCTATTCGCAGCCTGACAGTAGATGGTATTTAAATAACGGTTCTTCTCGGTCTTTTGCTTCTCTATGATGGATCTCTGAGAATCATTTTCTGCTGCATTGATAATTAAATTATGCATATTGAGCCATTCGTCAACATTTATGGCGTCTTCAAAATAGGGTAATAACAATCCGAATAGACCACTTTCATCCAAAGCCAAATGGCTTGGGACGAAATACTGCTGTGAGCTGAATGCCTCTGCGATGACATTCTGGCAAAGATTTCTTAATGTAGTATGGATGTAGCCATATGAATCTTTCTGATAGGCATTCGATGAACCATAATGTTCGTTTACACGCTCATTGAGCTGTGCAAGCTGTTCATTGGTAAATGCTTCTTCCTGTTTGAAAATCCAATGGTATCTGTCTTTATATTTATCGATTGGCGTTTCTGTCTTAAATTCATAAAATTTACCATGCCGACTTAAGCCTTCACAAATAGCCCCTTTTTTTCCTTTTACGATATTAATTCCTGCGTCATGTAGTTGATATACATAAATAGTCCTATCACCTAGTGCTATAGATGATTCGGGTGTTGGTGGTGAAGGTGGAGGGAGACCTCTCAGCTCTCTTGCAAAACAAGAAAGCCTTGAAATTTTAATCCCAAATGGACGTCTGTCATCGTGGCAAGGTATAACTGGTATATTGCACGATTGAGAGGCATATGAAGCCATAGCCATGTTACAAAGTACCTGCAGTCAACAAATATGTAATGCGCTCTTCTTGGATAAATAAGTAATTGTGTGGCAGAACAAAAAACATACAATAGTGACTAGGTTAGTATTCCTGTCAATACGATTAATCTATAGTGTGAGAGCGTCTTAGGCGCTATTTGTTAACAGCGGTGGGATAGGACATTCCATGACAATCGCCATGGCACGCAGGGTTTGTGCTTCAGCCAGCTCAACCTGACCATCATGCTCAATGCACTGACAACAAGCCTTAAGTAGTTTTTCCTTGGCGTCCGGTTTGAGGCGATTGGCTGCCTCAAGGGCATTGGATAGATCCCGATAGCTCATTTTGGCCGGTGGCTTTTGTTGCGCCAGCGCGAGACTAGCCATGGTTTCCCGATAGCACGTTTGTTTGGCTTCCTTGTCCATGCCTGACATGCTGATCAACGCACTGATGATCTGTGCGGCTTCTGCGCCAATCTTCCGAACATCACTGTAGCTGTCAAACGGCATCTGGGTCTTTTTATGCCGGTGGCTGCCCAGGTGATGTTGGACAATCGCCAATAAAGCCCATTCATGGGGGCTGGTTTTTCCGTCGGCCTTCGCCAGTTCCAGTAACGTTTGTAACAGTTGTTTTTGTTGGGGGCGAGACAGTGTTCGCAGGGTGGGTAATGTCAGTTCAACCAGCACCAGTGGGTCTGACACCGTGCTGCTTTCGAGCGCGTGATAAAGCTCAATCGTTTGATTGAGTGTCGCCTCATCATATTGCTTTCGAATAATGGTGGCCCGTTTCTCGACCATGTCCGGATTATCATCCAGCATCAGGGCCATGAGCAGCGTAACGGAGTCGTCTTTCTGGTGGACAGCTCCAGCCAGTCGCATTGGGAGGGCACTGAGTAACGTTGTCGCATAGGCCAGGTGCGACGCATTGGGTGTTCCCATGGCGTTAAGAGACGCTGTCAGTGTCTCTGCCTTGATCGGGCCGGTACGGGTGTTTGTCGTTGTGTTGGTTGCTGCGGGCGTATCGGCATCTGCTTCGATGAGAACGGGAGTAATGTATTTACCGTTCCAGTCTGGCATCAGTTTACGAATGCGATCTTCCAGCGGGGGATGTGTGGCAAACAGCGCATTGAAAAAGCCACCGACGGACTTGCCAAACATCATATGGCTGACGTCCGGTGCATGGGCGGACTGCAGCAGAGAGCTGTAGGCCGAGCCGCCAATCTTACTCAGGGCATTGGCGATACCTTCGTTATTGCGCGTGTATTGCATCGCAGAAGCATCCGCCAGATATTCACGGGTCCGGCTGACGGAGGCTTTGATCATATTGCCAAAAAATGCCCCGCTGTAACCGATGACCATCAGGCCGACCCCGGCGATGGCGAGAGGAGTTCCATCCCGTGAGCGTGAGCTGCCGCCAGCGCGCATCAGGATATAGCCGAATTCAGCCAGCATGGTGATACCGTAAATAATCCCGATCAGGCGGATATTCAACCGCATATCGCCATGGACGATATGACTGAATTCATGGGCGATGACCCCTTCCAGTTCATCCCGGGTCAGCTGCTCCATGGTGCCTTTGGTCACGCCGATCACGGCGTCCTGCAATGTGAAGCCCGCCGCAAAGGCATTGATGCCCTTTTCACCATGCAGTACATAAACGTCAGGCACTGGAGTGCCGGAGGCGATGGCCATTTCTTCCACGATATTCAGCAGTCTTCGCTCGTGGAAATGGTCCGTGGCGGGATCAACCAGCTTGCCGCCAAGGGACTCTGCGACCGCCCGGCCGCCCTTGCTGCGCAGTGTAAGAGTACGTGTAACACTGGCGCTGAGGACGACGGAACCGATCAGGCAACTGAAGATGAAAAAGGTGTCGAGCGTGAACCAGTGGGTCCAGGGCAGCTCAGACTTGTGTCCGCGCAACAGGGCATACACCAGATTGGAGCCGGCAATCAGGCTGAATACTGCCAGACCCATTAACACGATCAAACGCCCGGTTTTTCGCCGGGCGTCTTTTTGCCACTGGAAGAATGTCATTGGACGGTCTTAGAAGCTGACTTTAGGGGCTGCCTGCAACTGTTCGCTGTCTTCAAACTCCAGCAGGCCCGCATCCTTGCCGTGGCCAAACTTGGCGGCAAGGAGAATCTGGGGGAAAGACTGGCGGTAGGTGTTGTAGTCAGTCACCGCATCGTTATAGAACTGGCGCGACCGGGCGACCTTGTTTTCCGTGCTGGTCAGCTCTTCGGAGAGCTGCATCATGTTCTCGTTGGCCTTGAGATCCGGATAATTCTCCATGACCACATTCAGGCTGCCCATGGCGCCTGCCAGGGCCTGTTCGGCGCCACTGAACTTTTTCATATTGTCAGCGGTAAGGTTGCCGGCCATGGATTTCAGAATCTCTGACGCCTGATTACGGGCCTTGATGACTTTCTCCATGGTTTCCTGTTCATGGCTCATGTAAGCCTTGGCGGTTTCCACGAGGTTGGGGATCAGGTCATACCGGCGTTTGAGCTGGACTTCAATCTGGGAAAAGCCGTTTTCATAGCCATTCTTTTTAGCCACCAAGCCGTTGTATATCGTGATGATATAAACAATGGCACCGACAATGAGTAAGAGCGTGACAATACTTACAATATCCATTTTGGCCAGCTTCCTTCGTTAGTGTGTTTATAAGGGAAAAAGCTATTTTTGAGTGTATCAGAAACACTTCTTTTCGTGTGCCAGACAATCGGTTTTCTTCTCTGTTATGCACATTCCTGATAGTTTGCAATTCCTATACACATTTTCCGACTAAGTGAAGGACTGGCTATGGAGTCTGTCTAGACTGAACTGAGACAATGAAAAAAGGGAGTGTTTCCATGGCGGAGCGAGTGCCCAGTGGAGGGGGTATTCCTGTCAATTATATACCTGCCAGTGAAGGGGCAAAAACGGTCAGTGACGATGGTCGTGTGTTAGTTACTGAGGGTGAACGGCAGGTACAGCGAGTGGAGGAAGTAACAGAAAAATCATTGCCAGACAAACCACTGGCTCGTCGCAATGCGAAACGCTATAAAAAACCCGATGATATACCTCCCAATTTGCGGTCGAGAAGAGCATATTTCCACCATATTTCAAAAGACGTGATGTGTGCCGATAAAGCCAATCGCAAAATTCAGAACATGCAATCAAGACATCTCTCAAAGGAGTCGTTGGTTGGTGGCAAAAGCTGGACGGCTGATGATCTCAATAAGAGTAAACAGCATTGTCAGTTGGCAACTCAGAAGCTCACGGTTGCTGTCAAGGCATTAATGGACCATGCAAAAAACAATAATCCACTCCGTCCCGACAATTTCCAACCGGTGGCTAAATGTGCGTTGAGGGCATTCTGGCTACGTGACGAAATAATAGCCCACACGAAATCGATACAAATTACGCAATCATTGCCTGAAGGCATTGAAAAAGCACTCCAGACAAAGCAGAAGCAAAGCAAGGATATTAAGCAAATGCCCTCAGACGGTCAGACGAAGCTGAAGGTATTTAACACAGCAATGTCGGGTTTTTCAGGCTTACTGGCAACAACCAGACTCTTTCTGGCCTCACTGCCAGATGATATGAGTAAATATGATTTTATAAAGCAACTTGGGAGCACGCCCACGGCTAGCGATAAAAAAGAGGTGATGTACAAAGATGAGTACACACAGTCAGCCGTAAAAACAGACCTGCTAAGGAAAGTCACGACCAAAATGAAAAGTTTCAGGATGTGTCTTGACGCAGATGAACTGAATAAACTCAATAGCCTTTACGAAGGGGAAAATGCCCTGATTGGCGGAATTGATTTTATCGGGCATGCGGATGGTCGAGCACTGGATGATGATTTTCTCTATACACGGGATGTCATTAACCAGTTGCAGCAGCATCTGCTCAAGTTACAACACTTTGCCGAAGAACTCAGCGTTAAATATGGCCTTGATTGTGAATATTTCTGATAGCCGGCCAGCAGGCCGGCTTTGTATTCATTGTTTAATTAACGTCGCCCCATCCGCCGCAATGATGCCGGAGTAAAGTGCTTTTTCTTTGGCATCACTTCCGGAAAATCGATGGCGGTATTTCCTTTGTTGACGAGACCCTGCACATGGTACCGGCGTGACTGCAGGTCATGGAATACATCCCATGTCGTCCAGGTGGTGGGCACATCCTCGTAGTTGGCCAGGTAGGCGATGCTCACCTTCCAGAGCTGGTCTCGGCCATCATACTGATCCACGATAGCAGCGCCCCAACTGTCTTCATCCAGATAGAGTGTTCGACGTGAATAGATGTGGCGTTTGTCATCCTTCAGCTTGCCTTCAACGACCCAGACACGGTGCAGTTCATAGCGGGTAAAATCCGGATTGATGTGACCGGCCATGAAGATGTCATCGTACTCCGGTGTTTCTTTCAGCAGTTGCTGGTTGTTGTAGGGAATGTAGATTTCCTTTTTGTCTTTCAACGTCCAGTCATACAGGTCGGGCGCACCGTTATACAGATCGGTGTCATCGGCTGTCCGCAATCCTCCACCGCCAACGGGGGTGTCATAGGAGAGAATCGGTGCCCGACGTACACGACGAATACCGGGCAAATAGCCCCAGGCGAGTCGAGGCTCAGCCGCCTGATCCTGAGTTTCGTGAATCAGCTGGGCACTGCCATCATCGTTTTTGGACAGGTAGTAGAACAGGATATTTTCGAGTTCCGCCTCGCTGCCGCCAGGCTGGTTGTAGTTGAAAAGGATTTCATCTTCGGAACGAGAGTAGGTATAGCTGCCACTTCGTTCCACGGTCGCTTCAACGGTTGGCCGCTTGATGTACTCACCCCGGTAGCGAACGATATGGTTCCATAATGCTTCCAGGCCACTTTCCGGTAGCGGGAACGGGTAAGCGTCATAGGCACCCTTAAAGCCGTTGCCACCATTCAGGAGTTCGGCGGTGTTGGCGGCTTTCAGCGTATTGTCGTAAATGCGTTGTGGGTAAGTAGCGGTTCGCTGGCTGGGATAAACCGGCATGCGAAAGGTTTCCGGGTAGCGTTCAAACAGGGCGATCTGACCAGCAGACAGGTTGTCCCGGTACTGGTCGAGGTTGGCCGCTGTTATTTCAAACAGGGGCTTGTCGGCGGAGACGGCCTCACTGCTGGTGGATTCTCCCCAGCCGGGAATGGTTCCGTCTGCATTGCCGAGTTTGTCAGCACCTAATGGTGTGAGTTCATTGCCCAGTTTGCTGATATCCTGGGGGGTAATACTGGCCAATACGGCGCCTGACGTCAGTGTCAGGGCCAGACTGCCGGCCAGGAGCAGGTGGTTTCTTATCATGGTATGCATCCTCTCAAAGTGCCTGCCGGTCAGAAGGAATAGCTCATGGACGCGGAGATATGCTCCTTGTCGCCATCGAAGTCGGTATACCAGTTCAGGCCAACGCTGAAGTCCTGGTAGCCCGCACCCAGTGACAGGCTCAGCCCTTTGCTGTCTTCCTTGAAGTTACCGGTCAGGTGGGAGTTGCCGCTGACATCGTGCTTGACGGTGGCGCCGGGGTAGAGGTTCACGCCGGGCAACACATCGGACATAGTGCCGGAAACCCCCAGGGTATAACCCCAGGCAAAGCGGTCGAGTCGGTCATCGGCATGGCCGGCAGAGAACGTACTGCCATCTTCATTCCAGGGACCGGAGGCCGTTGATACATAACGGTCGTAATCCGCGCCCAGACCGCTGATCTGTTCAAAGGCGGTTTCACCAATAGCATTGAGGTCACTCAGGAAGCCGGTTGGGCCAAAGCTATGGATGAAATTGACGGAGCCTGTCCAGAGTTCCACACGGGTGTAGTTGTTGTAGGCCGGGCCACTGATGCAGTACTGCCGGTTGGGATCCGCTTCTGAAATGCCGAAACAGTCGCCGCCGGAAAGAATAGTGCCGAAGGCTTTGCTGGTACTGTCAATCAGATTGTCAGGGTCGTCTATCCAGATGGGCATGTTGGGGCGGTAAGTCAGTTCACCGGCAACTGATGTACCGCCAATGACGGTGCTAAAGCTTACGCCAAACATCCGGATGTCTTCCGGATAAATAACGCCGGCATTGGTGCCGTTACCAAGAATACCCGCACCAGCAAGCCCGCCTGCGAGTTCCTGGAAGACACCAGCATCGTTGCCTGCCGCCTGGAACAGAAAATCACCCATCGTATTGGGAGTGCCGATATCCGCAGTCCATTGAGCGATCTGCCCCTGGGCATTGGTCACGGAGTCCTGGGTGATCTGAGCATCAATATACGGCGCGTGGGAATTGTACTGGATATAGTAAAAGCCAAATTCCGTATCATTGAGGGATTCCGCCAGGTATTTCAGGCTGATACCAAACTGACCGTTGTTGCTGGCGTTCTTTTTACCGGAGGTATCCGCGACAACAAGAAAGTCACCGGTCTGGTTCAGGCCCACTTCTTCATAGAAGTCGGATGCGCCACCGGTGGCTATATCCCAGTTGGCAGCCAGTGCGGCGAAATCAGCCGGGATGTTGTCATAGGCAAAATCAGAGCCTTCGATGAAAACATCCTGACCACTGTGAAAGGTACCGCGCCCGGGCAGCACATGGCTTTCCCAGTCAAACTGGTAATAAGCACTGAGCGACAGTTTGTCACTGAGGCCGATATCAAACAGCAGGGCTGTCTGGGGAATCAGCAGATCCTTGATCTGTGAGCCGGGCAATGTTCCGGCTGCCAGGTCGAAGGCATTGCTGGTATTGATGCCATCCGCATAGAAAAGTCCTTCGCCCCAGTTCACCACCTGCTTACCGAAGCGGATATCAACGGGCATATCGAAGATATCCCAGTAACCAAAAACGTAAGCGTCCTGGATTCTGGCGTCTTTGCCCTGGTTTTCCTTTACGCCGTCGGACCAGTCGTCACCGTAGGTGTAAGTACCGGTCTGATCAGGAATGCCCTTGGCAGTCTGGCGGGCATTGGTATCCAGCCAGTCATTCTTGCCATCCATCATGACACTGTCGTAGAAAGCTGTGCCGCGGATAAATGCGCCATAGTTTTCGTAGTTCAGTTCAAGATCTGCTGAGAAACGGAAAACGTTGGAAACAAGACCAGTGTCGTTGGCACGTTTTCCATCGTTCTCGTTTACATCGCCGTTATCATCGGACAAATCCGGGCTTTCAAGCCGCCAGGTGCCGCCCCAGGAAATACGACTATCAAGATTGCCGGTGACTTGCCCATCTAATAGTTCTATCTCGGTGGCAACGACGGGACTACTGAGAACGGCCGCCAGTACCGCGCTGGAACAGCGGGTTAAAGGCGTAAATCGTCGTCTGGTTTTCTTTATTATCATTATTATGTGCTCCTGCCTTTATCATTATTGTTAGTCAGGCTCTGTGCTCTGTTACTTCAAAGCCGCACCTCCCGTGACGGTCAGTGCGGCGGGTTTTCAGCAGTCCCCCTCCTGAGAGGCAATCCACTCGCTGACCAGTGCCACGCCTTCCGCGTGGGATGTTGAACGACCCAGTTCCGGCATCATTTCCCCAGGATCATTGGACTGCATCCGGTACAGCAGGATGGAACCCTCAGGATCACCGGGCTGTATGGCGACTTTGCGGTCACCCGTGCCTTTGCCGGCGGCAACCGGGGGCTTGCAGAAGCCCAGGCGAACCGGTGTTGTGGTGTCCCATGTCAGCCACAGGCCACTGTTCTTGGCGGCGCCTTTCGGGTTGTGGCAATGGGCGCAGTTGATATCCAGGTAGCTTCGGGCGCGGTGTTCCAGCGTTTCACCGGCCCGGCCATTAGGCCAAAGGGCATTCTGGGTAGCGCTTGTGCTATCGACACCGGTGAGCAGGCCGTGTGCTGTCCAGTAATCCAGCTGATTCTGCTTGCCATCGGCATAGACCAGGTCACGGTTCAGATGACGGATGCGAGGACCAATGGGTTTGACCAGCTTGCGGCTTTTGCCATCCGCATGGCAGCCGGCACACTCGTTGGCATCCGGTATGATGTAGGTGAACTTTTCTTCACTGTCGTTTTTCACCAGTGTCAGGTTTGTGCTGTCACCTGCGACATCGAGGAAAGCTTCTGTCTGCGCTTCGTTCCAGATATAGGGCAGCGCAACCCAGCTTTCTTTCAGTTTGACCAGTACCCGGGTTTCCATCAGTCGAACCTGATCCATTGGCAGTCCGTCGTTGTTGTCATACAGCACGGCCGAACCATCAGAGGCTTTTACACGACTACGGTCATTTTTATCCGTAATCGGGTAGTAAAAGGTTTTGCTGATAATGGTGCCGTCGGGATAAACCAGTTCATCGTTGTCACCAGGAACAGCGGCCTGTCCTTCCGGCAGCCAGACGGTTCTCAGTTTGCTGGCGTAATCCGTAAACAGCGCCGTATTCAGGTCATAGGGTACAACCCGATGACCTGTCGTAAGGTTGCCGTCCTCTATAGCCAATATGCGCCAGTCGCTGAGGCGCTCAGGGTAATCGGAACCGGTCAGCATCATCCGGGGAGATTCCTTGCTGCAACCGGTCAGAAACAGGGAAGCCAGGAGTGACGCAATAACAGCTATGCGCGGCATGGTTCAGCCCTCTTTGCTGGTGTTGTCGGAAGTCTCCAGAGTCGACTGCGTGCTTTCCTGTTGGCTATCCAGGGAGCCCAGGTCAATGGCAGCCATCTTCTGCATTTGGCAGTTGTGGGGTGATTTATCGGTGGATATGCCTTTGAAATCGTTGGAGGCATCAACGTTGATAAAGCCGGCGGCCGCATCATCGATGCAGAGAATGGTTTCGACAGAAGTTTTACCCGCAGCCAGATGCTTGGGGTTGATCACGCCATCCCAGAGAATGTCGGGCAGACGACCGGTCAGACCGAACTGGGCAACTTTCAGCGCCTTAAGCTCAAGTCGGCCTGGTGAGGTACCTCCACCGCTGTAGGTGTTGTCGTAGATGAAAATACCTTCGGGGAACGGGTCAAAATTGTCTGATACTTTGTACTCTTCCTGGTAATCCGCCGTCAGCAGACTGCTGACAATAATGTTGGCGGTGTCGTTGTCTTTCAGATTATTACCAAATATCTCAACATTGTCGTTTGAGTTGATCAGGATGCCGGAACCGGCCGGTACACTGGCGACAGCGGTTCCCTTGGGTGCAAAATTTTCTGTGTTATTGCTGTAAATTTCGTTGTTGTAGATACGGGTGCTGTGACCGGGCTGGGTCAGGTAGGGCATGTTGAAGATCAGCACGCCGCCGGTGTTATTGGTGGCGACATTGTTATAAACGTCAGCGCCGATGGTGTTTTCAATTTCATAACCGGCCACATTGTATTCTGCCCGGTTGTTACGAATGACGACGTTGTAAGACTGACCGACATAGATACCGGCATCTGATGCACCAATGACGACAGAATCCTCAATTAGCGTGTTTTCTGTCATAACGGGATAAAAGCCATAAGAACCGTTTTCGGTGGATGGGCCGTTGGTCCATTCCGAACGAACCCGCCGGATAACAATATTCTTTGCCTGGTTGATCTTGATGGAATCACCCTTGGTATCTTCAATGGCCAGATCTTCCAGGGTGAAATCGCTCGCGGTGACCATCATGCCTTCAGCACCGGCCACCTGGTTCTTGAAGGACAAAATGGTTTTGTCCATGCCGGCACCGCGGATGGTGACGCCATCAACACTGAGGGTCAGGCTGCGGTCTAGTTCATAAAATCCTTCCGGAATCTCAATAACATCACCCGGCTGGGCCATAACCAGCTGGGTTTGCAGTTTTTTGCCAAAACTCTTCTCTGGGGGCGGAACCTGTGCGGACGATGAGGGATCCTCGCTGCAACCGGCCAGTAGCAGGGCCAGGGCGGGAATCATAAAACGGGAATAGGACACGGCGGCTCTCTCCATTTCTTGTTATTGGTGTGCGCTCAGCGAGAGACAGTAGAGGGCTGAGGTCACTGCTTAATCAGTAGCCCGGGACGCTCACTCTACGGATAACAAGCGTCAGAAACTCGGCGAAAATTGGAAAAAGGCGGGCGTTTTTGAAATCGGTCAGTAAATTTCAGAAAGAGTCAGAGGAGGGGCGTTTGCAGGTTGGTTGCCTTTGTAGAGTATTTGCGGGTAAAAGTTATCAATGGGAGGGTATTTGTCGCGAACGTCGGATGAGTGCCGATTTTTGCATTTTTCTCTTAAACGGATGATCTCCCTGCTTTTGTGACTGTTAAGAAACGATTCAACCAACTCTGGAGGCTGACAGAAGGGCCAAAATAATGGCAAAAAAGGTGAAAAAAGCGATTTTTTAAGAAATCAGTCATTGGTTCAGAAATAAGTCAGTCTTGGCTCACTGCTATTTTCCCAGTTAATGGATTTACTGTGTGCTTCACTCATCAGTGTGTTGGCATTTGGGGTCTCATGCAGAGGATTTGGTTCACAGATGGTATTTATTGGCGATGAGCAGAGTGAGTGATTTCATTACCGGAAAACGCCTCATCCTGGAGAGTAAATCAGTCAGCCAATGACTGATTTTATTTAAAACGCCAGAAAGTCGTTGTTTTTTGGAAATCAGTCAGTGGTTTCAGAATCGGTCAGTGGCGTTGGAGTGGACTTCTCAGGCTGTCGTTGCCGTTCCTCGCGATACTGACTGGGTGTGATGCCCATGCGATTCTTGAAGGCACGGTTGAAGGCACTCAGGGAGTGAAATCCTGCTTCCAGGGCAATGGTCAGGATCGGGATATCTTTCTGATTCGGGTCTGATAGCCTTTCCCTGATTTCACGAATGCGGAAATGGTTCAGGTAATCGTTGAAATTGCGATACCCCAGCTGGCGGTTAATGAGTGATCGAAGCCGGTACTCCTGCATGTTCAGTCGACTGGCCAGTTCCCCAATCGTCAGGCTGTCTTCCCGATAAATGAACTCTGTTTCCATTAACGACTGCAGTCTACTAAATGTGGTGTCTTCAATGTGATCTTCAGGTACAGCTTTTGTCGGCTTATCAACGTCACTAGTCGTTTTGTTGTTATAGGTAAAAACAATTTCCTGTTTTTGTCGGCGTGCTGGATAGAGAAGATCGGTTTTGAAGCGGAGTAATAAGGCGTTAAATATCAGGAGAAAAGCGGCAAGCATAATGCTGTTCATTACACGAATATTGTCGCTTAAACCGATAAGTTGTTCCATTAATACGACAGAGGCTATGTAAAAACCAGTGCAGCCGAGTAGCCATCCACGTAAGCGACGACGGTTTTGTATTAAATCTTCGCGCAAGTAACGACCAATCGTTAGCAGTGCGTGACCTATCAGTAAAAACTCTATGGACTGCGGTATCCAGTGGCTGAAGAAATTGATCCAGAGAGAAGGCTGATAACCGACAATATGGAAAACTAGTTTCAGTACCGGACTAAATAAAGCGACAACTGACGCTATTAATAATACACGACGGTTTAGCCTGAATTCGTCATTAAACGTCAATAGACATACAAGCCAGAAGACGCAGGGAAGTGCATTCCTTCCCAGGGCTACCATCCAGTCAACGAAAAAACCTGCATCCAGTTGCAGAGTTAAAGGCTGAATAAGATAAGCGATCAGGCACAGTTGCAGCAGTGCAAAACAGTGGGTGACGGGCTCACGTCTGCCAGACGCTGTCACCAGAATCAGGTTCAGCAGAGTCAGTGACAGACAAAAAAAGAGGCTGGCTTGTTGTATGGGTAACATGTCACTAAGTCCGTTTCAGCATCGTTGTTGTTGTAATGCATTGCGGCGTCTTTCTTGCATTATGCATGACTGTCCATTGGGATGTAAGCCAATAATGTGTTGTCAAACTATGCTAAAAAGTATGCGATACAGTGGCTTCAGGGGTGGGCAATGGCGTCGTGTTTACTTTTTCGTCTTAAGCCAGGAGAGGATTTGTTTCTTGGGATGGAGCAGTTTATTGCGCGGAACGACATCCGTGTTGCAGCGATCATGACGTGTGTCGGTAGTTTGTCCAAGGCGATGATCCGTTTTGCTGATCAGCGGATTGCTACGCCACTGGAAGGATCTTTTGAAATTGTGTCTTTAGTAGGTGTGCTGACGGATGATGGTAGTCATATTCATATCAGCCTCTCGGACCAGAACGGGCACGTCATTGGCGGTCATCTGAAACCCGGCGCGATTGTTCATACAACGGCCGAAGTCGCACTGATGCCAATCATGGATATCAGAGTAACAAGAGAACACTGTCCGTTATCCGGTTATCGTGAGCTTGTCGTTCATGCCAATCCTGACGTAACCAGTCAGTAATCAGTATTGGTAATATTGAGGCTGGGATCTGTATACGGTTTCAGGGACAACAACCACTTTTCTGGGAGGAGGTCGTCATGAAAGAAAGGCAGGCACTGATCTTCGGTGTCAACGGAGGCCTTGGTCGCGCCCTCGCGGATACCCTTTCGAGTGACTATGCGGTGACGGGTGTTGTTAGGGATGCGCTTGCGTTTGAGAGTGATACTGTTCAGACGCTGATTGAATCTGACTACAGTGAAGATTCATTGGCTTTTGTCGCTAACACGATGAAAGCGCAGGGACACTCCTATGATGTGGTGATCAATGCAATGGGCATTTTGCATGACGATCATCTGCAGCCAGAAAAACGACTGCAGGATATTTCGGCAGAATCCCTTACACGTTACTTTGCTATCAACACGATCATTCCAGGATTGTTGCTGAAATATTTTTCCGGCTTGATGCCAAAAAATACCCCCGCCGTGTTTGCATCACTCAGTGCCAAAGTGGGCAGTATTGGTGATAACCGTTTGGGTGGCTGGTATGGTTACCGGGCTTCAAAGGCGGCACTGAATATGCTGGTCAAGACAGTAGCGATTGAAATTGGAAGAACACACAAACAGGCTGCCGTGGTGGCCGTACATCCTGGAACGACTGTCTCGAACCTCTCACGTCCCTTCACGTCGAACACGCCTGATGACAAACTTTACACGCCTGAATTGTCCGCACAGCGTATTGTCAGCGTTTTGACGGGGATGACTGCGGACGATACGGGTCAATTCTTTGACTGGTCCGGTGAAGTCCTGCCCTGGTAATCCATTGCGGCACTAGCCATCTGCCGCTGCCATAACCGGTGACGAAGCCAGCAGCGTTTGTGTGTAGGGATGCTGCGGGCGTGTAATGATCTGTTCCGTTTTTCCCTGCTCCACGATCACACCGTCTTTCATGACCGCCACCCGATGCGCCAGCTGGGGGATGATTGATAGATCATGGGTGATGAACAGGTAGGAGACACCCAGGTTATTTTGGAGTGTCTGCAACAGTTCCAGCACTTCTGCACGAATAGACACATCCAGCGCGCTGGTGGGCTCATCGCAGATGATCAGGTCAGGCTCAACCGCGAGAGCACGGGCAATAGCAATACGCTGGCGCTGTCCGCCGGAGAATTCGTGGGGATAGCGCAACCGGTGCTCCGGCTCCAGCTGAACCTGCTCCAGCAGGGCTTCGATACGGCCCTGACGTTGTGGTTTGTTCATTTCAGGCAGCAGGGACATCATGCCTTCCTCGATAATGGCACCAACCGTCATGCGGGGGTTCATCGAGGCATAAGGGCTCTGGAAGATCACCTGAATCCTTTTCCTGAGGGGCAGCATGGCCCGGCGCGAGAGATTGGTAATGTCCTGACCATCAAAATGGATAGCGCCGGCTGTCACACGATCCATGTTTAGAATGGCGCGCCCGGTGGTGCTCTTGCCGCTACCGGATTCTCCCACGAGCGCCAGGGTTTCGCCGCGACGAATATCCAGACTGATGCCGTCAACCGCCCGGGTATGATCGTGCACCCGCTGCAGGATGCCTTTGCGGATCGGGAAATGGACTTTCAGATCCTGAACCGTGAGCAGCGGTGTTTCATGCTCTTCAGGGCGGTAGGCGGACATATCCGGCAGACTGTCAATCAGTCGACGGCTATAGGCTTCCTTTGGATGATTGAAGAAGTCTTCACAGGCAGCTTCTTCGATGATCTGGCCCTGGTACATGACCCCGACACGATCGGCGGTGGTTCTTACGACTCCCATATCATGAGTAATCAGCAGAACGGCCAGACGACGTTTCAGGGTGAGTTCAGCTACCAGTGCGAGAATCTGTTTCTGAATAGTGACATCGAGTGCTGTAGTGGGCTCATCGGCCAGCAGGATGTCCGGTTCACAGGCCAGCGCCATGGCAATCATAACCCGCTGTTGCTGGCCACCAGAGAGCTGGTGGGGATACCAGTCAACCCGTCGTTCCGGGTCAGGAATCCCGGTTTCCGTCAAAAGTTCGACAACACGATTCCGGATGTTTTGTTCATTATCCCTGGCATGAAGACGCAGCGTTTCAGCAATCTGATCACCAATGCGTTGGACCGGGTTGAGGGCACTCATGGGATCCTGAAAGATCATGGCGATTCTGGCACCCCGCACGGAGGTCATTGCCTGCTCGGTGAGTGCAAACAGGTTGTCACCTTCCAGTAAAACTTCACCGGCGGTGATGGTCAGGGCATCCGGCAGCAGGCGCATGATGGCGGTGGCAGTCACCGATTTGCCACTGCCCGACTCACCCACCAGGGCATAAATTTCACCCGCATGAAGATCAAGACTTACGTCGTCCAGAATGCTGGTCTGGCCATTTCCGGTGAGCCGCACGCTCAGGTTACGGACGGAAAGTCGTGGTGTCTGCGGGGTATTTTGATTATCCACAGGTTGTTCTGAATCCCTTGCCAGAGCGGGTTGCTTGTGGTTATCCACAGATTGTCCTGCGTTGCCGGTCATGCACTGCCCTCCAGCTGGGCCTTTGGATTAAAGGCGTCATTCACCAGGTCGGAGAACAGGTTGGTGGCCAGTACCAGCGTGAACATAAACAGCAGTGCGGCGATCAGGTTCCACCAGACGACCGGATCCCGGGAGAGTTCGGTGCGGGCCATATTGATCATGTTGCCCCAGCTGGCCATCGCCGGGTCAATGCCAACACCGATGTAAGACAGCACCGCTTCGGCCAGAACCAATCCACTGAAATCGAGCACAAAAGTAATCAGGATGATCGGCATAACGTTGGGCAAAATATGACGCATCAGAATGCGCCAGTGGCTGACCCCAAATGCATGCGCTGCCTGAACATATTCCAGCTGACTGATTTTGAGGGTTTCCGCTCGCAGCATCCGGCAGAGGCCTGCCCAGCTGGTGACACCGAGAATAAAACAGAGACCAAGGAATTTGGCGTCTGCTTTCTCAAGTCCCACTTCAAAGAAGTCAGGATTATTGTCAATGAAGACCTGGAAGAGCAGTACGGAAGCGGCGATCAGGAGAATGCCGGGAATTGAGCTCAGCGTGGTGTAGAGATACTGGATGACATCATCCACCCAGCCCTTGAAGTAGCCGGCGGAGATGCCGAACACAATCGCTATAGGCATCATGATTACGGTGGCCAGCGTACCGATCAGGATACCGGTGCGGATGCTTTTAAGGGTTTTGTAGAGGGTGTCATTACCGGCCTGATCTGTGCCCAGCACATGGTAGAGGTTGCCCAGGTCAATCAGCCAAGCTAATAAGCATATCGTGACGGTTAGTGTGATATAGGCGCTTTTCCATGGTAAATCGCTACCATTGACTGTTGTTTTTCTACGTCGCCAAGCCAGATGCATGGCGATTAGTATGCCGCTGATAACGAGTCCTTTGCTCAGGGCTGTCAGGCTGTTCATGGCAATATCACTTGCCTGATCATCCGCTGTCGCCAGGTGGCTGCCGGCATACTTCAGGTCCGGATAATCTCTCGCCATGCCGCCATCGTCAGTATGCCGGTTCTCCTTGACGAAGGATTTCAGGGCAAAGGGGGCGGAGTAGGTTCTTTCATGGTTCTCACCCATTTCCCCCAGCATCAGGTCGAGCACGCTGTAGACCTGGTTGCTGTAGAACACCTGCTGGTTGGTGTGTCCTTCCGTGGGCGGCAGAGCCTTGCGGAAGTGCAGGGAGTCCAGAAGGGCAACGCTGACATAGCCCATGATGATGACAAAGGTCACCATGCCGAGCCGGGTGGCAAACACCTCGCGCCAGCGGGCGCAGGTTTCCGGGTTACGACGGATGGAAAAGACAAAACCGACCAGCGCCGCCACCATCAGGTAGACCAGGGTATCGCTCCAGAGTAGTACCGGTTTCATGGCGTTATCCTCGTCAATTCAGGCGAACCCTGGGGTCAGCCCAGGTGTAGGAGATGTCGGTGAGGATCAGGCCGATGATGTAAAGCACGGATCCGACGAAGACCATGGCGCGGACAATGGCGAAGTCCTGGGCCTGGATGGCGGTCAGCATGTAACTGCCCAGCCCGGGAATACCGAAAAAGGATTCCATGATCAGGCTGCCCATAAAGAGCAGCGGTATCACCACCACGACACCGGTCAGAATGGGCAGTAGGGCGTTGGGCAGGATGTGGCGGAACAGTACCCGAATCTCACTGGCACCTTTGGCCCTTGCCGTCTTCACGTAATCCTGTCCTGAAGCTTCTATGAACAAGGTGCGATACCAGCGGGCACCCGCACCGAGTCCTGCCAGTACCCCGATAATCACCGGTAGCACCAGGAATCGCCAGGCATCCACTCCGGGGTTAAAGCCGGAAACCGGTACCAGTCGCCAGAGTCCGGCAAACAAGTATTGGCCGGCAATGATATAGAACAGGTAGGAGACCGACATCAGTGCCACGAATACCATCACGGCAAAGCGATCGAGTATCGTGCCTCGGAACATCAGCACCAGTAGCGCGATGCAGATATTCACCCAGATACCCACGATAAAGGTCGGTACTGCAAGTGCCAGACTCGGCCACATACGGTCGAGAACATCGGTACTGATATCTCGTCCCTGGTCTGACTGGCCAAAATCAAATACAAAGAGTTTTAGTGATTTTTCGAAGAAGATTGTGTCCGTTAGTGTTGATATTCCGTTATTTTTGCTATTAATGAACAGCGGTTTGTCATAGCCCTTTTCGGCCACCCAGCGGTCGATGGCTTCCTGCGTCACGTACTTTTCGCCCAGGTGTGCACGGGCCATATCCTGTGGTGTGTTGACGATAAAAAACAACGCAAAGGTCAGCAGGTTGACGCCGATCAGGATCGGGATGGCGTAAAGCACACGGCGAATCAGATAGGCAAACATGTTCATTCACTCCAGAGGCTGCATCCGGGCAACCGTGGGTATGTAAGACTCATTCCGGGCGACCTCCGACAACCGTGCTGTGCTGACGACGGCGGTAGGCGCGAACCGCCGGGATCACCAGCGCAATGACAATGCCCAATGTGATAAACAGCGGTGTCAGGACCGGACGGTTCCAGGCCAGTTGTTTTTCTGAACGCAGCTCTGGTTCCACGCGTACATATTTGAGGGTGCCCAGGCTGATACCGTGGCGCTTGGTGTTGTGCACCCAGGCGTTGCTGAGGTAATAATCCTTAACGTGGAAACCCATGATCCATGGGTTGTCCCTGCGCACGATGTCGACCATTTTGTCGATAATGGCGGCACGTTCGTGGCCATTGTCCATGGTTTTCATTTGATCGAAGAGCCGATCGTACTCCGGATTATCGTAATTGGCGGTGTTTACCCCGTCGCATTTACACTTCTGTGCGCCCTGGTGACTATCGAGCATGAACAGGAAGTTTTCCGGGTCCGGGTAGTCTGCCAGCCAGCCCCAGCGGAAGATCTGGGTGTTGCCCTGGCGCATCTTTTCCTTGAAGCGGGTGTAATCGGTGGGGCGGAATTCGAGCTGGATGCCCAGTTTGTCGAGCTGCTTGCGCATCCAGTCGGCACCGGGACCGGAATCGCTTCCGGCGGTATCCAGATACAGGACCAGCGGTTTGCCGGTCACGGCATCACGACCGCCGGGGTAGCCGGCTTCAGTCAGCAGTTTCTTCGCGTGTTCGATGGACTTCCGGACGGGGCGGTTACGCTGTTCATCCCAATCAAAGATCAAGGGGTTGATGCCTTCACGGCCTTCTTTGGCGCCGAACAGCCCGGGAGGAATCGGGCTCTGGGCCTGCTGTCCGAGTCCGTTGTAGAAGATATCGATAAATTCCTGATCATCCCAGGCAATGGAAATGGCGCGCCGGAGCTTCCGCTGTTTTTCGCTGTAGCCGCCGACTACCGGATCCAGCATATTGAAACCGGTGTAATAGAGCGAAGGGCGGATTTCCTCATCAACCCTGACGCCATGGTTCAGCAGCTCCTCTGACAGTGACATGCCATCTGGACCGGTGTTAAAGGCCTGATCAAAGGTGGCGGAGTTGATGTTGCTGCTTTCGTCGCCGGAGCGGTCGTAATAACCCTGCAGGAATTTCTTCCACTGGGGAATCGAGGCTTTCTCATTGACGAAAACAGCCTGGTCAATCATCGGCAGTGATTGTCCGGCATCCGTCAATAGTCCTTTTTCCTGGTCGCCGGGAACGCCTTCACTCGGGTAAAACTCCTCCCGGAAATTGGGATTGCGAACCAGCACGATCTTACGGTTGGGATCATTCTCCGCCATCATGAACGGGCCTGTGCCGATGGGGTGCCAGTCCAGAGTCAGGTTGCGTTCTTTAAAACCGGGGTTGTGATAGAAGCGATCGGCTTCCCAGGGAATCGGGGAGAAAAAGCGTGTTGCCAGCCAGTAACGAAACTGCGGGTATTTTCCGTTGATGGTGATCGCGAATGTATGATCATCGATCTTTTCAAGTCCACTCATGTCGTACTGGCGAAGATCCAACCATAACGGCATGTTTTCAGCTTTTCTCGTTTCAGCAAGGGTTTGCGTGAAAGCTTTCAGACCAACAATGTAATCCGCCATAAAACCAATCAACGGCGATTTGTTGGCGGGATCCCCCATCCGTTTAATGGCGTAAATATAATCATCTGCGACCAGTTCACGGCTGCCGGTTTCGGGAAAATCATTAAGGTCGCTGTATTCTGACGCTTCACTGGCGCGTTCAAAGAAATACAGCGGATGGCCTCCCGCGCGTGCCAACGCCGGATGGGGCTGATAGCGGATACCCGGCTGAATTTTGACGGTGAAAACACTGTAGGCAGGCGATTCGACATCATTGCCAAGCGGCTGACGATTCTCGTCCAGGTAGGTTACCGTTGGCATTTCGTTGGCGGTGGCGGTGATCAGCTCATAAGGCCGTTTCAAAAAGTGGTATTGCAGCGGCGGTTCGTAAATCTGTTCGAGAAAGAGTCCTTCTTCGGCGCTGTAGGCACGAACCGGATCAAGATGGCGGGGTTGATTGGAATAACTGGCGTAGTAGGTGACCTTGTCTTCGGGTTCCGGAGCGTGGGGATCGTTCCACGTATCGGAACAGCCGCTGAGTACCACAAGGGCCATCAACAGAACGCCCATCAGAGGCGACAACCGGAGCAGAAAGCGGCGTCGGAGTCTGACTGCTGTCTCGTCATGGTGCATGAGGCAGGCGTTTTCCATCATCTATGGGCTCATTATTGTTTTGTTCAGGGTACCGTTTTAGGTGGTTTTGTGCGAGATCTGCCGTAAAACGGATACGGCCTGAACTCCATAAAACCCACGTAATCACTATTCTGGCGTATTTTTGTTCGCATTTCCGTCAATAACAAGTCAGTTCCGAATTTTCGGAAAATCGCCCGATGGATCCGGTACCGAACTGTATAAGTTGTCGATGACTTTGTGAGCGGTGTCCAAGCTGTGCGTAAAGACGATGTGGATTGATTTTCTGTGGTTAAGTGTCCTGTGAATAGTTTTTCTGTGGTTAACATGGCCTGTGAATAATTAAACTGTTGAAGAATCAGCGAGGTATGTGACTGGTAATAAAAGAAGAGAGATCCACTTTTTCGGTTTTTGGTTTCATAAAAAATGATGGGTTTTGAGGAAAGAAGATTGGGAAGTGGATAACTGGGGATAACTAAACAAAGCGTTGCCTTCACAATTATCAACAGAAACACAGGCCATTGCCCTGAATCATTCATAACCTGCGTAGTGTCAGATTACTGATGGTTGCTTTTCTATTGGAAATTCGATGGCTGGAAAAATAACAGTACTCTGTCGCAAATTAATAAATAACTCTATGAATTTATTGGAAAAATAGGATTTTAGAGCGTTTGGATTGCTATTCTGAAAAGTATGAATACTGGCATTACTGCGCTCGAAACAAAGCTTGTTTCCGGGTCAGGGATGAGACCGTGGGGTTTTGTCCTTGCAGTATTCGTGTTGTTTCTGATTTCAGTGCCCGCCCACGCAATAGAATTCTCCGCCGTTAAATTACTCTCCGGATTGAATGAGCCATTACGTGCCGAAATAGAAGTGTCCGGCCTGGCTGTTCCTGAAAGCCCCTTCATTGTGGATGTTGCTTCACCGCTGGATCACCAGCGCTACAACATTCCCCACCAGTTCTTTAATGCTGATATCAAAACGACCTGGCATCGTGAATCCGATGGCAGAGTGATTATCCGCTTAAGCAGTACCCAGCCGGTCACCCAGGAAAACCTGCGTTTCCTGATGCTGGTGATGCCAACCGAAACCGCCATGCTCAAGGAAGTGGATATCTGGATGCCGGGTGCGGCAGGATCCAGTCAGCAACAAGTCGTGGCAAGTCAGTTTGATTTCAGGAAATCCAGCAAGGCTATGTATGGACGTAGTGTGGAACTGCCTGCTCTATCGGATGATACGCTGGGGTTACTGTTCCGGAAAAAGATCAAAACTGCCGGCAAGTTGGACCAGACACTGAAACTGGTCAGGCATAATGAACAGCGTCGACCGGGTAGCCGGGCATTGGCCTTTACGTCTGTTACGGATGAGATCACCTATGACCCTCACTTCTCGCCGGAAGCCATTGCCGCGGTAATGCCAAAAGTCGAGCCTGTGAATAAACCGGCGACGACAGAACCCTTACGACCGGTATTAGCGGAGGTTGTATCTGACAGGGAATCTCAGGGCGAGAAAAGAGCACAAACCTTGGACATCCCTCTCCCGGATGAACCCGTCATTGGGGCGGATGACCGTATGGCTGTTTTGACCACTGTGGATAACACGCTATCCGATCATGGTGTAACTGGGCTGACTAAACCCTCTTCCTGGATTGCATATACCGTAACGGGCAAAGATTCACTGGATCGGCTGGCGGCAGGACTGGCAAAGCGCCATGGAAGTTATCCACATACCTGGCGAGAGCGGATCATTAAGGCGAATCCACAGCACAGCATGGCAACGGACTTTCCGCCGCCGGGCACAGAAATCAAAATTCCGTTCATGACCCGCCATGTCACCCTGAGCACCATGGATATCTATATCCACACAGGACAAGCCTATGCTATCCACAGCAGCCGTAGCCCACCGGATGAATGGGATGACAGTCGTTTGTAAATACTTGTTCACTGAAGCGTATTACGTGGACGGGTGAGATGTATCAACAATGTTGGTGTGGATAACGGCTGTGTACAGTTTGAATCAAAATACCGCTATTTTCTCTATTCTCATTGCTATTGGTTTGGGCGGTGTTGTCAGAACAACCGCTACAGAGAAGTACAATGCGTAGCGCGTAATCTTATTAACCTTGAGTTAGTCAGATCATAAAGGTACGGCCTGTTACGGTAGAGTAGGAGTTAATCAAAAAACAGCATTGATACTGACATAGATAAATATGTCTTATGCAATTTCACAGTTGTTAGGAAATTTCACGTGATTTTGTCATAGATAATAAACCCTATTTCCTGCATAGTGCTGGTAATGATGACATATTGGTCTCGTTGCCAAACATCAAGCTCGGACTTATCGACGTCAAAAAATTGTATTTTCTCTCATTATCTACAGTTGAAGAGTTACTGGATATTTCGGTAAAAACTGGCATCTGGCAGTAACTCTCTAAAGAGTTAGCCCTTTAATGGCTTTGGTGTGATCGTTGTCACATTAAGAGGATATTCGCAATATGTCTATAGAAAGAGGAAGTAAAAATGGAACAGGTAACAAATGCAGGGCATAGAATAGTTGTTGATGTTATAAGTGAGAGTGAAGCGGCGGGTCCGAGTCATTCAAATTTATCGACCATAGCAGACGCAGAGAATCTCTCCACAGAACTCTATCCTTTATTGACCTCACAAAAAAAAGCATGTGATTACGTGATTATGGCTGTACAAATTGGCGTTGTCGTCTTTATTACTCCTTTAGTGACATGTGCGTGTGTATTAGTGGTTCCTTTTTACATTGCAGTGAATTTTGCAGAGAGCGCCTATGAATATTTTTATTATGATAAAAATCTCCATATGTTTAATGCTCTCTTTCTGGCAGGTTTAGCCAGTACTGTTGGGTTTGCTGTAGGCCCAGTAGCAGGCTTTGCCGGAAGTTTTTTTGTGAGTGGCACGATGATCAAAAATGTTATAGGCAATAAGCCTATTTTAAATGAAATCAATCTCTTTGGTGATATCGCTGAAGATGCCAGATCTTTTTCAGATTCTGAATCAGTTTCGACAATAGAGGCTGATGATGACATTCCATAGAGATATTTAGTCCGAGGATATGTTTCTCATCCAAAAGATAGAGAGGAAATAAGGCAGCGTATTGCGTTGTTTTTTTATCGTATTATTGTTGTTTTCCAGCGAGCATTACTGACTGTATCCAGAGAGCACTAAATTAAACTACAGATATCATTATTCGTAATAGTACAGTTGCTTGCGTCTCCAGTTGCATTGTCTGAAATGGTTGAATAATGCTCTGATATTGCGGAACTTAGGCCTGTTTTTTCCTTCGTTGACAACTGCATCATTAATAAGATCAATGGAACCATCCGGATTTCGAACATATGTCCACCAGTGCCCACGCGGCTCATGACGTCTCACGTTTTTTGATGCCGAAGGCGCATCTATGATTGCTTCCTCAGTAGGTGCATCTTCTCCCGTCCTTTTCAAAGGTTTTGAATTATCATTCTTACGTCCGCCACCTGCAAGTACACGCCAATCACTGTTGAGCAGAAAATCTAACAGCTCATCGGCATTAATCAAATTACCATCTTCGTCAGAAGGAAAGGATTGTCGAACCAATTGATACTCGGTGGGAATATAATCATTGGCCCCCTCTGTGAATTGGAGTGCATGCGATCGGTTAAAAAGTATGTCCTGACTAATATTACGCCAATAGGTCTGTTGTTCCCTTGCTCTGTTCAGTTCCCTGTAACGGAGATTGTTGTCTGCTATGAGGTTACTTCTTTCCATGAGTTCATGTATTTGAGTATTTATGTTGCGAATGTTTTGTTGGTATTGGTTTCTTTCATTTATCACTGTGGTCATGCAGCTATTGAAATATTCTTCAGGGTCATGTGCTGCGTTATAGCGCCCTTCATTATATAATCGCTGTATTTTTGGAATGCTTTCTTCAGCGAGAATTAATAGTCTTTGTTTTTCTCTTAATTCATTTTGCAGTGCATTAATTTCTGGCTCGACGTCCTCATCAATACGTTGACCAGGGTCGGGTAACGGCCTGAGAAGAAAGTAATCCATTATACCTTCATGAAAAGCTGCCTGCGTTGCGGAAATATATCCACATTGACGCGAATCATGGTTTATGAAACCTGTTCTTCCCGGGTAAAAAGGTTTGTGCCTTTCTTCGGGTGTGGTTAGTCTTGCCAGATGATATCGTGCATTCCTTAACGCTGTCATCGAGTTTAAACAGGTCTGGTATTCTCTCTGAATACGGTCTTCAGGACAGTTATTTATTTGTGTTATGCATAAATGTAGCTGTCTATCCAAATCATCTTGATACATGGCTTTAAGCGATACGATATCCTGGTCAGTTGTTGCACGTGCATTAAACTCGCCCCCCCCTCTTGTCCAGCCTGGTATATCCATTGTGTCTATTTCAGTGCTCTGCAGTTGATAGCGTTCATTGAGTTGATGGATGTAACTATTTTTATCAGTAGGAGTAGGAGTAGGAGTAGGAGTAGGAGTAGCAATATTTGTAACAATGGATGTTAGCCCAGATGAGCGTGAAACGGAAAGGCTTCGCTCTCTGGTGGGAGTCAAAGGAATCATGGGATTTTCGATATTGGCGTGGAGTGTCTCTATGTTATGCTGCTGCCTAACTTTATAACAACAAAAAAAAATACATTTGAGACATTCAATGAATGTATACCAATATCGAACTAATCTGGATGAGCTATGAGTTGAGGTATCGCTTACCATAGAAAATGCTCTTTTGTACCATTGGATCAGAAACAGCAATAATATTTTTAATATATTAATGCCATTGTTAGAGCATTATGCTGAAAGAATAGTTCATTATAATTTATTGCCGCTTAACATATAGTTATTGATACGCAATCGGACGATTTTGTCGGTCGGGCTCTAGTTTTATGGAAACTAGTTTTAGTTTTTTGATGGCGAAAAATATCAATCAACTCTGCCTGAGTAGACTGCTATCTATAACTACGGTAATTCTTTCAATTTGAACAGGTATACTGCTTTTTATTGAAGTATAAGGCCTGTTGGTGCTGGTAAATCCAGCCTGTTATATGAAAAATATTGACATGTTTATATATCTGATAATGATATCATAACAACTCATTTTTATTGTATTCGACTAATTGCTAATGCTCACGTTGAAGAGTCTTTATTGTTATTAATTTCAATAGGTTACAGTTTGTTTGGGTGATCTGTAAATGTGTCTGTTAATGAACTAAGAATAGGTGATTATGTCTTAATTTATAGAGCTAAGGAAAGCAAACAATAGAATATTTACAGTGGTTTTGCTGACTAAGCTATTCACTTGAATGGGAGTATTAACATGGAAGGATTACATACAAACGTTCGGCAAAATTATCATCATGGGTCCATGGGCGATAACCAAACCAGCCAAACTGGGCTAAGAGTATCTACGGATCAAAATACTCACTTAACCCAGGTAGAGGAGCCCCCTAGCCAAAGCCCCGGAAAATCATTAAAGGATTACGTTATAAAAATTGCCAAGGTGACGGTTATCTTTTTGGCTTCTCCATTCATTGTTGGGTTATCGGTCCTTGTATGTCCTGTTGTTCAAGGTGTTAAAGAATATGTGTTTTTGGATAAATCTCTTACTGAGGTGACCGACTGGCATAAAGTCCCTATCAAGGCATTGAGCGGATTGGCCGGCATTCTGGCTGCGGCTAGCCTGGTTAATATCCCAAGAGGCATATGGAGAGGATTAAAAGTCGCATTCACGATGGGCAAAAATGTCGTGCAGGATGCTCCTCGCATGATGGAGGGCGTGAGTGAAATTGTACTCGATACAGAAGGAGACAATACGGAATAGGGTTGGTGGCTACGAAATCTAAGTCATGTTAAGTGTTTGCTGGAAAAACGAGTGTTCATTCAATGAAATTGATGTATGGGGTTACTTAGCAGCAACCAAATCGTTTGTCCTTATAGGTATGAGACGGTTTTGATCGCTGCTGATAGTGGAAGTCGTTAGTGCTGTACGGTTTGTCAGGGGGAAATTTCCCCCGGGCAATGGTCTCAGGTACGTTTCTTTTTCGGTGGACGCTGTGGATAGTTTGGGCTGATATATTCCGGTTCGATGATTCCCAGTCGACCATTGATCACAACCGTTACGCGGAATAACAGGTTGCACAGCATATTGCCGTAGCGGTGCAGGACATCAGGTACTTCGCGCCCTTCTGCATCGATTTTCACCAGGCAGCGAACCACTTTCTTGCACAGGCTACGGCAGGCGTGAATCAGTTGTACTGAACGGGGGCCTCGGGGGAGAACGAAGCTCTGGATCCGGCCGCCAATCTCTTCTTCGAACCGGTCAAACCAGGCATCCAGCCGCTGGATGTCTTCCTCGTGAATACTGCCTTTGCCCCGGATGGAACCGTTCAGGTGGAACATTTTGGGCTGCAGCTCATTGAGAAACTCAAGGATATCGACAAAACGGTTTTCCGGGTCAGATTCCAGCTCCGTGATTGCACAACCCACCAGGGTGCAGAGTTCATCGGTCAGGATTTCGTAGTCACACAGGGCGGATTCTTCGTAAATAAAGGGGTAACAGAGTTCCCGGATATTGCCGGAGTACTTCAATGGCATGGTGAAATCCTTCAATGCAAAATAGGCTTACAAAGCGATGCGGACTGGGGTATTTGATTCAGTTAACACCCGTATACCGACCGAAAGATAGGATGACTGCTAGTGAATGGAGTCTATCAGATCAATGGGGGCGGTAAATGATCAGCGTCATGACGTCATGGGCGAATGTTTGCCCTGAGTACAACGTGCATCAACCTTTTGATAGCAACAGATAACGGCGTTGTTGCCACATTATATCGCTAACGGGTTACTGTGCTTCAGGTGCTCTGAATTTGGGGAATGAATGCCTGAGCGATAAGCTGTATGAATGACTCATACGGAGGGGAGCATGTCGATCAATTACGACGAAACACGCGAGCATCTGGTTCATATTATTGAGAATCTTTCCAGCGATATGGCGCCGAAAGCACGTTACCAGCGGCTGCTGGAGCATCTGGTACATTTGTTCCCCTGTGATGCCGCGAGCCTGATGCAACTGGAAGGTGACACCCTCAAGCCAGTGGCGATTGTCGGTTTGTCGCCGGATACGCTGGGGCGCCGGTTCCCTGTCACTGAGCATCCCCGGTTACAGCAGATTCTTAATAGTAAAACCACCGTGCAATTTCCCCATGTCTGTGATTTGCCAGACCCCTTTGATGGCCTTGTGATGGGACATCAAGGCTCGTTGAAAATCCACGACTGCGTAGGCACACGACTAATGCTGGATGATGTGCCGTGGGGCGTGCTGACACTGGATGCGCTTGAGGCTGGTGCCATGAAATCCATGTCGCCAGACGCGTTTCGTACGGCCATTGCGATGAGCAACGCAACGGTAAAAATGGTCAGCCTGATCAATCGGCTGGAAGGCCGTGTTGAGCAGGAGCAGGCCGTCAGCCAGAGTCTGATTGCCGATCAGGTTGTTGAAATGATTGGGCAAAGTCCAGCCATGCAGACCCTTCAGGAAGAAATCAATGTGGTTGCCGATTCTGATCTTTCTGTCTTGGTGCTCGGAGAAACCGGTACGGGCAAGGAGCTGGTGGCCGGTGCCATACATAAACAGTCTCACCGGCGTCAGGCGCCGATGATTCATGTCAATTGCGCCGCGTTGCCCAGTAACATTATTGAAAGTGAATTGTTTGGTCATACGCGGGGTGCCTTTACCGGTGCAGTCAAGGACCGAAAAGGCAAATTTGAAATAGCGAACCATGGCACCCTCTTTCTCGATGAGGTCGGCGAATTGCCTCTGTCTGAGCAGGTCAAACTGTTGCGTGTCCTGCAGAATGGTGACATTCAGCGTGTCGGGAGCGATCAGCAAATCAACGTGGATGTGCGGATTATTGCCGCAACGAATAGAGATCTTGCCGCCGCAGTGAAAGCAGGTCGATTTCGCGCGGATCTGTATCACCGTCTGAGTGTTTATCCTGTCGTTGTGCCACCACTAAGGGAGAGAGGGCAGGATGTACTGTTACTTGCTGGCTATTTCCTTGAGCGCAACAGAGCCAGGTTGGGATTAAACAGTTTGAGATTGTCGGAGTCCTGTCATGCGCTTTTGCAGGCGTACGCATGGCCCGGCAATGTACGTGAGCTCGAACATGCTGTCAGCCGTGCAGCCCTGAAAGCGCGGAGTGCTGATCGGGGTTCATATGGTGAGCAACCTGACAGAATGGTGACCCTGCAACCTGAGGATTTTGATATTCAACTGCATTCGGTAAGCGGTGAAAGCGCAGGGGGAGCTATTTTCCCGATACAGCCAGAAGCGATGGCTTTGTCCGACGGAAATAAGCCGTTAAAGGCGATGCTGGATGATTATCAGCGACAACTGATTCGTCACCTGCTGAAACAGAAGGGAGGCAACTGGGCGGCAATCGCCAGGACGCTGCATGTGGACCGGGCCAATCTACACCGCCTAGCCCGAAGGCTGGGGCTTATTCAAGCCGATAGACGCAGGTATTAAATGTAACGGCAGTCTGACAATCTGGAATGTCCGGACTATTGATCTTTCAGTGGTGTAAGTTGTCTTACTCCTGCAGCCGTTATTCCAGAAATAATCATTATGAAACAGTGGGTTATTGTGCTTGCTGTCTTAATGACATCATTTGCTTGTAGTCATTTAGATGGCACTTGTTGTCTATATGACAATGCTTTTTGCTGCTTACCTGTCACGCCTTCTGTAACACCCTGAAATCATTCACTTTTTCATTTATGGCATGGCCGCTGCAATCACTTGATAAAGAGCGAATGCAGGAGGGTGATATGGCGGACATTGCTAATCGCAGGGATATTCGAAGGCTGGTTCATACCTTTTACGGACGTGTTCGTCAGGATTCAGAACTTGCCCCGCTGTTTAATGATGTGGCGCAGGTGAACTGGCAGCCACACCTGAATGTGATGACAACGTTCTGGTCTGCCCTGCTGCTACGTTCCGGTCGGTATCGTAGAAATGCTCTTGCGCCGCATTTACGTCTGTATGGGCTGGTGGTGTATCGCACGTCCCACATGCAGCGATGGCTGACGTTATTCGACCTGTCCGTTGATGAACTGTTTCAGGGTTCTCTTGCCGAAAAGGCCAAACATTGGGCCAGAGGCATCGCCCGCAATATGGAGATCCAGATTACCAAAGCAACTGCCAGTCAGGAGGTGTGTCATGACTGATCAACTCAACAAATACCGATTACTCAGTGATCTATTGCTCTCGGGAGGAGTCATCGCCACGTTGGGCGGGATTCTTGGGGCTTATCTATTGGTAACGCCTTTTGGATTTGGTATGGCGGTACAGATACTGTCTCATATGATGACCATTATTGGCCCGGGTGTGATTAAAGTGGGTTATGTCATGCGTCTGGCAGCGGAGCATGCACAAAACCACCCCGACATGGGCTGACAAGGATGGCTTCTATGCAAATAACCGACAATGAAAAAGAAAACCGCATCATTCCTTTTTTTCGTCTGGCCTTCCGTCCTTTCTTCTTTGGTGGGGCACTGTTTTCTATTGTTGCCTTGTCGGTTTGGGCCAGCTTTCTGCTGGGGGGCTGGCAGGTGGCTTTCTATACCAACCCCCTCTGGTGGCACACTCATGAAATGCTGTTTGGTTTTGGCGGCGCCATTATCGTGGGTTTCCTGCTGACAGCCGTACAGACATGGACAGGTGTTCCCGGCGTACGGGGCTGGCAGCTGGCATTTTTATTTTGGGTCTGGCTGGGGGCGCGCTTGGGTATGCTGCTGACTCAGGAACCGACCCTGTGGTTGGCGACAGTCGATTTAATATGGCTGCCACTGTCAGCCTTGATGCTGGCGCAACCTGTCATCCAAACAAAAGGGTGGCGAAACCTGCTCTTTGTTCCTTTGCTGTTACTCATGACAGCGATCAATGGACAGATGCACTATGCCGCGTTTCATGCGGACCATTCCCTTGCCATGCAGGCTGCAGGCAGTGGACTGTTGTTGATCACTGTCTTGATGCTGGTGCTGGGTGGGCGGGTGATTCCTTTCTTTACGTCGGTTCGTCTCGGTTTCCCTCAGCCGGAGCGGTTACGCTGGCTGGAACTGACCGCACTGGTTCCTGCAGGGTTAGTGTTGTTGGCCAGCATAAGCCTGCTGCCTGTTTCTACAGGATGGATGACAGTACTGCTATTGATTGCCTGCTTTGCAAATATCTGGCGTTTTTTGCGATGGAAACCCTGGCTGACGTTACAGGAGCCTTTATTGTGGTCATTGCACCTGTCTTACACCTTCATTGTTTTGGGGGTGATGCTTCTTGCACTGACACCTATTGCTAAATGGGACGATGCGATTGCACTTCATATCCTGGCGATTGGCGGAATGGGGGGGCTGATTCTGGCCATGATCTGTCGGGTGACACTGGGTCATACAGGTCGCCCGATGCAATTACCCGCCAGAGTCGTGGGTTTTGCGCTGGGTTTGCCGGCATTCTCAGCGCTCGTGCGAAGTGTATTGCCGGAATTAGTACCTGATCTGCGAATCAGCTTTTATGCCATATCCGTTCTTTTATGGATTCTTGCTTATGGCACGTTCCTTCTTTTCTACGGTGATATGTTGTTGCAGAAACGGGTTGATGGAAAGCCGGGTTGAGGATAAATGTGGGTGCAGCGACAAAAAGATACTGCAGAGCTGAGTACAGTTAACAATAAGGAAAGAGACAACCTGTGAATAACTACACAGGTTGTCTTCGCTGAGCTTCTAAACTGGTCCGACATCCTTGTCGCTAGAGTCAGGCTTTCTGCATCAGTGGCATTGTTTAGATTTCAGGTGTCCAGGTCATGGATACGAAGACGCCGCGAGGCTCGCCTTCATAACCCATCGCAGTCTGGTATTCCTTATCCATCAGGTTAACCAGTTTCAGTTCGCCTTTAAGCTCGGAGCTGAACCGGTAGCTGGTACGCAGATCAACCGTGGCAAAGCCACTCAGGCGCTGCGTGTTAGCGGCATCATTGTAGCTCTTGCCCTGGGCGCGTACGGTACCGCCGATAGAGAACTGACCAAAGGCACGGTCTGCATCCAGCGTGAACAACTGACGGGCACGACGAATCAGTACTTTATCCTTGGTGGTTGCATTGTCTGAACGGTTCTTGGGATCCAAGTAGGTCAGAGACGCATTGATATCCCAGGCCGCGAGTTGGGTATAGAGGCTGGTTTCGATACCGCGGATGCGGGCTTTTTCAATATTCTCGACACGTCCGCTGGGACCGGCGTTGCTGTCCCAGAGCAGCATGTCATCCATATCATTCTGGAAGACGGCAACGCTCCAGTGGGAGACCTCACCCAGTTTGCCACGCAGCTCCAATTCCGCATTTTTAGCTTTTTCAGGCTTCAGGTCCAAGCTTTCGCTGCCGGGGTAGTACATATCCATCATCGACGGTGCTCGGAAAGCTGTGCCGTAAGAGGCAATCAGGCGATAATCATCCGACAGGTTGACGCCCCAGCTGATGTTGCCGGTGGTCTTGTATCCAAAGGCTTCATTTTTGTCGCGACGCAGGCCAACCTGAAGGTCACTGTTTTCGAAAGACGTCTGGTTTTGGACAAAGACGGCCTTGTTGTAGCGCGAGGTAACGCTGTAGCTGTTTGGCTTGGTATCAATCCGGTCGTTGGTGTAATCGATACCGGTTGTCAGTAACTGGTTGTCAGCCCAGGCGACATCGTTCAGCCAGCTGAAGGTATTGCGTTGGGATTTGATTGAGCCGGAATACTGATGGCTGCCATTACTCATTTTGTTGTAGTTCTTGCTCAGCTCGTTGCTGTAGCCGGTATTGAGGCGGGTTGTCCACATGTCGTTGAGCGGCATGCTGACGAAAGCATTCAGTGTGCTGATCCGGAATTCATCATAGGGGCGTACGGTTGTATTCCAGGTGTTGTCGTACTCATTCTTGCCTTCAGTGTGCAGCAGGTTGAAACCGGCTTCGATCTGGTTGTCAAAAGTGTGAGACACACTGGCAGTGAATGACTTGTTTCTGTACACGTCATCATCATCGGCAAAACCGTTTTCATTGTCTGTGTTGTCATAGCCATTGGTTTCAAACAGTTTTCCGCCAATGTTGAAACGGGTATTGTCGACCTGGCCACCGTAATTAATGCCGTATTCGCTGGTGCCACGGCTACCAGCACCCACTTTCAATGAAAGGCGGGGATCGTGATGCCCTTTACGGGTGAAAATCTGAATAACTCCGCCGACTGCATCTGCGCCATAAAGGCTGGAGCGAGGGCCACGAACCACTTCAATGCGTTCGATCATATCCGGATCCAGCATCTGGAGTGATGCACTGCCACTGGTCGCGGAATCAATGCGGTGGCCATCCAGCAGAACCAGCGTCTGGGCGGTTTTGGTACCGCGCAGATAGATGCTGGCGGTGCTGCCCGCACCACCATTAGTGGCAATCTGCATGCCGGGCACACGCTTCAACAGCTCCGGCACACTGGAAGCCTGACTCTGCTCAATCTCTTTCCGGTTAATAACGGTCACCGGCGCCAGGGTTTCATCAATAGTCTGCGCCGTACGTGAGGCGGTCACCACCACATTATCCATTTCATACACATCGTCGGCGTGCACATTGGTAACCATGATGGCGAGCGGCAACAGCGCCAGAGCAGAAGGCTTGGTCATTCTCTTATACCTTGTGAAGTCGGATTGTGTTCGTGTCGATACGGTTGTTATGTCGCCGGTTATTCAGTGTGTCCGGCGATCAATTGCTTTGGGGACGGGTGGTTTTCACGTACCGCCTGTAATTGCTCACAGAGCATTTCGGCGCCATCGAGCATCCGGGGTGTCGGCAGTGAGATCAGCTTGTCCGGCAGGGTGATCAGCTGTTGTTCGCGTACTGCGTTCAGTACGGTCAGTTTCTGCCACCGCTGGTGGATATCCTGATCGTTACCGACGCGGTCGGTGCTGACAATGACCGCCGGATTGCGAGCCAGCAGTGACTCGAGACCCACAGCCGGAACATTGACCATCTGGTCGGCAAAGACGTTCTTGCCACCGCACAGGGCAATGGCCTGGCTGGTCAGGTGGCGTCCGCCAACCGTGCGCAGGGGCGCATGCCAGATCTCGAAGAAGACACTGACCGGTGTGCGATCAGCGTAGCGGTCGTGCAGGGTTTCATAACGGGCCAGGAACGTATCCGCATTGCGGTTGGCGACCGTTTCCGTCCCGGCCAGTCGGCCCAGGGTGCGGATAGAGGACGCCACATCGGGAATAGTGGCCTGACCCAGATGAAACACCCGGATCCCCAGGGACTCAATCTTCTCGCTGAGCTGTGGTGATGTAACGCCTGCCCAAACCACCACCAGGTCAGGCTGAAGCGCCAGCAGGGCTTCGACACTGATGTTGGGAAAACCACCGATGGTGGTGATCTCGCTGGCAGCGGCCGGGTAGGTGCTGTAACTGTCGACACCGGCAATATGGGTACCGGCACCGGCGGCAAACAGCAGTTCGGTGATATTGGGCGCAAGGCTGACAATGCGACGGGCCGGCTTATCCAGGCAGACGGACTGACCGGTGGCGTCTTGCTCACAGACAGCCGCACCCCAGGCAGGGATGGCCAGTAGCATCAGAATGGACAGCAGGATTCGCTTCATGTCGCCAACTCCCGGTGTCACCGTTGGGTGCACCACAGCTTCTATAAGGCGGGAGTCGTTTGTTCAGGCGTGGGGCAGCCACGACCTGTGGTCGCATGACTGTCCCGCCCTCAAGGCAGGAAATCAGAGAATGATTTCAACAACCAGGTAAACCCGCCCGGTATGACACAGACATGAACAGATGTTCGGCCTGGTCCGTTGGTTTTGCAGGGCAGGTTTCCTGGCTCCAGGGTCGTTGCCTTCACTCGCCTTCCCGGACGTCGAGTCCAGTGGCACAATATGATGAGTGGCGGCTCGCCTGTTACAGTTGCGGGTACAGCCGGGGTATTTCACCCCGTTCCCTCCGATGCGTTGCGTCTGCCGGAGCATGCTCGCGCACCGGGCCGGAAGTTATGGCGCAATTATCTGTCGTCGTTTCACGGCACCATTGCAAAGTGAGGAGCATCATAAGATAAATCGGGAGAAGAATCATGACTTATGTCATAAATGACCTTTCTGTAAAGGAGGTTATACAGCCTTGTCGTTGATACTGATCATGTCGTTAACATATTGCAGGATATTCCTTGTTAATTGGGGGTCAATAGGTTTGCCCGAATGGATTTTTTTGGTCCGTCAAATATTCATGAAGATTTTAAGGTGGAAAAATGTATTTAAGCTTTACCAGCAAGGTTGTCAGTAGATCATCGTATTTCGACTGCAAAACCCCTGATTTTGTGAGTGGGAAAATACTGGATATAGGTAATTTTGAATATCGGGGAGAGCGCCGTATAGGGGTTGCAAAAGGCAAGGCCTTTCTGGTTGATAAATGCAAAGGTCAGCGCCTGTGTTAAGGCGTTGGATGATAAATACAGATACATCCATTCTCGAAGAACCTCACAGATAGACGGGTTGGACGCTTTTATCATGAAACTGAAAGATGAAAAAAATATATTAGTACTTCATGAATGCGATGAGGGTTTGGCGGATAAGCATGTTGTGATTGCGAGTTATTACGACCTGGCATCTGGCGCTAGCTGTCTAAACAAAAGGTCGATTATAAATAGTCAGTTTTGTGATGAAGCATTATCTCCAGAAGTGCTTGGCGGTAATGATTGGAGGTTTGTGGGAGATGCTGATGTTGCTATGGTCGAATGTGTGAGTTGTGAAATAAGAACAATGAATCTGCAGGATTTATCTGCAGCAGTACATAAAGAAGACTGTGCGGAACGTGCAAGGTGTACGCAAAGTCATGCCGATATGCTTTATGATCATCCAAGAATTTCAGAGGATGGAGAAAGAAAACATGCTGCTTCTTATCATCTTCGAACACCTAAACAGTTTGCAAGTGGTAGATTGATGCAGTATTGCTCACAGGCTTTTGTTGTGATGGAAGAGTCGGTATTTGAAGAACGAGTTTTTCCTTTAGAATCTTTAGATTTTTTACGAAAAGAAATTATTGATGAGAGTGATAGCCGCTGTCGGGAGTTAGCAGAACGATTGGGACATACATATTCGGACTATGTCGGTCAAATAAAGGAAAAGCATCGTATCGATTTCTATTTGAGATGCTGTAAAGTCGATATGCATGTCAGGGATGCTTGTCTGCTTTTTCAAAAAGCAATACTGATGATGCAGATCGAAGAAGATGATCAAGCTTCACTTATGCCACTTCAGGAGGCTGAAAAAGAAGAGATTGATGCCTGTAGCCAATGCAGATTGCTGGTTAAAGATGAGCGGGATCAATTACGGAGTATGATGGGTGAACTAAAGCTTGTAAGCAGCTCGCTGGCGGATTTTTCAGAGGAATATGTTGAGATTATGTCTGCGCATGAGGCTGTTCATTGGTCTGGAGCCCTAAAACAGGGATTGGTATTGAGTGTTCCGACATTTCTCCATGCGCCGTTGGCATCTGCTGCGGTGAAAGTGATTGATAAAAAATGTGAAAGATTCAGGTATTCTATAGAGAAAAGTTTGCTGCACAGTTTTTTGGATAAAGACGGGATTTTAGGATTCTATATCAATAAATTTGATGAAAAATCTAAACAGGAAAACATGACCAGGTTACAAAAAATGATATCTGATAAACGATTGAATCTTTGTGAATCAATTCGTATGAATGCCAGTTTTGTTACAGGGGTGTTTTCTGAGTTTTATGACTTCGTCGCTATGAAGGGGTAGTTCTCAAATAGGGTGTAATGGATGTGTATAAGGTCGAATAACTATTACTAAAGCATTCAGGATTGGTTATATAGATTTTCAAAATTGAGGTTTCAAATTAAATCTTTTTAAGCTGTTTGAAAGGAGGTATCGATGATGTTGTCAGGTTATGTGTCAATACAAAGCCGGTGTAACGGTGGGTATCGTTGTGATAAGGCAAACCGATTAAAGGCAGAGTTTGATTGTGAGTCTTGTCTGTTTCAGATGTTACCGCAAGATACTGATATTTATTCCATTATGAACACAATGAATGAGAGGTATTTTCAAAAAAGTATCGGCCGTATGAGTTCATGGATAAACAGTGATCAGATGTTATGGAAAATCAAACCGGTAAATGGAGTGTCTGGTTATTACACCATTCAAAACAAGGATGGTAACGGGTATATGACAGATGATCCTGCCAGGCTTCATGAGGGTGAACCGGGCGAGAGGGAATATTGGAATATTGAATATCGTAACGAGATTAGCCCGGTATTGAAGGAGGCGCGTTATGGTTTTTTACGCAACAAGGCAAATGGCAAGTATCGTTGTAGTCATGCATGTTCATTGACGTTATCAGCAGAACAACCGAATTGTATGATTAAACTGTTGCCTTTCAGGGATGGTACCTATGCTATTCAAACACAGGGCAATGCTGAATATTTTCAGAGCACGATCATGTGTATGGCAAGGTCAGTGACATGTGATAAGCAAAAGTGGAACTTCGTTAAAGTCGATGGAAGTAATGATGAATATTATATTCAAAACGCACAGACTCATGGCTATATGACTCAAAAAGCAGCACAACTCCATTCAGGTTTACCCGGTCAGGATGAGGTGTGGGTTTTTGAACCCTACGAACCGGAAACCGCCAACTGGATGGGCCGCAATCGTCATCTGTTAGAAGACAAGGCGTTATCCAGAATTTGTATTCCTGCTTCTCATGATAGTGGAACGTATATGCAGAGTTACTCGTCACACTTTGGCTTAATGAATGTTACCAAAGCACAGTACTACGACATTCAATTACAATTAATGGAGGGAATTCGTCAGATTGATTTGCGACCAGTCAAGTGGACATCTAATTTATTTTCGGCTCACATCGGCAATATTTCAGAGGCATCGAGTGTTGCTAAGGCGCTACGAATGGGGCACCAAGGGGCAGCAGGTGTACCAATGGCTAGCAGCTTTCAACAAATCAAAGCTTTTTTTGAACATCCGGATCACCAACAAGAGTTAGTTATTTTAAGATTTTCAAATACAATGGATTGGAATCGTCGAGACGAAAAAGATAATGAGCTTTCTATAGCTAGCCGAACATTTCTATTGGATACGATGAAGGAAATGCTTGGAGAGCATTTAATTAAGGGAGATTTTCCTAATCTAACGGCTGTGCCCATTGCGGAGCTATTATCTAAAGGTAATATTATTGCAACGTTTAAGCGCGCATTCCTTAAAGACTTGCCAGTCTCAGGACAAGATGGTTTTTGGCTTCAGGAGGAAGCGTTTCCAGCGAAAGGGGGCTGGTCAAAGGTAAGTGATATAGACAGTATGAACAGGATTCAAGCGGACAAGCTTCGAAAATATAGTCATGAAAATAAGGATTTCTTTATGGGGCTATCCATGCAACTCTCACTAGTTGATATGCAGAGCTGTGTTAGAGGGGCTAGTATTTTGAACCTTGCAAATACATCTAATCCCAGGTTGAAAGAAACCATACAGCAATGGATTGATGAAGGTGTTATCAATCAGCAACACTATCCTAATACTTTACAGACTGATGCATGTATAAATGATATTACGCAAGCTGTGGAAATGTCTCTTCGAGTGACAGGGGTGATAAACGGTATTGCTATTGATGGAGAATAAAGTATTGTATAGGATAGAAACAATTTTACACGAAATACTAAATTATTTTTATCCATCAATCAGTGTTTCATTTTAAAAGCTTACCATTTTCATCGCTCATGTGTAGTGTGATAATAAAAATTAAGTTAGATAACATTGTTTTACTTGTGCTAAGCGTTTAACTGCCTTTTTAGAATTTTAGTGTGGTCTGTGTGGATTCAGTGTTAAGTGGCTTTTTGTTGGGTCTTCTATTGTACCTCCTGTGGTATGGTTTTTAAGTTTTAACGGTGTTTAACCCATAAAATAATGATTGTTTTATTAACAAATAAGTAAGTAATGCTTGGGAAGTTTTTATACTTGTTTGAATGATTTCAACACTTTCCTGTATGTATGGTAATGCTTGCGTACATGAATCCTTAATGATGCAGAGATATTAATAATTTCGCTCTGTAAAAATGAATTTATTACTTGTTTGGTTGTCTATCCGATGCGCTCAAGCAAAATCAATTTTTTCATATGATATTTTAAGGAGATGTTATGGCTGCATCAGTAAAAAACTCAGAAGTATTTATCTCTTCCGGGCAATCATAAGTGGTGGCAAAAACTTCAGTTGGAACACAGGTAGATATATCTGGCAGATACCTCCGCCTGGAGGTGAAGGTAGTGCAGGATGAAAACTTGCGAGTTATGGGGAAAACAACAGTTGCTACTCAGGTTGATGAAATAGATGAATGTCTTGATAGGAAAGTGAAAAAGCTAGTGGAGGAAAATCTGCGGCACTATTTTGGGGCTAAATTTGATGATTCAGAGGTTGGGCGGAAGGAGTTGCTTGATGATGAAGAGAAAGAAGCTATTTCTGCAGGGTCAGAAAGATCTGATGATATTACCCAGACAAAAATAAACCCCGAGTATTGGGATTGGGACAGATTTGATGAGAAACAGGGTGGTAAGTTATGTGATCTATCTCACAGGTTTTACCGATTGCTTGATGAAGTAACCAAGGAGTCTGATTTAGAAGCCATGGTAAAGCATCCGTTAATCACAGCCTATACCTCGACGTTTGCAGGTGGTAACCCTTTTGATGAATTTTTTGTTAAACGAGAAGATGTTTCTTTTGGGTATGTGATCCATATGTGGTCTGTTAATATGGAATATCCTAAACTATCCCCATTTATAAAAGCGTTGATTTTGCTTGGACAAATTAATAAAGATCAGGTTCAGGAAATTTACGATATGGTAGTAGGACGTATTTCAGACGATACGTAGATTGCAGTTTGATAAGACGGGCAGCAATGTTGTTTTCTGATTGTCAGTGATAAACAGGGGGCCTTGTCGTTCTCAACGGCAGGGTTCCATACTCTGGCTCCAATCATAGCCACTTTTCCCATCAAAAAAGACCTCAACAGGTAACATCCTTTTGTCAGGTATCCGGAGCAAGAAACTACTGGAGCCTGTGTAAACCTTGAGTCTGGCTCCCTGTGACCGAAATCAACAAAATGACAGTGTGGGTTTTGATAAAAAACAAGAGTATTTCCCCGCTTTTGAGCAACGACTAAATCATTGACCTAGCTCAATCGCCAAGCCGGGGTCGCTGCTGATGCACATCAACAATTGGGTTGACGCATTTGAGTACTCTTCGCAGCGTTAAATTTCCTTTACCCCAGGCAAAGGCTCACAAATGCTTCTCAAGACCAAGCTGTTTGGAAAGGTGTATGCCTTTTCCAGCATCAAGGAAGTGCTCGCCAAGGCCAACGAGAAACGCTCTGGCGACATTCTGGCAGGCTTAGCTGCCGAATCCATTACCGAGATGGTAGCGGCGAAGGACGTACTGTCCCGCATGCTGCTGTCCGATCTGCGCAACAACCCGGTTGTGCCTTACGAGTGTGACGAAGTCACCCGTATTATTCAGGATGACGTTAACGAACGCATCTATGACGAGATCAAGAACTGGACTGTGGCCGAGCTGCGCGAGTGGCTGCTGCAGTACAGCACCCGTAGTGACGACATCCGTCGTGTCAGCCGCGGTCTGACCTCCGAGATGATCGCCGCGGTCGCCAAGCTGATGACTAACGCGGACCTGATCTATGTGGCCAACAAGATTGAGGTGCTGGCGACCTGTAACACGACGATCGGTCGTAGAGGTACTCTGGCCGCGCGTCTGCAGCCTAACCACACGACTGACGACGTTGAAGGTATCCGTATCTCCACGTTGGAAGGTCTGTCCTACGGTATCGGTGACGCGGTTATCGGTCTTAACCCGGTAGACGACAGCACAGACAGCATCTACCGCTGCCTGCACCAGTTCGAGGAAATCAAGCAGCGCTTTGAAATCCCGACCCAGAACTGCGTACTGGCACACGTTCTGTCCCAGATGGAAGCGGTTGAGCGCGGCGCACCGGCCGACATGATCTTCCAGTCCATCGCTGGTTCCCAGAAGGGTAACGAAGCGTTCGGTTTCAACGCCGGTCACCTGGCGGAAGCCCGTGACATGATGCTCAAGCAGGGCACCTGTACTGGCCCGAACGTCCTGTACTTCGAAACAGGTCAGGGTCCGAGCTGTCTTCTGATGCGCACCACGGTGCTGACCAGGTGACCATGGAAGCCCGTTGCTACGGTTTCGCCCGTCACTACAACCCGTTCCTGGTGAACACGGTTGTTGGTTTCATCGGTCCTGAGTACCTGTACGACGGTAAGCAGGTCATTCGTGCGGGTCTGGAAGACCACTTCATGGGCAAGCTGCACGGCCTGCCAATGGGTGTTGACGTTTGTTACACCAACCACATGAAGACTGACCAGAACGACAACGAAGCGTTGATGACCCTGCTGACTGCTGCAGGCTGTACCTACTTCATGGGTATCCCGGCCGGCGACGACATCATGCTGATGTACCAGACCAGCGGTTACCACGACGTGGCCACTATGCGCGACATCTTCGACAAGCGTCCGATTCCGGAATTTGAAGCCTGGTGTGAACGCATGGGCATCATGGAAGACGGCCGTCTGACCGAGCGTGCCGGCGACGCTTCTATTTTCCTGAAGTAACGGGTGGCTATCGATGATCTCTGAAAATGAACTGAAAGACCTGATCGGCAAGGTCCTCAAGGAAATTAATGTTGACGACGGTCAGAAGTCTGCCGTCGCACAAGCGGTATCCTTGGCCAGCCAGGTGGATGATGTCGCCGACAGCGAACTGAAAGACATCACTGCCATTGAAATGTCCGACTTCTTCGACATCGAGAATGCCGAGAACGAAGCGGAATACATGAAGCTGAAGGCCAAGACGCCGGCTCGTCTGGGTATCGGTCGTGCGGGTCCCCGTTACAAGACTGAAACCATGCTGCGCTTCCGTGCTGACCACGCTGTCGCTATCGACTCCGTGTTCAACGAAGTACCGGAAGAGTTTGTCGCCGAGATGGGCCTGGTTGCCGTGCAGTCCTGCTGTGAAGACAAGGACATTTACGTCACCCGTCCTGACCTGGGCCGCAAGCTGAACGAAGAAGGTGTTGCGAAGGTTAACGCCGAATGCCGTAAGGGCGTCGACGTACAGATCGTTATTGCTGACGGTCTGTCTTCCACCGCGATTACCGCCAACCTGAAGAACATCCTGCCGGCACTGAAGCAGGGTCTGGAAGGTTACGGCATGAGCGTGGGTAATCCTGTATTCGTCAAGTTTGGTCGTGTTGGTTCCATGGACCACATCACCGAGATCGTCGGCAGCAAGGTGACTGTCGAGCTGGTCGGTGAGCGTCCCGGACTGGCCACTGGCGAATCCATGGGTGCCTACATCACCTATGAAGGCAAGGTAGGTATGCCGGAAGCCGGCCGTACCGTGATCTCCAACATCCACCGCCGCGGCACACCTGCTGCTGAAGCCGGTGCGCACATCGCCAACATCGTCAAGAAGATGATGGAACAGAAGTGCAGTGGTGTTGGTTTCCGAGTCTAACGACTAATGACGTAAGGCTGCTGTCGTTATAAAGCAGCAGCCTTAACGACCGAACATACCGGAGAGAGTCATGAAAGGTGATCGCTTAGGCGCCGGCGTACTGGCGGTAAAAATGATCCCCAACGTCGATGCCAAGATGGCAGAGAAGCTGGGCATGCCCAAGGGCTGGAAGAGTGTCGGCATCCTGACCTCTGACTGCGACGACGTAACCTACTGCGCGCTGGATGAAGCCACCAAGAACGCAGAAGTCACTGTCTGCATGGGCAAGAGCTTCTACGGCGGTGCGGCTAACGCCAACACCAAGCTGGCCGGTGAAGTGATCGGCATGCTGGCCGGTCCTAACCCGGCGGAAGTCCGTAGCGGCCTGAACGTTGCCATCGACTTCATTGAAAACGAATTCTCTTTCTACAGTGCGAACGAAGACGACACCATCGCGTACTACGCGCAGTGCATCTCCCGCACCGGTTCCTTCCTGTCCGGCATGGCCGGCATCAAGGAAGGTGAGCCCCTGGCGTACCTGATCGCTCCTCCGCTGGAAGCCATGTACGGCCTGGACGCTGCCCTGAAAGCGGCTGACGTCACCCTGTGTGAATTGTTCGAGCCTCCTTCAGAAACCAACTTCGGCGGCGGTCTGCTGACCGGTAGCCAGTCTGCCTGTAAGGCAGCCTGCGATGCCTTCGCTGACGCTGTGAAGTTCGTGGCTGAAAACCCGAAGCATTTCTAAGACGGGAGCGGTAGGCCATGAGAGGACAAGAAGCAGCTGGATTTATTGAAACTGTCGGTTACCTGGCCGCAGTGGAAGCCGCTGACGTCTGTCTGAAAGCCGCTAACGTCACCCTGTCCGGTATCGAGCGGGTCGGTGGTGGTCTGGTGACCATTATCATCCGTGGCGACGTGGGCGCGACCAAGGCGGCCATTGAAGCTGGCACGGTTGCGGCCGACCGGGTAGGGCGTGTGGTGTCCACCCACGTGATAGCCCGGCCTGCCGCGGACCTGGCGCCGCTGCTGGACAAGCCTGACCCGAATGGCGATGGCGGCCCGGACGGCGGTCAGCCGGAACCGGATGCACCGGTCACACCGGATGAGCCGAAAAAGGCAGTAAAGGCCAAGCCTGATACGCCGACCAGTGCTGAATCCAAGAGTGACACCACGGTGACCGTTGCCAGAACGTTTGTGGTAACTGCCCCTTCTGAAAAGCAGAAGAAAGCAGAACCGAAACCAAAGCCGGCACCGAAAGCAGCGGCCAAACAGGAACAACCCGTTACCGCTCAGGAGCCACAGCCCGAGACTGCAGTCGCCCTGCGACTGCACCGGACCGTGGAATTGAGAAACATGGCGCGACAACTGCCCGATATCGGAATGAGCAAGAACCAGATCAAGTTCGCCAAGAAGGAAGAACTGATCCGCGTCATCGTTGCTCACCATGAGCGCGCAAATACCGAGAGGATGAAGTAAGTTGGAACTCCTCGACAGAGACCTCGTATCCGTACAGGAAGTCCGGACCCTGATCCGCAAGGCGACAGCCGCCCAGCAGGTGCTGGCCGACTACAGCCAGGCCCAGGTCGACGCACTGGTTGACGCCATGGCGCGCGCCGGCCAGACCCACGCCCGTTGTCTGGCGGAAATGGCCGTGGAAGAAACCGGCTTCGGCAAGGTTCAGGACAAGATCACCAAGAACATGCTCGCCAGCAAGATCCTGCTGGATTCCATCAAGGGCATGAAGACCATCGGCATGATCTCTGATGATCAGAGCCGCAAGGTCATGGAAGTGGCGGTGCCTTTCGGTATCGTTGCCGGTCTGGTGCCGTCTACTAACCCGACGTCCACCACGATCTACAAGGCCATCATTTCCATCAAGGCCGGTAATGCCGTGATCTTTAGCCCCCATCCGTCGGCGCTGAAGTGTATTACCGAGACCGTTCGCATTCTGCGTGAAGCCCTGGTCAGCCTGGGTGCACCGGAAGAACTGATCAGCGTGATGAGCGTTCCCAGCCTGGAAGGCACCAGCGAGCTGATGAAGAACGCCGGCACTGGCATCATCCTGGCGACCGGTGGTTCCGCCATGGTCAAGGCCGCTTACAGTTCCGGTAACCCTGCGCTGGGTGTTGGCCCGGGTAACGTGCCTGCTTTCATTGAGCGCACTGCGGACATCAAGAAAGCTGTCCACCACGTTATCACCAGTAAAACGTTTGATAACGGCACCATCTGCGCCTCTGAACAGCACGTGGTCACTGAACACGCCATTGCTGACCAGGTGAAGGCCGAGATGATTGCCCAGGGTTGCTACTTCCTCAGCGAAGCGGAAATCGCGAAAGTTGAGAAAGTCATCGTCAACCAGCGTGGCGGCCTGAACGCCGGTATCGTCGGCAAGCCTGCGGTGGAAATCGCCCGTATGGCCGGTCTGGACGTACCTGCAACCACCCGCGTACTGGTGGGTGAGCAAGGTCGTAACAACGTGGGCAAGAAGTATCCCTTCTCCTGGGAAAAACTGTCTCCGCTGTTGGGCTTTTACCGTGTCAGCGATGCACACGACGCCTGCGAACTGTGCATGGAGCTGCTGCACTTTGAAGGTGCGGGCCATACCCTGGCGATCCATACCCAGAACGATGCCCTGGTGCGTGAGTTTGCCCTGAAGAAGCCGGTATCCCGCCTAGTGGTTAACACGCCTTCTACCCACGGTGGTGTTGGTGCGACCACTAACCTGGCGCCTGCGTTCACCCTGGGCTGCGGTAGTGTCGGTGGCTCTGCGACCTCTGACAACGTGACCCCGCTGAACCTGTTTACCAAGCGGTATGTGGCTTACGGCGTGATTGAGCCGGAAGCACTGGCACAGCCTGAGACTCAGCCTGTTGCCTGCGGTACTGCGAATGTTGATATCGAAGCAATCACCCGTCTGGTGATTGAACGACTGAAGTCTCTTTAACGAACCCTCAACAAACTATCTCTGATTACAAAGTGGAGAATTGAAAATGGCTATCTCTAACGCTCTGGGCATGATCGAAACCAAGGGTCTGGTTGGCGCAATCGAAGCTGCTGACGCCATGGTCAAAGCCGCCAACGTGACTCTGGTTGGCAAAGAGCAGGTTGGTGGCGGTCTGGTAACCGTACTGGTACGTGGTGACGTCGGTGCTGTTAAAGCCGCTACCGACGCTGGCGCTGCTGCCGCTGAGCGTGTTGGCGAGCTGATCTCCGTACACGTTATCCCACGTCCCCACGGTGAAGTTGAAGTGATCCTGCCCCAGGCAAAAGCTGAGTAATTCGGCACACGTCAACTGACGCAGGAAAGGCCGGCTTGGTCCGGCCTTTCTGCCAGAGTCTGCTGTTCAGGCTAAGGAAGTTCCATGGGTGTTGTTACAGAAGCGCGGATTCGCAGCGAATACCGCAAGGCGGCCTTCACCACGTTTGAGGTGGAGCCGAAAGACATCATCACCCCGTCTGCCCGTCAGTTCATCCAGGACAAGGGCATAGCGCTGGTTATCCGGGGACAGGACGATGTAACGCCTGTCGAAGAATCCCTGATACCGGCCGCCGTCGATGAAGGCGACAATAACGCCGCACCATCGGCACCCCGATTTATCTGCGATTACACCGGTGGCGAGTTCACCGAAAAACCGGACTGCATGGCGGTTCTGGGCGACAACCGTCTTGTGTTGCTGACCGATCCCCGCATTGCACTCCAGGAACAGTTTGACCGTCTGCAGGCTGACATGCTCTGCCTTCAGGTGGATTGCGCTGAGTCAGGCCGGAAAACCTTGTGCGACGAACTGCAGAAGGTACTGGACTATGTCCGCCAGCTGACTATTGCGATTGTGCCGGGTGAAGCGTTTGACCCGGACGTTTTCAAGACGCAGGGCATTGAGCCTGCGCCATTAAATGGCAGCGAGGATGGTTTGCCCCATTACAGCATGGGCAGAACCCTCGTCAGCCTGAACCGGCTGCGCGCCGGTATCCGTGAAGCGGAATTGACGGCTGTGCACGCTTATCAGCGGGGCCAGCGGTGTGAACGTCCGGACATGCTCCGGGCGCTGCACTACCTGTCAGGCCACTGTTACCAGCTGATGGTACGGGAACGGGCCGGTGAGTTTGCCCCCGTGCAACCGCTGTCCCATTGAGCCGGCAGGTGATTGATTAACGGCTTGCAGCAGACACGATTCAACGACGAATCCCGTCTGCTCAGGTGAAAAGTGAGTGAAACAATGAATACCAGCGGTGCCCTGAATCTGAGCGAAGACCAACTGCAACAGATCATCAACCAGGTGATTGGCGAGTACTGTACTGATGCCAGCGCCGGCAAGAAGATGATCCCGATCGAGGCTTCCGCCCGTCACGTTCATCTGTGCCAGAAAGATGTGGAAGCCCTGTTCGGTGAAGGACACAAACTGACACCGAAGCGTGAACTCTCACAGCCAGGTCAGTACCTGTGCGAGGAGCGAGTGACCGTTATTGGTCCCCAGGGTTCGTTCAAGCATGTTGCGGTTCTGGGGCCTGCGCGTTCAGAAAGCCAGGTTGAGGTTTCACGCACTGATGCACGTCAGCTGGGCGTGGACGCACCGCTGCGTGAATCCGGTGACACTGCCGCGACTCCGGGTCTGTTCCTGTTGTCCGATAACGGCATGGTACAGCTGAAGCAGGGCGTGATCGTTGCCCGTAACCATATCCACATGACCAGCAGCGACGCTGCCCGCCTGGGTGTGCAGGACAAGCAGGAAGTGGATGTGAAGATTGAGACGGACCGTCCGGTGACATTCCATAAAGTTCTGGTACGGGTAAAAGACAGCTTCAATCTGGCCATGCACATCGACTTTGATGAAGCCAATGCTGTTGGCCTGCCGAGCGGCGCCAAGGGCGAGCTGGTCGCTTAAACGGAGGTAAACGACCATGTCTGAATGTAATACCGAACACGCTGATGTGCTGATCGAGGCGGTCGAAGAAAGCCTGACCCGTACAGGTAAGGTGACCAATCCGGAAGAGCTGGTGGTCGGTGTCGACCTGGGTACCGCGTATATCGTACTGGTGGTGCTGGATCGTGACCGGCAGCCACTGGCGACAGAAATGCAGTTCGCCCAGGTGCTGAAAGACGGACTGGTCGTGGACTATGTCGGCGCGTTGCACATTGTCCGCAAGCTGAAGGAACGGTTGGAAGAACGCCTGGGCGTCACGCTGGATAAAGCGGCAATCGCCATGCCTTCCAACTCTGATGAATCCAGCTGCAAGACCCACCAACATGTGGTGGAAGGTGCCGGCATGGAAGTCGTCAATATGCTGGATGAGCCGACAGCCGCGAACCGTGTGCTGGGCATTCAAAATGGCGCTGTCGTGGATATCGGCGGTGGTACCACCGGCTTGTCCATCTTCCGTGACGGTGAAGTGATCTACACCGCGGATGAAGCGACAGGCGGCACCCATCTGTCCCTGGTGCTGGCGGGTAACTACAAGACCAGTTTCGAGGAGGCGGAAGAGTTCAAGAAGAACCCGGCCAACCACCGTGATGTGGTGACCATCGTCCGCCCCGTGATTGAAAAAATGGGTTCCATTGTCCGTGACCATATTCAGGGTTACGACGTGGAAGATATCTACCTGGTCGGTGGTACCACCTGCCTGCCTGACTTTGAAGCGGTGGTGGAAAAGCAGACCGGTGTGCGTACCCATAAGCCAAAAAATCCGTTCCTGGTGACCCCACTGGGTATTGCCATCAGCGCGCTGGAAGCGCTTGAGACGCCTGAGGAAAATGCAGCATGAACACGGATGCACTGGTTGAACTGATTGCTAGGCGTGTATTGGAAGAATTGCTGGCACGCACCGGCAGTCTGACGCCGGAAGCCGTTAAAAAGGAAACCGTGCTGGTGGTTGGTGACTGCGCTGACCGTGAAGCACTTGACGAAAAGCTCGGACAGGGTTTCTGCCTGAGTTTTGCCGCAGACATGGAAAAGCCAGAAGCGGCGGCATTTGATCATATTATTCTGGCCAGCCTGCCTAACAGCCTGTTATCTGCGCTGACCATTGGCCTGGAGCGTGGCAGCGAAGGCTGTGTGCTGGTTGAGTCCCTGCTGTTGGGCAAAACCGTGCATATCCTGGAAGAAGGTATTGCCTACCGTCGTTTCCGTGAAACAGCTAAGCCAGCCTTTTACAAGGTATTCCAGGACAAGGAAGCACAACTGCTGTCATTCGGTATGCAGGTGACCGGACTGGAGCGTCTTGCGGCTGCGCTGCGTGGGCAGGTTGCACCTGCAGTACCGGCGCCTCAGCACGCGACGGTTAATGAAGTGGCTTACCAGGTGGCCCCACCTGCTGAAGTCAGCATGATTGACACGATGGTTACCGGGCAGAGCTGTGAACTGACTCAGCGCGTTGTCGGCGAGCGGGATCTGCGGCGCTGCCTGGAGCAGGGTTTCACGCACATCACGCTGGGCCCTGACAGCCTGCTGACACCACTGGCAAAAGACTACATCCGTATGACATCTGAACTGGACGTCGTGACGGTCTGACCCATCTTTTGAGGGGATGCGCAAGATTGCGCATTTTTTGGCGGCCATTTTATGGCCGCCTTTTTTTATACTTTGTTAAAAAAAAGTGTGTGACTTTCGATGTATGTAAATTCAAAACACTCTATTTTGAATGCCTGTTGTGTATGGTTTTTGGGGTGTCTTCCTTGATCAATACTGGATGCTGTTAACAATGTGGTCAGTCTGCCAATCAATTTTAATAGATTAATAATGGTCTGATGTATCATGCATATGTTGTTTTGGTGTTGATAGTACATTGAGCGCTGTGTTGTTAAATCATTGTTTGCTCGATCGAGTATTTATAAAAAGCCTTTTGGCGCGCTAAAGGCGGTTAGGTTTGAGGTGTATCAATGCTGTTTGGTTTTTAGATCCTGAGAAGGTGAACTTTATGTTGAATTGTGTGTCGTTTTATAGAATTAAGTCCTTTCAATTTAATGGAGTAATTTTGGTATGGAAAAAACATCGCATATGGGGCTTGGCAAAATGCCAAGAGCAAATCTAAAGCCGCAAGGTGCCCATTTAAATGTTGAGAAGAGACACACAAGTTTTGATCAGCGAAAAAGGCCTTTAGAGTATGGAGCTGTAAGCCCCTTGTGCGCAGGTGGAAGGAGCAGAAATGCAAGCAGTGTTCATGAACGAGCAAATCATCTAACCCTAGATCGTAGAAATGTCGCTCATAGGCAGGTCCTTACACCTGTATTGACGCGGGAGCCACGACCAGAATCAGCAGCAAGTCAGACATTTCAAACAAATCAGACATTTCATACGTTGCCTCTGGCACCTTTCGCAAAGGCCCCTTATAGCGATAGAAAAGAACAACTGGTTTCTCTATTGCTCAATGGTGGGGAGGCGAGAAAATCGAAGTCTCTGCAAGGCCTTTCTGAGATAGCAAGGGTTGATACAGTGGCGAATATTGTCAGCCGTGAGAGTACGAAGACGTGTGTATCAACAATGAAAAAGTGGCACGCCAGACGAAGAACATTTGTCAATGGTGTTTGGAATAACCTAACTGATGAATTCAAGGACCTATTAGCGCGTTTGGCATGGTTTGCTATATCGAATGATACATTTTACTGTCGGTGTTACCTATGTGATAACACTGTAATGATTCCTACGCAGGATGAAGATAATACTATCGATATGGATTGTGCGTTGAAGTTGCTATGGGCCATGCATGGGTCGTCGTGTCATTATATTTACCGCTTACTGGGGCTTGTCCTTTATAAAAAACTCCATACTGTCATGTTTATTGATGATACGACGAGCATATCAAGCGCTGATTCTGGCATGAGTAGTGAGTCGGCCGATGAGATGGATAGTGTTCTCGATTCCGAAGAAGGAATGAATGCCGAAGAATCGTGTTGTAATGTAGGGTCTTACTGTAGTGAGGTCGCTGGTGATTCTGGTGTCGTGAGAAGCCCTTCTAATGATAGTTTTTTCTGTGAAGATTTTGGAAGGGAACTGGAGGGTGCATCTGCCCGTGAAGATGCAGGAGAAGATCAACCTCTAGCGCCGAGTATATGTAACTTTTGTTCAAAATTTGTAAAAGTAACAGCCTTTCCCTGTGGTCATATGTTTTCATGTCCAGACCATATTGAGAGATATCTGTTTGAAAGTAGAAAGCAAAATCATGGGGAAGCCAGGTGTACATATTGCAGGGCAGTAATTGAACATCATTGCATATCGCGTTCTGCTGGCTTCTATGATGAGGAAGAAGTAAAACAGTATCATCGTAAGAGTTTGCTTGCTATCGAAAGATCAACAAAGGGCGCTAGTGATACCCTTAGTAAAATGTAATGACTCTATTATGCTTTTTCTTGCCGATTACGTTTCAATTTAAAGGATGGGCATTCAGTGTCTATAGAAAATATAATTAGAACTCATGATTTTTAATGACGCGCCCTCTTTACAAGCTAATTCTGTTAATTTTACGTCGATGAAGTTTGTTTCAGAAAATTAAGTAAAAGTGGGTTGTTGCACAACCCACTTTTACTTACATGTGACACTTACCTTTGGCAAGCGGTTGCGGCGCTGAGATACTCCCAATCGTTATTGCTCTCATGATTATCTGGATAATCACCATAAACGATGTTGAGCAGCCTGAAATACTCAGATGCTCCCGTTGTGGGGTTCTCATAATGGTAGATATCCCCGATGTGACCTGTATTGTTCGGTGCTTCTTGTCGGTGATGACAATAAGGAATGTTATAGATTGAACTGAAGGACGTCAGTGTTCTTCGGCTTAACGTCAAATCCTTGTTATCAGCGTCTGCCAGTGTGATGGGCGTCATCATGAGTACTGCAGTATCGGTACTATGTGCCAGCAGGTGGCATGACAACATGTTTTGTAAATGATCTGAATCCTCCAGCCACTGCCAGCGTTGGCTGAGGCGGGCATCGCAACGATTAAGCTTAGTCAGATCATCACTGTCAAGGCACATGGTTGTATCCAGTGTGCTGAGATAACGCCCCATTGCATCGTAAATAAAGGCCTGATGCTTGCTGATCAGGCTGCACTCTTGTGGCGACAGGTTGAAATCATTGTCATAGCTCAGGCAGAGATTGTTGAAACTGCCCAGTTGTAGGTTGACCGGATAGCCGCCGGTGAACACGGGATGATTCCAGTCTACCGTAAAGCCGGCGTGTGCGGTGATGTATTGGTCTAGGTGATCTGTTTCGAAGGCTTCATAGGCGACGTGAGCGCCAATAAGGTAGAAATACAGGAAAGCCCCGGTATACAGGGGACGAGCCTGTACGGTTGTATCCAGGTAAAAGGTCGTTGTTCCGGTTTCCTCGCTGCTGGCCTTGTAAATCACATCAAACCGGGGGGTAAAGTTGGAATAGGCGATCGGACTGATTTTGCTGGTATCGACCGGGTAGGTCACATAAGAATCAAATACCGGATCGGTACCTTTGGATAGCAGGGAATCCCGGCTGGCGTATTCGCTCCTTTCCCAGGTGAAAAGGACTTCTCGATCACTTGGGGTGGCTTTCTGGATGCTGTATTCTTCCGTGTTGAATGTCAGTGTACGATTCTGTTCATAAGCAGCAATCGGAATCAGCAGCCCTTTAGCTCCCTCCCGAGTGTTTTCTGTTCCCAGCTCCGCTGAAACCCCCAGAGAAAAACCGGAAGTTTCTGTCTTCTCATACTGCGGATTAATATTTGATGAAGGGGTTGTTTTCAAGATTGCCGCTTTATCATTTGAAGCCCTGATGGCGAGTTCGTAGGATTGAGCGTAAACATCTGTACTCCAGTCGCGGTACCAGCTGTTAACTCCCGTATAGCCCGGTTTGGTGTCACGGTGTCCCAGTCGGCTGTTCAGATGTATACCCGCCCCTGAAACATCGTCATCCAATGTGATGCGAACAATTTTGGCGTCGGGAGTTGCCGAGCCGGTGGTACCATATTGTAGCGAGCGTTCCCAGTTCACACGGTAAATCAGAGAAATATTCCCACGCTCGCAAAAGTTTGCCGTACCTGTATCAGGCCAGACATAGGAAACAGGGAAAGTACACTCTTCATTCGTCATGGGGTGGAACATGTTGATGTAAAACGCCAGATGCGGTAGCGAGGTTTGCTCGTCTGTGCCGCTAGCCGCGCGATACCCGCGTAAGGATCGGGCTTGATCGCGACGGTCAATCTCATCAAGGTTCTCAATGAGTGCCGGTAGCGTGATGTCATCCTGACTGTTGTAAGGGGTGTAGAGCATTTGTTCCTTATAACGGCTCACTAAAAGGCGGTCTTGATCAAATGCGATACCAAACAAATTTTGTACGGCTTTACGCATTTCTGCGACACTGCGGGACGATTGTCTGTCAACAACATCAATCAGGTATTTTTCACCATCATCTATGACGTAGTGGCGCAGCGTGTTGTAGACGGTTTCGTTGTCAGCAGCAACATTCAACAGATCCACAATATGAATGATATTGACGGTCTGCCCTGTGGGTACGATATACGGATCGTTCTCTGGGGGGGTTGCAAGGCTTGTGGGGGAATTGCCCATGCTACCCGTCAGGGCAAGCAGGCATAAAAACGTTTTTCGCAATGAAACGGACATGGTAATTGAACCTCTCTGTGTTAACTACCCGTTGTGATTGCGAAAGCGCGACAAAGTTTCCTTTCTCCCGCGGATTTGTTCACGGTATGGGCTGGTTGGTTCCTTAAAAAACGTGAATAAAAGCAGGGGATTACACGTTCTGAACCCAATTGATACAGATCACTGTTTGGTGATATTTCAGGCAGGTTGACACCTGACAAACCCACCTCTTTTGACTTGGTTCAATCTGACGGTCTGGCACTGCGGTTACCATGCGCCACCATCGAAAATTTTCTGTATGGCTGTCCCGGTGATTCTCTGTCCGCCACAGCTGTACCGGATAGCCACGAGAGAGCCATGGACTTAGTTGAACTCGTCCGCAAGGCCGGTGTCGTCGGTGCCGGCGGTGCCGGTTTCCCTACCCACGTCAAACTGAATGCCGAAGCGGAATACCTGATTATCAATGCAGCGGAATGTGAACCGTTGCTGCAGACCGACCAGTTCCTGATGCGCGAGCGTCCGGCGGAGTTGATTGGCGGTGTCCTGCTGGCCCGGGCGCAGATCAAGGCCGAGAAAGCCGTGATTGCCGTCAAGGGTAAGTACGGCCGCGAGATTGCCGCGCTGCGTGACACCATCGCACGGATGGACGCGCCGGTAGAGATTTTCGAACTGCAGAATTTCTACCCGGCCGGTGACGAGCAGATGACCGTGTACGAAGTGACCGGACGTTCTGTGCCCCCCGGCGGTATTCCGCTGAACGTGGGCTGTGTCGTTTCCAACGTTGCCACCATGATCAACGTGTTCGAAGCGACCCAGGATATCCCGGTCACTGAGAAATACGTTTCTGTGCTGGGTGATGTGAATGAGCCGCGCGTGATCAAGGTACCGGTGGGCACCTCTTTTGAAGAGTGTCTGGCGGCGGCTGGCGGTGTCAGCATTCCGAAGTTCTGCATTATCCGTGGCGGCCCCATGATGGGCGGCATGGTGCATGAGCACGAACTGCCTGACATGTACATCACCAAGACTGATGGCGCATTGATTGTTATCCCGGCTGACCATTACCTGGTCGAGCGTGCGGATGAAACCGAAATCCAGATGCTCAACCGCGCCCGTGCCTGCATCAGCTGCGGTTACTGCACCGACCAGTGCCCCCGTTACCTGATCGGCCATCCGCTGCATCCGCACAAGATGATGCAGGCCGTGAAGTACGCGAAGGAGATCGATGAGTCCCTGAGCGAAGCGCTGCTGTGCTGCGCCTGTGGTGTTTGTGAAATGTATGCCTGCCCGATGGGTATCTCTCCGCGCCAGGTGAACCTGTATATCGCCGGCAAACTGCGCGAGAAAGGTATTCGCTACCAGCACGACGGCAGCGAAGTGATCGCCCGTGAAAACCGTGAAATGCGCAAGGTGCCGCCGCACCGTCTGATTTCACGTCTGGATCTCGGCAGCTATGACCATCAGCCGCTGAAGGAATTCCGCGATGTGGCCATCGACAAGGTCACCGTATCCCTGTGGCAGCACATCGGTGCGCCGAGTGAATCGACGGTCAAGGTGGGTGACGCCGTGGTCAGAGGCCAGGTGATCGGTAACATTCCGGAAGGCAAGCTGGGCTCCACGATCCACGCCAGTATCGACGGCCAGGTGGTCGCAGTGAATGAAAGTCAGGTTGTTATTGCCCGAGGTCATGCGTAATGAGTAATGCTCTGGGATTGCTGGAATTCACCAGCATTGCAAAGGGAATCCAGGCGGCGGACGCCATGACCAAGGCGGCTGACGTGCGTCTGCAGGAAGCCAAGACCATCTGCCCGGGTAAGTACCTGGTCATCGTTTCCGGTGATGTGGCGGCGGTACGCGCTTCTGTAGAAGCCGGTGAAGAGATTGGTCGCCAGACCATCGTTGATCGCCTGCTGATCCCGAACATTCACGAAGAACTGATTGCCGGCCTGAGCGGCATGACCGATATCCAGCACACCGGCGCCGTCGGTGTACTGGAATTCTTTAACGTGGCGTCTGCGGTTATTGCGGCGGATGCAGCGGCCAAGGCAGCTGACGTGAAGATGATGGAAGTGCGCCTGGGCATGGCGATTGGCGGTAAGTCTTTCGTGACCATGACCGGTGAATTGTCTGCGGTGAACGCGGCCGTGGATTCCGGTGTGATGGCGGCTAACGAATCCGGCATGCTGATTCACAAGACCGTTATTGCGTCTCCCACAGAAGAACTGTTCCGCAAGTTGCTGTAATCCTTCATGACAGACCTGTCAGCTAAACTGGCGGGTCTGTCACGACCGAATCATCTTCCTGTTTTATATCGTTCCCATAATAAAAAACGGTGCACGTTTGTCAGGTGCAGTGCCTTACATTCATTGATTCAAATTAACCCGCCCGACATAAATCATTTTTTCAATCGCAGGACATGACTAATCTCAACGAATTGAGACTTTGGTGTTTTATTCTGCCGATCCAGTTCTGATCCTGTCTTATTTGTGACATCGCAAGGACGTGCGCAATCGCGTCGTTCTTCTCCAAGCATCACCCACCCTACTGTCTGACAGGCTATTCGGCTGGTAGCCTGACAACCCTATTGTGGAGGCTAATCCATTTGGACTAAATAAATTGAATGCTGGATATTCTCTTGATGGATACGTGTTAGCTAGTTGGACACATTATGTGTTTGTATTGTAACAATCTTATTGTTGATGGAACTATTCACCGTAAGCGGCTCTCTACCAATCTTATATAACTAAGGTTTAGGGAGTGATAATAATGGCCTCAGGTTCACGAGGATATGGTAAAGGTGATTCAGTAAATACAAAATTACTGGGTCCAGACTGGCGTGCTAAAGAAGATGTGGAAGAAAAAAAGCATGAAGCTGTTTTTCGAGGCGCGTCGGTAGCTGCTGAAATGACGAGCGGCTCAATGCTAGACATTAAAAACACTGTTGATGATGCACTAAGTGTGAGGAAAGGCCTTGAAGGCCAACGGCTGAGGCATGCTAGCAGCACTTCTGACTTGGAGCGTGGGCAAACGCGCCAGATTGCGGCGGCTTCTGTACAAGGACATACTCCCTTTACATTCGAAGAGTCAGTACCCCAGGATGATGATGTGTTTTTTGCAGAGGTTCCAGTTAAGACTGATATACCAAAAGGTAATCCGGATCCGGATGAACATATAGCGCTTAAAACGGCGAGAGCGGTATTGAGCACTCAGCAGTTTTTTCAGCTTAATCGGATGATATTAAATAAAGAATCGCCAGATGCGCTGGTTGAAATTCCTGTCAGGCATTTACTTGAATACGCTGAACAGGGAATTATCTTCGTGGACTATATGGCTGAATTGACGGATATTGAGATATCAGATAAGTACTATGGTGAGATTGTTCAGGATAATATATTTAATACTGTTTACAAAAAAATACGTGAGCATAAAGAAATATATAGGATGATAAAAGCAGATCTGCTCAAATGCAGAGATTGCTTTCAAAAAGGTATGAGGTTCAGCTTGGAAGGGAATGTCAGTGATTGCTTCTTAGACGATGCTATGCATTCTTCTGTCTATATTGGAAAAAAGAATATGATTGATACCTTAATTTATAATTTTCAATCACTGATTCTTTATATGGATCATTGTCATTCATATATGCCTGCTCCCTGTGAATTGTGCCCAGGCTTAACATGTCCTGATTTCAGTGTTTTTAAGGATAAAGCATTCAAAGCGCCATTAAGGAAAGTGGTGGGTGATATATTGTTCGAGGCCAAACGGCTCAGAGCCAATTGGGATGCTCTAGATAAACTAATGGCTGATGGCGTTCCAGATTTTATTCACAATAAAAAACATTATAGTGTAATACTACCTTCTGATATGCATTTTCCTCCGACCTCTGATCTTGATATGTTTATACGAAAAAAAAGCGAGGCATCTGATTCAGGAGAAATAGACGTTCCAGGCTCTGTATGTGATGTTGTGAAATTAAATCCGGTTGTCGGTGAGGAAACCGTATACAAGGAGATTTTTAAAGATAAGAAAGCTGCCAAGGTATGTTGTGAAAAGATGCTGAAATCACTGAAAGAATCTTTGAAGTTAGAGGATATGCAAATCAAATCGGAAAAGGTTGTGAAGACATTATCTGGTAGCACTGCACGAAGAAGTGATTACTGGGAATGGCGGCCTGTTTTAATAACGCTGTTAAAACAAGTCAGTCAACGAGCACAAAATCTCCTTAAAAAAGCTATCACAAATTTGGATCAAGAGATTATCGGTATTAACGAGAAAGTCCGAGTTAAAAAAGACAATAAAACATTGATTATAAGGCAGCTGGCGGAATTGGAAGAATCAGCGACATGGTGGCATACCACTATTCCTTCTTTACAGGAGGTTTTCAGCGATATACATGAGGTAAAAGAAAGGAGACAGCATGCCGAGGAGCAAAAAAAACGGCGATCATTTACAGTAAAAGCAACTGAATGGCTTCAACAGAAATCACGTGTAAAGACTCCAAAAGTGAGGAGAACGACAGAAACGGCATCTTCTTCCGCCCACACAGAAAGCCAATTTAGTGGTGCGTTCGCTGATGATGAAGACCGATGTTCCTCTTTGCCCGTTGAGTTATGCAGAACTACTACGCTTGATTCTTCTGAGAGCGGAGCCCTCATTCCGACGATTACGTATACAACTGCGCCGCTGGCCATGCCGGAAGAGCTTTTCACGCATGATTTCAGTGAAACGCCGACATCTGTGGTTGATTTAAGGCGCCGTGGGCTGCCTCCTGAGTCATGAGATTCACGGCAAATATCAGGTTGCAGCGTGTAAACGGACATTTTCCATCTGCCTTTTTAGCAACAATGGGCGGTGAGATGATATTAAGTCATCCTGATAGTATGTCAGCCATGGTTGAATGTGATTGATAGGATGATCCGTAACGGCAGATAAATCCTACTGAAGCCTCAACCGTCTCCGGAACCATTTTAACTTTGTTTCACGTAGCATTCTGATCATGCCAGCTTTGCGCTGGACAACCGGTCATGGCGGAGTAGACTCCCCTGCGTCCATTGTCTCTATAACATCATTCCAGCCGGGTAAGGGGAAAGCCCATGAGTATCAAGAAGACGGTTTCGATTGCACTGGTGGCGATTGTGGCGCTAATGGTTCTGGTGGTCGTGATCACCCTCCGGAACCTGGATGGTATTGTCAAAGACGTGATTGAAACGACGGGGTCAAAGATCACGGGTACACCCGTCACGCTGAACAGTGTCAAGATTACGCTCCGTGATGGTCGCGGTGAGTTACATCAACTGGCTATCGCTAACCCGAAAGGGTTTGAAAGCCCTGATATTTTCAACATGAATGAAATTGCCCTGCAGGTGAGCCCTAAGTCTCTGTCGAGTCCGGTAGTGGTCATCAATGAAATCCTTGTTGATGGCATGGATATCACCGCAGAACAGAAAGGCGCAACCACGAATATCCAGACCCTGCTGAAGGATATTAAGGAGCGTAGTGCGAAGAAGCCTGCCGGTGAAGAAGAAAAACCGGCTGAGCCTGCCAAGAAAGAAGAAGGTGCTGATATTCGCCTGATGGTGGAAAACCTCAGCTTCACCAATGCCAAGCTGAATCTGATGACAGAAGACAAGGGTGACCATACCCTGAAGATGCCCAATATCATCATGACCAACCTGGGCGACAATCAGACCGGTTTGACACCGGATGAACTGAGCGAAGAGATTCTCAACCGGCTGCTGGCAAAAACTGAGCGTGTTGTAGCCGAGCGTCTGCAGGAAATCGCGCGGAAAAAACTGGAAGAAGAGTTATCCAAAAAACTGTCTGATAAAGACAAGGAAAACCTGAACAAACTGAAGTCTTTGTTCCAGTAAGCTTACTACTCCCCCTCAGACAGCCTGAGGGGGATGGCTGCATGTAAAGAGCAAATTTCCCGCTGGTTTTTCGCCAAGTATCCAGCCTCCCGTCATTCTGCTTGATAAGTATCAATAGATTGAGCTGCCTCCAATGGTGCTCACTTGATAACTATCAACATCACATCATCCGCTTTGTATACCATCGTCCAAATTAACTTCTTGTCGTTTATTGCGGTTCTGGACAGGTGTCGTCGATGAAGCGTGATTGTGGCTCTGCAAATCGTCCGGTGGATACGTCCCGAGATGATGTCCTGATGATTGGTCTGGATTTTGGTACCACGACCTCCAGCGCCATGGTGGCCAAGGCCAGGATCGGTCTGCACTGTGCGACCGGGCGGATGGGATTTGGCAATCCGGAAGTAATCTATCGTTCGGAGCCGGTTTTCACACCTTATGACAATGAGCGTATCTGCGAAGAAGCTATTGATGCGCTGCTGGACGGCTGGCTAAGCGCCAGCGGCATTTCCCCCGAACAGTTGTTTTCTGGCGGTGTCATGATCACCGGGCTGGCCGCCCAGCATCATAATGCGACAGTGATCGCTGCCCGGGTACGGGCCCGTTTTGGCGATATTATCGTGGCAACGGCGGATGATCCGGCACTGGAATCCTGGCTGGCATTTATGGGCGGTGCGTCGGTGCTCTCCCGTTACCATCATGGTACCCCGATCATTAACCTGGACATTGGCGGTGGAACCACCAATCCGGCACTGGGTAGGGATGGTCAGGTGTTGTCGACCGGGTGCAGTTTTATTGGGGCACGTCACTTCCGGTTTGGGCCGGGTACCTGGCGGGTGACCGGCATATCCGGTTTCGGTGAGCAATTGCTTGATGCGCTGGGATTAACATTGGCGATCGGCGATATATTGCCTGTGCCTGCCCGTGAGCAGATTCTGGATTTCTATATTGCCGGGCTGGTGGCGACAGTCACTGGCGATCGTCGTTTGTTTGAAACCACGGCAGGACGACAGCACGAGCAGGTGCGGTTCGACCCGCAAGGGCATACCGATGCCGTCATCACCTATTCCGGTGGTGTTGGCGAATTGCTTTATCGCCATGTGGAGGGAGAACCCTGGCCTGAAACCACCTGTTTCGGTGACCTTGGCGTTGATCTTGCGCGCCGGATTGCCGACCACCCGTTGCTTGCCCTATCTCTCCACACCCATATTCCGGAAAACAGGGGCAGGGCAACTGTCTATGGCCTGACCCTGCACAGCACGGAAATCTCCGGCACCACCCTGTTTCTGTCTAATCAAGCTGAGCTGCCTTTGCAGGATTTACCCATCGTTGCCCGATTGTCACTGCAGGACAGTGTTGAGCGCCTGAGAAAGGCGCTGGAGTTGGCCCGTAAATGCAGCCACGGCGCCTGCCTGCAGGTGTTACCGACAGACACCGGTGCAACACCCTCGCTGGATATGATCAAGACCTTCGGTGGCCGAATGGCGACGGCTCTTGAATCCGGCGGTTTTCCTGCTGACCTGCCCCTGGTGCTGCTGGTGCCAAACGACTGCGGTAAAGCCATGGGTAACTACGCCAGCCGTTGGCGGACGCTGGCGGTACGACTGACCGTGATCGACGAAGTGCCGGACCGAACGGCATCGTTTGTGAACGTCGGTGCGCCGCAACATCACATTATCCCGGTTTCTTTTTACGGTATGCAGTGAGTGTCGCCGGTGTCGGCAGCACTTCCATGCCTTCAGTACCCACTCTATTCCGAGGAATGATTTCATGGGTCCGAAACTGACGCCCCTGAACCAGATTGTTGTGCCTGATCCCAAGCCTGATGAAAGCTACCGCATTCAGATGCTGGACCGCGATTACACCTTTGTTGGTCTGAAAGCCCTGCTGGGTGCGGCTGACCTGGAAAAATCCGGTGACCGTAATGCCGGGCTGGCAGCGAAGACGGAAGTTGAGCGGGAGGCCGCCCGGGCCATTTTGTCAGATCTGACCCTGCAGCATCTCTACGACCGTCCGCTGACTGACAGCAAAGGCTCTGTGGATTCTGTCATGCGGGTTAACTACGACATCGACCAGGCGATTTTCCGTGATATCGCCACGATGACCGTGGGAGAGTTGAAAGATCACCTGCTGGCGTCGGATGCCGCTGAAGTCTGCCGGCTCGGTTTTGGGATGACCGGTGTGATGGTGGCTGCTGTGACCAAGATCATGGACGTCCATGATCTGGTATTTGCTGCGCGCAAAATCCGTCGTCCCACCAAGGCCCGTACCCGCATCGGTATGCCGAATACCCTGAGTTCCCGGATTCAGCCCAACCACCCGACCGATGACCTGACTGCGATTACAGCACAGCTTTATATTGGTCTGTCCATGGGCAACGGTGACCTGATGTTTGGTCTCAACCCGGCCCAGGATACTGTTGAGAATATCAGTGCCTGTCTGCATCAGTTTGATAAGGTACGTCGGGAGACCGGGGCGCCGACCCAGATCTGTGTACTGTCCCACATCAAGACCCAGCTGCAATGCCTGGAACAGGGCGCTCCGGTTGAAATACTGTTCCAGTCACTGGCGGGTACCGATGCCACATTGACGGAAGAGTTCGAAGTCACCGTGGATCTGTTGGACAACGCCTGTCGCACCATGCTGGAGAAGGGGCCGCTTTTGAAGGACGGCGCCACGCACCAGCTCTATTTTGAAACCGGCCAGGGCTCAGAGTTCAGTTATAACAAGCATAACGGCATCGACATGGCCACTACCGAGGCGCTGACCTACGGACTTTGCCGACGTTACAACCCCTGCATGGTCAACAACGTGACTGGGTTTATCGGGCCGGAAACGCATGCTACTAACCATGAGTGCATTTACTCCAGCCTGCAGGATCACTTCATGGGCAAGCTGATCGGCCTCCCCATGGGTATGGCGCCGTGCTACACCCTGCATGCGGATATCACCATGGAAGGTCAGCAGATCGCGACTTCCCTGCTGGCCGCAGCTGGTGCGAACTATTACATGGACGTTTACCTGGGCGCAGACCGCATGCTGGCTTATTTTGATACCAGCGGTCACGATGACCAGACCTTGAAGGAACTGTACAACTACCGTCCGACACCGGAGTTCTATGAGTGGTGTCTGGAGAAAGGTATCTATCGTGAAGATCAAAGTGGCTGGATAACCCGGGGTGAAAACTGGGGTAACCCTCGCATGTTCTGCCGTTCGGATGAGGAATTCCAGGCCCTGATGGAATCCGTTCCGCAGAACTATGGTCAGGAAAAGTCCAGTGCGACCATGCCGACAGCCGGGCCACGTATGAAGAATGCTGTTGCGCGTAAACTACGCGGCAATATGGCGGTAGCGCGGGAAGCCGCACGCTCACTGTTGCGGTTGGATGAATTTGATCCGGCCACCTTCCGTCGTATGGACTCCCTGGCGACCTCTCTTGAGCAGCACCACAATGATCCGGAAAGTGGCGCTCGGCTGACCCCGGAATCCCTGCAGCAACTGGCCGGTGAAAATAACGATATCCAGATCGTGGTCACCGATGGTTTGTCTGCCGAGGCGGTGCATCACAGTGTGCCTGAGATGCTGCCGGTACTGGAAGATGGTTTGCGGGCGCATGGGTATCGTCTGGGTAAAACAATTGTCGTACCACACGGTCGGGTGAAGCTTGGGGAAACCGTCGCAGACGCGGTGGGGGCCAAACTGGTTATCCTGCTGCTCGGTGAACGTCCCGGAGGCGATGCCCGGTCTTCACGGTCCATGTCTGCCTATATGGTTTACCGACTCCATGATGAAAGCATTCGGGCCGAGGCTATCCGCTATTCCGGTGACAGCGCCATTGCGTTTGAAAATACGGTGGTGACCAATATCTATCATGGCGGTATCCCTCCGGTTGAGGCGGGTGCGCTGGTGGCTGAGCGGTCGCATCAAATCCTGAGCCACAAGGCTGCGGGTAATCGTCTGAACAGTCTGCTGGGGACAGGTGTTGCAAAAGAATGCCGAGCTCCGGTTGATAGGCCTGTTACTGCTGAAGCGCCAGTTGTCGTTGAAACGTCTGGGTATACGAAAGACTTTGGTCGTCAGCGGCTTATCTGTGAAACGGACATGAAACGGGTACTTGCAGAAGCAGTGAAGGAAATCCGTGTATCCCGGCGCGCCATTCTGACACCCATGACGCGGGATCTGTTGAAGCAACATAGTATTGCCGTTGTGTTTAACGACCCGGTTTATTGATGGGTTGCCGAGAACGTGACAAGAAACATGCCCCTCAACTAAAGAGGGGCTTGTTGTTTTAACGTGTTGTTATCAAGCGGTCAGAACAATCTTGCCGACAGATTTGTGCTCTTCAAGGTGACGATGCGCATCGGCCACATCCCAGATAGAGAAGCGTTGCGGGTCAATCATGGGGTTGATAATGCCAGCATCCACCAATTTTGCGATTTCTTCCATAATTCTGCCGTGTGCCGGGCGATTAATACCGTGAACCAGCGGAAGTAGCATCAGCACGCCGTGGAGGCTCAGGCTTTTTAATACAACCTGTAAGGTGTCATCCACCGGCAGGGTCGTGGCGACTTCCCCATTAAAGCGAACAGCTTCAAAACTACGCTGGATATTGGCACCGGCGACCGTGTCGAACACCTTGTCAAAGCCCTGGCCATCGGTGAACTGGCGAACATAGTCTTCAACCGGCGTATCGACGCTATTGACGACATGATCTGCATTCAGCTTTTTGGCGTTTTCCAGATTACGCGGCGTGGTGGTGGCTGTCACCGTCGCCCCCATATGTTTGGCCAGCTGGATGGCAATATGGCCGACGCCGCCCGTTGCACCATGTATCAACAGGTTGTCGCCTTTCTGTATTTTCAGCTTGTCGTGCAGCGCTTCCCAAGCTGTCAGGGACACCAGCGGCAAGGCTGCAGACTCTTCCATGGTCAGGCTGTTGGGCTTGTGTGCCATAAGGTCAGCGTCAACCAGCATGTACTCTGCCAGCGCGCCATCCTGACCGGCAATGCCGCCGGCACAACCGTAGACTTCATCGCCGGGCTTGAACCGGGTGACGCCTTCACCCACCTCTTTGACTATACCTGCGACATCGCCATGAAGAATCTCCGGCCGGTTGACAGACCACGGAGTGTCGATAGCGCGGAGCATGGTATCGAGCGGGTTGACGCTGGAGGCTCTTACCTCAACGACCATATGGCCTGCTTTTACGACAGGCATGGGTTTTTCGGCTTGCTCGAAGACATCAGCGGCGCCCAGCTGGCGGACAATCATGGCTTTCATCGGGTGATTCTCATCCTGGTCAGAAACAATAAACGCAGTCTAGAGGGCGTGTTATCGGCCAACAAGGCGGCGTCCGACAAAGGATTTTTGCGTTATGAGCAAAGGTGGCATAAGTTGCCGTCCACATCCTTTGTGCAATTCGGAAACTGACAGACACGACTCATGATGACACGTCTAATGTACTTCAATGCGGTCGTGGAAACCGGGAGTTTTTCGGAAGCCGGACGGGTTCTGGATGTGCAGCCATCATCGGTTTCACGACAGGTGACCGTGCTTGAGAAAGAGCTGGGGGTTGCACTCCTTAACCGCACGACACGCAGTATTGGTCTGACTGAGGCGGGGCGCCAGTATTACGGGTATTCCCGTCGTATATTGCAGGAGTTGGAGGAAGCACGGCAGGCGGTGCATGCCTTGTCGGATACGCCCAGCGGCCGGTTGCGACTCAGCATGACGGTGGGTTTCGGGGAAAGTGTGGTGCTGCCGCTGATCCCTGCGTTCATGGCGCGTTACCCGGATATCTCCGTGGATATCGAGTTGACTGAGCGGGTTGTTGACTTGGTGGATGAAAACATTGATGTGGCGCTACGCAGTGGTCGGTTGCCGGATTCCAGCCTGATTGCCACTAAAGTGGCTGACAATGATTTCCTGCTTTGTGCGACGCCAGCCTATCTGGCTCAAAAGGGAAAACCGTCAACACCTGAGGAACTGTCTGCGCTCAATTGCATCCGTTACGGCTATGTCGGCTGGCGGGAGTGGTATCTGCTTGGTAAACGGCCCGTCCGTTTACCGATCAATGGTCCACTGACTGTCAATACGGTGCAGGGGCAGAAGCAGCTGGTGCTGAATCATGCGGGGATTGCGCTGATACCACGCTGGGCAGTGGTGGATGAACTGAGGCGTGGTGAGCTGATGTCCGTCTTGCCGGAGTATGCTTTCAGTCCGCAGGAAAACTTGAGCGCGACTTATGCCATCTACCTGAACCGGACATTGATGCCCGGCAAGGTGCGTGCTTTTCTGGATTTTCTCAGGGCTTCGCTTGCCTGAGCAGTTGGATCGCTAATGTGGGTAACGGCTTTGGCTTTCAGCCACTCAGCTCATACTATGAATGAGAGGGCATCATTGTTGTGGTGATTGTTGTATCAAACAACGTCACCTTAACTGTAACGCTGAATCCAGTGGCGACAAGGGAGTTATCCGGGGTAATGAATACAGCGCACGCTCGTCAGGGACATCTTCTGGCTTTTGCCGGTGCCCTTTGTTTAACACCAGACGGTGTGCTGGTGAGACTGGCCGGCGTGGACGAATGGAGTCTTGTCTTCTGGCGAGGCGCGATGATTGCGATAGCATTGTTCCTGATCATGGCTGTTCGGCATCGCTCCCACGTTTTTCATCATATTATGCCGGGTCATCGGCGTGCCTGGCTTGGTTCTGTCTTGTTTGCCGCCAGCAGCATGATGTTTGTTCTGGGGATCATCCACACGTCCATTGCCAGTGCGTTGGTCATTCTGAGTACGACGCCGCTGTTTTCTGCTTTTTATGGTCATCTGTTTTTGGGGGAAGTCACGCCGCGGCGAACCTGGTTGACTATGGTATGTGGCGTGGCGGGAATTGTTGTGGTCTTTGCCGGAGATTTGTCGTCGGGGAGCTGGTTAGGGAATCTGTTTGCGCTGGCCTGTGCCAGTTTGACTGCCGCCCATATATCGGTGATACGTAGTGCCCCAAGCCAGATGAATGTCATGTCAGTATACGCCTGGGGGGGCGTTCTGGTCGCTATTAGTTGCCTGTTTTGGGTACCGGCTCTTACGTTGAGTCTTGAATCTCTGACGGTGCTTGCGATCATGGGGCTATTATCCGCTTTAGCCTTTTTTATGCTGGGAGAGGGGGCCAGACGGGTACCTGCACCAGAGGTGACCCTGATGATGTTGCTTGAGCCTACCCTAGGTCCTTTCTGGGCCTTTTTGGTTCTGGGGGAGGTGCCCGCTATGGGAGCGATTATTGGCGGAGGGATTATTATCACCAGTTTAATGATGCATTCCCTGTCTGTGTTTACTGATAACGGAACTGATTGATGACATTTCGTATTCGAAACTGATGATAGGCCTTCAACTATTTTGAATTGCCGGGAACTATTGAATAAGAAGCCAGTCCAATCAAAAACTAGCTCAGATAGTCATATTTACGATGTTGTTTGAGAGAGTTGATATTTGCAATGCTCTAAACCGGATCTGGTTGATCCTGTTTGAAAGGAAGTAATGGCGTATAACCGTATGCAAGAATCCAATGTGTCATTAAGGCAAGGCCCATCTAGTGTGGCAAGAACTGGCGTTGATGAGCCTGCTCCAGCACGTGCAACGTACCTCTCCCGGCGTGGAGAACCCGTTCACATCCAGAATCGTTATACTCCAGAGCCTGATGAATCCCGTTTCAGCTTATTAAAGTGTATTAAAGACTTTTTTATATCCTGTATTGAAGCAATTGCATTTTTGTGTTGTTACTGCCGACGTAACGAAGAGGCGCGCCCAATACCGCTGCCTGACCCTGTTATCGTCAATAGCCCTGAGCTACCCGCAACAATCCCGGAACAACCCGGAACAACCGCGACACCGCTCAGTGCAACCGCAACACCACCCAGTACGCCCAGCATTACCTTGGATCCGCCCAGTGATGCAGAGCTGAGCGTTGATTTACAGACGCAACGCCAAAATTTATTACGTGAAAATGCAGACGTTGGGAGAGTGGAGCAGAAACTCCGGCGTTCAGGGTTTAGCAAGTTCCATCTTACGGACGATATCTGGCATTTTGATCTTGACCAAAGGCTGAACATTTATAACACCAACTTTTCCTATTGGACAATGTTAGATCCTGAATTTATGAATCAAATCGATAATGATTTTGCTGAGGTTGTTAGATTTTCAGGGGTCATGGATGTTCGTGAAATGGCAGATGCATTACATTTGATACGAATAAAGTGTCCTGATACTTACCAATTGAACCGTTATATTTGTTCAATTATTGATTATATGAAAAAGAAAAAAGCATGGGTGCAGGATAGACAAATAGTACGTTTCCAGCAGGGTTGGTCTGGCTTTGTAAAAATAATAGAGAGTTCTGAATTCGATGCCAGGACAGGCGATGAAAAAGAAAGTGAAGAAGCTGCTCTTCGTTTGGAATTGGCTGATATCTTGAATAATCTGGTAGCCGCATCCAATGATTGTGTTGATCAAATTGGTGATACTATTGAAGAGCTTTTGGCAGAGTACGCCTGCCATAATTTCCGATGTGAAGATCCAGATGATCTGGCGGGTTACTCCCGGCGGTGGTTGGGCGTTAAATTGTTCGAATGGAAGCGAAATATTATTGAACAAAAAATCGATGAGTTTGCAAACACGGGTAGGCTTAATAAGGATGGAGGCCCCCCTAGAGCCGGAAGTACTGTAAGTGCTGGTCGTGATCGCTTATTGGAGGAAAAAGTAGAAGTAAAAAGAATCATTCTCCAACGCTTGTCCCTTCCAGAAGAGCGTGGAAGATATGGCATTGTTGCGAGTGCACTGACAACCCCCAGAATGGCGGATAACTTTTTGCAGCATATGCCTGCGCAACTGGTTCCCGCAGTTAAAAAAGAAATAACACAAGAGAATGCGATTGCTTATATTATTAATATGATGATTAACCCTCACTTTAGAGGGGAAGTTAATGGCGCTACTAGCATATGTAGGCGCTGGGAACAGTCTATTACACAAGATTTGCAGATAGAGGATGTTGTTTATAGTTCTGAGACTAATGAATCAGTTAATATTTTGCTAAACACCTTTTTAGCTAAAGTAGGAAACTTGCATGTTGATCAACTTACCCCATTGGGTGTGCTTTATATCTTGAGTAAATTTGGCTGTATGCTCATCGACTAATCTTTTATGTATATGGCCGCGTGCTATAGTATATCCCCGCCTTAGTATCATATTTGACCATTATAGCTAGTGGCTTGTTAACGGTTATAAGATGCTTTGCGTTATTCGGGCTTATCAACTGATAGTGTACTGATGAATAGGGACAAACACGGTTGTCCCTATCTATTGGGTGTTTATAGCGCGTTGCGGAATATCTGCTCAATATCCGCTTGGGTACCCTGGCGCGGGTTGGTCAGTGCGCAGGCATCTTTCAAGGCATTGGCTGCCATTAGCGGAATATCATCTTCGCTGACATTCAACGCTGTCAGGCTGGTGGGAATATTGACCTTCAGCAACAGGCGACAAACTTCCTCAATACCCATCACACTGGCTTCCCGTGCGTTCTTGCCGTGTACCCGGCAGCCCAGGAAGTAGGCGACGTCGGATAAGCGATTGGCTGCCGTTTCCATGTTATAGGCCATCACATAGGGCAACAGTACCGCGTTGCAGATGCCGTGGGGCAGACCGTATTTGCCGCCCAGCTGGTGGGCCATGGCGTGTACGTAGCCGAGGCCTGCATTGTTGAATGCCATGCCGGCCATGAACTGGGCATAGGCCATCTGTTCCCGTGCTTCCTCATCCTGACCATTTTCCACCGCGCGCGGCAGGTATTTCACGATCAGTTCCATCGCCTTGCTCGCGACCGCATCGGTGAGAGGTGTGGCCTGGGTCGAGACGTAGGCTTCAATGGCGTGGGTCAACGCATCCATGCCGGTGGCAGCGGTGAGGCTGGCAGGCATGCCCAGCATCAGTTGCGGATCGTTGATGGATATGGCGGGCGTAACGTTTTGATCAACAATCGCCATTTTTACATGGGTCTGCTCATTCGTGATGATGCAGAACCGGGTCATTTCTGAAGCAGTGCCTGCCGTGGTGTTGATGGCAACCAGTGGCAGAGATGGACTGTGTGAACGGTCAATGCCCACATAGTCGCTGATATCGCCGCCGTTGGTGGCCAGCAATGCAATCGCTTTAGCGCAGTCGTGGGGTGAACCGCCACCCAGTGAGATAACGAAGTCACAGCGATTTTTGCGCAGCAGGCCTAAGCCGGACTGCACGTTAGCAACTGACGGATTTGGGCAGGTACCGTCGTAGATCACCGCATCAATCCCGTGCTGGAACAGCATATCGGTCACGATGGTGGCTACACCGACCTTGCACAGCATGGCGTCGGTGACGACCAGTGCCTTACTGCAATCCATGGCCTTGATCTTGCCGATGGCACGCGTCAGGCAACCGCTGCCCAGCAGGTTGATGGTTGGCATGATGAAATCGTGGCCCGCGTGCTGGTCGCTGGGGCTGGGACCCGCCTCGGACAGTGCCGGCGGTTCCTTCGGGTGGGGTTTGCCGTGGTGAATGGTGATGTCGGCGAGGCGGGCCTTGTCGATGGCGCCGGGCGTCAGGATGTAGCCGGGCTCCACGTAGAGGGTGCCATCGGTACAGAAATTCTCCAGGTTATCCGGGGTGATTAGCTTTTTGGTCAAAACACGTGTCCATCGTAATGGATGATATTGCCCGTAAAATTATCAACGGATGTGGAAGGGGCAATTGACCATTGTCAAAAGAGCGGGAGGCAATTGCCTGTCAGGTGGTCTGGTGTTGTTACCGGTCAAGTTATTGCAAAAACCACAAGGGCAGATTCACTGCTATTCTTCTCCGGCACCTGTGTCCTGTCCCTGACCTGCCGGAGTCCCTGATGTCTGATACTGCTTACATGGCTGAGGCCATCGACTTTGCCCGAACGAACCGTGTCTGGCCCTTTGCGGCAGTGATTGTGCATGATGTGACGGGCGATATTCTGGTGCGGGCAACGGATGCAGCCCACATCAGTCCGATCTACCACGCGGAAACGCTTGCACTGCATGTGCTGGCAACTGAACTGCCAGAATTTCAGGACAATGGGGAGACATTCACCCTCTACTCCACCGCAGAGATTGAACCCATGGGCATGGGCTGCCTGTTCTGGGCCAACCTGCTGGGGTTTTCAGTCTCCCGTGCCGTTTATGGGGCTTCATTGAATGCGATTAATCAGATATGGGACTGGGGAGACCAAATGGATTCTCGGACCTTCAATCAGACCTTTGAACACGCCTCAGTTGCGATTGAGGGGCCCATCATGGAGAAAGAATGTCTGGCATTGTTTGAGCAGGCCCATGAGCATCAGAAAACGCTGGATCTAAAACGTCCGGGAAAGACGCTATCCATGGATCCTGCCGATTTCTGGGAGATTGTCACGCCACAGGGTACCCGGGACTGATCGTTCTCAGTTATCTCCGTGTTCAGGGCGATGGTCAGTATGGCTGACAGCGTTGTGCTATCGGCTGTCTGGCAGGGGATCATATAATGCAGTGAACAGACACGTTTTGCCGCTTTTTGATGACCTTTTACGATGCCCTTATACCGCCATGATGATGTACAGGATCCGGACACGCTGGATTGTCCGTTAATGGGGATTGCCGTTGATGCAGGTCCCCATGAGTCGCCCTGCCATCAGCATAAGAAAGCCCAGCTCCTCTATGCGGTTGAAGGTAGCATGACGATTACTATGGCCGATACACTATGTATATTATTGCCTAACCGTGCCGCCTGGTTACCGCCGGGGGTTGAGCACAGTACGCGTACACAGGGGTTCCATTATCGCAGTTTGTATTTTGATACCCGTTATTTTACGTGCCTGCCAGAAACCCCATGCTTGCTAAATGTCACTCCACTTCTTCGGGAATTGATTCTACGGGTCTGTGAATGGCTGCCTGACTACCCAGAAGATGGGGCTGAAATGCGGCTGGCTACCGTTTTGCAGGATGAATTAAACAATGCGGTTCGTGCTGACCTGACGCTGCCGCTGCCCTTGGATCGGCGCTTGCGGGTGATAGCGGATTATTTATTACAACACCCGGCGGATACCCGTACACTGTCTGAGCTGGCTGCGGATGCAGGTGCCAGTAGTCGCACGGTAAGTCGTTACTTCCGGCATGAAACAGGGATGAGTTTCAGTGACTGGCGGCAGCAGTTGCGCCTGTTGAAAGCAATGGAATTATTGTCAGAGAAATTGCCGATTGCAGAAATAAGTACCCGATTAGGTTTCGCAAGTGACAGTGCATTTATTGCGATGTTTCGTCGGCAGACGGGGGTGTCTCCAGGGCGTTATCTTGTGTAGTTTCCAGATCCTCAATATAGATATCCTGCCAGGGGAGTGGGGTCATCAGGTACTTTTCCAAGGTTGTATCCAGTTCATCAATGTCTTCTGTGCAGGCCCAGTAGGCAGCAGGCAAGATCCTGAAGGCACCGGCAATGACACCGAATGCCAGGCCAAATGTCAGGCTGATAATGCCTGCCAGAAAAAGGCAGGGAACACTGACGACGGTAATTTTTCTGCATTCCAGCGCTTGTTGTGTTTCCCTGATGACTTCCCTGGTCAGTTCAAACGGTATCATAGTGATGCAGGCAATCAGTTGACGCACTGGATAAGTAATACGAAACACCGCTTTACCAAAAACCGTGCGTTTTATCTGTGTATTGATTTCTTCTTTCTCACTATCGTAACAGCAGGACAAGGTGCCTTTTAAGCTTATGCAACACATTTTTATTTCCCTGTAGAAAGTGTGTGTAGGCTATTGGGTGACATTGGAAACTCACCCTTCTGTCTGATGGCAGAGAATAGTATCGTCATAATTTCATGTGTTGAAAACACTACCTTAGTTGTATCTATGATTTTATATTTCCATGTAGTTTCTTATATGTTTTTAATATAAGTAATTATATGGGGTGCAATTGTTTGATGTGTTTTTTGTTGTTTTGTTCCTGTGACTATATTTCAATCTTTATCTACTGTTTATCCCTTTTGTGTGGTGGCCTTATTAATCAGTTTTCAGATGAGTTCTGACATTGTTGGGTAGTTTATAAGAGATATTAAGAGACATTACGTGGTGATGTCAGAGAATATAGAGTTTTTATTTGATGGAAAAAGTTAATGTATGCCCATCTGCAAGAGATTTGCTCATACTTTTTGAATTGTAAGGGGGACATGGTCCAGAATTCAAGTCATGGGTTATGCACAAATGACTTGAATTCGGGTGTTACTGATTATTTATAACTTATGAATTAATCTTTCTAAAAAGTGTTATTGTCTCAATCACTCAACGTATCAATAAATAAGCATTCTCTCTAGAACGCCTTTGATTGGGGATATTGAAACTAGATAGTTTTCAGCAAATAGCGTGACCTCTATTTCTAGAGTAGAAACAGGATGGGCAGGCTATAAGTGTCGCACCGTTGCAGTGGAATGGTTTATTTGCCAGCCTGTTAGACAAGCGCTAACAGGCTGGCAATATTTCGGGCTGTACGCTGAATATTGGAATAACCAGCATGCAACGTACTATCAAGGTCTGTAATATGAGCAATCACAGGAAATAGGGTATCAATACCGTTGGAGTGAACCTGTTCATGCCCATCTCCCAGGCAGCCTGCAATAGCGATGACCGGTAGTCCCTTCGTTTTAGCATGCCGTGCGACGCCAACCGGTGTTTTACCACAGGCGGTTTGGCCATCAATACGCCCTTCACCGGTTATGACGACGTTTGCTCCCACCAAATGGCTGGCCAGATCGACAGCCTCCATAACGATGTCAATGCCGGGTTGAAGACTGGCGTCTAAGAATGCCAGCAGTGCTGCACCCATCCCCCCTGCGGCACCTGCACCAGGGGTTTGCCCGACGGATTGTCCCAGTTGAGATTGCAGTATCAGATCGTAATGGACTAATGCACGGTCGAGTTGCAACACCTGCTCGGGCGTAGCGCCTTTTTGAGGACCAAAAATATGGGATGCCCCGTTAGGACCTGTCAGCGGGTTATTCACATCACAGGCTACCCGACAGGTGACATTGGCAAGCCTCGAATCGAGATGACGGGTATCTATCCGGTGGAGTGACAGCAGTCCTTCACCGCCCGGTGGTATTGATTGACCGTGCTCATCCAAAAAACGGACACCCAACGCCTGCATCATGCCTGTTCCGCCATCATTGGTCGCGCTGCCCCCGATACCGATGATCAGGTGTTGAACGCCAAGGTCCAAGGCCTTGCTGATCAATTCACCGGTGCCATAAGTGGTGGTGTGCAGGGGAGTTCTGCTCGCCGGCGGTACCAGCGCAAGACCCGAGGCTTCGGCCATTTCGATCACGGCTGTTTCCCCATCGCCCAGCAATCCCAATGAGGCATTGACTGGTTCACCTAATGGACCGGTCACGGTGTACTGCAATAGCTGACCGTCGGTGGCGTCCACCAGTGATCGGGCAGTGCCTTCACCGCCGTCTGCAACCGGCACCTTGATGCACTCGGCATCCGGCATCACTGAGAGAATGCCTTCTTCAATGGCCCGGGCCACTTCCAGTGCGGTCAGGCATTCCTTGAAAGAGTCAGGCGCAATAACAATTTTCATGGTGTCAGGATGTGTTCAGCGTGTTCATGAACAACCCGCAGGGGAATCCTGCGGGCTGACAGATGGATAACGTTACGGCAGAGCTTACAGCAGTACCAGACTCATCAGGTAAACCACGATGATGCCGGATACGCCCTGTACCAATGTTGCCATGGTCTGGGCACGGTAAGCCGTGGTGACAGACATGTTACTGAACTGGGAAACCACCCAGAAGAAACTGTCGTTGGCGTGGGAAACCGTCATGGCGCCAGCACCGATGGCCAGTACAGTCAGCGCCCGTCCCATTTCAGAGGCGAGGCCAATGTCACCCAGCATGGGGGCGACCAGTGCGGAAGTTGTCACCAACGCCACAGTCGATGAACCCTGTGCAGTCTTTAGGGCTGCCGCGACGATGAACGGCATGAAAATGCCAATACCCAGGCTGGACAGGGTTTCCCCGAGGTAGCTGCCGATCTCTGTGGTGGCGAGTACTTTGCCGAAAGCACCACCGGCGCCGGTAATCAGCAGAATCGGTGCGCAGGCCAGGATGCCTTTGCCAATCAGGTCGGTGAACTGTTCCATCCGCTTGTCACCACGGATCAGGGTGATAGCCAGACCCAGGCCGATCATCAAGGCATTGAGCGGTGTGCCTAAAAAGACAAATAGCTTCAGTGCCAGGCCTTCACCAAAAGGATGGCTGGGGTAATTGGCGATAGAGCCGAGGCAGATCAGCAGAATGGGTACGAGAATGGGTGCAAATGCCTTGGTGGGTGAGGGTAATTCACCGTACTGCGCGCGAAGTGTTTCGTAGTCCTGATCAGCATCGTCATCTTCACCACAGGTTAGCTTGTCAGAGACATGGTTAGCCCAGAACAAACCCGCTACAGCGGTAACCGCGGCAACAATCAGACCGAGGCCGATGACCAGACCCAGGTTATCAGCCAGACCCAGGTTACCGGCGGCGGCAATAGGGCCGGGCGTTGGTGGAACAAAGGTGTGTGTCGCGTAGAGACCGGTCGCCAGTGCGACACTCATGGCAACGGCTGAAGCACCAAGCCGCTTGCACAGTGAACGTTTGAGTGAACTCAGGATGACATAGCCGGAATCACAGAACACCGGAATCGACACCAGGTAGCCGATGATGGACATGGTTAGATTCGGAAATCGCTGTCCCAGCAACCGGATGATGGTATCCGCCATGGTAATCGCCGCACCGGTCTTTTCGAGGATGGTACCGATCAGGGTGCCCAGGATAATCACAATACCAATGGAGCCGAGAATGCCGCCAAAGCCGGCACTGATGGTGGATGCCATCTGGTCAAGCGGCAGTCCGGCGAGGAATGCGGTGGCAAAAGCGGCCAGCAATAGGGTAATGAACGGATGCAGTTTAAAACGCGATGTGGCCAATACAACAAAGGTGACCACGGCCAACAGGACCAGTACCAGGTACATGTTTTCGAGCCCATGTGTGTTGATGTTTATTTGTGGCTGAGGATGTGCATATCCCATTGTGAAGGTATTGATATGCGTCAGCTCGAACGAAGAATCCGGCCTTCTTAGTAAAAAAGGCATGACTGACAGCTGTATTTGGAACTATTTGTAATTAGCGCTATCTAAAGTAAAAGCGTGAACCAGATGTGAAAGCGGAGACGGGATTAATGAGAATTACGGCGCAGAGCCGTCCGCTGGAGGAAAACTGCCAGGCAACGGATAACGAACAGCATACTGTTTCTCTCTGGAACAAAGTGTGTCAGGCGATTCTATATTTCATACAGACCTATGTATTGTGTTGCTGTTACTGTCAAAATCTGAGTCCTTCCAGACAACTGACTCAGTATCGCGTTCAGCGCTCAGACCAGATTAATGCCAGTATTGATATTCCTCTAGAAGAATTGGAGGAACTGGATAATGACTCAGAGTACCTGCCAGAAGGACAGCGGTCAGCCTCGGCGGGTGATGCTGAAAGTTCCATTCCCCGAGGGATGTCATTGGTCAATCTAGGCTCATTTGCGGTTGGTTCACGCAACTTACCGGGAGAGTGGAAGGAGATCACGGATGTTTACGCACGGACAGATTATAATGGCAATCCGGTCGCCCGGCGCTTCATACCCAGGGTGCAGCACGGGGCGCAGCACCAGTCGCGTACGGCCATGTGGGGACTGGTGCTGTTACAGTTACTGCGTGCGCACGGGGTACCTGAGGCCTTGTCTTTTAATGACAGGGATATCAATTTGATCATACTGGCTTGCCTTTTCCATGACAGCGGGAGGCAGGGAGAAGGTGAAGATAACCCGGTCTGGGAAAGAAACAGTGGTCTTAACTGCCGGACTTTCATGACCCGTCATGGATATAGCAAAGCCGATATCGCCATATGCCAAGCAGCCATCACCTATAAATCCCGTCAGTCAGCGTTTCCTTATAAAAGCAATTCCAGAGCCAGATTGCTCCTCTGGATATTACATTTTGCCGATGCGCTGGATGTGATCAGGGTCAGATCAGGTTTCGCTCCGGATATTCCGATAGGGCAATGTGAAGATTTTCCCCCTGATAACATAGTGGATGTGACGCGGGCCTATCGCGACCTTGCTATCGTGGTGCGCCAAGTCGTGATTGATCAGAGAGATTGGGTAACCGGTGGACAATATTCACACCGGATGAAGCGGAGATTTGAGAAGGCTCCCAATCCGCTTATTGCGCAATTTCAACATTTACGAGTGAGCCAGCCAGAGACTTTTAGGCAAATTAATACGTTTGTTCATTCACTGTTGGCGACCTGAAGCGAAGACTTCAGGCGAGGTAGGCTTTGGTCAGCAGGTTTTTGCAGGTGCCGGTTTCTGCAAATTCATGAATATTGGCCAGCGTGGTTTCGGCAATGGCGGTCAGTGCTTCCCGGGTGAAAAAGCCCTGGTGGCCGGTAATCAGGACATTGGGGAAGGATTGCAGTCGCTGGATGATATCGTCCTGGATAATTTGTTCCGATAAATCTTCGAAAAACAGATCACCTTCCTGTTCATAGACATCAATGCCCAGATAGCCCAAGTGCTCTGCTTTCAGTGAACGAATGGCGGCCTGGGTATCAATCAGGGCGCCCCGGCTGGTATTGATCAACATGGCGCCGGGCTTCATGGCTTCCAGCGCTTCCGCATCAATCATGTGGAAGGTGCTGTCCGTCAGGGGACAGTGCAGGGTGATGATATCCGAATGGTGGTACAACTCATGGAGGGGCACGGTCTTGATGCCTGCGGCTTTGACGGCCGCTTCGTCAGGAAACGGATCATAGGCAATGACGTTCATGTCGAATCCCTGCAGCAGTTTGGCAGTTGCCAGCCCAATACGTCCCAGTCCGACGACCCCGGCGGTCTTTCCGGTCATGTTGAAACCCAACAGGCCATTCAGGGAAAAGTTGCCCTCACGGATGCGGTTCCACGCTTTATGGGTTTTGCGGTTCAGCGTCAGGATCAGTGCCAGGGTGTATTCCGCCACGGCTTCCGGTGAATAGGCCGGTACCCGTGCGACTTTGATACCCAGCTTATCGGCCAGACTCAGGTCAACATTGTTGAAGCCGGCACAACGCAGGGCGATCAGGCGAACACCGGCATCCGCCATGGTTTCCAGAACAGGCTGGTTGAGGATGTCGTTGACGAAAACGCATACGGCGTCGTGCCCCCGTACCAGTTCACGGGTTTCCTCATTCAGACGGATCTTGAAATAGTCGAGCTGGAACGCGTACTGCTGATTGGCGCGGTTCAGGTATTCACGGTCGTAGGGCTTGGTGCCAAAGACTGCGATCTGCATGGAAAGAACCCTCTGCCTGATCAGGGATATTCGATTAATAGTAGCTCACTGTCGTTGAACAGGTTACATAAAGGCCAGTGGCGAGCTGTCGTCGAATCGATCTTCGCTCTGGGGTTGACCTTCGTCAGTGAAATAAGGGTATTCCATATATTGGGCTGTTTTATATGCGACGTCGTGACCATATAGTCTGGCCACCATATAAAGACTCATATCAATACCGGCGCTGATACCGGCTGAGGTCACGACTTTACCATTGTCGACAAAACGCTGGTCGCGTATCAGGCGGGTGGAGGGGGACAGTTCGGCCAGTGTATCAAACACTTCATGGTGGGTTGTTGCTGGCAGGTCATTGAGCAGTCCAGTATTTGCCAGCAGCAAAGCACCTGAGCAGACTGACAGTACATGCTCAGCACCAGCGCTGACGCGCTGTATCCAGTTCATCGTTGTCGGTTGTTGCAATACCTCACGGGTACCGTCTCCGCCGGGAATAATAACAATATCAGCCTGTGGTATAGCCTCCAGCGGAACATCCGGATTAACGGACAGGCCATTTTTGGCAATCACCGGATCCGTTGTCAGCGCGGCAGTACGGAGGGTGAACAGGCTATCCTGGTGTAATTCATTGGTGACAGAAAACACTTCGAAGGGACCGGCGAAGTCCATGACCTCGACATCATCAAACAGCAGCAGGGCAATCGTTTTTTTCTTCATCGTTATGAGTGCCGTCTTAATCACACGGTAAACCGCATTTCAGTATGGGGAGCGGTGAGCTGTATGGCAATGCTTCATCTATCATGGCAGGGTTAGTTGAAACCCTGTTTGCAATCCAACGATGGTTGAGTGCTGATGAAACTGTGGATGACTGTAGTCGGCGTGCTTCTGCTGATAATTTTCTACCTGGTGGCCTGGCCTGTACCGGTGGCTCCGGTGGCCTGGCAGGCACCGGTTGATCGCGGCTATACCGGTGATTTCGCCGCGAACAGCGAACTGGCTTCACTGGAAACGCTCGCTGTTGATGGACGCGAAGGCCCGGAAGATCTGGCAATGGACAAGCAGGGGCGGATTTATGCCGGGATGAAGGATGGCTCGATTCTTCGCATTATCCCCGGTGGTAAGGTTGAGCGTTGGGCTGAAACCGGTGGGCGTCCCCTGGGGCTGGGTTTTGATTCAAAAGGCAATTTGCTGGTGGCTGATGCCTACCGGGGGCTTTTATCGTTTGATCCGTCGGGACGGAAAACCGTGTTGGTAGATCAGGTGGATGGCGAACCACTGGTCTACGCCAATGCTGTTGATGAAGGGCCGGATGGCACGCTCTACTTTTCAGAATCCTCCACAAGATTCGGCGCAGAAGCCTCGGGTGGCACTTATGAAGCCAGTCTGCTGGATCTCATGGAGCATGGCGGCCATGGGCGGCTGCTGGCGTTTGATCCTGCCTCGGGCGAAGTCCGTGAGCTGGTGAATGGGCTGAACTTTGCTAACGGCGTCGCGGTCAGTCATGATGGCCGGTCAGTGCTGGTCAATGAAACTGGTGGTTATCGGGTTCTTCGTTACTGGCTGGAAGGGGATAAGGCCGGTACGGTTGATGTGGTTATCGATAATCTGCCCGGGTTCCCTGATAACCTGTCCAAAGGGCAGGATGGACGCTACTGGATCGGGCTGGCATCCCCTAGAAGCACTGCGCTGGACAAGCTGTCAGACAAGCCGTTTCTGCGTACCGTGGCGCAACGTCTTCCCCCGGCAATGAGACCTAAAGCACAACGTTACGGGCATATCGTCGCCTTTGATGACAACGGTAATATTGTCAGAAACCTTCAGGATGACCAGGGACGATTTGCCTTTACTACCGGCGTGCTGGAAACCGATGAATACCTCTATCTTTCCAGTTTAATGGAGCAGCAGATAGGGCGACTCCGGAAAGCGCAAACGAATTAAACTGTGCTTGTTAGCATTGCTGTTAGAACAGGTTAGTACAGCTGGGAAAATGGTTTTTTGTTAGCCAAAAAAAAGAGGGTTGCTTGTCTATGGTGAGATGACTGAGTAAAGAGAGTAAATGATGTCTAAAACACAGCTTTTATGTGAGGGAATTCTCCGACAACGGCCCGATATAGCACTGCATCAGGTGAAAGGTAAAAGGGCATTTTCTCGCTCTGTCGGTAAAGCGAGACGACAGCCTATACGTAGTAAAAGGGAGTGCCTTTCTCCTGCGAGTGGTGAGAGGACGTTCAGGGCGGCAATTCATTCTGAAAAGCGCAATAGTATTGATGCGTTAAGCGGTGCAGCAAGAAGCAGGCAAGTATCCTTATTAAAGGGCAACAACAAGCAATATCAACATTGTGGTATTGTTTCAGGGAATGAATCTTCATGTGTGATTAATCAATCGCAGCCACTGATTGGTCTTACTAACAGTGCCAAAGAACAATATGCGCACCTCACCGGCAAAACTGCGTACCGTCAATTAACATTCAATCCCGGGGATACCTTCAGACGGAAACCCGGCCCCGTTTACATTGATATGCAATTTCTCAGTCCTGAGTGTCGCAACAAAGGTAATACAATGCTTAAGGTGTTCCGACGCCAACAGCATAAGGAAATTCGAGATATCACACATCAAATAGATGCTTTTCTGGCTTTGGCTAGTCAGCCTGATCATCCTATTTACCACCAGATCAAGGTTAGAAAAGTGACAAAAACTCCAAAAATTCCTCCAGGGCATCCATTGCTCAATGGTAAGGAACTGGGTGGTTACGCAAATGCGGATAAGCCAAGAGGGCATGTGGTTTGTCATTATGGAGGCAATCTGGATTTCTATACGAATAACGCCAGATATGCAGCAAAAAGGAATGCTTATTGTCTGGGTATCAATGAAAGTGACAAACCCTCATCGGGTAAAAGGCAACAAATCAAAGCTGAGGCCGTTGACCATGGCTACAGTATGCTTTTGACGTCTATCGATGAAAATGGAAAGTGGGTGGGTAATGCGGGTGGACGAATCAATGATCCACGAGGAACACAATATCAGTCAAATATTGGTATTCAGTGGCTCAAGGTATCGGCTACTCATAGCCCTAAGTTGTACGTTGATATGGGGGTGATGATTACGACTAACGCTGTCGGTTCTGGTGAACCTTATCAATTTAATTATGGATCGCACTATTTCCCGAAAGAAAAGGTGCAGTCTACCGTTACCTCTCGCCAGAAAGGTCTTGGTCGAAGGTACTACAAATGTGGTGATTGTGGAGCAGCGGTGAAGCCTTATACGGTTAACGCACTGAAAGCAAAGGCTGTCGGTTCAGGTAAGCGTGTCTTACGCAATACATGCACCCACGATGTTCTGCTTAAACTGGGAATAAAGTGCTGTTATTCGAATGAAAATCAGTAGTCATTGCCTAGGTATGTCTTGCTGAGCGCAGTGGTCGTACGACAGCATCCAGTCCTTCGATCTTAAGCTCCAGCGCATAGCCCATCAGTTGTCCCAGTTCCCCTTTTGGAAATCCCTTTTTAGCAAACCAGAGCAGGTACTCCTCCGGCAGGTCAATCAGCACGCGTCCCTGGTATCTGCCGAAAGGCATGGGCATGTTGGCCAGTTTGATCAGTTGCTCTTTCTCAAGCATGTCGTCTTATCACCGAAGATGTCTGTTATACCGAAATATTGATTCCGGTTCGTGTAAAAAAGGCGCACGATCGTACGCTTTCTTGATCCATATCATCTACCTTTTTGCATTTTATTTTTTACATTCGGGCTACTCAAACAAGTGCCAATACACACCTATTACAAGAGTTTATGAGGGTCGAATGAGTAGTAACCTGTCGTCTGCAGCTGTACCACCGGCGCCACCTGGCAAGCCGGCCCTGATGGATCGTTTCTTGAACGGCATCGAAAAGGCGGGTAACAAATTACCTGATCCCGCAATGTTGTTCGTTTATGGTCTTGTCTTGATCTTTGCCCTCTCCACCTTCCTTTCCATGTTCAGCTATGACCTGGTCCACCCCGTGACCAAGGAAGCACTGACCGTCAAGAACCTGATGACCGGTGAATACCTGGCCGGGTTCCTGAGCTCCATGGTCACGACCTTCATGACCTTTGCTCCTCTGGGCATGGTACTGGTCGCCATGCTGGGTATCGGTGTGGCGGAACAGTCCGGGTACATCAATACCAGCATCAAGAAGATCCTGCGCATTACACCGGCCAAGATTCTTACGCCGGTACTGATTGCCATCGGTATCTTCAGCCATGTGGCGTCTGATGCCGGTTATGTTCTGGTCATTCCGATTGGCGGTATTATCTTCTATGCGGCTGGTCGTCATCCGCTGGCGGGTATTGCTGCAGCATTTGCCGGTGTTTCCGGTGGATTCTCCGCAGCGTTTGTCCCGTCCAGTATTGATCCGCTGCTGGCGGGCTTCACCCAGTCTGCCGCCCAGATCTATGATCCGAATTACGTGGTTAACCCGCTGAGCAACTACTTTTTCACCCTGTGCTCAGCCGTGTTGATTATCAGTCTTGGCTGGTATGTGACCGAAAAGATCATTGAGCCCCGCCTCGGTAAACTCAAGCTGGACGATGATGTTGAAGAAGCGCCCAACATGAGTGAGATGACGGCAAAGGAAAGCCGTGCATTCACCTGGGCCACGCTGTCCATGGTGGCGGGTCTTGTGCTGCTGGCGGCAGCCAGTCTGCCGGAATCTTCCAGTCTGCGTGATGCTTCCGGCTCCCTGAGCAGCTACAGCGCACCGTTGATGCAGTCCATCGTACCGCTGATTTTCCTGCTGTTCCTGGTACCCGGTATTGTCTATGGCAAGCTGGCCGGAACCTTCAAAAGCTCCAAGGACATCATGGGTTCGCTGAGCAAGACCCTGGCGGGTATGAGTAGCTACATGGTGCTGGCATTCTTCTGCGCCCTGTTCCTGAAGGCATTCGCAGATTCCAACCTCGGCATTCTGCTGGCGCTGAGCGGTGCAGAAGTCCTGCAGGCAATGAATCTGCCGGGTCAGGCGACCATCGTCGGTATTATCTTCCTGACAGCCATGGTTAACCTGCTGGTGGGTTCCGCCTCTGCCAAATGGGCGCTGATCGGCAGTATTTTCGTGCCCATGCTGATGAGCCTGGGTATCTCCCCCGAGCTGAGCCAGGCGGCTTACCGTATCGGTGACTCCTCTTCCAACATCATCACGCCGATGCTGCCTTACTTCCCGCTGGTTGTTGTTTATTGCCAGCGTTATATCAAGGACACCGGTATCGGTACCGTCGCTTCGATGATGATGCCGTTCACCCTGTTCTTCCTGGTGACCTGGACCATCTTCCTGCTGGGTTACTGGGCGCTGGGTCTGCCCCTGGGCATCCAGGCGCCGTATACCTATCCTGCCATGTAAGTTGGTTTCATATGTGGTGAGGTCTGTCCGGCCTCGCCATTTCTGCTTTCCTTTCTGATATCTCTTATCTTGTTATTTGCACTGCCTCAGGTGTTGTTCCACCGCTTGCTACTGTTTTAGATAATGAGTTGTGACATGACGCTGCAGGCTCATTCTGTGGCGCAGATAGAGCGTGAATAGTTGTCACTGCTCATCATGAGGTTTGTATATGGATCTGAAACCAGTATTGCCGGAAGTCAGGCAAGGTGAGCAAGAGCAAGTTAGTGATACTGTCCCATTGGTGGCTGGGTCGACGCGGGGATCACGGCGGATAGTTCGTTTGCCCGGTGAAGAGCAGCCTTATCGTCTTTTGGTTGGTGCTGATAATCCTACGCTGTTGTCGAGTGGGGCGGCTCGGGAGCGGAGGACTGTCGCTCAATCAATAGAGGAAAATCCTGTTTCGCAGACCGCTGAGACGCAAAAAAAAGATCATGAAACAAGCCATGCAGCAGCAGAGGCTTCCCTGCTGGAGCCTGATCAAGCAGTTAACTTAAATAAGCAGGCATTTTTCAACAAAGCGCATCGTAATTGCTCAAAAAACCTTGGCAAAACTATCGTCCATATCACCATAGACAGCTTGCTTTATGAACTCGCTTAACCGGGGGATTAAGTCATAGCCATGCATCCTGTCCTGAAGATAACTCCAGAAAGAAATTCCATGAAGCCGACACATTTTCTTGAGACTGGCGAAGGTATCGCGAGCCTGTCGACCAGACTCGCTCCGAGTGCCGCCGCTGATTTTGCGGCGCTTGACGTGTTCTCTGATTTGGCTTTCGCTCAAGTTGTTGTGCAATGGAAGACCGGGATCATCCAGTACCGCCAGTAGCTCAGGCTCTTTGACGGCAAGATTACCCAAGGCTTCTCGTAACCCGCTGCATTCCACCTTGACCTGTACCAGTTGACGGAAACTGCTGCGAATTTTGTGGGCAAAGTCCTGATCTGGATTTTCCTTGAAAGCCTTGAGGTCCCGGTAGAGTTCCCAGAACTGGCATAGCAGTTGGTATTGCTCTTCCACCTGCTCGTTGTTAACCGGGATCACCCGCTCTATCGGACGACACGCATGGAGCCAGCACCCTGAGCGGGTAAACACATCAAATTGACCAGCGCCGTCACTGTGAATGGGCAGGTCAGGGCGAACCCCGTGTGCAATGAGGCTACCATACAGCATCGCTTCCGACGCTTTTTTACGAAGTATGGGGCCTTTCAGACCGCAATCGTTCAGAAAGGCATGCCACGAATCCAGGCTGAGGAAATGAACACCGAGACACGCCTGAAACACCAAACGCCACTTGGCTGGAAACTTATGCTCCTCCAGAAAATCCATGGCATGCTCATTCAGGACGTGTGTTGGCCAGGGGCGGTGTAGCAAAGTTAAAAAATTCTCTCTGCTTTTACTCCCGGTACTACCAAACCATGCGAACTGCGGGTTGCCAATAAAAGTACAGTAACCGTTCTGCCCCTTATGACGAGCCCCTGTGTCATCTACCTGCAAGTAACCACAATGGAGCAAGCCGGTTGCCAGAAGCCCATCCTTTTCCTCGTGAAAATCGTCATGGTTCAGGGTAAGCAGGTTGCTGAGTTCTCCTGCTGATATGGAAACACCCCAGTCCCAGAGTGATTCCAGCAATTGCTGCTCTGTGACAGCACAGGCATGATGCTGGTGTAGAACATAGCAACGAAGGTTTGGTCCGAAATGATAGCCCTGCATGGCCTTAGGCAAACGTCCATGCAGAGATTGACCATCAGGGGTAGTCCAGTGCTCAAGCTCATATCGGAGGAAATTGACTTCAAATGACAATTCCTGCACATCGTATGTGCTGAAGCCTTTGAATACAGCGCCTTCAGGTATGGACTCTGGAGCAACCCGCTTGCAGGTGGGATCCTTTGGTTTTGGCGGCTTCTTGCGTTTTTTCCGGGTGCGTTCATCCGGTTTTCCGGTATCTCGCTTTTGATGGTCAGACTCAGATCCATCTGTTGGCTGATTGTCACCTGCTGAACCGGAATCCTTCGGCGGAGTGTTGGGCTTTATGTCGGGTTTACCATTAAGCCCTTTCAGACGATGTATTTCCTCCTCAAGAATGCTGATCCTCTCTTTGAGGCGGACGTTCTCCTCTTGAGCCCTTGTTATGTAGTTGAGCATTTTTGTGACCAGTTCGTTTCTCTGGTCATCTGGAACAGCAAATGGAAAAGGCATGGTTGGGTATGATAGACGACAATCCTATTTACGCGATTACCAAGGCTTTTTGAGCAATTACCTTTTTATGAGACAGTTGTTTTTTCTTAATGGAATCTGGTGGATTAATAATAGATCGTTGGAAATCTGCTACAAAGAATTGCTCTGTGACATTTCAATGCGCTTACCTCGAAATGCTCTGGATAATGTGGGTGATCTGGTTATTGCTTTTACTCTTCCGTGCCTTCCTGACGCAGTCAGAGAAGATATGAGAATTATGGGGGGGGTTACGACAATACTATTATCAGGTTGGTTAAAGTTCTTCATAAGATATCTGAATAGTAGTCGATGGATGACGACGGATAACTCGAGATTTTATCGCGACGAATCAAACGTAATCACAGGCATCTTCAGAATCTATGAGTTCTTTTCTGAATTATATGGTCCGGAAAAACCTGTCTATGTGGATAAGAATAAACAGCAGGATATACGCAATAAATTGGACTTTCTCAAGCACCTATCTACTCAACCTTTTGCCTCCTGGTATGAGCCCGTCAGGGAAGAGATAAAAGTAAATGATGGCGTCTGTTTACGATTGGCGCGCAATATATGTAATACGATTAAAGATTTTAAAAAGGATGGTGGTGAATTAGTTCTCTATGGTTCTGGTGCTTGTTTTCATGATCTTTTTCGTACTGTATCCTCTTTTAAAAAAAAGCAGCCTGACTGGGTTTTGCGATCACCTATATGCTTTGTGTTGAATGATTTTGATTTCTATGTGGGCAGTGCAGAAATGCAGAATACTTTATTGAATAAGCTAAAAGCTAATTGTGAGAGTAGAGTGCTTCATTGTGCTAAAAGTGAAATGTGTCTTTTTATACCAACGGCTTCCGGTAGCACTGAAATGTTAAATGTAGGCTCCTTGGTATTTTTTGATCAAAGCGGTTCGCTGTTGAAGCTTAATGTCAATCATATCTCTGATGCACTGGTTAATGAATTTGGTTTTTCAAGCGTTGAGAAACCAATGTGGTCGCCCTATTTTTTTAAAGACGATAAGGTTTTTTATAATTTCCGTTCCTTAGTACAGATTAGTGTTTTGGATCATAAAAGTTTGGAGTCCATGATTTTATATAACCTTTCCTGCACAGATTGCATAAGACATATTAAGGATCTGATTCATTTGATACCTCTTTGCCTGAGTGAACATCAGGTAAAGAGGTCGAAAGGGAAACCGTGGCAGGCGTTTGTCAGATCATGTATCAGTAGCGAGCTGATCTGAGACGCTATCAGTTAATCGTATCGATAATGCCCCGTTGTTCCAGGGTTTTTCTGAGGGTTGCAGTTCGTTCTGCATTGACTCCTAGATCGGAAATTCCCAGCATCGAAGATGAACGTACCGCCAGCCGGTTTTCTTCCGGAACACTCAGGACTTCCAGATAATCCACAAAGTGGAAAATTTTGCTGTAGCTTTTGGCGTACAGGTAACCGGGGCGCTCAACGGTTATAACAGTACGAGGCATCCCTGAGACTGTGCTGACGACTTGCGGCCAGGCTTGATCAGCCGGTATGAGCAGATTAAATGGTTGGATACGGTGATTGGCAGAGTCAGTGTCCGTAGACACGCAATTGGGTGTGGATGGGCAATCTGTTAGCTTGGGGGAAGGATTGTGCGGATCCAATGGTGTGGTGATAGAACAGGCAGATAATGTCAGCACTGTTACTGTGACTACTATGAATGTCCATGCTTTTTTCATTGTCTAATGCCACCATCTGTCTTCGTCATGGGTATGCTGTTATCGGCATACAATAACAGAATTAATCGGTGGTAGGGTCTTGGTTATTTACCTTGTGTGTCGACTCAGCAGCATTCTTACTAACAAACCCCATGAGCCGGCGAATGGCATATTTATTCACCGTGAACTTACGACTTGATGACGGGTCTAGTGATTTATGTGCTTTCGTAAGCCAATGGGTTTACGTGAGAGCCGATTAATCATTTTGAGATTTTTGTCAGCAATGCAAAGACCTGGATTTTACCCTCGTCAAAGAACAAGGGGGAGGGGCTGGGATCAATCGCCACGACCCCATGTTGTTCCCCCTCGATTGGGATGGGCTTATGGCGCTTGGTATGCAGCAGGTGCATTGCAGAGTCCCCGGCCGTGGTTGGCTCACTTGCCGGCTCAATTGACGGGCACTGTTAGGCCGACAACGGTCAGAAGTATTGGTGTCACTGCACATGTTCAAACAGAAGTGGTACCGGGTCTGCCGCCTGCCCAGGAACCGATGCGTTATGAGTCCTTTTTAGACCGTGTAGCCGCTTCGACGTCTCTAGCTGAGTTGAATGATCTGGTGGAGGCGTTTACTGCAACTATCAGTAACAACTGGGATGCAGAAGAGCATAGTGCGTTTTTATGGGGGGGCGTGATTAAAAGAGTCAGGGAGATTATCGGCAATAATATACAGCACCAATCATTCCTTGCTTATTCTGGTATTGCTGGATTAATCGATGTTATGGCTCGCAATTTACATCGTTTTACTATCAGCAGATTGTCGTTCCTTTTATATGACCTTGCTTATATCCTGAAAAAAGAAAAGAAATCAGGTGTTTTTAGTCAGCAAAGAGAGGAAGGAAGCGTTAAACGGGCCATTGGTATGCTTTTTTCTGGCGTATCCCGTTTTATTAGTGATTATGGTGGCGATACGAGTAAAAATGAAGTGGGGCGTTCTCTTGGGCGATTTTATACAGCCCTTGTGATTATGCAGCCTTTTGATTTCTTTTTAAGAAATCAATATATTGATATGGCAAAAGATATTATCCAGCACTTGAATATTTTGATGGATTCTCTTGATGCAAGAGCAGTGAGAGATGGGATCTGGTGTATATCGAAAGGGGTAGATGAGGGAATTTATGAAATAGATATGCGGCTTTTAAAGACATTCTTTGATCGGCTATTGCAACGTGCAGATTTTGTTGCAGGCGGATATGATGTGATAGATTTCAATGCTGTGCTTTCCTCTTTGCTGAAGCTTATCAAGGATGAATCTCATGAGTACTTTGAAAAACGATTATGTGTTCAGCATGTTGACTGCGTTGTTTCGAAGATTCTATCGAAAAATTTATATGATGCTAACGTTGATGATTTGTGGAGTATTTTGTGTACACTCGTTGAGATAAATGAAAAGCTGCCAAATATTGATTGTGTAAAGGTTGTGAGTGCTTATGAAAGACTATTAGATTTATCTCGCAGTAAGTTAGTAGAGGTCGCATCCATATACAATAAGGATTTGAATAAGGAAAAAACAGTACTAAAGGTGCTTAGGTATATAGGAGATAAGAGTGTTGATTGCAAAGTATACTTCCCACTGTTTGATGCTTTTTTTGAGGGCTATCTAGGGACTCTGCAACAACCTCTTAAGGCATGGCCCATATGGCATCTTAATCATCTTTATCGGTGGGTTTCTGCTGCTCTTACGCAATACGTACCAACCTTTCAGGGGAATGCATCTGTTTTACAAGAATGGAAGCATTTGATGCTGTGTTCATGGCTTGATCTTTTTGCTCAGATCATGATGGCATTTCACTGGAAACGGGATTCAGCCGAATTTGATCGTGACGCAAGGGGAGAAAACTATAACATTAGTCAAGCATATGAATTTTTTAAAGAGGTTTTTTCAGACGGTAAGTTGAAAGAGAAGTTTGAGGTCTTGCTATATGCTTCACGAAGAAAAAGACAGACGGAAAAGGTAAATATTGCTATTGCCCGGTTTTATGATGCGGCATTGGAACGTCGATATTCAGTCTGTGATGCGTTAGTTGGTCATATATCATGTGTTTTTAATTGTCCCAGGAGAGGGAATGGAAAAGTCATCTTATATGGTTCATCACTTTTGGTGGAATATTGTGTGAGGGGGTTGTTTAAATGTGATATTAACGCCTTTTTTTCATCACCCTTCGCTTTATTTGTTAACGATTTTGATTTTCTTGTAGATGATGAAGATGTACAGAAGGAACTGTTCGATAGATTGTGTCTGTTGCCTTCGGCAATTGCGGGTCTGTTAGTTCGAAAAACTAACGAATATACCATTGTTGATAATCAGATTATGTTGAATTGCAAAGAAGTGATTTTCGACTATGAAAATCAACCATTGGTTAATATAGCGGTTAATTATGATGTTTGTAATATGGTTGCAAGTCCATGTTTAAAAATTGCATGGAAGCCTTACTTAATGTTTAGTGACTCTTTCTATATTAATCACGATCCTGGTGCATTGGTGGAGTTATTCGTGCCTGACATTACTTGCAGCTCAGAGCTGGTGAACAGAAGTCTGTTGTCTGGTTCCTGGCAGAGAAAAAATAGGACACTGCTGAATTTGCTGGCCGTTTGTTTTTGTGAGGAGAGACTGGGTTCTGTCAATAAGGTATGGCAGATGTATCTGCAGAATTTCTATCAAACGCATGGCTCTCAGGTGGTTCGAGCGGTATTGGAGCAGTGTCAACAAAACGCCCATAGTGGAGCCGCTCATTAACGTACCACCGTGCTGTAATCAGAATTCTTGTGATGCTATTGATCTAAGTTAACCGATTCTCGTTAGCCGACTTGATGCGTGTCAACCTACCCAAACCCTTCCCATATTACTGTTACGACCATTTCGATTTTCCGGTTTTCCCCATCGCCTCACGGCAGGTATCCGGACGATCCGGAGCATTGATGCAGGAGAATCGCAGGTGCTGATAGGCAAGGTAACAGGCAACATCTGGGCGACGCGAAAACTGGATGGCCTCAACGGATTCAAGCTGATGATCGTCAGCCTGGTGAATTCCGACGGTGAGGATTCCAAGAGCGCCATGGTGGCTGTTGATACGGTCGGCGCCGGGATAGGCGACATGGTACTGGTAGCCCGGGGTGGTGCGGCGCGTAAAGCGGCCATGATCCATGAAGGTCCGGTAGATGCCGCCATTGTCGGTATTGTGGACAACATGGAGATCAGTGGATGAGTAAACGACTGGTGACCCGGAACAACATCACCGGGTTCCTGACCGGAGACACACTGCTGCTGGAGCGGGATATGTTGATGACCCCCGGCGCGGTCGATTACGCGCGGATTCATGGCATTCACGTGGTGCATGGCGCACAGGCGCAAACACAGGCGGAAACGCCTGACATGCTGCGCCAGCGTATCGTCGACATGCTTGGTAAAGAGTTCGGTATTACTGACACCCGTACGGTTCAGATCGTGCAGGAAACCGTGATCAAGCTGTTGGCAACTTCCTGAGCTACTTTCTGTTTCTTTCTTTTTAACCGTTCTGAGAGTGTGACATGACCCAGATCAACGCTGAAATGCTCGAGCAAATCATCCGCAAGGTTGTCGCTGAGCAGATGGCACAACAGATCACCAAGCCCGAATTCGACAAGCACGTGGATGCGTCCGGTGTTGCAGTCGTCAAGGCCGCTACCGTCAAGTGCAAGCCGTTCGATACCGGCAAGCCGGGCGACAAGGTCTTCATTACCGACCTGCTGGAACTGTCCGAAAGCCCACGTCTGGGCTGCGGCATGATGGAGATGGATAAGACCACCTTCGACTGGACCCTGGAATATGATGAAGTCGATTACATCATCGAAGGTACCCTGAAAGTCATCATCGATGGCCGCGAAGTGGTAGGCCACGCGGGTGACGTGATCTTCATTCCCAAGGGTTCCAAGATCCAGTTCAGCGCGCCAGATTTTGCACGCTTCCTGTTTGTTGTCTATCCCGCTAACTGGGAAGAGATCGCTCGTCAGAAGAACGGCTGATCGCTTTTTCCCTGATGCTTGTTGTTAAGGATTGGGGAAGCCGATGGCGTCGGTACCCGCTTTCCGCCCGCGCTGAAGGGCTATCCATAGCCCTCCGCGCTACCGCGGCATCCCTGCCGCTGCTGCAAACGGGCACCGACGCCATCGACACCGGCAACTGGATTGCGTCTTGGTTTCTGGTTGCACGTATTTTGTTTTTGTTCGCCGTATATGCGGCAGGTGTCTTTTGATTATGTCGCAAGAGAAAGAACGCATTATTCAGGAGTATGTACCTGGTAAACAGGTTACCCTGGCCCACTTGATTGCCCATCCCCAGCCTGACCTGGTGACCAAGCTTGGCCTGAATGCCGAGACGGTCAGCGCCATCGGTATCATGACGATCACGCCGAGTGAAGGTTCTATTATCGCTGCCGATGTCGCGACGAAAGCGGCGGGTGTTGAAATTGGTTTTCTGGATCGTTTTTCCGGCTGTCTCGTCATCAGTGGTGATGTCGGCAGTGTGGAAGCGGCACTCAATGCAGTGCTGGATCTGCTGGGTGGCGTTCTGAAGTTTTCGCCTGCACAGATTACCCGCTCTTGATGGTACGCCGATGAAAAAGATGATGTTGATCGGCTCGACCACATCGGGCAAGACGACGCTGACCCAGGCGCTTTATGGTCAGGAGCTGATCTATCGCAAAACCCAGGCGATGGAATACAGCCAGTATATGCTCGATACTCCTGGCGAATTTATCGAAAACCGCCACTTCTATTCAGCATTGATGACATCCTCTGTGGATTACGATGTCATCGGGCTTGTGCACGACTGCACGCGTAAGAACAATCATTACCCTCCCTGCTTTACTGGCATGTTCAATCGCCCAGCGATTGGCATTATCACCAAGATTGACTGTGATCAGGCTGATGTCGCGTTCTCCCGGGAGATACTTAAGGCCGCCGGTGCCCATACCCTTTTTGAAGTGAGTGCAGTGACGGGAAAGGGAATTGCAAGCCTGAAAGCTTATCTTGAAAATGCCATAAATTAAGAAAGAACCAAACTGTGATGATGCAGTTTGGCTTTTATTATTTCTTTTTCTAATTAGAAAAATGATGTTAGTGGAAATGACTTAATTGTTATTGAGGAGGTTAGATACATTATTTAAATTCAGAATATTTACAGTTAATTCAATGTCTTATGCTTAGTAATATCTACGAAAACTTATCCTCCATACGTCGGATAAATCAGAATCTTTACTCTCTTGATCAAAGCCACTTTAGTTGCTTGTGGTTGCAGCGTTGGTTCGTCTGTGTCGTAAGGGATCTGCACATGGCATTGCTGACGATTACTTGCGTCATCGTTTTCTGTGCTAAGAGAATTTATGAAAGGTGCGTGGAAGTTGTGAATCACGTTGCACCTCGATTATTACGATTTAGTGATGAAGAGCATGTTTATGAGTCTGGAGCGCCTGTCAATCAACTTGAGAACGAATTCAACATAAATCAAGCCATTTGTAATGCTGTTAAAACGCTGACTGATCAAAGAGAAGATCAAGACATGTTGGATGCTATTGGTAGAAACTACCTAGGAAAAGCCGCTAAAATTGATCACCAGACAATGGAGATGCTGATTCCAATTAACCGCCATATGAATGTTCCACCGATGGATGATTTTGGTACGTATCATCGTTGGAGCTTTTTAAATAATAGCCTGCACTGGGGGGTGCCATCACAAGTGGCTTCACTAGATAGTGCAATTTACCTAAGGCTCGATGATGATGAAATTGATGGTTTTTATCCTCTGAGTTTTGATGTGATGGATCTTTCAGCTATTGAAGCAACTAGAGAACGGATACAAGGAAAATTAGATGATCATTACAGAAGCCATAGGCATCAATTTTTCAGGTATAAATTAAATAAGGCCATTCTTTTTGATGTAACAGATATTTTGGGGAATACAATATATACAAATCAGCAGGGTTTTTCCCAAGACGTATTTGATACGCGTTACACAGAGCAAAAACAACGGTTTGAAAACATTCTGGATCAGGTGTTTGATCAATTCTTAAGAGCTTATCCTCGGTTTTCAAGACGACAAATACGCAAATTTATAAAGCTAAATGTTTGTTGTATCTCAAAAGTGTCGTATCGGGAAGGGGGGCTACGTCACTGTGGTGTTTTAATCTTAAATTTATTTGAAGATAGATTGGATCTGTTGAAGTTGCCAGAACATCGTCGTACAAAGACGCGAACAGTCAATGACCGTTTCTTCCAATTTGTGTCGGATACAGGGCTTTATACCTCACCTGGAGAGTTCCGTCGGAAAAATGCCTCATTATTTGATATCGCATTGCAAGAGAGACCTCAACTAACAGAGCATGTAGCCGGTGAGGCCTTAGTCGAAGAGGGGCAGTACTTTTATACCTATGACGATGATGGATTTTCGTTCACGCAGACTGCACTCTTCACGCGGCTTAGAGAAAAAATGGCATTCATTCAACAGGGGATAGAGCGGACTATGCATCAGTCTGACGCTACTGATGCCGAGGCACAATATTTCCAACGAATGAGGCCTTTTCACGTACTATGTGATTCCTTATTAAGGATGATTGACGAGTGTTTTCGCGGTATTGCGCAGGAACCAGGGCGATGGGAAGAGTTGCATGATCAGCTGATAGCACGAAATATACTGCAAATGGCACTGTTTCGACTTCATCAGCATTTGACTTCTTTGGAAATGTGGCTTGGTATCATAGAGCCTGCGGGGAATAGCACGGTAGGGAATTTCAGTCGCTTTACGGATTATATCGAGTTAAGCCATGCCGAATTACGAACCATTTTGGCGATAGCAAACCCCTATCCTTATGAGGATGACCGTGTACTTTTTTCAGACATTTATATCAATCTTTTGAAAAACCATGAGGTTCTTCCCGAGCCACTTCATGGCAATGCAACGGCTGGTCTGGCAAAAACGGGAGTGAATGCGTATGCAGCGGCGATGGTTGCTGCAATGCAGACCGTTACAGACGATCATTTTTCGGCGGTTTATTCACAGGGGTTCTACTTTGAACAGATTCCGTTTATTGGTAATGACCGGGAAATCACCCAAGTCTTTGGTCGTGGACTGGATAGAAAGATTGATGTGTATGCTTGTCAAATCCATCCGGGCGTTGAGATAGCAACCGAGCACTATCGCTATGAGTCGCATAATGTTAGAAGAGATATTGATCGGATTTTGCGACTCAATCGAACCACGAATACGAAGTTAACGGTGATTATGGATTGCACAATCGATTATGTTGAATCCGAAGATATACGACAGTTACTTTTGGCGTACCAACATCAAGTATTGACGGGCAATTTAAATTTCGTATTTTTCAGGAGCGGACAAAAATATGATATGTATGGTTTGGATAATTATTATGGTGCACCATTTTTTATAGTCAATAATCAGGAAGGTATATGGCGCCGATTTAATGAGATACCCATTTGTAGTGCCGTAAAAGCGGATGAATTAACACACAACTATTTTTCTATGTCCTATCTGGCAGCACCTGTCGGAGCCGATGAGTATCGACGTCTGGTTTTTGATAATGCAAGATACTTGATTGATCGAACGCCACCTGAGTTAATCGCGACACCTGAGAATATAAGGCAGCGTATCAGAATTAGTCAGGCTGGAGATGGAATGAATCTCAGCTATCTGGATATTAAGGTATACGGTTTCTGCCATTATCTAAGATCGCTCGTTTTAATGCGTTATTTCTACTATTTGTGCAGTAAAGAAGATGTGAAGGCATATACACGAGCAAGCTTTGGTTTTCAGCATACAAATTTTATCACTATAAATGTTAATTTTGTGCCTGATTCTACCACCATCAGATTATCCCCTGGGATTTGCCGTGATGAGCTTGATGTGGTAGTTCGTTTTTTAAACGATTTGCGTGATTATATATGATTCTATACTGCATTATATTTGATCAATAATGTTGTAGTTTCTTTCCCTTCAGCCACACTATTGTAAGCAGTCTACATCAATTGTGGGTATACCTTCACACCAGTCTTTTTCTTTTACATGAAACAGTATTCACAAAATAAGTGAATGGATTGACGTAGGTCAGTATCGTATCTCACTGACATGAGGTTTCTTGCAGAATATCAATGTAAGTCCGCCTGATGTTGCAAAAATAGACTGCGATTTTTTCAAGGTGATTAGACTCTTAGTGCCTAACTTGGGACTCGGGGAAATCTTAAACACATCATCAGCTTCTATTTTTGGGGGGAAGTGTTGATGCATTTCAGAAAGACATTACTGACAGGTATTATCGTTGCAGGATGCACGACAATGGTTGGGTGTGCGCTGGATGGTCAGCAGAGCACAGAGACGGTTGCAGAATCCGGCAATGTGAAGAATGTCATCATGATGATCGGTGATGGTATGGGGCCTCAGCAGGTGGGCTTGCTCCGTACTTATGCCCATCGTGCACCCAACTCCATTTATGAAGGTCGCCCGACCGGTATTGATCGCTTGATTGAAGCGGGTGTCCTGGGTGTTTCCAGTACTGGCCCACACGATAAAATCGTGGTGGATTCCGCCTGCTCTGCGACCCAGCTGGCCACCGGTGAACCGGCATTGAGTGAAGTGATCGGTGTTGGCACTGAGGGCGAATACCTGGAAACCATTCTTGAGCGTGCCCAGAAGATGGGTAAGGCGACAGGCCTGGTATCCGATACCCGCCTGACTCACGCGACACCTGCCGCTTTTGCCGCGCATCAGCCCCACCGTAACCTGGAAAATGAAATCGCGGCGGATATGGTGCGTATCGGCCCTGATGTGATGTTCTCTGGTGGTCTGCGTCACTTTGTACCCCAGTCAGTGAATGACAAGGGTGCGACCTATGAAGCAATTCGTGAACTGAATGACGGTGCCTTCTCCTTCAGCTCCAAGCGTAAGGATGAAGTGAACTTGCTCACCCAGGCACAGTCTGCCGGTTATCAGCTGGCGTTCACCCGTGAACAGATGGACAAGGTTCAGGATGGCAAGGTGCTGGGTCTGTTTGCCAATTCCGGCATGATGGACGGCATTGATTACGCGGCAACCAAAGATGACGATGACCGCTCAGAGCCTACCCTGAAAGAAATGACCATGAAGGCGCTGGATATCCTGAGCCAGGATGAAGACGGCTTCTTCCTGATGGTTGAAGGAGGTCAGATCGACTGGGCCGGCCATGAGAACGATGTCGGCGCCATGCTGCACGACATGGTCAAGTTTGATGAGGCGATCGAAGCCGTCTACGAATGGGTCGCGCAGCGTAACGATACCCTGATGATTGTGACTGCTGACCATGAAACCGGTTCTTTTGGTTTCAGCTACAGCATGAAGGATGTGCCTGAGCCTCAGAAGCTGCCGGCGCCTGGTTTCGGCGATGAGCACGACTATCAGCCCATGTTCAACTTTGCTGACCTGAGCCTCCTGGATCGCATCTATGCGCAGACTCGCAGCAACAAGAACATCTGGGGTGATTTCGAATCGCTGCCCGCCGATCAGCAGACTGCGAAGACACTGGCAGAGCTGATGAGCAAGCACCATGCCTTCGAAGTCACAGAAGCCATGGCGGCCAGCGTGCTGAAAACCAACCCCAACCGTTTCCAGAAAGCAGGTCATTCCTACCTGGCCTCCAAGACATGGCCGGCAGTGGATACCCCTTTCGAGTCCTTCTATGTTTACGGTGAAGAGACCCGCTGGAACCTGATGGGACACGCCCTGGCAGAAGATCAGTATGTGGTCTGGGGAACCGGTACCCATACCGATACACCTGTGTTGGTTATGGTATACGGTCCTGAGAGTGCGACTGCACCGTTCTCGAAATTCCTGACGCATCCGGAAGTCGGTCAGCTGGCCAAAGATGCGCTGAACTAAATTAGTTATAGGCTGAAAATGGAACACAGGGATGTGTTCCACTGGCGCTTCTGCCGGATTCTGTTTGTTAAAGCAATCTTTCGTGCTTTTTGACAGAATTAAACGCTAGCTTCCCTCATGTAAGAACCGTAAGTCTTCTTCACTCTTTAGTGCTTTAATCATCGTTCGACATCTATAAAGCGCCTTTGATAATTCATAAGATGTTTCAAAAGTCATTCCATAACGCTCTATTGCATGTTGTTTTTCATTTTCTTCGATGGGTTGGTCAGAATGGATATCATCCTTGAAATGCGCCCATGTCCCGAACTGGGCAGCATATTGCACAAGGAAACGTCGTGGCAAACCCGTCAAAGCGCGCGTGAATCGAGGATCTTCTACCATTTGCAGTGGGTTACCCTTCCAGTTTTCGGGAAATGGCAGTGTTAGCAACTGTCCAACGTCTTCTATTTTATTCAACAGCAGGTCCATGGCTTCCAATCGTATGGCTATTTTTAGTCGTGTAATGGATTTTCTCTGCTTTGCGGCGTTGTAAGCTAACGCATAGGGGTCATAAGAATAGGTTCGTAATGTCCATGCCTTGTTTTGTATAAACATCATCTGTATGACAGGATTGTTATGTTCTTGAAGTAATTGATCATGTTTCTTCAGTATTTCATCATAATCGATAGTGGCGGGATTCAATAAACTGTCATACAGCGGATATCGATCAGGTTTGGTTGACTCCATGAGGTCGTCAATTTCTTGTTTCCGTAGTGACGCTGGGAAGACAGGTTTAGCGCTGTCCTCCGGAAGATCCTGTTGCCTATGCGCTGCAACCACGGAGGATGATGCGCTTGAAGCTGGTTCTAAAGCTAACTCATCTCTCTTTGGTTCATCTTTCGTAGGAAGGAGAGACTCTGGAGTATATGGCTGCGAGGTTTTTGCTGAATGTTTTTTTTGAGGTTTTTGTTTTGATGCCTGTTTTCCGGATGTTCTTGCCTTTGATTTTTTTTGTTTTGCTTTAACCGGTTGTGAGGCTTCCTCAATGATTCTTCTGAGCGCAGGTGATTCTTTCATGATATCTAGCTTTGTTCTTATAGATAAAAGCTGTTGCTCTGAATCAGCAAGATTCATGGTTTCAGATAGGTGCATCTCGAGTTTCTTTAGGGATTGGTACGCGTCGTGTTGTAAATCAAGCTTTTCCTGGATTCTGGCAAGATGCTTCAGAAGCTCAGGACGGTATTGAACGGGATTTTCTAAATGACCCATTGCTTCCCTGAGCAATGCTTTTCTTTCTGACGTCTCTGCTTTTTTTTCCGCCTCTTTTTCTTTAAGGATGCCCAATAGCGGTTGATGACGCCTTACTAAATCAGTAGCAGACTGTATAAATGTTGAAGCTGATTCGTAGTCTTTTTTTGAGATTAATGATAAAGCGTGGAGCAACCGTGTCTTTTCTTTTAATCCGGATGAGGCGAGTAGAGTATTGCCTCTTTTGACTTCACCCAGAAGGTAGTCATAAAGTGCAACCCGCATCGCCCATTCGCGTACCGTTGTGGAAGAGCGTTTACCCGCATTAAATTCAACCCAATTGCGTGCCCGTTTTATCGTTGGCTGCATGTCGATCAATGCTTGTTGACTGGCACCCAGTTTGATTAAATAGGCAATGGCTTTGTCTGGGTTCAGCCCACCTCTTTCCTTCCATTCCAAGTCTTTTTCAGTTGAGCCAATATCACTAAAGATCATAATGAAAAGAGGAAGTAGTGAATAATGTGATGCGTCATTCATAGCCCGCTGAAAAAGATCATAATCTTCCAGCATTTCACAATATAAAATATCGTTTGTATGGATGATCTGCTTTTCTTCATGTGTGACCGCTTTGAAATTGGCTCTTTTTGCCAGCGTCACTAGTAGCTTCTTCTCTTTGAGTGCTATTAATGAGAGATTATGACAAATAGTACTTAATATATGGTGGTCAGCTAATAAATATAAATTAGTTCTAACGATCCATTTCGTTAAGTCAATACATTTCCTTGAGTACTCTTGTGCTGCTGCAGGCCGGCCTGCATCACTGGTTGCTTGAGAAATGGCTAGTTTTGTCAGTGTGCACCGCTGCTGGCATTGAGCTAGAAAAAGGGCCAAGCTTTGCATGAGAGTGAAGGCAAGGTGTTGCACTTCTGTTGATGAAAGGTGTTCTTCAGTTAAGAATTTTTCTAATTTATGTATATATATAGAAAGATATTCAATATTTTTAAGATTCACTTCATCATCATACTCTCTATAAATTTGATGTGCAGCCAAATTCTTGAATGTAAACTCATCAGGGCTATCTGCGGTTGTCAAGCAAGTAGTAGCAATGGGTGTTTGCTCTTTGGTTTTTTCCTCTTGTTTTATAGTTTGCTCAAGCCATTCACTGAGAGCACTAATTACTTCTAGTTTCTCTATATGGCGTTCTTGCTGTTTTTGTAAAGCTTGTTGATAGGCTTTGCCTTTTTTAGTCGTAACCCGGGCAAGAGAGATGGCCTCTGCTTCAACGTCCCATAAAGCCGCAGGGTTGGCCATTATATTACGCCTCGTGCCTAGTGAACCATCAGACAATTGATTGGGATCTATCTGGTTAAATAATCCATTGATTGCGCGGTTAGCTTCATCAATTTCTTTTTTACTGGCCTTGCCTAGCATTCGTCTTGTGTTGATATCATGCAATATCAACGCTGCAAGTTTTTGCTTGTCTGTATTTGTTCTTGGCGACATGCCATATTGCTTAATGAAGTCTTCTTTTTGGATATTGATAGTATCTAGCTGGTCTTGTGTGATTTCAGTAATGGTGAAGGTGTTGAACATCTTTTGTGCCGTTGTAACCACGTCAGGTGCTTCCGGGGCCTGTGCACTGGTGGTAGGCACTATATCAACAGACCGTTTTGTTTTAGGTCTGACAACAGGTTGTTGCTGTTGCGGCATAGTGGGACGCGCCTCTTCAGTGAGAGGCGCTTGTTCAACCTGAGATTGCTGAGGTTGGGACTGTGAAGATGAAGAAATGGGTGAGATATTCATGGACCACCTGGTTGTATCACTGTTTTAACTGTTTTTAATAGGCAGGGTAATGGAGTAAAAGTTCCATTCTTATGTGTTATAGGGTGTGTTATTGCTACACAATCAGCTTATTCAACAATGATGGCTTGCTGGTATCACATATGGTGTCTGTAACGTCATAATGAAAGCGATTTATATTGAAATTATTGTCAGGATTGAAAAATGAGATGTGACAGGTTTTCTAATGAGGCTGGCTACTTTTTCAGTTGGTAAGCAACGCTAACTGTAATTGTCGGTTTTACTGGCCGGTAATGATTCTATTACGTCTCTTTATTCGAGTGCATGACTCCAGCAAACCGATCGTTTAACGGATGAAAGCTCAATTCACCTCATAGGTATGACTGTTGTCTGTCGCTAATGGCAATGGCTCAGGACGCATGTTTGAGAGCAGGTGTGTGAAAATCATGTCATGAAGAGGGTGCCACGTCGATGCTGAGCCCGATACACTGGAGTATAGAGACTGCTGTCTTGTGTCTTTATGGATACTGTTGATGCAGGTCAGTTTTTTCTGACTGCATAATAAAAGCCTTGCAAAATATCAATGCAAATATCCTGGGCTTTGCAAGAATGCGTTTCAGGAGCGATAGTGTTTTCGGCGATCCTTTGAACAGGGTTAGATGTTCAGCGGTTGGCTATCCTTCTGAGATTTTCATAGATCTACCGGATAGATATCTTCTGGTGTTTTCTGTTTGGTAGCGGTGATTGATGTACGAGTACCCTTCTTTTTATTAATTCCATGACGCCTTTTCCTCCACGAACAACGCCTTCAGGGCGAAACGATTTCACGCAATATGCGGGAGATCGCGACACGGCGCTGATGATTGGTCTGGACTTCGGTTCAACCACCAGTCGCGCCCTGGTGGCCCGTGCGCGTATGGAACGCAGCATGACAACGGGGCGAATGGAATTTGGCAGTCCAGACCTGCTTTATCGCTCCGAACCGGTCTTCACACCGTTTGATGGTGAAGAGCTATCGCGTACCCGAATTATTGAATGCCTTGATGGCTGGCTGGAAGAAAGTGGAATCGACTGCAAGCAGATCTTTTCCGGTGGCGTCATTATTACCGGGTTGGCGGCCGAGCAGGCCAATGCCCACGTTATTGCCCAGGCAGTGCGTGAACGGATCGGCCATGTCATCGTGGCGACAGCAGACGACCCCTGCCTTGAATCCTGGCTGGCCTTTATGGGCAATAGCCTGGAGCTTTCCCGGCAGGAACCGCAGCGGCCGGTGATCAATCTGGACATCGGTGGTGGCACCACCAATCCAGCATTGGGGCTGGATGGCAATGTTCTGGCTGCCGGCAGCTATTTCCTTGGCGCACGTCATTTCCGTTTTCAACCTGGCAGCTATCATCTTCTAGGGTTGTCCCGTTACGGACGCTTGATTTTTGAACGACTGAGGATTGAAGCCGCGATCGGGGAAACGCTGTCAGAGGCTGACGTCAGGTTAGTGGTAGATTTCATCATACGCGGATTGGAAGCCATTATTACCGGTGAAACTGCTTGGTTTGCCGATGATGGTCTCGGTGCAGGGCTATGCCAGGCACCTTATAACGAAGATGTAAGTCCCCTGGCTGACGACACGATTATTACGTTTTCCGGCGGTGTCGGAGAGCTGCTTTACCGGTTGGTCATGGGGGAAGAGCTGCCCGGAACCACCTGGTATGGCGATCTGGGTATTGATATTTGCCGTGGCATTGTGGATTCTCCGCTGCTATCACGCAGCCTGTATTCGCATGTGCCGGAGTTTGGCGGCCGTGCGACCGTCTATGGCCTGACTCTGCACAGTGCGGAGCTGTCAGGTAATACTCTGTATATGCCGCGTCCCGGACAGTTACCCCTGCATGATCTCCCGATTGTCGCACGCCTGACACTGGATGCGGATGAATCAGCACTTTCCAGTGCGGTGGAACTGGCCTGCCGCAGCCCCAACGGGGCCTGCATCCAGGCGATGGTACCGGCGGGTGAATATCCCCGCTTCCCCCAGGTCAAACAATTTGGTGAGCGATTGGCCGGGCTGCTGGAAGCAACACAGTTTCCACAAGGGCATCCCCTGCTACTGCTGGCACCGCAGGATTTTGGCAAGGTGATTGGCAATTACGCGACCCGCTGGGGGCAATTACCGGTCAACCTGATGGCCGTTGACGAGGTGCCGGATCGGCCAGCAGAGTTCGTCAGCCTTGGGGCGGTACGGAATTATGTGATTCCGGTTTATTTTTACGGCATGCACTGATTTGAGCCCAGCGCATGTCGGCGCATGATGATGACAAAATTCTGGAGAGACCACTGTTATGGCGAATGCCCGCCTGACCCCGCTGCAAGACATTCCGGTACCGGAGCCCCGGCCGGATGACGTGTACCGCCTGAATGTCATGGGGCGGGAATACAGCTTTACCGGGCTGAAGGCATTGCTGGGTGCCGCTGATCTGCGCAAGGCCGGCGACATCAACGCCGGGCTGGCGGCTGGCGATGAAGTCGAGCGGGAAGCGGCGCGTACCCTGTTGTCAGATCTGACTCTTCAGCACCTGTATGACCGTCCTCTGGTTAACCGCCACGGGCGAGTAGACGACATCATGCGGGTAGGTTATGACCTGAATTTTGAGGTGTTCGACGAGCTCGCATTAATGACCGTGGGCGAATTGAAGGACTGGATGCAGGCAGCCACCGGTGCGGAACTGGTCAAAGCCGGAACCGGTCTGACGCCAGTGATGGTGGCGGCAGTCACCAAACTGATGGGTGTGCATGACCTGATCTACAACGCACGTAAGATCACCTGCCCGACCCGCGCGCGCACGCATCTTGGCTTACAGGGGTCTCTCTCCACCCGGATTCAGCCAAACCATCCCACCGATGACCTGAGTGCGATTACGGCACTGACCTGGCTGGGTCTTTCCATGGGCAATGGCGACCTGATGATTGGTCTGAATCCGTCTGAGGATTCAGTCGACAACATCAGCGCCTGTCTGTTCCACCTGGATAAAATTCGCAAGCAGACCGGTGCGCCGACGCAGGTCTGTGTATTGTCCCACGTACGCACCCAGCTGGCCTGTCTGGCAGAAGGGGCTCCTGTGGAAATCCTGTTCCAGTCACTGGCCGGAACGGATGCGACATTGCGTGAAGCCTTTGATGTCACCGTCACCTATATGGACGACGCCTACCGCATGATGGCAAAGAAAGGCACGCTGGCCGGCAAGGCAGAGCAGTTCATGTATTTCGAGACGGGGCAGGGCAGTGAGGTCAGTTACAGCAAGCATGACGGTATCGACATGGCGACAGCTGAAGCCCTGACTTACGGCTTGTGTCGTCGTTATGACCCCTGCATGGTGAACAGTGTGACCGGTTTTATCGGACCTGAAACGCACGAGAACAGCCGCCAGATTGTTTACTCCAATCTGCAGGATCTTTTCATGGCGAAGGTGATGGGACTGCCGATGGGGGTTTCCCCATGCTTTACCCTGCATGCGGATGCTGCAGAGGAAGGCCAGGAAATGGCGGTAGAGTTGCTGACCGTTGCCGGCGCTAACTACTTCATGGACATCTACCTCGGGGTAGACCGGATGCTGGCCTATGCCGACACCAGTGGCCATGATGACCAGACCATGCGGGAGATTCATAACCTGAAACCGGCACCGGAGTTTTATCACTGGTGTATTGAACGCGGCATCTTCACAGAAGATAAGCGTGGCCAGATTCAGCGTGGACCCAACTGGGGTAATCCCGCCATTTTTGCAGATTCTGAACATGAGTTCCGTCATCTGATGTCTCGGGTGCCAATGGCGTATGGTCTGGATAATGCGGGGCCGCGGATGGCCAACCAGGTCATGCGTAACCTGCGTCTGAATATGGCGATAGCCCGTGCTGCGGCGGTCAGTGAATTGCGGTTTGAGGCGTTTAATGACCTGGATTATCGTCGGATCAATTCGAAGGCTTCGACTCTGGCGCTACACCATGCCCGTCCGGATACCGGTGCAACATTAAGCGATGAGTGTCGTGAAAAACTGACGCCGGAGAATAATGATATCCAGATCATCGTCACTGATGGATTGAGTGCCGAGGCGGTGCATCACAATATCGAAGAACTGCTGCCAGTACTGGAAGATGGTTTGCGTAGCCGCGGTTATAGCCTTGGGCAGACTATGATCGCACCGCATGGCCGGGTTCGGTTGGCGGAGGATGTTGCCCGGGTAGTGAATGCCCGGATGGTGATCGTGCTGCTGGGTGAACGTCCCGGTTCCGATGCTGAGTCTTCTCGCAGCCTGTCGGCTTATCTGGTGTACCGGTTGGAAGATGAGGAAACCCGTCAACTGGCGGCAGAGTATTCCGGGGTAGAAGCGATTGCCTTCGAAGATACGGTAGTGCCGAATATTTATCATGGTGGCATTCCGCCACTGGAGGCCGGTTCTCTGGTCGCAGAACGGGCCATGCAGATCTTTGATAATAAAGCTGCAGGCAACCGCCTGAATGCCATTCTGGGAAGCAGGATGGGGCTGATGCACAAGGAAGTGGTACCAGAAGTCCCGAAGGAAGAAGAAACAAAAACCGTGCAGCCGATTCGTGTGCATGATTTCAGCAACCAGAAAACCATCTCGGAAGCCGATGTGCTTATGTTGCTGGAGTGGGGGGTGAAGGAAATTCTTCTTAGCCGTCGTACTCTGCTATCGCCGCTGGCAGGCGATCTGTTGCGTCAGGCAGGGGTTAAACTTCGTTATAACGATAGATACCCTTTCTAGCCATAGAGGTTTTGCCTGTATCCTGGGAGTGATCAGGGTGCAGGCTTGTTTTTGTGGGATGGTGGCTATCTCATGGGAAAGGTTATTTCTCTGAAAGGCTATCATGCGGCCCATGAACTTTTCTGATGCATATTTGTCAGATACGTATAAATAGGCATGGATAGGCTTATATTATGAGTAGTACACAACCGCCCACAGTTCGCTCAACGACTAATCACACTGTTCCCTGTTGTCATAGGACCTTGCCAGACCGTTTTTTTAATCACGTTGTAAAAAATGCAATTAATAGAATTATTTATTATCTGATTAATCCGTTTATTGAGTTGCTTAATAGGCAAGGTTTCTGCCACTTAAAGTCTATCAATGAATTTGATATCCATCCTGTCGCGCCAGAGGTACCTGTAACACCGATAATTGCAGCACCTGAACCTCAAAGAGCAGCTATCGGATACCAGTGCCCGATGACTGGACAGTACTATGAATCCCTCAGTGACTATTTGGGATCAGGGTATGATGCTGAAGAAGCTCATGCACAGGGTGAAGAAACTGACCAGACACAACGGATGAAGCTTGAAAAAGTACGGTATGATCTGGACAGGATCCGACACCGTTATTGCGAAGCTTACGGCTCAGATGCATGGGATGACTGCAACATTGAAATAATAACAAGTGATACAATGCACCTGTCATTGGATGGAAGGCATTATCGACTTATTAAAGATATGGCGCCTGTTCTCAATAATGTTTTCAAGTATGTTTTAGAGATAGTGACTTATCTTGAGGGCTTGTACCCCGATCAGTGTCATGATGATTTTAAAAAAAATGTCAGATATTTCAAAGATAGAGGGCGTTTTTTTCTTGTTCCAAGGCATGAAATCCCTAATGCTTTGTTGGTGAGAATGCGCCATGCGGTTTGTAATGTGGATAATAGACTTCATGTGATTGAGAGCATATTAGATGATTCACATTCGCCTTCGGAAAATGCTGATTTGTCGATCGAAATCGTGCATTAATTAATGTGTGCAGGGTGAGAGTCGGACACTGTTCTTTTATTGCAGGTCTTGTTACGTGTGTAAATATATTCATGTCATATGAAAAGTGTGACACATCCAATATTGATAACCGCTGATACAGTGAAATGCTCCATATAAAGAATAAAAAAACAGAGTTTGTGATGTTGTGTTATTTTTTATTTGGATCTGATGTATTGATGGGCTGAAATATCGGTTTTGATCATCAGGCACATGATTCAGGCATATATTTTCCAGTAAGCTGCAAAGGTCTCTGCCAAGAAGCAGTGTAAGGGGTAAAAAATGAGACAGTTTTTTTCCGTGCTACTTGTCTTGTCATTCGTTTTGTCAGGCGGTGTGGCTCATGCCGGAACGGTGGAAGTTAAACAAGATGTGTTCCCGTTGTTCGAAATATCTGCCCCTGGCGTGGATGGGCTTGAAGAACCTGCAATCGCTACAGGGAGATATCAATTTCAGACGTATGCAGGATTTCCTGTGAATACAATGATGACGCTTACGCCTGTTTTTGACGGGATACACCAATATCCTACAGGTCTGATCAGTTGGAAACATGGCCGTGAAAAGGATCAATACATGTTTGTTATTTCTGCCGGAGGTTACTTAGGGTCAGAAAATACAATGGATGAGTACTGTATCAATGTGAATGTGAACTTTAAAGATATTGGCAAGAATTGTACGTCACATACGGGTTTCTGGAGCCCAACGATTATTGAAAAAGTTGCATTCCCTAAAAATTCAAGAGTTTTGGTTACCATAAGCTCAAGGTAGTCAATTTATGTCATAATCCACCGGTGCTAACTTTTCGTGCCCCGGTGGATGATTTCTTAGTAGGTGTCGCAGCTGAAGGTGAATATATTTCCACTACATCGTATCGTTGTTGATTTTGTAATGGTGTAGTAATGTGTAAATGATTCATAGCATGGTGTAGGACAAACTTTTACTCGGCATTGTAAGCCTGTTGGGTTTGTATCATATATTGGATAAGATGTTGACCTGCCCATTAACAGAGAGCCGCTAATCATCGTTCCCGTTCCAATCTCATTATGTGTGCAGATATAACGATCGAACTCATAGTTTAACAGATACCAGCCTTCATTCCGTATTTTTAATGTAATAGGGTTATGTTCATTTTCACGTGGAATATTGTCGCTGTAAGAAAAAAGTGATAGTCCTGATAGTAGTAATGTGACTGACAGTGAGTTAATCATTTTCGTGGTCATATTTACAATATCCAGAGTGAAAATTAAATACAATTGGGTAGAGACTAGTTGAGCTGCTTGAGTTTATTAGGATATGTTTTTTATTTTGGGTGGAGTATAGATGATGATAAGTGTTGTGTGTTGTCTGTGTTGAATGGGGTACGGCAACTTATATAGGCAGCCACATTGTTCTGTTTTTTTATTGCATAATGCATCAGTATGCATGCCTGAATCGTCCTGATCATCGTTGCCGGTCATTTATCCAGTGGATTATTTAGAGCAGGTGTCAGGTTTGCATGGCTTAACCAACGTTGGGGTGTGTTTGTGGAATATAGACGACTTGGGATGACTGGAGTCAAAGTGAGTTCTCTTTGCCTGGGCACTATGACTTGGGGCGAACAGAATACAGAGCAGGACGCGTTTGCCCAGCTGGACAGAGCGACAGCGTACGGCGTTAATTTCATTGATACGGCGGAGATGTATCCGGTTCCGCCCGGAGCTGAAACATGGACACGGACGGAGCAGATCATTGGGAAGTGGCTGCATCAGCGTGGACGGCATGATGATCTGGTGCTGGCGACCAAGGTTTGCGGACCGGGTTTTGACTATATGGATGGCGGCCGCCGTTTGAATCGTGAGCATATCGAGCGCGCGGTGGAAGGGAGTCTGCAGCGCCTGGGGGTTGATTGCATCGACCTGTTCCAGCTGCACTGGCCTGATCGTAATACTAACTTCTTTGGTCGTCTGGGGTATGCCCATAAAGACGATGAGGCGGGTACGCCGATTGAAGAAACATTAGAGGTTATGGATAGCCTGGTGAAGGCTGGCAAAATCCGGCATTACGGGCTGTCTAATGAAACCCCGTGGGGTGCCATGCGTTATCTGACAGAAAGCCAGATGAAGCAGAAGGCGCGCCCGGTCAGTATTCAAAATCCCTACAACCTGCTGAACCGTTCGTTTGAAATTGGGCTTGCAGAAATTGCTCACCGTGAGGATCTGGGGCTGCTGGCCTATTCTCCGTTGGCTTTTGGTGTGTTGAGTGGAAAATACCTCAATGGTGCACAGCCTACCGATGGACGCCTGACGCTTTTCTCCCGTTTTCAGCGCTATAACAATCCACAGGCAGAGAAAGCAACGGAGGCTTATGTTTCACTGGCCAGAGAGTCTGGTCTGGATCCCAGCCAGATGGCGCTGGCCTTCGTCACATCACGATCCTTTGTGACCAGTAATATCATTGGCGCAACGACGATTGAGCAGCTGGAAACCAATTTGACCTCCAGTGAACTGACACTGGCTGACGATGTGCTGGAAGCCATTGAGGCGATTCATACCGGACAGCCGAATCCGGCGCCTTAAGCGCCAGCGCTGTTTTTTATTACTTATCGGTGAGGTTGCGAGAGGGTGCCGAGAGCATCAATAAGCCTCGGTATTCTTCGTTGCCCGGGTCTATGGTGTTCATGGAAGCGTGCAGGGCTGGCAGTCGGACCCAGACTGGTGGATAAGAGTAGCGGGCAACATCAAGAATCAGGGCCCGATCGGTTTCGGCATCATAGGCACCGAGTACTGACCAATGCCCGCCGCCTTTCTGATTCAATGAGGGGCGGTGGTAGTTGATCAGAATATAGTGTTCATTATCGGTTAAATCATGGCTAAGACGTTCACGCAGCTGATCGACTCCGATACTGTCACCGCGGATGCTCTGCACAAGGACACCATGGTTTTCCATGGCACTGCCAAGTTCCTGCATGCTGATTCCGCGCATGGATACCGATAACGGTGTGACATATCTCAGAACACCGGGGGTGAAAAAGCTGTCCTGCGTGATATGAATATAAGGAAAATAGACAGGGTCGCCTGACTCTCCAACGGCCATGGCATTGAGGACAGTAACGGCGCTGGCAATGCCACAATAGGTCTGGGTTTTCTGGGTTGTCAGCTGGGGAATCAGTTGCCAGAAATCAGCATTGGGCGAGATTCTTTGCTGCAGAGGCGCTGCCGCCGGGGTATTCCAGTAAATCAGGTCAGAGTTTTGTGCCGCAGATACGGCAGCTATGAGCAGTGTACAGAGCAAGCCAAGGCCAGCGAGGGTTTGTTTCATGAAGGTCTCCTGCAGGTATTGCCTGGCGGCCAAAATATAGCAGTTTAGACCTGGCTTTTTCTGATGGGTTCCATCAGGAACAACTTTCCCCTGCCTCAATAGATGCTTTCAGAGTCTTGAACGTAATGTCATGCGAGCCCTTCGGATAGGTAGCAATACACTCTGCAATGGTTGAGTAGGGCACGGCTGTGAACCCAGGGGGCAAACCCTGAAACCGTTTGAGGTGCTGTTTGTCCGGAGCGTCACCCCACACGTAACGATAGGCGCTTAACGGTGCAAAAAAGTGCTGATAATCGTTGTTATCGGCTGACACATGCCAGCTTTTGCCCATATTAAAGGTCTGCAGGAAATTCAGGATGAAAATTTCATAATATTCACCCTTTTCGGTATGACGACCCAGTACCGTGAACATATCTGCTGATATCTTGTTGTGATTGACCGAGGCAAAACCGTCAGGTTGCTGATTGGATTTCATCTGGGTGATCTTGGGGGCGAGTTTTTTAAACTGTCTGCTGTTATGGGCTTTAAGGACACTTTGCTGGTCAATGGTGGTAATTTTGCTAATACCAAGCTGCCATCGGCCTGTAGACTTACCATTGTCATCTTTCACCAGTTTCCCGTAAAAGGCGGTGTTGGGGAGCCAATAGAGCTTGAAGCTTTCCCCGAAATCCTCAGAGCGCAATGCCAGCAATCCGTTCTGGCTGGCCAGATAATCTTCACTCCAGAAGATACCGATATACTTTCCATCCTTGGAAACCCTGACGCTGCCACGCTGACAAGGATCACCGGAAAATCGATCGGGAAGATTGAACTGGTAGCCCGTTTTCTTGATGGTGAAAACAAACCGGTCCTCAATATCAATGCCCGGTACGGGGCGGCCGCCAAAACGCAGTTTCCAATCGGTCGTTACCTGGACTTTTATGCGGGGCGTACCCTTGGTGCAGAGAGTTTCCGCCTGTGCTTGAACAGGCAGGTTCAGGATAAAGAGTAAGCTGGCTAGGCGAGAGACCGTCCTGGTGACATTACGCATGGATACAGTGGTTTGTTAGTTGTTGTCACTTCAGTGTAGCAGGGTAGCTTTCCCCTTCACTCAAGCGCTGTTTGCCAGCGGGTGGGGAGCCGGGTACCTGGCCAGAAATTCGGTTAATGGCGCCAGACTGTTAGCCGCTTGTGCCATTTCCTGTTCCACAAAGGCCAGTATGGCATCTTCATGCTCTGCCACCAGGGTGCTGATGGTGTGATGGGTGTTATCCGCTGCCGCCTGTTGCCGGTAACGCTCAGCGTAAGTTCTGATCCACGGCGCCAATGTTGCCATCAGGTTATCCCAGGGAAGATCAATCCACAGGTGGGCCTGTTGTTGCCCTGCCCGAACCATTTCGAGATCGTCTTCAGGGCAGTGTATGCCCCGTGGTATCAGGTAGGCACTCAGGCATTCTGCCGTGCGCTGCTCAATATCAATCAAGAGCTGCCATGCTCGACGCTCGTGGGTATTGGTGGCGGCATTTAGAAGCGTCTGGAAAAAAGCGATACCGTAAAGTTCCCCCCGGTAGGCTTGCAGTAGATGCTGAAGCAATGTGAAATCTCTGGCTGTTGTATTGATCTGAAATAACACATTGTCGTCAGGCAGCGGTTGGTTGCCTATTCGGTGTTATGCGGTATTCAGTCAACTGAATCCATGGGGGGCAATGGCTATTTACCGAGTTGCTTTTTCAGTGCCTCATCACGTTTTTGTGCGGCTTCTTCCAATGTTCCGGACATGGCTTTGGCCTGATCGATGGCTTTTTGATGGCCGGACAGGAAGTGTGAATCCGCTTCATTCTGCTGGGGTTCCTGCTCACTGCTGCAGGCGCCGAGCAATATCATTATGAGTAAAGTGGTGAGTGGTAATCGTTTCATCCGGACATCCCTGTAGTTGCATTCCCAAACTAGAGAATAGCTGTATTACGCTTCCTGGACAGACGTTGGCCAGATGACCGTCATGGATGAATTGGCCAACGTCAGGGTAAGACGTTAGCTTATTTAAACACGCAGTGTTTGGCGTAGTCAGTGGCTTCGTTAGCCGTCCAATCACCCTTGGGTTTTTCCTGGAGCGCATTGCACCAGGCTTCGGAGCCGACTTCCGGGGAGCAGGCGGTCATGAGAGTGGTCAACAGCAGGGCAGCTGTACAGGCAAGTAGCCGCTTCATCATTGTTCTCCAGTTGTTTGGTGTAAAGCCGGGGTATTCAATCACGGAGTTAGCGCAGTTCTCAACAAACGAATCAGAATGGATGCGGAATCGGTCGGAGAGGCGTGGTTGTGCCCCCGTAAAGTATAGGGGATTGATAAGCCGGTGTTGGAGCGGGCCATTAGCGCATGATTTCGTTGTACTTTTTATACAGCACCGCTTCCTCGTTACCGATACGCTTGCATAGCACTCGAATCAAACCTTTACAGTCTTTTTCGAAATCTTCCTCCTCACCGTGCGAGCAGTATTTTTCGAAAAAGGCGAGAGCCGTGGCTGAGATTTGATCCATATCCTTGGCATACTTTTCCAGTGTGTTTTTCAGCTTCTCATCCGTTTCCGCCGCTTTCCAGAGAACAGGATAAAGATTAACGTCTTCTTTATGCAGATGGGCCAATAATTCTTCTTTGGCAAGAATCAACAGCTTTCTTCCCTGTTCTGTGTGGATACCTATTCGTTGCACATTTAATAATGTATCTGTGATATGGGCGTGTTCTTCCAAGAACTCCTGGACAAGCTTAGACATACCAAATCCCTGTCTTTTTATGAACCTATTTAACTCATTTTAGAATTAATAAGAGCATGAATCCTGAAGCTTCCTGATTGTTTGAAATACCTGTTTTCTTAATTATTTCTTTTCGAAATAACGCTTTGTAAATAAACCCGACTCATAGACCAAGGTTTAATGGTGACTAAGGAACTTTTGTTGGATCATTAAACCATCAATAACAGAATAAAAGAGGATGTTTTCCATGGCTTCATTACGCGCAATACTAAGGTCATTTAAGTCTAAACATCACTATTCACTTGATACTTCCAGCAATAAAGCGGCAGCAGGTTCAGTCAAAGCACAGAAAACGACAAAAGCTGGTCGTCATTGTTCTCTGCAGCCTCAAGCTGAACAAATCAGTCAGTTACCTCGTAAAGCAGCAGACACTATTGCAACAGAAACGGTGAGCGACAGGCAGGTGGGTGTGGTTTCAATGGATGCGTACCAGTCAGCGGTCAATAAGATGGTAGGTCTCTATCATGCGCTGCCTGACTGGAAGCTCCGTGGTGGTCAAACGCGAATGGTTCAAATGAAAAAGAATGAAGATGTCATGTGCCGCCTGGCTTACGACCTTTTGTCTCCGGAAGGCCGGAAGGACATACGAAATGTAAAAACTGTCTTTGATGCAATGAACAAGGCAGTACATGCCCGCACGGTAAAGTGTGAGCCTGAATGGCGTGCTGCTCAGCAGGAATATACCGCTCAGCACGAAGCTTGCGTTCCGAAATCCATTTTGAAAGGTGCCGGTGGTTCATCGGTTAAAAAAACGGTGGTTTTTGCCCTTTGACCTGGACTGACAGTCATTGTGCAACGTTAAATTGATGGGTGTCAGTAGATTCTGGCGCTCATCTTTATCTCTAATCCTTGACGCAAATCAACTCCCCGGATGATCGTGATTTCGCCATTGAGCAACGTCATAAATCCTCACGTCCGTTCCTGTTAGCCTGCCGCGCAACAGTCCGTACACTCAGCACGAACCGACCCGCATGACCGTGAAGACTATCGTCATGCACAACCTTTCGTTGACGCGTGACGGACCATAACTCTGAGATTTACCAACACACAGTCCACGAGGAATTTATGAGTATCAACGATATCATCCTCTACGTCATGGTCGGCTTTATGGTGCTTGGCGCCGTCGACAAGATTCTGGGGAACAAGTGGGGCTACGGCGCCCAGTTTGAAGAAGGCTTCATGGCCATGGGCGCCCTGGCGCTGGCCATGGTCGGTGTGGTGTCACTGGCCCCTGTGCTGAACACCATCCTGAGCCCTGTTGTTGTACCTGTTTACGAAGCCCTGGGCGCTGACCCGGCCATGTTCGCCACTACTCTGCTGGCTAACGACATGGGCGGTTACCCGCTGGCGCTGGAAATGGCCAAGACCCCTGAAGCCGGTAACTTCGCCGGTCTGATCCTGGGCGCCATGATGGGTCCGACCATCGTATTTACCATCCCGGTTGCTCTGGGCATCATCTCCAAGGAAGACACCCAGTACCTGGCACGTGGTGTTCTGATCGGTCTGACCACTGTTCCCGTGGGCTGCCTGGTGGGTGGTGTCGTTGCTGGTTTCGATATCGGCATGATCATGGTCAACCTGGTACCGATCATCATCGTTGCCGGTCTGATCGCTGCAGGCCTGTACTTCATGCCTAACAAGATGATCAGCGGTTTCGAAATCTTCGGTAAGGGCGTTGTTGCCGTTATCACCCTGGCGCTGGCGTCTATCGTTGTTGAAACCCTGACCGGTATCGTGATCATTCCTGGCATGGCGCCGATCTCTGAAGGTATCGAGATCATCGGTGCAATCGCCATGGTTCTGGCCGGTGCGTTCCCGATGGTTCACTTCATCACTACTCACCTGAATAAGCCGCTGATGAAGCTGGGCCGCATGATGGGCATGGGCGAAACCGCCGCTGCCGGTCTGGTTGCTACCCTGGCCAACAACATCGCCATGTTCAACATCATGAAGGATATGGACAACCGCGGTAAGATCATCAACGTGGCGTTCGCCGTGAGCGCTTCCTTCGCGTTCGGTGACCACCTGGGCTTCACCGCTGCTGTTAACAGCGACATGATCGCGCCGGTTGTTGCCGGTAAGCTGGTCGGTGGTGTGACTGCCGTTGCCCTAGCGATCTGGGTTACCCGTAACATGGCGTCCAAGTCTTCTTCTACTGAAGCTCAGACTGCCTGATTGTAGCGGTTACCGCTGATGTCTTTGATGCTGCCGGCCTGTTGCCGGCAGCGTTTTCCCCGATACCCGCGACCGCTCCGGTTTGTCATCATCGTCCCCCATACGGTTGCCAAACCCGAGCCGTTGCCCGATACGGCGCCGGGATTTTTCCCCTCTTAAGGGCCATCCCGGCCGACACTTACTCGAATCAGGTTATCCCATGCGTGAAGAAATCCTGAGCGCCGGTATTGATATCGGCACCTCCACCACCCAGCTGGTCTTTACCCGTCTGTTCCTGGAAAACGTGTCGCCGGGTGCGATGATTCCCAAGGTGGAGATTGTGGGCCGTGAGGTGGTCTACCGCAGCCAGGTGCACTTTACGCCACTGTTGTCGCCAACCATGATTGATGCCACTCAGGTGCGGGCGCTGGTGGAAAGCGAGTTCCGCAAGGCGGATATCCGTCCGGAGCAGATTGATACCGGTGCGGTCATCATTACCGGTGAAACTGCGCGTAAGGAAAACGCCCGACAGGTGGCAGATGCCCTGAGTCAGCTGGCCGGTGACTTTGTGGTTGCGACTGCCGGACCGGATCTGGAAAGTATTATTGCTGGTAAAGGGGCGGGTGCCTCAAAGCAATCCTTCGACAAAAACTCCATTGTCGTGAACCTGGATATTGGTGGTGGTACGACCAACATTGCGGCGTATCAGGTGGGCGAACCCATTGATACCAGCTGTCTGGATATCGGCGGTCGCCTGATCAAGTTCGAAAAAGGCGGGACTGAAGTCACTTATATCTCCGAGAAATGGTATGAGATGACCCGCCGTATGGGCATGCCGGTGAGTATCGGCGATGTCCTGAGCCGCAGCCAGATCGACCGCATCGTTCAGCGTATGGTGGAGATACTTGAAGAAGCCTGCGGTATTCGTCCTGCAACGGATGATCTCGCTTTTCTGGTAGGCCGTGGCACTCAGGATATGCGTCGCGATTACACCATTGACCAGATCTGCTTCTCTGGCGGTGTAGCGGTCTATGCCTATGATGAAATGCCGTCAGTCGGTGAGTTTGAATACGGTGATTTGGGCGTATTGCTGGGGCGTGCGATCCGGAAATCGCCGCTGTTCAGCCACTTCTCGGTATTTGATGCCGTAGAAACCATTCGTGCCACAGTCATCGGTGCCGGTTCCCACGCGACCGATATCAGTGGCAGCACCATCAATTTCTCCCGTGATGTATTTCCCATCAAGAACGTCCCGGTCTTGCGCCTGACGGCACAGGATGAAACCCTGCCTGCTGAAGACATGATCCGGGTCATTAAGGAAAAACTGTCCTGGTTTGACCTGGAAACCGGCGTCCAGCATGTGGCGCTGGGTTTGCAGGGACGACGCCAGCCTGATTTCAGCTATGTCCAGGAGCTGGCGGAGATTATCATTGCGGGCATGGACACCATGATCAAGCTGCCTCAGCCGCTGATCGTGATTGTGGAAGAAGATTTTGCCAAGGTGCTCGGCCAGAGCATCGAGGCCAAGCTGAAGTACAGCAAAGATGTCGTCTGTATCGATTCAATTTCGGTGAAAGATGGCGATTATATTGATATCGGCAAGCCCCTGGCGCAGGACAAGGTGCTGCCGGTGATCGTGAAAACGCTGGTCTTCGGCTACTGACTGAACAAGGAGTCCCGGATGACTGAATCTGTCACCCGCCGCCCCGGCACCCTGATGGTGCAGGGAACCACCAGTGATGCCGGCAAGAGCGTGCTGGTGGCCGGATTGTGCCGTGTATTCAAACAGCGCGGCATTTCCGTTGCCCCGTTCAAACCGCAGAACATGGCGCTGAACAGCGCCGTGACGGTGGACGGTGGCGAGATTGGCCGGGCTCAGGCCCTGCAGGCGTTTGCCTGTGGCCTGGAACCCCATAGCGATATGAATCCGGTGCTGCTCAAGCCCAATACTGATACCGGCGCCCAGGTGATCGTCAACGGCAAAGCGCTGGCAGAGATGGATGCCCGGGCTTATCACGAGTACAAACCCAAAGTACTGGAAAGTATCCTGGCGGCGTGGCGTCGTCTGGAAGACCAGTATCAGCACGTGCTGGTGGAAGGTGCTGGCAGTCCGGCCGAGATCAACCTGCGTGAGAATGATGTCGCCAACATGGGCTTTGCCGAAGCAGCCGACTGCCCGGTGATCATTGTTTCCGATATCGACCGTGGCGGTGTATTCGCCCACCTTTACGGCACGCTGGCGCTGCTTTCTCCTTCAGAGCAGGAACGGGTTAAAGGGTTTGTGATCAACCGTTTCCGTGGCGATGTCAGCCTGCTGGAACCCGGCCTGCGTTGGCTGGAGGAAAAGACCGGCAAACCAGTACTGGGCGTGTTGCCTTATTTGCATGGTCTGCATTTGGACGCGGAAGATGCCATCACAGTCTCTGACGCCGATAAAAGTGAAGGTCAGAAACTGAAAATAGCCGTACCCGTTCTGACCCGAACCAGCAACCATACCGATTTTGACCCGCTGCAGCTGCATCCGAATGTTGACTTCACCTGGGTGCGAAAAGGGCAGCGTATTCCCCCCTGTGATCTGATCATTATTCCCGGTACCAAGAGTACCCGTGCCGACCTTGAGTTCCTGCAGGACAACGGCTGGGAAGAGGATATCCTCCGTCACCTGCGGCTGGGCGGTAAATTGATGGGTATCTGCGGCGGCTACCAGATGCTGGGCCGGTTTGTGCATGACCCTGAAGGGATTGAAGGCAAGCCCGGCATCAGTGAAGGCTTCGGCCTGCTGGATATTGATACCACACTGGATCGTGAGAAACAGCTCCGTCGGGTATCAGGCACTCTGAGTCTGCCTGGCCAGGAACCGGTCACCGTGACCGGGTACGAGATCCATGCGGGCGTGACGCAAGGGGATGACCTGGATTATCCGGTGATTGATCTGGGCAGCCACAAAGACGGCGTACTGTCAGCCGACGGACAGGTATTCGGCACCTATCTGCATGGTGTGTTTGAACACGCCGATGCCTGCCATGCCATCCTGCGCTGGTCAGGGCTGGCGGAGAGCGAGGCGGCTACGTTTAATTTCGACCAGGTGCGGGAAGACAACCTGAACCGCCTGGCGGATGCCATCGAAACCTATTTGGATATGGACCAGATCCTAGCGCTGGTCACAGAATAACTGAACCGGTGGCTGCCAAGGCAGCGCGACGGAACCGAGGCTTTGAGATGTCTGAGAACGAACACAACCGACTGACAAAAATTTACACCCGTACCGGCGACAAGGGCACGACCAGCCTCGGCGGCGGCACCCGTGTTGCCAAGACGCACGCGCGGATCGAAGCCATCGGCTCTGTCGATGAGCTGAACGCGTGGATGGGAATGCTGATCTGTGAGTTGAAAGATTGCCAGATCCTGCGTCACAAGCTGCAGAAGCCGCTGGAATTCATTCAGCACCGTCTTTTTGATGTGGGCGGCGAGTTGGCTATGCCCGGCTATCAGCTGATTCGCCAGGAGTTTGTGACCTACCTGGAAGAAGTGCTGGATGAGTTCAACGAAGGTCTTCCGCCACTGAAAAACTTTATTCTGCCCGGCGGTTCACGGCTGGCCTGTCATTGCCATATGGTGCGCACGGTATCCCGTCGCGCAGAGCGTCGTGTGATTGCGGCTAAAGAAGCTGGTGAGGAAATCAACGCGCCCCTGCTGCAGTTCCTCAACCGTCTATCTGATCTGATGTTTGTGTTGGGGCGCGTGACTGCCCGCCAGTCTGGCGGTGAAGTACTCTGGCAGCAGTCGGAAAAAACGAAAGTAGAATAAGGTGTTTTGGATGACACCGGGATTCAGTGTAATCCCGGTGTCATTGCTGGTTTCGGGTTGAAGATGCAGTCAGCGCTATGATCTCATCTATTACTGCTGGGTATATTCCCGTAACTCCCTGTCAACGGTTGTGGATTATCACCCTTGGTTCTACATAAGTTTAAGTTGCGACAAGTTGATATCAATAATTCTCCGTTTTATTTTATTTTCTGGTTCCCTCTTAATCTTTTCCTGTATCGCTTCTTTTCGTTTCCAATTAAGGCAATCTACGGTAGATTTGATTCTTTCGGAATTGTCTGGAACTTCTCGATTCAACTCTGATAGTTTCTCCAGAACTCTGTCGTAATCAGGTGGCTGGAAATGGTGGTCCGATATTTTTATAGCTATTAATAATTCATTCATACATGGTTTTTTAAATTTTGATTCCGGTAGTGTGTATATAAAATCTAGATAATTAATAAAGTCAATGGGTGAGCAGTTTTCTTCAGAAAGTATTCTAGTTTCTAGACGGGATGCAAACATGCCATTTAGATCGTGATACTCTATCAAATGTCCGCAGCAAGAACATGTTGTCCCATCTTCGGATTGTGATGTGGGGGAAATATATGGCTGGATTATCTCAATGATAGTGTTATATTTTTTGAAAAAAGATAATTCTTCTTCATCGCTCAGAGATACTTGCATGTGATGATATAAATCACACGCTAGCTCATGAAATATTACGTCTAGATTCAAACCTGTCTTGGCTTTTTTTACATCAAGAAGCAGATTAAGTAAACATTCCCTTTCATATAGTGATAATTTAAATCTGAATGCATGATGCACATCCACACGTGCTAGGCCAAATAAGATTTTATCAATTGTTTCTATGTCTTTGCGATTGAGATCTAATGAGTTTCTACTAACTATAATTTCGTAAAATAAACGGTAGTTTTCTCTGTTGTGAATCGATGTATCAAAAGATAGAGCGTGTTTTCGTGAATGAGCTAAATTATTTATTTGATTAAGTATCTGATTTCTTGAAATATTTAAATTTTTGTTTTCTTGGGAATGGCATATCGCAAAATAAGATCTGGCTAATAAAGGTAGATCTTTTCCGAGGTGGCGTTCTATGTATATGGATATCTTTTTGTCAAGTCTCTGAAATAGAGAATCTACATTAGTTATTTGGTTTAGTTGTTCGAGGATTGCACATGCCCTGAAGCATAAATCTATGCTCCATGTACTTGTATCAACAAGAAATTCGAGGACTCTTGACAGGCGTTCTATACGCCTCTGATTAAGTTGCTCAGGGGGTGCTTTGCTCGCTACCAGGAGGATTCCATTATATTGAGATGCTGTGAAATCATCATTTTTGGACAATGAGTCCACTATCTCAAATATATTCGACGTAAGGCTCCAGCTAAGCTGTTGCGCGGTCAGTGTAGTGCCCAAAATGATTCTGTCGTTAGGATATTGTTGCAACTTGTTCCATAAAAAGAGCATGCAGTTAAGATCACTAATTGTAACATTTTTATATTGATCATTAATCTTTAGTTCGCTGACTGGAACCCATTTGTCTTTCTCCGAAAGTTTAATTTTTGATCTGCCAGGATCTCTCGTTTTGTGGAGTAAATCAAGCGCAAACGCATAGTCCTGAATAGTCCTGGTGTGGGCAGAATGTTGTTTCAGGAATATGTTTTCATAAAGAGTGTCGGGGAATCTCATTTGACGTTTTGCGCACAGGTAAAAATCAATTAATGAATCATCAGTGACACGTGTGTCTTCATAATGACGTGCGCTCCTTTCAGAGGATGGGAATAATAGCTTGCAATAGCTGATGACTAAATAGTATCTGTTTTCCGGATGACTGATAATCCACTTCTTGACTAAACTCCTGAGAGGATGTTCCCTTGTTCCGCTATTGATGAAAATGTGTTTCAAGACGGATGGATTTTCAAGAGCGTCCTTAAAGGGTTTACAGGTAGCTCGTATCAACGGTACATCCTGTATGTTTAACCATTGAAAAATCGAGCCTAGAGCATCGCCATCTAATAAAGTGATAGAATATTCAGATATTGCTTTTTCAGTGCAGGCTGGGGGTAGGGAATGCTCTGGCATATATCGTTGGCTTCTTCGACCAGTTCCTTGTTTATTGGATTGATTGGGTGAAAATACCACTGAATCAGTAGAGCTAGATGGTTGCAATGCTGGTGCTGCCATGGTCTGCCTCCTGCTGCTTACTTCTTGATTTAATAATACTTATTGGTTTGAAGGGGTTGTATAACAATGTTGTTAATGGTTGCAAATTCTGAGCGTTTCAAATATTTACCTGATTACCACTGTAACTCAGCCAATTTAAGAAGCCTTGCTGGCATGGGGCAAGTTCGCGCAGCCATGTAACCCAGCCTTGATACCATTGCTTTCAAATCAAAGCGCCGGTTAAATCGATAACAGTATTCTGCAAGGTATCGTGGCAGGTGCTTGGGATTAATATTGTGGTAACTGCCTCTCAGGGAGTTTTTGACGTTCCCTATCATGGTGTTGACCCACGTAAACAACTCATTAGCCATCGATTCATGACCTCCTCCTGTCACTACTGCACTATGAGAATGTCCAGCATCGACTATTCCCGTGAATGCGCCGAGTCCATCACTGACAACACAGCAGGTATGATCTCCGAGATGTCTTTTCGCCCAGTGTTCCAACTCCTTTTTCCGAAAACGGGTGACCATACTAAAGCGCATATACAGCGGACAGTTCTCTTCGTTGGTTTGCACGGCAGCAACAAAAGGGTGTTTGTTTGCAGACCCTCTTCCCCGTTTGCCTCCATGTTTTTCACCACCCCAGTAGGCATCATCCAGCTGCACATGCCCCTGCAGTGGGCGGCTGTCATCCCGTTCTTTCATGACTTGCATGAGTTTATGCTTCAGGCGCCACGCTGCGTTATAAGAGACTCCAAGCTGCCTCGAAAGCTCCAGGGCTGATATGCCATTCTTGGTTTGAGTCATTAAAAACATGCCCAGAAACCAGGTGGTGAAGGGCAACTTGCTGGCTTCAAGCATGGTACCGCTGGTCAGTGATGTTTGATGGCGGCAACGGTTACACTGGTAGAGCTCGCGGGTTGTCAGGATGCAATGCTCCTGGCAGCAACACAGAGGGCATTCAAATCCATTCGGCCAGCGCCATTTGAAAAACTAATCGCGGCATTGCTCTTCCTGACCGTATCGCTGAAAGAATTCCACAAGGCTCATGCCTTTCTGAAACTGGATTTTGTTCTTGGCCATGACACGTCTCCTAACCCAAGGAAAACCAGTGTCGTAAGTTTAGACGGGAGAAGGGCTTAGGCTAGGGAAACTGCGATTAAGTCCCCAATAATAAGCTAATCTCCACTCAGCCTTTACCGGAGATTAGCCATGGACCAACAGCTCAGCTTTTCTGACGCTGAATTTACTCAAAAGCGTCGCCAGACCCGCAAAGAAATATTCCTTGCCCGTATGGATAAACTGATTCCCTGGCATCGCCTTGAAGCCATTATTGAGCCTCATTATCCCAAACCCGGTAATGGGCGTAGACCTTACCCGTTATCCACCATGCTCCGGATACACTGCCTTCAACAATGGTACAGCCTCAGTGATCCGGCCATGGAAGATGCCCTTTATGAAATTGCGTCCATGCGATTATTTGCCGGATTATCTCTGGATAAAGCAATTCCTGATACCGAAGCGGCTTATTGGGGCATAGGTATGTGGTAATCCTTCAAAGGCTAAGATGACACATAAGGCAAATACGTTGGCCTTTTTTTCGATAGGCTTCATACGGTTGCCGGATATCGTCAGGAGCTCTGTTGGCAGCGTGCTCCATAAATCCGGCTGCTACATAGAAAGCTTTCAAATGGTCGTAGGGATAACACCAGCAAGGATGGTGTACAGGTGTTTCCAATAAGTTGCGCAGAAGCATTGAGCCAATGCCTTCACCACGTCGTGCCGTTGCAACCCACAGGCTGCGCAGCAACCATCCATCTTGCTTTGGGCAGAGGCGTACTGCGGCGACTATCGTCTGTTGATTACGGATAACATAAACCGATTCATTGCCACGGGCTTTGCCTTTGTGACCGTTGGCTTTGTAGAAGCGATTCACCAAGGGGTATTGTTCCTGTGGCAGTTTGATAAACGACATGGATATAGAGAAAGCCAATGCATCTGATGTAATTGTCGCTGATGGTATCAGGTTGCATAGATACGAAATAGGCAAAGCCAATACACTGTGAGCAACGATCAGGTTTGACGCTTTTGCTCAGCCACCAGTTTCATCAGATAGATCATCACGGGTAGAATCAGGATACAGCCCACAATCACCATTGCCCAGTCGTAGTGTTCATAAGGGATCCAGGCTGCGAAGATGTTAATATGTCCCTCCATTTCCAGAAAGCCTAATATAACCAGTACAATACCAATGCCATCAAGTATCATCAGAGGGAGTGGGATAGACAGTGATTGTTTGGATTCTTCCATGAATTACTCCTTTATATATTATTTTCCTTCATTGAAGGTCATGATAGCAGATAAGCTATCAGTATTCCGTGATGAGATAATATTCAGCTTGTTTGATGTGTTTAAATGCATTTAGGGCGTTAAAAAGATAAATGTAGCGTGCTTATCCCGACTAAACAGGTTGTACTACTGGCACGTCTGACAGTTTGAATACTAATAAATGTTAACGTATTGGCCATGAAGCCGCAGGCGGCTTCATAAATTGGTTTCTTTATTCGCTATTGGTTATGCTTTCCTTCAGGGCTGACATTCTATTATTAAACTGCTGGAAAAAAGCGATCATCATTGGATCAATGGTGCTCTCGATATGCTGCCCGAGAACTTGGATTACTGCGAGGTCAGTATTCATGTTATTATTTTCGGCCGCAAGAGCGATTATGGCATTTTTTAAATGTGCTATTTCTTCCCTAAACGTGTTAATAGTTTCTGCTTCTGACTCGCATTGAGTATGCTTTAAGTAGCTATAGTTCTCATGCTGAGTCGTCAGATATTGATGCGTTACATGTAGCATTGATCCCAATTGATTGTTAATCATTTGAATGATATCTAGGTTTCTAGCCGATGCTTCACCTGATAGAGAGGGGGAGGTGTTGACTGTATCAAGGATCGACTTAACGTCCTCTGTCATCTCCAGGTATGTGTCAGAGGCATGCTCCTTGAAACATTTTTCTAATGAATTTATTTCGATAGCCAGATTAGCTGCACAGCGGCCTTGTGCCATGCTTTGGACTTTATTGCGATTTAAATTAATAGAAATAAGGCCATCAGCTTTTGTAAATGCATAGATGGCAGTGCTGAGTAATTGAGAAAATGCACCAAGTGATTCTGTTACCGTACTACAGTGACTGGGATCTAAAGGTATGGTTTCTATGGTGTCCGGTATTTCGCGTGATGGTGCGGGGCGTACTCTGGGCGACGCTGGTTCAGGGTGTATGTCGCGTGATGGTGCGGGGCGTACTCTGGGCGACGCTGGTTCAGGGTGTATGTCGCGTGATGGTGCGGGGCGTACTCTGGGCGACGCTGGTTCAGGGTGTATGTCGAGTGACGTTCCGGGGCGTACTCTGGGAGATACAGGTTCAGCGTGTATGTCGCGTGATGGTGTGGGGCGCACTCTGGGCGACGCTGGTTCAGCGTGTATGCCACGTGACGTTCCGGGGCGCACACTGTGTGACGTTGGTTCAGCATGTATGTCACGTGATGTGCCGGGGCGGACTCTGGGTGATACAGGTTCAGCGTGCATGTCGCGTGATGGTGTGGGGCGCACGCTGGGCGACGCTTGTTCCGCATGTATGTCGCTTGATGTTGCGGGGCGCACTCTGAGCGCTGCTGGTTCAGCGTGTATGGCGTGTGATGGTTCAGGATCTTCTGTCGGTGATGATTCTGGGTGAACTTCACGGCTCTGAAGACTATTGGCTGGGGACCTGTTTGGGTCTATGTCTGAATGAAAAGTCTGTTCCGATGGCAGGCAGACCCTAACAATATGGCAACAGAAAATACATTTCACCACATTCCAAGCGTTTTTTAAGAATGCAAGAGCGTAGGAGGATAATATTGAGCCGAGTCCGGGTTCTGATGTACTGGATGACATACTGCTTGGTTCCCCTAATCAATTAGTGGATAATTATGCTATTCAACCGATTAGCATTCTGTGACTCTCCGTACCTACTATGACTCATGACTTTGTTTTGAGTTCATTGAATTGTTGAATCTGGTTTGCAGTACTCTACAGCTCTACTCAACATGGCTTGAATTTTGTTGTTGATTGTAACTGATAGGGCTTCTGAACTAACCAAACGTTTCATGAGGATATTAATTTCACGGTGTAATGGATGCTGTTATATCAATGACAAGCGCCTCAGGTGCACTAGCCAGGGTCTGCCAGCACGCGCTCTAATAGCTCCTCGGTGTTTGCTGGAAGTTGTAGTTGGTGGTTTTCCAGGGTTCTTATGGTAAGAGCCAGTCGACAATTTGCAGCTGCCTGTATTGAGGCCGTTAATGGGTTTAATTGATCAAAAATACTTTCTCCAAGTGTATTGACTAGAGCCCTGATAGATGAATGTTGTGAGCAGATATCAATGGTTGAATTTTCTAAGTTGTCATGTATTTGTTGTAGTTGTTGTTTTATTGTGCTGATGCTTTGTTCTAGTCTCCTTGGTTGAGACGTAAGATTTTGATCCATAGAAGCTAACCTTAAATTCGCAGCATCTAAATGTAGATTGATTCTGCTGATAAGTACAAATAAACGCGTCATAAGATGAACGATTTCTCGGTGATGTGGAATATCGCTGTCTCCATCATTCAAGCCCCAGTCACGACTGAAATTGTTGTAGAAGTTGTCTATGCCTGTTGGTATGGCGATTTCATGGATATCGCCAAGTATCATTCTAGTGTTTATTAAATGCTCATCAAATTCGGCAATAAGACTGGCGATGTCTTCTTGAGCGGAGCCTAACGAATTGAGCTTGTTCTGTGCCGCTTCCTTTGTCGAAATAAAGGCAGGAATGAAAAACGTTTCGCTCAAAACAGCACTATGCACATTTTCTATAAAGTTTTCCGTTTTTTGTAGTAGGTTTGAATATTCTGTGAAGGCTTGATTCATGGCTGCATAGTACTCTATCTCTTCGGGAGAGGGCTCAGGGATAGAACTGGTTTCAGGAATGACGTCTGGTATTGCTGGTTCGTAATATTGTACTTGACGCTCTCCGAGTCCGATGTCAGCGGTTCGATTTTCTGAATCCATTGTAGAACGGACAGACTCTCTCCGATGCAAACAGAGTTCAATAATCCAGCAGCAAAAAATACATTTTATCACGTACCATACGCTTAAAGCACAGGTAAGGCAGCAATCCGCTAATTTAGAACGATTGTTGGATTGGTTGGCATTGATATCCATAGTGTTAATACCTCTCGCTCAGTTGGTCATAACATAGCGAATTTCACTTAAGTAGGTGACCTGTCAATATTGGGGTGGCTTAGGCTATGCCATCAATAATTTTTTATTGAAAGCTTGGTTTCTTATCTAGACTGTTGATTATTTAACAAGTTCAAACGGAAGAGTTAGTCATTTTATTCGATACTATGATCAGCTCATAACGACTTTTTAAATGAAAAGTGAACGGAATGTATATGGAGAATCAGGTGTGGGTCTTCTGGATTAAATAGACGTTTAATCACATGTTTAGGCCTTGATCATCATGTTTGAAATGTGCTGTGTTAGAAAAAGGTGACCAAAATACAATTCAGTATTGGGTGAGGACATAAGACTCTATTGTCATCAACCTGTGTTGATTCTGATGTGCGGATACTAGCGTATGATTGATGGCTTGCTGAAAGCAATAGCGTCTTTATTTATCAGCTAAACTGCTAGTCTCATGGCGTCTCTCTTGATGAATGCTGTCATTGTGAGGGATTGGTTTATTCCATATTCAGGTAACTATCACATGCATCACCTGATGAACCGGTTTGCTATTGTTTTGGCATTTTCTACCTCTTCGGTTTTTGCAACCGAGCTGGCAGATGTTTCCATTTTGGCGCAATCGTTGGGAAAGGAGGATGTGATTGAAAACGTTGAAATTTTTGATGTGATTCAAAAACGCGCCCTGAATGATTTGCCAATGATTGAGGGCTATTATCGCTTCCATTATCCGGCTGATCAGGCTATTTCGTTGCTTTTCAAGCGGGAAGGGTTTGCAACGTCGCAATCCGGTGTATTTGTGATGCCATCAGATGAGGGAGGTATGCAGCAGAGCCATATCTCCTGGCAGGCCATTCCTGACTGGCTATGGGAGAGTGCTCGCTATGTGATTGAACGCCATACGTCTGAAAAAATGAAGCCAGGTTATTGTCAGCTGATCACTACCGTAAAATCCAGAAATGAAGGGTTGAGTCAGGCACAACACAGTGAATTTGGAACCAAGGTATCCTTAACCAGTGATGATTGGCGTGAGCGAAGGAAACCCCATGGAACGGTGTTTTATTTCGGTTCACTTGAAGGGAAGCCGTTGCCCATACCTGGGATGGATGAGGTCAATACAGAAGGTGGCGTAGTGATAATGAATATAGAGCCGGGCCATGTGTATAAAATAACGTCCAGCGCGCCAGGTATTGAATTCAATACGCCCTATTTTGCCTGTAATCCGAGTGTTTGGGCTGAGTTTGCTCCGAATGAGACAATGCTGATTAATCTTATCCCTTCTCCTGATCATGTGGTTATGGCTGAGGAAGATAGAACACCAGAAATGTAATGGTTTAGTTCTCACAATCCTCCCGTCTAATGCTATAAAAAACCCCGTCATTCCTGTACGGGGTTTATTTTTGCTGGACCGTTAATGGCAGTTAGGGTAACGGTCGGGCGTGATGTAGACTTGCGTACTCAAAACAAAAGGTTTGGCATTGGGGGCGTCATAATGCATTTCCATGAAAAAGGCTGTCCATCCCTTTTGAGTAGAATCCGCTTGCCATTGATACGTATGGGAATCATTGATATTGATGACGGGTAAAATTTCCTGTCGCTTGAACTCGGTTGATGCCAGTCTGAAATCTCTGGCACCAGTATTGCTGGCACTCCAGACATAGACATGATCCGGTTTACTTTCTGTATGTACGCTTAATATGTTGTTGTAGCGATCATATTCTTCCCGATGGGGAGGTAATGCCTGATCGTGTGCCATGGCTGTAATGTTGGTCAATGCGCCGTATAAATAATTTATGGCTGGGATGGCGCCGCCATGGCCAATGTTGGGAATCACCATCATATGCTTTTCTCCCCGTAAATCGGGGTAGTAATATTGTGTGGAATCCGGAATAAAGTAGTTGTCGCTGCTGGGATGAATCACCAGAGTCTGGACGTTGTCAAAACGCTTGTTTCTTACGTAAGTGTATGGATCAATTGCTTCGAATAATCGATTGTATCGGTCATCATAAGGCGAAAGTAGCTCCTGAAAAATATGCCGGTCGGTGAAAGGAGCGAGAGGCTTGGGAAAGTGGCAATAACTGCTTTTGATGGCCTTCAGGGTTTCAGGAAAATGCTGAATCATGGCAACCGGTACAATGCCTGAAATCAGCTGTCTGGCATTCTTGTCTGTCCCTTGGTCAAAGGCCGTAGCCAGCCACATCGCCCACGCGCGTTTGGAGGCGCCACCGACAATGAAATGTTTGATAGGTGTGTCGTTGCTGATCTTACTGTTGATGAATTCACTGGCACGATAAATACCTGCAACATTCGCATGGGCCATGGGAAAGAGCAGAGTGTTCTCAGGGGTAACCGTCTCTTTGTCGTCATTGCCGTTCACTGCCCGGACAAGCGTCTCTGCCAGTAAACGATCTTCTGATAAGGCAGTTTCCGGGGCATCCAGAAAGGTATAGGGTTGGTTGGGTATTTGTTGCTGGTAAACGATAATGGTGTTGGTATGTTGAATCAGCAAATCCATAATTGCCACTGGATTGAATGAGCGTTCATTGTTAGATGAATGGCTCTTTAAGCGGGCTAGCATAATGAATTGTTTTAAATAATCACCAGGACGGTCATTATCGCCCCCATCGCTAAAATACAGAGCCGTCTGCGGTATGTGATGCAGTTTTCTGGGTACCGCAATGGTAATACTGTGTACCCAACCTTCTCCCTCAATCGTCTCTGCGCCTGCAGGCCACATCTGGGATGTGAATGTGCATGAATGGATAATGGAAGCAGGTTGTAGTACCGGGGCTTGGCATTGTAATTCGGTTGTTTCTGATAAATGTTTCGAAATATAGTTGTCAAGTTTATTGTCATTCGCTTCTGGTATTTCAGGATATAGGGTGATGAATATTAGTGCTGAAAAATATACGGCAGAATAATAAAGGTATGATTTTTTTCTGTGTTGATATCTCCAGATGTAATGGATGAGATCATTTGTCAGGGACATGGTGAGATCTACCTTTTATTGAATGTGTTTAGGGGTGATGCATAATTCCGCAATGGCTGATTATAGAGGTGTGGGCAGAAGGTGCTGGGTATTTATTAAAAAGAGGATAATGATTGAATGCTATGTCGCTGGGAAGTGACAAGGCTGAATGGAGAGCATGTCATTCACTCAGCCTGTGTCCGCTATTTACATAAATAAACTGAAACTGTATCCGCCAATAATGGCCATGGAAAAAATCACCAGAAGGAATGCGGCGATCATCGGGCCCCTGAACAGTGATTTCAACAGAAACACCTCCGTAATACTGGCACCGGCACTCCCAATAATCAGTGCCATCAGGGCACCAAGCCCCATCCCTTTAGCGGCGAGCGTGGCGGCCAGGGGAATCATGGTTTCGGCGCGGATATACAGCGGAATACCGATAAATGCTGCAACCGGTACCGCCAGGGGATTATCAGGGCCGGCAAAACGGGTGATCAGTTCATTCGGAACGAAGCCGTAGGTAAAAGAACCGATCACCACGCCCACCATCAGCCAGGGCAGCACTTTGCGGAACTGGTCCCAGGTGTCGCGCCATACCCGCATCCAGCGACTCTCTGGTGGTTTGGTTGTGCAGCAGCTGGTAGCGGCCGGTTTGCTTTCACAGCTCTGTGATGTCGTTGTGCTATCGCAACAACGGCTGGCGACCGGTGTGCTGTTACAGCCTTGTGAGGCTGTTGTATCTTGACTGTCACAGCAGGTGCTACTGGTCGTTTTGCTGGGCGTTGTTGCGCAGTTATTGCTGCCTCTCTGCAGGACATCGTTGCGAATGAAGCGGTCAAACTTCAGTTTTTCAAGAATGACGCTGGCAACAATCGCGACTATCAATGCAACCACTGCATAGATCACCGTGACTTTCAGGCCGAATGTGACCAGGAAGAGGCCAATGATCACCGGATTCAGCAACGGAGACGTGAACAGGAATGTCATGGTTGGGCCAAACCCGGCCCTGGCCTTCAGAAGCCCTGTCAGCATCGGGATGGTGGAGCAGCTGCAGAATGGCGTCACACTACCGAGGATGGCACCGGTAAAATAGCCGCGGCCATTGCGAGAGCTGAGTATCTTCTGGACTTTACCGGCAGGTAGCACTTCATTAATGACGCCGACAATAAAGCTGATCACCAGGAATAGCAGGGTCAGTTCGGTGGCAAGAAAGAGGAACATATGGAATGTCTCTTCCAGCATGGCCATTAGGTTATCACTCATGAAATCACCATGTTTCTAAAAATATCGAAATAAATGAGTAAAATAATAGGCAGACGCACCTGCCTTTCGTGAACTCAGTGGCTAATGCTGCAACATTCTGCCAGAAGAAACTCCACCAGTTCCTGCAACTCATCTAGCCGGGCGATGCAGTGCAGCACCCTGCCGTCACGACGCTGCTCCACCAGGTCGGCAGATACCAGCCGGCTGATATGGTGTGACAACGTGGAGCCCGGTATCCCCAGGGTTCGCTGGATGTCACCCACCGGCAAGCCTTCATGGCCTGCTTTAACCAATAACCGGAAAATGGCCAGACGGGTTATATTCCCCAGCTCGCCCAGACGTTTCGCTGCAAGTTCATCGTTCATGGTAAGGAAGTTTATGTTCGGTGACTTGTTAAGTCAAATTTCTAGAAATATAGAAATATTACTATTTGAGTAGTGCAATACCGGTGTTAGTTTTCATGGGGGTTTGAAGATTGTCGGGCGTGACGGGTCAGCAGCTTGTCCAGGTTATCAGCAAAGGCTTTCCTGTCACTTTGACTGAGTGCGGCTGGCCCGCCGGTCTGTATGCCGCTGGCGCGCAGGGTATCCATGAAATCCCGCATATTCAGGCGCGCCCGGATGGTGGCGGCGGAGTACAGCTCGCCCCGAGGGTTAAGCGCAAAGCCGCCTTTCTCCAGCACCTCTGCCGCCAGTGGGATATCGCTGGTGATGACAAGGTCACCGGCACTGAGTCGTTGAACGATCTCGTTGTCGGCCACATCAAAACCACCGGCAACCTGCATGGAGCGGATATAGCGTGAAGGTGGTACGCGTATAGGTTGGTTTGCTACCAGGATCACTTCGATCTGTGTGCGCTCGGCGGCACGGAACAGGATTTCCTTGATGACGACAGGACAGGCGTCAGCGTCTACCCATATTTTCATGGCATACCACGTGGTTGGAAGTGGGATGACAAGTCGTCGTGGGCGACAACCTGTCGTGTCATGCTGCCGGTGTAACCGGAGGCGGAAAAGCGCATTTTATCATTAATGACACGCTGTAGCCTTTCGCTCCGTTTATTGACCAAACAGTTTCTGTTTCAGTTGTGTCGCAGCGACTTCAAGCGCTTTTCTGACCCGACAGGGGCGGCGCAGGAGTTCACCCTCGCAGTTAGGGCAAGTAGCGTCCATTGCCTGGGTACAGGTCTCACAGAAGGTGCACTCGAAAGAACAGATATAAGCAGTTCCATCCAGTGGTAGTGATGCGCCACATTTTTCGCAGGCTGATTTCATTTTAAGCATAGCGTTCTCCTTTCCTTAGTCATGTATCCATTAATGATTAGAGTGCTGGAGTGATGTGATAGTTCCTGTAATTATCGCATTTGGCAAACACGCGCTGGTGCTGTAGGAGGATACGACTATAGTCTAATCATGCTTTGGATTATGGCGGCTATCCACCGGTAGACTGTTCAGGTGGTAAGCGGTTTAATGAAGTGAATTTTGTTTTGCGAGATATCACCGAGATTCTCATAGCCTGCAATCTGGTAACCGCTGCTGATCAGCATATGCAGCATGGCAGGATAGCGATTGCACGACTTGACCCGAATACAGGAATAGCCCTGCTCATGAGCCCATTGCTCCTGCATCTCCCTTAACCTTGCTGCAACACCTTGCGCGCGATGTGTTGGCAAAACACTGCCTAGCCAACTGTAGAACTCATGGCGTGAGTTTTCATAGCCGACTTTGAAACCAATCTGCTGGTCGTCTTCCTTCGCAATTAAAATCAGGTATGGCTTTCCGGAGAGTTTTTCCTGAAAGCCCTCTTCTGTCATTGTGCGGTCAAACTCCGGCGTGAGGGAATATACCGCCAGTGCGTCTTCAATGGTGCCTTGGGCAAACGTTAAGTGCATAAATGATCCCTCTTGTCTGACACTGCTAACCGCCTGACAGTGAGCGAATGAGGTGTCAGAGACTTTTTCGGTAGGTGATCTCGTATTCACTGAAACCGTAGGAGTCATAAAACCCCCGGGCGGGCGCATTACCGTATAGCGCTGTAACGTGAAGCTGCTTCAGCCCACGGGAGTGGCAGTACTCCTCGGCCGCTTTCATCAACATCCGGGCAATGCCGTGGCCCCGGTACTTCTCGTCTACGACAAGATCAGTAACCAGACCATATTGCCGGTAATCCGGATAAAGATGCCGATCGCCTTCATCTTCCTGTTCAGTGATCACCACAATAAAACCGGTAACGACAGTATTTTCCAGGGCGAGCAACAGGGTTCCCTGTTTATCCCGGCAGAGTGTCAGCAGATAATCCGTATGGTCTGATGCCATATCGGTGCCGGGTGGGCGGTCACGGCTGAGCTTGCGTTCAGTGTCCTGCAACTGCTGCATTAATTTGACGACACCGGTTTTGTAACAGTCCTGGTAGGCAATGATGTTCATCAGATATCACATCTGGAGCCGGTCATATCCGTCAGCAATGATATTTCCCGGGAGTAAAGAAAATGAGTGCGGCAGTGTATCCGTATCAGTGATTTAAAGTATTGTTTCCCGTCACAATCAGAGCGGGCATAGCAAACCTCACCTGTCCATCTTCATTGATATAATCACCGAGCTGCGTCTTCGCGGCTTGTCTTATGTGCTGCGCCTGTGAGGTGGATATTGCTATGCCATTCATGGGCATCCAGCCTACCAGTTCTGCATCAATCAAGGTGTCGATATCAGGAAAGCGAGCATGTCCGGTCTGTTGGGTAATGACCAGGTTATCGACACCAGCCTGCTCAAACAGTTGCTTTAGTTGCTCATCATCCCCCAGGCAGAATGGTTTGCGTAACACATCAGCGGCACCCTCTCCAATGTAGGTTTTCAAGAGTTCGGTGACCTTGGCATAGGCCGGTACGTTATCCAATGTATCCCATACGATAACAGCGATCTTTCCGCCAGGCTTTATGACCCTGCACATTTCAGACAAGGCTTTTACCTTGTCATTAAAAAACATCAGGGCGAAATGGCACACGGCTGCATCGAAGTGGCCGTCTGGAAAGGGGAGGTCTTCAGCATCGCCTTTTTTCCATTCAATTGCGTTGTTCTGGCTGGAGGCTACTGCGAGCATATCCGGATTGAGGTCCAGACCCGTAACGTGTCCTGTCGGACCTGCACGGTGATGGATTTCCTGGGTGAGAACACCCGTGCCGCAGGCTACATCAAGGACAGATTGTCCGGCTTGAATACCGGCAGCATCAGCAACACGTGGTGCCCACTCCGTAAATAACGCTGGCACAAGAATCGTCTGATAAGCCTGGGCAGCTGACAGTGACGCGGGGTGGCTCTCTTGCTTCACAGAAGTCTCCTCTGATCGATAGGCAATTCTATGGATGAGAAGCCAAAAGATAGTACAAAGGGCCGGTGAGAAAGGGGCGCTTTTGACCGTTGTGGTGCAGAAAGAACTTGCCAATTGAGCAGCCTGTATCAGGCTGTATAGCTATCTATAGACAGAGTGACGTTTGATCCCTTTTGCCAATGAGGAATGGGTCATGACAGAAACAGAATGGACCGAAATGGCTCGCGCTTATATTGCGCTATCCAATGCGCATAAGCTGGAACAGATACTTTCACTGTTTGAAGATGACGCGACGTACTACTCCGACTATGTGGGCTCTTTTGAAGGCAAGGCCGCGATTGCGATGATGATGGAAGCCTTCTTTAATCGCTGTCCGGATATTTACTGGCAGGTAGAAAAATACCAATACACGAACAGCGAAGGGGCGGTAACGTTTGAGTTCATACGACATGCGACAGATAGAGAAACCGGTGAAACGATCAGCGTGGCAGGAAAGGATATCGTCAGGTTTTCGGACAGGGGGCTGATCAGCCGTGTCGATGTATACAAGCTGTGATGAAAATAGGTTGATCGTTTTCTGGTATGAGAACGGCTAGCCGGGCTTGATGTTCTGGTTTAGCCGAAAGAGATTGGTCGGGTCATACCGTTTTTTGATTGCCATCAACTTCTGGTATTTGTTGCCATAGTTGTGGCGCATGGTTGACTCTTTTTCTTCAGGGGCGCTGGAAAAATTCAGATAAAAGCTGCCCTCACTATCCTTTTGTAATGCATGGATCAGACGACAGGGCCAGGCGATATTCGCGACATTATCCCAGGTCTCTTTCCAGTTGGATTCAACAAAGATGAGATAACGTGCCTTGCGGCCCGCAAAGGCGCAGGCGTCTTCATCCCGTCGTGTCACGGCACCGCCGCTGTAGAGAATTTCAATACCACTGAGGGGAGAAGGCTGCCGGGCTGCATGATCAACAAGGGTATCGATCGCATCATCGGCCAGCTCCGTAAGGAACAGTGATTTCCAGTAGTAGCACAGTTCACCCACCGGATAGTCTTCGTCGAAGAACTTTTGAGCTTCCAGGTATGTTGTAGCCTTGCTGAAATCAATTAATGGTTTACGGAATTCACGCAGAGGCTGCATCGCTTGTTGGCCCTGTTCGACTGAGCCGGCATACATCCCGACAATCATTACATAAGGTCGGCCATGAAGTTCAGCGGGGAAATCTTCTGATCCGGGAGGAAACTGACCACAAACGGCCGCTGTACTGATTTCATCGGGCGCTGTAGCGGAATACTCCCGGTAGAATTGCAACACGTCTTTCATGTGTCGTCCGTCATGAAAGACGACGGTGAACCAGACATCTGGCTTTAATGGATAAGTGCGAAACGTAAAGCGAGTCACAATCCCAAAATTACCGCCAGCTCCACGCAGTGCCCAGAACAGGTCGGGATGTTCGGTGTAATTGGCGGTGACACACTGGCCATCAGCGGTAATCACTTCTGCAGAAAGCAGGTTGTCACAGGTCAGCCCCCACAGGTTTCTCAACCAGCCAATGCCGCCACCCAGCGTCAGCCCGGCAATGCCGGTATCCGAGACTGCGCCGGCGGGTACAACCAGATTGACAGACTGAGTTGCCTTGTCCATATCAGCCAGTGTGGCGCCGCCTTCTACATGCACGACATTTGTAGTTTTATCAACGGAGACATGATTCATTCGAGTAAGATCAATCACCATCCCTCCGTCGCAGGTGGAATGACCAGCCACACTATGACCACCCCCTCGAACGGCCAGAAGTAGATTGTGGTGTCGGGCAAAGTTGACTGCGGTGATGACATCGTCCCGATCCTGGCAGCAGACAATCAATGCCGGGTGCTTATTGATGAGGCCATTCCACACTTGTCGTGTGGTTTCATAGTCGTTGCTTTCCCTGTGAATCAAATGGCCCTTCAAACAAGCAGCCATTTTATTCAAAAGCGTATGGGATAATGTAATGGTTTTCCCTGTATGGCTCATTACGTGCAGGTCAGTCATGGGATGGCGGCTCTTAAATAAACAAATACAGATAGTTGCTGGTGGAAGTATAGTGACTTACCCAGTCATGATAGCGAAGGGACTTCCTTATTTTTTATATTGGTGTTGTTTATATTCTTCTGAATCGTATTTTCTGATCAATGCAGGATTGAATATTAGTCAGAAAAATAAACTGAAAGGTTAATGCTTTAAAGGTTGAAGTCTTTCATGATCGCACGTCGAAATTTATTAATACCTTCAATGAGGATTCTGATTATGAATGCAGCAAACCTGTTATCACCAATAAACCATAAAATTTCTGTAGGGAGTGTCTCGTCTGCAAAAAGTTCTGAAAATTTCCTTTCGCCTGTTAAGGAATTTGTAGGAAAATGGATGGTGAAAATCGCATTAACGTCTTCTACTTCAGGTAGTCATCATCGGCAGGCAACCAATACGTCAAATAATAACGCGTTGATGTCTGAACCAGATTTTCCGGATTATGAGGAATATACGACAAGTCCGTTGGTTAAAGCATTAGCCTCTTATGATGTTTCTATTAGCCAGGTGTTGGACGCCGTCAAGTACGATTATGATTCACGGACTAAGAATTATGTGTCTGCCAAACTGATATCCGATTACCTCGCTGATGATTATGAACGGGTAGATATGGGGTATGTTGAATGGCTTCTGTCTTATGGTGCGAGTCGAGATGGGAAGAAAGATCTTTATCGACATCTTGAGCAAATGAAAGCGGTTATCGCAAGACTGGAAGCAAAAGGTTACGGAGATGTATCGGTTAGCAAAGCCCTGACCATGATTTGGAACTGGGCAAAAAAACAGGATACAAGTGCGGATAGGTTTGTCCGGAGTTTGGTTAAAGGAGAATCTTGTAGCTCGGAAGATTCAAAAAAACAGGTCGATAGCCGTGGTCTTCGCAAGGCTAACGATGTTTCAGTCATGCTGGCGGGTGGTATTGTATTGACAACATTTGCCGGTGCGGCTGCTACGGAAAGCGCCAACACCACAGCGTCAACTCCTGAAGCTGACAATGCAACCTCGTCTGTTTCCCCTGAAACGACTACTGGCTTTCCGTGTATGAATGGTACCCACATAAGCCGCTCTCAAGTATGTGATAAACGCATCGACTGTGCTGATGGTGAAGATGAATTGTCCAGTGCCTGTAAGCAGCATTGTGAGGGGAGTGACCGCTACCTGTGCCGGGATAAGACAGATTGTATCCCAAGTCACTTGATGTGTGATGGCGATTTTGACTGTCGTGATGGTTCTGATGAATCACGTCCGCCCTGTGATTGTCTCTCAGGTTACATTCGCTGTAATGATGAATCCAAGTGTATTGAAAAAGAGCAGCTATGCGATGGCAGTGAAGACTGTGATGATGGCTCGGATGAGTGGTTTGATGCCTGCGCCAATGCATTCAATGAAACACTTGCGAGTGGTTTAAAGGACGGGCGTTTTGACGCGAAGCATGTCATTAAATCGTGCTGTGAGCATAAGGAGACATTGTCGACTGTCAAAATAGAAAAACATCATGGTATTCATGGTATCACGTGTGCCAACGTGTCGAACTTAAATGGCAGGAGTAAGAATTGTCAGGACAACTGCCGTGATCAGGATCCTGATTTTATTGTTCCCTGGTGCGAGAGTGTGCGTAGTACGCGTTATCCCGGAGGTCATTGTCTTGAAAAACGTGATTTATGTGATAATCAACAGGATTGTGCAAATGATCAGGATGAAGTCACTGATCTGTGTTATCTGAAATGTAATTGGTATGAAGTACCTTGTGGGGACGGTAATTGCATATCAGAAAGGGCGCTTTGCAATGGATATACCGGTCGCTATAGTGGCTGTGTCAATGAGCGTGATGAGAATCCATATGTTTGCACGTCAGAAAGGATAAGGATTGACAGACATCGGAAATGTAATAATCAGGAGCAGATCCGTGAAAAAGATTGTTGGGATGTTCTGACAAAAGTGTGTTGTCGTATGGGGCAGGACGCTTTAAAAACGGAGGAAACGAGTACTCCTTTCACCCCTTTTATTAATACATCGCTATCAAATAATACTGGCGATCATGCAAATCAAATCTCTACCGGGTCAGCGAGTGTTGCTACGATGATTACGCTACCAGGCATCTTGGTAGGATTCGGGATTTTTGTGGCCGTGTTTGGTGGTATCTGTGGCGGTATTGCGTTGTGGCGATACGGCAAAGGTAAGCCCGTTTTATCGCTTCAGCACACTTCTTCCAGAGGGGCACATAGTCCTGAAGAGTCGATAGGGTTTAGTCACTTGCGTAGTGACGATGTTGAAGGACGTGATAATCCTGCAATGGACGACGTTTCACTCTAATGCATTGATAGGCAACGAAGCGCTGATGTAAACATGCATCCAGAAATAGAGAATTAATCATCAGCTGTCACATTTCTGAGACATACGGGCGTCTAGGATAAAAGTATGCCCTGATCAAGGATGGTGACAGCCTGATGAATGCTCGCAAGCTCTCCCTCTGCATGATGCCCGTTCTGTTGCTGTTGTTTGGTACTCTCTATGCCTATCAACGCGATGGGATTCCGGCTCCGGAAGTATTACCCGATTACCAGCCTGCTCAGTCTGATGTTTCAGCGGAGGATGTGCCGGATTATGGCCCCGGTGCTCAACCTGACCGGATCAACCTGACAATCGTCGGAGACCCTGCCACACAGATCGGTATTCAGTGGCGAACGGATACCCGGAGTGGCCCGGCGATGGCCCAGGTGGCGATGCTGTCTGCCGGCCCCGTCGTATCCAACAACATTAAGAGGTGGTCTGCGGTGAGCAAGGTCTATGAGCACCCGGATTATGTCTCCGTCCACCACCATGTTGCGATTGATGAGCTGAAGCCGTCTACGGATTACCTTTACCGTGTCGGTGACGGTCAGCAGTGGTCCGAGTGGTTCCAGTTTCGCACTGCCAGTAAACAACAGAAGCCGTTTGATTTCCTGTTTTTCGGGGATTTGCAGGCAGGTGTTCACACGAGTTGGTCCCGCGTGGTGCGCAGCGCGTGGCGATCGCATCCTGATGCCGGTTTCATGCTCTTTGCTGGTGATATCGTCGATGAACCTGAGAGCGACCGGGAATGGCACGAGTTCTTCACCGCGACAGGCTGGATCAGCGGCATGCTGCCCCTGGTGGCGACACCGGGGAACCATGAATATGAAGGCTCAAGGATTACACCGGCCTGGAATGCCCACTTTCAGTTTCCGGACAATGGTCCGCCCAACCGGGAGCCTCTGGTGAATAACAGTTATTACTTTGATTACCAGGGTGTCCGGTTTATCTCCATCAATACCAACACTATGCGGGGCCTGCACATGAAGGATATGATGGCCCAGCGGGAATGGCTGACAGGGTTGCTGAAAGGACGTGAGGAGGAATGGACAGTGGTCTTCCATCACCATCCAGTCTATGCGGCGAACACCAAAGATACAGGCAAGGTGCAACTGCAATGGCTCTTTGCTCCGTTGTATGAAGAGTATGGTGTTGACCTGGTGCTTCAGGGGGATGCTCACACCTATGCCCGAGGTATTGATGAGCAGTCGTCTACACAGAGGAATGGTCCGGTCTATATCGTTTCAAACAGTGGTGTGAAAATGGATGAGGCTCAGGCGCCATGGGCAACGGTTAGCGGATCTCACAAACAGTTGTACCAGCATATACGGGTTGAGCAGGACCGTCTGATTTACCAGTCCATTGCGGCAGATGGTGATGTGTATGACGAGTTCGTTTTGCACAAGCAGGTTGATGGTCATCAGCAACATGCAAGCCTTGATAGAAAAGGGACTTTATAAACGGTTAGGCAAAGCCCTGCGTTTGTTACGCTGAAAAGGGTCATTGCAGCCTGCCAGCCAGACGAATAACACCATGCCGATGCTGACACATGCAGAAGGGGAATAAAGGCATTCTGAACGAGAGGAATGATAGGTTAGGGTATGCTTAACCAGCTGGCCGTGACTGAGTGATATAAAAACACACCATTCAACCGCTCAGCAGAGATCCGGCCTGACCATTGAGCGGATAAAAACACACATTTAGCCGGTTTTATGCTGTGTGGCGTTTTAAGTGACTATATATCGTCCCAGTGTCATTTGCTTGCTGATAATAATTTCAGATTGATGCTTTCTTTCTCAAGCCGTGAATGTTTCCCTGCGCTGTTGGTGCTGATGAGTCTGGCCGTTACATCCGCTGCTCAGCCTAAAACTTTGCGTATCGACGCTTATGGGGCGATGACCCATTTCGGAAGCCAGCTCAAGTCTCTTAAAAACAGAGTTCCTTACACCCAATCGCCTTTACCTGTTGTGTACGTGAATGCAGATACTCCTGTCTCAGAAGAACGGTTCTCTGTGATTGAAGATCGATTGTGGGAAGGTGCCGTACTGCTTATTGATGGTACAGAGAGTGAGCCGCAAGCCGTACAGACCATTAGCGCAGCTATGGGTGGAATAGGGGTATATGGCCATGTTGTGATGATCTATAAGCCTGGTTTTGCTCCCGCACAATTCAAACAAATTATTGCAGCCGAGGCGGTAAACGGTCATCGTTCCCCTGTTGGTACAGCGGAACTATTGGTCAGGGAAACATTGGCATTACACTCCCGTTGGTCCGGGCAGATACACAATAAAGCCCGGCAGGCGCGTGCTATCGCATCGGCATGGCGCCCTGAAACAACCCTGAAGATCGAGTTACGGGAAATTAATATCCCCTGCCTTGTTGGCAACCAAATGGAAGGCAGTGAAGCCATGCCAACCTATTGGACTGGCGGGCTGGTTGATGCCTGTAATCACAGCGCCAGCTTTTCATTGAACTATGTTGTGGATTTCATCCGTTCTACCGGATCTTCCGTGTCGGGCGCGGACGATGCCAAATATATACGTTTTACGGTTAACCCGGAGTTCAATAGTGGTGCCGGCTGGCATCTTGTTGAACAGCCTGTCCATCGCCATACCTGGTTTGAGAGCTGGAATAATCGAACCACCTGGTTTGGCCCTGTCGCTGATACCTACAGCGTTGAACTGCATGCTCTGGACGAGGGTGTTCGTCTTTCTCACGCTATACCCGACAGCGCTCCCAGATATTCCAAAATTCAGGCCAGAGATATTATTAATGTTGGCTTACCGGTACGCATGGCATGGATACCCGTACGTGAGGCACCAGCACCAGCACCAGCACCAGCACCAGCACCAGCACCAGCACCAGCACCAGCACCAGCACCAGCACCAGCACCAGCACCAGCACCAGCACCAGCACCAGCACCAGCACCAGCACCAGCACCAGCACCAGCACCAGCACCAGCACCAGCACCAGCACCAACACCAACACCAACACCAGCACCAGCACCAGCACCAGCACCAGCACCAGCACCAGCACACCAGCACCAGCACCAGCACCAGCACCAGCACCAGCACCAGCACCAGCACCAGCACCAGCACCAACACCAACACCAACACCAACACCAACACCAACACCAACACCAACACCAACACCAACACCAGAGGATCCCGGCGAACTTTTTGGTCAAAGACCGGATAGTCCATTCGTTCAGGACGAAAGTGTTCAGGAGCCTGACAGCCCCGCAGTGTTCCCAATGCGTGATCTCACCCCTGACAACCTGCCACTGGAACAGCCTTTTTATGGCTACACATCCTTCCAGCCAATATTGCCGACGATCATGGAAGATCCATTGAATGAAGATATTCTTTCCGGTGATAAGAGTCCGGCACCAATCTATACTGTGGAAATGCTTTATCAGGATCGTTCTGCTCTGGCACAGGCTGAACAACAGAGAGCTGGGGTCAACCATAGAGCCTTCGCGGTCATCCCCGGCAGCGCCTATTTGAGTTCACGTGCTGTCACTTACGCTAACCACGAATACTTCATTCATAATCTGTCCCGGCCCGATGCTGCCATTTGGGTATGGAACCGGGAATTCTCATCCTACAGCGGCGAATGGCGAAACCATGAAACCTGTTATCTAGGCTGTACCGACTGGTTTTTTTCTGATGCCGCCTTCTCTGCCAATGCGTACAGTCATTTCACGCCGGGTTTCTCAGCCACCTTTCAGGTACCCGCCAATAAAAGCGGCCATTCAACGTTCAGGTTTATCAGTGCTGTACACCCTGTCGCCTTGGCGGGCCATATACGTTATCAGTTCCTGTTGCAGGATTATTCGCACTGGAGCCAGAAAGGTGAAGAACACCGTATTGAACAATGGTTTCGGGTCAATTGGGATGCCTTTGCTTTCAGTGTCATGCCAGCAATAACCCTTGAAACCGCCAATAAAGACGGTACCGATGCGCTTTGCCTCCGTGTGCCTGAAAACAGTACGGCAGATGGCGCAGACGTAGATGTCTACAGGTGTCGTCCCAGGTTGAACCAGTACTGGCACTATGACGGTGAACAACGCCTCCAATCGCTCGTAGCAGAAAACCGCTGCCTGACCGCAGGGGCCAATAATACCCTCTCGATACGCCCCTGCACGTCAACCGGGCAACAAAAATGGCTATGGCAGGCAAAGCGGTTAATGAATCCGGAGGCCAAGTACCTGACACTCAAAGACAATCATTTAACCCTTACGACCGAATTGACCCCGGCGGTCAGTGAATGGTCTCCCTATCTGGTGCCTTCCTCACTGGATGATGTATTCACGCTGGAGAAATAACCCTGACATACCGGATAACCATGAGGTTACTGTGCGTTAGAACTATTTCGATCATTAGCCACTCTTAACTCCTGACAAACCTTCACTTGGTGTGTTTCCGAGCGAGACAGCTCTTGTCATCACGGTTTAACCCTGTCAGGAGAGGATGTATGGACATTATCAGTGAAGCTGGAAGCAGCCGCTCACAGCCTGTATCTATCACGTCAGCAACGTCATCTGAGGGCGGGGCAAGTGTCAGAAGCCGTCTAAGCCGTACTTTTGGCAGATTGTCAGGCTCACTGCGCAGTCTGTTTCAGGGGCGACGGGGAAGTCGGGAGGTCAGCATTGCAAGTGATATGGAAGGGGAAGCTGTTCATTCAGACATGAGGAGAACGCGTTCTCTTCCGCTATTTTCACGAAGATCAAGTCGGTCCAGTAGTGAACACCTTTTTCAAAAACCTGTGACCGCGAGATCGGCTAGTACATGTACAGCAATTTATCGCGAACCGTCACAACGGGTAAGGCAAAAGGCAGCACACAAGACAGCCGAGGCGCAACGAAATGATCCTCAGCAGTTTCAAGAGGATGCCCATCAACATCTATGGGATCAAACAACCACACAATACCTTCCAACATTGGCAGCTATCAGTACCTTTATTGCTAATCAGGCAGAAGGTATGGATTACCGGACTGATCAATTTCCAGACACCGAAGAAACCCATTTTTGTTATGCATGCAAAAAATTAGCTGCTATTAAGCGAAGAGACATCAGTAACAAAAGCGAAGATATCAAACGGTTAGTCAGTCTGTTGAAGGCTCTGATCGCGGTGGAAGCTGATGTACAGACACCCGATAAAAATGGTATTCAACCCCTCTATTATCTGATTACTAGCCCCTGTTTCACAGGGTTCAGTTCAACAGATAAATATAACTTTCATGATCTTTTAAAGGCTTTAATGGTTGCCAGTGGCATAAAAGACAATAATGCTGATGATAAGAGTGAATTCACCGTTTTAATGCACGTAATACATAATAATAATGTAAAGTTACTTGAGTTGTTGTTGGAAAGAGGCGCAAATCCCGGTCAATCCAACAAATCTGGGAAAAACCCATTATTTTTTGCTATTGAACAAGGTAAGCCCAGATGCCTGGATGTTTTAATTAAGTATGAGGATGCGCTTGGGCAGACAAAGGATAATGGTAAAGCTTTATTGTTTTATGCTATTGAAAAAAATCAAACCCGCTGTGCTGATGTTTTGCTTAAGCACAATGTCAATCCTGATCAATGGCAGAGTCATCGGTCAACAACACCACTTATAGAAGCAATATGCCAGAATAACCCTTCTATGGTTTCAGCATTGTTAGATTATGCTGATGTCAACTTCCCAGAGCAGGAAAATCACACGACCCCGTTGATGATGGCGTGTGTCTGTGGGTATCCTGATATCGTCGAAAGATTACTGCTAGCCCCGAATATTTTAATTAACAGTGTCAATAATCGGAATGAAACGGCATTAATGTTAGCCATACTAGGCCGAACCCGAAAAGAAAATCCCATATCAACGGATGCATTAGAGAAAATCATTGAACTTTTATTCGTGTATAAAAAACAGATCAAAACCAACATAACATCTATCAGCAATAAATCTATTTTATATTTAGTGCTTGAAATTGAAGGTGTAAATGATAGAGAACGTATATTAAAAAGACTTGAACAGTTTATCGGTTTTGACCTCCGTGTAGGTTTGAATTCTTATGGTATGACAGCATTAGCTCAAAGTGTTTATCAGTGTGATTGTGAAAAAACCCGCTTTTTATTGGAGAGGGGTTTTCGTCCGCATAGGGATAGAATTAACAATCAGTCGCTACTTGCTTTTGCCTTCAACCACTTTATGGAATGCACTCAATGGGAAAAGAAAATTGAACCGGGAATTACAGCAGGACCAGTAACCATTGGTGGAAATAGTGCTGGTGACTATAAGCGTATGATGGAGCTGCTGATTAAGCATTATGCAGACATTAATGATCCGCTCCAGATAGCGCTGGATAAAAACAACCATGAATACGTAGCGTATTTTATGGATTCAACCGGTAGAAGGTGTATTGCTGACATGCAAACACCGGATAAACGTCAAACACTACTGACCTGGGCTATTCAACGGTATGCGGCTGCTGAGAATGACACAACAAGGCTGGCGTATATGCAACGTATTGAAAAATTACTCAATGCAGGGGCAAACCCAGACCTTGCAATAACCGATGACGCAGTAACCCCCCTCATGTTGGCTTGTGAATTGAACCTTGTAAACGTGATTGTTGGCCTGTGCCCGTCGCATGTCTTACCCTATTCAACGAGAAAGGTGGCAGATGTCAATAAAACCGACCGCATAGGTAATCATGCGCTTCTGCGCGTGTCTATGAACATAACCGGGACACAACATCCAGAGCGCCTGGTGACAAGGCTGGTTATGCTTGGCAGCACGATCCATCATTACAACGACAATGATGAAACAGCGCTCTTTCATGCGGTCAAAAACGGGAACCTGAGCGTTGCTCAAGCCATCTTAAGTACGGATGATTCGACTTCTGATCAATTGTTGGAAGTATGTCAAAAGAAAAATGCTGAAGGTTTCTGCATTCTTGGGATGTTGGCCAAAAAAGATCCATCTCCGGTGGAGATTGCAATTGCGGCAGTGATATACCGCCACCTGGGATGGCGTGATCAGCAAAGGGCGCAACCCCCCGGCTTAGAAGCGGCATTGGCGTTACCTGCCACCGGAATCAGCACTTTTGTGGAACCTCCGCGTCGCAGGGACAGTGACGCTACAACGGTTCCAGACATGTCGGCCACTCTGCCTCTGCTGGACAGTGACGCCAATAATGCGCTTTTACGGCAGTGTATGGACCTAACCCACGATCAGCCGATGAACCTGAGAGTGACAAACGCCATCATACAGGGGGCTTCCCCCTACCATTTAGATCAAAATGGCGAAACAGCGCTTTTTCATGCGGTAAAAAACGGGAATCTGGGTGCGGTGCAGGCAATAGTCAGTATGGATGATTCCGATCATGACCAGTTTTTGGAAACAATCAAACGTCCAGGTACCCATACACATTTGACTGTCCATCTAACCGCCTATATGCCGGAGCAGAGTAAACCTTTAGTGCGCAAACTTGCGGCCTTGAAATCAGAAAATAAAGATAAAGGTGACTCTATCGAATCCATGTGCCTTAAAATGCAGTTACGTGATGAAGGCCGTGAAATTGATTATGTGATTGCCAGACATTTAGAAAAACTCAATCGTCTGGAAACGCGCATGGATCAGGAGGCGGATAAGCAACTGGAAGCCGGGCAGGTTATAGCAACAGAGCCGTTGTCGCAGTTAACTACAGAACCCGAAGAAGGGGCATCGATGTAACCGGTATTGCCTTAAACGGTAGCTGCAGCGTCTGCAGGAGCCTTTCCAGGTATAACCTCAAGAAGGGGTGACGGTGATTGTCAGCCTATCCTGATAGCGACCGGCAGTAATTCCCTGAAGATGCTGTCCGGTAATGCGCACCTGCAAGGTGATGTTATCCACCTGATGACACTGTTCGTCCTGACTAGCGTCCCAGCGCGTCTGTTGGTCGCCTTTTTTCCGGTACTCGACCCAAGAGGGATGGGTAGGGGTTTTGATTCGTACGACATAAGGGACACAATGACCCGGTGAATCGCAGCGGTTGGTTCGGCTGAGTTGAAAGGGTTGTCCCGGAGCATTGCCACCATCCAGATCCAGCTGGATGTTTCCGGTTGAGCTGTATACACAGGCTGTGATGCTGGCATCCAGGTAGGCACCGGACAGGTTTGCACCATTGAGCGTAATATCCTTCAGACGAGTGATCTGCACGGCGTCCTGACCACGTAGCGGTATATTGATGGCCAGTGTGTCGTAGTAGTGGGTAGATTCGACATCTTCCCCCACCAGGTAAAATTTCAGGGTGTTCTGGCCGCTGTCGAGCAAAGCCTGTAAGACTTTCTTATGTAGCCTCAGGGAGAAGGTTGCTGTTGCAGTCGTACTGTATCTTAGCCTTATTTCACCAGACCAGTTGCCCGCCGAAAAGCGTTTTGATTGGCTCGATGTGCTGTCACCCGTTGTCGTAAACCTGACCTTACCCTTAATTAACTGACCCAGTTTGCCTTCTGAAATGGGCGGGGCTCTTCCGGAACCTCGTCCAATGGAGTGATCTGAAAATGCCAGCCGGTAATTTTGTGGGCCTGTGCATCCCGTGGTGCAGGCCGAGCGATACTCCGCTGAAAACTGGTAGCTGATGACATTCCGTGTTGCTGTGGAAAGATCAATGGGGCTGGCTTCATAACGGATAAAGTCAAAGCCCGCTTCTGCACTCAGGCTGAACAGGATGTGGAAACCAAAAACAAATAACAGCCTTAACGCCATCACGACTATTTACGAAGACCTTTGTACTTCGGTATTTCGATTCTGAGTAGCTCGAGAATATCCATTCTAGTTAAGGCTGATGATGTCTTTGTGTTTTTAAGTGATGGATTATTGCACCGGCTCAGTGGAGAGCGTCTATAGTTATTCGCGTCGAACCTGCTCGTCTGTCATTACCCTGATAGTGCCGCCTCCAATCCACTGTGCACTTGAAAAGCCACTGCCAATTAAGGTCATTGTCAAGTGAGCCAGTACCCTATGAACATTCTGCTTAAAACGGTCTCAGGTGTTTTGCTCTGCGCAGTAGCTGCCAATGCCTTGGCTGCCGAGGGAACTGCAACCGATGGTGAATTAGGGACTACGTCTACCGGAACGGTGCCGGTGGCGCTGACAATGCCTGCTGTTGTGAAAATTTCCGGGCTTACAAATTTTAGTTTTACTTATGATTCCAATGTCTCAGGGGGGCTCACGGGTCAGCAGAACTTCTGTGTCTATACCAATAATGTGAGTACCGAATATGGTATCAGCATAACGAGTAATACCCCATCAGGCAGTGGTTTCCAGCTTTCTGATAATGGCAAAACGGTTGCGTACAGCGTTTTATATGCACCAACAATGGATGCAACAACCGGTTTCATAACAATGTCACCGGGTAAGATGGAGAATGGTACCGGTGCTAATGCCACATTACTGAACTGCGGAGATGCCAGTAAGTACGTCGCTACGTTGAAAGTGGATATACCGGAGGCAAACCTTGAGGCAGTACCTCAGGGAACGTATAACGATGTACTCACCCTGACAGTAACAGCCAAGTGATTTGTCGTGACGATGTGAATGTTATCCTCCCGTGCAGCGTGTTCCAACAGGAATAAGATGCATTGCTCTAGGCGTTCTGGCGTTCTTTTCCTCACGCTATGCTTTGGCTGAAGCACCGGTCTTCATGGCTAGTCTGGATCCCCCGGCAGGGTTTGCAGACCTTGCCATTCCCCAGCGTTCGCTGGTGGACATCTACTACGGCAACCGTTACCTGACTGCACAGATAGCGACCTACACTCCGACATGGATTCGCCTCTCCAACCCGGCGGAAGTGATTCGGCTGATCAGTGACCTGAAAGACCCTGCATTGATTGAAGCCACTCTTACCGGAGAACTCCAAACGCACAGCAGCGAAGTCTGTCCCCCTCAGGAAACCGAAGGTTGTGGTCTTTTGCAACCGACGGTGGCCGGTGTCATCTTTGATGAAGGCCGGTTCCGGCTGGATGTGTTCATTAACCGACGGTTTCTTTATACACGGGCAGCGGACGTGCACCGCTATCTACCGCCGTCCGATGCGGGGTTGTCCCTGATGCAGAACCTGAACGGGGTCTGGGCCGGCTCCAGCGCTGAAGACCGTGGGGATGATTACACCCTGTCCGGTTTAAGCCAGTTCGCCTGGCGGGAGAACAGCCTGCATGTGAACTGGGATTACTCCCGTAATCTGGACTTCCAGGTCAATGATCTCTTTGTCCGTCGCAATTTTGCTGGTATGGAATACAGCGCAGGTATGATTGGCAGCAGTGCCTTCGGACTCAGCTTTACCCCGGACAGAACCCTGCTGGGCGCCCGGCTTGCAACATCGGACAATACCCGGACGGATACGGACTACACCGGCGGTACCCCGCTGGATGTCTTTCTGCCCACTCGGGGACGTGTCGAAATCTTTCGGGATGGACGCCTGATCACGTCCTGGTTTCTGGATGCGGGCAACCAGCAGCTGGATACTTCCACGTTTCCTGCCGGCGCCTACGACATTGAGATTGTCATCCTCAGTGAAAGCGGCCAGGTGATCAGCCGGGAGACCCGTTTCTTCGCCAAACAGTTCCAGCTGCCGCCGGAAGGGGAGTGGGAATATTTTGCTGAAACCGGGCGGGTGCTGGATCGCAATACCACCGATACCTTTCCTCCTGCCACCGACCAGTGGTTGACCCGCGCCGGAGTCAGCCGACGCCTGGCGGGAACCCTTGCAGGCACCCTGGCGGTTGCGGCAGATCAGGATGACCGCCTGTTGGAAGCGGGGCTTTACCATATTGGCTATCACCATGAAGTGTCCCCCTCGGTAATGGTCGCGGATAACGGCGACCACGGGATCAACCTGTTCACCCGTCTCCGGTTAGGCATAATCTCGGCGAATGGCAGCTACCGTCGGTTATGGCGGCGGGGAGCACCCGTGTCCATTGATGAGGCGGAACAAACGGCACTGCTGGGCAATGGTTTCCGGCAGGGTAACCTGTCAGTCAGTGTACCGTTTCTTACGGGCACACTCAGTTACCGGTATAACGATAATCACCAGAGCGGCGGGGCGACTTACCGTAGCCAGGGGCTGGACTACCGGGTGAACCTTTACCGTGCGCCGGATTACGATATTGACCTGAGTCTGGCCATCAGCCGTTCCGGTGATACGAACATTGCGTTGTTGGGCGTGGAGTTTCTTCGACGGAGTAAACGCTGGACCTGGCGGGCAACGCCTCAGGTCGGTGTTCGGGACGTGGAGGATGACCGCGACCGACAGGATAACCTGCTGATCTCGGCCAGTTGGGATGATCGTGACCTGTGGAGCAGTTCCGTAAGGGCGGATATCGGCGCGGAACTTGGTGATGGGGATGATCGCTACAATGCACGACTGCAGGCGGCTAATCGTTGGGGACGTGGTGACCTCAGCATGAATCGGGTACAGAGTGATGCGAGTTGGACGAACTTCTATGCCGCCAGCTTCAGTACCAGCTTCCTGACGGATGGTGCGACCTTCGCCGTTGGCGGTGAGCATCCGGCAGACAGTGCGCTGGTGGTGCAGGTCGAGGGTCGTGCCGGGGATACTTTTGATGTTCAGGTGGATGGTCAGCGCAGGGGCTATGCGGTGGCCGGGCGATCCTCGGTCATTCCGTTACCCCCTTTTCGACAGTACCGGATCAGCCTTAGCCCTGGCACAGCCACACTGTATGAGTTTGATGAACGTGAGCGCCATGTGACGTTATACCCGGGCAATGTCGTGACGCTGGCCTATGCGGCGGTTCCCCTGCGATTGCTGTTTGGCCGCCTGATGTTGCAGGGGCGCCCCTTAGCGGATGTGCCCATTAATGGCGGTTTGTCACCTTCACTGACGGATGACCTAGGCCTGTTTCAGCTGGAAAGCCGTGACGACACAAAAGCACTGTTTGTGGAGCCAGGAAATGGCTGGCGTTGCAGGTTACCGTTGTCTGATGACAAAAGCACCGGCTACGTGCTGCAGATGGGGACGATTCATCTGGAGGACGCGGACTGTGAACAGCCCCTGGAAGGGCATTTGGCCGTTGGTCAGAATGAACCACCTCAACGGCAATAAACGGCGATGTCTATAACTGAGGCGTTCCGCAGAAACGGGTTGACGAAAGTCCGCGGCACGCCAGCCTCGATAGCGAAGGCGTTCTATAAAAGGGATGCTGTAATGGACCCGCAGGATCTTCAAGCCCTTTCCCTCATAGTGCTGTCCTGAACCGAGTATTGAAGACAGGCTGTTGCGGTGCTAACGATTTGTTGCTGTATCCAGCGCCCGGCAGGTCCCTGAAGCCCTGCCACAGACCAGGTCATATAAACCGGACAGAGTGGTGACACCGGCATGAACTCCAGCGTTAAAGGCGATAGCCGTTCATCCAGCAGGTGTTCAGGCAGAAAGACCCAGCCGAGGTTTTCTGCTACCAGGTCCCGCGCGAGCGTGTAGTTTTCCACTTCCCATGTCTTCGGACTGAACCGTGCCCAGGGGCGGGTGCGGTCGCCGTTGCGGCTGGTGGCCAGCAGCTGCAGGTAGTGCGCCAGATCTTCCCGTGAAACGACTGCTTTCTCAGCCAGCGGGTGGTTAAGACCGGTGGCGGCCACAAACCGGAGATGGCCAATCAACCGGTAATCCGTCTGGGCGGTCACCTCACCGGTGAAAGTCATCAGGCCAAGCTGGGCGCGCTGCTGTTCGACCAGCAGGGCAATATCGCGCATGGCCCCGTTTAACAGTTCCAGCCGGCAATGGGGAAATCGCGCAAAAAACTTGGCCAGCACCGGTTTGTACAGTGCGGGGGGAATCAACTCGTCAAACGCCAGCGTCAGGCAGGTTTCCGTCCCTTCGGCAATGGCCTGTGCTTTTTTGGTGAGCCGTGTGTGGCTGTCCAGCAGTTGTCGTGCCTGGGGGAGCAGGGCGTTGCCGGCCGTGGTAAGAGTGGGCCGGTGGCCGCTGCGATCAAAGAGGATGACACCCAGGTCAATCTCCAGATCGGCGATGGCGGCGCTGATGGTCGATTGCGCTCTGCCCCGCAGGCGTGCTGCGGCTGAAAAGGAACCGGTTTCCGCCGCAGCGATAAAGGCTCGTAACTGGTCAATAGACGACATGTTCTACACGGTCATAACAGTGAATCCATCGGATTTTCCGATAAAGACTGACTTAGTGTATTGATCCACATCCGTTACTTTGCCGGCACTGTGATTGGCTAACTGAGATGATGCCCCATGTCTGTCGGACGTTTATTGAATATTGCTGCGTTTTCCCTGCTGGGCACCGGCATGGCTTTTGCTGATCCCGTTGCGATTACCGCCGCTCGCATGCTGGATGTGGAGCGGGGACGCCTAGTGAACGAGCCCGTGATTATTGTTGAGGGTGACCGGATCACCTCGGTGCGCAGTGGACGGGAACACCTGCCTGCGGACATGGCGCTGATCGAACTGGGTGACCGCACCTTGCTGCCGGGGCTGATTGATGCTCATGTGCACCTCAACTTTGGCCCGGAGCCCGGCGATGTGAGCCCTAACGACCTGCGCACGCCGGATCCGGAACTCACTCTTGAAGGGGTGAAGCATGCCCGCAAATACCTGGAAATGGGATTCACGACAGTGCGTAACCTGGGCGCTCCGCGCTGGATGGATGTCGCGCTGGGCAAGGCGATTGAGAAGGGCATCACGCCGGGGCCCCGCATTGTGGCCAGTGGTCCGTTGCTGGCGATGACCGGCGGACACGGGGATTTCAATAAACTGACCTGGCACAACCAGGTGCCGTCGGAAGGTGTTGCGGATGGCCCGTGGGCCCTGCGACGCAATGGTGAAATACGGTTCGCAGGTGATAAAGGTGACCGGCACCGGCGGCGTGATGACTGAGGGTATGGAACCCGGCGCACCCGAGTTCACCCTGGAAGAGATGCAGGCCATTGTGGATGAGGCTCATGCGCGGGGCGTCAAGGTTGCCGTACACGCCCACGGGGCGGCCGGGATAAAGAACGCCATTCTGGCCGGTGCCGACTCCATCGAACACGCCAGCCTGCTGGATGACGAAACCCTCAAACTGTCCAAAAAACACGGGACGGCGCTGGTGATGGATGTGTATGTCTCCAGCTATATCCTCACAGAAGGCGCGAAACAGGGATGGCCGCAGTATGTGCTGGATAATGAAAAACAGGTGGGACAACAGCAGCGGGATAATTTCCGCCGAGCCCATAAGGCGGGTGCAAAGCTGGTGTTCGGGACGGATGCCGGCGTATTCCCCCACGGTCAGAACGCCAGGCAGTTCGGCTGGATGGTGAAATATGGCATGGCGCCGGTTGAGGCGATTCAGGCGGCGACCGTCGATGCGGCCGAATTACTGGGGTTGGCGGATCAGGTTGGCAGTCTGTCTGAAGGGAAGTTCGCCGACATGATTGCGGTTGAGGGTGACCCCTTGGAGGCTATCGGGCAGCTTGAAGTCGTCGATTTTGTAATGAAAGGCGGCGTGGTTTACAAGCACAGTCTGGAAGAAGGATGACAAAAGCAAGGAAGACGGAAGTGGCATGTATGAAATCGTGTTAGGCAAGGCTAATGAGCGCTTCTCCGTTACCTGATCTTGACGATGTGAGAATTTCTATAGTTTTTTCATTGTTTAAGGGCCGTTTCTCATGGCGCGCTAGTGACTGGAGGTGCAGTTATCAATGTCATGCAAGTTGTTTTTCTGGTGTTTTTTGACAAGTTTTGCCAAAAAGCGGTGGTTAACTTGACTTTGGCATTTCTTTAATACTATATATACCAAGCAGTCAATATTTAAATGCTTGGCGAATAGCAATGTTAATTCAATTTACAGTTAAAAATTATCGCTCAATCCAAGGAGAACAGGCTCTAAGCTTGGCCAAAGCCAAAGGTGACGAGTTAAACAAAAGCAACACTTTTATGCCTGATGCACCTTCAAGTGTGCCGTTGCTGAGGTCTGCAGCAATTTATGGTGCTAATGCAGCTGGGAAATCTAATCTCATCAAAGCCCTGATGGCTATGCAAGAAATCGTTTTAAGTTCTTCATCTGATAGTCAGAAGGGAGATGAGCTTCCAGTAACGCCTTTTTTACTTGATGCTGAGAGCCAAAGTGCCCCTACAGAGTTTGAAGTCATTTTTATTAGCGAGGGGGTGCGTTATCAATATGGCTTTGCAGCAACTAAAAGTGATATTTTAGAAGAATGGCTAATCGCATTCCCTAAAGGAAGACCTCAAAGGTGGTTTTCAAGGGTTTTTGATGAAAAGAGCAAGAGTTTCCAGTACGAGATGGGTAGCTCTTTTTCTGGGAAAAAAAGCTTGTGGCAAAGCGCAACAAGAAATAATGCATTATTTTTATCTACAGCTATTCAGCTTAATAGTCATCAGCTGCTACCTGTATATAATTGGTTTGATGAAACTCTCAGGGTAGCTGGTGTTAGTGGATGGGGACCAAGCTTCACTGCTTCTTTATGTGAAAAGCCTAAGCATAAAACTGAAGTCTTATCTTTTTTAAAAGCTGCAGACTTTAATATTCATGATATTGGTGTTGAAAAGGAAAAGTTTGATCCTAGTCATCTGCCTTCGGATATGCCAGAAGAGTTAAAGAATAAAATTATTAGGGAGTTCAGGGATAAGGATATTTTAGAAATCAAAACGGTTCACAAAACAGCTGAGGGTGAACTGGTTAAGTTTGACTTTGAGGATGAGTCGGATGGAACCCGGAAGTTTTTTTCGTTTGCTGGGCCTTGGTTAGACTCATTGAAAAATGGGTATGTGTTAATTATTGATGAACTACATGATACTTTGCATCCTAAAATGGTTGAGTACTTGGTTGGACTATTTAATGATGAAAAAATCAATCAATCATAAAAATGCACAGTTAGTATTTACAACGCATGAGACCTCAATTCTTAATCAAGATGTGTTCAGAAGAGATCAAATTTGGTTCTGTGAAAAAAATAAATTTCAAGGTACTGAGCTTTTTCCTCTCACAGATTTTAGTCCAAGATTAAATCGAGAGAATCTTGAAGTTGCATATCTATCTGGCCGCTATGGTGCTTTACCATATGTAAGAAAAAATAAGTTTTTTGGAGAGTAGTTGTCAGATGGGTAGTGATAACTTGCACCATAAACGCAGAGCGAAAAGGGCTAGTGCTGGATTCAAGCAATAAGTGCAACAGACCGCCCTGTATAGACTTCAATTGGTGTCAGTCCGCCAAGAACCTTGCGAGGCATGCTGTTTATCTGTAATTCCATTGCTTCTATCTCCTTCTCTGTGATTTGTCCAAGCGCCATCTTTTTCGGCCATTGGCGACGAATAATCCCGTTGGTGTTCTCATTGGTTCCTCTCTGGTAGCTGGCGTAGGGCTTTGCGAAATAGATGTCTGCATTAATGGCCTTTGATACCAGTGCGTGCATGGCAAACTCGCCACCGTTATCAAGCGTGACAGTCTTTGCTCCATGTGCCCGTTTCAGCATCTCTATCATCTTGTTGGCAACGGTTTCAGCGTTCTTGCTATCAACCTTACCGATCAGTGTGAGACGGCTTTTACGGTCAACAAGGGTAACCAGATGGGCATCTTGACCATAAACAGTGTCACCTTCCCAATCACCCGGACGTGCACGTTGTTCAACGATATCAGGACGCTCAGTAATATCTTTTCGATCCGGTATCAATGAGCGACCCGCCTTGCGTTTACCGCCTTTCCAGCGTGTTTTTCCGAATCTGGGCAACGCCTGGTACAGAGTACCGCCGTTAACTTTATCCTGAGCAATCAGGTGATAAATCGTCGTATGACTAATCGCCTGGTCTGGTAGCTCTATTTTCATACGGCAACTGATGTTTTCTGGTGACCAGCCAAGTGACAGCCCTTTCGCAACGATCTGTTTATGCTGCTCATCTCGTTTCTTTGCCTTGTGGGCATTTCTTTTTCTGTCGGTTTTCTTTTGTTCAGCGGCTTCAGGGCAGTAACCATCAGGTCCGGAATTACGTTTTAATTCACGACTCACGGTGCTTTTGTCTACACCAAGCGTTTCAGCAACAGCTTGTAGTGACAGTCCGTTTTTCCGCAGCGCCTGAAGCTGGTATCGTTGGCTCTGAGTCAGCTGTTTGTAGTGTTTGGTTTGAGTGCTCATTCCAGACGTCCATTTCAGAGTGTGACAACTTAGAAATCTACTGACAGCTGTCTCACTTCTCAAATTTCAGCCTGTTGCACTTATTGTATTAACCCAGCGTGACTTAGATCGTAGGAAGTCAAGGAGGTCTTCTTACGATAAGGTTTTAATTGTTTGTGAGGGAGAAAAGACTGAACCTAACTATTTTAAAGAGTTGGTTGACCACTATGAGATAAATTCTGCCAACGTTGCCATAGATGGGACATGTGGATCAAGCCCACAAAGTGTATTTGACAGGGCTGTAGACCTTTATGATAAAGAAGCTAATAAAGGTGACCCATATGATCGAGTTTATTGTATCTTCGATCGAGATGCTCATGAATCTTATAGTCGAGTTGTAGCTGCCATTAAAAATAAAAAACCTGAAAATACTTTTTTTGCAATTACATCTGTCCCTTGTTTTGAGTATTGGTTACTTTTGCATTATCAATATACTACGAAGCCATATGTCGCTGCTGGATCAAAAAGCTCCGGTGATTGTGTTCTGGAAGATTTGACGTCCTTTGTAGATAATTATCATAAAGGTACAAAAGATATTTTTCTACGTCATCTAGATGTAATTGCTCAAAAAGCCTTGGTAATCGCGTAAATAGGATTGTCGTCTATCATACCCAACCATGCCTTTTCCATTTGCTGTTCCAGATGACCAGAGAAACGAACTGGTCACAAAAATGCTCAACTACATAACAAGGGCTCAAGAGGAGAACGTCCGCCTCAAAGAGAGGATCAGCATTCTTGAGGAGGAAATACATCGTCTGAAAGGGCTTAATGGTAAACCCGACATAAAGCCCAACACTCCGCCGAAGGATTCCGGTTCAGCAGGTGACAATCAGCCAACAGATGGATCTGAGTCTGACCATCAAAAGCGAGATACCGGAAAACCGGATGAACGCACCCGGAAAAAACGCAAGAAGCCGCCAAAACCAAAGGATCCCACCTGCAAGCGGGTTGCTCCAGAGTCCATACCTGAAGGCGCTGTATTCAAAGGCTTCAGCACATACGATGTGCAGGAATTGTCATTTGAAGTCAATTTCCTCCGATATGAGCTTGAGCACTGGACTACCCCTGATGGTCAATCTCTGCATGGACGTTTGCCTAAGGCCATGCAGGGCTATCATTTCGGACCAAACCTTCGTTGCTATGTTCTACACCAGCATCATGCCTGTGCTGTCACAGAGCAGCAATTGCTGGAATCACTCTGGGACTGGGGTGTTTCCATATCAGCAGGAGAACTCAGCAACCTGCTTACCCTGAACCATGACGATTTTCACGAGGAAAAGGATGGGCTTCTGGCAACCGGCTTGCTCCATTGTGGTTACTTGCAGGTAGATGACACAGGGGCTCGTCATAAGGGGCAGAACGGTTACTGTACTTTTATTGGCAACCCGCAGTTCGCATGGTTTGGTAGTACCGGGAGTAAAAGCAGAGAGAATTTTTTAACTTTGCTACACCGCCCCTGGCCAACACACGTCCTGAATGAGCATGCCATGGATTTTCTGGAGGAGCATAAGTTTCCAGCCAAGTGGCGTTTGGTGTTTCAGGCGTGTCTCGGTGTTCATTTCCTCAGCCTGGATTCGTGGCATGCCTTTCTGAACGATTGCGGTCTGAAAGGCCCCATACTTCGTAAAAAAGCGTCGGAAGCGATGCTGTATGGTAGCCTCATTGCACACGGGGTTCGCCCTGACCTGCCCATTCACAGTGACGGCGCTGGTCAATTTGATGTGTTTACCCGCTCAGGGTGCTGGCTCCATGCGTGTCGTCCGATAGAGCGGGTGATCCCGGTTAACAACGAGCAGGTGGAAGAGCAATACCAACTGCTATGCCAGTTCTGGGAACTCTACCGGGACCTCAAGGCTTTCAAGGAAAATCCAGATCAGGACTTTGCCCACAAAATTCGCAGCAGTTTCCGTCAACTGGTACAGGTCAAGGTGGAATGCAGCGGGTTACGAGAAGCCTTGGGTAATCTTGCCGTCAAAGAGCCTGAGCTACTGGCGGTACTGGATGATCCCGGTCTTCCATTGCACAACAACTTGAGCGAAAGCCAAATCAGAGAACACGTCAAGCGCCGCAAAATCAGCGGCGGCACTCGGAGCGAGTCTGGTCGACAGGCTCGCGATACCTTCGCCAGTCTCAAGAAAATGTGTCGGCTTCATGGAATTTCTTTCTGGAGTTATCTTCAGGACAGGATGCATGGCTATGACTTAATCCCCCGGTTAAGCGAGTTCATAAAGCAAGCTGTCTATGGTGATATGGACGATAGTTTTGCCAAGGCTTTTTGAGCAATTACATCTAGATCATATTGAGTTTGCTAAAGAAAATTCCAAGAGAGCAATCGTGCAGGCTGCAAAGAATTATACCGATAATCCAACGACTTATGTGCATGACCTGGTCGAATACCTTCAAAACATTAAGGGCTGATACGGTTTTTAAGCCTCAGGTTTAATCTTGAGGCTGACGTATTTAACTAGAAGCTACTGAGTGTGTTAAGCAATGATTTATTAGAGCTTTTCTTTATTGGTCAGACTTATAATCATGTTATCAATAATAAAAGTTTATATTATTTAGAAAGTGATAATTGCTGCAATGGCTAAAATGTCTATTAGCTAACTAATTGTATAAGAAAGGAAGGTGCTAAGTTTTGTGGTTTATGGCGCACCCTAGAGGATTCGAACCTCTGACCTCTGCCTCCGGAGGGCAGCGCTCTATCCAGCTGAGCTAAGGGTGCATAATGCCATTGCAGACACGGTTTTTGACCGCTGTCAGCGGCGCCCATAATACTCAGGACGTATAGCCAAGTCCATGCTTTTTTGCGGATTTCTCCCTAATCAGCGCCATGGCGTGGGCGTCGTTAGCAGAGTAACGGGTTCGGTGGCCTGAATCAGAACCAGTGGCTCTGGATTGAGGCTTTATCCACCTGCTCAAGCCAGGCATTAACCTCTTTCATCAGTGCCTTGCTCTCTTTGCGCGTCATATACACCTTGGGGCTCCGGTTGAAGGGTGCGTCCGGGTTTATGACGCACAGTTCCGGCATCACCCGGCTTTTGTACAGCGCTTCCACCCGATCCGTGATCATCACATGCGCTTTCAGTTCAATCAGGGTACGGAAGGGTTCCACATTGTCATGGGTGATGGTGATGGCCGCTTTCGGCAGCCATTGTTTGGCCAGCAGCTCATTGGTGCCGCCTGGGTTTTCCACCACTTGGATCGGCGGGTGCAGCAATTCGAACGGTAAATTTGTCGGTGTTTTTTTACCTGCGCATTTAACGCCCATCCAGTGTTGCTGTTTGGGCGTTAGCGCAGTATCCACCAATAACGGCGAGCCGCATTCTAAGGGTTGGTTCAGCAAGGTCAGCAGGTTGGCGGTGGAATAGTAGTACAGGTAGGGATGGAGCTGGCAATTAGTCAGGGCGACCTTGCCGTCTTCAAACACGGCGTCACTTGTCAGGAATTTTTCGCTACGGCCTGCGGTAAAGGAAATGCCGCCCATGGCCAGATCGAACTTGCCAGCGGAAAGGTCGGCATGCAGCGTCGGCCAGCTGGTTTTGACCAGTTCCAGTTCGCGGCCCAGGTGTGCGGCCAGGTTGCGTGCCATATCAATGGCGAACCCTTCCCAAGTGCCGTCCGGTTTCTGCAGCGTCAGCGGGGGATAATCGCCGGCGCTGCCGACCCGCAGGGGTTCCTTTGTCATCGCCGGGGAGGTGGCGAAGGCGCAAATCGACCAGGAAAACAACACACATTGCAGCAGGGTAAGCCAGTAGCGCACGGTAGAACTCCGTTGCTCATCAAGATAAAAGCCGCTGCCAGCGTAGGTGTAATCGCCGTGATCCGCCAGTGCATGTCGGAATTGACAGTCAATCGGAATTGTTGCTGGCCGCAGGTTTGGCGTATAATCGCGGCTGCTATAACAATTCAGGCCAGCCCGGTGTGACACAATTTCATAACGATAATCGTCGGGTGGAGCTCAAGCGTCAGATGATGAGGAACGACTAGTGGCATACTTCAAAAAGATGCGCGCTGTACAGGCTGCAGTACTGCTGGGGGGACTGTTTGCCGGACTGGTCATGGCCAAGCCCGTTGGGGATCTGGATGAAGTCACCCGCAGTGAAATCACCGACCGGATCAAGCCCATAGGTAGTCTCTGTGTGGCGGGTGAAGAATGTGCAGCCGGTGGTGGTGCGGCAGCCGTTGCATCCGGTCCGCGCAGTGGTGAGCAGGTCTACAACACCTACTGTACCGCCTGTCATACTGCCGGCGTACTGGGTGCACCCAAGAAAGGCGACAAGGCTGCCTGGGATAAGCGACTGGCCGATGCCGGTTCCTACCTGACCATCCTGAACAATGCGATCAACGGTATCCGTACCATGCCGGCTAACGGTACCTGTGGCGACTGTTCCAGTGATGAAATCAGTGGTGCCATTGAATACATGAGTGGCCTGAAGCCCTAATCAGGTTCAGGTAATACGCGTTCTGAAAGGCTGCCGTTTGGTGGCCTTTTCTGTTTCTGGGTATTGAAAATAATGACAATCATTGCTGACACGCCGGAACCCCCTTATTACGCGGTGATTTTTACCTCCCGGCGGACAGAAGAAGATGCCGGTTATAACGACATGGCTATGCGGATGCTGGAACTGGCGCAGGAACAGTCGGGATTCCTGGGCGTTGAGTCTGCCCGGGATGAGTTGGGCATCACGGTTTCTTACTGGCAGGATCTTGCTGCCATCCAAGCCTGGAAAGCGAATGTGGATCATCAGGAAGCGCAGCGTCAGGGTAAACAGCTGTGGTATAGCGACTACCGTGTTCGCATCTGCCTGATTGAACGGGAGTATGGTTTGTCGTGAAACATCGCCTATGTGGCAATAGGTAATTCGGAATCTTTGCTGTTTATAACTGGCGAGACCCGACATGACAGGCAATAGTTATCAGCGGTCAATGGGGCTATGTCCCGGGAGGTTTCTGATGCTGATGACGACAACGCCGACGGTACAGGGCCGTACCATTACCCACTATCGGGGAATCGTCGTGGGTGAGGCAATCATGGGAGCGAATCTGTTCAAGGATCTGTTTGCCGGGTTGCGCGATATTATCGGCGGTCGCTCCGGTGCCTACGAGAAAGAGCTAGCCAAGGCACGACAGGTAGCGTTTTCTGAACTGGAAGACAATGCTCGGGCGCTCGGCGCCAACGGGGTGGTGGGGATTGATCTTGATTACGAAGTGGTGGGCGAACAGGGCAGTATGCTGATGGTCAGTGTCAGCGGTACCGCGGTGTCCCTGGATCAATAGGACTCCTCTGACAGGTTTCTTTTTGTCGACAGCCTCTGGATCGAGGCTGCTTTTCTATCCGTGCAACAGCAACAATTATTCACCATTCAAAGACAAATCGCCGATCAAGCAATGCCTGCTCGGGCGTCTGTATGACCTTAAAGTCGGGGTAGAGATCGCTGGCTTTCAGTGTGTCTTTCGTGAAGGCAGCCAGTTTACCCTGCACATATACCACGTAATTAATGCCCCAGCGTTCGAGATCCGTTTCTGCCCCTTTCTTGGCGCTTACTTCGTTACCGGCGCTGGCCCGCGCTTCAATAATGTAATCGGTGGAATAGTGTTGATACTTAAAGGGGTAGGCCGGAAAGCTCTCTTTGAGTAGGCTCAGCATCCGGTTTTGTGTCAGCACATTGAAATCCATCTGTATGCAATGGTTTAGGGTGCGTTCATCCGTCAGCGCCCGTGCTGCTATACGGCCAATGTCTTCAATGTGGTGCGTGTAGATCGGGAGATCCAGATCACCGAACGTTGTGATTTTCGGGAAAAAACGGAGATTTGGCAGGAAGTAATCGAAAATGCCGCCGTTATAAAACAGCGTCCAGCCAATGCCTGCGTTGAACAGTTTGTCATGCAGCCGCTTTTTGTTATCAAACACTTCCCCTTCGCCCATTTTAAGCGCATGGGTGTGGGCGCCAAACTCGGTGGGAACAAACCGTTTTATCCCTGCCCTTATGGCCGCTTCCAGCCAGAGTGGTTCTGATTGTGTGATGATTTCTTTTGAACCGGGTACCGCACAGATCAGCGTATCGATGCCTGACAGCGCATTGGTCATGGCCGTTACATCAGACATATCCGCAAGCGCTACCAGACGTGCGCCTTTTTGTTCCAATGCTTGCAGCGTGTCGTTTTGTGGCCGGTTGCGGGCGCGTGACAGCAGGGTGACATCATGCCCTTGCAACAGTAGGTTGGTGGTCAGAGATAGCCCAATCTGTCCTGTAGATCCAATAACGGCAACACGTTGCTTGCTGGCTGAAACCATAGCGTTTTCACTCGGTATATTGATCGTGACTGACTGGATTAGCGTAGAGCCAAGGCTGAAAATATAGCAGGGCACAGGGCTATTAAACGGCAGATGAAGATTGTCCGGTTTCTGTGACCTTCAAAGCTGGTTTCATGAAATACCTGAAATGTATCAGGCAAACGGCATTGATCGACCTTATGAAAGGGTTATGATGCAGGCCTCAAAGTTCGATCCAGCGATACGGTTTCCATGACACCAGCCATCAACATTGCCCGTAAGCAGGGTATTACTCATCAAATTCATCAGTATGAACATGATCCGTCAGTTGCCTCCTATGGGACGGAAGCTGCAGATGTACTTGGATTGGATGGTAACCGGGTCTTTAAAACACTGCTGGTGTCACTTAATGGCGATGCCCGTCATTTGGGCGTGGCGATTGTACCGGTCACCCACCAACTGGATTTGAAGGCCTGCGCTAAAGCTCTGAAAGCGAAGAAAGCTGATATGGCCAATCCAAAAGATGCGGAGCGTGCCACTGGTTATGTGGTGGGAGGCATCAGTCCCCTGGGGCAGAAGAAACGACTGCCGACGGTGCTGGATAGTTCTGCCCTGCAGTTTGAAACCATCTATGTTAGCGCCGGTCGCCGTGGGCTGGAAATCGAGCTGGCGCCCAATGATCTTGTAGATATGATCGGCGGTGTGGCAGCAGAGATTGCCCGCTGAAGCAAAGGGTTAAGTTTCAGCCTGTGTGAATCTCGCCGGTATCATGATACTGGTCAATGCACCCATTGCGCATGTGGTTAACCCTGAAGATTGGGTCTACATAACAATACCTAGCCAATGGGGAGGTTGCCATGTCACGCCTGCTGGAACGTCTCAAGAACGATCATAAACACCTGAAACGCCTGCTCGACCGGTTGGACCAGGAAATGGCGTCGTACAGCGAAGACGATAGCCGGTCACCAAAACTGTCGGTGATTCTGGATGCGCTCGACTATATCCGCACCTGGCCAGAGCATTTTCACCATCCGTTGGAAGACCGGGTATTTTCCATGATGTGCACCCATGACATTGATCCAGAACTACGCGACGTCATCAACCGGGTGATGGCGCAACATGAAAATCTGGAAAGGCTGACCCGCAAGCTGGAAGCGGACTTTAATGCCATCGTCAATGACCAGATCGTACCGATCGAAACTCTGATGCAGGATTATCGGCGTTACATTGATCTCCAGCTGGAACATCTGGAATGTGAAAATCAGTTTATCCTGCCAAGGATTGATGAATGCCTGCGGCCTGAAGAGGACGCTGTGATAAACCGTGAGCTGGACGAGCAGAAACGGGCCATGGGCATGCAGCAGCTGCGTGATGAATACGCCGATTTGTATCACTTTGTTGTCGGCGATCATCAGGAAACGGTCTTGTCAGTATAAGTCATGCCACGCATGGGCCGCTGGACGAACTATTGTATAGTGAGACAATCAGGCATTGTGTGAATGCATGCACAGGGAGATGGCCAACAATGATGCGTCGGTTGTTACTGGTTTTGATTGCGACGGCTTGTATCGCTCAGGCTGTCATTGCGGCTGAGCGTCAGATTCAGAATATCAGTCTGTTTCGTGCTGATTCCAACGAAGTGGCCAAGCTGGTCAAGCCGCTGCTGTCAAAGGACAGTATCGTCATGCCCTACCGCGAAAACCTTGTGCTCAAGGTGACAGATGAAGAGTTCGAAGCCGTCAAGGCGCTGGTCAGCAAGCTCGATAGTCCGCCGCACCAGCTGATGATTACCGTGCGTACTCCGGGAAGTAAGACGCTGGCCGGACGGGCCATCGGAGTGGATGGTGTTGTCACCAGTGATGGCCAGGGACAGGGTAGTGTCGTGATTTCCACCGGTTCCAGCCAGAGTAAACGACGGGGTGAACAAACCGTCAGGGCAACGGAAGGTATGCCCGCCTATATCAGCGTGGGGCGTGAAGTACCGGTCAAGACGGATATGTTTGATGAGTATGGCCGCTATCGCACTAACACTGACTACAAGACCGCTGAACGGGGCTTTTATGCCAGCGCCCGGATTCAGGGGAATCAGGTGGTACTGGATATCTACCAAACGGATGACAGCGTCCGGCACGATGGTGAGTCGTTTGACCGCCGAAAGGTGGATACGCAGGTATCTGGCAAGGTTGGTGAATGGTTGACCGTGAGCAGTACCAGCCGGGAGGGTTCTGGACGAACATCCGGTTTCAATGTGCGGCGCTACAGTACGGTGGATACTGTGTATGAAGTACAGGTGAAAGTCGATGTGCTGGAATAGTGTGCTGACTACCTGTAGAGGTCTGTTACCCACTCTCTGAAAGGCGTTACCGTTATTGTGATAGGCGGTAACAAAGCACCTGTCTGAAACGTCGTTTATCAATCAAGGCTTAAACTATCCTATTGAAATTATTAGTTTTTTAATTTTTGGCACAAGACCTGTAATAGTAAAGTCACAATAAAAATAATAAGAACGACGCTCTACCTGGCCCATAACAATAACAACAAGGGGCAGCAAGCTGATCACTTTGTAGGTTGCTTTTTTGCGGTAGGAAACCAACACGGAAACGCGGCACGGAAGCAAACAACGCATTGGCCGCACAGCCTGTAAAGTGATCCGCTTGTATCATTACTGCTACTGCCTGTATCAAAACGCAGCCTCACGGCTGCGTTTTTTTATGGGCAATTAAACTGCCAGTGTCACTTAGCCCTGTTAGCTCTGGTTGTTCAGCTGCTCCTGGGTCCAGTTGTTAATCTTGGCTTCCAGGATGGTCATGGGCAGTGCACCACTGTCCAGTATTTCATCGTGGAAATAGCGGATATCGAACTGGTTGCCCAGTGCCTGCTGCGAATTTTCACGGAGACGGGTGATGGTCAGCTGACCGATCTTGTAAGACAACGCCTGTCCGGCAATGGCTGCATAACGACGAACTTCGGTGTGGATATCGCCATCACCCAGTGCGGAGTTGTCACGCATATACTGCTCAGCCTGTTCGAGGCTCCAGCCGTAATGGTGCAGACCGGTATCCACAACCAGACGCATGGCGCGCAGCATCTCTTCGTTCAGTTTGCCGAAGTACTGGAGAGGATCTTTCTCCAGACCCATCATTCGTCCCAGTGATTCAGCATAAACGCCCCAGCCTTCGCTGTAAGCGGTGTAGTCACTGTAGATCTGGAACTTGGGCGCATTCTCCAGTTCCTGCTTGATGGACACCTGGAAGTGGTGGCCTGGTGCCGCTTCATGCAGGAACAGGGTTTCCTTGTTCCACATCGGCAGCTGGTAATCGCGACCGGTGTTCACGAAGAACATACCTGGACGGCTGCCGTCCGGTGTGCCTTCGTTGTAATAGCCGACGCCGGCACTGTTTTCAGTGGCCTTGGGTACAGGCTTGATCACGTAGTCAGCTTTCGGCATGCGGTGGAAGTACTTGGGCAGAACGGCATCCACCTGTGCCTTGTAGGCTTCGTAATCGGCGACCTGCTGCTTGGGATCCTTCCAGTAGAACTGGTCACCCTTGAGGTAGGTAAAGAATTCTTTCAGTGAACCCTTGAAGCCGTAATCCTGTTTGGCCTGTTCCATTTCGCTCAGGATACGCGACACTTCCTTCTTGCCGATTTCGTGGATTTCTTCGGCGGAGAGTGTGGTGGTGGTATTCACGTCGGCCAGGTACTGGTACCAGGCATCACCGTTTGGCAGTTCACCGTAAGCGACGGTGGTTCTTGGTTTATATTCCTGCTTCAGGAAATCGGCCAGGCGGGTATAGGCAGGGTTGATCACTTTGGTGATCTTTTCCCGGTAGGCATCAGTCAAACGCTCACGGTCTTCTGCAGAGAAGCTTTCCGGCATGTGGCTGACTGGCTTCCAGAAACCACTCTTCTCAGGATCCGTGGTGACATAACCTTCCAGCTGGGGAATGACCATATCCACCAGAACCTGGGGCAGGACAACATCGTGTTCCATACCTTGGCGCATCCGTTGAATGGACTGGTCAACCCAATGGGCGAAACCGTCGGATTTCTTCAGGAAATCTTCATAGTCTTTCACCGTCTTGAAGGGCTGTGCATAAGTGCCTGTACCCAGTTCTGCAAAGGTATTGGCGCGGCTGTAGAACTGGTTGAATGGCAGGTACTGGGTAGGGAACTCAAAACCGCGCAGGGCCATTTTGCGGTCATAGATGAACTGGTCGTAGGCAATCTGCAGGTCGTGTGGCAGTGCGGCGCGATCCAGTTGCTCAACCTTATCCAGATAAGTCTGCTCCAGCTGCTTTTGTGCAGCCAGATAATCGTCACTCAGGTAATCACCGAATTGGTCGTTGTAGCTGTAGATACCGAGCATCGGTGCGGTAAACGGATTCAGGGCAACGTTCTTGTTGAAGTATTCATCCACCGTTCTCCGGAATTGTTTTTCAACCTGTTGTTCCTGTGACTGTTGAGCGGTGGTGAGCTGAGCAGGTTCTTCTGTGGATGAACTACAGGCAGTGAGCAGAAGGGGAGCGCTTATGGCTGCTGCTATTGCGAGGGGGAGGAGAGACTTCTTGAACATGTACGTTGGGTCCTTAGTAAAGCGTATTTATGACAGGACAAAACAGCCCGTTGCTATGAGGCAAGGGGCGAACAGATTCTAGAAGGGTCATTACAACAGGGCGTTGATGCGCATCAAGCGGAACAGGGTATTAAGGGGGTTGCTGTCACATCCGATTCAATGATTGTTCTCTTTGTCTTCTGATGAAGGATCCAGCAGTTTGTACCTCTCTTCCATATAGTCGTCATAAGACATACGTTGTGCCTTCAAACATGCCTCTTGCTGTGAATAAGGCAGATTAAGGCATTCGTATGGGTTGTTATTCTGTTCGTAAAGGAACTCATATTCATCGCGTGTGCAACCGGAGAGCAGGATGACCAACGCGCCCGCCAAGGCTGTGGTAAGAATATGACTGACAGGGTGTCTGTAGGAAATCATTGGCAGCGGACCTGTTGATAGGTGGTACGGAATTTCTCCCATTTATCGCCTAAGCTGAAATTGAACCTTAAACGTGACGCAGGGACGCATCATGTGGCTACTGACCAGCAGCGGTATTATAAGTATTGTGCAGCATAGTGATAACCCGAATCTGATGGTGGTTCGGGCCAGCAGTGAGAAGGCGTTACGGGAGTTTGTCCCCTACGCTTACAGCCGAACAGCAAAGCGAAAACCGGTCAAACGGTTGCCGTGGCGTATCAGTCTGCCCCGCCAGACGGTAAGGGTGCTGGTACATGCCCAGTTTAATGCGGTGGCTTACGACAACTTCCCCAATACCATCCGTGATGATCAATATCACAACGTCTTTATGGAGCTATACCGGATGACGGATGCACTGAAGGCTGAACGCAAGGAAAGCGTCGCCTGACAGTGGCTCGGTAACGGTTGAAAAACGCAGCATGGCTGCGTTTTTTTATGCTGATGTTTTTTTGCGAAGGCATAAGCAACCGGTTGTCTTGCTATCTCTGAATACGTTTTTTTGCCTGATATTTTTAAACGGTCTAACTGCTAAGGAAACATGATTTCAGCGGTGAACTATATTCGATCAACGCTTTTGGGCGTGTGTTGGGCAAGGGTGAGCCTGTCCAGGGTTTATCTGTAATGAAGCGTTGTCATAGCCTGCAGCAATGACTTCAGTTTGGATCGCAGGTGGAGGTGTATGAATGAATACCTGGCTGGATACGTTGTGTAAACGGATGAAGCGCTATCGGGAAAGCTGGCAACGGTGGGGAAATGACATTAATGGCTTTCACGAGGAAGGTATTCTGGTTTTAATGATGCTGTGCGTTTTCCATTTGCCCGCTACCTATGCATTGAATATTGGTAGTGAGGCATCTGATTTTTACGCTAACAGCACGAATGGTGAAATTCATTTTCATGATCAGTTGGAAGGTCGTTACAGTATTTTATTTTCCCATCCGCAGGATTTTACACCGGTCTGCACCACGGAGATCGGTGCTTTGGCGAAGCGTATCAGTGATTTTCAGCGTCGTAAAACCAGTTTGTATGTACTGAGCATCAATACGGTTGAGGAACATAACCGCTGGGTAAACGACATTAATCGTTTTCTTGGTCGGGAGAATGATGAACGTCTGCCTTTTGCCGTTATCGGAAACAGCCCGGGTTTTGACAACGTCATTGATATTGCAAGAGAGTACGACATGCTGCCCGGGGAACCAGGTGAAGCACGAGATCCTGACGTCCAGAAAGAAGGGCTGGGCAGCGCAAAGGATAATGCAACAGTACGAACCGTATTTATCATTGGTCCAGATAAGAGGGTTCGTTTAAGCATGTCGTATCCCATGACAACGGGACGCAATGTGGATGAAATACTGCGAACACTGGATGCTATTCAGTTCTCGGATCGAACCGGGTTGGCTACCCCGGTTGATTGGCTGCCGGGAAAACCGGGCATAGTGCCTCCGGGTATCAGTGATGCCGAGGCCATGGAGAAGTATTCAGGTGTAGTAAAAGTGAATGACTATTTGCGTTATGCCGATGGCCTTCGGTAGGTTAAGAGCCATATAGTTTGAACAGGCCAAATGTAGGGATATAAAGGTCTGTTCTGTGGACGAATGCCTTGACGCTTTGTCAATGGCATTTCAGGTGAACCCTCTACAAGCATAAAGGTCTATTCTAAACAGGATGATTTGTTAGCGGTTGATGGAAGATATACGAGGATCAAAATAAACACATGGATGGTATCAACACGTTATCAGTGATTGGGAGACAACCGCACACATGTCTGTCTCCATAAGCAATAACAATAGAAATGTGACACTGACATGGATGAGTGCATCATATTTTGCGTGGGAGGATGAGGAGGGCGCGCCATGGCTATACCGGTTTGTGAAAGCGGTTGGCGCGTTTTTGTGTCATATAAACATGCCGTTGGTGGATCTTGATAACTGGTTTGAAGATCATCCACATCACAATGCAACATTGCAGAATGACTACCAGGTTGCCATTAGGGACCGGCGTATCAGGTTGCATACTACCAGGCAGCAAAGGCGGTATCAGAGGCGTCAAGCTAAAGCCGCAAGATGGCAAAGAAAGCAGCAGCGTATGCGAAACCCCGGTGTGCGAAGTCGACGCCAAAGCCGACACCCTGGCAGATAGCTTTAGGTTATTCTTTGTTCAAGCCAGTGGAGCTCCCTGCTGGCAGGCGTACTTGTTGTGGATATCCAGCACCAGTTGAATATTGTCCGGAATGCTTGCTTCACCAAATGCGGCGAGAAAGTGTGCGCTTGCATAGTTGCTTGCGGTTATCTGGTAAGTGTGTAGCCAGAGATCAAAGTCATGCCGTTGTTGAGGTTCAAGCCGAGGAAAACGGCTTTGTGGACGATCCATGCCGATTCGCCATGGTTTTGGACTCAGTCGTGCCCGAAAGCTTGATTGCGACTGGCAGAGGCGGCTATAGAGTGGATCAACCTTGAGCGCCTTGAACAGGGTTTTGACTTCCGCTGCATCCGGCGCCATTTCCTGGTTGCTGATAATAAAGCGAAGGCCTGCACAGGTTTCGTAAACCAGGAAAACCAGGGAGGGATGGGCGTTGTGATAGGACTCAATTTTCTTCAGGTAGTACTGCTTGTTTTTCAGTGGAATGCCAATGTAGCGCAGTAGCCGTGCGACAAAACTTGGTTGATGGATATCAATGTCACCAAAGATGACCCGATCCGTATTCAGAATCACCGCGCCATAACTGTTGCGGGAGAGTATTGCCACCACCTCCTCATCACGGTTCTTAATCTCAACCAACTGTTCTTCGCGGATGAAGTCATCAGCATATTCGTACTCATGCAGGGTATGTTTCTGTTGAAGCATGCTGGCCAGCAGTTCAGCGCGTTCCGTTGCGTGTCGACGTGCTTCGGCATGGCTTTCATTGGAAGCTCCCCAGCCGGTGACAGAGGCTGATTCTCCATTTCTACCATGAAGGGTGACGGTATCTTTTTGCCAGTACTTTGCAAAGCGCATCACTATCCCTGTTGTTTTTCTTCACGCCCACAGAACAGCGTATAAGGTTGGCGGCGATTTTGACAGTTTAAGGCATACAATTCACTGGTTAAAAATTAGACACTTATGTTCGGGGTAGAGAAAGCGTAGGGTTTCGACGGCCATCCCGATAATAATCACACACTTTCCCACAGTTCATGTGAATGGAAATAATCACTTGAAAAGACTGAAGATAGGTTGTGGATAGCCTGTCTGTGTTTTGTTGAAAAATAGTCTCAGCCTGATAAATCCTATTTTCTGTTTGTAATGAAAGGGTGTGTGTCCGGCTGTGGATGAATGAGGGGGACTACTGCAGATGTCGATTGTAGGATTTATTCACAGTGTGATGCAGGTATTGGGGCAGTTACTACGGAATGCCGAAGACTTTAAAGCGAAAAATAACGGTTGGCTGTTTTGCTGGCTAAAAAACAAACAGTGATAAAATATTCTAATTTTTCATATAGTTATGTCATTGTTGCAAAGGTGTTCCCGACGATAGTCACATGCTTATAAACAGAAACTGTGAACAGTGAGCAGTGCTGGAGGATTGATGGAATGCCTGTGAATAAGTTGTCGTTAAGTTTTGGAAAGGCTCTGGATTGAGATGTTGTCAGAAGCTAGGGGCGGGAATTATGAACAGGCTGGTGGGTAAAAACAGCCTGTTCATAACAATCCATAATCAAATCGTTGGAATCACTCTCATGGTGCAAGACGATCTATCTGCCAGTCATCACTTTCCTGCCGTGTGTATTGAAAACGATCATGGAGACGGTTAGCCCGTCCCTGCCAGAATTCAATACTTGTGGGCACCACACGATATCCGCCCCAGAAAGACGGTACCGGTACTTTTCCCTTACTGAACTTGCGCTTCATCTCGTCCAGTTTCAGTTCCAGAATCTGCCGGTTGGTAATGACAGAACTCTGGTTGGAGCACCATGCACCCAGCTGACTGCCATGGGGGCGGCTCATAAAATATTTCAGGGTTTCCCCTTTGCTGATTTTTTCTGCCCGGCCCTTGATGATGACCTGCCGTTGCAGACCCAGCCACAGGAATAGCAGGGCAACGTTGGGATTCTCTTCGATCTCTTTAGCCTTAGTGCTTTCATAATTGGTAAAAAACACGAAGCCGCTATGGTCAAAGTATTTCAACAGGACGGTCCGCAGCGAGGGAGCGCCGGCGGCCGTCGCTGTCGCAATGCTCATGGCATTCGGCTCCGGAATTTCTGCTTCCTGGGCCTGACGGAACCAGAATTCAAACTGTTCAAACGGATTTGGATTGAGATCATCCCGGCTCAGACCGCCGCGGGTGTATTCTTCACGTAGTGCGCTGATATCCATGATGGGTCCTGTGACTGGCTGGTGATCGCCGGGATTTCCGGCCCAGGCAGTATGGGCTGGTGCAATAGTCGCTATCTTATAGCGTAATGATTCGGATACCTACCTCTGGGGAATGCTGTGGCGAACGGGCTAAACACAATAATGGTGATCCTGCTGATTGCAGGGCTTTCGGGTTGTTCGACGTTCAATGGCCGAGATGGAAACAGTGGTCATTGTCAGGGCATTTCGGCACAGAGTGGTGATGTCTCAGTCTGTGTGACCGTCCCTGCAGGTGAACCTGCATCGATTGGATCAATGATAGTGACTGTCCGGGAGGGAAAAGCGAAACAGAAATTGCAGCTGGAGCGTGATGGTACGCCAGAAAGTATCTGGCTATTACCTGGTGGCCATCAACCGGTGATTGTGTTGATGACCCGATCAGCTGGCAGTGGCAGTTATCCGGAGCTACAGCGACTGGAGCCGGTCTATGGTGGTTATACCGAATCCGATATGGCCGACTTAACCCGTGAACAGATGCTGGGTTATATGGGGCATGACCGGTTTGAAGTGTTTGATGGGCAGCTTTATCGCTATTTTCCGCGCTATCAGGCAGGGGATACCAACGTAAACCCTACGGGTGATGAAGCCTGTTACCGGTATGACTTCGTCAGGGAACACTGGTTTCAATGTCCTCCGCACCCGTGAAGAAGACCTGAGTGAAGCGGGAACGGATTGATGTTACCGATTGGTGTACGTGTTACCCGAAATGGCCGCATGTGTAACAGATGTGTGCATGACGGAGTGGATATGTCAGAGAGTGTTTTCACTATCTTGTTGATTTATATAATAAATTTATTTCTGGCATAGCCCCTGCTATATGTCTGGCACAACAAGAAGAAGCAAAAATAATAATAAGAAGAATAAAAATAAAAAGATTGACCGCACCAATAAGAAAAACAATCGCGGACAAGTTGATTATTTTGCAGGATGCTTTTTTGTGATGCTGCCAGACGCAGGAAGCCGGTGAGTGCTAAGAAGACTGTGTAAACAGTCCGGCAGGAACCGGAACCAGGGAAGAAGAACAAGGTATTGTTCGCACATTCTTCAAAGTAATCCGCTTGTACAAGCTGAATTCTGACGGAGCCTGAGGGCTCCGTTTCTGTTTCTACCCTTTGTTCTCCACATCTGATACGACTCACACGACAGAAGAGCGGTGGATAGCGGCTATCCCTGTCTTGCTGTCAGCCAAAAGCCGCCTATGATCAGACCAAACAACGAACAAAGTGGTGAAATAATGCGTTGCCCGATCATCATTGACTGTGATCCTGGCCATGATGATGCCCTGGCGCTGTTACTGGCTGGTGCAAGTGAAGAGCTGGAGCTGCTGGGTGTCACGGTGGTGGCAGGAAACCAGACGATCGACAAGACCCTGTATAACGCCTTGCGGGTTTTGACGCTGGCAGGGCTGCGTCCGCCGGTAGCGGCCGGTGCAGAGACTTCATTAAGTGGCCCGATTACCCCTTCCGACCTGATGGGAGAGACCGGACTGGATGGTGCGGTGTTACCCGAGCCCGGATTTGAGCCTGAAGACATGACGGCGGTTGAGTTGCTGGCGAAGCTGTTGCGGGAGTCTGAAACCCCGGTGACCTTGGTGCCTATTGGTCCTTTAACCAATATTGCTGTTTTGCTCACAGGCTGGCCGTCGCTGCGCAGCAAGATCAAGCAGATTGTCCTGATGGGCGGGGGTACCTTTGGCAATATCACGCCTGCTGCGGAATTCAATATCCTGACTGATCCGGTCGCGGGTGATGTGGTGTTCCGGTCTGGCATACCCATTGTCATGCTGGGGCTGGATGTGACCTACAAGGCGCTGATCTTTGATGAGGAAGTTGAGCAGATTCGGAATCTGGGGAATCCCGTCAGTATTGCCGTCGCTGAAATGATGACATTCTACACCCGCCAGAGTGTGCGTTGTGGTTACACGACAGAAGGTGCACACCTCTATGATCCCTGCACCATTGCCTGGTTGCTGGATCCCACACTGTTCAGTGGCAGAAAAGCTCATGTGACGGTGGAAACCAGTGGCGTACAGAGTCACGGCATGACGGTGGTGGACTTTGATGGTAAGCACACCGATGGTCGCTGCAATGCCGAGATTATTATGGATATTGAGCGTGAGCGTTTTATCAAGTTGCTGATGGCGCGTTTAGCCCGTTACTGAACGTGTTAAGTGTTACCGGTGGCGAGGATGTTACGCTGATCTTTTGCCAACGGTAACGAACTGTGATCGGTTTAACGGTCTGCGGTTTTGTAAGGATTTTGTAAGCTCATGAAAATGAAACACTTTTCAAAACTGGCACAGTAACTGTAATAGGACGGGCACAATAAAAATAATAAGCACGACCGGCCGCAAACAAAAAGAAAAAGGGGCCACCGCCCGTCCTAATAACAATAACAGGGCAGGCAAGCTGATTACTTTGCAGGATGATGTCTTGTGGTTCTGCAAGCAAATGGAATCGGGGTCGCGGAGAAGAAGGCTGATTGATCAGCACGGCGCAAACCGGTGCAGGGAAGACAGAAAGCTATTGACTACATTGTGGATGCAAAGTAATCCGTTTGTCACTTACTCCTCGACGGGGCCTCTAAGGCCCCGTTTCTTTACGTCTCAATAAGATTGCTCCTTGGCATATGTGACTCTGAATTCCCAGCTCAACCGAAATAGCCAGAGTAGAGGGTGACCTATACTCGTACCTTTGTTTTGTTGTGAAGGTATCATTTCACTATTTGGCTGTGGCAAAGGTAGGGAATGCTGGTTCTGACTACCAAAAGGAATTATTCAAAATGATCCATCGCGGCAACAGCGGCTTGATTTGCTGCACTAATTGCTCCCAGAGGAAACAATAAAAAATGAATGCCACCCATTATGGCTGCAGATTTTATATCTTCTTTAGTAATCTTTCTGGATTTAATGTCAGTGGGCTGAGCGGTGTAAAAAGAAGGATTTTTCCTTGAATAATATACCGCCATAATACCAAAAATACATGATCCTATCGGATTACATGCTGCGACGAATGCACCTAAACCAGCCATAAAACCAGTCAGAACTTTTAATGCTTTCGTGTGCTTAGAAATTTTAGGTTGTTTGTGTGCAATGGGTGAATGAATTTGCATGATCTTTTTCCGTAAATTTGATCGCATTTTACTTACGATATGTTTTTTTTCTTACGGATGGTATTAGGCTTTCTGATTAGCATATTAAATGCCTATAAGGTTGGTATCTTTTAATGCAAAAAGTATGTTTATATATTGTAAATTGTTTTGGTTTTATTATTTGTTATTAATAAATAATATATTAAACAGTGGTCTTGCTCGGCATAACAGAAAATGTTGAGCAAGACCATGAAGTTTTTTAAAGCATATCTTTCAGGCGATACCAGAGCATCCCCAATGCCAGCAGCGGTGACCGGAAGGTCTTACCGCCGGGGAAGGTCATGTGGCGAATTTTGGCGTAGGCATCGAAGCGCTGCGCCTGGCCAGAAATCGCTTCCGCCAGCACTCGGGCTGCTGTATGAGTCGCGTTGACCCCGTGACCTGAATACGCCTGGGCATAATAGATATTGGGTTCCAGTCGCCCGATCTGCGGCATTCGGTTGGCGCCGATGCCGATCATTCCCCCCCACTGGTAATCAATCTTGGTATCCTTGAGTTGTGGGAAAACCCTCAGCATCTTGGGGCGCATGGATTCGACAATATCCTTGGGATCCCGCCCAGAATAATTGCACATGCCGCCGAACAACAGCCGCTTATCTGCCGAGAGCCGGAAATAATCCAATGCGACGCTCATGTCACAGATGGCGTAGTCACTGGGGATCAGTGAGTTATACACAGAAGGTTCCAGCGGTTCGGTGGCAATGATGTAGCTGCCAGCAGGCAGTACCTTGCCGCCGATACTGGGTTCCAGGTCGCCCATGTAGGCATTGCCGCCCAGGATCAGGAAATCGGCGGTCACTGAACCTTTGTCTGTGAATACCTTCGGTTTGTCGCCTTTCTGGATCTTGTTGACCTTGGAATATTCGAACAGTCGGGCGCCTTGTTTGGCCGCAGCTTCCGCTTCTCCTATACACAGGTTGAGTGGGTGCAGGTGTCCGCTGCCCATATCAACCATGCCGCCAATGTAGCGGTCGGTGCCAACGATATCTTGAACCTGTTCCTGACTGATCATTTTCAGAACATGAGGGTATTTACGGGACTGCATCCACTCATAATCTTCTTTCAGCTCGCGCAGGTGACGGGGCTTCATGGCTGCATCAAAATACCCCATCTTGAGATCACACTGGATGTCGTATTTGATGATGCGTTTGCGAACCAGGTCAACCGCTTCCAGTCCCATCGTGTGGATCGCTTCGACACCGTCCTGACCAATCTGGTTGCGGAACTGGTCAGGATTCTCACCAATCCCTCGAATCAGTTGGCCACCGTTACGGCCGGATGCGCCCCAGCCGATCTTGCGGGCTTCAAGCAGGACAACATTAAAGCCGCGCTCCGTCAGCTCAAGCGCTGACGCCACACCGCTGAAACCACCGCCGACGATGCAGATATCCGCGGTAATATGTTCATCAAGTACCGGATAGTCAGTCTGTGTATTGACGGTCGCCGCATAGTACGAGTCGGCATGCCGGTCACTGTGGACCGGCCTGCGAGTCCGTTTATGGGTGACGATATCCACAGTGATCGGCGCTTCCCGGACACTGGTCTCCGTCATGTCACTCTCCCTCTCTTGTTATTCTTCTTGTCAGGATCAGCCCAGTGAAATCCAGGTCGCCTTGAGTTCGGTGTACTTGTCAAAGGCGTGCAGGGATTTGTCGCGACCGTTGCCGGACTGCTTGTAGCCACCAAACGGAGCTGTCATGTCACCGCCGTCATAGTGGTTGACCCAGACGGAACCGGCCCGCAGGCGTTTGGCCACACGGTGGGCTTTACCGATATCCTGGCTCCACACGGCTGCGGCCAGTCCGTAATCCGTATCGTTGGCAATGCTGACGGCTTCTTCTTCGCCGTTGAAGGTGATGACCGAGAGAACAGAACCGAAAATCTCTTCCTGCGCGATACGCATCTTATTACTGACGCCGGTGAAAACGGTGGGCTGAACATAATAGCCGCCGGTTTCTGACAGGGCTTGAGCACCGCCAGTTTGAAGCAATGCGCCATCCTGTTTTCCGGCTTCGATGTAATTCAGTACGGTCTGTAACTGCTGCTGGTCAACAATAGCACCGACATTGGTATCGGGATCGAGCGGATGACCGGGCTTCCACTGCTGTAGTTCCTCAATCACCATGGCAACAAATTCATCGTGAATGCTTTCTTCAACCAGCAGACGGGAACCTGCGGTACAGACTTCTCCCTGGTTAAAGCAGATAGCACCGGCAGCAGCACTGGCGGCAGCACGCAGATCAGGGGCATCGGCAAAGACGATGTTCGGGCTCTTGCCGCCGGCTTCCAGCCAGATCCGTTTCATATTGGATTCGCCCGCATAAATCATCAGCTGCTTGGCTGTGCGTGTGGAGCCGGTGAATACCAGCGTATCCACATCGTTGTGCAGCGCGAGTGCTTTACCAGCGGTATGGCCAAAGCCAGGCAGAACATTGAGAACACCTTTTGGCAGGCCGGCTTCAATGGCCAATTCAGCAATGCGGATCGCGGTCAGCGGTGATTTCTCGGAAGGTTTCAGTACTACGCTGTTACCCGTTGCCAGTGCCGGACCGAGTTTCCAGCAGGCCATTAGCAGCGGGAAGTTCCAGGGAACAATGGCACCCACAACACCGATTGGCTCACGGGTGATCATGCCGATTTCATTCTCAGGTGTCGGTGCGATCTCATCGTAAACCTTATCAATCGCTTCACCACTCCAGCTCAGGCTGCGGGCAGCAGCAGGGATATCCACAGACAGGCTGTCACTGATGGGCTTACCCATATCAAGGGTTTCCAGCAGCGCCAGTTCCTCTTTATGTTCCAGCAGCAGGTTGGCCAGTTTGATCATCACCAGCTTGCGGGCAGCCGGTGCCATACGTGACCACGTACCTGCCTCAAAGGTGGACCGGGCATTGGCAACGGCCTGGTCTACATCGGCCTGATCACAGCTGGCGACTTGGGCGAGCACCCGATTGTCGATGGGAGAACAGCATTCGAAGGTTTCACCAGATGCCGCATCGGTATATTCCCCGTTAATAAAGGCACGGCCATTGATGGTCAGTTCAGCCGCCATGGCTTCCCACTGTTCGCGGCTGTTGCGGAGTTCAGTCATGAATTACCACCTGGTTTGAGTATTTGTTGTCATTATGGGTTCGACACAGTCGCCTGTCAGGGGTTCAGTGTTTGGCAGGCTGCGCAGTATTTTGAACATGCGTCTTGCGGTCGTGGCATCGTCACGACTCTACTATTGCTATCAGGATTTATGCAATATCTTTGACAAAAATAAACAAATAGAGGGAATAGTGCGCAATTTAGTGTTTGATATATTTTACATATCTCTGCTAAATTTCATCGTGAAGGCGGCAGTCGCTGATAAAAATACCTGACAGTCAGTGTGGCTGGAAATGATGCACAGCCTGCTGACAACGACACTGATACGAATAACAAGACGCCACGACAGCCCTGATCCCCCGCTGGCTGTCTGGACAGAATAACAACAGGGAGTCATTTCCATGAGTTTTAGTTCTGATGCCGGCAAGCCCGGGCTGGACGCTTTCTGGATGCCATTTACCGCCAATCGCCAGTTCAAGGCTGAGCCCCGCATGCTCACGAGTGCGGAAGGCATGTATTACACCAATGACAAGGGCGAAAACGTTCTGGATGGTACCGCTGGTCTCTGGTGTGTGAATGCGGGCCATGGTCGCCGGGAGATTTCTGAAGCGGTTGCCCGTCAGATAGCACAGCTCGATTATGCTCCGCCCTTCCAGATGGGGCATCCCCTGGCTTTTGAATTTGCCGAGCGTCTGACAGAACACACACCGGGTAACCTGAACCATGTCTTCTTCACCAATTCAGGCTCTGAGTCGGTAGAAACCGCGCTGAAAATTGCCATTGCCTATCACCGTGCGCGCGGTGAAGGCACCCGTCAGCGACTGATTGGTCGCGAGAAGGGTTACCACGGTGTGAACTTTGGGGGGATTTCCGTTGGTGGTATTCCCAATAACCGGAAAGTGTACGGTTCCCTGCTCAATGGTGTTGATCACCTGCCTCATACCCTGAACATCAAGCTGAATGCCTTCAGCAAAGGCTTACCGGAGAATGGCGTTGAATTAGCGGATGAACTGGAAAAGATCGTCGCACTGCACGATGCCTCCAATATTGCTGCTGTGATTGTCGAGCCGATGTCGGGCTCCGGCGGCGTTATCATGCCACCGAAAGGTTATCTGCGTCGACTGCGGGAGATTACCCGCAAGCACGGCATTCTGCTGATTTTTGATGAAGTGATCACTGGGTTCGGCCGGGTAGGCGAAGCCTTCGCCGCAACCCGCTGGGATGTGGTGCCGGATATCATCACCACCGCTAAAGGGCTCACCAACGGCGCCATCCCTATGGGAGCGGTCTTCGTCAGCGACGAAATACACGACACTTTCATGCAAGGTCCGGAAAGCATGATCGAGTTGTTCCATGGCTATACTTACTCCGGCCATCCGGTGGGCGCCGCGGCAGGGCTGGCGACACTGGATATCTACGAGCGGGATGGTTTGTTCCAACGCACCATTGAAATGGAAAGCTATTTTGAGGAAGCGGTTCACAGTTTGAAGGGGCTGCCTAATGTTATTGATATCCGTAACACCGGGCTGGTGGCGGCGGTTGAACTGGCGCCCCGTGACGGTAAGCCAGGTGCTCGTGGCTATGAGGTCTTCAAAAATGCTTACGAGCATGGTGTCATGGTACGGTGCACCATGGACATCCTGGCCATGTCGCCGCCTCTGATTATAGAGAAGGCGCATATTGACCAGCTGGTGGGTACGCTTGAAAACGCCATCCGGGCAACAGAATAACGATTACAGTCAGCAGGATAGAGAAGTTATGCAGAACCACACCCATTTCATTAACGGGCTGCGAACGGAAGGCAGCGAGCGCTCCCAGCCGGTATTCAACCCGGCGACCGGCGAACAGACCGGCGTTGTGGCACTGGCCAGTGCCACAGAAACTGAGAAGGCCGTTGCTGTTGCCAAGGCGGCTTTCCCGGCATGGAAAGATACCACGCCGTTGAGCCGTGCGCGGGTTATGTTCCGGTTCAAGGAACTGGTTGAAAAGCATCGCGATGAGCTGGCCGGCCTGATCACATCCGAGCACGGTAAGGTTTACGAAGATGCCTGTGGCGAACTGGTGCGTGGCCTGGAAGTCGTTGAATTTGCCTGTGGCATTCCTCACTTGCTGAAAGGCGAGCACACGGAAAACGTTGGTACGGCGGTGGACGCCTGGTCCGTCAATCAGCCACTGGGTGTCGTTGCTGGTATTACACCGTTTAACTTCCCGGCGATGGTACCGATGTGGATGTTCCCGATCGCTATCGCCTGCGGTAACACCTTTGTGCTGAAGCCCTCTGAAAAAGATCCATCTTTGCCCATGCGCCTGGCGGAGTTGATGAAAGAAGCCGGTTTGCCAGATGGTGTTTTCAATGTCGTTAATGGTGATAAGGAATCCGTTGATGTTCTTCTGACCCATCCTGATGTACAAGCCGTGAGTTTCGTGGGATCCACGCCAATTGCCGAATACATCTATACGACCGCTTCAGCACATGGCAAGCGGGTTCAGGCGCTGGGTGGCGCTAAAAACCATATGGTGGTGATGCCCGACGCCGATCTGGATCAGGCCGTCAATGCGCTGATGGGTGCTGCCTACGGTTCAGCCGGTGAACGTTGTATGGCAATCTCTGTGGCCGTGGCTGTCGGTGATGTTGCTGACAAACTGGTTGAACAACTGGCACCCAAAGTTGCAGAGCTCAAGATAGGTAACGGCAAGGAAAAAGGTCTGGAAATGGGGCCGCTGATCAGCCGTGAGCACCTGGCCAAGGTCAAAGGCTATGTGGACAAGGGCGCTGAAGAAGGCGCGACGCTGGTGGTTGATGGTCGTGATCTGAACGTACCCGGTTGTGAAAACGGTTACTTCATCGGTGGCTGCCTGTTCGACAATGTCGCCGCTGATATGACTATTTATCAGGAAGAGATTTTTGGGCCGGTACTCTGTGTTGTCCGGGTACCGGATTACAAGACCGCGGTCGAACTGATCAATGCACATGAATACGGCAATGGTACGGCAATCTTCACCCGTGATGGGGATTGCGCCCGCCAGTATGCCCATGAGATCCAGGTAGGTATGGTCGGTATCAATGTCCCGATTCCGGTTCCCATGGCATTCCATAGTTTTGGTGGCTGGAAGCGTTCACTGTTTGGCCCGCTACATATGCATGGTCCGGATGGGGTGCGGTTCTATACCCGTCGCAAGGCGATCACGTCACGCTGGCCAACCGGCATTCGCAGTGGTGCAGAGTTTGTGATGCCCACAATGAAGTGATGTTACGATTAAACCTGATGAGGAAGACTGTTGCTTTCCTCATCAGGTAAACCTGCTTCACGACATGTTGATGAACAACAATTAGACCATTCATAGCAAGGCCGCCAGCAGCTGATCTGGCGGCGAATGCATTCCGCGCAGCAGAGTAATAGTGGATTCCGATTATCAGGTTATTAATCTCTTGCTGGCAAGAGATTGAAACTTAAGTAGGCGCTGATGGCCTGAATCTGTTCTATCGATAATTCAGTTGTCGTGTAATGTGTGGGAGATGACCTCTACAGGTTAAACCTGTCAAATGAATACGGTATTTTAGATGTCATTTTTATTCAGCAGTCTGTTAACAAACCTAATATAGCTATGTTGAAAGTCTTGGGGTGGAGGAAGAGTTGTTTCGTCGTCCTCATCTGATTTTAGATTTAAATCGGTAAAGTCTGATGGTGTCCAAAGGGTTGATTGGCCTTCACCTGGTGGTAGTATTGCCTCATCGGTTAAGTGAGTAATCAAAAGAGAATCATTTTTATGGGGGATGTTTCTTATATAGTGTGATAGGAGCTCTTTATAGATTTCTGTATCCGGCTTTAATAATTTTAGTGCTTCACATGTGATCTCTTTGGGGGCAATAAAATCTTCTCTGATAAGCGCATAGTTTGCTAATGGTGCTGTCCACTTCCTTTTTGTATCTGTTAGTGCTTTTTTTGTCATTTCTTCCCAGTTAGGTGTTTTTATTCTTTTTTTGTTAAGGTATGTCGATAAGTTGTGGATGTTTTCTTTGACCTCTTTTCGTGTTAATCGAACAACTCGTTTAAATGGGAATTTGAATTTTCTGTCATAATGGTAGAAGAGTTCTCTCCCCTTTTTTATTTTCTGAGTTGATTTCAAATAAACGACCCCTTTCACTTTGTTAGTGAAAAGTGTTGTGTTGGCGAATGCAAAATTGTTAGCTGGGTCATTAACAAGGCTTGCAACGCCACGACCTGCTATGTCTTCTCGTAGGCCGTCAATTACTATGGTGCCATTTGATAAACTCCCATCCAACGTTTTTAGGTGGGAACGTTTATGCTTATCGTTTAGCCATGCTTTCCTTTCTTTTTCGTCAAGCGTGACTAGTTCGCCATCATAAGTAGACAGAAGCTGGTAGGGTTTTATCTCTTTTATGGTATATACGCCCCATTTTCCACCACGAATTGTTGAGGTTCTTACTTCAACTTCCCGAGTGTGCTCGTCGTGAAAGGTTCTGGCTAGCAGGTTCTGCTCGCTCCTGAGGACACAGTTATCGCCACCGACCTCTTTTATTGTTTTTAGTTGGCGTCTGGTAGGTTTGTAAGCTGTGTAGTAGAAGTGAGAGTTTTCCATTTTTCTGTGCAGTTGGTCATCAATTAATAAATGTTCCTTAGACCAAGAAATAGGGAATAAAGTGTTGGGCTATTGATAATTGTTATGGCTGCTGACGTACTGGCTAGTATTGCTTTCTTAAAAAGGTTTCAGTACGTCTCTAATATATGCTGACAACAGTAAAAACCATTGTCAGCATTGTGCAGAAACTATCAATACAGAATTCGGCAACGAATAGTGCCGTTAACTTCCTGAACCTTCTCCAGAGCCAGCTGGCTCTGGTCAGCTTCAACGTCAATGACAACATAACCAACATCTTCGCAGGTCTGAAGGTACTGGCCGCTGATATTGATATTGTTGTCAGAGAAGATGTTGTTGATCGCTGATAGTACGCCAGGCACATTCTTGTGAATGTGTAGAATCCGGTGCTTTCCGGGGTGTGCCGGGAGGGCGACTTCCGGGAAATTCACAGACGACAGAGAGGTGCCATTATCACTGTATTTCGCCAGTTTCTCAGCGACTTCTTTACCAATGTTTTCCTGTGCTTCCAGGGTGCTGCCGCCGACGTGTGGTGTCAGGATGACATTGTCGAATTCACGCAACGGCGAGATGAACTCTTCATCGTTTGAGCGGGGTTCCACAGGGAAGACGTCAATAGCTGCGCCCAATAGTTTCTGGCTCTGCAGAGCTGACACCAGGGCATCAATCGCGACCACTGTGCCGCGAGACGCATTGATTAGAATGGCATTGTCTTTCATCGCCGCCAGTTCGGCTTCACCGAACATCTCTTGAGTGGCTTTGGTTTCCGGCACATGTAGGGTCACGATATCGGCTATGCCGAGCAGTTCATTCAGGTCATGAAACTGGGTGGCGTTGCCCAACGGCAGGCGGGTGACGACATCATAGAAGTAAACTTCCATGCCCAGGGATTCTGCCAGCACACTCAGCTGGCTGCCGATATTGCCATAGCCGACAATGCCCAGCTTTTTGCCACGAATTTCATAGGAGTTTTTGGCACTCTTACGCCATACACCACGATGTGCCAGGGCGCTTTTCTCAGGAACGCCACGCAGCAGCAGGATAGCTTCTGCCAGTACCAGTTCGGCAACAGAGCGTGTATTGGAATAGGGGGCATTGAAGACGGCAACACCACGACGGGTAGCCGCCTGCAGCTCAACCTGGTTGGTGCCGATGCAGAAACAGCCGACGGCAATCAGTTTTTCCGCATGGGCAAAGATCTCTTCCGTAAGCTGGGTCCGGGAGCGAATACCGATGAAGTGCGCTTCACGAACCCGCTCTTTCAGCTCATCATCCGGCAATGAGGTCGAGAGATAGTCTATGTTGGTATAGCCTTGGGCTTTCAGCGTGTCGACAGCTGACTGGTGAACGCCCTCAAGTAGCAGAAAACGAATCTTGCTCTTGTCCAGTGATGTTGTGGCCATGCTCGCTTATCCCGACTTCATTCTTGGTGTTTTATCATGCCCGGCAGTGTTCCGGCGGGCGCCTGATGATAACATAGCCTGCCAGAAGAACGGACAACCCTGTTCAATGAAATTTGTTCAGGTCAATAATGAAAAATACGTGAAAACGGGGAAAATTCCGTGAATACGGGGGATAGTGCATGACCCGCGAGCAGTTTCCGCAGAACGCCCTTTCACCGGAAGACCGCGCCGAACTCGTGGCGCAGCTGACCGCGTGCGTGGCACCCGCAAGAGTTCTCACAGATGATGACGCCCTGCAGATCTGGGGACGGGACTGGACCCGTTTCCATGATCCGGCGCCTCTGGCTATCGTCTTTCCGAAGGCTGTCGAACAGGTGCAGGCCGTCGTCCGCTTTGCCCGTGAACATAATATCGGACTGGTGCCGTCTGGTGGTCGAACCGGCCTGAGTGCCGGCGCTGTCGCTGTTCGTGGTGAAATTGTGGTGTCGTTCGATCATATGAATACGATCAGCGACTTCAATGCGGTGGATCGAACCGTGGTGTGTGGTCCCGGTGTTGTAACGGAGCAATTACAGCAGTTTGCCGAGGATCAGGGACTTTATTACCCGGTGGATTTTGCCTCCAGTGGTTCCAGTCATGTCGGGGGGAACATCGCGACCAATGCCGGAGGTATTAAAGTCATTCGGTATGGGATGACCCGTGACTGGGTTGCCGGTCTGAAAGTGGTAACGGGTACCGGAGAGTTACTGGAGTTCAACAAGGGGCTGCTGAAAAACAATACCGGCTATGATCTGCAGCAGCTGTTTATCGGTGGTGAAGGTACGCTGGGCTTTATTGTTGAGGCGACCATGCGCCTGACCCGTCCGCCCAAGGATCTGACTGTTTTGCTGTTGGGTGTCCCCGAAATGGACGACGTTATGAAGGTATTGGATACCTTCCAGAACAGCATTGATTTGACGGCCTTTGAATTCTTTTCAGAAAAAGCCTTGGCGAAAGTTGTGGAGCATGCCGGTGTTCAGCGTCCCTTTGAAACTGAAACCGCGTTTTATGCCCTGCTGGAATTTGAATGCCTGAATGAGTCTATTGCCGATCAGGCCATGCAGCTCTTCGAACAGTGTGTGGAAAATGGCTGGGTTGTTGATGGGGTGATGAGTCAGAACCAGACCCAGCTGGCCAACCTCTGGCGTTGTCGGGAGGATATCAGCGAGACGATTTCCCGCTGGACGCCTTACAAGAATGATATTTCGGTGGTGGTGTCGAAGGTGCCTGCGTTCCTCGCAGAGATTGATACGGTGGTTTCACGGGAGTATCCGGATTTTGAAATCATCTGGTTCGGCCACATTGGCGATGGCAACCTCCATCTGAATATTCTTAAGCCGGAGACACTGCTAAGGGAAGAGTTTCTGTCACGCTGCAACAAGGTCAGCCGTTGGGTGTTTGAGATTGTACAGCAGTATGGTGGCTCGGTTTCTGCCGAACATGGCGTAGGTTTGCTGAAAAAGGATTATCTGACCTATACCCGGTCAACCGCAGAGATTGAATTGATGAAAGGGGTTAAAAAAGTGTTTGACCCTGACGGGGTCATGAACCCGGGTAAGATATTTGACCTATAACTCGATAGAGGCGCCGGACTGTTCTGGTGAACGGTCCGGCGGTTGGGTCAGATACCGATACTGTTCAGGGTATTCATTATCTGTCGTATGGTTTGGGCGATGGTAGGGTGCTCCTCAGCGAATTCAATGGCTTCCTTTTCCAGCCGGTCATTGAAGGTTTCCACGGGAACTTTTCCTTCGGCCCTGGCCAGTGCGATTTCGAGTTCATCGGTTATCTGCCGCAGACTGGCAGCCGTGCACTCATCGACTGGTTGACCATCCAGCAGGTCATGAAGATCCTGAATGTGGGCATTGAGTTTGTCATTCATAATTTTCTCTCCACCGACTGTTCCATCTTAGACCAGCGCGAGAGAGGATGAAACGGCAAAATGCAAACAACAAACATGCCTGCGCACTAGCATTTAACCATCACTGATAACAACAGGAATGCCATGCGTTATACCTGCCATATAATCGAAGGGGAGCCTGCGTCGTTTCCGGTTGGGAAGGTCGTCTGTGTCGGTCGCAATTATGCGGAGCACGCTCGTGAACTGAATAATCCCGTGCCGACGGAACCCCTGCTGTTCATGAAACCGGCAACATCTCTCGCACCTTTTTCTGACGCTATTCGTTTACCCGAACAGCGCGGCGGTGTGCATTATGAAACGGAGGTTGCGATCCTCATCGGCCGTGAAATCAATCATGTATCTGCTGAAGAAGCGATGACAGCCATTGGCGGCGTCGGGCTGGCTCTGGATCTGACCTTACGAGAACTTCAGGGGCGTTTGAAAGAAAAAGGACACCCCTGGGAGATCGCCAAGGGATTTGACGGTGCTTGTCCTCTGTCGTCTTTTGTCTGCGCAGAGCGTATCGGTCGGTGGGACGATATTGATTTTCAGTTATCCATTGATGGTGAAGTACGCCAGCATGGGAACAGCATTGAAATGTTGATGCCGATTTTGCCGCTGATCAGCTATATCAGTGAGCACTTCACCCTTTGTCCAGGTGACGTAGTGCTGACAGGTACCCCGGCCGGTGTTGGTGAACTGACTAGTGGCATGCGTCTCAAGGCTGAAATCAATGGCATATTGACGGTAGAATCTAGCGTGCTTTAAACAACAGCTGACTAATGGTTCGCCGGTAGGGTCAGGAGCGATCGATCCGGCAAGCCGGTTGGCAGTCGATAACAAACGTGTCCACACAATAACTCTTTAGAATCGGTTGTACTGGGGAGTGAACCATGCGAATTCTTGCACTGGCTTTCTGTTTTTTTATTTCCGGCGTTCAGGCCGCGCAATACCATCTTGTTACCGAAAACTTTCCACCGCTGAACATGACCAACAATGGCAGTGAGTATGCCCGTAACCAACGGGTGACAGGCATTGCCACGGATATTGTTCGAAGCCTGTTTGATACCATGAACCTCGAGTACCGGCTCACACTTTATCCGGACTGGGACCGGGCGTTTAATCAGGCATTGGATGATGAGAATGTGGGCGTTTATTCCACATTCAGGACATCTGAGCGTGAAGAACGCTTCCGATGGGTAGGTCCGCTTTTTGATGAAGAATGGATTGTTCTGGCACCGGCAGACAGTGACGTTAGTCTGGATAGTATCCACGATCTCAAGAACTACCGGGTTGGCAGTTATGAGGCCGATGCCATCAGTGATTACCTTAAAGAGAAAGGTGTGCCTCTGGTTACTACCCGCGGTGATGTCCTCAATGCCATGAATATGCGTTTGGGCAAAATTGACCTTTGGGCAACCAGTTCACTCTCTGGTCCGTTTATCGCTGAACGCTACAATATGGACGTTAAGCGACTGCTGACATTTAACACCAGCCAACTCTGGTTGGCGATGAACAAGAATGCCAACCCTGAGTTGATCAAAGCACTGAATACAGAGTTGGACTCATTGAAGAAAAGTGGTCAGTTGAAAATCATTCTTACCCAGTATAAAAGCGAATAATTGTGCTGACGGCCTGAGTTTTCAGGCCGTCATATTGTTCACTGCAACTGATCTAACAAACTCAGGAAAAACGCATATTCCAGTGCGAGTTCTTTCTGTTGCTGATAACGTCCGGATGCGCCACCATGGCCCGCTTCCATGTTGGTATAGAACAACAATTTATTGTCGTCTGCTTTGTATTCGCGCAGTTTTGCCACCCACTTGGCCGGCTCAAAGTACTGTACCTGTGAGTCGTGCAGACCCGTCGTAACCAGCATATTGGGATAATTCTGACGTTTTACATTGTCATAGGGGGAGTAAGACAGCATGTAATCGTAGTCTGTTTTGTTGTTGGGGTTCCCCCATTCATCATACTCATTGGTGGTCAGTGGCAGACTTTCATCCAGCATGGTGGTGACAACATCCACAAACGGAACATCGGCATTAATACCCCGGTACAGTTCCGGTGCCATATTGGCGACAGCCCCCATCAACAAGCCACCGGCGCTACCGCCTGAGGCAAATACTTTGTTTCTATCGGCGTAGCCTTCCGCGACGAGCGCACGGGTCACATCAATGAAATCGGTAAAGCTGTTACGTTTCTGCTGCTGTCGACCAGATTCATACCAGGGGCGTCCCAGCATTTGTCCGCCGCGAATATGGGCAATGGCATAAACGAAACCACGATCCAGCAGGGAGAGCCGGTTGGCCGAGAAGTATGGCTCAATGGTGTAACCATAGGCGCCATAGCCGTACTGATAGAGTGGATTGGTGCCATCTTTGTTAAACCGGTCAGTGCGCCATACCAGTGACACGGGAATGTTTGTACCGTCTGTTGCAGTGACAAATAGGCGCTCACTGGCGTAATCCGATGGGGTGAATCCGCCGGGAATCTCTTTCTGTTTCAGTTGTTCCCGTTCACCGGTGATTAGGTCGTATTCATAAATCGTATCTGGCGTGGTCATTGAGCTGTACCAGATACGAACACGTGATGCATCCACAGACGGGTTGGCAGAAAAGTGGGCGACGAAAACCGGATCATCAAACGACAATTGATGCTCTTTGCCGGTACTCAGTTGAATGACGCGAATACGCGGAGTGCCGTTTTCCTTTTCATTGAGCACCAGGGCGTCTTTAAACAACAGGTAGTCTTCGAGGTATACATTGTCCCGATGAGGGATAACTTCTTGCCAGGCTGACTTGTCATCACTTTGCGCTTTTTTCACCTTCATCAGGCGGAAATTGGTGGCCTGCCAGTTGGTGCGGATGTAATACCAGTCATCCAGTTTGGCAATGTCGTATTCATGATCCGCTTCCCGAGGGAGGAACGGCGTAAAATCACCTTCTGGTGTTGTTGCATCCAACAGTGAGACAGCACATTGCGTGGTGCTGTCATGATTAATCAAAAGTGTGGAGTCATCGCGGGTGCGATCAATGCCGGTATAGAAGCTTTTGTCCTGCTCCTCATAAACAAGAACATCATCTTTCTGCTCTGTTCCCAGTGTATGCCGGTAGACCTGGTAACCCAGCAGTGTCTGCGGATCCTGGCGGATGTAAAACACGGTGCGGTTGTCGGCTGCCCATACAACATCACCTGTTGTTTGCTCAATACGGTCGGTTAACAGTTCACCGGTCAGCAGGTTTTTAAAATATATGGTGTAGATACGACGACCTACTGTATCTTCGCTCCATGCCAGTAACTGGTTGTTCAGGCTGACATCCATATCACCGATACTGAAAAACTCGTGCCCTTCGGCCAGCTTATTGCCGTCCAGCAGGACCTCTTCGGGATTATCGAGGGTTTCCGCTTTGCGGGCATGCACCGGGTATTCATCATCGCCACTGTAACGGGTGTAGTACCAGTAAGCGTTGTCCAGCACCGGTACGGTGGAGTCGTCTTTCTTGATGCGGCCTATCAGTTCCTGATAGAGCGATTCCCTGAGCGGTGCATAAGGCGCCATGACCGCATCGGTATAGTCATTTTCAGCTTTCAGCCAGGACAGGATTTCAGGATCTTCACGGCTGTCGTCGCGTAACCAGTAGTAATCATCAATCCGCTGGTGGCCATGGTGTTCCAGCGTTGTGGGCTGCTTTTTGGCAAAGGGTGGTTTGATCATCAGAAGTGTCCGGTTTTCGGAAAATCGCTGTTTATGATGCCATCGAATCGGTCAGCTAACATCGCCAGCGGATGGTTGAAACGACCTAAAATAGTCATCAGGTACTGCAGTAGTCGTTTTACTGGGTAAGGGTAATGGCAATTAAAAAATACCGGATATGGTGCAGGAGTGATAGTCACATCCCATTTCTTAAGCTAAGAATGGTGATTAATGTCAAACTGAATGATCTAGCAGATCATTAGTGTTCACATTGATGCCGCATCCCATAGGCTTTATCCTGCAGCTGAACAATGGGGCTGAGGCGCTTTCAGATCATGTGCGTTAATCATTCCGGCATCGTGAATACTGTTTCCGTCATACAGGGATTGCCAGATTAGCGCGTTTCAACCTCTTCTGGGATGAAGCTCCTCCGCTTAGACCCTTTCAAGCGCTTAGCTACAAACCGGATAAGTGATTTGTCTTCAGGATACATTTCGGAGGTTGGCATTACTGCAGGCTACTTATGATGATTAATGAAAAGGGTAACAGGCTACTCTGGTCAATGTTAGTTTGTTACTATCCTTAGAGGCGTTTTGGATATGGAGCGGTGTTGGCCTGGTCGGTTTGTTAACATCCATTTCTTAGTCGCATCCTGAAGTAGAGTTTTCCGGATGTTCGGGTTTGCCCAGATATTCCCATGGAGTCAAATCGTTCAGCTCCCCTGTCGAAGAGTATGTTGTGCAACGTCCGTAGAGGGGTTGCAAAGACGCTGTGCCGTTGTGTTTAGGTGGGAACTGTTCCGGGATGTGGGAAGTTGGCCTGGATATCATTGCGGGCATGGGAAAGTATCCTGGTATCCTGACGGTCATAATCTACATCAGAGCCTATAGATCTGACCCGTTGACAAAGCTGGTTGAACCGTAGCCGCCAGGCTTGGCAGGTACTACCTCCTTCGAAAAAGCGGTTGTTGTACCTGTCACTAGGTTGGATACGTACCATCCAATCACCCATGGGTCTACTTGGGTTTCGAACTGTATTATACGCAAGGCTGTAAAAGTAATATGTTCTATATGCATAAGAATTCTGCCTTGCTAATGTTTGTGGAATTGTTTGCCCTCGTAAGTCAGCAAAGTCATGAATGGTGTCGAGTGTTTGCCAGGTACAGGCGAAGCTACTTTCCAAGTACCTGTTTAAGCAGCTGTCAGGGATTTCGAGTTGCGTTACAAGCCAATTTTCATACTCTTCATCTGTGGTGTCATCGTTGCATCTAGCATTTGCTTCTTGCCAAAAATTAGCGAAATCGTTTTGGTATAAGCGGATTAAAGGACTGATATCGGGATCAGCTGGCCCTATCAGTCTGGTGTTAGCCCATGAGAATTCCAGACCCTGGGCTCTGGCTTTGGTTCTTTGCATGAGTGCTTCAATATCTGCCTGTGTCTGGGCATCTTCTCTACTGGCAAGGTATGGCATGGCTCCTTCAGTGCGAGTGATATCTCTGTTCAGGAGGCATGTGCAACAGAGGAACTGGCGTATTTTCCCGACTAAAAAAGAAAAAAAGTCAGCGACGCTATGGACGTCCCTCCACCTAAGGGTTCCGGTGGTTCGCTCATGGCTTGTGTTCTCCACACGTGGTGTACCAACCGAATTGACATCCGTTGATGGTGAAGGAAAGCCGTTCACATCGTTCATATGCACCCCCTTATTCCTCTAAAAGCTGTAGAGCGTGTCTGACCAAAGAAACATCTATTGTTGCAATGGAGATATGTACACGAGTACTTTTTATGTTCGTAATAGCTGTGACCTGATAACGTTCATAAAGTTCCGGTTGAGAGGATATTCAGTCTGTCTGACCTTGAAAGTGCTAACCTTGATGAACTGTACAAACCATCTGAAGTAGAAAGTCAGAAAGATATTTCATGCTATTTTGAGCCGGCGGAGGGGCTTGCTGTTAACGATATCAGTCGCACCCCCAGTGAGTGGCTAAATTGAGTGTGTTTCGTCAAACACATGCCTTGCAAGGGATCCCGAGCTGCTTCAATCTCCAACTGCGGGGGTAGGGTCAGTGATCTTTTTTCTACTCATTAACTAGACCAATGTTGTTGCGGTATTCCAGCCTGCGTCCTGTAGGCTGTATCTGAGAAAATATGAGATTATCGATGCAAGGGGAATTACCTTAAGATAATTCAAGAACCATTATTCAATCGCAGTATCAGGCATGATGAAAATAATAAAAGACGCCTTGTTACCATTATCGCAAACATTTTTAGTAAGCCTGCATGGGTTGATAAATCGCCCTATAGTGCCTGAAGATAGTTATTGGGGGGGCATGATCCGGTATGTCCTGGCAGCCGGAGCCATACTGTTTTCAACAGTGGTGTACAGTGCTGTCGAACGGGATATTAATGATAAAAACATAGCCGCGATTGTTGGCGGTGAAATGATTACCAGGGTAGCGGTGGATGTGTTTTATCAACAGGCAGCACCGGGTGATTTTCGCATAACACGGGAAAGTGTTCTCCGGGATTTGATCACTAACAGGTTGCTTGCCCATTGGCGCGAGCAGAGTGGATTAGTACCGGATGCGAACCCTGTCGGTTTTTCCGCTGATGTTGCTGTCACTGATCAGCTGAATGGTTTGATTCGGTTGTACTGGCGGAAACCATTGGAGCGATGGCTCAGTCAACAACCTGGTGGCATGACCGACTTTGTTCAGAAAACCTCTATCCCTGAGCAGGAGCGGCTGGCTGAATTGCTTAATAATAAAAGCCAGATGTCTTTTACTGCGACGAAACAGCAGCAGCTTCTTTTCAGTCAAACAGTCCTCTTAACGTACCGTTTACCCGGAGAGACAACAGAAACGATTACGTTGCGCGATATTTATGATCGCCAAAATGTACAGGGACGTATCCAGCTAAGTCGGGCAACCCCCACGTATTTGGCCGGACAGGTTGAGCAGCTGTTGAGACACAGGGTCGTGGAATACTGGGCGCGGGAGCACTCAGGTTTGACGCCTGCAGATATCCGGTCGATGAAGAGGGTGCTTATCGACCGTCGGGAACGTGAAACCGTTCTAAAAAGCCTCGGGTTATTTAATGTTATGCACAGCAGTAATCCGGTGCTTCGCCAGATTGCGGATGCCGTAACCCGTGAGGAAGTGGCGGATTATTACCGTAATCAGAAAAAGCAGTTCAGCCGACTGGAAGCGGTTAAGGCCTTTCATCTACAGGTTGATAGTCAGAAAAAGGCGGACGACGTCTATTCGCAGTTGATGGATGGACTGACGTTTCAAGAGGCAGTGAAACGCTATTCCGTAGCGGTTGACCGTGGAGAGAATGAACCGGGAAGTCTGGGCTGGATGGTGAGAACTGAGAAAGCGCCAAACTGGCTGGAATCCATGGCATTTATGCAGAAAACTGGGATTCCTTCTCGCCCCGTTAAACGTCCGGCAACCGCAGGGGAACCGGCGATCTGGGAAATCCTTCTAGTGACCGAACAGAAGAAAGGCTATTACTCGGAAGACAGTGAAACGGTGAGATATATGGCGTCGCGGCAGATTGCGCTTGAGAAAGCCAGAACGCAGTTTGCACAGTTGAAAGAACGGTTACGTAAGGAAGTGCCTGTGCGCATCAATCCTGACTATATCGGGGTATTTTGATGACAATTAGCAAACGATGGGCTGCTGTTCTGTTAGTAAGTGTCGCGACGGTAGCTTCCGCTTTATGGGTTTTTAGTGATGATCAGACAAGCCTTGTACGGGGAAAAGCTCCCGTTGCTGAGGAAGAAACTGCCAGTGCCTTGAAGAAACGCAATCAACACACAGCGTCGTCAGAATCAGGTCGTGTTGTTGAAAACATTGAAGTACCGGTACCTGATGATCAGGAAATTGCCAGTGATAGCGCATCGTTGGAGTTTGATGCTGAGGCGATCCATTCATTCAGTCACTCAGTGACGCATGGAGACAGTCGGGCACCATCGGTCGCAGAGTATCAACCAAGAGTTTTGCCATCCGCGAATGAACTGAGTGATCCAGAACGCTATCAGCGTTATGAAGCCCGTCAGGAAGAGCAACTGAAACTGGCATTTGTCATTGCGGCAGAAGATAAAATCAAAACGATGGAAACAGCCATCGAGCGCGCCAAAGCGGAAGGTATGGATAAAGAACAGCTAGATGAAGGTATTCGTAAACTGGAAGGTATTCGTGCCATGAAACAACAGCTGGAACAGGAAATGGGCATCGTAGAAAAGGGTAATAACCCATCACCCTGACCGGATGGGTTATTACCTTTAGATCACATTCCTGATCACAGTGATGTGTCAGCTTATTTTTCGTGTACGACGATTTGTGTCTATTGCCACAAACACAAAATTACCTTCAGTGACCTTGTGCTCTTCATCAGCCACGGGATTGCGTGTCCAGGCCTCAACCTGCACCTGAATGGAGCTGCGGCCTGTTGAAGATACAATGGTGTAAAAACTTACCACGTCCCCGACTTCAATAGGGCGCATGAAAACCAGCTTGTCGATGGCCACCGTTGCAACCCGGCCGTGTGCAACCTGACGGGCGCTCATCTCAGCCGCGAGATCCATTTGCGAGACAACCCAGCCGCCGAAAATATCATTATCCGGGTTGGTGTCCCTTGGCATAGCCTGAACCCGAAGAGTCAGTTCCCCCTCAGGGTGTGGCAGGTGGTCGGTTTTGAGTGTTTCCATACCTTTCTCCCTATTGGTAAACCTGCGATGGCAGCCAGGTGATGATATCCGGCCAGATCGCCATCAATGCCAGCAACAGCAGCTGGATCACGATAAACGGCGCCACCCCTTTATAGATATCGGTGGTGGCGACACTGCCCGGCGCCACACCCCGCAGGTAGAACAGGGCAAACCCGAAGGGTGGCGTCAGGAACGAGGTCTGCAGGTTCACTGCAATCATGATGCCGAGCCAGATGGGATCCAGCCCCATGGCCAGCAATACCGGACCGACGATAGGAACGACGACAAAGGTGATCTCAATAAAATCGAGAATGAAACCGAGTAAGAAGATTACCAGCATCACGATAAACGTTGCCGTAAAGACACCGCCCGGCATGCTCTCAAAAATGTTCTGGATTGCTTCATCACCGCCGAAGCCGCGAAATACCAGAGAGAACACGGATGCACCAATCAGGATCAAAAAGACCATGCAGGTGACTTCGGTGGTAGAACGAACCACTTCTCCCGTGCGAACCGGCGAGAGTTGTCCTTTAGCAAGCGCCAGCAGTGTGGCACCCAATGCGCCAACAGCAGATGCTTCGGTGGGGGTCGCGATGCCGGCCATGATGGAGCCCAGTACGGCGAAGATCAGCAATAGCGGTGGTGCGAGGCTAAGCAGCAGTGATTTGTTGGAATCGTCATCATGGTTCGGTTGGGTGATGGCCGGAGAGCTTTCCGGCTTCAACCAGGCCATCAAGACCAGCCAGGCAATGTAGAGTCCAACCAGGATTAACCCCGGGATCATGGCGCCGACAAACAGATCGCCAACGGAAACGGTCTTGGGCGAGAATATACCCATGTCCAGCTGGGCCTGTTGATAAGCTGTGGACATAACGTCGCCGAGCAGAACCAGCGCGATCGAGGGCGGAATGATCTGCCCCAGCGTGCCGGTGGCGCAGATAGTGCCGGTGGCCAGTTTCGGGTCGTAACCCCGTTTCAGCATGGTCGGTAGGGAAAGCAGTCCCATCGTTACGACGGTGGCGCCGCAGATCCCGGTGCTAGCTGCCAACAGCATACCGACCAGTGTGACAGAGATACCTAGCCCGCCACGTACCCTCCCGAACAGGCGGGCCATGCCTTCCAGCAAATCTTCAGCGACACGGGATTTTTCCAGCATCACGCCCATCAGGACAAACAGCGGTACTGCCATCAGGGTCTGATTGGTCATGATACCGAACAGACGATTGGGCAGGGCGTGAAGGAACGCCACATCAAATATACCGGTTGCTGTGCCAAGAACGGCAAACGCCAGTGCAGTTCCTCCCAGAGAAAAGGCGACAGGGTAACCGGCCAGCAATACCAGACAGACCACCAGGAACATCAGCAGGGGAATCCATTCGCTCATGCGGCCTCCCGGGGGAGATTTTCAGTGTCAGCGGGCGGTGTGTCATGACCGGTGAGAATCAGCAGGTTGCGGAGCGCTTCGGCAATGCCCTGAAGAATCAGTGTTACCGTCAGAACCAGGATCAAACTTTTCAACAGGTAGAGTGCTGGCAGTCCGCCAGCTTCCTGTGAGCTTTCCCGTATCGCCCAGGATTGGCTGACATATTCCCAGCTCATCACGCCGATCAATACACAGACCGGAAGTAACAGAAACAGACTGCCCAGGGCATTGACCAGCGCTTGTCTGCGCGGAGAGAAACGTCGGTAAAAGATATCAACCCGGACATGACCGTTATGCTTGAGCGTCCAGGCGCAGGCAGACAGAAAAATAATGGTGTGAATCCAGGTGGCGGATTCCTGCAGGGCAATGGAGCCTTGGTTAAACAGGTAACGCAGCAGGACAACCGTACAGACAACCAGCATCAGCAGCAGGTTAAGCCAAGCAACGGTGCGGCCAGTTTTCTCGGTAAAGTGGTCGATCCCCTTTACCAGACTGCGGGTCAGGCGCACGCAGGTGTTCATGTAGCCCCCTGTTCTTATTGTTATCGGAGGATTATACCGAAACCCTCACGCCAGAGGCACCCGTTTGCGTGTCATGATTCTGTAATAACCCGTACATATAGTCGTCATATATCCACCGGATACTGGTACGCGAAGACTACGAGTACCCCTAGCGGTTAATAAGAACACGAGACACAGGAGAAAAGAATAATGAAACTGAAAAGTCTTGCGACAGCCCTGGCGTTGACCGCCGGTGTTGCCCTGACCGCCCAGGCGGCACCGAAGGTTGATAGCGACCTGCCATCCTACAGCAAGTCCAGTGGTGTATCCGGTAACCTGTCCAGCGTCGGTTCCGATACCCTGGCGAACCTGATGACTCTCTGGGCCGAAGACTTCAAGCGTGAATATCCTAACGTCAACATCCAGATCCAGGCTGCCGGTTCTTCCACTGCGCCGCCAGCACTGACTGAAGGCACCTCTAATCTTGGCCCCATGAGCCGTAAGATGAAGGATAAGGAATTGGAAGCCTTCGAGAAGAAGCACGGCTATAAGCCGGTTGCGATTCCGGTCGCTATCGATGCCCTGGCAGTCTTCGTCAACAAGGATAACCCGATCCAGGGACTGACCATGTCCCAAGTGGACGCTATCTTCTCCTCAACCCGCAAATGTGGCAACGATGGAGCTATTAAGGATTGGGGGGATACCGGGCTCAGCGGTTCCTGGGCAAGCCGTGATATTCAGCTGTATGGCCGTAACTCGGTTTCAGGCACTTATGGCTACTTCAAGAAAAAAGCGCTCTGTAAGGGTGACTTCAAGAACAACGTCAATGAGCAGCCTGGGTCTGCTTCTGTTGTTCAGTCCATCAGTGCATCTGTGAACGGCATCGGTTACTCCGGTATCGGTTACAAGACCTCCAGCGTCCGTACCGTTCCGCTGGCGAAGAAGCCGGGTCAGCCTTTCGTTGATGCAACCGCTGACAATGCTGTTACCGGTGCATATCCGCTGTCACGCTTCCTCTATGTATATATCAACAAACAGCCTAACAAGCCGTTGACTCCGCTGGAGCGTGAGTTTGTGAAGATGGTGTTGTCTCAGCAGGGACAGGAAGTGGTTGTGAAAGATGGTTACATCCCGCTGCCAAGTAAGGTTGTGCAGAAGACGCTTAAGCAGCTGGATATTCTCTAAGGTTAGAAAACAGTTGTTTTACGGGCATGTGTGATAACACTGTAGGTTGTAAACATTGCATCTAGCTATAGATGGCCAAGCGGGATCTGGATATCCCGCCTGGCTTTTTGTGTAGAGACAGGCGCCATTAAAAAGTTGACTCCGAATAATCTTCATCCTGCTCATCAAATGTATCTTCTTCTGAAGATGCGAACGGTGCACTAACACTCATCGTCAGGACTGTACCTATAGCGGGATCGACAGATGATTGACCGGCTCCGGCTCCGGCTCCGGCTCCGGCTCCGGCTCCGGCTCCGGCTCCGGCTCCGGTAGCTATCTCCATATCCGGTGCCAGCGAGCTTTGAGAATGAGAATGTTGTTGCTCTGTATCTGTGATCGTTTGTGCGAGCCTGTCCCAGTACTGGTGGCGCGAAGCGAAATTGGTGTCAGTAAACCAGAGCATACGCATTTCCTGCTCTAAAAGTCGCCGACATTTATTGACGTTTACCATGAGTTTAAATTGCATATGAATACAGTTGCAGGCATCAATAATACTTTCCTTGTCAGGCTCTCCCTCTGTTGCCGGAGGTACTTCGCAGGTGAGTGACTTGTAGGTCGCATGGATGTTTTGTTCCATCTCCGCTGTAAAAAAACGCTGATGACAAGCTTGCCGATAGCGAAGATGCTCCGTAATGAATCCTACATGGACGGTGAGCAATGCGCCTGCGTACAATCGGTGACCTTTTGAATGTGCCAGGAGATAGAGTTTCTCTATCTGTTCTGAAAACGCTGGTGGATCTTCTATTGTTGTTAAAACCTCTATTATCTCGTCAGGTGCCGGTAAGCTACCTGCTTTTTTGTGTTCTGCCCGATATTTCTCTCCCTTAATGCAGCGTTCAAGGTGTATAAGGAATGCCCGTATAGGCACCTTTCCTGTCAATCGTGTGATTACGTTCCTAAGAGGGATCAATGAAAGTGGTTTAGTTTGCAGTAAATGAAAGTTGCTCGGGAAAATATCCAAGTATTCATTGTAGCCTGACAATAGAATATCAACTAAAGGCTGTAGTTGAACTTTGTAGGTGTTTATGTAGTCGCCAAGTATATTCATCCATTCAAATGCTAGGGTAATAGATTGACAATAATAATTGTCAAGGTGTTGCACTTGTAAGCGTTGTTCTCCTGTGAGTCCTGTACGAGTCAAAAGTTGGCGGCGCGTAAGCTCTGCTTTTCTACCAATAGATGAAAGTTCTATAAATATTAAATGTAATTGAGCGCGTAATTCGCAGTTAGCCCTTTCATCTAATTCATTGATTATTGTTTGATGTTCATTCAGTGTCGTCATTGTCGTAAGTGTTTTTTTCTCAAATGTCTCAACATATTTTATAGAATCCATATGCGCCAGACATTGCTCTAATGTGATATTGTTTATTAATTCGTTGTAGAGGTTGAGTAGTCTCTCTATATCTAATAATTCTTTTAGTTGTTTATGGATTTTGGTTTTTTTTACTTTTGGATTTATCTTGATGCTTAATTTGTTATCTATGATTTTCTGGATTTCTATTCTTGTTTTTTCAATATGTTCTTTTTTACTAAGTTCCTTTTCCTCAGCGCTGACTTTCCCTTTTGCGGACGTTCGCTCGGATCCCTTCTGCGCAGCGTCTTTTTGAGTGGGGCGCTTGGGGCGAGCGGATGGTTGGATTGATGGTGCAAGCTGTGGGTCGGTTTCTACAGAAGCATCGGAGGTCTCGGGTGGGGTTTGGAATAGCGTCAGTTCTTCACATTGTCTGGAGCCCGTTAAAACAGTTTGAGTGGCTTGTTGTTCGACCTCTGGTTTGTACAGGGTACCTTTATGGCACATGAGAGTCGGCTCTGGGCTGGCCATAACGTGCTTATGTGCTTGTTTGGCTACATTTTGAATGCCTCGGCTTCTAGTTGATATCAGATCTGATGTGCGAGTGAATCTGGTTTTAGTCGATATCAGGCCTGAGGTATCTAGCCGGATCGTTCTTGTTTGCTTTTCTGGTGTTTTAGGGGCTCCGTCAGTGTCTTCAATATCAGGGAACTGCGTTGCTTGAGAGATAGCCAATATTCTAGGGTTCTGAGGGTGTGTTATTAAACATAATAACTTGCTCAAAGTATCTGTGCTTTCTTGAGGGATTTTTTTGTTGCAAATGAGTTGTATGATGCACTTTATTCTATGAAGGAATTTGTTCTGGGTGGGTGTTAGATAAGTGGTTGTACAAAATCCATCGGTGATATCTTCAAGTACTTGATCCAATGTCGCAATATTTATGTGAGCGCTACGTTCGCCAAAACTCATCCAAGTCTTTTTTGATTGCTTGGCATAAGGTCTGGTGTGTTTGATATACTCTGGAACCATTATTTTAGGAGGGTAGGTAATATCAATACTCATTACTTCTACACTATTGTATGTTATGGAAAATTTATCGGTATGACCTGTTGTTGGATAGTGTGATGACCATTTTTTATCTTCCGGATTTTTTGCTTTGACAGTTTCCCGTAAGTCAATGTTTTTAACGATTTCTATTCTGCAGTACTGCTTTAAAGTATCCAGTGATTCTGTCAGAAGGGTTTCAATTGCTTTGGTATTCACCTCGATGTGGTCACAAGCCAGATCAATATCCAGTTGCTCCTCTTCTTGTAGAGGCAAATGAAATTGCGTGGGAGTGCCAAGATCTTGCTCTGCTTGGCGAATGGTTTCTTCGGTTGTTGATTCAAGCAGGTTCAATGCCAGTGCTGTGCTGCCATGTAAAACGAAATGCTCTGTGCCCAGCCGGGTTTCAGAAAGAAAGATACCCATTACGGTTCTAATGTGTTGTACAACTGCCTGCTTTTTTTGCTCGTCTGTAAGTGGGCTAATGTCTGCCGGTCTTGGTACCGTGATTGTTTCTTCATGTTCGCCATATCGGTACTTGAGTTCTTTTGTTTTGGCGTTGGCTGGCGCTTTGATAGAAGTAGGCATGGACAAAGGGCTACTCGCTGAATCAACTGGCGTCATGTGATTATCTCATACGTTGGCTAAATTTCTGGAAGATACAGATCGGTTATCTGAATGTGTCTAACAAAGCCGTCTGGTTTTGATAACAAAAGAAGCAGATCCCACTTATTGGTATATGTAATATTTCTGTCACATAGTCTGGTTACCTTACGCTCATAACAAAAATCGGACTTGGTCATGAACGAACAAGGCATAGCAGCAGCGCCTGAGCTTCACTTCGATACCCCGGCCCTCAAGCGTTACGGGAATCGTCGGCGACTCAAGGATAAGATGGCGCGATGGGGAATCGCTACTGGTGGCATTGGCATCATTGTCGCGATCATGTTGATCTTTATTTATCTGCTGTATGAAGTGGCCCCGTTGTTTCGTTCGGCTGAGATGCAGCGTGAAGCCAGTTATGTGTTGCCGGTAGCCTCATCAAACCAAGCTTCTGATGTCCTGTATCTGACCATGGAAGAGCAGGCAGAACAGGGCCTGCGTGTGACGGCTGATGGTCAGGCGGTTTTTTTTGATACCCGCTCAGGCAACCAGACGCGGGCATTCGATTTGCCGTTGCATGAAGGTGTTGCCATTGCCTCAATCGGTACTGCCGACCCGGCCAGCCATTTGGTGGTAGCAGGGCTCTCCAATGGTGATGCCATTGTTTTCAAGCATGACTACCGCGTTACCTGGCCGAATGACCAGCGGGTCATCACGCCTGCGATTGTTTACCCTTATGGTGAAACGCCGATAACGCTGTCCGAGAGTGGCAAGCCACTGACAAATGTCGCCATCCATGACAGCGAGGAGCAGTTATTGTTGGCGGGAAGCAGTGGTCACCGGCTTTTCATGAAAGCGTTCACCAAGGAAGAAGATTTCCTCACTGAAGAAATTACCCTGGAAGAACAGGATGTGGATTTACCTGCGGTAGCAGGTGAGATCAAGAAGCTGCTGATTGATACCGACCAGCACTGGCTCTATGTGGTTAATGGGAATGACAGCTTGTCGTTATTCTCTATCCGGAATATTAACCAGCCGGAACTTGTGAAGACCATTGATCTGACCGAAGGCACCGCTACGGTAACAGCGGCAGAGTTCCTGTTAGGCGGCATTTCACTACTGATCGGTGACAACCAGGGACATATCAGTCAATGGTTCCTGGTGCGGGATGAAGAAGGTAAACAACAGCTGACTCGCATTCGTGATTTCCAGCTGGGAGATAATCCCATTACAAATATTGCGGCAGAGCATCGTCGTAAGGGTTTCCTTGCCGTTGATGTGACCGGAACCGCAGGCTTGTTCAATACCACTGCCAGCCGTACATTGCTGACGTTACCGGTCTCGGATAATGCGATCAATACCGTGGGCATGTCACCCAGAGGCAACGCGTTGCTTCTCAATTCACCTGACGGAGTCGCGTTCTGGCGCGTTGAAAATGAACATCCGGAGGTTTCCTGGTCAGCGTTGTGGGAAAAGGTCTGGTATGAATCCTACGAGCAGCCGGAATATATCTGGCAGTCGTCGGCTTCCAATAATGACTTTGAACCCAAACTGAGTTTGATGCCGTTAGCCTTTGGAACCCTGAAGGCAGCGTTCTACGCGATGCTGTTGGCGGCGCCTTTGGCGATCTGCGGCGCCATCTATACGGCTTACTTCATGGCGCCGGGTCTGCGTCGCAAGGTGAAGCCGGTGATTGAACTCATGGAAGCACTGCCCACAGTTATTCTTGGTTTCCTGGCCGGCCTCTGGCTGGCGCCGTTTGTCGAGAATAACCTGACCGGCATTTTTGCCCTGTTGCTGATCGTACCGTTTGCGGTGCTTGGCTTTGCATTCTTCTGGGATCGTTTACCTGTTGAACTGCGCAGTCGTGTGCCTGATGGTTGGCAACCCCTGATTCTGGTGCCCGTTATTTTGCTGGCGAGTTGGGCGGCACTGGGGACCAGCGGCATGCTGGAGACTATGTTCTTTGGTGGCGACATGCGCGACTGGATCACCAATGATCTTGGGATTGCCTACGACCAGCGCAATGCTTTGGTTGTGGGTCTGGCGATGGGGTTTGCTGTTATTCCCACCATTTTTTCCATTGCAGAAGATGCGATATTCAGCGTGCCCAAGCACCTGACCTACGGTTCGCTGGCACTGGGTGCGACGCCGTGGCAGACCCTGACTCGTGTTGTACTACTGACTGCCAGCCCCGGTATTTTCTCGGCGGTCATGATCGGCATGGGCCGCGCAGTAGGTGAAACCATGATCGTCCTGATGGCGACGGGTAACACGCCCATCATGGATGCCAATATCTTCGAGGGCATGCGCACCCTGGCCGCCAATATCGCGGTGGAAATGCCGGAATCCGAGGTCGGTAGCAGTCATTACCGGATTCTTTTCCTGGCGGCATTGACCCTGTTCCTGTTCACCTTTGTCGTGAACACGCTGGCGGAGTTGGTGCGACACCGCCTCAGAACCAAATACAGCTCCCTGTGATAACCGCAGTACAAGAATAGGCAGGCAGAGAGAATGCGAATAACAGTCGGCAAATGGTTTCAGGGGGGCTCGCCCTGGGTCTGGCTTAATGCCGGGGCGGTGGCGATCAGCCTGGTGATGGTGGTCGGACTTCTGGCCCTGATTGCGGTGAGAGGCTTGGGACATTTCTGGCCGGCGGCCATCGTCGCTGCAGACTATCGGGTACCCGGTCAGGAAAGCCGTCAGGTACTGGGGCAGCTGGCGGATTCTGAAGCGGTTTCCGGTGAGCGCCTGCGTGGTGCCGGGTTACCGCTGGATCCTTCACTGGAGGTGGTTGAGCGTAGCCTAGTCAAGGTGGGTAACCGGGATGTCACCGGCAGTGACTTTGCCTGGGTGGTTGAACCCTGGCTGCAGGATGCGCATTACCCGGAAAATGTGATGGCTGTTGAGCGTCGGGAGTGGGGTAATTTCTACGGCTATCTCAAGGCGGTGCGGGAAGGGGACAAAACTGTAGCGACTGGCGATCAGGCCTGGCAGGTATTCCAGCAGCGGATTGCACGGGCTTTGGCCATCCACGACCAGATTTACCAGATTGAGAAGCACGACATCGGCAGTATCAATGCCCGCCTTGAACGTCTGCGCCTGAAAGAGCGGGGACTGGAACTGAAGGGTAATGCGACACCTGCCGTGCTGGCTGGTATTCAGGCTGAGCGGGCGGCGCTGGATGCCGAGTACAAGGTGCTGGAGCAGGAGCTGGGTGAATTGTATGTGGCGTTTAACCGCGACAGCGCAGTTGCTGAAACGGCCGATGGCCAGGAAGTTATCTTGTCGATGGGCAAGGTGGTTCGGGCTTATCAACCCAATGCCATGGGTCTGGTGGACAAGCTGGCGTTCTATGGCGACAAGCTCTGGGAGTTTGTCAGTGATGACCCGCGGGAAGCCAATACTGAAGGTGGGATTTTCCCGGCTATTTTCGGCACGGTAATGATGGTGATTTTGATGTCCATTATCGTGACGCCGTTCGGTGTGATCGCCGCCGTTTACCTGAGGGAATATGCCGGGCAGGGCTTCATGACCCGCTCCATTCGCATAGCTGTGAACAACCTGGCCGGTGTGCCTTCAATCGTCTACGGCGTGTTTGGGTTGGGTTTCTTTGTTTATTTCCTGGGTGGACAGATGGATCAGCTGTTTTTCCCGGAGGCACTGCCGGCGCCAACCTTTGGTACGCCAGGTCTGATGTGGGCGGCAATCACACTGGCGCTGCTGACCTTGCCGGTGGTGATCGTTGCTACAGAGGAAGGTTTGTCACGCATTCCTCGTTCTGTGCGTGAGGGTAGCCTGGCACTGGGGGCGACCAAGGCGGAAACCCTTTGGCGGGTTGTCTTGCCCATGGCCAGCCCGGCGATGATGACAGGTTTGATTCTGGCGGTCGCCCGTGCGGCCGGTGAAGTAGCACCCCTGATGCTGGTGGGTGTGGTCAAGCTGGCACCAAGTCTGCCGCTGGATGGCAACTATCCATTCCTGCACCTTGACCAGAAGTTTATGCACCTGGGCTTCCACATATATGATGTCGGATTCCAGAGCCCGAACGTTGAAGCGGCCCGTCCGCTGGTGTACGCCACGGCGTTGTTGCTGGTGATCGTGATTGCGGTACTGAATCTGTCGGCTGTGGCCATCCGTAACAGCCTGCGTGAAAAATATAAAACGCTGGAAGTGTAACCGGCGATAACCTGTTTCGAATGGAATGGTGACAAGATGAGCGAGACACTGGCAGTAGCCCCTGAAACGCGCACAGCCCCTGAAGCGAAGCCGGTGACGCCGGGTGTTGAAGAATCACAGGCGCGTACCCACAGTATTGATATGGACAGCCTGGGGCGTGGAATTCGCAAGTTAAGACTTGAAGATGAAGAGACTTGCCTCGATATCCGGAACCTGAATCTGTTTTACGGTGAGAAGCAGGCGCTTCACGACATCAGCCTGACGATCCCGAAAAAACGGGTGACGGCGTTTATCGGTCCGTCCGGCTGCGGTAAGTCAACATTGCTGCGTAGCCTGAACCGAATGAATGACCTGGTAGATGGTTGCCGTGTAAACGGCAAGATCATGCTGGAAGGTCAGGATATCTATGACAAGCGGATTGAAGTGTCTGACCTGCGTCGTCGGGTAGGCATGGTGTTCCAGAAACCCAATCCGTTTCCCAAGAGTATTTATGAAAATGTCGCTTACGGTCTCCGCATTCAGGGGATCAATAAGAAGCGGACACTGGATGAAGTTGTGGAGTGGTCGCTGAAAGGCGCAGCCCTCTGGGATGAAGTGAAAGACCGGCTGCATGAAAGCGCCCTCGGCATGTCCGGCGGTCAGCAGCAGCGTCTGGTCATTGCCCGAACCATTGCCGTGGAACCGGAAGTGCTGTTGCTGGATGAACCGGCATCAGCACTGGACCCGATTTCCACACTGAAGATTGAAGAACTGATTAACGAGCTCAAGAGCCGCTACACCATTGTCATCGTGACCCATAATATGCAACAGGCTGCGCGGGTATCCGACTATACCTCGTTTCTTTATATGGGGCAGCAGATCGAGTTTGGCGACACGGATACCGTATTCACCAATCCGACGCAGAAAAAGACCGAAGATTACATCACGGGTCGTTATGGTTGATGTGTGTCGTGTATAAATTGAGCAGGCTGAGGAAAACAGGAAATGCCGATTGAAACCAAATCCGATGAGATTACTCATCACATCTCCCAGCAGTTCAATAATGATTTGGATGAACTGCGTAACCAGTTGCTTGCCATGGGCGGCGCGGTGGAGAAACAGGTATCCGACGCGATCCGCGCGCTGATTGATGCAGACAGTGAACTGGGTTTGTCTGTCCGAGAGAAGGACACCGACATCAATTACATGGAAGTGTCCATCGACGAGAATGTCTCCCGGGTTTTGGCCCGTCGTCAGCCGGCGGCCAGCGACCTGCGTCTGGTAATCGCCTGTACCAAGGCGGCCACAGATCTGGAGCGTATCGGCGATGAGGCCTCCAAGATTGCCCGCTTTGGTATCAGCCTGAGCGAGCAGGGCGAAGCCCCGCGCGGCTATGTGGAAGCACGGCATATCGGTTCCCACGTCCGCAAGATGGTACAGGATGCTTTGAATGCCTTTGCCCGCTTTGATGCGGATATGGCACTGGCGGTCGTGCAGGAAGACAAATCCGTGGACCGGGAATACAAATCCGCCATGCGTGAGCTGGTGACGTATATGATGGAAGATCCTCGTTCCATTACCCGGGTGCTGAACATCATGTGGGTTCTGCGCTCACTGGAGCGGATTGGAGACCATGCCCGTAACATCGCGGAATATGTGATTTACCTGGTGAAAGGTACTGATGTACGTCACATTGGCATCAAGCGGATGAAAGCCGAAGTGTTTGAAGATATTTAATCTATTCTTGCTTGCCTTGTCGTACAAAAACAGCCTGATTGTCAGGCTGTTTTTATGTGTTGCAAGTGGTTTTGTGTGCAATGATATACTGCCAACCACGCGTATGAATAAGGATTCTTTGAATGAGAACCTATTGAATGTGGGCGTAAAGTTTTGAATCTTGATGTGTGAACTTATTTCTGATTAAGATGTCTTACAATTAAAACAATAACTATTTCTTATAACTGGTTTGTTATTAAAAGACTGGTTTTTCATTGTATGTCATGTCTTTTGGTCTATTCCATTCTTGATTGTTTATAGGGGTAGCTATCTGTACAGGCTTAAATATAGTTGTTTGGTTTTTTACAGGTTTCACATTCTTTTTTGGTTGAGAAATAAAGCTGTTTTTAATCTCGCTTTGGAGTTTATAACTGCCGAGAGGATTTAGATGAATAGAGATTTGGGTCCGGTGGGACAGCATACTGCCAACGGTTTTTTTTCCACATTTTGGGCGTCGCTTTGTGCGTTCTTTAAAACGTTCCTATGTTACATATGTTGTCCAACACGTAGTGTTGATCATACTGGAGAGCTTCAAACACCCACTGTACCGATTAGTCAGCGCAATACGTCTTTTATTGATGATTCAGTTAGAAGATCATCAGTATCCATGTCCTCAATCCCTGATTCTCTTCATGATAATCCCAGAAATAATACGCAGTGCAGTGATGCTGAGCCTATCACTTCAGATACTCATGTGGTTCGAAATCAAGCCTATTCTACACAGCCCCATCAAGGTCAATATTATGGCGAGGGTGGTGGGACATATGAAACAAGAGATGTCAGCGAACATAGTGTTGAAGTAAGCTTTTCGAATAGTCAGCCTCCAGCGGTTATTGAATACAGTTATATTGAAACGGATTCGAATGTTGATGCATTCAATGCGTTGGAATATCAAGTAGGTTGCTGTTTCAGTAACTTTGATGCAATGAAGTGGATTATAGTATCTCGTACGGTGGATCTTCCTGATTTTCGGATTGTTGATGGCGATGTCGTGAGACAGCTCGGATATGTAGAGGGGAACTGTAACGACTCACGCGTGGTTGTATTGAATGCATCTCAGCTCAATTATCAAGAACAATTACATCAAGATCATAACATTAAAGATGATATTCAAGGTGTGTATCGCGATAGAACATTTGGTCCTGGTATTGTAAAAACCCAGAGCGGTGGACCGGAGTTTTTAGCCCATTTGCTGATTGACAGTAATCGAATTCCATTTTCTGGTGCATTATGTCATTTTTTTAATACGGCGGAAGTCGCAAGAAGTAATATACAAGCAATAGGTGGTTATTATCTTTCTGACATGACAGTGCATCAGTGGCATGCTCTTACGCATCGACTGCGATCATCTACTACTAAAGTTCAAGGTTTGCGCTGGCACAAAGTCAATGGGACGACGGTGTATCAGACAGGTGCCATCAATTCCGGTAGGGGGCTGTATTCGCATTTACACAGGAATGGCAAGCCAACAGAAGCATTGGAATTCGCTGTGATCTTTTTACAATTTAGAAATGCACTGCTGGCAGAAACCACTCAGGATGGAACTTTAGACGTTCACACGACTCTAATAGGTGAAGGCGTTTTTGGAAATAGTCCATTTGTTTCCATGCTTGCGCTACGCGCGGCATTGATTAGCTTGCCTGATGCTAATAGAGCCAAAATCAGAACGGTCAATATTGGCACTTATGGTGGTATGACCAATACGCGGAATTATCTTGGTGAATTGGTAGTGGAAGGTGTTCGTGTTGGTCGCTGAATCACCATTGGATAATCACCACGTTAATCATTCATCAGAAATCGGCGTTTTTATTACACGGTGACGTTTAAACATCGTTATATCATGTGGAGGTTTGTGATGATTCGTGATTCAGGGCAAACAGGACAAACGGGCAGCCAAGGATTTTTTGCCTCATGCTGGGAATCAATCTGCGCGTTCTTTAGAAAAATTTCGTGCTACATATGCTGTCCAATAAGCCGAGTGGCTCATTCTGACGAGAATCAAGCACCTGTAGTGCCTATAAGTCAGCGCAGCGTAACCTCGGATGAGGAGAACGTGGTGCCGAGTTCCTTAATCTCAACGCATATGTCTGATAATAGATCTCTGGATTTATCAACAACACTGCCCTCACATAGAGAACCTGAAGTGCCCTTGCCCTCCTTGACAGGCACTGATGTACCGTGGGTCTCCTATACAGAGTCGGAAGAATCGTACGAATCCATGCCTTCAGGTACTGCTATTCCCTATATTCCTCAACGTCATGTAGAAGCACGTCACGTTCCGCCAGAGGTCCGGGCACAAGCTCTTGAAGGGCTGATAGAGCCTGATGCTGTGTCTAAGGATCAGGTCAGACCACAGCGAGGAGCTGTCAGGCATTTCCGAATATGGCAGGATGATTTGCATAAACCCGATTATGTTTGGTTTGAAGAAGCTTACCTTGATGAGGCGATATTAAGAAGTGAGAATGATTTGTCAGTATGCCGACAACACAATAACGGGAACTTGTTTGAAAGTATTAATGACCCGCAGGGAAATGCGGGAATTGCCTGTCGTATAGCACAAGACAATCACGCGAACTTTAAAAGACAAGCCATTATCATTGCTGGTAATCATGGTAAAGTCGGTGGAGGGTTGGTTGATCCGTTCTACCGGTTGCAACCCGATAACGTCTATTACTCACAAAGGGGACAGGAAGAAAGTGGTTTTGCAAATTTTCTGGCAACAAAATTTGGTACTGATAGAGATGCAATGACTCAATATTATAATGAAAACCTTGTTAATCAGTGGGGTATGGGATATCAACCTGTTCCCCCAGAAAGAGATACCCCAGTTACACGGCGTGCAGCACTGCAAAAGACAGCTGGACATTATGGTACGACGCAGCAGGTAAATTATTACCATGCTGCTAATAGTTCACTGTATGGTGATGCATGGCATCTCAATGCTGAAGTATCTGCTTTTTATTTTACAGGGAGAGGGCGCAGTCAAAGGATTGGAGGCCTCGGAAGTGGACAGTTAATACGTGATAGAAATTACTCTACGAATCGAACTCCGGTTGATTTTATGTTCTGTGCTGCACCTAATGCAGCAGGTCCGAACAATAATGACACTGATAAAACAGGCTCAATGGCCAAAACGACTTGCCAAAACGCTTATGTTACAGAGGATGACCTTAGTTCTCCGAATAGTGATGAAATCATCAGACAAAAATTTGAGTTTTTTAAGGATGGGATACGCTGGGCGCTTCGGGCTGCCTTAGATTTAGCCATCGACAGTGGGGTTAAAATTATCCAGGTTCCCTGGTTGGGTGGAAACATTTATGCAGGCGAGCACTTTACTCGGTTAGGATTGTGGAACTTAAATGTTTTTCACGAACTGCTTAATGAAGTCCTTGATGAGAGAATCCCTATAGACGTATTGAGAGAGTCTGGTGAAACAGAAATTATTGAAGGCGTAAGACGAGCGCAATATTTTGAACGAGTCATATTGGGCGGCCTCGGACCATCAAATTATTCAAGCCAGTAAAGTCGTTTTTTTTGTTGGATCATACGGATCAAGTGGTGCTGTTTTTCAGCGTAGATTTTCAGCGCTGCTTGAAGCGTTCAATCCTATACTTTGATAGTCAAGAAGTATGGATGAAAAAGAATATATAAATAAAGTAGGTCGTCGGTAACCATTGCCCAATGGGTGAGCCATTCTGGAGTACACTTTATTTAATAAGCCCGGGGATGTCCTTAGTACCGGTAAGGCCGATAGGATGTCCCTTATATGCAGCGTGTTTCTAATAAATCACATACAGAAAAGCTGAGTGACCGAGGTGCAGTACACCTTGATCCGTTGTTAGACAGCCTTGTCATTGCCACTCGACTGCTTGGGCAGCCTGTTAGCGCTGAAGCATTACGGCAGGGCTTACCCTTACAACAAAATCGCTTGAATGCTCCCTTGTTTATCCGTGCGGCTGAGCAGGCAGGGTTTTCTGCCCGTTTGCTAAAGACTCAGCTGCATGAAATATCCCCGCTAGTTACTCCTGTCGTTTTATTACTGAAAGATGGTCGTGCGTGTGTACTGACCGCGATTGACCGTGGCCGTAAACAGGCGCGAATTATTCAGCCGGAATCTGGGCAGGGCACACGTGACGTGACTTTCGCCCAGCTGGAGCGGGAATATGCCGGTCATGCGTTTTTTATCCGCGAACAATACCGTTATGACGAGCGGGCAGAGGCTAATCTGGACGTTCGTTCACGACACTGGTTTTGGGGCACATTGTCGCGTTCCTGGCGTATTTACCGGGATGTGCTGCTGGCATCCGCACTGATCAATCTGTTTGCGGTGGTCAGTCCTCTGTTTGTGATGAACGTCTATGACCGGGTTGTGCCGAACAATGCGATTGAAACGCTCTGGGTGCTCGCCATTGGCGCACTGGTGGTATTCAGTTTTGATACGGTGCTCAAGTTATTGCGGAGTTATTTCATTGATCTGGCCGGGAAGAAATCAGACATTATTCTTTCGTCGCGTATCTTTTCCCGTGTCATGGGGATGACCATGGTCAACCGTCCACAGTCGGTTGGTGCCTTTGCCCGTAAGTTGCAGGACTTTGAAAGTATTCGTGAATTTATCACCTCATCGACGGTGACCGCATTGGTGGATCTGCCTTTTGCGCTGTTGTTGTTGACGGTGATGGGGTTTATTGGCGGTCCACTGATTATCGTCCCACTGACTGGTATGGCATTGATTGCTCTCTATGGCCTGATGATTCAACGGCCCTTGGCCAAAACCATTGATAACACGGTGAGGGCATCTGGTCAGAAGAACGCCATGTTGATCGAGAGCCTTTCAGGGCTTGAATCTATCCGGGCGGCACGGGCTGAGGGTGAATTGCAGGGGCGTTGGGAAAAAAGTGTCGGTCATATTGCCCGCTGGAGTGCTCGGAGCAAGCTACTGACCGCGTCAACCGGTGTGGTGGTGGGATTTGTTCAGCAGCTGGTGACGGTCGCGCTGATTGTGGCAGGTGTGTACCTGATTATGAAAGGCGAATTGAGCATGGGGGGACTGATTGCCTCAGTGATGCTGGCGGGTCGCTGCCTGACACCCATGGCGCAAATTGCCTCACTGTCGACCCGCTACAACCAGGCCCGTGCGGCGTTGACGGAACTGAATAATGTTATGCAGCAACCGCTTGAAAAGGCTGAGGAAAAACAGTTTGTCCACAGGTCACGCCTGCAGGGGCAAATTGAATTTACCCACGTATCTTTCAATTATCCAAAGCAGCAGGGAAACGCGCTGGATGAGGTCAGCTTCATTATTAAACCCGGAGAAAAGGTTGGCATTATTGGTCGAAGCGGTTCTGGTAAAACGACACTGAATCGCCTGTTGCTGGGGTTATATCAATCCGCATCCGGTGCAGTACGGTTTGATGGATTGGACAGTCGTCAGATTGATCCATCCGATCTCCGCCGCAATATCGGGACGCTTTTGCAGGACAGCAGTCTGTTTTATGGCAGTGTGCGGGACAATATCACCATGGGTGCCGGATACGTGGAAGATGCTGCGCTATTGGGAGCTGCAGAAATTGCCGGGGTGATGGATTTTGTCCGGCACCATCCTGAAGGGTTAGAGATGCAGGTGGGGGAGCGGGGCGCGAACCTGTCCGGCGGACAGCGTCAGTGTGTGGCATTAGCGCGGGCGCTGATTACTGATCCGCCGATCCTGTTGCTGGATGAACCCTGCACTACGCTGGACAACACCAGTGAATACCTGGTCAGACAGCGGTTAAAACAATATATCCAGAGCAAAACGCTGATCATGGTTACGCACAAAGGGACGATGCTGGAACTCGTTGAGCGGTTGATTGTGCTGGATCAGGGCAAGGTGATCGCTGATGGACCTAAGCAGCAGGTGCTGCAGTCTTTGGCGGCGTCTGTGCCGCCGGCGGCGCAGGAGGCTCGGTCATGATCAAGACACCTGCGCGACCTGCGGCAAAATCCCGTAAAACGGTACCAAAACGTCATACGGAGAAAGCCCGAAAGCAAAAAGTGCGGAGAGATTCAGCTGACCTGCAGTTTATGGCGGATATCGATGCGGCACAGCTGCAGGATGCCCCCGTGGGAGCACGGGCATTACTGTGGGTCGGATTGGTGGCAGTGCTCGCCGTGCTCTTCTGGATGGGATGGGCGCAACTGGATGAAATTACCCGTGGCAATGGCAAGGTGGTCCCCTCTTCGCGGTTACAGGTGGTGCAGAACCTGGAAGGGGGCATACTGGATGCTATCTATGTGTCGGAGGGCGATCAGGTTGAAGTCGGCCAGACTTTGATGCACCTCGATGAAATCCGCTTTTCATCCTCGCTGCAGGAAGCGGACGTGGAGTATTACAGTATTCTGGCCACCATCGCTAGGTTGCGGGCAGAAGCGGAACAGCGACCACTCATCTTTCCCCGCGCACTGGACCGCTTTCCTGCTTACCGGGATCGGGAACAGGGGCTGTATCGGAGTCGTCGTCAGAGCCTGGAAACCAACCTGACCATTGTTAAAGAGCAGACAGCGCAACAGGAGCAGACACTGCGTGCCTTGCGAAGTCGTCGTGCACATCTTCAGAAAAGTTATGAGCTCAGTCGCAAGGAGCTGGAGTTGACCCGGCCAATGGCCGAGAAAGGCGTGATCTCTGAAGTTGAATTGATTCAGCTGGAACAGAAGGTGAATGATCTGCTGTCTGAACTGCGCAATGCCGAGCTGGATATGCCAAGGCTGACCTCAACGTTGGAGGAAAACCGGGCGCGTGAACGGGATGTGTTACTGGATTTTCAGGAGCAGGCTCGGGAAACCTTGCGAGAGAATGAAATCCGGTTGGCGCGGATGACAGAGTCCCGGAAGTCTCTACGGGATCAGGTGACCCGGCGACAGGTTAAATCCCCCGTCAAGGGCGTTATCAAGAAAGTCCACGTGAATACGATCGGTGGTGTCGTGCAGCCGGGTATGGATCTGGTGGAGATTGTCCCGTTGCAGGATCATCTGCTGGTGGAAACCATGATCGCACCCAAGGATATTGCCTTTCTGCGAATAGGACTGGATGCGGTGGTTAAGCTGACTGCCTATGACTTTGCCATCTACGGCGGGCTCAAGGGCAAGGTTGACCACATCAGTGCGGATACCATCACCAACGAGCAGGGCGAGAGTTTTTATCTTGTTCGCATCCGCACCGATCGGAACTGGTTGGGAACGTCAGAAAAACCCTTGCACATTATTCCCGGTATGGTGGCGAGTGTGGATATCATTACCGGCAAGAAAACCGTGCTCGACTACCTCCTTAAACCTGTGCTCAGGGCCAAAGCCAACGCTCTCACCGAACGCTGAGCCGGAGACGGTTCAGCTTTTAACACCTCCGTCGATCTTTATTGCAATACGCATCAATGGGTCCTGAGTCCTCATCACTATCCAGTGAATAGGGGATCAGGCAAAGCCATGCTTCAGGGATCGGGGTGAACGATGGCCAGACTAATTGAATCCAAGGCCGGCTTTTCCGGCATCATCATGACTGTCGTCGGTGAGCTGAATATGTTGGGCAAGGATGGCGATATCCTGCCACTGGTTCCCGGTGACCGTATCTATCCCGGGGATATGGTCCGGACGGGGCCGGAGAGCCTGGCAAGAATCAAACTGATGGATGGGGAGATCGTTGAACTCCAGAGCAACAGCCTGTTCAGTGCCGCCCTGCCCGATGAGAAAAAGCCTGAGTTTGATGATGCAGTGACAGAACCTGCCCCTGTCTGGCAACCTGCTACCCCAACGCCTTCCAAGCCTGTAGTCAAGCAGGTGGCGAAAGAGCAGGTTGCCGAGAACCCGTTCCGCGAATGGTGGGAAGAGGAGGATGGTCTGCATCTGGATGCCGTGCGGCTCGGGATGGATCAGTTCAGTGAACAGACAGCGCCCAGCGTGCCCAACCCCAGACTGGCCGATTACAGTGGATTGGGAAGGACGGGTATCAGTAGCGGTGACATTCCCGACAATCTGCTGACCAGTGCGCTTTACTTTGATCTCTATAAAGAAGAACCCGTCCCCCCGGTTGTGATTCCACCGCCACCCGATCCGGGTGTTTCCCCGCTGGTGTATCTGGATGTCACCAATGGTGTGAACCGTGATTATGCCGTTGCGTTTACGGAGGGAGATGCGGATGAAAGCATCACTGCCGCCAGTAACTGGATTCTTGAACTGGATGATCATCCCACTGACGGTGTCGACGAGTTGATGTCCAGCGCCCTTGTTACGATCAGGACACCGTTGACGGGAGACCAGCTGGCGGTCAATACCGGAGGACTGCCATCTGGGATCACCGCCGTACTGAACGGCGATAGCACTCAAGTGACCTTGAGTGGCAGTGCATCGGCCTCAGATTATGAAGAGGCGTTGAAACAGATCCGTTTCAGCAATAGCAATGAAAACCCGGTGCCTGGTGTAGATACCAGCCGGGATATTGAGATCGCAGTGGTGGTATCTGATTCCCGCAGTCAAACCAGCGAGGAAGCGGTAACAACGGTTACCCTGACGGAAGATAATGATTTCTCCGTTGTGGATCTGTCGCTGGCTTTGCCGGGTGATGGCTTCAGTGTCAATTTTATCGAGGCGGATGATGCCACCGGTACGCCGGCGGATATCGACAGTGCGGCAGTGGCACTGGTTGATAATGATATCCAGATTACGGATGTCGATGATACCTTGTTGACCTCGGCGGTGATTCAGATCGTCAACGCCAGAGCAGAGGACCAGCTACAAAGCATCGGGACGCTGCCGGCGGGTATTGTCGCGAGCACTTATTTTTATGATGCGGTTACCGGTGTCGGGACGTTTGTTTTGTCAGCGGCTGCTGGCGCCTCATTAGACGATTTTGAAACAGCATTACAAACCCTGCATTACACCAATACCAGTGATGCACCGGATACAACCGCCAGAACGATTTCTATTGTCGTATCCGATGAAACGGCGTCTGCGGCGACATTCACGCCTTTCTCCCCACCCGATCTGACGTTGACGCCACTCATCAACCAATCCGTCGTTGTGGTACCCAATGGTACCGCTGTGACAGATTTGACGGATGGTCTGCAGTTCAGTGCCACAGTCGAAATCCTGAATGGTATGACGGACGATGTGCTGGAATTCCCCGCCGGAACGACGCTCCCGAATGACATTACGGCAACCTATGACGCTGACACCTATGTCATGACGCTGACATCTCTGAGCGGGTCGACACCGGAGCAGTTCCAGACAGCGCTGGAGTCAGTCCTCTATGCCAGCAATGCGGATGCTGGCAGTTTCGATAATACTGACCGGGATATTCGTATCACGCTCATCGACAAATCCTTCAGTACCCCGGTGACCACCACGGTAACGGTCATTCCGGTTAATGACCTGCCTGAATCGGCTGACAAGACCCAGGCTATGTTTGAGGATCAGGCGTTGATTTTCACGCCATCGGATACCGTGATTCTCGGAGGTTTCACGTTTGGCACCGGTCAGGACACATTGCTGGTCACAGAATTGCCGACAAGCGGTCGCCTGTATATTGAATACGGTACCCATCAGGAAAATATCATTGCCGGGCAGGCCATCAGCAAAACACTGATTGATAATAACCAGTTCCGCTATGAGCCGGCAGGCCATACCGCCTACACCGCCGATTTCAAATTCAGGTTGCTGGATGACCAGTTATATCTGCCGGATATCACAACATTACCCTCGAACTCAGAGACGATTACCTACACGACCACAGAACTGGACTTTGTGGATATTAACGGGGTGACACAGGCTTTCATGCGTATCGCGTCATTGCCTGCAAATGGTCGCCTGTTCCTGTATGACACGGTCAATGACACGGAAACGGATGTCACGCTGGGCATGCTGATTCACAGGGATGATGTGGACGACACCAACGACCTGCGTTTGCGCTACACCGCAGATGACAGTGGCACGGTGTATCCCGGTTTTACCTACCAGCTGATGGATAACTCGGAAAGTATCAACACGATTACCGTCAGTGCGCCGGATTTCCTGTTTACCGATGTGGATGGCGACCGGATCGACCATATTCTGATTGAGGCATTGCCTGACGAAGGGTTGTTATACATGGATTACGGGACATCACAGGTGTCGGTGATTCCCGGGCAGCAGATCAGCCGTACCGAGATTGAACAAGGGCTGCTGCGTTTTGCGCCGGATGCCCATGAAGCGAATGTGGCCGGTAATCCGTATGCCAGTTTTACGTTCAAGGTGCATGATGGCACCGGTTATTCGGAGCAGACCCATACCTATACCATCAATGTCACGGCTCTGGTTGATGACCCGGAGAACAATGCAGTCTCTCTGACGGCGATTGTAGAAAACAGTGATTTCATTGATGGCACTGGCGCGGATTCGCTCGATAACTGGACGGGGAATGATGCGTCGGTTTCGGCAGGTGTAGTGACGATCAATCCGGGCGGTTTTATTGCCAAGAATGTGCCGGTGGCACCGACCGCACAGAAATATATTCTGAACTTTGATTACACACCTACGGCGGGTGAAACACTGACCATTGGCTGGTTTGGCGATCCTAATCTCAGTATTACGCTTACAGTCGGTGGCTCCGATGGTAACGGGGGGACGATTACCGCCGGTGTCAGCAATGCCATCCGGGTGGTGATGCCGTATGTGGAAGGCAGTTTTGGTGTGTCCCAGCTACTGTTTTCGGTCAACAATACCGGGGCGGGCGCGGTGACGGATGCGTATCAGCTGGATAATGTCCGGATGGTAGCAACGGCAAACGATATCTATACCGGTGCAGATATTCCGGTTGTTATTCCCAGTCTGCTGACTGCAGGAAGAACGACGTTCTTTGATGATCTGGACGGTTCCGAAGAACAGGCGGTGATTATCTATGGTCTGACCAATGGTGCCACTGTCTGGGACGGCAAGGGGAATTCGGCCACGTTTACCGGATCAGATACGTATCCAGGTTCAAGTGATTATCTGGAGCTGGTGAATGGCACCGGACCGGATGATCAGCCGTGGGATATCTCCTCGCTACGTGTGACACCGCCGGCGGCGAGTACGGACAACATGGTATTAACCATCGTGGCCGGTGCCAACGAAGGGGCGACTGATCGTACAACAGACCTGCTGAACCCTTTGCTGGGAATTGCTCAAGATAGCAATGCCGAAGGGCAGGTTGGAGAATATACCGTCAACCCTGCACCCAATGGGCAGTTGGCTGCTTATGCAGAAAATATCCTGATCACGGTGTCGCCGGTGAATACGGTCACCGGTACCAACGGGGATGAAATCATTGATGATGACACGACCAATGATGGTGCCAATCCCAATCCTGTGAATACAACTTCCGGTGATGATTTGATTAATACCGGCGGTGGGCTGGATCGCGTGACCGGCGGCGGTGGAAGTGACACATATATTTTTAATTCCGGCAATCTGTCCCGTACTACCATTACGGACTTTGTGATTGGTGGTAATCGGCTGGCTAATCCCGGTACAGCCACATTACCCGCTTCTCAAGCCTTGGGCTGGACCTTTGATGGAGCGACGGATCTGGATGCTAGTGGTGGGTTTGTCATCAACATTGATGGCACGGACCACACCATTACACAGGCGGATTTGGGCGGTGCTGCCACCTACAATGATGCGACAACATTTGCTGCAAACCTGAATAGCGCATTAACGACGGCAGGCCTTGGCGCCACAGCGATCGTTTCTGGAGATACTGCGACGGTGACGGTGGTCAGTAACAACGTAACCGCATCGGCGAAAATTACGATTTCCCCTGTGGCGGCGCTGGTACCCGCCTCTCAGGACTTCAATTTTATTTTTGACGGCGTGAATGTATTGGATACCAGTGGCACAACTGACTTTGTCATTACCATCGATGGTACGGATCAGAACATCGCTCTGGCAGCAGACAGTTATACGGATGCCTCCACCTTTGTGACAGACCTCAATACGGCTTTAACAGGACTTGGCGCTACAGCATCGGTCGTTGGCAGTACAACCGTTCGGGTATCCAGTGGCAATAAAGGCGCTGGTGGCAGTCTTGAGATCGCGGCCAGTGGGGCAGCCGCAACGGCATTGGCGAATATTGAGCATGTTGGCAATGATGTGATCATCAGGGATGTAACGGCCTACATCGACAGCAACTTTTTGGATGGATTCAGGGATACCATTGCTGTCAAAGTCGGCGCGACAACGACACAGCTGGATATAGGAAGCACGGCCCCAGCCGATGCGGCTGAACTGAGGACGGCCATTGATACTGCCGCCTCAACGGCAGGACTTGGTCTGACGGTGAATGAAGTTGGTGGTGAAATAACTATCAGTCATGCTTCTGATAAAGTAGAACTCTCTGTTGCTACATCCCAGGCGCTGGGGGAGATTGATGTAGCCGGTGTGAATAATGTTGATCTTCCTTCGAACCTGGTTGCTAATCCGGCATCAACCAGTCCTGGCGGTGCATCCGAAACCCTCTGGTTCCAGGCAATGGATGCTGATGCGGTCAACAACCTGACCGAGTATTTTGATATCGAAATTATTGATACCAACGGTAATGGCGCGATTGATGCGGGCGATAATCAGTCGGTCATTAAATTCAATAACAACGGCGGGAATGATTTTGGCCACGAAGTGGTACTCGAAAACATCAACCTGTTGAATTTCGGTTCCACCAATGTGGAAATCCTCAATAACCTGATTGCCAACGGCAACATTGTCATTGGTGATGTGCCCTGAGTCTTCGGCAGGTCGGCGGTGAAATTTCACCGCTCGACTAAACTTATTGTGATAGCTAACCGATAGCTTATTACTAAGTGTTTCACGATGGTCAGGGACGACATGAACAGAATCGCTGCAAACCGGGGAAGGGGATTATTGTCAGGCGTGATCGCCGGCCTGCTTCTGGGTGCCGGTTCTGCACAGGCAGTGACGTTGCAGGAAGCGATTGCCCATACCATTGAAACCAATCCGGAAGTGTTGATCGGCCTTAACCGTTTCCGTGCAGGTAAAGAGCAGATTGCGGTAGAAAGTGCCGGCTTTTTACCCAAGATTGATCTTGATGCGTCCTATGGACTGAAAAAGCGGGAATATGACCTGGGCTCCACGGATCAGGATAGCGACGACAAGATCTTTGAAACCGGTTTTTCTCTGCAACAAAAGCTGTTTGACGGTTATAAGACCAAGTACCGGGTGCAAAGCGCCCGGCACATGAACGATTACCGTTCCATTCTGTTACGTGAAACCGCTCAGAGTGTGGCGCTTCGAGTCGCTGAAGTTTACCTCAAGGTTCTCCGGGCGCAGCAGTTGGTGGAGCTGGCAAGGGAAAATCTTGCGGTTCATGATGAAATTTATGACCAGACTTTTCAGAAAACCGGCAGTGGCCTGGCCCGTAATTCCGACCTGGAGCAGATTCGCAGCCGCCGTGCCCGGGCCAGCGCCAACCTGGTGAATGCCATCAATGGTATTTCCAACGCACGCAGCGAATTTTTCAGCATCGCGAATATCAAGCCCAAAAGTCTGGTGATGCCTCAACTGGATACCTCCCTGCTGCCAATGACGCTGGATGATGCTATGTCCGTGGCGGGTCAGCACAATCCGGCTATCCGCGCCGCCGGCGCTGAGGTGCTGGCGATGGAGGCTCGTTCCAAGTCCAGTGAGAGTTATCGCTGGCCGACGGTGAATCTGGAACTCGATAAAACCTGGAATGACACAAACTCCGATATTGATGCCACAGATGGCAAGACGGATGATCTTGGCGTCATGGTAAACCTCTCATACAGTCTCTACAGTGGTGGCGCCAACAGTGCCCTCAAGCGTGAAGCGTTTTACCAGGTAGAAGAAGCGCGTGCTGTGCGGGATCTGCAGTTTAGGGAAGTAATGAAAGAAGTGCGTCTTGCTTGGGATGGGTATGTCTATATGGCAGGTCGCATGAATTACCTGAAAGAACATGTGGAAGCCAGTCGTGAAGTGGCCAGGGAATATCAGCAGCAGTTCCGGCTGGGCAAGCGGTCACTGCTGGATCTGCTGGATACAGAGAACGAGTTGTTCCAGGCGCAACAGGATTTTATTTCGGTGGTACATGATGAGTTGTATTCACGGTACCGCATCCTGAAGAATACGGGCAAGCTGCTCGAAACCCTGAATATCAGCCTGCCTCATACCATGCGGGAACGTCTGGATTATGTGGCAGGCCGGGATCGATCCAGCGAAGAGGAAGTCCGCGACTGGATCGACTTTACAACAGATCTTCTTCCTGACCTATAAGGCTGACGTTGTCCTTACCCCGCATCTTTTCCCGGTAGCCGCGACGGGTCAGGAGTTTTTCCTGTGCGGCATTCGGGAAGTCCGTAAAGCTGATCATGTTTTTCTCAATCATCAACTCAATCAGGTCTTCCAGTACCCGGATGAAGTCGAGATCCGATGTCTCCATCACCAGCTTGCCGAACTCCATTTTTTTCTCAAGAAAGGCTTTCAGTGCAGGATCTTTCGGATTCACCTGTTGCCACTGATCATTAAGCGGCTTCTCTGATAGCGCCACAATGGCACCAGCATCGTCCCTGAGAGCGTAAAGCATGGCATCCCTCCTCTCCATGTGACGGTAATAACAATCTGCAATTAAAACGGCTCTACACAGACGTCCTTCCGTCAAGAATCCATTCTTAAAGCTTAGATCAAGAATCCCCTCTGATCACTGAAAGGGAGGCCGCTCCCCGGACATCGTTGTCCATGATGGGAGAGTGAACCAGCTGTTATTTGCTTGGGATGCCTGTGTCATCGGGAGTGAATCGAGTAAGGTGGTTATCAGCGTTTGGGCGACATCACTGATAGGGGCGCCGGGCTGGCCTTCACTGCTGCCGGTTGTTGTCCACAGCGTATTGCCTGAGGAAATATCCAATAATTTCAAAGTGATAGTAACCTGTGGGCGGTTTGCGGCATCCTGCGACCAGTTATCCACAACACCGGTCAGCCCCAGCTGAAGGCCATGTTGCTGAGCCCACTGAGTGGCATTTTTCAGCTTGTGGGCATCCCTGAGAATCTTGGTCTGGTCATCGACCCAGCTCTGGGGCGGATGCTGAGGGTGAGTGACACCGTGTTCTGTGAGAGTACGGGTCAGCAGAAGTTCAACCTGGATGCTGGCATCTTCACTGGGGGCCGCGACGGGTAAGACGGCCCACTGGCGGTCCACGGGATAACCTGTCCGGTAGGGATTGCTGCTGCAGGCGGACAACAGCACAGCCAAAAGTAGCGTTACTGTTGTCTGAATTCTGGTGTGTTTGAATGAGCGGATCAGACAATTCATGCGTACTGTTCCCTGAGCGATTGGCGGTTCAGCTGCAGCCACTGTAATGCTATCAGTGTGGCCGCGTTGTTGGTTTGACCCCTGGCCATTTTGGCAAAGGCTTCCGTGGCAGACAGCACATGCACACGAATATCTTCCCCTTCTGTGTCCAGACCGTGAATGCCGCCCGCATTGCTGCTGTCTGTCAGGCCACAGAATAACCAGATGCGTTCACTGCAGGCGCCAGGGGTGGAGAAGTAGTCAGTGATGGGCAGCAGTGTGCTGATGTCGCTGCCAGCTTCTTCCATGGCTTCGCGTCGGGCGACGGCCTCAGGGGTTTCGTCAGTGTCGAGAATCCCTGCCACCACTTCCAGCATCCAGGCGGGTTCGCCTGCAGCAAAAGCGCCTACCCGGAACTGTTCAACCAGTATGACTTCGTCTCGTATCGGGTCGTAAAGTAAAACGCCAGCGGCAGGTGTCCTGATAAAGACTTCCCGTGCCAGCGGTTTGCTCCAGCCGCCTTGAAACAGGGTATGCTTCAGGTGATAACGGACAGCACTGAAGAAACCCTTAAACAGGGTTTCCTGCTTGCTGATCACCACATCGTGTGGTGTTTGGGTATCGGTCATGACGTTAATCCAAGCCGGTGCATTATTGTTGCGAAGAGCGATAAAGCGCTTGCGCCAGAATCCAGTCACGGACTTCCGGCGTCACCAGCGCATCAAGATCGCGGAGGCTGTTATTGTCGAATGCCGTTTCCTGCAGCAGCTGCCGAACCTGTGAGCTGCGTGCGGTCACACGTTCAACAGCTGTGAATAATGGCCAACGGGCCTCAATCTCTTCATAGCGGTAGAAACGTTGCCATGTTTCCTGTGTGGCATTATCGGGACCACGAATGAAACTGAGGTTGTCCTCAGGATGCACGGTTTCCAGTGCGGCCAGCACATCAAAGGTATACACCGGTTTGTCTGGATGTTGGTTCAATAATTCGCTTTCTATCTCGCTGACTTCCAGCGTACAGCCGGACAGTTCGATAGGTTTCGCAAAACATCGAAGCAGCTTGAGACGCTGCTCAAATGGCAATGGTTGTTTACTGAAGGCATGGGCAGCGCTGGGAACCAGAATGATATGGTCAAAGTGTCCGGCCGCCTGCTCAAGGACATCCAGGTGCCCGAGCGTCGGAGGATCAAACACAGAACCGAATACGCCAATGTCAGCCATGCGAACAATTATCTTCTGGTTAAGGAAATCGTGCAGAAAGTGTAACTGAAAAAGGGGTAGGGAGGCACGGTTGACGGTTTGTGGCGCTTGCGCTTTCGCTGGTTGGATGGGTAGCTTGGGTTTATTGCATGGTGGGTTAGGTAAACGTTATTAGTATGAGGGGTACAAGTACTGATTTTGAAGCCTGAAAGAAGGCGTATTATTGGCCTCACTTTTTCATTACTTCCTGACTTTTGGTTGGAATACTGTCCTGGCGTCTCTCCCTCCTCCCCCCTCTTTATTGGGCGCCAGGCTTTTTTTTCTTCCCTTTTCTATCTTCTTGTTTCCTAATCACTTACATCATCTGAGTATTCAGAAAATTCTCTGTTTTTTGTCAAAACCAGCGGCTCTGGCCAGAAACATATCCGGAAAGCTGTCCACGCGGGTGTTGTAGAGATTGATGGCATTCAGGTAACCCGAACGAAGCAGTTCTATCTCATCTTCCAGGTTCCGGATGATGGTCATCAGCTGTTTGATGGATTTGTTGCTTTTCAGCTGAGGATACTTTTCACAGACCACTTTTACCTGTCCAAACAGTTGGTGCTCCTGCCCGAGGAATCCCGCAATCGCCTGACTGTTTTTCATGGCGTTCATATGCTGGGTGCGCAGGGCCGTGACTTTTTCCATCAGATCCGCTTCATGCTTCATCAGGGCTTTGGCCAGTTTCTCAAGGTTGGGCATCAGGTCCTTGCGCTTTTTCAATGCGGTCTGGATGTTGGCGTAGTTTCGATCGACACGTTGTTGGAGGAAGACAAGGTCGTTGTAATGAAGCGCAATCATGAACAGGAACATGTACAGCGGTGCGACCAACGCGGACATCAGGATATCCAGCGGAGAGAAACTGCCAGCCTGGGCAAACATTAACAGGGTGCTGTACATCAATCCTGAAAAACCAACGTTCATCCAGAACAGTCCCAACCGGCCTCGGTTCATCATCACTTCCTCCTCACTGAGATTAGAGATGATAAACGGCCACTGTTTGCCTTTTTTCTGCATGCGTACGTGATCGCACTGTTCCCGGTCGACGACGGCTTCACCAATGGCAAATAGTGGATCTCCTACGCGAAGGCTTAGTTCAGTATAGCGAACGTCGTTTTTTAACAAATGGCGATTGCGGCGAACATGGCGATGGTCGGTCAGAACTTCTGCGGATTTTGGGTTTATTCGTAGCTCGCCAGTTTCATCTTTACAGGCGAATACAACTTCATCGGTATCATGCTCTATGGTGACCCAGCTGCTGTTCTTTCCACTACTTCTTAGCTCTTCGACCCTGTAGTCATACCAGACACAGTCACAGCTCGTAAGAGGGCCTTGCAGCGCCTCGCTTTCATGTAAAACAACGGTGCCTTTGACTTCTGTAATTCCGGGTACAACGCCGGCTGTTTTCTCTGTTTCTACATTTTCGATGAGGCGTTTTTGTTTGATAAACCAGATACCCCCTGAGGCAAAAAGCACGCCTAGAATGAATGCGGCAATAGCCGCTATGGCCAGCGGGCCACTGCGCAGTTGGGTACTGGGTAACTCTGCGACCAGTTTTTCGGCTTCCGCCTGTTCTTCAGCTGAGACATTAATATCTGGAGCATTGATCTTTATGCCCCAGAATGGAATCAGTAGTTTTTCAGGAATACGCTGCGATTGTTCCCTGGCCCGCAGCCAGGTGGCTGTCAGGTTGATGCGTATTAAGCGTGCGACATCCGGGTTTGCTTGGGCGAGATACTGTGCAGCGTAGGTTTCCTGCTCTTGTAGACGCTGGCTGGCATCGACCATGTCCTGCTTGAGCATGCTCAGGCTGACCTGGGCGAGATAGGTGGATAATGTCAGCAGGAGAATCAGCAGATAAATCCAGACACGGTGCAGATTGATCAGAAATGCTATACAAAAGATCCCAAAACCCAGCAAGGCGATCCCGCCCCAGAGATAGAGAATGCCGTAAGTGCCCAGCTCTTGCTGTTCATAATCCTGATCATAGGTGGAGATAATAGGGCGGAAATTCTGATCGTCTGGAAAGGTGAGAGAGTGTTTCTGTTGATCTGCCTTAATATAACCAAGAACAAACAGGTATTTGCCGGGATCAATTCGCCACTCGGTATAGCGGTGATCACCTTCTACTGTCTGAAAGCTCTCTTCGACAGACCAGTGGATCAGACTCTTATAACTTTCGGTGTTGGCAGTGATTGAACCTGTCGAATCAGTGATCTCAAAATTGACCGTATCACTGTATTCTTCGACGGTATCCCAGTAAGTATCGCCATCACTATCTCTCTTTTCGATTTCATGCCGGTAGCGATAATAAAGTGTCGGTGTTTTGGTGTAAGAACTCGTTACTGTTCGGCCAAGTGATTCTGCCGGACCATAGATATTTACAGCGCCTGGCATTAATGCGCCGATATCGGCAGGTGGTATACGTTCCAGCTGACGTAGAGCCTGCAGTTCATCCAGCCCCTTGTTGTTAAGGAAGTGGCCTGCAAAAAGGAGAATGGGAGCCAGCAGCAATGCGGCTAATTTAGCCAGTATGTGGCGATATTTATGCAGCACTGACAGACTCTCCTTGTCGTTCTTATAATCAGTGATGATTGAATGAAACTTTTTCCTCTTCCTAATGATAGAAAAGACTACAAGAGCCATAGCCGAAATAGCAATGGCTCTTGGTAATCTTCAAGAACGCCTACTTTCTATTTTCCCGACGTAATGCGCTGGCCGTAAAGTTTCGAGGGCTGGCGGTGGCAGAAAAGTTATATTCCGATTCCTGGTTGCTTAGTCCGTCAACGAAATAGCGCTGACCTTCAAGGTCATAGATCACCTCAAGCGTGCTCAGCATCAGAGGGACTTCATAATAATTGACCGGGTGGGCTTCCTGAAAACGGATCAGTTTGTCATTCGCATCGTACAGGTCGACCATCAGGATCTGCCAGCTATCCTCATCGATGTAAAAACGACGCTTGGCATAAGGATGCTTGTAACCTGTGCGCAGTTTGGCATCGACGATCCAGACCCGATGGCGCTCATAGCGCAGCAGTTCTGGATTGAGGGTATACGGCGTGAGGATATCGCTGTACTTAACGTCATTGCTGTGCACTTTATAACTGTTATAAGGCACCAGCATTTCGCGCTTACCCGTCAGGCTCCATTCATAACGATCAGGAGCACCGTTGAACATATCTGCGGTGTCAGCGGTCAGCATACCACTGGTGTCTGGCATCAGGTCGTTATAAGCCAACTTGGGCAGGCGACGAACACGACGCTGGCCCGGTATGTACTGCCATGCCTTGCGGACGGAGGCAATCTGATCCAGAGGCTCATTCACTAATAACGCGGTGCCTGCGAGGCTGGCCGGTGCCGTTACCTTATGTTTGTAATAGAAGAGCTTGTTATCAATGTCGTCTTTTGTGTTCCCTTCCCGTCCATAAATGAAGTACACCTGTTTATTGATTTTTACCAGGCTGTAACTGCCGTTGGGATTCACGACGGTACGGTTAGTGGTGGCTTCCAGCGTTTCGCCACGGTAACGGAGAATATGATTCCAGATGGCTTCCAGGCCATCCTTCGGAACAGGGAAGGGAATACCGCTGGCCGCTCCCTGGACGCCGTTGCCCCGATAAGTCAGTTCAGCGCTGGTGGCGTTAGCACGGGTATCCCGATAGATGCGATTCGGCAATGAAGCAGAACGTCGGGTTGGATAGACGTGAATACGGTAATCCGGGTACTGGTTTAACAGCGCAATGCTGCCTGCACTGAGAATATTCTTGTAAGTGGCGAGGTTATCCCGGGTAATCTCGTAGAGAGGCTGATCATCCTGATAAGGATCCGGATGATGTTCCCCGGCTATATAACCCGGTGGTGGTGCGGTGATACCGCCAGTCCATTCCGGGATAGTGCCAGACGCATTGCCAGCCCGTTCCGCTCCGACAGGCGTAAGATTCTGATCCAATTGTTGCGCAGTCTTGTTGTCAACGGCGGCGTTTGCTCCCCCCATGATGAGCAATCCACACAGCATCAACGGCAGTGTTTTCATTATTGGTTATCCTCCAGGTACAACCTGTTTTACTGCTTTTTCCTGTAAGAAACTTTTTATTGTATTGGACACTGTAAAACGGCGTTAATTTACCGTGCCAGAGCAGAAAATACCCGTTTTATTTTGTTGTCAGGGAGTGTTGATGGTTTGTGGATGAAGCGCTTTGTGTGGTGTGGAAAGGTCGTCGTGTCTATCCGTTTTACGCCCGCTCAGGCAGGACATCCCAGTCCTGCTTCGCTAACGCGGCTTCCTGCCGCTGCTGCAAACGGATACACACGACGACCGATCAGGCAGAGATATCGCTGTCAGGCATACTTTGGGGGCGATAGGGGTTACTCTGTGCGTTCAAACAGTAGATCCCAGACGCCATGGCCGAGTTTCTGGCCGCGTTTCTCAAACTTGGTTAGTGGGCGGTAGTCTGGCCGTGGGGAATATTGGTTATCGCCGGCCAGGTTGTTCCAGCCTTGCGCAGCGTTCATCACTTCCATCATTTGTTCTGCATAGTTTTCCCAGTCTGTAGCAAGATGCAGAATGCCGCCTTGCTTGAGTTTGGGACGTAGTGCTTCAACAAACGCAGGTTGAACCAGGCGTCGCTTGTTATGACGTTTTTTGTGCCAGGGATCAGGGAAATAGATCTGTACCCGGTCAAGGCTCTCATCAGCGATGCATTCCCGCAGAATTTCCACTGCATCGTGGCAGTAAACACGGATGTTGTTGACGCCCGCTTTGCCCGCCTCATTCAGCAAACTGCCAACGCCGGGACGGTGAACTTCAATACCAATAAAGTTCTTATCCGGTGCAGCTTCCGCCATGCTGAGCAGGGAAAGGCCCATGCCGAAACCGATTTCCAGAACGGTTTCAGCCTGACGACCGAAGGTTTTTTCGATATCCAGCTTGCCTTGTTCCAGCGTTAGTCCCCATATTGGCCAGTACTCATCCAGACCTTTTTGCTGGCCAACAGTCATCCGGCCAGCGCGGATAACAAAGCTTTTGACGGCGCGGCGATGTGGGGGCTGTTCGATGCTTGGTGCTATATCAGTGTCTGTCATTTGTATTTCATTGAGTGACGGTGCATTGGTCAGGTCGACTTCCCGATTATGTCAGCAATCGGGCATGTGTAAGTGAAGCTAACCTGATAGACCTGCTGTAAAAAGCGTAACCTTAGCTGAGTTTTTCACGAAACAGCAAGACTGTAAAAGGCGAAGATCATCTTTAACAACTGTCTGGACAGAAATTTTATTTGCAAGTGTGCCAATCATTTCGTTAGTGATTTTGTTCGTGATAATGAAACTAAAAAGGCTGATTGGACACAAAGTACTATTGATTCCTTTGACTAGAGAGTATTGATAGTGAATGTTCAAGGTATAGAGTCTCAACCATCTACATCAGGCGGGGTTGGAAGTCAGAAGAGAGTTGGCGATACAGGGAGGCGCTCAGTAACAGAAACCATTGTGTTAGATAAAATAATGAGTGGAGAAGCGCTTACTCCGGAAGAACTGTTAGAGGTGAAGGAAGCAATGGCTGCCTTAAATAAAAGAAAGATTGAGGCTGAGAAAGAAGAGAGGGATGGAATATGTGAACTACAAACAAAAGCTGGTGTTTTAAAAGTCAATAATCTTCCCCCTCTTACTACTACTGAAATTCAGGATGGAGAGACGGTCGCTGTGTACTCAGCAACAGGAGAGCCTGTTTTCAGATTGTTTGATGATGAGGGGAAATCTATCATCTTTAAGCGAGTGTCACATTCTCCGTATTTTGAGCAGTTATCTACTGATGAGACTGTTGCGTGGTCGAAGATTTTTTTTAGAAATGTTAATTATGGCGTCAAAAGCAACAGTTGTTTAGGTCGAATCGGTCATGCGCGAACTAGGCGTGAATGCAATGTGGAAATAATCCCTATGTGTAAACCTGCTGATATTGGTAGGATGAATGAAATCATAAAAACACCGAAACCGCATGAAATAATAGCAGATGCACAACAAATATGTAGCATGGCGTTGTTTTCTGAATTTATGGAAAAAGTGGAAATGCATGTGAGAGCTTTACGTACAATTCCTCCATGTAGTCTATTACGTATGGACTATGGCTATGATCCCGGAAAAGGAAAGCCTGATAATGTCGCAGTTGTTAGTGAGGAGAGTAAGAAAAGGATTGCGCAAGAATTAAATGAACATGCAAAAGAAGCTGAAGAAATGAAGGTTCCATCCTATTGGATGATAGAGACTTCAGAAACATTAGAAGAGAGTGATAAAAGTAGTTCTGGCTCGGAAACAATCATAGAAGGTAGTGAAACATCTGGAAGTGAATGGTTACAATCTTCAGGAAAAGGTCAGTTAGAGCAATTTAAGGAAGAGTGGAAAGGTTTTCTATCTGGACAATATGAGGTTGATCTATATTCCGTACAGTATTTTTATGAATATCTTTCGCCATTAAATAAAAAATTATTTTTGGAATTGGCTATATATGTTGCTTTGGCTTTTACTAAAACAGAAGATGTTCGTATAAAGAATGCAACTAAATCATTTTCTGATCTTGCGGGCGCTGATATTGATACAGTACAAAAATTCTTCGATGAATTGCACGAAATGTTGATGGAAAAGCATCAGCATATTACTGATATTGAGTGGCTGGCGTTTGCAGAAGCGAAACGAAAAGATGATCCTTCAAAAAAACGGGCAGCTCCTGCCAGTGACTCTGAAGAACCATCGACTTCCAAGAAAGCGAGATCACAGCTTAAAATTTAGTTTTGATTCTTATAGTGGTGTGCAGCAAAAAAAGACAGGGAAAGCCAGCCAAGCATAAAGGCGACGCCACCAAAGGGTGTAATCATTCCCAAGCTGCGAGTGCCTGTTAATACCAGCAGGTAAAGACTGCCACTAAAGAGAATCATGCCACCGATAAATAATCTGGCTGACAGCTTCAGCCAGCGATTGGCGGGATAATGCATTCCCAGTGATGCGGTGAGTGCCAGGGCAAGCGTGTGGAACATCTGGTAATCAACGGCTTTACCCCAAGTCACAAGCAGGGAGGAAGGTAATTTGGCTTCTAGTGCATGGGCGCCAAAGGCGCCCAGTGCAACAACCAGAAATCCGGATAGTGCGGCAATAAACAGGTAGAAACGGCTCATGGGATACATCACTCCTGAAGGGCTACCGTCATGCTCAGACCTTGCCGGAAAAACTCTGTACTTTTTTCATGTTCACCCAGTTGCGCCAGCAGTTGGCCGAGTTCGTTATAGGTATCGGCTTGCTTGCGTAACCGGAGGCTGGCTTCCAGATATTCCCGGGCTTTGCCCCAGAGCTTGTTGTGAATACACAGGCGGCCCAGTGTCAGGAACAGCTCGGCATCATTGGGGCGTTCATCCAGCAGTTTCTCTGCGCCTAGTAATTGACGTTCCTTGTCTTCACCTTCGATCTGGCCGTAGAGCCGGATAATGCGTTCACTGTACAAATCGGAAAGGTGGCGACGCATGACCGCTTCTGCGCGTTTCTCGGCACCGAGGCGGGTCAGGCAGCTGACAAAATCGTAAAACAGGTAATCTTCTTTCTTTTGGCCTTTGCTGAGTTTTTGCCAGATGGCCTCTGCGGGGCGAATACGTTCTTCTACATCAGTATGCCCTTTGCCCTGCTGGTAGGCCTGTTCAAAGAGGGCCTTGTAAGCCTGCTGATTCAGATCATCAAACTCATCACTGCTGATAACCTTGAGCTTACGCAGAGTCGGCAGTAACTCTGCCAGTGCCTGCCAGTCGTGCAGGCGCAGATAGACCTGCTTCAGCAGTTTGTTGACATAGGTGTGTTTTGGAGAGCGTTTGCGCAGTCGTTTCAGTGTGGCCAGTGCCTGTTCCAGTCTGCCGCGTGCAAGCAGGAGTTCTGCCTGGGTGATACCGATGGCGATATCAGCTCCTGGAGCGGAGGCATCTGCCTTGCGCAGGTAGTCGGAGCAGGCGTCATAATCGCCATTCTCATGGGCTGCACGCGCGGCAGCAAGGTAATTGAGTAGGGGAGCCTGACCAGACTCGGCGGAGTGCGCCAACAGTTTCTGTGCGGACTTCCAGTGACCGTTGGCAAACTGGATCAAGCCTTTGGCGGATTGACGTTGGGCGCGGCGGCGTTTGCTCTTCTGGGTCATCGGATAAGCCAGACTGATGCTACCAGCCAGCAGATGGAAACCCCAGGTCAGGATTTTATACCCCGCAATCAGCAAAACGCCTGCCAGTAGGAATGACCAGACACTCCCTTCCAGGGAAAACCGGTCGTAAGCAATCAGGACATAGCCGCTGTCATGCACCATCATCTGCGCGATGCCGAAGCAGGCAGCAATCAGGAGCAGCAGAAGTAGTGTTTTTTTCATTGGCTGGCCTCACTGCTGTTGGCAGTAGCCGGCTTATTGCTATCGGGTTGTGTCTTGCTGGACGCTGGCGTAACGGGCAGGCGTTGTTCAGCCAGATCATCAACATAGCCTTTCAGCGCCACTACAGAGCGACTGATATCTGGCAATTTCTGTAAGACCTGGACTTGTTGGAGGGCGCTTAACTGGCTATGAACGGCCGTGATTTCCGGGCCGGTATTCAGGAACCAGGTCTGCAACCAGGATTGGGCATTCGCCAGGCTGGTCTGGTACAGCTTTTCCTGTCCCTGAAGCAATGCGAGTTGGGCCTGTTCCAGCATCAGGCGGAGATTCTGGCGAAGATACAACTCTTCAGAGGGGGGCAGTAATGCAGTCACTGCTTCATGGTTATCAGTACGAATGCGGAACTGGCCGGTGAATGCGTGCCAGGTTTCCAGCGCCGTCGTTTCCAGACGCTGTTGCCAGATCTCATCGCTGACAATGGCTTCTTCATTAAGGGATTCGGGCTGATCCGGTTTGAAACCACTGGGAGGCAGGAGGGGTAATTTGTCGATTCTGCCGATCAGGGCATTGATCTTGAGCCAGGTGCCTTCAAGATCAAATCGCTCGACGGCTTTCAATGCGGCGATATCCTCAGCCAGCGCCTGACGGACAGGAAAAAGTCCGTATTCATCAACAGAAATCAGCAGCTGATCAGCCTGTGACAGCAGTGTCATGGCGCTTTTGACATCACGCATGGTGAGCAGACGTTGATTGGCCAGGCGTAACAAGTACTCGGCTTCTGCTAGTAACCAATCACTGCGGTCGCTCCCTTGGAGCCTTACCAGTTTACGGTTCAGGTTGTCCATCCGGGTGACCAGACGGCTGTATTGCTCCCGGGTATCGTTGAGCTCAGCTTTCAGCACCAGGATGGTTTCATGGGTTTCGCGGGAAGGCGCCAGGGCGTCATTGACCCGTGTCATGAGCTGGGCCTCTGTTGGAAGCTGCCGCCAGATCTGATAACCCTTCCAGCCTAAACCGCCGACACCGGCAATCGCGGTCAGGCCAAGCAAGCAGCCCAGTATCCCAACTTTGCTGATCCGGTTGCCGCTACGCGGTTTACTGGACTTCTCTTTCCCGGCATTGGCATCGGGAAGGGACTTTTGTCCCTGTTCACCTGTCTTGTTCTGTTCCTGTTCGCTCACGTGCGTCGTCCGGTTGCAATTAAACGCATCAACTCACTGTATCACTCAATCGGGCCAGTGTATCCAGAACTGCGGGTGTACCGGCGCCTTCACTGATGGCGATGTGGTTGAAACCACAGGCGCGTGCATCCTCTGCCACACGCTGACTCGGTACGATCAGTGTCAGTTGTTTCAGGTTATCGGCATCTGGGTGATGATTCAGCAGTGATTGCAGGTTGATCACGATCTGGCTACTGGTAGCCACAATAACATGGATTCTGTGGTCTGACAGTTGCTGTGGCAGGTATCCTGCCGGGTAGTCGGGGAAAACCCGTTCGTAGACAACCAGGTTCTCTACGGTTGCGCCACGTTCTGTCAGCGTTGTCTGGAGCTTGTCGCGACCATCTTTGCCCTTGATGATCAGAATGCGCTGACCATCGACCTCATGAAAATCAGTCAGTTCCAGCAGTGCTTCACTGTCAAAGCCGCCAAATTGGTAGTTCGCTGTGATGCCATGTTGCTGCAGCGCGTTGGCTGTTGCTTCACCAATGGCATACCAGTCAATGCCAACGGGGAGTTGTGGCCACCAGTTTTCGATACTATTCAGTCCGTGTTCTACGGCAGGCATGCTGATAGCAATAATCTTCTGGTATTGATCCAGCTGTTGCAGGCAGTCGCGAAGGCGTTGTGATTCTGGCGTGGGACGTATATCCAGCAGTGGCACGGCCAGGGCGAAGCCACCTTGTGCCCTGATAGCATTGGCCAGGTTATCCGCATGTGGTTGTGGGCGAGTCACGAGAACCCGCATGGATTGAAGTGACAGCTCTGTCATTTCAATGGCCACTGTCCTGGTAGACAGCCTTGAGAATTTCACCCGCGCCTTGTGCCAGAAGTGCATCCGCGGCCTCAATGCCGGCCTGTTCGCATTCCTGTCGGGGGCGTGTGACCGCTGCTCTCAGGATTTCACTGGCGTCCGGCTTGCCGACCAGCCCTTCCAGCGAGACCTGGTCATTTTCCAGCACGGCATAACAGGCGATGGGCACCTGGCAGCCGCCTTCCAGACGACGGTTCATGGCACGCTCCGCCAGTACACAGGTCGCAGTATCCTCATGATGAAGCGACTCGATCAGCGCCAGGGTGTCTTTATCATCTGTTCGGCACTCAATGCCCACGGCGCCTTGTCCGCCGGCCGGTAAGCTGAATGTAACAGGCAGGAATTGCTGTATACGATCCTGCATCTCAAGCCGGATCAGGCCCGCAGCTGCCAGAATGATGGCATCGTACTCGCCATCATCCAGTTTCTGCAGGCGGGTGTTGACGTTGCCGCGCAGGAACCGGATGGTCAGGTCAGGCCGCTTTTCCAGCAACTGACACTGGCGGCGAAGACTTGATGTGCCAACAATGGCGCCTTCCGGTAACTGGTCAATATTCTGGTAATGATTGGATACAAAGGCATCACGGGGGTCTTCTCGCTCACAGATGACAGCCAACCCGAGTCCCTCTGGAAATGTCATGGGAACATCTTTCATGGAGTGAACAGCAATATCCGCACGATCTTCCAGCAGGGCATTTTCCAGCTCCTTGACGAACAGCCCCTTGCCGCCAATCTTGGCCAGGGGGGCATCAAGGATACGGTCGCCCTTGCTGGTCATGGTGACGAGTTCAATGGTCAGGTGAGAGTGCAGGGCTTCCAGACGTGCCTTGACATAGTTGGCCTGCCAAAGGGCGAGGGCGCTTTTGCGGGTCGCTATACGAAGTCTGTTCACGACAAACTGCCTTGTCCATGATGTTACCGGGCAGCAATGATATGCCAGTTTCGAGGTTCCCTGAACCTTTTAGGGGTTTTTCATTAATTTTCGCAGTAACGCCACATGGCGACGACTGACAATTAATGGTTTATCCACACCACGCAGACGAATTTCGTGGATACCTTCATTGGTTCGGGTTAGGCTCTCAATTGCCCGTCGGGCAACCAGAGCATTCCTGTGAATACGCACAAATTGATCGCCCAGTTGCTTCTGGAGGCTTTTTAGGGGTTCATCAATCAGGACTTCGCCGCCCTGATGGCAGACGGTGGTGTATTTGTTGTCTGCCAGGAAGTAGAGAATTTCCCCAACAGGGATCAGCTCCAGCCCTTTGTGAGTCCGGGCTGAAATATGTGTTCGCAGAACACTGTCATCGTCTCCCTGCTGTTGCAGGGCGCTTAATTGGGACCGGTTAACCCGGGATGCCTGCTGTAACGCTGTTTCTAGCCGGCTCTGTTTAACGGGTTTCAACAGGTAACCAACGGCCTGAACCTGAAAGGCCTCAATGGCATGTTGCTCGTAAGCGGTGCAGAAAATGATGGCGGGAGGATACTCCAGCTGACTGATATGGGCAGCGGCTTCCAGTCCGGTCATGCTGGGCATATGGATATCCATGAGAATAATGTCAGGTCCCAGTTGCTCTGACAGCTTGACGGCTTCTGCGCCATTGGCGGCTTCCTCCGCCAGAGGCGTGACATCCGGAATGCGATCCAGCATGTAACGCAGGCGTTCTCTGGCGAGGGGCTCGTCATCGACGATCAGTACTTTCATGGTTTTTATTGGACCTTGCATGGTACCTAATCAGTGAATTCACATGCCGTCGTGGCTTATACCGGCCAAGGATAGGTGATCTGCGCTTTGAACCAGCGCCGGTCACCCCGGGTTTCTGTGCCTGTCCGCAAACGGGCTTTGTCCCCATACAGTGCTTCGAGCCTTGCGGCAATGTTACCCAGCGCGACACTGTTGCCAGTATGCGGGTTGGCGCCACCATGCTCAGTATCCTGAGCCATGGTATTGCTGATCTCAAGCGCAAAGGTGTTATCACGGTAGTCAATCGCCACCATGATCGAGCCCGGAGCCGGATCAGGTTGTATACCATGAAATATGGCATTTTCCAGTAAAGGCTGCAGTGTTAGCTGGGGAATCATCAAATCTTCAGGTAAATCGGCAATATCCCATTGAATGGTCAGGCGATCGCCGAAGCGGTATTTCTCAATATTGACATAGCGCTGGGAGAGTTCGATTTCCTGTTTCAGGGGAATTTCAATACCGCTTTCTGCCAGGCTGGCGCGAAACAGGTCTGACAGGTCTTCAACCGCCTGCTCGGCTTTATCTGGATCAATATGAATCAGGCTGGCGATACTGTTCATACTGTTGAACAGGAAATGGGGATGAATGCGCGACTGAAGTGACTGAATTCGTGCCTGAAGCTCTGCTTGCTGCTGGCGGCTCAGTTCCTTCTGGAGATAGAAATAGCGTAGAAGGATACCGGTAATAATGGCGGCAATCAGGCCATTTCGGAGTAACAGCCAGTCATTGATAGCGGCGGACTCCAGGCCCGCTTCAAGCTGGTAGAAGAAATATTCAGTACCCAGGGTAAAGACCAGAGTAATCGTGACACACAGTGCAAGGCAGGCGATCGTGATAGTGGGAATGGAGCAGCGGGCCAATAGCCGACGCAATCGGCAGAGTAATGCGGCACAGACCAGTACAATCCACTGAACAAAGAGTGAGGTCAGAGCCAGATAATTCCAGTCAAATCCCGGTTCCGGCATGGCCAGTACCAGTACCAGGACAAACAGTTCGGCAACCAGAACGAGGAGAAGCACGGCTTTAGGAGTGCAAAGATCAGGCAGGAAAAAATCCGGGTAATCCGCTGGAGACGATGATGATGCTGACCTCAAGTGCTTCATAAAAGGTTGTGATTCCTTTGGCCTGCCAGGGCAGACAATATTGTGTTTGTTCTTTGGGTCACCGGTTTTACCGGCAACAGGAAACCGGGGCAATCCCGCATGCTTTTATATTATTCGGCGGTGCAGTGGTTATAATGATGCCCGGCATCAGCGTGTCTGGTGTTCTATTCTCCCTGTGTTGGCAGTAACCGGCAAACGAGTGGCAGTGATGAGTGACAACAACAATACCAATCAGCAATGGGGCGGACGTTTCAGTGAACCGGTCGACGCCTTTGTTGCCCGCTTTACCGCATCAATCCAGTTTGACCAGCGACTCTATCGGCATGATATCGCGGGTTCTATCGCCCACGCGAAGATGCTGAACAAGTGTAACCTGCTGACTGACAAGGAGCTGGCGGACATCATAGCTGGTCTTGAAGGTATTCGTCAGGAGATTGAGGAAGGACGGTTTGAGTGGTCCATTGAGCTGGAAGATATTCATATGAATATCGAGGCTCGATTGACCGAGAAGATTGGCATTGCAGGCAAGAAACTGCATACAGGGCGTTCCCGGAATGATCAGGTCGCCACGGACATCCGGCTCTGGCTTCGTGATGAAATTGACTCAATTAGTGAAGAGCTTACGCGCCTGGAACAAGGCTTGAATACGCTGGCTGAGCATGAAAGTCAGACTATCATGCCGGGCTTTACCCATCTGCAGACGGCGCAGCCAGTCACTTTTGGTCATCACTTGCGGGCTTGGCGTGAAATGCTGTTGCGTGATAGTGAGCGCCTTCAGGATTGTCGCAAACGGGTCAATATTTGCCCATTAGGCGCAGCGGCGCTGGCGGGTACTACCTATCCGATAGATCGTGAATATACGGCTGAATTACTGGGTTTTGATCGTCCGGCAGCGAACTCTCTGGATGCGGTCAGTGATCGGGACTTTGCCATTGAGTTCTGCAGTGTTTCAGCACTGATCATGACGCACCTGTCGCGGATGTCTGAAGAACTGGTGCTGTGGACGTCGGCCCAGTTTGATTTTGTTGAATTACCCGATCGCTTCTGCACCGGTTCTTCCATTATGCCCCAGAAGAAAAACCCGGATGTTCCTGAGTTGGTACGGGGCAAAACGGGGCGGGTCAATGGACATTTGATGTCCTTACTGACTCTGATGAAAGGCCAGCCGCTGGCGTATAACAAGGATAATCAGGAAGACAAGGAGCCGCTGTTCGATGCGGTGGATACCGTACGGGACAGCCTGCGGGCGTTTGCCGATATGGTGCCTCATATCCGCTCACGCAAGGAAAATATGCGATCTGCGGCCATGAAAGGCTATGCGACCGCAACGGATCTGGCGGATTATCTGGTGAAGAAAGGCATGCCCTTCCGTGATGCTCACGAAGTGGTGGGTAAGGCGGTGGCTTATGGTGTGAATTCAGGAAAGGATCTTTCCCTGATGACATTGGAAGAATTGCAGCAATTCTCAGCGACTATCACTGATGACGTGTTTGAGGTGTTGACTCTGGAAGGTTCTGTTGGTGCTCGTCAGCACGTCGGTGGGGCGGGGGAATATTTGAAGTAAAGCAGGTACAGGCAAGTGTCAGGGCTCTAAACATATTGAGAGCCCTGATATGCAAACCGCACTATTGGGTGTAGATAGTGCTGTAGCAGTAGTTCGTTGCTTCAATGAATCCTTCCACACTGCCGCAATCGAAACGCTGTCCCTTGAATCGATAAGCCATGACGCAGCCATTCTGAGCCTGCTTCATCAAGGCATCCGTGATTTGGAGCTCTCCGTTCTTGCCGGGTTTGGTGTCTTCCAGAATATCGAAAATATCCGGCGTCAGAATGTAGCGGCCAATGATGGCAAGATTGCTGGGCGCTTCATCGGGGGAGGGCTTTTCTACCATCGTATTCACCCGGTAGATATCATCACGGATCATTTCGCCTGCAATCACACCGTATTTGTGAACCTGATCCTGTGGTACTTCCTCAACGGCCACAATGGAGCAGCGGAATTGCTTATACAAAGCAACCATTTGGGCCAGAACACCATCACCTTCCGGATTCAGGCACAGGTCGTCGGCTAGCACTACGGCAAACGGTTGTTCACCAACCAGTGTCCGTCCGGTCAAAATAGCATGACCCAGTCCTTTCATTTCAGTCTGTCGGGTATACGAGAAGGTGCACTCATTCATGATGTCACGAATGCCGTTGAGATATGCTTCTTTACCCGTACCTGCGATCTGATGTTCCAGCTCGTAATTGATATCGAAATGATCTTCCAGTGCGCGTTTTCCTCGCCCTGTCACGATACAGATCTCGTTCAAGCCGGCCTGCATGGCTTCGTCAACGCCATATTCAATCAGCGGTTTGTTAACAATCGGCATCATCTCCTTGGGCATGGATTTGGTTGCCGGGAGGAAGCGGGTGCCATAGCCGGCGGCTGGGAACAGGCATTTATGGATCATGTATCTGTCTACTCCATAAGATGATACGTAGAACGAGCCTTCAACAATGACACAAATACAATTAGGCTGTGACTTTTATTGAGGAAATAGCAATGGAAAGTGTGTACCAGTTCGCTGGCACACACTTATGGCCATTTAGGCAAACTCAGGGAAGTCGCCCTTGACGACCAGAATATCTTCCATGATCAGGTATTGCAGGTCTGATCCAAAGAACATATTCAGCGCGTCAGTCGGTGTGCAGACAATGGGTTCACCACGACGGTTCAGGGAAGTGTTCAAAACTACGCCATTACCCGTCAGCTTTTCCATTTCTTCCAACAGCTCGTAATAACGCGGGTTGGTCTCCTTGCTGACCGCCTGTCCACGGGACGTGCCGTCTTCGTGTACGACTTCCGGTACGCGCTCTTTCCACTCTTCGTTCACTTCAAAGGTGAATGTCATATACGGCGCCGGGTGGTCAACCTTGAACATTTCCTTGGATACCCGGTCCAGCATACTGGGACAGAAGGGGCGCCAGCGCTCACGGAACTTGATCTGTTCGTTGATTCGGTCCGCAATACCGTTGAAGCTCGGGCAACCGATAATGCTTCGACGTCCCAGGGCTCTCGGTCCGAATTCCATGCGACCCTGAAACCAGGCTACAGGGTTGCCATCGGCCAGTACTTTGGCAATGTTCTGGGGCACATTTTCAATTTTGCGGAACTTGGGTTTGTCTGGATGTTCCTCACAGGCTTCGATGACCTGTTCGTTGGTGAATGAGGGGCCAAGATAAACGTGCGTCATCTTCTCCACTTCCACACCACGCTTGACGGAAGCAAACGACGCTGCACCGATAGCGGTACCCGCATCACCGGAAGCCGGCTGGACGAAGAGTTCCTTGACTTCGGGACGTGCGATAATTTTCTGGTTCAACTTAACGTTCAGGGCGCCACCGCCGGAGAACGCAATCTTACCGGTTTCCTTGATGATGTCGCCCAGGTAGTAATCCATCAGTTTCAAGACGACAGTTTCATACAGTGCCTGTATGGCGGCGGCGTAATGAATATAAGGATCGTCTGCGACATCACCTTTACGGCGTGGACCCAACCACTTAATCAGTTCAGGAGTGAAGTAGAACCCCTTGCCGTTTTCTTTGTAACGACGCATACCAACGACGTTGACCAGCTGAGTGTTAACCCGGAAGTCCTTGCCATCAAAGTCAATCAGGCGAGAGAGGTCGTATTTTTTCGGATCGCCATAGGGCGCCATGCCCATGACCTTGTACTCGCCATCCAGCATGTCGAAGCCGAGGTATTCGGTAATTGCGCCATAGAGTCCACCCAGGGAGTCTGGGTCGTAGAACTCCTTGATCTTGTGGATTACACCATTCTCGCCGTACCCAAAGAAAGTGGTGGCGTATTCGCCTTTACCGTCCACACCCATGATCGCGGTCTTTTCCTTGAAGCCGCTCAGGTGGTAGCAGCTGGAGGCGTGCGCCAGGTGATGTTCTACCGGTTCAAACTCAAACTTGCCCCACTCAAACCCAAGGGACTCGAGCATCTTGCGGATGTTGGAGACGTATCGGCGATAACGGCGGTTTCCGTTAAAGATGGCGTCCAGTGCACGGTCAGGTGCGTACCAGTAGCGCTTGGCGTAGTGCCAGCGGGCAGGGCTCAGAATGCTGATGGGGGCCAGCGGTACCGCCACGACATCGACATCTTCCGGCTTCAGGCCAGCTTGTTCCAGAACGAACTTGGTGGATTCCAGAGGCATTTTGCCTTTGGCGTGTTTGTCCCGGATCAAACGCTCTTCTTCAACGGCGGCGACCAGCTTGCCGTCAATATAGACGGCAGCGGATGGATCGTGGCTGATTGCACCGGATAAACCGAGAATTACCATAGCCTGTTCCTGAATCCTTTAATCACGATATTGAGTTAAAAAGTACGGTGGCAGATCGTTGCCAGACCTGTGTCCATATTTCGTTTCATTGACCCTCGCCTGAGGCCTCGTCGGGCAAAGGCGGCCAGAATAAGCGACGGTGTGTCACAGAAGTGTGATCTCAGCATCAATATTCCTGTCCATTGCCGGCAAAGGCCTGAGGAGAGGGAACACGGCTTGCTCAGGGTCTGATGGTGGAGACCCGGTCATCAAGCTTGTTCCCATGCCTCAATAACTGGGCGAAACAGCGCTGCCGCACGTGGATTGTCTTTCCAGTTACGGCTGAATCGCTCCAGGTCCTTGCGAAAGAGGCGCTTAAAACAAAACCGCCATTTATACGACGTCATGGCGTCAAGGTCTATAAGCAGAGGCTTATTATTTCTGATCAGGAAATTGTTACCTTTCAGGTCACCATGATAGACGCAGCTGCGTTTCAGAGTGATCAGAATGTCGCCAATGTCGGCGGCAACCTGCTGCCATTCCGGTAAAGCGTCCTGCGAGCTATTGAAATACGCCATAGCATGGGTGCTTGGAACAAACTCGGTGATGATATAGCTACAGGTGATGGCCGGTCCTGTCCGGTGTTCCAGCATGGCCATGGGGGCGGGTGTGTCGATACCCAGGAACTGTAACAGGTGACCATTCAACCAGGCCTTGCGTGCCCTTGAAGAGCGCAGTGTGCGCAGGTACCTGTGCAAAAAGCCTTTTGTGCTCTGGTATTTCTTGATTAGAACCTTGCGTTCATTATCAAGAGTAACGATGGCCACCGTATTGGTTCTACCCAGTTTCAGAATCTTTCCGTCGTCAATGAAGGCTTCCGGATTAGCGACAAGGGCTTGCAGTGCTGCATCGTCGTATTGGCGACTGAACGCGGCAAAATGACGTTGACTGCTTTCGACCCTGAAGTGAGTACAGTTGCGCAGGGATTTCTGGATAAACCGCTCGCGCCATTTACGCAAATGAAGCACGGTTTTCAGAAAGTCTGCTTTTGACCACTGCGTCGCTACCGTGTTTTCGATGGCATAGGCGGACAACACATCGTCGACAAAACGGTCGTAACAGGGAAAAAGTACCGCCATGAATAGGGCGAGGTTATGGCGAGCCTGTTTTTCTGAGAGCGGTGTGTCGCTGACTGTCGCGCCACCGCCGTCAATCATGTACAGGCGGTCATTGCTGACCAGCAGGTTATCGAGATGAATATCTTCCTGACAAACACCGGCGCGGTGCAGTTGCGCAAGTAATCTCGCCGTTTTTTGCAGCCAGCATTGACGCTGTTTTTCGTCAAGCGTCGTCTGTTGCCATACCTGCTCCAGTGACTCAACTTTACCAAGGTCTTCCGTCACGATGGTTAGCAGAGCCTGTTGTTCGCTACTACTGTCCAGTAGTGTCGGCGTATCTATTCCTGCACGAATGAAGCCGTTGATGCCTGTTAATTCACGCTGATAATAACGATTAGCGCCGTTGCCATAGAAGCATTTAACGATAACCGGTTGGCCTTCCTGTTCTGCACGTACAACCAGCCGCTTGCCGGGCAGAAAACGCAGTACCTCCTGGCAGGCAATCACTCTGTTGTCCGTTTTGAGAGCGAATGGTGTCTCGGGTTGCCGGGTTAGCGTAACAAGCTGTTCTGCTGTCAGGTTGGGCATTGTTGCCAGGGACTCGACGTCAGTCATTCGCGTCCCTCGAAAAATGACAGTATTTTACGGATATCCTTTTTGTCCCTGCTGCGCAGTGCCGACTGGCTGCGGTAATCAAGGAAGAAACGCAGACGTTGGGTGCGGCTTAACTGCTGCTTTGCCACTTTGTCCAGGCAGGCAATATCTTTCAATATCCGGTATTTGAGCGAATAACCAAACCAGCGCTGCCCAGTTGGGCAGTCAATCAGATAAATTTTGGGGTTGTCCTTATCCTGGGTGACGAGAATATTGCGCCACTTGAAATCGTTATGAGCAAAACCGTAGTCGTGTAATTTGCGTGCGGCTTCAGCCACCTGACGGCTGACGTTTTTTATCCAGGCTCGGTCACGCAGTAGCGGTGAGTTCTCTTGAGCCATAGTCGCTAGATCCTGGGTATTTTCCAGGCCAGCCGTGATCAGCGCCCCACGAATCGTTTTGGTAAGGCAACGTTCCTGGCCATAGGCAACCACTGGCGCTGCCGGTACCCCGAGGCGTCGGAACAACAAAAGGTTTTTCCATTCAATTCGTATGCGGCTCCAGCCCAGCCAGCTACGCAGGCCTTTTGTGGAGTGATAGCGTTTGACGTAGAACGGTTTGCCATCGATTTCGTGACGAAACACCATGCTCTCAGAATCGGCTGCTGCCAGTGCGCCTGCTGGCTCAATAGCGAAAACGGTTTCCAAAGAACGGAAAGCTTCCGCAATAGTGGTGTCACGGAAAACCGGTTCAATATTCCAGCGAGTGGTGGTTAGCATACGACGTTGTTTTTGTGTTTCTGTCACAGCCGGTCACCATTATTCAGCTTCCGGTGATAACGGCGATACAGTTTTTGTGCTTTACGTTCCAGGGGGCGCCAGAGCCACTGATACTGTGCAAAGGCTTCTCGCAGTGGCAGTCCGGTATAGATTCGGATAAACCGGTAAATATCGCGCTGGGTCAAACCAATATCGAACGCTGAGAACCAGAGGCCGGCGATATCTTTGATAATCCAACGTTTCGGTGTTTTTTCCCGGATTTGGCTGCGGTGCAGATCAATCAGTGAAAGGGTCAGGTTATCAGGATCAATGCCCGTAATACCGTCAGGAATATGAAGCAGAAAATGACAGATATAGTAATCCCTGTGATTGACCCCGTTGCTGTGTAGAAGTCGGCTGACGTTTGCCACTTTTTCAATCAAGGCTTTTTTTAGCCGGAATGATGGAGGGTGTGCAGACCATTGTGCACAGAGATCCTCAAGGCTGATGGTATCTATTAGATCTTCGGTCACTATAAACGACTTTTGACGTGCAGGATTGTTGCCCTTTTCGCCAAAAGCGACGGCTGTCATGGTTTTTACATCGAGTGATTCCAGTTTCTGGATAGCTTGCCATTCATTGCCTGCACCCAGCACGGGCGCGCGTAACCGCATCAGGTTGTCGAGAATTTCTTTCCAGCCGACACCCCGATGGATTTTGACGAAAAAACTCTTGCCGTCCTGTTCAAACTGCAGGGTTTTCCGTGCTTCCAGTTGCCGATAGACTTTGCCCTGCAATGTTTCTACTTTTTCGAACGGATCGCAGCCTTGCCAGGCCTGCTTGAAATCATCACGTAACCAGAGCATCAGGCAGCGGCTCCTGACAGGCGGACACCAATCGTGTCAATCAGATCCGCCGCATGTTCCGGCATGCTGTAAATATCGGCAGTGTCTGCAAACATCAGCGCGTTAGCCTGCCAGGTTTTACGCTGTTCCGCGGATTCAAGTATCTTGACCAACTGCGAGTTCATAACCTGCTGATTAAACGGTGACTGAATCAGCTCACCTGCCTTGGCATCCCTGATGTAATGGGCGTAGCCGCAGACATCGGTACAGAAAACCGGCAGACCGGCGACCAGTGCTTCCAGTAGTACGGTGCCGGTATTTTCGTTGTATGCCGGATGAACCAGCAGGTCGGCACCGAGCAGAAAACGGGGGACATCATCTCGTCCGGAAAAAAACGTAATTTGTCGTGCAATACCCAGCTTGTGGGCTTGTAGCTGGAACTGTTTGGGATTGTCTTGTCCGATCACAAACAAGCGGGTTTTGCGCCGTAGTGCATCAGGCAGTGCCTTGATGGATAACAGGGCGCGATCCACCCCCTTGGTTTTAAAACCTGAACCAATCATCAACAGCAACAATTCATCGTCGTTTATACCGAATGCCTGACGGAAATCTGCTCGAATAGCGTGGCCATTTTCAGGACGCCGACGATCACGTGATATTCCTGGTGGTAACAGATGGAGTCGTTCCGGTGCGGTATCATAGTATTTTTCAAACAAAGGCTTCTGAGCCCCTGAAATCAGTAGCGATTCGGTATGACTGTCGCGATCAAAGACTGATCGTTCATACGACGAAAAGTGCCTATAACGCGCACCGTATCGATACCAGCGGCTGCGCAGGTGTCTGGCTTTGTCTTCGTAGCAGGTATCGGCAGCGTAATAGACATCCAGCCCCGGCATCTTATTAAAACCAATCACCACATCGGCCGGCTTTTGGCTCAGGCTTGAAACGACATGATCGTGAAACTTTTCGTTTCTGGCATGGGCGCTGAGCGTGCGGGGTTTCCATGTGTGGATCTCAAAACCATCCGGACGGTCACCGTCCCATTGCATGGTATAGACAACAATATCGTGCCCCCGTGCCTTGCATGTCAGTGCAATGCGGAGGAAATCCCGTTGCAGACCGCCGAACGGGAAAAATTTGTAAAGAATAAAGGCCAGTCTCATCGGGTTCCTGTGGACTCGTGGGTTTTGCCCTTAAGTCGTTTGCCAGTGGCTGATTTGCCTGGTGTTCTGATAATAGGTTTGAGTTGCTGCCAGACGATATCCGCGGTCATGGGGGCGAATATGGGGGGCTCGACGTTTTGTGCCTGATTGGGCGGGCATTGGTTCAGTGTCAGGTGTACCTGGTTCTCACCGTAGGCGCCCACCAGATCCGGGCTTGTTGGGCCATAAAGGGAAACCGCTGGCACTTCCAGTGCTGCCGTCAGATGACCCAGGCCGGTATCGACAGCAACAACGGCGCTGGCGCCGGCGATAACACTGGCGATATCGCGAAGGTTGAGCTGCGGAAGTACACGAACACCGTCTACGGCCGTTGCAATTCGTTCCGCGCGCAGTCGTTCATTTTCATTACCCCATGGCAGGCAGACAGCGTAACCGCTTTGGGTGACATGACGAGCGAGGTCGCACCAGTATGTCTCTGGCCAATGCTTGGTTTCCCAAGTGGTGCCGTGCAGGAAAACCATATATTGCTGGATAGGGCGAATACCCTGAATATCAATGAAGTAGTCAGAATCCAGATGGAAGTGCCCTTTGTGTCCCGGCATCTCATAGCCAAGAGATTGGGCAAATAATTGTCTGACCCGCTCAACCGCATGCTGGTTTTTGGCGACGGCGTGTGGCATGTCATAAAAACGCGCGGCCATGGGCTCTCGTGCCGAGTTTTTATCCAGACCATGCACTGACCCATGTGTATAGCGGGTGAGCCAGGCACTCTTCAGCAGTCCTTGCGCATCAATCACGATGTCATAGTTTGTCTGGTCGACGGTTTCCCGGAATTTTCGCCATTCGCCATTGCGCCACGTGCTGAGCGGGTGTTTTCGCCAGCGACGAATAGCGACCGGGATAACACGGTCAACGGCTGGATGCCAGGCTGGAATCTCGGAAAAACCTTCTTCTACCACCCAATCAAAACGGATACCTTCAATGGCTTCCGAGGCATCTGTCAGTGCCGGCAGGGTGTGAATCACATCGCCCATTGAGGAGGTTTTGATGACTAAGGCTCTCATGCTGTCATCTCCCTCAATGAAGTCTGGCCGGACAGTTGCTCAAGTGCCGTAATTACCTGTGCGGGTGACAGTTGTTTCAGGCAATCCGTATGCTGTTTTGGACACGTCCTCTGAAAGCAGGGGCTGCATGACAACGTTGACTGGACGATCACGCTGTTAGGGTTGAGCGGTGGAGTAAATCCGGGAGACGTGGAGCCATAGACGACCACAAGATTGCGGCTTAATGCGGCAGCAATATGCATCAGGCCTGAATCATTGCTGACAACTTCATCGCTCAGTGATAGCAGGTCAATGGCATCCGCCAGCTGGGTTTTACCAGCCAGATTGTGGATGTTGCTTTGATAGACGTTGGGCACCTGCTGACAAATACTGTCGCAAACGACCTCGTCTTTCTGTGACCCAAACAACCAGACCTGCCAGCCCTGCCTCAGTCGTTCACTGGCAATGGCGGCAAAATGCTGTTCCGGCCAGCGTTTGGCTGGGCCAAATTCGGCGCCCGGGCACAATGCCAGAACCGGTCGATTCAGGGAGAGGTTAAATGTTTTCAGTGCTTGCTTCGCATTATCGCTATCGGCGACGAGTGCAGGCGCGGGATAGGATTCTGGCAGTACACTGCCTTTGGGATAACCCAATGCGATGAAACGCTGGATCATCAGCGGTAACGCGGTTTTGTCGAGAATCCGAAGATCATTGAGCAGGCCATAGCGCATTTCGCCCCGCCAGCCCGTGCGTTTGGGGATGCCTGCCCAAAAGGGAATCAACGCGGATTTGAATGAGTTGGGCAGGATGATGGCCTGGTCATAGCCTTCGGCTGCCAGTTGTTTGCCGAGGCGACGTCTTACAGACAGGTTAAGCGCACCATGTCCCAGCGGCATCTCCAGTCCCTGACGAACTTCCGGCATACGTGCCAGTAGTGGCCGACTCCAGGCGGGTGCCAGGACATCAATGACGGCAGACGGGCATTGCTGTTTCAGCGTGATGAACAGGGTCTGTGCCATCACCATATCGCCTACCCATGATGGGCCAACTATCAGGTACTTCACGGGACTCCGCTATGTTTCCAGATTATCGGTTGCCGGTTTGCCAGGGCGTGACTCTGTCATCACTGCGCAGGACATCAGGCGATGAAATCGCCGGTACGCTACCGCCCGTCAGGACCGGGCAGGTGGCTGCACCCCGACTCTAGCCTGCCATTGGAGATCGCTTGACTGCTTGTCAGCCGCGATATTTCGGGCAGATAAAAAAAGTGGCGCAATTATACGCCACTTTTTCAGGGTTTATAGTCGGAATTGCCCGGTGTTCAGGCGAGCTGACGAACGGGCGTCAGCCATTCAGGATTTTGTTCCCGTTGACCGGTGACCTGATCGAAATACATTTTTTGCAGTTTTTCCGTGATCGGGCCCCGTATACCGTTACCAATCATCCTGCCGTCATGCTCGCGGATGGGCAGGACTTCTGCCGCAGTGCCGGTGAAAAAGGCTTCCTGAGCGACATAGACTTCATCACGGGTGATTCGCTTCTCGCGAACTTCCAGACCGAGTTCCCGGGCAAACTGGATGATGGTGTCACGGGTAATGCCTTCGAGGCAGGACGTCAGTTCTGGTGTGTAGAGAATGCCATCGTCCTTAACGATGAAGATATTCTCACCGCTGCCTTCGGCCACATAACCTTCGTTATCCAGCAGCAGCGCCTCTTCACAACCACAGTCCAGCGCTTCCTTGAGCGCCAGCATGGAGTTGATGTAATTGCCGTTCGCCTTGGCCTTGCACATGGTGATATTCACATGGTGGCGGGTGTAGGACGACGTGCGGATCTTGATGCCTTTCTCTTTGGCTTCGGGATCCATATAGGATGGCCACTCCCACGCGGCGACAATGCAGTGGGTTTTCAGGTTGTCAGCACGCAGTCCCATGCCTTCCGAACCATAGAAACACATGGGGCGCAGGTAAGCAGAATCAAGACCATTTTCCCGCACCACGGTTCTCTGGGCTTCCAGCAGTTCTTCGTAACCGTAGGGAATGTTCATTTTCAAAATGTGCGCACTACGGAACAGGCGTCGGGTGTGTTCCTGCAGTCGGAAAATACAGGGACCCTTGTCTGTGGCGTAGGCGCGGACCCCTTCAAAGACACCCAGACCATAATGCAGGGTATGGGTCAGGACGTGGGTTTTGGCTTCACGCCAGGGAACCAGTTCGCCGTCGTACCAGATAACACCATCGCGGTCGGCAAAAGACATCAGTGCTGCTCCTGTCGAAGTATTCTTTATTGTGATCGAATCGGGTTCGTTGTTACCGCAGCGGTTGCCGCTGTCGAGGTTCCGGTCAGGAACGTACGTGTTCGGCAGCCAGGTCTGATGATAGTTTACTCAGCAAAAACCGCCCGGATCGTGTCCGGGCGGTGCCTTGCGGTTTTCCGTATTCCATCATATTCCTCGGCGTAACGACAGTGGTTTTATCGTTTAGCCAGCGGTTGTTCTAGCGAGGGTTTCGGTTTGCAGGAGTTGGTCCCAGATAGCGATGACAATCCGTCGCTCCTCTTGGAACTGACCCGCCGAAATACTGCTTCGCAGGTTTTGCAGGGCGCGCAGGTGAAGAGTTTTGCGATAGCGCTGGTAGATGTCCCGGAGTTGCTGACATTCCTCTGCCGGAAGCAGGTCTGCCTGCTCCAGTTCCTCCAGAATACGGATGTTGTCACTCCATTTCAGTAGAGCAGGATGATCGTGAGACCAGGCAAGTACCGTGTATTGGGTGATGAACTCAATGTCGACGATGCCACCGACATCCTGTTTCAGGTGGAATAGGTGGTTTTCATTCCAGGTGTCAGGCTTGGTGCCTGCTCCGGTTTCCTTGGTGCCCAGGTTGTCCCGCATTTTTTTGCGCATATCGAGGACGTTTTTGCGTAATTCTTCCAGATCGCGACGTTTGCCAAGAGTAGTTGCGCGAATCTGTTCAAAGCGTGAAGCCAGTTCGGGGCAGCCGGCAATGACACGGGCTCTGACCAGTGCCTGATGCTCCCAGGTCCAGGCTTCATTTTCCTGGTACTTCTCAAACGCGGGGAGCGACGAAACCAGCAGGCCTGAGTTGCCTGAGGGACGCAAACGCATATCCACATCGTACAGCTGGCCGGACGCTGTGGCTGTGGATAATATGTGGACAATTCGCTGGCCCAGGCGGGTGAAGAACAGGTTGTTGTCGATTTCCCGCTCACCGTTGGTGCTCAGGTTGGCGCCACCGCTATGGATGAAGACAAGGTCAAGGTCAGATCCCGGCCCCAGTTCAATGCCGCCCAATTTGCCATAACCCAGGATGATGAAGCCCGGGTTGCAGGGTTTGTCGGGTGTTTCCATGGGGTGACCATAGCGAACCGTCAGCTGGTTCCAGGCAATGCCCAGGACTTCCTTCAGGATGGCTTCAGCTATCCAGGTCAGGTAATCGCTTTCTTTCATCAGCGGCATGGTGCCAGCGACCTGGGCTGCCGCCAGACGAAGCACATGGGCCATTTTGAAATAGCGCAGCGCTTCCATTTGGGATTCCAGGTCTTCTTCCGGAATATGGGATAGTTGCTGACGAAGTTCGTCCTGAAGGGCTTCCTGGTTCGGGGGCGTATAGAGGCTGCCAAGATTCAGGAATTCATCGAGTAATACCGGATGGCGGGCGACCTGTTCACTGATCCAGGGGCTTGCGGCACAGAGCCTGACCAGATGTTCCAGTGCATGCGGATTTTCAATCAGCAGTACCAGGTAGGCCGTACGGCGCAGTACCGATTCAATAATCGGCAGAACCCGGTTTAGCGCCTGATCGGGATCCTCTGCATTGCTGACAGTTTGCAACAAGGCGGGTATGAATTGCCGAATGCGATCCGCGCTTTGGCGGCGAACGGTTTTGAGTACCTTGCTGTCGCGGAGATCCATAAGGCGCCGGTGGGCGGTTTCCGGATCGGTAAAACCATGACGCTGCAGCAGCTCAACTTCTTCTTCAGGCTGGCGTCGGGCAGACCAGAGGACTTCCCAGTCATCGCCGGATTCCTCATGAGCCGATTGCGGTGTGTCCGGATCTCGAATCACTTGTTCAAAATGGTAAGTTACCCGTTCACGGTGATGATCCAGTGCTTCCTGAAATGATTGCTGGTTGTTGTAGCCCATGATCCAGGCCAGGCGATCATATTCCTGTTCGGAGGCAGGCAGAGTCTGCGTCTGCCGGTCAGCCACGGCCTGTAGCGCGTGTTCGGTATTTCTGAGGAAACGGTAGGCTTCTCGAAGCTCGTGGCAGGCTGTCTGAGGCATATACCCCAGAGCTTCCAGTGAAGACAGAATGTTTAATAGCGAACGTTCCTGCAGTCGACGTTCTCGTCCACCATGAATCAGCTGGAAACTCTGGACAATAAATTCAATTTCCCGAATGCCGCCAGGCCCCAGTTTGATATTGTTTTGCATGTTTCGGCGCGAGACTTCACGATGAATCAGTCGTTTCATGTCACGCAGGGCGTCAATGGCGCCAAAATCGATATAGCGACGATAGACAAAAGGCCTCAGGGTTTTAAGCAGTTCTTCACCCCGGCAGATATCACCCGCTACGACCCGAGCCTTGATCATGGCGTATCGTTCCCAGTCCCGTCCCTGATCCTGATAGTACTGTTCCATGGCGGCAAAGCTCAGTACCAGTGCACCACTTTGACCGTAAGGGCGGAGTCGCATATCTACGCGAAAGGCAAAACCATCGACGGTTTTGGCATCTAGCGCTGTAATCAATTTTTGGCCAAGCCTGACAAAGAATTCCTGATTATCCAGACTGCGCGCAGCGCCTTGGGTTTCACCTTTATTGGGATAACAGAAGATCAGGTCAATATCTGACGAGAGGTTGAGTTCGCTCGCGCCCAGCTTACCCATACCTAAGATCACCATTTTCTGAGGTACAGGTTCAGACTCGGGGGTAGCCCTGCCATAGGGCGTTCCGAGCGATTCACAAAGCCGGTTGTAGAGCCATTGGCAGGCGCTTTCGATGCAGCAGTCTGCCAAATTGGAGAGATCTGATGTGGTTTCCGATAATTCCGCCAGTCGGTTCAGATCACGCCAGATAATACGAAGTTGATGGTAATGACGGAATCGCCTCAGGGCGGCAGCCAGTTCTTCTTCTGTGGTAACGGTAGACAGCTTGTCGTCTAATGATTGCTGAATCGCATTTTTTGACAGTGTTTGTGTTAATTGACCATTGTTGATCAGTGTTTTGAACATGTCCGGCTTTCGCTGGCAGAGGTCTGCGGCATAATCACTGCCGCCCCAGCAGGTATCCAGCTGTTCCTGGGTGGTCTGATCCAGATTCTCAAGAAATTGCCGGCTATCGGCATCAATCTCTGCAAACTGCTGCCGACGGCATTGAAGTGACTGTCGGATATGTTCAGGTATGGCGGCAATCATGGAGCCCTCTGTCCTACCGGTAGGCGACGTCACGATAGTATCGGATTTTTTGCCTGTGCGTGAGGGCTTGTTCAGTCGGTTGTTCGATCGTGGGTTTGTCTGTCATTAAATGTAGCTTTACTACATGAAAGGGTCGATTAGGATTGTCAAACCTACAAAAAATGTAGTAAAACTACAAAATTATTTGAGTCTGAATCCGCAGGCTTTACTTGTTGATTCCAGAAGTTGTCATGACATGCCGCAGCGTGTCGTCAGCGGGCTCAAGACTATAATTTGAACATCAGGCGGCTGGGTGCGATGGATTCCGTTGCATTTTTCCGCCTCCCCTCAGGGCTTGGAGCATAGCAATGCAGCGCGATATTGATCCGATGGAGACCCAGGAGTGGCTGGATGCTCTCGAATCCGTGCTTGAAAAAGAAGGCGAAGACCGGGCGCATTTTCTGCTGACCCGTCTGGCCCAGCACGCCAGCCGCAAGGGAACACAGCTTCCCTACGCGATCACGACCCCCTACCGCAACACCATTCCTTCCGCCAAGGAAGCCCGGATGCCCGGCGACCTGTTCATGGAGCGTCGCATCCGTTCCGTGGTTCGCTGGAATGCACTGGCCATGGTTATGCGCGCCAGCAAGCGCGGCGGTGACCTGGGTGGTCACATCTCTTCTTTTGCGTCCAGCGCTACGCTGTACGACATCGGTTACAACTATTTCTTCCATGGTCCGGAAAATGACCGTGAAGGCGATCTGGTGTACTACCAGGGCCACGTAGCACCGGGTATCTATTCCCGTGCGTTTATGGAAGGCCGTCTGACAGAAGAACAACTGGACAATTTCCGTTCCGAAGTGAGCGGCAAGGGGCTTTCTTCTTATCCGCACCCCTGGCTGATGCCTGAGTTCTGGCAGTTCCCCACGGTTTCCATGGGGCTTGGTCCGCTGCAGGCAATCTACCAGGCGCACTTCATGAAGTACCTGATCAACCGCAACATGATGCCGGAACAGAACCGTAAGGTTTGGGCATTCCTGGGTGATGGTGAGATGGACGAGCCGGAATCCCTGGGTGCGATCTCCCTGGCTGGCCGTGAAAAGCTGGATAATCTGGTCTTTGTGGTTAACTGTAACCTGCAGCGTCTGGATGGTCCGGTTCGTGGTAACGGCAAGATCATTCAGGAACTGGAAGGCGTCTTCCGTGGTGCCGGCTGGAACGTGATCAAGGTCGTCTGGGGCCGTCACTGGGATCCGCTGTTTGCCAACGACAAGAATGGCTCTATGCAGCAGATCATGGATGAAGCCGTGGATGGTGACTATCAGAACTGCAAGGCCAAGGGCGGTGCATGGACCCGTGAGAACTTCTTCGGTCGTGATCCGGAAGCCCTGAAGCTGGTTGAGCACCTGTCTGATGAAGACATCTGGCGTCTGAATCGTGGTGGCCATGATCCGTACAAGGTGTTTGCTGCGTACCATGCCGCAGTGAATCACACTGGTCAGCCGACCGTTATCCTGGCCAAGACTGTTAAAGGCTACGGTACCGGTTCCAGTGCAGAATCTGCCAACGTCAGCCACTCGGTCAAGAAGCTGCCGATTGAAGACCTCAAGCATTTCCGTGACCGTTTCGATCTGCCGATCCGTGACGATGAGCTTGAAAATGTACCTTACTACAAGCCTGATCCGGAGAGCCCGGAGATGGTTTACATGCGCAAGCGTCGTGAGAAGCTGGGCGGTTTCATCCCGCAGCGTCGTCCTAAGACCAGCGTTGCTTTGCCTGTGCCTGAGCTGAAGGCCTTTGAAGCCGTCACTAAAGGCAGCGGCGAGCGTCAGATTTCTACGACCATGGCGTTGACCCGTATTCTGGGCGTCCTGACCAAGGACAAGACCCTTGGCAAGCACGTTGTGCCGATTGTACCTGACGAAGCCCGTACCTTCGGTATGGAAGGCATGTTCCGTCAGCTGGGCATCTACTCTGCTGAAGGTCAGAAGTACGAGCCGCAGGATTCTGACCAGGTCATGTTCTACAAGGAATCCAAGTCTGGCCAGATTCTGGAAGAGGGTATCAACGAAGCCGGCGCCCACGCGGCCTGGATCGCTGCTGCAACCTCTTACAGCAACAACGACGTGCCGATGATTCCGTTCTATGTGTTCTACTCCATGTTCGGTTTCCAGCGTACCGGTGACCTGGCCTGGGCATCCGGCGACATGCAGGCCCGTGGCTTCCTGGTTGGCGCAACTTCCGGTCGTACCACGCTGAACGGTGAAGGTCTGCAGCATCAGGATGGTCACAGCCATATCCTGGCATCCACCATCCCGAACTGCGTGAGCTATGACCCCACCTATGGCTATGAACTGGCGGTCATCATTCAGGACGGTCTGCGCCGTATGGTTGAAGATCAGGAGAATGTCTTCTATTACCTGACTACCCTGAATGAAAACTACGTCCAGCCGGCGATGCCTGAAGGCGACGACGTGATTGAAGGCATCATCAAGGGTCTGTACTGCTTCGAAGAGAACTCCTGCAACGACAAGCCCAAGGTTCAGCTGATGGGTTGTGGTTCCATTCTGGAAGAAGTCCGTGCAGCGGCCGAGATTCTGCGTAATGACTACGGGGTGGAATCCGATATCTGGAGTGCAACCAGCTTCAATGAGCTGCGTCGTGATGGTCTGGATGCTGCGCGCTGGAACATGCTGAACCCGACTGCTGAGAAGCGTGTCTCCTGGGTTGAGAAGCAGCTGTCCGGTCGGAAGGGGCCTGTGATTGCCGCGACTGACTACATGAAGCTGTATGCTGACCAGGTTCGTGACTTTGTGCCGGGTACGTTTGTCGCCCTGGGTACTGACGGTTTCGGTCGCTCCGATACCCGTGAGAACTTGCGCAGCTTCTTCGAAGTTGACCGTTACTACATCACGGTTGCAGCACTGTCTGGCCTGATGAAGGACGGTGAGATTGAAGCCAGTGTGGTGGTGGATGCCATGAAGAAATTCGGCATCGATCCGGAAAAGAACAATCCCCTGTATTGCTAACGCTCTGTAACCCGGGGTGGCGGCGGAGTCAAAACCGCCACCCGGTTCCAGATCCTAAGGTGAACGAATGACTGACGAAATCATCAAGGTACCGGACATTGGCAGCGATGGCGCAGAAGTCATCGAAGTGTGTGTCGGGGCGGGCGATCAGGTTGAGGCCGAAGATTCTCTGATTGTGCTTGAGTCTGACAAGGCAACCATGGAAGTGCCTGCGCCGCGTAATGGCCGTATTGTCGAAGTCCTGCTGAAAGTGGGCGACAAGGTCTCTGAAGGCGATGACTTGCTGAAAATGGCCGCTGAAGACGGTGCTGCCGCTGCGCCTGCAGAAACTCCCGAAGCTTCTGCACCGGCTGCTGAAACACCTGTTGCGGCGCCAGCGCCTGAAGCGGCACCGGCAGCTCCCGCTGCGAGTGTTATCAAGGAAGTGCGGGTACCGGATATCGGTTCCGACAATGTGCCGGTTATCGAAGTGTCGGTGAAGCCGGGCGACGAGATCAGCGAAGAAGATACGCTGGTCACGCTGGAATCTGACAAGGCAACCATGGAAGTGCCATCGCCTTTCAGTGGCGTGGTCACAGAAGTCAAAGTGAAGGAAGGCGACACCCTCAGCCAGGGCGACCTGATTATCATGATGGAAGTCGCAGGTGCTGCGCCAGCTCCTTCACCAGCGCCTGTGGCTGAGAAGCCGGTTGCTGCCAGCCAGCCTGAAGCGCCTGCTGCACAGCCTCAGAAAGCGGCTGAATCCAGTCGTGAGCTGGAACAGGCTAATAAGAGCATCCATGCCGGCCCGGCAGTACGCAAGATTGCCCGAGAGTTTGGCGTCGACCTGTCTCTGGTCCGTGGCTCTGGCCCCCGCAGCCGGATTCTGAAAGAAGATGTTCAGAATTATGTGAAGGCCAAGCTGAGCGAGCCGAAGTCTGCCCAGGTATCCGGTTTGGGTATTCCCCAGATGCCGGCTGTGGACTTCAGCAAGTGGGGTGAAGTCGAAGAGAAAGAGCTGACTCGCCTGCGTCAGGTTGCCGCGAAGAACTTCCAGCGCAGCTGGCTGAACGTTCCGCATGTGACTCAGTTTGATGAGTCCGATATCACTGAGCTGGAAGATTTCCGTAAGAGCCAGAAGGCTGCCGCCCAGGCCCGTGGCAGCAAGCTGACACCGTTGCCGTTCATGCTGAAGGCCTGTGCGTATGCACTGAAGGAAATGCCGCAGTTCTGCGCGTCTCTGTCACCGGAAGTGGATCGTATTATCTACAAGAAATACGTCAACATCGGTGTGGCAGTGGATACGCCGGATGGTCTGCTGGTACCGGTCATCAAGGATGTCGACAAGAAGGGACTGTGGGAACTGGCTGATGAATGTGTGGCTCTGGCAGAGAAGGCCAGAAACAAGCAGCTCAAGCCGGATGAGATGCAAGGTGGCTGTTTCACCATCTCCAGCCTCGGTTCTGTTGGTGGTACAGCGTTCACGCCAATCGTGAATGCGCCTGAAGTGGCGATCCTCGGTATCTCCAAGGCGGAAATCAAGCCTAAGTGGAATGGGGCGGAGTTTGAACCTCGTCTGATGCTGCCATTGTCTCTGTCCTATGATCACAGAGCGATCAATGGTGCTGAAGCAGCGCGTTTCACCTCGTTACTGGGACAGTTGCTATCAGATATCAGAAATATCCTGCTCTGAGTGTAAACTTGTCTTGCGAACAAAAATGCCAGCTTAAACGCTGGCATTTTTTATTGTGGGAGATCTGGGGTTAATGACCATCACTTCGGGTGATACGGCTATCAAGAAAGGCCAGTAGTCCACCAGCCAGAAAGCCTGCAGCAACTATGGCGCCGATAGAACCTATACAAACCCAGCCGCTTACCATTACGAATTCGTTCATGTTCTGATCTCCCTCCAGTTGATTTTTCTATTCTTATCTATCCACTTTAAATCGATACTGGACATCACGAGTTGATGTGGATCAATAAATTTCGGTTGCTCTGTTTGTAGCCTCTTTTCATTTTTATAGTGGAGAAAAGTTGATTTATCAGGGAATTAAGCTACTCGTGCTCGTTATATAAAAAAATTAAATTAAATGTTTGTTATTTATTTCTCTCTATTCTTAATGAGATGATTGTCAGGCAACGGTGTTGCTATTTGTTCCCGAAAGCGGCATTTTCATCGATAAACTTCTTGCCGGGAAGTAGCCAGCTGCCGTAACCTAATGACTTCAAGTTACCCAGACGTTTTGTGGGTAACCTTTCCATTATTACTACTGGCTGTAAAACCGACGCTAACAGTAAAGGGGAAAGATAATGCTGGAAGGTTGCAAGTCAGCCAAAGAACGCTGGGGAGGAGTATCCGAGCTGATCGACAACTGGCTGAACGGGAGACAGGAGTTACTGGTACTTTACTGTTCCTTAAGCGGTGTTGAGCAGTTGCGGGTCGATGAACGTCCCTTCTTTGAAAAAATGCGACATCTTTGCCAGATGCTGGTTGATTATGTGTCTGCCGGGCATTTTGAAATTTATGAGCAGCTTCAGCAGGAAGCCGTAGAGTTTGATGATAATGTGGCTCTGAACTGCGCTACTGCGCTGTTTGATGCCATTCAGAAGACCACGGAATTCTGTCTCGACTTCAATGATGGCATCGATAAGTTCAGCGATATCCAGTCTCTTCAAGTCGCGCTGTCCAAGCTGGGTGAGTGTCTGGAGGAACGGTTTGCGCTTGAAGATCAGTTAATTGAAATACTGCATAACTCCCACGGGGAGGCTGTGACCCAGTAGTCAGGGGATCGGTTGCTTTATTCTATGAGGTGGCTGGTTGTGGCGATTGTTTGACCACAACCAGCCATTTCTTTTAGTTCACTGCTTTGGTTTCTTGTTCACCGACCTTGATCAGCTCGACTTTGAAGGTCAGCAGTTCGTTGGGGCCGATACGTCCAGGAATGCCACCGGGTCCGTAGGCCAGGTTTGCGGGAATATAGAGCTCCCAAGTGGAACCTTCAGGCATAAGCTGAAGTGCTTCAGTCCATCCGGGAATCACCTGAGTGGTTTTAAACATGGCAGGCTCGCCACGCTCATAGGAGCTGTCAAAGATTTTGCCATCAAGGGTCTTACCCTCGTAATGAACGGTCACTTCGGCCTCAGCTGACGCTTTTGGCCCATTACCTTTTTTCAATACTTTGTATTGAAGGCCTGAATCTGTTGTCACAATGCCGGACTTCTTGCCATTTTCTTTCAGGAACTGATCACCTTTTTCCTGGTTTTTCTGGGCTTGTTCCTGCATCTCTTTTTGCATTTTTTCAGCTTGTGCCTGCTGCGCTTTCTGAATCACTGCAACCATGTCATTGCGATCCAGTGCTAGCTTCTTATCAGATACGGCATCTTCGATGCCCTGTGAGAGCGCCTGAAGATCGAGATTGTCAAAGTCATTTTTCAAACGTTCGCCAAGCATGGCACCAAGGCTATAGCTCAACTTGGCCTTTTCGGTTGCCAAGGGCGTTGTCCCTTCAGCCAATACGGTCATGCTCGTTGTGCTGGCCAGAATCAGTGTGGCTGCAATCGTTTTAAGCTTCATTGCATTCTCTTTTTCAGGTTTGAAGAACCCTTCCGGGGAAAGGAAGTTCGGAACATCATTGTTCAATTTTATGTCAAAGGCAAGTGTAGCTGGCTATTATTGTAGTGATAACAACGTAATATTGACACTGAAACTATCAGCAGTTGATCCTTCCTTTAGGTAGAAATAAGGAGGTGTACTTTTATTAGATTCAATTCGGGAAATGAATAGATAGGCGTTTTTTCCTTTATGTATAGGTTGTTTTTATTTTTGGTGTTTAGGATAAATAAATGAATGTGGTTTTTTGAAAGATAATTGAAAAAAATTTTGCATAGCTTCCAACTGATGGTCTATATCTATGTAAAAATATTGGTATAAATTGAACTACTCTTATAATCAATGTTTCTGCCTTGATGAAAAACGCTTTAATTTCATTAAGAAGTTGTTGTGAGATGCTTCATTTGATTAATGGTTACTACTTATCTAATGAAATGTCTCAGCAGTACGTTGCACTGGATAACATCAATAACAAAGAAAGCGGCAAGTAATGATAATAGTTATTCAGAAATATGTGAGCTCTGAGTAAGTTAATTGAAAGAGTCATCCAGATGACTTTAGCGTTGCGGCAAGGTTGGCACTGGGCAGTTAAGAAAAGACAAGAGTGCTGGCTGGGGTTGAAGTAAAGCTGACATTGCCGGGAAGTTTACACTGACCTGATTGGAATCAGGCAGTCAAAGGCCAGAGATACTGTTGTAAGCAGTGGACTTGGATGTCCGTGGCATACAGCCGTTTCTGGAAGTGATACAGGGATGTTAGGTAATGATCCAAGCTTGCAAGCGCTAAGGAGAAAGCCATGGAAAAGCTAGATATGGAAATCACGAGGTCGGCCGCGCCTAAGAAGGCCGGTGCAGCCAAAAAGAAACCTGCAGCAAGAAAAACTGTTGCCAAGAAAAAGACAACAGCGCGTAAGTCTACTGCCAAGAAGACTGTAGCCAAGAAGAAGCCAGCAGCTCGCAAAACGACTGCGAAGAAGGCAGTTGCTAAGAAGAAGACTACTGCGCGTAAGTCTACTGCTAAGAAGACTGTAGCTAAGAAGAAGACTACTGCACGCAAGTCTACTGCTAAGAAGACTGTAGCCAAGAAGAAGACTACTGCACGTAAGTCTACCGCTAAGAAGACTGTAGCCAAGAAGAAGACTACTGCACGCAAGTCTACTGCTAAGAAAACTGCAGCTAAGAAGAAGACTACCGCGCGTAAGTCTACTGCTAAGAAGACTGTAGCCAAGAAGAAGCCAGCAGCTCGTAAGACTGCGAAGAAGACTGTTGCCAAGAAAAAGACAACAGCTCGCAAGTCTACTGCGAAGAAGACTGTTGCCAAGAAAAAGACAACAGCTCGCAAGGCTACTGCCAAGAAGACTGCAGCCAAGAAAAAGCCAGCAGCTCGTAAGACTGCGAAGAAGACTGTTGCCAAGAAGAAGACAACAGCTCGCAAGTCTACTGCGAAGAAGACTGCAGCCAAGAAGAAGCCAGCAGCTCGCAAGGCTACTGCCAAGAAGAAGCCAGCAGCTCGCAAGGCTACTGCGAAGAAGGCTACTGCCAAGAAGAAGCCAGCAACTCGCAAGGCTACTACTAAAAAGGCAGCGGTAAAGAAAACTGCAGCCAAGAGAAAGGCGCCAGCGCGTAAGCCTGCCAAGAAGGCAGTTGCTCGTAAGCCGGCTGCTCGCAGGGCTACTGCAAGAAAAGCTGCTAAAAAGAGATAAGCTGATAACTCGCCTGTTCCGTTCGTTGGAATATGCGAAGTAGTATCAGATATTTAAGGGGCCATTAAGGCCCCTTTATTATTTCCTGGCAATGAGCCAATAGGGTCTGAATGATCTGTTGGTTATTTTCTGCAGTATCGGAAATGTGTAAATACAACCGTAGATTTTCTTCCAATATATTGTGACTGTGCAGGCCATTACTTTCTGAGAGCAGATCTTTCAGGTTAAACAATCGTTTCTGCTGGATGCGTTCTGCATCAAGTTCAACCTGCTTACACTGGGAATAGATAGCTTGTATTGAGGCATCAGGCAGGCTTATCGCTTTCACTTTTTGCCTGATGATCCGTAACGGGAGAATAATCTCATTTTGCCATCGTGATATTTCAGGCCAGTAATGCGCGAGCTGCTCTGATGAGCGAAAGACACGATGTTCTTTAGCAAGCCAGCAGCAAAACAATAGCATGTTGATATCCAGCTGGTAGGTTTCCTGGAGCATCAACAGCGTTTCACCCGCCGTTGGCCATACCTGTACGGAGTAATCCCAAAACGGATTGTCGGATATGTTCTTCATGACAGCCTTAACATAGAATGCGCGTCATGATCAGATTACAGCAAATCAACCTCATGCGGGGCGGAAAACGCCTGCTGGAAGACGCCAGTTTCGTTATCCACCAGGGCCATAAAATCGGCTTGACCGGCGCTAACGGCTGCGGAAAGTCCACTTTGTTTGCCTTGATTCGGGGTGAAATATCGGCGGATGCCGGTGATGTGGATATCCCCAAAAATCTCCGGATCGCCCATATGGCCCAGGAAGTCCTGGCGCTTGACCGTCCAGCCGTTGACTATGTTCTGGATGGTGACGTTGAGCTACGTCGTATACAGCAGGCTATTGCGGATGCTGAGGCCCGTCACGATGACAATGCGCTGGCCATACATCACGCGGCGTTGGAGAATCATCACGGTTATTCTGCCAAATCCAGAGCCGAGCAGCTGCTGCATGGATTAGGCTTTAGCCAGGATCAGATGGCATCCAGTGTCCGATCGTTTTCCGGTGGCTGGCGGGTGCGTCTGAATCTGGCGCAGACGTTGATGTGTCCGTCTGACATGCTGTTGTTGGATGAACCGACCAACCACCTGGATATGGATGCCATCATCTGGCTGGAAGGCTGGTTGAAACAATATCCGGGCATGTTGCTGTTGATATCGCATGACCGTGACTTTCTGGACGGTGTTGTCGATCAGATTGCTCATATCGAACGGCAGACACTGACGACGTACCGGGGCAACTACACCGCGTTTGAACGTACCCGGGCTGAGCGGCTGGCGTTGCAGCAATCCAGCTATGAAAAACAAGAGAAGCAGAAAGCACACCTGGAAGACTTCATTCGCCGTTTTCGCGCCAAGGCGACCAAGGCTAAACAGGCCCAGAGTCGATTGAAGGCGCTGGATCGTCTCGAAGAAATCGCACCCGCGCACGTGGATTCACCGTTTACGTTTACGCTGCCTGAGCCCGAACGTTTTTCTGACCCACTGCTCCTGATTCGAAAAGGGGAAATGGGATATGCCGGCGCGCCAATATTGAAAGAGGTTGCGCTGGGCTTGCATCCGGGCAGTTGCATTGGTCTGTTGGGGCCGAACGGTGCCGGTAAATCCACGCTGATGAAAACGCTGGCTGGTCAGTTATCTCTGTTAGCAGGGGATCGCGTTGAAGGTGAACACCTGAAAATTGGCTACTTTGCCCAGCATCAGCTGGAAAGTCTGGATCTGGAAGCAACGCCCGTACTGCATATTCAGCGTCTCACCAAAACCGCACGTGAGCAGGAAATTCGGGACTTCCTCGGTGGTTTCGGTTTCCATGGTGATAAGGCACTGGAAGTCGTCAAAGGCTTTTCCGGTGGTGAGCAGGCGCGACTGGCATTGGCCATTGTGGCCTGGCAGAAGCCCAACCTGCTGTTGCTGGATGAGCCCACCAACCACCTTGATCTTGAGATGCGGCATGCGCTGACCATGGCGTTGCAGGGGTATACCGGCGCAATGGTGTTGATCTCTCACGACCGGAATTTGTTGCGTAATACCACTGATGAACTCTATCTGGTCAGTGACGGAAAGCTGGAACCGTTTGACAATGATCTTGATGCCTATGCCGCCTGGCTTTCACAGCAGCGTCGTAATGCGGGTATGCGTGAGTCTCAGGCTACTGTAGAGAGCGAGACGGGGGCGACTACTTCGGCCCGTGATCGTAAAGAGCAGAAGCGCCTTGAGGCGGCTTTACGGAGCAAACTCCGCCCCTACAAACAGCGCGTAGAGAAACTGGAGCAGGCGCTGGAGACATGTCAGACATCTTTGTCAGAGGTTGAACAGGCTCTCCATGATCCTGCTCTTTATTCCGATGATGGTAAGGAGCAACTGAAGGCTCTGCTGGCACGTCAGGTTGCACTGAAGCAACAGTCGCAGCAGCTGGAGGACGAATGGATGGAAGCCTGTGAAGCCCTTGAAACGGCAGAAAGTCAGGTTTTGTGATTAAAACATGGGCGCCAATGTCTTACATGGCGCCATTTTTAGTGTTTTTCTCTGCTGTGCTGGAAAGGTCACTACCCATCCTCTGTGTAGGTATAAGCCGCAATTGAGGCGGTGGTGAGAAGTGTGGGATATATAGCGGAAGCTTAATTGTCATGTTCCGCTGGTTGAGTGCAATGAGAGAGTCCAGCCAGTTTCAGGACATGGCATTCTGGGTATGCAAGGGATGATCAATGCTTCACAAGAGCTGCGGTCACCGCTCCGTTAAACCATCCATTTTTCGGAGTAGCAAGCCGGCGACCCCGTGCTTTCTTACCTGTCCTGCATCCCTCTTGTGACATCAGCCGATGTGCTGCCGTAATGCCACGAAAAGGGGTATGTCTTTGTCTATTCGTTTGAAATCTACCGATGTAGTGGCCGTTGGCCTGATGACTTTTGCGCTGTTTTTGGGCGCGGGTAACCTGATTTTTCCTCCCTTTCTTGGTCAATTGGCTGGTGAAGCTGTCGTCCCTGCGGCGGCGGGATTTCTGTTGACCGGTGTTGGATTGCCTCTGTTGGGATTGATGGTCGCAGCCAAACTGGGCGGTGGTCTTGATCGTTTTACCCAGGATCTTCCAAAGTGGGCAGCCATGCTGACAGGCATTGTTCTGTATTTGGCTATTGGCCCGCTATTTGCCGCACCTCGTACCGCAGTTGTTTCCTATGAGATGGGTGTGTTGCCATTCGTGGGTGAAGGCAGCTCCGGTGCACTTGCCGTGTACAGTATTGGATTCTTCCTGCTGACACTGGTGTTGGCACTTTTCCCCGGTAAGCTAATTGAAACCGTGGGTAAGTTGATTACGCCGCTGTTGGTGTTGGTTCTGGTTGCCATTGCTATTGGTGTTTTTATAACGCCGCAGGGCGTGGTTGCAGAAGCCGGAATGCACTTGGAAGAGCCTGCGTTCATTTATGGCTTCAAGCAGGGTTATCAGACGATGGATACTCTGGCTTCACTGGCCTTTGGTATCGTCATCATCACAGCCTTGCGTCAGCGAGGCGTGGAAGACCGAGCGGATCTGACGCGCTATACCATTAGTGCAGCCGTCATTGCTGCAGTGGGTCTCTCAGCCGTTTATATCGTGCTCTCTTACCTGGGTGCGACCAGTTACGCCATTGCCGGCGGTGCCGAAAACGGTGCGCGGATTCTGAACCTCTATATCACCGCCGTTTTTGGTGACTGGGGGATGGTTATTCTGGCGCTGACTATTGGTCTGGCATGTCTCACAACCTCTGTTGGACTGATGACGGCGTGTGGTGAGTATTTTGCTGAAGTTCTGCCTGTGATGGGTTACCGGGGTTATGTGGTGCTCTGCACGGTTGTCAGTGCCCTGATTGCCAATATGGGACTGACTGAGCTGTTGGCAGTTACCATTCCCGCGTTGCTGGTTATTTACCCGATTGCTATTGCATTGATTCTTCTTTGCATGTTCCGTGAGCGGTTTTCTCAGGCGGGTGTTGTGTTTGCCTTTACCCTGTTACCGGTACTGGCGATCAGCATTGTTGATGGACTGAGTGCCGCCGGACTGTCATTTGTTCAGCCGCTGGTCGATGTCTATTCACACCTTCCGCTGCAAAGCAGTGGTCTGGGCTGGATGGCACCAGGTGTTGCTGGCTTTGTGATTGGTATGTTGAAGAGTGGTTCTTTTGTGCGACAGGAGAGCCTTGCTTAATAGACATACCTTGAAAGCGATATAAAAAATGCCACCGAAAGGTGGCATTTTTTATGGGCATGGAAGCAGTCTCTCAGAGTGCTTCTTCGGCCAGGCTGTCGAGTTTGCCAATCAGACTGCTGACCCGCTCGGTCCATGCCTGCAGTTCCTGCTTCAACTGGGCGTTTTCTTCTTCCAGACGGGTTTTGGCTTCTCTCAGTTCCTCGACTTCCATCTTGTGTAGGGCAATGGTGTCGATGGCGTTCTGGATTTTGCTTTCGAGTTGGCCGAGGCTTTCAATAGACATAGCTTCATCTCACGTGGCGGAGGCAATTGTCCATGACTGTTATTGGAAACACGATCTTCGCTGTCTGGCAGCTTGGGAACGGTCGCCTTTCATGGCTGTTTGGCCTCTATTATAGAGTGAACGCATAGCGGTACCAACGCCCAGAAAGCGAATGTTGCATTGAAACACCTACAAATTGCCGTTTATTTGCATGCTTTCGTCCGCGAGGGTAACGGGAATGATGAAATCTTCACATAGTCTTTACGGATAGTAAGCTGCCGCGGGCGTTTATATTTGAACGTTCAATAACGGTTAGAAAGACTATTGCTATACTGGTTTTTAATGACATCGTAGTGAGTCAGTGAATAAAGTCTGATTCAAAAAAGCGATGTCATGACTTTAAGAGGATTAAATCGCATTGTGTTCTAGACGCAGCTTCATAGTTTCTTGAAAGGGTGGGAGGATGAAAGCGAGTGAAGCTGAGCATCTTGGGTATTAGGGAGAATGGTCAATGGGTTCGGTAAGCCTGCCCTGCGCAAAGATTATTTCGTCTCTCAATGTCGAAGAAGAGGCGTTAAAAGCGTTTTTTTATTCGCTCTCACATGATGCATCCGTTGAAGATTACATAGCAACAGAATGTATTCGTTTTTCCTCGTCGCATATCGAAAGCACGTTTCTGAGTCATTTACTGGCAATAACGGAACTTGCACTTGAGCAATACCCCTTATCAAAAGCGATAGAATGTTTACGTACACGTAGATAAAAGCCTGACCATTCTCTTCTTCAAGCGATGCCTTGACACCTGTCAAATCAAAATACTCACTAATAATCAGCCTCTATTTATGAGTGTGTGATGTGGCAATACTGTTTTCATATTGCTGCTATGGAAACAGTATTGCTATAAAGAACGCCACGTAATTAGAGTTGCTTTGGTAGACTGTTAAAGCTCTTATTTTTCCAGCATTTTTAACGCAGCGATTTCCTCTGGCCAGATAGTTTCATCAATGGTTTCCAGTACTAGAGGAATATTGTTGAAGCGCTCATCCTGCATGATAAATTGGAAGACATTCCAGCCAATTTCCCCTTGCCCGAGACTATGATGGCGGTCTTTGCGGGAACCAAGTTCTCCTTTTGAATCATTCAGGTGCATGCCCTTGAGATACTTGAAGCCGACCGTATCAGCAAATAGCTGAAAGGTTTTTCTACAGGCATCTTCTGTTCTCAGGTCGTAGCCAGCAGCAAAGGTATGACAGGTATCCAGGCAGACACCTACACGGCTTTTGTCTTCGACGTGATCGATAATCGCGGCAAGTTCTTCAAATTGCCAGCCAAGGTTGCTGCCCTGACCTGCCGTGTTCTCAATCACGGCAATGATGCCTTCGGTTTTATCCAGCGCAATGTTGATGGATTCAGCAATGCGTTGCAGACACTCAGTGATACTGATCGTGCGTAAATGGCTACCAGGATGGAAATTGAGACGATCCAGACCGAGTTGCATACAGCGTTCCATCTCATCAATAAACGCCGCTCGCGATTTTTGCAAAGCCTCTTGCTCCGGATGACCAAGGTTGATCAGGTAGCTGTCGTGAGGAAGGATTTGCGCTGGCGAGAAACCATAACGATCACAGCGTTCCCGAAATAGCTGGATACTTTTTTCGGTCAGCGGTTTAGCCTTCCACTGTCGTTGGTTTTTAGTGAAGAGGGCGAAGGCGGTCGCTCCGATGTTGTGGGCGTTGACCGGTGCATTTTCCACACCACCGGCTGCGCTGACGTGGGCGCCAACAAATTTCATAAAACAATAAAACCTGATTATCGAAAGAATAATTATGATGGTATTGAAAACGACGACGGATGGTCAAAAAAGCAGATGGTAAATCAGTGGCATGGCAATAGCTGTCAGTGCGCCGGTGAGTGCCAGACCGAGGCTGGCAAAAGCACCTGCGGTTGTACTGCACTCAAAGGCTTTCGCTGTGCCCACACCGTGCGCTGATAACCCTAGTGTAAAACCCAGTACAGCCTGATTTTCGATCCGCATGATCCTCATCAGTGGCACTGTCACTACGGCGCCAAACACGCCGACGCTGATCACCGTGCCAGCTGTCACAGAAATGAGTCCGCCCATGCTTTCCGATACGGCCATGGCAATGGGAGTTGTGACCGATTTCGGAGCAACAGACAGCAGGGTTTCCATATTCCCCCCTGTCAGCCATGCAATGACAATGGCAGAAAGTGGTGCAACCATGGCGCCAATCAATAGAGTGACAATAACGGCTGGGGCTTCCGAGCGAATCGTGGGAAGTTGATGGTAAAGCGGCACCGCCAGAGCAACTGTTGCCGTGCCCAGAAGAATCGTAAGCAGCTCGGTGCTGTCCGCATACTCGCGATAATCCATCGGCAAATAATAAATCACCCCGGCAATCGGTATGGCGGCAGTTAAGACCGGATGAAGAAGGGGAAATTCACCGGACTTGCGAAACAGCCAGGCACTCAGCTGGAAAAAGCCCAGCGTCAGGGTCAAACCAAAGAGCGGGGTGCAGATGAAAGCCCGGATGGCATCGGTATCAATGGTCATGTTCAGAGACCTTTGAGGTACCGTTATCTGGCTTATAGCTGCCGCGCACAAGGTTTTTCATCACCAGCGCAGTGACCACAATCACAATCACGGTACCCAGAGAAACAACGGCCAGAATGGGAATGGTCTGATTTTGGCTGTGGAGCAGGTAAAAGATGAAACCGGTCGCTGCCGGGACAAACAGCAGCGACATATGCCGTATTAAATGACTGCTGGCATTTGCCAGATCATCCGACAGAGCGCCAAAGAAGGGCAAAGAGAGAAATAACAGCATCATCCCAATCACCGCACCAGGCACGGGCACATGGGCGAAGCGGTGAATGGCTTCACCCAGACTCTGGAACAGAAACAGGATAAATAGCCCTTTGATCATTTACCGCACGATATCCCGCTTACGGAACATTTCCAGCACACCGAACAGGCCATAGCCGATAAAGGCAACGAGGGTCCAGCCCGGGATCGACAGACCAAGGAAACGCCACTGAACTTCAGCGCAGTCGCCGGTACCACTGAACATGACTCTGATCAGTTCATTCATGGGAAGGACATCGGCAAGGTATCCGATTCCCGGCATACAGGCTGGCGCTTCTTCCGGTGGAAGCCCCTGCAAGTATAGTTGCCGGATGGCCAGACCTGCGCCAACAATGGCAAAGGTCAGTATCAAACCACCATAGACACGCAAGCCACGCCCCGGAGGGTTATGAATAGCGGCAACCAGTGAGATCAGGCCGAGGATCAGGAAGGCAACGCGCTGGGTAATACACAGCGGGCAGGGTTCCAGCATCATGACATGCTCAAAGAACATGGCCGTTGCCAGCAGTCCGATCACAGCAAGGAAAGCCAGTATATGCAGATGGCGTGACTTGGGAATCAGCATGGAAGCCTCGTTATATCCTTGTTTTGTTATTGGGCGACGAACGCTTAGTCGAATCGTCGCCAGTCTTGTTCAGTCGGCGAAGTATTGCGCCAGAAACGTGTCAAAGTCGATCGTATCCGCTGCCTCAATGGCTTGCTGGTCGCGCAGAGACTGCTGGGCCAACTCTGAGAAATATTCCATCCGGGACTGACTCAGCGGGATCTGTCTGAAGTAATCAGACTGGATCTCGGCCAGCTCCTGCGACATCTCAATGAAGCTATGGTTATGTTTTGACAGTGTGTTCAGCACTTGAGCCGATGGCGTACGTTCGCTGTTATTGAGCTTGCGACGCTGCTGGCGAATACTCATGGAAAAGTCACCGGTGCCGTGAATGCTGTCCATTAGTGCGGCAACAGGTTCCAGTTGATCCAGCAGTTCCTGTCCCCAGTCGGTCAGCGTGGTGCTTTGTCCCAGTTGTTCCAGCATCAAACCGGGGCGACGCCCTTCATTCACGGTTTTCTCGAAGTTTCGGGCAATGGCCTTGCACTCAGCTTCTTCAATGGCTGGACTGTCCTGCAGGGCACAATACACCAAGAAAACATCCAGGAAGCGCGCCTGAACCGCATCAATGCCCACAGGCAGGAAGGGGTTCAGATCCAGGCAGCGCACCTCGATATATTCAACACCTCGTTCGCGCAGTGCAACGACGGGCTTCTCGCCGGAACGTGTGACACGCTTGGGACGAATCGGGCTGTAGTACTCATTTTCAATTTGGAGCAGATTGGTGTTGAGCTGCAGGTATTCGCCATCTTTTTTGAGGCCGATTTTTTCATACTCAGCGTAAGGCGTATGAATGGCCTGCCACAGACTCTCAATGTAATCATTCAGATTGTTGTAGCAGATGTTCAGAGACGACTGGGCATTGTTGGTGTAACCCAGGTCGCTCATCCGCAGTGAGGTTGCCCAGGGCATCAGTCGTGTGTTGTCACCGCCAGATTCCAGCGGGAGGTTGGCATCCGGATGCTGATCCAGGAAACAACGATCCATGGCCGGAGAAGCGCCAAACAGGTACATCAATAACCAGGAATAACGGCGGAAGTTACGAATCAGCGCAAAATAGCCTTCGGACTGGTAGTCAGTCGGTTCACGTGAATCATTGGCCAGTGTTTGCAGGAGTGACCAGAAGGTGCTCGGTAATGAGAAGTTGTAATGAATACCGGCAATTGTCTGCATGGCCTTGCCATAGCGGTGCGCCAGCCCCTGCCGGTAGACATGCTTCATCTGACCAATATTGGAGGTGCCATACCAGGCAACGGGAATGTGTTCATCCCCTTCCAGCACCGGCGGCATGCTGGAACCCCAGATGCTTTCGGAAGATTCCATTTTCTTGAGTGTGAAACTGTGCAGTTCCTCAAGAAAGGCCAGTGTTGCGCCAATATCCTGATAGACCGGTGTAATGAATTCCAGCAGTGCTTCGGAATAATCGGTCGTGATATAGGGATGCGTCAGAGTGGCGCCAACGCGCTCCGGATGGCGAGCTTGGGACAGGCGGCTGTCTGCCGTTACGCGCAGGCCTTCTTTTTCGATGCCATGGCGGATCTGGCGCAGACAGTGGTGGTGTTCAGCCTTTTGCAGAGCCTGCAGGCGGCGTTCAAATATCTGGGACAAGCTGTAACCCTTGCTTAACGAGATTGATCGTCACTGGCCGGAATCAGTGCAAATGTAGCCAGTGCCCTGACCACAGGCTGACCGTCCTGCATCACGTCAGCTTCCAGCACCGCGGTGCGGGAGCCCAGATGGATAACACGGGATTCGCAGATCAGTTGGCCCTTGGTGACGGCTTTCAGGTAATTGATTTTACTTTCGATCGTTGCGGCAGCGAGATTGTCGGGCAAGCGGGAGTAGAGGGCAATCCCCATGCCAGCATCGACCAGAGAGAACAGTGCGCCGCCATGGACATGCCCGCGCATGTTGGCATGGAACGGCTGTATATCCATGGACAGTCTACTGCAGCCTTCGTCAGCGTCCAGAAAATCGATGCCAAGATGACGGCTGTAGGCGCTGCCCTTATGGAGATTTTGCTTATTTGGCGAAAGGTCAGCGCCTTCCTGTTGTTGGTTATCTGCAGCCATGCCCCGGATTCCGCAAACGCCGACCGTTGTTATTGGTGGTCAGTCGCCGTAAATGTCGCCACTATACTCTTCCGGACAGGACTCTGCATCTCTGCAAACTAACCAGAAAGTCACCGAATCTGACAGCAAAAGGGAGGGATCTCCCTCCCTTTTGCCTGAGGATCAACGACGCAGTTTCTTGGCGTTGGCGAACAAGTCGGCGAAGGTGCCGCCGTTATCCGCTTTCTGCTTTTGTCCCTGCGGACGCTTGGCCTGGTTGGATGGACGTGCTGTGTGAGGCTTGCTCCGTTCTGCCCGCTGTTGCTGACGGTTTTCAGATTGCCCCTCGGCAGTATCTGACATCCGCATGGACAGGCCGATCCGGCGACGGGGGACGTCAACTTCCATTACCTTGACCCGAACCACATCACCCGCTTTAACCACTTCCCGTGGATCTTTCACGAATGTGTTGGAAAGTGCGGAGATATGCACCAAACCATCCTGATGGACGCCAATATCCACAAACGCGCCAAAGTTGGTCACGTTGGTTACCACACCTTCCAGTTCCATGTTGAGCTTGAGATCCTTGATGTCCTCAACCCCTTCCTGGAATGCCGCCGTCTTGAACTCAGGGCGTGGGTCACGGCCTGGTTTATCCAATTCGCTGATGATGTCGGTGACGGTCGGGATACCGAAAGCATCGCTGGTGTAGTCAGCGGCATTCAGTGACTTCAGGAACGCGGTGTCACCGATCAGGCTGCGCAGATCACGCTCAAAGCGTGCGGCGATCGCCTGTACCACGGGATAGGCTTCGGGATGCACCGCGGAAGAATCCAACGGATTCTCACCACTCATAATGCGCAGGAAGCCCGCACACTGTTCGAAAGTTTTGTCACCCAGGCGAGGTACAGATTTCAGCTGATTACGGCTGGTAAATGCGCCGTTCTGGTTGCGATATTCAACGATATTGTTGGCAATGGTCAGGTTCAAACCAGCAACCCGAGCCAGTAGCGCGCCGGATGCCATGTTGATATCCACGCCAACCGCGTTTACACAGTCTTCCACCACGCCATCCAGGGAACGTGCCAGCAGTGTCTGGCTGACATCGTGTTGATACTGGCCAACACCAATGGACTTGGGCTCAATCTTGACCAGTTCCGCCAGTGGATCCTGCAGGCGACGGGCGATAGATACAGCGCCACGGAAGGTGACATCCAAATCCGGGAATTCTTTTGCCGCAGTTTCAGAGGCGGAGTAAACCGATGCGCCTGCTTCGCTGACGACAACCTTGGAGAGGTTCAGCTTGGGGAACTGCTTGATCAGCTCAGCCGCGAAGCGGTCGGTTTCACGGGAGGCGGTGCCATTACCAATGGCAATCAACTCAACGTTGTGCTTCAGCACCAGCTTGGCGATAGCGGCCAGGGACTCATTCCAGCGGTTCTGGGGGACATGGGGGAAAATGGTGGTGTGATCCACCAGTTTACCGGTAGCGTCAACCACGGCGACTTTGACCCCCGTACGTAGACCCGGATCCAGTCCCAGTGTGGCTCTTGGGCCAGCTGGCGCTGCCAGCAGAAGATCGTGCATGTTCTTGGAGAAAACCTTGATAGCTTCCTCTTCCGCCGCTTCTCGAACCCGAGTCATTAGTTCGGCTTCCAGATGAGGCAATAGTTTGACCCGCCAGGTCCAGCGTACGACTTCACCCAGCCATTTGTCGGCTGAGCGACCTTCGTTTTTGATTGACCAGAAGCTGGCCACCATGCTTTCACAGGGATGCGCCTGGGTACGGTCTTCTGCACCTTCTACTGTGATAGCGGCTTGCAGGAAGCCTTCATTGCGGCCACGGAAAATCGCGAGCGCCCGGTGAGACGGTACCTTACTGATAGGCTCGTCGTGCTCAAAATAATCGCGGAATTTGGCGCCTTCCTGTTCCGTGCCAGCGACGGCGCGGCTGCTCATGCGGCCTTCTTCCCATAGGAAGTCACGCAGAGAGCCCAGCAATTCTGCTTCCTCACTGAATTTCTCCATGAGGATGTACTTGGCGCCGTCCAGTGCTGCCTTGGTGTCAGCAACGTCCTGTTCAGCATTGATGAATTTGGCCGCTTCCTGTTCCGGGTCCAGCGTCGGATCGGCCAGCAGGCTTTCGGCCAGTGGCTCCAGACCGGCTTCACGGGCAATCTGTGCCTTGGTGCGGCGCTTCGGCTTGTAGGGCAGGTAGAGGTCTTCCAGCCGGGTTTTGGTATCCGCTTCTGTGATGGCCTTTTCCAGTTCCGGGGTCAGCTTTTCCTGTTCACGGATACTGTTGAGGATGGTCTCACGGCGCTCTTCCATTTCTCGCAGGTAACGGAGACGCTCTTCGAGGGTTCGCAGCTGGGTATCGTCCAGGGCGCCGGTGACTTCCTTCCGGTAACGGGCGATAAATGGAACCGTGGCCCCTTCATCCAGCAGATTGACCGTGGCGGTGACTTGTTGTGGTCGTACATTCAACTCTGCAGCGATGCGCTGAAAGATGCTCTCCATGGGGTACTCTTTGGCTACATCCGAATAAAAAAGGGGATTATACGCCAGTCGATAGCTGACGTCGTTCACCCCTTGCTGTTCTGTCAGTGATCCCGTGACCGGGGATCAGTGCAATGTTCGCGGGCTGGTTTGGCTGGGTGCCAGCAGGTCCGCCACTTCATCAGCCGAGAAGCTGTAACGGGTGTTGCAGAACTGGCAATCCATATTGACTTCACCCTGTTCCGCCAGAATATCTTCCAGCTCCTGACGATCAACGGTCTGCAGGGCGGTAGCCGTGCGCTCACGGGAACAGGTGCAACGGTAGCTGACCGGTTCGGCGTCAAACAGACGGATATCCTCTTCGTGGAACAGGCGGTGCAGCAGCGTCTCCGTTTCCACTGACAGCAATTCTTCGTCTGTCAGGGTATGCGCCAGGGTGGTCAGGTGTGACCAGCGCTCTTCGCGAACCTTTTCGTCCTTTTCTACCGTTGCTGGCAGTGCCTGCAGCAGAAAGCCGCTGGCACTGTTGCCATCAGAGGCCAGCCAGACGCTGGTGGGCAGCTGTTCAGACTGCTGGAAATACTGGGCAAAGCAGTGCGCCAGTGTGGGATTCTCCAGCGGCACGATGCCCTGATAGCGCTTGCCCTTAACCGGATCTACCGTAATGACCAGCTGGCCGTCGGGTAACAGCGTCTGAAGGTCTGCATTATCAGCCGGTTCTTCTTTCCAGCGGGCGATGGCGCGGAACGTGCGCTGGTCGGTGCATTCAACCATCAGCACGGAAACCGGCCCATTGGAGCGTGCCTGCAGGCTCATGGTGCCCTGGAACTTCAAGGTTGTGCTCAGCAAGACGGCCGCTGCCGCAATTTCACCCAGCAGGCGACGAATGGCCAGCGGGTAGGCATGGGGTTCAAAGGCTGCCTGGAGGCTGCTGCTGAGTCCGACGCGTTCACCGCGAATATCGGTGTTTTCGAAAAGGAAGCGCTGTGCTGTATCCGGGATAGTCATTAACGCAGTGTGTTCCAAGAAAAAACAGTAATCTGGTGGCGACTGGTGGCAACTTCAAGTCTGATGTCAGTCTTCCCAGTGGTGCGGGAGAGTATAACGCCAACTGTCCGGATCATCACTTACGGTAAACGTCCGTGAGCTGACAGGGCTTGTAGGGCTGTAATGGGAGGATTCTTCCATGTACGGTGATTCCATGTACTACACTCCAACGCCTGAGGTTGGCTGTATTTTGGAGAGGGTGTTGTCATGCGGTTTGATGTTTCTCCAGCCGTGCGTTGTTCCGGTTTGAGGCGATGTTGCCTGGTTGTTTTGGTTATGTTCTGGGCTGGACTTGCCGGATTGTCGGCGGCGGTTGCATCGAGTGATGGTCTGAACCAGAAGCGCATCCGACAGGATGATCTGGAAGCGCTGGAAGGGCGTCTGGTGATCCGCTTTTCATCTGCCACGATGGCAGGGCTGGATTCGGTTGCCGGTGAAACCGTAAAAACGATTTCTGCTGCACTCAATCATCGCATGATTACAGAATTGTCTGACAGCAGTATGGATGATCTGTTTGTACTCAATGACAACACCCGGTTGAGCATGGTGGCACCCCTGATGTTGCAGGGAACTGATGAACGTCAGGCAATGATCAGCGCGAATCTGATGATTCAGAATACGGGGCAGGATTCAGTCATGGAGCTGCCTTTGCTGATGGATGGGCAGCTGGATGTTGATCAAAACCAGTCATATGTCTTTACGGTCTCTGCGGTGAGTATCCCTGTCACTTGGGCCCTAGGGCAGACATCGACTGAAGGTGGCGGTCGAAAGCAGTCCGCCACATGGCGAGGAGAGGATGGGGTAGAGCGGACGGTGGTCTGGCGAGGAAGAGAATCAAGAAATTTTGTGGGCGGAATGCCCGCACACCCCATGCCTTACCATTCGCCACAGCAGTTGCATATTCCTTTCACGCCGATTCCTAAGCCTCCGCTGCCCAAAAGTTCACCGTTGCCAGAACCACAAGGTGTCTTTCCTGAAGACAGCAAGCAGTCCCCTTTCTCATCCTCTCCGAAACTGGATAAGCCGGCAGACAAACCGGAGTTCAATTCTGACGGTGTTTCCTTTCCGTCACATCATTCCCCGTTTTCGTAATGGTGTTATCAACTTTGCGCCAAGCCGGTTAATATAGGCCGGCTTTCTGCTTTCTATCTGGCTGGTCAATATTTCACCCAATAACAATAAGAGGTTGGATACCCATGACGATACGCCTGAAAACGCTGTTTGGTATTCCCTTTCTACTCAGTTTGCTGTTGTTAACGGCCTGTACCCGGCATGATCTCTATCAGACGGCCATGTCCCTGGAACGTCAGCGTGCGGGGTTGGCACCTGCTGAAGTAGTTATGGATAACCTGACAGTGGCTTATCTGGAAGGTGGCAATCCTAACGGTGAAACCATCCTGATGGTGCACGGATTTGGCGCCAACAAAGACAACTGGGTCAGACTGGCAGGAAAACTGGAGAACCAGTATCGCATCATCGCACTGGATCTTCCCGGCCATGGTGATAGCAGTGCACCGTTGGAACTGGATTACCGCATGCCGGCTCAGGCTCAGCGTGTCGCTGACTTTATCCAGACATTGGAGCTGGGCCAGGTTCACTACATGGGGAACTCCATGGGAGGCTGGATCGGCATGGAATTGGCGAGAATCCAGCCTGACGTCCTTAATTCACTGGTGTTGCTGGATAATGGTGGTGTCGAGCCACCTAATGCCAGTGAGTTTCAGCATTTGCTGGAGCAGGGTGAAAACCCTCTGATTGTGAATCAGCCCGGTGATATGGAGAAACTCCTGTCATTTGTGATGACGGATCGCCCGTTCATTCCCTGGCCTATTACGTCTGTATTAGAAGAGCAGGCACTGGCGCGTGAACCGGTAAACGAGAAAATATTTGATGACCTGCTGCGCTCACGGGATGAGCGTCTGGAAGGCATTCCACAATCAGAGTGGTTGGCGGCCATCACCACACCGTCACTGATTATCTGGGGAGAAGATGACCGGGTACTGGATGTCTCCAGTGTCAGTGAAATGCAGAAATATATGCCAACGACAGAAGCGGTGATCTTTGAAGAGATTGGTCATTTGCCCATGATCGAAGATCCTTCCGCCGTGGCTGAGGCATTCCTCGCGTTTGTCGAGAAACAACCTTCAGGTATTTCCGCAAGCCAGTGATCGCTGATCATCGTAGGTGCAGGAAGCATGCTTGATAGGCCAGTGCCCAACAGGGCACTGGCTTTTGGTTTTCCAGTCAATGGTGTTATAGCGTGTGGATTACCAGTGAACACCTTTCAGCAGGTTGACGAGTAACTTTTGTTCAGCCGATGGACGCTGCGTATTGCTCCCTTCTTCTTTCTTGCCTTGTGCGGCGGCTGATTCCGGGAACATATTGAAACTGGCGTTCATCAGCAGCTCGCTCAGTACGGGCATGGTTTCGTGGAGTGCCAGCCCCATCAATCCCATCCGGGTGGCAATCCGCTTGGGTTTGCGCACCATAGCCTTGATGATCAGGCCGGCGGCTTCATCGGGCGTCAGGGTGGGGACAGATTCATACATCTTGGTCGGTGCAATCATTGGGGTGCGCACTAGCGGCATGTTAATCGTGGTGAACTTCACCCCTTTGTCCGCCAATTCGCTGGATGCGCAGCGGGTAAAGGCATCCAGTGCGGCCTTGGAGGCGACATAGGCCGAGAACCGTGGACTGCCCGCCAGAACACCGATGGATGAGATGTTGATGACCTGACCGCACTGCTGGTTTTCCATCCCGGGCAGGAAGCCCATGATCATGCGCATGGCACCGAAATAGTTGATATCCATGCAGCGTTCGAAATCGTGGAAACGGTCGTAGCTGTTGTTCACGGAGCGTCGGATGGAACGACCGGCATTGTTGACCAGAATATCAATCCCGCCCAGTTCCTCGTTGATCTGCTGGATCATGCTATCGCACTGTTGGGTGTCGGTCAGATCGGCGGTCCAGGTCCAGACACGTCCGTCCTGCTCCCTGATGACCCGGGCAACCTCGGCCAGTGATTCCTCATCACGGTCAACCAGTACCAGACGGGCTGACGTGGTGGCCAGTCGTTCCGCAGTGGCACGCCCAATACCGGAGCCGGCGCCGGTGATCAGAATCGCTTTATCTGCTACAGCCTTGTCGATGTTTTCGGTGGTCAGGCGTTCTTCGTTCAGGTGATTTTCCCAGTAGTCCCAGATAACCCGGGCATATTCACGCAGAACCGGCAAACGAATGTTGCTGCCTTCAAGGGCTGCATCGGTGTTGGTACGATCAAAGTGGGTGGGATAATGCAGGAAATCCAGTGCGGCATCCGGTATCTTCAGGTCGCGGAGTACGGCCTGGGAAACCTTGGTGATGGCTGGCATCCGGTACAGGCTCTTGAGCAGCATGGACACGAATGGACTCACGAAACTGGAATCTACCCGCAGTGCCATACGCGGTGCGCCACCGGCGGAAGCAAAGATATTAAGCAGTTCTCCCAGCCGTTGCGGGTTTGGATCGGTGATGTGGAAACACTGGTTATCAAAACCTTCCCGATGGGCAATATGATCAATACTGTCCACGAGGTAATCCACGGGCACCATGTTCAGCCAGCCGCCTTCCAGGCCAATGATGGGCAACCACTGGGGCAGGGAGTTACGCATCTTGCGGATGGCATTGAACAGGTAGTAAGGACCGTCAACCTTGTTGATTTCACCGGTTCTTGAATGGCCGATGACCATGGCGGGACGGTAAATACGCCATGGAATGGTGCAGTCATTGCGAATCACCCGCTCAGCCTGATGCTTGGTTTTCAGGTAGGGGTTATTCAGCGGACCGGCTTCTTCCAGCATGTCTTCCGTAAATGTGCCGTCATACAGTCCTGCCACAGCAATGGAACTGGTGTAGTGGAAGCATTTTGCTTTCAGGGTTTCAGCACAGGCCATCGCATGACGTGTACCTTCCACATTGGCGTGGATCTGGCTCTCTTCATCCGCATTGATGTCGTAAATGGCGGCCAGATGGAAGAAGTGGTCAATCTCCCCTTTGCCCTTGAGTGTCGCAATCTGTTCGTCGCTCAGCCCCAGCTTGGGTTGGGTAATGTCGCCGATTAGTGTATGAACCCGGTTTGGTGCAACATTCCAGTGATTGATCAGCAGGTCTACCTGGGCCTGCTCGCCTTCACGGATTAGAAGGTGGATGTTGGCGCCCCGGGCCAGTAACTTTTCTACCAGAAAACGGCCAATGAAACCGGTACCACCGGTGATGAAGCAGGTTTCTCCACCGATACGCGCCACGTTGGCAGGGGTTGTTGTCTGCATTACTTCCTCGAAGGGGGATTATTAAGCATTGATTCTTCGAGGAGAGTTAATACCACTCCCTTATCTAAGATGTGTTGATCAGCATCAGGATAGGGAGTGTCCGAAGGGTTGCGTGCAATAAGCGATATGTAAAATTCAGGGAGCCCATTCAAAACCCCAGCGGAATACCCAGCTCAAAAAACAGGATGAGCAGAAGGGTCCAGATGGTCAGGAAGCAGACCGAATAGGGCAACATCAGGCCAATAAGATCGCCCATGCTGAATTCTGGTGAATACTTGCGGATGAAGGCGAGGATCACGCCTGCATAGGTCATCATCGGGGTAATGATGTTGGTGGATGAATCAGCGACCCGAAAGGCGGCTGCGACAATATCCGGGGTCATCTGATTGTTCACCTGGTACAGCATGGGAACAAAGATGGGGCCAAGCAGCATCCATTTGGAGGTCAGGCCCCCCACGAAAATATTGATAAATGCTGTCGTAATGATGAAGCCGATGATCAGTAACACCGGAAAGGACTGCAAACCCAGCGAATTCAGCAGGCTGGCGCCCAGCCAGGTGATCCATGTGCCCATGCCCGAATAGCTGAGCAGAGAGAGAAAGTTATAACAGAAGAACGTCAGTACCAGGATATAGCCCATGGCATCCATCTGTTTGACCATGGCCTGGACGACATTGGCCACAGAGTGGAACTTGCCCGAGGCGGTGCCAAATACAATACCGGTAATGGTAAAGACCAGCGTAATCAACAGAATCACATTATCCAGATAGGGGACGACGCGGTTTCCGGATGCATCGGTATAGGGTGCCAGGGGATAAAGCGCCAGCCAGGCAATGAACGCCAGAGCGCCGAGCAGCCCAAAAAATGAGGCTTTGAGGCCACGTTCTTCAGCATCACTGAGGGAGAAATTATCGATTTTGAGGTCGTCCGGTAATGACCAGGGCGTGTCTTTCAGTTTCGGCGTCACGAAACGCGCCGTGACGATTGCGCCGGCCACCGACAGCACACCGGTTGATACCAGAATGAAATAGTAATGCATGGTGGCAGGCGTCAGCGGCTGACCATCGTGGCGTGTGAACGGGACATTCTGAGCCTGAGCGAAAATGCGGGCATTGGCACCGATAATGACATCGATGGGGGTAGCCGGAATCAGGTTGGCACTGAAACCCGCAGATACGCCGGCAAAGGCCGCCGCCATCCCGATAATGGGATTCTTGCCAAGCCCCGCATAGAGTAATCCGGCCAAAGGAATGAGCACCAAGTAGCCTGCATCGGTGGCAATGCTGCTCATAATGCCAAAGAAAACCAATAGCAGCGGCAGCCATTTTTCGCTGATATGCAGGCCGGATTTTTTGATCAGAGCCGTTAATAATCCCGATTTTTCGGCGATACCGACGCCCATCATGACAATCAGAATTACGCCGAGAATTCCGTGACCGAAGGTCAGCCAGTTCTGCAGCAGGGCGTTATCAAACATCCAGCGAATATTGTCCAGTTCCAGCATGTTTCGGATGCTGTGGGTAATATCACTCCCGGTGGCGCTGGGGGTGGTGAACTCCTTTCCTGCCAATGAAACAGACGCCAGCAGACAGATCACGTACAACCCCAGAAAAATAATGACAGGGTCAGGGATCTTCTTGCCAATACGCTCCAGCAGGGAGAGAGAGGACGTGCGGATCATCGGCTGAGAGTGGGGAGAACCCCTTCCAGAATCGGATGGTGTGGTAGGCATAGGGCACGTCTCTGAGCACTGCCAGACGAGAGCAGGTAAGGCTTCGCCGTGGTGTGAGTAGTCAGTTTGTTTCGGTGTCTGCAGCCTAGATGATGATTCGTAAAACCCGCAAGTTGATGCGGTTTCTTCTTGCGGATTTGCTGGGTATTTGTGAGAGAGGTTTGGCCGCTGGTGGATGGTCAGCGGCCTGAAAGCGGAGAATCAGTGCTACTCGGCCAGGTTTTGCTGACGCAGTTTCTCCAGATCCCTGCGTTGCTTTTTGTCCGGTCGCTTTTCAGGAACCGGTGTGCTGCCCCGCAGTGCCTTGCGCTGTGCGGCGCCTTCTTCCCGCAGGCGAATGCTATCCGGTGTTTCTTCGTACAGTTGCTGGGCCTCTGTCGCGGTACGACGCACATCCGACAATGCACGAATGATCACCGTTTTCTCATCCCAGCCCTGGCGCAGTTTGATTTCGTCGCCCAACCGGGGTTCACGCCCGGGTTTGGCACGGCTGCCATTGACGTGCACCTTGCCACCTTCGATGGCCTGCTTGGCGATACTGCGGGTTTTATAGAAACGGGCGGCCCACAGCCATTTATCAAGCCGCATTTTTGCTGTTGAATCGTCGTTTTTCATAGGTCCTGCAGGTTTGAATCAGAGAATGGGTAATAGTTCCGTAAACTGGTCGATAGCGGGGAATTCCTCGGTATCTTTGGCGCCTTTCTTGCTATCAGGATGCTTAATCGCCAGCAGCTCACGGATGCCATACTCACGGGCGGAACGGAGTATGGGAATACTGTCGTCGACGAACAGCGTCCGTTCCTGGTTAAAGGGTTCATTGGCCTGTAACGCTTCCCAGAAACGCTGGTCTTCCTTGGGGTAACCGAATTGGTGGGAGGTTATCAGGCGGTCAAAATAGTGCGCCAGTGAGATGCGCTCCATTTTCAGGGAAAGACTGTCCTGATGGGCATTAGTGATCAGGACAATATGTTTGCCGGCAGCCTTCAGGGCGCTGAGCAATTCGTCTACATGGGGACGCAGACTGATGAGATGCACTAGCTCTTGTTTCAGTACAGCAGTTTCCAGGCCCAGCGTTTTATCCCAGAAATCCAGGCAGTACCAGTTCAGGGTGCCCATGGTCTGTTGCATCCAGACATCCACTTCGACATGGGCTTTTTCCAGGGAGATATTGTGCTTTTCGGCGTATTTCTCAGGGATAAACTGCAGCCAGAAGTAGTTGTCGAAGTGTAGATCCAGCAGGGTACCGTCCATATCAAACAGGACGGTGTCGATGGTTTTCCAGTCAATCATGATATTTGCACATTGTTGTATAGCTACGTCGTATAATGGAGTTTCATGCGCCCGGGTGGAACCGATGATGAAGAAAAAACCGGAAATTCTCGAGACCCAGGAAGTCGCACGCTCGGCACTGTTTCGGGTGGAAAGGATGAAACTCCGCTTCAGCAACGGGGTCGAACGGACTTACGAGCGGCTGGGGGGATACAGCTCCGGGCATCAGGCGGTAATGGTTGTCCCCCTCTTGGATGACAACCACTTCGTGATGATTGAGGAGTATGCGGCGGGAACCGAGGATTATCAATTGTCTCTCCCCAAGGGACTGGTTGAGCCCGATGAAGACCTGCTCGCCGGCGCCGAGCGAGAGCTGAAGGAAGAGGCCGGTTATGGCGCGCACAGTCTCGAATACCTGACCGATTTTACGTTGTCGCCCAATTACATGTCGCACAGTATGCGTGTGGTGCTGGCGCGTGATCTTTATGAGGAAAAGTTGGAGGGGGATGAGCCTGAGCCATTGGGCGTCCAGGTTTTCTCGTTTGATGATCTTCCGGCATTGATTGCCCGGGATGATTTCAGTGAAGCCCGTGTGTTGGCCGCGCTTTATATGGTTCGGGATATCGTAAGAGGTGAAGCATGATCACAGACATGTCACTGGCGCAGTCACTGCGTGAGATCTGCCAGCAGGCCGGTAAGGCGATTCTGGCAGTTTATCAGCGGGACGATGTTGGCCTTCAGACCAAGGCGGATGATTCACCGGTTACCGAGGCAGACCTGGCAGCGGATCGTTGCATTAGAACCGGTTTGCAGGCGTTGACGCCTGAGATTCCGATATTGTCTGAAGAGAGTGACATAGTGCCATGGTCAGAGCGATCAGCCTGGCAGCGCTACTGGTTGGTGGATCCTCTGGATGGCACACGGGAGTTTGTTGACCATACCGATGAATTTACGGTCAACATCGCCCTTATTGAGAATGGTGTTTCAATACTGGGTGTGATTTATGCGCCGGTTAATGGCGTTTGCTACATGGGTGGACGTGATACCGGTGGCGCCTGGCGGCAGTGCGATAAAACAGAGCCCGTGCAACTGACGACACGTTCCTGCGCGCCTGAAGGCATTATGAATGTGGCTGTCAGTCGGCGTCATGGAGAAGATACGATCCCGGCACTGATGCAACGTTTTGAGCATCGGTTTGGCGAAGTGCATGTCACGACAGCGGGTAGTTCACTCAAAGCATGTCTGGTGGCGGAAGGGCTTGTGGATATTTATCCACGTCGTGGGCCGACCAGTGAGTGGGATACCGCCGCTGCTCAAGCGATTGTTGAAGCTGCAGGTGGTCGCGTGCTGGATCCCGAGCTTAAGCCGCTACGCTACAACCGCAAGGAAAGCCTGCTGAATCCGGACTTCACTGTTGTGGGTGACCCGTCAGTCGACTGGGAAGATCTGTTGCTTTGACTGCAGGCTCGAAAAGCTGTCATAACGGGGGTATGGTAGAAATTCCAGTCAGTGTTCACGGAGAGAAACGTTATGCGACGAAGCAGGGAAGGTCGACTGACATCACTGTGCAGTTTGTTAGCCATGGTATGGCTGTGGAGTGCAGCTGTTATTGCCAATGATGATGGCATGGACGATCTGAAGAACCTGGCGCAGGAGCAGGCGTGCAGTGATGTTATGTCAGCGATCAGTGACCGCGATACGATTGCGCGGGTGATAGTTATCGCAGGATTAATGACTGATAACCAGGCGATTGGAGAACTGCTCGGACAGGGAGAGGATGAACTGGCTCTGTTCGTGGAAGATGTCTTCCATTTCTGCAAGGTGATTCCGGCCTATAGTTTCAAACAAATCACTGACCGGGTGCTCTGACAGCCATACCATCAGGCTGTCAGTTGTCGCTTGGGCACCTGCTGAATCCGCTCTGGAAACGGATAACCTTTGCCAGGTGTTGGTCGACGACTTTTTGGCAACGGTATCGGTCGTTTACTTTTCGAAGCGGTTTTCACAGAAACGGATGAACGTTTTGGCAAACGTTTCTGTACTGAATGTTTACTGCTGTCCATAAAAATGATTCCTTTAATAAAAAATACAGGCAGTCTTGTAGACAAACCTTTTCCCACTGGGTTCCGTAGTGCGACAGTAAAAGTATTGTTCAATATCGCGACGTATGAATGTTTTTCGGTCACTGGTCTGAAGTATTGAGTACCGTTTTTTGATGTTCAGAATGACCAGTGAATCGTATCAACGTTAATTTCAAGGATTTCATTTTCATCGTGCTGAATCACACCCTGTAATCGGATCGGGGTATGCGGTAACAGGCCACCAGGAGGGAGTTTGTGATGAGGAATATCCACTTCCAGTGTGCCGGTGCCGTCGTGGATCAGATAATTGCCGGGACTGATTCGCTTGATGACGACACCGGAGATGGTGGCGTCGCCTTTTTCTGCGGTTTGGGAAAGAATTTCACGCAGTTGTATCAAGGGCTTTTCGGCAGAATCTTCAGCTGGCACCGAGCCGGTAATTAATAAAAACGGGAGTGACCGTAGTATTGACCATCCATTTATCATGCGACCGGAATCCACTTCCAAGGGTTATGAAATTCAGACATTCTTTAAAAAAGAATAGATAACCCTGTTTGTTATTACGGCACGCCTAACCACAAAGATTTGACTCTTTCGTCATGGCGAGCTATCAATTTTCCTTTAACAGCAGTTATTAATTGGCAGATTTATTCAGTTAGGTAAAACCATGGACCGGTATAACAAAGACATCGCCTGTATGGACAAACCAGATCAAAATGACGCTGACAGCCTCCGTCAGAAGCTTGAGCAACTGACGACTGAAAACCAGCAATTGCAATCCCGCCTTAAACGGTATGAGTTTGATTTGACCGAAGGAGCCAGTCGTATTGAGGGCGCCGGTAAAGGCTTGTTCACCCGCGATTTCATCCCTTCCGGCAGTGTGGTGGGGGAATACGCCGGCAGGCGAGCCTTCCGTATCGAGATTCCGGCAACGGGGCGATACGTCATGTGGCACAAGGATGAGAGCGGCTACCCTATCTTTCTGGATAATGACACATACATTCTCTGGCTCGTTGATGAGTATGAGTTTGACGACGAGGAAGAAGAGGATATAGAGCCTGACTGGGAGAATTACACACCGGTTATTGAGCAGGGCATTGATGCCTCTGATGGTGAGCGCTCCCAGTTACGTCTGGCTAACAGCAGTGATGAACCCAATCTCAGCATGCTGGTCACCCATGATCGGCGGGTATTTGCCGTGGCGATGGAAGATATTCTGCCGGGCGAAGAATTGTATTGGGATTACCACCCGGACCGAGATAAAGACTTTGAGGTCGACCCTGACCATATTGAAATGGATTTGGATCGCTATATCACGGTCGGTCGTAACGGCTGGATCAAGTTGCGACGCGCAGCCGTCGAGCGCTAGTGTTCGTGAAACTGGCTGTGTGATTGTCATTTTTATCAGGGTGCCCGTTTCACTGAACTCCACAGTGTTGACTAAGATTCATTACTGAAGACCTTATATTGGAGCACGGTGAATGGCCAGGGATCGGTCGATTGGCACCACGTTACCCACGCTGGCACAGTTGGTGGAGCATCAGGCAGATCGCGCTCTACTGTGCAAATGGTGGCATGTTGCATTCAAGCCCTGTTATGTCAGCCATAACTGGAACTCAGCCGGTCATGACAATAGCCTGATCAAAAGTGGGGCGGTGAAAATCGCCAAGTTCAACGCCACCAGTTTCCGCGACAAGCTCTCTGACACCTCTCTTCTGTACATGATCTTTCTGGTTCTGGATTCAAATAAGGCGGAAGACGTCTTCAGCCAGTTCATGGCTGCTGTCAATAATACCGACGAGGCACTCTTTCCTTCCGTTGAGCATTTTGGCCGCCATAACACCTGGACGCCTGATCTCATCGAAAAAATGTACGAAACACTGGAAAAAAATGCCGGTGAAGGTGCCGGGGAGGCAGACACCATGCATGAAGACTCTTCTGACCTGCATATCGACATTGACCCCGCTCTGGCCAAGCTGGCGGATGAAAGCAGTGTGATCAAGGCGATTGATTCGCTGCTGCAGAGTGCAGAATCGCCCTACAGCATGGATGAGATTATCCAGGCTGTCAGTGCCACCGAAGCCTGGAAGGCGCAAGCTAAAACCCTGGATAAAAAAGTGGATGAGCTGAACCATGAAAATGGTCGGCTCAAGCGTGAACTTCGAGGCGCTGCTGCGCCCATGCAGGGTTCTTTCGTGGCCAGTGAGTTGGGCAAGGATTTAAGCATTCCTGCTGGTGAAGTGGTGTTCAAGAAAGCCGCAGAGGTCTTTTGCCGGGATGATGCGGCGAAGCACCTGGGTAAAGTGCTGGATTTCGCTTTACCCGTGTTTGAATGGGAAGACGTCCATCCCTGGGTACCTGAGCTGGATGACAGTTACCATTTTGATTCCCAGACCCTGTTACCCCTGTTGGCGACGCTGGCAGCCGGGAAAAATGCCTGGCTTCATGGCCATACCGGTACGGGGAAGACGACACTGATCCAGCAGGTAGCTGCACGGCTCCACTGGCCAGTGCGGCGGATCAACTTTGATGGCGATATTTCCCGTTTTGATCTGGTGGGTCAGACACGGCTTGAGAATGATAACGGCACAACCATTTCCACGTATGTAGACGGTATTCTCCCCCAAGCCATGCAGTCGCCCACCATCCTGCTGCTGGATGAGCTGGACGCTGGACGCCCGGATGTCCTCTATGCCCTGCAGAATGCGCTGGATCAAGGCGAGTTTGTGATTACCGATGATGGTGCCCGTCGTATCAAGGCCAACCCTTTCTTCCGTGCCGTGGCGGCCTGCAATACCCAGGGGCAGGGGGATGAAAGCGGCCTGTACCCGGGAACGCGGGTTTTGTCCCGGGCACTACTGAACCGTTTCCACAAGTTCATCCCGATTGATTACATGTGTGTTGAGGATGAGCAGGGCGTACTGGAATCCAATGTGTCTGACCTGCCGGAAATGGTGTCAGATTTGCTGATGACTTACGTGAATGAACATCGCACGGCCTTTACGAGTGTTGAGATCACCGAGCCGATTTCATTGAGGAATATCATCGGCGCTGCAGAAGATTATGTCTTTTATGAAGACCTCTGTGGACATGAGGCAGCGGTACGGATGGCGGTTGATACCAATATTATTTACCGTGCCAACGAAGAAGATCAGATTGTCCTGCGCGGGCTGGCCCAACGGGTCTTTCCCGGATGCGGCTTCTGAGTGGGCTGGGGTAATCCGTGAAACGCGCTGGCTCGATCACTGCCCAGGCCTTTGTCCATGAATGCCGGGGTACCTCGAGAACCTTCGGACGTAAAAAAATAGCTATCGTCTTTCGCGGCAATATGGTCGGCGTTGATGGCGACAAGATTATTTATCCCTCCCTCGATATGGCGGCAGAACTGGATGAATTCCAGTGGGCCGTAAGCCGTGGCTATATCGACCATGCCACGGGGCGACTCCGTCACTCAGATCTGGATCAGCTGCGCCGCTATAACCAGCAGGCCAACAAGGCAAAATGTCCGCTGAAGCGTGATATTGCTGCGAGTATTGAAGACCCGCGTATTGAGCGTCTGGTCATGCAGGACTATAAGGGTGCCAGTGGCAACCTTTCAGCTGTGACCAGTGCCGTTTGTCGAACCCTGAAAGAGCAGGTGGAGGCAAGTGATCAGCAGGCGCCCTGGTATCAATGGTTGCCCGCCACACTGACGGCCATGGGGCGCAAGTTGAATGGTATTGATAATAACCGTGAAATTGACCAGTTTCTGGCTGCTGTAAAACAACAGATGACGAGTGACCATTACCAGATGTGCGAAGCCTGGGCCGCGCGTATTGGTGGGCTAGAATCGACTGAGGCGGCATTGACGCTGGCGGATGAAATCTTTGATGCCATCGTTCATTTCGAAGAATACGGGGAAGACGATCCGCCAGAAACGCCTGAAAATGATCCGGCACTGGATCGTCGGGCCAGTGAAGTGGGAAAAAAGCAAGGTCAGAGCTGTGATGTGTCAGTTGCCCTCAAAGCAGTCATTGGTGAGCACCTGAAAGGGGAAAAAACGATTTACCGCGCTTGGTCGACCGAGTTTGATACCTGGAGTAATCGCCGCAGTGGCGACAATATCGGCGAAATACTGCGTCAGCCAAAGTTACGGGATCAGTATCAACAGGTACTGAGTGAAACGGCAGGCCAGATCAACGCATTGCGGCGAAAACTGGAACGTTCTTTGGCTGCGAAACGGGATATCCGCTGGGCGGGCGGCGCGCTGCAGGGTCGACTGGATAATCGCCGTTTGGTGAATGCGTATAATGGTGAAGAGGATGTGTTCACGGTTCGTCGTGAAGATACCGATATTGCCACAGCGGTGAGTGTGCTGGTGGATCTGAGCACCTCTATGGTCAAGGAAAACAAGGGGCACCTGGCCATGCTGGCAACGATTGCTCTGGCGGAAGCGCTGGAGAAAACCGACGTCAGTTATGAAATCCTCGGTTTCTGTACGAACCGGGATGATGACTGCAACCACGAGATGAAAGTGGCGGTTCGGCAATACCAGCGAGAACATCCTGATGAGTTCAGCTTCAGCGGCAAGCTGAATTACTCCCGCTATGAGCCCATCAATATGGTGGAATTCAAGGGTTATCACGATAATCTGAATAAGTGTCGCGCCAGTATGGCGGCCATCGACCAGCTCCCCTACAAGTGCTATGTCGGTAATTGCGATGGTGAGAGCCTGCTACTGGCTTATGATCGGCTGCGGGTCAGGCCGGAACCTCGTAAGGTGTTGATGGTGCTCAGTGACGGTGCTCCGCATATCCGTGCCTGCAAGGTGGAAGCGCCTCCCCACCTAGGCGAACATCTCAAGCAGGTGGTCAGTGAAATAGAAGCGGATGGTGTTGAAACCCTGGGAATCGGCATCGTGGACAGTAGTGTTCAGGAATATTATCCCAACCATGTTGTGGTGAATGATGTGGATTCCCTGGTTTCTACTGCATTGGATCAGGTTGCCCGGATTCTATTGGGTAAAACTCTGGCTAGATAGATTAACTTCACATCGTCTTTAAATGATTCACTCCAAACCATGGCCTGTTGTGTGGAGTGAAATAGCATTCGCTTGTCAAAAAAGATGTTTCTGACGCCCTTCTGTCGATTTGGGCTCAATGTAACAAGTGAGCAGGGCAATACTCTGGGAAGCCTGCGAATATGCTGGAATCCAATGTTTCAGCCAGTGAGTTGGCCTCTTGAATGAATATATAAAGCTACACAGTGTTTGAGTGTATCGGACAAAATATAACAGAGTTATGACCAGCATCCGGTTGTTTGGATTCTCTATCATGCGATTCTGATCGGAGATCAGTATCACTGTCGTATGGAGGTCAAGTCATGCCTGATGAACTTCGACTGATGTCATCGAAAGTTCAGCTTTCTATTAATTTGAAGAGTGATCAGTTTGGCAAGATACCAAGACCTATGCACATAATTCCGGTAAAACACAGGAGATCTGAAGAGTCGGAACAGCATCAGAAATGTTGGAGAGAAAGGCTAGCAGGAAGGCTGTCCAGATTGTGCCAAAAGATCACATATATCTTGAATTAAAAATGATCGCTATGGCAGGCAGGTTTGTCTCATTGAACTCGCTGGATTTGCATTTCTTGAATTAGATAAGAACAGTTCGCTTTAATTATTGAGCTCACCGGTGACAGGGTCTTTAAAAAAGGCAGATACAAAAAAGCCCGAAGTGTTTATTAACGCTTCGGGCTTTATCGTGTTTGGTGCCGGCTGAAGGAGTCGAACCCTCGACCTACTGATTACAAGTCAGTTGCTCTACCAACTGAGCTAAGCCGGCCAGACGCAGCGAATAATATGGATGACTCCGGTTTTTGTCAACACTATTTCTCACCTTTGCGCTGTTCTGCCTCAGGGGCACATTTCCGGGGCTTGAACCACTACGACGATAGTAGGATTCGACCAAGGTATAACCTACAGAAACCCCTTTATTTACAGGCTTTTTCTGCGGTGGCGACTAAGGTGGCATACCGTCATTCAGTTCACTCTCTTATCCTGAGTACTCGTAGTTGTTCAGCAGTCGCTGAGGCAAGTTCCAACGTTGAAAGCAGTATCTGTCGCCGGAAAATGTCAGCAGGGAGGATGACGTGATGAAGAAGAAAGCCAAACAGGTTATGCCGGATAATATGGTGATGTCGATTCTTGTGGATTTCTGCGGTGGCTATGTGTTGCCTTCCCCGCACTGCTGGCAGATGCTGTCCTGGAAAAAGAAAAAGTCCGCGGACAGCGCCAGTAATCCAGTGCCGATGTTTTCGAAGAAAAAATAGTCTCTCAGGCTTTCCAGCTGGCCAATAGACCGCCGGCGCCAATGAAGAGGCTGCCAAACAACCGGTTTTGCAGAATCAAATGTTTCCGGGTGCTGACGAAGTTTTGCAGCTGACCGGCCAGCAGTGCAAAACCGACCATCACGATCATATCCACCGTAATCATGGTAATTGCCAGCAGGGAAATCTGCGGTACGGCAGGTTGGCTGGGATCAATAAACTGTGGCAGCAGGGCGCCAAGAAAGACGATGGCCTTTGGGTTGGTCAAGTTAACCAGCACCGCTTTCAGTATTTGAGGCTTGAGTTTCCAGGTTGAAGCGTTGGTCTTGATGTGGGCAGGTTCGGGTGATTCCCGCCATTTTTGAATACCGAGCCATATCAGGTAGGCCACGCCAACCCACTTGATAACGCTGAAGGCATGTTCTGATGCTGCCAGCAGGGCGCCGAGACCAATTGAGATAATCAGAATATGAATCAGCAGGCCAACCTGTAATCCCAGTATGGAGGGCAGGGTTTTCATCAGTCCAAAACGGCTGGCGCTGCTCATGGTGTTGATGGCGCCGGCGCCGGGAGAAATGCTGACCAGTATGCAGGCCGTTAAGAAACCAAGCCAGGTTGCCAATGTCATGGTAATCAATGCCAGATAGCAAAAGTGTTAAGAGTTAGGTGCTAAATATAGCGCTGTTGCGTACGGGAGTATGCAGTAGAAGAAAGGAATTTCGTGATGCTAAGAAAGAATGTATTTGGGAGAGTGTTTCTAAGTAATGGTGCCCAGGGCGAGACTCGAACTCGCACGTCCTGAGGACACTGCCACCTGAAGACAGCGTGTCTACCAATTCCACCACCTGGGCGGCACCATTTTTGAAGCGGTGAGCTTCATTTGATCTCTGGGTTGTTGGTGCCGAGAGCGAGACTCGAACTCGCACGTCCATAGGACACTGCCACCTGAAGACAGCGTGTCTACCAATTCCACCACCTCGGCGAAACCCAGTCCTTGCTGTGAGCGCGTCCCCTCAGCAAGTGCGGCGCATATTAGAGATTACGTTTTTGAGTGTCAACTCTCGAAAAGTGATTTTTTTGAGAGTTGCGGAAATTACAGTGAAACCTGTGGTTTGACCGATACGTTAGCTGAGCGACAGGGGCATGTCCCGGTAGTTGTCGGGAAAGTTGCGACGATGTTGCCCCAGTTTTCGGTACAGTGTTTCCAGGGCGCTGATATCGGAAGCCGTGCCGGCCAGTCTTGCCAGAAGCGGCATTATGGTGAAATTGCGCTCCTGATAATCCAGTAATTGCCCTGATGCGATTGCCTCCTTTGAATAGGGATATTTTGCATGTTGGCAGGCTGCCAGCATTTGTCGGTTGGGGGGTAACGTTGTCTCACCTGAAAAAACGCTGGCGACATATCGTGCCTGGTGGAACATGAGGTGGCTGGAAGGCCCTTTGTTTGGCAGTCCAATGAAGGCTAGATCAGGTAAAAGAGGACAAAAAATATCCATATACAGGGGCCCTACATTGCGTCCGGTGTTTTTGATGAGGCCAGCAAGAGAGCCACTGATGAATGGGAAATGATACTGGTAGCCAGTACAGAGAATAATACTGTCAATGTTACTCAGTATCTCGCCATCACGGAGTCTGATGGTCCGGTTATCACACCTCTCAATGAGGCCATGTTGGGTAATATTGTGACCGCTACCGTAACGCCCTTGACGTAATGGTGATATAGCGTTGTCGTCGGTACGACGACACTGGTAGACCCGCCGGGCCTCAGGACTCAATGCCTGACAGATATCTTCCGCTGAACTTCCCGCGCCTACGACGATGACATTCTGGCCATAAAAATACTGAGGTTCTCGATAATAGAGACTATGAGTCAGATGGCCGTCGTAAGCCGAGAAATCGGGTGCTGTGGGCATGTAAGGCTTGTGGAAGTGACCATTACATACGACGACAGCATCATATTGGTTGCAGGATAAATGATGGGTTTGGATATCACGTATAACGAGTGTTAATCGGTTGTGCTTTATAGGTAATGAACAAAGTGTGTCGGGTTTTATATGCAAAATTTCCTGGCCGTAGTAAATACAGGTGTTGAGTGACTTGTAACTGGCATATCGCTCCAGGTACTGGAGCACTGCCTTATGACTCGGAAATTGTGAGTACAGGGTTTTATCTGCAAAGAAATCGGGCAGATTGGGTGGTGTCATTAATTCTATCGGCAGGTTGGTGCGCAGACCTGGATAAATTGCACTGCGTAATGACTCTGCGTTGTGTCGGATATCGGCTGGCTTTCGATGACTCTCTTCATAACGCCATAATCCACCAGGGCCGGATTGCTTTTCAAAAACGGATACCTGAATGCCTTTTTCTTTCAGCGCATGTGCCGTGATCAGTCCGGCATACCCAGCACCGATAATGGCAACATGTCGTTTTTCTGTATAACGTGGCTTCATCAGTCGCTAACCGGAACACCTATGGTGATGGCCATTTAGAGCAATGAACAAGACTAGTGAATATTAAAGTTATTCTGTGAAAACAGTCGTGCACTGAGCTTCAGGTCATTACCGAGAAGAATAAACTTTGGCAATTTGATGATTTCCTTGAAGAAACGGGATATGCCCATTCGTGTATGAACACCCTTTGTATAATTATTAATAATCGTGACACCATTACCGCCATATTCGTCAAAATCATCCAGCATAATGCGATTTATGGGTTTGAACACTTTTCGCAATTTCAATAATTCGCATTCTCTGCGGCCAATGATGGTATTTCTATTTGGCATTAAAGGGGTATAAACCCAGTTAATATTAATATTCTTGTCTTGAAGGCTATAAACTTCATGAAACCAGTAACGTGGTAAATAGAGGACGTCACCGGGGCGCGTGGTGAAGTCGTAAAAATCATGGCGAGCAGGATTCACTTTGAATGCGAGAGAAACCAGCGCAAAAAAAGCAAAAGGTGCGCAGGGTAAAGGCGTGTTGGGTGACACCAGTATCCAGCGCTTTTCTCCGGCAATCTGCCAGTTAAAGCCGGATAGACTGTTGCCATCAAAGTGTGCCAGTGTCTTGTGTCCCTTAGGTTGCATGAAAACGCGCATCGGATAGGGTCTGAGGGAAACATCCCGTCGATGCAGTGTTTCCTGAATAAATGAGGGGATGGTGATATGGGGATCATCTTTATTTGACGGCGAATCAAACCAGCCCTCCCGACGATATTCCTCCACCTGGTAATGGGCTTTAATAAAATCAGGTTCCAGCAGTGAGGGATTATATTGATTTTCTCCAGACAGAATGACAGGCTTTTCCGGTTTTATGTAGTTATCGAAAAACGTTTGGTAGTTGATTGCATGCCTGTCTATTCGGTCAATGGTTAACTGCATGGGCAACTCATACTGTTCACAAGCAATGCCTGTGCTTTCTGTTCATCGGAAATTATTGTCTGTTAACGGTTTTAAATTGCGATACAGTTTTTCACCGGAGCGTGTCCGATTTAATCGCAAGTGAAGGTATAGTTGAGAACCAACAACTGTGCACAGATATATCCAATCACAAGACTGACGTTTTTGTCAGGAAACTTAGCCGGAAGGTTCATGATCAGCTAGATGCTTGATGAATAGCAGTGCGAGGATGGTTGTGGCCATGAGCCAGACAACCGGTGCTTCAGGCACCTGTGTAATTGTGGTTAGCCACAGGGCAATGACAGGAGTCAAACTGCCAAATACCCCCTGAGCCAGGTTGTAACCCAGTGCCAATCCTGTCATGCGGACCGGTTCGGGTAACAGCCGGAAGCAAACAACCGCACTGCTACCATAATAACCCGCCAACAGAATCGAAAACGCCGTTTGCGCCAGTATCACCTGCCAGAGTATCGGGCTGTTAATGAGCAAGTAAAGCGGGATGTACAGGAGAAGCCCTGCCGCTGCGAATCGCCAGAGCAGCTGAATGTCCGAGTATTGATCCGCAAGGTACCCAAACAAGGGGATCAGGAGAACCATGAGCAGCATATTGGTTGAGTTAATGGTTAACGATAGCGAGCGATCAAGTGCCAGATGCTCTGACCAGTGCACATTGATATAAATGAAAATCAGAAAGAAGCAGGCGCCATTCAGAAGATTGATCGCCATCACACGTAGCATGGGCATCTTGTACTGCGCCATGACCAGACGAATCGGAAGCCTTTCGGGTTTGTTGTGTGTGCCGGGGGGAAGGTAATAACGCAGTATCGCGACGATTATGCAGCCTGCCGCACCGACCAGAAATGCCAGTCGCCAACCGTAGGCCTCAATCATCGCTTCGGGTAAGGCAATGTGGATAACCATGGCAAGGACGGATCCTGCCAGAATACCAGTAAGTCCGCTGACATGAACAAGGCTGGCGTAAAGCCCTTTACGATTCTGTTTGGCGTTTTCCCCTAGCATGACCAATGTACCGCTGACCTCACCACTCATCGACAGCCCTTGCAGCATACGTAAAAGAATCAGTGTGGCAGGCGCATACCAGCCAACCTGTGAGTAAGTCGGAAGCAGTGCCATGCACAGTGTGGCCGCCGCCATGATCCACAGACTAAAGAGTAACGCCTGACGTCGACCATGCTGGTCGCCAATATGTCCCAGCAGAATGGCGCCAAAAGGGCGTATCAGGAAACCGAGAGCAAAGGTGAGGAAGGTGGCGGCAAGGCCAGCTGTCGCGTTATCGTCCGGAAAAAACTGTCGGGCAATCACAGGAGTGAAATAGCCATAAACGGTGAAATCATAGAGTTCGACAAAATTGCCGCCCAGCGTCGCAAGTAAATCCCGTGTTCGCGTATTCGTTTTATTTAACACATCCATTATCCAGCGTTAGGTCAGGTGTTACTGGTTATAGTCAGGTCTTCTAGGATTGACCTGTGGATCGGAGTCTTGTTCCCTTTCACTGGCTGATGGAGCGTTTTTTTGTCTGCATTTGAGCCAAGACAGAACTTAACAATGTCAGATATACTGAACACTTTGTTGACGAATGTTTTACAGAGTGGTTCCAGGGAGACGTACGCATTGGATGTCGGATTACGCCTGAAAGCAGTACGCAAGCTGCACAACCTTTCCCAACGGGAGCTGGCCAAACGGTCTGGAGTGACGAACAGTACGATCTCCATGATCGAGAAGAACAGTGTCAGTCCTTCCGTCAGTTCACTGAAGAAAGTCCTGAGCGGTATCCCCATGTCGCTGGTGGAGTTTTTCTCCATGGATATCGAGGAATCTGCCGTTGAGCAGGTGGTATACCGTGCCAATGAAATGCTGGACATTGGTATGGGTGAGATTTCCATGAAGGTCGTGGGAAAATCACGGGCAAAACGGGATTTGGCCTTTATGGATGAAGTCTATCCACCGGGCGCAGATACCGGCATGGAAATGCTAAAGCATGAGGGAGAGGAAGCCGGTATCGTCGTTGAAGGTCGTCTGGAGTTAACGGTTTCAGATCAGGTGTATATTCTGGAAACCGGTGATGGCTACTATTTCGACAGTACCCAGCCTCACCGTTTCAACAATCCGTTTGATGTCGACTGTCGTCTGATTAGCTGTACGACGCCGGCAAATTTTTAAGGCAGACCCGGGCGCTTGTTTTTTACCCGGGTCTTAGTTTTTTTTACTGGTTTAGAAGCGCTAACAGATTAGCGGGCATGTCCACTTCCCACTTCAAATAGATTTTTTCCAGTTCACCGTTATTCGCAAGTTCTTTGATACGGCGGTTGTAGATATCTATCAGCTGTTGGGACTTTGCGTGGTTTACGAAACCCGTGAAAACATCCTTGCCGGGTGGCAGGTCTTCGATGACGAATTCACTTTCGTCCATGCCTTCGGCAGCGAGCATATTTTCAATTTCATCATACTCATCAATGAAGAAGTCAATGTCGCCGACTTCAATCAGTGCCATCGCCTTCTCCGGACGGACGACTTCTTTCAGGGTAAAATCCATTTCGCTTTCGGGAATCAGGTCGTAATCGCGGCGCCAGCTGACGGTTGTGCCGGATAGACTTTCACGCCCCTGCCAGTCGATACCGCTATCCTGGCGGTAGATCACCGCCAGGTATTCAACGTCAATGGGTGCTTCTGGAAAGAGCAGGTTTTCTTCGGAATCACCGTATTCACCCACAATGCCGTCAACGACTCGGTACTTGGTGACCAGTTTCATGGCGCGTGCCCAGGGCATGTTCTTCAAACGGAGTCGTATGCCTTCCGGTTCATACACAGCCTTCAGAACATCCCAGTAAAGTCCGGTGCCATCCTTGTTGGTATAGCCTTCCCATTCCGGTGCCGCGAAGGTCGCGGAAGAAACCTTGATCCCACTCGCGTTAGCCATGCCCGCCAGTACGGACAGCATAATCCCAAAGCATGTGATGATTGTTCTTTTCATACGACTCCCTTTACTTCATTGGTCAGGCAGGCTCTGCCTCCTTGTCGGCAGAAACGACAACAGAGCGAACAGTTTTCCGTGTTGCAATATCTGAACCAGATTTTTTATACGGCGCCAGTTCTTCCATGTCAGCAGCCAGTTGTTGTAATCGACGTTTCTCAGCACGGCGCATCAGCCACCAGGCGATAAACGCGGCGAAGGAAACCGCCAGTATGATAAGCGAAGCCAGCGCATTAATCTGCGGGCTTACTCCCATTCTGACCGAAGAAAAGACCACCATGGGCAGTGTAGTGGAGCCCGGTCCGGAGACAAAACTGGCAATGACCAAATCATCCAGCGAGAGTGTAAACGACAAAAGCCATGCTGCGGCCAGTGCTGGTGCGATACCGGGCAGAGTGATCAGGAAGAAGGTCTTCATGGGACGGGCGCCCAGATCCATGGCCGCTTCTTCTACTGAAATATCTGTTTCCTTGAGCCGTGAAGAAACGACAACAGCTGCATAAGCGGTACTGAAAGTGACATGGGCAATCCAGATGGTTAGCAAGCCGCGCTCTGCCGGCCAGCCAACCAGCTGGGCAAGCGCCACAAACAACAGCAGCAGTGACAGACCGGTAATGACATCAGGCATAACCAGTGGTGCGGTAATCATGCTGGAAAATGCTGTTTTGCCGGGGAAACGTCGATACCGCAGCATGACAAACGCAGCCATTGTTCCCAACACAACCGCCATGCATGACGTGTAAAAGGCGACTTTCAGACTCATCCAGATGGCACCGAGTATCTGGTCATTTTCCAGCAGGACGCCATACCACTTAGTGGAAAATCCGGCCCAGACAGTCACCAGGCGGGATTCATTGAAGGAATAGATCACCAAAATGATCATCGGCACATATAAAAACATGAGGCCGGCAATGAACATCAGGGATGTGAACGACAGTTTTTTATTATTTCTCATGTTCAGCCTCCAACTCCCGGGACTGATAATGATTGAACAACGCGATCGGTATCAGCAGCAGTGCCAGCATGACCATGGCAAGGGCTGCGGCCACAGGCCAGTCGCGGTTGTTGAAGAATTCCTGCCACAGGACACGGCCAATCATTAGCGTATCAGGGCCGCCGAGTAGCTCAGGAATCACAAACTCACCGACCGCAGGAATAAAGACCAGCATCGAACCTGCGATAATGCCGGCTTTTGACAGCGGTAGAGTCACTTTGAGAAATGCCTTCCAGGGCTTGGCGCCCAGATCGGTGGCGGCTTCAAGCAGTGATGGATCATGTTTGATCAGGTTGGCATACAGCGGCAAGATCATGAACGGTAGATAGGCGTATACGATACCGATATAAACGGCAAAGTTAGTGTTTAGCATGGGCAGAGGGTCATTGATCAGACCCAGGCTCATGAGTGCATTGTTGATCAAACCATTATTTTTGAGCAGGCCAATCCAGGCATAGATCCGAATCAGGAAGGATGTCCAGGAAGGCAGCAGGATCAATAACAGCAACGTCGCCTGCATATGCTGGGGTGCCCGCGCCATGGCATAGGCCATGGGGTAGCCAATCAGCAGACAGAGTACCGTGGAATTAAACGCGATGACGATGGAATCCAGGTACGCGGCGACATAGAGTTCGTCATCCAGCAACAACAGGTAGTTGCCAATATTCAGGACAAACGTCAGCGTTTCATCCGCATATTCGACAATGTCTGAATATGGCGGAATGGCAATTTGTGCTGATGCAAAACTGATTTTTAAAACTATGGCGAACGGGACCAGAAAGAACAGCAATAACCAGAAATAGGGAATACTGATAACCAGCTGTCGACCGAAGGCGCCCTGTAATGGCGCGGCAAGCGTTTGTATTGCTTTCATGCTCACCTCCCTAGGAATTCAGGACAACGGCGCTGGCCGGTTCCCAGCTGACAAACACCGGGTCATCCCAGGTGGGCTGTTCGGAATGTCGATGCGTGTTCACATGGGTGGATTGCACCACTTTTCCGGAAGGCAGCTTGATGTAATACACTGAATGCCCCCCCAGGTAGGCGATGTCATAAACGACGCCGGATGACCAGTTATGGCCACGATTGGGCTTCTCCGTGGAAATGGTGGTTTTCTCCGGGCGGATAGCGACCCAGACGTTGGGGTCTTCTGCCGCAGAAGTAATACCGTGGTTCACGAAGACCGGGGTATCGAGAAGATGGGATTGGATCACGACATGGTCGGCCTCATCCTCAACGATCTGGCCCTCGAACATATTCACGGAGCCGATGAATTCGGCAGTCATGCGACTGTTGGGTGTTTCATAGATATCTTTGGGGGCGCCGGTCTGTACGATCCAGCCGCTGTCCATAATCCCGATACGGTTCGCCATAGTCATGGCTTCTTCCTGGTCGTGGGTGACCAGCATGCAGGTCACGCCAACATTCTCCAGAATGTCGACCACTTCCAGCTGCATTTCGGTTCGCAGTTTTTTATCTAGTGCGCCCATCGGCTCATCCAGCAACAGCATCTTCGGACGCTTGGCAAGACTGCGGGCCAAAGCGACGCGCTGGCGTTGTCCACCGGAGAGTTGATGCGGTTTGCGTCGTGCATATTGGCTCATGTGAACCAGTCGCAGCATTTCAGCGACACGATCGGCGATTTCCGCTTTTGGTAATCCATCCTGTTTCAGGCCAAATGCGATATTTTTCTCCACACTCATGTGGGGGAAAAGTGCATACGACTGAAACATCATATTGATTGGACGTTCGTAGGGGGGCAGGTTAGTGATGTTCTGATCTTCCAGAATGATCTGTCCGGACGTGGGCTTTTCAAAACCGGCCAGCATACGCAATAAGGTGGATTTCCCTGAGCCGGAACCACCCAGCAGTGCAAAGATTTCACCTTTGTAGATATCCAGAGAGACACTATCGACGGCCAGGGTTGCGTCAAACCGTTTGGACACATTATCGATACGCAGAATGACGTCTTTTTTCTCTGTTGCGTTGCCGGAGCCTGTGCCGGTCATTTGCCGTTCCGTACTTCTGGTGACAGCCATAGCCCGCCCTTCTTATTGTTAGTCGTTAATTACGTGCAGGATCTTGTATGAATTCTCTTGCGCCTTGCAGCCTGCAATGACGGGGCGCATTGCAGGCTGCCACGGTTTTCAATCGCTTACTTGTTGGTCTTCAGCTTGGTGAAGGTCCGGGTCACCAGGCGATCAATCTTTGGAGGCAGTACTTCGAACACATACAGGTTCTTTTCCGCTTCCTCGGTGGGATAGATGCCGGGGTTGGCGGTGATTTCCTCGTCTACCATTGCCAGTGCTGCCTCGTTGCCGCTGGCGTAGGAGACGTAGTTCTGGATCTCAGCCATGACTTCAGGCTCAAGCAGGTAGTTCAGGAAGGCATAGGCTTCATCAACGTTTTCAGCATCCTTCGGAATGGCCAGCATATCGAACCACATGGCTGCGCCTTCCTTGGGAATCACGTATTCAACAGCAACACCGTTATCGGCTTCATCGGCACGGTCTGCTGCCTGCAGGATATCGCCGGACCAGCCGACTGCGACACAGATGTCACCATTGGCCAGATCAGTGATGAACTTGGAGGAATGGAAGTAGGTGATATGCGGACGGACTTTTTTCAGCAGTGCTTCAGCCTGCTTGTAATCACTCTTGTCTGTGGAGTTTGGATTAAGGCCCAGGTATTTCAGCGCAGCAGGAATCACTTCGGTCGGTGCATCCAGCAATGCGACACCACACTGGTTCAGTTTGCTGATGTTTTCTTCCTTGAAGATCATATCCCAGCTGTTGACTGGTGCATCTTCGCCCAGGTATTTGGCAACCAGCTCAGGGTTATAACCGATGCCTGTTGTACCCCAGAGATAAGGGAAAGAATGTGCATTACCCTTGTCGTAGGTTTCCAGCAGGGCCATCAGGTTGCCATCAAGGTTTTTCCAGTTGGACAGCTTTTCCTTATCCAGCGGTGCGAAAACACCGGCTTCAATCTGACGGGCCATAAACGACGCTGAAGGTACGACTATGTCGAAGCCGGTCTTGCCGGATAGCAGCTTGGCTTCCAGTACTTCGTTACTGTCAAACACGTCATACACCACCTTGATGCCGGTTTTTTCTTCAAACCTGGCAATGGTGTCTTCAGCGATATAGTCGGACCAGTTGTAAACGTTCAGGACCTTTTCCGCTGCCATGGTCAGCGGTGACGCCAACGCACAGATCGCGGCAGTCGACGCCAGGAACTTGCCTGTTTTTTTGAACATTCCTTTCCCCTGTTTTCTCGTTGTTGTTATGGTTTGTTTTATTTTTAATGGGGCACACGGGGCTGGTGCCCCACGGCCGCCTTAACCTTTTCTAACGGCTTCAAAGGTCAGGTCAAGGCAGCGTACCGCTTTTTCGATCAGCTCATCGATTTCTGCATGATTGATCACCAGTGGCGGTGAAATAATCATGGTGTCGCCGACGGCACGCATGACCAGACCGTTCTTGAAACAGAAATCGCGGCACAGTGTGCCAGTTGTCCCCTGATCATCAAAGCGCGTTCGTGCTGCCTTGTCTGCGACCAGTTCAATAGCACCAACCATGCCAACCCCGCGGGCTTCACCTACCAGGGGATGATCCGCGAGTTCCAGCCAACGCTTTTGCAGGTAGGGGGCAGTTTCAGCTTTCACGGTCTCGACAATGTTTTCATTCTGCAGAATACGGATGTTTTCCAGGGCAACGGCGGCAGCGACGGGATGCCCGGAATAGGTGTAGCCGTGATTGAAGTCACCGCCTTTTTCAAGCAGCACATCCGCGACTCTGTCACCAACCATCACACCACCGATAGGCAGGTAACCGGAAGAGAGCCCTTTTGCGATGGGCATCAGATCGGGCTTCAGATCATAGTACTGGCTACCGAACCATTCACCGGTACGGCCAAAGCCACAGATGACCTCGTCAGCGATCAGCAGAATGTCGTAACGGGCCAGAATTTCTTTGACTGCCGGCCAGTAGGTGGAGGGCGGTACAATCACACCACCAGCGCCTTGTATCGGCTCGGCGATGAACGCAGCAACCTTGTCTTCACCCAGTTCGAGAATTTTCTCTTCAAGGGCTTTGGCTGCCTGAAGGCCGAAATCTTCCGGGGACTGATCACCACCTTCACCAAACCAGTAGGGCTGCTGAATATGCACAATGCCCGGAATCGGCAGATCGCCATGGGCATGCATGGGCTTCATGCCACCGAGGCTGGCACCAGCAACGGTGGAACCGTGGTAGGCATTTTGGCGGCTTATGATGGTTTTCTTACCGGGCTTGCCTTTCAGATCCCAGTAACGGCGCACCATCCGAAGAACCGTGTCGTTTGATTCAGAGCCGGAACCGGTGAAAAACACATGGTTCATGTGGGCCGGTGTGACTTCTACCAGTTTTTCGGCCAATGCAATGGCGGGTGGATGGGATGTCTTGAAGAAACTGTTGTAGTAAGGCAGTTCCTGCATCTGGCGATAGGCGACATCTGCCAGTTCCTTGCGACCATAGCCAATGTTCACACACCAGAGGCCGGCCATCCCGTCGAGGATACGGTTGCCATCACTGTCTTCCAGGTAAACGCCTTCTGCGCGGGTAATGACGCGTGCGCCTTCCAGTCCTAACGCCTTGTTGTCGCTGAACGGATGCAGATGATGTTTGCGATCCAGTGCCTGTAGCTGTGCAGTATCAAGGGGCAAAGTCATGTCGTTCATTATTATTCTCCGAAAGCAGCTGCCGGCCTGAGGCCGGCAGATCACAACAAATGGATTTATTTAGACGGTCATTTGCAGGTATTTGCGTTCCCAGGAGCTGATAACGCGCTTGAAGTTCTGGTACTCGGCGCGCTTGACCTCAACGTATGCCTGAACAAACAGCGGGCTCAGGATTTCTTTCAGCTCCTCACTGTTTTCCATACATTCCAGGGCCGCTTCCAGATTCAGGGGCAGACTTGCCGCCGTGGATTCTTCATAGGCGCTGCCGTGAACCGGTTTACCGGGGTTAACGCGTTCCACCATGCCAAGATAGCCGCATAGCAGGGTGGCCGCAAAAGCCAGATAAGGATTGGCGTCAGCACCAGCCAGGCGGTTTTCAACGCGGCGTGCATTGGGAGAGGAATCCGGTACGCGCAGGCTCACGGTTCGGTTATCAATACCCCAAGCTACATTGACCGGGGCAGAAGTCCCGGGCAGAAAACGACGGTAGGAGTTTACATTCGGCGCAAACAGCGGCATGCAGGCGGCAATATGCTTCTGCTGTCCACCGATGAAGTGCAGGAACCTATCGGTCTGCGTACCGTCATCATTGCTGAAGATATTCTTGCCGGTCTTCGCATCCAGAATACTCTGGTGAACGTGCATGGAGCTGCCGGGTTCATCGCCAATGGGCTTGGCCATGAAGGTGGCGGTCATATTGTGTTTCAGGGCCGCTTCGCGCACTGTGCGTTTGAAGACGAAGACCTGGTCAGCCAGAGAAAGCGCATCACCGTGACGGAAGTTGATTTCCATCTGGGCGGTGCCTTCTTCGTGAATCAGGGTGTCGATGTCGAGATCCTGTTGCTCACACCAGTCATAAACGTCCTCGAACATCGGATCATATTCATTGGCTGCATCAATACTGTAAGACTGTCGTCCAGACTCCTGTCGTCCGGAGCGGCCGACGGGGGGCTCCAGCGGGAAGTCCGGGTCCGCGCTGCGCTTGGTGAGATAAAACTCCAGCTCCGGTGCGACGACGGGTTTCCAGCCTTTGGCTTCGTAGAGTGACAGTACTTTCTTCAGCACATTGCGGGGAGACATGCTGATGGGATTGCCCTGCTTATCGTAGCAGTCGTGAATGATCATGGCGGTGGGTTCAAGGGCGAAAGGCACCATGAATACCGCGCTTTCATCCGGCTTGAGAATCATATCGATCTCGGCCGGGTCAATCAGGTCGTCATAGACATCATCATCGACATAGTCGCCGGTGACGCTTTGTATCAGGATGCTTTCGGGCAGCCGGATGCCTTTTTCATCAATGAACTTGTTGCAGGGCATGATTTTGCCACGGGCAATCCCGGTGAAATCGGTAATGACGCATTCCACTTCCGTGATCTTGTTTTCTTTAAGCCAGGCGCTTAATTTTTTCATTGGTTTGTTGCCTGTGTTTTTAACGTGTCTAAATCCGTTGAGATGCTGTCCAGAATCAGGATTGCCGACCGGCAGCCCGTGCGGCGCATGCCTTGCCAAAGGCCTGGAATATAGACAGATAGAAAGGGGATTCGTTCACTTTCCATTCCGGGTGCCACTGTACAGCCAGGGTAAAGGCTTTGCTGTCAGGGACAGAAATTGCTTCGATCAGGCCGTCTGATGCTCTCGCCTCGACCTGCAGCCCAATGCCCAGCCGATCAATGCCCTGGGTGTGTAACGAGTTCACCTGTTGTGACCCTTCGCCCACCAGTTCTGCCAGCAGGCCACCGGGTTCAATGGTGACGTCGTGCGCAGGACTGTACTGTTGCTCCAGCCGGTCATCCTTGTTTTCCCGGTGTTCCATGAACAGGCCGGTTTCGTGCAGTTCCTGATGCAGGGTACCGCCCCAGGCAATGTTCATTTCCTGAAATCCACGGCAGATGCCCAGTAACGGTACGCCCGCATCGACAGCGGCACGGAGCAGCGGCAGAGTGGTGTGGTCGCGGAGTGCATCGTGCAGTGTGCCCGGCTTGCTGGGTTCGCCTTCATAGTGGTGAGGTTCAACATTGGAGTAACCACCGGTGAAGAGCAGGCCGTCGAGCTTGTCGAGCAGTGGTGCAACTGCCAGCGGTTCGGGTAATGAGGGAATAATCACGGGAAGGGCGTCTGCGCCATTAACGACACCCGTAAGATACTTCTCCCCCGCCATATGAAAGCGGTGCGGGTCGACCATCTTGCTATCTGCAACGACCCCGATCAGGGGAACCGGGCCTGACTGCGGCCGGAATGCGGTACTCATGCATCACCTTTGCTTATTGGAATTCTGATCTTGTTATTTTCTGTTCTGCACTGTTCGTTTTTTTTAACACTTGTCGCTGCGTAAAAGCAAGAGCTCTGCCAATGTGCCAAAACCGTGGCATGGCGCGCGGCGCCAGCTTCCTTATGAAGCAATTACAAAAAAATACAAAAATAGCGGGTGATTTAAGCCCTCTAACAGTGCGTTTTTTGAATGCAATGCACCAATTTGGCTGCTACTGGCTGTATTGACTTCCCCCTTGGGCTGATATTCACTGGTGAACCCCAAATAATGGTTGAAATATTTTACAAACGCGTTCAGCGTTACCCCAAAAGGCATCGCGCATGAAGCCGTGCCCTGACAAAGAATAATGACAACAAAACGGATACCGTTATGGATGCAGTAAAGTCTGAAGCCGGTTTTTCCTCCTTTCTGGAGACGCACGCGGCAGTCTCCCGCATTGACCTCCTGATTCCTGATATCAATGGTGTGATCCGTGGCAAACGGGTAGATCGCTCGGTGCTGGCCAAGGTGTTCAGCAAGGGAGTCTATCTTCCCGGGTCTGTGTTTGGGTTGAATATCCAGGGTGAAACCGTTGAGGAAACCGGGCTTGGCCTGAAGCAGGGCGATCCGGACCGACTCTGTTTTCCAGTAGATGAAAGCCTCTGTATTGTGCCCTGGCAGAGCCAGCCGACCGGGCAGTTGTTAATGACCATGCATGAGCTGAATGGTGAACCTTTCTTTGCTGATCCCCGACATCGTTTGCTGACGATATATGAGCAATTCAGCGAATTGGGCCTGACGCCGGTCACAGCGGTTGAAATGGAGTTTTATCTTGTTGACCGTGAACGTGATGGGGAAAAGCCACAGCCTCCCCTGTCACCGGCCACCGGCAAGCGGGAATCGGAAACGCAGGTCTACTCCATCGACAATCTGGATGATTACGCGGACTTCCTGGCGGATGTGATCGCTGCCGCCCGAGAGCAGGGGCTGCCGGCGGATTCCATTATTGCGGAGTATGCGCCCGGCCAGTTTGAGGTGAATCTGCATCATGTGGGTGATCCCGTACTGGCTTGTGACCATGCCATCCTGCTCAAGCGGGTGATTCGTAACGTGGCCTTGCGTCATGGCGTTGAGACTACTTTTATGGCCAAGCCTTATCCTGATCAGGCGGGTTGCGGTATGCATGTTCATATGAGCGTGCTGGATGCACAGGGCAACAATGCATTTGCTGGCACTGATGATCCGGTCAGTCAGGTGCTGGAACAGGCCATTGGTGGACTGCTGGCGTTGATGGGCGATTCCATGGCACTACTGGCACCGAATGTGAATTCCTATCGTCGGTTTGCACCGGAGTTCTTCACGCCCTGCGCGCCGACCTGGGGTTTTGATAATCGTTCAACGGCGATTCGAATTCCAGCTTGCGATGCTGCGAATACCCGGATTGAATATCGGGTACCTGGTGCCGATGCCAACCCGTATCTGGTGGTTGCTGCGATCCTGGCTGGTATGCACTACGGTCTGACAGAAAATATCACACCGCCACCGGCCGCTACTGGCAATGCCAGCGAAACCCATCCCCGTTCTCTGCCCGATAACCTGCGGGATGCCATGCGTCGTATGGAAAACTCTGAGGTTCTGCGTCGCTATTTTGGTGATGCCTTTGTTGAGGTGTATCTGGCCATTCGAAATCAGGAGCTGGAGACCTTTGAGAAGGTGATTTCTGGTGTTGAGTACGAGTGGTTTTTGGGGAGTGTTTGATCCATCCGAAACTTAAAAAATTATTCACAGGATAAGTAGGTAGTCAGACAGCCAACTTCTAGACTTTCTGTATAGGCATCAAATCTTTACAGAATGACAGGGAAGTCATGTACAGAGTGCATTGGGCGTTGGCGTTTGGCTGTGCTTTTTTTCTCAGTATCCCGCAGGCCGTCGGAAATCCGGCACCGCTACCCACGGATATCAGCCCCCCCAGTATTGAGGCAATCACCCAGGCGCTGGACAAGCTCAAGCCGGCAGATAAGCCTCTGCCGGAGCAAAAGCAGTCACTGGCTGATATTTACCAGCAGACTCTGCAATTTCTCAAGCAGGCAGACAGCGAACAGCAACAGTTGAATGAACTGTTACTGCAACTGGAAGATGCGCCGGAGGAGACAACACGGCTTCAGGAGCAGATCAAATCCACAGAGATTCCAACCGAAACGGATTTACTGGAAAAACTGCGTCATCAAACCCCCGAATATCTTAAAAAAGCCCTGATTGATCGGCAGGCGGAACTCTCTGAGCGCCAGACCCAACTGGCGAATACCAATAACCGGGTCACCATTGAGCGGGCTCGGCCGGAAAATAACCAGGCGATTATCAGCAAGAATCAGGAGCGCCTGAAAGTCTTGTCTTCGCAATTGAACCTGCTGTTGGCGGAAACATCGGCAGGCGCTCTGGTGGAAGCGAAAAAGTCTCTGTACATGGCGGAGATGGCGGCAGTGCAGCAGCAGGATAATCGCCTGAATCTGGAGATACGCAACAGCAGTATCCGGCTGGAGTTGATCACGGCTCGGCAGGTGCTGCTGTCCCGCCAGGTTCGGGTGCTCGAGCTGGATGTTATTTCCCTGCAAACCGTCATCAACTACAAGCGGCGGGCAGCCAGTGAAGCGGCGGTGGCCATTGCCTCGCATATTACCCGCTCCAGCGCAGGGAAGGGGGAACTGCTGCGCAATGAAGCGGTGATCAACATGGAGCTGAGCCAAGAGCTTTTGGCGATCACCGACCGCATCAGTGAAATCAGTGAGCAGAATACCCGTGTCAGGGAACAGCTGAAGAACGTCAGTGCGATCAGCCAGAGTGTGCAGCAGAAATCGGTGTTGCTGGGCGAAAACCCCCGGCTGGCAGCGCTGCTGCGTGAAAGTCGCATGAAGCTGCCCAAGATCTCCGTTAACAAGGAGGTCCCGCACATCATCACCCAGGCACGGTTGCAGAAATTCAATCATGACCAGGAGCGGCAGCGCCTCAGCCAGCCTGATCGATATGTGGATAAGTTGCTGGAAAACGCCGGTGACCAGGCTGTTCTCAGTGATGCAGATCGCAAAGAGCTGCTCCGGCTCCTGAGTACGCGTCAAAAACTGTTGGAAGATCTGTCAACAGAGCAGGGTAACCTGCTGACGGCTGCAATCAGTCTGGACCTGGATCAGCAACAATTGTTGAGCCAGGGGCGCGACCTGTCACGAACCCTGAAAGAACGCCTTTACTGGATTGCCAGCAACAATGAGCTGGGTATGGACTGGCTGATGGCGGCCCCTGAACGGCTGTTCCAGCAGGTCGAGATGATTCCGTGGAAAGGCATTGCGACCCACATTTACACAACATTGCGGGCCAACTGGCTGATTACCATACTCTGTCTGGCATTTTGCACCTGGCTGCATTCGCGCAGACGTTACCTGCACGCCATGCAGCGGGCCTTGACCCGACATATCGGGCATATCCGCTATGACAACCTGAAACATACACCCAAGGCCTTAGCCTTAAGCCTCCTGCAGGTGTTACCGGCGCCATTATTGCTCATGCTTGTCGGGCTGGCGCTGATCAGTGGGACGCCACCATGGCCCGGGGTCGAAAACCTCGGGCGCGCTATGATTCAAACCGCACCCGTCTGGTTGCTGATGCTGTTGGGTATCCATGTGTATGCGCCGCATGATATTGGCATGGAGCATTTTGGCTGGCTGGCACGGGACTGTCGGGCACTTATGGGACAGATGCGGCGTCTTGCGATAGTAATGGTGCCACTGTTTTTTGTGGTTAGCCTGGCCAAGGGGCAATCAACGGAGCTTGAGCATGACCTGGTCGGCATGCTGTTGCTGATGACCGGCTCATTGCTGCAAGCCTGGATCATCATCAGCATGGTCAAAACATCGGATGAACTGCTGGGCTCCAAGTTACTGAATTTTATGATTTTGTCCGGGCTTGTGGTGGTTTCACTGGGACAGATGGCGCTCACGGCATCCGGCTACTATTACACCGCACTGCAGATGCAGCACCAGTTGGTGGGAACGTTGCTGCTGGTTGGACTTACCGTGATGATCCAGGCGCTGATCAAGCGTAACCTGCACGTAGCTGAACGGCGACTGGCCTATTCCCGCGCTATATCTCGTCGGGCGGCCAGCAGTGAAGAAGGTGACGCGACGTCGTTTGAGGAACCGACCCTGGATCTGGCGACCGTCGAGCAACAATCACTCCGGCTGATCAATGCTTTGATGGTGGTGGGTTTACTGCTGGTGTTGTACTGGCTGTGGCAGGACCTGTTTGGTCTTCTTCATTTCATGAATAACATTACGCTCTGGGAAGTAGGTGATGCCAAGGGCGATGTCCCGGTTTACCTCAGCGACCTGCTGCTCAGTATACTGGTGCTGGTGACCATGTTTATTCTGGCGCGAAACCTGCCGGGGTTGCTGGAAGTCACGATTCTCTCAAGGCTTAACCTGCGTCCGGGTAACAGTTATGCCGCCACCACCTTGCTCAGTTACACCATCACTGGGTTGGGTGTTGTATTGTCACTGGCAACATTGGGTATCGGCTGGGATAAACTGCAATGGTTGGTTGCCGCACTGGGTCTGGGGATTGGTATCGGTTTGCAGGAAATTGTCGCCAACTTCTTCTCGGGTTTGATTATTCTGTTTGAGCGCCCCGTCCGGATAGGCGACACGATCACTCTGGGAGAAATCACCGGTGAAGTGACGCGTATACGCATCCGTTCCACCACGGTCACTGACTGGGATAACAAGGAAATCATTATTCCCAACAAGATGCTGGTGAATGAAAAACTGATCAATTGGTCCCTCAGCAGTTCTGTGGTCCGCATTATCATGCCCTTTTATGTCGCGCACGATGAAGACCCTGTACAGGTGCAGAAACTACTGCTGCAGGCTGCCCATGAGCATCCTGGGGTTGTAGAGAAACCGGAACCTCTGGCATTGTTTATGGAGTATGGCGACAGTGCGTTGCAATATGAGTTACGGGTCTATGTCACCCATGTGGACGAGCGCTTGAGAGTGCGTGATGCGCTCAATACACGGATTCAGACCCTGTTCAGTGAACATAACATCACTGTCGCCTGGCCCAAGCAGGATATCTTCTTTCATACTGAACGACGTTGAAAGAGGGTCGTGCCTTCACGGACGTTTTCCCGGAGAATCTTGTGTCAGTCAGACCGTTGCCTTTGAATGCGTTGGTTCGGGTGTTTCGTGAATCCATTGAGGGCGAAGGCGCCTGGTCCAATGGATTCGTGATCGAACAGAGTCAGGAGCTGTTACTGCTGCAGTTGATCAATGACCGTATCAGTCTGGATGGCTACCAGCTGCTGCGGCAGTCCGATATCACCGACATCGAACAACCGATGCCCCACCACGGCTTTATTGAAAAAGCGCTTGAGTTACGTCAGCAGCACCCCGTGCATCCAGGCATTGTGAATATGTCGTCCATGGAGAGCGCGTTGCAATCCATCAGCCAGAGCTCGCCCCTTGTGACTATCCACCAGGAATCCCTGGAACCTGATATCTGCTGGATTGGCAAGGTGGTCAGTACCAGCCAGGGATCACTCTACCTGAAATGCATTACTCCGGACGCCCGGTTTGAGAAGGATGTGGACAATTACCGCATTGCAGATGTCAGCCGCGTAGATTTTGGGGGAGATTATGAACAGATCCTTTGGCGTGTCGCCCAGGATGGGATGCAGGACGCAGAATAACCCAGTATTATGCTCGGAAAATCTGACGCTTAGGATTTTGCATGCCCTGCTTTGATCACCTGGTTTACGATAACGGTTATTCATCGCTGCCGGAGTGTTTCTATTCAAAGGTTAAGCCACAGGCGCTGGAGAATCCGCGCTTGGTCAGTGTGAATAGCCGGGTAGCCCAGTTGCTGGATTTGGATCCGGATGATCATGCCGGCATGCTGGCTGTAACCGCAGGGCAGCATGTGCCCGCGGATGCTGATCCACTAGCCATGGTGTATGCCGGCCATCAGTTTGGTGTTTATGTGCCACGGTTGGGAGATGGTCGGGCGCTGTTGCTGGGTGAAGTCAGAAATCAACAGGGCGTGAAGTGGGATCTGCACCTAAAAGGTTCTGGCCATACGCCGTATTCCCGGCAAGGCGACGGTCGGGCAGTATTGCGCTCATCCATTCGTGAATATTTATGCAGTGAAGCCATGCATGGATTGGGTATTCCGACGACGCGTGCCCTGTGTCTGGTAGACAGCGACACACCGGTTCAACGGGAAAGGATGGAGCGCGGTGCGGCTATTCTCCGGGTTGCCCAGAGTCATGTGCGCTTCGGTACCTTTGAATACTTCTATTACCGCAACAAACATGCAGAACTCAAACAGCTGGCTGATTTTGTGATTGCCGAGCACTTCCCGGCATTTATCAGTGAGGCCGATTGCTACGAACGTTTTTATCGTGAAGTCGTCAAACGCACCGCTGCGATGATTGCACAATGGCAGGCTGTTGGGTTCTGCCACGGTGTTATGAATACCGACAATATGTCAATTCTTGGACTGACACTGGATTATGGCCCCTTTGGCTTTATGGAAGCGTTTGATGCAGGGCACATTTGCAATCATTCGGATTTCCAGGGGCGTTATGCATTTAATCAGCAACCCGATATTGGTTACTGGAACTGCGCCTGTCTTGGTCAGGCTTTGTCGCCGTTATTCAACAACGATGTGGATGTCATTAAAGGCATTCTTGCACAGTATCCTGATGCTTTTGCTGAAACCTATTCGGTCCTGATTCGTAGAAAGGCTGGGCTGTTTGTATCGAAGGAAAACGACAGTCGCCTTTTTGATCAGCTATTTACATTGATGCAGAAAAGCAAAACAGATTACACGCTGTTCTTCCGGCGACTCTGTGATTATGAACCGGATGGTGATAATGCATTGCTGAGAGATCTGTTTGTTGATCGTGATGCCTTTGATCGATGGTGTAAGGACTATGAAGTCCGTTTATCTGCCGAGAGTGTCTCAGCGTCTGAACTTCGACGTGCAATGAAACAGGTGAACCCTAAATATGTATTGCGCAATTACATGGCGCAGATCGCCATTGATCAGGCAGAAGCCTGCGACTACGGTGAAGTCGATAATCTGTTGGCATTACTCAGCGACCCCTTTGCAGAATGGCCTGAACAGGAGGCTTACGCAGGATTACCGCCAAATTGGGGTGCTTCGCTGGAAGTCAGTTGTTCTTCCTGACGCTTTCATTGATTCAATACCGCGTTTTTTTTGGGTATGCTGCCCCTTCCCGGTCAACAACCCCCAACAATAAACCAGGGCAGAATAACGATGAAGCTGGAAACCCAAGCCATTCACGCCGGATATTCACCAGATCCTACGACCAAGGCGGTTGCCGTTCCCATTTATCAAACAACCTCTTACGCCTTTGACAATACCCAGCATGGCGCGGATCTGTTTGATCTGAAGGTTGAAGGCAACATCTATACCCGTATCACGAACCCGACGACAGCGGTATTGGAACAGCGGGTGGCGGCGATGGAAGGGGGGATAGCCGGTCTGGCGCTCTCATCGGGTATGGCTGCGATTACTTATGCGATCCAGACCATTGCGGAAGCGGGTGACAATATTGTCAGCATCAACAAACTGTATGGCGGCACCTATAACCTGTTTGCTCATACACTGCCCAAGCAAGGGATAGAAGTGCGTTTCGCACCGCATGATGACATTGATGCGCTAGTGGATTTGATCGATGCAAACACCAAGGCGGTGTTCTGTGAAAGTATCGGTAATCCCCTGGGAAATATTGTCGATATTGAAGCACTGGCAAATGCGGTTCACGCGCAGGGTGTTCCACTGATTGTAGATAACACCGTCGCATCACCGGCGTTATGGCGGCCCATCGAACAGGGTGCGGATATTGTCGTGCATTCTCTCACTAAGTATATGGGCGGGCATGGCACAACCATTGGTGGAATCATTGTGGATTCCGGGAAATTCCCGTGGGCTGATCACAAGGATCGCTTTCCTGTGCTAAACGAACCTGATCCTTCTTATCACGGTGTCGTTTATACCGAGGCGCTTGGCCCAGCGGCGTTTATTGGACGTGCTCGCGTTGTGCCGTTGCGTAATACCGGTGCGGCCATATCGCCCATGAATGCTTTTATGATTTTGCAGGGGCTGGAAACACTGGCGTTACGTATGGAGCGTCATTGTGAGAATGCACTAAAAGTCGCCGAATTCCTGCGTGATCATGATCAGGTGGAATGGGTCAATTACGCGGGGCTTCCAGAGAGTCCGGATCACCCACTCTGCCAGAAATACCTGAAAGGCCAGCCTTCCGGCATCCTCAGTTTCGGGATCAAAGGTGGTCAGGTGGCAGGAGCACAATTTATTGATGCACTGCAACTGGTCACACGCTTGGTCAATATTGGTGATGCTAAGTCGCTGGCATGCCATCCGGCTTCAACGACTCACCGACAGTTGGATGATGAGGAGCTGGTGGCTGCTGGCGTCAGCCGTGATATGGTGCGCCTGTCCATTGGCATAGAGCACATTGATGACATTATTCAGGATCTGGCTCAAGCGTTGAGTAAAACAGCATAATTTTAAATCGAAGACACATTATCTCTTGGTGTGTCTTCATGACTTGTTTCTTAGCAACAAAGAAGAATAATTCATCATAAGTCTCTACCTTTGTTGGAGGTCATTTAACTGATTCCAACAGTATATGTATCTATTCAAATAAAGTGTTATTTTTACTGTCTATATTGCCTAGAGCAGTAACTAAAATTGTTAGCATCTAGCTGTCTTTTATCTTGATTAGGTATGTTGTTTATATCTATCTGGTCCAAGTGTGATTTTCGTATCAGTTATCTGTTTTTTAGAATTATGAGTTGATTTTATCTGAGGCGGAATTATTCGTGGAACTATTTGTATCATCTTTATGTCGAAATACGGAAACTCATTAATGGGAGATTTTAATTATGGATAACTACGGATTTACAGCTGCTGTGAGACCAAGAAGTGCATCGTTTGATGGAATAATTCAAAGAGAATCTGACAGTTATTCTGACTGGAAATTAAATCCTCTAGTCAGATCAAGTGATGATCAGCTTCTTGGCAACATTGTTGGTTATAAAGAGGTTACACAAAAAATACATGAACGTAAGATTACTTGTTTTGCTCAAACAATTGGGATGTATATGTTACAAGCTAACAAGGATGTGATTGAAAGGTTATCTGATTTGATTTTGAGTAATTTTGATTGCGGTAATGAATCCCTCTTTAATCACAGGAAAAAATATGTTTTATGTTGTGCATTGATGCATTGTTTGATCCGTCAAAAGGGTTATAGATATACTGATGTTCAGTATGCTAAAAACTGCATTCAGTTAGCTGCTCAATTAATGCAGAAATATTCTTATATTAAAGAGTCCAAACGGGCTGAGTTCACTATGATGTTGTTGCCGATCTTGATACGGTTGCTCGCTCCTGAGATGGATAAACGCTTTTCGATAGTTGAAAGCCAGCAGTTTCGCTTGGGTTATGATCGATATGATGGTACACGATGCGATAGGGTCGATTTGGATGTGTTTTTTAATGGTAAAATGTTAGACTTTCTAAAGAAAGAGCCTGAGTTTAGCGAGGCTCTCACAATGGTTGTTCCTCTCGAGTCTACTGGGAAATTGTATGATTTTAATGCGTTGTACGTTTGTTGTTTACGACTATATAAGTTTGAAGTTTCTCGACAGTTACCAAGGATTCTCGTAGCGGACTTTATTCAGCTTTATAAGGATACAGTTGAGGAGGTAAATAAAGTTAGAGATGATGCTTGTCATGTGGCAGTTTCTGCATTAGGTGATAGTCGTCAATCTATAGATACTGGATTTATTTATAAGATTACATATCAAGGTTATGTTTGGGAAGGTACATATGAATGGATGATGGAACATGCTGGTTTTATTATTCAGGTGATTCTTGGTAAAGAGTTACATAATGAACTCATTGGAAATAAAAAATTTCATGAAGAAAATACTCAAGAGATAATAGATATTAATCAAGTAATACAAAAGATGAGAGAGATAATGAAGAGTAATTATGAGGTTTTTTTAAAACAATGACTACGGTTTAATTGTTGATAAATATTCTAGTGTATAATAGATTTTATTTTGCTGTTGGAGTCAGTGTGTGATTTTTTCTCTTTTCAAGGTGAAATCATTAGCGTGTGAGAATGTTTTTATCATAATGAATTAATGTGAGGGTGTTGCGTGTCTCAACACATGTTGCTAAGAAGGGAAAAGGCAAATCGAAATCATATGAAATGCATTAGGAAATGATCCATTATGCATGGAATAAAAACCATTTGTTAGTCTTCCTTAAGTGCTGATTAAGAAATAAATTGAGATTAGAGACGGTTAATAAATGCATCAAAATTAGGTTATGTCAGACTATTAGCCTGACATAACCTAATAACTATCTATAGCGTGAAATCTTATTCATCAAAGTCGCTGTAAGCACCCGGTGCCAGGTTCTCAAACCGGGTATACTGGCCGATAAAGGCCAGTCGTACGCTGCCGATGGGGCCGTTACGCTGCTTCCCGATAATGATTTCGCCGACCCCTTTGTATTCCGTATCCGGGTTATAGACTTCGTCCCGATAGATAAACATGATGACGTCGGCGTCCTGCTCGATCGCACCGGATTCCCGCAGGTCGGAGTTTACAGGACGCTTGTTGGGGCGTTGTTCCAATGAACGGTTAAGCTGGGACAGGGCAATCACCGGTACCTTGAACTCTTTGGCCATAGCCTTTAGGGAGCGAGAGATTTCGGAAATCTCGTTGGTACGTCCTTCGCTGAATCCGGGGATCTGCATCAGCTGCAGGTAATCCACCATGATCAGTGCCAGGTCACCGTGTTCACGCACAATACGACGTAGCCGGGAACGCATTTCCTGAGGGCTGATACCGGCGGTATCGTCAATGAACAGCTTTTTGTCTTTCAGGCGTTCTACGGCGGAAGACAGTCTGGGCCAATCGTCCTCTTCCAGTTTCCCGGTTCGCACTTTACCCTGGTTGATGCGTCCCAGTGATGAAAGGCTACGCATCATCAACTGTTCAGCAGGCATCTCCAGACTGAAAACAACGACAGCTTTGTCCGTTGCCATCAAGGCGTTCTCTACCAGGTTCATGGCAAAGGTGGTTTTACCCATGGAGGGACGCGCCGCCACAACGATCATGTCGGACGGTTGTAGCCCCGAAGTCATTTCATCGAGATCCGTGAAGCCGGTTGTGATACCGGTAATGGCGTCGCCAGTGTTGAACAGTTCATCAATCTTGTCGATGGCTTTCTTCAACAGCTCCCGCATGTCGATCGGGCCACCTTCTTTTGCGCGATCTTCTGCAATCTGGAAAATAGCCCGTTCTGCCATCTCCAGCAGGTCGTCACTGTTGCGACCTTCCGGGTTATAGGCGTTATCGGCAATTTCCTGTGAGGCGCTGATCAGACGCCGTAAAACAGCCCGTTCGTAGACAATGCCGGCATAAGCACGGATGTTCGCAACACTGGGGATGCTTTCCACCAGTTCCGTCAGGTAGGGAATGCCACCACAGTCGCTTAGCAGGCTGCGTCGCTCCAGTTCGCCGGCCAGTGTCACCGGATCAAACGGGTTGGACTGCTTGGCCAGTTCCTCGATGCATTCAAAGATTTTTCTGTGCGCGGGATTGTAAAAATCCACGGCACCGATTTTTTCTGCGACATGATCCCAGGCGTCGTTGTCCAGCATCAGACCACCTAGTACTGACTGTTCCGCCTCGATGGAATGCGGAGGGGTCTTCAGGCTGGCCATGGCCTCGTCAATGGGGAGTTCGGGATGATGGGCTGTTTCCAACATGTACTCGCTGTCGTAGGTGTGACTATATGCCTTATAGTATCGCTGAATGATTGAAAGACAAAGAAGCAGATTTTGGTGGTGTGAGTTTGTGTTTATTCATTATAAGTATGTATTTCTTCGCTGTGAGATTACTCAAGAGGATAAGGGTTAGAGAAAAATTTACTAGTTAACAGATGAAAATTCTCAGGTGTCATAGCCATAATTTGATTAATAATTGTATTTTCATCAGGTTCGGGCTGTTCAGGAGGTATTAGTCTATCTTGTTGTGGATTTTGTTCAGATGCATCGGGCTCCATTGTTGTAGTTGTAGTTGTAGTTGTAGTTGTAGTTGTAGTTGTAGCGTCATCAGGTTTGAGCTGTTCAAAAGGTATTGGTCTTCCTTTTGATGTTTTTTGCTGTAAATACTCAAATGCTCCTTGTACTATCGAGAGTAGTTGTTCTGTCCTGCAATATGATAATGGGCGCCTGTCAATTGCGTCTTTAATTTTATCATGTTGTTGATATATATATTCTATTTGGATCGGTGATAGTGATTTTGGCAATTCTTCGTTAAAGAAAGTTGTAATGTATATGAAGGTAATGTAATTGAGTGTTAATGCTGGGATTGATTTTCTGATTTTCTGATATTCTATTAGCTTTTCTAAAGCGTATTTTCTGTTTTCAGATGTAAAAAGAGGCGTGAAAAAATATTGGTGGCATTCTGTGAAGATAAATAGCGCTTGTTCAGATGTTGGAATTGGTGTGTTGTGGTAGTGATAATGCGTATAAGCGAAACATTCAAGAGCGCTTATTAACCGTTCAAAGGTATCTTCATTCATATGTCTGGCGATTTTCAGAGAGCAGCACTGAAGAATTAAATTTAAAGGTAATGTTCTCCTTTCCATCTTTCCACAAGCGCGTATATTTTGTACTAAAGCGCGCTTCATGCTGAAGAGTTCATCAAGAATTTTGGGGTTTTGAGGTTTTTGGAAGTGTAAAAAATTAGCATATGTAAATTCTCGAGTAGTACAGAGGTAGAGATCTTCTGCAATCTTTTTTAAGGTGGGAATTTTGCATGTATTTGATAAATATTCAAAAGCATGATTGCACATGGAATTTAAATGTTGGCTATCTTCATCTAACCCCCCCTGGTCGTCTAGAAAACTTTCTAATTCACAAGTTTTTTGATCTAAAAAACGTCTTTGAAAATCAGGGATGAAATTGCAATAATTTAAATAATATTTAATCATTAAAATGTCAAAAATGGCTCGGTTGGTATTGATATTTTCAGGTGTAGATAATCGATGTTTTAATAGGCGAAAAAAGTTGTCTCGAAGGCGGTCTGCGTTGATTAATGTGAAAATGAAACGCTGATGACAGTCATCGAATTGCTCGAGAGTTTTATGAAAGTCGCAATCATTATTAAATCTGGCGCTTGGGGTTAGATAAATAAATTGTACGATAGCTTGGTTGATTCTCTCACACGTGTGCTCAGATAATTCTAAAGAGCTTTGTAGTAAAAGACATTGGAATCTTAGATCGTTCTCTCTTAGTTTTTGGTTTTTGCTGTAATGTCTTAGGCTTAACAAGCCAGTGTTGACTATCCTTCTTTTTCGATCGGATAATGCTTCCTTTGGTATTTGAGTGACCGAGCGTTGTTCTAGGAAGAGGTATCTTCTTATACCCAGATGTTGTTCTACTATGGTTTCATAGGCATCAATATGCTCTTTAAGTACTTGAATTTGATCAGGTGAAATGACTTCAACAGGAAGTGCCTGTGCCCCAGTTGATCTTCTAAAGGCAGGACGAATACGTCCGCTTTCTCTGTTTAGTTGCTGAATATTAGCCGCGGCTTCCAATGTTCTATGTGTTATAGTGTGGCGCTGTAAATTTTCTCTTCTTTCCATAGAGCTCATTACCGGTCTAGTTACCATCAGTTCATTAAAGACACTGAGAATTTACTTTTATTAAGAAGTAATCATGACCAGTAAGTTTGGGTAGCTGACTAAAAAATATCGATTGTATATAGAAGCTAAAAAAACGCCTGTGCAGGCACAGGCGTTTTTACATCACAGGTGTGATCGAAAACGATTACTCGGCTTCGATGAATACCTTGACGCTGGATGCTACGTCGGAGTGCAGCTGTACAGCGATGTCGTATTCGCCAACCATACGGATAGGACCGGTAGGCATACGAACTTCGCTCTTGGCGACTTCAACGCCGGCAGAAGTGATGGCGTCAGCCAGATCACGGGTGCCGATGGAGCCGAACAGCTTGCCTTCATCACCGGCCTTGGCAGTGATGGTCAGCTCGATTTCCGCCAGGGAAGCAGCACGCTTCTCGGCTTCAGCCAGCTTGGCGGCAGCCGCTTTTTCCAGCTCTGCACGACGTGCATCAAAATCAGCAATGTTAGCCTTGGTAGCAGGCACAGCCTTGCCGAAAGGAATCAGGAAGTTACGACCGTAGCCGGCCTTGACCTTAACCTGAGTACCCAGATCGCCCAGATTGGCGATTTTTTCCAGAAGAATAACTTCCATCTCGCTTACCTCTTAATCTACCTTGAACCTGTTGAACAGTGCATCGATTTAACCTTGCATCCTGTTTTCGAGGCGTCCCCGAAAGTCCAACAGGCTGTCAAGGCAGGCTAGCAATACAACCACAGGGTAAAATGCGAGCAGCAGCACATAAAATGGCAGCAGCCAGGCCTTGCCAAATCCACGCAGCCCCGCGAGACCATGCATCAGCGCAATACCTGCGACCAGTAATGGCATCAGCAGGACTGGCTGTATCGCGGCGGTGACCAGGCTGGTGCTGGACATGGCGAGAAGCCACAGTCCCAGCAATACAACGGTCACCACGGGTGTCAGGCGCAGGCGATGAAACTCTGTCCTGAAACCGCCGGGATTATAGAGCATGGCTTGCCAGCCACGGGCCAGAATCAACGCCAGTACGGCGCCACCGGCAATAATAAAGCTGGCTGTCCGGACAAAGCTGGTTTCCAGCAATGTCAGGATCTGTTCCTGGCTGAGATTGGCACCCTCGGGAAACAGTGTCTCGAGGTTCGGGCCATACAGCTGCCGCAGAATATCCATGGCATGGGCAACCTGCGGTGCGTAATAATCGCTGATAACCAGTGCCATCAGGGCACCGGCCGGTACCAGCGTCATCAACGCAACGGGCCACGAAGCCGTTCGGCGCAGACTGTAGGCCATGGCCATGGTGCCGACCAGGCAGAACAGCGCCGAGGGTTGCCCCATCCAGGCCCAGGCGCCGGCCGGTAACAGAGCCCAGATAAAGACCTGGAGCCCGTCATGCCAGCCACGGCGCAGGGTTACCAATGCTACTGCTGCTGCACTCAACCAGAACATCATCGGTACAGCACAGGCGATCACTGCCACGGCAATGGCAGCGGCCCGTCCCCGCATGATCAGTTCTGCTAAAGCGCGCATACGTCCCCCCATGGGATTAAACCCGCCCGAACAACGGGCGATGAACCCGCTTAGTGGCGATCAGTGTACGGCAGCAGCGCGATGTAGCGCGCACGCTTGATCGCAGTGGCCAGCTGGCGCTGGTAGCGAGCCTTGGTACCGGTGATGCGGCTGGGTACAATCTTGCCGGTTTCGGTAACATACGCCTTCAGGGTGTTCAGGTCCTTGTAATCAATTTCCTGTACGCCTTCAGCGGTAAAACGGCAGAATTTCCGACGGCGGAAGTAACGTGCCATAACGACGTCTCCTCAAATGGTTCTTTTCAGAACGTTATTCGTAACGGTGTGATAATCCGCGACGGATTACTCAGCGGACTCTTCAGAAGCAGGAGCAGCAGGTGCTTCAGCGGCTTCTTCGGTACGCTCACGACGGTCTTCACGACGCTCACGACGATCTTCGCGACGGTCGTCACGACGCTCTTCTTGCTGCATCATGATGGACTGTTCGGTGATCGCTTCGTTACGACGGATAACCATGTTACGGAGAACGGCGTCGTTGAAACGGAAGGTGTTTTCCAGTTCAGCCAGTACGTCGTTGCCGCATTCGATGTTCAGCATGACGTAGTGAGCTTTGTGGATCTTGTTGATTGGGTAAGCCAGTTGACGGCGACCCCAGTCTTCCAGACGGTGGATGGTACCGTTGCCTTCAGCGATGACCTTCTTGTAACGGTCGATCATGGCAGGTACTTGTTCACTCTGGTCCGGATGTACCAGAAATACGATTTCGTAATGACGCATTGTAGCTCCTTACGGGTTAAACAGCCTTCCAGGATCCGGGATAAACCCGCTTCCGGTAAGGCAAGGAGTTGGAACCAGCCTAAACGCCAGTTCCGGACTTCATAGAAGAATCGCGCATTCTAGAGAAGGACAAGGCGTCACGCAATAGTGGAAGGTTAAAGTTTGACCAGTTTTTCGCTGTGTTTCGGCATTTGCGGACACGGGAGGGAATGGGGCTGAAAGGATAACCTGACAGCCTGTGAATCAGTTTTTTTGGTCCATCATTTGTTTGTAACGGATACTCCAGTCAGCAGCCCAGGTGAACAGGTCGCTGGCCGGCATGGATTTGCCAATCAGGTAGCCTTGGCCGATGGAACACCCGAGTTCTTCCAGCAGGAACCAGTCTTCGGCGGTTTCCACGCCTTCGCCCACCGTTTTCATGCCGAGCTTCTGGGCCATTTCGATATTGGATTCCAGAATGACTTTCCGGGTTGGGTTCTCGTAGGCGCCAGTCACCAGGGATTTGTCGAGTTTTAATTCGGAGCAGGGCATCCGCTCCAGCTGGTGAAGGTTAGAATAACCGGTACCGAAATCATCCATGGAGAGAGTAAAGTTTTTGAGCTTCATGCGGGCGATGGTTTCCAGGCTATGGGCCAGGTTTTCCATCAGCATGGATTCGGTGATTTCAAGAATCAGCTGGTCGTGACCAATGTTGTAGTGGTCCGTGACTTCGGCCAGTTTTCCGGCCAGTGAACGATCATCGAGCATGGAGGGCGAGATGTTGATGGAAACGGCTATTTTCTTGCCCAGATTAAGCCAGCGGTGCAGGTCTTCGGCGATGACGTGGATCTGATGCCAGGTCAGTTTATCAATAACGCCCATTTCTTCCAGAACGGGAATATATTGGTCCGGGTAGATCATGCCATGGTCAGGATGTACCCAGCGTGACAGCGCTTCCGCCGCAAACCATTCGCCCGTTTCGATCCAGACTTTGGGCTGGTACCAGGTCATGAACTGATTGGTGGTCAGTCCTTCTATGATGTCGTGGCGGGTCAGTGTGTTGCTGTAGGTGTCCGGATGCTTCTTGTGATGAAAGTCAAAGTACCGGTCTACGATCATTTCGGCACAGTCCCGGGTAAACGTCTGTTCGATGTTTCCCAGAACATTGAGGCCAAGCTGTTCAGCCATATCTTCCAGCGTACGAAGGACGGCGAAGTCAATGAAATCGACGATAGCAAACGCTTCTGACAGCTGCTGTTCGCCCAGGTGACGGAGCAGTTCAATACCGTCCATGGGGCTCATATCCAGCTGGCTGAAGACGATATTGACGGGTTCCGGGTAATTGACGATTTTTTCCAGGCAATCCTGTCCGCTGTTGGCACTCAATACCTGCCGGCAGCCAATATCTTCCAGAACCTTAACCGCCATGGCCCGTTGAAAATCATGTTCCTCAACAACCATGACTATCAGCTCGGAGGGATCGTTGTTCATCGCTCCCCTCCCAGGAAAGACGGTGGTTCGACAACCACGCGATAGGCGTCCGGCTCACGCAGGGCGACGGGGTCTTCAACCGCATCAATAATGGCATCGCGTAACTGGTCGGAGGTGACCGGGCGGGTCAGGCAGCTATGTACCTGCAGGACACTGGCCATGTCAGGCAAGCCGGGTTTGTCCCGGTGTGTCAATAAAACGGCAGGAATATCACGAACACAGCCGGCTCTTCCCGAGCGAACCTGGTAGAGCAGGTCTGTTGCGTCCGGGCGTATGGCCTGGTCGCACAGCATAAGATGGTAATGGTCCCGATGCAGCGCATTAATGGCACCCTGGACGCTTTCCACGGCCAATATGCGGGCGCAGCGCTCACCCTTGAGCATGCAGACCAGAATTCGCCGCAGCAATTCCCGCTCTGCGACGACAAGAATACTGAAATCCCTAAGATCCCTCTGGATTGTCATGGCTATCCCTGCTGCCAGTGAACCACGGGGTCGGTGGTTCCGGTTGGATCCTGCAGCCCCTCTATGGGCTACAGATGGCGAAGCGACCTTCCTCTGGCAGCTCCGCCTAAATGGCTATCGGCCATTCAAATCCAGTCTTCAGGCACCGGTTTTCAGGCGGGTCCATTCCCGGGTGATGGTGCGCTTGACCTTGTTGGGCAACGGCTTGAACAGGAAGAGGTTCTGCTCAACGTCTGCAGGTGGGTAGACACCCTTGTTGTCGCGCAGTCTGGCTTCGACAAGCGGGGTGGCTGCCTTGTTCGGGTTGGCGAAGTAGACATAGTCCGTCACGCCGGCGATGACTTTGGGCTCCATCATGTAATTGATGAAGCGATAAGCGTTTTCCTTGTTGCCGGCATCGGCAGGAATCGCCATGACATCATAGGAAATGGGCGCGCCTTCCTTGGGAATGGAATACGCGACGTTGACTCCGTTCTTGGCATCATGGGCACGCTCGTCAGCCATGAACATGTCACCGGACCAGCCCAGCGCGACACAGATGTCGCCATTGGCCAGGTCAGTCAGGTACTTGGATGAGTGGAAGTAGGTGACGTAGGGAGCCACCTTGGCCAGTTTTTCCGCCGCCAGCTTGTAGTCTTTCGGGTTCTGGGAGTTGGGATCCTTGCCCATATATTTCAGCACAGAGGGAAGCACTTCGGTGGGGGCATCCAGGAAGGCTACGCCGCACTTGGAGAGCTTCTTCATATTCTCGGGTTCAAAGACCAGCGCCCAGCTGTCGAGTGGTGCATCTTTGCCCAGGTACTGCTTCACCTTTTCAGGGTTGTAACCGATACCCGTGGTCTGGGCCAGATAAGGGATGGCGTACTGGTTTCCCGGATCCACGGAATCCAGCAGTTTCATGGTCTGGGGATCCATGTTCTTGTAGTTAGGCAGTTTGGACTTGTCTAACGGGGCGTAGACGCCAGCCTTGATCTGGTGAGCCAGGAAGTCATGGGAAGGGAACACGACATCGTAACCCGTCCGGCCGGAGAGCAGCTTGGCTTCCAGTACTTCATTGCTGTCGTAGACGTCATACACTGCATCGATACCGGTTTGCTTCTCAAAAGCAGGCACCGTTTCTGGTGCGATAAAGTCGCTCCAGTTATAGATATACAGGTTCTTGTCTGTATTGGCGGAAGCAGTCAGTACTGGCAGGGCCGAGGCCAGCAGACATGCCTTGAGGAGACGGTTTGTGTTCATGGCGCCCTCGCTACGAAGTAAGGCTGAAATAACAATACCGGGTACCCAGGTGCGGGGTGCAGGCCTGAGTCGGACTGGGCGCTCTTTATAGAGGGTTTTACGGATAGTGCAATCCGTAGATGAACTGACGGGCGTTCCACTGGAGCGCCCGCCGGGGGAGGGATTAGCTGGCTGTTGCGGTAGCTGCGCAGCTGTCAGTGCTTGCTACGGCTGGTGTTTCTGATGCTGTGCTGATGAATTTACCCATCATGGTGAACACAATGGTCAGGATGATGCAGGTAAAGCTCAGCCACATGTACGGCAGATAGGCGAGGGTTGGGACGCCCAGTACGCCGGCCATGAAGATACCGTTGTCACTCCAGGGCACCATGCCGCTGGTCAGCGTGCCGCCAAACTCGGCGTTACGGGACAGCATTTTGCGATGCAGACCCAGGCGATCATAGTTCTTGGACATGATCTTCGGGGTCAGGATCAGCGACACATACATGGCGCTGCCAAAGATATTGGCCAGGAAGGCGGTGAACAGGGTGGACACCGTCAGGTTGCTGGCGTTGGTGATGAACGCGCTCATCTTGTCGGCAATCACTTGCAGGATGCCCACACGATCCAGCAGGCCGCCAAAACCAAGGCCGAAGATGATCACGGCAACAGAACCCAGCATGGAGGCAATACCGCCACGGCTCAGGATGTTGTCGATGAAATCAACGCCGGAGGTGATGCTGAACGGGCTCCAGGCGCTCTGTACGGCAGAGATCAGGTCCTTGTTCTGGAAGGCAATGGCCCAGATAACACCCAGTACAGCACCAAAGCTGATGACCGGGAAGGACGGCTTCTTGTTAGCCAGCAGGGCAATAACCAGCACGACTGGCACAAATGCCATGGGGCTGATGTGGAAGCTTTGCTCCAGGGCTGCCATGACGGTTTGAACCTGAGCCATATCCACGTTGCCGCCATACTGCATACCGGCAAAGGTGAACATGATGGCGGTGAGAATATAGCTGGTCAGGCTGATCGGCAGCATGCCCTTGATATGCTCAAAGGTTTCCACGCCGGACATACTGGAGGCCAGAATCACACTGTCAGACAGCGGAGACAGTTTGTCACCAAAGTAAACGCCGGACAGGACGGCACCGGCAACCAGCGGCAGCGGAATGCCCAGACCTTCACCGATACCCATCATGGCAATACCGGCAGTACCGGCCGCGCCCCATGAAGTCCCTGTGGACAGTGCGGTCACGGAACAGATGATCAGGGTGGCCAGCAGGAAGATGGAGGGGTGGATGATCTTCAGGCCGTAGTAGATGATCCCGGGCACAATACCACCGGCAATCCAGGTGCCGACCAGTGCGCCAACGGCGATCAGAATCAGGATGGCGCCCATCCCTTTGGAAATCCCCTGGGTGGCGGCCTCTTCGAGATCTTTGTAGTTATGGCCAAGCCAGATGCCCAGCGCCATGATGATAAACCAGGCGATATAGAGGGCGAGCTGAATAGGAAGATTCAGCAGGGAGGTAAAGGAAAACGCCAGGCCAAGAAAGCCGGCAAGGCAAATAATAATCTGCGTGATTGTCGGTAGTCTTGTGTGTTTCTGCATCCAGTCCTCTCAGGCTTTATAAAATGGAATGTGGGAGGTTGGCGGAAGTCTATCAGTGTGAAACCGGCAAAAACCCTTCGGGGAACTTGCATATCTGCTTCGGTACGGTCGTATGAAAATAGTGGATTGGACGGTCGTTTTTGTTTTTGTGTAGTGGTTATTCTGTAGCTGTTGTGTTGGATACTGTAAATTGATGTCAATTCATACTTGTTTAGTGGAATTAGCTGTAAGGTGATTTAAAGTCAGTGCTTATATACCGAAATCAAAAAAAGAAAGATGAATTAAAAATATGTTGAATTTAAGTGTCCATCCTGCTTGATATGCTTATTCTGTGTGTACATTCTTTAACACTTTCTTTAGTTCTGAAAGTGTATTGTGGATAGGTTGATTTCTAGGAATTAAAGCAGCAGACAGTTGAGACTCAAGCGTATCAGTTAATACCTTGGCTTTTTTTAAAACGTCTCTGGCTCCAGCAAGCGCTTCTTCTAGCTTTTGACTGGTATCAGCTTTTCTTTTTCTGCTATCGCGTGCTGCTATTTTGTTTGTATGCTTTCTTAGTAACCCTCTCATTGTTTGGAGGTAGTCATCTCTTTCACTTTTATCATTAAAGTTGTTAGAAAAGTTATTAAAAGCGCTTCTGATAATTTCTTTGTTATGAGCTTTAAAGTAGTTATTTAGTGCTGGTGTTATGAGAATCTTTCCAGCATCATTTCTAAGTTTTTGGTAGAATGACTCCAGATCATTGCCTGGGTTTACTATTTGATGTGAACTGTCTTGGTGCAGGTAAGCGGCGCCACCCAAAACCTCGGTTCTATCTTGGGTCGGTAATTCAGTGACACTGCTTTGGGGAATATAATAGATAATGGTTTCCCTTGCAGGGATGTGTAGTTCTGCAGGATTTCCTGTAAGTAAAGAAATACCTTTTGTGCTTTTCTTCGAGGGATTTATGTCCTCTCCTTGAGAAACGGCAAATATTGAAACCTGACGTTGTTTTTTCGGTTGATGCGGCACTGTCTGTCCTAAAGGAATAGTGCTTGCCGGGTTATCTAACACAGTTAATGGAATACCATGATAGGTCACAGGATTACTTGCATTATTGCTATCGTGGCTAATAGTCACTTCGCTTACCTGTTCAGTAAGCCAGGGAGATGGTGATTGGAAGTCGGTTACGGTGAACCTGGTTGGGAGACTATTGTGATTAATATCCATTAGTTTCTTCTATTTGCTTGTGCTAAGACGTGTGACGAATAAATAGTTAAAAAGTTCATTTCTCTTTAACTCGTTCGATTATTTTTTTGAGGTTTTTTGGGGCACGTATCTGCTTTTGACTGTTTAGTTAGTGAAACTGTCTATCCGCGATTCATCACGGTGATTTATGTGAGAACGGCTAAACTTGCAGTCAATTCTCAATAGGGAAAGCCTCTGGGATGTGTTTATGCAGGGATAGGTGTTCAGGCTTGCTGATGAGGTAACACCGTGACTGCTTCTCTGGTAAAAAAAATCATGCCGCTTTTGGTGGCCATCGTCGTGTGGCTGATACCGGTGCCTGAAGGCTTGTCCCCCGATGCGTGGTCGTATTTTGCGTTGTTTCTTGGTGTTGTGGTGGCGCTCGTGTTGGAGCCGGTGCCGGCAGCGGCGGTGGGACTGATTGGTATTGTGATCGCTGTTGTCTTTCGATTGGTTGCGGTCGAGCCGGGGGTCGATGTGACGGCCAAGGCGGCGATTAACTGGGGACTGTCAGGCTTTAAAAACAGTACGGTCTGGTTGATCTTCGTGGCATTCATGTTTGCGCTAGGATACCAGAAGTCCGGCCTTGGGCGACGCATCGCGTTATTTCTGATTAAAAAGCTGGGCCGAAGAAGCTTGGGCTTGGGCTATGCCGTGGCGCTTGCTGACCTCGTACTGGCGCCTTTTATCCCGTCTAATACAGCGCGCAGTGGCGGCACTATTTTCCCCATCGTGAATAATGTGCCGGCAATCTACGGTTCAACGCCTGAGCAGGAACCCGAAAAAATCGGGCGTTATCTTTGTTGGACCGGATTTGCAGCAACGTGTGTTACAAGTTCCATGTTCCTGACCGCGTTGGCACCAAACCTGCTGGCCATGTCGATTGTGGAGAAGCTGCTCGGCACCGAAATTGGCTGGATGGTGTGGTTCACAGGTTTTCTGCCCGTAGGCATTATTCTGTTTCTGCTGGTGCCGTTGATCAGCTACGTAATTTGTCCGCCGACCATCAAACTGTCAGAAAGCATTCCGGATTGGGCGGGAAAGGAGTTGGCTGCACTCGGTCCACTCAGCGGTGCTGAGAAAAAGATGGCGTTGCTGGCTTTGTTGGCGTTGTTGTTGTGGATATTTGGCGGCAGCCTGATGAATAGCACTACGGTGGGTTTGTTGGTGCTGTGTCTAATGATGTTGAGCGGTGTTGTGAGCTGGGATGACATTATCGGTAACAAGCAGGCATGGAACGTCCTGATCTGGTTTGCCACCCTGGTGACGCTGGCCGGTGGGCTTGGGCAAACGGGGTTTCTTGCCTGGTTCAGTGGTGAAGCCGGTATCTTGTTAAAGGGGTATGCACCGGACCTGGTGATGATGTTGATGGTTATCCTGTTTTTTGTTCTGCACTATTTCTTTGCCAGTATCACGGCCCATGTTACCGCGTTGTTGCCAGTGTTTATTCAGTTATCCATCGCTGTACCGGGCTTGTCTGAAATGAAACTTAGCCTGTTGCTCTGTTTTACATTGGGGCTCATGGGTGTGATTACCCCCTATGCTGCAGGTCCGGGACCCATCTGGTATGGTTCCGGTTTTATTCCTGCAGGTACATTCTGGAAACTTGGCTTTATTATGGCCGTTATATTTTTGGCAACGCTGGTGTTGATCGGTTTTCCATGGGTCAATGCCATGGTGCAGTGACCCACTATTTCGGTCGTGTCAGTCAGTGCTTGTCACGCGGGTATATACATCCCGGTTAAAGAACCAGGAACTGACTGCATCGCGGCCTTTCTTTCTGGCGACCCAATGGGTTTCGAGCTGGCCGTCTTCTGTCAAATAGCCAGAGATGGATACGACGGACGGCGAGCCGCAGGGTTGAAAATTGATCATCATTGAGATGGCGTTATCGTTGTATGTCGCCAATACAGGCAGGGGATAATCCACGCACTCTGGGGTGACCGTTACTGCAGCATGGAAAACACCTTCGATAATGTTCTGCCCGGCTGGCCTGATGGCGTTCACATTGCCTAGCTCCAGTGTTGAGCCACGCTGATTTTTCCAGACACCCTGAAACGCCTGACCATTATCCGAGTGGAGTGCGCTGGCGTGACTATGGAGGCAGAAAGCGAGCAATGTTGCTGGAATGATCGTTCGATAAGCAGACATCTATGGTTACACCTGAATCGTTCAAAGTGACTAAGCATAGATGCCTGTGGGCTATCTCGCTGGCAGCAGCAACTCAGTAGAGCGTGAGAACCGGCTCATCTAATGCCGCCAGTTGCTCTCGTAGCTCCAGGATGTGGTCGGCCCAATAGCGTTCAGAATTGAACCAGGGGAATGCCATGGGGAAGGCCGGGTCATCCCAGCGTCTGGCCAGCCAGGCGCTGTAGTTGATGATGCGTAGTGTGCGGAAGTATTCAATCAGATTCAGTTCTACCGGGTTGAAATCGTTGAATTCCGCGTAGCCATCCATCAGCTCGGATAATTGTGCCGTTTGATTACTACGGTCACCAGACAAAAACATCCACAGGTCTTGGATCGCAGGGCCGTTAACGCAGTCATCAAAATCGACGAAGTGGAAATATTCATCGCGCCAGAGGATATTTCCGCAGTGGGCGTCACCGTGCAGGCGAATCAGATTGTAGTGATATGCGTGTTGTATATGTTCAAGTTTCTCAACCAGGTCATTGGTCAGCGTGGTATAGGCCGGTAGCAGAGACTCAGGAATAAACTGGTTATCCAGCAGATAGGCAATGCTATCTTTGACGAAACGTTGCAGGGTGATGCCCGGCCGATGGGCAAACGGCTTGGTTTCACCGATCTTGTGAATACGACCCATCAGGCGACCGAGTTGAAACAGGTGGTCGGGGTTATCCAGTTCCGGTGCGTGCCCACCACGGCGTGGCGTCAGTGAGAACAGGAAACCGTTGTATTCATGCAATGTTTTGCCAGTGTGGAGTGTCATGGGTGCGACAACGGGCAGCTCATTCTCTGCCAGTTCCAATGTGAAATCGTGTTCTTCCTGGATTTGCTGTCGGGTCCAGCGACCAGGGCGGTAAAACTTGGCAATAACGGGCGCATCATCTTCCAGCCCTACCTGGTACACCCGGTTTTCATAACTGTTCAGCGCCAGTATCCGTGCATCGGTTAGCAAGCCCGCAGACTCGACCGCATCCAGCACCGTATCGGGAGTGAGAGGGTCGTAGGGATGGTTCTGCATAGCATTGCTCATTCGGACATCCTGAGGTTGTAGTAAGGTGTGCTAAGTCTAAACCTTGGGGCTGTCTTCTTGCAGTCTTTATTCATGTATTCCCGGTGCTTTCATCGTCCCGGTGGTGTTCTGGCAATACACCAGACATCGACTTGTCTGACCCCCTGACGTTTCAGCAATCGACTGAGTTCCTCGACAGTCGCGCCTGTTGTGACAATGTCATCCAGAAGGGCGACGTGACGGTAGTGGTTTCTTTTGCAGGTAAATGTTCCCCGGACATTGCGACGCCGCTGATCGGTTGTCAGTTTGAGCTGAGGCTGGGTTGCCTGAACGCGTTTCAAGAGTCGATGGTCGGTAGGAATCATCATGTGTCGGCTGAGATGGCGAGCCAGCACGGTAGATTGGTTATATCCCCGTTGCAATAACCGTTTTCTGTGTAATGGAATGGGCAGAATGACTTCCGGAAAAGGTTCCGCGCGATAATGCGTCTGCAGCGTGTTGGCAAGCTGGGTCGCCAGCGGATGCGCAAAGGCCAGTTGGTCATGATACTTCAGGCGTTGCAGCATGTCGGATACAGGCGGTTGATAGAGGAATGCTGACGTACAACGATCAAAGGCTCGCCCCTGTTTCTGGCAGGTACCGCACAGGTGGCCGTCGTCCCGATGTGGCAGAGGTTCACTGCAAAGCATGCAGGCGTGCTGAATGCGAGGCAGGCTGTCGATACAGCCCCGACATAACCTGTTCGGCCATTCACAGGCATCGCGGCATAACAGGCAAGACAATGTAATCAATGATTGCAGTTTGTGTTTCAGGGATTGGATCATGTTATTTATTGCTAAGGTTGTAGATCACAAATCGTCCATGACGAGAAGGCAGTGTGGTACAAAGTCAGGCTGGCTGCAGAGAAGCGTGAATATTTTTACTGGTCAATAAATGACCAGCTGTAAACCTGTGATGTGTCGGGTCGGTTGACAGTGGCGCTTGCCGTCATACAATGCGAGCCATAACGCTGGTTTCGGCACGAACCGGGACGGCATCAGAAGCAGATAATGACGACAGCCGAAGGCCACGATGAATAATACCGACAGCCTGGTCCGCAGTGACTGGACCCTTGATGAAGTCGAGCAGCTTTTCACCCTTCCTTTCAGTGATCTGATGTTCCGCGCCCAGCAGGTTCACCGGCAGTTCTTTGATCCGAACCGGGTTCAGGTCAGCACCCTGTTGTCCATCAAGACGGGCGCTTGCCCGGAAGACTGCAAGTACTGTCCCCAGAGCGGCCATTACAACACCGGGCTGGACAAGGAAAAGCTGATGCAGGTCCAGAAGGTGCTGGAAGAAGCGGAGCTGGCAAAGAAAGCCGGTGCAACCCGTTTCTGCATGGGCGCTGCCTGGAAGAATCCGCCGGCGAAAGATTTCCCCTATGTGTTGAAGATGGTGGAAGGCGTCAAGAAGCTGGGATTGGAAACCTGTATGACCCTGGGTAAGTTGACCCAGGAACAAACACAGGCGCTGGCTGAATCAGGTCTGGATTATTACAACCACAACCTGGACACCTCGCCGGAGTTCTACGGCAGTATCATTACCACACGCACCTATTCTGACCGTCTGCAAACATTGTCGTATGTTCGGGATGCCGGCATGAAAATCTGCAGTGGCGGTATTGTAGGTATGGGTGAAACGATTCGTGATAGAGCCAACCTACTGATTCAGCTGGCTAACTTGCCTGAGCATCCGGAAAGTGTGCCGATCAATATGTTGGTCAAGGTAGAGGGAACGCCCCTGGATCATGTGGAAGATATTGATCCATTCGACTTTGTTCGCTGCATCGCCGTAGCCCGGATCATGATGCCGAAGTCCCATGTTCGCCTGTCTGCTGGCCGCGAGAATATGAATGAAGAGATGCAGGCCCTGACATTCCTCGCCGGTGCCAACTCCATTTTCTATGGTGAAAGACTGCTGACCACGCCAAATCCTGAAGCCCAGAAAGACATGCAACTGTTCAAACGCCTGGGTATCAAGCCGGAAGAACGGGAAGAGTGCCAGTCTGAAGCTGAGCATGAAGCCCGGCTGCAGGAACAGATTCAGGCACAGCAGGATAGCGAATTCTTCTACGACGCAGCGCAGGCATAATCCCATGACAGCCTTTGCGCTGGAAGCGGCGCTGGCCGAGCGCCGTGAGCAGTCGTTGTATCGGCAGCGTCTGCTGGTGGATGGACCGCAGGAACCGGAATTAATGATAGACGGCCAGCGTTGCCTGGCCTTCTGCAGTAATGATTATCTCGGTCTGGCGAATCACCCCGACGTTATCAGCGCATTCAAAAAAGCGACCGATGTTTACGGTGTCGGTGGAGGTGCGTCCCACCTTATAGTCGGTCATAGTCGCGCGCACCATCAGCTGGAAGAGGAATTAGCTGAATTCACAGGGCGCTCACGCGTACTGCTGTTCTCAACAGGCTATATGGCGAACCTTGGTGTCATCAGTGCACTGCTGGGCAGTAGTGATGCTATTTTTCAGGATCGGTTGAACCACGCCTCCCTATTGGATGCCGGACGACTATCCGGTGCGCGTTTCCAGCGTTATCTTCACGCAGACTGCGAAAACCTTGAACAGCGCCTGATGCGCTCAACAGCACACCGAAAGCTGGTAGTGACTGACGGCGTGTTCAGTATGGATGGTGATATTTCACCATTGCGTGAATTATCAAAACTGACTCGCTCTCATGATGCCTGGTTGATGGTGGATGATGCGCACGGTTTTGGTTGCCTTGGCAATGAAGGTCGCGGTTGTGCGGATTATTTTGATTTATCGCAGGATGACCTGCCTGTATTGATGGGCACACTGGGTAAAGCCTTCGGTACTGGCGGTGCTTTTGTGGCGGGCAGTGACGCGTTGATAGAAACTCTGGTCCAGTTTGCCCGAACCTACATTTATACCACGGCCATGCCGCCTGCGATTGCGGAAGCAACCCGTGCCAGCCTCAATATCGTGCGTAAAGATTCCTGGCGACGTGAGCATCTGGCCACCTTGATCCAACGGTTTCGTGCCGGATGTGAAACACTCGGTATTCCTTTGATGCCGTCGTCTACCCCCATACAGCCGATTGATGTCGGCTCGGCTGACCGGGCATTAGAAATGAGTCGTGCGCTTGCGGATAACGGTATTCTGGTCACCGCCATTCGGCCGCCCACGGTACCGCAGGGTAGCGCCCGTTTACGGGTAACCTTCAGTGCAGCACATACCCTGGAACAGGTTGACCGCTTATTGACGACCTTGGAAAAGGTTGTTCGAAAAGTGCCTGAGGTGGCGGTATGAAACAGCGGATCGTTTTGATCGCGGGTTGGGGAATGCCATCCCGGGTGATGCAGCCGCTGGCGGATAAGTTATCAGACTGTTATACGGTTGATATCGTTTCCTTGCCGGGTTTTAACGGGCAGGGGCTGACCGTTGATACCGTCAGTTGGCCAGCCATGATTGATGCACTATCCAACTACCTGGCGGGCGATTCAGTGATTCTGGTGGGCTGGTCAATGGGCGGACAACTGGCAACCTTGTTTGCCGCTATGTATCCCCATCAGGTTAAGGGACTACTAACACTGACATCCAATCCCTGCTTTGTACAACGCGACGACTGGCAGGGCGGGATGTCTGATACTGTTTTTGCTGAATTTGAGCATGGAGTATCTGTGTCGTGCTCTCAGACACTGAAACAATTCGCCATGCTCTGCTCTCAAGGGGGAGAGCAGCAACGAGAAACCGTGAGATTTATTCGGAAGGTTTTGGTTGAATCGGAACCTGACGCTGAACAGTTGGCGTCACTTCTGACATTACTCCGAGAGGCAGATACACGCTCACAGCTTGCTGATTTGACCTGTCCGGTAACCCATTGGGTGGCAGAGCATGATGCGCTGGTGCCGTTTTCGTTAAGTCAGGCATTATCTGAACGTTATCCAACACACACAACTAAAGCCGTTGAAGGAGGGCATGCCTTCTGGTTAGAAACACCTGACATTATTGTCAGCGATATCGATAAACTGGTGCGGGGGAACGCATGATCCAATACAAAGAAAGCGCTCTTTGCCCACGACACCGGCAGCGTATAGCGGAGAATTTCAGCCGGGCTGCCAAAACATACGACAGTGCTGCTATGTTGCAGCGGATTGTGGCTCGCAAGGCCATGCTTGGTCTGCCTTCGGCGTTGGAGCTTGAACGCGTTCTTGATCTTGGGTCGGGAACAGGAAGCCAGACGGTAGAACTGCAACAACGCTATCCTACAGCGCAGGTTGTCGGTATGGATATGGCCATGGGCATGCTCCAGCATGCTCAGCGCCAGTTGTCGGCTCCCGCGTTTTCATGGTGTGCCGGCGATATTGAAGCCTTGCCATTTGCGAGTGACTGTTTTGATCTGGTGTTTTCGAGCCTGGCAATCCAGTGGTGTGAATCGTTGACCTCTGTTTTACAGGAGGTGCAGCGCATCCTGAAACCGGGTGGTTATTTCGTTTTTTCTTCACTGGCAAGCGGCAGTCTGATGGAGCTAGCCCAGGCATGGCGCAAGGTCGACGGCTACAGCCACATCAACCATTACGAAACCCTGGATGTCCAGACGCAGCAAGTCGCAGCCAGCGGTTTTGAATCAGGTTCCCTGAAACAGCAGGCGGAAGTATTGCACTACCCAGATGTGAACGTGCTGCTGAAAGAGTTACGGGCGCTTGGCGTGAATACGGTGACGGAAGGTGCTCGGCAGGGATTGATGACACGCCGTCGTTTACTGGCCTTTCGCGACGCTTATGAAACATTACGTGTGCCTGCAGGCCTGCCACTAACGTATCAGGTGGTGTACGGCGTGCTGCGCAAACCCCGTTGATAAAAACAGGAAGCTGTATGCCTAAAGCGTATTTTGTCACAGGAACGGATACGGATGCCGGTAAAACCTTGGTGAGTTGTGGCCTTCTGGAAAAAGCACGGCAGAAAGGATTGACGACAGCTGCAGTAAAGCCAGTATCCGCCGGTTGCGAAGAGACTCCTGAGGGGCTGCGAAATGGTGATGCTCTGGCACTGCAGCAGGTGATGACCATGGAGATGCCTTATGAACAGGTGAATCCGGTCGCTTTCCTTCCTCCTATAGCACCACATATTGCTGCGCAGGACGCTGGCCGTATGATTACTGCTGATCGATTGGCAGGCATCTGTCGTGGTGTATTGATGAAACGGGCGGATTTCACTCTGCTGGAAGGTGCTGGTGGCTGGCGGGTACCGCTGAATCCCCGGGAAACTCTGGCGGATCTGGCGCGTATGCTGCAGTTGCCGGTTATCCTGGTTGTTGGCATGAAACTGGGTTGTCTGAACCATGCCCTGCTGACGGCAGAAGCGATTCGACGGGATGGACTGACCATCGCCGGTTGGGTGGCCAATTCGGTAACGCCGGATATGGCTCGGCTGGTGGAAAATACCCTCACTCTGGAAGGTGAACTCGGCGCTCCCTGCCTTGGGGAAGTCCCCTACCTTGATACTGCAACCCCTTCTGCTGCTGCAGAATATCTGAATTTGCCTGCCTGATCGTTTTATATCTTTCCTACAGTTAAGAGGCTTGGGTTCAGTCATGATAAATACTGATTCCAGAGCCTCTGTGCCCGCCGAAATATAGCAAGTCCATCTAGGTGTAAATGCGTATTTTGTTGTGAGATGCCCTTGACACGAGCTACACTCATACGTAAGTTTCAAACACTTGTTTAAATACGCTATCTACTACAGCCGTAAATAAGAACAGTCTTCAGGTAATGACCGCTCCGGTGGTCGGAATGATTACAACGAGAATAGCCCGAGGTAGACGCTATGCCTGAGTACAAGGCCCCCCTTCGCGATATCCGCTTTGTTCGCGACGAACTGCTGAACTATCCAGAGCACTATGCCACCCTGCCCGGTGCGGAAGACGCCACCCCGGACATGGTCAACGCCATCCTGGATGAAGGTGCGAAATTCTGTGAACAGGTTTTGGCGCCACTGAACCAGGTGGGAGATCAGGAAGGCTGCACCCTGACGGAAGACGGTGTAACCACACCCACTGGCTTTAAGGAAGCCTATCAGCAGTTTGTGGAAGGTGGCTGGCCGTCGCTGGCGCATAGTCCGGATCATGGTGGTCAGGGCCTGCCAGAGTCGCTCAACCTGGTTATGAGCGAGATGATCGGTGAAGCCAACTGGTCCTGGGGTATGTACCCCGGTCTGAGCCATGGCGCGATGAACACCCTGAGTGCGCATGGAACACCGGAACAACAGGAAACTTACCTGACCAAACTGGTTTCCGGTGAATGGACCGGCACCATGTGCCTGACCGAGCCTCACTGTGGTACGGATCTGGGCATGCTGAGAACCAAGGCTGAGCCTCAGGCGGATGGCAGCTATAAGGTTTCCGGTACTAAGATCTTCATTTCTGCCGGTGAGCACGATATGGCGGACAATATCGTTCATATCGTACTGGCACGTCTCCCTGATGCGCCGGAAGGCACCAAGGGTATTTCACTGTTTATTGTACCTAAGTGTCTGCCGAATGGTGATGGCAGTGCGGGTGAGCGTAACGCCGTCAGCTGTGGTTCCCTTGAGCACAAGATGGGTATCCACGGTAACGCGACCTGTGTCATGAACTTTGACGGCGCAACCGGTTTCCTGATCGGCCCGCCGAACAAAGGTCTGAACTGCATGTTCACCTTCATGAACACGGCGCGTCTGGGTACTGGTCTGCAAGGTCTGGCCCATGCTGAGATCGCGCATCAGGGGGCACTGCGTTATGCCCGTGAGCGTCTGCAGATGCGTGCCCTGACCGGTCCCAAGAACCCGAATGGTCCGGCTGACCCGATCATCGTACATCCGGATGTTCGTCGGATGCTGCTGACCATCAAGGCCTTTGCCGAAGGTAACCGTGCACTGGCTTACTACGCTGCGCGCCTGGTAGACGTTCAGGCGCACAGTGAAGATGAAGAAGCCTGCAAGGCCGCTGACCAGATGCTGGGCTTCCTGACCCCGATCATCAAGGCATTCATCACAGAAACCGGTTTCGAAGCCGCCAACCTGGGTGTTCAGTGCTACGGTGGTCACGGCTTTATCAGCGAGTGGGGCATGGAGCAGAACGTACGTGACTGCCGTATTGCCCTGCTGTATGAAGGTACGACCGGTATCCAGGCGCTGGATCTGCTGGGACGTAAGGTGCTGATGACCCAGGGTGAATCGCTGAAAGCCTTCACCAAGGTTGTGCACAAGTTCTGCAAGGAAAACGCTGACAATGAAGACCTGAAGGAATTCATAGAGCCGTTGACTGCTCTGAACAAGGAGTGGGGTGACCTGACCATGAAAGTGGGCATGGCTGCCATGAAGAATCGGGATGAGGTCGGTGCTGCCGCCGTCGATTTCCTGATGTACTCCGGTTACGCCTGCCTGGCCTACTTCTGGGCTGACATGGTGCGGATTGCCAAGCAGAAGCTGGCAGAAGGCACGACAGAAGAAGGTTTCTATCAGGCCAAGGTGCAGACCGCGCAGTTCTACTTCCAGCGTATCCTGCCACGGACCCGTACTCACAAGGCCTGCATTGAGTCTGGTGCGGATAACCTGATGACGATGGAAGAAGCTAACTTCGGCGACGTCTGATTAGCTCAGTTAACACGACATAAATGAAATAAAGGCTCCTGTTATGCAGGGGCCTTTTTTGTGTCAGGGGGTTTCGTCCAGAATTGCGAAAGATAACAGGGTCACTGGCAGGCCGATCAACAGGGCAAACCACGTCAGTGGATAACAAAGTATCAACAGCCCGGCCACCATCCAGATATGCTTCACCAGCCGTTTCTTTGCCTGATAGCGTCGGCTGAACATACGGCGATAAAAATGGTTGTTGTCGGGGGTACGGCAGTGCATCCAGTCCGGAAACAGGTGCTCATCCAGCCATAGCCTGAGCATTTCTAACAACAGGTGCATAGTCACTCCATTGACAGCGGTATCTTTTAATCTAGCAGTAATCCAGATGGCTGGCGGGGGCAGAAAACAGGCATAAAAAACGCCCCAAAAAGGGGCGTGATAAGAGAGCACAGGTTGAAGCAAAATCGTCAACCGATATGTTGAACAGTTCGCTGTCAACTCACCGGCTACAACAAATGCATGGCTTTACTTTAATCATCTTGCGGTAAACCGAAGTTGATCTGGGTCAATGTCGAAGGTTTTATGCGGCAGGTTTCGTTTTTCCTGGCGGAAAAAGGACTGTTTTCCTGCTCGTACCTTTTATCTGCTGGCAATTAAAGCGTTAGTTGTTTGTTACTGGAACGTTGTCGTTGAGATCCAGACGGGTGAAATCAATGACAAAGAATTCATTCTGATCGGGGTAAATGGCCCGGATCACGGATTTCAGTTCCTCAAGCGTCATATTCTCCTGAACGGCATGCTGATTATTTAGTGCATCAAAATGAATGGGTGTCACGGTATTGACGCGAATATGGCAAAAATACTGGTCATCCTCATTGCGAGCCACTGTCAGGATTTCGCCGGGCTGGAAGTAGGATTCACTCTGGTCACGGATCGTAATGGTTTTTCGGTCAGCGAGGATATCGGACTCGAAACGGCTGAAGAAGGTGATGTTGCGATAAGACATTGACGTCTATCCGGAAAGTAACGGGAGTGTTGAGGATAAACGATTCGCCGTTACCAACTACTTAGGTTTTCTACCGTTCGTGCCTATGTAAAAACCTTTTTCAGACTCAAACGCCCGTTTGAAGCAGGCCCGAATGGGAGTATGATACGCATCACATACGGATAAACCGAAAAAGAAAACGGGCATCTGCACTGCGGGTGTGAAACATGACAAGAGTGTTGAGGTTGACCTATGGCGGAATACAAGGCTCCGTTGCGTGACATACGCTTTGTGCTGAACGAAGTATTCAAGGCGGATGAACTCTGGGCCTCCCTGCCGGAACTGGCGGAAGTGGTAGACGCAGAAACGGCAGATGCCATCCTGGAAGAGGGCGCCAAGTTGACCGCCCGTGAGTTGGCGCCGCTGAACCGCTCGGGGGATGAAGAAGGCGCTCGCTGGGACAACGGTGATGTCACCACCCCGGCTGGCTTTAAGGAAGCGTTTGCGACCTATGCGGAAGGGGGCTGGGTCGGTCTTGCGGGTAATCCGGAATATGGCGGCATGGGCATGCCGAAGATGCTCTCTGTACAGTTCGAAGAGATGATGTACAGTGCCAACAACTCTTTCACCCTGTATCCCACCTTGACCGCTGGCGCCTGCCTCGCCTTGAACGCGCATGCATCTGATGAGCTTAAGGAAGCCTATCTGCCGAATATGTATGCCGGTGTATGGTCTGGCTCCATGTGTCTGACCGAGCCCCATTCAGGTACCGACCTCGGCATTATTCGCACCAAGGCCGAGCCGCAGGCTGATGGTAGCTATAACGTGACCGGCACCAAGATATTCATTACCGGTGGTGAACACGATCTCAACGAAAACATTATCCACCTGGTGTTGGCCAAACTGCCGGATGCACCCAAGGGACCACGGGGCATTTCCCTGTTCCTGGTGCCCAAGATCCTGGTGAATGACGATGGTTCGCTGGGTGAGCGCAATGGGGTCAGCTGTGGTTCCATTGAGCACAAGATGGGGATCAAGGCATCCGCTACCTGTGTCATGAACTTTGATGGCGCTAAGGGATACCTTGTCGGTGAAGTGAACAAGGGCCTGGCTGCCATGTTCACCATGATGAACTATGAGCGGTTATCCATTGGTATTCAGGGGCTGGGTTGCTCTGAAATGAGTTACCAGAGCGCTCTTGAGTATGCCAAAGAGCGTATTCAGGGTCGTTCCGCAACTGGCGCGACTCAGCCCGATAAGGCCGCAGACCCGATTCTTGTGCACCCCGACGTTCGTCGTATGTTGCTGAATATTAAGGCGACCACTGAGGCGGGACGCGCCTTCTCCACCTATGTGGCGAAGCAGCTGGATCTGTCCAAGTACAGCGAAAATGCGGATGAGAAGGCCAGTGCTGAAGCGTTGGTTGCACTGTTGACTCCCATTGCCAAAGCCTTCTTTACCGATGTAGGCCTTGAGAACTGTATTCAGGGGCAGCAGGTATTCGGTGGTCACGGTTATATCCGCGAATGGGGACAGGAACAGCTGGTCCGTGATGTCCGTATTGCCCAGATTTATGAAGGCACCAACGGCATCCAGGCACTGGATCTCATGGGACGTAAGACTGTTGCCAACGGTGGCAAGTTTTTCGCAGGATTTGCCCGTGAAGTAAAAACGTTCATGGAGTCCAGCAACACCGGCAAAATGGCTGAATTCAATGCGCCGTTGGCGGATGCCTTGAAAAACCTGGAAACATTAACGGCCTGGGTTATCGATAATGCAGCCAATAACCCGAATGAAGTGGGTGCGGCATCTGTCGAGTACCTTCATGTCTTCGGTTATACCGCCTATGCCTACATGTGGGCATTGATGGCGAAAACCGCGCAAGATCAATTGGCGGCAGGTACTGAGGAAGAGTCGTTCTATCTCGGTAAGTTGACCACCGCCCGTTATTTCTACAAGCGGTTGTTACCACGCATTCACAGCCTGTCACAGGCGGTGATGTCCGGTGCTGATCCTCTCTTTGAACTGGGTGATGATCAGTTCTGAGCCCTGTATCAATAGTGCAAAAAGGAGATCATGGTGATCTCCTTTTTTATTGAAAGCTCGTTGGCTGTTATTTATTGGTGGCGGTATTCCGACAACATCCTCTGTGTATACAGCGAAGGGTAATTCAACAATTCCGACTCTTCAGTCAAACTGCTGACAATCAACTTTGCCTGTCTGGCAGCAAAATCCTGTGCTGGCATTTGATGTCTGTTTTGAGCGTTGGCTGTGGATTCTTGTGAGGCTGCTTTTAGAATTTGCTCTGGTGAGATTGTAACTGAAGCCGTCAAAGGGGCAGCGTGTAATGTTGAGGATACAGCTGGCAGCAATATTAAAGTGAGCGAAAACATAAAACATCTGAATGACTGCATGCAGGCACCTCAGTGATCATTTCTTTGTGTCAACGTGATAGTCATGCTGATCCAAAGACGGCTGGAGAGGGAGACAGTATTAGATAAGATTATCGCTTGTTGGGGGCACTTCTTTAGGTAGGAATCCCGGGAAACTATTCCCGGGAGGCTAGCTTTATTGCTAATGCTGGATCATCAATAAAGCGATTTCGGATACCCTGTAAGTCTGCAATGGTGTTATTGCGTTTAACTTCCTGATCATCGGGCTTATCAATGTTATTCCACTCAATAAGTGTTTCCAGTGGTGCTTGTAGAGGCAAGTTGTATTGGTCGTGCATGTAAAACAGTGCACGTGCTATGTCGCCTTTAATCACATCTGCAGGTTCGAGTACGAGGTAATCCTGCTGTAGCGAACAATTCGGCAAAAGTGGGTTGGCCTCACCACGCACATTGCCAAAAACGGTATCCCGGCGCTTGAGTTCTACGCGTGTCATGATGGGATAGGTATTGTGCAGATCTGTCAGAACGGCACGGTATAGTTCGCTGTCACGTTTGCATTCTGTGTTTGTTCGACACTGAAGCTCTTCACGCACGGCTTTCAGGGAGTAGATATAGCCCGCCGTAAGGCGGTTGCTCTTACGTGAAAACGGCTGATTACAAAATAGTGTGGTACCCCCGCTGGGGTAAAGGCTTTGCCAGAAAATACTGTTTTTGTCGTTAAGGTTGCTCTCTGCATGAGATGCAGGTGCGATAAGGAGCAACATCAACCCGATTATTTTTATTTTCATAGGTTGACCATCCTGACGGTTGGAACGGTTTCATCGTTCAGTCTATCAGTAGTCAGCAGCAGGAAGAAAGGGGAAGAATGAGACTCGAAAAAAAGCTTATTTCAGGGGGCTGTTATCGCTAATTCCAATTTCTTTACAGCTTATAAGCCTGAGCTATAGTTAAGGTTAGTCAGACGGTATACACGGACGTAGCCGCAGGGAAGCGCGGGTTACTAAGCAGGAATGCACCAAGGAAACGTCTGACCTACTTGCCTCGCTTATGCGGGGTTTTTTGTGCCCGTTATTTAGCCGTGAATAAAATAGCTTGAAGATCAAATAACTTAGTTATTCAGGGAGTTTTTGAGTTCTTCGCAGGTAGCTTGAAAGACTGCTTCCAGCTTCTTCAGCAAGGGGCGCACTTCGCTCAGGTTTTTCTCCCGACCATTTTTTTCCAGCTGGCTGGCCAGCTCGCCCAGGCGATCAGCTCCCAGGTTCTGGCTGCTGGATTTTAATGTGTGGGATGCCCGTGTAAACACTTTGATATCCATATTGCGGGCAGCGTTCAACGTATCCTGAACCAGCTTCGGAGAATCCTCGAGGTAGCTATTGATCAACAGGTCAAACTCTTCTTCCATGACCATGCGTAATTGCTCAAGGGTTTCCCGATTGAGTAGAGGCCTTTCCTGCAGGTTATCATCCTGATCATTAGCGTTGTGCTGCACCATAACGGATTTCTCCTTTTCCTCCGGGGATTCCAGCCATTTGATCAGCATGTCTCTCAGAACATCAGCTTTGATCGGTTTGCTCAGGTAATCGTCCATCCCAGCAGCCAGACACTTTTCTCGATCACCTTCCATAGCATTGGCTGTCATGGCAACGATCGGAGTATGACGACCATTCCCTTGTTCCTGTTCCTTCTGGCGGATCAAGCCTGTCGCTTCATAGCCGCTCATTTCCGGCATCTGACAGTCCATCAGAATCAGGTCGTAATGTTTGTTCTCCCAGGCTTCGACAGCAAGCCTGCCATTCTCTGCGACATCTGCCGTTAAGCCGGTTTTCTTGAGCATGGCGAGGGCGACTTTCTGGTTCACGACATTGTCTTCAACCAGAAGCAGTGATGTGTGTTCGCTGAATGTATCCATGTTGTCGTTGTTTGTGTTCTGTTTCTGCACCGGTTGATCGACTTTCTGGTTACCCATGATCTGTTGGGTCAGTTTCAGTAATTGTGCCTGTCGATAAGGCTTGGTGAGCGCACCTGCGAGAAAGGCATCACGGCGCTCCTGTTCAGACATGTGACCTGTAGACGTCAGCATGATGCGGTGTGTGGTTCTCAGTCCACTGTCAGCCTCAATGGTTTTGGAAACCGTCACGCCATCAATACCCGGCATCTGCATATCCAGGTAGATAATGTCGAAGGGGCGTCCCGCGACGATAGCATCGCGCATTTTGTCCAGCGCCCGTTCGCCGTTTTCCGCTTCAGCGTGATCAATGCCCCAGGCCGTCAGATAGTGTTTGAGAATATCCCGGTTGGTTTTGTTGTCATCAACTATCAGCGCGTAGGTACCGGTAAGATCCTGTGTTGTTGAGGCGTCTGTACTGGCTTGCTGTTCTGAAACCGGTAAATCAACATCAAAGAAAAAACAGGAGCCTTTGTTTAATTCACTGGTAATTTGGAGTTGTCCCCCCATCAGCTCAACCAGTTGCCGGGATATGGTCAAACCAAGGCCTGTACCACCAAATTTACGGGTTGTTGAGCCGTCAGCCTGGGTAAACGGCGTGAACAGTTTGGGAATAACGTCCGGCGCAATACCAATACCGGTATCCCTGACTTCGAAGCGAACCCGTGCAACCTTATCATCATTGCTGATCAGGAGAACTCGGACAACGACTTCCCCCTTTTCTGTAAACTTGACGGCATTACCCAAGAGGTTCGTCAGTATCTGGCGGAGACGAACAGGGTCAGCCTTGAGCATGGAGGGAAGTTTGACGTCCGTATAACAGCCCAGCTCAATGCGCTTTTCCCGGGCTTTGCTGGCAAGAAGGGCAGAGACATCTTCTGCCAGCGCGCCGATTTGTGTGTCGATCTGTTCCAGTTCGAGCTTACCGGCCTCAATCTTGGAGAAGTCCAGAATATCGTTGATGATGCCTAGCAGTGCATCGGCCGAGCCATAGGCGGTTTCCAGGTAATCGAGCTGGCTGTTATCCAGCTCGGTATCTCGAAGAAGTTCAAGCATACCGAGTACGCCATTCATGGGGGTGCGGATTTCGTGGCTCATGTTGGCCAGGAAGGCACTTTTGGCTTTGGCAGCTTCCAGGGCAACTTCCTTGGCTTCTGTGGCTTCGCTAATTGCATGCTTCAGGTTTTCATTGGCAAGATTCAGGGCGGTAGTACGAAGCTCAACGGTTTTCTCCAGCTCTTCGCGATGAACGCTTAACTGTTCATCCCGTTTGCGAATCTGCTCCAGCATTTCGTTGAATCGTTCATAGAGCTGGCCAATTTCGTCATCACTCTGTTTCTCCAGAGTACTGACGTAAATCTGGCAGGTTGAAACCTGTTTCATGGTATCAGCCAACCGGACGATGGGTTTTGAAATGACTTTCTGGAGCCTGTGAGCGGCAAGATACGAGAAAATAATGGCAAGAATGGCAATCATGAGTGCGGCAAGCAGGTTCAGTGTCATCTGCTGCTTCAAAACAGCCAGATCAGCGCGGATAACAACAGTACCTATCAGATCATTCCCATAATAAATAGGTCCCGCCACATCCATCCATTCATCCTGAATATCGATGGACTTGGTTTCATACAGTGAGGGCGTGATGCTGACCTTTGGCTTGCCATCGCGGAAGAAGCTGGCCAGGATACTGCCGTCTCTGCCTATCAGGTGGGCTTCTTCTACGGACTTAATTCCATGCAAGGTGCTGATGTGCTGTTTGGAAAGATTGGCATCGTTGGCGTGCACTGACATTGCACTGTTACGGCTGATGACTTCGACGAGATTCTGAATCCGCTCCGTCATGGCATCCCGTGATTTGACGTAATCACTGACGCTGTAGACGAGCAGGGTTATCAGCAGGCCGATCTCTGCTGTTGTCATCATGGCGTAACGTAACTTACGCTCTATGGAAACCCTGCCGAATGTGAACATCCTGTTCTTTCGCTTATCGAATGACTCGGGCGATTTTCATTAACTGGGAACTGATCACAAACCCGCTATCCTTGGCAGCCGGCAGGTTCAACGTGAAACTGACCCTGTTACTTTCTCTGACCAGCTCAACCATGCCTCCCTGTGTAGCGAAATCCTTGATATCGCTGACAGTTAGGACAGGTGTGCCTTCTAATGAGTTTAGAACATGTTCAAGTTGGGTTTGGGCGCTCCCATTGACAAACAGTAGGTTGCAGGGAGGGGGCGGGTTATCAAATTTTAATAGAATGCGTACGTCAATTGTTTGACTCGAATTCTTTCGGCCTTTCAGGGCGGAAACGTAGTCGTTCAGAGGGTCTTTACCCAGCATGCAGACCGTCAAAGTGTCTGATCGCGCCTGACGGGGCCATTGAATAAAGCGGGTAATTTTGTAGAGGATAGCCGCCTTGACCTGGTCCTCCTGCACTGGCGCCGCTTCCGGGCGCGTGCTGACCAGGTTGGCGGCGAGGATGCAGAGAAACAGGGCAATGAGCCGTAACCCCTGGGATGGGTTTTGTGTAGGCTTCATGGCCTGAAGTGCCTCTGGGCTGGCAGTTTAGTACTGCCAGCTGACCTGTCCGTAGATGCTCCGGGGCACCTCGGTGGTGACGATTCCGGTGAAGCCGTCCAGGTATTCCGGGTGTTGGCTGTCGAGAAGGTTCTGGCCGACGATGGCGAACTCAAAATCCCCTATACGTTTTGCGACACGAATATCCGCCGTGATAAAGGACGGTATGCTGACACCTGATACGTTGTCCTGATAACGTAACCAGAGGTCGAGTTCCCAGTCGTCGGCCAGGTTATGGCGCGACATCAGGCTCATGTTGTGCTCGGCGGTTACGGTTTCGAATATGGGCTCTATAGCGGCGGTTACTGCATTGTTATCCGTTGCATGCATGTCCATCTGGAGGAAGCCGTAGGATAGCTTGAGCTTCCAGTTATCCTTAACTTGCCAGTCAGCGGCTACTTCGAAACCGTAGCCATCACCTTCCATCACATTGTCGATAGTCACTACAAGGTAGTGAGGCGGAATATTTGGCGCTGTTGTGGCGCAGAGAGGCCCGCCGAGGGGAGACAGTGAATCAGGGCAGGTGCTACCCAAAGACGTTGCAGCAAGATCCTTGTAATGGTTGAGAAATGCCGTAACGTCAATGCTGAGGTTCTGACTCAGAACATTACGGTAGCCCAGCTCATAGGAGAAGAGCTTTTCTGATTTAAGCTCTTGGTTGCCAGTGAAAACGACGAAACCATTACTTAAACCAGGGTTATAAACTGATAAGTCTACCTCTTCAAAGCCATACACTTCTGAATCACCTTCAACAATGGATGGTGTTCTGACTGACTTTGAAATAGCTGCCCAGAATGATTGTTGTGTATCCGGTGTAAAGATGATGCGGGCGTTGGGCTGAATTTCATCACCGGTAAATTCGTTGTTCTCAAATCGGGAGCTCAGGGTCATACGCCAGCGATCAGGTACAAGGGTGATTTCATCCTGAATGAATGCACTGTAGAGTTCTGTCGTCCGTGAACGTGGGTCAAAATACACAAAGTCACTCTGGTAGACTTTATTGTCGACCTTGCGGTATCCAAACCCCCAGATAATTTCCTGATTCTCTGTTGCAAGGAAACGGTGCTGGAAATCAACATCCCAGGTATCACGATGACGTGGAGCCCTGACGTCACTGTTTTCATAGCGGTCGTAGTAGACTTGTGTAATTGCTTCTGAATCTGCTGATAATGTATGTGTCCAGCGTGCCAGCGCATTGGCGCCAAACTGCCTGTTGGCAGGGGAGACAAATGTGCCAGTGCCAGGAAATGTGCGATCAAAGGTCTTCACCGCAGGACGAATGTGCCCTTTATAGAGATCTCCCTGGAAGGTAAATAGGTCATCTGCAGTTTTGTTCCAGTCAACTCGAAAGCCCGTCTGGTTCATATGCCAGCCATCCCCGGCCTCCGGTGCGTCATCCAGACCAATATTCGAGTATTCTTGTGCCAGTGTTGAATTCAAGGTTTTCTGGTTGTCGCGATCGCTGTATTTGTAATAAACGCGGTAGTTTGCATTGTCGCCCAGCTGACCGCCGTAGCGGAAACTCCCAAAGCCCTCTTCGTAGCTGCCTGCACCGATCTCCACATAGGCGCCTTCAGTCTCAGCTGCGGACTTGGTCATGATATTGATGACACCATTGACGGCATTTGAGCCCCATAATGCTGCGCCGGGACCACGAATGACTTCGATACGATCAATATCGGCGATCATTACATCGTTGGTTTCCCAGGTCACCCCGGAATAGAGCGGGGTGTAAACTGAGCGGCCGTCAATCAATACCAATAACTTGTTAGAAAATACGCTGTTAAATCCCCGGGAGCTGACGGACCAGGCATTGCCATTGATCTTCGAAACCTGAAGGCCAGGAACCATACGCAGCAGATCGGGAATCGTTTTCGCACCACTACGGCGAATATCGTCTTGGGTGATGGCATAAACTGCTGCCGCGGATTCCATAATACTCTGGGATTTTTTCGATACCGAGGTCACTTCCAGGGAAACCAGTTCCTCAAGACTCATATCGAGAAAGTCGTCTTCGGCCACTGCAGCAGGTGCTGCGGCTAAAGAACAGAGTGCGACAGCCAGTCCGGTTTTGCGAAAAGTAGTCATAATGTGGCAGCTCCCTGGCCAGCATTTTTATATTAAGAATCCTTTTTAAAAATCTAGACCATATTTCTTTTATAACCAGTGGTGGTGTGTGGGTAAAAAGGTAGGGGCGTCAGGCAATGACCAGAAAAAAGCAGAAAGGAAAAAAGCAGAAATAAAGCGATGATGGTGGGCCCAGAAGGACTTGAACCTTCGACCTGCCGATTATGAGTCGGATGCTCTAACCAACTGAGCTATGGGCCCGCGCGGCGAGATTATACGCATAGTGACACTACGATGCCATACCCTGACAGGGTTCAGCCTCGACAATTTATGCGTTCGTTCAGGTTACCAATAATTGCTTGTTTTGGGCAACGCCGAATCCGGTCAAAAAGCTGGACTATAGTTTTCTAAGGGATAGCTGTCACACGGAGTGTGTATCCTTTGAGAAGTCTCGCATTAGTCCTGTATGGGTTGTTAGGACTGGCGGTTAGTGCGATTGCCAGCGATGTTTCCGATTCAGTTCATCAGACTGACAACTCCCCACAGGCTCGTCAAAAAATTGTCGAATGGCAGCAGTTGGTTGAGCATCTGCGCTCACAGAGTGATTTTGAGCGTCTGGAACAAACCAATCGCTTCTTTAATAAGCTGACCTTTGTGAACGATGACAAGCTCTGGCAAAAAGAGGACTACTGGGCCTCACCCCGAGAGATGTTGTCTGTAGGGGCGGGCGACTGTGAAGATTATGCCATTGCGAAGTTCTTCAGCCTGAAACAGGCGGGTATTGATGAAAGCCGTCTGCGCTTGGCCTATGTTCGCTCTCTCACGCTGAATCAGGCTCATATGGTACTGCTGGTTATTCCCGAGCATGGTGGCACAGCCTTGGTACTGGATAACTTGGTCACCGATATTCTTCCAGTCTCTGACCGAGATGATTTAATGCCGGTCTATGCCTTTAATTCTGAGGACCTCTGGCTACTGGATCGCAATTTTGGTGAACGCTGGGTAGCTGCTGCCTCAAGGCTTGGGGCATGGCGCGCATTTCGCGCACGGGAAGGTGACCTGTTTTCTGAGTAACGGATAGAAAACGTTCTACCCGTTAGCATGTCTTGCGCTAACTCTCTGACAAATCCCTAACATTTCTCCTCAAACGCTAGTGGTTCGCCCCGAGTTTGCCCATAATAGCGGCACTCGGGGAAGGCCTGTCAGAATAAAGGAGAAGTCATGTCGCTGGACAGATTCAAGGAGCGGTTCGCGGGAGCTGCCAGTTATCTGCGCAATCCGTTTGCCGGCCACAAAGCGGTTAATGTGCTGATCATTACCCTGATCACCCTTTTCATTCTGGTGAATATTGCTCTGGGTATTTACTGGAGCCGTGAGCCAGACCTGCTCAATGTCCGACAGGAAGCGGCACAGAAAGCGCAGGCCATGAACCGTGATGTTGTGCCGGGCTTTACCTCAACGACAACCGCGATTCGGATTGGTGAAACCCTGTTAGACAAGCCGGGTGGATACCTGCGCAATGACGTTATGCTGCCCAGTGTTCTGCTGGATAACATGCCCAACTGGGAACTGGGTGCCCTGATCCAGCTTCGGGATTTTACCCGCGCACTGCGTAAAGAGTTCAGTCGTTCACAGTCTCAATCCAGAGAAGATGCGGACCTGGCGATCGCCGAACCACAATTCAACTTTGACTCCAATAGCTGGGCACTTCCATCCAGTGAAGGTGAATACCGTCGCGGCATTAATCGTCTGGACAGTTACCTTGGACGCCTTTCTAACCCTAGCGATCCGGCCCAGTTCTATTCACGGGCGGATAACCTGACCGATTGGCTAAAAGATGTGGAAACCCGTCTTGGCTCCCTGTCCCAGCGTCTGAGCGCCAGTGTGGGTAAGTCCCGCCTGAATACTGACCTGGCGGGTGATGCCGATGCCGTACAATCGACCCCCAGTGAGTCTGAGGTTGTCGTCAAAACGCCCTGGTACAAGATTGATGATATTTTCTATGAGGCACGCGGTACTTCATGGGCGTTGATTGCATTGTTGAGTGCCGTGGAAGTCGATTTCGTTGATGTGCTGGAAAAGAAAAACGCCCGGGTCAGCCTGAGACAGATTATTCGCGAACTGCGTGAAACCCAGGAGCCTTTGGGTAGTCCAATCATTTTGAATGGAGATGGTTTTGGTATTCTTGCCAACCACTCCCTGGTAATGGCGAACTATATTTCCCGCGCCAATGCCGCGATCATTGATTTACGCAGGTTGCTTGAGCAGGGGTAACCCTGCTTTGAGGATGTGATGGTATGAGTAAGAACAGCAGGCTGGTGTATTCCACGGATCAGGGACGTATCCGCGAGGAAAAGCCTGAGGAAGTCCTTCCCGGAACAGACGGCATTGTCCGTGTAAGGCCGGAGAAAAAAGGCCGTGGTGGTAAGACGGTCACGGTGATTACCGGTTTGCCCATGATCGGCAATGATCTGAAAGCGTTAGCCAAACAACTCAAGAAACGCTGTGGCGGTGGTGGTGCCGTCAAGGATGGCAATATTGAGCTACAGGGCGATCATGTCGAAGCCATGGTTGCAGAACTGACGAAGCTGGGTTATCAGGCCAAACGATCGGGCGGGTAAATACGGTAAGTCATAATATGCCCCTGTCGTACAAACAGGGGCAGGTTGTTCAACCGAGCTGTACCGGAATGGCGTTCGCGGTATGGTCGATGGTGTTGTCTTTGTTCAGATAGATCAGAGCAGGCTTGTGGTTCTCCAGCTCTTCCTCAGAGTAGCTGGCATACGCGCAGATTATTACCCGATCCCCAACCGACACCTTGCGGGCTGCAGCACCATTCATGGAAATCATCCGTGAACCTTCTTCGCCACGGATAATATAGGTGGTGAAACGCTCACCATTGTCCTTGTTATAAATCTGGATCTGCTCGTATTCACGTAGCCCCGCCATATCCAGCCATTCACCGTCGATGGCGCAGGAACCCTCGTAATTCAAAACGGCGTGGGTCACTGAGGCCATGTGGAATTTGGCCTTGAGCATAATGTTGTGCATTCAATCCCCTCGTATGGAACACTCGTCGGATCGGGGATGGCCCCCGGCGGAGGTCGAAGATTAAACCCTGCCTGCCCATTCGGCAAGCAGGGTTCTAACGGCAGGTCGTCCGTAGGATTCCCTAGAGATCAATCTGGATATTGTCGATCAGGCGGGCACGACCAAGGGCGGCAGCGGCCAGGATGACCAGCTCTTTATCTGCCAGTGTTGCCGGTTGCAACGTATGACGGCTGACGATATTGAAGTAATCTGGCTTGAAACCGGCGCGCGCCAGTTTGACGAACGCATCACGATGCAGCGCATCGTAGTTGCGGTCGCCGGCAATGATTGCCTCACGGGCTGCGCTCAGTGTCTGGTGCAGGGTTGCCGCTATCTGTTTCTCTTCCGCAGACAGATAGCCATTACGGGAACTCAGTGCCAGTCCATTCTCCGCACGGGCAATGGGGGCTCCGATGATTTCGACGGGCAGCATCAGGTCATTGACCATCTTTCTGATGATGCAGAGCTGCTGGAAATCTTTCTCACCGAACACGGCATAGTCCGGTTGCACGATGTTGAACAGCTTGGTGACCACGGTCGCAATACCGGTAAAGAATCCAGGACGGCTTTTGCCACAGTGCATGCCATCCAGCGCATCGACACGTACGACAGTGTGATGCTCAGCACCTTCCGGATAAATTTCATGGGAAGAGGGCGCAAAGACCAGCTGTACATCATGGGCTTCCAGTAGTGCCTGGTCTTCTTCAAAGGTACGTGGATAGCTGTCGTAATCCTCATTGGGGCCAAATTGCAGCTGGTTCACATAGATACTGACGACAACTTCATCTGCCAGTTCTTTTGCTTTTTTAACCAGCGATAGGTGTCCGTCGTGCAGGTTCCCCATGGTAGGAACAAAGGCGATGCTGCGTCCCTGTGCTCTGGCGCTGCGGATATAGTCCCTGGTGTCGTTTATGCTGTAGACAGTTTTCATTCTGAATAAAATCCGTGCTCCGGTCCGGGGAAGCGGCTTTCTTTTACATCGCTCACAAAGGCGGCGACAGCCCCCTGCGGTGAATCGCTTTCAGCCATGAAGTTTTTGACAAAGCGGGGACGATGACCGGCCGTCATGCCCAGCATGTCATAGATGACCAGTACCTGTCCGTCAGTGTCGGGACCCGCACCAATACCGATAACAGGAATGTTGACGGCCATGGTGATTTCACGGGCCAGTTGAGTAGGTACACATTCAAGCAGGAGCAGATTGGCGCCCGCTTGCTCAAGAAGACAAGCGTCTTCTATCATGCGATTAGCGCTGCCAGTGTCTTTCCCCTGAACCTTGTAGCCTCCCAGCATGCTGACGGTTTGTGGCGTTAAGCCAAGGTGGAGGCAGGTAGGAATGCCACGCTCAGAAAGCTTCTTGACGGTCGGACACAGCCAGCGCCCGCCTTCCAGTTTGATGATGTCAGCACCTGCCTGCATGAGTGCAGCGCAGTTCATTAACGCCTGTTCTTCCATCGCGGATGCCATGAAGGGCATATCCGCCATTAGCAGGGCACCCTGGTTACCGCGACTGACGCAGCGGGTGTGGTAGACCATATCGTCAATGGTGACGGGCACAGTGCTGGATTGACCCTGGCAGACCATACCTAGGGAGTCACCGATAAGGATCACTTCCGTGCCGTTACTGCTTACCAGGTTGGCCTGCGTCGCATCATAAGCGGTGAGACAGGTGAATTTTTCGCCGGACTGCTTCAGGGCAGCGAGAGTATGCAGTGTTATTTGAGTCATTGGTAATGTTGCCTTGGTCGCTTGACGGTGTGTCAGGCAGGCCGTTAATAACCTTTTATATGACGGGAAACGGTAATAGTGGGGCTATATTGGTGTAAACCGGCGCGTATTTCCAGTGGGGATTCGTCTTGTTGTGCCTCTATGGCAGTACCTGACTGACCGGTGACATCAATCAGTCAGGAAATAACAATGGCGATATTCGTGTTACAGTTCAGAGGGCTTGGGATTGAAGTAATGTCGGCCTTTTCTGCATGACATGATTTCTTCAACCAGCTGACGGTAATCCTGTTCGTTGTGAACCAGATCGATTTCTGATGCATTCACAATGAGCAAGGGCGACTGGTCGTAGTAATGGAACAGCTCAGCATAAGCCTCATTGAGCCGCTTCAGGTAACCGTGACCAATCAGTTTTTCTGCTTCATCCCCCTGTTCTCGTATGCGTTCTTTCAGGATATCAACCGGCGCCTGCAGGTAAATGACCAGATCCGGCGTGGGCAGGTCTTTTGTCTGCATTTCATAGGCCCGGTTATACAGTTCCAGTTCATCCGCAGAAAGGTACATTTCCGCAAACAGCAGATCTTTCTCCATACAGAAGTCGGACACCCGGACAGAACGGAACAGGTCATTCTGGCGGATTGACTGTAACTGGCTGGCACGGTGAAACAGAAAGTGGAGCTGAGTCGCCAACGCCATCTGTCTTGGATGGCGATAGAAGCGGCTGAGGAAAGGGTTATCCTGTGGACTTTCTTCCAGCAGAATATCGTAATTGAAGGTTGCCGCCAGACGCCTTGCCAGCGTCGTTTTTCCGACACCAATGGGACCTTCCACGGCGATGAAACGTGGGAAGTCTTCCTTTTCAGGTGTCGGCGATGCGTCTGCAATATGCGGTAAAGTGGCGGCTTCCATGACAGCTCCTTTCATTCACAACAATGCACACCTTCCGCTAAGTAGCCTTTGTCGTGCATTACTGCGCGTGCCTAAAACTGTTGTTTTCAAGGCAAACAGTTTTCGTAATCCAGTGTCATGAACGATGGCGCAGCTGATCTATGCTTCCGTTACCAGGCTGTCACTGAGTCGTTCGATTCCTTTCCTATCAATGTTTTGTAAAAGCTTTTTAATGCTTTGTCCAGTCGGGAGTGCGATATCCGGTGCAATATCGGCCAAGGGAATCAGTACAAAGTTGCGCCACGACATCTCTCGATGCGGAACAGTAAGACGTTCAGACGCTATGGTTTCGTCACCATAAAGCAGAATATCCAGGTCCAGTACTCTTGCTCCCCACCGGATGGTTCGTACTCGACCATGTCCATTTTCAATGGCCTGCAAGGCATCGAGCAACTCAATCGGTGTCAGCGATGTCTCAAGTGCTGCGGCAGCGTTGATGTAGTCAGGTTGTCCGGCGGGGCCGACCGGGTCGGTGCGATAAAAAGGCGAGATGGCCAGCAGGCGTGATTCCGGCAGTTTCTTCAGTGCGGCGATAGCACTGTGCAGTTGCTGATCGGGTTCATCAAGGTTACTGCCAAGTGCAATATAGGCCGTGACGGACATCTGGGATACCTGTAACACTTTGCTGCCGGCAGAGTGTACCGGCAGTCATGAGGGTGTGGTGTGGGTGCTTAGGCGGTGTTGCCAGGACGCTTTCGAGGGCGACGCTTCCGACGTTTACGCTTGTTACCCGGGATGGAGTGTAGTTGCTTCATCAACGCCTTCCGATCATCGTCCTGAGACGAGGCTTGATAGTCGGTCCACCACTGTCCGGCATCGCCGATCGCCTCGCCCGACTGCTCGCGCAGCAGCAGGAAATCATAGGCGGCACGGAAACGCGGATGCGTCGCCAGTTCATCGACCCGACGAGGCTGTCGGCGCTCAAGCCGTGACTGCATTTCCCAGATTTCCCGCATGGGAATGGTGAAACGCTTGGGCACAGCGGTGCGTCGGCATTGCTGGGAAATGACCTGAGTGGCAGCCTGTTGCAGGGCCGGTACTGGCGGCATGCCTTCGTTCTGGTAACGATCACGGAGGCGAACCAATGCCGGCCACAGCATTGCGGCGAAGAAAAACGCAGGAGTGACCGGTTTGTCTTCCTGGATGCGGAGGTCGGTATTGTGCAGGGCATTGATGAGGATCTGCTCGAACTCCGGTGTTTCCTTCAGGCTGGTCTGCGTGACCGGGAACAGGGATTCAAACAGATGGTAATCCTGCAGCAGGTAATAGGTACTTTCTGCGCGACCTGAAAGAAACAGCTTCAGCACTTCATCAAACAGGCGTGCCGCCGGAATATCTTTCAGCAGGTGGGCCAGTTGGGGGATGGGCGCAGCGGTGTTGTCAGCAATATGGAAATCCAGCTTGGCGGCAAAGCGAATAGCGCGCAACATCCGTACCGGGTCTTCACGGTAACGGGTTTCCGGATCACCAATCATGCGGATGGTCCTGTCGTGAATATCCTGCACACCACCACAGTAGTCATGGATACTGAAGTCGGTGGTTGTGTAGTAAAGCGAATTCATGGTGAAGTCACGGCGGATGGCATCATCCTCAATGGTGCCGTAGACGTTATCACGCAGAATCCTGCCTTTCTGGGAGTGGTGGGAGACGGAGCTGTCGTGTTCATCATCTTCCGCACGATGACTGGCACGGAATGTTGCCACCTCGATAACTTCCCGGCCAAACACGACATGGATCAGCTTGAACCGACGCCCGATGATGCGTGAATTCCGGAATAATCCCCTGACGTCCTCCGGTGTCGCATCAGTCGCGATATCGAAATCCTTGGGATGCAGGTCTAGCATCAGATCTCGGATACAGCCGCCCACCAAGTAGGCCTGATAGCCATGGCTGTTCAGTCGGTGCAGTACCTTGAGGGCGTTATCGCTGATATGTCTGCGGGAGATCGTATGCTGATCCCGGGGCAGGATGCTGAGTGTCGGTACCGGCGCCTGAGGTTGGGTATCGCTTTGTTTGCCGGTGACGTAGCTGAACAAGCGATGGATGAATCCGGATCGCTTGCCTGTCATAATTTCTGGGTATTCCTGTGTACTGCCATGGGGTGACTAATATTCATCGTGAAATCGAAAGCGGCATTTTATCATTCACCCGCAAGCATAGACAGTCTCTATCGTTATGGCAGGTAACCATAGAGTCCGGGCAGAACTAGCCGGAAAGATAGAGCCAGAAAACCATATCGCCGGGGCATTGTTCCCCCAGGGCATCTGTAACCACATCACTGGCACGGGTTTCCTGCATGCTTTCGATCCACGCCTCATCATCCAGCCGCCCTTCAAAATACCAGGCCGGGTAGGAGTGGAGTTTCTTGTCATAGTAGGCCAGCGGGAACTGGATCTGCCGGGGAAGCTGGGGCAGATTCTGGTGGAAGGCCGTCACGCACTGTTTGACGATTTCCTCACTGCGCCGGTTGCGTTTGTTGATATAGATGGCGCTTTCTTCCCGGTATTCATCATTATAAGGTTCCATGAGTTCCAGGAAGCGTTCATCAATGCAGTCTTCGTATGACATGCTGAGCGGTCCTTCGCCATACCCCATGACCTGACAGGCCAGCTCGGCTTTTTTACGGGTTTTGACACTCATGTTGTCATACCAGGGGGCATTCTTTCCCAGCTCATCCTGCGCGGTGACCAGACTGACAAAGTAGAGGTTTTCAGCTGGCGTGAAACAGTTGGCATCGCCGGTTTGGCGCAGGGGAATGCGAAGGTCTATGTCCGGGTTATTGTTGATATCCCTCTGCCGCTCCAAACGCCTGCGTTCACAATAGTCTTGCGAATCCGTGTATCCCGGAGCCGTTGCGGGTTGCATGGCAAGCTGGTACGGGTTCGCCGTTAGTGTTGTACCGGGTAGTAGCAGGAGCGCCACCAAGGATAAGACAGTCAGTATGCTGCGTGAGACAGATTGTTGAATAGTCATGCCAGTCCCTGCCTGATACTTCCACCTGACTCCTTGGGGAAGTGTGCTGCTCGATAGAATTGTTATTTATCTACTTATAATAGCGCCATGTGACGAGCAATTATAGCAACCGTGAATTTTCGGAAGCGGGATGGCAAACTGGCAGAAACCTACAGCAAACGTATTCCTGCCAGCGCTATTCAATATCCCTTATCCAAGCGCATTTAGCCGGCTGATTTTTTCCGGGGAATGCCCAGGCGTTGTCGCCGTTCCCAGAGACATTTACGACTAATGCCCAGTTTCTGTGCCAGCTCGGTTTCAGTCATTTGCTCCTGGTGTTCAAGAACAAAACGCTGGAAATAGTCTTCAAGGGAGAGCTCATCAGGATCATCATAGCTGCCGCCGACAGGTCGATCCGACGGTAGGCGGGTGTTGATATCGATACCGAGAAGATCCGGCGTAATCATTTCATCGTCACAGAGGATGACCGCGCGTTCCATGGCATTTTCCAGTTCACGGACATTCCCAGGCCAGGGGTAACTGCTGATCGTGGCCAGGGTTTCCGGTGTGAACAGTTTTTTCTCAATACCCATACGTTCGCACGTGCGAGCTAACAGGGCATCTGCAATCAGGATGACATCCTGACCCCGGTCACGTAGCGGTGGGAGATGCAGTTCGACGACATTGAGCCGGTAATAAAGGTCTTCCCGGAACAAGCCTTCACGGGCCAGTTGCTTGAGATTTCGGTGCGTGGCTGCAATCAGTCGGACATCGACTTTTTGTGATTGCACGGATCCTACACGACGGATTTCACCTTCCTGCAATACTCGCAGTAGACGGGCCTGTGCTTCCAGTGGCAGCTCACCGATTTCATCCAGAAACAGCGTGCCTTTATCGGCAGCTTCTACCAGACCATTTCTGGCCGCTGTTGCTCCCGTAAAGGCACCTTTCTCATGACCGAACAGTTCGGATTCAATCAGGGTTTCCGGAATAGCGGCACAGTTGACGGAAATCATCGGTGCATCCCGGCGCTGGCTGTTTTCATGGAGTGCGCGGGCGACGAGTTCCTTACCGGTACCGGATTCCCCCTGGATCAGAACCGTTGCATTTGTTGGTGATACTTTGCTGATGCGTCGGAAGAGATCCTGCATCGCCTCAGATTCACCAATAATGCCGGTCTCAACATTTGAGGTAGTCGCTGGGGATGCTGTGGGTTGGTTGGTGGCTTCATTGGCCTTCTCGCGCGACCGGCTAATGATCGTAGTGACTGACTGCACCATCTCGTCATGATCAAAGGGCTTGGCAATATAGTCGACAGCGCCCATCTTCATGGAGTCTACGGCTGAGCGCAGGCTCGCATAGCTGGTCATGATAAGAACCGGCGTATTGCTGGCCAGGCGAATCATTTCGGTGCCCGGTTCGCCCGGTAAGCGTAGATCAGAAATGATCAGGGCAAAGCTGTCGAGATCATGTTGACGGGCATCTGCCACAGATTCTGCTTCGGTCACTGTATACCCATTGCGGGTTAACAGGCGACGCAGTGAGGAGCGTATGACGGCCTCGTCTTCGACAACCAGTATGTGATCCTGATGCATTCTCCGACCTCGACTGTTATTAGACTGCTTCCATATCCCGGTGAGCTGGCGATGGCTCCAGTGTCGTCTGGTTCAGTTCTGCTATGTGCCGTGGCAGGCTGATACTGAACCGGGTGCCTCGATGGATTTGCTCATCGACCGGTGACTGGATGGTGATTGTACCAAAATGTTCTTCAATAATGCTGTAGACGAGCGCGAGTCCTAATCCGGTGCCTTTTCCGGCTTCCTTGGTGGTAAAGAAAGGCTCGAACAGACGATCACGCAGGTGCTCCGGAATCCCCGAACCATGGTCGGTTATCTCCAGAGTGATGGAGTGTTCCCAGGCGATCGTATTGATAGTGACGACGGAATTTTCCGGTGATGCGTCACGAGCATTACTCAGCAGATTAATGATGACCTGGGTGAGTTTTTGCGGATCGCCGGTGACGAGCAGATCAGGATCGCAGTTATTCACAAAGCGAATGCCCCGGTTGTCCTTGCGAAGTGACAAGAGGGAGGTGGCTTCATTACTGCATTGGTACAGGCTGACCGGTTCAATTGTCAGACTTTCCGACGTTTGACCGCTATGTGCAAAGTTAATCAGGGAATGCAGAATCCGGCTGATACGCTTGGTCTGGTCAAGTATCTGTTCCGCAACTTCGCGGGTATCTTGGTCATCGGATAATGTCCGTAGCTCCTGTGCGAGACAGTCGACACCGGTCAGAGGATTGCCGATCTCATGGGCAACTCCAGCTGCCAACCTTCCAATAGACGCCAGTCGCTCACTGTGAATCAATTTTGCTTCCAGCATTTGGGTGTCCGTCAGGTCTTCCAGCAGAATCACCAGACCCTGGTCGGTTTCGGCTTTGGATTCACTGATGGTTGCCTTGTGGAGATTGAACCAGTGGGGTTGTCCCGAAATCGTCAGCTTTTGTTTGTGCTGGTGGCGCGAGCTGTCATCAACAAACGTGCTCAGCAGGGAACGCCAGGGTTCATCAATGCTATCTAGTCTGGAGCCTACCGTGTTGTTGCCGGATATTCCGGTCGTATGTTCCATGGCACGGTTCCACATCAGGATTTCACCATCACGGCCAAGGGAACAGACGGCCATGGGCAAGTTTTGTAATGTCCTGCGGTGATAACGACGCAAGCTATCCAGCTCTGCCGCCAGACCCGTTAAACGGTAGTGGTAGTCTTCAAGGCGGTTCTCAATGAAATTGATATCTTCCGTGATATAGGCATCTGCTTGTTCTTCATAGGGTAGCCAGCGGTTCAGTATTTCCTGTGCCACGCTGGGACCCATTAACCCTGATAAATTAGCTTCAAGACGGTCTCGCAAACGACGAAGTGCATACGGGCGACGCTCATTGATGGACATCTTCAGGTCATTCAATGCCTGGGCCACTTCACGTTGTGCTGTATACGTGCCAAGCGGTTGTGACAGTCTTTCCTGAAATTCTTTTGGGGATGTGGCAGACACGGTTCTGCGACTGGGCCTGTCGAGATTTTGTACGGAACAGGCTTCGGCCGCATTCTCTTCTTCCCGTGATATCGGGGACGCCATGGATACCAGGATAAAGACGATGATATTGGCTGCCAGTGATGTCAGTGTCGCCCAATGCCAGGTGTTGCTGGTCAGCGAAATCTGAAGCCAGTAGAGATCAATGACATCAAGGTTGCCGGTCAGCGGGATCAGCATCGTGACAAACCACACCGTCATGCCTGTCACCAAACCACAGATAAAACCTTTCCGGTTTGCCTGAGGCCAGTACAGTGTTGCCAGTACGCCCGGTAGAAACTGCAGGGTCGCGACAAAGGCGACAATTGCCAGGTTAGTCAGGTCCTGCTGTGCTTTCAGTAATCGGTAGAAGCCATAGCTGGTGAGAATGATGGCGGCAATCAGCAGACGTTTGGTCCATTTAAGCCAGCGATATATGTTGATGTTGGTGGGGGGCTGATAAACAGGCAGAACCAGGTGGTTCATGATCATGGCGGATAGTGCCAGCGTGGTGACAATCGTCAATCCACTCGCCGCAGACATCCCTCCCACGTAGGCAATAATGCTGAGTGCAGGCGACTCCATAGCAAGACCAATGCCCAGAATGAAATACTCCGGAACGGCGGAGGTTTCAAGCCGCAAGCCTCCCCAGAGAATCAGTGGGGCAGAAATACTCATAACCAGAAGAAAGAGTGGTAAACCCCAGCTGGCAGCATTTAAGTTACGAGGATTAAGGTTCTCATTGAATGCCATATGGAACATGTGGGGCATTACGATGGCTGAGGCAAAGAACATCAACAGCAGCGTACGCCAGGGCCCATCCTGTAGAGGCGCGTGTAAAGATGTCAGTACTTCGGCATTGATATCCAGCCATTGTTGTAGACCCTGGGGACCATCAAATACCTGAAATAATATGACGCCGCCAATGACCAGCATGGCCACTAGCTTGATGACGGATTCCATGGCAATTGCAAAGACCAGTCCATGGTGCTTTTCGCGGGTGGCTATGTGTCGGGTGCCAAATGCCATGGCAAATAACATGATGATCAGGCAAAAGCCGAATGCCAGACGCTCCTGGGAGGACTCCATGGTCATGATATGAATGGTGTCGGCGACTGCCTGAATCTGCAGTGCCAGTAGTGGCAGCGCTGCCAGTAACATGAAAATGGTGGTCAGTGTGCCCGCCCAGGTACTGCGAAAACGGAAAGCAAAGATATCGGCCAGTGAGCCCAGTTGGTAAGTTCGGGTAATGCGCAGAATCGGGGACAGTAACACCGGAGCCAGCAGATAAGCACCGCATATCCCGAGGTAGTAGGCGAGAAAAACAAAGCCAAATTGATGTGCGAGCCCAATCGTGCCAAAGAATGCCCAGGCGCCGGCGTATACACCCAGTGACAATACATACGTCAACGGATGGGCAATGAAGCGCTCGGGAATCCAGCCTTTTTCTGTGATCCAGGCACAACCAAACAGGAACAGCAGGTAGGCAATACTGATGCCCGTCAGCTGGCTCAGGTCAAAACTCATCCTGCCCCCTTCTGGTCTGCAGCAGGAAGCCGGCAACGATGAGTATGAACCAGAGAATCCAGGGGCGGTACCATCCTTCCGCCGACTCAATCCACCACTGCATGATCGCGGGCGAAAAGAGGTAAATGCCAATTACGAGTAAGAGTACCAGCCGGTGGAGATACATAACCTACCATGAGACCTGACTGCTTGTAATGAGGGCTCATGGTAAACGGCTGAACAGCAAAGGAAAAGGCACAACGAATGGCTATAAAGGATTTTACGGTGGACCGTATTAGCGTATGACCCGGGACATTCTCAATAACTGTGAACCGATGAGAAAGCCACTGGCCCGGGTTGCCTTGAGATTGACAACCAGCCTGATTCTTTCTTTGCTTTCGTTCAGCTCAAACATACCACCGTTCTTTGCAAACGCGGGGATATCGCTGACGGTCAGAACGGGTTTTGTCGCCAGCAGCCTGACAAGCTCATGAAACTGGTGAGCGGCTGAGTTATTGATAAACGCCAGGTGACATAAATCGGATTTCTTTAAGGCTTCGTAGTATATGACGTGTACTTGCTTGCCCGAGAGTTTCTTGCCGCTGAGCGCTTTTAGCTCGCGGTTAATGGCTCCTTTTCCAACCATGCATAATCTTATGGTGTTATTGGTGAGGGTTTGTGCCGGCCACTGAACATACTTGAGAGCTTTCAGAAGTATGACAGCTTTCAATTGACTGCTGTCGTTAGTTTCTGCGCTGGCAACGTGGTTAAACAGGCAGGCTGATAGCAGGGTGATCAGAGCTATCATGCGTGAAAAGGGTTTTGGGTTGTTCCGAGGATTCTTCATCATAATAATCCTCAGAAATCCCAACTGATTTTGCCATAGATACTTCTGGGCACTTCGGTTGTTATCTGGCCTGAGAGCACATCCACGAATTCAGGATGGCTGCTATCCAGCAGATTCTGGCCAGTAATTGAGAGTTCCATGTTGCCAAAGCGTTTTGCAATGCGCACGTCCATGGTTGTCAGCGAAGGCAGGCTGATGTCAGGGGCGGACAGGCTGTCGCTGTAGCGCACCCAGATATCCAGCTCGAAACCGTTTGGCAAGTTGTGCCGGCTCATCAGACTCAAGCTATTCTGGGCGCTGGTTTCCTCCTGGGTTTTTTCACTGTTCTTGGCGATGGCATCCGAGCGGTTGGCCTGCATGTCCTGTTGCAGGTGGCTGTAGGCGACTTTTAACAGCCAGTTCTGTTTGACTTTCCAGTCCATGCTGAGTTCAAGGCCATAAGCATAGCCATCCAGCAGGTTCTCCAGCGTAGTCCGTTCACAGGTGGGTAAGGCAACGGCTGGTTGGCTGGCTGTGAGAAAGTCAGCACAGGCGCCCAGATCAACCTGGCCGCTGAGACCGTCAAAACGGTTTAAAAAGAGCGTGCTGTCCATCGACAGTTTGTCATTAAACTGCCGCTTATATCCCACTTCTAAAGCGATAAGTTTTTCGGAATCCAGTGAGTCATTGCGGTTGTATTGGCGGCCAGGGTTGATGATATCAATACCTGTCTCCGCCATAGTGGGGGTTCTTACCGCCTTGGACACGGCTGCCCAGAAGGACTGAAACGCATCGGGCGTATAAATCAGACGTGCGTTGGGTTGTAGTTCATAACCTGTGATGTCGTTATGTTCGATTCGGCCACTGAGAGTCAGGTGCCATTTTGTTGGAACCAGAGTGAACTCGCCCTGCATATAAGCACTGTACAGCTCTGTGTCCCAGTGGTTGGGTGTTACCACCATGCTGTCGTATTCACTGATGGTGTGGCTGTGAAAATCATCATCCACATAACGGTAGCCCAACCCCCAGATGATGCTGGTGGCGCTGGACAGGTCAAAGCTGTACTGAAAATCGATGTCCCAGCTATTGCGGTCTTCATCCAGGACATAGCTGTCGGCTTCGTACCGGTCATACCAGAACTGCAGCACGGCTTCGGAGTTGTCTTCAAGGGTGCGTGTCCAGCGCCAGTGCGTATTTCCGCCAAGCTGGCGGGTATCAAAAGGATGAAATACCGGCAGGGTAATGAAGCTGTTGACGATACCGCTGTCGAAGGCTGTGGCAGGTACATAGGTTTCGCCGCGATAGATATCGCCTTTGAACATAAAGGTGTCCAGGGCGCCCTTGTCCCAATCAACCCGAAAGCCAGCCTGTTTCATTCGACGATTGTCTTCTGCGCTAGCGTTCAGATACTGCTCACGGGCGGCGAGGGTACTCCCCAGGTCATCCTGCGCACCCTGCTCAAACTGCTTAACATAAGCTCTATAAGAAATGTCGTCTCCGATTTGGCCGCCATGGCGAATAGCACCAAATCCTTTTTCAAGATCGCCGGCACCCACTTCTGCGTAGGTTCCCTGGGTGACCCGTGCGCTGCGGGTAATGATGTCAATGACTCCGTTGACAGAGTTAGCGCCCCATAAGGCGGCGCCTGGTCCACGAATCACTTCAATGCGTTCGATGTCCGCTAGCAGCATGTCCTGATTTTCCCAGTGAACCCCGCCAATGAATGGGCTGTAAATGGAGCGGCCATCAATCAATATCAGGATTTTGTTGGAGAATATGCTGCTGTTCCCGCGGGCACTGACAGACCAGGTATGGTTATTGAGTTTGTAAACCTGAAGCCCGGGCGCCATGCGAAGGATATCGGGTATGGAGCGTGCACCACTGCGGCGGATATCTTCCTGGGTGATGGAGTAAACGGCGGCGGGGGCCGCAAGAATGGATTGTGATTTTCTTGATACGGACGTGACTTCGGAAGCAACCAGCTGTTCCAGATTCATATCCAGTAGTTGATCAGCCTCGTGTCCACGAGCCGTCCCCGTGAAGCTGATCATGGATAGATAAAGGATGATCCACAGCGGTCGTACTGTCATCAGCTGCCTGTTCCCTGGCAAGTTTATTTCGATTCTTAATAAAACTTAGTACAACGTTTGTGAAACGCAATAAGACAGTTATATGAAACGTGGTGTTGGAAACAGTGCTCGTTAAGGGTGGGAAACGCTGGGTAGACTGAGTTCTAAAATGGATAGCGTTTGCGGTAGTTTATTAGGCGACCATTGACTTGTGGCGTATGTCAGAATGGTTTCCGGATCGGACTGCATCATGCTGTCATCAACTGGGATGTGAAGTGCATGTAGTGCCTTCAGCAACATGGGAATCGGATTGTCCAACGATAAGGCTGGCGCCAGGTTCTGTTTGCTGAGTTTGCTGCCGTCAGGATTGATGATGACAGGAATATGTGCGTAAACCGGTGTGGGTACATTCAGATGACGCTGCAGGCAAATCTGTCGTGGCGTTGAATCGAGTAAGTCAGAACCTCGCACAATATGCGTGATCCCTTGGTCTGCATCATCAACAGTCACTGCCAGCTGATAGGCAAACAGTTGGTCTTTGCGGAAAATAATGAAGTCACCCAGTTCCTTCATATCAAACTGCTGTTCGCCCTGAATGTCGTCATTGAATGTGATGACGTCATCGCCACAGTTCAGGCGAATGGCAAAGGGCGTGTTTGGGTCATCTGTACGTTTTCGACAAGTGCCCGGGTAAATATTGTGATACTCGGCCAGTTCTTTTCTGGAACAGGTGCAGGGGTAGGCGACGCCCTGTCTACGTAGTTGGTTGATTGCTTCCCGATAGGCATCATAACGATCATGTTGCCAGACCAGTTCGCCATCCCAGGTTAAGCCATAGACTTCCAGCGCCTTTAAAATTGCAGAGCTAGATCCCGGTACTTCTCGCGGTGGATCAATGTCTTCAATGCGGACATACCATTCGCCTCCATGCGCTCTTGCGTCCAGGTAACTGGCAAGCGCTGCGACAAGGGAGCCGAAATGCAGGGGACCGGTAGGCGAGGGGGCGAAACGCCCCCGGTAGAGAGTAGCTGCCATAGATGGGGATATCAGGATCCCAGCTGGCGCTCTTTGATTTCTGCAAGCGTCTTGCAGTCAATACACAGGGTGGCGGTAGGCCGCGCTTCCAGACGACGGATGCCGATTTCGACACCGCAGGAATCGCAGAAGCCATAGTCACCTTCTTCAATACGCTGAAGCGTTTGATCAATCTTCTTGATCAGTTTCCGCTCACGGTCACGTGTGCGCAGTTCCAGACTAAACTCTTCTTCCTGGCTTGCGCGATCCGCAGGATCCGGGAAGTTGGCGGCGTCGTCCTTCATGTGGGTGACCGTCCGGTCAACCTCTTCCATTAACTCTCGCTTCCATTGCTGGAGGATTTTGGTGAAGTGTTCTACCTGTGCCTCGCACATGTACTCTTCACCCTTCTTCTCCTGGTACGGCGAGAAGTTTTTCAGCAGGTTGCCTGTCTCTGGCTTGTTCTGTGCTGACATGGTTTCAGCCCCGTTTCTCTCCAAGTCATCATCCTGAAGGAGGCAAAGCCCCCCGAGTAGGCCGCTCTGTGGTAAATACCTGTCGGCAGCTTCTAAAGGAGCGGAAAGCTACCAGAACATTTCTAAGGATGCTACAAGAAAATGTTTCAGGTCACGTAAAACTTTTCCATTCTAATTAGACTTTAGCCAGATGGAAATGCGTACCAATAGATAGAACAAAGTAATTTTTAATAAATAAAATATTTTTAATTACTTATAAGTCTTTCCAAATGATAGCAATTAGTGAGTCATTAATACCAACTTTGTCAGTGTTGGCTTTTTTCTGGAATAGTTGTGTCCTGTATTTCTCTATAGAATGTCGGTTTTTTTATCGACCGTTGAAATACAGACTACCGTCATGAGGGAGGGGTTCCGTGCAGTTTGATCCGCCGTTATCAGAAGCCAGACTGATCCGCCGTTACAAGCGCTTTATGGCCGATGTTGTCCTGCCGGATGGCTCGGAGATCACCCTGCATTGCCCGAATACGGGGTCGATGAAACATTGTCAGCCTGAAGGCGCCCGAGTCTGGTACTCGGATTCCGGCAATCCCAAACGGAAATATCCGTGCACCTGGGAGCTGGTGGAAGTACCCGTTACCCAGAAGGGTGAAACCGGGTATGCGGTTGCCGGTATCAATACGGGACGTGCCAATGCGCTGGTGCGGGAGGCGATTGAACAGGACATCATCCCCTCATTAAACGGTTATGACAGTATTCGCCAGGAAGTGAAATACGGCGATGAAAACAGCCGCATTGATCTGTTGTTATCCGGTGAAGGTCAACCGGACTGTTATGTGGAAGTAAAGAATGTGACGCTGGCGATGGGCGACGGTCTCGGACTTTTTCCTGATGCCGTTACCTCCCGGGGAACAAAACACCTCAGGGAACTGATGCGTGTGGTGGAATCCGGTGAAAGAGCCATGCTGGTTTTTTGCGTGCAGCATACCGGCATTCAGTTTGTTTCACCGGCCGATGAGATTGATCCGTTATACGGTCAGGTATTGCGGGAGGCTATTGAGGTAGGCGTTGAAGTTGTCGCCTGTGGTGGAACCCTTTCAGCTGAAAAGATTGCACTGGATCGTTGTCTGGACGTGCGTGTGTGATACGGGTGCCGGGCATGCGCCCGGCACTGCAAGTTTTACTGTTTCTTCAGCGTATTGATGAACGCCTGAGACTCTCTGATAGAGGTCTGCATTTCCTGCAGCAGTTTGTCGATATCCGACTTGATGCTGCTGAATTCGCCTTTCAGCGCTGCAATGGCTCGCGCGTTGAGGTTATGTTTCAGGTAAAGCACCTGATCGTGCAGGGCATCCAGTACCGGTTGCATGCGTTTTTCGGCTTTCACCATGCTCGCCATCATCTGGTCATAACGACGGCGTGTGTCTTTCAGTTTCCGGCTGCTTTCGGCACGCAGGGTTGAACTGGAATACAGGCTGAGTTCATCTTCCCATTCATCGAACAGGGCGTCGGAAACGTCACGCACGCCATTGATCCGTTCACGCACTTTCTCAGCAGCAGAATAACTGCTTTCGTACTCGTCGTTTAAACGGTTGTAGATGGATTCCAGATCTCCGCCATCAAAGGCGACGACGCTGCGGAACTGATCAAGTGCCGACTGAAACTGCTCCTGGGCCTCCTCCTGGGATTTCTGGGTATCCTCAATCCGGTCAACCATGATATCCCGTTTGTGGAAGCCAACCTGCTCCATGGCCTTGTAATAGGTACTCTGACAACCAGACAGCATGACGCCTGCCAGTAACAGGAACGACAGCTGTCGCAGTGTGGATATTTTAATCATTATTATTTCCCCGTTCGATCGCATCGATGACTTTTTCTGTGCGTTTGTCTGCCAGGTGGCTGTGAACCACAAACAGTGCGTGAGCCGCACCCGGTATCCAAAAACACAGGGTCAGGATCAAGTTCAGTATCGCCTGAAATGGTTTGCCACACAGTAGTACGGCAATGGGAGGAAGCAAAATAGCCAACAGGTAACGCATGTTAATGTGCTCTCAGGTTGTTCGATCCGATCAGTCTGGCAGGTACAGGGTATCGTCCTTAATGATATAGGAAACTTTGGTCAAGTGGTCGCCTTCGCAGGGACCGACAACGCATTCACCGGTTTCCATCAGGAATTGGGCACCGTGGGTTGCGCACTGGATCAGCCGTTTCTCATGATCCAGAAACTGATCCGGTTGCCATTCCAGGTTGATACTCATGTGTGGACAGCTGTTTTCGTAAAGGTAGATTTTACCGGCTTTTTTTACGGCAAAAAAATCGCCTTTGTCCGTAGTAAAGCCTTTACTGCCATTTTCGGGGATCGCATCCAGACGACAGAGTTTTATCATTTTGATTGCGCTGTGGAAAAACGGTGGTGTGCCATTCTAGCGCAAGAGGAGAACAGGCTGCACCGTTATCCGGTACAGCCGTAGAGAAAAGATCAGGCGGCCTGCTGTGAGGCGAGTTGAGCCAGTGCTGCGAAACGTTCCTGTTGTTCCGGAAGAATCTGCTTCTGCTCATTGCGGCTCAGGTAAACCTTGAACACGCAGCGACCATTGTGGCTGAAGAACTGGATGGAACGGGTATCGACGCCATGGAACGGTTTGCTGACCAGGGCGATGAGACTGATCGCATCCGGCTTCAGATGACCTTTCAGCGGTGTACGACGGTCACTCAGGTTGTAATAGCCGTATTTCATGCCACCTTTGGGAAGAAACGGTCCCTTCAGCTCAAAAATAGAACCATCAACATCAATCACGGTCAGGATGTCACCCCAGTCCTTGATGTCTTTCACAACGGTTTCGAACAGGGAGCCATCCAGTAGCGTGACCATGTTTTCAGGCAGGTGACGGATCACTTCGATTTCATCAACAGCGAGCTCTGCTGCGATATCAGCAGGCAGTCGTTCAGGATTTTCAGTGATCAGACGGTGTACATTGTCGCGGATGCTCATGCAGCAAGTTCCTCAAACGGGCTGGCTTCCAGGTAGTGGATCAGACCCTGATTCATATTGATGTTCCAGAACTGTCCGGCCAGGGTCAGTTCCAGGAAGTCGCCCTCATACTCAGCCAGGCCATTGTTGACCCAGGCGTTAAACAGGGGCGCGCAGTGGGTTGCCACGTCATAACCCGTGGTACGCTGAATACGATTCAGATCCAGCCAGCCGAGATCAAAACCACCACCGATCACATTATGCAGTTGTCGCATGGGCTTCGGTGCAGTCATGGCCATGATCGGTTTTCGACCGGCGGCGATCATGCCGAAATAAGGTTCGAGGCTGCGGTGCATCATGATGCCATGCCCGCCAATATTGCCTCCGGCACCAGAGCCGAAGGGGATGATCTCGGCACCGGCCTTGACGCTGTGGTTATAAATGTTGCGTTCCCGGCTATCTCTGGCCCAGTGGCTGACGCTGAGTCGGCTGAAATGGTGTTGACTGAGAGTATCTACCCCTGTCAGGAACATGTTTGCTTTCATGGCATTGTCGGCAGGTTCCGGCATGGAGCCTTTTTCGATGGACTTTGCCATACGGCTGCTGCCTTGTAGTACCAGTTGGTACAGGTCTGCGCCATGCACGCCGCTGTTGATCAGTGTGTGCAGGTCTTCTTCCCAGGTGTCCAGGGTCTGATAGGGCAGGCCGAACAGCAGGTCGATAACAACGGCTGCCTGATCCAGGCTGACCAGTTGATCCAGCCGCTCCAGTAGAACTTCACGGGCATCAATCCGGCTCATCTTGCGACGGATAAAGGTATCAAACGTCTGTGCGCCAAGAGAGAAGCGGTTGAATCCTGCATCTATGCATGCCGTCATCTTTTCATCAGATAATCCGCTGAACCGGGACTCAAAGGTCATCTCGCAATCGTTCGATAAGGGCAGATGCTGACGAATAGCGTCTCCCAGTCGCGTGATTTGCGCCGGTGTTAGATCGGTAGGTGTGCCGCCGCCAAAATACACTGCGTGAATAGGCCGTGCCTGAATGCGGGGGCTGGCGGCGGTAATCTCGATTTCACGGATCAGCGCATCGACATACTGTTCGATCAGTCCCGGCTTGCTGGCGTTCTGGAAAAAGCCGCAATAAGAGCAATGGGTGCGGCAGAACGGAATATGGAAATAGGCCAGACGCTTGCCAGCCTCGCCGGGTTCCGCCATGAGTCGTTGCCAGGTCGCGACCTGTTGCTCCGGCGTCAGCGGCTGGGGACGGTTGTTAACATGGGCCGACGTTTTCCCACTGAACGCCAGTCGCAGCGGATCAGGGGTTGAGTAACCTGTCATCTCGGGTGACAGCAGGGGATGCTTGGACATAATCGGAAAGGACAGGTGTGTTGATGATTATGCTAATAATAATGATTCTCATTAATGTTTTTTTGACCTGCATCAACTATGGTCAGTTTTCTTATTGCTGGACTTCCCGATGAAGTTAATATGCTTGCCGTGCAAAGTGACGAAAGCAAAATACTACGTATGATGATAGAGCAAATGAATGATGATACATGGTGGAAGGAGAACTGATGCTTTTGAGGTTTTTGTTGATTTGGCTAATCAAGATTAAGTAGTAACACCTGTGTTGGCGATAAGTGAAAGCTTGCCTAAGAAATAATTTTTCATTTTTCAATAAAAGTGCATGGGGTAATAAACCTAAAATTGGTGGTGATATTAACTTGGGTTGATGTAAGGAATTCCATAGGATTGTAAAGATCCCCAAGAAAAGGTGGTTTAAATATTAACATGTGCTTGGAGCGTTGTTTTTAATTTGTTTATGTCAATATTATTGATCCCAATGTTATCGTTTTTATGACGCATCTATGTCTTGATAAAAAATACGAAATTGGGTAATTGCTCAAAAAGCCTTGGTAATCGCGTAAATAGGATTGTCGTCTATCATACCCAACCATGCCTTTTCCATTTGCTGTTCCAGATGACCAGAGAAACGAACTGGTCACAAAAATGCTCAACTACATAACAAGGGCTCAAGAGGAGAACGTCCGCCTCAAAGAGAGGATCAGCATTCTTGAGGAGGAAATACATCGTCTGAAAGGGCTTAATGGTAAACCCGACATAAAGCCCAACACTCCGCCGAAGGATTCCGGTTCAGCAGGTGACAATCAGCCAACAGATGGATCTGAGTCTGACCATCAAAAGCGAGATACCGGAAAACCGGATGAACGCACCCGGAAAAAACGCAAGAAGCCGCCAAAACCAAAGGATCCCACCTGCAAGCGGGTTGCTCCAGAGTCCATACCTGAAGGCGCTGTATTCAAAGGCTTCAGCACATACGATGTGCAGGAATTGTCATTTGAAGTCAATTTCCTCCGATATGAGCTTGAGCACTGGACTACCCCTGATGGTCAATCTCTGCATGGACGTTTGCCTAAGGCCATGCAGGGCTATCATTTCGGACCAAACCTTCGTTGCTATGTTCTACACCAGCATCATGCCTGTGCTGTCACAGAGCAGCAATTGCTGGAATCACTCTGGGACTGGGGTGTTTCCATATCAGCAGGAGAACTCAGCAACCTGCTTACCCTGAACCATGACGATTTTCACGAGGAAAAGGATGGGCTTCTGGCAACCGGCTTGCTCCATTGTGGTTACTTGCAGGTAGATGACACAGGGGCTCGTCATAAGGGGCAGAACGGTTACTGTACTTTTATTGGCAACCCGCAGTTCGCATGGTTTGGTAGTACCGGGAGTAAAAGCAGAGAGAATTTTTTAACTTTGCTACACCGCCCCTGGCCAACACACGTCCTGAATGAGCATGCCATGGATTTTCTGGAGGAGCATAAGTTTCCAGCCAAGTGGCGTTTGGTGTTTCAGGCGTGTCTCGGTGTTCATTTCCTCAGCCTGGATTCGTGGCATGCCTTTCTGAACGATTGCGGTCTGAAAGGCCCCATACTTCGTAAAAAAGCGTCGGAAGCGATGCTGTATGGTAGCCTCATTGCACACGGGGTTCGCCCTGACCTGCCCATTCACAGTGACGGCGCTGGTCAATTTGATGTGTTTACCCGCTCAGGGTGCTGGCTCCATGCGTGTCGTCCGATAGAGCGGGTGATCCCGGTTAACAACGAGCAGGTGGAAGAGCAATACCAACTGCTATGCCAGTTCTGGGAACTCTACCGGGACCTCAAGGCTTTCAAGGAAAATCCAGATCAGGACTTTGCCCACAAAATTCGCAGCAGTTTCCGTCAACTGGTACAGGTCAAGGTGGAATGCAGCGGGTTACGAGAAGCCTTGGGTAATCTTGCCGTCAAAGAGCCTGAGCTACTGGCGGTACTGGATGATCCCGGTCTTCCATTGCACAACAACTTGAGCGAAAGCCAAATCAGAGAACACGTCAAGCGCCGCAAAATCAGCGGCGGCACTCGGAGCGAGTCTGGTCGACAGGCTCGCGATACCTTCGCCAGTCTCAAGAAAATGTGTCGGCTTCATGGAATTTCTTTCTGGAGTTATCTTCAGGACAGGATGCATGGCTATGACTTAATCCCCCGGTTAAGCGAGTTCATAAAGCAAGCTGTCTATGGTGATATGGACGATAGTTTTGCCAAGGTTTTTTGAGCAATTACGAAATTGGAGGTGCTCATGGTATCAGCGTTAACAAATAGTATTTCCGGCGTAAACAATACTGTCGGTCCGAATGGAGCAACTGCTTTATCTCGAATCCGCATGATTCCTGCCAAGAGTATGAAATATTACATAGATCGGGGCTTTGATCAGAATGCCGCTAGAACAGAGATGTTGAGGGATATTATCGCCCTTCATCTGGCTGAGCGACGTGTCAGTGTTTCTCAAGAGCATTTGAGTGAATGTATTAGAGATCGGAGGGTTATTAAATATTCATCAGATCATCAATGGGTACTTGTAGCTCCTCGTGTCGGAGATATTTTTATTCAAAGAGTGGAAATGCCGCATTATTACATCCATGTCAGTGATGCGTCTTTAAAAGAGAGTGATTTTATATCGGTTAAGAATAAACAGTTTCTTCTCGTTAAAGTGAATGGGTTACATAAACTCTATGAGTTGGGAAAGGCGGCAGCGAATGAAGTTGAATTAGACTCAAACAACTTGCTAAATTGTTTGCATGTTGCAGTCAGCTCTAAGAGGGATGAAATAGCAAGTGCTTTATATCTCTTATACAAGTCTAGAGTTCATTCTCTAGCTTCTGAAGTATTGAAAGGCGCGATAGAGTCAAAAAATGCAGAGATAGTCAATTTGGTATTGCCAGATATAGATATAAGCAAGCGACTCCGATATGAGAATCAATCGCAGTCTCCACTTCAACTGGCAGTGTTGCACTACGATGTGGCTATTTTTAATGCTGTTTTAAGCACCTTTTTAAACTGTTCAAAGTCGGAGCAAGAAAAGCAAAATGTTCTGGGCATCGTGCTGAGGAGGGCTATTGAAGATTATAATCTGGAAGCAATCAAAATGCTGATAGATGCCGATGTAGATGTAACGCGAGAGGATTTGGCGAAAACATCACGTGAGCAGTTGTTGCCGCTAACCCGCGCAGTGACATACTGTGATTGTCGGATTATAGAATTGCTTTTGCAGGCTGGAGCAAGTGTATTGAATGGCAGCTATTTAATACAAACTGCTATCAGTAATCGTTCTTGCGTTGTTATAAGTCAACTACTACTGAGTGGGGTTGGTAGAGATGAGATAAGTAACGCTATCCAGAATCCTTATATGGAATGTTATCGTATTGCAAATCCTCGTGGAGTGGATGAGCGTACAGAAGACATACTGCATACTTATATGACTCGCCAGATTGAAGGAGAAAGCGCGCGCGATAGGATTATGGCCTGTTTAGGGGAACAGCCCATACATCGTGCTGCAAGAGAAGGCGATAATCAGGTTATACGTGCAAGTATTAATGCTAGTCGTGATGCTCTTAATTGTGTGAGATACGATGGTTGCAGCCCATTACATCTGGCTGCATTGAAAGGCCATATTTCCTCCGTTGCGTTGTTACTTGTTCATGGGGCAAATATTGCAGTTGTTGATGGACAGCAGAAGACGCCAGCCAACCTTGCAATGGATGAAACAATATGGGTGCTGTTTGTTCACGTACTTTCTATACGACAAGAAGAGATAGGAAGGCTAATGGAAACACGTAGAGATGCATCAAATAGCCAAGGGTATGAAATTGTTTCCCGGAATGTTAAATCGCTCAAAGTATTGAGTCGTATTGCTTTATGGTCTCACGTCAGGAATAGCCTGAGTGAAGGATTGCTTAATGCGTCTCTGGCGATGGATCAGTTATATCGCCGCATTCCTGATAGCTTAAAGACATTTTTAAAATACCGGGATGATTGGAGAAATATTCCTGGCACCCAAGGTATTATCTCGGATTTTTGGGCGATATAAAAAGCCGCCCAAGAGGGCGGCAACGGTTAGCGAACAGCAAAAGTGATAGCCGGAGAAATAATCAGAATTCCCACTTGGCGCTGACGGCGAAGTTACGGCCGGGCTGGGTCAGACGGTCAAAGCCGACATAGGTCGTATCCCGGCCGCGTGCGTTCTCCCACTCCATGTATTTCTTGTCAGTCAGGTTGAACAGACCGGCACGCAGGGTAATGTCCTGATGCGGTTTATAGTAAGCAGTCAGATCCACAATGCCGTAACCTGATGGTACGTACTGCTCTTTTCCACTGGATACCTCATTGTTGGATACATCGGAACTGCTCTTGCTTTTCACCAGCGTCCAGGTCAGTTCACTACCCCAGCGTTCAGATGGGTCATCATAAGCAAGCCCGAAGACCCCTTTGAGCGGCGCGACACTGTTGAGTGGTTCGCTCTTGGCGTTATCCTGCTTACCTTCACCGTCTGCGTAGGCGACGGACGCTTTCAAAGAGGTACCCATGGGGGCGTTAATAGCTTCATCCAACCAGAGCTGGCCTTTGACTTCTATCCCCTTGATACGGGCTTCAGAAATATTCTGTTCCTGTGTTATTTGCCTGTAGCCCGGTTCGGTAGGCAGGTAAACAGTATCAATGAAGTCTTTGTATTTGTTATAGAAGGCTGCAATTTCAAAGCTGCCGAGGTGGTTGTTACCTCGAAGTCCCAGTTCAAAGGCATCGCTGGTCTCTGGCTTGAGGTCAGGATTGGCGAGCTGTTTGTACTGATGAATCGGGTTGTCCACTGTCTGATACATATCGATCAGGTCCGGCGCCTTGAAGCCCTGACTGTACTGCGCAAAGGTAGAAAGATGCTCTGTCAGTTCGTAGACAGCTCCCAATCGACCAGTCAGCTTGCCTTCTTTGGTGTCTTTCTGCTCAGTGGTGTAGCCGCTGTTGCTTTTTGGTTTGTATTCGTAATGGTCATAGCGAATGCCCGGTGTGACACTCAGACGATCCGTAACCTGAATATCATTCTGGGCAAAGATGCCATATGTCAGCGCGTCCACTTTAGGAATGATATTGTCTTTGTCGGTACTGTTATTACCAAGATCCACTGTTGTCTGATCATTGTTAAATTCAGTATCGACCACATCAAAACCGTAAATAATATGATGCGTCATACCACTGAGTTGGAGGCTCTTGTCGAACTGAGCACCCAGTTGATAGCTTGTTTCCGAATAATCATATTTTTTGATTCGGTCATTGTAAGAACTATAGGCAGGTATAGTGGTCTTTTGATCGGTGGTACTGTCCTGCCAGTCCAAGTGCCATTTCAGGTTATCGAAAGCGGCCAGATCCGCTTCCCATTCGTGGGTAAAACTCAGGCGAGAACGTGTCTTCTTATCGTCGCCCTTTGTGGTGCTGGGGAGATATTTGTCAGACATCAACTTGTAATCGGTTTTTGTCTGCAGGAATTCCCCAGTTACGCCAATGCGATGGTCGTCGTTTAGCTGATACTGCGCCTTGGCAAGAATGTTGTCACTGCCGGCATCCAGCGGGTTGGCTCGGCCACGGGCTTCACCGGTGATGTTGGCGCCGCCATGGGTTTCGGTTTCCTTGTAATCACGACGGGTGTAAACCAGCATGGTTTCCAGATCACCGGTACGATTGGCCAGCGTGAGGGTTTCTGTCAGGCCTTCATCAGCACTGGTGTACCCGCCCTTGATGGAGCCGTAGGTGTCGTCACCTTCGGGCTTCAGGTAATCCGCCGGATCTTTAGTGGTAAAAGCAACAATGCCGCCCATGGCGTCACTGCCATAAAGGCTTGAGGAAGGACCTTTGACGATTTCGACCGTTTTCAGCGTGTCGATATCAATGAAGTTTCGTTGGGATTCAAGGTAGGTGTAGCCGGAGTCAAAAGACTGTGGCTGGCTGATGCCATCGACCATGATCTTGACGCGGTTGCCACCCAGCCCCCGGATATTGATGTCCTTAACGCCTGCGCGTCCTTCAGAGCCAACCTGAACACCGGGTTCATAGCGCAGCATATCCTTGATGTTGCGCGCCATCTCTTTCTCAATCTGCTCGCTATCGATGACTGTGACACTGGCGGCCACATCTTTCAGCTGTTTCTCGGTCCGGGTGGCAGTGACGGTGACCTGGTCCAGCATCGAGGCCTTGCTCGTTTGAACCGTTTCTTCCCCCATCGCCTGTGTGGCTGTTGCCATCATGACGGCGGTCGCCAGCAAGGTGCGCTTGAACTTCATGATTGTCCCCGTGTCTGCAACTCGTAAAGGTCGGTTGTATGTTGCGTGAATTATCGTGAGTGCTGCGGACTATATCGTTGACATGTGTCAAATGCAAATCATTCTCATTTGTATTTTTGTTGCTGTGCTTATAGGCTTTGGTTATGATGTCGCCAGTTTTTTAATGCTTTATATGTGGCTGATCGTCGTCATTGATGGCCAGTTGCAGGATCGATCCATGAACCAGATTTCATTCACCTCTCGAGCCCTTGAGGGCTTTTACAGCAGTGGCAGGGCCAGTGTCTGGCTGATGCTGGTGGTGTCGGTGGGTGTGCATGTTGCGTTACTGCTGACCCTGCCGGAAAAGCAGGCGCAGGCGAATACCTCGCTGGGCGCACTGGCGACGCCGGTCAGTGTCAGCGTCAGTTTTGCAGCGGTTCAGCAACCCGCCGTTGTACAGCAGGAAATTCCGGTTAAACCAGAGCCCGAACCTGAGCCGGTCAAACCACCGAAACCCAAAAAGATTGTTGAAGAGTCGCGCATTGTGCAGCGGCCAGAGCCGAAACCTGAGCCGGTAAAGCAGCCGGAGCCCAAGAAGGAACCGGTAGACGTCGCTGAGCAGAAACCGGAAGTGGTTGAGGAGAAAGTGGCCCAAGAACAACAGCTGGCTGCTGAACAAACCACCACCGTTGAAGCGGAGAGTACCGGTGTGTCGGATGATATGGTGGTTGTTACCGATCCGATGTTCCGCAGTACGCCGGATCCGCTGAACTATCCGCGGGCTGCCCAGCGTCGGAACCAGGAAGGCAAGGTGCTGGTGGAAGCCATTGTTGATGAAGAGGGCAACACCATGGATTTGAAGGTGCTTGAATCCTCCGGGTTTGCCCTGCTGGACCGTGCCGCTCTGAAGTGGGTGGCGGAATTGGAATTTATGCCCGGCAGTCGCGATGGCGTTGCCCGGTTGTCACGGGTTCATATGCCCGTTGTGTTTGCCCTTAAGGGACGGCGTGGATAGGTCTTTTTTTTCACTATCCACATTATTCGTTTTGTACCAAAACCGTTTTTTGAGTTTGTTAGATACAGGTAATTCATTATGTGGCAAGAATATCTCTCGCGTTTGGGGCCGGTCAGCTGGCCACTGATCGTACTTTCCTGCCTGTCACTTGCGTTTATCCTTGAGCGGACGCTCACTTATCTGATGCTTCCGTCGCTTAGTCAGCGTCGGGTGCGCGCCATGATGGAGAATGTCCAGAAACATCGGGCCGAGAATCGTCAGAATGATCTGTGCGCCAACCTGTGCACACAAGGGCACTGCCTGAGTAAGGGCGTGGCGGTATTGCTGAGCCACGCCGGGAGCGGCAAAGCCGTGCGTGAGGAAGTGGCCGGTCTCTGGTTGCTGCGTCAGCGTCAGCGTCTTCAGGCCTGGCTGCGTTTCCTGATGCTGATCGGTGTATTGAGCCCGATGATTGGCCTGTTGGGCACGGTAATCGGAATGATTGATATGTTCCAGGGCATGGCTATGAGTACCGGTCCTGTCACGCCGGCGGTGCTGGCGGATGGCCTTTGGGTCGCCATGTACACGACGGCCTTTGGTTTGATCATCGCGATCCCCTCACTGGCAGCCAGCCATGGCTTCACGCTGTGGTCTAACCACTATATAGGTCGGCTTGAATTTGTTCTGAACCACGTCAACCTGCTGCTGGAAGGCGTCAATATGACGGAAAACGGCATGAGTGATGATGGTCAGGTGGTGGCCTTTCGGGAACGGGCAGCATGATCAGCATTTCCCATAATGATGAACCCCAGGGTTCACTGCTGCCTGACTTGACGCCCCTGCTGGATGTCATCTTCATTGTCATGGTGTTCCTGATGTTCACGGCGAATGTTGCGCCCAATGTGCTGCAGGTGGATCTGCCTGAAGCCGGTGCTGAAGCGGCTGTTACTCTTCAGGAACCGGATACGCTAGCCGTCAACCTGATGCCTGGGGATGAAGGCTGGGCCATCGACGGTCAGCGTTTCTCTGATTGGGATGCGTTTGCCTCGGCCTTGAAACATCGCGTCGCCAGTCAACCGGAGCGTCCGCTGATGATTGCCGGCGATCGCAATGTACCCATGGAGCGTCTGGTTCAGCTATTGGCGTTCCTGCAACAAAATAATATGACGGCTGCACAGATTCAGATGGAGGATGCACGGTAATCATGGTTACGCTTCGGAAGTCCCAGTGGTTGAAGCCCCTCAGGTCAGTCACCGCAGCAATCAGTCTGGCAGTAATGACGGTTGCACAGGCTGCAGAAACACCGCGTATTGTCACGGTCGGCAGTAGTGTGACGGAACTGGTCTATGCCCTGGGTGCCGGAGAGCAGGTTGTGGCCGTGGATGTTACGAGCCAGCAGCCAACAGCCATACATGAACTGCCAAAAGTCGGTTACCACCGCGCGCTGTCGACGGAAGGCGTATTGTCTCTGCGACCGGATCGGGTGATTGGTTCTGATGAAATGGGCCCCCCGCCAGTCATCAAACAGTTGCAGGCGACGGCGGTAAAAGTGGATATCCTGACCACGGATGCCTCGCTACAGAATCTGTACCAGCGGATTGAAACAACGGCTGAACTGTTGAACAAATCTCAGGAGGGCGGTCAGCTGCAGGCCAAAATCCAGCAGGACATTGATGCCGCCAAAGCCAGGTTCAAGGGCGAGAAGCCCCGGGTGTTGTTGTTCCTATCCCATAATGGCACGCCCATGGTGGCGGGTGCTGGCACAACCGCAGATACGCTGATTCAACTGGCTGGGGGAACTAATGTGGCTGCGAGCCATTTTGAGCGCTTCCGCCAGGTATCAGACGAAGCGGTATTGTCGATGCGGCCGGATCTCATTCTGATCACTCAGTCGTCCCATGAAGCACCTGATGAATCCAAGATACTGGCTATGCAGCCGGGGTTGGCAATGACGCCTGCCGGTATGAACAAGCGTTTTGTGCCTGTGGATGGCTCATTGCTGGTCGGCGGGCTGGGACCTCGCGTGGGTGAGGCTGCACTTGCGCTGGCAACCGAGTTTTATCCGGAAAACTGATATTGTCTGTTGCGAGATCGTGCACTGTACAGGTGTTCATGCCTATTACTGATGGCTTCTGTAAGTATTATGTAAATCGCATGTTAAAAGCGTCAGGAATATCAGCGCGTACATCTATACTGGGTTCCTCTTCAGTCACCTGATACTGGATGCTGGTAGGAAGGCAGGGCGTAATCCCTGTTTTCGGAACGTACAGCAGGGTATCGCCCGCCGGAATGTCGTCATGGTTGCGCTGTTGACTGGCCGGGTTGTTTGAGAATTGTTTTACGCAATGGATAGAGAAAAAAAGGCCCGTCTTTTTTTTACGGGACTGCTGATACTTTTACCTCTGGTTATGCTGCTGTCTATTGGTACGGGACCAATTCCGGTATCACTGGCTGATACCATGGATATCCTGATGTACCGGCTGGGGATTATTTCAGTTGAACCTGACCGACAGCAACAGTTGATTGTTGAAGCAATTCGTCTTCCCCGGACATTGCTGGGCGTTCTGGTTGGCAGTAGCCTCGCAGCCTGCGGCGCCGCCATGCAGGGGCTGTTCAGGAATGCGCTGGCTGATCCCAGTATTATCGGTGTTTCCAGTGGTGCGGCCCTGGGAGCTGGGCTGGGTATTGTTCTGGGCGGCACCTGGCTGGTTTCCGTAACCGAGTTATTCCAGGCATATACCGTATCTGTCGCCGCGTTTGTCGGTGGATTCATATCAACCTTGCTGGTCTATCGAATCGGAACGACCAGTCAGGGTACTTCTGTAGCCACAATGCTGCTGGCAGGTATCGCGGTTAGTGCCCTGAGTGGCGCGGGCATTGGCCTGATGAATTATGTGGCCGACGACACCATGCTGCGTAACATGACCTTCTGGCAGATGGGCAGTCTGGCCAGCGGGAACTGGCAGACCATCATCATGGCGGCGTCCTGCCTGATTCCCCTGCAATTATTACTGATTAGCAAGGCGCGCGGTTTGAATGCCCTGTTACTCGGGGAATCTGAAGCCCGGCATCTGGGCCAGGATGTACAGAAACTCAAGCTGCAACTGATCCTGATTACTGCGTTGGGTGTGGGTGTGGCTGTTGCTGTGGCGGGCATGATCGGTTTTGTCGGACTGGTGGTGCCTCATCTGGTGAGACTCTCCATTGGTCCAGACCATCGCTGGCTGTTGCCTTCCTCTTGCCTGCTGGGTGCGATGATCCTGCTGGTTGCTGACATTATTGCCCGTATCGTGATTACCCCGGCGGAGTTGCCGATTGGTATTGTCACCGCATTGCTCGGCGCACCCTTCTTTATTTCTCTCCTCTGGCAGCAACGCAACAGGATCGGTTGAAGATGATCTGTTTGAATATTGATGGCGTTACCGTCAGACGGGGTTCCCGGGCATTATTGTCCGATGTCTCGTTAACGCTCAGCGCCGGTGAAGTTGTTGCGGTGCTGGGCCCCAATGGCGCCGGAAAAAGCACGCTGTTCCGAGCTATCACGAATGAATATCTGCCAGACGATGGCCAGGTTTTTCTGGGTGAAAAAGCGGTAGCTGACTGGGCGCCGCTGGAATGCGCATTGCAGATGGCAATACTTCCCCAGTCTTCCTCCCTGAACTTCTCCTTCACGGTGAATGAAGTGGTGCAGATGGGACGGACACCTCACGCCAGCAGCCGTGAACATAATCAGGATATTTGCCGTCGGGCGCTGGTCGAAGTGGATGCATTGCACCTTGCGAATCGTAATTACACTCACTTGTCAGGCGGTGAGAAGCAGCGTGTTCATCTGGCGCGGGTTCTGGCCCAGATCTGGGAACCACCACTGGTGGGTAGCCGGGTATTGCTGTTGGATGAACCAACCTCTGCGCTGGATCCGAGGCATCAGCATCAGACGTTAGCTGTTGCCCGTGCGTTTGCCAGTCAGGGAGTCGGGGTTATCGTGATCCTGCATGATCTGAATCTCGCCGCCCAGTATGCGGATCGGATTGTGATTCTGAAAAACGGCAAGAAATGCGCGGATGGCTGCCCGGCAGAAGTGCTGACTCAGGAAACCATTCAGTCGGTATTCGATATCCGGGCCATGATTATGGCGCATCCGGTGCATGGTTATCCGCTGGTTGTGGCTGAATAAAGGTTTAGCTGTTATCCGGGAATGAGGGTTAAGCGGGCTGGATGGAATCTATCCTCACAGTACGTTGGTTGTGATGTCAGAAGGACACTATTGATGACGGTTTCCCGCCTTTTAAAAGGTTTTACGGCAGCTTGCCTGGTTCTGGGGCTCTCTGCCTGTAGTGCTCTGTCCCAGGAAAAACCGCAGGAATCGCAGCGTATCCAGGTTGTTGAAACGGGAGAATTGCTCACTCGATCAGACCTGTTATCAACATTGGGAACATCAGATTATGTCATTCTTGGCGAACGACATGACAATGTCTCGCATCATGCCTATCAGTTGGAAGTGCTTCAGGCGTTATACCAGGCTGGTTGGTTGAAGCAGTTAAGTCTTGAGATGCTGCGTCCTGGTCAGCAGGCAGGTATGGACAAGGCTTATGCCAGAAAACTGACGTTTTCTGATGAACTGCGGGATACGATTGGTTGGGATAAGAACTGGACCTGGGAATACTATGGCCCCATTGTCGCCTGGGCGATTGAGAATCAGGTGCCTGTCCGCTCTGCCAATATGGATCGTGACGAATTGATGCAGATTTATCGCGAGAAAGCGACGCCATCAAAGACAGTCCTGAACGATGTAGCGATCTCGACGATTCGTGAACAGATTCGTGAATCGCACTGTGGTATGGCCGATGACACCATGCTGGATGCCATGACCCGTATCCAGCAGGCTCGTGATACCCGTATGGCTGAGAGTATGCTCAAGCGGGAGCAGGGGGTTGTATTGCTAGCAGGTGCATTCCATGCCCGCAAGGATGTGGGGGTTCCGCGTTATGTGCATAAGTTGCGTCCTGAAGCCAAGCTCACCAGTATGGGATTTATTGAGGTAGTCGATGATCATCCGTCTGATGTGAAGGCGCAAAATGAGACCTACGATATTCTCTGGTTTACCGGTACAGTCGATCGTAAGACGCCCTGTGAAATGATGAAGAAATAATACGGCCGTCAAATACATCAGAGTCATACGAGGAGCGTGTGACTCTGGGTGGTTTTAAATAAGTATTTCTTTATATTTCTATACTTAATAATTAAGATTTTTATTATTTCAAAATATAAGGTTTCAACTATAAAAAATACGCCTTTCTGATGTTAATGTGTTAATTCCTACTGATAGATCGTAATTCACGACTTCTATTGTCCATTGTTTTGCCATAATGGAATGCGAACAATGGTCCAATCATAGGAGTAAAGAGAGTGGATCTGATTGCACTTCTTTCAGGGCTAAGCCCCGTGGGATGGTTTCTTGTCGTGGCGGGCATTATTGGATGGATAGTGCTGTGTTACTGGATGGGTGAGTTTTCAGAAAAACGATGGGGAGATCGTGAATCAGGCGCGCTTCTTGGTTTTTTTGCTCCAGGGTTGTTTCTTATTGTTTTCTGGTTAATTCGCTGATGTGTGATAGCCAAAAGACGTACTATAAATGTGCTTACATTTTTATCTGATAATTTTGTTGCTGTTTATGTCACATGTATTTCCAGTGATGAGTGGAATGAATCTAAGCTTATAAAGATGCACTGTACTTTATTTCAGTGGTTGTTTGTTTTTAATAATATTTCGAATAGTTATAAAAAATTGTATTCCTAAAAGGATGTTTTCATGGTGGATGAACCCTCAAGGGATTCCGGTCAGTCGCAGGATGCAGGCGAACCGGGCAGTAATTCTGAGATGGTTGATAGTCAAACGAACCTGAAAGGTGATGAACTTCAGGCGTCGGTTGCTGACCCGCATTCTGCGCTGCCCACCGTCATGGAGCAATCAGCAGCAGGTCGGGTACCAGGTTCAGAACCGCTGCCAGAATCCCTGCCTGATGGACTTTTTCCAACGGCTGATGCTGTTCCAGCTTCAGAAAAGCGCACGGAAGAAGAACTCCTTTCGGCTATTCCCTACGCTGAGACTGAGTTTTCAGAGTGGCATGAAGAACCCTTCCATGTGGAGCAGGATCGGTATTATGAGGATGTTGAACGTCGAGGCGATCATAAAGCGTTACTATCCGAACAAACATCAGGGACTGACGGATATCAGAAGTCTGAAACGCTGATGCTGCCTGAAACGGAAGAAAGGCCAGAAATACTGGACTTTAAGGATGACCCTGTTCTCCGTTTGACGACTGATCAGCCGGTGATTAATCGTAATCCGGAAAGCAATCAGGAAAATCAGCGTGTACAGGCATTGCTCGATGAAATTGATGATATTGGTATAAAGACATACGAGCGCGAACAGGATGTTGAGAATCCGGGCGATAAAATTCAGACGCTGAGTCAGTTTCTGCAGGAATCATCGCCGTCTCAGGACACTGTTGAACGTATCTTAAAGGCGCTCAGTAAAAGTATCAGCCTAGGAGAAGATGGTAGATACTTTTTTACCCCCGGCGACTTTGGTCTGAGCGCGGAGAACACGGGTTCGGAATATACCGTCAGAATTGCACAGTTACCGACGCAGGGCATTTTGGTGCTTGATGGCGAAGTGGTTCTGGCTGATCAGGATATTCCTGTATCGTCTATCGGTGATCTTGTGTTCATTCCTGCAGCCAATGCTCACGGGGATGACTACGCCAGCATCCGCTATACCGTCAGCGATGGCAGCGAAATCAGTGCGCCTGCCACGTTGAGTATCAAGGTTTCTGCCCAAAGTGATGATCCGGAAGCTGCTCCAAGGAGCCTCGCCACGACAGAAAGCGCTGACTACTCGTTTACTGCGGATGATTTTGGTTTCAGGGATGCTGATGCCGACGATACGCTACAGTCTATCACCATCAAATCACTGCCCGTGACGGGTTCGCTGACTTATGATGGTGGATCGGTCTATGTGAATCAGGTGATTCAGGCCGGTGATATTGGCAAACTTCTCTATACAGCGCCTTCAGTCAGTAGCGATCGAAGTACCAGTTTTGAATTTACCGTCAGCGATGGTAGTGCTTCCAGTGAGCAACAGACATTTGATATCGCTGTGCAGAACCGTCAATGGATGTCGGACAACTTGCTGGCTGACCCGGGCGCTTCTGACTGGCGGATGAGTAACTGGGATAGGGATGGCTCGTGGACAACGTTGCCGTTTGGCGGACACGATAGTATTACCGGTCAATGGCAGGGTAACGGAGCTGCCACAAAGTCCCAGACGATTAACTTGCTAGACAAAGGCTACAGTGCCGAATATCTGGACACCGCACCGGATATTACCGTTCAGGACTGGTTTGTTTCGACTAATGCTGCCTATACCGCCCAGTACCAGATGCAGGTTGAATTATTAGATGAATACGGCAGCGTGATTCATAGCTGGCAATCAGCCAACGTTTGGGCGACGTGGAGTTGGAATACTGTCCACAATACGTTGCGAAATTATGGGGAAGGACTGAGAAGCATCCGTTTCACACATGGAGGTAATGGTCGAGGTGTGGTAGTGGATGATACGTCGGTACAAATCGAAGATCCGACCGTGACCGGTTCTGCGGGTAACGACATTCTTCGGGGCGCAAGAAATAACGATATTCTTGTAGGAGGGGCCGGGGATGACGTCCTCTATGGCGGTTTTGGCAATGACACCCTGCTGGGCGGCTCCGGTGCGGATACGTTTGTTTTCGAGCAGGGAGATCAAACCGAAACCTCCATTCCAACGGTGGATACGATCCGGAACTTTAGCCTGTCCGACGGTGATGTACTGGATCTCAGTGATATGTTGATTGGCGAGACGGCTGAAACCATTGATGCTTATCTGGATCTGGCCACGGTGAACGGGAATACAGAAATATCGGTAAAGGACCGGGCGAATGGGCAGACGGTTCAGAAAATCGTTCTTGATGGCGTCGATCTTTCGTCACTCGGCTCGGAATCCGAAATAATTAATAATCTTTTGAATAACGGTAATTTGAATATTGATCATTGATTTTATTTCGAAAAAATAAATCTTTGCTTTTATTTTTTGATTTCGTCTTATGACTAAACATCTTGATGCTGATTGATTGTTGTTTTTGTGCTGTGGGATTGCTGAATATTTCGGGATGGGATTTTCAGGAAACTAAAATTAAGAGATGAATTTCTTAAGGGTTTTGAAGGCATTCTGGCTTCAATAGAAATTAAGGGAATAATTGCTGCAAGGCATATTCATAACAAGGAGTTGTTATGGCAGATGAACCATCGAAGCATACCGGAGAATCATCGGATACACCTTCTCCTGGTGGTCATTCTGAGCAAACGGATAGCCAGTCTGAAAAGAAGCTGGGTGAGGAATTACAGGTATCGATCGGGTCCAATCCCGAACAGCCTGAATCGCATTCAGCAGAGCCTCAGGGTATCCCGCAGATTGAAGAGTTGCAGTCTGTTCCGACAGAGCAAACGGCTTTCAAGGAGAACCCTGAATCACTGCCTCCTATTGAAAATCCTGAGAGTCGGAAAGCGCTTCGACAGGAAGAGCAGCAGGCGGGGATGGTTTATCCTGAATCGGGCTTTCAAAACAATCAGGAAAGCTGGGTTTACCGATCAGAGTCTGATGCCAATATCCCTCCAGTAGAGCAAGAACAAGAGACAGAGCGGAGCGGATCGTTATCTGATCAGGGTCGGCAGGAGAGTCCTTTAAGTAGCAGCCAGCTCTCTGAGACGATGATGTTGCCAGATCCCCTGGAATTGCCAGATCCCCTGTTGTTACCAGAGGATGCTGAAACACCGCTGGAAAATATTGATTTTGAAGAGGACCGCGAAGACGAAAACCAGAAAGAAGAGGAACGAATAACCTCACTTCTGGTGGAAATTGATGATATCGGTATTAGGGATATTAATGATCAGGAACCTGATGAGGAACCTACTAACAAGAATACGGCGATGGTTAACTATGCGCCGGTGGCTGTCGATGATTTCGGGACACTCAGTGAAAACAGTATTTTTGCGGTTGATGTGGTTGCCAATGACACGGATCAGAACAGTAATGATCAGTTAACCATTCAACCTGGATCTGTCTCTATAGTCTATGTCAGTGATAGCCATGGAAATCCTATTTATATAAATACTGCGCGGGTTATTCAGACAGGTAATAGGATTGAATTTGATCCTGGTCAGGATTTTGATTTTCTCACCGTAGGGGAAACCGCACAGGTACAAATCATGTATGCGGTTCAGGACAATGCTATGCAGCCTGAAGCTGACTATGGCATGTTGTCACTCACAATTACGGGCGTAAAAGAAACCGCACGTGCAGAAGACGTAGAGTTAAATTCTGTTGATGACCATTCAGCTATTGTTGGTGCTTTTTCTGCTGTAGAAGCATTTGATACCAATCCCTATCATTATCGTGTTCTTCGCCAGCCTGACGAAGGGCATGTAACTAATAATCAGGATGGTACATTTAGCTTCGAACCGGGAGATGATTTCAGAGATCTGGCCGAGGGTGAAACACGACAGATAACGTTTAAATACGAAGCTGTTGATGAGACCGGTGTGCCCAGTGCTGAACCTGCCACGGTAACACTGACAGTAACCGGTACTAATGACCGTCCGGTTGCCGAAGTCGTTAATGTTGATCCAGTCTCTGAAAACAGTGCAACAGTATCAGGACACTTCCGGGTAACCGATGTAGATACCACTGACAGACACAGTTTCAATATTCTGAGTCAGCCTTCACAGGGTACCGTCACCAACCATCATGACGGAACTTTCAGTTTTGCTCCCGGGACGGATTTTACGGATCTGTCCTTTGGTGAAACACGACAAGTAACGTTTACCTACGAAGCGATTGATGATTCCGGTACGGCCAATGGACGTAGTGCGCCTGCAACCGTTGTATTGACAGTAACGGGCACCAATGATCGACCGGAAGCTCAGGTTGTTGCAGTGACTAATGCTGTTGAAGACGACGCAGCTGTTATGGGTAGCTTCCGTGTTAATGATGTTAATGTTCTTGATACCCATACTTTTAATATCCTGACCCAACCTCCGGAGGGTCAGGTTACAAATAATGATGATGGGACTTTCAGCTTCGATCCCTCTGACGATTTTCAAGATCTTGGAGTGGGGGAAACCCGTCAAGTCACATTCACTTATGAAGCTGTTGATAGCACAGGGGCAGATAATGCTGTAAGTGAACCCGCAACGATTACTGTAACGGTTACAGGAACAAACGACAGCCCCATCGCTAGCAACCTTTCCGTTTTGCTTGGTGCTGGTAGTGGTTTTGTTGAAGTTGGCAGGTTTTCAGCCAGAGATCTGGATCTGACCGACAATGTAGCGTTTAACATTTTGACTCAGCCATCCTTGGGTACGGTTGTTAAAAACAGTGATAACTCATTTAGTTTTGATGGGGGTAATGACTTTGATGATCTAGCTGTTGGAGAAACCCGCCAGGTCACGTTTACCTATGAGGCGGTCGACGATTCCGGAACCGGTAATAACACCAGTGAACCGGCCACGGTTACCCTGACGATCACCGGTACCAACGACAAGCCGACCGCGGAAGTGGTGAGTGTCAGTGCCAACGAAGACGGTGCAACGGTGACCGGCAGCTTCAGCGCCACGGATGCTGATACCACTGACACCCATACCTTCAATATCCTGACCCAACCCACTGAAGGCTCGGTGACCAACAACGACGATGGCACCTTCAGCTTCAACCCGGGCAGTGACTTCCAGGACCTGGCCGCAGGCGAAACCCGTCAGGTCACGTTTACCTATGAAGCGGTGGACAGTTCTGGCGAAGACAATGCGACCAGTGCTTCAGCAACGGTCACCGTGACCGTCACGGGTACCAATGACAAACCGGTAGCGGAAGTAGCGAGTGCCAGTGCCACTGAAGATGGTGCAGCGGTGACCGGCAGCTTCAGCGCCACGGATGCGGATACCACCGATACCCATACCTTCAATATCCTGACGCAACCGACTGAAGGCACGGTGACCAACAACGACGATGGCACCTTCAGCTTCACCCCGGGCAGTGACTTCCAGAACCTGGCCGCGGGCGAAACCCGTCAGGTCACGTTTACCTATGAGGCGGTAGACGATTCCGGTACCGGTAATAATACCAGTGAGCCGGCCACGGTCACCCTGACGATCACCGGTACCAACGACAAGCCGACCGCGGAAGTGGTCAGTGTCAGCGCCACCGAAGACGGTGCAGCGGTGACCGGCAGCTTCAGCGCCACGGATGCGGATACCACCGATACCCATACCTTCAATATCCTGACGCAACCGACTGAAGGCACGGTGACCAACAACGACGATGGTACCTTCAGCTTCAATCCGGGCAGTGACTTCCAGGATCTGGCAGCGGGCGAAACCCGTCAGGTCACGTTTACCTATGAGGCGGTAGACGATTCCGGAACAGGTAATAACACCAGTGAGCCGGCCACGGTCACCCTGACGATCACCGGTACCAACGACAAGCCGACCGCGGAAGTGGTCAGTGTCAGCGCCACCGAAGACGGTGCAGCGGTGACCGGCAGCTTCAGCGCTACGGATGCGGATACCACTGACTCGCATACCTTCAATATCCTGACGCAACCGACAGAAGGCACGGTGACCAACAACGACGATGGCACCTTCAGCTTCAATCCAGGCAGTGACTTCCAGAACCTGGCCGCAGGCGAAACCCGCCAGATCACGTTTACCTATGAGGCGGTAGACGATTCCGGAACAGGTAATAACACCAGTGAACCGGCCACGGTCACCCTGACGATCACGGGTACCAACGACAAGCCGACCGCGGAAGTGGTCAGTGTCAGCGCCACCGAAGACGGTGCAGCGGTGACCGGCAGCTTCAGCGCTACGGATGCGGATACCACTGACTCGCATACCTTCAATATTCTGACTCAGCCCAGTGAAGGCACGGTGACCAACAACGACGATGGCACCTTCAGCTTCACCCCGGGCAGTGACTTCCAGAATCTGGCCGCGGGCGAAACCCGTCAGGTCACGTTTACCTATGAGGCGGTAGACGATTCCGGTACCGGTAATAACACCAGTGAGCCGGCCACGGTCACCCTGACGATCACCGGTACCAACGACAAGCCGACCGCGGAAGTGGTCAGTGTCAGCGCCACCGAAGACGGTGCAGCGGTGACCGGCAGCTTCAGCGCTACGGATGCGGATACCACTGACTCGCATACCTTCAATATCCTGACGCAACCGACAGAAGGCACGGTGACCAACAACGACGATGGCACCTTCAGCTTCAATCCAGGCAGTGACTTCCAGAACCTGGCCGCAGGCGAAACCCGCCAGATCACGTTTACCTATGAGGCGGTAGACGATTCCGGAACAGGTAATAACACCAGTGAGCCGGCCACGGTCACCCTGACGATCACCGGTACCAACGACAAGCCGACCGCGGAAGTAGTCAGTGTCAGCGCCACCGAAGGCGGTGCAGCGGTGACCGGCAGCTTCAGCGCCACGGATGCGGATACCACCGATACCCATACCTTCAATATCCTGACGCAACCGACTGAAGGCACGGTGACCAACAACGACGATGGTACCTTCAGCTTCAATCCGGGCAGTGACTTCCAGGATCTGGCAGCGGGCGAAACCCGCCAGATCACGTTTACCTATGAGGCGGTAGACGATTCCGGTACCGGCAACAACACCAGTGAACCGGCCACGGTCACCCTGACGATCACCGGTACCAACGACAAGCCGACCGCGGAAGTGGTCAGTGTCAGCGCCACCGAAGACGGTGCAGCGGTGACCGGCAGCTTCAGCGCCACGGATGCGGATACCACCGACACCCATACCTTCAACATCCTGACTCAGCCCAGTGAAGGCACGGTGACCAATAACGACGATGGCACCTTCAGCTTCAATCCGGGCAGTGACTTCCAGGACCTGGCAGCGGGCGAAACCCGTCAGGTCACGTTTACCTATGAAGCGGTGGACGATTCCGGTACCGGTAATAACACCAGTGAACCGGCCACGGTTACCCTGACGATCACCGGTACCAACGACAAGCCGACCGCGGAAGTAGTCAGTGTCAGCGCCACCGAAGACGGTGCAGCGGTGACCGGCAGCTTCAGCGCCACGGATGCGGATACCACCGACACCCATACCTTTAATATCCTGACGCAACCGACTGAAGGCACGGTGACCAATAACGACAATGGCACCTTCAGCTTCAATCCGGGCAGTGACTTCCAGGACCTGGCCGCGGGTGAAACCCGCCAGGTCACGTTTACCTATGAAGCAGTAGACGACTCCGGCACCGGCAACAACACCAGTGAACCGGCGACAGTCACTATTACGGTGACAGGTACCAATGATGCGCCAGTCGCAGTCGCCGATACGGGCAGTGCTTCCACCGTGGGTAGAACAACACTGGATGTGTTGGACAACGATACCGATGTCGACAGTGATGATAATGCCGCCAACTTCAGTCTGGATCGTGTCAGCATTACCGGTATCAGTGATAACAGCGGCAGCAGAACCGATAGTGGTGGCACTGTCAGTGTGGAGAACAACCAGCTGGTATTCGATCCGGCGGGTGATTTTGATTACCTGGCCATCGGTGAAAGTGCAACGGTGACCGTCAGCTATACCATGAGTGATGATGCGGGTGTTGAATCAACGGCCACCGCCACGATCACGGTCAGTGGTACTAACAGCCAACCGGTGGCGGAACTGGTGAGTGTCAGTGCTACTGAGGATGGCGCCTCAGCCATGGGCAGCTTCAGTGCCACCGATGCGAACCAGAGTGACACCCATACCTTTAATATTCTGACTCAGCCCACTGAAGGCACGGTGACCAATAACAACGATGGCACCTTCAGCTTCAACCCGGGCAGTGACTTCCAGGACCTGGCCGTGGGAGAAACCCGTCAGGTCACGTTTACCTATGAAGCGGTGGACAGTTCTGGCGAAGACAATGCCACCAGTGCTTCGGCAACGGTCACCGTGACCGTCACGGGTACCAATGACAAGCCGACCGCAGAAGTGGTGAGTGTCAGTGCCACTGAAGACGGTGCAGCGGTGACCGGCAATTTCAGCGCCACGGATGCGGATACCACCGACACCCATACCTTCAATATCCTGACCCAACCGACTGAAGGGACGGTAACCAATAACGACGATGGTACCTTCAGCTTCAATCCGGGCAGTGACTTCCAGGACCTGGCAGCGGGCGAAACCCGTCAGGTCACGTTTACCTATGAAGCGGTGGACGATTCCGGTACCGGTAATAACACCAGTGAACCGGCCACGGTTACCCTGACGATCACCGGTACCAACGACAAGCCGACAGCGGAAGTGGTGAGCGTCAGTGCGACGGAAGATGGTGCAGCGGTGACCGGCAGCTTCAGCGCCACGGATGCGGATACCACCGACACCCATACCTTCAACATCCTGACCCAACCGACTGAAGGTACGGTGACCAATAACGACGATGGCACCTTCAGCTTCAACCCGGGCAGTGACTTCCAGGACCTGGCAGCGGGAGAAACCCGCCAGGTCACGTTTACCTATGAGGCGGTGGACGATTCCGGCACCGGCAACAACACCAGTGAACCGGCCACGGTTACCCTGACGATCACGGGTACCAACGACAAGCCGACCGCAGAAGTGGTGAGTGTCAGCGCCACCGAAGACGGTGCAGCGGTGACCGGCAGCTTCAGCGCGACGGATGCGGATACCACCGACACTCATACCTTTAATATCCTGACCCAACCGACTGAAGGCACGGTGACCAATAACGACGATGGCTCCTTCAGCTTCAACCCGGGCAGTGACTTCCAGGACCTGGCAGCGGGCGAAACCCGTCAGGTCACGTTTACCTATGAAGCGGTGGACGATTCTAGTACCGGTAATAACACCAGTGAACCGGCCACAGTGACCCTGACGATCACGGGTACCAACGACAAGCCGACCGCGGAAGTGGTCAGTGTCAGCGCCACCGAAGACGGTGCAGCGGTGACCGGCAGCTTCAGCGCGACGGATGCGGATACCACCGACACCCATACCTTCAACATCCTGACGCAACCGACTGAAGGCACGGTGACCAATAACGACGATGGCACCTTCAGCTTCAATCCGGGCAGTGACTTCCAGGACCTGGCAGCGGGCGAAACCCGTCAGGTCACGTTTACCTATGAGGCGGTAGACGATTCCGGTACCGGTAATAACACCAGTGAACCGGCCACGGTTACCCTGACGATCACGGGTACCAACGACAAGCCGACCGCGGAAGTGGTCAGTGTCAGCGCCACCGAAGACGGTGCAGCGGTGACCGGCAGCTTCAGCGCCACGGATGCGGATACCACCGACACCCATACCTTTAATATCCTGACCCAACCGACTGAAGGCACGGTGACCAATAACGACGATGGCACCTTCAGCTTCAACCCTGGCAGTGACTTCCAGGACCTGGCAGCGGGCGAAACCCGTCAGGTCACGTTTACCTATGAAGCGGTGGACGATCCGGTACCGGCAATAACACCAGTGAACCGGCCACAGTCACTACCCTGACGATCACGGGTACCAACGACAAGCCGATAGCGGAAGTGGTGAGTGTCAGCGCCACCGAAGACGGTGCAGCGGTGACCGGCAGCTTCAGCGCTACGGATGCGGATACCACCGACTTCAGTCATACCTTTAATATCATTGACCGGTAACCGACTGACAGCGGACGGTGAACCGATAGTGGACGATGGCACCTTCAGCTTCAACCCGGGCAGTGACTTCCAGGATCCGCGGGCGAAACCCGCCAGGTCACGTTTACCTATGAGGCGGTGACGATTCCGGAACCATGTAATAACACCAGTGAACCGGCCACGGTTACCCTGACGATCACCGGTACCAACGACAAGCCGACCGCGGAAGTGGTGAGTGTCAGTGCCACTGAAGATGGTGCAGCGGTGACCGGCAGCTTCAGCGCCACGGATGCGGATACCACTGACACCCATACCTTCAATATCCTGACTCAACCCACTGAAGGCACGGTGACCAATAACGACGATGGCACCTTCAGCTTCAATCCGGGCAGTGACTTCCAGGACCTGGCAGCGGGCGAAACCCGTCAGGTCACGTTTACCTATGAAGCGGTGGACGATTCCGGTACCGGTAATAACACCAGTGAACCGGCCACGGTTACCCTGACGATCACCGGTACCAACGACAAGCCGACCGCAGAAGTGGTGAGTGTCAGCGCCACCGAAGACGGTGCAGCGGTGACCGGCAGCTTCAGCGCCACGGATGCGGATACCACCGACACCCATACCTTCAATATCCTGACCCAACCGACTGAAGGGACGGTGACCAATAACGACGATGGCACCTTCAGCTTCAATCCGGGCAGTGACTTCCAGGACCTGGCAGCGGGCGAAACCCGTCAGGTCACGTTTACCTATGAAGCGGTGGACGATTCCGGTACCGGTAATAACACCAGTGAACCGGCCACGGTTACCCTGACGATCACCGGTACCAACGACAAGCCGACAGCGGAAGTGGTGAGCGTCAGTGCGACGGAAGATGGTGCAGCGGTGACCGGCAGCTTCAGCGCCACGGATGCGGATACCACCGACACCCATACCTTCAATATCCTGACCCAACCGACTGAAGGTACGGTGACCAATAACGACGATGGCACCTTCAGCTTCAACCCGGGCAGTGACTTCCAGGACCTGGCCGCGGGCGAAACCCGCCAGGTCACGTTTACCTATGAAGCGGTGGACGATTCCGGCACCGGCAACAACACCAGTGAACCGGCCACGGTCACCCTGACGATCACGGGTACCAACGACAAGCCGACCGCGGAAGTGGTCAGTGTCAGCGCCACTGAAGACGGTGCAGCCGTGACCGGCAACTTCAGCGCCACGGATGCGGATACCACCGACACCCATACCTTCAATATCCTGACACAACCGACTGAAGGGACGGTGACCAATAACGACGATGGCTACCTTCAGCTTCAACCCGGGCAGTGACTTCCAGGACCTGGCAGCCGGGGAAACCCGTCAGGTCACGTTTACCTATGAGGCAGTAGACGACTCCGGCACGGGCAACAATACCAGTGAACCGGCCACAGTCACCCTGACGATCACGGGTACCAACGACAAGCCGACCGCGGAAGTGGTCAGTGTCAGCGCCACCGAAGACGGTGCAGCGGTGACCGGCAGCTTCAGCGCCACGGATGCGGATACCACCGACACCCATACCTTCAACATCCTGACGCAGCCTAGTGAAGGCACGGTGACCAATAACGACGATGGCACCTTCAGCTTCAACCCGGGCAGTGACTTCCAGGACCTGGCAGCGGGCGAAACCCGTCAGGTCACGTTTACCTATGAAGCGGTAGACGATTCCGGTACCGGTAATAACACCAGTGAACCGGCTACAGTCACCCTGACGATCACGGGTACCAACGACAAGCCGACCGCGGAAGTGGTCAGTGTCAGCGCCACCGAAGACGGTGCAGCGGTGACGGGCAGCTTCAGCGCCACGGATGCCGATACCACCGACACCCATACCTTTAATATCCTGACGCAACCGACTGAAGGCACGGTGACCAATAACGACAATGGCACCTTCAGCTTCAATCCGGGCAGTGACTTCCAGGACCTGGCCGCGGGTGAAACCCGCCAGGTCACGTTTACCTATGAAGCAGTAGACGACTCCGGCACCGGCAACAACACCAGTGAACCGGCGACAGTCACTATTACGGTGACAGGTACCAATGATGCGCCAGTCGCAGTCGCCGATACGGGCAGTGCTTCCACCGTGGGTAGAACAACACTGGATGTGTTGGACAACGATACCGATGTCGACAGTGATGATAATGCCGCCAACTTCAGTCTGGATCGTGTCAGCATTACCGGTATCAGTGATAACAGCGGCAGCAGAACCGATAGTGGTGGCACTGTCAGTGTGGAGAACAACCAGCTGGTATTCGATCCGGCGGGTGATTTTGATTACCTGGCCATCGGTGAAAGTGCAACGGTGACCGTCAGCTATACCATGAGTGATGATGCGGGTGTTGAATCAACGGCCACCGCCACGATCACGGTCAGTGGTACTAACAGCCAACCGGTGGCGGAACTGGTGAGTGTCAGTGCTACTGAGGATGGCGCCTCAGCCATGGGCAGCTTCAGTGCCACCGATGCGAACCAGAGTGACACCCATACCTTTAATATTCTGACTCAGCCCACTGAAGGCACGGTGACCAATAACAACGATGGCACCTTCAGCTTCAACCCGGGCAGTGACTTCCAGGACCTGGCCGTGGGAGAAACCCGTCAGGTCACGTTTACCTATGAAGCGGTGGACAGTTCTGGCGAAGACAATGCCACCAGTGCTTCGGCAACGGTCACCGTGACCGTCACGGGTACCAATGACAAGCCGACCGCAGAAGTGGTGAGTGTCAGTGCCACTGAAGACGGTGCAGCGGTGACCGGCAATTTCAGCGCCACGGATGCGGATACCACCGACACCCATACCTTCAATATCCTGACCCAACCGACTGAAGGGACGGTAACCAATAACGACGATGGTACCTTCAGCTTCAATCCGGGCAGTGACTTCCAGGACCTGGCAGCGGGCGAAACCCGTCAGGTCACGTTTACCTATGAAGCGGTGGACGATTCCGGTACCGGTAATAACACCAGTGAACCGGCCACGGTTACCCTGACGATCACCGGTACCAACGACAAGCCGACAGCGGAAGTGGTGAGCGTCAGTGCGACGGAAGATGGTGCAGCGGTGACCGGCAGCTTCAGCGCCACGGATGCCGATACCACCGACACCCATACCTTTAATATCCTGACGCAACCGACTGAAGGCACGGTGACCAATAACGACGATGGCACCTTCAGCTTCAACCCGGGTAGTGACTTCCAGGACCTGGCGGCGGGCGAAACCCGCCAGGTCACGTTTACCTACGAAGCGGTGGACGATTCCGGAACCGGTAACAACACCAGTGAACCGGCCACAGTGACCCTGACGGTCACCGGTACCAATGATGCTCCTGTCGCTGTTGTCGATACGCAGAGCACTGCAGCCAATACATCACGAACCATTGATGTATTGGCGAATGACACGGACGTTGATAGCAATGATAGCTCTGCGAACTTTAGTCTGAAGCAGGTCAATATTACCGATATTACTGACAGTCAAGGAGCCCGTGTATTTGGCGGTGGCACTGTTAGTATTGTGAATAATAAGTTGCAGTTTAACCCGGGAACAGATTTCAACTATCTGCCTGCTGGTGAAACCGCGACTGTAACCGTCTCATACACCATGAGCGATGATGAGGGGCTTGAATCAACATCAACCGCAACGATTACTGTTAATGGTGTGAACGATGCGCCGACGGCATCAGACAATACGGTGACTCTGGACGAAGACACCCCCCATACCTTCTCGGCCTCTGAGTTTGGTTTCAATGATATTGATGCGGGCGATGCCCTGCATTCTATCAAAATTATTCAGTTGCCTGCCTCTGGAAGTCTGACGTTGAATGGCTCAGCTGTCGCGGCCAATCAGGTGATTGCTGTTGCTGATATTCCAAATCTGGCCTTTACGCCAGAGGCTGATGCGAATGGCGCCAGTTATGCGGATCTTCAATTTTCTGTCAGTGATGGCTCGCTGGAAAGTAGTGCCCAAACCATCACGTTTGATGTCACGGCTGTCAGTGATGCACCGGTACCGGTGCCACCTACCACCACACTCACATTTGATGATGTTAACAACCTCGGGGTGACACTCGGCGGAGACATGAGGACAAGTACAACTGGTGGAGGGCATCTTTGGGCGAATGAAATTTATACCGATGATTTCATCACGTTCCCGACACCGACGCATGTCAAAAGTTTCGATCTTAATGGGGTCCCCTGGGAAAATCTGGCAGGTAATACCCATGCCAGGAATGATTTCACCATCAAGGCATTCAGTGGGTCAACTGAAGTATGGAGTACGACAGTCAACCTATCTGGCCACATGACCTGGGATAACTGGTTGCATGTGAATGTCGATGTGGAGAATGTGACTGAACTCCGGTTCGAATCAACAGATAAAGCACTTTGGCCGTCCATTGATAATCTGGAAATTTCCCGGTTCGGTGTGACTGTTGATGAGGATGGTGGGCATACGTTTGCTGCTGATGATTTTGGATTCGTGGATGTTGACGGTGATGCGCTGCATTCTGTCACCATTACCCAGCTCCCGGCGTCGGGATCACTGGAATTGAATGGTGTTACGGTAACGGCCAATCAGGAAATAGTGGCTGCAGATATTCCAAATTTGATTTTCACGCCTGCTGAGAATGCTCATGGTGTCGGTTATAGCAGCCTGCAGTTTACGGTGAGTGACGGTTCGCTCAATAGTGCCGTTCAAACCATGAACATTGATGTGAACAGCATCAATGATGCGCCGACCGCATCAGACAGTACACTGACTTTGAATGAGGACAGCAGCCATAGCTTTGCTGTCAGTGAGTTTGGTTTTAGTGACGTTGATGCTGCAGATTCACTGCAATCCATTAAGATTACCCAGCTCCCTTCCGCCGGCAGTTTGCTGTTGAATGGTGCAGAAGTAACAGCGGATCAGGTGATTAACGCCGCAGATATTCCGAACCTGGTCTTTACGCCTGCATCCAATGCCAGTGGTGATGGTTATGCTGATATTAAGTTCACTGTCAGTGACGGTTCGCTTGATAGTGCCGAGCAAACGATCACCATCGATGTAACGGCCGTTAATGATCGACCCACCTCTGCTGACAAAACAGTTACGCTGGATGAAGATTCCAGTCATACCTTTACAGCCAGTGATTTCAGTTTCAGCGATGCCGAGGATGGTGATGCTCTTCACTCAGTCAGGATCACTCAGTTACCCGCTGCAGGCAGCCTGACTTTAAATGGGTCAACCGTAGCTACTAATCAACTTATTACTGCATCCGATATTCCGAACCTGGTCTTCACGCCTGCGGCCGATGCCAATGGTGTTGGTTATGCCAACCTGCGATTCACTGTCGCGGACAGCAATGGATTTGAGAGTGTCGCACAAACGGTCACGTTTAATGTTGATGCCGTGAGTGATGCGCCGGAAGCGGTGACCATCATCCATTTTGACGATACCAATATTCCGGGGGTCACTCTCAGTGATGACTTCGTCAGTAACTCAACCGGTGGTGCGCATATTTATGCAAGTGACTCAGCAACAGCTGATTCTATTTATTTTTCAACGCCAACCCATGTAAAAGGTTTCGATCTCAATGGGTTGCCCCTGGAAGATTATGTCAACATTAATGGCTGGACGGCTGCGGACCATGACTTCACCATCAAGGCTTTCAGTGGCTCGACCGAAGTCTGGAGTACCACGGTTGACCTTGAAAATTACATGGAGTGGGAGAACTGGCTTCATGTGAATGTTGATGTGGATAATGTCACAGAATTACGCTTTGAAGCGCCAGGCACTAATCTTTGGCCAAGTATTGATAATCTTGCCATTGTTCGCGGTGTTGTACTTGAAGAAGACGGCTCTCATACCTTTGCAAGCAGTGATTTTGGTTTCAGTGATGCTGATGGTGATGCATTGCATTCGGTCATCATTACCCAATTGCCGGCAAGTGGTGCCCTAACACTGAATGGCGTGGCTGTGACGGCCAACCAGAGTATTGGCGCCGCAGATATTGCAAATCTCCTGTACACGCCGCCAGCCAATGCTAATGGTGAGGATTATGTCAATCTGCAGTACAAGGTCAGTGACGGCTCGCTGGAAAGCAGCGTTCAGGCACTGAACATTGATGTTTCTGCGGTGAATGATGCCCCGACGGCATCAGACAATACGTTGACCTTAGATGAAGATACCACCCATACCTTCTCGGCCACTGAATTTGGTTTCTCTGATATTGATGCGGGTGATTCACTGCATTCCATCAAAATCACCCAACTGCCGTCAGCTGGCAGCCTGACGCTCAATGGCACAGCGGTGACCGCCAATCAGGTGATTACTGCAGCGGATATCCCGAATCTGGCCTTTACTCCGGCCGCTAACGCGAATGGTACCGGTTACGCCAGCTTTAACTTCACAGTCACTGACAGTGGTGGCTTGGAGAGTGGGGCACAGACGATCACGCTGAACGTGGATGCGGTGAATGATGCGCCGACGGCATCAGACAACACTGTGACCCTGGATGAAGACGACAGTCATACGTTCTCGGCCACTGAGTTTGGTTTCAATGATATTGATGCAGGCGATACGCTGCATTCCATCAAGATCACTCAGTTGCCTGCGGCTGGCAGCCTGACGCTCAATGGGACAACGGTGACCGCCAACCAGGTGATCACTACGGCGGATATTCCAAACCTGGTCTTTACACCGGCGGCGGATGCAAATGGCACCGGTTATGCGGATTTCCAATTTACCGTCAGTGATGGCTCGCTGGAAAGTGCTGCACAGACGATCACATTTAATGTCGATGCGGTTAATGATGCGCCGGTACCGGTGCCGCCAACCACAACACTCACATTTGATGATGTGAATAATCCCGGTGTGACACTCAGTGATGAGATGGTCGCCCACACAACGGGTGGCGGACACTTGTATGCGAATTTCTTTAACTCGGATGATTCCATCACATTCCCAACACCGACACATGTCAAAGGCTTCGATCTTAATGGCATGCCTTGGGAAAACTTTGTAGACAGCAAAAACCGCGATCCCCATCCCACGGATGAATTCACAATCAAGGCATTTAGCGGTTCGACTGAAGTCTGGAGTACAACGGTTGACCTCACGGATTACATGACCTGGGATAACTGGTTACATGTGAATGTCGATGTCGAGAATGTGACCGAATTACGGTTTATAGCGCCCGGAGAAGCTCTCTGGCCTGCACTGGATAACCTGGAGATTTCCCGTTTCAGTGTGACAGCGGATGAGGATGGCAGTCATACATTTGCGGCCAGCGACTTTGGGTTTGCTGATATTGATGGTGATGCTCTGCACTCCGTGACGATTACCCAGGTTCCCTCTACGGGATCGTTGACTCTGAATGGTGAGGCCGTGACTGCAGACCAGGCAATCGCGGCGGCAGATATTCCCAACCTTGTCTTCACACCGGCAGAAAATGCGCATGGTGTGGGCTATGCCAGTCTGCAGTTTACGGTCAGCGATGGTTCGCTCGATAGTGCTGTTCAGACCATGAACATTGATGTGAATACCATCAATGATGCACCTACCGCGTCTGACAATACCGTCACTCTGGACGAGGATAGCAGCCATACCTTTGCTGCCAGCGAGTTTGGGTTTGCCGATATTGATACTGGCGACACACTGCAATCCATCAAAATCACCCAACTGCCATCGGCAGGCACTCTGATGCTGAGTGGTGTGGCTGTGACTGCCAATCAAGTCATCAATGCTGACGACATTCCCAACCTGGTATTCACGCCGGTAGCGGATGCTAATGGCACCGGCTATGCAGATCTGAAATTTACGGTCAGTGATGGTTCGCTGGAGAGTAACGAACAGACAATCACCTTTGATGTTACAGCAGTAAATGATGCGCCGACGGCATCGGACAATACGGTGACGCTGGACGAAGATGGTAGTCATACCTTTGCCGCTACTGAGTTTGGCTTCAGTGATATTGATGCGGGCGATTCGCTTCAGTCCGTCAAGATAACCCAACTACCGGCAGCCGGTAGCCTGACATTAAATGGCACAGCCGTAACGGCCAATCAGGTGATTACTGCGTCTGATATTACTAATCTGGTCTTTACCCCAGCAGCCAATGCCAATGGTGCCAGTTATGCCGACCTTCAGTTCACGGTAACGGACAGCGGTGGTCTGGAGAGTGCAGCACAAACGATCACGTTCAATGTTGATGCCGTGAATGATGCCCCGGAAGCGGTCACCGTTCTTAATTTTGACGACAGTAATATCCCTGGCGTGACGTTCAGTGAGCACCTTACCCATCGCACAGGTTCCAGCGGTGGACATATGTTTGCCAACTTTGATGGTACGGATGATTCCATTTACTTCTCAACACCGACCCATATTAAAGGGTTCGACCTGAATGGCTTGTCACGGGAAGGCTATGTTCATAGCCAGGACAAACAGCCCCAGACGTATGAGTTCACAATCAAGGCGTTCAATGGCACGACGGAAGTCTGGTCTACCACAGTGAACGTGGAAAACTACATGGACTGGGAGAACTGGCTCCATGTTGATGTCGATGTTGATAATGTGACCGAGCTTCGATTCGAAGCCCCAGGCGCACATACGAACCTTTGGCCCAGTATTGATAATCTGGCCATTGTCCGCGGTGTGGTACTTGATGAAGACGGCAGCCATACCTTTAGCAGTAATGACTTTGGTTTTAATGATATTGATGGCGATGCACTGGATTCAGTCATTATTACCCAACTGCCGGCAACCGGCTCGTTAACACTGAATGGTACGGCGGTGACGGCCAACCAGAGCGTTGCAGCCGCCGACATCGCTAACCTGGTTTATACCCCGCCAGCGAATGCCAATGGTGTGGATTATGTGAATCTCCAGTACAAGGTGAGCGATGGTTCGCTGGAGAGCAGTGTACAAACACTGAATATTGATGTGTCAGCCGTCAATGATGCGCCGACGGCCTCAGACAATACCGTGACCCTGGACGAAGATGACAGCCATACGTTCTCGGCCACTGAATTTGGTTTTAATGATATTGATGCCGGCGATACCCTGCATTCTGTCAAAATCACGCAGCTGCCATCGGCTGGCAGCCTGATGCTCAATGGCGTTGCAGTGACTGCCAACCAAGTGATTGCTGCTGCAGATATTTCCAATCTGGTATTTACACCGGCAGCGGATGCAAATGGCACCGGTTATGCGGATTTCCAATTCACCGTCAGTGATGGTTCGCTGGAAAGTGCGGCACAGACAATGACGTTTGATGTCACAGCGGTGAATGATGCGCCGGTACCTGTACCGCCCACCACGACACTCACTTTTGATGATAAGAGTAATCCTGGTGTGACGCTTGGCGGTGACATGAAAACCGCCACAACCGGGGGCGGTCATCTGTTTGCTCAAACCTATGGCTCAGATGATTCTATTACTTTCCCAACACCCACGCATGTTAAAGGTTTTGATCTTAATGGACTCCCCTGGCAAGACTATGTGGATGATCAAGGACGGAGTCATCCAACGGATGAGTTCACCATTAAAGCGTTCAGTGGTAGTACGGAGGTCTGGAGTACAACGGTAGATCTCACCGACTATATGAGCTGGGATAATTGGTTACATGTCAATGTCGATGTTGAAAATGTCACCGAGTTACGATTTATGGCACCCGGTTCCGCGTTATGGCCATCAATTGATAACCTTGAGATTTCCCGTTTCAGTGTAACGGCGGATGAAGATGGCAGTCATACGTTTGCGGCCAGCGACTTTGGGTTTGCCGATGTGGATGGTGATGCTCTGCATTCCGTGACGATTACCCAGGTACCCGCTACAGGTTCATTGACTCTGAATGGTGTGGCTGTAACAGCTAACCAGGCGATTGCCGCGGCAGATATTCCCAATCTTGTTTTCACCCCGGCAGCCAATGCCAATGGTGTTGGTTACAGCAGCCTGCAGTTTACGGTCAGTGATGGTTCGCTCGATAGTACTGTTCAGACCATGAACATTGATGTGAACAGGGTCAATGATGCGCCGACCGCATCGGACGACACGGTGACTCTGGATGAGGATGGCAGTCATACGTTTGCAGCCAGTGACTTTGGGTTTGCCGATGTTGATACTGGCGACACACTGCAGTCCGTCAAGATTACCCAGCTACCGGCAGCCGGTAGCCTGACACTGAATGGTGTTGCGGTAACGGCGAATCAGGTCATTGATGCTGACGACATTCCTAACCTGCTATTCGCACCAGCAGCCAATGCCAATGGCACCGGGTATGCCGATCTTAAGTTCACCGTCAGCGACGGCTCGCTGAACAGTGCCGAACAAACGCTGACGTTCGATGTTACGGCAGTCAATGATGCGCCAGACCTGCAGGATGAATCCGCGACGGCGAATCATCTTTCCACTGCAACGGGCAATGTGCTCAATAATGACAGTGATGTTGAAGGGGATACCCTGACGGTCACCTCTATCAACGGGCAGGCTGTTTCCGCATCTGGCAGTACGGATATTACGGGTGAATTCGGTACCTTAAGTATCGCCGCAGATGGTACCTGGTCCTACACACTGGATTCGAGCTATGCCTCTGCTGATCTGCATACCGGCCTGGTGGCAGAATGGAACTTTGATGAAAGCAGCGGTACGTCCGCCGAGGATTCAGCGCCGGACGATGCCGAGGCGACCAATGGGGTTCTGACGGGCGATGCTGCTTTTGGCAGTGGTGGTGTGAAAGGTAATGCCGTCAGTCTGGATGGCGATGGTGACATGGTCACAGTGGCTGATTCCACGGAGATCAACACCTACAGCGGCAGCATCGACGAACGCACGATCAGCTTCTCCTTCAAAGTCGATCCTGATAATGATTTGAGTGGCACCCAGATTCTCTATGAGGAGGGGGGAACCACGAATGGCTTCTCGATTTATATCCATGAAGGGCAACTGTATGTAGGGGCATGGAGCGAGAGCACCAGCTGGAGCGGCACCTTCCTGAATACCTCGCTGGATGCCAGTGACAATGACTGGCATCACGTCTCTCTAGTGTTGGATGGCGATGCCGGATCACTGAAAGGTTATCTGGATGGCTCAGTGTTTGCGAGTGGCTCCGGAGAGGGAGTCTATCAGCACGGTGATGAAGCAGCCTTTGGTGGTGTGAACGTAACCACCCAGATTCACACAGGGGATCTCACCACAGGAACCCATAACTTCCACGGACAAATTGATGAAGCGCGGATCTACAATCGCGCGTTGACAGATAACGAAGTCAAACTGCTGGGCGCTGATTCCTTCAGCTATGAGGTATCCGACGGCACAGATACCAGCACCGCGACGTTGAATATCAACATAGCGGCCAATACCGCGCCGACAGCGTCAGATAATACGTTGACACTGGATGAAGACAGCACCCATACCTTTACCGCCACAGAGTTTGGCTTCAGCGACAGCGATGCCGGCGATACGATGGTGTCGGTGAAAGTGACCCAATTGCCCGGCGCTGGAAGCCTGACCTTGAATGGCACAGCCGTCACCGCCAACCAGGTGATTGCGGCTGCTGATATCCCGAATCTTGTGTTCACACCGGCAGCCAATGCCAATGGTGCCAGTTATGCCAGCTTCCAGTTCGCGGTGATTGACAGTGGTGGTATGGAGAGTGCTGCTCAGACCATCACGCTCAATGTGGATGCGGTGAATGATGCCCCAGTGCTTGAGACGTCACTGAATCCCGAAGTCAACGCTGAAACCAGATTCAATACTACGGTTACGACAGGAGAGCAGTCCAAGGCACATTCTGACAACACTCCCACTGGTGCGATTACTGCCTGGTACTCTGCGGAGAGTAGTACCGGTACGATTCGGGCACAGCTGCCAGATGGTTCTGAAATTCAGGTTAATGAAACGAATCCGGGTAGTGATCAGGGTTTGGGCAAACCAGAAATTGCTGTATTGGATAATGGTAATTTTGCCGTTGCTTGGGATTTATTCAAGTCAATGACCTATAACCGCGCTCACATGCGTGTTTTTGATCAGAATGGCACAGAAATCAAAAGTGAATTCAATCTTGGCGGCGACCACCAGTATCTGACAAAGCTGGTCGCGCTAAGCGGTAATCAGTTTGCGACAGCATATTACGACTCCAGTGATTCATTTAATGTACATGTGAAGATATACAACGCCAGCGGCACTGAAACCAGTGATATTGTGGTTGGCAGTGTTGATGGCTGGGGCAATGGAGCACAGGATATCGTTGCCCTTGATAATGGTGGTTTTGCCGTAACCTGGCGGGGAACGGGGACTGGTAGTGATTCAGCCTCCTTCAGAATCTATGACGCCAGTGGTAACAGTGTTGCAGGACCTGTCAGTTATGGTGATGCTGCACCCGCTAACGACAAAAATGTAGACATTGAAGTCCTCGACAGTGGTGAGCTGGTGACCGCCTATCAAAGCGGTGATGATCTGTACGTCCAGCGCTGGAGCAGCACAGGCACAGAGAGTGGAACTCCTGTCAGAATCAATACAACCACTGACGGTACCCAGGCGGATGTCACCATAGAACCCTTGGCTGACGGCAGTTTCTTCGTGGTCTGGCGCTCAGATGGCCAGGATGGCGATGGGCAGGGCATTTATGGTCGCCACTTTGATGCGACAGGTAATGCGCTTACTGACGAAATCCAGATCAATACCACAACCACGGGTAATCAATCCGATCCGGAGGTGACCCAGTTGGCCAGTGGCGAACTGCTGATTACCTGGACGTCGGATCATGGTACGGATAGTGATGTCTATAGCACCACGTTGGATCTCAGTGGTAATAGAGTCAGTGAAAGCGCGGCGAATGGAACGGTAGTCGGTAAAGCTGTCGCCACGGATGTGGATACCAGCGACACCTTAACCTATTCCCTGGTGAATGATGCTGGCGGCCGGTTTACTATCGACAGCAATACCGGAACCATCACGGTGGCAAACAGTTCTCTGCTGGACTTTGAAACCGCAACGTCCCATACCGTGCGGGTACGTGTTGTGGATGCCGGTGGCTTGAGTTCAGAGCAGGATATTGCCATTACCGTGGCGAATGCCAATGAAGCGCCCACGGCGTCTGATAATACGGTTTCGCTGGATGAGGATGGCAGCCATACCTTTACGGCCAATGAGTTCGGGTTCAGTGATGTGGATGCCGGTGACAGTCTGTCATCTATCAAGATTACCCAGTTGCCAGGTGCCGGTAGCCTGACCTTGAGTGGCTCCGCTGTTACGGCCAATCAGGTGATTGCCGCAGCAGATATTCCCAATCTGGTCTTCACGCCGGAAGCGGATGCCAGTGGTAGTAGTTATGCCAACTTCAAATTCACGGTCAGTGATGGCAGCGAGGACAGTGGTGTACAGACGATCACACTGAACGTGGACTCGGTCAATGATGCACCGGAAACACAATTGACCGAAGAACACTCGTGGAGTTTTAACGATAATTCAACCGATAACTTAACACTGGCAAATGGCGCAATAAGCAGTCAGGTTGCAGGTTCTGATGGAAATGTACTGAGCTTCACCGGGACAGGAACACGCGCAGTGACCACGGAGGTTATGGATACCAGTTCCGGTGGCTCCCTGTCGTTTGATCTCATTTATGCGAGCGGCAGTAATGGGGTAGGAGAAACACTGGATGCGGGTGATGAAGTCTCCCTGCAGTACTCGACAGATGGTGGGGCAAACTGGTCGACGCATGCAACGTATGCGCTTAACCAGCATCAGAACTGGAATACCGTAAATGAATCACTGTCTGGCAATCTGCAGGCTTCAAGTATTCAGTTCCGAATTATCCAGTCAGCCCATGGCGGCGTCACCTATGACAACTGGGCGATTGACGATCTGTCGATCTCAATCGTGCCAGAGGATACATTCACCATCGCTGAAGATGGCAGCCATACTTTTAGCGAATCGGACTTCAGCTTTAGCGATACCGATGTAGGTGATAGCCTGCATTCGGTCAAAATTACCCAGTTACCTTCGGCAGGCACACTCACGTTGGATGGTGCAGCCGTCACCGCCAACCAGGTGATTGCCGCTGCCGATATCCCGAACCTGGTCTTTACTCCAACGACCGATGAAAATGGTACGGGTTACGCCACACTGCAATACACCGTCAGTGATGGAGAGGATGAGAGTACACCAGCAACGCTGACATTTAATGTCACCGCAGAAAATGATGCGCCGACAGCATCTGACAATACCGTGTCGATGGATGAGGATGACAGTCATACGTTTGCGGCGAGTGAGTTTGGATTCACGGATATTGATGCCGGTGATGCGCTGGCTTCCATCAAAATCACGCAATTACCGGCGAATGGCACCCTGACGTTGAATGGCAGTGCGGTCACCGCTAATCAGACGATCTCTGCCGCTAATATTTCAAACTTGGTCTTTACGCCTGCCGCTGATGCGAATGGTGATGACTACAGCAGCTTCCAGTTCTCTGTTATCGACAGTGGTGGTTTAGCCAGTGCGGCCCAGACCATGACGCTGGATGTGACGGCGGTGAATGACGCGCCGACCATCACGGCAGGTGCACTGAACGCATCCCAGGAAAAAGTGCTGGATTTCAATGATTCCGGAAACACCGGCGTTTCAACCAGTAATCTCAGCTGGACCTCTCGTGGCGGCGGTCATTATTACAACAATAATTTCAGTACTTACGGCTCCATGACATTTGATTCACCCACCCACCTGAAAGGGTTTGAATTGAATGGTGACCCCTGGTCTGACTACACCGGTTCCGGTGATCCATCCAGTGTGACGGTGCAGATCATGAGTGGCAGTACCGAAGTCTGGAGCAGTGTCATTGATCTGAGCAATTATGATGACTGGAACGAGTGGCTTTATATCTCTGTAGAAGCGGATGATGTCACTGAGATACGGATCCAGAATCCGGATGGACATACCGCGTACATGGTTCCCAGTATCGACAATGTGACGATATACGAGGATGTTTACGGTTTCACCGTCAACGAAGATGGAAACCATACGTTCTCCGCATCTGACTTTGGATTCTCGGACGTGGATGCCGGTGATGCCCTTGAATCGATCAAGATTACCCAGTTACCGGGCAATGGTAGCCTGACCCTGGACGGGACGGCGGTTACTGCGAACCAGGTGATTGATGTCGATGATATTCCCAATCTGGTATTCACACCGGATACCGGTGAATTTGGGCGTGCTTACGCCAGCCTGCAATACACTGTCAGCGATGGTGAAGCGGAGAGTAACCCACAGTCCATCGCCTTTAATGTCAACCATGTGAATCATGCACCGACAGCGTCGGATAATACGGTGTCGATGAATGAAGACAACAGTCACACCTTTGCTGCCAGTGAGTTTGGTTTCACGGATGTGGATGCCGGGGATACGCTGGCCTCGGTCAAGATTACCGAATTGCCAACGGCGGGCAGCCTGACCCTGAATGGCACGGCGGTGACTGCCAATCAGGTGATTACCGCAACGGATATTTCAAACCTGGTCTTCACACCGGTAGCCAATGCTAATGGCAGTGGTTATGCCAACCTGAAGTTCACCGTTACTGATGGTGGCGGGCTGGAGAGTGCGGCACATACCATTACTCTCGATGTCAATGCCGTGAACGATCGGCCAACAGCGGCAGATAACACCGTTTCACTGGATGAAGATGGCAGTCATACCTTTGCTGTCAGTGAATTCGGATTCAGTGATGTGGAAGCAGGGAACAACCCGGTCTCTGTGCGGATCACCCAGTTACCTTCTGCCGGTAGCCTGACCCTTAATGGCACTGATGTAACGGCCAATCAGGATATTACCGCTGCCGATATTACAAACCTGGTCTTTACGCCAGCAGCGGATGCAAATGGGGCAGGGTACGCGGATCTGCGTTTCACGGTCAGTGATGGCTCCTTGAGCAGTGTGGAACATAGCATCACGTTCAATGTCGATGCAGTGAATGATGCGCCGGAAACGGATCTGGTCGCGAAGACAGAATCCTGGGGTTTTGATGATGGCAGTACGGCCAACCTGACTGTCGAGAACGGTAGTATCAGCACCAGCAGCAATTTCCCAGGCGCCGATGGCAGCTTCCTGCTGTTCAGTAATCACAACACACGTGCTGTGACCACTGATAGTTTCGATGCCAGCTTTGGAGGAACGCTGTCGTTCGATCTGATGTACCGGCAGTACTCGAACAGTGATGATGAAGCCCGATCAAACGAACAGGTTGAGCTTCAATACTCAACAGACAATGGCGCTACATGGACAACCCACACAAGCTATTCCATTAACCAGTTCCAGAGTTGGAACACGGTAACCCAAGAATTAACGGGTGATTTGCAGGCGCCGGATATCCAGTTCAGGATTGCACAGCCCTACCATGCAGGCTGGGTGACGGATGATCAGTGGGCCATTAACAATCTGACTGTTCAAACCTCGCAGAAGGATATCTTCACGATTGATGAGGATGCCAGCCATACCTTCAGTGAGGCTGATTTCGGTTTCACAGATGTTGATGGTGATTCCCTGGCGTCTGTGAAAATTACGCAGCTGCCTGCTGCCGGAACCCTGTTGCTCAATGGGGCAGCTGTCGTTGCTGATCAGGTCATTGCTGCGGCAGATATTCCAAACCTGGTCTTTGCACCTGCTGCTAACGTCAATGGCAATGATTATGCGACCCTGAGCTATAAGGTCAGCGATGGTAACCTGGAAAGTGCAGAAGAAACCTTTACCTTCAATATCGCAGCGGTCAATGATGCGCCGACATCCTCTGACAATACCGTGTCGATGGATGAGGACAACAGTCATACCTTTGCCGCCAGCGAATTTGGGTTCAGCGATATTGATACAGGTGACTCTCTGGCCTCTATCAGAATCACCCAGTTACCCGCAGAGGGTACCCTGACACTGAATGGATGGGCGGTATCCGCTAACCAGGTGATATCGGCTGCGAATATTCCCAACCTGGTCTTTACGCCAGCGGCGGATGCCAATGGCAGCGGCTATAGCAGCTTTGATTTCTCAGTGATTGATAGCGGTGGATTGGCCAGCGCAGCACAGACGATGACACTGGATGTCAACGCGATTAATGATGCGCCAACCATTACAGAAGGCTCACAGATCCCTGCTGACAGGGCTGTACTCGACTTCAGTTCTTCCAGTACTGAAGGGATCACTACTAGTGGCTTCTATTATTCCACGACGAGTGGTGGCCATTATTACGACAGCCACTTAACCAGTGCTGATCCGACCATCACGTTTGATTCCCCGACGTATGTGGATGGGTTTGATCTCAATGGCCTCTCTTATCACAGTGATAGTGTTAGCTCGAGTGCTGGTGAAGTAAGAATTCAGGTGATGAGTGGCTCTACAGTGGTGCTGGATCAGATTGTAGATCTGAGTGTCCATCAGGACTGGGACAACTGGTACCACGTATCGGTAGAAGCGGATGATATTACGGCGATAAAGGTCGTCAGTCAGGAATCATCGTACTGGCACTTCAGTATTGATAATGTTGTTATCTACAAAGACACCTTTGGTTTCACCGTTGCTGAAGACGACAGTCATACATTTACGGCATCAGACTTCGGGTTTACCGATGTCGATGCTGGCGACAGCCTTGAATCGATAAAAATCACGCAGTTGCCCACGAAGGGAAGCCTGACCTTGAATGGCACCGCTGTGACTGAGAATCAGGTCATTACTGCAGCGGATATTCCCAACCTGGTCTTTACGCCGGTAGCCGGTGAATCCGGACATGGCTATGCCAGCCTGCAATATACCGTCAATGATGGTGAATTGGAGAGTGGTCAGCAGTCCATCGCGTTCAATGTCAGCAATGTGGATCATGCCCCCACAGCGTCAGACAATACGGTGACATTGAATGAGGATGCCAGTCATACCTTTGCGGCCAGTGAGTTCGGTTTCAGTGATGGTGATGTTGGTGATAGCCTGCACTCCATTAAGATTACCCAGCTGCCAGCGGCCGGTAGCCTTGCGCTGAATGGAACGGCTGTGACGGCTAATCAGGTTATTGCGGCGGCAGATATCCCGAATCTTGTCTTCACACCGGTCGCCAATGCTAACGGCGACGGTTACGCCAGCTTTGATTTCACGGTCAGCGACGGTTCGCTGGAAAGTGAGGCCCAGACCCTCACGTTGAATGTGGATGCGGTGAATGACGCGCCGACAGGGGCAGACAACACCGTGACCCTGGACGAAGACGACAGTCATACCTTCGCCGCCAGTGAATTTGGCTTTAGTGATGCCGATGCCGGTGATTCGCTGTCATCCATCAAAATTACTCAGTTACCTGCTGCTGGTAGTCTTGCCCTCAGTGGCTCTGCTGTCACAGCGAATCAGGTCATTAATGCGGCAGATATCCCGAACCTGGTCTTCACGCCTGCTGCCGATGCCAATGGTACCGGATACGCCAGTTTTGATTTCACTGTCAGTGACGGTACTGAGGAAAGCGCATCGCAGACGCTGACTCTGAATGTGGATGCCATCAATGATGCGCCGACCATCACCACAACAACCAATACGATTCAGATTGAGACCGAAACGACTCTGTCGTTTGATAGTTCGAGTGACCTTGGTGTATCCACCGGTAATATGATGTGGTCCAGCATGGGCGGTGGGCATCTGCATGTCTACAGCAGTACCAGTAATGCCGCAATGAGTTTCTCGGATCCCAAATACCTCAAGGGCTTTTCGCTGAATGCGATGAACCGGTCGAATGACCAGTGGCCCGGCGATGGGCCACTGGTGATGAAAGGGTATGATGAAAACAGTCAGGAAGTCTGGAGCCAGACGGTTGACCTTTCCGACTATAACACGTGGGACAACTGGCTTTATGTGTCTGTAGAAACGGACGATGTCAAAACCATTATTTTTGAACGTAACAATAACTTCCTTGAGCCGAGTATTGATAATGTCATCATTCTGGATGATGTAACGGTTAACGGATTTACCATTAATGAGGATGCCAGCCATACGTTCTCCGTGTCCGATTTCGGATTCAGTGATGTGGACGGAGATTCACTCTCTTACGTCAAAATCACACAGCTCCCGGCAGCGGGCACCCTGGCATTAAATGGCACAGCGGTCACGGTTGATCAGCAGGTATCTGCCGCCGATATTCCGAACCTGGTCTTTACTCCGGCAACCGATGCCAATGGTCAAAACTATGCCAGCTTTGCGTTCAAGGTCAGTGACGGGACAGCAGAAAGTGCGTCTGAGACGCTGACATTTAACGTAACAGCCGTGAATGACGCGCCGACGGCGACAGACAGCTCAGTCACATTGGATGAAGATGGCAGCCATACCTTCGCTGCCAGTGAATTCGGCTTTAGTGATGCTGAGGGTGATGCCCTGCATTCCATCAAGGTTACCCAGTTGCCAGCGGCCGGAAGCCTGACGCTAAGTGGGACTGCCGTGACGGCCAATCAGGTTATTACGGCGGCGGACATTCCAAACCTGGTCTTTACACCAGATGCCAACGCTAACGGTGCCGGTTACGCCAGTTTTGAATTCACGGTCAGTGACGGTACGTTGGAAGGTGTGGCGGAAACAATGACCTTGAATGTTGATGCTGTCAATGATGCGCCGACGGTCGAGGGAGATTTTTATTCTCCATCAGCAGAAACCACGTACACCTTTGACACGAGCACCTCCGCTGGATTGACACAGACAAACTTCTCTCACAACACAACCGGTGGGGGACATCTCTATACCTACGCTTCGACATACACGGATGACCGATCGCTGACGTTTGATACGCCAACCTATGTGAAAAGCTTTGACATGAACGCGCTGCCGTATGAAGGATTCTCTGCCCCGGCAAATGCAGCGGTAACGGTGAAAGCGTTTAACGGAACAACAGAACTCTGGAGTACGACGCTTGATTTAAGCAGTCATGCTGACTGGAGTAACTGGAAAACCATCTCTCTTGATATTGGTAACGTCACAGAGTTGAGATTCAGTGACTTGAGTGGGAATTTTTATCCCAGTATTGACAATCTGATTACCGGTGGAGAGCCCTCTGGCCTGACGATTGATGAGGACAGCAGCCATACATTCTCGGTGTCTGATTTTGGCTTTACCGATACGGATGGTGACTCACTCTCTTACGTTAAGATCACCCAGCTGCCGGCAGCGGGCAGTCTGACACTGAGTGGCTCAGCGGTTACTGTTGATCAGCAGATTTCAGCCTCCGATATTCCGAATCTTGTCTTTACACCGGCGGCTAACGCCCATGGTGACGGCTACGCCAATATCCAGTTCAAGGTCAGTGACGGTACGGCGGAAAGTGATGCTGAAACCCTCAATATCAGTGTCACATCGGTGAACGATGCGCCAACAACGGCTGCGAATACGGTGACATTGGACGAAGATGACAGCCATACCTTCAGCGTCAGTGACTTTTCATTCTCTGACGGAGATGGGGATAGCCTTTCATCCATCAAGATTACCCAGTTACCAGCGGCGGGCAGTCTTGCACTCAATGGTTCAGCAGTGACTGCCAATCAGGTGATTACAGCAGCGGATATTCCGAACCTGGTTTTCACCCCTGCAGCGAATGCCAATGGTGCCGGTTATGCGAGCTTTGAATTCACTGTCAGTGATGGAACGGTGGAAAGTGCAGCCGAAACCATGACGCTGAATGTGGATGCGGTGAATGATGCGCCTACGGTGGAAGGAGACAGTTTTGGTGCGCACAGCTCATCATCGTCACCGGAAACAACTTATACATTTGACAGCTCAAATCATGGACTGACTCAGGATAACTTTTACTTCAACTCGACCGGTGGTGGGCATATTTATGCCAATAATTTTGACAGGGACAGTTCAATAACATTCTCTTCACCGACTTATGTGAAGAGCTTTGATATTAATCCGCTTTTCCAGGAGGGAGCTTCATCCAACCCGTCAAATAAATCCGTGACAATAAAAGCGTATAACGGTAGCACTGAAGTCTGGAGTGAGACTGTTGATTTAACGAATCACTTTGACTGGAATAACTGGGCGACGGTGTCTGTCGAAACAGGGAGTATTACTGAACTTAAAGTTCTTGCTAACACGGGTGGCTCCTCTAATCTGCGCCCCAGTATTGATAACCTCATCATTGGGGGAGAGTCGAGCAGTACCGGTATTACCCTTGATGAAGACAGCAGTCATACCTTTGCCGTTGCTGATTTTGGTTTCAATGATATTGATGGTGATTCACTGTCTTATGTCAAAATTACCCAGCTTCCAGCGGCTGGCAGCCTGACATTGAGTGGCACGGCGGTCACTGTTGACCAGCAGATCTCAGCATCCGATATCCCGAATCTTGTCTTTACTCCTGCGGCTGATGCCAATGGTGACGGCTACGCGAATATCCAGTTCAAGGTCAGTGACGGTACGGCAGAGAGCGCCGCAGAAACCCTGAGTTTCAATGTCACATCGGTGAACGATGCACCGACAACGGCTGCCGATACCGTGACATTGAATGAAAATGACAGCCACACCTTCAGCGTCAGTGATTTCACATTCTCTGATGCAGATGGCGACAGCCTGTCATCCATCAAGATCACCCAGCTGCCGGCCGCCGGTAGCTTGACACTCAATGGTTCGGCGGTTACGGCTAACCAGGTCATCACTGCGGCGGATATTCCAAACCTGGTCTTCACACCGGATGCCGATACGGATGGGACGAATTACGCGAACTTTACCTTCACGGTCAGTGACGGCAGCCAGGAAAGTGCGTCAGCGACCATGACGTTCAATGTGAATGAAGTCAACGCTGCGCCGACGATATCTGGGGATCTCTTTGGAGACTCATCGCCAGAAACCACGTATACCTTTGACTCTTTCACCACTGCAGGAATAACACAGACAAACTTCTCTCAAAACACAACCGGTGGAGGTCACCTTTATTCGTACGCTTCGAATGCCGCAGATGACCGATCACTGACGTTTGACTCTCCCACCTATGTGAAAAGTTTTGAGATGAACGCATTGCCATGGGAAGGATTCTCTGCCCCGACAAATGCCATGGTTACGATTAAGGCGTTTAACGGAAGCACAGAACTTTGGAGTACGACGCTTGATTTAAGCGGGAATACTGACTGGAGTAACTGGCAAAATGTCTCTGTCGGTGTGGGGAATGTCACAGAGTTAAGGTTCAGTGACTTGAGCGGTAACTTTTACCCCAGTATTGATAACCTGGTTACCGGCGGAGAACCCTCCGGTCTTACCATTGATGAAGATAACAGTCACACGTTTGCTGTGTCTGATTTCGGCTTTAACGATGCAGATGGTGACTCACTGGCCTATGTCAAAATCACCCAGCTGCCTGCGGCCGGTAGTCTGACACTGGATGGTACAGCGGTTACTGCTGATCAGCAGATTCCAGCAGCGGATATCCCGAATCTGGTCTTCACGCCTGCAGCCAATGCCAATGGTAATGGCTATGCCAGCATTGAGTTCAAGGTCAGTGATGGTAGCGCTGAAAGTGCGGCTGAAACCCTGAATATCAATGTCACTGCTGTGGATGACACGCCGACCGCTGCCGACAACACGGTATCACTGGACGAAGACAGTAGTCATACATTCTCAGCCAGTGAGTTTGGCTTCAGTGACGGCGATGGCGATTCGCTGCATTCTATCAAGGTCACACAATTACCGACGGCGGGCAGCCTCACGCTCAATGGCACCGCAGTGACCGCGAGTCAGGTCATTACTGCGGCGGATATCCCGAACCTGGTCTTCACGCCAGCAGCGAATGCCAATGGTGCCGATTACGCCAGTTTTGATTTCACGGTCAGTGATGGTTCGCTGGAAAGCGCGGCACAAACCATGACGCTGAATGTGGATGCTGTGAATGACGCGCCAACGGTTGAAGGTGATCTTTATACAGCATCAAACGACCCGGAAACCACGTACACCTTTGATTCATTTAGCTCTGATGGATTGACAGACACCGATTTTACTCACAGCACTGATGGAGGGGGACACCTCTGGGCGTTTGACAACGATGATAATGGCCTAAGCTCGGTGAATTTCGATTCCCCAACGTATGTGAAGAGTTTTGATATCAATGCATTACCGTGGGAAGGATTCTCTTCACCGACTACCACATCGGTTACCGTGAAAGCATTTAACGGGTCGACAGAGCTCTGGAGTGAAACGCTTGATCTCAGTGACAATCGTGACTGGAGTAGTTGGCAAACGGTGTCGGTTGGCGTTGCTAACGTCACGGAGCTGCAGTTTTCTGATGTCGGCAGGAATCTCTTTTGGCCAAGTATCGATAACTTGGTTACGGGCGGAGAGCCTTCTGGCCTTACCATTGATGAAAATGGTAGTCACACCTTCACAGTCGCTGATTTCGGATTTACCGATACAGATGGTGATGCACTGGCTTCTGTCAAAATCACCCAGCTACCGGGAGCTGGCAGCCTGACACTGAATGGTTCGGCAGTCACTGCCAACCAGGTGATTACAGCCGCTGACATTCCGAACCTGGTGTTTACGACAGATGCGGGGGCGCAAGGTGATGGCTATGCCAGCATGACGTTCACTGTCAGTGACGGCAGTCTGGAAAGTGAACCGGCGACGCTGAATTTTAATGTCAATGATTCCAACAGTGCGCCGGTTGCTGCAGACAGCTCGGTGTCACTGGATGAAGATGGCAGCCACACGTTCGCTGCCAGCGAGTTTGGCTTCACTGACAATGATGGAGATGCCTTGCACTCCATCAAAATTACCCAGTTGCCCGCGGCGGGTAGCCTGACGCTGAGCGGCACTGCCGTGACAGCTGATCAGGTGATTACCGCAGCGGATATCCCGAACTTGGTATTCACGCCGGAAGCCAATGCCAATGGTGCCGGTTACGCCAGCTTTGATTTCACCGTCAGTGACGGCACGGCGGAAAGTGCTGCCGAAACCATGACCCTTAATGTGGATGCTGTGAATGATGGGCCGACCATTGAAGGCGATCATTTAGGTGCCTCTTCATCAGAAACGTTGTATACGTTTGATGATGCAAACCATGGATTGGTAACGACTGATATTCACCACATCACTGCTGGTGGCGGGCATCTTTATGCCTATGATTTGACCGGGAGTGATGGTCAAAGTGGTCGAGATGGAGAAGCCTCGCTGGGCTTTGCCACACCAACCTATGTGAAAAGCTTTGAGATTAACCCGCTGCCCTATAACCCCGGGTATGCCTACAGTACTGCTCCGCCGGATGTGACGGTGAGAGCCTTTAACGGCGAAACAGAAATCTGGAGCACTACGCTTAGTTTCAGCATCGATGATACCTGGGATGACTGGCAAACCATCACGTTAGAGCTCGCCAATGTGACGGAACTGACGTTCTCTAACATCGGGGATAACGTCAACCCCTTCTGGCCGAGTATTGATAACCTGATTACGGGTGGGGAGCCTACGGGGCTGACCATTGATGAAGATGCCAGTCACACGTTCACAGCCTCGAATTTTGGCTTTACGGATATTGATGGCGACTCGTTGTCTTACGTCAAGATTACCCAGCTGCCAGCGGCGGGTAGTCTGACATTAAGCGGCACGGCGGTAACGGTCGATCAGCAGATTTCAGCCGCTGATATCCCGAATCTTGTGTTTACCCCGGCTGCCAATGCCAATGGTAACAATTATGCCAACATCCAGTTTAAGGTCAGTGACGGTACGGCGGAGAGTGCTGCAGAAACCCTCAATTTCAATGTGACGGCAGTTGATGACACACCGACGGCGACGCCGATGTCTTTGGTGGCAGCGGAGTCAGAGGCGCATGTCTTCACGGCGGATGATTTTGGGTTCAGTGATGGGGATGGAGATAGCCTGGACTCAGTCACGATCAAGTCGTTACCGGTCAATGGTTCGCTGACTTACGATGGTACTGCCGTGTACGTGAATCAGGTGATAACGGCTGCTGATATCTCAAAGCTGCAATTTACAGCGTCCTCTGTGACGGCTGATGCCAGCACCAGCTTTGCCTTTACCGTCAGTGATGGAACGTATACGAGTAATCAGCAGACATTTGATATAGAAGTTCAGAACAATCAGGCACAATCCGAGAATTTGTTATCGAATCCCGGTGCGGCTAATGGACTCACGGATTGGAATACCAGTGATTCATGGACAACGCTGCCATGGGGCGGTCTTGATAGCGAAACCGGCATGTGGCAGGGAAATGGTGCTGGCAGCAAATCTCAAACTATTGATCTGCTCGCCAACGGATACAGTGCTGATTATCTGGATACCTCACCTGATATCACGCTGAGTGACTCGTTTACTCTTACCAATTTATACAATAATGCTACCTACAAGATGAAGGTGGAACTGTTGGATGGTGATGGAGCCGTAATACATACCTACGAGTCATCGAATATATGGGCAACAGGGTCATGGCAATCACACTCCCACACTCTGCAAGATTATGGGGAAGGTGTAAGAAGCATTAAATTTACCCACTCGGGGACGGGGGGAGGCGTTGTACTTGATAATACGTCTGTCTTAATCGATGACCCGACAGTTGCTGGTGGAGCAGATGATGAGATTCTCCTGGGAACGGATGCCAATGATGTCCTGGTTGCAGGTGCTGGTAACGATGTGATCATTGGAGCTGATGGCGACGACTTGCTCATTGGTGGCGCTGGTGCAGATACCTTCCGCTTTAACAGTGGCGATGAAGGCACTACTGCCAATCCAGCCTTTGATGTTATTGAAGACTTCAACACGGCAGAAGGCGATGTGCTGGATCTCAGTGATATGCTGGTGGGCGAATCGGCTGCAACGATTGATGCTTTCCTGGATTTATCTACCGTGGTAGACAATGGTGTGACCAGTACGCAAATAGCGGTCAAGGACAGCGCCAATGGTCAGACCGTACAAACCATCAAGCTGGACGGTGTGGATCTCTCCTCGCTGGGATCAGAAGCGGATATTTTGAATAACCTGCTTAATAACGGAAACCTGGATATTGATCAGTAACCTGTGATTCCCCGATGCAGTCTGAATGCTGCATCGGTGATAGCGGATGAATGGCGTCCATCGCCGCAAATCGTTATCCTTCCCGCATTTTCAGACGCTTGCCAGGATGTGCGCAGTCCCATGACCCTTATACGTTTTGACGATGTTTCCATCGCTTATGGCGATCACCCCCTGCTGGACAAAGCCTGCCTGCAACTGGAACCCGGTGAACGGGTCTGTCTGATTGGCCGTAACGGCGCCGGTAAGTCCACGCTGCTCAAGGCCGCATCCGACACCATCCAACCGGATGACGGCCATATCTGGCGCAAACCCGGCCTGAAGGTTGGCATGCTCAACCAGGATCTGCCGGTGGCTGACAGCAAGCGGGTTTACGATGTGGTGGCATCCGGGCTGGAAACGGTCGGGCAGCTGCTGGCTGACTGGCATGAGCTGTCCATGAACATCCAGACGGATGCGGACATGAAGAAGCTTGAGCGGGTGCAGAGTCAACTGGAAGCTATGGATGGCTGGGCGCTGCAGCAGCGTGTTGAACAGACGATCCAGAAGCTGCAGTTGCCGGCGGACAAAACCATGGGTGAACTCTCCGGTGGCTGGCGCCGACGGGTGGAGTTGGCCGGGGCATTGGTGAGTGAGCCGGATCTGTTATTGCTGGACGAGCCCACCAACCATCTGGATATCATCACCATCGCCTGGCTGGAACAGCAGCTGAAAGATTTCCGGGGTGCGTTACTGTTTATCACCCACGATCGTTCTTTCCTAAAGGCGCTGGCAACACGCATCCTTGAGCTGGATCGTGGTCAGCTGACCAGTTGGGACTGCAACTACGAGACTTACCTCGAACGTAAGGCGCACCAGCTGGAAGTGGAAGCCGAACAGAATGCCCTGTTCGATAAAAAACTGGCCCAGGAAGAGGTCTGGATTCGTCAGGGCATCAAGGCCCGTCGCACGCGTAATGAAGGCCGTGTGCGGGCGCTGAAAGCGTTGCGGGAAGAGCGACTGGCGCGCCGGAACGTACAGGGGAAAGCGACCTTTTCACTGGATGCGGCCGAGCGATCCGGCAAACTGGTGGTGGAAGCACAGAATATCTCCAAGGGATTTGAAGGCAAACCGCTGGTGCATGATTTCAGCTTTACACTGATGCGGGGTGACAAGGTCGGTCTGATCGGCGCGAATGGTGTGGGTAAGACGACACTGTTGAAAATGCTCCTCGGTGACCTTGAGCCTGGCGCGGGTACGATCCGTCACGGCACCAAGATGGAAGTCGCCTACTTTGACCAGATGCGACAGCAGCTGGATCTGGAAAAGAGCGTTATCGACAACGTGGCGGAAGGCCGTGAGCGGATCACCATTAATGGAGAAAGCCGTCATATCATCAGTTACCTGGAAAGTTTCCTGTTCTCGCCGCAGCGTGCACGGACGCCGGTAAAGGCGCTTTCCGGTGGCGAACGTAACCGTCTGTTGCTGGCTCGTTTATTCAGTAAACCAGCCAACGTGCTGGTGCTGGACGAACCGACCAATGACCTGGATGTGGAAACCCTGGAGCTGCTGGAAAGCATTCTGGTTGATTTTCCCGGTACCGTTCTGCTGGTCAGCCATGACCGAGCGTTCCTGGATAATGTGGTGTCCAGCTCCCTGGTGTTTGAAGGCAATGGCGTGGTGCGCGAGTATGTGGGTGGCTTTGAGGACTGGTTACGGCAGGGCGGCTCCATGCAGCGACTGGTGGAATCCGGTGAAAAAGTCCTGAAACCCACAGAAACGCAGACTGCCAAAGCGACTGTTGCACCCGCCCAAGCGAAACCGGCATCAGGGAAAAAACTCAGCTATAAGTTGCAACGTGAGCTGGATGGCCTGCCAGCTGAAATTGAACAGTTGGAAGAAGAGCAGCAGACGCTGGAGAAACTGACGGCAGAAGCCGGCTTCTACCAGAAAGATCAGGAGGAAGTCTCACAGGTACTGCAGCGTTTGACTGACCTGGCCGGCCTGATCGAGGAAAAAATGGATCGCTGGGCAGAGCTGGAAGAGCTCAAAAACGGGTGAGGGCTTAGTTATTCCAAATAACATAAGCCTGCCATGCATGGCCGTGAAGCCATACGCTGTATTTACCGGCTAAAGTTGCAAGCCGGTAAATACAGAGTGAAAAACACGATGATCCCGTGTATACCGTTCTGACAATACTATCTGTTACTACCGTACTCTTTTCTGCCTGACTATCGGGCATCGCAAAACGTAATGATTGTAAGCGCCTGTCCCTTTCAGGGACTGGGCGTATTGACTGTGGTCGTTGAGTGACAGGAGAGCACAATGACGCAAACAAGACTGATTATTAACCGGGAAGATGCAAGAAAACTGGAGCAACTGCTGGCGCAGCCTGAAATCGACCGGCTGCCGGTGGCGGAGTTACTGCTCGATGAGCTGGACCGCGCGACGCTGGTGGATGGCAGTGAGTGTCCGTCGGATGTGGTGACGATCAACAGCCGTGTTCGGTTTCGTGATCTGGAGACGCACAGTGAACATACCTGTCGTATCGTTTTTCCACAGCATCATAATGTTGACGATGCAGAGGCCGTCTCCATCCTGAACCCTGCCGGTGCGGCACTGCTTGGCCTCAGTTGTGGTGACACGATTGACTGGACGATGGGGAATGGACGAACCGCACAGTTGGAGGTGCTTGAAATACTGTATCAGCCCGAAGCGGCAGGTTTGTCCTGTTGATGCAAAAAATGTCCACTGTTATTCCGACCGCCAATTGAGAGCTGTATAACGACGACTATTAGCGTCGTCGTTTGACCTCTGTCGTTTTTGTTGAATACGTACACTTTCTTTTGGGTAGTGTGTCAATGGCCCATGCGTTACCCGTTTTACTGTAAGCTTTCCATTCATTGAGAGTAATGTAAAAAGCAGGGGATTGGATGAACCGAGCTTCGGTGGATAATAGCGTTTCTGCAAGTTTTTTGGAAACCTGGGCGATATCACTCATGTTTTCAATAACATCGTTTTTATCGATATCACTATCAGGAGAGCTCGTTGCAATAATCCATTCTCCTATTAGTTTGAGGATTCTTGTATAGGAATCCAAATGTTGAGGTTCGGTTTTTTTTATCTGCTCTATGATGTGATGCAACCGATACGTGTCACTTTTATCAAAACTATCATGTAACTCACATAGTATGTGGGCATCAAAATTGGCTAAGAGCTCTGATGTGTCTTTCAGGTTAATGGTTGCAGGTTTTGTAGTGGTTCCCCTGGATTGATGGGGTGGGCTTTCTTCTAAATCCATGTCAGATAAATCGCCCTCATCTGTATCATAATCAAGAATTGGGGGCTCATGCTCATCCTGCGTTGGTTCTGGAGGCGTGTAACCTTTATAAGACCTTTTAATGATTGCCTGTGCTTTTTGTTGGTGTTCTTTCGATGGCGTTAATACGTTTTGTTCAAAAATATCTTCGCTGTGTTCGCCTTCTTTCAGATAGTTGCACAGCAATTCGGTTTTTTGTTTTATGTCTTTGGTTGCCTGTACATTGATATAAACCTTATGAAGGTAGCTTTCGAAATCACTTCTTGATTTGATGGTTTTGATTGGTTTGTCGTTTGCGTCTTTTGGGTATCTGACGACAAGTTTTGTGTTGATTTTTTCTTTATCTGAGGAATGGTTTATAAAAGAAATCGCCCTTCTTCCATCAATTCCGATTTCAATTCTGGTTTTACCGACAAGGTAATATAAGTCCATCCATGCAACGAAACGATCACCTTTGTAAAGCTCTAGCGTTTCATCCTTGTCCAGTGTGTTGCAGACAATGTACTGTTTGTCCCTGCGCTTTAAATGGATTTTGTATACAAACAAACCATTATATTCAGCATACACCTTCCCTTGTGGGATATCTTTTCGTGCATGAGCGCCTAAACCATGAGTCTCACTGTTGTCTACATACACAGAAGCCCCCTTGGTTCGACGTTTGAAACCATCATCACAACGCCAGAGTGCGGGAAGGCCTATTTGAGGCCCTGGTAAAGCGCTTGAACCGACTCCTGTATCAGGTTGTTCGATACTTGATTCGGCGACCAATGATGTACTTGGCACTGCCTCATCGTGTACTGAGGGGCTTGGCAGCCGTGATTCCTGATCAGAAGTGGATACGCTCATAGAGACTGGTTTTGGCGCGCGATCTTGGAATTGTGGCAGAAAAACACGACACCTGATGCGGCTGCCTGCTGCCTGAGAGTATGAATACACCATTTCATTGAAGACGTTAATGGATTCAAGCAATTCTCGTTGTTCTATATTGGCCGCTTTAGGAAAAAAAGGACCCAATAAAATCAGTAGCTCATTATAAGAGGCCGGAGTGTCAAACTCTATCTGTCTGATGACGTTGATGACATAACTGTCTGGAACAGTAATGGCTGGAGGCTGAGGATGTCTTTGTTGAGCAGGAAGTTCCTCAACATTTTGTTGGGACGGTTCCGTGGGTCTCTCCGTTGATTGAAACGGTACTTCCTGTCTGATCTGTGTGGGCATAACCATCTCTTGAAGCCTGGACTTAACGTTACCTGTTAATTGATGGATTGACCGTGCATAGAGTGCTATTTGCCTACAAAAAGCAATGTGTTCATGATCAGAGGCTTTAGGAAAGTACGCCCTGATGGTCTCATTGAAATTATCACTATGGCTGAGATCCGTTATTAATTTGAGGCTTAGGCCCGATGGTAATTGAACTATGGGTTTTTGGGGTACGGAACTCCCCTCAACAGCGCCTAATGCTTCCACAGTATGAGGCAACGAGTCTGTAGAAAATCTAAAAATAGAATCAGAATGCCTTCATTCTTAATGAATTAATTCTGCTCCAGCTTTCTGCAGACATATTTTTGGATAGTTCGATGTTTTATTTATCCGCTAATGGTTTAGCGAGCATTGAAGGTTTTATGGTGCGGAAAGGTCTCCGCAGAGACCTGTCACCCATGCTTCTGTACCTTCTGCATTCTTTGTTGCAGTTTTTCCCCGCCAAATCCGTGAATCTTCTTCAGGTTGTGAAGAGCACACATAAGCTGCCACTGCCCATTGACCTTGGGGCGTCCCCGCAAAGTGAGTTCCGATAACCCCATTGCCTGCATATGGGCAAAGGGTGGTTCGGCAACCGCGAGCCGCTTGCTGTAAACCCGTTTGCCAGCCGGGCTGTCGATCTTGTCTTTCATGATCTGCAGAACATCCGGTTTCTGCTGGTCGACTACCTCCTTATAAAAGAAGGCGACAGAACGCGGCCTTTTCTGGTCGGAGCGGCGCAGGCACTGTGCTTTCATCGGACAATCGCGGCAATGGTGTACATAACCGCAGAACTGATAAGCCGGTTGTCCGCCAATCATCGCCTTAGCGCTGCTGAGCCACATGGGTTTCCCGGCCGGACAGGAACAGGCCATGGTGCGGGTATCGAACCGAAAGTCTCGTGTCGTAAAGCGTCCGGTGGCAACCGTTCTGCCTCGTTTTCTGGCCAGCGCCACTCGTTCCTTTTTATGCTGAACCCGGAAACGTCCGGCCTGATCAAAGTCAGGATCACGTTGGCGGTATTGGTTGTCAGCGATATAGGCATCCACGTTTAGCCTGGACAGGGCTTCCAGGTTCTCCCTGGAATGAAAACCACTGTCTGCGGTTATCCTGGCGGTTTTGAAAATATTGCTGTGCCCCAGCCAGCGACATTGGGCATCAATCGCTTTTACCGTCGGGATCAGGGTCGATTGTTCAGCACCATGGCCATAGGCTTCCCCATGCATAATGACCTGGTGCTTGCTGTCGACAGCCGCCACACCACAGTAACCCTGGATAACCCCTTTGGCGGTCTTCATCTTGGCACTGTCCGGATCGGTCACATTGCCTTTAAGCGGCTGCTTACGTTTATTGGTCCGCTCTGGCTGTTCCTTCAGGAACGTCTTGATGCGGCGTGAGGCTTTTTTCAGTGTCTCAATACGCTGTTCATCGTCGCGTTGATGCTGAGGATTTACCTGCTCATGAACGTCGTGTTCCCGATGGCGTTTCAACAAACGGGAAACGGCTTTCTCCAGCTTTTTCTTTTTACCTTTAAGCTCGCTGTGGGTACCGCTCCATTCCTTGCTGGCATTGGATGACATCTTGCGACCATCAATGGCAAACATGTCCTTACCGATCAGGCCGAGCTGGTCACAGATCATCAAAACCTGAATAAACAGTTGACCCGCCGGCTTATGCATACGACTGATAAAGTCGGCAATGGTCGTGAAATGCGGCTGACTGTCGGCGGAGAGCGCCATGAAGACCACATTCTCATGACAGGCTTTCGCAATCCTGCGGCTGGATGTGATGCCTCGGGAATAAGCAAATAATACGATCTTCAAGAGCATGGCCGGGTCATACGCCAGGCGACCGGTTTCATCGTTATGGTAATGATCATGAAAGATGGATGTATCGATTTCATGATCCACCAGGTAGTTCAGGGTGTACTCAAAAGAACCGGGCACAAGTTGCTCGGCCAGGTTAATCGGTAATAAAAGATTCTGACGCGTGTCGTACGGCTTGAAGCGAGGCATGGCAAGGCTCGAAATAGAACTCTGGGGCAGATTTCTAAAGGATATCTGCTATGCCGGGGACTGCCAGTGCTTCCAGACGTTTTTCTACAGGCTCAACGGGAGATTAAGGGTAAGCAAGGGGGCTGATGCTGAACACTGCATAAATTATTTTCCTGTTTGTGATTTCTCATTAGAGCTTTCAGGAGGAAATTGATTCCGGTGAAGAGACCATTCTGCTTCTTTTTTGCTGACTAGATGGTCAGAAGAACATGCGTTTGTATAGCATTTCCTGCTTCGGCTTAAGAAACCATCAACGTGATGGCAGAGTGTGGCAATCTAAACAGGATCAATGGCTGATAACGGATTCATCTGCTTAACGAGATGACAAATGGCGGTTTCTACTTATCATGTTCTTTCCCTGAATAGGTATTGGCATTGTCGCGATAATGTAAAGATTTTGTATGCCTGTTCACCCTGTAACAAAACTGTCATCTAAGCGAAATATAACGGTCTCACCTGCTGGCTCAGGCCAGTTCATTTCTAGATAAGCTGATCCCCAAGAGGTCGAAGCAGTGAAGAAGACCGTTCTGTCAATCGTAAGCGCTATCGGGTTGTCCGCCGTGCTGGTGGGTTGTGGCGGTAATGACTCCTCCACCGATGCCCGGGCTGTAAGTGTCTCTGGTTCTACCTCCGTGACCGAAGTGATGGAAGTGCTCGGTGAAACCTGGCAACAGGAGCATACCGGCGCTGTGGTCGAAGTGCAGGGGACTGGTTCCTCCTCTGGTATCAAGGCCGCTAATGACGGCACCAGCGAGATTGGCATGACCTCTCGCAAACTCAAGCCGGAAGAAGAAAAGGCCGGTATTACCCAGGCAGTGCTGGCGCACGACGGTATTGCTGTCGTTGTTAACGGCAAAAACCCGGTGACAGGTCTGACCACTGAGCAGATCGCTGGCATCTTCAAGGGTGAAATCACCAACTGGAAAGCACTGGGTGGCAATGACCAGCCTATCGTCGTCGTAACCCGTGATCCTGCTTCCGGCACCCGCGGTGCGTTCGAAGACATCATGAGCCTGAAGGTCAAGGATGCGAACGGCAATGTGATCTCCGCTGTTTCCAACCGCGCACAGGTGGCCAGCGGTAACGGTGTGGTGAAGACCACTGTGGCTCAGAACCCGTCTGCGATCGGTTACATCTCCCTGGGTACTGTCGATGGCAGCCTGAAAGCACTGGAAGTGAACGGTGTTGAAGCGTCCAACGATACCATCGCCACTGGCGAGTACACCGTAGCCCGTCCGTTTGTACTGCTCTACAACGCTGAGACCCTGTCTGAAAACGGCAAGGCATTCCTGGACTGGGCACTGTCCGGCGAAGGTCAGGCGATTGTGGCGCAACAGGGTTACATCCCGGTTATCTGATTTATTCCACGTTATGCCGGTGCGGATAAGCCGCACCGGCATTTCAGTTTTTTCTCAATGATGGACGTTGAGTCCTGTCGGTAATGTATATGACGGCAAACAGTCGACAGGCGCGAATGGATAAGGCCTTTCATAGCCTGTTTTTCCTCTGCGCCATAGTCAGTACGGTTTCCATTGGCGCCATCGGCGCGTTCATTGTGGCCGAGGGTATGCCTGCCCTGGTGGACACCGGTGTATTCAGTTTTGTCACCGGTACCCAGTGGAGCCCACCGGTTTATTTCGGTATTTTGCCGATGATCAGCGGTTCCGTGATCTCCACCATTGGTGCGTTGGTGATCGGTGTGCCCATGGGTGTGCTGACAGCCATCTTCCTGGCAGAGATTGCCCCGGAAAGGTACGCCACTGTACTGCGCACGGCGATTGAACTGCTGGCCGGTATTCCGTCCGTCATTTATGGTTTCTTTGGTCTGGTCGTGATTGTGCCGCTGATCGAGCAGGTGTTTTCGGTACCTGCCGGTAACACCATGCTGGCCGGTATCGTGGTGCTGACCATGATGATCCTGCCGACGGTGATTACGCTGTCTGAAACCGCTATTCGCGCCGTACCGCAGACGTACCGTGAAGGTTCCCTGGCGCTGGGCGCGTCCAAGATGTTCACCATTTTCAACGTGGTTCTGCCAGCGGCACGCTCCGGCATCATGACGGCCAGTATCCTGGGTATCGCCCGGGCGATCGGTGAAACCATGGCCATCATCATGGTAATGGGTAACGCGCCGATCATCGCTTCCAGCCTGCTGGAACCGGCCCGTACTCTGACCGCCAACATTGCCCTGGAGATGGCTTACGCCAGCGGCCTCCACAGCAGTGCGCTGTACGCCACCGGTATTGTGCTGTTTATCTTCATCATGTTGCTTAACGCCACCATGCTTTACCTGAACAGACAGAAGGCAGGTCGATAATATGAATTCCAGTAGTCTTGCCCAGGCGGTTACCGAGGGGATTACGGAATCCACCGGTCGTGCACGGCCCATGCCGAATCCTGCCATCCGCCGCTTGAAAGACCGTTTGCTGGTGGGCCTGATTATCCTGGCCACTGCCGCTACTACCGGTACCCTGTTGTGGATTCTCTGGCATATCGTCAGCAATGGTATTGGTCATGTGAACTGGTCGTTCCTGACTTCTAATTACACCCGTACCGGTGATACCTCCGGTATCTGGCCGATGATTGTCAGCACTGTTTATATGGTGGCTTTGTCACTGGGTATTGCGGCGCCCGTGGGTATCATGGGGGCGATTTACCTGACGGAATATGCACAGCCTGGCAGCCGGGTAGTGAAGGTAATCCGTTTCGCTACGGAAAGTCTGGCCGGTATTCCTTCCATTATTTACGGTCTGTTTGGTCTGACGCTGTTTGTTTCGACCTTCAAACTGGGCTTTTCCATCCTGGCTGGTGCACTGACGCTGAGCATTGTCATCCTGCCGGTGATTATCCGTACCACGGAAGAAGCCCTGATGAGTGTGCCGGAAGCCTATCGAGAAGGTTCCTATGGCCTGGGCGCATCCCGACTGTACACCATCTGGCGCCTTATACTGCCTGGCGCGATGCCCGGTATCATCAGCTCACTGATTCTTTGTATTGGCCGGATCATTGGTGAATCCGCCCCGGTCTTCCTGACCGCCGGTATGGTGGCCCGGATTCCCGATTCCGTATTTGATTCCGGACGAACCCTGACGGTCCATCTCTACAAGCTGACCCAGGAACTGTTCTCCGTGCACGAGTGGAACCAGGCCTATGCAACCGCCACTGTGCTGGTGTTGATCGTACTGACGCTCAACATTACGACCCGATTACTGGCCCGACGCTTCAACAAGGGCTGAGCTGTGGCCTGACCCCGCAGTCAGGCCGACAGATTTTACCGAATTGATGACTGAGACTGAGAACATGGCGAACCCCGCTATCAACATCGAAGTACCTCACAGCAAGTTCAACGTGGAGAACCTGAACCTCTATTACGGGGAAAAGCAGGCGCTGCACAACATCTCCATGGCGATTCCTGAGAAGCAGGTGACTGCGCTGATCGGCCCGTCCGGCTGCGGTAAATCCACACTGTTGCGCACCCTGAACCGGATGAATGATCTGATCCCCGGTGTGCGTGTGGAAGGTCGGGTGGCACTGGATGGCCAGGATATCTACCACGATACCAATGTTCAGCAACTGCGCATGAAAGTCGGGATGGTGTTCCAGAAGCCGAACCCGTTCCCCATGAGTATTTATGAAAACATCACTTATGGTCTGCGCGCTCAGGGCATCAAAGATCGTCGCTACCTGGATGAAATGGTAGAAAAAGCGCTGGAAGGCGCGGCCCTGTGGAATGAAGTGAAGGATCGTCTGCACGATTCCGCCATGGGACTTTCTGGTGGTCAGCAGCAGCGGCTGTGTATCGCCCGAACTATCGCCATGGAACCGGATGTTATCCTGATGGATGAACCAACCAGCGCACTGGATCCGATCGCAACTGCCCGTGTGGAAGATCTGATGGATCGCCTGAGCCGTGATTTCACCATCGTCATTGTGACGCACTCAATGAACCAGGCACGTCGTATTTCAAGAAATACGGCATTCTTCCTGATGGGTGAACTAATCGAATTTGATGATACCGACCGCCTGTTCATGACGCCCAGCGACAAGCGTACGCATGATTATATTACCGGTCGGTTTGGGTAAAATTTAGTCTGCTTCACAGATGCGTGACCATCAGGCCCAAGCTACCTTGGCTGGGCATGATGGTCTAGCGGCTGATTTTAGCCACCTGCCGTCCAACAGTGATGTGTATGATAATGATTGTGGACATGGATTTGCCTGTCATTGTAACCACATTGGTGATATCTGACGGGTATACCCAACCATAATCGCAAACAATCTGCGGATAGGTAATACCTGGCTTTGTTATCTGCCCATTCCATTAAGCTTGGTGGATGATAATCATTGCCCCACAGTGATTTTCCCGTGCGATTGGCTGCTGCCAATGCAAAAACAGGGGAAACGATAATGACGGGTAATGAAGCAACAGCAATGGCTGTTAATAATACAATACCAAGTACTTTTGAGCTGTCACGATCAAGACTAATAAAAAAACAACCTCTACATAATACACTGCCCACGATATAAGCACCGAAAAAAGGTGATAAGGCAATAGTTGCCAGTAAACCACCCATACCGGCAAACCCCATCAATACAACAACCGCAAACGTTTTTATTCTTCGCTTGAACAGAGAGCAATCGGTAGGCGATGTATTACTAATAGATGTTGAATCGGTGTTACAACCCTGCTCAGATAACGTAGGGGCGGGCGCTACCTGATTGACCGGATAATAGTGATATTGACCATTGACCACGTCATCATAACTTGGTGGTGGGGCGGTTGGTGTAAGAGGGCATTGCCCAAATCCTGCCGGTGGGGTAGGAACGAGATTATCACCTGAGTTAATGGGTGGGTACAGCATATTGTTAATCCCTACAATAAAACACGCCAAGTATGAGACGCTACCGTGCTGGTCGCTTTATCCCCTCTACGAGTCATACTTTTCTATTAATTAGGCAGATCAAAATCAAAGAAGTTCAGTTAAAAATGAATGAATTTGCTTAAGAAATGCATTGTTTCTCGGTGGTTATTTAATTTATTCGTTTTCGTAATAAGAGATAGCCGCAGAGATGATGTGGCAGATATTGGCCCAATTTGCAGTATACTTCCTATTTGGTTTGTAAGCTGTATCGACGTTATGACTCTTGAAACGATGCTGCATGCCCGCAGTAATGGTTGTTGTGAATTATGTGGCAGCACTGAAAAGCTGGAGGCTTATGCCGTTCCTCCGCGGGCCGATCAGCATGCTGATGATTGTGCGCTGTTATGCAAGGTTTGCCGTGACCAAATAGACAACCCTGAGAGTACTGACTGAGATCCACTTGCCTGGCGTATGCTTAAACGCTTGAGCAGTGAAGGCTGGCCGCAAGATCTTTTGGATATGCTGTATCTGGACTGGCGTTGTTTGAATGACAGTATGTGGAGTCAGGTACCGGCGGTTCAGGTACTTGCCTGGCGTATGCTTAAACGCTTGAGCAGTGAAGGCTGGCCGCAAGATCTTTTGGATATGCTGTATCTGGATGAAGACACACTGGCGTGGGCGGAAGCGACAGGCGAAGGCGCTGCAGAAGAGGACAGCGTCAAACATGTTGACTGTCATGGTGCTGTGTTGGAAGCCGGTGATACAGTGACCCTGACCAAGGATCTTACGGTTAAAGGTGCAGGTTTTACAGCCAAGCGAGGTACGGCTGTGCGTGGTATCTCTTTGGTGCCTGATAACCCTGAGCATATCGAAGGCCGTGTGAATGGCCAGCAGATTGTGATTTTGACGAAGTTTGTTAAGAAATCAGGCTGATTCAGCATTGGATGGTTGCCTGCCAGCAATATTGCCCTTGTTTTTTTAAAAGCAATAACGAATAAAGAAAGTTGATAAGTTTCAACTTTCTTTATTGATAATCAGTTTTTCATTAAACACTATGGTCTTGCCAACCATGCTCTCCAGTTTGAGAAACTGTGATAGTCGGTTGCTAGATAGTCCAGACGTAATTCAGTGAGTATTTTTTGTTCTTTAGTAGGAAACGAATGTCCCATGAAAGGTTCTGATGTGAAGAATGTATGCAAGATGTAGTGGATAATGTTGATCGAGCTACGTTCTTTGTTTGTTTCTTTTTCTAGAGGGTTACTCGCTTCGAACTTTTCCAAATGTTCTGCCAGATGATAAATAATGTTATCGAATGACTCAGAAAATGATCCTGCTGATAGCGGCTCATCTGTGCTTAAAAATATTCCCGCTAACCGATTTTCATGCGCCCTTTTCGTGAACTCTTCATAATCTGATATCGGCTTTTTATACTTGAACGTTTCTTCTATGCTTTGGGTTTCTTGTGTTGTATTTTTAACGGCTAACCACTCATCAATAATCCATTGATTTTCTACGTAATTTGCTACTAGTAGCGCCCGTTTTAGCCATAGAGAAACGAGCTTTTTATCGCTGGAACTTAACCCTGAGTAGTTGTCATAGTAATGAAGGATATATTTAAAAGCAGACCTAAGTGTGGTTTCAAGGCCAATATCTTCGTCGGTCAGAATGTTAATGAGTTCTGACGTGCTCGATATCTCATTCCTGCTTGAATCTGGGTTAGAGCATTTTATTGAATCCTCAAACTTTGACGCCAGATTCCATATCAATGTTGATTTAAAGTTTTTGGGTATATCATTTGCGATAACATCTTTCCAGTTGACCCAGAGCTTTTTCCCTTCTGCCTCGCTTTGCAAAAAGTCCATTGGGGTGACGCATCTCTTTTTGACCTGCTGCCCAGATGCCCGCGATTCATCCAATTGTGAGAGCTTTCGTTTTGTTGCCTGTCTTCGTGTGGCAGTTGAAGGCAATACGGCTGTTTGGGTAGGGGTACGGCTGAGTAGGTAGGGGTTGTTTTTTCCATGTCAAAGACCTTTCATCTGCAAATGTTGTGGGTCTTCTGACCATGGAATTTGGGGTTTTACTGCATTGCCTTAGTGGAGCTGACAGGTTAGTTAGTGTCTGACGAATACCGAACTCGTGCTTTGGTGAGTATCAAAAAAAACCCGCTGTGTGGGCAGCGGGCAATATTACCGTGATTAGCCTGATGAGGAGATAACCTGCAGGGTTGTTTGACTGCATGCAAACAGAGGTGCAGGACGTAAGATCATCACACCTTACGTGCAGATAATGATAATCGTTATCATTTAAATGATCAAATTCTAATCGCTAGGGATTTGTAATTTAGTGTAACAGGAGGCTTCAGGCGGGTAGGTACGGGCGCTTTCCAGAGAGATTGTTCTCACATCAGTAAGCGCCGAAGAGGTTAGTCTGTCTCACCAGCATCTTGCAGTAGCTGTTGTTTCAGCTCAGGAGGCAGATCATTCCAGTGGGAATTCATCAGAGCGCCTTCCAGCGCGTACAGCAGAACCTTTGACACTTTGAAACCGCGCTCACGCACTTTAACATAGGCACCTACGGCACCGTGGGCCTGTAGTTGATCCCGGTTACGTATGCCTACTGCGTTGAGCCATTGTACAGAGGTCTTGCCCAGGTTTTTCAGCTCGATCAAATCCATTGATCTACATCCTTTCCTTGGTCGCCATCCTGGCGCACAGTTATCCGCTGACAGAATAAATGCCGTCTTGTTTGTAATGATAGCTAATTTTAATCGGGCAAAAACCCGGATGTGATGCTCAGGCGGTGGTTTTAATCAAGAGGCCCTGATCAAATGTCTTGCTGACCACTTTTACGGTTGAGAATAACAATGCTAAAGCCGGATTCTGTTTCCTTGACGGGCTCGGTGTAGTAAATCAGGGCATTTTCCACGGAATTCTGACGGTCGTCGCGACTCAACACAGTTGCTTTGCAGATATGCAGCACTTTTCCCCCTCGCTGGACACTGCGAATAAATTCGACTTTTCCGGGAGGGAGTGTCAAATCAACGCTGGGTTGGCGGGATTTTTCAATCGCAATCAATTGATTGCGTACTTCTGCCGTATCGCAGAGTGGGGTGCCTGTTGCCAGCAGGTGACTGGAGAACAGACAACTCATCAGTAAAACCACGTTTTTCATAATAACATTCCTTTGAACAGGCGCCTGAGTCAGTATAGGTAAGGATTTGAGTACGCTGAGCGGTGAGAGTTCCCTCAAAACCGGCGTTTGCGTATTAGCCTGAACGCGGGTTTTCCATATAATCCGACCATGGCTGGAACAAAACGAAAAAGCAGCCGGCAACCCGCAAAACGTGCAGGGAAGTCCGGTAAGCGAAAAACTGAACCCAGGGGACGCAGGCGCTGGCTGTCGCTGGTGCTGAAGCTTGGTATCGCCGGTCTGGCGGTGCTGATGGCCTTGATGGTCTATCTGGATGCGGTGGTCACCCGGAAATTCGAGGGGCGCAAGTGGGCGATCCCAGCGAAGGTCTATGCCCAGCCGCTGGAGCTCTATGCCGGGTTGCGGCTGGATCCCGAGCTCTTCCAGCTGCAGTTGCGTCGGCAGGGTTATCAGCCTGTTAAAAAGGTTGGCCGGCCAGGGACTTTTTCTAGAGAAAATAACCGTTTTCATATCTATATCCGTGGTTTCCGCTTCCCTGATGGTCGGGAATCCTCGCGGCAGGTGATTGCTATATTCAGGAATGGCACGCTGGCGGCGTTGGGCGATACGGCGGGCCGTGATGTGCCTGTGACCCGGCTGGATCCCCAGTTGATGGGCAGCATTTCTCCGGCCACCCATGAGGATCGGATTCTTGTTCGGCTGGACCAAACACCGAAATATCTGGTTCAGACTTTGGTCACGGTCGAGGATCGAGACTTCTATGACCACTGGGGATTGTCATTCAAAGGCATTGCCCGTGCGATGTTTGCCAACGTCAAGGCGGGCGGAATCGTTCAGGGCGGTAGTACGCTGACCCAGCAGCTGGTCAAAAACTTCTTTCTCAGTAATGAGAGAACACTGGTGCGCAAGGCCGAAGAGGCTTTGATGTCCTTACTGTTGGAAATGCACTACAGCAAGGATGAGATTCTGGAAACCTACCTGAATGAGGTTTATCTCGGCCAACAGGGACAACGGGCCATTCACGGATTTGCCTTGGCCAGCCAGTTTTATTTTGCCCGTCCGTTGCAGGAACTGGATCTGTCCCGGGTAGCGCTGCTGGTGGCAATTGTTAAGGGGCCCTCCTGGTACAACCCGCGCCGGTATCCGGAACGGGTGCTGGAACGCCGTAACCTGGTGCTCGACATGTTGGTTGAACATGGCGTTGTGACTACCTCAGAAGCCAATCGAGCCAAGGGGCGTCCGCTGGGCGTGGTGCCGGTGGAGCGTCTTCAGGCCAATGCTTTCCCTGCTTATATTGACCTGGTGAAGCGTCAGCTCAGAACCGATTATCAGGATAAAGATCTCGCCAGTGAAGGTTTGCGCATATTTACCAATATGAACCCCGTGGTTCAGCACCAAGCACAGGAGAGCCTGGCCCGAAAACTGAAACAACTGGACCGGAAGGGCAAACCGCCGCTGGAAGGGGCGATTGTCGTCACCGATGCCCGTACCGGGGATGTTCAAGCGGTCGTGGGCGGTCGCGATCCTGGTTTTGCCGGGTTTAACCGGGCATTAGATGCGCGACGTCCCATCGGTTCATTGATTAAGCCGGCCGTTTATCTCACCGCGCTCATGCGACCGGAACAATACACCCTGGCGACCCTGATTAATGATGCGCCGGTTAGCGTGAAACTGGCCAATGGCCAGCTCTGGGAGCCGGGTAACTTCGATCGCAAGACCCACGGTCAGGTGCCGTTATATCAGGCGCTGGCAAAGTCCTATAACCTGGCGACCGCACAACTGGGGATGGATGTTGGGGTTGAACAGGTTGTTAAAACGCTTCGGAGCATGGGGTTGAGCGGTCAGGTTAACGCTTATCCATCGCTGCTGTTAGGTTCACTGGACTTGAGCCCTCTGGAAGTCGCAGCGATGTATCAGACACTGGCATCAGGCGGTTACCGGGTACCTCTGAGGGCGATCAATGCGGTGCTGGATGCTCAGGGTAATCCCCTGAGGCACTATTCTCTGGCGGTAGAACAGGTGTTCCCAGCGTCGTCCATGGCGTTGATCCGTTATGCCATGCAGGAAACGATGCGCAACGGTACCGGCAAAAGCGCTTACCGGACAATTTCAAATTCTGTCTCCCTGGCGGGTAAAACCGGTACCTCGGATGAGCAGCGGGACAGCTGGTTTGCCGGTTTTTCCGGGGACACACTGGCGGTTGCCTGGTTGGGCTATGACGATAATGCGCCAACGCATCTGACGGGCGGTACCGGTGCTTTGAGGGTATGGTCGGATCTGATGCGCCAGCGTCCCCTGAAATCCCTACCCAAAGCCTCGGGCGACAACATTCATTGGGTCACGGTGGATGAACAGACCGGGCTCATTGGCAGTCAATCCTGCAGTCAGAATCGGGTGCTGCCTTTTGTTAAAGGTTCAGAGCCTAAAGGACGAGCCGCCTGCGCGGGGGAAGAAAAAGACTCTGTGGTAGACTGGTTCCGGGCACTGTTTGAGTAGTGAGCCTTATATGGTTGTAGTGAGTCCTGTTCCCTATAAGCAGAATGGTTTGACGCTGCATTGGCTGCGACCACTGCTTGTTCTGTTTTTGATGTTGGTAGGAGGTTGTAGCCTGCAGCCTTCTTTGATACCACTTCAGGCCACCTGGTCCGATGATCCTGTCATGCTAGCGCGGCTTGAGCAGGAAACTGCTGTCGGTCGCCCGGCAGCAGTAACCAGCCTGCTGGTAAATAGTCGGCAACAATGGATGGACGGAAATCCGAATAATGGTCTTGTGATTTTGCATAGGGCGTTGCGCATCAGTCCGGACGATCCACTGGTGTATTACTATATGGCGATGATGCAATCGGCATTGGGCGAGTATCATGAAGCCTCACAGCTGGCCCGACGCAGCCTCACATTGACGGATGCTCCGTTGTTGCGTGAGCAGGTCGATCTTTTTCTGAATCAATTGAACCGGTCGATGGCGCCGGACGTACAAGGTAAGCAAACGCGTGTCTGAAGCAGTACGGAGTTTATTGGCAGAGCTGGAAGCAGAGTTAAAACGTCAGTCGTTGTGGGAGGCGATGCCGCCTTCACCAGAAGCGCTGGCAAGCACCAGTCCTTTTTGTGTGGACACCTTACCATTCACCCAGTGGCTGCAGTGGATTTATATCCCCCGCCTGCGAGCTATTATGGATCATGGCGCGGTATTGCCGACCGGGAGTGATATCAAACCGTACGCAGAAGAAGCCTTCAAGGCCCAGCATATTGAAAACCGACTGAGCTTGCTGGAATTGATTGAGCAGTTGGATTGGCAGATGCGCTGATTGAAACAATCTACAGTGATCAGTTTTGCTGGTAGGTAGTCAGGATGCAACTACCAGCAAAACCGTCGATTTTACTCTTCTCTTCCTTCGCAATAAGCCGTAATCGCCTCATCGGCATCCCGGAGTTGTTCCAGCTTTTCTTCATGACTGAGCATACGGTAAGTGCCGTCTGCCTGTTTGATCTGGATACGATGGCTGTTGAGCAGACTTTTCCGGTTCGCTAATGCCCGGTCGCAGGCTTCCTTTTTTTCCTGTTCAATTTGTTTGAGTTGTTGCTCATATTCGGCCTGATTCTGGCTTGCAGCCGGTGGAGTATTGAGTTCGTTATTTGCTGGTGTTGACGGCTTCCCAGTACCAATGGCATTGGGCTTTTCCATGCCTTCGACGTTGCCTTTAAATGCCTCTGGTGGTTTTGTACCAAAGTGAACGGTGCCGTTAGCATCTTTCCAGCGGTATATCTGCTCGCTCATGGCGGGAGCAGAGACGAGCATCAGGACAAGGCCGATCAGGGTAAACGCTTTCATATTGGGGATCATTTGTTGTTATTGCTTCTATAACTTTAGCGTGATCTTACCGTAAAAAGTATTCCCTGTTATGTGCTGCAATATACAGGCTGGACAGCAAAATAGATGAAAACGGAATGCCGGACGAATCCCTATTGACAATCAGGGTGAGTGAGCGCAGGCGTGCTATTGACACTTCACGGTGAAAATTCAACAATGGCTCCACCTGGCGCGCCGGTAGACACAATCTGCCGGTAAGGCAATTCAAGTGACAATAACAATACAGCTCCGGGGTCAGGTTCTGCGACCATTCAGAATCTGGATGTTACCCGGTCTGCATTCCGCAAGCGTTACCCGCACAGGAATGTAATGGTCTTATACGACAAGGCCCTTTTAAGTCTGATCTACGAGCGCTGGCTACTGGCATGCCATCGTTGTGCAGGGAAACACCACCGACGTAACGGATTTACGCGACACGCTGCCACTGGCTGACAATAACAACAGAGAATCCGGCTCGGCTTTGGCGGGTCTACCGATAGGGTATGACGTGCACGACAACAAAGACGTCCCGGAAAGAAGACAATGATCGGTGAACTCGTGACTGAGGGTAAGCAAGTGGAATTACTATCCGGTGCGGACATGGTGGTTCGCGCCCTCGCCGATGAGGGGGTCGAGTATATCTACGGCTACCCGGGCGGCGCTCTTCTCCATGTCTATGATGCGATTTTCCGTCAGGACAAAATTACACACGTTCTTGTACGCCATGAACAGGCTGCCACCCATATGGCAGATGGTTATGCCCGTGCCAGTGGCAAGGCGGGCGTGGCGCTAGTGACTTCCGGTCCCGGTGCAACCAATACTATTACCGGTATTGCCACCGCCTATATGGATTCTATTCCGATGGTGGTGCTTTCTGGCCAGGTGCCGTCTGAGTTTATTGGCACGGACATGTTCCAGGAAACCGACATGGTCGGTATATCCCGTCCCATCGTTAAACACAGTTTCCTGGTCAAGCGCGCGGAAGATATTCCGGAAACCATCAAGAAAGCGTTTTATATCGCCCAGAGCGGTCGTCCCGGTCCGGTGGTTGTTGACCTGCCTAAGGACATCACGGATATCAGCAAGAAGTACGAATACAACTACCCGAGCAAGGTTAAGATTCGTTCTTACTCGCCGCCGGTTAAAGGGCACAGCGGTCAGATTCGTAAAGCGACTGAACTGCTGATGCAGGCGCGCCGTCCTGTGTTATACGCTGGTGGTGGAGTTGTACTGGGCAAAGCGTCAGAGCAACTGACCCAGCTGGCTAAGAAATTCAATTTGCCAGTGACCAATACATTGATGGGGTTGGGCTCATTCCCGGGTAGCGATGAACAGTTCATCGGTATGCTGGGGATGCATGGCAGTTACTGCGCCAATCTCGCCATGCATCACAGTGATCTGGTTATTGCTGTGGGTGTTCGCTTTGATGATCGGGTCACTAACAGCACTGCCAAGTTCTGTCCTACGGCAAAAGTCGTTCATATCGACATTGATCCGGCCAGTATCTCCAAGAATGTTCCTGCGGATGTTCCCATTGTGGGACCGGTCGATACTGTACTGAACGACATGCTGGAACTGGTAGAAAAAGAGTATGAGCCAGACAGCGATGCGTTAAAGAACTGGTGGAAGCAGATCGATGAGTGGCGCAGCAGCCGTGGTGGTCTTTTCGGCTATGACAAAGGTGATGAATCCATCATCAAGCCGCAGCAGGTCATTGAAACCCTGTATGAGGTGACAAAAGACCGGGATACGTTTGTGACCTCCGATGTTGGCCAGCATCAGATGTACGCTTCCCAGTATTACCGTTTTGATAAGCCAAACCGCTGGATCAATTCCGGTGGTCTCGGCACCATGGGCTTTGGTTTACCAGCAGCCATGGGGGTCAAACTGCATTATCCCGATGCCGAAGTTGCCTGTGTGACCGGTGAAGGCAGTATCCAGATGAATATCCAGGAGCTGTCCACCTGTCGTCAGTACGACCTGAATGTGAAGATCATCAATCTGAACAACCAGGCGCTGGGCATGGTACGACAGTGGCAGGATATGCAGTACAACAGCCGCTACGCCCACTCCTACATGGAATCCCTGCCGGATTTCGTCAAGCTGGCGGAAGCGTATGGCCATGTGGGTATCAAGGTCTCCAGTCCTGCTGATCTGGAACCGGCGCTGCATGAAGCGTTCAGCCTCAACAACCGTCTCGTCTTCCTGGATGTGGATGTGGATCCCAACGAACATGTGTACCCGATGCAGATCCGTGAAGGCTCCATGCGGGATATGTGGTTAAGCAAGACGGAGCGGACCTGATGCGGCGCATTATTTCAGTACTGGTTGAGAACGAACCCGGCGCCTTGTCCCGCATTGTCGGTCTCTTTTCCCAGCGGAACTACAACATTGAAACACTGACCGTGGCGCCTACCGAAGATCCGACCATGTCGCGTCTGACGGTGACCACCATCGGTAAGCCGGAAACCATTGAGCAGATCACCAAACAGCTCAACAAGCTGATTGATGTCGTCAAACTGGTAGATCTGACCGAAGGGGCGCACATTGAGCGGGAACTGATGCTCGTTAAGCTCAAGGCATCGGGTCCGTTGCGGGCAGAAGTGAAACGCTGCGCTGATATCTTCCGGGGCCAGATTGTGGATGTGACACCGTCTGTTTATACCATCCAGCTCGCCGGTACCGGTGAGAAACTGGATGCTTTCCTGGAAGCGGTGGGGGAAAGCACGATCCTGGAAGTGGTGCGCAGCGGCGTGACGGGTATCGCGCGGGGTGAAAAGGTCCTGAGTCTCTAGGATCGAAATGAACTGTTCGCCATTTGAGCAGTCTGAATAATGAATGATAAGTGTGGGTTGGAAACGAGGAGTCCGGGATAAAATGAAAGTGTATTACGACAGAGACTGTGATCTCTCCATCATCCAGAACAAGCGCGTGACCATTGTCGGCTATGGTTCCCAGGGGCACGCCCATGCCAACAACCTGAAGGATTCCGGCGTTGAGGTTACCGTTGCTCTGCGTAAGGGATCTGCATCCTGGAGCAAGGCGGAAAGTGCGGGTCTGGCAGTAAAAGAAGTGGCGGAAGCCGTGAGCCAGGCAGATGTGGTCATGATCCTGACCCCAGATGAATTCCAGGCGCAGCTGTATCGCAATGAGGTTGAACCCAACCTGAAAGAAGGCGCTACCCTGGCCTTTGCCCATGGTTTCTCCATCCATTACAACCAGGTTGTGCCGCGCGCAGATCTGGACGTTATCATGGTCGCGCCTAAAGCACCGGGTCACACCGTCCGCTCCGAGTTTGTGAAAGGCGGTGGTATTCCTGACCTGGTAGCGATTTACCAGGATGCCTCCGGCAACGCCAAACAGTTAGCACTTTCTTATGCTGCCGGCGTGGGCGGTGGTCGTACCGGTATCATCGAAACCACGTTCAAAGATGAGACTGAAACCGATCTGTTCGGTGAGCAAGCCGTCCTGTGCGGTGGTGCTGTAGAACTGGTCAAGGCGGGTTTCGAGACCCTCACCGAAGCCGGTTATGCACCTGAAATGGCATACTTCGAGTGTCTGCATGAGCTGAAGCTGATCGTTGACCTGATGTATGAAGGCGGCATTGCCAACATGAACTACTCCATCTCCAACAACGCGGAGTATGGTGAGTATGTGACGGGCCCTGAAGTGATCAACGAAGAGTCCCGCCAGGCGATGCGCAATGCGCTCAAGCGTATCCAGAATGGTGAATACGCCAAGATGTTCATCACGGAAGGTGCGACCAACTATCCGTCCATGACAGCGTATCGTCGCAACAATGCCGCGCACCCCATTGAGCAGGTGGGCGCCAAGCTGCGTGAGATGATGCCTTGGATTGCAGCAAACAAGCTGGTGGATAAAGACAAGAACTGATTGTTCTGTTGTATTAAAAAGGCAGGGATTACCCCTGCCTTTTTTGTATCTGCTGCTCAATCGGGGTGCGCGACTTTTTGTTTGTGGTACGATCGTTTTAATTTCTGGTAATGATCACAATAAAAATAGCATCCGGAGCCAGCCATGAACGCCATTCCTGTTAATAACCCTGTCACAGGTGTTTCCCTCTACACGATTGAAGATCCGTCAGAGTCTGACATCAGGGCTGCCTTTGCCAAGGCGAGGGAAGGAGCAACAAAGCTTCGGCACACATCGGTTAAAGAGCGTCAGGCAGAAATTCGTCGACTGATCGATTATTTGATGGCAAACCGGGAGCATTTACTCGACCGGATTGTTGAAGAAACAGGGCGGTGTCGTACCGATGCAATGATTTCCGATTTGTTCCAGCTAGTAGAAGATTGCCAGTGGCTGGTGGATAACGCGGATAAGATACTCCGTGATCAGAAGGTTCCGACACCTATCACCTTGTTGGGCAAAAAATCCCGTATATATCATGAAGCCCGAGGTGTGGTGCTGGTCATATCGCCATGGAACCTTCCACTGGCTATTGCCATGACGGCAGCCATGTTTGCCTTTGCGGCAGGTAATGCCGTGATCATTAAACCCTCCGAGCAAACCCCGATGGCTGATGTGTTTAAAGAAATATTCAGCCTTTCGCCGTTGTTGTCAGAAGCTATAACTGTTGTGCAAGGTGGCGGTGAAACTGCACAACAACTGATTGCCATGCGACCCGATATGATTGCCTTCACTGGCAGTGGTCGTACCGGCAAAAAAATCCTGGCCCAGGCAGCACCGATGGTAATTCCTGTCGTAATGGAACTGGGCGCCAAAGATGCGATGATTGTCTTTGATGATGCCGATTTGGATCGAGCTGTCGCTGCAGCTACATGGGGCAATATGCACAACAGTGGTCAGAGTTGTACGGCGACAGAACGTTTGTTTGTGCATGATTCTATCTATGACGCTTTCGTTGAACGTCTGAAAAAGGAACTGGAAGCCAGTACGTTAGGGTTGGATGGCAATGCGGATGTTGGTGCGATAACAACAGATTTCCAGGCAGATATCATTGACAGACACCTGGCAGATGCCAGGGAAAAAGGTGCACGTATTCTTTGCGGTGGTCAGCGTCTGGAAGCCGGTAGCCGTTTTTTTCAGCCGACACTCGTTGCTGATATCACTGATGATATGTTGATTGCCAGGGAAGAAACGTTTGGCCCGGTGGTATCTGTCTATCGTTTTACCTCTGAAGAAGAAGTCATTGCCCGACATAATGCCTGTGATTTCGGTTTGAGCACCAGTCTTTGGACACAGGACTCTACGCGTGCTGATCGGGTCACTCGGGCATTGGAAACCGGTTGCGTCAACGTTAACAACGTTATGCTCACGGAAGGGAATGTTCATCTGCCGTTCGGCGGTGTGAAGTATTCCGGCTATGGCCGTATGAAAGGTGCTGAAGGATTGCTGGGAATGACACGCTCCAAAGCGGTCTTGATTGATCCGACTCGCGGAAAGCGTGAGCCTAACTGGTATCCCTATTCCAGAGAAAAGCTGGCGTTGATGGATCGTCTGCTGGCAACCGTGGTGCGTCCAGCCGGATTACGCAAGTTGGTTTCTCTCGCGGGGGTAGGTTTGGCGATAGAGAAACTGGTACGGCGGAAATAGGATGAGAGTGAAGAGAGGCGCTGCAACAGCGCCTCTCTTCGTTTACAGACAGCTTTCTATATGCGCAGTATGTGTTTCTAGGTAAACGCTTTTCAGCAACAGGTTAACGGCATCCTGCGCAATAAATTGTGAAGAAAAGCCGGGGAGTACAGGATCAATATGGCACTCTGCCGCTGCCCGGAAGTGTGTGATCAAATCCAGTGGGTTCTCATTGCCCATGGCAATTCGGATAGTGGTTGGGGTAATACCGGCATCTTCGAGTGCCTGTTCACTGAGTTCTGAATGTGACGTTAGCGCCGGACATAGTAGTAAGGTGTTGCTTTGGCCCAGACTGACCATATGACTGAAAGCCGGTTCCAGCGCGTCAAAGAATCGGGTGAATGCCTCTTTGGGGATATTGGCCTGTTCAAAATCAATACTGAACAGTGGACTGGGTAATCCCAGGTATTGTTGCTCCTGGCAAAGCGCACGGTTGGGATTGCTGGCAATGGCGTTACTGTTTACCTGTATTGCCGGGTGAGAAGCGAGGAATTCAGCAAATACCCGGGTATTGATGCATTTACCCAGCATCCGGGACTCCAGAGTCTTCATGCCGTTATAGACATCAATGGCTTTGTCGGCATCCAGAAAGCTGCCTTTTATATAGTAGACATCCCAGAATAAGGTTTGATCCCAGTTCAGTCCTTCAGCGGTATCGCCCTTGGGAATAAACATTCGGTGGTTTTTCCCAATCACGACGCCAGCGGTTGTACTGCCACTGCCCGAGATATCTTTTGTGTAACTGTGAATAAGGAAATCCGGTCGTTTATTCGCATCGTTATGCTGCAGCGGTTTTTGCAGGAATGGGGTTGCCAGGGTGGCGTCCAGCATCACGGTATGGTTGTGCTGGTGGGCAAGCTGGCAGATGGCGGGAACATCCAGTACGTAACCGTGAGGGTTGCATGGGGATTCAAGGTAGATACTGAGATTTTTCCCATTACTCAGTGCATCAGCATATTGAGCCCAAGTATCTTCGAGTATCTGTTGGAAATCGTCGTGGGTATAACCGTCGAACCAGACCAGTTCTATTGCCAGTCGATCCGTTCGGGCAAAGTAATCATGCAGTAGTTGGTGGGTGCCACCATAAACATTGCGCGAAACAATAAGAATATCACCATGACGCAGTTGATTACTGAGCAGTGCATCAATAGCGGCCATGCCACTGTTGAAGTTCCATGCAAGATATTCACCGGCAAGCGGGCCAGCCTCAAGATCGACCATGCTGTTGGCCAATGCCATTGAGGTCGGGTTCAGCAGGCGGGTATAAATCGGATGGGTACTCTCCCGACCATGGAATGCATCGTCCACCCATTCAGTGCAGGCATATAAATAGGTGGCCGTTCTCACTACGGCAGGTGTCGCAGAGAACAGGGCGCTTACATTACAAAACAGTGGGTGTTCACCTTTAACCGAGCGACTTTTATCAGAAAAGGAGAGTGCCTGATAGTCGCCTTTCATGGACGGTTGTAACGTATCAATCAGTTTGGCCAGCTGGAAGCAGAGAAACTTTTTGGCATTGAAGTAGCTGATCCGATCATTGTGCGACAGAGTGTCGAGCAGGCTGAAAGTAGTACTTAGCAATTCATCAATACTATGACCAGAGCGATAGAGGTTGGCCGTAACGGCCTCAAGTTTTTCCCCCATGGCTGAGGTCGGGTCTATACCAAAATGATGAAGCTGCTCATGGGTTAATTCGTCAATGGAGGCTGCAGAGGAGGTTTTTCTTCGGGGTGAAAGGCGTCGGGCTGATGCCAGCGGATCCATGCTCATGGTTGAATTCCTTCTTTGTCCCTTATCAACTACTTTATCCCTGTAGCTTTGCTTCAGGCAAATCCATATGTGTTACTTCAGTTCTACTTATGAATAGCCCCCTGAAGATTTTTTGACGGGACGATTTTTGGCGTTCCGTCAAACGATTCATTGGCTGCGGGTATTCATCTTTTTGTCCCTATAGCGTTTTTACGGCTGCACGCTGAAAGACGTTATATCAAGTCGTTTTCAGCTGAGAGCTTCATCAATGACATATTCGAAGGAGTTTGTCGGAGAGTTTATTGGCACATTTATTATCGTCTTTTTGGGTTGCGGCTCAGTCGCGGTAACGGTTCTGTTTTCTGCTCATGTGGGACTTTTTCAGGTGGCAATCATCTGGGGGCTGGCTGTGACGCTTGCCATTTATGCGACACGTCGACTTTCCTGCGCCCACCTTAATCCTGCGGTCAGCATTGCCATGGTTGTCAGTCGAAGGATGCATGCTGCTTTGCTTCCCTGGTATCTTGGCGCGCAGTTTTCTGGTGCACTGGTTGCGGCAATATGTCTGTATTGGTTGTTTTACAGTTCTATCCTCCAGTTTGAGGCAGCCCATGAGATCGTGCGTGGTACCGATGCCTCTGTCGCAAGCGCCATGATATTTGGGGAGTTTTATCCCAATCCCATGGCTGGAAATGTGGCATCGGTATCCACCATCAATGCGTTATTTGCAGAAGGCATAGGAACCTTCGGCCTTGTTTTTATGATTCTTGCCCTGACGGAAGGCTGTAATACGGGAAGGCCCGATAAAACGCTGGCTCCCTTTTTTATAGGCCTGACTGTTACAGCCATTATCTCGATTATCGCACCACTGACACAGGCGGGACTTAATCCGGCAAGAGATCTTTCGCCTCGGTTGCTGAGCATGCTCAGTGGTTGGGGAAAGGCGGCGCTTCCCGACGATCATTTTGGTTTTCTTACTGTCTATGTTCTTGGACCTGTTATTGGTGGTGTTTTGGCGGGGTTGTTGTTTACCGGTGTGGTAGAACCCTTGATGAATAGTGCCGGTGGCCACTATTGTGGTGAGGACAGTCAAAGCGTACTGGATGATGATCAAGACGAAAATCGGACTCGTCGTCATGAAGTCCCATGACTTGGTCCATTCCTGCGAGCATGTTAAATATCAAATTCAATGCGACTTTTCTGGTGTTCACGAGTACGTTAACTACGTGCTTTATTGATCTGTATACACAAAGTGGTTTTTTTTCGTGATAGAGTGGCCTTCTCTTTTTGTCAGTATCCGGAAACGCGTAAATGGTTGACCAACCGGAAAAGAAAGACGACTCAGTCGTTGATGCCATGCTGCCAGTAGACGAGCATGTCGAAGAAGTGGCGGAAGACGGGCAACAGGTCCGCCGCAAAGGGATTTATCTACTGCCCAACCTGTTCACGACAGGTGCGCTGTTCTGTGGTTTTTATGCGGTTGTCAGTGCGATGTCCGGTGCGTTCAGCGCGGCGTCCATTGCGATTTTTGTTGCCATGATTCTGGATGGTCTGGATGGGCGCGTCGCTCGTCTGATCAATGCCCAGAGCAAGTTTGGCGCTGAGTATGACAGCCTGTCTGATATGGTGTCTTTTGGTGTGGCACCGGCGCTGGTGTCTTTTAGCTGGGCACTCCACGATCTGGGCAAGTTTGGCTGGATGGTCGCTTTTATCTATGCCGCCTGCGCCGCTCTCAGACTTGCACGCTTCAATACGCAGGTTGAAACTGCTGACAAGCGGTTCTTTACCGGACTGCCAAGCCCGTCTGCCGCCGCAGTGGTTGCGGGTATGGTCTGGGCGTTCAGTGACTATGGGGTTGATGGCTCCAATATCGCG
>OZ220199.1:242500-725000 GCA_964291505.2 uncultured Kistimonas sp. | reverse complement strand
CGAAAGGCCTGATAGTGTGAAAACGAGTAGGACGGGACACGTGTTATCCTGTCTGAACATGGGGGGACCATCCTCCAAGGCTAAATACTCCTGACTGACCGATAGTGAACCAGTACCGTGAGGGAAAGGCGAAAAGAACCCCGTTGAGGGGAGTGAAATAGACCCTGAAACCGTGTACGTACAAGCAGTGGGAGCCGTTTTCGGACGGTGACTGCGTACCTTTTGTATAATGGGTCAGCGACTTACTTTCAGTGGCAAGCTTAACCGCATAGGGGAGGCGTAGGGAAACCGAGTCTTAATAGGGCGTCATAGTCGCTGGGAGTAGACCCGAAACCGGGCGATCTATCCATGGGCAGGTTGAAGGTTGAGTAACATCAACTGGAGGACCGAACCGACTACCGTTGAAAAGTTAGCGGATGACCTGTGGATCGGAGTGAAAGGCTAATCAAGCCCGGAGATAGCTGGTTCTCCTCGAAAGCTATTTAGGTAGCGCCTCGTATCTCACCCACGGGGGTAGAGCACTGTGTCGGCTAGGGGCCCATCCCGGGTTACCAAACCGATGCAAACTCCGAATACCGTGGAGTGCAATTACGGGAGACAGACGGCGGGTGCTAACGTCCGTCGTCAAGAGGGCAACAACCCAGACCGCCAGCTAAGGTCCCAAAGTATGGTTAAGTGGGAAACGATGTGGAAAGGCCCAGACAGCCAGGAGGTTGGCTTAGAAGCAGCCACCCTTTAAAGAAAGCGTAATAGCTCACTGGTCGAGTCGGTCTGCGCGGAAGATGTAACGGGGCTCAAACCATACACCGAAGCTGCGGATTCAGTACAGTTTACTGTGCTGGGTGGTAGAGGAGCGTTCTGTAAGCCGATGAAGGTCAAGCTGGAAGGCAGGCTGGAGGTATCAGAAGTGCGAATGCTGACATGAGTAACGATAAAGGGGGTGAGAAGCCCCCTCGCCGGAAGACCAAGGGTTCCTGCGCAACGCTAATCGGCGCAGGGTGAGTCGGCCCCTAAGGTGAGGTCGAAAGACGTAATCGATGGGAAACGGGTTAATATTCCCGTACCGGTTGTAACTGCGATGGAGTGACGGAGAAGGGTAGGCCGGCCTGGCGATGGTTGTCCAGGTTTAAGGCAGTAGGCAGTGGAACCAGGCAAATCCGGTTTCATAATGCTGAGAGCTGATGACGAGGTCACTAAGGTGACTGAAGTGGTTGATCCCATGCTTCCAGGAAAAACTTCTAAGCGTCAGGTTACAAACGACCGTACCCCAAACCGACACAGGTGGTCAGGTAGAGAATACCAAGGCGCTTGAGAGAACTCGGGTGAAGGAACTAGGCAAAATGGCACCGTAACTTCGGGAGAAGGTGCGCCGCTGATGGTGATGGGACTTGCTCCTTAAGCTGTCGGCGGTCGAAGATACCAGGTGGCTGCGACTGTTTATTAAAAACACAGCACTGTGCTAACACGAAAGTGGACGTATACGGTGTGACGCCTGCCCGGTGCCGGAAGGTTAATTGATGGGGTTAGCTTAGGCGAAGCTCTTGATCGAAGCCCCGGTAAACGGCGGCCGTAACTATAACGGTCCTAAGGTAGCGAAATTCCTTGTCGGGTAAGTTCCGACCTGCACGAATGGCGTAACGATGGCCACGCTGTCTCCACCCGAGACTCAGTGAAATTGAAATCGCTGTTAAGATGCAGTGTATCCGCGGCTAGACGGAAAGACCCCGTGAACCTTTACTACAGCTTCACAGTGGACCTTGATATGACTTGTGTAGGATAGCTGGGAGGCTATGAAGCGTGGACGCCAGTCTGCGTGGAGCCAATCTTGAAATACCAGCCTGGTCATGTTGGGGTTCTAACCTGGCGCCATTATCTGGCGTGGGGACATTGTGTGGTGGGTAGTTTGACTGGGGCGGTCTCCTCCCAAAGAGTAACGGAGGAGCACGAAGGTGCGCTAAGTACGGTCGGACATCGTACGGTTAGTGTAAAGGCACAAGCGCGCTTGACTGCGAGAGGTACATCTCGAGCAGGTACGAAAGTAGGTCTTAGTGATCCGGTGGTTCTGTATGGAAGGGCCATCGCTCAACGGATAAAAGGTACTCCGGGGATAACAGGCTGATACCGCCCAAGAGTTCACATCGACGGCGGTGTTTGGCACCTCGATGTCGGCTCATCACATCCTGGGGCTGAAGCCGGTCCCAAGGGTATGGCTGTTCGCCATTTAAAGTGGTACGCGAGCTGGGTTTAGAACGTCGTGAGACAGTTCGGTCCCTATCTGCCGTGGACGTTGGAAGTTTGAGAAGAGCTGCTCCTAGTACGAGAGGACCGGAGTGGACGAACCACTGGTGTTCGGGTTGTTTCGCCAGAAGCATTGCCCGGTAGCTACGTTCGGACAGGATAACCGCTGAAAGCATCTAAGCGGGAAGCCCCCTTCAAGATGAGACTTCCCTGGACCTTCGAGGTCCCTGAAGAGCCGTCCAAGACCAGGACGTTGATAGGCTGGGTGTGTAAGCGTTGTGAGGCGTTGAGCTAACCAGTACTAATGACTCGTGCGGCTTGACCATATAACGCCAAAGCGATTTGAACGCCAACGACGCAGATCGTTGAGAGTGTGAGCGCAGTAAATTCAACAGATTCCGGAGAGCGTAAGGTGATTCAACAATAAAGATGAATCAACATTACGATCTCAACCAGTTTTGTCTGGCGACCATAGAGTATTGGCCCCACCTGATCCCATCCCGAACTCAGCAGTGAAACGATACATCGCCGATGGTAGTGTGGGGTCTCCCCATGTGAGAGTAGGTCATCGCCAGACTTTAATTTAAAACCCTGATCGCTAACGAGAAATTAGCGGTCGGGGTTTTTGCTTTAAGTGCCGTCATAATTTCCTCATTCCTCATTCCTCATTCCTCATTCCTCATTCCTCATTCCTCATTTTCTAAGTTGTTTCCTGATTTGCTGAATAGTCACCCATATTGGCCGGAAACAGCTCGCAGTGCTGAAACTCTCATGACGTTGTAAGCCACCTGCGGGCACTATATATTGTCCTGCAAAATGGTTAGGGCTAATGCAATGCAGGATATCCTTACGCTTTTGCAGGATGGGCAGTTTCATTCCGGTGAAGAGTTGGGGGATGCGCTGGGCATTAGTCGGGCTGCAGTATGGAAACGCTTGAAGCAGCTGGAAAAGCAAGGGCTGACTCTGGATGCAGTAGCAGGAAAAGGCTATCGCCTGCCTCGTGATATTATTCTGCTGAATGGCGATCGGATTAACACATATATTGAGGAGTCAATCAGGTCACGAATTGGCCTTACAACCCTTCATTCTGCTTCTTCAACCAACGATACTGTTTTGACGCAACTGGCAAATCCAGAGCCTGTTCAGATCTGTGTTGCTGAGCACCAGACAGCAGGTCGTGGACGTCGAGGGCGTGCATGGGTTAGCCCGTTAGGTGCCAACATCTATTTTTCCATGCTATGGCGCTTTGAGAGTGGTATGTCTGGGCTTGATGGGCTGAGTCTTGTTGTCGGGCTCGCTGTTCTGAAAACCCTTGAGAACATTGGAGCAAACGGTCTTGCCCTCAAGTGGCCCAATGACCTGCTTTGTTCGGGAAAAAAACTGGCCGGTATCCTGCTTGAAATTAATGGTGATCCTAATGGTGAATGCCAGGTGGTTATTGGGATTGGTATTAATGTCAGGCTGACTCAGGATCAGTTGAGCGAAATCTCACAGCCTGCGATTGATTTATGCAGTGTGCTGGGCATGGCCGTTGATAAGAATCGTGTGGTTGGTGAGCTGATTGGGCAGCTGGTCAGCTTTCTCGATATTTTTCAGGAAAGAGGATTTGCGCCTTTTCGTGAAGAATGGCAGAGGTACGATGCTTATGCTGGTCAAGAGGTTCGCTTGATCACCGGCCTGAGAGAAATCACGGGCATTGCTGCAGGTGTCAGTGAGAATGGTGCTTTGATATTAAATCACGATGGCGAGAAGCGCGCTTACGCCGGAGGGGAAGTCTCGTTGCGACCTTATGAACATTCTTGATCTTGATTGTGGTAATACGCGTCTCAAATGGCGTCTGATGCGTGAGGGTGAGTTCAGGCAGTCAGGTGCTGTGGATAATACTGGTTGTTGTACCTCCATGCTGCGACAGATTGCGGATGTATTGTGTGATCAGCCTGCAAGGTGTCGTATGTCTTCTGTGCGAGCGCAGGAGATTAATGACGTTATCGAGACAACTGTTTTTGATATCTGGGATATCCAGGTAGAACGGCCGGTTAAGCAGGAATATTTGGGTGGTGTTCGGCTGATCGGTGTTGATCCGACAATGTATGGTGAAGATCGCTGGCTTGGTTTGTTGGCGGCTCGAGCTGCGATCCCTGCACGGCCGTTAGTGGTTGTGGATAGTGGGACGGCATTGACGTTGGATATTATTGATGCAGATGGCAGCTTCAAGGGGGGCTTGATCGTGCCAGGCATCAGTCTGATGTTGAAATCCATGGCCGATAATGCCGACAGGTTGCTGATTCCAGAGCAGCGTCACTTCCGCCGTGGATTGGGTTTGAAAACGGTAGAGGCCATGCAGTTTGGTGTAGCTTCCATGGCGGCTGCGCTGATTGAAAAAGAGTATGAGTTTCTGGGTGAAGGTGCCGCCGTTGTGATGGGGGGGGGGGATGCAACGGTATTGGCAGAGCTGGTCACTATTCCTGTATTGCATTTGCCTGATTTGGTTTTTGAAGGGTTGGCAATCGCACTACCATAAATCAATAAGAACACACGAATATGATAAAAATGATGCGCTGGGTGTTTCTGATTCTGGTGATGGCCAATGGCGGGGTATTTGCCTATGGCTGGTATGAGCGTTCTCAGGAAAAGTATGTGTTGTCTGAGACCGGCAGTGAGCGCCTGGAGAGGGGGGCGGGGATTACGCTGGTTGCCGAAGCTGCTCCGGAAGTCTTGATATCACGAGTAGTCGAAGAGCCGATATTGCCACTGCCCGCAGGCCAGTCAGCGGTAGCAGGTCTTTGTACACAAATAGGACCTTTTCGCGCTGCGGATACGGCTGATCAGGCCATGCAACAATTGTTGTCTTCAGGGATATCTGCCCAGTCCAAAGCGCTAAAGATTCGTCATGGCGAAGATTTCTGGGTTTTGATACCAGCAATGTCCGGGCGTGATGCCTCCTTGGGCTGGTTGAGGGAGCTGGATGCCCAGGGCGTGGATGCCTATCTGATAACTGAAGGTGATTATGCCGGCGGGATATCGTTGGGATTGTTTTCGCAAGGGGAGTTAGCGACGGCTTTGCAGAAACGTATCGCAAATCGTGGCTATGGTGTGCAGATGGAAGAGATTCCGCGCTTTCGTGAAGAGCACTGGCTGGAAATCAGCCAGGACGACACTGAATTAATGAGCGATGCATTATGGGAGGTCTTGCAGCAACGATACGGGTTTGCCGAGAAACACGAAAATTTATGCGGCTCCAGTATTGCATCCACCCATGAGATTCCATAGAATGCGCCTCGCTTGCTGAGTTGGACGCCAACTTGTTCAAGCCTGACGGGAAGTTCGAAAGAGCGAAAAACGAAGGGGTTGACAAAGAGAGCGCTCCGAATAAAATGGCGCAGCAAATTGTGGTGGGGTTCCCGAGTGGCCAAAGGGATCAGACTGTAAATCTGACGCGAAAGCTTCGAAGGTTCGAATCCTTCCCCCACCACCAGAATTCTTTTAAAGTAGTAAGTCGCCAAGGGCGGCTTTTTACTTGGGTTCGCGGGTATAGTTCAACGGTAGAACCTCAGCCTTCCAAGCTGATGATGCGGGTTCGATTCCCGCTACCCGCTCCAGCTTTGTTTTGTTCTGATTTAAGCTCATATAGCTCAGTCGGTAGAGCGCGTCCTTGGTAAGGACGAGGTCACCAGTTCAAATCTGGTTATGAGCTCCATGATTTAGGGGGCAGATATGTATGTATCTGCCCCTTATTTCTGTATCGGGTGTTGGTGTTCTTTCTGGGAGCGTTACCATGGCAAAAGAAAAGTTTGAACGTAATAAGCCGCACGTAAACGTCGGCACCATCGGTCACGTTGACCACGGTAAAACGACTCTGACTGCTGCTCTGACTCGCGTCTGTGCAGAAGTCTGGGGCGGTACTGCCAAGGCTTTCGATCAGATCGATAATGCTCCTGAAGAGCGTGAGCGTGGTATCACTATTTCTACTGCACACGTAGAGTACGATTCTCCGAACCGTCACTACGCGCACGTAGACTGCCCTGGACACGCTGACTACGTTAAGAACATGATCACCGGTGCTGCCCAGATGGACGGTGCTATTCTGGTATGTTCCGCTGCTGATGGCCCCATGCCTCAGACTCGTGAGCACATCCTGCTGTCTCGTCAGGTCGGTGTTCCTTACATCGTTGTCTTCCTGAACAAGGCTGACATGGTTGACGATGAAGAGTTGCTGGAACTGGTAGAAATGGAAGTTCGTGAGCTGCTGGACACTTACGAATTCCCGGGTGACGACACTCCGATCATTATCGGTTCTGCCCTGATGGCTCTGAACGGTGAAGACGCTAACGAAATGGGTACTACCGCTGTTAAGAAGCTGGTAGAAACTCTGGACGAGTACATCCCTGAGCCTGAGCGTGCAATCGACCAGCCTTTCCTGATGCCGATTGAAGACGTATTCTCCATCGCTGGTCGTGGTACTGTTGTTACCGGTCGTGTTGAGCGTGGTATCGTCAAGGTTGGTGAAGAAATCGAAATCGTTGGTATCAAAGACACCACCAAGACCACCGTTACCGGCGTAGAAATGTTCCGCAAGCTGCTGGACGAAGGCCGTGCTGGTGAGAACGTTGGCTGTCTGCTGCGTGGTACCAAGCGTGAAGACGTAGAGCGTGGTCAGGTACTGGCTAAGCCCGGTTCTATCACTCCTCACACCCAGTTCCAGTCAGAAGTTTACGTTCTGTCCAAGGATGAAGGTGGTCGTCATACTCCTTTCTTCAAGGGCTACCGTCCTCAGTTCTACTTCCGTACTACTGACGTGACCGGTTCCTGTGAACTGCCAGAAGGCGTTGAAATGGTAATGCCTGGTGATAACGTTCAGATGACTGTGACTCTGATCGCTCCTATCGCCATGGAAGAAGGTCTGCGCTTCGCGATTCGTGAAGGTGGCCGTACTGTTGGCGCCGGTGTTGTTGCTAAGATTATTGCGTAATTAAGGCTGTTCAAGGGCTCTTGGGTCATGTAATATACAGCGCCCGGAGCTCTTGAGCGCCAAAAAGTATTTAGGCCAGTAGTTCAATTGGTAGAGCACCGGTCTCCAAAACCGGGGGTTGGGGGTTCGATTCCCTCCTGGCCTGCCAGCTTCCCTTCTTGGGTAACCTGATCTGATAGAGATGTCTTGATGAGTGGTAAAGCCGACGTTGAAAGTGTAAATAGCTTCGACGGCCTGAAATGGGCTGTGGTTGCCTTATTGGTTGTTGTAGGTGTCGGCGGGAACTATTACTTCTCAGCAGGGTCATTACTATATCGTGTAATCGGTCTTGTTGCTCTGGGAGTTGTAGCGGCTGTTGTGGCTTTCCAGACGGACAAGGGTCGGGTGTTCTGGGGGCTGCTCAAGGATGCCAAGGCTGAGGTCAGGAAGGTTGTCTGGCCGACGCGGCAGGAAACTGTTCAGACGACGCTTGTTGTAGTTGCAGTCGTTTTGATTATGGGTCTTGTGCTTTGGGGTCTTGACTCTTTGCTGGGCTGGCTTGTCAGTAGCCTGATTGGATAAGGACTGAAAGATGGCTAAGCGTTGGTATGTTGTGCATGCTTATTCCGGCTTTGAAAAGCATGTAATGCGCACTCTCAAGGAGCGTGTAAAGCTGCATCAGATGGAAGATCTGTTTGGCGAGATTCTGGTTCCCACTGAAGAGGTGGTTGAGATCAAGAACGGCCAGAAGCGCAGAAGTGAGCGCAAGTTCTTCCCCGGTTATGTGCTTGTTCAGATGGAAATGAATGAGGATAGCTGGCATCTGATCAAAGATACGCCCAGGGTTCTCGGCTTTATTGGTGGCACGGCGGACAAGCCTGCACCCATTACTCAAAAAGAAGCCGATGCGATTCTTCAGCGTGTTCAGGAAGGGGTTGATAAACCCAAGCCGAAGACGTTGTTTGAGCCCGGTGAAATGGTTCGTGTTATTGATGGTCCCTTCGCTGATTTCAATGGTGTTGTGGAAGAGGTCAATTACGAGAAGAGTCGCCTTCAGGTGGCTGTTATGATTTTCGGTCGTTCAACGCCGGTCGAGCTGGAGTTTGGTCAGGTCGAAAAAGGTTGATTGTTATTCTTTGATCCCTGCGCTGCGTTGTGCGGTGTGGGGATTTTATTTTCAGACGTTTTTGCTTGTCTGAAAGTTTAGTGTACGGGGAGCCGTTGTATTTGTGTGATGGCGTTTGACCCGCAACGAGGTTGAAATGGCTAAGAAAGTAGAAGCTTATATTAAGCTCCAGGTTGCCGCTGGTCAGGCAAACCCAAGTCCGCCTGTTGGTCCTGCGCTGGGTCAGCACGGTGTCAACATCATGGAGTTCTGTAAGGCCTTTAACGCCAAGACTCAGAGTCTTGAGCCGGGCATGCCGACTCCGGTTGTTATCACTGTTTACAGTGATCGCAGCTTCACCTTTGAAACCAAGACTCCGCCGGCTGCTGTTCTGCTGAAGAAAGCGCTGAAGCTGAAGAAGGGTTCCGGTCGTCCTAACACTGAAAAGGTTGGCACTGTGACTCGCGAGCAGCTGCTGGAAATCGCCAAGATCAAAGAGCCTGATCTGACTGCAGCTGACGAAGACGCTGCTATCCGCACCATCGCTGGAAGTGCCCGCAGCATGGGCCTGAACGTGGAGGGTGTGTAATGGCCAAGATGACCAAGCGTGCAAAGCTGATTGCTGAGAAAGTTGACAGCACCAAAATCTACGGTTTTGAAGATGCTGCCAACCTGTTGAAGGATCTGCCGGCTGCCAAGTTCAAAGAGTCTGTCGATGTTTCTGTGAACCTGGGTGTTGATCCACGTAAATCTGACCAGGTTGTTCGTGGCTCTACCGTGCTGCCTAACGGTACTGGTAAAGACGTTCGCGTCGCTGTCTTCACTCAGGGTGCTAACGCTGATGCGGCCCGTGAAGCGGGTGCGGAACTGGTTGGTATGGAAGATCTGGCAGAACAGATCAAAGCGGGCGAAATGAACTTTGACGTTGTTATTGCTTCTCCGGATGCGATGCGCGTTGTTGGCCAGCTGGGTCAGGTTCTGGGTCCTCGTGGTCTGATGCCTAACCCGAAAGTGGGTACTGTGACGCCTAACGTTGCTGAAGCGGTTAAAAACGCCAAGGCAGGTCAGGTTCGCTACCGTACCGACAAGAACGGTATTATTCACGCTTCCGTCGGCAAGATCGACTTCGAAGCGGGCTCCCTGAAGCAGAACGTTGAAGCGCTGCTGGTTGATCTGAAGAAGCTGAAGCCTTCTTCCGCCAAGGGTGTCTATGTCAAGAAGGTGACCCTGTCTTCTACTATGGGTCCCGGTCTGGCCATCGATCAGGCTAGCCTTGACTTCTAATTTGAGTGTTGCAGCAGGTTTCTGATCTGCTGCATCGGCTCTCCAGTCTTTGGGGTCCTCGTATTGCGGGGGCCGTCAAAGATCGCAGGTGCGGATGACCGATTTTTGTGTTGTTTGCTTAATGTCCTGCGTAGACGGTGAACTGATTGCGTTGCAATTAACCCATCACCGTATTTAGGGAGTGTCTTCCCCTGATTGGAAGATGCTCTGTTCTATAGAGAATTGGAGTAAAGCCAATGGCGTTAGGTCTCGAAGACAAGAAGGCGATTGTCGCCGAAGTCAGCGAGGTTGCCCAAAGCGCTCTGTCGGCTGTTATCGCGGATTACCGTGGTCTGACTGTTGACCAGATGACCTCTCTGCGCAAGCAGGCTCGTGAGGGTGGCGTATACCTGAAGGTTGTACGTAATACCCTGGCTCGCCGCGCAGTAGAAGGCACCGAATACGAGTGCCTGAAAGAGGCTCTGATTGGTCCTACAGTTCTGGTGTTTTCCCAGGAAGATCCAGGTTCAGCAGCTCGTCTGCTCAAGGATTTTGCCAAGGATAACAAAGAGCTGGAAGTCAAGGCTCTGTCCATTGGAGGTCAACTGCTCGGCGCTGAGCAGATTGATGTCCTGGCCAAGATGCCTACCCTGGACCAGGCTCGCGCGATGCTGATGAGCGTAATGATTGCACCGGTAACCAAGCTGACCAGAACTCTGAACGAGTTCCCAGCACGTATTACCCGTGTAATGGCAGCTGTTGCCGACCAGAAGAAAGCCGCCTGATCCTGGTGATCGGCTGGTTTTTAGTTAAAGAATTTTTGGTTTTACCATACAGAATTTTTGGAGTTAAAAATGGCTCTGTCTAAAGACGATATCCTGAATGCCATCGCTGAAATGAGCGTTATGGAAGTAGTTGAGCTGGTTGAAGCTATGGAAGAGAAGTTCGGTGTCAGCGCTCAAGCCGCTGTAGCCGTTGCTGCTCCTGCTGCTGGCGAAGCTGCTGCTGCTGAAGAGAAGACTGAGTTCGACGTAATCCTGACTGCCGCTGGTGACAAGAAAGTTAACGTCATCAAGGTTGTTCGTGGTGCTACCGGTCTGGGTCTGAAAGAAGCCAAGGCACTGGTAGACGGCGCTCCTGCTCCTCTGAAGGAAGGCGCTACCAAGGAAGAAGCTGAAGCTCTGAAGAAAGAGCTGGAAGAAGCTGGCGCTACTGTAGAAATCAAGTAATTCAGCATTGCTTTTTTTCAGGCTTGTTGCATAATAGGCCGAATGGCTGGTGTCCAAGGGCACCGGCCTTTTTCCGTTGTATGAGCTATAACTTTTATGCCCGTATGATTCGGCCTGATAGAACGTTATGGTTTATAGAAGGATGGTTATCACCAAACGGTGACAATAAGAGAGGCTACCCGCCCTCAAGGGCTGTCGTGACTCCGAAGCCGGTGATCAACGACACAACCGCAGGTGACCTAGCTGGGGAATGCTGATGGCTTACTCGTATACAGAGAAAAAACGTATCCGCAAGGACTTCGGTAAATTGCCGCACGTCATGGATGTGCCGTATTTGCTGGCAATTCAGCTGGATTCCTATCAAAAACTTTTGCAGTCAGGCAAAGGCACTGACGCGAGAGATGATATCGGTTTGCACGCGGCTTTCAAGTCCGTCTTTCCGATTGTCAGCTATTCCGGCAATGCAGCCCTGGAATATGTTGGCTACCGTCTGGGCACGCCCGCCTTTGATGTCAAGGAATGCCAGCTGCGCGGAATCACTTACGCAGTCCCCCTGCGTGTAAAGGTTCGCCTGATTATTTATGACAAGGAAAGCGCCAACAAGGCGATCAAGGACATCAAGGAACAAGAAGTCTACATGGGCGAAATTCCGCTCATGACAGAAAACGGTACCTTCGTAATCAATGGTACCGAGCGTGTTATTGTTTCCCAGCTGCATCGTTCCCCCGGTGTGTTCTTTGACCACGACCGTGGTAAGACACATTCCTCTGGTAAGCTGCTGTACTCTGCACGGGTGATTCCTTACCGTGGTTCATGGCTGGACTTCGAATTTGATCCGAAGGATCTGCTCTTCGTTCGTATCGACCGTCGCCGGAAGCTTCCTGCAACGATCCTGCTGCGTGCACTGGACTTTACCTCTGAGCAGATTCTGGGTGCGTTCTTTGAGACAAACTTCTACAAGATCTCCAGCAATGGCGTTTCTTTCGAGCTGATTCCCGAGCGTCTGCGTGGTGAAGCAGCCAGCTTTGACATCAAGGACCAGGACGGCAATGTCGTGGTTGAGCTGGGCCGTCGTGTAACGGCACGTCATATCCGTCAGCTGCAGAAAGCCAATATCAAAGAGATTGAGGCGCCGGTCGAGTACGTGCTCGGCAAGGTGCTGGCCAAGCCGGTTATCCACAAGACAACCGGTGAAATCATTGCGGAATGCAATACCGAAATTACGCTTGAGCTGTACGAGAAGTTCCTTGCGGCTTCCGCCAAGGAAATTGAGGTTATCTACACTAACGAGCTGGATTGTGGTTCCTACGTTTCCGACACGCTGAGAGCCGATACCACCACTAACCGTATCGAAGCGCTGGTAGAAATCTACCGCATGATGCGTCCTGGTGAGCCGCCGACCAAAGAAGCCGCCGAGCAGCTGTTCCAGAACCTGTTCTTTACCGCTGAGCGTTATGACCTGTCTGCCGTTGGTCGTATGAAGTTCAACCGCCGTATGGCGCGTGAAAGCGATGAAGGCTCCGGCGTTCTCGATAATCAGGACATCATTGATGTGATGCGTACCCTGGTTGATATCCGTAACGGTCACGGTATCTGTGACGATATCGATCACCTGGGTAACCGTCGTGTCCGTTCTGTCGGTGAAATGGCAGAGAACCAGTTCCGTGTTGGTCTGGTGCGTGTTGAGCGTGCGGTCCGTGAGCGTCTGTCCATGGCCGAAAGCGAAGGCCTGATGCCTCAGGATCTGATCAACGCCAAGCCGGTTGCTGCTGCGATCAAGGAATTCTTCGGTTCCAGCCAGCTGTCCCAGTTCATGGACCAGAACAACCCACTGTCCGAGATCACGCACAAGCGTCGTGTCTCTGCATTGGGCCCGGGTGGTTTGACCCGTGAGCGTGCTGGCTTCGAGGTTCGAGACGTGCATCCGACCCACTACGGTCGTGTATGTCCTATCGAGACCCCTGAAGGTCCGAACATCGGTCTGATCAACTCACTGGCAACGTATGCCCGTACTAACGATTACGGTTTCCTCGAGTCTCCGTACCGTAAAGTTATTGATGGTCAGGTAACCGATCAAATCGAATACCTGTCTGCGATTGAAGAAGGTGAATTCGTTATCGCACAGGCCAGTGCGGTGCTGGACGAAAACAACCGTCTGAGCGAAGAGCTGGTTAACGTTCGTTATCGCAACGAATTTACCCTGATGGGACCCGAGCAGGTCAACTTCATGGATGTATCACCGCGTCAGGTGGTATCTGTGGCTGCGTCCCTGATTCCGTTCCTCGAGCACGATGACGCGAACCGGGCCCTGATGGGATCGAACATGCAGCGTCAGGCCGTTCCGACCCTGCGCGCCGACAAGCCGCTGGTTGGTACCGGTATGGAGCGTAACGTTGCCCGCGACTCCGGTGTTTGTGTCGTTGCCAAGCGTGGCGGTGTGGTTGACAGTGTGGATGCTTCCCGGATCGTTATCCGTGTTGAAGAATCCGAGCTGCTGGCGGGTGAAGCGGGCGTGGATATCTACGCACTGACCAAGTACACCCGTTCTAACCAGAACACCTGTATTAACCAGCGTTCCCTGGTTAAGAAGGGCGACGTCATTGCCCGTGGCGATATCCTGGCTGACGGTCCTTCTGTGGATATCGGCGAATTGGCCCTGGGTCAGAACATGCGCGTCGCGTTCATGCCCTGGAACGGTTACAACTTCGAGGACTCCATCCTGGTGTCTGAGCGGGTTGTGCAGGAAGACCGTTTCACCACGATCCACATTCAGGAACTGACCTGTGTGGCTCGTGATACCAAGCTGGGTTCCGAAGAAATCACTGCGGATATTCCCAACGTGGGTGAGTCTGCCCTGAACAAGCTGGATGAAGCCGGTATTGTTTACGTGGGTGCAGAAGTTGAAGCAGGCGACATTCTGGTAGGTAAGGTGACACCGAAGGGTGAAACCCAGCTGACTCCGGAAGAAAAGCTGCTGCGCGCGATCTTCGGTGAAAAGGCGTCTGACGTTAAGGATACCTCACTGCGTGTTCCCACCAGTGTGAAAGGTACCGTTATCGACGTGCAGGTCTTCACCCGTGACGGTGTGGAGAAGGATTCCCGTGCGCTGTCTATCGAAAAAGAGCAGCTCGACGAAATCCGTAAGGACCTGAACGAAGAGTTCCGTATCGTTGAATTCGATACCTTTGCCCGTCTGCGCAATGCGCTGGTTGGTCAGAAGGCGGATCGCGGTCCTGCCCTGTCCAAGGGTGACAGTATTTCTGACGAGTACCTGAACGGCCTGGAACACGACCAGTGGTTCAAGCTGGTTATGGCTGACGAGTCTCTGAACGAACAGCTGGATAATGCCCGCAAGCAGTTGACTGAATTGCGTGCGCAGCTGGATGAGCGTTTCGAAGACAAGAAGAAAAAGCTGCAGACCAGTGATGACATGGCGCCTGGCGTTCTGAAGATCGTCAAGGTTTACCTGGCCATCAAGCGTCGCATCCAGCCGGGTGACAAGATGGCGGGTCGTCACGGTAACAAGGGTGTTATCTCCATCATCATGCCGGTAGAAGATATGCCGTATGATGAGAATGGTAACCCGGTTGATATCGTTCTGAACCCGCTGGGTGTACCGTCGCGGATGAACGTTGGTCAGGTGCTGGAGACTCACCTGGGTGCAGCGGCCAAAGGGCTGGGCGTAAAGATCAATCGTATGATCGAAGCGCAGCAGGCTGTGGCTGATATCCGTAAGTTCCTGGATCAGGTCTACAACGGTGTAGCGGGTCGTGCGAACAAGGTTGACCTGGACAGTTTCTCTGATCAGGAGATCATGGAGCTGGCTCGCAACCTGCGTGGTGGTGTTCCGATGGCAACGGCCGTATTCGATGGTGCCAAGGAAGCCGAGATCAAGGAGCTGCTGCGTCTGGCAGACCTGAACGACAGCGGTCAGTGCACACTGTTCGACGGTCGTACCGGTAACCAGTTTGAACGTCAGGTAACCGTTGGTTACATGTACATGCTCAAGCTGAACCACCTGGTCGATGACAAGATGCATGCCCGTTCTACCGGTTCCTACTCGCTGGTTACCCAGCAGCCGCTGGGTGGTAAGGCGCAGTTTGGTGGTCAGCGATTCGGTGAGATGGAAGTGTGGGCGCTGGAAGCTTATGGCGCCGCGTACACGCTGCAGGAAATGCTCACCGTCAAGTCTGATGACGTCGCCGGCCGTACCAAGATGTACAAAAACATTGTTGATGGCGATCACCGGATGGAAGCGGGTATGCCAGAGTCCTTTAATGTTCTGGTTAAGGAAATTCGTTCACTGGGCATCGATATCGAGCTCGAAACTGAATAATCAGGCTAAGGGGTTAACAGCGGCGGGTCACTGACCCGTCCGCTTCCGCGAGGAGAAGCGATGAAAGACTTGTTGAATCTGCTAAAAACCCAGGGACAGTCGGACGAGTTTGATGCCATTCGAATTTCACTGGCCTCTCCGGAACTGGTCCGTTCCTGGTCTTACGGTGAAGTAAAAAAACCGGAAACCATTAACTACCGTACGTTCAAACCTGAGCGTGACGGTCTGTTCTGCGCCAAGATCTTTGGCCCAGTCAAGGACTATGAGTGCCTGTGCGGTAAGTACAAGCGCCTGAAGCACCGTGGTGTTATCTGTGAGAAGTGTGGCGTTGAAGTCGCGCTGTCCAAGGTGCGTCGTGACCGTATGGGTCACATTGAACTGGCCAGCCCGGTTGCCCACATCTGGTTCCTGAAGTCGCTGCCCAGCCGGATCGGTCTGCTGCTGGACATGACCCTGCGCGATATCGAACGGGTTCTGTATTTTGAATCTTACGTCGTTATTGATCCGGGCATGACCACGCTGGATCGCGGTCAGCTGCTGAACGACGAAGAGTACTACGAAGCGCTGGAAGAGTTCGGTGATGACTTCGACGCCCGCATGGGTGCTGAAGCCGTTCAGGCGTTGTTGAACGACATCGACCTGGAAGACGAAATCAACCAGCTGCGTGAAGAAATTCCCCAGACCAACAGCGAAACCAAGCTGAAGAAGCTGGCCAAGCGTCTGAAACTGCTGGAAGCCTTCTACAACTCCGGTAACCGTCCGGAGTGGATGATCATGAAGGTTCTGCCGGTTCTGCCGCCGGATCTGCGTCCGCTGGTGCCGCTGGATGGTGGCCGTTTCGCGACCTCTGACCTGAACGATCTGTATCGTCGCGTGATTAACCGTAACAACCGTCTGAAGCGTCTGCTTGAGCTGAATGCGCCTGACATCATCGTCCGTAACGAAAAGCGGATGCTGCAGGAATCCGTAGATGCGCTGCTGGATAACGGTCGCCGTGGTCGTGCGATCACCGGTTCCAACAAGCGTCCGCTGAAGTCCCTGGCAGACATGATCAAGGGTAAGCAGGGGCGTTTCCGTCAGAACCTGCTGGGTAAGCGTGTTGACTACTCCGGTCGTTCTGTAATTACCGTAGGTCCGTCCCTGCGTCTGCATCAGTGCGGTCTTCCTAAGAAGATGGCGCTTGAATTGTTCAAGCCCTTTATCTTTGGCAAGCTGGAACACCGCGGACTGGCGACAACCATTAAAGCCGCCAAGAAAATGGTGGAGCGGGAAGAGCCGGTCGTATGGGATATCCTGGATGAAGTCATCCGTGAGCATCCTGTTCTGCTGAACCGTGCACCGACACTGCACCGTCTGGGTATCCAGGCATTCGAGCCGGTACTGATTGAAGGTAAGGCGATCCAGCTGCATCCGCTAGTCTGTGCTGCCTACAACGCCGACTTTGACGGTGACCAGATGGCTGTTCACGTACCGCTGACGCTGGAAGCCCAGCTGGAAGCGCGTGCGTTGATGATGTCCACCAACAACATTCTGGCACCGGCCAGTGGTGAGCCGATCATCGTTCCTTCTCAGGACGTGGTACTGGGTCTCTACTACATCACCCGTGATCGCATCAATGCGAAGGGTGAGGGCATGATGTTTGCCGACATCAAGGAAGCCCTGCGGGCTTACCGTGTTGGCGCGGCGGATCTGCATGCGAAGGTGAAGGTTCGTATTTCCGAAGCGCTTAAGAATGCGCAAGGTGAGCTGGAGTCTCGTCGCTTTATTGCTGACACCACCATCGGTCGTGTACTGCTGTGGGATATCGTTCCTGACGGCCTGCCGTTCGAACTGGTTAACCAGGCGATGAAGAAGCGTTCCATCTCTGGATTGCTGAACGCCTGCTACCGTCGTGTCGGTCTGAAAGAGACAGTTATCTTTGCTGACCAGATGATGTACCTGGGCTTCCAGTATGCAACGGTTTCCGGTGCATCCATCGGTGTTAACGATTTCGTTATCCCGGATGAGAAGGTCAACATCATCGACGAAGCACACAATGAAGTGCGCGAAATTGAAAACCAGTTTGCTTCCGGTCTGGTAACCCAGGGCGAAAAGTACAACAAGGTTATCGATATCTGGTCCCGTGCCAACGAAGTGCTGGCCAAGCGGATGATGGAAAACCTCAAGACCGACAAGGTCATCGACCGTGAAGGTAAAGAGGTAGACCAGGAATCCTTTAACAGCGTCTACATGATGGCTGACTCCGGCGCCCGGGGTAGTGCGGCGCAGATTCGTCAGCTGGCTGGTATGCGTGGTCTGATGGCGAAGCCGGACGGCTCCATCATCGAAACGCCGATCACTGCGAACTTCCGTGAAGGTCTGAACGTACTGCAGTACTTCATCTCGACCCACGGTGCTCGTAAGGGTCTGGCGGATACGGCATTGAAGACAGCGAACTCCGGTTACCTGACCCGTCGTCTGGTTGACGTTGCACAGGATCTGGTGGTCACTGAGCACGATTGCGGTACCAGCAATGGTTTGTTGATGACGCCTCACATCGAAGGTGGTGACGTTGTTGAACCGCTGGGTGAGCGTATCCTGGGTCGTGTGGTGGCAGAAGATGTCTACACACCTGGCACCGATGATATCGCAGTCAGCGCAGGTACGTTGATTGACGAGCAATGGGTTCGCAAGCTGGAAGAGTTGAACGTTGATGAGGTTCTGGTTCGCTCCTCTATCTCCTGTGAAACCCGTTACGGTGTGTGCTCCAAGTGTTACGGCCGTGACCTAGGTCGTGGCCACCTGGTTAACGTGGGTGAGGCTGTCGGTGTTATCGCGGCACAGTCCATCGGTGAACCCGGTACCCAGTTGACGATGCGTACCTTCCACATCGGTGGTGCGGCGTCACGGAATGCTGCGCAGGACAACATCACTGTTAAGAGTAAAGGCTCTATCCGTCTGCAAAACCTGAAGTTTGTTGAGCGGAAGGATGGCAATCTGGTTGCTGTCAGCCGTTCCGGTCAGCTGGCCGTTGCGGATGAATTCGGTCGTGAGCGTGAGCGTTACAAGCTGCCTTACGGTGCGGTGCTGTCCGTGAAGGATGGTGATGCCGTAGAAGCCGGCGCGATTGTTGCCAAGTGGGATCCGCATACGCACCCGATCGTGACGGAAGTGGCCGGTAAGGTGAAATTCTTCGGTATGGAAGATGGTATTACCATCAAGAAACAGACGGATGAAATCACCGGTCTGTCCAGTATCGAAGTTATGGATCCGAAGGATCGTCCGTCTGCCGGTAAGGATCTGCGTCCCGCGATCCAGCTGGTTGATGAGAACGGCAATGAGCTGATGATGGCGAATACCAACATCCCGGCGCAGTACTTCCTGCCGGCTAACTCATTGCTGAGCCTGAAGGACGGCGTGAACGTGGAAGTAGGTGACATCATTGCCCGTATTCCGCAGCAGTCCAGTGGTAACCGGGATATCACCGGTGGTCTGCCTCGGGTTGCCGACCTGTTCGAAGCACGTAAGCCGAAAGAGCCTGCCATCCTGGCAGAAATCTCCGGTACCATCGGCTTCGGTAAGGAGACCAAGGGTAAGAAGCGACTGGTGATCACTCCGACTGACGGTAGCGATCCGTATGAGGAGCTGATTCCGAAGTGGCGTCACCTGAACGTGTTCGAGGGTGAACAGGTCACCAAGGGTGAAGTTGTTTCCGACGGTCCGACCAACCCGCACGACGTTTTACGACTGCTGGGTGTGGGTGAGCTGGCGAAGTACATCGTCAACGAGATCCAGGACGTATACCGTCTGCAGGGCGTTAAGATTAACGACAAGCACATTGAAACGATTCTGCGCCAGATGCTGCGTAAGGTTGAAGTCTCCGATGCTGGTGACTCTGACCTGATCCGCGGTGAGCAGATGGAATACAACAAGGTGCTTGAGGTTAACGATACGCTGAGTGGCGAGGATAAGTTCCCAGCCAAGTATGAGCGTGTCCTGCTGGGTATTACTAAGGCCTCTCTGGCGACTGAGTCGTTCATCTCAGCGGCTTCCTTCCAGGAAACCACGCGAGTACTGACTGAGGCCGCTGTGACCGGTAAGCGTGACTACCTGCGTGGTCTGAAAGAAAACGTGGTTGTGGGTCGACTGATTCCGGCGGGAACTGGTCTAACTTATCACAAGGACCGCAGAGAGAAGTTGGAACCTGTCGAGTTTGTGACACCTACTGTTTCTGCTTCTGAAGTAGAGCAGGCGCTGTCTGAAGCTTTGAATTCAGGTGATGCCTGATCGCACTGAGCAAGGGTTTGCCTAATCGGTAAGCCCTTGGTGAGTCGACTGAGAAAACGGAGCCATAAGGCTCCGTTTTTTTATGCGTATTATGAATGAAAAAACCGTTATATCCCTGTAATGCACTATGAAACGCTCACGCGAGACGGTCTGGGGCAGTCCAGTTGCTAGAGTGAATTAAATAGGCAACGGAATGGCTTTTCAGGTATTCAGGAATGAGAAAGGAATTCTCGGGAAAGCAGGGCGGCTTCACAATGGTTGAGCTGCTGGTGAGTATGGGTATTGTGATCATACTTGTTGCGGCTGCGGGACCAGCGATATCGGACTGGGTGCTTAAAAATCGTGTTGATGCGGAGGTGGCCTCTTTGCGGAGTGCGTTGGCATATGCGCGTTCTGAAGCATTAAGCCGCAATATATGGGTAACAATACGGGAAAATGGTACAAGGGATTCTTCTGATCCTAAGTCAATGTGGAATGGTGGCTGGCAGCTTTTTACGGATCAGGATAATGATGGTTTTTTATTGGTAACAGCTGGCGAAGAAATGCTCCGGGCACGTGTTACAAATATTGAAGATCTATCCATTGAATGGTCAAGAGATATTACAAGGTTATCTTATGGGCCTCGGGGTGTAACAAATGGTGGTACATCGAATACGATTCGCTATTGTGTGTCCGGTGATACTGATCATGCTTTTGCCAAGGGGATAACAATCAATGCTATTGGTCGAACCCGTATTGTTAGAGGAAGTGATGTAGGGTGTACGCCTTGAATTACGGCCCAAGCGCCAGAGTGTTATTGGCAGGTGATAATGCTTGATGACTTCGCCAAGACTTTCCCAGTATTGCTCATCTGAAGGTTTCTGCAGAATCAACACAATGCCAGCCTTGCGTCCAGTCTTTAAGGCGTAATGTAATGACTGGCCAATCGCTTCACGCCATTTTCGGGCAAACTCCATTTCAATAGCATGGTTGCTGGTCAGGCAGTCAACGCGCGTACCATCATCCTGCTCAACTTCCGTTTGGCCATCATAGCCTTCACACCAGACATCCTGATACCAGGATTCGTACTTTCCGATCCCTGATGCTAATGCATCAGATGAATACAGGTTTTGTATCAATAAAAACAGAAGAATTCGAGGAATAGTGAGGTAAAGCCGCTGTTTCTTCATTATTGTTTATAATCAATCCGTAGTTGTCCGGAGTGGGTGGCAGCATGTTTACGTGATTCTCAGCGTTTCCCCTGACGTGAAAGCCTGCGGCATTCCTTGACGCGGGCGGCTGGCCTATTTAAAATCCGGTGCCTTTTAGTGTGCCCTGCCTTTGTCTCTTGTCAAGGCTGCCTTTGGGCGCCGGTTTCCACAAAACCCTTTGTGAAAACCAGTGTCTGGCCGGTATTTACTGGTCAGGCTCGGGTCGCGATGCTTAATCCTCTGGGTGTCGTAACCTGTTTTGTATTAGAAACTTCGGAGAAATTGCTTAAATGGCAACCATTAACCAGTTGGTTCGCAAGCCGCGCAAGCGCAAGGTCAAAAAGACCGACGTGCCTGCTCTGCAGAGCTGCCCGCAGCGTCGTGGCGTTTGCACCCGTGTATACACCACCACCCCCAAGAAGCCTAACTCAGCCCTGCGTAAGGTTTGCCGTGTGCGCCTGACCAACGGCTTTGAAGTGACTTCCTACATCGGTGGTGAAGGTCACAACCTGCAGGAGCACAGTGTTGTGCTGATCCGTGGCGGTCGTGTAAAAGACTTGCCCGGTGTTCGTTACCACACCGTCCGCGGTACGCTGGATACCCAGGGTGTTAACGATCGTAAGCAGGGCCGTTCCAAGTACGGCACCAAGAAGCCCAAGTCCTGAGGCTTTTCTGTTCAGGGGAATTAATCGCCTGAATAGTTGTCATAGTTTTATCTATTAATCAGAGCATCTGGTTGATAAGAGTAAGGTCGAGTCGAAGGCTGATCTCGAAACAACCTGAAGACCAAGTTTGAGGACTTATCAATGCCTAGAAGACGAGTCGTAGCGAAACGCGATGTGTTGCCGGATCCGAAGTTCGGTAACAAGGTACTGACCAAATTCATTAACCACGTTATGGTCAGCGGCAAGAAGTCTGTCGCCGAGCGTATCGTGTATGGTGCGTTGGACAAGATCCAGGAGCGTACTAACAAGGACCCTCTCGAGGTGTTCGAAGCGGCCCTGGAATCCGTTGCACCGGTTGTCGAGGTTAAATCTCGTCGTGTTGGTGGTGCTACCTACCAGGTGCCCGTAGAAGTTCGTCCTGCGCGTCGTTCTGCCCTGGCCATGCGCTGGCTGGTAGACGCTGCACGTAAGCGTGGTGAAAAATCCATGGACCTGCGTCTGGCAGGTGAGCTGGTTGACGCGGCTGACAACAAAGGCGCCGCTGTCAAGAAGCGTGAAGACGTGCATCGTATGGCAGAAGCTAACAAGGCGTTCTCCCACTACCGTTTCTAAGATAATACAGAGGATTGTGTCGTGGCTCGTAAAACCCCGATTAGCCGATACCGTAACATTGGTATCTGCGCCCACGTAGACGCGGGTAAGACCACTACTACTGAGCGGATCCTGTTCTACACCGGTCTGAGCCATAAGATCGGTGAAGTACACGACGGTGCCGCTACCATGGACTGGATGGAGCAGGAGCAGGAGCGTGGTATTACCATCACTTCTGCGGCTACCACCTGTTTCTGGCGTGGTATGAATGCTCAGTTTGATGAGCATCGTGTCAACATCATCGATACGCCTGGACACGTTGACTTCACTATCGAAGTAGAACGTTCCCTGCGGGTTCTGGATGGTGCAGTTGTTGTTCTGTGTGGTTCCTCCGGTGTTCAGCCTCAGACTGAAACCGTATGGCGTCAGGCAAACAAGTACGAAGTACCGCGCATGGTATTCGTCAACAAGATGGACCGTACCGGTGCGGACTTCCTGATGGTTGTTCGTCAGCTGCGTGAGCGCCTGGGCGCCAACGCGGTACCGATGCAGATGACCATCGGTGCTGAAGACGAATTCAAGGGTGTTGTCGATCTGATCAAGATGAAGACCATCCTGTGGAACGAAGCCGACCAGGGCATGAGCTTTGAATACGGCGATATCCCGGCTGACCTGCAGGCGACTTGCGAAGAAATGCGCGAGTACATGGTTGAAGCGGCTGCCGAATCTTCTGAAGAGTTGATGGAAAAATACCTCGAAGAGGGTGACCTGACTGAAGAAGAAATCAAGCAGGGTATCCGTGTTCGTACGCTGGCCAACGAAATCATTCCTGTGTTCGGTGGTTCTGCGTTCAAGAACAAGGGTGTTCAGGCAGTTCTGGACGCGGTCATTGAGTTCATGCCTTCTCCGAAAGAAGTTAAGGCAATCGAAGGTACTCTGGACGACGGTGAAACCGTCGAAACCCGTGAGGCTGACGACAAGGCTCCGTTCGCTGCGCTGGCATTCAAAATTGCTACCGACCCCTTCGTTGGTACGCTGACGTTCGCTCGTGTTTACTCCGGTATTGCTGCTTCTGGTCAGTCGGTCATCAACTCCGTCAAGATGAAGAAAGAGCGTATCGGCCGTATGGTGCAGATGCACGCCAACAACCGTGAAGAGATCAAGGAAGCCCTGGCGGGTGATATCGTTGCTCTGATCGGTATGAAGGACGTGACCACTGGTGAGACGCTGTGTGATCCGGATCATCCGATCGTTCTGGAGCGCATGGAATTCCCTGAGCCGGTTATCTCTGTTGCGGTTGAGCCTAAGTCCAAGGCTGACCAGGAGAAGATGGGTATCGCGCTGGGCAAGCTGGCCCAGGAAGATCCTTCTTTCCGTGTCAAGACTGACGAAGAAACCGGTCAGACCATCATCTCCGGTATGGGTGAGCTGCACCTTGATGTACTGGTTGACCGTATGCGTCGCGAGTTCAAGGTTGAAGCGAACATTGGTAAGCCTCAGGTGTCTTACCGTGAGAAGCTCAAGGCCAGCGTTACTGCCAACCACAAGTTTGCCAAGCAGTCTGGTGGTCGTGGTCAGTACGGTCACGTTGTTGTTGACTTCTCCCCGGCTGACGAGGGTGAAGAAGGTCTGGTATTCGTCAACGAAATCGTTGGTGGCGCCATTCCCAAGGAATACATTCCTGCGGTTCAGAAGGGTATCGAGGAGCAGATGCAGAACGGCGTTATCGCCGGCTATCCGCTGCTTGGCCTGAAGGCGCGTCTGTATGACGGCTCCTTCCACGAGGTTGACTCCAACGAGATGGCGTTTAAAATCGCCGCATCTCAGGCTCTGAAGAAGTACGCCCCGCAGGCTCAGCCCGTTCTGATGGAGCCGATGATGGCTGTTGAGGTTGTCACACCCGAAGAGTACATGGGTGATGTCATGGGTGACCTGAACCGTCGTCGTGGTCTCGTGCAGGGTATGGAAGACAGCACTTCCGGCAAGGTTATCCGCGCTCAGGTGCCTCTGGCTGAGATGTTCGGTTATGCCACAGATCTTCGTTCTGCTACTCAGGGTCGTGCGACATACACCATGGAATTCTCCGAGTATGCCGAAACACCTGCGAGCATCGCGGAAGCGGTGATCAAGAATAACCAGGGTTAACTGTAATTTTCATTGACCAGTAAGGTAAGTCAAAATGGCTAAGGAAAAATTTGAACGTAATAAGCCGCACGTAAACGTCGGCACCATCGGTCACGTTGACCACGGTAAAACTACCCTGACTGCTGCTCTGACTCGCGTCTGTGCAGAAGTCTGGGGCGGTACTGCCAAGGCTTTCGACCAGATCGATAACGCGCCTGAAGAGCGTGAGCGTGGTATCACCATCTCTACTGCACACGTAGAATACGATTCTCCGAACCGTCACTACGCGCACGTAGACTGCCCCGGACACGCTGACTACGTTAAGAACATGATCACCGGTGCTGCCCAGATGGACGGCGCTATCCTGGTATGTTCCGCTGCTGACGGCCCCATGCCTCAGACTCGTGAGCACATCCTGCTGTCTCGTCAGGTCGGTGTTCCTTACATCGTTGTCTTCCTGAACAAGGCTGACATGGTTGACGATGAAGAGCTGCTGGAACTGGTAGAAATGGAAGTTCGTGAGCTGCTGGACACTTACGAATTCCCGGGTGACGACACTCCGATCGTTATCGGTTCTGCCCTGATGGCTCTGAACGGTGAAGACGCCAACGAAATGGGTACTACCGCTGTTAAGAAGCTGGTAGAAACTCTGGACGAGTACATCCCTGAGCCTGAGCGTGCAATCGACCAGCCTTTCCTGATGCCGATTGAAGACGTATTCTCCATCGCTGGCCGCGGTACAGTTGTTACCGGTCGTGTTGAGCGTGGTATCGTCAAGGTTGGTGAAGAAATCGAAATCGTTGGTATCAAAGACACCACCAAGACCACCGTTACCGGCGTAGAAATGTTCCGCAAGCTGCTGGACGAAGGCCGTGCTGGTGAGAACGTTGGCTGTCTGCTGCGTGGTACCAAGCGTGAAGACGTAGAGCGTGGTCAGGTACTGGCTAAGCCCGGTTCTATCACTCCTCACACCCAGTTCCAGTCAGAAGTTTACGTTCTGTCCAAGGATGAAGGTGGTCGTCATACTCCTTTCTTCAAGGGCTACCGTCCTCAGTTCTACTTCCGTACAACTGACGTGACCGGTTCCTGCGAACTGCCAGAAGGCGTTGAAATGGTAATGCCTGGTGATAACGTTCAGATGACTGTAACTCTGATCGCTCCTATCGCCATGGAAGAAGGTCTGCGCTTCGCGATTCGTGAAGGCGGCCGTACTGTTGGCGCCGGTGTTGTTGCCAAGATCATCGCCTAATAGCGACCTGGTCTGACTCTACCGCTCTAAACAAATAGCCCCGGGCTCAGGCTCGGGGCTTTTACTGTATAAAATATTGACAGTAATATTGACGGCGCGTAGAATCCCGCTTTCTTTGCTGTCTGCCCACCAATGATGGGGCGGACTTTGTTCTTTAAATATTATTAGGTCATGAAGATGAGTCAGCAGCCTAAAGCTCAACAAATCCGAATTCGACTCAAGGCTTTTGACCATCGCCTGATCGACCAGTCCACACAGGAAATCGTGGAAACTGCCAAGCGCACTGGTGCTCAGGTCCGAGGTCCCATTCCCCTGCCTACTCGCAAGGAACGCTTCACCGTGCTGATTTCTCCGCACGTCAACAAGGATGCCCGTGATCAGTACGAAATTCGTACGCACAAGCGCATGCTGGATATCGTCGAGCCAACTGAAAAAACCGTTGACGCTTTGATGAAGCTGGATCTTGCTGCGGGCGTAGAAGTTCAAATTAGCCTCGGCTAATTGTCTGGCGAGAGCGCGTTCTGCGTGTCTCGTCGTGTGTAACGCTCTGAGATGGGCGGCCATAGCGGGTGATAGCCCCGTACACGAAATGAGGTAAATCATGTCAAATCAAGCTGACGGCAAAAAGCCGCGCCTCGGCCTGATCGGCAAGAAGTGCGGGATGACCCGTATTTTCACCGAAGATGGTGCTTCTTTGCCGGTTACTGTCGTTGAAATTGGTCCTAACCGTATTGCCCAGGTGCGTACTGTCGATACCGACGGTTACAGCGCTATCCAGGTTGCGGCTGGTGCCAAGAAAGCATCTCGTCTCAACAAGCCAGAAGCTGGTCACTACGCCAAGGCTGGTGTAGAAGCTGGTTCCGTGCTGGTTGAATTCCGTACTTCTGAAGAATCCGAGCTGAAAGTCGGTGACGTTCTGTCTGTTTCCATGTTTGAGGCAGGTCAGAAGGTTGATGTTACCGGTCGTTCCAAGGGTAAGGGCTTCCAGGGTGTTGTTAAGCGCTGGAACTTCCGTACTCAGGACGCTACCCACGGTAACTCCCTGTCTCACCGTGCGCCTGGTTCCATCGGTCAGTGTCAGACTCCCGGACGCGTGTTCAAGGGTAAGAAGATGGCTGGTCACATGGGCGACGAGCGCGTGACTGTTCAGTCACTGGAAATCGTTCGCGTGGACGAAGAGCGTAACCTTCTGCTCATCAAGGGTGCGGTGCCGGGTGCTACTGGTGCTGATGTTGTAATCAAGCCTGCTGTCAAAGCTGGCTCCGCAGCCTGAGGGGATTTGAAGTATGGATCTGAATGTAATGGGTTCAGGCGCTCTGCAGGTTTCTGACGTAACCTTTGCTGCCGAATTCAATGAATCACTGATTCATCAGGCGGTTGTGGCTTTTCTGGCTGGCGGCCGTCAGGGCACCAAGCAGCAGAAGACTCGCAGCGATGTAAGCGGCGGTGGTCGTAAGCCTTGGCGTCAAAAGGGTACTGGCCGTGCACGTGCCGGTACTATCCGTAGCCCAATCTGGCGCGGGGGCGGCACCACGTTTGCAGCTCGTCCTCAGGATCATTCCCAGAAGCTGAACCGCAAGATGTACCGCGGTGCGCTGCGCTCCATCCTGTCTGAACTGGTTCGCCAGGAGCGTCTGGTTATCGTTGAAAGCCTGACGCTGGAAGCGCCCAAGACCAAGCAGATGGTTGCCAAGCTGAAAGAGCTGGGTACTGACAATGCACTGTTTGTATCTGACGAAGTCGATGCAAACCTGTACCTGTCTGCGCGCAACATTCCTCACGTCGACGTTCGCGACGTACAGGGTGTGGATCCGGTCAGCCTGGTTGCTCATGACAAAGTCGTCATGACCGTGGCCGCGGTGAAGAAGTTCGAGGAGATGCTGGGATGAACCAGGAACGTCTGTTGAAGGTGCTGCTTGGGCCTCACATTTCCGAGAAGGCTTCGGTAGTCGCTGAAGAACGTAATCAATACGTTTTCAAAGTGGCCAAAGACGCTGTAAAGCTTGAAATCAAAAAGGCTGTTGAGCAGCTGTTTGATGTCAAGGTCAAGTCTGTCCGCACTGTAAACGTGAAGGGCAAGACCAAGCGCACCATGCGTGGTCTGGGCAAGCGTTCAGACTGGAAAAAAGCGTACGTTGCTCTGGAAGCGGGTCAGGAAATTGACTTCGCGGACGCTGAGTAAGAGGAGATCGACAGATGGCTGTTGTTAAGTGTAAACCCACTTCTCCCGGGCGCCGCTTCGTAGTCAAGGTTGTTAACCCTGACCTGCACAAGGGGAAACCCTTCGCTGCGCTGTTAGAGAAGAAAAGCAAGACCGGTGGCCGTAACAATAACGGTCGCATTACGACCCGTCACAAGGGTGGTGGCCATAAGCAGCACTACCGTGTGATCGACTTCCGTCGTAACAAGGACGGTATTCCTGCGACTGTTGAGCGCCTGGAATACGATCCGAACCGTACAGCAAACATTGCTCTGCTGAAGTACCTGGACGGTGAGCGTCGTTACATCATCGCTCCCAAGGGTGTGAAGGCTGGTGATAAGCTGTTCTCCGGTGTGGACGCGCCGATCAAGGCAGGTAATACTCTGCCGCTGCGCAACATCCCGCTGGGTTCTGTGATTCACTGTGTTGAGCTGAAGCCTGGTAAGGGTGCGCAGATGATGCGTTCTGCCGGCACCTCCGCTCAGCTGGTTGCCCGTGATGGTGCTTATGTAACCCTGCGTCTGCGCTCCGGCGAAATGCGCAAGGTTCTGGCTGACTGTCGTGCGACTCTCGGTGAGGTATCCAACAGCGAGCATAACCTGCGCTCACTGGGTAAGGCTGGTGCCAAGCGCTGGCGTGGTGTTCGTCCGACCGTTCGTGGTGTTGCCATGAACCCGGTAGATCACCCGCACGGTGGTGGTGAAGGTCGTACCTCCGGTGGTCGTCATCCGGTTACTCCGTGGGGTGTGCCCACCAAGGGTCGGAAGACTCGCTCGAACAAGCGTACTGACAAGTTCATTGTCCGTCGCCGCAAGTAATTGAGAGATAGAGGATACGACAGTGCCACGTTCACTTAAAAAAGGTCCTTTTATTGACCTGCACCTGCTGAAGAAGGTGGAGGACGCGGTAGAGTCTGGAAACAAGCGCCCGATCAAGACCTGGTCGCGCCGTTCCATGATTATTCCGCAAATGGTTGGTCTGACCCTGGCTGTTCACAATGGTCGTCAGCACGTACCCGTTTATGTGTCCGAAGAAATGGTCGGTCACAAGCTGGGTGAATTTGCCGCAACGCGTACCTACCGTGGTCACGCAGCGGACAAGAAGGCCAAGAAGCGTTAAGAAGGGATAAGAGATGAAAGAAGTAGCTGCTATGCACAAAGGCGCTCGCATTTCTGCCCAGAAAGCTCGCTTGGTCGTTGACCTTGTTCGCGGCAAAGGGGTGGCTGAAGCGCTGGACATCCTGACCTACAGCAACAAGAAAGCTGCTGTCCTGGTCAAGAAGGTCCTGGAATCCGCGATTGCCAACGCGGAACACAACGACGGCATGGATATCGACGAGCTGAAGGTATCCAGCGCCTACGTTAACGAAGGCATGACCATGAAGCGCATCAAGCCTCGGGCGAAAGGCCGTGCTGATCGCATTCTGAAGCGGACTTGCCATATCACTGTCAAGGTTGCTGAGGTGTAATCAGATGGGTCAGAAAGTACATCCAACGGGTATTCGCCTGGGCATCGTCAAGAACCACACCTCCGTGTGGTATGCCGAAGGCAGCGCTTATGCAGACAACCTGATCGCTGATCTGAAGGTGCGTGAGTACCTGCAGAAGAAGCTGAAGAATGCGTCTGTCAGCCGTATCGACATTCAGCGTCCAGCGCAAAGCGCACGCGTCACCATCCACACTGCCCGTCCCGGTATCGTGATTGGCAAGAAGGGTGAAGACGTTGAGCGTCTGCGTCAGGAACTGAACAAGATGATGTCTGTGCCTGTGCACATCAACATCGAAGAAGTACGCAAGCCTGAGATGGATGCTCAACTGGTAGCGCAAGGTATTGCGGGCCAGCTGGAGCGTCGTGTCATGTTCCGTCGCGCCATGAAGCGTGCGGTTCAGAACACCATGCGTCTCGGCGCCAAGGGTATTCGTGTTCAGATTTCCGGCCGTCTCGGCGGTGCTGAAATCGCACGGACCGAGTGGTACCGCGAAGGTCGTGTGCCTCTGCACACCCTGCGTGCCGATATCGATTACGCTACTTACGAAGCGCACACCACCTACGGTGTGATCGGTATCAAGGTCTGGATCTTCAAGGGCGAAGTCATCGGCGGCGTCCATGAAGAGGAAAAAGAACAGAAGAAACCCGCTCGGCGTCCGCGTCGCAAGCCGGCTAAGAAGTAAGGAGTAATAACGATGCTCCAACCTAAGCGTACTAAGTTCCGCAAGATGCAGAAGGGCCGTAACCGCGGTCTGGCTCAGCGTGGCTCCAAGGTTAGCTTCGGCGAATACGCATTGAAGGCAACTGGCCGTGGCCGTATAACAGCCCGTCAGATTGAAGCAGCTCGTCGTGCGATGACTCGTCACGTTAAGCGTGCTGGTAAAATCTGGATTCGCATCTTCCCTGACAAGCCCATCAGTAAGAAGCCTCTCGAGGTTCGTATGGGTAAAGGTAAAGGCGCCGTCGAATACTGGGTATGCCAGATCCAACCTGGCCGTGTCCTGTATGAGATGGAAGGTGTATCCGAAGAGCTGGCGCGTGAGGCATTTGCCCTGGCTGCTGCCAAGCTGCCGGTTCAAACCTCCTTCGTCAAGCGGGGAATGATGTAATGAAAGCTGCAGAATTGCGTGGAAAATCTGCCGAGGAGCTCAATGCTGAGCTGCTCACCCTGCTGCGCGATCAGTTCAACTATCGCATGCAGAAGGCAACTGGTCAGCTGAAGCAGACTCATCTGCTGAAGCAGACCAAGCGGGATATTGCCCGCGTTAAAACGGTCCTGAATGAGAAGGCAGGTGAATAAGATGGCCGAAGACAAGAAAGTCCGCACTCTGACCGGCAAGGTCGTGAGTGACAAGATGGACAAGACCATCACTGTCCTCATTGAGCGCCGTGTAAAGCATCCGCTCTACGGTAAAATCGTAAAGCGGTCTACTAAACTGCACGCGCACGATGAAAGTAACGATTGCCGTATGGGTGATGTCGTCACTATCAAGGAAACTCGTCCTCAGTCAAAGACTAAGTCTTTTGAGCTGGTTTCCATTGTTGAGCGTGCGACTCAAATCTAAGGCTATACCGGCCTTCAGGGCCGGCTTTGGGTCTGCAGTTTGAGGAGAAGGTAATGATTCAGACCGAGACAGTACTCGACGTAGCGGATAACAGCGGTGCCCGTCGTGTTCAGTGCATTAAAGTACTGGGCGGCTCCCACCGTCGTTATGCCGGTATCGGTGACATCATCAAGGTCACCGTAAAAGAAGCCATCCCGCGTGGCAAAGTGAAGAAAGGCCAGGTAATGAATGCCGTGGTCGTTCGCACCAGAAAGGGCGTTCGTCGTCCCGACGGATCTCTGATCCGTTTCGACGGTAACGCAGCAGTGCTTCTGAACGCTAACCAACAGCCGATCGGCACCCGTATCTTCGGGCCCGTGACTCGTGAGCTGCGCGGTGAGCAGTTCATGAAGATCATCTCACTGGCACCAGAAGTGCTGTAAGGAGGCTGCTGTGAAAAAGATTCGTCGTGATGATGAAGTTGTCGTAATTGCCGGTAAGGATAAGGGCAAGCGCGGCAAGGTGCTGAAAGTGGCCACTGATGGTCGTCTGGTTGTAGCCGGCGTCAACATGGTCAAGAAGCACCAGAAGCCTAACCCCATGTTGGGCCAACCTGGCGGCATCGTGGAAAAGGAAGCAGCTATTCAGGCTTCCAACGTTGCTATCTGGAACCCCGAGAGCCAGAAGGCTGACCGCGTCGGCTTCTCCTTCACTGAAGAAGGCAAGAAGCAGCGCGTGTTCAAGTCCAATGGCAACCCGGTCGATGCGTGAGGTCAGGTAAGATGGCTGAACTTAAAAAAGTTTACCGAGAAAAAATCGTACCTGAGCTGCAAAAAGAGCTGGGTGTGAAGAACGTACACGAAGTACCGCGTCTCACCAAGATCACCCTGAACATGGGTGTGGGTGAAGCGGTTGGTGACAAGAAAGTCATCGAACACGCTGTGGCCGATCTGGAAAAGATCGCTGGCCAGAAGGCTGTTGTGACTCGTGCTCGTAAGTCTGTTGCCGGTTTCAAAATCCGTGAAGGCTGGCCGATCGGTGTCAAGGTAACTCTGCGTGACGAGCGCATGTATGAGTTCCTGCAGCGTCTGGTCGACATTGCCCTGCCACGTGTACGCGACTTCCGCGGCGTGAATGGCAAGTCTTTTGACGGACGCGGCAACTACAGCATGGGCGTGAAAGAACAGATCATCTTCCCGGAAATCGATTACGACAAGATCGATACCCTCCGTGGTCTGGACATCACGTTCACTACTACTGCCAAAACTGACGAAGAAGGACGTGCGCTGCTCAAGGCGTTCAACTTCCCGTTCCGCGGCTAGTTCATAAAGACGAGAGGAAGCCCCGCTTATGGCAAAAACATCCATGAAGCAGCGCGAACTGAAGCGTCAGCGGACAGTCGCGAAATATGCTCAAAAGCGCGCCGAGCTGAAGGCTGCTGCTGTCAACGTTAATCTGTCTGAAGAAGAACGTTGGGACGCGCAGGTCGCTCTGCAAAAACTGCCACGCAACGCAAGCCCTGCGCGTCTGCGCAACCGTTGCCGTCAGACCGGTCGTCCTCACGCATACCTGCGTAAGTTCGGCCTGAGCCGCATCAAGCTGCGTGAAGCAGCCATGCGTGGTGATGTTCCTGGCCTGACCAAGGCCAGCTGGTAAGCGCGCTGATCTAGGAGAGTGCAAGAATGAGTATGCAGGACCCGTTAGCTGATATGCTAACTCGAATCCGTAATGCCCAAATGGCAGAACATGCGTCTGTCAGCATGCCAGCTTCCAAGATTAAAGCTGCCGTTGCAAAAGTACTGAAGGACGAAGGTTTCATCGCTGACTTCAAAGTCGAAGGTGAAAGCAAGTCCCAGCTCAGCATTGAGCTGAAGTACTTCGAAGGCAAGCCTGTAATCGAAGAGCTCAAGCGTGTAAGCCGTCCTGGTCTGCGTAACTACGCAGCCACTGGCGCGCTGCCGAAAGTCAACGGCGGCTTGGGTATCGCTATCGTTTCCACTAACAAAGGCGTGATGACCGATCGCGCTGCCCGCGCCGCGGGTGTTGGTGGCGAAGTACTCTGCACCGTATTCTAAGGGAGGGCTGATATGTCTCGTGTAGCAAAGAGCCCAGTTGAAATCCCTGCTGGTGTAGAAGTTAAGCTGGCTGGCCAGCATATCGCTATCAAAGGTGGTATGGGTCAGTTGGATCTTGATATCCATATGGCTGTCGAAGTTAAGCAGGAAGAAAACGTCCTGACTTTCGAAGCCCGTGATGGCAGCAAGTTGTCCCGCGCCATGTCCGGTACTACCCGGGCGCTGGTAAACAATATGGTGACTGGTGTAAGCGCAGGCTTCACCAAGAGCCTGAAGCTGGTTGGTGTTGGTTACCGTGCGCAGCTCCAGGGCAAGACCCTGAACCTGTCGCTGGGTTTCTCTCACCCGGTTGTCTATGCGTTGCCGGAAGGTGTCACTGCTGAAACGCCTAGCCAGACTGACATCGTTATCAAGGGTATCGATAAGCAGCTGGTTGGTCAGGTGGCCGCTGAAATTCGCGACTTCAGACGTCCTGAGCCCTACAAGGGTAAGGGTGTTCGTTATACTGACGAACGTGTCCGTCGCAAAGAGGCCAAGAAAAAGTAAGGTAGGGTGACATCATGAGCGACAAGAAAATTGCCCGTCTGCGCCGCGCACGTCGCGCGCGGATGAAGATGCGGGAGCTCAGGGTTAATCGCCTGACTGTGACCCGTACTCCTCGCCACATCTACGCCCAGGTCATTGCACCGAATGGCGAAAAGGTGTTGGCAGCGGCTTCCACTGTAGAGAAAGAGCTGCGTGGCGAAGCGACTGGTAACATTGAAGCTGCGAAGAAAGTCGGTGCGCTCATCGCTGAGCGTGCCAAAGCGGCCGGTGTTTCCAAAGTGGCTTTTGACCGCTCCGGCTTCAAGTATCACGGTCGTGTCAAGGCTCTTGCCGACGCAGCCCGTGAAAGCGGACTGGAATTCTAAAGGGTGGGAGTCATGGCAAAAGACGATCGTAAAAACAACGACGAAGGCCTTATCGAGAAGCTGGTTCAGGTGAACCGCGTCGCCAAGGTAGTCAAGGGTGGCCGTATTTTCGGTTTTACCGCTCTGACTGTTGTCGGCGATGGCAAAGGTAAGGTAGGCTTCGGTCGCGGCAAGGCGCGTGAAGTGCCAGTTGCTATCCAGAAAGCGATGGAAGCAGCTCGCCGCAACATGATCCAGGTTGATCTGAACGGTTCTACCATTCAGTATCCGGCCAAGGCTCGTCACGGTGCGTCCAAGATCTTCATGCAGCCTGCCTCTGAAGGTACTGGTGTCATCGCCGGCGGCGCAATGCGTGCCGTTCTGGAAGTGGCTGGTGTGCAGAACGTTCTGGCCAAGTGCTATGGTTCCACCAATCCTGTGAACGTTGTTCAGGCGACCTATAAGGGTCTGCGTGACATGCGCTCTCCGGAAGATGTGGCTGCCAAGCGTGGCAAGACGCTTGAAGAGATCCTGTGAGGTAGGTCATGGCTGAGAAAAAAATCAAAGTGACCCTCGTCAAGAGCACCAACGGCCGTCTGGAAAGCCATAAGGCCTGCGTTCGTGGTCTGGGTCTCCGTCGCATCAATCACACTGTTGAAGTAGAAGATACTCCAGCTGTTCGTGGCATGATCAACAAGGTTAACTACCTGGTTCGCGTGGAAGGAGAATAAAATGCATCTGAATTCTCTGTCTCCGGCTGAAGGCAGCCGTAAATCCGGCAAGCGCGTCGGTCGCGGTATCGGTAGTGGCTTGGGCAAGACCGGTGGCCGTGGTCACAAAGGTCAGAAGTCCCGCTCCGGTGGTTCTGTGAAGCCCGGTTTCGAAGGCGGTCAGCAGCCATTGCAGCGCCGTTTGCCGAAGTACGGTTTCACTTCCCGCATGGCGCGTCAGACTGCGGAAATCCGCATCGCTGAGCTGGCTTCTGTAGAGGCGGACGTAATCGATCTGGCAGCCCTGAAGGCTGCTGACCTGATTACTTCCAACATCCTGCGTGCCAAAGTCATCCTGTCTGGTGAGCTGAACAAGGCTGTCACCATCAAGGGACTGGGTGTCACCAAGGGTGCCCGTGCCGCGATCGAAGCAGCTGGTGGGAAAGTCGAGGACTAAATGGCTAAGACATTACCTGTCGGAAATCAGGGTGGGTTAAGCGAGCTGAAATCTCGCGTCCTGTTTGTTCTGCTGGCAATTCTGGTGTACCGGATCGGGGCGCATATCCCCGTTCCCGGTATCAATCCGGAACGGCTGGCTCAGTTGTTCAGTCAGAACGAAGGGACTATTCTCAGTCTCTTCAATATGTTCTCCGGCGGTGCGCTGGAGAGGATGTCTGTTCTGGCGCTGGGAATCATGCCCTACATCTCTGCATCGATTATCATGCAGTTGATGACAGTGGTTAGCCCGCAGCTCGAACAACTGAAAAAGGAAGGTGAAAGCGGACGTCGGAAGATCAGTCAGTACACCCGCTACGGTACCGTACTTCTGGCATTGATTCAGGGTATGGGTATGACGGTCGGCCTGGCGAATCAGGGAGTTTCGTTCTCCACTGATTTCGGGTTTTACTTTGTTGCTGTTACTACCTTTGTAACCGGCGCCGTGTTCATGATGTGGCTCGGCGAGCAGGTGACTGAGCGTGGCATCGGCAACGGTATATCGATTCTGATTTTTGCAGGTATTGTCGCCGGATTGCCCGGCGCGATCGGGCAGTCGTTTGAGTCTGCGCGTCAAGGCGATATCAATATTCTGGCGCTGTTGCTGATCGGTATTCTTGCCGTCGCCATCATTGCCGGTGTGGTATTCGTTGAGCGCGGCCAGCGCCGAATCACGGTCAATTACGCCAAGCGGCAGCAGGGACGTAAAGTCTATGCTGCCCAGAGCAGCCACTTGCCGCTGAAGGTCAATATGGCGGGTGTTATCCCAGCCATCTTTGCTTCAAGCATCCTGCTGTTCCCGGCGTCGATTGCGCAGTGGTTTGGTCAGGGAGAAGGTATGGACTGGCTGCAGGATATTGCTCTGGCGCTTGGCCCTGGCCAGCCGCTGAACATCATTCTGTTCTCAGCCGGTATTGTCTTTTTCTGTTTCTTCTATACTGCCCTGGTCTTCAATCCGAAGGACGTGGCAGATAATCTGAAGAAGTCCGGCGCCTTTATTCCCGGTATTCGCCCCGGTGAGCATTCAGCCCGCTACATTGATGGCGTGCTGACCCGTCTCACCATGGTTGGTGCGATTTATATGACAGCAGTGTGTCTGCTGCCACAGTTCCTGGTGGTTTCGGCAAACGTGCCATTCTACCTGGGCGGTACTTCGCTGCTGATTGTGGTGGTTGTGGTCATGGATACTATGTCCCAGATCCAGTCACACCTGATGTCGCATCAGTATGAGTCGCTGATGAAGAAAGCTAATCTTAAGGGTTACGGTGCTGGCGGCCTACTGCGCTGATCGCCTGTAACTCTGCCGATAGTGGAGAGAATCATGAAAGTACGTGCTTCTGTAAAAAAGATGTGCCGTAATTGCAAGCTCATCAAGCGTAACGGCACCATCCGGGTGATCTGTAGCGCAGAACCCCGACACAAGCAGCGCCAAGGCTGAGTTCTTCGGGTTTTGAATCATACTCCGCCTGGTCATCATTGATCAGGCGGTTGATTTGTTTGCGTGCGAAATGTATCCTTAACCGTTTTTCGGGTTAGGGTTCGCCCTTCGCGTTGCACTAGGCGATAAACCTTTAACGGAGACTATTGAATGGCCCGTATTGCTGGCGTCAATGTTCCGGATAACAAGCATACTGTTATCTCTTTGACTTACGTCTACGGCGTAGGTCGCCAGACTGCTCAAAAGATCTGTGAAGCAACCGGTATTAACCCGACTGCTAAAATGGGTCAGCTGAGCGAAGACGACGTTGAAAAGCTGCGTACCGAAGTCGGTAACTATACCGTCGAAGGTGATCTGCGCCGCGAAATCAACATGAACATCAAGCGACTGATGGACCTGGGCTGCTACCGCGGTCTGCGTCACCGTCGTAACCTTCCGCTTCGTGGCCAGCGCACCAAAACTAATGCGCGTACCCGTAAGGGCCCACGTAAGCCGATCCGTAAGTAATACACTGGTTTAACCAGTTGTCTTGACACAGGATAATTTCTGATATGGCAAAGCCAGGTACTCGTTCACGGAAAAAGGTGAAAAAGACGGTAGTGGATGGTGTAGCACACGTCCACGCTTCTTTTAACAACACCATCGTGACCATTACCGATCGCCAGGGCAACACCCTGACCTGGGCAACTGCAGGTGGCTCCGGCTTCCGTGGTTCCCGTAAGAGCACGCCTTTCGCAGCCCAGGTTGCTGCTGAGCGTGCCGGTCGTGCGGCTGCCGAATACGGTCTGAAGAATCTGGACGTCTGTGTTAAAGGACCCGGCCCGGGTCGTGAATCTGCTGTTCGTGCGCTTAATGCTTGCGGCTACAAGATTACTAACATCACTGACGTTACACCCATTCCTCATAATGGTTGCCGTCCGCCCAAGAAGCGTCGAGTATAAGCAGGAGTCACGATAAATGGCTAGATATACAGGTCCTAAGTGCAAGCTGTCTCGTCGTGAGGGCACAGACCTTTTTCTGAAGAGCGGCGTTCGTCCGTTTGAATCAAAATGCCGCGCTGAAGCCATTCCTGGCCAGCACGGTCAACGTCGTGGTCGCCTGTCCGACTATGGTGTTCAGCTGCGTGAGAAGCAGAAGGTTCGTCGTATCTACGGCGTACTGGAAAAGCAGTTCCGTAGCTACTACAAGGAAGCAGATCGCATCAAGGGCGCAACAGGTTCTAACCTGCTGCAGCTGCTTGAATGCCGCCTTGATAACGTTGTTTACCGTATGGGTTTCGGTTCGACCCGTGCGGAATCTCGTCAGCTGGTCAGCCACAAGGCTATTACCGTTAATGGCAAAACTGTTAACATTCCTTCTTACAAGGTCAAGGCCGGCGATGTTGTAGCCATCCGTGAGAAGTCCAAGACCCAGCTGCGCATCGGCGCTGCCCTGGAACTGGCTGCTCAGCGTGGTTTCCCGACTTGGGTGGAAGTGGACGCCAAGAAGAAAGAAGGCACCTTCAAGGCGCTGCCGGAGCGGAGTGATCTGTCAGCCGACATCAATGAGAACTTGATCGTCGAGCTGTACTCCAAGTAAGGGATAGATAACTAGGTGGGGTGTTCATCCATGCAGAACTCGGCTACAGAATTTCTGACTCCTCGTCATATTGATGTTGAGGAAATCAGCCCGACCCGAGCGAAAATTACGCTTGAGCCTCTTGAGCGTGGTTTTGGCCATACTCTGGGCAATGCGCTTCGCCGTATCCTGCTGTCTTCAATGCCTGGCTGTGCCGTCGTCGAAGCCGAGATCGACGGCGTACAGCACGAGTACAGTACTGTTGAAGGCGTGCAGGAAGATGTCATCGATATTTTGCTGAACCTTAAGGGTCTGGCAATTCGTATGGCGGGTCGTGATGAAGCGGTCCTGACCTTAAGCAAGAAGGGTGAGGGAGTGGTAACAGCTGCTGATATTCAGCCTGACCACGATGTCGAGATCCTGAATCCGGATCACGTCATTGCTCACCTCGGCGAAAAAGCTGATTTCAACATGAAGCTTAAGGTTCGTCGTGGTCGCGGTTATGAAACTGCTGATTCACGTCGTTCAGATGATGATGAGAGCCGCTCAATCGGACGTTTGCAGCTGGATGCCACCTATAGCCCGGTTCATCTCGTTTCCTACGTAGTAGAAAACGCGCGTGTTGAGCAGCGTACAAACCTCGACAAGCTCGTCATTGATCTTGAAACCGACGGGACCATTGAGCCAGACGAAGCGATTCGCCGTGCGGCTACCATCCTCCAGCAGCAGCTGGCGGTGTTTGTAGACCTGGAAGGCGATGCTGAACCTGAGCCGGAGCACAAGGAAGACGAAGTCGATCCTATTCTCCTGCGTCCCGTTGACGATCTCGAACTGACTGTGCGCAGTGCAAACTGCCTGAAAGCAGAGAACATCTACTATATCGGTGACCTGATCCAGCGTACCGAAGTAGAGCTGCTCAAGACCCCGAATTTGGGTAAGAAGTCACTCACCGAGATCAAAGACGTGCTGGCATCTCGTGGCCTGAGCCTGGGCATGCGCCTGGACAACTGGCCGCCGGCAAGCCTCAAGAGCGACGACAAGGTTTCAGCTTAAGTGCCAGGCAACTGGTAAGGAATCAGAGTTATGCGTCACCGTAAAAGTGGACGAAAATTCAGCCGGACGAGTTCACATCGCACTGCGATGTTCCGTAACATGACTGCGTCCTTGGTTGAACATGAAATGATCAAGACCACTCTGCCCAAGGCGAAAGAACTGCGCCGTGTAGCAGAGCCCATGATCACCCTGGCTAAGGAAGACTCCGTAGCCAACCGCCGTTTGGCGTTTGACCGTCTTCGCAGCAAAGCAGCCGTAGGCAAGCTTTTCTCCGATCTGGGACCCCGTTTTAAGGATCGTCCTGGCGGTTACATCCGTATCCTGAAGTGTGGTTACCGTCACGGTGACAACGCTCCCATGGCATACGTACAGCTGGTTGATCGTCCTGCAGAAGTTGCAGCTGACGAAGAGTAAAATCAGCACAAAAAACCGGGCTTTAAGCCCGGTTTTTTTATGCCTGTAATTTGGTGCCGACATGAATAATCTTCTGGAACGCGCACTGAATCTGATTCTGGTGTATTCTGCCTGCCGAATGTTGCTTTGCCATGTGAAACCGTGCTGGCAGCTTGTCTCCCAAAAAACGAATGATAGAAGAACATGACAATTACCTCATTCCATCCGCCAAAACGTACGCTCATGGGCCCTGGCCCTTCCGATGTTAATCCGCGAATTACTGAAGCGCTGTCTCGTCCGACGATCGGCCACCTTGATCCCGAATTCATTCGAATGATGGATGAATTAAAGGCGCTGATTCAGTATGCGTTCAAAACGCAAAACCGCCTCACGTTACCCATTTCTGCACCTGGTTCGGCGGGTATGGAAGCCTGTTTCGCAAACCTGGTGGAAGAAGGTGACAAAGTCATTGTTTGCATCAATGGCGTGTTTGGCGGACGGATGAAAGAGAATGTTGAACGCTTTGGTGGTGTGCCTGTCATCGTTGAATCAGAATGGGGGAGGGCTGTTGATCCGGTCAAAGTTGAGGAAGCGCTGACTAAGCATCCGGATGCAGCGATTCTTGCCTTTGTACACGCAGAGACATCCACAGGTGCATTATCCGATGCAGAAGCACTTTGTCGTTTGGCGAAAGCGCATGATTGTTTGACTATTGTCGATACGGTTACATCACTGGGTGGTTGTGAACTGAATGTTGATCAGTGGGGCATTGATGCTATTTATTCCGGTTCACAGAAATGCTTATCGTGTGTACCGGGATTGTCGCCGGTCAGTTTTAGTGATGCGGCTATCGCAAAGATTAATGATAGAAAGAGCAAAGTAAAAAGCTGGTTCCTTGATATGAGTCTGGTCATGGGATACTGGGGTGGTGAAGGTAAGCGCGCTTATCACCATACGGCTCCTGTTAACCAGTTGTATGCCCTGCATGAAGCACTGTGCATTTTGCAGGAAGAAGGCTTGGAAAATGCCTGGGAGCGCCATGCACTGCATCACCGGGCACTGACCGCTGGCTTGGCTGCTATCGGTCTGGAAATGCTGGTTCCTGAAACTGAACGCTTGGTGCAGCTTAACGCAGTTGTCATCCCTCAAGGGGTAGACGATGCTGCCGTAAGAAGCCAGCTTTTACACGACTACAATCTGGAGATTGGTGCTGGACTGGGCGCGTTTGCCGGGAAAGTCTGGCGTATCGGGTTGATGGGCTATGCAGCGAACCAGTCCAATGTTTTGAATTGTCTTTCTGCGCTTGAAGCCGCGTTGCTTAAGCAGGGATATAGCTTTAAACCCGGCGAATCAATCAAGGCAGCGAATGCGGTTTACGCATAAGGCTGTACATCGAATCTAAAATAAAAACCCGGCTAGCGGCCGGGTTTTTATTTTTTCAGTCTACCGCTTTGGCTTTCTGAATAATAGGTTTTAGGAAGCGACCGGTATGGGATTGAGCAATTGCTGCAACGTCTTCAGGCGTACCTGTGGCAATGATTTCACCGCCGCCATCACCCCCTTCCGGACCGAGATCAACCAACCAGTCAGCGGTTTTGATAACATCCAGGTTATGCTCGATAACAACGACAGTATTACCGTGGTCGCGCAACCGGTGAAGTACCTGCAGTAGTTGCTGGATATCATGAAAATGAAGTCCGGTTGTCGGCTCATCCAAAATATAAAGTGTCTTGCCGGTGTCCCGTTTGGACAGCTCTTTGGCAAGTTTAACCCGTTGTGCTTCACCGCCAGAGAGTGTGGTCGCATTCTGACCTAATCGAATATACGACAATCCGACATCCATGAGTGTTTGCAGTTTACGCTTGAGTGCAGGAATGGCGTCAAAGAACACCAGAGCATCCTCGACGGTCATATCCAGCACTTCATCAATGCTCTTACCTTTGTATTGGATATCCAGGGTTTCACGGTTATAACGCTTGCCTTTACAGACGTCGCAGGGAACGTAAATATCCGGTAGGAAGTGCATTTCAACCTTGATGACACCATCACCCTGGCACGCTTCGCAGCGCCCGCCTTTAACATTAAAGCTGAATCGACCTGGCTTGTAGCCCCGGGAGCGCGCTTCCTGGGTGCCTGCAAAAAGCTCCCGGATAGGCGTGAATATCCCAGTGTAGGTGGCCGGGTTAGAGCGAGGTGTCCGCCCAATGGGGCTCTGGTCGATATCAATGCACTTATCGAAGTGATCTAAACCCGTGATTTTTCGGTAAGGTGACGGAGAGAGCGTGGTTGCCCCATTAAGCTGATGGGCGCAAATGGGATACAAGGTGCTGTTGATTAATGTCGATTTGCCCGAGCCGGATACACCGGTAATACACGTCATCAGGCCAAAAGGTATCTCCAGATTTACATTTTTCAGGTTGTTGCCCGTGCAGCCTGACAAGCTTAATAGTTTCTTTTTATCCACAGGCTGTCGTTTGGCTGGAATGGCAATTTCCAGTACGCCTGAAAGATACTGGCCAGTCAGAGACTGGGGAGATGCAATGACCTCGTCTGGTGTCCCCTGTGCAACAACGCCACCGCCATGAACACCTGCGCCGGGACCAATATCGATTACATGGTCAGCAGAGCGAATAGCATCCTCATCATGTTCGACAACAATGACAGTATTGCCGAGATCACGCAGGCGGGTCAGGGTTTTCAGTAGTCGATCATTATCTCGCTGGTGAAGACCGATAGACGGCTCATCCAGGATATACATGACGCCTACAAGGCCTGCACCAATCTGGCTGGCCAGTCGGATACGTTGGGCTTCACCACCGGACAGGGTTTCTGCACTGCGATCGAGAGTCAGGTAGTTGAGGCCAACATTTACCAGGAAACTCAGGCGATCCGAAATCTCCTTGAGTATTTTGGCGGCAATCTCACCACGACGTCCTGGTAAATTCAGGTTCTGGAAGTAGGCCAGGGACTTTTCAACAGGCAGCCGTGTAATCTCGGGCAGTGTGTTGTCTTCGATAAACACATTCCGCGCCTCTTCCCTGAGACGGGTGCCTTTACACTTCGGGCAAGCCTGTGTAGCCAGGAATTTGGATAGCTCATCGCGAACAGATTGCGAATCCGTATCCCGGTAACGTCGTTCAAAATTAGGGATGATACCCTCGAACCGATGTCGTTTGCGGTATATGTCGCCCCGATCATTGATGTAGCTGAAATCGATCTCTTCATGCCCTGATCCGTGCAGAATGATGTCTTGATGTGCCGCAGAAAGCTCATCGAACGGCGTATCAATATCGAAACCACAATGGGTTGCCAGTGATTTCAGCATGTGGAAATAGTAGACGCTGCGTCGGTCCCACCCGCGGATGGCACCTTCCGCCAGGGTCAGTTCCGGATGCTGAATGATTCTGTCCGGATCAAAAAACTGCCGAACCCCCAGACCGTCACAACTTGGGCAGGCTCCGGCTGGGTTGTTGAAGGAAAATAATCGAGGCTCAAGTTCATTGAGACTGTAACCGCACTCTGGGCAGGCATATTTGGCAGAGAAAACAATATCGTCCTGGTCACTATCCATGAAGCTGACGGCAACCAGCCCATCAGTCAGACCCAGCGCGGTTTCAAAGGACTCTGCAATACGCAGCTGCAGGTCTGCACGAACCTTGAAACGGTCCACGACAACTTCAATCGTGTGCTTGCGCTTTTTGTCCAGGGTCGGTGGCGTATCCAGATCGGTCACAATGCCATCTATGCGGGCGCGAATAAAACCCTGACTTTTCAGTTCACTGAAAATGTGCAGGTGTTCGCCTTTCCGGTCCCGCACAACCGGCGCAAGGATCATGAGTTTCTCCCCCTCTGGTAAGGCCAGTACCTGATCAACCATCTGGCTGACGGTTTGTGCTTCCAGTGGGTGATGGTGTCTGGGGCAACGGGGAATACCTGTGCGGGCAAACAGAAGGCGAAGATAGTCGTAAACTTCCGTAATCGTACCAACCGTTGATCGCGGGTTATGGCTGGTTGATTTCTGTTCAATAGAGATTGCGGGTGACAAGCCTTCAATGTGATCCACATCGGGCTTTTCCATCATGGACAGAAACTGTCGTGCGTAGGTCGACAGGGATTCCACATAGCGACGTTGCCCTTCAGCATAGAGGGTGTCAAACGCCAGTGAGGATTTCCCGGAACCGGACAACCCGGTGATAACAATCAGTTTATCGCGGGGAATATCCAGATTGATATTCTTGAGGTTGTGGGTTCTTGCACCACGGACAGTTATCAGGTCCACAAGCCAACTCCTTACAGAGAACCCGCTATTATAAAGAAGCGCTACAGTCTGGTCATGCAGGTTTTTAATGTGGAGGGCTAACACCTATAGTGTTGAGAATGGCGATAAAACACGGACGACAATATGTGGCCAGGAGGCGTTGATCCTTCCAACCGGCGAACCAATCACTCTCATCAGCCGCAATCTACAGTTTCAAGGTGGATGCGCTGGCGTCAGGGATTTGGTCGCTTTATTCGCATTCGTAATCCGATTACGTATTTAAGGGAAAGGTTACGTGTTGGCAACGTACACCGAAGATTGCCTGAGCGCACCATTCGTTCAGCACCTCTTGAGCACTTTTTGGCAGCACGGCGGGTTAGCCCTGGTAAGTGGCAGAGTTCTGTCAGTCTGGGGGCATTAAATGAAACAAAAATTCGAAACCTATTAATTGCAATAGAGCTGATCAATGAAAACCAGTTTATGTCGCGTTCTCTGTTAAGGCTGCGTGAAACCCTAGAAACTGAAGTGCACAATTTGTTATCACTCAATGAAAATGAGCAGGCACATGAACCTGTAAGCGACAAAAGCCTTATACAGGCTGTTAAGGATCATCCTAAGCAAATAAGACAGCGTCTTATTAAAGCGGGCTATCCCCCTAAAGAATTAAAGGCGTTAATGAAAACCAAAATTATTCGAGGCTTAAACAAGAAAAAGTGGCAGGAAATTAAAGGCACGATTGAGAGCCGAAAACTGGGTACTTTGGATAGTCTGCAGGTTCCTGCTGCAGCTATGTGCGCATCGGAGTTCAGTGATAGGGACTTTTTTCCTATCAGTTACCAGGGGGGCGGTATTTCATCATTAACCATCACCTCTGCAGACCATGCTGTGAATCTCTGGACATCCAGTTTACGAAGCCGAAATACCGGACAGGTGCTCTATCAGGGGGTTCGGCATGGTATTCATTCCGCCTACGGTATGGAGGGCGATGAACGTAAGGTAGCGAATATACAGCGTGCGAAGGAATCATTGCTTGCAGCTCTGAGTCTTCGACCGGATTTGTTACAGCAGGCTTTTGCTGATCCGGAAAAGCCGGTTCATCTTGATTTGGTTTCTACTTCATTGGTGACGCCTGACCAGGTTCGATCAGGTTTAGATAATGAGAAGATCATGTTGGCTGATCAAGTTGAGGCTTTCAGCCTGTTGACTGAAAAACAGCCAATCGCGTTGGAAATCATCGATCCAGACGGAGAACTGCAAGTGATCAAACTGACGACCAGAATGTTGCGCTTCAATTTTGGTGTCAATTATTTCGCAGTTGATCCCTCTATTCCTGATGTGTTGGGTGGTTGGGGAATGTCTGATGCCTTGAACAGAAAAGCTTTGAAGGCCCTGATTGGTGATCCTGATGAAAAAACCGATTTTCCTGGTGGATGGGTCATGGAGTATATCGATAATAGTGCTGGCAGACTTCAGGCTCTGGAATCAAGGGTTGCGACAGCACCCCTTCAGGAAGCTATGGAGATTACTGAACGCCTAGGAGCAATGCGTAAAGAGTTTGAGATTATCCGGCAGCTTGAGCGACAGATCAGAACGATCTTTCAGCAGAAGCTTCATCATAAGGACAAAGAAGAAGCCTACAAAATGCCTTCTCGAATACTGTTGCTGACCCATCTTTTGAAGGGGATTCCTTTGTCAAATTGCAAAAGCGGCAAAGACCGTACGGGTATGCTGGATGCCGAAGTGAAATTTCTGGCTGCGCGCTGCGAGTTGCGCGGAGAAGTCCCTGAACCAGGCGCACCACTCACACCCGAGGAACAGGAACTATGGCACTCTATACTGCTTAATAGTGGGAATCTGGAAATTCAGGAATATAATACCGGCTTACAAGGGTATAAGACCGAAGATGTCAAATCCATCGATAAGCGCATAGGTAATGATGCGGTCCGGCGTGAAGTGCGAGGTGCTTCCGGCGCTGTTGGTTCATAACACAACGCTTGCTTTTACGTGACTTCCAACTGATACAATGTCGCTGTTTTGACGACTAAAGAATGATAAGTAGTTCGTATGAATCAACTGGAAGTAAGAGCCTCTCTGTCTTTATCCGCTGTGTTCGCCCTGCGCATGCTGGGGCTGTTCATGTTGCTTCCGGTATTGGCTGTTTATGCCGATACGATCGAAGGCAGCACGCCTGCATTAATCGGACTGGCGATTGGCGCTTATGGTATTACCCAGGCGCTGTTACAAATTCCTGCAGGTTTGTTATCTGACCGGATTGGTAGAAAGCCCGTTATTCTCATCGGGCTGGGCATCTTCTTCCTAGGCAGTCTTTTGGCAGCTTTCTCTGATTCCATGGTTGGCATAATCGCTGGGCGTTTCCTGCAGGGAGCGGGTGCGGTAGCTGCTGCGATTACAGCGTTATTATCTGATCTGACCCGTGAGCAGAATCGCACCAAGGCCATGGCCATGGTTGGCATGAGTATCGGTGTTTCATTTTGTGTGGCAATGGTATTAGGACCGCTGATTACACGACTGACCGGCATTGATGGGTTGTTCATGGTAACTGCGGTAGCAGCCCTGGCTGCGATGGCGATCATAGCCTGGGGCGTACCGACGCCTGCCATTCAGAAATTTAACCGTGAAACTGCCACCATTACTGGGCAACTCCAAAGCACGTTGAAAGATGCGCAGCTACTCCGTTTGGATGTCGGCATTTTCATTCTTCATTTTGTTCTAATGGGGTTATTCATTACCGTTCCGCTGGATCTGCAGAACCTTGCCGGTTTACCGCGAGAGGAACACTGGTGGGTGTATTTGTTGACGATGGTTCTGTCGTTTGTTGCGATGGCGCCGTTTATTGTGATGGGTGAACGGAAGCATTGTCTGAAGCAGGTGATGGTTGGGGCTGTTGCATTGTTGCTGATTGCCCAGGTTGTTGCCTGGTCGGAGAGAGACAGTTTGATTGGATTGATCATCAGTGTCTTTCTCTTTTTTGCCGCTTTTAACTTCCTTGAAGCCACATTGCCGTCTCTGGTGAGCCGTCAGGCACCAGCAGGGAGTCGAGGCACGGCAATGGGCGCCTATTCGACCTGTCAGTTTCTGGGAGCCGGTTTGGGTGGAGCGTTGAGTGGCGTTGCTTATCAGTCATACGGACACATAGGTGTGCTGGTGGTTTGTGGTTCCGCAACAGCTATCTGGTGGATGCTGGTGATGACCATGCGGCAGCCTCGCTATGTCACCAGTCTGGTGATGGATTTATTTCCGGTAGTACCTACTGAAGCGGTACGTGTCCATGAGCAGATTGCTTCTGTGTCAGGGGTAAAGGAAGTGACTGTGATCATTGAAGAACAAACTGCCTATTTAAAGGTTGATAAACGACATCTTGATCAGCAGCGTCTGCGGCAATTTGGCGAGTGGTGATGGAGTGCCCAGAGGTATGTATAGAAAGATAAATACCTCCTTTTTGAGCAACATCATTCGCAGCGATAAATGACGGCCGGGAGACTGATTCGGGTCAACATGAAAGGGTAAGGATCAACATAGACTGCTCCAAAATTCAGATTCAATCAGGGTTATTTTGGAGTGAAACGGCTTTTTTCCTCAGATTTTGCGGCAGCTGCCCATACGATGGCAGCCGCTTTCCAGCATTACGAATTATTCGGTGAATATGGGAATGCCATTCCTGATCTGAAGGATTGCCTTGAGCAGGATTTTCTCCATTACCTGACTGCGTTACCGGAATCTGCGGAGATTTATGCGGATTCCGATGCTATCCAAGGTGTAGCCGTCTGGCTGCCGCCCTCCGTATCGCCCAAACTGCCGGAGCTGACGTTTACGCATACATACGGTTCAGAAGAAATATACCGTAGTCGTATGAAAGCCTTTTCCCTGTTCTGCCAGGCTGTGCGCTTCCATCATATGCCATGGCCACATTGGTACCTCAACCTTCTTGCTGTTCATCCCGAAGTGCAAGGGCGTGGAATTGGCAAACAGTTGTTAAGTGAAAAACTGTGTGATCTTGATCGACGGCAACAGCCTTGTTACCTGGAGACTCAGCGAGAGATAAACACCCATCTGTACCAGTCAATGGGGTTCCGTGTGGTGGAGCATTGTTTTGCGCCGGGAGGCAAGCTGCCGTTCTGGGGAATGCTGCGTACACCCGGCCTGAAAGTATAAAAGGACTGCCTGCAGGCAAAAAACCTCTGGAAATGATTGTTTTTGTTTGTCTTGAATGCAATCTGTTTGATTTTTATCAAAGATGAACAGTGGTCTTGCTCGTCATAATCCGCGCAATTTATTTCCTTCTACTGGTGGTGTTTAACCGATCTGTAAAAAGGACAGATCGGTTGGGGCCATTGCATGCGTTCCTGTGCGGAGAAAATCATGTTGAAGCGCTGGCAGTCAATCTGGAGCCTGGTTCTGGGCAGTTGTATGGCCGTGTTGATCGCAGGCTGCAGTGACAGCAGTGAAACAGCGGCCGATGGGCAGGAAAAGGGTAAAGACCCGGTTCGTGTCGCTTATGTGCTGAATGGTGCGTTGGGTGACCAGTCTTTCTACGACTCTGGTCAGGCAGGTATCAACCGTCTGGTAACGGATTACGGCATCGAAACCATCACCATTGAAAACAACTTTGACGCAGCCAAATACCCACAGTCGTTGGAGTCTGCCGTTAAATGGCGTGCTGACGTGATCTATGTGATTTCCTATGGCTACGAAGAACTGGTGCGCCAGTATGCGGACCGTTATCCGGATATCACCTTTGTCAACATTGATACTGTCGTAGAAAACAGCAAGGGCACCATCACCAGCATCAACTTCTCTGAAGAAGAAGGTTCTTTCATGGCCGGTGTTGCTGCGGCGCTGATGACATCTGACGCTTCCATCAAGGGGATTAATGAAGAGAAAAAGGTTGGAACAGTCAGCGGGATGAACGACATGGTCGTTAACGCTTTCCTGCATGGTTTCCGTCAGGGTGTCGCCTACATTGATGACACCATTGAATATAAGAATATTTATGTTGGCAGCTGGTCTGATCCTGTGAAAGGCAAACAGGCGACCAAGCAACTCTATTCACAAGGCGTTGATGTTGTCTTCCAGGTGGCGGCACTGACCGGTACCGGTGTACTTGAGGCGGCGGCTGAAAGTGGTCTGTATGCGATCGGTGTGGATTCCAACCAGAACGGTATCAAGCCGGGTCATATTCCCACGTCCATGTTGAAAAATGTTGGCAATGCCATCTATGACACATTCGCTGCCATGGAAAACGACACCTTCGAAAAAGGCGCGGTGATTTACTCCGGTCTTGCACAGGACGGTGTTGGTTTGGCAATTGATGAACACAGCCGTGCGATTATGCCAGCCGCCATGCTGGAGCAGCTTGAAGCCGTCAAGGCCAAAGTCGTTGCTGGCGAGATTGTGGTAGAGCCTTACAAGGGCGCCTGATTGTTTTCACCTACGGCCTCCCTTTGCGGAGGCCGCTGTTATACCCGATCTGTCAGGAGCCCCTGATGTCTGATCCCCTTATTGAACTGAAACACCTGGTCAAGGTGTATCCGCCAGCGACACTGGCGTTGAACGACGTCTCCGTCACGATCAATGCCGGTGAAATTCATTCCGTGATTGGTGAGAACGGTGCCGGCAAATCGACGCTGATGAAAGTGTTATACGGCATTAATTCCATCAATGGCGGTGAAATGTGGTATCGCGGCCAGCAGGTGGCGTTTCGCAATCCCATGGAAGCGGTTGCTGCGGGTATTGGCATGGTTCACCAGGAATTCATGCTGGTGCCGTCGTACAGCATCTACGAAAACGTGGTGCTCGGGATGGAATCTGTCAAACAGTCTGGCCGCTGGTCTGCCGGCATTCTGAATCGGCAGAAGGATATTGAGGCTGTTCAGGCCGTTGCTGATCAATATGCACTGAATCTGCGAGTGACGGATAAGGTGGAAGATCTGTCTGTTGCCGCCCAGCAGAAAGTGGAAATTCTGAAGCTACTCTACCGTGACGTCGACGTCTTGATTATGGATGAGCCAACAGCCGTCCTGACGCCACAGGAAATCCGTCAGCTGTTCGAGCGACTCAAGGCGCTTCGGGATCATGGTAAAACCGTCGTTTTTATCAGCCATAAGCTCGACGAGGTTCTGGCGCTTTCCGATACGATCACCGTGATGCGCAAGGGACAGCATATTCGCACGTTCCGAAATACGCCGGGACTCACCAAGGCCGATCTTGCCCGCGCCATGGTAGGGCGCGATGTGGTGTTTGCGATAGACAAAACGCCTGCAGAACCCGGCGATGTCGTCTTTGAAATGGAGCTGGTGGAAGCTCACGACCAGCAAGACATGTTACGCCTGCATGAGATCAGCCTTCAGGTGCGGGCGGGGGAAATTGTCGGGTTGGCAGGTGTTGAAGGTAATGGCCAGTTTGAGCTGGTGCAGGTGATGACTGGGCAGGCAGATGTCTCGGCTGGTCGCATTTACCTGTCTAATCAGGATATTACCGACTGGGATATTCGTTCACGTCGGCGGCTTATGTCGTATGTACCGCAGGATCGCAAAATATCCGGCAGTTCGCTGAAATCGAGCCTTATCGATAATGCGGTTATGACCCACCATTACAGTAATCCTTCATTGGGTAATGGAAAGAAAGGGTTGCTGTCACAGAAACGCTGTCGTGCGTTTACCCAACAGCTGATGCAGCACTTTGGTGTTGTGGCGGCAGGTCCTGACACCGCGATCGGTGATTTATCCGGGGGAAACCAGCAGAAGATTATCGTCGGACGGGAATTTGAGCTGGATAACAACTTCATCATTCTGGATCAGCCCACCCGTGGTCTGGATGTGGGTTCCATTGAATATATTCAGCAACGCATTGTGGAAAAGCGGGATGCCGGCGCAGGCTGCTTCCTGATTTCTGCCGACCTGGATGAGTTGTTCAGCCTGAGTGACCGGATTCTGGTCATTTACGAAGGCTGTATTGTGGCGGATATCAACCCGGCTGACGTCACGCGGGAGCAGGTTGGGGAGTACATGTTGGGCTCCAGGGAGAAAGCCGCATGAAAAAAGACCTGTTAATCGCCCTTGCCGGTGTACTTTGTGCCTTTCTGGCCGGTATGGCCATTCTGGCAGCACAAGGCTATGACGCACCCCGCGGTTTCATGGCGCTGATTGAATACAGCCTGATGTCGGAAATGTCGTTTGGTGGCACCCTGCAACGGGCAGCGCCGTTGATACTGACGGGGTTGTCGGCAACTGTCGCTTTTGGCAGTAACGCTGTGAACCTGGGGCAGCTGGGACAGGTGCTGATGGGGGCAATGGCTGTGACCACCGTTGGTTTGCACGTGGATTTGCCTGCCCCCCTGATGTTGCCGCTGTTGTTAGCGACCGCTGCCATTGCTGGTGGTTTGTGGTGTGGTATCGCGGCCTGGCTGCGTAACCGCTTTAACATGAACGAGTTCATCTCAACCCTGATGCTTAACTTCCTGGCCGAGTATTTCACCCTGTGGATGGTGCGCGGGCCGGTCAAGATGACAAATGCCAATACGCCGATGTCGCCGCCTATTACTGACGGCGGTCATCTGCCGGCACTGGGGAGTATCAGCAGTTCAATTCTTGTAGCGCTGGTGGCGCTTGGCGGGATTTATCTGCTCTGGAATAGGTCACGTGTCGGGTACGAAATGCGAATGATGGGGTTGAACCCTGTCTTTACCCGGATTGGAGGTTGCCACAACCGGGAGAATTTCACGCGTGCCATGATGATTTCCGGCGCCTTGGCTGGTCTTGCTGGCGGCCTCCTAATCATGGGGGGCATCCAACACCAGTTTCTGATCGGTATCGGCGGAACCTATGGCTGGGATGGCGTCATGCTGGCGATCATTGCTAACTGCCATGTACTGGCGACATCACTGTATGCGTTGTTGTTCGCTGTTTTACAGAATGGCGCGTTGGGCATGGAGCTGGAAACCCGTGTGCCGTCTGAGTTCATCATGGTATTTCAGGCGATTATCGTATTGTTTGTCGTGGCCTCGCGGGAGGTTTCAAGGCGGCTGGTTAACCTGTTGATCGCCCGTCGTGTAGCCAGTGAAGCATTGGCTACTACCCGACAGCCGTCTGAGGAGAGGGTTCATGGATCTGTTTCTTGAGTTGTTCCGGGCAACCCTGCCTGCGGCGGTGCCTATCCTGCTGGCGGCATTGGGTGGTTTGTATACGCATCACGCCAATGTCTTCAATATCGCCATGGAAGGGATGATGTTGATCGGTGCGTTCTGTGCCGTAGCCGGTAGTTATGTGACCGGTTCCTGGATGGGAGGCCTGCTGTTCGGCATGGTGGGTGGTTTGCTGGCGGCATCTGTGACGGCTTTTTTTGCCGTGAAAATGAAAACGGATGAGTTTGTCACCGGTATCGCCATGAACCTGCTGGCCGCTGGTGGCACAACTTACCTGCTGCGTCAGTTATTTCATGTGAAAGGGGCGTTTGTCTCGCCACGCATTGAGGGTTTGCCAGTCTGGAATATCCCTTTGGTGCAGGATATTCCTGTCGTGGGCGATATTGTGAGCGGTCATCCCTTCCTGCTGTATGCGACATTTGTCGTCGTTTTCCTGGTGCATTTCCACCTGTTCCATACCCGCTTCGGTCTGCGGCTGCGGGCCGCTGGCGAAGAGAGTCGGGCGGTGGATGCCGTTGGTATCAGCTCTGATCGGATCAAGATTCAGTCGCTGCTGTTGTCCGGGGCTCTATGCGGTCTGGCGGGTGTGTTTCTGTCGCTGGGCTATGTCCGTCTGTTTGCCGAAGATATGTCGAATGGCCGGGGATGGATTTCGCTGGCGGTAATCATACTCACCCGTGGTCGTCCCATTGGAATTCTGGCCATGGCCCTGCTGTTCGGATTTACCGATGGTCTCGGGTTCGCGTTGCAGGATTCCATCATTCCTTCTGAATTTACCCAGATGGTGCCGTATATCGTGACCTTGCTGGCGCTGTACTGGTATTCCCGGGAAAAACAGAAACGTAACGGAAAACAAGTGAATACCAGCCAACAGGCGGGTATGGATAAAGAGGCAGTTGCAGTATGAAAGCCTGGGAACAAGACCGGGAAATTCGCCTGAATGCGGTACCCAAGCCCTTTGATGAAAAACCTTCCGACTGGTCGTTTGTGGAAGGCATCCTCAAGGCGCGTCGTAACATGATGGCCAAGTTCTGGAAAAGTGAAGTGCCCGGTTCCAACGCACCGGAAATTCCTTTCATGGAAATGATTCAGGCCTGGCACAACCGGGGCTATGACGTCAGTGAGGCAGAACAATGGTTGTCTGCCGGCCGTGAAGCCCGTGAGCAGAATGATCACGGTACCATGGAAGTCTTGGGGGCGAGAATTCAGCAGGCTCTTGCCAATGCATCAAAAGATGAAAGCAGTGTGTACTGGCAATACCAGACACCGGAGACCTTTGATGCGATCCGCGCGGTATGCCCGGCTGTGGATAAGTTGGATGGTGATACTGCCGGCAATTGCCTGAATGAGAAAGTGTATGGTGGCTGGCTGGGTCAGATTGCCGGTGGTGCTTATGGCACTGCGCTGGAAGGTTTTTCGGGCGAACAGCTGAATGCGTTTTATGGGGATCGGTTGAACGGTTATGTTCGGGAACCGGAAACCATGAATGATGATGTGACCTATGAGCTCTGCGTACTTGAAGCAGCTCGGAAGAATGCTGATTTTTCCAGCCAGGATATCGCTGAAGAGTGGTTGCGTTATATTCCCTATGGTTGGTCAGCTGAGCACTTTGCGCTGGAGAACTTGCGCCGTGGGATCATGCCACCACAGTCAGGAACGTATCTGAATGTCTATTCCGAATGGATTGGGGCCCAGATGCGTACCATGGTGCATGGCATGCTTGCGCCCGGCAAGCCCTGGCGTGCCGCTGAGCTGGCTTATCGCGACAGCGTCATTTCTCATGAGAAAAACGGTGTGTATGGCGGTATCCATGCGGCGGTTCTGACCTCACTGGCGTTTATCATGGATGATGCCCGTGCCATTGTGCAGGCTTCACGCGGCTATATCCCCGATAACACGTTATTCGCGCACTTGTTTGACCGGACGATCGAACTGGCGCAGCAATACGGTGACCACCGGGAAGTCTGGCAGTCCATCAAGCAGAATGAGCTGCGAACCTACAACTGGATTCATACGTTCCCGAATATGGTGGCGGTTGTGCTTTCGCTGTGGTTCTGCGACAACGACTTTACCCGTGCCATGCGGATTCTGGGTGATTGCGGTGAAGATGTGGATTGCAATGCCGGAGAAGTGGGCACTGTACTGGGTGTAATGAACCCTTCCAGTGTAACGCCAGAGTGGGCAGAGCCGCTGGGAGATCAGCTGGAAACCTATGTGCCGGGTTATGAGAAAGTCCGAATTTCTGAGCTGGCGCGCCAGACGGTTGCGTTGATTTCTTGATGTAAAGCGCCTGTTAACAAGCCATGTACCTGAGGAGCATGGCTTTTTTTATATCATGTGAAGCTCAGGGGTACTGCTCTTCGCATTGGCAAACAGATTGAGCGCCATACACAATGGTCCACCATACACCTGTCCAGTTGCCATCTTCTGCATTACAGCGGGAAGGGCATTTGGCCTGTGCATCCGGGTCACTCCATATCGGCGCAGTATTGGTTGTGGTAAAGACTTCTAAGGGTGTGCACTGACACACTGAATGCCTGCCGTACACAATCGTCCACCACTGGCCATTCCACTTGCCATGTTCTGCGCCACAGCGACCAGGGCATTCGGACAGAGCATGTGTATTACTCCAGATAGGATCTTTGTTTTTGGTGACAAAGGTATCTGAACCACCACCACCTCCTCCTCCGGGGGAGGGTTTTGGAGCGGGTGTCGGAGAGGGCGCAGGTGTGGGGGATGGCACTGGTGTAGGTGCTGGTGCTGGTGCTGGTGTTGGAGTAGGCGTCTGAGTTGGAGCAGGCGTTGAGGGTGGCTCGGGTGTTGGCGTGGGCGTTGGAGTAGGTGTAGGCGCTGCCGGTACCGGTGTTGGAACTGGCGTTGGGGTTGGCGCAGTTGAAGGCGGTGCTGTTGCAATGACGATATCCCCCGCCGTTGCTATAGGGGGCAGATTTGCCTGCGGTACCGGCAAATTGGATGCGTCAGTAATACATTGGTCAGCGCCGCAATCACTCCAGCGAATGGCACCATTGATCAGGTTTCCATGCAGCGTAAAGACCTGTTGCTCAGCTTTATCCGGAAAAACGTCCTTTCTGATGTAAACATTGATTCTGAATTCGGTCGGCCCTGTACGGATCGCTTCCAGACGCTCCACGACCTTCATATTTTTGCTGCTGTAGACACGGTTCAGGTTGGAGGGCAGTGTCCGGCGAGTAGCGACATGGGCTTCTACAGCCTGCCGGACCTCGTAGGCCAGCTGGCTGGCTTCCATGACTTTCGCCCGAGTGGTGTATTTCTGGTAGCTGGTGACAGCAAAGGCCGAGACCACGCCCATAACAAAGAGCACGATCATGGACTCAACAAGACTGATCCCCTGGATTGAATGCTGTCCTTTATTCACACTGGTACTGGCTTCTGATGCTGTTTATGGCTGATGCCATGAGAAATTGGCCCCAATAGGTTGAGTTTAGGCGTATTTAAGGGGCAGAAACGTTTGAAGGCATCAAGGCGATATAAAAGATGTAATAAAATCAAAAGGTTATATTGTTTATAATGCGGGTTTTCTGGTAACTCATTGTTTTTAAATACATTTATCTTTTCAGGAGTCTTGGCGGTGAACCCGTGCCAGTATAATGGGTCAGATAAGTAGGGCTAAACGGGTAATACTATGATTTCCCAATTGGCAAATGCGCTGAGTCTGGGATAATGGATAGTTACCCTATGACTCTGGGCGGACGATGGCATGGGTTCACGGGCTGTGGCAGGGTGTCGGCGTTTTGACGATCCGGGGTAGACTGAAGTGAATGGTCTGGTCCAGAGAAATGGTTATTGATTCTTGAATGGTGGGAGAGTTACATGGCTCGTGGTGTTAACAAGGTTATCCTGATAGGCAATCTCGGTGGTGATCCGGAAGTCCGCTACACACCCAATGGCAGTGGCGTGTGCAACCTGAGTCTGGCAACCAGTGAATCCTGGAAGGATCGCCAGACCGGCCAGCCGGTTGAGCGGACCGAGTGGCACCGGGTTGTGGTGTTTGGCAAGCTGGCGGAGATCGCAGGTCAGTACCTGCGCAAAGGTTCCAAGGTCTATATCGAAGGTAAGTTGCAGACCCGCAAGTGGCAGGATCAGCAGGGGCAGGACCGTTACACCACTGAGATCGTGGTGGATATCAATGGTCAGCTGCAAATGTTGGATGGCCGTCAGGACGGCATGGGCGGTGGTGATTACCAGCAGCAGAGCGCGCCTCGTCAGCAGCAGTCTTATCAGCAGCCTAAACAGCAGCAGGGTGGCTTTGGTGGTCAGCCCCAGCAGCAGGCGCCGCAACAGGCTCCCCAGGCTCAGCCGCAGTCAGCACCGGCCGGCGGTTTTGATGATTTTGATGATGATATCCCGTTCTAAACGGCTATCGGATCACCGGTTTTTAATGACCGCATAAGAAAAGGGCTTTGGCCCTTTTTTGTGTCATGGCGATCACTGGTGCGGTTTCCCGTTACGGGTTATTGCTAACAGTCGATTGGCAGGGCATTGATATAAGTCAACAGTCTGGTTTCAAGGTTTTTTTAAACTTTAAACTCTCTTTTGTCTTCTGAATTTCCCCATAATTTTTATGAACAGCATCGAACCCTCCTACTTTGAGGCGCGTTCGCCTCTCGCTATGGCCGAGCTGGCGCAAAACGTCGCAATTGGCAAGGCTGAGAAAGCGTTATACAAGACCTTCGTTCTGGCGATCATGGCCGGTGTCTTTATCTCCCTGGCTGGTATGTTTTATACCATCGTCTCCACCGGTTCCCATGGCCCGAATGCGTTGCCTTACGGTATCTCCAAGCTGATTGGCGGTATCTCATTCAGTATGGGGTTGATGCTGGTGGTCATGTGTGGCGCTGAGCTGTTTACCAGCAGCACCATGATCTCCATTCCCTGTGCATCTGGACGCGTGCCGTTTTCTGCCATGGTCCGCAACTGGTGTGTGGTTTACCTGGGTAACTTTGTTGGCTCCATTGTTATGGTGTCGATGATTATTTACACCGGACAGTGGCTGGGTGCTCATGGTCAGGTGGGCGCATCTGCCATGTATATTGCTGATGCCAAGATGGGACACAGTTTTGGTCAGGCATTGGTGCTGGGTATTATGTGTAACATCATGGTCTGCCTGAGTGTCTGGATGAGCTACAGCGCCCGCAGCGCCAGTGGCAAGATGCTGGCCATGATCCTGCCCGTTGCCGCGTTTATTGCCGCAGGTTTCGAGCACTCCATCGCCAACATGTATCTGCTGCCGATGGGCTGGATGGTGCATAACCTGGGTGATGCTGCATTCTGGCAAGCGATTGGTATGACACCAGCGGATTTCCCGCATATCACACTGCACAATATGATCTTCAACAACATCATTCCTGCCACCATCGGCAACATTATTGGTGGCGGTATCCTGGTCGGTTTGAGCAACTGGTTTGTTTTCCTCAGAAAACACTGAGCTTGATACGTTGCGTTGATGCTGTTTGAAAACCGGCCATAGTGGCCGGTTTGCTTATTCATCTTTCCGGCTTATACACAGGATTTCTTTTCATCACAGGATGTGATTTGTCTACTGGCATGACTGCCCGTTACACTGATTTTTCACGAAAAAGAAAAATAAAACAGGAGTACGGGTATGCATGGCCTGATGATGGACCAGCCGTTATTGATCAGCATGATCATGAAGTATGCCGAACAGGCGTTTCCGGAATCGGAAGTGGTGTCGGTGACCCATGATCACCCTGAACACCGTTATACCTATCGTGATGCGTTTCGCCGGTCCCGAAAGCTGGCCAATGCCCTTGAACGTTTGGGCATGCAGAAGGGAAACCGGGTAGCCACATTGGCATGGAACGACTTCCGCCATTTTGAACTTTATTACGGTGTTTCCTGTTCCGGAGCGGTTCTACATACGATTAATCCCCGCCTTTTTACCGATCAACTGGCTTATATCATTAATCATGCAGAAGACCGTTGGGTCTTTACCGATCCGCTGTTTATTCCGTTGCTTGAAGGCTTGCAGTCAGAGCTAGCGAGCGTGGAAGGCTTTGTCATTCTGACTGATCAGGCACAGATGCCAGATACCACACTGAAAAATGCAATCAGTTATGAAGCACTGATCAGTGATGAATCCGATGAGTATGAATGGCCGATGCTGGATGAACAGACGGCCAGTTCACTCTGCTACACCTCGGGTACGACAGGTCATCCCAAAGGTGTGCTCTACAGCCATCGTTCTACAGTGATTCACGCGATGACAGCGGTGATGCCCTCGGTGGTGGGCTTGTCTGACCGTGATGTGGTGATGCCGGTAGTGCCCATGTTTCATGTTAATGCCTGGGGCCTGCCGTATACGGCGCCTCTGGCGGGTGCAAGACTGGTATTACCCGGGCCTAAGATGGGTGATGGTGCATCGTTGCATCAGTTAATTTCACAGGAACAGGTTTCTCTGGCCCTTGGTGTTCCGACTGTCTGGCTGGCGTTACTGAATTTCCTGAAAGAGAGTGGCGAGGCACTGGATAGTCTAAAGCGAGTCATCGTCGGTGGTGCAGCCTGTCCTCAAAGTATCATGGATAAATTGCGTGAATACGGTGTGGAGACCCATCATGCCTGGGGAATGACGGAGATGAGTCCCATTGGCACCCTGAATAATCTCAAAGCCAGCCTGTCCGATATTGCGCAGGACACCAAAGACGCATTACGTCTGTCACAGGGACGCGCTATTTTTGGCGTCGACATGAAAATCGTCAATGAGACCGGTGAGCGCTTGCCGCAGGATGGTGTTGCTGTCGGAGACCTCTATGTCCGCGGCCCGGGTGTATGCAGTGCTTATTACCAACGAGAAAATGAAGTCAGCAGTACCCACGATAAAGCAGGGTGGTTTGCCACGGGCGATGTAGCTGCCATTGATGCTGAAGGTTATCTGAACATCACGGACCGGAGCAAAGATGTCATCAAGTCCGGTGGGGAGTGGATCAGTTCTATTGAACTGGAAAACCTGGCCATGAGTCATCCCGCTGTGGCTGAAGCTGCCGTTATCGCTGTGCCCCATGAGAAGTGGAATGAGCGCCCCTTGCTGATCGTAGTGATGCAATCAGAAGAAACACTCGACAAGGCAAGCCTGCTTGCATGGTATGAAGGGAAGGTTGCGCAATGGTGGATACCTGACGAGGTCATATTCGTCGATGAATTACCCCATACGGCCACCGGTAAGGTGAAAAAACTGGCGTTGAGGGAACAGTTTGTCAGTACCCGATAACCCTGTAACGTACAGACAGTGGTTGGTGGTCTAAGCACTGTCTGTACGGGATACTTTTGGCACGAGTGACCGGTATCGACTAGGCTGACTGCATCTCATCAGTCAGCACTGACAGGCGTATGGATTCCTTAATCTATGTGGTCGTCGATCCGGAACAAGATCATTCTGTTTACCATTGTCCCGATCACCCTGCTCTATGGATTGATTAGCGGCCTTCACATTTACCATACCTTCATTCTTTCCCGTCAGGATGTGGAAGAGATCCTGATTGATGAAACCCGACGCTATGCGGAATTGATTGACACCCAGTTACGACAGGTTCAGCTGCAGGGAATCTCTCTGAGGCGCTATCTACGTTATGCAACGCTACCCGGTGCCAAGTATGGGGTATTGCCGATGCTCAAGGACATTCTGGCTGAAAACCCCATGATTTACGGGATTGTGATGAATGATCCGGATATGCATGATGAACCCATGCTTTATCAGGTTGTGAATAACCAGCTTGTGGCGAACAGTGGGATTGATACATGGCACCTGCCGGATGTTTGCCCCTATCGCAGTGACTGGAGTCATCCTGTCGACATCCCGTTTTCGACAGAAAAAGTCATATTTCACCATCAACCACTGGATGAAGGGGGATGTATCAGCTTGCTGGTAAAGGTGACTGATCTGATCGAATTATTAAAAGAGGATAATCCCAGAAAGCTGAAATTTACCCTTGTTGACCGGCAGGCACATTTCATTCATTCCGATATTCGTTCAACGATTGTTGATGAAACACTACTGGATTCAGCGCGAAGAATCGGTGCACCAGCATTGGAAACGCTGGTCAGTGGCCCTTTGCGTCATGGTCAGGAAGCGCACACGGTGGACAAGTATAAAAACTGGCGGGTCTGGTATTTTTCCAGTCCTGTACCGGTTCCCGGTTGGGCATTACTGGTCAAGATACGGGAAACCGCAGCGCTGGCAGAGCACATACGTTATGCCATTGTAAGCGCGATTTTGATGATTCTGTCATTATTTTTCATCAGTTGCTGTATCTGTAAGGTATCCGGCACGATTACCCGGCCTTTGATGCGTCTTCGGCAAGCTGTTCGACGTATGGGTGAAGGTGTCTGGCAGATAGAAACGGACAGTTATGCGGATGATGAAACGGGACATCTGGCGAGAACGCTCTCGACCATGGCTAAGCGACTGGAAGACCGTGAAGAGAGTCTTCGTCAGTTGCGGGCGAGCAATATCAGCCGCATAGCCGAACGCTTGCGGGGTAAGTATGTCTATTTCGTCTTTAATGCCTGTGGGCGTATGACGTATGTCAGTCCTTCCATCTCTGAGATTCTGGGGTATTCACCGGCGGAATTTCTGGCCCGGCAGGCTGAGTTGTTTCAGGCTTATGCGCTGGATGCAGAAGGCAAGTGCGTCATGAATGATGTGTTGCTGGGGCAGGCAATGGATCGTTTTATGCAGCTGGATATGCCGCATCGGGATGGTGCCCTGCGCACCCTTGAGGTTATTGGTGTACCCGTCATTGAACCGGATAACCGCATTTCCGGCATGGAAGGCATGGCGCATGATATTACTGATATTGTCAGCGACTCACGGCGTTTTCGTAGTCTGCTGGAATCCGCGCCGGATGCGATGGTCATTGCCAAGGATGGCGGTGAAATCACCATGGCAAATGTCCGGGCAGAGGAACTATTTGGCTATGATCGTAAAGCATTACAGGGGCGATCACTGTCAGTCCTTGGTGCCCCGGTGGCTGATGACGCGAGTGACAATATCACTGAGCGGGTTTGTCAGGCAGTCGGCAAGGAAGTAGTGACTGAACTTGAAACGGTTCTTCAAACCCGGGAGGGTGAAACATTTCCGGCAGATATTACCTGTAATTTGCTGGATATTGATGATGAGCGTCTGATTTCCATTGCGGTCAGGGATATCACTGATCGAAAGAAAAACGAAATCGCTTTACGACAGGCGCGAGATGAAGCACAGGTAGCCGATCATGCAAAGAGTGTGTTCCTCTCAAACATGAGCCATGAGCTGCGAACACCCTTGAATGGTGTTCTTGGCTACACCCAGATTCTGCTGAATAAAACACCGCTGACAGATCAGCAACGTGAGAGTTTGCTGGCAATAGAGAGTAGCGGCCAACACTTGCTGACCATGATTAATGACATTTTGGATCTTTCCAAAATGGAAGCCAATGCGGTCAAAGTGCGTTTGGTGCCAGTAGTCATTGAGAAGCTTGTTGAAAGTGTCAGGCGTATTGTCGGACAGCGAGCAGAGTCGAAAGGGCTGGATTTCAGGATTGAGAGGGAAGAGGGCGTACCTGATTCGATCGTGACAGATCCCACTAAGCTACGCCAGATTCTTATCAACCTGTTAAGTAATGCCATCAAGTTTACAGAGAGTGGGTATGTCAAGCTGGCATTGTCACTTGATGAGCGGCATATATCGTTTTCTGTCTGTGACAGCGGAATTGGTATTGCTAAGGATGACCAGCAGCATATCTTCGCACCGTTTCTGCAAATTGATGCCCGCAGTCACCCGGGTGGGGCTGGGCTTGGCTTGGCTATCAGTCGTTGGTTGGTTAACGCTTTAGGTGGGGAACTCAGTGTGACTAGTCAGCCGGGATGCGGCAGTACGTTTCATTTCAGCTTGCCTTTGACAGGATCAGCTATGGCAACGCCTGATTCCATTAGCCAGACAGTAGAAGAGTCTGCCAGTGTATTGCGCGTGTTAGTGGTTGATCCTTGCCAAACGCATCGAGAAACGATTGTCACCTGCCTGAGTCATGCGGGCGGGATCGTGTATCAGGCTGGCAACCTTGATTTGGCGTTATCTGCGATACGTAAACAGTCGCTTGATATGGTTTTATTGGCTGATGCTGTGCCAGTAAACAGTGAATTGAATGTACTGAAAACGATTAGGAGCATGCGTAAGGGAGACACTGTATGGCTTATCTCAATGTCTTCAGAAGCGCGGAAGCTTTGTCAGGAATATGCTTTCGATGGTTATTTAGTCGATCCATTTACGCTTGAGCAATTCATCGGTTTGGTAGAAACATGCATTGCGAAAAGTCTTGAGAATATCAATGCCTTCTATTCGTCGCATGATATTACGCTGGATATGCGTCTTTTTACTGAATTGTCCAAGGCCGCAGAGTTGGGGGATATCAATCAGATAATGCAGGTAGTGGGTGAGTTACAGGTGAAAAAAGGGACCCGCCAGCTTGCCAGGCTCATAGGCTTTTTGTGTCGTACGTTCAGCGTTGATCGACTTGAAAATCTTTGTCGTCGGTTTACTTCAGACGAGGCTCCGGTTGTATGAGAGTCCTGGTTCCTGTTGGTGACAGGAACCTAGGCGGTATAAAGATTTTGTCAGGGTGTGAAATCTGCCCGTAAACAAGCGACTCGGTGTTGGGAATCGTTGAGGATTACGGTATCTGGTTTACTTTCAGCGCAGGATGCCAAAGCAATGGGACAGCGAGTGCGGAATACGCAGCCGGACGGTGGAGAGATTGGTGAGGGTAGATCGCCTTCCAGCAGCTCAATCTGTTTGCCTTTCTCCTTGTCCGGATCCGGCAGTGGCACTGCACTGAGAAGCGCCCTTGTGTAGGGATGCCGTGGGTTACTGTAAAGTTCATCTTCGGTGGCTAACTCGGCTTCATTGCCAAGGTACATGACCAGTACACGATCGCTGATATGTTTTACCACACTCAGATCATGGGCGATAAATACCAGTGACAGACCCATGGCTTCCTGCAGCTCTTTCAGCAGATTCACCACCTGTGCCTGTATCGACACATCCAAAGCGCTGACTGGTTCGTCGGAGATGACCAGTTTCGGTTTGAGAATCAGGGCCCGGGCGATGCCGACACGCTGGCACTGACCGCCGGAAAATTCGTGGGGATAACGGTTGATAACATTGGGCAGCAATCCGACACGATCCATCATCTGACGAACCTGCTGTCGTATCTCTTCCCGAGGCATGTCTGGGTAATAGTTGCGCAGGGGTTCAGCGATGATGTCGCCAATGGTCATCCTGGGATTCAGTGACGCCAGTGGGTCCTGAAAGATCATCTGGATATCTTTCCGGACGGCTCGAAACGTTTTGTCATCACAGCCGACCAAGTTCTGGTTTTGCCAGAGAATCTTGCCAGACTGGGTTTTCACCAGGCCAATCAGCGCTCGCGCCAGGGTGGATTTACCACAACCGGATTCACCCACAATGCCCAGCGTTTCGCCTGCGTAAAGGTCAAAACTGACGCCATCAACCGCTTTCAGCATCGGCATGGGATCCCACGGCCAGTCGCGGGATTTCGGTACAGGAAAATGAACCCGGACATCTTTAACCTGCAGAATCGGCTGTCTTGCGTTCATAAGACATCCTCCGTCGTATTGTGAGTCCAGTAGCAGGCTTTTTGACGTTCACCGTGGGCAACCAGTGCGGGTGCGGTTTGCGTGCACTCTGTCATGACATGGGGGCAGCGATCCTGGAACGGACAACCTTCGGGCAGCCTGAGCAGATTGGGAGGGTTGCCCGGGATGGTGGGCAATGCGGTATCGCTGCTGTCAATGCGGGGAATGGATTCCAATAGACCAATGGTGTAAGGGTGCTCGGGGGTATAGAAAATGTCCCGGGTGGAGCCATATTCCATGGTACGACCGGCATACATGACCAGCACTTTGTCACAGATGCCAGCAACCACACCGAGGTCATGGGTGATCATGATGATGGCGGTATTGAAGTCCTGCTTCAGTTCGTTGAGTAGCGCCATGATCTGTGCCTGTACCGTGACGTCTAACGCGGTTGTCGGCTCATCGGCAATCAGGAGTTTCGGTTGGCACAGCAATGCCATGGCAATCATGACCCGCTGTCGCATACCGCCTGAAAACTCATGGGGGTACATGGCCATCCGCTTGCGGGCTTCAGGCATTTTGACCGCGTCCAGCATTCTGACGGATTCGGCAAAAGCGGCGTCTTTACTCATGCCTTTGTGCAGCATCAGGACTTCCATCAGCTGCTTACCTACTTTCATGTAAGGGTTCAGGGAAGTCATGGGGTCCTGAAAAATCATGGCGATTTTCTCGGCCCGGATTTTGTTGAGTACTTTCTCTGGCAGATTCAGGATTTCCTCGCCTTCAAATTTGGCGGAGCCCATTGTCCGACCGTTTTTGGCCAGCAGTCCCATGATGGCAAAGGCGGTTTGGCTCTTGCCTGAACCTGACTCACCGACAATCCCCAGGGTTTCACCCGCTTTGAGAGAAAAGTTCAGATTGTTAACCGCAGTCACTTCCCCGTCCGGGGTTGAAAAGTGGACTCGCAGATCTGTGACATCCAGCAAACTCATCGGGTACTCCATCAACGGTCTTTGGGATCCAGGGCGTCGCGCAGACCGTCACCCACGAAATTGAAACAGAACAGGGTTATCACCAGGAAGGCGACAGGAAACGCCAGTTGCCAGGCGGCGACCTCCATGGCCTGGGCGCCTTCGTTGACCAGGGCCCCCCAGCTGGTCATGGGTTCCTGAACCCCGAGTCCCAGGAAACTGAGGAAGGATTCAAACAGAATCATGCCCGGCACCAGCAAAGATGCATACACCACAACAATACCCAGAACATTGGGCACGATATGTTGCAGAATCATACGATGGGTGGGGGTGCCACAAACTCTCGCGGCTTCAATGAATTCCTTGTTTTTCAAACTCAGGGTCTGGCCACGAACAATACGCGCCATATCCAGCCAGGACACCGCGCCGATAGCGATGAAGATCAGTAGAATCGAACGGCCGAAGAAGGTCACCATCAGGATGACCAGGAACATGAACGGGAAAGACTGCAGGATTTCCAGGATTCGCATCATGACGCTGTCTGTCCTGCCGCCACTGAAACCGGCGATGGCGCCATACAGCGTACCGATCAGCACCGCAACCAGCGCGCCCATGATGCCGACCATGAAGGAGATTCTGCCGCCCATCAGGGTGCGGACGAACAGGTCGCGTCCCAGGCTATCAGTACCGAACCAGTGACTGTTATCCAAACCGGGAGGCACCGACATGTTAGCCCAGTCAATTTCATCATAACTGTATGGGCTTAGCATCGGCCCGAAGATCACCAGCAGGCCGATCAGGGCAAGAATCACCAGGCTGGCAATGGCTGCCCGGTTTCTCAGGAATCGCGCCCGGGCATCCGCCCAGAGACTGCGACCCTCAATCTCTATCGACGGTGTGAGTTTATCCGCCAATGCGTCCATGTTGCCGGTATTGAGGATGGGACCGGACTTATTATTGGTTAATGACATCAGCAGTTACTCATAGCGTATCTTGGGATCAATCACGGCGTAGAGAATATCGACAATCGCTGTGAACAGGATGGTCAGTGCGCCGATAATGATGGTCAGTCCGAGTACCAGGGAGTAATCCCGGTTCAGTGCGCCGTTGACAAAATGCTGGCCGACACCGGGGAGACCAAACACCGTCTCAATAACCACGGAACCCGTAATAATCCCGACAAACGCCGGTCCCATATACGACACCACCGGCAGCAGCGACGGACGCAGGGCGTGTCTCAGAATAATGTGGTGAAAGGGCAGCCCCTTGGCTTTGGCGGTTCGGATGAAGTTACTGTTCAGTACTTCGATCAGGCTGCTGCGCTGAATCCGGGCGATGGCGGCAATATAGAGAATCGCCATGGCCGTTACCGGCAGCACCATGTATTGCCAGCTGCCGTCATGCCAGCCGCCGGCGGGTAACCAGTGGAGTGTGACCGCAAACACCAGCACCAGCAGTGGCGCTATCACGAACGAGGGCAGCACAACGCCCGTCATTGCCAGCGACATGACCAGGTAATCCAGCCAGCTGTTTTGTTTGAGTGCCGCGAGTGTTCCGGCGCCAACACCGACCAGTACCGTCACGATAAAGGCTGCAACCCCGATTTTCAGGGAAACCGGGAAACTCTGGGCGACCAGCTCGTTGACCGTGTAATCCTTGTACTTAAAGGAAGGGCCGAGATCGCCGTGGGCCAGATCCCGCAGGTAGTAGAAATATTGCTGGTAGAGGGGTTTGTCGAGGTGGTACTTGGCCTCGATATTTTTAAGGATCTCCGGCGGCAGGGCGCGCTCCCCGGTGAACGGGCTACCGGGCGCCATCTGCATCAGGAAGAATGAAATGGTGATCAGTACTAGTAACGTCGGTATGGCAATCGCCAGACGCTTGATGATGAATTTCAGCATACAGTGACCTTGTCAGGCAGCACATGACCCGTATCCATGACAGACCGATTGGGGAGTCAGGCCCCTTCCCGGTCAGGGAAGGGGGAGCTGTGCAGGGTGTGTCAGGGGTCAGTGGGCCATGATGTAAAGATCTTTGGCCAGTACATTGTCTTCCGGGTTATTCATGGGGTAGCCACCAACGTAGCTTTTCACCAGGCGGCCCGTGACGTACTGGTAAACCGGTGCCACCGGCATCTCCTCGGCAATCAGCTGTTCGGCCAGCTGGTAGAGTTCAGCACGCTGGCTCTCGTCAGCAACTGTCATGGCCTTGTTCAGCAGGTTGTCATACTCGGTGTTGCTCCAGCGGGCATAGTTGTTGCCGTTTTCTGTCATCAGCAGGCTGAGCATGGTTGAGGCTTCATTGTAGTCACCGATCCAGCCGGCGCGGGAAACATCAAAGCGGCCTTCGCGACGGGTATCGAGGAAGGTTTTCCATTCCTGGTTTTCCAGGGTGACTTTGACACCAAGAGCCTTTTTCCACATCTGGGCGATGGCAATGGCAACTTTCTTGTGAGCATCGCTGGTGTTGTAGAGCATGGTCACTTCCAGCGGGTTGGATTTGTCGTAGCCAGCTTCGCTCAGCAGCTTGCGGGCGGCATCGACACGCTGGTCGTAACTAAGGTTTTCCCAGTTCAGATCAGGTTTTACGAAGCTATTGACGTTATCCGGCGTGAAGCTGTAAGTGGGTTTTTCACCCTGACCGACGACAAAGTTCGCGATGGCTTCACGGTTGATGGTGTAGGAGAGGGCTTTTCTGACCCGGGCGTCACTGAACGGCGCACGACGGTTGTTAAACTCGTAGTAGTAAGTACCGATCTGTGGGCTGACGCGGATCTCGTCAGGAATTTCCTTCTGGAGTTTCTTGAAGTGTTCCAGCGGAATCGGGGTGCTGCCATTGGTCATTTCGACTTCACCGGCACGATAGCGGCTTAGTTCAGAATTTTCGGATTCAATAGGCAGGTAGGAGACCTTGTCGAGAACCGTCTTGGCGTTGTTCCAATACTGGGTATTGCGCTCCAGCACAATACGTTCATTGACGACCCAGGACTTCAGGGTATAAGCGCCGTTAGACACCATGTGACCGGGCTTGGTCCAGGTTTCACCGTATTTCTCAATGGTCTTGCGCGGTGCCGGGAAGGTGGTCTGGTGTGCCAGCAGCTTGACGAAGAACGGGATTGGCTTATTCAGGGTTACCTGAAAGGTATGGTTATCCAGTGCGGCAACACCCAGAGCATCCGGTGCTTGCTTACCATCAATAATGGCATCCGCGTTTACGATACCGGGAATTTGCATGTACCAGGCGTAAGGTGACGCCAGCTTGGGATCGACGGCGCGCTGGAAACCATAGACAAAATCATGTGCAGTGACGGGTTCACCATTAGACCAGCGGGCGTCTTTACGGAGCTTGAAGGTAAAGACCTTGTTATCCGGTGATGCTTCCCAGGACTCGGCAACTGCTGGGATGATGTTGCCATTGGCATCCTGAGACACCAGCCCCTCAAAAAGATCCTTGGCAATACGGGAGCCCGGAGAGCCTTCGATCTTCTGCGGATCCAGCGATGCCGGTTCCGCACCATTCCCCCGAACCAGTTCCTGCACCTTGGCCAGCTTGACACCGGCGGGCACTTCTGCGGCTTGCGCGGCAGTCAGTGGCAGGGCTGCCAGTGTCGCCGATGTGGCCAGAATCAGGCTTGCTAATAGCGTCTTTTTCATTCTGTATCGCCTTAACCCGTTATCGTTGTTGATGTTGTTCGTGTTCTTCTCTGCCTGAATTGGACGTAAAGGAAGCCAGTCAGATCAGTGTTCACTGATCCGGTTCTCGGGGTGGGAGTACTGCAGGAGCGCCGGGATTCTGGCGCTACAGCGATTCAGGTGTGGATCACTGCCGATGGGCAACTGTCCCCCCAGTCAAGAATATCAATACTGGCAACCCTTTGCGCTGCAGACAGCAGTCATCTGTCCATGTCAGGCAGACTTAAGGTTGCGCCCGTTGAAAATCCTTATCTAAAGGGGCTTTTTTGTTGTTATTTAAGGGCTTGGCAGCAATATATCGGTTTGTCGTGAAGGCTGGCAAGTCCCGAAAGCGATATTTGCGGCATCGGTTGCTCCAGAACAGCCATAAATTGCAGGAATTTTGACAAAACGCATGAATCAGGAAATCTGAAAAAGCGCTAGCAGCTCGTGCTGGAGAGTGGTTCTGCCATGCCGATAACCAGAGAAGGCTATTAATCCGTAGAAAAAGGCTTTCTGGATACCGAGTATGAAGCGCAAGGATGACTGGAGCACCTACCGCAAAGGGCTGGGCCGTACATTGCTGGCCTGGTTTATCGGTTTATCCTTGTTACCGCTGACGATCGTGGGCTTGATCGAATACAACAATGCCAGTAAGAGTATTATCCGTAACAAGCACGATGAACTGGCCCATGTAAACCTGCTCCTTTCACGGCAAATCAATAATTACCATGACAGCGTCATTACCAACCTGTTCTTTCGGGCAGGGCAGGCGACGGATTTTCTGCTGGATCTCAAAAGCAGCTGGGAAATCTCTGATCTTTCCCTGAGGGAGTACCTTTCCGGAATCCAGTATCAGGAGGTCGTGGACTGGCATGCCCGGGAATTCGTTGATTTTCTCTATTTCTTCAAATACTCCGACATTCTTCTGACGGACAATAATGGAAACATCCTTTATACCATCCACAAATACAGGGATTTGGGTGAAAACCTGTTTGATGGTGTCCTCTCCGATACTCGTTTGAGCACGACGGTAAAACAGGTGTTGGAAACCGGTGAGCCGCATTATTCTGATCTGGAACCTTACGAGCCGTTAGGTGGTGAAGTCGTCAGCTTTTTTGTCATGCCATTGATCAATGAAGAACGGGAGGTTGCCGGCACGATTGCGGTACAAACACGTTCTCAAGATGATCTCAAACTGCTGCTCCACCAGGGAATGGATACCGGCGATCATGTCTCGTCATATATTGTCGGCGTGGATGGGAAGGTTCGTTTCTGGGCTGAAGAAGAAGGCCTGACCTATGGACAGCGAATTCATACTGCTTCTGTAATGGACTGGCTGAATCATATTGACCCCGTCACCGGCGAATATACAGAGTCTGTTGAGCATATTGCAAAGTACCGGGCGCGCCGGAATGCCCATGATGAAAAACATAATCATGACATCATGGATGATGATCACGACCATGATCATGACGCTACTGAAGACATCCTTGAAGGCATGGATGATGGCACGCCCATAGCCCATATCAAGACATACAGTAACTACAAGGGGGATATGGTACTCGGGGTTTACCGGCATATGGAGATTATGGGCACCCCCATGGTTCTGCTGACCGAAGTGAATCTGGAAGATGCGTTAATGCCTGTCACCCGGTTCAGGAACCAGTTTTTTACTGTATTGGTGGTCACCAGCCTGGTTGTTCTCCTGATTTCCATGGTCTCAACCCGCCGGATTGCACAGCCACTGGTCAGGATCAATGGCTGGGTAAATCGCGTGGCATCCGGCGAGTATGTTAAAGGGGAAGTGATTGACCAGCAGAATGAAATCGGTCAGCTGAGCCGAAGTTTCAGCATCATGACCGAACAGCTGCGACGTGTCAGCGCCGAAAATGAAGCCAGAAACTGGTTACAGAGTGGTATTACCGGGTTGAACGAAGCGTTGCGGGGTGAATTGACAATTACTGAGCTTTGTCAGAATACCTTGAGCTTCATGTGCCGCTATTTACGCTTCCAGGTGGGCGCCATGTATGTGCTTACGGATCGGAACCGGCTGGTGATGATGGGCAGTTATGCCTACACCATGTCCAGTGAGCATCCGGTATCCTTTGTTATGGGGGAAGGATTGCCGGGGCAGGCGGCTGAGGATCGGCAGACCATGTATGTCAGTGTACCGGATGACTATTTCCCGATTGCCTCCGGGTTGGGTTCCAGTCGGCCTGACCGAGTATTGGTCATTCCGATTGTGTTTGATGATGCTGTTAAAGGGGTACTGGAGTTTGCGCTACTGGGCAGTATTGATGATCGCACCCAACAGTTTATTGATGCCTCACTGGAAAGCATCGCCATTGTTTTGAACCGGGTACAGGCAAGGGAGCGGGTACAGGAACTGCTGGAACAAACGACCCGTCAGACCGAAGCCCTGACTAAGCAGCAGGATGACTTACGCACCGCTAACCAGGAGCTGGAACACCAGACCCGGATCCTGAGGGAATCTGAAGAAGAACTGAAAAGCCAGAGTGAAGAGCTGCAGCGCGCCAATACGGAGCTGGAGGAAAAAACGGAATCCCTGTTCCGGCAAAAAGCCGAGATTGAAATTAAGAATGCTGAAGTTGAAGAATCTCGGCGTGACCTGGAAACCAAGGCGCAGGAGCTGGAAGAGGCGAGTCGTTATAAGTCCGAGTTTCTGGCTAATATGTCCCATGAGTTGAGAACGCCACTCAACAGTATGCTGATTCTTGCCAGAATGCTGGCGGACAATGATGAAGGCAATCTGTCTGAGGATGAGGTTGAGTCTGCTCAGGTTATCGATAAAGTCGGCCATGACTTGTTGAATCTGATCAACGATATTCTTGATCTTTCCAAAGTGGAAGCCGGTAAGTTGATCCTGAATCCGGAGGATGTGTTACTGGAATCCATCGAAAGACAAATGCGAGATCAATTCGGCGCGGTTGCTGAAAACAAGGGACTCGATTATATCGTCACCTGTGATGCCGGGTTGCCAGAGTATATCCATTCGGATGGTCAGCGTTTGATGCAGGTGATCAAGAACCTGTTATCCAATGCGATTAAATTCACTGAAGAAGGCAGTGTCACGCTGCGGATTTTCAAGCCCGGTGATGAAGTTCAATTCACCAATGAAAACCTTAAGAACAGTCAACATGTGATTGGTTTTGCGGTGAAAGATACTGGCATCGGTATCCCGCCAGACAAGCAGGCCGCGATATTTGAAGCATTCCAGCAGGCTGACGGTTCTACCAGTCGTAAATATGGCGGCACGGGACTGGGGCTTTCTATTTCACGGGAAATGTCGCTATTGCTGGGCGGTGAAATGCAGATCGTCAGTGAGGCCGGTAAAGGAGCAACCTTCACGCTGTATCTGACGGATATGCCTAAAAAGGTGGCAGACGATGATGAGTCAGTCGATGTTGATGACGTTATTGATTTGCCTGAGTCGAATGCGGCGAATGCGATCTCCAGTGGCTCAAAGGACGCAGTGCCCAGTATGCCGCCGGTCGGTATGAGACCTGATGGCTCTGACCGGCCGTTATTGATCGTTGAAGATGACAAGATATTTGCTGCCGTTTTGAAAAAGGTGGCAGAAAGTTCAGGTTATGAATGCCGGACGGCGCATTCAGGTGCAGATGCGCTTGAGATAGCCAAAACGGTCCATCCCCAGGCGGTTATTCTGGATCTTGGCTTGCCGGATATGGATGGTGAACAGGTGCTTGAGCAGCTGAAACAGCAGACCGGAAATCACAACATGCCCGTTCATATCATTTCAGGGCGTGAGCTGGATAGCTCCCTGTTGCGAAAAGGCGCGACGGCACTATTAAAGAAACCGGTTTCTGAGGAGCAGCTGCATACTCTCTTTGGCAAGCTGGAGAAAAAGCGCGCTAACGAAATACAAAAAGTCCTGATTATTGATGCAGATGAAGAAAGCCGTGCGAAAACCATTGCCATGCTGGGGAGCCGGGGGATTGAAACCGAAGTTGTGACAAATGGCCATGATTTGAGGGAAGCCCTGAAAAAAACAAAGTATCACTGCCTGGTCATTGATATTGATCTGCCCGATGAAGACGGCACCGCTTTATTGCATGAACTGCATGATCAGCTAGGGGAAAGCATGCCCCAGGTGATCATCAATACATCCCGAGCGATTGATCGTGAAGAGCACCGCGAGTTGGCGGAATTCGCCGGCACCATGGTGATGAAAGGTGAACATTCTGAAGATCGTCTGGTCGATGAGGTCAATCTCTTCCTACACAGTATTCAGCCAGGAAAACCGAAAAAACCGGCGGCGAAGCCGGCCGCTGTGGATGACAGTGCCCTGAAAGGTCGCAAGATTCTGCTGGTGGATGATGATCTGCGTAATACGTTCGCCCTTTCCAAGGCGCTGCAGAAATACCATCTGGAAATTGTGCTGGCCGACAATGGTGAACTGGCGCTACAGCAATTGGAAAAAGAACCGGATGTAGAGCTGGTATTGATGGATATCATGATGCCGGTGATGGACGGGTATGAAGCCACCCGACGGATCAGGGCCCATCCACGTTTCAAGAACCTGCCGGTGATTGCACTGACGGCCAAGGCGATGTCCGATGACCGGGCAAAGTGTATTGAAGCCGGTGCCAACGACTATATGACCAAGCCGATTGATATGGAAAAGATGGTGGCCATGTTGAAGCTCTGGTTACAGCAAAAAACGGATGGCGCCGAGTAGTCGCCCAAGCCTGTATTGATCGGACATCGTATTTTGAAGGGAATCTGTCTCTGTGGATGAGAGGAAGGACGAGGATGAGACGCTGTCAAATCTGTTGATACCAACAGACCATGATGCGTTGCTGGAACATCTGGATGACGTCGATCCCAAGGATGAAGCCAGAGCCCTGGAAACATTGGAAATCAAGCTGCTGCTGGATGCCGTTAAACAGCACTATGGGTATGATTTTCATGATTACGCACCCGCATCGCTAAAGCGTCGAATACGGGAGTTTCGGGATGACATTGGGTGTGAACACATTGCTGAGTTGATTCCCCGTGTGCTGTATGACACCGCTGTCTTTGCGCTGCTATTGCGGCATATGTCGGTCACTGTGACGGAGATGTTTCGGGATCCGACCTTCTTTTTGAAACTTCGGGAAGAAGTGATCCCCTGGTTGAAAACCTGGCCTTTTATCAAGATATGGCATGCAGGCTGCGCAACCGGTGAGGAAGTTTACTCAATGGCCATTCTGCTTGATGAAGCAGGTATTCTTGACAGGGCACAAATCTACGCCACTGATCTCAATGAAGAGTCATTGCAGATTGCCCGCAGGGGGATTTATCGTACGGAAAACCTGCCTCTTTACGAAGAGAATTACATGAAATCAGGCGGGAACGGGTTATTAAGCCATTATTACCATCAGCGTTACAGTTCTTTGAAATTTAGCCGTCGGCTCTCCGCCAATATGACGTTTGCCAATCATAACCTGGTGACTGACGGCGTATTTGGTGAGATGCACCTCATCATCTGCCGGAATGTGTTGATTTATTTCAACCGGGACCTGAAAAATCGGGTGTTCAAACTGTTTAATGACAGCCTCTGCCCTAAGGGCATGTTATGTCTGGGAACGCGGGAAAGTATTCGCTTTTCCGACATTGATCCAATGTATGAAACGGTGGATATCTACCAGAAAATCTATCGAAAAAAGGCGGTGGCAGAATGAGGAAAAAAGCATTTTCTGCCATTGTCATTGGTGCCTCAGCGGGAGGGATTGAAGCCCTTAAGGTTTTGTTCAGCGGGTTGCAGCCGGCGTTTCCCGTGCCGGTTTTTGTGGTCAAGCATATTGATGCTGAAGCAGATGACAGTATTGTCCGTTATTTGAATAAAAGCAGTTCGCTGCCTGTCACGTTTGCTGAGGATCAGGAGCCCGTTGAGAACGGGCATATCTATCTGGCGCCACCGGGTTATCACATGCTGATTGAAGAAGATTGCACTATCAGCCTGTGTGTCGACAGAAAAGTGACATATTCCCGGCCATCCGTGGATGTTTTATTTGAATCGGCGTCTGAGGCTTATGGTGCTCACCTGATCGGAGTGGTACTGACCGGCGCCAACCGGGATGGCAGCGCTGGTGCCCGGCAGATCAAGCAACGGGGCGGGCTGGTATTGGTACAGGATCCGGCAACGGCAGAACATGAGGTAATGCCTAAGGCCACTCTTGCCGATACAGACGTTGATGGGGTGATGGCGCTGCCGGCGTTAGCGGCCCGCCTGAATGAACTGACAGGACAGTAACCGTCTCATGGACGATATGGAAGAAAACGCGCAGGAAGCGAAGTTACCCAAGATTCTGGTGGTGGATGACAAACCGGAAAATCTGCTGGCTATGGGAAAACTCCTTAAGCCGGTGGGTGCGGAGATATTTAAGGCATTATCCGGCGAAGAGGCACTGGGTTTAGTTTTAAGGCACGAGTTTGCCCTGATCTTGCTGGATGTCCAGATGCCGGTCATGGATGGTTTCGAAACGGCCCGTTTTCTGCGTGACAATAAATCGACGGCAACCATTCCCATCATTTTTGTGACAGCTATCAGTAAGGAAGACAAGCATGTCACCGAAGGCTATGAATCTGGTGCGGTGGATTATCTGTATAAGCCGGTTAATAAAGACATTCTTCTGAGTAAAGTCCGTGTTTTTCTTCAGCTCGATAAACAGCGGAGGGAGCTGGAAGACCTGGCAACAGAGCTCAGGGCGCTGAGTGAGCAGAACCATCTTTTGCTGGATTGCGCGGCAGAAGGGATTCTTGGCATTGATCCACAAGGCAACATCACCTTCGCTAATCCGGCTGCGTGCCAATTATTGCAGCAGGATGAGCAGATGCTGCTGGGTGAGCCCATCATTCCCTTTTTCATGGAACCGGGAATTGAAGCGATTATTCAGCAGTGGACGGCCGGCGATGGTGAGCCGGAAAGTATTTATTCCAAGACGTCGGCGCTGAAACAAGGGGAGAATGGCAGTCTTCCGGTGGAGTTCAGTGCCTCGCCGACCCAGACGGAAAGCGGTCTTGTTATGGGTGGCGTACTGGTTTTTCAGGATATTACCGAGCGCAAGAAACTCGAAGAGCACCTCCTGAAAATGGCCAAGTACGATAGTCTGACCGGACTGGCCAACCGGACACTGTTTATGGAATTTCTGACGGCTTCGATTACCCGCAGTGAGATCAGCCAGCACATTACCGCCGTTTTTTATCTGGATCTTGATCACTTCAAGCCCATTAATGACAGTTTGGGCCATGATGTGGGTGATGAATTGCTGAAAAGCGTAGCTGAGCGATTACAGCAGAGTGTTCGCCGTGGTGACCTTGTCGCGCGTCTCGGAGGGGATGAGTTCGCTGTTGTACTTGATGATGTCGCCAGACCTGACGATGTGAAGCTGGTGGCGGAAAAAATAGTGGAAGCCGTTTGTCGTCCGCATCCTATTGGAGGGCGTGAGCTGCATGTCAGTACCAGTGTCGGCATTGCTGTTTGGCCCGAATGCGGTAGAGAGCCGGATGAGCTGGTCAAGGCAGCGGATACGGCTATGTATGTCACCAAAAAGAATGGTCGCAGGGGATACCAGTATTTCACGGATGCGATGCGGGAAGAGAACCGTCGCAAGGCTTTTATGGAGCAGGCGCTCAAGACGGATCTTCAGCGTGGGAACTTTGAATTGTTTTATCAACCAATGGTGGGATTGGAAACAGGACGTGTCATTGGCTTTGAGACAGAAGTGCGCTGGAACCACGATGGCCGATTGCGTTTACAGGATGAATTCTTGCCCCTTGTGGAAGAGCTCCGGCAGATGACGCCTCTCGGAGAGTGGATGCTGAACAACGCCAGCCGGGAAATGGCGCAGTGGCGCAATGCTGATCCAAATCGGAAACAAACACTGCTGGCGATGAATTTATCCTTAAGCCAGTGCAAGGATGTCAATATTCAGGCCATGATCGAAACCTTATTGGAGCAACAGAATATTGATCCTCAGGTCATGGAGATCGAAATCTCGGAGCGTTTCCTGAATGAGATCCCGGGTAAAGTGGTCAATGACTTGAAAGCGCTGAGGAAAGTGGGCGTTCATGTGGCGCTGGATAATTTTGGAAGCGGGACATCGGCACTGAACTATTTACGCCGGCTGACCGTTGATGTGGTGAAGATTGATCCTGGCTTTATTCATGAAATTGGCCGCGACAGCGCGACTGAAGGGATCATCCGCGCCATGACCTTCCTCGCCAAAGATATGGGGATCAAGACGGTGGCCGAGGGCATCGACAGTGAGGCCCAGTTGGCGTTTGTCCGAGATCTCGGTTATGACCGTGGACAGGGCTTGTTGCTGGGCGCGGCTAATCCTGTTACCCGTCTGGAAGATGTGGTGTCACTCCCTGACCAAAACAGCACCGGCTGACAGGGTAGAGTTGACAGCCGAGTGATATCCCGCATTCTTATGGAATACCCTGTTTCATAAGCCACGGAGTTCTTCATGCCACGGCCTGTATTCGACGCTGAATTGCTCAGTAAAACACAGCTATCAGAGGATACGCTTCAGCTGACCTTTCAGCTTGCCAATGATGGCTTTTCCTTCCAGGCAGGCCAGTTTGTGTCCATTCAGTTTGAGCTGGATGGTGAGAGCTTCAAGCGCAGCTACAGTATTGCCAATTCGCCTGATGCCTTTCAATCAACACGTCAGATGGATATCGCCATTGCGTTGCTGCCGGATGGTCGTGCCAGTCGACGTTTTCAGGAGGCCATGCCGGGGGAGCGCTTTGGCATCAGTGGTCCCTTTGGGTTTCTGGTATTGCCGGACAACCTGCCGGAGCGGTTGGTTCTCGTTGGGACTGGAACCGGTATGGCTCCCTATCGTGCCATGTTGCCAGAACTGGAAAAAATGGCGGCCAGCGGAATAGCTCTGCATTTTCTGATGGGGGCCAGACACCGGAAGGATGTGATTTATCGTGAGGATTTTTCGTCACTGGCGTCACAATTTGAACAGGTGACGTTTGAATTGTGCCTGAGCAGGGAAGCCAATCCAGCGGCAGAGATGCAGGAATATCCTGGGTATGTGCAAACACGTTTCCCCCATCTGAACTTATCTCCGGAACGCGATCTTCCTTTTCTCTGCGGGAATCCCGCCATGATTGACGATGCGGTGGCCTGGCTGAGTGAAGCAGGGTTTGGCCCTCGCCAGATCAAGCGGGAGAAATATACCTATTCACGCTAGTAGTTGCGTCAGACCTGTGTTCAGACAGGCAGATTGATCAATTTCGATAATAATAACCCTACGACAAGCAGGGAGTTAGACCATGCCGCACTCGTTCAGAAACAAGACTGTTGTGATTACCGGCGCCTGTGCAGGTATTGGCAGGGCGTTAAGTCAGCGCTTCGGTATGGCCGGTGCGCGCATCGCATTGATTGATCTGAATCGTGAACAGATTGCGACGTGTGTGGATCATCTGGAGAGTCGGGGAGTCCAGGCCCGGGGCTATGTGTGTGATGTCAGTGACCAGAACGGTGTGCACGAAACAGTGAACCGAATCGTGGAAGACTTTCAGCATATTGATGTATTAATCAATAATGCGGGTATCACCCACCGAAGCCTGTTTGAAGATACGGATGTTGAGGTTCATCATCGGCTGATGGCGGTCAATTATTTTGGAGCGCTTTATTGTACCCGGGAGGCGTTGCCAGCCCTTCTGCAAAGCCATGGTCTGGTGATTACCATGAGTAGTATGTCTGGTTTTGCTCCCTTGCGTTTTCGGAGTGCCTACAGCGCGAGCAAGCACGCCTTGCACGGCCTGTTTAACTGTTTACGTGTTGAGTTAATGGATCGAGGAGTAGACGTGCTGATGGTATGCCCTGGGTTTACCGCAACGGATATTTATAAAAACGCCTTGCGGGGAGATGGTGGTATCGTCAAAAAGCCATTTACATTGAGCGGGAAAACCGCTTCCCCTGCCGATGTCGCAGAAGAGATTTTTATTGGCGCAGGTAAACGCAAGCGTTTGTTGCTTCTGTCCAATGTGGATTGGCGGGCCAGATTATTTGCCCGCTTCTTTCCCGTCTTTTTTGAGCGTTATCTTGCCCATCGAATTGGCGGCATGTAGTCCCCGCCTTTAGCCAAGATAGGTTGTGCGTGCCTCTGGAAACATTAGGGCGATGATCAGCGTACTACTGATCAGCAATGTTGTTATCAAGATAACAGGGTGTTTCGGAGGCAGGGTGTCGGAGAATCGACCACAGGTAATGAGCCAAATGGAAAATCCTAATGTGCCCAGTGCCACGCCTCCCAGGACATCGGTTGTCCAGTGCACACTGAGGTAGAGCCGCGAAAAACCAACCAGCATGGCGATGATGATTCCGATGCTCCAGATCCAGGGGCGTTTCACCTCGGGAATTGCCAGGGCGATGTAGCGGGCAAACCAGAGCGACAGAAACGTCGTTAATGTCGTATGGCCACTGGGAAACGAGAAGCGAACCAGTTCGGCAGGATTATCAGGACGGTTCATATCCAGCCCCCACTTCATCAACCATAAAACGCTCTCAACCCCCGTAATGAGAATGCATAGCGCAAGCGCCAGCTTCCATTGCCGGTTGATGACAAGCCAGATCGTGGCGAGCCCAAACCAGACCAGTTGAACTTCGTGGTTACCGATGAGAGTAATGGCCACCATGATCTGGTTCATTATTCCGGTATGGTTGAACACCAGCCATTGGGTAATGGCGGCATTGGCAAATTTCAGTTCACCAATGACGACCAGACAGGTAATCAGTATCAGGCTGATGCCACTGGCCACCATCAAATAGCGTCCACTGATAAACAGTCTGCCAGACGTTATTGATGGATTGTCCGGTGACTGGATCTTGTCATGGATATAGCCACTCATGAAGGCAAAAAACAGACTGGTGCCAAAAAGCATGGCGAGGATAATTAACACATCTTCGGAAACCGGCGGTGACACCTGCATTGATGCACCGACCAGGTAGCCCGGCAGGATATAGACAGGCGCCCAGGCAATGGCAGAGATAATATTGACGACGTAAAAGCGAGTTGCCGGCATATCCAGCATCCCTGCCACGAGGGGGATAATGGGCCTGACTGGTCCAATAAAGCGTCCAAAGGCAATACTTTTCCCACCATGGCGATGGAAGAACTGCTCGCCCTCCTCCAGCCACTGGGGATGTCTGGTAAATGGCCACCAGTTGGCGATATGGCGATGGAACACCCGGCCAAGGATAAAACTGATGCCATCCCCGAGCACTGCACCAATGAAGGCGGCAATGAGGGTTGTCCAGACATCCAGCACACCGCTCCCGGCAATGGTGGCTGCGCCGAACAGCATCACCACACCGGGCAGAATAATGCCTGCAATAGCCAGGGATTCGACCAGGGCGATCAGCATGATGCTGACGGCAAGCCATTCGTGGTGGCTGCGCAGCCACTCCAGCATGGGCTGGATGTCGCTTAGATCCATACGGTACCTGCCGGAACCTCGTGAACAGGCAAACGCTGTGTCATGGGTCTCTTTCCACTGCTTAATCGGAACTTGCGTGCTTAATCACGCCTCGTTATGCTCGCCCTTAAAATAATGATAAAAGCGTATATAAAGAAGACTATGATGTCTCCCTCTGCAAATTTCACCCCTGAGGTGGATACTTCCCGTATCAGTATCAGCGCACTTTATACCGGTCACGTCTGGTTTCGTCACGGTTTGTCGTTACCGGAACTCTACTCGTTTAAGGGAAAATTGAGCTATGGGGCACTGGCGCCGGTGAATGCCTTGATTCGCGCTGTCGCCGGGGCAGATATAGAAACATTTCTGCTGGAGCGACACCTCATCATTGATGAACTGCTTTCCCGTGCCATTGAGCAGCAAGGCGTTTGTCAGGTCATTGAGATCGCGGCAGGTATGTCTCCGAGGGGCGCCTGCTTCATGCGGAAGTATGGTGACTCCCTGCGCTATATTGAAGCCGATTTGCCGGATATGGCCGCCAGAAAGCGGCGCTATCTTTCGCAGCATGATCTGTTGTCTGATCGCCATCAGGTGGCTGAATGCAATATTCTTGCGCAAGAAGGGGCGGATAGTCTCTCTGCACTTTTTTCCAACCTTGATACCTCCAAGCCTGTACTGGTTATTACCGAAGGGTTGGTGAACTATTTTGAATTACCGGTGATTACAGATTTCTGGAAACGACTGGCAGATAATCTTGTGACGTTTCCCAAGGGTATTTATCTAACTGAAATCTATCCAGACCTTCAGGAGCACCCTCTCTATCGCTGGGTGCAGTTTGCGCAAAAGGTTGTGGGTTTATTAACCCGGGGCGGTTACCCCCTTCATTATCGTAATGATCAGGATATAGAGGCTGGCTTTTCCGATTGTGGGTTTGCCGATATCAAGGTGCATAATCCTGCCAGCTATTACGACAGCTTGCCCTTGAAACGGCTTGAGATGCCCAGTGCCGTGAGGATCGTGGAAGCCGCAGTCTGATCGACAGCGGCTTCCTGACAGACGGTTATCCTGCAATATCGGCGACAAGCTCTTCCTCAAACAGCGCTAATGGCTGTTGGTCCATGAAATAGCTGTCATCGTTGAGATACTGTCTGAATTGCTCCGCTGTCTGCAGATCTATATGGATAAAATGGCCCCGTAACTGGTCATCATCCTGTTCCAGGACATGAACCGACAGGGATACGCCGATGCTGTCAATCTGCAATTCGAGATTGCGTTCGTCTAAGTCCAGTGTGCGGTTTTCTTTCAGTGAGAGCCGGGTTCCAAAGAAATTGATATCGTCAATGCGGGCTGCGATTTTTTCACCACTCTCTGTTTTCAGGATACAGGCGCCGTTACGAATGGGGACCAGTCGGGGGCTGATTCGTCGCTCCATGGTGACCATGGCGACCCGATTCATAACCTGGAAATCCTTGCAGCTACTGAGTGGGCGTCCGGTTAGAAAATGGTAAAACAACCGGCAGGTACCCTCCCTGCGGGAAAAGATGCTCATGTGGTCGGCATTGTGTATCAGTGCGAATGTTGAGCGAGGGCAGCGCAGGGCAAAGGCTGCGTTTTCACAGGGCAGGGTGAAGTGATCGTATTCACCCGTGGCAACCAGGGTGGGGCATTGCGGATATTTATCGAAGCCCTTGAAGTCGATCAGACGCTGCGTGTTCTGAAGAAAACGTTCGCGCTCGGCTTCATCCAGACGGAAAACCTGGCGAAACAGCAGCTTCTGGTGTGTTCGTCCTAACCCGGTCTGTTCCACATGATAATGGTTGATCATCGTGGTGACGCAACCGGCAGCGAACTCCTTGATACGACCTTCCCTGCAGAGATGCAGGGATTCTTCCAATGTACGCATCAGGGCAGGGCGGCCCATGGGCGTCGTACCACTGAGTAACAGTTTTTCAATACGCTCTGGGAATTCTGTGGCAAACAGGCTGGCAAGGAGTGAACCGTAGGAAATACCGATCAGGTTGATACGTTCAAGACCGCAGACATCCAGAAATCCTTTCAGCAGGCAGGCCATGTCTTCCAACGACAGATCTGGTACCAGCTGAGGATTCGAACCTTGAGAGGGTAGATCCAGTAGAATCACTGGAAAATCCTGAAGGAAAACTTCGACTTCATGCCGAAAACTGCGAAAGTTCTGAAATGCGCCGGAAAGGAAAACAACGGGTGTTCGATGGTCATTGGCGGGATTGGAAAAAGCCTGGTATTGCAACAGCCATTGCCCGAACTCGATGGAGATAGGCTCTGCGTCCAGCATGCGAGGACTGAAGGCGCGGGTATATTCCATGGTATTGTCCCTGACGGCCCACTTTTTGGCAGTGGTTTCTTATTGTTGTGTTGTACCGAACATCCATTGGTACGATAGTGTTGGATAGTATACATATTCTATCGATGTGTATACCCTTGCTGCCCCTCCGCGTTTCCTGTCAGGAAATGTGTGCTTCTATTGTCACGATTTACCACTCAACCGGATAACGTTCCTGCGATAACCGGTACCATCCCACCACCAAACGATACAAGAGATAGAGCTGGTTCAGAAACAGGACCAGATAGCCGATCAGCAGCAGGGTCAGGCCCAGGCCGATAATCGCCAGCAACAGGTTGATCCAGAAGGTTCTGATCTGCCACGTATAGTGCGCATAGAGCAGGGCATCATCCGTCCGGGCACGGTAAACATAGGCCATGATAACAGCGACCAACATCGGGAATGCCGTGGGAATACTCAGGGCAATCAGGGCATAGGCCACATGGGCCGGGGTACGGCTTTCAATCATGGTTATCATTCCGGCACAGGCATGGGCGCTATTGTCGGTGAGACCGTGCGGGATTGCCAGTGGCATTTTTAGCTGTTGGTTTCTATGTTTACAGCTTTGCCATGGCTGTGTGACGGCAGTCCCTGTTTTCTGGAAGTAAATTATGTCCAGCCTGTCCTGTCCCCGCGTTGCGCTGATCTGTGGTGGACCTTCGTCAGAAGCGGCGGTGTCGCGTCTGTCTGTTGGGCGGGTACAGGCGGCGCTCAGGCATCATTATCCAGACCTGCATGTGCTGGAGTTAACCCCTGCCATTGCAGTGGAGCTTCACCGTCTGGCACCGGATGTGGCGTTTCCTGTACTGCATGGCCCGCCGGGTGAGGATGGCACCATCCAGGGTTTACTGGAAATTATGCAGATTCCCTATGTCGGGTCAGGTGTCACAGCCAGTGCCCTGGCCATGGATAAACTGCTCACCAAACAGTTGCTGAAAGCGCATGGCATTCCCCTTGCCCGTGATCTGGTGGTCAAGCGGGAGGAGGGGATCGACAAAGCCGTTCAAACCGCACTGGAACAGCTGGGGCGTTCGGTTGTGATCAAACCCCGTTCGCAGGGTTCGTCCCTTGGCACATCGCTGGTCAGGCAGGCTGATGAGCTGGAGCTCGCATTCAGGGAGGCGTTTTCCGTAGAATCCGATGTGCTGGTGGAGTCCATGGTGCCTGGGAAAGAAGCCACGGTTTCGGTGCTGGAACATCCGACGGTCATGCCGTTGCCAGTCATTGAAATCTGCTTGCCTGAAGACGCCCGCCTAACCGGTTATGGGTATGATGAAAAATACACGCCGGGGCGGAGCGAGCACATCATTCCTGCCCGACTGACGGATCATCAGTATCAACTCTGTGAAGCCTATGCGGTTAAGGCCTTCGAGGTCCTGGGGTGCAGGGACTTTGCCCGTGCGGATTTTATGGTTCCAGACGACAAGGATCCTGTTTTTCTGGAGCTCAATACCATTCCCGGGCTGACGCCAACCAGTCTGTTGCCGGATGCTGCCGAGGCCGCGGGGCTGGCGTTTGATGACGTACTGGTGGCATTAGTGGAACGGGCATTGGCCCGTGGATCATCCTACGCCTAAATAGTTGGTCGGTAGTTGTACGTATCGGTTGCCCTGTTGCAGGCAATGTTTTTACAATGCCTGTCCCATACCCGATGCAGACCACCATGACACCGGAACGTTTCCAGAAGCTGCGGATCGCGCTTGACCGTCGTCAGCCGGATCTGGCGTTGTTGACTGATCAGGTGCACAAAGCCCATAACCTGGCTGCCATTCTGCGTACCTGCGATGCCGTGGGTATTGATACGGTTCATCTTTCCCAATCACCCGTACGGGCCCGTCAGTTGCGGCGTCGTTCCATGGGGAGCAACCGCTGGGTCAATGTCGCCACGCACAACAGTATTGACGACGGCATTCGACATTTTCGGGAACGGCGCTTCAAAGTCTATGCTGCGCATTTCTCAGAGCGGGCAAAGCCGTATCATGAGCTGGATTTTACAGTGCCCTGTGTATTGTTGATGGGGGCTGAAAAATACGGTGTGAGCGAAACCGGTGCGGACCTGGCAGACGAGCATGTCATCATTCCCATGCAGGGCATGGTGGAGTCGTACAATGTTTCCGTGGCTGCGGCGATTATTCTTGCGGAGGCCATGCGTCAGCGTGAACGTCAAGGTTTGTACCGTCGTAGTCGCCTGGAACCAGAGTGTTATCGCAGGACACTCTTCCGTTGGTGTTATCCGGAACTGGCCCGCTACTGTGATGAACGACAGGCGGCTTATCCAGCGATTGATGACAACGGTCTTCTGGTAGATCCTTCCGACTGGTATGAAAAAATCCGTCAGTCGTCGAAAAAACATCGGACATCATAATAATCGACCAGGCCTCAGGCATGACCTGTACAGGCAGGCGAAGTGCAAGGAGTTTATGAATGAGCAGTGTACTGACAGAACTTCTGGACCTGTTGAAACTGGAACGTATTGAAGAAGGCATTTTTCGAGGCCAGAGCCAGGATCTCGGTTTCGGCAATGTGTTTGGCGGACAGGTTATCGGGCAGGCGTTGTCTGCTGCCAAGCAGACCGTCAATGAAGATCGCGGCCTGCATTCCTTTCACTGCTATTTCCTGCGCCCGGGAAATGCCCGCCAGCCGATTGTCTACGAAGTGGATAATGCGCGGGATGGCAAGAGTTTTACTACCCGTCGTGTTGTTGCGATCCAGAATGGCAAATCCATTTTTAATCTGGCGGCGTCTTTCCAGATAGACGAGGAAGGTTTTGCTCACCAGAAGCCTGTCATGCCGGAAGTGGATGGACCTGACGGTGTGACATCGGAGTTGGAACTGGTCAGACGGTTTGAGCAGTTTATTCCGGAATCCATCCGAGACAAGATGACCTGCGATAAGCCGATTGATATACGCCCTGTGAATCCCAACAATCCACTGCAGCCTGAAAAGCGTGATCCGGTCCGTTATATCTGGCTGAAGGCGGCGGGCAAGTTGCCAGACGATCTACGAGTACACAAATATCTGCTGGCTTATGCGTCAGACTTCAATTTTCTGCCAACATCCCTGGAGCCGCACGGCGTGTCTTTCTGGAAGAAGAATATGCAGGTTGCCAGTCTGGATCATTCCATGTGGTTCCACCGGGATTTCCGGATGGATGACTGGTTACTGTATGCAATGGAAAGTCCTTCCGCCTCTGGGGGGCGTGGCTTTGTCCGTGGACAGTTGTTTGATCGCCAGGGGCGGTTGGTGGCGTCGTCTACGCAGGAAGGCCTGATCCGAAAATGGGCCTGAACTAACGTCGACCATGAGAGTGAACCCGGCGCCTGCCGTATTCAGGCATCGTCAACAGAAATAAGAGCATTGCCGGTGTGATCGCGTCTATTGGGGTGTGCTTTCGTCAAAACTGACGTTATGATGCCCTGAATAGACGGTTTCCGTCGGCCATCCTGCTAGAAACCGCAGCATTACGGTCGTGTACGGCAATAACCGTCATCGGACAACTTTGAGACAATATCGATAATAATTGCCTGAAGGAATCTCGAGTTTGCTGCGCTTATCAACCATTCTTTCGTTGTTACTGCTGTTATCTGCCCGCGTCTTTGCGGCCGATCATGCAGTGATCCTGCAATATCACCATGTCAGTGATAACACTCCTCGCAGCACCAGCGTGACGCCTGCGCAGTTTGAGGAGCATTTGTCTTATCTGAAGGATAACGGCTTCACCGTAATGGCATTGCCTGATGTCATTAAGCGGATTCGTACACATCAAGCACTGTCTGACCGTACGGTAGCGATTACCTTTGATGATGCTTATATCTCCATTTACCGTGAAGCCTTTCCCTTACTGAAGAAACATGGTTATCCATTCACTATTTTTGTGAATACGGATGCGGTTGACCGTGGGTATGGCGAAGCCCTGAGTTGGCAACAATTGAATGAGATGGTGAAAGATGGCGCGTCCATCGCCAATCATGGTGTTAGTCATGGCCACCTGGTTGAACGTAACAAAGGTGAAGATGAGCAGGCCTGGTTAAACAGAATCCACAAGGACATCGAGACTGCGGAGAAAATTATCAGCGAAAAGACCGGACAGGACCTGAAGATGTTTGCCTGGCCCTACGGTGAGACAGTGCCTCCCTTGCGTCAGCTGATTGGGCAGATGGGGTTCGTGGGATTTGGCCAACAGTCAGGCCCGGTTGGGGCTTTATCTGATTTCACCAAGCTGCCCCGGTTCCCGATGGGGGGCGCTTATGCGGCGATGGATTCCTTTATCACTAAAGTTAATACACTGCCGTTACCGGTCAGTGGGAAAACGCCAGACAGCAGTCTGATTGATGAAAACAACACAACCCCGGTTTTGCAGCTGACGCTGGCTGGTGGGGATTATCAGAAAAAATTGCTGGCCTGCTATGGTCTGGGAGAAAGTCTCAAGATCAACTGGCTGGATGCGGAAAAAACGACTTTCCAGATTCAGTCAGAAAAGGCGATTCAACCGGGACGTTCCCGTTTCAACTGTACGGCGCCAGACCAGAGTGGCCGTCGTTATTACTGGTATTCTCATGATTGGCTGCGTCTGACCCCAGAGGGCAAGGCGCTCGATTAACCTCGTGGTTGTTCTTCAGGATCACTGCCGCCATTATGGCGGCAGTTTTGTTGATGCGCGTCAGGCATCGGCCACATAGACTGAATCGCCCGTTTCCTCATTCTTCCGTTAGTCTTCATAATCATTCTTTTTCCTGTATTCGACCGGGAAAGGTTATGTCAGACGTCAGTTTTGCCGATTTCAAAAAGCTCGATATTCGTGTTGGCAAGGTATTATCTGTTGAGCGGGTGCCTGATACGGAAAAGCTCTACAAGGTACAAATTGATATTGGAGAGGAAAAACCCCGGCAGACAGTGACCAGCCTGGTCGACTATTACACGTCAGATGAATTGTTGGGGCGTGACGTCGTTGTGCTGACTAACCTGAAACCGGCCAAAATGCGCGGCGAGCTGTCTGAATGCATGTTGTTGTGTGCGGAAACCGAGGATGGCGCTCAATGTCGCCTGCTGATGCCTGAACAATCCATGGCGGCCGGTTGCCCTGTGACCTAAGCCGGCTTGATGCGGCCGGGAAATATCCGGTGATGGCTTGATCAACGGTGGTTTCCAGCTAGTTTTTATATATAACCATCAGGAAGGTGCGTTCAGGATGAACGAAGATACCGTCAAGCAACTGGCGCTGATCATTGCAGCCAACTGTCTCGAAAATGGCATTGTGGATGAGCTTCACGGTAAAGGTACGATTACCGATGAGCAGAAGCAGGCCTTTAACAAGCAGGTGGGGGACAGGATCTACACCTTCCTGCTGTACCTCTTGAACAAACCGTCCCAACAGTATTCCGCTCTGCTTGAAGCGCTGGCGCAAAAATATCCAGAGGACTGGTCGCTCCCGGAGCTGGACTCCCATTTTACCGAGATCGCCGGTAAGGCTGTGCAGATGCCCCATAATGGCCCTCAATAGAGAGGGCGCATTCCTTTTCTTGCCAGTGTCGCCCCAAACCTGATAATTCAGTAGGTCAGTATTTGCTGTTTTGGAACTGAACCAGCCCATGAAACTCGACAACCTCTTTGCGCAACGCCTGTATCAAACGGATGATGAATATTTCGAGCCTTTGCTGGAGCGCAAGGGCGTAAAGCTTGAGCGTATCCTGTCTCGCGGGCACATCACGCCAGAAGGTGAGTGGTATGACCAGGCACACGATGAATGGGTCATGGTCGTTAGGGGCGCCGCACAGCTGCGTATTGATGGTCGGGATGCGTTGGCAAACATGGAAGCCGGCGACTATATTCTCCTGCCAGCCCATTGCCGCCATCGAGTGGAATGGACATCACCCGAAGAGGAAACCGTATGGCTGGCACTTCATCTGGATGCAGTGTCAGTCAAGCAGTAAATGCGTATGAAGAAGGCAGTTATTCACAGGCATCAAACGGTCTATCGATCCGGCGTGATGGCGGTGGTACTGCTGTTGATCACACTCTTCCTTACAGGTCAGGGAATGACAGAGGAATTGTCAGTGCCGGAGGCGCTGGTCTCATTACAGGAACATCTGGATATGCCCGTCAGCCGGGACTGGCAGGGAGCTGCTCAGGGGTTTTCTCGCTGGGCGCGTAAACCAGGGCAGGAACGCTGGGAACTGGCTGAACTGGACTTGTCTCCCGATAAGGAAACCCAAGTACAGGAAGACCTGCGACAACTGGGTTTTGTTCAGGCGCTCAAACCCGTCAAAGAACAATATGACTATGGTGTCATCCTGGGAGCAACCAGTCCGGGCATGTTGGAGCGTATTCACTATCTGGCGGAATTATGGCGTGAAGGGGTACGGTTTAACCGTCTGGTCTTTCTGACGGGGCAGCGACCGCTGGATCCTTCCGCCGATCATTTTCAGTCATTGATGAAGTCTCTCCAGCAGAAAACTGATGTTGCCCACTTTTCCGGTGATGCAGCCCCCATGCACGAAACAGAAGCGGCGCGGTTGTTGTACCTGTATGCGGATCTGCCCCAGTCTATGCGCAAACTGCCCGTGGATTTTATTGATACCGCAAGAACCTGGCAGCATCAGCAATGGCTTCGTCCGAACACCCGGGATACGGTCAGGAGCTGGCTGCAGAATCGTCCAGCAGCAGGCTCGGTATTAATGGTGTCCACACAGCCCCATGCCGCTTATCAACATGCGGTGGTGCGGGATGAACTGGCTGATGGGTTTTATCTGGAAACGGTTGCGCCGGGCATCACGAAAGATCAGTCTCTGGCCGTGATGTTGGATGCTGTGGCCAGTTGGCTGAAGCAATTGGATCCTGCCCAGGGACTAAATCCTGCCCTTTCCCCCTGAGTCATCTACTTTTAAAAGCCAGGAAGCAACGAGGCGTGCCTGTTGCTTGCGTGAGCTAATAAACGACAAAAGGTGTGTAAGATGCGCGAAATCAATCTGGCTATTAACGGTTTCGGCAGAATCGGACGCAATGTGCTCAGAGCGGTCTATGAGCACGGTTATCGGCAGAAAGGCATCAGGGTGGTTGCTATCAATGATCTGGGTGATGCCCGGATCAATGCACATCTCCTTCAGTATGATACGACGCATGGTCGGTTTGGATGTAGTGTCGGTGTAGAAGGCGATTGCCTCACGGTTGATGGTGAACCCATCCGTTGTTATTCAGAAAAAGATCCTGCCCGTCTGCCCTGGCAATCTCTGGGTGTTGAGGTGGTCCACGAATGTACGGGTGTGTTTCGGGATCAGGCAGGTGCTGGCAAACATCTGGAAGCCGGGGCTTCAAAAGTGATTATTTCTGCCCCTGCCAAGGATCCTGACGCCACTATTGTGTACGGCGTGAATGACAGCATACTCACATCAGCACATCGGATTATTTCCTGTGCATCCTGCACCACGAACTGCCTGGCGCCGGTCGCGGCGGTACTGCATGACGCTGTGGGCATTGATTCCGGCCTGATGACGACCATTCATGCTTATACCAATGATCAGCGTCTGACTGACGTCTACCATTCCGATCTTTATCGCGCACGGGCCGCAGCGCTGAATATGATTCCCACGAAAACCGGTGCGGCGGAAGCAGTGGGACTGGTATTACCTGATCTGGCGGGAAAAATAAACGGGCTGGCGGTGAGGGTTCCCACCATCAATGTATCACTGGTGGATTTCTGTTTTGTTGCCAGCCGTACGACAACGGTTGAAGAGGTGAATGACGCAGTACGAAGCGGCAGTCAGAAAAACCCTGTGCTGGCTGTCAATGATGAGTCACTGGTCTCCATGGATTTTAACCATAACCCGGCATCGTCCGTGTTTGATGCGAGCCTGACAAAGGTGCAGGGACAGCAGGTTAAGGTGATGGCCTGGTACGACAATGAGTGGGCATTTTCCGTTCGTATGCTGGATAACACGCTGGCCTTGATCAACGCAGCCTGATGGGGAGTGTGGATTACTCCCCCCACCTTGGCATCAGGTTCTGAGCGATTCCCAGATGATTCAGAATTCTGGCAACTATAAAGTCCACCATGTCATCCACTGTTGCAGGCTGATTGTAAAAACCGGGGCTGGCCGGGAGAATCACCGCACCCATGCGGGTCAGTGACAACATGTGTTCCAGGTGTATCGCTGAGTAAGGGGTTTCCCGGGGCACGATGATCAACTGACGTCGCTCTTTCAGGGCAACATCCGCGGCGCGCTCGATCAGATTGTTACTCGCACCGGTAGCGATGGCCGACAATGTGCCGGTACTGGCCGGGCAAACCACCATCTGTGATGGCGCTCCACTGCCGGAGGCGACAGCTGACATCCACTGTTCGTTGCCCAGTACACGAATCTGGTCAGGTTGGGCACGATACCGGTCTGTCAGGAACGCCTGCAATTCCTGACGATTCGAAGGCAGCTTCAGGTTGGTTTCGGTGGCAATCACCACACGAGCTGCCTTGGAGAGCAGGAAGTAAACCTGGCAATTGGCCGCAACCAGGCATTCCAGCAATCGCAGGCCATATTGAACGCCGGAGGCACCGGTTAGCGCCAGGGTGACGGTTTGTGGCTGTTCGGGCATCTGGCTCATGCGGATGCCTTTTGGTTAAGAGCGGTAATCAGCTTCTGGTGCAGGCCGCCAAATCCCCCGTTGCTCATGATCACCAGGTGATCTCCCGGCTTGGCCTGAGAGACCAGGGTAGCAACGATATGATCAATATCAGCATCGGCATTAGCCGGTACCGGACTGTGGGCAATTTCGTCTGACAATGACCATCCCAACCCTTCAGGCTCATACCAGGTGACATGGCTGGCGGCAGCAGTCGCTGCGGCTAGGTGGCCTTTGTGGATACCCATTTTCATGGTGTTCGAGCGGGGTTCAATGACGGCGTGAATCGTAGTGTCTGTGCCAACCCTGGCCCGCAGGCCTTCCAGCGTGGTGGCAATGGCGGTGGGGTGGTGAGCGAAGTCGTCATACACAGAGATGCCGTCGACTTCTGCCAGTAATTCCATTCGACGTTTCACACCGCGAAATCCAGACAGAGCCTCACAGGCAAGGGCGGGCTGCACGCCGACATGCCGTGCGGCAATGATCGCAGCCAGCGCGTTATGCATGTTATGGCGACCCGTCTGGCTCCAGCAGACTTCGCCCTGCGTTGTGCTGCAATGGCTGATGGCAAAATGAGAACCATCGTCGGCAATAGGAATGGCCTGCCAGTCACTGTCTGGCCCCATGTTGCTGATGTTGCTCCAGCAGCCCATGTCGATGACGGCATTCAGGTTGGCGTCATCCGCCGGCTTGATGATCAGGCCATTGCCGGGAATGGTGCGAACAAGGTGGTGGAACTGTTTCTGGATAGCACCGAGATTCTCAAAGATATCCGCATGATCAAATTCCAGGTTGTTCAGAATGGCCGTGCGAGGTCGGTAATGTACAAACTTGGAACGTTTGTCGAAAAAGGCGGTGTCGTATTCGTCTGCCTCGATCACAAAGAAAGGAGTACTTCCCATGCGGGCTGAAAGACCAAAATCTGCCGGTACGCCGCCAATCAGGAATCCCGGTGACATGCCGGCATGTTCAAGGATGACAGCCAGCATGGCAGATGTGGTGGTTTTGCCATGGGTGCCCGCCACCGCCATGACCCAGCGATCCCTGAGGATATGGTCAGCCATGAACCGGGGGCCGGAGGTGTAGGGAATCCCTTCGTTCAACACAAATTCGACGGCAGGGTTGCCGCGGGACATGGCATTCCCGATCACCACAAGATCGGGGCGGGGGTTGAACTGCTCCGGGTTGTAGCCTTCCACCAGTGCAATGCCCTGCTCTTCCAGCTGGGTGCTCATGGGAGGGTAGACGTTCTGGTCAGAACCGGTGACATGAATGCCCAGTTCCCTGGCCAGCAGCGCCAGGCTGCCCATGAAGGTGCCACAGATACCCAGAATATGTACGTGCAAGAGATCGTCCTCGGAAATGATCGCAGACCATGAAAATGGCCGAAAACATAGTTGATATTAACGGGGGCAGTCTGGTGACAGCAAGAACAGAGCGGTTGTGTGTGGCTAGAGTGCGATATATCGCACTGGTTTGGTGGTGTTTCGCTGTCACGATAACGTCAGACGGATAAGGTAAAAATGAGACATAAAAAGATAACAGTGATCGGATTTGATCACTGAATGTTTGGCAGATACAACAACAATCTTCATGCCATGACAGGAAAAGCCTTTTTAATTTGAACAGGCGTTCTACGCTGTATTTTATGGACTGAAGGAATAGGCCTGAAATGATCAAACACTCTCTGCTGGCAACCCTGACGCTTATCCTGATTACGCTGAGTAACGTACAGGCACAGGAGCCAATCCCTGTAGCAGAATCGATTGATGAACCCCTCTACAAGCCGTTCATTGAGCGTTACATACTGGATGAACTGAAACTGTTGCGTCAGCAGTTGCAGTCTATGCGGGCAGAGATGGCGGAAAAAGTGGCAGAAGCCCGACTGGACGCCTCGGATCGCGCCATGCGCTATACCACGGACACGACCAACAATATCTTTTTTATCATTACAGGGGCAGCGTCCATTCTGGTCTTGCTGGGTTGGCGTTCCCTGCGCGAAGTTCAGGAAAACGTTGAGGCAACGGTTGAGCGCAAAGTCTCCAAGCTGACCGGTGAATATGAGCAGCGTTTGTATGATGTGGAGCGCAAACTCAAGGTGCGTTCGGAGCAGATTCTTGCCGCCCAGGAAAAAATTTCGGAAACAAACCAGATCCATTCGCTCTGGATGCGGGCGGGGCTGGAATCCAGCCTGCATGAACAGATCAACATTTATGACCAGATCCTGGAAATTAACCCCGAAGACGTGGAAGCACTGACTTACAAGGCGGATGTATTGATGGATTTGGGAGAAACCCGCTGGGCGTTGTCGCTCTCAAACCAGGCCATTGAGCACGATGCGGATTATCCGTTGGCATACTGGCAGCGTGCCTGTGCCGAGGCGGAGCTGGGGCAGCAGGAGGCGGCAGTGCGTGATATCACTCTCGCCATTGAGAAGTCTCCAGCGTTGAAAGACGAACTCGAAAAGGAAAGTGCTTTCCGTAACCTTCAGGATCATCCCTTGTTTACGGCTTTGGTCAACGATGAAGTCGGGTGAAAAACGCTATCAAGCGCTTATAACTAGGCGTTGTAGAATATTTTTCTAAACAACACATCTTGTGATGTTGATAAAAATATATTCCGTTCTTTAAAAACCTCGATGATTGCTTTGATGTCATTTAACTCGATGGCTAGTTGATACTGAGTATAGATATCGCCAAGCATGGCAGTTAATAAATAAAGGTCTTTCTTATTGTTTGCCAGCATCACAAACCAATCCAGACGAGTGTGATCATCCTTGGTTATGTGGGATAACTGAATATGATCTCTCAGTGGGTGATGGGGTAGTCTGCCTAATAATAATTCATAAATTGAAGCTGCGATGCCATAGCTACATGTTGCATTTGCGTACTCTGCCAGTGCAATAAAGGCTTTCACTTGGACATTAGCTGGTAATTCTTGATGGTTTAACCATGTTTGAATGATAGCCACAGGTAACTTCGTATTGATAGCGATTTGATTCCTTTCTTGCACAGTTTTCGTTGTTAGCGCTTCTCTGGCTGCTTTCAAATCATGAATCATTCTTTCAAGAAGTGGTTCATGGGTGCGATATACACAGGCCTGTCCTGAGGGAGCCTGATCAACCGTGTGCACATTTTGGGTTGCATTGAGAGCAGGATAAGGGCGACTGGGATTAAGAATTGCCAGATTATTTTCGATCGTCTGGATATCAATCGGTATCTGTATCATTCCCCCAAAGGGAATAACGGGTATATTCAAGGATGCCTGCCTGTAATGACTGATTTGCGTGACCGTGAAATTTGCGATAGGCCGGTTGGCCCTCATATCCGTTTGCAGGCTGCCTGATTGCTGCACGGTTGGCACTGACGCATCTCTATGACTGGGACCCGGTTGGGGGGAGCCTTGGGTGGCGGCAGAATCGGGTAAAGCTGGGCTTGATGGGGCTCCATTGTTTTGAGTTTCTTGCATCGTCCTTAATCTGTGTTCTAGTCAACAACATCCTTAGATGTTGGGATTTGATCAAGGTTTCATGACGAAACCATAACCCTGAAAGTTCGGCAGCATGGCTGGCTACCCTGTCTGTATGGCTGACGACGACGTGCATAGAGGGACAGGTTTATCGCAACATACGACGCTTGTTCACTTAATAACCATTGAAAAAAATTACAAACCGCATAGCATGGCGACTCTGGTTCAGTGAGTAACAGAGCACTATGAAGCGTATAACAACATTGTTCACCGTTTTCCTGGCCGCCACCCTGATGATTTCCGCCCCTATGGTGGAAGCCAAGAAATTCGGTGGCAGCAAGAGCTTCGGCAAGTCGTTCAAGACGGCACCTGCGCCCAGCAAGAGCCAGCCAGGCAGTGGGCTGTTTGGCAATTCCCAGAATGGCCAGAAATCGACAACCACACAGAATGCACAGAAATCTTCGCAGCAATCGGCACAGGGCACGCAGAAGTCCTCTAATCGCGGCCTGTGGGGCGGATTGCTGGGCGGCATGTTGGCAGGTGGTTTGCTGGCCTCGCTATTCGGCGGTGGGGCTTTTAACGGATTTCAGATCATGGATTTCCTGATCATCGGCTTGCTGGCATTTGGCCTGTTTGCCCTGTTCCGGAATATGAAGCGTCGTACGGCTTTTGCTGGACATGGGTCGTCTAGCCATTTTGGCAGCACCATGGGTGCCCCAATGGATAACCGTTATAGCAGTACCCCGGATGCCGGTTTTGACACAGAGAAACTGACTGGTGGCAGCAATACACCGGTATCTGCCATGGGACAGGGTTTTTCAGACAATGATGTCCCCATGAACCTGCCGCCGGGTTTTGACCTTACCGCATTCCTGAAAGGCGCCCGTGAGCATTACCGTACCCTGCAGGAAGCCTGGAACCGCAATGACCAGAGCGTCCTGCGGGAATACCTGGCGCCAGAGCTCTTTGAGCAGCTGGTACAGGAGAGGCAATCGCTTGCGGGTGACCAGCACACCGAAGTGATGTATGTGGATGCCGATCTTGTGCGTGCTGATACCTTGCTCGGCAACGCGCAGATCAGTATCAGCTTTACTGGTTGTTACCGCGATACCGTCGAAGGGACGGAAGAAGATATTCACGATATCTGGCATCTGGAGCGGGATCTCAATCAGCCCAATGCCCCTTGGTTGATTGTTGGTATCGAAGGCTGATTCTGACGGATTCAAACTATGAAAAAGCCGGATTTATCCGGCTTTTTAGCGCCCTAAGCCAGCTAAACCATGATAACGGGTCTATAGTCGTTACCATGGAAAGCAATGACACGTGTCCTACTGTGTGTTAGCGTTGCCAGCCTTTTTTCCTGGTACTTTGCTTCCATTCCCAGAAACTCCCCGAGCGTGACCATGGATTGTGCACAGTGAACGTTATTAGTTTGCACAGTCTTTCGGTGTTCCCATGAATGATGCCCGCCCCCACTGAGCGGACGACTGAACACTGCCGGGAGGGAATGCAGGCAGAAGACCAGCCTTTCCCATCTGATAAAGGAGTCTGGTTTGGTAGTTGAGCTGTCTACCCACAGGACACTGCTGATTGCAATTCTGGTGCTGTTTATCGGCAAGTTCATTAACCGACGCGTCCCTTTCTTCCGTAATTATGATATTCCCGAACCGGTGACGGGCGGGTTGTTTGCATCCATCGTGCTTGGTTTGCTCCATGCTGTTGAAGGGGTGGATGTTGTCTTTGATACCACGCTGCGTGATTCCCTGTTGCTGGCGTTTTTTACCAGTCTTGGACTATCTGCCAAGCTCGACACCTTGGTACAAGGCGGCAGAACCCTGGTGATATTTCTGGGGCTACTGATTCTGGCATTGCTATTCCAGAATACTGTCGGTGTCACGATTGCCAGCCTGCTGGGGCTTGATCCATTGATTGGACTGATCAGCGGTTCGGTGTCCCTGAGTGGCGGACATGGAACGGCGATCGCCTGGGCGCCGGTTTTCGAGAAATACGGGATCACCAACGCCATGGAGCTGGGTACCGTTTGTGCCACATTTGGCCTGGTGCTGGGTGGGTTTACCGGTGGACCACTGGCCGAACGATTGATTCGCATCAACCGCCTCAAGTCGAGCAGCAAAGAACACATCACCATTGGTAGCCGTTATAACGAGGAACATGAGCCGATAGATGCGGAAAATACCCTGTTGGCGTTGTTTACGCTGGTATTGGCCATGGTCGCTGGCGCGACGAGTGCTCGTTGGCTTGTCAGTATGGGTATACAGATACCGGAGTTTGTCGGGTGCCTGTTTGCCGGGATCTTGGTGACCAACCTGATTCCCAAAGTGTTCCGTAAGCAACAGTGGTCGTCGACGGTGCCTTCTTTGGCCGTGATCAGCGATGTCTGCCTGGGGTTGTTCCTGGCGATGTCGCTTATGAGCATGCAGCTCTGGACCCTCGCCAGTATGGCCGGACCGTTGTTTATCTTGTTAATGGTCCAGACATGCCTGATGCTGACCTTTACTTGGTTTGTAGTTTACCGGTTGCTGGGGCGGGACTTCGACGCAGCGGTGATGAGTTCAGGGATGGTCGGTATCGGTTTGGGGGCAACCCCGAATGCTATGGCGAACATGACGGCTGTGACACAACACTATGGGGCATCGCCTAAGGCCTTTATTGTGGTGCCGCTGGCGGGAGCGTTCTTTATCGATATTGTGAACAGTGTTGTTATTCGGTTGTTTATTGATCTGCTTGCCTGAACCGGTATTTTTGTCTTAATAAAAAAGCGGCTCAAAACAGCCGCTTTTTTATTTCCTGCTTGCCATCCATCCAGTGATATTTGTAGTGTGAGTAAGTGCTGTCATTGCTGTTCGTTAAATTAACAACAATAACCTGATACCTGCAGGTAGATGACAATGAAAACAAGAATAACGGGTTTTCTGGTATTACTGGTGATGATTGTAGCGGGCTGGCAGTGGTTGTTGCCTGAACCGGTGCCTGTTATTTCCCGTTTGAATATAGAAAGAACGCAAGTCTTTGATACTACCGAAGAATCCCCTGATGTCGAATTTAACTGGACAACGGTTGCACAGGTAGCCGGTATTAGCCCGGAAGCCGCAGAACAGGCTTATCAACAATGGATGTCGCGTGAACAGCAGTATGACGATGTCATTCGTTTTTTTAATGGTGAGAAGACTGATCCTGAAAAGGTGATGACAGATATCAAGGATATGGCAGAGCGTGCTGAAATCTCAGCGGGTGAAGCGTTGTTTCTGGAGCTGGCATGGCTGAATCAAACTGAAACAGATGCTGACGTTATTAAGAAAAAAGCGGCCAGGTTAATCGAAAACTCTGTTCAGGCCAGTGCGGAACAACGTCAGGATCCAACCTATGACCCGCAGTTTCAGCAATATAAGACACTGGAAGCAGAACTGGTCAAAGAGGTGATGACCATGGAGCAGTTTCCTGATGAGAAAAGTCGTTCACGTTACCTGGCGATGAAGCTTCAGGAACTCCGTGAAAAGGTTTATGCGCAGTAATTCAAATCATGAAAGGAATGAGGTATGCCGGACATTATGTCCGGCATGAAGGTTACAGGAGCTGGCCGACCAGCCAGTACAGCAGGTTAAACGGCTTCTGGTAATCACTCACTTCATCGGTTTCATGAGCACGCATCATGGGACCGGTGCCATCCATAATGTTATTCACAAAATCCTTCAAGACCAGATTCTGTTCCTGAATATCGGCGTTACCGAATTCAATGATGGACGTGCAGTGAGATTCGTTCACATTCCTGTATCTCGGGAAGTAGTACCCCCAGTTGTGGGTCTGATCCAGCAGGGGGATCAGATTGTCAAACGTGTCCTGCTGCCAGAGCGTTTTGATTTTTTCCAATCGTGAGGCCGCATCCGGATCATTGTAGATATCTTCATAAAAGCGCTCATAGGAGTATGAAGAGTAGTTTGCGTCATCCAGAAAATGCGTCATGCCCAGTCGATCAGACGGGAAGCGGTTAGCAAGACTACTGTAGATGGACGACCAGTCATTGGTATCAAATGCCGAATAGCGCTCCAGAAGCGCATTGAGTGGATTTTCATCCGCTGGGCTACCGTTTGGTGTCCAGGTCGTCCAGGCGTCAATGATCGTTTTCTGTAGTGGGAGCTGGGGGTAAGTTGCTGAATCGGTGCTACTGTAGGGCGCCCGGAATACGGGACCTGAGTCGTCAAACAGATAACTTCTGGTCGGTGCCATATCCTCGCGCAGATGCATATAGTTCAACAGAGCGCCAACACTGCCCGCGCTGCAACCTGCGGTCATCATCTGAGTTGGTTTCGGCAAATTGTTTTTCAACCAGGTGATGACTGAACGAGTGTTCTTGATACCATTATGCAACCAGACCAGATCCGGTTTTTCGCCCTTCGGATCCTCATAGACTGCCGCCTTGTCACCGACGTAGATATCACCGGTACAGTAAGGGATGTAAACCAGGTTCCAGTTCTGGGTTTTTACACGATCCCACGGGTGTGTCCGGAAAATGAAGGGCGTGACCGCCACCTGGGCGATGGAACCGGTATTAATAATGGTGGTCGGATCCAGCACTTCCATATAGTTATCCGGAATGCCATTAGGATTCCGTGCGCCGCGTATGCCGGATTGTCCGGAGCAGCTCTCATAATCCCAGCAGGCGCCACCGCCTTCCATGTAGATCAGGGTGTTTTTGGTATTGGGCACCGTACTGACAAAGAACTTGTAGGGTGAGCCATTCCCACAGACTGCCCCGGTGCTGGCCGGTACTTCAATTTTCTGCCACGCATAATAGCGTTTGGGGTCATAGCCGTAATTGAAACCGGATTGCGGTTTCGCCAGGGGATACATTCCCTGCGTATCACTGTGGTTGACTGGATTATCAGCACCAGGCGGATTAAACAGATTCAGAAAAGTGTGCCACCAGGAATAGTCGCCTTCTTCGGCATGGGCTGGGAGACTGCCGAATAGCATAAGCAGTGTAAGGATGGTTGTACTCAGTGCTCTTGTGCAGAATTGCATGTCATACCCTCTCTCATTGTTATCATGGGTACTTCATTTGTAATGACTGCTGGGTGGATACTCCTTTGTTACGGATGGCTACGGCGTCGACTGGTCAAACATCATGAACGGTGTGCACGGTTTTCGTATCCGGCAGGGTGAGGAATGCACCAATCGTTAGCACAGTGTATATAAATTGAACGATGGTGCACAAATAATGAGCAGTGGGTGCGCAGGCTATAGAAATCGCAGGGGTGAAAACGGCGTTATATCGATGAGTGGCTTTTCATTGTTGAGTTGCTCAGCTAATAACCTCCCTGTGATAGCGCCAGTGCCCACCCCGACATGCCCATGGCCAAAAGCAAACCACAGGCCGGGATGTTTTGGGGCCGCACCAATAACCGGCAAGCTATCAGGCATGGAGGGACGACTGCCGTGCCATGCGTCACCTATCGGGTTTCCAATGGGAAGGCAGCGTTGTGCTGTCAATGCGGCCTGCTGTAATTGGCGAGCAGAGGCGTGTGCATCACGATGGGTCAATTCAATCCCGGTGGTCAGGCGAAGACCCTGTGTCATGGGCGCGATAACAAAACCGCCTTCGACATCGTAGATAGGACGATTCAAGCGACAGTCATCGTCTGGCTGATAGTGCTGGTGGTAACCTCGTTCCCAGGCCATGGGAAAACGGTAACCCAGTGACTGCAGCAGACTGTCACTCCATGGACCCATAGCCAGGATGACCTGATCAGTTTCAATGGCTCCTTCTGTCGTTTCCACGGTGTAGGTTTGATTGTGTGGAATCAGTCGTTTTACGTCGGCCTGAAGGTATTTCCCACCCAGCGATCGAAGCAGGTCTACATAACGGTTAACGACAGAACACGGATCTGACAAAGAGGCCGTTTCCTTGAGCCATAGCCCTTTCGCGTAAACTGGGTGAATGGCGGGTTCCAGCTCGCTAATCTGTGAGGGGGAAAGGATGTCGTAATGTATGCCTAGCTGATCATAAAAGGTTCTTTCGCGATGGCTGTCCTGGAAGGCGTCTTCATGGTGGTAGAGTTTCAGCCAGCCGCCCTCGAGCAGCATATCTTGCGCGTTAGCTTTAAGCAGCAATCGCTTATGTTCCTCCAGTGCATGTTGGAATAGTGCGTCAAGCGAAACCACGGTGTTGTGATAGGCGTACCGGGTACGACTGTTTTTGATCAAAGTGACAAGCCAGCGCCAATAAGTGGGTAAGTGGCGTAGGTGGACATGAACATGGGGCGTTTGCTTAAGCAGGGCAGGGAAAAGGTGATGCACTAGCTCATTCATCCCCAGCGGAAACACGGAACCCCGGTTGATCAGGCCGGCATTGCCATAGGAGGTTCCGTGCCCAGGTGACTGTCTGTCAACCAGTGTTACCGCATAACCCCGTTCTGCCAGTTGTATCGCACAGCAGGTGCCTATCATACCTGCGCCAAGAACGGTGATTGAGTTATGCATTAACGTTCAGACTCAAAATAGTATTGTTTATGAGTAATCGCTATTAACTTAATTCTGGTATTGATTAACGGTTAAATAAAGAAATTGCTGGCTGACTTTTTATAGTGTTTTGTTTTATTGATCCTTGGTCTAATTTCACCATTTCACGGTCTCAGGTATCTTTAACTCACAACAATGAAGGAGGGATTCCTATGACTGAAGTAACAAGAAGTGTTAAAAGTATAGCTGCCAAGTTTCAAAATGCTGCTGTTGAAAATAAAGAGCCGCAAACGTCTGGCAACTTTAATGGGGTTCGTAAAGTGTCAAAAAATAATTTTGATATATTGGCCCGTATGGATCGCTTAGGTTTTGATTCTTGCGATGTTACAACTGGGGCAATAAATCGTATGTTTGACATTGGCAAACCTGAAGCAACGAGTGTTGATGTCAGGAAAATCTCTTTTTCGGGCGGTGAAAATGACACTCTGTATTCGCCAAATGATATTGTTGAAAAACTGAAGCCTAAGTCTAATGAATTTAGACTGACTGCGGATGATGAATTTTTAGGCGATGATCATAAAGTTAGTGTTGATGTGACGCATTTACATAGTGCTGAGCTTGAATGGGATGACGCAGCAGTCGATATTGATGATGCTGAGCGTCTTTATCGTGATACTAGTGTAGGTAGTCTTGAGTGGGACGAAATGGTTCCTGCAAAAACTGATAGTGAAGTTATGAGTGATTTGGACATGCTTGTGGAAGATGCAACACTTGAGGCAATAGCAGAGGCTCTAACAGGCGAAAAGAAATTGGCAGAGGTTTTTGATGACACCATTATTGCTCTTGGAACCAATGTGGCTGAAAGGGTAATTCTGGATCACTGTGTCGATCGCTCTACAGTAGCCGCGAAAGAGGCAATGGCTCAATATACTCAGGATCTTTTACAAGATGGTAAGGATTTAGATTTTGTTACTTCCTTGGAAAATAAAGCTGGCACGGATAAACAAGAGGATACAGTAACAACATCTCCAGAACCTGCGGTTATGGCGGTCGCTCAGACAAAAGCGGAGCGTCGTGATGAGCATATTGCAAGGTATCGCGGTAATGTAAAGAGGCTTATTCAACAGTTCGAGGGCAGAGGCGTTTGATATTTAACAGACATTCTTTGTCATCTCGCAACAGCAAAAAAGCCGCCCTGCTTACAGGCGGCTTTTTTTGCTGATTTTATTGATTGAATACCTGTAGCCCATAGAGAGGGAGCCGTTTCGCAGCAACCTCATGGCTGAGCTGCAATATGGCAGTCCCTTCATCGGTGGCGACTTCCGCCATTTGGGCATTCCGGTCAATGACAACCGTGCCGATATAATCATCCTCTCCCCAGCCTGAACCGCTGAACCATCCAGAGATTGCACTGTGTAGACTGCCAAGTAAGGAACCCGTTGTTGAGGTTTCGTCAGTAAAATATTTTCCAATACCAAAGGCTGCATCCAGCATCACGTCATAGGGGATATCGACGTCACTTTCCATGACGACTACCTTGGCTTTGTCACTCCCGGTAGGCCAGTCGAGCAACAATGTATTGCCACGGTTCATGCCTTTCTTGGTAACCCAGGGTAATTGCAGGACATTTTTGCCAATAAGCTGTTCCCCTGCATAGTAACCAATATTGACGTAAATTTCTGGACTGGTGAATATCTCCCCGGTTTTATAAAGTTTGACGCCGGTCAGCCAGCTTTTGGCCGGTAATTGCTTTTCATGGGGCTGTGCCTGGGCATTAGCCTGTATGCGTTGAAGCTCGACCGGGCTATGAACAAGGCGGATGACCGTATGGGATTTGACAAACTCACGGGCCCTTTCAATAGGGATATTTTTGAACACGCAATTTGCTAATGAGCATTCTCTGGTATCGGCACCCCGGGCAACTTTTATGGCATTTCCCTGTTGCATTGCTGAGGTGGTATAACCAAAGAAAATATGAGACACATCATTCTGCGATAGGGCGCTTTCATTTTCATACAGTTTTAGCGCCATTAATGGATTCTGTTTTTTAGTCGTGTTTTTTCGGTAATGGAAGCACTTTCCGATGTCCTCAAGGCTATTGATGGCCTGTTGCAGATTTTTTAAAAAACCGGTGTCTATATTTTCGTTGTAATTAAGCAGGTGGCCAGGAAGGTGAGCGAGGTAGATGCCTTTTTCAATGTCCGGGTCAAAACGTTTCTGCTGCAGGAGTTTGGTGAGCTCCCAAGCGGAATTATCAACACCTTTTATCTGGCTGAAATTGCGGATGAATAAGTCTCTGGCCTTTGTGAATTCTGCTCGCTGTTTTTCAATAGGTTGGCTGAGAAATAAATCACAATTAAAAGAGGATGCCGCGGCCGCGTTATAGGTGGCCGAAACAAAACAACAAAGAACGAGAAAACGTGCAGCGAATTTAATCATAACGACACCCGCCAGTGGATACAGGGAATCCAGTGAAGGCCTTTTTGAAAAAGAAATGACTTTATTTAGCCCTCCGCTGAAAGGACAGGGAAAGAAATAGAAGCTGGCTCTTCGTCTGTCAAATTAAAGACCAATACACCTCAGGAAAATCCGGCTATATCATTCGGTGTGTTCCAGACATGAGGGCTTTTAGCGATTTCTGAGGGTGCACCGGATATTTCTGTTCATACCGTTGTCAAATATCGCAGATCAGGGAAAACGGCTGACACTGACGGTGGGAGGCGAGGTCGGCCACTGGGCTATTGCTTTGGCTCAGGCCGCGGTTTTCCAGTATGATTGCCACGTCATAATTGAGCCCTTGCAGCATGGCGTGCTGCTCAACAGGATAGACACAAGTAACAGGAGCGTCCTGGATGTCCGTCAGAAATGCCTTTTATGCCCAGTCCGGAGGTGTCACCGCTGTCATAAATGCCAGCGCCTGCGGCGTTCTCGAAACCGCCCGTCAGTATCCGGATCAGATCGGCAAGGTGTACGCCGGTCGTAACGGCATTCTCGGTGCCCTGAAGGAAGAGCTGATTGACACCAGCCTGGAGTCTATCGACGCGATTGCGGGACTGCGCCATACCCCGGGCGGCGCCTTTGGGTCCTGCCGTTACAAGCTCTCTACACCGGAAAACAAGCCGGCCGAATATCAGCGCCTGATTGAGGTCTTCAAGGCCCACAATATTGGTTATTTCTTTTATAACGGCGGTGGGGATTCCATGGATACCGCCCATAAGGTTTCACTGTATAGCAAGGAAATGGGGTATCCCATCACCTGTATTGGTGTCCCCAAGACCGTAGATAACGATCTCCCGGCAACAGATAACTGTCCTGGTTTTGGCTCTGTTGCTAAATACATCGCGACATCGGTCAAGGAAGCTTCGCTGGATATTGAATCCATGCATGAAACTTCGACCAAGGTCTTCATCATGGAAGTCATGGGACGCCATGCCGGCTGGATCACTGCCGCTGCGGCTCTGGCCATGGATAATGAAAATGACCCGCCGCATATGTTGTTGTTCCCGGAAATTGATTTCTGTCGGGAAACGTTCCTGGCCCGGGTCGAGCAAACCGTGGAAGACCATGGTTACTGCGTGATTGTCGCTTCTGAAGGTACACACTATGGGGATGGTACTTTCCTGTCAGCCTCTCGCTCCACGGACGCTTTTGGCCACGTACAGCTTGGCGGTACTGCACCGATTTTGGCGCGGATGATCAAGGATTCCCTGGGTTACAAATATCACTGGGCCGTAGTGGATTATCTGCAGCGTGCCGCTCGTCACATGGCGTCAGCCGTGGATGTGGAGCAGGCCTACGCAGTTGGCGCTGCGGCAGTTGAATATGCGGTAAAGGGCAAGAATGGCATTATGCCGACCATTGTGCGTGGTGACGGGCCAGAGTACACCTGGTCCATCGGTGAAGTGCCGCTGGAAATGGTTGCCAACGTGGAAATGAAAATGCCCCGTCACTTTATCAGTGAGGATGGGTTGCACATCACGGAAGAGTGCCGACGTTACCTTGCGCCTCTTATCATGGGTGAGGATTACCCTCCTTTCAAAAACGGCGTTCCGGTGCATACGCGTTTGAACCGTGTGTGTGTGGAAAAGAAATTACCTTCCTTTGACGTTTGAGAGAAAAAAGGCTGCCAGATGGCAGCCTTTTTTATATCGACCTGTTTATATGTGAGTCGGAGTTATGCGCTATAAAACTGTGACAATGCCAGAGAGTCGCCACATTGCGCTGGTTGCTCATGACAACAAGAAAGCGGATTTGTTGGCATGGAGTCAGCGGCATCAGTCCCAACTGGCATCGCACCATCTCTATGCGACCGGTACAACCGGAGAGCTATTGAATCAGCAGCTCGGTTTGGCGGTGCATCCTCTTATGAGCGGTCCGCTGGGCGGTGATCAGCAGATTGGGGCCATGATTGCCGAGTCACGGCTGGATACCTTGATATTCTTCTGGGATCCGCTGTCTTCACAACCTCATGATCCGGATGTCAAAGCGCTATTGCGGCTGGCTGCTGTCTGGAATATTCCCGTTGCCTGCAACGCATCATCTGCGGACTTCATTATTTCATCACCGCTCTTTAACCAGCCATTTGAACGGCTGGTGCCTGATTATGAGGCGTATCAGCAAGAACGTGCTTTGTCTGCAGACACCTGATTTTATATCGGTGGGCTGTCAGATTTTTTGGCTGACAGCCAGCGAATCTCTCGAATACTTTTCCCTCTCAGTAACAGGTTGGGAACAGAAACCCCGATCGCCAGCACAACCAGGATGAATCCGGTAATCAGTCCGTTGTTGACGGTTTTAATCAAAACATCGAGTGTGGCGCCATTGTCGGCTATCTGCATTAAACCAATCATGGTTTTATACGCGTAAGTGCCCGGCACCATTGGGATGACAGCTGGCATGGAGTACACGACGGCTGGAGAATGGATAAAATAAGAAAGTACCATGCTGCCAACGCCAATGGTCAGTGAAGCCAGCAATGTGCCTGGCACAATGCTGCCACCATGAGCCAGCCACGCAAAACGCAGGCAATAGCCAAGGGCACCCAGCAAAGCGACCCACGGGAGAGAGCGATGCGGTACATGAAACAGTACGGCAAACCCTGTAGCCGTAGCTGCTGACCAGAAGGCGGCTTCGAGGAAGGCTTCAATACCCGGCATCATGGCTGTCCGAGTCCCTGCAGGTTAAGGGCAACAAGCATGCCGAGGGCTATGGCAAAGGCGATCACCGTACCCATGATGCCGCGGGCAACTCCCACCAGAATATGGCCATTGATCTGGTCGATCACGGCATTGATCAGTGGTGCGCCTGGCACAAGAAAAAGCACGGAGGTTGCTATAGCCAAATGAGGGGCGCTTCCTATCGCCAGATGAACCCCAATGCCACTGACAGTAACAGCGATAAACGCGGAGCAGGCAATGACAAGAAAAATATTGAACCCCCATTGTTGAAGGGTGTGCCGTGTAACCAGCGCAGCCATGGTGGCGACTGCGGTTGTCAGCATGACTAAGGCATCTGCCCCGAAAAGGCGGGCCAGGCTAGCACAGGCCAGGGACACCAGGGCGACCACTAGGGGAAATGGGTAAGCAGGGCTTTCTTTCAGTCGATAGACTTCTTCCCTGATATCATCAATGGACAGTTTTTCTTCCTGTGCTCGCCAGCTAAGGCGGCTGATGCCGACCAGTACACTCAATTTGATACCGTGGGTTTCAACGCGGCGAAACAGAGTGATTGTGTGCTGCTGGTTTTGCAGGGTCAGTGTTACGCCGGAAAAGGAGAAAAACAGTTCTGGCTCATACCCCAGAGCCCGTGCGAACCGTTTGACGTTACGATTAACCCGCTCTGTATGAGCGCCGCACCGCAGTTGTAATATGGCAATGTCCAGTAACAGGTTGGCAGTTTCGCGTGGCGGTGCAAACAGTTCCGTCTCAGTGGTTGGCAGCATGGCTGGAACACGACTTCTGTTGATTGTTGTTGGCTGGGATAACTTTATCGTAGTCGGCCAGCAATTTGTGACAATACGTAGTGCTACAAGCTAAGTCTTTTCAGGTTGTCCTTGCCTGTTATCAGCTATTGAATTGCGGCTAGATGACGGTTAACGTCATGCGATAATGCAGGGAAATTAGGGGGCAAAACATGCGTCGGGTGGTATTTAATCAAAAAGGTGGTGTGGGTAAGTCGAGCATTGTCTGTAATCTGGCCGCAATCGGTGCCTGTGATGGGTTGAGAACACTGGTGGTTGACTTGGATCCCCAAGGAAATGCAACGCATTATTTACTGGGGCATGGACCAGAAGCATTGAAAAATACGGTGGCCGAGCTGTTTGAGCAAACCCTGACGTTCAATCTTTTTGCCAAGGAGCCTTCAGAGTTTGTCCATCGTACACCGTTTGATAATCTGGATATAATGCCCGCCAGCCAAAAACTGGAGGAACTGCAACATAAGCTTGAAAGTAAGCATAAAATCTACAAATTACGGGATGCACTCAAGAGTCTTTCTGGTAAGTATGATCGTATTTACATTGATACGGCACCTGCACTGAATTTCTACACGCGTTCAGCTTTAATTGCGGCTCAGAGCTGTCTGATTCCTTTTGATTGTGATGCATTTTCCCGTCAGGCGTTATTCAGTATTTTGGGTGAGATTCAAGAATTGAAAGAAGATCATAACCAGAAATTGATGATTGAAGGAATTATTGTTAATCAGTTTCAGCCACAGGCTAAACTGCCCCTTCAGCTCATTGAGGAGCTGAAGGAGGAAGGCTATGTGATACTGCCAGCTTATCTGAATCAATCAGTAAAAATGAGAGAATCGCATTATGCATGTAAGCCTCTCATTTATTTGGCTCCTAAGCACAAATTATCACGGCAGTACTTGGCACTGCATAGTTGTCTTGAAGAACACACTGAGAGGGCTATTGTCTAATCAATCACTGAATCTTTTGGTGTATCGAATGACGAACCGTATGAAGGAGTATTCTACGGTTCGCCTGAAACATGAAAATTAGGACAGTCTTTTTATGGATCAGGACACCATGCAGCACTGTGTGTGTTATAGAGCCTTTCAATTACCAAAGCATCACCTGCTGCTATGTCAATGCTCGGACTGCCTGACGCACCCACTAGCTCTATATGGCCAAAAGAGGGTTTTACGACCTTGAAATAAAAGCAGTTTACCCCATTTCCTCGCATGGCGATGAGAACGCGCGAGTCCTCAGGTAAATAGCCGGTCCAATGATCATTAACATAAAATCGACCATAGTCGTCCAAAGCGCCCGTTTCACTGTTTCGCGTCAGTATCCATGATACGAAACCAGTACCCGGTAGAAATTGGACAGAAATCTCAGCTCTATCGTCGAAGTTACTGGACACCTTATAGGCATGGTCATTAATGTCTTCCTCGCTGGCTTGTGTAAAAAAAGCGATGAGCAGTGAGAAAAAAAAGAATGGAAATAATCGGTTTGTTTTCATCGTACATCTCACTCAGATTTTGGGGTTAAAAACCAGCGGCATGTGTTCAGTCTATTGTTTGCTGCATTCAAGTCGTTTGTGTAAAAAACACGGCTCTTATGAAGCGTTTCACAATGCTGCTATAGCCAATGTGTCCCAAGTTCATTTCATTGGCTTGAGGCAGAAGTTTAGGTGATGGCTTTAATATTGCCAGAGGTGAAGTAACAATTTCTCTATGGGAATCTAAATGTCAGGTGTGCGTCTATGATGGGAGTATGATAAAAATGTACAGTATGTTATTTAGGGTTTTTCAAAAAAATATATGTTTTTATTTGAGTCTCGCATTGTTGAGATTAAGAGGTGCGAAGCTTTGTATGATGAAAGAGTAAATCTTCATTAATCGTTTTTTGATACAATGGGCTGGCAGGTTTTTGTAAATATATGACATGTTTTAGTTATTCTTTTAGTTTGATCATAAAAGCTTAAGTCAATCATATACTTCCAATATGAACAAACCTCACATGTGTGAGGTTTGTTCCAATGTTATACAATGTCTGTAGGTATAACTAGGTTATGGATCAGGGCAACCATATACTGCGTGTGTTGTGTAAAAGTCATCAAGAACTACCGCATCGCCAGAAACATGCTCATACTTTGAATGGTCTGAAGAACCCCAAAATTCAAGTTGTGAGTGTGTAGGATTGACCACAGTGAAAAAACGACAGTGTTTTCCTGCACCTAGAACCGTAATTTTAAACCTTGAGCCTACGGGTAAAAAGGCGTGCCAGTGCGAGTTAACATAATACGTCCCATAATTATGGAGAACGCCAGTTTCACTGTTGCGTGCGTAGATATAAGCCAAATAAGCGGTGCCTGGTAAAAATTTTACTGAAATTTCTGCTAAATCTGCTCTACGAACCAAGGTGCGGTCATTGAGATTGGCACTTTTTTCAATCGGCTCATCATGGGCATTTGAAAAGAGGGCCACAAGTAGCGAGAAAAAAAATAATGGATATAATCGGACTATCTTCATGGTACATCTCACCCAATATCAGTATTAACACAAAATCCATTGCACTTGCCCAAGCCGCTTGCTTTCTATATTCAAGCCATACCAGAAAAAGAGACATGTATATAGCAAGCAGTCTGCTGGTGTAGTCGATATGGCTAGACCACATGCAATATCGACTTGATGCTGGAGTGTAGGTGATGTTGTTGATATTGCCAGATTGTCGGATGATTTTTTAGGAAATTATTTTTCTTTAGAGTGTGTGTTTTTAGTGCATGGAAAAGCAGATTATATTCGTGTCATGACAATGATTTATATTGTAGGTAGTGGTATTAATCAAATGTCTGATGTAGATGTTTTGTTATTTTTGTTGTGTCTCGTAATATTGGGGAATATGTGCTTATTCCGGTATGTAAGAACTATTTTTAGATAAAACATATAATGTTTCACCGTTCAATCGCATGGTATAAAAAGCAGCTTTGAGTATGGTCATTTACCATCCCATTGGACTGCATATAGGCATAGCAGATTGTTGGGCCAACAAAACTGAAACCTCGTCTCTTCAATTCTCTGCTCATTATTTCTGACTCCTGTGAAGCTGTAGGTACATCCGTCAGAGTCCGCCAATGGTTCAGGCGTGGTTGGTAATTAACAAACGTCCATATAAAATCGTAGAATGAGCCAAACTCTTTAGTCACCTTTAGAGCAGCGCGTGCATTGTTTATCGCTGATATTATTTTCATCCGGTTACGAATAATGTTGCTATCTGCCATTAAGGTATCGATTTTTTCTTGGTCATAACTGGCTATTTTTTCGACATCGAAATTATCAAATGCGGCTCTGTAGCCTTCGCGTTTTTTCAAAATTGTAAGCCAGTTGAGGCCTGCCTGTGCCCCTTCAAGAATCAGCAGCTCAAACAGGGTGCGATCGTCATGTACAGGTCGACCCCATTCATGGTCATGGTAGTGTTGATACACAGGGTCAGACGTACACCATTCGCATCGCTGCTTGCTCATTTTGTGATTGCCAGTTGTTGAGTATGAGCCGAAGAGTAAATAATGATTGCCATCATAAGGTCAAGGATGGCAGCCAGAAAAGGGCATGAAGTGCTTTAGTTTGCACCATGGTGGTAATTTACCGTTGTTTGTCTGGTCGAACCTTGTGTGTTGCAACAGCCGTGAACGGATCATCAGGCCAGTAATGTTTTGGGTAGCGCCCTTTCAAGTCTTTTTTGACCTCGTGGTAGGTGGTGTGCCAGAAATTTTTTAAATCCCGCGTAGTTTGTACCGGTCGCATGGCCGGTGACAGCAGTTCGATGGTTACCGGCAACCTTCCTGAACAGATTACGGGGGTTTCCAGCAAACCAAACAGCTCCTGAAGTTTGACAGATAACCTGGGCTCAGAAGGATTGCTGTAATCTATGCGGATGTGTGAGCCGCTGGGGACTTTGAGTTGTTCAGGGGCTTCTCTATCCAGTTGTTGCTGGGATTGCCAGTCCAGTAGTGATTTCAAACAGTCGACAAGGTTGATTTTTTTGAGATGATCCAGTTTTGTCATGCCCGCAAGGAATGGGGCAAGCCAATCTTCCAGCGCGTGCAGTAAGGCTGGCTCCGTGAGGTCAGGCCAGCCCTGTTCAAATTGCGCGACACAACAGATTCTCTGTCGCATTTGTTCGCTTTCCCGCGTCCAGGGTAAAACCTGAAGCCCTGATTGACGTATACCTTCAATCAACGCCGTACTGATCGCTTCGGCAGAGGGGGACGCCAGTGGCTGACGCTCCAGAACCAGAGCACCAAAGCGGACTTCTCTGTTTGCGACAACACTATTGGTGGATTTATCCCAGCGAATGTTGTCGAGTGTTTTAAGGTGTTCTGGATAGAGGGTAGAAATCTGCTCCGGTTGCAGTTCGCAAGCAAGGAAAGCGGTAGCGTTACTTTGTTTCCGCTGGCCACCTAATGCCGGGATGACGAGATATTCAGAGGCTGTTAACGGATCGTGGTCGGGCACAGCAACGCCTTGCCCTGCACTGAGGAGAAACTGTCCAGATTGTGCTCTGCGACGTGCAATACGATCCGGATAAGCGCAGGCCAGCAAGGTTGCTATGGCGTCTTTGTTGTAGGCCACAGGCTTTTTGGCCTGCAGGCGTCGCGCCCAACGGTCAGTCAGTCGCCGCAGCTGCATAACCGCCGGTTGATCAATGCTGAGCCCGGGAACGGATTCACCATCCAGCAATGCCAGTCGTAACCGTATATCCAGCGGACGTTCTGATGCATAACCACGGACCGGATCTTTTTCCGTCAGCAGTACGCATAACTGTGCCGCCAGATAATCCAGTCCCTGTTGCCGTGCGGTTAACACCATATGGGCCAGGCGAGGGTGAAGTCCGGTTTCCGCCATGGCTTGGCCATGTGATGTGATGCTCCAGCGATGATGTTTGTCTTCAATCGCCCCCAGTGCTTCCAGCAGCTGGTAGCCCTGGTCTACGGCGGGTTTTGGTGGTGGGGTGATCCAATCGGGTTCGTCGCAATCCGACATGCCCCAGTTCAGCAGTTCCAGGACAACGGGGGCCAGATCGGCATCAGTAATTTCAGCTGGAGAGAAGGGGCAGAGCTGCTGGTGCTCATGCTCTGTCCACAGGCGATAGCATATACCGGATGTCAGTCGTCCGGCTCGTCCCTTGCGCTGGTCAGCGCTCGCTTTTGATACCCGGATAGTATCCAGGCGCGTCATGCCGGTACGTGGATTAAAGCGGGGAATACGCATCAATCCGGCATCCACAACCAGGCGTATACCTTCTATGGTCAGGCTGGTTTCAGCGATGGCGCTGGCCAATACGATTTTTCGGTGACCTGAAGGAGACGGTTGTATGGCTTGATCCTGTTCGGCCTGGGAAAGAGTGCCATGTAAAGGGTATACATCGATATGTGCAGGTAACCCCCTGCCCTGAAGGCCGTCAGCCACTTTCCTTATTTCTGCAGAACCCGGTAAAAACGCCAGCAGGTTACCTTCTTCTTTATGTATTACCTGGTAAATGGTGTCCACCATGCGATCACATGCCGCCCGAATATCGCCGGGAGGAAGTGGGCGTTCACTGTAATGGACCGTGACTGGATAACTCCGGCCTTCGCTGCTGATGACCGGACAATCGAGTAATTCAGCGAGCCCTGGGGTATCCAGTGTGGCGGACATGACCAGCAGCTTCAACGGATCATCCGCTTCGCGGTATCCCTGCTGGGATTGCAACGCCAATGCCAGACCGAGGTCTGCTTGCAGGGATCGTTCATGGAATTCGTCAAAGATCACCAGACTGACGCCGCTGAGTGCCGGATCATGTTGCAGCATACGGGTGAGTATGCCTTCTGTGATCACCTCGATACGGGTTTCGTGACTGGTTTTGCTGTCGAGCTGCATGCGGTAGCCAACGGTTTTACCAACCGGTTCAATCAGGATCTGCGCCATGCGAGATGCTGCTGCCCGGGTAGCCAGTCGCCGGGGTTCCAGCATCAGGATCTTGCCGTCACCTCGCCAGGCTGCGTCGAGCAGGTAAAGGGGTACCAGTGTCGTTTTTCCTGCCCCGGTGGGTGCTTTTAACAGCAGGCGATCATGCTGTGAGAGTGCGTTGGCAATATCGGGCAGTACCTCGGTCACAGGCAGTGACGGCAAGGCGACGGACAAGGTGTTGCTCATCAGGAAATCGTAATCAATCGTTTGGTTGGCCGTTGGATTGGGCGAGCCAGCTCAGCCATTGTTGGGCATCATTCTGCACGGTCTCCCAGTCAGTGGCGGACTGGAAGGCATGGGTCGCGAGATCAATATTATCATTTTTGAGGTGCAGATAGCCCAGTAGAAGCCACGCTTTACCGACATCGTTTAGTCCACCTTTCTCAATGGCGTTGGTAAGACTGGTTGTAGCGCCCGGCCAGTCTTGTCGATGTATTTGTAATTCGGCCTGACGTTGCCAGGGCTGGCCACTATCGGCATGTTCTCCGGCTTTAGCAAAGGCATCAATAGCCAGCTCCGTTTCCCTGGCATTGAGCCAGAGTTCTCCGAGTTGCTCCCAGTGCTGGGCATGATTGGCCATGGTGCCTTTTTCCAGCGCGCTGGCCAGGTGTCTGGCGGCCTGGGCGGGTTGGCCATTACTTTGTCGCAGCCAGGTCATCTGGCCGATATCAGACAGTCGACCCAGAAGATGAAGCGATGCCCCTGTTTCCATGATCGCAAGGGCTTCATCAGGTCTATCAAGCATCAGATAAAGACTGGCGAGCTGACGCCAGTAGCGGGCACGGTTGGGATGAAGATCCAGCAGGGTTTTCACGGTAGCAATGCTGTCCTCATACGCTTCTAGTTGATACTGAATGCTGAGTAATAACTCATGCCAGGCCGCAGGTGTGTGTCGATTAAGCGCTATGGCTTTTTCCATCACAGGAAGCGCGTCTGAATGACGTTCGCGTGATACCAGTGCAGATGCGAGGATCATCCAGGGCAAGGGATTGCTGACAGAGAGTAGTTCGTTATTCAGCAGTGGTGTTAACCGGTCAATGACGTTATCCACCTTACCCTGTTGCAGCCAGGCCTGGGCGAGGGAGGTTTCCAGGGTGATGCGCAGGTCATTGGGCAGTGTGTAATTATCCAGCAATTCGAGGATATGACTGCTGGTAGTCGTATAGTCGCCCCGGAGCATGGCAATCTGGGTCAGCGTTCGCAGGACCATTGCCCGCTTTTGTGAGCCGGGTTTGGTTTGTTCCAGCAAGACTTCTGCATCCATCTGTGCCTTCTCGTAACGTCCGGCTGTGATGAAGAGTTGTATGTCGGCGAGCAGTTGCTGCAGTGCTTTGCCGGCATGGGCTTCTGGTATATTGAGGAAGAGTCCGGGTATCAGCAAAATGTAGAGCTGAAATATATGGGCGAGGAATACTCGCTTAATGGCGACCAATCTTCGAGACATTCCGGAAATAGTCATTGCAGTTGAAACCTGATGGTTCGCTCTGCCCGTTGTGGAACCGCCTTTCCGTTAACCATGCGCGGTCTGAAACGGTACTCACGAACAGCTTTGATAGCGGCCTGCTCAAATACGCCTTTCGGGTTAGCTTCAATAATTCGGACATCGTCTACTGTCCCCTGTTCCGTCACCGTAAAACGTAACTTGACCCAGCCGCTTTGATCACGATTCACGGCCTGGCGCGGATAGTCCGGATCCAGGCTGGCCAGTGGCAGGGCGTCAGGATTCATGGTGGGCGTATTGTTACCAGATTTTCCGGCTAAACCGGGCGCTTCGAGAGAACTCAGCAGGGACTGCGCATCCGGTGGTGAAAAAAGGCTGCCGCTGACGCCTGAGCGCAAGCTGCTGACCGTACTGAGAGAGGGTGTAAACCCTGGTCGCGGCAGGCTATTGGGTGTTTTTTTCACAGTATTCGCAGTGCTGTGATGATCCGATGCTGTTCCTGCCTGCGCCTGGTTGACCTTGGGGGCACTGACTGACACGGTTTGATAACCACTGTTTTCCGGTTTGTCCGGTTCCACCATCCACTGCATGACCAGAAACAGCAGCAGGGTGATGGATAGACCGGCCAGAGCATGGCTCATTGTGTATGTCCTGACGTTGCCGCAAGGGTAATGTCGTCAAAACCGGCCTGCCGGACAAGATCAATCACCTGAATTAACAGACCGCCGGGTGCCTCACGATCAGAATCAATGATAATGGCTGTACCGGGCAGAAGACGTTTAATCAGGTAGCTTTTCAGGTTGGTTGGTTCGATGGTATCGCCATCAATATGGATGGTAGCGGTTTTGGTCAGGCTGATCGTTGTCGCCTGACCCTGAACCGGTTGCGCGGTTACGGCTTCCTGACGTTCCAGGGTAATGCCGGACTGCTGAATAAACGTGGCCGTGGTGATAAAGAAAATCAGCATGATAAAGACCACGTCGAGCATTGGGGTCATATCAATGCCGGTGTCTTCTGCCTCGGCTGTAATATGGCGGCGGGCACGCATTCAATATCCCTCTGTTTAGCCGGCGTTGGCCGAACGCAGGGTTGTGGCAGGATCCGACAGCGTGAGCGCATCCGCCAGTCGGTGCTGCCGGCGTTCTGCCAGTTTCAGGCACCAGGTGTAGGCATACACGCCGACAATGGTGACCAGAATACCGGCCAGAGTAGGGAGTGTGATCCGGGACAGGCTTTCCAGCAGCATCGGACCAACGGTGAGGCCGTGGTAACCCATCCGCTCAAACAGTGTGATCATGCCGGTGACGGTTCCCAGCAAGCCGGTCAAAGGACAGATGGCAATTAAGCCTTTAATCACGGGAAAACCGGCTTCCATGAAGGCCTGTTCACGGGCCAGAAGCGTTTCGCGTACTTTATGCGCGCGCCACGATGAACGATCGGTTCTGGCTCGCCATAGTGTAATGATTTTCCGGTGACGTTTTCGCCAGTGCCAGACAAGGTAGGTGAAACGTTCGGAGAGTAACGTCAACATGACACTGGTCAGCCCGAACACGATCCAGAGCACCCAGCCGCCCCGGGTGAGATAGTCGAGAATCGGCAAGGGGATTAGCATGCCTTTTTCTCCAGGTGTTCAGCCATCAATCCTGCCGCCTGACGATCCAGAAGAAGGACAAGCTGTCGGCTGCGATTGGTCAGGAAAGCGTGTCCCAGCAACAGTGGAATGGCGACCATTAAACCGATGGCAGTGGTGATCAGTGCCTGGGATATCCCGACGGCCATCAGGTGCTGACCGGCATTGCCGGACATGCCCTGAAAAGTACGGATCATCCCCGTAATCGTTCCCAGCAGACCTAGCATGGGGGCAATCGCAGCCATGAGTTTGATGGCGCTTTGCCAGCTTTCGAGCCGTGGTATTTCTGCCATGATGGCTTCATCCAGGCGAAGTTCCAGGTTTTCAGGTGATCCCTGCTGACGGTGTTTTTCCCAAGCCATCAAGACTCTGCCCAGGGCATTGCTGCGGCTCAGGTCATCCATATGCACCTGTTGCTGCCGTATACGACGACTTTCGTGCATCAGGCTCAGGTAGCGCGTGATGAGCAGCCCAACACCGGATGCGCCAAGGGCGATGATCAGCCAGGCAATGAACCCGCCCTGATCTATTCGTTCGATGAGTGAGGGGCTGGTTTCCAGTTGTTCGAGCAGCCGTCCGCGGCCCGGATCAATGGCCATCAATGCCATGGGCTCATGGGAACGCTCAAAGCCTTCTGCATCGATACGAAGATTGAAGCGGGGTTGTTTGACGGGAATACCCAGCTGACCGGTTTCGGGATAATAACGCAGAAAGTTACCGTTACTGACAGCCGTGAAGGGGCCAATAAAGGTGACAGGCGCTGTGATGGGATCGCCGGTGCTTCGTGTAATAGTGGTTGTTGAGCGGGTAATACGGCTACTGTCTGCCAGAGTGGTATTGAGATCTTCCCAATACTGATAAAGCTGATCGCGGGAAGGTAAGGTGCGATTCAATGCCAGCTGGTTGATACGCGTTGATCGCTCCGCATTGAATGCCGGAAGAACGGAATGGCTAAAGCTGCGACTCAGACGTCCGGCTTCATCTCTCATACCTTCGGTTAACAGACGGCTTTCGTATAGCAGTTCTTGTTGTTCCTGCTCCAGTTTCGCCAGTGTTGTCTTATCCTCAGCCAGTGATTGTTTGAGGTGACTGTTTTTTTTCTGTAATGCCGCAAATGTCTGTTGAGCTTCTTTAAGCAACGCTTTTTGTTGCTGGTGTGCGTCCAGAAATTTTTGTTCCCGCTCGCTATTACGTGCGAGTTCCTTTTTTCGTGCTTCCTTTACCGATGCAACCAGCGCATCCAGCGGCGTACTGGTGTTTGGTGTTTGGGCAGCACTGGACTGTACGCTTAACGCAAGCAGTGTACTCATCAGGATAAGGAGAGGCTTCATTCGTCACCCTCCGCTTCAGAACGATGTGTTGGCAGCGGGAGCACAAGCCATCCATCCGGCTCTTGCTTGGCCGCTACCCGAATTGCACGTGATAGCTTGTGTCGGTCTTCCATGGGCAGAGTGGACCAGCTTTCTGTTGATCTATCCCAGATGCCGCCTTCCTCGCCATCCGGTGTCAGGTAATACAGGGCAATGTGACCGAGTCGCAAGAAAGTCACCTGTCGGTCATCGGACAGTTTTCCAGTCCAGTGTTGAATATGGAGCCCCTGTTCCGCTGTTTCCCGCAGTTGACGTACCAGTGCGAGATAGTTTTCCACCGGTGTCTGATCAGCGTTGTTTAACAGTTCTCCCAGAAAGCGGTGTTCCTGTTCACGGCGATTGCCCTGAAAGGGAAGGTCCAGGTCAATAAAGCGGCCATAGGTCTCATGAATCTGTTGGTTAAGGGATGGCAGTGTTGCCAGTAGCTGTGTTGTTTTTTGAATGTCTGCTTCCAGCGTGGCGCGCTTTTGGGCAATTTTCCGGCGCTGACTTTCCAGGTGGCGATTGTCTTCATGAAGGGTATCAATAGCTTCCTGAAGCGACAGATACTCTGACAGCATGCGCCGGGTGTCATCATCCAGACGGTTGATGGCCTGCTGGGATTGGGTTGACCGTTGCAGAGTATCTTTCTGCAGGCTGATAGCATCGTCCAGAGTGACAGCATCAGCTGCGATGATGCTTGCCTGCAGTGATGAAGCCAGTAAGACAAGGGCGATAGATATTCTGACAATTGCTGGCATTGTTATTGTTTGTTGTGGTGAATACGTATTAGCCTAGTGCTTGTCTATTATGCTGCTCCGCAGACAGCTGGTGCAAGAAGACTGTTCACTGGCGGGAAAGGGATGATTTGTTGAGCCAGATCAAAAGACCTTCGGTTTATACGGATTATCATAGGTAGACAACAAGTATCGTGCCGGTGCTTCATGGTTGAAAGGGCTGGCAGATGAACAACAAGTCACAAGGAATTGTTAGGGGGTTACTATGAAACTGGAGGGGTCTTCCGTGAAAAAACTGCCTGTTGCTGCTGCGGTAATGGCTGTCGTTGCTGCGTTGTCCGGTCCTGCCATGGCTTATCAGGCCGGTGATGTGATTGTCCGTGCCGGTGCGGCGACTGTTGATCCGGATGTTGATAGTGGAATCTTAAAAGCAAACGGCACTGATCCGACACCAGCTAATTCAACAACTGTTGATGTTGATGCGAACACTCAGTTTGGTTTGTCCATGACCTACATGCTGGACGACAAATTTGGTATTGAATTGCTGGCTGCAACGCCATTCCAGCATACCATCAAGACGAAAGGCGGGTTGGCCAGTCTGGGCAAATTAGCGGACGTAAAACACCTTCCCCCGACATTGACGCTGCAATATTACCCCATGGAGAGCTCTTCTGCTTTCCAGCCCTACGTTGGTCTGGGTTTGAACTACACCACTTTTTTTGATGAAGAATTTAAAGGCTCTAATAAAACGTCTTTCAGAGGGCTGGAGTTAAAAGATTCTTGGGGTCTGGCGGCACAGTTAGGTGCTGATTACCGTATCAATGAAAACTGGAGTGTTAACGCAGCAGTTTGGTATGTGGATATTGATACAGAAGCAACCTTTAAAAACACTGCTGGTGATACCAAGTATAAAGTTGATGTAGAACTTGACCCCATGGTTTACATGGTTGGTGTTGCTTACAAGTTCTAAAAACTGTAGTGCTTGATTGAGTGCAGGCTTTTGCCTGCACTTTCGTTTTTCAGATACACATTTCTTTTAATTTTCGAACTTCACTCTTCCTTCCCTGTGACGTAAATATCCCTGATGAGCCTCGCAACACCACTGCGCCAGGATTTACTGTGAATACCAAAGGTATTGCGCAAATGAGTTGTATCGAGGCAGGCGTTGACGGTTTTACTGTTGCTTTCTGAATCAGGAAACAGTTCTGTCGTGTTGGCGGGGAAATCACGGTACTGCGATGCTTCTGCAAGAATCACTTCCGCCAGGGACTCTTCATCCACGGTTTCTGCCGCATTGTAGTGATAGGTTCCCCAGACCTGCGCATCACAGTCAATCTGTCGCATGATTGCCAGAATGACCCGAGCCACATCATCGGCTGGCGTCGGTCGTCCCCGGCTGTTGGCGGAAGCGAGGATAGGCTCACCCTGGGTCAGGCTATTAAGAATGCTGGTCAGGCGGTTGCGTCCCTGTGGGCTGATGACCCATGAGAGCCGGAGAATGACGTGGCGCGAGCAGCGCTCCCTGATCTGCTGTTCGCCCTGCCAGAAACTGCCGCCCAGTACGCCTGATGGGTTGGGGGTGTCCTTGATGGTATACACCTCTTGCTTCATGCCATCAAAGACCCGCCATGATGAAATATGAATCAGGACAGACTTGTACTGGTCACACACTTTAGCCAGAGCAGCCGGGGCGTCACGGTTTAACGCAAAACAGCGTGAGGGTTCGGTTTCCGCCCGTGCCGGATTTCGGTGGCCGGCAGTATTAACGACAATTGTTGGTCGATACTCAGCAATCACTTCTTCAATCTGGCGTGGGACGGTCAGATCCAGCTGGTCACGTCCCGGCGCATAATGGGGGATGCCGGCTCCCTTCAATAATGCCCGGAGTTCATAACCGATCTGTCCATTACCGCCTATGATAAGAACCTTCATCTGTATTTTTCCTGGAAACGCTGCGCTGATTCACTGGCTGGTACCGGTATTGTGACAGGCTGGCTATGTGCGACAACTGTCATCGGTACGCTGAGGGTGTGGCGGCTACGAAGTATTACTTATTCAGCCGTTTGCCGGAGTCACGTTACCTTAGCAGGTCTTACCTGAAACCCCTTCTCAAAGAACGTAAACTGTGACCTCCACGATACGGCAGAAAATCATACTTTTTACGGTGGTGCCTGTCACCGTCATCTATAACCTGCTGTTCGGAATAAACCTGTATCAGTCCGTGCAACGTTCGTCACAGGCGCTGGAAAACCGGATGGCCGAAGCCGCCTGGCGTTACGCCGTGGGATTTGATAACTACCTGATGGAAGCCTCGCAGGTGGCGCGTTCGCTGGCCGGATTCATCGAGATCCGTCCGGAACTTGATGATGTGCATCTATACCGTCTGGTGGCTAACAGTGTGTCAGATAACCCGGTGCTGATTAGCGCGACACTGGTATTCCTGCCAGGGTCACGGGGTGAAAATCAGGATCTGTTTGCACCAACTGCCTGGCGCAGCAATGATTCTATCCTGTTTCGGGATCAGGGAAAGGATGGTGGTTTTATTCCCTGTGTTGAGCGGTGGCTGAATGAAAAGCTCTATATCAACCAAAAATGGTGTCCGCCAGATCAGGATCCTAATCATGCTGATTTGATTTCCACTTATCTTGAACCGTTTTACCGGGATGGCAAGCTCATTGGTATGGTGGCGGTGAAAGTGAACCTTGGCAGGCTGGATGAGGTAGCGGCCAGAGATGCACAGTCTGAAATGGATTTTCTGGTGGTCGCCAAAGATGGTACTTACATCTATGCGCCTTTCGAGATTGATAAGGGAGAAAACCTCTTCGATACGGCCAGACGCTTAAACAGTCCGGATTACATGAAATTTGCCGAAATGATGACCGGCGATCAGTCTGGCAAGATGCGGTTGACGATGAATGGCGAAAGCCACTGGTTGTTTTATGCACCGATACGGGCAGCCGGATGGATGTTGTCAGCGTCTGTGCCACGTTCGCGGGCACTGGCTGATTTGCGTGCCCATGCTGTCACTCAGGCGGTGATTCTGCTGATATCCCTGGTTTTGATTTTTGCCTCTGTCTGGTTTATTTCAGGCCGTATTTCCCGTCCTATTCGGCAACTGGAGCGTGCGGTACGTCGGGTGGCGTCCGGTGATCTGAACGCCAGCGTGCATATTCCCAACAGGGATGAAACCGGGAGTCTCGCTCGTTATTTTTCAGAAATGACGGGGCAGCTGGCGCTGCGGGAAGAAGCCCTGCGTGCTTCCAAAAACTTTGCAATTGACAGCATTGTGCAGGGGTTGAAAGGGCGCTATTTCTATTTCAGCCATGATCGTGAGGGCAATATCACGGCGACGAGCCCTTCGGTCACGGATGTGCTGGGTTTCACTGTCGAAGAGTATTGCCAGCATTTTACTGCGCATCAAACCAGCAAGAAATCCAACCGCATCTCATTGACCATTACGGATCAGGTGCTGACCACAGGCCAGGCCAATGGCTATGAAGTGGAAATGTTCGACAGCCAGGGGCGCCGACGTTATATCGAAGTGTTCAAGGTGCCGATGTTTGAACCTGATGGCAGTATCAGTGGTATTGAAGGGCTGGCGCACGACATTACCGAGCGGGTCAGTGATACGGAAAAATTCCGGGGACTATTGGAGTCTGCGCCGGATGCCATGGTTATTACCGATATTGAAGGCCAGATTCGGATTGTGAATGAACGGGCTGAAACGCTGTTTGAGCAGGAGCGGGATGCGCTGATCGGTCAATCGGTTGCCTGCCTCTTTCCGGGTCATGATCAGTCAGGCATCTTCCCGCTGCTGCTGACGCCACTGGATGAGCGGGCAACACTGAAAATCAGTCATGGGCGTGAGGGTGTTTGTCTACGGGCTTCCGGTGAGGAGTTCCCCGTTGAATATACGCTGAGCCCACTGGAAACCGGAGACGGAATACTCTTTTCTGTTTCGGTGCGGGATATCACAGACCGTAAACAGGCTGAAGCGGCGTTGCGATTGAGTGAAGCGCGGTTCCGCCGTCTGGTCGAAGGTTTGCAGCAGGAGTATTTCTTCTATTCGCTGAATCCGGATGGCAGTTATATCTATGTCACTGATTCCGTGCAGCGAATCCTCGGGTATCGTCCAGTGGATTTCATGAAGCATTCCCGCGACTATTTATACGACGACAACGAGCGTTCCTGGGTTATGGAAAATACCCAAAGAGTCGCCAATGGACAGATCCGGCCTAGCTATGAAGTCAAGATTTATCGCGGCAACGGGGCTGTCAGTGTACTGGAAGTATTGGAGGTGCCGGCCTTTGGCAGTGACGGTAAGGTCAAGGCGGTAGAAGGTATTGCCCGGGATCGTACCAGTTATAAGAGGGCGGAAGAAGAACTTCGGCGGGCCCGCGATGCCGCCGAGGCAGCCAGCCATGCCAAGAGTTTGTTCCTGTCTAACATGAGTCATGAATTGCGTACCCCGCTCAATGGGGTGCTGGGTTATACGCAGGTTATGCTGCGTGATAAACAGCTGAGTCCACAGCATCGCCGCAGCCTGATAGCGATTGAAGACTGTGGCCAGCATCTGCTGACATTGATTAATGACATCCTGGATCTTGCCAAGATTGAAGCGGGCGGTCTTGAAGTCATCACGGAACCCGTGGATTTGTACCGGCTGGTATTGTCCGTGCATCAAATGTTATTCCAGCGGGCAGAAAATAAGGGGATTCAGTTCAAGCTGAATCTTGGTGGCCAGCGAATCAACCATGTTGAGTTTGATCCAGACAACCTGGAGACAGCGCTGCCCCGCATGATCTGGCTCGATAGTACCCGTCTGCGGCAGGTGCTTATTAATCTGGCAGGCAATGCCATTAAATACACCCGGTCAGGTCAGGTGTTGTTGTCGGTATCTCTGGAGCATCAGGGCGATAATCAAGACGAACGACTGTGCTTCCGGGTGGAAGATACGGGTATTGGTATCGATAAAGACAGTCTGGAGATTATTTTTGAACCTTTCCGTCAGACTGATGGTGGTCGGCAGGCGGGTGGAACCGGATTGGGATTGGCGATCAGCCGACGTCTGGTTGAAGTCATGGGTGGACAGATTGGAGTTGAGAGTGTGCTGGGCTCCGGGAGCTGCTTTTACTTTGATCTGCCGCTGATTCGCTGCAACGAAGACGTGCCGATGTTGGAATCGGGCGCGTCATCCGATGAGGGTTACTGCCGCAAGGTTTTAGCGCCGGGTCAGCAGGTGAAGGTGCTGGTTGTTGATGATAATGCCGTTAACCGGGACATCCTGGTTACCCTGTTGCAGAGTGCTGGCTTTACTGTCCGGCAGGCAGAAAACGGGCAGGTTGCACTGCATTGTGCGCAACAGGAGGCCTTTGATGCCATCTTGATGGATTTGCGTATGCCCGTCATGGATGGTTTTGATGCCGCCAGCGCGATTCGAACCCTTGAAGGGGCGAATGTCCCGGCTATCATTGCTGTCACGGCCAGCGTTTACAGTGAGCTGCGTGAAAAGGTTCACCTGCATGGATTTACCGACTTTGTGGGTAAACCGTTCCGTGCTGATGAGATCTTTGACGCGCTGCAGCGGCATCTGGGCCTGCACTATTGCAGCGATTGCGAATCGTCGACAGTCTTGCCTGATCTCCCAGTGCTGACACCTGAGATTGCGGCAGATTTTGCCAACGCCCTGGAGAGCGCAATGGAAATGGGCGATATCGATGCGATCCGTGGGTTGGCGCATCATTACTCGGCGATTCCTGGCATTGAGGCCTGGGGGGATCGACTGGATACTTTGTGTGATAGCTTTGCGGTAGGTCAACTGGAAACGCTGTTGATGAACCTCCGGCGCCAGGCTCGGGATGTCGCCTGATCGCGATGGGTGAAAAATACGGGCAAGGTTGGCGTAGGCGAAGAACCGGCGTATGGTGCACGCTTTCGACATGACAGCAGTAAGAGTGGTGGTATGAGGCAGTTAGCGCCAATGGCGGCGGATCACGAGGAAGAAAAAATCCTGTTGGTCGATGACAATCCGACCAACCTGCAGGTGCTGCTGCAGACGCTCAGTGGGCGCGGCTACAAGTTGCTAATAGCTAAAAATGGCGACAATGCCCTGAAAATCGTCCACAAGGTGCGGCCGGCGCTGGTTCTGTTGGATATTATGATGCCGGGTATTGACGGCTATGAGGTCTGTAAGCGCCTGAAGGATGATCCGGCCACTTCGGGTGTGACAGTGATATTCCTTTCCGCTCTGGATGATACCCGTGACAAGGTCCGGGGGCTGGAGACCGGTGCAGTGGATTACATTGCCAAGCCGTTCCAGGCCGAGGAAGTGATTGCCCGGGTAGAAACCCACCTCAAGATTCACCGGTTGGAACAGGCGCTGGCTCGCAGGAATCGGCAGCTGGAAGCTGAGAATGAACACATCCTTGAATCCATGCGGGAAGGGATTGTCGGGATTAATGGCCACGGAAAGATTACGTTTGCCAACCCGGCAGCTAGCCGGATCACAGGGTGGGAATCGGCAGAGTTGATTGGCGCTGACGCCCATGGTTTGTTAATGCCCCGCTGTGCCGACGGCGCCATCCGTCCCCGTGAAGAGACCGCGCTTTATACGACGTTGACAGAAAATATCATTCAGACTGTGGAAGATGACGTGTTCTGGCGACGGGATGAAACCAGCTTTCCGGTGGATTATTCCTGTACGCCTTTTATGCGGGATGGTGACGCGGATGGTGCTGTGATCGTTTTCCGGGATATCACTGAGAAAAAACGGCATCAGGACGCACTGCAGGATGCGCTGGACGAATTGCAGGAGCAGAAGGACAAGCTGATGCATATGTCTCGGCTAAGCAGTATGGGGGAAATGGCATCCGGATTTGCCCATGAAGTGAACCAGCCGCTGACGGCGATTAATAATTATGCCCAGGTTTGCCAGCGCCTGATGCAGCGTGATCCTATCAATATGGAATCACTGCGCGATGGGTTGGAAAAAATCGGCGTTCAGGCACGGCGTGCTGGCGATATCATTGCCCGCATCCGCAGTTTTGTGAAAAAACCTGACCACTGCCTTCAGGTCGTTGACTGTAACCGTCTGGTGCAGGATGTCGTGAAGCTGGCGGAAGTTGACGCACGACACAATGGGATGGAAATCCACCTGGAGCTTGCCGAAGACCTGCCCGCCATCAAGGTTGATCCGGTACAGATTCAGCAGGTGGCACTTAACCTGGTTCGGAATGGTATGGAAGCCATGCGAGATATGCCAGATAAAGATGTCGGCCTTTGGGTGCGTACTGAGCGGCTGGATCGTGAGTTTGTCCGTATTTCTGTCATTGATAGGGGATATGGCCTGGCCGATGATGCGGAAGAAAAATTGTTCACCCCGTTTTATACAACCAAGGATGATGGCATGGGGATCGGATTATCAGTCTGCCACAGTATTGTTCAGACCCATGGCGGTACCCTGAATTTCATCCGTAATCCTGAGGGCGGAACCACATTCTGGTTTACGGTTCCGGTGGCAGAAATTTAATTACAACCCTTTGCAACTGTATGTATTCGGTTTAATTCACGATGTAACAAGGCATACTGCATTTAAAAAGCAGTATGCCTTGCTTCAGTATCAGAAAAATAAAACGCAGTGGATTGATCTCTCACAAAATCAGTCAGCTATGGCGCTGTCAGGCGGACAAGTTATAATCGCCCGATACCTGAACAACAAAATGCACAGTTAGACTGCGGTTGTATGCATCAATCGTTGGCGACACTGTCATGATGGAGGCGAACCTTGTCCGGAGATGTGAAAGCCTATATGCAGCGTCTGGGGCAGCAGGCCCGTGCTGCGGCGACAGTGGTCGCCAGTGCCGATGCTGGGCAGAAGAATGCTGCGCTGCTGAAAATTGCTGCTGTTCTGGACGCTTCCCGAGCGCAGATCCATCAGGCAAACCAGAAAGATCTGGAAAACGGCCGTCAGAATGGGCTGAATGACGCCATGCTGGATCGGCTGGCGCTGACGTCTGATCGTGTTGATAACATGATTGAAGGCCTGAAACAGGTGGCGGCGTTACCGGATCCTGTGGGTAATATTTCAGATCTGCATTATGTGCCCAGCGGTATCCAGATTGGCAAGATGCGGGTGCCGCTTGGTGTGATCGGCATTATTTATGAATCTCGTCCTAATGTAACCGTAGAGGCTGCCAGTCTCTGCCTTAAGTCCGGTAATGCCACCATATTGCGAGGTGGTAGCGAAGCGATCCACTCCAATCAGGCCATTGCCCGCTGTATTCGTGAAGGTTTGGAATCGGCAGGATTGCCAGTGGATGCCGTTCAGGTTCTTGATATTACCGATCGTGAAGCGGTGGGTGAGCTTATTACCATGCCGGAATACGTGGATGTTATCGTTCCCCGTGGCGGTAAGGGGCTGATCGAAAGAATCAGCCGGGATGCCCGGGTTACGGTGATCAAGCATCTTGACGGCATTTGTCACGTTTATATTGATGATCGTGCTGATCCGGATAAGGCTGAGCGGATTGCCGTCAACGCCAAGACCCACCGCTATGGTACCTGTAACACCATGGAAACCCTTCTGGTGCACAAGGATATTGCCGGTGGCGTCCTGCCTGTGTTGGCCAATGCTTACGCCGAGAAGGGCGTTGAGTTACGCGGTTGTCCCCGTACCCGATCCATTATTCCATCAGCTATTGAAGCGACGGAAGATGACTGGAGTACGGAATATCTCGCCCCGGTGCTGTCTATTAAAGTCGTGGATCGGATGGAAGATGCGATCACGCATATCAACCATTATGGTTCTCACCACACCGATGCGATTGTGACAGAAGATTTCTCCCGGGCGCGCAAGTTCCTGCGGGAGGTGGATTCCAGTTCTGTTATGGTGAATGCGTCTACCCGTTTTGCGGATGGTTTTGAGTATGGTCTGGGCGCTGAAATTGGCATCTCAACTGACAAGATTCATGCGCGTGGCCCTGTCGGTCTGGAAGGACTGACATCGGAAAAATACGTTGTTCTGGGTGATGGTCACATCAGGCAGTAAGCCTTTGTTAGTGTGCCATTACGACGAATTGTCGTATGAATACGGCTTTATGACCTGAGTGTCCCTGATACACTCAGGTCATTTTTCATTCTCCAAACGAGGATTTTGTTGCTTACATGGGTTCTGAACAACTGAGAGATCTGGTGGTTGACGCCATCGAAGAGATGAAGGGCAATGATATCAAGGTGCTGGACGTGCGTGGTCTGACCAGCGTGACTGATTTCATGATTATTGCCTCCGGAACGTCCAACCGTCATGTGAAGTCTCTCGCAGATAACGTGGTGGAACGCTGCAAGGAAAACCAGATTCGTCCGATTGGCGTGGAAGGCAACGACAAGGCCGAGTGGGTACTGGTTGACCTTGGCGATACCGTGGTGCACCTCATGCTGCCAGCGACCCGCCAGTTCTATGATATCGAACGCCTGTGGGAATCTGCCCCTGAAGCGATTGCAACGCCCTGATGCGTATCCGTCTGATTGCCGTTGGCCAGAAGATGCCCGGCTGGGTGACCGAGGGCTATAACGAATACGCCCGACGCCTGCCGGCCGACTTTTCCCTGGAACTCCGTGAAATCCCGCTGGGTAAGCGTACCCGTGGGGCGGATATTGCCCGGATGCAGCGCAAGGAAGGTGATCAGATGCTGGCGGCCATTGATCCCCGCGACAAGGTGATTGCCATGGAAGTGAATGGCAAAAACTGGTCGACGGAGAAGCTGGCCGACCAGCTGGGCGGCTGGCATGACCTGGGTGAGAACGTCAGCCTGCTGGTGGGTGGCCCGGAAGGTATGTTGCCTGAAGTGTCAGCCCGTGCGGATCTGCGCTGGTCCCTGTCTTCACTGACTTTGCCGCATCCGCTGGTACGGGTTCTGATCGCAGAACAGTTGTACCGGGCATGGAGCATCCTTAATAATCATCCTTATCACCGCTGACAGTTCACGGATACATGGCGCCTGACACGTTCAAGGATCATTACAGCGAACGCCGCTTGGTCAACTTCCGGCTCTGGCTGTCCGTACTGGTTATGTTGATCATGACCGGTGGCTTGCTGGCGCGCATGTTTTACCTGCAGGTGATGAATTACAGCGATCTGGCCACCCAGTCAGAAGAGAACCGGATTCACCTGCAGGCTGTACCTCCCATACGCGGACTGATCTATGACACCAATGGGCGTTTGCTGGCTGAGAATCAGCCCAGCTATACCCTGACTATTGTCCGTGAGCGGGTGAAGGATCTTGAAGCCACACTAAAGGCTGTCGGTGAGATTCTGCCCTTATCTGATAATGAACTGGAGAAATTCCGGCAGCGTTTGCGGCAGCGGCGTCCGTTTGAAGGTGTGCCACTCAAATACCGTCTTTCAGAAGAAGATATCGCCAAAATTGCGGTTGATCAGTTCCGACTTCCCGGTGTGGAAGTTGAGGCGCAGCTGATTCGCCACTATCCCTACAATGAAGAGTTTGCCCATGCGATTGGTTATGTGGGCCGTATCAATGACCGGGAACTGGCCACGTTGGATCCGGCGTTGTATAGCGGAACGCATGTTATTGGCAAGACCGGGGTGGAAAAGTATTACCAGTCAGTGCTGCTTGGTAAGCCGGGTTACCAGGAAGTTGAAACCAATGCCCGCGGTCGCATTCTGCGGGTATTGAAAAGGGTGGATCCGGAGCCGGGGAAAGATCTGCAGCTATACCTTGATCTTGATCTGCAGGCGGCTGCGAGTAAGGCTCTGGCTGGCAAGCGGGGTTCGGTTGTTGCGATCGATCCTAATACCGGTGGCGTACTTGCCCTGGTCAGCACACCTTCCTTTGACCCCAACCCTTTTGTGACGGGCATCGATTACAAAAGTTATAGCGAGTTGAGGGACAGTATTCATCGCCCACTCTATAACCGCGCGACATTGGGTGAATATCCGCCGGCATCAACCATTAAGCCTTTCATGGGGTTGGCTGCATTAGACAGCAAAGCCGTTGATCGTCGCTTCAAAGTGAATGACCCCGGTTACTTCCAGTTGCCCGGTGATGAGCACAAATACCGTAACTGGAAGCGGCAGGGGCATGGTGTGGTGGACCTGCATCGCTCCATCGTCGTATCAAACGATACCTACTTCTACACCGTTGCGGTCAAGATGGGCATAGATACTATCCATGATTACATGGTCCGCTTTGGGTTTGGTGATCGCACGGGGTTGGATATCGCGTCTGAAAGGCCCGGGCTAATGCCTTCACCGGAATGGAAGCGGCGAGCTCGCGGACGTCCCTGGTATCCGGGCGAAACCGTGATCAGTGGTATTGGTCAGGGCTATATGTTGACAACGCCATTGCAGCTGGCGGCTGCTACCAGTGTGATTGCCAACCGCGGACTGGTGCACCAGCCTCGCCTTGCCAAGCCTGGACCTGATGCGACATTGCCAGAGCCGGATGTGATTCAGGATCGTTCGGCAAAAGAGTGGGATGCGATCATTGATGCCATGACAGACGTAGTGGCTTCACCCCGAGGTACCGCTTATTGGCGTATCGGGCGGCACATGAAATATTCCATGGCGGGTAAGACCGGTACTGCCCAGGTTGTCGGCATTGCTCAGGGTGAAAAGTATGATGCTGCACAACTCGAAGAGTTTCAGCGCGACCATGGGCTTTTCATCGGTTTTGCTCCTGTCGAAAATCCGCAGATTGCGGTGGCGGTGGTGGTAGAAAACGATTCGTCCCTGGCCTCTACCGTGGCGAAAAAAGTCATGGATGCCTACCTTCTACCGCGTCAGGGTAAACAAGGCGACAAGTCATCGGTGAAGCTGGCGGTGAAGGAGAGAAATGGATGAGCCGTGATTTTATCCGCCAGCTGGATGATAACCATGATCTGCGTCGCGCCCAGTCGTTATGGAATCGCCTCAGTCTGGATCCCGTACTGTTGTTAATGTTGCTGATATTTTGCGCGGCAGGGTTGTTTGTCCTGTACAGCGCGAATGGTCGGGATATGGCCATGATCATGCGACAGTCGACTTATCTCGCGATAGGGTTTGTCGTGATGGCGGTTGTTGCCCAGGTGCCTCAGCGCTTGATGCAGCGTCTTACGCCCTATGCCTATGGAGCAGCGGTAGTGCTACTGGTTGGAGTGCTGGTGATTGGGATTGAGTCGAAGGGCGCACAACGTTGGATCAGCCTGCCAGGTTTTCGGTTTCAACCGTCAGAAATTCTTAAGCTGGTTATGCCGTTGACCATTGCGGGATGGCTGAGCCGTCATCCATTGCCACCGGGGTATAAGGAAATTGGTGTCAGCCTGTTAATGATTGGTATTCCCGTTGTGCTGATACTGGAGCAGCCTGATCTGGGAACCGCGTTGTTGATTGCTGTTTCAGGTATTTTTGTTCTGCTTTTAGCAGGGTTGCGCTGGCGCATCATCGGTACGGCGGTGTTGCTGGCGATACCGGCGATCTGGGCGATGTGGCACTTTGTTATGCATGGCTATCAGAAGCAGCGGGTATTAACGTTTCTGAACCCGGAAAGTGATCCTTGGGGTTCAGGCTGGAATATCATTCAATCGAAAATCGCGATTGGATCAGGCGGCCTTTATGGCAAAGGTTGGTTGCTGGGGACCCAGTCCCATCTGGACTTTCTGCCAGAAAGTCATACCGATTTTATTATTGCCGTTCTGGCAGAAGAGTTTGGCCTGCTCGGCGTGGCTGTTTTGCTGGCTGCTTATGCACTGATTATTGGTCGCGGCATTTATATCGCGATGAATGCCCAGACACTGTATGGGCGTTTGATTGCAGGCAGTATCACGCTGACGTTTTTTGTATATGTCTTCGTGAATATCGGTATGGTGAGTGGTCTTCTGCCAGTGGTCGGTGTGCCGCTTCCGCTGGTCAGCCGTGGCGGCACTTCTATTGTGACCTTGATGGCGGGCTTTGGTGTTTTGATGTCTGTGCACACACACAAGAACTTTCTTGGGCGATATACCTGATGAATATTTGCGTTCTATGAATTTTTTAGCTTACAAGTCTGCGGGGGCTAAGATAATAAAGACGTGACGGTATTTGTGGGTTACTTACCTATGGGGTGAACGCCCCTGTCGTAAGGCAACAGGGGCATTGTTGCTCATTTCACAGCAGGGTAAAAATTAGAGTCAGGCTTTTCAGGGTAGCATTCTGAAAAATGTCCACCTCGTTCTGCGCTATCTGGTGGTGTCATATAGTCGCCGTACATATCTTGTAGATAGTGGTGGGCATCGTTTGGTGCCCGAAGGTGTAGGTTCTCAAATGGTACGCTTTTAATTGGATAGATGTAGCTGCGGCGTAGAAAATAACTAAACCAGCGACATGTGTAATAGAGGTATTCTCCGTGTGCGTACCGACTTTTGCTGATAACTTTTTCTGCGGCAATATGACGGTTAAAGAACATGCGAATGCGTTTTTTCAAGGCTGTAACGGCACTGTCATCGGGTTTCAATTTTGTTCTTGCGTATTTGAATATTCTTTTTGTGTCTTTAATCTTATTTGAGTGGCTTTCCATGCAGAAAATGTCGATAAAAAAACCACTCGGCAAAATTCCGATATCTCGTGCGTTTAGTTGTTTTGATGAGCTTTTAAGGTCGTATAGTTTTGCTGCGCCTTTGTTCAAAACTTGGCAATGTTCGCCATCTAAAAGCAGTAAGTCATTACCAAGGTACTTGGGTGCCTGTTCCAGGAATGTGTAGTAGTCCTTTTCAGGCATGCACACATCAATATCATCATCCCATGGGATGAAACCTTTGTGGCGTATGGCTCCGAGCAATGTTCCACCATCGATCCAGTATTCAAGATCGTGGGTTGTGCAGATGTGATCAAATATTGATATTAATCGAAGCAATACATGCTGCATCTTTTCAGTGTTACTTTGGTACTGAGACCTGTCATCAGGAAACAATTCAGAGATTTTATCTTGCACAGCTCATCTCCTGGCGATGTAGTGTCGCCACTCTTTGAATGATTGATGAGGTGGAAGCTTCTGGTTGGCGCCCAATAAAACGCATGATGCCAAGTGATTTTGCTGCATCGTAGAAGCGCCATTCACTATCGTCGTATTCGTCCTCTGCCTGTATATGAAGGGAGATACGATGTTTGAGGTAAAATGCTAAATCAGGTATCAGCGGCGAACAGAATGCCATGTCGACACATGAAAGTGACTCCAGCATCTCAACTCGCTCATGGAGAGGAATGATGGGACGCCGTTTATAGGATTGTGCGTCTTCGTCTGAGCAGACGCCTACAATGAGAAAATCTCCATGCGCTTTGGCGGCCTTGAGTGCCCTGATATGGCCTATGTGCATTAAGTCAAAAACGCCGGAAGTGAAAACTCGGGTAGTCATTGTGATCCCTCTTTGATCGTAATCAATGGATTGACCATATACAGTAGAGAACCAGCCACAAAGAGGTGGACGCTGTTGGTGTAATCTAAGCCCCACGAGGATAAGAGGGGTTTATGATAGAAACCCAGGCAGCCTATAAGAAAAATGAGGCCGGCCATTGATTCGAGTACCCGTTTAAATTGCCTGCTTACATGGAACATCAGTACTCTCCAGCAGTTTTTGGGCCACGCGCTCAGCTTTTAATAAGCGATTTAAACCGTACTCACGGTAATCAATATGGCCATAAGCAGAATTCTTTGCCTGTATGATCGACCAGACACTCCAGAGGGTATTTAGCTGAAGCTCTACAATAGTTATGGCATCAAGTGATAGAGGTTGCTCATAGCAGTTTAAAACGTACTGTCTTTGAGCCTCATCTAAGGAACCTGCGAGCAAGTGACGTTAAAGAAACACAGTGAATGAAAAGTCATTAATTCACTATTATCCAGCCTGAAAATTACTCAGTTTCTTACCATTGAAGCTGGTTGTCCGGCTTTCGGATACATTAACCCTGTGCCCGGATCATTTGGTCCAGTCTAACCATGTTTGCCAGAGCGAATAACATCGCCAGTTTGCCATCATTTTTCCGAAGTCCCCGATAACGGGCTTTGATAAATCCAAACTGGCATTTGATGATTCTGAAGGGATGTTCCACCTTGGCTCGAATGCTGGCTTTCAGGTATTCCGTTTTCAAAATGACTTTATTGATTCGAGGGTGTTTCCTGAGTCTCTTTAACTTGCCTGGTTGTTCGGCTATATGCCACTGTACAGCGTCTGTATTGAGCGCTTTTCGCTTCTCGGCTCCTCTGTAGCCGGCATCGGCAAAGACAAACTGTTCATCACCGTGCAACAGGTTACTGGCTTGATTAAGGTCATGTTCATTGGCGGCTGTTGTCGCCAGACTATGAGTCAAACCTGTACGGGCATCGACACCAATATGCGCCTTCATTCCGAAATACCACTGGTTACCCTTTCTGGTCTGGTGCATTTGGGGATCTCGCTGCCCCGTCTGATTCTTTGTGGATGTCGGAGCTTCGATGATCGTGGCATCGACCAGAGAGCCTTCTTTCAAAACGATACCAGACTCTGTAAGCCATTGGTTTACGTCCGTGAAAATAGCCCGAGCCAGATTGTGAGCCTCCAACAGGTGTCGAAAGTTCATAATGGTTGTGCGATCAGGAATTGCTTTATCCAGAGACAATCCGGCAAATAATCGCATGGACGCAATTTCATAAAGGGCATCTTCCATGGCCGGATCACTGAGGCTGTACCATTGTTGAAGGCAGTGTATCCGGAGCATGGTGGATAACGGGTACGGTCTACGCCCATTACCGGGTTTGGGGTAATGAGGTTCAATAATTGCCTCAAGACGATGCCAGGGAATCAGTTTATCCATACGGGCAAGGAATATTTCTTTGCGGGTCTGGCGACGCTTTTGAGTGAATTCAGCGTCAGAAAAGCTGAGCTGTTGGTCCATGACTGATCTCCGGCAAAGGCTGAGTGGAGATTAGCTTATTATTGGGGACTTAATCGCAGGTTCCCTAACTCAGATTCCGTAAACAAGGATGCGATATCCATTTCTGCAAAGCCTTGTCCAGAGTATTCCCAGTCAATCAACTGGATGCGACCTTGTCGAGACACCAGAATGTTTTCAGGTACCAGATCAAAGTGAACGGGGCAGTTTTTCAGATTGAGACTGTCAATGGTTGACTGGTAGTAATGGCAAAGGCTGACCATTTCCTCCAGTCCATCGTAGTAGTCCTCGCGAGTGACAAGTTTCAGGTAGTTATCCAGCATTTGTACGAGACAGATTTTGTGCATAAAGCGACATTGTGACTGGTGAAGCTTTCTCACAGCGCGAGCAATAATGTCGAGGTATTTACCGATGTTTGAGGTGCGAAGACTTTTTCCGCAATTCACCCAGCGCACAATCTTGATGCCACTGACAGCATCGAGCAGGACGGGTTCAGGTGTTAATGCCAGATTGCGGAATATTTGCAGTGAGTTGTTCCGCTCATTCTGGCGGTTGATGAATCGAGCAGTTCCTGGGCCGGGTAGTCGTAGTGCGTAGCTGGTTTGGAAATGCTTGATCTTGTAACTGCGATTAGTCGTTCCAGAAAGGCGATCTATAACATTTATATCATGAGACTGTGCTGACAAAGACTGGCTGATAATCTGAGCCTGTGTCCTCGTAGCTATATCATTGATTGATAGCATGTGGGGTTGATCATCTAAAGTGGTATCTCAGAGGAATATTGTAATTTTTTAGTAAATTTCGTGTAGTGGGATGCATACGCATAGTCATAGGCAATAAACGCGAGCAAATGCTTATCGCCATATCTACATGTAATGTCTGTCACTGACAAAATCCTGAACGCCTGCAACATCTTGTAATATTTCTCCCTCTCTGATGACGATACAATGTCATGAGGTTCCGTCGTTTGAGATGCGAAAAGAAGAATAGCGATTAATCCAGGTATGGTGAGCCTTACCGGAAAAACACAGTAGCCAGAGGGCTGGTATAGAGTGTTATTCTTGTAGAAGTTACTACTTCCGCCGACAGGTATTGTCAATATCGGCGGCAGTATTGATGGCCAGGAGCGCCAGGAGTGATTGTATGAAATCCTTACTGTCACGGGGTTTATCCCTGACTGTGAAGTGTCTGTCCAGACCATTGTCTGTGGCAATGGAATACCGTATTCGCACTTGGTTGGTTGGCAGTGTGCTGGTCGGCAGCAGCGTGGTGATGCCGGTGCAGGCTGATGGTATTGCCGGTCAGCCGGAAGTGAAACTGTTTATTGATGAACTCGTCAAGGAAGAGGGGTTTGACCAGCAGGCGCTGGAGTCCCTGTTCAAGCAGGTTGAGAGTCAGGATCGTATCATTGAGTTAATGGATCGTCCGGCGGAGCGCAGCCTGGAATGGTGGGAGTATCGCAACCGCTTTATCAGTGATCTGGTGGTTCAGCGGGGCGTTGAATTCTGGAAGAAGAACCAGAAAACCCTGGAGAATGCTGAAAAAACCTACGGCGTACCCGCTTATGTCATTTTGGGTATCCTGGGTGTAGAAACCCACTATGGACGGTTCCGTGGTGGTTTCCGGGTGGTGGATGCTTTATCGACACTGGGCTTTAACTATCCCCGTCGGGCAACCTATTTTCAGGGGCAGTTGAAAGCTTTTCTGATTCTGTCGCGCGAACAGGGCTTTGATCCGTTATCGCTGACAGGTTCCTATGCGGGAGCGATGGGTATTCCCCAGTTCATGCCGTCCAGCTACCGGGAATATGCGGTTGATTTTGATGGTAGTGGTCAGGCAGATATCTGGGATTCCCCGGCGGATGCGATTGGCAGTATTGCCTCCTACCTGAGCCGACACGGTTGGGCGGAAGGGAAGCCTGTGGCGACTCAGGCCAAGGTCAAAGGCAAGCAGTTCGGCGACATTCTGGAGGATAATCCCAAGCCTTCTATGCTGATGAGTCGCGCGAAAGACGCAGGCTGGAGAGCTCAGAAGGATGTGCCATCTTCTGCCAAGGTGCGCGGCTTAAAGCTTCAGGGTAAGGACGCACCGGAGTACTGGCTGACGCTGGACAACTTCTATGTCATTACCCGATATAATCGCAGCAATCTCTACGCAATGGCGGTTTATCAGCTGGGCAGGCAGGTGCAGTCCCAGTATCAGGCGCAGTTGCAGGATGAAACGCAGGATAACTTGCAGGCAAAGGCTGATACCACACCATGATGTGTATGCAGTGCAGCTCAATGAGTCGTATTGAACAACGCGCCGACACGGGCGCCGTAACAGGGAAACCATGGATGGTGTTGGCAGGGATGATTCTGATGGTGCTGGCGGGATGTTCAGCGCCGCCCATGGTGCGTGATGGCGCACCATCACAGGATGTGGATGTCAGCCAGATACCGGATGCGGTGCCTCAGCCGCATTACGGGCCTTTGAAGAATTCTCCCTATCAGTTGGCGGGTGTGTCTTACCAGCCGCTGGCGTCTGCAGCGGGTTTTCGACAGGAAGGGATAGCTTCCTGGTATGGAACCAAGTTCCATGGTCGCAAAACCGCGAATGGTGAAACCTACAATATGTTTGCCATGACGGCGGCCCACAAGACCCTGCCTTTGCCCTCATATGTACGTGTCACCAACAAGGCGAATGGCCGCAGTGTCGTGTTGCGGGTGAATGACCGGGGTCCGTTCCATGGTAACCGGGTGATTGACCTTTCCTATGCAGCCGCCAAGAAGCTGGGGTTTCAGAATAAAGGCACGGCCAATGTCATGATTGAAGCGATGGACACTACCCAGCCTGTGCAGCAGGTCGCTCAGGCGCCCGCAGCCGGTGATGTTGAAAAGGCGACTGCGTTGACACCGTTATCGATTTATCTTCAGGTGGCAGCACTCAGTACCCGGACGGGCGCGGAAGCCCTGCAGAAGCGGTTGCAGCAGGTCATCACGCAGCCTGTGCAGGTGACCCAGGTGGAAGATGAGGCCGATGCCCTGTACCGTGTCAGGGTTGGACCTCTGCCCAATCGCACTGATGCGCTGAAGGTGGGGGATCTTCTGGCCGAGGCCAGTCTTGAGCGCGGGCACCTGGTATTTGAGTAATCTCCAATACTGAAGATCGCGCGTATTCTCAGTGTTCCGACAAACGAGTAGCCTTCGACGACAGAAGGTTGATGTCTGGCACTATTTACTGAACTTTACTGCAATAGTCGGTTATGTCGTATTAAAGCGGGCTTGACCTGTTGTTATAATGCCCGGCTATTCATCCGCAGTTATCTACAGCGAACAATATGAAACACCTGATCTCATTGCACTTTCTACGGAAAGGACAGGTATTTTCAGCCTGTATGGCTGTCATGGCCCTGTTGACCTTCTCCAGTGTGGCCCAGGCGCTGCCGGCTGGCCTGATTCCTTCTCCCCCTCAAGTGGCGGCGGATGGTTATATCCTGGTGGATGCCGCCAGTGGTGAAGTACTGGCGGAGAAAAATGCAGATCAGAAGCTGCCTCCTGCCAGCCTGACCAAGATGATGACCGCCTATGTGGTGGAAACCGAGTTGGCCAACGGCAATATCGGCCGTGATGACCAAGTCACCGTCAGCGAGAAAGCCTGGCGCATGAAAGGCTCACTGATGTTTATTGAAGTGGGTGAAAAGGTTTCTGTGTCTGATCTGCTGAAAGGCGTCATCATTGTTTCCGGTAACGATGCCAGCGTGGCTCTGGCGGAATACGTGGCCGGCAGTGAAGATGGTTTTGCCCAGCTGATGAACTCTACCGCTGAGCAGTTTGGCATGACCAATACCCATTTTGTGAATGCGTCTGGATGGCCGGCTGAGAATCATTACAGTTCTGCCCGGGATCTGGCGATACTTGCACGTCACATGATCAATGATCATCCCGAATACTATCCGATTTATGCGGAAAAAGAGTTTCAGTACGGTGTTGATAAGCGTACTGGCAAGCCACTGAATCCGCAGGCTAACCGGAATACCCTGCTGTTCACTAACCCGAACGTCGATGGCATCAAGACCGGCCATTCCGATGAAGCTGGTTATTGCCTGGTGGCGTCTTCTGAGCGCGAAGGCCGCCGTCTGATTGCCGTCGTGATGGGCACCCGGAGCGAGCGCAGTCGGGCGAATGAAACCCAGAAACTGCTGACCTACGGCTTCCGTTTCTTCGACAACGTTGAAGTGAAGAAAGGAGGCGTGACCCTGGAGCAGGTACGGGTCTGGAAAGGCGACAAGGATGAGCTGGCGGTTGGCCTTGAAAAAGATCTGGTCATTACTGTACCCCGTGGCAAGGATAAAGCGGTTCAGGCCAGCATGGTGATTGATCAGGACATTATGGCGCCTGTTGCCGCTGGGCAGAAGATTGGTACAGTCAAAGTGACACTGGATGATGAAGTCATTTCCGAAGTGCCCCTTATTGCTCTGGAGCCCGTTGAGGAAGGCGGTTTCTTCAAGCGTCTCTGGGACGGTATTCTTCGCTTCTTTGCCGGTCTGTTCAGTTAATATTGAGCCAGGCCCTGTCACTGCCGTAACCTGTTAACAACAGGTTACGGCAGTATTGCGTTTAGCTGGATTGAATTGTTGTTATGTCTGATGTCTACCTGAATGGTGAAATTCTTCCGCTGGAAAAGGCACAGGTTTCCGTGCTCGACCGTGGCTTTCTATTCGGGGATGGCGTGTATGAAGTGATTCCTGTGTTTCATGGGCATCCCCTACGTCTTGAAGAACACATGGAGCGCTTGAACGCCAGCTTGGCTGCCATTCATCTGCCTGTTGAAATCACGATCATCGAGTGGCGTTCTATTTTTGATCAGCTGCTCAGTCGCAACCCGGGACAACATCAGGCGCTGTACCTTCAGATTTCACGGGGCAGCTATGCTTCCCGTCAGCATGGTTTTCCGGCAGAAACCCGGCCGACGGTCTTTGTTATGGCTATGCCACTCGTGCCACGCATCAATGACTCGCTGGACGACGTGAAGGGCGGTACGGCTATCACTGCGCCAGACCAGCGCTGGCAGCGATGTGATATCAAAAGTACGTCCCTGCTCGGGAATGTCATGCATCATCAGCTGGCGCTGAACAGCGGCGCAACCGAGGCGATCCTGGTGGATGACGAAGGGCAGGTGACAGAAGGCTCATCCAGCAATGTCTTTATCGTACGCGATGAAACCATTATCACACCGCCCAGAAGCCACAAGATTCTGAGTGGTATTACCCGGGCGCTGGTGCTGGAGCTGGCAGTCAATGATGGCGCCTATCGCTGTGAAGAGCGGGATGTGACTGCTGATGAGCTCAAGACCGCCGATGAAATCTGGGTCACCAGTTCCAGCAAAGAAATTCTGCCCATTATCGAATTGAATGGCATCCAGGTTGGAGAGGGCAAGCCGGGACCTGTCTGGCGCCATGTGGCGAGCCTTTACCAGACCTATAAAGCGGGCTAGCAGTTAATACTCGCTTTTCTGGATGCCTACGAGGTGATTGATTGATGTCTACTGAAGAACAGCAAGCCCCCAAAATTGAGTTTCCCTGTGCTTACCCGCTCAAGATTGTTGGTAATGCCGCACCGGATCTGAAGAACTTCGTACTGCGGGTCATCAAGAAGCATGATCCGGCCCATGACGGCAGCGCAACCTTGCGTGATAGTAAAAACGGTAACTATCAGGCGATCAACGTCACCATTACGGCGACGGGTGAAGATCAGCTTAAAGCCATTTTTGAAGAGTTGAAGGCCAGCGGCCGGATACAGATGGTGCTGTAATAAAACAATGACAGAACCTTTGCCCTGCCATGAACCCATTAACGAGCCGGAACGGCTGATTATCCGTCAGCTCGGCGTTCAGCCTTATGAGCCAGTCTGGAAGGCGATGGCTGACTATACGGATCATCGCGATCGCCAATGCAGTGATGAAATCTGGCTCCTTGAACATCAACCGGTTTTTACACAGGGACAGGCAGGTAAAGCCGAGCATGTGTTGAATCCGGGCGATATTCCGATAGTTCAGGTCGATAGGGGCGGGCAGGTGACCTACCATGGACCTGGACAGCTGGTCGCTTATCTGTTGTTGGATATTCGCCGGCTAAGCTTTGGGGCAAGGGCGCTGGTCACACATATTGAGAATGCCATCATCGCAACGCTGAAAGAGTATGGTGTTGATTCTGCCGCCAAGCCGGATGCACCGGGCGTTTATGTGGATAACGCCAAGATTGCGTCGCTTGGGTTAAGAATCCGACGTGGATGCTCTTTTCACGGGCTGGCATTGAATATAAATGGGGACCTGTCACCGTTTCTGCGCATCAACCCCTGTGGGTATGCCGGTTTAGCCATGACCCGGCTTGCAGATTATGACAGCAGTGCGGACTGTGTGTCCGCCGGAGAACGATTGACGCACCATCTGGTGCAGGGCCTTGGTTATACTGAGATCGAGACCCGACAACGCTGGGACTAAGCGAAATGACAAGCGCATCATCCAATCCCGCCAGTGCCGCGGGAGCCACCGACGCCAACAAAAAACGTCGGCTTGAGCCGGGAGTGAAATACCGGGGGGCGGACAAGGTCGACCGGATTCCGATCAAGGTTATCCCGACAGCCAAGGAAGACATGCCACGCAAGCCGGAGTGGCTGCGTGTGCGTATTCCCGCCTCTCCGGAAGTGGAGCGGATCAAGAAGCTCCTGCGTAAGCATGCCCTGCACACGGTCTGCGAAGAAGCATCCTGCCCGAACCTGGGGGAGTGCTTCCATGGTGGCACCGCGACCTTCATGATCATGGGGGCTATCTGTACCCGTCGCTGTCCGTTCTGCGATGTGGGTCATGGTCGTCCCAAGCCGTTGGATGAAGGCGAGCCGGCACACCTGGCTCAGGCGATTGCCGATATGCGCCTGAAATACGTCGTTATCACGTCGGTAGATCGTGATGATCTGCGCGATGGCGGGGCGGGTCATTTCGCCAGCTGCATTCAGGAAATCCGTGATCGTTCCAGCGAGGTGGAGATTGAAATCCTGGTGCCTGATTTTCGGGGCCGGATGGAGGTTGCCCTGGATCTCCTCAGCGAAACACCGCCGGATATCTTCAACCATAACCTGGAAACCGCGCCAGCATTGTACAAGATGGCCAGACCGGGATCGGATTATCAGTGGTCACTGGATCTGCTGAAGCAATATAAGGCTCGTAACCCGTCAGTACCGACCAAGTCAGGCCTGATGCTGGGGCTGGGTGAAACCAATGAGCAGGTCATCGAAGTCATGGAAGATATGCGTGCCCATGATATTGAGATGATCACCCTGGGCCAGTACCTGCAGCCTTCCCGCCATCACTTGCCGGTCAAACGCTTTGTGCATCCTGATGAGTTTGCTGAGCTGGCAGATACAGCGAAAAAGCTGGGTTTCAGTAAGGTCGCCTCTGGCGCTCTGGTGCGCTCTTCCTACCATGCGGATGAACAGGCCAAGGGCGATCTTTTGGTCTGAGGGCTGGCAGAAAGTCGATAAAATGCAGTTTTTTATCGACTTTTTGCCCCGTTGAGGGGGAGATATCACTGCCTGCAACGCGCAATTTACGTAATTATCTGCTCAGCTTATTTGCGTACACGGCACCTGCTGCCATCGAAGTCACCAACAAGCAACTCTGCACTACTTGTTGCCAAATAGCACCCATGTTGGCCAGGCTTAAAATCCAATTCCGGGTAAACGGTTTTGGATTGGCCACTTAACTTCAGTGATTTCCATTTATTGTTCTTGATATATCTGGAGTCGTAGGTTTCACACCAGATCGTCCGTTGAAGTTGAATGCCGTGAAAGTATTCAGCGCCTTGAATTAAATAAGTGACTCTAGCGTTGATATCATCTTTACAGAGACTTATGCGATCGCCCCAGCCTCCGGGAGATGTCCAGCCTGACTCAGGTGTTTTCGGCTCTGATGGATCTTGGGGAGGTGGATTAGCCGAGGATGTTGAATCTTCACAGTCTTCCGTGTATCCAGTAGACGACCACCGATAGGGCACAATAATCGTTTTTCCCTTAATGATGGTGTTACTGTCGGTCACTTTGTAGCAGGGCTTGACGCCTGATGTCGGGGTGAAATCCTGATCAGGGTAGACAGTAATATCTAACAAACCGTCAGGCCTGCTAATCCTGACATACTTGATGGCTCCCCATGATGAATCACCGACAAAACCGACTGCAAGGGCGCCTGGTCCCATAGCGTAGTTACTATCATATTTATCTCTTTTAGCATGAAGATTGACCATCACATTTTCTATTGTTCCTTCTTTTTCTTTTAAAATCCGGATCTCACCACCAAGCCAGCCGCCGGCGGAACCGCCTCCACCCGGTCCTGCAGGAGGCCCGGCAGGTGGTCCGGCAGGTGGTCCGGCAGGTGGTCCGGCAGGTGGTCCGGCAGGTGGTCCAGCCGGTGGTCCAGCCGGTGGTCCAGCCGGTGGTCCGGCAGGTGGTCCAGCCGGTGGTCCGGCAGGTGGTCCAGCCGGTGGTCCGGCAGGTGGTCCGGCAGGTGGTCCAGCCGGTGGTCCGGCAGGTGGTCCAGCCGGTGGTCCCGCGGGTGGTCCAACAGGCGGCCATGCCGGTGGACCGGATGGAGGTCCGGCAGGTGGAGCTGCGGCAATCTGAATGCCTGGATTGCTTGGTGTTGTAGGGGATGAGGCTACTGCTGGTGGCAGGTTTGAGACGCCGGTGATGCAATTGTCACTGCCACATTCAGCCCACAAAACTTCACCATCAACGATATTGCCCAGCAGAGAAAAGACCTGCTGTTCTGACGCATCAGGAAAAACTTCAGGCTTGATATAGACAGTGATGCGGATCGAGTTAGGGCCGGTACGGACTGTTTCAACCTTTTCAACGACATCCATATTCATGCCGGCGAAGCTGCGCGTTGCATTGGGAGGTAAGGTTCGCTTGCTGGCGATATGTGTTTCAATCGACTGCCTTACGTTGTGTGCTACCTGAGCGGCTTCGTTCAGTCGTGCGCGAGTTGAGTAATCCTTGTAAGTATTGATGGCATAAGCCGCCATGATCGCGACAATAGCAACAATCACGACCAGTTCGATCAGGGTATAACCGTTGTTAATGCGAAAGTTGTTCGTCACGGCATGACCTTGGCTCTTATGTTCATTATTCATTTATCAGTCAACCGCGCCATTTTGTTGACAGGGTTGATAGCTGTTATCTGTTTTAATGGGTGAAGTGCCTGTTTTTTTAGGGGCAGACTTACTATTTGTATGATTACTTTATCGGAGTGTTTTATTAATACTCTAATCAACATCTGGCAGTAAACGGATCTTGTTTTGTATGGGTTTGCTGCAAAGGTATTGCTAAAAAAGCTGACTGTTTAGCCAATGATATGAATGCGTGCTGTGATTTGCTGTATTACGTAGAAGAGAGACATTTTTTCTGTTTTTATACTAGCCAGCTCCAGACTGACTGAAATCGCCAACGTTCATTGGATATTTGATCGTTGGCGGGGTGGCAGGTTAAAAAGGGCAGGGGCTTACGATAGTGGATGTGTTCTCGTTATAGTATTCGACGATTCATCATCTCACTTATCGAACACTACGCTGATACCACCGAGCGCAGATACTTATCTAATCCCAACATCCTGCGCGGCTAAATGCTTGACAGGACAGGTGCCGGTTTGACGTTACAGTTATCCAGCCCGGTTGTTACCTGCCCGCAAGCTCGTTGGGTTCAAGCCATTGGTTCCCTCATCGGCTAGGGTTTTGGGGAAGGCGTTTCTGAACCCGTTGTCACCTCGCAGCCCCACGTGAATCCTGAGCTGGAGGTAGGGTCGGGTACATCAATTTTCTTCCCCTTTACAATAGTGGTTTCGCTGATTATGTCATAGCAAGGTATGACTCCAGGTGTTGGTGTAAAGTCAGCGCCAGGATAGAGAGAGACATTCAATGGTCCGCCTTCCATTTCTACGTCTATTTGGGTAATCGCTGAAGGCCCAATCATTACACCGTCTCCGGTGGTGCCTTTAAAAAACGTTCCGCCTACCCTGGGGTTATAAGTGTATTCCCAATCATCGCCGCCCAGCCTGTGAGTATAGAACTTAATTGTTTTATGAAATAACGCATTCTTAGTAGGGTCATTTCGAAGAATCGCGATCTCTCCACCCGTCCATCCAGGAAGAGGGTCCGGCAAGGGGTTTGGCGTTTCCTCTGGGCACCAGTTGGTTTGGCCAGGTATCACAGCCTTGACGGCGTATCGATCGTATTTACTTGACGTGTATTTAACGGTGTAGCAAACCGTTTTATCCGGAAAATCAGTCTCTGGATAGAGTACCCCAAAATGAAAGCCCAAAACACTTATGCCATAGACAACGATTAACGTGGGGGTGTTGTTCTGATTCTGCCGTATCCAGGCTATTTCGCAATTAGCACCAGTTCCATAAAGTCTATAAGTCTTCTTATAGCCGCTTTCATTCGTAACCATAAAGTTAACAACATTATGGCTGTGACCAGGCATATAGTCTGATTCTTCCTTGCACAGATACATTCGGTACTTGTTCGTCGCAGGTGCCGGCGGTGGCGGCGGCGGTGGCGGCGGTGGCGGCGGTGGTGGCGGCGGCGGTGGCGGCGGCGGTGGCGGTGGCGGTGGTGGCGGCGCTGGAGGTGCTGGAGGCGGTGGTGCAGGAGTTGTCGGCCCTGGAGTCGCTGGCCCAGGAGTCGCTGGACCAGGAGTCGCTGGAGCAGGAGTCGCTGGACCCAGGAGTCGCTGGACCAGGAGTCGCTGGACCAGGAGTCGCTGGCCCAGGAGTTGTTGGACCAGGAGTTGGTCCAGGTGCTATGACGATTCCTCCAGGACCAACAATGGGGGGCGGCAATGTGCCTGCCGTCGGCAGTTTGGATACCGGCGTAATACAGTTATCGTCTCCGCAAGGATGCCAGGCTACCGTACCGGTGGCAGTGACTAAGTTGCCAAGCAGCGTATAGACCTGCTGCTCAGATTCATCCGGAAAGACGGCTTTTTTGAGGAAAACGTTAACCTGAATATCCGTATCACTGATTCTTATGGTTTCAATTTTATCAATAACGGAAGAATTGACCCCCGCCATACTGCGGGTGAAGCCGTTGGGGAGTTCCCGCTTGATCGCTACATGGGCTTCTATTGACTGACGAACTTCTTTTGCAGCAAGGGCTGCTTCGGTGATTTTGGCGCCTCGAACCATATCCTGGTAGAGGAAGGTGGCATAGCTGGCCAAAATCCCGATGATAATGACGGTCAGCATCAGTTCGGTAAGGGTGTATCCTTTCCCTGAATGTAATGATGTTTTCACAGTAAACCCAAGTTCCATTTGAGGTTGATCAGCCCATCACGATGGCATTCTATTTATGTTCATTTGTAAATGTAGATGATGGCGTTGAGATTCGCGTTATCTCAGTGATTGAGTTGCTTAAATACGTTGGATGTTTGACGTAGAGGAACTTTATCATGCATGACGATCCATTAGATCGCATACTGGAATTGGAATTGGAATTGGAATTGGAATTGGAATTGGAATTGGAATTGGAATTGGAATTGGAATTGGAATTGGAATTGGAATAGGAATAGGAATTGGAATTGGAATAGGCCGTGCATTTGGCAATCACAGGAAGATATCAGGGGGAGCTCTGTGCTTTTATGATACATAGGCAAACAGAGCTTTTGTTTTGTATGATGGTCCACCAGTGCCTGGTCCATTCAGCATTATCATTACTGCAGACTTGTGGGCATTTTTTGGTTGCGTCCTCATCACTCCAGATGGGGGATTCATCACTTCCGGTAAAAACATAATCGGTGGCTGTGGGCTTAGAGCATGTATTGCATTGGCACACAGAGGCTTTTCCCCACACTCTCGTCCACCAATGTCCAGTCCATTGGCCGTTTTCGTCATTACAGCGTGTAGGACATTCGTAGTTAGCATCCTGTGCATTCCAGATAGGGTATTGGTTACTGGTCGTAAATGTTGATGTTTCGCAATTCTGCGGAGAGGGCGATGGGGCGGCTGGTGTTGGAGACGGCGATGGTGTGGTCGGTGCCGGAGAGGGGGATGGAGTAGCCGGTGCAGGAGATGGCCAAGCTGGTGTCGGAGAGGGTGATGGTCCAGTCGGAGATGGCGATGGAGTAGGCGGTACCGGAGCAGGGGATGGAACAACGGGGAGAGGAGACGGTGATGGCCCCGTCGGTGCCGGAGACGGAAAAGCCGGTCCTGGAGAAGGACCTGATGCAATCACAATACCTCCAGAGCCAACGCTGGGAGGCGGTAATGTCGCTGCTGTCGGGAGCTTTGACGCTGGGGTTATGCAGTCCTCTTCCCTGCAAGGCTGCCACGCTATCATTTTTGTGTCGCTGACTAAATTACCCAACAGGGTGTAGACCTGTTGCTCAGGTTCATCTGGGAATATGTCTCTTTTGAGGAAAACGTTCACCTGAATATCAGTGTCACTGATTCTTATGGTCTCAATTTTATCGATGACGGAGGAGTTGATGCCTGCCATACTGCGCGTGAAGCTATCGGGGAGTTTTCTTTTTTTTGCGACATGGGCATCTATTGCCTGGCGAACTTCCTTTGCTGCTAGTGCTGCTTCCGTGATTTTGGCGCTACGTACCTTCTCCTGATACATATAGGTCCCATAGCCGGCCATAATTCCGACAATAACCATGACCATAAGCAATTCGACGAGCGTGTATCCTTTCGATGAAAGTCTTGATGTTTTACAGGTAAACTCAAGTTCCATTTGATAGTGATACATAGTGCTTATGACTGATGTTCTATTTATCCCCCATTGATAACTTTAGATGACAGATGTTCCTTAATTGGGAGCTTTGGATGTGTCAGTGTCCCATTGTTTTATTGACACCAGTGGGATATTGGATAGCTAATCAGCCAAACAGTAACAAACTGCCTATTAAGACGGGACAGCAATAGCGGACATACCAGGGCCAGATGCGCCAGAATAATGTCTCTTCAACCTGACTGAAGCCCTGCTGTATTTCTTTCAGTCGATGGTTTCGATGCATTAGCCAGCCGGCAAACAGACAAAATAGCAGTGCGTTGAAAGGTTGGGCGTACCGTGTTGTCAGGGTAATGACGCCACTGAGCAGGGTACTGAAATTCGCGATAACCAGGGTGCATAACAGCAGCACCGGCAGACAGATCATCAGGCTGGCTTTTTTACGGGAGAGTTTGCCGCGCTCCGTCAGGCAGGAGACAGGGACTTCCAGCATGGAGATTGAGGACGTCAACGCGGCAATGGTCATCAGAACGAAAAACAGTACGCCTAAAACAGAGCCTATGGCGCCAAGCGATGAGAAAAAGGCTGGGAGCACATTGAACACCAAGGTATCGCTGGAATGCAGCAGGCCATTATCATCGTAGATCACCATCCCGCTTTTCAAGGCGACAAACATGCAGGGAATGATCAAAAGCCCTGCTAGAAAAGCGATACCTGTATCCAGTAGGCAGACCTGAAGCGCCATCGCCGGGAGATTGGCCCGTTTGCTGAGGTAAGACCCATACGCCATCATGGCGCCTACCCCCAGGGACATGGAAAAAAAGGATTGTCCCAGAGCGTTGAACAGGAGACTCGGCGTCACTTTACTGAAATCCGGTACAAGATAGTGTCGAAGTCCGTCTGGAGCGCCATCCTGGCTCATCACACAGCCAATAAGTATCAGCAGAAGGATTACCAGTAATGGCATCAGGCGCGATGACCACCGTTCAATCCCTTTCTCTATGCCTCCATTCACAACGGTCAGGGTCATCACAATGAAGCAGGCAGTCATGATCAGGTTTCGTTCTGGGGTAAAACTGACCAGCCAGTTTGCTGCAGAATCTAAGCCGATTTCGTTGAATACTGGCGCCAACCCGTAAGCAATCAACCAACCGCCAATGATGCTGTAAAAAGCAAAAATCAGGCAGATGGTGATGACAGCCAGGCAACCCAGTGCGTGGCCATGTTTACTGAATGCCTGAGCATGAGGCAGTCGCTCCAGTGCAGTAATCGGATTGGCCTGACTGTAGCGGCCGATCATCAGTTCGGCGACCAGAGCAGGATAGGCCAGTAATAATGAGAGTATGAGGTAGATGATAAGAAACGCGGCGCCGCCATTATCTGCAACCTGCGTCGGGAATCCCCAGATATTTCCGATGCCAACGGCGGAGCCAGCGGCTGCAAACACAAATCCGAGCCGTGAACTGAATTGTCCCCGTGGTTGAGTATGGGATTGAGAAGGGACGTCATGTCCACTGCTCATAAAGTGGGCCTCATCGCTGGCGTTATATCCTACAGGTTAGACGGCCGTATCGGCGAAAGGTTCGTTAAGGATGACAACAGCGTAGCAGGCGCGCCGGCACGAGGCCGGCGAATTGGTCAGGCGGCGGGGCGAATGGAATATTTTTCTTCGTGTTGCGCTTTCCACTCGTCGATCAGTGTACTGTTATCGTGTTGCCAGGGATGAAAGCTCGGACGGTAATAGTCGAGGTAATCCCTGAAAATCTGCCGGATTAACCCCGGGTTTCCCCACAGGAACTGAAAACCACTTTTCCAGGTGCTGGCTTTGAACAGGACGCCGTCCTTGGCCAGGAAGTGGCAGACATGGCGTGTGGTGACATAGCTGAAATGGATCGTGGTCTGAATCATCATCAGGATCCGGGTGAAATAGCTACCGCCAACGGCCTCATAGGCGTCAAAGCAGACTGCTTTGTGCTCAGTTTCTTCGATGGCATGCCAGCGCCAGATGGCTTTCATGGCATCCGGTGCATCTCCCAGCCAATCCTGGGGATATCTCATCAGGGCATTGGCCATGATGGCGGTAAAGTGCTCTACGGCGCAGGTTGTAGCCAACTGCTGCTTCCGGGTCATGAGCTTCTGGCCCAGACGTGTCCAGAAGCCCAGGTGGCGGTCCAGCTTGTCGATATCGTAGCCCTGCTCGCGCAGCAGGTTGTTGTATTTATCGTGTTCATGCCCGTGAACCGCTTCCTGGGCAATGAATCCTTTGATTTCCGCCAGCAGGACCGGGTCGGTGATCTCATGCTGAACACCTCGCACAGAATCAATAAAGAAACGCTCTCCCTGGGGGAACAGGGTGGAGAGCCCATTGAAAAAATGGCTCCGGAAGGCATCATTGCTGTGCCAGTATCGTTTCAGGTTATCGAGTCCGAATCGCATGCGACGGGGTTTGACGTCGACATTTGACGGTCTTGGGCATCTGGAGGCGGCGTGAGGTGTGTTCATGGTCCGATGACTGTTATTATCTTTTTTGTCTGTTACTCAATACTGTGTATTCTGTCAGGCAAAATACAGAGCGGAACCGGCAGAACCCAAGGTCATTTGGGGCCGGAAAAGGGCTGGGGGGTCCGATGGCGCTGTATCGGTCGCGGGCAGGCAGTCAGCACATGGCGACGGCATGAAAAATAAAAGAACCACAATTGCTATTCCGACCACGTATGTTCGACATCTGTTGTCACTGGCAGGGCAGCAGGGGATTGATGAACAGTCCGTTCTGGATGCTGCAGGTATCCGGCGAATAGAGCTGGATGCTGATGATGGCCATATCGATTTTGGCCGTTGTGATCGCCTGGTCAGTATCATTCTCAAGCAGACCGGCGATGCTTCGCTGGGCTGGCAGCTGGGTATGCAGCTGAACCTGCCCAGCCATGGCGCACTGGCAACTGCCGCCATGAGTAGCCAAAGCATGGAAGAGTCGATTCGGGTGTCGGAGCGATATCTGGCGACCCGTTATCCACTCCTTGCCGTGCGACTTTATCAGGATGGCGATACGGCGATCCTGCAGTTTGATGAAGTCGTTGAACTGGGTGTTAACCGGGTATTCTACCTAGACGCGTTTATTGCCAGCCACCAGGTGATCAGACGGTTTCTGTACGGAGGTTCGCAGACGGTTCTGGAGATTCAGTTGGCCTGCGAATGTCCCCGCCACCATGCTTCCATTGATTTTGATGGCGCTGTGCTGAATTACGGTTGTCCAGCCAATCAGTTCCGTTTTCCTGCTCAATATCTTTCCGTACCATTACCGACGGCGGATGCTATCACCATGGCCTCGGCTGAGCGGCAGTGTCGCAAAATGTTGGATAGTTTGAAGCTGGAAACCGGTTTGTTGCAGCAAGTGCTGACGTTTATGCGTAGTCGGGAAAATGTGATACCCAGCCTGGAACAAACAGCAGATCATCTCGGCATGTCACCCAGGACATTGCGGCGGCAACTGCAGGAATACAATACGACGTATCGCAATCTGGTGAATCAGGAAAGAAAGCGGCTGGCACTCTATTTTCTTCGTAATACCCGGCTGACCGTGGAAGAAATTGCAGAGCGGCTGGATTATAACGATCCCAGTAATTTTGGACGGGCCTTCAGAAAATGGACAGGGTGTTCGCCCGGCCATTATCGGGAATCCCAGGATGAAAAAGCCGTGTAGCATTGCCTCGGAAGCACCATGTTGTAACTGATCCTATCTAACCCGCACAGGAATTGATTGTGTTTACAGAAGTGATGCTGCCCCGTTTCAGTGAAACCGATGCGCTTGGTCACATCAACAATGCCGTTCTTCCGGTCTGGTTTGAAAAGGCACGGGAACCTATTTTCCGGTTGTTTACCCCTGATCTGGATATCCACAAGTGGCGGTTAATCATCGCGAGGATAACCGTAGATTTTCTGGCAGAACTTCAATACGGCAACGATGTTGAGATACGAACCGGTCTGTTAAAAGTGGGTAACAGCTCAATGACGATCGGCCATGAAGCCTGGCAAAACGGCATCTGTTGTGCAAAAGGCGAAGCAGTCATGATCCATTTTGACTATGACCAAAAGAAAGCCATAGCTATTCCAGGGGATATCAGGGCAGAGCTGGAACAACATCAGATCACACCCTGATTAGTTACTATCAGCGCAATCAACCGTTCAAATGCACATCCTCGAAGGATGTGCATTTGAACGGAGTCATCAGCACGTTTTCAGATAGTTGTAGCTGTCGTCTGAACGATCACGTTTTCCACGGTATTTATTGTCAAACTTCTCGCTCCAGATGGCGGTAGACGTTTGATTCTGATTCCAGTCAAACACCGTGGAGCGGTGTTTAATGCGCCACTCGTCATTGCGCCGTTCAAATCTGAAATGGTGACGACCGCCCAGAATCCCTTCTTTGTCGACACCGTTTTCATTATGGAGATGATAGGCCCAGACGTAGCACTCTGCGGTAGCTGTATCGCCATTCACCTCAATTAACGGGTTACTGATACGGTGCTGGGTAGCTTTTAATTGCCTGAAGCCTTCCATTGCCGGGCCGACAAATTGCCAGGCATTGTCGTTATAAAAAAAGAGTTCGGGAAAAATGGGATCCTGATGCTCTTCAATGGCATCTTCCCAATAGGTTGATTTCATCAATTCCCCATCGACGCGATCCAGCGCCCGGGCAAACTTGTACATGATTTCTGTGAGCTCCTGCTTATCCAGGAGTATTTGAAGCTTGGGGTGGATGTCCATGTGACTTTACCTCATCAAGTCATTGCTCAATGACTTGATGAGAATAGCCCCGTGAACAAATAGCGTGTGCCTGCAAACGCATAAAACCTGTTGTGTTTTACGAGATTAATGAAACAGAGTAATGCGTCATTATGATTGATGGGGTGCCCGGCGTTGAGTTTTGGTATGCTCTCCCTGAGCCACGGAGCGGCCTGCATTATTCCGGATCATGCATGATCACCGGACGACGAACAATTGAGAAAACAGCCTGACTGAAGGATTGCCGCTCATGCCAGCGTACCGCTCCAGAACATCGACTTATGGCCGCAACATGGCCGGCGCCCGCGCGCTTTGGCGCGCCACAGGAATGCAGGACGAGGATTTCAAAAAGCCGATTATCGCGGTCGCAAACTCGTTCACACAGTTTGTACCTGGCCACGTCCATTTGAAGGATATGGGACAGCTGGTCTGTCGGGAAATCGAAGCCCATGGTGGTGTCGCCAAAGAATTTAATACGATTGCGGTAGATGACGGGATAGCCATGGGGCATGACGGCATGCTCTATTCCCTGCCATCGCGCGACATTATTGCTGATTCCGTGGAATACATGGTCAATGCCCATTGTGCGGATGCGCTGGTCTGTATTTCCAACTGTGACAAGATCACGCCGGGCATGCTGATGGCGGCCATGCGCCTGAATATTCCGGTGATCTTCGTTTCCGGTGGACCGATGGAAGCCGGCAAGACCAAACTGGCAGAACATAAGCTGGATCTGGTGGATGCGATGGTGATTGCCGCCTCAGATGCAGATGATGAAACGGTCAATGAATATGAACGTTCAGCCTGTCCGACCTGTGGTTCCTGCTCTGGTATGTTTACCGCCAATTCCATGAACTGTTTGACAGAAGCGTTGGGCTTGTCCCTGCCTGGTAATGGTTCTCTGCTGGCGACGCATGCGGATCGAAAAGAGCTTTTTCTGGAAGCAGGGCGACGAATTGTAGACATTACCCGTCGTTATTATGAAAGCGACGATGAAACGGTATTGCCCCGTAATGTTGCCAGCTTTGAGGCTTTTGAAAATGCCATGAGCCTGGATATCGCGATGGGCGGTTCTACCAATACTATTCTGCATCTGCTGGCGGCGGCACAGGAAGGCGACGTGCCGTTTACTATGAAAGACATTGATCGTTTATCCCGTCGTGTTCCACAGCTGTGTAAGGTGGCGCCAAATATCCAGAAATACCATATGGAAGATGTGCACCGTGCGGGTGGCATCATGGCCATTCTGGGCGAAATGGATCGTGCCGGTTTGCTGCATACGGATGTGTCGACCGTACACAGCGCGTCAATGAAAGAGGCTCTGGCAAGATGGGATATCGTACAAACTGATGATCAGGCTGTGCATACCTTCTATCAGGCAGGTCCGGCGGGTATTCGCACGACGGAAGCCTTCAGTCAGGCGACACGCTGGCCGGATCTGGATGCCGACCGTCAGGAAGGCTGTATCCGTTCACTGGCGCATGCCTACAGTGAGGAAGGTGGGCTTGCGGTTCTCTATGGCAATATTGCTGTGGATGGCTGCGTCGTTAAAACGTCTGGTGTTGATGAGAGTATTCTGATCTTTGAAGGCCCGGCACATGTGTTTGAGAGTCAGGATGATGCAGTACGTGGCGTGCTGGAAGACCAGGTCAAACCCGGTGAAGTGGTTGTGATTCGCTATGAAGGCCCGAGAGGTGGTCCCGGTATGCAGGAAATGCTTTACCCGACCAGTTACCTGAAATCCAAGGGGCTGGGTAAAGATTGTGCTTTGCTGACAGATGGACGTTTCTCTGGAGGGACTTCCGGGCTTTCCATTGGCCATGCGTCGCCCGAGGCTGCCGCTGGTGGCGCAATTGGTCTGGTCGAAAATGGTGATATCATCCGTATTGATATTCCGGCCCGTACGATCAATGTGGCGCTGACTGACGACGAACTGCAACAGCGCAGAGAGGCTATGAATAGCAAAGGCTTAAGAGCTTGGAAGCCGATTGAGGAAAGACCTCGTCGTGTTTCAATGGCTTTGAAAGCCTACGCACGTATGGCCACAAGTGCGGATAAAGGTGCAGTCAGGGATGTGACATTACTGGAAGACTAAATGATCAACGATTTGCCAGCAGTTTTTTGTAAGACTGCTGGCAAATATAAGTACGTCTTGCTCAGAATCGAATACCGCCGTTTACGGAGAAGACCCATGGATCAAGGTCAGATTTCTTGAATTTCCCTGTGCCGCCAGTATTGGGGAGACCTGGCGCTTTACCTTCAAGCTCCATTGCAATGTATCTAGCGGAAGCATCAACAAATATTTGATCATCAATATCAAATACGGCACCAACCTGGAAAGTCCAACCCCAATTATCATCAACGGATAATTTGGTGTCTCCTACTCCTTTGACTTTTTCACTGGAGAAACGAGTAAACGCAACACCTAAGCCAGCGTAAGGCCTTACCGGCTCATTTCTATCCATAAGATAAAACTGTGCTGTAGCCGTGATCGGCATCATTTCATATTCAACTTTATAGGATTGGTTCTTCACTTTGCTGGTGAATTTTGCAGGCCAGAACGTGCCCACTTCAATACCTAAATCATCTGTCATCATCATTAGTGCACTGATGTCCATTGTCCATTCTTCATCAGTTTTTGCTTTGTAATGTTCGTGATCCCCCGTTTTCATCTTGATTTTCAAGTCATCCGGCTTGATGTAGGACGCACCGGCCTTGATGGCGAAATCACCTTCCTGAAGCGCGTAAACCTGAGATGCAGATGCGAGCAGGGAACCTGCTGCAACGACAGGAATAAGGACTTTCCTGAACATGCCGTTTACCTCAAATGCATTAAACAACGGCCACGCTTTGTGGCTGGCTGGGAAGTTGTGGGACAACAGGTCAGCGGTGGATGTGCGCCTTGCAACAGCAATACGCAGGCCGACGACAGATTGCCTGCAGCACAGTGTAGACCACTCCTCAGGATCGGCACGCTGAAGTAAGCTTTGAACCATCGGCGGGTAGCGCTATGGTTAACAGGGATAACGTCACGGTATACAAAGGAAGACAACAATGACTGACCCGTTCATGCGAGCCGCCATTGCTGAGGCTAAAGCTGGTCGCGTAGAAGGTGGCATTCCTATCGGTGCGGTTTTAGTTCATGACAATAAGATCATTGGCCGTGGTCATAATCAGCGCATTCAAAAAGGCAGTCCGTGTCTGCACGGAGAAATGGCAGCGCTTGAGGATGCGGGGCGTTTACCTGCAGCGGTCTACCGTGAATGCACGATGTATACGACATTATCGCCCTGTTCCATGTGCAGCGGTGCCATGTTGCTGTATGAAATTCCCCGCGTAGTTGTGGGAGAAAACAAGACCTTTATGGGCGAGGAAGCGTTACTGAAGAGTCGTGGCGTCGAGGTGACAGTCGTCAACCATCCGGAATGTATTGAATTGATGGAGGATTTTATCCGGCTGTTTCCAGCGCTATGGAACGAGGATATTGGTGTTTGAGCGTATAGAGATTTATTTGAAAATAAGACGGCCATAGCATGTTATGGCCATCGGTCTTTCATGCCTGTTCAATAGCGCGACTGATAGCCGGAAGTTTCTGAATAAATGCTTCCAGCTGGTTGTCATCAAAATCCAGATGGGTCACAAAACGAATTTCCTGCGCGCCGAAAGGCACAGCCAGAATGTCGAATGCCTTGAAGACGTTAATCGCCTGATCTGGTGTAAATGGCTTTTTCAACGATGCAATAACGATATTGGTTTCTGGTGGAATAATCGCTTCAATACAAGGCATTTCTGATAGCGCATCAGCCATCAGACGTGCACGATTGTGGTCATCGGCCAGGCGTTCGATGTGATGTTGAAGTCCATACAGGCCTGCTGCTGCCAGGAATCCGCCCTGACGCATTCCGCCTCCCATCACTTTGCGAATTCTGCGAGCCGCTTTGATGTGCTCCTGTTTACCCAACAGGAGTGAGCCGACCGGTGCACCCAGCCCCTTGGAAAGGCAGATGGAGATAGTGTCAAACAGTTGGCCGTAGTCTTTGGGATTCTCGTTTTTTGCGACAAGCGCATTAAACAGACGGGCACCATCCAGATGGAGCGGAATCTTGTGCTGGTTACAGACTTCACGGATAGCAGCGAGTTCTGCGAAGTCATAGCAGGCGCCACCACCACGGTTCATGGTGTTTTCCACAGCGACCAGGCTGGTGACCGGGTGATGAACATCATCCCGTCGAATGCTGGCAGCAACATCCTCCGCCGTGAACAGACCGCGCTCTCCCTGCTGCAGGCTGACAGAGCAAAGTGCGTTAACCGCGATACCGCCGCCTTCATAGTTGTAGATATGCGCATATCGGTCGCAGATCACTTCACCGCCTGGACGGGTATGCAGGCGAATGGCAATCTGGTTGGTCATGGTGCCAGACGGGCAAAACAGCGCAGCCTCCATGCCAAACAGGTTGGCAGCGTAGTTTTCCAGTGCATGAATGGTGGGATCTTCGTTGAACACATCGTCGCCTACCTCCGCATTCATCATCGAGGCCAGCATCGGTTGTGTCGGGCGGGTTACGGTATCGCTGCGTAAATCGATCATGAGGTCAAAACGCCTGATTGAGACATTGGGATGGGTTCTTTGGGCGATAGTGAGCACGCCCTGACAATAATTCCGTATCCAGTTTCAGTCAGAGACCGGATACTATTATGATACTCCCATAGACCATAGTGCCTGAACCTGTTGCCGAAAGGTTTCAGTCGCGCTGTTTCACCGCAGCAGGAGCGTTGTTGTTATGAATCAGAATCACTACTGGCAGAAACTGGAAGATTTGCTGCGCGAGTATTACACCATTATCCGCACGATTAACAAGGTGTCTGAGCGGCAGGAGCAATATATCCAGGGGTTTCTTGCCGCAGGGCGGTATCTGGGGGTTGTTACTGAAGCTGAACAGATGGCTGTGATTGAGCGCGTCCATCACGATATTTTTGGTGAATCTGTCGAGCAGCGGAAAACCTCTCGTCGTAATCGGCCTGCGTCATCGGAAGATTATTACAATGTGCCCACCTGGCTGAGAAAGGGGGTCAAGCTGCGGTTTGATGATTCAGACAATGATCATATCAATGATATGACGATAGTGACTGAACTCTTTGTCCGTGAATCCTGATTACTCTCCATCCAATTCTGATGGGAAATCGGATCGCTTTTTCTGATCATCCTGTGGCGCAATGAGGCTTTCATTCGTCAACGTCTCTGTTTTACCGCCTGTCAGTGATTCAGGATAAAACGCCTGATAATAACCAGCCGCACCGACCATAAATATGCGGCTGTATTTTTTGAGAATATCCCTGAGTCGAAAAGGCTGTCTCATCACCATTCATCATGACGCCTGGAATGTGACAGCAAGTCTGGTCCAGTTTTATAAAAACGCCACCCGCAATGCGACGGCTAGTAGCAGAACACCGGTTGCCCGGGTTATCCACAGCGTGTAGCGGCGCAGAAACGGCAAAATAGCGCCGTGTCCCACCACTGCAGCGATGAAGCAATACCAGAGACCATCAATGGCTACCGCGGTAAACGCCATGATCATCTTGGCCTGCCAGCCCATTTCCGGGGTGACAAACTGGCTGAACAGCGCAAGAAAGAAAACCGCAATCTTGGGGTTCAGGAAGGAGATGAGGAAACCATCGCGGGCTGCCTTGATGATGGAAACGTTCTCGTCGACGACATTGCCAGCAGCCAGTGCTGGTGTAGCGGATGCCCTGAGTGCCTTGATACCCAGCCAGGCCAGATAAGCTGCACCACCCCAGGTCAGCACTTTGAACAGGACCGGATTACCGGTAATCAGTACACCCAGTCCGGCTGTCGCCAGCAGGGCATAGACACCCACTCCCAGGCAATGGGCAATACCGGAGACCATGCCCATACGGCGTGAAGAAGACATTGTATTCCGAATAACAACCGCGAGACTGGGTCCAGGGGACATGGCGCCCAGCATACAGATGGCGACAACAGACAGCCAGGATGACAGCGGCATGGGAAAAGCCCTTCAGTGTGTGGATATCAGGGTTGGTTGGGTTATTTTCCGCACTTTACGTCAGGCTGTCAGAATATCCAATCCTGATAGTGATAAAACCAGATCAAGCAGTTCATCTTTTGGATTACAGGTCTTACTGCCGGTTTTCAGGGCTTCATCGATGGTCGATGCCTGTTCCAGCATAGCGCGCAGTTTCCGTTCGCTGTGCTTGCGAATACAGCCCTGGTAAAGCGCCTTGCGCTTTTTCAGCATAAAAGGAACCGCTTTGTGCGAGCGGGCAATTTGATCCATTGCCACTTCCAATCCGACGCCCTGGCTCACCTTACGGGACAGATGGCTGAGTAGTCGCAGTTCCCGGGCAATGGCCCAGAGCAGGATGGGCGGTTCGGTACCTTCCGATAATAAACCGTTAAATATGCGGATCGCATGCCGGGTATCGCCGGACATGGCGGCATCGACCAAACCAAAGACATCGTAGCGTGCGCTGTCAGAGACAACTTCGCGAATGGTATCGACGGTGACTTTGCCATCCGTAGCCAGGAGCCGGAGTTTTTCGATCTCCTGGGCTGCCGCCAGTAGGTTGCCTTCCACCCGCTCCGCCAGCAACGTTACCGCTTCCGGTTCGGCTTTCAGACCGGCGCGTTGGCAACGACGGGTAATCCAGCCGGGCAATTGCTGGTGCTCGACCGGCCAGACCGGAATCCAGACACCCGCCTGCTCAATGGCCGTGAACCACTTGGCTTTGCTGGCCTTACTGTCGATGCGCGAAGTGATGATCAGGAAGACCGTATCCTCAGGCGGCCGTTCGGCGCACTCCTGCAGGATTTTTTTACCATCGCCAAAGCGACCTTCCCGAACACGGAGTTCAATCACGCGCTTCTCGGCAAACAACGAAAGGCTGTTGGCCGCTTCCACGACCTCGCCCCAGTCAAATCCGTTATCCACATGGTAGACCGTTCGCTCAGTGAAGCCGGACTCACGGGCTTTAGCGCGAATCAGGTCACACCCCTCTTCAATCTGCAGCGGCTCATCACCGCTGAGGATGTAGAAGGGCGCCAGGCCGGACTTGAGCTGGTTCTCCAGCTGCTCGGGTTTGCCGAGTTTCATAGGCTTATTGCTGCACCGCGTCGGCAGCTGCACGGGCATCCGCTGTCAGTGTCGCCAGTTGCTCGCTGGAGATAGCGGAGACCTGACGCATCAGGGTGATGGCAAGATCCTGGGTCAGTTCGTTCCAGATCAGATCCTCTTCACTGCGGGACGCGGTGGCGTTGTTATAGCTGTACTGATAGGTACGACTCATGCGAATTTCTTTCGCCGGGAACAGGGCTAGACCGCCGGCAGTTTCGAGTCCCCAGGTTAGAGTGCCGGTCAGCTCGTAATCGGAAACGATACCGCCGCCAGACAGGGTGATCTCTTTGTTCTCACGCTCCAGGGAGAGAATACGCAGGCGATAATCGGCCGCATCGCTGACAGTGATGCCGTTGGTTTCCAGCACCATGATCAGATCCTGGTTGAAGACCCGGTCAGTGTTGGTGAGCGCCAGTGTCTTGAGTTCCGGGGCGATATCCATCTGGCCACGCAGCTGGAAGCCACAACCGGCCAGCAGCAGTACCAAAGCCATTAAAGGGTAGAAAATAAGGGGGCGCTTTGTGCTCATTGGCGGTCAAAAGCTCCTGTGAGGATTCTGGTGCAGGATTGCAGGTGGCACCATTATATATGGTTTGTTGTAAAAAACAGGATAGGCATGTGCAAGGTAATAAAACGCCCCGAAAACGGTCTGTTCAAGGGGCGTTTTATCCATTAGCTGACGACGATATTCACCAGCTTACCGGGTACAACAATTACTTTGCGTACTGTTTTGCCTTCAGTGAATTTCTGTACATTCGGTTGTTCCAATGCCAGCTTCTCCAGGGAGGCCTTGTCCGCATCGGCGGCGGTTTCCAGCTTGGCGCGTACCTTGCCGTTGACCTGAACCACCAGCGTGATGCTGTCGCGAGCCAGGGCGCTTTCATCCAGCACCGGCCAGTTGGCAGCTACTACGGGCTCTGCGTGACCCAGTTCCCGCCAGATGTTGTGCGCGATGTGGGGAACAATTGGCGCCAACAGCAGGGTGGCCGCTTCCAGCGCTTCACGAACCACAGCGCGACCCTGGTCAGAGGTATCGCTGAAACGGCTGATGGTGTTGGTCAGTTCCATCACCGCGGCTATGGCAGTATTGAAGGTCAGACGACGGTCACAGTCATCACTGACTTTCTTGATGGTTTCATGAGTCTTGCGGCGCAGGTCTTTCTGCTCAGCGGTCAGGGCACTCTTGTCCAGAGCCGGAGCATCACCACCGGACAGATGATCAGCGACCATTTTCCACAGACGACGCAGGAAACGGTGGGCACCTTCAACACCGGACTCAGACCATTCCAGTGACTGCTCGGGCGGAGAGGCAAACATGGTGTAGAGACGCACGGTATCCGCACCGTACTGGTCAATCAGCTGCTGTGGATCAATACCGTTGTTCTTGGACTTGGACATTTTGCCCATGCCGGCATGTTCAACGTTTTCCCCGGTTTCCTTGTGCTTCGCGCTGATCAGGCGACCTTTGTCGTCCCGCTCGCTGATGACATCCGCAGGGGAAACCCAGTGCTTGGTGCCTTTTTCATCCAGCGTGTAGAAAGTGTCGGCCAGTACCATCCCCTGGCAGAGCAGGCGTTTGAACGGCTCGTCACTGTCGACCAGACCGGCGTCGCGCAGCAGCTTGTGGTAGAAGCGGGAATAGAGCAGGTGCATGACCGCGTGCTCGATACCACCGATGTACTGGTCCACAGGCAGCCAGTAGTTGGCGGCATTCGGATCCAGCATGGCTTCATCGTTGTTCGGGCAGCAGTAACGGGCGTAGTACCAGCTGGATTCCATGAAGGTATCGAAGGTGTCAGTTTCCCGGGTGGCGGGCTGGCCGTTGTGGCTGGTTTTAGCCCATGCCGGGTCAGCCTTGATGGGGGACTGAACGCCGTCCATTTCCACATCTTCCGGCAGACGAACCGGCAGTTCTTCCAGAGGAACCGGAACTTCGGTGCCGTCTTCCAGATAGCGCATGGGGATCGGTGCGCCCCAGTAACGCTGGCGGCTCACACCCCAGTCACGCAGGCGATAGTTGACCTGCTTTTCTCCCAGACCGGCATCAATCAGGTGCTGGGCAATGGCGTCGAAAGCGGCTTCAGAGGTCAAGCCGTCAAACTGGCCGGAATTCACCAGGATGCCTTTTTCGGTGTAGGCGGCTTCGCTGATATCGAATTCGGTGGAGGTTTCAACTGGCTGGATGACCTGTTCAATGTTCAGGCCATATTTGGTGGCAAATTCCCAGTCACGCTGGTCATGTGCCGGTACTGCCATCACAGCGCCTGAGCCGTAATCCATCAGGACAAAGTTGGCGACCCAGACAGGCACTTCACGACCAGAGATCGGATGGATGGCGCGCAGGCCGGTATCCACACCTTTCTTCTCCATGGTGGCCATGTCAGCTTCGGAGACGGCGTTCCGTTTGCATTCAGCAATAAACTCCGCCAGTGCCGGGTTGTTTTCTGCCGCAGCCTTGGCGATAGGGTGTTCAGCAGCCAGACCGACATAGGTAACACCCATCAGGGTGTCAGGACGCGTGGTGTAAATGGTGAAGCTATCAGCGGCGCCAGCAACCGGGTTGGCCAGACTGAAAGTCATTTCCACACCTTCACTGCGGCCGATCCAGTTGCGCTGCATGGCCTTGACCTGTTCCGGCCAGTCTTCCAGCTTATCCAGATCGCTCAGCAGTTCATCGGCATAGGCGGTAATCTTGACGAACCACTGGGGCAGTTCCTTGCGCTCAACGATGGTGTCGCAGCGCCAGCAGCGGCCGTCTTCCACCTGTTCGTTGGCCAGTACAGTCTGGTCGTTGGGGCACCAGTTGACGGTCCCCATTTTCTTGTAGACCAGGCCTTTTTCATAAAGCTTGGTGAAGAACCACTGTTCCCACTTGTAATATTCCGGACGACAGGTGGCCAGTTCCCGGCTCCAGTCATAACCGAAGCCCAGACGCTTGAGCTGGCCCTTCATGTACTCGATATTGGAGTAGGTCCAGGGCGCCGGTGCGGTCTTGTTCTTGATGGCGGCGTTTTCCGCGGGCAGACCGAACGCATCCCAGCCCATGGGTTGCAGAACGTTCTTGCCCTGCATGCGCTGGTAGCGGGAGACAACGTCACCAATGGTATAGTTGCGGACATGCCCCATGTGCAGGCGACCGCTCGGGTAGGGGAACATGGAAAGGCAGTAATACTTTTCCTTGCTCGGGTCTTCGGTCACGGTGAAGCTTTGGTTTTCATCCCAGTAAGACTGGGCAGCTTCCTCGATCTTGTGCGGGTGATAATGCTCTTCCATCATTGCTCTGTTTGCCTGTTCCCCGGATCAGGCCGGAGAAAGTGGTGACAGGAAAGCCGGACAGGGCCGGAGCCTGTTGAGGATAGTGATTCCAAACGGGCAAGGATACCCCAGACCCTGCCCGGCGGGTAGGGGCAGCCTGTGCCTCTGTGGGCTTTTGTCCTTACAAATACGGTTATATCAGGGCGTTGGAGAATGATGAAAACCTTGTTGCTGCCACCCGGGCTCCAGATTGTACTGCTCCTGCTGACGCTTATCCTTTGGGGACGTTACCGGGTGACGTCATGGATACTCGTTCTGATTGCGGTGAGCAGTCTGTATCTCTTATCCATTCGTCCGGTGGCAGATAGGCTGGTGGGTTGGCTGGAAGTGCAACAACCGACACTGGATGCACAGGTATTTCAGCAGCAGACACCGCCGGAAGCGATAGTCGTACTGGGCTCTGGCGTTAATGGGTATACACCAGACTATGACATGTTGCCCCAGCCTTCGGCATTGCTGTTGCAGCGATTACGTTATGCTGCTCGTATTGCCGGTCAAACAGGATTACCGATTCTGGTCAGTGGAGGTGCCGCCAACGGTATTAACGAAGCGGCAGTCATGGATCGTGTGTTACTGGAAGATTTTGGTGTCACCACACATTGGCAGGAAGATCAGAGTGTGACGACGATGGATAATGGTCGTTTATCTCAGGCTATCCTGTCGCCGTCGAATATCCGCCGCATCATCCTGGTGACCCATGCTTTGCATATGCCTCGTGCAGCAAAGGTGTTTCGGCATCAGGGCTTTGAGGTTGTTACCGCCCCGACAGCGTACCTACGTGCTTTGCAAAACCATAGCTGGCGAGACTGGTTGCCAACCGTGCTGGAGTTAAGAAAAAGCCAGTTAGCTCTTCATGAGATGGCGGGATTGTTATGGTATCGAATCCGTTACGGGGTATGAATCGGGCCATTGCATCAGGCATGATGCAATGGCCTGTTGATCCGCCTTATTACAACTGATCACTGTTGCAGGTATAACCCACATGCTTCAGCTTGCTGCATATCCCTTTCCCTAAGATCCAATGAAACTGTTCGGTAGGATGAACATCATCCCAGAATGCGTGTTCCTTCGGATTGCTGCAGACACGAGGTGTTTCCTCGTTGGCTCTGAAGGCTGGCGCCAGCTGTGGGTTGTTCCTGATTTCTTTGTCTATCACGGGTGAGAGAGCGACGACCGCCGCATTTTTCGCCAGCGTTTCAACGGCGCCACCACTCTGGATGGCTCGTTGCTCTACACTCTCCATTCCTGGCAGGCTGACCTTGGCGCAGGGTTCAGTGGTATTTGTCAGACCATGGCTGTCTGCGTTATTGAGGGCATCCCAGAACAGGGCTCGGGTATCCAGCATATGGATATGGACGCCTTCTTTTTCATAACGCTTCTGCATGTTTTGCAACGTGGTCAGCAGGAGTTGGTTATGGCGGCTGATCAGGAATTGCACCTGGTCACGGGTTGGATAGTCCATTTTCTGGTAACGGGGCGCTTTGGAGATATCGGGCATGTTGGACCAGATGATGTGTTGAGCCCCATGATTGATCAGTTTTTCAATGCTGCGTGCCTGGGCTTCGACAACATCCACGGGGTCGTCATACATATTCAGATAGTCGTTGCCGCCAAAGAAGAAGAACACCATGTCATCGTCATCGAAGGCTGGGTATTTCCGGATATACGCCTTTACCAGCAGTTCTGCGCTGGGAGGAATCAGGCTACCTGAGACTAATTGTTCGGCCACTTTTAACAGGCTGCCACCCTGGAGGTCACTGAAATTGCCGATTTTATCCCGTGTGCTGAGGCTCCAGCTGCCACCGTGGGAACGATTCACATACTGCTCAGGATTCTGTGTGCTCAAACCCATCATCTGGGTCAGGTGCTCTGCCCAGATAGGGCCATTACTGAAGCGACCCTCTGCATAGGGAGCGGTAGGAATCACCGGAATATTGAGCTGTTTGGTCAGATCCACAAATTTGTCGAGTAAATCATTTTCATACCAGCTGCACGACACAACATGGCAAAGCATTTCATAGAACTGGAAATAGTCCCGCAGGAACCGATGAATATAAGGCTGCAGGTAACTCGTGTCAGCCTGATCGTTTAATACCTTGAGCAGTTGATAGGTGGAATTGCTGCCACCATCATCGGTGAGGCTGTCGCCAAAAAAGATAACACGTTTGATGGTTCGTTCTTTGGTAGCGAAATAATCAGGGAGTGTGGCAGTGAGAGGGTGAGCGTTTGGGTGGGACTCTGCTGAGCTGTAAGCCGTATAGGGGAGGCTCAGTAGAGTAGCAATAATCAGCGGAAACAGCCTTTTCATAGCGCACCTCAATAGTAAACAGGTGCCGTGAGAATAGTTAAGTGGGTCGAAATGCTTTCGAAGACTTTTCTCTAAGAAAAAGATTTCTTATGTTTTTGAGGCTATTACATGGGCTAAAGTGATTGCCACTCGCTATTCGTTGCGATCGGCTGGAAAAGTTGCAAGATGATATTCGCGAGTGTATGAAATGCTACTCTTTAATCAATAAAAGGCATGGAAGCTGGCGATGAACGTTATAAAGTGCAATGTTTTAGGTTTTTTCTTATTTTTGTTGTCTTTGGTGTATTCGTTTTTTGTCTTTCCCTATTCACTGGATCGGGAATTTTTTCTTCTAGATACCTTTGTCAGTGATTTGTGGTCTGAAAAGGGAGAGCTGGTGTTGTATTTGGTGCTGCATATTCCTTTTTATTTTTCTGGCTTTTATCTTTATAAGGCTGTTCTAAACAGCGTTTCGTTGAAAAAAATGGGTGTGTTTTTGGTTTTTCTGTTTGTTGTTCCGTTGATCAATGCGATAGCTTTCTCTGGCGGTGGGGTTTTTGGTATCTTTGCTTTCTTTCTGGCATTTGGTTACGGTGTTTCTGAGTTTAACTCAATGGTATCGATATACTCTCTCTATGTGATATTCGTCACGTTTTCTTTTGTGATCCTGACAAATAAACCGATAACTAAAGAGTGATAGTTTTATATGGATAGGGTCTTTTAAAGCAGATACAGCGCAATACTGTATCTGTATTTAGAATAATAAATAAACGTTTGATTACCTTAAGTAGCTGATGAGTCTATCTGAATAACTGACATCAACCCTTCAGCTGTATAATTGACCATGCACGGTTTTCTGCAATGCTGCGAAGTGTGCTGTCAGGATTGATGGCGACCGGGAACGTAGCCTGCTCAAGCAGTGGCAAGTCATTAAAGGAATCGCTGTAAAACCAGCTATCGTTCATCGATGCATTCTGCGCCTGCAGCCATGCCTGTAAACGTTCGACTTTGCCTTCTCTAAACGTGGGTATGCCGGTGATGTTTCCGGTAAAACAGTGGGCGTTCTTTTCCAGCTCAATCGCCATGATGACATCGACACCCAGTCGTCGACCAATGGGTTCAACCAGGTGGGCACCGGTTGCAGAGATGAGGAGTAATGTATCCCCTTGGGCTTTGTGTTTCTGCAGCAGGGCTTCACCTTCACGGTAGATCAGGGGTTCAATGACCGACTCAATAAAGGTAGAAATCAAGGGAGACAGTGTTTCATCGGTATAGCCAATAATCGGTTTGAGGTTGTGCGCCATATACGCATGGATATCCAGTGTACCGGCCTCGTAGTCCGCGTACAGCTGATCACTTTGATGCAGGAAGTCAGGATCATTCATTAAACCTGCCTCGACACAGAACTCAGCCCAGAGTGATGCGCTGTCGCCATTAATCAGGGTATGGTCAAGATCAAAGATTGCGAGGGCCATGTTATATGCGTCCGGGATTCTGCTGATCGTCAACGTGATGGCCAATTGTAATCATCGGATTATGACGATTTGACGACACAAGCTCCGGCTTTGAGGACTAACTGGCCAGGTAAACTGGAAAACTGGCAGTCTGCTACATATTCTCAATAGATAGACAGGGGTCTCAATATTGAATGACAGGGACGTTTGACAGGAAAACGGATCCAGCCTGCAGGGATTGCACATGAGAAACGTATGTAAACAGTTGTCACTGACCAGCCTCTTTTTCTTCATTGTCTTTACCGGTACGCCCAGTGCCGCGTCAGACAAGAATGCCCTGATTAATGATCTTTACCACCGTTCTGGCCTCAAGATGCAGCTGGACTGGATGCAGAACAATTTTGCTGATGCCCGGGCATTATTCGGCAACGAGGCCCAGCAGGTGGATGAGACTACCCGCAAAATGATGGTGCAGCTGGATCAGAGTCTGAAAGAAAAATTTTCCAATCAACGCGTTCGTGGCATTGTCTTGGATCATCTTGATCGTGGACTGTCTGAACAGCAGCTGGCGCAGATCCTTCAGGTGATGGATGACCCGATCTGGCAACGGGCCTGGGAGTTGGAAGGTCGCGCCTACCAGCCAGACGGCATCGCCCAGATGCAGGCTTACATCGCCCAGCGCCTGGAAACCAAACCACCCCGCGGTTCCCGGGTTGATCTGATCAATGAATTGATTGATGTGACGGATGCTGTGGATCTGACCCTGGAAATGGCGATTCAGGGCGCGTTGATGGCATCGCGTATCATGATGGAAAAACTGGGTAAAACGGAAATCACTGAAAAGCAGATGGAAGATGCGGCGCGCCGGCAGATGGAAAACTATCGGGGACAGTACCGGGATATGCTCACAGCGCAGATGCTGTATATCTACCGGTACATGTCAGATAGCCAGTTAAAAGCCTATATCCAGCTCTACTCATCACCAATAATGCGCAAGCTGAACAACACGGTTACCGGCGCCCTGTTGGCGGTCATGCGTTAGCGAGACCGCCAGGGCTTCAAGCTTGCAACCAGAAACAGCAGACATAACGCCAGTACCGGCCATGAGCCGAAGCGCATGAATGGGGTGTCCCCAGTCATTACCGGTAGTTCCCCCTCCAGAACCCCTGCCTGATATTGGGCGATCTGATTGACGACATGCCCTTTCTCATTAATCAGTGCACTGATACCGTCATTGGTTCCACGAATCATATAGCGTCCGGTTTCCAGTGCCCGCATGCGAGCCATCTGGAAATGCTGGAAAGGACCAATGGATGTGCCAAACCAGGTGTCATTGCTGATGGTAATCAGGAAACCGGTATCACGAGCCAGCTCTGCTGCAAAGTCCGGATAGACAACTTCGTAGCAGATATAGGCCGCAACGGGGTATCCGGCGACTTGAAGCGGGAGCTGGTTATCACTGCCGAGTGAAAACGATGACATGGGCAGATCGAAGAAGGCAATCAGGCCACGCAGCACAGATTCAAAGGGGACATATTCTCCGAAAGGCACCAGCTTCTGTTTGAAATAATGGCCATCGCCGCTGCCCAGGCTGATGATACTGTTGTAGAAACGGTCGTTTTCATACCAGGGCATGCCAAGCACTAGGCTAGTTTTAGCCTCTTTTCCCTTAGCATCCAGCTGATCCATCAGTGCCGGGACATTCTGGTAGAGAGTGGGTATGGCATTCTCAGGCCAGATAACAATGTCCCTGTTCCAGAATGGCTGGGTCAGCTGAAGATACGTTTCAATCGTGTCATCCAGATGACCGGGTTTCCATTTCAGATCCTGAGAAATGTTGCCCTGGACGGCTGCAAATGACAGTGTTTTGCCCTTTACAGGCTGGGTCCACTGAATGGTCTGAAGTGGGAAACTAAGCAGCAAAAGGACAACTGTGCTGGTCAAGATAGCAAGCAGTGGGCGGTCATGTCGGTAGCGAAGGTATTGTGTCAATCCACTGGCAAACAGCACCAGTAGTAATGACAGCCCAAAAACGCCTGTAACGGGTGCCCAGCTGGCCAGTGGTGTATCAATCAGCGTGTAGCCGCCATAAAGCCAGGGGAAACCGGTGAGGAGCCAGCTGCGAACCCATTCGAATAATACCCAGGTGGCGCTGAAGAGCAGTACGGGTGGCCAGCTGTTTTCATGGTTGATCCGCTGGCAGAACCAGCGATACAGCGCAAACTGAGGTGCAGTAAACACCAGCGCCAGAGCCATAACAAACAGGGCTGTAAAGGTGAAGGCCAACGGTGCCGGAGCACTGCCAAAGTTATGGATACTGACATACACCCACGAAACGCCAGCCCCATAAAAACCGACACCAAACCACCAGCCACGCCAGGCAGCCTGCCTGGGTGAGAGGCCATGCATCAACCAGAAAATAGCTGCACTGACCAGCAGGAAGACTGGCCAGAGATCAAAAGGGCTGAACGCCAGTGTCGCACAGGCACCGGCAAGGCCGGCCAATAGATGGCCGACCCTGGGATGGAGTCTGATCATTGGGCGGGCGTTACCCGCAGCAGACGAATCCGACGGTTATCCGCGTTCAATACCTGGAAGGAGAAGTTGTCGATCGTGATGGTTTCATTGCGCTTGGGCAGATGACCGAACTGCTGCATCACAATGCCGCCTATGGTATCGAATTCTTCTTCACTGAACTCACTGTCAAAGTGCTCGTTGAAGTCTTCAATGGGGGTCAGCGCCTTGACCACATATTCGCCGTCATTCAGCGGTTTGATGAAGCTGTCTTCCTCAACGTCGTACTCATCCTCAATATCACCGACGATTTGCTCCATGACATCTTCGATGGTGACGAGGCCGGCCACGCCGCCGTATTCATCAATAACGATTGCCATATGATTCCGGTTGGTTCGGAAATCATGCAGTAGCACGTTCAGTCGCTTACTTTCCGGAATCACTGTGGCAGGGCGCAGCAGGTCCTTGATGGCAAAGCGACGGCTACCCTTGTCCAGAATCAACGGCAGCAGATCCTTGGCCAGCAGAACCCCGAGGACTTCATCCTTGGTATCACCAATCACCGGGAAGCGTGAGTGACCGGACTCAATCAGCGCAGGCAGGAACTGCTCCGGGGTCTCTTCTGCCCGGATGCAGACCATCTGGGAGCGGGGAATCATGACCTCACGCACCTGCATGTCAGCAACCTGGATAGCGCCTTCAATGATCTGCAGGGCCTCGCTGTCGAGCAGTTCGCTGTGCTCGGCATCCCGTAGCTGGTTGAGCAGCTCTTCACGGTTCTTGGGGTCGTTGGAGAAAACCTGCTTCAGCCGGTCCAGCCAGTTTTTCTGGTGCTGATGAGCGCCAGCGCTCTGTGATGGCTGGCTGACGGGCTGTTGAGACGGGTTAGGGTGGTCGTCGCTCATTGTCTTCTTTACGTGGTTTCCGGAGAAAGCTCATCCATGGCGTAAGGGGCGGGATAGCCCAGTCCTGTCAGAACCTGTGTTTCCAGCGCCTCCATTTCGAGGGCGTCTGCGTCTTCTATATGGTCATATCCCAGCAGATGCAAGGTCCCGTGAACAACCATGTGAGCCCAATGGGCTTCCAGGGTTTTTTGCTGTTCCAGGGCTTCCTTTTCGACGACCGGTGCGCAGATCACCAGGTCACCAATCAGTGGCAGCCCGAGCTCTTCGGGTAGATCTGAAGGGAAGGAGAGTACGTTGGTCGGCCCCTGTTTGTTGCGCCAGGTCTGGTTCAACTCAGCGCCTTCCTCAGTATCCACGATCAGGATGCTGATTTCGGTTTCGTCACGGGCAGTGCCGACAGCGGCCTCTGCCCATTGGGCCAGGGTGGCTTCAGACGGCAGGTTGTCGCTGTCGCTGTTGACCTGAAGGTCAATATGGATGGCCATCAGGCAGTCCCCTTGGTCTTGCGGGACTGCTGAATGCGGTCGTGCTGGTCGTAAGCCTCGACGATCTTCTGAACCAGTGGGTGCCGGACAACGTCGCGGGAATTGAACATTGTAAAGCCGATACCCGGTACACCTTCCAGCACTTCAATGGCGTGTGCCAATCCGGAACGGGTACCGCGGGGCAGGTCAACCTGGGTGATATCACCGGTAATGATGGCGGTGGAACCAAACCCGATCCGGGTCAGGAACATCTTCATCTGCTCGACCGTGGTGTTCTGGGATTCATCCAGAATGATGAAGGCATTGTTCAGGGTCCGGCCACGCATATAAGCCAGCGGTGCGACTTCGATGACGTTCTTTTCGATCAGTCGAGCAACACGGTCGAAACCAATCATTTCATAGAGCGCGTCATACAGAGGACGGAGATAAGGATCGATTTTCTGAGCAAGGTCACCGGGTAGGAAGCCCAGTTTTTCGCCGGCTTCAACCGCTGGACGTACCAGCAGGATGCGGCGAATCTGTTCCATTTCCAGCGCCTGCACCGCACAGGCTACTGCAAGGTAGGTCTTGCCGGTGCCCGCCGGACCGATGCCAAAGTTTATGTCGTTTTCCAGAATGGTGCGGACATACTGTTGCTGGTTAGGTCCCCGGGGCTTGATCAGGCCCTTGCGGGTTCTCAGGCTGACCGAGTCAAGATCCTGAACAATCTGGGTACCGTCAATCACGGCTTCGACCGAGGCATTCTGCAGGAACAGGTGCACGGTTTCCGGAGAAAGGTCACTGGCGCCGTCGGTTTCGGCGTAGAGTTGGCGCAGGATATCTTCCCCGGCATCCACCATCTGTTCATCGCCAGCCAGTTCAAAATGGTTGCCGCGATTATTGATACGGATACCAAGTCGCTGCTCAATTTGCTTCAGGTGTTCATTGAATTGGCCGCATAGCAGGGCGAAACGGTGAGCGTCGAGAGGCTCAAGATCGAATTGGCGGGCGGATGCCCCGGTGGGTTGTGCGTTCAAAGTGTCGTGATCAACCATGTTACAGCGTATGTATTGAGCATATACCGGTTAGCCCATCATGGAAAGCATGAGGACGGTAGCGACTCATTAGCTCCTGATAAAACGGCGTTATTGAAGCGACTCGCTTTCAGACTCGGTCTGACACGCCGGATAACCGTCGGTCGCTACTATAACAAAAACGGAGAATTCTTAAATTTTAAATCGGTATTCGTTATAAAATGGTCGCCCGAAAGGACAGGCTGCGATTGGCACAGATTGTGATAAACCAACCGCAGAGCCTCAGGTTGTTTGCGTCGATACCGCGCAATGGCATGTTGCCCTGAGAACAATGAAAGGTTTTCCACCGTGTTGAAGTGGGAGATTTTTTCACAATAACAAGATAAGGAAGGACCATTGATGCGTTATTTTGTTACCGGCGGTACCGGTTTCATCGGCCGTTTTCTGGTTGCACGGTTGCTGGAGCAGGGGGGAACGGTCTATGCGCTGGTGCGTGAAAACTCCATGGACAAGTTGGACGCCTTGCGCGAACGCTGTGGCGTTGACGAAGCACGGCTTGTCGGTGTTGTGGGGGATTTGACCGCTCCCGCTCTGGGTATTGATGAGAACACCCGAAACATTCTCAACGGTTCGATCGATCATTTTTTCCATCTGGCCGCTATCTACGATATGAAAGCGGATGCTGAAAGCCAGGAACAGGCCAATATTGAAGGAACGCGTGCAGCGGTAGCCTGCGCTGAAGCCTTGTCAGCCGGTTGCTTTCACCATGTCAGTTCCATTGCCGCAGCGGGTCTGTATCGCGGTACGTTCCGTGAAGATATGTTTGACGAGGCGGAACATCTTGACCATCCCTACCTTCGTACCAAGCACCTGGCAGAGAAAGTTGTGCGTGACGACTGCAAGGTACCTTGGCGTGTTTACCGGCCGGGTATGGTCATCGGCCACTCCGAAACCGGTGAGATGGATAAAGTTGATGGCCCGTATTATTTCTTCAAGTTACTGCAAAAACTGCGTCAGTCACTGCCCCAGTGGATGCCGACCATCGGAATAGAAGGGGGGCGGATGAACATCGTTCCGGTGGATTTTGTGGTCAACGCCATGGCGCACATTGCCAGACAGCCGGGGCTCGATGGCCAGTGTTTCCATCTGGTGGATCCGGATCCGTCCAAAGTTGGTGAAGTGATGAACATCTTTGCTGAAGCAGGACACGCGCCCAAAATGGCCATGCGGATTGATTCGCGCATGTTCGGCTTTATCCCCAAGATGATCCGGGATGGTATTACCCGTCTGCCACCCGTCCAGCGCATACGTGATGCCTTGCTGGAAGATTTGGGGATTCCGCCGACTGTCATGAGCTTTGTGAATTACCCGACCAAGTTCGACTGTCGGGAAACTGAGCGCGCTTTGAAAGGCTCGGACATCGAATGTCCGAGATTGCAAGACTATGCCCCGGCTATCTGGGATTTCTGGGAGCGGAAGCTGGATCCGGAATTGTCCGTGGATCGAACCATCAAGGGTGCCGTTCAGGGCAAGACCATTGTGATTACCGGGGCAACATCGGGTATCGGTAAGGCGACAGCCCTGAAGCTGGCAGAGAGTGGCGCCAAGTTGATTCTGGTCGCGCGGACCCCGGAGAAACTGGAAGAGACCAAGCGGGAAATCGCCCAGCTCGGTGGTGAAGCCCATGTCTACCGTTGTGATATCAGTGTGCCGGAAGACTGCGAAACGCTGGTGGGCGCCGTGTTAGCCGATCACGGTCTTGTCGATATCCTGGTTAACAACGCGGGACGTTCAATCCGGCGTTCCATTGCGCTGTCGTTTGATCGGTTGCATGACTTCGAGCGAACCATGCAGCTGAACTATTTTGGTGCGCTGAAGCTGATCATGGGCTTTTCACCGGTCATGCTGGAAAGACGTCGCGGACACATTATCAATATTTCGTCCATCGGCGTGCTGACCAATGCACCCCGGTTCTCAGCTTATGTTGCTTCAAAGGCGGCGCTGGACGCTTTTTCCCGCTGCGCGGCGGCAGAGTTCTCTGACCGTAACGTCAAGTTCACCACTATTAATATGCCGTTGGTGAAAACCCCGATGATTGGTCCAACCAAGATCTATGACTCTGTACCGACTCTCACACCAGATGAAGCGGCAGATATGGTACTGGATGCGATGATCAACAAGCCCAAGCGGATTGCTACACGGTTGGGGGTCTTTGCCCAGGTCGTGAATGCTCTGGCACCCAGGGCCAGCGAGATCATTATGAACACCGGCTTCAAGATGTTCCCGGATTCTGCTGCTGCACGTGGCGATAAAGAGGCTGATAAAGGGAAAAATGCAGCCATTTCCTCAGAGCAGGTGGCTTTTGCTGCATTGTTGCGGGGGATTTACTGGTAATGCGTAAATAGAGGTTTAACATCCATTAAAGGCTCTGCCAATGTATTGGTGGAGCCCCTCTATTTGATAATTATTAGTAACTGTCACTGACAGTGAACTCTATCGAGAAGATAATGTCTCTATTAATTTTGTAAGAAGTATTTCTGCATGAAACCCTGTTATGTTGTAAATTCAATGTCCTGTAATTATGACTCTGAAAATAATACAGAAGTTGTGGATTTGTCTTTTTTCATGGGAAGGGCAGTGACCGATCATTCTAAAAGAATTAGATTTTTACTTAATGAAAAAAATATTGATCAGCTTGCAACTCAGTCCGAAAAGCAGTTGGTAAAGAGGAAGTGTAAGTATATCAATCTCTCTTTGTTTTACTCGGTGCCATGTGTTTATGTTTCAACATTGTTTGAGTTTCAGTCAGAGAGCTACGATGAATATGTTGATGAGTTGTTTGCATTGCTTGAATTTGGGTCAGTTGCTGATTTTATTCTGAATAAAAATAAATTTAAGGATAAGGATTTTCGAAATATGCTTGGGGAGACATTCTTGCATATTGCAGCTCGCCGTGCGGAGTGGTTGATAATAAAGTATTTCCTTGAGGAGGGAAAGTTATCCTTGGGTGATGAAGATGAATATTCCGAGACGCCTGTTTTTCATGTTGTGCGTCAGGATCGGTTGGATTTGCTTTTTCTTATGATGCATTCGGGTCTGGATATTCATTTTAGTAATAGCTCAAATGTTAGTTTGTTGCATGTTGCTGCTGAATCTGGTGCGTTTAGGATAATGATTTATTTCTTAAGAAAGGGTGTTGATGTTAATAGAGTAAATAGCCAAGGGTATACGGCGTTACATAATGCGTTAGCTCAGGATGATCTAGTTATTATTGAGGCTCTTATAGATAGCTTAAACGTGGACTTAATGCTACTCGATAGTGACGGTAATAGCTATTTACACCATTCTGTATGGAATAACTCTATTGAGGCAGCTTTTAGGCTTTCAAATTTGCGACCGATGCTTATCAGGCATACTAATCATGATGGGGTGACGCCATTTGAGATGGCCTGCAATCTGAACAATGATTACATGGTTATGTTGTTGCAATCAGATGTTCCTCCTTTGCAGCACTTTTGCGCTATGTTGGTTCGAAAATTGGTCAGGTGTAATCCCAAGCTGGCACACAAGATACCCAGGTCAGTGAAACGTCATCTACTTCCGTCCCAATATCAGGCTGATACTCCATCAGACCAATTCTCTATATGGCAGACATAATTGGGTAACCATCGTCTCGATGATTACCCGTACCCTTTCTATGCGACGTTTGCTTCGTCCAGTTCAGAAGAAACCAGCTCACCTCGCAAGCTGTGCGGAAATGCTTCCAGGATCAGCACATCAGCAAAGCGACCGATCAGTCGGGGATCTGTACAGTGGAAGTTAACAACGCGGTTACACTCGGTTCGACCCTGTAACTGTCCTGGATCTTTTTTGGAAAAGTCTGTGACAAGAATGCGTTGTGTAGTGCCGACCAAGCGACGGCTGATCTGCATGGTCTGCTGGTTGATGCGATCCTGAAGGATTTGCAGTCGCTGCTTCTTCACTTCAGCAGGCACATCGTCTGGCATGTCGGACGCAGGTGTGCCCGGGCGCTTGCTGTAGATAAAGCTGAACGAGGCATCGAAATTAACATCAGCGATCAGGTTCATGGTGTCCTGAAAGTCGCGATCCGTTTCGCCAGGGAAACCGATAATAAAGTCGGACGACATGCTCAGGTCGGGGCGAATTTTACGCAGCTTGCGAATCTTGGACTTGTATTCCAGCGCCATATGACCGCGCTTCATCAGCGCCAGTATGCGATCAGAACCGCTTTGTACCGGCAGGTGAAGGTGGCTGACCAGCTCTGGCACATCCGCGTAAACCTGGATCAGGCTCTCTGAGAATTCCACCGGATGCGATGTGGTGAAACGGATCCGGCCAATGCCGTCGATGGCGGCGACATAGGTGATCAGTTCAGCCAGATCGGCGACTGTACCGTCATGCTTTTCACCGCGATAGGCATTAACGTTCTGCCCCAGCAGGTTAATTTCACGAACGCCCTGTTCAGCCAGGGAGACACATTCGGCAATTACATCATCAAAGGGGCGGCTGACTTCGTCGCCACGGGTATAAGGGACGATACAGAAGGTGCAGTACTTGCTGCAGCCTTCCATAACAGACACAAACGCTGTGGGGCCGTTAACGCTGGGTTCCGGAAGGCGGTCAAATTTTTCGATTTCCGGGAAGGTGACATCGACCACGGCTTTGCTGGTGGTTTTGCTGGCGTCAATCATTTCCGGCAGGCGGTGCAGGGTCTGCGGCCCGAAGATCACGTCAACATACGGGGCGCGGCGACGAATGGCATCGCCTTCCTGGCTGGCGACACAGCCGCCCACACCAATGACGAGCTTAGGGTTTTGCTCTTTCAGGCGCTTCCAGCGGCCAAGCTGATGAAACAGTTTCTCCTGGGCCTTTTCCCGGACTGAACAGGTGTTCACCAGCAAGACATCCGCGTCATCGGGGCTGTCGGTCAGCTCAAGCTCATGGGTTTCGCCGAGCAGGTCCGCCATGCGGGCGGAATCATACTCGTTCATCTGACAACCATGGGTTTTGATGTATAGCTTCTTGCGCATCCGCTTGTGTTACCGTGTCGTTTCGGGCATCGGCAGGTTCTTACTTCCACTGATAGCCAAGGTGGACAGCGTTGCAACCTACCAGAAAAAGCTGCTTATTCTAGGCCTGACCCGCTTATTTAACCAGACAGAAAATACGATGAAGGGTACGTAACTTTTCATCAGGGCCAAAAGAGCGTAGTGCGATACGTGCGACACCTAGGGTTAATACACAGATTTCTTTGGGGTTGCTGGGGTATTGGGAACTTTTCAGTAGCGAAGCGATCTAATGATCACCTTTTATTAATACCCCGGTGATTTACAAATGCAGAGCCCAGAGACTCAAGTTTCCCCTCAAGTGACATCTGGTAATTATGATCTTCAAAACAGCCAGAGAAATGAAACGAAAAGCTACTTCTGTTGTTATTGTGTTAAGGCTGTCATCGATATCGTTAGTTATATTGTATCCGCTATTGGCAATGTATGCAGGGAGATTGCCCGATGTATCAAGCAATGCTGCCCTTGTTGTTATCTTTTACCCCGACAGGGTAGTACTGGATCAGAATCCGTTTCTCTCAGAAGGGAGTCAGTCACGACAATAAGTACTGATTCTCAAAGTGAAGAAACAGAATCAGAATCTGAGGGCGCTGATCTTCAAGATGATCAAGGGGAAATCGATCTAACAGGATTAGAAAGGCCTGATGGTATGGCCGAAACAACAGCAGATGACAGTGGTTCTGAATCGGGTCTTAGTCAGGAGCCAGAAACAGCAGTTGCTGAGGAGCCTCAGGCGCCAGATGACTATGAAGAACCTGTTGCAAGTGGATCATCAATACCTCCTGACATTGTTCCGCCGTTGGAGCCAGAACCTGAGGACGACATTTTATCTGCTTCAGGATCGGAAGAACCTTCACTCAGTCGCAGAACAAGCCTTTCTCTTGGATCCAGTGAAACGATTGATACTAGAGAAGATGGTCCTAGTGCTAGTGCTAGTGCTGAGGGCGCGGGGGCAATGACTGCTGTAGCAATAGGGCCCGACGATGAGGCTCCGTGCATTTTGCACTTTGTTGGCAGTAATGATGACGTGCCGAATTATGCCGGCATTGAGCGTTTTTTAAGGAATAATTCTGACTTGGCGTGTAATTTCCCTGAGGGAAAATGGGATGAAGTTGATTTTGAAGATGAAAAGGTAGAGATTGAAATAAGGTCTGCTGGGCACAAGGAAGCCAAAAAAGGAGGTTGGTTTGGTCGAATAATAGAGCCGGCTACAAAGAAGATAAGAGCTCGTTATTCTATTTTAAAAACTATTGGGGCAGACCTGTTTGGGCGTTCTGGGAAAAATCTTTTCTGTATTACGCGCCGTCGAGATAGTTTCGGTTATCAGGTGCTTTCTAGGCTTAACCCTCCCAAAATGATTGTGTGCCACTTTTGTTTACCTGATATGTCATTAGCGTTTTATGGTGCGATGCCTGATACGATTCCAAGAGGGAGACATGTTGATCTGTTGAATAGTATATTTAGCGAGCAAAATTATCATATGTTAAGAGCAAATTTAAAAATTATTCCTGACATAAAAGGAGTATCTTTGAAAGTTCCACTGATTCCTATGGAAGAATGCAATAAAAAAGCCGCTTTAATGTGTAATATAGCAACCAATACCCTTGAGTTTTTTTCTGGTCATAATTTTCTTGAAATATGCATCAATCCTGTAAATGTCCTAGGTGGTAGCGCCATTATTGAACTATGTAAACGATTTTCACAGAGGATGGCTTTTAATATTGCAATAGCCATACAAACTGAACAATCCCAGAATTGTGCTGAGCCAATTCTCTTCACATTAAACATAAATAATTGTAGGGTTCCTTCTAAGGGGCAAATGCCTCGGCTTCATTGATTATTGTATGAATAAAAATCATAAAAAACCGGCATAAGCCTGTTTTATGGCACAAGGTCATGGTTATGATTTGGATTAGACCTGAATTGACCTTAATTCCAATGAAAATTGCCCGTGACGCTTGAGCGCGGGCAGGCCACACTCCGCACCGCTACTATTCTCTTCCCCGGATAAAATCAGCAGAGTACACTCTCCGATACATGCCGGGGAAGCCGGTCAGATAACAAACAGAACATCAGCGCGGCCAGGGGAAGAATAAAACCATGCGTTACTGGAACAGCTGGGGCACAGACACCACCGAAAAACCCACCATTACTGAAGGCGCCCGCCAGTTTGTCAGGGAAAACCTGGGGGAAGGCCGGATCCTGCCACAGGCGACCTTGGATGAGGTGTGTGCCAAGGTGCCGGCGTCACGCCTGCCAGACCATGAATTGATTTGTAAGGATGTCGAGCATCGTGTCCGTCATGCCCGTGGGCAGTCTTTACCGGACTGGGTGGCTATGAAAAGCGGTGTGTTTGAGCATTTTCCGGATGGTGTCGCTTATCCGGAAACCCCTGAGCAAATCCGCGAATTGATGGATCTGGCTCGTGAGAAGGACTTTGTCATTATCCCTTATGGTGGCGGCACCAGTGTTGCCGGGCATATCAATCCTCCGGCACTGGATAAACCGGTGTTGACGTTAAGCCTTGAGCATATGAACCGTCTGGTCAGTCTGGATACTGAAAGTCAGATTGCCACCTTTGGCCCTGGAACACCCGGCCCTATGGTGGAAGCGCAGCTTGCACGAAGCGGTTATACGCTGGGGCATTTTCCACAGTCGTTTGAACTATCCACAATAGGCGGTTGGGTCGCCAGTCGGTCCAGTGGTCAACAGTCATTGCGATATGGCCGAATCGAGCAACTGTTTGCCGGTGGTCGTCTGGAAACGTTCGAGGGCACGCTCGAAATCCCTACCATGCCTGCCTCCTCCGCAGGCCCCGATATTCGCGAAATGGTATTAGGCTCCGAAGGGCGTATGGGCGTGCTTTCCGAAGTGAAAGTGCGGGTAAGCCCGGCGCCAGAAAAAGAAAAGTTCTTTGTCGTTTATTTCCCGAACTGGCGGGATGGTTTCAATTGCACAAAAGCCGCTGTTCAGTCGCGGATTCCGCTCTCAATGCTCCGCTTATCTAATGCCATAGAAACCTTTACACAGTTGAAGCTGGCTGGTCATGAAGACCTCATTGCCATGCTCGAAAAATACCTGCGTTTCCGGAATGTTGATGAAGGCAAATGTATGCTGACGTTTGGTATTACCGGCACCCGCGCTCAATACCGTGCAGCACATCGGCAGATACGGCGACTGGTACGTCACTATAACGGTGTCGGTATGACGATTGGTGATCGTATTGGTCGAATCTGGGAAAAAGGTCGTTTCCGCTTCCCGTATTTGCGTGAAAACCTGTGGCAGGAAGGTTATGCCGTCGACACGCTGGAAACGTCCGTGGACTGGAGTCGTGTGGACAACACCCTGAACGCCATGGAGGATGCACTGCGTGGTGCGCTGGCGGAGCAGGGAGAGAATGTGCATGTCTTTACCCACCTGTCACATTTTTATGCACAGGGTTCCAGCATTTACACCACGTACCTGTTCCGCTGCGGAGAAACCTACGAAGAAACGGTAGCGAACTGGCGGAAGCTGAAAAGTGCAGCTTCCCAGGCGGTTGTCGCCCATGGCGGTACCATCAGTCATCAGCACGGTGTAGGTCGTGATCATGCACCTTACCTGTCAGCCGAAAAGGGCGAGCTGGGAATGGCGGCCATCAGTACCCTGTGCCAACGCTTTGATCCGGAAGGTCGCCTGAATCCGGGAGCGTTGCTGGAAGCCTGATCGGTCACCCGAGAATGACTGGATAATCAAGAAGTCTGACAAAAGAGGCAGGCCAAATGAGTGAAGCGAACCGGGGACCGCTGGGGGGATCGCGGGACGGAATACTGGCCGCGCTGCGGCCAGCCGATGAATGGGACTTGATTGTGGTAGGCGGCGGTATTACCGGCGCCGGCATTCTGCGTGAAGCGGCCCGCTGCGGTCTGCGCTGCCTGTTGCTCGAACAAAAGGACTTCGCCTGGGGGACGTCGAGCCGTTCCTCCAAGATGGTGCATGGTGGCCTGCGCTACATTGCCCAGGGACAGCTGAAACTCACCCATGATTCGGTGCGGGAGCGTGAAAGACTGCTGGACGAAGCGCCGGGTCTGGTGGAGCGTAGTGAGTTCACCATGACCCATTACAAGGGGGGCTTTCCCGGTCCTCTGGTCTTTTCAGCGGTGATGAATGTTTACGGTGCATTGGCAGGAAAACGCAGTCATCGTTTTTATGCAGCCGACAAACTGAGTACTCAAATTACACCAGGCATTCGTGAAGAAGGCCTCAAAGGCGGAACCTGCTTTAATGATGCGATTGTCGATGACGCCCGCCTGGTACTTCGCGTGTTGTATGAAGCCCTCCACAACACCAGTGCCGAGGCCCTGAATTATTGTCGTGTCGATTCGCTTCTTAAGCAGGAGGGACGTGTTGCTGGCGTCAATGCCGTGGATGAGCTCACCGGTGAAACCTTTTCCCTGAAAGCACGTGTGGTGGTCAATGCAACGGGGGTTTGGACTGATACTCTACGCAAGGAAGTGGGGCAGTCGGCTGTCGTGCGCCCCTTACGTGGCAGTCACCTGGTTGTCCCTTCCTGGCGCCTGCCGGTGGCCCAGGTCTGTTGTTTCATGCATCCTGCGGATAAACGACCAGTGTTTATTTTCCCGTGGGAAGGGCACACGGTGATCGGTACCACGGATCTGGATTATCCGGAATCGCTGGATGAAGAACCGGGAATCAGCGAGGAAGAAATCAATTACCTGCTGGACGCAACTAACCATCAGTTTCCTGGTGCGGTGATTGCCAGAGAGGATGTGATTTCCACCTGGACAGGCGTTCGCCCTGTGATCAGCAGTGGCAAGGATGTGGATCCCTCGAAAGAAAAGCGTGAGCATGCCATCTGGGATGATCAGGGGTTAATTACCGTCTGTGGCGGCAAACTGACGACATTCCGCCTTATTGCGCTTGAAGTCATGGCCAGTATTCGCCGTTATATCTCTGGCGCTGATGGTTTCAGTTCACAGGCGCCCATTTTCTCCTCATCAGACACGACACAAACAACTTCGAAGCTAAAGCGTGATTCAGAAAACGTTCTTCGTCGTCTGGAGGGGCGCTTTGGTTTTGCGACGGAGAATGTGGTTACTGACATACAAGACACGGAATGGACACCCGTTGCCAATACCGACTGTTTATGGGGAGAGCTGCGTTGGGCTGCCCGGCATGAACAGGTGGTTCATCTGGATGATTTGCTGTTACGCCGGACGCGTGTTGGCAATCTGCTGGAAAACGGCGGGCAGGGGGAGTTGCGACGTATCCGCGCCATCATGCAGGAAGAAGCTGGCTGGGATGCTGAACGCTGGATTCAGGAGGTGGGGCGTTACCAGGCGCTGTGGCGTAAGGCGTACTCCATCGCCTCATAATCCATTGCTGTTGTCTTGCTGATAGCACGAAAAAAGAATAACAGAGCAGGTCTCGGTTGCAGGCCTGCCGCAGGAGTAACCGGATGTCGCAGGAAAAGTACTTGCTGGCTATCGATAACGGTACCCAGAGTGTACGCGCCTTGTTGTTTGACCTGCAGGGGGAGCTGGTAGGCAAATCGCGTGTTGAACTGAATCCTTATTTTTCACCGAATCCCGGTTGGGCGGAACAGGATCCGGATTATTACTGGCAGGCTGTGGGCCGTGCTTGCAGGGAGCTCTGGCAAGAAACCGAGATTCCGGCAAGTGCCGTCACTGGGGTGTCAGTGACGACGCAGCGTGGCACTGTCGTCTGTGTCGATAAACAGGGAAAAGCGTTGCGCCCGGCTATTCTCTGGCTGGATCAGCGACGTGCTGACACCAAAGAGGCTATAGGGGGCGGCTGGGACTTGATTGCCGCTGTGACCGGCCTTCGGGAAACACTGGATTATTTTCGCAGCAAATGCCAGGCGCGCTGGCTGGCGCAGAATCAGCCTGATCTCTGGAAAAGTACCCATAAATTTCTGCTGCTGTCTGGCTGGCATACTTGGAAACTGACGGGGGAATTCAAGGATTCCACCGGATGTCAGGTAGGGTATATCCCGTTTGATTACAAACGCCAGCAGTGGGCTAAATCATTTGACTGGAAGTGGCGCTGTACAGGTATTCGTCGGGCGCAGCTGCCGGAGCTGGTGAAACCAGGGGAATTGCTCGGACATGTGACGAAAGCCGCCTCTGAGTTCACCGGTATTCCCGAAGGTTTGCCCGTCATTGCGGCGGCGGCAGACAAAGCCTGTGAAGTGATCGGCTCTGGTTGCGCAGATGCCGGTACGGGTTGTCTCAGTTACGGAACGACGGCCACCATCAATACGGTCAACTACAAATACGTTGAGCCACAGTTTCTGATTCCTCCCTTTGCTGCCGCTATTCCTGATGCCTACAACGCTGAGTTTATGGTTTACCGTGGCTACTGGATGGTGAGCTGGTTCAAGCAGCAGTTCGGACACCCTGAACTGGAGCAGGCAGAACAGCGTGGCGTTGTGCCGGAAGAATTGTTTGAAGGCTTGCTCGACGAAGCACCGCCGGGCGCAATGGGTTTGATGCTGCAGCCTTACTGGTCACCCGGTCTGAAGAACCTGGAGGCCAAGGGCAGTATTATTGGTTTTGGTGATGTGCATACCCGCGCTCATGTGTATCGGGCGATCGTCGAAGGTTTAGCTTATGCACTTCGTGAAGGGCGGGATATTCTGGAAAAACGCAGTGGCCATCCTATTGGACGGCTGGTGGTTTCCGGTGGCGGATCCCAAAGTGATGGTGCCATGCAGCTGACAGCCGATATTTTCGGATTGCCTGTGGAGCGTCCGCATACCTATGAAACATCGGGCTTGGGAGCTGCCATTAATACAGCTGTAGGGCTAGGGCTCTATAAGGACTACCGCACAGCGATCACGAATATGACCAGACCCTGTCGTGTGTTCCAGCCGGATCCTGCCAATACCCTGTTATATGACCGTCTTTACAACGAGGTGTATCTGAAAATGTATAAACAGATGCAACCGCTGTATCGCAAGATCCGGGAAATTACAGGGTACCCGGAATGATGTGGGTACCCTGCTGATAGTCAGTAGGCGCTTCTGGGGCGGTAATGGTCATAAGCGCTCTGCAGGCAGCAAAGCAGCAGACCGGCCCAGATAAACCCAAAACTGACAGCTTTGACGCTGTCGAAAACTTCACCGAACAACGCGATGGCCAGGAAGAACTGCAGGCTGGGCTCAATGTATTGAATCAGCCCCACGACTGTCAGCGATGTACGACGAACGGCCAGTGTGAACAGTCCCACAGGAAGCAGGGTGACCGGCGCCGAGAGAATATACAGCAGCTGAACATTGCTGCTGGCCTCAAAGAACACACTGCTGCCGTCGTAAAGTCGCCAGAACAGGTAGCCAAGGGCAAACGGCGTCAGCAGAAGCGCTTCCATCAGCAGTGATGTTAGCGAATCGAAGGCGATGTATTTCTTGATCATGCCGTAGAAGCCAAACGCCACCCCCATGCCCAGCGACAGCCAGGGAAGCTCACCGTAATGCCAGACCTGCCAGGTAACGCCAAGGATGCCCAATACAACAGCAGCTGCTTGTGCACGGTTCAACCGTTCATTTAAAAACAGCACACCCAGCGCGATAGAACACAGTGGGTTAATAAAAAATCCCAGGCTAGCAGCCAGTACCTGACCATGGGTCATGGCGTAGATAAAACAGTACCAGGACAGGCACATGAACAGGCCCGCCAGCAGGCTGAGCAGCAGCGAGCGACGATCCGCCAGCACCGTGCGCCAGTCAATCTGCCGTCCAATGATCAGCATCACCAGTAATAGCGTTGGTACAGACCAGATCAGTCGCTGGGCCAGCATTTCATAGACATCGGCGCCCGGTACCAGGCGATAGTACAGCGGTGTCAGCCCCCACAGTACAAAAGCGGATGCGGCCAGTAATGGACCCGCTAGCGCATTGTGTTTCATTGTGTCCCTGTTTTGGTTGATAACTCTTATCAGGCAGCAATGTCGGTGTGCTCGGCAGAAGCATCTGATATTGCAAATATTCTGAGCTCACTCCGACGGTAAGTAGATGCGTTGAGTCAACGGATAGTCTCTTTGTTATTAGCGTTTGCGAGTATTAGTAGTTTTCACCAGATATACGAATAATTAGTTACTGCTCTTCATCTTTATGTATTTTTATTGAATTATGGATGGTTTTGGTTGCTGTTATTGATTGGTAAGAAAGCTAACTTATAAATAATTATGCTGATTCTTGGTTCAAGGAAGATAGTGAAGCGGGTAGGAAGTAGATGGTTGGTGTTTTAGTTAGATAGTGTTGCTTGAATGTTAGACGTTTAGATCATAAGTAAGCGTTATATTGCTAGTGTGCTTTTAATGATGTAAGGGTTTTTAGTATGCGTGAATATTCAAACTGCTTGCAATCCCTGCCAGTTGCTCCCCACTTCAAAGGGCTAGATATGACAGGGTATTATAGGTCTGAATCGTAATTGCTCAAAAAGCCTTGGTAATCGCGTAAATAGGATTGTCGTCTATCATACCCAACCATGCCTTTTCCATTTGCTGTTCCAGATGACCAGAGAAACGAACTGGTCACAAAAATGCTCAACTACATAACAAGGGCTCAAGAGGAGAACGTCCGCCTCAAAGAGAGGATCAGCATTCTTGAGGAGGAAATACATCGTCTGAAAGGGCTTAATGGTAAACCCGACATAAAGCCCAACACTCCGCCGAAGGATTCCGGTTCAGCAGGTGACAATCAGCCAACAGATGGATCTGAGTCTGACCATCAAAAGCGAGATACCGGAAAACCGGATGAACGCACCCGGAAAAAACGCAAGAAGCCGCCAAAACCAAAGGATCCCACCTGCAAGCGGGTTGCTCCAGAGTCCATACCTGAAGGCGCTGTATTCAAAGGCTTCAGCACATACGATGTGCAGGAATTGTCATTTGAAGTCAATTTCCTCCGATATGAGCTTGAGCACTGGACTACCCCTGATGGTCAATCTCTGCATGGACGTTTGCCTAAGGCCATGCAGGGCTATCATTTCGGACCAAACCTTCGTTGCTATGTTCTACACCAGCATCATGCCTGTGCTGTCACAGAGCAGCAATTGCTGGAATCACTCTGGGACTGGGGTGTTTCCATATCAGCAGGAGAACTCAGCAACCTGCTTACCCTGAACCATGACGATTTTCACGAGGAAAAGGATGGGCTTCTGGCAACCGGCTTGCTCCATTGTGGTTACTTGCAGGTAGATGACACAGGGGCTCGTCATAAGGGGCAGAACGGTTACTGTACTTTTATTGGCAACCCGCAGTTCGCATGGTTTGGTAGTACCGGGAGTAAAAGCAGAGAGAATTTTTTAACTTTGCTACACCGCCCCTGGCCAACACACGTCCTGAATGAGCATGCCATGGATTTTCTGGAGGAGCATAAGTTTCCAGCCAAGTGGCGTTTGGTGTTTCAGGCGTGTCTCGGTGTTCATTTCCTCAGCCTGGATTCGTGGCATGCCTTTCTGAACGATTGCGGTCTGAAAGGCCCCATACTTCGTAAAAAAGCGTCGGAAGCGATGCTGTATGGTAGCCTCATTGCACACGGGGTTCGCCCTGACCTGCCCATTCACAGTGACGGCGCTGGTCAATTTGATGTGTTTACCCGCTCAGGGTGCTGGCTCCATGCGTGTCGTCCGATAGAGCGGGTGATCCCGGTTAACAACGAGCAGGTGGAAGAGCAATACCAACTGCTATGCCAGTTCTGGGAACTCTACCGGGACCTCAAGGCTTTCAAGGAAAATCCAGATCAGGACTTTGCCCACAAAATTCGCAGCAGTTTCCGTCAACTGGTACAGGTCAAGGTGGAATGCAGCGGGTTACGAGAAGCCTTGGGTAATCTTGCCGTCAAAGAGCCTGAGCTACTGGCGGTACTGGATGATCCCGGTCTTCCATTGCACAACAACTTGAGCGAAAGCCAAATCAGAGAACACGTCAAGCGCCGCAAAATCAGCGGCGGCACTCGGAGCGAGTCTGGTCGACAGGCTCGCGATACCTTCGCCAGTCTCAAGAAAATGTGTCGGCTTCATGGAATTTCTTTCTGGAGTTATCTTCAGGACTTTGATCAGGCCGGACGTTTCCGGGTTCAGCATTCAAAAGGAACGAGTGGCGCTGGCCAGAAATGGAGGCAGAACGGTTGCCACCGGACGCTTTAGACACGAGACTTTCGGTTCGATACCGCAAGAATATAGGGCCTGTTCCTGCTTTATTTAGGAGGGCTCGGGATATACCCATGTGGCTCTGAGTTGTTTCTTGTTTATCAGCGCTTTTAAAGAGACGATGATTGGCGGACAACCGAGCATTGTTCCAACGTTAAATGGTTATGACGTAATTGGCCGTGTAGGCACAGTGTTTGATGATATTCCTGTTCTTATTAGGTTTATTGTTTTTGTGATGATAATTGATAATATTTTAAAGTTGGATTGGCTCGAAAAAAATATTGGGATGATATTTATGAGATAAATCCAGTTGCGATGTGAGTTGTGTATATAATGGAAAGGATTATGTGAAAATTAAAAATTATTCAGCTCTCACAGAGCGAGATGGCTACCATCATAAGATGGCAGAATCTCTGAAGGCGCGAGATTATAATCCTTATTTGTTTCAATCTCTTCTTGCACTTAATATTTCAGGGGAAAGATCGTTTGTAAAGGGCTGTGGGCCCTATCAAGCTTTATATACGGCAATAGATTACCATCGTTTTGATGCCTTAATACAACTTATCGATGCAGGGGCTGATCTGAATATTATATGGGGTCCTTCTGGTATGACGCCTTTATGTTATGCGTTATCTTCTGCTGGTTGTGATGAAAGGCTGGTTCGCTTTTTAATTGATAGGGGGGCGGATGTTAACTTGCGTAGTCCTCAATGTTGTCCGATAGAATTAGCTTTTAATTTCAACATTCGCACTGGAGTGCAGCAGTATCGTAATCTTGTTGAAGTGCTTTTGGATAATGGTGCAAATGTCAATGTGATATCTGTTCAGATAAGAAAAAGAGGTGGGCCGTTTATTAATTGGGCCATGTTAACTTGCTCTGAAATGACGAATTGCCAAGACTTAATGCCTTGTTTTTTGGCAGCCCTGAAAAAGATGATTGGGGCTGGGGCGTGTATTAATTATTTGAATCGCCATGGTATAACAGAGTTTGCAGAGATGATAATTGCCGCAGAAGTTTCTTTCGGAAATCCTATGAATCCCCGTATGGATAAAGCTAAGTCTATTAAGCTTTTTAGAGATCTTATCGGTCTTCTGATTGGAAATGGTTTCGATCCTTTGTATAAAATGGATGAAAAATCCCTTTATATAAAGGATAGGCTCACAAAGATGGTGGATTATTTAATTAAATGGGGTGATGCTAAATTGGTAAAAGGGATGCTTTCACTTTACTCGCCTACGTTTATAAGAAAATGTTTAGAGCAGCATGCTGATAGCTTTGTCAATGAAACAGGTCAGCAAGAGGGTGTAAAAAAGGTTTTTTCTTACTTTGTCAATGATACTCCAACAATGAGTCTGCAAGTGATTATTAGACAGGCACTCAGACATAATTATTACCCAATATATAAGGATGTTGTTCAAAATCTCTATAGTAGTGCCGGTCTGATTCCCAAAAAAATCCATGGTTATTTGTTGGCGGATGATGTTATTAAGGAATTTCAATAAGGTTGTTAGTGTTTTTGGGCCATGACTGTAAAAGTACTTAAAGGGGGCTGAATTACAGTTGATATTGATGAGTCAATGAAAACTATAAGCGCAATTGGAGTGGTTTGTTTCAGGTGCTCCATTGAGGATAGCCAATGTGTTCTTGCACGATGCTGGACATTCACATTAACTTCATGGCACTGTCACAGCCTGCTCTCACACTGAAGTCTCGTCCGGACTTCAGTGCCGGATAAAAACAACAACAGTTAGGGAGCCACAATGGACATGATCAATCACCGGTTCAGGCGGTCACTGCCTGCGCTGACTCTTTCCTCACTTCTCGCGGCCAGCACGGTAGCGGTGCCTCTGGCAGGGGGGGCCAGTGACGCTGAAGCCAATAGCAGTATTACGGTTCAGAAAAAGAAAAAGGTTCTGCTGATCGGCATTGACGGCTTACGCCCTGATTCACTCCAGCAGGCCAATACACCGAACCTGGACCGGCTGGTCAGCCAGGGATTCTTCAGCCCGATGCAGGCGGAAGACACGACCTGGAGTGCGCCTTGCTGGGCGACGATTCTCTACGGTGTCTGGCGGGATCGCCATGGCATTACCAACAATTCGTTCACCGGGTCGAGGCTGGGCAATATTCCTGACTTGTTCAGCCTGGTTGAACAGCAGAACCCCGCTCTCCATACCGCACGGGTAACGTCCTGGGATGGTATTCATATGAGGATGCCAACCGGTGCGGATGAAGATCACTACTGGTATTACGGGAAGTATGAAGACAACACCACGGTTCCCAAGACCATCGAGCTACTGAACAATACAGATGTCGATGTTCTCTTTCAGTATTTCTCGATGGTTGATGCAGAAGGCCATTCGCATGGCTTCAGCATTGATGTTCCTGAATACCGCAGTGCCATTGAAAAGGCAGACCGGCAGCTGGGTGAGATTCTCAATGCCATGGAATCCCGCCCGAATTATGCGAATGAAGACTGGCTGGTGATTGCCGTGCCGGATCATGGCGGTACCGCTAATGGTCAGCATGGCGATAATCGTCCTGAGCACCGGAACAGCTGGTTTATTGCCAGTGGTGATGCGGTTTCACACCTGACCGCTGGTATCCGTACCGATGCAGCGCCGGTTGATGTGGTGCCTTCTATCCTGGATCACTTGGGGATGGCTTGGCAGGACAAGGGACTGGATGGGCATTCTGTGCTGCGTGCACAGGTTTATCAACCAGCCCAGATCGGTGCAGAACTGATCGTCAATGGTGACGCTGAGCATGACCGCGGTTACATCCGATACGGCTATGAAGGTTCTACCTCCGGCTGGCTGGAAGGCGGCGGTGCAGTGCCTATTCAGTATGGCGCTCCCGGTGGCTTTCCTGGTGCGGGCAGCGTACCGGATGGCGGCAAGATCTTCTTTGCCGGTGGTACCAAGCAGAAGTCAGCGATGATGCAGCGTATTGATGTTTCGCACCTCGATTTGTCGCAGCCAACTACCTATAACCTCTCGGCCTGGTTGGGCGGTTATGAACAGGATGATGACAAGGCTTCTGTCACCGTTCGTTTCAATGATGACGCCGGCATGGCGGCCACCAAATGGGACAATGGCAAGGTCTATTTCTTCCGCGGCAGCCAGTATTATCGTTATGACCTGGGCAATGATCGAGTCGATGGCGGTTATCCGGTATCTATCGCAGGCGGTTGGCCGGGGCTGGATCGCTTTACCGGCGGCGCCAGTGATATTGATGCGGTGATCAACTGGGGCAACGGCAAGGCCTATTTCTTCAAAGATGATGAATATATCCGCTACGACATCAGTGCGGATCGTGCTGACGATGGTTATCCCATGAAAATCGCCGAACAGTGGCCTGAACTGGCGAAGTTCAAGGGCGGCGCCCGGGATATTGATTCAGCGATCAACTGGAGCAATGGCAACGCCTATTTCTTCAAAGGGGAGGAATATATCCGCTACAACATGAGCAGTGGCAAGGTGGATGTGGGGTATCCGTTGCTGATATCTGATACCACCTGGCCGGGAATGCACGTATGGCCGAGCCATATTGATGCTGCCTTCAGGAAAGACTTGTTCAAATCCTACCTGTTCAAGGAAGGTGAGTATGTCCGCTTTGATCATGCCCTGAATAAAGTGGATGCCGGCTATCCCAAGCAGATCACCAGCAGTACCTGGTCAGGTTTGAGTGACTGGTATTTCGGTCAGCGCAGCGTGACGATCGGGCCGGTGACGGAAAGTGATCGTGGCAGCGCGACTGGGTTTGTCTACCGTGAAGCCTCCGGTCAGGTGCCTGCGGCGACGCAGACCATTGATGTGACTGTCCAGTTTGATGACAGCTGGGGGAGCAGTGATGGTTATGCGGATAATATCTCGCTGATACTGCAGCAATAATCAATAAAGGGCAGCAACGCTGCCCTTTATCATTTCTTGTCTTGCCATTATTGCTTCACTGATCCCTGGATTCTTTATGTGCTCTAATCAAATCTTTCACAATCGGTATGGATTCAAAGACCAGTACCCAGATTATCAGGGCAAGTAATAGATAAGAGCTAATGCTAAACAGGTTATCCCATCGCTTGTTTGCGTCATGCAGAATCGAAAAGTCGGTAATGTAGATGGTTTCGCAGGCGCCATTCCCGGTATCCGTGCGTGATGTACTGGTCCCCCGAGATACTTTTCTGCCTTCGTAATGAGACAGATAGCCTTTGAAATGAATAATGTCGCCGTAGTTGGCTTCACGTATGGTGTCAGCAATGGCTGGATCATCGGTCAGCACGTGATTATTGGATAATTTGGTTAGATCAAATCCGTGGTACGCGGCGTAATTGTCGGTTTTGATGTAGCAGGTCCACTGTCCACTCGAAAAATCAATGTTCCGGTAAACGATGGGTGTGGTATTGGATTCCCCCCAAATGACACACAGATCCTTAATATTGATATTATCCGCCCAGCGTTCATGCACCCGGTCCATCCACGAATCACTGTGGTGATAGGAAACCACCATGCCCCATAATTCATAATCATATTTCGGGGTGATGCGGTAGCGCTCCCCGCCAGCTTCCACCATAAAAGGTTGTTTTTGGGTTTTCTGTTGGATGGGCTCTTTAAGCAACTCGGCAAAATCCCCCGGCTTTTCCGGCAGTTGATTCTTCATCCACCAGGAAGTAAGCCAGAGACAGGATAAAATCAGAAACAGGATTTTTTTCACTGTGACGTTCACTCTCAGGCATTATCGCTATTAGGCATCGGCCAGCATGCCTGATGTTTTACACGGATACACTCGGTTGTCACAGGTCATTGCTATAGTTTCCCGCAGCTTTCTCGACATATACCTTATATAGGGGCAGGCGTTATGCTGAGAACCCTGATTCTGCTGGTAACAGGATTACTGTTAATGACTGCACAGGCAGCCACCCTCCAGCTCCGCGTGCTGGAAACGACCGATCTTCATGTCAATATCATGGATTTCGATTACTACAAGGATCGCCCTACGGATCAATATGGGCTGGTTCGTGGCGCAACGTTGATCCGTCAGGCACGTGATGAAGTGGCTAACAGTCTGCTGGTGGATAACGGTGATCTGCTCCAGGGATCGCCCATGGGGGACTATGCCGTCAGCCGGTCCGGGGAAGAAGGTTGGGTGCATCCTGCCTACAAGGTCATGAACCTAATGGGGTATGACGTTGCTAATCTGGGCAATCATGATTTCAACTATGGACTGGATTATCTCAGGAAGGCACTTCAAGGCGCCGGTTTCCCCGTTATTTCTGCCAATGTGTTTGATGCATCAAGTGGCGACCATGTCTTCGAACCCTACCTGATAAAACCCTGCGTTTTTACTGATACTGCCGGTAATGAACAGTCACTCAACGTGGGATTTATTGGCTTCCTGCCTCCACAGATCATGCGTTGGGATCGTGAGCATCTGGAAGGTGTCGTGACGGCGCAGGATATTGTCGAGGCAGCGACAACGCTGGTGCCAAAAATGCGTGCGGAAGGGGCGGATATCGTTATTGCCCTCAGTCATAGTGGTTTTCACAGTGAACCCCATGAACCCATGGCTGAGCAGGCGGTCAACGGCCTCTCACAGGTGCCGGGTATTGATGCCATCGTTATGGGGCATGCTCATAAGGTGTTCCCGGGGCCTGTGTTTGAGAACGATGCCGGTGTGGATCTTGAACGGGGCACGATTAACGGCGTGCCAGCCGTGATGCCGGGCTTCTGGGGCAATCATGTTGGGCTTATTGACCTGACGCTGGAGAAGCACGCAAGTGGCTGGCGCGTCGTAGACAGTCACTCAGAAGCGCGCCCGTTGACAGGACCGGACCATAAACCACTGGTCGAGGCGGATGCTGAACTTGTGGCTGCTCTGGCAGAGGATCACGAAGGCACCCGGGCATTTGTTGGGCGACCTATCGGGGAAGCTTGCTCTGAAATTTACAGCTATCTGGCCTTGATTCAGGATGATCCCAGTATCCAGATTGTCAATGATGCCCAGATTGATTACGTGCGACGGGCTGTCAGGGATAATGACGCATTGAATACACTGCCAATACTCGCAGTGTCGGCACCCTTCAAGGCGGGCGGGCAACGGGATCCGGCTAATTATACGGAAGTGGAAAAAGGGCAACTGTCTTTCAGAAATGCCGTGGATCTTTATCCGTTTCCTAATACCCTGGTGGTATTGAAAATCACCGGCGCAGAGCTGAAAGAGTGGCTGGAGTGCGCTGCTGGACAGTTTCATCAGATTGATTCGTCCAGTGGTGAACCGCAGATGCTGATCGACAACCATTTTCCCAACCACAACTTTGATGTGATTGAAGGCGTTGAGTATCAGATAGATGTCACGGAGCCTGCCCGTTATGACGATCACTGCCGATTGATTCATCCTGAGGCTGAGCGAATCAAGGCGCTGGCCTGGCAGGGGCAGCCTGTTAATGCTGAGCAACACTTTCTTGTGGCGGCCAATAATTACCGTGCTTACGGCGGCAAGTTCGCGGGTACCGGGGCCGAATCCGTGGTATTCGTATCACCGGATGAAAACCGCGAAATCCTGGCGGATTACATTGAGCGACAAACCCGTGAGCAGGGTTTTGTCCGCGCAGCAGCAGACCATAATTGGCAGCTGGCCCCGATCATGAATCCGGCGCTGGATCTTCGCTTTGAAACCTCACCATCAACTAAGGCGGCGCGTTTTATTGCAGCCCATGCCCGCCATGAGATGACCTTCCTGCACGAGAATGATGATGGCTTTGCTGTCTATCGTGTCGCCTTCCACTGACAAACTCGGCCCGGTGAGCCGGGTAACGCTGACGTCAACCTGTTCATCGTGTAAGCTTGCGCCACTACGTATTGACAGCAGGAATCTCGTCGCATGTGGGGCAAGCCGTTACTGGTTCTGGGTTTTCTGGGACTGACCATCGCGCTGTCTGGTTGCCAGAAGGAACCGGCGCAACAGGAAGCACTTATTCGCCCGGTGAAGCTCTTTGAGGTAGCCGATAGCAGCAGCCAGCAACTGCGTCACTTTCCTGGCCATGTTACGGCCAGTGATGAAGCTGAGATATCGTTTCGTATATCCGGCGAGCTGGTTGAGCTGCCCCTGAATGAAGGGCAGCACGTTGATAAAGGGCAGCTGCTGGCGCGGCTGGATGATCGGGATGTTCGCAATGAAGTGGCAGACCGCCAGGCCAGTTATGAATTGGCGCAGATTGATTTCCAGCGCAAGAAATCCCTGCTCGAGCGGAAAGTCATCTCCCAGGCTGATTACGACAAGGCCAGTGCCCAGCTGAAATCCAGCAAAGCTGCACTGGATCTGGCCCGTGACAAGCTGGCCTATACCGTTCTGAAAGCCCCCTTTGCCGGTCGTGTTGCCCGTCTGGAAGTAGAAAACCATCAGTTCATCCAGGCCAAGCAGACCATCCTTTTGCTGCAGAGTGACAATACGGTGGATATCCACATCCAGGTGCCTGAGAGTATCGTGGTGAATGTGGATGCCAATACCGTGGAGGCAGGTTACATGCCCCAGGCAAGCTTTGCTGCTGCGCCGGATCGTCAGTTCCCTGTGCAGTACAAGGAGCATGCGACCAAGGTAACGCCGGGTACCCAAACCTACGATGTGGTGTTCACCATGCCAGTGCCGGATGACCTGACCCTGCTGCCCGGCATGACCACGACAGTGACGATCGACCTTGCCCGTATTATCCGCCAGCGTTCCCAGATCCCCTATGTATTGATTCCCTCACAGGCCGTGGTGAACAGTGACACCGATGGTCGTACGCTGGTCTGGCGCTATAACGCAGACACCGGACAGGTCAATGCGGTAGAAGTCACGGTGGGCCGTATCACGGAAGCCGGCATTCAGGTGCTGTCCGGTCTCCAAACGGGTGACAAGGTAGTCGTGGCGGGCGCCCGCCAGCTGACGGAAGGCCTGAAGGTCAAGCCACTGCGCTGGGAGCGGGGACTGTAATGAATACTGCGGAGTACAGTATCCGGCATTCAGTGATCAGCTGGATGTTTGTCGCCCTGTTGCTGGTGGGCGGTGCCATGTCGTTTCTTGGCCTGGGCCAGCTGGAATTTCCCGAGTTCACGATCAAGTCTGCCATGGTCATCACCCCGTACCCGGGAGCTTCGCCTGAGCAGGTGGAAGAAGAAGTGACACTGCCGTTGGAAGATGCCATCCAGCAGTTGGCGGCGGTTAAGTTTGTGGAGTCGGTGAACAGTGCCGGCATGTCGCAGATCTCTGTGGAAATCCGGGATCAGTACGACAAACATGATCTGCCCCAGATCTGGGATGAACTGCGCCGTAAGGTGAATGATGCGCAGTCCAGCCTGCCACCGGGGGTACAGCCGTCACAGGTGGAAGATGATTACGGGGATGTTTTCGGGGTTCTCCTGAATATCACCGGCGAGGATTTCAGCTATCGCGAGCTGGAGAACTATGCTGATTATCTGCGCCGTGAGTTGGTGCTGATTCCCGGCGTAAAGAAAGTCGTGCTGGATGGTACACGCCCTGAACAGGTGGTGGTTGAAATCTCCCAGGCACGGCTGGCTGCCCTGAACCTGAGCCCTGAATATATTTTCGGTCTGATCCAGAACCAGAATGTGGTCTCCAATGCCGGACGCATGTATGTGGACGGTGCGTCGGTACGCATTCATCCTACCGGTGAATTCCGTAATGTCGCGGAGATGGAACGCCTGATTATCAGCCCGCCGGGGAGTGAAAAGCTCGTTTACCTGGGTGATATTGCCACTGTTAGCAAGGCGTATACAGAAACGCCGTCAGTCGTGTATCACAACAATGGTGATGACGCGATCTCACTGGGAATTTCCTTTACAAGTGGCGTGAATGTCGTAAAAGTCGGTGAAGCGATTGATGCGAAATTGCTGGCGTTGGAAGGTCAGCGTCCCATCGGTATGGATATCACCACGGTTTATAACCAGCCGGAAGTCGTTTCGGAATCGGTAAATGGCTTTCTGATCAATCTGGCGGAATCCATTGCTATTGTGATCATCGTTCTGCTGCTGTTTATGGGATTGCGCTCAGGCTTGTTGATGGGGGCTGTCTTGCTCCTGACAATCCTGGGCACCTTCATTGTTATGAAGATCCTGTCGATTAATCTGCAGATGATCTCACTGGGCGCGCTGATTATTGCGCTGGGGATGCTGGTGGATAATGCCATCGTGGTGACCGAAGGTATACTGGTCGGCATTAAGCGTGGCCTCAGTCGGTTGGAAGCGGCCAAGCAGGTGGTCAGCCAGACGCAGTGGCCGCTGCTGGGTGCTACTGTGATTGCAATTATTGCCTTTGCGCCTATTGGGCTGTCCCAAGACAGTACCGGTGAATTCTGTAAATCACTGTTCCAGGTGTTGTTGATCTCCCTGTTTATCAGCTGGATTACAGCGATCACGCTGACGCCCTTTTTCTGCAACCTGCTGTTCAAGGATTACGAGAGCGACGCAGGATCCGAGGATCCGGAAGACCTTTATAAAGGTGCGGTGTTCACCCTGTATCGACAGTTGCTCAACCTTGCCATGCGCCACCGTCCCATTACCCTTGCGCTGACAGGAATGGCTCTGGTAGCCGCGGTTGCCGGAATGGGGTTGGTCAAGAATGTCTTTTTCCCACCCTCTAACACGCCAATGTTTTTTATCGATTTCTGGATGCCGGAAGGCAGTGATATTCGGGCAACGGAAGCGGAGATGTCGCGTCTTGAAGATGAAGTGCTGAGTCTGGATGGCGTCATGGCGGTAACAACTGTTATGGGTCGTGGCGCCCAGCGCTTCGTGCTGCCGTACTCACCGGAACAGATGTACGCCAGCTATGGCCAAGTGATTATCACCGCTCAAGATCTGGATACCATTAATGACCTGTTTCCCCAGGTTGAATCCTTGCTGGCTGCCGACTTCTCCCAGGCTGAATACAGGGTGATGCGGTTGGAAAACGGACCGGCGCCAGCCGCCAAAATTGAAGCACGATTCTATGGTGAAGACCCGGCTGTTTTACGGCAGTTGGGAAGTAAGGCTATCGCGATTCTCAACAATGAACCGGCGGCAGATGCCATTCGCCATACCTGGCGTAACCAGTCGCTGATTGTCCGCCCGGTGGTGGATGATGCGCAGGCGCGGCGCAGTGGTATTTCCAAGCAGGCGCTGGACGATGCATTGCTGGTGAATTTCAGCGGCAAACAGGTGGGTGTTTATCGGGAAGGTAGTCATCTGATGCCTATCATGGCCCGTGCGCCAGAGCAGGAACGGCTGGATGCCGACAGCTTGACTGGCCTTCAAGTATGGAGCAAAGAATACTCAACGTTCGTGCCTATTACCCAGGTGGTTTCCCGGTTCGACAGCGAATGGGATAACCCGCTGATTGTTCGTCGCGACCGCAAACGGATGCTGGCAGTGTTGGCTGAACCGGCCGAGTCCAGTGGTGAAACCGCTGATTCGGTATTCCGTCGGGTTAAGGGAGAGATTGAAGGCATTCCTTTGCCGCTGGGTTACAGCCTGGAGTGGGGCGGTGAACATGAAAGTGCCGGTGATGCACAGACCGCCGTGTTTGGTTCACTTCCACTGGGTTATCTGACCATGTTCCTGATCACGGTCTTCCTGTTTAATTCTGTCCGGCAGCCCATCGCGATCTGGGTCACGGTGCCGCTGGCTTTGATTGGTGTTGTGTCCGGCTTGTTGTTACTTAACGCGCCATTCAGTTTCATGGCACTGCTGGGTTTGTTGAGTCTCTCAGGGATGCTGATTAAAAACGGCATTGTGCTGGTTGATCAGATCAACCTGGAACTCTCCCAGGGCAAGGAGGCGTATGAAGCGGTGTTCCATTCGGCGGTCAGTCGTGTTCGGCCTGTGTGTATGGCGGCACTGACCACCATGCTGGGTATGCTGCCACTGCTCTTTGATGCGTTTTTCAAATCAATGGCAGTGACGATTATCTTCGGCCTGGGATTCGCAACCCTGCTGACATTGATCGTGCTACCTGTTGTCTACACGCTGCTGTTCCGGATCAGTTGGCGGCAGCTGTAAGGCTGTTAGTGATGTCAGTTCTTGATTTGTCCTCTGTTTTAGAACTGACATCAATGCTTCTTCAGGCAATAAATGATCAATGCCGTTGTGTGCCTTTGCACCAAAAAAATATGAGCCCTGCTCCTGTAACGTCTTTTGATGGATCTTAATATCATCACAGCTGTGACTGGAGAAATGGCATGAGTTACATTTGTATTGTCGAAATCTTTCAGTTTTTTCGCAATCTTTAAAGTGAGCAGCCAACTCTTCCATTGTTTGAAATTCTACGAGGGTTGGCGTATTGGGTTCTCTTCTTATATAACAGCCTGGGCAGTAATATAATAAATGTGGCAGATCGTGCTGGTCTGTACTTTTTGAAACACGGATAGGTGTTATGTTTCTAATATGTTCTTTTTCTTGGTCTCTTGCCGTCAGGGCTTTGGCATCAGGAATGCATAAAGGCGTTGAAGTTTTACCAAAGTGAGAGAGAGTCATTCCCCATTCTTTACATCTTCTGCATTTGAAGTAACTACTTTCTTGCCAGATTATCTCGGCAATTACGTGATTAGGGCTATCCTCTGTGGTTGCACTGGTTGCACTGGTTGCACTGGTTGCACTGGTTGCACTGGTTGCACTGGTTGCACTGGTTGCACTGGTTGCACTGGTTGCACTGGTTGCACTGGTTGCAAGGTGGGAAATCATGGTTGTTCCTTTGAAACGAATGTCAATAAAGCGCATGATAAGGCGCTTTATTTTTTATGATTATGACGAATTTGTTCTTATGGATAACATAAGTTGTGAGTTTGGTACGTGAAATTTCTTAAGCAATGCTCATGTGGTTTGATTTAGGTGGATGAAATATTTATTTGATGTCTATTTATGCATTTCAAAATGCAAATAAGAGTTTTTAGAATATTAAGTGCCTATTGAAGCGTTGTCATACCCACATATGTATCAGTAAATCATAAGATTCATAGTGCTACATTCAGCCGTTTTTCTGGAGCGCTGGTGTATGTTAAAGAGCAGTGTTGGTATCCCAATAATAGGGTATCTGCTTTTATTGTTTCTGGTGTAGGTGAAAAATAGAAAGGGGAGGTGTGCTGATGTGTTAAGATAATAATTTTTTATATCATGGATAGGTCGGTTGTGATTTATAAATATTTGGAATTAAAAAGTGTGAGATTATTGTTTGTTTTGATAGTTATTTTTTGAATTTATTTTTCTTTTTTTGTCAAAAAGTTAAGGTTTTTTTATTAATGGTTGAAAAGACGATGATGTAGAAAGATTGGCGATTTTTGATCTGTTTTTAGTGCTTATTCAGTTAATGTTGATTTGGTTGGCTTCTTTATGGTGGGAGAGTGGTTGTGGAGCAAAGCTTGAGATTGTCATTTTTAGATGCCTTTAGATATACCTACAATGTCACCAATAGTTTTTGGAGTGCATTAGGTGATTGGTTTTGTGGTAGAACGATAAGCGTATCAGAGGCTCAAAATTATATCAGGGATCAGAACGCTTCGTCTCTTACACGTAAACTAGATATTTTTGTGAGAAATGTGGCACATGCAGAGCCGAATGCAGGGCTGGATCAGGTATCTGATATAACAGAGGAAGCAGCGTCAAACGATGAAGAAATTCTCCGCCTTCAGACTCAGGTTAGACAACTCCAGCGACAACTGGCATTGACTAACAATAGCGAAAAAGATAGGGAAATAAGTCGTTTGCAGCAGCGAGTATTATCTGTTGGCCAGCATGCAGCGCAAAACATACGTAGCCTTGAGTCTCAGGTGAGTCGGCTTCGACGAGACGCATCAACAGTTGAAGAGAAAAATAGGCTCATCAGCCAACTTGAGTCCCAGGTTAGGCAGCTTCAACAAACAGGGTCCAATGTTGACGATAACAATAGAGTCATTCGCCGACTAGAGAATCAAATTCGAGAGCTCGAGCAGCGATTAACATCACAGGTGGCTGGGAACACAGGCGATCATGTACGGGCGCTAGTCAACAGACTTAGAGCAGAGAGAGATGAACAGCGGAGTCAAGTGGCTAGGCTCACTCAAGAATTAGGGCGGGACATGAACCGTAGGCTAGCTGAAAACGAAGAAGGCCTGGAAAATGTTGGCAGACTTAACAGGCCGAATCTGGTCATTGATGGGTATCGTTCGCTGGTGACGACTGAATGGCTTGATGCCAAAGATGCACTTGATGATTGTGATGACGACATAAAAACAGTGACAGGTATTAATAACGAGGACGAACTGGAGCGATGCAAGTTACGCATGCTGTCTAGCGTGTTAATGGAAGCTCAGGAAATAGCATTATCCTTATACAGTACATCTTTTAACAGGAAGTTGGTGAAAGCATTGAGGCAGCCAATAAGAAATGCAGAGGATGAAGCATATTCTGGACCTGTAGTGACAATAGTTCCGATAGAAGAAGCCGAACAAGAAGAAGCCGAACAAGAAGCAGACGACAGAGATTATACGGATAGAGAGATGCAGCAGTTGCTAGGGGGGGAATTATTCCGTTTGTTAAAATTATACCTTAAAGAGCATGGCGTAGATGCAGATCTTGATATAGGTGTATTTTTATCCGAACTAAAAGAGGTAATGCGCGAACAGCATCCATTCTGGAATCGGGTCATTGATGCTGATGGCCAAACAGCATTGCGTTTTGAGAACTATTTTAAAGCGTGTGCCATTCAATTGTGGAGGATGGTCGTACAGAGTCCAAAACTCAGACTTGTGCCAACGCCTGTTGGCACTCAGTTCGATCCAGAAAATTATGATCTGTACTTGGGCGAGAGTAGGAATGTTCCCATCAGTGGCGATCAATATCCCGCTTTATATCAAGGCGATAATCGCCAAGTGAAAGCCAAGGTTATTACCGGGCAGAACTAATTGGGATAATACGAAGAATCGTAGTGGAATGATTCTTCTATCGAAAAAATAGGTATGATCTCACGAAATGAGAGAAGGCAGTTATTGTCATTAAATGACATCCAGAACGCACTTAACGCACATCTGATTGTGATAATCAATCTTCAGCATCTCTTCATGCGGTAACACTAGGCATAGATAAAATACATCACGTAAAATGAATCGGTGAATTCGTCAGGAGTGATGCGCCGTTTCATCCTGAGGTCCTGCCCACTTATGGATATTGTCTAGGTATTGTCATGGAGGCGTACATGAAGGCAGGAATATTTCGTTGGTTATTACTGGTCAGTGTGTCTTTTTCTTGTTCTGCGGTAGCAGACTCTCTCAGCCAGTATTTACCTGATATTGAGCCCCAGGAACCCGGTTTGATCTGTCCGGGCACATCGATCGTTTTTTCCTGCGGTAACCGTCGTTGTGATACGGGCTTGGGGGAAACCGTGGAAACCTGCCCAGAGGATTGCGTGTCGGCCAAGGTGGAATCCTATAACCGCCAGACGATGTGCAGTGAAGTGCAGCATGTTTACAGGCCGACAACAGTTTCGGCTGCACAGGATGCGATTCGTGAAGCTGTACAAAACGGTCAGCGTATTAAAGTTGTTGGGCAGGCGCATTCTGCCAGTGACACGATCTGTACTGATGGTGTTGTTGTCAGTACGGAAAACTTGCGTCAGATTATCGGGATTCAGATGTATGAAGGGCAGGAAACCGTGCTGTTGGAAGCCGGCGTCAAGCTACATGCGTTGACGGAATGGTTGCATGAACGGGACCGTTCTATTGGTTTTGCCCTGATGGGATTCAATGGCGTCAGTATTGCTGGCGCGGTGGCGACCGGTTCCCATGGCAGCTCACCGAAACATGATGCGATCATCTCATCCAAAGTGGTATCAATGGAGGTGATTGGACCTGATGGTGAATTGCGAGAATACAGCAAGGCATCGACCGATCCGGATACTTGGAAAGCCATGACGGCAAGTCTAGGACTGCTGGGGCTGACTGCCCGTATGCGGCTGGCGGTTGAGCCCCAGTTCAATCTTGATGTCAAGGTGAGCTACCACGACGAAGCAACCCTGTTTGAACCTGACGGGGTACTCAATCAGGTAGCGGATTGCGATTGGGGTCAGCTGAACTGGTTTCCCGGCAACGGCACCTTTATGCGCAGTTGTGGCAAGATTACTGATAAACCTGCAGAAGCGGGTGCACATAATTCACTGTTGCAGCCGAATGTCACGGCAGCTGATCTACCTGCTGCAAAACTCACCATGCAATTGGCCGCCTGCGATAGAAACTACGCGAAAACTGTCGAGAAAATCCGTCTGAATCTGTTTAAAAACCAGCCGCCTTTCAATAAAAATCATCCATTATTTGGTACACCCCAAAATGTTCATGAAGCGATTGGACCGTCACACCGCATGCAGAGCAGTTATTTAACCACTGTTCAGGATGGCTTGTTCCAGATGGACTGGGAAATCGTCGTGCCCGCTTCCCGGGTGGATGAAGCTATGCAGGCGGTCAAAACCCACCTGAACAGTCACAACATCAGTGTGCCGCTGATCGGTGTCTTTATCCGCTTTGCCCAGGCTCGATCGGATTCACTGCTGGCCCACACAGTGACAGGGGGTGAGTTCGAGGAAGGCGAACCCGTGGTATTTATCGAGATTCCGATCTTTATGCCCAGCGCATTCCCTCCGGCAGAAAATGCCTGGTATCAATATCCCTATCAAGAGTTTACCCGCCTGCTGGTGGAAGACTTTGGCGGTCGGGCGCACTGGGGAAAGAACCGGGGCTGGGTCTTTGACCTGCAGAATGATCTGGGTAAATACGGCGATCTGAAGACACGCTTCATTAGAGTGGTGGAGCAGTTTGACCCTTTCGGTGTATTTGCTAACGATTTTGGCCGACAGCTGGGCGTGAAATGGCCGCGATACGATGAAAATTTTGCTGATTTCTATTTTCCATACACACCGGCACAAGCCTGCGGTTGTCCATCGACGTATGAACCGGTTTGCGAACGTAATACTGAACAGACGTTAACTAACCGATGCTTGGCTACCTGCGAAACCGGGATCACGGATGTTCAGTTACTGGGAGGTCAGTGCAGTGATTACCGTTTTATTGATTGGGGCTTGTGGAAACAGGCTTGGAAAAAAGGTCTGTTGAGTGCGTCTTGGCATAAGTAGAACGGGGGGTGGCAGAACAGTAAAGAGGAATCAGGCCTGATGCCCGTCGTGTTCATCCAAATCGGCGGGTGTCAGGTTCCAGATTTCAATGCTGTTCGTCACAGCGACTGCGAGTCGTGGACCATTTAATGGAAAGAGCGCAAAACGACGGTTTTGTTCTGGATTTGCGATATGCGTTGATGGGGGGAAGGGTAATGAGCGTACAGGGCTAGTGTTTTCATCGAGAGAAGACGGATCCCATATATGGACATGCTCCTCGCCAATACTGGCAAATCGTCCGTCCAGTAGTTCGACGAGTGTTGTATTGCTAAAAAACATCTCATACTCAAAGTTGCCCTGCAGGGTGTTGAACCATGAAGCCTGCAGGGGGGCTTGTGTCAGGAAATCGCGTTTAAATACTCCAAAGCGCTCCTTTGTACCCATAGTTACAATGAGTTTGTTAGGCCCAAGTTTATTGATTGTTTTAATGTCATGTAAAAAACGGAGGTTTGATACACGCTGAAAACCTTCGTTATGACAGACTTTCCAGATATGGACTAACTTGTGATTGGTGCATGTCATCGTGGCAAAATAATTGTCTCCCAGAGAAGAGATATTGCAAATGGTTTTTTGGCCAAATGAAATGTTATAAAGTCGGTCAAAGTGTGCGGTATTGCTGGGCGCTAATCCCCAAACGACCATATGGCCATTACCGTAGCCTGACGCAAACCGAGCATCCTGATCAGAAATTAACTGAATGGCAGATATATCACTATTCTCCGTTTCGGGGTCTTGCAGAATACTGTGATCGGTAAAACTCGAGAGCAACTCTTCTCCTTCAGGCTGCTTAAGATTCCAGAAAGAAATTACCTGAAAGCTGTAGGTAATAAAGCTGTATGCCGTTGTATAGGTGATAAAGTGAATGACATCCCCATGATTATTATGTCTTAATGTCTTTAAACAGTGCGGTATGTTATCCATTAAATTCCATACTTTTAGGTTGCCATCATAATGCGCACTTATCAGCCTATTGTCTGAATCAGGCAGCATTTTTATGGCTGTTGTATCCGACACTGTAGGTAAGATACAAAGGCGCTTCTTATTGATATACCCTTTGTTTGAAAGCATTCTCGCCAGTGATGCTGTCATTAGTGGGCAGTGGCTTGCGATTGCTCTTATCTGCGGACGTATCGTGTTTTGCTGTGATAAAGCAGGCATCCATGTTATGCCGTTGAAATAATCGCAAAAATGTTTTTTTTGATAATACTGTTGTTCATAAAAGGTTTCCCCATAAAACTGGCGGACTGTCTGATGGAGACAAGGTAGTTGCTTGGCATACCCATTGATTATTCCCTTTAAAAAACGACAGGTCAGGCACAGGTGAAAAATATCACTGGCATCGAGGTATATAAGCACTCTTTCCAGTACTAGTTTGGGCAGATAAACAAGTGGAAAAAGACTAATTTTTCTTTCGTAGAGTGATGTTCTGTTGCGTCGTGTATATTTTTCTTTCAATTGATTGATAGACGATGTCAGTGTTCCCTTGATATTTTTCCATTGGCTGGGTACAGGGGGTTCTTGTTCCCTTTGATAAAAATCTTGAATAAACACCGTTGTTAACGGTGGCGCGGCCTCTGCCATGAAAGCACCTGAATGAATGTGGATGAAAATTACACGGTCATGAAAACATCTCTTATTCGTTTAAAGACAGGTACTTTTCAACAAAGTTCTACTGGTGAATATGCTTGGGTTTTAAGCAGGGCTAAGAGAAGTGGGAATGGAATCATTTGTCGTTGAGGTGCGGAGGAATCATTCAGTTCGTATCTATCAGGTATGAAGTCCACTGAGTACAAAGATGCATGCCGTTATGTACCTGAAAATTTATGGTATCCTGCCAGCCTTTATTTCACTGTGTAATGTTTTTTACTGAACAGCATAACTATGGCAGCCAGGCAGATATACAGAGTTGTTTTCCATAACCAGGGTGAAATCTACGAGGTGTACGCCAAGCAGGTTTTCCAGAGTGATATGTATGGCTTCATTGAGGTGGAAGGTTTCATCTTCGGTGAACGCACCCAGATGGTGGTCGATCCCTCCGAGGAAAAACTGAAAGCCGCCTTTGAAGGGGTGAAAAGTAGTTTTATTCCCATGCACTCGATCATTCGCATCGACCAGGTGGAAAAAGAGGGTAAGGGCAAGATCATGGATGCAAAGGGGCAGAATATTGCACCTTTCCCCATGCCTCCGATTCCGGGGAAATAAACCCATAAAAAAGGCTGCATTTTGCAGCCTTTTTTATGGGTATCACAGGGTCAGTTGCTCTTTCCCCGGAGGTAGTGGAAGAAACCGCTGGCAATGCACAGATTGCCGAGTGCCAGCAGGTAGTGAAAAAGATCCATACGAAGAAAGCCCGCCAGCTTACCTTCTGTGCCAATCACCAGGCCGCCAATAAAGTAGGCGCAAACGCCGGTCAGGGAAAAGGCGGTAAAGGTAGGCTTGCGTTCGCCCCGTGTGATGATGGCGGCGGTCATCAGTAGCAGGGCCGCTGTGCTGAGCACCAAGTGCCAGGCATCCAGCCACTCCAACCGACGCATCAGTTCAAAGCAGGCCATGAGTCCCAGGAGGATGGAGCCCCAGTCCTGTCTGCGAAGTGGCCAATTCCACACGGTTGCCGCAATGGCTACTGCCAGCAGTGCCGGCGACAGATAATTAGCCGCCTGGTACAGCATCTGGTGAGGCTCTGTCCAGATAGCAGAAAACCCATAGCGCAGTGTCCCCAGGCCTGCCGCAGCAGCGACCAGGCCAAAGGCCAGTAACGCCACGGTAGCCGGCATACGCCGGCCGGGTTCAAAGGAGCGAAACTGCGCCATAAGAAAGACGCCGAACAGGCTGGAAAAAGCCAGCACGGCGTCAGAGATAGCAACGGATATAACCGGTTCGAACATCAGGCAATCCTGGCAAAGGCTTTTTCTGCCGCGACAAGCGTTTCATCAATATCTGCGTCGCTATGGGCGCTGGAGATAAAGCCGGCTTCAAAGGCGGACGGTGCGAGGTAGACGCCTTCTTCCAGCATCGCGTGGAAGAAGCGACCGAAACGCTCACTGTCACAGCGCATCACCTGGTCAAAGCGTTCTACGCGTTCCTGATCCGTGAAGAACAGACCAAACATGGCGCCAGCCTGACTGGTGGTGAAAGGAATACCGGCTGCATCGGCCCGTTCCTGCAGACCGGACAGTAAGCGGGTGACTCGCTGGCTGAGTTGTTCATGGAAACCGGGTTCAGTAATCAGGTCCAGCACCGTAAGACCCGCGGACATGGCAACCGGGTTACCGGAAAGTGTGCCTGCCTGATAAACCGGACCCAGCGGGGCAATGTGTTCCATGATTTCACGACGGCCACCAAAAGCACCCACCGGCATACCGCCACCGATGACTTTGCCCAGTGTGGTCAGGTCCGGTGTGACACCGTAATAGCCTTGGGCGCCACCGAGGGAAACCCGGAAGCCGGTCATGACTTCATCAAAAATCAGAACTGCATCGTACTCATCGCAGATGTCCCGCAGCCCTTCGAGGAAGCCAGGCACCGGAGGAATACAGTTCATGTTGCCCGCCACGGGTTCCACGATGATACAGGCGATCTCGTCGCCGGTTTCGGCAAAGGCCTTACGAACACTGTCCAGATCGTTGTAGGTCAGTGTGATGGTATGTGCTGCCAGATCGGCAGGTACACCGGGTGAATTCGGTACGCCAAGGGTGAGGGCGCCAGAGCCGGCCTTGACCAGCAGGGAATCCGAATGGCCATGGTAGCAGCCCTCGAATTTGACGATTTTATCCCGACCGGTGTAGCCGCGAGCCAGACGGATGGCGCTCATGGTGGCCTCGGTACCGGAGTTCACCATCCGCACCATATCCATGGAAGGCACCAGCTCACAGACCTTGTCAGCCATGGATATTTCAATGGCCGTGGGTGCCCCGAAGCTCAAACCCAACTTGACCTGCTCCTGCACGGCAGCGATCACCCGCGGATGGTTGTGACCGACAATCATCGGGCCCCAGGAACCGATGTAGTCGATATAGGCTTTACCGTCTTCATCGTACATGCGTGCACCATCGGCGCGACGGAAGAAGACCGGTGTGCCACCGACACCCTTGAATGCGCGAACCGGCGAGTTGACGCCGCCGGGAATATGCCGCTGTGCTTGCTGGAACAGGGATTCTGAGCGATTCATTGTATGTCCTTTTGGGTCACAGGCTGGCCGCCACGTCAGGATGGACGAAACAACTGGCTGTATTGGCGGGCCTGGGCTTCGATATTATCGGCGCTGAACAGGTCACTGATGACTGCGACCATGTTGACGCCCTGCGAAATGATATCCGGCGCATTATCCAGTGTTATGCCACCGATGGCTACTATTGGTACGCTTAATGTCCGGCAGGCTTCGGCAAGCAGCCCGGGTTTCACGTCCACCGCAGCTTCCGGTTTGGTTGGGGACGGGAAACAGGCGCCAAAAGCGACATAATCAGCCCCACGAGACTGCATGACCAGCGCACGCTCGAGCGAACCATAGCAGCTGATGCCGATGATGACATTATCTCCCAGATGGGCGCGTGCATCCGATACGGTATCGTCATCGGCGCCGAGATGAACGCCGTCAGCGCCACAGGCCGCCGCCAGTGTGACATCATCATTGATAATGAAAGGCACCTGGTAGTTGTTGCAAAGGTCTTTCAGTAAGCGAGCCTGGTGCAGCCTTTTCTCATGATCCATGCTTTTATCGCGGTACTGAAGAATGGCCATGCCACCTTTTAGTGCCGCTTCCACCCGAATAAGCATGGTCTTGTCATCGGGCATCAGTGCGCTATCGGTGATGCCGTACAGGCCTGTGAATCGCTCAAAGGAGGCCATGGTAAAAAGTCCTGTTATGAATCAGCGTCACTTAATATAGGCAATGCTTTAGTGATTCAAGTTAATACGGTAATGAGGAATCATGATGAGAGAGGATGTATCACACGACTATCTATACCAGCCAGGATTGACATCACCCGGTAACGTGCTCATTTTCCCGTTTCTGACCATCAGTAACGTGGCAATGTCTGCAAAGTCATAGTCAGCCGCTGTATCAAATGGACGAATGCCATCTCTGGTTGCTAGATTGGCGTTTGCTCCTGAGTCGAGCAGATATTCCACCAGTTCATAGCTGGCACTTTTAACGGCTTCATTCAGTGCTGTTGTTCCTGGTTGCCACAACAGGGTATTACTGACGTTATTAATATCTGCGCCTTGTGCTATCAGCTTCTGGGCTACTTTTATATCGCCCATCCTGCAAGCAGCCTGAAGCTGGTGATTGATGTCTTGATTTTCTATCAGCCATTGTCTCTGAAACTCAAGCAGGTAGGTAACAATATGGGTAAGTTTTAAATTTGAGCATTTGGCTATTAGGTCAAAGGCATGATCAGTGGGATTGCTGTCTAGTTCTCGCTGAAAAAGTTCTTCAACGGTAAAGCGGGGAAAGTCACTTACCTTACGCAACATTTTCAGCGAGTGTCCCAGCATAAGGCGAATGGACATATTCAGGCATATATTGTTACGACCATTGCCATCCCTGAACAGGTGGGAGCGATCTAACCCCTGCAGTAATTGAAGACATGCCTTTCGCTCCGCTATAAATGATTCTTCACATTCTTTGGCTTTATCAAGTGCTGAGTAGAATTGTGTGAATAACCGCCTGGCTTCATTGGGGCGTGTATTTTCATGGGTATCGGAAAAGGACACGTTGATTTGTTTATCATAAATGTTGGACGTGAGTAACCAGCGCTTGCCTTCAGTTGACACGTATCTTAATGGCTTCTGCTCATCCACCATGCTTATAGAGTCAGGTTCTATCTCTAAACCTAAACTCTTAAAATGATTAGTGGTTTGCCATCGGTGAGAATCACTGAAGCAAACAATGCGTGCATCAGCGACTATTTCTTTTAAAGCGGCTCTCGAAACATTGTTCTTATTGCTCGTATTGATCGGAAAAGATGAGAAGCTGAATTCACCGGGGCCCCCGACCAGTTTGTTAATTTTTTTAAGATAAGAAACAGAGGTCTCAATGGCCATTTCTCTGTCTGATTTTACTGATTTCTCGACAGAGGCAGCAGAAGACGCTGACAGTTCTTTCTGGCTTGATGATGCTGTGCTCAGGGGACCGATCAACGGCTCGGTGATAAACTGGCCTTTCTGTGCATGCTCAAAGACGGCTTGAATGCCATCAAGTAAATTCACCATACAGGTTGGCGCATTGTCAAAAGCATGGCGGCCAACATAGTGAAAGATGCCATCCATAATCAAGGGGAATAATTCGTCCTGATGCTGCAGGTTTACACCGGCCTTTTTGGCTGAATCCAGCAGTTGGCACGCTTTAGTTTCAACCGTGATGGCATTCGCCAAAAACGTATCCAAGAGCATTTTATGCTGGTCGATTAATCTTTCACTGGATTGAGTGAGTGCCTTTACATGGGATAATGCATCAATACGATCCAAACTCTGTGGTATCTGTTTGTAGAATACATTTTCAAGCAAACAGGAGAAGGCTTTCGTTGTCAGATCCACCAATTCAGAAATATATTCAGGCGAATGAATTTGAGGTATGTAGCCCAAATGCCAAGTGGGTTGACGGGTGTGGAATCGGCGTGCCATGCCCGGTGGCGGTTCAAGGTACTTATCTTTCGGTAGAAAAGTGAGGGTCAGGGATTCGATGTGACTAAACAGCGTGCTTGAGACCGTTCTGGCATCAAGACGTTGGTTCACAGGTGAGGATAATGCTGTTGATCCTAACTGTTGGCTCAGCGGTTCCAGTTCACTCTCAGGCACAGACGAGTGTGAGTGATCGCAGTGACCAACAGCCTGTGTCGATTGTTGACTTTGTGAGACGCGTGGCACGGGTACTTATTCCAACTGACTTTCAACGAGTGTTTTTGCTTTTGAGAACAAAAGATGCATCTGTAGAAGCAAAAACCTTAATCAATCCTGTTAGACCGCCAATATGGGAAGAGATTGCAGTGCAAGAATGACATGATGGTTAGTATCAGGATTTGGGATGGTTGCGGTGCGCAAGGAGTAATAGAAAGGGAGCTTTATGCTCCCCGTCTATTTGAGTGTAATTAACTTAAATGGATGACTTACGAATAGCTGATCTGCTTATCCATGACGGTCACGGATTCTTCATCATAAAGAACCTCTTGAGCAATCTCGCCCTCCGTCTTCGCAACAATGGTGCTGACTGCTGTGTCACCGACAACGTTGGTCACGGTGCACAGGGCATCCAGAATACGGTCGGTCGCGATGATAATACCCAGCGCTTCAATGGGCAGACCCAGCTGGTGCAGCAATACACCGGTGGTCACAACGGCACCGCCCGGGATACCGCCGGTAGCGATGGCCAGCAGGAAGGCAGTCACACCGAGGGTGACCAGTTCGCCGCCGCTCAGGTCAACGTTGTAGGCGTAAGCAACGAATATGGTCGCAACCGTCATATAGATAGCTGCACCTGACATGTTCATGGTAGCACCCAGTGGTACAGAGAAGCCGGCCACTTTTTCAGATACGCCCAATTTGTCGGTCAGTGTCCGGAAGGTCACTGGGATGGTGGCGTTAGAGCTGGCAGTGGACAGTGCGAACATCATCTGTTCACGGGTCTTGCGGATAAACGCGATCGGGCTGGTGCCAGTGGCCATGCCAGTGACCAGCGGATAGAAACCAAACAGCCAGATCAGCATGACCAGGGAAGCGGTCATCACGTAAGTCATTACGCTGAGGATACTGTGGCTGTCCAGTGTTGCGGCCAGCTTGGCAGTCAGGAAGAACACACCGTAAGGCGCCAGCGCCATGACCATGCCGATCAGCTTCATCATCACATTGTTAGCCAGTGAAAAGGCCTTGCTGACACTATGAGTTTCCTGATCTTCCAGCTTTTTAATGGCAATACCGGTAATGATTGCCATGAACAGGATCTGCAGGATATTGCCTTCCGCAAACGCCTGTACCGGGTTGGTGGGCACAATGCCAATCACCATGTCCAGCAGGGAGGGCACTTCAGTACGGCTCAAACTCAGGGAGGCATCGGCCAGACCCAGGTTGGCACCCAGTCCCGGTTTGACCATCAGGGCAATACCGATGGCGGCCGCAATAGCGATCACCGTATTCAGCAGATAGAGCCCCAGTGTTTTGGCGCCCAGACGGCCAAACTGGTTGATATCGTCGAGGCTGCAAACCGCGTTGACGATGGAGATGAAAATCAGTGGCATGACCATCAGTTTGATCATGGAAACAAAGATATTACCGCCGGCATGGAACAGGCCGCCGACAAGCCAGGTTTGAAGCATACCTTCCGGTGACGCAAAGTGTTGAATCAGGGCGCCAGCCACAATACCGCCAACCAGGGCGATCAGGATGCGAGTTGCCAGATTACTACTCATGGATCAGGAACTCCCGCTTAAATGGAGTCTCTCGACTCTCGTGTTATTGAACATTTTTGTTATAAGAGATTGGAATCTAACCTATAACCAATGGCAATACAAGACGCTAAAAAGTGCAGCCTAGAAAGGATGATCGCCTGAAAAAAGGATAAAAACAGTAACAATTACTGTTGGTGGAACTGACAAGGGATGGTGAAGAACTAGAGTTTTCGAGACTTGTGGACAGATATGCCTCTGATAGGTGGGGTAGGTAATTGTACTTAGTTTTCGTGTTTGTTTGAAGCTTTTAATGGCGACTTCAATTGCATCGGTTGAATGTGCTACATGATCGATACCGATACGCCGTATGGCGTATTGTATTCTCTTCACCGTCGCCTTCAGCATAAGGAGAAAAACCTGCTGCAACTCGAATAGGATAAGATGCAGCACCTTCATAGGCTACTCAGAATATTGCAGGTAATGATTTTGGGTAGATGGATTTAGCAATGCACTGTAATAATTGTGGAGTTTGTCTGGTAGTGGTAGTTGTTTGTGTCTCTCACTATTTTTTTCAATCCAGGCAGAAAAAAAGCTTTTAGGGTGCGCCGTTTTTCTAAATGTTTCCTGCGTTTTAGCCAGAGCCAAAGAAAGTAGAGAATTGCTGTTTAATATTTTAGCTGCATCTTTGAGGTCGTTTGTGAGTTGAGGCACAGACTCTATTGGATGCCCCACTACTCTAGAAAAGTCTGGAAAGTTTCGGCGTAAATGCTTGTATAGCTGCGCGATTTGTTGTTGAGTTAAATTTTCAATGTTAGCGCCATCAACAATAAGCCTCCATAGAGTGATAGATTTGCCTTTTGTTTTCTTGGCAAGGTCTTGTAAAAGGAAATCTTTAGAGCATTGGATCTGTTTCCTTTCTTCCTCATCGAAAGTTGGAAGATGTCGTGATCTATATGGGCTATTTGCAAGCAGATACTCTACAACATGATCATGACCATTTAATGCTGCCTCTCTGAGAGGGAAGTTGTAGATACATCCACCATCAATCGGTGCGCCGTTGTTGACCAACAATATCACTGCATCAATATGTCCGTGTTTAGCAGCTTTGCAAAGTGGATCTTGATTCTCAGGCTCTCCTGCATCAACAGGCATCCTATTTTGCAGCAAAATTTCCAGGCTCTTTATATCGCCATTAGCTGCTGCGACTGTAACTGCTCTACCGTTTTGATTAAGTAAGGCTCCATTCTCAAAAAGCCATTTGATATCTTCACTTCTTGCTTGGTGCACGTATCGGCTTAGTAACAGTCCTGAAATAGGTCGACTGCAGGCAATTTTTCGAGTCATTAAAGGTATCAGCTGAATGAGCAGCTTATATGATGTCGATTCGGGAGAGTTGATGAATGACAGGGCAAAACCGATGGTGCGAATTCCCATGCAAAGTGCATTTCTTTTGGGTTTTCTGCCCGAACCATATTGGTTTGAGTGATATGTCGGGGCATGTTGATTAACTGATGCTTGCATAATTGACCTCCTGTCAGAGCGAAAAACTGAAAAACTAAAGCTTGGGGGATAGGCCCTCAGTTATTCCTGAAAGGCGCTAGCACTACACATGTTGACACATTTATCAGTTAACAGTTCAAAAAGAATCATGAGCGGTATCCTCTCGGCTGCATTGTCAAGCGGAAGGTCATAATAAATTGACTAATTGGTTTAGTCTGCTTTCAACAATCAGGATGTGAGCTAACGTACTACGAAAGCTTTAGCCCTGTTATTGTCTAGATCGCATCCAGCGCTTCAGACAGCTTGTTAACACCAATGATCTCTATCCCTTCGATTGGCTTTCTGGGGCGGTTAGCCATGGGCACGATCGCTCGGCGGAAGCCGTGCTTGGCCGCTTCAATAATTCGTTCCTGACCACTGGCGACTGGGCGGATTTCACCAGCCAGACCCACTTCGCCAAATGCGACCAGGTCTTGTGGCAACGGTGTATCCCGTAAGCTTGAAACGATCGCAAGCAGGCTGGCCAAATCCGCGCTGGTTTCGCTGATACGGACACCACCGACCACGTTAAGGAACACATCCTGATCACTGGTGAAGATGCCGCCATGACGGGTCAGGATCGCCAGCAGCATCGCCAGCCGGTTCTGGTCCATGCCAACTGTGACCCGGCGCGGATTACCCAGCTGAGATTCCACCACCAGGGCTTGGATCTCAACCAGCAGGGGACGGGTGCCTTCCCACAACACATTAATAACGCTGCCGGATACGGCTTCATCAGCACGGGTCAGGAAAATGGCTGAAGGATTTTTGACTTCCTTTAAACCTTTTTCAGTCATGGCAAAGATACCGAGTTCATTTACTTGGCCGAAGCGGTTCTTGGTCGCACGCATGATCCGGAAGCGGGAATCATCCGTGGTGCCGAGCATTAACTGGGTATCGATGATATGACTCAGCGTCATGGGTCCGGCGAGTGAGTTGTCCTTGGTAACGTGACCGACAATCAAGAGCACGGTACCTGTCTGCTTGGCAAAGCGGGTCAGGAAGGCCGCAGATTCCCTAACCTGCGCGACACCGCCGGGGGCAGAGTCAATACCATTCATAAAGGTCACCTGAATGGAGTCGATCACGATGATGCCGGGCTTTTCCGCTTCCGCGATGGCGACGATTTTTTCTGCCGAGGTTTCGGCCAGCATCTTGAGCTGATCGGTCGGCAAGCCCAGACGTTTTGCCCGATTGGCGATCTGTTGCAGGGATTCTTCGCCGGAGACATACAGTGCCGGCATGGTCTGTGCCACGTGGGCCAGGGTCTGCAGCAGAATGGTACTTTTACCCGCGCCGGGATGGCCGCCTATGAGCACTGCGCTACCGGGAACGAACCCACCCCCGAGAACGCGGTCTAATTCGGAAGAGCCGCTGGTAAACCGAGGGGCATCCTCAACGCTGACATCACTGAGCAACTGGACACCGGACTGGGCACCGGCAAAGCCCGAACGATTGGTGGCCGCAATGGCGGGAGATGTCGCAGGACCGAGGTTAATTTCCCGGATGGTGTTCCAGGCTTTGCAGTCAGGGCACTGTCCCTGCCACTTACCTGACTCGCTGCCGCATTCGGAACATACGTAGGCTTTACGGGTTTTGCCTCTTGCCATGCTTTCGGTGAATCCTGTAGAAAAGAAAAGGTTGCTTCTGGACGTATTGTTCAGGCTTGAGACGACATGGGTCAATACCTGAAGGAATAAGTGCTGCTTTAATCGCGTTGGACGCAAGTTCTACTATGCTGTCCTCGATCTATAACACAGTGCGGTTTCCAAGACGCCTTGAATGCGGGGGCGGGAGTGCCATGAATGGCAGCCCGGGCAGACAAGGTGATGAATAAATCCAGAAGAGGTTGTACTGGAATGAAGTTGATAGTTCGATTGCTGGCGGGTATTGTCGCCGGCGTTATCATTGGTCTGCTGGTACCACAAGCCGGCATTATTGAAGCGCTGGCACGGTTGCTGGTGACCTTCAAGTCGATCTTCGGTGAATTCATTAGTTTCACCATTCCCCTGATTATCCTGTTTTACATCATGAGCGGTGTTGCCAACCTGCAACAGGGTTCTGGCCGTGCTTTGGGTACTACTGTTGGTTTTGCTTACCTGTCTACCATTGTGGCCGGTTCACTGGCGTTCTTCATGGCCAGCACCTTCATTCCGGGCATGGTGGAGCTGGGCTCTCAGGCAGCATCGGAAGGTGCAGGCCTCAAGCCGATCATGGTACTGGAGATCCCACCGGTCATGGGGGTTATGACCGCGTTGGTGATGGCCTTTGCCTTTGGTATGGGGATTTCCGCGACCGGCGGTCGTGAACTCAAAACGGTCGTTGATCAGGCGAAGGATATTGTTGAGCTGATGCTCTCCAAGGTCCTGATTCCCGGTCTGCCCTTCTATATTGCCGGTGTATTTGCCGAGATGGCTGTTGACGGTACTGTCTTCTCGACACTCAAGACGTTTGGCGTGGTGTTGATGCTGGCGATTGTCATGCACTGGATCTGGCTGTCTGTGCTCTACTTCAGCACGGGCGCAGTGACCGGCCGCAACCCGTTGACCATGCTGCGCAATATGATTCCGGCCTATCTGACCGCTGTCGGTACCATGTCCAGTGCGGCCACCATTCCTGTTACCGTTCGCCAGGCTAAAGCCAATGGCATTGACGAGAACGTGGTGGATTTTGCCGTGCCGCTGTGCGCTACCATCCATCTCTCCGGCAGTGCTATCACACTGACCACTTGTGCCACGGCGGTCATGCTGCTGACCGGTCTGGCTGAACCGACTTATGGTATGATCCTGCCGTTTCTGCTGATGCTGGGTGTTACCCTGATCGCCGCACCGGGTGCACCGGGTGGTGCAGTTATGGCATCACTGGGTCTATTGACCACCATGCTGGGCTTCGGTGAGTCCGCCATTGCGTTGATGATCGCTCTGTACATGGCGCAGGACAGTTTTGGTACTGCCTGTAACGTCACCGGTGATGGTGCGATTGCTGCTCTGGTTGAGCGCTTTGGTCGTACCGCTGAAGAGCCCATGGCTTCAGCTATTCTGCCTGAAGGGCAGGAAGGCTAAACAAGCGGAATTGAGTCAGTCTGATAATTCAGGCTGACTCAAACCAAAAAGCACGTATCATTCGAAACGCTGACATGCCATTTCATCGTAGGCTTTCGGTGAATGGCGCTTGGCTAAAGTGACGATGATGCATCCTGGAGGCCGGGCGATGTCTCTGGCGTTGTTTTCGATGAATCATCGGATTCAGGACCAGGGTAAAGCTGATAAAACACCAGGTAAAATTCGCCGTTATCAAAGTGTTTAACGGCTTCAGCTTCTGGAATGGTGGAGTCTGCAAGTTCAAAAGTTTCTAAATCATCTTCCAGTCGCCAGCAATTATTGCTTCTCACCAACGCTGTATAGTGCCCACCTTTCAAGTCATCGCCTTTGTGACACACAATACTTTTGGCTCTAAGCATCATGGTTTCGGTTGTTTGGTTTGGATCATTAAGGTTGGCGACCTGTAATGTGACGGTTTCATCAAAGTGAGCTAATAGATTCTGACCCCTCTGAACTTTCTTTGAGGGCTCCGAGAAAGGAGAGATATGGAAGCAGACAACATCCAATGGCTTGTTATGAGGCTTCGGTGTGCCGGTGGTAGAACTTGGTTCGGAAGGTTTTGTTAAGGTTCTCCTTTTTGTGAGCATGGGGTGGTTATCACTGTCGCTGCTACTGCTGGTATATGGGCTTGAGCCGAGTTCAGCCTCTAACGTTTGCCAACGGGTGGTGGGATATTTTTGATGTTTTGGAAGGCTCAAAGCACCACTCCCGGTTATGGAAACGTCAGATTGTTCCTGTTCTTCGTTATCGCTACTCAGGTAGAGCCATGCATCTTCACTGAGTTCTTCTGTTTGGAATAATTTATCCACTAATCTCTGGATAGTGATGTCCTCATCATCAGTATCCAGGGGGAGTTGAAGAAAAAAACCAACTTCGCGTCTTGGCGGTTTTTCTATGGTTTTGCCAAGAACCTCGAGTCTGGTTCTGGTCACGGCGTTAAATGAATGAAGCGTTTTTGCGTTTATGTCTTTTTCGTTGTAAAGAACAGAGAGTAAAACAGCAAGAAATTCCTGTGCATCGCTTTGTGGGATATGGGTTGGGTCACTGGAAGGAAAGAGACTTCGTAGCATATGTGACTCATCGCCATATTGGCTGCAATAATTCATAAACTGAAGCAATTCGTCTTTTACCGCTTTAGCCTTATCCTCAGCGGTTTGTTCTGGGGGCTGTTGCTTATTTTTGTAAAGTGCATAGAGTTTCAGAAAGGACTTCTGAATCTTTTTCTCAATGGATGCTTCATCAAAGGGCATGGATTGGATTTCATGCAGAATTCTATCATTGATAACGGCGAAGAGGGCTTTGAGTGTCGCGTTGACGAAACAGGTCTGATTACCGTCGCGTGGAAAGCCAACCACACCCTCAATTGCTTTTAGTTTGATCATTGCAGGCGTCATAATGGCGGCAGTGTCGATATTTTCCGGCATATCGATATCGTCAGGGGCTGCTGTGGTTTTTCTGAGTATTTTATAATCGACTACAGGCTCAGGTAGTTTCAAGACAGCTGCCAAAGGCTTTCCATATGTTAGCGCACTGATAATATCAGGCAAAAATGTCCCATCAGCTGAACTGCTCATGTATCGTTTTATCATTGTTTCAAGATGACTTAAATCAAATGTGTATTGATTGCTGTTGGGTTTTCTACGGATACCATAGAGATTTTCCATGATGTCTGATTGATTAATTGTTGATTCTTCTGGAGTAAAAGCATCTTTAAACAGTAAGGTCGCCTCTTCATGATTTTGTGTTGTCGCGTCTTCAGGTTTTTTGGTTGTCGCGTCATTAGGGTTTTGTATTTGATGAAGCAGGGCTAGATACAAGTGCTGTGCGTAAGTAAAGAAGATTGTCTTAAGTTGTTCAAGGGCTGATTTTTTTTCGGCAGATTGTATCTTGTATCTTTCTCGGTTATGCCTTGCCCAGACGATTTTTATAAGCTGGCAGGTGTATTTGTTTTTTTCAGGTTTAGCCGATGTGCGTTTGAAAAACGTGTGTGTTATACCAGAATCAGTGCAGGGTACATAGCCACCCATTTGATGAGCTAATAATTGCGCTAACATGCTATCACTGTTTTTATGCTGGTTTTTCCTACACTCGAGTATGCATAATCTGAGGTGATGACATTTAGAGTTAGGTGAACGAATGACTTCGCATAATCGTTTTATTTCATCACCGATATTTTCGTGTTGCAATGTTCTGCTGGGCTCTGAGGATAGGCATTTGAAACAGTTGAGTGTTTTTTTTAATTGCCTGGCTTTGTGCAACCCGGCTTTAATGGAGGAAATATTATCAGCAGGCGATTTTTCGTACTGATGTCTTTGGGCTGACTGATGACTTTTTGCATGTAGCGTTGTGAGCATTGTAAACCTCTATCATGAATCGAATCTGAAAGCGATTCCTATTGTTTAAGTGGATTTTTATTCTTAATAAAAAACGTGATTTTCCAATTTTTTTTTAAAATTAAAATGACAACCATGTTTGATGGGTTAACTATTTTTAAAGAGGTGGTGGTATCAGTCTTTTATCTTTCTTTATTTGAGTTTTTGTGTTGTCATGATCTCACTTATATATAGATTTTATGTCTCTTATTATTGTTAGGTGAAAATTAAAGCGATTATGAATATTTGTGTTGGGAATTCCCAGAACGATACCATGGCGACTATCACAGAATAGCCGACATGGTAGCAATGTTTGTTATTATGTGTTTTACCCCGCTGTTAAGCTATGTTTGCTTCAAGCTGAGGGTCATGTTCAGGGTGAGTTATGCCCGCCGTGGTGGGCTGGGAAAATGTTATTGATTCCAGACACTCAAACAAAGCTGCTGTTGTGTTTCTGTAATTATCAAGTCCTTGTAGTGCCCAGTTGATATCATCAGGACTGAATCTTTCCAACAAGGCTCTGTATTCTTCGGTATTGAAGAGAGCCCGGGCGTCACCGTCAAAATGGTTCTTAAGCCAGAGTGCCGCTGACAGGGCTTGTAAGGCTGGCGGCTCAGAACCCAGGAAATGACTGATTGTCCCTGCTTCCTGGCAGATGGAGATGACATCCCTGATATTGGTACGTTCCGTTAACTGCATGAACCAGTCAGTGATATCGCCTTGGATTTGATAGAAAACCCGGCGTGAAGACGGACACTCGACCTGATAGCCATTAGGGATATTGGATTCTCTAAGCGTGTCTCTGATGGCATTTGCGATATTCTCCTCCAACTGAGGCGTTGAAGCCTTGACTTCTACACTGTGCGCCCCTTTTTTAGCCAGACCGGTATGATCGTCGTTATGTAACACGGTTGTCACATGAGGAAACCACGCCAAAGACTGATCAACCATATTGATGACAGCCTGCGTGTTGCTTTCTTCTCTGACACCACCATAAAAAAGCTTTTGCGGATCGAGATTTTGCCCACCGGCAATGGCTACGGGCATTGGGTTTTCTGCTTGGGTAATCAGTTTCAATACAAGATATTTCAATGTGTATTTGATGAATGTCACAATCAGTCTCAGATAAAATCGGGTTGCCGATTGTTCTTCTGTCGGGTTCAAAAACGTATTCATTTCCTGCCAGACGGTTTCTAATTGGTCTGTAGGATGGTCATCATAAACGCTCTCACCGGTTGGAAAGTTACGGTTTAGATCGACATTGTTTTGGTTGCAGCGATCGCCATAGGATGCCCCCCATGGGTTGACAACGGGTATGAATAATATGGCTGTATTGGTCGGCATACGCTGATTATTTTCCGTGAGTCGCTGTAGCAAATCACACTGCGACTGGATGGCAATTCTGCTTTCGTCACCGTGTAAACCACCTGTGAAAACAGCGATTTTTTCAATGGATTCGCGAGCACCCTCGTAAATCAGGAATCCTCTCATGTCCAGTAATTCACCATTCAAACCGTGTTCTCCCGTATCTCTGATGTCGGGGAGTTCGGCTGTCATGGCAACACAGTGTCTCTGACGATCAGCGGTGCTATTGGCATAGTCTTGAGTCCGTCTTATGAACCCTTGTATCGCTTCATAATGCGACTGTGGGAGCGTTTCAGTGACTCGATCCCGGATGAGTACATCGCTACTGAATCGTGTGAGATCGGGTAAGCCGACTTGCGGGTGCCATTCGATATTGATGTCCGGGTAGGATATGGAACCGACTCCTCGTTCCGGACCGTTATCTGGTGTTGCTCTGTATGAGGCTGCCCCTGCTATTGATGATGCCATGATGTCATTCCTCTGATTTAAGGTTGAAACTCGATGCGTGAGAGAGTTGACCCTTTTTGTCTCAGAATTGTCATAACAATGGCGTTCGGCTTTCTGTTTAATGAAGAGGATGCGAGTATGAATCGGTACTACGGAGGAAACGATGACTAACAAAACACTTCAGATGACAACAACGCTGTCTCGATACCTTGCTGAAACGGGTTTCAGGGAATCGGAAGTATTGCAACAGATACGGGAAACAACGACACAGCGAACGGATGCGAATATGCAGATTGCACCAGAGCAGGGACAGTTAATGGCCCTGCTGATTCAACTGATGGGTGCACGTCGAATCATCGAGATTGGTGTTTTTACGGGATACAGTTCACTCGCCATGGCGGAGGTTTTGCCAGGCGAAGGCTATATCCTCGCCTGTGATATTAATCCCGATACCACGGCCATTGCACAGCGCTACTGGCAGGCAGCCGGTGTTGATAAAAAAATCAACCTGCAGCTTGCGCCAGCACTGGAAACTCTCAATAAAGTACTGACGGAGGGTGCAGCTGGCACCTTTGATATGGCGTTTATTGATGCTGACAAGCTGTCGTATGACGCATACTACGAATGTTGCCTGAAACTGTTGCGTTCTGGTGGTTTGCTTATTCTTGATAACATGCTGTGGAGTGGATATGTCGCTGAAGCGGGAGGTGATGCGGATACGCAAGCACTCAAGGGGATGAACCAGAAAATTCATCAGGATGATCGGGTGGATATGGTACTGCTGCCGCTGGCTGATGGTGTCACATTAGTTCGTAAGCGTTGAGTTAAGTGAGATAAAAAAGCCTGCGAAGTTTCGATCGGAGTAGATGTTAGCGTTGATAGTAAACAATGGCGCTTTCCTGTGTTCCTTACGGAAGAAAAGCGCCATTAGATCAGACCGGTATCAAGCGTCGATACGCTTGTACTTGACCCGATGAGGGCCTGCGGCATCAGGGCCCAGACGGGCAACGCGATCCGCTTCGTACTCGGTGTAGTTACCTTCGAAGAAGGTCACCTTGGAATCTCCTTCGTACGCCAGGATGTGGGTGGCGACCCGATCCAGGAACCAGCGATCGTGGGAGATCACCATCGCACAGCCGGGGAAGGCCAGCATGGCTTCTTCCAGGGCGCGCAGGGTTTCTACGTCGAGGTCGTTGGAGGGCTCGTCCAGCAGCAGCACGTTGCCGCCTTCCTTCAGGGTGCAGGCCAGCTGCAGACGACCACGCTCACCACCGGACAGTTCACCGACACGCTTCTGCTGATCAGCACCCTTGAAGTTGAACCGGCCAATATAGGCGCGGGACGGGACTTCATAGCTGCCAATACGCAGGATGTCAGAGCCTTCAGACACCAGTTCCCAGACGGTCTTCTTGTTGTCCATCTCGTCACGCATCTGCTCGACGAAAGCGATCTTGACGGTATCACCGGTCTCGATGCTGCCGGAATCCGGCTGCTCGCGGCCCATGATCATCTTGAACAGGGTGGACTTACCGGCGCCGTTACCTCCGATGATGCCGACAATCGCACCCTTCGGTACGCTGAAGCTCAGGTCGTCGATCAACAGGCGGTCGCCAAAGCCCTTGGTAACATTGTTGAATTCGATGACCTTGTCGCCCAGACGCGGACCGGGTGGAATGTAGATTTCGTTGGTTTCGTTACGGCTCTGGAAATCCTGAGACTGCATTTCCTCGAAGCGGGCCAGACGGGCCTTGCTCTTGGACTGACGGCCCTTGGCGTTGGAACGCACCCACTCAAGTTCGTGCTCCATGGCCTTGCGGCGGGCGTCCTGCTGCTTCTGTTCCATTTCCAGACGCTGTTCCTTCTGCTCCAGCCAGGAGGAGTAGTTGCCCTGGTAGGGGATACCTTCTCCACGGTCCAGTTCCAGAATCCAGCCGGCGGCGTTGTCCAGGAAGTAACGGTCGTGGGTAATGGCGACCACGGTGCCGGGGTATTCGCACAGGAACCGCTCCAGCCAGCCGACGGATTCCGCATCCAGGTGGTTGGTCGGTTCGTCCAGCAGGAGCATGTCCGGGCTGGAGAGCAGCAGACGGCAAAGGGCCACACGGCGGCGCTCACCACCGGAGAGGTTTTTGATGACTGCATCCCACTCGGGCAGGCGCAGGGCGTCGGCGGCTACATCTAGCTTGCGATCCAGGTTGTGCGCATCGGACGCCTGGATGATGTTTTCCAGGCGGGCCTGTTCGGCAGCCAGCTTGTCGAAATCCGCATCGGGATCTGCGTAGGCAGCGTAGACTTCCTCCAGCTTCTGCTGGGCTTCTTTCACTTCGCCCAGGGCTTCCTCGACCACTTCACGAACGGTCTTTTCCGGATTCAGCTGGGGTTCCTGGGGCAGGTAGCCGACGTTGATATCGGACTGGGCGCGGGCTTCACCGTCAAACTCGGTGTCAACGCCGGCCATGATGCGCAGCAGGGTGGATTTACCGGCGCCATTGAGTCCCAGTACGCCGATCTTGGCGCCGGGGAAGAAGGACAGGGAGATGTCCTTCAGTATCTGGCGCTTGGGTGGCACGACTTTGCTCACCCGGTTCATGGTGTAAACGTATTGAGCCATAGCTAATTATCTATCGCCTTAACAGGGGTTGCGACGCCCTTGGTGGGACGCCGGAAAACAAACCGGGCATTATCCGCTACCGGCGGCCGAATGCCAAATATCCAACGAAGTAAGATTGCCGCCGAACGCCGTTTTTGCTCGCTGTCACAGCTCCGCATCATTGTGGGAGTGCAATTGTCGTTGTAAGTTTTCGCTGGAGTGAGCATGGCTTGGCTGCCTGACTATCAGGCTGGAGGTTTGGGGTTAACGGTTCGGAGATTGACAAAACGATAGCGGTCATGTCGGTCATGTTCATTTTCTTCTGTTTTGCCAGTGTAGTCAGGTTGAATGATATGTTTGGCATTAAAATAGTAGCGGGCTATCACGGCGAGGGTGGCAGCTGCCATTCTGCAATTTTGTGCCATTATGCTGTAAATATGCCCTAGTGTGCTTCCGGCCAAGCTGCGAAGATTGAACCGCATGAATGCTTCGATAATCTGTTCCTTTGGCATCCGTAAATCGAGCTGTACATCCTGTTTCATGGTGTGTTCCATGCACACCAGTGTTAACGCCCTGGCGGCATGGAGGGCGTCGTTTTTTTCCTCTGTTGTCGCTTTAAAGCTCCCCCGGTGAGGATCATCAATACTCTTGATAAGACTCCATATCAGCTCGTGCAGGATGCGCTCATAGCCAATCATGCATTGTGCGGAAGGATGGAATAGAAATGCCTCAATCAGGCGGTATTCGCGGTTAACATCGTTGAGCAATCGGCACTGGCTGATTTTGCGTAATAACCGGTTGACGTGAAAGCTTCTGTTTTCGTATCGCATGGTTTCATGACGTTCGAGTTTTTTGCCTTTGGCGCTGATCGTTATAAAGGGGGTTGAGGTCTTAACATCCTGGCCGGGTTGCGTGATCGGAGAGGCAGATTGGAAACGTTGCAGAACGCGCCTTATTAACTGCATGACATTGGCGAGGCAGGCATAATCATCGGCAGCTTTCTGACCTGTCATACTGTCAGCGGTACCTGTGCCGGATGGTTTCTCTTCCTGTGCAGGAGCCGTGTCATGTCTTGCATGGGGCGATGCTGTTGCCGCAGGTGGTAAGGAAGGCCCTGTTGGTTTCACCGTGCTGTCGGAGATATGGATTCCCTTCATTGCCAGTAGCTCTGCATCATCACCGGGAGTCGTATCAGGCACAGAGGCGGTTGCTTCTGACAGGGGCGGTGTTTCCACGGATAGCTGGCTTTCCAATAACGTTATTAAAGAGAGATATTCCTGCCAGGTGTTTCTTTCTGTTTCGGGTATGTCATTTCTGGCTTTCTGCAGCGCTGTTTTGACATTCTCACATATCGTTTTCTCAGGGCTGGGGTTTTGTTCCAGATAAAATTGGGCGACTTCAAGCCACAGTCTCGGACAGGCTTCGGCAGCCTGAATAAGGCGTTGTTCAGCGTTATCCGGGTTGTCATGTCTATCCATCGCGATGGCGGCTTTTAGCCAGAGCAGATAACCATCGTGAGTGTCCAGAGAGTCAATCAGCTCGTAGTTTTCTTCAAACAAGGCTGATAAGGCTGTGGCCATGGCTTCGCTATGGTGTACCCTGACGCAATTGATGATTTCCGTCATTTCATCATCGGATACAGGCGGGGAGTTGGTGACATGGCGTACAAGGTCAAACAGGTACTCATGACATCCGTGGTTGATGAGGTGTACCAACAGCGGAATGAGTGTTGTGCTGGTCGTTTCTCTTTTTATTAATTTTGCTTTATACCGAAGGGTGTTGAGAGTTATGGAAGATGCCATCGCCTCAGGTGCTTGGGCAGCCAGGTTCTTTTCTTCTGTCAGATCGCACAGCGTGTCTATTAGCGACGCTATTTTAAAATGTGTATGGGGATGGAGTTTTTCTTCATACAGGTATTTTTCAAGCAGGACGGCGAAGGCTAATATATTTTTTGCATTCATTAACAGGGAGTTTGCTATACGTTTAAAGTGTGACAGGTTTATGATGCTTATCATGTAGAGAATAACGTCCTCTGTATTGCCTTCGGTACTCGCTACACGATGTGCTAACGCATAAAAGAAAGGGCTTAATTTGTTTATTTTGATGGTGTTCTTTGTGTCGAATGGCCCTTCTTTTGACTCCGTGAAAGTAATGGTTAAATAAAGTTTTTTTGTTAATGCTAAACATTTTTTCAGTCTTGGTTTTTTACGCTTCATTTCTTCATAAATGCTTTTTTGGTAATCGCCAAAAAGCATCCGCCAGCTTTCTTCAATTTCATAGATTCAATTGCCTCAAGTGTTTGATTCATGATGTTTTTGGCTATATGAAAGCATCCGCCAGCTATATAAGATTCTTCCTGCTACTTGCGTTATAGTTGCTGTCATTTCTGAGAAAATGTCTTTAATTGCCTGTTTTTTTTCTATAACGCATGATGCGGATTGTGACGCCAGTGATGTGCTGGGTGACTCTTGTGCATGTTTTGAAGGGCCAGAACCGGCGGCGCTGGGGCCAGCGTGTTGGCCTTCTGTAAGGGCTATAGCTCTTTCAGATAATCTGGCTATTTTTTCCCACTGCTCACTGAAGTGCTGCATGGTTTGGCGCCCAGTGTCATGGAATCTCAAGAGTGATTCCAGTCCTTGCTGCGAAGCTTCGTGGAATGTCACCCCCGGCTGGTGTTGTTCTTTTTCTAGTGCAGAGATTCGTTTTTCAATGGCTTTAACATCAACATCCCGTACAGAAAATGTGGTGGGTGGCGTACCCTCTTTTTTTGGTTTTCGATGTTTTTTCTTTTTTGTGGTTCTTTTGGGGGTTTCTGGTTGTTCAGTTTTTTGAGAGGGCGGTGTTACGAGGGCTTTGGGTTTTGTCGGATCCATGGGTTTCAATCTTTATGTCATAAAACGTTATTTCATTTAGAGGGGCATATTATCAATGAGTTCCTAGTTGTTATCGGTATTGTCATCATTGTACAGATGACATTTGTGGTGATGACGGGACTGATGAGGACAGCTGTCATTCACAGAATGACTTATCCCTCCGGTATGACAGATTAATCTTTATTTCCTTCGTCCTGTTCTGATGTGAAAATACAGATTGACCAGGCACACGGCTACGATGGTGGTAATCAGGTTATCAAAGGTAGTCCGGTACTGGCCCGACTTGAATACCGGCTGGATTAGTCTGGCTGAGCAGCTCAACGGGTTGAAGTAACAGCTGATTCAGTCACTGGTGCGTTAAGACGCCTTTGTTTGCTTCTTGTTATGGCTAAACTGTCAGGTTGCTCCGAGGTGACCCGCTATCGTCTGCTGCGGCAGACACACATCAAACTGCTACCCTGTGCTACGCCCAACGCAAATTAAAAGCGGGTAGAACGATTAGAGCATCTTGAAAATGAGGATGTTGCAAGCATGGTGACAGTTTTTTTGATAAACCGCCTTGATAGAGAACATCGTTCTAGAGCTGCTCACCTTCATCGCATAACGAGCCTTGTGAGGTTTTGACCTTTTTCGTATACGCATAGTGATTACCCATTGCCAGACCTACTTGCTGGTGTAATCTCCCATGCGCCCATTGGTCCATATCCTGGGGTCATTAGTTTGACCTTCCAGCACGAGCACCGCATCTGGCTCAAAAAACTCCTGATAGGTAAATCCAAAGAAGTAACAACCAGCGATGACGACTGACAGGAATAGTGCACGATTTATTCTTGGAGTGCTCTTCACCGGTTTCTCAGGCAAACATTGTCCCAATGCCAATCCAATCACAATAAACAAGACGGTTTGACTGAAAGGCGTAATTTGCACGCTGCTAAACATGGAATACGCCAGTGCACCTGATAAGGCACTGAACAACCCAATCTGTTTAATATACGTTTCATGCGGTTCATCACGATGAACAGCCAAACGCCAGGTCCAGCGAATCAATACGTAAGCGATCACAGCACTCAGGCATATCAGTGCCAGTACTCCCCATTCGGATCCAATGGTCAGCAACAGATTATGGGGCGTTGCCGTCTTATCGACCTCATAGAGGTAGTGCTGAGGTCCTACGCCAAAGAATGGATTTTCCTTAATCAGTTCCCATGCCGCCTGCCACAACTCATACCTGCCACTTGATGCATCCGTGACGCGTTCCAGTGCATAACGAGTGATAATGCGTTCTGCACTGGTTGGAAAAACCACACTGACCACTAGCCAGTAGTTCAGGGCCATCCCTGTTGCCAATGCACCTAATTGCCACAAAGCCATCTGGGCATAGCGTGTTCGCCCAATGCACAGTGCGGCTAAAAACACTGCACCCCAGGCTACGAGTATTCCCCTGCCGCCGGATACGAGGATAAAGAAGGCCAGAAGTGCAAGGCAACAAAAGGCGAACAGCCTTCTCCAGCCTGAAGACAGCACACAGAGTACGCTTATCAAGGGAATCAGTACGATTTGAATCTGATTAAAGCTTCGGGGCGTCGCAAAATTGACCAATGAGTACATCCAAGTTTTAGCACCGGCTGCTGAGCCGTAAGTAATGATCAGTTGGTAATTCAGAAAATAGATGAATGTATAGTAGAGAATACCTAGACAGAAACAGTAAGTGACCAGCAATAAATAGTGTTGATGTTTAGACGCTGCGGCAATAAACAGAGATGCCAAAATCAACAATGCAAAAAAACTGACTTCTTGAAGGGCTTTAAACGGATGGACAGAGAGTAATGATGCGAATATCCCGCAACAAAAGAAAGCGACGAGCAGGATTTGTATAGGCCGATCAAGAGACTGCCACTGATCTCTTATAGCACTGCGAACAGGCTGGAGTGATAGTACACTCACCCATAATACGAACAGAGTAACAATTTGAATAACGCGTTTGCTGTTATAACCGCCGGGATCAAAACTAAAAGAAATATTTCCAGATAGCATTAACAACACCATCAGAAAAATAGCAAAAATCGATGATAATGAGACTGCTTTACTCATACTTCACCTTAAAAAGGCCAGCTTTTGCTGGCCTTTTTTACGAGCATTCAAATTAGGTGGTACGAATAGCGGTAGATTTAATGGCCTGATCCATTTTTTCATTTGCTTCGAGGTTAACTCCAGCTGTTTCAACAACCCAGTTACCACCAGCTGGATCAGAAGTCAGTGTAAATGTTTCAGCTCCAAAAGCGCCACCAGGTGTAACAGTAATTACAACTCCAACACCACTTCCTGTAGAGGCCCCGTCGGCGCCAGTTGCAGCAATAGCGGTTACTTTACCAACCATTCTGTCTGCAAATGTGGCAGCACAGTTTCCGGGAGTATCTTCTTGTAGGCAAATTGCAATGTTTGTTTTGAAAGAATTGGTATCAGCAAGAGCAGCAGTAACCAGTGCATTGCGCGTATAGTTCTGATACTGAGGAATCGCCACTGATGCCAAAATGCCGATGATCGCCACGACGATCATCAATTCAATAAGAGTGAAACCACCTTGTTTTTGCATTGTTACACCTTTTTTCTGTTTTCTGTCTTATGGGTTATTTGGTTGGCTCGCTCTCCATTTAGCAATGCCTGTGCCAGATTTATGACGCTCGTCTGAAATATTGTCAGATGGTAAAGACGACGGTGTGTTGGTGGTTGTGCAGTGTAAAAGATGGGTAGGCGTGCCTGTTACTCCGGTCGTAACAGGTGACCTTCTGCGTCACCCCGTTCTGACACGCCCGGACAGGTGTTGTCTCTGTGCTGGTTATCGCGGGTTCAGAAACGGGGTTGCCGCACCGGATGGTGATGGCCGTGCGGGCCGTCATAGCGTGGTCGACCTTGTGGATGGTTGCCTGGCCGTTGTCTGCCCATGCCTTGTTTCCTGAAGCTGTCGTCCGGCGTACCACGGAAACAGCGGGGAACGTAAGGGTAGTGTGTGGTGACGACATAATAGTAAGTGCCGTCAGGATACTCCGGTGTCACGCCGGTGCGGCCATTGCACTCATCCAAATCGCCGTGGCCTGCACGGTAGTCGTAGTCGTGGTTATAGGTGCCGTCGTAACGGCCGGACGGTTCGTTGCTTTTTCGATTGCCGTTTTTCAGCACATAACTTGAGGTGAGTTCGCGAATACCGCTGCGGGGATTGTCACTGTCACGATAGCCATAGCGGGCATAGATGGGAAAACCGTCAGCGGCATAACCGATCAACGGAGAGTGTTGGCTGGAGGATGATCCATCCAGTAACCCATGAGGCAGGCCGTGGTAATGGTAGGCGCCCGTTGGTTGTGCGTGGGCATTGTGATGATCCATTCCCAGTTTACCCGGTACATTCAGGGCTTCCATTCGCCAGCCGGTCGAGCGGTCATTGTTCCAGTATTCCGCGGAGCCCGGATCAAACGGTACGCCATTGATGGCGACACCGAAGGTATAGCGACCTGTCGGCTGAATCCGTCCGGTGAATTTGGGGTGGAGGGGGACACGAAACTGGTAAGACTGTGCGCTGACACGGTGCGGATTACCACGATTGGGAAACTGGCCATGCTCGTGGTCGGGCAGACCGTTCGCCTTGATGTAGCGATGGTGTGAGTCGGTCGTGATCGTCACCTGATTCACCGAAGCAAAGCCAACACTGGCGAAAAGGCTGGCAGCGGCTATCAACACCCGTTTTGTCAGTGAAGCGCGGCTGGCTGACGGGGTATGCTGTAAACGGACGGTCATGATGCCTCATTATCCCTGTCGGTTTGTTTTTATTGTTTGGGCAATGGACTACGTTCTTTATATAGAAGGTGCGGGGTTTTTGCGCCTATTGCAAGGCATGACGCGATACTGTTTCAGGGTGAGAGCGGTGCTCAGTTGGCGAGGTAGAGGGTAGGGCTGTCAGGGTAAACCGTTTTTTTATGGTTTCGTGAGCATTTCCCGATGAATGATTGGATTCTTCATCAGTCTATGTGAAAAACCATTAAGAAACGATGAGCCCGTTATATCGGCCAGGCTTCTGCAGCAACGGCCTTGAATCGTGCTCATGGGGATAACCGGTTATTTTCATGTGCCAGCGCGGTTGGGTTGCGTTAGAATCCCGCCTGCTTCCACCTTACATCGACACAGGGGAGATTGATGTTTACTACGGACATGACCATTGCGGAGTTCGATCCTGAACTGAAGGCGGCGATCGACGCTGAAGCACAACGTCAGGAAGAGCATATCGAGCTGATTGCCTCTGAAAACTACACCAGTCCCCGGGTGCTGGAAGCCCAGGGTTCGGTATTGACGAACAAGTATGCCGAAGGCTATCCCGGCAAGCGCTACTATGGCGGTTGCGAGCACGTGGATGTGGTGGAGCAGCTGGCGATTGATCGTGCCAAAGCCCTGTTTGATGCGACCTATGCTAACGTTCAGCCCCACTCCGGCTCGCAGGCCAACGCGGCTGTCTTTATGGCGCTGGTGAAACCGGGTGATAAAGTGCTGGGTATGAGCCTGGCCCACGGCGGTCACCTGACCCATGGCGCCAGTGTCAGTTTTTCCGGCCGTATTTACGATGCCGTGCAGTATGGCTTGAACGCTGAAACTGGTGAGATTGATTACGACGAAGTCGAACGGCTGGCACTTGAGCACAAGCCGAAGATGATCATCGGTGGTTTCTCTGCCTACTCCAAAGTGGTTGACTGGCAGCGTTTCCGTGATATTGCGGACAAGGTCGGTGCTTACCTGCTGGTTGATATGGCGCATATCGCTGGTCTGGTGGCGGCGGGTGTTTATCCTTCTCCTGTGCCGTTTGCCGATGTTGTCACCACAACGACCCACAAGACACTGGGCGGTCCACGCGGTGGTCTTATCCTGTCTGCCCGCGCCGATGAAGACCTGCAGAAAAAACTGAATTTCTCGGTCTTCCCGGAATCCCAGGGTGGCCCCCTGTGCCACGTGATTGCGGCCAAGGCGGTCTGCTTCAAGGAAGCCATGAGTGATGACTTCAAAGCCTATCAAGCGCAGGTGGTCAAAAATGCCCAGGCCATGACTCGGGTGATGATGGAACGTGGCATCAAAATTGTGTCTGATGGCACCGAAGATCACTTGTTCCTGGTGGATCTGATCGGCAAGGAATATACCGGCAAAGATGCAGAAGCAGCCCTGGGCAGCGCCTTCATTACCGTGAACAAGAACGCGGTACCGAATGATTCCCGTTCACCGTTCGTCACTAGTGGTTTGCGTCTCGGTACTCCAGCGATTACCCGCCGTGGCTTCTCCGAGCAGGATGCTGCAGTACTGGCCGGCTGGATCTGCGATATCCTCGATAACATCAATGATGAGCAAGTCATCGCCTCTGTGAAGGAAAAAGTACAGGCAATCTGTGCGCGGTTGCCGGTCTATCAGCACTGAGACGTTAGATACTGTGGAAGGGGGTTAAAGGCTCTCTTCCGCAGACGATCATCAGACTTATTGTTCGAAACCCCTCTGTATTCAGGATTCATCGGATTCATCCAACGTCGATGTTGGGTTGTCGCTTCCGGTTAATAAGTCGATTTCCCAGTTGTCTGGTAAATGCTGATGCCAGAAACGTGTGAGGTCAATGGGGTGGTTGCAGGTTGTGCAGTGATAGCTGCCATTCGTTTGAGGAATGAGTTTGAGCAGGCGTACATTCCTCTGTTCAGTAACAGTTTGTTCATCGGATGGTTCCAGGTATGGCTGAAAGAGCTGTTCCGATTGCGCAAAGGGAACGACCCTGTCCCGCGCGGCATGTATAAGGATCACTTCTTTTTCTGGATTTTGAACGAAGCGTTGTAAGTCCTGGTGTGTTTCAACGTGGTATTGTAAATAGCGAGTACAGCACCCGCAGAATCCCGCTGTTTTGTTTTGCACCAGGGAGTCCAGGCTGTAATAGGGTGCATGCAGGATGGTTCTTGAAACGTCATCTGCGTTATCGGCAGCCAGTCGCATGGCGATGCCGGTGCCGATTGACCAGGCCCATAGAATGAGTCCAGGTGTTGATGTGCCTTGAGGCAGTGTTTTGGCATGATCAATAAAGGCTTGTCCTGCTTCTATAAGATCGTCTTCAGACAGGATGGCGCCTTCCGATCCCCCATAACCGGGATAGGTCGCAAATACCGTGCAGTAACCTGCTTGTCTCCATACGTTGCCATATGCATAGGCGGCCTGGTGTGCAGTCATCCCATTGCCATGGAAATATACAATAGTGCCTTTGTGCTCGGTTGAAGGGGGAACCACATACCCTGTTAGCCGGTGATGGCGGCTGCTTTGAACGGTTATCTGAAATGGCCTCAGATTCTCAGGAGGCAGTTGCTGTTCTCTTGGGAGTAAGTCATAGCGGCGCTGTAATGGGAACATGATGCAGTCCATCATGGTCTTCACAAGGCTAAGTACCAGTAGCGGCCAGATGACTATAGGGAAGAGGATACTCACAGCAACGATCTTCATGTCTTTAAGAGATCGATAGGGGGAAGCTGTTAAACGTTGGAGTAGATGCTTTGCACTGACGCAAGTATTGGTGCAAAGGGTTTTGATGCTTTTGCCCAGAAGCCAGCAAAATCCAGAATGATTCTCTCCACGTGTATTGTCGTGACTGTAATCGGAATCGTATTCGTACTCGTAATCGTTGCAATCATGTGTATGGTTAATCCATTGCATGACTGTTTGATGGGTAACTATGAATTCTTGCATTTTGTTTGCCTCCTGTTCCGGTTTGCATAAACCCTTGCCGACAAGATCAATACGAAATTGAATGCACTGATTATTTAGACCGATATTGGTATGAAAGTTCTAAAGGGCTGATTCAGATGTGACAAGATTGGTAATTGCTCAAAAAGCCTTGGCAAAACTATCGTCCATATCACCATAGACAGCTTGCTTTATGAACTCGCTTAACCGGGGGATTAAGTCATAGCCATGCATCCTGTCCTGAAGATAACTCCAGAAAGAAATTCCATGAAGCCGACACATTTTCTTGAGACTGGCGAAGGTATCGCGAGCCTGTCGACCAGACTCGCTCCGAGTGCCGCCGCTGATTTTGCGGCGCTTGACGTGTTCTCTGATTTGGCTTTCGCTCAAGTTGTTGTGCAATGGAAGACCGGGATCATCCAGTACCGCCAGTAGCTCAGGCTCTTTGACGGCAAGATTACCCAAGGCTTCTCGTAACCCGCTGCATTCCACCTTGACCTGTACCAGTTGACGGAAACTGCTGCGAATTTTGTGGGCAAAGTCCTGATCTGGATTTTCCTTGAAAGCCTTGAGGTCCCGGTAGAGTTCCCAGAACTGGCATAGCAGTTGGTATTGCTCTTCCACCTGCTCGTTGTTAACCGGGATCACCCGCTCTATCGGACGACACGCATGGAGCCAGCACCCTGAGCGGGTAAACACATCAAATTGACCAGCGCCGTCACTGTGAATGGGCAGGTCAGGGCGAACCCCGTGTGCAATGAGGCTACCATACAGCATCGCTTCCGACGCTTTTTTACGAAGTATGGGGCCTTTCAGACCGCAATCGTTCAGAAAGGCATGCCACGAATCCAGGCTGAGGAAATGAACACCGAGACACGCCTGAAACACCAAACGCCACTTGGCTGGAAACTTATGCTCCTCCAGAAAATCCATGGCATGCTCATTCAGGACGTGTGTTGGCCAGGGGCGGTGTAGCAAAGTTAAAAAATTCTCTCTGCTTTTACTCCCGGTACTACCAAACCATGCGAACTGCGGGTTGCCAATAAAAGTACAGTAACCGTTCTGCCCCTTATGACGAGCCCCTGTGTCATCTACCTGCAAGTAACCACAATGGAGCAAGCCGGTTGCCAGAAGCCCATCCTTTTCCTCGTGAAAATCGTCATGGTTCAGGGTAAGCAGGTTGCTGAGTTCTCCTGCTGATATGGAAACACCCCAGTCCCAGAGTGATTCCAGCAATTGCTGCTCTGTGACAGCACAGGCATGATGCTGGTGTAGAACATAGCAACGAAGGTTTGGTCCGAAATGATAGCCCTGCATGGCCTTAGGCAAACGTCCATGCAGAGATTGACCATCAGGGGTAGTCCAGTGCTCAAGCTCATATCGGAGGAAATTGACTTCAAATGACAATTCCTGCACATCGTATGTGCTGAAGCCTTTGAATACAGCGCCTTCAGGTATGGACTCTGGAGCAACCCGCTTGCAGGTGGGATCCTTTGGTTTTGGCGGCTTCTTGCGTTTTTTCCGGGTGCGTTCATCCGGTTTTCCGGTATCTCGCTTTTGATGGTCAGACTCAGATCCATCTGTTGGCTGATTGTCACCTGCTGAACCGGAATCCTTCGGCGGAGTGTTGGGCTTTATGTCGGGTTTACCATTAAGCCCTTTCAGACGATGTATTTCCTCCTCAAGAATGCTGATCCTCTCTTTGAGGCGGACGTTGATCTTTCCCCGATAAAATGGACACCTGTCTACAGCTAAACTGCAGCCTCGTATTCTACCGGTGATTGATAATTAAGACTCGAGTGCAGTCGAGTCCGATTATAAAAGTGTTGGATGTATCCCGCTATGCAATCTCGCAAATGCATCTCACCATAAAAGTGACTGCCTTTTATAAGTTCCGCTTTAAGCGAGTGAAAGAAGGATTCCATCTCTGCGTTGTCAGTACATTGTCCCGGGCGATTCATGCTGGGAATGATGCCATAGCGTTTGTGTATGCCCTGTATCTCATGGGCTCGGTATTCAATGCCACGATCCGTGTGAAATACAAGCCCTTCAGGTGGCTTTCGGTTACGAATAGCCATCATGAGAGAGGCTCTGGTTAACTCAACCGTTCTGCGGCCAGCGAGTGACCAGCCCACAATACGGCGAGAGTACAGGTCCAGTATCGCCGCGAGATACTGCCATTTCCCCTTAACCCGGATATAGGTGACATCAGCCGCCCAGTGTTGATTGGGGGCTGTTGGTTTAGGCAGATCTTTCCTGATATTGGCAATGTTCCGATAAAATCGATGCAGCCCGGGCGCCCGGCGATAAACACGGACGCATCGGCCTCTTAGGCCCTCTTCTTTCATCAAACGTTCAACACGTTTCCGGCTTATGAATATACCTTCCTTACGTAGTGCCTGATGAATACGTGGGCTGCCGTACACCCCTCGATGTCTCTCAAACAATGCAGTAATACGCTGCTTGAGAAAGGCATCCCTGTGGACTCTTTCGCAAGGTGCTCTGTTACGCCAGGCATAGAAGCCACTGGGTGAAACCTGAAGACGCCTACATAACCAGACAATGCCAAAGCGTTGACCATGGACGTTTATGAACGAGAACCTTTCCTCCGTTGTTCCGCAAGAAATCGTTGCCACTTTTTTAGGAAATCGTTCTCCATACGGAGTGCCTCATTTTCCCGTTCAAGTTGTTTCAGACGATCAGGTTCAGGTGGCTGTTTAGGTCGTTCAATGGCTTTGAGATCAGCCGGTATCTTACGCTTATCTGCCACAAGCTTGCCCTCGAAGTATTCCTTGCGCCAACGGGACAACATAAAGGGATGGATGTCCAGCGATTGTGCAACATCCTTTATTAGCCTGTCGGGTTTGCAGGACATCAGTACAGCACCCACTTTGAATTCATTGCTGTACTGACGAGTTTTCTTACCTGTCTTATAGGCGGGCATGGCAGCCTCCGATCTAGTGGTTCTGATGTCCACTAAAACGGGGGAGGTTCACGTTCTCCTCTTGAGCCCTTGTTATGTAGTTGAGCATTTTTGTGACCAGTTCGTTTCTCTGGTCATCTGGAACAGCAAATGGAAAAGGCATGGTTGGGTATGATAGACGACAATCCTATTTACGCGATTACCAAGGCTTTTTGAGCAATTACCAAGATTGTTACTATTTATATCAAGCTTGGTTGGTTAATTATTTTTTAATAAAGTAATGCTGGGTTAATACAATAAGTGCAACAGGCTGAAATTTGAGAAGTGAGACAGCTGTCAGTAGATTTCTAAGTTGTCACACTCTGAAATGGACGTCTGGAATGAGCACTCAAACCAAACACTACAAACAGCTGACTCAGAGCCAACGATACCAGCTTCAGGCGCTGCGGAAAAACGGACTGTCACTACAAGCTGTTGCTGAAACGCTTGGTGTAGACAAAAGCACCGTGAGTCGTGAATTAAAACGTAATTCCGGACCTGATGGTTACTGCCCTGAAGCCGCTGAACAAAAGAAAACCGACAGAAAAAGAAATGCCCACAAGGCAAAGAAACGAGATGAGCAGCATAAACAGATCGTTGCGAAAGGGCTGTCACTTGGCTGGTCACCAGAAAACATCAGTTGCCGTATGAAAATAGAGCTACCAGACCAGGCGATTAGTCATACGACGATTTATCACCTGATTGCTCAGGATAAAGTTAACGGCGGTACTCTGTACCAGGCGTTGCCCAGATTCGGAAAAACACGCTGGAAAGGCGGTAAACGCAAGGCGGGTCGCTCATTGATACCGGATCGAAAAGATATTACTGAGCGTCCTGATATCGTTGAACAACGTGCACGTCCGGGTGATTGGGAAGGTGACACTGTTTATGGTCAAGATGCCCATCTGGTTACCCTTGTTGACCGTAAAAGCCGTCTCACACTGATCGGTAAGGTTGATAGCAAGAACGCTGAAACCGTTGCCAACAAGATGATAGAGATGCTGAAACGGGCACATGGAGCAAAGACTGTCACGCTTGATAACGGTGGCGAGTTTGCCATGCACGCACTGGTATCAAAGGCCATTAATGCAGACATCTATTTCGCAAAGCCCTACGCCAGCTACCAGAGAGGAACCAATGAGAACACCAACGGGATTATTCGTCGCCAATGGCCGAAAAAGATGGCGCTTGGACAAATCACAGAGAAGGAGATAGAAGCAATGGAATTACAGATAAACAGCATGCCTCGCAAGGTTCTTGGCGGACTGACACCAATTGAAGTCTATACAGGGCGGTCTGTTGCACTTATTGCTTGAATCCAGCATCATCTCTGCTCATGTGCTTTTTAAGCTGTAGTGAGATGCTGTTTTTTTATACATGCCTTGTTGTTGGGATGGCGATAAACTGATTGTTCCCTTTATAGGGATAATTCATCATTATCAATTTCTATACCGTTGGCATCAAAATTCCTTTGTAAAAAATTGATTATGGCTTCGTCATCGATGTCGAGCATATCATTATGACCTAAATAATGAGAATTCTGGCCGCCGGCTGTCACCAGATAGGCGCGTTTATTGTCTTCATGGGGCGAGATCAGTTTTTGATATTGTTTGTAGGGTATGATTTCATCCCCGGTAGCATGCAACAATAAGGCACGTGTATTGTCTCTAGCTAAAAAGCGGGAAAGGTATTTGTGAGTATTGATGTCGTATCGGATCAGGCCAGAGGGTATCCAGCGAGAAAAGCACCGGCTTAATGCTTTTAAGTCACAATAAGGCGCATGCAAAACAGCTTTGGTTATCCTTTCATTTTCACTGGCAATATAAGCAGCGATCCCTGTACCGATAGAAGAACCATAGACAAATGTAGGAATGTTGTCTTCAAACATACTGCACAGAGTATTGAAGAAAGCAGTGGCTGCCTTAAAGACATCCTGTTCGCTATAGATATCACCCGTGGAATTGCCATAACCTGGATACTCGCAAAACAGGCAATGAAAGCCTGATGATGTCATCATTTGTGCATAACTATTGGCCATGCCTGTAGCGGTTTGGTCGTTGCCATGAAAAAAGAGTACTACGCCTAGAGGGTTATTGGGTACAGGGAAACAAAAACCTTCCAGTTTATTCTCATTATCGAGGTTTACAGTGAGCGCTTGAGGATCCAGTTGCAGGGTCTCTTCTTCAAACTCAAGGTTGTATAGAAGGTTTTCACCCTGAAGTCTTGCATTGTTAATGGTGTCGAAGCGCTGCTGTCTGGGAAAAAAAAAGAAATCCTGTAGGCCTTTAGCCAGGCTGACGATAAGGGGCACTGGAAATGCTGCGCATAACAACGGTGTACTCAGTGCCAGAATGACGACACGGCGTTTTTGTATGGATGCTTGTCCATCCTTGAGAAATTTTAAGGCCAGCTGGCGTCCTGTTGAGGGTAATTGGCGGAAGACTGTCTTGGCTAACTTTGTACGGGGAAATGACGGCGGTAAGGATAAAGTACCTGTCTCAATATGCGATCGGTGCGATCTCGTATGGCTGCTGGCAGTGGAGACTGAAGAAGCGCCGTTTGTATCCATGGTAACGTGTCCAGATGTGGTGACGAACAATAAAGGTTGAATCAGTAGACAAGGATGTCTGCCAATAAGTTCCAAGGCCCGTTTTGAACGCCATTCATCAGCCAGCACTTGTAACTTTCCTTGACAAGCCGTTAGTATCACAATCTCACCCTAGAAAACGGTCCATAGATCAGCACTATGCATTGCCCCTTTTGCAACGCCGATGACACCAAGGTGATTGATTCCCGACTGGTTGCCGAAGGCACCCAAGTTCGCAGGCGCCGTGAATGCCTGACCTGTATTGAGCGCTTCACTACCTATGAGAGTGCGGAACTGGTCATGCCCCGCATCGTCAAGCAAGACGGTTCCCGTGAACCGTTTGATGAAGAAAAACTCCGGGCCGGGCTGTTGCGGGCGCTGGAAAAACGACCCGTCAGTACGGAACGTATTGAAGAATCGATCAGTCGGATTGAACATCGTCTGCGGGCCACCGGTGAGCGGGAGATCAATTCTCGCATGGTGGGGGAAGAGGTGATGTCCGCGCTGCAGGAGCTGGATGAAGTGGCTTATATCCGATTTGCTTCGGTGTATCGCCGGTTCCAGGACCTGACCGAGTTCCGTGAAGAAATAGATCGGCTGGAAAAAGAGCCTGGCACGCATCAGCGTCATGTGGAAAAAGAGCGTTAAGTTTTTTGCCCCCATTGTTATCGGTTAATAACATTGACGTCTGCACGGAAACTTCATTAAAGACGGGGTTTCCTGTAGTGCCCCCGCTTCACCCTCCCGCGAAAACAGGCAGTTTCGGGATATATCCGCAATATGCGTTTACAGCAACTCAATGCCTTCCGGGCAATTATCACTAACGGTTCCGTCACGGCTGCAGCCCAGAAACTATCGATTACCCAGCCTGCAGTTACCCGGCTGATTCACAGCCTGGAGCATGATCTGGGCTTTATGCTGTTTGACCGCAGCCATAAACGCCTGGTGCCGACGCCGGATGCCCGTGTGCTGTTTGAGCAGATTGACGAAATCGGTCAGCGGCTAGAACAGCTGGATGACGCCATCCAGGCGATTCGCGATAAACCCAGTGGCAGCCTGCACATTGCTGCCATGCCCATGCTGTCGATCAGTTTTATTCCCCGTCTGCTCGGCGCTTTTATTGATCAGGCGTCACTGCTGGTTACACTGCGAAATTACCGTTCAGAACAGGTGTGCAGCCATGCGGAGCTGCAATTGTGTGATATGGGATTTGCCATCCTGCCGGATGATCATCATCTGCCCGCCTGTGTCGACCGGGTACGGTTTTGCGGTGAGCAGGTTTGCCTGATGCCGGCGAACAGTGAGTTATCTAACCAATCGGTGATTACACCATCCATGCTGGCGGGTAAGCCGATGATCGGTTACGAGCATCAGGAAACGCAGGCGGTCATTGATGCCAGTTTTCGGGCAGCAGGCGTCAGTTATCGGAAAGTAGCAGAAGCGTCCTTCGCCTATGCGGTGGGCAGCATGGTCGCGGCAGGGCTGGGGTATGCTGTTGTGGATCCATTCACGGCTATCCAGCTGGCCGAGCTGGGCGTGGACTTTAAACCTTTCCGCCCCTCACTCCCTTTTCATTTTGATATTTTGCTACCGGTAAGCCGTCCGCTTTCCCGGTTGGGCGCAGAGTTTCTGGCGAGCTTTTTTCAGTGTGTTCATGAAGAAGGGATTTGTTATCGACTGGAGCTGATGCCCGAACACCTGAAGGAAACCTTTGCAGCGCTGACAACCTCATCGTCAGCGCTGGTCGCTGGTTAGGAAATGAACTTTAAGGTTCTGTAGGGAAAAGCCTTACAGCATGGCGCTGACACTCAGGACGATCGTCACAATCACGACCAGAATGGCCAGCAGCGGACACATGAATTTAACCCAGCGGCTGTAGGATACACGGCCAATTGCCAGGCCACCCATGACCACGCCAGAAGTTGGTGTAATCAGGTTGGGCAGGCCTGACGCTGATTGATAAGCCGTCACCACCAGTTCCCGGCTGACATTGACGAAATCCGCCAGCGGCGCCAGAACGGGCATACTCAGTACCGCCAGACCGGAAGACGATGGCACCAGGAAGGACAGCGCCATTTCCAGCCAGTAGACCGCATTGATAAAGGCCACACCGGGCAGGCCGCTGACCATCTGTTCTGCGCCGTACAGAATGGAGTGGGTGATATTGCCCTGGTCCATGATCACGACGATGCCGCGGGCCAGAGCAATGATCAGTGCGACACCGAGTAGATCCCGCGCGCCGTTCACGAAAGTCGAGGTCAACTCTTCTTCGCTCAGCTGGCCGACCAGGCCAATCACAATGCTGGATACCAGGAACAGGGCGGAAATTTCGGCCATCCACCAACCGCCGACGGACACACCCCACATCATTACCGCAAAGCTGAGACCAAAGAGGGTCAGGATCAGCTTGCGTCGACCTGTCAGTTCCACAGTCTCGGTCTGGCTGCCTTCATGCCCCAGGAAATGTTTTTCGTTGGCGACGCGCTGGTCGGCCACCAGAGACTGTGAGGGATCGGCCTTGACCCGTGCGGCATAACGCATGACATAAACCACGCAGGCCAGCCAGCCCAGTACGAGAATAATAACGCGTGGCAGCTGTCCATCAGTGAAGCTGACACCAGCCGCATTGGAGGCAATAACCGTAGCAAAGGGGTTGATGGTTGAACCCAGGCAGCCGATGCCGGCGCCGATCATGATAATCGCGACGCCGGTCACTGCATCGTAACCGGCCGCAATCATGACCGGAATCAGCAGGGCATAGAATGGGATGGTTTCTTCCGCCATACCGTAGACAGTACCCCCGGCGGCAAAAATACCCATCAGGATCGGGATCATCCATTGCTCCCGGCCTTTCAGACGTTCGGTAATTCTGGCAATGCCGGCATCAATAGCACCGGTTTGCGTGGCCACACCGAGGAATCCACCAATGATCAGGACAAACAGGGCAACATCAATGGCATTGGCGGAATAGGTGCTGTGGTTGTAAAAGCCATCAATGGGCGCCAGTACTACATCAGCAAACCCCTGAGGGCTGGCTTCCACAGTGTGATAGGTGCCGGCAATGGGCACTTCGCGGCCTAGGTCTTCATTGGTGGTCATCTGGTACTGGCCGGCGGGTACCACCCAGGTCAGCACAGCCATCACGATGGTTAGAAAAAACAGGATCGTGTAGGCAGAGGGGAATTTTAATCGGGCCATGTTCGCTCCGGTACGGCTGGTCGGCGACTGTACCTCCCCTTGCGGGGAGGTGTTTTGTTGTATGTCAGGCAACAGCTGCCATGATTTGTTCGATATTCAATCCATCGAGCCCCATGGCTTTCAGGTTGCGGCCTGTCGCCAGGTAGTCGGCATTGTTGTAGGCGTTATCGATGGTCAGGCAGGCGTCGATCATGGGCGTCGGGGTACCGGTTAAGCGGGCGAACTCCTTGCAGGGAACCAGCAGATAAGCGGCATCTTCTGTGATGTAGCGGTGTTCTGAGCTGTCCGGGGCAGAGTTGATCTTGCCGTGGGTTTCTGAGGTACGGTTCACTTCGTAAACGGTTTCACAGTCCATTGCGTACAGGCTGTTCATGGCTTCCAGTTCTGGTACCAGCTCCAGCCCCATGGCTTTGCCGATCTGGATGCGTTCTTCTTCCATCACCGCTGCGGCGCGGGCTGTGGCGGTAGAACAGCAATCCTTGTAGTAATTGAAATCACCTTTGAAGTTTTCCAGCACACCCATGTTCAGGGTGGTCAGCAGCGGATGGCCGCCGTAGTTGATGTTTTCCAGCCCCGCGGCGATTACGTTGGCCAGAGCTTTCAGGGGCAACGGCATCACTCGAGTGAGACGTGCAATGGCTTCATCGGTGCGAGAGGCGGGCAGCGCTGCCAGAGGCAGGTATTCCTTGATGCCCATGATGGCGACTTCGGCCGGGCCACTGATCCGGCAGGCCCAGGGGATGGAAATAGCATCGACAAAGATCAGGTCTTGCTGGTAACCGAGTTCTTTCTGGCGACGACGGAGTTCCAGTGAACCGTAATTGCCGGGTAGTAGCACAATCATCTGGTAGTCCTTCAGATGTGGCAGCATGCTTTCGAACAGGGCGAGTTGGGCAAAGGAGGGAACGGGCAGTATAAGAATGTCGGAAAAGGCGACGGCTTCCTGAATATCGTCAGTCACCGTATGGATTTCACGAAAACCGGCAAAGCTGAGATTGACGCCGTTGAGGGTTTCCAGGGCGCGGATACCGCCGTGTTCGCGAATGTCATCCAGCGGGCCGGTAAAGCCCGGTGCGCCATACAGGCAGGTGTCGCAACCATGAAGTGATAGGTGATAAGCCGCCGTCAGGCCGGCGTTGCCGGAACCGATAATCGTAACGCGTGGAGCCGCAATAGCCATGACAAGTCTCACTCTGGAGATCATGAACCCAGTGGGTTATGGATCTTTGTTGTATCAACGGATGTGAAGACCTGGCGCCTGATCCACGTTTTGCTGACTGTGATTATTCATGAACCGGAGAGGATGGCTAATGTTCTGGTGTTATTGTTTCATGTTCTTACGTTATTGAGTGTCATTGCCTGCAGCGTGTTTGCGTAAAGACTGTGCAGGTGTTTCATATTGGTGCGTCATGGATGCTGCACTACCAGCTATCGGTAATTAGAGGTCAATATTATGTCTTGGAAGATAATTGTCAGCAGAACCACTGATTAATAAGTCATTTTCTTCCTCCTCTGATAAGGGGGAACGAGGGGGTTCTTGGAGCCAGTCAAAATCCATATCAAACACATCACTGGAAAACAGAGCTTCCTCCAATGCCCACGGTAGATCAGTGTGACCATAATGATGGGCCAATGGAATGCACCGTATTTTTTGGTTGTGGAAAAAATGTTCTTTAGCATGTTCGCAGGCGGCAGCAATATTCATGCTGTGTTGGTAGGGAATAATGCTATCACCATAAGAATGAGTTATGACAATCTCGGCATCAGGGTTACTGCCGACATAGTTGGCCATTGAGTCGGCATTGTTCACGTTATATAAACTGCAAAGTTTGGTTATGCAATCAATACACCCCGTCGATATCTGGCAACCAAGCTCGGCTAAGAACTGTTGTCCATGGTGGGCAATCAGATGGTTAACCTTGGCAAAGGGGGCGCATAACACTGCACGTTCGATCTGTTGTGGGTACTTTCCTGCCAGGTAAGCCACGGCCCAGGTGCCGATAGAAAAGCCGTAGAGCGTAATACTGCAATCAGGAAATCGGTTGCAGGCTAGCTGGTAGAATGCATCAGCGGCTGCCTGAAAGTCACTGTCGCAGCATATATTGCCGCCTGAGTCACTGTAGCCTGGGTATTCAGCAAAAAGACAATGGTGACCAGAGGCGGTGATGTTATTAATTAATTCTTCTTTGATTTGCGCGTAAGACGTTGCTGTCACAGCATTTGGATGGAAAATGATATGGACACCGCGAGGCGCCTGTGCGGAGCTTTCAAAAAGCAGTCCATTCACCGCGTTGCCGTGTACGTTAGCGATTATTTTGTGTCTTACATCGCAAGGTTCAATATCTTCGTTTTCTGTTCCTTGGGCTTGGGTAAAGCGGTTTTGACAGGGGAATAATGCCTCATCAATGATGGTTTTAATCAGTAAACAGGGAATGGTGATCATCCAGAATACTGTTGCAATGGGAACCACTACACAGAGTAGAACCGCAACTTTCATCGTTGTGAGTGTGCGATAACGTGAGCGCACAACGCTTTGTGCACTAAGTATTGCAGTGTCTACAAGAAGTCTGGTTAAAGATCTCTGTTCTCTAACAGGTATTGGCTCAGATTGTGAGAGCGTGATTGAAGAGGGTGTTCTGCTTATGGGGGGGGGATTACCATGTATTCGCTCTCCTGTTGATAGTATGTTAAGGCTGGTTGTCTCAATCTCAGTGATTTAATGCCTTTGATTCTCAATCGGGGGTAAATGTTCCATCTGTGGGGGGGAGGCATGTTGAATTCGATGACAATCTAACCAACATTGTTTGTATGAATAACAGCGTCATTGTTTGAAATCGGCTGGTATGTCCTGTTTTTGTTATCTGGCGCAGGACGTTTTAATGGTTGGTTTTTCAATTCACTGAAGATACCCTGTAAAACCGATTATTCGATAGTATTTATCGATTGCTTACACCCTTTAAGCCATTATGAATGTCAATCTATATATCTTGAGTTTGCGCATAGCGGCTACATAACCCCCCTCGAAATACGCTAGAATCCCAATCCCGAATCATGCCTTGATCCGTTAGTATTCACTGTTGGTTACTTAACCGTATGACAAGCTTCACCCGTGAAGACCGGGGCTGGATGGCCCGTGCGCTGCAGCTGGCCCGTAAGGGGCTTTATTCCACGATGCCCAACCCGCGCGTCGGCTGCGTGCTGGTGTGCGGTGGTCGGATAGTCGGAGAAGGCTGGCATGTTCGGGCTGGAGAGGGGCATGCGGAAGTCAATGCACTGGCGATGGCCGGGAGTGACGCTCGGGGCGCGACAGCCTATGTCACCCTGGAACCCTGCAGCCATCAGGGACGCACGCCGCCCTGTGCGCAAGCGCTGATTGATGCTGGTGTCAGCCGGGTGATTGCTGCCATGCGTGATCCTAATCCCCGGGTGGATGGAGGTGGTTTCCAGCGGCTGGAACAGGCGGGAATCACAACGGCATCCGGCCTGCTGGAGGAAGAGGCGAAAGCCCTCAATCCCGGGTTTATCGCGAGAATGGTCAGTCAGCGGCCGCTGGTGCGCTGCAAACTGGCCATGAGTCTGGATGGGCGGACGGCCATGGCGTCGGGTGAATCCCAATGGATCACCGGGCCTGATGCTCGCAGTGATGTGCAGCAGTGGCGGGCTCAATCCTGTGCGATTGTCACTGGGGTTGGTTCTATCTTGCAGGATGATTCCTCGCTGACTGTCAGGCCAGCTGAGTTGCATGTTGATGACCCTGAACTGGCCGCAGAAAAACAGCCGCTGCGTGTTGTACTGGATTCGTCCCTGAGTATTCCGCTGACCGCAAAAATATTGCAGCAACCGGGTAAAACGCTGGTGGTTACCGCCCATCCCGACCGAGAAAAACAGAATGCGCTACAGTCTGAGGGCGTGGAAGTGGTAGAATTGCCCGCCCCGGATGGCCGGGTTGATCTGGTTGCGCTGATGACCCTGCTGGGACAGCGTGAATGCAACGAGGTATTGGTGGAAACCGGCGCCACGCTGGCAGGCAGTTTTTTACAGGCAGGCCTGCTGGATGAACTGCTGGTGTACATGGCGCCTGTGCTTATGGGCAGTGCTGCCCGCCCGCTGTTTGATCTGCCTCTGGGAAACATGAGTGACAGAATTCCGCTGACTATGACGGATATGCGCGGAATCGGGCAGGATCTGCGTCTGACAGCTGTACCGGGAAAACCCCGGTGGTGACAGCCGGCAGCTAACGCATGGCAGACTAACGCGATTGAAGTGACAAGGTAACGATGTTTACGGGAATCATTCAGGCAGTGGGCCAGGTGCGTCGGTTTGAGCGCCGCGGCGGTGATGTTCGTCTGGACGTGGCTACCGGCAAGCTGGATCTGGCTGATGTTCAGCTGGGTGACAGTATTGCCACCAGTGGTGTCTGCCTGACCGCTGTGGCGCTACCCGGGGATGGGTTCGTGGCGGACGTGTCACTGGAAACCCTGGAACGAAGCGCGCTGAAGACGCTGGGTCCCGGTTCGTCGGTCAACCTGGAAAAGGCGATGATGCCGACGTCCCGCCTAGGCGGTCATATTGTCAGCGGACACGTGGATGGCGTTGGCACAGTTCGGATGATTGAGCAGTCTGCCCGTTCCTGGCGTTACCGTGTGGAAGCGCCTGCAGCGATTGCTCACTATATTGCTGAAAAAGGTTCCATCACGGTTGACGGTGTCAGCCTGACTGTCAATGCAGTCGATGGTTCATGGTTTGACCTGAATATCGTGCCCCATACCGCCCAGGAAACCACGATCCGTAACTGGCAGCCCGGTACGCTGGTCAATCTGGAAGTCGATATTATTGCCCGCTACCTGGAGCGGCTGCTGCAGGGGCGGCAAACACCGGCGGATGCCCAAGGGCTCGCGGGTGGGCAGGAGGGTAAAGCCGGTCATCTGACCGAAGCCTTCCTGACCGAACACGGTTTTATGCGCTGAGGTTTTTCTGCTGTTCTCCGGGGGACTCCTGAGGGAGCGGGAGAGTGGCCGGGGCCGAGGCCTGCAATCAACCCAGTCGGGAAAGAAGCATGCAATTGAATACCGTAGAAGAACTCATCGAGGATATACGTCAGGGGAAAATGGTCATCCTGATGGATGATGAGGACCGGGAGAATGAAGGTGACCTGATCGTGGCCTCGGAGAAGGTCACGCCGGAAATCATCAATTTCATGGCCAAGGAAGCCCGCGGGCTGATCTGCATGACACTGACCGGTGAACGGTGCGATTACCTGAAGCTGAACCAGATGGTCAGCGACAACCGGGAGGCGCAGGGGACGGCCTTCACGGTGTCTATTGAGGCGGCCAGTGGTGTGACCACCGGTATTTCCGCCCAGGACCGTGCCCATACGATTCGGGTAGCCATTGATGGCAATTCACGACCGGAAGATATTGTGCAGCCGGGACATATTTTCCCGCTGCGCGCCATGACCGGTGGCGTGTTGAGCCGTGCCGGCCATACCGAGGCAGGATGTGACCTGGCTCGCCTGGCAGGCTTGCTGCCATCAGCGGCGATTATTGAAATCATGAAAGAAGACGGTACCATGGCCCGCCGCCCGGACCTCGAGTTGTTTGCTGAAAAGCACAACCTGAAGATCGGTACCATTGCAGACCTGATCCACTACCGGATCATGCATGAAAAGACCATTGAGCGTCGGATCGAACAGCCGCTGAAAACCGTTTACGGTGATTTCCGCATGACGGTCTACGACGACAGCATTACCGGCCGGACCCACCTGGCGTTGACCATGGGGCATCCGACCAAGGACCGGCCAACGCTGGTTCGGGTTCACCAGGCAGAAACCTTCCGGGATCTGCTGGGTGCGCGCAAAGAAGACAGCAACAGCTGGCCGCTGCCGGCAGCCTTGGCGAGAGTCGCTAAAGAGGGCGAAGGTGTTGTGGTACTGCTGGATGCAGACGACTATGCCCTGCTGGGCGAGAGTCTGGAACAGTTCATGGAACCGGTGCGCAAGGCGAACCGTAATCCGGGTGGCGCCTACCTGACTGTGGGAACGGGCTCCCAGATCCTCCGTGATCAGGGCGTCGGGCAGATGAAACTGCTGAGTTCCCCGATGAAGTTCGGTGCGCTGTCCGGATTTGATCTGGAGATCGTCGAATATCTCCCGTGTGAGTAATAACAAATGACCGTTCTGGTATCAGGGCGGTAGAACATGGTTACGGTGACCTGCGACGTTGTTGCAGGTTTTGCTTATTAGCGCTTATCAGCGTTTAAGGAGTCATTCATGTCCGGAATCAAGACCCTGGAAGGGACACTGACCAGCAACGACGGCAAGTACGCCCTCGTGGTTACCCGCTGGAACGCCTACGTGGTCGAAAGCCTGCTTGACGGTGCGATTGATGCACTGAAGCGCCACGGGGTTCCGGAAGCGAATATCACCGTGATTCGCTGCCCCGGCGCTTTCGAGCTGCCGCTGGTGGTGAAGAAGGTGGCGAAGCAGGGACAGTTTGATGCGGTGGTGGCACTGGGCGCGGTCATCCGCGGCGGTACCCCGCATTTTGATTTTGTAGCCGGTGAGTGCGTGAAGGGAATGGCCAATGTCATGCTGGAGCATGAAGTGCCTGTGTCCTTTGGCGTACTGACTGTCGATACCATTGAACAGGCGATTGAACGGGCCGGTACCAAGATGGGTAACAAGGGCGAGGAAGCCGCCATGGCCGCGTTCGAAATGGTCAGCCTGTTGAAGCATCTGGAGTTGTAATTTGAGCGATCAACCCAAGGCCGGCAAGGGCCGTCCGCAGCAGCGCCGCAAGGCGCGGGAAATGGCCCTGCAGGCGTTGTACCAGTGGCAGATGGCCGGTGAGTCCGTCACTGAGATTGAAGTCCAGTTCCGCGCGAACAACGATATGTCCAAGGTGGACGAAGGGTATTTCCGTGAGCTGCTGCAGGGTATTGCCCGTAGCGCCAGCCAGATTGATTCCTCCATCGCACCGCTGCTGGACCGTTCACTGGAACAGCTGGATCCCGTCGAGCGTGCCGCGCTGCGTATCGGCTGCTATGAGCTGATGGAACGCCACGATGTGCCTTACCGTGTTGTTATCAACGAAGGGATTGAACTGGCCAAGCGTTTTGGTGGTCAGGATTCCCACAAGTACATCAACGGGATCCTGGACAAGCTGGCGCCGCGCCTGCGTGCCGCTGAAGTGAAGGAATTCCGTAACCGCAACGCACGCTGATCCAGGCAGGATGCCATGAACGAGTTTGACCTGATAGCCCGCTACTTCAATCAGCCCGCGTTGACCGGCCAGCCCGGTTGCGAAGGTGGTGTGGTTGTGGGCATCGGTGATGACTGCGCCGTGGTGTCTGTGCCGGACGGATCGCAGCTGGTGCAAAGCATTGACACCCTCGTTGAGGGTGTCCACTTCCCTGCCGGTATTGATCCGGTTCTGCTGGGCTGGCGGGCACTGGCTGTCAGTGTCAGTGACCTGGCTGCCATGGGTGCCAGGCCCCACAGTTTATTCCTCGCGCTGACGTTACCCAAAGCTGATAAGGTCTGGCTGGAAGGCTTCTGTCGGGGTATGGCTGATCTTGCTAAATGTTGTGGTATTCCGCTGGTGGGTGGTGATACGACGCGTGGGCCATTAACGGTTTCAATCCATGTGCAAGGCATTGTATCTGCGGGTAGTGCATTGCTGCGCAATGGCGCCCGACCCGGCGATACGATCTATGTCAGTGGTTCCTTGGGGGATGCGGGCGGTGCTTTGCCTCTGGTTCTGCAAGGTGCAGGTATCAGCGATGGCCAAAATGTCAGTGAGTCTGCCTTGCTTGAGCGCTATTACCGGCCACAACCGCGTTTGGTATTGGGGCAATGGCTGATTGAGCAGGGGGCCACAGCCGCTATTGATATATCGGATGGCCTGTTGGGTGATCTTGGCCATATTCTTCGAGCGAGCGGATGCGGGGCTGCGTTGAGTTCGGACGCCTTACCACTGTCTGAAGCCTTGTGCTCGGTTTATCCGCAAGAGCAGGCGCGCTCACTGGCGCTGACAGCCGGTGACGATTATGAGCTTTGTTTTACTGCGCCGGCTGCTACGATTGCAGAACATCATGCGCCTCTATCGATTGTGGCCATAGGTACTATCGTGGAACAACCCGGCATTCGCCTTGATGGTCAACTGATTGATCCGGCGGAGGGAGGGTTCCGGCATTTTTCCTGATAATCGTTGTCTCGCTGATCACTAAAAGAAGGGAGTAATTCTCGCCTTGTCTATTTCTATAAGGCTGTCCAATCCTGTTCATTTTTTGGCGTTTGGTCTGGGATCCGGTCTGGCGCCTAAGGCACCCGGCACTTTTGGGACGCTGGCAGCCATTCCTCTCTATCTGTTGTTATCCCATCTATCGTTACCAATGTATGCACTGGTGCTGATTCTGGCGTCGTTGCTGGGTATCTGGCTGTGTGGTAAAACCGCGAAAGATCTGGGGGTTCATGATCACCCCGGTATTGTCTGGGATGAGTTCTGTGGCTATTGGCTGACAATGTTGGCAGCCCCGGCAGGCTGGCTCTGGATCATTGTGGGGTTCATCCTGTTTCGTCTATTTGATATATGGAAACCCTGGCCCATCTCCCTGGCGGATAAGCGTGTCCCCGGTGGTATGGGGATTATGGTGGATGACCTGATCGCCGGGTTATATGCTTTGATAGTAATGCAGGGGATTGTTTTTGTGATGGCGTGATAGCGCATACTATTCTTTATCTTTATACAAACGCGATATTACAAAGATTCTAAGCGTGATGTGCGGCAAGAGGATTGCAGATTGATAACAACAATAAGGCCATGGTTCGCCGTGATTATGTTGGTCTGCGCATTGTTTTCAGCCAGTGCGCAAGCCGTGATGGTGCAGGTTGTGGGCCTGTTTCCGGGGGCTGCTATTGTGATCATTGAAGGCCGTCAGGTGATGCTGAAAGTGGGTAATACCGGTCCGGGCGGTGTCAAATTATTGGCTGTCGACGGTACCCGCGCTGTTTTGCAGATTGATGGTCAGGCACGTGAATTCCCTTTGTCCCGCCAGGCTAGTAACGGCTATAAAGAATCCAGTAAAAAAACGATCAAAATCTTCCGTGACAACGACGGCCATTATTACGTGAAAGCGCTGGTGAATGGCCGTTTGGCAGATATGGTGGTTGATACCGGTGCCACAGCGGTCGGAATGAGTTCAAAGCATGCCAATGCGCTGGGGGTTGAGTATAAAAACGGTGAGCCGATAGCGATCTCAACAGCCAGTGGCCAGGTGCGTGGTTTTCTCGTGAAACTCAAGTCGGTCAGTATTGATGGGCTGACTGTACGTAATGTCGATGCAGCCATTCATGAAGGGGATTTTCCCAGCATTATCCTTTTGGGTATGAGCTTTTTGCGCAAGGTGAAAATGCGTGATGAAGGTGATGTACTGTACCTTGAAGCCAAGTATTGAGCTTTTGTTGGATTTCCTCTTTTGAGGCAGGCTGAATATTTGTCAGCTTGAACTATCCTTTCTCGCCTGAGTTATATCCTGCTGTTACAATGCGTTTCCGCACGAGAAGTTGAGGAACGTGGAGTGTCTGTCGTTTTCATTGCGTCATCCAGGTTGCCTACCCCTTTCGGCACGTTCAGCATGCATGGCTTTGAAGATCGTGCCACCGGGAAAGAGCATCTGGCGTTGACGATGGGGGAATTCAATACCGGTGAACCTGTCTTGGCGCGTGTCCATTCCGAGTGCCTGACGGGGGATGCGCTGTTCAGCATGCGTTGCGACTGTGGTGCTCAGCTGCAGGCGGCTCTGAAAGCTATTGCTGAAGCTGGGCAGGGTGTTTTGCTGTACCTGCGGCAGGAAGGGCGTGGTATTGGGTTGTTGAATAAAGTGCGGGCTTACCATCTTCAGGATGCCGGTGCGGATACTGTGGAAGCCAATGAGCAGCTCGGTTTTGCGCCCGACCTTCGCACCTATGATATGTGCAGTCCTATGTTGAATCATCTGGGCATTAACAAGTTGCGACTGATGACTAATAACCCACGTAAAGTGGAAGCGCTAAGGCAGCAGGATATCGATGTTGTTGAGCGTGTGCCGTTACAGACGGGGCAAAACCCGCATAATGAACGGTATCTTTCCACCAAGGTTTGGAAGTTGGGTCATCTTTACAACAATGCCTGAGTTTTCTCACTCAGGTGATTGATGTGGTTCCTGATGCTGTTCTGTTCAAGCCTGTGCCTGTCGGAACAGCGATCACCTCGCCAGATATGCCTCTACCTGCTTAACGATTCCATCACGATTTAATTTGCAGTGTGCTAATTGTTCTGCTCGTGATTGATGGTGGATAAAGTGATCGGGCAGCCCCAGTTTTAGCATTTGTGCGTGTGGATGCGTTCTGCGTAAAGTGTCCTCAACTCCCGCTCCTGCACCGTTGATGGTGACCCCATCCTCTATTGTCACTAACAACTGATGTGTATCACTAAGCAGTGCCAGGAGTTCAGTGTCGAGTGGTTTGGCAAAACGCATATCCGCTACGGTGGCGTTGAGCTTGTCTGCAGCGGCCATCGCTTCCGTATGTAAAGCGCCGAAGACGAGTAGTGCCACATCCTTTCCTTGTCGTGTAATTCGCCCTTTGCCAATCGGTAGCGTCTCGTGGGTTTGCTCTACAGGCAACCCATTACCCGTGCCTCTTGGATAACGAACAGCTACTGGCCCTGCATGCTGATAGCCGGTATTCAGCATTAACCACAGCTCCTGTTCACTACCGGGGGTCATAATGACCATATTGGGAATGCAGCGCAGGTAAGCGATATCAAAGGCGCCATGGTGAGTTGGGCCATCTTCACCGACCAGGCCTGCTCGGTCGATGGCAAACAAAACATCAAGGTTTTGCAGGGCCACATCGTGGATTAGCTGATCATAGCCCCGTTGCAGGAAGGTGGAATAAATGGCCAGTACAGGCTTCATACCTTCGCTGGCAAGCCCTGCGGCAAAGGTGACGGAATGCTGTTCTGCAATGGCGACATCGAAATAACGGTCGGGAAACTGCTGTGAAAAACGCACCAGGTCAGAACCTTCACGCATCGCCGGGGTAATGCCATAGAGGCGTGAATCCTGGGCTGCAGTATGGCATAGCCATTGACCAAAAATGTTGGCGTACGTCGGCTTTTTGGGTTTTGGCTCTGTCTTTGCCGGCATGATCTTGGTCAGGGCATGGTAGCCAACAGGATCCTCTTCGGCGGCGGGATAACCTTTGCCTTTTCGAGTAACAATATGCAGCAGTCGAGGACCGGATTGTTGCTTTAACGATGATAATGTTTCAATCAGTTGCTCAAGGTTGTGACCATCAATCGGACCGGTATAGGCAAAGCCCTGATCCTCGAACAGGACAGGTGATGAATGCTCAGTATTTTGTGCAGTGCGTGAAACCTCAATTCCCCGCAGGTAACGTGCCAGCATGCCAACACTGGGCGAAATCGACATGTCATTGTCGTTCAGTATGACCAGAATGTTGGCGTTGACACAGGCAGCATGATTCAGGGCTTCAAAGGCCTGGCCGGCAGTCATGGCACCATCGCCAATGACGGCGATAGCCTGCCGTTCACGATCCTTTGCTATCAGTGCAATGGCCATGCCGAGAGCGGCGCTGACCGAGGTGCTCGAATGACCGGTGCCAAAACAGTCATAGGCACTTTCGGAACGATCAGGAAATCCACAAAGACCATCACGCTGGCGCAGAGTAGCCATCTGCTCACGCCGTCCGGTCAGGATTTTGTGTGGGTAACACTGGTGGCCCACATCCCAGACCAACCGGTCGTCCGGTGTGTTAAAGACATAATGCAGGGCAATGGTTAACTCTACCACGCCTAAGCCAGCACCCAGATGTCCCCCAGTCTGCCCGACGGTGTACAGGAGGAAGTTACGTAATTCCTTAGCCAGTACCGGCAGTTGCTGTTGTGATAAACGACGCAAATCGTTTGGCAGGTTGACTGTGTCCAGCAACGGTGTGACGGGTCTTTCCTGGGGAATCGTGCGGGTCATTTCAGTGGTTTCGGTTCACGATATATTCAGCCAGCATGCGCAGCGGTTCAGCATGTGCATCCAGTCCCTGCAGCGTTTGCAGAGCTTCATTGTGCAACCGGATAGCTTTTTCCCGGGCAGTATCAAGACCAAGTAGCGACACATAGGTGTTTTTGCCATGGGAAATATCTGCGCCTTGTTGTTTGCCAAGCGTGACAGTGCTGGCCGTTACATCAAGAATGTCATCCTGTACCTGAAATGCCAGTCCAATGGCCTGTGCATAATGTTTCAGTGACGCGATTGTTTCTGGCTCTTTCACACCGGCAGACAGTGCGCCTAACGTGACACTGGCTTCAATCAATGCACCGGTTTTGTGACGATGCAGGGTTTCCAGCTCGGGTAGTGTGAGGGTATTGCCCGTGCCCTGCATATCCAGGGACTGTCCGGCAGCCATGCCATGGTTTCCCGCTGCCTGGGCCAGGACGGCTACCTGATGGATGTGGCAGATGCCCTGATGCTCATCACCTCCGGTCAGTTCAGGATTAGCCAGAACTTCAAAGGCCAGTGACTGTAAGGCATCCCCCGCCAGAATCGCAGTCGCTTCATCGAAGGCTTTGTGACAGGTAGGTTGGCCGCGGCGCAGGTCATCATCATCCATAGCGGGCAGGTCATCATGAACCAGTGAATAGGCGTGGATCAGTTCAACAGCGCATGCTCCGGGTAGCGCCTGTTGAGCAGAGCCTCCCAGTGCCTCACAGGTGGCGCGTACCAGCATGGGACGAATCCGTTTGCCACCATTGAAAACACTGTACTTCATGGCTTCATGCAGGCGTGCCTCGGCTGGCTGATAACGGGCAAAGACCTGCTCAAGGCCTGCGTCCGCCCACTGGCGGCAGGTCTGCATGTACTGCTTGATGTCCATTACTCGTCAACATCACTCTCGAAGGGACGGGATTCCAGCTGGCCGTTTTTTTCTACCAGGATGCGTACTTTCTGTTCGGCTTCATCCAGGGCTTTCTGGCATTCACGGGTCAGGCCGATGCCTTGTTCAAATGCCGCGAGGGATTGTTCCAGCGTCAGGTCGCCGGACTCCATTTTCTCCACCAGGGTTTCCAGTTCCGAGAGGGATTTTTCGAAAGCAAAGCCCGCTTTCTTGCTTGGCATCAGGGCGACCTTTTTGGGCAGGGATAATTGCATCGAACACTAACCCAGTGCGTGATACGGGTCAATGTCGAGGGGGCTGCCTGCACGTATACGCCAGCTGGTTTTGGTGGATTACGTAAGAAATGAAGCAAGCATTAAAGCTTTGATAACCCTTGGCGATAACCACTGTCTCGGTAGTGCAGTCCGGTCAATTCCGGTGGTTGTGGATTGCTATAGTCAGGGTGTCAGGTAACGGATTATCTGGCGGTTATGAATGCTTGTAATGACAGGATGTCGTGGTTATGAAGAAGTCGGTCAGGTGTGTCGCCAAGGCAGCGCGACACGATAGTAACCTGTTTCCCCATACAGTGTTTTTATTGTTATTTATTCTCTCTTTATTGGCTTTGCGACCGGTCCATGCCGAGCTGGTGCCGTTGCCGGATGGTGAGCTGAGGAGTACCCATGCAGAGCGAAGCATGACAGGTTTGGTTCCACTGGATGATGTGGCGTTGTCATCGATCTCTGCACAGGGATTTGATGAGCAGCAGCCCCAGTTTAATGAAGCCAATCAGCAGGATCCCGGTTTGGCGGCATTAGGTCAGGTGTTGCAGACTTCGCTGCCACTACTGAATTTCATTGAAGCGGATACCCGTATTTCTGGTGTTCAGTACAAGGACGGCGTAAGCCCGGTTGAAATCCTGGTCAATGAAGGCGCTGTGCGTTTTAACCTGCCGGATTATGTGGAATCCATTGCCATGGATAATATCCGGGTACTGGGTAGCACGGGTGGGTCGTTCGGTTCCCTGTTGATCCAGGGACTGAGCCTTTCCGGCAGTTCAATTACGATTCGCACGAACCCCTGAACAAAAAAATCCCCGTACCAGTCGGCACGGGGATTCTGCAGGCATGCAAACGAAACGAACGATCAGGCGTTTTGAGCCGCGCTCATGGGCTGTGCTGACACAGTATCAGTATCCAGCTTACGAGCAGTTTCCGGTACATCATTCCAGACATCCTTATCCATGGTCTTATCCAGGAACGGGAACTTCTTCCGGTCAAATGTAGGTGTCAGACCTGCATCCAGCTGGTCGTCAAAGTCCTTGAGTACCTTGAAGACCTGACCTGCCAGCAGCAGGATGACGGACAGGTTGATCAGTGCCATGACGCCCATGGCCAGATCGGCAAAGGACCATACTACGGGCAGTTCACCAATCGCTCCCCAGATCACCATCGCCAGAAAGAGTGCCCGGTAGCCCATCAAAACGGCCTTGTGGTCCTTGATGAAGCGCAGGTTGGATTCACCGTAGTAGTAGTTAGCGATCAATGAAGTGAACGCGAACAACAGGATCGCTAAAGCAATGAAGTGGTTACCGATGCTGCCAATTTCGTTGGACAGCGCCGCCTGGGTCAGGGCAATACCGGTCAGCTCATTGCCGCTGTGCAGCTGGCCGGACACCAGGATGATGGCCGCAGTTGCAGAACAAATCACGATGGTGTCCACGAACACGCCCAGCATACCCATGATGCCCTGAGTAGCGGGGTGGTGCGGAGTCGGTGTTGCGGTTGCCGCTGCGTTCGGACCACTACCCATACCGGCTTCGTTAGAGAACAGGCCACGCTTGATACCCTGTTCCATAGCGGTCTTCATCAGGTAAGCGACACCACCACCGGCAGCGCTTTCAATACCAAAGGCGCTCTTGAAGATCAAAGACAGCACCGCCGGCATTTCGGTGATGTTCAGCAGCATGACAACCACGGCCAGTGCCAGGTACAGCAGCGCCATGAAGGGCACAACCATCTCTGCGAAACGGGCAATAGAACGGATGCCGCCAAATACGATCATTGCGGAAACAACGGCCAGCACAATACCGACAGCCAGTGGCGGAATCTCATAAACGACCATGGCAGCAGCAATAGAGTTGGACTGCACACTGTTAAAGGCAAAACCAAACGCCACGATCAGGGAGCAGGAGAAAATGATACCCAGCCAGCGTTGTCCCAGGGCTTTCTCGATGTAGTAAGCCGGGCCGCCACGGTAAGTGCCATCGTGGTTGTTGGATTTATAGAGCTGTGCCAGCGTGTTTTCCACGAAGCTGGTGGACATACCCAGCAGGGCGATCATCCACATCCAGAACACAGCGCCAGGGCCACCCATGAAAATAGCAACAGCAACACCTGCCAGGTTACCGGTGCCGACACGGGCAGCCAGACTGGTGCAGAAAGCCTGGAAAGAAGAAATATGATGGTGCTCGTCCTTGGCCCGGCTGCCCATCATGGTTTTGATGGCGAAGCCAAAGCGGCGGATCTGCACAAAGCGACTCCGAAACGTAAAATACAGACCAGCCCCAAGCAGAAGACCGACGAGAAGCTTGCCCCAAATTACGCCGTTCAAAACGGCAATCAAGTTACTCATATAACGGCTCTTGTGGTTGTTTAAGGTGTTTATAATCGTTCGGAAGCCGATAGTACCGCTCAACGGGATTGAGGAAATTGCCGTGATACCGTATTGCTCTCGGTGAATGTACGTATGTGTCTTGTTGGTTTTATTGTGGTGGGAACCCGGCAATGTAGAGGATTACCGGGTTAAGCCGTTTTTACCGCATTGGGGCGACGGGCAAAAAAAATTCCTGTTAGTGGTACGAAAATATCATTTTTGCCAGATTAAGGCGTTGTTATCAGAGCTTTTCCATATCGTTGAAGTCTCGCATCATGGGGTCGTCATCGCCGTTATTAGGTTCCTGATCGCAGCGATTGTTTTCTGGTACGGGCCAGACATCCTGGTCCATCGCTTTATCCAGGTCCGGAAATAGTTTGCGGTTAAAGACCGGTTTTTCGATCCCACTGTGATATTGCTGTTCAAAGTCTTTCAACAACGCGAAGGCGGTGCCAGACAACAAGACAATGACGACCAGATTGATCAGCGACATGATACCCATGGTCAGGTCCGCCAGTGACCAGACGACGGGTAGGCTACTGAAAGACCCCCAGAACACCATCATGATCACAATACAGCGGTACCAGAGAATCAAGCGTCGGTTGTCCTTGATATGCCGAAGGCTGGATTCACCGTAATAGGTATTGGCGACGATCGATGTAAAACCAAACAGCATGGTGATAAAGGCGATAAACGGTTTGCCCCATGCACCGATAGCGCTGCTCAGGGCGTTTTGCGTCAGCGCAATGCCTGTGATGCCATCACCATTGAGGTATTCTCCCGACAGCAGCACGATCATAGCTGTTGCCGTGCAGATCAGGATGGTATCGGTGAAGACGCTGAACATGGAGAGCAGTCCCTGTGTCACCGGATGGCTGGGAGTCGGTGCCGCAACGGCATTAATGTTAGGGCTGCTACCCATACCGGCTTCATTGGAAAACAGGCCGCGGCGAATGCCCTGTAGCATCGCCTGAGACACCGCATAACCCACACCGCCGGCTGCGGCTGTCTGCAAACCAAACGCACTGTCAATCACCAGCCGGAAGACATCAATCAGGCGATCGTGATACATGAACATGACCGTGGCTGCCGTGAGGAGATACGCAGTTGCCATGAAAGGAACGGTTTGTTCAGCAAAGCGTGCAATGCCTCGAAGTCCACGGAAAATAATCAGTGCCGTCATCAATGCGAGTATCAGTCCCACGGATACTTCCGGTAAGGCAAAGGCGTGGGAGAGTGCGGTAGCGACAGAGTTAGAGTGCACGGCATTAAATGAAAAGCCGAAAGACAGCACCATACAGACAGAAAAGGCGATAGCGAGGTTACGTTTCCCCAACGCTTTTTCAATATAGTAAGCCGGGCCGCCACGAAAGGTCCCGTCACGGTTATTGGATTTGTACACCTGGGCCAGGGTGTTTTCCACGAAACTGGTGGCCATGCCCAGTATGGCGATCACCCACATCCAGAAAACGGCACCAGGCCCGCCCATGTATACGGCGATAGCAACACCGGCGAGATTACTGGTCCCTACATGGGAGGCAAGACTGGTGCATAAAGCCTGGAAAGAGGAGATGCTGCGGTCATTACTGGTGCGTTTACTGTGCAGAAGCAAACGCAGCGTCAGTGGAAAATGTCGGACCTGAACCAGCCCGCTGCGCAGTGAAAAATAAACGCCTGCGCCCAACAATAAATAGACAAGTCCATAGCCCCACAGGATGGCGTTGAAGCTGTTGATCAGTACAGTCATGGTATCTCCTTTCCGGTGGTGGGCGGTGTCGGCGCCGGGCCGGGTAAAACCAGAAAATCCTCATGTTCTTAGACCCTTTTTCAAAAGATGTGTTCAGGAATTGAGGATGTTACGGGGCAAAAATATGGCAGTCAGTCTAGCAGAGGCTGGTTTTTTCGCGTTTTTTATAAGAGGTATGGAATAAACTTTGCCGTTATAATCGCGCGATATCATAAATACAGCGTTTTTCAGATCCGCTTCTGACGTCTGACTGTAGAGGGGGCACGAGGTCACGTGCAGGACAGAATTTACCGCGTCTATATCAGTTCGACCGCCGCACCGGCCACGCCTGAACATACAGCCATCCTGCATGGTGTTCTGGCCAGCCACAGCATGCCGGTGTGTCCGGCTCTATGGGATCTTGGGCAGGACCTGCAACCTAATCCGACGAATGACTGCAGTGATGACTGGGCACGCAGAAAAGCCCTGATCAACAGCTGTGATTATCTGCTCTTTGCCGGTAATGCCTGTTACGGTGAGCGGTCGTCAACCGGTGTCAGTATTCAGCACCAGGAGCTGACTTATGCTCTCATGCGGGATAAGCCGGTGTTCTGTGTGCTGTTGGCGGAAGAATCGCTCTCGCAGTCCGGCGCGTCGGTCGAAGAACTGGGACGGGTGCGCGCACTGCGTGCTTTATTGAAACGCCATAACACAGTTTTCTGGCGTCAGGTGGACACGTTGCCGGACACCATTATTTCAGGCTTCCCAGCATTTGTGGTTGATCACCCTGCAACCGGCTGGCGTAAAACCAAACCTCAGATCACCATTGATACGGGTGTATCCAGAAAGCTGCCGGACAGTGTCACCATAGAACCCGCAAGCATCAGAGAGTCTGCAACAGCGGTGTCTGATAAAGCAGGCACTTGTGAGGATTTCGACTGGTTACAACAAGGACAGGAATTCAGTCTGCAGTGTCATGTGTACATCCATGGCAATTGCCACCTGGTCTCACAAAATGTGTCACTCAGCTGGGCAGATGTGTACGAGGCTTTTCGTCTGTCATTGACGCCGTCGTGTAATGAAGATCGTATTCAGCAGTCACTGTCGGCGATGTTAGAGGATCGTTTTCGACAGCAGGTACTCAGCCAGTATCCCCAGGCACATGCGGCGGAAGCCTTTCGCTTTTCTGAAACCGCCATGCGGATGATACGCCTGAAGCTGCGCCGTCATGGACTGGTGCGCAAAGATACCAAAGCCTCAAGTCGTAAAAACAGTGTCTGGTGTCTGACCGGTGCAGGAAAAGCGGCGGGTCACTGGATTGGGCGAACCATCGCCGAATAAACGCAGAGATAATCCGCAATAAAAAATCCGTACCCCATTGCTTCGGGTCAAGGAATCGGAAGGGCAGGTTGGCGTTAAAATGTAGCGGCTTTGTCTGCTATCCCAGTCCTTCCTCATGTCCTTCCCCCGGAGTTGTCCATGATAAGTTTTCTCGTTTCCCTGGTTGCCCTCGTTGTCGGGTACCTGATTTATGGTGCCCTGGTTGAAAAATGGTTCGGTGCGGATCCCTCCCGTCCGACACCGGCCGTGACCCAGGCCGATGGTGTCGATTACGTTCCCCTGCCCTGGTACAAGATTTTCCTGATCCAGTTTCTGAATATTGCCGGTCTTGGCCCCATTTTCGGCGCCATCCTCGGTGCACTCTATGGCCCATCGGCATTTTTATGGATTGTGTTCGGCTGCATTTTTGGCGGTGCAGTCCACGATTATTTCTCCGGTATGCTCTCGATTCGCCATGAAGGTAAAAGTATTCCCGAAATTGTTGGCATTTATCTGGGGGATAAAACCCGGCAGGTGATGCGGTTGTTTTCCATTGTTCTGCTATTGCTGGTGGGTACGGTGTTCATGGTTGGCCCAGCAGGCCTTTTGAGTAACCTGGGTTTTGAAGGGGTTTTTGCGAATAAGACGTTCTGGCTGGCGGTGATTCTGGCTTACTACTTCATTGCCACTGTTGTACCTGTGGATAAACTCATCGCGCGGATTTACCCCCTGTTTGGCGCCGCATTGCTGATCATGGCCGTAGGTATTGGCGGTGCATTGGTGTTTGGAGACTGGACGATTCCGGAAGTGGGTACACCGTCTGCCCATCCGGGTGGTCTGCCTCTCTGGCCGATGCTGTTTATCACTATCGCCTGTGGTGCGATCAGTGGTTTCCACGCGACACAGTCACCGTTGATGGCTCGTTGCGTAAAAAATGAAGCCTACGGGCGTCCGGTGTTTTTCGGTGCAATGATTGCGGAAGGTGTTGTTGCGCTGGTCTGGGCTGCTGCTGCCATGACGTTTTTCCCGAACGGCATTCCCGGCCTGAATGAAGTGCTGGCTAAAGGCGGCCCCGGTCTTGTGGTGAATGAAGTATCCGTGGGTTTGATGGGCAGCTTTGGTGGTCTGCTGGCTGTGCTGGGTGTGATTGCCTGTCCGGTCACCTCCGGTGATACCGCGTTCCGGAGTGTCCGTTTGATTTTTGCGGATATTTTTAACCTGTCCCAGTCCAAGATCAGTAATCGTCTGCTGGTCGCTATTCCGGTGTTTATTACCGGTTATTTGTTAACACTGGTTGATTTTACGGTTATCTGGCGTTACTTCGCGTTCTCCAATCAGGCACTGGCAACCATTGTGTTATGGACATCCGCCGTCTACATGGTGCGTAATGGCCGTAGTCATTGGTTTGTGAGTTTGCCGGCAACGTTTATGACCGCCGTTTGTGTAACGTATATCGTTATGGCGCCTGAAGGTTTATCTCTGCCGCAATCGTTTGCGTATCCTGCTGGTTTAATTGCAGCCGTATCGGCACTATTAATTTTTTGTTTTATGTTTTCATTCCGTAATTCTAAAGCGTTAGTCTGATTTTTTATTTAGCCGCAATTACATATTGTAATTGCGGTTTTAAATTTATTTTTCTCTGAGAAAAAATGTTATGGAACTATTTTTCTTAAAATATTCTAATTCGGTGATAGTTGTTTTGTTTCTTAAAAACTTTGCTTTTTCTTTTATTTTATGTAGGGGGATTTATGAAAAATGCAGGAATGTCATCTGCGACGGGAAGCCAATGGGAAGGGCCATGGAGACGACAGAGTAGTGAAGGATTAAGGTCACGACATCCATCAGGTTCGTCATCATCATCTACTGCAAGTCGTACTCTGGAACAACCACAGCAACAGGTGATATCTTCCGAATCACGCTCGCCAGAACAGAGCGAGGATGCTGGAAAATCGTTAGTTGCAAGAAAAGTGAAGAATGCGCCATTAAGTTTTGAACGTGTCAGTAATTTAATTAATGACGTTATATATTGTGGTGCTATTTCTGATTTAAGCGAAGCACAGCAAAAAAGATTTAATGTTTGGGGGCTGGCAGGTCGTATCATTTTATTTTCTGGAGGCGCATGGCTTGCAGCTTCAAATGCAGCTGGTCTTCTGGCAACACCTGTATCAACACAAAATCTATTATATTTTGGTAGCGTGATTACTAGCGTCGGTTCTATGTACACATTTGCGCTGGGTAAATTCCTCTTTGGTCAAATAGATCAAATGCGTAAAGACGGATGTTGCGATTATCTCAAATCGCTGGTGACTGCTGAAAACGCTGCCTGTTTTGTCTTTGGGGGAGCGTATGGTGTTTCAAGTGTCTGGCTAGATAAAGACAACGCATATGCTGGTTCTTTCACATTGTTTGGCACTACTGAAAATGAGGCTAGTGCTGGAGTCATTGCCTACGCAAATTGCATGAAATATGGTAATTGGTTTATCGAGTGCATACTCCCAGCCGTTACTTTTATTAGTTTGGCGCGTAGTTATTGGTCGGATATTAAAGGTATTAGATACGGTGACAGTGAAGTCGGAAAAGACAAAAATGATAAGGTTCTCAACATGCTTAAGCTCTACTGTAAAAAGACAGGAGAGCTAAAGGTAAATGGAAATAAAATTTTATTTAATAAAACAGCGGTGGAGGAAATAGTCAAAGAGCTTTCTCAGAATCAACAAGAGTTTTTGGAAACCATGGCTGATCTGAAAACACTTCAGTTTGATAAGGGTCGTATAAAAGAAATTCTGGCTTTATGGAGGGGGGACAGTGATGCAAATGAGAAAGAACTTACATTTATTGATAATCTTCTCTCGGGAATTCGCTGCCGTGTAAAACCTCTTGTGAATTTAGGTGTGAAGACAGCTTGCTTTGTCGTAACTGGTGGAGGGTTAGGGATAACTTTTGCTAGTCCAAGAGCGTCTTCTCATTATATGAACGATTTTGCAAGTAGAGGCCTTTTGCGAGATCCTGATAATTCAACATTTCCTTTTGGTATCGATTGTGCACTTTTGCAGAATTCAACTATAAACCATATTGATTTGCATAATTATAATATGCAAGTCGCTTCTTATTATGAGCAGGGTGGAACATTTGGTGTATTCCCCATGCGTATATTGATGGTTTTGTTTTTCCTTGGTAAAACCCTGTTTAAAGATTGCGATGTAGCTCACGTTAGGCGTTACCTTAACAATCTGTTAGCCAGAGTGTTTACTGTAGCAGGTCTTCTTGCTTTGGTTCCTTCTATTGCTGGTGGAATAGGTTACAACAAGCTTATAGAGGGTGTTGAACAGGATGTTATACAGTTCCTTACATTGCTGGGGTGTAATATAGGAGTACCTTATTTTGGTATTTATCCGAACTTGGTAATGGTTGAAATGGCCAAGTGGTTGCTGATTAATATCGTAACGCTCGGAACGTTTGATGCCTGGGAAGGAATAATTGATTGTATTATAAGTAATTTTAATCCGAAGGCAGAGGAGCGCAGGGCTGCCGATGTATGGAAAAGAAATCGGATTACTGAGCCTACATATAGTGGGGATGTTGAGAGCTTTGATGGTATTGAGTTTGATGAGATGGAAGACATCGATTCCCATTTCCGTGAAGAGTCTGGTTTAGAGGTTATAAACGAAACGCAGGAAGCGGCGGGTGGTCTAAGTGCGGAAGTTCATCAGGAAGCTGAATTGTCTGAAATACCTCCCCAGGATGATCAGGACGTCGAATTGCCGCCTGAGATGCCTCAGAATCCTGCTATTCAAGAGGCACGGCTAAACCTCAATGATACGATACAGGAAATGGAGAGGATGCTAAGTTCACTTCGATCGGAAGACATGTCTGGCGATGCAGACAGCCATAGAAGTAGTACTACCAGTGCTGCTACAGTGATTGACATGCGCGCACTAGATGAAACGTTCTCTGGGTTAAGAGAATCAGACGTGTGACATGGCTATCTGACTGGACAAGAGGAATGGGTTAGGTCTATTTGTATTTTCTGGCCTACTTCCTCTTTATTTAAATCTCTGAATAAACTGTTATGAGTTCTCTCAAATGGAGTTTCTGAGGTAGGTGGTGGCAGTAATAAAGATTGCTGGCGCTAAAGTAAAAGCACAAATTCAGGCTTGTAGGTATAAACCACTACGCTTAGTATGTGGCTTGAAAGGGAAATACTAAATAATAAGGATTTTGAGTAGAGCATAAGCGGGAGAGGCAGTCATGCGACCAATCGACCTGCAACAGGTTATCAGCGATATGCGCAGCCAGCTTGCGCCGGTAGTGATGTGCCAGGCTGGCTATGTTTTTGTCAATCTTGAGAAGTTACCCGCCCACGAAGCGCTCCAGGCGCAAATTCATGATCGCGTCGAGTCCGGCGTCATCCGTCCGTTAACCCACCTTAATGATGACGATGTCGCGGTATTTTATGCCGCTGAACGTCCGGTGCCGCCTGAACGACGGCGGCGTCAGCAGCAACAGGCCATGTTTCAGTTAAACACTCTCTGACGCACGGTAAAACACACCCGTAAGCCCGGTTGATAGCCGGGCTTTTTTTATAGGTGAAAGCCTGTAGTTGTCGTCTGCGTACGGGTAGGTGAAACCGACAATGATGCTCAGAAAATCATCATAAAAAGAAGGGCAATCTGCAGGGTATTTATGCCATTTGTCGTATAAAAGCCGAGCAAAGTCTGACATAGATCAGTATAACCACGGGTCAAATCCTTATCATGACCCCCGATTTTCCAACACAACCATAACTCCTCGACTGGACTGCACTCTATGGGCAAATTCAAGTTTCCTTCAGCCTACACGGTGCTAATGGCGATCATTGTATTCGTCGCTGCACTGACTTATATCGTCCCCGCCGGTCAATATGACCGTGTCATGAACCCCGAACTGGGCAAGGAAGTTCCAGTATCCGGCACGTACCACCTGGTTGATTCAAACCCACAGGGTTTCTTCGATGTGGTCATGGCGCCGGGCGCTGGTTTCTACGATCCTGCCAGCTATGAAGCCGGCGCTATCGACGTCGCACTGTTCGTACTGGTTATCGGTGGCTTCCTGGGTATAGTGACCAAGACTGGCGCCATTGACGCCGGTATTGCCAAGGTCACCGCGGCGCTGGAAGGCAAGGAAGTCTGGATGATTCCTGCCCTGATGGTGTTGTTCGCCGCCGGGGGTACCGTGTACGGTATGGCGGAGGAAACCCTGCCTTTCTATATGCTGCTGATTCCGGTGATCATTGCTGCGGGCTATGATGCAGTCACCGGTGTGGCCGTGGTACTGCTGGGCGCTGGTATCGGTGTTCTGGGTTCCACCATCAACCCCTTCGCAACCGTTATCGCTTCCAACGCCGCTGACGTACCGTTCACTGACGGCATGGGCCTGCGTATCGCCATCCTGGTGGTCGGTTTCATCATCACTGCCGGCTTCCTGATGCGCTACGCTGAAAAAGTCCGCAAGGATCCTTCCCAGTCCCTGGTAGCGGACATGAAGGAATCCAACGAAGAATTCTTCCTGAAAAACCGTGAAGAAGGCATCGAGCTGACCGGCGCCCGTAAACTGATCCTGGTACTGTTCGCTGCCAGCTTCGGTGTGATGATCTGGGGTGTGTCTGCTGCCGGCTGGTGGATGGCTGAAATGTCCGCCCTGTTCCTGGTGAGCGCTATCGCTATCGGTCTGATTGGTCGCCTGAGCGAAGAAGAGCTGACTGGCACCTTCGTTGACGGTGCACGTGACCTGCTGGGTGTTGCCTTCGTTATCGCGATTGCCCGCGGTATCGTGGTTATCATGAACGCTGGTAGCATCACCGACACCATCCTGTTCTGGTCTGAGAATGCGGTTTCCGGCCTGTCCGAAATCGTCTTCATCAACGCCATGTACTGGATCCAGGTTGTGCTGTCCTTCTTCATTCCGTCTACTTCTGGTCTGGCGGTACTGAGCATGCCGATCATGGCGCCGCTGGCTGACTTCGCCAACGTGAGCCGTGACCTGGTTATCACTGCCTACCAGTCTGCGTCTGGTGTCGTTAACCTGCTGACTCCGACGTCTGGTGTTGTTATGGGTGGTCTGGCCATCGGTCGTGTGTCTTACGCCAAGTGGTTCAAGTTCGTACTGCCGCTGGCGGGTGTCCTGACTGTCATGATCATGATCATGCTGAGTGTTGGCGCCGTGATGGGTCTCTAAGCACTCGATACCTCTCGCGATGTATCCAAAGACAGGTCCGTAAGGGCCTGTCTTTTTTTGTGTCTGCAGAACTTGGCAAGCATGATCTCTCCAGCTATCAGAATGCATAAATTTTGAGCAGTTTTTTTCAGTGCTGAATAACAATGGCACCCGGACGTCAGCTAAGAAGAAATGCACATGGTTATCCACAGGGATTGTGAATGACTTCATTTATCTGATCACACATAGCATCCGGAAATAGAAGACAGTGAACATATAATGTTGCACTAAAGTACAAATATCGGCTTAATTGATTATTGGTACGTTGGTTCTGTTAATAAAAATAAAAAGAGGCCTCACAATGACTGCTGAGTCCAACGCCGCCGTCAAGACCGCCTTTACCGGGGAGTGGGAAGGAACCGCGGGCAATGACGTCAAAACACTGGATCACCTCTACGCCAAGATGTATGGCTATGGCGGTGACGACACCCTGACCGCTACCGGTGGTGGCGTGTTCATCAATGGTGGCGAAGGCCACGACACCCTGACAGCACATGGCATTGAAACCATCATCTATGGTGATAGCGGTAATGATGTGATCCGTGGTTATGCTGCAGATACCCAGCTGGGTGGTGGTGCCGGTGACGATGTGGTCGAAGGTCACGGCCTGCGGGCAACTGTGTCTGGTGGTGACGGGAATGACACCCTGTTGGCGACTGGCTTGCATGCCATTGTTGATGGCGGCGACGGGGACGATGTGATCGAAACCGCGGCGGGTGTGGCCAGGATTACTGACTTTGCCGGACACAATACGATTCAAGCCTTTGGTGGCGCCAACCTGATTGATACTGGCGACGGTAATGACGACATTACCGCAGTGGCCGGCGCGAACAGCATCGCCGCAGGTGGCGGTAATAATACGATCAACGCGGTTGGTGGTGCGAATGTTATCCAGGTTGCGGACGGGGATAACTCCATATTGGCCGGTGGTTTGGCGAATACGGTATTGGCCGGTCATGGTGATAACAATGTCACTGCCCTGGGTGGCGGGAATGTTGTATTTGCCGGGCATGGGGATAACGCTATCCAGGTTGCCGGTGGCGTAAATAGCGTCATGGTTGGGGATGGGGATAACCAGGTGCTCGCAACCGGAGGCGTCAATATCGTGCTGGCCGGTAATGGCGATAACGATATTGCGGCACTCGGTGGCGCTAATTTCCTTGCAGCCGGTAGTGGCAATGATCACATCATGGCTGGTGGGCTGGCGAATATCGTCCTTGCCGGTGATGGACATAACTCTGTAGAAGCCTTAGGTGGCGCCAATATCATCCAGAGTGGCACCGGTGATGATTTCATCGTTGCGGGTGGTGGCGCCAATGCTGTTGTGGCTGGCGATGGTAACAATACGGTTTTTGGACTGGGTGTCGCCAACCTGGTGTGGACCGGGAATGGCGCGGATGATATTGCCGTTGGCGGCCAAGTTAACCTGGTGAATGCCGGCGCTGGGGATAACACGCTGGTTGCAGCAGGAGAGGGTAATGTCTTTATCGCTGCGGACGGCAATGATGTCGCGCTGCTGGGTGGTGTCGCCAATATTGCGATAACCGGTGGTGGTAACAACCTCATCACGGCGGTCGGTGAAGCCAACATTCTGCAGGCCGCCAATGGCAATGATGTGATGGTGTCGGGCGGTGTTGCCAATATTCAGCAGGCGGGTAGCGGTGATAATGCCCTGGCAGCGTTTGGCGCCGGTAATCTTCAATTCAGCGGTTCAGGCAATGACACCCAGATTGCTATGGGTGTTGCCAACATACAGCTGGCGGGTGATGGGGATAACTCTCTGCTCGCTTTGGGTGAGGGTAATGTTCAGCTGACCGGCACCGGTAATGATTTCACCGTGGCCGGTGGTGTAGCCAATATTGTTTCTACCGCTTCAGGCAGTGATACCGTGATTGCGGCAGGTGTCGCCAATGTGGTGCTTTCCGGTGGTGACAATGACACGGTCGTTGCAGCCGGTGAAACCAATGTTGTTCTGACCGGTTATGGGGATGACAGTGTCGTCTCTGCTGGTGTGAACAACCTGTTGCTGACAGAAGCGGGCGCCGACATGGCACTGGTGGCTGGCCAGAACAATGTCGCGTTCACGGGCAGTGGCAATGATGTGATTGCTGCTATGGGACAGAACAACGCCATTGCCAGCGGATCGGGTGCCGATATTGTCGTGGCGATTGGCCAGAACAACCTGGTGGCTACCGATAACGATATTCAGATTTATGCTGAGGATCTTCCGCAGCAGGGTGTCTATCAGTTCGGGCTGGATTCCGTCATTGGGTTGGATAACTTCACAGACAGCGACAATGCGTTTGCACAGCGACTGTTAGATAACCTTGGACTGGGTGTGACGGCTGAAGCAGAGGTTGCTTTAAGCGGGCAGCTTAGCATGCTGTTCCCGGAACTTGAGCTATCCAGTCCAACGGTGCCTGACTGGCAGTCACCGGAATTGAACCTTCCCCAGTATGATTATGCGATTCCGGCCTTGCCAGAACTCAAAGGCACGCCTGTAGAATACCAGTACGGTGAGTTGGTTGCCTACGGTTTGCCGGAAATTCAGTTACCTGAACTCAGCTCACCGGAATTAAGTCTTCCAGGTATTACCTTACCGTCGCTTGTTCTCCCCAAATTGTCGGATGCGTCAGTGACCCTTGAAGACTGGCAGATAGATGCCAGTTACAACCTGTCGTTTGGCCTTGATCAGACGGGCGACAATGGTGGTATTGGTAATTCTGTGCTGGGGCTTTTGGGCGGTGACCTGGAGTTTACCAATTTCCTCGGCGATGTACTGGTTGAAGTGATTGGTGGCAGTTTTGATCTGAACGCCAATGGCACGGTAACGGTTAACGAAGCGGGTATCAGTGACCAGCATCAGGTAAGAGCGGATCTTCTGGTCTATAACGCCTCGGCGGATTACCAGATATTCAAAACATCAGCTGCCGGAAATAATGCACAGCCTGCAGTGGCGGCGGATAGTCGTACTGCTGAGATTGCATTGCCAACGGTCAACCTGCTGGCTTTCCATATTCCGGCATTCTCTATTAACAGCTTCGATATCAGTGGTTTCAGTGAAGGCCTGGCTGATGTGCTCAGTGGCCGGGAATTCTATGACTATGCCGTGCCTGAGTTTACGTTGCCTGAGTTGGCCATTCCGGGCTTCGATGTTGCCGATTATGCGGATGTCCAGACTCCGGCCCTTGAAGCACAGAGCTTTAGTTTGCTGGCATTCACCGTACCGATTGTTGGCGGCATCAACGTAGCGGAGCGTCTGCCTGATCTGGGCTTCTCGCTCGATTTCCTGCAGGACAGTGGCGATATCGCCTTCCTGGCCGGACAGAATAACCTGGCCTTTACCGGCGCTGGTGATGACCTGGCTATCACGCTGGGGCAGAACAACCTGGTGCAGTCGGGAGAAGGCGACGATGTTGCCTTGTTACTTGGTCAGAACAATATCTTGCACGCCCAGGATGGGAACGATCTAGGTTTTGCTGCCGGTGATTTGAACCTGCTGCAGGGTGGTGATGGCAACAATGTCATGATCGCACTGGGTAATACGAATAATCTGTCGTCTGGAAACGGCGAAGATGCCGCCATCGCTATTGGCAATACCAATACGCTGGTAACAGGCAATGGTTCTGATGTCTTACTGGCACTGGGGAATCAGAACCGACTGGATGCCGGTGATAACGGTGATAACACGCTACTGGCGATAGGCGTCAATAACAGTCTGTCATCGGGCAATGGTAATGACATTCTGGCCGGCCTTGGTGCGGAAAACCGTTTTGCTGCCGGTGCGGGCGATGACCTGCTGGTGGCTGTCGGTGGTGCCAATACCCTGCTGGGCGATGAGGCAGAGTCCAGTACCTCGGGCGGCGGACATGACATAATGATTGCAGTCGGCGCAGTCAATACCGTCAATGCCCATTATGGGAATGACGGTGTTTATGCTGCAGGTCTGGGTAACACTATCAATGCGGGCAGTGGTAACGATATCGTTGCGGCTGCCGGTGTCGCCAATATTTTTGATCTCGGTGCGGGTGAGGATATTGGTATTGCCCTTGGTGTGGGGAATGACGTTTCCGGTCAAGCGGGTGATGACTTCCTGATCAATATCGGCATGGGTGCCTCAGTCTCTGGTGACGCGGGCAATGACCTGATTTTCGATATCGGGATGACTGGTTTCTCCAGTGGTGGTGCCGGTGACGATATTCTGATGGGATTGGGTTGGGGCAGTCTGGATCTGTTATCCACTGCAGGCCTTGGTACGGATCTGTTCCTGCTGGCGGAAGGTCTGAACACTGTCGTTCAGGATGGTGGTGCGGATTCTCTCAATGACCTGACCCATCTGGTCAATCTGACCAGTACCCTCAGTACTGAAGGTGGCACTGGTAACGACCTGTTTATCGCGGGCTTTGGGTCAACGACAGCCGCCGGTGGGGAAGGCAATGACAGCTATGTCTACTACCTGAACAGCGGCAACTATGCGATTACGGAAACCGGTGGTCAGGATACGCTTGAGTTCCGCAGCCATGACCTGTTCGACTTCCAGCTGGATACCTCAAACCTGTTCCTGTCTTCACTGGGTGAGGCGGGTTACCAGCTGGATGTGGTGGTTGATAACCAGTCGTGGGCATCGGTGTCTCTCAGTGGCTGGGAGAGTGATGACAGGATTCAACTGACAGACAGTGACAGCACACTCAGCCTGAGTTTTGCTGAACTTCAGCAGTACTGGCAGGATCAGGAGTCGGTGGAGTCGTTTGAAGCTTATGACTTTGATCTGGCTGCTGTCCTGGAAAGTGGGGTACAGGAGGCATTGGCGACACTGGATGGCTATAGCGTGGATCCACTGGCAGCAGATCTTCTGGCCACACTGCAAAGTGACGGTTTGGCTGGCGTATCTTCCAGTCTGTATGCTGCGTTCGATGAATCCAGGGATCAGATCGAAGCGGCCACCATGGTAGCCTGATGCCAGATATGGTGTACTGAAAGAGTCAATGAAGGCCCCTTCTTGGGGCCGGTTAACTTCCTGAATAACGATAAAAACATCGGAAGGGACAGCAATGAGCAAGCAGATGTTTTGCGACGGTGTAGAGAACATTGCGGTGATCAGTGGCAACGTCAGGTTAGAGCTGTTTGGTTTTACTGCCGGCGCTACTGACGGGAAGCTTGATCACAACCGGGAAAAGACCGGCACATTGGTCATGAGTCCGGAAGGCTTTCTGCGTTGTTGTCAGGCTTTTGAGAATCTGAAGCAGGAAATGCTGGAACGTGGACTGTTGAAGCCAGCCTCTGCACCTGCAAACGATAAATCCCCAACATCCCCCAATTTTGCTGAGGCTGAAGCCTGATCGGCACGCTGGAGGTTTTCCTTGAGCAGTGGAAATCAGTCTCTGTCGTCAGCGCTTGAATGCCTGACGATTGTCGCCCGTTATCATCATCTCCGTCATTCACTGGAATCCCTTCGGTTGATGGTCGAGGATGAATCACGCCTTGATTCGGCAGCCTTGGCTGGCATTGCTGAACGTGTGGGCTTAACGGCCCGGTGTGAATCACTCTCCATGACGGACCTGCTTAAGCAGGGAGAATCTTTCCCCTTAGTTGCCATGCTGAATAACGGCAATACCGTGGTTGTCAGCGGTGTAAGGCAGAAAGCACAGGGTGAGTTGGTGCTGCTGGTGCTGGATCCGTTGGCGGATCAGAAAAGCCATCTCATGGAAATTTCTGAAGAAGCATTTGCCAATGCCTGGACCGGCGAGGTTCTGCAATTACAACCGAAACTGCAGGCGTCTGCTGATCATAAAGCGTTTGGGGTGCGCTGGCTGTTTGAACAGATAGCTGCACCGCGCGGTGTTCTTACGCATATTTTCATCCTATCCCTCATGCTCCATTGCCTGGTCTTTGTAGTGCCGGTATTCACCATGGCGGTTTTCGACAAGGTGATCGGTTACCAGGGGTATGCAACGTTGCACGTACTGTTTGTGGGAGCGGTCATTGCACTGTTGTTCTCGGGCGTGTTTGGTTATCTCCGAACCTTGTTAATTCAGTATGCGGCCGGTCGTCTGGATGTGTTGCTGGCAGAGCGCATTGCATCAGGTCTGTTCCGGCTGCCGTTGTCGTTTTTCAGGAAACTACCGACGGGAGGACTGATTCGTCAGGTACAGGAATCAGACCGTATTCGGGAATTCATCACCGGCAACCTGTTGTTCACACTCATCGAATTCACCGCCATTGTGGTGTTGTTACCGGTCATGTTTATGTTCAGCTGGCAGCTTACCTTGCTGGTACTTGGGTTTGCGGTGTTGATTGGTCTTAATGCACTGGTGGCTATGCGGGCTTCTCGTCGAACCGTCGACCAGCTCTATCGGGCAGAGGCTGACAGGCAGTCGCTGATTGCCGAGACATTGTCCGGTGTTGAAACCGTTCGAGCCTTGGCGCAGGAATCCAGAATAAAGCGTCGATGGTTGAGTAAAAGCGCAGAAATTGTCCGCCTGAATCGACAGACAGGGCTGACAACCGGTTTGGTCTCAGAAAGTGGTGGGCTGCTACAGAAACTGATGCAGCTCACCATTATCTGGTACGGCGCCCAGCTGGTGTTGGCGGGTGGGCTGTCTATCGGTGTTTTGATTGCCTTCAATATCATGGCCGGGCGCATTGCGGGTCCATTGGTCCAGCTGGCTGGGATGCCCGGCCGTCTTCAACAGGTGCGTCAGTCTGTTTCGACGCTGGGAACATTACTGAACCAGCCCCCCGAACGAGTACGTACATCAGGCGTTACTGCGCCAGTTAAGGGGCGGATTGAGTTCCGACAGGTGAGTTTCAGTTATACACCGGAAGTGCTAGGTATTCTCAAAGCGGTCAGTTTCCAGATTGCGGCGGGTATGAAAGTCGCGGTTGTGGGGGCCAGCGGTTCGGGAAAAAGTACGGTTGCACGACTCATGGCTGGTCTCTACCGGCCGTATAAAGGTCAGGTGCTGATTGATGGCATAAACCTGCCGGAGTATGAACATGCCTATCTGCGTTCCCGGATGGGTATTGTGCTTCAGGAATCGTTCCTGTTCCGGGGCACCGTTCAGGAGAACATTGCCGCCTGTGCACCGCATGCCGGGATCAATGAGGTCATGGAAGCGGCGCGTATCGCAGGCGCACATACCTTCATAGAAACGCTGCCCCAGGGCTATGACACCGTTTTAGATGAACAAGGTGCAAATCTCTCAGGCGGTCAACGACAGCGGATATGTATTGCCAGAGCGATACTGCACGACCCCGCCATTCTACTGCTGGATGAGGCGACCAGCGCCCTGGATCCTGCGACTGCCGACCAGCTGGAGGAGAATCTCGACAGCCTTGCCAGTGGACGAACGCTGGTGATGGTGACCCACCGACAGTCGCTGCTGCAGGCGATGGACAAAATTTTGCTGGTTGAACAGGGAGAGGTGCGGGCCATAGGTCGTCATGATGAATTGTTAGCTTCAACGCCATCATATCGATTGTTGTGGCAGAGACAGGTTGCGGGAGAGCCGGTATGAAACACGTTTTCTCCCAGCTCAGGGCGCGTTATGACGCCTGGAAAAAAACGGCACTGACTGAGCCTCTGCAACCTGACTGGCGACAGATTGCGTCCGAATCACCACCGGCATGGCTGCCACTGGTGTCCTGGTCGGGTCTCCTGTTGTTCGTTGTCTTGTTTCTCTGGGCTGCCATCTCCCGGGTTGAGACGACTGTTGTGGCGCGAGGGGAGCTTGTCTCCCTGCTACCGAATACACCTGTGCAGCCACTGTATGATGGCATTGTCCGGCAGCTGTCTGTTTCGGAAGGTGACTTCGTTGGTAAGGGAGAGGTGTTGGCCGTTCTGGACAGTACCGAATCGGAGGCTGACCTGGATAGCATCCGGCTTCGTTTATTATCTGCCCAGGCGTCTGCCAGACGTTTTGAGTCGGAGCTGGCATGGTTTGAGAGCAGCGGCGTGGATGAATCAAAAAAGACTGCTGTAACGTTTTCTGATGATCCTGCGATGCAGTCTCTTGAGCAACAATTGTTTATCCGACGGATCAATGATTATCGGGGAACTGTTGCCTTGCATAAAACCTCTCTGCAGGCATTGCAGCAGCGTAAGGAGCAGTTAGCCAAGCAGTTACAAATACTTGAGCAGGAAGTGGTTGTTACCAGGGATCTGGATCGTTTGCGCACATCCCTTTATGAAAAAGAAAAAGAAACTTATCAACGAAACGGTCCAAGGAAAGTCGATTATTTGCAGACGCGGCAGGCATTGCTGGCAGCAGAGAGGAACGTTGGGACGGTACGTGCCGAGTTAAAAGCTATTGAACAGCAACTGACAGATAAAAAGATAGAGCACCAGGCATGGCGTAATAGTGTTCTCGCGACATTAGGGGAAGGGTTTTCCCAGTCGAGTCGTGAATATGCAGCAATTCTGGCTCAGCTGAAAAAATATGAGCAGGCGCAACAAACGACATCTTTACGAGCACCTCATGATGCGGTTGTGCTGGTTTCTGCAGATAAAGGGGCTGGCAGTGTCGTTAAATCCGGTGAGGTGTTATTCGAATTGGCCCCTGTGGAGGGTGAGCTTGAAGCGGAGATCATGATATCCCCCATGTCGATCGGCATGGTGCCGGAAGCCGCGAATGTACGACTCAAACTGGATACGTTGCCGTTTACCCGTTACGGCGATATTTCCGGCACATTACGCCTGATCAGTAATGGAACCGTCCTGGATGATAATCAGGAACAGCTGGGTTACCGGGGCAATGTCAGGCTTGAGTCGCAACAACTGCGCCATGTGCCGGAATATTTCCGGTTATTGCCAGGAATGACGCTGGAAGCGGATATCCTCACTGGGGATCGATCATTACTCAGTTTCCTGATTTATCCCATCGAACGCGCGTTGGATAACAGTTTTCGGGAGCCTTGAATGAAGCCCTATCCTGTTATCCGAACGGTTTTTGCCATGCTGGCTGTTATGATTATCGCGGGATGCACGCTGCATGGACGCGGACTGACACCGGAAGAAATACGTCAACGCTCAGAACGGGATCTTGCCGGTTTTCATATTGCCCCTCCCATTACAGAACCGTTGTCGTTGCCTCAGGCGATGGCGAGAGCGATTGAATTTAACCTTGAGCTGGAGGTTGAACGGTATCGCCAACTGGTGTCTGCGACAGGTCTGGAGGAAGTGCAGTGGCAGCTGGCACCATCTACGCTGGCGGAAGCCAATACTGTGCTACGAAGTTCACCACCGGATCAGCGTAATTCCAGTAACTTTGAAGGACGCCGTCGTGATGTGGCTAGTGCCAATCTTAGCTGGTCTGTGCTGGATTTTGCCATCGGTTATATTCGAACCCAGCAGGCGTTGAATGATGTATTCATTACCCGTGAACAAACCCGCGCGACGCTTAATCATCTGATGTCTGAGGTGCGTACAGCCTGGTGGCGGGCAGTACTGGCTGAGCAGCGAGAGATGGAGGGGTTGCAGCTGGCTTCAGATATTCGTGCCATGAATGATCGGCTTGCCGGAGAGCGTTACACGTCTTTAATGGATCCCCTGATAATACTTAGCTATCAGCGTGAGTTGTTGTCACTAGGAGGCCGGTTACAGTCAATCAAGCGAGAGCGACAGACCGCTTTCATTGAATTGTCTGCGTTGATTAACAGTCGTACGACAGAGTTTCCTTTACCGGTTCTTATTCACAGTGACCAAGCGATACCTACACTGCCAGAATTATCTGAGCTGGAGCTGCTTGCGCTGAGGCTACGACCTGAATTGCAGGAAAGTGATTACAGAATCAGGAATCTGGGATGGGATGTGTCGAGTGCAAAGTGGCGTTGGCTACCCAATATTGATGTGTTTGCCAGTGCCCGCTATGACGACAGCGCCAACCTGGAAGACAGTCATTGGGAAGAGCAGGGCGTTGGGATTTCACTGGACCTGATGGGTATTTTCAAAATACCGGCAAGGATTCGGGCCGCCGAGGCGGAATTGGATGCTGAAGAAGCAAAGCGACTTGCGCTGGCCATGGCGGTGATCAAGCAGGTTCGTATGGCAGCAGCCGAGCAGCAGACGCTGATACAAGACTATCAGCGTGCTCAGAACTATCAGTCGCTGGTTTTTAAAGAGTGGAAGGTGCGTAATAGCAGGGAGCCATTTGATCCCGGGGATGAGATTGCGTTGCTGAGAGTTCGCTGTGATCTCCTACTGGCAAAGTATGAGGTCGATCAGGCATGGTTAGCCCTGTTAAAGGGGTATGAATCTACCTTATTGGCAATAGGTATTGAACAGGTGCCGTTGATGCTTTTAGAGCAAAAAGGCAATGAATTGGCGTCTTCGCTGGTTCGACACGATGCCATACCGTCGCTAGCGTCATATCTGGAACCCTAAGTATTTAGAATCACAGGCTGTTGCCAAGGCTGAAATGTTCCGGTGATGTGGCCAGTATGGTTTTCCAGGCATCATCGGTCTTGAGCAAAGAATAGATGCGGTAATCCAGTAGCCCATAGTCGTTTTTAACCCAGGATTGCAGCAGTCCCTCGAGATGAAAACCGACCCGTTCGAGGAAGCGGTGCATATAACTATGTTCAGGGACAACCTGCGCCTCAATGCGGTGCAGTTGCAACTGGCTGAAACCATAAGCAATAACGGCCCGGCCTGTTTCGTAAAGAATATTTTCACCCCAGAGCTCGGGTAATACTTCCACCATCAACGCGGCAGAATTATTTTGATGGTTAATATGCTTGAACCCGATCCGACCGGTGAACCGCTGGCTGGTTTTCTCCTCAATCAGCCAGTAAAGGGCTGTACCTGAGGTTATCTCCTGATCCATAGCCTGCAGAACAGAGTTGGCCTGACTCTGGCTGGTAACGGGATGGGCCGGGTGTGCGGTTACAACCCTTTCCTCTTTGAGGAGGGCATAGAGATTATCAGCATCATATTGATTGAAGGGGCGGAGGCGAAAGCGTGTTGTTTGAAGGACTGGTACCATAGCTGCGAGTGTCTCAAAAATGTTACGGTTTCTGAATTGTTCGAGTGTAGATGCTGACATCACAATAATGATGGGGGCGCAGCTTATAGAAGTCCCTGAGGCAGGAAGTGGGCTGGAATCCGATGATTTCCAGTGCACCGCTCAGGCGTTTTTGATCTGATTTATCCTCAATGATCTGGTAATTCAGGCTGTGGAGTGACAGCAGTTCATCGGACAGTTGTACAATACTGGCAATGGTTTCAACCAGTGTGTTATCTGTCAGCGTTTGCCAGTTGTCGATACGGATGAAGGCGCGTCGTGCAACGGATTCAATGCCATAAATATGAATAATGGCCTGAAGTCGCTCATGCTGAGTCAGACCAAGAATGAGTCCTTGCTGCTTATCGGAAAGTTGTTCCGCCATGCGGACAAACTGGTTAGCTTCCTGAGTCGTATGAATGACGGGCTGGTGTTGTAGGGTATCTGTCTGGTAAATGCCGACTATGGCTTCACTGTCTTCGTAACCCAGTGGTTTGAGTTCTGCTGTTGCTAAAGGAATAGCCGGTAGCTTCATAGATAAAGGCCTTGTTTTTATAACGTTGTGCCCTGATTCAAACCATAAAACAGTGGCAGAATATTTACAATCTCCAGACGGGGCAGCCTGATTGATTAGGCTATGATTGAAGAATTTTTCAATAATAACGTTCACACAAGGCAATCAATAGATGCGTAGAGTAACAGTAGGCATGGCAGGCGCTTTAACCCTGAGCGCAAGCTTGGGCGCTTATGCGCTGGGTCCGATGCCTGACGAGAGTGGTTTTTCCGGATTTGTTGGCTTCGGTTTGGGTAATACGACGCTGAAGAGCAATACCGTGGCGGGTACCGCCATGGGTGATATCAGCAATGACAGAATCTATGATCTGGGTTCTGCCAAGTCTGAATCAAAAACCTCCGGTTTCTTGAATGGCGAGGTGCAATACACGTGGGCGGATACCAAAACGCAGGTCTTTGCGGGTAACTCCCTTGAGAACTGGCTGCGTTATGACTTTTCCAGCGAGCTGGGTGTACGTCGCCAGTATGATGGTATTGGTGAATTGTCTGTAAGTTACCTGTTCTCCGGTGTTCCGACCAAGGTCTGGAAAGATCCGTACAATACAGAAGGCAAGCGTAAGGATACCGATCGAACCAGTCGCGGTGCGCGCATTGGTTGGAGTAATATCATGGATACTAATTTCCAGGTGCGTCTCTCTACGCGCAAGGTGGAAATTGATAATGAGCAGAGTGGTGATTCACTGGAGGATAGTGAGTTAAATCCAGTTAATCGTCGATTGCTTTCCCGTGAAGGCGATATTCGATCGGCCGAAGTGCTTTACCGCCATTCTCTGGGTAATGGGCATTTCTTCATCCCATCTGTTCAGTACACCCGTTATGACCTTGACGGTAAAGCCATGGCGGCTGACGAATATATCGTTCAGCTGAGCCATGCCTGGGGCAACAAGCAGTGGCAGACCGTGACTAACCTGGTTTATGGCCAGAACAAGCATGACAAGGCCAATCCCATTGCTGAGTTTGGTGGTAAGACGCAGGAAGACGATATCTACGGTGCGTCATTCTCGGTGTTTTACAGTGAGCCGTTCGGCTGGAAGAACTGGCGTGCCATGGGCAGCCTGGCAGCCTTCCGCGCAAGCTCCAATATCGATTTCTACGACACTAACATCACATCTGTTTCCGCTGGTCTGCTGTACCATTTCTAATAGCAGGGTAATTCAGGTTCCGGCTTGATCTCTGTTCCCGTAAGCTGATACAAACGGCTCAGGTCGTTTGTATCAGAGTAGGGTGATCCTCAAAATGAGCAAAATTGAACGTAACCGTTTTGGCGGCAAGGGTGGCTATTCCATCATCCGGGCTGAGCGGTTTGACAGTGACGGTAATCTCAAATCTGTCGCGTATGAAGTGGTTGGTCCGGAAGGTGATTTCTTTGATAGTTTTTCTGATCTGGACAGGGCTATGCGATTGCTTAACTCGCTGGTGGGTGAGCCAGAGGAAGACGACGCTTCTTTCTATTGAAGGCTTGTGATCAGTTTCTGCCATGTATTTTGACGGAATGCGCCAGCGACATAGTCATTGAATAGGAACAGAATCTAAGACTGTAGCCAGTTAACAATAACAACAGAAAACGGGTTCAGTCTTATGATTCCACGCACGGTCTATGAGCCAGAACATGAAATGTTTCGAGACAGTGTCCGGCGCTTTCTTGAAAAAGAGGCGGTTCCTTTTCATGGCGAATGGGAAAAGGCCGGGCAGATTGATCGTGCATTGTGGAGAAAAGCCGGAGAACAGGGTTTCCTATGCCCGACAGTGCCGGAGGCCTTTGGTGGTGTCGGTGCTGATTTTCGTTATAACGCGATTGTTGATGAAGAAATTGCCCGTCTGGGTCTGACGGGTATTGGTTTCGGCCTGCACTCCGATATTGTTGCCCCTTATCTCATTCATCATGGTTCTGAATACCTCAAGAACAAATATCTGCCGGGCATGGTGAGTGGCGAGATTGTCACAGCAATTGCCATGACAGAACCCGCTGCAGGCTCAGACCTGCAGGGCGTGAAAACAACAGCCATACCCGATGGTGATGAGTACCTGATTAATGGCTCAAAGACGTTTATTACCAATGGGCAGCTGGCAGATATGGTCATTGTCGTTTGTAAGACGGATCCAGCAGAAGGAGCCAGTGGTACCAGTCTGTTTGTTGTAGATGCAGGCATAAAAGGTTTCAGCAAAGGCAAGAATCTGGAAAAAATCGGGATGAAAGCGCAGGACACCTCTGAACTGTTTTTCCAGGATGTCCGTGTCCCCAAAGAAAACCTGCTTGGTAATGTCGGGATGGGATTTGCCTATTTAATGGAGGAACTCCCCCAGGAACGCCTTTCTGTTGGTATCAATGCGGTGGCTAATGCGGAAGCGGCGCTTGAATGGACAACAGAGTATGTCAGGGAGCGCGAAGCATTCGGCAAGCCGCTGGCAAAACTTCAGAATACCCGCTTTAAACTGGCGGAGCTGGCCACGGAAGTATCGGTTGCCAGAACGTTTCTAGATCGCTGTTTACAACTCCATATTGAGGGCAAGTTGGATGTGCCAACTGCCGCACAGGTCAAACTCTGGTGTACCGACATGCAGTGTCGTGTGCTGGATGAGTGTCTGCAATTGCATGGTGGTTATGGTTATATGTGGGAATATCCCATTGCCCGGGCGTGGGCCGATGCACGTGTCCAACGTATTTATGCGGGTACTAATGAAATTATGAAAGAGATTATTGCCCGTTCATTGGTGTAAGGGGTTTGACTCTATAGAAATGAGAAACGTTTCAACGGTCAAAAACGGACATGCCATTTTTGACCGTTGACTGAAAAAAAACCTGAAGATAGTCTTCCACACTGCACTTCCGACTAACGCCAACAGAATGATAACAAGGGGCTGACAGTGGAAAGACCATGTACCCTGTACGCCAGGCAAGTGATGGCTTTTCACCTGCGCGCATCGCGATTGTATCGTGACCACTGTGATTCTTTGTTCCCCTGTTCTGGTGGTTTTCCCCATCCCGTCTTATGTTGTTGGCGTGGTTTTCGAACCCCTGACTGATCCCTATTCCAACTTCCAGCCCTTGATAGGACAACAAGTATGCAAGCTTTCAGACGTGAGTATATTGCGTTTAACGAGCGATACGGGATGTGGGGAGAAGAGGAGTCTCTGGATACCCTGTTCCGTCGTACAGCGGCGATACATCCGGAACGGATTGCGCTGGTTGACAGGGATGGGCAATCAGGCAGTGCGTCGGCAGTGCGTTACAGTTATCGTCAACTGGCAGATGCGGTGACGCGAGTCAGTGCTGCTCTTTTTCAGGCAGGTGTACGACAGCACCGGGTCGTTCTTATTCAGATGGCTGGTGTCGCTAATACCATCATTCTCAAGTTGGCTATAGCGCGTCTGGGTGCCATTGCGTGCACAATTCCTGATGGATTTTCCCGAACCGAATGGCGATTGCTGTTAGCGGCTATCGGGCTAGATATTGCTGCATTAGCTCATGATGAATTCTGTTCAGGCAATCAACAGGGCAAGTCTGTGCCGGATTTGCCTGAGCACTGTGTGCAGTGCACATTTTCTGCGGATATATCCGAACAATCAGGCATCACGCAGCTTACAACAGAGGATGATTTCCCAAAAGAGCAGTTAATTCAGTTAGGGGAATACCTGGGGGATACGCATGTTTCGCCTGATGATTATTTTACCCTGCACCCCTATGTGGTGACGTCAGAAGATAACAAAGATGCTCGATTGAAAATCGTTCCAGGCAGTCATAATCATTGGCAGGGTGTTGCATCCTTTATTGCAGAACGTGCAAATATCCAGAATGGTGATGTGCTGGTATGTCCCAATATTTGCTGGGAACCGATACTGACGGGGGTATTTCTTTTTAACTGGCTGTCCTCTGGAGCCCGGCTGATTATGACGGGGGCGCAGGATGCTGAAAGCTATATTGAGTGTCTGGTCAGTGAGCGCGCCACTTTTTCTCTGGTGGTACCGAATATCGCCAGTCAGTTTGAGGAAAAAAGTAGTCTGTTTATCAATGCGGACCTTGGTTGTCTCAGGTCTCTGGTTGTTTTGCCGGAAGACTGTCAGGAGACGGGGGTTGAGTCGCTTGTGACAGGTCAGGGCGTTGTGCCGATTCCACTACGATCTGCCCAGGGTTCGCTCTCGGTAGTGGGTTGACCTCAGCAAAAAAGTCGGCGAATAAAACGGCCATCTTGTGTGATGATTTTTCTGGACATAAAAAAACCGACGTTAAAAACGTCGGTTTTTGGTGTTGGTGGAGGCGGCGGGAATTGAACCCGCGTCCGCCGATACTCCGCCCTTGGCTCTACATGCTTAGATCCGCCTTTGATTTAATTCTGCAACGACCCAGCGGTCGGGGTGAAGCAGAACGAGCCTGTATTGTTTTAGTCGATCAGTCCCCAGACCAGGCTTCACGACGAGTCTGTTTGCTTTGACGATCTGAAAACCAGCCAACAGACAAGCCGGATAGATCGGATGAGTGCTGGTTTTAAGCAGCCACTCTACACGCGTTAGGCTGCTTAAGCAGCTGCGGCAGCGTAGAACCCATCGTTGATAGCTGGTTTGCCAACTATAAGGTTTGTAGTGATTTTATTAACGAGAGCCACTACGCACTCGACATGCACCTTGGGTTTCGTTACCGTCGTCGAATCCAAATCGCCCCCGGATCGAAACCTTGCCGGTATTCTACTCTAAAACTCAGGCATAAAGTCAATAACTATTAAGCTATTGATTTTGAATGCTTAATTCCCTTTGTGCATAACGCGCTGCTTCTCGATATTCCACTCCCGCTCTTTGGTCGTGGCGCGCTTGTCGAATTCTTTCTTACCACGGGCCAGTGCGATCTGGACCTTGATCAGGTGTTTCTTCCAGTACATCTTGGTGCAGATGCAGGTGTGCCCTTTCTGCTGGGTGGCGCTGAATAGCTGAGCCAGTTCCCGCCTGTGCAAGAGCAGCTTGCGGTCACGCAGAGGGTCGGCCACCACGTGGGTGGATGCCGTCTGCAACGGAACAATGGAGGCGCCGATCAGCCAGGCCTCGCCGTCTTTCAGGAGTACATAACTGTCAACCAGCTGCACCTTGCCCTGGCGAAGGCTTTTGACTTCCCAGCCGGACAGGGTAACGCCTGCCTCGAACGTCTCATCAATGTGATAGTCGTGACGGGCCTTTTTGTTGACTACGATGGTTGAGTCGCCGCTACCGGCTTTCTTGGGTTTCTTTGCCATGGCGGAGAATTATACGTGCAGAAACCATAAAAGCCATGATACCGATGAACGAAAAGTGCCAGAAAAACGCTTTTGTCGGTAAGGCGCAATAATTTAGTGGTTGTACCTTATAGGCAGGCCGTTAGAATGTGCCCTGAGTGTCCGGCGTAGTGTTTCCCTCATCTGCATGGCTCTGGCTGATAACGCGTCAGTAGTAGCTGCTGTAGACGGATCTGGTGCATTAACCCCGTATCAAGACGAGCCCGCAGCCGATGGTAATCCCGAAGTGTTGCGACAGGATTTCGCTGATCGGACGCTCACCACAACTATCAGAGGGCATCAGCCCCGACTGTTCACAGGCAACGCAGTAACCGTCTGTTCGAGGATTTACATGGGCGATCAGAAAACAGCAGCACTTGGCACCTGGGCCAATCGATGGACCTTTATTCTGGCGGCGGCAGGTTCCGCCATCGGGCTTGGCAATATCTGGAAATTTCCGTTTATCACCGGCGAATATGGTGGCGGGGCATTTGTCCTGGTTTACCTGGTCTGTATCGCGCTGGTGGGCATTCCGATCATGATGGCGGAAACGGTGCTGGGGCGGCATGGGCGGCATAGTCCGATAGTCACTATGCGGGAACTTGCCCGGGAGTCTGATGCGGGCAAGGGGTGGTCGCTGGTCGGCTGGATGGGGGTTCTGGCCGGCTTCCTGATTCTGTCTTTTTATAGTGTGATTGCCGGTTGGGCGCTGGCGTTTACCTGGGATATGGGGAGCGGTGACCTGATGGGGCTCACCGGTGAGCAGGTCGGTGCGCATTTTGATGCCTTGGTTACAAATCCAACGCAGTTGACATTCTGGCATACCATTTTCATGGTGCTGACGGCACTGGTGATTGTCCGCGGAATCCACAAAGGGCTGGAAAACAGTGTGCGGGTGATCATGCCGTTGCTGTTTGTACTGCTGATTGTCTTGCTGGGTTACAGCATTGTTGAGACGGATCAGTTTGGTCGCGGTTTTTCTTTCCTGTTCTCTTTTGATTTCAGCAAGCTGACCTGGGAAGCCGTGCTGGCAGCGATGGGGCACGCATTCTTTACCCTGAGTCTGGGGATGGGTGCGATCATGGCTTACGGCGCTTACATGCCGAAGAGCGCTTCCATCGGTAGCACGGTAATCACTGTTGCGGTGTTGGATACCGTTGTAGCGTTGGTGGCAGGTCTCGCGATTTTCCCGATTGTTTTTGCAAATGGTATGGAGCCTGGTGCAGGTCCGGGGCTGCTGTTTGTTTCTCTGCCCACCGCCTTTGGTCATATGCCGGGTGGTCAGGTATTCGGTGTCCTGTTCTTTGTATTAGTAAGCCTGGCGGCACTGAGTTCCTCGATCTCCCTGATTGAGCCGGCCGTTGCATGGGCGACTGAACGTTTCTCCATGAGCCGTCTGGTTGCAACATCCTTATTCAGTGCGCTGGTATGGTTGATTGGTATGGGGACCGTCTTCTCATTCAACCTGTGGTCCGGTGAAGAGTATCAGTTGTTTGGTATGACCGTGTTTGAATTGCTGGATTTCGTGACTGCCAATATCATGCTGCCGCTGGGCGGGCTGCTGATTGCCATCTTTGCCGGTTGGATCATGAAGCGCTCTGTGGTCTACAAGGAGTTGAACCTCTCGCTGGTCAGGTTTAACCTCTGGCGGGCGCTGTGCCGGGTGATTGCACCGGTCTGCGTGTTCGTAATCTTTGTTGCAAACCTTTACAAGGCTATTGCCTGAGGAACGCCGTCACGGATGAAAACGATTCAACGGTCTGCGCTGGTCATGCACTCTGCCAGCGCGATGTATGGCCTGGTGAATGATGTGACAGCCTATCCCCAATTTCTGCCCTGGTGTGTCGGGGCAGAAGTGCTGGGGCATGGCGATGACTGGATGGAAGCTCGCGTGGATGTCAGTAAGGGCGGTGTTACCCAGAGTTTTGTGACCCGTAATAAGCTTGAAATCGACCGATTCATTGAAATGCGTCTCGTTGAAGGGCCGTTTACCGCACTTTCTGGTGTTTGGCATTTCAAACCCCTGATGGAGAACGCCTGCAAGGTCGTATTGGACCTGACGTTTGATATGGATAATGCAGTGCTGAAGTCTACCGTTGGCAAGGTGCTGGATCAGGCGGCGAATCTCATGGTTGATGCTTTCTGCAAGCGGGCGGATGAAGTGTATGGTTGATAGCGCCATTCAGACCTCTGCGGTCTCTGAGATTCATGTTGAAGTCGCCTATGCACGACCTGATCGACAGGCCATTATTCCTGTCACTGTTCCAGAGGGTACGACCGTCTATGATGCGGCACAGGCGTCAGAGATTGTGGGGCAGTTTCCGGAAATTGATCTGGAAACAGCCAAGATGGGCATTTTTGGTAAAGCCGTTGCCAAGCCGCGTGAGCAGGCATTGCAAGGCGGAGATCGGGTGGAAATCTATCGCCCGCTGATTGCTGATCCTAAAGAGGTCCGCAAACGTCGGGCTGAAAAGGCGCGTCTGGTCAAGCAGTCTGATTAGTCAGCGGATTTGTATGTGATATAAAAAAGGAGGCGTTAAGCCTCCTTTTTTATATCCAGAAATAGTGGTCTTCTGATTTAAAGCTCATCTTCAGCCTGTTCTTTCATCAGGGTTTCTGCCGCGCTCTGGGCATCACCTTGTGCGTGGGCGCTGGCATCCTGATTGATCTCCGGACGGAAATCACCATTGAAACGGGTCAGTTTGTCATTGTCGAAGAAGAGGGACAGGGTTTGCTGAGTACGTTGCTTTCCGCCGGGCTGCAGGGTGTAGATATAGTCCCAGCGATCCTTGTCGAAGCTGTCGGGCAGGAGTGGGGTGCCCATGACATAGGCCACCTGACTGCGGGTCATGCCAGGCTTGAGCTGGTTGATCATATCCTGCGTGATGATGTTGCCTTGCTGGATGTTGATCTTGTAGACCCCGGGAAAGCTGACCATCTTGAAATCGCTATCGTCAGAAAACCAGGAGCAACCGCCCATTAACGCTGCAGTTATAGTCAAGGCCGGTATTTTCAGGTACTTTTGCATCGTCCAGGGACTTCCACTATCTTCGACGGAAATGAGATAATGACAATTTATACATTTTCAGGGGTTAAATAAAGGATTACTCAGTTGGAAAATCAAGAGCTGCGTAAAGCCGGGCTGAAAGTGACCCTGCCACGCGTAAAAATTCTGCAGATTCTGGAAAGTGCAGAAGACCGCCACATGAGTGCTGAAGATGTATATAAAGCGCTGATCGAGGCGGATGACGATGTTGGTCTGGCAACGGTATACCGCGTACTGACCCAGTTTGAGTCAGCCGGTCTGGTCGTGCGTCATAACTTTGATGGCGGGCACTCGGTCTTTGAGCTCTCCCGGGGCGAGCATCATGACCACATGGTCTGTATGGAAACCGGTAAAATCGTTGAGTTCACCAACCAGGAAATTGAGCGTATCCAGAAGGATATTGCCGAAAAGCATGGTTACGAGTTGGTGGACCATAACCTGGTGCTTTATGTCAGGCCCAAGCAGAAATAACTAACAACGAATAATGGATCTGTTGGGGCTGCCTGCGGTGGTCCCTCATCCAATCCCTTTGTTACCGTCGATGTTGGTCATCAAGCGTCTTCACTTCTGACTTTCTTATGTGTTTCTTTTTCAATGACTGCCTTATCTTAAAGTCACTTGTCGTATATGTGTCGCAAAAAAAATGATAGCTATAGACTGCAGGTCTTTGTCTGATAGGGCTATCATCATTAGAAATAGCATTGATGTCTGACGAAGAATAACTATCCGGTGATGCATATGTCATGGATGCAGTGCTGCATACTGACCGTTTTGTTGGCGGTTCTCTCTCTGTCAGCTAAGAGTGACTGGCATCATTATGGTGCGTTGGACATGCTGCCTGATGTCATGTTGGCAGGGAATATTGTTGCCCCCACGCTCGCAATTTTTGTGGCGCAGGATAAAAGTGGTGACTTGTCGCTGGTGATTACGTTGCCATCCAATCCCGACATTGAAGATACGACAGACCTGGCCTTCACGCTACCGGAAAATAAACCCTATACCACTGAATTCCATGTGTTGCGGCGAACAGCTACCCATATCGTATTGAAGACCGGTGATGTCGACTTGATCGAAATACTGTCTGGATTACAGGGGGCCTATTCCTATGTAGACGTCAGTAGCGAAAGCGTTGGGCGGCACCGGTTTGATCTGACAGGTATCACAACAGCTCTGTTAGGGCTGGCGACTGCCAGCCTGAAATAATCTCGTCTTTGTTTTTCCCGTCAAAATGATTGTGGATGTGCTCAGGTCGCTGCAGGTGTCTGGGCGCGTTCAATCATCTCCCGCGCATGGGCGATCGTGTGGTCGGTCAGTGTGACACCGCCAAGCATTCGGGCTATTTCCTGGGTTCGACGCTCTTCCTGCAGTTCATTAATTTGTGTACGTGTTGTCGCTTTACTGTGCTGCTTGGAAACATGCAGGTGCTGATGACCCTGTGAAGCAACCTGCGGCTGGTGTGTCACACAGAGTACCTGACCATGGCTGCCCAGTTCCCGTAACAGGCGACCCACGATTTCTGCTGTACCACCACCGATACCGACATCCACTTCGTCAAACACCAGTGTGGGGATCTGGCAGCTTTTGGCGGTAATCACCTGTATCGCCAAACTGATGCGCGATAGTTCACCGCCTGAAGCCACCTTATGTAATGGTCGGGCAGGCATGCCGGGGTTGCTGGTAACAAGAAACTGGATGTCTTCATTGCCATGGGGGCGGAACTCACCATTGACCGTGGATAGTTCCACTTTGAATTCGCCGGCTGGCATGCCGAGATCCCGTATGTGCCGGATAACCGCTTTGGCCAGTTTCAATGCGCCTTTCTGGCGTTTAACGGATAACTTGTCCGTTGTTGCTTTGTACTGTTTTTCCAGCAGTTCGAGTTCTTCCTGAAGCTGCTCAATCTGGTCATCGCTACTTTGCAGGGATGTCAGTTCTTCCTGTAGTTCCGTATACAGGTCGTGCAGTTCAGATGGCTGAATATGATGTTTTCGGGCCAGTGAATAGATGGTTGACAGGCGCTTTTCTATTTCTGGCAAGCGCTCGGGGTCATCGTCAAACCGATCCATGAAATGACGTAATTCATTACAGCATTCTTCAACCTGAATCTGCGCAGAGCAGATCAGTTCGATAGCGTCCTGTATGGGCTTGCTGTCCAGATTCAATTCAGCGAGCAGGTTCTGGCAGGTGCTGAGCTGGTGCACGATATTGCTGTTGTCATCTTCCGCGCAGAGGGTCAGGACCTGATCGCAAGCCTGAATAGAGCTGGTGGCGTTGGCCAGTTGCTTCTGTTCTTGCTCCAGTTGTTCCAGTTCATCTTTACCTAGGTTCAGTTGTTCCAGCTCTTCTACCTGATAACTCAAAAGCTGCAGACGGGCACTTTGCTCTTCACTGGCGTTTCTGAGTGTTTGAATTCGGGTATGACAATGGTGCCACTGTCGCCAGATCTGGCTGACCGTTGTGGCCAGCTCTCTGCTGCCTGCGTAACCATCCAGTAGTCGGCGATGAGTAACCGGTTTCAGCAGTGACTGGTGTTCGTGCTGGCTATGGATATCCAGCAGCATTTCGCCGATTTGGCGCAAGTCTGCCAGTGGGGAAGGGGTGCCATTGATGTAGCCACGGCTGCGTCCTTCACGGGTGATGGTGCGGCGCAGGATGCACTCTTCACCGGCATCCAGTTCTCGGGACTTCAGCCAGGCCTGCGCATCGGGGCACTGGGCAAGATCAAAGGTGGCGCGGATATCGGCACGTTCGCTGCCGGTGCGGACACTGCCTGGCTCAGCACGGTCGCCGATGGCGAGTCCCAGGGCGTCAAGCATGATGGATTTGCCGGCGCCGGTTTCGCCGGTAATAACGGTCATGCCCTGGGCAAGGTCCAGGTCGAGCTGGTCAACGATGGCGTAGTTACTGATAGACAGATGTGTGAGCATCGCAGCGTGTCCGCAGGGTTATTCCTGAATATTTATACAGTATTTTTTGTGGGGCGCAAGCCGTGTAATCCATTTTTCCTGCGATTCGCTTTGTTAGTCTGAATAACGGGGTTGTCAGTGTTGGCCCGCAATTGTTTCTTCTTTTCAGCCTGTGCCTTGAATCGCCACAAAGTGCCCCCATATCGCGAAGCATTACCAGATTTCACTGACACGTGCAGTCAACTCATTGAGTCGGAGATTCGAAATGGCGGAAGACGATATCAAAACTGAGCAAACCCCATCTGAAGCAGAGGAGCAGGTTAAGGCTCAGGCCGCTGCAGACGATCAAAAGACCGGCCCGGTAGACGGGGCTGAAGCCGTTGAAGAAGGCAAGGGCGAGGTTTCCCTGGGTGCTCTGCAGGCTGAACTGGCCAAAGCCCAGGAAGAGCTGTCCAAGGCGCAGGATCAGGTGCTGCGTATGCACGCTGATACCCAGAACGTGAAGCGTCGTGCGCAGCAGGACGTCGAAAATGCCCACAAGTTTGGCCTGAAAAAGTTCGCAGAAGAACTTCTGCCGGTCGTTGATAGCCTGGAGCGCGGACTGGAAAGCGCGGATGCCGCTGAAGGCAGTCACGAGGCGATGAAAGAAGGTATGGAGCTGACCTTGAAACTCTTCCTGGATACCCTGAAGAAATTCAGTGTTGAGCAGGTCAACCCGGTCGGCGAACCCTTCAACCACGATCTGCACCAGGCCGTGAGTCAGGTTGAAAGCCCTGATCAGGAGCCGGGCTCCGTGCTGAATGTGTTCCAGAAAGGCTACACCCTGAACGGCCGCCTGATTCGCCCCGCTATGGTGGTGGTCGCTAAGGCACCTGCGGCGGTTTAAACGACTGAAATGTCTGGGGATCTGTCTGTTTTATCGGTTGATCAAAGAGATTTGAAATTAAGCCTTGAAATGATGACAGACGGTTCCCATATAGCAATGCAAGAGGCCAGTAACCGGGTGTAAGGTCAGTCTGACGCGTCCCGGGATGCGACGGTAAATTGATCGGTGAGACACGCTGAGACCGGGCTGGCATGGCAGCGTGCCATGGAATTCACAGTATTTGTAATTAGATGATTCAGACCTTCGCGAAGGCGAAGTGATGAGAGAGGGTTTTCAATGAGCAATAACAGCAAAGGCAGAATAATCGGCATCGACCTGGGTACCACCAACTCCTGTGTGGCGGTGATGGACGGTGGTCAGGTCAAGGTTATCGAAAACGCTGAGGGCGCCCGTACCACGCCTTCTATCATCGCTTACACCAATGATGGCGAAACCCTGGTGGGTATGCCGGCCAAGCGTCAGGCAGTCACGAACCCGGATAACACCCTGTATGCGATCAAGCGTCTGATCGGCCGTCGTTTTGAAGACGCCGAAGTACAGAAAGACATCGAAATGGTGCCTTACAAGATCATCAAGGCAGACAACGGTGACGCCTGGATCGAAGCCAAGGGCCAGAAAATGGCACCGCCCCAGATCTCTGCCGAGATTCTGAAGAAGATGAAGAAGACCGCAGAAGACTACCTGGGTGATAAGGTTACCGAGGCTGTCATCACCGTTCCGGCTTACTTCAACGACGCACAGCGTCAGGCGACCAAAGACGCTGGCCGTATTGCTGGCCTGGAAGTCAAGCGGATCATCAACGAGCCGACTGCTGCGGCACTGGCTTACGGTATCGATAAGAAAGCCGGTGACCAGACTATCGCCGTTTACGACCTGGGTGGTGGTACTTTCGATATTTCCATCATTGAAATCGCTGACGTCGATGGCGAGCACCAGTTTGAAGTGCTGTCCACCAACGGTGACACCTTCCTGGGTGGTGAAGATTTCGATATGCGCCTGATCAACTATCTGGCGGAAGAGTTCAAGAAAGAGCAGGGTATCGACCTGAAAGGCGACCCGCTGGCGATGCAGCGCCTGAAAGAAGCCGCTGAGAAGGCGAAGATTGAACTGTCTTCTGCCCAGCAGACTGACGTCAACCTGCCTTACGTCACTGCCGACGCAACTGGTCCCAAGCACCTGAACGTTAAAGTGACCCGCGCCAAGCTGGAATCCCTGGTAGAAGACCTGGTTGCCCGCTCTCTGGAGCCTTGCCGTCAGGCGGTTAAGGATGCGGAGCTGGATCTGTCCAGCATTGATGAAGTCATCCTGGTCGGTGGTCAGACCCGTATGCCGATGGTTCAGCAGAAAGTGGCTGAGTTCTTCGGTAAGGAAGCCCGTAAGGACGTTAACCCCGATGAAGCTGTGGCCATGGGTGCTGCACTGCAAGGTGGCGTACTGTCCGGTGACCGTACCGACGTCCTGCTGCTGGATGTGACCCCGCTGACCCTGGGTATCGAGACCATGGGCGGCGTGATGACACCGCTGATTGAGAAGAACACCACCATCCCGACCAAGAAGTCACAGGTGTTCTCAACGGCTGAAGATAACCAGAACGCGGTCACAATCCACGTTCTGCAGGGCGAGCGTAAGCGCTCTGGTGACAACAAGTCCCTGGGCCAGTTCAACCTGTCTGATATTCCTCCTTCTCCTCGCGGTATGCCGCAGATCGAAGTCTCCTTCGACCTGGATGCCAACGGTATTCTGAACGTGTCCGCGAAGGACAAGGCGACTGGTAAGGAGCAGTCCATCGTGATCAAGGCCTCTTCCGGTCTGAGCGATGAAGAAATCGAAAAAATGGTCAAGGATGCCGAGGCAAATGCCGAGGAAGACCGTAAGTTCGAAGAGCTGGCGCAGGTGCGTAACACAGCGGACGGCCTGATCCACGCTACTCGCAAGACTGTTCAGGAAGCCGGTGACAAGGCGACTGAAGAAGAGAAGACCGCCATTGAAAACGCTGCCAAGGAACTGGAAGAAGCGATCAAGGGCGACGACAAGGCGCTGATCGAAGAGAAGACCAACGCACTGAGTCAGGCATCTGCGTCTCTGGCACAGAAGATGTACGCCGAGCAGGCTGCCCAGGGCGAAGGCGCTGAGCAGGCTCAGGGCGACAGCAAGAAAGACGACGACGTTGTCGATGCTGAGTTTGAAGAAGTCAAGGACGAGAAGAAGTAAGTCCGCCTGCTGCATGCAGAGCGCCATCAGCAAAACCAGTCCGGTAATGGGCTGGTTTTGTGGCGAAATACCATACGGCAACGCGGGCTTTTGTCCCGCGTTGTTGTTTATTGAACATCAGCCATGACGCGCAGGTCGGGCTGGATACAGATTGAAGTACAGGCACTGCGACGCGCAGCAGGCACCAGGTTGAGTGGTTATGTCCAAAAGAGATTACTATGAGGTGCTCGGGGTTTCCCGGGACGTCGGCGAGAAAGAGATCAAGAAGGCTTATCGCCGCATGGCGATGAAGTTCCATCCGGATCGTAATACCGGCGATAAGGAAGCGGAAGAAAAGTTCAAGGAAGTGAACGAGGCTTTCGAGATCCTGTCTGATCCTCAAAAGCGTGCGGCTTATGACCAGTACGGTCATGCGGGCGTTGATCCCAACATGGGAGCAGGCGCCGGTGCCGGTGGCTTTGGTAATTTCAGTGACATCTTCGGTGATGTATTCGGGGATATCTTCGGTGGTGCAGGTGGCGGTGGACGTGGACGTTCCAGCGTGCAGCGTGGTGCCGATCTCCGTTATTCGCTGGATCTGGATCTGGAAGAAGCCGTTCGCGGTACCACCAAGAAGATTCGCATTCCCACCCTGGTGGAATGTAATACCTGTCACGGTTCCGGTGCGAAGAAAGGCAGCTCCCCGGTAACCTGTACCACCTGTGGTGGTCATGGTCAGGTCCGGATGCAGCAGGGCTTCTTCACGGTTCAGCAAACCTGTCCTGAGTGTCATGGTTCCGGCCAGGTAATCAAGGATCCCTGCCCTGATTGTCACGGCGAAGGCCGTATCCGTGAATACAAGACGCTGTCTGTAAAAGTCCCGGCGGGTGTGGATACTGGCGACAGAATTCGTCTGTCGGGTGAAGGTGAAGCGGGCGTCAACGGTGGTCCGGCGGGCGACCTGTACGTCCAGATGGAAGTGCGTGAGCACCCGATCTTCCAGCGCGATGGCAAGCACCTCTACTGCGAAGTACCGATTTCCATCATTGATGCAGCCTTGGGTGGTGAGTTGGAAGTTCCGACGCTGGACGGCAAGGTCAAGCTGAAGATTCCACCGGAAACCCAGACCGGCAAGATGTTTCGTATGCGTGGTAAAGGCGTTCCACCGGTACGTGGTGGTGGCGTTGGTGATCTGATCTGCAAGGTGATGGTGGAAACGCCGGTCAACCTGACCTCTCATCAGAAAGACTTGCTCCAGCAGTTGCAGAAGTCTTTTGAGGATGAAAGCAATAATCACTCACCTCAGAAAAAGTCATTCTTCGAAGGCGTCAAAAAGTTCTTCGATAATATGACCTCTTGATCGATCAGTGATCTCACAAAAAAGGCCGACAAATCTGTCGGCCTTTTTTGTTCTGTGATGGGGCTGGCACCAGCGCGTTGGTAGGCTCAGGTATGTGATGGGGAATACTCAAGTATTGGCAGGATTGCGCGAAGAAGTACTACAGGGTCCAACAGACAAAGTGTCTGCAATATGCCGAGCATGCCTGCCTTTTTCAACGATTTGTCGCCTGCCAAGCGGTTCTTGCTGCAAGCGTTCGTGTTATTTGTCTCTGTCTTTTTGCTGACGGTGGGTGTCAGCCATTGGTTAAGCCTGAATGCAGGCCCACCGGCGCAGGATCTGCATCTCTCCAGTGTTTCCACGGACACGGTGTTTATGTGCTCAGCCAATCCAAATGCCGGCCAGTGGGCCAATCTACCGGTTAACCTGAACCAGCCACATTTTCTTGTGGATGGAGATGAAGGGATTTATGAAGTCAACCGCTTTGAGGGGCAGGCAATTAATACAGCTCAGCAGAAAGCGGCAGTCCATCTCGTGGGTCAGGTGCGAGATACCGTGGGGCAGCGCGGTTGGCACAATTTTGATCAGGCAATACGTGACGGGTTTTCCTGGTATCTACCCGGGCATTATGCAAAGAAAGAGTATTTGTATGATGAACAGATTATGGATCCTGAACGCCCGGAAGTGCTGATTTACAGTGGCAAGCGTTTAATTGGCGCCATGTTCCTGGCTACCTGTGAATCCTGTGATATAGACCTTTCCGGTCCTCAGCCGGGTGGTGCTCTCACACAATGGCATTATCATATCTTTAACTTTAATTTTTGCTTTCCGGATCGTTTGCCAGAAAAAGAGTTCGGTCTTGCCTTGCCTGGCAGTGATGGGGTGTGCCCGTCAGGCGTGTTGACCAACCGGACTCCGGAAATGATTCATGTCTGGCTGGAAGATCATCCGGACGGACGTTTTGCTTCCGATGATGGTTTTTCGTTGCCGCCCGTCGACCAGGCTTGTGCCGGTGAGGATACCGGCACCTATCCATGCAATATTTCTGTCCGAGATCAACCAGACCTCGTCCGCTGAATGGTTTGATTTAGCGGATATCCGACACGCTGACGGCGGTAAATGTCTTGGGTGGTGAAACCAGGAAATCCTGGGCAGTAATCAGCATCAGCTCGCGGCTTTCAGCACGCCATGTGGTTTCAAACAGGGCGTAGATGGCACCGGCGATATGCTCCAGTGCGGAACGGACATTGCGGTGCTTGAGGTAGTGCGCCAGGAAGAGTGCTGTGGTGGCGTCACCAGATCCGTTGAGAGGAATCGGGAATACCAGTTTTGGTGTTTCGACCAGCCAGGCGCCTTCACTGCTTACCGCCATCATTTCAATCTTGGTCGGATCGGTGTTTTCCCGTTCAAGGCTGGTAACCAGAATAATATCGGCACCGGTTTCCCGAAGGGCGTGAGCGGCGGAAAGGGCGCTGTCGAGATCTGTGACAGTCTGGCCTGTCAGTAATTCCAGTTCGAACTGGTTGGGGGTCAGAATGTCGGCGTGGGTAATGACATTATCCCGGAAGAACTCGGGAATGCCCTCACGAACAAAGACCCCCCGGCCATAATCGCCAATCACCGGGTCGCAGCAGTAGATGGCTTCAGAATTAGCGGCTTTGACTTTCTCCACCGCTTCCAGAATAACATCGCCGATATCTGCCGATCCCATATAGCCAGACAGCACAGCGTTGCAGTTAGGCAGCACTCCACGTTCTTCAATGCCGGTGATGACATCGCGAACGGTATCCGCAGCAATCACAGGGCCGCGCCAGGCGCCATGACCGGTGTGATTGGAAAACATCACGGTATGCACCGGCCAGACCTCAACCCCCATACGCTGGAGCGGGAAAATCGCAGAGCTATTGCCGGCATGGCCGTAGGCGACGTGGGACTGTATCGACAGAATATTCATGAATGAACTGCTTGTTACGGGTGTAAAACATCGCGCAGGCTCGGGTAATACGGCGCGCGGGGTTGCTGTTTGCACTGTAGCGGTTAGACTCCTTGCCTTTCAACTGCATAGATCAATAAGAGGCAGAGACATGACAAACGTTGCTGTAGTTGGTGCCGCCGGTCGTATGGGAAAAACACTGGTTGCCGCGCTGCATCAGACTGAAGGTGTCAAGCTGACCGTTGCTATTGATCGTCCGGACAGCTCGCTGATCGGAGCGGATGCCGGTGAATTGGCCGGTATTGGGAAAGTCGGTGTGACTCTGGCGTCAGACCTGTCTGCCCAAGTGGCAGATTTTGATGTGGTTATTGATTTCACAGCGCCGGATTACACGCTGGAAAACGTTGCCCTGTGCCGTGAGCATGGCAAAGGGATCGTTATCGGTACGACTGGCTTGAGCGATGCGCAGAAGAAAACGCTACAAGATTCTGCCAAAACCATTCCTGTCGTATTTGCGCCCAACATGGGGGTGGGTGTGAACCTGGTGTTCAAACTGCTGGAAATGGCAGCGAAAGTGCTGGGAGATGATGTCGATATTGAGGTCATTGAAGCCCATCACCGCCATAAAGTGGATGCACCATCCGGTACTGCATTGAGAATGGGGGAAGTCGTTGCTGAAACCCTGGGGCGGGATTTGAAAACCTGCGCTGTTTACGGTCGTGAAGGGCAGACCGGTGCCCGTGATCGCAACACCATTGGTTTCGCCACAGTGCGGGCTGGCGATATTGTAGGTGAACATACGGTGATGTTTGCCGCTGAAGGTGAGCGGGTAGAAATAACCCACAAGGCCAGTAGCCGGATGACGTTTGCCCGCGGTGCTGTCCGGGCCTCCGCCTGGCTGGCAGATAAAAAACACGGTCTTTTTGATATGCAGGATGTGCTGGGTTTGCGTTAGTCATCATGGCAGGTCAGTGATACTTGCAGATTGGTTAGTGTGTTGTTAAGGGTTGGTAGGTATTTATAGCTATCAGGCCAAGCTTCTGGTAGGATGCTGAAAATTTGCGCCGGGTTGGATCAGGATGCCCGATTCGGGAAAGAATAAAACGCATTTAGGCGGTATTCGTAGAAAGCGAGATGGAACTTGGTTGCATCTCGCTTTTTTACGACCAGAATAACAGTGCAGCAAAAACGCAGTCAGTACGGGGAGGACGCCTTGAGCAGACCAGCCATTCTCGCTCTGGAGGACGGAAGTATTTTCCAGGGGGTTGCCATTGGCGCAGATGGTGAAACCAGTGGTGAGGTGGTATTCAATACCGCCATGACCGGATATCAGGAAATTCTTACCGACCCTTCTTACGCTCGACAAATCGTTACTCTCACCTATCCCCATATTGGCAATACCGGCACTACGCCTGAAGACGAAGAAGCGTCTCAGGTCTGGGCAGCCGGTTTGGTGATCCGGGATTTGCCGTTGCTCGCCAGCAACTGGCGTAACCAGCAGTCGCTTGATGACTACCTGAAAGAACGCAATATTGTTGCCATCGCGGATATTGATACCCGCCGGCTGACCCGTATTTTGCGGGAAAAGGGTGCCCAGAACGGTTGCATCATTGCCGGTAAGGCTGCGACTACCGAGCGGGCGCTTGAGCTGGCCGGCCAGTTCCCCGGTCTCAAGGGGATGGATCTGGCGAAGGAAGTGACAACCGATACAACCTATCCCTGGATACAGTCCGTCTGGCAGCTGAAGACGGACAGTCATCCCGATCAGTCTCATGCGGATTTCCATGTGGTGGCCTATGACTTCGGTGTGAAGCGCAACATCCTTCGTATGTTGGCCGCCCGTGGTTGCCGGTTGACGGTAGTGCCTGCCAAGACACCTGCCGCCGATGTGCTGGCCATGAATCCGGATGGTGTCTTTCTCTCCAACGGTCCCGGGGATCCGGAACCCTGTGATTATGCGATTGAGGCCATTCAGGACATTCTGAAAACGGATCTTCCAGTATTTGGCATTTGTCTGGGGCATCAGTTGCTGGCGCTGGCCAGTGGTGCCGAAACAGAAAAAATGAAGTTTGGACATCACGGTGCGAACCATCCGGTGCAGGATTTGTCTACCGGAGTAGTGATGATCACCAGCCAGAACCACGGGTTTGCCGTGTCGGAAGATAGCCTGCCGGGTCATCTCAAGGCGACGCACAAATCCCTGTTCGATGGTTCATTGCAGGGGATTGAACGGACGGACCGGCCCGCGTTCAGCTTCCAGGGACATCCGGAGGCGAGTCCGGGACCTCATGATGTAGCGCCACTGTTCGACCGCTTTGTCACCATGATGGCGGAACGACGATAAACCCGTTTTACCACGCGTTATCAGGTGGAGGCCGGTGACCCCGGCCTTTGGCAACCAGCAAGAATTCAGAAGAATACCATGCCCAAGCGTACAGACATCCAGAGCATACTGATCCTAGGCGCCGGCCCGATTGTGATTGGCCAGGCCTGTGAGTTCGACTATTCCGGTGCCCAGGCCTGCAAGGCGTTGAAGGAAGAGGGTTATCGGGTCATTCTCGTTAATTCCAACCCCGCCACGATCATGACCGATCCGGCGATGGCGGATGCGACCTATATCGAGCCTATCCGCTGGGAAACGGTTGAGAAAATTATTGAAAAAGAGCGTCCGGATGTTCTGATCCCCACCATGGGCGGGCAGACGGCGCTGAACTGCGCCCTGGATCTTCATCATAAGGGTGTGTTGGAAAAGTATGGCGTCGAGATGATTGGCGCCGATGCTGCGACCATCGACAAGGCGGAAGACCGGGATCTATTCGACAAGGCCATGAAAAATATCGGTCTGGAAACGCCTCGGTCCGGTATTGCTCATTCCATGGATGAGGCTCTGCAGGTGGTCAGTAAGCTGGGTTTCCCCTGCATTATCCGTCCCTCGTTCACGATGGGCGGTGCTGGTGGTGGTATTGCCTATAACCGTGAAGAATTCGAAGAGATCTGTGAGCGCGGCCTCGACCTTTCTCCAACCTCTGAACTGTTGATCGATGAATCGCTGATAGGCTGGAAAGAATATGAAATGGAGGTGGTGCGGGATCGTAATGACAACTGCATCATTGTCTGTGCCATTGAGAACTTCGATCCCATGGGGGTGCATACCGGTGACTCGATTACTGTTGCACCAGCGCAAACGCTGACGGATAAGGAATACCAGATCATGCGTAATGCCTCCCTGGCGGTATTGCGTGAGATTGGTGTGGAAACCGGTGGTTCCAACGTTCAGTTCGGCATCAATCCGGAGGATGGCAGGATGGTGGTGATCGAAATGAACCCGCGGGTTTCCCGTTCCTCCGCGCTGGCCTCAAAGGCGACCGGTTTTCCGATTGCCAAGGTCGCTGCGAAATTGGCGATCGGTTATACGCTGGATGAATTGCAGAATGATATTACCGGCGGTGTGACGCCTGCCTCTTTTGAGCCGGCAATTGATTACGTTGTCACAAAAATCCCGCGGTTCGCCTTCGAGAAGTTCCCGCAGGCGGATGACCGGCTGACGACGCAGATGAAATCCGTCGGTGAGGTGATGGCGATTGGTCGGAATTTCCAGGAATCCGTGCAGAAAGCGCTGCGGGGGCTGGAAGTAGGTTCCGATGGTTTTGATCCACAATTGGATATTGATGATGCTGATGCACCTGAGCGTATCCGGGAAGGGCTGGTGACACCGCGCGCCGAGCGTATCTGGTGTGTGGCTGATGCGTTCAGGGCTGGATTCTCTCTGGATGATGTCTTTGACCTGACAGCGATTGATCGCTGGTTCCTGGTGCAGATTGAAGATCTGGTTCGGGAAGAGCGGGCGCTGGCTGGAACCTCGCTGAGTGCTCTGGATGCTGACCGGGTTTACCGTCTCAAGCGCAAAGGTTTCAGTGATGCCCGTCTGGCGACATTGCTGAATGTTAGCGAACGTGAATTCCGTGAATATCGACAGTCACAGAATATCCATCCGGTGTTCAAGCGGGTGGACACCTGTGCTGCGGAGTTTGCCTCGTCGACGGCTTATATGTATTCCTCCTATGACGAGGAGTGTGAAGCTGCACCTTCCGAACGCCAGAAAATCATGGTCATTGGCGGTGGGCCAAACCGGATCGGACAGGGCATTGAGTTTGATTACTGCTGCGTTCATGCTGCGCTGGCCATGCGGGAAGATGGCTATGAAACCATCATGGTCAACTGCAACCCCGAAACCGTTTCCACAGACTATGACACCTCTGATCGCCTCTATTTCGAGCCGGTAACGCTGGAAGATGTGCTGGCCATTGTTGATGTGGAAAAGCCGGCCGGTGTGATTGTCCAGTACGGTGGCCAGACGCCACTGAAACTGGCTCGTGCGCTGGAAGCCGCTGGTGTGCCGATTATCGGTACGTCTCCGGAAGCGATTGACCGGGCGGAAGACCGGGAGCGTTTCCAGCAGATGATCGAAAAGCTGGGTCTCAAGCAGCCACCGAATGCGACGGTTCGCAGTGTGGATGAGGCGATGCTCAAGGCTGAGGAAATCGGTTATCCGCTGGTGGTGCGTCCATCTTATGTATTGGGCGGACGCGCCATGGAAATCGTCAATGCGAAAGAAGATCTGGCGCGCTACATGAATGAAGCGGTTCAGGTCTCTAACGAAAGCCCGGTGCTGCTGGACTATTTCCTGACCCACGCGGTCGAAGTGGACGTGGATGCGGTCTGCGATGGTGAGCAGGTCGTTATCGGTGCGATCATGCAGCATATTGAACAGGCCGGTATTCATTCCGGTGATTCCGCCTGTTCTTTGCCGCCTTACAGTTTGAGTGAATCGGTTCAGGATCAGATCCGTGAGCAGGTGCGCAGTATGGCGCTGGAGTTGGGGGTTGTCGGTCTGATGAATGTCCAGCTGGCCATTCAGGATGATGAGATTTATGTCATCGAAGTCAATCCGCGGGCGTCACGGACCGTGCCGTTTGTCTCCAAGTGTATCGGGTTGTCACTGGCCAAAGTGGCGGCGCGTGTTATGGCAGGGAAAACGCTGAAAGAGCTTGGCTTTGAGAAAGAGATTATTCCTGATACCTGGTACGTGAAAGAAGCTGTCTTCCCGTTCAACAAATTCCCGAGCGTGGATCCCATCCTTGGGCCGGAAATGAAATCCACCGGTGAAGTCATGGGTGTAGGTGAGTCGTTCCCGGAAGCCTATGCGAAGGCGCAGCTGGCAGTGAAGATGGCTTTGCCCAGTGGCGGACGGGCGATTCTCAGTGTTCGCGAGCGGGATAAGCCTTTGGCGCCAGCTGTTGCGCGTCTGCTGCTGGCGGCCGGGTTTGATCTGCTGGCCACCCGTGGAACGGCGGCAGTCCTTAAGGAGGAAGGCATTCCTGTGACCGTGGTGAACAAGGTTAAGGAAGGACGTCCTCATCTTGTAGACATGATCGTGAATGGCGAAATCTCTCTAGTGGTTAATACTACAGAGGGTCGCCAGGCGATAGCCGATTCTTATACAATTCGGCGATCCGCACTCACACACAAGGTCCTCTATACCACCACGATGGCGGGTGCCGAGGCGATAGCCCAGGCCATCTGTTTTGGGCCGGAAAAAAGTGTCAGACGTCTACAGGATTTACATAAGGGTATTGCTGGATGAAGCGTTTTCCCATGACCGTGGAGAGTGAGCAAACTCTCCGCGAGGAATTGCACCGCCGTAAAACAGTGGATCGGGCCCGTATCGCGGAGGCGATCGCTGAAGCCCGTGAGCTGGGTGATTTAAAAGAGAATGCTGAATACCACGCTGCCCGTGAGCAGCAGAGCTTTAATGAAGGCCGCGTTCAGGAGCTGGAAGGTAAACTGTCCAATGCGCAGGTGATTGATATCGCCACCATCGAAAATACCGGCAAGGTGATTTTTGGTGTGACGGTTTCACTGATCAATACCAGCACGGATGAAGAGGCTGTGTACAAGATCGTGGGTGAAGACGAAGCAGACATCAAGGAAGGCAAGATTTCTGTGTCATCCCCCATCGCCCGTGCGCTGATTGGTAAGGAAGAAGGCGATGTCGCCGTTGTCCAGACACCGAAAGGCAGTGTGGAATATGAAATTGATGAAGTGAAACATATCTGATCACTTCGCTGTAAAAAGCTGCCGTTCAGGCAGCTTTTTTTATCCGGAAAAAGGTGGTTTTATGGTTCAGAAACAGGCGCCCTTTATCCGTTTGTCGGGCATTACGCTGATGTTGCTACAGACGCTTTGGTGCGGTGGTATCTGGATAGTGGCTTATCTGGTGAATCCGGTATTGGTGCAGGCCGGTGGCAAATATCCGGATATCGTGATCATGCTGAGCCAGGTAATGATTGGGCTTGCTCTGGTATGTACGGGGATTGTGCTGGCTTTTTGTCTGGCGGAGCGTGGTTTCAAGGCATTACGGCATGCCTATGAAAAACTATTGGTGGCTGTTATGGCTGCACAGGTAATGGGTTTTGTCGGTCTTATTTATATGCCCGCCATGATCGATGTCTTTCTGGCGGTTATCGCATTGCTGGCGGTGTTTGTGGTGATTTATTCCGTCCAGCACCTGCGAGGGGAGCAAGGCTGATTCCTGTCATCCGTGGCAGGAAGTTGCCTTGAAAGTGTTCAGCCGTGCTGACGAAGAATGTTGGACAACCGGGGAGACGGTTCTTTGGCTGCCTTGTAGATCAGGGCGACTTTGCCAATAGTCTGAACCAGTTCGGCTTTGCTGATACCGCAGAGTTCGGCAATGACAGCGCGTCTGGCGTCGCGGTCACCAATGGCGAACTTTACTTTGATCAGTTCGTGGTCGTCCAGGGCGCGTCGGGTTTCTTCAACCACGCCTTCGGTAATGCCGTTGTCGGCAACGATGACAACCGGCTTCAGATTGTGGCCGATGGCCCGGAAGCTGCGTTTGCGTTCGGAGGATAGCATGCGCGTTTATCTCACTTGACTGTCTGGGTGCGGGGTGTCCCGCGGGACGCCGCATTGTACTGGTCGTGCCCGGTAATGCAACTTGCGGAGAGGCGCTACGGGATAACCCATGTTAGTCAGGACTTCCTTTTTGGTTAACATTCGTGGCCGTTGGCTCTAGAATAGCGCTCCTGTTAAATACTCCCTTCTTAGTTCGTTATCTATGGCAAGATCCAAAAGTAGTGGTCGTTGGCTCAAGGAGCACTTTGACGACCAGTTTGTCCAGCAGTCCCTGAAAGACGGTTATCGGTCTCGAGCCAGTTATAAACTGCTGGAAATTGATGATAAGGATCGTCTGTTTCGCCCTGGCATGAATGTCGTTGACCTTGGCGCCGCGCCTGGCGGTTGGACCCAGGTGGCTGTTGAGCGTGTGGGGGATCATGGCCGGGTCGTGGCGTCGGACATTCTGCCGATGAATCCGATTGCAGGTGTGGCTTTTGTCCAGGGCGATTTTACGGATGATGCCGTTTTACAGGCAATACTGGCTGAAACTGGCTCTTCCGGCATAGACCTTGTAATTTCCGATATGGCCCCCAATATGAGTGGTATGAAGGCCGTTGACCAGCCAAAAGCCATGTATCTTGCGGAGCTGGCGCTGGATCTCGCAATTCAGACATTGAAACCGGGTGGGGCATTTCTGACCAAGATTTTCCACGGCGAGGGATTTGATGAATACCTCCGTGCCATGCGTGGATCTTTTGGCAAGGTAATGACCCGCAAGCCGCTGGCTTCAAGGGCACGTTCCAGAGAAACCTACCTGTTAGGCAGGGATTTCCGGGGCTGAAATCGATAGAGCAGGACTATCTGGGGTATAGCAGCAGGCAATAGCCCGGATGCTGTCTAAGGCAGGCATTCTGTAGTAAGGTTTAGTTGTAGCGTCCCGGTAGTATAACCGCGTACAATGAGAATCGCGCTACGTCCTGAGCGCTCTGAGAGTGTCCAGCCGTACCGTATACGCTCAGTGAGGGTAGACACTTTGAACGACATGGCAAAAAACCTGATTTTATGGGTGATCATCGCCCTTGTGCTGCTGACCGTCTTCAAGAACTTTGACGGGATGCAGACGTCCACGCAAAAGATTAGCTATTCCGACTTTATTACCCAGGTGGATAACCGTCAGGTCAATCAGGTGACCATTGATGGCTATACGCTGACGGGTGTGCTCAGTGATAACAAACGTTTTGAGGTCAACCTGCCGCCTACCGTCCGTGACGATAAGTTGATGGACGAGATGCTGCGCAACAATGTTCAGGTTGAAGCCAAGCCGATTGAAAAGCAAAGCATCTGGACCCAGCTTCTGGTGGCGAGTTTCCCGATCCTGGTGATTATTGCTGTTTTTATGTTCTTCATGCGCCAGATGCAGGGCGGTGGTGGTGGCCGTGGTGGCCCCATGAGTTTTGGTAAGAGTAAGGCGCGCCTGTTGTCTGAAGACCAGATCAAAACTACGTTTGCCGATGTGGCGGGTGTGGATGAAGCCAAAGAAGACGTTCAGGAGCTGGTCGACTTCCTGAAAGATCCGGGTAAATTTCAGCGCCTGGGTGGCCGTATTCCCCGTGGTGTTCTGATGGTCGGTTCGCCGGGTACAGGTAAGACGCTGCTTGCCAAGGCGATTGCCGGTGAGGCCAAAGTGCCATTCTTTACCATTTCCGGTTCAGACTTTGTGGAAATGTTTGTGGGTGTGGGCGCTTCCCGTGTCCGTGATATGTTTGAGCAGGCTAAGAAGCAGGCGCCTTGTATCATCTTCATTGACGAGATTGATGCGGTGGGTCGTCATCGTGGTGCCGGTCTCGGTGGTGGTCACGATGAACGTGAGCAGACATTGAACCAGCTTCTCGTTGAAATGGATGGTTTTGAAGCCAACGACGGCATCATCGTCATTGCTGCAACTAACCGTCCTGATGTATTGGATCCTGCATTGTTGCGTCCTGGCCGTTTTGACCGTCAGGTCGTGGTGGCGCTACCGGATATCCGTGGTCGTGAGCAGATCTTGAAAGTTCACATGCGTAAGGTGCCGATCTCTGATGACGTGAATCCGGCGGTTATTGCCCGTGGTACACCCGGCTTCTCGGGTGCTGACCTGGCCAACTTGGTCAACGAAGCGGCACTGTTCGCCGCTCGCTCCAATCGCCGTGTTGTTCGCATGGAAGAGTTTGACCTCGCTAAAGACAAGATCATGATGGGCGCTGAGCGTAAGTCCATGGTCATGAGTGAGAAAGACAAGGAGATGACCGCTTATCATGAGGCCGGTCACGCCATTGTCGGTCGCATGATGCCTGAGCATGATCCTGTGTATAAGGTGACCATTATTCCCCGTGGTCGTGCGCTGGGTGTCACCATGTACCTGCCTGAAGAGGACAAGGTCAGTTATAGTCGTCGCTATCTGCTGGGTCGATTGTCTTCACTGTACGGTGGACGTATTGCAGAAGAGCTGCTGTATGGTGTGGATGGTGTATCAACCGGTGCATCGAATGATATCCAGCAGGCAACCCAGATGGCTCGCAGTATGGTGACCAAGTGGGGTTTGTCTGAAAAGCTGGGGCCGCTGCTCTATGCCGAAGAAGAAGGTGAGGTCTTCCTTGGTAAGAGTCAGGGGGCTCACCATGTGAATGTCAGCGGTGAAACGGCCAAAGTGATTGATGAAGAGGTTCGCGCCCTTATCGATGACTGCTATGGTGAGGCAAAGCGTATTCTTGAAGAGAATCGCGATAAGCTTGAGCTGATGAAGGATGCATTGATGGAATATGAAACCATCGGTGTTGATCAGATCGACGATATCATGGCAGGTAAGAAGCCTCGTCCGCCCCGTGACTGGAATGAGTCTAATGGCAGTGGTGGTGCAACAGCTGAGTCAGAAGCACCTGATGTGAATGATGCAGATGATTCCTCCTCCAAGCCTTCGGAAGAAGGAGATACGGGCTCTGTTCCCGGATCTGCAGGCTAATCGCCAGTAAAATGAAAAAGCCCGGAATTGTCCGGGCTTTTTTTGTTGTTTCGCCATGTTGTGACAATGCGGGTATTGCTTTTGTCAAAATCGCGGATGGACACTTATACTCCGCGTACTTTAATCATTCCCGGAACTGAATCATGCAAACAGTGTTTAACTGCCCGGATCGGTTACTCGATTTGTCTCGCCCACGGATTATGGGGATATTGAATGTCACGCCAGATTCTTTTTCCGATGGCGGACGTTACAATACGCTCGATAAAGCCGTTCGGCATGCGGTTGAGATGGTCGAGGCAGGCGCAGACATTGTTGATGTGGGTGGTGAGTCTACCCGTCCCGGTGCGCAGACTGTCACGGTTCAGGAAGAGATTGATCGGATCGTACCCGTCATTGAAACGCTTCGCCGTGAGCTGGATGTGGTGATTTCCCTTGATACCAGTGAGGCGGATGTCATGCGTGCCGGTGCGGCCGCTGGCGCAGGTATTATTAATGATGTGCGAGCACTGACGCGTAATGGCGCATTGCAGGCTGCGGCTGAGTTGGATTTACCCGTCATTCTTATGCATTCGTTGCGTGAGCAGCCTGAACCCGGTTTTGTGCCGCAGTATGATGACGTCGTCGCTGATGTCAAAGCCTATCTGGCCGATAGGGTGGCGGCAGCTGTCGACGCCGGTGTTAAAAAAGAACAGATTATTCTGGATCCCGGTTTCGGTGGTGGCATGTTTGGCAAGGCGCCGCCTCACGATCTGGCTATGATTCAGCGGTTTTCCGAGTTCCTTGATATGGGAATGCCCGTTCTGGCGGGTTTGTCCCGTAAATCATTTATTGGCGCCATCCTTGATCGTCCGGCCAGTGAGCGTTTGCCTGCCAGTCTGGCGGTAGCGGCCCTGGTGTTGAATGCCGGCGCCCACATCCTGCGTGTCCATGATGTCGCAGAAAGTGCTGATGTATTGAATATGGTTATGGCGCTGAAAGCGTTGAATGAAGCCGCATAAGGCATGCGGTGGTAGAGAAAGGATTGCGAGAATGGCGCGTAAGTATTTTGGTACTGATGGTATTCGTGGTCGTGTCGGAGAGTTTCCGATTACGCCGGACTTTGTCCTCAAGCTGGGTTGGGCTGCCGGGCGGGTCTTTGCCGGACAGGGGGCAAACCGCGTTATTATCGGGAAGGATACCCGTATTTCCGGGTATATGTTTGAGTCGGCGCTGGAAGCCGGTTTGTCTGCAGCTGGTGTGGATGTCTGGTTGCTCGGGCCTATGCCGACGCCGGCGATTGCCTATCTTACGCGTACATTTAATGCCTGTGCGGGTATTGTGATCAGTGCTTCCCATAATCCCTATCACGATAATGGCATCAAGTTCTTCTCGTCCCGTGGCGACAAGTTGCCGGATGATGTTGAACTAGATATTGAGCGAATGCTGGATGAGCCGCTAGAGGTGGTCGAGCCTGACTGTCTGGGTAAGGCACGCCGTATTGAGGATGCGGCGGGTCGTTACATCGAATACTGCAAGGCGACAGTCGGTTTGGGACTGGATCTGTCTGGCCTGAAAATTGTGGTCGATGGTGCGCATGGTGCGACTTACCATGTTGGTCCGGCGGTGTTCCGGGAGCTCGGCGCGACTGTCGACGTCATCGGTGTGCAACCAGACGGTCTGAATATCAATAAGGATGTCGGTTCCACCCATCTGGATGCTCTGCGTGCAGAAGTTGTTGCTCGCGAAGCCAACCTTGGTATCGCGTTTGATGGTGACGGTGATCGACTGATGATGGTGGATCATAAAGGTGAAGTGGTTGATGGAGATGAGCTCATCTATATCACAGCCGCTTTCCGACGTGCCCGCGGCGAGCTGGCTGGTGGTGTTGTCGGGACGGTCATGAGTAACCTCGGCATGGAAAAAGCGCTGTCGGATCTGAGTATTCCGTTTGAGCGTGCCGCCGTGGGTGACCGTTATGTCAATGAGCTGCTGTTGAAAAAAGGCTGGCAGCTGGGTGGTGAGTCTTCTGGTCATATGATTTGCCGCTATGTTTCTACCACCGGCGATGGCATTGTGTCTGCATTACAGGTGTTGCGGGCGGTGATAGAGACTGGCCGATCACTGCATGATCTCAAATCGGATATGACCAAATATCCTCAGGTGATGATTAATGTTCGATTGCCTGAAAAAGTGGATGTGTCAGTCAACTCTGTGGTTGCCGAAGCCTTGCGCGCTGTCGAAGCCCGACTTGCGGGACGGGGGCGTGTGCTTTTGCGTCCGTCTGGCACAGAGCCTCTGATCAGAGTGATGGTGGAAGGTGAAGACTATCAGGAGGTTGCGGACAGTTGTCGTGAGCTCGCTGATGTCGTCGAAGCCCAGCTTGGGTGATGTTTCCGTTGGTTTGAATCGAGGGTGCTTGACAATCACGCTGGTTGTCTAAAGCACCCCGGTACGCTAACATTCCGAGCCTTCATTCTGACCGAGGTGTAGTATGCGCAAGCCGTTGGTTGCCGGTAACTGGAAGATGAATGGTTCCCGTACCATGATTGCCGGGCTTTTGGATGGCCTGACCGCTGGCCTGACGGAGGGTTGCGACAAAGCAGAGGTAGCCGTTTTTCCTCCCTCAATTTATCTTTCCCAGGTAAAAGACGCGCTGGGTGGTTCATCTGTCGCCTGGGGTGTGCAGAATGTCTGTGCACAAGAGGGTGAGGCGGGTGCTTATACCGGAGAAACAGCTGTTGCTATGGCGGCGGATTTTGGATGTGCCTATGTGTTGGTAGGTCACTCTGAGCGGCGTGCGCTGTATGCTGAGTCGGATGCGGTGGTTGCGGCTAAGTTTGCGCTGATCGCAGGTCAGAATCTGGTGCCGGTTTTGTGTGTCGGTGAAACGCTTGAAGAGCGTGAGCGGGGTGAGACGATGTCGGTTGTGAGTCGTCAGCTCGGTGCGGTGCTTGATGGTGTGGATGCGTCTTTACTCAATGATTTCGTGATTGCTTATGAGCCGGTGTGGGCGATAGGCACGGGCAAAACGGCGACACCGCAGCAGGCTCAGGATGTGCATGCTGAAATTCGCGGATTGCTTGAAAAACGTTGCCCTGACATGGCTGCGCGGACCCGTATTTTGTATGGTGGCAGCGTCAAGGCGTCGAATGCGGTCGATATTTTAGGTCAGTTGGATGTGGATGGTGCCCTGGTGGGTGGCGCATCGCTCAAGGCTGAAGAGTTTCTTGCTATCTGTAGAGCTGCAGGTTAAATCTAGATGGAAACAGTGATTCTAATTATTCATGTCATTATTGCTATTGCCCTGGTAGCGCTTGTGCTGCTGCAACAGGGTAAGGGGGCAGATACCGGTGCATCCTTTGGGAGTGGTGCCTCTCAGACTGTTTTTGGTAGCCAGGGTTCGGCAAGTTTTCTCAGTCGTGTGACAGCTGTGTTGGCAACAGTCTTCTTTTTGACCAGCTTTGGCCTGGCGATGCTGGCCAAGCAGAAGGCGGATTCCATGCTGGATTTGGGTGTCCCTGCAGAAGTGACTGAGACCTATCAGGAAGTGCCTGCGGTGAATACTGATGCGCCGATGGTGGATGAAATTTCTGTAGATTCTTCCGATGCCCCTATGGTAGACTCTGCCGCGTCTTCTGAGGGAGGTGTGTCGAAGTCTGCTGAATGACATGATACGTCTGCCAAGGTTGTAGTTTGGTGTAGCCGAAGTGGTGGAATTGGTAGACACGCCATCTTGAGGGGGTGGTGCTCTATGAGCGTGCGGGTTCAAGTCCCGCCTTCGGCACCAGCGAATTTGTAGATGGTCGATGCGTGAAGTTGGCCAGCTGAATTGACCGATTCTGTGATATGGCAATATAATTAATCAGTCATTTAGAGGAGCTGATTGCAAGGTGTCGTAAAAGTGTAGATTGTCTTTAGGGCAATAAAGATACCGAATCAGTTTCAAGATTGTGAAAAAGCCCCTCATTAGAGGGGCTTTTTTGCTAGGCATAAGCTGTTGCCGCGGCAGGACATCCGCATGTTGTCCCTGCTGAGGGCAAGGTCGCAGGATGGGCTATATAGCCCATTTTTTATTGCTTTAAATTGTCGCCTGTTTCTGGCAACACGAAGGTTGTGGCTGTCTGCTGACGCAGGGAGCGTAAAGAGGCGGGCAGGGTTCACAGTCAGTTGCTGAGGGCGGTGTAAGTGGCTAGCAAGCTGGAAGTATTACACGAGCTGATCGAGCCAGTCGTCGAAGGGCAGGACTGCACCTTCTGGGGGCTCGAGCTCCTGGCGCAGGGGCGCCATAGCCTGTTACGGATATATATCGATACCGAGCAGGGCGTTACTGTTGATGATTGCGAGAAAGTCAGTCGACAGCTGAGTGCTGTGATGGATGTTGAAGACCCTATCAGTGGTGAGTATACGCTGGAAGTGTCTTCTCCTGGGCTTGATCGGCCCCTGTTCACCTTGGCTCAGTATGAGAGCCATGTTGGTCAGGTGGTCAATGTGCGGTTGCGGGTTCCGTTCGAAGGACGACGCAAGTACAAAGGGGTGATCAAGGGCGTCGAGGGTGACGAAGTGGTGATTGTCTGTGAAGGGCATGAATTCCTGTTTCCCATGGATGTCATTGAAAAAGCCCATGTGGTTCCTCAGTTCTAATAAAGTGTCTGGCTGACGATGACGGCGCAGGCCCGACAGGAATGACCAGATTTATCGATACGAGAGGCAGAGCATGAGCAAAGAGATCCTGTTGGTCGTTGACTCGGTTTCCAATGAGAAGGGCGTGCCGCCCGATGTTATTTTTGAAGCCATTGAAGTGGCGTTGGCGGCAGCCACCAAGAAACGCTACGAAACCGAAGTGGATATCCGCGTAGCCATTGACCGGCTGAGCGGTGACTATGATACGTTCCGCCGCTGGACCGTTGTAGCGGATGAAGATTTTGATATTCCCGGTGCCCACCTTACCCTTGATGAAGGCAAGGAGAAGGACGATGCACTGGAAATTGGTGACGTCTGGGAAGAGCCGGTTGAGTCCATTGCGTTTGGTCGTATTGCCGCCCAGGCCGCTAAGCAGGTGATCGTCCAGAAGGTTCGCGAAGCTGAGCGTCGGCAGATCGTTGACTCTTACCGTGACAAGGTCGGTGAACTGATTGCCGGTACGGTTAAAAAGACCAATCGTGACACCTATATCATTGATCTGGGCAATAATGCCGAAGGCATTCTGCGTCGCGATCAGGTGATTCCCCGTGAGAGCTTCCGCATGGGAACGCATGTGCGGGCCCTTCTGAGCCATATTTCAGAAGAAGGGCGTGGTCCTCAGCTGATGCTGAGCCGTACTGCACCGGAAATGCTGATTGAGCTGTTCCGGATTGAAGTGCCGGAGATTGCTGAAGAGGTAATTGAGATCCGTGCAGCAGCGCGTGATCCGGGATCCCGTGCCAAAATTGCCGTCAAAACCAATGACGGTCGTATTGATCCGGTTGGCGCCTGTGTCGGTATGCGTGGTGCGCGTGTCCAGGCGGTATCCAATGAGCTACAGAATGAGCGTGTTGATATTGTGCTCTGGGATGACAACCCAGTGCAGCTGGTCATCAACGCCATGCAGCCCGCCGAAGTAGCTTCCATCGTCGTGGACGAAGACAACCACACCATGGATATCGCTGTAGCCGAAGATAACCTGGCGCAGGCGATTGGTCGTGGTGGTCAGAACGTACGCCTGGCCAGTGAACTTACTGGTTGGACCCTGAACGTGATGACTGAAGAAGCGGCTCAGGAAAAGCAGAACCAGGAAGCAGGCCGTCTGGTTGACCGTTTTGTTGAATGGCTGGATGTGGACCAGGACCTGGCCGCAGTTCTGGTGGAAGAAGGTTTTTCAAACCTGGAAGAAGTGGCCTACGTGCCTCTTGAGGAAATGCTGGCGATTGACGGCTTTGATGAAGAGATCGTTAACCAGCTGCGTCAGCGCGCCAAGGATAAACTCTTGGCCCAGGCTATCGCTGATGAAGAAAAGCTCAAGGGAGCTCAGCCCGCAGAAGATCTGTTGAATCTTGATGGCATGGAGCAACCGCTGGCCATTGAGTTGGCATCCCGTGGCGTGACTTCGCTGGAAGAGCTGGCGGAGCAGGCGACCGATGATCTTCTGGACATCGAAGGGCTGGATGCGGAACGTGCCGGAGAGCTGATCATGAAGGCGCGGAATATCTGCTGGTTTGGAGAAGAGAACTGAGCAGGCCACTTTAGAGGAGAAGTTAGATGGCAGATGTAACAGTAGCACAACTTGCCGAAGTGGTCGGAGCTCCGGTAGAACGACTTCTGCAGCAAATGAAAGATGCAGGGCTTTCCCATAAGGAGCCCGGTGAAATTGTATCGGATCATGAAAAGGCGGCCTTGCTGGCGCACCTGAAGCAGGCGCATGGTGAAGCCCCCCGTGTGGCGGAACCGAGCAAGATTACGCTGAAGCGGAAGACTGTCAGCCAGATGAAAGTGGCAGGCGGTTCCGGCAAGAACAAGATTGTTAACGTTGAAGTGCGCAAGAAGCGGACCTTCGTGAAGACCGAGCAGGCAGCTGAGCAGGAAAATGAGCAGCGTCGCCAGCAGGAATCGCGTCGTGCCGAAGACGATGTACGTCTGCGTGCTGAGAAAGAAGCACGTTCCAAGGCGCGTGGCCAGCGTGATCGCGAGGACGCGGAGCGTCAGGAAGAAGAGCGTCGTCGTCAGGCGGATGAAGCAGCCAAACTGAAGGCTGAAGAAGAGCGTCGTCAGGCTGATCAGCAGGCCAAGCTGCAGGAAGCGGAGTCTGGCAATCGCCGTGGTGCGCCAGGCAAGCGTGGCAAGAAAGAGCGTGATGATGATCGTGATGATGATCGTCGTGGTCGCGGCGCCAAGGGTAAGGGTGGTCGTAAGGATCGCCGTGATGACCGTCGCCCGACGCTTTCTCGCAAGCCGTTTAAGCCGTCTGCGGGCATGGAGCACGGCTTTACCAAGCCGACTGCGCCGGTTGTGCGTGAGGTTTCGATTCCGGAAACCATTACCGTTGGTGACCTGGCTCAGAAAATGGCCGTCAAAGGTGCTGACGTCGTCAAGTACATGTTCAAGCTTGGCACCATGGTTACCATCAACCAGGTGATTGACCAGGATACTGCTGCCATCGTTGTTGAAGAGATGGGGCATAAGGTCAAACTGGTCAAGGCGGATCAGATTGAGGATACCCTCGAGCAGGAACTGTCAGCACCGCAGGGCGAAAGCATTTCCCGTGCGCCGGTTGTAACCGTTATGGGTCACGTTGACCATGGTAAGACCTCGCTGCTTGATTACATCCGTAAATCCCGGGTGCAGTCTGGTGAGGCGGGTGGTATTACCCAGCATATCGGTGCATACCATGTACAAACTGACAAGGGCATGATCACCTTCCTGGATACTCCTGGCCACGCAGCGTTTACCGCCATGCGTGCCCGTGGTGCCCAGGCAACCGATATCGTTATTCTGGTGGTTGCGGCTGACGATGGTGTCATGCCTCAGACGGAAGAAGCGATTCAGCACGCCCGCGATGCGGGTGTACCGATCGTGGTTGCCGTCAACAAGATGGATAAGCATGAAGCTGATCCGGATCGCGTGAAGAATGAACTGGCTCAGCGGGATGTTATTCCGGAAGACTGGGGCGGTGATGTTCAGTTTGTACCGGTGTCTGCCCATACAGGTATGGGTATTGAAGATTTGCTGGACAGTGTCCTGCTGCAATCTGAGATGCTGGAACTGACTGCGGTAGCCGAAGGTCCGGCTCGTGGTGTGGTCATTGAATCCCGTCTGGACAAAGGGCGTGGTCCGGTTGCATCCGTACTCGTGCAGTCTGGTCAGCTGAACCGTGGTGACAACGTGCTGGTTGGTCAGCAGTATGGTCGTGTGCGTGCGCTGCTGGACGAAAATGGTAAAGCCATTGAGCAGGCAGGTCCTTCCATCCCGGTTGAGATTCTGGGTCTGGATGGTACGCCGGATGCCGGTGACGAGTTGCTGGTTGTTCAGGACGAGCGCAAGGCGCGTGAAATCGCCATGTTCCGTCAGGGCAAGTTCCGCGAAGTGAAATTGGCGCGTCAGCAGGCGGCCAAGCTTGAGAACATGTTCAAGGATATGGGCTCTGACGAGAAGAAAACCCTTAAGGTTGTTCTCAAGACCGATGTCCGTGGTTCTCTGGAAGCGATCACTGCGGCACTGCAGGAGCAGGGTAACGATGAAGTTGACGTTAAGGTTATCTACGGCGGCGTAGGTGCTCTGACCGAAACTGACGCGAACCTGGCGCTGGCCTCCAACGCGATTCTGGTTGGCTTTAACGTTCGTGCTGACTCTGCGGCGCGTCGTGTCGTCGAAGCTGAAGGTTTGGACCTGCGCTATTACAGTGTCATCTATGACATCATTGATGACGTCAAACAGGCCCTGACTGGCATGCTCAAGGCAACCTTCCGCGAAGAGATCGTCGGTGTTGCTGAGGTGCGCGATGTCTTCAAGGCGCCGAAAATTGGTGCTGTTGCCGGCTGTATGGTGGTTGAAGGTATCGTCTACCGTAATGAGCGTATCCGCGTACTGCGTGAAAACGTGGTGATCTATGAAGGTGAGCTCGAATCATTGCGTCGCTTCAAGGATGACGTTGCGGAGGTTCGACACGGCATGGAATGCGGTATTGGCGTGAAGAACTACAATGACGTGAAGGTCGGTGACAAGATTGAGGTTTACAAGTCTGTTCAGGTTGAGCGGACCCTGTAATTCTCCCTGTTAAGGTGAGCTGCCGGGCCTTCGGGTTCGGCAGCTTTTTGTGTTTTGGCTCTGGGTGTTTTTCGGAGCTGTACAGGATGTTAATTCATTGCAGGCAGGCTGCTGTTGTTTTGGATAACAGCGATCTGTCATTTGGCAGGCAGATTGTCACGGATCGTCCGGATTGCCTGCAGATTGTTTGTATACAGTAGACATATGCCAAGAGAATTCAGTCGTACCCAGCGTATTGCAGACCAGATGCAGCGTGAGCTTGCGGGTATTCTGCAGCTGGAAATGAAAGACCCTCGCCTGGGAATGGTGACGGTTAGTTCCGTATCCGTCAGCAAGGATCTTGCGTTTGCTGATGTCTATGTCACCTTTCTGGGATTGGATGGGCAGAAGGCCATTGAGGAGGCTGTCGACGTGCTGCGTCAGGCTGCCGGTTTTCTGCGTAGTACGCTGGCTAAGCGCATGCAGATTCGTTTCGTGCCAACCCTGCGTTTTCATTATGATGAAACCATTGAGCGCGGTAGCTACATTTCCTCCTTGATTGACCGAGCCGTTGCCAGCGACAGCGAGCGGCAGGTTGTCGATACTCAGGATGAGGAGGTGACGGATGGCAAGGCGTAGGAAGTTCAGGGGGCGTGACGTTAACGGTATTGTCATTATTGATAAACCGACGGGCCTTTCTTCCAATGACGTTCTGCAGCGTGTGAAGCGCCTTTATGGTGCTGCCAAGGCGGGCCATACCGGCAGTCTTGATCCGCTGGCAACAGGCGTGTTGCCGGTTTGTCTGGGTGAGGCGACCAAGCTTTCTCAATACCTTCTGGATTCTGATAAGAGTTACCGGACGATTGCGAAGCTGGGCATCCGTACCGCGACTGGTGACTCTGAGGGTGAAGTCATCCAGGAGCGTCCAGTGGCGCTCACTGAGCGTGATGTTGAAGCGGTGCTGGAAAAATTCCGCGGACCTGGTGAGCAGATTCCTTCCATGTACTCTGCGATTAAGCACAATGGTCAGCCACTGTATAAGCTTGCTCGCGAAGGTATTGAAGTTGAGCGTAAAGCACGTCCTATCAATATCTACCGGTTGGCCATGACCGCTTTCCGTGGCGATGAAGTTGAGCTTGAAGTGGATTGCAGCAAAGGCACCTATATCCGTACGCTGGTCGAGGATATTGGCGAGATGCTGGGTTGTGGCGCGCATATTATTGACTTGCGCCGCTTGAAGGCGGGTCCTTACTGCGAAGAAGGTTCTTTCACTTTGGAAACGCTGGAGCAGGTGCGAGATGGTGGTGGTCATAAGGCGCTGGATGATCTGCTGATGACGCAGGACAGTGCGGTAAGCCAGATGCCTGCCGTGGCACTGGGTGAAGCCAGCAGTTTCTATCTCCTGCAGGGGCAATCCATTCAGGTTCCCCGGGCGCCGACTTCCGGCTTCGTTCGGATCTATCGCTCAATGACGGATGCGCCGGATATTTTCCTCGGTATTGGTGAAATTACCGATGAAGGGTTGGTTGCACCTCGCCGTTTGATTAAGCAGAAAGACCAGTAATCTCTGAGCTTTGTGATGTATCGGATGTAGTGGCCTTTACAAAGTCATACAGCAATTGCGTAACCATCTGATACAATTGCAGGGTGATAAAAAGGGCGTATGGCGATAGAATACGTCCTTTCATTTTCTCACTTCAGTCGTTTTGAAGGCTTTTAGTCGACGAACAGGTCTGGATGAGAAATCCCCTGGAATGACAAGCTTGATTGTTATTCCCGAAGGGTGGCTGTAAATATGCACGGTCAACCCCGGTTTGTTAAATAGCATATTAACCAGGAGTTTTATCATGGCCCTGTCTGCTGAAAAGAAAGCTGAAATCGTTAAGGAATTCGGTCACGCTGAAGGTGATACCGGTTCTCCTGAAGTGCAGGTTGCCCTGCTGACTGCCAACATTGAAGGTCTGCAGTCTCACTTCAAGAGCCACATCCACGATCACCACTCTCGTCGTGGTCTGATCCGCATGGTTAACCAGCGTCGTAACCTGCTGAGCTACCTGAAGGGTAAGGACGTTGAGCGTTACCGTTCCCTGATCGAGCGTCTGGGTCTGCGTCGCTAATTGTTGCTTGCGCGACGACTGAGTTGCTTTCTCTGCTGCCTGTCTGACAGGTAGCTGGCACCGCTATCAGCAGCCGAATGGTGAGCTTATAGCGGTGTTTTTGTATGGGGCGCCGATACATTTTGTGTCATGGAAAATGTTTATTTGTCGGTGCCTCTTCTGTTTGTGGGTAACGGCTGTTCCCGATAACAAACAGAAGTCGTATGCTTGACGAGTGTGCCCGCAGGTAGCAATAGCATTAATCGTTGCATGGGGCATTGTCAGCAAAAGAGAGGGCCATTGGTCTTTCTCTGTTTGAGGTGGATTGGCTCAAGGCTGATCGAACGAATCGGGTGCAATCCCGAGTGCTGTGTTGCAGCTTTCCGGATTGCATCCTGTATACCGACAGTTCGATGAGTCAATCGGTATCTTGTATTGAAAAAAGGAAATGACCGTGAACCCGGTTAAAAAACAGTTTAAGTTCGGTGATACCGACATTATCCTGGAAACAGGACGTATTGCGCGCCAAGCGTCTGGTGCTGTGCTGGTTACCATGGGTGACCTGTCTGTACTGACTACCGTTGTGGGTGCCAAAGAAGCGAATGAGGGGCAGGACTTTTTCCCTTTGAGTGTTCACTACCAGGAAAAAACCTACGCAGCTGGCCGTATTCCCGGTGGCTTTTTGAAGCGTGAAGGGCGTCCCAGTGAGAAGGAAACCCTGACTTCCCGTCTGATTGACCGTCCTATCCGTCCCCTGTTCCCCAAGGGCTTCATGAACGAAGTGCAGGTTATCTGTACGGTTCTGTCTACTGACAAGAAGAATGACCCGGATATGGCTGCAATGATTGGTACCTCTGCGGCGCTGGCAATCTCCGGTATTCCGTTTGGTGGTCCGATCGGTGCTGCCCGTGTTGGTTTCACGGAGGAAGAAGGTTACATCCTGAACCCCAGCTTTGAGCAGCTGAAAGAGTCTGAGCTGGACATGGTGGTTGCCGGTACCTCTGACGCCGTTCTGATGGTTGAGTCAGAAGCCAAGGAGTTGACTGAAGACGAAATGCTGGGCGCAGTGCTGTTTGCTCAGCAGGAGTATCAGGCCGTTATTCAGGCGATCAACGAGCTGGTTGCCGAAGCCGGTAAGCCAGCCTGGGACTGGCAGCCTGCGGCAGAAAATACGGCGCTGATCGAGCGTGTCAAAGGCGCTTATCAGGGACGTATTGCTGAAGCTTACCAGATTGCAGAAAAGCAGAAGCGTAACGATGCACTGTCTGCGCTGCGTGCTGAGGCGGTTGCTGAGCTGTCTGGTGGTGAAGAAGGTCAGGCTGATGCGAAGAGTGTCGGTAAGGTTTTCGCCAGCCTTGAAAAGAACCTGGTGCGTGAGAACGTTCTGGATGGTCAGCCACGTATTGATGGCCGGGATACCAAGACCGTTCGTCCTCTGCACATTGAAGTCGGTGTTCTGCCCAAGACTCACGGTTCCGCGCTGTTCACCCGTGGTGAAACTCAGGCTATCGTGACCACAACCATGGGTACATCCCGTGATGCGCAGCTGGTGGATTACCTGGAAGGCGAGCGTCGTGAGCCCTTCATGCTGCACTATAACTTCCCACCATTCTCCGTGGGTGAGTGTGGTCGTATGGGCGGCGTTGGCCGTCGTGAAGTGGGTCATGGTCGTTTGGCCCGTCGCGGTATTCAGGCTGTACTGCCGAATGATCAGGAATTCCCTTACACCATTCGTGTTGTTTCTGAGATCACTGAATCCAACGGTTCCAGCTCCATGGCGTCTGTCTGTGGTTCCAGCCTGGCGCTGATGGATGCCGGTGTGCCGTTGAAGGCACCGGTAGCCGGTATTGCCATGGGTCTGATCAAGGAAGGCGAGCGCTTTGCGGTTCTGACCGATATCCTGGGTGACGAAGATCATCTCGGCGATATGGACTTCAAGGTAGCGGGTACTGCTAACGGTGTTACCGCGCTGCAGATGGATATCAAGATCGACGGTATTACCGAAGAGATTATGGATATCGCGCTGGAGCAGGCACTGCAAGCGCGTCTGCACATCCTCAGCCAGATGAATCAGGTGATCAGTGAATCCCGTCCTGAACTGTCTGAGAATGCGCCGTCTACCATGACGCTCAAGATCGATACCGACAAGATCCGTGATGTTATCGGTAAAGGTGGTTCTACCATCCGCTCCATTTGTGAAGATACCGGTGCTTCAGTTGATATCGACGATGCAGGTGTGGTCAAGATCTATGCTGATACCCGTGAAGCCTGTCAGGCCGCTTACGACCGTGTTTATGGCGTAACTGCTGAAGCGGAAATTGGTAAGATCTACCAGGGTGCTGTCACCCGTATCGTTGAGTTTGGTGCATTCGTTACTATCCTGCCGGGTCAGGATGGTCTGGTGCACATCTCTCAGATTGCGGAAGAGCGAGTCAACGATGTGAATGACTACCTCAAGGTGGGTCAGCAGATCGACGTCATCGTGATGGATGTTGATGCGCGGGGTCGTATCAAGCTGAGCATGAAGGAAGTGGCTCGCGCCAAAGAGTAGCAATCCTGATACCGCTGAAATAAAAAAGGAGCCGAAAGGCTCCTTTTTTTATGGTTTGATAAAAGCAGCGAGGCTGCTTTTATCAAATCCTGCGGTTACTCGTCGAGGAAGCTGCGCAGGTGATCTGAGCGGGTCGGATGACGTAGCTTGCGCAGGGCCTTGGCTTCAATCTGACGAATCCGCTCACGGGTAACGTCAAACTGTTTGCCGACTTCCTCCAGCGTGTGGTCGGTATTCATGTCGATACCAAAGCGCATGCGCAATACTTTCGCTTCACGGGCAGTCAGGCCGGAAAGCACATCACGAGTCGCATTCTTGAGGCCTTCACCGGTTGCGGAGTCGATCGGCGAGTCCATGTTGCTGTCTTCGATAAAGTCACCCAGATGGGAGTCTTCATCATCACCAATCGGTGTTTCCATGGAGATCGGTTCTTTGGCGATCTTCATGACCTTGCGGATCTTGTCTTCAGGCATCTCCATGCGCTCGGCCAGTTCTTCCGGCGTGGGTTCACGACCCATTTCCTGCAGCATCTGGCGCGAAATCCGGTTGAGCTTGTTGATCGTTTCGATCATATGCACCGGGATCCGGATGGTTCTTGCCTGGTCTGCAATAGAGCGGGTGATGGCCTGACGAATCCACCAGGTAGCGTAGGTAGAGAACTTATAACCGCGGCGGTATTCAAACTTATCGACGGCTTTCATCAAGCCGATATTGCCTTCCTGGATCAGGTCAAGGAATTGCAGGCCTCGGTTGGTGTATTTCTTGGCAATCGAGATAACCAGTCGCAGGTTGGCTTCTACCATCTCTTTCTTGGCGCGGCGGGCTCTCGCCTCACCAATGGACATTTGTCGGTTGATGTCCTTAATCTGGGAAAGTGACAGGCCAAACTCGTCACCGGTGGCTTTGAGTTTTCGCTGAGCACGCAGGATTTCTACGCGATATTGTTCCAGTGCTGCACCGTACGCGTGTCCTTCGGCAATGATAGCGTCGAGCCAGTCCAGATTGGTTTCATTGCCTGGGAATTTCTCAATAAAGGTTTTACGTGGCATTTTGGCTTTGCGAATGCAAAGCTGCATGACCGTACGCTCGTTGAACTTGATCTGGTCAAGTGCATTACGCACCCGGAATACCAGTAGGTCAAAGACGCGAGGAACCAGTTTGATCGGAATGAAGATAGCCGCCATCTCAGCAAGAGCGACTTTGGCTTCCTTGCTGTCGCGACCATGGGTTTCAATCGTCTTCAGCGAATTTTCCAGGCGGTCGCGAAGTTCAGTGAAACGCTCGCGAGCTTCTTCAGGATCGGGGCCGGATGCTTGCTCGTCATCATCATCTTCATCGTCTTCATCATCGTCAATTGCGTCGTCGCTGGCGTCGATGTCGTCGAGAGCTGGTGTTGCTGCGTTGTTTGCAATCTCAGCGTCAGGATCAATATAACCGCTGAAGAGGTCGCTGAGGCGGCCTTCTTCTTCGACGATGCGGTCGTATTCATTCAATACGGTTTCAACAGAACCGGGGAAGTTGGACAGTGCGGTCATCACTTCCCGCAAGCCTTCTTCGATTCGCTTGGCGATCTTGATCTCGCCTTCCCGGGTCAGCAGCTCAACGGTGCCCATCTCGCGCATGTACATACGCACGGGATCGGTGGTGCGGCCGGCTTCCTGCTCAACGGCGGCCAGAGCTGCAGCGGCTTCTTCAGCAGCGGCTTCATCGGCGTCAGCGCTGCTATCATTCATCATCAGGGTATCAGCATCCGGAGCGGTTTCGAAAACCTGGATACCCATGTCATTGATCATGCGGATAATGTCTTCGACCTGATCCGGATCGGAAATATCCTCAGGCAGATGATCATTGACTTCCGCGTATGTCAGGTAGCCTTGCTCCTTGCCGCGGGTGATGAGCTCTTTTAATCGGGATTGTTGTTGAGAATTTGCGGACATATCAACCCTATAACAGCGATGTGTGTGGTGCCGGCGCTTGACAGTAAGCGGTCAATTATAGCGTATGTGTGAAGTTGCCTGCCATAAGCATTGGCCTGTGCAGGTATTCGTGATCAACGTCCATTTTTTGCATGTCGAGCCTCCACTCCACGGGCCGATGGCTGAATAAGGTTGCCAGAAGGCTATTGTTGCACGTTTGGCTGTCATGCTAAAGCGTCGGCACAAAGATTAGTCAATATCTGTCGTTAGTGGGGATTCTTTAACAGAAGTTCAAGTATTTTGTGATTTTTTTTGTCGTGCTTTTTCAGCGGCCAGGCGTAACTGTTCCAGCGGGTCAAGGCTTTGGGTATCCAGTCGCTTCATGACATCCGTTTCCAGTCGTGCAATGGTCAGGCAAAACTCTTCCTTTTGCAGGGCAAGATTGTTGATGGGAATGTCATTCTTGAGAAGTTCTGTCATGCGGGCACCCAGCTGTGTGCCATACCAGCTGCCGAGAAGTTTGTACGTGGTCTGCTGTGGATTGCTTTGGAGGGATTCCACAAGGCTAACAAATTGCTGCATATCGACGCTGTCGTCTTTGCGCAGCGTTTCAACATTAATTTCAGTTGCAAGCGAAGGCGTGTTCAACAGATGGCGCAAGGCACGATCCTGCAGGCGCAGGCTGATTTTCGGGGTGCTGATATCTTCCTGTTTTTTCTGCCAGGGTTTGTCTTTGTTAAACAGTTTTTTGCTGCTGAATGTCTGAGGTGTCTCTTGCCACGCGTCTCTTGGGTCGTCCTGATATGGGGGTGCGTACTCGGTGGCAGGTTCGTACTGTTGCGAATGTGCCGGTGTATCGCTTGATAATTTCAGGCCTATGGTTTTTTCAGCTTTCTTGTCGAGCAGGTGCTTATAGTTGCCTTCGGGCAGTTGTTGAAAATACGGTTCTGCCATTTTTGCCAGACGTGCACACCCATCCAGTGTTGTGATGTCGACTTCGTTGGCCAGTTGTTTGAAGAAATAGTCATCCAGTGTCAACGCTTCACTGTGAATCCGTTTCAGAAAAGCGTCTTTACCTTCTTGTCGGACCATTGAATCCGGATCTTCGCCTTGTGGCAGGAACATGAAACGTACCTGTCTACCGTCGTGCATTTCGGGTAATGTGTTTTCCAGTGCTCGCCAGGCAGCTTTTCTACCGGCCTGGTCACCATCAAAGCAGAAAACAACCTGACTGGTCAGTTTGAACAGTTTTTCGAGATGTTCACGTGTGGTGGCGGTGCCTAGTGTAGCAACGCTGTTGGTAATGCCCTGTTGCGCCAGGGCAACAACATCCATATAGCCTTCAACGACGATGATCTGTTTCAGTTCGCGGTTAGCTTGCCGGGCTTCATAGAGTCCGTAGAGTTCCTGCCCCTTATGGAAAACCGGTGATTCGGGTGAGTTCAGGTATTTGGGTTTTTCATCGCCAAGTACACGGCCGCCAAATCCGATAACGCGTCCGCGCTGATCGCGAATCGGAAACATGATGCGATGTCGAAAGCGGTCATAAAGGCTTTTCTTTTCCTCGTGTTCAACCAGCATGCCGGTATCGGTGAGGAGTTTTTCCCGCTCAGGGGTGGTGCCCAGGGTTTTGAGCAGATTGTCCCAGCCGGGAGGGGCAAAGCCGATGTTGAACTGCCGGGCCGTTTTACCATCAAGGCCACGGTTGCGCAGATAGCTGATAGCCTGTTCAGAAGCGCTGTGTGACTTCAGTTGTTCCTGGTAATAATCCGCTGCTTTGGTAAGCAGCTCATAGGCAGGATTTGGGCTGGTGTGTTGGTGCTTGCCCCCATCTTCTCTGGGAACTTCCAGGCCAAGGCGGCTGGCCAGCTGTTCAACGGCGACAGGGAAGTCAAGATGCTCCAGGTCCATGATGAAACCTAGGGCGTTCCCGCTCGCGCCACAGCCAAAGCAGTAATAAAACTGTTTTTCCTGGCTGACAGTGAAGGAAGGCGTTTTTTCCTTGTGGAATGGGCAGCAGGCCTGGTGGTTACGTCCGGCCTTTTTCAGGGGAACGCGGTCGTTGATGACGTCAACGATATCGGTGCGAGCCAGCAGGTCATCAATGAAATGTTGGGGTATCAGGCCAGCCATGGTCCAGCATTATCGCTATGAATGATTGATGTATGGGGTGTTCGATTGCTCGAATCAGAGTATCACAGGTTGGTTCGGTCGTGGTTGGAAATCTGTTGAGGGATTCGTTGGCGAAAGTATGTGCACTCTCGCCATTTCCAACGGATACAGGTTGGTGCTGTCAGGCTGTTGTCGTTAGTTGGACAGTCGCGCCTTGATCAGCTTGCTGACGACGCCCATGTCGGCGGCGCCCTGTACCTTGGGTTTGATGACGCCCATCAGGCGACCCATATCCTGCATGGAAGCAGCACCCGTTTCGGTAACGGCGGCTTCAATGATCGCGCTGATTTCATCATCGCTGAGTTGTTTGGGGAGGAAATCCTGCAGAACGACGATTTCTGCATTTTCCTTATCCGCCAGTTCCTGACGGCCGGCGTCAGTAAACTGGCTGGCGGCATCCCGCCGTTGTTTGACCATCTTGTCCAGCAGAGCCAGACCTCGACTGTCATCCACCTCAATGCGCTCATCCACTTCCACGCGTTTGAATTCCGCCAGCGCCATCCGGATAACACCGAGACGGTCTTTATCCTTGGCGCGCATAGCGTCTTTCATTGCGTCAGTCAGACGGCTCTTCAAAGTGCTGTCAGTCATGGATCTCTCCGGCCTTGAATAAATAAAGTACTGTGCCCGCTATATGGGGACGGCCTTACCCCTATTCAAGGCGCCGGGTCAAACGACGAAATGCCGCAGCCGGTCGTATCAGTCGATCAACTGATTAGTACAGACGCTCGCGACGGCGATTTTCGCGCTGTACTTTTTTCAGATGCCGCTTGACTGCTGCAGCTGCCTTGCGCTTGCGAACTGTGGTCGGCTTCTCGTAGTGCTCACGACGACGCACTTCGGACAGAACACCGGCTTTTTCACAGGACCGCTTGAAACGACGCAGGGCAACGTCAAAAGGTTCATTCTCTTTAACTTTGACAGCAGGCATGCAGGCCTCACCTTCCTTAAAATATCAAGTAATGGGATGCCGTTTCCGGCAGTTTTATTTCCACATAGGTACAGAGCCAATAGTAGCCGTACATAATGAAAGCGGCGAATTGTAATGAGTGATTGCTATAGCGGTCAAGCATAGTATTTGTCAAGAGGAACGCCTGATCACGCACTACAGGGCCGTGCTGTACCGAATACGCTTACCCTGTAGACCGGCGGATTCGGGAATAGTTTCCGTATTGGCACTGACAATCGGTGCAGGCCTGCGGGTAATGACGCTTGCCCTGATGCAGGCATCCTTTATTATTCCCTGCCTGACTTGACCAGGAATACGATGCACATGAAAGTCCTCGGGATTGAATCCTCCTGTGACGAAACCGGTATTGCCATTTACGACAGTGAAGCGGGCCTGCTGGGCGATGCTCTCTACAGCCAGGTGGATATGCACACCGAATATGGTGGAGTGGTGCCTGAGCTGGCCTCCCGTGATCATATACGGCGGGTATTACCGTTGATTCGTGATGTCATGGCGCAGGCGCAGGTCAGTCGTGAAGATATTGATGCGATTGCCTATACCCGGGGGCCAGGTCTAATTGGTGCGTTGATGGTGGGTTCGGCCATTGCCAAGTCCATCGCCTTTACCTGGGATGTGCCGGTGATTGGTGTACACCATATGGAAGGCCATCTGCTGGCACCCATGCTGGAAAAAACTCCACCGGAATTTCCCTTCGTGGCGCTTTTGGTTTCTGGCGGCCACACCCAGCTGGTATCCGTTGAGGGTATTGGTCAGTACAAGCTGTTGGGTGAGTCTGTCGATGATGCTGCCGGTGAAGCGTTTGATAAAACGGCGATGATGCTGGGGCTGGATTATCCAGGTGGCCCCAGGGTCGCAGCACTGGCGGAGGAGGGTGTTTCCGGTCGATTCCGCTTCCCTCGCCCCATGACGGATCGTCCGGGCCTGGATTTCAGTTTCAGCGGTTTGAAAACCTTTACCCTGAATACGGTACAGAAGCACACTACGGATGGTCAGGTTGATGAACAAACTCGTGCCGATATCGCCCGAGCCTTTGAAGATGCCGTCGTAGATACCCTGACGATCAAATGTCGTCGTGCCCTGCGTGAAAGCGGGATGAAGCGTCTGGTCATTGCCGGTGGTGTCAGCGCGAACAAACGTCTTCGTGAAAAACTGGGCGAAATGGCTGCTGGGGAAAACGCAACGTTATACTATGCGCGTCCGGCCTTCTGTACCGACAATGGTGCCATGATTGCCTATGCCGGCTGTCAGCGTTTGCTGGCCGGCGAGTGGGATGCACCGGGTATTCGCCCCATGCCAAGATGGCCGCTTGAAACCCTTACCCCTGTGACTGATGGGAGCCGATAAGCCGTGGATAAGGTCCGGATTGAAAACCTGTATGTAGAAACCATTATCGGTTTTTATCACTGGGAACATGAAGAGCCCCAGCCCCTGCAGATTGACCTGGAACTGGGCACCGATTTTTCTGATGCCTTTGTCTCTGATGACCTGCCGGATGCGTTGGATTACGCCACACTCAGCCGACGAGTAAAGCAGTACTGTCAGGTGAGTCGTTTTCATCTGCTTGAAGCTTTGTGTGGCGGCATCCTGAAACTGATTTTTACGGAGTTTGCCGTACAGTCTGTGAAGTTAGCGATTCGAAAGCCCCACGCTCTGCGGGATGCGATTCCTTCCGTTGAATGTTTCCGGACCAGAGAGCAAATGGGCATCAACTGGCCGGCTGACAAGGATTCTGAGTGACACAATACGCATTACTGGGATTAGGCAGTAACGTCGACCCTGAGCAGCATATCGCTGCTATGGTGTCGGCGTTGTCGGAACGATTTGGTCAGCTCTGGATCAGTTCAGTCACCCGAACCCATCCCGTCGGTGTCGAGAATGCGGATGACTTTCTGAATGTTGTAGTTGGCATACAGACTTCGATGAACGGTCGGGAGCTAAAAGCATGGACCAAGCAGCAGGAAAAGTTGCTGGGACGTGATCATGCTAACCCGATGGAACATCGCAGAGCCTGTCTTGCGGACATGGATATTCTTGCGCTATGGAACAGTCAAGATAGCTTGGTTGATGCCTCAGAGTTTGTTAACGAGCCATTCTTTTTGCCGCTAGCCGATGAAGCATTGGATTTGATGGAGAAAAAGGACGCAGAGCTGGAAGAAACCTTTTCTGCGTCATCGGTGGAAGATCGAGTCAGCTTATCCTTGCAGGATGGGCGATGTTTTGGGTTGTCGCCTGTGCTGATGCCCCCTGTTGTGGAGTCAGGATGCCAGTGCAGCAGCAATGGCTGACAGACGTTCCTGACGAATCGCTGCTGCTAACGCCTGTCCTTTATGTCCCTGCTTGACCAGGGCCTGAATATCGACGCTTTTACAGGCGAGCGCTGCGGTTTCCAGCCAGTTTCTTGGCTGATGATTGGTGTTGACGGTGTTAGCCAGCAACTCACAAATCGACAGGAATTGCTGAAAGCGTGCTTCCCGCCTGAATACATCCGTTTTTTCCAGCAGAGTTAGCAGGGATTCTGGAGAGGCGTCTTTCATGGCCAGCCATGTGGGAAGGTGATGGGCGACCAGTATGGCCATCTCGCGATACTCAACCGGAACCTTTAAATCTGCACAGAACGTCTTCAGTTGGTCTGCGGCATTGATGGCGGGAGTCTGATCGTCCCATGGGAGAGCTGCACAGACAAAGCGGGATAAAGTGTTAGCCTGTTCTTCGGCAGCACGTGCCAGTGCGGTACGCGGAATCGCTGAGTCATCACTAAACCCTGGTAAAAGCATTGGCATTAATGCTGACAGGGCCCCGCAAGCGTTCAGTACATCAAAGAAAAAGGTTGGTGCAGGTTCTGCCAGTGCACTAACCGTTTCCTGCCACACCCTTTCCGCGACCAGGTAGTTCACTTCGCCAGAGCTCACCATGAGCTTCATGAGTGCCATGGTTTCATCCGCAATCTGAAAGCCGAATGTTGCATAGCGAGCGGCAAAACGCGCCGTTCTGAGGATGCGCAGGGGATCTTCACGGAAAGCGGGTGAGACATGGCGAAGGATGCGATTCTGCAGGTCCTCATGACCGTGGTAAGGATCGATTAGCTCGCCATTATCCGTTTCCGCCATGGCGTTAATGGTGAGATCCCGCCGGAGTAGATCTTCTTCCAGGGTAACATCCGGTGACGTATGGAAAGTGAAACCGGCATAGCCATGGCCGGACTTTCTCTCTGTCCTGGCTAAGGCGTACTCTTCACCGGTTTTGGGGTGGATAAAGACGGGAAAATCCTTGCCAACAGGGCGAAAGCCCTGTGCTTTCATGGCTGAGGGCGTGCTGCCGACGACAACCCAGTCATGATCTTTGACCGGAAGCCCTAACAATTTGTCGCGCACTGCACCGCCAACAAGATAGATTTTCATGGATAAAAAACAGTACCGGAGAACAAAAGAGGAGGTATTGTAAGGGCCGGGGTGCCTGTGAGGACAGAGTGACCGGCCTGAATCGTTTTCTGGGCGACTTAATCCTGTGTTACCCGGTTCACCTCTTCGAGGGTTGTGACACCCTGTAAGACTTTGACCAGACCTGACTGACGGAGGCTGTTAAAACCTTCCTGCTGTGCCTGCTCGTTAATCTGCAGTGAGTTGCCTTCTTCCATGATGATGGACTGCATGCCGGGTGTGATGAACACGACTTCATAAATCCCCACCCGTCCCTTGTAGCCTTTGTTGCACTTCTCGCAACCTGAGGGTTTGTGGTTGTAGATCACGGCGCCATCCAGTTGTTCTTCAGTGAAACCTTCCTTCAGTAGTGTGGCCTTGGGGATGTCGGCCTTCTGCTTACAGGAGCACAGACGTCGTGCCAGACGCTGGGCGATGATCAGGTTGACCGAGGTGGCAATGTTGAAAGAGGGAACCCCCATGTTTTGCAGACGGGTCAGGGTTTCAGCGGCACTGTTGGTGTGCAGTGTTGACAGTACCATGTGACCGGTCTGGGCAGCCTTGATGGCTATGTTGGCCGTTTCAAGATCCCGGATCTCCCCGACCATGATGATATCGGGATCCTGCCGGAGGAAGGCGCGCAGTGCCTGGGCGAAATCCATCCCCTGTTTCGGGTTGACGTTGACCTGGTTGATCCCTTCCAGGTTGATTTCCACCGGGTCCTCAGCGGTGGAGATGTTTCTTTCCACCGTGTTGAGAATATTTAGGCCGGTATAAAGAGATACAGTCTTACCCGAACCGGTAGGACCTGTGACCAGAATCATCCCCTGGGGTTTATGCAGGGCGGTCATGTACATGTCCTTCTGCTCGGGTTCATAACCCAGCATGTCGATCCCCATCTGGGCGCTGGAGGGGTCGAGTATCCGCAGTACAATCTTTTCCCCCCACAGGGTGGGCAGGGTGTTTACCCGGAAGTCGATCGCCTTGGTTTTCGACAGTTTTAGCTTAATCCGGCCATCTTGAGGTTTACGTCGTTCTGAAATGTCCATGGACGACATGATTTTCAGACGGGACGAGATCTTGGGAGATAACCCTATTGGCGGCCTGGAAATTTCCTGCAGAACCCCGTCAATCCGGAACCGTACCCGGTAGGCTTTTTCATAAGGTTCAAAGTGGAGATCCGAGGCGCCTTTCTTGATTGCGGTAAGGAGCATTTTGTTGACGAAGCGAACGACTGGCGCTTCATCGGCGCCATCGCCGCTGGTGATCTCTTCCTCTTTGGGGGCTCCGTCTTCGGTGTCAAGGTCGTCCAGGTCATCGTCAAGGTCGTCCAGAGCATTGTCTGGACCGTCCAGAATTTTTTCGATACCCAATGCCAGTTGATCCTGGGGAATCAGGATGGCTTCGACGTTCAGGCCGGTATTAAAGCGGAACTCCTCAACGGCTTTCTCATTGGTTGGGTCAGAAACACCGATAAACAGGCGGGTACCACGTTTTAAGAGCGGCAGGGCGTTGTGCTGGCGTAGCATGTTTTCGGGAATAAGTTCCCGTGGTGCCTGGTTGAAGTCGAGAGCATCGATGTTAAAAAGGGGCATGCCGAACATTTCGGCATTGATTTGTGCCAGTGTGTTGGCATTGACCAGGTTTTCCTGCACGAGGTAGGTGATCAGTGGAAGCTTATCCTTCCGTGCCGCTTCGACAGCATTGATTGCTGCTTCTTCATTCAGAAGGTTGTCCGTGACAAGGCGTCGTGCAAGGCCTGTCAGTTGTGTGTCTGCCATATACTGTGAAACTCTTGCCTGTTTATTGTCTGACGGCAGTATTCTTGTTCGCTGTCCGTATATCCCTTAACTATAAAGGTAAGGTGGCGATTGGTCATCTGTCCTCTTTATGGCAGTGTGATGAAATGCCAGAAAACGGCCGTTTGAAAGGCTTCGTCCGTTTATATACCCCTAAAATGGGGTCTGGCTCATAGATCACAGACATCGAACCAGAATATTCCTTATAAAAAATTGGTTTAGTGGAATGAAGGGCTGGATGCCATCCTTGAAGGCAGATCCATTGTTTCACTCAAGTCGATGACAACCTCTCATTCGTACTCTTTATCTGATTATCAACGGCCTGTCTTATCCGCACCCAAGGGGAGCAGAACACTACTGCTGCATTCCTGTTGTGCCCCGTGTGCGGGCGAAATCATGCTGGCAGTCAAGGCATCGGGTATCCGCCAAACGGTTTTCTTTTACAACCCTAATATTCATCCTGTTGAAGAATATGAGATGCGTAAAAGTGAAAATAAGCGTTATTGCGACAAATTGGGCATACCCTTTATCGATGCGGATTATGATAAAGACGCCTGGTTCGAGCGGGTACAAGGGTTGGAAGATGAACCCGAGCGAGGAGAACGTTGTACGGTCTGCTTTGATATGCGTTTTGAGCGAACGGCTCTTTATGCGTTTGAACACCATTTTCCGCTGATCTCCAGTACGCTGGGGATATCCCGCTGGAAGAATATGGAACAAATCAACGCCAGTGGTGTTCGTGCCGCAGGGCATTATCCGGAGATCACCTACTGGACATTGAACTGGCGTAAACATGGGGGCTCTCAGCGAATGATTGAGTTATCCCGGCAGGAACATTTCTATCAACAGGAATATTGCGGCTGTGTCTACAGTTTGCGCGATACCAATCGTCATCGCTTAGCTTGCGGCCGGCCTCGTATCAAACGGCTGACGCAGTTCTATGGGGATGAAACCCAACTAATTGCCCGATCAGAAGTGTAAAAACAGGGTATTCATGAACACGCGTTGATATCCTTTAGTCGGTGACATGCACGTGCTGGAATGTGACCTTGGGGTCGAAATAACCAGCGATAGAGAATCGCTCAACGGATTCGCCATTGCTGTGTTTGACCCGAAAGAGAAACTCCATAGGCAAGCCGCCTTCGAGGAGTTTGTCATGATCAATGGTCCAGCTTAATAATTCGTGTCCCTGGTAGGTGCCCAAGTGAGTATTCACAATATCCTGCAGATAGGCACTCTCGTTATCGGATCGATAAAGCCATGCCCATGGACTTATCAGGGAGTAACTACCGGCGTGCGGAGACTCCTGCTGCAAGATGGCAATGGCAAAATTCTCGTATTTGGATTTGATAAGCCCAATGCTGAATAAAACAGTAAACGCCGCAACACTGACGTAAAGCGTCACCCTGATGGCAAGAATGGTCCCTTTTTTGAATCTCATCACAGCTTCTATCCTTGAATCTGTATCTATTAAAGATAGAAGGTGTTGTCCGTGTTGGTTGTAAAAAAGTTTTAAGTGTATTTTGTTATTTTTAAAATTTTTTAATCGCATTTGTTTATTTTGGTGTCGTATTTGTTTGTTAAAGTAATAAGTGTGGACGGCGAAATAATAATACGAGATTACGCTTATAACTGGCTCGGTTTTTGCCGAATTATTTAGGCGAGTTAAATCTGAAAATGGACTTTCAGGGAGAAAGGCAATGAGACTAAACAAGGATGTCAAACAGCAGGGTTTTACCCTGATCGAATTGATGATTGTTGTTGCAATCATCGGTATTCTGTCTGCGGTGGCCATTCCTGCCTATCAGGATTACACCAAGCGTGCGCATGTTTCAGAAGGTTTGAACCTGGCTTCCGGTGTTAAGGCGGCCATTTCTGAATATTACGCAACGGAAGGTAAGTGGCCCGCAAATAACGATGCTGCAGGTTTGGCTGCCAGCCTGACCGGTAATGCTGTTACAAGCGTAGTTGTGGCTAATAATGTGATCACCATTACTTATAATCAAAAAGTGTCAAATGGTGCTACTTTACAACTGACAGCTAGCGCTACGAGTGGTGCAATCACATGGGCATGTGGTGGTGGTACTATTGACAAGAAGTATTTGCCAGCTAACTGCCGTACTGCAGCTACACCTACTACTCCCGGTAGTACCTAAGTGAATGTATGGCTGCGCCCTGTATAAGGGCGCAGCTTTATTTTTATCCCCCCCTTTGAAATTGAAAAAAACACGCTTGCACTCTTCTCCGATTACCCTGTTTTATTCTCCTGTCATTAAGTCGATGCTGAACATTAATACTGCCCATAAAAGATCATGGTGAATGTGCCGAGTTGATGCTTTGTTGACTGGAAAATTTTTGAATTCTCGAATTAATGGCTTCTGCTCTTTAGGTTGTTTTTTATGATCCTGCGTTCTCTGCAGCCATGTATAAAGTCAATGTTGCTGTTATTTATGATTGCGGCTCCTTAACATTCTCTTTCTGGTGATAACGCTGTCCACTATAGCGAGAAGGGTTAGCTCGTTGTTGATTAAGCGCAATGGCTTTTTCAGTGTGCAAGATGTGGCGGGTCATTGTCTGAGGGGGTAAACAGCCGAATAGTTGTTTTGATTTCCTCTATAGACAGATAGTCTTTCATTTTTTTAGAGAGTCGCTTGCCAAGTGAGGTTTGATTGGCAATCTCTTGTGGTGATGCTTGGGTCAGTTTATCCCAGCTGCTGAAATGGTTGGTTATCTGGCGTGCGCGTTTTTTACCCATACCGGGAATACTGAGGGCGAGTAACTGACGTTCAAAAGTAGACTTAAGTGATTCGCTGATAGCCTTGTGGATGCGAGTGGCTTTTGAGAGGCTTACCGTGCTGTGCTCCATGATCTTGGACGGCGTTAATGTCAGGACGTCGACGATTTCATCAACGGCGCCATTGGTAACCAGCTCATTCTGTAGGGTGGTATCCAGCCCTGAAACATGCAGCCCTTGTTTACCCGACAGCCACGCGATGCGTGACAGAAATTGCTGGTGGCAGTTTTCACTGTAACGAAGGCAAGTGAAGGGCGTATAGCGAGATTCATCAGGGAATTGAACCGAGGTGCGTGCTGCAGCCCGATGGACAACCTTATCCAATTTGGGAATGGCATTGCCTTTGAGTGCAATGCTGACCAGATCGCCTGGTGCGAGGTTTAATGTCTTTAATCGCTTAATGCTGCTAACCGGCACCTGCTTTATGGACATGCCGTCCAGCCCAGTGGGTTCCAGATGCAGGATGGTAGTGATTTTTCCTGTTCTACCAATGCTAAAGGAAATGTCCTGGATGGATGTTACAGCGTGATCAGCCGGAAACTTCCAGGCCATAGCCCAGTGGGGTGCGGTATTATTTTCACCAAGCGCCGTTCGAATAGACATGCGATCAGCTTTTATGACAATGCCATCCATAAGAAAAGGCATGGTTGCCTGTGATTGATACAGTTTTTCTCTCAGTGCATCAGCCTCGGTGATATCCGATAAAATCCAGGAATAATCGGATAACTTGAAGAAACCCCAGTCTTCTAATTGTTGATGGCTTTGGCTGTCGCTTTCCCAATGATGTTGAATCCAGCGCCAGGGGAAAAAGTCGAGAACTGACAGGTTCTCTGGCTCAGGCTGATCTGTTTGCAGCATGGCGGCGGTAAAGTGCCGGGCGCTGACATAGTTTGAGAGCTGACCTTTGGCTAAATCAAGTCGGGCAAACACCTCGCCATGCAGGACGACCTGTTCAATCCCCGTATCCAGCTGTTTAGGGATATGGGGGATTTTCCGGATAACTGGAAGGATATCTTCACCCCATTCGCCATCTCCCCGGGTGGATGCCTGTACTAATCGACCATCCCGATAGACCAGTTCAGCCGCTACACCATCGACTTTTGGCTGAAGTAGCACCGGGCTGCCAAGGTGGTTTATGGTCTCGATGAATCGCTGAATTTCAGATTTGCCTTTGCCTTTCTGAAGGCTGGTCATAGGGTGGATATGACGTATATTGCCAGGGCGGAGGTTTTTTGATGGTAATCTCTCTGTCAGAGAGGGCTGGCATACATTCAATGCCTTGCGACGTTTTACCAGTTCATCGTATGTTGCATCGGATATTTCCGGCTGATGTTTGTCGAAGTAGAGCCTGTCATGATATTGGATCGTTTTATTCAGTGATGCCAGTTCAGCGGATATTTGCTCTGGTGACAGAGAATCGCAAATATCACTGAAAGCGCTTTCGATACAAAGCAACAGCAGGCATCCGGATAAGACAGGTTTTCTCATGGTGTATCCCCACCTGTAACAGGCAGGGATATCGGCAGATAAAGGCCAGAATCAATCCTTTAGCCGTGATAACCGTCAGGGTTTTGTGACTGCCAGCGCCAGGCATCGTTAACCATATCATCCAGTGATTTTTCGGCAGTCCAGCCCAATTCCTTGCGTGCCTTGGTGGGATCTGCGTAGCAGGCGGCGATATCACCCGGGCGACGGGCAACGATGTCATAAGGTACCGGGCGATCGGATGCCTGTTCAAAGGCACTGACCATTTCCAGCACGCTATGACCCTGACCAACGCCTAGGTTCCAGACCTGTACACCACAGTTTTCCTGCAGGCGATGGATGGCGCAGACATGGCCGCGGGCCAGATCCTGCACATGGATATAATCGCGTACACCGGTGCCGTCTGGTGTTGGGTAATCGTTACCGAACACATGCAGTTTTTCACGCTTGCCGATTGCAACCTGGGCAACAAAAGGCATTAGGTTGTTCGGAATGCCATTGGGGTCTTCGCCAATCAGCCCTGACGGGTGCGCGCCCACAGGGTTGAAGTAACGAAGCAGGGCGATATTCCAGCTGCTATCGGCTTTATGCAGGTCAGTCAGGATTTCTTCAATGATCAGCTTGGAGCGTCCATAAGGATTGGTGGCGGACAGTGGAAAGTCTTCAGTGATGGGTAGGCTGGCAGGATCGCCATACACCGTCGCAGATGAGCTGAAGACCAGATTTCTGACGTCGTTATCTGCCATCGCTTGGCATAGGGTAATGGTGCCACTGACATTGTTGTCATAATAAGCCAGCGGCATTTCGCAGGATTCACCCACTGCCTTCAAACCAGCAAAGTGAATGACTGAGCTGATGGTGTTGTTCTGGAACAACTTGTCCAGAAGGGGGCGATCACGGATATCGCCCTCAACAAAACGAGCCGCTTTCCCGGTAATCTGTTCAACCCGGCGCAGGGATTCAGCGCTGCTGTTGCACAGATTGTCGAGAACCAGGACGTCATAGCCCTTTTCCAGCAGTTCGACACAGGTGTGGCTGCCGATATAACCGGCACCGCCGGTCACAAGAATTGTGCTCATAAAACGTTCCTTGATGTTGTTAACCGGTGATACGCATGGACAGGTCAACCGCCCGGCAATCCTTGGTTAACACACCGATTGAAATATAGTCGACGCCGGTTTCTGCAATGGCTCGTAAGGTAGCTTCAGTGACGCCACCCGAGGCTTCGAGTTTTGCCTTACCGGCCGCAGTCGCTACGGCCTGACGCAGATCCGGCAGGGTAAAGTTATCCAGCATGATGATATCGGCGCTGGCGGTCAGGGCCTGCTCCAGTTCAGCTAGGGATTCCACCTCGACTTCAACCGGTTTGCCAGGTGCTTGCTGTCTGGCAGCGTCAATCGCCTGGGCAATGCCACCGCAGGCGGCGATATGGTTTTCCTTGATCAGAAAGGCGTCATACAGTCCGATGCGATGGTTGTGGCAGCCGCCGCAGGTCACAGCGTATTTCTGGGCCAGTCGCAGGCCCGGGATGGTTTTCCGGGTATCCAGTAATTGGACGCCTGTTCCCTCGACCAAGTCTGCATAGTGCCGGCAGATGGTTGCTGTACCGGATAGTAGTTGCAGAAAATTGAGTGCGCAGCGCTCTGACGTCAGTAGCGAGCGGGCAGGGCCATGGAGATTGAACAGGGTTTTATCGGCATTGACCTGTTCACCATCGCTGACCAGCCATTCCACCTCAATGCGGCTGTCGACCTGCTGAAACACCTCGTCCACCCAATAGCGGCCGCAGATAACCGCCACTTCCCGGCTGATCACCCGTGCGCTGGCGGTGGCTGATGCAGGGATCAGACCGGCGGTGATATCGCCAGTGCCAATATCTTCGGCCAGTGCATTGCGGACATTCAGGACCATGGCTTCCTGGAGTGCGTGTGATATCTGGAACTCGGGGCTGCTACTCATGCTATACCTGTCTCCGGCTGAGGCGTGATTATAGCGAGAGTGTCGGTCGCAGACTATTGGCTGACAGAGTTGCTGTGCTTCCGGCTGATCCGCTAAGGCAGAGCTGCCTCGATAATTGTGGGCAGATGAGGTTTTTCAGACAGCCTGGACTGTTGCAGGTTCAGAGTGATAGTAAATTCTGTGCCAATACCCGGGGTGGATATGACACTCATGGCTCCCTTATGGTTGTTGGTAATAATGAAATAGGATACCGACAGCCCTAATCCGGTGCCGGCGCCGATATCCTTGGTGGTAAAGAAAGGCTCGAAGATGCGCTTGCGGGTGTCTTCATCCATGCCGGCGCCATTGTCGCTGACCGTGATCAGTGCGTGGTCACCCTGCTTGCGGGTTCGAATGGCAATCTTACCCAGCCAGTTGGCTTCGGTGCGGCCGTTGATAGCCTGGGCGGCATTCTTCAGCAGGTTTAATAAGACCTGCTGGATCTCATCGGTGATGCAGGGTACGGCCGTTAACCGTTCGTCCAGATCCTGCTCCAGGCTGATGCTCATGAAATCGAAGCCTTTCTTTAGGTCAAAATCTGAACTGGCAATCTCAACGGTGCGTTCAATCAGTTCTGACAGGTTGGTCGGTGTCAGAGTTTTGCTGCCACGACGACTGAACTGGAGCATATTCGAGACGATCTTGGATGCTCGCATGCCGGCGCTGTTGATATTGTCGAGGAAACGGGTGATTTCGCGGTTTTCCAGATAAGCATTGAGCATTTCAAGCGGTAAGCCCAGAGCGTCGGACTCTTTCTGGTTGGCGGGCAGGCTTGGGGAAATACGTCGTCGAATATTCTGCACGCCCTGAATGATGGCTCCCAGTGGATTGTTGATTTCATGCGCCATGCCGGCTGCTAACCCACCGACAGACATCATTTTCTCCGTCTGCACCATCATCTCTTCCAGCTGTAGCCGTCGGGTGATGTTATCGATGCGGATAACGGCGCCATCATTGTCATCACCGCTCAGTGGATAGATAACAAGATCCAGGTAATTCTCCCCGTCAGCCAACATTAGCGGCAGTTTTTCCACCAGTTGTGAGGTTTGAAGATCCAGCGCCTGTTGCACCTTGGGCAGGCAGTTGGCCAGAAATGGCATAAATGTGCCCAGCGGCAGACCGAGGGCGGCATCATGATCCATATCTGCCAGCTGGGTCGCGGCTTTGTTGCATTGGGCGACCAGCAGTTGTTCGTCGACAGCAATCAGGGCCGATGGCATGGAGTCAATAATATTATTGAGGTAGTTCTGGAAACTGGTCAGCTTGTGTTCGGCTCGCTTACGGACTTTGACCTCAAGTTCCAGTTTCTTGTTAGTCATGTGGGTTTCGATGGCCAGCGCCTGGGCTTTCATGCTGGCCTGTTCCGCCTTGTCCCGTGCGCTGGTGAGCAGTTGGTCCCGTGCTTCAATACGGCTGAGCATGGTATTAAACGCCTGAGCCAAAATTCCGATCTCATCGTGGTAGAACTTCTGTGCGCGGACACCGTAGTTCTCTTCAATGGACACGGTATTGGCAATCCTGATGAGGTGCAGAACCGGCTGGGTAATGTAACGGCGAACAAGGCGGGCAGCAGCACTGGTTAACAGGAAAATAAAGACAAGGATGATCAGCACAGCGATGGTCATTCCGGCGTAGAAATCCATCGGCAGTGACGGGTCGGTTTCAATATAAAAGGTGACTGTTCCACCATCGGCCAGATCAACCCGTGCTATATGCTGCGTTTCATGGCTGATTTCTTCCGGCGCTGTCTCTGGGATATTCGGAATATGCCCTTCTGAATCACGAGTCGCGTAAAGATGTCCATCCGTGTCATAGAGCGCAATACTGTTGATCAGTGAATACTCACTGGCCGCTTCCAAGACTTCAGCCGCTTTTTCCGGGCTTTTTAGCAGAGTGTTAAGTACTGGTTCTTCAGACAGAATGCGGGTAACAGCCTGAACACTGGCAGGCACAAAATTATTGCGGGAGACCAGGTAGGCGGAAAGAATGAGCGTGGTGCTGGCAATCAGGGCCACCGCCAGCACGACGCTGACCATGACCAGTATCAGCTTGCGGCTGATCGACAGTCGCGAGAGGTAGTCATTCAGTCCGGACATGGATGCCTGATGCCTGGTTGCCAATCGGATATCAGTGCTAGGTTACACTGCTCTTTGTCCGCATTGGAACCCGCTGGTTAAAATCTGTCCAATATTTAATGAATACCTTGTAGCTTCAGCTGTTCCATCAGTGCGTGGTGGGAAGGCAGCTCCATACCAATTTGTCTGGCCTGGTCAAGCAGAAAGCCATTGATGAACGGCAGTTCTGTCAGGCGTCCGTGGCTGACATCCTGGAATGTTGAAGAATAGTTATTGGCTGTACGCTGGAGCACTTCCCGGGTTTGTTCCTGCAGATTGATGTCGCAGCGGATTTTGAGTCGTGTCATCAGACGGGTTGTTTCCTCGCACAGGGTTTTCACCTGCTGCCAGCGGTTTGGGCAGGATAACAACTCTCCATTCCGGCACAGGTAAACGGCCGTCAGTCCATTAATGGCGCTGTTGATAGCAAGCTTCAACCAGAGACGTTCCTGAATGTTATCGCAGGGATGAATCGTCAAACGGTTGATTTCCGTTAACTCAGACAATGGCGTCTCAGAACAAGGGACATTAGAAGGATTGAGAGAACCAATCCAGGTTTGTCCGTGTCCGGCGTGGTGAACGGTCCATCTTGCCGGGTGATCAGAATTCTCTGCGGCTTTCCAGGCGCCGTCAGTGGTGGTGCCAGCCCAGACGCTATGACCCTCAAGCAGTTCGTTGACGGCTTCCTGGCTGCCCATACCGTTTTGCAGTAGTAAAACAACGGCATCATTGGCAAGGTGGGGCGCAATATCACGGACAGCCTGTAACGTATCCCGGGCCTTTGTTGCGACAATCAAACGTTTTATGGGTGAATCAATATGGTGTTTGTCAGCAATGGCAATATCGAATAATTGACGACGATGGTCATCAACCAGCTCAAGCTCAGGCTTTAGCTCTGTGGATTTTCCGGCTATTTCTCTCAGACGTTGCTCACGCAGAATCAGCGTGCACGGCTTTCCGCTTTCCCTGAGACTGGCTGCCCAAAGGCATCCAATGGCGCCTGCGCCAAGAATAGTCCAGTGATCCGCCATGCAGTACTCCACGGTTAAAACGTCACCTGTCGTTCTATAGTGGCGACAGCGTGAAAGAAAATTTTTTATCAGCGGGAACTATAACGCCTGACGGTTGTCTGTTGTCTATAGTTGTTAAGCCTATTTCTGTTGTATGTGAGTTGTATTTTGAGTGCTTTCATGACGAAGAAGAACCTGATTTTACTGGCGGTCATACTGCTGGGTGTTTTTGCCGTTGTTCAGCTGGATGTCGATGACCGCCTTTATGACTGGTACCTGAACAAGACAACCCCGGAGACTGTTCGGGAAGATGCTATCTGGCTGCCGGATTACCAGGTGGTGACCGAAGCAAAAACGCTGGCCGGCATCAATAATAATGCATCGGGCGTGACCTGGGATCCATTAACGAAAACATTGTTCATGGTGCTCAATGGCCCCAACCAGATTATTGAAATATCGCTTGATGGTGATGTGATCAGGCGGATACCCCTGGAAGGATTTGAAGATGTCGAGGCGATCGTCTGGGTGGGTGGTGATCAATTCGTGATTGCCGATGAGCGGCATCAGAGTTTGATCAAGGTAACGGTGACGCCTGAAACCCAGATGATTGTCCGTGAAGACTGTCCGAGTTTTACACTGGATATGGAAGCTGGCGATAACAAAGGCTTTGAGGGAGTGGCCTGGGATCCAAAAGATAATGGCATCTTTGTGGTGAGGGAGCGTGATCCCATGCGGCTCTATAAAATCCATGGTTTGGTGGGTGGAAAACAGCCGGCAACCATGCGCGTTGAGAAATCGAAAGTGCTCAGCGAAGGCGCCAAAGCCTTTAGTGATGATCTTTCCGGTTTGCACTTTGATCCCAAGACCCGTCACCTGCTGGTGTTGAGTGATGAATCACGCCTGCTGACAGAAGTGGATGAGCAGGGCAATCACGTCAGTTTTCTGGAGCTTGCTCATGGCTGGCATGGTTTGAAAGACAATGTACCGCAGGCAGAAGGCATTACCATGGATGATGACGGAACCCTCTACCTGATTAGCGAACCTAACCTGTTCTATAAATTCACGCGTAAGGCACAAGGTCAGTGAGTCATTTGAGCCTCATGCGATAGTTTAATTGTCGGTAGTTTTGCTGAGCCAGACGATGTTTCTGTGTGTCATGACCGGCAAATGTGAATCTACCGCTGTGACTATGATCGACCTTCTATACTCAGGCGATATGTTCTGAAACCAGCGAGGGCGAATCGTCATGAGTGCTCATGTGTATAAAAAAGTGGAAATTGTCGGCAGTTCCGAAACCGGTACGGACGATGCCATCCGCAATGCGATCGCCAGGGCATCACAAACCCTGAAACATATGGACTGGTTTGAGGTGGTCGAAAGTCGCGGGCATATTCAGAATGGCAAGGTGGCACATTACCAGGTCACACTGAAAGTGGGGTTCCGGCTGGAATGACGGTGTTATATCGTACGCTTTGTGCGGTATAACCGACCATTGGGCAGGGCGGCCCTTTAGGCTAGAATCGTGCCATTGAATCGACAAAGGGAGACAGGCGAATGCCGTCATTCGATATTGTGTCTGAAGTGGATATGCATGAACTCAGTAACGCGGTGGACCAGGCCAACCGTGAATTGTCCACACGCTTTGATTTCCGTGGTATTAATGCATCGTTTGAACGGAACGACACAACCATCACCATGACTGCCGATGCGGATTTTCAACTCAAGCAGATGTTGGAAATCCTGCAGGTGAAAATGCACAAACGGGATATTGATATTAAGTGTCTTGAGGTGAAGGATCATTACGGTTCCGGCAAGCAGGTCAAGCAGGAAGTGATCATCCGCCAGGGGCTGGATAAGGATCTCAGCAAGAAAATCACCAAGATGATCAAAGAAGCCAAGATGAAAGTTCAGGCGGCTATTCAAGGTGAGAAAGTGCGCGTCACTGGCAAGAAGCGGGACGATCTGCAGGAAGTCATCGGCATGCTACGGGAAGCCAAGCTGGAAATGCCTCTGCAATATGATAACTTCCGTGACTGAGATGCTTTGATCATCCTGTGATGATCCCATGAATAAACGGCGCCTGTATTGCCCGGTTATCGGGGCTGGCGCCGGGCTTCCCCCGTTTAAATGACAATAAACCTGATCCAGCTGGATGGTTCCCGTGTCCGAACAAGCCGCAAACCCCATGTCCGACAGGACACCGGAACAGACCCGCTCATGGCGTGAAGCCATTCGTAGTTGTTTTCATCCGCGTGTCATCAGCATGCTTTTTCTCGGCTTTTCTGCCGGGTTACCGTTGCTGCTTATTTTCAGTTCGCTCTCTATCTGGTTGCGGGAAGCGGAAGTGTCCCGGTCGACGGTGACGTACTTCAGTTGGGCAGCACTCGCGTATTCGTTCAAGTTTGTCTGGGCGCCGCTGGTGGATCGCTTACCGCTCCCATTTCTGACCCGCTGGCTGGGGCGTCGTCGAGGCTGGTTGTTGCTGGCGCAGGTAGCGATTGTCGGCGCACTGCTGTTTATGGCCGGGAATGATCCGCTTCACAACTTGGCGTTGACGGCGATTGGTGCAGTCATGCTGGGCTTTTCTTCAGCCACCCAGGATATCGTGATAGACGCTTACCGGATAGAAGCGGCTGACAATGATCTGCAGGCCATGATGTCCTCCAGTTACATGGCGGGGTATCGGATCGGGATGCTGGTGGCGGGAGCCGGTACGCTTAAGTTGGCCAGTGCCTTTGCCGGTGGTGATGGCGGGTACAACTACATGGCCTGGTCGATGGCCTATCTCTGCATGGCGGGCATGATGGGTGTGGGTATTCTTACGACGCTGCTGATACCTGAGCCGAAGGCAAATCAACAGGGGAGCCTCTCTGGCGTTTATAACACGCAAGATTATCTGCGTTTTTTGGGGTTATTTATCTTAACCGCGGGCGTGTTTGTCGGCAGTTTTGTGCTGTTGTCAAATGCTGTTGGCGCTACAAAAAGTGCACTAGATGCCGGTCCATTAAGTGGTTTTCTCCTGGAAGCGGTGCGTATAGTCATCAGTGTTGTTATTGCCTTGCTGGCTGCTAGAGCACTGATAGGAATGCAGGTGGTTTCCCGGCATATGGTCCGTGAAACCTATGTTGCACCGTTTACGGATTTCTTTACCCGCTACGGTAAAACTGCGTTGTTTATTCTGGCGCTGGTGGGTAGTTACCGTATTGCTGATATTGTGATGGGCGCTGTCGCAAACGTGTTTTACAGCGATATGGGTTACACCAAGGACCAGATCGCGAATATCACCAAGACCTTTGGTTTGCTGATGACCATTGCCGGTGGCTTTGTTGGTGGTGTTCTGGCCATTCGCTTTGGTGTGCTGAAAATGCTCTGGGTGGGGGCATTGCTTGCCGCGATCACAAACCTATTATTTGCCCTGATCGCGGGTATGGCGCCGCAGTCGATGCTATTAGCCGTGGTGATTGCCGCTGACAACCTCAGCGGTGGTGTTGCGACGGCGGCATTTGTCGCTTATTTGTCTGGTCTGACCAACCGAGCGTTTACTGCCATGCAGTATGCCGTGTTCAGTTCACTAATGACCTTGTTACCCAAGATTCTGGCCGGCTACTCCGGCACGATGGTGGATGCTTTGGGCTACCAGACCTTTTTCATCGTGACGGCGATTATGGGGCTGCCGGTACTGGCATTGGTCGGTTGGATTATCCGGCTGGAACGCAGGCAGTCTGAGTAAGCGGATAGGCGGAGAGCGACGTATTAATCCATGCCGTTCCAGCCGTAAGTCGCCAGGGAAATTTTTTCTCCGGTGAACTCAATACCTTCCTGTTCAAGGCGTGTCTTTTGTTCCTGATATTTATTGCTGTCCAACGGGAAAGACAGTTCGCCCCTACTGTTGATGACACGGTGCCAGGGCAGGTCAGAGCCCCGGGGCAGCTGGCTGAGTATGCTGCCAACGGCACGGGCCTGTCGGGGCAAGCCGGCCAGTTCAGCCACCTGGCCATAGGTAGCGACGCGGCCGTGGGGAATTTTGCTGACAACCAGCCAGATCTGCTGGTGTCGGTTCAGAATCATCAAGGAATACAGTCTCTGTTAGCCAAACAATGTCTTACTCGCATTATCGGTTTCAGTGACCGTATTGCCAAGTTGAAGCGTCGAGTGATGCGATGTGGAGTGCTATAGAGTTCTTTTGTAGGGGATTTCACCGTAGAGGGACGGTAAATTCCTTTTTATGCTTCCGCCTTATACCCTGATAATGTTGCGCCCAGAATAGGCTTAATAGATCTGTTTGTAGATAACGATTATATGCTCTTCCGACGATTACGATGGCTGTCCTGTTGTGTGCTGTTAGCGGCGCTGCCGGTTTCTGCTGATACGCTGTGGCTCACGAATAACGACATTATTCGGGGCGAGGTCAAGGAAATGACCGATGGCAAGCTGCATTTCACCACGCCCTGGGGCGGCACGGTTCAGGTGGACCTGCGTTATGTCCGGGCGCTTGAAACAGAGCAGCTGCTGTGGGTGCGGATGAAAGGCCAGAATACGTTTCGGTTGATGAAATTTGACCAGAAAGGCGGAAAAACCTGGATGCTGGATAATCAGGGCAATGAAACCGAACTGGACGACAAGCAGAAGCTGGCGCGTCTCCTGAACGATGATCCGGGTGAAGAACAGTGGTTGTTCAGCGGCCATTTTAATGTTGGATTTGATACTGAACGGGGCGATGAGGATGAGTTCCGTACCAGCGGCCAGGTCAACATACAGGATCGAGTGAACCGGAATATCATCAACTGGAAAACCTATTACAGCCGGGAAGACGGGCATACCAATGACCGGGAATTCAAGATCAGCTACGACTATAACCGGTTTATGGATGAGCACTGGTATCTGTTGGGCAACAGCCTCTGGCAATACGACAACAGTGAAAGCCCCCGTGAAACCGTTGCCGGTGGTGGCGGTATGGGTTACCAGTTCTGGGACCGTCCGGATGGCGCCCTCAAGATGGACATCGCTTTGAACAGCCTCTGGGAAAATTACCCCAATGACAGTAATGAACAGCACATGGCATTGCGTTGGGGGGTAAATTATTCCCAGAAACTCTGGGATAACCTCAGTTTCCATCACGACTGGGTACTGTTTCGTCGACTGGGAGGCCAAAAGCAGTGGTTGCTGGATACCACCACAGGCCTGCGCTTATCGATTACCGATAATCTCTGGTTTAACCTGCAGCTGGATTTTGACTATGACAACAAACCGGCAGAGGATTCCTACCGGTCTGATCATAGCTTCAGTTTTGGTTTGGGGTATGGCTGGTAAGCAGGTTATATCCGCAGACCGCCATCGACCTCGATCACCCGTCCGCTGATGTAATCATTCTCAAGAATGAAGCGGACGGTGTTGGCGATCTCTTCCGGTTGCCCCATTCGTTGCATGGGAATGACGGAGGTCATCTTGGCCTGGGCTTCCGGCTTCATGGCGGCGGTCATCTCAGTTTCAATCATGCCGGGGGCAATGGCGGCGCTGCGGATGCCATAACGGGCCAGCTCCCGGGACCAGCTCACGGTCATGGCGACGACACCGGCCTTGGCGGCGGCATAGTTGGTCTGGCCAAAGTTACCGGCCCGGGCAATGCTGGAGATATTGATAATGACACCGCCGGTACCCTGTTCAATCATCTGGGCAGCGGCTTCCCTACCACACAGGAAAACACCGGTCAGGTTGACGTCAATAACCGATTGCCATTGGGCGAGAGAGAGTTTGTCGACAATGTTGCCGTCTTTGACTTTTACCAGCAGGCCATCCCTGAGAATACCGGCGTTGTTCACGAGTGCATCCAGACAGCCGAAGTCGGTGCGAATGTTTTCCACCAAGGCAATGACATCGGACTCTTGGGCAATGTTGGCGATATAGCATGCAGTTTTATCACTGCCTGCGTCAGCGCATAGCCGCTGGGTTTCTGTGAGCCCATCTTGATCAAGGTCAGCCAGTGCAAGCTTGCATCCGGCAGAGGCTATTGTAACGGCGATGCTCCGGCCAAGCCCCCGTGCTGCTCCTGTGACCAGTACTACCTTCTGGCGTAAATCCATGGCAACCTCTCTTATCTTAGTGACTGATTATCCAGTACTAACCAATATCTATAGAGCGAGGCTAATGTGCCCCCCGTTGGGAGAGTATATACTGGGTTTTAGGCTAGATTAGGGTGATGTGTTAAAACTTATTCAATTTGAGTAAATTATTTATGATTGTTCAGGTTTCATTTTCGTGGTGTCCGTCAATCCCAGAAATACAGCTACAACGACGTAAACTCATGGTGAAGGATGCAAGGTGTTTGTTGACCTGTTACATTTAACGAAACGCTAAAAATTGTCCTACTGTTAAAGGAATATCTGACCAATAGCGGAGTCGTCAATGACAATTATCATAAAGAATAATGATAAGGTTGAGCTTGGTGGTATGGATGCATTCCATTATAGCTTTGATAATGAAAAGAAGCAGAATAAATCATGGCTTTATTTTATGATTGCAGTTATTAAATCAGTTCATAATGCTATCTGGTCAATAGAAGTAAAAATGAGCGATTTGAATGGTGCTCAAGGATCAATTGTTGGTAAAAAAATAACTGAAAGAACAGTTCAGCTAGCGATTGCATTTCCTTTTAAGCCTGAAACATTTAGCCTGCAAGCTTTCCCTGATGATGTACTTTCTGAATCTGGAAAACAGCTTCATGCATTTTTAAGTCGTTTTTGCCCTGCTATGGAGAAGGGAAGCTTTAGCGTTATTCAAATATTTAGAGAGTTGGATGCATTAGAAAAAATGGTTGACGCCTTTGAAAAAGAAACGGAATGTATGGATGAAATACAGTATCAACTAGCCAGTGTAAAGGGGGAAGCAGGTAAAACGAACACGATTCTTGTGGAAGATACTTTGGAAAACCAGAAGAAATTCAAGTTATCCAACGATGAAGATGCAAAAATTTGTCTGAAACATTGGAGAATGGATGCCATTGATGCTCTAAGGGGGCAGATTGTTCAATTGACAGAAAAAATAATAAAAAAACATACGCCTACGTGTACTCAGGGTGTTTCGTCTGAGCTATTGGAAAATATGGATGATCGCATTAAAAAATGTAAGCCCGAAAAGATGCTGGCAGAATTTGCCATGTTTGTAAACGATCTAGATGTAGACGAAATGGTCTCGGATTTTTCAAGTGCCACACAGCAAGAGCAGGGAGTCAAAAAAACACATGACCGTACACTGGACTTACTCATTCAGAACAGAGATGCCATTGAGAGACTACTGATGCTATCAGTAACACTAAAAAACAGCACTCACCCAACCTTCAAGGCTCAAGGGGAGGTGTTACATCCCGAAATTATGGCAGTACTCCAAAAATATAGTGAACAGATGTGTCCTACAACACATAACGTAGCCTCTAGAGCTGGGTTCTACCAAGCCATTATCAGTAAAGGCTCAAATAACAATAAAATTACAGGTGAGGCTAAGGAATGGCTGAAAACCTGCAGTTAATTTAGTGCATGAAGCTTAGTGGTAGTGTTAGTGAGAGCGTGAGATTAGACGGCGCCGTAGTTATGTTATTTCTTACGCTTTTCTTGGGAGTTATGGATGGGAATCTTTTTTTGGGGTGAGGTTACGCAAAGGTTAGAATGATTTCGGTAATGTAAATGATAAATTATAGATTCAGGTTTTTATCAGGGTAAATGTTAGCTATGAACAATGGAGTAGCACTTTTACTTCAAGTGATCGTCAAGAATGATTGCCCGCTACATTACTTTTTAAGCGCTTTTACTTCGTCTTGTATACACGTTGTTTATAAGAAATCCTTGTTCAAGGGGGATCGCCTGAAAAATGAATTTATCAGGCGATCGGCTGTGTCAACATTGCTTGTTATTTGAATTTTACGTTCCAGTCTATATGTGTGCTGCTTTGAGGCATAACGGTTGCGTCACTATCTGATCCAAAATAAGTACAGATTCCATTAAGTTTGATCTGTTCGCCATCCTGAATATAGGTGCTGGTAATACCTTGAGCATTAGCCATGGGTAGTACCAGATAAGCAGCACAAAGAACTTCAATGGCGATTTGTGCACCACCGGCGGGGATTTGGTCGCTTGGTATGGTGTAGGACTGACCTACAGGCAATGACATTTTTTGACATGTGTCACTGTTGAAATCGTCAATGCAGACTCTTTCAATGACATAGGCACCTTTGTTGGCGATTGTGATGTCTGCAAACGCGTTACTGGCCAGTGTTAAAATAGATATAGCAGTGATAGCAATGAACTTGCTAATGACTGAGGTTGTTTTCATAACGTAGACTCCATTGAATCGATAGAAACGGTTGTTACAACACATTTTTAATGTCGCACTTGTTAAGACGAGGGTTGGATTTAAAAGTTCAGTATCTACTTTCTAATTTTGTTGTGAGTGTTTTTTTTGCTGTCCATTCTGTTTTTATTTCTAACGGTCGTTGTCTTTTTTGGTTTTTCTCTGGTGCTGGATAAACTATATTTAGCGCTATGATATATTTTTAAGATATGGTTGAGGGTGTCTGGTTATAGTTATTTTTATATTTAACCAACACGTTTAATTATCTTGAAAGGTTCGTATATTAGTTATTGGTATGGCAGCATTTAGCTAAATACACCTCTACTGATTGAGTCATACAGCTTTTTTGCCTTTTAAAGGGTTGTTAAGAAATAAGGAAATCGGTGGTTTTTCCTAAAAGCTATTGATAATTGTTATCATTTGCATAAAATACGGCAGAATCAGAAAACAGATCCAGTGGAGTGAATCATGGCTGACAGACAGAAAGCGGCATCCCAGGCCCGTGCACTGCTTCTCAACGAATATCAGGGGGTTCTGGCGACCCAGTCCGTGTCCATGCCGGGCTACCCGTTTGGGTCGGTAGCACCTTACTGCCTGGATGCGGATGGGCAGATCGTGATCCTGATCAGCCGTATTGCCCAGCATACGCGGAATATCAGCCAGGATTCCAAGGTTTCCCTGACCATCGTTCAGAGCCGTGTGGACGACATCCAGACCGGCGGTCGCCTGACCTGGGTTGGCGATGCCGAAAAGGTTGAGGACATGGTCGCTGCAGAGCGTTATTACAGCTATTTCCCTCAGTCCCGCAACTACCACAAGACGCACGATTTTGAGTTTTACCGTATCAAGCTGGTGCGGGCGCGCTTTATCGGTGGTTTCGGTGAAATCTATTGGGTTAACCCGGAAGAGTTGCTACTCACCAATCCCTTCGCCGGTGAGATTGAGAAGGGCATGGTGCAGCATATGAATGAAGATCATCAGGCAGCCATCATCCAGTATTGCCTGAATGTCGGTGAGATCCTGCCCGAAGGCGTGGCACCGAAAATGGCCGGTGTCGACACGGAAGGTTTTCATGTCCTGATTGGTGAACGTGTGATTCGCATTCCCTTTGAGACACCTGTGGCATCTGCCGGCGACGTGCGCAAAGCGCTGGTTGCCATGGCAAAGGCAGCCTGATTCGCTGCGTATTTTCAGTCTGCGGGAACTGTAAAGTTCCCGTATCACTTTGTTTCCCCGCTTGAAAATCCCCGGTTAATCTCCATATAAAAGGCAAGTCTAAAGGAGACACTCATGCGCTTTGCCTTTTTATTGCTGGTGCTGTTCCCGATTACCGAATTAATGGTACTGATCAAGGTGGGTAGCCTGATTGGTGTCCTGCCCACAGTAGCGCTGGTGCTGTGCACGGCTTCTCTGGGCATCTATCTTCTCCGTCAGCAAGGCCTCAATACCCTGTTTCGTGCCCGTGAACGGATGGCCAGTGGCCAGGTACCCGCGCGGGAAATGCTGGAAGGCATCATCATAGCGGCCTGCGGTGCTTTGCTGCTCGCGCCCGGTTTTATCACGGATATTATTGCTTTGACTGGTCTCTTCCCCCTGACACGGAAGAAGATTGTGGACCGTATGCTGGCTAGCCAGCGCTGGCAAGCGGGCGCTTATACCCAGACTGGCTTTTATCAGTCCGGTACGGACACCCCGTTTGAGTCTGATAACAGCAGGCGCAGACCGGAAATTATCGAAGGCGAATACCGCCGTGAAGAGTAAAACTGACACTTTGTCAGCCTGTCTGACCGTTTTTGAATTTTTTTTGCAGGGCAGGGTTGAAAAGCGAAAATTCAGCCCCTATTCATAGTGTCAGCCGAAGCGGGCTCGGTATTAGTGCGGTACTGTCAGTTCGCTTGCCGCCGGGTCGGATGCGCCAGTGAGTGTACTCAAGCGCATCACTTCCGGGTCGGCGGGGACGTGAAGTCCCAACCTTAACCCTTAAGGTCATGCTGTGACGTCCGGTGACGTAAACAGCTGCTGGTAATGTTTTTTAGGCATACTTGCTAAACAGTTGGAGAAAGAGTCGATGAAACTTCGTCCGTTACGTGATCAGGTGCTTGTTCGTCGTTTCGAGAGCGAAACCACATCTGCCGGTGGCATCGTATTGCCTGGCAAGGGCGAAAAAACCAACCGTGGCGAAATCGTTGCTGTTGGCCCTGGCCTGCCGCTGGAAAACGGTGAAGTCCGTCCGATGGCTGTCAGCGTAGGTGACAAGATCCTGTTCGGTGGTTACCACAGCGATTCCAACACCGTGAAGATTGACGGCGTTGAGCACATCCTGATGTCCGAGAGCGACATCCTGGCCGTTGTCGAAGGTGAATAAGCGCTCGTCGCTTCCCATCGATTTCAGCTGTTTTAACCCAGTTTTATCGCTGGCCGCGTAACGCGGACAGCCCGATTAAAGGAATACGATTATGGCAGCAAAACAAGTCAAGTTCGGTGATGACGCACGCAAGCTGATGCTGGAAGGCGTTAACATCCTGGCAGACGCCGTTAAGGCGACCCTGGGTCCCAAGGGCCGTAACGTCCTGCTGGAAAAATCCTTCGGCGCACCGACCATCACCAAAGATGGTGTTTCCGTCGCCAAGGAAATCGAACTGAAAGACAAGTACCAGAACATGGGTGCCCAGCTGGTTAAGGAAGTGGCTTCCAAGGCAAACGACCAGGCTGGTGACGGTACCACTACCGCTACCGTTCTGGCGCAGTCCATCGTTAACGAAGGTCTGAAGTACGTTGCTGCTGGTATGAACCCCATGGACCTGAAGCGTGGTATCGACAAGGCCGTTGTTGCCGTTGTTGAACAGCTGCACGCGATGTCCATTCCCTGCGCAGACAGCAAGGCAATCGCCCAGGTAGGTACCATCTCTGCCAACTCCGACGAAACTGTCGGCAAGATCATCGCTGAAGCGATGGAAAAAGTAGGCAAGGAAGGTGTTATCACTGTTGAAGAAGGCAGCGGTCTGGATAACGAACTGGACGTTGTTGAAGGTATGCAGTTCGACCGTGGTTACCTGTCTCCTTACTTCATCAACAAGCAGGAAAACATGTCTGCAGAACTGGAGAGCCCCTTCATTCTGCTGTTCGACAAGAAAGTGTCCAACATCCGTGACCTGCTACCGATCCTGGAAGCCGTTGCCAAAGCTGGCAAGCCGCTAATGATCCTGGCTGAAGACGTGGAAGGCGAAGCGCTGGCAACTCTGGTTGTCAACAACATGCGTGGCATCGTCAAGGTTGCTGCCGTTAAGGCACCTGGTTTCGGTGACCGTCGCAAGGCCATGCTGCAGGACATCGCTACCCTGACCGGTGGTGTTGTGATCTCTGAAGAAGTCGGCCTGAGCCTGGAAGGCGCTTCCCTGGAAGATCTGGGTTCCGCCAAGCGCGTTGTTATCACCAAGGACAACACCACCATCGTTGACGGTGCTGGTAACCAGGCTGACATCGCTGCCCGCGTTGAGCAGATCCGTGCCGAAATCGAGAACTCTACTTCCGATTACGACCGTGAGAAGCTGCAGGAGCGTGTTGCCAAGCTGGCCGGCGGTGTTGCCGTTGTTAAGGTTGGTGCAGCCACTGAAGTTGAGATGAAAGAGAAGAAGGCGCGCGTTGAAGACGCTCTGCACGCAACCCGTGCAGCCGTTGAAGAAGGCGTTGTGCCTGGTGGTGGCGTAGCCCTGATCCGTGCTCTGTCTTCTATCAACGTCAAGGGTGACAACGAAGAGCAGAATGCCGGTATCGCTCTGGCGCTGCGTGCTCTGGAAGGTCCTATCCGCCAGATCGCTACCAACTCCGGTGACGAAGCCTCTGTTGTTGTTGACAAGGTACGTGCTGGCGAAGGTAACTTCGGTTATAACGCGTCTACCAGCGAGTACGGCGACATGATGGAAATGGGTATCCTGGATCCTGCCAAGGTCACCCGTTCTGCACTGCAGGCTGCTGCGTCTATCGCTGGTCTGATGATCACCACTGCAGCCATGGTTGCAGAACTGCCTGAAGAGAAGCCTGCTGCAATGCCTGACATGGGCGGCATGGGCGGCATGGGCGGCATGGGCGGCATGATGTAATCATCCCCCTGCAGTTCACTGCTAAAAAAACCGCACCCCAGGGTGCGGTTTTTTATTATGGGTGGTGATGATTTTGCATCAGTCGGCCGCCTCATAGGCCATCTGCCAGAAAGCTTTTTCGTGCCGGCACATTGTCAGTAATTCGGCTTCGGTCTCTGACTGGATGTCTTCGGTAGCGCTTGTGAGTGCCTCGTCTGCAATCTGTTCCAGTTGATGAACGTAATCTTTGAAGGTATCGCTGGCGCAATAGGCAAACAGCTGATCGTAAGGTGATGCCATCGGTTCCCGACAGGCGACACTGTAAGTGTTTTCAATGCCCCAGAGGATGGTGACCAACACCGGATACGGACGGTGGCTGAGGGCGATCAGAAAGCGACAGTACTCCTCATTGGCGGGGAATAGTTCATTGTGAAGGGTCAGATTCCGTTCTTTTGCGGTACTGTGAAACCAGCACAATTCTGATTTGATCCCCGTCAGGCCACTGAGCAGAATATCAAAGTGGTTGGGGGGCGCGGCTTGCAATGTCGCGGCAAAAAAACGGGTGAACTCAATACCAAACAGGTAATCCTGTTCTAGCCAGCGATTGAACTGTGCAGGTTTCAGGTTGCCGCTTCGGCAGTCCAGCAGGAACGGATGGTTGGTGGCGCTGTGCCACGCCTGCTTGTGTGTGACGGTCAGTTGCTGACAGTTCATGGTAATGACTCTGTCTGAATAGTGTGAAAGCAATAAAAATAGGCATCAGTTTGAGATGAGCCTCTCAAACCGGACAACTGTTAAGAAAGATAGGGTATGTTGACTGAAGCTGCTTGTGGAAAACTTTGTATTATTGCCGCGTTTTCCGATGAAGTATCAGGCAACTGCATAATGTTGCCTGATACCGGGATGGGCTGGAAAGGGATGAATTTATCGGTCAGGAGCCCAAAACATCTTCCAGTTCTGCTTTCCAGATCGCCATGGCCAGCGCCGGTTTGCGCAGGATTTTCGGGGTTGGAATCCACTTGTGCCGGATGCGGGAGAAAACATCAAAGCGTTCGGCATTGCCTGCCATCGCTTCCGCGACGACTCGACCGGCGATGTTGGTCAGGGAAACCCCGTGACCGGTGTAACCATGGGCAGTGTAGATGTCATTGCCAAGATGTTCGATCTGAGGCATGTATTCGCGGGTTACGGAGAACAGGCCACCCCAGTGGTACTCCATTTTCACGTCGTCCAGCTGGGGGAAGACTTTCAGCATTCGCTGACGTACCCGTTCTTTCGAGTCTTTGTACTCACCATTGAACGGGTGATTCACACCGCCAAACAGAATGCGGCCATCGGCCGTGGGGCGGAAGTAATCCAGGCTGTTCTTGAGATCCGACATGGCCATGTTGTTGGAGATCGGCTGGCGATCGCCCAGAGGTTCTGTAACGCCAATATAGGAGACCACTGGCAGGGTAGTGCTCTCTGCCTTGCGGTGCAGTCCTTCCAGATAGGCGTTACAGGCCAGCAACACCTGCTTTGCCTTCACGCAACCTTGCTCGGTCCTGACTTGATTGGGTTGGCCCTTGACCAGTTTTTTGGCCGCACTGTGTTCAAAGACCTTTACCCCCATATCCATGGCTGCGCGAGCCAGTCCCAGAGTGTAGTTGAGTGGGTGCATATGGGCGCTGTTGGCATCAAACAGACCACCGATGTAGCAGGAAGCGGTGGTGACTTCCTGAATTTTTTCGCTGTCCCACCAGGCGACACTGTTGTAGTCGTACCGTGATTCCATCAACGCCTGATAGGCGCGCAGTTCCTCTTCATGGCCGGGCTTGATCGCCAGCTCGATGTAATTTTGCTGGAATTCACAGTCGATATTAAATTCTCGAATGCGCTCACGGACGATATCCAGGGATTCACAGGACAGATCCCACAGCTGGCGTCCCCATTCCGGGCCATAGGTGTCGTCCACTTCGTGCAGGCCGAGGCAGTAACCTACCAGACACATGCCGCCATTGCGGCCGGAGGCGCCCCATGACAGGCGACCAGATTCCAGTACTACCACTTCAAAGCCGCGCTTGCGCAGTTCGATCGCGGCATTGAAGCCGGTCATACCACCACCGATGATGCAGACGTCGGCGGTTATCTCGCCGGTCAGGGTGGGTTGCTGCGGCAGTATGTGGCCTGTCGCCTGGTAATAGGAGTCGATATATTCACCGGGTTGGTTCATAGAGGGGCTCAATATAAGAAGTGGATCGGTGCAATCCGAAGAGCGGCAGATTATCAGGCGGACCTTGCTTGCTGGCAATAGGACATTTTCACGCTGTTACCGGCAATGCCTGTGGGATTCAGGAAGTGATATTACGGATAAATATACCGTGGTGGAGCGGTCCTGCTAACGTTGTCAGATTTTCCCTACGCACTGACTAACAATCATTGGAGCGTGCGAAAGCGAGAGAAATATGAAGCCAGTTTGGGGAGGCTGTCCTCAAACCGGCTGTGTATTTGGAAAGACTTGAAACGACATATGGAAAACGTCCTTTTTTCGCCTCAGTGATTGACGGCTTTTACACGACAATGATTTTCCGTCGCCGTGCTGAAGAGTGTGTACAGCACGGGCACTACAATCAGGGTCAGTAGTGTAGACGTAATCAATCCACCGATGATACACCAGCCCATCGGTGACCACATGTTAGAGCCTTCCAGAGTGAGTGGCAGCAGTCCACCAATGGTGGTCAACGTAGTCAACAGAATCGGCACCAGCCTGACGCGGGCAGACTCCCGCATGGCATCATGAATACTCAACCCTTGCTCGTGATGCTGATTGGCGGAATCCACCAGAATGATCGAGTTATTAACAACAATACCCACCAGGGACGTTAGCCCGACAAATGCGGTGAAGGAGAAGCTATAACCTGTCAGCCACAAGGCGACAATCGCGCCGGTGACAGCAAACGGAATCGCGGTGAAGATAATTAACGGCTGACTGAAGGACTGGAATTGAAGCACCAGAACGGCAAAGATTCCCAGCAGTGCAACCAGCAGAACCTGGTTCATGCCGCCGAATGAATCTTTCCGGTTTTCCTGTTCCCCACCTACCTGATAGTTGACACCTTTCGGCCAATCATAACGGTCCAGCTGTTCGATGATCTTGTTGGTGATGTCTTCGGTCAGGTAACCGGGCATGATATCAGCGGTAATACGCGCCATTCGTTCCAGGTTGTGGTGCTGAAGTCGTGCCAGTGTCGTTTGTAGGGTCAGGCTGGCTAACTGGTTCAAAGGGATCAGTGCGTCGTTGGCAGATTCCACCATGATCTGGTTGAACGTATCGACCTGGGGGCGCTCGCCGGCTGCGCGAACCAGGATGGTGTGGTCATCGCCGTTACTGTCCCTGAACTGACCGACAGGCTGTCCGACCAGGCTGGCTCTGACGGCCTGATCAATGCTTGAAATCGGAACGCCCAACATGGCGGCTTTTTCCCGATTAATCTGAACCTGCAGATCAATACGCGGTTTGTCGAGTGGATTATCGACATTCACCGTGCCGGGAGTGGCAACAAAGATGGATTCCACATGGGCAGCTGCCAGACTCACCTGTTCCAGGTTATCACCCACCACCCGGATGGAAACCGGTGCTTCGTAGGGAGGTCCCTGCATGAATTCCTTGATTGTAATTTTTGCCCCGGTGATTGCATTAAACTTCTGTCGGATATCTTCAATAAAAGGCTCTACGACCTGCAGCCGTCCGGTATCCAGTTGTACCAGGATCTGGGCAAAATTAGGCACCTGTCGTTTGGGGAAAATGTTATAGAAAATACGAGGATTCCCCTTGCCAACATTGGTGGCAAGGTTTGTCACGATGTCATAGTCACGCAATATTGACTCAACGTTGAGCGCCATCTCCCAGGTGGTATCAAAGCTGGCATTTTCCGGCATATCAATATTGACCAGCACCATGGGTTTTTCCGCTTTTGGAAACATGCTGACGCCAACTAAAGGCACAAGTGCCAGCGATCCTGCGAGCAGGGATACAGAAAGCAGCAATACACGCCATGGGTGCTTCAGGGCGTGTTCGAGTAGCTGTGTGTAAGGGCCGTTAGCCAGTGCCTGAATCTTTCGAAGCAGCCAGGGCGCTTTCTGATCCCCTTTGCCAAGTACCTTGCTGGCCAGCAATGGGGTGAGGGTAAGGGCAATCACCAGGGAGGCCAGTAGCGTCAGGATAACGGTTACTGGCATGGAGCGTAGAAAGGTTCCAGCGCCGGTCTGTAACAGCAGAATGGGGAAAAACGACAGAATGGTCGTTAGTGTCCCGCTGACAACCGCCCAGCCTACCTGGCTGGCGCCGTTCATCGCGGCATTGGCGCTGTCATGACCGCTACGACGGAAACGGCCGACATTCTCGGTGACGACAATGGCGTTGTCGACCAGCAACCCGAGCGCAACCACCAGGCCAACAATCGACATCTGTTGCAAACCAAAGCCGCTGAGATCTAGCCAGCCGATACCGATCAGAACCGACATCGGTATCGCCAGTACGATGACAAAGGCTGCACGTCCTCCGAGTGCCAGCACAGTCATGACGCCAACCAGTGCCAGCCCCTGGAGCAGGTTGTTGAAAAATCCGTTGATCCTTGCATCAACACTGATGCTTTGGTCGTGCGCCAGCTCAAGGGCAATATCATTGGGCAGGGTCTGGCTGAATTCTGCCAGCGTGCTTTTCAGTGCCGCCATGACGGCCATGATATTGCTTCCCTTCCGTTGTACCACAGAGACAAATACCGTTCGCTTGCCGTTAAATCGGGCATGGTAAGTGGGAAGTGCATCGGTTAACTGGACATCGGCAATGGTTTCCACATAAACGACATTGCCTGGCTTTGACCGAACTGCCGTGCGCCGGATCTGCTGTAAGGTACGGAAGTCACCACTGGTGCGGACGGTAAAGCGTTCTTCGCCAGACAGGGCATGCCCGCCCGGCAGGTTGATGCTGGAGGACTGAATGGCGTTAGCCAGTTCAGCAATGCTGATGTTCAGGGCGCGCATCTTGTCGAGATCCGCCGCAATTTCGACCTGTTGCTCCGGGAAACCATCAATATCGGCACGCTTGACGCCGGCGATGCGCTCAAGGCGTTTTTCCAGTTTCTCTGCCTGGCGTTTGAGGCGGGCATAACCGGCACTATCCGACATCAGGGCAATCTGCAGGATATTGACGTCAGTAGGGGATATTTTTTCGATAGTCAGCTGGTGAATAGCATCGGGCAGGTCATCCCGTATGCGTGATACCGCTGAAACCACATCGTCGTATTTTTCATCAGGGTCAGTACCGTAGAGAAACTCGACCCGTACGACACCCAGGCCATCCTCAATGTCACTTTTAATAACCTTCAGATCATCCAGTTCATTGATGGCTTCTTCAATGGGGTCGACGACTAGTTTCTCCATATCCGCCGGCGCGGTACCGGGGTAGATCACCTTGATCATGGCGGCAGGAAAGTTGAATTGGGGATCTTCTGAACGCGGCATACTGGCCAATGAGACAGCGCCGAGCGCGATCAACAGCAATGTGATCACAAGGGTGAACTGGTGGTTCTGTATGGCGAGACGAGGTAATTGCATGATGGTTATGGCCTGTTTGCTACCGGAGCCGATGGAACGTTGTCGTCGGGTTTGAGAAACGACGCCCCTCGGGTAATAACAGGCGTACCCTCAGTCAGACTGCTTTGAATGGCTAGAGACTGGCTATCGAGCCAGAGAATATCTACACGGTGTTCAGTAATGCGTTCAGACGTTGGATCAGCCACATAAATGATTCCCTGGCCATTGTCTGCGCTGACCAGGGCATTGGCCGGCAGTCGTGCGATCCTCTGGGTTTCTGAAGGTGTGATGGTAATCCGGCCGATGAATCCCTGGTAAAGCCGTTTCGGTGGAGAATCCAGAGAGATCTCCAGGTCAAATGTGCCGGTCCGGCTGTCAGCGGCTGGGGCAATCTCTGTCACGCGGCCGGTAAAGCTGGCGCCCGGATACGCATCAAAATGAATGGTGGCCGGATCGCCGGTCTGTACCCGCACCACATCGCGATCAGATAAGCCGGTGCGCATAATCCAGCCCTTGGCTTCATCCGCCAGCAGGAAGGCAGTCTGTTGGGGGCTGATTAATTCGCCCGGTTCTATCAAACGCTCAATAATCCGGCCACGTCCAGGGGCACGGATATGCGAATAGCGATTGTTGAAGCGGGCAATTCGCAGCCGGGATTCAGCGACATCGACGCTGGTCTGCGCAGCCTGAAGCTGGTCCAGGGAAATGGCCTGCTGCCGGTGCAACCGCTGAAGGCGCTGAAGGTTACGCAAGGCTTCCTGGTGCCGCGCCTCAGCTTCAGCCACCTGGGCCTCGACCTCTTCGGTATTCAGACTGGCCAGTAGCTGGTCTTTTTCAACGGTATCACTCTCATCTACCTGAATGCTGGCCACGGGACCTGACGTTTTGAAGGACAGTTTCTGGGTAGCTTTGTAAATGAGCTGGCCACTCGTCTGTATGGGACGGGTGGTCTCCTGATATTGCAATGGTGTGGTGTCATACGGTGCAGTGTCTGCCCTGACTGGCGATAGGGCCATGAAGGCTGTCACAAGCACAGATGCGACCACCCTTCCAAGGGAACTGCCTACGGCTGCTGTTTTCACGTTCGCTTCTCTTTGCCCTGAGGACTGTCGTTATTGGTGCGCAGTCATTGCGCTTGTCCATAATGATGAAATGTAGGGGGCTATGTTGTCACTGTCAACAATGTTGACAATAATAACATTGAACAAGAAAATCCTTAGTCAGACCATTTGGATATACTTGAAACGCCACAGAACCGGGGACAGGCAATGACGACGGGCAAACGCACTTATCATCATGGCAATCTGCGCGATGCGTTGCTGGCGTGTGCGTTCCGGCATCTGGAGGCGCATGGGCCGGAAAGGCTCAGCCTGCGGGCATTGGCCCGGGACATTGGTGTGTCCCAGACGGCGCCTTATCGCCACTTTCCAGACAAGGAGTGCCTGCTGGCGGCGATGGCGACAGAAGGCTATCTGGCGCTGAAAGCTTTTATCTGTGAGGCCAGCCAGGGGATTGATCGTCCTGATGAGGCCTTACTCGTTTGTGGTGAGGCCTATATTCGTTATGCTGTGGCCAATCCTGCCAAATACAAGCTGATGTTCGGCCCGATGATTCAGCACCCGGAAAACCATCCGGAGTTGCAGGAAGCGGCACAACAAGCCTTCAGGGCACTTTACGCCATCATCGAAAAGGGAATTGAGCAGGGCATTATGGTGGATCAGCCGGTCTGGCTGATGGCCAATAACTGCTGGGCGAATGTCCATGGTCACGCCATGTTGTTGATTGATGGTCTCCTGCAGCGGGTAACGCCGGAAGCTGAGTGCTTTAATATCCGGGAATCTTTAATGATCAATATGCGTGGCCGATTGCGTTGAGGCATTGTGTAACGCGAGAGAATCATAATTCATGCAGAGCATGATCATGGATGCCGATGATGTGATTCAAGCCTTGGCAGCTGACATTTATCAGTCACCCATTGCTGAGGTGCGTGACGAGCCGAATTATCCTGACCTGACGAATCCGTTGCATTTAGCCATTCTTCTTATCGACTGTGACAGTGAAATTATGCAAAACGGCATGCTTGGATTTCTTGAGAATCCGACGGGACGTCATTTCAGAATGACGGTTCAGGCCTTAGAGAGAATTGGCGCTAAGCAATGTGCGCACCTTTTTCTGGCAGTGCAGGACTGTCTGGAAAAATATGGCTTAACGTGGGAACGCTTGCAGCCCGTTCAAGGAGAAATAACTGAATTTGAGGTTCATACGTTCAGTGAGCAACATCAGGGAAAATTAGACCGCTTTGCTGACGAGGTTTCTCAGTTAACGGGAGGCTTTTCTCTTTTTAATTCACTCTATTCCCCAGAGGATGCGTATGCAGCCTTCTGTGATTATCTCCAAAAACAGATTGTTCAGCTGAATGAAGAAATCATAAAAAGAAAGCAGTGAAAATCGATCTTTAATACAACGATGAAGAAGGCTGAGGTTTTCAGTCTTGGCTGAACGCTCAAGCCGACATGTGATTATCCCACTGGCAATCCGGGTATAAGACCCGACGGGTTTCCCGTCCATTTCCCGCGCGACAGCTGTAATGGATTAATTCTCCAATGCCATTACTCACAACGGCTGTATGTTGGCTTATTGCCGTGATGCCAGCAGCATCATTAACCGAAACCGTATTCATTAGCTGCTGATCGCTGAGGCGCCAGAATGTAACCGTATTTCCCCTTGGGGCGGTTGTAACAATGGTATCTGCTTCAGGAAGTACACAGACGCTGGCAATGTACTGATTGAGTTGCAGCCAATCGGCATCATCAGCCTGCATTGGCCGGATAGATTCTCCGCGACGATGCAGGGCAACCAGTGGCCGGATATCTGCAGAATCGCCTTGGTATTGCATACCAAAGACGACGGTGCCATCCGGGGCGATATCAAGGTGGCGGATGCTGAGCTGGTGGTGCTGGAAACTGTGTTCTTCGAGCAGTTCACCGGTATGGCTGTCGATGTAACTCAGCCGTGGTTGCATCGTTGCCAGATTGAGTTTTTGTCTGCCGGTTGTCGGGTGGGTCATGATGCCTCCGTTGGCGACAACCAGAGTCCGGTTGTCCGGATGCAGATGAATCTCGTGGGGACCAATGGCATGGGCCGAAAAGTCCGCCACTTTGTTGTAGTGGCTGGTTTCATACACACCAATAATGCCGCGGCCATCGTTCAGGGCATTTTCAGTCGCAAATAGTTTTCTACCATCAGCACTGAACGTAGCATGGCCATAGAAGTGGCGGTTCGGTTGACTGCCAATACGTTTCAGCAAAGCGCCGTTACGACAATCAATCAGGTGCAGATTCTGGCCGGGGCGTCGATCACAGCAAACGATTACCGGTTGGATCGGATGTATTGCAATACTGTGTCCTCTCGCAGGTAGTGGCACAATGTGTTGCCAGACCTGGTCCGGTGAAGCAATGCGTGCGGAAAACTGTCCCTGCCGATTTCGCGCGGTGCTGAAGATGAGGCGTTCCGGTGGATTGCTGCTGCAACCAGATACCCAAGGTAGCAGGCCGGTCATCGTACAACCGGTCACCATGTGCTTCAGTACGGTACGGCGAGTGGGCATAACCAGCAGCCTGTCTCTTATCAGTCCCCATCATTGGCATTGAAACTTAGCACAATGCCCAGTGCACTGGGGATTTCGTTGCCAAAGAGATCTCTGAGGGTTTTGAGGTCGTTGGCCAGCGCTTCTACTGCAGCTCTGGAATCCGGATTGGTCACCGCAAGAGATAACGGTTGCGGGACCAGAGCCAGTGCACGTTCAACCTGATTAAACGCCTGGTGTACCTCTATGGTCAGATCGCTGCCATTGGGGGAGGCTTTGACGAGGTCATCCAGGCCAAATCCATCGGCGCCATCATAAAAGCGGCGGGCGCCCCGGATATTGGCGGCAATGTTTTCAAGGGAGTTGCGGCTGCGCCATGACTCCGCCAGATAGGGATTGCCTCTCCCGTTTTTTCCCAGGGGCAGGACAACCTTTTTGTAGGCCCGCTCCAGCATGGTATGAAGACCGTTCACCATCAGGGTACTGACCGGATTGGGAATACCTGCTTCCTGTCGTTGACTTGGCAGCGCCATAAATTGTTCATGCCAGCTGCCGTTACCCGGTTTCCAGCTGGCTTTGAGCAGGGTGGCGTTGTCATGCACATGTTGCGCAATATCACGTAATAACTGACAACGCTCAGGCTGTTGTCTCAGCTGCTCTGCTGTGTTGACTGATGGCTCAAACAGGAGATATTCCAGGGCAGACAAACCTTGTATGACCACACTCGCTTCACTGATGTCAGGTTTGGCATGACTCTGGAGTTGTTGTTCGACTTTCCGCTGCACCAGGTTTTTCTTGTCCGGCCAGAACTGAAATTGCCACAACAGGTTCTCTTCGATAACCGGGCCAAACTGGATCACTTCCGTTTCCAGCCAGGCACCCATCAGGTTGCGCCAGCGTAGCTGCAGTTCATTGAATGCGGGTTGTGAGGATGTCTGGCAAAAGTGTTCTGCTGAGTATTGAAACTGTTCAGCCTGGAATGCAAGACGATGATACAGCGCCAGGATAACCCGTTTGGAAGAATGCTCCGCGAGCTGGCGCTCGGAATCATTGTTATTTGAGCAGCCCCCGAGTGCCAGCAACAGCGATGTAAGTACGACAATGGCAATAGATTTCATACTGCTTTGGACTTATAAGAATTCCAGAAAAGCCAGCAGCGCCCGGCGGTCATGACGGGGCATAGCCACGAAATGTTCCCGGGATTGTTCCGCTTCCCCCCCATGCCACAGGATGGCCTCCGTTAGATTTCGGGCCCGTCCATCGTGCAGGAATTCAGTATGGCCATTGACTGTTTTAGTGAGACCGATACCCCAGAGTGGCGGTGTCCGCCATTCCTGCCCTGTCGCAAGGAACTCAGGGCGATTATCCGCCAGTTCTTCGCCCATGTCATGGAGTAAAAGGTCGGTATAGGGCCAGATGGACTGACCGGATTGCTCTGGCTGCTCGGTTAATTGTGCTGTCTTTGTCTGAGGGATATGACAGGCAGCACACTGAATTTCATTAAACAGCTGTTTACCTCGAAGCACGTCCGGTGCATCCACATTCCGGCGTGCGGGTACAGCCAGGTTGCGGGTATAGAAAGTGACAAAGTTCAGAATGTCTTCAGAGAGTTCCGGATCTCCACCATTGATACTGTTCAGGCAATCTTGCTGGCTTTCTGTGCAGTGATCTTTCCGGAATAAGGCCGAGGTAATACCGAGATCGCCGTTGAACGCGGCAGCATTTTGCTGTCGTAAATCTGGCTGGCCAGCCTTCCAACCAAAGCGGCCGATGGTCGTCGTTTGTTTATCCGCATTCCAGACTTGGTTGAGTCGTCCGGAAATCCCGTCATTGTTATGGTCGTTGGGGTCTGCATAGGCTTGAAGCGTACGTTCAGGAATGGCTTCCAAAAGCCCCAGGCCGATCATTGGTGGTGCGACCCTTGGGGAGAACATGATGTCCGGATGGAATTCACCATAACCCTTGTCCTCAATAGTAAACGACGGTTTGCGTAATTCTGCGGTGTCGCCATCGGCAAAGGTCACTGTCTGGTAGCTGTAAGTCACCCGGATTTTTCCTTCCGGTGCTACGCCCGGGAGCGCAAAATCCTGCAATTGTCCCCCATAAACGGGATCAGGCACGGAACCGTCGGTTTTTAATTGTGCCTTATGGGCGGCAGTAATGGCGGGAATGCTCAGGCGTATCAACATGGATACGGCATTGTCGTCTGGTCCTGCCGGTGCGTGTCCTCGGCCATCCTTGATATGGCAATTTTGACAACCATTGGTATTAAACAAGGGGCCGAGACCATCCCGGGCATCGGTGCTGGCCGGCGCCATAACCCAGGGGTTACGAAAGAAACTGTTGCCGACGCTGAAGTCCAGACGACGGGAGACAGCCATATTGGCAGAAGGCAGGGAAAACGCATTACGGGTTTGGTTGAATACCGTCGCTTTACCGCCACTAAGGTGTTCATTGGGTTCCGGAGCGGAATAATCGGCGTTGTCGGTCGCCATCGCTATGGCAAAACCTGTTGCCGCCAAAACAGTACCCACTCCGGTAGCAGCCAACAGGGTTTTAGCGTGGCGCTTTTTAGAAACAGACATCAGTGTTTACCGTTCTTATGTTATCCGCACAGCATCCCTGCCCGTGCGATAGGAAGATTGTTATCAGAACGTATGATCAGCCGTATCAGGACTCAGGTTGTTGATGCCGGCCAACGCAGCAAGTTGCTCGATAGCGGCCGTTTCTTCAACCAGTGCGCTGATGGCTTGCTCAACAATCGCATTGCCTTCCTTGTTATTCGCGGCAATCAGCTGGTCAAACGCCTGTCCCTGTTCAGCCGCATTGACCATGGCTTGCAGGGCGGCCTGGGTACGGACAAATTTGCTGCTGATGGCGCTTGCCTGTTCTGGGTTCTCAGCGACGGCGAGGTCGGCCAGGCTGGGGCCGTTGACCTGAGTACCGTCAACCCGTGTATAGCTGCCGCTATAGACGTTGTTGATACCCAGCGCGTTATAGAAGTGTGAGTTGTGGGTATTGTCACTGAAGCAATCGTGCTCATCTTCGGTGGAGCTGGCTTCCAGCGCGACTTTCATCCGTTCACCGGCCAGTTCCCCCAATGCCAGGCTGCCCATACCGAACAACATTTTACGCAGGCCCTGTTCGGCAGGTTCGCTCAGTAAGGTTTGACGGTAATTGTCGTCTTGTCCTGAGCGCCATTGCGCTTCCATGGTCTCAAGGTCACTGACGAGCAGTTCAGCGGCTGCGGTCAGGTATTGGGCGCGTCGCTCGCAATGGCCGTTGGTGCAGTCATCACCTGTCGCGTAATCACTGGCAGGACGATTGCCGGCGCCGGGCTCGGTGCCGTTCAGATCTTGTCCCCAGAGCAGGAATTCAATGGCATGGTAGCCGGTTGCGACATTGGCTTCGCTGCCTCCCAGCTCATTCAGGTTGGCCAGAAGCGCGGGAGCAAGGTTGCTGGTATCAATCATGTCTTGGCCAACTTGAACCTCAAGGCTGGCAATGATGTTGGCAGCAGCGCCTGTGTTGCCAAGTTCTGCCTGATAGGAGCCGGTGTCAACATAGTCGATCAGGCCCTCGTCCAGCGGCCAGGCATTGAGCTGACCTTCCCAGTCATCCACGACAGCATTACCGAAACGGAAGACTTCACTTTGCTGATAGGGAACTCGAGAAGCGATCCAGGCGGTTTTAGCGGCCTCAAGATTGGCTTCAGTCGGGCTTTCAATCAGTGTGCTGATGGCGGTATGTAGCTGTTTGGCGGTAATCAACGCATCTTCAAAAGTGGCATGCGCAACGTTGGCATACTGCTCGACAATGGCTTCGTGTGAAATGCCAGGGGTTGTCTCGTTGCTATTGGATGCGGAGGTGTTTTGTTCATCATTTTGTCCGCAGCCGGCCAGTGCGGCGGAAATAGCGAGAACGGGTAAGACCTTTTTCATTCTTGTCATGGGGAATTTCCAACCTGTGTCATTGTAATTCGATGGTTATGTTTCAGGCTTTTTCGTACTTATTTTGCCGTAATTATATTGATAATTATTATCATTACAATTCTGTTGTGGGAGGGTGATGGTTCTGGTGGAATGTGTAAGTCAGGGGGAAGCCAACGTCTGGGCCTGCTGTTTTTCGCCACGATCACAGGACTTTCCCTGTCCTGCATCGCTACCGCGACATCCTGTCGCTGCTGCAAACAGCAGGCCCAGACGCTGGCTGAAACAATTCAGTGGCGGCGGGTTTTTGGATTACTGGTTTTGGTCGTTAGGCAGCAGGGCGGTATGCATTGATGACTGACATTGTGCGTCAGCAACCGCACCTTTCTGGAAACCTTCGTAAGCAATAGCCCGGACGTTTTGTCCCGGGTTTTCGTTCGCCAGTGTCTTTGCCATGTGATCAGCCAGCAGTTCTACGGTGGTATCGGTGTCAATCAGATAGCAGCGACTGGCCAGCAGGGAGATTTCAAAATAGCCCTGTTGGGCGGTGTAGCCGAATCGGTGATAGTCACGATCCTGAACGGTGAATGTGGTTAGCAGGTCTTCCAGGGTAGCGAGGTAAATGTCCTGCCAGCGATTCGCCCAATCTTGCTCATGGGACTCGCTGCGTTGATTATTCAGCAGGATTTGAATGGCAGAGCGATGGCCGTGGGCAATACGCTGGCAATCCCCTTGATGTTTTTTCAGACCATGGCTGTAGTGGTACCAGGCTCCATCAATGGTTTCAGGGTAAAGGCGCAGTTCGACACCGCTGACATTTTCCGGAAGCTCTGCCATAACCTGTTGTTCCAGCAAGGGTTGCAGTGCCTCAGGGGTGATCTGAGAGAGTGGCAGCAGTGTGATCGCCTGCTCTGGTGCACGGCACTGGATGTAGCCCAGTTCGTGGGTGTGAAGGGTGACGTCGATACGACCATCTTCCTGGCAATATTCAATCGCCGCACACTCTGCGGGAACGAGCAAGGTGTGATCCATAGAGTGATCAATGGATTGCTTGATCTGCTTTTTGACATGGCTGAAGTCAAAAACCATGCCTTCATCATTCAGGTCGCCGTAGAGGGTAACATCGACAATCAGGCTATCACCGACCAGACCGCGCTCCGGGCAAAGGTAGGAAAAGTCGATGGTGGTCATCTGGTTTACGAACAGGGCGCTCATGGTGTGTCAGTTCTCGCTGCTGGCTCCCTTTTTCGTGATAAGGGAAGAAAAAGGGCGCTATTGTAGGCGACCTCATCAGTAGGAGCGAGTGTAATACCAATCGTACTATTTAGCGTTTCTGTTTGTGTGGATTTATGTCTTGGCGCTTCAACGAAGTCCGCTGGACTGGTTGAGCCGCCAGTCATGAGCAATATGTTTGATTTTCAGTTTTCCGCTGGCTTCCTGAATACCATAGCGGACTTCGGGTTTCGAGTGGTTCTTGCAGATCAGCTCCAGCATCTGCTCCTGTGACCCGAAGTCGTCACGATACCATTGAAACTTCTGGGGCAGATTAAGCGTCATGGTATCCGCTTCAAAAAAAACATTGTTGGCCAGATAAAGCCGGGTAATGGCATCCAGTTCGGCCTCAATGGTGTCGGGGTGAAAGACACGGAGATCCGGGCAGGAGCGCGTTCCGCAGAATAGGGCGGCATGAATCCGGGGATCCACATCTGGCAGGCTATGCTGTCGTCCCGGATGATCTTTGCTGAGTGGCAGCAAAAGGGAAGCATATTTTGGGTGGTTACTGCGCAGGATGCCATGCTCAATATCATCTAGGGAATAAACGCCTTCTGTCAGCTTATAGCCGTTCTTGGTAAAGAAGGTTTTGCAGCTATTAATGCTGTCACCGATGTTATTGTGAATGATGTCGTGTATTGCCAGACCGTTGTAAAGATTCAGCCAAAAGGCAAGGCGGGTATCATCGTCTTCTAATTGTTCCGGATCAAAGGCTGCCAGTTTTTCTACGGTGTCGATGTAGTGTGCAAATTCACGGGAGTGCTCACAGGCCAGATAATCAAATTCATGAAGGGCTTCATTATAAAATCGGTGATAAAGGTTATCGAGCCTGGCAGCCAGTTCCCCGGGCAGTGTTGATGCGTCAAATTTATCTGGATCCGCGTAACGGTCATTGAGTATATGCATAGTCCATTCCTGAGGTGCCTATAGCTCGGATTGCTGCCATTGGTATCGGGTTGCGTTCAGACTCCAGTCGAAATCACGGTAATCAAACTTGATGTTCTCGCCTGCTTTAGCGAGTGCCAGTCGTACATCACTGGATGGATGTTTTTCCCTGACAAAGGCGATCAATTCACGGTCTGATCCAAAGTCTTTCCGATACCAGTAAAAGGTTTTAGGGAGTGTCAGAAGTCGTTTGCCAACATGGAATGAGACATAGGTCAGTAAATAATCGGATACCGTATCATCGAGTTTCTTTGACAGGTGCTCCGGGTCATAAATTCGCAAGAGAGGGCAGGATATCGTGGCGCAGAAAAGGGCTGCGTGAATTCTTGCATCTAACTCTGGCAATGCGTGTTGATACCCCGGATGTTTCTTTTTCAAAGGGCGCCTGAAAGACGCAAATTTGGGGCTGTTACTGCGCAGGATGCCGTGTTCAATGTCATCCAGACTGTAAGGGTGGTCTTTGAGTTTATAACCGTTATGGGTATAGAAACCGTCATGGTGCCTGACGCTGCCGCAGACCTCATGATGGATGACACTGTGTATCACCAGGCCATTGTAAAGATTGAGCCAGAAGGCCACTTTCTCATCCATGTCGGTCAGTGAAGCTGGATCAAAATCCTGAAGTGCATTCACCACCTGAAGATAGTGCTCATAGGATTTGGAACGGGCACAGGCTTGATAGTCAAATTCGTGGGTTTCAGGCGTGTAATGGTATTGGGCGATAGCTGCGCCCGAGCCAGTACAGAAGGCAGGTGTGCCTCCTTCAGGTTGTCATCCTGGATGTATCCGCTATTGAGTATTTCCATATACGCATTGTCAGGTCAGCGGTTTATTTATCTGTTTAATTATATCCAACAACAGCCGGTAGGTGGCTTTCCAGACACATTAGTCCGTGTTGTTCATAAAGAACAGATATAATAGGCTGCCTGATTATTGGGTTTTGACGTATCTTGCTGCTGGCGATACCGGAATGGGCATAGCAGGCTGGATAAGTATTGCGATTTCAATCGATAAGAGGTGGCCGTTTTGCAAGCAAGTTCCAATGAGCATTCCATGGGCCTGAGTCAGGATGACCTGAACTTTGACGCAAAACACATCTGGCACCCTTACAATTCAGTCACGCGTCGATTGCCGATTTTCCCGGTTGCGTCCGCCTCTGGGGTGCGATTGAAGCTCACTGATGGGCGAGAGCTGGTGGACGGGATGTCTTCCTGGTGGTCGACCATTCATGGTTATAACCATCCAGAATTAAATGCCGCTATTGCACGGCAAACGCAGAATATGGCGCATGTCATGTTCGGTGGGCTGACCCATCAGCCGGCTATTGAACTGGCTAAAAAGCTGGTCGCCATGACGCCGGAAGGTCTGTCGACAGTCTTTTTTGCGGATTCCGGCTCGGTCTCCGTGGAAGTTGCCATCAAAATGGCAATCCAGTACTGGCGATCTCTGGGCAATACCCGCAAGCAGCGACTGCTGACCGTTCGCAATGGCTACCATGGCGACACCTTGGGAGCCATGGCCGTCTGTGATCCGGTTAATGGAATGCACAGTTTGTTCCGTGGTGTGTTGCTCGAACATGTGTTTGTCGAAGCGCCGCAGTGCCGGTATGGCGATGCCTGGGAAGAGCGGCATCTGGATGCGTTTTCTGATGCAATTCGCGAGCACCATCAAGACCTTGTTGCGGTGATTCTCGAGCCTGTGGTGCAGGGCGCGGGTGGTATGCGCTTCTACTCACCGGAATACCTGCGTCGTGTAAAAGAACTCTGTAAAGCGTTTGGTGTATTGCTGATACTGGATGAAATTGCCACGGGCTTTGGGCGAACAGGGACGCTCTTTGCCTGCGAACAGGCCGGCGTGACCCCGGACATTATGTGTCTTGGTAAGGCCCTGACCGGCGGCTACATGACGCTGGCCGCAACGCTTTGTACGGATGAGGTCAGCCATACCATTTCGGATAATGGTGTATTCATGCATGGCCCGACGTTTATGGCCAATCCCCTGGCCTGCAGTGTCGCAGGTGCCAGTCTGGACATTCTGAATCGGGGGGAATGGCAATCCCAGGTCAATGGGATTGAAGTGGCGCTCAAGGAAGAACTGCAACCACTGGCCGAACGATCCACTGTAGAGGATGTTCGTGTACTTGGTGCGATTGGTGTTGTTGAGATGAAAGAACCGGTGGATATGCAAACGGTTCAACCGATGTTTGTTGAGGAAGGCATCTGGGTTCGACCGTTCGGCAAACTGGTGTATGTGATGCCGCCTTATATCATGAATCGTGACGATCTCGCCCTGTTAGGGCAGGGCATCCGAAACGTAGTTACACGACTTTGACGGAAATGGTCACCTTTTCTGCACCCCATGTTATGCAGGAAAGGTGATGATCACTTTTAGTCCGGGATGGTTGTCTGTCAGTTCGATCTGGGCGCCATGGAGTCTTGCAACCGCCTGAGCCAATGACAGGCCCAGGCCATAACCCGGTAAGGTTCGACTACTGTCGATGCGATACAGGCGCCGGAAGACTTTCTGTTTTTCTTCATCAGGAATACCGGCGCCATGATCGGCAATACTCCAGCCATGGTGATTGATCGTGATGTTGATAGCACTGTTTTCCGGCGAATACTTGATAGCGTTATCCAGCAGGTTGTAACACAACCGGAATAGCAGGCTTCTGTCGCCGTCTATTTGGAAATCATTGTGATTGTTGAAAGCAATGATTTGCTGCTTTTCCTCGGCCTGAGGTTCAGCCAGTTCAATGACATCCTGCCAGAGTTCGCGCATGGAGAGCGTTTCAAAGTGTTGATGACTGGCACCCTGTTCCAGTCGTGAGAGTTCGAGTATGGCCTGGAAGGTAGCCAGGATCTGATCCAGTTCAGCCAGCGTAATCCCAAGTTCATCTCCCAGCGGGCTGTCTTCTGGCTGTTCACGTAACAGGTTTTCCAGACGCAGGCGCAGGCGGGACAGTGGCGTGCGAAGGTCATGGGCAATGCTGTCGGTGACAGAGCGAACCGAATGCATCGTTTCATCAATGCGGTTCAGCATGTGGTTTACCCGGTCTGAGAGGTAGTCCAGTTCATCGCCATGGGTATTGACAGGCAGGCGTGCGGACAGCTTGCCTTCTTTAATTTCATGGGTAATTCGGTTAATGCTGTCAATGCGTCGGAACAAACGGCGGGAGAGAATAAATCCAAACAGGCTGGCTAGCAGGATGGCGCCAACCATTGCAAGAGCAACAGCTTGTTTTGCTCTTGCAGCGACCCGGTCCAGCTCACTGCTGTCTATGGCTAGAACTATCGGGCCGTAACGGGTGTCTATCCGGCTGCCGAGCACCTCTCGTAACCGTGATCTGTCGAGAAGTGAGGGGCTGAAAATAATGAACCTGCTGACCTGAGGCCATGGTTGAATATTTTCCGGTAGGACGTTGAGATTACCGACCACCCCTTCCGGGGATTGCCAGGCAATCATGATGCGGTGGAATAAGCGTATTCTGTCGTATATTGTGCGACGGAAGTCGGGCAGTGATATGTCCTTGCTTAATTCCTTAACTTGGGACAGTTCCCGTACAATGGTCTGTTCCTTATGGTGTTGCAGCGCACGAATCGCCTGCCACCAGGTTGCGCCTGCTAGCAGGCTGATAATCACCAGGACCAGCACGGTATACATGGCGGTATAACGCCAGACTGAGGAGCGCCAGGCAATCCGGTTCATTGATCATTCCTTGTTTCAGGACGCCTTCAGCGTATAACCAACGCCCCGTATGGTATGCAGAAGACGGGATTCGTCGTCTTCTTCCAGTTTGCGCCGAAGACGGGCGATATGGACGTCTATCACATTGGTGCCGGGATCAAAGTGGTAGTGCCAGACCTCTTCAAACAATAATGTTCGGGTGACCACCTGGCCTGCATGTTCCATCAGGTAACGCAGCAGTAAAAACTCCCGCGGCTGTAAGTCGATGGTTCGGCCATTGCGGTGGACATTGCGGGTAATCAGGTTGAGTTCGAGATCGCCGACAGACAGTGTGGATTCCATCGCTGGCTCGCGCTGGCCACGGGCCATTAATAAATCTGCACGGGCCAGCAGTTCGGCAAAGGCGAAAGGTTTGGTCATGTAATCATCCCCGCCCTGGCGGAGACCGCGAACCCGTTCATCCACATCCCCGATTGCGCTGAGAATCAGTACGGGGGTAGTGATACCCGAGGCACGCAGTGAGGCCAGCACTTTCATTCCATCAAGGCCGGGCAACATCCGGTCCAGAGTGATCAGGTCGTAGCGTTTCTCCAGACCCATCAGCAGCCCCTGTTGGCCGTCTTCTGCTGTATCGACACTATGCCCCTGTTCAGTGAATCCCTTGCAGATATAGCTACGTGTGGTGGTGTCGTCTTCGATCACCAGAATTTTCATGGGACTGCCTCAGTGCTGTCAGAAGGTACCGTAAACCGGAATCGGCTTGCCGCTGGTGGCATCCACAAGGTGTTTGGTGATTTTTCCTTCGTGATTCACCTCAAGCTCGAAAAAGAGAATACCTTTTTCCAGTTTGAGTTCCGCTTCAACCACGTGACCGTTAGTGTTTTTCTGGAAGCGTTTCAGAATATCTACCAAGGGTGTGCTTTTTGCCAGCAGGGCGTCGGTGCGATTGTCTCGCCGGCGCAGCCAGTTGTCGAGGTCATCCGGTTTGTTTTCCAGTACTTTGCCCGTGACTGCATCGATGGTCAGTTCCCGTGCCTGCCGGAAATCAGCAGAAACATGCGTCAGTTCGTAGACCAGGTGACCGTTCTCGTCATCCACTTCGTACTCCGTGATCAGGCCCGGATAGGCCCGCAAGGTATCGGCCATTGCCTGTTCTGGTGTGTAGGTTGCCTGCTGCAGGGCTTGCCAGGTCAGTGCCTGTTCCCGGGGCGAATCGGCCATGGCATGACTTATTGACAGGCTACCGGTCAGTAGCAGCAGGGCAAACAATATCAGGTGCAGGCGGCGATTGTCTGGTTGACGAAGGGCTTTGGCCATTACGGTGCACCGTCGCTTTTCCATGGAGACATCCTCATGTTCAGGTGGCTGCAGTATAAAGGGCAGGAGATGTCCATCGCATGGGCGATTCATTAAATTTTGTTAATGTCTGGCAAGTGTCGTACCGGGTCAGTAACATCAGTTCGAATCTTATTTTGCACAGACAATCCTGGGCCCTCCCGGCTCGCAGCAGGACATGCAATCAATGACAGACTGGACTTCTCTCTTTGCCCGGCATGTGGCAACACTGGTTGAACGTTATACCGAAGGACTGGCGTTGGCAGGTTATCATGGAGTGTTGATCCCGGCCGGTGCGCCTGACCGACGTTTTCAGGATGACCAGGACTACCCTTTCTGGGGAAATCCGTTTTTCAGACAGTGGGTGCCGTCACGTGGTGCGCCGGAGTCCATGCTGATCTTTGTGCCGGGTGAGACAGTGCAGCTGGTGCATTATCAGCCCCGTGATTACTGGCATGTGGCGCCGGAACCAGCAGAGGCTTTCTGGGCGAATCCCCTGGATATCAAGGTTATCGATCATCCTGATCAGCTGCGTAGATGCCTGCCTCAGGATCTGTCCAGATTTGCGTTACTGGGCTGCGAAAATGATTACTGCAGTAGCTGGGGTATTGGTGCCGTTAATCCACCTGAATTGCTGCATTACCTGACTTGGATGCGTGCTTACAAAACATCTTATGAGCAGGCTTGTATGCGCGAAGCCAACCGGATTGCCGCCCATGCTCACCAGGCAGCGGCCGACGCCTTCTATGAAGGGCTCTCTGAATTTGATATCCACCTGCGCTATTTAGCAGCGAGTCGGCACAGGGAGTGTGAGTTGCCGTATGGCAATATCGTGGCACTAAACGATCATGGTGCAGTCCTGCATTATGATGATTACGATCGGGAGCCACCGGCGGAGCGCCGTGCCTTTCTGATTGATGCCGGCGCCACTTTCCGGAATTATAATGCTGATATTACTCGCACCTATGCCGCTGAAAAGGGTGATTTTGCGGACATGGTGGAACGCATGCATGCTGAACAGCTGGGTATCATTGATGATATCCGGGTGGGTATGTCCTATGGGGCGCTTCATGATGCCATGCACCGCCGTATTGCCGATGTGCTCAGTGATTTTGATATCGTTGGTCTGCCCGCAGAGGCTATTTATGACCGTGGGTATACCCGGACATTTTTCCCACATGGTCTCGGGCACCTGATCGGTTTGCAGACCCATGATGTTGGTGGGTGGCTGACAGGCCCTGATGGCGCACAAGTTGGTCGACATCCGGATTATCCGGCGCTGCGGCTGCAGCGGACGATTGAGGCCGATATGTTGTTTACCATAGAACCCGGGCTTTACTTCATTGATCAATTGCTGGGAGAGCATGAGGGTAATGCTGACTTTAACTGGAGCCGTATTGAATCGTTCAAGCCGTTTGGTGGTATTCGGATTGAGGATACGGTTTTGGTGCAAAGTGAGAAAATTGATAATCTGACACGTCCATGCTTCTCGTGATGTGATGTGTATAAAGTTTGGGGTTGTATATTTTAAAGCTGCAATCCCAACCTTATGCACTTATTTTCTTGATGCCATACCCATAACAGAAAAGCCTAATTTATAGCTTATATGAGCTGATGCCTCGTCGGCAGGATATGTGTCCAGCGCTGTTAAATAAGGGGATGATTCTATAAAGTTAATGGCTGCTTGTATCAATGCTGTGCCTGTACCCCTGACCTGAATTGGATTTAACGAACAAGGCAGGAACTCAGGGTTTACTATGTTTATATCAATAATTAGCCTGTTTGATGCATTTATCGTACACAGTGATATTCCCGAAAGCGTTATGCATTCCAATCCATAGATTGGTTGTTTAGGTAAGTAGACAGCAAATAAAACCCGGTCTTTATAGGTTTGTAATTCCATAGGTCTTTTCCTGTCGTTAATTGCATTCAGGATTGAAGTGGTTATTTCTTTCGAAAAATGTTTTACCCTTTCCATTGCAGGGGTCTTATGTTTTTGTTTTTGTATTTTTTCCTGCCATGTATCAAGATTGTATTCAATTTCTCTAAGCTTTTGTTTTTCTTCATCTGAAAGCGAAGAGAGATGATACTCTTTTGTTGAGAAATTGTAGTTGTATTCTATTTCGATTTCTCTATTGAATAAGCGTATTTTAGGTGTTGCAAGTAAGAGCGGATTGCCTCTTTTGTTGTATGAGTACCTTAAATGCAATGGTGGCTTTCTAGCCGGTAAATACGGCGTAGTATGGTGTTGTTTATCGGTTGTTTTTGGCAATGAAGTATGTGTTGTAGAGCATTCTTGGGAACGCACAAAGCTATCCGTATCAGGAAATGTGCTGCTGGTTGATTTTTTGCTATTTGTATTTTGTGGTGAGCCGTTATTGGCGTTTTTGAGTAATCCAATAACGCTTTGTTTATATGGAGCCTTTGTAAACATCTGAGAAAAATGTCATAGATTTATTAAAGGAGAAATTTTATATATCATAAACGGTTCATGCACTGACAAAAGTGGATGTGTGTTTTCGTCCAGCCTCCAGCAGGATCATGTTATTTTTATGCATGATCTACCGCTATAGAACGTTGATCGCCTGCCTCTTTATTAATAACACTTGTAACACATGTGTCAGACCAAACGTTGATGGCGCTTTCCAGCATGTCAATGAGCGCATAAACCGGCAGTATCACGCCCATAATATTCAGTGGAACATTCATGGAGGCCAGAATGGTGCTGGATAACAGATAGCAGCCCATCGGCACGCCGGCATTACCAAATGCCGCCAGTGTTGCAATAAATATCCAGCCAACGAGCTCCAGTCCTGAATAGGTCACACCGTAGGTCATCGATACGAACAGTACGGTGATCAGGATAAATGCCGCGCATGCATTCATATTGATGGTAATGCACAGTGGGAAGCTGAACCGGGATATTTCACCGCTGATGCCCAGTTTTTTCTCGGCATTCTCTATTGCAGAAGGTAAAGCTGCGCTGGAGGATTTGGAAAAGAACGCCACTGTTAGTGTTGGCAGGATCCCCTTGAATATCTTCCAGGGTGGCAGGCCCTTGAACAGAAGCATGCCGGGTAGCACGATAATGGCCTGAATCAGGTTGGCAATCAGTATGCAGGCAACATAGAGGGAGATCGCCGCCAGCATCTGCTGGTTTTCCAGTGTCTGGCAGAAATCGGTGACAAACGACCAGACCGCTAAAGGTAGCAGAAGTAGTATCAGACCGGTCATGCGCATAATGGCAGAGAACAGGCTGTCAAACAGCTCATGGAGAAGATCCCGCTTTTGATCAGGTAGTGAGAGGATGGAGATACTGAGTAACAGGGCCAGCAGCAGTACACTCACAATCTGGTTGTCGACAAAAGGAGCAATGAAACTATTCGGAATAAGGCTCAGTAAATATTGTCCATACCCGCCACTCACGGCGCCCTCAGTGGTGACCGTGATGCCGGAAACACCACGTACAGGGTCAACGACCAGAAAAACGGCCAGCGCAATCGCAGCGGCCAATAATGTCGTTAATAGGGAATATTTCAACACCATGCCTGCCAGCTTTCGTGCATGGGTCGTGTTTTTCATCCCCGTCAGGGTTGAAAGCAGTGCAAAGAAAATAATCGGTGCGCTAACCAGCCGCAGTAGCCGGATAAACAGGTCGGATACAACCGCAGCGGTATCCAGCACCGGTTGAGGTGCGCCCAGTCCGCTGACCAAGCCCGCCATGGCGCCCAGTAGCACCATTGTGTTCAATGAGAGTCTGCCCATAGAAGTTGCCTCTTACCACACTACCGGCAATTCCTGACAGTCCCGAGTTAATAACTACTGACTGTGTTCCTGCCGTTTTTCTAGATGATTTATAGATAAGACAACCATAGGCAGGAAGAGTTCGTATGGCCAAATACCGGTTGGGTATTTGCTTATGAAAACCCCGAAATGACGGTAAAGGCTGGCGTTCAGCCTATGCCTTCATGGATTTTGGTCAGTACCGGCAGAAGTTCCGAGAGTGTCTTTTGTACTTCATCCAGGTCGTGGTTTTCGCTGAGCTTTATGACTTTAGTCAATAGTCGTTCTCTTTCAGCCTTTGGCAGGTGAACAAACAGCTCCGGCCAGGTTTGGCCCAGTTCATAGCTGTAGATAATCAGGGCTTCCTGTTCAAACTGCTGGTGAAGGTTAAGATAATCCAGCGCGCTGGATGCTAGCATGGAGGCAGCGGCCTTGGTGTCATTGAGTCCTTCGAGCCGTTCCTGGCTCTGCTGGTCTTTCTCGCTGAGGGTCAGCCAGAATTCCACCGTCAGATCGAACAACACGGCTTGTTGTCGGATGGAATAACTCATCAGGCTCAAGGCCTCTTTTCCATAAGGTTGCCGCGAGGCGGAAAAATCAAAATACAGGCGCATGATCTCCTTGAGGGAGAATAATATCCTTGAAGCCTCTTCCCGCCGGAAATCCAGTGACTGGTAAATATCCAGCTGGGGGCGGAAATTCTCTTCATTGATCAGGCGCTCAAATACTGCGCCGGTGTATTCACCGCCACGGCGCGGCAAGGCATCAGGCTGTTTCTCATCGATGGTTTTCAGCGCCTCTGTTACCTGTCTGTAATCAGTTGATTGCCAGGGGCGGGTGACATCCGGGATTTTTTGGCCCAGGTACCAGAGGGCTTTGGCGGCATGCACAGAAGGGGGAAGTAACATCAGGCCAATAGTGAACAGAAACGGCGTCAGCCGGTGGAGGCGGTCAGGCGACAGGCAACGTCTTCTCATTGTGATCAGGCACTTCGCTGTTATTATATTCGTGCTTGGCAGGTGCCGAGGGGCAGACTGCTGTTCAGGACATCGTTATACCGTATTCCGGTAGCTGACGGAAAGTACAATTGTTGGGGGAGAACCGTCATGGCAGGCGCACAGGGGAGTGACAGCCTGGTGATTATCCGGCAGGTGTTTGAAGAGCTCGGCGGACGGGAAGCCCTGTTTCGCCAACAAAAAGCTGAAGCCGGCATCCTGTCTGACCAGGGGGAAATCGCAGCCACTGAGATCATGCTGCATTGTATTCCTGTTTTTCTCGGGAAAGGCATTGAGCCGGTGACGGTCAATGATCTTATCCAGGCTGCAGGTGTCTCCCGTCGTACCTTTTATAAATACTACCCCAGCAAGATGGCAGTACTTGAAACTGTCTATCGGGCAGGCGTTGACCTGATGATGGGGCAGTTGCAGATGATGGCGTCAGAGTCCACATCGTTACGGGAACTGATTGAGCGTTCAGTCGGACTGTTTTTTGATTGTCACCGCTATATTGGCCCATTGCTGAAACTGCTGGAAGAGGAGGCGATGCGTTCTGAGTCGCCACTGGCGGTTTATAGGCAGCAGGGTTATGACGCCATGGTCGAACTGTTCCACAAAAAAATGCTCGACCTGGGACTGGAAGCCCCGGATCGTATGGTCTTTTACACCCTTATTTGGGCGATGGAAGCGGCGTCCCTGAACCTGTTGAAGGATACCCGGCATACTCGTGAGGATGTTAGCAGGGTCAGGGAGGTTGTGGTCCGTATTGTGATGAACTCGCTACAACCTGTCGGCCACTAATCTGGAGCTTGATTGGTAGCCATTTCCAACCAGGTGTTGTGCAACTGATCCAACACCTGGTGCAGGTCATTCAGCGAACCACTGTTGTCTATAACATCATCTGCTTTTTCCAGCCGGGTTTCACGGGCGGCCTGGGCTTTCATTATGGCTTCTGCTTGGCTCTGTTCAATCCCATCTCTGGCCATGGTGCGTTGTACCTGCAACTCCGCAGGAATATCGACAACGGCGATGCGGTCAACCATCGTATGCTGATCTGTTTCCAGTAGTAGTGGTGAAACAATAATGCTGTACGGCGACTGGGACTCTGACAACTGGTTCAGCATTTCTTCTTTGATCAGCGGATGTAACAGGGCCTCCAGCCAGCGTCGTTCTTCATCGTCGTTAAAGATAATGTTGCGCAACGCCCGGCGATCCAGGCCGCCGCCTTCCTGCAGAATCTGTTCACCATAGTGCTTGGCAATTGCCTGCAGGGCTGGTGTTTCTGGTTCAACAACCACCCGTGCGGCCTGATCCGCATCAACAACCGTGATGCCCAGGTTGGCCAGGTAATCTGTTACGGCGGTCTTGCCGCTGCCAATACCGCCAGTAATGCCAATAATCAATGTGCTCATAATGCGTCAATCAGAGTCCGGTGAAGCGCAGGTAAGTATTGATCAATTGTTCCCCCTGGAACATGGCGATCAGTCCGGCAGCAGCCAGGTAGGGGCCAAAGGGAATCGGTATGGTTCGATCCCGACCAAGGAATAAAATCAGGGAAATACCGACAATGGCGCCTACCAGAGATGAAAGCAAAACAATCACCGGCAACAGGCTCCAGCCCATCCATGCACCGAGTGCCGCCAGTAGTTTGAAGTCACCATAGCCCATTCCTTCCTTACCGGTGACCAGCTTAAACAGCCAATAGACAGACCAGAGACTGAGATAACCGGCAACCGCGCCCCAAAGTGCCGCTTCCAGCGTAGTAAACAAGCCAACGCTGTTACAGATTAAACCCAGCCAGACCAGTGGCAGGGTGATGGAATCCGGCAGCAGCTGGTGGTCGTAGTCAATCATGGTCAGGGCAATCAGTGACCAAGTGAGTACCAGTACCGCCAACGCTTGCCATGTGAATCCGAAGTGCCAGGCGACAAGGGCGGACAGTACGCCGGTTACCGCCTCAATAATGGGATAACGGGGAGAAATGGTTGTCTTGCACTGGCTGCAGCGTCCTTTCAGGAACAGGTAACTGAGCACGGGAATATTTTCCCACGGGCGAATCTTGTGCTGGCAGGAAGGGCAGGTGGATGCCGGTACAATGAGATTAAAGCGTTCCCCCGCCTCAGGTACTTTATCAGGATCCAACAGTTGCTGACATTGTTGTTTCCAGTCGGCCTGCATCATCACCGGCAACCGGTAAATCACGACATTGAGAAAGCTGCCCACCAACAGGCCAAGGATCAGTGCTAACACAATGAATAGCAGCGGTGAACCAGCAATGAGTGACAACATATCCATAGCACAGTCTTTATTGAGATAATTTCGGCTAGTGTCTCAAAGGGTGTGGTACGAATCCAGTTTCAACGGGCGAATAGTCAAAAATATTGATTGCCTGTGCAGCATCGGTCTGTAGGCTCGTCGATATTGGATGCTTTCCTGATCATTAGTAGTTTGAAAAATTCAAACAGCATGTATCGATGGCTCGTTTTGTGTTGTTTTTGAAATGTTAGAGCTTTTATTGTGTTTTTTTAAAGGGATGTGCTGACAAATTTAGTTATTCTTTTTTTGGGGGGAACTGATGCGAGATCTGTCTAATCAAAGTACTTCAGTTTGTCTGAGTAATAGATTCTTTTACCTTCAAGTTTTTTGTAAGGCTATTGGCTTATGAGTGTGATGGGGTTAGTTATAACAGTATTAAGAAGATGTATTTTTAAGGCGTACTTAATATAAGGAGGTTTACGCTATGTCAGGTTTTTCTTTACTTCCTAGATTAGGACATCACGTGCCACAATCAGTTGATAGAAGAATGAGATGTGTTGATCCTGCAAAGCATAATGCGAGAATTGCATCAGAAGTTCCTTGTAGAAAAAGTTTTTCAACAGTTACAGCGATGTCTTCTTCAATAACTGTTTGGCAAAGAGCTGTGGTTTGGGTAAAAGATACATGTAAAAGTTTTCAACGGTATATATTACCGGCCAATGGTACATTAGAGTTTATGCTAAACAATTTAGACATATCTTCAGATGAGGAATTTGAAGCTGTCTTTGTCTTACTCGATTATGGTGTTATGTCTACGAGAAGTGGGGTAATCGAAAGTGGTCATGGTGTTAATGTCAAAGAAAAAAATAATATAAGCCGTTTGGCTTCGAATAAATGTTCATGGGTGTATAAGACGGGGGTTCTTGCATTATTCACTTTCGGCTTGTTCGGCAGAGGCTTGGCTCGACCCTTGAACGATAGTATTCCGATGGTTAATAATGGGATGAATCCCGATGGGAGTGATGACTATAGAATTAAGCTGAGGTTTTTTAATCAGGATTGGAATGAATATGATCATGAAATATGTGATTTGTCTGCAAATGCGACGTGCCAGAGAGATGTTGGTTTTGATGTGGATACGTATCATGACAAAGGTTCACATAAAGTCGTTGCACGGGCATTTCATACTGATGGATGGGGTAGTTTAAGTCTACATGACTGTGTTTTTTACACTAAAGAGGGCACAGAAATAGAATCGGCTATTAAAGGGAAGTTTAAAGACCGATGTATGACAGAGATTGATCCCTTTCATGGTGAAAAATCCTTTGTAGTACGTCTTGTGCCCGACGCTACTCATTTGTGGAGCCTTAGCTCTGACACTTTTGTTTTTTTAGATATGAATTTTACGGTTGATGCCAGAGGACACTATCAGGCTAAAATAGATATTTTGTCAGATGGTAATATTAAGAAAACATTTATCCAGTCAGTAATAGCTAATTCTAATGGAACAGAGAGACAATATACAAAGCTAAATACACCGGCTAATGCATCGTTGGAAATGACGCTCCAGATATTGGATCAGCTAAATGCTTTTAGAATGCTTGAGAGTTGCAGTGTGCGGGTAAGAGAGTACGGTATAGCTGATAACGCGAATGCTACATTGTTAGGTAAATCCTGTGTTGTTGATATCCCTTCAGATAGGAAAATGAGTTTCGATTATGATATAAAACTAGGTGTTTATCATGGTGCGATTATACAGTTGTATCCGAAAATAAGTATGCTGGTTTTACCAACTCATTCAGAGTCTTCCGATCATCGTGTGCCAGCTAATCCAACAATCATTCCTTTCAATCCAGATCAGGCTTATGAAAAAGATTCTCTCACAAGCGCTGAAATAATAGGGATTTCAGCAGGTGTGGGAGTCGGACTCTTCCTTGTTTCCAGTATTATTGTTTGTCTAAGAAAAAGAAAGTGTAATCTTGAGTCTCGTCGGTTTATGCGGGAGGTGATGCAATTCAAGTCAGAATTATTTAGTAAAAATCTGTTGGGGATAAATGAGGATGAAGAAGATGTGTTCAGAGAAGAGCTCATTAGGCAGCTCGCTAATAATCCATTTCGTGTTGATAAATGCAAAAAAGATGAGAAAATCAGAAAAATTATAGATGATGTATGCACGGGGCGAGAAAGTACAGGGAAGGAATTGAGGGGGATGTTGGATCTATTGACCAGTCGTGAGTCAGGATTGATTAGCAATAACGATCGTAATTGTTTTCGTGCAATGCTGGATGGTAAAAAATCAAATGAGATAGAACATTGTTATCGGAAATTGTTTGAGCTCGCAGTAGAGAAAATGGGAAAGGTCATTAGAGCTGGAAGACTTACGAGAAAAGTCTCTTTGAGTGATCTTAGTAGTAAGTGGATTTTGAATCATGAGGTTGGTGTTTTTAAAAATGATCTATATGTTGATAGTTGGTTGAGGAGGATTGCAGAAGATATCCGGTCGACTCAATGTGATAGCTTAGAATCCCAACCTTTGTTGGAAAAAGATGGGTTTTTTGCACTAAAGGACACTATTCGTTGCGTGCTTGATTATCGGCAGGAACGGCATGGGGGGGGATCTTTGCATGATGATGTACATTACTATGTGATAAAGGATGAATTGAAAAAAATTGCTCTTATATCGCCAAGGACTGCTAATGATATGAGTGGAGCTGAACGATTTTATCCTATTGATAATGCCGAGGATATGCTTGTAGATGATTTGTTAAATGGTAAAGTTAGCTTGTTCAAACAGGTTTTTATTTATACTTTTTTCCTTTCTGATGCAGAGTATCATTCGGAAAGTGTATATATTGAAGCTCATTTTCTGACACCTTTGAACCTGTGTCGTGATGTGAAAGCTTTACATACCTTTAGTTACCCTCAAGCAGAGAGGAATGTTGTGTCTCAGGCTCTATCGATAGATCTTCCATCCAGGATAGAGGATGAAAGCTCAGTAAAAAATCGTAATAGACTATTTTGGCTTGCTCGTTTTGATGGGCTTGATTTTTTTGACTTAGTGTTGGATGGAGGTAAAATTCATTCCAATGCCGAGCTTATGTCCCGAAGGAGTCGAGTAATCAATGGTGATGATCCTTACCTTGTTGCATTAGAAGAATTGCAGGAATGTGGACGTTTAGTTCAGATCTCTGAAGGCGAGAAGAGGTCTTTAAATCCGGATATTATTGATTTTGAATCTTTGGATGCGTTGCGTGATGTTGATGAACCAGTATACCGATATTTTAGAGAGGCGGAGAATACACCTCACTACCTGACAAGAAGTTATTTGCAAAAGGTGTTAAGTGATGATTGCGAGCCATTGAGTGATACGAGTCTGGTTAATGATGATCGCTATAAATTAGGTGTAAGGTGCCCATTAACAAATGATCAACTGTTTTCATTGAAAGCGGCATCACCAGATGGGTTTATGAAAACATCGATTCTAAAAAATGAACAGGGTGATGCTGTTCATCTTCCCCACTATCCAACAGCGAGCACTGTAGAGATTCAATATATGTTTTATCCTGGCGTTCAGTCTATGTGTCATCCAATACAAGGCGAACGCTATACAGGTGGAACATTTAAAGCGTATATACCTGCTAGTGTCTTAGGGGGTAAGGTATTGTTCATGCTAAAGAGTTTGTTTGATAATAAACGACCATTTACTATTTTGGGTGGTAAGACTGTATGGAACAGCGCTATTCCGCACAAACGAGGTCTTTCTGAAGGTGATGATAATGGGTGCCCTGATGATGAGTATTTAGCTGGTGCTATGACTGAGTTTCTAAAAATAGTCAAGGAGCCGAATAAACCAAACTATCTAGAAGATTTAGTGTTCTTAAACTGTAATTCTCGGCCTCATTATCGTAGACGTGTTGATCAAAAAATCAGAGATATGAACCCTGAAATTGTTGCAAGTCAGTTTACAGAGATTGACGCTGCGGGTTCCTCCGCACAAACGGTTGAATCGGTGATCCCAGCCGCTGAACATGTATCTGCGATGGTTCATCTTCCTCTTCATGAGTCTCGATCTGTACCATCTGCGTTGGAACTTATGACTATTCGTGGGGGGAGCGATAGCCGTGATTGTGAGGCAGAAACAATGTTGTAACCCTTTATCTACGGGACGATATTAACGTTATTGACTTTTGAATCTATAGCATTAATAGGTTTGCATATTTTGGTGGAAATAGCCTGTCTAGAGGGTCTATGTGGATGTTTTTTTGTGCCGCATGAACGTGTCTTTGTAAATCAATACTAATTGATTGTTGGTATTAAAATTGTGTTGTTTTGATTAAAGTTGATGTGTTTTCATCTTAAAAATATATCTTTTAGTTAGCAATTTTTATTGCTGATAATAAACTTTAGGGCTTGTAGCAAGACTATTTCCACTGTTTTTTTATTGAATATAAAGAGAGTAGTCAGTACTCCCTTTATATAATTAAAACATTCTAGAATGCTTCCTTGAGAGCTAGGTAAAGGTGTCTGAACTTAATTTGACGCTGTTGATAGCGTGGCGTTTGCGTTAGGTCTGGTGTGATCTGTTCTATCAAGTTAGGCACAGGGCATGCCGCTGAAACGGATTCAGACTGATTACTTGTAATTGATAAACGTGCCAGTCTGGCAGCCCCAAGCGCTGGTCCCACCTCGCCGCCACGGCGATAACTCAATGGCATATTCAATATATTGGCAAGCATCTGTCGCCATAGCGGACTGCGGGCGCCGCCGCCAATCAGCGTCATTTCGTTGATGGTAATGCCTGTTGCGTTCAGCGCTTCCAGGCCATCGTTTAATCCCATGGCGACACCTTCCAGTACTGCCAGTGTCAGCTGGGCGCGAGTGGTGGCGCCGGTCATACCAAAGAAAACACCGGATGCCGTAGGGTTATTGTGCGGCGTGCGCTCACCGTTGAGGTAAGGCAGGAAATACAGGCTTTCCTGTGGCTGTGCTTTTTCTGCTTCAGTCAACAGCGTCGGGACATCGGCAGCGCCCGTCAGCTGGGCAAGCCAGTCCAGGCAGCCAGCAGCACTCAGCATAACGGACATCAGATGCCAGCGATCAGGCAGGGCATGGCAGAAACTGTGCACGCCGTTAGCAGGGTTGCTGCGATAGTCGTCACTGACCACGAAGATGACGCCAGAAGTTCCCAGAGAGAGGATGCCTTGACCCGGTTCGGTCACACCGGTACCGATAGCGCCGGCTGCATTGTCGCCACCGCCCGCGGCAACGGGTACGGGGTTAATACCCCACTGTCGTGCAATTTCGGTTTGCAGGTAACCGGCGATCTGTGAGCCTTCCTTCAGCTCGGGCATATGTTCGAGCGTCAGCCCGCAACTGGCGAGCATGGTTTCTGACCACTGACGTTTAGCAACATCCAGCCAGAGCGTACCGGCGCTGTCAGAAAGATCCGACATGCAGCAACCGGTCAGCTGCAACCGGATATAGTCCTTGGGCAGCAGCACTTTATGAATGCGGGAAAAAATCTCAGGTTCATGTTTCTGTAGCCAGCGCAGTTTAGGTGCGGTGAATCCCGGCATGGCCTGGTTGCCGGTAATGGCGCGCAGCTCGGGTACCAGCTCTTCTAATTCCAGACATTCCGCCTGGCTTCGGCCATCATTCCAGAGAATGGCGGGGCGCAGTGGGCGTAAATCATGATCCAGCACGGTGGCACCATGCATTTGCCCCGACAGGCCAATTGCTTGCACGCCGGACAGATCATGTTGCTGCCGAAGACTCTCAATGCTGGCGCAGACGGCCTGCCACCAGTCATCCGGATGCTGTTCAGACCAGAGTGGCTGCGGACGGGAAACGGTCAGGGGAGCGCTGGCCTGGCCAATGATGGCATCGGTGTCAGACAGCAGAACGGCTTTGACACCGGAGGTGCCCAGATCAATACCAAGAAACATGCGCGTAATCGTTGCCGGAAGTGAAAGAGTGTCACAGCAGGTTGCCTGCTGTCTTGAATGTAAGGTGTCCGCACAGGCACTGTGCTGTGCGGACTGGACATAGAATCCGCTGATTAGCCGCGAGGGGTCTGTACGCTGGGGTACATGATGACCTCAACCGGAATATCGGCATTGGCTGGCATGGCGCTGTTTCTCAGGAAATCATCCAGCACATTCACGGCATGTTCACCGATGTACTGGAAGTCCTGCACGATGGTGACCTGCATATCACCTTCATCTACCAGGCGCTTGCCTTCGGAAGAGCCATCAAAACCGATGATGGTGAAGTTGTCCAGATTGAAGCGGCTGTCGTTTTTGATAGCACCAATGGAACCAATCGCCATGACATCGTTTTCGTTATAGATCACGTATTTTCCGACCGGGTCCAGGGCGCTCAGCTTGGCTTCCAGTACGGACTGGGCCACGTCCTGGGCAAAGTCGCCGGTAAGGCGAATGTACTTCTGGGCATCGGCGGTCAGCGCATTCCAGGCTGCACCCGCGTCTTCTGATTGCAGGTACTCAGTGAAACCCTTGGCACGGGTGATGTGAGCGGTGTGTCCGTCCAGTCCCTGCATGTGGATAACACCGGTCAGCTCTTCCGGATTGATACCGGACTTTTTCACCAGCCATTCCGCCGCAAACTTACCGCCGTCGACGTTATCGGTGGCAACGCGAGCCAGCATATCCACATTGGCGACGGTGGTGTCAACGGACACGATCGGGATGTTTCGATCAATGGCGTCATTCAGCACGCTGCGGGTGGCGTCCTGGTTCAGCGGGTTGATGATAATGGCACTGACACCCTTGGTAATGGCGTCTTCCACCTGGCTGGGCTGACGGGTGGCGTCGTTGCCGCCGTCGTACACTTCAATGTTGTAACCCAGTGTTTTTGCCTGCTCAACCGCAGAACGCTCCAGCACGCCGAAGAACTCGTTGGAGCGGTTGGAGATCATCAGGGCAATGGTCTTCTGATCAGTCGCGCTGGTATCCGCACTGTTTTGATCAGAGCAGCCCGCCAGTAAACCGGTTGCGGCAAGGGTAAGGCAGGATACGGCCAGTAGTTTTTTCATGGTACGACGACGCTTCCTAATGACAGTGTGTAAGGTGTTACTTCTTCTTGATGTCGATAACGACAGCAAACAGGATGACAAGCCCCTTGATCACCTCCTGGTAGAACGAGGAGATGCCCAGCAGGTTCAGGCCGTTATTCAGGACACCGATGATCAGCACGCCGATAAAGGTGCCGGTGATGCGTCCGCGGCCGCCGGTCATGCTGGTGCCACCGATGACGACGGCGGCAATGGCATCGAGTTCCATGCCGACGCCGGCGTTGGGATAGATCGAGTTGTAACGGGCGATGTAAAGGATGGCGGCCATGGCGGAGAGCAGGCCACACAGCATGTAACCCAGAATCTTGATCTTGTCGGTGGGCACGGTGGAGAGCCGGGCCGCTTCCTCGTTACCGCCGGTGGCGTAGAGCTGACGGCCGAAAACGGTCTTGTGCAGCAGCACCATCAGGATGACCAGCACCACCAGGAATACGATCATGGAGACGGGCAGAATGCCGATGCTACCCCGGTTGATCCACGCGATCATGGACGACACATCACCGATATTACGCACCGGCATGCCATCGGAAATGATCAGGGTCAGCCCGCGGTAAACGGTCATGGTAATCAGTGTGGCGATGAAAGGCTGCAGCTTAACCCGCGCAACCAGCAGGCCATTGATAAGGCCCAGAATGATGCCCAGTGCCAGTGCCACAGGCAGGGCAATGGCAATCGGCAGCTGAAAGTTTACCAGCATGACACCGGTCAGGTAACCGACAAGCGCCAGTACAGAACCGACGGACAGATCAATACAGCCCAGCAGAATGACAAACGTCATACCAAAGGCAATCAGGCCGTTAATAGACGACTGCTTAAAAATATTCTGCAGGTTATACAGCGAGAAAAAATTGGGGTTCAGGCAGGTGAAGAGTACACACAGCCCGATCAGAATAACGAACAGGCCATACTTCTCATAAATTTCCGACAGGCTGGGCTTCCTGCGGGGGCTGACGGCGCTGGCTGAAAGGGTAGACATTACTGGGCACCTGTAAAAGCGTATTTCAAAACCTGGTCTTGTGTCAGGGTGTCGGTGTCGGCGATCTTGACCAGCCGGCTTTGATGCATAATGGCCAGTCGATCCGAAATCCCCATCACTTCCGAGAGTTCACTGGAGACGACGATAATGGCGACACCCTGTTGTTTAAGTGTGTTGATGATGTCGTAGATTTCTTTTTTAGCGCCGATATCTACGCCGCGGGTTGGTTCATCCAGAATCAGGATGTCGGGCCGGGTTTCCAGCCATTTGGCCAGCACCACTTTCTGTTGGTTGCCACCGCTGAGGTTTTTCAGTTTCTGGTCGCGGCTGCTGGTCTTGATATGCAACCGGGCAATGTGCTGATCCGTAGTGGTAACCAGTGCGGTGTCATTGACCAACCCGTTTTTGCTAAAGCTGTCGAGCGACGGCAGTGTCGTATTTTCGGTGAGGTTGAAGTCCAGTATCAGGCCTTCTTCCTTGCGGTTTTCGGTGACAAAGGCAATGCCATGTTTGCTGGCGTCACGGGGGGTTTTGATGGTCACCGGTTTCCCGTGAACGTGGATTTCACCGGTTTCGGCAGGGTAGCTGCCGAAAATGCCGTGCATGACTTCTGAGCGGCCTGCGCCCATCAAACCGGCAAAGCCGAGAACTTCGCCAGCACGCAGGGTAAAACAGACATCCTCGTACTGGCCTGCTGAACCCAGATTACGGAGTTCCAGTGCGATATCACCGGGAATGGCTTCACTGGCGGTGTAGAGATTGTCGATACTACGCCCGGTCATCATTTTTACCAGGTCATCTTCATTCACCTCGGCTGTCTGGCAGGTGCCGATATAACGACCATCCCGCAGGACGGTAATGCGGTCAGACAGTTCAAAAATCTCGTTCATCCTGTGCGAGACATACAGAAAGCTGACACCCTGTGCCTTTAGTTTTCGCACAATAGTGAACAGTGTGCGGATTTCCTTGTCGGTCAGTGCCGCGGTGGGCTCATCCAGGATGATCAGGCGGGCGTTGATCAGCAGCGCTTTGGCAATTTCAATCATCTGCTGATAGCCGACACTGAGCTGTCGCATCAGGGTATCAGGCGACAGGTGTTCGAGATGCAGTTCGTTAAGCAGCTCGACGCAGGTCTGATTCATGCGAGGACGGTCAATGAAGCCGAACCGGTTGCGCAGTTCACGGCCGAGGAACAGGTTGTCGGCAATGGACATGTCGTTGATGACGTTCAGTTCCTGGTGCACATAGGCGATGCCCAGTTGCTGGCAGGCGGCAATACTGCAGGCGTCCACCGGCACGCCGTCAATGGTGACCGTGCCGCTGTCCCGGGTGTAGACACCCGCCAGGATCTTGATCAGGGTGGATTTGCCGGCGCCGTTCTCGCCCATCAGGGCATGCACTTCACCGTCGGCAATCGACAATGCAATATCGGTCAGGACATTCACATGGCCGAAAGCCTTGCAAATGCCTTTCATCTCAACGTTCAAGTGGTTGTCTCACTGGTAGTCTGAGTCCCGCGGAGAACGGAAACCCTGTCTGCGGGAGGGTAAACAGCGTTTACCGGGATTGCAGAAAAGCAGCCTATAGGGTGGCGAATTGAAGCACTGTTTGTGTTTCTGATTATTGATGTTCGTCAATGTTGAAAGGTGTTTGATGTTGTTGGGCTGACTGATGCGAGTCAATGTCTGTTCGCTGAACGGCTTTATCACCTGCATAGTAAAAACGTGTGCCTGTGAAGGAAAGCTATACACCTTCCGGATATTGTATTTTTTGAGTCTGAAGAATGCACTAACCCGTATTGTTCATAGATGGCAGTATGATGCTTTTTTGTGTAAACAAAAAAGATTGAGATTCAATGGATTAATAAGCATTTGTGTTGCTGGCGATCGTTTACTGGAGTGAAGAGGAGCCTTTAAATTCCCATCCTCCATCGAAAACTGTTGCGCCGTATCGGTTCATGATCATTTTAGGGATTCTTGTCCATGTTTCACTAACAATACATCGTGTATCTAGGTCGAAAGCTAGAAAATCCTTTAGCCTTTTAGGAATCCCCAGTTTGTCTATCGAAACCATCAAATTAACCTTGGAATTTAGTTTTTGTCTTATGGTTTTTCGACAGTGGGATTGTAAGCTGAGACAAATGCCAGGCTTACAGGCCTCTTTCAACATTTCAAGGATTTTTTCTGAAGCTTCAATCTCCATTTCTGATTTGAGCCAGGTTGACGGATATGAAAAAGACCGTATGTCTTGAGCAGTTAATTCTTCTATGTTTAATTCTTTCCCTTGTTGTTTCAAATTTCTAGTTACACTCATATCTGTAAAAATAAAGCACTGTACGAGTTCTGGACATAGTGTTCCAATAGCGCACGTGAATAAATTATCCGGAAATGAATGACGAGATTGACTATCAAGAATGACATGACCACAAAGGCATGCAGTGTTGCTCCTTCGACATTCGGTAATAGGTCTTCTACTTGGCATTTTTATGTTCTCACAAGGGTCAGCACCGGCGATGAGCATTTGCTTTATGAATAATATATCCTGACTGTTAGGGGAATATAATGCGTAACTACTGTACTGATATCGCATGAATATGCGACGTGCCATGTATGTAAATAGTGGTGATCTTTTTTCGCTTTCGTTGCATGTTTGTTCAATTCGTGAGCTTCCAGGTATTTTTGCGTCGTATGTTTCGGCGCCTTTGACTGTTACATCTGCACCTTCTTCGATAAGTCTTATGGCCATAGTCAGATTAGGGTGTTCCAAAGCGTGCATGAGTGGAGTTCTTCCTCCTTCATCTTGTTGATTAATATTGGCGCCTGATTCTAATTGTAATCTTACGAGAGCTTTTATTTTCTGGTCAAAAATCATTCTTTTTTCTTTAGTCGCAATTGGGGAGAAATCTCCGGAATAAAAACGGCTGAATCCATCAAAAGTATTATCGCATTTTTTCCATGATGTGATGGTTAATATTAATGGATTTTTATCAGTCGATGTGTCCTCGCACATTTGCGCCTTTTTGAATAAGTGTTCTCGCGATTTCTGGACAATATAAATATCTCAAAGCACGATCTAATATTGAGATACTCTTGAAATAGAGAAGATTGTGAGTATGGAAATTAACGCTGGCACCACTGTTAATAAGATAATTGACGATGGTTTTTAGATTTCTGTGTCCTTCCCAGTCAGCGTCATAGGATAATGTATTCTGCAAACATGCATCGTACCATACGTTAAAATATGCTATTAAGGCAAAGTCCAGTAGTTTATGACCTTCGGTAGTGTATTTGGTTTTCAGGTTTACATCTTTTGAAATCAATCTTGTGGCAGTACCGACCAGCCTATGCTTAAGGCAGAATTCCAGAGGTGGAACCCTGACGTGCTCCCTGGGCTCGAGCCCTATATACATTTCCTCTAGTTTTGTATTATCCATTGACTCTATTAATGCTATTGCTTCGAGCTCTATTCTATTTTTTTCTACGGGTTCCAGTATGTCTGATGATGCTTTTATTAGTCTTTCTTCTAATTTCTTTTTTTCATCTGTTAACGAAAGATATTGTTTTGCTTTGAAAAAAAAACCGGGCCGATTTTGAGGTGATACTTCCTGAGTTAAAAACTCGGATGTTATATGGGGTAGCTCGACTGCATAGGGTGAATATCGAATAGCTGTTCTCTGAGGGGCTGAAGCCATAGGGATTTCTCCAAAAATAATGTGCTCTCAACAGCTAATGACTCCACTGTTTTAGAATGGTTCTATTAGGGGTGGGTAACAACAATGTTTGATCTGGTTATCATTTTTCCACTGCATCATTAATATTGGTTTGGTGAGGTCATTTTTCAACGGGTTTGTGATGCGGTGTTGTCAATAGTGATATCAGATCATTGGTGATAAATACTATGGTCATGGAACTCAGTGAGATCAAGGATAGAACAGTCATGCCCGAGACAGCAAATTGATTATATAGATATGCTGTTCTATCCCCGTTGTATTTTGTCGCAGACAATCAGTTTAATCAGTCATCCAGCGGTTGCGCATTCAGGAAACCCCAGATGAAATCGGTCTGCAGTACCTCCAGCCTGGGAGGGTTGTCACTGACGTTGTACCAGGATGGATTGGGAATGCCGTTGGCGCTGCGGGCATAGCCGTAGTCCGTGATACTGCGCATAAAGACACTGAGCCGGGCAAAGTCGATCTCATCGTTTTCACTGACATAAACACCGGCTCGGGCATGGCAGGTAATACAGCTGGAACCGTCCATGAAGCCGCCTTCGGTGACGGAGTTACCCAACAGGGTGGGGCGCCCGGTAGCGGTGACAAACTCCACCTGGGAACCTTTCAGACGGTAGTTTAACCAGGCCTTGTCCTCGGGATCTGGCTCATAGGGACTGGTGCTTTCTCCGGTGCCGATGTTCATGCCGTTGAACACGTTACTCAGTGCTGCCGTTCGCTGTTCTTCCGGATAACCCTGGTCAATGCCAAAGACTTGGGAAGGACTGTTGAGGTGGTCACTGCGCTCGTTTGGCGCCACGTAGTTTTTGGCCACTCCTGTCGGCAGGTTATCCTGGCTCTGGTAGCCGAAGGCATCATTACAGCCGGTGTAGTCACAACGCCCCGGCAGATCTTTGTGCTCAAAGGTGGTCCAGACCCAGTTGGGGACATCCTTCGATGAAACATGAAAAGCTACCAGGTAGTGAGTGCCTTTCAAATTGCACTGTCCGCCGGGATTGGCCTTTTTGTCGTAGGGAATACTGAGTGCATCCAGCGAAATTTGGGTGGCCAGATGCTTGCTGACATAGTCTTGCTGATTTCCTATCAGTTTCAGCGCATTGGCAAGGTCCTGATGTAGCCAGTTACTCTTGATCATGATGGCGTCAAAGGGCAGATCCACCGTGGCCAGGCTGGGGGTTTTGTTACTGGCTGAATAGGATTTGTTTGGCTGGTGGTAAGGTGCGTTACTGCAGACCTTTTGTTTGCCATCAATCTCGCAATTCCTGGCCAGATTATCGGCATTACGCTTGTAGATATCAGCCACACCGTTGGCATTGTAGAGATCGTTGTAATACAGGTATTCATGGAAGGTTTTGTTTCGGACCGTCACTTCTGCATTGGTCTGACGAATGACCCGGCCAATGCTTTCTGATCCCGGTGGATTGAAATTCGTGAGAATCTGGGGGATGACGTTGGTAGGCGTTCCGTCTAACCACCACGGCATCACAGGAAGGGGAGGGCTGGCTGTCGTCACTGCTGCTCTTGAATAATTTCCAGCCATCTTTCTTGAGTGACTGGCGGGTATCCATATGGTCGACGAAAGGAATGCGTCCTACCCGCAAGAGTTCTTCCGCCAGCTTTTCCGCCTCGGTACCGATGGTATTGGTTAATAGTGTCAGGCGGTCTTTGTGGGCATCACCGGGATAGTAAGGGCAGTGGCCGTTTTTGTCGTCATTGCTGCCGGGTGTACAACAGTTTCCGCTTTCTCCCTCTTCGCACAGCGGATAGGGTTTGGCTGGCCAGTTTTGTGATTCATCCGCCCAGTTGGACCAGAAGCGGTCCTTGACGACATCAACAAAGAGTTTCCAGGAAAACATATCCGGGCAGGTCATGGCCGGGTTGGAAATCAGCTTGCCGTCTTTGGAAAGGGCAACCAGCTGCCCGTTTCTGACTTCCATGGCACATTCTTCAGCATCACGAATGTCTGCGTTGTAATACATGGCGGATTGTATGGCATCCGCCGTTCGGGTTTCGTTGCTTTCAGCAACCGCACCGCTCCAATAAAAAAAGGTGCCTGCCATTAGTAGACAGGCGGCAAGTAAGCGTTTCATGGCAAAGTCCCCATCAGGTTTTTTTATACTGGTTACATCGTATAGCTGGCCCATGAACTGCACTGAGCCGTCAGTTGCAGACAGCCTGACACGCGGCGTTCAGGCATCCCTGTTCGTTATCCTCTAGAGAATCGTTTTCCGGGATCTGAACAGACAGTTTTTGTCCCTGCTGTAATCGAGCTTGGTTTGCATCAGATCCTGGTAGTTGTTGCCGAAATAGGTGGCTGTCGGAATAGAAGCGTCCTTAAAGCTGATGAATGCGCCACTGGTATGGGGAATGGGATAATTTCGGCAGGTTGCTATCCAGTCTTCCGCGCGGTTACTGTGAAAACGGTTCTGGATCACCTGATGCTCTGCCGAACAGCCGGATTCACATTTCCCGGTCGTTTCGTTCCGTTCCGGCTGATCCCACCAGGCCTGATACTGGATCGTGAACGGGCGGTCGCTGTAGGGGAAGGCGCAACCCAGCTCATCGTTCTGGATATGGTGGCTGTAATACTCACCGGAGATTGCTCCCAGGGTGATGTAGGTGTGAATGCGGAATTTATCCTCACAGTTTTTTTCTGGACCGTCATAGCGAGGGAGTAGCGGAGACTGTAGTGAACAGATCAGGGCCTTGCGGCTTTCGTCATCCCAGCCGCAGGTATCGACAAGGCGAGAAGTGATTTTATGCGGTGCCGGACAGTCCCCGTCCAGATGCAGTTCAGGATTCTGTGTGCTGCCCTGGTGTCGATCCCAGGATGCGAATGACCACTCACTGGCATGGGCCAGTTTATGGCGTTTCAGGGTTTTGTCTGCATGGTAGGCAAAGATCTTCAACCCTTTTTTATGGATGCTTTTCTCAATATCTGTCTGTTTACGAGACTTAGCGCCTTTGGGGTCAAAGTGATTCAAAATGATGATGATCAGTTTCATTAGATCGCCCCATTCATCTGCCACATAGCCATTCATAACGCAGTCCAGTTTGGCGTCAGGATCTGGTGTTGCCCCTTCTGCAAGGGCTTTGGTGCTGATCTTCAGATTTGTGCCAATCAGGTTAGGATTCTCACCGGGGGCAATGAGTTTTTCCCAGGCTTCCAATATCTCAACGGCGGTAAGGTCGGGGAAATACTGGTTAACCGGAAGGTGAAAGTCGAAAGCAACCAGCGGTAGTTTAAAGGCCTTGAAAACCAGTTCTGTGACGATGCCATAACTAAAGCCGCCACCGCCTCTTAATGCCCAGAGCAGTCGTGATTCGCGAGACGTTGCATCGACTTGTAGGATTTTACCATCACCCAGCACAATCGTGGCTGCCACTAAATACTCACAACCCATACCGTACTTGCGCGTCCACGGCCCCCAACCGCCGCCCATGGTATAGCCGGCAATACCGACGGTCTGGCAGGTGCCGTGAGGAATGCCCAACCCCAGCCGGTCCAATTCTGCTTTGACATGGGCAAAGCGGGCGCCGGGCTGAATGGTCACATAGTCTGCCGTCTCGTCACATCCCTGGGGCGCTTTGGTTGGGGTGATGCGGTTCATCTTGCTGAAATCAATCAGGATGACATCGGTCGCGGAACACTCCCCTTCATGATCATGACCACCGGAGCGTACCCGGATATTGATCTTGTTTTGATTGGCAAACTGAACGATGTCGCTGACCTGACTGCTGTTTTCGACAAACACAATGGCGCTGGGGCGAAACTGAAATTTCCGGTTAAACACCTTTCTGGCCTGTTCGTACAGCAGCCCGTTGCCATTGCAGTCTTCACAGTCAGAGAGAATGAGGGGGTACTGTTCTTTGCTGCCCAGGCAGGCTTTTAATGCCTCTGCCACGGATGGTTGGGTGTTCATTGACAGGCTCCTTTGTCGTGAATGCATCCCTGGTTTATCCGTTCTGGTGATCAGGCATCAGAGCGGGGGTGAAAATGTGTCGTTGCAACCATTGATACCCATAGCGATAACCGGCCCAGCCCAATGCGGGGTTGTGCCGGTTATGCAGGGTTTTCAGTGGCCTCAGGTACCGTAATCAAAGAGATCTGATTTCTGTGTGAGGGGGTTATGTGGATAAAGGGCTCTTTCCCCGGCCAGTCGCGAAATAACCGCTGCTGAGGCATTCATCGCCGTCTGCAGGGCACCTTCAATCCAGCCGCCGGACCAGGAAACGCTGTCGCCGGCCAGATACACGCCTTTGTCGGTTGCCGGGTTTTTAACGGAGAGGAACTGGCTATACAGATGCTGGTTTTCCAGGTCCTGTCCGGGCTGATTGAGTTTGAATGCACCGAAATAATTGGGTTCCAGCTGCCAGTCAACATTTTTGCTGTCGCAGATTTCTTTCCGCAGTTTCTCAACAAATTCAGGGCAGGCAGATTCCAGTGAATTCAGCAGAATCTTTTCCCGGGTGCCCACATCCAGGGCTATCAGCTTGGTGGAGTCGTCGCCCCAGGTGTAGCTGAGCAGGACGACGCCGCTGTCAGTACCGGGATAATCCAGGCAATAAACACCCCGGCACAGGCCATCGGTCTGGATATTTTCTGGCAGATTCCGGGCTTTCCATTCGTCGGTTGTCCAGAACTTGGTGCGGGTCCGCAGAAACAGTTTGGACGAGTTCATCAGGTGAAGATTCTGAACGGCAGTGATCTCGTCATTGTTGAGCGGAGAGGTTTCGACCGGGTTGGTCAGCCGCAGATCGATTTCCATGGAGCGGGTCGTGGTGGCCACGATGACGGCATCGTAATTTTCTATGCAGGTATGTCCGCAAGGATCAATGGATTTTACTTCAACCCCACCATCCGCCTTGCTGGTGACGGATTTCACCGGCTGGTTGAAACGGATTTGGCTCCAGGTTTCCAGAGAGTGCGGCGTACTGTCATGAATGGGGGTCTGGGTGGAATACAGACCGTCGACCAGCTTATCCATGCCTTCAGGATAGAATTCCTGAGAATCCTCCAGACCATTAATGACCAGCCGGGCGATCTCGGCAAAGTTAACCGCATACAATGGGCCGAAACCGCCAGAACCAATTCCCAGCGTGCCGAACAGGTCAAACTCCCTGGCCGTCCAATGGGGAAACTGTTGTTTCAGTGCGCCGTAGAAACTGAGGTTGCTCCAGCCGGTGTCTTCTCCGGTGAGCAATGCCTGCCATTGTGTCTGTGCCTGGTCGAAGTCGCCGTCCTTGAGGGAGTTGGCGATGGGCTCCATTTTTTCGGTGACGAGAGCTTCCCAGTCTTCCTTTACACCCTGGAAGATTGCAGGGACATCCTCTCCTTCATCCCAATCATAGGTTTTGCCCTGATACTGAAGCCGCGTATCAACAATACCGGGATCAGGAAAGGGCCCTGAAGGCATCCTGTACAGATCAGCAAAATACTTGAAAACCTGCTCCGAAGGCGGAACCCGCATGGCGCCCATTTCAAACAGGGCGTGCGGCGCGTCTGTGCAGTGGTGTGTCCAGATCCGGCCGCCGACCCGAGCTTCCTCGGCTTCGTAGATATCGGGTTTTAACCCCATTTTCATCAGGAACCAAGCGGAGGCGAGTCCTGCCGGACCTGCACCAATGATGGCAATTTTTTTATCGCAGCACTGCTTGGCCAGTGACTCCGGGCCAAGGAATCCGCCGTGGTCATCAAGGAATTTCCGGTGGTCGTAGAGAATATCGATAAAGCTTTTCTGGAGTTGATCCGATTCTGCGCGGGGTAACCCACTTTTACGGGTAACAAAGAACGTCATCGCTTTTCCCTTGCCTTGTTATTGTGCGTTTTGTCTTTGAAGTAACGGCTTACCGTAGCCTGTAAACTAACGTTATCAGCAAAAAATTAAATGCCTGTATCCTCAATTTTGATGAGTCTGTTGCAATTGGGATGAGAAAAATGCACTGAAGTCGTGCAGTGGGGTTGTGTTTTAATATTGTTGTCGTCTTGCTCGGCTACGCTTAACCTTTATGTCATGAAGGTATTGTCATTGATGACTTTGTTTTCCTTGTTTTTATAGGGTATTTTACGTTCTTGCCGTTGCGAGGGAGACCGCGATGCACCTGACAGGGACAAAACTCAGAAACCTGTATGACATTATTGATTTATTGAATCAGTCTGATTCGAGCAGTGCGTTGCGTCTGCATCTTGGTCACCGATTGCTGGAGCTGCTGGATGCAGATTTTTATGCGTCCTTTGTATGGAATGAGCAACAGCAGTGTTTCACCGAGCGTGTGTCCATCAATATGGATAACAACAACCTCAAGCAGTATGAAGCGTATTATCAGTTCAATGATCCCATCACGTTTAAATTGCAGGCCCTGGGTAAAGCCAGCAGCGTGAATGAAGTGATCAGCCAGCCTGATCTGGTCAAAACCGAGTTTTATAATGATTTCCTGAGTAAAGACGGATTGCATTATGGCGTGAATATGTACGCCCTGGATAATGACCTCAATATTGGAGACCTTAGAATCTGGCGACATGCCGGCAGGAGTAACTTCACCCAGAATGATCTGGAAATTTTGCAGACACTTCGGCCCTACATCACTCAGGGGTTAAAGCATATAGGGCGAAATGAAGTAGAGACCACAGCATCTCAACCTGCCCAGGCGATCAACCCAGACTTGCTAAAAGAAGCCTATTCACTAACAACACGGGAAGCTGAAATAGCCGCGAAAGTGTTAATGGGCAAAGGTGATAAAGCCATTTCTTACGAACTTGATATCAGTTTTACTACAGTACGAACCCATATGAAGAATATATTCTCCAAATTATCGGTTAAGAATCGTACGGCTTTGACCCATAAGTTACTGTCGTATTCCATGTGAATAGATTGTGCTTGACGAGATCCTATAAAGCCGTATTGTGAAATGTCAGCGCCAGATATAGCGCTATCAAAAAATATTATAGGGTTTTAAGTTTTGCATATATCAAAATGATGATTTTTAACTTTCTTGACCAAGTGGTTAGATATGTGCTTTTCTATTCTCTTAATGATGATGAGCTATTGCCCTATAACCTAATTGTAAAGTTATTGAATAATAATACTTAAAGGAATTCGTATTATGTCATCTCGGTTAGAAGTGACGATGGAAGCCCTTGATTTCGGAATGAGGGCTCTTAGTTATGTTACGCCTGATACAGATCCCGACATGGTTGTTTTGGTGAATAATTCTACGGAGTATGAATTTCATTTGTATCCCTCCACAAGCAAACCCCTTCATGGGGCCTGGATAAAAACACCTGATTGGAAAATAGGCTGTCATACTGATGTTGGTAGTCAGATAGAAGCATCCATGCATGATTCGCCAATGTCTCGTATGACTCTTGAAGGTAAGGGACGAAAAATTGAAACAACAATTGTTTATAAATTTTATGAGGTGATCGATCACTTTCCAGTAGCTCAGTTGTTGGTCTTTTATATTAGTACTCAAGATAGCACTTTCCATGCAGGTGTTGGTGTTTATAGGGAAAAACGCTGGAAGGATCTCGTACTTGGTAAAGGAGAGGATATTATTCAACATATCAAAGACGAGGATCACAGCAAGCATTGTTTGTCACAAGGTGAGTACTTAGAGCTTGATGTTGGCCGGCAAGTTCCCTTTTTTATCCAGTTTCAACCTAATGATGTAAGTCCGTTTAAGGTCCTGTTTAATATAGAGCCCAAAAAGGATTGGAGTTATTCATATGTGATTGAAGAGTGATATAAATATTTTTGATTTAATAATCCTATAAGGAGATATCTATGACTGATACGAGTAAATCTGCTAACGTGGGAGACGTTATATCTACAGCGGATAGTTCGTTGGACTTTGGAATGAAGCTTTTAGGTTATTTTAAAGCTGATGCAGATCCAGATATGGTGGTAGTGATAACTAATTCAACTGAAATGACATTTGAGCTTGTAACAAATACAAGTAAGCCTGTACATGGCGCATGGATAGAAACTCCAGCTTGGAAGATAGGTCCTAAAGTTGAAATTGAAACCGAAGATCAAGGGTTGAAGGCTGATTCACCTATTTCAAAGATGACATTGGAAGGGAAAGGGAAGCATGTCGAAACATTAATTGTTTATAAAGTTGTAGATAAAGGACTCAAGCAGGATGATTATTTTGTTTTTTATGTGAAGACAAGTTCCAGTGATACATTTCATGCTGGCTTTGGAGCTTTTAATCACTCTTATAAAGACAAGTTGCATGGAAAAGGAGAGGGGGTTATAGAGCATATGAAATCAAATAAACATAAAGATAAAAAGTCTAAACCTTGTGAAATATCAGCTGGGGAATATATATCAAAGAACTATTCTTATGATGATGGAAAGGTTGAATACACAATACGATTCCAGCCGAATGACGTTAAACCTCATAAAGTCCTGTTTAGTATAGAGCCCAAAAAGTAACATGGAGAGGATTAAGTGATGGGAAATATAGTAAGCATTATTGTTGTATTAGATCAAAGAAGCTTTATTGAAGAATATGAGAAAAATCCTTCATCTACAGCAATGATCCCTTTAGATGTTTTGCGTGACAGAGTAAGAATGATTACTGTTTCATCAAATGTTGAGTCAAATCAGGCGTCTTCAGATCTCAGTGTCTACGCATCTCCTGGTGATAATGTTCGTTGGTATGAAAGCCCCATAAGGCCATCGCCAGAATATTGTCTAATTATCGATGATATTTCTCCAGTATCTCATCAATATTCTTTGTGGAGTCAGAATATGAAAAATTATAATTCTGGGGGAGAAGTTGATTATTGTGTGACTAAAACTCAACAAAGTATGAGGGCGTATAATTCAAGAGGTGAGCTTTCGAGTATTTCGTCAAAAGTTGACTATACAGAAGCGACAGTCCTTGATAGTGCGACAGTTGGATCTGAACTAAATTATGATATTCATTTTAAGTTAATTAAGTTGGTTCATGGAGAGCCACAGGTTGTAAGAACATATTATTATGATCCTAAAATAGTTATACGGTAGTATTGTTTCTCTCTGAATTTAAAATGCTCTTGGGTGGGTAAAGTGTTAATGGGTTAAAGCTTTTTGTTGTTATATTATACGGTTCCAGTCTGACAGTTGTTTTACGAGATGTCGATTGTTGTCAAATTGGGCTGGTTTTTTTAATTTTCTGACCACTTTTAATACATGTTGATTAAGGGGATATTATGAGTTAATCGCATGGGGAGCTGCAGTGGTCTACTTGCTTTTTTTCCTTTTAGTTAATGGGCTTCTGGCGAGTCTGTATTAAGACTACATCAGTTGGGACTTGAACAATGTCTATACTCAAGCAGCCTGATGAATAAAACAGAAAAGTGAGAAGTCAAAATGTCCACTCATACTGCTGAGATCGTAGCCAAGCTGAACGATATTCTTGAACATGAACTGGCCGGCGTTGTGCGATACACCCATTACAGCTTTATGGTGTTTGGTTACAGCCGAATACCGATTGTTGGCTGGTTCCGTAGCGCGGCGCAGGAAACGCTGCTTCACGCCCACGAGGCCGGGGAGTTGATTACCTACTTCGGTCAACATCCCTCGATCAGTATTGGAGAATTGCTGGAAACCTCCCGGCATGATATCCACGATATCCTGACTGAATCCCTGCAGTTTGAGAAAGAAGGCGTTGCCCATTACTACGAGCTGCTGGCATTGGCGGAAAAGGGAAAGTCCGTGCTGGTCGAAGAATACGCCCGACGTTTAATCACTGAAGAAGAAACGCATATTGGTGATATCGATAAAATGTTGCGTAAGCCTGGTGATATAGCGAGTGTTGCCTGACAGGTCGATAAATTTCTCAATGAGAAAAGCGGGAAGGTTAAAACAAAAAAGCCTGTGATGGCTTAAACTTTTATTCAACAAAAGGGTTCTGTGATCGTTATCGTGTTGCTCCAATCTGGCAGTTTTCTGATATTCAGAATTGCCAGATTGGAGCAGGAGTCTCAGTGCTTATTTAATGTATTGATTGATGGTTGCCGCACCGGACTCATTGGCGCGGTAATAAACGTGCAGCTCGTTGTTCTCATCCATCTCGAAATGGGTTTCTTCCAGCAAGCCGTTGGTTTTTGCTGTCATCAACGCTGAGATGATGGCGTCTTTTTTGTAGGCCTTGAAGCTGCTGTACTCGTCTTTCAGCGCTGTCATGACATCGGTCTCGCAGGCTTCATCCACGGTAGTGAAGTACTTCAGCAGGGCATAATTAAGCGGTTTCATACTGGCCAGCCTCTTTCTTTTTCAGCAGATCCATCGGGTTCATGGCGATGACGAAAATACCCACGACCATCAGTACGGCAGCGGCCCAGGCGATCGGCGGAATGGTCCAGCCATCCAGGCCGAAGATAACGCCGAGCAGCAGCCAGCAGCAGAAAGGTCCCCAGAAGGAGAAAGTGCCGTTACAGGACATGCCCAGTGCGGCGCCACACATGCTGTTGCCCTTGTACCAGAACATGAAGGTCAGGTAGGCGCACAGGCCGGCAATCATGAACCAGAGGGTGGAATCACTGTTGATAAACGACTGCTGTACCATGCTGAAGGTGGAAACATCATGGTTGGACATCATGCCGAACAGGGGCACCAGGATGATCAGGTTGGTCATACCAGACGTCACCTGGCGGATGGTGATACCGATTTCGGAATCGATCATGGAGGTTCCGTAACCACACACACAACCTTCAATACCCCAGCCGAGTGCAGCAATAAAACCAAAGAACAGGCCGACCATCAAACCTTCCGGAGCCTCACCGCCGAGGCTGGTGCTGGCAATCATGCAGCTGGCAATAAAGCAGATCAGAATACCGAGCATCATGCGGGCATTGAGTGTCTGTTTGAACAGGAAGCGTCCGAGAATGGCACCAATGGCCGGGCAGAGGGCGCTGATTGGTACAATGATGGAGCCGGCTTTCTGCAGGCCTATCACGTAGGCTGTACTGGCCAGCGGACCGCCGATAATGGCTGCCGCTGCCATGATTAAGCCCGGTCGGGTTTGCATGCAGCGGAAAAAGTCACCCACACGGCCCCGGGCAGTGGCGAAACTCAGGGACCAGATGGCGCTGAAAGTGTCGGTGGTGGCGGCGCCCAGGGCACCGAGCAGGTAGGTGAGAGCAAAGGCTGACAGTCCGGCGGTGTTGACGCCGTACCAGTCGACCCAGGCGCCGGTCGACATGCCCAGCGTCATGAAGGCTGTATAACAGCCATAGAACATACCAGACATCAGGGCGATGAGTATGCCCCGTCGTTTAAAATCAAAATCCAGTTTAGCCTTGGCCTGGTAGGCCATCATATTGCCAGTGGCGACTGCCCCGCTCATCGATTGGGTTTCCTATCTTGGTTACTGTTCAAGCCGGTGTCATGCTCTGGTCAAACAACTCAACTGGATTTAAGCGCGCAGGAACCTCTCGAGAGTAAAAAAGTCAGGCTCCCGATTGAATGTATAGACTGGATTGAGTTCTTTGAAAGTGAAAGCACATGGTCATCTTTGAATCGCTGACATGTGTCAGTTCTGAGCATTATTCCTTATCCGGTATTACCTTTGATTTAATTGACCGGTAACGGTTGATTAAATCATTGTTATTCGGGGCGCATACTTGCAGATTTCCTGGTGGGATAAACTGATTTAAATCATTTCTTGTGATTTATTGTTTGTAATTTGTTGATTTATTAAAAAATAGGCGTAATCAAAATAAAAAATAATATTATTTATGCCTACTGATTTTTGAGCATTTCCTGCCAGTTTTGGGCGTTTTCTGCTTCTTGTGCCCTGAATCAACAGAATATGGGTACTTACCGGTGAGAATTATCAAAATTGTCGTTTCTTTATTGATTCTTCTCAAAGGTTAAAACCGTTCAATGCGTATTATCTCGTTCTGAATTTGTTTGGTGGCGTTCACTCTTGTTAGACGTTTTATTGTCCTGACTGACAAATCACACGTGCACGACTTTCAAGCGGGTTCATGGCTGATGTTAACGCCTGTCATCACTGATTCGTGAATGATACGGCGATTTTATTGTATCGGAGAGCCCGATGAGCAACGCATTAGGGATGATAGAAACATGGGGTGTGGTGGCCAACCTGGAAGCGACCGATGCCATGTCCAAATCAGCTGATGTTGAAATGATTGGTTACGAAAATATTGGCTCGGGCTTCGTAACCACCATGGTCCAGGGCGACGTAGGCGCCGTAAAGGCCGCCGTGGATGCCGGCGTGGAAGCCGCCAAACGGGCAGAAGGGTATGTCACCTCGGCCGTGATCCCTCGCCCCCACGACACCGTCAAAAAGATCATGGTTTTGCATAAACCGTAACCTCCTTGTCGTCAGGAGCTGTAAATGAGTAATGCGCTGGGGCTGATTGAGACCAAAGGCCTTGTCACCTGCGTCTATGCCACGGATGCCATGTGCAAGGCTGCCAACGTGGAATTGATTGGTTATGAAAACGTCGGTTCAGGCCTGGTGTCCGCCATGGTGAAAGGGGATGTGGGTGCCGTAAGGGCTGCCGTCGATGCTGCCATCGCTGCGGCCAAAGACGTTGGAGAAATGCAGACGGCACTGGTAATTCCCCGCCCCCACGATGACGTAGAGCGGATTGTGGCCCAATACCTCCTGGGTGAATAAGGGCTGACGATCAGATTCATTGAAATAGCCCCAGGACGGATCGAGAGGCCCTGAGGCTTTCCACTTAAGGCTTTAGTTCGCGATGACCACGATGCAAAACACCAGCATATTCGACGACCAGCGCTTCGGTTCCACTTCCCCGTCAAACACCTCACTGGACGGCATCAGCGAAGAAGCACTTCGCCAGCTGATCCGGGAAATCGTCCAGCACCTGCCGGCCGCCAGCGGCAGGCAACCGGAGCCGAGTCCTGCTTCCGGCAAACTAATGGAAGGGTTGACGCCCCGTATGCAGCGTCTGCGGGATCAATACCTGAAAGCTCGTCCGAGTGTCTCTATTTACCGCGCACTGGCGTTCACTGAAGTTGCTAAAAAGAACCCCGGCCTGCCGCCGATCATGCTGCGTGCCAAATCTTTCCGGGCCGCCTGTGAAACTGCACCGCTGCTGATCCAGAATGATGAGCTGATTGTCGGTCACCCTTGCGGTAAGCCGCGTGCCGGCGCCTTCTCCCCCGATATCGCCTGGCGCTGGGTGGAAGAAGAACTCGACACCATGAGCACCCGTCCCCAGGATCCCTTTGAAATTTCCGAAGCAGACAAGCAGGTCATCCGGGAGCAGATCGTACCTTTCTGGACTGGACGTTCTGTCGATGAGGTCTGTGAAGCGCTGTACCGTGAAGCCGGTATCTGGGAATTCAGTGGTGAGACTTACGTCAGTGACTTGTCGTATCACCAGATCAACGGCGGTGGCGATACCTGCCCCGGTTTTGACGTACTGCTGGTGACTAAAGGCATGAAGGGCATTAAGGCGGATGCAGAGGCTCGTCTGGCAACCCTGAGCATGGAAAACCCGGCTGATATCGACAAGATCTATTACTACAAGGCGGCGATGGAAACCTGTGACGGTGTCATGGCGTATGCCCGTCGTATGGCTGACTATGCCAGAACACTGGCTGGCCGCGAAACCGATCCGGCCCGTCGTGCAGAACTGCTGACCATTGCCGAAGTGAACGACAATGTTCCGGCCAATCCACCCAAGACGTTCCAGGAAGCCCTGCAGGCGGTCTGGACCGTAGAATCCCTGTTCGAGGTAGAAGAGAACCAGACGGGTCTGTCATTGGGCCGTATGGACCAGTACTGCTACCCGATGTATGCCGCGGATATTGAGTCCGGTCGCCTGACCCGTGACCAGGCGCTGGAACTGATGCAGGCATTTATCATCAAGTGTTCCGAGATGATGTGGATGTCCAGCGAGCTGGGCGCCAAGTACTTTGCCGGTTACCAGCCGTTTATCAACCTGACCGTCGGTGGCCAGAAGCGTACCGGTGGCGACGCCTGTAACGACCTGACTTACCTGATGATGGACGCGGTACGTTTCATCAAGGTGTACCAGCCCTCACTGGCCTGCCGTATCCACAACCAGTCTCCGCAGGAATACATGGAGAAAATCGTTGAGGTGGTGAAAGCGGGTATGGGCTTCCCGGCCTGCCACTTTGATGATTCTCATATCAAGATGATGCTGCGTAAGGGCTTCGATTTCGAAGACGCCCGCGACTACTGCATGATGGGCTGCGTGGAACCCCAGAAGTCTGGCCGTATCTACCAGTGGACGTCTACCGGTTACACCCAGTGGCCGATTGTTTTTGAATTCATTCTGAACCGCGGTCGTATGACGCTGTACAACAGTGTGCAGGGTATTGATACCGGCAGCCTGGATAGCTTCAGAACCTTTGAGGATTTCGAAGCAGCAGTAAAAGTTCAGATCGCCCATATCGTGAAACTGTCTGCTATCGGTACTGTGATCAGCCAGCGGGTTCACCGTGACATGGCGCCCAAGCCGCTGATGTCACTGCTGGTGGAAGGCTGCATGGAAAGTGGTAAGGATGTCGCCGGTGGTGGCGCCATGGTCAACCATGGTCCGGGTCTGATCTTCTCCGGTCTGGCGACCTATGCCGACTCCATGGCCGCGATCAAGAAGCTGGTCTTCGAAGACAGAAAGTACACCCTGGAACAAATGCGTGATGCTCTGGAAGCGAACTTTGAAGGCCACGAACAGCTGCATCGCGACTGCATCAATGCGCCCAAGTACGGCAACGACGATCCTTATGCGGATGAGTTTGCCCGTGAAGTGACCGAGTGGACTGAAAAGGAATGCCGCAAGTACCAGATGCTCTACTCAACAATGAGTCACGGCACCCTGTCCATCTCCAACAACACGCCGATCGGTGAACTGACGTCTGCCACGCCTAATGGCCGTAAAGCCTGGATGCCGCTGTCTGACGGTATCAGCCCTTCACAGGGTGCGGACAAGTGCGGTCCTACCGCGGTGATCAAGTCCGTCAGCCAGATGAACGTGGAATCCATGAACATCGGCATGGTGCATAACTTCAAGTTCCTGAAAGGTCTGCTGGATACGCCGGAAGGTAAGAACGGCCTGATCACCCTACTGCGGACCGCCTCCATCCTGGGTAACGGTCAGATGCAGTTCAGTTATGTGGATAACGAAGTACTGCTCAAGGCGCAGAAGGAACCGGAAAAATACCGTGACCTGATCGTCCGTGTCGCCGGTTACAGCGCGTACTTTGTTGAACTGTGTAAGGAAGTTCAGGATGAAATCATCAGCCGTACTGTGATTGAAGGCTTCTGATTGGATGCCGGCAACACCTGTCGTGTTGCCGGCGTTTTCCACAGACAGGGTTGAATGACGAGCATGCATAGCACTTCATTGATCGCGACCTCGGGCGTCGAAGAACCCAAGGGTCGGATCTTCAATATCCAGAAATATTCCATTTACGATGGCGATGGCATCCGGACACTGGTGTTCTTCAAGGGCTGCAACCTGCGCTGCCCCTGGTGCTCCAATCCGGAAAGTATCAGCTATGCCTACCAGGTGATGTTCAATGCCGATAAATGCGTGCATTGCGGTCGCTGTGTGGAAGTCTGTCCGGTCGGGGGGCATACCCCGAATGGCATTGATCGTTCCGTCAACTGTGTGGGCTGCCGGCACTGTGAAGAGAACTGCCTGGGCGGTGCTCTGAAAATCATGGGGCAGGATGTCACCGTGGCGGAGTTGATGGGTGTGATCCTTCAGGATTACAACTTCTACATGGCTTCCGGTGGCGGCGTCACACTGAGTGGTGGTGAGTGCACCCTTCAGGCGGATTTTGCCGCTAAATTGCTGGCGGAATGCAAGCGCAACATGATCAATACCGCCATCGAAACCAACGGTTCCACGGCGTTGGAGAATTACGAAAAACTTGCGCCGCACACTGATCTTTTCCTTTTCGATATCAAGCATATTGATACCGAGAAGCATAAGGCGATCTTTGGTATCGGCAATGAAGCGGTGAAGCGTAACCTGGAACGCCTGGTTGAACTGAACGCCAATATTGCCATCCGCATGCCGCTGATCCGTGGCTACAACGATTCCTATGACGCGATTACCGGCGCGATTGATTACGTCACGGCGCTGGCGAAAAAAGGCGGCATCCAGCGCATTGATGTCCTGCCTTATCACCAGATGGGCAAAACCAAGTACACGATGCTGGACCTGGCGTATCCGGCTGAGCATGTCGGTGGTTACAGCAACGAAGAGCTGAACCAGCTGGACGCGTTTTTCAACCGGTTTGATTTTGATATTCGGGTTGTAAGGCATTAATTCCCCTGTGGTTGTTTGCACTATTGCTGCAAAGGCTGCAAAAAACAGGGTTTGGAAAATAATGGTGACATCCGTTGGAAGACTTCGATAAAGACCTGCTCTCAGTGCAGGATGTGCGTTGCCTGCTGGCGAAAGCCCGGGCGGCACAGAAGATTCTTGCCGGTTACAGTCAGGCCCAGGTCAACACGCTCGTCAAGGCCATGGCGGACATCGCGGAACAGCATGCCCACGAACTGGCTGACATGGCTGTGAAAGAGACGGGCTTTGGCCGGGTCAAGGACAAGGTGACCAAGAACCTGCTGGCCAGCCGGATTCTCTGGAATTCCATCAAGGACATGAAGACCGTCGGGATTATTGCCCAGGACAAAGAACAGCAGCTGATGGAAGTGGCTGTACCGTTTGGCGTGGTCGCTGGACTGGTGCCGTCTACCAACCCGACGTCAACGGCCATCTATAAGGCGATGATTTCCGTGAAGGCGGGTAATGCCGTGGTGATCAGTCCGCATCCTGCCGCGCTGAATGCCATCACGCGTACGGTTGAACTGCTCCGCTCAGCCCTGAAAAGTCAGGGGGCGCCGGAAGATCTGGTCAGCGTCATGGCGTATCCCACCCAGGAAGGCACGGCCGAGCTGATGAAGCATCGGGATACCGGCATCATCCTGGCAACTGGTGGTTCGGCGATGGTACGGGCGGCTTACAGTTCCGGCACTCCGGCGCTGGGTGTTGGTCCCGGCAATGTCCCGGCATTCATTGAGCGGACAGCGGATATCAAGAAAGCTGTGCGCCATGTGATCACCGGAAAAACCTTTGATTACGGGACGATCTGTGCCTCGGAACAGCATGTGGTCACAGAGCATGTGATTGCGGATACCGTGCGTGCCGAGATGATTGAACAGGGCTGTTACTTCCTGAATCAGGAAGAAATCAGCAAGCTGGAAGCGCTGATCAAAAATCCCCGTGGCGGTCTGAATTCAAAAATTGTGGGTAAACCGGCAGCAGCAATTGCACGCATGGCCGGTGTGGAAGTCCCGCCATTTACGCAGGTGTTGGTAGCCGAGCAGGCGCGGGAAAATGTGGGTAAGGACTTCCCGTTCTCCTGGGAAAAACTTTCCCCGCTGCTGGGTTTCTACCGGGTGCAGGATGCCCATGAAGCCTGTGAGCTGTGCATGGAATTGCTCCATTACGAGGGAGCAGGGCACACGCTGGCGCTGCATACGCAGGACCATCTGCTGATCCAGGAATTTGCACTCAAGAAGCCGGTGTCCCGCCTGGTGGTGAATACGCCTGCGACCCATGGTGGTGTTGGGGCAACGACCGGTCTGCCTCCCGCCTTCACGCTGGGGTGTGGCGGCATTGGCGGTTCAGCAACGTCTGACAACGTCACGCCGTTGCATCTGTTTAACAAGCGTTATGTTGCGTTTGGTCTGATTGAGCCGGAGTCTCTGACATCCGATTCGCAGCCAACGGCATCCGTAACTGACATTGATATTGAAGCATTAACCCGCAAGGTGATCAGCCAGCTGAAAGGCTGCTAAACCTGCATAGCCTACGATTCCCTGGGAGGGAGAAATGGCGGTAAGCAACGCACTGGGTATGATTGAAACCAAGGGGCTGGTCGGCGCGATTGAAGCGGCTGACGCCATGGTGAAGGCGGCCAACGTCACGCTGGTCGGCAAGGAGCGGGCTGGTGGTGGCCTGGTGACTGTAATGGTGCGGGGTGATGTCGGCGCTGTTAAAGCCGCGACAGATGCCGGCGCTGCGGCAGCTCAGCGTGTTGGTGAACTGGTGTCTGTGCACGTGATCCCGCGTCCCCATGACGAAGTGGAAGTGATTCTGCCTGCTCAGACAAAGTAAGCTTCGTAGCGTTTGCACTCTGCAGCATAAAAAAACGGGCCCGGATTACTCATCCGGGCCCGTTTTTTTATGCTTATGATCTGCAGTCAGTAAGTGCGTTTGCTGTCAGTGTGACACGGTTCTTGAAAACACATTAATCACAATAGTGCCCGCCATGATCAGACAGATACCCACAATCGCTGGCAGATCCAGCTGCTGGCCATGCCACAGCCAACTGATCAATCCCACCAGTACGATACCGGCACCACACCAGATCGCGTAGGCAATACCAATAGGAACCGTTTTTACGGTGATGGATAACAGAAAGAACGCAAACGCATAGCCCGCCAGGGTGATGAGCGTGGGTATTGGCTGACTGAACTGTTGTGTTTTCGGCAGCATGGACGTCGCAACCACTTCGCAGGCGATGGCGATGGGTAATGCGACCATTGGCGGCAGCGCAGTAAGAAACTGCAACATCTTACGTCCCCATTCAGGTGTTCAAGGCGGCGTAGTCTAAGGGGTAATGGCCAAACGACCAATGGCAATTTCACGTAATTATCTGGTTGTCGGTTTGCTTCGATCTTTTATAACTGCTGTTGTTATTTATAGCTATTTACGTTTTTGTGTTCATACTGGATTAAAAATTAAACGTGCGGGGATTAACTAAGCTTTTGTCTAATATCTGGAAAGTCGTTCTGCGTTTATTATTAGAAGAGTTCTTAAATAATCAGTTAGATAGGGAGTATCTTACTATGAAACTGAATTTAAACTCCTTCATAGGTGTCAGTTACGGACAAACAAGCACAGCCTTAGTGGATGCAAGATTATCTCCAGAACATGCAAGCTTCAAGGCTCGTCAGGTTTCCATGTATCAAGAGTCAGGCTCTGGAAGTCCTGAAGGGACTGCTATGGAAATGGGATTTAAGTGTGGTACAAAAGTGCTCAAAGGGCTTACCAAAACCTTACAGCGGTCGCCATCCTGGAAAGTGAAAAGCACAGGTTACGTTGCAGAAGTTTTTGTTGGAGCAATGGGGAAGCAATGCAAGAAAATGACGATGGATTGGTTAAAAAGTGAGTCTGATAATCGCGCAGATTAAGAACGATATAGCAAGCTTTAAATGTATTTGATACATCGTGCCGGGGCAGTTGAGGTGCAGATTATATAGCTATCTGGAACCTGTTATGTTGCAACGGAGTAAACATGCTGACATTTTCCTGTCATCCGTTCTGAGCACAATAGTTAAGAACGCATCTGTCTTGAGCGGGGCCGTTGCATTACAAATTCATCTTGGCTTCCATGCTTTTCCGGCCTTGGTTTGACACGTAGTCCAGGAAGGTTTGGGCAACCGTGGACAGCTGTTTGGTCTGCAAGCTGGCAAGGTACCATTTGGTCATGATCGGCGTAGACGCGACATCAAGTTCAGCCAGTCCGGCGCTGCCACCAAAGGCCAGGGTATGACTGGAAAGAATAGCGACGCCCAAACCTGACATCACTGAGTGCTTAATGGCTTCATTACTCTCGATCGTCATGCGGACATTGGCGTCTACACCTTGTTTTGCAAAGTGCTTCTCTATCGCAAAACGGGTTCCCGAACCTTCTTCCCGGATAAGAAAGGGGTTATTCACAAACTCCTGAAGAGAGATGTTTCTCTTCTGAGACAGTGGATGCCCCTGCTGCACGATTGCCACCAGTGGATTGGGGAGAAATTCATGCAGGTGCAAATCCCATTTTTTGGGCGGGTGGCTGAATACATAGAAATCATCTTCGCCAGTGGCCAGTCGGTCGATGATTTGTTGCCGGTTTCCTACTTTGAAATCGATATCTATATTCGGGTATTTCTCAAGAAACTCTGCCAGTAAGTGCGGAATAAAATATTTGGCCGTATTCACAACTGCCAGACGCAATGTCCCGGTTTTTAAACCGTGCAGGTCGGACAGTTTCATCTCAAGTCGTTCCAGGCATCCCAGTACTTCACGCGCGCTTTTGACAACCTCTAACCCCGCTGCCGTGAAGACTAAAGTTCGTCCGATTTGATCGTACAGGGGCGCCCCGACGGCATCGGAGAGTTTCTTCAACTGCATCGAGACGGTCGGCTGTGTAAGATAGAGGGCTTTAGATGCCCCCGTAATTGAGCCTGCCTGGTAAACCGCTAATAGAATTTCCAGTTGCCGCAATGTGCCAATACGTGCGTGTAATCTGGGCATATGCACCACACCTATGTATAGATTTAAATCTATGTATTACATAAATAATATCAATTTTTTCTATTTAAAGGTTTACGGATAATACCCGCAAGCAATGATCAAAAGAAAACTGGCTTGGGAGATTCATCATGCGTGATACGTCCATTTACTTCGAGCTAACCGCTGTCGTTGTATTGATAGCACTGGGTATTGCTGTGCTGTCACTTGGCCTGCCTGGTTGGGGCCTGATCACCATTGGAGGATTGCTTGCAATGTTGTCCTTTGTGCTGAGAAGAACAGCGCCTTCTGCAAAGCTGGCAACGGTGCCGGTAAAGGTAAAGGATTAAACACGTATGCATCTTGATGTCATAGCCGCTTTTTTTCTGCTGGGAGCCTTGGCGCAAATCGCCAAAGCGCCCATCAAAATGCCCAATGGGCTGTATCAAAGTCTCACTATTTTTCTGCTCATTGCCATCGGGCTGAAAGGCGGTATTGCACTGGGGCAATATGGCAGCATTGATCTGCTGTGGCAGTCCTTGCTGGTGATTGTATTTGGCGCGTTTCTGCCGCTGATTGCGTTTCCTTTATTACTCAAGTTTGGCGGTCTGTCGCGTGTTGATTCGGCTTCTATCGCTGCACATTATGGCTCGGTGAGTATTGCGACGTTTGCTGTGGCTTTGGCTGTCCTTGAGGCGCAAGAGATTAGCTACGAACCTTATTTCCCGCTATTTGTTGCCTTGCTGGAGATACCCGCAATCGCCGTAGGGCTTTGGCTGGCAAGGGATAAAACACAGACGCTGGATCTCAAGAAAACTCTGCACGAAATCTTTCTGAATCAAGGGGTTCTGCTGCTGACGGGAGCACTTCTTGTCGGCTGGTGGGCGGGCGATCAAAGCCAGAAGCTCATGCCATTCTTCGGTAACCTCTTTTACGGTGTGCTGGCACTGTTTCTGCTTGAAATGGGACGGATCTCAGCCTCGCGTCTGCAGCTTTTAAGGCAATATGGCGCTTTCATCGCGAGCTTTGGGGTGATTATGCCTCTCATTGGTGCTACTTTAGGTGCCCTGTTTGCGCCGCTTTTGCAGCTTTCGGCTGGGGGCACTATTCTGCTGGCCACTCTGGGGGGAAGTGCCTCTTACATTGCCGTACCCGCGGCGATGGCCGTTGCCTTGCCAAAGGCCAACCAGGGATTGTCGATTACGTCATCGCTCGCCATCACGTTCCCGTTTAACGTGCTGGTGGGTATACCGTTATACAGCGCGCTGATCATCGAAGTGATGGTTTAAACTGGATTCACCCGGATACACTGTATGAGCAAGATTTCCGTCAGCATTATTATGGGCTCACAATCGGATTGGCCCATTATGCAGTCCGCTACCATTCCATTGAACGAGCTGGGTGTCAGTTTCGAAACTCGCGTGGTTTCTGCCCACCGTACGCCTGATCGGCTCTATCAATTTACCTCTGAAGCTCACCTGCGCGGCATCGATGTGATCATTGCCGGCGCCGGTGGTTCTGCGCATCTGGCGGGTATGGCCGCGGCCATGACGCACCTGCCTGTGATTGCCGTGCCTGTGCCCAGCAAGCATTTCAACGGTATGGATAGTCTGATGTCGATGGTGCAAATGCCCAAAGGCGTTGCCGTCGCCTGTCAGGCCGTGGGGAATTCTGGCGCCTATAATGCAGGCCTGCTGGCTGCCCAGATGCTCGCGCTAAAAGATGACGAACTTAGCCAGCGTTTGCAGCAGTGGCGTAAAGATCAGACAGAAAGCGTTCCCGTAGAGGTTGAATAATGCACATCGCAATTATTGGTTGCGGTCAGCTCGCGCGTATGATGGCGCTGGAAGGCTGGCATTTGGGGCTGACCTTTTCTTTTCTGGCGGAGCCCGGTGAAAACAGGTCCTGTGTCGAAGGCCTGGGAAGTATTGTTGAATTAACGCCAGAGTTGACGGGCCGTAAGCTTTTCGAAGCGCTGGGTGAGCCTGCCGTGGTAACGGTTGAGCGCGAGCATGTCGATGTAAAGATGCTGAAAGATCTCGCCTCATTCTGTGAGGTCAACCCTAACCCGGATGCGATTGAAATATGCCAGCATCGGGGGCGTGAAAAGAACTTTGTTAATGCTCTGGGTGTACCGACAGCGCCTTACCGTTTGATCAATTCCGCAGAGAGCTTGAAAGCCGCAATAGAAGCGATGGGGCTGCCCGTTATTGTCAAATCCTGCGAAGAGGGTTATGACGGTCGCGGCCAGTGGAAGATAGACAACACGCAAGAGCTGGATGCTTTATTGCTGGAAAATACAATGGAAGGCGATTTCATTGTTGAAGGTTTTGTTGCTTTCGAGAAAGAAGCCTCCATTGTTGCCATGCGATCCAGCAAGGGAGAATGTGCATTCTACCCACTGGCAGAAAATGAGCACCGTAACGGCATTCTTATCAGTTCCATTGCACCAGCAGAGCTGCCCTCACCATCACTGTCAGCAGAAGCCCAGAAAATTGCACAGACCATCATTGAAGAAATGGGGTATGTGGGCGTTCTGTCGATTGAGTTCTTTGTTCTGAATGACAAGCTTCTGGTCAACGAACTGGCGCCCAGGGTGCATAACAGTGGCCATTGGACACAGGCTGCCGGCATCTGCTCCCAGTTTGAAAATCATCTGCGCAGTATTGCAGGCATCACGTTAGGTGCAACTGAGCCAACAACTCATGCGGGTATGGTCAATGTGCTTGGGCAGAAGCTCAATACAAACTGGCTGGTTGACAGCAATGTGCAACTACACGATTACAACAAAACACCGCGTCCAAACCGGAAGGTAGGGCATCTCAACGTATGGAGCACAGACCGCCAAAAGCTGGTTAATCAAATCAGTGAATTAAAATGTGTGATATATGGCGATGAGTAAGTCGTGCAATCATCCAATTGCATTTTGAATTGGCGTTAACTGATTATTGTTATAGGGAGTTGGTGAAGAGTATCACATCTTGTTGAAACTTTTTGCTGACTCCCTTTCTCTGATAACAGTCTTTCCATGTTGCTGCCATGTGATTGCTGTGAGAAGAAGAGCTAAAGGAGCATAAGCGAGTAAGCCCAATGTTAGATTCACTTGCTCTAATACTTGATGCGTTGAGAGAGCTTGGTTGCTAGTGTATTTTGGAATACCCAACGTGTGTTCTTTTTGCTTCTATGAATTATCTTTGTAAAGGCTGGCATAGTCTTGCTCTTTGGTTCAATTCTTATGGCCAAAGTGAGCCCAAACAAAATAACAAGAAACAGTGGCAAATACGATTGAAATGTTGGTAGATAGCCATGGAATTATAAATATAGAGGTAATTAACAACAGAATGAGCCGTATTGTCTTTCGTTCTCTTTTTATAGTTTGGGAGGGAGATACATAGCGGATTCTAACGTTATGAAAGGCAGATGTCAGTGTGACAATCTGGAAGGCGCTTTTAGCGCCTGGGTGATAGCTTTGATCACAGCTGCTATGAACTAATGTTGACAGTTCGGTAAATGTGCAGTGAAAAGGAAAGTCACTCTCAAAGGCTTAAGGCCTTAGCCATCATAAGAGAAGGCTTGCAACCTCCTTGCTGAAATGATATCAATCAATACCTTTCAGGTTTACCATCAATAAAAGAGTATTATTACAAGGATGAATTCTATGCCAGTGGATATTTCTGCAACAAATCCAATCCATGTGAAAACATCTGCTGATTTGGCTAATGCATTAAATACAGTAAATAGTGCTACTTCTGCCCCAGAAGTGATTATCGAAATTGATGACAATATAACCTTAAGTGGTCAGTTGCCAGCTATAAATCCATCAGTGAAGAACATACGAATAACAATCAAAAGTAACAGTGGCGCCACGATTGATGGGGGTGGGCAATACTGTGGGTTTATCATTCTTAATGGCAGCGTAACATTGCAGAATCTAGTTATTAAGAATATGGCCTCAAAAGGAGCAACGAGTTGCCTGGGGGCGGGTGGAGGATTGTTCGTCGTAAACACTTCCAGCTATTCGAAAGCAGAGCAATATACGCCTGTTGTTCGACTATGGAATGTGGACTTTCAAAAATGCTTAGCTGTTGGTGGTGATGGTTATCAGGCGCGAGGTGGAGGTGGCGGTGCAGGGGCTAATGTAATGGGCGCCGGGGTAGATGGCAGCCCGGGAGAATCAGGTGAGCCAGCGCATAACCAAGTTACTCTTAAATTTACTGATACTTATAACGTTTTTCGTAACAATATTATCGGCAGCTTTGGTCTTACAGCTATACCGGGGTATGGATCACTAGGTGGTAATGGGGCACAACGACAAACCGATCCTAGCCCTGGAGTTGGTGGTGTGAGTGGTGCAGGGCAAAGTGGATACGGTGCCGGTGCCGGTGCCGGTGCCGCTGGTGGCGGTGGTGGCGGTTGTGGGGCCTACGTTGGCGGAACCCCAATGTCAGGTAGTCCTGGGGCTGCTGGTGGTAGTGGTGGGGGATCACAAGGCAAGCCGGGCTTTGGTGGAGGGGCTGCAGGTGGTGCGGGGTCAGGTAATTCAGGTTCCCCAGCCTATGGAGATGGAGATGGTATAAACGGGTTACACGGAGGTAATGGAGGTGCTGGTGGTAACGGGGCAATGAGTGGAGGTGGCGCCGGATTTGGAGGCGGGATTTTCTTAATGGATAACGCCAATATAACCATTTCTGGCTCAGGCTCGATGGATAGCAATCTTGCTAAGGGTGGAGCTCCGAATGGTTCTAGTTCTGGGCCTGATATTTTTATGCAAGGCAATGGTACTATAACATTTAACACACCATTTAATGAAACATACACCATCAGTGGTGGTATATGCGATGAAATGGGTGCAGTAAGACATGGACAAGCTACTTCAGTTGTTTGCAACCAACTTAATGGCGATTCTATGCCGATAGGTGGTTGCATAGGTGGGGTAACTGGAAAAGAGGGTATCTGGAGCCTTGTCCAGCAAGGGAGTGGGACGGTTAAAATAACGGGTCAAAACTATCTCTCCGGTCACCTTAAAGCTCAAAATGGAATCATTGATTTAAGTTCCTCTTATGGTGTGGGGCATTATGCGGTAATACTAGAAGAAGGATGCCTATCTCATACTCCTGATTCTGCTGCTCCAGAGACTGGAATGGGCATACTTTCTTTGGATTCTTCTTCATACATAAGATTGAACGGTTACTCTCGACTCATAACTTCAAGTATTAAAAGTGATGGTGTTCTGAAGATAGTCTTGGAACCAGATGGTTTTGAAAAGGGTAAGGAAGTTACATTAATTACTTCCAAGGAACCTATCGATAAGACTCTTAAGGTTGATGTCCCATCAGGTTATAGCTGCATCACAGACCGCCACTCTATTTGTATTACAAGAAATGGATGACCCCCAGACATGGCTAGTAACAAAGATTTTTATACCTATAAAGTGATTACTCCGCTCAAAACAAAAAATGGTCAGCCAATTGGCACATCGATAGCTACCTACGAAGTGAGACGGCATCAGGATGTATGTAATTTATCTGATAAATTTGCCTATCGCATTATCAGTACATACAGAGTCATAGCTCTGTTCACATTAAGTGTTGTTTTACCCAATGAATAGAAATCTGATCTAAAAAGCCTTCTTCTGAGAAAATATGGGTCTTTAAATATCGCTTCCAAGCCAGGTAACGAGAGAGATATTTTGTTGCTACGCCGTTGAAGAAACCGTTAAGCCAACGCTTCAAGTCACTGTGATACGCATTGACCGTCTGGATGTGGTACACGCCGTCCTTCACGTGTTGGCCGTTTTTCGCGACCAGTGTTTTGGTGTTGATCCCGAGTCGTTTGCCTAAATTGTCATGAGACAGGTGCCCATCAGTACACAAGGTACTGCCTGCCTGAATATGCCCACATAAATGCTCATGAATTTCATCGGTGCTGACATGGCTAAGTACGGCATCAATGACATGATGTTCACGGTCGCAGGCTACCATGACCGGCACTTGCTTAACGGCGTCATGCTTCAGACCAGCGTCCGGCTTCGAGCGATGACGCCTAATCCGGCCTCCGCGACACCGGGCGGGTACAGGTAGGTCTCGCTGGCCTTTGTGGGACTCACGGAAAAATGTTTCATCCTCCTCGGAAATGCCTGTGAGATCCCCGTAATGATCGGTTTCAACGACAGCCATCAAACGATGGCGAAGGTGGAATGATGTGTTCAGGGATACACCACATTTCCTGGCCGCTGGACGGAGGGTAGTACTGCCATTCATGCATTCCATGTATGCATCCAGCTTGTCGCGGACACGCAAATGCGCCAGAGGTGTGCCGGTCATGGCATTGAATGTGTGCCGGCACTGTTTGCAGCGATAACGCTGATGTCCTGATTTCTGACCCCAGCGTTTGATCGATTCACTATGGCAATGAGGGCAAACAGGATGTCGGCCAAAGTAAAACTTGAGCCTTTCGAGCAGGCAGGATTCCTGTCTGTCTTCTGATCCCTTTGCAGGTACCGGAGGAAGAGCTTCTCGGAGAATCGTGATTTGGCCTGGAGACATCAGAGGTATGGATTTCAGGATGTCGTCAAATGATTGCTGCTGCATGTCTCACCTCTCAAATGCAGAGTGGAATAGACGCACGAAGCAGTATAGTCAGAGATGACAACACTTAATGTGAACAGAGCCCAGAGTCATTATTCCAAATACCAGCTATGACGCTTCGAAAAAGTCTGTAAGCTATTACAAGCCTGGTGCCAAGGACATTAAGAGCTTTAATTACCCAGCGATCATGTCAAATATGGCTGAGGTGACTTATCAAGGTACTTCAGGGCAGTCGCAAAATGCAGAGTTACTCAACTATTCACCAAAAACAATTAACTCGTCTGTTCATACCTCAATAAGTGATGGTAGTGGCGTGATCTCATCGACTAGCCACCAGCATACGTCCGGTTCCTCTACGTCACAATCCAACACTTATGGGGCGTCCGTTTCTGTAGGTTTTATGGGTGATATGCTTACAGGTGGAGCTAGTGGCAACTATAGCCATACCTCTGAGTCGAGTCATTCCAATTCTGTATCTTCAGGGAAAGAATCTGGAGATAGCAGTAACAGTTCCGACTCAGATGCAATGAGTGTTAAAGACTGGGCTTGTAATGCATACATTGATGTTAACAATACGACTCCAACCTGGGTGTGGGGCCAGGAGTATCCCTGGAATGTTCTGCAGTACGTCAATACAGGTAACAATACGGCTCCAGATACACAACCAATTATCTTACCAGCATTTCTAACGCCATTACTTTGTGATGAAACACAAGCGCTACCACCTAGCCAGTTATCCCAATTTGGGATTGATTTTACTATGAAATCAGCATGGCTGGTGGAGCCTGCTGGATCCAGTGAAGTTACCATTAAACAAACAATTGAGTATTACATGGCTTCTCATAGCTATGTGGCGGGCTCTGGTTCAGGTACCAAGGAAATACCACCCTCTGTAACAGCGTATATTAGCGTTCCTGCAAAACCGTCCGTGGATGATCAAACGATAGATCTTTGCCTTCTTGGTCTGGACCCTATTATCAGTCCAACGGGTCGTGGTCGAAGTAGTGCGATTATTGGGTTTCTTCCACACAGGTTTTTTATAGCTCCAGTACAAGCTACTGCATCAGCCAAACCTGTAAACTTCAAAACCCTATCTAGTACCAATAATCTACTCATCAGTGATACAACGCAGTATGGTAGCCTTACTGCAAATGATGCGGGAGCTGGTTTTAGTGCTTCAGATGCATCCCTTTCTGCCCAGTTCACAGAAAATTGTAAGACTTTGCAGCTGACCGTAAACTTTAAAATAGCAGATGTTATTAATGACTACACACTCTACATGAAGCACTGGAAAAGCGGCTCAAAGGGTGTTGTGCTTAACATAATTATTAATGGCTATACCGATAATGCACTGACAAAATATGTCGATTCTTCAGAGGCAGAAGGTGGTGAGAGTAACCTCCTGTCTATAGCTCTAAGAGACCTGGATTTTGGTTCCATTGATTATCACGATTATCTAAAACTTGGGCTCAATACCATTGTGGTTAACATAACTCCGATAGATGGGGATGTTGCCAATGGAGGATATCAAGTCAGAGCTATTTCCGTAGAAAAATCATAAATTTTGAGCCTACGATTATGTCGGATTTAGAAAAGAAAAAGCAAAAGGCAAAAAAGGAGAAGGTTCCTACGCTGGCAACTAAAAAAAAGCAAAATGTAAATAAAAAAACGAAGAAAAAAAAGCCATCAATACCCAAGGTAAAGAAAAGTCTGGAGACTGATGCAGTCGCTTCAGATGACATCGATACCTTGGAGTTTGATCGTCCAAAATTTAGTAGTGCTAAAGAAAAGGCCGCAAGATTGGAGGCGGCATTGGCTACAGACGATGATTACTATATAGATGCGAATCTTGATATCAAGCATGCTGACCTAGCAGCACCCCACCGTGCCCCTTATTCTAAACTTAGGGACTTGGTTCTTAATGGATCAGAAGCAGATGTTGAGGATGTTGTAGGCATATTAACAGAGGCCAGTGAAACGTGCGAAACTGCTTTCAGGAAGGTCACTTCTAACAGTCGTTATTCTGATTTAGCAGACCTATATGAGCAAACACGACTTGATGTAGAAAATGCCTTAGCTAATTACAAAGTCCCCACCTTGGATAAAAAAAACAAGTACATCTCTAAGCTTGATTTGATCAAAGCGTTGAATGACTTGGCAAGCAATGCACCAGGTTTAGGACCACATTCCGGAACCAATGCTCCTGTTAGTGATAGGCTCCATTTACACTTAACAGACCTGCAGGATGAACCTGTAACACCAAGAGGAAAGGCCGCTAATAAAGGATTTCCCTATGAACCTGTGGCGACAGTGACAGACACATCTGGTGAAACAAAGATCGTTTCTGTCACTGGTGCTCACCATTCCTTACAGCCAGGTCAGTACGTGCCGTATAATGAAGATGTTTCCGTCAAAACAAGGGTATTAAGAGGTGCCTTGTTTGTTGACGAATCAGGAACAGTCCATAAGCCTATAAAGCCAAAAGATGACCAGTGAGCCTTCTTTCAGAACGATACTCCGACAGGGGATTTCAATAGTGACTGGGAGGAGGTGGCCTAGTATCTGTCCAATAGCTTGTTTTATGTTGTTTAGCGTTATCAATAAATTGTGAATCTCTCTGAAACCACCGCTCATTAATCCGTTCTTGCCGCTGATGTTGTCTTCTGCAGGCCAGTGCCTTTTTCTCAACGCGATCCAGTAACACCAATGGGATAAGGGTTTCTGTCTTAGAAAGATTGTGTATAGATGTAATAAAGTCGTTGACACATACCTGCATTCAATGTGCTCTGTAGTGAGTAATTAGGTATTCGCGTCAACAATTTCATCTGTGTGTCAGCGATTTTATTACCCCCATACACGCAGTGATTAAACTACGGAGCCGAGCTGGAAGATGGGCAGGTACATGGCGACGATGAGGCCGCCAACGAGTACACCCAGTACCGCCATGATCAGCGGTTCCATCAAGCTGGTGAGGCCATCGACCATATTGTCGACTTCTTCTTCGTAATAGTTGGCAACCTTGGACAACATTTCATCCAGTGCACCGGATTCTTCACCGATCGCTACCATCTGGATGGCCATGTTGGGGAAAATACCGGCGTTACGCATGGCGAACTGGAGCTGCTGACCGGTTGATACATCTTCCTTGATGGTTTCCGTAGCTTGTCGATAGACCACATTACCCGCAGCACCTGCAACCGAGTCCAGGGCTTCTACCAAGGGAACACCGGCTGAGAAGGTTGTGGCCAGGGTTCGCGAGAATCGGGCAACGGCGGATTTATCGAGGATAGAGCCGACAACCGGTAACCGAAGGATCAGCCGATCCCGTTTGTCCCTGGCGGCTTCGGAGGTTTTTAGTATCTGTTTCACTGAAAAGCCAAACACCACAAGCACACCAATGACGATATACCACCATTCCTGCAGCACTTCCGACAGGTTGATGACCATTTGGGTGAAGGCGGGCAGTTCAGCACCAAAGCCAGCAAAAACTTCCTCAAACTGTGGTACCACCTTGATCAACAGGATACCCGTAACAAGAAACGCCACCGCAACAACCGCGATGGGGTAGTTCATCGCTTTCTTGATCTTGGCCTTAAGGGCTTCACTCTTTTCCTTGTAGGTAGCGATTCGGTCCAGCAGAGTTTCCAGGGCGCCGGACTGTTCGCCGGAAGCGATCAAACTGCAATAAAGGTCGTCAAAGTATTCAGGGTGTTTTTTCAGCGAGTCGGCCATGTTACTGCCGCCAGCGACGTCGTTCTTGATCGTCATGATCAGGTTTTTCATCGCAGGCTTGTCGATACCCTCGGCGGTGATATCAAAGGCATTAAGCAGGGGAACACCGGCCTTGACCATGGTGGCCAGCTGCCGGGTGAAGAAGGCAATGTCCAGTGGCTTGATCTTGCCACCGCCTCCGCCGCCCAGATTGACAGTCTGTTTCCGGACTTTGGTGGGGTTGATACCCTGCTTACGAAGCTCGGCTTTGGCAAGGGCGGCGGTGGTACTGTTCACCTCCCCCTTGATCTTGCGGCCGTTCTTGTCCTTACCTTCCCAGACAAATGTACTGGTTTTGGGTGTTTTGGGAGCGCCCTTCTTTGCCATGTCCGAGTAGCCGGTTTAGTGATTATGGTTATTCTGACCAGAAGTCGTTATCGATTGTATCCAAACCACATAAGTTTAACAGCATTGTGTGTATGGAATGCCAACGGGTGCTCGTCTGATCAGCTTATTTTTTTATCGGCACCCACAGTCGACACTGAAACGTCGGAAGTCCGTCAGTCTCATTAATGTCAGTCGATTGCCCCAGACGCAGCCGGTATCCAGTGCATGGATGCGTTTCATGCCCGTCTCACCTTCCAGTGCCGCCCAGTGGCCAAACACGATATTCAGTTTGCCCGGCAGACGAGATGGCTGGTCAAACCATGGGGCAAAACCGTCTACAGGCGTGCTGAGGCCGGACTTTGTTTCCAAATCTAACGTACCGTCGGCCTGACAGAAGCGCATGCGGGTGAAATAGTTAGCTATCAAGCGCAGACGATCCCACCCCTTGAGCTTACCGGACCAACGGTCCGGGCTGTTGCCGTACATATTTTCCAGAAACTCGCCGCACTTTTTACTTTGCAGGACTTTTTCGAGTTCCCTGGCCCGTTCACGGGTCTGGTCAAGGTCCCAGATGGGGGGAATGCCGGCATGAACCATCAGGGTTTTGAGGGATTTGTCGTAGTGAACCAAGGGGCGATGCCGGACCCAATCCAGCAATTTGTCCCGGTCTTTGGCGGCTAGGATGTCATCAATCGTGTCGGAATGCTTGGCGTCCCGGACACCATGGGCCACCGCCAGCAGGTGCAGATCATGGTTGCCCAGTACGGCAATGCAGTGCTTTTTCAGGGATTTGAGATAGCGCAGGGTTTCCAGGGACTCGGGGCCCCGGTTGACCAGGTCGCCGGCAGCCCAAAGTGTATCGTGATCCGGATCGAAGCCGGCTTTGTCCAGTAGGCGGCGGAGATCCGAGTAACAACCCTGGATATCGCCAACGACGTAATCTGTCATATCGGTATTCTATAACTGGCCGGGGGCACTGCGAAACTATCGGCGGGCTGCTCCCCGGCTTGACTGGCGCTCAGTGAAGAGAGCCGGGGACTGATAGTGTGAAAACGGGAATGGGCGTCTCGAACGCATGGCCGTCGTCCGCCTGCATTTGATAGCTGCCGTGCATGGTGCCGACCGGTGTTTCCAGCATGCAGCCGCTGCTGTAAGCGTATTTCTGTCCGGGCGCCAGATGCGGCTGTTGCCCAACCACCCCTTCGCCGGCCACCTCCTGCACTTTCTGGTTACCATCAGTGATGTACCAGTGACGGCTCAGCAGACGGGCGGCCACGGTGCCCGTGTTTTCCAGGGTGACATGGTAGGCGAACACATAGCGCCCATTATCGGGCTCGGACTGGTCCTTGACGTAGTCTGTGGTGACACTGACATGGATTTGGTACTGCTCTGTGTTGCTTCCGGGCATGCAATGTTCTTCTGCTTGTTGGGTTTATGACCGCTGCTGGACTAGATAATCCGCAATTCTGACAAAGGACTCAAGAGGCAGATGCTCAGGCCGGATGGACGGATCAATATCCAGCTGCTCCAGCTCGTCCGCACTGATGTGCTTCTTCAGGCTGTTGCGAAGGGTTTTCCGACGCATGGCAAAGGCATCTTTAACAATACTTTCCAGCAGGGAGACGTCTTTACAGGGGTGAGGCAGTTCATCCCAGGGGGTCAGCCTGACAATGGCGGAATCCACCTTCGGTGCCGGGCGGAATGCACCGGAACCCACCTGGAACAGGTACTCAGCACGGCAGTAGTACTGAACCATCACGCTAAGGCGGCCATAGTGATTATCACCGGGCGCGGCACACAACCGTTCCACCACTTCCTTCTGCAGCATGAAATGCATATCCCTGACGGTACCGGCAAAGGACAACAGATGGAAAATCAGCGGTGTCGAGATGTTGTAGGGAAGGTTGCCCACAATACGCAGAGGACGTTCATCCTGCTTCAGGGACTCGAAATCAAAGGTCAGGGCGTCAGCTTCGTGAACCCGGAACAGGCGGTTGATACCAAAATGCAGTTTCAGCCAGGGGATCAGGTCACGATCCAGCTCAATGACATCCAGCTCACCGGCGCCATCCAGCAATTGCCCTGTCAGTGCGCCCTGGCCGGGGCCAATCTCGACAATATGGTCACCCTGCTTCGGATAAACGGAGGCAATGATGCGGTTGATAACCCCGTGATCATGCAGGAAGTTCTGGCCAAAACGCTTGCGGGCCTTGTGCTTCTGCTGAAGAACGGGTGGTGTGGAATGGTTCATGAACAGCCTGTATCAAATCCTGAAGGGCAAGGCGGCGCATCATACCGCACTCGCCCTGATCACGCACTACGCACTCTGGATCATAGACAACGCATAGCGAATTGCCGTATTCAGGCTGCCACAATTGGCCAGCCCGGTACCGGCTAAATCAAGCGCCGTACCATGGTCAACGGAAGTGCGGATAATCGGCAGCCCGAGGGTGACATTCACCGCTTCGCTGAAACCCTTGTATTTCAATACCGGCAAGCCCTGGTCGTGGTACATGGCCAGAACTGCGTCGGCTTTTTCGAGGCGACCCGGGTTGAACAGGGTGTCAGCAGGTAATGGGCCACTCAGGTTCATGCCTTTGTCCCGCATGCGGGTCAGTACGGGTTCAATGATGTCGATTTCTTCCCGTCCAAGGTGGCCATCTTCACCCGCATGGGGGTTCAGACCTGCGACCAGAATATGGGGAGATGGAATGCCGAACTTTGTCTGCAGGTCATTGTGGAGAATCGTGATGACTTCCTCCAGCAATGCTTCGGTTATCGCCTCAGGCACTTTTGCCAGCGGTAGGTGAGTGGTGGCCAGAGCAACCCGCAGTCCATCGGTTGCCAGCATCATCACGACCCGTGGGGTATAGGTTAAGTCAGCCAGCAACTCCGTGTGGCCACTGAACGGAATACCTGATTCGTTGATCACGCCTTTGTGGACCGGCGCTGTGACCATGGCGTCAAACAGACCAGAATGGCAGCCTTTGACGGCCTGAGCCAGGGTTTCCAGTACATACCCACTGTTACGGCTATCCAGCTGTCCGGCGGTGCACGCTGCTGCCAGTGTGACGGGCATGACCTGTATTTCCCCGGGCTGGGATAGTCTTCGGGGAACGTCCGGATCAAAGGTTGTGATCTTTACATCAACATTCAATTGACGTGCCCGCTGTTCCAGCAACGCAGGGTCAGCGATAACGATCAGCTGTGCATCCCGCGGCTGGCTGGCCTGCAGGATACACAGATCAGGGCCAATGCCCGCCGGTTCCCCGGCGGTAATGGCTAAGCAGGGTAGGGTTTGCTCTGTCACAGCTTGATTTCGACGTAAGCCTGATCACGTAGCTCACGCAGCCAGACCTGCAGCTCCTCTTCGTACTTACGGTTTCTCAGCATTTCCTGGATGCGGGCCCGCTGTACGCGGCTGCTGACATCTTCCTTGCGCTTGCCGAGCACTTCGAGGATGTGCCAACCAAAGCGACTACGGAACGGGATGGAAACCGTATTCTGGGGAACGTTCATCATCTGGTCGCGGAAGGCTGGCACCATGTCATTGGGGCTGACCCAGTTCAGGTCACCACCGTTCAGGGCCGTACCGGTATCATCGGAATAGGCGCGGGCCAGCTCACCGAAATCGGCACCCGACTGGAGGCGCTTGTACAGGTTCTTCGCCATTTCCTGGGCTTCGAAATCACTGCGTACTTCGTTCGGGCGAATCAGGATATGACGGACGTGAAGCTGTTCCTGCAGCAGTTTTTCATCGCCTCGCTTGTCGAGCAGCTTGACGATATGGAAGCCGCTGGGGCTGCGGATTGGCGCTGAAATACCGCCTTTCTGAAGGTCCTTGACCGCTGAGGCGAACAGGGAGGGCAGCTGGTCAGCCTTACGCCAGCCAAGGTCGCCACCTTCGAGGGCTTTCTGTCCCTGGGACTGGGCGACGGCTACCTGGGAGAAATCAGCGCCTTTCTTCAGCTGCTCGACAATCCCATCAGCCTTGCGGTTGGCCGCCTGGATTTCGCTGGGGCTGGCGCCTTCCGGCAATGCCACAAGGATATGGCCAAGACGGTATTCCACGGCCAGCTGCTGCTTGCCTTCCTCGGAATTCAGATAGTTGTCGATATCCCGGTCGGTCACCTGTATGCGCTCCAACACCTGGCGCTGACGCACCCGGTTGATCAGCATTTCCCGGCGGATTTCGTTACGGGCTTCCCGGTAGCTGAGACCGTCGGCTTCCAGCGCTTTCTGGAACTGTTCGATGGTCATGCCGTTGCGCTCGGCGATGGAGCGAATGGCGTCATTCAGGGCCCAGTCATCAACGCGGATACCGGTCCGGCCTGCGATCTGGAGTTGCAGGTTTTCAATCACCAGCCGTTCCAGAATCTGCTGCTTCAGCACATGTTCCGGCGGCAGTGCGGTATTGCGTTCCTGCAGCTGGCGTTTAACCGCTTTCAAACGGGTTTCGAGGTCGCTTTCCATGATGACATCGTTGTCCACCACGGCAACGATGCGGTCGAGCGGAACAACCTTGGCCATGGCCGGCGCACCGGCCAGGGTCATGGCGGTCATCACCGCTGGGAGCAGTACACCTAACAGTCGGTTTTTCATGAGTCTCATTGATAAATTCTTCAACTTATTCCTCTGGACGGTAACCGTCGATATCCTGCAGGAAGCTCTCGACCTTGGTGCCGGTCAGGCTGCCGAGTCCCTTGAGAACGAACTGCACGAAGACACCATGCTTGGAGCTGGCCGTATCAATGTCCTCATAAGGATCAATCCAGTTGCGGTACAGGACCTGAACCTTGTAACAGCAGCTCTCACGTTCAACACCAAGCGAACGCTCCATGCTGCGGGAGTTGGTGATATCGTACGTCCAGCGCCCTACGGTATTCCAGTTAGTGGTCAGTGGCATCAGGAAGGATGCATCGACTTCTTCCAGGTTGCCGCTGGTTGTCTTGGCCACAGCGCCGGGAGTGCCTGGCGGAACAACGGCTCCCGTCGTCGGGTCGATCCAGATATTGTTACCATCATCATTTTTAACCGTACGATTAACCTGGTCACGGTAGCGATAACGGAAATTTAAGGCGTGGTTTTGTTTGGGTAAATAGTGGAGACCCAATGCATATTCATCGATATGCCCACGGTTGGTGTTGAACACCCAGTCCTGACGCAGGTTGAGATCACGACGAATATTCCATACCAGCTGGGTAGCCAGTGGTGATGTCGATGCCTCGTTGTCTTCTATGAGACGACGCTGGGCTTCTGACTGGTTATAGTCAGGGTTTTCCTCAACATTCAGCGTGGGGTCGAGATACGCCTTCCGCTTCTGGAAATAGAATATCTGTCCGATACCAAAACGGAAGCGTTCGTAACCATCGTCCTCAAGGAAACGGCTTGTTACACCCAGCGCCAGCTGGTTGGTATCACCAATACGGTCATAACCACTGAAACGACTATTACGCCAGAGGCTGTCGTAACTGAACGACATTTCAGACGTGTCGAAACTGGGGTTCAGGCTCTGTTGACTACGGTATGGGACATACAGGTATTTTGCCCGTGGTTCCAGCGTCTGGATAAACTTCATGTCACCGAAGGCCGCATCCCGCTCGAAGAACAAACCGCTGTCCAGTGCATAGAAAGGTGCGGTTGTTGATGGGCTATCAATGTCGTTTTTGCTCAGGCTCTGGTCGCCCATCTGATCGCGAACCTCCTGGAGATCCAAACGATTCAGGTCATAACCGACATGAGAAAATCCGACACTTGGCTCAACGAACCCGTAAGTACGATCAAGACGATATTTCACGCCCGACTGCAGGTATAACCGTTGGCCAACGGCATTATTGATACCGTAGCCCTCGCCATAAACAGGACGTTCGATATCGTGCTCTTTGTCAAAATCAGTATCTTTGACTTTGCGCTTGTAGTTCCAGTCCTTATCCCGATCAAACTCGGTGTAATCCACCAGGTAATTGAATCCGAAGCCCGCGCCCATGTCCCAGTCGCCCAGTAAGGTCAGCTGAGGCTCACGGTTGTAGGGATCGTCGGAATCAATGGACATGTTTTTCAGCTTTTCAACATTGGCTGTAAACCGCCACTGGTGCGCACTGTCGCCACCACCATAATAGGTAGAGGTAATCTGCTGGTTAAGCGGACTCTGGCTGCCAAGTTTCAGGCCGGTGCCAAAATCACTGAGGAAGTCCTTGTCGCTGGCATTGGCAAAATCAATCTTGTAATCCCAGTTGGTGGTCAACTGCTGTTCATGACGCCAGTTGATCAGCCAGCGGTTTTCATCGTAATTCCGGTTTTCGTCTTTCAGCTGATCCTTGGACAGGAAGGCTCCGCCGATTTCGCCTTTGGAGTCTTCCGTCATATAACGGAATTCATTTTCCAGCATCAGCCCTCGCTTGCTCATATAGCGCGGCGTGATGGTGGCGTCGTAGTTGGGCGCGATATTCCAGTACCAGGGCTGGGTGTAGTCAAAGCCGATATCGCTGTCGCCAAAACCAATGGTGGGATAGAGCAGACCGGTCTGACGGCGATCATCAATCGGGAAATAGATGTACGGGGTGTAGAACACCGGCACATCCTGAACACGTACGGTCGCGTGCTTCGCCGTACCAAAACCCGTCAATGGATTCAGTTCTACTTCTTGACCTTTCAGTTCCCAGACACAACCTTCCGGTGGGCAGGTGGTGTAACTGGCATCATCCATATTAATGACGCCATTCTCACGGCGGACAATCTTGCTGGCCTGGCCGCGGATCCGTTCCTGGTGGAACACGTACTGAGCGTCAGTAATCTCGGCGCGACCGCTGGTCATGTTTACGGTGGCGTCATCGCCGGTCATCAGCAGGTTGGGTTCGCGGATCACGACGTTGCCTTCGAAGTCCGCAACGTTCTCGTTACGGTTCAGCTTGGCAACATCACTCTCAATCTGGCGGTAACCCTGATTGATCACCACATTACCACTCAGGGTGCCGAAACCTTCTTCAAGGTAAGTGCTGGCATCGGCAGCGGCGAGTATCGGTGCATCGGCCGGATCACCGACGTAATCCATACCGGGGCGTTCCGGCTCCAGGTAACCACCTTCACACAGCAATGAATTACGATCGGACTGGCGATCAATCGGCAGCTGTGTCAGAGAGACCCAGTCCAGCGTTCTCATAACTGAAGGCGGCTCACTGGCAACAGGCGTGGCGGTTACGACTGTTGTTGCAACACCGGCTGCGGTGGCTGCTTCAGGCAGTTTTTCAACGGCGGTGACCGTTTCGGTTTCGACGGTGACGGAGGTTGCCAGACGATTCTGGCGCGCCGGTGTAATCGGCATCCGCGGCGCAGGTTTCAGCGGCCCGATATTCCGGGTGCCCTGATCACACAGCCAGCCACCGTCGCTGCTGGTACTGCAATTCCATTGAATATTGACCGGCAAGCCGTCCGGCTGGGCGGCATACAGGGGGATAATGGGTTGGCCAGCCAGAAGTCCGGTGGTGATGACCAGTGGTAGCCTGTTTTTTAACGTAAAAAGTGTATTTGCCATTGGGTAATCAGTCCGGCCATCCTGTCGGCGTTGACATGCCTGTACTCTGAAAGGCCTGCATGATAAAGCATTCCGGTAGCCGAGGACCAGCTTTCATAAGGGATAGCCGTCAGGTGGTGTAGGATTAATGGAAGAAGCACCGGGCGGTGATATAAGCTAGCCACATTTGGACCGAAATGCCACAGCGCGCTGACCGCGTTCTTGCGATGGGCGATACGGCTTTTTCAGGTTGGCGCTGCATAGAGTGGCCATCGTTTTTTTGATTTTTGCAGGCGTTGCCTGATGACTGACCGACAGGATGCGATAATGCCCCGTCAGACCGATAACCGTCTTCTGGAACTGAGCCGCTGGTGTGCGGATGAACTGAACCAGGTGGCCGGCCATCCCATTCATAAAAATCTGGAAGCCGTCTCCGGCGACGCCAGTTACCGGCGCTATTTCCGGGCGCATAGTGATGAGCCGGCCCAGATCCCTGACGCGAAAACCTGGATTGCCGTCGATGCGCCGCCAGAGCACGAGGATTGCCGACCTTTTGTTGCCATCGCCAATAGCTGGCAGCGGCAAGGCCTGCGCACGCCGGGGGTGCTCTCTGTCGATTATGGTCGTGGCTACATGCTGTTGGAAGACTTCGGCAATGAAGTGCTTCAGTTCTCGTTGGATGACAAGACGGTCAGTCATTTTTACGACAAGGCGCTGGCGGACCTTCGCCTGTTGCAGCAGACCCGAATTCCGGATGAATATCCCCTGCCGGCGTATGATTCAGCCATGCTGCGTCGGGAAATGGAACTCTTTCCAGAATGGTGCCTCAAACAGTTATTGGGAATGACAATTGGGCCTGCGGAGCAGGCATTGCTGGATGCATTGTCTGAGCAACTGATCTCATCAGCGCTGGAGCAACCGCAGGTACCGGTTCACCGGGACTATCACTCCCGCAACCTGATGGTGTTACCTGAGGGACTTGGAATTATTGATTTCCAGGGTGCTGTGCTGGGGCCGGCCACCTATGATCTGGCATCGTTGCTGCGTGACTGTTACATTGACTGGCCGCAGACGCAGGTCTACCAGTGGTTGGAGGATTTCCGGGGATGTTCCGAGGTGTTGTCCGTTCATGATGCCGCCACGGTAAGACGGTGGTTTGACTGGATCGGTGCCCAGCGGCATATCAAGGTGCTGGGGATTTTCGCCCGGCTCTGGCTGCGCGATGGCAAGCCCGACTACCTGCAGGATGTGCCCCGGGTCTTTGCCTACCTCCTGTGGGTGTGTGATCACTATCCGGCGCTTGCCGGGCAGGCAGACTGGCTGCGCAATGAGGTTCAGCCACGACTGGCGCAGCAAACGTGGTGGCAGGATTACCGGTTAACCGATGAGTAAGTAACAGGATGTCAGACAACGAGTCGTCAGCAGTACCGATGAAAGCGATGATTCTGGCCGCCGGATTTGGCGAGCGGATGCGTCCCCTGACGCTGGAAACCCCCAAGCCTTTACTGGAGGCCGGCGGTAAGCCATTGATTGAGCACCATCTGGAACGGCTGGCCCGTGAAGGATTCAGCGATATTGTCATCAACCATGCCTGGCTGGGGCACAAGCTGGAAGCGGCGCTGGGTAGCGGTGAACGCTGGGGGCTACATATCGACTGGTCCCGCGAGGACGAGCCGCTGGAAACCGGGGGCGGTTTGTTTAAGGCGTTACCGCTGCTGGGTGATCAGCCTTTTCTGCTGGTGAATGGCGATGTGTTTTCCCGTCTTTCCTTTAAATCGCTGCAGATGCCCATAAATAGTCTGGCTCACCTTGTGCTGGTGGATAACCCGGAACATCGCCCGGAGGGTGATTTCTGTCTGCGTGACGGCAAGGTGCAGGTGCCGGAGTCGGCTGGAAACAGAACATTAACGTACAGCGGTATCAGTCTTCTCTCCCCTGAGTTGTTCAGGGAATGCCAACCGGGCCGTTTCCCCCTGGCGCCATTGCTGCGCAAGGCTGCGGCGGCGGGACGGGTGACCGGAGAACACTTTACCGGTTACTGGCTGGATGTCGGGACGCCTGAGCGTCTGCATCAGCTGGATCAGGATTTGGATGCCGGTCGCCTGCCGGCCAGTGAGTAAAGCATGTGGTTCAGGATTTTATTATTTGCATTTCTGGGGTTTGTGTTTGGCGGTCCGTTTGGCGCGGTGATCGGTGCCCTGATTGCCGCGTGGATTTCCAGTCAACAGCCCAGGATTGTTTATGGAGCGGGTCAGAGCAGTGAACGCCGGCGTCAGACGCAAACCGCGTTTTTCCGGGCCACCTTTCTGGTCATGGGCAAACTGGCCAAGGCCGACGGGCGGGTCAATGAGGAAGAGATTCAGGTCGCCACGACCCTGATGAATGAAATGCGCCTCTCGCCTGACCAGCGTCAGCAGGCCATTGACCTGTTTAATCAGGGCAAAAGCCCCGGTTGTGATATTCGTGGTGTATTGCTGGAGTTTCGTCGTGCAGCTGGTTCCGGCAGCCTGGTTCAGATGTTTCTGGAACTCCAGCTTCAGGCAGCTTATGCGGACGGACAGCTGAGTCAGGCGGAAATGCAGGTGCTGCACGAAGCCTGCGAATACCTTGGGATTAACCGGTTCACGTTCGAGATTCTCCATCAGCGCTTCCAGGCACAGCGTGCGTTTTACAGCCGTTATAACGGTGGTGGCGGTTACCAGCAGCAGGGCAACTATGGTTATCGCCAGCCCGTCGATAACCGCAGCAAACTGAAAGAAGCCTATGCCACCCTGGGAGTATCTCCGGATGCGTCTGACAAAGATGTTAAGCGGGCATACCGTAAGCTGATGAGTGAGCACCACCCCGACAAGTTGGTGGCCAAGGGCTTACCGGAAGAAATGATGGAAATGGCCAAGAAAAAGACCCAGGAAATTCAGGCGGCTTACGATCTGATTCAGGAAGAACGAAAAAGAAAGTAATGTTTGTTGGATAAAAAAAGGGCGCAGAACTGTTCAGGTTTGCGCCCTTTTTTTAGATCAGCTTATTCGTCAGTAGACAGTGTTGTTCTTGCCTGAATAACAACCTGCCAGCCGTTATCAGTCTTTTCTACAGCATTGAAAGTAAGATATTCATGGTTGGCATTGCTCACTTTGGCAATCAGCAAACCATGGTTTTGATTCGGGATGGCGGCAAGCGTAGTAACCGTTACTTCTGAATCTGAATAGGTGACAGCTTTATCCTCGTTATCGAGGTTGATGACCTTGGCACCTTCCATGGCGGATAACAGATGGTCAGCGAGATGATCAAACGCTGTGTTATCCATGGTTTGGTTGGTGTTAACGAAATCGGAAAGATTCACCAGGCCACCGGCTTCCAGATCTATCAGCCGGTTCCAGTGATCGTCATGGTTGAGAAGTTTAACGGCAATCCCCTGGAAGGTGCCCGCAGTATTGACCAGGGTCCACTGCTTAATAATCAGGCCAGTATCCTGATAGGCAACTCTTGCAAAAGGGCGTGTACTCAGAGACAGCTCGCCGGGCAGGCTGAAGGGGCCATTGTCAAACATGTCGGCAATGGCTTCGACACCAACGAGATTCTTGCTTTCGTCGTATGGGAACTCTGCCAGTATGGAATGCTCATCATAGAAGTCGCCCATGGATTCCAGATCTCTTTCGGCCACAATCTGGGGCCAGAGATCATCCAGAAACAGCAGTTCCATCAACTGGTTGCAGGTGATGATGGGATGTTGGTGATTGTTGTGGGATGCGTCTGCGATACTCATGCCAGACATTGACAGGCATAGTGCAATGCCGGTTATCAGGGAGGTAAAGTTTTTAGTCATCGATTTCTCCAATCGCTGTGGATATAAGATTTTTGGGGATACAGGTAGTCCGTCTTTTGGGTGACGGGAAAACAGGTATCAGTGATTGGACTCCGTGATGAACCATCAGGTTCAGAATCTGTCAGCAATACTGACAGGGGGTTAGATATTGAGGATGGTTGGCGGCAATAAGGGGTGTGATGGTTTATTCAGTAGTGAAAATGATGACGTACTGGCATTAGAAACCCGGCGGGTGAATACAGTAGAATGGCCGGATTTCCGGAATCACACACCTGCGGAGTCTCAATGAAACCTTTCGCCATTGCCCCCAGTATTCTGTCTGCTGACTTTGCCCGCCTTGGTGAAGACGTCCAGGCTGTTCTGGATGCCGGTGCGGATATCGTCCATTTCGATGTTATGGACAACCATTACGTTCCCAACCTGACCATCGGGCCGATGGTGTGTCAGGCGCTGCGTAAATTTGGTATTACAGCACCGATTGATGTGCACCTGATGGTCAAACCGGTGGATCGTATCATTGGCGATTTTATTGAGGCTGGTGCCACTTACATTACGTTCCATCCTGAAGCCAGTGAGCATGTGGATCGCAGTCTGCAGATGATCCGTGACGGTGGATGCAAGGCGGGGCTGGTATTGAATCCTGCGACAACGCCGGATTGCCTGGAATATGTGATGGATCGGCTGGACATGATTCTGCTGATGTCTGTGAATCCCGGTTTTGGCGGTCAGAAATTCATTCCTTCTACGCTGGATAAACTGCGCCATGTTCGCAAGTTGATTGATGACAGCGGCCTGGATATCCGCCTGGAAGTCGACGGCGGTGTGGGTGTGCAGAATATCCGCGAGATTGCCGAGGCGGGCGCGGATACCTTCGTGGCTGGTTCTGCCATTTTCGGAAAGGATGATTACCAGGCTGTTATCACCCAGATGCGCAATGAGCTGGCTGCGGTTGCCGGTTAATTAATCGCTTCACTCGATACACTGTATTGCACTATTGAGGTATGGCTGGTTGCTTAATGGTAACCAGCTTCCATGATTCGTGACTCTTTTTCCCCTGCTGTAAGGAATACCCATGAAACTGCTGGAACTATTTGGGCGTCTGCCTGCTGTCATCATGTATGATCTGGACGGCACACTGGTCGACAGTGTGCCGGATCTGGCCTGGTCGATCGATCAGATGCTGACACAGCTGGGTATGCCGGCAGCGGGCGAGGAAAAAGTCCGGTTGTGGGTAGGCAACGGTGTGCCGGTGATGGTCAAGCGGGCACTGGCAGATGATATGGACGGTGACCAGCCGGGTCGTGTCGATGAGGCATTGTTCGAAAAGGGTTACGCGTTCTTCCGTGAAGCCTACAGTGCCATCTGCGGCAAATTCAGTGACGTTTATCCCGGCGTGGTTGAGTTCCTGACCGCTATGCAGGCGCAGGGTGTGAAGCAAGCGGTAGTCACCAATAAATCCGGTAATTTCACTGCCCAGTTGCTGGAAGAAAAAGGGTTAACCCAGTTCTTCTCACAGGTGATCGGTGGTGATACCTTGCCGGAGAAAAAACCGCATCCGCTACCGTTGTTGCATGTGGTTGAACAGTGCAATGTCAGCGCTGACAAGGCGTTGATGGTGGGTGACTCCAAAAGCGATGTGATTGCGGCGAAAGCAGCAGGCATTCGCGTGATAGGGTTGCCTTATGGGTACAATCATGGTCAGCCGATCGAAACGGCAGAGCCTGACTGGGTTGTTAGTGATCTGTCGGTGTTGATTTAAATAGGTCTATAAAATGAAGGGGCAGTCTGATCTGAGCATATTCACTCTCCAGATTAGGCTGTTCTGTGTCGTTTTTATAACTATAAGCCTGACTCTGTATGATTATGCATCTTGATGACTAGGAAGTTAGTGATATGTTTATTGGGGTTTGGATACTGCGAGGGTAAAAGTTATATCAGGATGAATAGGTGTAATGCTTGCGTTCCCCTCCCGTCAGCAAATAAAGGATTGTTACATTTGCAGGAATGAATGTGTTCCTGATGATGTGACATGTAAGCTCCCATGTGATCATGTTTTTCACCGGGCGTGCTTGGTACCATGGCTAGTAAAAAGCAGGCGTTGTCCGACTTGCTTTAAATCTCTATCGGAGAAAGAGTATCACCAAATTGTCAATATAAAACAACGCGTTATTTGGGGGCTGGAGGCTGTAAAACGTGTGTTTATTAGCAAGGAAAATCTTTTTATGCAGGTGGGGTTAACGATGTTGTGGTTATTTAATTCTTCGAATTTATCACTCGCACAGCAAACGAGATCCACTTTGAGTGCTAGTCAGATAGAATTGGCTTCGTCATTTGTTGGTCGGGCAAGTATTTATATTTTGTCTGGTTTTTTTTCAGGTGCAGGTTTTCGTGGGGCGCAATGTGGAAAGGTACTCTTTTTCTCTGCAGGCTTTCTACTTGGAATAGTGTTGTTGAAACCGCTATTTTCCGTTTTTGAAGGCAGTATGTCGAGTTATACGATCCTCGCCATGCCGTTGCTTTTTATGATAGCTCTAGCCACAGGCTATGATCTTGCAGATAAAAAAATACTAATGCTGTATCGCTGATTATTTTTTTAATTGGTTTTTGTGATTATTTTTTGGCGGTCTTTTATAAACTCTTTGTTTTTAAGAGGTATCTTATGATTTTATATGAGAGAGGCGTTATGAATACTAGTTATATTTCAGGGGTTCAAAGTTTTACTTGTGATTCATGTCGAAAAACGAAGAATGGGGTTTCCTATAAAATAAGTTGTGGTCATAGATTCGATCGTGCTTGTTTTGTAGGTCTTAAAAGAGTCTGCACAGCGCTTAATTGTTGCCGGCGTCTAAACGAAGCCGATATGAATAACGTAGAAGAGCAATTACATCACATGCTGAATGAGCGTAGGGTGATGGCTTGGGAAGCTGTCGAAGACATGTTGTTACGACCTGAAATTTTAGGGGTTGCGGTATTTCATTCCGCGTTATGTGCATTATCGTATCAATATGTGGATGAGCGTTTTGCCGGATTACTTGGCTATGTTGTTTTATGCCAGTGGTCAGGTTTTTTTGCAGGTGTTGCCCTGGAGAGAGGGCAGTGTTCTGAGGTGATGAGACATTCAGTTCTGCTGGCGGGTTTTGCTTGTCTTGTTCAACTGTCATTGCTTGGGGTTCAAACTGTAGATCCTGATGTGCCGTTAGTGGTCGTGTTATTGGCATCATCGCTACTGACTTTTTACAGTTTTTGCGGTTCGGCTATAAAAGGCATGGAGCAAGAGGCTAGAGATAATCGTGCCAATAACGATTGAACAGTGCTGATTTGATCGGATCTCTATGTATTGAGATGACGCTTGTTCATGCGTTACCGCTAGCAGGTATTCTGCTAAGCGTGTCATTGATCATAATCACGGGTGTTATTTGTGCAAAAGCGATCGATGGACTTGACGCTTTAGTAGCAGACGAGTTCAAGAAATTCAGTTGATCTTGTGCGAAGCCTTATATACGCTCATTGCCTACGCTCAATAACACCAGAACGAAGCGGAGTACGCTGTGACTTACGTCTCCTTTACCTGCCTGTTTCACTCTGTCACCTCGGCAACCGGCCGATGGTGCCGCTGGCGTTGAAAATCCGTTAAGTCACTTTTCCGTTTTTATTGCTATCAAGGATACTTTCCCATGACGCCTGTGGAATTTGAGCAGCTGGCTACTGAAGGTTATAACCGCATTCCCGTGACCCGCGAAGTGCTGGCAGACTGCGATACCCCGTTATCTACCTACCTGAAACTGGCGAATCAGCCTTATACTTACCTGCTGGAGTCTGTCCAGGGCGGCGAGAAGTGGGGGCGTTATTCTATTATCGGTCTGGGGTGTCAGACGGTATTTAAGGTGACCGGGCATGATCTGGTCATTGAAACCGATGGTACGGTCGTTGAGCAGCGCTCCTGTCGTGATCCATTGGAAGAGGTGGAGCACTTTCTTGGCCGTTATAGGGTGCCAGAACTGGAATCTCTGCCCCGTTTTCATGGCGGGCTGGTCGGCTATTTCGGTTATGACACCGTGCGTTATATCGAGCCCAAGCTGGCAAAGAGTCAGCCTGAAGATGTCATAGGAACGCCGGATATTCTGCTGATGCTGTCGGATGACCTGGTGGTTTTCGATAATCTCAGTGGCAAGGTACAGTTCATCACCCATGTTGATCCTTCTCAGCATGGTGCGCTGGAAAAAGCGAACCTGCGGATTGATTGTTTCCTTGAATCGTTCAGGAATACACCCGTATTCCTGCCAGCTTCCGGTCAGGGAGAAGCGGTATCTGAACAGGCGTTTATTTCGTCCTTTGGTGAGCAGCCGTTCAAGGCCGGCGTAGAAACCATCCGGGATTACATTCTGGCGGGCGATACCATGCAGGTGGTGCTCTCCCAGCGGATGTCGATTCCATTCAGTGAAAATCCGCTCGACCTTTACCGGGCGCTGCGTTGCCTGAATCCGTCGCCGTACATGTATTACCTGAATTTGGGCGATTTCTATGTGGTGGGTTCTTCACCGGAAATCCTGGCGCGCCTCGAAGACGGTGAAGTCACTGTGCGCCCCATCGCCGGAACCCGCAAGCGAGGAGCGACAGAAGAAAAAGATCTGCTGCTGGAGCAGGATTTGCTGAATGATCCCAAAGAGATCGCTGAACACCTGATGCTGATTGATTTAGGTCGCAACGATGTAGGACAGGTGGCGAAAACCGGTACGGTTGAGCTGACTGACAAGATGACCATCGAGCGTTATTCCCATGTCATGCATATTGTCTCCAATGTGACCGGGCAGATCCAGGATGGACTGGGTGCCATGGATGTTCTGCGTGCGACCCTGCCGGCCGGTACCTTGAGTGGTGCGCCAAAGGTGCGGGCCATGGAGATTATTGACGAGCTAGAGCCGGTAAAGCGTGGTGTCTATGGTGGTGCCGTGGGTTACCTGGGGTGGAACGGTAATATGGATACCGCCATTGCGATTCGCACAGCCGTTATCAAGGATAACCAGCTCCACATCCAGGCCGGTGCAGGGGTGGTGGCCGATTCCCAACCTGAGCTGGAATGGCAGGAAACCATGAATAAAGGACGGGCGATTTTCCGGGCTGTCGATATGGTTCGGCGAGGTCTGGATAATTAATCGCTGTTTCCGGCGACGGCATCACTGTCGCCGGAAAGGCTATTTGTTGCGGGCTGGTATTTGTCAGTTGCTCAATTATTCAATTAACCGCGATAGGGACGTGAATCAGACCGATTAAGAGAATGATCAAAAAATTAGACGAATGAACGGCACCCTTCCATATCATGACACTACGGACGTAACATTCCGTGCAGAATCACCACCAGGCAATCCTGCCATTATTATCAATCACTCTGTCTATGCGATAGATTGCGATCTTCACGGTCTGGTAATGTCATTCTGTTTTTGCAGCTTCATGCGTTGGCGGTTAAGGGGTATCTTGCCGTGGTGGTGACAGGGGTATAATCAGATTTGAGGCATCTACATAAATATCATCCGGTGCATCATTGCCTGGCTCTTCGATTGCTGGAAGCAATCTATTAGATTGATCAGATACCACAAGCGCCGGGTTTGGCATCAGTTGGCGATCTGATGATGCAGTCGATTGTGCTTGTGTAGTCGTCACTGTAGCTTGACTCGCTGACACTGGCGTTGCGTACTGATGAAATAAAGCTTTATGTTTTTGGGTTTTCATATGATGTGTTAACCTTGATTTGGTTTTAAACGCCATGTTGCAGATGTCACAATTAAAGGGGGACCCCTCATTGTGGATTGCCATGTGTTGATCTAAGATCCCTTTGAAGTTAAAAGCTTTGCCGCAAAAAACACATTTGAAGGTTCTCTGATTTTGGTGCGTTTTCATATGGTTTTTTAAATGTTGATTAAGATTAAAAGCTTTGTCACAGAGCTTACACTTGAAGGCTCTCTCCTCACTGTGGATTTTCAAATGATCTTTTAAATTTGATCGCCATTTAAAGCCTTTGCCACAGATATGACACGTGAAGGCTCTCTCCTCACTGTGGGTTTTCATATGTCTTTTTAAACTGTTCTCATATCTAAAAACTTTGCTGCAGATGTCACACTTGAAGGCTCTCTCCTGACTGTGGGTTTTCAAATGAGATTTTAAATCTGATGGCTGTTTAAAGCCTTTGTCACAGAAATTACACTTGAAGGCTCTCTCCTCACTGTGGGTTTTCAAATGAGATTTTAAATCTGATGGCTGTTTAAAGCCTTTGTCACAGAAATTACACTTGAAGGCTCTCTCCTCACTGTGGGTTTTCTTATGCTCTTTTAAATATCTTTTCAATGTAAAGCCTTTGCCACAGATCTTACACTTGAAGGCTCTCTCCTCACTGTGGGTTGTCAAATGAGATATTAAAGTTGATCGCCATTTAAAGCCTTTGCCACAGAAATTACACTTGAAGGCTCTCTCCTCACTGTGGGTTTTCTTATGCTCTTTTAAATATCTTTTCAATGTAAAGCCTTTGTCACAGATCTTACACTTGAAGGCTCTCTCCTCACTGTGGGTTGTCAAATGAGATATTAAAGTTGATCGCCATTTAAAGCCTTTGCCACAGAAATTACACTTGAAGGCTCTCTCCTCACTGTGGGTTTTCTTATGCTCTTTTAAATATCTTTTCAATGTAAAGCCTTTGTCACAGATATTACACTTGAAGGCTCTCTCCTCACTGTGGGTTTTCAAATGCACTCTTAAAGTTGATGACTGTTTAAAGCTTTTGCCACAGATTTCACACAGGAAACGATTATAACTTGCATGTTTAATTTTATAGTGTAATTCAAGCGTATCGAAGCTTGTAAAAATCACCGTGCATATTTTGCATGGAAAACCAAATCGTTGTTTCTTTTTGATAGTGTCACGCTTTGATGATCGCTTTTTTGTTGTAGGAACTGTCTGCGTTTTTGCATGAGCCGGAGTCATTGATTGATCATGTGATGTTCTATCAGGAGAAGGTCTTATTTCCGCCGCCTTCATGGCTAAGGCTACAATATCCTGTCGCCCTGTGTCTGACTCTGAAATATCAATGGTGTCTGATAGTGGCTGGGACGCAGACTGCTCCTCGGTTAAGCTAATTGACGCATCTCGGGTTTCATGGGTTGTTGGCACAGTGGTTGAGGATTCTGTCGGCGTTAGACCTTTGGCATAACCTGGAAACTGAATCGGTGATTCGCTATCCCTATCCTGCCTGAGCGAAGGCGGTGACGCGTCAGCAGATCTTGCACTGGTTTCATGGGTTGTCGGCACAGTGGTCGAGGGGGCAGGTGGTGTTGTACCTTTGACATACGTTGGCCACTGAATCGGTGATTCACTATCCCTGTCCTGCCTGAGCGAAGGCGGTGATGCGTCGGCGGATCTTGCGCTGGTTTTATCGGCAGGATCTTCACATGGGGGTGAGGGCTGTGTGACGGTCTCCGGGGGGGACGCCTGATTATGATCGTCACTGGTGGCAGAAGGTGATAAGGAGGGTGAAGCGTGTCGCTCGGTATGCGGGACATCATCCTGACCTCCCATAGCGAAAGACTCGGCAGGCATATCAACGTGTCCGGGCTCGTTGATAGCCCCAAACAAATCACTAGCCAACGAATCCTCCAAACTTATGCCAATAGCACCACCGGTAGGCAATGATTCTGACGAATTTTCAGAAGAAGAACCCATCAAGCTCAGTGCTGGCGAAGATTCTTCATTGACTTGTACCCACATTTTGTCACGTTCTGAATGCACTCGGGCGCGAGTCTCTTGAATGTCCACTGTTTGATCAGTTATTGAGGATTGCTCTGCTTGCGAACTATTACTAGTGGATGTCAATCGCGGAATGGCACCTGATACGGACGATAAAGCCGCTAGTGGTGAGCCTTGGTTTGTGGAACTCGCAAGAGGCGAAACTGCCCGACTAATCCGGATTAATGATTCCATAGTCGGTGAAGCTTGAGGTGGTCGTGTATATAGTCCTGATGACATCGCAGTGGTTTCTCTACGCGCATCATTGCTATTCTCGTCGGGAAGCGGTTTGGTCGAATGCTCAGTCTCAATTTCAACCTCAAGCGATAATGCTGGAAATTCATCTTCTGGTGGAGAAACGCTTTGCCTCAATGCGGAGCTGTTAACTGGGAGCGCCTGGTGGAGCGCACCCTGGGTATTGCGGGTTACGCTGTCAATGTCAGTATCGATGTCAACGGTCTGAGTGACCGTTGATGATTGTTCTGCTGACGAGCTACTGGTTTCAGATACCTCGATGACATTATCTAATAGGTTCGATAAAGCAGCTAAGGGTGAGTCTTGCTCTTCGGGGCTTGAAAGAGGCAAAACGGTCTGGCTGCTATGGGGCAACAATGCCAAAGCGGGCGAAGCTTGAGGTGGCGGCGTATATAACCCTGAACTGCTCGCAATAGTCTGTCTGCAAGCATCATTACTATTCTCGCCGGAAAGCGACCAGATCAAAGCGTCAGTTTCAGCCTCAAACGATAATATTGCAAACACATCCTCCGGTGATGATGTACTCTGCCCTGATGCTGAACGCGTGGTCTGTATGCTAGGGGCAGGTGATGTCTTACTACTACAGGTGACAATACGTGTGGTTCCTGTTGCCGAAGTCAGATCGACAGTTGGCGATTGACGTGCTTGCGACGCCGTTGCCACTGATGTGCCGGATAATGGCCTGGCAGCCGCCATACTCTGCGACGGCGTTAGATATGAGGATGTGCTTTGCGTAAGAGATGTGGCAGTTTCACTGACAGTTGATGTTTGTACGGTGTGGCCGGTTGATAGTATCGGCAGAGATTGATGGTCACCCGATGTGGTTGAGGTTACCGTCGTCGGTGTGACTGATGGTGCTGTCTGTGGGATAGAAACTGTATATTTCCTGCTCATGTCATAATTCCACGTCTCATCACCAGTGAATGAGTCAAATAAGAAGGGTTTGATTCAAGGGCACTATTTTCGCTTTATGATGACATAACGGCAGTAACATTTCGGGCAGGGTCAATGCCAAATAATCCTGTCATTAGTATCAATCACCCCCGGCCGCGCGATAGATCTTGATAGCTATCACGGCCTATTAATACGACCCTGTTTACGCAGCATCATGCGCTGGCGGTGAAGGGGTATCTTGCCGTGGTGGTGACGGGTTTATAATCCAGTTTGAGTCACCTACATAAATATCATCTGACGCAGCATGTGCAGATTCTTCTATTACAGGAATAAAACTATTGGATGGATCAGGTATCGCAAACGCCGGGTTTGGGGTCAGTGGGCGATTTGATGATACCGTCGATTGTGCTTGTGTAGCTGGCACTATAGGTTGTCTGGGCGACACTGATGCAGTGTGGTGGTGAATTGACGCGGATATTATCGATATATCTGTCTGCGAACCAAAACGCAATGGGCTACTCAATGAATATGGCTCGGCAAGCTTCTTTCTTTGTTGTGCTTGAATCGTAAGGCTGCCGGGATTTTTGAAGTCTTTGCCACAGATATCACGCTTTAAGGGTTTCTGCTTGTTGTGGGTTTTCATATGGTCTTTTAAAGTATCTTTCCGTTTGAATCTTTGATCACAGATAACGCACTGGAAGGGGTTCAGCTCACTGTGGGTTTTCATATGCAGTTTTAAACGACCTTTATTATTAAAGCGATTCCCGCAGATTTCGCACTGTACGGGTTCCTGCTCATTGTGGGTTTCCATATGGCTTTTAAAATTATGAGAAAGTTTAAAATCTTTGCCACAGATATTACACTTGAAGGCTGTCTCCTCACTGTGTTTTTTTAAATGAGATTTTAAATCTGATGGCCGTTTAAAGTCTGCGTCACAGAAATTACACTTGAAGGCTCTCTCCTCACTGTGGTTTTTCAAATGAGATCTTAAAGTTGATGGCTGTTTAAAAGCTTTGCCACAGATATTACACTTGAAGGCTGTCTCCTCACTGTGTTTTTTTAAATGAGATTTTAAATCTGATGGCCGTTTAAAGTCTGCGTCACAGAAATTACACTTGAAGGCTCTCTCCTCACTGTGGGTTTTCAAATGAGATTTTAAATCTGATGCCCTTTTAAAGCCTTTGCCACAGATCTTACACTTGAAGGCTCTCTCCTCGCTGTGGGTTTTCAAATGAGATTTTAAATCTGATGCCCTTTTAAAGCCTTTGCCACAGATCTTACACTTGAAGGCTCTCTCCTCGCTGTGGGTTGTCAAATGCACTCTTAAAGTTGATGGATGTTTAAAGCCTTTGCCACAGATCTTACACTTGAAGGCTCTCTCCTCACGGTGGGTTTTCAAATGCTCTTTTAAAGAATATTTCCATTTAAAGCCTTCGCCACAGATCTTACACTTGAAGGCTGTCTCCTCACTGTGTTTTTTTAAATGAGATTTTAAATCTGATGGCCGTTTAAAGTCTGCGTCACAGAAATTACACTTGAAGGCTCTCTCCTCACTGTGGTTTTTCAAATGAGATCTTAAAGTTGATGGCTGTGTAAAACCTTTGCCACAGATATGACACTTGAAGGCTCTCTCCTCACTGTGGTTTTTCAAATGAGATCTTAAAGTTGATGGCTGTGTAAAACCTTTGCCACAGATATGACACTTGAAGGCTCTCTCCTCACTGTGTTTTTTCAAATGAGATCTTAAAGTTGATGGCTGTTTAAAACCTTTGCCACAGATATTACACTTGAAGGCTCTCTCCTCACGGTGGGTTGTCAAATGATATCTTAAATTTGATCGCCATTTAAAGCCTTTGCCACAGATATGACACTTGAAGGCTCTCTCCTCACTGTGTTTTTTCAAATGAGATCTTAAAGTTGATGGCTGTTTAAAACCTTTGCCACAGATATTACACTTTAAGGCTCTCTCCTCACTGTGGGTTTTTAAATGAGATTTTAAAATTGATGGATGTTTAAAGCCTTTGTCACAGATATGACACTTGAAGGGTCTCTCCTCACTGTGGGTTTTCAAATGACCTCTTAAATTTGATCGCCATTTAAAGCCTTTGCCACAGATATTACACTTTAAGGCACTCTCCTCACTGTGGGTTTTCAAATGAGATTTTAAAATTGATGGATGTTTAAAGCCTTTGTCACAGATATGACACTTGAAGGCTCTCTCCTCACGGTGGGTTGTCAAATGATATCTTAAACTTGATCGCCATTTAAAGCCTTTGCCACAGATATGACACTTGAAGGCTCTCTCCTCACTGTGTTTTTTCAAATGAGATCTTAAAGTTGATGGCTGTTTAAAACCTTTGCCACAGATATGACACTTGAAGGCTCTCTCCTCACTGTGTTTTTTCAAATGAGATCTTAAATTTGATCGCCATTTAAAGCCTTTGCCACAGATATGACACTTGAAGGCTCTCTCCTCACTGTGGTTTTTCAAATGAGATCTTAAATTTGATCGCCATTTAAAGCCTTTGCCACAGATATGACACTTGAAGGCTCTCTCCTCACTGTGGTTTTTCAAATGAGATCTTAAATTTGATCGCCATTTAAAGCCTTTGCCACAGATATGACACTTGAAGGTTCTCTCCTCACTGTGTTTTTTCAAATGAGATCTTAAAGTTGATGGCTGTTTAAAACCTTTGCCACAGATATGACACTTGAAGGCTCTCTCCTCTCTGTGGGTTGTCAAATGATATCTTAAAGTTGATGGCCATTTACAGCCTTTGCCACAGATCTTACACTTGAAGGCTCTCTCCTCACGGTGGGTTTTCAAATGCAATTTTAAATAATATTTCCATTTAAAGCCTTTGCCACAGAGTTGACACAGGAAGTTTTTATAAATTGGATGTTTAATTTTATAGTGGTATTCAAGCTTATCAAATCCTGTACAAATCACCGGGCATATATGGCATGCAAAACCAAAACGTTGTTTCTTTTTGATAGTGTCACGCTTTGATGATTGTTTTTTTGTTGTAGGAACTGTCTGCGTTTTTGCATGAGCCGGAGTCATTGATTGATCATGTGATGTTCTATCAGGAGAAGGTATTATTTCCGCCGTCTTCATGGCCAAGGCTACAATATCCTGTCGCCCTGTTTCTGACTCTGAAATATCAATGGTGTCTGATAGTGGCTGGGACGCAGACTGCTCCTCGGTTAAGCTAATTGACGCATCTCGGGTTTCATGGGTTGTTGGCACAGTGGTTGAGGATTCTGTCGGCGTTAGACCTTTGGCATAACCTGGAAACTGAATCGGTGATTCACTATCCCTCACTTGCCTGAGTGAAGGCGGTGATACGTCGGCAGATCTTGCACTGGTTTCATGGGTTGTCGGCACAGTGGTTGAGGGGGTGGGTGGTGTTGTACCTTTCACATACGTTGGCCACTGAATCGGTGATTCACTATCCCTGTGCTGCCTGAGTGAAGGCGGTGATACGTCGGCAGATTTTGCACTGGTTTCATGGGTTGTCGGCACAGTGGTTGAGGGGGTGGGTGGTGTTGTACCTTTCACATACGTTGGCCACTGAATCAGTGATTCACTATCCCTGTGCTGCCTGGGTGAAGGCGGTGACGCGTCAGCAGATCTTGCACTGGTTTTATCGGCAGGATCTTCACATGGGGGCGAGGGCTGTGTGACGGTCTCCGGGGGGGACGCCTGATTATGATCGTCACTGGTGGCAGAAGGTGATAAGGAGGGTGAAGCGTGTCGCTCGGTATGCGGGACATCATCCTGACCTTCCATAGCGAAAGACTCGGCAGGCATATCAACGTGTCCGGGCTCGTTGATAGCCCCAAACAAATCACTAGCCAACGAATCCTCCAAACTTATGCCAATAACACCACCGGTAGGCAATGATTCTGACGAAGCTTCAGAAGAAGAACCCATCAAGCTCAGTGCTGGCGAAGATTCTTCATTGACTTGTACCCACATTTTGTCACGTTCTGCATGCCTTCGAACGGGAGTCTCTTGAGTGCAGTGGATTACACTGTCAATGTCCGTTTCAATGTCCACCGTTTGATTAGTGGTTGAGGATTGCTCTGCTTGCGAACTACTGGATTGAGTTATAGGAATGATACCTGATCCAATATCAATAGCTTGGACTGCAGTTGACGATTGTTCTGCTGACGAGTTACTGGCTTCAGATACCGCGATGGCATTATCTAATAGGGACGACAAAGCCGCTAACGGTGAGTCTTGGCGTGTGGGACTCGCAAGAGGCAAAACTGCCCGACTACTCCGGAGTAATAAATCCAAAGTCGGTGAAGCTTGAGACGGAGGTGTATATAATCCTGATGACATCGCAGTGGTTTCTCTACGTTCATCATTGTCATTTCCGTCGGAAAGCGGTTTGGTCGAATGCTCAGTCTCAATTTCAACCTCAAGCGATAATGCTGGAAATTCATTTTCTGGTGGAGAAACGCTTTGCCTCAATGCGGAGCTGTTAACTGGGAGCGCCTGTTGGAGCGCACCCTGGGTATTGCGGGTTACGCTGTCAATGTCAGTATTGATGTCAACGGTCTGAGTGACCGTTGATGATTGTTCTGCTGACGAGCTACTGGTTTCAGATACCTTGATGACATTATCTAATAGGTTCGATAAAGCAGCTAAGGGTGAGTCTTGGTCTTCGGGGCTTGAAAGAGGCAAAACGGTCTGGCTGCTATGGGGCAACAATGCCAAAGCGGGCGAAGCTTGAGGTGGCGGCGTATATAACCCTGAACTGCTCGCAATAGTCTGTCTGCAAGCATCATTACTATTCTCGCCGGAAAGCGACCAGATCAAAGCGTCAGTTTCAGCCTCAAACGATAATATTGCAAACACATCCTCCGGTGATGATGCACTCTGCCCTGATGCTGAACGCGTGGTCTGGATGCTAGGGGCAGGTGATGTCTGACTACTACAGGTGACAATACGTGTGGTTCCTGTTGCCGAAGTCAGATCGACAGTTGGCGATTGACGTGCTTGCGACGCCGTTGCCACTGATGTACCGGATAATGGCCTGGCAGCCGCCATACTCTGCGACGGCGTTAGATATGAGGATGTGCTTTGCGTAAGAGATGTGGCAGTTTCACTGACAGTTGATGTTTGTACGGTGTGGCCGGTTGATAGTATCGGCAGAGATTGATGGTCACCCGATGTGGTTGAGGTTACCGTCGTCGGTGTGACTGATGGTGCTGTCTGTGGGATAGAAACTGTATATTTCCTGCTCATGTCATAATTCCACGTCTCATCACCAGTGAATGAGTCAAATAAGAAGGGTTTGATTCAAGGGCACTATTTTCGCTTTATGATGACATAACGGCAGTAACATTTCGGGCAGGGTCAATGCCAAATAATCCTGTCATTAGTATCAATCCCCCCCGGCCGCGCGATAGATCTTGATAGCTATCACGGCCTATTAATACGACCCTGATTACGCAGCATCATGCGCTGGCGGTGAAGGGGTATCTTCTTTTGGTGAAAGAGGGAATGCCAGGTTTGAGGCATTTACATCAATATACTCAGGCGCAGCATTCTCCGGCTCCTGGATTTCTGGAAGCAATAATCTATTGGATTGATCCGATACTGCATATGCCGGGTTTGGCGCTAATGGCTGACTGGATGATAGAGTCAATTGTGGTTGGATACCCTGCACTAAAGATTGGCTGGCCGACACTGGCGCAGTGTGCTGATGAAATGAAATAGGTATTGTTGGTATATCGGACGGTGGAATAAGAGACAATGTTTCGCTCAATGAATATAAGTCTTTCTGATCACTGTGGGTGGTTTTCTTATGCCTGTTTAAATTGCTATTCCATTTAAAGCCTTTGCCACAGATATTACACTTGAAGGCTCTCTCCTCACTGTGGGTTTTCTTATGCGCTTTTAAATATCTTTTCAATTTAAAGCCTTTGCCGCAGATATCGCACTCGAAGGGTTTCTCCCTTCCGCTGGTTTTACTATGATGGGTTTTCATATGTCTGTTTAGGGATTTTTTCAAACTAAAGGCTTTGCCGCAGGTATTACATTTAAAGGGTTTTTCCTCGCTGTGGACTTCTGTTATATGATCTTTTAAAATTCCAGTAAGTTTAAAAGTTTTGTTACAGATGTCACATTTAAAATCTCTTTGGTTTTGATGGGTTTTCATATGTCGGTCAAGATTAGGTCTAGAATTATAAACTTTGCAGCAGATATTACATTTAAAATTTCTCTGATTTTGATGGGTGTTCATATGTCGGATTAAATGAGGTTTACCACTGCCTCCAGTTTGATCCGTTGCTGATAATTGCTCTGTTTGTGAGCCAGGCGATTCAGTTACTGGTATGGCATCCAATCTGGACGATAAAAGCGCTGACGGTGAGTCTTGGGCTGTGGGAATTGAAGGATGCAAAACGGTTTGATTGATACGGAGTAATAATTCCAAACCGGACGAAGCTTGAGGTGGCGTATCTAATTCTGATGACATCACATTCGTTTCTCTCACTGCATTATCGGCATTCCCGTCGGAAAGCGGTCTGGTCAGATGGCCAGTCTCAATCTCACCCTCAGATAATATTGCAAACCTATTCTCCGGTGTGCATGTACTCTGTCTTGATGCTGAACGTGTAGTCAGGAGACTCTGCTCCGTTGTCTTCTGACTACTTCTGGTGACACTGCTTGCTGTTCCTGTTGTCAAAGTCAGAGCCACCGTTGGTGATTGCTGTGCTTGCGGGTCCTGCTTTGCAGGCGAGGGTATGGTATCACCTGGGAGCAAAGGTAAAGTGGGGTGAGATTGGGCAAGTAACCCAGAATGGCTCAACGGTGCGTAATTAGTGTGTACTTTTGCAGCGTCACCTGCACAATGCTCACCATCACTCGATGGCACTCTTGTTGCGTTTAAAAGAGAGTGTGATGCATGAAAGTCAATAGGTTGAGTTGAGGATGCTGAAGCAGGCTGCTTAATTGGTTCTCGCGAAGATGCTACATCTGCAAGTATGTCAAGTGCACTGCTTGCTGGAGAGAAATGACTGCTCTTTTGGTCCTTCGAAGTTGTCCCCGATGTACTGGATAATGGTCTGTCAGCCGCCATACTCTGGGGCGTTAGATATGAAGATGTGCTTTGCGTAAGGAATGTGTCAGTTTCACTGGCCGTTGATGTTTGTACAGTCTGGCCGGTTGATAGTATCGGCAGGGATTGATGGTCACGCGATGTTGTTGAGGTTACCGTCGCCGGTGTGAGGGATGGTGCTGTCAGTTGGGTAGAAACTCTATTTTTCCTGCTCATGATATAATTCCGCGTCTCATCCGCAGTGAATGCGTAAAATTAGAAGGATCCGATTGAAGGTCGCTATCCTGCCATTCCGTGGGATCAAGTCACTAACAAAGCAGTCAAGGCACCTGGTACCCCCGGTGGGGCGTTGTATATCCAAAAGATTGACTCAGATCTCAATAGCTACCATCACGGCCTATTAATACGACCCTGTTTACGCAGCATCATGCGCTGGCGGTGAAGGGGTATCTTCTTTTGGTGAAAGAGGGAATGCCAAGTTTGAGGCATTTACATCAATATACTCAGGCGCAGCATTCTCCGGCTCCTGGATTTCTGGAAGCAATCTATTGGATTGATCCGATACCGCATATGCCGGGTTTGGCGCTAATGGCTGACTGGATGATAGAGTCAATTGTGGTTGGATACCCTGCACTAAAGATTGGCTGGCCGACACTGGCGCAGTGTGCTGATGAAATGAAATAGGTATTGTTGGTATATCGGACGGTGGAATAAGAGACAATGTTTCGCTCAATGAATATAAGTCTTTCTGATCACTGTGGGTGGTTTTCTTATGCCTGTTTAAATTGCTATTCCATTTAAAGCCTTTGCCACAGATATTACACTTGAAGGCTTTCTCCTCACTGTGGGTTTTCTTATGCTTTTTTAAATATCTTTTCAATTTAAAGCCTTTGCCGCAGATATCGCACTCGAAGGGTTTCTTATCACTGTGGAATACCTGATGCTTGTTTAAATAATCTTTTAGTCTAAAGCCTTTGCCGCAGATATCGCACTCGAAGGGTTTCTTATCACTGTGGAATACCTGATGCTTGTTTAAATAATCTTTTAGTCTAAAGCCTTTGCCGCAGATATCGCACTCGAAGGGTTTCTCCCTTCCGCTGGTTTTAGTATGATGGGTTTTCATATGTCTGTTTAGGGATTTTTTCAAACTAAAGGCTTTGCCGCAGGTATTACATTTAAAGGGTTTTTCCTCGCTGTGGACTTCTGTTATATGATCTTTTAAAATTCTACCAAGTTTAAAAGTTTTGTTACAGATGTCACATTTAAAACCTCTTTGGTTTTGATGGGTTTTCATATGTCTGTTTAGGGATTTTTTCAAACTAAAGGCTTTGCCGCAGGTATTACATTTAAAGGGTTTTTCCTCGCTGTGGACTTCTGTTATATGATTTTTTAAAATGCTAGCAAGTTTAAAAGTTTTGTTACAGATTTGACACTCGAATGGTCTTTCCTCACTGTGGATTTTTCTGTGAGTGATTAGATGATGTTTAAGTGTAAAAGTTTTGTTACAGATGTCACATTTAAAATCTCTTTGGTTTTGATGGGTTTTCATATGTCGGTCAAGATTAGGTCTAGAATTATAAACTTTGCAGCAGATATTACATTTAAAATTTCTCTGATTTTGATGGGTGTTCATATGTCGGTCAAGATTAGGTCTAGAATTATAAACTTTGCAGCAGATATTACATTTAAAATTTCCCTGATTTTGATGGGTGTTCATATATCGGATGAAATGAGGTTTACCACTGCCTCCAGTTTGATCCGTTGCTGATAATTGCTCTGTTTGTGAGCCAGGCGATTCAGTTACTGGTATGGCATCCAATCTGGACGATAAAAGCGCTGACGGTGAGTCTTGGGCTGTGGGAATTGAAGGATGCAAAACGGTTTGATTGATACGGAGTAATAATTCCAAACCGGACGAAGCTTGAGGTGGCGTATCTAATTCTGATGACATCACATTCGTTTCTCTCACTGCATTATCGGCATTCCCGTCGGAAAGCGGTCTGGTCAGATGGCCAGTCTCAATCTCACCCTCAGATAATATTGCAAACCTATTCTCCGGTGTGCATGTACTCTGTCTTGATGCTGAACGTGTAGTCAGGAGACTCTGCTCCGTTGTCTTCTGACTACTTCTGGTGACACTGCTTGCTGTTCCTGTTGTCAAAGTCAGAGCCACCGTTGGTGATTGCTGTGCTTGCGGGTCCTGCTTTGCAGGCGAGGGTATGGTATCACCTGGTAGCAAAGATAAAGTGGGGTGAGATTGGGCAAGTAACCCAGAGCGGCTCAACGGTGCGTAATTAGTGTGTACTTTTGCAGCGTCACCTGCACAATGCTCACCACCACTCGATGGCACTCTTGTTGCGTTTAAAAGAGAGTGTGGTGCATGAAAGTCAATAGGTTGAGTTGAGGATGCTGAAGCAGGCTGCTTAATTGGTTCTCGCGAAGATGCTACATCTGCAAGTATGTCAAGTGCACTGCTTGCTGGAGAGAAATGACTGCTCTTTTGGTCCTTCGAAGTTGTCCCCGATGTACTGGATAATGGTCTGTCAGCCGCCATACTCTGGGGCGTTAGATATGAAGATGTGCTTTGCGTAAGGAATGTGTCAGTTTCACTGGCCGTTGATGTTTGTACAGTCTGGCCGGTTGATAGTATCGGCAGGGATTGGTGGTCACGCGATGTTGTTGAGGTTACCGTCGCCGGTGTGAGGGATGGTGCTGTCAGTTGGGTAGAAACTCTATTTTTCCTGCTCATGATATAATTCCGCGTCTCATCCGCAGTGAATGCGTAAAATTAGAAGGATCCGATTGAAGGTCGCTATCCTGCCATTCCGTGAGATCAAGTCACTAACAAAGCAGTCAAGGCACCTGGTACCCCCGGTGGGACGTTGTATATCCAAAAGATTGGCTCAGATCTCAATAGCTACCATCACGACCTATGAATACGACGCTGATTACGCCGTTTCATGCATTGGCGGTGAAGGGGTATCTTCTTTTGGTGAAAGAGGGAATGCCAGGTTTGAGACATTTACATCAATATACTCAGGCGCAGTATTCTCCGGCTCCTGGATTTCTGGAAGCAATCTATTGGATTGATCCGATAGCGAACATGCCGGGTTTGGCGCCAATGGCTGACTGGATGGTAGAGTCAATTGTGGTTGGATACCCTGCACTAAAGATTGGCTGGCCGACACTGGCGCAGTGTGCTGATGAAATGAAACGGGTATTGTTGGTATATCGGACGGTGGAACAAGAGACAATGTTTCGCTCAATGAATATGATTCAGTCCGCTTGTTTTTTAAGTCTTTCTGATCACTGTGGGTGGTTTTCTTATGCTTGTTTAAATAATCTTTTTGTTTAAAGCCTTTGCCGCAGAACTCGCACTCGAAGGTTTTCTGATCACTGTGGGTGGTTTTCTTATGCTTGTTTAAATAATCTTTTCGTTTAAAGCCTTTGCCGCAGAACTCGCACTTGAAGGGTTTCTGATCACTGTGGATTGTCTGATGCTGGTTTAAATTATCTTTCCATTTAAAGCCTTTTCCACAGAACTCACACTCGAAGGGTTTCTGGTCATTGTGGGTTGCCTTATGCTTGCTTAAATTATTTGCCCATTTGAAGCCTTTGCCGCAGAACTCACAGTGGAAGGGTTTCTTTATGCCCGGCACTAAAGATTTTCTGGGCGACACTGACGAAGTGTGCTGTTGAAATGAAACGGGTATTGTTGGTATATCGGACGATGGAACAAGAGACAGTGTTTCGCTCAATGAATATGATTCAGTCCGCTTGTTTTTTAAGTCTTTCTGATTTTTGTGGGTTTTCTTATGCTGGTTTAAAACATATTTCCATTTAAATTCTTTGAGGCAGATGTCGCACTGGAAGGGTTTCTTATTACTGTGGATTATCTTATGCTGGTTTAAATTATATTTCCATTTAAATTCTTTGAGGCAGATATCGCACTGGAAGGGTTTCTCGTCACTGTGAGTTTTCTTATGCTGGATTAAGTGACTAGTCTGCTTAAAGGCTATGCCGCAGATATTGCACTGGAAGGGTCTCTGCTCACTGTGGCTTGCCTTATGTTCGCTTAAATTTATTTCCAATTTAAAGACTTTGCCACAGATCTCGCACTTGAAGGGTATCTGCTCACTGTGGATTGCCTTATGCCTCCTTAAACTGCTTTTCCAATTAAAGCCTTTGCCACAGATATTGCACTGGAAGGGTTGCAGATCACTGTGGGTTGTCTTATGGCTGCTTAAATGCCATTTCGATGTTAAGCTTTTGCCACAGATGTCGCACTGGAAGGGTCTCTCCTCTCTGTGGTTTTTTTTCTTATGCTCTTTTAAATATTTTGTCAATGTAAAGCCTTTGCCACAGATATCGCACTGGTAGGATTTCTGATCGCTGTGGGTTGCCTTATGCCTTTTTAAATCGCTTTTCAATGTAAAGCCTGTGCCACAGATATTGCACTGGAAGGGTTTCAGGTCACTGTGGATTTTTTTATGCTGATATAAATTACTTTTCCACTTAAAGCATTTGCCACAGATGTCACACTTGAAGGGTCTTTTTCCACTGTGAAGTTTCCTATGCGTGAGTAAATTAGATTGAGATTTAAAGCCTTTGCCGCAGATGTCACACAGGAAGGGGAAATAATCTGTATGTTTCATTTTATGATGTGATATAAATGCGTCGAAGCTACTAAGAACCGCAGGGCATAGAGAGCATTCAAAACCCAATCTTTGTTTCTTTTGAGCCGTCTTACGCCGTGATGATCGATTTTTTTGGGTAGGAACGGACTGTTTTTTTTCAGGAGCTGGTGTCATTGATTGATCATGTGATGCTACATCAGAAGACGGTGTTATTCCCGTTATCTGTATGGCTAAGGCTACAATATCCTGCCGCCCTGTTCCTGACTCTGAAATACCCATGGTGTCTGATCGGTGAGGGGACGCAGACTGCTCACCGGTTAATCTAATGGTCGCATCTCGGGTTTCATGGGCTGTTGGCACAGTGGTTGAGGGTTCAGGCGGCGTTAGACCTTTGGCATAAACTGGAAACTGAAGCGGTGATTCACTATCCCTTTCCTGCCTGAGTGAAGGCGGTGATGCGTTGGCAGATGTTGCATTGGTTTTATCTGCGAGGTCTTCAGGCGGAATCCGGCGTTGTGTCACTGTAGTCGGGTTTTGCACCTGGCTATTCTCACTATTATCGTCACTGGCGGCAGAGAGCGATAAGGATGGTGAACCCTGTTGCTCCGTATGGGGGATATCCTGACCTCCCATAGCGAAAAACTCGCCAGGTATATCAACAGGTTCGGTTTCGTTGACAGCTCCGAGCAAATCACTCGCCAACGAATCCTCCAAACTGATGCCAATAGTACCACTGGTAGACAATGATCCTGACGAAGCCTCAGAAGCAGAACCCATCAAGCTCGGTGCAGGCGAAGATTCTTCTTTGACTTGTCCCCACATTTTGTCGCGCTCTGCGTGCACTCGGACGCGAGTCTCTTGTGTGCAGTGTGTTACACTGTCAATGTCCGCTCCAATGTCCACCGTTTGATTAGTGGTTGAGGATTGCTCTGCTTGCGAACTACAGGCTTCAGATACCGCGATAACAGGATCTAATTGAGACGAAAAAGCCGCTAACGGTGAGCCATGGTGTATGGGGCTCGCAAGAGGAAAAACTGCCCGACTACTCCGGAGTAATACTTCCCTCGCCGGTGAGGCATGAGGCGGCGGTGTATATAATCCTGATGACATCGCAGTGGTTTTTCTACGACCATTATTGTTATTTCCGCCGAGAAACGGGCTGATCACGAAATCCTCAGGCTCAAACGATAATGTTGGAAAATCCTCTTCAGGTGAGGATTTATTGACTCTCGATGCCGGACGTGAGGTCGGGAGGCTCTGGTCAGGTGCTATTTGACTACAGCTGGTGACACTGTTTGTGGTTCCTGTGGCCAACGTCTGATTCGACGTTGTCCCCGATGTAATGGATAATGGTCTGGCAGCCGCCATACTCTGCGACGGCGTTAGATATGAGGATGTGCTTTGCGTAAGGGGTGTGGCAGTTTCACTGACAGTGGATGTTTGTACGGCGTGGCCGGTTGATAGTCTCGGTAGGGATTGATGGTCACCTGATGTGGTTGAGGGCACCGTCGTCGATGTGACTGATGGTGCTGTCTGTGGGATAGAAACTGTATTTTTCCTGCTCATGTCATAATTGCACGTCCCATCCCCAGTGGATGAGTAAAATTAGAAGGATCCGATTGAAGATCGCTATCCTGCCATTCCGTGAGATCAAGTCACTAACAAAGCTGTCAGGACACCCGTTGATAACTCCGCTAGCGGCGTTGCTCAGATCTTAATAGCGACCATCGACCTATGAATACGACCCTGATTACGCAGCTTCATGCGCTGGCGGTGAAGGGGTATCTTGCCGTGGTGGTGACGGATTTATAATCCAGTTTGAATCATCTACATAAATATCATCCGGTGCAGCATTGTCCGGTTCTTCGATGTCTGGAAGTCGTCTATTAGATTCGTCCGGCCTCATAAAAGACGGGTTTGGCGCCAATGGCTGACTTGGGTTTTGGTGGTCTTTCATGTGTCGGTTTAAATCTTTTCTCAAGTTAAAAGCTTTTCCGCAGGTGTCACATTTAAAGGGTTTCTGATTGTCGTGTATCGTCATATGCTCTTTTAAAGTTTGTTTCAGTTTAAAAGCTTTGTGACAGATGTTACATATAAAGTCTCTTTGGTTTTGGTGATTTTTTATGTGTCGTTTTAAATATCTTTTCACATAGAAAACTTTTCCGCAGGTGTCACATTTAAAGGTTTTCTGATTGTCGTGTATCGTCATATGCTCATTTAAAGTTTTTTTCAGTGTAAAAGCATTTTGACAGATGTCACATTTAAAGGGGCTTTCCTTACTATGAGTTTTTCTATGACGGCTTAAAATATGTTTGTGTTTAAAAGTCTTGTTACAGATATCGCATTTAAAGGGTCTTTCCTTACTATGAGTTTTCCTATGACGGATTAAATGATGTTTGTTTTTAAAAGCCTTGTTACAGATATCGCACTGTAAGGGTTTTAGCTCACTATGGTTTTTCTTATGCCTTGTTAAATTTTTTATCCATATTAGGTATTTCTCACAGATATCACGTTTGTATCGATTTAAGTTGTTATGCTGGTTGTTGTAATGGCTATCAAGCTTCTCAATCGTCCCACAAGGCTTATGAGTATTTTTACATGGCAACTTCTTTTTTATTTCTTTTTGAACGGTACTGCGTTCAGGTGATCGTATTTTTGTTTTAGAAACTATTGGTGTTTTTTCAGGGAGAGGTGTAGTTGATGGGTTGTGTGTCGTTCCATCAGAAGATGACATGAGTTTCGTCATCTCCATGGTACAGCCTACTCTACCCTGCCGCACGGGGTCTTGCACCGAAGGCTTGCTGATCTCTGATGAGGGAGGGGCATCATTCTGACCTGCCAAATCGATAAAATTTCTAAACGAGTCAGGGAGGATGTCTTTTTCCATATATGAGAGCAAGTCACTATTGATCAGAGCATTCTCATCGATGTCAATCTCATTGATGTCAATCTCATCAATGATAGACAGTGATAATGATTCTGAAGAAAAAACTGATAAAGATTCAACATTGATCTGTGCCAAGGTTCTCTCTTGTTGTGCAGGAAATTGGAGGGAAGTCTCCTGAATAAAGTGGTGTACATTGTCAATGCCCGTTCCACTGTCTGCAGTTTTATCCGTTGCTGGTAATTGCTCTGTTTGTAAACCTGGTGCTTCAGATACTGGTATGGCGGAAAATAATCCCAAATGCGACGAAGCTTTAGGCGGCGGAATATATAATTCTGATGACATCACATTCGTTTCTCTCATTGTATCATCGCCATTCCCGCCGGAAAGCGGTCTGGCCTGATAGTCACTCTCAATCTCACCCTCCGATAATATTGGAAACATATGCTCCCGTGTGTCTGCACTCTCTCTCGACGCTGCGCGTGAGGTTAGTAAGCTCTGGTCAGGTTGCTTTTGACTACTGCAGGTGACTCCTGTGGCCGACGTCAGATCGAGGGTTGGTGATTGTCGTGCTTGCAACTCTGTTGCCACTGATGTACCGGATAATTGTCTGGTAGCTGTCGTAGGTTGCGGCGTTAGATATGACGATGTGCTTTGCGTAAGGGGTATGACAATTTCACTGATAGTGGATGTTTGTACAGTGTGGCCGGTTGATAGTATCGGCAGGGATTGATAGTCGCCTGATGTTGTTGAAGGTATCGTCGTCGGTGTGAGGGATGGTGCTGTCTGTGGGATAGAAACTGAATTTTTCCTGCTCATGATATAATTCCACATCTCATCCGCAGTGAATGCGTAAAATTAGAAGGATCCGATTGAAGATCGCTATCCTGCCATTCCGTGAGATCAAGTCACTAACCAAGCAGTCAAGGCACCTGATACCCCGCTGGGAGCGTTGTATATTCGAAGACTGGCTCAGCTAATCAGCATCGATAAACGTGGGTGCAGGATTTAACACATATGTGTTGTGCCGGCCTCATTTGAAAGGTGTTACGACCAAAGAAGCATCATTCCAAGCCGCAGAGGGACTTCTCTAGACTCTCCCGTCATTGAATAGTGATGACTCACTGGTGTTGAATAGTGAATAGAGAGGGTAGATCGCATACCGCCTGCGTCTTAACGGATGCGATGCATCAATGACTGACGCATCTGCAAGTGTGATACGCAATTTTAATTCAAGCAGTATTCGCTTCTGTGGTCTTGCTAGAGGCAACCTGTGCATCCTTAGCGGGTGCCGCGATATCCAGTATTGGCGCGGCATCCAGCGACTCCGCATCCATCATCGTGGCAATTCGCTGCAGCGATGACAGTATCTGCGTTTTTTCCCAATCGTTCAGATTTTCAAACTGGGTGATGAACTCTTCATGGAGAAGCGGGGGAACCCGTGTCAGCACATCACGGCCACCATCGGTGAGGCGGGCGTTCACGACCCGGCGGTCACTGACACTGCGAATCCGTTCGATTAACTTCCGATCTTCAAGCCGGTTCAGAATGGTTGTCACCGTCGCCTGGCTGAGAGAAACATCATCCGAAATCCGGCGTACCGTCACATCCCCAAGCGATTCTATAGCGCGTAATACCATGACCTGCGGAATCGTCAGGCCACAGGCTTTCACAATGCGTTTGGATTGCAGGTCTGTCGCCCGAATAATGCGCCGAAGAGAGATGAGGACGTCCTGCCAGTAAGGGGTGTTGTTCATGATGCTGCTGGTCATGTCGTGGTTGGAGGCAGTATATCCCAGTGTTTTCCATCCCGGAAGTTTTGGCGTGTAATAATTTGAAGTCTAAATATTAGATGTGTAATATGCCGGCGACAGAATAATAAAGAGGATGCATTATGCGCGCTGCCTGGCTTGGCTTACCCCTGATGTTTGCCGGTTCTATCGCAATGGCGGATGGCAATTGTGGCAAGGTCACCATTGCGGACATGAACTGGAATTCTGCAACACTCATTGCCAATGTCGATCGTTTCATTCTTGAACACGGTTACGGCTGCGATGCTGAGCTGGTTCCCGGCGATACCATGCCAACCGGTACTTCCATGACTGAAAAGGGCGAACCGGATATTGCCCCGGAACTCTGGAGCAACTCTATCAAGGCCGCGCTGGATAAAGCGGTTGCCGATCAGCGTTTACGCTATGCCGGTAAGGCCCTGTCTGACGGTGGTGAAGAAGGCTTCTGGGTACCGAAATACCTGGTCGAAAAGAATCCGGAACTGGCCACGATTCAGGGCATTATCGATAACGCATCCCTGTTCGAACATCCTGAAGACCCCGACAGCGCTGCTTTTTACGGATGCCCTGCGGGTTGGAACTGCCAGATTTCATCCGGCAATCTGTTTAAGGCGCTGAAGCTGGAAGATGCGGGTTTTGATCTGTTGGATCCCGGTTCTGGTGCAGGCCTCTCCGGTTCTATTGCCAAGTCGTACGAGCGCCAGGAACCATGGTTCGGCTATTACTGGGCGCCGACTGCCGTACTGGGCAAGTATGAAATGGTGAAAGTTGATTTTGGTTCCGGTGTTGACCCCGAGATGTTCAAAGGCTGTATCACTCAGGCTGAATGTGACGAGCCGGGTGTAACCATGTATCCGCCTTCACTCGTGCATACCGTAACCACGGAGAGCTTCGCGAGTCGCGCACCGGAAGCCTATGACTATCTTACCCGCCGTTCTTTCAAAAATGCCGATATGAATTCGCTGCTGGCCTGGATGGAAGATAATCAGGCCGATGGTGATGTGGCCATGGAGCACTTCCTCACTGAGTTTGAAGGCACCTGGTCTGGCTGGGTAACGCCAGCGGTGGCTGAAAAAGTCAAAGTGGCGCTCAAGAACCTGTAATGCCAATAGCCGGCGCCTGTACGGGCCGGCTTTGCACGCAGTTTCTTATTCTCTCTCCTGCCGTGTGAGGTGATCTGCCATGAGTGACGAACGGTCATGGTTAAACACGTTTCCCCAGATGGACCGGTCTGACCTCCGGGACATCCGCAAGACACTGGATTCTGCCTACCGGGACTTCTCCCGTGAATATGGCGATTTGATCGAATCCTTTTTTGATCCCCTGCTGAACTTTTTGATCTGGTTTGAAAAACTGTTGATTTCAACGCCCTGGTGGCTGGTTATTCTGGCGGTAACTGCGCTGGTGTATGTAGCCAGCCGCTCGTGGAAACTGTGCCTGGGTGTTGTGGTGTCATTCCTGCTGATTGGTTATTTCGGCATGTGGGAAAACACCATGCGTACCATGAGCATCATTTTTGTCTGTACGTTACTGGTGATAGCGCTGGGTATACCCATTGGTATTCTGATGGCGCGCTCTGATCGGGTGCAGACCACGGTCACGCCAATGCTCGATGTCATGCAGACCATGCCTGCCTTCGTATACCTGATTCCTGTCGTAATGCTGCTGGGAATTGGCAAGATTCCGGGACTGATCGCCGTTGTGATTTATGCCATTCCTCCCGTGATTCGCTTAACGAATCTGGGTATTCGGCTGGTAGATAAGGAAGTGCTGGAAGCGGCAACCGCTTATGGTGCTAGTCCAATGCAGCGGTTGTTTGGTGTGCAGCTGCCTCTGGCCATGCCAACGATTATGGCGGGTATTAACCAGACCATTATGATGGCGCTGTCCATGGTGGTGATTGCTTCCATGATCGGTGTGAAAGGGTTAGGGCAGCCGGTACTGAAATCCATTACCAACCAGTACTTTACGCTTGGCTTGTTCAACGGACTCGCCATCGTAGCGCTGGCGATTATCTTCGACCGCGTCTCGCAGGCTTACGGCAAGCGGACTCAACGTCACCTGGAGGGACTGCAACATGGCTGAACCATTGATTCAGGTGAAGGGACTCTACAAGGTCTTCGGACCAAAGCCTGCGTCGGTCATGCCCCTGGTGCATGAAGGCAAAAGCAAGGATGAAATTCTGGCTGAAACCGGTCACACTGTTGGGTTGAAGGACATCAACCTCAGCATCAACCGTGGTGAGATATTCGTCATCATGGGGTTGTCCGGTTCTGGAAAATCAACCTTGATTCGTCACTTTAATCGCTTGATTGATCCGACCGAAGGTCAGGTGCAGGTGGATGATGTCGAAGTAACGGAACTCGGTTCAAAAGCACTGCAGGCATTTCGTCGATACAAGATGTCGATGGTTTTTCAGCATTTCGGTCTCTTGCCACATCGTACGGTACTGGAGAATGTCAGCTATGGTCTTGCTGTGCAAAATGTCGGTAAAGCTGAACGGCAAGGAAAGGCGCGGGAATGGCTGGAGACAGTCGGTCTTAAAGGCTACGAAGAGCAATACCCCGCGCAATTGTCCGGTGGTCAGCAGCAGCGGGTGGGGCTTGCAAGAGCGCTTTGCACTAATGCGGATGTGCTGTTGATGGATGAAGCTTTCTCTGCACTGGATCCATTAATCCGCAGCGAAATGCAGGACCAGCTGATTGAGCTGCAGGCAAAGCTGCAGAAAACCATTATTTTTATCACTCATGATCTGGACGAAGCGCTTCGTCTTGGTGATCGTATTGCCATTCTGAAAGACGGTGAGGTGGTACAGCAGGGCAAGCCGGAAGACATCTTGCTGAACCCCGCGACCAGCTATGTTGAAGCCTTTGTGAAGGATGTTAACCGTGCTCGGGCACTGACGGTGGAAACGGTAATGCAGCCGCCGGCCTGCCGTATCACTGCAGATAAAATCGAAGGTGCCCTGCAGCAGATGAAGCGTGCCAAGGGTGACTACGGTTACTACGTCAATGATGATGGCTATCAAGGTATCGTGACTCAGGAAGCGCTAGAGAAAGCCTATAAAATTGAACCTTCGCAGCGGCTCACTAAAGCGATCTGGCATGAAGTACCCGCAGTATCGCCTGAAGCGATTCTAGAAACAGTGATTCCCGAAACATTGGAGGCGGAATATTCACTGCCGGTGGTCGATGAAGACGGTAATCTTAAAGGTGAATTACCATTAAGCTGTATAGCGGATGTTTTAACCGGTGCAGAGGCTGAGCGCAAAGAAATGGTTTGATTTAAAGGGAAAGGCAACACACGATGGTTGTTGGGAGAATGCGTTTTCTCCTCTCTATCTCTGATTCAGCCACAGTTACTGAAGTGGCTGTTATCTATTCCATCTCCCATCAAACAGTTTAACCGCAGTATTCTTATAATTTATTAATTGTGGAGGGTTACACCGTTTTCAGTGGCTCTGGATAAATGCTGTTCTTGAGCCAATCTGCGAGCTGCCACAAAAAATGGGTGTGTATCAGGTGATTGTGACAAGCTGAGTAATTCACATAACTGATTGATAGGTTGTAAGAACAAAAGGTTAGCGCTAAGACTCATTATAAACGGCATAGGTTTCACTGCAGAGCAAAGAGACGCCTTGTTCATAATGTCGTTATATACGTTAGTAAAGATATTGTTTTCATAACCGCGTTCCCCTATTTTTTGTCCCAAAACATTCAATAGGACCATAAAGTTAAGTGCATTGTCTCTTAATCCTATATCGAATTCCTTTTGGCCATTATCACGATTGATAGGTAAGCTGGTTAATCTTAATGTGTCTGAATCTGAATATTGTTTGTATGTGAAAATAGCGTAAATCTCACTCCAGGATTTATTGAATTGTTGTGCAAGAAGGACAGATAGAGAAATCCATAGTTGACTGGCGCGGTCCTCAAATTCTGCGTCATCAGTAATGTTGTCTGCAGAATCTGCATTGTGAAAGGGGCTGCAGTACGCCATTATTATATTTGAGTAATGTGCAAGTTCAGATCTGACAGTATTCTCGAACCATGCATCCTGTTCTTCCCACGATAATTGGGAGAGGTCTATTGGGGGGGGGGATTTCTTCAGAAACGGTTTGTTCATCTTCTGTGTCAGAGATAGGTTCAAAGGATGAGGTGTCTTCAGTACCTAAACGCACGGGAGGACAAGAGCTGGAAGTGAATGGAGGTTGGCGTTCGATAGTTGCAGATGGTGTTTCCATAGGAAGGTACGTTGGAACTTCTGTGTCGACTATGGTGCTATCGTTCATTCTCGGCTGCTCTAATGCAGATGCTCCTGTAGTACTTGTCAACGCGTTGGTACCGGAAGGCAAGGTAGTCTCAACTTCACCATTCGCATTGGTTGTTTCATTACTGGCACCATCGCTTGGGTTTTGACAACAGCAAATCATTTTAAAGAACGTAATCATTTTTTGAATTAGCCACAATGAACAAAAACGTGAGAGCAGGCTTGTGCTGCTCGTTCTTTGTTCGGCAATGGTATGCTGAAAAGATTCGGTATTAGGCTCCAGAAATATTTCTCTGCTCAATCTGTTTGTTTCATTGGTTGTTTCATTAGGTAGTGTGTTAGTTGTACTAACAGTTTGGTTGTTTATGCTGGTTCTTGATGTGTACATATTAACTAATCCATTCGTTTTAATTGCCATGATTAGTTGATTAGTCCGTTGTGTTTGTTGAAAGTTCACATGTTAAATAAAAGTTGTCTTGATGTGTGGCTTTTTTTATGAAGTAGTCACTTCAGCTTGTATAGATAGTTTCCATTGAAGATATTCACACTGGAAACACTGATCGGCTGAAATTTTGATAGATATCCGTCATGTTGAAACGTATCGATGTTTTGTATACCTTGCTTAGTGCAGCATCTCCCGGCAATAAATGATACGTTTTCATGGTGTTCAATTAGCTATGCTACGGTATATCAAGCCGTCAAGTATCTGTATAACTTGTTTTGTATAAGGTTGTGAATGCTGTGTTTCGCAGATTTCTGGGCTCAATACTGTCAATTTTCTTCAGAATATCACCGGGCGCACATGTTGATAGATATTGGCTGCTATTCGTTATGCTGAGACGTAAATAGCATTGTCCTTTTTATGAGAGAAACTCTGAGCATTATGAAAAATGTTTTTCCGTTGAAGCGCTGTGTTTGAATCAGGGGAAGATCAAAGTCCATGAAGTATTGCCGATATGTTGAGCGGTGGTGAATCGGAACGAAAACGCGAGTCGACGTGATATTATGACTAGAAGCCATCTCATAAATATTTTTTTGCAAGAATCATGAAACCAGCCAGCCTTAAAAAACCAAGAAAGTTCTCTAGCTTATACTCGTAACGTGTAACGATACGTCGAAAATTGTGGAGCCAGGCAAATAGCCTCTCCACTTTCCATCGGCGCTTGTATCGTCTCAGTGGCCGACCATCCTGTGTTTGATGTTTGACTCTTGTTCTGCGATGCGGCGCTATAAGCTCAATACCTTGCTCTGCAAGCGTGAAATCCAGTGGATCACTATCATAAGCCCTGTCACCAACCAGCTTTTTTGGCAAAGTAGACGTGGACCTCTGTATCAACAGCTCTTCGACTAACTGTGTTTCATGTGGCGTAGCACTTGTTGCCCATAGGGCGACAGGAAGACCATTACGGTCTGCAATCGCCATGATCTTGGTACCCTTGCCTCTTTTTGTTGCTCCCACTCCGTCCCCCCTTTTTTGGCAGAGGAGAAAGAGCCATCGATAAAGCATTCATTGAGATCAATTTGCCCACGTCTTTCAAGATCTTCTGCCAGGGCTTCAAGAAGACAATCCATGACACCTTGCTTTACCCATTGTTGAAAACGACGGTGGCAGGTTTGATAGGGAGGGTAACAGTCAGGCATTTCGTACCAGTGTGAGCCGGTCCTGAGAACCCAAAGGATGCCATTCAATACGTCTCTGGATGCTATCCATGGTCGACCTTTTCCATCAGCCCTGACAGGTAGTGGTGGAATAAAGGGCTCAATATATTCCCATTGGCTATCGGTGAGATCAGTAGACATAAACATACAAGCTCAAATGAACTTGCACTATAGGTGACCCTATTAATCTTTTATGAGATGGCTTCTAGGTTGGTTAGTATGGTCAGGCTGACTTTATATTGATGATATTCTGCAAAACAGGTGACTTCAGTGCGATACGCCATGTCGTAGGCTGTTTTACATGCCACCCCGTCATTAGCTGATTTTTCTGTGACAGTATCAGGTAGCCGCCGACGGCATTTATCAATGTGCTGTCACGCGTATACCATTTTTGCGCTGCTGTATTGTTGCAGGATTGCATTGAGATGACGTGATCGTTTTCATAGGTGAGGCAATAACCGGCTGCCTGAACACTGTGATAGCGATTGAGGCTATCTATTGACCAAATCTGGCGATTGTCGGTGGTGCAGGGGGTTAATGAAACCTTGCCCGGTGGTGAGTTCTGTGCAGTGAGTGTCAGGCAGAGAGGTTCATGGTTATTCTCTCCACACGTTGAAAGCGAAACCGGAATTTCTGCATTAAGTAACGGTGCATTCCAGTTTACGGTGATCTTATGGTCGACTGTTATCAATGAGCCTTTCTGCCCCCAGGGGGCATATTCCTGAAAGAATCCACGGTATTTAATGCGTCCCCCGAGTGCGACGGGTTTTATTGAACTGCTCAATTCAAAAGTTGAATAATCAGATTTATCGGCTGGTACTTTGAACGTGGCAGAAAACCCTGGTGTGAAGTGAGCGTAGGCTGCTGGTGAAAAGGCGCGGTCTGAAAAAAACCAGTCATCACACCATAGAGCACAATGGTTTTGTGTTCGCCAGTGTTTACTACTCGTATTGAATTCACGGCTCCATAGCCAGCTTGTTTGTAGAAGCTTCGGTCTATTTGTTGTCTTAGCGCGAATAGCGTATTCGTGATTGCTGTAGGTAATGGAGCGGCGACTGTCGTAAATGATCGGTGATCCTATATGTGTCTGTCTGTAAATTGAACGATGAACGTTATTGTTGAATGTTCTACGCTGTGAATTTTCTGGATGGATAGGTCGTAGTTTATCAATGGTTTCGCCAAGCGTTTCGGGAATAGTGATTTGGCTTGCGGTGATTTTTTGACTGATATCAGGGGTGGCTATCTGTGTACTGTGGTCGAGTCCTGTATATTGAATTCGTCCGAAATCGTTGAGTTTGTAGTAAGCATTATCAATGACGAGTAAATCGCCGTTGAATGTGCCCTGACTCACATCATGAACGATATTTGCACCCTTGATTACGGTATATGTCGTTTGTGGATGGTCTGTTGTTAGATTGCCATACACTGCAAGACAACCATTGCCCAAAAACTCAAAATTGGTGGTGCCAAAAATGGTTAGCTCTTCTTTCTCTGGCGATAGAGGTGGAAAGTGAGGATAAACTGAGTCATCACTGTTACCTGATTGACTACTGCTATCTGACATCAGCCATTGAATAATATCAGATGAGAGAGAGTTGCCGCTGACATCGCTATTGGTGTCATTGGTCGGATTGGACGGGCCTGGTTCTAAATAATGAGGAAGTGTTTCGCTATTACTGTCTGGTTGGCTATCTGATACTGACAGGCTAGAAATGCTGGATAATGACTGGCTATCGCTGTTTTCTCCGTCAGGATCAAGGTTAGAGAATTGATAATCAAAATCCCTGAGCAGCGCAGGATCATCAGGGCGCATCATCAACAAGGTTTCGGCTTTTAATCTTTCTCCCGGGTGTTGTTCCAGAATGGCTTGGTGTTTATCGAATAGTTCTTCCTGTGTTCTTGGTATGCGGTCCAGGGATTGCGAGGCGCTTGAATGGCTCAGATCAGTGTCACTCATTACCTCATGATCTTGGTCAATATCACCTTCGCAAGGTGAGACGCTGTAATGGCTTTGCCCAATATCGCTGATTATCTCATGGTCTTGATCCCTATCCACAAGGGAAGGTGGGAGGCTTGTATCGCGTTGATCAATATCACTGACAACCTCGTGATCTTGTTCACTATCCTCATCGTCTTCATCGTGAGAAATAGTGTTATCAACCGCACTGGGCGCTAAACCGATTCTTGCAATAAACCCAACACTGATTTTTGTGGTTTGGGTTACACGACTATGTTTTGGCTGATTCTCAGGAATTTTATGGTACAGCCTTACATCAGGATCGTTGGTTTGAATGGATACGGCGTAGCTATCAGCAATTGGACCAAACCAGGTTTCGCGGTTCGTCCAGCTTTCGAACCAGGTGTGCTTGTGGGTCGGTTGGTTCACCAGGTGCCAGCCAGCCCCTCCATTGGAGCCTGGGTCGAGTGTGATACGGAGGTATTTGGCGTCTTCGCTGTTTTTGCCCACAGGTAGTGATCGGATGAGATCAATGGTGTAGAACAGCGATAGGCTGGCGTTGGCATTGCAGGCGTCAACCATAGGGCCAGGCCACTGGGAAGTGTCGTTATCACCGCTTGATTCAAAGCGTTGACCTACCAGACAGGATAGCCCGATTTGACGCAATTCAACCGGGATTGATATTTCCGGACGCCAATACATAGACGTCGGTTGTGATCGATAGGGTTTGTTCACATTAGCGTTCTGTTTCCATGTGCGTAAAAGCTGGAAGGTCTCTTTTGCCAGTTTTTGGCTATTCAGGGTCGATGCAGGTAATACCTTTTTATTCGTAGCCTGATGATTATCGGTAATGGTTAGCTGTTTGAATTCTGGGGTACCTTGCTTGTTTAACCTGATCATAACCACCGATCCGGCAAAACCGATACCACTTATGGCCTTCGTGACGGATGTTATCTGTTCTTCTTCGCTATCGGATGCATCTAGAATAAGCGTGTGTCCAGAAAATAATTCATCTTGTAGTTGTGTTATTTGTTGATGCGTTAAATGCTCATAGATATTGGCATAGACAAAGCAGTGGCTTAATAATGAAAAATGGAAGTTTTCTACAGTGTCGGTGCTTTCCAGTAATTGAAAGAGTGTTTTTCCAAGCTCACTGTAACTGCCAAATTGCTTCGTGCAAATTGTATGATTGTTAGCCATGGTTGTTGGTGTAACGAAAATGAGTGTTTGTATTATTCTGCCTATGATTCGATAGAATCCACCAAGTCGCTTAACTGACAACATTTTTTTTCCTGAAGATAGTACCGCAAGCTGATGGTTGTGGTTTTTATAATTCGTTTTGGTGCAGATTAGATTTTATTCAACTGAGAAATGGTTTTTCTACCGTTTTTGGCGAATGTTTAGAGCGTATCAATTGAATTTCATATTTATCAATACTGGAAAATAGGGGTGAATGAATCCATTCGCAGATAAAGGATTACGGATACAGAGAGTGGAATGAATTTCATGAAATAGAATCACTAATATAGATCCGAATATTTCTATGGATGGGAAAGCAGTATAGACAGAGTGATCAGTGATCGCTTGTCTGGTCACAACCGGCTTCTTTTTATAACGGGGAAAGGTATGCCATTGCAGGTGGCGACATGTTACCTGCGGAGTAGGAGAAAATACGGATAAATGTGTTAGGATTCAGGCCAGTTCCCGGTGACTGCACTGCAATGGTGTAGGCGTATGGGTTCGGCGGTATGGCTGTAAATCTCTAAACGGAAGGCCTTTATGCTCGTAATGATCGATAACTACGATTCTTTCACCTATAACGTTGTCCAGTATCTGGGAGAACTGGGCGCCGACGTAAAGGTGTATCGCAATGATGAGATTAGTGTCAGCGAGCTGGAAAAACTGTGGCCAGACCATATCGTGATATCCCCCGGACCCTGCACACCTAATGAAGCCGGTATCTCCATGGAAGCGATTCGTCATTTTGCTGGTAGGATCCCGTTACTGGGCATATGTCTTGGGCACCAGAGCATGGGGCAGGTCTTTGGCGGGGATGTGATCCGTGCAAAGCAAGTGATGCATGGCAAGGTGTCCCCTGTGCGTCATGAGGGGAAAGGTGTCTTTTCCGGGCTGGACGATCCGCTAACTGTTACCCGTTACCATTCGCTGGTGGTCAGTGCTGAAACACTGCCGGACTGTCTGGAAATCACTGCCTGGACTGAAAATGAAGACGGCAGCATGGATGAGATCATGGGACTCAGGCACCGTGAACTGGCCATTGAAGGGGTGCAGTTCCATCCGGAGTCGATCATGACCGAACAAGGCCATGCATTGTTGGCCAACTTTCTTAAACAACGAATCTGAGCCAGGAGTGGTGTAGTGGATATCAAGCAGGCAATCAGCAAGGTGGTTCAGCACCTCGATCTTGATCAGGATGAAATGGTGTCGGTCATGAAGCAGATCATGACCGGCGAGGCCACCCAGGCCCAGATTGGCGCGTTCCTGATGGGATTGCGCATGAAAAGCGAAAGTATTGATGAAATTACCGGTGCAACCCTGGTGATGCGGGAACTGGCCAGCAAGGTGGCGGTACAGGGCGAGCATTTGGTTGATATCGTTGGTACCGGTGGTGATGGTGCCAATCTGTTTAACGTTTCCACGGCATCAGCCTTTGTGGCTGCAGCAGCAGGTACACAGGTGGCCAAGCATGGTAACCGGGGTGTATCCAGCAGCACCGGCAGTGCGGACTTGCTGCAGGCAGCCGGTGTGAATATTGAACTGACCTCTGAGCAGGTGGCGCGTTGTGTCGAAGAGGTCGGTATCGGTTTCATGTTTGCGCCCATGCACCATGCGGCAATGAAGTATGCGGTTGGGCCGCGCAAAGAACTCGGTATTCGCACATTCATGAATATTCTCGGACCGATGACCAACCCTGCCGGGGTACCCAACCAGGTGATTGGTGTCTTTACCCGGGAACTTTGTCGACCTATGGCAGAAGTGTTGAACCGTCTTGGCAGTAACCATGTCCTGGTGGTGCATTCCCGGGATGGGCTGGATGAGATCAGTATTGCCAGTGAAACCTATGTGGCGGAGTTGAAAGACGGCAAGGTGACTGAGTATGCCATTAACCCTGAGGAATTGGGTATCAAGAGTGAGAGCCTGATCGGTTTGGCCGTTGAAGACTCAGCCGGTTCACTGGCGCTGATTCGTGATGCTCTGGGCAAGCGCGAAGGAGAATACGCAGACAAAGCTGCCAACATGATTGCACTGAATGCCGGGGCTGCCATCTATGCGGCGAATGTCACGGCAACGCTCAAGCAAGGCGTGGAAATGGCCCAGGACGCCATCCTGACGGGCTTGGCGCTTGAGAAGCTGCAGGAACTGGCCAGTTTCAGTCAAGTATACCGGGAGGCCTGAGGTGACAGAGACAACCCCGACGATTCTCCGCAAAATTATTGATCGCAAGTATGAAGAGATCGCGGAGCGCCAACAGGTTCGCTCGATTGACGCCCTGAAAGAAGCTGCGCAGGCTGCCAGCCCAGTGCGCGGTTTTGTTCGCGCCATGCAGCAACGCGTCGATGCCGGACAGGCAGCGGTGATTGCTGAGATCAAGAAAGCCTCACCAAGCAAGGGCGTGATTCGGGCGGACTTTCATCCGGCGGAAATCGCTGTCAGCTATGAGCGGGCTGGCGCCGCCTGCCTGTCTGTACTGACAGATGTCGATTTCTTTCAGGGCAGCGATGCCTATCTGCAGGAAGCCAGAGCCGCCTGCGCTTTGCCGGTGATTCGCAAAGATTTCATTGTGGATCCTTACCAGGTCTATGAAGCACGTGCGATCGGGGCGGACTGCATCTTGCTCATAGCGGCGTCTCTGGATGATGCAACCATGCACGGGCTCAATGATCTGGCCCTGTCACTGGGTATGGATGTGCTGGTGGAAGTTCATAATGCCGAGGAGTTACAACGTGCGCTGACGCTGGATAATCGTCTGCTCGGGATTAATAACCGTAATCTGCATACCTTTGAGGTGTCGCTGGATACCACTTACGAGCTGCTGTCACAGATTCCGGACGACCGGCTGGTGGTGACTGAAAGCGGCATTCATACCGCCGACGACGTCTCAGCCATGATTGCGCGTAATGTTTATGGATTTCTGGTCGGAGAAGCGTTCATGCGCCAGCCTGATCCTGGTCAGATGCTGAGGGAGTTGTTCGTATCTTGTCTCGACTAGAAGGATATTTACTGAAGAGATAAACAAAGCCTGGCGAAGAGTGCATCCGCCAGGCTTTTTTTCGTTACTTCGTTTCTTTCTTGACCCAATCCAGGTAATCGGTCAGGCCTGCGGTAATGGGCAGCTGGATGATTTGGGGAACTTCATAGCTGTGTTCCGCCACCAGGTAGGCTTCCAGATCAGCATATTTCGCGCAGGTGGTTTTGATTCGCATCAGGATCTCATTTTCAGTCTGCACCTTGCCTTCCCACTGGTAGTGACTCTGTATCTGGCTGGTCTGGACACAGGCGCCCAATCCCTTTTCGATGATCGCCCTTGCGTGGGTATCGGCCTCCAGCTGGGTTGGACAGGTGGTCATTACCACACAATACTCTGTTTTTTTGCTCATTGGATGTATGCAGCCCGTCAGTAGTTGAGAGAAAAGAACCAGCAACCACAGGCGTGTTAAGGTAGCCACCCTCGGTACCTCGCCATGCGTGTCCAGATACCTATCAGTCTAACGGTTTTTGAGAAAAGGGCAGGTTCTGGTATGATTCGCCGCCTTTTACATGCCTACTTTCGAATCTTGAACAATAACGAATGCCTATGACTTTCACTAAGCTCGAGCGATTTTCCCGGTACAAGAACGATGTTTTGTCAGGTCTGACGGTGTCTCTCGCGCTGGTGCCCGAAGCGGTTGCCTTTGCTTTTGTCGCGGGTGTTGGTCCGCTCACCGGACTGTATGCGGCGTTTATGGTGGGGTTGATTACCTCCGCTATCGGTGGACGTCCCGGCATGATCTCCGGTGCGACCGGTGCGTTGGCGGTGGTGATGGTGTCGCTGGTGGCAACCCATGGGGAGCAATACCTCTTTGCCACCGTCGTGCTGATGGGGCTTCTGCAAATGCTGGCGGGTGTGTTCAAGCTGGGGAAATTTATCCGATTGGTGCCCCATCCGGTGATGCTTGGCTTTGTGAATGGTTTGGCGATTGTGATCTTTCTTGCTCAGATGGAGCAGTTCAAGGTTGTAGGAGCCGATGGCGTCAAGGTCTGGCTCAGTGGTGAGCCGCTCTATCTGATGCTGGCGCTGGTCGCGTTGACCATGGCCATTATCATGTTCCTGCCCCGTCTGACTCGCGCAGTGCCTTCGTCCCTGGCGGCGATAGTTGGTGTATCGGTGTTGGTGATTGGATTCAATCTGGATACCCGAACAGTTGGTGATGTGGCGTCCATTGCGGGTGGTTTGCCGAGCTTTTCTATTCCTTCCGTTCCCATGAGCTGGGAAACACTGGAAATTATCTTCCCGTATGCCGTGATCCTGGCTGCCATTGGGCTGATTGAGTCGCTGCTGACGATCAGCGTGATTGATGAGCTGACCGACACCACCGGCCAGAATAACCGGGAATGTGTCGCTCAGGGTGTCGCTAACACCGTGACAGGTTTTTTCGGCGGCATGGGCGGCTGCGCCATGATCGGCCAGAGCATGATCAATGTGAACTCCGGTGGCAGAGGGCGTCTCTCTGGCCTTGTTGCAGCGCTGATGCTGCTGGTGTTTATCCTGTTTGCCTCGTCCCTGATTGAGCAGATTCCCCTGGCAGCCTTGACCGGTGTGATGTTTATGGTGGTGATCGGCACCTTTGAATGGAGTAGTTTACGCATTCTCAACAAGATTCCGGTTAGTGATGCTTTTGTGCTGATTCTGGTCTCTGCCGTGACGGTATGGACTGACTTGGCGGTGGCCGTCATTGTTGGTGTGATTGTTTCTGCGTTGGTCTTTGCCTGGGAGCATGCCAAACACATCCGTGTCGATATGCGTATGAATGAGGCAGGGAGTAAAGTCTATGAATTGCATGGGCCACTGTTCTTTGGCTCTGTCAGTCATTTCATGGCGCTGTTTGATGCCAAGGGTGACCCGGAAGATGTGATTGTCGATTTTCGTTATTCACGGGTTTGTGATCATTCGGGACTGGAAGCGATCGATACACTGGCTGAGCGTTACACCAAGGCGGGTAAAAAGCTGCATCTTCGTCATTTGACCGAGGAATGTCGTTCACTGCTGAGTCGGGCGCAGGATTTGGTCGAAGTGAATGTATTGGAAGATCCACATTACCATGTCGCCAGCGACAAACTGGGTTAATGCAAAAAAGCCGACAATTTACCGGCTTTTTTATGCTGGATTGATCAGAGCTTAGCGGGTGCCAAAGACCACCATGGTTTTGCCTTTCACGGAGACCAATTCCTGGTCTTCCAGGTTTTTCAGTACCCGTCCCACCATTTCCCTTGAGCAGCCGACGATACGACCGATTTCCTGACGCGTGATGCGAATCTGCATCCCGTCAGGGTGTGTCATGGCATCCGGTTGCTGGCAGAGATCCAGCAAAGTTCGCGCAACACGGCCGGTCACATCCAGGAAGGCGAGGTCACTGACCTTGCGGGTGGTTTGCTTGAGGCGCGCAGCAATCTGGGTGCTGATATCAAACAGGATGCCGGGCATCTCCTTGCTTAATTCCCGTACCCGGGTGTAACTGATTTCGGCAATCTCGCAGACGGTACGGGCCTTGACCCAGGCGCTGCGGACACTGGTTTCATCATTCAGGAACAAGCCCAGTTCGCCGAAGAAATCACCGGCGTTCAGGTAGGCAATGATTATTTCACGACCTTCGTCGTCTTCCACAAAGACGGTTACAGAACCTTCAACAATGTAATAAAGGGTGTCGGCTGGATCGCCGGCGCAGATGATGTTGTTTTTAGCCTTGTAGCGGTGACGGTGGCAGTGCGTCAGAAAACGCTCTTTTTCCGTCAACTGTCGGGACTGTGCGAGTACTACCATAGGTTTCCGGCATCAGTTAATGGTCAGCGAAACGGCCTGATGTGCCAGCAGACGGAAGTGTTTGTCACTTCCCGGCGGCCGACGGGCCGATGTTGTTATCAGTATCAGGGCACCGTGATTTCGAGTACCATTTGCGACATCCATGCCAGTGCCTCCACTCTACGGGTTCACGACTATCAGGTCTGCGAGGCAGGTCACAAACTGTCTAAGTGATCCGCAGGTGGTCGACGATACTGGATTATAAAGCGCCTGGTGCGGGTGTGTACCCCTCCTGATCATGCAGGATATACAGCCTGCATCACACCCACCGGACAGTGAGTACAGGTAATAACGCGAATGAAAGCACAAGTAAAGTGGGTTGATGGTTTTCGGTTTGTCGGTGAAACCCAGAGTGGGCACTCGGTGGTGATGGATGCATCACAACAGCACGGGGGTAATAACCTGGGGCCGAGCCCAATGGAGATGATTCTGCAGGGCGTTGGTGGATGCTCATCCATTGATGTGGTCAGTACACTCCAGAAGTCCCGCCAGGATGTGATCAGCTGCCATGTGGAGATTGAGGCAGAACGTGCCGATGCCGTCCCAGCCGTTTTTACCAAAATTCATCTGCACTTTGTCGTTAAAGGGCGTGACCTGAAGGAAAATCACGTTAGCCGTGCTGTGGCGCTGTCGGCTGAAAAATACTGCTCGGCATCCATCATGCTGGGCAAAGCTGGCGTGGAGATCACGCACAGCTTTGAGGTGCAGGAAATCTGATTGCGATAGTTTCTACAGATCAGCCGGGCGGCCATTTCATCTGACGGCCGCCCAGCAAATGCAGATGAATATGGAAGACACTTTGGCCTGCGCCCCGGTTGCAGTTCATGGCAACCCGGTAACCACTTTCATCGATACCCGCTTCTTTTGCCAGCCGACTTGCCGTTAGCATCAATTTCCCCAGCACCTGTGTATCTCTGTCGTCAGCATCGTTCAGCGTACTGATATGTTTGCGCGGAATGATCAGGCAATGGGTCGGTGCTGCCGGAAAAATATCCCTGAAAGCGATGACATCGTCGTCTTCATAGACTTTTTCTGCCGGTGCGTCTCCTGCAATGATTCGGCAAAACAGACAGTCTGTACTCATGGAGGACTCCTATGAAGTGTGAGCGCCGTTATTCCTCCGGCATCAGCAGTTCGTGACCAACCACCTTGTCTATCAGATCGTAGGGGATTTTGTATTTTCGCCCTTCGTATTTTACGACCACGTGCGCATGACACATGCGCACAATGGTGCAGTTGGTGATCTGCTTGCCGTCACTGACCCGGACAATATTGTAGTTATGCAATGAAAGTGACATCAGATGTTTACCGCCATTCAACTTGCTAGATTAAATGCTGTGTTGGTTGAGCCAGCCGCTGACGGCTGTTTGCATGTTTCTGGGCGATACTCTGCCGCTCTGGGCAATCATTTTGTTGATAAACCCAGGAATGACAAGGCGCTTGCCACTGCGTAACCCTTCAATACCAGCAGCGGCTACGGCTTCTGCTGCCATAGTTGCTGGATTGGCGAAGATTTTTTCCTCGGGAATGCCGGCATTTTCAAAAAACGGTGTTTTGACCGGGCCCGGGCAGAGTGCCGTGACGGTAATGCCATGGGCTTTCAGTTCATGCCCCAGCCCTTCTGACAGACTCAGCACATAGGCTTTTGACGCATAATAGTTGCTCATCCAGGGGCCAGGCTGGAAACCGGCAATAGAGGCGACGTTAAGAATCCAGCCCTGCTTGCGTTCAGCCATATCCCGGGCAAACAGTTTGCACAGTTCAGCAAGCGTGACGATGTTGAGTTGGATCAGGCGGTATTCATCTTCAAAATCTGTTGTGATCCAATCGCCGCGGGTGCCGACACCGGCGTTGTTGATCAGGATATCGATGGTCAGGTCCTGGGATTTGCACCATTCATGCAGGGACAGCGCGGCACCATTCACGGCAAGATCCATCGGGCAGGGGGTGACGGTGACGCCAAACTGTGCGGACAGCGTCTTGGCCAGCGCCTGAAGACGTTCGCCATTGCGGGCGACCAGGACAAGATCGTGTTTCTGTTTGGCCAGATAATGGCACATCGCCTCACCGATACCGGTAGAGGCACCTGTAATCAGTACTCGTCCTTTCATGATTCTGCTCCCTCAGGGTTATTGTTGTTTTTCCCAGCGAGCAGAGACTGGTCGCCGTGGTTTTTATTGTGGTGTGGCTAACTGACCAAACGTCTGTTGAAGCCATAGTTGTACGTCGCTGAAGTTTGCCACAAGCGTCAGTACAGAAGCTATGACAAATAAAAGCGGTAGAGCAAAGGCCAGCAGATTAATCATCATCGAGGGCACTTGGTCACGCTTGCCGTATTGATTGGTGCCACGGTTTCCGGGGCACAGGGCGATGTAGCAGAGAAAAGGAATATTTGTCAGAGGCGTCAGACTGATCAGGCTCAGCCAACCACTGTGACCAATATCATGGAGTCGCCGTATTTGCAGTGGAATGCTCGCCAGTATCGCAAGTAGAAGGGCTGATATTGTCGTTATGATGGCTGCGCCCTGTGGAATGAGAGGCGTTGTGCCCGTTGCCAGCAGCCATGAAGTCGATGACAGAACCGCAGCCAATAAAAAGCTCAATGATGTATAGGTAATGAAATGCGCGCGACCAAGACGGCCCTTTGAGGAAAGCGCATCAATTGTCGTGGTGGAAGTCGCTTGCTCAGTTTCCCAGGGGGGAAGTTCCTGAAGGGTATCAAGAATAGTGGGATTTGGAGGGCTGTATTTTGGCTTCTGGATCAATATGTGACAGACGGCGCCAGCCCGGGTGATTGCTTCTTCATACTGTCGGGCTTCCTGCTGCCTGAGGTTTTTCCGGACAATGATAGGTTGTCCGGAAAACAGGCGTTCGATCTGTGGCGGTTCCGCTTGAAACAGTTTGGTAAAATTCTGTTTAACCTGAGCGGTGTGATGGCCGGGGTGTGTCTCTCCCTCAAACACAACTTTATACAGTGTGGTATCCATACGGTGCAATCCTTGCCCTGATTATGGTTATTGGTCTGGGTGTCAGAATGGTCTCACAACCACCAATATCACTATACCAAGCAACAACAGCACCGGAAACTCATTAAAAAACCGGTAAAACGTATGACTGCGTGTGTTGGCGTCATTGGCAAATACTTTCAGAAACCGACCGCAGACATGGTGGTAGCCTAATAACAGAATAATCAGCGCCAGTTTGGCATGGAACCATCCCTGTTTGAGCAGGAGCGGTTGCATATGTAAAAGCCAGAGGCCAAAGATCAGTGTCAGTATCATGGACGGGGTGGTAATACCCCGGTAGAGCTTTCTTTCCATGACCTTGAAACGCTCAATGCTGATGCTGTCACTGCTCATGGCATGGTAGACATAGAGCCGCGGTAGATAAAACAAACCCGCAAACCAGCAGACCATGCTGATGATATGAAACGCTTTAATCCACAAATAAAGCATTGAAGAGTTATCCCGTATTATTGGTGTCAGTGGGGGACCTGGTACCAGGCTTCGATATCGGCACGGGTAATGATACCAGTTATTGTGTCACCATTTTTCCTGTTACGGCTGACTACATACAGTGCATTCAGACTGTTCTGATCCATCGTTCTCAAGGCTTCATGGAGTGTGGATTTGATATCAATGGCGCCCACTTCCAGTCGTTTAGCGGGAATGCCCAGCAGGTCTGCAGTTTCAACCAGTGTGTAGTGGGCATCGAATGTCAGCTGTTCCAGCTGGCGCGCCAGTTCGACGGCGGGCATCAGGCTTTGTGGTTTTCCGTTGTTATTGATTAATAGCCAGCGCGGTTTAGTTTTGAGTGCGCTGTGTAGTTGTTCAAAGGGGCAATGTCGCTCCAGTTGTTGCAGGCTCCGGCTCATTACGCTGGCAACGCCAGCACGACGTAGCGCCTGGGCGACCGGGTCATGGCGAAAATCCAGACCATCGGCAGAGAGCATTTGAGTAAATATCGATTGTTGCCGGAACAGCTGGCTGGTGATGAGCCAGGCGATGATGATCGCAATCAGGGATGGCAGCAGAATGCCGGGATTTCGTGTTAATTCCAATACGGTGATCAGTGCCGTCAAGGGCGCTTGCAGAACCGCGCCTAACATGGCGCTCATGCCAACCATAGCCGGAAAACCGCTCATCGTTGCACTGATTCCAAGCATATTGGTCAGACTGCCCACCGTACTGCCTGCTGCTGCGCCTATGAAAAGAGATGGACCAATTAAACCGCCAGGAACCCCTAGGCCAATACTCGCGGCACTGGTAAACAGCTTGCCGATGGTGAGTAGACAGAGGAAGGTGAAACCGAGATTGTTGAACATGATGTCCGACAGTGTCCCATACCCAATACCCATTACCTGTGGCAGCCAGATAGCAGTCAGTCCAGTCAGCAAGGCAGCGCAGGTCAGACGCAGCCATAGCGGGTAAGGATTAGTGCGGGCAAACAGGACAATCAGGCGGCAAAAGCATACAGCCAGCAGTCCCATGGTAATCCCGGTAATAATGATCAGCGGGAGCTCATTGACGGTGGTGACAGTCAGCGATGGCACATGAAAAGCGGGCTCTGTGCCGTAGAGACTACGGGTGATTACCGCTGCGATGACTGATGCCAGCATCACAGGAATAAAGCCAGCGACGGTGTATTCCATGACAACCACTTCCATGGCAAACACAATACCGGCAATCGGGGTGTTAAACAGGGAGGAGATCGCTGCCGCACTGCCGCAGGCGACTAGTACGCGCAGGCTGTTATTGGGAAGGTGTAACCACTGGCCAAGAAGACTGCCGCTGGCGGCGCCCAAATGCACAGCAGGACCTTCACGTCCGATGGAATGACCGGAGGCTATCGCAGCAACGCCTGCAAAAAACTGAAGTAAAAAAGGTTTAAGCGGAAGTCGTCCCTGGTGCAGACTTAATCGCTCAATCACGTGGGCAATACCCAGGCGATGCTTGGATTCATGTAACAGGCGAAAGAGTGTCACAATGACAGCGACACCAATAAGTGGCAATAACAGACGAAGGGGCCACTCCAGTGCTGCAAAGTCATCATAATCGGGAGCAGGTAAATACAGGCTCGTAAAAAAAGTGATTAATTCCCGAAAACCGGTGGTGACCAGTGCTGTGAACAAGCCGGTCAGCAGCCCCAGCAGAACTAATTGAGGGATTGCATCCGTATCTGCAAGCTGTTGGCGAAAACGATAGAAGGAGGGGCGGCGGGGCGTCAATCGCATCAGTAGGTTCCGCCGGACTGTGGTGTTGCTGGAGTCATGAATTTCCCTGTCATCCAAGAGCTGTCATCATTTTTTTGCCTACCATTATGCAGAAGCTGGTGTGAATCACCATGACTCAGGGCAGGTTGATAGTAAGATCTTTCATTACCTGAATGTGATAGGGACGACAGATTACACGCGTTAATGGCTGTAGATTTTAACTAAAGCCATTTATTATAGCCGGCTGTTTTCGCGGGGGCGTCGAGGAGAAATCAGTGATCAAGGTTGGGATTGTTGGTGGAACAGGCTATACCGGAGTCGAACTGTTGCGCTTGCTGGTGCAGCATTCGGCTGTTGAATTACGGGTGATTACATCACGTTCTGAAGCCGGTCGACGTCTGGATCACATGTTCCCGAGCCTGCGAGGCCATACTGATCTCTGTTTCACTGAGCCGGATGTCGACGCCTTGGCCGAGTGTGATGTGGTCTTTTATGCCACACCCAACGGTGTTGCCATGACCCAGGTGCCGGAACTGTTGGCACGTGGCGTACGGGTGATTGATCTGGCCGCGGATTTCCGGTTGAAAGACGCGGATATCTGGTCTGAATGGTATGGCATGGCGCATGCCTGCCCGGCGTTGCTTGAGGATGCCGTCTACGGATTGCCTGAAGTGAATCGTGTCGAGATTGCATCAGCACGGCTGGTGGCTAACCCGGGCTGTTACCCAACAGCAGTGCAACTCGGTTTTCTACCTTTGCTGGAAGCGGGCTTGATCAATGCCGAGACTATGATTGCTGACTGTAAATCCGGTGTCAGTGGTGCCGGACGACAGGCCAATGTGGGCACGCTTCTGTGTGAGACCAGTGAGAGTTTCAAAGCGTACGGTGTGAACGGCCATCGTCACCTGCCTGAAATCAGGCAGGGCTTAAATGCGGTTAGCGGTGATACCTGTGGGTTGACGTTCGTGCCCCATCTGACTCCCATGATCAGAGGTATACATGCCACATTGTATGCACAGCTGACTGAAGACAGTGCAGATTTGCAGGCACTCTACGAAGCCCGTTATGCCCGTGAGCCCTTTGTGGATGTGATGCCTGCGGGCTGGACGCCAGAGACACGCAGTGTGCGTGGTTCTAACATGTGTCGAATGGCAGTATGCCGGCCGATGGGCGGGAATACCGTGGTAGTACTGTCTGTAATTGATAATCTTGTAAAGGGCGCTGCCGGTCAGGCTGTCCAGAATATGAATATCATGTTCGGGCAGGAAGAGTCGGCAGGCCTGACACAGGTGGCCTTATCACCGTAAGGCGGCCTGTTTTTAATGCAAACTGTGTGACTGGAGAACCTTCGCTTGAAGCGTGCGGGAGAAACTGAACCGACTTACCGTGTTGTGCATAACGACCCTGCCCGACGCCGTCGGCAATGGCTGGTTACCGCGGTGATAATGCTGGGTGTAGGACTGAGCGGTTATTACTTGGGCGGTTCCTGGGCCTGGCATGAGATTAAAGTCATGCGTGAAGAGTTGACCCAGAATCAAACACTGATTCAGGAGCAAAGTCAGCAGGTTACCCAATTGAAGCAGCAGATCACTATTGCTGAGCGTGCTGGCCAGATTAATCGTGATGCGGCAGAAATGGTACGCAAAGATGTCCGTCGATTGAAGGACGACAACGCGAGATTGAATCAGGATCTTGCATTCTACCGGAGCATCATTGCACCGGAAGAAGAGGAGGGCGCGGTATCCATTCAAAAGTTTGAATTGTTGCCGACGGACCAGCCTCGTCATTTCCAGTGGAAGCTGGTAGTCATGCAATCGGCTAAGCAACACCAGTTCCTCAAGGGCGAATTGCAAGCGACAGTGGTAGGCAAACAGGATGGCCAATCTGTCAGCTTTGCACTGCACGAGTTGTCACCGCAGCTGGATGACAAGAACATCCGGCTTGGCTTCCGCTATTTTCAGAGTATTCCCGGTGATGGTTCCCGGGGCGAGATCGCGTTGCCGGAAGGGTTTACGCCTGAATACCTGCAGGTGACCGGCCGCATTACCAGCCCGAAGAAACGGGACATCGACCGCAAGTTTAACTGGGTTATCAAAGAGGCGTAGTAATATGTGGGGAAAATCCAAATCCGCGGACAAACCCGTGAATACGGCCAAGGCAGTCGCGCGTAACAGTGATGCAACCACGTTGATTTCGCATGGTACTGAAATCCATGGCGATGTACGCTTCCATGGCAGCATGCATGTGGAAGGCCGGATTGTCGGTGATGTGGTGTCGGATGATGGCGTGTTGCGGTTGGCTGAAGCCGGCAGCATTGAAGGGGATATCCGTGCCCCCAATGTAATTGTGAACGGTAAAGTCAAGGGCAATGTCTATGCTACTGAGCGCCTGGAACTGGCGGCCAAGGCCGAAATCAGCGGTAATGTCCATTACAGCCTGATTGAAATGGTCATGGGCGCACAAGTCAATGGTAGCCTGGAGCATATGCCCAAACTGGCTGAAACCAAGGTTTCTGAAATTCCGTTAAAGAATAAAGACGGAAAGAAACCCGCCGACAAGGAACGTGTTGAAAAGCAGGTCATGCAGGTTGAGGTTGAAGGGAGCTGAGATTTGTCAGTCTCTTTAACCGGATATTGTTGACTGTAATGCTAGGTTAATTGAATAATTGTTGAAGTTGATGATGCAGTACACTGGGAGCACGAATGTCCGCCGCTGAGACCTTTATACCTGAGCCAATTACCTTCACCGAAAACGCTGCCACCAAAGTGCGCGACCTGGTGGAAGACGAGGGCAATGATCGCCTGATGCTCAGGGTGTTTGTAACCGGTGGTGGCTGCTCCGGTTTTCAGTATGGGTTCACCTTTGACGAAGAGCTGAATGACGATGATACCGTCGTTGAAAAGCTTGGCGTGAAAATGGTGGTAGACCCGATGAGCTTCCAGTACCTGGTCGGTGCGGAAGTGGATTATGTGGAAGGCTTGGAAGGTTCGCGCTTTATCGTGAATAACCCCAATGCTACCAATACCTGCGGCTGTGGTTCCTCGTTCACGATCTGACTTTCGTTGCCAGCTGAAGCCTTCAGCTGGCCGATGCCTTTCTTCTATCTCTACGAAGACTTCTCAAATCAATCAGGCTGGATAGATGCCGCCAAGGATGCGTTGGCCTTTGGCATTGGTGACGCTGGGAAGGTTGCCGGGTAGGCCGTGGATGGTCTGTCGGGCAAGCCACGCAAAAGCGACGGCTTCAACCCATTCGGCTGCCAGCCCCAGTGAGCGGGTACTGCTAACTGAAATATCCGGTAGATGAAAAGCGATGCGTTCCAGCAGCGTACTGTTGTAAGCGCCACCGCCACAGACAAACAATTCCTGGCAGTCGACGGCATAGCGTTGGATATCGTCGGCAATACTTTTCGCCGTCAATTCCATCAGGGTTGCCTGAATGTCGGCAGGAGCCAGAGAGTCATGTTTGTTCAGGAAGTGATTCAACCATTCCGCATTGAAATGTTCCCGTCCCGTACTTTTGGGCGGCTGTCTGCTGAAATAGGCATCGGATAAGCACTCATGCAATAGGGCCTGATCGACAGTTCCACTGGCTGCCCAATTGCCATTAAGATCGTATCGGGTTCCCAGGTGTTTCTGGTTCCAGTAATCCATGAGCGCATTACCAGGGCCTGTATCGAAACCACTGACGGGGATGTGCTTCTCCGTAGACAGAATGCTGATGTTGGCTATACCACCAATATTCAGAATAACGCGGCTTTTTTCCGGATGACGAAAAACGGCTTCATGAAAAGCCGGCACCAGAGGTGCGCCCTGTCCACCGGCGGCCATATCCCGACGCCGGAAGTCGGCAACAGTCAGAATACCGGTCAACTCGGCAATATGGCTTGGGCTGCCAATCTGCAGCGTATTACCCACTTCTGGCAGGTGGCGGATGGTCTGGCCATGGCTGCCAATGGCCTGTATATCGGAAGCCGGTATCGAGGCCTCTTTCAGCAGAATACTCACGGCCTGGGCGCTGATCTCTGCGACCTGAATATCGGCTTTGGCTAAACGCGTGATTTCATTGGGGCCATCCTGACAGAGTGCAAAGAGTGATTTGCGCAGTGTTTCTGGCAGGGGAATCGAAACCTGATGCTTCTGCAAAGGAAAAGGGGATCCCAGGTCAACCAGCACGGCATCCATTGCATCCATGCTGGTGCCTGACATGAGGCCAATATAGAACTCGGAATCGGGATCCGCGTACTGCATCGTCATTCTTCGTTGCTTTTCGCTGCTAACAGGGTGCCGCTTTGACGGGTTTCCAGTTCGGCCAGCATCACGCGGCTGATCCGGCCAAAATGGGCCATTTCCGACTTGGGCAGTGGCTTGGCATCCGGCAGTTTGACCTTGAGCGGGTTGCGATGTATGCCGTCCACTCGGAATTCATAGTGCAGGTGTGGGCCGGTTGCGTAGCCGGTCATGCCGACATAGCCAATCACCTGTCCCTGCTTGACCCGTACGCTCCTACGGATGCCTTTCCGAATATTGCGCATATGGGCATAGACCGTGGTGATACTATTGGGGTGATTAATGTACACCACATTACCGTAACCACGTTGCTTGCCGGCAAAGTGGATGATGCCGTCACCAGACGCTTTAATAGGAGTGCCGGAAGGTGCTGCGTAATCGACAGCACGGTGTGGCCGGTTGGTTTTGAAGATCGGGTGTTTACGGTTCGGATTATAGCCGGAGCTGATCCGGGTGAAGTCAACCGGTGTGCGGATAAAGGACTTACGCAGGCTTTCGCCTTGGGGGGAGTAATAATCCGTCTTACCTTTGCTGTCGGTATAGCGGATGGCCCGATAAGTTTCTCCGCGATTCTGGAATTCTGCTGCAAGAATGTTGCCGTAGCCGATCGACTTGCCATCCAGGAATTTCTCTTCATAGATCAGGCTGAAGCTGTCATTGCTGCGGATGTCCAGAACAAAATCGATATCCCAGCCAAAAATATTGGCCAGTTCCATGGTCAGTTTGTCTGGTAGTCCTGCCCGGTTGGCGGATAAGAACAGGGAGTCTGTAATAACACCGGCAACGTGATTTTGGCGAATCTCAGGCTTTCGTATCACTTCTTCAGCGGCGAAGCTGTCATCACTGCGGGTAAAGTGCAGGCTTTCCAGTCGGGTGCGGACATAACGCAGTTGCTGGAGCTCGCCACCAATGAAGCCAAATTCGAGTGTTTGCCCTGGTCTGATAGATGCCAGCGATTGACCTTCTTTGCTGCTGCTGACCAGTTTATGCAGGGTGTTGGCACTTAATCCCTGCTTGGAGAAAATCACCGACAGAGTATCGCCTGATTTAATCGTGACGTGTTTCCAGTCAATGGAAGGAGCAACGGGTACCGCTGCTTTTTGTGTTTCGTTATTACCGGCAGCCGGTGGCTGCGTCAGATTATTGTCGATAATCTCGGCTAAACTGTCGGATGTCTCAATGGCCAGGGGGATTTCTGTGCGCTTGGCAGAAACAGGCTCAGAGGGAACAATGATCAACAACAGGGAAACAGCAGCCATTAAACCCGCTGCCATAGCGAGATGGCGTTTCGGAAAGGCTTTCAATGATTGTTGTGTAGCGCGGCGGTGATTGGTCATACTCCCGGGGCCAAAATAACTTTAGTTCGCTGGATATTAATAAAAATAGATTATAAACGCATATTTTTTACGGTAATAGTCAGAAAGCGTCGGCTTTACACGATCATAAGCTGCACTACATCCTGATCACAAATCAGAGTGTTCATTTATTTACTCTTCGGGCAGGGAAAGCGGTTGTCTTTTTAATGTTTTACGGTATGTTTTGGCGTTTGCAATTTTCTGCTACTGCGCGCATAGCGCGATTTAGATGGCTGAGTTTCTATCCGGCGCGCCGGACAATGACAGGTAGTGAGTGATGTCAGACGATCAAAACGCATTATTGCAGGATCTACAGGCCCGTGGGCTGATTAACCAGGTGACCGCAGTCGAGGAGTTGGCGGAGCATCTGGCCAGTGGTTCCCGTACGCTGTATTGCGGTTTCGATCCGACAGCTGACAGCCTGCATCTAGGGCATTTGGTGCCGCTGCTGGTGCTGCGCCGTTTCCAGGAGGCTGGTCATAAGCCTATCGCATTGGTAGGTGGTGCGACCGGACTGATTGGAGATCCCAGCTTCAAGGCTGCGGAGCGGCAGCTTAATACGGGCGATGTTGTCGCCGACTGGGCCGACAAAATTCGTGGACAGGTCAGCCAGTTTATTGATTTTGATTGTGGTGAGAATGCGGCAATTGTCGCCAATAACCTGGACTGGACCGGTGACATGAATGTGCTCGCTTTCCTGCGCGATGTGGGCAAGCACTTCTCTGTCAATAACATGATCAACAAGGAATCTGTGAAGCAGCGCATTGAGCGTGAAGGTTCCGGTATCTCCTTTACCGAATTTTCCTACATGCTGCTGCAGTCTCTGGACTTTGCCGAATTGAATCGTTTGCATGATTGCACCTTGCAGATTGGTGGCAGTGACCAGTGGGGTAACATTGTTGGTGGTATCGATCTGGCTCGCCGCATGAACAAAGCGCAGGCATATGGTCTGACAGTTCCGCTGGTCACCAAAGCAGATGGCACCAAGTTTGGTAAAACAGAATCCGGTGCAGTTTGGCTGGATCCCAGCAAGACATCCCAGTATGCGTTCTACCAGTTCTGGATGAATACGGCTGATGCCGATGTTTACAAGTTCCTGCGTTACTTTACCTTCATGAGCATGGAAGAAATCCGTGGTATTGAAGAGGAAGACGCTCAGATTCAGGGGCGTAAAACGGGGCA
>OZ220199.1:0-237500 GCA_964291505.2 uncultured Kistimonas sp. | reverse complement strand
ACTTGCTCCTTAAGCTGTCGGCGGTCGAAGATACCAGGTGGCTGCGACTGTTTATTAAAAACACAGCACTGTGCTAACACGAAAGTGGACGTATACGGTGTGACGCCTGCCCGGTGCCGGAAGGTTAATTGATGGGGTTAGCTTAGGCGAAGCTCTTGATCGAAGCCCCGGTAAACGGCGGCCGTAACTATAACGGTCCTAAGGTAGCGAAATTCCTTGTCGGGTAAGTTCCGACCTGCACGAATGGCGTAACGATGGCCACGCTGTCTCCACCCGAGACTCAGTGAAATTGAAATCGCTGTTAAGATGCAGTGTATCCGCGGCTAGACGGAAAGACCCCGTGAACCTTTACTACAGCTTCACAGTGGACCTTGATATGACTTGTGTAGGATAGCTGGGAGGCTATGAAGCGTGGACGCCAGTCTGCGTGGAGCCAATCTTGAAATACCAGCCTGGTCATGTTGGGGTTCTAACCTGGCGCCATTATCTGGCGTGGGGACATTGTGTGGTGGGTAGTTTGACTGGGGCGGTCTCCTCCCAAAGAGTAACGGAGGAGCACGAAGGTGCGCTAAGTACGGTCGGACATCGTACGGTTAGTGTAAAGGCACAAGCGCGCTTGACTGCGAGAGGTACATCTCGAGCAGGTACGAAAGTAGGTCTTAGTGATCCGGTGGTTCTGTATGGAAGGGCCATCGCTCAACGGATAAAAGGTACTCCGGGGATAACAGGCTGATACCGCCCAAGAGTTCACATCGACGGCGGTGTTTGGCACCTCGATGTCGGCTCATCACATCCTGGGGCTGAAGCCGGTCCCAAGGGTATGGCTGTTCGCCATTTAAAGTGGTACGCGAGCTGGGTTTAGAACGTCGTGAGACAGTTCGGTCCCTATCTGCCGTGGACGTTGGAAGTTTGAGAAGAGCTGCTCCTAGTACGAGAGGACCGGAGTGGACGAACCACTGGTGTTCGGGTTGTTTCGCCAGAAGCATTGCCCGGTAGCTACGTTCGGACAGGATAACCGCTGAAAGCATCTAAGCGGGAAGCCCCCTTCAAGATGAGACTTCCCTGGACCTTCGAGGTCCCTGAAGAGCCGTCCAAGACCAGGACGTTGATAGGCTGGGTGTGTAAGCGTTGTGAGGCGTTGAGCTAACCAGTACTAATGACTCGTGCGGCTTGACCATATAACGCCAAAGCGATTTGAACGCCAACGACACAGATCGTTGAGAGTGTGAGCGCAGTAAATTGAATTCAGTCAAAAAATGCTCCCTGCATTTTTGACATTCCCGCCATCCCTGGCGGTCAGATTCCAGATGAGAGGCGAATGCCTTTCATCAACAGTTTTGTCTGGCGACCATAGAGTATTGGCCCCACCTGATCCCATCCCGAACTCAGCAGTGAAACGATACATCGCCGATGGTAGTGTGGGGTCTCCCCATGTGAGAGTAGGTCATCGCCAGGCTTTAATTAGAAAACCCTGATCAGGTAACTGGTCAGGGTTTTTGCTTTGTACGGTTTTTATATTTCAACATACTTCTTACTTCTTACTTCTTACTTCTTACTTCTTACTTCTTACTTCTTACTTCTTACTTCTTACTTCTTACTTCTTACTTCTCACCTCTCACTTCCCATTTCCATCGAGCAGGTAACTTATACGCATTTCCATTATGACTGCGGCCTGTGAGTGTGAACTCCTGAGTAAACTCTATTTAAGTCATTATCCCCATAAGGCCGCTTTTAATAATCTCAGGTCTATCTTTTCTCTGTCATCATTAAAAAACCTTTTACGGTGTATTCTGCATAGCTTTTCATAGCGTCTTCGCTCATATGGTTTTTGTTGGATAATAATCCGATGATGAAACGATTGCCTTTGAGGGCGCCGAGAAACTGATCCGATGCCATATCAACATCATCAATAGAAAGGTGGCCCGCCTGTTTCTGCTGTTCAAAAAACTGGGTCAGCGATTTCTGCGAGTAACTGGCAGTGCAATCTAAAAAATATTCCACTAACTCAGGATGGTGTTGTTGTTGACTCATGATTAGTCGCGTCAACCTGAGCATATCGGGAGAATTGACCAGCTTCAGGTAATGGAACGCGAAAGTCTGTAATTGTTTTTCAAGTGTATCTTCGTTGGTTGATTCAAACTGGACAAGCGTTTCCAGTGACTCTGTCAAGCCACGGACAACGGCTTTTAGCAGACCCTGCTTGTCCCCGAAATAGTTATACAGTGTCAGTTTAGAGCCACCACAGCGCTCGATAATCTGGTCCAGCCCGGTGCTCTCATACCCTTGCTCAAGAAACAGTTCTGTAGCAACTTCCAGATAACGTTGACGTTTTTTCAGGCTTGATGGACGCATAGAAATAATACTCATGAGTATATTTTCATCCTGCTCGGGATTGATTCCTCACTGAATATAAAATAATGTACTGTACGGTACAGTATCATTATTGTGATGAATTATGAAGCCTATGATCAAAAAGGGACTGGTTGCAAGTGGACTCGCCGCTGTTGCTGTCAGTTTTTATCTCTACCTGATGCCTTCGCTGGGTACGGTCAGCACAGACAATGCCTATGTTGAGGGTGAGATCTCGAATATCAGCGCAGAAGTATCCGGAAATATTATCCGCGTACATGTCACTGACAATCAGGCTGTCGAAGCAGGGCAGTTGCTGGCTGAAATTGACGATAGTGATTATCGTGCCCGCTATGACCAGGCTGAGAGTGTACTGGCTATGACGCAGGCCGCTATCGTGAACAATCAGGAACGGATTAAACTCCAGACCCTGCTGATTGAGGAAGCCCGTACCCATATTCGTTCGGTGGAGGCTGATGCCGTTTTCCAAAAAGAAGAGTGGCACCGTCTGGGGAGCCTGAGAAAGAGGGAGTTGTTGTCTCAATCAAGCTATGAAGCCCAGCAGACCCGCATGCACCAGGCCGATGCTGCGTTAGCCGCTGCACGGATTCAACTGGCAGCGGCAGAACAGCAGATGAAGACGCTGGAAGCAGAGCAGGCACAACTGGTTGCCCAACGCAGCCAAGCTGAAGCCGGACTGCGATTGGCAGGCATTGATCTTGAGAATACCAAGATCAGGGCTCCGATTGCGGGAATTGTCGGTAATAGGGAAATCCGTACGGGGCGGTTTGTGAATAAAGGGCAACCCCTGCTGGCCATTGTGCCAATCCAACAAATCTGGGTAACGGCGAATTATAAGGAAACGCAGATCACTGATATCCAACCTGGACAATCCGTCCACATCACTCTGGACAGCTTTCCTGGCTATGAGTTGACTGGTCAGGTGCTCAGTTTTGCCCCGGCGACCGGCGCACAATTCAGCCTGCTTCCGCCAGACAATGCAACCGGGAACTTCGTGAAAATCGTCCAGCGGGTACCGGTTAAGATTGCCATTGATGTTCCCTCTGAACTCGCTGGCCGCGTTGTTCCCGGGTTATCTGCCGAGGTGGCTATCGATACCCATAGTGAGGCCTCAGCGTGAAGGCTAATCCTCGCACGTTGTTACTACTGGCCCTGCTGGCGCTGTTTCCACAAGGGCTGACCAGTGAAATATATACGACCAGTGCGGCGGAAATTGCGGGGAGTCTGGGCATTTCCCTGGATGAAGCCAGTGCCATCAAAGTCCTCAATATGATCGGACAACTGATCGCGCTGCCATTGGCGGCATGGCTCGTGTACCGGATCGGTAACAGGAGGCTGTTTCGACTGGGGGCGGTGACTGGGTTAGGCAGTGCGATAGTCAGCAGTCTTTGGATGAGCATGATGCCACAGTTGATTGCCTGGTTCTGCCACGGCGTTGCGGCGAGTTTCCTACTGGTATTTGCCCATCACATGGTACTGAAGCAGCTGGATTATCGTGAAATTGCACTGGTAGAAGGGGGGATGTTGCTGAGTGTCGTGTTGATTCCCCTTGGATTGTATCCCTACTTATTAGCCCATCTGGCTGAGAACAACCTGTGGCATTGGGGCTTTGCTATTCAAGTGAGTGCCTATTTGGGCATGCTCTATTGGGCGTTTCAGGGTACCTGGCCCTGGACAGAGCAGCGACAGACTATTCCCTTTAACTGGCTGCAGGCCGTGTTATTCAGTGGCTTTGTTTGCGGATTGACCTATCTGCTGTTGCGCGGGGAGCATCATAACTGGTTCCGGAATCCAGATATTGTCAGGATCACACTGATAACCATTGCGCTGGGAGTCGGTGCCGTTATCTGTATGGCCAAGGGGTGGGGAAGAGGCTCTTATCTGTTTACTGATGTTTTGGCGTCGCGCCACAGTAAGGCGGGTATGGTGGATGCAGCTGTAGCAGGTTTTTCCATCCTCGGGACGACGACGTTAACCGCGTCGTATGTCACACAGGTGATGCATTACAGTCACTTGCATTTGGGCAGGTTAGAGCTGATAGGTTTTGCCGGTATGCTGATGGGGTTGGTGATCGCCCTGCTTATGACCAGTAAGCCCGGTCGAGATCCAGAAAAAGTGATACCGGTGGGTGTTGCCATGATTGTGCTGTCAGCGGTGTTGTTGACAGGCAGCAATGCATACAGCGGAATAGGTGACCTTTGGCTTCCTCTGTTATTAAAAGGCGTGGCCGTCGGGATTCTGAATGTCACATTGACGATTCATATTTTGCGCAGTTTTCCCCGACGTCATCTGGCTGAAGGTATTGCCTGGTTCTATTTGTTCCGGAATCTGGGGTCGCTCTTAGCTATAGGGTTGTTTTCTCGCCTGACAACCTTTGAGGCGAGTCGCATTCAGACCGTTTTGGCAGAGAATTTCGACAGTACCAATGAGGTATTTATTCACTATCAGGGTATCTTCGAACAGTTATTACAGCAGAGTGTACTGGCTCCCAGTGCCGAGCGTGCGGCGCTTTTGTTGAGTGGTCAGTTACAAACTCAGGTTATGTCTGTTGCCGGTGTAAATAATTATCAGTGGTTGATTTTGTCGATGGCTGCGCTGGTACCTATCATGGGGATTGTTATGGGGTGGGCAAAGCGTGGCGCTCATTGATCGTTTTTTAGCGCGTGTCGATTGGTGAAAGTATATTGTTAAAAGTACTGTGTATGAGAATGATTCATCGTCAAACGTCGTATATTTAAATGGTTCGTATAGACAGAGAACACCCTGCTCCGTTAATGGAACAGGGTGTTTCTTTTGGATATTGAACGAATAGCTATTGGGTAGGATGCATCAGGGTAGAAAAGTAGCCCCCGGTATCGCCTCCAGCCCAGCACTCTACATCGCTCTCCTGGCAGGATGGGATATGAGTTTTGCACAGCTGACTGGGCTCAGAATCCTGTACGCTGATATCTTTGTGCAAATAACCATCCGGATGGAATATACGGCCCAGATATTGCCCCTGCATAGAGATAAATCCCTTCACATGGATACCATCGCCCACAGAATAAGAAGGTGCATCATCATTGTGTGAATAACAGGCAATAAAACCATTATCTTGCTGAGACAGGTTAATAACGGGCATCAATTGTCCGCGTTCGTGAATATAGCTGTAATGTATCTGGTGATCTTCAAATCCATAGCTGAGACTGCTCAAGATTAAAGTAAAAAAGACAATTAAGGTATTTCCAACTTTTATTGATTTCATTCAATAGACTCCTTAGATTTTTCATTTAAAGCGATATGAAGCTATTCTCATCGGGTGATTGGTCAGAGAATCTTCATGGATATAGATTTCTGCAACTGACGGGAGTTGCATTGCTTTGTCAATTGTTAGTGGTTCTGACCATTTTCTTATAAATGTTTTCTCTTTAATAAATTATTAAAGTGGTTTGGTAATCAGAAATACATCGCAAGAATAGGCTACTTTTCTACATTGCAGAGTGAACGATGACCTAACTGCAGGCCGAATAGCAAGAGAGTGCTTTAATGGTATTTCCCGTCTCATTGAGTTCGTGGTTCGTTGTGGCTATATTTCTTATCGCGACGCTCTATGTCGCTGCACGACATGCCAAGCGCATTTATTCATTTGATGAGTTTGCCCTGTCAAAAGGTTTCTTTGGCGCGTTTCCCTTAATGACCAGTATTGCTGCAACGGCCATAGGGAGTGGCTTTATTCTGGGTATCGGTGAGAAAGTTTATGCTCAGGGGTTGATTTACGCGCTGTGTCTTCTTGCGGGTCAACCTTTACAGTTCATTTTATTAGCGGCTATCGCTCCCCGGTTAAGACATTTTCAGCATTGTTTCAGTATTGGGGATATTCTTGAGTGTCGTTACGACAAGCGGGTTCGTTATGCCTGCGGTATTTTTTGGGTCTTATTCTGTGCCGGGATAATTACTGTCCAGATGGCAGCCATTGGACGCGTTGCTGCACTGGTTTTGCCTATACCTATCTGGGTCGGCAGCCTTGTGGGTGGCGCTATCATCGTTGGTTATTGCTCGCTCTGTGGTATTCGAGGGGTGGTTTCAACGGATGTTATCCAGTTGAGTCTGATCATACTGGGAATATTGTTCGTTATTAGCGCCGGTATGCAGTATCTCGGAGGCTATGATGCGTTTATTCAGCAGTTAGATACCGAACAGGTTATGGGGTTAGCTGATTTAGGTGTCATAGGAGCATTGTCACTCTTCCTCAGCTTTGTCCTTGGCGATTTTATGATTCCTCCGATGGTCCAAAGGGTCATGATGGCACGGAGTCATTATCAGGCCGCTTTAGCTTTGTCATCTGCTTGTGTTGTTGTGGTGCTTATTGCTGCTGGGGCAGGTTTTTTGGGGCTTCTCGCATCGGTTGTGAATCCTGATGCTTCAGTACAGTCTGCCATTAATGAACTGTTGCTGATGATTCTCCCTGGAGGTCTTGTCAGTGTGGCGATCTGCGCCATTCTGGCAGCCATCATGTCGTCTGCAGACAGTTATCTGAATACAGCAGCAATAGCGGCTACCAGGGATGCGCTGCCACTATTTATTAAGCAAGAACTGAGTGAGCCGCAGCAGCTGTTGATTATGCGCATAGCGGTGATTGCGATTGGCGGGCTCGCCATGGCGTTCAGTCTGTATAAAGGCGATCTGTTGAGTATCTTGCTATATGCATTCAACTTCTGGGGGCCAACGGTGGTTGTTCCGTTGTTTGGTGCTCTGTTTTACCAAAAGTTGCCACCCAGACTCTTTTTCGTGCCAGCAAGCATTGGCTTATCAACAGCGCTGCTCTGGGATTATTTTGCCTTGCAGCACCAGTTTTATCTGAGTGGTTTGATTGCCGGTATGCTGGCCTGCGGTGTGGTTTATAGTGTCATGCTGGTGATTATCATGCGATGCTCCCCCTGCCTGCTAACACCCATGCAGGGGGAGTCTTATGATTAGAATTGTGGCAGCCAGGGCTTCTGGGCTTCCAGTAATTCTTCAAACAGGTTGTCGATCTGTTCCAGGGTGCACAGGGCTGCGGTCAGCGGGTCCAATGCCAGGGCATACTTGGCAGCCTGCTTATCGCCTTTAAGGGCGGCTTCTACGATCAGCTCCTGCACATTGATATTTGTTTTGTTCAGGGCGGCACATTGCGTGGGGAGCGTGCCAATCGTTTCCGGATGCAAACCTTCACTGTCGACATGTATCGGCACTTCAACGACGCAGTTAGCTGGCAGGTTATCAATCAGCAGACCATTCTCCGGCTGGTTCGCAACATTGCCGTTAATACGGGTTGGTGTATTGGTTAGCATGGCGTGAATCAGTTTGGCGCCATTGAGCATGTTTTCTTCAATTCGGAATGGCTGCTCGCCTGCCAGCTGTCGATTGATCTCTTCGTTAGCCAGGGCGTGCACTTCCTGCTCCAGTGCCAGCAGGTTCCAGCGCCTTGGCAGGAACTTATTGATCATGGCCTCATTCTTACGGAAGTAGGGCACATAATCGGTCATATGCCAGTGATTTTCCGTACTCCAGTAGCCGAAGTGTTTGAGTATTTCACAACGAGGAGCGTCGTTTTTATAGACGGCAGGGTTATCAGGTAGCTGGTGAATCAGTGGATAGAGATCTTCGCCTTTATGACGGAATTCCAGCATCCAGGTCATATGGTTGATGCCACCAAATCGATACTCAATATCTTCGGGGACATCCTGATACATTAACGCCTGCCATAACTCGGGCGTATGCGGATGATCGACCCAGGGGCCGACGCCAAGATAGCCAGCCAGTTGGGAAGCGGTATAGCGAACACCGTAACAGAGGCCGATGCTGCGAATAGACGACGCCTGGCTGGCTGCCCAGGTCAGTGGCGCCAGCGGATTGGAATAATTAATAAAGAGCGCCTGCGGGCAGACCTCTTCCATATCGCGGAGGATGGACAGCACGGGCGGTATTTGACGAAGACCCCGGAAAATCCCGCCAGCACCCAGTGTGTCGCCCACTTCCTGGCTGATGCCATAGCGCTGGGGGATTTCCATATCCAGTTTCCAGGGCTCGAGACCGCCCACCTGGATGGCATTGATCACGAAATCAGCATTACGCAGCGCTTCTTTCTGGTTTACCGTCATACTCAGCGTAACGGGGACGCCGGCCTGCTCAATCATCAACCCAACAAGCCGGAAACTGCGCTCCAGCACCTGTTCGTTGATATCTTCCAGCACCACTTCTGTCGGTGGCAGATCTTTATACGCAAACAGAGCTGACAACAACTGACGCGCAAACATGGTGCTGCCGGCACCGATGACCGTGATCTTTTTCATAGCCTCCCCGCTGATAACGATTTAGCGACGGTGGGTCTTCATCAGGAAGGCATAGACTGAGACCGAAACAACAATAATCAGACCGTAAACCATGCGCGTCCAGAACCCGGAAAGTCCGACGGCTATGATACCGGATTCGATCATGCCGATGACTATGGCACCGATCAATGTTCCGAACAATGTGCCGGTTCCGCCGAACACAGACGTGCCGCCGATAAAGATCGAGGCAAAGACCAGCAACAGGTAACCTTCGCCCTGGGTTGGCCACCAGTTGGCCATTTCCAGGCATACCATGACGCCAACCAGAGCGCTGATCAGTCCCATCAGGGTAAACAGCAGGATTCGGGTGCGATCGGTCGGGATACCCATCATTTTGGCCGTATTGATGTCATCCCCGATAAAACGGACATTGTCGCCAAAGGTATGCCGCTGCAACATGAGCCAGGCGACGATGGTCAGCATCAGGCACCAGATCGCCTGCATGGGCAGCCAGCCGAACAGGCGGCCGACCAGCAGATCATGCAGCCAAGTGGAGCGGACATCAATCAGGCTGATGGCGATACCGTCGGCAAGCACTGTCGTAAATCCATACCAGAAAAACTGGGTGCCAATCGTGGCGATAATAGAGGGAACGCCGAGCCGGACAATCAGTAAGCCGTTAATCAGCCCTGCCATGCTGCCACCCAGCAGTGCCGCGACCAGAGCAGTGAGACTGCTGCCCGTAGCGGTAAACACGACAGCAAAGAGATAACCGGAAAAAGCCATTATGGCTGGGAACGACATGTCCATTTCCCCGGACACAATCAGGAAGGTCAGCATAAGCGCCAGTATGGCCGGGAACGGAATACTGGTCATGAAGGAAGTATAAATGCGAAGGGAGCCAAAGGTGGCCGGGCTTAACACTAGGAATGTCGCCCAGAGCACCAGCAGCAGGCCAAAGGTGCCCATCTGGAAACGGTATTGGCGCAAAAGCAGGGTCATGACGGGGCTCCGTTCCGTTGCAGGGTGTTTTCCCGGGCAATATTGATCAGGGTGGTGCTGAGTTCTTCGAGACTGATGGCATTGCGGGCGTGTTCAGCCACAATCCTGCCGCGATCAACAAAGACAAACCGATCCGCCACGTCGTAGACATGGGCCATGTTATGGCAGATCAGGATGCAGGAACGGCCGGTGGCCCGTATACGACGGATGAAATCCAGCACCTTACCCACTTCGTGCAGGGAGAGGGCGTTGGTGGGTTCATCCAGAATGATGATTTCGGCATCAAAATGCATGGCACGACCGATAGCCAGGCCTTGTCGTTCACCGCCGGAAAGGATGCTGACATCAGAGTCCGGCGTGATGCCTATGCCGCGCAGGCCAATGTCCTGCAACAGTCGTTGGGTAATCAGTTTTTCTTCCTGAACACGGATAAAACCAAACTTATTACGAAGATGCCGTCCGACAAACAGGTTACGCCACAGGGGCTGTTTTTCGCCGAGAGAACGTTCCTGGTAGACCGTTTCGACACCATGCTTTCGGGCTGTTGCGACGTTATAACGGGAGAAATCAATTGCCTGGCCACTGATCTTGAGCGTACCGCTGTCAGGCTGATGCAGGCCCGCCAGTATCTTGATCAGGGTCGATTTACCTGCGCCGTTGTCGCCAACAATGGCGACGACTTCACCGGCATTCAGGTCGAAATCGATATCTTGCAGTGCATGCACGCCATTGAACCACTTGTTCATGCCGCGCATTTCCAGGCGTTTGGTCATCCGGGAAACGTCTCTTTATCCAGGGAATCAGGCCAGGCGCGCAGGAGTCTGCGCGCCGGTGAGTATTAACGGAGGCCTTGCTTGGCCAGTGGTGCGATCAGGTCGATATTGTCGAGGCTGATAAAGCCACCGCCGGTATTGATGTTCAGGCCGGAGAAGCCATAGCGCTTGGTCAGGACAATCTGCAGAACGGGCAGGTAGCCCTGCAGGAAAGGCTGTCCGTCACCTACCAGGTCAACGTAGCCGCTCTGGATGGCTGCCGCTGTGGCAGGAGACAGGCTGAAGCCGGCTGCGAAAATCTCATCCGGGCCGACGCCTGCGGCACGCAGCAGGTTTTCCAGCTGGCCGGTCAGGGCGCCATGATCGATCAGGATCATCTTGGTATCAGGGTGACGGGAAAGATAGGCGGTCATCAGCGGCATGCCCAGCGTAGGGTCTTTATCCAGCTCGGCGCTGATTTCCATGTAATCCACCTGCAGACCGGCGTCTTCCAGCGCCTCAATCATGCCGACGGTAGACAGTCCGCGGTTGGGTTTGCTTTTCAGTCCCCAAACCAGGGCACGCTCACCGGCTTTCATGGGGTGGCGACGCAGGGCTTCCTGGGCCAGCAATGTACCGCGGCTTTTGTTATCCACACCGGCATAGCCAAAGCCGTGTGACTGGTGCTCAGCCATCAGGCGTGGCAGCTCGGTATCGCTGCTGGTGACGATGATGCCGCTGTCTTGCGCTTCATCAATCAGTGCTTGATAGGCGTCATCGCCGGGGTGACCCATCACCACCAGACCGTCTGGTTTGGAGGCAATCGCACGGTTGGCGTTTTCGATCATCTTTTGTGGGCTCCAGTCAGAGTACAGGAACCGGATATCACAGCCGAGATCGTCACAAGCCTGCTGGGCGCCATTCTGCACAATCGTATTGTAGGCGCCGCCTACGGGGCCGCCGGTATCAAACCAGATGCTGACATCTTCCCCACTGTTGGATTCTGCCAGAGAAACACTGGTATTGAAGGATGCAAGTGTGATGATCGTCAGGGCCAGAAGTGTTCGAATTTGCATTGTTTGCCTCTGAATCGGTGGTGACGTGGCGAGTCTGGCGTTTTATAACCGCCTTATAGGAGTAGAGGCCGGTATCCTACTGGGCGGATTTTGTCTGGGGTATCAGCAGTATCCGCAGCAACTAAAAAAGCAGCCCTTTATAGGGCTGCTCAGTACGCCGATAAGATCTCTCTTGTGGTTTTATGATGTGCTTGCACCATCGTCAGCTGCAGGCGGTACGGTATCGTCAGCTGCAGGCGGTACGGTATTGTCAGCTGCAGGCGGTACGGTATCGTCAGCTGCAGGCGGTACGGTATCGTCAGCTGCAGGCGGTACGGTATCGTCAGCTGCAGGCGGTACGGTGTCGTCAGCTGCAGGCGGTACGGTATCGTCAGCTGCAGGCGGTACGGTGTCGTCAGCTGCAGGCGGTACGGTATCGTCAGCTGCAGGCGGTACGGTGTCGTCAGCTGCGGGCGGTACGGTGTCGTCAGCTGCGGGCGGTACGGTGTCGTCAGCTGCAGGTGGCACTTCCTCTACCTGTGCTTCACTAGCAGACGCTGCCGTGAGGTTAAGTGATTGACGTGTTCGTTGGATAGCGTCATTGAATCGAGTACGGATCGGTGCTATCGGATCTTCCTCAATACCTAATTTAAACACAAATGAATTAGCGTCATAAATTGCTGCGAAGAACCCTGCGATGCCTCGACCTGCGCCAACGAAAAATCCTACTACCAGTCCTGCCGTCGGAATGCCGGCTATCGCTGCCTTTTTGCCCCATTTATTTTTTAAGTCTGTGAATACATTGCCTTCGCCTTCCAGGAAGCCTGTGACAACTCCACCAATAGTGTAAACAAGAGCAAGCACTGCAGTTGCTACTGCAGCCAGTGCCAGTTTAAGGATCAACACGCCTATGCCTGCAACACAGTTACGCGCAAGGATCAGTTTTGAAGGGGTGTTATCTTCACCTTCTGGTATTACAACGTTCTGATCGGGTTCTGTTGTTGTTACCTGAGACAGATTCATTGTACCCGCAGGTGTTTCCACCTGAGTTTGATCAACGTTTATGTTTCCCGTATTTCCGGCATTTCCGGCATTTCCTAAAGGCGCCGCCATATTCATTACTCCCTAAAAAATGATCGATTACAGCTTCACTCCAGCTGTTTCGCTGTATTAACCATTTAATACAGTTACTACTTTGATAATCGTGATTCTGGAAAGTTCCATATCTGTAGATTAATTGTGGGAATATTAGCAATGCATCTTAGATGCTGCCTGTGAACGCTCAAAGGGCTGACTTTGTTAGTTTTACTTACAGGATTGTTACTATCATTCAGCGGTTTTATTGATTCTTACAACATATGGGAAGGAATGTAGAAAGCAGTTTTTGCTTTCTCATTTTTTTGTCACAATGATCGGGGGATATAAATCATATGACAAAAGAAGAGTGAAACATGCCAAAACTGCTGATGCGATTTTTGACCGTTCTATTGCTGCTACCACTGTTGGTCCAAGCGGGTGAGAAGTTTGAGGAGGGGAAGCACTATATTCGTTTAAGCCAGCCTATTCCTACCAGTAACCCGGCCACAGTCGAGGTGATGGAAGCCTTTTGGTATGGCTGCCCTCATTGTTACCAGCTGGAACCCTATATTGAACCCTGGGCCAGAACGCTGGCAGAGGATGTGAACTTCCGCAAAGTCCCCGCGCTTTTTGGCAAGGAATGGAAAGTGCATGGGCAGCTGTATTACACCGTGCGGGCCCTGGGGCTTGATGCGAATAAGGTGGATGCTGCAATTTTCCATAGCATTCACCAGGAAAACCGACGCCTGAACCAGCCAGATTCCATGGCAAAATTCCTTAAGCTTTATGACGTGTCCGAGGAGCAGTTCACCAAAGCCTACAAATCCTTTGGTGTTCGAAACCAGTTACGGCAGGCGGATTCCCTGATCCGTGGTGCGCAGCTCACAGGCGTACCGGCCTTGGTTGTGAATGGCAAATACCGTATTTCTGCCCGGGAAGCCGGCAGCGCCAAGGCTATGCTGGAAGTGGCCGATTTCCTGATCAAGAAAGAGCGTGAGGCGCTGAAATCCAAGGGATAATTCAGCACCTGTTGGTGGGTTCGGTGATGGCTGGGCTCACCCTTCAATGAGTTGCTCTACTGCCGCTTTGACATCTTTAGAAATGGCACGCATGCGGGGCCATGATAGCTTCTGGTTCCCATCGTCATCCACATCCATATGGGCTGTTTTGGCGCCCCCCGTTTGCCGGTCGAGTACACGGATGCTGAATTCCGGGGTTTGACCTTCCGGTGTGCTTTCATCCAGCTTCAGGTATACCGCCCAGGATTTATCCTCTGACTCCCACTGGGGTTGCTCCAGTACCTGCAGGTGTTGAATGCTTTCGTTCAGTTCCTCAAGTGCCTGGCGCAGTGCGGCGGTTTCTTCCTGCTCACGCTTCAGTTTGCTTTTGAGCAGGGTGATCTCGTTCTGTTTGCTGCGGTTATCTTCCTGAAGACGTTTGACTTGGGTTTTCAGACGCTTCGGGTTATCCGCTTGAAGGATTTTGAATTCGCGAATCAGCTGGCGATTCTCTTCCCTGAGTTTGATGAGCTCGCTGGCATCGGCCTGTTGTCCGGGGGCTGACGGTTCGCTCTGGCTAATCGATGTCATGGTTCTCTCCCGAAAAAAGCCCGGAATTTTACCAAGATGTCTGAGTAATGCGTGTCAGGGAAAAACACAGTGGTTTTTTCGTGGCACGTCATTTACAGGCCTGTGAATGTTCAGCCGTGGTCAGGCATAGTATGATCCGTCTCCATGGCTGCAGGCGGTGTGCATCTGGACATGTGACTGAGTATAGATCGTCGGTCGACCGCCCATCAGGTGCTTGTCTATTAGCGGCTGAGTGCAAGCCTTAGACTAACAATAATGAAATGGTTGTTCTGGCATGAATCTGTACCTGCGCTTTTTGACCCTTGTCCTGAAAATTATTCTCTTTCGCCGTTCCCATACCAGAAAACCACTGGAAACCAGTGTTCAGTCGTTTACTGTCTGTCCGCATGATTGTGATATCAACCTGCATTTAACCAATGCCCGGTATTTCAGCTTTATGGACCTGGGCAGAACCCTGCATATGGCGGAATCCGGTTTGTTGAGGTTGACTCTGAAGCATCGCTGGAAACTGATTGCCAGTGCCCAGGAAATTGCTTACCTCCGCGAACTCCCCCCTTTCCACAGGTTTCAGTTGCATACCACATTGCTGGGGTGGGACAACAAATATTGCTATTTCGAGCAGCGTTTCGAACGAGATGGACGACTGTACTCATTGGGGCACTCCAGAGTGGCGATTGTCGGTTCAGGCAAGGTGCTTGATCCTGAGCTGGTGATGCAAACGTTGGATCCGGATTGCCAGGCCACTGAGTTGCCTGATCAGATCAAGGCGTGGAAGCAAATGTTATCGGTAAAACGTCAGGCATTATCCCGGGATTAATCAAACCGTTTTGTGGGGGGAGGCTTTAAACTCCTCTACAGACTCGTCTTATAACGTAAAAACCACCGAACATGAGCTGAGTTGTACCTTGAATTTGCTAAATTGAAACTGTGTTATTCCAGTTTTGGTTGTCCCATCAGCAGATAGCAGTGCGGTTCATAACGAATCATCATCAAGGGATTGATGTTTATGAAGTTATTTATTGTGATGGTTCTTGTTACCGTTGCCGTTGTTTTTTTCTATAAAGATGATCCTCCTGAGTTAATGACCTATGACGGTATGGTTGACGTGAATGTCTTTGAAGTCAGCCAAGCTGGCAGCCGTTTTCGATATGAGCTGGAAGAGGAGTTCCTGACCCTGGATGCAGTCGCGGCAATGACGGGGAAGAATAGCGGTATCAGGGAAGGGGGAGCTGTCTTGACGGTTCACTTATTAAGTCACCAGGCGGCCGACAAGTTTGCAGAAACCTATGGTCGGTCGGGGCATTGTCCGGCGCCGTTCTTTAATCAGCATGCAGACCCAAAGATTCTGATACCTGCAAGTCCCGCCGTCGAAGCCAACATTGCGGCTTGGGATTTACCGGATTACCGGATCAGTAGCACGTGGGAAAACTTTACTATTCGCGGGCAATGTATCAAACGGTTGAAACAGGGCAGGCTTGAGGGTGAGGATGTGCAAATTCACGAGTCTTTTTTCAACAACTGTCGTTTTATACTGGTGAATGAGTTAGAGCGCTCTCCTCATTGATCCACGAGATCAGTGTTCTTGCATGGGAAGAGCATACTCTTCCCATGCCCATCGTTGCTATCAGGCGACGTCGCTTTCCAGCATTTGAGCCTGCCCGATCTTAATCTTGCGAGGCTTCATGGCTTCTGGGATTTCGCGCACGAGATCAATGTGCAACAAACCGTTTTCAAGGTTGGCGCCAGTGACCCTGACATGGTCGGCCAGTTGGAAGCGGCGTTCAAAATTACGCTCGGCAATACCCTGATAGAGGTATTTGCTGTCAGGCTTTTCACTTTCTTTCTTGCCTTTGACCAGCAGAACATTTTCCCGACTTTCGAGGTCCAGTTCATCGTCTGTGAACCCGGCGACAGCCATGGTAATGCGGTAGTCGTTTTCGCCCAGCAACTCGATATTGTAGGGAGGGTAGCCGTTCTGATTACCGGAAGTGTTCAGGTTTTCCAGCAGGCTGGCAATACGGTCGAAACCAATGGCAGAGCGATACAGGGGAGACAGGTCAAAATCCAGAGTACGCATGGTGATATCCTCATAAAGAGCAATATTTGACAATTGTCGCCTTCCTTTCAGGACAGGCTATCAGCAGCGGTTCTCTCTTGAGCAACCGCTGTTTCTCTATATGAGGGCACACCCAACGCTTTCAAGTCGTGAGGATAAAAAATATCAGTTTTTTGCGTTATCGCTGTGAAGCACGAGTTCCATATCCACCATCCGGTCACCATCAAAAATATAGCGGCCAGTGAACGCCTGGTTTGAGAGCATCACGGGTATCCAGTATTGGTCGTCTTCCCACATTTCGTCGTAGGGGATGGCATCCAGGTTTGCCCAAAGGGGGGCGGCTTCTTCAGTTTCCGTGATAACGCCATCATAGTCGGTTGCAGTGAACACGTGCACATGAATGGAGTAGCCATCGGTAAACTGGAAACAGTTATCACCGTGGAAACGGATATTTTTTGGCGTGATGCATAGCTCTTCCTGTACTTCCCGGATCGCGCAGGCTTCAATGGTTTCACCGGCTTCCTGCTTGCCGCCTGGGCCATTGATCTTGCCTGCACCCAATCCCCGCTTTTTTCGAATCAGCAGTATTTTTCCGTCTTTAATGACAAACAGGAGAGTGGCTGGGTCTGCAGCCTGCCAATTCTGCCAGTCGATGTCACTGACCTTGTGGGGAATGGTGGTAATGTCCATGGAGCCTTGCCCGCTAGTTAAAAGTCGCCACTATAGCGGGCAAAGCCGGAGAATCATAATGGCTGGGAGGGAGTTCTTTCCGGGTATGGATGCAGTTCCGCCAAACTGATGGATTTTCCGTTGGCGGTGACCTGCCGGGCATGATGTCGCTTGAGCTGTCGTGGCTCTCTGACACCACAGGCGTTGGCGATCAGTTCGACATCATGTACCAGGTTGTTGTGGTAATGGGATACTCGGGTTGCTTTATCTTCAGGTACCAGCCCGCGCTGCAATTTGCTGTCATGGGTGGCAATGCCCGTTGGGCAGGTATTGCTGTTACATTGCATCGCTTGTACACAGCCCAGTGCCATCATGAAACCGCGGGCCGATACCACGAAATCGGCTCCCATGCACAGTGCCCAGGCGACATCCGACGGATTGATCAGCTTGCCGGAGGCAATGACTCTGACGCGTTCCCGCAAACCGTGGCGGATCAGTGTGTTGGTCACTTCTGGCAGGCTTTCCCGAAGCGGTAAGCCGACATCGTCCATCAGTGCCATGGGAGCGGCACCGGTGCCGCCGTCTGCGCTGTCAATGGTCATGAAGTCCGGGGCAGATTCAATGCCGCGTTGATGAATGGTCTTGCATAATGTGTCGAGCCATTGGCTATCGCCTAATGCGAACTTGATACCAACGGGTTTACCGGTAACAGAGCGGACATGGTGGATCATATCCAGCAGTTCGGTACACGAATGGATTTCAGGGTGGCGATTAGGACTGATGGAGTCTTGACCGACAGGTATCAGGCGAATCCCCGCAATTTCTTCTGACACTTTATTACCCGGAAGGATGCCACCTTTGCCCGGTTTAGCACCCTGACTGAGTTTAATTTCAAACATTCTGACACGGGCATGTGATGCAATATCGCTTAAACGCTCATCATCCAGTTTGCCATTTTCATCACGCACACCGTACTTGGCAGTGCCGATTTGAAAGACCAGGTCACAGTTGCCCTTGAGGTGATAGGATGAGAGACCGCCTTCACCGGTATTTAACCAGCAATGGGACTGCTTGGCGCCGAGCGATAAGGCAGTAACGGCTGGGGCTGACAGGGCACCAAAACTCATACCAGAAATGTTGAACAGGGACTTGGGGCGGTATGGCTTACGGCAGTTAGGGCCGATCAGCACGACAGAGGCTTCATGGGCTTCCTGTGTCAGGGGAGGAAAGGGGTTGTTCAGGAACAGCACACTACCCGGTTCTCGTATGGTTTTAGTGGAGCCAAAGGCAACGGTTCTGTCGATATTTTTTGCGGCTCGATACACCCAGGCGCGTTGAGCACGATTAAAGGGCATTTCTTCCCGATCGCTGGCAAAGAAATATTGTCGGAAAAATTCACCCAAATGCTCAAACAGGTAGCGGAAACGACCCAGTACCGGATAATTTCTTCGAATCGTATGTTCTGTCTGGTTCTTGTCTATGAAATAAGCTATGGCAATGGCAACAATCCCGGCGCCTAGCGCCAGAATCAATAGCGAAGCAATGACCTGCAAAATAGTTGATAACGCAGAGGCATATTCATGATTTAGCAGTTCCATGCTTTTTCAGCTCCACTATCCTGTGAATGTTTCCCAACAGTATAGAAGTATTGAACTCGTTTGCTGTGGTTGTCTGTTAACGAAAAGTCAGCCAGTGAGAACAGGCTGACTTTTGGCAGATTAAAGCGTACTAATGACTTCTATGGCGATACTGTTTTCATCCAGTTTTGTGTCGAGAAGAATATTATAGTCTTCAAGTTTGATGGAAACTGACCGCATCTCGGCAATGGTCTCTGCCATATTGGCCAGAGACTTGAAACTGACCGGTTTATCTGACATCAGTTCACCGGTTTTATATTTTTCTTTTATCAGTTTCATGGATTGAATATAGATATCAATAAACATCTCGAAGCTATGCTGAAAACTCCCACCCGCGTCATATAAGTTGTTAAAGACGGCAGGTAAATAGGTCGGCGTCTTCGTGGGATAGCCGACCAGCTTGTCGGTATAGATCTGTCGGAGCGCCTGTTTTTTTTCCATACTGAGGCGGCTATAAGCCTGGTGGAGGTCACTGGCCTCTTTGGGCGTTTGAATGCGCATTAAGGCAGCTAGACCACCGTAGACCAGAATATCGTCTCTGGGAATGTCATCTAATGCCAGGATTTTCGCTCGGTATGAGAGATAATTTCTAAGCAGCTCTTTAGCCGTGGTTGCACGAGTTTGCCACTTAGATGGGTTGAAGAGTGTCTTGGTCAGCAGATGCCATTGCATGATCGCAAACTGCGCTTCGGATTGGTTCAGGTAGTAGCTTCCTTCCGGAATGGCGGGGTTGACCCAGAAACCACTCATATCTATCAGCCAGGTCATGAACCAGAAGTTAAATGTGTCACGTGACCATGCTTGAGTGGGGGGGCTATCAATTGCATTAATCAGGCGGTAATACATGGTCCTGCTGCCCTCTGCATAGAGCATGTGACGGAAGTGGCTATCAGGCAGGAAAGCGGCTCGGAGGAAGGCTTCTTGTCCGGAAGATACCGTTTCCAGTAGCGGGTAGATAGACGGCTTATAGGTTGCAGTGGCCCATAGGAATTCCATGCCATCTTGAGGCAGTTTGCCCCGACCTTCACTGTTCCATACCTGCTGGGCCCGTTCACGGGCGAACGTGGTACGCGCGACCGCGCTCACGATGATAGCGGTTCTCAAGGCAAGATAGCGCTCTTCTGTGAGCGCCCTGTGGCTGAACCATCGCGCCAGTACATTAAACTCCTGACGGCCCAGTACTGGTGAGCTGTAATGCGTATTCCGTTGAGGCTTGGTAAAGCGTTGGTAGCTGGCCTCGCTGCCATCCCGTAGCAGGGCCAGGTTATGCAGGCGATTGAGAAGGCGAATGACTTCTTGTTCCAGTGGGTAAGAATCAACGCCGGGGACGTGGTCTGGTGATCGATTTTCTGTTTTTTCCAGCCAGAGTATTTGACTGAATTCTTGAGAACTGAGTTCCAGTGTTGTTCCGAAATGCGCCTCAATATAATCCTGAAGTGTCTGGTCCAGCAACGGAGAGGCACCGCAGTCAGTGATCAACAGGATGCCTAGGAGACAAGTAACAATAAAGGACCATCTGCATTCTGTTTGCATAGGGAGTCGCTGCTCTGGTTTTTGGCCTCGTCATGAGGCGTCGGTGGATCAATCACGCAACCACCCTGACGAGATGCGTATTTATGGTGGCTATCCCTTAAGCACTATCAGGGGATGCGTTGGGGCGGATGTAAGGTATAGACGTTGATAACCCTCTCTTCCAGCTGCTACCGAGAGGGCTGATCAAGAAAGGAATGAACGGTAGGAAATGATCGGTGAAATTGCTGGTTTTGGTTCCAGTCATGACTGAGGCCGATCACCTGTGTGATGCCCGCACGTATAGCGGCAGTAATACCAGCATCGGTGTCTTCAAAGACGAGAGTTTCCGCAGGAGAGAGGTGCAGCTGCTGGCAGGCCAGTCGGTAGCTGTCCGGGGCGGGTTTGGGGTGCTGAATATCATCACCGCAAACTAGGGTCTGAAAGCAATCCATCAGGTTGAAACGGTGCAGCACGGTTTCAACGATAACGCGTGATTCACTGGTAACCAAGGCCATGGGGTAACCCTGTTCGTGCAGATGATGCACAAAGTCTTCTGCACCAGATGTCATCGCTAACCGTGTGTGCAGCAATGTCTGGTAATGATCATGGAAGTATTCAGCGAGAATGTTCTGGCGAGCCTGAATGCCAGCGCGCACCATTAGCTGTTCTTCTAATGTGCGCCATGGATGCCCCAATAGCTCTGCATACCAGCGGTCTCGCCAGATACCGCCGGCATGTTCAATGGCATAACCCAGCGCTTCGGCTTTCAGGGGTTCGCTGTTGACCAAGGTGCCGTCAAAATCAAACAGGACGGCTGAGACATCCTTTTCTATATACTGCATTATTCGTCTTGTGTCCGGTGCGGCCTGAAAACACCTGAAAGGTCTGTGCTGTCAGGAGGTTGACCGCTGATTAATCATTGATACAGGTGCATGTAGACCTGTTCACTTTCCTGACCGTCGGGCGTTTTGACTGAAATATTCAGCGTGTGGCCTGAATTGATATTCAGCCGGGCGATGCCATCACGGGTGGTTTCCCCTTCCGCAATCGTCAACCCGTTTTCGCTCCTGACGGTAATGTGAGCCTTATGAATTTTTCGTCCCTGATAGGCGACGGATACGATCAGCTGGTCAAAGGTACTGGCTGGCTTTACGACCAGTTCATCAGCAACGACACTGCTGGCAAGAGCCGCCATCAGCAGCATGGATACCATCTGGCGCATTGACAAACCTCCCTGCACAGCAATGCGTTTACTACCAGTTTAGGCGCTGGTGTAACGAGGTTTGTTTCTAAGGGAAGGCAAAAATGCAGAAACCCAAGGGGAAAAGCACCAGATCGTCGGAAATACGGCGATCTGGTGGGCAGGCTGTTCTCAATAGAGTGACGGTTCGCCGGGTGGGCGTGTCTTAAAGCGTCGGTGCTGCCATAGATACTGCTCAGGATGCTGACGGATACGCTCTTCAATCAGCTGGTTGATCAGAGTGGTATCGGCGACATTATCCTCGCTGGGGAAGTTTTCCAGCGGCTGGGAGAAGCTCAGTACGTACTGGTTGTTCTCATCCAGATAGTAGTTGGCCATGATGACCCTGGCATTGCTCAGGCGGGCAAAGTCGGACACGCTGGGAATTGTTGCAGCCGTCTGGCCGAAAAAGGGCACAAACAGGCTGCGCTTCTTGCCCATGTCCTGATCCGGCAGAATGATGCCCATTTCGCCCTTGCTCATGAAGTGCAGGAGGTCCTTGACCTGTTTCCTGGGGATATAGCGCCCCTTGTAGGGGTAGCTCTGCCGGCGGACGTTGCTGATGTATTCATAGAGTGGATTATCATGCACCCGGTACATCAGGTTGAACGGCAGGTATTCTGCGGCAATCCGGCAGACCATCTCGACACAGCTCATATGCATGCAGCAGAACAGGATACCCTGCCCTTTGTCGATATGGCGGCGGATATTCTCCAGACCCTCCACCCGGCTGATCCGGCGAATCCGGCGACTGCTGGCAAACCAGGCGACCCCGGGTTCCAGCAGGGCAACGCCGATAGCCTCGAAGTTGCGTACCAGCAAGGCTTCTCTTTCGGACTCTGAAAGTTCCGGAAAGCAGAGTTCCAGGTTCCGGCGGGTCACCTTGACCCGGCTACCGCCAATTTTCATGAGCAGACGACCGATTTTTCGGCCGATTTTCACAATCCAGGCCATGGGCAGGCGACCAATCAGCCACAGGGTACCGATCAGCAGCCAGAGTCCCCAGTAACGCGGATGCAGGAATGCGCCCTGGAAACGGTAAGCTTTGGTATACATCCGCTCTTCGTAAGGGATGTCATCAGGAATGGTGGGGTTCAATGTTCGCCTCAAAGAGCATCATGACATTCTGGGGCGCGAGTATACCGTAATGTCATGGCCGCTTCCTTGCCTGATGCTTATCGGTTTGTTAACGGATGTAAGAGAGGCATCAGGGGGCTATCTGAAGGGTTGTCGCTCAGGGACGCTGGGATCGTTTTGCTGTCTAATTCAGGCTGACCAGCGACCCATGTCGGGTTGATAAAAAAATCCAATCATGCAGGGCGTTGACCGGGTGGATCGCTTGCTATGATACTGTATATATGAACAGTATCATATCAGGTGAGCGCCACTGGCCACGGATGATTGCGCTGGTGGACATGAATGCCTTCTTCGCTTCCATTGAGCAACTGGACCGTCCGGAGTGGCGGGGGCGCCCGCTGGGCGTCACTAACGGTCGTACCGGAACCTGCATTATCACGGCCTCTTATGAAGCGCGCGCCTGCGGCATCCGGACCGGAATGCGGGTGCGGGAAGCCCGTGCATTGGCGCCGGATTTTATCCAGGCACCGGCCAGGCCGTATCGCTATGCCCAGGTGTCATCCAGCATCATGGCGTCGCTGGAGGCGGTGACGCCAGATATCGAGATTTTCTCGGTTGATGAAGCCTTTCTTGATCTGACCACCTGCCAGAAACTGTACCGTTGTCCGGTTGACGTCGTAGCCAGGAAGATCAAGCGCTGTGTGTTTGAAGCATCCGGTCTGCTGTGTTCAGTCGGTGTCAGTGGGGATAAAACCACTGCCAAATGGGCCGCCAAACAGCAGAAACCCAACGGTTTGACGATCGTGGAGCCTTGGCTGGCAGCTGAGCGGCTGGCGCCTATACCGGTGACAGAATTATGTGGTATCAGCACCGGAATCGGACGGTTTCTGGCGCAGCATGGGGTTTATCAGTGTGGTGATATGAAACAGCTTCCCATCAGTGTGTTGGCCGGGCGTTTCGGTAACCTGGGGCGCCGAATCTGGTTGATGGCACAGGGATTGGATCCGGAGCCACTGGACCGGGAGGTTAAAGCACCCAAAACCATTGGTCATGGCAAGGTCATGCCGCCGGATACCCGGGACCGTCAGGAAGTCGATCGCTACCTGATGCACATGTGCGAGAAGGTGGCGACCCGGCTTCGGCGGCATCAGCTGCAGGCCGGCCTGTTCAGTATTGGCCTGAATACCCGGCGTGGTTGGGTGTCGCGGAAACTGAAAACCGTGCATCCCACCGCTGACAGTGACCCGCTGATCGCTCTGGCCCGTTTTTTCATGGAGCACTGGTGGGATGGTGTTGGTGTACATCAAGTGCATGTGGCGGCGCTGGATCCCCATCCGCAGGCCAGCCAGGGCGAACTGTTTGCCCCGGATCATGCCCGGCGTGACCGGGTGCTGGCGGTGATGGATGCGGTGAACCAGCGTTACGGTGAATTTGCGCTTTGCCGGGCGCCGCTGGTGAAACGGTCCGACATGCCCAATGTGATTGCCCCGTCCTGGAAGCCTGCAGGACACCGAAATACCCTCGAACCCTAAGGAGCCGGCAGTCATGCCGATTGGTGTGATCTATCGATTTGACCAGAAGGAATGTGCCTGTCGCTTTTGTCGGCCGGGAGCGCGGTTGCCGGTATTGACCAAGGATGGCGAGATGCGCTTACTGCTCTGGGGGCGGCGGCGACTGGATGCCTGTCATGGGGACTTCCCTTTTGGTGGCTGGGCCCGGCTCCACAATATCCAGGGGGGGCGCTGGAACCGGTTCAACCCGGTGCCGGTCAAGATTCCGGCGCAGGCGTTCGTTGAGCAGGACGTCAGTGGGCAGGAACACCGGTTCCCGGTTACGGAGGGGCAGTATCTGCAGGGGCTGGTCAGCCGGATCGGGCGCGAACAGCGGGTGTATGTCGTTACCCTGGAGACCAGTCTGGATGATATGTGTTTTGAACGCTGGCCTCGCCTGATAGCCTCAGTAAACTGATCTGTCAGGGTATTTGCGATGGTTCAATGCGGAATGCGTCCATCGTGTTCAGAGTTGTTTGCCGGGCAATGATATCTGCCGATTCCGGACGCAGCTGGCAGAGTTCATCCAGAATCAGGGGCAGGTATTCCGGGGAGTTTCTCTGGCCCTTGAAAGCGGCTGGCGCCATATCCGGGGCATCGGTTTCCAGCACCAGGCTGGTCAGCGGCAAGGAAGCGGCCAGATAGCGGAGTTTGGTAGCGCGGGAATAGGTGATGGCGCCGCCAAGCCCCAGTTTAAAGCCGATCTCAATAAAGCGGTTAGCCTGCTGTTCACTGCCAGACCAGGCATGCACGATGCCGCCCTCCTGAAAATGAAGCTCCCGAAGGATTTTCAGTATCCGGTCATGGGATTTTCTGGCATGTAAGATAATCGGTAGTTTATGGGCTTTGGCTATTTTCACCTGTGCTTTGAACAGGGATACCTGCTGGTCTCTGTCTAAATGGTCAAGATAGAAGTCCAGACCGATCTCACCAACAGCTACGAGGCGAGCAGGGCGCTGTATCAGGCATTGTTCCAGTGTGGTCAGGTGATCCGTACGGTGTTCATCAAGAAAATAAGGGTGCAGGCCCAAGGCATAGAACATTATGGCAGACGAATCTGACAGATTATTGGACAGTGTCATTATTGTGGACCAGCGAGCCATTGTTGTTCCCGGCAGGGTAATGGCTTTGATCCCTTTTTGGCGACATCTGTCAAGAATCGATGGGCGGTCTGTATGAAAGTCATTGAAGTCCAGATGACAATGAGAATCAAAAAGGAACATGGTTACAGTTATCACTCATTAAATAATGACTTTATCTTATTATTTTTTCTTGATTGATTGCAAAAGATTATATTTGTTATTGATGGGTTCTTAATTTGTTTTTTGTGAGGTTGAAAATAAGATGAGGTTTTTTTATGCGCTAATCTATTGAGTATTGAAATGGATATTTTCGTCTTCTTGGAGAAGGTCATGAATAGAGTTGGCAGAGGGTCTAATCAAAGGGTTGGTCGGAGAGATTTAGGTAATAATAACAAGACCGAGGTTTCCGGTGTTAGTCTTGGTCAAAAGAAACTGAAGGTTTCTCTTGTTGATAATAAAAAGAATAAAGGTAAGCTGGCTCGCCTGAAAAAGTTTTTTGGATTAAAACCAAAAGAATTTGATTCGTTACGTGAAAGAAGTGTTCAGGTTGTACAGGATGCTCCAACTGAAGGAAAGGTAAAGGGGGAGGCGTTGTTTGGCCCCAAAACGACCAGGGAGCTAGCCGCTTACAATAAAGGTGTAGAGCAGGTCAACGAAACGAGGGAAGCAATACATCAGCGCTTTCAAGACTCGGATCAGGCCGTTGGCCGTCAGGATGCTGAAGAGTACCAAAGAGTCCTTGAGATGTTCAGTAGTCAATTTGATCTGCAAGGTTATAACGATCAAGTTAAGAGTAAGATGCAAGAAACGATTGAAGCATTAAGAGCACAAATGTTGGATGATCAAACTTTTCTGGCAAATAATCAGCGAGAAATTGATTCATTGAGAAACAGTTTATATGAGCGTGAAGGTCTTTTAGAAGGCTGTGTGCAGAAGGTTGGAAGTGCGATTGCAGCTGATAGAGATGCGGCATTGGATGACTGGCTTGAAGAGTTTTCGAAGGGTGTTGTGGAGATTGTTGCAGAGGCTACAAGAAAAAGGAATGAGAAAAGGGAAAAAGTCAGTAAAAAAATAAAGAAAAATAAAGAAGATATGAAGGATTTAAAAACGGCTTTGAGTAAGTATGCAGAGGAAAGAATCGATAAGAAAAATGAGATAGAAGCGCTGGATAAAAAAATTGAAAGGCTAGAGAAGGTATCCGAAACTTTTGGCGATGCTGCAGAAATGATTGCGGAAGATAGAGTTGAGGATGATGCGAAGATAAAATCTGATGTAGATGAAGCTGAAAAGTTGCTAGAAAGTATAGGTTATCGTTTTAAAGGAAGATTGGATGCCCAGAATCTTACAAGGAAGGAGCTTATAGAGTTAAGAAAACAGTTGAAAAAGGCTATTGATGAAGCAAAAGATACACGAACACGCTTAAGAAAGCGGAAAGTAAAGTTGAAACTGCTGGTGTTAGATAATTGGATTGATGGTCAGGCCTTCCAGAGCAGAGTGCAAAGACAGATTGATAAGCTTGAAAAGGATATGGGAAAAGATCTGGATGTATTGCGTGAAAGACGAAAGAAGCAGTTTAAAACGTTGCAACCCGTTATGCCTGATTTGAAAGTGAAGGGCGTTACGCCTGACAAGCTGGAAAAAATGAAGAAAACCAAGGTGAAACAAAAGAAACAAGAATGGGCTGCATCAACCACAAATACTCCCAAACCTGTTCCGACTCGCCGTACTTCACTAACGCGTGTTGAACCTGAGAGTCAAAATAGTGTGAAGTCACGCCCTGATGTTGTTCCATCACCACCACCTGCGTTTGCGGACAAGTCACAGTTCTCTCTGCCTGATGTCGTTCCACCACCACCGGCTGAATTTGCGGAAGATGATGAGTTTTCCATGCCAGATATCGTGCCACCACCTCCCATCGATGTGGACGAGTCAGAGCTTCCCCCACCCATTCCAGCTCGTCGTCGTTCGCTCACGAGTAATGTCGCACCCGACCCTGAAAACAGGGCGAGGAAGCCACTTCCTTCAATACCGAATGAGAATAATATGCCTGATCTCGTGCTGTCACATGTTCCTGCGAACGATCAGCCAGTGAGTAGTGAGGTTGAAGAGGTCAGTCAGGCCGTGTTCGATTATTTCGGGAAGGCACAAAGCCTGATCAATGATGTATTTCATACTGACAAATACGATGAAGCAGGCAGACAAACCTTCTATGGTCAGTTGATGGAGCAATGTATTGGCACCCTGACGGATCATAGTTTTTATGGAAGTGCGGATGATCACCAAAAAGCTGCAGAAGCGATTATTGCTATCAATGGAAACGATCTTAATGCAATTAAAAGCATATTGAACCAGATAGCTATAAAGCATCAGCCAAAGAAAGGCCCTCAAGGCAGTGCAGGAGGCCCTGCGCATGTTGATGGTATTGAGCTTGATTAGCGTTCCTTCATCGCTAATAGGTGCATAACCAACGATTTGAATAGAATGTAGTCGCATAGCCGTGTAAATACAGGAGAGATTGTGTTTGCACGGCTTGTTTTTTCCCTCCATCTAACTTCATCAAAAAACGTAAAAAATCCCGAGTCTCCAGTGCAGGGGCTTGGCCATCATAATGTTTCACCTATAATCAACGACCACCAGACTAGGTGAGCGATAAAGAACGGCTATGGTGGGCAGAAAACTCTTGATAGCAGGCGGCATTATTGTGGGGATGGGATTGATGCTGTACCTTCCACGCCTGTTCAACCCGATAGATATTACCCCTTCAATTAGCCGATACGATTGCTTGAACCGTGACGTTCCCTGTCAGGCCGAGCTGGATACTGTTGGCCCGGTATTTCTGCAGATTGAGCCAGCCAGTTTGCCTGCCATGCAGTCGCTTTCATTGACCGCCACACTGCCAATAAAAAACGTTGATGCCGTCAGTGTGCAATTTGTGGGGCGGGACATGGATATGGGGCTTCAACCGGTCATGCTGGCGCGGGATTCAGAGAGCGATATCCGTTGGCGCGGCGAGGGGGTTATCAGTTTATGTACCGTCAATTCGGCGATGGTATGGCTGGCTCGATTGAATATCGTGGTGTCAGGTAAGGCGCATGTCATGGAGTTCGTGCTAGGGCCAGCAACGCATTAACCATCTTTGGGGGGACAGCAGCGATCATTCCTCCTAAAATATCAGGCGTTTTCATAATTTATAAATGCATGGTGGTGCGGATGACAGCCGCACTATTGGGTGGTAGTGAGAAAGGATGTCAGACGTATGAACGGTATGGCGCAATGTTTTTCAGTCATCTGGCGGCCTACGGGAAGCCGTCGACGGTATGGTGTTGTACATGGCCTTATGGGGCTTGTGGGGTTCCTGGTTGCCGACATCACGGTGGCTGCTGATGTCACGGTATCTGACGCTCGTATCCGGGCGATGCCTCCTATCTCTAAGAATACTGCTGCCTATGTCGTCATCAAGAACAACAGTCCACAGGCGATGGATTTGGTTGCTGCTGATGTACTTGACAGCAATGGCGAACCAGTTGCCGATAAGGTAGAACTCCATACCACGCGCATGGAAGACGGGCTGATGAAGATGGAGCATCTGGCCGGTATCCGCATTGAGGCGGGTAAGCAGGCCCGCCTGGCTCCGGGAGGTAACCATATTATGATCATGGGGTTGCATCAGCCATTGACGATGGGTGAAGACTTGGTGCTCAGCCTGTCGTTCTCGGATGGTGAACGGGTCAAGGTGACAGCACCGGTTATGAAAGTGCTGACAGATGTCAAACCTCAGCCAGTGATGGATCATCATCAGACTCTGATGGTGTCGGAGCCTCGAGTCAGGGCGATGCCGCCGGGCAGCAAAAACACTGCAGCTTATCTGACGATCAAAAACAGTGGTCAGAAAGATGTGGAGCTGGTGCGGATTGATACGCCGGTGGCGGATTTTGCTGAATTCCATCTCAGTAAAATGGAAGATGGCGTCATGAAGATGGAGCACATGGCTGACCCTCGTATTCTGGCCGGTAAGAAACTCAAGCTTCAGCCGGGTGGCCGTCATATTATGCTGATGGGTTTGAAAAAAGATCTGGTGACCGGTGAAAAAGTGCCGCTTGAGCTGCATTTCAGTAATGGCACGGTGCTCAATGTGCTGGCTCCCGTGAAAAAAATGGTCTCAGAGAAAGGGAATTTTTCTTCTTGAGAAAGTGAGTTTACGTCTGTTTATACGAAAGTCATTTGTGAGTGAGCAAGTGGCTTTCTGGAATGTCCTTCCATAAATCTCCTCCTGTTGGTAAATCTCCTTATACCGGCTGTTATAAGGGCTGTGTAGGGTGACATCGTGAGCGGACGTCACCTTATTCTCCGAATAACAAACTGTCAGTACGTCGCAAGAAATCGGTTTTCCTGCCATGTGATGACGGGACACGACAGTCTCGCCCTCCTTGTATTTTTGTTAATAACATCAAAACCACTGATCCGGACTGACAGGTACACCGGGGGTGTCGAACTGTCAGTTGTCAGGTTATGGATAATTCAGAATGACGGAAACACTGACCACCGCAAATCCAACGTTTTCCCGCAGAAAACCCGGTGTACTGGGCGGCGCACTGATCGTGGCCGGCAGCACCGTGGGTGCAGGCATGTTTTCACTGCCTATTGTCACCAGCGGTATGTGGTTTGGTTGGTCGTTGTTACTGTTGCTGGGCGTCTGGTTCTGTATGTACAGCGGCGGGATGTACCTGTTGGAAACCAACCTTTGCTACCGGCCATCAGACAGTTTCGATACGCTGGCAGGTGATACCCTGGGGCGTACCGGACGGATTCTGAATGGTTTATCCGTCGCGTTTGTGTTGTACATCCTGACCTATGCCTACGTCTCCGGCGGCAGTTCTGTCGTCAGCCATAGCCTGGGTATGCTGACGGGTATTGAACTGAATGCCAGTTTTTCGGCCTTACTGTTTGCAACGGTGCTGGGGGTGTTTGTTGTCGCTGGTGCCGGAGCCGTTGATCGTATTACCACGGTCATGCTCGGTGGTATGGTGCTGACTTTCCTGGGATTCTGTCATGGGTTACTGAGCTCAGCTGACAGTCAGACGCTTTTCCCCGGTTTGCCGATGACAGAAACCATGCCCTACATCGCGGGAGCGATTCCGTTTCTGATGGTCAGTTTCGGTTTTCAGAACTGTATTCCCAGCCTGGTGAAATACTTTGGCAAGGAACCGGTTGCTCTGCGCCGTGCTGCGATTATCGGCACCCTCATTACCCTGATGTTCTATCTGGTATGGCAGGTCAGTGTTCTGGGTAACCTGGAGCGTGATGCGTTTCCTGCTGTACTGGCTGCTGGTGGCAATATTGGGCATTTAATTGGTGCACTGGAGCAAAGTGGTGTCAGTCTGGGCTTATCCCTGTTGTTGCAGTTGTTCTCCCATTTGGCTGTAGCGACTTCTTTCATTGGTGTAGCGCTGGGTCTGTTTGACTATATTGCTGACCTGTTCGGTTTTGCCAATGATTTACGGGGACGCCTGATTACCGGACTTATGACTCTGGCGCCACCAACATTGCTTGCCATCGTTGCACCTAATGGTTTTCTTGCCGCGATCGGATATGCGGGTATTTGTGCAACGGTCTTTGCCTTGATTGTTCCAGTGTTGATGGCTGCTGTTTGTCGCTCCCGAGGCATGAATGGAGGATATCGGGTACCGGGCGGAACACCGCGGATGGTGTTGGTTCTGCTCTTTGCGCTTGTTGTACTGATTTGCCAGTTGATGAATATGGCGGGATGGTTGCCTGCATTTGGCAGTTAAGTCTGTTGGATACGGTATTGCCTGAATGACAGGTCAACGATATTCATGACATTAAAAGAAAAACGGCTTTCTTCCCGTATGGAAGAAAGCCGTTTTTTTATGGTGAGATTTAACCAAAGATGGCCTGGATGATATAGAAGAACAGAATTGCCAGCAGTGCACCGGCTGGCAGGGTGACAATCCAGGACATAAAGATGGTGCTGATGACCCGGAGGTTCAGCGCTCCAATGCCTCTGGCGAGTCCAACACCGAGAACAGCACCGACCAATGTATGTGTGGTCGAAATAGGAAGGCCTGTGCCCGATGCCAGTACAACGGTGCTGGCCGCAGATAGTTCCGCTGCAAAACCGCGGCTGGGGGTCAGCTCAGTGATATGCTTGCCGATGGTTGCCATAACCCGGTAGCCATAGGTGGCCAGCCCCGTGATGATACCGATACCACCCAGTAGCAGTATCCAGCCCGGCATGGCGGATTTGGTCAGGATTTCGCCGCCTGACATGACGACACTGGCCACAGCAGCCAGAGGACCGACCGCGTTAGCCACGTCATTGGAACCATGGGCAAAGGCCATGGAACAAGCAGTGAAAATCATCATGACGCCAAAGACTTTTTCCACACTGGAGAAGTGGAAGGCTTTGTCAGCTTTATGGTCTTCCTTGATCCGACTGATAGCCATCTTGCCGATGATCATAACCACCAGGCCGATAATGACCGATACCATGAAGCTTTCCATATCCGTCAGTTCCAGACCGATATGCTTCAGGCCCTTGGTAAAGGTCACCATGGCCATCATGAAGCCGACCAGGAACATATAAATGGGCACGTAACGTTTGGCGTTCTGAAAGGGGTTGGCAGTATCCAGAATCAATTTCTGGATACTGCTGAACACCATAAAGGCCAGCGCTCCCGATAACACTGGTGAGACGACCCAGCTGGCAACAATAGAGCTGACCTTACCCCAGTTGACCGCATCCACCGAAATACCAACAGCGGCAAAGCCGACAATAGCCCCCACTATCGAGTGGGTCGTGGAGACTGGCCAGCCAAAGTGTGTGGCGACCAGCAGCCATGTGCCAGCAGCTAATAGCGCTGCCAGCATGCCATAAACCAATAGCTCCGGGTTGGCGACCAACTCCGGCATGGTGGGGTCAATGATCCCCTTGCGGATGGTTGCCGTGACCGAACCGCCGGCCAGATAGGCGCCGGCAAATTCCAGTACGATAGCGATACATATAGCCTGCTTGACCGTCAGCGCTTTGGAGCCAACGGAGGTACCCATGGCATTGGCGACGTCATTGGCACCGACACCCCAGGCCATGAAAAAGCCAAATACACAGGCCATGATCAGCAGGATCGTGCCGTATTCTGCAATGATTGACATACTGCGTTTCCAGAAAGTAACTGAGCAGGAAGGTTATTTGGCCAGTAGCAGCTGCAGGTAGCTGCCCACCCGTGAGGCGCGATCCGCCAGATCGCCTACCCAGTCGATGATCTTGTACATGAACATGACATCCACCGGCGGCAGTGATTTCTCCAGCGCGAACAGCACGCGGCGAATCTGAACCTGCAGATCATCGGTCTCGCTTTCCAGGTTGTCCAGTTCTTCAATCATTTCCTCGACCATATCCGCTTCCCGGCCGCGGAAGCCGGTTTCGAGCAGTTCATCGAGTTCGTTCATGGCTTTCAGGGCTTGGGCGGAGGTCTGGATCGAGCGGTTCAGGTAATGTCCAAGGGCTTCATGGAGTTCCTCAGGAAAACGCATCTGGCGACCCAGCACCAGGCCGGCGATATCCTTGGCGCGGTTGGCTACCTTATCCTGCACGGTCACGATTTCCAGCAGGTCGGTTCTGGGGACCGGGAGAAACAGACTCTTGGGCAGCGACAGGCGCACCTGTTTCTTTATCTGATCTGCTTGCTCTTCCAGATCCACAATGCGCTGCTGGTAATGTTCTGCCTGTTCCCAATCTTCACTCAGCGCTGCTTCGAAAAAGGGCTGCAGCTCGGAGGCGCATTCATGCACCAGACTGATATGTTTTTGGATAGGGCCGATAGGCGAACGGCCAAATACGCTGGATAACAGGTTGCTTGGGGGCATGCGCCGGTTACCTGGGTCGATGTGAGAAGGTCGGTAGTATAACGCTCTTCAGAATAGGTGGAAATCCGTATCCGGTTAGACTGGCTGACTATCTGTATGATTTTATCTATGGAGTGAGCGCGCTAGAATAGACGGTCCCTATTTTCGGGAATAGCCTGTCAGAAACGCCTATGTCCAAAGAAACCGAACTCAAGCTGCTGATAGCGCCTGAAGCACACAGTCAGCTGTTATCTGACTCCCTGCTGAACGGTACCCATGGCGCAGACCAGCGTACCTTTCAGCTACAAAATACCTATTTTGATACGCCTGACCAACGGCTGCACCAGGCCCGGGTGGCGCTCCGTATCCGCGAAAAGCAGGGGCGATTTATCCAAACCCTGAAAACCCGTGGACAAAGTCGGAACGGGTTGAGCCAGCGAGGGGAATGGGAATGGCCCCTGGAGACTGATCAGCTCGATACGGCAGTACTCAGCGGGGTCTGGCCTCACAGCTTGTCGGATGTAGACCAGTCTGCACTGAAGCCCGTTTTCACGACAGACTTTCAGCGGACGGCCTTCACGCTGAACTGGGCGGGTGAGCACCGGGCTTGTGTCGAACTGGCACTGGATTTGGGAGAAATCCGTGCTGGACGACAGCGTGAAGTGATATCCGAAGTTGAGATTGAATTGATTTCCGGTGCTGAAGATGCGCTGCATGAAATCGCGGAGCAGTTACGTTTGTCTGTTTCACTAACACCGTGTGATGTCAGCAAGGCTGAGCGTGGCTATAAGCTTCTCAATCATCAGGCAGCTGTCTAATATTTGGCCGTTGTTGTGTATTTGCGGCGAGTTACTCTCAGGTAGTACCGGTCGAAGATTGACTGCTAGTATGAACGGTATGGCACAACGGATTACGTGTCGATTGATACCGAATAGCAATGTCAGGGACAGGCGTAGGGATGATGCACGGACATAATATTGGCAGACAGGTAGTGCTGGGAGCGTTAGTGATTTTATCTGCCGCAGTGTCAGCGACAGAACGTCCGGTGAACAGCCATGCAGCGTATACTGCGGACTGGGAGTGTCGGGCGTTCAGTGATGGTGACTGGCTATGTCGTACAAGCTCGGAGAGTGATTTTACTGTGCCGCTGGATGCCATTGCCTCAAAACGATCATCAATCCCGAATACCCTTAGTGCATTGCAAAAACGGGTAAGCCCTTTAGCTCAAGTTGCACCGTCTGAAAAGACATCGATGTCGCACTCGATGTTTTCTACAACACCTGATGTTCGTCGTTTGATTATGATGCTCCAGCGCGAAGAGGCGTTTACGATCCTCTGGTATGTCGGTAATAACCGTGCAGAAGCGAAAAGAATGCGTCATGTCGTTGATCACATTGATGACGCGATGTTATTGGCACTGGATGGACGTGATGGAAAGGAATATGTCATTGTCTCAGGCTTGTTTCCTGACCAGGCTGCTGCGCGTCGTGACCTGAATAAGCATTCTGTGGCTGGGCATCTGGCCTCTTTGCAACCTTCTCCCTTGCGTGTTCGTGATTTGAGCCGCCACACCATTTCTCTGCCAGATTGATGAGTCTGTCGTGAATCCCTGACGGGATGTTAGTATGCCTTCAGACAAATCATTACAGGATGGCGCTTCAATCATCCGGGGGTAAGGGATGATGGTTGCAGTCATGAGCGCATTCCAAAAATAAGTATCTGGTACGCCAACCATGGAAACAGCAAAGAAGGTGCCTGTCAGCCAGCTGGAAGCGACAGAGCAACTGCCGTCATCGGAGTTGATCATAAAGCGGGAATTGCTGGTCAATCCTGAAGAGGTGTCACAGGATAACAGGGTGCTTGATCTGGCAACAGTCGTGACGGAACTCTGTGCGTCAGGATTGCTGGATCAGTCCCAGAAAGCTGAAGTGCTTGATCGCCGACGTGATGCCGAGCAGGCTCGATTGCATCCAGTAGAGTATCTTGCTGATCTGGAACTTGAAAATAAACAACATTCAGGGCAGACGCTGGATATCGACACCATGATGCGCTGGCTGGCCCTCCAGGCAAACCAGCCATACTATCCTATCGACCCCTTGAAGATTGATCCTGCTGCCATTACTCCCATCATGTCAGCGGCCTATGCTCAGCGACACCAGATTCTGGCGGTAGAGGTCAGTGAAGACGCGTTGGTGATTGCCAGTGCCCAGCCGTTTAATACGGGGTGGGAGGAGATGGTTCGGCATACCAACAGGAAAAAAATCAAGCGTGTGGTCAGTAATCCGGCGGATATACGGCGTTATTCCGCTGAATTCTATAGCCTGGCAGACTCAGTCAACCGTGCATCGAAACATGGCAATAGCGCGGTGGCCACGTCCTTTGAGCAGTTGCTGGAGCTTGGCAATATCCGTAACCCGGAAGCGAATGACCAGCATGTGATCCGGGTGGTCGACTGGTTGTTGCAATATGCATTTGATCAGCGAGCCAGTGATATTCATATTGAACCCCGCAAAGAGATGAGCAATATCCGGTTACGAATTGATGGCATTCTGCACCAGGTATATGACCTGCCCTCAGAGATCGTGGGAGCGGTCACTAATCGCTTTAAGATTCTTGGGCGTATGGATGTGGCAGAAAAACGCAAACCTCAGGATGGCCGGATCAAAACCAAGGGGCGGGATGGTAATGAAGTGGAGCTGCGACTCTCGACATTGCCGACGGTATTTGGTGAAAAGCTGGTTATGCGGATCTTTGATCCGGATGTCCTGCTCAAGAGCTTTCGTTCGCTGGGTTTTTCCCGGGATGATGAGAAGCGCTGGCATAAAATGGTGCGCCAGCCCAATGGCATTATTCTGGTGACAGGGCCAACGGGGTCGGGCAAGACGACGACACTCTATTCAACACTGCGGGAACTGGCGACACCTGAAGTGAATGTCTGCACTATTGAAGATCCCATCGAAATGGTGGAGCCCCGGTTCAACCAGATGCAGGTTCAGCATGGCATAGGGCTCAGTTTTGCCAGTGGCGTGCGGGCTCTGTTACGTCAAGATCCAGATATTGTCATGGTGGGCGAGATCCGTGATCTGGAAACTGCAGAAATGGCGATTCAGGCGGCACTGACCGGACACCTTGTATTGTCCACCTTACACACCAATGACGCACCATCTGCGATTACCCGGTTGCTGGAGCTGGGAGTACCAGGCTATCTGATTCGTTCGACGGTTCTGGGGGTAATGGCGCAGCGCCTGGTCAGAACGCTATGTCCGGATTGTAAACAGGCAGCCGCTGTGGACAAGCAGGGATGGCGGGAGTTGACGCACCCCTTTAAGGCGCCTGTTCCTGATAGCTGTAGTGTACCGGTGGGCTGTCTGAAATGCCGTAATACGGGCTACCGTGGTCGTGCAGGCTTATATGAGATCATGCTGTTGGGTAATGGACTCAGCGAAAAAGTGGATGCTGGCTGCGATATTGATGCCATACGGCGACAGGCGATTGTCGAGGGAATGCGAACCCTGAGAATCAGTGGTGCACATAAGGTAGCTGCTGGTTTGACTACGATTGAGGAAATTATGCGGGTCACACCTGCTGGTGGTCGTTTTAATTGAAAAGACTTTGTTCTATTAAATAATTTTTTCATTTCTTTTGATAATGACCATTTCCTCAATGGGAAAAGGTCATTATTTGTCTTGTGATTACTTGTTTGAAACGTCTGTGACATTCGTCGTAGAGACCTATGTATAAAGGTGAGATTGCTGACAAAGCAGTAGCCTTATGTGATGTGTCATACATAACTTATCTCAGGGAGTCGAGAATGGATCAAACGGGTTCAGTACGTATCAATCAGAGCACTGTAACAGGTGATAGACAAGAGCAGACGACTGAAGCGCTACCACTTTGGCACAGGGTGTTGCGGGTGGTGGTGCCAAGCGTGTCGCTGGCCGGTATCCTGGTCGGCGGGTTGGTATGTATCGCAATGCCGATTGTTGGTGGTGTTGTTGCGGGTGTCAGTGCATTTGGTTTTGCGTGCTATGTTATTGGTAAATGCATTTATGACCGATCTGTACGACAGGTTTCGCCGACACAATCGCTTAATAGCGACCCCGTAGAATCGCAAACAGATACTATGGACACTCCTCCATTGTCACCTGATACTGCTTCCGAGCCACAAGAGGAGACTGATGATGCGAATTATGTTTCCTTGATTCCTCGATCTGACGGGGACGGCCCTGCTTTTCTTCCGGAACATTTAGACGGAGATCGTCAGAGTGAGGTCGGGAGCGAGTTGAGCGATGTCTACCTTACTATCAATCCTCAGGATGCTCATGCTGTAACCGTGGATCCTGAGGATGCTACGCGAGGGGAGCATGCTTCTCTTTCTGATGTTGATGTTGATGTTGATGTTGATGGAGAAGAGGTTGTTGATAATGAGCCTGTAAGGCCAGGCTGTAGTCACTGGAAAGCTGATAGCCCTTTAGGGCTACAGGGACCTGAAGACGATGATGATTACCCAAGTGATCCCACGGATAGTGGATGGGAGGATGTTGAGGAGCCCCATGATGGTTATGCTTCACTCTCGAATATCTATGAATACAGGCAGAGTCTGATTGAAGAGGGGCAGGCTTCACGGATGGAGGAAGACGACTATCTTCAACCTATTTCCCATGGTCAGCATCCGTTAGCAATTGATCCGTCATTGGATAGTCTGTCGATGCAGAGTACAGACTATGAATCTATTCCATTTGATCAAGTGAGTTATGCATCCTGTAACAATCAAGCAGATCAGCTGTTGCGTATTGTAGATCTTGTTATTGAAGATATAGCTATGGAAATGGTTCCCCTTGGATACTATCAACGTGCAGAGGTGCTGCTTGATGAGTTTGCTTCTGAGTTTAACCAATTAAAAGTTCATGCCAAAGACGCAGAGGGAGTGTTGGCTGACAAAATAGCGGAAATACAAAAACATTTTGATGGATTAACATGCCATGTCCACGACGCGATGGAAAATGACTATCGTCGTAGCGAGAAGTATGAAGAATTAATAAACCGATTTTACCAAGTTGCAGAGATTACCCTGGTTGATAATGAGGCTCAACGTAATAAGTTGAGAATGAAATATGAAGCCTACCGAAGACATGCGTTAGAAGCAGAAAATGGCTTTGTATTGAACACGACTGCTTATGTGATGAGGTTTGAGAGAGAAATTGTAGACCTAATGAATCAAGTCGGTTTAAGCGAACGCTTTCATGCCAATTTAATAAGCCGGTTAGCTGAGGATACGACAGCGTATACAGTTAAGCAGACATTGTTGAGCAAAGAGGGTAATTGGCAAACCGTTGAACATGTTTATACGCCTGCACATCAAGTTCGTTTTCGCGTTACTGATGAAGAGAGTGGGGATGAAGATCCTTTTGAAGAAAGTTATGACGGTAAAGGGGTTCCTTCGTTAGATCGTGGTAACTCGCATGCTATTAGCATGTATCATTACCAAATGAAGGTGGATGGCCATGTAGAGGATCAGTATACGCGCATGGGGGCTCCAATCGCATATACGAAAAAAACTCCGGAAAGCATTAGGCAGGGAACGATTAAGCGTTTTAAAGAAATCGTGGTTAATGTTCTGGTTAACGAGATGGCTGAAGAGCTGAGAAGCGCGATCAATGATAGCAATCATGTAGTGAAGCTTAATCTTTGTTATTTGAATTTAATGAGCCCTGATAGACTTCGAGGGAAGTTAGCGAAGCTGCCTTTGATGCCTAAAAAATTAAAAGAAAGGCTGGATGATGAGTCCGAATGGGTTAATTACCTTGCTGAAATCATCGGAGATATGGATCAGATACTGGATGATGGCCGAATTACTTTTAACAGTGTGCAGGGGCAGGAGCATAGTATTCAGCTACAGTTGAGTTCTATGATGTTTGTGATTCCCTGTAATAGGTTGGGATTAGATGGTGCTTGGAGTGTTGCAGGTAATACTTGGGAAAATGCAAAACAGATCAATGTCAGGACGTTAAATGAGCTTAAACAAAGTGCGACAACGGAGGGGGGGGTAATCAATGAAATATTCAATGAAATGTACCGTGAGAGCCCTGATGATGCCAGGAATTGGAAAAGAAATGTTGATGAGTTGATTGAAAAGATTGAACGAAAGATGGAAGAAATGAATGGGACGGTCTCTATTGATGAAGTTGCTTTGTTAGAGGAAGATATCAGTGAGCTTTGTGGCATGCTAAAGATGCGCATAATTACAGGGTGTAAGAGTAATAAAGATAGAACCAGTATAATGAAGTCGAAAAAACAATCGTCACGATTTGATAGAAGGATGAGGAAAAACTTCTTAGTGCATGGCGGGCATGTACAGATACAAATTAATAATGTAAACGTGCCAGGCGGGAAATATGACAGCACTATGCTGGAAGGCAATCAAGATATTAGTCGCGCTGTGAAACGAACGAGTAAAAAATATAAGAAAAGTAAACGAAGTAAAGGTAAGCAAACATTAAGTTTGGGGGGGCTTTTCAAAAAGCGTCATTTGAAGCCTATAAGCTCTGGATGGAAAAAAGGGGTATCTGAATCTAGTGATTTGCGAGCGCCACCCGTACCCAAAAAGCCTGAAAAAGGGTTGGTGCCGCCTGCCCTGATCGGAGCGTTATCTCATGATGTCAGTCGATCAAGTGATGAGGACGATGAGTCACTTTATGAGCCTATTGATGCGTTAAGGGAAAAAACGCCCGTTATACCGAATGAGCCGCTAAAGAAAAAAAGAGCGCGTTTTTTTCGCCGGCGATAGTTCGATTGTAAAAATTGAATGATATGTAGAGCAATACATCGTATGACAATGGTATGGGTTCTTTCCCTAGACGCGTCCCTTATAGGGACGCCATTAATATCAGAAAGCTGGTAAGCATGGAACCCAGTGACAAACAGAGAAAGCAGGTTTCCATGTTGCTGATATGGTCTTGTTGCTGGCTCATTGCAGGGTTACTCCTTTAAACCGTGCATTACCCACCAATACTGAAATTATTGACTGACCACTATTTCACTGTAAGCCTGGTAGGTTGCCAATACCAGTAGTGGCATGACGACCAGCAGACCCAGCCCCAGTGGGATTATGCCAAGGATGAACAGCACGATGCTCAGAATAAGGTAAAGAACCAGGGGGACGATGTTTTTGACGCATCCGATGAAGCTCATTTTCAAGGCATCAGGTAGGGACAGGTGGTTCACGGCAATCAGCATCGGTGCGAACAAGAACGCAAAAGCGATCGCTATCATGGCGATAGTTACTATACCGACACCCATCATATAGTTGTCACCGGCAATGGCAAATGCGCCAAATGTGATGCCCGCAACAAGAACACCATAGAGAATATTCAGAATGCCAACAAGTAGCATGTTGGGCTTGAGATCGGCCATGACATCAGAAAAAGTGAGTTCTTCATTATGTGAAACACGGTGTGCGCCCAATGCCATGAACGCGTATGTAATGCCTGAGAAAACTGAAGACAGGACAACGCCTATCAAGGGGATGATATTCAGAATGAATGAAATAATACCAAACAGAAATGTCCATCCTACCCAGAACATAGGAGCGCTCTTGAACAAACCAAAGCCATTGGATATCCAGGAAAACGGCGCAGTCACAGAGCAGCTATCAAGCGCCAGCGGGCCTGAAGCATTATTTTCCCCGTCATCATCCTCATAAAAGACAACGGATGACTCATCGCTACCGTCTGTGCTGGCGGCGGAGCTGGCTCCACCTGCAGCCGCACCGGCGACGCGCTGCAGCGGTTGTCCTTCTTCATCAATGATCATCGCCTCCATCCCAATATCATGGAGTTTCTGACGATATTGCTCTGCTTCCGGAAGGCTGAGTCCTTTGCGAATAAGCACTGGCGAGGTCGCTGAAAAGATATTTTTCAGGACATCTTTGTCAGCCACGTTGAATAGCTCACTGAAGTCCTTCTGGACCGCTTTTGCCTTGAAACCGGAACGAAGCTTACCGGTGACGCAAACAGAGAACTCCATGAACTACCCCACATACTGCTTAATGGACTGCGATGGCAACAGACAAACGATTAGGTGTTATTGTGGTTATCTGTCGTTCCATTTCCTGATGGTTCCCTATTCATTTTAGAAATTATCATTTAGGGAAACGCTGCGCATCATGACATTTTTAAAGTAAAAATGACAATCGTTATGTCAGCGTGTTTTATAGGGATTGTAAGCGAGTGATAGGAAAGAAAGCAGGCGAAAATGCCAGTTTTTTGGCGCCGGTCACACTGTTTGATAGTACAAGCGATGGGGGTAACCCCATCGCTTGTTAATGATATGAGTGCGCTCAGTGCAGTACTTGTTTCAGGAACTGCTGCGTACGAGCATCTTTTGGGTTGTCGAGCACCTCAGAGGGTGGACCAGCCTCAATAATCCTGCCTTCGTCGATAAATATCACTCTGTCTGCCACTTCACGGGCGAAGGGAATTTCATGGGTGACGATGATCATGCTCTGGTTGTCTGCGGCCAGACGTTTCATCAGTTGAAGGATGTCGCCCACCCGTTCGGGATCCAGTGCTGAGGTGGGTTCATCAAACAGCAGTAGCGCCGGCTCAAGCGCCATGGCCCGACCAATACCGATGCGTTGCTGTTGTCCGCCGGACAGTGAGGATGGCCAGGCATTCTGGAAATCTTCCATGCCGACCTGTTTCAGGATGGCCAGTCCTTTTTCCCGAGCAGATTCCTTTGAAAGCCCTTTGACCACTAACAGGGCTTCAGTGATGTTTTCCAGTGCTGTTTTGTTGCGAAACAGGGCGTAGTTTTGAAATACAAACGCTGTCTTACGACGTAGTGACAGGGTTGTGGGTTTTGTGGGTTTGGCGGCATTGAATACTGCGTCATCGAGTGTGATAACACCTGCATCGGGTGTTTCCAACAGGTTAAGGCAACGCAGGAACGTTGATTTACCACTGCCGGAAGGGCCCAGGATGACGACAATTTCACCCTGTTCCACTTGCAGATCAATACCTGCGAAAATCGATTTGTCTGCAAAGGATTTTTGCAGGTTACTGACTTCCAGTAATGCCATCAGTACGCCTCATTCATCCGTTGTTCTGCCATTTTCTGGACTGCGGTAAACAGCAGGACCAACAGCCAGTACACCAGGGCGAGCATCAGGTAGCTTTCAAAGAAGCGGAAGCTGGAGGCCGCTTCCATCTGGGCTTTTGCCATGATCTCCGCCACGCCGAGGGTGAAGGCGAGAGATGTGCTTTTTAGCAGGTCAATGAACGTATTCATCAATCCGGGAATGGCAATGCGGGCTGCCTGGGGCAACACAATACGACGCATGCCCTGCAGCGGTGTCATGCCGGTACTGAGCGCAGCTTCCAGCTGACTTTTGTCAACGCTGAGAATCGCGGCCCGGATAATTTCTGCCATGTACGCGGAAAAGTGCAGACTCAGCCCGATCACGGCAGCCTGGAAGGCAGTCATACCTTTCAGGGCCGGGAACAACTGGGGCAGGCCGTAGTACAGCAGAAACAGCTGAACCAGCAGGGGCGTGCCCCGGAAGAAAGAAATAAACAGTTCACAGAGTGCGGTCAGCCCCTTTGGGCGAAACGTCAGCACCAGTGCTAGCATCACGGCAATCGCAAGCGCTATGATCAGTGAACTGGATGCCATCCACAGGGTGACATCCAGGTATTTCAGAATGATCGGGACAAGTCCCAAGGCATAATCAAAATCAAAACTGCTCATGATACTGGCGCTGGTTTCCTCGGTTTATGACCGGTTGGTGATATCGCTGCCGAACCACTTGATAGAAATGTCGGCCAAGGTACCGTCGGCACGCATGTTGGCAATGGTTTCATCCACTTTGCTGCGCAGGGCGTCAGCTTCCGGGATTTTCAGAAACGGCATAGCATTTTCGATGGTTTCGAACGGGGCACCGGCCGGTTTCAGCGGCAGGCCGGATTTCTTGATCAGTTCAGCAGCGGACAAACGATCCATGACGAAGGCATCAATTCTACCCAGTGCGACTTCCTGTTCAATACCCGTGTCGTAAGTGATGATATCGATAGCAGTTTCGTTACCGAACAGCTCCACGGCCTGCTTACGGATCAGGGTTTCATAATTGGACCCTAAGTTGACGGCGACTTTCTTGCCCTTGAGGTCTTCAAGGCCGGTAATGGTGTTGTCATCGCTGTTGATGGTCAGTTGTGCGCCATCAATGACGTAGGGTTGAGTGAAACCATACTTTTCCAGTCGTGCATCGGTGATGGTGATCTGGTTGGAAATCGTGTCGACTTTGCCTGTTTCAAGCATGCCAAACAGGCCGGAGAAAGGCGCCGTAATAAATTCTACCGGCTTATCCATACGCTTGCCGATTTCATTCCAGACATCCACTTCGAAGCCCTGCAGCTGATCCTGAGAAACAAAGGTGAACGGGTAATAACCGCCGGACATGCCTACCCGGATGGGCGCACTGGCGTTATCACTGGTCTCGGAGGTTGCAGCAGAGGTATTGGTTTCCTGTGGGTTGCAGCCTGCCAGCGCCAGGGAAAAAAGGGCTGCAAAACCGGCTGCAAAGAAGCGGTTACGCTTGTTCACTGTTTGTCACTCCAGTCTGTAATAAGAGGTAGTCGTCGCTTGGTGACGTTGTTATGAAGTGCGACTCTAAAACAGGGTGCCGCTAAAAGGGCAGTCGTTGACCGGGGTCGTTACTGCAGAAGTCCGTTGTTTGTTGCTTTTCTTGAAAGGTAAAGCCATTTACCCAGGATTTCGACCTTACCTGAATTTATTGATAAGTAAAAATATTAAAAAATTAAAAAGTAATTACTTTTAGTTATATTTGGGGCAAGCTGGGTGCATTAAGCACCCAGATAGGCTCGCTGAACATCGTCGTTAATGAGCAGGTTATGGCCTGAGTCTTCCATCACTATCCGACCATTTTCCAGTACATAACCCCTGTCTGCCAATCGCAGGGCTTGGTTGGCGTTCTGCTCCACCAGGAAGATTGTCATGCCTTCATCGCGCAATTTTTCAATGATCTCGAAAATCTGCTGGATAACGATCGGCGCAAGACCCAGTGATGGCTCATCCAGAAACAGAAGACGGGGTTTGCTCATCAGAGCGCGACCAATGGCCAGCATCTGTTGTTCACCTCCGGACATGGTGCCGCCCCGCTGGTGGTAGCGTTCCTTCAGTCGTGGAAAGAGTTCCAGTACATGCTCAAGCATGGCATTGAAGTCATCTTTCTCGGTGAAAAAACCACCCATATGCAGGTTCTCTTCAACGGTTAACCGGGAAAATATACGGCGACCCTCTGGAACTACGGCAATGTCGCTGCGCATGATTTCAGCCGTTGTCTTTGTCGTAATCTCTTCCTCTTCGAAGAAGATTCGTCCTTTGCTGGCTTTGGGATCACCGCAGATTGTCATCAGCAGGGTGGTTTTGCCGGCGCCATTGGCGCCGATCAGGGTGACGATCTCGCCACGGTTGACCTGAATCGAAACATCATCCAGCGCCTGGATTTTGCCATAGCAGGTAGTGACATTCTCAACACGCAGCATCAGGCTTCTCCCAGGTAGGCTTTAATGACGTCAGGATGGTTGCGCACTTCGTCCGGTGTGCCACTGGCCAGTGGGGCGCCTTGGTTGATGACGTATATCCGGTCGGAAATACCCATGACCAGTTTCATGTCGTGCTCGATCAGCATCACGGAGACTTTATGCTGATCTCGCAGTTCCATAATCAGGTGATCGAGTTCATCCGTTTCCCTGGGGTTCAGGCCCGCTGCAGGTTCATCCAGCATTAGAAGGCTTGGGTTGGTCACCATACAGCGGGCGATTTCCAGACGACGCTGCTGGCCATAGGCGAGGTTTCCCGCATCGCGATTAGCCAGATCCAGCAGGTTGACGCGTTCCAGCCACCACGCAGCTTTGTCCATCGCCTCTTGCTCTGCACGACGATAGTCTGGTGTTTTGAACAAACCTGCCAGCAGGCTGGTATTAAGATGCCGATGCTGGGCAACCATCAGGTTTTCAATTGCCGTCATGTTGCGGAACAGGCGGACATGCTGAAATGTCCGAACAATGCCTTTGCGGGAAATTTTGAACCCCGGCAGCTGGTGAATGGCTTCACCATTAAAATGAATGGTGCCGGCTGTTGGCTTGTAAAAGCCGGTCAGACAGTTAAAAACCGTCGTTTTTCCTGCACCGTTCGGGCCGATGATGGAAACAATTTCCCCTTGATTGACGGACAGGGATACGCGGTCAACAGCCCGCAGACCACCAAATTGCATGGTCAGGTCTGAGGCTTTCAGTAGGGTAGGTTGTGCCATGACTCGTACTCCTCAGACTGCGTCGGCATGACCGGTCGTTTCCGGTGCATTATCCGTTGATGACGATTTACTTCGCTTCAGTGCGGTATGAGGCCGCTTCATTGGCAGCAGTCCCTGCGGTCGCCAGGCCATCATCAGAATCATCAGCAGACCAAACATCAGCATGCGGTATTCATTAAATTCACGGGCCAGTTCCGGCAGGATGGTCATTACAATGGCAGCCAGAATAATGCCGACTTGGGAACCCATGCCGCCCAGTACCACGATCGCAAGGATGATGGCGGACTCAATGAAGGTAAACGACTCAGGACTGATGAATCCCTGGCGGGCCGCAAAGAAAGTGCCGGCAAATCCAGCAAAGGCTGCGCCAATGGTAAAGGCCGAGAGCTTCACTGCGGTCTTATTTAAGCCAAGGGACTGACAAGCAATATCATCTTCACGCAACGCTTCCCACGCACGGCCGATGGGCATGCGCAGCAGCCGGTTGATCACCCATACAGTGATCAATACCAGCAGTAATGCCAGCAGGTAAAGGAAGATGACCTTATAACCGCTGCTGTAGTCGATACCAAAGAATTCATGGAAGGGAACGTTACCTTCTTCCTTAGCGCGCCGACTGAACTCAAGACCAAACAGAGTGGGCTTTGGTATCTGGCTAATGCCGTTGGGGCCCCCGGTGATTGTCGTCCAGTTGTTCAGCAGTATCCGGATAATTTCACCAAAGCCCAGTGTCACGATGGCGAGGTAATCTCCCCGTAACCGCAGGACCGGAAAGCCGAGTATAAATCCGAACAGCGCAGCCATGGCGCCACCGATCAGTAGACAGCTCCAGAAGTCCAGCCCGAAGTATTGATTCAACAGGGCGTAGCTATAGGCGCCAACGGCGTAAAAGCCGACGTAACCAAGATCCAGCAGACCGGCAAGACCGACGACAATGTTGAGCCCTAGTCCTAGCATGACGTAAATCAGCGTCAGGGTCGCCAGATCCACACTGCCTCGGGAGGCAAAGAAGGGCCAGATAATGAGCCCGGCCACCAGGAAACATAGCAATGTGCGTTTCAGGTTGGTGTGGCGGCTGAGGTCGGGTTTTAAATGGCTGACATCTGGTAATTGTGAGCGAGCACCCTGCCAAAGTCTGGCAATGGGAGCGCGAAACAGCTGGAACAGGAACACAAACACGGCGCCGGCAAGTATCGTATTGATCACCGTATCGGGAGCACCGATGACTCTGAGTACCGTGCCCTCCTGCTCTAGTCGAAGGCCCACCATGAAGCCGGTCAGTAGTAACAGAACGCCAGAGGCGATCAAGGCATTGAAAAAACTGGTTCGGTTCATACCTTTTCTACCTCCGGCTTGCCGAGAATCCCGGTGGGACGGAATAACAGGATCAAAATCAGCAGGCTGAATGCGACAACATCCTTGTATTCAGATGAGAAATAGCCGGCGGTATACGCTTCGGTCAGGCCCAGAATCAGCCCACCCAACATGGCGCCGGGGATACTGCCTATGCCTCCCAGTACTGCAGCTGTAAAGGCTTTGAGCCCAGCAAGAAAACCAATGTAAGGATTAATGACGCCGTAGTAGAGACCAAGGAGGACACCGGCAACGGCGGCGAGGGCTGCGCCGATCGTAAACGTCAGTGCGATAATGGTGTTGGTGTTGATACCCAGCAGGTTAGCCATGCCCAGGTCTTCGGCGCAGGCGCGGCAGGCTCGGCCCAGTCGGGAGCGTGAGATGAAAAAGGTCAGGGCTGCCATGGAGAACAGGGTGACCAGGAATATCACCAGTTGCATCCAGGACAGAGTGGCATGAAAGCCGTCTTCCGGTCCGATGATCCAGCCGCCGGTGATCAGGCTGGGCATGGCGATATCCCTTGAGCCCTGAGCTAGCCGGACATAGTTCTGCAGGAAAATGGACATGCCGATGGCGGAAATCAAAGGAATCAGACGATTAGTGCCGCGCAGTGGCCGGTAAGCGACACGTTCAATGGAGAACCCGTAAATACTGGTAATGACGATACTGATAAAAAAGGCGGCGACCAGCAGCAGGGTGACGCTGTCGATACCCAACATGGTGAGAATGGCCAGAACGATAAACGCCACGTAACTGCCTATCATGTAGACTTCGCCGTGGGCGAAATTGATCATTCCGATAATGCCGTAAACCATCGTGTAGCCGATGGCAATGAGTGCGTAGGCGCTGCCGAGCGTCAGGCCGTTCAGCGTCTGCTGCAGGAAATAGTAGGCTGCTTCAGGCATAAGTACTGCTTATTCTTGTGGATAGCGGGTTGAAGCATCCGGAATGCCTGTTATGCATGCCGGATGCTGCGCCTGGGGGCTTCAACGCCAGGGAAGAAGCCCGCTCAAGGTTTTTGGGAGTCCGTTATTCTGTGACTGCAGTCTTGGTACCGTCGGCGTGCCAGCTGTAGACGACAAAGTTGAAGTCTTGCAGGTCGCCTTTGTCGTCAAAACTGAGGGTGCCGGTAGGTGTGTTGAAGCTGTTGGCACGCAGCGCTTCGGCAACGGCTTCTGGTGATTCGCTGCCGGCCAGTTTCATGCCATCAACCATAACCTGTACCGCGGCATAGGCCGGGAATACGAAGGGACCACTGGGGTCTTCGTTCTTCTGGCTGATGAAATCGACCAGAGCCTTGTTATTAGGATCTTGGTCAAAACTCTTGGGCAGCGTTACGAGCAGACCTTCAGAAGCTTCACCGGCAATGCCAGAGATATCCTTGTTACCCACGCCTTCAGGACCCATGAATTGTGCCTGAAGACCTTTTTCAGCACTTTGACGCAGGATCAGTCCCAGCTCCGGGTGGTAACCGCCGTAGTAGACGAAATCAACATCTTCTTTCTTGAGTTTTGCCACCAGGGCTGAGAAGTCCTTGTCACCAGGCGTGACACCTTCGAACATGACAACGTTGATACCGGCGGCTTTCAGGTTGTCGCGAACGGAGGTCGCCAGACCTTCGCCATACTGTTGCTTGTCATGGATAACGGCAACGCGCTCAGGCTTGATATTGTCAGTAATGTATCGTGCAGCGGTGGGTCCCTGCATGCTGTCCAGACCGATGGTGCGGAAGATCATCTGGTAGCCGCGAGTGGTGATATCCGGGCTGGTGGAAGCCGCGGTAATCATCAGAATGCCTTCATCTTCATAGATGTCAGACGCAGGCTGGGTAGAAGATGAGCAGAGATGCCCTACAACAAAACGGATATCGTCGTTCACAATCTTGTTGGCAACAGCAACAGCCTGTTTCGGATCACAGGCATCATCATAAACGACACCTTCGAGCATCTTGCCGTTAATGCCACCGGCAAGGTTGATCTGTTCAATTGCTGCCTTTGCGCCGGTGAACTGCATGTCACCATATTGCGCGACAGGGCCGGTTACAGGGCCAGCCAAGCCAATTTTCAGGGTTTCTTCGGCCTGTGCTGCAGAACAGGTCAGGGCGATTGCCGCCGTCAGACCGGCGAGTTTTCGGGTTATGCTCTGTTTCATTGTTATGCCCGTTATTGTTGTACTTTATCGAGTGTGTTGTTGTGTTGTGCACGATCCCGGTGCGTCGCTGTTCTGTATACAGGAAAATTGGCTCAAATGACAGTATTTGTACGTAATTTGGGTTGCTCTGAAGTTGAGTAGGACCTTCAAATTGAAAGTGGTTCTCAGTTCCATACGGGTTGTTGTTTTTCGGTTTTATGGATAGAAGAGAGGCACCGATATCATCTGACTTGAGTTTTGCGATAAAGGTGCCTGGGGTTGGGGTGTATCGTTATTACGCGTCGGGAGCTGTTTCGGTAGCCGAGTCGTTAACACGTGAGGCAATTTTATTGAAGTAGCTGTCCCACAATGCTTGGTTGTGAGCCGGGCCAGATTGAGCGCCAGACGTGCTTGGTGGTTTTAAGAATGCTGCTTTTTCCGAAAGATACCTATCGCCACGAAAAGATTGCCTATGTTGCTCTGGCGCTGCATGAATAAGCACCTGTACCTGTTCTTCTGTGTGGCTGGATGACTGTTGTGAAGATGTAGATGGTTTAGGATCATCTATAATTTCGTCTCTCTTAAATGTCTTTATTTGAGGCGCCTCGGCAAAGCGAATAGTAGTGGGACGCGTGGGTTCTGTTTCTGTTGTTGGAGCCGTCGATTCAGAGCTAACAAGAGTGGACCGTGTGGTGGGTTCTGTTTCTATAGTCTGAGGCTCGGAAGTACCACAGCACTTGGCCCATTTCTCCAACGTTTCCTCTGACACCTCACAGACTTTCATCGTTTCGCAAAAATCATAGCAGCACTGACCGAACGGGCGTTCGCAAGCATTGGTTAGCAGGCATTCACAACAATCATTGATATGCTCTATACCGGTGTCGCAGCAAGCACCGCAGTGTGTGCAGCATTCTGCCGTACAGTTTTTTAGAGCAGCCATACAGGGGGGGCAGGGTTTGAAACACTCGGCTATTTTGGCTTTTCGCTCTTCGGGCATTTGCTTGCATTTTTTATTGCGTAATAAATGAGGAGTCCCAGAAGTGTAAATCCCATAATGTAATTTCCCATAATGGAGAGTCCCAAGACAGAATTGCTTACTGAAGGGGTAGTTTTTGGGCAGCCAGTGTCATTAAATGTTGGCGATGATGAGTTACCCTCTGTATAGGAGCTATTTTGTGCATTGTAGGTATCCAGCAATGTAAGAAGGAAGCCTGCCACTCCAAGGGCGAAGATTATGGATCTATCGGTGATGTTTGAATTAAATGTGCGCTCTCTTTCTGGCGAATGGGTTGGTGTTTATGTTAAACGTATGAGGTGGATGCAAAGTGTATTATTTAAGCGTTATGCGAGAAAAAGTCGTAATCGTTGTTTTCAAAAAAACATTGCCCCTGTGTTTATGGCTCAGGGGCATAAGATAAAAGGAAAAGTTTATCCGTTCAGTTTTTTTACACCGTCAGAGGTTCCAAGTAACAGCAGATTGGCAGGACGCATGGCAAAGAGGCCGTTTGTGACCACGCCGGTAATCTGGTTAATAGCTTGCTCCATCTCAACGGGATTGATAATGTTCATGTTCCAGACATCCAGAATAATGTTGCCGTTGTCAGTAACAACACCTTCCCGGTAAACCGGATCGCCGCCCAGCTTCACCAGTTCCCGTCCAACATGGCTGCGAGCCATGGGAATGACTTCTACCGGCAGAGGAAAAGCTCCCAACACATCAACCAGCTTGCTTTCATCAGCGATGCAGATGAACTCTCTGGCTACAGCTGCCACGATTTTTTCTCTGGTCAGTGCAGCGCCGCCGCCCTTGATCAGATGGAGGTGTTTGTTGGTTTCGTCGGCGCCATCAATATAAAAACGGAGTTCGCTGACGGTGTTCAGGTCATAGACCGGAATGCCGTGGGACTTGAGGCGTTCTGCAGATGCTTCTGAGCTGGCGACGGCACCATCGAAACGATCTTTCACCTCAGCCAGCGCATCAATAAAACAGTTGGCCGTGGAGCCGGTACCAATGCCGAGAATCATGTCGCTTTCAAGGTGAGGCAGAATATGGTCCAGCGCCGCTCGGGCCACGGCCTGTTTCAGTTCGTCCTGGGTCATGACGGTTCCTGTGGTCGGGAGAATTTGCGCGGATTATAGGGGATACGCTTCGGCCTGTCCTGATCTTGGTACTGCCTCTTCAGGTTCCGGGTTGGCGATAGCTGTGTTGGTAGGCCTGGTTAAGGCGTTCTGAGAGGTGATCGCCTGCGGTGATGGGTGGATAGAGTGGAGGCTCATCCGGGAACAGGTCGCGGGAATCGATAATCGTTTCTTTGGCCGGACAGCAGAAATAAACCATGGAATAACGTTCTGGCCAGATATCCGCATCAGGATCTGCCATGACGCGATGAGGTGTGGCGATTAAGCGATGGTTACTCCAGCGGGCCAGCAGGTCATCGACATGAACCAGCAGGGTGTTTGGTTTACGGGGAACGGAGACCCATTCGCCCGAAGGCGATCGGATCTGGAAACCGGGTACATTATTTAAAGGGATCAACAGGGAGAGAGTATCGTAATCCGTGTGCTCTGACAGTCGAATATTCCCGGTGCGGGCTGAGCGTTTCAGTGCGGGATAATGGTTAATTCGTAATGTGCTGTTATTGTTTTCTGGCAAGTGGCGATTGGTCAGAAATCCCTCAGGAGTAGCGAGCGCCTGTTCCAGCAGAGTAAGGATGATCAGGCTGGCTTCGTGTGCCAGTCGTCGAAAATAATCCAGCTCTGCTTTGAAGCCGCTCGCGACCAGTGCAGCAGGCCAACTCAGAGTGTCATCGTTTGGGGAGGCAAAGGATTCCTTGAAATCTGCACCAGCGGCATCCTCACCCTTAAAATAGCGCTCAGAGCCTATTCGTTCATAACCACGCTCAAAACCCGGCGAACCAAATCGAAATGTGTTTTTTGCATCGTCAGTGAATCCATGAAAAAAATCGTGAGCCGCTTTCAGAAGCCTTTTTTGATGATCGTCCGTCGTAATGGCCAGCCCTGAAAAGTAGGCAATGCCATGGGTTGTATAGGCATCAAGTAACTTTTCAGCAGCATCTGAAAGATTGATATCAATATCGACAATTTTGTGCATTGGACAACATTGCTCGGCGTGTTGCAGTGTCGGCCAATAATAGACGTCTTTAGCGTTTTGGGTACCGCTGATATACGGATATAAAGGGGGGCTGTTCTCTCCAGTGTTACAGTAAAAAGAACCTTGGTTGCAAGATTTTGATTGCACCTTGAATCACTAAACATTCTGTAAGGGAGACTTCGACACTGTCATTAGCTCAAGAGATTGGTATTGAGTACGCCTGTTTTTGGAACTGCTGGCAGTCAAATTCAAGCGTGGTTTGTAAGCTTTTTTGGGAGTGAGTTTTTCTGATCACGCTCTATTTGAGATTTCTTATCAGACATTGCCCCAACTATCTGGTCGAAAGGTTTATTGATCTTGCGTAAGTGTTTCCTGCTCGTGAATAGGGAAGCCATATCACCTGTTTAATCTAATCAGTGACGCTGGTAGAGAGAGGGCTGCCGCAAGACCGGCTTTCGCTGTATCCCAGCCATTAAATTCCTTACAATGCAGACACAATCAGAAGTACAAGAAGCGAAGCCATGCCGGATCAGTACATAAAAAAAATACTCGAAGCCAGGGTTTACGATGTCGCGGTGGAAACGCCGATTGATCCTGCCCCGTTCCTGTCGGAGCGACTCAATAATACGGTGCTGATTAAGCGTGAAGACCTGCAGCCGGTCTTTTCCTTCAAGATTCGTGGCGCTTATAACAAAGTTTCCCAGCTGACAGAGGATGAGAAAGCTCGTGGTGTTATTGCCGCCTCGGCGGGCAATCATGCCCAGGGACTGGCGCTGGCTGCGAAACAGCTGGGAATCAAAGCGGTCATTGTAATGCCCCAGACAACGCCGGATATCAAGGTGCGGGCGGTTCGTGCCCGTGGCGCAGAAGTGATTCTTCACGGCGATGCGTTTGATCAGGCGTTGGCGCACTCCATGGAGTTAGTGCATGAGCACGGTTACACCTATATTCACCCCTATGACGATGTCGACACGATTGCCGGGCAGGGTACGGTCGGCATGGAAATTCTGCGTCAGCATCCGGAACCCCTGGATGCGATATTTGTTCCGGTCGGCGGCGGTGGTTTGATTGCCGGTATTGCTGCCTACGTCAAATATGTGCGGCCGGATGTCCGTATCATCGGTGTTGAGTATGAAGAATCAGCCTGCCTTAAAGCAGCGTTGGCTGCAGGGGAGCGTGTTGTGCTTTCTCAGGTGGGCATTTTTGCAGATGGTGTCGCGGTCTCCCAGATAGGAGAAGAGACATTCCGCATTTGCCAGAGTTGTGTGGATGAGGTAATTACTGTCAGTGCTGATGAGGTGTGTGCTGCTATCAAGGATATCTTTGATGATACGCGTTCAGTAGCGGAACCCGCCGGTGCTGTTGGTTTGGCTGGTCTGAAGAAATACGTGGAACAGACAATGGTCAGCGGTGAGACGCTGCTGGCAATCGACAGTGGCGCCAATATCAACTTTGACCGGTTGCGCTATGTTTCTGAGCGTGCAGAGCTGGGTGAAAGGCGTGAAGCGATTCTGGCGGTCACAATTCCTGAGCGCCCCGGCAGTTTCAAAACTTTTTGTGATGCCATCGGGCGCCGTAATATTACGGAGTTTAATTACCGTTATCACGATGACAGTGATGCAGTGATTTTCGTTGGTGCTCAGGTGAATCCGGAGATGGAAACCCGTCAGGCATTGGTTGATAGCTTAGTGAAGGCCGGCTATCCCGTTCAGGACCTGACCGACAATGAAATGGCCAAGCTGCATACCCGGCATATGGTAGGCGGCCATTGTCCGTCAGTGACCAATGAAGTGGTTTACCGGTTTGAGTTTCCAGAACGGCCCGGTGCATTACTACGCTTTCTGGAGCGGCTGGGGACGCGTTGGAATATTTCCCTGTTTCATTACCGTAATCACGGTGCGGCTTATGGGCGGGTTGTGGTTGGGATGCAGGTTCCGGAAAGTGAGCGTGCTCTGGTACCGGAATGTCTTGAGGAAATTGGTTACCATTTCTGGGAAGAGACTGATAACCCAGCCTATCAGCAGTTTCTTGGTTAGTAACTTCGTTAAGGATTTTGGCGAGCTTTTGCTCGCCAAAATGTATTCATTAAAAATACCTTCATGCCATCCTTGGAGAAAGGGTTTCAATCATTGAGGATTCAATGGTTGAGCTACTATGGCTTTCCCTGTAAAAAAATGTAATGTCATATGAATGATAAACAGCATGTTCAGCGCTAGATAAAAGAAGCGTTCTTTATGAATGTGCTGCTGTTGTATGTGACAAAGAATAACAAGCTATCTTGCAGCCACTCACTATGAAGAGTGGTTGAAATCGGCGTGAATGGATTCCCCGAATATGGCAAAAAAAGAGAGTGAATCGACAGCTGATAGTAGCCCGCATGGCTGGTTCTGGCAGGCCCTCCTACCTTATTGGCGTGTTTATCGTGATGTTTTGGCAGCCAGTTTTCTGGTCAATCTGCTAGCCCTGGTTTCACCACTTTTTGTCATGAATGTTTATGACAGGGTTGTGCCCAATCAGGCGTTTGAAACCCTGTGGATGTTGTCGACCGGTGTTTTAGTTGCGTTTCTTTTTGAGAGTGTGATTCGTTTCATTCGTACCCGCTACATTGATTTGGCAGGACGGCAGATTGATCTCATGCTGTCATCCCGCCTGATTGATCGATTGCTTGGCTTGAAGTTGAGTTCCCGCCCTTACAGTGCCGGTTATTTAATGAATCGTCTGGCGGAATTTGACAGCATTCGTACATTTATTACCTCCGCTACCGTGATGGCGTTTATTGATTTACCGTTTGTCGTCTTGTTTCTCGGGTTGGTTGTTTGGCTGGGCGGCTGGCTGGTAGCGATACCGTTACTCTGTATTAGTGTTTCTCTCGGCATTGCCTGGTTATTGAATCGGCCTATGCAGCGTGTCATTGCTCAGCAGCAGGAGATGTCCGCACAGCGCCAGAATCTTCTGATGGAGTTCTTGCTGGGGTTGGTGTCGGTGAAAACCTGCAATGTGGAACGTCAGCATCAGCAGCGCTGGAGTGGTTTGAACCAAAAGGTGGCTGATGCATCGCTGAGAATAAGACAGCTACAGGCGATTTCCACACAAACGGCAACGTTCCTGTTGCAGATGAACACGCTTGTCATGGTTGTTGCGGGTGTTTACCTGATCAGCGCCGGGAGTCTGTCTATGGGCGGGCTGATTGCGATGATGATGATTTCCGGACGTTGCGCAGCACCTGTCTCCCAGGTCATCGGCTTATTGAATCAGTATGAAAAAACGATTCAGGCACTGACGCATGCCGGGGAAGTGATGCATTTTCCCCAGGAATATCCGACAGATCGTCAGCTGTTACGTCCTGCATCGTTTAGTGGTACCTGGCATATCAACCAGCTGTCGTTCGCTTATCCCGACACTTCCGATTTGTTGCGTGATATTTCGCTGACAATTCCTGCTGGGACCAAGCTGGCCATTCTTGGCCGGATGGGCTCAGGAAAAAGCACGTTGCTGCAGTTGCTGATGGGATTATGGGAACCCTCGAAAGGCCATGTCGCGGTGGATGGCATTGATATCCGACAATTGGATCCTGCCTGGCTTCGTCGACAGGTAGGGTATGTTGGGCAACAGGCTGAACTGTTCAATGGTACGTTACGCGACAACATTACTATGCACCGGCCAGACATTAGTGATAGTGACATTCTAGAAGCCCTTAACAAGGTTGGTTTGATGGCGATGGTGCAATCCGGCAGTGGCGGACTCGATTTCCAGGTGGGTGAAGGTGGACGTCATCTGTCAGGTGGTCAGACGCATGCTGTCGGGCTGGCCAGAGCGCTGGTGACGCGTCCCAGGGCTTTGATTCTGGATGAGCCGACCAGCGCCATGGATGCGCAGTCTGAAGCACATTTTCGTCAGGTCCTGATGCAGCTGGATGGAGTGACACTGTTTCTGGTTACCCATAAGGCCAGTTTGCTGGATTGTATGGATCGCATCATTGTACTTGAGGAGGGTACAGTCCGTGTGAATGATGAGGCGCATACAATTCTGGCAGGTCAGATGAATCCGAAAGCTGAAACAACGGAGAGAGTCTGATATGCAGCGATGGGTTTCAGGGAATTCTACTGGTGAGAGGCAGCTGTCGCATTGGCAGAAACCCAGTCAAGCTGAGGTGCAGCTGATAACCCGAGGCAGTCGGCCGCTGTTGATCAGTATAGGGCTGTTTATCGTTTCTTTTATTGCCTGGGCCGCTTGGTGTGAAGTGGATGAAGTGACCCGTGGGGAAGGTAAAGTTATTCCGTCCAGTCAGGTGCAGGCTGTCCAGAATATGGAGGGCGGCATTGTTGAGAAAATACTGGTGAAGGAGGGGGATCTGGTTGAGCAGGGGCAGGTGCTCATGCTGATGGATGACACCCGTTTTGCTGCCAATCATCAGGGACAGTTAGCAAGCCAGTACGCGCTTATGGCGCGTAAGGTCCGACTGCAGGCAGAGGTCGCAGGGGGGCACCCTGTTATGCCTGCGTCGTTAAAAGAGCTGGTGCCTGAATTAGCGGAAAGCGAACTGGAGCTGTACCAGTTTAGACGTCAGGAGCTTGCCAGTTCTCTTGGTATTTATCAGCAACAATTGATTCAGCAGGAAAAACAACAGGCGGAAACTCGTGCTGAAATTGCTATGTTGGAGAAGCGTCATGCTTTATTGGGTGAAGAACTGGGGCTGTCTCAGGATCTGGCAATAGAGGGCGCAGTCTCCCGGGTTGAGGTTCTGAGACTGGAGCGGCAGGTCAGTGATACGCGCGGAGAGCAGCGCATTGCTGAAGAAAATCTTGCCCGTATTCTGGCCGAACAGACCGAAACGCAGCAGCGTATTCGTGAAGCAGAACTGGTTTTTATGAATAAGGCTCGCACAGAGCTGAACGAAACGCTCGCACTGCTGCATGAGTTATCAGCCAAGGAAACAGCGACCAGCGACCAGGTTGATCGCACCCAGGTACGCGCACCGATGAAAGGCGTGGTGAAGCAAATACAAGTCAATACAGAAGGTGGTGTTGTTCAACCCGGTATGAAAATGATGGAGCTGATTCCGGTTGATGACACGCTTGAAGTCGAAGTCAAAATTAGGCCTCAGGATATTGCATTCCTGCATCCGGGGCAGAAGGCAAGCATTCGTTTTACTGCTTACGATTTTACTGTTCACGGAGGAATTGCTGGTGTTCTGACGCATCTGAGTGCGGATACCATTATTGATGAAAACAATGAACATTATTATTTGGCACGCATAAGAACCGATCAGAATTTTCTGGGGGATGCCGATAATCACAAGCCATTGATTCCAGGTATGGTGGCCAATGTGGATATTCTGACCGGCAAGAAAACGTTAATCACTTACCTCCTTAAACCGGTATTACGGGCTAAGCAACTGGCGTTCACTGAACGTTAAATGACACTGTTTATGTCGTTTGCTTTCGTAGTTGGTAATCATTCACACGTGTTTCTGGTAGATGCCAGGTGGCAATGATTCCAATCACTGCACTGACTAACATCATCACCAGAAAACCGAAGGGTTTTCCATCAACGCTGAGTATTTCCAGAATATACGGTGTACTTCCGGCAATTAGGCTGATGCTTATGTTCATGGAAACGGCGAGTCCTGTATAGCGGACATTGGTGTTGAACAGGTTGGCCAGCGTCACCAGACCGTTACCACAGGCGAGCGCCGTCGGCAGTAGTGTTAGCAGGCCAACCGCGAATAACTGGTGATCTGATAATAGGAGGAATACGGGCCAGGCGACGAGCAGGTAAAGAATATTGCTGATAAGAAGAGCCAAACGTCGGTTAATGCCACGATCGGATAGCCAGCCAAATACCAATGTCAGCATCGCTGTCATAAGCAGGGTGGCAGTCATAATTTCATATACCGTGCTTTGATTCATACCCAAGTGTCGGGTGGCATAAGGTACCATGAAGGTATACATCGATAGCATGGTGACTGAGGCGATGTTCATGCCCATGGCTATGGCCAGTGTTTTACCCTGCGTTTGAAACAGTGTTAACAGAGGGATGCTCACCACCTGTTTTGCTGCAATGAGTCGACTAAATAGCGGCGTTTCGGACAGGCTTCGGCGCATAATGTAGCCGCTGACACCCAGAATGCTTCCGGCGATAAAAGGGAGGCGCCATCCCCAGTTGTACAGTACTTCTTCGGACAGTAATGAGTGGGTCAGCATGCCGATGGTTGAAGCCAGCATGACACCCAGTAGACCACAGGCGCCAATTGCAGAGGTGATCAGACCTTTGAGGTGAGGAGGGACGTGCTCAGCTGCAAATACGACTGCGCCAGGAAATTCGCCTCCGACTGAAATGCCCTGCAATGATCGTAGAATGATCAGGAGCGCGGTGGCCAGATAGCCGATTGTTGCGTAGGTCGGCAATAGACCCATGCCCAGTGTGGCAAAGGTCATGATCAGAATGGATATCCGAAATAACCGTTTGCGCCCGATTCGATCCCCAAAATGGCTGAAGGCAATGCCACCCAATGGGCGAATAAAATAGCCGGCTGTGTGTATGGCAATAATCCAGAGAAAGCCTGACTGATCTGCTACCGGTAAAAAGAGTTTGGCTAGGTCGTTGGCAAACAGCAGCACCAGGGTGAAATCGAAATATTCCAGCATGGCGCCAAGGCAGGTGACCAGAATTAATTTATTGAGCATTTGTCAGGATTTCCACGGTATCCGAAGCTGATAGCTGTCGTTATGATGGGGGATATAAAACTACGAAAAGCTTAGGAAACTGTGCAGACAGTGCGTTTTTATTTTTCAGTTTTCTGATGGGCGGTAATCAGCATAGTTGTGTTGGTGGTAGCCTTATCACTACCACCAAAATGCAATTTAACGGCCAGTGAATTAATGCAGGCGTTTTTTACTGGTAAGGCTGTAAACGTTGTCGAGGTTTTGATAGACAATGGCCTCCCATTGGTGGCCGTTATCCATTTCCAGCACCATGGCGTAGTTCATGCCGGCAACCACCTGCTGTTTGGCTGAAAGCACATTTTGCAGTTCACCATCATGAATGGCACTGGCGGCAAAATAGGCGGCATTCATTACCTGCTCGTCAATGCTGACGGGTGACCAGCCTCCTGCCATTTGCTCGGTATAGGTTTCGGTGGTGCCCGATCGTTCCTGTGCGTGGCTAATCTGAAATCCGGTCAGGCTGATTACGATGGTAATAGCTAAAAGGGCAATTGTTTTTGACATGACTGAGTCCTGAAAAAAATGGGGAGAAAATACAGCCTTTATGTAGTCTGTTCACAGAGCATGTTAGAACGGAATTGCGTTTCTGCTAATAACAGAAAATGTTACTGCGAGAGAATGAGCAAAACTATTATCCACTTGCTACTTTGAATTGGGCAAACCTTGCAGCAAGTCACAGTATGCATTGCAATGTCTATCTATGATCTGCACTGTTTAAGTGGATGGCTTTATTCGTGCGTATCCGATGCTGAATTGAAGTTGGCCTGTCATTCAAGAGTGATATGAACATGTTTCCATGGCGTAAACTTGACCCTGTTGCAGCGATTATTTTTCTGTTTGCCATTGGTGTGGTCACCACGGCCACCGCACAGATGCTGATTTGATATTCAGCGGGTGGTATAAAACTGCCTGTCGCTTGCAATGCCAGAGAGGGGTATATCCCAGCTGTTAATTGGCAGGTGATCAACCCGCTGGCATTCATGGGCAAGTCCGATCAGTTGTGGAGCCCTGATACAGCCTGGTGTATTGATGAAGGCAAAGGTTCTGTCATAGAAGCCGCCTCCCATACCCATGCGATGACCTTTTCGGTCGAATCCGGTCAATGGTAACAAGACGAGATCCAGTGACCAGACAGGTACGGGCTGATAGAAACGCGCATCAGGTTCTGGAATACCGAACCGGTTTTTTTTCATGCGGGTGGTGGGCGTCCAGGGTAAAAACTGCAGCCAGCCCGGTTTCAGTGGGTTCAGGACTGGAAGAAAGCACTGCTTGCCCTGCTGGCATGCTTTCTGGGCAATTTCTTTTGGGTCAATCTCGCCATCGTTGGTCAGGTAGACTGCAATACGCTGACTTTTCAGGTAGCAGCTCTGTCGACACAGGATTTTTTTCAGGCGATGACTGGCTTGGTGTTGTTCTGAAACGGACAGTCGACGGCGCCGTTCCCGCAGAATTTGCCTGAGCTGTTTTTTCTGGAGCAACTGCTGTTGTGGCGTCATTCCCTGGTTGGCAATCCGTTGTGATGTGCAGTGATTGATGTCGATAAGAAAGGTCGTGCCAGTAAAACAAGGCTCCCCGGTGCTGACGCTGTCAGTATAGCCCTTGAAGCCATGCTTCAAGGTGGAGGCTGCTGAGATACGTTGGGCTTTTCACTGCAAGGTGAACCTGCACGCTGGTATCCACGAGGAGCCCCCAGGATGGTATTTATCGCCTCAGGGACAGTTCATGACTGGCGATCAGACCAGGGAGTCTTGTGAAGGATTATATCGGCAGGCGGGCGGGAGTTACCAGCCCTTTATTAGTTCGAATCGCAATCAGAGTTCGAGCTGGTTATGCTCGTGCAGGGCGTCGTCCAGCCGTTCAACCAGGATCTGGATGTGCCGCTGGGTATCTTCCTTAATTGCGTTGGCTTCCCGGCTGGCGATGAGCATGTCATGGGCAATGTTCAGGGCGGCCATGACGGCAATACGCTCAAGGCCGATAACCTTACCGGAGGCCCGGATTTCGCGCATCTTGCTGTCGAGGTAGCGGGCCGCAGAACTCAGGGCTTCCTGCTCTTCCGGTGGACAGCTGATCCGGTAATCCTTGTCCAGGATGTTGACCGTGGTGGTGAGCTGTTCATTGCTCATATCATGTTTCCTGCTCAAGCGCCCGTAACCGGCCGATCATTGCTTCGACTTTGGTTCGTGCCATCTCGTTTCTTTCAATCAGTTGTGCGCGTTCCTGCTTCCAGGCGTGCTCGCCGGCTCGCAGGATACGGTTTTCCTGACGCAGGTGATTGCAGAGTACGATGAGTTCATCGACTTTTCTGCTCAACATCGACAGTTCTTTGGGTTCCATGTGGCCGTCAGACAATCTTTGGATTATCAATGTTTTACTATATCCTTTTGGTGTTGACGGTAACAAGAGATCGTCGCCCTGATTCCGGTCAAATTGACCATTATTTTTTCTGCCGGATGAATCTCGCTCCCCCAGACGCCTTGCGGTACACTCGGGGCAATCTTGAATTGGCGGATATTCTCCCATGACTACTGATGCTTCAGGTCTGGCGCCGGTCAGTTTTGATCGGCTGAGCAACCTGTTCCTTGAATTGCAATCTTATCAGTCGCCCTCGGAACTGCACGGTTTGCTCTGCGGACAATATTGCGCAGGACAGCGTCCGGCCCATGGTGCCTGGTTGTCCACGGCTGCCGAGCATATGGCTGTCAGTCAGGCGCTGGACACTGTGGCAAAGACGGTTCTGATACAGCTGTATGATGAGACTCTGGCTCAGTTGCAGTCCGAAGACTACTCCTTTCAGCCCCTGCTGCCCGATGACGATGAAGCCCTTGAACAGCGTACCCAGGCGCTGGGTCAGTGGTGTCAGGGATTCCTCAGCGGTTACGGCCTGAGTGGTCGCAGCCAGGATGATTTGTCAGAAGAAGCGGCCAGTATTCTGGCTGATTTTGCCAGTATCGCCCAAGTGCAGTTTGATGACCTGGAGGACTCCGAGTCGTCAGAAAAAGATTTTCTGGAAGTCAGTGAATACCTGCGCATGGCGACATTGATGCTGTTTGGCGAATGCAGTGAAGCTGAAGCGAGTGCAACCACCGGTTCACTTCACTGATACAGCTGCCAGCAGGCACAGGACGCTGACAATTCTCAGAGCATAAACCGGATCAGGACACCATGAAAAAATTGGCGATGACAGAATACGGCAAGCGACGCCAACAGCTGATGCAGGCCATTGGCAATGACGGTGTTGCAATACTGCCGGCCGCGTCGGAGAAGATCCGTAACCGTGACTCCGAGTATCTGTACCGGCAAGACAGCGATTTCTATTACCTGACCGGATTTAATGAGCCGGAAGCAGTATTGGTGCTGATACCTGGACGTGAAGGCGGTGAGAGTATTCTCTTTTGTCGTGATCGTGATCCCCTGATGGAAACCTGGCATGGTCGAAGGGCCGGGCAGGAAGGCGCTGTCCGGCAGTATGGTATGGATCAGGCGTTTTCCTTTGGTGAGCTGGATCAGGTAATGCCCGGCTTGCTGGATGGCCGACAGGCAATCCACTACACGCTGGGTGTGTTGCCGGAATTTGATGGTCGGCTCAATGGCTGGATCAATAATCTAAAAGCCCGAGAACGGCGTGGTGCCGTTGCACCGTCTGTGGTGTCTGGTCTGGATGTGTTGGTGCATGAAATGCGCCTGTTCAAGTCAGACGCAGAGCTCGAAATCATGCGTGAGGCCTGCGCTATCAGTGCCGGCGCTCATCGGCGGGCTATGACGATGTGTCGTCCGGGATTGTATGAATACCAGCTGGAAGCCGAGCTACAGCACGAATTTATTCATCATGGCGCCTGTGTGCCGGCGTACAATTCGATCGTTGGCAGTGGTGAGAATGCCTGCATCCTCCACTACACCGAGAATGACCGGCAGATGTGTGCCGGTGACCTGGTACTGATTGATGCTGGCTGTGAACTCGACAATTATGCCGCTGATATTACCCGGACGTTTCCGGTTAATGGCGTTTTTTCAACGGAGCAGCGGGCGCTGTATAAACTGGTGCTGAAAGCTCAGGAACAGGCGATTGCGACCATTCGACCGGGTAATCCCTGGACGGCATTCCATGATGCAGCGGTTCGTACACTGACAGAAGGATTGGTTGATCTGGGCATACTGTCAGGCGATGTGGATCAGCTGATCAAGGATGAAGCTTATCGACCATTTTATATGCACGGTACGGGGCATTGGCTGGGTATGGATGTCCATGATGTTGGCAATCACAAGGTCGACGGGGAGTGGCGCAAGTTTGAGCCGGGTATGGTGCTGACGGTTGAGCCGGGTCTCTATATCGCGCCGGATAACACTGACGTTGAGGAAAAATGGCGTGGTATCGGCATCCGTATTGAAGACAATGTTCTGGTAACTGCGGAAGGCTGTGAGATCCTTACATCCGCTGCCGAAAAGGATCCTGATGCTATTGAGGCCCTGATGAAAGGGCAGGATTGGTCCTGATACCTCAAGCCCATTGGCCAAAACATATCCAATCAGTTCAGAGATAACCATGGATAGCAGTACACATTATGATGTGGTGATTATCGGAGGCGGCATGGTTGGCGCCAGCCTGGCCCTGTCGCTCCGACAGTCGGTGCCTAACCCGGATTTCCGGATTGCCGTGTTTGAAGCGGTGCCATTACGTCCAGAGCAGCGGGATTATCAGCCCAGTTATGATGGTCGCTCTTCGGCACTGTCCTGGGGAACCCGGGAAATTTATGATGCCATGGGGATCTGGCCATCATTGGCTGAGCGTGTGGAGCCGATTCGCCATATTCATGTGTCTGACCGTGGTCACTTTGGTATGACTCGGCTGAATGCAGAAGATTATGAAGTGCCTGCGCTCGGTTATGTAGTGGATAACCAGTGGCTCGGCACAGTGTTGCTGGAGCAGATACAGAAAACAGAGGGAATTGAATTCCTCTGTCCTGCTGAGGTGCGTCATCTGCAGCCAACACCAGAGGGTGCGACGCTCGAAGTGAATCGCGATGGGAAAACGTATTCTGTATCCGCAACGCTGATTGTGCTGGCCGATGGTGGGCGTTCCTCACTGGCCCGTGATATGGGGTTGGAACAGTCCGTCAGCCACTATCATCAGACCGCTATTATCACGAGTATCACCCCGGACCAACACCACGCCCAGATCGCTTACGAGCGTTTTACGGACGAAGGGCCGATGGCATTACTTCCTCTGCCAGAGGGGCGGTGTGCGCTGGTTTGGACAATGTCGGATGAACTGGCTCGAGAACGACTTGAGTTGACTGATGATGACTTTCTCAATGAACTGCAGGAGCGTTTCGGGTATCGGGTAGGCCGTTTTCGTAAAGTGGGGCAGCGTTTCAGTTACCCGTTGGCATTGAAGCTGGCAACAGAGCAGGTGCGTCCGGGCCTCGTGGTATTGGGTAACGCTGCCCATAGTTTGCACCCGGTGGCGGGGCAGGGCTTCAACCTGGCATTACGCGATGCCATTGCCTTGTCTGAGACGATTACCAGTGCATTGAAGAGCGGCGCTGGTATTGGCGAGCTGGCGACACTGCAGGCATATATGGCCCGACAGAAACAGGATCAATTCCAGACCATTCATTTCAGTGATTATGTGGTCAAGTTGTTCAGCGAACAGTCCGTATTGTCCGGAAAATGGCTCCAGGGCGCACGGAATGTTGGGCTTGTGGCGCTGGATCTTTGTGGGCCGCTGAAAGGGTGGTTCGCGAGGCAGGCTATGGGGCTGGGAGGGCGTCCATGAGTCAGGCATCTTTTGCTGATAGCCAATCTTATGACATCACGGTTGTTGGTGGTGGTATTAATGGTCTGGCGATGGCCATGGCGTTGTCAGACTTACCGTTACGTATTGCGCTTGTCGATGCAGGCCCTCTTGCGTCAGACATGTCAAAACCGCTATCAGGACAGTATGATCCGCGGGTGTGCGCACTGACAGAATCGTCCCGGCAATTGCTGGATGACGTGGGTGCCTGGGCATTGATGCGCGATGCCCGGATTTCACCGTATACCGGCATGACGGTCTGGGATGCAGACGGCACCGGCAATATCCGTTTTACTTCAGGCGAAGCGGGGTTGGACACGCTGGGACATATTGTCGAAAACCGCGTCACAACCAGTGCATTATTGCAGTGCCTGGGTGAGACCGATGTTGCGCTGCTGAGTCAAACGGAAATAGCATCGCTGCGCCAGACTGATGATGGCGTGCAGTTAACCACAAAGTCAGGTGATCAGCTGCAGAGCCGGCTGGTGATTGCTGCCGATGGCGCGCATTCCCCGGTGCGGCGAATGGCCGGTATCCCGACCCGCGAATGGGATTACCAGCATCACGCTATCGTCACGACGGTGCGGACTGCGCAGTACCATCAGGATACCGCGTGGCAGATCTTTCTGCCGACAGGTCCCTTGGCGTTTCTTCCTCTGCTCAGTGAAGGCGATAACCATTACTGCTCTATTGTCTGGTCGCTGGTGCCTGATCAGGCCCAACAGATGATGACGCTGACGGATGACGCGTTTTGCCAGAAGCTGGGTAGTGCGTTTGAACACCAGCTGGGTCAGGTGTTATCAACCGATAAGCGGTATTGCATGCCGCTTAGACAACGACATGCCCGGCAATATTATCGGGGACGTGTCGTCGTGATGGGCGATGCCGCCCATACCATCCATCCATTGGCCGGGCAGGGCGTGAATCTCGGGTTGCTGGATGCACGGCAGATGTCCGAGGAGATTCACCGGGCCTGTGAGCGTGGTGGCGACTATGCCGATGCATTATTACTGGCACGCTATCAGCGCCGTCGTGAACCGCATAACCTAGCGGTGATGGGCATTATGCAGGGTTTCCAGCAGCTGTTTGGCAGTGATCATCTGTTGCTGCGCTGGATGCGTAATACCGGTCTTTCGCTGACGAACCAGATTCCTTTCCTGAAAGAGCAGATCATTCGGCAGGTCATGCATCCCTGATCCGTAGCAAGGCGGCCGCCTTGCTACGCGAATCGCCATTTTCTTTGTTTGCTGTTTGCTCAATGTTGCCAGTATTGCTGGCAATCTTGCGCTATGTCGCTCTGTTGTCTTTTGAATATCGACTATAGTAGGCCGACCGTGCGTATTCATGTGGGTTGAATAGGCGAATGACTTTCGGAGGAAGTGGCAGTATGGCCAGAGCGTCACTGATGGCCTTGTCCTGTGCAGCACTGTTGGCGGTGATGTTGCAGGGATGTGGAAATAACGAGGAAGACGGACAGTCTCCCGTACCCGATGAGCCCGCCGTTGAGCGTGAGGTGGTTGAGGTTATTGTTGAAAAGCCGGTGCCTGTGCTTCCCAAAACGCCGGATTGCAATAATGCCACGGATTCTTCTGCCGCGACACGGGCCTGGTGCAAGGGGTTGGATGCCTGGAAGCGTAGTCAGGTGTTTGCCAAAGAGGATAACCAGAAACGTGACGCTTTCGTTAACGCCTATGGGCTGGGGGGGCAGGATGCTGCCATGGCCAGTAATCCCCAGTCTTTTTCCAGGAAGCCCGTTGCGCAGGCTGGTTACCGGGCCGGTTATCAGGCGGTGGTAGCGGCGCAAGGTTTTGTCCATTATTCCTGTGATGGGGAATCGGACAACGAATACCTGGATCGCTGGTGCGAAGCTGCTGTCGCTTATAGAAGCAGTGGTCTGGGTGCTTCCGATAATGCCATTTTGCGTGGCCGCTATATTGACGGTTATATGTCTGGTCGGGCTATTGCCCTGACCATTCCCACGGCCATGGAGGTCATGTTCAGTGGTGAAACGAAAGCGGGTACCAGGCAGGCGATTACCGAACCTTCTGCCATGAAGAGTAAGGCGGAACGGGCCTTTTACCAGGGCTTTGACGAAGGGCACCGAACGATGGTTGCCCTGATTCAGGAATCCATCAATCAGGTGATGCAGCAGATGCCTCAGGGTATGGAAGCCATGCCCTCCATGCCGGGTATGGAAAGCATGATGCCAACCGAGCCATCCAAACCTACGCAATAATGCATTAACGAGCCAACAAATTACCTGCTATCTTCCTGCCGCACCTCCCATGGATAGGTCTGACTGCCTCACCATGGGAGCGTGTTCGCGTCTCTATAAGGGGGAGTCATTATTGACAACCTGCAGATTGTTGTTGAGGTTACAAATGATAATGATTAACATTGCGCCACAATATGCAGTAGTCGATACACAATAAGGTGATTGCAATGGGATTGGGGTTGAAAAAAACGTTGATGGCGGCTGTATTCGCGTCAACCACGTTGTTTGCGGGCCTTTCTGCATCGCTGGCTTCAGCGGCTGATGATGAGCTGGTGGTTTACTCTTCGCGCAATGAAGAATTGATCAAGCCTCTGTTTGATATGTACACCAAGAAGACCGGCGTCAAAATCCGCTATATCACTGACAAGGATGCTCCCCTGATCGCCCGTCTTGAAGCCGAAGGCAAGACCACTCCGGCGGATATGCTGATTACCGTGGATGCCGGTAACCTCTGGCAAGCCAAAGAGAAGGGTATTCTGCAGCCTTATACTTCCGAAACACTGCAAAAGAATATTCCTGCCCACCTGCGGGACCCGGACAATAATTGGTATGGCATGTCCGTTCGTGCCCGTACCATGGTCTATGCCAGCGATCGTATCAAGCCCGAACAGCTCTCTTCCTATGAAGATCTGGCGGATCCCAAGTGGGAAGGCCGTCTGTGCCTGCGGACCTCCAAAAAGGTATATAACCAGTCACTGGTCGCCACCATGATTGACCGCCTGGGTGAACCCGGCAGTGAAAAAGTGGTAAAAGGCTGGGTGCATAACCTGGCAATGCCGGTCTTTTCTAATGACACCAAGGCTATGGAAGCGGTCGCGAGTGGCATCTGCGATGTCACCATCGTGAATACCTATTACTTTGGCCGTCTGCTGAAGCAAAAGCCGGATACCAACCTGAAACTTTTCTGGGCTAACCAAGGTGGCAGTGGTGTACATGTGAACGTTTCCGGTGCCGGTATCACCCGCTATGCCAAACATCCGGAAGCTGCTGCCAAGCTGCTGGAGTGGATGAGCACGCCGGAAGCTCAGCAAATCCTGGCAGACAGCAATATGGAATACCCGGCCAATGCGGATGTACAGCCGTCTTCAGAAGTCGCTGCTTGGGGGAGCTTCAAACAGGATAACCTGAATGTTGAAACTGCTGGCCGGTTACAGTCTGAAGCTATCCAGCTGATGGATCGGGCCAAGTACAACTGATGCTATCCTCCGGAACCATCACGCTTCCGGATCCAGAGCGCTCGCCCATTGGGGGCGGGCGTTCTGCATTTCGGGGTATTCTGCACCGCTGGCTGGGCTGGCGGCTTGTCGCACTGGCGATTGCCGGTGGTGTAGCGATTCCGGTTATCGTGCTGTTATTGAGCTGGAATCATATCCAGATCGATATATGGCAGCACCTTATAGAGACACAGCTGGCCCGGCTGTTGGGTAATACGGCGGTGCTGGTTGTTGGCGTCGGCGTGGGAGTCACGGTGCTCGGCGTTGCTTTGGCGGCGCTGGTGACACTGTGTGAGTTTCCGGGCCGAAAGTGGCTGGACTGGGCCCTGATTCTACCTTTTGCCATTCCCGCCTATGTGTTGGCATTTGTTTATCTGGGGGTATTTGATTTCAGTGGCCCCCTCCAGAGTTGGCTTCGAGCGGTGGTTCCCGGATTTACCTGGGTCGATATCCGCGGGCCTGCCGGAATGATTACCACGCTGGTGCTGGTGTTTTACCCCTATGTTTATATGCTCGCGCGTACTGCATTTTTACGGCAGGGGCGTAGTACGCTGGAAGCTGCACGACTGTTGGGATTGTCACCCTTGCAGGCTTTCTTTCGGGTGACGTTGCCGATGGCGCGCCCTGCTATTGCGGGCGGTGTCGCACTTGCCCTGATGGAGACCATGGCTGATTTTGGCGCGGTGTCTGTGTTCAACTATGACACCCTGACAACGGCAATCTATAAGACCTGGTATGGATTTTTTAACCTTCAGGCCGCAGCACAACTCGCTTCTCTCTTGTTGTTATTGATCTTCCTGTTGCTTTCCGCCGAACGTTGGAGTCGCGGACGCGCTCGTTATACCTGTCATGAGCGCCAACAGCCCCTTTCAAGAACACGGCTGACCGGTGTGCAGGCAGGGCTGGCATGCGCGGTTTGCCTGGTAGTGTTTACGTTGGCATTTGTCATTCCTGTGGTTCAGTTGCTGTACTGGATTGCCACCAACGCCTTGCAGGATTTGAATAGCCGTTATTGGGAACTGGCATTCAACACATTGCTCTTAGCTGCCTCCGCAGCCGGGATTACGGTTGTTCTGGCATTGATGCTCGTATTTGCCAGAAGGCTGCAACCTGATAGATGTGTTGTTCGTTCTGTTCGGGTAGCGACCACCGGTTATGCGCTGCCCGGATCGGTGCTGGCGGTAGGTGTTATGACCGCATTCAGCTGGCTGGATCACGGTCTTGTTGCGACACTGCAGGAAAGTCTGGGTATACCGGTGCAGCAGGTATTTCTTGGCAGTTGGATGGCCCTGGTGCTGGCTTACTGTATCCGTTTCCTGGCGGTCGCCTTTGAGCCGCTGTCCGGCAGTATCGCCCAGATTCGTCCAGCCCTGCAGGAGGCCGCTAAAACGCTGGGTGCAGACTCCCTGACAGTGATTCGTCGTGTCTACCTGCCCATGCTCGCGCCCGGTGTGCTGACGGCAGCCCTGCTGGTATTTGTGGATGTTCTGAAAGAGATGCCAGCCACGCTGCTTATGCGTCCGTTTGGTTGGGATACCCTCGCCGTTCGTATCCATGAGATGACCTCGGAAGGGCATTGGGAGCGCGCTGCATTACCTGCTCTGACGTTGGTGATTGCAGGCTTTCTGCCAGTTGTTCTGTTAATGCGCCGCTCTGCAATCAAATAATAGGGTTCTCTCATACAGTTTGTAATGGTTGTTGTTTTTAAGCTGTTACGGACTGTGTTACTTGCAAAAACTTCATCGCCTGCCCGTTTTAGAAGTGAACACTTTCGCCGAAACGCCTTATTGGCATATTCATCGGATTAATGATGTTATTTGGTTGAACAAATCCTTTAGGATCGACTTTCCATGACTGGCAGCAAACTGCTCGGAAGGTTGTTGTGCTGTCTTCTCTCTCTGTCCTTTATCAATGGTGTCGCGAATGACGATGTTCATGGCGACGCTATCAATACCGTTAAACAAGATGATGAAACTATACGTGCGTTAACGGGACCACGACTTGACGATTATCTGAGGCGCCAAATAGCTGCGCTTGGATTAACGGGGAAACCATCATCTGTCCTTGATCATACAGACATCAAGACATCTCGCATTGCACAACTGGGACGCGAGCTGTTTTTCAGTAAAAGTCTGAGCGGGGATTTTGATGTCGCCTGTGCCAGTTGTCATCATCCACTGCTGGGCGGTGCGGATGGTCTCTCCTTGCCTGTTGGGGTTGGTGCAATTGATACCGAGGTTGTAGGGCCTGGGCGTCAGCAGAATGGTGATAATACGTTTGACGCTCAGGCGGGAGGAGGGGCGAATGTCGCAAGAAACTCGCCCACGACCTTTAATGTTGCACTTTACAAACAAGCGCTTTTTTATGATGGACGGATTCAGGTACTAGCAAATGACATAGTGCGTGACGAAGAGGTTTCCGCCCGGAATGGTTCTCGTCAGCCATTGGTTATTCAGACACCAGACAGCCGTTTCGGAAGCATGGATCCGGAGGCCGGAGGTGATTTGCTGGTAGCTCAGGGCCGGTTTCCGGTGACCGCACTCAGTGAAATGCGGGGGTATTCGCATCGTTTCTCCGGAAACAATGCGCATGTCAGGGAAAAACTGGTGCAGCGTCTGCAGGGGAAAACCGGTGAACTGTCCGATAACCGGTGGCTGGCATTGTTTCGGTGGGCTTTCAGGCAACCTCAGGCAACACCGGAAGAATTGATTACTTTCGATACGATTGCCCGCGCACTGGCAGCTTATCAGCGTTCGCAACTATTTGTTGATAATCCCTGGAATCGCTGGATCAAAAGGCAGGGTACGTTATCAGAAGAGGCTAAAAAGGGAGCTGCTTTGTTTTTCGCTTCTCATGCTGACGGAGGGGCTGATTGTGTGCAGTGCCATAGCGGCGATCTCTTGAGTAATGAACAGTTTTACAATCTGGCAATGCCGCAATTTGGCCGGGGTAAGGCCAGTGGTCAGCGGGATCTCGGTCGTTATGATGTGACCCTCGACCGGCGGGACCTTTATGCTTTTCGTGTACCCAGCTTATTAAATGTCGCGGATACGGCTCCTTACGGGCATACCGGTGCATTTATCAGCCTGAAAGACGTCATTCAGCATCATTTAACCCCTGCCGACAGTCTGCAGCGATTTGATTTTACTTTGCAAAATCTTCCCCAGTTCAGGCTGAGTCACTGGGGGCTTAACCGGTTTGCCGAACGAAATACGAACGATGTGTGGCGTGTTTATCAAAAAAATCCCCCGGTTGATGCACAGGTTGATACTCCGCTATCTGAACAGGATTTAGCTCACCTTGAGGCATTCCTTCAAACGCTAACAGATCCTTGTATACGTAGCTCGGAGTGTTTAGAACCCTGGCTTCCCGTGGGAGAAGCGCCAGATGAACACCGTTTGGAGGCAAAGCTGCCGCTTGAATTTGGCCAACGGGCAATGGTCACTGTCGCCAATGCTATAACGGTCGACCGGGCGCAGCCGCCAATACCTCAACCGAATACTGATATCTATGATGTGGACTGTGCCATTAACGAGCAGAACAACAAACAGGAAGGGTTTTCAGACGTTACATTACAGTCTGGGTTGTTCACCCGCCGCTATTTCTCTGCCGAAAGCCTGAGGGGGGGAGAAGCCTTTGATCATTCGATTTCCTTCCTGAAACTCATTATGAGCGGTGGTCTGGCAGTGGGTGATATTGATGGCGACTGTCTGACGGATTTGGTGATTGAGCAGGGCGATGCGGGGTTGACCGTCTACATCAACCAGGGAGAGGGGCGTTTTGCGCCTGTTTCGGATAACTGGGGGCTGAAATCAAAGCATCGTATGCTGGGCATCACACTGGTTGATCTGAATGGCGATGGTTGGCTGGATCTGTTCGGTAGTGATGATCTTGGTAAGAAGCCTGTCATTTTTCTCAACGACGGCAAAGGGGCATTTAGACCTGTCACCGATGCAGGATTCAGGACGACACGGACAACCGTTGGTGCCGGATTTGGTGATATTGACCGCGATGGTGATCTGGATGCCTATCTGGCGCATTGGGACATCAATAGTGGCGGTGAGGAAGTGCATCTCTGGCTAAATAACGGGCTTGGACAGTTTACAGCCGGTGCTGACGCCTTTGGCTTGACGGGAACGGTTGGGGAACAGGATTTTACGTTCACGCCCAACTTTGCGGATCTGAATAATGACCGGTTACCTGACCTTGCGGTAACGGGCGATTTCCTGACCAGTGAATACTATATCAATCGTCACGGGCGTTCTCTGGAGCAACAGACCGACCGATCGGTGGTTCAGGATGCCAATGGCATGGGGGCTGCGATCGCTGATTTTGATAATGATGGTGATCTTGACTGGTTTGTGTCCAGCATCGTTGCGATCGACATTCAGAATCTCCAGAGTGACTCTGATGCTGTTGCTTGGGGGCGTACTGTATTCCGGGGCAATGCGTTGTATCGCAATGACGGTGAGCAGGCAGGACGGTTACGCCTGACGGATGTATCCCGAGTCAGCGGCATCGCTGATGGGGGCTGGGGGTGGGGCAGTTGTGCTGCGGATTTCAATAATGATGGCTGGCTGGATATTTTTCATGTCAACGGTTTTGACATTGACCTTGTCAGCTATCGAAAGGATTTGGTGTATCTATTCGATCTGCTGGGTGTTCAGGATTTCACCGTAGATCCTCGGCATAACACATTTACCGCTTTCCGCGAGAGTCTGACCATTGAGATTTTACCGCAGCAGGAACGGGATCTGAAAGAATTCTATTATCTGGCCCTGCTTCGGGATGCGTACATTGGGCGGCTGGATGGCTTTGATCATGATGAGTCACGTTTATTTATTAACCAGCAGGACGGTACATTCCTTGAGCAGGCCGAGCATTATGGCATTCATGATGCGGGTCAGGGGCGTGGCGTCAGTTGTATGGATTATGACAGGGATGGTGATGTTGATGTTCTGATTGCCAATAACACCGGCAGTGTGGCGCTTTATCGAAATAATCTCCGGGCGAGTGGTAAGGATTCAAGCCATTTTCTGGTTGTGAAACTGCTGGGGGATGCGCCGAACCGGCACGCGGTTGGAGCCCGAATTTACCTGGAAAGTGCATCCGGGATGCAAATGCGGGAAGTCAGGGTGGAAAATAATTACCTCTCACAGAATGCCCTGGAAAGCCATTTTGGGCTTGGCTCGGATACTGTCGTGAACAGGTTGCGTGTTGTATGGCCGGATGGTTCAGAAGAACACCTGACCAATGTAGGCATCAATCAAATGCTGGTTTTACGGAAAAGGCGCTAACTGGTTTACTGTCGTAAAAAGGAAGGCTGGCTTTGCTTATAGCGTGACACCTATCTAGATTATTAGTTATCACAAATATGACTTGTCAGGCCGTCAGTCTTTTGTCTCATGGAGGGGGCAAAACGGTTGTGAATCAGAATATTTATCGTAGCCAAGGTTACAGCCTTGTTGAAATTGTGTTTGCGGTATTGATTATCGGGGTCATTCTGGCCTATGCCCTGTATGCGTATAAAGATTTTGATTACAAGGCGAAAATTCAGGAAGCCGCGCGTTTGGCCTATGAAATCAGGCAGGGTATTGATGCGCATGTTGCGTCAAAGCGCGTATTTCCCCCGCCAATCAATCGAACCTATGTGAACATGGAGTATGTGGAGCGAGCAGAAACACAGCAGGATAGTCATGATACCTATCGCATTAATGTTTATTTTAAAAGGGAGGCTTTCCCCGGGAGCTCAACACAACAGGTGTTTACGCTCTATGGCAATCTGATTGATACCCAGATGGATTGGCATGAGTGTGATGATGCCTGTGTTAAGAGTCTCGTTGACATCCCTCCGGCGATGCCTGTTCCTCCGGTCTCCAATCGTGGAATTGTAACCACTGGTGGCCCAACAACGCCCTCCATTGACGTTGCTGCAGCTTACGGCAAGACCCAGGTGGTGATTAAGTTCAAGGGCGGGAATGCCAATGATGGTGCCATAAGGGCAAATATCCGAGCAAACAAGCAAGACCAACGTGTCGATAAGATTGGTGCAAAGCAATACTACGGACTTGAAGACTATACCCTTCCGGGCGGAGAGCATCCTTTCAACGTTATCACGGCTGAGCTTGAGCAGTATGATAGTAAAAAAGGCACATGGGTCAGGGTCTGGTCGCAAAATGTGGATCCTGCTCCCCGGGGAAGAGATGTTAAATATGAATTCTTTGAGACAATCCCGACCAAGTGGAAGCCTGATCCCGATACGCCTGACTGGGCCAAACCTGAAATCACCTATCCGGGAGACAACTGGAACGGTAAAGGCAATCCAAATCCAGGAGGTGGAGATTTTCTGCCTAAGCCGCCTAAGCCTATTTATGATTGGGGCACAACCCATATCAATACGCGTAATAGCGCAGGTTATGTTGGTAAGTCCATCTTTACGATTCATTACCGCAATGGAAAAACCAAAACCTATACACATGAACAGGCAATTGGTTACGAGCATGCGGTCTATGTGCCTTCCTGGCCGGCGCATGAAAATCCGGTGGAAAAGATTGTTGTCCATGTGCAATGGATAGGGCCGAATTGTGGGTTTCTTAACATGGGGTGGTGTTGGGAAGGCGTAGGGACCAGGGTTGTACAGCCTGCAGGTCCAGACAGGGATAAAAAAGTCTGCTTTAAGTACTGGGGCACTGCATTTAGTCGTGTACTGGGTGGTGAAAGTACTAGTTGTGGTGGCCGGTTGTGGGCTCGTTAAAAGGGATTAACTTGAAGTTGATAAGGTATACCTGTTCCATGGTTTGAGATCATTTAAATAATAGAAGGCCTACCAAAACGGGAAATGTTCACAGGAAGGGCACTTTAATGTCAGTCCATAAGGGACTTAAGCCTGTAAGCCGTAGATTGCTTTTGGCTGCGTTGTTGCTGTTGATTGCCGCAATGATCGCTTCATATTTCTCCTTGATAAAGAACGATTCAACTCGAATTGATCTCTTTGCCAAAGAAGCTAATCAAACCCATGATGCAAAAGAACAGGATGAACAAGCGACCGAGATAGTTTTAACGCCAGAAGTGGCGGTAAGAGAGCCTTCAAATGCAGATCATTGGCGCTCAATGTTATATGGGTACGTGTCTGATAAAGATCTTGAGCATCAACATAATAGCGAACCCATTATAGAAAGGGTGTTTGCCAACGATCTTGATGAAAAACAGCTTGATTTACTACTGAAGGAACGGTTTCGTGCCTCCCATGGCTTAAGTGGTAATCCAGCCTCAGGTCGAAATTTTCCGTCTATAGAAACCTCAAAACTTGCACAGTTGGGGCGTGAACTTTTTTTCAGCAAAAGTCTCAGTGGAGATATGGATGTAGCCTGTGCCAGTTGCCACCATCCGATATTGGCGGGTGGAGACGCCTTATCGTTGCCGGTTGGTGTAGGAGCGATTGATGCTGAAAAAATAGGCCCCGGGCGACGGCATGATGGTAATCATTTTGTGGATCCGGAAGCTGATGCTGGTCCTAATGTGGAGAGAAATTCCTCTACAACATTTAATGTTGGCTTATATGAGAATGCGCTGTTTTTTGATGGGCGCGCAGAAGTTATTCAGTGGATAGAGGGTCGTTACCGTGCCGCTGTTGAAGATTCTGATTCAGAGGCTGACCGTTTAATCAAAACCCCCGATAGCCGGTTTGGTGGCCCCGATCCGCGTGCCGGCTCAGACCTTGTCAGTGCCCAAAGCCGCTTCCCTGTGGTTGCACTGAATGAAATGCGAGGGTTTTCTGACAATTATGTGGGCAGTAGCCAGGAGGTGCGTCATCAGCTAGCGCAGCGACTGCAGGGTAAAACAGGGGAACTAGTGAATAACCGCTGGCCTGAATTGTTTCGGTGGGCGTTTGAGCAACCGGATGCCAGTCGTGAATCGCTGATCAGTTACGACAATATTGCTGCGGCATTGGCAGCTTATCAGCAGTCGCAGCTCTTTATCGAATCGCCATGGAAAGGGTTTCTGGAAGGGCGGGGTGACCTTAGCCTGGAGGCCAAAAAAGGTGCTGCACTGTTTTATACACCACTCAGTGAGGGCGGTGCTCAGTGCTATCAGTGCCATAGTGGTGATGTATTCACCGACGAGCGCTTTTACAATATCTCAATTCCCCAGTTTGGTCGTGGTAAAACGGTCAGAGGCAAGGATTTTGGGCGATATGGCGTGACAAGAAGGCCCGAAGATATGTATGCCTTCCGGGTTCCCAGCCTATTGAATATCAGTGAGACAGCGCCTTATGGGCATACCGGTGCCTTCACGACGCTGTCGGACATCATTGAGCATCACCTTGCTCCCCAGCGTTCACTGGCAGCCTTTGATTACACCTTGCAGCAGCTTCCGCAGTTCAGAAAACTCCCTGTTGCTTATGAAATGGCAAAAGAAAATACCGACCATGTATTCAGTGTCTATCAGCAGATGAATCATGGAAACGCCATCGAACAACGCTGGAGCAATGAGGAAGTCAGAAAAGAAGCAATAGGTTATCTGGTCGCCTTTCTTGAGAGTCTGACAGACCCTTGTATTACCAATGCAGAGTGTTTGAAGCCTTGGATGCCGCAGGGTCCTGTACCCGATCAAAACCGGTTGGAGCCGTTGATTGGGACGGTGTTTGACAACGAGCGATCTCTACCGGAAATAATAAAACCAGAGCTGTCGGATGCCTTAGTCCCTGCAAGTTCAGGCGATGTGCCGGAATTCACTCTGGACTGTGCGATCAAGCAGATGGGTGAACATGGGACTGGTTTTGAAGAAGTGGCTCTCGAGATAGGGCTGGATACTGATCGTCAACTCAGTGTACAAGGTCAGTACGGGAGTGGTGAATCCCGGCAGGATATTGCGTTTGAAATGCTGATGTTTACCGGTGGCATGGCCGTGGGGGATATCAATGGTGATTGTTTTACTGACCTGATTATTGATCAGGGCGACCAGTCTGCGCCCAAAACATTTCTCAATCAGGGCGATGGCACATTCAGGGCTGCCAATGAGGCTTGGCGCCTGTCAGCTGACCATGATCTGACTGGCGCCGTTTTAGCGGATCTCAATGGTGATGGTTGGCTGGATCTCTTTACCGGCAGTTTACAGGCCGATAGTCCGAAGGTGTTGCTCAACAATGGGCGAAATCTATGGTTACCAACAGGGCATGCCGGCTTCCGTGTGAGTCGGGCAACGATTGGGGCGAATTTCGGCGATGTTGATGGCGATGGTGATCTGGATGCCTGGCTGGCGCATTGGGATGCTATTAACCTGTTCGGTGCCGAAGAAGAGCACTTATGGCTGAATAACGGTCATGGTGTGTTTACTGGTAAGGCCCGTGAATTTGGTGTTGCAGGTCATATCAAGGAAAGGGATTTTTCGTTTACCCCTAATTTTGCTGATATTAACAATGATGGATGGCCTGACATGGTGCTGGCTGCTGATTTTTTGACCAGTCAGTACTTTGTTAATCAGCAGGGACAATCGTTTGAAAACACAACCGATAAACGCGTGATTCAAGACGATAACGGTATGGGGGCCTCCATTGCTGACTTTGATAATGATGGCGATCTGGACTGGTTTGTGACCAGTGTTTTTGTGCCGGGAGGCGCTTTAACACCTGAAATGGAAGGTTTGCAGATCGGTGTTAAGGGAAATCGTCTCTATCGTAATGACACCGTGGAAAAGGAACGTGTCCGTTTTTCAGATGTTACCGATCAGGCCGGCGTGGCGGATGGTGGCTGGGGTTGGGGAAGCTGTGCGGCAGACTTCAACAATGATGGGTGGCTCGATATTTTTCATGTGAACGGTTTTCATGTGGACTTGCGCGAAACCCGTAAAGATCTGGTGTATTTGCTGGATATGCTGGGGCTTGAGGATTTTGATCTGAAACAGCCATACCGGTCATTTGAAGACTTTCGCCACAGTTTCGCGATGACGTTTACTGAGCAGCAGCTGGCTGATCTTGAGGCGTTTTATTATCTGGCCACATTCCGGCAATTAACGCTGAATAAACTGAAGGCCTTTCAGAAGCAGTCATCACGACTCTTTATCAACCAGAAAGATGGCACATTCAAGGAAATGGCGTCTTTTTACGGTATCAATGATACGGGGCAGGGGCGAGGCGTCAGTTGTTTCGATTATGACCGTGATGGTGATATCGATATTATTACAGCCAATAATACGGGAAGCGTGAGTTTCTATCGCAATACCATGCACAGTAAAAATAACCCATCGACCCATTTTCTGACGGTTAAATTGTTGGGCAAGGCACCCAACCGACATGCCATTGGAGCCCGCATTTATTTGCAGAGCGCATCAGGTAAACAAATGCGAGAGGTTCGCATAGAAAATAATTTTATGTCGCAGAATCCCGTTGAAAGTCATTTTGGTCTTGGTAGCGATAAGCAGGTCAAGACGCTTCGTGTTGTTTGGCCGGATGGCCGTGAAACGCGGTTTTCAAATCTATCCGTTAATCAGATGCTGGTCTTACGGCAGGAGACTCAAGCCTCTCAATAAGGGAGGTATAAACAGGTGGCTTTACTTCTTGGCGTATCTCTATCTAGATTAATAATTATCCCAATCATAATACGTTGAGTAGCCGTCTTATGTCTCATGGAGGGGGCAGGACTATCGTGAAACAGAGCAAGTTTTCAGCAAAGGGTTACAGCCTGATTGAAATGGTGTTTGCTGTTTTGATCATTTCCGTGATCCTAGCTTACGCAGTGTATGCTTATAAGGATTTCACTGACAAGGCGAAAATGCAGGAAGCTGCGCGTCTAGCCTATGAAATGAGGCAGGGCATTGATGCGCATATTGCGTCGAAGCGTGAATTTCCGCCGCCAATCAATAGAACATACGTGAATATGGAGTATGTAGAGCGGGCAGAAACGCAACAGGATAGTGACGATACCTACCGTATTAATGTTTATTTCAAAAGAAACGCCTTCCCAGGGAGTTCGTCACAAAAAGTGTTTACGCTTTATGGCAATCTGATTGATACCACGATGGACTGGCATGAGTGTGATGATGACTGTGTTAAAAATACCGTTGATATTCCTCCGGCGATGCCAATTCCTCCTCCGTCGGATGGAGGCGTTGAAATCACGGGTCGCCCAACAACGCCAACGCCTTCCATTAACATCACTGAACCCTATGGTAAGACCCAGGTGGTGATCAAGTTCAAAGGCGGAAATGCCTATGACGGCGCGATAAGAGCAAACGTCCGGGCGACCAAACGAGGGGAGCATGTCAACAAGATTGGCGCCAGGCAATACTATGGACTTGAAGACTATACGCTTCCGGGGGGAGAGTATCCTTTTAATGTCATCACCGCTGAGCTGGAACAGTACGATAAAAAGACGGGGAAATGGGTAAGGGTGTGGTCAAAAAATGTCGCGTCTGCTCCCCGGGGGCGTGATGTCAAGCATGTTTTCTTTGAGGCGATACCGACCAAGTGGAAGCCTGATCCGACTATTCCCTACATGGAAAAGCCGAAGGTTACTTTTCCAGGAGATAATTGGAATGGTAAAGGCAACCCAAACCCAGGTGGTGGAGACTTTCTGCCTGACCCCCCAGATCCGATATATGACTGGAAGACAACGCATTACTTTGTCTATAACCAGAGCGGCTGGATAGCCAAAGTGTATTCTGATGTTCAGACTCAGAGTGGGAAGTGGAGTAAGTCTACCAAGATGGGGGATACGGATCTTACGATTGATGAAACGACCGGATTTTATGTCAAAAGCTGGCGTGGAACTAAGAATCCGATAAAAAAGATAAGGCTGACGATCAAGGGATATATTGCAGGTTCAGGCTGGGAATCTGGTGTTATCCATAAATTACGACATTTCAAGACTATTGAAATTGATCCAGCCGGCTACAAGAAAGAAAAGCGTGTTTGTTTCAAACTTTATGGGTCCGCTTATAACCCTAAAGTTAGTGGGCCGAGAAATTGTAGTACCACGCGAGGTACTTACATCTTCAAGTGATTGGCTGTCTGGGGTGGGGGAGGTATATACCGCCCCTGCTCCCTGACGCCCTTCTGAGGGTAACTACCCTCCAATAGAAAGCAAATGAGAACCATTGAGTACGGGAGTAAGGCTGCAATAAAACGAACTATTCAGTCATGTCTTCTGGTTGGCGTCGTATTGGGTTATCCGAATGCTCAAGCCTATGAAGACAGTCAAAAGTTTTCCTCTGCATCCTCTAGGGTTGTTCATGTTGAGGAACAATCCCGTGATGATCATTTCAGGAAATCCCTGCTTAATCGTATCGGTCAGCTAGGAGCGCTGCCGGATGAAACGATTAATAACCGCCAATTGCCCAGTATCCATCATTCCAGAGTGGCTCAGTTAGGGAGAGAACTGTTCTTTAGCAAAAGCCTTAGCGGTGATTTCGATGTTGCCTGTGCCAGCTGTCATGAACCACGCCTGGGCGGTGCGGATGGCTTGTCGTTGCCGGTGGGGGTTGGTGCCATTGAACCTGATATTGTTGGGCCTGGTCGTCGCCATGACGGCAACTATCATATCGACCCAGAGGCTGACGGAGGGCCTAATGTAGAGAGGAACTCGCCCACTACATTTAACACGGCCTTTTATGATCATGCTTTTTTTTATGATGGTCGGGTTGAAGCCATAGAGCGTTATTTTGGTATCTATCGGGCTGCTGAGGCACCCGCCCATAATGGTCAGCATGCAGTCATCCGAACGCCGGATAGCCTTTTTGGTGGGAAGGACCCTGAAGCCGGAGCCAATCTGACAGAAGCACAAAGTCGTTTCCCCGTTGTAGCCCTCAATGAAATGCGGGGCTTTTCTGTGCCACTCAGGGGGGGGCATCATGCCGTCAGGGGGTATCTGGAAAAGCGCCTGCAGGGACAAACGGGTGAATTGACAGTTAACCATTGGCCCGAAATGTTCCGGTGGGCCTTTGAGCAACCTGATGCTTCAGCAGAAGCTGTTGTTACCTACGCAAATATTGCGCGCGCGCTGGCTGAATACCAGCGCTCACAGGTGTTTATTGATACGCCCTGGCGTCGTTGGCTGGCAGGAGAAGGGACTATCAATCAAGCGGCGAAGAAGGGTGCTGTCCTGTTTTATACACCGTTACAGGAAGGGGGCGCCCAGTGTTACCAATGCCATGGTGGTGAATTTTTCACGGATGAGAAATACCATAACCTGGTCATCCCCCAGTTTGGCCGGGGCAAGGTTGTTCATGGGCGAGATCTGGGTCGCTATGGTGCGACCCGCCGGCTTCAGGACATGTATGCATTCCGCACACCTAGCCTGCTCAATGTGACAGAAACTGCTCCCTATGGGCATACCGGAGCTTTTGCCTCCCTGGCTGGAATCATTCGACACCATCTGAGTCCGGAACAATCGCTGGCGAACTATGACTTCAGCCTCCAGCACCTGCAACAGTTTGACGGTCTTGATGTGGCCTATCCCATGGCAAAAGCCAACACCTATGATGCGTTGAAGCAGCTGCAAACCCGCAGTGACTTCTGGTCTGAAATGGATAGGCGTGCAGCGAAGACCCTATCTGACGAGTCCATTGGTTATCTGGTTGCATTTCTCAACACGTTAACGGATCCCTGTATTACGGACAGCGATTGTCTGGCTCCCTGGCTTCCTCAGGGGGAGTCACCTGATGATCAGCGTTTGGATGCCCGAATTTCCAAAATATTCGATAACCAGAAGGTGCTGCCATCAATAACGGCTGAAGCGAAAGTAACCGCTGGTGTTTTGCCTGATCTCGGTACAGTGCCAGCATGGAATGTTAACTGTCAGATCAAGCCTGCTGGTGAACACGGGCAGGGCTTTACTGAAGTGGCGTTGCAAAGCGGTCTGAATACTCACAGAGAAATCAGCGTGATGGCGCAGAAGGGAGGGGTCATCCATAACTTTGGCGCCACCATCACCCGGTTGATCATGCATGGCGGCATGGCTGTTGGCGATATTAATGGCGACTGTTTGACGGATCTGATTCTTGATCAGGGGGATCAGAAAACCGCAAGGGTGATGATCAATCAGGGCGGAGGTGTGTTCAGTCAGCCAGCACATAACTGGGGAATCAGCGCGCATCATGACCTGACGGGGGCAGCTTTGGTGGATCTGAATGGTGATGGTTGGCTCGACCTGTTTACCGGCAGCAGGAATGCCAGCGAACCGATGGTTTTCCTGAACAATGGCAGGGAACAGTTCCTACCGGTTAGCCGGGCTGGATTCAAGGTCGGACGTGCCACGGTAGGTGCCGGTTTTGGTGATGTGGATGGCGACGGAGACCAGGATGTCTGGCTGGCGCACTGGGATATGGACGAAGGGGCGGAAGAAGAGCATCTCTGGCGCAACGATGGTAGGGGGCTCTTTACCGGCATTGCCCGGGACTATGGAATGGTTGGTCAGATTGGCGAACGGGATTTTGTGTTTACACCCAATTTTGTTGATCTGAATAATGACCGGATACCTGATCTGGCGCTGGCCAGTGATTTTTTCACCAGTCAGTACTTCATCAACCAGGCGGGAAAGCGACTGGAGAATCAAACCGACAAAGCCGTGATTCGTGATGAGAATGGTATGGGGGCTGCGATTGGTGATTTCGACAATGACGGTGATCTTGACTGGTTCGTGACCAGCATTTTTGTTCCGGAAGGGCAGGATGATACACCGACAGAGGGCTTTGGATGGGGCTTTCAGGGAAACCGGCTCTACCGAAATATGGGGATGCAAAAGGGAAAATTACGGTTTGAGGATGTGACCAAGACGTCGGGAGTGGCCGATGGTGGCTGGGGATGGGGCAGTTGTGCGGCGGACTTTAATAATGATGGCTGGCTCGATATCTTCCATGCCAATGGCTTTTATATCGATTTGCGTGAAACCCGACCGGATCTGCGTTACCTGTTGACGTTGCTGGAGGTTGATGACTTTGATGTCGATGATCGGTATCAGACATTTACAGCATTTAAGGAGAGTCTGACAATGCCCTTGTCAGAGACACAGCTGGTGGATCTGGAAGAATTCTATTACCTCGCCTTATTTCGAAAGGCTTTCCTGGGCAAAGCCGGTGGATTTAAAAATCAACAATCCCGATTATTTATCAATCAGCGGGATGGCACGTTCCGCGATATGGCGCGTGAATACGGGGTGACGGATAGGGGGCAGGGGCGAGGGGTCAGCTGCCTGGACTATGACCGTGATGGGGATATTGATCTGCTGGTGGCTAACAACACCGGTCGAGTCATGCTCTATCGAAACAATATGCATGGCCAGGATAGCGATGAAACCCATTTTCTGACAATCAGGTTGCTCGGTGACAAGCCTAACAGACATGGTATTGGTGCGCGGATTTATGTGCACAGCGAATCTGGCAAGCAGATGCGCGAAGTGCGGGCCGAAAATAATTATATGTCCCAAAATCCACTGGACAGTCATTTTGGTTTGGGGACTGATAATGAAGTTTCACTGTTGAGAATTGTATGGCCCGATGGCAGTGAACAATTATTAAAGGATGTTGCGGTAAACCAGATGTTGGTGATCAGTAAAACAAGACAATAATTATTGATATGCATAATAAAGCGATTGTATTAGCTACGGGGTTAACAGGTGCGATATTTGGCAGCCTGATGACGTTCTATTTCATGAAGCCACAAGAGCGATTTACTATCCCCGAATTGCCGGACGGTTTCCGGGCATTTGAAATTCCCTATGATAACCAGTTGACGCAGGCGCGGGTTGATCTGGGAAAAAAACTCTTTTATGACCCGATTCTCAGTGCTGATTACTCCATGGCCTGCAGTTCCTGTCATGAACCGTCACTGGCATTTTCTGACCCCAGGCGCTTGCCCATATCGACCGGTATCAATAATCACCCCGGTTTTCGTAATGCACCGACACTGACGAATGTGGCCTTTCATCCCGCCCTTTTTTGGGATGGCGGGGCGCATACCCTGGAGATTCAGGCTCGCAGTCCCATTGAAGATCCGGAAGAGATGGGGTTGAACATCGAGGAGGCCGCTGATCGCCTGAACAGGAATAGCGTCTATGTTGAAATGAGTCAGGAAGCCTATGGCAAGGCACCAGATCCTTCTGTCATTGTCAGGGCACTTGCAGCCTTTCAGCGTACTTTGATCAGCACGCAGTCACGGTTTGATGATTTTCTCTACCGAGGTGATAAAAGCGCTTTTTCTCAGCAGGAGCTCAGGGGCTTGCAGCTTTTCAACGGGAAGGCGCAATGTTATCGCTGTCATTATGGGGAAAACCTGACCGTTTATGGGTATTACAATATTGGGTTGCCTGGTGCTGCCGATGATCCTGACCCCGGGTTGATGCGTATTACCGGCAGTAAAGCTGACCGAGGTAAATTCAGAACACCGACTCTTCGTAATGTCGCACTGACTGGGCCTTATATGCATAACGGCACTATAGAAACGCTGGAAGAAGTGGTTAGTCATTTTAACAGCGGTGGTATTGATGTCAGCAACAAAACAGACTTGATGCAGCCGTTGGGGCTGACTGACGATGAGCAACAGGCAATCGTCGAATTCCTTAAAACATTAACAGATGATGTATTTGTGAATAATCAAAATTTTCGAAATTAGTCCCGCTTTTATTTTTTCTGATTTGGTTATGTAAGCTTGAATCACCCCTTGATAACATTATTGTTATTGTTTTTTTTGGGCTTTGACGGTTTATTTCATGTTTTAAATAGGCTTGTGCTGGGGATGTTGATGGAGTCGTCAAAGTTTGTTGCGTCGGGAGGTAAATTTTCAGGCTCTTCTGTTGAGGAATCAGACAGTAAGAAAGTGTTATCTGAAGCCTTTATGTCTAGAGAGAGTATTACCACTCCTCAAGGACCAAGAACAATACCTGTTGATCAACGGCCATGTGATATTTCTGGTTCAGGTTCAACGCTCTCGATTGCGCGAGAGCAACGTATATCCGGATCTGGTGATATTGTTTGGTCCAGGTTGTCAGAGATTTCTAAACCTTCATCTGATGAGGGAAGTGATCAGGTTTGCCGTGAAGAATATGGTGAAGATCAAGAATTGGTCGAAGTTTCGCATAATAGGGAAATGGCTGCACTTCAGAGTCGATTAGAAAAATCAGTAATAAATCCAATTGTAGTAGCTCCGTCTGTGCCAGAAACAAATATAGCAATGCCTGTTACTCCCAAAGCACGAAGAGAGACTCCGGATGAAACAAAAGAGCGCATTAGGCGTATAAGTGCAGAATCTGAGGCAGCGACAAGTGAAGAATATGCGCCGAGCAGACAAAGTGCAGCGTCAGTAGAAATGTGGAGTTTGGAATCAGTAGGTTTGCCTAAATTTGAACCGGATGAAGTAATGGAAAGCACATCAGTAGGTTCCAAGCGGATGGCATCAGCTATTGCAGGTATGCCATCTGTAAAGAGGCCATTGCTTGTTAGCTCTGATGAGTTTGAAAACAAACGTGTGGCAGCTATTAAAAACATTGAGCATGCATATGAGATTCTTGATCGTTTTATTGCTACATTTTTTTGGGGAAGTTCCATAACGTATAAAGGTGTATGCAATCATACTGATGATGGGGTGAGGAAGGCGCTTTCTGAATCGTTATTGTTTTGGGATTCTGAGCGCTGTTTGCATATATGCAGGGATAGAGACGAATATAAATGGTCGATATTTCATATTCTGTCTTATTTTGGTTGGGATAAAACCATGCGTTTGCTGTTTGAACGGCTTGACGGTTTGAGGGTTGGTGTCGATGAGCAGGCGGCCCTTGCGGGTGACCAAATCAAATATGCAAAAGAAACGGCTTTAATGCTTGCATCTGAAAGGGGCTTCATTAATGTAGTTGAGTTACTTTTGGGAAAGCAGGTTTTAGCATCTGCTGTGAATAGAGAGGGTAAGAATTTTATTTTTAAGTTCACACAGTATTTCATATTCTGTCTTATTTTGGTTGGGATAAAACCATGCGTTTGCTGTTTGAACGGCTTGACGGTTTGAGGGTTGGTGTCGATGAGCAGGCGGCCCTTGCGGGTGACCAAATCAAATATGCAAAAGAAACGGCTTTAATGCTTGCATCTGAAAGGGGCTTCATTAATGTAGTTGAGTTACTTTTGGGAAAGCAGGTTTTAGCATCTGCTGTGAATAGAGAGGGTAAGAATTTTATTTTTAAGTTCACACAGTATTGTTGTTCAAACAATAATATACGTTTGTTGAAAGATTTTTTTAGTGTTGCTCAGCGTATGATTGGTTTGGATGAAATTACAGAATTGGTGAATGTGTTCAGTTATGATGGATATTCTTTGTTGAAATATATTGTTGATGGTGAGTTTGATTGTAAGAAGGATGTACTAAGAGTGCTGTTAACTTACCACGCTGATCCGTTTAAAATATCTGCTAAGAGCGGGAGTTCCCTTATACATCTTCTTGTTGAGCAAAGGATGCTTGAACTATTTGATGATGTTGTCGAGTTTTATGAAGATGATAAAGGGGATTTGGATTCTCTATCTAAGCTTCTTGGTAAGAAAAATATGGCAAGGGTTCCTCCCTTTGCATCCCTTAAGGGAAGGATTCAATCAGAAAGCCTGTCGGTTGATAGCTTCAAAAAGAGTCTTTCGCAATCACAGGCGAAAGGTGATGCGGCTGCTGTTGATTCATATACAACCTTGATTAATGAGCATGAAATGAAGTTAAGTGAATATGTTCAAATGTTAGAAAAATTCGAAAAAGCTGTGGGCAGGCTGAAAGTATTAAAGTACAGCGTTGATACTGAGATTGAAAACGCTGAACAAGTCACTGAGAGTGATCAGGCAAGCTCTGAGGATAGTGAGGGTGAAGACTCAGATCTGTAGTGATTTTTAATATAGGGTTCAGAAGTTCAACTATCCTCGAAAGGGTTAAATATCGGCGATATAGACATGTTTCCGAATAATTTCTTTGATCCTTGTAGGTATAACTAGAAAATATTCTTCCAAATTTCGTTGATCTGTGCGGTTGTTCCCTATACGTCATCTGGTTAGAATGCCAGTCCCACTACGGTTGCTAGCAGAAAGACAGCCCTTTCCGACAAGGGCTTTCCTGTCACTATATATCGGGACGACAAGCACATGGGCAAGAAGACGGCGCTGTACGAAGCGCATCAGCAGGCCGGCGGTAAACTCGTGGATTTCGGCGGCTGGGATATGCCTCTCCATTACGGCTCTCAGGTTGAAGAGCACCATGCCGTGCGTCAGGACGCCGGCATGTTCGATGTTTCCCACATGACGGTGATTGATATTTCGGGTCAGGATGCCCGGGATTTCCTCCGCCACCTTCTCGCCAATGATGTCGATAAACTCACCACTCCCGGCAAGGCCCTCTACAGCGGCATGCTGAACCCCGAAGGCGGGGTGATTGACGACCTGATCGTCTATGGCATGGGCGACTGGTACCGCGTTGTCGTCAACTGCGCAACCCGTGAAAAAGATCTCGAATGGATGACCAAGCAGGCGGCTCGCTTTGAAGTTTCCCTGGAAGAGCGTCCTGAAATGGCCATGATCGCTGTTCAGGGTCCCAACGCCCGTGAAAAGGCCGCATTGTCTGTGTCTGCGGCCAAGGCTGAGGTCATCCGCGAACTGAAAGTATTCCAGGGCAAGGAAGTGGAAGGCTGGTTCATCGCCAGAACCGGTTACACCGGTGAAGACGGTCTTGAAATCGTGGTGCCGGAGAAAGAAGCAGAATCCTTCTGGAAGGCGCTGCTGGAAGCCGGTGTGCGTCCGGCAGGTCTGGGCGCCCGTGACACCCTGCGCCTTGAGGCTGGCATGAACCTGTACGGTTCCGACATGGACGAAAGCATCAGTCCACTGTCTGCTAATATGGGCTGGTGTGTGGCCTGGGAACCGGCGGATCGTGATTTTATCGGTCGCTCTGCTCTGGAAGCCATCAAGGCGGATGGCCAGTATGACCGCCTGGTCGGCCTGGTGCTGGAAGGACGCGGTGTGCTGCGTCCCGGACAGAAAGTGATTGTTGAAGGTTTAGGGGAAGGGGTGATCACCAGCGGTACCTTCTCGCCCACCCTGGGGCATGCCATCGCCATGGCGCGGGTGCCCGCCGGCACTGGCAGCGAAGCGGTGGTGGATGTCCGTGGTAAATCCCTGCCGGTCCGGGTGATCAAGGCCGGTTTCGTTCGTAACGGTAAGAAAGTATTCGACTGACACCTGAGTGGCTCGAATTCTGTCAGGTAACGTAAAGCTAGAGGATTGGATTAATGAGCAGCATTCCTTCTGAACTGCGCTATGTCTCATCGCATGAATGGATCCGCATGGAAGAGGATGGCACCGTCACCATCGGTGTCACCGATCATGCCCAGGCATCGCTCGGCGACGTGGTGTTTGTTGAATTGCCGGAAGTGGGCTCCACAGTGAGCGCGAACGATGAAGCCGGTGTGGTTGAGTCCGTAAAAGCGGCGTCTGACCTGTACGCGCCGCTGTCAGGTGAAGTCGTGGCGATTAACGAAGCGCTGGAAGAAGCCCCTGAGCTGGTGAACTCCGAGCCCTATGGCGAAGGCTGGTTCTTCCGCATGAAGCCGGCAGACGAAGGCGAGCTGTCTGAGCTGATGGATGCGGATGCTTACAAAGAACTGTGTGAGTCTGAAGAGTAAGAGGCTGGTACACCACCATGTGTAATCCGGTTTGCTGTCCTGCGCTGTCTGCCCGTTTGTTGGATGGGTGGTTGAGTATCGGTGACAGCGAAGGTCTGCCCACAGGGCTGCCGCAGGCCGGTATCAGCGATGGTAGTGATTGACTGGTAGGGATGCAAAGCCTCGACGACTGTCGGGGCTTTGTTATTTATGGCATTGGTTTATTGGCTGGAATGTGCGAATGACTGCTGAACATGTGTCCCTGAAGGATCTGGAAAACAAGAACGAATTTATCCGTCGTCATATCGGTCCCGGTGAACAGGAGACGGCGGAAATCCTGGCCGAACTCGGCCTGGGCTCCCTGGAAGAGCTGCTCGACAACACCATCCCCGGCAGCATTCTGCAGGCCGAGCCGCCGAAGGTGGGTGATGCCCATACGGAAACGGAAACCCTGGCTTACCTGAAGAATATGCTGGCGAAGAACAAGATGTATCGCAGCTTCATTGGCATGGGCTACCACGATACGCTGACGCCGACCGTCATCCTGCGTAATGTCTTCGAGAACCCGGGCTGGTATACCGCCTACACGCCTTATCAGCCGGAAATTGCCCAGGGCCGTCTGGAAGCGCTGGTCAACTTCCAGCAGCTGACCATGGACCTGACTGGTCTGGACCTGGCCAGCGCCTCATTGCTGGATGAAGGTACGGCTGCCGGTGAAGCGCTCGGCCTGGCCCGCCGTGTGTCCAAGAACAAGAAGAGCAACCTGTTCTATATCGATGAGAACTGCCATCCGCAAACCATTGATGTGGTGAAAACCCGTGCGAAGGGTTTTGATGTGGACGTGATTGTCGGGCCTGCCGCTGAGGCTGTGAATCACGACAGCTTCGGTGCACTGATTGCCTACTCCGATACCTATGGCCAGATCCGTAATCCCCAGAGCCTGATTGCTGAACTGCAGGGGCAAAAATGCATTGTCTCTGTGGTAGCCGACATCATGAGCCTGATTTTGTTGAAATCACCCGGTTCGCTGGGCGCTGATGCGGTACTGGGAAGCGCCCAGCGCTTCGGTGTTCCCATGGGTTACGGTGGTCCCCATGCGGCATTCTTTGCAACCAGTGAAAAGCACAAGCGTTCCCTGCCGGGGCGGGTGATTGGTGTGTCCATTGACCAGCGTGGCAACAAAGGCTATCGCCTCGCCATGCAGACCCGTGAGCAGCACATCCGTCGCGAAAAGGCGACCAGTAACATCTGTACTGCCCAGGTACTGTTGGCCAACATGGCCTCCTTCTATGCGGTTTATCATGGTCCGGAAGGGCTGAAGAATATTGCGAGCTCGTATCCACCGGCTGACGGATATCCTTGCCGCCGGTCTGAAAGCCAAAGGCGTCACCCTGCAGAACGACACCTGGTTTGACACCATCACCCTGCAAGTGAAAGACAAAGCGGCCGTTCTGGTCGCGTGCCGACGCTCGTCAGGTTAACCTGCGGGTCTTTGATGACAACCGTCGTCAGTATCAGTCTGGATGAGTGCACCACCCGTGACGATATCGTCTGCCTGTGGGATATCGTGCTGGGTGATGGCCATGGTCTGAGCGTTGATACGCTGGATAGCCAGATCACCTCAAAAGGCTCTGCCTCTATTCCTGCGGAGCTGGTTCGTGACGATGCCATCCTGACCCACCCGGTCTTCAACAGCTACCACTCTGAAACCGAGATGCTGCGCTATATCAAGCGTCTGGAAGACCGCGACCTGGCTCTGAATCATTCCATGATTCCGCTGGGTTCCTGCACCATGAAGCTTAACGCCACCACCGAAATGCTGCCGGTGACCTGGCCTGAGCTGGGGCGTATGCACCCCTTTGTTCCCGTCTCTCAATCGGAAGGCACCCGCCAGATGATTCGTGAACTGGAAGATTACCTGAAGATCATCACCGGTTTTGATGCGGTGAGCATGCAGCCGAACTCCGGTGCTCAGGGTGAATATGCGGGCCTGATGGCAATTCGCAACTACCTTGAGAGCCGTGGTGAAGGGCACCGTAATGTCTGCCTGATTCCTGCTTCTGCGCACGGTACCAACCCTGCATCTGCGGCGATGGCGGGTATGAAGGTTGTGGTTACGGCGTGTGATGAGAATGGCAACGTTGACGTCGCTGATCTCAAGCAGAAAGCGGAAGACATGAAGGATCAGCTGGCCGCGCTGATGATCACCTATCCGTCCACCCACGGTGTGTACGAGGAAGGTATCCGGGAAATCTGTGACATCATCCACGCCAACGGTGGCCAGGTGTACATGGATGGCGCCAACATGAATGGCCAGGTCGGTGTATCCAAACCAGCGGAAATCGGTGCGGATGTGTCTCACTGGAACCTGCACAAGACCCTGTGCATTCCTCACGGCGGCGGTGGCCCGGGTATGGGGCCGATCGGTATCAAGAAACACCTGATTCCGTTTGTTGCCAACCACAGCGTCGTCAAGCTGGACGGACCCAGTCCGGAAAGCACAGCGATCAGCGCCGCACCTTGGGGTTCTGTATCTATCCTGCCGATTCCGTGGGCGTATATCCGCATGATGGGCAGTGAAGGTATCCGCAAGTCCACCGCGGTTGCCCTGATGAATGCCAACTACCTGGCGAAGAAACTGGCTGAGTACTATCCGGTGCTTTACACCGGTCGCAACGGTCGGGTGGCGCATGAGTGCATCATCGATATCCGTCCGCTCAAGGCTGCCAGTGGCGTCACTGAGGAAGATATTGCCAAGCGTCTGATGGACTTCGGTTTCCACGCGCCGACCATGAGCTTCCCGGTCGCGGGCACGCTGATGATCGAGCCGACGGAAAGTGAGTCCAAGGCTGAGCTGGATCGTTTCGTCGAAGCCATGGCGCAGATCCGTCACGAGATCGCCCGGGTGGAAAATGGAGAGCTGGATGCTGAAAACAACATGCTGGTGAGAGCACCGCATACGTTGGCGGATATTCTGGATAACGAGTGGGATCGCCCCTACACCCGTGAAGAAGCGGCGTATCCGGTACCGAGTGTCGCACGCAGCAAGTTCTGGCCATCGGTCAACCGTGTCGACAACGTCTACGGCGACCGTCACCTGATGTGCAGCTGCCCGCCGGTGGAGAGTTATCAGGACTGATAATCAAAGCCTGAAGATCGTAAGTAGAAATGCCTCAGCAGTTGAACTAGTTAAATAGTTTGATTGCTGAGGCTTTTTATTTTTTTCATTTGAATAATAGTGATTATCGACTCTTTTATATTTAATGGCTTTTTATCCAACCCTATGGGTTATCGATATTTATTGATTAACTGCCTGCAGAGTGAATCATAAGCGTAACTGTTAAGCCCGCTGGATTGAATCGTCGTTTTGTAATGGAGTAGTGCCTGTTTAATTTGTGCAATAAATTGAATGATTTGATCATCACCTTTTTTGGTTGGTTTCTCAATGTATTTGAGAGGGTGATGGTTGCTGGTTTGTCCGTCTTTGGCATTATGGAAGGCCACATAATCATTTAATATATCGATGAAATCTTGTTCTTCTTTTGACAGCGTTGGAAAGGTTACCGCTTCCGGTCGGGTCGCTGGCGGTACGATTCTGTGGCCGCGAGTTGGCCTGAGAGCGTTGCCAGATTCTCTTGTGGTTAAAGGGGGCGGCGGTGGTTTTGGTATTGATCTAGCGGCGCTATCAGACTGCCTGTGAGCAGGGGACGGTGCTGGTTCAGTATAACCGGTATATGGCATAACCTGTGTTGCATAGATCGGGGTATTTGATCGATTGTGGACCCATTGTCCATTACCAAATAAAACACTGGCGCCTGGTTTTAATAAACATGTTGGAGATACTGAGGTAACCGAGTACTTTGCAAGAGGGTGGCTCGCGACAGTTTGGGGTGTTGCTAGCCAATATGTATATTGGATGTCACTTGCCTGTCGGCAATGACGGCAGCCGGTTTTGCCTTTGGCATAACGGCGGGACTTTACAATGCCAGATGAACTGGGTTTGAAGTGATTTCTTAATCGTTTAATAACCTTCATTCAATGCCTCATTTATGTTGTATTTATTTTGGTTATTGTGAAATTAACATGAAGGTTCCAAAGATTAACTTATACCTTTGGCTGAATTGTTAGTGTTTTTTGTTATATCAATGAGAAAGGTCGGGAAACGAATTAAAGGTGGCTGTAAGGCCACCTTTTTATGCATTAAAACGATCAGGGTAAAGGGTTTTGCCGTGCAGTGTCGTAACGCTTTTGCAGCCTCATCCAGATCTGGGGTTTTCCACCAATGGCCTGACAGAGACGGTGGGCAAACAGGGCGCCGATTCGCCTTCGGCCGTGTAATACGCTTTCAATATGGCTGGACTGAATGTCCATCTGGGTACAGAGATCACCTACCGTGATATAACGTCGTGCGAGGAATCTGGACAAAATCAAGCCCGGATGCGGATGGTCTTTTATTGTCATAATGGTTCCCTCCATGTTCATTATTCAGTATATGAGGAAGGGCATTACTTCTGACAATAGTTTGCAGTCATAAAGGAATGATTGTTCATAACTTGAAAGTCTTAAAAGATAGACTTCCATAGACGTATTTCGCGGAGGGGATTCCCGTGTGAACGGGAATCCTTATAGGGAGGAGGCTATATTTTCAGGGCTGAATGCTATTCATCTCTGGGAGCTGGGCGAGCGTAAAGGTCGTACTCGTCAGCATCAAAGATTTCCACATCCGTCAGGTCGCCAGGTTGCAGACCCTGGCCGTTCTCCAGCCAGACAACACCATCAATATCCGGCGCATCGGCATACGTACGACCAAAGACATCACCGTCTTCATTGGTGCCATCAACCAGCACCTGCATTTGACGACCGACTTTTTCCTGCAGTTTTTCTGCACTGATGCGTTGCTGGACTTCCATTAGTCGCTCCCAGCGCTCTTCTTTCACTGCTTTCGGAACTGCGCCGGGCAGTGCATTGGCGCGCGCGCCATCCACGGCGGAATACTTGAAGCAACCAACCCGTTCCAGTCGTGCTTCTTCCAGGAAATTGAGCAGCTGCTGGAAGTCGTCTTCGGTTTCACCGGGGAAGCCCACGATAAAACTGGAGCGCAGGGCGATTTCCGGGCAGATTTTCCGCCAGTTTTGGATACGTGCCAAGGTGTTCTCGGTATGAGCCGGACGTTTCATAGCCTTGAGCGTTTGCTGGCTGGCGTGCTGTAGCGGAATATCCAGATAGGGCAGAACGAGACCTTCTGCCATCAGTGGGATCAGATCATCCACATTGGGGTAAGGATAAACATAGTGCAGGCGCACCCAGGCACCCAGACGACCCAGTTCGGTGGCCAGTTCTTTCAGGCGTGTTTTCACCGGCTGGCCCTGCCAGAAATGGGTGCGGTATTTCAGGTCGACACCGTAGGCGCTGGTGTCCTGAGAAACAACCAGTAGCTCACGAGTACCGGCATCAACGAGGCGCTCGGCTTCTTCCAGTACATCGCCGGAAGGACGGCTGACCAGTTTGCCACGCAGGTCAGGAATAATGCAGAAGCTGCAGCTATGGTTACAGCCTTCTGATATTTTCAGGTAAGCGTAATGGCGAGGTGTCAGTTTGATGCCCTGTGGTGGAACCAGATCCACAAAGGGGTTGTGTTCTTTTGACGGCGGCACCCATTCATGCACTGCACCGACGACTTCTTCATAGGCGTGTGGGCCGGTAACGCTTAATACACTTGGGTGGACGTCCCGGATACTGTTCTCGTCCTTGCCCATGCAGCCGGTCACAATGACCTTGCCGTTTTCCTTGATGGCTTCACCTATGGCGTCCAGGGATTCCTGCTTGGCCTCGTCGATGAATCCACAGGTATTCACCACCACGACATCGGCGCCTTCGTAGCTGTTGACGACGTCATAGCCGTCCAGCTTCAGCTGGGTCAGGATGCGTTCAGAGTCGACCAGGGCTTTCGGGCAGCCCAGGCTGACAAAACCGACCTTGGGGGATTCTGTGGACATGAAAAACAGCCTCTCTTGTACTAAGCAGCCACCGGATCGGCAGGATCCTTCACGGTAATGATGGCGAATAAAACCGCGCATTCTAAACCAGCAGGCGATGGAGCCAAAGCGCGAAATGTACGTTGTTATGTAACGAGATATCGGGGTAGGGGCATGTGTTAGATGTTGATAGCGATATAAACTATTTAAATAAACGTTAATAGACGTCTAATGATGGAAATTAATCAGGCGTGGAGTGATTCAGCCATTGATTCATCAAAGTGTCACATTATTGTTTCAAGGTGCATCAATAAAGTGCACAAATATAGCGGTTTAATTGAATGCTTGTTCAGGAATAATGGATTAAGAATGCCAGAGTGTTTATTTAACCTTTCTTTGTGAAGGGTTAAATAAATTAGATTTGCGCCTTAAATTCGATAGCGCGTAGAATTATCAAAAATTGATAACAGTGTCACACAAAATAATAATGATTTTGCCGCCGGCAAAGGGAGCGATTGGCACAATGAACAATGCCAAATGGCGAAAAACCACAGGTGCGATTCGGGTTGCGGCTCTGTTGCTGGCTGGTGTTGGCGTAGCCCAGGCTGAAGATCTGTCGGGTATCTACCAGCAGGCGCTCACGAATGATCCCACCTATCTTGCCGGGATCCATCAGTTCAGTGCCGATGTGGAAGGCTATACCCAGGCGCGTTCGACTTTACTGCCTACCGTATCGTTCAATGTGAGCCGCACGGAAAACAAACAGGATATTAAAAGCTCCGATAACCAGGTATTTGGTTCTGGTTCTACCAGTTATCCGACGGACGAATATACCCTTTCCATTACCCAGTCCATTTATAGCTATAGCAACTGGGCGAGATTGCGTCAGGCTGAAGCACAAAATGAACGTTATCAGGCAGAGCTTGCGGCGTTGGAACAAGATCTTCTGTTAAGAACGGCTGAAGCTTATTTTGCTGCCCTCGCGGTTCATGAAGAAAACACCTATATCGCGGCGGAAGAGAAAGCGGTCAAACAGCATTTTGAGTTGATCGAAGCCAAGCGGAAAGACGGCTTGGCGCGTGAAACTGATTTCCTCGATGCCCAGGCTCGTTACCTTCAGACAAAAGCTCGTGCGCTGGAAATTCGCACGCGCCTCAAAGACAGCCTGGAAATGGTCAGTGAGCTGACGGGCAGTACACCCGCCTCGTTGGCGTTGCTCAAAGAGGCAGTGCCGATGGCGTCACCAGAGCCTTCCAGTACGGATGAATGGCTCAGTACGGCGCTGGAGTATAACCCGGAGCTGAAGATTCGGACGTATGCGGTAGAAGCTGCCAGAGAAGAGGTGAAAAGCCTTAAAGGTGGACACTATCCTACGCTCGATCTGGATATCAGTTACAACAATAACGACACCCAGGGTTCACTCTACGGTGGTGGTAGTGAAGTAACGACCACGGCAGCGACGGTGTCACTGAATATTCCGATCTACTCGGGTGGTCTGGTGTCATCTCGTGTGCGGGCCGCGACTGATCTTCTTAGTCGCACCATGCAGGAACAGGAACTGGAGCAACGCGCGGTCAAGCGTCAGACACTGTCAGCGTATGACGGGGTTATCACCGATATTGCCAAGGTGGAATCGCTGGCCAAGTCTGTTGAGTCCTATGAGCTGGCGGTTGAGGCAAAGCGTGTCGGTTTTTCCTCCGGTCTGACCACCAGTCTCTCGGTGCTGGATGCAGAGCGTGATCTGTTCTTTGCACGGAGTGAATATGCCAGAGCCCGTTACGGCTACATCCTGAACACATTACGACTGAAGCGTTCCGTGGGGGTCCTGTCCGAGGCTGATCTGACTCAAGTGAACGGGTTGTTGGCAGATGAGCAGTCGGGTTCTGCCCATCTCTCTATCTACAGTCGTACGACGACCCTTGCTGTGGCGGGGAAGGCTGACTGATGCAGTACCCGGAATCGGCTGTGCTGGCGACCTTTGCTGAGGCGCTTGAGGCCCCTTATGGCTTTGAGCGCTCAGTGAAGTTCAGTGAGCGTCAGATGCTGGATGACCGATTCCTGATGACCGTCCATAAAGCTTCTCTAGGAAAAAGCCCTGAACACAGGCTGCGCAAACTGTGTCAGCAACTGAATGCACCCACGGATACCTTTGAGGCGATTTTGGCACTGCTTCCTGAAGCGGATATTGTCCATCTGGGCTTCGAGGCAGAGTCTGAAGCAAGGCTGTGTAAATTGTATGTCGAGTTTGCCTCGACTGTACGGGCTACTCTGGAAAAGGGGCCCATTAAAGCGCCTCTGCTCGTGCATAAGGCTTTGAAGTGGGATGTGGCTAAGCCACAACATCATGCGATCACCGATTACTGGTTAAAACCCGATATAGGTGTTAGTCGCTGGTTAAATGAATTGTTGGCAGGTGATAATCAGAAAGATCATGAATTGTCGTCTTTTATTCAGCAAGTCTTGTTGCTGGCGGCAGAGCGGGTTCCAGAAGAAGAGCTTATGTGTTTGGAGGTGAATGAGCCCTGTAATCCTCGCAACTCGTTTGATCTCAATCTGTATGACACAGAAATGGTGTTGGGTGATATTCGTCATTTACTAGAGCAATTGACTCAAGCGTTCCAGGTTGAGCCAGGAAAAGTCGCACTCTGGTTAGCTAACAATGCCGGACAACCACTCGGCCATCTGTCCAGTGGCATTGCCCGTACAGGGCGGCCGTTCGCGACGATCTATTTCGGTATAGAGGGGCGTTAGCATGTCAGTTGCCCTGGATCGAACCATCACAGCAAGCGTGCCTGATATTGAATGGGCTAAATCCAATGATCCCTGCCTGGATTACTGCCTCTGGCCGTATGAGCCTCGCAGTAGTCAGTCCGGCAAGTTCCGTTCGATCAATTTGCTTCATGACTCATTTCAACAGGCGGGCGCAGAGCAACTGATCGATATTTGCCAGACGATTCGTGACGCGATTGGTGATTTTCAGACGGTTTGGGGTATCAAACAGTCGGAAAGGGGTTTTAGTTGGGAACTCTATTTTTACGATTACGAGCGTCTGCAACGACAGATCTCTGCATCACGATTGATTGAAGTGTTATCGCCCTGGCTGTCCTGCGATCTGACCGTCAATGAAAACAGCCCGTATTTTATGTTTTCCCTGGATCTCGAACCTGAAACAGGACACGGCCAGCGTTCATTGGACTCCATCAATGTTTATATGGGTAATGCTGGCAGCAATGTATCTTCGGGGCTGAGTTACTCCCTGACAGCAGGCGGTCTGATTTTTGATAACCTTTACAGCTTTTTTGACGCCAGATCCGAGCAGGATGACATTCTTGCAAAGGTGGCCTGTTCCGCTCTCCTTAATCTGGATTCATTGAATCCTGAAACTGTGCTCTGGCCTGAGCTGGTGGATTGCCAGACGATAGTCGTGGCCAACAAACGACTGTGCGACGGTGTTTACTTTTCGCGCGTCACGATTGATCAATTGCTTTTTTTCCTGAGAAAAACCGGCTTTCCAGGCGATCATGTAAAGTTTGTTGAAAACAGCAGGGACAAGTTGGATCATCTGTTATTCGATGTAGGCTTTGACTACACGATGGTAGATAACGCGATAACGATAACCAAAAGCGCATACTACGGGGTGTTCTGACGTGAGTATGGGACGGTTTAACAATAACGACTACGTCTCTGTCACCATGGAGTTCCGGTGCAATCTCAAGTGCGAGCATTGCATGATCGAGGGCACCATGGATCGTCTCGTCCCGCAAACCCTTGAACGCTTCCATGAAATCCTTACCCATAACCGTCAGTATCAGCAGTGGAATGGTCTGATTCTGACCGGTTCTGAAATTACCCTGCGCCGCGATCTGCCTGAACTGGCCCGTCAGGCCAAGGCTGCCGGCTTTCAGCATGTCCGCATCCAAACGCATGGTATGCATCTGCATCAGAAGAGTTACTGTGATCGTCTGCTGGAAGCGGGTGTGGATGAATACTTTGTCAGTGTCGCCGGTTCGGATGCTTGGAGTCATGATCATATCACCGGTGTGCAGGGCGCTTTCGATCGGATGATGCAGGGGCTGGAGTATCTGGATACGATTGAGGGCGTATCGCTACTCACAAATACCGTTGTGACTGCCAGCAGTTACCAATTATTACCTGATCTCGTTGAGAGGCTTGCCCATCTCAAACGACTCGCGCAAATGGAATTCTGGTCGTATTGGCCCATGCAGGAAACCGATGAAAAGGATTTACTGGTGCCGCACAGTACGGTGTTGCCTTTTCTCCGCGAAGCGGTCATTCGAGCCAGGGCGCTGGGCCGGGCGGTAGAAGTGAAAAATTTCCCCGAATGTCTGCTGGGTGAGCTGGCGGATGTGTTGATGAACGACCAGCCGGAGCTGCATATCGATCCGGCGTTCTGGACGGAATTCATGCGCAATGGTTTTCACCAGTGTGCGTATCGTGACCAGTGTCAGTCCGAACAATGTCTCGGGCTGAATACCGCGTATGTCCGTAAATACGGATGGGAAGAACAGTTATTGCAGCCGGTTGTGCCGTCACAGGTTTTACGCCTGTGCAGCTGACCGACGCAATGGTTTGACAACAATGGAACGCCCCACAGGGAAAGAGCAGGAAAGAGGTAGAAAAAACATGGCAAAGCAATTACTGATTTACAGCCAGGTCCAGCCGGTCTCCAGCCAGCGTCATCGTGACTGGGCGATCAAGCAGGTGACTGACTTTGAATTTGCCAGGGATGTGAATTCTGTGCCCCTGATGGCCGTGGAATTTCCCAATGCAGCCAGCGAAATGGCTGTCGTCTTCACGGGGAATGATGACCAGATCATGCCGGTGGTGATCCTGGGTGTCAGGGAACAGGAAAACCTGTATCTGAACGACGAAGGTCAAATGACTTCTCGTTATGTGCCGGCCTTTTTACGTCGCTATCCGTTTGTTTTCTCCAGCTCCGATGATGGCGCTAACTTCACCCTTTGCATTGATGAGACCTACACTGGCTGTAATAAGGATGGTGTCGGTGAGCGTCTGTTTGATGCGGAAGGTGAGAAGACCCAGTACCTCGATAATGTGCTGGCGTTCCTGAAGGAGTACCAGGTGCATTTCAACCGCACCCGTAACTTCTGCAGCAAGCTGAAAGAGCTGGATCTGCTGGAGCCCATGGGCGCCCAGTTTACCCAGCCGGATGGCGAGAAACTGACCCTGACCGGTTTCATGGCTGTAAATCGTGACAAGCTGAAGTCTCTGACTGGTGAACAGTTGGCAGACCTGGCGAAGACCGATGCACTGGAACTGATTTATATCCACCTCCAGTCCATGCGTAACTTCACCAGCATGCTGGAGAAAGTGGCCGGTGCGGAAGCATCAGAGCCAGCAGCGTCTAAGGAAGAAGCCGCTGCGCCGGAAGAAGAAGTCACATTGCAGTAAGAAAAGCGCACCAGATAGGTGCGCTTTTATGCCCCAGAATGGTGAGCGGCTCCGGCCGCTCGCTGACGTGACGGGGCTATGAGAATAAAGGCTGTAGACGCACTACCCAGGTAGTACCGATCGAGGCCGTCACGGTGTTGCAGTAAGGACAGGCTCCAGACACCGGATATAAAAACGGACAAATACGGAAGCGCAGACCATGGCATATCCATTTCCGACGACAACCGCCCTTCATCCGCTGTCACGGTTGAAGAACAGCATTCTGTCGCTGGGAAAAAGCCTGCTGAGCCGGGACATGCCCGCAGCAGAGCCCTCCCGCAGGAAAAAGCCGGTTCGCCGTAAAAGTGCGTCTGCGCAGCATCGGTTTACCTTTGAGAGCTTGGAGCCGAGGCTGCTCTTTTCTGCCGACCCCATGGCCATGGCGGTGCAGACCAATGAGCTCAGCCACGATATGGGTAACGATGCCAATGACCTGGTGCTGAGGGTCATTGAGCAGGATAACACCTCTGTCCTGCAGCTGGTGGATAACAGCGCGGAAGGTGCGCCAGTCCTTTATGAAGCCACGCTGGACAGCAGCAATCACATTACCATTACCGGTACTGATGGTGATGACACCCTCACGCTGGATAAAAGTATCACTGCACTGACTGACGAAAGCTTGCTGATTACCTTCAATGCGGGAAGCGGCAGCGACACGCTGGTGGGTGCGGAAAGTGATACCACATGGGTATTGACCGGGAATAACGCGGGTACGGCTAATGACGGTGATCTGACTTTCAGTGGCATTGAAACCATCACCGGTGGTAATGGCGATGACACCGTAAGCGCCACCATCGATGGTAAGAATAACTGGGCCATTACCGGTAGTAATGCGCTGGATCTGGCAGGCGTCTCGCTGACCGGTATCGAAACATTGTCTGCTGATTCTGATGATGTGCTGGATTTTTCCGGTTGCACAACCGGTGTGACAGTCGATCTTGATGCGGGTATTGCGACCGGTTTTGAAGGTGTCAGTGGCTTTGGTGATATCACCGGTTCCGATTATGACGATACCCTGGCCGGTAACGCGAATGATAATACCATTGTCGGTGGCAAGGGTAACGATACCCTTGGCGGCGGCTTGGGCTTGGACACCCTGAGCGGTGGTGAAGGCACAGACACTGTCAGTGAGCGCCGTGATGCAAACTTTGTACTAAAAGATACCGTGCTTACGATTGACGGCATCGACGAAGATACGCTCTCAGGTTTTGAATCTGCCGCGCTGACGGGCGGTGATGGTAACAATACGCTGGATGCTTCAGCCTTTACGCTGGGCGATGTATCCCTTGATGGTGCCGGTGGCAATGACACGTTAACAGGCTCTGTCGGAAACGATACGCTGACCGGTGGAGCCGGTGATGATACCATCGATGGTGGTGAGGGAACCGATACCTTGTTGGAGCAGCGGGATGCTGATTTTACCCTGGTTGAATCCCAACTGACGGTGAAGTATGCCGACAAGCCGCTTCAAGAAGAAAAAGATCAACTTGTTAGTATAGAAAGTGCCAATCTGACCGGAGGCCTGAGTGATAACACCCTTGATGCGTCTGGCTTCACCTTGGGTGGTGTTACGTTATCCGGTGGTGCGGGTCGTGACACGCTGGTTGGTTCCGATAATGATGACGTGCTCAGTGGCGGTACTGGTGTTGACAACATTGATGGTAATGGCGGCACCGATACACTGATCGAAAGCGGCGATACTCGCTACATTCTTACCGATTCCAGTCTGGATGCTGCGGCGGGTGTTGATGAAATCCAGACCATTAAGCTTGATGATGATGTGAGCGATGGCACCTTCACCGTTTCCTTCCGTGGCGAAGAATCCGAAGCCATCGCCTATGATGCCTCAACCGAGGAACTCGCCGGTATTCTCAGCCTGCTGACCGGATTCCATGAAGAGAATATTCAGGTTACCGGCAAACCCGGGGTATGGCAGATTCAGTTTATCGGTGAGTTCGGCTCTCAGGATATTGAAGAACTGAAGGTCACAGACAACTTTACCCATGGTTCTTCAGAGGTTGTTACGACACAGGCCGGTCAGTCCAATAACGAAGTGCAGAGCATCACTTTGACGGGAGTAACCAGTGGTTCCTTCACGTTAACGTTTGATGGTCAAACCACGGAAAACCTGGCGTTCGACGCGGATGTTGATGACGTCGCGTTTGCACTCCGTCAGCTCGACAATATTGGTTATGAGGACGTTGCAGTGACCGGTTCTGCCGGCGCCTGGGTGGTGACGTTTACGAATAATCTGGCTGCCCTGAATGTCAGCGAAATTACGGTCAATGGTGATTTTAACGCTGGCGGTAGTGCTGTCGTCAGCAGTGTGGATGGTATTCAAAGTCTGGATACGCTCAGCGAGATTGAGAAAGCTGAGCTGACTGGTGGTGCCAGTGGCAACCTGCTGGATGCTTCCGGGTTCTCCGGCAGCGTCAAGCTATACGGCGGTGAAGGTATGGATACCTTGATTGGCGCCGGTGGTGATGACGAACTGTACGGTCAGGATGATGCCGATACCTTAACGGGCTTTGGCGGAGCTGACATCATTGATGGCGGTGAAGGCATTGATACGCTGGTAGAAACCTTCGACGCGAATATGACACTCACCAATGTGAGCCTTGTTCACGGTAGTACGACGGATACCCTGTCCCAGGTTGAAATTGTCCAATTAACCGGCGGTGCGGGTGATAACACGATAGATGCCTCCGGGTTTACCGGGCTGGGTGCGGAAACCCTGGTCCAATATCTGGCTAACCAGTCCGGTCTGGGAACGGTCGAAGGCACAGATTTCTCTGTTACGCTGCGTGATGGCACGGTGGTCAATGTCAACCTGACGTATGCTGAAACTATTCAGGACGTGCTTGATCTCATCGCGGAAGCTGATACGTCCGGGAAGCTGACCGCTACGCTGAATCCCGCACAGACCGGGATAAATCTGACCGATACCACAACGGGCGTTGGCGACCTGACCGTCGCTGCGGTGGGTGGCTCATTGGCCGCCAGTGTATTGGGGATTGAAAAGACCGGCACCGGCGGAAGCCTTGCCGGAAATGCCATTGTATCCGGTCATGTGAAGCTTGATGGGGGGGCTGGTGCTGACACCCTGACCGGAGGTATTGGTAATGATACCTTCACCGGCGGCACTGGTAACGACACCATTACCGGTGGCAGCGGTGAAGACTGGGTGGTCGAAGTACGTGATGCCGATATGGTATTGGCGGATATCACCAGCGATGATGCAACAGATCCTGTTGATCTGGATAATGCGACACTGACTATCGGTAGCACTGAAACCGATAGACTGGATGGTGTCGAACGGGCGGACCTTTCCGGTGGTGCGTCTGTTAACTCACTGAATGCGAGTGGCTTCACATTAGGTGGCGTCATACTGCGTACTGGCGGTGGTGTGGATTCACTGGTGGGTTCTGCCAACGACAATGATCAGTTTTATATCAATACCTCGGGACTGGTGGCAGGAACTGACAAGGTCAGTGTCAATATTGGTGGTGGTACCGATAACGAAATCATCGTTGAGGGAATGGACTCATCCATTACCCAGGAAGATTTTGAATGGGTCAGCTTTACCGGCAAGGATAATGCGACCTATACGGTGAATGCAGGGGATACCGCGACCATTGACGGCAATATCTCCGTTGATGGCATGAACATCAAGATTGCTGCCGGTACCGTCAAGATCAAAGGCTATACGATTGATACCAGCCATGCGACAGCGGCGGGTGATATCACCATTAAAGGCAAGGAAATCACCATTGATGAAGGTGCCCAGTTAATTGCACTGGCATCTACCAATGTAAGCAATGCCGTGCATGGCGATATTACCGTATTGGCTGAATCCCGCTTATTGCCCTGGACATCCGGCTGGTACAACTACGATAACCTGAAAGCCAAGGTGTTTATTGGTGAAACGGTCGGCACCATTAATACACAGACCACGCTGAAAGGCGGCAATGTGTCTGTCGGTGCTGTGGTTAACAGTCAGAATTACCTGGCGGCCAGTAATTCCAACAACAATAACTGGTTTGCTGAAAACGCGCTCTCGGTTGCTGAGTTTGCCATTGAGTTCAGTGAAGGGCTGGCCCTCTTGGGGGCGGTATCCCGTGCGGTTTCCACCGCTAAAATTGAGATTGGCGAGTTTGCCCAGATCACTGCTGAGGCATCACCGGATACCAGTCAGAATACAGGTAATGTCACGATTGTTTCCTCATCACTGGCTCAGGCCAGTGCCAAGCCCTATTCATGGGGTTTTGCGGCTTCCGTCGGCATTATTGAGAATGAGTCAAAGGTCACGATCAATGGTAATGTGAATGCTGCTGGTGACGTCTATATCCATGCCGATGCCAAAAATGCCATGGACGTTGAGGCGAACCCGACCAAACTGTCCAAAATGGCCGGTTCGGTCGCTGTTAGCGTGATCCAGTCAACGGCAGAAGCCAATGTGAAAGATGGCTCGGTCATGACCGTTGGCGGCAACCTGAATGTCTCCAGTAATACCTCCGAAATTAATACGACGGTCGCGCGCTCCATTGCCGGTGTTAAAGGTAAACTGGGAATTGCCTTGGCGATTGCTGTTGATGAAAGCCATACCAATGCTTACCTGGATGGTACCGTTACCGTCGCAGGTGATATCACCGTTGATGCCAGCATGGATGATCACATCCTCGATGATAATGGTGCCGATTCGGGGATTGGTGCGAACAACAGCTTTGGTGCGATTGCTGACAACCTGATTGGTGTCGGGGCACTCTTCCTGTCGCCGCCAACCAGCCCGGGTATCAAGGCGTTTGCCGGCGTTGGAACTGACTCCAAAGGCGATTACCTGACGGATGCGACGAAATCCCAGAAAAGTCGTCTGTCGGATCCGATTAAGGACGCCACCACAAAATTCCTGTCGTCCAAATCCGATGCTTTTGATAAGTGGTGGAATGCCACGTCAGAACCCAAAACCAAGGGCGATGCCTACGATGTGGCTGCTGCTATTGCAGTGCACGTAGATAGCAACGACGTTACCGCGCGTATAGGCGATGGTGTTGTGGATGCAGCTAACAAGCAGACCGTACAGGCCGGTGGCAATATCACTGTTCAGGCTGTTCTGGAGTCCCGTCCAAGCCTGACGTCAGACTCTAAAGCGATTGATTACGGCGCAGCAACGGGTGACGACTCCCGTTTCACCACGGAAACCGGCTTCTCTGCAGCCATTGCCATGGGCTATTACGACAGTAAGTCCAAAGCCTATATCAACAAGGATGCGGTGGTTGATGCGGCGGGCAAGCTGACGGTCAATGCCGAAACCCGTAATCAAATTGATCCCACCAGTCTCTGGGGCGCCAACCTGATTGCGCCTTTGCTGGAAGATGTCGGCAAGTCTGATTACAAGGACACCGAAACCGGTGCCACCTTGAAAGCGGGCACACTGGTGGAAAGTAAAGACAGCACCGGCAAGACCATTCAATACGAATTCCTGAGCGATGTAGCTGAGTATAACGTTGATCTCAATAATGAAGATTTTGATGATGACAGACGTTGGTTGATGCTGGATCCGGTCCAGAACAAGATCGGTGAGTTTATTACGACAGCGGCCAGTTATCTCGACAGCAACCTGGGGTTGGATGACCATCTGATTGATTCCTGGACGGCGTCGCGGGCGGATGGTCAGAAGAAAGCGGCTGCCGGGTCTATTGCGGTACTGGTGATGAACCAGAGTGCGGATGCGACTATCAAGGAAGGGGCATCCATCAACCAGAATACGACCTATCAGGATGCAGCCACTGATCAGGATGTCGTCGTATCCGCAGCCAGCATTGCCCAGATGGTTAACCTTGGAGGTAACTTTACGCCCTTTGGTGTGACCGGCGACACGGACAAGCCGGGCGGTGACGATGCGAAAACCTACAGCGGCTGGAAACCCAAGGCGACAGCCGGCGGTTATGGCACCAAGGCTGCTGACGATGGTGATGCCGTTGGTGTGGCTCTGCTGGGCTATGCCTACGTCAATGATGTTACCGCCAAGATAGAAGACGGCGTGACGCTCTATGCCGACAGCCTGAAAGTGGACGCTGATAACGAGACACTGTCTGTCACGTTCGGTGCTTCTGGTGGTCAGGCTGACAATATGGCCTTTAACGGTGCCATGCTTGCCACTGTGTTGATCAACTCCACCATTGCCCAGGTCGATGACGGTGCCAATATCACTGTAGGCAACGGCTCTGCGGACAATGATGGTAATGCTGTTCTTATCAATGCGCACGATACCGCTTATATCTTCACAGTTGCCGGTGTCAGTGGCGTCCTCTGAAACGACAGGTGTCGGGGCTTCTGTTGCAGTCAACGTGATTGAGCGTGAAACCGAGGCGCTGATCGGTAGCCGTTATGGCGATGACGCGCGTTATGGCAGCGGTGGTTTCACTGCAACGGGTAACGTCAAGTTGTTCGCTGAGAATGATGGCGTGGCAGCCAGCCTGGCGCTGGCAGGCTCCAAGGTGTCAAAAAGCCCGGCGGCTGACAGTGATAGTGTTCCAACAGATACGGCCAGTAATGGCAGTGGTGGCAGTTCCGATCCTTCCAGCAGCAATGGTTTAAGCAATTCCGATGGCTCGACAACAACCAGCCCGGAATTGATGAAAATGAACCAGAGCCAGAGCTATCAGGATGGCATCGCGGACATGAGCAGCCGCTGGACGGCCGAGGAAGACGCAAAAGAAGCGGCCAAGCCTGGCCAGACGGGTATGGGGATTTCTGGTTCTGTCACCATTAACATCGGTGACGACAACGCAGAAGCCTACATCCGTAATGCCTATGATATCGATGTTGGTGACCTGACCATTAAGGCCAGTGATCTGAGTATTTATGGCTCAATCTCTGGCGCAATGACCTATGTGAAGGATGACAATGGTGGGACTGCCCGGGGAATTGCGGGTTCTGCATCCTTCAGTTTTGTCACTGGCACCGTGAATGCATCGGTTGTCAGTGCGGATTCTCTGCTGGCAGACCTGCTGGATTTTGATGCAACCCGTAACGGCTGGGTAGCCTCTCTGACTGCCAGTATTGCCGGTGCTACCGGCCGTAGCGGGACGGCCATCGCAGGCTCCGTCGCGGTGACAAGAACCACCTTTACGACCAAGACCGGATTGTCTTCTATCTCCGGTGATACAGTCATCGATGGCACGATCAACCTGAATGCTGATGATCATACCCAGATTATACTGATTGCCGGTTCCGGCGGTTTTGGTGGCAAAACAGGCGTCGGCTCCGCTGTAGCCTTCACACAAATTCAAAATACCACGGAATCAGTGATCGATGGTCTCAGTAATCTGAAACACAGCGGTGATGTCATCCTTACGGCACAGTCAACAGGGCTGGTAGTGTCGATTACGGGTTCAGTGGGGAGTGCCGGCGGACAAAGCACGACCGGTTTGGGGGCCGCTGGCACCCTGTCGATGAACTTCATCAACAATACGGTTGAGTCCAAACTGCTCAATACCACAACCACGGCAGATTCAACCGGTAATGTCAGTCTGCTCGCTGATGATGCATCGTCGATTTACTCCTTTGCCGGTGGTTTTGCTAAGGGTAAGTCGTTGGGTCTCGGCTTTGCCTTGGGCTTCAATTTCATCGATAACACGGTGACGGCGAAGGTTTCTGGCTCAACCTTGCGCACCAGTGGTGGTTTGAGTGTTAAGGCAGAAGAAAATTCCGTATTGGGCACCCTTGTTGTAGGGGGCTCGGGTGCTGAGAAGTTGGCCGTTGCCGGTAGCTTGGCGGCAACATCGACCAATAACACTATTACGGCCACCATCACTGACGACAGCGATATTGCTGTTGATGGCGCCATACTGGTTTCCGCAACAGATACGACAACCAGCGTAAACCTGTCTGGCGGACTGGCTTACTCCTCACAGCAGGGCGCACTGGGTGCTGCGATCGGGGTGAACCTGATCAACAACACCATCCTGGCAGAAATCAACAGCTCGAAAGTGGTTTCAAATACCTCGACGCTGGATGTTCTGGCGTCGGCCAAGAGTGTGCTGGTTAGCGTGGCTGTCGGCGGTGCAGGTGCGCAGAATTTCGCATTTGGTGGCTCCATTCCTGTCAATGAAGTCACTAATACGATTCAGGCGCGTATCAAGGATGATGGGGATGCAACTGTCAATACCGATGTTGAGGCCAGTGGGGCCGTCAGTGTGGCGGCGGCTGACTCAACGACCATGGTCGTTATTGCCGGCGCAGGCGCTTATTCTGGTAGCGGTTCTGCCGTGGGTGCATCGGCTTCAACCACCGAGGTCAGCAACACGGTACAGGCCTATATCGATAGTGCGAAAGTGGAATCCAAAAATGCCGGTGTGAATGTACTTGCCGGTTTCTCGCCTTCGGGGTCGGATGTCGATCTGGCAGGCCTGGGTGTGGATACTTCTGAGCTGCCGTCGGATACTGATTTCGGTGCACAGGTTATCAATGTCACTATCGCCGGGGCTTATGCGAACAGCTTTGCGGCTGGTGCGGCTATTTCGCTGAACTGGTTGAACAACACTGTAGAGGCGTACGTCAATAATGCAGATGTCGATGCATCCAGTGATGTGACTGTTGCGGCAGAGGACGACGCTGACCTGATATCGATTGCCATCGGTGCAGCAGGTTCGTCGGGCAGCGCTGTCGGTGCAGCGATTGCCTACAACTACATTGGCGGTAACCCGGGGGATCCGACCCGTGATGTGGCCGAGAATCGCGATGCCATCAACACAGGCATTATTCGCGCCTACATTGGCGGTAGCTCGACAGTAGATTCCAGCCTGGGTGCCGTTAATGTTTATGCGGACTCGGCAGCCAGCATTGTGAACGTCACAGTAGGTGCGGCAGGTGCCAGCAATGTCGCGATAGCCGGCTCTATTTCGATTAACTTCATGCGTAACCTGGTCAATGCCTCCATACAGGGCGGCGCCAAGGTAACGGGCTATACCGATGTTAGTGTCCGTGCCACGACAACTCCGATCATGGTGATTGTCGCTGGCGGCGCTTCCGGCGCCAGCACCGGGGCGGCATCCATCGCCTCTGCCACCAACGATATGCGCAGCGATCTTCAGGCGCGCATAGAAGGCAGTGGTACTGAAGCAACAGCGACAACGGGTGATATCAAGGTTGTCGCTAAAGTCCTGAATACCGATCAATTGCCCTCTGTGGCCTTGGCCGATGACGGCGATCAGGATAGCAGTGATGATCCGATACTGGACGCCCAGATCTGGTCATTCACCATCAGTGGCTCCGGCGCCGGTACAGTAGGTGGTGCGGCTTCGCTGTCATTGAACTGGATTCGCAACAGTGTGGAAGCACGCATTGCTGATAATGCCAAAGCACAGGCCAGCAGTGGTGCGGTGAGTGTTTCCGCATCCGACCAGGCAACACTGAATTCGCTGGCGGGTGGCGGCAGTGGTGCCGGTACTGCCGCCATTGGTGCCGCAGTAGGTTACAACTATGTCGGTGGTAACCCGGATGATCCGGGTGATTACGATACCGCCAATATCATTCGTGCTTACATTGATAACGCCACGGTGATTGCTGATACCGTGAACGTCAGTGCGACCTCTGATGCTGATATCAATACTTTCAGTGTCTCGCTTTCCGGATCCGGTACGTTTGCAGGAGCCGGCTCTTTCTCCCTGAACTGGATTCGCAAGACCGTTGATGCCCATATCAGTGGGGGCGCCTCTGTCACCACGACCGGTGACATCAATGTGCTGGCAACCGATACCTCTGATATCCGCTCCGGCTCAACCCAGATCAGTGGTTCTGGCACCGTCGCGATTGGGGCAGCTGTCGCCTATAACGAAATCGACAATACCGTTAAATCCTATGTGGATGGTTCCAGTGCCGTCGTAACGACCGGTAATGCCGGCAATATCCGCATTGTGGCCACATCGGATGCGACGATTTCGACCTTGTCTGCCGGTATTTCCGGTTCCGGTACCACCAGTGTGGCCGGTTCCGCATCCAGTAATCTGATTCACAATGACGTGCGGGCCTATATCAACGGTGGCACGGTCACAACGGATGACAACATCCTGGTTCAGGCTGAGTCTGACGACACCATCAAATCCTACGCCGGTACCCTCAGTGGTTCGGGAACTGTAGGTGTTGGCGGCACCGTGGTGGTCAACCAGTTGGATAATGATACCCAGGCATATATCACGGGTGATGCAGCGGTTGTTGCTAAGGGCTCAGGCAGTTCACTGGCCATCAAACAATGGGCCGATGATGCCTCCGGCACTGAGAGTACCGAAAACCTCAATGGTTTGGCCGTTATTGCCACTAATGATGAAGAAATCGATGTTGTTGCCGTCAGCCTGGGGCTGGCCGGACAGGTCGGCATTGGCGCCAATGTGATCGTCAACAAGGTCACGAATACGACACGTGCCTATATCAGTGATGCGTCAATCAATAACAACAGTAACCGAGGCAAGCAGGTCAAGGTTCGTGCGCACCAGCATACCGATATCAGCAGTGGAGGGGGCGCGCTTGCCTTTGGTGGCGGTGCCGCAGGTGTGGGTGCCTCTATTGATACTGATATTGTCGATAACACCACGCAGGCCTATGTCGCCGATGATGATGTCTCGACTGATGAGGATCATATCTATGCCGGTGACGGTCTGGATGTTTCGGCGCTCAGTCGGGAAAAAATCCTGTCTGCCAGCGCGGGCGTCGGGGCAGGCTTTTATGCTGGAGTGGCTGGCGCTGCGTCCGGTGTGAAGAGTACATCTGATACTGATGCATTTATCCGGTTAGCCAAGGTAACCAGTGACACCGGTGTGATTGTAGATGCAAACAGTCGTGTGGATCTGGATCTGTATGATGGCGCCATCGGCGGCGGTATTGTCGGTGCCGGTGGCTCTGTTGCGGTAGGCCTGCTGGATGGCAATACCCGCGCTTATATCGAAGGGGCGACGATTGACGCAAGTGGCACTGTGCAGGTTAACAGTGATTCGGAAGAAGACGTCTCTGTACTGGTTGGCACGCTCGCTGCTGGGGCCGCTGGAATTGCGGGTTCTGTGTCTGTGGTTGAGACAAACTCGAACACGACCGCTTACATTGGCGCTTATGTACCCGGCAGTGGTGCTGCAACCAACGCGAATGTGACGTCCGGCGCCGATACCAAGGTCAAGGCGACCAGTAAGATCACCTTCGACAACGACATTGGTGCCGGTGGCTTAGGTGGCGGTGGTGTTGGTGCATCCATTGATGTTGTCACGGCTAAAAACGCCGTGGATGCCCATATCGGCGCAAACAGTGTTGTGACGGCGGAAGGAGATGTGACGGTTGAAGCTGAAGCCAATCGCACCATTGATTCCATGGTCATGGCATTTGCCGGTGGTGGCACCTTTGGTGTCAGTGGCGCGGCATCGGTTATCAGTGTGGGTACAGGGCTAGATAGTGCCGGTAATGAACAGGCGACACCGGCGCAGGAAAAGATTGATACAGCATTTAGTAACAGCAATCCGAACGGACTGGGTTCTGATGATACTGCCCAACGAGCTGACAGTGTTGCAACAAGCAGTCTCTTTACTGTTTCCGTAGGCGAAGACCCTTCCGTATCAGATACCACGGCCTATATTGGCGATGGTGCACAGATCACAGCTGGCAGTAATGGGGCATCAGCAGACATCCTGGTGAAGGCGACTGAAACCGCGGATATTCAACAGATTGCCGGTGGTGCAGCGATTGGGGGCGTAGGCCTGAGTGTAGGTGGCTCTGTCGGTGTATTGAATCTTTCCGGAGCAACAACGGCTTATATCGATAACAACACGGATATTTCTGCAACCGATGATATCAAGATCAAGGCGATATTTACTGCCGAAGATGTTGACGTTTATAGCTACGGCGGCTCTGCAGGCACTGTTGGGCTGGGTGCTCAGGTCAGTGTTATCAATGATACGGCGACACAACGGGCGTTTGTGGATCATGGAACAACGTCATCAAATGGCGCGCGGATTACCAACGCCGACGATCTGATTATTACCGCAGAAGCCTCCCGCAATTACGACGTCGAGGCGAAAGGGGTAACCGCCGGCAGCATAGCCGCAGGAGCGGCAGTCGGTGATGTCGATATCGGTGGAACCACGTTGGCTTATCTGGGGGATTATGCTCAGGTTGGCCAGGATAGTGATTCCGTCGGAGATGTCCTGATCACGGCGACCTCTAACGCCACGGTGACCGAAAATATCTGGTCTGTGGCTGCAGGTATCGGAGCCGGTTCTGGTAACGACGCCAGGGTTCGTATTGACCCGAGCGTGAAGGCATTTATTGGAAACAATGCCGCTGTCACTGTGACCAATACCGTGGATATTCAGGCTGCGGCTACACCAAAAGCCGATGTAACGGTGCATGGTGTGAATGCCGGCGGTCTTGCCGTTGGTGTCTCTCTGACAGATATCACGATTGCGCCCACCGTCATTGCCGCGTTGGGCGATCCTGATGATGCGACTCAAGGCAGTATCAGCATCACCGCCGCCAGTCTGTCTATTGCGGCAGAAACCAAGGTGCCGGATAACAGCTATAACGCCAAGGCGTACTCGCTGGGTGCAGCCGGCGCCTTGATTGGTGTTGATGCAACCCTGTCGACGATCAATAACAACAGCACGGTGAAGAGTTTCGTTGCCGATGGTGCGACGCTGGCGATTACCGGTGCGACGACACTTTCTGCAACGAATAATACCAAGCAGAAGTCCGAGGCTGACAGCTACTCCGGCGGTCTGCTGGCGGCAGGCGGCAGTTCAGCCAAAGCCAAGTCAGATACGACAACGCTCGCTTTCCTGGGGGATGGGGTTGATCTGACAGGTTCCACACTCCAGATCACCGCGGTTGGTAATGATGATAACTATGCGGAAGGCACGGCCGGTGCCGGTGGTATTGTCGGTGGTTCCGGTACCGAAGCCATTACGGTGAACAAGAGCACTGTCACGGCGGAAATTCGTGAAGGCGCCAGCGGCAAGGATATCGACTTGACCCAGCGCGGCGCAGGAACCCTGGTCATCAAGGCGGAGCAGAATGCTACCTTTGACAGCAAAATCAATGTGGGTTCCGGTGGTGTGCTGGGTGCCACAGGTGCCAAGGCTGATCACGATGTAACAGCCAATATAACCGCTGGTATTGGTGCGGATGCCGTGATCAAGGCAACCGATATTGATATGGATGCCATCACCAAACTGCGCAAGAACAGCGTCTCTGGTGACAATATCAAGGGCACCACGGGCGGTGTTGCCAGCGCAGCCGGTGCGGACAGCTTTACCAACGTCAATATGACCACCCGCGTGGTGATTGGGGATAGTGCGTCACTGACCGTGGAAGACGGTGCATCAGATGCCGGTGACATGACACTGGATGCTCTCAATGACTTTATCCTGAACGACAAGGTCACATTGATCTCCGGTGGTGCGGTGTCCGGAGCGGGCGCGACCATGGAAATCAAGACGGATACCAATATTGCAGAAGTCTACGTGGGTGAAGACGCGCAACTGAGCAGTGTGGGAGATGTCCAGATTTCTGCTCGTGGTACGGGTGAGGCTGTCGGAAAGGTCAACGTCGAAACCTACGGTGGTGGTACCGTCGCAGTAGCGGATACGACGGTAGAAGTACGTCCTGAAAACAAGGTGACCTTCGCAGCCAACAGTTTCCTGATCACTGACGGTAACCTTAATATCTCCACCGGTACGGATACCAGCTTCAACCGCGACCAGTACAAACTGGAAGCTCGTACGGATAACTTTGCCGGCAGTGCTATACCGATCAACAGTCTGGATGCAACCGCGAAGCTGATTCAGAACAACACCATCACGGTTGCTGCGGGTGCAGTGCTGGAGACAGCCCGTGATGCCAAGCTTCACGCTGAACGCCTCGGTTTTGCAGATATGGCAGCCAAGGCCAAGGGGGTGAACTGGACCAGTGAAGTTGCCAAGGCGATCAGTGGTGGTTCCGAGTTGTACGACGGCACCATTGAAACCGAAGCACATGCCACTGTGGATGTCGATGGTACTGTTCGTACGGGTATCGACCGTAAGCAGGAACTGGTGCTGGATGCCATTGTGAATGGTCAGGTGACCAGCAGCACTCAGACTGACGGCGTTACTTTCCGTACTGTTACCGATCAGCTGGATTCCGAACTGGTGCAGGAACTGCAATATGCCCAGAAACAGCTGAACCAGTACAAGGACACCAACGCTAACCTCAAGGCGTTCTACGAATCTGAAGTCACTCGTATTACCAACGAGCTGGAAGCACAGGGACTGTGGAGCACGGATGAAAATGGTCTGTCAGGTTACACCAAGCAGGATGTGCTTGTTGTCGAAGTTGACGAGATCTGGGCGCAGGCGGGAACCATTGATGTTCGTTCTGATGTCCTGGAAGGAACCGGTGTCTTTGATGCGCCGGGTGACGCCAGTGTTGAGATTACTAACAACACCGCCGCCTTCCTGGAAATCAAAGGGATTTCGATTCCCGATTCCAACGGTGGTCTGTTCCTGAACGGTGTGGAAGTTGCCAGCAACAGTGAGATTGAAACGTATAACCAGGCTGACGAAGGTGTGTCGGCTGGTTCTGCCAACTTCTCCACAGTGACTGCCGGTGGTAGTGAAAATCCGCCGTTTATCACCATCTCCAATACCTTTGACGAGAGTGATCCGGCTAATGCGGGAATTCCGACGCCGGATATTACGATCACCGGTAATGTCGAAAACCCACAGGGTAACCTGACTGTCAGCAACCCTGACGGCAAGGTGACATTTGAAGCCCAGGTTCGTGCGGAAAACATGAACGTAGTCGGTAAGAGCGTCTATATCAGTGGCCTGACCGATTACAGTGTGGGTGGAGAAACCTACTCCAAGCTGGATTCCCTGACCAATAATGGGCAGCAGTCTGCCAATGATGCACTGGTTGTCGCAGAACTGACCAAGACGCCGACCGGCGTCAGCCTGTATGGTGACCGGATTGTTATACAGGCCGAGTACCTGAACCTGAACGGCATCATGCAGAGTGGTAAGCCGGACTACAACCTGACGCTCGGTACTGCCACGGCCAATGAAATTTCCAGCATCAGCCGTTCGACCAGCGGTCTCGTCAAGCTGACAACAGCCTCAACCGACGACTATACCGTTTATTACAATACGATAACCGGCAAGATTGAAGTTCAGGAAATCCGAGTCAGTGGTGGTTATATTGAGCTGGAAGGCCATATGCTCAATACCGGCGCCGGTGAGATCCGGGTACTGGGCGGTTACGGCAAAATCTCCGTAACCAACAACACCGCATATGACGTCGTGGTGAAAAGTCTGGATGCCTCCCAGCGGGGTGAAGGTACCCTTGTTATCAAGGACAAAGCCAAAGGTACCAGTGCGAACCCCCACGTCACCATTTACACCAAGGACGAGAACGGCGTCACCATTCAGGAAGACGGCAAGTCCGATGTCGCTGGCAGTGACAGCAATACCTACTCCATCAAGTCTGGCTGGCGTTATGGCTGGTCGGTCGATGTGCTGGACGCCACCCGTTATTACAAGACCGAGAAGAAGAGTGGCTGGCTGGGGATTGATGCCTTTGCTAAGGATCCCGCCGATGATTACTGGGATACGACCGAGCGTCTGGAAGGGCCTACCCTGACCGACGAAGGGCCATACTTCTTCCTGGATGCGGCGAAGGCGAATGATGCCTACACCTATGTCAGCGATCCTCAGGTTGATGCCTCCAAGACCAAGAACTATATCGAAGATCGCTGGACGACCAGTACCTGGTACGGCAAGAAGACCTATTACACCAAGTATGTGAAGGAAGAGTACACAACCACGACCCATACCCATACGGTGAAGGCTGACTATGGCGTCAACATCAACTTTATCGGTTACGACGCTGGTAGTGTTTCTCTGACCTCTACGGTGGCTGGTGCGGATATTCTCATTGATGGCAGTATCCTGAACAGCTCCGGTACGACAACCATTACATCGAAAGGCGATATCCGTCAGACCAGCGAAGACTCCTATATCACCGGCAAACGTGTCGTACTGTCTGCCAGTGGTGATATTGGTCAGGTCGTTGTTGATGGTAATGGTGACATGGTGGATTCCGGTGCCCTGACCGTTAATCTGGCGGATGACACCTATGCCAGCCTGAAAGCAACAGCCGGTGGTGTTGTACATATCGCCGCAGGCAGTGGCGACCTGGCGATTGACAGTGTCCAGGCCGGTTCTGGTGAGACCGTCAGACTGGTTGCCAAGGAAAATATTACCGTTGCACAGAAGACCTCAGGTAGCTGGTATAACGGCTCTGTTCAGGGTGGCACCGTGGCGCTGGTGGCTGAGGAAGGTTCTGTTGGTAACAGCAGTAGTCGTGCACTCGCACTTAATTCCGGCACCAGCCTATCCCACTATGTGGCCGTTGACGCCAAGACGGATATTTACCTCAAGGAAACCAGTGGTGACCTGCGCCTGAAGGAAGCGATTTCTGCCAGTGGCGATGTCTATATCAACGTGGCCAGCGGCAGCCTCAAGGATGCCAATGACAGTGCTGTTCGGGATGATCGGACCTACGATGAGCTCCTCAATGGTGTATGGAGTGATCTCCAGCTGACCGATGGCACGGGTGCCCAGAGCAAGATCGATCAGACCCTGATCGACTACGCCAGCAACCGTGAGCAGGAATACGATGCCTACTGGCAATACCGAGGTATGCAGGCGGATCCGTCTGTATACGATGCAACCTTTGAGGTTTCCCTATCGTCCGATGAACAGACGTATTACACCAATGCAGGCTGGACGGCTGGTGAAATCCAGACGTTGGTTAACAAGCGTACGGAGGAATACCGAAGCTTGCATGGCCAGTACGGCAGTTACGGCGACAGCTATAACGACAGCTTTACCTATACGCTGTCGGATGCTGAACGGGACAGCCTGACGGCGAGTATCAAAGTCTGGACAGAAGATGAACTGCTGAATCTATTCAGTGCCGGATTGATCGAACCGATCACTGATACTCAAACCTCTGTTGAGCAGGCCAATATCAGTGCCGCGGGCGCGGTGACAATTGTTGCTTCTGGTAGTGTCGGTTCTGCTACCGGTTCCCAAGTGATTGATCTCAGTGGTCCGACGGTTTCTCTCACCGATGATGAGCGTGTGGCATTGGCGGCCGCTGAGCGGACAGATGTCGCTTATCTGGCGGGTGATATTGCGTCAGCGAAAGTCAACTTCCTGAATAACGGTAACAGTGCCGACACGATTGTGCGTACTGACGGCGGAAACTGGCTGACGGATGGATTCCAGGCTGGTATGACCATCCAGATATTTGGTACTGCCGACAACGCCAATGAAAATGGGCAGTTCTTTACTATTGAGTCTGTTACAGCCAATACCATAACCCTGTCTGACGATGATCAGTTATCGACTGAGAACCGAGCCAAAATCACACTGGCGGAAATCATTGCGGATCCTACTGTGGATGGCGCATCCATTACCGGTATTCGTATCGATCTGCGTGATGATGTAGATGTTGATGCATTGGGTTCTGTATCAGCGACTGGTAGTGGCGACGTGTTCCTTGGCTCCGAACTGGATGTGAAGCTTGATACGGTGGTGGCCGGTGATACGGTCCGAATCAAGACCGGTAAATCGATTATCAACGCCGGTGGTAGCAGCGTGACCAATGTCACCAGTAGTGATGTGATTCTTGAGGCTGCAGATGGGTCCATCGGCTCAGCCTCTGACCAGATTTACATCAACCTGGTGGCCGATGCCATCTTCACAGCCCGTGTCAGTGGGGATATTTACCTGACAGAGCGAACTGACGATATCAATGTTGGCACGCTTTACGCGCAGTCTGGTGGTATCTATCTCACGGCGGAAAGTGGTGCGATTGTCGATGGTCTTGATCATGATTTCGCGAATATCAGTGCTGCCACGGAACTTATGCTGACCGCGTCGGCGGGTGTGGGTGAGGATGGTGATTATCTGGAAACCGACCTGGCCACGGACGCAACCCTGACGATAGAGGCAGGCGCGGATGTCTATGTCCACGAAGTATTGGGCAACATGAATATCCGTGAAGTACTCGCTGATGGCGGTAATGTGGATCTGCGTGCGCACCTGGCCATCAAAGACGCTGAGGATGCCAGTGGTGATGTTGTGACTGGTCTGCCGGAAGCGGATGTTATCGGTAACAGTATTACTCTGACGTCTGAGAATGATGCCATTGGTATCTCCGGCAATGACCTGGATATCAACAGTGCCTACCGTTCTGCCGGTACGGTGACGACCAGCAGTGCTCTCAATACCTACCTGATCGAAACGGATGGTGATCTGTCCATTAACACTATTGGTACAGGGGCGGATTACACGGCCTTCATTCTGGGGCGGGATAACATCCTGAATGGCAACGCCGATGCGAATGCATCCAACGTTACGTCAGGTAAGACAAGGCTGTTTGCTGAGGGGGATATTGGTGCCTCTGGCAAACGTCTCCAGACCACTGTCGGGTACATGGAAGGGCGTTCGACCAGCGGGAATGTCTGGATTACCAATACCGGTCACCTGACCATTGGTGGGCTTGATCAGGCTAATGGCATGGTCGCGACGGGTACCGTGAACATTGAAGCTCATAGCCCGATCACGGTTGAGAAGTCCATTATCACTGACGACGACATCCTGCTCTATGCCGGTGAAGACAATAACGATGTGGCTGGCGAGGAAGATGATCTGACGGTTAAGGCTGGAGTAACGATCCAGTCAACAGCAGGGACTGTTACCCTGCGAGCGGGCGATAATCTCGTGATTGAATCGGGTGCTGTGGTCAGCGCCCTGGGTGACCTGCTGCTGCAAGGGGATTACGAGAACCTTGATGCGGCCGGTACAACCATTCATAACCTGGGAACACTGAGTGGCGCCAACATCACCATCGAAGGGGAAACTGGCAGTGACAGTATTCTGTTGGATGGTGTTATCACAACGGCGGGTATTTTAAGTATCGCCGGTGCTGCGGGTAGTGATGATATCCAGCTACTGGGCAGCTTGACTGGTTCCACCCGCATTGATGTGGATGGTGGTAGCGAAGGCGACAGTATCCTGATTGATGTCAGCCTGCTGGCCGGTGATACCTACGTCACTGGTGGTACTGGTGACGACACATTGACCGTCAACGAGCTGCATTCACGGAGTGACGTGCTTTCTCTGGATGGTGAGGGTGGTGGCGATCAGTACATCATCACAATGACAGATATCGACGCAGATGGCATAACCCTGACGGATTATGTGATTGATGTGCACGACAGTGGTGATGCGGCTGACGGCGTGGATAACCTGACTATCCATGGACGGGGTTTTGCCGGGGATACCCAGGCGGATAAAGATGACGTGTTCCTGATCAGGAATAACTTCATCGCCCGTCTGCACGGTGAGGTTGAAACCAATACCTTTGCCGATCCTGTTGAGCGGATCAATTACGATAACAGCCTTAATGATCTGACCGGTGGTGTGCTGATCAATGGCGGCGAAGGCAGTGACAGCTTCTTCCTGGATGACACCAGTGCCTTGATGACCATTGATGGTGGCAGTGGACGGGATACGTTCCAGGTGGGCCAAATCTTCGGTGAGGCACCGGTCACGGCGCCCGGCGATGAAGTTGCCGGCACTGCCGTAACCCGAGGTTACCTGAGTTATGGCAACAGTGAAGAATTGACCCTGCTGGGTGGTGATGATGGCGACAGCTTCACCGTCTACAGCAACAAGGCCAAGCTATTCATGAAAGGTGAGAAGGGCAATGATGAATTTGTCGTCCGTGCCTTTGTTGCGGACGATAATATTGACCTTAATGGCGGTGATGACGATGACACCATTGATTACAACGTCAATGCGCCGCTGAGTATTGATGGCGGCAGTGGTTTCGATACGCTGACCGCTATCGGTACAGAAGCGGATGACACGTTCATTGTGACCCGTGACTCCATTATCGGTGCAGGGCTGAATATCACTTACGACGGTGTGGAATCAGTCGATGTGGATGCACTGGAGGGGGATGATACTTTCATTATCGAAAGCACCCGTGAAGGTGTCATTACGACCCTGATCGGTGGTTTGGGCAGTGATAACTTCATTGTGGGTTCAGACGGGTTGACCAGCGCGATTCAGGGATCCCTGATTCTTGAGGGTGGCCTGACGATGGTGGATCGGGCGCTCAAGACGCCGGTGGTATTACCCAGTGAGCAGGCGACATCTGCCAAAGAGATTCCTTCCATTACGGATGAAACCATCCAGACCGATACCGTGACGCTCTTCAATGACGCCAGCAATACTGACGACAGAGGCCAATTCACAACGTCATCGGTGTCTGGTCTGAATATGGATGACACGGCTATTGTGGTTGCCGGTGAGAACGGTGCGCCGGATCGAACCATTGCTGGTGGTCTGACGTACTTCGGGATGGAAGTGGTCGAAGTGGTTATGGGATCCGGTAACGACACGCTGGCTGTTGATACTACGGCGATCAGTAACAGTGCGGCCATGGTGTTCTCCCACAATATGGGACTGGGGGTCAGTTATATCACCCTGCAGGATGGCCGCAGCTGGTTTGACCAGGGTTTCCGTGTAGGCGACAAGATCGTTGTTGCTGATACAGCGGGTAATGATGGCACGTATACCATTGACTCCATATCGCTGGATGGTTCCCAGATTTCACTGGTCAGTGGCGAACAACTCACCGATGAAACAGTGACTGCCAGTATTCAGCGGCAGAACCCGGTAATGGTTGCACACGGTGGCGGTAACCGTGAGGTTGTCGATCCTGTGTCCGGTGATACTGAAATGGGTGGTGACACCATTACCGTGACGGGTACAGACACCAATAATGTTCCACTACTCATCTTTGGTGATACCAGTCAGGATGGCAGTCGGTATGCTTCGATGAGAGGTACTGGACTGGATCCGGTGGTGGGTTATGCCAATGCCGGTAACGATGTTATTGATGCGTCAGGCGCTTCAAGTGGCATTGTTATCTATGGTGGTGCGGGCGATGACACCATCTATGGCTCGCAGGGTAATGATCATATCGCCGGTGGTTCCGGTAATGACACGCTCTATGGACTGGGTGGCAATGACCATCTCTATGGTGATTCCGGCTTCAATATCGATCTGTCCCAGCGTCTGAGTCTGGCTACAGAAGTGCTGACGGTGGTGACAGTTGCTGACCCTGTCAACGATGGCGCCAATGCAGATGATCTTACTGTGGGTAATGACACCATTGATGGTGGCATGGGCGATGACATTATCTTTGGTGATCATGGTGTTATCACCCAGATCCGTGACGGTTCACCGGAACAGCTGCGTCTGATGACGACCGGTAATGTGTCGCATATTGAGACCACGGTCGAAGATCAGGGGGGTAACGATACCCTGCTGGGTGGTGATGAGAATGACATGATCCTTGCTGGTGCTGGCGCGGATAAGGTGGCCGGTAATGCCGGTGACGATATCCTGATCGGCGACAATGGTGAAGTTAACCGGAATGTGGATGGTGACCTGATTACCATTGACCTGGTTCAGAACCGTACGGTTGATCATGGTGGTATCGATACGCTGCAGGGGAACGCGGGTAATGACTGGCTGCTCGGTGGTGTCGGTGGCGATCAACTGTATGGTGCCAATGAAGATGGCAGTCCGCTGGGACTTCTGGACAGTGATGATGACTTGATTATCGGTGATCACGGTATCATCACCCTGGCCGCAGGCCAGATCATCAGTGTTGCTTCTCTCCGTCTCCAGAATGGTGGTAACGATACGATTCGTGCGGGTGATGGTAATAACCTCGTGATTGCAGGCTTTGGCCAGGATGATGTCACCGCAGGTTCTGGTAATGACATTCTTGCCGGTGATAACGCGAAAGCCACCTTTACGGATGGCCACCTGACGCAGCTTGAGTCCACTGAGGCTGATGATACGACCGGTGACAATGATCAACTGAATGCCGGTGATGGCTTTAACCGGATCATAGGTGGTGCGGGTACCGATACCATCACCGCAGGTGTAGGTATGGATCATGTGATCGGTGACCATGGATCGCTGGTCTATGACACCACTGATACCTTGCAGTCCGCTGAGAGCAGTCTGCCCAACCAGGGTGACCGTGATGTGATCACGCTATCCAGTGGCAATAATGTGGTTATCGCTGGTCAGGGTAACGATGAAGTAACCACCACGGGTGGTGATGACATCGTGATCGGTGACAATGGTTCTGCCCAGTTCACCGATGGCCATCTGATCACGTTGACCAGCACTGACCTTGATGACTCTACTGGCGGTAACGACACTCTTAATCTGGGTGACGGTTTCAACCGCGTGATTGGTGGTACGGGTACTGACACCATCACTGGTGGAACAGGTGTCGATCATGTCCTCGGTGACCATGGTGTGTTGACCTACGATGTTGCCGATATCCTGCAGTCTGCGGTGAGTGCACTGATTGATCAGGGCGCGCGCGATGTGATCACACTTTCCAATGGCAGCAATGTGGTTATCGCTGGTCAAGGTAATGATGAAGTGACCACTACCGGTGGTGATGTCATCGTGATTGGTGATAACGGTTCCGCCCAGTTTACTGATGGCCACCTGATTACGCTGACCAGCACAGACCTTAATGAATCCACTGGCGGTAATGACACCCTTAACCTGGGTGATGGTTTCAACCGGGTTATTGGTGGTACTGGTACAGACACGATTACTGGTGGAACAGGTGTCGATCATGTCCTCGGTGACCATGGTGTGTTGACCTACGATGTCGCCGATATCCTCCAGTCTGCTGTGAGTGCACTGATCGATCAGGGTGCGCGCGATGTGATCACACTTTCCAGTGGCAGCAATGTGGTCATCGCGGGTCAAGGAAATGATGAAGTGACCACGACCGGTGGTGATGACATTGTCATCGGTGACAATGGTTCCGCTCAGTTCACCGATAGCCACCTGATTACGCTGACCAGCACAGACTTTAATGAATCCACTGGCGGTAATGACACCCTTAACCTGGGTGATGGCTTCAACCGGGTGATTGGAGGTACGGGTACCGACACCATTACTGGAGGAACAGGTGTCGATCATGTCCTCGGTGACCATGGTGTGTTGACCTACGATGTCGCCGATATCCTGCAGTCTGCGGTGAGTGCACTGATTGATCAGGGAGCGCGCGATGTGATCACGCTGTCCAGTGGCAATAATGTCGTGATTGCTGGTCATGGTGGCGATGAAGTGACCACGACCGGTGGTAATGACATCGTGATTGGTGACAACGGCTCCGCCCAGTTCACCAATGGCCACCTGATCACGCTAACCAGCACCGACCTGGATGATACAACTGGTGGCGATGACACCATCAATGTTGGAAATGGCTTCAACCGTGTGATTGGTGGTACGGGTACTGACACCATTACTGGTGGAACAGGTGTCGATCATGTCCTCGGTGATCATGGTGTGTTGACGTACGATGTATCTGACATCCTGCAATCTGCTGTGAGTGCACTAATTGATCAGGGCGCACGCGATGTCATTATGCTTTCTAACGGTAGCAATGTGGTAATCGCTGGTCAGGGTAATGATGAAGTAACCACCACAGGTGATGATGACATTGTCATCGGTGACAATGGTTCTGCCCAGTTCACCGATGGCCACTTGATCACCCTAACCAGCACCGATCTGGATGATACAACCGGTGGTGATGACGCCATCAATGTCGGAGATGGCTTCAATCGTGTGATTGGTGGTACCGGTACAGATACGATCACCGCTGGCACCGGTGTAGATCATGTCCTCGGTGACCATGGTACGTTGACCTACGATGTCGCCGATATCTTGCAGTCTGCTGAGAGTGCATTGATCGACCAAGGCGCGCGTGATGTGATCACGCTCTCTAATGGCAGTAATGTGGTAATCGCTGGTCAGGGTAATGATGAAGTAACTACAACCGGTGATGATGACATTGTCATCGGTGACAATGGTTCTGCCCAGTTCACCGATGGCCACTTGATCACGTTAACCAGCACCGATCTGGATGATACAACCGGTGGCGATGACACCATCAACGTAGGGGACGGTTTCAATCGTGTGATCGGTGGCACCGGCACGGATACGATCACCGCTGGCTCCGGTGTAGATCATGTTCTGGGTGACCATGGTACGTTGATCTACGATGTCGCCGATATCCTGCAGTCTGCTGAAAGCGCATTGATTGATCAGGGTGCGAGCGATGTGATCACACTGTCCAGTGGCGATAATGTCGTGATAGCAGGTCAGGGGGGCGATGAAGTGACCACTACCGGTGGTGATGACATCGTGATCGGTGACAATGGTTCTGCCCAGTTCACCGATGGTCATCTGATCACGCTAACCAGCACTGACCTGGATGATTCAACCGGTGGCGATGACACCATCAACGTGGGCGACGGCTTCAACCGCGTGATTGGTGGAACCGGTGCAGACACGATCAATGGTGGCAGTGGTGTCGATCAAGTGATTGGTGACCATGGTCAGATGACTTGGGATGTCACGGATATCCTGCGTGAAGCGATCAGCACGCTGCCATCGCAGGGTTCTGACGATACCATCACACTGTCAGACGGCGATAACACAGTGATTGCCGGTATGGGTGATGATACGGTGGAAACCGGTGACGGTAACGACCATATCCTCGGCGATAACGGCGTGGTTCGTTATGACGCGCGGGGCTTGATCACTGAAGTTGAGACCACTGATTTTGCCCTGGGAGGTATTGATACAATTCAGGCCGGTGATGGTGATAATGTCATTCTGGCAGGGTTTGCAGGCGATACAGTCACAACAGGTGCTGGCAATGACACGGTTATTGGTGATAACGGTCGGGTAACCTTTACCGATGGCATCCGTACCCGTGCCGAAACACTGGATACCGTTAGCTCAACCGGTGGTGATGACGAGATATCACTGGGCGATGGTGAAGATCAGGCTCTGGGTGGTGTTGGCGCCGATACGATCGAGAATGCCAGCGGTGAAACGGTCATGATCGGTGACGATGGTTATATCGACAGCGATACGGCGGGTCGTTATATCGAAGGCGCAACCGGCAGTACGGTGCTGGGTGACGATGACGAACTGTTGGGGGGGGCTGATCGGGATGTGCTGTTTGGTGGTGTTGCCAACGATGTACTGGAAGGCAGAGACGGCGATGACCTGATTGTCGGTGATGGCGCAAAAGTCACGCGCACCAGCCAAACCCTGATTCTTGAAACCATCGACTTCTTTACCGGTGGGGATGACACCCTGAAAGGGGATGAAGGCCTGGATCGCATGATCGGTGGCTTCGGCAGTGATCTGTTCTACGGCAACCTGTCAGAAGACATCATGGTCGGCGAATATGCCCGTATGACCTTTGCTGAAAACGGCAATGCCGAACAGGCGACGGTTATCGTTACGCTGGCGCAGGGTGGGCTCGACCTTCTTCGGGTTACTGAAAAGTCGCTCTACACGAAGGTGGCTGCCATCAATACTCACAGTTTCCTGAATTTGCGTCCGATCAGTTCATTGGGTATTGCGACACCGATGCGTGGTAATGCTGCGAATGCGCAGGACTTCCTGGAGAACCTGGTGTCACATATCTCAGATAACAACCGTTCCAGTGCCCGGTCTGCAGGCATTGACTTCCTGCTGCCATCCGAGCCGACAGCTGCGGGTGATGGCGAGGGCGAAGAACCGGCGCAGTGTGAATCGGGTACGGATGAGAACGGCAATGTGATTCCTTGTGCAGAACCTGCCGTGAAGGATGAGGCTCCGATAGAAGATTCGGCTGCAGTGGATGCTGAAGCCAAGCCCCAACTGGATGGCCAGAATCACGCAGAAACCGCTGTACCGGAAAAGAGTGAGGATGACCTTGCCGCGACCGGACCGATTGCCGCCGCTTCGCTGGCATGGGGAACCGCAGCACTGGCACGTCGTAAAGGCAATGCTGAGGCGAAGTTTAACCAGTCTGCCATCAGTGATCTGCAAAAACGGCAAAAGGCGAAACGCTTTATGCGCTGGGATAACGTGTCGCTTTAAGGTATGTTGTAAGCATTGGCGACAGGGCTGACCGTGTCAGCCCTGTGTCTTCCCGGTGCTATACAGGCAGCAGTTGCCTGACGGTTTCCGTTAATGCAAATAATAAAAAACAAACAGGCCGGACAATCGACCGGCACGCAAGCAGGACAATCCCTGTCCGGTTTACAGGGTGAAGCCTTCTATCTGCAATGGCTGACCCGCCAGTGTGAACAGATTGCCGGTATTCATGCCGGACTTCTCGCAATAAAATCTCCTGAACACGGCATTTTTCAGCCCGTGGCTATCTGGCCCGGCGTCATGCCGGAAATCGAAATCGTCTCTGAATTGATTGAGCAGGTGATTGAAGACCAGTCGCCGCTGGTGACCCATTTAAACGACAGCGATGACGGGCCGTTGCTGGCGATTGCCCATCCGGTCATGGTGAAAACAGCATTGATGGGGGTAGCGGTGCTTATCCTCGATGGGCGTAGTGACAGTGTCATTCAGGCCGCTATGCGACAGTTGCAGTGGGGAATCAGCTGGGTCGAACTGTCCCTGCTGCGGGAAACGCTGGATACGAAACAGGATGAGCAGCAACGTCTGTCGACTGCCGTTGATTTGTTAACCAAGGTCTTGGCAGAGCCTCACTTTGATGCTGCAGCCATGCGTCTGGTGTCCGAACTGGCGGTGGTTATGCAGTGTGACCTGGTCAGTCTTGGCTTTGTCAGAGATGGTTCGGTCACGGTTTGTCATTTGTCCCACAGCGCCCAGTTCACCAAGCGCATGAACCTGGTTCGTAGTATTGAATCCGCGATGGATGAGGCTGTGGATCAGGGACGTATGATCGCCCTTCCTGTTGAGAGCACGGAAGGCCTCATTATTATTGCGCATCAGGCGTTGGCGAAGCAGCATCAGGGCGAGTCGATTTTAACGGTACCGCTTTACCACGATGGCCAGTGTGTTGGCGCAATTACGTTTCAGCGCGCTGAGGACAAGCCGTTTTCAAACCATGAGGCACAGTATTGCGAAAGTGCCACGGCGCTGGCCGCCACGGCGTTGGAAGAAAAACGTCTGAATGATCGACCATTATGGCGCAAGGCGCTGGAATCAGGAAAAACGCAGTTACATCGCTTATTGGGGCCCGGTTACCTGGGACGTAAGCTAATAGCGATTGTTTCACTGTCCTGTATCTTGTTTATGACGTTTGCCACCGGTGAAAACCGGCTGTCAGCTGAGGCGGCACTGGCGACGGTCATGCAGCGTGTTGTGGTGGCACCTTATGACGGGTATGTCCGTGATGCCGCTGTGCGTGCCGGTGATGAGGTGAAGGAAGGTGAACTGCTGGTCGCACTGGACGACAGGGATCTGCAACTGGAGAAACTCCGCTGGAGTAGTCATCAAAACAAACTCTCACGGCAATATCAGGAGGCGACGGCAGATTATAATCGTGCCCGCGTCAACATCATTGCCGCACAGCTGGATCAGGCTCGTGCTCAACTGAACCTGGTAGAGAGCCAGATTGAGCGTTCGCGGCAGGAGGCCCCTTTCAACGGACTGGTGATCAGCGGAGACCTGAGTCAACGTCTCGGTGGGCCTGTCAGCAAGGGTGAAGTGTTGTTCGAAGTTTCACCACTGGATGCTTACCGTGTTGACTTGAAAGTCCCGGAAAGCCGCATCGCTGATATTGCTCTGGGGCAGACGGGTATGTTGCATCTCTCTGCGTTGCCTGGCGAACCCTACGAATTCGTGGTGGACAAGATCACCCCAAAAACCCTGTCAGAAGACGGCGCTACCTGGTTTATTGTTGAGGCCAGGTTGCAGGACGAAGCGGCACAGTTGCGCCCCGGCATGGAAGGTATTGGCAAGGTTGAGCTGGGCGAAGATAAGCTGGTCACTATCTGGACCCGAGACCTGCTGGCATGGCTGCGCCTCAAACTCTGGATGTGGTGGGCCTGATGTCCGTCTCGCTGTTCAGTCAGTCCTGGTATCGCGTCGCTGATATGGTGGTGCGGTTGCGCCGCCATGCGGATGTACATCGTCACATATATCGCGGACAGGTCTGGTTTGTTCTGCAGGATCATGCCACCGGACAATTTCACCGTTTTACCCCTGAAGCCTGGCATATTATCGGTTTGATGGACGGCAGTCGTTCATTACAGGCTATCTGGGAACAGGCGTGCCGGCAGCTCGGTGATGCGATGCCTTCCCAGGATGAGGTCATCGACCTGGTGTCCCGTTTGTTCCGCGCCAACCTTCTCAACTCGGACAGCGTGCCGGATATTGACCTGCTCCATGAGCGTTTTCGCAGTATTGAACGCAAACGCCTGTTGCAAAAAGTTAAATCACCACTGGCGATCCGGATTCCTCTGGTAGACCCGGAGAGGTTCCTGAGCAGAACCCAGGCCTGGGTGCGTCCGCTGATTAGTATCTGGGGCATGCTCCTCTGGTGTGCGGTGGTTGTGACGGGATTGGTGTTGGCTGGCCTGCACTGGGATGCGCTGACCAATAACGTCAGTGACCGCATATTGTCGCTGGAAAATGTCCTGCTGATCGCCCTGATTTATCCCTTCGTCAAAACGATCCATGAACTGGGGCATGCTTACACAGTCAAGCGTTGGGGCGGCGAAGTGCATGAGATTGGCATCATGCTGCTGGTATTTTTTCCGGTGCCTTATGTGGATGCGTCAGCCGCTTCGGCATTTCACAGCAAATACCAGCGTATGCTGACCGGGGCCGCCGGTATTCTGGTAGAGGCCTTTATTGCAGCCGTCGCCATGATGGTCTGGACGCTGGTGGAGCCGGGGGCTGTCCGTGCTATTGCATTCAATACCATGTTGATTGCCGGTGTTTCGACTCTGCTGTTCAACGGCAACCCGTTGTTACGTTTTGATGCGTATTATGTTCTGTCCGACTGGTTGGAAATTCCCAATCTGGCGACACGCGGCAACCAGTATGTCGGGTATTTGGTAAAGCGCTATGTGCTGGGTGTAGAGAGGTTGGAGTCGCCTGCTGCCAGTCGCAGGGAAGGCGCGTGGTTGGCGGGTTATGTCACGGTGTCGTACATATACCGGCTTTTTATCATGGTGATGATCGCACTGTTCATTGCCAGCGAATATTTTGTAGTCGGAACGATACTGGCTATCTGGTTGTTGTTTATGTCGGTGGTGATGCCATTGGGAAAACTGCTGAAAAAAGCGTTCACAGATCGCTCGTTGGAAAAACGCTCTGTACGGCTGTGGGGGATAACATCCTGTGTACTGGCAGGCATTGTGATTTTGCTGGGTTTCATTCCCTTTCCCCATGCGACACTGGCGGAAGGTGTCATGACACCATCGGAACAGTCACGGGTACGTGCCCGGGTTAGCGGGTTTGTGGAAACACTGGCGGTCCAGCCGGCCAGCCGGGTTAAAGCCGGGCAGCTATTGATGCATCTGGCTGACCCTGAACTCGCAGCGCAGGAAAAGGTGCTGGAGGCTAATTTCCGAGAAGCTCAGGCACAGTATCAGGCCAGTGTCGCTGACCGGACGGTAGCTGACATTAACCGCGAGGTAGCCAAATTCAGGCAAGAAGAACTGGACAATAAACGTCAACAAATGGCGATGATGGCCATCAACAGTCCGCAGGCAGGACAATTCTATCCGCCGGATGCCGGGACCCTGGAAGGGCGCTACCTGGCCAGAGGGGATTTGTTAGGGTATGTCATCAATTACGGTGATTTGCCGGTGACAGTGATGGTGCCGGAAGATGCGATAGAACTGGTGCGAAATCAGACCTATGAGGTAGAAGTCCGGTTTGTCTCAGATCGAAGCCGCTCCTGGGCAGCCAGTGTGTTACGCATTGAGCCGGCAGCTACCCGGCAGTTGCCCAGTAATATCCTGACATTGGAGGGCGGTGGCCGCATTGCCGCCAATCCTGATAAAGAGCGTGGAATACAATCTTTCGGTCGCTATTTCGAGTTGGAACTGGCGCTTGCAGATGACGTTCAGGCACGCCTGAATGAGCGGGTCTATGTATTGTTTCGGCATGACCCGGAACCACTGGCCTATCGCTGGTTCCGTGATATTCGCCGTGTCTTCCTGAGGCAGCTGGATGTCTAGGCGCCCAACGCGACGACCGGCCAGTACCTTGCTGCGGCCGGAGCAAAAGGTCAAACCGGCGGGTATGCTGGAGCGCCTCTATCACGGAGCTAAATGGCAGGGTAACCGGTTGCTGCCGAGCAGGGCCTTCATTCATCGTCGTTTGCTTGGCGGGATCCATCGCCATGGCGAGTTATTCAGTGGCATGAGTGATTCAGAGTTACAGGATGCGCGTAAGGTTCTGCAAACAAAACTGCATCGTGAGGGGCTGACGGATGCCCTGTTGTCTGAAACGTTTGCACTGATTCGTGAAACTGCAGGTCGATCTCTGGGCATGTACCACTTTGATGCTCAATTGCTGGCTGGGTTGGCCTTAATCGAAGGCTGTGTGGCGGAGATGCAGACCGGTGAAGGTAAAACCCTCACCGCAACCCTTCCCGCTGCCGCAGCAGCTCTTGCAGGTATTCCCGTACACGTCATTACAGTGAATGACTACCTGGCCCGTCGGGATGCTGAATTAATGCTGCCGGTTTATCAGGCGCTGGGCTTGAGTGTCGGATGTGTGGTTCAGGGGCTGTCGCAGGAAGAGAAAAAAAAGGCTTACGCATGCGACATTGTTTATTGCACCAACAAGGATGTCGTATTTGACTATCTGCGGGATCAGCTGGTTCTAAAAGACAACCAAAGCCCTTTACATCTGCATGGCGGAAGGCTGACAGGAAAAGCGAGCATTGATGAATCACTGCTGCTGAGAGGTCTGCATTTTGCCATCGTTGATGAAGCTGACAGTGTTCTGCTGGATGAAGCCCGAAGCCCGTTGGTGATATCGGGAGGAAAAGGTGCCAGCCCGGAACAGCAGCAGGTGTTGTCCAAGGCAATGGCGCTGGCTTCCGAAATGGAGGTTGATCGGGATTTTAAGCTGGATCTAAAGCAACGTTCTGTTCAGTTAACGCCTGAAGGTGAAACCTGGCTGAAGGAACAGACACGGTATGCCGGCAGTTACTGGTCAGGTAAAGTACGACGGGAAGATATTATTCACAAGGCGCTGACGGCTCGCTGTTTGTTGGAAAAAGATCACCATTATCTGGTGCGTGACGGCAAGGTTCAGATCATTGATGAGCATACGGGTCGTATCATGGCGGATCGCAGCTGGGAGCAGGGTCTGCATCAGCTGGTGGAAATCAAGGAAGGTTGTGAATTAACGGCCGTACGGGATACGTTGGCCCGCATGACATATCAACGTTTTTTCCGACAGTACCACCATCTTGCCGGTATGACGGGTACGGCCCATGAAGTATCGGGTGAGCTCTGGTCGGTGTACGGTCTGCCCGTGATTCCCATACCCACTCATCGACCCAGTCTCCGTCTCTATTCAGCACCGCGCTATTTTCCTACCCAGCATGAAAAATGGCAGGCAGTGCTCGTCAGTATTCGTCGTATGCATGACCTTGGTCGCCCAGTTCTGGTGGGGGTTGCCAGTGTGGCGGTGGCAGAACAGTTAAGTGAATTATTGCGACAGGAAGGCCTTGAACATCAGGTGCTGAGTGCGGTAAATGACCAGCATGAAGCCGATATCGTTGCTCAGGCTGGTTTGCCGGGGCAGATTACGGTCGCGACCCAAATGGCCGGGCGGGGGACAGATATCAAACTGGCACCTGTCGTCGAAGAAGCAGGTGGTTTGCACGTGATCCTTACCGAATACCATGATGCGTCCCGGATTGACCGGCAGCTGGCAGGCCGCTGTGCCCGTCAGGGGGACCCCGGTAGTTTCGAGGTGCTGGTTTCTGGCGAGGACAGTCTGCTGGAAGGAAAAGCATTCATGGGGTTGGAAGCGTTAATGTCGTCTGTGACATCCTCCCCATTATCTGGACGTCTGGGGCTGGCCAGACTGAAATGGACCCAGAAACAGATTGAACGTCGGCATGCTTCAATACGTCGACAACTGTTCCAGTCCGATGAAAAACAGGATGAACGCTTGTCGTTCACTGGTTCGGGATAAGAGGTGTTACCGTGCTGAAAAGAAGAATAATCAAAGCGTTATTGTTAATTCTGCCCATGCCGCTGATGGCGACAGAGTTGGATGATACCCAGCTGAGCTGTTTGCTGGAGCCCAGCAGTGAAATTCAAATCAGTAGCCAGGTTTCCGGTATCGTCAGTCAGGTGAATGCCGAGCGGGGGGGCAATGTTGAAAAGGGGCAGTTGCTGATTGCGCTGGAAAGTGGTCTTGAAAAAGCTGCACTAAATAGTGTCAAGGCACGGGCAGAGTTCACCATTCGTAAGCTGGAGCGTAATCAGGACCTGTTACGCAAAGGCCTGCTGTCAGAGTACGAGCGTGATGAGTTGCTGACGGATCGGGAGCTGGCGGATCTGGCAACCCGTGAGGCTGAGGAGCGACTGAAACAACGCAAGATTTACAGTCCGATTGATGCCATTGTCGTTGAACGTCATGTGTCTATTGGTGAATACGTGGGATCTGAACCGGTACTTGAACTGGTTTCGCTGGATCCCCTCCATGCAGAGATTGTCCTGCGTTCTGATTACTATGGCACTCTAGAGCCGGGAATGCAGGTTGAGGTTCTGGTAGGACCTGATGGCAAACCCTATCAGGGGACTGTCAAGATTGTCGATAAGATCATTGATGCCGCCAGTGGTACCTATGGTGTCCGGGTTGAGGTACCTAATCCGGGTGCTCGTTTACCCGCAGGACTAAAATGTCGCGCTGCGTTTAATGTGGCAAAAGCCGAGTAAGTGTGTACTCACTGTTTGGTTGCGCTAATCAGATAAAATGGGGTTTCCAGTTCAATGTGTTGAATGGTGATATCGGTGAATCCGTTATTTTGCAGTTGAGCCACATAGTCGTCTGATGTTCTGAAAGAACGGAAAAACAGAAACATGGGCAGCATGGAATAAGGCAGACGCTGGTTGTTTATCTGGATAGGGCTTCGTTCAAAAATCAGTACCGTCCCACCGGGCTTGAGTGATGTATAAGCTTGTTCAAGAAATCGTTTTGTCGCATCTTCAGGCCAGTCGTGCAGGATGGATTTGAAGGTAACGATATCCATGTTGCCCGGTAGCTGATCAGACAATGCGTTGGCCTTGAAAAAACGGATACGGTTGGCTTCAGGGGTATCCGCCACATGCTGCATGCCTACCTCGCAGACCACAGGAAGATCAACAACCGTCGCCAGTAGTCGTGCATGCTGCCTGCAGAGTTGCCGTGAAAACTCACCGCTGTTTCCTCCAATATCCATTAACTGTCGATATTGACTGAAATCGTGATGTTCCAGGCAGGCCGCTGCTTCATAGCGGGTATAAGTGGATGTAAAGCGCATCCAGCGACGCGTGAGCTCGATATTCTCATCCGTCACCTCAAAACAGCGATGGTAACCAAATAATTCAAATAGCTTCGACTGCTCCATGAATTTTTGTGGGTTTTGCAGCAGTGTTGTGAACCCGCTCATGACATCCGGCGCAACAAGATTGCTGAATGCAATTTTTGTTTCCAGCAGATCGCGAAAGCGCAAGGCATTTCGAAACTGTGTAGTTAGTTGAATGCGATCATTCCGTCGTTCGATCACCTGATTAGCTGTGAGTAACGCCAGAAGGGTTTCTGTTCCCAGCTTGTCGCTTCGGAGGCAGTCGCAGGCTTGCGCAAGGTCAATTTGCTGATGACTACTTAGCAAATCGATCAACCCGGTTTCCAGTGCACTGTTCAGAGCCTGATGATCCATAAAGGTGGTCAGGTAACGATCAATCTGCAGGTAGTCGGTGTAATGACTGCCTATAGCATTGGACGTTTGATCAAAAGGGATTGTCATGACAGGGTTAATTCTCTCGTTCTCTTGTTATCGGTCCAGTCCTGAATGAGGTTGAGAGCCAGCTCACAAGTGGTCACTACGTCTTTTTTACCATCAATAATGTAATCCGCCTGAGGGCGAACTTTATCAATTTGTTTCGCCAAGAGGTTATGGACACTGTTGGTATAGTTGTCCAAGTACTCCTGCAGCCAATGGATATTGTCAGATGCGGCGGACGAACTATCTGAGCGTTGGAAATGTTCTGTGAATGCACGGATATTTCTGGCTAGGGCAATATCCAGGGGAGTATCGATCCACAGCATAAGATCAATATGTTTGGCGGAATCTGCATGACAATAACCGAATGGCGTTTCAAACAGGATGAAATTACGAGGTTTTATGGAGAAAGTTTGATCGGGTGGTGTAACGGCGCATCCCCGTTTCAGGCGAGACAGGTCTTCGCTTAAACCCGGAATACTCAGCACGTTGTAATCGATACCGTTGTCCAACCATTGAATGATGGTTTCAACGGACTGTTCCGTGATGGTCTGATAATGGTCATAGTCAATAATGCTGGCATCCAGATGCATGGCTAGGGCACGGGCCAGTGTACTCTTGCCACAGCCCGGCGGCCCTGCAATGGCGATGATTGAGGCCATTACTGCTTATCCGTTATTGGTATTCTTACTGCAGAGTATATTCGTGACAGGACCACGTTGGCTATGTCGATCTTGATAATGCCGGATTCTCTGATGAATGTTTTGAGATGGCAGGGTTTTTATCAACGTACCGGAACCAAAGAGCGTACAATATCGCTATTACGTTGATTTCAACTATGGATTTTTTATGGCACTGAAAGCCACTATTTTCAAAGCAACACTCTCTATTGCGGATCTTGACCGCAATTATTATCAGGATCACAGCCTGACTATCGCCCGGCACCCGTCGGAAACGGATGAGCGGATGATGATCAGATTACTGGCCTATGCCTGTCATGCCAGTGAGTCATTAAGCTTTACCAAAGGACTAAGCACGGATTCCGAGCCAGATCTATGGCAGAAGTCGCTCAGTGATGATGTGGAGTTGTGGATTGATCTTGGTCAGCCGGATGAAAAACGTATTCGTAAGGCTTGTGGGCGGGCGACGTCTGTCTGGATCTACAGCTATGGTGGGCGTACAGCGGATATCTGGTGGCAACAGATACGTAACAAGTTGACCCGGTTTGAGAATCTGACGGTCATTAATCTACCAGAGTCGACCACTGACCAGCTGACAGAAATGGCTGAAAGAACCATGCAGCTTCAGTGCATGATTCAGGATGGTGCGATTTCCATCAGTAATAACAGGCAGCATGTCACGATTGAGCCACAGCAGTGGTTGCAAAGTGGTGTAATAGCCTGAGCCGGGCGTTGCTTTAAACGTGCGAAATGCGTGCTGTTGTGCTTCCATTACCCGTATGTAACGCAGGATAAACACAGGAATGTGATCCCATAATGTTCAAAGCCATCCGCGTTTTTCTGTTATTGATCGTACTCTTTTTTATCGGTCTCAATACTTGGCAGACCATGATCAGAACGACTGACTGGAATGAGCCGCTATGGGTGACCATCTATCCCATCAATGCTGCGGGTAACAATAAGGTACAGGAGTATATTGATCGCTTGTCGGTCGATGATTTTGAGAGTATTGAGACCTTCCTGGCCGGGCAGGGGGAACACTACGGGCTGCCGCTTGATCAACCGATAGAAGTCAACCTGGGAAGACAATTGAAAGAGCGTCCGGAGTCTCCGCCGACGGATGCCAGCATGCTCAGTGCCGTGGTCTGGTCGCTGAAGTTTCGTTACTGGGCCTGGCGTATGAAGAAGACCAAGTCTGATGCCATCACCAATATTCGTCTTTTTGTGCTCTATCACGATCCTGATACCATGCCGCGACTGGCACACTCCGCAGGCATGCAAAAAGGTTTAATCGGCTTGATCAACGCTTATGGTGACTTGCGTTATATGGGTTCTAACCAGGTTGTGATTGTGCATGAATTACTTCATACCGTGGGCGCAACGGACAAATATGATTTTTCCAACGGCCAACCCATTTATCCGCAGGGCTATGCAGAGCCTGATCGTACGCCGCTTTACCCACAGCGTTCTGCCGAATTGATGGGGGGGCGCATTCCCAAGAGTGCTGATGAAAGTGAAATCCCACGTAGTTTGAAAAAGGTCATGATAGGCCCGGAAACTGCCAGAGAAATTAACTGGATATCAAAGTAAATCGTTATTGATGCGAAGGGGTGGTTTCCTTTACATAAGCACTGCGCATTGTCAGGCAGCGCTTATCCTGTCAGTAAGGAAGAACAACCACCGTACTGCCGTAATCAATAAACTCCTGATGTAACCATTTTGCAGCATCCACCCTTACCCTGATACAACCGTGGCTGGCATGACCGTTGGGTACATGGTCAGAGCCGTGAATGGCATACCCTTGTCTGAAAAACATGCAATACGGCATAGGGGCACCGCCTTCACCGATGGGATAGGTGTTGGAATAACACTTGGATGTTCCTTTGCGATAAATGCGAAACGCGCCATCCGGCGTACGACAGGGACTGTTTGTATCTGCACACCAATCTTGTCCACCCGATGCACGCCCCATACCTATGAGCTGTCCTGTATTGTTGTAGGCTGCCCAGACATTAATTCGTGGGCTATAGACGAAAATATCCTGACGGATGGAGGGTATCAGTGGTGGAAAACTGAGAAGAATATCTTCGGTAAATTCCTGCTGCTTAAGGTCCAGATACTGCACCGCAGGATTATTTGATAGCGATTGATACGCAGCAAACTCATCGCCACAAGGTTGATCTTGTGAACAGTAAAACTCAGGCTCGGTATCGATAGCCAACAAGGAAGAGGCTGGTAAGAAACAACCCCATAGAAAGACAACAGAAACCACATACTGCTTACAGCACAACATGACGACAACTTCCCTGTCAGTGAAACGCTTTTATGGGTACTTCTTCTGCTAAATGGACCATCAACGCACAGGAAAATAGTTGGCCTTTCCATGAAATAACGTCAAAAGAAAGTCTTTTTAACTATCCTGAATATTGTTGGCAGTACTAGAGTAAATATAGTCAACACAGTGGGTTATCCGGTGCAGCAAGCCAGTCCCGAGCCTTATATCCGGGGCGTTTAAGTGCGAATAACTTAACATGTGTCAAGTATCGGATTAGACTGAAGTTAAACAGGGTGGCATGGAAGGCATAGGCCAATAATGCGTCACAATAAGACATGGAATGGATTATTACCTGTTGTTGGTTTAGTGACTCTTGTCGGGTTGTCCGGTTGTGCGAAAGAGAAGCTCGAGGTAGTGGAATCCGGGTTCAGCTGTTCAGGGGAAATTAATTCAAATGTTTGGAATTGCACGGGTACCGCCCGAATGGAGCGGGATGACCTGCAGCAGACGTTTGTTGTGGTTGATGACCCGGCACCGGCGGAAGTCACCGTGGCTGACAATATTGCTCAGGATAGAAGTTTGGTGTCTGCTGAGGCACAGGCTTCCGTTATGGAGGACGTTCCTGCGCCAGAACCTGTGAACGTTGAGGAGACGTCAGACGTCTCAGAACAGGTTGCTGTTAACGAGGAGATTCCAGATATTGCCATGGAGTCTCTGGAGGAGTTCGAGCTTGTCGCAGAAGTGGAGCCGACGCCACCAGAGCCTGAGTGGGTAAAAAATATTCCCGCGGAACCTGCTGATGCGTCAGCTATGGAACCGGCGCCGGCGTCATCAAGCCCACTTTCACCGGTTGATCCATCTCCTATAGCTGCATCCGAGATGATGAGTGCACCGGCGGCAGAGAGTCTTTCCGTTTCACCAAACTGTCAGCCTGCTTTCAGTGCTGACCAGTTTTACCTGCAGTTTTCCGCGTCACAGACAGTCGATGGTTTGAAAGCGCTTGCTGCCCGATTGCAGCCTGTTGAAACCGAGATTATTCCGACCCTGGTGAAGGGGCAGACCTGGCAGGTTCTGATCAGTAAGGGATTCAGCAGCCGGGAAGCGGCTGGTTCACTGGCTGCTTTGTTGGAGCAGCAGGGGGTCGGTAAACCCTGGGTGCGTCCGGGATATTCACTCTTGCCAGTACTCGCGGATCAAACTCTGATGTTGCCAGGTGAAGGTTGCCCGTAAACGATGCGAAGTTATGTTCCGCAGAGTCTTGTGGGTATGACTTGGCGTTCAGTGACGAATGCGGGCAGAGGCTAGAAGAAAAGAGGTTGAGCCATCCTTGGTGGCGCATCCTTGCGCCGGGGTACATCCTTGTGATTACAGATTAATAACAACCCGTGACGGGAAAAACCGGAAACTCTCCCTTCCCTTTGTAAGCTTTTTCCTACGAGACTGTGGTCTACTACCCTGATGCCATTCAGCTTGTTTCAGTATGCCATTGCAGTACAGGCAGGCATTGCGGTTAAATACTCCTCTGTGTTTGATATATTTTACATCTCGATTGGTGATGCCCAATGGTAGTCTGTTTTTTGGGTGATAAAAGAATGATGCGGGTGTGGCATGCAATTAAATGATCAGAATCTTTTACGTTCCCAGGCTTATGTTGATGGCGGCTGGGTCAGCAGCCCAACCACATTGCCCGTTATCAATCCTGCGGATGGCGCGTTACTGGTTAACGTGCCTGATTTGGGGGCGGCAGAGACAGAACTGGCGATACAAGCGGCAGAGCGCGCACAGAAACTCTGGAAACAGCAGACCGCCAAGGCTCGGGGCGCGATTCTGCGCCGCTGGTATGAACTGATCATTGAAAATCAGGAAGATCTGGCACTGTTGATGACCAGTGAGCAAGGTAAGCCACTAACAGAATCCCGTGGCGAGGTGCTTTACGGCGCATCCTTCGTGGAGTGGTTTGCCGAGGAAGGCAAGCGGGCGTATGGCGACGTGGTGCCCGAACACCTGTCGGGGCGCAAAGTGCTGGTGACCCGTGAGCCTGTGGGCGTCGTGGCAGCCATTACCCCCTGGAATTTCCCGATTGCCATGATCACGCGGAAAGCGGCGCCAGCATTGGCGGCAGGATGTTCGATTGTCATCAAGCCTGCCGAAGCGACACCGTTGTGTGCTCTGGCGCTGGCAGAACTGGCAGAACGAGCCGGTGTACCGGCGGGCGTGTTGAATGTGGTGACCACTGCGCGTCCTGCAGAAGTTGGTCAGGCCCTGTGTTCCAGCCCTATTGTGAGAAAAATGTCGTTTACTGGCTCAACCGGTATCGGCAAGCTGTTGATGAAGCAGTGTGTGGACACGGTGAAAAAAGTTTCCATGGAGCTGGGCGGTAATGCTCCCTTCATTGTGTTTGAAGATGCCGATATTGATCGCGCTGTTGAAGGGTTAATGGCTTCTAAATTCCGTAATTCCGGTCAAACCTGCGTGTGTACCAACCGGGTATTTGTCCATGACAGTATTTATGACACATTTGTCGACAAGTTGGCGGGACAGGTCGAAGAATTAAAAGTCGCCTCAGGTGTAACGGATGGCAGTCAGCAGGGGCCCTTGATTAATGAAGCCGCTGTACAAAAAGTGGAGCAGCATGTGGCGGATGCTGTGGAAAAAGGGGGGCGGCTACTGGTTGGCGGTCAGCGTCACAGTCTGGGGGGCACCTTCTATGAACCCACCGTGATTGCTGAAGCTAATACTGACATGCTGTGCTTCCGGGAAGAAATTTTTGGCCCGGTAGCGCCAGTGTTTCGTTTCAGCAGTGAAGAGGAGGTCATCGCCATGGCGAATGACACTGAATACGGATTGGCAGCCTATTTCTATGCGCGAGATCTGGGGCGGGTCTTTCGGGTCTCTGAGGCGCTGGAATATGGCATGGTCGCAGTCAATGAAGGCATTCTCTCAACGGAAGTCGCGCCCTTCGGAGGCTATAAGGAATCCGGTATTGGCCGGGAAGGTTCAAAGTACGGTCTCGACGAATACCTGGAAATCAAATACACCCTGTTGGGTGGTTTGTAATTCCAATATTCACGTCTCAATGTTTTGGTTTTCTGATTGGAACGGTGTAAAGCCGCTCCATTGCTATTCATGATGTGCCCGTCATAATGTTTCAGCCCTGAAAATACGAATTCTACGTTTAATGGCACCCTAGGGAGAGGTCATGGAACTGCTGATGCCATTTGCCCGCGGCTTTGTCGTCAATGCCGGAATGATTGCTGCCATTGGTGCGATTAATGCGTTTGTCCTGCGACAGGGGGTCTTGCGACAGCATCTGCTGGCGACAGTCTTTTTCTGCGCGCTGGCCGATACGCTCCTGATTCTTTTAGGGGCTGCGGGATTAGGGCTGCTGATTTCCCAGGTGGACTGGTTGCTCAAAAGTGCACTCTGGGTAGGTGTCGCCTTTCTGCTCTGGTATGCCTGGTTGACCTTGCGCAGTGACCCTGAGCCAGAACAGTTGATAATGAGTGGTAAAGGCAGCCGAAGTCTGCGTAAGACTCTGCTGGTGTTGATGGGGCTGTATTTCATCAATCCCCAGACGCTGATTGAAGTGGTGGTGCTTATTGGCTCCATGGCCGCCCAGTATCCGGATGGGCAACGTGTGGCCTTCACGGTAGGCTGTATTCTGTCATCGTGGATCTGGTTTTTTGGTTTTGGCTACGGCGCCAGACGTCTTTCCCACCTGCTGTCATCGCGAACAGCATGGCTTTGGATGAACCGTATTACTGCGTTGATTCTTGTGATTGTTGCAGTGTCTATGGCGAGGCAGGCGTTGATAGCATAGTCCTGCCATGGGTACGGCAGGACTATGAAAGGGAGCCGGTGTTAGCTTTTACCCGGTGAGAACGTTTTGGTTTTTTCAAATTGGCCGTCAAACAGCCCGTAGCGAACATAACCCTTGGAGTCAGGCAATTCCAGGGTCCAGCTCTGTCCGGCATACAGGCGAGTGCCTTCCGATAGCGGCGAGCAGCTGTCGTCTTTTTTGCTGGTGCAGAATTTCCCGTTTCTCAGGACGGCGTTCATGTTGCCCCGGTTGGTAAAGACAATCTTGTTGTCTTTCCATTCGGCGACCACATCATACTTCGGGTTGGCCGGGCGAATGAAGACAAGCGCCTGGTAGGCAATCAGCAACTTAATAGCGGTTTGTGTCGCCTGAATATCTCCCACCACTGGTCGGAAAGTGACCCGGTAAACCTCTTCCTTTGCATTGGGGGTTTCAAGGCTAACCAGTCGCACCGTTTTACGGCCATTGGGTGGAATAATGGCTTTCTGCGGGGTGGCAAGCAGCTTCAGTTTGTCCGGATCGGTAATCCGGATGCGCTCTTCATTTTCTCTTCCCGGGTTGACGACTTTGTAGACCTCTGTCTGAAGATAGAGGTTTTCCGGATCCGGGTTGGACACCATGATGTCTTGTCTGGGAGGCTGTCCGGGGTCAAAGTAAACAATCATTTTATCCAGGGACATGCTGGCGTGCAGCGACGATGTTGTTACTGACAACAGAGTGACCAGCAGGGAGGTAATAATCCTTCGCATAGTATTGGCTTTGTCCAGAAAGCGGGAGCAGTAATACTGCGATTGTAAGTAGCCGCCGCACAGGAATCCAGCGCAAATCCTGCTATCGGATTACTCTGCGGCTACTGTGACCTGGGCCGCGCCATAATAGCTGTTGTCCTGCAAGTTGTTTCTGGCGGAGTTGCTCAGGTTAATAGACACGACAGGTGATGTACTACAGTCGCTTTGATTGCTGAGCGGCATGGTTCTCGGTGTTTGAAGATTGATGGGGGATGTATTGGATTGGTCGTTTAATACCACCTGGTAGGGCACTTCATTCCCCCCGTCGGAACTCAAGACCATACGACTGTCATTCCGGCTGCCGCTTGCCTGCAGGGAGTAGTGAGACATACCGTTCCCCTGGATGCACAGTTTTTGCTGCAGGGTGTTGGTAGGAATGATCTCTGCGGGGGCTTCAGGCAACGTTTCCGTTTCTGTTGTATTGCTGGATGGGGCGGATGCCGTGTCTGTGGCCTGCGCACGGGACTCTGCCGCCTGTATCGCTTGGATATTAGATAATACCTGTTTGGCCGTTTGTACGGTGACGGATGAACTGCTGCTGGTAGCGACTGCATCTTCCTCGGTAGTTTGCTCTGCTGTTGGTTCAGTTGAACCATCAGCAACGGCAAATGTCTGTACCGTCAGTCGGGGTGGTATCACCAGGGTGATAGTAAAGCTGCCAGTGGAGGTTTTCCCCACTGTCCCCTGGCTGGCGGCCTTGGAGAGAGAGACATTGCTTGCGACTGATGCCAGAAACAGCGCCAATAAAAAGCGACTGACGACACCACCAATGCGGAACTGCTGTTGACTGGGCGCACACGTCGCAACCGGCATACCCCGGTGCGAGTGGTGAAGCCCGACTACTCGAACATCCATGTTACGACTGGCCTTCACTGATTTCTGATTTCTGATTTCAGTATAGGCCGACGGAACGGCTCTAAATTCTGTGTTAAGGGGTGTTTAAGTGCCCATATCTGATAAAGGCGGGGCGTTTATCATTGCTTATGAAATAACGACGCAAAGAGTGCCGGGATTCTGACGAAAACAGGTATTCATCCCGCGTCACCTGCGGGAATCCCAGTATCAACGTGGCCGGGAATCCGTTACAATTCGCCGCTTTATCGTACTGCGGTAGCAACACCCCGGTCTTTTCGAGTGACGAATCCGGAGTCTGTCTGGATATAGGTTGCCTCTGCAGCAGGGTATATCCAGACGGGGTCAGGCGTTCGGCCTCGCCAACACATTTGCCATGAATTCTTAACTATCATGTGCAGCTAAGGTTTGCGTCACCTTTGGTGAGGGAAACCTTATATTGACCAGAAAGGCGCATTTATCATGTCAGAAAACATTCCTCAGTTCCGGGAACTCGGACTTGCGGAGCCTATCCTGCAGTCGTTGCAGGAACTGGGTTATGAAACTCCTTCACCGATCCAGGCAGAAAGTATTCCGCTGCTGCTGGATGGCTGTGACCTGCTGGGCCAGGCCCAGACCGGTACCGGCAAGACCGCTGCCTTCGCGCTGCCGCTGCTGAACAACATCGACCTGTCCAGCAAGGCAACCCAGTTGCTGGTGCTGGCGCCGACCCGTGAGCTGGCGATCCAGGTTTCCGAAGCATTCCAGTCCTATGCCCGTTACCTGAAAGGGTTCCACGTGCTGCCAATCTACGGTGGCCAGAGCATGGGACAGCAGCTGCGCCAATTGCAGCGTGGCGCCCAGATTATTGTCGGTACGCCTGGTCGTGTCATGGACCACATCCGCCGTGGCACCCTGAACCTGGACACCCTGAAGGCGCTGGTGCTGGATGAAGCCGATGAAATGCTGAAGATGGGCTTCATCGATGATATCGAGTGGATTCTGGAGCATACGCCGGAAGAGCGTCAGATCGCGCTGTTTTCCGCCACCATGCCGGAAGTGATCCGTAAGGTCGCGCATCGTCACCTGAAAAATCCCCGTGAAGTCCGCATCAAGGCCAAGACGACGACTGTTGACACGATTGAGCAGTCTTACTGGCTGGTCAGCGGTCTGCACAAACTGGATGCACTGACCCGTATCCTGGAAACCGAAGAAAGCGACGGTCTGATCATTTTCGTGCGCACCAAGACCTCCAGTGTCGAGCTGGCGGAAAAACTTGAAGCCCGTGGTTATGCCAGTGCTCCGCTGCATGGTGACATGACCCAGGCCCTGCGTGAGCGCACCGTTGAAAAACTGCGTGAAGGCAAGCTGGATATCGTTGTAGCGACCGATGTGGCCGCCCGTGGTCTGGACGTTGAGCGGATCAGCCACGTTATTAACTACGATATTCCTTACGACACTGAAGCTTACGTTCACCGTATCGGCCGTACCGGTCGTGCTGGTCGTAAGGGTAAGGCGATCCTGTTCGTGGCGAACCGCGAGCGTCGTATGCTGCGCTCCATTGAGCGCGCGACCCGCCAGACCATTCAGCAGCTGACCCTGCCGACCCGTGAACTGGTGGCTGAGCGTCGTGTGTCCAAGATGCTGCAGCAGGTTCAGGAAGCCCTCGACAACGAACAGCTGGATTTCTTCAAGGGTGTTGTGACCGATATGCGTCACCAGACAGAAGTCGACACCGTTGATCTGGCTGCCGCCCTACTGTTCCTGGCGCAGAAAGACCGTCCCCTGCAGCTGAAGGAAGAGCCGGTACGTACCCGTGAACCCCGTCAGCGTGATGACCGTGAAGGTGGTCGCGAGCGTCGTGACCGTAGCGATCGTGGTGAGCGTCGCTCCCGTGAATTTGCCAATGTGAACATGCAACGTTATCGCCTGGATGTCGGCCGTGAGCACGGTGTGATGCCGGGTAATATCGTTGGTGCCATTGCCAATGAAGCCGAAATTGATAACCGCTACATCGGTCACATCAAGCTGTTTGATACTTACAGTACGGTGGATCTGCCTGAAGGGATCCCGGGTGAAGTCCTGCAGCATCTGCAGAAAGTGCGGGTCTGCGGTCGTCCCCTGAAGATGGAGCAGGTTCCTGGTGGTGGCGAGCAGCGTCCACCACGTCGCGGAGGCCAGGGCGGCAACCGTCGTCGTGAAGGTGGTCGTGACGGCGGACGTGAAGGTGGCTACCAGCGTCGTCAGCCAGCCAGAACTGAATAAGGTCTGAAAAAAAACCGCTATTGATTGATTCAATAGCGGTTTTTTTATGTCCCCATGTTTTTTTTGTACTGCGTTACACGGCCTCGTCCAGCGCTTCTTCCTGATCAATGCTTTCCTCGTCGTTCATGCCGAGTTCCTTGATTTTCCGCGTCAGGGTATTACGTCCCCAGCCCAACAGAAGAGCGGCATCCCGTCGTCTGCCACAGGTATGCTTCAGCGCTGTTTCAATCATGATCCGCTCGAACGTGGGGACCGCCCTGTCCAGCAGGCCGCTTTCACCGCGGGTGAGCTGTTGGTCTGCCCAGTTGCGCAATGCCTGTTCCCAGTTATTACCTGTCGAGGATGACCGCTGTTGGTCCAGCAGTTCCGGTGGCAGGTCTGAGACATGCACTTCCCGGCTGGAGGCCATCACGGTGATCCAGCGACAGGTGTTTTCCAGTTGCCGGACATTGCCCGGCCAGTCCAGGCTGCTCATATAGGCTTCCGTTTCAGGACGGAGCAGCTTGGGTTCGACGCTCAGTTCACGGGCTGCCCGGTCCAGGAAATGGTGGGTCAGCAGGGGGATGTCTTCACGGCGGTCGCCGAGGCGTGGAAGGTGCACCCGGATAACATTCAACCGATGAAACAAATCTTCCCGGAAGGAGCCGGCGGCCACCAGTTTTTCCAAGTTCTGGTGAGTGGCCGCGATAATCCGGACGTCCACCTGCACAGGTGTATGGCCGCCAACCCGGTAGAACTCTCCATCGGCTAGGACTCGCAAGAGCCGGGTCTGGGTTTCGGCGGGCATGTCACCGATTTCATCCAGAAACAGGGTGCCGCCATTAGCCTGTTCAAACCGGCCGCGACGCATCTGATTGGCGCCTGTAAAAGCCCCTTTTTCATGACCGAAAAGTTCAGACTCAATCAAGTCCTTGGGAATGGCTGCCATGTTCAGGGGAATAAACGGGTTGGCTGCACGCGGGCTGTGGCGATGCAGGGCATGGGCCACCAGTTCCTTACCGGTTCCTGATTCGCCGTTGATCAACACCGTGATATTGGACTGCGACAGACGACCAATGGCGCGAAACACTTCCTGCATGGCAGGCGCTTCACCGATGATTTCCGGCGTAGCGGCTCTTTCCATTCCTGGGTGCTGAATTGCCTGTTCACGGACATGAGACAGTGCACGTTTGATCAGGGTGACCGCCTCATCCACATCAAACGGTTTGGGCAGGTATTCGAAGGCGCCGCCCTGATAGGAGGCGACGGCGCTGTCCAGATCTGAGTGTGCGGTCATGATGATGACAGGCAGGGCGGGATAGTCGTCCTTGATCAACTTCAGCAAATCCAGGCCGCCTGTACCGGGCATGCGTACATCACTGATAATGACATCAGGCTGCTTACTGGCAATGGCAGCCAGTGCGGCATCCGCAGTTTCGAAACTGCTGGTCTGGATCCCTTCCTGGGCCATGGCGCGCTCAAGCACCCACCGAATCGAACGATCGTCGTCTATGATCCAGACGTTACCGGTTGTGCTCATGGTGCTGCTCCTGCATCTGCTTGTCTGTCTGGCTGTTCAAAGGGGATGAACAGGGAGAATACGGTTTTTCCGGGCTCACTTTCACAGGTAATGGCGCCGCTGTGCCGGGAGATGATGGACTGGGCAATGCTCAGTCCGAGACCGGTGCCGTCTGCCCGTCCGCTGATCATGGGATAGAACATGTTTTCCAGCATGTCGGCGGGGATACCGGGACCATTGTCGATAATGTCCAGACGACAAATAAGGCGGTGGCGGATGTTGCCAATGGTGAACTGGCGCATGATCCGTGTTTTAAGCGTTATGTTGCCGTCGCTCAGTGGCATATGCTGGCTGATCGCCTGCATGGCGTTACGCACGATGTTGAGGGTGGCTTGAATCAGCTGTTCAGCATCGGCGGAAATAGGGGGAATGCTGGGATCATAGTTGCGGGTGAGGGTCATGTGACCGCCGGTTTCCGCATCAATCAGACTGCAGACCCGTTCCAGCACTTCGTGGATATTCACTTCAGCCAGTTGGGGTGGTTTTATCGGCCCCAGCATGCGATCCACAAGGTTACGCAGGCGATCCGCTTCTTCAATGATGACGTTGGTATAGTCTTTCAGGGATTCATCCGGCAGTTCCCGGGCAAGCAGCTGTGCGGCGCCGCGAATGCCGCCAAGCGGGTTTTTGATCTCATGGGCCAGGCCGCGCACCAGGATCTTGGCCGTTTCCTGACGGGTCTTAATGGTTTCCTCGCGGGTGATCCGCAATAGCCGGTCCCGGGGCTGGAGTTCCATTAAAAGTATCGTATGGCCATTCTCGGTCACTGGTGTGACTGTGTAATCAGCCGTCAGGGTGCTGCCATTGGGCAGCTGTAGTTTGGCTTCCCGCTTGGTATAACTGGTGGCATTGCTCAAGGCCTGCTGAAGATGCTCAGTGGATGGTGGCTCTTCACGGAACAGCTCATCGATATGCAGGCCATGTAGTTGCCTGTCGCTGGCTTCGATCAGTGTTTCTGCAGCCGTATTCATATACTGGAGCTGCAAGCCTACATCGAAGGCCAGTACGGCAGTGGTCAGGTTTTCCAGTAATGTCTGGTACATGGGCAGTAATAATTCTTGTGGATAATCCGGTTGCATATTGCACTCCTCCGATTAATGCAAGAAGCAAACCAGTACCGGGAAAATATTGTGCACTACCCACCTGGTGTTAGTGTTGTGTGCAGACGTGTTCCTAATTGGGGCAGACCATTTTGACACAGACAACAAAATGCACCAATAAGGTGTATTCGTTTTTTGGCGGTTTCTTTATACGGATCAGGCTGTTAAGGAGACGGTGCAATAGGTGGCGTGGGCTGTGGATTGAACAGGGCTGAGTGGCGATAGACATAAATGGTGCGGGGCGCACTGGTGAGCAACACCTTTTTACGCTGGTCGACAACCTGAGCTGTCAAGGTATGTTCTCCTCGATAGGGCTCTTTGATAATGAAGGTGCCATCCTTACTGAGACCGACCTCCTTACCATTCTGCATAAGACGGATGTGGTGCCCATTCAGCAGTTCTGGAGTAAGTTTTGTTTTGACGGTGATTTCCGTAGGATTACGCAAATTTTCCTTTTCTTCAGGCGTCGTGATGCTTAACCCATCATAGCTAATAGATCGCATTTCATCGGTTTTTCCGGGCCGTAAGTTTGCGGCAGATGTCGCGGGTGAAGGTACAATTTGTATCGGTTTTAACTCAACAGCTTCAGCATCTGCATCAGGCGCGGGTTCATCGGTATAAACGACAGAGCCATCCTCTTGGACGACACGGTAAATCTCCGAGTTGGCAGAGGCCAGCGGCGACAGGAAAAAAGACAGCCATGTGATGACCAGGAATACTTGCCTGAATGAGCCCATGGAATAGCCCTTATCTTTGATTGTTATTGCTACATATCATAACGGCTATTTAGGGAGTTCTCCATTCTGATGATGACATATTATAATGAGTTGGCTGCCGATACCCTGCGTATAAAATAAAATGTGTGGTCATTAGAGTCACTGTTCTATTTTCTGTTATTTTGGACTATTCATAGAATGAGATTGGGCTTGAATCGCTATTGATTAAGAGGGTTAGAATTAATGCTGGTGTTGATATGAAGGGCAAACCTGTTCAATAAGATTTATTCAGTCGCTCGCTAACAAGATCCACTATATTTCTTACCGCATAAATTCAGGATAAAGAAATATGGCTGACTTGGGCGTAAGTTCCGTATTACCGCCACTCTTGTCTATTACCCTGGCTATCACAAGCCGTCAGGTGTATCTGTCTTTGATCGCTGGTCTCTGGCTCGGGCACACCATCCTGCTGGACGGTGCGTTATTCAACGGTTTGGTTAACAGCCTGGATGCGGTGATACAGGTCTTTCAATCACCCGATGATACACGTGTTATTTTCTACACATTTGTCATTGGTGGTTTAATTGCCATTCTGGAAGCCACAGGGGGTGTTCGGGGTTTTATTAACTGGCTGGAAAGAAGACGTTGGGTAAATAATGGCCGGCGAGCACAATGGCTTGCCTGGTTTATCGGTATCATTATTTTTATTGAGGCGAATTTAACAATACTGGTTGCAGGTATTGTTTCACGTCCCCTGTTTGATCGTTTTCGACTGTCCCGTGAAAAACTGGCCTATCTTATTGATGCAACCTCCGCCCCCATATGTATGTTGATTCCACTTAATGGTTGGGGAGCGTTTAACCTGGTTCTGTTGGGCAATATGGGGGTCAGTGACCCCCTGACTGTGCTGCTCTATGCTATACCGCTCAACTTCTATGCGATCTTTTCGGTCATCCTGTCTGCTGGTGTCATTCTTTATAATTGGAACTTTGGGCCAATGAAAGTGGCAGAACAGAGAGCCGCATGTGGTCGTGTTCTCGCACTAGGACAGCTACCGTTAATCGATCAATCTCTGTTTTTCTTCGAGGAAAACGCTCGTTTGAAACCCCGGGCGATGAGTATGCTGCTGCCAGTATTGATCATGCTGGTGATGATGCCGCTTATCCTTTGGGGTACAGGGCAGGGAGATTTTCTGAAAGGGTCTGGCTCTACCAGCGTATTGTCAGCTGCACTGATTGCTGTTACATCGGCTTGCCTGCTGGCGTTAATTTACCGGCAATTAACGCTTGCCGAGCTGACCAGTATCTTCATGAGGGGGGCTTCAGGCATGATGCCTCTGGCTGTCATCCTGATGTTGGCGTTGGCACTGGGTAACGCAACTCAGGCATTGCAGACGGGGCTGTATGTTGCGGGAAAAATGGGGAATGATTTTCCGTTAACGCTACTATTGCCGCTATTGTTCCTGTTTTCTGCGATGATTGGCTTTTCCGTCGGCTCCAGCTGGGGTACGTTCGCAATCATGATGCCCATTGCCGTTCCGCTGGCTCAGGCAGAATCAGCGCCCTTGGCACCCTTTATCGCTGCTGTTTTATCAGGTGGCGTGTTTGGTGACCATGCGTCACCCATCAGTGACACAACGATAGTCGCTTCAATGGTTGCGGCGACCGATCATATTGATCATGTACGTACCCAGTTGCCCTATGCATTGCTGGCGGGTACTTTATCGTTGTTAGGCTTTGGTCTAATAGGTTTGCTTATTGATTACTTATTATAATGATGTAGTTAATAGTCGTCTTTTGATTGATTTATATATGTCATTTATAAAGGGTGACGGAAAATATTAGTGTCGCATATTAGTGGGGGAGAGTGACGGGTTTTATGGTAACTGTCACTCTTGAGGTTTTTTGTTGGCGTATTTTAAATATGTTTTCTCAGGGTGAAAAATTCAAGGGGGGATTTTTTTATTCAGTTAGTGAAGGAGATTAATTGTGAATGTTGATAAGAATTATATTGCACGGCCTGAACGGACGAGATATGACTCTATAGGCGTTAATGATTCGCCTATATTTTGGTGTGATTATACTGCCCAACAATATGATGTGGGTACACCATTCATTCCATCGAATAAAACGTCACTGACCAAAGATGAACCGATTAATACTTGTATTGCCTTAAGCACCAGCTCAGAGATTGATTCTGGGGTCGAGTCCCTCAGCTCGATAGGGTCAGAATTTGATTATGATTTGTTAGCAACCTTGCCTTATGTAAGGGAGCCAGATGAGGGCTTTCCTGATGGCGATGATAGTTATCCTCTAGAACCTGATGAAGCATCACTTAAACATTATTCATGCAGGAAAATGCTGCAAATGGGGCGTTTTGGAGAGGTTTATCTGTATGAAGACAATACACTTTCAGAATCTGTCAGGCGTTATGCATTAAAGGTTGCAAGAGGAGAGGAGGATGGCAGGGAGTGGGCCAGCAATTGTAAAAAACTAAAGCATGAATTTGAAATTCTTCAGTTTCTTGGTTGTCATCCCAATATTGTAAAATGTTACGGATTTCAAAATGTTGATGGTAAGAAGGGATTGTTACTTGAATTCATTGAAGGCCCTCGTTTAGGTACCGTTATTGATTCTCTTTGTGAGATGTATAGGCACGAAGAAATATCTTATCAAGAGTTTGTAGATGTTGTTGTCTTTCTTGAACAGCAAAAGCTTGAAGTCTTTAGCCATTTGGAAAGCCTTGGCATTGTCCACGCCGACCTGAATTTAGGCAATATCATGTATGATATAAAAAGTGGACTTGTCAAATTAATAGACTTTGGTCAGGCCGCTTATCAAAATGAAAAAATGGTCTGTTCACATGAAGATTTTACACCGCCAGAGGCTTTTGATTCTCTTCAGGGTTCAAGATATGCGGTGAGAGCGAAGAGTACGATTGACAGTTTCGCTTTAGGGCATATGCAATATAAGATTTATCATGATGTGGTCTGTAATGGTGGACATTCGTTTACCTATGCGGCACATGGCAACGATTTTGAAGCAGGTCAAAGGAGTGAAAAGGCTTTGGCTATTAGAAGGTTTATCAGAGAATATGAAAAATTGAATGACGATGGTACATACAAAGCCGCTATTCTTGAAACACCTGAACCCTGTGTTATGAATGATTTGTCCGAAAAGGAAGCTTTTAAAACGTTTAACCAACTGTATGATCGTGCGATAGAAGTTAAAAAGCCCTGGAGGCTGCAAGCAGATTATATTAATCAACTTATGCATCCTGATCCTGATAAGAGGCAGAAGGTTTCTAAAATAAAATACCATCCCTGGGTCTGCGCAAAAAAAGTTGACAGGCAATGGGCTATGGAAATCATTGAGAGGGCGGTTAATCGATTGAATGACGCTCCTTCCGATGCTGAATGAAAAATCACAGCATTCAGCTGATGTTGATGTCGGTTTTGTTGTTAAAGCCATTTCTGACGATAGCAAAACACCAGCTGAGCAATAAACAATAGAAAGAGTAAGGCGCAGAAAATAAAGAAGGCGCGCTCGTCCTGAGAACCAGGTATACCGGCCAAATTAACGCCGAGCAAGCCGGTAAGAAAGCTTAAAGGCAGAAAAATGGTTGTGACTAATGAGAGAAAATAGACACGCTGGTTCAATGCATCGGACTGCAGAATCATCAGTTCTTCCTGGGTGACATTGGCGCGTTCACGGATGGCATCGAGGTCATTGATCACATGAGTCAGTTTGTCTTTGATGTCGTGTAATTTCTGGCGATCTGTCCGGTTTAGCAGCGGCGTTTCAGTGGTCACCAGTTTTATGAGGGCATCGCGCTGGGGGGCAACATAACGCCGGATGTAGACAGCCTGTCGGCGGATAACAGCAATGTCATTGCGCAGTGCCGAATCATGCTCCGTCAGCACCCTTTCTTCAAGGTCGGTCACGCGATCATCTAGCAGGTCTATCAGGGTAATTTTGTGATTGGCCAGGCGGTCACAGAGTGTGATGATAAAACTCCCCGTGGTTTGGGGGCCAAAGCCTTCTTGAATATGATTCGCAATACTGCTGATGGCCGCAGTCGTCTGGTTTGAAACGGTGACAATCCTGTGTGGACTAAAGTAGCCACGAACCGGCGTCATATCCTCTTCTTTTGGGCTGTCTTTTAGATTGATTGCATAGAGTGATAGGAGAAGGCCTTCCCGTGTTTGGTGGGCACCGGTATGCGCATGCCTTGTGAGTAATAACGCTTTGACAGTATCTGGCAGGCTACTGTTGTTGATCCAGTCCTGAGCTTCATGGTTCGTGTAGTCCAAATGTACCCAAAGCAGGCCATCGCCTGTTTGCCAGTGACAGATTTGACCTAATGTCAGTGGCTGATCATTGGTGGGTCTGTCCAGAATAAAACCATAAACAAAGCAATGGGTCATGGCTTACCTTTCTTTTGAAAACAATGGCGGGCAACCCGGATGTTATATCCTTGCAATCACTCGCTCGCTGTTGCTAAGGGTAGCCAACATTGCTGAAAGAGAAGATCAAGACGCAGGGAGATCATAAAAATACGCAGGGCTATCAGTCTTCAATAAACTATGTGAATGACGTTGCAATCCTCCATATTTGGCTACTTTTAGGCTGACACGGTCTCATCAGTTGAGGTGGGCTGGGTTATTGGTGACAAGTCACCGTTATTCAGGAGACATTCCTTTTCTGTTGGGTCGAGACAGGCTGTATGTATCGAGCAGTAGTGATTGGCGGCAGTGTGGCGGGGCTAATCGCGGCTAAAGCGATCGCACCTTATTTTAAGGAGGTGGTCCTGCTGGAAAAGGACACGCTAAACGATGAGAACGGTCTTCATAAAGGGGTCGGTCAAGGGGGGCATGCCCATGTTTTGCTACCGAGTGGTCTTGAGCTGTTGAAACAACTGCTTGATTTGCCGACGCTTGATCTGGAGGCCTATGGTATTGTCCCGGCAGATACTGCCAGTGAGCTTAAGTGGTTCCAGTTCGGTGTGTGGAAGACCCGGTTTCATTCCGGTATCGATATGGGCTGGTGTTACCGTTCCCTGTTTGAATGGCGGGTACGTCAGGCGGTGCTGTCTGTCGGTAATATGCGGATTGAAAGCCCGGCGAGAGTCACCGGGCTGTTGATGTCTTCATCAGGGCACCACGTTGCTGGCGTTAGCTATAAGGTGCCAGACAGTAAGAATGCTGGCATTTCCCATAAACTGACAGCCGATCTGGTGATTGATGCCAGTGGGCGCGGCACTCATGCGCCTCAATGGCTGGAGGGTGCTGGTATTGCCAGTGTCGAACAGGACGAAATCCGTGTCCAGGTTGCTTACACCACCCGTTGTTTTAGCTTTCCTCCCGGGGTGTCTGATGCGTTGGATTGGAAGGTTCTGACTATTTATGCAGAACCTCCCTATGATCGGCGGGGCGGGCTGATCTATCCCATTGGGGATAATAAGTGGATGGCTACTCTGGTGGGAGGCAGTGGAGAGGTGGCGCCTATGGCGTTGGACGGTTATCTGGACTTTGCCCAATCCTTGCCGCAGCCGGATATCTACAGGCTACTCAAGAAAGCCATTCCGATAGATGAGCCTTGCCGTTATCAATGCCCTGGAAGTTTATGGCGGCGTTATGACTGTATGAAAAAATGGCCGGGGCATTTTGCCGTTATCGGTGATGCCGTATGCAGTTTTAATCCGATCTACGGACAGGGGATAACGGCAGCATTGAAAGATGTGCAGGCACTACGGAGCGTGTTGGAAAAAACGACTGCTGACTTATCGGGTTCCAGTATGATGCGGTTACAAAAAATGATTGCCAAGGGCAAGGCTGTTCCCTGGTACATGGCTGCCTGTCCCGATTTCATCTATCCGGAAACCCGGGGAAAACGCCCGCCCTGTCTTGGCATGACCAATGGTTACCTCAAGGCGCTCATGAAACTGGCAGGTAGGGACAGGGTGGTACATCAACGGTTTATTGAAGTGTTTACCTATCTGAAAAGCCCACTGGTGCTGCTGGCACCGAGCATTATGGCTAAGGTGCTTGGGCAGAAATTATGGGGTTAGTGTCACCGACGCCTAGTGAGCAGACAATGGTAGCCTGGCTTCTGCAGTTTGATGCTGTAGAAGCCAGGAATATCGGTTTATTCAACCGCAGGTAGTGGAGGCGTTTTCTTGTAGCGACGAAGGAGCCAGCCAGTAGCGACACTCGCGATGGCCAGTCCCAAGGTAGCAAACGGTGCAATCATCAACACCATTGTGGTGATACGGGCAATGTTCTCTGGCAATAGCGTCAGTGTGTAACCTATACCGGTCAGAAGCACCACCCAGGCTGCTGCGCTAAGTCCGGCAAAACGAAAAAAGCGGCTCTGGTTCTTAACTCTCAAACCCATCATTAGCGGTAACAGCGAGCGAACGACGGGGATGAATCGGGCAACAAACAGGGCAATCACGCCATGGCGATTCAGCAAGGTATCAACCGTTTGCATCCGGTGTGCCGGTACCCTGTGCACCCACCCTTTGACGCGTGGCAGGTGATCCAGCCATCGTCCCTGGATATAGGCAAACCAGCTGCCTACGGCAGATGCCAAGATTAATAGAACGACGATCACCTTAAAATCAATCACACCCATGGCACCGAGGGTGCCAGCCAGAATCACCACGCTGTCGCAGGGCAGTGGTGCTGCGGGCAGGAAGGCACTCTCAAGCCAGATCACGAAGGTCAGGCAGGCATAGATCATGAGCATGCTTTCAGGATGCTGCAGGGCGACAAAATCTTGGTGCCACAGGGCTAAGAAAATAGATACAAAGGAATCAAGCATCTACGTGTACCTTGTCGTAAAGGTGGTTCAGTGACATCGTTTTCTAATGGGTGACAAAGGAATCAAGCATCTACGTGTACCTTGTCGTAAAGGTGGTTCAGTGACATCGTTTTCTAATGGGTGAGGGGGGGACTCTTCACCAGACGTGTGTCAGGGATAAAAACGTTCAGCGTCACATTTTGCAAGGGAGCTTGAGGGGTAGGCTAACTCCCGTACACGGTAACCGATATAGATGTTAACCGACATACTCTGACCGGAAACGTTACAGAGATTTCCCGATCATATGTCGGAGAGAGTAAGGCGCAACAACGCTGGCGGCAAGCAAAAACTACACGTCCGTCTCAATTTCTGAAGATGCTGCCATTGGCTCTCTAAATGAACAAATGTACGAATTGATTGTTTTAGTCTCCCTGAAAGTTTGTCTTGGTCGATCGTTTGTTTTGACTGTCTAATTTGTATGGTTATTTCAATGCTGGACTATAGTTGTTGTGCATGTGTCGTTCAGTGGTTCCGTGTCGTTCATCGCAAATGGGTACGTTGCCATTGCAGAGTTGTCTGAGTTGAGAAAGAGCAATCTTCCTGCAACCCTGTGGTACGGATTATGAAGCTGTTGTCTGTGTTTTTCTTTGGGATTGTTTTTCGAGTTTTCCTGCCTTTCTGCCCGTTACTTGGTGCGGCTGTATGTGTAGCGAGTGATCAATATGTGCAGGATAAAAAGAGGCTGAGTGCAGATCCTGACAATACTTCTGAGACGATATACCGCATTGACCAACTCAAGGTAAGACCGGGAGTCTTTCCACGGGAGATCAGGGAACTCTTGAACAATAATTTGAATTATTTCAGGGATGGCGTCGGTGTAGAGCCTGTATCCGGTTTTCCTTATGGGAATATCGAGGTGGACAGAAAAACCGGGGAGATAATCAGTCGAAGGGATTATGTAAAAACAACCTACATTTCAACGTATTTAACAATCCTTTTGGAGATGTCCAAGGTGGGGGGAGAGGAGGCAGCCAAAGCCCATGAAAGAATCAGGAAAATACTCAATACACTATTTACCCTGAGTGGCTGGGAGGGGCTCTTGCATGGGGGGCATTATATCTCCAAAGGGTTACAAAGCGGCACCGAGACGGTTTCAACCGCCAATAATTCAAAGCTGGTGTTCTCGTTAATGGCCATCATTGGCGCGTACAAAGCTTCAGCGAATCCCGTCAGGCAAGAGATTACGCAACTGGCCAGTGACTTTTTACAAAGACAGGCGGTAGGGTGGAGCAAATTCTATGATCCGGTAGAGGGCTTGATGCATAAAAGCTGGGATACCGGTCTGAAAAAATTCAAGCGGCATACCACCCAGTTTGTGGAAGAGGCCATGCCCGGGGTGATCGCGGGCATATTGGTGACCAGCGATCTGGGGAATGCGGCGATTCCAGAAACAGCCTTTACGCGCCTGGTGCTTGATATCACAGATTATCAACTGACAACCGGTGAGGAGATTGTGTCGTTACAGAGTGGTTCAGGAGCGCTGTATTATCCATTGGTGCCCATGCTCTGGCTGGATCAGGAGAAGTTTACAGGTGACGCCTTTCGCTATTTTAAACACTTCGTCAGAGCTCATAACGATTTCAGGAAGTCTCATAATCTACCTTTTATGTTAAGTGCCTGTACCGGAATCCATGGCGGGTACTACAACTTCGGTGTCCCTGCGCTTGCGCTCAAAAAAGAAAATACACCGTATGATGCCGCAACACCGAGAACCATTGGGTTAGCCTATATGGTTGATCCTGATGTGGCGATTGATATGGCTGTAGAAGCCAGAAAGCACTTTCCCAATATAGAGACGCCTTATGGCTGGTACGACTCCATGAATGCTGCCGGAGAAACCACAAGTACCATAAAAACTCTGGGGCAAGGGTTATTGATAGGTGGCTTCCTGGCGAAGGAAACCCATAAGGATATGAAAAAGTATTTTGATGATAAGGGGTACACGAAAATCATGAACAGGCTGTATAAGCACTATAAAAACGGAAGTCAATGATTGAAATAAACGGGGTATTCAGAGCGTGTTATGAATCCCGTGAGGATACTTTCAATAAATAGTATCTTCAGTGTTTTATGAATTGCTGGATATCCTTTTATTGCAAATCAGTGTGTGTCCTTAAACGTATTGATGGGGGCGTATCAACGTGCTTTAGCTAGGCTGATTGATTACACTGATCTTTAGCTAAAAACCGGTAAAGAGTGTTGGAGTGTGACATGGATGGTCTTGAAAAATTGAACCAAAGGATTCAAGCGATAGAAAATCGCTTGGCACGAATCGAAGAACGGCTCTTTGCTCAAGATCCTGTCGGGCCGTCAGAAGCTGCTCAAGAAAAAGCAACAGGCTCAAAGCAGAACCGGGGTGGGCATCATGCCTCAGATGCCAAGGCTGTTGTGTATGAAGATTATGGTTATGATTTTCAGATGGCTAAAAAGGATGCCTCGCTTCCCACAAGCAGAATCATGGCCTGGTGTGCAGGTATCACGTTTATTTTGGCGGCTGTGTACTTTCTCAAGCTGGTTTATGATACCGGCTGGCTAACGCCGGTTCGCCAGATTGGCATCGCTTATTTAAGCGGTATTGCTCTGGTTGTCATCAGTTTGTATTTTGATAAAAAAGATAAACAGTATGCTGCATATCTTCCTGCAGCGGGCCTGGTGGTACTGTATATCACTACATTCGTCGCTCACTTGAATTACGAATTCTATACTCATGTTCAGGCTACCGCGCTGGTTGCGGTGACAACTTTACTGGGTATCTGGCTCAGTCGACGCTTTGAAAATAGTGTTTATCTTATTTTTTCAGAAATCTGCATTTATGCCAGCCCCTTTCTGATTCATTCTGATAACCCGCAATTATTGGATCTGGTTATCTATTACAGTGCCTGGAGCGTACTGTTCTCATTCTGTTCGCTGCTTGAAGGGCGACGCATTACCTATTTGTTGCCAATGTACCTGGCCATATTGGGGTTTGATTTGATTTGGCGCAGTAACGGTGGCCAGCAATGGCAGCTGGCTGCAGGCTACCAGCTGATTCAGTTTGTCATTTTTGCGGGTACTACACTGCTTTTCTCGCTCTATCACAAATCCCCTATAGAAAAAGATACAACGCTTGCGCATGGATTGGCGTTGTTTCTTTTTTACGGTATCGAATATGCGATTCTTGCCAAGCATATTCCGGATCTGGTGAATTACTTCGCACTGGGCAGTGGTGTATTTGTCTGGTTTTTATATGCTTGTGCGAGTCGCTTCTACCAAGGTAAGGACACATTGTCACAGGGCGCCGTATTGGTGAGTTATTACTGCTCATGGGTGGTTGTGCATGCGGTTTTCCTTGCTGAGCTTTCCGGGAAATGGCTGCCTTGGGCGGTATTATCGATACCATTTATTTTTGTCTTCGTGTCTTCACGCTTACGGAATCATCAACAGGCTGTTGTACCCGTGATGTTAGCCTGTGGCGGTTTGTTTTTACTGGGTTATGGCATGTTGCTGCTGGATGTATTGCTCGATACAGATTTCAAAACACCGATGCCGATAGCGGCCTTATTAGCTTACGCTGCATTGTTGTACGGCATGTACTGGTTTGCGAACAAACGAGAGTTGTCTGAGAGTAATGCAACCCTCATGCTTTATGCCGGCCATCTGGGCTTTATTGCCTGCATGGTTGAATGGATTAACGAAGACATTTACCTGTCTGCCGTGTGGGCTGTGTATGGTGTCATATTGTTGTTATTGGCATTGGTTGTTAAGGATAAAACCATTGGTAAATCAGCCCTGATTATTTTTACCGTCGCGGCACTGAAAGTCATACTGTTTGACTTGTCTGGCGCCAACTCAATGGTTCGGGTGCTTGTATTGTTAGTCTTGAGTATCTGTCTGTATGTGGGGGGCTACCTTTATCAATCTGTCGTTAATAGTGCTACAGGCAAACAGTCTACTAATAACTGAGCAGTACGCCTTGGGGCCCTGTTTATTGGACTAGCGACACCCATTCATATGTTGATGGGTGTCCAGGTTTTTCTTCGGATGTGTGTTCGGCGTAAGGTTAGTGACCGTCAAAGTGTCTGATGCATGATATCAACCTTCTGGCCATGGTAATCAAGGCTTTGGATCACCTGCCAGCCAAGGCGTTCATAGTATGTTCGGCTGGCCGGTGTGAATAAATACAACTGATCGACGCCATGGGCTGCACAATACACCAGCAGATGATTAATCAGCTGTTTGCCAATGCCTTGCTGCCGGTAGTCAGGATGCACGTATAAATTGCCTAGCCACGGCGTCCAGGGTTCATCAGTATCCATGTCTTTATGAAGGATACTGATTGAGTCAAGAAGGGCATTATTGTCGATGGCTATAAACGTTGTCGGCACAGCTTCCGGTGACAGACTGGTGAGCAGATCGTTCTTGAACCCTTCCTGCGTTTCTCCGGGGTAGAGGTCACACCATTCGCGGTAGTGACAGGCTGCCAGAATATCAACGATGTCGGGTTTTTCTGACAGATTAACGATATTCATATTTGTACTGTGATCATGAAAGCGGCTAATACTATCACAGGTATAGTGCTCCTTAAGATCACGACACTATCTCTTGCTGGCGCCTAGGTATTTCATCGTTTACACATAACGGGTTGTATTGAGTGACATTGAGGTCGCTTACAGTTCTGTTTCATCAAATCTATAGCGAGATAAAACATCACTAACGCCACTATCAGTCACAGCTTGTGTGTTGTCTCTGTTCGATGGAGGCGCATCTCCATCATGATGTACGTCGACTTGCACCTGATTATCTTGTCTGCTGTTTCTTATGGCGTTCGGACCGTGGCTGTCGCTACAGTGAATACCATGGTCAATTCTGCCTTGTTGCCGTGGTTGATTTTGGTTAATTTGTCTTGTCCTCATCAACCTCTGTTGTGACAGGAATGGCTGTGTTAGGTCATAAATCCTGTTGCCAAGGTGGGTGGTATTAAATGAGCGTAATTCTTGAGGGAATGCATTCAGCCTTATGAGTTGTTCGCAGTCTCTGTTGCTTGCAGCCCCGTGCCTTCTATTTATGCCATATAAGATGCTATTTGTTACAACGTTATCAGTGAAAAAATAGCATAACTGATTGCAGGCATGTCGCAAGTTGCGTTTTGGTTTGCAGAATAGAACGGTGCCAATAGCTGTTACACATAAAAGCCCTACGGAAATAGCCGCAGGAAGGTTGACGTTTTCTGGTTGATGAATTTTTGCCAGTGCCGGAATGAGAATAGCTAATGCCAATAATCCAGAGAAAACGGTGATTTTTATACAAAGTATTTGTTGATCGCTAACAATATCATACAAGGAATCCGATTCAGCTCCCGATTCTATGATTGGGACGTGCACTGTAGCTGGTGTAACCGTCACTTCTTGATGCATTCTTTCGCGTGCATAACCATGCCTGTATTGATGTACATCAGCAGGTACGGCTCTTATGCGCTGAAAATTTATGTGACTATTCGTCATGGTGACGTGTCTTGGGGGTAAAGGTGGTGTGGATCCCTCTGGTTCTGGCTGCGGAAAATGGCCATCACCAGCATCACATTGTGATACGAGATCTGAGCGCTGATTGTTTACGTTGCGACGTGATGGGTCAGGTACAGAATACAGTGCATTCCGTACGGCGCTCTGATTGTGTGTGTTATTGATTTGCATAAGCTTGTACCAAGGTCAAATATCTGTCGTGAGGTCGAAAAAGCAATATCATGCTATCAACCACTAGACACAATGATTTTGTGCAGGTTCCTTGCCTGTTAATAATTGCCTGTAATTTGTTGTTTTAGTTAACAGTACTTTGACGATTAATAGGGTTATATGGCGGCTTTAATGCGGGCTGCTATTTTCGAGATTCTATATAAAAATAATCTCTATGGCTCAAACCTGATTGTTTGTGTTAGAGATATCCTTGGTTGGTCTGGTGATCATTGTTGCAGAAGCACGTTTGTTTAATACAGCGATCAATGGCCGTGTACAAAACGCGATCAACCAGGCATTACGCGGGTAGTCAGTATTCACAAGATATTTAGAAGCCAGTAAAAGGGATGTCCGTGCCCTGCAGTACTAAACATGTGACTGTTGTAATACTCGGTACTGAAAAGCATAAGACTTAAGTAACGTATTACTGCCCTATAAAGATAGCGGTGTATTCATAGTCTTTGGTTTGAAATGGCTCGTCGTCAGCACTACTGCAATCTGTCGATACCCATTTGTCGGCGCAGGTGTGATCCCTGTTGAGCGACCACATAGACAGTTGGTTAATATGATGAGTGCTCGCAAATGTGGTTAATAATTGGGCATCTGCCAGAGTAAATTTAAGCGGTGTAGTGTCGTTTATACCGATCATGGGGGTGATTTCGATTTTCTTCCATAACACGTCAGGAGCCTGTTGCGGATAGAGTGTCTGAAGTTGACTGACGGTCGCTGTTGCTGCGTCTATCGCATAATCACCCATTGATTTGTCCGTAAAAGACGGACCGTAGTCCATCGCCATAATATTCACTGAGAAATCAATGCCTTTCTCTGTCGCGTGTCTTAATACATTGAATCCGCCAGATTCAAGGAGGCCACTCGGAAGCACGGGTAGCGTAAAGCTGATTTTGATCGCTGCATTATTATCAACAACGGTTTTGATTGCCGTCATCATCTTAGCTAACTGTACGTCATCGGTTTGAAGATTGTTTTCTATATCAAAGTCCAGCTTGCTGGGTTGGTAGGCATCAATGACTTTTTGGTATTCGTTAATGAGCGGATTTAAGTCACAGGCCTGCGCTAAATAGGTACCACTATTGCCACCAAATGAGATGGTGAGATCGATATTATCGTCCTGTAATGACTTAAATACCTGGTTACCATAACCGTCTGTCGAGTCAGGGGTAATGGCATAGGAAGCAAACCCAGCCTGACAGGCGCCTTGATTGGCCGTAACAAACGCCAGATGCAACCCATTCACATGACTTTGATGCACCATATCAATGAGTCCTGTTGGCTGCATGGATTGCTGCGCTTGGGACCATTGTGCGACTGGGCTTAATGTGACGTCTACATAGGGGCTAAAGTGCGCATGACTGTCAGCCATTACGCTCATGGGTAGACCAATAGTAATCAGCGTTGCAATGGTCGATGGCATACGAAACATGATTGGTTGCCCGGAATCCTGTTGACGGTTGTAACGTGCAGGGTCGCTATACGTGTCATATAGCACTTACAGTGTAAAACGTTCGGCTGGTATCGTTAGAACAATTGGTATGCAGCGATCATCAGGAATTGATCACTCTGGGTACGGCTGGGGGCAGAGTGCCTTACGGGCTGGTTATCTTTTCAGTTTCCAGCTGGCGAGTGGATTGTGTTATTGGTTTCTGGTGTCGCAGGGAAACAGGCTTGGGCAATGTCCTGAAACAGTGGAGTGATCTGCAGGAGATTGCCCTTAGGTTAGCTGGCTAACTTACCGACGGTGGTAGTATTTCTTCGGCCGCAGGGCGATGGCCTGCAGCGTCTGCTCACGGGGTAATACCTGGTAGATACTGCGATAGTAAGCCGATTCGATCGCCTCTTTGGTCAGAGGGCTTAACGTCACACCGATACGCTTGAGATAGGCAACCATATGACAGAGTGTCGGTTTACCCATGGTCTTTCATCCTTACACATAAAGAAAACCCTGCTTTCGCAGGGCGTCAGGCCGATTCGGGGCAATTCTTGTTGTTGACGTTTTTGTTGTTGTCAGCCCCTAAAGATGGCCATCCCTGAATGTATTGTGCTACATAAAAACCGAAATGGTATTGATCTGGAGCAAGTGTAAATACGTATCCGTGTAGGGTGGCTGCGGAGCGGGCAGAGTGTCGGACGAGAATGAGTACATAAAGTATCGGGAATTAATCACATAGAGAGAGCAAAGCAAGTCCCATCAGTTCGTCATATAACGTTAATCAGGAAACATGATGCGGAGTCAGTAGTGTTTAACGTGTTGCCTTCACGGTAAAACGATGATGGAAAGAACTGAGTCTCATCAGGTTTTTGGTGTTCTAGTGGGGCATATATCCAGCAGGCCAAATTGTTCTATCAACGCTCGTGTCGCTCCGCAGCAGTTTTTCTGATGCTTTAATAATTCAACGGAGTTTGCAAACTCCTGATGGCAACCATCCACGTAGCATTGATAAATTACCGTATTGATATCAACGTTTGGCAATGCTGAAAAGTCGACATAATGCGGTGTTGGTAATTGAACGCCAGTCGCAAGTGATGATGCGACAGAGGGCAGAGGCTCCGGGGAATAGCCAGGCAAAACTGTCCCCGGGATGATTCTACCTTCCCTCAGTATATGTATATGCCAAGAAAGCTCTCGCGTGGGGATTTCCAGATTACACGTTGGACATTTACTGCTCTCTACTTTCTCATGCCTGATTTCTTTTAACGCGCCTGATAGCAGCGTCTTCTGAGCTGGGCTTTTGCTTGTTCTTGGTGCTGATTTGTATATTGGAAGTGGTATTTTAAAGCGTACATCACTCTGTGTGATGCCACTTGTGGTTGCTGCTCCCTCATGTCCGGAGGTTGATGCAACGATGTCTTCTACCGTTTCAAGGAAACGTAACACGGGGGGGCGTTGTATCACCTCTCTGGAGGTTTGGGGGGTGCTGATTGTGGGCCAGCTTGTCTGGCTTGTTTGCTTCACACGGTCAGATTCAGTGAGTGGGGGAGATTGATATAAATGAAGAAGCTTATGATTTTCCAATGTACTTTCGAATAAGAAGCTTTCATTACAGTGTTGACAGACCCACTGCCCCTGACGTTTTTCAGTACTCTCAAACTGCCGAGTCATGAACGTTGGAGGAAAGGACAGCTTTTTTTTCGGCTCAAGCGTGGGTCTCGGTACTTTAGCAGGTATAGCACCGTGTTGTTCCTGACTCATGGAAAGGGTTGCCTCAGAAGGTTCTGATCTGGGCCTTTTATGTCCTTGATGCATTGCTGATGACCGAACAGGTACCATCACCCCAGGGTTTGATAGCGATGTGAATACCGATGGAGCGGTAACCTGTGATCGTGCTTCTTTCTGGCTCAGAATCAAATAACGAGGTTGTGGCTGGAGGTGTTGTGCTGTTCTTTGGGCTGAAGGCATTGCTGTAACCGTTGCGTAACGGATCGGTCTTTGCGTGATAGTGGTGCGCGGGGCTGGTATTAAAGTCGATAGAGGAGTACGTCTCGCTATTGGGTTCGTACGTGATGAGACGATTCTGACACGATACGCGCTTTGCGGTCTCCATCCTGTCGATGTCGATGTCGATGTCCCGTGTTGCGTTGTGCTTGTTGATCCTGATGCTGCAGTCATCGTTGAAAGCGGCAGGGATACGGGTAATGAAGGTGCTGTGCTGGTGGGAAGCATAAAATGACAAACGTTACGTAATGGCGGTGCCAAACCAGGTCAGTTTTGATGTGTAATTCACAAATTTAACAAGATATCTCTCCGTATCACTAACAAATGGATAAGCCTATCTGACCAATAGCCCAGAAAACGATGCTGTCAGTTCAGCGCTTACAAGAATACGCTTCGCAAATAAATCTATTTCGTATAGTATGCGCCACCCCTCAATTTTCCAGGTAAATCCGCTTGGTTACTCTGTCCTCTAATGCTTTATATACTGACCTCTCTTGTTACTATGATTTAATGTGTGCCGATATTAATTACAAGGCACAAAGTGACTATGTAAACAGGTTGCATCAATTATTCGGAAATAAAGGCATTCATCATCTGGACCTGGCGTGTGGTACCGGTCCACATATTCGGCACTTTATTCATAACGGCTATCAATGCCGTGGTCTGGATATCAATCAGCCGATGCTGGACCTGGCGCAGGTACGCTGCCCTGAAGCCGGTTTTAGTTTGCAGGATATGTGTGAATTCACTGTTGATCAGCCCGTAGATATTATTACCTGTTTTCTTTATTCCATTCACTACAGTGATGGTATTGAAAAGCTAAAAACCTGTATTGCCAGCGTATATGCCGCATTAAAAAAAGGTGGTATATTTTGCTTTAATGCGGTGGAAAAAAATCAGATAAACAATCATTCCGTTGTCCGACATACGGCAGAGTATAACAACAGCCATTTCGTATTCAGCTCAGGCTGGAATTACTGTGGAAGCGGTGACCGGCAATCACTGAAACTCAGTATTGAAAGACGTACTCCCCAGGTTACGGAGTTATGGCAGGATGAGCACCCAATGGTGGCGATTAGCTTCAGTGAGCTGCAACAGCTGCTATCTGTCAGGTTTGACGTTTATATGTTTGAGCACGATTACGACAAAATCCTGCCCTGGAATGGGCATTCAGGAAATGCGATCTTTGTCTGCGTCAAGCGGTAAGGGCTGAAAGGTAACACCAGCACCACCGGATACAACGCACAGCCACGATTTGTTGTCTTTCAAAGTAGACGATCATGGAATGTATCCGGTAGCACTGCGGTTTTTATCGCTTCAGGCGCGGCTACCCAGCATTCGCTTCAGCGTAGCATCCTTGTCGATACAATGATGCTTTATGGCTCCGGCGATATGCAGTACCACTGCGCCAATGATGACATAACCCACCCAGTGGTGCATGGCATGGCAGAAAGCGGCAATATCACTATTGTGTGCCAGAACTTTGCCAGGGTTTGCCGGATCAGGATTGCGAGCGACCAGTTCAAACCCAAACAGATCAATCCCATTGCCACCCAGTGCGGACATCAGCGCGCCGGAAACCGGCATCAGCACTGTGCCAATAATCAGTATCCAGTGTACGGCTTTGGCGAGGTTCTGCTCAATGACGTTGTTTTGATTGGTCGGAACCGGCCAGCCATTTTTGATGCGCCACATGACTCTCACTATAACAATAGAAATAATGAGAATGCCGAATGACTTGTGCCATGAATACAGGCTGTAGGTTTCCGTTTCTACCATGTAAACGCCGATAGTGAGCAAGCCCAGCATACTGATGCCCACTAACCAATGCAGTGCGATGGTCGTAATGCTCAATTGGTCCGGCCGGTCTGGTTGCATAGTCTTTGTCCTCAATGGTGGCTTAAAATTTCCTATAGACTAACCGTTGTGATGAAGGATTGTCGAAGGCATTTCAACAAGGGGAAGTGATCATGCAGTCATTACCTCTGACAGATCATGATTAAACGTCTATGTATCCGCACAGAGATTTTAATTATGAATCGATGAGAGCGTTTCACTTCTGACAGATAGGGCGACTAAAGAAGTAAGCTTGAGGTCAACTGACGCTTGCAGTAGGCACGTTGTTTTCCGGTCAATGAATACATCCTTATCCTTGCCTGATGTTAGCGTTGCTTAGCAATAATAAATATCCGTTACCAATCAGGAACTAATAATAAACAGATAGATCGTAGTTATATCGACAATCATGAGTACATAGTACTTTGAATGGTCTTTATAAAGTGACGGTCAAATTTTCTGATTTTTTAGGTGTAGAATGATTAGAAGCCATCTCATAAAAGATTAATAGGGTCACCTATAGTGCAAGTTCATTTGAGCTTGTATGTTTATGTCTACTGATCTCACCGATAGCCAATGGGAATATATTGAGCCCTTTATTCCACCACTACCTGTCAGGGCTGATGGAAAAGGTCGACCATGGATAGCATCCAGAGACGTATTGAATGGCATCCTTTGGGTTCTCAGGACCGGCTCACACTGGTACGAAATGCCTGACTGTTACCCTCCCTATCAAACCTGCCACCGTCGTTTTCAACAATGGGTAAAGCAAGGTGTCATGGATTGTCTTCTTGAAGCCCTGGCAGAAGATCTTGAAAGACGTGGGCAAATTGATCTCAATGAATGCTTTATCGATGGCTCTTTCTCCTCTGCCAAAAAAGGGGGGACGGAGTGGGAGCAACAAAAAGAGGCAAGGGTACCAAGATCATGGCGATTGCAGACCGTAATGGTCTTCCTGTCGCCCTATGGGCAACAAGTGCTACGCCACATGAAACACAGTTAGTCGAAGAGCTGTTGATACAGAGGTCCACGTCTACTTTGCCAAAAAAGCTGGTTGGTGACAGGGCTTATGATAGTGATCCACTGGATTTCACGCTTGCAGAGCAAGGTATTGAGCTTATAGCGCCGCATGCAGAGTCAAAACACAGTATGGTCGAGCCACTGAGACGATAAGCGCCGATAGCGGAGAGGCGCATCGCATCGTTACACGAACAGCTAGAGAACTTTCAAACATCTTGCAAAAAACAGAGATGGTATATTGTTTATCCATGGAGTGAGGGATTACGATGAGGAAGAAAAGCGCCGTCAGGGAAAGTGGAGAGGCTATTTGCCTGGCTCCACAATTTTCGACGTATCGTTACACGTTACGAGTATAAGCTAGAGAACTTTCTTGGTTTTTTATGAAGGCTGGCTGGTTTCATGATTCTTGCAAAAAAATATGCAGCGCGTTCATGAAGATGGCTTCTATTGCTATACAATTGTTTATCCTAAAGGCTTTGGCTGTGAACGGTGGAGGAGGAATGCCTGTACGGGTATTATTCAAGTGAGGAAGAAAAGTTTGAAGGTCATTATAGTATAGAGAAGGTGAGAGACAGGGAAACCATCGGTTAGGTTTGATAGAAATAACAACTTCGAGTTGAATCCTAGGTCAAATGCTAAATGCCGTTGTTTTAGATGGAAATATGAAGTGTTTAATTGTATTTTTTGGCCAGAAGCAGTTGCTAATGATGAAGTTAGGTCATTGAATGGCTGGTAGGGTGCAGCGCGTTTATCAGAATCATTCGTGAGGAGCTCGAAGAGAGAAATAACATGCCCGATAAAGTTATTTTTTGGCCAGAGCTTCAGAAGCTCGAAGAGAGCACGGGCTTGATTGCACGGGCGCAAGAGTTCAGACTTTCTACAATGACCCTGTCAAGCGTGATACCCTAAAAAGCGAATGCTTTAAAGAAAAAAATTCCCCAATCGCTTTGGCTGTGAACGGTTTTTTTATTAACGAGCAAGGAGGAATAGCCTGTAGAGGCTGCGAGTATTATGTTGAACAAGAAAAATGGCAAGCTTATGATGCTGCAGAAAAAAGCACTGGATATGAATCGAGAACTCATTATAGATATAGAGAAGGTGAGAGACTGGGGTTATTGAATGAACATGATGAATAGAAGCCGTCTCATAAATGATTAATATGGTCGTCTATAATACAAGCTCAAATGAAGTCTTTAGGTGCCATTGCATATGGCACGTAACACTATTGTCAGCTATTCAATCGAATTATGTTATTCGTTTGTAGTCAAATGCTCGAAAATTAAGCCGTTGTTGAATTAGTGGGGCATTTCGGGATATGGATTTCGCAATGCTGTTTAATCTGTATAAATCGAATAATGCTATTAACGAGCAGGGGTTTTTGAAGGCAATACCTTTGCTAATGCATCATGAGTAAGTAGTTTTTCTGGTCTTGAATGGCTGATGGAGTGCAGACAAAAAATAGAGATATGAGGTAAATAACTTATGGAACACAGGCCATCCCCTGTTTCGCAAACGTCATCTTCACATACGGTTTCGGTATCAATACCGTCGATTCAATCGCAAGCCAACATAACAGGGGACGCTCATTCTCAATGGCAGGGCTTTGGCGTCAGCACTTGTTCGGTTACCCCTTTGGCAGGGGGGCTGGATACTCAACCGACTGCCGCCTCACGGATGAGTCTTGGCAGAGCGGTCGATCAGTTAAACCCATTCTCAAACCCACATCCTCTTCGTCCTCCTATGGCAACGGAAGCCCGGTTCATGTCTTCCTATTCTGCGGTGATGTCTGGACACTTCTCAGGCCTACATGCTTTTCCTCTACAAGCCTCCCTTTATGAACAATCAGACTCTATGTCTGTAGGCAGTGACACGTCTGCGAGTCGTGGGAGCAGGCGTGCTGTGCGTCTTCGACGACAGCGCAGGGACTACACGGGTGATCAGGTAGCACAACTGGAGCGTATATTTACAGATACTCCTTACCCTGATCGGGCTGCGCGAGAAGAGCTTGCTCAAAGCATGGATCGTACGCTAAGCCAAATCAATGCCTGGTTTAGTAATCGGCGCGCTAAACAAAGAAAACTGCATCAACTCTCGCAAGGTTCGGTAGCCGAATCATCTGCTACGGCACGTTCTTTCATACAACCCCAATGGTTCTCAGCTGCAGGCTCTATGGCAAGCTATGCTTCCACTTCCCGCGTGAGTGAGGAACTGGATGTCTCCAGCCTGCCATCGGATCACAGTGAGGCTATGCCTTTACCTTTGATGAAAGGTGGCTCAATTCCACCCATGACGTTTTACATGCGTACGGGGGACAATCGTACGGTAACAGGTGAAAACAGCCAGGATACGCAGAGCTTGCCACTGGGGCAACAATATGAACCGTCCTCTCTGAGCGTGGAATATTTCGGACAGGCTGAAGGAGAGAATTCATCTGCCCTGATGTCTGGTAATTCATCGGGGTCGGATACGCCTGATGAGGGAAATACTCAAAGGAGTATCGCTAGTTAATGGAGAAAAGATATATAAAGGAAAGCCTGCACGAATGAATGACATAGAAACATCATCCATGCGAATCGATGGTTACTTCAAATATTTTTGAGATTTCTTTAACTATTAGTTTATAGGACTGAATCGTTTAATGAATATAGGGATGCTTTTTCGGGAGAGGTTGTCGGAGTGGGTATGAATTTCAGGTGGCCATTACCAAATACTTATCATCTCATAGGTCAGCCTGTTTTCTACAGGATGACACCTCCAGAGAGGGACAGGAATAGTTCATCTCAATGGAGATATAGTTCTGAGCAATCTGGGCAGATTAGTGGGAACCCAAACTATCATCTACTTGCAATATCTAAAGGCCGGTCGGTATCCCATGCGCGTTGTCTAGACGGAGATCTGAGGCTTACGATTCAGCAGCTGCCACTCAATGCGATTGGTAATCCACCGAATAAAATGAAGATTATAAATTGGCTCTATATGGGGACTTTTTATCCAACGGAAACAAGTATTGTTGAACGGGATGTTGAATTATTGACTAACTCATTATTAGAGCGCTATTACCGCAATGATGCAGGCTTGGTGCCTGTCCATTATAAAAAACCTAACCCTGAAATTGAGCTTAAAATACTCTATAACGATTTAGATGTTGTGGTTGTTAATAAAGAAAGCAGACTGCTCACAACCCCTATGACAAGTGACGGCAATTCTCTGATGAATGGGTTAATCGCCTGCTTTCCTCATTTGGCATTCATTCCTACCGGAGGATTAGTTCACAGGTTGGATTTTGATACCTCAGGGGCTTGTATGATGGTTCACAGTCGGGCTGCATATAATTTTATTGTGCTTAATCGCGAGAAAATGAAAAGAAGGTATTGGTGCATTGTTGACAATGTCATGAACCAGACTAAGGGTACAATCAATGCGCCTGTTCCTTCCCGTGGCGGTGGTACGAGGATGGATGATGCAGTGACACACTTTAAAGTGCTGGAATATTTTGATAAACATACACTGGTTGAGTGTACGCTTGAAACCGGCAGGTTGAACCAGATACGTATTCATATGAAATACATCGGACACCCAATTGTTGGTGATAAGAAGTATAATGAAAACTATCCTGTTATTTGTCGTAGCGTTGACGACTCAGATAGCCCTTTCAGTCTTAACTTCTGTCTGAGGCACTTCAATCATACTGCTCTGCATGCCAAAGAACTGTCGTTTGAACATCCAAGAAGTCGCGAGAGAATCTCTGTATCTGCTGAACTGCCTTATGATTTCAAAAAACTACTGTATTTACTGCGGCAGCAGGGTAGGGATGAAAACAAGAGGTTGTTGGATGAAAACGAGAGGTTGTTGGAAGAAGGGATAGCGAAAGAAACATGTCGATTAGAGACAGATCTTTTACTCAATAGCAAATAATATGTCTATGAAGCAGATTATGGATGGGGGCGATGATTGATAATAACAGTTTTCAGAAGTCTTATTCCCCTTTCTTCTTTTTGTTGGGGGATGATGCATCCTTGTCGTGTTTCTTAATGTGTTTTTTCAGATGATCTGATCTGAACGTTTTATAATCACACAGGTGACAATGATGCGTCATTAGTTGCTCACGCTGTTCTGGTGTCATATGAGTGCGGCGGTGCCGGTACAATGAATCGCTACGATCAGTGATGAAATCACATTCAGTGCACTGATATTGTCTTTTGGATATAGGTTGATAACTCAACCCAACGCCGTGATTGTGAGACAAATGATATCTGTAGCTTCGCTTGTTTTTCTCAACAACACCGCAGAGCCTGCATCTGAATGTATTGGTGTCTCTACCTGATTGACGTGTGGTTATATGACTATCCGTAGACGATGAATTGCGGCTTGTAACATCAGATTCATCGCTAGATGGAGTCTGTTTCGATGGAGAGTTTGTTTGATCGACCACGGCGTATGAGCATGAAGGTGTCAGGTAGTCTGTGTCGTTTAGCCCTGAATAACCATCGGGTGATGCGTCGGTAGATTCTGTTGAATCATCGGTGGAAGATTGTGTGAATATCGTTGTTGAAGTAATCGCTGTTTGCTGAGGTGAATGTGTCATCGCTAGTATGTCATCAGGTTGGTAGGCTACTAACTGTGTAGAAAATTCCTCTTGTGCCACCCTTACTGCATTTCTATGACTGATTAGCTGTTCTGGTGATGAAGTGGGTGTGTCCAGATCCTGAGTAGGAGGAGTCCCGGTTTGTTGCGTGACCAGTCGAAATATGAATTGGAGGTCTGGCTGTATTATCTGATGCGTATTTGAGACGACAGTTATCTCGTCGAGAAAATCGGTGTTTGGCAGCATGCTTCTATCAGGGGGAGTGTCATCATATCTACCTATGACAATGGATTGTTTTGTCAGTTCTGCAGTGTCAACGCTGCTATCAATGCAGTTATCTGGAGAGTTTGAAAAGTAGGCTGTTGCGTGCCCCACCTTCGGGGTTGAGTGTTGCCCGATGGGATTGATGATGCAAAATTGAATAAATAGTACCAGTACTTACGTACTTTTTGTGACATAAATCAAACCTGTTGATAACACGTTGTGATTGAATCAGCGCAGGTCGTAAATGCCTCGTCTTTCCGCGTTGAATCCCTTATCCGGCTCTGTGTGAGTACTGTGTCATAGTTGGCCCTGCTTCGATTTTGCGCAGATCTATGTGGTGTGGCTCATTAAACGACATGCCTCGGTGATTCAGAAAAGTGGCTCCGGAATAATACTCTGGCTGCTTTGTAGTGCTACATAATGAATAATGGATGTTAATCAATGTTCAAACACAGCGTCTTATGTGCAGCGATTGCTACTGCCCTTTTTTCAATGCAAGCCCAAGCCGCGCCTGAAATTTCTGCCCAGCGAATTGATTATACAACTGCTGTCTCATCAAACAGCTGGCTGGAGATCAATCTGACTCAATTCCAGAAGAACATTGATGACGTTAAAGCAAAGGTTCAGTCAGACACTAAAATCTGCGCCATCATGAAGGCTGATGCTTACGGTAATGGTATTGCGGGACTGATGCCGACCATTTTAGACAATGATATTCCGTGTATTGGTGTCACCAGTAATTCAGAATTGTCATTGGTCAGGGAAAAAGGCTTCACCGGCTCATTGGCACGGGTACGCTCTGCCCCGATTTCTGAGATTGAAAAAACCATCGCGCTGGATGTAGAAGAGCTGGTGGGGGATATTGATCACGCAAGTCAGTTAGGCGAGCTTGCCAAAAAATACAATAAAACCATTAAAGTCCACTTGGCGCTTAACCATGGTGGCATGAGCCGTAATGGTACTGATAGCATCGAAGAGGCCGTTCAAATTGCGCAGGTGCCTGGTCTTGAAGTAGTGGGCATTATGACGCACTTCCCCAGCTACGACCGGCAGGATGTACTGACCAAAGCCAAAGCTTTTGAAAAGGATGCATTGGCGATTATCAAGCAGGCGAAATTGAAGCGTGAAGATGTGACTATTCATGCGGCAAACTCCTTTGTGACGTTGAATGTGCCGGAAGCACACTTTGATATGGTGCGCCCCGGTGGCGTGCTGTACGGCGATCAGCCGACCAATCCGGAATTCCTGCCCATCTTCTCGTTCAAGACCAAGATTGCATCACTGATGGATTTCCCCAAGGATGCGACAGTGGGCTATGACTCCACAGTCAAGCTGACCCGTGACTCTGTATTGGCAAACCTGCCGGTGGGTTACAGTGATTCCTATCCTCGCAAGATGGGGAATAACGCTGATGTACTGATCAACGGGCAGCGCGCCAAGGTCAAGGGCGTTATCTCAATGAATACCACCATGATTGATGTGACGGATATCGATGGGGTTAAACCTGGTGATGAAGTCGTCTTGTTTGGTGTGCAAAAGAAAGAGGCCATTCTGGGATCAGAGTGGGAGAAACATGCGGATGTGATCCTGCCTGAAATCTATACCCAGTGGGGACAAACCAACGACAAAGTCTATGTTAACTAAGAACGATATTATCTAAGCTTTCCAGCTAAGGTACCGGTAACGCGTCGAACCGGTACCTCTTACCCTTCCAATGGACTCTTTCTGGTTGAACACTCTCCCCTTGTTATAAGCCAAAATGAATCTCATATCATCGTAGTGATGGCTGTAGTTAGTTTCATCTGTAAAGCATGGTCATCTCGTGATAATGGGACACTGAGTTTTTGGTGCATTGTTTATATCTGAGCAAAATTGTTAGTGAGAATTAATTGTAGGATTCAATGGTTTAAAAGAGGGGGCAGTGAACTTTGGTTTTTATTGTTTGTCACTAAAACAAATGTTTGTGTTTTATTAATGTCTAGTGCCCCACAGGCTATTGGACTGTTAAAGTGAAAACTGTCTCTTTTTCTTTATTATAAGAAATCGTGAGGTTTTATGTTTTTTTATGGCAAGCTATTCGTTTGATTGTGAAATTTTGGTGCTCAAAAAGCCTTGGTAATCGCGTAAATAGGATTGTCGTCTATCATACCCAACCATGCCTTTTCCATTTGCTGTTCCAGATGACCAGAGAAACGAACTGGTCACAAAAATGCTCAACTACATAACAAGGGCTCAAGAGGAGAACGTCCGCCTCAAAGAGAGGATCAGCATTCTTGAGGAGGAAATACATCGTCTGAAAGGGCTTAATGGTAAACCCGACATAAAGCCCAACACTCCGCCGAAGGATTCCGGTTCAGCAGGTGACAATCAGCCAACAGATGGATCTGAGTCTGACCATCAAAAGCGAGATACCGGAAAACCGGATGAACGCACCCGGAAAAAACGCAAGAAGCCGCCAAAACCAAAGGATCCCACCTGCAAGCGGGCTGCTCCAGAGTCCATACCTGAAGGCGCTGTATTCAAAGGCTTCAGCACATACGATGTGCAGGAATTGTCATTTGAAGTCAATTTCCTCCGATATGAGCTTGAGCACTGGACTACCCCTGATGGTCAATCTCTGCATGGACGTTTGCCTAAGGCCATGCAGGGCTATCATTTCGGACCAAACCTTCGTTGCTATGTTCTACACCAGCATCATGCCTGTGCTGTCACAGAGCAGCAATTGCTGGAATCACTCTGGGACTGGGGTGTTTCCATATCAGCAGGAGAACTCAGCAACCTGCTTACCCTGAACCATGACGATTTTCACGAGGAAAAGGATGGGCTTCTGGCAACCGGCTTGCTCCATTGTGGTTACTTGCAGGTAGATGACACAGGGGCTCGTCATAAGGGGCAGAACGGTTACTGTACTTTTATTGGCAACCCGCAGTTCGCATGGTTTGGTAGTACCGGGAGTAAAAGCAGAGAGAATTTTTTAACTTTGCTACACCGCCCCTGGCCAACACACGTCCTGAATGAGCATGCCATGGATTTTCTGGAGGAGCATAAGTTTCCAGCCAAGTGGCGTTTGGTGTTTCAGGCGTGTCTCGGTGTTCATTTCCTCAGCCTGGATTCGTGGCATGCCTTTCTGAACGATTGCGGTCTGAAAGGCCCCATACTTCGTAAAAAAGCGTCGGAAGCGATGCTGTATGGTAGCCTCATTGCACACGGGGTTCGCCCTGACCTGCCCATTCACAGTGACGGCGCTGGTCAATTTGATGTGTTTACCCGCTCAGGGTGCTGGCTCCATGCGTGTCGTCCGATAGAGCGGGTGATCCCGGTTAACAACGAGCAGGTGGAAGAAAATACCAACTGCTATGCCAGTTCTGGGAACTCTACCGGGACCTCAAGGCTTTCAAGGAAAATCCAGATCAGGACTTTGCCCACAAAATTCGCAGCAGTTTCCGTCAACTGGTACAGGTCAAGGTGGAATGCAGCGGGTTACGAGAAGCCTTGGGTAATCTTGCCGTCAAAGAGCCTGAGCTACTGGCGGTACTGGATGATCCCGGTCTTCCATTGCACAACAACTTGAGCGAAAGCCAAATCAGGAACACGTCAAGCGCCGCAAAATCAGCGGCGGCACTCGGAGCGAGTCTGGTCGACAGGCTCGCGATACCTTCGCCAGTCTCAAGAAAATGTGTCGGCTTCATGGAATTTCTTTCTGGAGTTATCTTCAGGACAGGATGCATGGCTATGACTTAATCCCCCGGTTAAGCGAGTTCATAAAGCAAGCTGTCTATGGTGATATGGACGATAGTTTTGCCAAGGTTTTTTGAGCAATTACAAATTTTGTGTTAAGGAGAATGGTTGGATATGGTAGCAGAATCAGTAAGCGGAAGATTTTGTCCGACTTTTCGCACTGTAGATCATGATTTGGATGATGCGACCTTTGCATCAAGATGGGAAGTTGAAAAATACCATCATAGTCAACGCTACAGTGATAATGAAGATAGCGAAAATGATACACAAGATCTGGATGAATCTAGCCTTAATGTTAATTTACGTTATTTATTTTCACAGAAGGATGTAAGAAGGGGACATTCTTTAAATCATAAGAGAGTGTCTAAAAAAAGACATGGACACAATCGAAGGATGGTTAAGAGATACTCAGAAAAAAATAAATGGTTACAAAGGAAGAGGGGGCAGCCTGGCAGGATGGCTCCCCATCGTTACGTATTGCAAAAAATTACTTTCCTCGTATTGATACTCGAGGATTGACAGGGGCGTCTGTCATCAGTGAAAAAGAGTTAAAGGCGCACCATAAATTGATGAAAGTAAACACTCTCGTCGGCATCAATAATAGTAACCACAAAGGTTATGATGTGTTCTTTGAGTGGCCTGAATTGTCTATGGGTAGGGGGAGTTCTGAAAAGCATATCGTTGAAGCGATACTTGAGGAGGCGATGACTTACCTTAGGCAGCCTTTTATGCAAAGTATTTTTATAGGTAAGTTAAAGGATGAAGGTCTCTCTAAAAATATGATTGCATTGCTAAGAATGCTTTTTAAAAATGAGAGTGTGACAGAATATTATTTACGATCGTTGATGAAATATGGCGCCTTTGCGTTGTACGATTTGTCTGAATATGCTGTCAAAGGGAGCGGTTTTGGTCGTTATAAACGATTTTGTTATTTTAGAAAGGTGATTCAGGAACGAGAAAGAGCAGCAGCTTTTTTTTATAAGAAGATTAATTTTAATGATATGGGATGTTATGATCCAATCTGCTCTGCAGTGACTATGACTAGACGAGCTGTCAGTATTGCTATTGATACCTGTCTCAATGATTTTTATCAGTTTCTGGAAGAAATAAAGAATACCGATTTTAATGACGTATTTGTGAGGTTTATCGAGTGTGTTGCAGATGAAAAAATTATTGTCACGAATGATGATATGCAGTTATTCGATCGTGTACCTGTCAATGTTCTTGTATGTGAAATAGCAGAATCGTGCAAAACTCATTATTTTAGTTTGCGCTATCATCACAAAAAGCAAATTCGTGAAAGGATAGGTTACCCTTTTATGTATATATGAGTTGTTTAGGTTTTTGATTGAATGGTTGTTAATGATTAAAGTCTGATTGTTATCAAGTTATTCAAGTATCAAAGATTTTATTAAATGTTTGGTTAAAATATTAGAATGTATTCCAAATCTAAGAGGCTGTTAAGAATGAATGTTTCCAGGTGTCAAAACAGGACAGTGTCCAGTCATTCCAGTATTCAGGCCTGCTCAGAAAAAATAGAATTTCAAGATAAAAATATAAGTGAAATCGACATTGAGCAGAAAGGTACGCAGTATGATTATATAAAAAGCAATGCAAGATGTATTTTTACTCGATTCATTAAAACCCCCCATATCAATGATTTTATATCACTTAATTTATTGCCAAGACATGACACCTTGAAGGAAATCAGCGAAATATTTGGTCTCTGGAGTGCTATCCAACGGTTTATCCCCACAGAGCCTGAGGAGCAGATAGTAGCCCTTGATGTGGGAGCTGGATACAGCCCGCGACTTGGCGCGTGGGTAGCACTCAATACTCCCTGGCAAGTACTTGCCATTGATCCGGAGTTGCGAAAACCAATCGCTCAACTGCCAGCTAATCTCAGAATGTTTCAAGGCTGCGTCGAAGATTGCGATCTTTCAAAATACTATGATGTCCCGAATCGGCATATCATAGTGATGATGGTTCATGCACATGTATCGCTTGATAAAATGTCATTGGTATTACAGGGTTGCCAGAAAGCCTCTGTTGTTACGATGCCGTGCTGTAATTACCTTGGTCAGCAAGCACACTTCAATGGCTTACCCTGTAATGTCGAATACATGGATCGGGATATTTTATCGAGGCATAACATGTTGCGAGTTTGGGAGCCACGAAAGATGTTGGAATCAAAAGATACTCAATCTACATCAAACGATGCGCAATCTAAAAAAACAAATTTTTCTTGTCCAAACGTGAACCTGATGGTTAAAAGAAAAGCAACGAATCACTATTCCCAAACAGCGAATAAGTACACTGAATATCATAAAACACTGTCGCACATCGACAGATTTATTTCGGGCTGGGAAATACATTTGTTTGAATGTTCAAAAAGCAGAATTGATGATATGCAATTCTATCCGAAATCCTGGCTGTTTAATAAGAAGTCTATGGCTCATGGAATTTCAAGAGCATCGTACCTTGAGCACTTCTGTAGAGAAATGCTCGAAAAATTCAGCACGGTAGCTGGCGTACAAAAAAATACGATTCCACTCATTGTGATAGAGCAAGGTCGTCATCCACGATACGCCGGTTGGTTAGCCTGTAGCATGGTAAATCCTGTTATCGTAATCAATAAGGTGAAACCAAAAAAACCTATTTCACCCAAATGGTATTCATTACCTAATCTGACGATTACGACAGGAAGTGAACGTATTTCACATTCGCCTTATCTTATCGTCGCCACTGAAAATTGTTATACGCCGGATGCTGCGATCAAAGCATTTGGTAACGCCTCTTTCCTCGCCATGTTATTCAATTCAGATAGGTGTTTCGATTTTATGAAAACTGCACCTGACGAAAGTAGGCTTGTCTGGAACGTTCTATCCCCTTTACGAAGATTCAGAATCTGGCATCCATTCCGCTTAGCTAGCTAAACAGGCGACAGTATATCTCAATGGTGTGGTTGAACAATCATTACCGCAGAAACAATGTACAATGAATACTGTGAGTCATGCTGTGTGGTGATAACAATAAAGATTTTTAGTACCGCTCAAACATTCGCTGAGCTCGAATATTCAGAGGTAGGGGAAAGATCCATCCGTGATATGGGAAATCAGGTTTGTCGTGCCCTGCTTACCTTGTAAGACAGAGAGTGGATGTTGACGTAGGCAACCCGTTGGCGCTCGTTTATGAGTAGAGAGCTAAATGTTTGAGAGTATTTGTGTGGAAAAAACGCACAACAATACACAGAAAAGCTCTGAGGTGAAATACGAAAAGACAATCATTTATTAAGCGATTAACCGGTTCTATAGTTTTGCAGTAACAACAGACTGCAAACTTAGTAGCGTCTGATAACGCCTGTCAAACTGGCTAAATGGCAGCCCCTGAACGGGTCAGCATGATTCAAGAGGTGTGTTCATGGATGTGCTGATACTGATGGCACTGATTCTCCTTAATGGCGTGTTCGCCATGTCTGAAATTGCCTTGGTCTCCGCCCGTAAAAGTCGCCTTCAAAAGCTGGCTGATAAAGGCGATGCAGGGGCTGCCAGTGCCATCAGGCTGGGTGAAGAGCCTACGCGATTTCTCTCGACGGTACAGATCGGGATTACGGTTATCGGCCTGTTGAACGGTATTTACGGTGAAGCAGCTTTGGCAGCGCCTTTGGCTGAGTATTTGGTTACCTTTGATATTTCAAGCAAAACGGCATCTGCGGCTTCCACGCTGATTGTTGTCATTGCTATCACCTATTTATCCATTGTCGTAGGCGAGCTGGTGCCCAAACGACTCGCGCAGTTTAATCCTGAACTGTTTGCCCGTTTGATGGCGCGTCCATTAAGTCTTCTGGCGCTGCTTTCCAAACCCTTTGTCTCTTTGCTGGCCTGGTCAACGGACCTTCTCTTGCGGTTACTGGGCAAGCGCGGTGGTGAGTCTGAAGAGAATATTATCGAAGAAGATATTATTGCCCTGATGGCGGAAGGGTCACGTAGCGGCGTCATAGAAGCGCAGGAGCGTGACATGGTGCGCAATGTCTTTCACCTGGATGACAGGAACGTTTCCTCATTAATGACACCGCGAAGCGAGATGAAGGCCTTTGATCTTCGCAAATCACTGGATGAAAACATACAACGTTTGCTGGCATGTGGGCATGAGCGTTTCCCGGTTATTGATGGGGATATGGAGAATCCACTTGGGGTACTGTCAGCCAGACAGCTGTTGAATATCAAATTCAAAGGGATGAAGGATAAAGAGGCTATTCTGGCGGTTACACAGCCTCCGGTCTTTATCCCCAAGACCTGGAGTGGTACACGGCTGTTGGAGTTTTACAAGCAGTGTAATGATCATCTGGTCTTCGTTGTCGATGAGTACGGTGACCTCAAGGGCATGGTTACCCATGGCGACATACTGGAAGCGCTGACGGGAGAGTTTAAATCCCATCTTCCTGAAGATAACTGGTCAGAGCAGCATTTGGATGGCAGCTGGACCATGGATGGCCTGATTCCGGTGTTTGTGCTTAGGGATCTGCTGGAGCTGGATTCCCTGCCTGATGAACATAGGCATGGATATCATACTCTGAGCGGCATGATGATGTGGTGCCTGGGAGATATGCCAAAGGTTGGCGAGTCGGTTGCGTGGGAAGGGTGGCAATTCATTCTGCTATCGGTGGAAGGTAACCGTGCAGAGAAAGTGCTTGTGAGACGAAGCAGGGATGGCGGCGCTTAGGACATTTTGTCCAAACAATCTGAGCTTCACATCGGGCAGAGCATTCAGAGGGTAGAAATCGAAATGCCATAGATGTGGCGGATCGGGTTTGTGATTGTTCTGTTCTTTGTTGTCAGTGATTACTCTTTCTTGAGTCAGGCGGTGTGGCTCCCCGCCTTTAACGTGAAAGTCCTGCGTGCTTTTGACCTAACTCGTTGGTAAGTCCTCCCACAAAATCTGGCACGTCTTTATAAGTCGTCTCTTTTGTATTCAGAAGCGGAGTACATGACACGGTCGAAAATACAGTGTATTTCGGACTACGTGTTTTTGTCGGTATATAAAGCAACCCTGTTAGGGAAAGGTATGATTTGAAGCTATAGCGTTAAACCATTTGGTGATCATCACGGCAGTGACAACCTTATGCATAGATCAAAAGTGTGCTCAACAACATCCAATTCTGGCGCGGCTCATTCTCAATCTGACAAATCCAGTGAAACGACGGGAGTACAGGTGTGTGGTTCTTATGGTTGCCGGACAGTGTTCAAAGTCGATCAGCCCGGAATCTACTTAATGCATTGTTTGGCGATGCATACGACGGGGAAATTAAGCAGCCAATCCATTATCTGTCTTGTTGAACGCCATAATCCACCGCTAGTAACAGGACATTGTGGTTCTACAATGGAGGTGGCTGAATTCCCGAGCCATCTTCGTGCGGTTCATGATTTTTGCGTCCCTTCCAGTCAACAAATGCGTGATATGAAAGTTGAGACGGGCAAACGAAGTCGAGCAGGTGAGGGAATTGCTCACACTAAAAAGACAAAAAAAGCGGTAACATCGACGACAGTAGTATCTGCTCAGCCTCAACAGCGATTATCGCTTCCACAGGTATCGCAGCAGCTACCTGTAGTCCGGTTTCAGCGGGTATTGCAATCATCAACGCAACCTCAGCCTTCAATGACACTGCAGCGTTCACAGGTATTACAGCCGCCGTGGGCTTTTCAGTTTCAACCCGTATTGAGGCTTCAGCAAGAATGGCAACCTCAACAGCCTGCACTATCCCCGCTGTCACTGCTTTCTCTACAGTCACAGGGCTCTCGAGGGGGATTATTCCCCGTACAATTAGCGTTATCTTCTAAAACAGTGTCGGTGCCACAATCTCCATCTGCAGTGCGCTCGTCAGCGGTTTGCAGCGAGACAAAGCAGCCTGAAATACGCATCTGCCATACCCAGCACAAAACTGCGGAAACGTCAGTACAGGTAGCACAGCAGTCAGCAGGTGATCGCCAGTCGTTTCTCTTATTGGGGCAAGGAATCCGCTGTGGTTCATTGAACTGTTTTCATGAATACGAAACGATTGATAAATGCCTGTCACATATGAGCAGCGAACATGTGACTGCAATGGAGGGGTATGAATTGTGTCTTGTGGATATCAGTGATTCAGAATTTTGTAGAGCAAGACTGGATGAAGAAACGAAAGACGGGCATCTTAGGCATCATATAAACGACGCAAAAAACAAACGTAAAAAAATGCAGCTTTCATAGCACCGTCAGGGAAATGATTGCCCTAAGGGCGTAACCTGGTGGAACCGCAGTTTTTTCAGCTGCTTGTGTAGTGTCTTTCTCTACGAATTGGTCTGTTTTGGTTTCTATGATAGTTTCCGGCACTTATACCTTTTAACTGATATCGCTACGGCATGTTGAAATACTTACTTCATTATCCTCAACCTGTGATTGAACAGGTGCAGCGTCTTATAACAGAAGAACGTTTAGGGGCATGGTTATTGAAAAAATACCCGGAACCCCATGAAGTAAGAAATAACAAAGCCCTGTATGACTATACGATGGCTTTGAAGAACCAGTACCTTCGTAAGTCAGCCCCGCTCAACAAAGTGCTGTTTGACGGCAAAATCAGCCAGACGCACCAGGCACTGGGTTTGAATATTTCCCGGACAATGGTACATGGTGGAAAGCTGAAAGCTCGGAAGGAAATCCGCATTGGTACGCTGTTTCAACATGCGCCGGAAGAACTGTTGAGGATGATAGTGGTCCACGAGCTGGCTCATCTGAAAGAGGCTGACCATAACCGATCGTTTTACCAGCTATGTTGTCACATGGAACCTGACTACCATCAGCTGGAGCTGGACACCCGTCTCTATATGACACAGCTGGAAATGTTCGGAGATATCTATCAGCGATAAACACTGGTAAATCGGCTTTCATAAAAAACACCCCAAGCATGACACTCATATATTCACATATGTTCCGTTAGTCATATAGGCGGGAAGGCGATAACCCTGACGAACACACCGTGCCATACAGTGACACCAAGGGGTAGCGTAGGAATCAATTGACAGTTTCTTTTTCTGTTTTCTCGATTTCAAGGCAATGCAATATTGCCGACAGGGTGATTTAATGGCAGACATTGCGACAACAGGCCTGTCGCTACACCCAGCCAATGGAATTCGCATCATGCCCACATCGGTTACCGGAAAACCACGCAAGCACCTCTATGCGTCCGACCTGCGCGGGCTGGCCCGGCTGGCTACGGAGGCGACAACCGGTGTGACCCGGATAGTGGAAGGTGTACATCAATCGGTGTGGCGAACACTGGGCGCACCCGGTGGCAGCGAGCCGGGCAAGACCCGTGGCCTGACCGGTGGTGTTTATCAGGGTGTTTACGGTATTACCCGCCTGGTTGGCGGCAGTGTGGATGCCGCGCTGGCAAGGCTCGACCCTTACCTGGACGTGCCGGATGACCGCAGGGAAGGTACGTTCCAACGGGATGCGGTGCTGGCTGCACTCAATGGCGTGATGGGCGATCGGTTGGTCGCCAGCAACCATCCGTTTGCCAGTCCCATGTGCCTGCGGTATCGGGGTGAAACGTTGGAGAAAGCGGCGATGCCGGGTGATGCAGACGTCACTGGTAAGATACTGCTGCTGGTACACGGTCTGTGTATGAACGATCAGCAGTGGCGTATACCACCTGGCAATGATGGCGTCGACCAGGGGGAGGCGCTGGCCGCGGCCCTGGGCTATACCCCAGTCTACCTGCGATACAACACCGGTTTGCATACCTCGGTCAATGGCCGGGAATTGTCCGAGAGGCTGGAGCAGCTGGTCGCTCACTGGCCTAGGCCGGTCGAAGCAGTGACGATCGTGGGATACAGCATGGGCGGGCTGGTTGCCCGCAGTGCCTGCTACTATGGGCGGCAGGCGGCCATGCACTGGCCCGATCACCTGAAGCACCTGGTATTCCTTGGTACGCCGCATCATGGTGCGCCGTTGGAGAAGGCGGGCAATGGATTGGATGCAATCCTGGGGATAACGCCCTACACGGCACCGTTTGCCAGGCTTGCCCGTTTACGTAGTGCTGGCATCACCGACCTGCGCCACGGCCATGTGCGCGATGAGGACTGGGAAGGGCGTGATAGGTTCCACTGTAGTCACGATCTGCGCGAGGATGTTTCATTACCGGAAGGCGTGGCTTGTTATTCCGTGGCGGCCACGACAGCAGCCAGGCGCAGTACAGTGGTGGACCGTTTGATAGGTGATGGCCTGGTGCCGTTACACAGTGCTTTGGGAATGAGTGATATAGCAGATAAATGTCTGCACTTTGACGAAGCCTCGCAGTTGATTGTTTACAATACGAACCATATGGCGTTGCTGCATAGCGCGGAAGTCAGTCAGCAGTTGGTGCGATGGCTGACGCCGGCATAAAAACAGGACAGTCATAACGATAACCCTATGAAGAGTGCTCATATTTCTATGGGCAACTCTGTATTTCGTTACGTTTGTGGGTGCACTGTTTATTCGAAATCTGTCATTTGAGGGGGAACGTCATCCATTTTTAATGCATTCAATGATAAAGATCCCATGCCGGTTTCCGCTGAACATTGCTTACCCAACCCTGTAAGATACCCTCCAGACTGACCTGAATCCACGCAAGAAGTGCTATATCGATTGTGAAAAAAACGCAAAGACTGACTGGCAAACCTGCATCCTCCCCGGTAACGCCTGCGGGTCTTCATCCCCGTAACTTGCACCAGGGCCGGTACAACCTGGCTGAACTCACAAAAACCACGCCCGAATTGAAGCGTTACCTGAAAACCAACCCCAGGGGTGAAGACACCATTGATTTCAGCAATGAGCAGGCGGTTCTCTGTCTGAACAAATCATTGCTGGCGCATTTTTATCAGGTCACACACTGGCAGATTCCGGCCGGGTATTTATGCCCGCCGATCCCCGGGCGGGCTGACTACATTCATTATCTGGCCGACTTGCTGGCAACATCCCATCACAGTCACGACCTGAAGCCTCCGATGGGCAGCGCCATTAAGATGCTGGATATAGGCACGGGGGCTAACTGCATCTATCCGGTAATTGGCTCGCATAGTTATGGCTGGCAATTCACCGCCAGCGATATTGATCCTGTCTCGGTAAAAAGCGCGCGGGTGATTGTCAGTACGAATAGTTGCCTGAAAAACAGAATCAACGTCCTGCAACAATCGGATAGTCGTCGTATTTTCAGGGGCATCATAAACCCACAGGACCGTTTCGACGCCACCTTGTGCAACCCGCCATTCCACGCCTCCCTGGCGGAAGCGAATGCTGGCAGTACGCGGAAATGGAAAAACCTTAACCGCGATAAGCAACGTGCTACGGCGTCGCCCAAGCTAAACTTCGGCGGACAAAAGGCAGAGTTATGGTGCGAGGGCGGCGAGATTCGGTTCTTAAAGCAGATGATTAGCGAAAGTGCGGCATTTGCTGCACAGGTCTGCTGGTTCACCAGCCTGGTATCCAAGGGTGATAACATCCAGCCACTGAGGCGACAGTTAAAAAAGCAGGGTGCCAGGCAAATACAGGTGATCAAGATGGCTCAGGGCCAAAAAATCAGTCGTATGCTGGCCTGGAGTTTTATGACGCAGGATGAGCAGGCGCAATGGGTATCTGACAAAAAGAACCAATAAGGCACCCATAACGCTCTTTCATGCAGTGCATGGGCATTTATAGGGTTGTCTTATTCTTTTCTGGCCAGGAAATTCCTGAGGAGAACATCCAACACCAGGCTTGCGGATAGAGTATGAATGAAACAGTGAATCCGACTCACTGTAGCGAATGTCGAGTGTTAATAGTCAATAAGGTAATAAAGTCACCGATAACGTAGATAGGCCATTTTATAATAATGTCTCCGGCTAAGTTGGTGACAGAGTGATACAGGGGGAGTATGGGGAAGGCAAGGTTAATTTTTAATTCGCTTACATCCATTATCACCTTTGCTGTTTCTATCGCCATCGGGATTGTAAGTATGTATGTCGTAAAATATGATCTACGCTCAAGCCAATGAATCAGTATTGTGGCCGACCACACCAAGCGTTGTCATAGCATCCGAGGTTGAAATAATCCCTCCGTCGCGGGGCCGCGGCAAAAATTACATTGGCAGGGTGAAGTATCAATATTCTGCTGAGGCAGTTGTAGCAAAGTCCCCTGTGACGGTTTATTACAGCCCAGAAAAGCCGCGGGGCGCGTTGCTTGAACCGGGCTTTAATAAAGGGGCTCTTTTTCTGCCTTTTGCATTGGGGGGTATTTGCATTTTATTTTGGTGTCAGGGCCTTAATAAGGCCTGTTTAATACCGGTTTCGCTCAAAAAATATATCCGCTATTACCCTACTAAGTATCTGGCTTTACCTATGCTGAAGCATTAAATCGAAAATGAGTCTCTATCCATAGATGTCATTTTTTTATTTGTGGTTTTCGATTCTTTATTGGTTTAATGCTGTGAAATTTATTACGATAATATAGATCTTTTCTTTGTTCTGAAAAGAATAAAGCCTGTTAATGTCGATGGGTGTTGATAGATCGAATTACTAATCTGAATAAAAATTATAACAATGTTGTTAGTTGTAAAGCGAACTGTTACAAAATGGACTGTCTCTATAAGAATGAGAAAACATTAGATATGGAGGTTAGTGTTCATGCTTGCACCAATGAAAACAAATCGCAGAACAGATAATATATGGGATCATGTATATAAAGAGTATGGGTTTAGCTTGCTTGATACAGGGGAATGTAAGCCGCCTAACGAAAAAAAAAGTGCATCAACAAGCTGTGATCGACATGGCTCCTGTCAACCATGGAAACAGTTTTCAGTCACTCGATCGCGAAAGATAATGGGGTTAAAACGAAACAGGCAGTTGATAAAACGATTAATGCCTCATAAACGGCCTTATACGCTTTGCACTGTAAAAGACGCCATCACAGTAAAAGGTGAAACGGGGGTTGTTTTTGTGGGATCAATACCCGGTGATTACATACGAAAAATAAACGCGGAGATTGACGCAATAAGCTCATTAGCCTCATTTCAACCATTAGATAAATTAAACCGCCATAGTCGCCAAAACGACGCTCTAACCATGCAGTGGGAATCTTATTATTACAGTAACGTCAGTTCACAGCATGCACGGGTATGCTATGCAGATGGTCACATGGACAGGGACGGAAAAAAAATACCCATGCCCGGAAGAAACGAAAGTGATAGAGATGAGCTTCCTGGTGCACCTGAATCTATCATTAACCTGATTGATCAAATACATGAAATAAACCCTGATATAGCAAAAATTTTTGGAAAAAACGCCATTCGACATGTTGCCATAAATGAATATTATTCTCTTTCAGGCGTGCCTGATTCAACAGGAGGGCAGGATCTTTGCCTTGATTGGCATGTGGACAGACCTCAGGTCGGTCAGTTTGTTGCCTGCATTAACCTCCAAGGTATGCGTAACACGTTGATCAGAAAATGGGATGATATAACGACAATAGCCTCAAACAAACCTGGTGATATTTATATCTTTGATGGTACGCAATATGACCATGCTGTACATTTAACACAGTCAGTAGTCAGCAGAGTGCTCGTACTTCGATCACCCTTTGTTCCGCATAAAACCAATAGTGATGTTTTTTTTGAATGTAATAAACATTTCCGCTTGCCGGATTTGGAAAAACTGTTTCGCATTAAGCCTTTATCGATACCTGTAACGAGAGTCAGTCTGCCAAGGTCATCCGAGTAATCCGTAATGTACGATAAATAAGATGGATTGTTTCTGGGGCGGGGGTTTTGTGTTTGGTTAATTTGACTAACAAGCTTGTTAAAACTAATGGGTAGTTTATGTGTCCCATTATCAATATGGAATTTTCTACAAGGGAAGTGTTGATAATGGAAAGAGTGGTTGCTGGAAAAGTCATTTATGTTGATCGTTTATATGCCGAACCTGAACCCTGTAACAGTCGGGCGGTTATGCGACAGAGAAAGGCTTCAAAAATAAAGCCCGTCGATGTTAAAGTTGAAGAATTATCAGACCCTAAAGTTAGACATAATCAGCTGGAAAAAAAGCGCAGGGCAGAGAAAAAAATAAAATTATATGTGATAGCAGAAGAATTAGGCCTGTTAAATCGACAAGCTAATAGGCCAAAAAAGCAGTTTATACTGGATAAGTGTATGGAGTATTTGACTCCAGATGGTACGGTAAAGGCCATTGGACGTCCGGTTTCAATTAGCCGTGCAGACTATTCCCGCTTGGATCCTGATGATAAAAGAGCAAGGCACAATGAAGCTGAAAAAAAACGTAGGAATATGCTGACGAATACATTTGCAAATCTGAAGCGTGCCTTAAATTTAAGTAATGATGTGAAATGGTCTGAAAATAAAATCCTAGATGCTTGTATCGACAAAATACGCCAGCACAAAGAAAGGGCAATGATGCCGAAAACAGGGCTTAGTTGTCACTGGGCTGGTATGTCATTCACAGATAAATCTAGGAATACAGAACGCTATCCAGTTAACCTTAATAGCATTGCCAGTCAGGAAATGGATACTTTATCCCCAGTTTCAGAGATGAATGAATATGTTGATGTTGAATGTTGTTCATCAACATCGGCTTCAGACATAGATGAATGTGTTGATCAGGAAAGGTGGGCTTCCGCATCTGGTTCAGAGGTTGATGAATCGTTTGATGCGAAAGACAATTTTTCTACTTCAGGAAGAGAGTTTAGTTCAATCTATATGGAAAGTAGTTCTTCCAAGGTTGATAATTACGATAAAACAGGGGATGAGATTGAGTGCCCTCAGGAGACAGATTTAGCGTTAATGCATTGTAGTCAGGGTGAGGCTGAAGAAGATCAATTCAAATTGGCCAACACTTTTTGGGATTGGGTAACGTCAGGGATCGCTGTGGATGATCTTATATGTGATACCTTGCCATTACCTGTCATGGGCCACAATGATCAGGCGTTAACCCTCGATTCTGGTGATCCAATTTTATTAAGCCTTACGAATATTTGGGAAAAAGATGAGAATATTGGTGATGCTGGTATGCCATTTTCCGGTATTAATAACAATGCTTAATGGCAAAGGCTGAAATATCCGAAAAAAAACACAATAGAATGTCTCATGTACTGTGAAAAAAACGGGTACAGCTGAAGCTACGATTTAAATCCAGTGTTCTACAGCGTCAGAGAAACAATGATTTCGGTCAGCTATTCATCCGCATTATTGGCTGGCCAAGTACAAAAACATTCCACGCCTGGTCTCTCTGGCATTGGATTCTGAGATAGGTGATAGGTTAACCCGCTATATGGCGGGTTAGGTTAAGCTGATCCCGTTTTCTCTATTACCTAAAGAAGCCCGGCCAAGTGCAAAATGTTCTGTTTTTCGAAGAATACAAGCTTTCACGGTAGGGTGAGTCACTGCTGACTACGTATATATCGGGGTATTTACGTGTATTCACGTAGGGCGTCGTTGTTTTGTAAGTCGATATGATGGGGGCCATTAACAGGAGGAAACATGAAAGCCAAAGATGATAAAATGACCTTTTTCACAGAAGACCCTATGTCTACCTATGCATTTTTAATCATTCTTGCATGTACTATTGGAGCTCTTTGGTTCTAGTGAACGCATCATAATATGCCCCTGAAAGAGAGGGGCAACTATCACAATAAGTATTCAGTCGCTTTGTGAATAAATAGTTGTTGTTTATTCTTGTGATTTATTGTTCTGTATTTTATCTTGGGGACGGGGAAGTTTCAGATGATATACGAATGCTTTCATATTCCTTTTTATTAATAAGGATGATTCCTGACAGCCTCCCGGTTTAATAATGTCAGAGAGGGTGCTCCTGCATGGCAGCCATTATTCGTCTTCTTTGTTTACCTCTCGCTTCAAATCGCTATTCAAACAGTGTATGAAGTCTCTCATGTTCTATAGCGTTGAAAAAGATACAGAGCGGCATGTGCATTGATTTACTACAGCTCGGCGTCAATCAGACCGCTTTCCGCCAGATAGCGTAGCACGAGTAATGTTCGGTTTGTGATGGAAAGTCATAGCTAAATAGGCAGTGGGCGGAAAACGGTCAAACAGCGATGTGGCGGATCAAGTACCTGGTGGCTATTTATTTTTGTAGCGTAAAAGCATAACTGAGAATGAATAGCTATTCTGACAAATAATTATTTCAGTATTGAAAAGTGTAAACTTTATAAATGATTCTGTGTCCTACATATTGTGATTAATGCCAGACCATTAAATGGTTAATGCAATACAGTGTTTAAATGATCCGAGATGTGAAATCTAAGTAGGGCTAACTTAACTATGAATCCTTATTACTCTGAAGGCGAAATACCAAAAACGTCTGCATCCCCAGTTTCTAGTAGCGGAACACTACCATTGGCTACGGCTACGGCTACGGCTACGGCTACGGCTACGGCTACGGACTCGTATTTTCATGGTGGGATCGCACGCCAAGTTGATTTAGAAAACGTCGCATTTGCGCATGTTCAATCAATCCGAGCACAATACTCTGAGGAAGAGTTTTGTGACATAATGCGACATATGGTGTCGATACACAATCGATACTGTACTAATATCACTAATCAACTAAATATCGAGCAAACTCTTATGACCACCGAACCGGTGGTTGTAGCGGATTTCCAGTCAGCTTATCCTGTGTTGTCGGGTTTTATTATACGTTTAACATCAAAATTAGAAACAAGAGAGATGGCCAGGCTTGCCTGGTTGACCGATCAGTTTTCTCTGTTTGCAGAATCGGTGGATCCTCAGAATCCGCAACTTGAAAATATGAAATTTACTATTCTCGAAGCGCTGTTTACTAAGTACGGCACAGAGAATGTTTTTGAAAAATTATCTGATGTACTTCAGCGTGTGCAGCCACAAACTGAAAAAACAAACTGGAAAATGATGATACAGGCAGACAGGTCTAAAGTGGAATATATTGCTAGTAATAATCTATTTGACATGCAGCCTGTTCATGAGGCTATTCTAGTAGGGTTAATGGATCAGTGTACTGGCGACCCTGCTAAGCATATGGAGGCGCTATTCGATCATATGGATACATCTGGGCAGCTGAGGTCATATTATAGGAATGATTTATCCTCAACATGGTTTGCCAATGATTTATTCATTCAATGTCTTGCGATGTTTCAATATTACCTGACAGAGCTCAATGGTGGTGTTGACGGTATAATGCAGGCACTTAGTCAGAGTGATAATAAAATAGTGTCCACAACGTTTAATGCATTTTGTAAATCGTTGAATATTGTTGATGAGCAGACTATACCTTTTCTACCGATGCCTCATCAATCAGAACCACTTTTACCAACTCCTCAACAATCAGCACCACTTTTACCAATTCCTCATCAATCAGCGCCACTTCAACCTATGGCTCTTCTACCAATGTCACGACAGCCTGCTCCCCTTGCTCAGGGTCCCTTGAGGATGATGTCTCCAATGACTTTTCATCAAAAAAATAAAGCCGGTCAGAAGTTGTTTCAAGGCTGGTTACAGGGAATAAGACAGCAGACAGATCAGCCACATTATCCGAAGCAATAAATTGCATAGGATGTAATGTGAAAACGCTTGATAGAGGGAATAGTCAGTATTCATTTATGTTGTTTCATCAGTGTCTCAGTGTCTCAGTGTCTCAGTGTCTCAGTGTCTCAGTGTCTCAGTGTCCAGTGCTATGAAAACGCTACGTGCTATGTAGTGATAGTAAGGGGGACGCTGGCGCTATTAATCAAATTTTGAGGACAGGTCTACCTTTTATCCAACTCTGAATAGTTCGACGCAGGAGAAAAGGTATATGAGGAATGTTGCGGGTCAAGTGTATGGTGGTCTTATTTATTTTACTTGTATTACAGAAACTCCCCGATAAGTATCAGGTCACATCATATACAGATTAGGAAAGTACCTTAATGCATATTACCATTTGGATAATTGGTAGATTGTTTTATACAGGGTACATCGATAATTTATTGATTTAATTCTCAATAATTACATGGTCTATTTTATGGCAGTCGGGTAAATACTGTATGAAATGTAATAATGAACCGAATCCCTGTTATCGCGTGTTGTCGAGATGAATGTAAATAATTCAGGGGTTGGTCGTCAGATGAGGAGTAAGAGCTCTGCATCATTAAATAATGATGCAGAGCTGAAGCAATGGGTGCCGAAGAATAATGATGAGTTGTCTGATAATATTCGTATCCGAAAGCTCAAGACTGATGATGTTGTTGCCAGTATCGGTAACTATTTAAAGCTCAAAGCGACCCCCTATCTTGGAAAGTATGAAAGAGGCTTGTTTGCTGACAGGCACCTTTTTCGAAAGAATCAGCCTGTTACCTGGTATGAAGGTAATAATGCGCTAGTCTCAGACAATGACAAAGCTACAATTATGTCATCGTCGTTACTCCATCAAACAGTCAGCATTCATCAATATAGGGTAACCATCTGTCCCAAAGACATAGGGCCCGGCTCAGGAGGAGCTCATTTTGCCAATTATGGAATTAGTAAAAAAGTAGCTCTACAACACGATCTTCTCCAGTTTACAGCAAACACAAGGATTAATAATGCACTGTATAACGGCAAGGTCGTTGCCATGCTGTTTGCTACCCGTGATATTGAACCGGGGGAGCAGATATTAATCCCCAAGAAAGGCAATGCGCTCATTGAGGCAATCAGAAAAGGGGAAGCTTTGTCGGAAGAAGATGTGGTAAAGAATATTAAATCAATGTACAAATTTTGTGATCACTGTCACTTTTGTTCAACCGATACGACATCGGTAAGAGTACACACAAAGGTGAAACATTCGAGAAAAAAAGGATTTAGCTGCAAATTGTGTCATCAAACATTCTTTTCTAAGCAGCAGCTGGATAGCCATAACATGTCGCATGCGACAGTGAATCAATTTGAATGTCAATACTGTAGAAAAACGCTCAAAGCCAAAAATACGTTATTAAGGCATATCAGGCTGGTTCATATCGGAACAAGAGGACATCAATGCCCTAAGTGCCCATCAAAGTTTAAATCTGCCGATAATTTAAGGTCTCATATGTCAGCCTTCCACCAAACGGGTCAACAAAAACGGTTTCAATGTTCTCAATGCGATAAAACGTTTTCAAGGCATTATGGCTTGAAGGTCCATATGTCTGTACATTCCAGCAAGCGGGATTATTCATGTTCACATTGTAGCCAATACTTCAAAACAGCACTGTCGAAGAGCAGGCATGAGCAAAGGCATAATAAGCAACATGAATGCACGGTGTGCCACAAACGGTTTGCAAACAGTGTTGACCTGAGGCGGCACGGCTATTCGCACTCCGATGAAAAAAAATTCAGATGTCACTTATGTAGTACTGCTTTTAAACAACATTCGGGTCTCAGCAAACACAATAAAAGGTTCCATTCATTACAAGGGTAAGCTATAGGAAGACCCTTGGATCTTAGTTATTGGCTTGAATAACTGGATCTTCGCTTACGGTGCCAACACTATCCTCGACAGCCTGATTGAAACGTCAAAGGTCAACGGCCTGAAGCCCTAAGCCTCCTTGCTATGGCATGTGCTGACCGAGCTGTCGAAGCGGGGGAAAGATGCCTGCATTGATAATCCCAGACTTTCAGGGGGAGATGAACAACGGGGCAGGAGACCAGCCGACTGTCTGGCAGGGCAGCCACGCACTGGATCATCTCAGTATGGTTCTGTGTATGGGTGCAGGGTTCACTCTCCAAGCGTAATAAATCCCAGATTTTCAGGGTGCAATCCCTGGAGCAGGAGACTAGTCGACCGTCCGGCAGGGTAGCTATGCATCGGATTGCGTCTGCATGCCCTTCCAGCGTATGAGTGCAGGGTTCGTTTACCTGGTTTAAATCCCAGACTTTCAGGGTGCGATCCCATGACCCGGAGACCAGCCGTTCGCCCGGCAGAACCGCTATGCAATGGATCGCGTTTGCATGTCCTTCCAGCGTACGGATGCAGGGTTCGTTTACCTGGTTTAAATCCCAGACTTTCAGCGTGTTATCCCATGCCCCGGAGACCAGCCGACCGTCAGGCAGGACCGCGACACACTGGATCGCGTTTGCATGTCCTTCCAGCGTATGGGTGCAGGGTTCGTTTAGCTGGTTTAAATCCCAGACTTTCAGGGTGCGATCCAATGACCCGGAGACCAGCCGACCGTCCGGCAGGACAGCCACGGACTCAATCCCGTCAGTATGCCCTTCCAGCGTATGGGTGCAGGGTTCGTTTACCTGATCTAAATCCCAAACTTTCAGCGTGCCATCCCTTGAGCCGGAGACCAGCCGACCGTCCGGCAGGACAGCCACACACAGGATCCCGTCAGTATGCCCTTCCAGCATATGGGTACAGGGTTCGTTTGTCTGGTTTAAATCCCAGACTTTCAGAGTGTTATCCCATGCCCCGGTGACCAGCCGACCGTCCGGCAGGACAGCCATGCACAGAATCCCTTCTGCATGCCCTTCTAGCGTACGGGTGCAGTTTTCAGGGACGATCTGCAAATAGCGGGCTAAAAGAGATTGAAATTTCGGCTTTCCAGTCAGGTCTATCCCGGTAATCTCTGCCAATGTCGTACGGAGAGCAGGGTTCTCTATCAGGGCGGATGGCGAATTGATTATATCGGGATACCGGTTTGTCAGGCTATTAATAATCTGACTTGATAGAACTGCTCCAATATTTCCGATGTTATTAAAATCATTGCAGGTAGTTTGAATGGCTCTTCGGTCACGCAGGTGTGTGTAACTTATAATTTTCCCCTGAATTTCTGGAGGTAGTGCTAAAAAAGGGAAAACCTGTTTTGTTGAAGCCTGTTGTGAAGCAGGGGATGTGAAGTCAGTATGAATCGTTGCTTTCTGTGTGGGTATACGTTCCATCTTTACTTTTCCAATCAAGATCCAAAGCTGGGCGAGATCGTATGCTTTGATCAACCGATTATCACTCACAAAAGGGGTAGACAACCTGACTGTCAGTATGAGTGATGCTCCTGTCCGCCATTCCATGATATTGATCAGGCTGTAGAGGATAGCATTGGTGCCGTAGCAAAGATCCAGTTCTTCCACCCTACCATGAAGGGCATGATGGTTAGTCATCACCGCGTAGGCTCAGATGTCAATGGCAAACACGGAAGTCAGCGGATTCAAACGATCAACGACCCTGCACATAATCCTTATCGGTCAAAGGATCTTTGTCGCAGAGGGTAGCGCGACGAACACGGCGTGCCATGCTAGGGGGTACGGGTGTGTAAACATCTGGCCTTAACGGAGATAGGTCATGGTTTCTCTGGCTCTGAATAGGCCGTGGCCGGAAGTAGGCCTGCGTTGTTGTAGGACAAGCCTGTGGGTGTCTTATTTGTTTTCTATTTATTCAAACGGAAAGGATAAAAATTAAAAGGGGTAAAAATGATTTCTATAACATGTTTTTTCCAGCTCTTGATGAGGTAGTGCTGCTAACATCTCCATTTTTTCTGGAATACTCAATCTCCCCCAGTAGCAACCAGCTCGAACCTGTCATGCACTTACCTTCGTTGAAGTCGGTATCAACCACGTGATCAACGAATCATAAAAAAGGGCCCCAATCAGGGCCCTTTCCTTCGTTAGCTTTTGCTGTCTACGATGTGCTTACACGCTGTAGTACAGGTCAAACTCAGCCGGGTGCGTGGTTTGCGCCACAGTGATGCACTCTTCACGCTTCAGCTCGAGGTAACCGTCGATCATGTCGTCAGTGAAGACGCCACCTTCGGTCAGGAAGGCGCGATCCGCATCCAGTGCGTTCAGGGCTTCTTCGAAGCTGGCGGCAACGGTCGGGATCTCGGCGGCTTCTTCCGGCGGCAGGTCGTACAGATCCTTGTCCGCGGCATCGCCAGGGTGCAGCTTGTTCTTGATACCGTCCAGGCCGGCCATCATCAGGGCGGCAAACGCCAGGTAAGGGTTGGCAGTCGGATCAGGGAAACGCACCTCGATACGACGCGCCTTCGGGCTGTTCACGTAAGGAATCCGGATGGAGGCGGAACGGTTACGGGCGGAGTAGGCCAGCATAACCGGCGCTTCGAAGCCGGGTACCAGACGCTTGTAGGCGTTGGTGGAGGCGTTGGTGAAGGCGTTCAGGGCCTTGGCATGCTTGATGACACCGCCGATGTAGTACAGGGCAGTTTCGCTCAGGCCGGCATAGCCGTCACCGGCGAACAGGTTGTTGCCGTCCTTGCTCAGGGACATGTGTACGTGCATGCCGCTGCCGTTGTCGCCAACCAGGGGCTTGGGCATGAAGGTCGCGGTCTTACCGTAAGCGTGGGCGACGTTGTGGACACAGTACTTGAGGATCTGGACTTCATCCGCCTTGCGTACCAGTGTGTTGAAGCGGGTGCCGATCTCGCACTGGCCGGCGGTGCCGACTTCGTGGTGGTGCACTTCAACGCCAACGCCCATGGCTTCCATGGCCTGGCACATGGCAGCACGCAGGTCGTGCAGGGAATCAACCGGAGGTACCGGGAAGTAACCACCCTTGATCTTCGGACGGTGGCCGGTGTTGCCGCTTTCGAACTGCTTGTTGGAGGACCAGGCCGCTTCTTCAGAGTTCACTTCGTAGGACGCGCCGGAAATGTCGATGTTCCACTTCACGTCGTCGAAGACGAAGAACTCGGGCTCAGGACCGAAGAACGCGGTGTCGGCGACGCCGGTGGACTTCAGGTACTCTTCCGCACGACGGGCGACAGAACGAGGGTCACGCTCATAACCCTGCATGGTGGCGGGCTCAACGATGTCGCAGCGCAGGTTGAGGGTCGGCTCCTCGGTGAAGGGGTCGATCACGGCGCTGTCGTCGTCCGGCATCAGTATCATGTCGGACTCGTTGATGCCTTTCCAGCCGGCGATGGATGAACCGTCAAACATCTTGCCGACTTCGAAAAATTCGCTGTCGATCTCGCTGGTGGGCATGGAGACGTGCTGTTCTTTACCACGGCTGTCGGTGAAGCGCAGGTCAACCCACTTGACGTCATTTTCCTTGATCAGGGCAGTGGTCTTGGCAGACATTCTTATTCCTCCGGGTTTATCTCGACCGCTAGTGTCCGGATCGGGTCTCGAGCGGTATGCGTCTGTTCGTTCCGTTGGCGACACAGCGTGCCAAAGCAATGCGAACCAGGCTCGGACTGGCTATAGCAAGGCGTGTGCCAGTTTGGTGTTTGCCCCTCAGTCCGTGTCTTTAAAGGGTGCATCTGCGGTTCCCGGGCGTTTTGTCAGTGCTGCGTGAACCAAAAAGGTGCATCTTTTTATTCTGTTGACCTGAACTGGTGCGCGGCCGGTTTTTCCGATGGTTCCGTGACCCGAAGCGGGGCAGCCGGCATAAGGGAAAACCGTTGCGCTGGCAAGCGGAAGTCAGTCTACACCCTTTAATCGAACCCCGAAACGCTTTCAACGCGTCCAATGCGGCAACCTGGCGACCGTTACCGTTTATTGGTTGTGTCGGTGCCCTGTTTTGAGGATTCCACCGGGGCCGGTCCGCGCCAGCCGATGAGCAGGCAAGCCAGGGCGGCGGTCACCAGCGTGATGCATTGCAGCCACAGGGCTTCGACAATCATTTCACCAATGAAGGTGATGAAAATAGCCAGCATAAACGTAAAGCCAAAGACGAGGATGAACGGGTTTGCATGGCACTCCCGGCGTCGGCGCCAGCACACGATGAATACGGCGAGATAGCTGGCGAGGTAGGTGGCGCTGGCGACATTGGCAATCGACAACAGATTCAGGGTGTTGATCAGCAGGATCACCAGCAGGGTCAGCCCGTAGAAACCATAACTGCCACCGGCGAAGGCGTTGTGCCGGAACGGCGCGGGCAGGGCACCGGTACTACCCATGTGGTTGGTCATATTAAACATGGCGAAAATATTGGCCAGGAGAGAGGAGGCGGTGGCGAACAGCGCCGCCACAGCGACCAGCAGAAATCCCCAGTGGCCCAGCACGGGCATGGCGGCCTCGGCAACGGCGGTGTCGGCATACTTCACCAGGTTTTCCGGGGCGACATTGCCGAGTACGACGAGTGCCAGGGCGACATACAGCACGATCACCATGCCGATGGCCAGCATAAAGGCCCGCGGCATATTTTTTTCGGGATGTTTGATATCGGCCGACGCATTCGCCATGACACCGAAACCGGAATAGGCAAAGAAGGCGAGGCCAATACTGGAAAACAGCATGGAGCGCGGCACGGTGTGATGTTCTTCCAGCAGGTCCGGGTGAAGGGTGATGGTGCCGATCACGATGAACAATGCCATGATGGCCAGCTTGACTGCAACCAGCACCTGTTCAATCCGCCCCACCGATCGGGCGCCCATGAAGTTGAGGAATGTCAGCACCAGAATGATGGCCGTGGCGTAACTGTTTACCCATTCGCCGTGTTCCGGCTGGTGGAGCAGGCGCGCGGCATAGGCGCCAAAGGCCTTGGCAACCAGGGCCAGTGAAAGAATCACTGTAACCAGGTACAGGTTGGAGAGGGCGCGTTCAATTCTGGGCGAGCCGAAGCCCAGGGCAAAAAAATCACTGATGCCACCGCGTGAAGGAAATTTCGCACTGAGGCGTGCATAGGAATACCCCGAGCACAGCGCGGCGATACCCGCGAGGATAAACACAAGGTTGCTTTCGTTTCTGACATTGTTGGCAATTTGCCCGAGCAACGCGAAGATGCCGGCACCGACCATGGAGCCAACCCCCAGGGCGGCGGTGCCCCAGGTACTGATATGGCGGTGATGAGCAGGCTTGGGAACTGACATGGTAGGAGGCCTGTTGAATCAGGGACCCTGTCCCCGGAGAGGTGGTTATAGTTTCCCGCTCGGCACTGCGCTACCCGGTCACTGCATTGACAGGAAATGTGCCTGAGGCTGGAAAATTTCTGCGGGGGTAATTACTATGCGGGGTTAATCACCATGCATCGTCGTATCCATTCTTTGTTCGCCTGCCGATGCTGTTTTCACCGGCACTGAAAACGCGCACTCATTACTGAAGACTCCCTGATGAAGTTTATTGTCAAACTGTTCCCCGAAATCACCATTAAAAGTTCACCGGTCCGTAAACGGTTTGTGAAACAGTTGCGCCGCAATATTCGCACGGTCTGCAAACCGCTGGATGAACAGGTGACGGCGACGGGCACCTGGGATGTCATTCATGTCGAGACCCAGCTCACCGACCGGCAGGATATTGATCAGATGGCCGAGCGGCTGTGCTGCATCTCCGGTATTCATCAGGTGCTGGAAGTGGCGGAATACCCGCTGACGGACTTTGACGACCTCCTGGAGAAAACCGTGGCGGCCTGGTCCGGCGCGCTGGCGGGTAAGACCTTTGCGGTTCGGGTGCACCGTTCCGGCAGCCATACATTCACCTCGATCGATGTGGAACGGTTTCTCGGTGCCGGGTTGCTGGAGCGTGTTGAGTCGGCGGGCGTTAAGCTGAAAAATCCGGATGTTCGTGTTGAGCTGGAAATCAAACATAACCGCTACTTTATGGTGCAGCGTCGTCTGGATGGTTTGGGCGGTTACCCGATGGGCACCCAGGAGCCGGTACTGTCGCTGATCTCCGGCGGGTTTGATTCCACCGTTTCCAGCTTCCTGACCGCGCGCCGTGGAATGAACACCCATTTCTGCTTTTTCAACCTGGGCGGCCATGCCCATGAACTGGCGGTGAAGGAAGTCGCTTACTACCTCTGGAGCAAGTACAGCGCGTCGCACCGGGTACGTTTTATCACCATTCCCTTTGAAGGCGTAGTGGAAGAGATTCTGACCAATGTGGATAACTCCCAGATGGGTGTGGTGCTCAAGCGGATGATGTTGCGTGCCGCGACAGCTGTTGCAAAAGAAATGGATATCCAGGCGCTGGTGACCGGTGAAGCGATTGCCCAGGTCTCCAGTCAGACGCTGCATAACCTGGCAGTGATCGATTCTGTGACCGACATGCTGGTGCTGCGCCCGCTGATCGCCATGGATAAGCAGGACATTATTAATATTGCCGCGCGTATCGGTACCGAGGAATTTGCCAAGAATATTCCTGAGTACTGTGCGGTTATTTCCAAAAATCCGACTACCTGCGCCAAGCCGGAGCGTATTGTTTACGAAGAAACGAAATTTGATTTCTCTGTGATTGATGCCGCGGTACAGAACCGTCGCAGCGTATCAGTGCATGACATCATCGCCGATGACCTGACCCGTGAACAGGTGGAAGTGGTCAACGAGGTTGGCAAGAACGAAGTCATCATTGATATTCGCCACCCGACCGAAGAAGAGATCAAACCCTTCACGCTGCCCGGCCATGAAGTACTGACTATTCCATTCTACCTGCTGGCGACCCGTTTCCCGGAACTGGATCGCAACAACCATTACCTGCTCTATTGCGAAAAAGGCGTTATGAGTCAGTTGCATGCCATGCACCTGCGCGACGCCGGACATGATAATGTAGGCGTATACCAGCCCTGATGTGGCAGTGATTTTCCTGGGGGAAACGATCCAATGAAACTGGCCATGATTGCCGCGGTGGCGGAGAACAACGCCATCGGCATTAACAACAAACTGCCCTGGTACCTGCCGGGTGACCTTCGTTATTTCAAGGCGGTCACCATGGGCAAGCCGATCATTATGGGGCGCAAAACGTTTGATTCCCTGCGCAAGCCGTTGCCGGGGCGCACCAATATCGTGATCACCCGTGACCGCGAGTATCAGCGGGAAGGGATTTCCGTGGTGTACAGTCTGGATGAAGCGATCTCGCTGGCGGAAGATGTGGCGCTGATCAACGGTTGTGAAGAACTGATGATCATCGGTGGTGAGCAGATCTATCGCGAAGCCCTGCCAAGAGCTGATCGCCTCTACCTGACCCGTGTCCATCGCAGCTTTGACGGCGATGCCTTCTTCCCGGAGCTGGATTCCGCCGAATGGCAGGAAACTCTGAGGGAAGACCTCGTGGTGGATGACGAGGATGCGCTCGCCTACAGCTACCTGGTGTGGGACCGCGCTGTTTAATCGGTTTCGCGATAACCGTTCTCGCTATTACTTCCTTCCTTATTTGACTCAGCCTGAACGTCGTGTTCAGGCTGAGTCGGGCATCCCAACGCTTATACTTTTCTGAGTAACAGGAGGTTTCTCAGGACTCCGTCATACCTGCCCCCGTGAAGGACTGGTGATGATGGAGTCCATGCTATCAGGGACAGTCAGCGGTTATGCGGCCCAACAGTAGTATCCGCCCAGTCAGGTTTTCTCAGGTTTTCAGTCAGAAAGCGTGGGATCAACTTTGCCAGAAAAATGCCTCTCTGAAACATATCGACTTCCCGTCCCGCCAGGTGGATATTGCCCTTTCTGAACGTGTCATTCGTCACAAAAACCGGCAACAAAACCGCCTGGAGGACAGGAAGGTAAGCACTGGACGACCCTTTTCCTGGTTTTCTCGGCTTTTCCAACGGCGGCGCTCGAATGTTGGGCGCAAACTCTTCAATGCTTACGCGACCTTTCTGACGCATGAGGAGCAGGTCGTTGACGGTGTTGACGAAGTCCAGCACCCAGGCGAGATAGACCTGAATCAGCCAGAGCATTTCAGACTTGCTTGTGCCTTCGTGGCAGCCGGCGCCTGTCGTTGGGGGGGGGACGATAAGCTAGAGTCTACCGAGCAGGTGATCGACAAAGCCATGGTGGATCGTATCGATGCGCTGGTGAATGGCTCCTGTACCCGTCTAGCGTATGAGTTCATTGCTCAGAATAAAACCCTGCCGAAAGGATTTTTGGAGCATGTTTTCATGCCTCATTTCCTGATAGGCATGGTTAATAAGACTGGTATGTCGGAAGCCGAAGCACGCAGTATGCTGGAGGACGTCCTAGCCAGTCCGGCAGTGAATATCACCCGTGAGGCAGATATCACGCTGGAACATGTCATGGAGCTGAAAAACCGGTTGGTGCAAATGGGGTTATGGCAGCGTGAGGCACCAGAACCAGTCACTACCGGTAGGACGACGGACGAGTCGGTTGAACGGCCGTGCTTGCCGCCACCTCAGCAGCGTTACCAGTGTGACCGAGAAGACCTCTGGTTAATCCATTACCAGGTAGAGCATCACCGTTTTCTGAAATTTGCCAGCGATTTTGCCCATCGTATTCGTCACTGGGCGCAACGTAACAAGCGGGTCATCGGGCTTGAAGTGACAGAGGTTTTGACGGTAGCCATTATTACTGGCATTACCACGGGGGGCATCGGTGCGGCTGTCTACTTGGGCAGCAGGGCGATCTTCAAAATCATTCAGGTTGGTATTGAGGCCGCCATTGCGGCGGTCAGAAGCGTGTTCAGCCGACGAAAGGTGGAGGGTGTTGAGGCGGCGCTTGGCCGTCGACTTTCGCAAAATGGCTCGCAATCGCTGGACAGTAGGGAAGTCAAGGACATTGCCTCACTGGAAAACCCGGATGAGGAAAATCCTCATCGCCATATCAAACAGTTGCTGGAGGGTACGGAGTACCTGTCTCGGGAGCACAGCCTGACCAATATGACCAACCTGTTGCTGGATATGAAAACCCTGTCGGAGGATATGGATCGCCTTGAGCCTCGCGCCGGTGACAGTGTGGAAGACAGCATCCGATTGCAGAAACTGCATACGCTTGCGTTACAGCACAGCGCCCGGTTTGATGCAGCGGCAAAGGATTACGACAAAATGGTGGTGGCAGGTGTACAGAAAGTCTCTGAATTGAACAGCCGGTTTGAACGTATGTTCACGCCTTTGTGGGAGCCCTTCCGTGCATTGCCGGATGACAGGATTGACGCCATTTTCAATGAAGCGGCCAACCATCCCTCGGTCAAGGGACGCTGGTATTTGCCGGCTGAGGACCGTCTCCGCTGGATCCAGGGCATTGTGCCGGACGAACCAGGTAACCTCAGCTCCCGTGTGATCCGGGAGCGTATAGGGCGGGCGATTTTGGGGCGTAATACTGCGCGTGATGGTGTTAACGTGTCGTCTAATAAGGCACGGCGCAAGGTCGTTAAGGTGACGCTGATGGGTAGGGACCTGGTGTTCAGTTACGTCTGGGGGCGGGTTAAGCCGTATCGGATGATCAGTCAGATGCTGGAGGTACTGGGGAACCATCTGGCGATGGGAACGCGTCCTGGTATTGATCTGATTAAGCCCATCGTTACACCGCTATGGGCAGGGGTTTTCGTGTTTCTCTATGTGATTGAGAAGGTCACCCACTATATCAATGATAAACGGAACCGCCATCGCAGTGGCGATATCCAGCGCAGGGTGAACCTGTCGGATGATGAAGCGCAGCAACAGAGCACTGTACCAAGGAACATCTCCCTCGGTGTTGATGACTGGCAGGCCATGCGTCGACAGGCAAAACATCTGGGCATCGGTTATGTGAAAACTGTGAAGCGACTGATTAAGGTGCAGGACACATTGTCAGAACATGCCAATGTCAATCCACCGACCGATCGTGATTCGCCTGAATATCATGAGTACCTGGTAAAAACGGCCACCGGTATGTTGCGCTACAAAATGTTGATGCATGAGCTGGAGTCGCAATTGTACGGTTCAGTAGGGCTGATGCACCACTTGGGTGTAAGGCAAAAATGGCAGTTTGATCAGCGGCTTCGGTGTATACAGATCGCAGAATAATCAACAGCCTATTACTTGAATCGGAACTGGTAGCGCAGGCGTAATTCGTTCATGAATTCCAGCTCATCCGGAAAGACGTTGTCGCGACCTTTTTCGTTTTCCTGGCGGTCTCTCATTCGTTCGCGGTTTTGTTCGTCTTCAATATCAAAAGCGGTTTCGGGGCGCGTTTGCGTGGTAATGGAGAGTTCAAACCACTGGTTGTCGTTGAGGCGGAAAATCGGCAGAGCGCTGTCGGTTTGTTCCGTCGCCGCAGCAAAACCCTGACCTGCTGTTGCAAGCAACAGGGGAATCAAAAAACGGATGGCGTAACGCCGAATCATAACCATAACAACCTGTTACTCCGCTTGGGCGATGGCAACCTCACTGGTCATGGCGACGGGTTTGACAAAGACCTTGGATTTCCGGTCCTTGTTGTACAGGGCGCGTTTCTCTTCAGGCAGGGCGCTGAGGGGCGCCGGGGTGAAGCCGCGCTCGATAAACCAGTGAGCCGTCCGTGTGGTTAATACATAGAGATGCGTAATACCCTGTTGGACAGCCTGCTGTTCAATTTGTTCCAGCAGGATATCCCCACGGTTACCATTGCGGTAGTCCGGATGAACCACGACACAGGCCAGCTCGGCGGACGTGGAGTCCGCAAAGGGTAGCAGGGAGGCGCAGCCGATGATCATGCCGTCCCGTACCGCAACGGTGAAACAGCCGATTTCCCGTTCCAGCGCCTTGCGGGAACGACGCACCAGCACGCCTTTTTCTTCCAGTGGCCGGATCAGTTCGATGATGCCGCCGATATCGTCGATGGTCGCCGGACGAATATGCTCATAGGCATCCATATCGCGGGTAACCAGGGTGCCGTCACCCTCTCGGGTAAACAGTTCCTGTAGCAGTGAACCGTCGACGGCATGGCTGACAATGTGGCTGCGGTTAACACCGGCGTTACAGGCCTCCACTGCGGCGGACAGCAACCGCATGCCTTCCTGATCTGTCATGTTTTCCAACCATTCACGGGCCATGGAGGGGCGCATGGTCCGGAGTATCCGACCATCATGATCGAGGATGCCGGGCTGGTTGCTGAACATGATAAGCTTTTCTGCACTCAAGCGAGCTGCAGTGCTGGTGGCCACATTTTCCACGGGCAGGTTGAATACCTCTCCTGTCGCAGAGTAGCCCAGGCATGAGAGAAGCACGACGTTACCCTGGTCCAGTTGCTGCACAATGGCTTTCTGGTCAATACGGCGCACTTCACCGGTATGCTGGAAATCAATGCCGTCGACGACACCCAGGGGACGGGCGGTAACAAAGTTGCCGCTGACGACCCGTATACGTGAACCGTGCATGGGGGAATTGATCAGTCCCATGGAAAACTGGGATTCAATCTTTACCCGCAGGCTGCCTACCGCTTCCTTTACGCACTCGAGCACTGACTTGCTGGTGATGCGCTGGTTACCCTGGAAACGGCAGTTGAGTCCGCGCTCTATCACCCGCTGGTTGATCTGTGGACGGGCGCCGTGGACAAGCACCAGTCGCACACCCAGGCTGCTGAGCAGGGCGATATCATTGACGATATTGGCAAAGTGCGTGTCCGCCAGGGTCTCGCCACTGAGCATGATCACGAACGTCTTGCCCCGGTGGGCGTGGATGTACGGTGACGATTGACGGAATATCTTCACGTAGTCGCTGGTTGAAGTGTCCACGGGTGCGTCCTGTTTTCTATCGTTTGTTCTGCCCGGGTTCCGTTGTCCGGTGTGCCGGTTACAGGCAATAACGTGTTATCAACTGTTTGAGAAGATCAATCGTTGGTGTGATTCTGTCAAGTGCCAGGTATTCATCCGGCTGGTGCGCCTGGGCGATATCACCGGGCCCGAGGACGACGGTTTCCATGCCGAGACCAGAGAGGAACGGCGCTTCTGTGGCGAACGCAGCGGTGGTTGCACTGTATCCGGTGAGTTGTTCGCAGGTTTTCACCAGATCAGAGGTAACCGGCGTCATGAAGGCATCAATGCTGTCAGCAAGGGGTTCCAGGCTGACGGTGACACCTCGCTCCTTGGCGACAGCTGACGCACAGGTGAGAATTTCGCGGCGGATGTCTTCCGGATTCATACCCGGCAACATACGAACATCAAACTCCAGTTCACAGTGACCACAGATCCGGTTGGGGTTATCACCGCCGTGGATGCAACCAAGATTCAGCGTCGGAATCGGAACGCTAAAGGCCGGGTTGTTGTAGCGTTGCTGAAACTCTGACCGGAGTATCAGGATGCGGTTGATCACCTGATTCATTGCTTCCATGGCATTCCGGCCCAGGGAAGGGTCACTGGAGTGACCGGATTGCCCTATGATCGTCAGGCGTTCCATCATGATGCCCTTGTGCATGTGCAGCGGTTGCAGACCTGTCGGTTCACCGATCACGGCATAACGGGCCTTGGGTTTTCCTTCGGCCGCCAGGGCCCGTGCACCGTTCATGGAAGACTCTTCATCAGCGGTTGCCAGGATGATGAGCGGTTGCTGAAGCTGGTTGGCTTTCAGGTCCCGAATGGCTTCAAGGATCAGCGGGAAAAAGCCTTTCATGTCGCAGACGCCGAGGCCGTAAAGCCGGTTGTCCGCCTCGGTCAGCGTGAAGGGATCGCTTCGCCACAGTGACTCATCACAGGGAACGGTATCGGTGTGCCCTGCGAGGACCAGACCGCCGGGGCCACTGCCGAGTGTGGCAATCAGGTTGGCTTTCCCCGGTTGGCCGGGAAGCGGCTGGATATCACAGACAAAGCCCAGCGCATTAAACCACTCCGCCAGTGTATCAATCACCGCACGGTTACCCTGATCCAGTTCCGGGCGTGTGGAGCTGATTGAGGGAAGGGCGATCAGTTGGCGAAAACCGTCGATGAGTCTTGGTGTCATATCAGTATCAGGTGACCTCGTCTGTCTATTACAGAAACAATCAAAGCGTTTTCGAGCGGTTTATGCTGAGCTCCCTTAGAGATAAAAGCAATAGGCTGTGTCAGGTGTACCTTTTGTATTTCAAGGTTGGTTTTAGGGTGTGTATTGGGTTATTGCTATCAACATATTGCTTGGGTTCGATTGACTATGTATTGGTTGGCTCTATGATGAATCGAAAGTAATCAGCATAGCTAGATAAACTATGTGGCTGAATCTAGTCGTATGATGATTTCCAGATCTTTAATTCATCTTGATACGGTTTTACAGCCGCGTTGATGGTGTTAATAATATGGATCACCTACCATGCGATATCCCATTATTGAACCGAGTAAGAAGGTGATCATATTGCAGGTCTGGTAAAGGGGCAGGAGGTCAGGGTTATTCTTTGATAAGCCTGTGGGTAGGAAAAGATTTGAGCATAAGACGGAGGATGCGATACAGATTGAGAATATGCTGACATTGTGGCACCGTGCCCCCCGTGCTGCTGCAGCAAAAAATGACCCGAGGATTAATGAAGAGACCTGGCTTCGCCAGGAGTCAATGGCAATATCCGTCATTTTTGTATTAATGTTTGTTAAGCCTGTATATTCGATCATTAATGAATAGAGTAAGGGCGATATTGAAAACAGAAGGGCGCAAGTAATTGCCAATAGGTACGTTCGGTTAAGTAGTTAAGTAGTAATGATTTTGCTGTGCTGACACTGTGAACAACTCTTTCTTTTATTGACATCATTTTTCTACGATCCGATTTAGATATAGGTACCCTGCAAATAGGGCAGTTTTTATGCTTTTTGGTTGTAGAATCATAAATGCATTTTCTGTGAAATACATGGCCGCATTCAAGGCTGTATTTTTTTTTGCTGTCTTCCTCCCAGCAAATTGGGCATTTTTGCGGTTTTTCTCTATTGATGGTTTCCATGTCTAAATGTTTTCCATGCTGTTTTGATGGGGTTTCAGGCTTTCTGATTGGTTGCTCATGATGGCTCTGGCAGACAAATCTCATTTAGAGACATGTTTATTAAACGAGAGTTCCAGACAAAATGGGTATGGTGGCTTTTAGTGTTTATTATTTGTAGGTCGGAGGGAGTAAACTAGTTTTGACATCTCATAATATGTGGTCATATTTAATGATGCTTATGGAAGAATAAGTTTTTGTTGTCAAGAAGTGGGAGTTGGAATAATTATCGTGGTGCGACTGTCAGGGATACTAACTCAGTTCATCAATGTAATAGCCAAGAGCTCCGCTAATACAAAAAATTGTGTGGTACATAGGTATAGCTATCGCTAATGATTGCAAACTAAAGCTATTGTCTAACGATAACGCTAAAGATAGTATTCCCAGGCTTAATGTTGCCAATGTTGTGACTGTTGTTATTATTGTGCAACAAGTTGGTCGAAATAAAGCGCCTCTGGTTGCTGCGCCTACGAAGGTTCCGGAGAAAAAAGAAATGCATGAGGATCGCCATGATGACATCATGGCTTCTGCTTGTTGTTTTTCTGCGTTTGTTCTGAAGTCATTATTTGTGTATAAATGATAAAAAAATGAAGACGAAATAATCAGTGCTAATGAAATAGATAGATACAATTCGTTTTTAAACAAGCGTTTGGTTGCATCAATACTGAAAATGAACCTGTCACGTAGCCGGAGTATATTTTTTTGGTCGTTGACGGATATCGTTTTCCTGCACATGGGGCACAGATTATTCTTTTTCATGACATTAAGAGTGCAAGTCCGGCAAAAAGCATGGCGGCATTCAAGTTCGACTAGCGGACTTTGGTATTCATCATAGCAAATTATGCAATTAGGTTCTGATCCGGCGGATGGTGCTTGCATGAGTAGTATTTCAAAGGTTTTGAGAGTGGAATATTAACGCTGATGCTACTTGCTTATTGTAGACATTGTGTTGTTGTTATAGTTCCATTGTCGTTATTATTAATACTTTTAATTTCTAGATGTTAAATTAAAGTAAGATGTATGGTTGTTTTAATTTATTATTGTGCAGGGGTAAAAATACTGGGTGGTTATCTATATTTTCAGTGATGGTAAAGGATAATTGTCCAATCTTTGTACGGGGAAAAATAGCGATATCTAAAATCGTAAGGAGAACTGACGTCCACCACCGATAAAGTCTATGGTCTCTAACCACCATACAGCTACCTTGTCGTATGCAAGCAATCAGTTCTCTGGCTTCTGAGCTTAAGCCCCATCTACCCTGGCATCAATCACGAATCATCTGTTTTGCCCTGATAAAGGCGCATATTGGTGTCGGTGCCCGTACAGGTTTGCCCCATAGTCTGGCGACAACAGCCGCTAATGAGCATGACCTTAATCAAGCCAGTAACCTGTTGCACGGTGATGAACAGTTTGTCTTTGCCGATGCTGGCTATAAGGGAGCTGAAAGCGAAAAGAGCTCAATACAGACGCTGTACAGTGGCATATAGACGAACAACCAGGCAAGTTGAAGAGACTCAGGAAACACCCTCGAATCAATAAAGGCATTTTGAAAACGGAATATCTTATAGCCAGCATCCGAGCCAAGGTGGAACATCCCTTCAGAATCATCAAATGCCAGTTTAGATTTATCAAAGCCCGTTATCGGGGACTTCGGAAAAATGCTGGAAAGCTGGCTATGTCATTCGCACTGGCAAAGATGGTTAGACTGGAACAAATGATTCGGACGCAGGGTTAATGTATCCGAAAGCCGGAAAAGCGGCTTCAATGGTAAAAAATTGAGTCATTTTCAGGTTGGATAATAGTGAATTAATTATTTTTCATTCACGGTATTTCTTTAAAGTCACTTGCTCGCAAGTTCCCTAACAGAATGGTTGGTTTTCATGTTTTTAATGATTTATTTCTTGATGGTTTTGTCTGAAGTTGAGTCAGATGAATAAGTTTGTCTGAATAATTTATTGGTTCTATATGTTTTGGGAGGCAGAGTGGAGATTCAAGCGGGTACAAGAGGGAGTTCCGGTAGGGGGGCGTCACAAGAGGCTGTAGATCAATCAAATCAGAAAACCAGTGAACTGCTAGGAAACGCACCGGGGGGATTTAATGGTGTAACAGTGAAGATTGTTCAATCACCGCTGAGTCCGATGACAGCAATTGCAGAAGAGTATGTTCGCAATGGCTGCTTTGTTCATGGGTTGAGATCCGAATCAGTTTCAGAAACGGCTGAATATGAAAGTGCTTATCATATTATTAGGGGATTCGGTGACCAAAAACTCAAGCGCTATATTCATCGGGGCGCCAGTCGTTTGATTCATAATCGCTCATTAGAAGAAAAAACAAAGCCGCAAGAGTCTGAGGGCACTGAAAGTGCGTATGCTCCTGATGGTCATTCTCCTTGTGAGCCATGTAAAAAATTGTTGCCTGGGGATGTGTTTGTTGGGCTAACCATTAAGACAATGCCGCAGTTCAAATACATGATTCATAACCTGATTGTGAGTGGGGATACTGCCTTTGAGTCGATGAAAAGCATCATTCGCAAAGCAAAAGATATTCGGGAAAGGGGAGAGGGTTATGAAGACAAAATTGTTTTTTGCGAACTCGAGGGGCGTTTTCATGGCTGCACACCCGAAGAGTTGTTTAATGCACTGAATGTGCAATTTTTTATAATGCCTCCGGAAGATAAGCCTAATGTGTTAGTTTTTCTGGCAGAGTCGTCAGAAACCTATTCAACGATGGTAGGGGAGTTTTCCAGAATATGCAGTGAGTCACCCGAGGTCTCTCTAGCGAGAGAGCCTGTTACGTCAGAGGAGCCGCAGGCGCCAGAACCTTTGCAGCAAGTGTGTGAGGCTATATCCGATCCGGGCGAAGCAAGAGCGCAAGAGGTACAAGAGGTGGCACCATCGACAATAGAAATGATTGATGCCTCTCAGACACAGGAAAGCGAATCAGAAGGTGAAACGGATTTGGTTGTCAGGCCAGAGCCTGAAATAAGTGATCAGGGTGAAGCGGCATTGACCACAGAGCAAGGGGCAGAGAGGGGAGCAGTACCGGAACCATGGTATACCATGACCAATACGTACTATATCGAGAGTTGTGATCAACTCAATAAGGTGATAGGGAAAATCGATGGCGAACTTGCTACAGTTAAGAAGAAACCAAAAAAAATTCCGGTTTTTTGGGGGTCTTTTGAGTATTTAGTCGGTCAGTTTTTCAGTGTTTCTGTTCAATTAGTCAAAGATGTTGAGGTTAAAGGGACTCTGAATGATAGTGATGAACTGCTAAGATGTTTTTATCGCATTATAGGCTTGGATATGAGCATAGAAATGCTTTGTCTGTCTATGGAAGTGGATACAATTACTGAGGAGAATGTAACAAAGCATAAACTGGATGACAGGGTGTTTTTGGCAAGAGAGCAGTATAAAGGTATAAGAGAAAGGTTGTGGTTTGTTTTTGATAATTTATTGCAAAGATATTCGGCTGGTTGTCAAAATTGGCAGTGTCTATTATTGGTCAAGTCATTTTGTTGTCTTCTTTCCACAGTGAAAGATAATGAAAAGTACTTCCTGGTAAGTGAGCAGGAAGGTGTCAGTGAAAATGTGAAACGCTATATTGAGGAGGGGGCTGTTGATCGAATCGCTCGGATTGTTTCAGTATTATTAACAAACAATGAAGCGTTTAATGTTGCTGAGCAATCAAAAGGTGCTTATGGCTGGCGTGATGACCGGAAATTACTTTGGAGTGAAATGGAGGTACTGTCAATATCGAGCCCGATTGCTGATCTGATATTGTTGGTGTCGATTGTTGTTAATAATATGGTTGTTGAACCTGATACCAATCCCAAGGGGCAGTTAAGTAAAGCGTGGAAGTTACGATGTATTGGGCCCTTATGTAGTGTCTTGACAGAGCGTCTAAATAGTTATTTGTGTTCCGCCCCGAGCGATGAAGCATTGGTAGTCTTGATACCTCATGTGCCAGAATTAAGGAAGGCTTATAATACAGTTTGCCAGGCAGATGATTATGTTGCATTACAGCTGAGTCAGACTTTAAAGACAATGTTTGAGGTCAAATTTAAGCGCACCACTGTAGAAGAATTGAAAAAAAGTGAGAGGGCGACTGATGAGGCCGAATCGAGTGTTTATCAACTTCATGATAACGAATACATTCTGGTTTCACGTAATGTGCTCTTACGAGCAGTCATGAATGTGTATGTTGATGACCATACAAAAATGATTCAGGCTGAGGAATGGGTTGTAAGGCATGAATATCTGAAACAGTGCTGTGCTTCATTTTGTCGGTTAATTAATACTGTTGAAATTTCGGGTGTTGATGTAGAAGAGGTAGCATCCTTGACGGATTTTTTTGCTGTATTTGTTGAGGATGTTTTTTATAATTACCGTTTGCCTCCAAATGAACGTCGAGAAGAAGCGATCAAGCATATTACGCCGATGTATTATGAGCAAGATGCAATTGGCAAATGCTGGACTCTTCTTAATGTATTTGCTGGTAAGATGGGTGATGATGTCGACGGTTGCGCACGGTTGTTAAACTGTTATCTGAGTTTGCTGAGGCCTCTCTGTAATATACAGCTTATTACTCTTGGGCTGAATGAGGTGAAACACTATGAAGGTTTAATTGATCTTGTTAAGAAGGTTGCTGCTGAGCCTGGGCATTTTTTAGAAATACAGACTTTGCTGAAGTATATTTGTATCCTTCCAATTCCGATTTATTCGAGAGAAGATGCAGAGTCAAGAAAAAATCAGTCAGATTTATTCGTAACTATCAGATCAAGTATGTTAAATGAGATTCTTGAGGCTTGGAAAACGCATTGTTCAATGGAGACATTAAAAACCATGGATGTTGAGTTTTTAAATAAGGCAATTAGAGGGTTGGGTGTTTTATGTGATATCGTCCCGAATGACCTCAAAGATAAACTTATAGAGTTGAAGAAAGACTTAGAACAGCTTTATCAAGCGAAAGAAAAGTTTCAGGAAGAGACTGAAGTATAGTTTTGGTTTTTTATGCCTGAAAGGCATGTGTTAATGGGGGAGATGTGCTAGAAAATGCATATCGGAAAATTATATTGGCGATTTTGGTGTGCTTAAAGCTATGAAGCTGCACTACGTAGATAGTGTTTTTTGAACTCAGCAGGTTAGAGAAAAGCGTTTTCTGAGAATGTCAGTCGAAGTCGAGAACTTTACAATTTAGATCCATATATCAGAGAGTTATTGAATCTAGAAAAAACGGACCACCGTCGGGCAATCCGTTTTTATTTGGCATGAGAGTTAGAAGACGTATCCCGCCGTCAACTCAATCGTCCGGGATGTGCCGTAGTCGAAATCCCGATAGATCTGATAATTCACACTGAGCTGAATATCATTCTCAAAGTAATGGTGATAGCCGGCCTGTATTTTCAACGCTTCCTGCTGATGCTCGGGCACAGGTAAATAGAAAGTATTGTCTGCGATGGTGCCGAGCGCCATCTCAAGGGTGTCGTCGCTTTTCTTCAGGTCTTTCAGGTAACTCAGTTCTGCCGTGAAACGGTGGTTCCCGGTGATATAGTCTGCGGCGGTTCCTAGGCTGGCCAGCAGGGATGTGCGCTGCATATCACTTAAAATCAGGCTGCTGGATGTCACGGTGCCGCCGCTTCTTTCCGAGTAACCCTCCACATCGACCCGGTAATAGTCCAGACTCGCCTTCGGTGTGAAACTCAGATTGTCGTTTACCGTCAGGCGGTAGCCCACCTCGGTACCCAGGGTCCAGGCGTTGCCTGAAGAATCCCCTTTTTCAGTACGTTGCATGGTGCTGCCAAGGTTAAACCGGCGCTTCAGGCTGTCATAGTCCAGCCAGCTGTATCCGGCATTGACGGTGGCATACCCATTCTCTTGCTGATAGTGCAGCAGGCCGTTAAGGTGGTTACTACTCATCTGGTACTTTGAATTGCCTACCTCCAGGGTGCTGTCACCACGGGAGAGCATGCCGCCCACTGTCCAGTGGTCAGTGAAGCGATGGTTAACACCGATGCTGAACGTGTTGTCCCGGGTATCCACGGTACTGTCCAGTCCGGTTTTAATTCTTCCCTGGTGTGGGGTGCCGTTGATGTAGAGCTGGTTTTCACCGGCGACGGAATGACGGCTGAACCAATCGAGCTGGTGCCGCATGTTTTCGACCAGGGATTGAGATTGCCGCAACCCCATTTCCGGCAGTTGGCTGATTTCCGGTGCCGAGTTAAATACGGACAGCATATAGTCGGCAGAAATCGCCTGCATGCCGCTGGTTGGGTGAATCATGTCCCAGAACAGCTGATCGTAATTGGTATATAACGTTGGGCTGCCCTCTGAAGTCTCTCGGTTTTCCTGTTTTTCCGTCGTACTGGATACGTCATCGGGGTCAAGGTCAAAACCAAAACTGCGTGGATCCGCCATCACTTCCTGAAATAAAGAATTCATATCCAGCAGGATGATATTGGCGTTACTGGCGACTACCTGCTGGTTCAGTTCGGCATTCACATCCTTGACCCACTTCAAGGGGCGTTTCTGCAGCTTTTCCACCAGTTCCGGGTTTTGCCGGGCGAGCAGGTCGGCGATCATTGGCCATTCCTTTTCAGTGATACCGGTGAGCACTTTTCCCAGTGCCGGGTTTTCCTGACTGATGATCTCGCCGAGCTGGATCAGTTTTTCCTGCTCCTCGGATGCGATGGTCGCTATTTTTTTGCCCGCATCCGGGAACCGGTCGCCGATCCTGTCATTGACGATTTTTTCAATTTGACTGGTGACGAGCCGGCCATTCTCCTGGCCGATGAATTTAACCAGTGCGCCGATCTGTTGATGTTCATCGGCAATCAGGCCGATAAGCGCCTGCGTCGGAATGTGGACACCGGGGACGGAAGAGATATCCGGTACATTGATCGCCACGATGTATTCGGCACCCATGTCGGTCAGTGCCTCGGCCGCTGCAACGACGTTTGCGCCCACTTCTGAGGTTTCCGCTCCGCCGCTTGCAATGTTCTGCAGATAATCATTGCCACCGGCAAAGACGAAGTAGAGGGCATCACCGTTCAGGCTTTCACCATTATCACTGAGTCGTTTGCTCAGGCTGTCATGGCAGGTGCCGTATTGATCAAGGTATTGCCCTGATTCACAGCTGTTTCCTTTGCTGTTGGCTTCCGTGAGAGTACTGTCACCGGTAATGGAAGCCAGCATTTCGGTGGAGGTATTACCACCTACGGCGAAATTATTACCCCCACTGTCGGAGGCTGTCAGTTCAAGCCCCATCTCCTGGCCGAACAGTTCGACGGCGGTATAGCCATCCGTAAACCGTGCCTGGGTATCCGGCTTTTCCTCATTGGCGAAGTTGCCGTTATCCGAGAGGCTGTCGCCGAAAACATAGAGGTCATTAAAGTGGGTGGTGTGGAGCTTATTACTGGCGTGATTAATGGTGTCTAGCGGGCGGGCTGATGTGTTGTCTGTGTAGGGTTCTACATACGTTTTCGGGACATCTTCCTGTGGATCGGCAGGCAGGCCTGCAGCGATGAGTCCGGTTGATGCGGTGAGAGAAGCAAGACCGAGCGGGAGGATGTGATGCCGCAAATCCATAATCGTAGTTCCCTGTACAACGTCTATCAGGTGTTTGGTGATTAGGTACGAAAGGCACTGCAGATCAGGTCAGGCTATTTGAGTTATGTATTCCGTATAGCCTGATAAAGGCACGCAACGATGGCGTGGCCATTATCAGGCATACAGGGGGATTGCCGCGGGATCTGCAGAAGCAGCGGGATCATAGGTTGTGAAATATGAACGAATCATGAACGAAACCTGAACGAAGGTATCACAAAAACACGACTCATAATGAAAGACACTGACGGGCAACAATCTTGTGCAGAAAAAAAGCTGACCCTTAATGTGCTGAAAAAACCTTTACGTGATGAGCAGCGAAGAAAACGGAAGTGAGATGATATTCTTAAGGGTTGTTTGGATGGCCATCGTTGCAAGAGCGACTTGAGCAGCATCCAATCAAACGCTCTTTTCCCTGTGATTGAATCCTGCAAGACAGTGTTAACCCGTGTGATTACCTTGGTGTCTCAATGAAGTGCCTACTCTATTTGCATCGTGTGCTGGTGGACTGTGCGTGAGGATATGAAACCTGCAGGGGCAGGCCATTGAGCGAAAGACAGGCTGAACCTGGGGCAACATCTATTGTTCAGCCTGGCTAGTGGTCAGGGGTTACTAGGCAAGTGTGGCATCAAAGGGTTTTACAGTGACATTGTCGCCTTGCTTGATCTGTGTTTGATCTTCCGGAAAGACGATATAACAATCCGCCTGGCTCATGGAGGTGAGTATACCGGACCCTTGGCGTCCTGTGGTTGAGACTTCCATGGCACCATCACTGCCCGTATGCAGAATGCCCCGCAGGTATTCTCGACGGCCTTCGCGTTTGTTCAGGGTTTCCCGGCTGCGGACGAGTAGTTGCCTGGGGGCTGATGCATCTGCGCCCATCATGCTTTGAAGCATGGGGGTTACCAGAAGATCAAAGGTCACGGTCGCGGAGACGGGATTGCCCGGCAGCCCAAAGAACAGGCTGTTGGGTAGGGTGCCGAAGGCGAAAGGTTTGCCCGGTTTTATCGCTAGTTTCCAGAATTCGGTTTTGCCCAGTTCATCCAGGATGGTTTTGGTGTAATCCGCTTCGCCGACAGAAACGCCGCCAGAGGTGATCACTGCATCGGCCTCCCGGTCTGCGGTTAAAAACGCTTCGCGCAGCTGATCACAGTCATCCGGGATGCAGCCCAGGTCTAATACATCAACGCCCAGTCGCTGAAGCATGGCGTGGACCGTGTGACGATTGCTGTCGTATATATCGCCAGGGTTCAGGGTTTCGCCCGGCTGGCGCAACTCATCCCCGGTGGAGAATAGGGCCACTTTTAATTTCCGAAGCACTTTCACCTGGGCAATGCCCAGTGATGCCAACAGGCCAATATCCTGGGGGCGCAGACGACGACCGGCGGACAATACGGTGTGTCCTTCCTGAATATCTTCGCCGGCTTTCCGGATATTGTTGCCGGGTTGGCTATCGGTCAGGAAACGGATGCCTGCATCAGTTTGCTCAGTTTGTTCCTGCATGATCACCGTATCGGTCCCAGCAGGAATACTCGCCCCGGTCATGATCCGGATACACTGGCCAGCCGGGCATTCACCGGCATAGGGGTGGCCCGCGAAGGATTTACCGGCAACCGGTAGTGGTGTACCGGCCGCAAGATCTACCGTCTTGAGGGCATAACCGTCCATGGCGGAATTGTCACAGGGGGGCACATTGAGTGGCGAGACAATATCAACCGCGAGCACCCTGTCCAGTGCTTCCGTCAGTGCAACTGTTTCCTCTGCTTCCACAGAGCGAATGACCTGACGCATACGTGCCAGTCCTTCCTCCACAGCCATCAGGCCGGGTGCGCTGCAACAGTCAGACATCAATGGGCTCCTTACCGATAAAAGCGGTTATGCAATAAACGTTCATGGATTCAGTACCTGCAGGCCGGCTGCCTTGAAACAGGCATACACCGATTCACCCTGTTTCAGCGCCATCCGGTCAAAGGATTGCCGGGTAATCAATGCCAGCAGTGCTTGCCGCTCAAGGGTCAGGCGTAGCAGCATGTGGCCGTCACCTGCAGGTTTGACGCCGTCGATGCGGGTCAACAGCCGGTTCTGGATACTGCAGTCGGCTACGGACTCCCGCATGATACTCACTTCTGATGCCGGTACCAGCAGACGGGTGATGGTGCCCCGCGGGGCTGGTAGGTGAGAAACGGTGATCTGTTGGCCATCGGCCTGCAGGTGTGTTGCCGGATAATCCGTTTCCTGTCCTGAGACTGTTGTTTCCAGAATCGCCAGGGCGTCTTCGTCGGCAAGCACATTATCCAGTCGGCTGAACAGTTCTGTCGTTTGTCCAGTGGCTATGATCCGGCCGTTATCCATGAGCACTGTGTCATCTGCCAGCCGGGCGACTTCTTCCTGTGAGTGGCTGACTACGATGATCGGAATCGAAAAGTGGTGATAGATCGAGCGGATATAAGGCAGCAGCTCCCGCTTGGCGGACCGGTCCAGGGAGGCTAGGGGTTCATCCATCAGCAACAGATCCGGTGCTGACAGGATCGCCCGGGCAATAGCAACCCGCTGTCGTTGACCGCCGGACAACTGATCCGGTTTTCGGGTTAACAGGGCGGCAATGCCACACCAGTCAATGACATGATCAAGGCTGATAGCGTCGTTTTTTCGGTGTGCGCGCTTTTGGGCATAGTTAAGATTGGCTGCCACGCTCAAGTGAGGAAACAGACTGGTTTCCTGAAACACATAACCAAGTCGGCGGTGTTGAGGCGGCGTGCAGTGGTTCGTGTCTTCATACCAGGCCGTGTTACCCATCCGGATTGAGCCATTATCTGGCATCTCCAGGCCGGCAATGGTTCGCAGTAGTGTGGTCTTGCCACAGCCGGAAGGGCCCATGATGGAGGTAATGCCGTTAAGCGGGAAAGTATGGGTGACTGCAAGCTGGAGCCCCGGGCGGTGAAACTGGATGTCGACGGTCAGTGTCATACCCTGACCGCCTCCCGGCGGGAAGACATTCGATGGGAGAACTGAACCAGTGTCAGCAGTAACAACGACATGATCAGCAGTCCGCCAGCCAGCCAATGCGCCTGGACATACTGCTGGCTTTCAACCAGGTCATATAGCGCAATGGAAATGACCCGGGTTTCACCGGGTATATTGCCACCAATCATCAGCACCACACCAAACTCTCCGATGGTGTGGGCAAATCCCATGCAGGCAGCTGTCACAATGCTACTCCGACTGAGCGGCAGGACAACGGACAGGAACCGGTCAGCAGGAGTGGCTCCCATTATTGTCGCTGCTTCCAGCAGATTAACGGGAATACGCTCAAAGGCACGCTGAAGCGGTTGTACGACAAAGGGCAGGGAGTAAATCACCGAGCCGATAACCAGCGCAGAAAAACTGAAAGCCAGCCGGTTGCCGGTCAATTGCTGCCAAAGTTGTCCCAGCCCGCTCTGAGGTGCAAAGGCCAGCAACAGGTAAAAACCCAACACCGTGGGAGGGAGAACCAGCGGAAGGGCGACAACAGCCTCAATCAGGGGTTTCCAGCCGCTGGTCAGTCGCGACAGCCACCAGGCCAGCGGGATGCCAACCAGTAATAACAGCACTGTTGTCACTAATGCCAGCTTCAGGGTCAGCAGTACAGCTGTCACCAGTGGTTCCATTGGGCGGCTTATCCCTGTTTCGCGTGATTGTCTGTTTGTTGTGCCTGCACTGAACGTGCCGGGTAATAACCCTGTTCATGAATGAAACGCTGAACATCCGGTGATTGCAGCCAGATGAGAAAGTCGTTGGCCAGTGCTTTCTGTCGGCTGGCTTTCAGGATGACGGCTTCCTGTCTTAGCGGTTCGTACAGTTCTTCCGGCACGAAATAAACGCCTTTATCGATGCCATCCGTTACCAGTTGGGCATAAGCGACAAAACCCAAGGCCACATTGCCACTGGCTACGTACTGGTAGGCCTGCAGGATATTGGCGCCGGTAATCAGCAGCGGTCGCTTTTGATCCAGTAGATCTAGGTGCCTCAATACGTCATCAGCCGCTTTGCCATAGGGAGCGGTTACAGGGTTGGCAACGGCGAGATAATCCTTCCACTGACGGAGTGCGGGCAGGTTTACCGGTGCTTTATCACGGTGCCATAGTACCAGTCGGCCATAAGCGTAAGGAATGCGAGAGCCTGGTTCTGTCAGTGCCTGCTCTTCGAGCATTTTCGGACGCTGTGCATCGGCAGACAGAAAGACATCGAAGGGGGCGCCGTAGGTTATCTGGTTGTACAGGACACCAGTGGAAGCAGACGACACCTTTATCGTATTGCCCGTCTCTGCCCGAAACCGGTCGGCGAGTGCGTCCAACACTGGCCGGAAGTTAGAGGCCACTGCCACATTGAGCTCACCCGCCAGGCAGGCGAATGGCGTCAGTAGCAGGAAACACAGGACAATACCCCGTTGCCTGATTCTCATGCCCAGCGCTCCAGGGCGTCCTGGTCGGAGCTGCGGGCTTCTACCCAGTGTTCACCCTGTGTCGTTTGCTCCCGTTTCCAGAAAGGCGCGCGGGATTTCAGGAAGTCCATGATGAATTCGCAGGCGTCAAAGGCGGCCCCACGGTGGGCACTGGCGACGCCGACAAAGACAATCTGGTCACACAATGCCATCTGTCCAACCCTGTGGATCACACGCACGGCCTGCAACGGCCAGCGCTCCGCTGCCTCATCGGCAATGGACTCAAGGGTTTTTTCGGTCATGCCGGGATAGTGTTCCAGGAACAGGCCGGTGACATCCTTCCCGTCATTCATGTCCCGAACCAGTCCGCAGAAAGTGACGATGGCGCCGGTAGCGCTGTGCGAGCGCAGGCACTGGTATTCATGTGCCAGGTCGAAGTCGTCTGTCTGTACGGCGATATGGCGCTGGTAGTCGGGCATGGTTTGATTCCGTTGTGTTACGCGGCTCAGCCGCCGGTCACGGGCGGGAAGAAAGCCACTTCATCGCCGGGGTGAATCTCGGCGGCCGGATCGGTCACGATGGACTGGTTGATGGCCGTATGGGTTTTGCGATCCTGCAGGAGCTGGCGCCAGAGGTCACCCCGTTCCGCCAGCTGCGCCTTGAGGGCGGCAATGGTGGTGGCGTCGGTGTTGAGTTCCAGAGCATCACAACCAAGCCGCTCACGGTAACCGGCAAAAAAAAGCACCTTGATCATGGTTGGCCTGCCTGCTGTTCACTGTCGTTTGCCATAAAGTGACCGCTGCGTCCGCCGGATTTTTCCAGTACCCGGATACCCTCAATGCGCATGGTCTTGTCGACGGCCTTGCACATATCAAACAGGGTGAGGGTTGCGACGGAAACCGCGGTCAGTGCCTCCATTTCAACACCCGTCTTGCCAGACAGGCGACAGCAGGATTCTACCCGGATACGGTTGGCTTCAGGTTGTAGCTCAAAGTCGACCGAAATATGGGTCAGCATCAGCGGGTGGCAGAGCGGAATAAGGTTTCCACACTGCTTGGCGCCCTGGATGCCGGCAATGCGGGCAACCGAGAGGACATCGCCTTTCTTCAGACCCTGCTCATTGACCAGTCGCAGGGTTTCGGGCTGCAGGTAAATATAGCCTTCGGCACGGGCTTCACGGCGGGTGTCGGCTTTTTCGCCGACATCCACCATGTGAGCTTCACCCTGGGCATTCAAATGCGTCAGTGTGCTCATGCCTCGGCCTCAGCAGGCTTCTTGAGCTGCTCAACAAAATTGCAGGGACGATGGCGGCTGTCGAGCTGGTCGGCAATCACACCTTCCCAGGCGGTTTTGCAGCCATTGGGTGAGCCGGGCATGGTGAAGATCACGGTGCCGTTGGCCAGACCGGCTACCGCACGGGACTGAATGGTTGAAGTCTTGATCTGCTCATAGGAAATCTGGCGGAACAGCTCGCCATAGCCATCGACGATTTTATCAAACAGGGGCAGTACCGCTTCCGGTGTGCCATCACGACCGGCAAAACCGGTGCCACCGGTGATCAGCGCCACCTGAATGTTGTTGGACGCAATCCAGCGGGACACCACTTCACGAATCTGATAGCGATCGTCTTTAACGATGACTTTATCCGCCAGCAGGTGACCCGCGCCGGTCAGTTTGTCGACCAGCAGCTGACCAGAAGTGTCGTCTGCTTCGGTGCGGGTGTCGGAAACGGTCAGGACGGCAATATTCAGGGGAACAAAGTCAGTGGTCTGTTTGTGTGCCATGGTGTGATCTTGTCTGTAGTGTCAATGCGGTCAGACATCTGCCAGGCAGCGCTGCCACTCGTCAGGGGTGTTGGCGTTACGGAACCGCCAGTCCTGGTCGTCCGGAACGGGGATGGTGGATCCGTGCAGATGGGCGATCAGTCGTCGGAGTGAATAATGCCGTTTGTCGACCTCGTGGACAACTGCTTCGGTATAATTCCGTAGTGTTTCGGTGACAGGCAGGTACAGTGGAAGCTGATAGTTGTCGTAATGCAGAGGACGTTGCTGTTTGCCCCCTTCTTGCACCTGATGTGCCAATAGAACCGGGGATATCAGAGGCATATCTACGGGAATGAGCAGTAAACCTGATATAGAGCCATGGCTGGGAATTGTCTGCAGGCAGGCATGGAGTCCTCCGATCGGACCTTTGTTGGGGAAAATATCCGAGATACCTTTCTGGCCACTCATCATAATGTCTGTTAAACCGGCTCGTTGCAGTATCTGGGTCATATGCTGCCAGAGAGGTGCGCCTTGAAACTGCAGTTGTGACTTATCTGAACCCATCCGGGTTGATTGGCCACCGGCCAGCAGAATGGCAGACGTTTGTGATAGAAACAGCGTGGAGGATGACAAGATGATTACCCGATATTAAATCAGGCTGCATACGTTATATGTTGTTTGTTAGTATTGTCCAGAGGTTTCGATTAAGGATGTCTGCTTTTGTAACATTTAGATGGAACCAATCTTATAGCTGATCATCTTAATATATATTTCGCTACACATGGTAGATGTATATTTAATTGCTAGTGCTAACTAATGTGTTTGTTGGTGTGAAGAAATTTTAGCCAAAAGAGAAAAATTTAATGCTTTTAAATAAGAATAATGCAACATAGCAAAGAAGTTATGTTTTATTTTATTGGGTAATAGTTGAGGTTGATGTGGAATTTAAAGGTCGTATTAATGCGGAAAGGCAGATTAGGCGTTCATTATCTGATGGATGTTTAATTCAAGATAAAGAGAATCAATATTCAATATTATATGGTTGGCGGGTTGTTCGTAAAACGCCAGACAGTGATATATCTCCTGCCCCTACTGTAGTGAACCAGAATAGTGTGGCTAAAAACACATGTGGTCAATGTGCCTTCTATAATATGCTAAATCATGGTCGAGTTAAGCTATGTGAGGTTAAAGATAATTTGTCAGGTGATAGTGATCATGAAAAAATCAGTGGTATTGTTGAACGTACCCAGTCTTTGCAATCAAGTAAAATAGAGTGGAAGAGAGATTATAAACGCATTTTTTGTAATTTGCTCTTTCAAGTAATACATGTTTTTCAAGGGATGGACAGAGTTATGGATATTCCCATTCCGTTAGGGAACCTGCGATTAAGTCCCCAATAATAAGCTAATCTCCACTCAGCCTTTGCCGGAGATCAGTCATGGACCAACAGCTCAGCTTTTCTGACGCTGAATTCACTCAAAAGCGTCGCCAGACCCGCAAAGAAATATTCCTTGCCCGTATGGATAAACTGATTCCCTGGCATCGTCTTGAGGCAATTATTGAACCTCATTACCCCAAACCCGGTAATGGGCGTAGACCGTACCCGTTATCCACCATGCTCCGGATACACTGCCTTCAACAATGGTACAGCCTCAGTGATCCGGCCATGGAAGATGCCCTTTATGAAATTGCGTCCATGCGATTATTTGCCGGATTGTCTCTGGATAAAGCAATTCCTGATCGCACAACCATTATGAACTTTCGACACCTGTTGGAGGCTCATAACCTGGCTCGGGCTATTTTCACGGACGTAAACCAATGGCTTACAGAGTCTGGTATCGTTTTGAAAGAAGGCTCTCTGGTCGATGCCACGATCATCGAAGCTCCGACATCCACAAAGAATCAGACGGGGCAGCGAGATCCCCAAATGCACCAGACCAGAAAGGGTAACCAGTGGTATTTCGGGATGAAGGCGCATATTGGTGTCGATGCCCGTACAGGTTTGACTCATAGTCTGGCGACAACAGCCGCCAATGAACATGACCTTAATCAAGCCAGTAACTTGTTGCACGGTGATGAACAGTTTGTCTTTGCCGATGCCGGCTACAGAGGAGCCGAGAAACGAAAAGAGCTCAATACAGACGCTGTACAGTGGCATATAGCCGAACAACCAGGCAAGTTAAAGAGACTCAGGAAACACCCTCGAATCAATAAAGTCATTTTGAAAACGGAATACCTGAAAGCCAGCATTCGAGCCAAGGTGGAACATCCCTTCAGAATCATCAAATGCCAGTTTGGATTTATCAAAGCCCGTTATCGGGGACTTCGGAAAAATGATGGCAAACTGGCGTAATTGCTCAAAAAACCTTGGCAAAACTATCGTCCATATCACCATAGACAGCTTGCTTTATGAACTCGCTTAACCGGGGGATTAAGTCATAGCCATGCATCCTGTCCTGAAGATAACTCCAGAAAGAAATTCCATGAAGCCGACACATTTTCTTGAGACTGGCGAAGGTATCGCGAGCCTGTCGACCAGACTCGCTCCGAGTGCCGCCGCTGATTTTGCGGCGCTTGACGTGTTCTCTGATTTGGCTTTCGCTCAAGTTGTTGTGCAATGGAAGACCGGGATCATCCAGTACCGCCAGTAGCTCAGGCTCTTTGACGGCAAGATTACCCAAGGCTTCTCGTAACCCGCTGCATTCCACCTTGACCTGTACCAGTTGACGGAAACTGCTGCGAATTTTGTGGGCAAAGTCCTGATCTGGATTTTCCTTGAAAGCCTTGAGGTCCCGGTAGAGTTCCCAGAACTGGCATAGCAGTTGGTATTGCTCTTCCACCTGCTCGTTGTTAACCGGGATCACCCGCTCTATCGGACGACACGCATGGAGCCAGCACCCTGAGCGGGTAAACACATCAAATTGACCAGCGCCGTCACTGTGAATGGGCAGGTCAGGGCGAACCCCGTGTGCAATGAGGCTACCATACAGCATCGCTTCCGACGCTTTTTTACGAAGTATGGGGCCTTTCAGACCGCAATCGTTCAGAAAGGCATGCCACGAATCCAGGCTGAGGAAATGAACACCGAGACACGCCTGAAACACCAAACGCCACTTGGCTGGAAACTTATGCTCCTCCAGAAAATCCATGGCATGCTCATTCAGGACGTGTGTTGGCCAGGGGCGGTGTAGCAAAGTTAAAAAATTCTCTCTGCTTTTACTCCCGGTACTACCAAACCATGCGAACTGCGGGTTGCCAATAAAAGTACAGTAACCGTTCTGCCCCTTATGACGAGCCCCTGTGTCATCTACCTGCAAGTAACCACAATGGAGCAAGCCGGTTGCCAGAAGCCCATCCTTTTCCTCGTGAAAATCGTCATGGTTCAGGGTAAGCAGGTTGCTGAGTTCTCCTGCTGATATGGAAACACCCCAGTCCCAGAGTGATTCCAGCAATTGCTGCTCTGTGACAGCACAGGCATGATGCTGGTGTAGAACATAGCAACGAAGGTTTGGTCCGAAATGATAGCCCTGCATGGCCTTAGGCAAACGTCCATGCAGAGATTGACCATCAGGGGTAGTCCAGTGCTCAAGCTCATATCGGAGGAAATTGACTTCAAATGACAATTCCTGCACATCGTATGTGCTGAAGCCTTTGAATACAGCGCCTTCAGGTATGGACTCTGGAGCAACCCGCTTGCAGGTGGGATCCTTTGGTTTTGGCGGCTTCTTGCGTTTTTTCCGGGTGCGTTCATCCGGTTTTCCGGTATCTCGCTTTTGATGGTCAGACTCAGATCCATCTGTTGGCTGATTGTCACCTGCTGAACCGGAATCCTTCGGCGGAGTGTTGGGCTTTATGTCGGGTTTACCATTAAGCCCTTTCAGACGATGTATTTCCTCCTCAAGAATGCTGATCCTCTCTTTGAGGCGGACGTTCTCCTCTTGAGCCCTTGTTATGTAGTTGAGCATTTTTGTGACCAGTTCGTTTCTCTGGTCATCTGGAACAGCAAATGGAAAAGGCATGGTTGGGTATGATAGACGACAATCCTATTTACGCGATTACCAAGGCTTTTTGAGCAATTACAAACTGGCGATGTTATTCGCTCTGGCAAACATGGTTAGACTGGACCAAATGATCCGGGCACAGGGTTAATGTATCCGAAAGCCGGACAACCAGCTTCAATGGTAAGAAACTGAGTAATTTTCAGGCTGGATAATAGTGAATTAATGACTTTTCATTCACTGTGTTTCTTTAACGTCACTTGCTCGCAGGTTCCCTAAAACGGGGGAGGTTCACAGCCGTAGACGTTGTGTTGTTATAATGAGCAAATCGCTCTAATGTTAAATCACTAGAGGATCGAAAGTATTACACGGATTTGAAGCCTGGTATTCTGCTGCTCCCGCGTTTCAATCGGCTCTTTTATTCTCTCTAATGCTTGCTCTTTGATTTTATCGTTAAAGGCTTGTAACAGATCTGGAGCAATCTGATTAACCTCTAGTATGATTAATATGTCTATAATGCTTGACATTGAAAAGTGTTTTTCACCTTTAATAAAATCACGTACATTTTTTTCCAGATGTTGAGGTGGAATAGATAGGGCTCTATTATCTTTGTGGAATTTGATCACTTGTTCAATAAAACGTTTAGGTAGTGTAAAAGTGTTTTCTAGAAGCGACTTTCGGGCCGGTATACTGAGTTCGCCGAATAGGGTGTATAAATCAATTTTCTGAAGCTGCGTATTGTTTAGTCCGTCATTAGCTAATAATGATGGCTTTTGTGTTGTAAGAGCCTTGTAAGTTGCTCGAATCAGTTTGGGTTCGCTATCTGGTTCCAGACTGTCCCAAATATGAAATATAAGGTCAAAACTGGGTGATTGATATTCCTCAAGATATTCTAGATAAATCGCTGGATTTCGGTTAATGCCTCCGGGTAATGCCCGTGTCAGAAGATTCGCTTTCTCATCGATTGGAATAGCATCTAATAGATGTTTAGCTTGTTCGTGTATTGCTCGATCATTAATCAAAAAGCATAGAAAACTTTGGATTTCCTGTTTGTGATTTTCGAGGTCTAGCGGTTTTCCTTTTGGTAAAGTTCTAATGATGCTATTAGCAAGTATCACCTTTTGTTGGTGGTCTTGTGTAAGTGAAAAAACAGTTATCCAGTTGTGTATAATTTCTGTAATCAGTTCGGGATTGTTGATGTGGTCAATAATGGTATTAATAGTGGCGACCAGATCTTGCTGTAATGATGGTATTGAAAAAAGCAGAACCATTAATGCATCCGTGGTATTATCATCTAAGTCGGTTTTCTCTTCGTGTAATTTTCTAATTAAATTATTCATTTCTTCATACGCACAGGTTGCCCAGTCATGGGAGTGGGTGCGATCTATCACACAGTCGATGGTTTTGAGTAGGTCATCAGCTACGTTAGCTTCCTCTTGGAGGGGCGCTAACGGGAGAGCTGATGGCTGCCATTGTTCAATTCTGTGACGTAATAAGCTTGCTGCTTGATTGAATACTGCTTGGGTGTCGGGGGTATCCTCAGCCCTGTTCTGGAGTGTTTTTGACACCCTTTCCAGTTTTTCTATGCCATAACTTAACAGCAGATTAGTAAAGTAATTGTCGCGGCGCTTGAATGAATCCTCGCATCGTTCAGTCAAGGCTTGTGCATAAAGTAAAAGATAATCCGATGTGTCATTGGGCAGTTCAAATATTTTCTCATCTTTGAGTTCGTATAATCGTAATGCAACAATAAGAGGGTCTTGGGCAAGCGCCTTCCGAATTTTATCTTCTCCAGTTGCAGGGTCAGCTTGACAGCCAAACCCAAGATACTGTGTGATGCCCTGATAAAGAACACTTTCGCCACCAGCCAAAGGATTTGGCATATGAACAAATCGGCAACTCCGGTATGCTAGTAGAGCGTCAATTTCCCCCCAAGCTTTTCGCTTTATCAGAAGTAAACGAATCAATTCACACTGTGCTTTGGGCTGGCCTTCTTTTGCTGCTTTTAGTAATAGTCGCGTGACCTCTAACGGTTTTTTGGAGTCAGCGTAAATTTCGTGATGCCATGCGAGCATTGCCTGAGGGTAAGCAGACTCACATGTGGCCCATATGTGAGCAGCATCTTTGAGCCTGCCCAGTGACAATAGCTTGAAGCCAACCGCGTTTTGATATTGCATTCCAAGACACATGAATTTATCGGATGATGCAAGGTTGCTCAATTGCTCTGCGTGTTTTTCGAATTCAACTAAAATCCCTGTGAATAGCGCATGAGGCGAATCTGGATCTAAAGATTTTGTGAATTGAATGCAATGATCATCGCTAATTAATGACGATTCGTAGGCATACCATATCAGTATGCATTTGTCTTCGTTGTCAATCGTTTTGTTTGAGAGAGTTTCGTCCAGAAGTGATAATATCTTATCTTTGTTGTTACCAAGTTGATATATGAAAAAATTGACGAAATGGGTGATTTCTTTGTTTTTGATTTTTCTTAGATTTGAAATGCATGCATCTCTTATAGTTATGTTATTTTTATAGAATAACTTTAACAGGTTTCTAGGTGCGAATGATTTTATATTATTTATGAAATAATGAAAATCTATTTTTGGTATAGGGGCGCGTGTTTTATTTGCCCAGAAAAACAGGTTCGCCTCTTCCCCCGTGACACCTACTCTATTGATAAGCACTTGTTCAGGATCTTCTATGAATAATTCTGTTTTCATTTTTTCCATGTGCTCAATGAGATATTTTCCGAGCTCGGTGGCGTCGTGTTCACTCAGGTTATTTAAATAAGTACTCTGTGCCCACATGAGCTGGCATTTTAGAGTAAATTCTATTTTACCGATTGACGATGCTTGTTGATCTATTTTTTTTTGAAACAGTGACAGTATGTCAAAAATGCCAGTACTCCTCTCTACAGGCAATGATTTAAACCTATTGGCTACTAATCTGACAAATGTTGCCGGATCAAACTCGTCATTTAATGTGAGTGTTTTAATGAGAGCGATCCAATCGTCAGTCGATTTTTCCCCCTCTAATAGGGTAATGATATGATGTTGTTCAAGGTAGCCTTGGTGAATTGAAGGGAAACTCGTTATTTTTTCCATTTCATCAATACTTTCATTCTCTTTAATAGGGCCGAGTTTAGCAATCATGCCTCGGGTTTTCAGTAAGCACGACTTTATTGCAGTCCAAGGGGCTGTATCGGATGTGAATTTATCTTCTATATCATTCGTTAGCTTAATTAATTGGTTGATTGTGTTATGCATTGTCGATAGCAGTAGATGTTGGTGCTGAGGAATTGCTGTTAAACAAATGTCTATAAAGTGACGGTACATCTCAGGTTTAATATGCCAAAAAGAATAAGTGAGAAAGTGGGAGGCCTGTCTTGTCCAGGCAGCCCATAGTGAAGGGTCTTTGTTATCAAGCATCTGATCATAAACAGATAGGAGCAGATTGTATCGATACTCAGTTTCCATTGGGTGATCAGATTCAGGGTTGATTGAACGTAGTTTCTGATAATAGTCAGGTAGTCCGGTGCGTCGGACCTGATAGTCTTTTTCAACTTTTTCTCGCTGTGATATTTTATCCCGCTTTATTATTTTCTCTGTAAAATCCCATGCCTTATCATAATATTTTTGGGCTTCATCTGGTTTATTCTGCAGTTTTTTTTCTTTTGCAAGATGCTGATAGCTTTTCACATTTTCGGATTGATTAAAACCTAAGGCGGTTGTTAATTCAATGTTTAATAAGCAACACTGTTCCGTTTGTTGAACGTATGGCTCACATGCACGAAATCGCTTTAATGGTGTTGTAATATCGTTTAAAGAGCTCAGCAAGTTTATAAAATCCTTTCCCTTGTTATGTTCTCTCAGTAGGTGATCTACTAGTGCAGTAGTATCCATCCCGGCGGGAACATCCAATAATCCCAGCATAAGCGTGTCGATAGTGAGTGTATCTCCTTGCCTCACTAGGTTTATTAAAGTTTCATTTCCTCTCCCATGTTCTAGCACTTGAGCGCTATGTATATATGTAAGTATTAAAGGATCTTTTGAGAATCGAGAACTCTTTAATGTGAGAATAGTTTTTACAGGCAGCGGGTTTGCAGTGTTTCTACCGCTTTGACGTAAATTATCGAGTTGGGATCTCTCTGAAAATGATGGATGTATAAAATAACTTCGTATTCGGTCATGTGCTTGGATATGGAGCTCGCTGGTTAACAAATCAGCTTTTTTTCTCATCTCCAAAAGGTTTTTTTTAATGCTTTTTATATTAGTCTGATCCCCCTTGGGCTTGATAGCTTCATCGTAATATTTCCATAGGCTGAATTGCAGTGTTGGATATTCTGAATAAAACGGTTTATAGTCAATAATAAGCGCTGCAATAAACTTGTGTTGAATAGGTTTTGGATTGTGTCTGCATTGTTTAGTGATATCCAGCGTGGCTTGAATAAAATTAGCTTCTGCGAGTTGGCATAATTCCCTGGAATTATCTTGATTGCTAGATGTATCTATGGATTTTAATTCCCAGTATCTCTTGATTGTTTCAATCAACGGATCTCTTTCTTTTTTGTTGGGGGATAGAGCAAGTTTTTCCAAGTGAATTCTTGCCTTATCTTTTTCTATATCGCCAAAAACTCTTTCAAGGTATATTGAGGGAGCTAAATGTTTGATTTCGTCGGCAGACTGTTCAGACAGAAATGCGGCTAGCTCGTTTTTTTCATGATCGTAATCTGGTGTGCCATATGATTTGAGAAGTTTAACCATTTTATGGATAACAAATTCATGAATATCCATGGGTAGTGGTTGTTTGTCAATACGTGACATTTGTAAAAGATGAAGGCTAGCTTCGAATGGATAGAAATGGACAGTTGATGGTATATCGGAGCATGAATGGCTAAATAACAAGGCTTTGATAAGTAGCTGTCTGGCTCTCTGGCTGCCAGCATCTGCAGCCCATCGCAAGCAATACAGCATCAATTTACTGTTGGCGGGTAAGGTGCCAGTGTTATCGCTCGCTGCGTAGGCGATATCTAACAGCCAGTTGATGAAATCCTCTGAATTATCTGCGGGAAAATGCAGGCAAGACTGCATGTCCTGCATTATGTGGCAGAAAAAAAATACTGTATCTACATATGGAATGAGGCTATTTGCTCCTGCTTGTCGCGATAAAATCCCAGAAAGTGTCTGGGCAATCTTTTGCGCTTCTTTATAATTGCCTTCTTTATAGTGAGTTGTCATTTTATCAATATTGACTTCATAACGACGTAAATTATCAGGTATGGTTACCGGTTTACTTGTTTCAATTGTGAAGTCACGTATGCTCGAATTAGGTGGTAGATAAGAACTTGTTTTCTCTTCTTCTGGAAGAGTGATGTCGTACTCACTGAGCCAGGATGGATCCCTCGGTCTTGGTTGGTTGAATGCAGCTTGTTTCCAGTTTATAGGGGAAGAGTGACTGACAGTGATACTACTGGTCGTGTCAGTATTTTGAGCTTCTGGTTCAGGTGCGGAATCATGTGGTTTTTGCCCTATTGCTTGCATGGTTAAAGTACCTCCTTTCTGTAATACAGTATTTGTTTTGACGAAGTTAGGCAGTTTTTTTTTTTTAAAGTTCAATCTATCTAATATCTTATTGTTATCAGTATTCGCTTTTTTTGTTGTCAAGATGGTATAGGTTGTCTGAATTAAAGGCGGAGTTTTCTGTATAAATAGAAGATCAACACTACTATGGCTTTTTGATAGGCTCACTTGCTTTTAGCATTCAGCAGATTGAATCCTTTGTATGAAATGAAAAGATCAGTACTTAATTTGAACAAGGAGAGCAGAATGTCTCATTGAAACACTCTGCTCAGAATGGAGAAGGTCTGTTACAGCCCAGTGCTGAACATATGTAGATCGTAGAAGAAGATACGACCCATCAGTTCACTGGCCAGTACCAGCAGGAAGCCAACCGCTGGCAGACGAACGCCGGTGTTGGAGCCGCGCATGGCCGGCACGATCCACAGGCTGACGCCCAGGAACAGCAGGGCAAAGCGGGCGGCCAACAGGCTGTGATGGTAATCCTTCACCATGAACGGATCGATCGCCGTGGACAGCTGACCCAGCCAGAACAGGTAAAGCACAAAGCCAGTGGCAATGAAGGCCAGGGCAATCAGTCCGATAGTGGACAGCGCCTTGTCAGTATGGCGTGCAAACAGGCCCATACGGTCTGACTGACTGCGTACCAGTACCGCGGCACCCATCACACCCAGAACCACTGCCGGCATCACAAACTGGAAGACGGTCCAGTCGGTGTTCCAGGTGGGCACGGTCGCCAGAGTGTAGACGTTGGCAATGGCCAACAGCAGGGCAACACCCAGCGCCATGGCACCCAGCAGCACCAGACGGTGCAGGGCGGGCAGGATGTTCAGCAGGGTAGCAGCAATAAAGGTGAACGCCGCACCGCCAAACAGGCTGGTGGTCAGGATCTCAACGCTCAACGGCGAGAAGTGCTCCAGGCCGAAGATCACGTTGAACGCACGCAGCGGCTGACCCAGGTGGGTGCCCGCAGCCAGGCCGGCCACTCCGAGAATGACCAGCGAGGCGATCTGCAACCGGCTCAGCAGTTGCAGGCGGTCACGCTGGCCAAAGCTGGCGAACTGCAGGCAGCCCAGCACCAGGAAAATACCGACCGCGCACTGCGCCAGGACGGTGAAGAAAACCAGGGATAATTCGTGCATGGTTACACCTCCCGGACATTCAGGATGCGGCCGGTGGTGTCACCGGTCGGGCGTGCGTGGCGGTTGGCCTTGATGACCAGGTTCGGCTTGGTCATGCCGGAATCGGGCAGCGGCGCGATGTCAGCACGGTCGCCGTACTTGGCACGTAGCTCGTCAATCGGGCCGAACTCCAGCGCGCGCAGCGGGCAGGAACCGACACAGATCGGCTGCAGACCCTGTTCCACCCGGTCGAAGCAGCCATCGCACTTGGTCATCAGCTTCTTCTCGGGGTCGAACTGGGGCGCACCGTAAGGGCAGGCCATTTCGCAGTAACGACAGCCGACGCAGACCTCGGCATTGACGGCCACCAGGCCATCCTGTTCCCGCTTGTGCATGGCGCCGGTGGGGCAGGCCTTGGTGCAGGCAGGCTGGTCGCAGTGGTTACAGCTGATGGATACGTGGTAGGCGAACACGTCCTGGTTCCAGGTGCCGTCTTCGTTCTGTACCCAGCTGCCGCCGCCGTATTCATAAATACGACGCCAGTTCACCCCGATATCCAGGTCGTTGTCGTCCTTGCACGACAGTTCACAGGTTTTGCACCCGGTACACCGGGTGGTATCGATATAGAATCCGTATTGGGTCATGGTTCAGTTCTCCGTCAGGCCTTGGCAATTTCCACCAGATTGGAATGCTGGGGGTTGCCCTTGGCCAGCGGTGAAGGACGTTGGGTAGTCAGGGTGTTCATACAGGCGCCGCGGTCGATGCCGTTGCGATCCGGGGCGTACCAGCTGCCCTGGCCCATGGCGACAACGCCGGGCATGATCCGCTCGGTGACCTTGGCGGCCACACGGATTTCACCGCGGTCGTTCCAGACTTTCAGCATGTCACCGTCGTTAATGCCGCGTGCCTGGGCGTCGATGGGGTTGATCCATACTTCCTGACGGTTGGCGTCACGCAAGACATCTACGTTGCCGTAGGTGGAGTGGGTGCGAGCCTTGTAGTGGTAGCCAAACATCTGCAGCGGATACTGCTTGCTGTGAGGCGCTTCGTGACCTTCCCAGGAAGACGCGTATTCCGGCAATGGACGGATGATGTCGCCTTCTTTCAGCTTCCAGGTTGCGGCAATCTGGGCCAGCTGTTCGGAGTAAATCTCGATCTTGCCGGACGGGGTGGCCAGCGGATTGGCTTCCGGGTTCTCGCGGAATGCACGGTATTCGACGTGCGGTTCGCCCGGATTGGTCTGCTTGACGATACCCATTTGACGGAAGGTGTCGAAGTCCGGCAGTTCCGGATTGATCTTCTGGGACTCGGTATAGATGAAGCGCAGCCAGGCTTCCTGGTCTCGGCCTTCAGTGTACTGTGCTTCCACGCCCAGACGCTTGGCGACACCGGTACACATGTCGTAGACCGAACGACACTCGTGAAGCGGTTCGACAGCAGTATCACAGAAAATAGCGTAACCCATGTTGCCGCAGCTGCCGTTGGTGGAGAAGTCCGGCTGTTCTGCCGCCGTCAGGTCAGGCAGCAGGATATCCGCGTAGCGGGCGCTGGCAGTCATGTGGTTTTCGATAACCACGATCATTTCGCACTGAGTGTCATCCTGAAGGATTTCGTGGGTGCGGTTGGTGTCGGCGTGCTGGTTGATGATGCAGTTGCCGGCATAGTTCCAGATGAACTTGATCGGGGCCTTCAGGCGGTCGGCACCACGGATGCCGTCGGTCAGGGCGGTCATCTCGTCGTGGCGATGGATGGCGTCGGTCCACAGGAACATGGGGATGGACGTGGTCACCGGATTGCTCAGGGTCGGGAAGCTGGCGAACGGAATGCCCCAGCTGCCTTCACGGGCGCCGGTACCGCCGCCGGGAATACCGACGTTGCCGGTCATGATTGCCAGCATGCAGATGGCGCGGCTGGCCTGTTCGCCGTTGGTGGTGCGCTGAACGCCCCAGCCCTGCATGACGTTACAGGGTTTGGTGCTGGCGATTTCACGGGCCAGACGGATGATGGTTTTCTCAGGTACTGCAGTGATACGTGCAGCCCATGCCGGGGTTTTGGCCGTACCATCCGGGCCGTTACCGAGAATGTAGGAAACCCAGGAGGAACCCTTCGGTGCAGATGCAGGCAGGCTGTCTTCGTCGTACCCGATGGTGTAACGGTCGATGAATGCCTTATCCACCAGGTTTTCGGTGATCATGACCCAGGCCAGACCGGCCACCAGGGCGGCATCAGTACCGGGACGCAGGGGTACCCACTCATCATTGCCACTCAGGACGGAATCCGTCATGCGCGGATCGAATGTGATCATGCGGGCATTGCTGCGGGCACGGGCTTCGGTCATCTGGTAAACGACACCGCCGCCGCTCATGCGAGTTTCCGCCGGGTTGTTGCCGAAGTTGACGATCAGTTTGGTGTTGACGATATCAGACGAGCAGTTGCTCCCGACCCAGCTGCCACCGAACAGGTAGGGCAGGCCGACAGTAATCTGCGCAGTACTGTAGTCACCAAAATGGTTCAGGTAACCGCCCCAGCAGTTCATCAGGCGGGCGATAGGCGTCGCCGCCGGTGGCCAGGACTTGGAAACCGTGCCGCCCAGCGTTCCGGTGCAGTAGTTCAGGTAGATGGCTTCGTTGCCATACTGCTGCTTGATGCGCTTAAGGTTGTCCGCGATGGTGTCAAACGCTTCATCCCAGCTGATACGTTCGAACTTGCCTTCTCCACGGTTGCCGACCCGCTTCATGGGGTACTTCAGACGATCCGGGTTGTATACCCGACGGCGGAAGGAGCGGCCGCGCAGGCAGGCGCGCACCTGATGGTTGCCGTATTCGTCGTCACCGGTGTTATCGGTATGGGTCGCGACAATGACACCGTCCTTGACCTGGTGGCGCAGGGCGCAGCGGGAACCGCAGTTCACGGTGCAGGCGGACCAGACGGAGCGCACGGTTTCGCGTTTCTCCGCAGGTGTGGTGTCCGGTGTGTTGGCCAGCGCGCGCAGCGGCAGGCTGTTGCCCGCGACAATGGCAGCGCTGCCGGCAGCGGCGCCCCATTTCATAAAATTACGGCGCTTCAAGGGGGACAGAAGCACCTTGTCCAGTAAATTCTTCATGCAGTCTATGGATTGCTCTCAGGGAAGAACGGGCTTTTCAGAAAGTTTCAGGTCAATCAGGAATGTCCGCAGTGATTTGTTGTAGCAAAGGGGCGGATGTCAGTTCATTCCACTGCGAATGATACCTGTAAGAAAGTCAGGGAATTTTGATCTGCGGCAAAGAGGCACGGTAAGGTTTTGTATTTATTCTGTATGAATGCTATTGATGAATCTCAATGCATGTATGCAAATGATTCTTGTTATATATTAGGTCGGTCATCATTAGTATTTTCTGAAGCTGATGTCTCTCTTGTTGTATAACAGTCCATACATTTCAAATAGACAATCAGCGTCGTTGGTGAGCTGAGCAAATTGAAGAAATCACCCCTGAAAAATCGAGAATTCTGACATGGTCTTTGACGTTTCAGATTATCTTGCGGTAAAGCGTTTTTAATTGATAGGTGGTGTGCGCATTGAATGGTCAAGTACCCTGAGAGTGTCAGGGTTTTGTGTAATGCTTGAAATTGTTAGGTCATCAGGTGCTTTCCATTGTGGATTAGCACCAATAAAAATCAGCAAAGTCATCAGTTTAAGGTTGTTTTCGCGAACGGTTAGATAGAGAGGAGTGTTGAGTTCGTCCGTGGTTAGTGGCGTGCCGCCCGGGTAGACTTCGACTCATTTTGTCCCAGAATGAGCAGTAGTTTTACTTAATATCCATTGTTGTGCGGATGTCAGCTAATTCCAATGTTCACGATGTCTGCAGGAATGTTAGGCAGCTTTTGCCCTATAGCAAATATAATTTTGGGGTTAACTTTTTGGTCGAACTATTTGAGGTGGAACTAAATATATTTTAGTTTGTCTTATTTTATTAGGGCATGAAGCTTAGTGGATTGTCGCAATAGTTAATAGTATTGGTGATTACAATAACAATAAATGGATTAAAATAACGCATGGAGATAAATTTGTGATGAATAACGATGTTTATATTTAATGTCATAGTTTCTGGAATAGGCAATGGAAGTCATAGGGAAGGAAATGATCATGCTGGTAAGATGCACACTAGGTTGTCGTTGCCGCATCACGTACATCACCCGTACTGTCCCCAAAAAATCTTTTTAGATCGGAATTGTATTCAATTGAAGTCAGATCATGGAAGCACTTCTATAAGTGCTATTAAGACTCACATGAACACACTGATTGGGCAAGCGAAATATAGTGAGGCATTGGGAGAATTAGATCATTTAAGGTCGGAGTTCGAGTGTTCATCAATGCCTGATTCGTTAGATGCTTTTTATGAATTAGCAACAAGCTTTATAAGAATGATATATGCTAGGGATCCGACGGACGACTCATTTATTCTTTGTAGTATGAGCTTTCGAGCGCTTGGTTGCTATGAGGAAGCAGTTAACCTTAATTTTCCGAGCCAAGGAGAGATCGGTGTTAAAGTATACATTACAAAATTAGTGAGTTATCAAGAATATTTTGATCATGCTTATTCTGATCCATCCAATATTGGTAGAGATTGCTTGAATAAGGCTGCAGAAATGGCTTCTATTGCGATAGGGGTTGCCGATGAAGGTCTATATGCTTATGAAAATAATTTTTTGTTAACTAAGCTACGTCTCTTCTTTTTGCATAAAAGAATACATTGTGAAATTGCTATAAATGAGGAGGTTTTGAATGGCATTGGTGGTTGGGCCGAGGAGAATTCCAGGGAAGATAGAGTCTCCATTAAAACTTACTTGGGCCCCTGTAAGGGATATAATAACCGGTTTGGAGATTTTGTGTGTGCGAGTAAGCAGTGGCGTTCCTGCTCTCTATCTTGAAGAGGATAAAAGAATGACTGTGGGTAGTCTTTGTTCAGCTATAGCGCACGTACATAAGACTATCGGTTATCTTTTTAAAACCTGTAGAGTCTACTGTTCAGACTTGGATCACTTTGCTGAGGCCAATGAAAAGTTTGGATTTGCACAAGAGTTGCGTAGGGGGAATAAACGTGCAGAAAATACTGCAATTAAATGTAGAAGTTCAGACCCGACCTGACAGTTACCGATAATTCAAAGGGTGTCTGTCAGGTCAAATTCAGCCGATGAATTTTTCCTTCCAGATTTCTTTACCGGCTATCAGTGTTTCCATCGGTGTCCGGCCACAACACATCTTTCCTTGATGCGTGCGGTGAGTATTGTAGAACACCAACCACTCGTCCAGATCGTGCTGAATATCTTCAATGGATTCATAAATCTTTTTACGCAATGCGGGCTGATAGAACTCCTGCAAGATCGTCTTATGGAAGCGCTCGCAGATACCGTTGGTCTGTGGGTGTCTAGCCCTGGTTTTGGTGTGCTCAATCTCGTTAATGGCGATATAGAGCTGGAAGTCATGCCTATCAGCTTTGCCGCAGTACTCTGTGCCTCTGTCCGTCAGGATACGCAAAACCGGTAGTTCTTCTGCCATGTAGAACGGCAGCACACGGTCATTAAGCAGGTCTGCTGCTGTGATGGGCGTCTTGGTTGTATAGAGCTTGCAGTGGGCCACCTTGGAGTAGGTATCCACGTACGTTTGCTGGTACACCCGGCCAACGCCTTTAAACGTGCCGACATAAAAGGTGTCTTGCGAACCAAGATAACCGGGATGAGCTGTTTCAATCTCGCCACAAGCCCTCATCGTCCAGCTTCTTACGCTCCAGAGCTTTGACCTGAGACTCGGTCAGGATAACACCTTCTTCAGCAACCTTGGTTTCAAGTGCCTTGAGGCGCTCTTTGAAGTTAGCCAGATCATTACGAAGCCAGATACTGCGTACGCCACTGGGAGAAACGAAAACACCACGCTTACGTAACTCATTCGATACGCGAACCTGTCCATGCGCCGGTTCCTCTACGGCGTAAGCAACTACAGCCTCTTCAACATGGGGTTCCACACGGTTCTTGGTATTGGGAACTCTGCGGCTACGATCCAGCAATGCTTCAACGCCACCGGAATGAACAGCATCCCGATAGCGATAGAAAGTGTCACGAGAAACGCCCATCATCTTGCAGGCTTTGGAGATATTGCCGAGTTCATCGGCTAAATTAAGCAAACCAACCTTGTGTTTGACGATGCGATCACTGGTTTGAATCATTAGGGTTACCTTTTGTCTGTGTTTT
>OZ220198.1:0-7532 GCA_964291505.2 uncultured Kistimonas sp. | reverse complement strand
CGCTGGTGTCCACGGTATCGCCTTCGGCAATGACGGGCGGGTCATTCACCGCCGTCACATCAAAGGTGAGTGTCTGTGCCGCACTGCTCAGGGAACCGTCACTGACGGTGAACGTCAGGTCGGCATAGCCGGTGCCATTGGCATTGGCATCCGGTGTGAACTTGAGCTGGGTGATATCCGCGGCGGTGATGACCTGGTTGGCCGTAACCGGTGAGTCATCCAGTGTCAGGCTGCCTGCAGACGGTAACTGGGTAATGGTCACGGATTGCAGCGTGTCACCGCTGTCCCCATCACTGAAGCCGAAATCGGTCACCGCAAACGTATGGCTGCCGTCTTCGGTAATGGTGAGTGTTTTATCCTGCGCCGTCGGCGCTTCGCTGACATCCGCCACCTGCACCACGAAATCCCGTTCGCTGCTCAGACCACCGGAATCGGTCACCCGCACCCGCAGGGTATGGCTGCCTGCCACATCATGATCCAGCAGGCTGCTGTCAGCAACGGTGATCTCACCGGTGCTACTGTTGATGGCAAAACGACCGCCCGCATTGTCGGCCAGCGTATACGTGAGACTGGTACCATCTTCAATATCCGTGGCTGAAACCTGCCCGACCACCGTGCCGTTGGCGCTGTGTTCATCCAGAGAGAAATGAGCATCGGTGAAATCACTGAGCTGACTGGTGCGATAGAGGTTGCTGATCTCGTTGGCGTCGAGAGATTCATTGGCAATTAACAGGTCATCCAGCCGGCCATCCAACCGTTGAGTGCCTCCCCAGTTATCATTCCCCACCAGGTTATTGCTTCTGACCAATACCTCCGGTGGTGCACCGGTGGTCGTGGTCGCCGTACCGACCGACTCACCATCCACATACAGCGTGATCTCGCCGGCATCATCAATAGTAAAGGCGACATGCGCCCACTGGTTGGCGGCAATGACATTCGGCACTTCCAACTGACCAATTAACTGCCCTGTGCCGTTATAGATATGCACCCCTAAACCGTTCTCTACGTTAGAACCCAGCAAAATATTGTGTTGGGCAGCACCATTGCCAAAATCAATAATCCGTGACCAGCCACCCGTTGCATCAAACTCAACCCAAGCCGCAACGGTCATGGCGCCACCGGTCTCTAACCCATTAATGGCTGCGGAACTGCTCCCGTCCATTTCCAAGGCGTTGCCAGTGCCACCATGCCCGGTACCCCAGGTGGCGGTACCCGACAATGTCATCGCGTTATTGTTGCCACTCTGATCAGCAACGGTTGTGCCGGTGCCTTCTGAGAACACAAAGGCGGCGCTGGTATCCACGGTGTCGCCTTCGGCAATGACCGGCGGGTCATTCACTGCCGCGATGTGGACATCGATCGACTGGGTGGTGACATTCGTCGTGTTTGTGGCGGTTTCGGTGGCGGTCGCTTTGACGGTGAAGGTGAAATTATCGTTACTGTTGGCTGGCGGTGTCAGGGTCAGGCTGTCCAGATCCCAGCCGGATGCATCAATGGCTGCACCAGTAGACGTCAATGTATTCGTACCATCACTCAACACGACACCTGAAGGAATATCGCTTAACTCGATGGCCAGAGTTTCAGAGCCGTCAGTATCGGGCGTTGCCGCACTGAGATCGACAGCAACCGGCTGGTCCTCACTGCCATCCACCCTGGGGTTCAGGTTGGGGTTATCAGCACTGGTGGCCTGAATTGAGACATTATCGACAAACAGATCCACATTGGTTGTGGATGCTGACGTGTTGGAAATACGCAATGTCGCCTGACCATCAGATACCCCCGTAAAATCAAGACTGAGGGATTGCATGGTACCGGTACTGGTGGAAAAAGACTGACTGGCCAGCACATTGCCGGTCGTAACATCAACCACCTCGACCAGACCTGACTGGAGAAGGTCAGCCCAACCAGCGGCATAATCCAGCGAGAGTGAATACACCACATCCGGATGGATCGCAAACTGCTGCTCTACTACACCGTCACTGGGGCCCTGTCCTCCGCCAAAGGAAGCGACATCATTGCCTGAAGACTGAGCGCCATTAAAGTGCTGTACCGTTCCTGTCAGGTTCCAACCTGTAGCGCCACCGGAAAAGTTGCCATTGCTAATCAGTTCAGTATCCAGTGCCAAGCCACTGTAAACATCATTGTTGAGGGTGATTGTGGGGGCATCTGTGACCGGCGTGATATTAAACGCTAATGTTTGTGCACTGCTGTTGAGTTCACCATCGCTCACCGTAAACTGCAGATCCGCATAACTGTTGCCGCTGGCGTGCGCGGCCGGGGTATATTTCAGGTTGCCGATATTGGCGGCGGTAATCACCTGGTTGAGCGTGACCGGTGTGTCATTGAGTGTGAGGCTTCCAACAGACGGCAGTCTGGTGATAGTCACCGACTGCAGGGTGTCGCCGGCATCAATATCGTCAAAACCAAAATCCGCTGCAGCAAACGTATGGCTGCCATCTTCGTTAACCGTGAGCGATTTATCCTGCGCAGTTGGTGCATCATTCACCGCCTCAATCTGTACATCGATCGCCTGGGTGGTGACATTCGTCGTGTTCGTCGCGGTTTCGGTGGCAGTCGCCTTGACGGTGAAGGTGAAATCATCGTGACTGTTGGCTGGCGGCGTCAGGGTCAGGTTGTCCAGATCCCAGCCCGATGCATCAATGGCTGTGCCAGTAGACGTCAACGTATTAGTACCATCACGCAGCACAACACCTGAGGGAAGGCCACTTAACTCTATGGCCAATGTTTCCGAGCCATCGCTATCTGGGGTGGCAACATCGAGTTCAACGGCTATGGCCTGGTCTTCCTGACCAGAAACCACCGCAGGCATATCGTCGTTGTCCACACTGACAGCCTGGATAGAAACGTTGTCAATGACAAGGTCAGTGCTAGCAGTATTCGCTGTCGTATCGGTTATCCGGAGCACAGCATTGCCAGTGGCTATGCCAGTGAAGTCGAGACTCAGTGCCTGGAGAGAGTTCACATTGCTACTGACGTCCTGTGAAGCCAGTATCGTCCCCGATGACGAGTCAATAACCTCTACACGCGCCGACGCCAGGTTAGTATTCCAGCTTCTGTAGTCTAGGTTCAGTTCATAATTGACGTCCGGATAGATGGTGAAGGACTGTTCCGCCACACCATTGACCGCACTTTCCCCTGCGCTGAATTGCATGAGGTTCGTGTATACCCTGACATTACCACTGAAATCCCAGCCAGCTGTTCCGTTCAAGCCACCATTGGTGATTAACTCCGTATTCAGTAAAAAATCATTATTATTCAAGGTAATGGCGGGAGCATCCGTGACCGGCGTGACATTAAACGTCAGAGTTTGTGCACTGCTGTTGAGTTCGCCATCACTGACCGTAAACTGCAGGTCCGCATAACTGTTGCCGCTGGCGTGCGCGGCCGGGGCATACTTCAGGCTGCCTATGTTGGCAGTGGTAATCTCCTGGTTGAGCGTGACCGGCGTATCATTCAGCGTGAGGCTTCCAACAGACGGCAGTCTGGTAATGGTCACCGACTGCAGCGAATCCCCCGTATCCACATCGTTGAATCCGAAATCCGCTGCCACAAACGTGTGGCTGCCATCTTCGTTAACCGTTAATGTTTTATCCTGCCCAGTCGGTGCATCATTCACCGGCGTGATTTCAACCACCGCGCTGCTGATGGCCGTACTGAATGCTGTATTGCCGCCATTGCTGCTGGTGTCGTCGTAGGTACCGGCGGTGCCGCTGGTCTGGTCCCAGGCCCGGAACTCGAACGACGCCGCACCGTGGTAATTGGCATTGGGCACAAACCGGAGCAGGTCGGTTTCCGCCAGCAGCAGGGCATGATTTTCGGCCAGTGATCCGTCATCCACCGCCAGCCAGGTGGCGCCGCCATTGCGGGAATACTGCCAGGCCCCATTGCTGTCATCCACCGCGGTGATGGCCATGGATTCCGGGACGGCGCCGTCACCATCGGTAATGGTGCCATCGGTCAACAGGTCGCTGACCTGGGTACCGGTGTTGGTTAAACCATCAATATCTTCTGTAATGGCAGGTAATGCATGGGCAAACAAGACGCTGCTGTCCAGCGTCCCGCCGCCGGTCAGGCTACTGGTAACCTGAAAGTTCTGACCACCGGTATGTTCGTAGTAAATAATTTCAATGGGAACTAGGCCGGGCTCCGTAGCAATATACTGCCCCGACAGCCCATTAAACATGCCAGTACCATCCTGTTGAACCACCACTTCACCACCAATGCTCAGCCTGAAGCCATCGTCCGCATTGATGGTGAAATCATGGGTTCCGACCGGTACGCGGATAAATCCACTCAGGCGGATACCAAACGTCTCCGGTGCCAATGTCTGGCTACCGGTCAGGCTACTGCCATCCGTTCCCAGGAACCCTTCCACATTGGCGCCATTCTGATAACTCAGCGAACTGGCCGTAAAGGTCGCAGCAGGTGTCGCTGTTGCTATCAGATTGTCCATCGTCGCCAGGTTCGGGATCGAACCCGCATCAAAGAGTTCGCCCCTCAGCCCCTGCCCGGTCTGTACCAATGGGTCGGGGGTTGAGGTCACATCAAAGGTCAGGGTTTGCGTTGAACTGCTGGCCGTTCCGTCACTAACCGTAAACTGTAAATCGGCATAATCATCCCCGTGGGCGTTCACCACCGGCGTAAAGACCAGGTTGCCAAGGTCCGATGCATTGATGGTCTGGTTCAGGGTCACATCGGCGCCGTTCAACGTCAGGCTGCCGGCCGCCGGTAAGCGTGTGATCGTCACGGACTGCAGGGTATCGCCGTTGTCAACATCCGTGAAACCAAAATCCGCTGCCGCAAAGGTATGGCTGCCATCCTCGGTAATCGTCAGTGATTTATCCGCCGCGTCAGGCGCATCATTCACTGGGCTGACGAAGAGACGCCCTTGGCCTGTTTGCTCACTGAAAGCCGTGGTGCCGCCATGGGTGCTGGTATCGGCATAGCTGCCGGCCGTGCCGCTGGACTGGTCCCAGGCCCGGAAATCAATCGTGGCGGTGCCGTGATAATTGGCATCGGGCACAAACCGGAACAGGTCCGTGCTCGCCAACAGCAACGCGTGGTTATCCGCCAGTGCGCCATCATCAACCGTTGTCCATGTCACACCGTTATTCCGCGAGTACTGCCAGGTGCCATGGCTGTCATCCACGGAGGTAATCGCAATGGCGTTTTGGGCGCTGCCGTCCGGCTCACCAATGGTGACATCCTGCAGAAACGCGCTGACCGCTGTCCCCGTGTTGCTGGCGGAATGAATATCTTCTGAGATTGAATCCAGTGTCAATGCCGAGGTTGACAATACCGTGTCATCCAGCGCGGCATTACCCGTCAGGCTGCTGAATACCTCCAAGACCTGTCCATGCCGCCATGCTCGTAGTAAACGATCTCGATTGGCACCAGACCGCTCTCAGCCGCAGTGTACTGCCCGGTCAAACCAGTAAAATGCGCCTGACCACTCCTGTTCGATAACCACTTCATTACCAATAGTCAGCCTGACACCGTCATCCGAATTGATGGTAAAGCTGTGGGTACCGGCGGGCATCTCGATCCAGCCGGTCAGGCGTATCGCGAAGAGTTTCCGGCGTCAATGTCTGTGAACCGCTGAGGCTGTCGCCATCATCCCCGAGGAACCCGGAAAGCGTTGTCCCGCCACTGTAGTTCAGTTCCGTTGCCGTGAAGGTGGCGGTCGCAGCCTGTGAGGCTATCAGATTGTCGGCAGTTGTCAGGTTCCCAATACCGCCATTGGTTTCAAAGACCTCGCCCCGAAGCCCCTGAGACGATACCGCCGGTAGCACCGGTGCATCATTCACTGCGGTCACGTCAAAGGTCAGTGTCTGCACGCTACTGTTCAGAGAACCATCACTCACCGTGAATTGCAGATCCGCATAGCTGTCGCCATTGGCATTGGCCGCCGGTGCATATTTCAGGTTGCCGATATTGGCGGCGGTAATCACCTGATTGAGGGTGACCGGCGTATCATTCAGCGTGAGGCTTCCAACAGACGGCAGTCGTGTAATGGTCACCGAATGCAACGAATCCCCCGTATCCACATCGTTGAATCCGAAATCCGCTGCCACAAAGGTGTGACTGCCATCTTCGTTAATACTGAGGGTCTTGTCCTGCGCGGTGGGGGCATCCTCATCCCCCTTGATCGTAATCGTTATATCTTGTTCTGTACCATCCAGAGCCCGGACGGTGACCGTGTCTTCCAGGGTATCGCCAGTGTCCAGTGACTGAATCGCCGACAGACTGTTATTCGCGGTATAACGCCAGCTACCATCCGCGGCAAGCGTGAGCGATCCATAGCTGCCGCTGACGGTTTCCGCCACAAAACCGGCTTCGCCATTGTCTGGATCGTTGATCGTTAACGTACCAGTGGTGGCAGGTTCGGATGTAATCAGGCGGGCATTTGCCCAGACAGAATGGTCTGAATTCTGATTTCCCAGGCTATCGGTACGCAGGGTGAGCTCACTCGCACCATTGAGATCAATATTGATATCCACATTGTCATTGCTGCTGGTGATCGTTCCACTGTGATAAACCTGAACCCCATCCAGTAAAACACTGAAGGCAACGCTACCGGAGGAATTAAGCATGCCAAGGGTTGCAGCAAAACTCTGGGCACCCGCAGGAATATCGTACGTCGCAGTACCCACTGCATTACTGGCATGCATCATGACACCCTTTTCATAGGTAGTGCCATCAATCACAATGGCGCCACCCGTGTAACTGGTATCGTTCTTAAGGCCGCCATGGATATTCGCCGTCTCAACGTCGGGAATATCAGACAAAAACAGCGTATCTTCCATCACTGTTCCCGTCGTATCGCCACCGATGACCGCGTCATCACTCACTGCAGTCACATCAAAGGTCAGCGTTTTCGCCGTACTGTTGTCCGTACCGTCGCTGACTGTGAACTGCAGATCCGCATAGCCATCACCATTGGCATTGGCCGCCGGTGCGTATTTCAGGTTGCCGATGTTGGTAGCGGTAATCACCTGGTTGAGGGTGACAGGCGTATCATTGAGCGTCAGGCTGCCTGCAGACGGCAGTCGGGTAATGGTGACCGACTGCAGGGTGTCGCCGGTATCAATATCACTGAAGCCAAATTCCGAGGCAGCAAAGGTATGGCTCCCATCCTCATCGATGGTGAGTGTCTTATCCTGTGCCGTGGGTGCATCGTTCACTGCACTGACATCAAAGGTGAGCGTTTGCGCCGAACTGCTTAACGTACCATCACTGACAGTGAACTGCAGATCCGCATAGCCATCACCATTGGCATTGGTCGCCGGTGCATATTTCAGGTTGCCGATATTAGCAACGGTAATCACCTGGTTGAGCGTGACCGGCGTATCATTCAGCGTCAGGCTGCCTGCAGACGGCAGTCGGGTAATGGTGACCGACTGCAGGGTGTCGCCGGTATCAATATCACTGAAGCCAAATTCCGAGGCGGCAAAGGTATGGCTCCCATCCTCATCGATTGTGAGTGTCTTGTCCTGTGCTGTGGGTGCATC